>NZ_CP166792.1:0-4800000 GCF_059695905.1 Pseudomonas sp. LBUM1663 | reverse complement strand
TGTGCGTTGCGGTGACCGATGCCTCGGCCGAGCGCAGTTTCATTTCCTACATCGGCGCCGAGGGCGAATTGACTGTCGAGGACCTGGCAAACGTGCCGGCGGTGGCGGGCGACTACGTTTACGTCAGCGGCTACAGTCTGCTGCATGTCGGCAAGGCCCAGGCGCTGGTGGACTGGGTGCTGGGTTTGCCGGAAGCGATCAGCGTGGTGTTCGATCCCGGTCCGTTGGTGGACTCGCCGGACGCGCCATTGATGCAGGCTCTGTTGCCGCGCATTGATCTGTGGACCAGCAACAGTGTCGAGGCGCTGCGGTTTACCGGGGCGTCGGACATTGCCGAGGCGCTGGACAGGCTGACCGATCACCTGCCGGCCGAGGTGCTGATGGTGGTGCGCGATGGGCCGCAAGGGTGCTGGATCAGTCAGCGCGGTGACCGAGAACATGTGCCCGGTTTCAAGGTTGAGGCCATAGACAGCAATGGTGCCGGGGATGCCCATTCCGGGGTGTTTCTGGCCGGGTTGGCGCGAGGGTTGTCGCCGGGTGAAGCGGCGCGGCGGGCGAATGCGGCTGCGGCGCTGGCGGTCACTCGGTGGGGGCCGGCGACTTCGCCTGGGATTGCCGAGGTGGATGCGTTAATCCGCAAAATTTTAGGCGCCTGACCTATCGCCATCGCGAGCAGGCTCGCTCCCACAGGGGATTTGTGTCGTTCGAAAGTCCAGTGTGGGAGCGGGCTTGCCCGCGAAGGGGCCCATAAATTCACCAGAGATCCTGGATTTATCCAGCCTTGCGCTTCTGCTCGACGGTGTATTTGTCTTTGCTTCCACGAGGCATGGAATTTCTCCTGCTACTTGTAGAGTCGCTCAAACGGTCGCAGCCGCGCACGACTGCGACCTGATTCATCTGGCTAAACGTCCAGCTTGCGCGCCGCCTCAACCCCTGCGGCGCTGAGTTTGATCGGCAGTTGCAGCGAGTGTTCGCCGGCCTCGTTGCAGGTCACATGCCCGTGCTGAATCAGCCCGCGATCCTGCAGCGTGGCGAGGGTACTGGCCACGACTTTCTCCCCCCGGTAATTGTCCAGGACCTCCTTGCCCAAGCCATTTGGATGGGCGTGCAGCAGACGGGTCAGGACTTCTTTCTCAAGGTTGTTATCGACGTTCATGGTTACCTCTTCATGGATGTGGATAGGTACAACTCGCGTGGGCGAACTATTGGCTGGCGCCGCCTTCGGAACCCGAGCCACCGGTGGTGGTTTTCGAGCCCATGCCGGCGCCGGCGTTATCGGGTGTCTGGGTGTCCGGCGTGTTCATTCCACCTTGACGGCCCGCGTCGTTGCCCTGAATCCGTGGGTCGGTGCCCGTGGACGGAGGCAGGCTGCTGTCGACACCCGTGCCGTTGGTGTTCATGCCGGGCGAGCCTTGGGTGGTCGGGTTTTTTTGACCTTCGACCGGGTTGGTCGGGCCGGTGCCGGTGGCGGTGGTCGCCGCGAAAGCGGCAGAGGACAGCAGCGTGGCGAGAGCGAGGGCAGTGAAGCGGGACGTGATCATGGTGTCGTCTCCATTCAATTAGAGTCCTTACCTGATGTTGGTCCGCCCTCGATTTGGATTGGTGCCTGATGAACGACGAACGGTTCAGGCCTGTTGCAACGATTTGCTGCTGTCGACCCGACGCCAGATCAGGCGGCCCACGGTGATCAGCCAGTTCAACAGCCCTACGACGAGAACTGTGAGTAGAAGTGTCGTTATTCCGTGTTCGACGATGATCTTCCCGGCCAGCAACGGAAAGCCGAATACACCGATGAAGTACGACAGGCTGAACAGCAACAACGATTGCGAAGTGGTGCCGTGCGGCGTTTCGTTCGCCGCCAGGCCATTGATCACCGAGTACGTCAGCCCGTAACCGACCCCGAGCATCATCGCCGCCAGCACGTAGCTGACCCCGCTGTCGACCACGAAGCCGAACAACACAATTGAGCCCATCATCACGCCCGACAGCAGGCACGAAGCGCGCAACGGATCGCGCTTGACCACGACCCCGGCGATCAACATCCGGCTGCTGATCGCCGCGCCCATGAAGCCGAAAAAGAACAGAGAGTAGTCCAGCGAGCGAGACGCTGCGTAACTGGTTTGAAAGCTCGACAGGCCGCCGAATACGCACCCGCCGAGGCCGACCATGATGATCGGAAACACTGCTCTGGACGACAGCACCTGAGTCGTCGCACGCCAGGAAATGCGTGCGACCGCGGCGGCAGGCGAGGGCGTTTTTTTCAGTTGCGAATGCAGCCGCCAAAACAGCAACACACCCATCAGGCTGGCCAACGCGGCGAGGTAAAAGGCGGCGGTGACGGGGTAACCGAGGGCACTGGCCGCGCGGCCCAACAGCGGCCCGCTGCCGATCCCGGTCATCATGCTGCCCGACAGCAGCGCAAAGTATTTCGCGCGTTGCGCGGGCATCACCAGGCTCGCCACGATTATCGGCCCCAAGGTGTAAAACACCCCCCAGCCCAGCCCCAGCAGCAGTCCGTAAAACAGCAACAGATTGCCGAACCCCGGCGTCAGCGCGAAGCCCAGGCTGGCCGCCACCAACAACACGCCGAACAGCGCAATCGAACGCGCCGCGCCGAGCAAATCCGACAGGTGCCCGGAGACAATTACCGCCGCAAACGTACTGAGCATCGCCGCTGAAATCACACTGCCGGCATCGTGTTCGTTACCGCCCCGTGAACCGATCAACAGCGACAACAGAAACGTCGAGCCGTAGGACAGCGACAGCAAATAACTGGCGAGGCAAAACAGGCCGAACAATCTGCTTGAGACGTGGGGCGTAGCGGTAGACATGACGCGGTTCCTTGACCCGATAAAAGACGCTGACCCTCTATCTACCATGCACCTCGACATTGTTAGGTCCGAGGTTATCGATGCCAGGGTTAGCGCGGGCCGGAGTAATGCGGTCAGGGGATGCCGATTTCTTCCTTGAACAGCGTCATAAAATCCTTCAAGCGCTCATGCCTGACGCGCGCCAGCCGCTGACCGGTAATCGTCTGGAAACCGTCCGCCAAGTGCAACAGCTTGGTCTGGAAATGATCGAGGCAAAAACGTTTGTCATCGTAGTCCCGCGCTGTCGCTTCCGGGTCTTGCGGGTCGTACAGCGCGCTGCCCATGCGTCCGGCGATATAGAACGTGCGCGCTACGCCGAGCATGCCGAGGGAGTCGAGGCGGTCGGCGTCCTGCATGATTTTGGCTTCGAGCGAGGTCGGGGTGATGTTGGCGGAAAAGCTGTGGGCTTCGATGGCGTGGGCGACTGCGCTGATTTTTGCACTTGGCCAATCCATGTCGGTCAGCACGGCAGATGCTTTCTCGGCTGCCAGTCGTGAAGCCTGTGAGCGTAGCGCAGAGTTCTTTTCAACGGCCACGCAATCATGCAAAAGCACCGCTGCCAGCAGCACTTCGAGATCGCCGCCTTCTTCAGCATGAAGCGTGCGCACGTTGTGCCACACCCGTTGCAGATGGGACAAATCGTGGGCGCCGTCTTCCGAGGGTTCCAGTGCGTGGGGTAGCAGTTGCGCTGCGAGAATTTGCAGCGGCGCGAAAGCATCAATGTTCATAAACATCCTGTTAAGTGAAAAACGTTCTTGTCAGCAACGCACCCTGTAGCAGCTGGCGAAGCCTGCGTTCGGCTGCGCAGCAGTCGTCAAACTTGAACACGCGGTTTGCCTGTAACACCGCGCCGTCTGATTTAACGACTGCTGCGCAGCCGAACGCAGGCTTCGCCAGCTGCTACACATGCTCCATGGATCAGCTTTGCATTTCCAGTGTGACGAGCGTGGCGCGCCGACTTAGTATGGCGTTTTAAACTTTCGACAAAGGCCCGTCCATGACGATCGAGATCCGCCCGGCGACCCCCAGCGATGCACCGCAAATCCTCGGGTTCATCACTGAACTGGCCGATTACGAACGTGCCCGTCACGAAGTCATCGCCAGCGTCGCCGACATCGAGCGCAGCCTGTTCAGCGAAGGTGCCACCGCCCACGGCCTGATCTGCCTGCGCGACGGCTTGCCAATCGGCTTCGCGGTGTTCTTCTTCAGCTATTCCACCTGGCTCGGCAGCAATTGCCTGTACCTCGAAGACCTCTACATCACCCCCCAGCAACGCGGTGGCGGCGCCGGTAAAACCTTGCTGCGCCACCTCGCCAAAATCGCCTGCGCCAATGACTGCGGGCGCTTCGAGTGGAGCGTGCTGGACTGGAACAAACCGGCGATCGAATTTTATAAGTCGCTGGGGGCGCAGCCGCAGGAAGAATGGGTCCGGTATCGGATGGATGGGAAGGTGTTGCGCGAGTTTGCCGAGGGTAATTGATCTCCAGCAAGGCCTGCTAAGTATCGCAGTCCTTCGGCGACTCCTGCCTCGATAGGAAGGAGTCGTCGGAGCCTGCGATATTTTTTTTGTCATCATCCCAATATATGGGAGTGTTATTTATATATTGAGATTTGTCCGCGTCCGGGTTTATAGTCCAGCTCACTCACTGCCAATAAACAAAACAGGTGAAGCGATGCTGGCGCAATTGATCGCGCTCGATTGGGGGACGACCTCATTACGTGCTTACAAACTCGCCGCGGATGGCCAGGTGCTGGAACAGCGTTCGCTGTCGTCCGGGATCATGCAGCTGCCCCGGACGCCGCGAATCATCAACGGCCAGGCATGCGCCGACGGTTTTGAACTGGCCTTCGATGAAGCGTGCGGTGACTGGCTCGACGCGCAGCCGGATTTGCCGGTGATTGCCTGTGGCATGGTCGGCAGTGCCCAGGGCTGGCGCGAAGCGGCTTACTGCGACACGCCGGCAAACGTCGCCAATCTCGGAACTTCCCTACAAACCATTCGCAGTCTTCGCGGTGTTGATGTGCACATCGTTCCGGGGGTGATCCAGCGTTCGCGCTTGCCGAACGTGATGCGCGGCGAAGAAACCCAGGTGCTGGGTGTCCTGCAGAATCTGCCGGTCGAGCAGGGCGCGGACCTGTTGATCGGCCTGCCAGGCAGTCATTCGAAATGGGTGGAAGTGGCCGACGGTTGCATTGTGCATTTCGACACCTTCATGACCGGCGAGATCTTCGCCGTGCTCAGTGAACACAGCATTCTCGGGCGCACCCAGCAAAAGGGCGCGTCGTTTGATGGCGAGGCGTTTGATCGCGGCGTGCAAGTGGCGCTGTCGGCGGAGGGCGAGATCGGTCCGTTGTCGACGTTGTTCAGCGCCCGCAGCCTGGGGCTGACCGGTGAGCTCAGCGCCACGGCCCAACCGGATTATTTGTCCGGCCTGCTGATCGGCCATGAGCTGTCGGCGCTGGCCAACGTTCAGCGAAGCCGACGCAACAGTGTTCACCTGCCTTCAATCATCCTCATTGGTAATTCCCAACTCTGTGCCCGCTACAGCCGGGCCCTCGACGCCTGCGGTTTTGCCCGTGTGACCCTGGCCGAACAAGCCACCGAACGCGGGTTGTGGCAATTGGCGGTCGCCGCCGGACTGATCGTCGCACACCCATCCCGTTAAACCTGACTGGAGGTCTGACATGCTCAAGCAAGCACTGGCGCAAAACGGTCTGATCGCGATCCTGCGAGGCCTGCGCCCGCAAGAAGCGGCCGCCATTGGCGAAGTCCTTTATGCCGCTGGATTTCGCGTCATCGAAGTGCCGCTCAATTCCCCTGAGCCCTACGACAGTATCCGCATCCTGCGCAACACCTTGCCTGCCGATTGCCTGATTGGCGCCGGTACGGTGCTGACACCGGAACAGGTCGAGCAAGTGAAAGCGGCGGGCGGTCAGGTGATCGTCATGCCGCACAGTGATGCCAAGGTGTTGCGGGCAGCAAAAGCGGCGGGACTGTTTCTGTCGCCGGGCGTTGCCACACCGACCGAAGCCTTTGCCGCACTGGCCGAAGGGGCAGACGTGCTGAAGATGTTCCCCGCCGAGCAGATGGGGCCGGCAGTCGTCAAAGCCTGGCTCGCGGTATTGCCTGCGGGAACGATTCTGGCGCCGGTCGGCGGGATCACGCCGGACAACATGCAGGTGTTTATCGACGCTGGCGTCAAAGGCTTCGGCCTCGGTTCCGGGTTGTTCAAACCGGGCATGACGCCTGAGGAAGTGGCAGTAAACGCCAAGGCCTATGTCGCTGCATGGAACGCTCTGCGTTAAGACTTTTTGGCGCCGAGCGCGCTGCATCTATAAGAGCTGTACTTATAAAAAGAGAGCACAAGATGAAAATCACCAAACTCACCACCTTCATCGTTCCGCCGCGCTGGTGCTTCCTCAAGGTTGAAACCGACGAAGGCGTGACCGGCTGGGGCGAGCCCGTGGTCGAAGGCCGCGCTCACACCGTGGCGGCGGCCGTTGAAGAATTGTCCGACTACCTGATCGGCAAAGACCCACGCAACATCGAAGACATCTGGACCGTGCTCTACCGTGGCGGCTTCTACCGGGGCGGCGCGATCCACATGAGCGCACTGGCCGGTATCGATCAGGCGTTGTGGGACATCAAGGGCAAGGCTCTGGGTGTGTCGGTCAGCGACTTGCTGGGCGGCCAGGTGCGCGACAAGATTCGCGTGTATTCGTGGATCGGTGGCGACCGCCCGGCGGACACCGCTCGCGCGGCGAAAGAAGCAGTCGAGCGTGGTTTCACCGCGGTGAAAATGAACGGCACCGAGGAGCTGCAATTTCTCGATTCCTTCGAGAAAGTCGACCTCGCCTTGGCCAACGTCGCCGCCGTGCGTGACGCGGTTGGCCCGAATGTCGGCATCGGTGTGGACTTCCATGGCCGGGTGCACAAGCCCATGGCCAAAGTGCTGATGAAGGAACTCGATCCGTACAAACTGATGTTCATCGAAGAGCCGGTGCTCAGCGAAAACTACGAAGCGCTGAAGGAACTGGCACCGCTGACCAGCACCCCGATTGCCCTTGGCGAGCGCTTGTTTTCGCGCTGGGATTTCAAGCGTGTGCTCAGCGAAGGTTATGTCGACATCATCCAGCCGGACGCGTCCCACGCCGGTGGCATCACCGAAACCCGCAAGATCGCCAACATGGCTGAAGCCTACGACGTGGCGCTGGCGCTGCATTGCCCGTTGGGCCCGATTGCCCTGGCGGCGTGCCTGCAACTGGACGCGGTTTGCTACAACGCGTTCATCCAGGAGCAGAGCCTGGGTATCCATTACAACGAGAGCAACGACCTGCTCGATTACGTGAAAGATCCGCGGGTGTTCGACTACGACAAAGGCTTCGTGAAGATCCCGAACGGCCCGGGCCTGGGCATCGAGATCAACGAGGAATACGTGATCGAACGCGCCGCTGTCGGCCACCGCTGGCGCAACCCGATCTGGCGCCATGCCGATGGCAGTTTTGCTGAGTGGTGATTTCTCCCTGAGCCACCGCAAATCCCTGTGGGAGCCAGCCTGCTGGCGATTTGGTCGGCACCTCCAGCATTTGTGGTGACTGACACACCGCTATCGCCAGCAGGCTGGCTCCCACAGTTTGATCTCCATGGACGGGGGATATGCGGCAACCCCCGATTTCACATTGACCTCAATAAACATAAGAAGAGGCACTCCCCATGCAACCGCAAACCCTCACCGGGCAAGCGTCGTTGGTGACGCCGAGTCGCAAGCGATTTTTCATCATGGTCCTGCTGTTCATCACCGTGGTGATCAACTACCTGGACCGCAGCAACCTATCCATCGCCGCCCCCGCGCTGACCACCGAACTGGGTATCGACCCGATCCACGTCGGGCTGATTTTCTCGGCGTTCGGCTGGACCTATGCTGCCATGCAAATCCCCGGTGGCTGGCTGGTGGATCGAGTGCCGCCGCGCATCCTTTACAGCATTGCCTTGCTGCTGTGGTCGATCGCCACAGTGATGCTCGGTTTCGCCGGCAGTTTCATTGCGCTGTTCGTCTTGCGCATGGCGGTCGGCGCCCTGGAAGCACCGGCGTATCCGATCAACAGCCGGGTGGTCACCACTTGGTTCCCCGAGCGCGAACGCGCCACGGCCATCGGTTTTTATACCTCCGGGCAGTTCGTCGGGCTGGCGTTCCTGACGCCGGTGCTCGCCTGGCTGCAGCATGAGTTTGGCTGGCACATGGTGTTTGTCAGCACCGGTGCGGTCGGTATTCTCTGGGCGGTGATCTGGTACGCGGTGTATCGCGAGCCACGGGATTTCAAGGGCGCCAACGACGCCGAAATCGAGCTGATCCGAGAAGGTGGAGGGCTGGTGGATATCCAGGCCGAACAAGCCAAGGTCAAGGCGAAATTTAGCTGGACCGACCTCGGCATCGTCCTGACCAAACGCAAATTGTGGGGCATCTACCTCGGTCAGTTTTGCCTCAACTCGACGTTGTGGTTTTTCCTGACGTGGTTCCCGACCTACCTGGTGAAATACCGCGGCATGGACTTCATCAAGTCCGGCCTGTTGGCATCGCTGCCGTTTCTCGCCGCCTTTATCGGCGTGCTGTGTTCCGGGTTCTTCTCCGATTTCCTGATCCGTCGCGGCTACACGGTGGGCTTCGCGCGCAAATTGCCAATCATTGGCGGCTTGCTGATTTCCACGTCGATCATCGGCGCCAACTTCGTTGAATCGACACCGCTGGTGATTGCGTTCCTGGCGTTGGCGTTCTTCGGTAACGGGCTGGCTTCGATCACCTGGTCGCTGGTCTCAACCCTCGCCCCGGCACGGTTGCTCGGATTGACTGGTGGGGTGTTTAACTTCATCGGCAACCTGTCGGCGATTACCACGCCGATTGTCATCGGTTTCCTGGCGACCGGTGATTCATTTGCTCCGGCGATCACCTACATCTCGGTTCTTGCATTGATTGGCGCGCTTTCCTACATCTTGCTGGTCGGCAAGGTCGAGCGTATCAAGTTGTAGTGGTAGCCATCGGGCGACCATAATGCCGCCCGTTCACTCGCTCAACGGTAAAGGCTGAATATGCAGGAAGACGCCCCAAAAATCGCCAAGGACGCCGCACCGACCGGCACCCAGACACTGCTTCGTGGTCTGGGAGTGGTTCAGGCGGTGGCCAGTGGCGCCCGCGATCTCAAGGAAATCGCCCGGCTGATCGGCACCACGCGCAGCACCACCCATCGTCTGGCCAGTTGCCTGGTGGACGAGCGTTATCTGCGCGTGGTGCCGCAAGTCGGTTACCTGCTGGGGCCGAAGCTGATCGAGCTGGGTTTCCAGGCGCGTGAAGAGTTGCCGCTCGTGACCCTGGCCGGACCGTATCTGGACGAGTTGTCCGCGTTGACCGGCGACACCATTCACCTGGCGATTCGTGAAGGCGACGAGGTGCTGTACCTGCACAAGAATCCGGGGCGCAATGGCCCGGAAATGCGCTCGCGGGTCGGCCATCGCATGCCGTTGGCGCGCACCGGGATCGGCAAAGCCTTGATGCTGGATGACTCGCAGGAAGAATGGCAGCGGCTGTACGAAGTCAGCCTGCCAGTAGGTGGGAAAAATCTGTTCTGGCCGCAGCACCCCGAGCAATCCTGGGCGCAGTTTCAGCAGCGCATGATCGAGTACGTGGCCGGCGGTTATGCCTTCGATCTGGAAGACAACGAACCGTCGATCCGCTGTGTGGCTGCGCCGATCCGTGATGCCAGCAAACGCATCGTTGCCGCCATCAGCATCGCCAGCACTGTGCCGTACATGCCGCTGGAAAAAATGGCCGAGCTGATTCCCCTGATCAAAGGGGTCACAGCTCGGCTCTCGGCAGAACTTGGCGCGAAGGTTTAGAGCTTCAACGTCGCCATATCGATGACGAAGCGGTATTTCACGTCACCGGCGATCATGCGGGCGTAAGCCTCGTTGATCTGGCGGATGTCGAGCATTTCGATGTCGCAGGTGATGTTGTGCTCGGCGCAGAAATCCAGCACTTCCTGGGTTTCGGCAATGCCACCGATCAGCGAGCCGGCCAGCACGCGACGGCTCATCACCAGGTTGCCGGCGTGGACCGGTGGATCGACCGGTTCGATCAGCCCGACCAGAATGTGCACGCCGTCGAAACGCAGGGTGTCGAGGTAGGGATTGAGGTCGTGCTGCACCGGAATAGTGTCCAGCAGGAAGTCGAAATGTCCCGCCGCGGCCTTCATCTGTTCGGCATCGGTGGACACGATCACGTGGTCCGCCCCTTGACGACGACCTTCTTCAGCCTTGCTCGCCGAGCGGGTGAACAGCGTGACTTCCGCGCCCATTGCCTTGGCGAACTTGATGCCCATGTGGCCGAGGCCACCCATGCCGAGAATCCCGACCTTGTCGCCGGCCTTCACGCCGTAGTGTTTTAGCGGCGAGTAAGTGGTGATGCCGGCACAGAGGATCGGCGCGGCGCTGGCCAGGTCGAGCTTCTCCGGGATGCGCACGACGAAGTGTTCGCTGACCACAATGCTGTCGGAATAGCCGCCCATGGTGTTGCTGCCATCGACCCGGTCCGGGGTGGCGTAAGTCATGGTCGGACCTTCGAGGCAGTATTGCTCGAGGTTGGACTGGCAGGCTTCGCAGCTGCGGCACGAATCGACCATGCAGCCCACACCCACCAGATCGCCGACTTTATGTTGGGTGACGTTCGCACCAATCGCGGTAACTTTGCCTACGATCTCGTGGCCGGGCATCAACGGGTAAACGGCAATGCCCCACTCGTTGCGGGCCTGATGGATGTCGGAATGGCAGACGCCGCAGTAGAGAATATCGATCGCCACGTCGTCGGCCCTTGGGCTGCGGCGTTCAAATTTCACGGGGGCGAGGGGAGTGGTGGCCGACTGGGCGGCGTATCCGATGGCGGTGTACATGGTGAACCTCGCAGAAACAATGACAAGTGAGGCGGCGCATTTTGGGCGCCGTGCCGGGTATCGGCCATGGCGATTCCTCCGGGTGTCATGCCTATTCCTCCGGCATCAGCGTTCGTTTGATCAAATGGGCGATCAGACCTGCGATGATGCTTTCATCCCTTTTTCCGCGACTTTTTTGTGAAGAACTCTCATGTTGTTAACCCGTCATCTTGATGCGAATGCCACGCTGGTTTCGCTGATCGAGCCCCTGACCACTCGCGATGGTTTCGCCCCTACGGCGTTGCCGGGCGTCCAGGTTTTACGGGCCAGTTGCGATGTGGCCCGTGGTCCGCAGATTTACGAACCGAGCCTGGTGATCATCGCCCAAGGCAGCAAACTGGCGTATCTGGGGCCTCGGACGCTGGAGTACGGCGCCGGGCACTACCTGATTCAGGCCTTGCCGGTGCCGTTTGAGTGTGAAACGTTTTCCGCGCCGGACGGGCCGATGCTCGGGGTTTCCATTGCCATTGACCGGGTGCTGCTCGGTGAGTTGGTGTTGGCCATGGGGCTGGTGCCGGGGCGCACGGTGCCTGCACAAACACTGGAGTCCATGACGTCGGCGGTGCTCGACGATGCGATGCGCGGTTGCGTGGAGCGGCTGTTGCGTTGCCTGCACGATCCGCTGGAGTGCCAGATCATGGGGCAGGCTCGGTTGCGGGAGTTGTTGTTTGTCGCGTTGCGCGGTCCGCAAGCCGATGTGTTGCGTGCACTGGTGGAGCAGCAGGGGCAGTTCGCCCGGATTGCAGCCTCGCTCAACCATCTGCACGGGCATTTCACCGAGCCGTTGAATGTGGAAACCCTGGCCAGTTGCGCGAACATGAGCGCGTCGACCTTTCATGAGCATTTCAAGCGCAGCACGTTGTTGTCGCCGGTGCAGTATTTGAAGCGTCTGCGCTTGCTCAAGGCGCAGCAGTTGTTGCTCGCCGAGGGTTTGGGCGTGGCGCAGGTGGCGCATCGGGTGGGGTATCAGAGCACCTCGCAGTTCAGCCGGGAGTACAAGCGCTACTTCGAGCGCAATCCCGGGGATGAGCGCGTTGCCTGAGTGGGTAGTGGTTCCCCCTGTAGGAGTGAGCCTGCTCGCGATTGCGGTGTGTCATTCGACATCTAATCTGGATGACCCACCGCAATCGCGAGCAGGCTCACTCCTACAGGGGGATTGCGGTGTGGAGTAAATCGCGGGCAACAAAAAGGCCCCCATTCCGGGAGCCTTGATGTTCAGGCATTCGGCTTACATGTTCGGGTAAGTCGGTCCGCCAGCACCTTCCGGCGCCACCCACGTGATGTTCTGTGCAGGGTCCTTGATGTCGCAGGTCTTGCAGTGAACGCAGTTCTGGGCGTTGATCTGGAAGCGCTTCTCGCCGTCTTCCTTGGTCACCACTTCGTACACGCCGGCCGGGCAGTAACGCTGAGCCGGCTCATCGTACAGCGGCAAGTTCTTGCTGATCGGGATGCTCGGGTCGGTCAGCTTCAAGTGGCAAGGCTGTTCTTCTTCGTGGTTGGTACCCGAGATGAACACCGAGCTGAGTTTGTCGAAGCTGATCTTGCCGTCGGGTTTCGGGTAGTCGATCTTCTTGCAGTCGGCCGCGAGCTTGAGGCAGGCGTAGTCCGGCTTGTTATCGTGCAAGGTGAACGGCAGTTTGCCGCCGAAGATGTTCTGGTCGAGCCAGTTGAAACCGCCGCCGACGATGGCGCCGAATTTGTGGATCGCCGGGCCGAAGTTGCGGCTGGCGAACAGTTCGTCGTAGAGCCAACTCTTCTTGAAGGCGTCGACGTAAGTGGTCAGCTCTTCAGTGCCGTCCTTCTCGGCGAACAGCGCCTCGGCCACGGATTCAGCGGCTAGCATGCCGGACTTCATCGCAGTGTGGCTGCCTTTGATCTTGGCGAAGTTCAGGGTGCCGAGGTCGCAACCGATCAGTGCACCGCCCTTGAACACCATCTTCGGCAGCGAGTTCAGGCCGCCTTTGCAGATGGCACGAGCGCCGTAGCTGATGCGCTTGCCGCCTTCCAGATACTGCTTGAGCACTGGGTGATGCTTGAGGCGCTGGAACTCGTCGAACGGCGACAGGTAAGTGTTGCTGTAAGAGAGATCGACGATCAGACCGACGACCACCTGGTTGTTTTCCAGGTGATAGAGGAACGAGCCTCCGGTGTTCTCGGTGCCCATGATGTCCATCGGCCAACCGGCGGTGTGGACCACCAGGCCTGGCTGATGCTTGGCCGGATCGACTTCCCAGATTTCTTTCAGGCCGATGCCGTAGTGCTGGGCGTCTGCTTCGCTGTCGAGGTTGAAGCGCTTGATCAGCTGCTTGCCGATGTGGCCACGGCAGCCTTCGGCGAACAGCGTGTACTTGCCGCGCAGTTCCATGCCCGGGGTGTACAGGCCTTCTTTCGGATGACCTTCGCGGTCGACGCCCAGATCACCGGTGATGATCCCGCGAACCACGCCGTTCTCGTCGAACAGCGCTTCCTGAGCGGCGAAGCCAGGGTAGATTTCTACGCCCAGGTTCTCGGCCTGCTGGGCCAGCCAGCGGCACAGGTTGCCCAGGGAGATGATGTAGTTGCCATCGTTGTGCATGGTCTTGGGCACAAAGAAGTCAGGAATTTTTTGCGCGCTGTCGGCGTTCTTGAGGACGAAAATGTCATCGCGGGTCACCGGCGTGTTCAGCGGGGCGCCGAGTTCTTTCCAGTCCGGGAACAATTCGTTCAGGGCGCGGGGTTCGAAGATCGCGCCGGACAGGATGTGTGCGCCGACTTCGGAGCCTTTTTCGACCACGCAGACGCTGATTTCCTTACCGGCTTCAGCGGCCTTCTGCTTCAAGCGGCAGGCGGCGGAAAGACCCGCGGGGCCGGCACCGACGATGACCACGTCGAATTCCATGTATTCGCGTTCCACAGGTTATCTCCTACTCAAGGCTCAACAGTTTTTTTCTAATTGGAGGTTTGGTGTCGCATCCATGAATTCCTGCGCAATGCGCAGAACAGGACAATCGATAGACCACCTTTCTCTCTGGGTGGCGCATTATATCTACACCACTCCTAGCGTCCAATACAAACGTTTGTTTGAATTGGCTCAAAGCCAGAGAAATCAAAGTCACGCGGCTTATGAACGGCTATTTTGCCGTATTGACCGGAATAGGCGTTCCGGTCAAGATACGGTCGGTTTTGCGCTCGCCGTAGGCTGACTGTTGGGTTCAAGAGCACCTCTAAAGACAGGGCGATGGCAGTACAGGGTGATGCGCAGCGCAGA
Organism: Pseudomonas sp. LBUM1663; assembly: GCF_059695905.1. Classification (NCBI taxonomy): domain Bacteria; kingdom Pseudomonadati; phylum Pseudomonadota; class Gammaproteobacteria; order Pseudomonadales; family Pseudomonadaceae; genus Pseudomonas; species Pseudomonas sp. LBUM1663. The sequence goes on along the minus strand of NZ_CP166792.1, from coordinate 4,785,906 downwards.
TTTGGCGCGCAGTTTACACGCCGCGATAATGAATGACTCGTCGGTCACCACTGACGAACGGTCATCTGCCTCGTGAGCAAGGTTCACTCGATACACCTGCCAGCGTTTTTAGAGGTGCCCTTGCGCCGATGAGCATCAAACCGCCAGGTTCGCCTAGGCGACTTTCTTTTCACCGGAGAGTAACGAGGAATCCATGAAGGTTCTTGTAGCTGTCAAACGCGTTGTGGATTACAACGTCAAGGTTCGCGTCAAGGCGGACAATTCCGGCGTCGACCTCGCCAACGTCAAGATGTCGATGAACCCGTTCTGCGAAATCGCAGTGGAAGAAGCCGTGCGCCTGAAAGAGAAAGGCGTTGCGACTGAAATCGTCGTCGTCTCCATCGGCCCGACCACCGCTCAAGAGCAACTGCGCACCGCGCTGGCTCTGGGTGCTGACCGCGCCATCCTCGTCGAATCCGCCGAAGACCTGACGTCGCTGGCCGTTGCCAAGCTGTTGAAAGCCGTTGTCGACAAGGAGCAGCCTCAGCTGGTGATCCTTGGCAAACAAGCCATCGACAGCGACAACAACCAGACTGGCCAGATGCTCGCTGCATTGAGCGGCTACGGTCAGGGCACCTTCGCTTCGAAAGTCGAAGTGTCCGGCGACACCGTTGCCGTGACCCGCGAAATCGACGGCGGCGCGCAGACGGTTTCCCTGAAACTGCCGGCCATCGTCACCACCGACCTGCGTTTGAACGAGCCGCGCTACGCGTCCCTGCCAAACATCATGAAAGCCAAGAAGAAGCCTCTCGAAGTGCTGACTCCGGACGCTTTGGGCGTTTCCACCGCCTCCACCAACAAGACCGTGAAAGTCGAAGCGCCGGCTGCACGCAGCGCGGGTATCAAGGTCAAGTCGGTGGCTGAACTGGTCGAGAAACTGAAAAACGAAGCGAAGGTAATCTAAATGACTATCTTGGTTATTGCTGAACACGACAACAAAGTAGTGGCCCCGGCCACGCTGAATACCGTGGCTGCTGCCGCCAAAATCGGCGGTGACATCCACGTTCTGGTTGCCGGCCAGGGCGTTGGCGCCGTGGCTGAAGCCGCTGCGAAAATCGCTGGCGTGGCTAAAGTGCTGGTCGCCGACAACGCTGCCTACGCTCACCAACTGCCGGAAAACGTCGCGCCGCTGGTAGCCGAACTGGGCGCTGGTTACAGCCACATCCTGGCTGCCGCCACTTCCAACGGCAAAAACATCCTGCCGCGCGTTGCCGCTCAGCTGGACGTTGACCAGATCTCCGAGATCATCTCGGTCGAAAGCGCTGACACGTTCAAGCGCCCGATCTACGCCGGTAACGCTATCGCGACCGTTCAATCGAACGCTGCGGTCAAAGTGATCACCGTGCGTGCTACCGGTTTCGACCCGGTGGCCGCTGAAGGTGGTTCGGCGTCGGTTGAAGCCGTTGCTGCTGCCCACGACGCTGGCACTTCCAGCTTCGTTGGCGAAGAACTGGCCAAGTCCGATCGTCCGGAACTGACCGCTGCCAAGATCGTCGTTTCCGGCGGCCGCGGCATGCAGAACGGCGACAACTTCAAACACCTGTACGCCCTGGCCGACAAGCTTGGCGCTGCCGTCGGTGCTTCCCGCGCCGCGGTCGACGCAGGTTTTGTACCCAACGACATGCAGGTCGGTCAGACCGGCAAGATCGTTGCTCCACAGCTGTACATCGCCGTCGGTATCTCCGGCGCGATCCAGCACCTGGCCGGCATGAAAGACTCCAAAGTGATCGTTGCGATCAACAAGGATGAAGAAGCGCCGATCTTCCAAGTGGCCGATTATGGCCTGGTGGCAGACCTGTTCGAAGCTATCCCCGAGTTTGAGAAGCTGGTCTAATCCAGTCGCTTGACTTATAAAGAGCCCGACCTTTTGGTCGGGCTTTTTTTTGTTCCAGATTTGAGTGGAGAGTGTCGCCATGGATTTGCGCCGCGTGGGTGGCTGGTCATTACTGCTGGGGCTGACGGTGCTGCCGGCGCTGGCCGTGGCCGCAGGCAAGTGCGAACGCCTGGTGGTGACCGGCAGCCCGGACGCGCCGCCGTACTTGTGGCAAGACCCGCAAAACCCCAAGCACCTGATCGGCGCCAGTGCTGACCTGTTGCAACACGTGGCAGGGGAGTTGGGCATCAAGATCGAACTGCTTTATGCCGGCAAGCGCGCCCAGGCCCTGGACGAAGTGCGCAGCGGACGCATGGACATGCTGGCCGATGCGCCGTTGACAGTCAGCGAGCTGGACACCCTGGATTACATCCATCCGCCGTTGCTGGAAAACGACTATCTGGTCTGGACCCGAAAAGACTCGGCATTGGTCTACAACCAGGCGCAAGACCTTCACGGCCATCCAGGTGCCGTGTCGGAAAAGTCTCGAATGACCCAGGCATTCGGCACTTTCGCCGAGCAGCAATTGACCCTCGTGCGTACTCCGAACCTGACCCAGGCCTTTCAGAAATTGCTGCTGGGCGAGGTGGAATTTGTCCTCGCGGGACGCTACTCGGGCATGGCCGCCGCGCAAACCCTGAGCATGGTCAACGACCTGATCGCCCGTCCCCAACCGGTCGACAAACCCGGCCTGTTCCTCGCGGTTTCCCATAACTCCGCGTGCAACGATCCGTGGTTGCGCGGACAGCTGGCCAAAAAGATGACAGAATTGCCCGCGTCCGGACTGACGGAGATCGCGCTACAACGCAATATCGAGCGTTGGAAAACGCAGCAGCAACAACCGCAGCAACAGCCCGTCAGTGCCCCAAAACAGTAGGGATTTTTAGTGAGTATTCGACCTCTTTTCGCTGCCCTGGCCGTTCTGGCTCTGGCGGGTTGTGCAGCCGATCCGGCGCCGAATGAACAAATACGCCTGACCGAGCAGGCGCTCGAGCAAGCCAAAGCCGTAGGCGCTACCGCCGCCGACGTGCCGGAACTCAAACTGGCCGAAGGCAAGTTTTCTCGTGCCCAGGGCGACATGACCGATCAGTCCTACAGGCATGCGCGCATGCGGGCCGAGCAGGCCGAACTGGACGCGCGTCTGGCCGAAGCCAAGGTGCTGACCCTCAAGAGTGAGGAGCAGCTGAATGTACTCAATACCCGCATCACTCGCCTGCGCAAGCAACTGGGAGATGCCCAATGAGCCTCAAGTCCAAAGCACTCGGCGGCTTGATCCTCGCAGGTTGCGCAAGCCTTTACGGCTGCGCCGGCCAACACAGCGAGACTGCATTGCAGCAGGCCGGGACTGACTTCCAGAAGGTCAAGGAAGACTCCAACGTGCTGCGAATCGCGCCCAAGGATGTGATTCGTGCCGGCGAATCCCTGGCCCGTGCTGATCGTCTTTCCAGTTATTGGGGCAGCGGCTCGGATGTGGTGCATTACGCCTACCTGAGCCAGCGCTACAGCGAAATCGCCCGCGAGCACACTAATCAGGTGCTCAACGAAGAGCGCGCGGCAAAGCTCGAACTGGAACGTCAGCGTCTGCAACTTGCTCTGCGCGAGTCCAAATTGCTCAGCGTGCAGCAGCAAGGCAAGTGGCTCGAAGAACAGATCGTTGCCTTGGCAACCACACAGACCGACCGTGGTCTGGTGATGACCCTGGGCGATGTGCTGTTCGACACCGGCGAAGCGGAGCTGAAGAATTCGGCGAACCGCGTGGTGCTGAAGATCGTGCAATTCCTTCAGCTCAATCCCAAACGCGTGGTCCGCATCGAGGGCTACACCGACAGCACCGGCGGTAAGCAGGACAACCTCAAACTGTCCCGTGACCGTGCGCAATCGGTGGCGGACGTGCTGATGGATCTTGGTATCGACGACAAACGTATCAAAGTCGAAGGCTACGGCGATGAATACCCTGTGGATGTGAACGCTTCCGAGCGTGGTCGCGCGCAGAACCGTCGGGTCGAAATTGTGTTCTCCGACGAGAAAGGCCAGCTCGGCGCCGCCCGCTAAGGGCTGCGTTTCTGGAAAACCCGGCCTGCCCGACAGTGCCGGGTTTTTTTGCGCCTGCCAATTGCCTCTCAAAACAGTACAGTTTTTACTGACACTGCACTGTACGGTCGACTATTGTGGCAACTGTCCCAGTACACTTCTAAACTGTTCCGGTATTGTTTCGCACAAGAATAAAATGCCCGTGAAATCGAGTGCTGCGTCATGACCAATCTCTTGCTCTACCAACGTATTGCTCAGCAACTGGCCGAAGACATCCGCCGTGGCGTCTATCAACCGGGGGAGCGCGTGCCTTCGGTGCGCAAGATGAGCTCGCAGCTCAACGTCAGCCATGCAACCGTTTTGCAGGCTTATGCCAATCTCGAGGATCAAGGGCTGATCCGCGCCCGGCCGCAGTCGGGTTACTACGTGCACCAGACGCCGGCCCTGACGGCGCCCACGCCGGACATCGCCCGGGTCGAGCGGCCTGGTCTGGTCACCCGCAGCAGCATCATCCAGCAAGTGCTCGTCGAGTCCCGCCGCGAGGGCGTTTTCCCCTTGGGCGCGGCGGTGCCGAGCGTCGATTATCTACCGGTCCGCGCCTTGCACCAGCAATTGGCCAAGGTCACCCGTTTCCATAGCCCGCGTGCCTTCAGCTACATGTTCAGCCCCGGTTTTGAACCGTTGCGCCGACAGGTGGCGATCCGCATGCGTGATGCCGGCGTGGTGGTCGATCCGTCCGAAGTGGTGATCACCCACGGCTGTGTCGATGCATTGCAGATGTCTCTTCGCGTGCTGACTCGGCCGGGCGACCTGATCGCCGCCGAATCGCCGACTTATTATGGTTTGCTGCAATTGGCCGACCTGCTGGGTCTCAAAGTCATCGAGATCCCGAGCGACCCGGCGACCGGCATGAGCCTCGAAGCCCTGCAGTTGGCGGCCAACCAGTGGTCGATCAAGGCGCTGGTGCTGACCACGCGTCTGAGTAATCCACTGGGTGGCACCATGCCCGAAGAGCGGCAGAAACAACTGCTGCGCCTGGCCTCGGATTTCGATATCCAGATCGTTGAAGACGACATCTACGGCGAATTGATGTTCGAACAAGGCCGGACCAAATCGCTCAAGGCCTACGATCGGCTTGATCGAGTGATCTATTGCTCGAGCTTCTCCAAGACCCTGTCTCCGGGCGTGCGGATTGGCTGGATGATCGCCGGCAAATATCAGCAAGAGATTCAGCGTTTGCAGACGTTCAGTACGCATTCGGCGTGCAGCGTCACGCAAATGGGCATCGCCGCGTACCTGGAAAATGGCGGCTACGACCGTCACTTGCGCTACATCCGTCAGGAATATCGCAAGAACCTCAGCGCCTTCCAGTTGGCCGTGCAGCAGTACTTCCCGGAAGGCACGCAGATGACCCGGCCCACTGGCGGCTTCATTCTGTGGGTCAGCCTGCCAGGACGGGTCAACACTCAGGAGCTGCATGTGCGTGCGTTGCAGCAGGGCATCAGTATCGCGCCGGGGCTGATTTTCAGTAACACCGAGCAGTTCAATCACTGCATTCGCCTGAACTGTGGAACGCCCTGGAATCGTGAAGCGGAGCGCGCATTGATGACGTTGGGGATGTTGGCCACGCAGCTTTGCCAGGAGACGGCCAGCGGTTTCTGACAAGAACGCCGGTCGTTTCCTACACGTGCTTGTCATGTTGCGTACAACAGGCGAGCATATGGCCCTCTGCCGTTAGCGTCGTTGGGTCCATGAAACCGATTTTTCCTGCCGCCTGCCTATCGATCTGCCTCCTCTTGACCGTTAATGCCCAAGGCGTCATGGCGGCTTCGACTCAGGAAAAGCCGGCAGCCAGCGCAACGGCGTCGAAAAAACCAGCGCCCGTCAAGAAAGCCGACTCGGTCAAAAAGAATGCCGCGCCGACCAAAAAGAAACCGGCGGTGCTGAAAAAGCGTCCGCCGATTGCTTCCAAGTCGAAACCGGCCAGTGAAGTCGTGAAAACCCGGTTGCCTTCCGCCAATCTCGATCTGAGCCTGCCTCAAGACATGGTCCAGGAGCTGAAACCGATCGGTACGGTCCCTATGCCACGACACGACGCCGTATTGCCGCAGATGTTCGGTGACAAGAACAGTCAATTTCAGCTCAACGGCCGGCTGCTCAGCAACGAAATGCAGTTGCAACTGCGCAATGAAGAGCGCCGCGACGTTGAAGGCGCAGCGCTGGATTTCGAGTTCAAACAGTAAATCTGTGCTAATTCGTGACCCGCGACCCAGACGCTTTGTCGGAGACTGGTCAGTCACGTTCGTTTGAGCGCAAAAACCCCGGTCCAGGTAATTTAAAACAACTGTTTTAGCGGTTACTCTGTGCCTCGTCCATTAACACATCGCCCGTCGCGAGGAGCTTGTCGTCATGAAATGCCGTGAAGGCTGTGGCGCCTGTTGCATAGCCCCTTCCATCAGTTCACCGATTCCCGGCATGCCCAATGGCAAGGCCGCTGGCGAACGTTGCGTACAACTGTCTGTCGATAACCTGTGCAATATTTTCGGCGATCCACAACGTCCTGCCGTGTGTTCGGCGTTTGAAGCCGACGTCGAAGTCTGCGGAAGCAGCAGTGACGAAGCGATCAAGTTGTTGGGATGGTGGGAGCAAATGACGGCTGCATGATGTGTTCTACGAACGGAACTTCAACAACAAGGAATAAGACTATGGGTTCGCTGCATCGTATGGCTGTGCTGTGTGGTTTGACGGTGGTGCTGGCCACCACCGCCGCACAGGCCGAAGACTGGAAAGTCGCCAAGAATGAAGACGGCATCAAGGTGTCCCTGAGTGAAGTGGTCGGTTCCGATTACAAGGCCTACCAGGGCGTGACCCTGATGAAAACCACCATGGCCAAATTGCGCGCGCTGCAGGAAGACGTTGCAGGCGCCTGCGCCTGGATTCACGAGTGCAAAATGCAGAAACTGCTCAAGCACGAAGGCGATCAGAGCTGGACCTACACCCAGTTCAATACCCCGTGGCCGGTGACGCCGCGTGATTCGGTGCTGCATATCACCACCACCGAAGGCGCCGACGGCAGCCTGACCCGCAAGCTCGAAGGCGTGCCGAAGTACATTCCTGAGGAAAAGGGTTTCGTGCGGGTCACCAAGGTCGACGGCTTCTGGAAGTTCGTGCCCAAGGGTGACCAGATCGAAGTGACCTACCAGGTGCACACTGAGCCAGGCGGCAGCATCCCATCGATGGTCGCCAACAAGTTCGTGGTCGATGCGCCGTTCAACACGCTCAAAGCCCTGAAGGAACGCGCAGAGAAGTAATTGCGCGCTGTTTCATGAACGCCCCGACCTTTCGGGGCGTTTTTTATTTGGCATTAGTCAGTTATGCATGTGGGAGCGAGCCTGCCCGCGATAGCGGTTTCTCATCCGACATAGGTGTCGACTGATCCACCGCTATCGCGAGCAGGCTCGCTTCCACAGGTTTATTTTGTTTCCAGATATACGTTGCACGAAATTTTCACAAAGCCTCCAAGACAATTCGCCCGCGTCAGCATACCGGGCACTAATCAATGGCAATGCTGCGGTTGATCGTGCAACATTTGCGCACCGCGCAAGCCCCGGGGCCGAGAACTGGCCAACAGAGGGCAGGGCGCCGCTTCATTTTTGAAACTTCAACTTCCAATGGGTCCTAAAACGACATGGCAAACCCGGACGCCCTGAGTCAGCAGCGAGCTTCTAGTCGCCTGCTGCAACCGACCGTCAAATCGCACCTGGCCTACACGCTGCTGTGCGCCTTGGTCATGATGGTCATGTTCAGCCTGCTGCGCGTTGCGCTGCTGGTCTATAACCGCGAAATGATCCTGGATTCACCTGCCTCGACCTTTATCGAGGCGTTCGCCAATGGTCTGCGTTTCGACCTGCGCCTGGTGGTCTACCTCTGCATTCCGCTGGTTCTGGCGCTGTTCAGCGCCCGGGCCATGGCCGCTCGGGGGTTCTTCCGCTTCTGGCTGACCATCGCCTCGAGCATCGCGCTGTTCCTCGGCCTGATGGAGATGGATTTCTACCGTGAATTCCACCAGCGCCTCAACGGCCTGGTCTTCCAGTACGTGAAGGAAGACCCGAAAACCGTGATGAGTATGCTCTGGTACGGTTTTCCTGTGGTTCGCTACCTGCTGGCCTGGGCTTTCGGCACGCTGATCCTGACCCTCGCGTTCAAGGGGGCCGACCGGGCGACCCGTCCTCGCGGTCCGTTCAGTGGCGGCAGCATCGGCACGCGCCAGATCGCCCCGTGGTATGCGCGAGGCGTCGTATTCGTGGTTTGCCTGCTGGTCTGCGTGGTCGCCGCTCGTGGCACCCTGCGTCAAGGCCCGCCGCTGCGTTGGGGGGACGTCTACACCACCGACTCGAACTTCGCCAACCAGTTGGGCCTCAACGGCACGCTGTCGCTGATTGCGGCGGCCAAGAGCCGGATGTCCGAAGATCGCGACAACATCTGGAAGGCCACCCTGCCACAGCCTGAAGCGCAGAAAGTCGTGCGTGACATGCTGGTGATGGCGGACGACAAACTGGTGGATACCGAAACCGCAGCCGTGCGCCGCGACTACACGCCACCAGCCGACAAGACCCTGCCGATCAAGAACGTCGTCGTGATCCTGATGGAAAGCATGGCCGGTCACTCGGTGGGCGCCTTGGGTGCACCGGGCAACATCACGCCGTACCTCGACAAACTGTCGAAGGAAGGCCTGCTGTTCGACCGCTTCTTCTCCAACGGCACCCATACCCACCAGGGTATGTTCGCCACCATGGCGTGCTTCCCGAATCTGCCGGGTTTTGAATACCTGATGCAGACGCCGGAAGGCAGCCACAAGTTGTCCGGCCTGCCGCAATTGCTCAGTGCCCGTGACTATGACGACGTGTACGTCTACAACGGCGACTTTGCCTGGGATAACCAGTCGGGTTTCTTCAGCAACCAGGGCATGACCAACTTCATTGGTCGTAACGACTTCGTGAACCCGGTGTTCTCCGATCCGACCTGGGGCGTGTCCGACCAGGACATGTTCGACCGTGGTCTGGTAGAGCTCAAGGCGCGGGAAAACGGCAAGCCGTTCTATGCGCTGCTGCAAACCCTGTCCAACCACACGCCTTACGCGTTGCCAACCCCATTGCCGGTTGAGCGCGTGACCGATCGCGGTAGCCTGAACGAGCATTTGACCGCCATGCGTTACGCGGACTGGGCGCTGGGCCAGTTCTTTGAAAAGGCCCGCAAGGAGCCGTATTTCAAGGAAACCCTGTTTGTAATCGTCGGCGACCATGGTTTTGGCAACGAGCGTCAGATCACCGAAATGGACCTTGGCCGCTTCAACGTACCGCTGCTGCTGATTGCACCGGGCATCCAGGAAAAGTTCGGCGAGCGTGACCATACCGTGGGCACGCAGATCGACATCGTGCCGACCATCATGGGCCGTATTGGTGGCGAAGTGCGTCATCAGTGCTGGGGCCGCGATTTGCTCAACCTGCCTGAAGGCGACACCGGTTTCGGCGTGATCAAACCGTCGGGTAGCGAGCAGACCACCGCCATCATCACGGCTGATCAGATTCTGGTGCTGCCGAAGGAAAAGGAAATGGCGCCGAAGATGTATCAGTACGAACTGGGCGCGACACCTCACGCCGAGATCGTTCCGGATGCACCGCGTACCGCTGAGCTTAAGCTCAAGCTTGAAGCCTTCCTGCAAACGGCGACCAAGAGCCTGATCGACAACACCGCCGGTGTGGTTGACGGCAAGCCGGACTAAGTTTTCGGCGCAATAAAAAAGAGGCCCTCGAGGGCCTCTTTTTTTTGCTTGTTAACTCTTTATATCTTGCCAAGTAACAGCAGAATCAACAGCACCACCAACACCACGCCGATGATACCCGACGGGCCATAACCCCAACTTCTGGAGTGTGGAAAGACCGGCAAACCACCTACCAGCAGGAGAATCAGAATTACGATAAGAATTGTGCCCATGTCTATTTCCTTGTTGGAAGTGTTCTGGAATGACTTTAGCTTTTAACTGTCAGCTGGACTGAAATAAACCCGAGCTGCTTACAAAATCCGACTGTCGCGTGTGTCGGAAAATTCAAAGTTTTTTTAATGTTTTTCGAAGAAAACCTTATTCCGTTTTTGGCGGCGTTAGTTGATTCCGGCGCTCCCGCGGTTTGCTCGGACCATTCAGCAATCTGATGGAGCGTGGGTCGCGCAATGCCCTTCGCTACACTCAGCGCATCTTCCCCGGAACAACAAGGCTGTTTGCTATGCAAAATCGCATGATGATCACTGGCGCGGGCTCAGGCCTGGGTCGCGAAATCGCGCTGCGCTGGGCGCGTGAAGGCTGGCAGCTGGCCTTGTCGGATGTCAGCGAGCCCGGTCTGCAGGAAACCCTGAGACTGGTTCGCGAAGCGGGTGGCGACGGTTTTATCCAGCGTTGCGATGTGCGCGATTACAGCCAGCTGACCGCATTCGCCCAGGCGTGCGAAGAGAAGCTTGGCGGCATCGATGTCATCGTCAACAACGCCGGCGTGGCCTCGGGCGGGTTCTTCAGTGAACTGTCCCTGGAAGATTGGGACTGGCAGATCGCGATCAACCTGATGGGCGTGGTCAAGGGCTGCAAGGCCTTCCTGCCGCTGCTGGAAAAAAGCAAAGGCAAAATCATCAACATCGCGTCCATGGCCGCCCTGATGCAAGGTCCGGCCATGAGCAACTACAACGTGGCCAAGGCCGGTGTAGTGGCCCTGTCCGAAAGCCTGCTGGTCGAACTGGCGCAGCAGGAAGTGGGCGTGCACGTGGTTTGTCCGTCGTTCTTCCAGACCAACCTGCTGGATTCTTTCCGTGGCCCGACCCCGGCCATGAAAGCCCAGGTCGGCAAATTGCTGGAAAGTTCGCCGATCACCGCGACCGACATTGCCGATTATATCTATGAGCACGTCGCCGCCGGTGAATTCATGATCCTGCCCCACGAACAGGGACGCATGGCCTGGGCGCTGAAGCAGAAAAACCCGCAACTGCTCTACAACGAAATGACCGTCATGGCCGACAAAATGCGCGCCAAGGCCAAACAAAACGCAGGCTGAACTTGCCCGTGCGCAACACCGTCGTTAGGGTGGCCGCAACCGGTCATCCTTGAGAGACGCGTGCATGCTCAATTACCTGTGGTTTTTCCTCGCGGCGCTGTTCGAAATCGCCGGCTGCTTCGCCTTCTGGATGTGGCTGCGCCAAGGTAAGAGCATTTGGTGGGTGGTGCCGGCGCTGCTCAGCCTGACGTTGTTCGCGCTGTTACTGACCCGTGTCGAGGCGACTTACGCCGGTCGGGCCTATGCCGCCTATGGAGGCATTTACATCGTCGCGTCCATCGGTTGGCTGGCGGTGGTCGAGCGGATTCGCCCCCTGGGCTCGGACTGGCTGGGCGTGGCGCTGTGCGTGATCGGGGCCAGTGTGATTCTGTTCGGCCCGCGTTTCTCTGCTTCCTGAAGCGGCACTCAAAAGATTTGTCAGACGTTTCCGTAAGGCGGGATCTTCCTGCGCTGTAGGGCGGGACTGATTTGCCGTTGTTGCATTGAAGAGCGGCTGCGGGCCGGGCATCTTCAAGGGCCGGTAACCCTGAAGGATGAATGCCATGCTTGTACTCAGTCGCGTTGTGGGCGAGATGATTTCCATCGGTGACAACATTTCAGTGCGCATCATCGCCGTCAACGGAGGCAGTGTGCGCTTCGGTGTCGAAGCGCCACAGAACGTCAATGTGCATCGGGCCGAGGTCTACGATCGCATCCAGGTCAAACTGGCGAAAACCAAAAGACGCTGAGCGCCTCAGTCGAACAGGTGCTTGGGCACATCGTGCTTGAGCATCAACTGGCATTGCTCGCTGTCCGGATCAAAAACGATCAGCGCCTGGCCCTTGGTCAATGCCTGGCGAACACGCAATACGCGGGTTTCCAGCGGCGTGTCGTCACCGTTGTCCGTACCGTCACGGGTCACGAAGTCCTCGATCAGGCGGGTCAGGGTGTCGACTTCAAGTTGGTCATAGGGAATCAGCATAGGCACCTCGGCTAAACAATGGCGCGATGCTACGGCGAATGATCGGTTGCGGCTAGCCTTGGGCTCATGGGTTGCCTGATCTGATGCCATCGCGGGCAATCCCGCGATGGCGATGGCCCAAACGACGCAATACGTGGGTCAGCTATCTGTTCGCTGTCCCACCAGACTATCCACCGACGGCACCCGCGTATCGCTTTCCATCTGCGTGTCGTGCTCGATCTGATGACTGAACCGGTCCAGCGAGCCCTTCGCCGGCTGCGCATCGCTGGCAAACACCGGCGGGCTCAGAATGTAGGCGCCGAGTAGACGACTCAGCGCCGCCAGGCTATCGATGTGCGTGCGCTCGTAACCGTGAGTGGCATCGCAGCCGAAGGCGAGCAGGGCGGTGCGGATGTCGTGCCCGGCGGTGACCGCCGAATGCGCATCGCTGAAGTAATAGCGAAACAGGTCGCGGCGCACCGGCAACTCGTTTTCACTGGCCAGCCTGAGCAAGTGCCGCGACAGGTGATAGTCGTAAGGCCCGCCGGAATCCTGCATCGCCACGCTCACCGCGTGCTCGCTGGAATGCTGGCCGGGCGCAACCGGTGCGATGTCGATGCCGACGAATTCGCTGACGTCCCAAGGCAAGGCGGCTGCCGCACCGCTGCCGGTTTCCTCGGTGATGGTGAACAGCGGATGACAATCGATCATCAACTCCTCACCGCTGTCGACGATCGCTTTCATCGCTGCCAGTAGCGCCGCAACGCCGGCCTTGTCGTCGAGGTGACGGGCGCTGATGTGGCCGCTTTCAGTAAACTCCGGCAGCGGGTCGAAGGCGACGAAATCGCCCACGCTGATCCCCAGTGAATCGCAATCCGCACGGGTGGCGCAGTAAGCGTCCAGACGCAATTCGACGTGATCCCAGCTGATCGGCATTTCATCCACCGCGGTGTTGAACGCGTGCCCGGACGCCATCAGCGGTAACACGCTGCCGCGAATCACCCCGTTGTCAGTAAACAGGCTGACGCGGCTGCCCTCGGCAAAACGGCTGGACCAGCAACCGACCGGGGCGAGCGTCAGGCGACCATTGTCTTTTACCGCGCGAACCGCGGCGCCGATGGTGTCGAGGTGAGCGGAGACCGCACGGTCCGGGCTGTTTTTCTTGCCCTTGAGCGTGGCGCGGATGGTGCCGCGCCGGGTCATTTCAAAGGGAATGCCCAGCTCTTCGAGGCGTTCGGCAACGTACCGCACGATGGTGTCGGTGAAGCCGGTCGGGCTGGGAATGGCGAGCATTTCCAGCAGGACTTTTTGCAGGTAGTTGAGATCCGGTTCGGGGATTTTGCTGGTCATGGAAACTCCTGATGAGTAAAGAACATCGATGGTTTCGATGAAGGAAAAGTTGGGTGCCTGACCTGACGCCTTCGCGAGCAAGCTTCGCTCCTACAGGTAATACGCGTTCCTTTGTAGGAGCGAGGCTTGCCCGCGAAGGCGTCAGTCCAGACGACACATGACTAGGAAACCGCCGGCTGACTGTGCGGAAACAACAAATCCACAAACCTCTCGGCCGTCGGCTGCGGTTCATGGTTGGCCAGTCCGGCGCGTTCGTTGGCTTCGATAAACACATACGCCGGTTGGTCGGCAGCAGGCACCATCAGGTCAAGCCCGACCATGGGAATATCCAGCGCCCGCGCTGCGCGCACCGCCGCATCCACCAGGGTCGGATGCAAAATCGCTGTGACATCCTCCAGGACGCCGCCGGTATGGAGATTAGCGGTACGCCTTACGAACAGATGCTCACCGGCCGGCAGAATACTGTTGTAGTCATAACCCGCCGCCTGCAACGTGCGCTCGGTCTCATGGTCCAGCGGGATTTTGCTTTCACCGCTGGTGGCCGCCTGCCGACGCCGACTCTGCGCTTCGATCAACGCACCGATGGAATGCTGACCATCGCCCACCACCTCGGCAGGCCGGCGAATCGCCGCGGCGACCACCTCGAAACCGATCACCACAATCCGCAAATCGAGACCTTCGTGGAAACTTTCCAGCAGCACGCGGCTGTCGAACTGTCGGGCGGCTTCGATTGCTTGCTGGACCTCTTCAATCGTCCGCAAATCCACCGCGACGCCTTGACCTTGCTCGCCATCCAGAGGCTTCACGACCACTCGCTCGTGCTCATCGAGAAACGCCAGGTTGTCGTCGGCGTTGCCGGCCAGTTGCTGCGAGGGCAGGTTCAAGCCGGCGGCCTTGAGCACTTTGTGCGTCAGGCTTTTGTCCTGGCACAGGCTCATGCTGATGGCGCTGGTCAGGTCGCTCAGGGATTCGCGGCAACGCACCCGGCGCCCGCCATGGCTGAGGGTGAACATCCCGGCGTCGGCATCATCGACGTGCACATCGATGCCACGTCGATGGGCTTCCTCGACAATGATCCGCGCATACGGGTTGAACTCGGCTTCAGGCCCGGGGCCGAGGAACAGCGGCTGATTGATGCCGTTCTTGCGCTTGATGGCGAAGGTCGACAGGTTGCGAAAGCCGAGCTTGGCGTAAAGACTTTTCGCCTGTCGATTGTTGTGCAACACCGAGAGATCCAGGTAACTCAGCCCACGGCTCATGAAGTGTTCGATCAAATGCCGCACCAGCACTTCACCGACGCCGGGCCGCGAGCAGTGCGGATCGACCGCCAGGCACCACAGGCTGCTGCCGTTCTCCGGGTCGTTGAACGCCTTGTGATGGTTGAGGCCCATGACGCTGCCGATGATCGCGCCGCTGTCTTCATCTTCGGCCAGCCAATACACCGGGCCGCCCTGATGTCGCGGCGTCAGCAAATTCGCATCAATCGGTAACATGCCGCGCGCCTGATACAGCTGATTGATCGCCTGCCAGTCTGTTTCGCTTTGGGCCCGGCGAATGCGAAAGCCGCGAAATACCCGGGTTGACTGACGGTAATCGCTGAACCACAGACGCAAGGTGTCGGAGGGGTCAAGGAACAGTTGCGCCGGTTCCAGCCCCAATACTTGCTGGGGCGCGGCGACGTACAAGGCGATGTCGCGTTCACCGGTCTGCTCGTTGAGCAGCTCCTGGGCCAGGCTCGCCGCATCTGGAAAGGTATGGCCGATCAGCAACCGGCCCCAGCCGCAATGCACGACGATCGGCGCCGCGCCCAGTTCACTGCCGTCTTCGGCCAGGCGCGCCTGCAAGCGTTCGTACGAGGGCGCCTGACCGCGCAACAAGCGTTGGCTATACGCCGTGGCGTGAGGTTTCATCGATCAGATTCCTTGTTCACTGAGCCACAGGTTCAGGGCCGCCAATTGCCACAGCTTGGAGCCGCGCAACGGGGTCAACTGGCCTTGCGGATCGGTCAGCAGACGGTCAAGCATGGCCGGGTTGAACAGGCCGCGATCCTGGCTTGGATCGAGCAGCAGTTCGCGCACCCAGTTCAGCGTATCGCCCTGCAAATGCTTGAGGCCCGGCACCGGAAAGTAACCTTTCTTACGGTCAATCACTTCGCTTGGAATCACCAGCCGCGCGGCCTCTTTCAAGACTTGTTTGCCGCCGTCCGGCAGTTTGAATTTGCCCGGCACCCGGGCCGACAGTTCCACCAGGCGATAGTCGAGAAACGGTGTGCGCGCTTCCAGGCCCCAGGCCATGGTCATGTTGTCGACCCGTTTGACCGGGTCGTCCACCAGCATCACCGTGCTGTCCAGACGCAGGGCTTTGTCCACCGCCGCCTCGGCGCCGGGCTGTGCGAAATGTTCCTTCACGAAGTCACCGGCAGCGTCATTGGCAGTCAGCCATTTCGGTTGCACGGTGGCGGCGTAGTCCTCGTAGCTGCGGTCGAAGAACGCATCGCGATAGGCAGCATACGGATCGGCGGCGCCATCAACTTGTGGATACCAGTGATAACCGGCGAACAACTCATCCGCACCTTGGCCGCTCTGCACCACTTTGCAATGTTTGGCCACTTCCCGGGAGAGCAGGTAGAAGGCGATGCAGTCATGGCTGACCATCGGCTCGCTCATGGCGCGGAACGCCGCGGGCAGTTGCTCGATGATCTCTTTCTCGTCGATGCGCAGTTGGTGGTGCTGAGTGTTGTAGTGCTTGGCGATCAAGTCCGAATACTGGAACTCATCACCTCGTTCGCCGCCGGCATCCTGGAAACCGATGGAAAAGGTCGACAGGTTTTCCACGCCGACTTCACGCAACAGGCCCACGAGCATGCTTGAATCGACACCGCCCGAAAGCAGTACGCCGACGTCCACGGCCGCACGTTGACGGATCGCCACCGCGTCGCGAGTGCTGTCGAGCACACGGTCGCGCCAGTCTTCGAGCGTCAGATTCATCTCGTCGGCATGTGGGCCGTAGGGCAGGGTCCACCAGGTTTTCTGCTCGGTGGTGCCGTCTGCTTCGATGCGCATCCAGGTCGCGGGTGGCAGTTTTTCGATACCGGCCAGCAAGGTGCGCGGGGCGGGAACCACCGCGTGAAAATTCAGGTAGTGATTGAGCGCCACCGGGTCGAGGATCGGGTTGATATCACCGCCCTTGAGCAGCGCCGGCAACGCCGAGGCAAAGCGCAGGCGCTGGCCGGTACGCGACAGGTACAACGGCTTCACGCCGAGACGGTCACGCGCGATAAACAGGCGCTTGGCGTCGCGCTCCCAGATGGCGAAGGCAAACATGCCATTTAGTTTCGGCAGCAGCGCTTCGCCCCAGGCGTGATAGCCCTTGAGCAGCACTTCGGTGTCACCGCCGGAATAGAAGGCATAACCAAGGCTTTCAAGCTCGGTGCGCAGTTCCGGGAAGTTGTAGATCGCGCCGTTGAAGGCCAGGGACAAGCCTAACTGGTTGTCGACCATCGGCTGCGCCGAGCCGTCCGACAGGTCCATGATTTTCAGGCGACGATGGCCCAGGGCAATCGGCCCTTGGCTGTGAAAGCCCCACGCGTCAGGACCGCGAGGGGCCAGGTGATGGGTGATTCGTTCAACGGCTGCAAGGTCCGCAGGTTGTTGATCAAAGCGTAACTCGCCAGCTAATCCGCACATAAAGTCCTTACCGGTTTTTCCGTTGGGGAGGGTCAATCGATACTCGGCCAAAATGCCGGGTACTCAGAAACTGACCCGGTGGGATCGTGGGAGTTTTAGATCGATAAGTAATAAGAGGGAATGTGCAGGGAGGCGCCTTCTGCCGAAAACGCCGGGCCACAAGCGATACAGGGATAGTTTAAACAGTGAGAAGGCGGATTCATTTACCCCGGATCAGTCGCCGCAAGGCAAAGCGGTTCGGATGACACGCCTCGGCCACGGCTCTTGGTAATGGCAGCGGTTCGTTGTCGAGCCAGGCGGCCAGCAACTCGCCTGACAACGGCGCGGTGATCAGCCCTCGTGAACCGTGGCCGCTGTTGACGTACAAGCCGTCCAGCCATGGGCAAGGGATGTCCGGCGTTTGCCGGGCATCCTTGCTCAGGGCGATGTAGGCGTCGGCGAAGGCCTGGCTGTCAGACAAGGGGCCGACAATCGGCAGGTAATCGGGGCTGGTGCAGCGGAACGCCGCGCGACCTTCAAGTGCCTCGGGTTGCAAGGCGTCTGCGCCGAGTCGGGCGACCAGGTCCACCGAGATTTCCTCAAGCATTTGCAGGTTGCCGGCATGCTCGGCTGTGGTGGGCGTCAGGTCGTCGTTGTTGAAATCAAAACTTGCGCCCAGGGTGTGTTCACCCAGGCGGGCCGGTGCGACATACCCTTCGGCGCACACCACGGTGCTCAGGCTCTGGCTTGCAGGTGTTTGGGGCAGGCGGGTGATCTGTCCGCGAATCCGTTTGAGCGGCAAGTCGCTGCTGAAGTCGAAACGCTTGATCTCGGCAGCACCGGCCAGCACCACCACCGGCGCGTTGGCCAGCTGTTTGTGACCCTCCCACGCTTGCCATTGCCCCTCCACACGGCGCAGTTCCAGTACATCGTGATGAGGCAGGAGTCGGATATTCGGATGCGCCGCTTGCCATGCGCACAGGGCGGGCGGATGCACCCAACCGCCTTCGGGGTAAAACAGGCCACCCGATTGCAACGCGATGCCCGCGCGGATCTGCGCGTGTTCCTGATCGAGTGTGTGCAGCAAATCCTCGGGAAACGCCGCTGCCAGTTGTGCCTGACGTTCGGCTTCCTTGGCGTTGAAGGCCAGTTGCAGCACGCCGCAATCGTCCCAGTCGAGGCCTCGGTGCAAGTGCTCAAGCAAACGCCGGGTGTGACCGAAACCACTGACAATCAACTGTGACAAGGCCGTGCCATGGGCCGACAGCTTGAGGTACAACACGCCCTGTGGATTGCCCGACGCTTCCTGTGCCAACGCATCGTGCCGCTCCAGCAAACTGACTTGCCAGCCCCGCGCCGCCAGGCTGGCGGCGGTGGCGCAACCGGCCAGGCCTGCGCCAATGACCAGGGCGTGACGTTCGCCGGTCAACGGCGTTGGACGGGCAAACCAGGGTTTCGTCATGACAGGCGCGGGGGCTTCTTCAGGCCAGCCCAGAAACACGCCGCGCAAGATTTCCCATTTGTGGCCGATGCCGGGCGTGCGCTTCATCTTGAAGCCCGCCGCGTTCAATAGTCGGCGAACCCAACCGGTGCTGGTGAAGGTGCTGAGGGTCGAGCCGGGCGCGGCCAGGCGCGCCAGTTCGGCGAACAGTTCGGCGGTCCACATGTCGGGATTTTTCGCCGGGGCAAAACCGTCGAGAAACCACGCATCGATCTGCGCGTCCAGTTGCGGCAATTGCTCCAGCGCATCGCCGATCAGCAACGTCAGGGTCACACGACCGTTGTCCAGAAGCAGGCGCTGGAAGCCTTGATGGATCGCCACGTATTGCTTCAGTAATTGATCGGCAAACGACTTGAGCTCCGGCCACAAGGCCAGGGCACGCTCTAGGTCTGGCTGGCTCAGCGGGTATTTTTCGACGCTGACAAAGTGCAGGCGCGCACCGGCCACGGCGTGCTGTTCGAACAACTGCCAGGCGCAGAGGAAATTAAGTCCGGTGCCGAAACCGGTTTCGCCAATGACCAGTCGACCGCCGTCCGGCAACGCGGCGAAGCGTTCACGCAAACCGTTCTGTTCGAGGAATACATAGCGGGTTTCTTCAAGGCCTGACTTGTCCGAAAAATACACGTCGTCGAACACCCGTGAATACGGGCGACCCTGGTCGTCCCAGTCGAGTTGGGCGTGAGGCAATACAGGTTTCATGGCAGGCTCGGCAACGGCAAGGCGGCCATTCTAGCTGATCGACGTGGCGATGCTTGCACGACCGCCGACTCGCAGAAAATCCTGTAGCAGCTGCCGAGGCACGAGGCTGCGTTGCGTGTCCGCAGGACCGCCCTAGAGGGCCGCGGGCCGCTGCGCAGCCCAACGCAGCCTCGTGCCTCGGCAGCTGCTACAGGGAACAGTGGTTGCGGTGAAGAAATGGATTCTTCCACGCAAAACAACTCAATCCGCTAGTCTTGCGCAATCAGGAAAGGGAGCCGTCCATGTTCGAATCTGCTGAAATCGGTCACGCCATCGACAAAGAAACCTACGAAGCTGAAGAACCGGCACTGCGTGAAGCGTTGCTCGAAGCTCAATTCGAACTTCAACAGCAAAAGCGCTTTCCGGTGATCGTCCTGATCAACGGCATCGAAGGCGCGGGCAAGGGCGAGACGGTCAAGTTGCTCAACGAGTGGATGGACCCGCGACTGATCGAAGTCCGCACTTTTGATCAACAGACCGATGAAGAACTGGCGCGACCACCGGCCTGGCGGTACTGGCGGATGCTCCCGGCCAAGGGGCGCATGGGGATTTTCTTCGGCAACTGGTACAGCCAGATGCTCCAGGGCCGGGTCCATGGGGTGTTCAAGGACGCGGTGCTGGACCAGGCGATCAACCAGTCCGAGCGCTTTGAAAAAATGCTCTGCGACGAAGGCGCGCTGATTTTCAAATTCTGGTTTCACCTCTCCAAGAAGCAGATGAAGGCGCGCCTCAAGGCACTTGCTGACGACCCCTTGCACAGCTGGCGCATCAGTCCGCTGGACTGGCAACAGTCCCGGACCTACGACAAGTTCGTGAAGTACGGCGAGCGCGTGTTGCGTCGCACCAGCCGCGACTACGCACCCTGGCATGTGATTGAAGGCGTGGATGCGCATTATCGAAGTCTGGCGGTGGGCAAAATCCTGCTCGAAGGCCTGCAAAATGCCTTGAAGCGACCTACCGTCCATCCCGACAAGGTCAACGCGGCGCCGTTGCCGATCCATGTCGATCAGCTCAACCTGCTCGACAGCCTCGACTTGAGTCAACGCCTGGAAAAGGACGATTACGAAGAACAACTGATTACCGAGCAGGCACGATTTTCGGGCCTGATGCGCGACAAACGCATGCGTCAACACGCCTTGATCGCAGTGTTCGAAGGCAATGACGCGGCGGGCAAGGGCGGGGCGATCCGGCGAGTGGCCGCGGCGCTCGATCCTCGCCAGTACAGCATCGTGCCGATTGCCGCGCCCACCGAGGAAGAACGGGCGCAACCGTATTTGTGGCGTTTCTGGCGACACCTGCCGGCCAAGGGCAAGTTCACGGTGTTCGATCGATCCTGGTACGGGCGCGTGCTGGTGGAGCGCGTCGAAAACTTCTGCCCACCGGCGGACTGGCTGCGGGCCTACAGCGAGATCAATGATTTCGAAGAGCAGATTTCCGAGTCGGGCGTCATCGTGGTCAAGTTCTGGCTGGCCATCGACAAGGAAACACAGTTGGAGCGTTTCCAGTCGCGTGAAGAAATCCCCTTCAAGCGTTTCAAGATCACTGAAGACGACTGGCGCAACCGGGACAAGTGGGACGCCTACCGCGCGGCCGTCGGCGACATGGTTGACCGCACCAGCACCGAAATCTCGCCGTGGACCCTGGTGGAGGCCAATGACAAGCGCTGGGCCCGGGTCAAGGTCCTGCGCACGATCAACCTGGCGTTGGAAGAAGCGTTCGAGAAGTCCGACAAGCACGACAAGAAGGCCAAAAAACGCCAGTCGTGAGCCGATGGTTACGCATACGCGGGGTGAATGATTGTCGCGGTCGGTTATGGGGTGGACTTATGCTCGGTCCACTCTCAACCGACAACAACAATGAGGTATGCCATGCGTGAAGTGGTGATCGTCGACAGCGTGCGGACCGGCCTGGCCAAATCCTTTCGCGGCAAATTCAACCAGACCCGCCCGGACGACATGGCGGCCCATTGTGTCGATGCCTTGTTGGCGCGCACCGGCATCGACCCGGCCAGCGTTGAGGATTGCATCGTCGGTGCGGGCTCCAACGAAGGTGCCCAGGGTTTCAACATCGGTCGCAACGTCGCGGTGTTGTCGCGTCTGGGCATCGGCACCGCGGGCATGACCCTGAATCGTTTCTGCTCGTCGGGCTTGCAGGCCATCGCCATCGCCGCCAACCAGATCGCATCGGGTTGCAGCGACATCATCGTGGCTGGTGGCGTCGAATCCATCAGTCTGACCATGAAAAGCGTCAACACCGACAACTTGATCAACCCGCTGCTGAAAGAGCAGGTGCCTGGCATCTATTTCCCGATGGGCCAGACCGCCGAAATCGTCGCGCGCCGTTACAGCGTCAGTCGACAGGAGCAGGATCTGTACGCACTGCAAAGTCAGCAGCGCACGGCTCAGGCTCAGGCTGGTGGATTGTTCGATGATGAAATCGTGCCGATGGCGGTGAAGTATCGGGTTGAAGACAAGGCCACCGGTCAGATCCAGATCCTCGACGGGATCGTCGACCGCGACGATTGCAACCGCCCGGACACCACGCTGGAAAGCCTGGCCGGGTTGAAACCGGTGTTTGCCGAAGACGGTTCGGTGACGGCGGGTAACTCGTCGCAACTGTCCGATGGCGCTTCGATGACGCTGGTCATGAGTCTGGAAAAAGCCCTGGCGCTGGGTCTCAAGCCCAAGGCGTTCTTCCGCGGTTTCGCGGTGGCCGGGTGCGAACCTGACGAGATGGGCATAGGTCCGGTGTTTTCGGTGCCGAAATTGCTCAAGGCCAAGGGGCTGCAGGTGGCCGACATTGATCTGTGGGAACTCAACGAAGCGTTTGCTTCGCAGTGCCTTTACAGCCGCAATCGCCTGGAGATCGATAACGACAAGTACAACGTCAATGGCGGCTCGATCTCCATCGGCCACCCGTTCGGCATGACCGGCTCGCGTCAGGTTGGGCACATCGTGCGTGAGTTGCAGCGGCGTAATTTGCGATACGGCGTGGTTACCATGTGCGTGGGCGGCGGGATGGGTGCGACGGGGTTGTTTGAGGCGGTGCGTTAAGGCCGCAAGACTTCTGTTGCCAGATTAACCGCTATCGCGAGCAGGCTCGCTCCCACATTGGATCTATGGCACACACCAGATCCCTGAGGGAGCGAGCCTGCTCGCGATGGCAGCACCTCGGTCTAACGCCTGGCTCCCAAAACCTGCATCCGCGCGATATAAGCCTGAATCTCCCGCTCAGCCACCTGCGGATTATCAAACGGCCCCTCCAGCGTATTTTCCCGGGTGCTGAAATACAGTTCCCCATTCACACGACACACCCGGTCGCAGCGAAAGTGCGTGGCGGGGGCGGTGTCCTGGGCGCGCATGCCGTACATGGCGGGTCTCCTGAAGGATGTTCCGGTTGGCGGATCCAATGAGCTTATGCATGAACCACTTGCGGCGCCTGACCAACTGATCGACGGCACATCGCCAATTTAATGATGCGACCTGCACAGTTTCATTCGCGGCCCGTCGCCAACTGTCCCTGTGTCGGGCCGGGGTCTGCGCCTAGAATGGTGTTTCTTGCCATCTGGCTTTGGGGTTCGCATGCACATTTCATCCGGTCGCTGGGTTTACGGTCTGTTCCTGGCCTTGTTGACCGCGGTTCTGTGGGGAATCCTGCCGATCAAACTCAAACAAGTCCTGCTGGTGATGGACCCGGTGACGGTGACCTGGTTTCGCCTGACGGTGTCCGGTGGCTGCCTGTTCATCTATCTGGCGGCGACCAGACGCCTGCCCAGCCGCAAGGTTCTCGGCCCGCGCGGCGGCTGGCTGGTGTTGATGGCGGTGCTCGGCCTGGTCGGCAACTACGTGCTGTACCTGATGGGCCTGAACCTGCTCAGCCCCGGCACCGCGCAACTGGTGGTGCAGATGGGCCCGATCATGTTGCTGATCGCCAGCCTGTTTGTGTTCAAGGAACGGTTCAGCGTGGGGCAGGGGATTGGTCTGCTGGTGCTGCTGATCGGTTTCGCGCTGTTCTTTAATCAACGCCTGGCCGAGTTGTTGACCTCGCTGACCGATTACACCGCCGGCGTGTTGCTGGTGCTTCTGGCCTCGACGGTCTGGACGTTTTACGCGCTGGGGCAGAAGCAATTGCTGACGGTGTGGAACTCGTTGCAGGTGATGATGGTGATCTACCTGTTCTGCGCGCTGTTGCTGACGCCTTGGGTGCATCCGCTGGAGGCGCTGCAGTTGAGCCCGTTGCAAGGCTGGTTGCTGCTGGCGTGCTGCATGAACACCTTGATCGCCTATGGCGCCTTTGCCGAAGCGCTGGCCCATTGGGAAGCTTCACGGGTCAGTGCGACGTTGGCGATTACGCCGTTGGTGACGTTTGGCGCGGTGGCCGTGGCGGCGTGGGCATGGCCGGAATATGTGCATGCCGAGACGATCAATGGCCTAGGGTATGGCGGGGCGGTGTTGGTGGTGGTGGGGTCGGCGTTGGTAGCCCTTGGGCCGTCGTTGATTGCCGGGCTCAGGGCTCGCAAGGTGCGGGTGGCGGCCAGTTAAACCGCGTCATCGTTCTTCGCGGGCAAGCCACGCTCCCACAGGTTTTGTGTCGATCACAACAATCATGGTCGACACATAACCCTGTGGGAGCGAGCCTGCTCGCGATGACTGATTGTCAGACGCTACAAAATTCAGCCCTTGGCGCCAGCTTCCAACATATTCTCCGGCCTTACCCACGCATCAAACTGTTCATCCGTCAGGTACCCCAGCTGCAAAGCCGCCTCTCGCAAGGTCAGCCCCTCGCTGTAAGCCTTCTTGGCAATCTCCGCCGATTTGTCGTAGCCGATATGCGGGTTCAGCGCGGTCACCAGCATCAATCCACGCTCCAGGTGCTCAGCCATTTTCGCCGCGTCCGGTTCCAGGCCGGCGATGCAATGCTGCTGGAAGTTGCTGCAGCCATCGCCCAATAGGCGGATCGATTGCAGCAGGTTGTGGATGATCACCGGTTTGAACACGTTCAGCTGCAAGTGCCCCTGACTCGCCGCAAAACCAATGGCGACGTCGTTGCCCAAGACCTGGCAAGCCAGCATCGACAGCGCTTCGCACTGGGTTGGATTGACCTTGCCCGGCATGATCGAGCTGCCCGGTTCGTTGGCCGGCAGTTTCACTTCAGCAAAACCGGCGCGCGGCCCGGAGCCCAGCAGGCGCAAGTCGTTGGCGATTTTCATCAGGGTCACGGCGAGGGTTTTCAGCGCGCCCGACAGAGTGGTCAGCGGCTCATGGCCGGCCAGCGCGGCGAACTTGTTCGGCGCGGTGACGAACGGCAGGCCGGAGAGGGCGGCCAACTCTGCGGCGATCGCTTCACCAAAACCGTGGGGCGAGTTCAGCCCCGTGCCGACCGCAGTGCCGCCCTGCGCCAGCTCACACACCGCCGGCAGCGCGCTGCGGATGGCCCGTTCGGCGTAATCCAGTTGCGCGATGAACGCCGAGAGTTCCTGGCCGAAGGTGATCGGCGTGGCGTCCATCATGTGGGTACGGCCGGTCTTGACCAGTTTCATGTGCCGCGCCGCCAACTCGGCCAAGCCGCCGGAGAGTTCACTGATCGCCGGCAGCAAATGCTGCTGCACCGCCTGGGCGGCGGCAATGTGCATGGCGGTCGGGAAGCAGTCGTTGGAGCTTTGCGAGCGGTTGACGTGATCGTTGGGGTGAACGGGGGTCTTGCCGCCACGGGGGTTGCCGGCCAGTTCGTTGGCGCGGCCGGCGATCACTTCGTTGACGTTCATGTTGCTCTGGGTGCCGCTGCCGGTCTGCCAGACCACCAGCGGGAACTGGTCGTCGTGGCTGCCGTCGAGCACTTCGTCCGCGGCCTGTTCGATCAGGCGGGCGATGTCGGCGGGCAGGTCGCCGTTGCGGTCATTGACCCGCGCCGCGGCTTTCTTGATCTGGGCCAGTGCGTGCAACACGGCCAGCGGCATGCGTTCGTTGCCAATGGCGAAATTAATCAGCGAGCGTTGCGTCTGAGCGCCCCAGTAGGCCTCATCCGGGACTTCCACCTGGCCAAGGCTGTCGGTTTCGATACGGCTCATCTTGCACACTCCTGTAGGTCGATAGCGCAGTTTAGGCCGTGATCGCCGGCCGTGGTTCCATCAGTCTGGATTTTGACCGTTCAACCCCTCTAATTCAGGCCCTGCAAGGCTTGGGGTTGAGTGACACACTTTTTTAGGTGCAGAATGGTCGCCCTTGGGGTAATGACCTCGCCTGCTAGAAAAGGAAACTCGATGACTCGTCTTCGTGCCATCTGTACCGCGGTTGCACTGGTTTGCGCCAGCGGCCCTGTTTTTGCCGATACCGCCAGCCACAACGCCAGTGCCGAAGCTTTCCTGACCCTGGCGCACGCTGACAAATTGGGCACTCCGGTGTACATGCAAGTGCAGCAAATGTTCGCTCAGCGCTTTGAACAGACCAAAGCCCCTGAATCGAAAAAAGCCTTGCTGGAAACCTACCAGGCCAAAGCCAACGCCGCGCTGGACCAAGCCATTGGCTGGAACAAGCTCAAGCCGGACATGGTCAAGCTCTACACCACCAACTTCAGCGAATCCGAGCTGAAAGACCTGGTCGCGTTCTACCAGTCGCCACTGGGCAAGAAAGTCCTGGAAAAAATGCCGCAGCTGACTCAGCAATCGGCCCAGATGACTCAAGCCAAGCTGGAAAGCGCCGTGCCTGTGGTCAACAAACTGCTGGCTGACATGACTAACGAGCTGGATCCTAAAGCCGGCGCTGCTGCTCCTGCTGCCAAGAAAAAGCCTTAAGCGGAGCCCGGTATGACCATGCAACAACGCATCGAATCGACGCTGGGCCTGTTACAGCCCGAGCATCTGCAAGTGCTGGATGAAAGCCACATGCACAGCCGTGGGTTGCAGACCCACTTCAAGGCAGTGGTGGTCAGCCAGCAGTTTGAAGGGCTCAACCGCGTCAAGCGTCACCAGAAAGTCTACGGCACGCTCGGCGAGCTGATGGGCGAGTTCCATGCGTTGGCGCTGCATACCTACACGCCTGAAGAATGGGCACAGATCGACGCCGCCCCGGCCTCGCCGACCTGTGCTGGCGGTAGCAAGCATTGATGTGACGGGTTCAAGGGCTGAAGGACTGATGGGCTGTTGTGGCGAGGGAGCTTGCTCCCGCTGGATTGCGAAGCAGTCCCAAAACCTGCAACAGCGTTCTGTCTGAAAGAGTGCAGTCGCCAGCATTACGACTGCTTCGCAGCCGAGCGGGAGCAAGCTCCCTCGCCAAAAAGGCAACTCGCAGTCCTAAAACCACACCATTTTTGCTAGAATCCGCAACGCGCCGCTCACCCGGCGCGTTTTTTTTTGAATCCGGTTCACCCTTTGCGAGGGTAGCCACCTGGAGAAACACCCATGACACAACAGATTGTCGTGGCGGCACTGTATAAGTTCGTCACTCTGGAAGATTACGTTGCCCTGCGCGAGCCACTGCTGCAAGCCATGGTCGACAACGGCATCAAAGGCACGCTGCTGATCGCCGAAGAAGGCATCAACGGCACCGTGTCCGGCAGCCGCGAAGGCATTGACGGGCTGATGGCCTGGCTCAAGAACGACCCGCGCATGGACGACATCGACCACAAAGAGTCGTACTGCGACGACCAGCCGTTCTATCGCACAAAGGTCAAACTCAAGAAAGAAATCGTCACCCTCGGCGTCGAAGGCGTGGACCCGAACAAAAAGGTCGGCACGTATGTCGATCCACAGAACTGGAATGCGCTGATCAGCGACCCTGAAGTGCTGTTGATCGACACCCGCAACGATTACGAGGTCTCGATCGGCACTTTCGAAGGCGCCATCGACCCGAAAACCACGAGTTTTCGCGAATTCCCCGACTACATCAAAGCCCATTTCGACCCGGCCGTGCACAAGAAAGTCGCGATGTTCTGCACCGGTGGCATTCGTTGCGAAAAGGCCTCGAGCTACATGCTCAGCCAGGGTTTCGACGAGGTCTATCACCTCAAGGGCGGCATTCTGAAGTACCTCGAAGAGGTGCCGCAGGAAGAAACCAAATGGCAGGGCGACTGCTTCGTGTTCGACAACCGCGTGACCGTGCGCCATGACCTCAGCGAAGGCGACTACGATCAATGTCATGCCTGTCGTACCCCGGTGAGCGTGGAAGACCGTGCGTCCGAGCATTACGTGGCCGGCATCAGTTGCCCGCATTGCTGGGATACGCTGAGCGAGAAAACCCGTCGCAGCGCCATTGATCGGCAGAAGCAGATCGAGCTGGCCAAGGCACGCAACCTGCCTCACCCGATCGGCTACAACTACAAGCAAACTCCTTCAGAGGCTTGAACCATGTCTGCCCAACGCCTGCTCTATGTGATGGACCCGATGTGTTCCTGGTGCTGGGGCTTTGCGCCCGTCGCCAACGCGCTGGTCGAGCAGGCGCAGGCCGCAGGGGTGGACGTGCATCTGGTGGTGGGCGGCTTGCGCACCGGCAGCGGCTCTGCATTGGAACCGACTACCCGGCGCTACATCCTTGAGCATTGGCAGGCCGTCACCGAAGCCACGGGCCAACCGTTCAAGCTGGAAGGGGCGTTGCCTGACGGTTTTGTCTACGACACCGAACCTGCATGCCGGGCATTGGTGACTGCACGATATCTGGCGCCGGATTGCGCGTGGAAACTGCTCGGGCTGATTCAACACGCGTTCTATGCCGAAGGCCGAGACGTCACCCACGCCAGTGTCCTGGTCGAATTGGCCGAGAAAGCCGGCCTGCCGCGCATCGAGTTTGCGTCCGCGTTTGACCGTGCCGATCAGCACGCCGCCACCGCTGCCGATTTCACCTGGGTCCAAGACCTCGGCATCGCCGGATTCCCAACGCTGTTGGCCGAACGTAGTGGGCAACTGGCGCTGCTGACCAATGGCTATCAACCCTTGAGTGAATTGTCGCCATTGCTTGGCCGTTGGCTGGAGCGCGCTGCCTGTGCATGACCTGCCCGTTGACACGCCAGCTCCCAAGCGTGTCGATCGGCTGAGTTGGGCTGAAATCCGTCGCTTGGCCCTTCACCATAAAAAATCCCTGTGGATCGCCAATGGCGTGGCGGTGTTGGCCACCCTGTGCAGCGTGCCGATTCCTCTGCTGCTGCCATTGCTGGTAGACGAAGTGCTGCTGGGACATGGCGATTCCGCGCTGAAAATCATGAACCACGCGTTGCCGGAAGGCTGGCAGAAAGCAGCGGGCTACATCGGCCTGATGCTGCTGGTGACCTTGTCGCTGCGCTGCGGTGCCTTGTTGTTCAACGTGGTGCAGGCGAAGTTGTTCGCGGCGCTGGCCAAAGACATCGTGTATCGCATCCGCATACGGCTTATCGAACGGCTCAAGCGCATTTCCCTGGGCGAATACGAAAGCCTGGGCAGCGGCACAGTGACCACGCACCTGGTCACGGACCTGGACACGCTCGACAAATTTGTCGGCGAGACACTCAGTCGATTCCTTGTGGCGATGCTGACGCTGGTCGGCACCGCAAGCATTCTGATCTGGATGCACTGGAAGCTGGCGCTATTGATCATGTTGTTCAATCCGCTGGTGATCTACGCCACGGTGCAACTGGGCAAGCGGGTAAAGCACCTGAAGAAGCTCGAGAACGACAGCACCTCGCGTTTCACCCAGGCCCTGACCGAAACCCTCGACTCGATTCAGGAAGTGCGCGCCGGCAACCGTCAGGGCTTTTTCCTTGGGCGCCTGGGGCAGCGGGCCCGGGAAGTGCGCGATTACGCGGTGAACTCGCAGTGGAAAACCGATGCGTCGAACCGCGCCAGTGGTTTGTTGTTCCAGTTCGGCATCGACATTTTTCGCGCCGCGGCGATGCTCACCGTGTTGTTCTCCGACTTGTCCATCGGCCAGATGCTGGCGGTGTTCAGCTACCTGTGGTTCATGATCGGTCCGGTGGAGCAGCTGCTCAATTTGCAATACGCCTATTACGCCGCCGGCGGTGCGCTGTCGCGGATCAACGAGTTGCTGGCTCGCGCCGATGAGCCGCAGTACCCCGGCGGTGTCGATCCGTTTCAGGGGCGGGACACCGTGGGCATCGAAGTTCAGGGCTTGAGTTTCGGATACGGCGACGAGTTAGTGTTGAACCAGATGGACCTGTCCATCGCCCCCGGTGAAAAAGTGGCGATCGTCGGTGCCAGCGGTGGCGGCAAGAGCACCCTGGTGCAGTTGCTGCTGGGGCTGTACACGCCCCTGGCCGGGACCATCCGCTTCGGTGGCTCGACACAGCAAGAGATCGGCCTGGAGACCGTGCGCGAAAACGTCGCCGTGGTCCTGCAGCACCCCGCGCTGTTCAACGACACCGTGCGCGCCAACCTGACGATGGGCCGTATACGCAGCGACGAGGCCTGCTGGCAGGCGCTGGAAATTGCCCAGCTGAACCAAACTGTTCGAGAGTTGCCTGATGGTCTGGACAGCATCGTCGGACGCTCAGGCGTGCGGTTGTCCGGTGGCCAGCGGCAACGGCTGGCGATTGCGCGAATGGTGCTGGCTGAACCCAAGGTTGTGATCCTCGATGAGGCCACCTCGGCGCTGGACGCTGCCACCGAATACAACCTGCACCAGGCGCTGGCGCAGTTCCTGAGCAACCGCACCACGCTGATCATTGCGCATCGGTTGTCGGCGGTGAAACAGGCCGATCGGGTGCTGGTGTTCGACGGTGGGCAAATTGCCGAGGATGGCGACCATCAGCAGCTGATTGCCGAAGGTGGTTTATACGCCAAGCTTTATGGCCATTTGCAGCAGCATTAGTGACAGTTCGCGCCAGGTTGACGGCAAGAGTACGCAAAATATGGCCATTGGCTTGCCGGGATCGAATACGCACCCTAGTCTAGCTGTAGCGATCACTTTGGATGATGATCTGGCAGTGCTAATGCAAGGGACCTCATGAAGCAAAAGCGGACTCTCGGAACCCCCAGGTTGTTGGGCATCGTCTGGCCATTTATTGCCGTAGTGCTATTTCAAGCGCTGTTGGGCGGGGTCAGCCTCTATGTGCTTTCGGCGGTCCGCGGCTATGTGGCCGGGGAGAGCCTGTGGTCGAAGGGCCAGAAAGACGCCATCTATTACCTCAATCTCTACGCGGACAGTCGCGATGGGGCTATTTTTCTCAAGTACCAGAACGCTATTGCCGTGCCGCAGGGTGGTCATGAGCTGCGCGTGGCGCTGGATCACCAGCCACCGAATATCGAAGCCGCTCGGGTGGCGATCCTCAAGGGTGGCAATCACCCGGACGACGTCTCCAGCGTGATCTGGCTTTACCTCAATTTCAGGCATTTCAGTTACCTTGAAAAAGCCATCGACCGCTGGACGGTGGGTGACGCGTACCTGGTGCAACTCGATGACGTCGCGCAAGAGATGCACCAGCGCATCACCGAAAATCAGGCGTCGGACGCCGACATCAAGCGCTGGAAAGACCAGATTTTTGCAATCAACGATGGTGTGACGCCTGCCGCCACAGCCTTCAGCGATGCCTTGGGCGAGGGCTCGCGCTTGATTCTGCGCCTGCTGTTGGTGACGAACCTGGCCACGGCCCTGGGCTTGATTGCATTGGCCTTGATGCGCACCCACAAGCTGCTCAAGCAGCGCCATGCCTTTGCCGAGGCCCTGCAGCTGGAGAAAGACCGGGCGCAGATCACCCTGCAATCCATTGGCGACGGGGTGATCACCACGGATGTCGACGGTGCAATCGCCTATATGAACCCGGCGGCCGAAGCGTTGACTCACTGGAAAGGCGAGCAGGCCATCGGCTTGCCGCTGGCGGCCTTGTTCAATCTGCTGGATGACAACGCTCAGGCCGATGGTTTTACCTTGATCGAGCACATCTTGAGCGGTCAGCTCAGCGGCGGCAGCGAGCATTCCAAACTGATCCAGCGCCTGGACGGCAGCACTGTCTCGGTCACTCTGGTCGGCGCGCCGATCCGCAACGCCGACAAGGTCAGTGGCGCGGTGCTGGTGTTGCATGACATGACTCAGGAGCGGCAGTACATCGCCAACCTGTCCTGGCAGGCGACCCATGACGCCCTGACCGGGCTGGCCAATCGTCGCGAGTTCGAGTATCGCCTGGAGCAGGCGCTGCACAACCTGACGCGATACGCCGGGCGCCACGCCTTGATGTTCCTCGATCTGGACCAGTTCAAACTGGTCAACGATACCTGCGGCCATGCCGCGGGTGACGAGCTGTTGCGGCATATCTGCGCGCTGTTGCAATCGGGCCTGCGCGAAGGTGACACCCTGGCCCGGCTGGGCGGCGACGAGTTCGGGATTTTGCTGGAAAACTGTCCGCCGGAAGCGGCCGAGAAAATTGCCGAGAGCCTGCGCCATACCGTGCAGAACCTGCACTTTGTGTGGAAAGGCCGGCCATTCGTCACGACGGTGAGCATCGGGATGGTGCATATCGCGCAAACGCCGACCACCCTCGAAGCTTCGCTGCGTGCCGCTGATATGGCCTGCTACATGGCCAAGGAAAAGGGCCGTAACCGTGTTCAGGTGTATAACGCCGATGATTCGGAACTGTCCCTGCGTTTCGGTGAGATGGCATGGGTGCAGCGTCTGCACATGGCGCTGGAGGAGGACCGCTTCTGCCTGTATTCCCAGGAAATCGCGCCCCTTGGCCATACCGAACGCGGCGGTGGGCATATAGAAATCCTGTTGCGTCTACATGATGAAGCCGGGCGCATGATATTGCCGGACAGTTTTATTCCGGCTGCCGAACGTTACGGCCTGATGACCGCACTTGATCGTTGGGTGGTGCAGAACGTCTTCAAGATCATTGCCCAATGTATTGCCGAAGAGCGCAAAGGTCCTTTGGCCATGTGTGCGATTAATCTGTCAGGCACTACTATCGGAGATGACGCGTTTCTGGACTTCCTGAGGGAACAGTTTGTTACTTGGTCCATTCCACCTGAAATGATTTGTTTTGAAATTACAGAAACCAGTGCAATTTCAAATTTGGGAAGTGCAATTAGATTTATCAATGAACTCAAAGGTTTAGGTTGCCACTTTTCGTTGGATGACTTCTGCGCCGGGATGTCCTCATTCGCCTACTTGAAACATTTACCTGTAGACTTCTTGAAGATCGATGGGAGTTTCGTAAAGGATATGCTGGACGACCCGATTAACCGCGCCATGGTAGAAGTGATCAATCACATTGGCCATGTCATGGGTAAGCGCACGATTGCCGAGTTTGTAGAAACACCCCAGATCGAGCAGGCATTGCTGGAGATCGGGGTCGACTTCGCTCAAGGGTATGTCATTGAACGCCCGCATCTGTTTACCTGCGATAGTTTGCAAAGTCGTCCTGCCAGGCCTCAACCTTTGTTATTCAAGGCGCCCGGCACGTTCCGTTGAAATCTCTTGCTGATCCTAACAATCACAATCAAAAGGAGCCCGACAGTGATCGACACATTCAACCGAACCGGACCACTCATGGAAGCCGCAAGTTACCCGGTATGGGCGCAACAGCTCATCAAGGATTGCAGCGAGAGTAAGCGCCGGGTTGTCGAACACGAACTGTATCAGCGCATGCGAGACAACAAACTCAGCGCTAAAACCATGCGTCAGTACCTTATTGGTGGCTGGCCCGTCGTTGAACAGTTCGCGTTATACATGGCACAAAATCTCACCAAGACTCGATTTGCCCGCCATCCAGGTGAAGACATGGCGCGTCGTTGGTTGATGCGTAACATTCGTGTCGAACTGAACCATGCCGATTACTGGGTAAACTGGAGTCGGGCCCATGGTGTCAGCCTGGAAGACTTGCAGGCGCAACATGTTGCCCCTGAACTTCACGCCTTGAGCCACTGGTGCTGGCACACCAGTTCGGCGGATTCGCTGATCGTCGCCATCGCCGCGACCAACTACGCCATTGAAGGCGCGACCGGGGAGTGGTCGGCCCTGGTCTGTTCCAATGGGGTCTATGCAGCAGCATTCCCGGAAGAAGATCGCAAGCGGGCCATGAAGTGGTTGAAGATGCACGCCCAGTACGACGATGCTCATCCCTGGGAAGCGCTGGAGATCATCTGCACGCTGGCGGGCATGAACCCGAGCAAATCCCTGCAAGTGGAATTGCGCGACGCCGTCTGCAAGAGCTACGACTACATGCACCTGTTTCTGGAGCGCTGTATGCAGTTGGAACACTCGGAAAAGGCGCCGGTCGCGCGTGAGCGCATGGCATTGGCCGAAAGCTGATCCATAGGCAAGACAAGCCAAAAAAATGTGGGAGCGAGCCTGCTCGCGATAGCGGACTAACATTCAACGATGGTGTTGACTGTTAGCCCGCCTTCGTCGGAGCGCCGCCCGGAGCCGGCTCGCTCCCACAGGTGTTTTACGGTGTTTCTGCGGGTTTTAACCCGCCATGGCCAAACGGTTACGCCCTTCGCGCTTGGCGACGTACAACGCGCTGTCGGCCCGGCGCAACAAGCTCTCGGCAGACTCGCCGGGCAGCAAGGTCGAGCAGCCCAGGCTGACCGTCAGCTCGACCAGATTGCCATCGGCCTTGTAGTTCTGCGCCTGCGCCGCAAACCGCAGTCGTTCGCCGACCATGGCGGCGGCTTCACGGCTGGTGTTGGACAGCAGGATCAGGAACTCTTCGCCACCAAACCGGAACACCATGTCCACATTGCGCAGCTGGTTCTTGATCGAGGCTGCGACGCCCTTGAGTACGTCATCGCCCGCACTGTGGCCGAAATTATCGTTCACGTTTTTGAAGTGATCGATATCCAGCATCAGCAGTGACAACGGCATCAAGTGGCGCCGCGACATCTCGATTTCACGCTGCAAGGTCTGGTCCATGGCGATGCGGTTGCCGGTATCGGTCAACGGATCGCGCAATGCACTTTGCGTCGCCGCGCGGTAGAGCAGGGCGTTACGCATCGGGAACAGCAAAGCGGACAACAACGATTCCAGATTGCCTTGTTCGTTTTCGCTGAATCGCTGATTGCGGCGGAACACCAGTTCACCCAGGTTCTCGCCTTCATGACTGAGGCTATAGGACACTGAATGATGGCCGCGCTGACCGAACTCCAGCCGTAAGTCACTGGCCGGGTGCTGATAATTCAGTGCATCCAGCGGCACGAGGCGCTGAATCTCGCGGAAGAAAAGTCCGAGAATGCGTTGTGGCTCAAGACTGGTTTGCAGCTGCTGGCCGAGTTGCTGGCGCAATTGTGCAAGGCTGAATGGCCGCTCCAGAATGGGAGGTTGCTGACCAAAGCCCAGGCGTTGCAATTTGGCGCTGTCGAAGTCAATTGCGTTGGTCTGGGATGGTGATTTCATATGGCGTGAGCCCCTAAGCGGTAAGGCTGTCTTACAGGCTGGGTGAGAGCGGCTTTGGGCTGCGCGTCATACTGGTCCATCAGTCCCGTAGGACATTTGGCGCAAGTTTAGTCCGCTTTGCCGAATATTAGTAACCTATCGACTGAGGCGTCTGCCCGATTGCTTTCACACGGCGTGTCTGAGCAAATTTAGAGCGAAAGTCATGCCAATGAGTTCCTTTTAATAAAAAACGTTCAAAATCAATATTTTGAGAGATTTCTGAAGGATCTTTGGCTGAGAGGGCGACGGCGATTTGACTGAAACCGCTGGAGTTACGAGGCACTTTAAGTGCCGCGCCGGGAATTCGGCGCGCCACAAAAAGCGACGTGCGGTCGTTACTGGGCGTTGAAAGCCTGGCCATTGATGCCGGTGCTGTCCGGACCCATCAGGTACAGGTAGACCGGCATGATCTCCTCGGGCGTCGGGTTGTTCAGCGGATTTTCACCCGGGTAAGCCTGGGCGCGCATGCTGGTGCGGGTGGCGCCCGGATTGATGCTGTTGGAGCGCACCGGCGCCACGGTGTCGACTTCGTCAGCCAGGGTTTGCATCAGGCCTTCGGTGGCGAACTTGGACACGCCATAAGCGCCCCAGTACGCACGGCCCTTGCGACCGACGCTGCTGGAGGTGAACACCACCGACGCGTCCTGGGACAGCTTGAGCAGCGGCAGTAGGGTACTGGTGAGCATGAACATGGCGTTGACGTTGATTTGCATGACGCGCATGAAGTTCTCGCCGGACAGCTGCTCGATCGGCGTACGCGGACCAATGATCGATGCGTTGTGCAGCAAACCGTCGAGGTGGCCGAACTCGGTTTCGATCATCGCGGCCAACTCGTCGTACTGATGAGGCAGCGCGGTTTCCAGATTGAACGGGATCACCGCGGGTTGTGGGTGCCCGGAGGCTTCGATCTCGTCATAGACCTGAGTCAGATTGGCTTCGGTCTTGCCCAGCAGCAATACGGTTGCACCATGGGCGGCGTAGGTTTTCGCCGCTGCAGCGCCAATGCCGCGACCTGCGCCGGTGACCAGGATGACCCGGTCCTTGAGCAATTCAGGGCGGGCGGAATAATCAAACATAGAAAACCTCGACTAAAACAAAAACAGATCGCGGCGCGGCCTTCGCGGGCAAGCCC
The DNA here is from genome assembly GCF_059695905.1 of Pseudomonas sp. LBUM1663. Lineage (NCBI taxonomy): Bacteria > Pseudomonadati > Pseudomonadota > Gammaproteobacteria > Pseudomonadales > Pseudomonadaceae > Pseudomonas > Pseudomonas sp. LBUM1663. Next base: position 4,750,193 of record NZ_CP166792.1, on the reverse strand, counting down.
GCTCCCACAAGGATTGAAGGTGTTCACACATTTCGTATCCACCAACAAAACCCTGTGGGAGCGGGCGTGCCCGCGAAGGCGTCAGCATTCACACCACATCCCCAGAGACTGGAACCAGCTCTCAACAGCTACAAAGGGCGCTATCCAAAACCTTGCGCAACTCCAGCGGATGATCCACCACCACATCCGCCCCCCAATGCCGCGGGTTGTCGTCCGGGTGAATGTAGCCGTAGGTCACGGCAGCCGTTTTGGTGCCGGCATCGCGACCGGACTCGATATCGCGCAGGTCATCGCCCACAAACAGCACGCTGGCCGGGTCCAGGTCGAGCATCTTGCACGCCAGGATCAACGGCTCAGGGTCCGGCTTGCTGTTCTTGACATGGTCCGGGCAGATCAGCAGCGCCGAGCGCTCGGCAAGCCCCAGTTGTTGCATGATCGGCTCGGCGAAGCGCACGGGCTTGTTGGTCACCACGCCCCAGATCAGGTTGGCCTTCTCAATGTCGGCCAGCAGTTCGCCCATGCCGTCGAACAACTTGCTGTGAACCGCGCAATCCTTGAGGTAACGTTCGAGGAACTCCAGGCGCAGCTCTTCAAAGCCCGGGGATTCCGGGTCCATGGAGAAGGTCACGGCGACCATCGCCTTGGCCCCGCCGGAAATCTCATCGCGGATGTGCTTGTCGTTCACCGGCGGCAAGCCGCGATCGGCGCGCATCGCCTGGCAGATGGCGATGAAGTCCGGCGCGGTGTCGAGCAGCGTGCCGTCCATGTCGAAAAGGACTGCTCTGATACGCATCGGCTTACTCCTCGCGCAGGGTCTGGATCATGTAGTTGACGTCCACATCGGCCGCCAGTTTGTAGTGCTTGGTCAGCGGGTTGTACGTCAGCCCGATGATGTCCTTGACGGTCAGGCCGGCCATGCGGCTCCAGGCACCCAGTTCGGAAGGGCGGATGAATTTCTTGAAGTCGTGAGTGCCCCGTGGCAGCAACTTCATGATGTATTCGGCACCGATGATGGCGAACAGATACGCCTTCGGATTGCGGTTGATGGTGGAGAAGAACACCTGGCCGCCCGGTTTGACCATTTTGAAGCAGGCGCGGATCACCGAGGACGGATCCGGCACGTGCTCCAGCATTTCCAGGCAGGTGACCACGTCGAACTGCTCGGGCATTTCCTCGGCCAGCGCTTCGGCGGTGATCTGCCGGTATTCGACGCTCACGCCGGATTCCAGCTGATGCAATTGCGCGACCGCCAGCGGCGCTTCGCCCATGTCGATGCCCATGACGGTGGCGCCGCGCTGAGCCATGGCTTCGCTGAGGATGCCGCCGCCGCAGCCCACATCGAGGACTTTCTTGCCGGCCAGGTTGACCCGTTCGTCAATCCAGTTGACCCGCAGCGGGTTGATGTCGTGCAGCGGTTTGAACTCGCTTTCGCGGTCCCACCAGCGATGGGCCAGGGCTTCGAATTTGGCGATTTCGGCGTAGTCGACGTTGCTCATGGTTTAAGTCCTCTAAAACTTGAAAAATCCTGTTGCCCCGGAATTCAGTCCGGGGGGCTTACTGTTCGGTGTGGCCGCTGATGCGTTGGCCCCAGGCCTTGGCGGTGGCGCAGAGCTGTTCTTCGTCCAGACGGGTCAGGCGACGGTCGTCGAGCAGTTGCTTGCCGGCGACCCACAGGTGTTTCACGCAGTCCCGGCCGGTGGCATATATAAGCTGCGAGACCGGATCGTAGACCGGTTGCTGCGCCAGGCCCGACAGGTCGAACGCGACGATGTCCGCGGCTTTGCCGACTTCCAGCGAGCCGACTTCAGCCTCGATCCCCAGCGCACGGGCGCCATTGAGCGTGGCCATGCGCAGCGCACGATGGGCGTCCAGCGCGGTGGCCGAACCGGCTACAGCCTTGGCCAACAGTGCGGCGGTACGGGTTTCGCCGAGCAAGTCGAGGTCGTTGTTGCTGGCCGCGCCATCGGTACCGATCGCGACATTGACGCCGGCCTGCCACAGGCGCTCGACCGGGCAGAAGCCGCTGGCCAGCTTGAGATTGGATTCCGGGCAATGAATCACATTGGTGTTGCTTTCTACCAGCAGCGCCAAGTCTTCATCGCTGATCTGGGTCATGTGCACGGCCTGGAAGCGCGGGCCGAGCAAGCCCAGGCGGCCGAGTCGGGCCAAGGGGCGCTCGCCACGCTGCTCGACCGATTGCTGCACTTCGAACGCGGTTTCATGAACGTGCATGTGAATCGAGGCGTCCAGTTCTTCGGCGATCACCCGGATTTTCTCCAGGTTTTCGTCGCCCACGGTGTAGGGCGCATGGGGGCCGAAGGTCACTTTGATCCGCTCGTGGTGCTTGAGGTCGCCGAACAATTCAACGCCCTGACGAATGGCCTCGTCCGCCGTGCTGGCGCCTGGAATCGGGAAGTCGAGGATCGGAATGGCGATCTGCGCGCGAATACCGCTGTTATGCACGCGTTCGCTGGCAACCTTCGGGAAGAAATACATGTCAGAGAAGCAAGTGATGCCACCTTTGATCTGCTCGGCGATCGCCAGGTCGGTGCCGTCTCGGACGAAGGCTTCATCGACCCATTTGGCTTCGGCGGGCCAAATGTGGTTTTCCAGCCAGGTCATCAGCGGCAGATCGTCGGCCAGGCCCCGGAACAGTGTCATCGCGGCATGCCCGTGGGCATTGATCAGGCCGGGGCTGAGCAACATGTCCGGCAACTCACGCACTTCGGTTGCGTTAAGCTTCAGCGCAGCCGCCCGTGGGCCGATAAACACGATACGCCCATCGCGAATACCGATGCCGTGCTCTTTGAGGACAACACCAGCGGGTTCGACGGGTACCAGCCAGGTCGGCAGCAATAACAGGTCGAGCGCAGCGGCAATGTTCGGCATCGAGGGTCGGTTCCAGTGCTTTTGTAAAGGATGGCGAAGTATACCCGAGCGTCTTCGCGGGGGGATCGCTATAATCGGCGGCTTTTGTTCATGAGTGCGGGGTGTGGGATGCGCGATCGACTGTTGGCTGCGGAGAAGGTGAAGGCCATCGATTGGCGTGATGGCGCCCTGTACCTGCTGGATCAGCGTATTTTGCCGTTCGAGGAAACGTGGATCGCCTACACCAGCGCCGCAGGCGTGGCCGAGGCCATTCGCTCGATGGTGGTGCGCGGCGCGCCGGCCATCGGCATCAGTGCGGCTTATGGCATCGTGCTAGCGGCTCGCGCCCGGTTTGTCGAGGGTGGCGACTGGCAGGCGGCGCTGGAAGAAGATTTCGCCTTGCTCGCCGATTCCCGTCCCACCGCAGTCAATCTGTTCTGGGCCTTGGGTCGCATGCGCGATCGGCTTGAGCGCTTGAAGCATCACGCCGATCCGTTGTCGGTGCTGGAAGCGGAAGCCATCGCCATCCATGAAAGTGATCGCGAAGCCAACCTGACCATGGCGCAACTCGGTGTGGACCTGATCCGCAAGCACCAGGGCAACGCTCAGGCAATCCTGACCCATTGCAACACCGGTGCGCTGGCCACCGGCGGCTTCGGCACGGCGTTGGGGGTGATTCGCGGGGCCTTTATCGAGGGCATGGTCGAACGCGTCTACGCCGATGAAACCCGTCCATGGCTGCAAGGTTCGCGACTGACCGCATGGGAGTTGGCCAACGAAGGCATTCCCGTGACCGTCAACGCCGACTCCGCCGCCGCGCACATCATGAAAACCAAAGGCGTGACCTGGGTGATCGTCGGCGCCGACCGGATCACCGCCAATGGCGACGTGGCCAACAAGATCGGCACGTATCAACTGGCGGTCAACGCCATGCACCATGGTGTGCGCTTCATGGTGGTGGCGCCGAGTTCGACCATCGACATGAACCTGGCCAGCGGCGACGAGATTCCGATTGAAGAGCGCGATGGTCGCGAGTTGCTTGAGGTCGGCGGCAAGCGGGTCGGGGCAGAGGTTGATGCGTTCAATCCAGTGTTCGACGTGACCCCGGCGGACCTGATCGATGCGATCGTCACCGAAAAAGGCATCGTCGAGCGCCCGGACACCGCGAAAATGGCGCAACTGATGTGTCGTAAGCGGCTACATTGAGAGCGTCCGGCGCCTTGTAAATCGACATCGCCAGCAGGCTGGCTCCCACAGGGTTTATGATCGACACCGATCCTGTGGGAGCCAGCCTGCTGGCGATGAGGCCCTAAAAGTCAATAAGCATCCGTATTCAGCTGCCAATTCTGCATTCGGAGCGGCTCTAAGCCTCTCTCGTCTCCTTTCAGCCTGCCACCAGTCAACTAACTACACTCCATGCGCATCTGGGGGATAGGTGCGTGGCGGCTCTTGTGATAACATCCGGCGTTTTCCGAGGCAGTCCCACGGGGTTGTCTTTACTGCGCAAATCCATGGTTCAACTTGCTGATTTGTCGTAAGTCGGTGCATGGCACTCAGCCTGCAGCGGCGAGCTTCGTTCGTCCCATATGGATGTGACGAAGTTTCACCAGAAAAAGGAATCGAGCTTCTCATGGGCGAACTGGCCAAAGAAATCCTCCCGGTCAATATCGAAGACGAGCTGAAGCAGTCCTACCTCGACTACGCGATGAGCGTAATCGTCGGGCGGGCCCTGCCGGATGCGCGCGATGGCTTGAAGCCCGTGCACCGGCGTGTGCTGTTCGCGATGAGCGAGCTGGGCAACGACTTCAACAAGCCGTACAAGAAATCTGCCCGTGTTGTCGGTGACGTGATCGGTAAGTATCACCCGCACGGTGATACCGCGGTGTACGACACCATCGTTCGGATGGCGCAGCCATTCTCGCTGCGTTACCTGCTGGTAGACGGTCAGGGCAACTTCGGTTCGGTGGACGGCGACAACGCCGCGGCCATGCGATACACCGAAGTGCGCATGACCAAGCTGGCGCACGAGCTGCTGGCTGACCTGCACAAAGAAACCGTGGACTGGGTGCCGAACTACGACGGCACCGAAATGATCCCGGCAGTCATGCCGACCCGTATTCCCAACCTGTTGGTCAACGGCTCCAGCGGTATCGCCGTGGGCATGGCGACCAACATTCCGCCGCACAACCTCGGTGAAGTCATCGACGGTTGCCTGGCACTCATCGACAACCCCGAGTTGACCATCGATGAGCTGATGCAATACATCCCCGGCCCGGACTTCCCGACCGCCGCGATCATCAACGGTCGCGCCGGCATCATCGAAGCCTACCGTACCGGTCGCGGCCGCATTTACATGCGCGCCCGCTCGATGATCGAAGACATCGACAAGGTCGGTGGCCGTCAGCAGATCGTCATCACCGAACTCCCTTACCAGCTGAACAAGGCCCGTCTGATCGAAAAGATCGCCGAGCTGGTTAAAGAGAAGAAGCTCGAAGGCATCACCGAACTGCGCGACGAGTCCGACAAGGACGGTATGCGCGTCGTGATCGAGCTGCGTCGCGGCGAAGTGCCTGAGGTGATCCTCAACAACCTCTACGCCCAGACCCAGCTGCAAGCCGTATTCGGTATCAACATCGTCGCGCTGATCGACGGCCGTCCACGCATCCTGAACCTCAAGGACCTGCTGGAAGCCTTCGTTCGTCACCGTCGCGAAGTCGTTACCCGCCGTACCGTGTTCGAACTGCGTAAAGCCCGCGAACGTGGTCACATTCTGGAAGGTCAAGCGGTTGCCCTGTCGAACATCGACCCGGTCATCGCCCTGATCAAGGCTTCGCCGACCCCGTCGGAAGCCAAGGAAGCGTTGATCAAGACTGCGTGGGAATCTTCCGCCGTGGTCGCGATGGTTGAGCGTGCCGGTGCTGACTCTTGCCGTCCAGAGACCCTGGACCCGCAATACGGTCTGCGCGAAGGCAAGTACTTCCTGTCACCGGAACAGGCACAAGCCATTCTGGAACTTCGACTGCACCGTCTGACCGGTCTGGAACACGAAAAGCTGCTGGCCGAGTATCAAGAGATCCTCAACCAGATCGGCGAGCTGATCCGTATCCTCAGCAGCGCCACGCGCCTGATGGAAGTGATCCGCGAAGAGCTGGAAGTGATCCGCGCCGAATACGGCGACGTGCGCCGCACCGAGATTCTCGATGCCCGTCTCGACCTGACCCTGGGTGACATGATCCCGGAAGAAGAGCGCGTCGTGACCATCTCCCACGGTGGCTACGCCAAGACCCAGCCATTGGCTGCGTACCAGGCCCAGCGTCGTGGCGGTAAAGGCAAATCGGCTACCGGCGTGAAGGATGAGGACTACATCGCTCACCTGCTGGTCGCCAACAGCCACACCACGCTGCTGCTGTTCTCCAGCAAAGGTAAAGTGTACTGGCTGAAAACCTACGAAATCCCGGAAGCGTCCCGCGCGGCCCGTGGTCGTCCGTTGGTCAACCTGCTGCCGCTGGACAGTGATGAATACATCACCACTATGCTGCCGGTCGATGAGTACACCGAAGGTCACTTCATCTTCATGGCCACTGCCAAAGGCACCGTGAAGAAGACCCCGCTGGAATCCTTCAGCCGTCAACGCAGCGTCGGTCTGATCGCGCTGGAGCTGGATGAAGGCGACGTACTGATTTCAGCTTCCATTACAGATGGCAGCCGCGAGGTCATGCTGTTCTCCGACGGCGGCAAGGTAACTCGCTTCAAGGAAACCGACGTTCGCGCCATGGGCCGTACCGCTCGCGGTGTGCGCGGCATGCGTCTGCCGGAAGGCCAGAAGCTGATTTCCATGCTGATCCCGGAAGAAGGCAGCCAGATCCTCACCGCTTCGGCCCGTGGTTTCGGCAAGCGCACGGCGATCACCGAGTTCCCTGAGTACAAGCGTGGCGGTCAGGGCGTTATCGCCATGGTCAGCAACGACCGTAACGGCCGTCTGGTTGGCGCGGTCCAGGTGCTCGACGGCGAGGAAATCATGCTGATTTCCGACCAGGGCACCTTGGTGCGTACCCGTGTCGACGAAGTCTCCAGTCTGGGTCGTAACACCCAGGGCGTTACCCTGATCAAACTCGCCAGCGATGAAACGCTGGTCGGTCTGGAGCGGGTGCAGGAGCCGTCGGAAGTCGAAGGCGAAGAGCTCGAAGGCGAAGAGGGTGAAGAAGGGGTAGTGTTCGACGGTGAAGTCGTAATCGACGATGTTGTCGAAGACCAGCAACTCGACGCCGCAGCCGACGAAGAGCCGCAGGAATAAGCGGACAAACAGGGGGCGGATGAAAATTCGCCCCCTTGTTGTTTGTCCCGTATGAAAATTTGCAACACTGCACATCCCTGTGGGAGCGAGCTTGCTCGCGATGGCGTCAGATCAGACAGTATTGAGATTGCTGATCCACCGCAATCGTCGGAACGCCGCCCGGAGCAAGCTCGCTCCCACATCGGTCGATGTGTTGAATCAAGATTTTGTGGTCACCAAATCAGAGCGAGATTGGATGTGAGCAAGAGAGCCTATAACTTCTGTGCCGGTCCTGCGGCACTTCCCGAAGCTGTCCTGCAGCGCGCCCAGGGTGAACTCCTTGATTGGCACGGCAAGGGCCTGTCGGTCATGGAAATGAGCCATCGCAGTGATGAGTTCGTGTCCATCGCCACCAAGGCCGAGCAGGATCTGCGTGATCTGCTGAATATCCCCTCGAACTATAAAGTGCTGTTTCTGCAAGGTGGCGCCAGCCAGCAATTTGCTCAGATCCCTCTGAACCTGTTGCCGGAAAGCGGCACCGCCGACTATATCGACACCGGTATCTGGTCGCAGAAAGCCATCGAAGAAGCTTCGCGCTACGGAAACGTCAACGTTGCCGCTACCGCCAAGCCTTACGACTATTTCGCTATTCCCGGCCAGAACGAATGGAACCTGTCTGCAGATGCGGCCTACGTTCACTACGCACCGAACGAAACCATTGGCGGTCTGGAATTCAATTGGGTCCCGGAAACCGGTGACGTTCCGCTGGTTGCCGACATGTCCTCGGACATCCTGTCGCGCCCGATCGATGTTTCGCGCTTTGGCATGATCTACGCCGGCGCACAGAAAAACATCGGCCCGAGCGGCATCGTGGTGAATATCATCCGCGAAGACCTGATGGGGCATGCCCGTTCCCTGTGCCCGACCATGCTCAACTACAAGGTCGCGGCCGACAACGGCTCGATGTACAACACCCCGCCAACCCTGGCCTGGTACCTCTCGGGGCTGGTATTCGAGTGGCTGAAAGAGCAGGGTGGTGTTGAAGCCATCGGCAAGCTCAACGACGTGAAGCAGCGCACGCTGTACGACTTCATTGACGCCAGCGGCTTGTACAGCAACCCGATCAACAAGTCGGATCGCTCGTGGATGAACGTGCCATTCCGCCTGGCTGACGATCGTCTCGACAAGCCTTTTCTGGCCGGTGCCGACGAGCGTGGCCTGTTGAACCTCAAGGGTCACCGTTCCGTGGGCGGCATGCGTGCCTCCATCTATAACGCCGTCGACATCGTTGCGGTCAACGCACTGGTTTCGTACATGGCAGAGTTCGAGAAGGAACACGGCTAATGTCTGAGCAAGAACTCAAGGCACTGCGCGTTCGCATTGATGCCCTGGACACTAAAGTCCTGGAGCTGATCAGTGAGCGCGCACGCTGCGCCCAGGAAGTTGCGCGAGTAAAGATGGCCTCGCTGGCCGAAGGCGAAGTGCCGGTGTTCTATCGTCCTGAGCGTGAAGCTCAGGTGCTCAAGCGCGTGATGGAGCGCAACCAGGGGCCGCTGGGCAACGAAGAGATGGCGCGTTTGTTCCGCGAAATCATGTCCTCGTGCCTGGCCCTCGAGCAGCCGCTGAAAGTGGCTTACCTAGGCCCTGAAGGCACCTTCACCCAAGCCGCGGCCATGAAGCATTTTGGTCACGCGGTGATCAGCAAGCCGATGGCGGCGATCGACGAAGTGTTCCGTGAAGTGGCGGCCGGTGCGGTGAATTTTGGCGTGGTTCCGGTGGAAAACTCCACCGAAGGCGCGGTCAACCACACCCTCGACAGCTTCCTCGAACACGACATGGTCATCTGTGGCGAAGTCGAGCTGCGGATCCACCATCATCTGTTGGTGGGTGAAAACACCAAGACCGACAGCATCAGCCGCATCTATTCCCACGCCCAGTCGCTGGCCCAGTGCCGCAAGTGGCTGGACGCGCACTACCCGAATGTCGAGCGCGTGGCGGTGTCGAGTAATGCCGAAGCAGCCAAGCGGGTCAAGGGTGAGTGGAACTCGGCGGCGATTGCCGGCGACATGGCCGCCAGCTTGTACGGGCTGACCCGTCTGGCCGAGAAAATCGAGGATCGCCCGGACAACTCCACGCGTTTCCTGATGATCGGCAGCCAGGAAGTACCGCCGACCGGCGACGACAAGACCTCGATCATCGTCTCCATGAGCAACAAGCCCGGTGCGCTTCATGAGTTGCTGGTGCCGTTCCACGACAACGGTATCGACCTGACGCGAATCGAGACCCGTCCGTCGCGCAGCGGTAAATGGACCTACGTGTTCTTCATCGACTTCGTCGGCCACCACCGTGATCCGTTGATCAAAGGCGTATTGGAAAAGATCAGTCAGGAAGCAGTAGCACTCAAAGTGCTGGGTTCCTACCCGAAAGCAGTTCTCTAAGGGGTAGCAAATGAGTGGCAACTTCCTCGCTCTGGCACAGCCGGGCGTGCAACAACTTTCGCCTTACGTTCCGGGCAAACCCGTGGACGAACTGGCGCGTGAGCTGAACATCGATCCGGCCAAAATCATCAAGCTGGCCAGTAATGAAAACCCGTTGGGCGCGAGTCCAAAGGCGCTGGCGGCCATTCGCGATGAACTGGCCGAGCTGACCCGTTATCCGGACGGCAACGGTTTTGCGCTCAAGACCCTGCTGGCTGAGCAGTGCCGTGTTGAGCTGAATCAGGTGACGCTGGGCAACGGTTCCAACGACATTCTGGAGCTGGTGGCGCGCGCTTACCTGGCGCCTGGCTTGAACGCGGTGTTCAGTGAGCATGCGTTTGCGGTCTATCCGATCGCCACGCAAGCCGTCGGCGCGACGGCCAAGGTGATCCCGGCCAAAGAGTGGGGCCATGACCTGCCGGCCATGCTGGCTGCGATTGATGCCGATACTCGCGTGGTGTTCATCGCCAACCCGAACAACCCGACCGGAACCTGGTTCGGTGCCGAGGCGCTGGACGAGTTCCTGCAGGATGTACCTGAGCATGTGTTGGTGGTGCTGGACGAGGCGTACATTGAATACGCCGAGGGCAGCGACTTGCCGGATGGTCTGGATTTCCTGGCGGCGTACCCGAATTTGCTGGTCTCGCGCACGTTCTCCAAGGCGTATGGCCTGGCGGCGCTGCGGGTCGGTTATGGCTTATCCACCGCCGTGGTCGCTGATGTGCTGAACCGCGTGCGCCAGCCGTTCAACGTTAACAGCCTGGCCCTGGCCGCTGCGTGCGCTGCGCTGCAAGACACCGACTACCTGGCTGAAAGCCGTCGCCTGAACGAAGCCGGCATGCAGCAACTGGAAGCGGCTTTCCGTGAACTGGGGCTGAGCTGGATTCCATCCAAGGGCAACTTCATCTGTGTCGATATGGGGCAGGTGGCGGCGCCGATTTTCCAGGGGTTGCTGCGCGAAGGCGTGATCGTGCGTCCGGTGGCCAACTACGGCATGCCGAATCACCTGCGCATCACCATCGGTTTACCGGCTGAAAACAGCCGCTTCCTCGAGGCGCTGACCAAGGTTCTGGCTCGTGGTTGATGTCACTGCACTGCAATCTGCTGTCCCTATGATCGGTCGCCTGGTGGTGGTCGGCCTGGGGTTGATCGGCGGTTCGTTTGCCAAGGGTTTGCGTGAAAGCGGTCTGTGCCGCGAAGTGGTCGGGGTCGATCTCGATCCGCAGTCGCGCAAACTCGCGGTTGAATTGGGCGTGGTGGATCGCTGCGAAGAAGACCTGGCAGTTGCTTGTCAGGGCGCGGATGTGATCCAGCTCGCCGTGCCGATCCTCGCCATGGAAAAAATGCTTGGCCGATTGGCCGGCATGGACCTGGGGCAAGCGATTCTCACCGACGTCGGCAGTGCCAAAGGCAATGTGGTACGTGCCGCGACCGAAGCATTTGGCGGCATGCCGTCTCGTTTTGTGCCGGGTCATCCGATTGCCGGTTCCGAGCAGAGCGGGGTGGAAGCCTCCAATGCCGAGCTGTTCCGTCGCCATAAAGTGATTTTGACGCCGCTGGATCAGACCGATCCGGCCGCGCTGGCAATGGTCGACCGTTTGTGGCGCGAATTGGGCGCCGATGTCGAGCACATGCAGGTCGAGCGTCACGACGAAGTGTTGGCGGCGACCAGCCATTTGCCGCACTTGTTGGCGTTCGGCCTGGTCGATTCGTTGGCCAAGCGCAATGAAAACCTTGAGATCTTCCGTTACGCTGCGGGCGGTTTCCGCGATTTCACAAGAATCGCTGGTAGCGACCCGGTCATGTGGCACGACATCTTCCTCGCCAACCGCGAAGCTGTCCTGCGCACACTTGATACATTTCGCAGCGACCTCGACGCCTTGCGCGACGCGGTCGATGCAGGGGATGGGCACCAATTGTTGGGCGTATTCACTCGCGCCCGGGTTGCCCGCGAACATTTCAGTAAAATCCTGGCCCGCCGGGCTTATGTGGACGCTATGAATTCCAACGACCTGATTTTCCTGGCACAACCTGGTGGCCGCCTGACTGGGCGGATTCGTGTACCAGGCGATAAATCGATTTCTCACCGTTCGATCATGCTTGGCTCCCTCGCTGAAGGTGTCACCGAAGTCGAAGGCTTCCTCGAGGGCGAAGACGCCCTGGCGACCTTGCAAGCCTTTCGCGACATGGGCGTGGTGATCGAGGGTCCGCACCACGGCCGCGTGACCATTCACGGCGTCGGCCTGCATGGCCTGAAACCTGCGCCGGGCCCGATCTATCTGGGCAACTCCGGCACTTCGATGCGTCTGCTGTCGGGCCTACTGGCTGCGCAGGACTTCGATAGCACCCTGACCGGTGACGCCTCGCTGTCCAAGCGCCCGATGAATCGCGTGGCCAATCCGCTGCGTGAAATGGGCGCCGTGATCGAGACCGCTGCTGAAGGTCGCCCACCGATGACTATTCGTGGCGGCAACAAGCTCAAGGGCCTGACTTACACCATGCCGATGGCCAGTGCCCAGGTTAAGTCCTGCCTGCTGCTGGCCGGCATGTATGCCGAAGGCAAAACCACCGTTACCGAGCCGGCACCGACTCGCGACCACACCGAGCGCATGCTGCGCGGCTTCGGCTATCCGGTCACTGTCAGCGGTGCTACCGCTTCGGTCGAATCCGGCCACAAGCTGACCGCTACCCATATTGAAGTGCCGGGCGATATCTCCTCGTCCGCGTTTTTCCTGGTGGCCGCGTCGATCGCCGAAGGTTCTGAGCTGGTGCTCGAGCACGTTGGTATTAACCCGACCCGTACTGGCGTGATCGACATCCTGCGTCTGATGGGCGCTGACATCACCCTGGAAAACCAGCGTGAAGTCGGCGGCGAGCCTGTGGCTGACCTGCGCGTAAGGGCAGCTAAGCTCAAAGGTATCGAGATTCCCGAAGCGCTGGTTCCGCTGGCCATCGACGAATTTCCGGTACTGTTTGTGGCGGCGGCCTGCGCCGAAGGGCGCACCGTGTTGCGCGGCGCCGAAGAGCTGCGAGTCAAGGAATCGGACCGTATCCAGGTCATGGCGGATGGCTTGCTGGCGCTGGGCGTCAAATGCGAACCGACCCCGGACGGCATCATCATCGACGGCGGCCTGATCGGCGGCGGGGAAGTGCACGGTCACGGCGACCACCGGATTGCCATGGCCTTCAGCGTGGCCTCGCTACGCGCCACCGCACCGATCCGCATCCATGATTGCGCCAACGTCGCAACCTCGTTCCCGAACTTCCTCGCGCTGTGCGCGCAGGTCGGCATCCGTGTTGCACAAGAGGCTCAGTCGTGATTATCAAGCCACCGGTCATCACCATCGACGGGCCTAGCGGTTCGGGCAAGGGCACTATTGCCGGGATTCTGGCCAAGCGCCTGGGCTGGTGCTTGCTGGATTCCGGTGCGCTGTACCGCCTGCTGGCGTTCGCGGCGCGCAATCATGGCGTCGATCTGACCAATGAAGAGTCGCTGAAGCTGCTGGCCGCTCATCTGGACGTGCAGTTCGTCGGCGCGACCGAAGGTCATCCGCAGCGGATCATCCTTGAAGGTGACGATGTCACTGATGATTTGCGCAACGAACAGGTAGGCGCCTGGGCTTCCCAGGTGGCGGCCTTGCCGGCCGTCCGCGACGCTCTGCTTCAACGCCAGCGGGCGTTTCAGGAGCCTCCGGGGTTGGTCGCCGATGGGCGCGACATGGGCACGGTGGTTTTCCCGGACGCGCCGCTGAAGATATTCCTCACTGCCAGTGCCGAGGAGCGAGCTCGCCGTCGATACTTGCAGTTGAAGGGCAAAGTCGATGGTGTTAGTCTGTCGAGTCTGCTAGATGAGATACGTGCACGCGATGAGCGTGACACCCAGCGAGCGGTAGCCCCGCTCAAACCGGCGGCTGACGCCATACAGCTGGATTCCACGGAATTATCCATCGATCAGGTGCTGGAACGCATCATGAGCGAGATCGCCATTCGCGATATTGCCGGGTGACCAAGAAGCGACCCAGGGGACCAGTCATAGTCCTGTGCCGTTTCTTCAAATGAACATAACCCACGTCGTCTGGGATGTGGAGATGGGCGTATCCTTCGCCCTTATTCAACAGGAATTAAAATGAGCGAAAGCTTTGCGGAACTCTTTGAAGAAAGCCTAAAAACCCTGAACCTTCAGGCAGGCTCCATCATCACCGGTGTTATCGTTGATATCGATTACCAAGCTCGCTGGGTAACCGTTCACGCTGGCCTGAAGTCTGAAGCACTCATCCCGCTTGAGCAGTTCTACAACGATGCTGGCGAACTGACTATCAACGTCGGTGACGAAGTTCACGTTGCTCTGGACTCGGTTGAAGACGGCTTTGGTGAAACCAAGCTGTCCCGTGAAAAAGCCAAGCGCGCTGAATGCTGGATTGTTCTGGAAGCAGCCTTCGCAGCCGAAGAAGTGGTCAAGGGCGTTATCAACGGTAAGGTTAAAGGCGGCTTCACTGTCGACGTTAACGGCATCCGTGCGTTCCTGCCAGGTTCTCTGGTTGACGTCCGTCCTGTGCGCGACACCACGCACCTGGAAGGCAAAGAGCTGGAATTCAAGGTCATCAAGCTTGACCAGAAACGCAACAACGTTGTCGTTTCCCGTCGTAGCGTCCTCGAAGCCGAGAACTCCGCCGAGCGTGAAGCTCTGCTGGAATCCCTGCAGGAAGGCCAACAAGTCAAAGGTATCGTCAAGAACCTCACCGATTACGGCGCATTCGTCGATCTGGGTGGCGTCGATGGCCTGCTGCACATTACCGACATGGCTTGGAAACGTATCAAGCATCCTTCCGAAATCGTCAACGTTGGCGACGAGATCGATGTCAAGGTTCTGAAGTACGATCGCGAACGCAATCGTGTTTCCCTGGGCCTCAAGCAACTGGGCGAAGATCCATGGGTTGCTATCAAAGCCCGTTACCCAGAAAGCACTCGCGTTACCGCTCGTGTAACCAACCTGACCGACTACGGCTGCTTCGCTGAGCTGGAAGAAGGCGTTGAAGGCCTGGTACACGTTTCCGAAATGGACTGGACCAACAAGAACATCCACCCTTCGAAAGTCGTACAAGTCGGCGACGAAGTGGAAGTTATGGTTCTGGACATCGACGAAGAGCGTCGTCGTATCTCCCTCGGCATCAAGCAGTGCAAATCTAACCCATGGGAAGATTTCTCTGGCCAGTTCAACAAGGGCGATAAAATCTCCGGCACCATCAAGTCGATCACCGATTTCGGTATCTTCATTGGTCTGGACGGCGGCATCGACGGTCTGGTTCACCTGTCCGACATCTCCTGGAACGAAGTGGGCGAAGAAGCCGTTCGCCGCTTCAAGAAGGGCGACGAGCTGGACACCGTTATCCTGTCGGTTGACCCAGAGCGCGAGCGCATCTCCTTGGGTATCAAGCAACTGGAAAGCGATCCGTTCTCCGAGTACGTTCAAGAGAACGACAAAGGCGCAATCGTTAAAGGCATCGTGAAAGAAGTTGACGCTAAAGGCGCCATCATCACTCTGGCCGACGATATCGAAGCGACTCTGAAAGCCTCCGAAATCAGCCGTGACCGCGTTGAAGACGCGCGCAACGTTCTGAAAGAAGGCCAGGAAGTAGAAGCCAAGATCATCAGCGTTGACCGCAAGAGCCGTGTAATCCAGCTCTCCATCAAGTCGAAAGACGATGCTGAAGAGAAAGAAGCAATCCAAAGCCTGCGCGACAAGCCAGCGACTTCGGAACCTGCTGCTGGTCCTACCACTCTGGGCGACCTGTTGCGTGCACAAATGGAAAAACAGAACTAAGTTCTGTCAGACCATAGAAAAAGGGCGACTTCGGTCGCCCTTTTTTGTGCCTAGGATTTGGCGAAGTCCCATTCCCCGAATTCCTCCAGTGCTACGCCTATCTGATGCCAGAGCTCCCCATCCCCGTAGGAGCTGCCGAAGGCTGCGATCTTTTGATCTTTCGCTCTTAATGGTCGCCACGTGCATCCCACGCTGAACCAACACCCTCACCAAACTGTCCCTTTCTTTAACAGCATCAATCGCTTATTTGCAGCTACTCTAAAGCATAGGGCGCAGCACCCTCCGGTAGGGTTCCTGACTAATAGGGAAGTGCATGAACAAGCTCATGTCGCCATAGCAGTACTGGCACTGGCAGGCTGCACCACCAGCGCCAAGACCTATGCGGTGCGTGGTGTCAGCGGGATAGAGATCGATTGCTCCGGCCTGGGCTCGGGTTGGGAGAAATGCCGCAAGCGCGCCGACTAGAAGTGCAAAGCTGCAGGCTAAAAGGTCATTGCAAGGTCGGATGACGCCAAGGACGAGGATGAATACCCATTCGGTTTTAATCCCGCAGGCTACCTGACACGCACCATGCTGGTGATTAGCAGGTGACTGAACAAGCGGCCCGCCAGCTTGAGACGCCCACAAACAGGGCGACTCAAAGCCGGTAACGATATGTCAAATCTTGGACTGTTCAAATGGCTCCTAGCGTGCTAAAACCTTTGAAGCGCTGATCTAGCTGCTTGAAAAAGAAGGGAAAAATATGACGAAGTCGGAGTTGATCGAACGAATTGTCACCCATCAAGGGCTGCTCTCATCCAAGGATGTGGAACTGGCCATCAAGACCATGCTTGAACAAATGTCCCAATGCCTGGCCACCGGGGATCGTATCGAGATTCGGGGTTTTGGCAGCTTCTCATTGCACTACCGCGCACCGCGGGTAGGGCGCAATCCCAAGACCGGGCAGTCGGTTAGCCTGGATGGCAAGTTCGTTCCGCATTTTAAGCCGGGGAAGGAGCTGCGGGACCGGGTGAATGAGGATGAGGAGGAGGGGGTTTGACAGCCTTTGATTTTCAAGGAGTTGGTAATGCGTAACTTGAAGCGTGTAGTGCTCGCCGTCCTCGCCCTGTTGCTGGTGTTGGCGATTCTAGCGTTCGTGCTCGAGAACCAGCAGTCTGTTTCGCTGTTATTCCTTGGGTGGTCAGGCCCACAACTCCCCGTTTCCCTGGCGATACTGGCTGCACTATTGCTGGGAATGTTGATCGGGCCTTTGCTGAGTATGCTTCTGAGGCGCACACCGCCGCGTTTGAAGTATCCTGGCTAATTTCCCCGCACTTCGAGCGGTGGACTGGCTTTAACCACTGCTTGTCTACATCCATTAGTAAAAATGCCATTAAGCTGTAAAATGTTCGCTTGTCCGAAGCGGCTGGTTCCGAATTCGGACGGACTGACTCTGCAAGTAGCTTCGGGTCAATGCCGGCTTTTGCATTCATGGATTAGACAGTGCTCGGTTGGCGGCCCTGTCAGTAACTCAAGGGTATGGTTTCGCGTGAAAATCTTAGTAACCGGCGGCGCCGGATTCATCGGTTCGGCGGTCATCCGCCATATCATCTCCAGCACTTCAGATTCTGTCGTGAATCTCGACAAGCTCACCTACGCGGGCAACCTGGAGTCCTTGACGGAAGTCAGCCAAGACCCGCGCTATGCGTTCGAGCGTGTTGATATTTGTGACCGTGAGCAAGTCGACCGTGTCCTACGCGAGCATCAGCCGGACGCGATCATGCACTTGGCTGCAGAGTCTCATGTCGATCGTTCCATCTCCGGTCCATCTGAGTTCATTCAGACCAATATCATCGGCACCTACACTCTGCTGGAAGCTGCTCGCCAATACTGGCTGGCGCTGGACGACGTTCGCAAGACGGGATTTCGTTTTCATCACATATCCACTGATGAAGTTTACGGAGACCTGGAAGGCCCTGAAGACCTCTTCACCGAAACCACGCCCTACCAGCCAAGCTCCCCATATTCCGCCAGCAAGGCCAGCTCTGACCATCTGGTCCGCGCTTGGGCGCGCACTTACGGCTTGCCAACCCTGGTCACTAATTGCTCCAACAACTACGGTCCTTTCCACTTTCCTGAGAAGTTGATCCCGCTGGTCATCCTCAATGCACTGGAAGGCAAACCGCTTCCTGTCTACGGTAAAGGCAACCAGGTTCGTGACTGGCTTTACGTCGAGGATCATGCCCGCGCACTGTACAAAGTTGTCACTGAAGGCGTGATCGGCGAGACATACAATATCGGCGGCCACAACGAAAAACAGAATATTGAGGTCGTGCACACTCTCTGTGCGCTACTTGACGAGTTGCGACCAGATTCACCATACCGCCCACATGCGAACCTGGTTACCTATGTGCAGGATCGTGCGGGCCATGATCAGCGCTATGCAATCGACGCCCGCAAAATCCAGCGAGAACTGGGCTGGGTCCCTGAAGAAACCTTCGATACGGGGATCCGCAAGACGGTGGAGTGGTATCTCGACAATACAGAGTGGATTGCCCACGTGAAAAGCGGAAGTTACCAGCAGTGGATAGACGATAACTATAGCTCCCGTGCTGTAAGTGAATAAAATGGTCGCGCCCTAGTGGCCATGCATTGAAAACGGATACACATCAGAATTTTAACGAACAGAATGTGTCAGTTATCAACAAAGATATGCGAAGTGTTTTATTGATTGTCGAGGGCTAGAAACGTATGCAGAACAACTCCGCTGTATCCTCAAATACTAATGAGGTCGACCTAAGGGCGCTAATGTCAGCCCTTTGGCGCCAGCGATTGGTAATTATTGGTGCTGTGATCGCAACTACGGCGATAGCGGCAGCCTATGCGTTTCTGAGTACGCCTATTTACGAAGCAAAAATTGTTGTTGTGCCACCGACTCAAAATGATGTGGCAAATTATAATTACGGCAGAACCGCGGAAAGCGAGTTGGCGCCTTTCAATGTTAAGGATGTTTACGGTGTTTTTCTGAGAAATTTGCAGGCGGATTCACTACGTCGCGAGTTTTTTTACAAAACTTATCTTCCTTCGCTGCCTGAGTCTGATAGAAAAAAATCAATAGAATCGTTATACAACGACTTTTCTAAGGTGCTCGCTGTTTCGCTTGCTGGAAAAGATAATCCTGATCGGTATGCGGTAACTGCAAGGGATGAGCACCCGGAACAGACGATTATATTGGTCGGTAAATACATCGGTCGCGCCAGCGAGTTGGCCAAGAAAGAAATGATCAAGAATATTTCTAGTGAGGCCGATGTTCTTGCTCGTAATCTTCAGCAGCAGATTGTGTCAATACGCGAAGTTGGGTTGAGGTCGAGGGAAGACTCTATCATTAAACTGCGAGAAGCATTGGTTGTGGCGAAAGCAATTGGCTTGGAGAAGCCGCCAATCGTCAGTGGTAATTCAGAAGTTAAAGTTGCTGGTAGCTTGGATGAACAGCCTCTTTATATGCGTGGTATTAAAGCCCTGAAGGCAGAAATTGATAATCTGGAAACTCGCAAGTCGGACGATCCGTTTATTAATAGGCTGAGAGTTCTGCAGACTAAGTCAAAGTTTTATACAGATCTTGAATCGAACATCAGGGACGTCGAGGTGTTTAGAATGGATGGTCAGGTTGAGCTCCCCGATACCCCCGTTCACCCTAAAAAAGCACTGCTGTTGTTGCTGGGCGCAATGCTTGGGCTAATAGTGGGAGTGATAATCGCACTGTTTCGGATATTCTTCTCTGGTGAAAAGAACAGCTTTTCGAGTAATTGAAGAGAACTATTTAGGGCATGAGGAAGCTTCCAAAAAACAAGCTTCCAGTATGGTGCGCAGGTGATCTGCGTACATTAATGCGCTATGGCTTTTGAAAATGGCTAAAAAGGGTACTTACCTGATCATAGCCATTTTCAGTAAAAAATACGTTGAATCAAGCATTAGGAGACGATATGAAGGGTATCATTTTGGCTGGCGGCTCAGGAACCAGATTGTATCCGATCACCAAAGGGGTTTCGAAACAACTGCTACCGATCTATGATAAACCCATGATTTTCTATCCGCTGTCAGTGCTGATGCTCGCAGGAATCAGGAATATTCTGATCATTACTACTGCGGACGATCTCAGCGGCTTTCAGCGTTTGCTTGGTGATGGAAGTCAATTCGGAGTGACACTGGAATACGCTGTTCAGGATAACCCGGATGGCTTGGCACAAGCATTTCTTATAGGTGAAAACTTTATAGGCAAAGATCGAGTGTGCCTTGTCTTGGGAGATAATATTTTTTATGGACAGGGCTTCACTCCATTGCTTCGCTCAGCCGTCAACCTTGAGCGGGGAGCGACTGTTTTCGGTTATCAAGTCAAAGATCCTGAACGTTTTGGTGTAGTACATTTTGACGATAATAAACGCGCTATTTCTATCGAAGAGAAACCGACAAAGCCTAAATCGAATTTTGCGGTTACAGGCCTGTACTTCTATGACAATGATGTAATCGAAATCGCCAAGCAAGTGAAACCCTCCGACCGCGGTGAGTTGGAAATTACCAGCATCAATCAAGCTTATCTGGAGAGTGGCGATCTTCACGTAGAGCTTTTAGGGCGCGGATTTGCCTGGCTGGACACTGGCACTCACGAAAGCCTTCTGGAAGCGTCTCACTTCGTAGAAACCATTGAAAAGCGCCAAGGCTATAAGATCGCATGCCTTGAAGAAATTGCTTTTAATAATGGATGGCTTACTGTCGATCAGTTGTTAGCGACAGGGAATGAGCTCAGCAAAAATAGCTATGGCCAGTATTTGATAAGCATCGCTGAAGAATCGAAGATTAAAATTTAATTTATCTGATGAATAAGCTCCAATTCAAAAAGGGGTACAATGAAAATATGAGTGAGCCTAAAGATTACTTTGTGCATTCCCACGGGTTATGCGAGTCTCCGAACGTAGGCAAAGGCTCTCGAGTCTGGGCATTTACCCACATCCTGCCTGGAGCCCAAATTGGCGAGGACTGCAATGTATGCGATCACGTCTTTATTGAAAATGACGTTGTGATTGGAAATAGAGTTACGATTAAATGCGGCGTGCAAATCTGGGACGGAATTTCCATTGAAGATGATGTGTTCATAGGGCCCAATGTGACATTTACTAATGATATATTTCCGCGAAGTAAAGTCTATCCGAAGGCATTTGGTAGAACGGTAGTTTGTAGAGGGGCGTCTCTGGGAGCAAACTGCACCATACTGCCTGGTATAACCATCGGAGAAAATGCGATGGTTGGCGCGGGATCTGTAGTCACACGCTCCGTTCCCTCGAACGTAACTGTTGTAGGGAATCCAGCTAGGGTTATAAAGTCTAGTCGTGTATAGATGTTTTTTGTATCAAACGACTATCTCGCTGAAGTTTATTTGAATATACACAAAAAGCGCTCCTGTTTAGGGGCGTTTTTTTGCTCGATGGAATAGTCTGATACAGTAGTGCTGTTGATAGGTTAGGTATTTATCGAACGTTTTTCGCTGTTTTGCATGCATTCAAGTTAGAAATAGCAATTACATTTTTTTTGTTTCTTGTGGATCTCAAGAAATTGAGTGTGGCTACTTTGGCTTGAATTTCAAATTTATTAAAGAGAGGAATCAATTTTTGGTCGTGCCGGCTTGGCGATTCCTCGCTCGACTTTGGCTCAATGGGGGGCGTTACTGGCGTGCGGTTGCAGCCCGCAGTCGATGCACTGCGTGACATAGTGATCGGGCAGCAGGTTGTGCACGCGGATGAAACCCCCGTGCAGATGCTCGCTCCGGGCTCGAAGAAAACCCACCGTTCCTACGTTTGGGCTTACGCCACCAGCCAGTTCTGCGAAACAGGCGCTGTGGTCTACGACTTCAGCCCCAGCCGCGCTGGTGAGCATGCTCGCAACTTCTTGCAAGGCTGGAAAGGTAAGTTGGTCTGCGACGTTTTCGGCGGTTATAAGGCCAGCTTCGAACTCGGCGTAACCGAGATCGGTTGCATGGCTCATGCCCGCCGCACGTTCTTCGAATTGCATGCCACGAACAAAAGTCAGATCGCCGAGCAGGCCTTGCGCTACATCCAATTGTTGTACGAAATCGAAAGCGAAGTGCGCGACCTGGAGCCGGAGTTTCGATGCCGAATACGGCAAGAAAAAGCCGTGCCAGTGATATAGGCTGCACGCCTCGATGATCGCCCAGCGTGATCTTGTGCCCGAAGGTTCGGCTATCAGCAGAGCACTCGATTACAGCTTGAAACGCTGGTCAGCGCTGTCGCGCTACCTCGATGACGGGGCCGTGCCCATTGATAATAATTGGGCCGAAAACCAGATTCGACCTTGGGCTCTTGGTCGCAAGAACTGGCTCCTCGCCGGTTCGCTACGCAGCGGAAAACGGGCTGCGGCGATCATGAGCCTGATCCATTCTGCGCGGCTGAGTGGTCATGATCCATACGCCTATCTGAAGGATGTTCTCACGCGCCTGCCGACACATAGGGCCAGTGAAATCGAGCATTTGCTTCCGCAAAAGTGGCAGCCGGCTTAATCACGCAAGACGTGATGCCCAGACGCATAAGCTGTTGGCAGCCTACAGCTCCGACAAAGGCAATGCGTGGGAAGGGGTCGACATCGAAATCATGAATCGACTGCATGAACATGGTTCCATCAGTGATCCAGTCAACAGAAACAAATCCATCTGGTTGACGGAGGAAGGACAGGCGCATGGTCGACAGTTAGCCGACCGTTTGTTCGGGATAAGGACTCAAACGGAGCAGGTGCCCGACTCTAATACCTGACCACATGCCCCTTTTAAAAGTAAGCGCTCCATAAAACCCACCTAGTCAAAGGTGGGCGGTGCGGTTAGCTATGAGATTGGGGTGCGCAGTTCCAAGGTAGCAGGGCTTCGTAATCTTCCACCGAAGCCGCCATTGGCAGGCGCTCAAGTGCGTGGCGCAGCCACGCATAGGGCTCTTGGCCGTTGGCTTTAGCAGTCTCGACCAAGCTGTAAAGTTGAGCGCTAGCCGTCGCCCCTTTTGGCGTGTCGCTAAACAACCAGTTTTTTCTTCCGATAACGAACGGCCGTATTGCACGTTCTGCGGCGTTGTTGTCGATGGGCAAGTAACCTTCCTCGACGTACCGCTCGAGTTTGTTCCAGTTGTTTGCCAAGTAGCTGACGGCTTTGCCCAATGCGTTCTGTGTAGTCACGTACGGCAGCGTCTTTAGCATCCAGTCTTTCAGTTGACTCAGCACGCTGGCGCTCAACTCCTGGCGGCCTCTTTTCCGCGCCTCATCACCACTCCGTTTGTAGGCGATCTCGATGCCATATAGTTTGCTGATCAACTTCAATGCGATGTCGGCCCGTCCTGTCTTGCCCTTGGGCTGTACTTTTTGCGCTTCGACAAATTGACGCCGTGCGTGAGCCCAACACCCTAAACGTTCAACTCCGGCCTGTGCTCCCAGCGCGTTGTAACCCGCGTAATCGTCAGTCATGACGTAGCCGCGATAACCTTCGAGCAGGCGCGACGGCACCTCCTGCGCTCGGCTGGTGGAGTAGTCGAAAAGGATCACCGGTTTGTCTGGCGGGCCGCCGGTTTGCACCCACATCCAGGACTGACTGCTCGGCTCTCGGTCAGGCTCTTTCAACACCTGTACGCGTGTTTCATCGCAGTGGATGACACGGCTGGCCAACAGGCTATCGCGCATTAAATTCAGCAGCGGCTGGAAGTGCTCGCCGCACTGGATAACCCAGCGAGCCAGGGTCTGGCGCGGAATATCGATGCCGTGGCGGCCTAGTACTTTTTCAAAACGGTGAAGCGGCAGACCGTCCACGTACTTGGTGGTCAGCAGCATCGCCAGAACACTTGGGCTGGCCATGCTTTTTTCAATCAGTTGAGCCGGCTTATCCGCAGTGACCGGTGCGGTCTCACAATCGCGGCAGCCATAAACTTTGCGCACATGTTTGATAACGCGAATCTGCATCGGCACGATTTCAAGCTGCTCGCTGACTTCTTCGCCAATGGCGTGTTTGCGGCAGCCGCAAACGCAAGTCAGTTCATCCTCGGGAAGTTCGTGGATGACTTCGATACGTGGCAGGTCGGCGGGCAGCGGCTTTCGTTTACCGCGACGCCTGGCTGGACCGACGACCTCTTCTTCAGCGTCTTCGCCGACGGGTTCGGCGATGCTTTCAGTTTCGTTGAAAAGAGCTAACTGCGGCGTGGTCGGATCGGCTGTTTGTTCGGACTTGCGTCCGAACAGGCGCTGACGCAGCAGCGCGTTTTCTTCTTCAAGATGAACAATACGGCCCTTGTTAGACTCGCGCTCAAGCAGCATTTGCTCTAGCAATTGCTTGAGCAGCGCAGGATCGTCAGGAAGATCTTTGGGCATTGAAATCATGCCCTGGATTATAACGAATCAGGCCACGAATCGCGGCGTCAAAACCTGATGAGGACGGTTACGCCAGAGGTCGAAACCGTCGAGCATCCAGTTGAGTTCCTGAACAGTTAGGACAATCGCCTCGTCGGTGGCATCGGGCGATGTTTTGAATCGCTCAGATTCAAGGCGCTTGAGCCAAAGGCAGAAGCCGTTGCGCTCCCAGTACAAAATCTTCACGCGGTTGCGCGGTTTGTTGAGGAAGACGAAGAGCACCGGGTCAAACACGGCGACCTTGATGTCCAGCTCGACCAGCGCAGCCAGGCCATCAATGGATTTTCGGAAGTCGACGGGCTTGGGGTACAGATACACTTTTTCGACTTTTGCGTCGGGTCGCATCATGGCGGATGGGCTCCAGAAAGAAATCGGGAGCACAGCATCCGGGATCAATTGGCGGCTTTGAATGTGGGGTTCATGGAGCGGTTACTTTTAAAATAGGTGGGGTTTATGGATCGCTGACGGTTTTTTTGCAGCTACCGCAGGAAGGGAATCGTGTGGCGTGGGGGATCAGATCGATTTGTAGTGCGTCGCCATCAGGCTTGATCGTGACGACAGAAAAGCCCTCCCAAAAAGGGAGGAAAGTATTAATATCACGCATAAGAACGCCGGTTTGTTAGATGTGTTTGCTCGTACGAACATCATCAATCAAATCGGCGTTCTTGTTTGTGTGTTTCCCGGGATTCCGTGAAGAACCAAAAAATACCCGCGGGTTCGCGGGCATTAATGGGGGGCAGCGATTCAATCTCGAATTCGGAGCGCCCAGAAGGCAGGCCTAATGCAGTCCTGTAACTCCTTTTCCATCAAACAACAGCAGGTGGAACAAGTCCCTTCGCTTTCTTTTGCAACAATATTGTAACGACGATAAAACCAAGTGCCAGGATCAGCCCCGCCTGATAAACAGTGATGGACATCCATGGCCCATGCCGTCCGAAATAAAATTGCCATTCAAAGCTTTGAAAACTTAACCCGGCGGACACTGCAATTGCCACGTAGCTCTTTAGCCACAGAGAAGGTGCGAACACCACGCCCGACACAACCAGACACCACACTCGCGCCAACCACGTAAAATCTGAAACGGCGAAAATAAGCACGGCGATTGGCAGCATGCCAATCCACTGCCTTGTCTCAGAGCCGTAGGCGAGCAACGGCAGGAAGGCACAACAAATGACGATTAGTGCCCTCGGGGTAGAATCTGAATACCTAAACGCGAAGGCTATGCACGTATATAGAGCTAGTAATATTACAGGTCCGAAGCTGATAAAATGCGCGATTATCGGTTTAAAAGGCGCAGCTAACGACTGATAAAAAAGATACTCAAACAGCGGCGGGCCTTTGAAACCTGCGCTCCAATCAACACACGTCTTGATCAAAATTGCTGAAACAACGAAGAAAGAAATTCCCGTGATAAGGCCACGAAAGCTAACTGATTGCCAAGTTATAGCATCCAGTAACAACCTAACAGCCAGCCATATGATCAACGACAGGGAAATAAGCATGGCAGTGATCGACAACAACAACATGTCGGAACTTGCAGTTTGGCCAACCACACTGGCGCCATGCATAGCCACGGCTGACTGGGGGATATCAGCAATCATGGAAAGCATCAGTACAGATAATGGTAGCGCGACTACAGCAAATAATACCAGTGCACACCTAAAATTAGAAAAATTGTAATCTTGCCGTTCATAATGCCTATGCGGGAATGCCGCCAAGATTAAAGGAATAAGAAATAAGCCAGGCATTAGCCAAGTAAAATAAGCGCAAAAACTGTAAACTGCCCACCGATAGGACCGCACCCAGCACCAGAGGCAGATACAAACCATGGCTAATACAACATTATCGCTGAGCACTGGGTAAAACATGGGCATACATGCAAACACCCAGCTACAGGCCAATATCGCTACGGATATTGTAGCTACTGATTTTTTTACAGATAGCCGCATCATGGTGTCGTGAAGTAGCGCAGCTCCGATCGACAGCATAAATATGTTAAGAAAAAGTTGAATCCAGATCAGGCTTTCTAGAGACGCGCCCGCCGCAGATGCCAGTATCAATGGTAAAAAACCAGACATACGAATCGTCCGGTAAGGATCGTCCTCTATCGGATTTCCTTGGGCTAATTTTTGAACATATTGAAGATAGAGCTGGCCGTCCCACCCCGCGCCATCGCCAACGGGTACGAGCCCAACGACCATATGAACTAGCAGTAGCAAACCCGCCACCGCCAATCCGTTCAGAACAGAAACCTTATTCAATTCATCGCTCCAGCCATTTATTTATTATGAGTAAAAACACTCTTGGACATCACAAAGTTAATTGGCACCATAAGAGCAATACCAACCAGCAATGCAAATCGCTCACCCACACCAAAACGGACAACTAATAACCATAGCAAAATACTTGTTAAACAATACTGAACAATATAAATAAGTGGGAATAAAAGAATAGATCGCAAGCCACGATGACTTTTGAATACCACCAATCTATTGAGATAATATGCCAGCACTACGCCTGAGCAATAGGCAATTGTGTAGCTAGTCTGATAAGAACAAAAAAATAGCAACACCAAATAAAGGACATACGTCACCAGCGTATTAAATATACCACTGAGTAGAAAACGCCGAAATGCGCCCGTCGCCATGATTTTATTAAGCACAAGAGCCTTCCATATGCATACTTATCTCAGGAACACTCCAAATGGAGATCGACAGATAATATAGGATGTAATACAACAAGGTTCCGCCCCTAAAACAGTCCACACTCATGTCTTCTTACAAGTTTACGGAGCTTGAAATCCGCAACGACTGTGGACCGCGATTCGAATCACCCGTCCATTTTTTCGTAGCTATCGACACGCATGGGGATCGCCAATGGTCTGTTTTTCGTATTTTCGTATGTTCGCCATGCATACGACCCCACAATACCCAGACCCATCAAATTCAAGCTCCCCAGCAAGGTGATCATCAGAATGGTTACCGCGTAACCGGGGACCACGATGTTTCCTTCCAATTTTGCGACAATTACAACCAGGCCAAACAGTAGCGCCAACATAGCCCCTGCTCCGCCTACTCGTATTAGCAAGCGAATTGGAAGATCAGTGAATGCAAATACGCTGTCCATCATGTAGTTTATTTTTTTGCGCAATGTCCAGGCAGACACGCCGTGCTCCCGTTTATTTCGAGTGTATTTTACCGTCGCCCTTCTGAATCCCAGCCAGAAAATTTGCGAGATGAGGGAGCTGTGTCGTTCTTCCAACGTCAGTAACGTATCTCGAAAAGGCCTACTGCAGGCGAACATATCCACTCCACCTTGCGGTATTTCAGGGACCACGTAGCGACGATACAGGCCCCAGAAGACCTTAGACGCTACTCGACTCACCAATGGATCGTCACGACCTTCGCGCACGCCCACGACAACGTCTACTTTCTTGGCTGTGAGGATAGAGTTCATCTCCAGAACTAGCTCGGGTGGCTCTTGGAGATCCGCGGCCATCACAGCGAATCGTTGGCCTGAGCCAAACTGAAAGCCGGTGCGTATCGCCATGAACGATCCAAAATTTCGCGATAACAAGATCAGCTTGGAGCGAAAAGCTCTACTGGGTAGATCCTGCTTCAGGAGCTCATAACATTTGTCTGGACTGCCATCTACAACAAACACAACCTCCAGTTCACTCTTTAAAAAGTCATTAATCTTATCAACCGCCAAGAGCAACTGTGGGATAGAAGCCTCATTGCGATAAACGGGTATGACCAAGGTTAGCAAAATTCATGCCCCAAAAAAGACGTAAGCCCCGGAAAATTGGGGCCTAATTTCAAATTACTACACTATCACCTTTCAAGCCTGAGGGCGCCAATGGATTGAGACGTCGGCGATGGCACTCAACCCATCTAAGCATCCCAATAACCTATCACATCATGCCGCAGGCGATCGCTCGCCCAGCAACTTCAGCCAGATCGCTTGCCTGACGGCCCGCTGGAGCACGGACCAGCGTGCGTGCACAGTGCATCACTCGAGATGGCGCGGCAATTGTGGTGATTCCCACTGCTATAGTGCGCGGGGTGACGTGCTGAGCAGCGCAAAGCGAATTTTGATTTTCACTGCCAGTGACGCCAGCACGTCAAGGAGCGGCCATTGGCAAACACCGCAAGCATGGATCAATGAGCTGGCACGTTGCCTTCACCGTTTAAGCGACTTTTACAAAGGTTTCATATAAAATTCGCGCTCGCGATGGCATAGGGCTATCGAGCGCAGCTAAAAGGAAAATAAGAAGCATGAGCCCCCCCCTCCACGCTCTGACATCGCTTAGATTCGGCGCCGCAGCGATGGTGTTTTTCAGTCATTTGGGTTTTACCGCGACGAGCGAATCGGAAACTATCCGATGGCTCTATGCCCGATTTTTCTCCGAAGGATACATTGGCGTTACTTTCTTCTTTATCCTTTCCGGATTCATTCTTTCGTACTCGTATAATGACAAATCTAAAGCCAATAAAATAGACTTCATAGATTTTATGTGTGCACGCATAGCGCGAATCTATCCGTTGCATTTATTGACGCTATTACTTGCGGTGCCAATTGCATTGCTGGTCACATTAAAAATGACGCACATAAGCAATGTAATTGATATTTTTCTTTTAAATGCTACGCTCACGCATGGATTATTTTCATCGGGAGATACATACTTTTCATTCAACGCTCCATCATGGAGCCTTTCGGTAGAAATGTTTTTCTATCTATTTTTCCCTCTACTAATAAGAATGAAAACACAATCACTACTGGCATTAGCAATTTCAATTTTAGCGCTCAAATATCTGACAGACAGAGGTATGGGATCTACACCACTTCACTACATCATGTACATAGCTCCTGCTATGCGCATACCCGATTTTATTTTCGGATTACTGTTATTCAGAGTTTTTGACAAATCTCGCGCTCCTGGGGTAATAGCCTCTACAACGCTTCAGCTTTCTTCCTTATCCCTGCTTGGGGTCGCGCTTTATTATGGTATTAGGGTAGATGTAAACTACAGGTATGACGCCTACTACATTATCCCGATGGGCCTAATAGTGTTCGCATTTGCTTATCAGAACGGCCTCCTTGCTCGCGTGCTGTCGAATCAAGTACTAGTAACCCTGGGAGAAGCCAGCTTTGCGCTGTACTTGGTACATCAACTTGTAATCCGGTATGGCGAGATGGTCCGACTCGACATGCTTGGCATGACAGGCGCAGCAAACGAGATCATTTTCTCTATTATCTATGCGACACTAAGCTTGGCCCTCAGCTACTTACTTTTCAGAAAATTCGAAATGCAAGCTAAAACGAGAACTCTGAATTTTCTGAGATCTATTAGAAATACAAAAGTTGAAAAATCGTATAGCAATTTGAGTATCGATGGTGCGTCCGTGAGATAATTGCACCGTTTCAGCAGATCAGTAAGGGTGCAGAACATCATCCTGCACCCTTTTCAGTTAAAGCTCTGATACGGTGGAAATTGAACAAGATGAAAGGTTTTCTACTTGCAGTTCAGCGCTGATGGTCTGTCCGCTGTTGTTCAACACAGTGCAATTGATCACGCTGCGTGCTGCTCCGGCTGTGAAGGTTACCGTCACACCGGACGTTCCTGAGGCTGGTATCGGACCAGACAAGACGGTGTTGTTTTTTGCGCCAGTGGGTGCGCCGTTGTGCATCGTCTCAACCACGCAGAACGTCCCACCCTGGAGAATCAGCTTCGACCTTAGTGCAAAGCTTGCAAGCTCAGCAGTCGTCAATGTGAAAACCGTCGACGCTGTATTTTGTAATCGGAAGAAAGAACTGGTTGTTCAGCGATACGCCCAAAGGCGCGAAGGCTAGCGCTCGACTTTACAGCCTGGTCGAGACCGCCAAAGCCAACGGCCAAGAACCCTATGCGTGGCTGCGCCACGCACTTGAGCGCCTGCCAATGGCGACTTCGGTTGAGGATTACGAAGCCCTGCTGCCGTGGAACTTTTCGCCGGTATATCAGAGCTAGATGTGCTATCCATCTTGGTGATTGGTGGGGCTTTCGGAGCGCTTAAAGAATACGAGCGGAGCAACGACCATGGAATACGACGACAAACTGATTGAAGACGCAGTGCTTGCGCTGTTAGCAGCCTACAGCTCCGACAAAGGCAATGCGTGGAAAGGGTTCGACTTCGAGATCATGAATCGACTGCATGAACATGGTTTCATCAGTGATCCAGACTACATAAACAAATCCATCTGGTTGACGGAGGAAGGACTGGCGCGAGGTCGAGAGATAGCCGACCGGTTGTTCGGGATAAGGACTCAAACGGAGCAGGTGCCCGACTCTAATACCTGACCACACCCCTTTATAAAATAAGTGGGGTTTATGGATCGCTTACGATCAAGGAAGTGGTTCCAGGTGAAATATAGGTGAACTTGGCTTGGTGTGCTATCCACCATCTTCGCAAGAAGGAACTATGTTGTTTTAGACATCAGGCGACACTTCGCCCAAAAAACTGCTTGTGATGTGACAGACGCGCACGGTCTGTGGTATCAGTGGAACTGGCGCAATATTTAATCAAAAGCTGTTACGCGATTCTTGCAGCATGGTTTGTTTTGTGGTTAATGACCAATCTTTTTATTTCATCGGGCCGTAGGCAAACAAAAACTGTTACAGCGTAAAAAATTACTCCTCCATACGGTTGTACATGTAAAGGCCCTGCAAAAAGCATATTCACTAGGATTAATAAGTAGATGAATATAGAAACCTTTATAACCGTATGAGAATAACTCTGAGAGTCACAGTAGTTCTGCAGTTTTTTTAGCCGGCACAAAATGAAAACTGCCAACGTTGAGAACACTGC
The DNA here is from genome assembly GCF_059695905.1 of Pseudomonas sp. LBUM1663. NCBI lineage: Bacteria > Pseudomonadati > Pseudomonadota > Gammaproteobacteria > Pseudomonadales > Pseudomonadaceae > Pseudomonas > Pseudomonas sp. LBUM1663. The sequence continues at coordinate 4,719,482 of NZ_CP166792.1, read as the reverse complement.
GAGATTTAAAATTCCACCTATGAACAGAAGGTCAAAAATCCCATTATGCGCCATTGGATAATCTGGGAACCCCAAAGTCCCTGAGCCTCCTACCATCCCCACTCCAAAAATCAATCCGGAAGAACCATGCAGTTCGTATAACTGAGACGGTAAGAACCATAAGCGGTCGAGTAAGCTCTGTGCGAACGTGACATCTGACGCCCCCGAGCCTTCCTTGAATCTGAAAATATTATCTACCGTGGCAACCACGTAGCTAACTTCAAGGAAGTAGAACACGAAGATCAATGTAGGGAGGATGAAGACTACAAATCCAATTATCTTGAGTTTATTAATCATGGCTCCCGAGAGAAATAAAAGCATGAAAAATAATGCTATGTTAACGATCGCGGCTTTCTGTAAGGTGCAGAGCATTGCGATTATTACAATTACTAGAGAGCAGTTGCGAACAAGCTTGTTGTCGAATAGGAAATATATAACGGGCAGTGCCAAACCGCCGAAGACTCCATATGCAGTCAAGTTTCCTGCGAGCGAGGAAAAACGCACTAAGCCTTCACGTTCAGAAGCCTCGGGAAACCAGGATATCGGACCAAAAACAATTTGGTAAAATATCGAAAATCCGCCTAGCAAAATAAAGAGCGAAAAAACTTTTAATAAAAATACGTAGTGAACGGTGCTTTTAATAGCGAGAATACAAAATAGCGCAAAAGGGATCATATAAAGGTATCTTGCAAATGAAACTGTATAGCTTTCATCGGGATACCATAGAAAGGAATAGGTCAACGGTAGAAGATATGATAGAAAGAATAGAACTAGCGCGTAGAATCCCACGCTATCAACTTTTGTTCTGTTTAATGAATATAACAAAAAGCCGGCCATCGAGATTAAAATTGGAAGTCCGGAGTATAATTCTGTTATGTTTCTCAGGGTGTGGAGCAGGTACGCGCCTACAGTAAGAAATATAAAAATATAATCTCGAGGGCTTATTTCGTTTTTGATGTTATCCATAAATATGCCCAAGTATAATATTAAGGTTGCTCAAGTGAGCGCGTCGTTGTATGTCGAGGTGGTCGAGTATAGTACGGTCGTGGCTTGATGAATTCATCGGCGTGCGTCTGGGCAAGATCTCAGCAATGATAAAATCCGTTCGGTTAAAGCAGAAATTTACCAATTCCATCGCCAGACTCTCCAGTTTTCGAGATGGTCATTCTAGATCACCAATGTTCCAGTTTTTAGCCTAAATAATAAGCCTTCAGTTGTGTCCTGCTAAAAAATCTTCTTCATTGAATTTTTGATTGAACGAAATAGCCAGCTGGAGAAGGGTAGGGCTCCAATCGCATGAATAATTTGAGGGGCGCGCCCGCCAGCTTTTTTGTAGATCTGAATGTATTTATTTAAAGCGTCTTTGTTTTTAGCGAGTATCGCGTTGTAAATTATTCCTAATAGAAATCTTTTTCGACCTTTATTGCAAGCAGTGACTACCTTTGGGTCAGCCCCATATTTTTCCTCGACAAGATCTAATGTTTGGAGGAAGTTATCAGCGTATGAGAATATTTTATGACCGATATTGTTGTCATGCTTCCGATAAATTGAAAGTACCTCATTTAATCGTACAACTTTACCCTTTGAACTGATTTCGATGAACAACAGCCAGTCGCACGCCGTCGAAATTTTTTCGTTGAACCCGCCATCAGGAATGGCCGATCTAGCGACCATGGGCACGGGGCCTGGAATTTGGGCTCCATAGTTCGCCATCATTTCGTAGAAGTTTGTGACTATATCTTTCGAACGGTTACCTACAGTCTCTGTGATTACGCCGTTCTTCAAAATATGGCAGGGGTGGTAACAAAAAACGACTTCAGGATCAGATACAAAAGCTTCAACTTGGCGACTAATCTTTTTTGGATATAAAATATCATCCCCGCCCATGAATGCCACAAGGTCGCCTGAGCAATTTGAAAGTGCAACATTTGAATTTTTAACAATGCCTTGATTGACCGGATTCAAGATTAAATTGATTTTCTCAGGATTCTTCTCTTTGAAACGCGCCAAAATCTCCGCTGTTCCATCGGTGGATCCGTCGTCCGAGATTACAATTTCGATATTGTTATAATCTTGCTCTAAGCAAGACAATACAGCCTCTTCTATCAGAGTTGACTGGTTGTATGAAATCATGAATATGCTGACTTTTGGGGAATTGCTATTCATTTTTAATCCGCTAAATAAAATTTCAAATTTGTTGTGTGTTTTTCTGAAGATAGCGCTGCACAAAGTACGCCATAACAAGCCAGTAAGCGGCGTAGTTCACTGCGTGAGCGACAGCTACACCTTCAAGGCCCATAATATTAGTAAATATCCACGTGAGTACGACAAATCCGCTTGCGAAGACTATCTCAGTAACTATAAATAGCTTAAACATGGCCTTCCCTAACATTAGATAGGCCAAAATCCAGCTACCGATTTTCAGGGTGTCACCCAACATTTGCCATGCGAATAATTCTCGCATGGGGGCAAAGTCCTTAGTAAACAGCAGCATGATAATCAGGTCGCGTAGCAGGTATATAATTAGGCCGCATGCGGCAGCAACTGGTAGAACGATTTTATAACCCTGGACAATTTCCTTTTTTATTTCCGTAGACAGTTTTAATTCAGAAAGTCGGGGTAGGTAATATACACTCAATGTGGTGGTGACCAGCATTAGATAGGCTGTACTCAGTCGCCAAAGGGCTTCCCAATAACCGGCGGCGTTCCAGCCGAAGTTTTCACCAAGGTGATTCCGGACCAGTATGTGGCTGATCGGCACGCAAGCGGCCGAGGTTAGCGCCATTAACGTGTATTTACCGAGATTTATTACTGTCTGTTTATCGAGGCCGCCTACCAGATATCGTATCTTGAACCAAGGCGCTTTGTAGCAGATAAACAAAGTCACAAAGAAACTAATTGATTGGTATATAGCCAATGCAACCAATGCGCCGTAAAGACCGAGATTTATCGCCATGGTGGTGGTGACTAACAATGCGAAAATGCTGCCGGCTATATTGGCAATCACATAGCGAACTATTTCTTTTTTCCCATTCAGTATTGCTAACAACAGGGTATTAAATGTAAAGAGCACTAAAGTTGCAGCGAACCATAGAAATACGCCACCATAATTGGCATCTTTTAAAAACCAAGTCGCCAGTGTCTGGTTGAAAAGGGCGAGAATAGCGCCTGTAACCATCGAGCCAGCTAATGCAATGGTGCCGGCGGTTCGCCAGACGAGGTGCTGCTGGGGTTCGTCGTCGAAATACTCTGCGGTATATCTTGTGACACCATTATTGATTGCTCCACTCGCAAAAGTGGTGATCATTTGTACGGCATTCTGAAACTGACCTATCGCGGCATACCCAGACGGCCCTACATAGACCGCGAGAATTTTGTTAATGCCCAATAGAGTCAGAATTTTGATGATGACCGCAATCCCATTGAGCAGGCTGGTCTTAATTAGGGTCATGCTCAGTCGGCCTTATGAGGAAAAGCTGTTACAAGCTTCTACGACTTGGGCAGCCTCATCGAAAGTGAGTGTCGGGCCCATGGGCAAGCTCAAGACCTGCTGGTGAATTTTTTCTGTGATAGGAAAACTCATCGCATTCAACTGCGGGTAAGCCTGTTGTTGGTGCGGAGGTATTGGATAGTGGATCAGGGTTTGTACACCATTGCGCAAAAGATGTTGTTGTAACGCATCACGCTGTTCGCATCGGATAACAAACAAGTGCCAAACGTGCGTGGTCAGGTCAAGCGGCGCATGGTTGAGTTCAACTGGCAGTGTAATCGCTAAATTTTTTATGCCTTCCATATACAACTGCGCAATTTGACGTCGGTGTGTAGTTTGCTCATCCAGATGCTTGAGTTTTACACTAAGCATGGCTGCTTGAATCTCGTCAAGTCGGCTATTAACGCCTTGATATAGATTCTTGTACTTTTCGTGCGAACCATAATTGCGTAGAGCGCGAAGAGTCTGCGCCAACTCATCGTCATTAGTGGTAATGGCACCAGCATCGCCGAGTGCGCCGAGGTTTTTGCCAGGGTAGAAACTGAACCCGGAGGCGTCACCCCAATTGCCCGCCTTGCGTCCATTGACGCTTGCTCCGTGTGATTGAGCACAGTCTTCAAGCACCAATAGGTTGTGTTGTTTGGCGATATCAAGGAGTGTAGGCATATCAGCTAGTTGGCCATATAAGTGCACTGGCAGGATTGCGCGAGTTTTTGAAGTTATAGCTGATTTTACCTTCTGAGGGCATAAGTTGTAACTGCCTTCATCAGGTTCTACCAATACAGGAACAAGGTTATTCTCAGTAATAGCGAGGACGCTCGCGATGTAGGTGTTAGCCGGTACAATCACTTCGTCGCCATCTTTGAGCTTAGACAGTTCCTTCCAAGCGCGCAGAGTCAGGATTAGCGCATCCAAACCATTTGCAACACCAATGCAATGTTTGCTCCCGCAGTAATCGGCAAACTCGCTCTCGAATCGTGCTAGTTCGCTACCGGCAATGTACCAGCCAGAGTCAATGACTCGTGTGCAAGCTTCAATCAGCTCGTCGCGGGAATTGGCGTTAATTTGTTTAAGATCAAGGAAGTTAATCATTTTATATCCAGCTTGTTAACATGCGAGAGCAATTAAAGTTATTCGATATGGGCAGTGAAATCTTCGTAGTCACGAAGGTAATCTGCTTCATCGTAGTGGTCGCTTGCGAAGACGAGCAGCACACAGTCAGGACTGAAATCGTGCATTTCATGCCACACCATGGGGTCGATGATCAGTCCTTTCGTAGGCGTGTCGAGCCATTCGTCTTCGCGCTTCTTCCCGTCATCCAACACCATGCGGCATCGGCCGCTCACGCATACCGCCACTTGCTGCAGTTTTCGGTGGGCATGAAACCCGCGGGACAAGCTCCCCTGTGTTCCGAAAATGTAGTAGGCGCGCTTCATCTCGAACGGTATTGTCTTAGACCCTTCCAAGATGACAAGAGAACCGCGAGCATCACCGACAAGTGGGAAATCTATCCATTTTAGCAAGCTCATTCTGCTCCTCCGATAAGTCTAAAAATACTGCCGATAAATTAGATTTTGTCAGCGAAGGAGCTATCCACTGCTGACAATTAAAGCGCAACCACCCTTTATTAGATGCATTTTTTCCAAACGGGCTACCTAATACGGATTTGTTTTCAAGGTTTTTCGTAAATCGTCGCGCTTCCAAGGGCTCGCTGAGCTACCCGCTTCATCCAAGGCGACCGTCCCGCAGCGCAGAAGCTGGATCTGCCTCGGACCAATAAATCTTGTCCATGTTGGTTGGGCCAAGCTGGTTAGCTGATCGGAGCTGAGGCAGAAGTGCATTAAAGCTGATCCTGGGCGGCGTGGAGTAATGCGGACTTGGCAATAATTGTTGAGGGCACAGGGTGAGATTGAGTCGTGGTTTACTGCACGCCATCCAGCCCGGTTTTGTCTGATCGTGCCAAGCTGTCCTGGGAGTCATTCGCACCCGCCACGCAACTTTGCGAGTGGGCTCTGAATCCTGCCTGTGCGGAAGGTCCAATTTCTGCATTGCGATGTAGGGGCTTGCGAAAGACATCTGGTACATAGTCAAAGGCGATGACATTCACTAGTCAGATCCAATCGAAAAAAAGCATCTATGCACAATGGTAAGGAGGCAGCCGTGCTTGAAACCCTTCACTGTATCGCCCCGCGCGTCTCCTCTCACACTTGAAAACTGGTTCGGGATAATCCTGTGCATCTTCCTTGGGGTCAGATTCACAGCATTCTGTAAGGGGCAGACGATATTACACTCGTCGACAAAGCCTGGGCAACCCGAAGAGGTAAGGAGGATTTACGGTGCACAGCGGCACAGCGGAGTGATGAGGAAGCGATCCTTTTTGTTCGTCAGAAGCAAGTGTGGTCAGCCCCACGGCTTCCGAGGTCAATCGATGCTGCGCAGTAAATGATCAATGGCGGAATGGATCCACACCGTTTTTTCCACCTGATCGATCGTCGGTCAAGGCCCGTGAGTTGATGGCAGGCTTAATCGGAGCGATCGGCGACGAACTTCTTGGGTTGCTGGGCATTTGCACCTAAAATCATCGGCCGGCGGGGTGCGAATAGTCGCGATAGCTCGTCATGCGATGTTCGGCTTGCATCTGTTGATGCCTGGCGTGGCTTTGAGATGTTCTTCAAAAAAATACCAGGATGTTATGGTAAAATTTCGTATATTTTTTCGGGAAGCTTCTGCGTGGAAAATTTTGCAAACAAGACATTGCTAATCAGCGGCGGCACTGGATCCTTCGGAAATGCCGTTTTAAAGCGTTTTCTCAGCAGCGAAATTGCGGAAATCCGCATTTTCAGCCGCGATGAAAAAAAGCAAGATGACATGCGCAAACGCTATGCCCATCCGAAGCTTAAATTCTATATTGGCGACGTCAGAGATTATCAAAGTATTCTGACGGCTACTCGTGGTGTGGACTATATTTTCCATGCTGCTGCGCTAAAGCAAGTTCCATCGTGTGAGTTTCACCCGATGGAAGCGGTCAAGACCAATGTTATCGGTACTGATAACGTGCTTGAGGCCGCGATCCACAACGGCGTCAAGCGAGTTGTTTGCCTGAGTACTGATAAAGCGGTCTATCCAATCAACGCCATGGGCATTTCCAAGGCAATGATGGAAAAGGTCATGGTCGCCAAGTCCCGCAATGTTGACGAGACCAAGACGGTCATCTGCGGCACTCGTTACGGCAACGTAATGGCCTCGAGAGGCTCGGTTATTCCCCTGTTTATCGAGCAGATACGAGAAGGGAAGCCACTTTCCATTACCGATCCCAATATGACCCGCTTCATGATGACCCTGGCGGATGCCGTGGATCTCGTGTTGTACGCCTTCGAGCACGGTAATAACGGTGATCTGTTTGTGCAGAAGGCGCCTGCTGCAACGGTGGAGACACTGGCTCGCGCGTTGACTGCAATGGTTGGCCAGCCTGAGCATCCTATCCAGATTATCGGCACACGCCATGGCGAGAAACTTTACGAAGCTTTGCTGAGTCGCGAGGAAATGGCCTGCGCCGAAGATATGGGAGAGTACTTCCGCGTTCCACCTGATTTGCGCGACTTGAACTACAGCAAGTTCGTGGAGCAGGGTGAGGAGAAGATTTCCCATATGGAAGACTACAACTCGCATAATACCGAGCGGCTGGATGTTGAAGGTATGAAGCGTTTGCTGCTCAAGCTTGATTTTATGAAAGCGATCCAGCGTGGTGAGCATGCGGTGCCCGAGGAGTAAGGCATGAAAGTATTGATCACCGGTGCCAATGGGTTCATTGGCAAGAATCTTGTTGCTCATTTGCAAGAGAGAAAAGATGTCGAAGTGCTGCGGTTCTGTCATGACGATGACATAACCTCCCTGGATGGACTCGTCAAAGAAGTGGATTTTATTTTTCACCTGGCCGGGGTCAATCGCCCTAAAAGTGTCGACGAATTCAAGATCGGAAACGCTGACTTGACCAGAGCCTTGTGTGCTTCGGTGGCAGCGAGTGGTCGAAATATCCCTGTCGTTTACACTTCTTCAATTCAGGCTGAACTGGATAATGCATACGGCTCCAGTAAGCGTGATGCTGAACATGCTCTAACTGCACTTTCCGCAGAGCATGGAGTTGATGTGCAAGTTTTCCGGTTACCAAATGTCTTTGGTAAATGGGCTCGTCCAAATTACAATTCTGCCGTTGCGACGTTTTGCCATAATATCGTTAACGACTTGCCTATCAGTATCAACGACGCCAATGCGAAAATTTCGTTGGTTTATATTGATGATGTTGTAAGCAGTTTCATTGCTGTTATGGATGGCAAACATCCTGCTGGTTCCACTGCAGTTGTAGAGCCGGTTTATTCGATTTCTGTTGGTGAACTCTCATCAGTGCTTTACTCATTCAAGAAGAGTCGTGAGTCGATGATTACCGAGCGGGTCGGCACCGGCCTGGTACGGGCGCTGTATTCTACTTACCTCAGCTATGTACCCCCTGTGGCTTTTACCTACAAGGTTCCGAAGCATGGTGACGCCCGTGGCGTCTTCGTCGAGATGCTGAAGACCAAGGATTCTGGGCAGTTTTCATATTTTACGGCGCATCCGGGCATAACCCGGGGTGGCCATTATCACCATTCGAAAACTGAAAAGTTTCTGGTTATCAAGGGCAAGGCTTGTTTTCGGTTTCGGCACATAGTCTCGGGTGAAATCTACGAATTGTTCACTGATGGCGAGACGCCTGAAATCGTCGAGACCGTGCCCGGTTGGAGCCACGACATCACGAACGTGGGTGATGACGAAATGGTCGTCATGCTGTGGGCTAACGAAATTTTTGATCGTGAGCTGCCGGATACCTACACCATGGCAGTTGGTACCCAGGCCTGATCGCATAAGGAATGAGCATTACAATGAAAAAATTGAAGATTGTTACAGTCGTAGGCACGCGTCCTGAGATCATCCGTTTGTCGCGTGTCATTGCCGCGCTTGATAAATATTGTGAGCACGTACTGGTCCACACCGGACAGAACTACGACTACGAACTCAATGAGATTTTTTTCCAAGACCTGGGAATTCGTAAACCGGATCACTTTCTCAACGCTGCGGGTAGCAGTGGTGCGGAAACAATCGGGAATGTGATCATTGCCGTTGATCGTGTGCTTGCGTCGGTTCAACCTGAGGCGCTTTTAGTGCTGGGTGACACCAACAGCTGCATGGCTGTTATTCCTGCCAAGCGCCGCAAAATACCAACATTCCATATGGAAGCCGGCAATCGCTGCTTCGATATGCGTGTGCCGGAAGAAATCAATCGACGCATTGTCGACCATACCGCCGACATCAACCTTACCTACAGCACTATCGCGCGCGATTACCTGCTCAAGGAAGGCCTGTCGCCCGACATGGTCATCAAGACCGGCAGTCCAATGTTCGAGGTCCTGAACCATTATCGTGATGGGATCGAGTCTTCAGACGTGTTGACTCGTTTAGGGCTTGAAGCAGGTAAGTTTTTTGTCGTCAGTGCTCACCGCGAAGAGAACATCGACTCTGACAAAAATCTCCTGAAACTGGTGGATGTTCTTAACACCGTTGCCACAACGTTTGGTTTTCCGGTGATTGTTTCGACCCACCCACGTACTCAAAAACGTGTTGACGCCATGGGCATCGTGTTTCATGAAAATGTGAAACTTCTGAAGCCCCTGGGATTCAAAGACTACAACAAGCTTCAGCTGGAATCGAAAGCGGTACTTTCTGACAGCGGGACCATCAGCGAAGAATCATCGATACTTAATTTTCCCGCGCTGAACATTCGTGAAGCACACGAACGTCCTGAAGGCATGGAAGAAGCTGCCGTGATGATGGTTGGGCTTGAAGTTGAGCGTGTATTGCAAGGACTCATGGTCTTGGATTCCCAAGCATCTGGCGAGGAGCGTACTTTGCGCTTGGTTGCAGATTACAGCATGCCAAATGTGTCCGAAAAAGTAGCGCGGATCGTTCACAGTTACACTGACTATGTCAATCGAATCGTCTGGAAACGCTATTAATTCGAGTTGTGATAATGCCTGAGAATAAGTTGAGGATCCTGGTGGTTACGCAATATTTTTGGCCAGAAAATATGCGTATAAACGATTTGGTTCGTGATTTTACTGAGAAAGGACACTCGGTCACTGTACTGACTGGTCTGCCCAATTACCCTGAAGGCGAAGTTTTCGCAGAGTTCAAGGCAGCGCCAGAACGTTTTAATAACTACTGTGGTGCCAGAATTGAGCGTGTTCCGATGCTCCCTAGGGGCAAACGCAGCATCAATTTGATACTCAACTATCTCAGCTTTTTTACCAGTGCTTCCGTTGTCGGTGCCTACAAGTTGCGTGGCGAACAATACGATGTCGTTTTCGTCTACGCGGTATCACCAATAATGGCCGCCATTCCGGCGCTGGTAATTGGGCGGTTGAAAAAGACCCCGGTGTTTGTTTGGGTGCTCGATCTGTGGCCCGAAACACTTAGAGCCGTAGGTGTTCTGAAGAAGCCGGCGTTGTTATCGATTGTCGGTAAAATGGTTTCGTGGATCTATAATCGTACCGATTATTTATTGATGCAATCGCACGGTTTTTTCGACAACGTTAAAAAATACTGCACCAAAGATGTTTCTCCGGAGCGACTGGTTTATTTTCCTAGTTGGGCCGAGGACGACTTTTCCGGGGCAACCGAGGCAGAGTCGAAATTACTGGCTCGTGATGACTCGGTCTTCACCGTAGTCTTCGCTGGCAATCTCGGAGAAGCCCAAGATTTCCCAACTGTGCTGGATGCAGCGCAAGCACTCGTCAACGATGTTGCTGTGCGCTGGGTCATCGTTGGCGATGGGCGTATGAGCGAATGGCTGAGTCAACAGGTTCAGGCCAGAGGGCTCAAAAATGTCTTGTTGCTGGGAAGACATCCCCTGGACGAGATGCCGGCCCTGTTTGCTTGTGCGGATGCACTGCTGGTGTCGCTCAAGACCAACGATGTTTTTGAGAAAACGATACCGGGGAAAGTGCAGGCTTATCTCGCATCCGGCCGGCCTCTTCTGGGGATGATCAACGGCGAGGCTGCAAGAGTAATCGTTGAGTCCGGTGCTGGTCTCACATGCTCGTCTGGTGATGCGAAAGGCTTGGCACACATTACTTCGACCTTGGCGAAGACTGGTGCGAGTGAGTTGCAGGCCATGGGGCAGTCCGGCCGCGAGTATTACTTGAGCAATTATTCGAAGCCTTTGCTTCTGGCCCGTCTTGAAGATCTTTTTCGAACCGCTACCTTAAGAAAGGCCAGGCATTAATGTCGTATTCTATTTTATTGACTGGAGCGACTGGCTTTGTCGGTGGCGCCATTCTCAAGCGGTTGTGCAACGACAGGAAACACCCGGTCGTGGCGGTTGTTCGGGGAGCGTCGCAGCTTAAGGTGCAGGACGTTACGACGTTGCGTATCGACAGCATTGATGGCAAGACCCAGTGGACAGGTAAACTGACCAATCCTGATGTGATAATTCATTCTGCGGCCCGGGTGCATGTCATGAATGATGCCGAGTCCGACCCTTTGGCTGCGTTTCGCCAAGTAAATGTCGAAGGCACGGTGAACCTCGCACGCCAGGCGGCAGCTGCTGGTGCACGACGTTTTATTTTCATCAGTTCGATCAAGGTCAATGGGGAGGGGACGACTGCGGGTACCCCTTACACTGGCGATGATGTTCCCGCTCCTGCCGATCCTTACGGTGTCTCGAAATTGGAAGCGGAGCAGGCCCTTCGACAGCTTGCCACTGAAACAGCGATGGAGATCGTGATCATTCGACCTGTGCTGGTCTACGGGCCGGGGGTGAAGGCGAATTTCCTGAGCATGATGCGTTGGCTGGACAAGGGTGTTCCGCTGCCTTTTGGCGCAATCCACAATAGGCGCAGCCTGGTTGCTCTGGATAACCTGGTAGATCTGGTCATCACTTGCATAGATCATCCGGCTGCTGCCAATCAGACGTTCCTGGTGAGTGATGGGGAGGATTTGTCCACTACCGCCTTGCTGAACAGGATGGCGATTGCTCTTGGCAAGTCGGCTCGTCTGATCCCGGTACCTTCCTGGGTGCTGGAACGCGGTGCGCTGTTGTTGGGGAAAAAGGCGCTTTCCCAGCGACTATGCGGATCGTTGCAAGTCGATATCGAAAAGACTCGTACGGTTTTAGGCTGGGAACCGCCGGTTAGCGTGGATCAAGCTTTGGCTGCCACTGCATTACATTTTCGGGAACATCAATCGCAATGAATTACTTGTGGCTCATTCCGGCTGTTGGCGTTCTGTCCTTGGTGTTGACGGCCGCTTTGCGCCGTTACGCTATTAGCCGTAGCATTATCGATATCCCCAATGCGCGTAGCTCTCACTCCATTCCAACGCCCCGTGGTGGTGGTGTTGCGATTGTAGTTGCCTTCCTCGTTTCGCTCCCCTTTCTGGGGTACGCGGACTTGGTCCCCTGGTCACAGCTGATTGCGGTCGGAGGCGCTGGTGCGTTGGTCGCCGTTGTAGGTTTCATGGACGATCATGGCCACATTGCGGCCCGCTGGCGATTGCTGGGTCATTTCAGTGCGGCGTTGTGGGCATTGTTCTGGATCGGTGGGTTTCCTACACTCGTGGTTTTTGGATTCAGCCTGGATCTGCATTGGTTTGGTCATATCCTCGCAGCCATTTATCTGGTCTGGATTCTTAATCTTTACAATTTCATGGATGGGATCGACGGAATTGCGAGTGTAGAAGCGCTGTGCGCGTGCCTAGGTGCCTGCTTGCTGTACTGGCTCAGTGGAGTTCCAGCATTGATTTGGGGACCGCTGATCATGGCAATGGCGGTTCTTGGCTTTCTTTACTGGAATTTTCCTCCTGCGCGCATTTTCATGGGGGATGCCGGGAGCGGATTTCTCGGCGTTGCCCTGGGCGTGTTGTCCCTCCAAGCCGCGTGGCAATCATCGGAATTGTTTTGGGGATGGTTGATTCTCCTGGGGGTCTTCATCGTCGATGCGACGTTCACTCTGCTACGTCGTTTGATTCGTGGAGACAAAGTCTACGAGGCGCATCGTAGCCACGCGTATCAATTCGCCTCACGTCAGTTCGGAAAGCATTTGCCGGTGACCCTCGCCGTGGGTTCGATTAATTTGTTCTGGTTGCTACCGATGGCTTACTGTGTGACCCGATTGGGGCTCGATGGCGCTCTTGGCTTGACTGTGGCCTACGTCCCTTTGATCATTCTGGCTGTGAAGTTTCATGCCGGGCAGCTCGAGAGTTCTGTTTCTGCGTCAAGCAGTTAAGCTGAGGGCACTGATTTAGAAGGTGTCCGTTGTGTTCGAAAAGGTACAATGATCAAGTCATATCCAGTTTAGGAGCGGGACAAGGTGGTTGAAGGGTTTATGGACAGGTTACGAGCTCTTTTGCTGGGGTTGCCACGCCGCCAAAAGCGATTGATTCAGGTCTCGGCCGATGTTGTTCTAGTTTGGGCTGCCCTATGGCTGGCATTTGTGGTTCGCCTGGGCATTGATGAAATGGTCAATCCAATTATCGTCCATCCCTGGCTCTTCCTGACTGCTCCCATTGTTGCGATACCATTGTTTATCCGTTTTGGCATGTACCGTGCGGTGATGCGCTATTTCGGCAACGATGCGCTCATCGCCATTATCAAGGCGGTGAGCTTGTCCTCGCTGATACTTGGTGTAGTCGTGTATTGGTACAGCAACCATCAGAACATTGTCCCTCGTTCGATCATCTTTAATTACTGGTGGTTGAGTCTGATCATGATTGGCGGCTTGCGCCTGGCAATGCGTCAGTATTTTCTTGGAGACTGGTTTACCGCAGTCCAGCATGTACCCTTCGCGAACCGCGACGATGGTCTTCCCAGAGTCGCCATTTATGGCGCCGGTGCTGCGGGCAACCAACTGGTAGCTGCACTTCGCATGGGACGGGCGATGCGTCCAGTGGCGTTCATTGACGATGACAGTGGCATCGCTGAACGTATTATCTCTGGTCTTCATGTCTACAAGCCCAAGCATATCCAGCGAATGATCGATGTGACCGGCGCTCAGGAAGTGCTCCTCGCGATTCCTTCGTCGAACCGCGGCCGACGCCGCGAGATCCTCACCTATCTTGAAGTATTTCCGTTGCACGTTCGAAGCGTGCCCGGTTTTATGGATCTGGCCAGTGGCAGGGTGAAGGTTGACGACATCCAGGAAGTCGATATCGCCGATCTACTGGGTCGTGACTCCGTGCCTGCGCAAGACGACCTGCTTGAACATTGCATCAAGGCCCAGTCGGTTTTGGTGACGGGTGCAGGAGGCTCCATCGGTTCTGAGCTCTGCCGCCAGATTCTGGCGTTGCGGCCAACCACTCTTCTGCTGCTGGATCATAGCGAGTTCAATCTCTACAGCATTTTGTCTGAATTGGAGCAGCGCATCGCATGCGAATCATTGCCGGTTCGACTGTTACCTATCCTCGGTTCAGTGCGCAATCCAGAGAAACTGCTGGATGTGATGAAGACCTGGCACGTTGATACGGTTTATCACGCTGCCGCGTACAAACATGTGCCCATGGTCGAGCACAACATTGCCGAAGGCGTCCTGAACAATGTGATTGGCACTTTGAATACCGCGCAGGCGGCGCTTCAGGCTGGTGTCGCCAACTTTGTCCTGATCTCTACGGACAAGGCTGTGCGTCCAACCAACGTAATGGGTAGTACCAAGAGACTTGCCGAGTTAACCCTACAGGCACTGAGCCGTGAAGTTGCTCCGGTACTCTTCGGCGACACCAGTAATGTTTCTCGGGTCAATAAAACCCGCTTTACGATGGTTCGCTTTGGCAACGTCCTGGGGTCTTCTGGTTCGGTAATTCCGTTGTTCCACAAACAGATCAAATCGGGTGGTCCACTGACCGTGACTCATCCGAAGATCACCCGGTATTTCATGACCATCCCCGAAGCGGCACAGCTGGTGATCCAGGCTGGCTCAATGGGTCAGGGTGGCGACGTATTCGTACTGGACATGGGCGAGCCAGTGAAAATTGTGGAGTTGGCGGAGAAGATGATTCATCTATCCGGCTTGAGTGTGAGGTCGGAAAAGAATGTTCACGGTGATATTTCCATCGAGTTCACCGGCTTGCGTCCCGGCGAAAAACTCTATGAAGAGCTATTGATCGGTGACAATGTTGTTGCTACCCGGCATCCGATGATCATGAGCGCCAACGAGGATCACGTGGACTGGGACGTCCTGAAAAGCAAACTCACCGAATTGCTTCAGGCAGTGGAAAAAGATGACTACGCTCGGGTTCGCCAGCTTCTTCGGGATACGGTGAGTGGCTACACCCCCGAAGGCGAGATCGTCGACTGGATTTACCAGCAACGCCGCCTCGAACCCTGATTGTTTCACATCCTGCAACAGACACACTTTTGACAGCTCCACCATATCGCCTAAGTTTGGAGAGCAGCTTCGGAAAAGCTGCTTTCTCAATCGATGTCATGGAGCTTCATTTATGCGTACTGGCTATTTCTACTCTCTGGTTTTCGCCCTGCTGACCAGCGCTTCTATTGCTGCCATCGCCGCGCCTGCGGCAAAACCTGAGGCTGGCAATGCACCTTTGGTGATGGAAGCTGCGTCCAAGGCTCAGTCTGGAAAAGTCGATCTCAATGGAGCTGATGCACCGACGCTGCAGCGTGAGCTGTCCGGTATCGGTGAGGCGAAAGCCAAGGCGATTGTTGCCTATCGTGACAGTAATGGGCCGTTTTCGTCCGTAGACGAGCTGCTGGAAGTGAAGGGGATAGGCAAGGCGATCCTGGATAAGAACCGCGAGAAGCTGGAAGTGAACTAAGCTTTTAGATCAACGCCCAAGAGGCCGGTCATTGACCGGCCTTTTTGCATTTTGGTCTTGAGGATGTGTCGTTCCTTTCATCGGGATATGAAAAATTACGGCTATCATATTGCCTTTAAATTATGCCTATAATAATTCCTGTATCCGCTGAAGCGCTCAGGCGTTCATCTTCCTACGTATCCTCCCAGGAGCACGCTCATGAATTCTGTCCAGACCCAAGGAACCGCCCTTGTCACCGGAGCTTCCTCCGGAATTGGCGCCATTTACGCCGAGCGATTGGCTGCGCGTGGTTTTGATTTGTTGCTGGTCGCTCGCGACGAGGAGCGATTGCAGGCAGCGGCGAGCAAGTTGCGCGCCGAGCATGGTGTCCAGGTCGAAGTACTCAAGGCAGACCTTACACAAAAAGATGATGTTCTGAAGATTGAACAGCGTCTACGCAGCGATTCGAGTATCAGCCTGCTGCTTAACAATGCAGGGGTCGCAGCGGATGGTCTGTTGGCGAATTCCGACATGGAGCAACTGGAAAAGTTAATCCAGCTCAACGTCACCACCGTCACACGCCTGGCATCGGCAGCCGCCGCCAGCTTTGCAAAGGCTGGCCGTGGCACGATCATCAATATCGCCTCTGTAGTGGCATTGTTTCCTGAGCGATTCAATGCGACTTACAGCGCAAGCAAGGCTTATGTGTTAAGTCTGACCCAGTCGTTGAACGCGGAACTGGACGGTACCGGGGTCAAGGTCCAGGCCGTGTTGCCAGGCGTAACACGCACCGAAATCTGGGAGCGCTCCGGTATCGACGCTACTCAGATTCCCGCAGACATGGTGATGGAAGCCGGGGAGATGGTCGATGCGGCATTGTCCGGACTGGACCAGGGTGAGCTGATCACCATTCCATCGCTACCAAACGCCTCCGAGTGGGACGACTTTGTAAAAGCCCGTCTGGTCATGGCGCCGAATCTTTCCAAAAGTACGGCCGCCACGCGTTACAAGTGAGGCGCCTTCAATCGGCTTGAGGTAATTGCGGTATGAGTGATCGTCGAGTGGTTGTAACGGGCATGGGCCTGGTGTCCCCGCTGGGTAGCGGTGTTGAGGTGGTCTGGGAGCGTCTGTTGGCCGGACGCTCCGGGCTGCGTAACCTGCCTGACGACGTGGTTGCCGATCTGCCGGCCAAGGTCGGTGGCGCAGTGCTCAGCGTGGCGGAAGATCCCGAGGCGGGTTTCGACCCGGATCGGGCGACGCCGCCCAAAGAGCAGAAAAAAATGGACCGTTTCATCATGTTTGCCATGGAGGCCGCGCGCCAGGCGTTGGAGCAGGCCGGTTGGCAAGCGCCAGACGCTAACGCTCAGGAGCGCACCGCGACGATTATTGGCTCGGGCGTCGGTGGTTTCGGCGCGATTGCCGATGCGGTCCGCACCACGGATACCCGCGGTCCGCGACGTTTGTCGCCATTTACCATTCCTTCCTTTCTGGTCAACCTCGCGGCCGGTCATGTGTCGATCCAGCATGGTTTCAAAGGCCCGCTGGGTGCTCCGGTGACAGCGTGCGCGGCCGGGGTCCAGGCGATTGGTGACGCCGCGCGGCTGATACGTTGTGGCGAGGCGGATATTGCCGTGTGCGGTGGTGCGGAGGCAGCGATCGATCGGGTCAGCCTCGCCGGGTTCGCGGCAGCGCGTGCCTTGTCCAGCGGTTACAACGACACCCCGGAGCGTGCCTCTCGGCCATTCGACAGTGGTCGTGATGGTTTCGTGATGGGGGAGGGTTCTGGCCTGCTGGTGATCGAGTCGCTGGAACATGCCCTTGCCCGTGGTGCTCAACCCTTGGCCGAACTGGTCGGTTATGGCACCAGCGCCGATGCCTATCACCTGACCGCCGGGCCCGAGGATGGCAGCGGTGCCCGACGGGCAATGGCGCTGGCGTTGGCGCAGGCGGGGATTTCGCCGACCCAGGTCCAGCACCTTAACGCTCACGCCACCTCGACCCCGGTTGGGGACCTTGGAGAATTGGCGGCCATCAAGTCATTGTTCGGTTCGGACAACAAGATCGCGGTGACATCGACCAAGTCCGCCACTGGGCATTTGCTGGGGGCGGCGGGCGGGATTGAGGCAATCTTCACGCTGTTGGCGATCCGCGATCAAGTCGTGCCGCCCACCCTCAATTTTGAAAACCCGGACCCGGCGGCGCAAGGTGTGGACATCGTCCACGGTCAGGCGCGGCCGATGGCTATCGAGTACGCACTGTCCAATGGCTTCGGGTTTGGCGGGGTCAATGCCAGCGTGCTGTTCAAACGCTGGCAGGATTAATCCCGGGGATGTTTGAGAAATTCGCGTGTCACGTTGAGAATCCGCTGGGCCATCTCCGGGTTCTCGACACTGCGCGACAGCAACAACGCCCCGACCAGGGCAGACATAATGAAGATGCTGCGGTCGGCGGCATCTACGCCTTCAATCGTGCCTTGCACTTGTTCGAGCCTCGAATTGAGCACCACGTCAGAGGTCGGACTGGGTTGTCCGCGCAAGCCAAGCTCCGAGGACATAGTCGGCAGCGGGCAACCCTCATCGGGTGAAGTCTGGTGCCATTCGGACAAATAGGTGTCGATGAACGCTTCCAGTGGGTGTTCCTGCGCGAACAGCTCGGCGCAGATGGCGTCGCATTGTTCGCCGGCGGCCTGCAGGGCCTTTTCCACCAGTTCGTCCTTGGACTTGAAATGCGAGTAGAACCCGCCGTGGGTCAGCCCCAACGCTTTCATCAGGGGTTGCAGGCCGGTCGCGCCAATACCGTCGCGGCGAAATCGAGCCGATGCTTCCTTGATAATGCGTTGATGGGTCTGGGCTTTGTGGTCCTGCGAGTAACGCATCGGGTATCTCCGCAACAATGCGCCATCTTAACCAATGAAAATGGGATGGTGACTGTACTTCTACTTCTAAAAAGCATGCAGATGCGTCCAACTTCGTCCTGCCGCATCGATTCAGCTGGCACGAATAGTGATTACTTGTCAGTTGACGATTGTTGAACAATCACGAGGCGATGAGCATGAACAGTGGACTGTCCCTGGCCGATCACATCACATTGGAGTTGCGCGCCGACATCATTGGCGGTCGCCTGCTGCCTGGTATGGCGCTGGTGGAAAACGATTTGGTGTCTGCCTACAACGCCTCCCGCAACACCATTCGTGAAGCGTTGCATCGCCTGGGACAGGATGGTCTGACCCGTTACGTGCGCAACAAGGGCGTGATGGTGCGCAGGCTGGGCCAGGATGATGTTCGGGATCTGTTCAAGGTTCGCCGTACCCTGGAGTTACAAGCCATCAGCGTGAGCCAGCCGCTGCGCGACGACCAGTCCGACCGGATGCTCGAGGCGCTGGAGGCCACCGAGCTGGCCCGGGAGCGTGAGGATTGGCGCGCCGTCGGCACCCACAGCCTGGCGTTTCATCAACACATCGTCGGGCTACTGCGAAGTCCATTGTTCGATGAGTTTTTCACCAACGTTGTTGCACAACTGCGCCTGGCGTTCTGCACCGCGCCCGATGAATCACGTTTTCAGGCGCCCTGGCTTGCTCGCGACCGGCAGATCCATGACTTCCTCGCCGAGGGCGACAAGCGCGCCGCCACGGACGCCATGAGCGCTTATCTCGATGACTCACAACACCTTCTGTTGCAAATGCTTGCCTCAACCCCCCATCACTGATCGAGGATTTGTGCCATGTACAAAGACTATCCGGCAGCCTATCAAGTCAGCAAAGGCTCGGCCTTGCAGGTGGACAAAGCCTTCTACGAACGGATCCGCGACACGAAGGACGGCCGCACGCTGATCGAGCAGTTCGAAGTGCCGATCCGCACCGGTCGGGCCTGGAATGTACCGGCCGGGCACGTGTTTCGCGTGACCACGCCGGTCGGCCCGCAAGTCGGCGACTTCAATGTCTGGAACGCCAACGATCCGCGCGAGCGTTTGTGGGCGGCGCGGACCCGGCAACTGCAGGGCGCCCATGTCAGCACCCATGACCGGCTCTGGTCGAACCTGCCTTTTTTACGGCCGCTGGTGACCATCACCGACGACAGCCTGGCCGGTTACGGCATCGACGAACATGGCGGTCGCTTGCACGATTTACTGGGTACTCGCTGCGATCCCTATGTGAACAAAATGCTCACCGGCGAGGATTTCCATCATCACTGCCACTCCAACTTGACGCGCGCCGTGTTGCCCCATGGCCTGACCGAGTTCGATGTGCATGACGTGCTGAACATTTTCCAGTGCACGGGCCTGAACCACGACGACATGTACTTCATGAAGGCCTGTCCGGCGCAGAAGGGCGATTACCTGGAGTTCTTTGCCGAGATCGATCTGCTGTGTGCGCTGTCGACCTGTCCGGGAGGGGACCTGTCGCTGGCCATGTGGGGGCCGGATGCGCAGGATCCGCTGAGCGTCTGTCGCCCGTTGGGCGTGGAGATTTATCGGTTGGAGGATTCGTTGCTAGAGGGCTGGAGCCAGCCTGAGCGTGCTGCGTATAAAGGGCTGCATGGCTTGCACATCGCCAAAGCCGACTGGGAAAAATAGGAACGCAAAACCCTGTCACTCGATCAGAGTGACAGGGTTTTTGATTTAGCGGTCCTGCGAATCCTTGGCGTCCGCTTCCGCGTTGCGTTCCGCGACGCGCTTACGTTGCTCTTCGGTGAGGTCGACCTTGTTGGCGGTGTCACGCAGCATCATCAAACCACCAACGATCGAGCCGATTGCAACGACCAGAATCAACCAGGCATACCAGGGCATAGGGCTCTCCTTGAGGGCAGGCCGATTGGCGGGTTTCGCCAATCGATCATGCATACCACTTTGAGCGATTTCATTTCGCGGTGGTTCCATTCTATGCCTGATCTGTCGGTAACACCTGAGACCATTCAGAGTCCGGTCAACATCGCGTCCGCCGGCGCATCCGCGCGCAACTGCGCCGTGAGCATGAAGTACACGAAACCCACCGCCATGAAGCCGAGGAAGATCAACCCGATCAACGTGTTGAACCAGGCCATCGCCACCAGGCACACCACCGCCAGGATCAGCGCAATCATCGGCACCAATGGGTAGCAGGGCGCGCGGAAGGTGCGCTCCAGGTTCGGTTCGGTTTTACGCAACTTGAACAGGCTGAGCATGCTCATGATGTACATCACGATTGCGCCGAACACCGCCATGGTGATCATCGCTGCGGTCAGCGTCATGCCACCGAGGTTTATCAGGCCGTCGCTATAAATCGCTGCGATACCGATCACGCCGCCGGCGATGATCGCCCGATGGGGTGTCTGGAAGCGCGACAGTTTGGCCAGTGATGTCGGCAGGTAACCGGCGCGGGCGAGGGCGAAGAACTGCCGCGAGTAGCCGAGGATGATCCCGTGGAAACTCGCCACCAGACCGAACAGGCCGATCCATACCAGCATGTGCAACCAGCCCGAGCTTTCGCCGACCACGGTCTTCATGGCTTGTGGCAGCGGGTCGTTGATGTTCGACAGGGTGCGCCAGTCGCCGACGCCGCCGGCAAAGAACATCACACCCATGGCCAGCAATACCAGGGTCAGGATGCCGCTGATGTAGGCCTTGGGAATCGTGCGTTTCGGGTCCTTGGCTTCTTCGGCGGCCATCGCTGCGCCTTCAATGGCAAGGAAGAACCAGATGGCGAAAGGAATCGCCGCGAACATCCCGGCAATCGCTGGTGCCCCGAACACATCGGAGCCGGCCCAGCCATTGAGGGCGAAATTGCTGAAACTGAACGCCGGAGCGACCACGCCCATGAACACCAGCAGTTCCGCCACGGCCAATACGCAGACAATCAACTCGAAGGTAGCGGCCAGTTTCACACCGAGAATGTTCAAACCCATGAACACGATGTAAGCGCCGACCGCCGCATGTTTTGGATCGAGGGCCGGGAATTGCACATTCAGGTAAGCCCCGATAGCCAAGGCAATCGCCGGCGGGGCGAAGACGAATTCGATCAGTGTCGCGAGCCCGGCGATCAATCCGCCTTTCTCGCCAAAGGCGCGGCGGCTGTAGGCAAAGGGGCCGCCAGCATGGGGAATCGCCGTGGTCAGTTCGGTGAAACTGAAGATAAAGCAGGTGTACATCGTGGCGACCATGAACGAGGTCACCAGGAACCCGAGCGTGCCCGCCACGCCCCAGCCGTAACTCCAGCCGAAATACTCACCGGAAATCACCAGCCCGACTGCAATACCCCACAAGTGCAACGTGCCCAGCGTGGGTTTGAGTTGTGTGTTCATGCGTTTACTCCCTGAACGGTTTGAAAAGCTTCAGGGGAGGGCGTTTGCAGTGGGCGTGCCAGTGTTGTGATAGCAGTCGTAAAGCGTAAAAAGGTGTCGTATCGGGGATGTTCGCTGCTGGATGGCTGGTTTTTGTGCGCCAGTTGGGGGCGCTGTTGCCTGTGATGCCGCCTTCGCGGGCAAGCCTCGCTCCTACAGGATTCGCGGCGCTCTTGACCTTGTAGGAGCGAGGCTTGCCCGCGAAGGCGGCGGTCCAGACACCACTGTAACGCCGGCATAAACCCACTCTTTACGCTTTCTTTATGCCCCGCCACACCCCTCGATCTCGTTCCTTTACAGCCTCCCTGCCGACAATGACTCCACACGCGGCAATACGCCGTAACACGGAGAACTTCCATGAGCGTTCTGGACGGGGTGTCACTGCTATTGGCAGTGGGGCTGTTCATTTATCTGTTGGTTGCGCTGTTGCGCGCGGACCGGAACTAGGAGCGGCTATGCACAGTTATGACTATTGGCTGATCCTGGCCTTCTTTGCCTTGGTGCTGATCCCGGCACCGTTTCTTGGGCGGTTCTACTACAAGGTAATGGAAGGTCAACGCACCTGGCTTTCACCGATCCTGGGACCGGTCGAGCGTGGCTGTTATCGGGTGGCCGGCGTTGATCCGCAGGCCGAACAGAGCTGGCAGAAATACACCCTGGCCTTGCTCGCCTTCAACCTCGCGGGCTTTTTGCTGTTGTTCGCGATTCTGTTGTTTCAGGACCACTTGCCACTGAACCCGCAAAACCTGCCGGGTCAGGAGTGGACGCTGGCGTTCAACACCGCCGTCAGCTTCATGACCAACACCAACTGGCAGGCCTACAGCGGCGAAGCGTCCCTGAGCTACTTGAGTCAGATGGTCGGCCTCACCGTGCAGAACTTCGTCAGCGCCGCCACCGGCCTGGCGGTATTGGTTGCGCTGTGTCGCGGTATCGGTCGCAAGTCGACCAAGACCTTGGGCAACTTCTGGGTCGACATGACCCGCGCCACGCTCTACGGCTTGCTGCCGCTGTGCCTGTTGCTGGCGCTGTACCTGGTCTGGCAGGGCGTGCCGCAAACCTTCGCGCAGTACGTGAATGCCGTGACGATGCAAGGCGTCGATCAGGTGATTCCACTGGGCCCGGCCGCCAGCCAGATTGCGATCAAGCAACTGGGCACCAACGGCGGTGGCTTCTTCGGCGTCAACTCGGCGCATCCGTTCGAGAACCCGACAGCGTGGAGCAACCTGTTCGAGATGGCCTCGATCATCCTGATCCCGGTCGCCCTGGTATTCACCTTCGGCCACTACGTCAAAGACCTGCGTCAGAGCCGCGCGATCATCGCTTGCATGCTGGCGCTGTTCATCATCGGCGGCGCGACATCGCTGTGGGCTGAGTACCAACCGAACCCAACCCTGGCCAACGCTGCCGTCGAACAGACCGCACCGCTGGAAGGCAAGGAAGCGCGTTTTGGTACGACTGCCACCGTGCTGTGGTCGGTGACTACCACCGCGGCGTCCAACGGTTCGGTCAACGGCATGCATGACAGCCTCAACCCACTGAGCGGCATGGTCGCGCTGGTCAACATGATGGTCGGCGAAGTGATCTTCGGCGGCGTCGGCGCCGGGCTCTACGGCATGTTGCTCAACGTCTTGATCGCGGTGTTCCTCGCCGGTCTGATGATCGGCCGCACACCGGAATACCTCGGCAAGAAACTGCAAGCGAAGGAAGTGCAACTGTTGGTGGTGACCTTGCTGGTGATGCCGGTCGGCGTGCTGGTACTGGGCGCGATTGCCGCGAGCCTGCCCGGCCCGGTGGCAGCGGTGAGCAACCCAGGAGCCCACGGTTTCAGCCAGTTGCTGTACGCCTACACCTCGGCCGGTGCCAACAACGGTTCGGCGTTTGGCGGCTTCGGCGCAAACACCCCATTCCACAACCTGATGCTCGGTCTTGGCATGTTGATTGGTCGCTTCGGTTACATCCTCCCGGTACTGGCGTTGGCTGGCAGTCTGGCAATGAAGAAAACCGCACCGATCGGCCAGAACAGCTTCCCGACCCATGGCCCGCTGTTCGTGACTCTGCTGACCGTGACCATTTTGCTGGTGGGCGGACTGACCTTCTTGCCGACGTTGGCACTGGGTCCGATTGCCGAACATCTGAGTATGGGCTTCTAAGGAATCCATCATGAATATGCCTGTAAGCAAAACCGTCGTCGCCAAGGCGCCGGAGCAACCCAAAACCGCGATCTCGGCCCTCTGGCGCCCGGCGCTGGTGCAAGCCTTCGTCAAGCTCGACCCACGGCAATTGCAACGCGCGCCGGTGATGCTGGTGGTCGAACTGACCGCGATCCTGACCACCGTGCTGTGCTTCATTCCCGACAGCGCCGTGCCGACCTTCGTCGCTGCGCAAATCGCCCTGTGGTTGTGGTTCACGGTGCTGTTCGCCAACTTCGCGGAAGCGTTGGCCGAAGGTCGCGGCAAGGCTCGCGCCGACAGCCTCAAGGCCGGCAGCGAAGGCCTGAGCGCCCGTCGCAAAACCAGCAGCGGCGCTTTTCAAGTGGTGCCGGCCACCGCTCTGCGCAAGGGCGATGTGGTGCGCGTCGAAGCCGGGGAAATGATCCCCGGTGACGGCGAGGTGATTGAAGGCATCGCCGCGGTCAACGAAGCGGCAATCACCGGTGAGTCTGCGCCGGTAATTCGTGAGTCCGGGGGCGACCGTTCGGCCGTCACCGGCAACACCCGCCTGGTGTCCGACTGGCTGTTGGTGCGCATCACCGCCAACCCGGGCGAGTCGACACTGGACCGCATGATCGCCCTAGTCGAAGGCGCCAAACGCCAGAAAACCCCGAACGAGGTGGCGCTCGATATCCTGCTGATCGGCCTGACCCTGATCTTCCTGCTGGTGGTCGTGACCCTGCAACCGTTCGCCCACTTCGCCAACGGCAGCCTGCCGCTGGTGTTCCTGGTGGCGTTATTGGTCACGCTGATTCCGACCACCATTGGCGGTTTGTTGTCCGCCATCGGTATTGCCGGGATGGACCGTCTGGTGCGTCTGAACGTCATCGCCAAGTCCGGTCGCGCCGTGGAAGCGGCGGGGGACGTACACGTCCTGCTGCTGGACAAGACCGGCACCATCACCTTTGGTAACCGTCGTTGCACCGCGGTTTATGCGGCACCTAGCGTCACCGCCAAGGAACTCGCCGAGGGTGCCCTGTTCGCCTCGCTGGCCGATGACACGGCTGAAGGTAAATCCATCGTCGAGTATCTGCGCGGCCTGCATCCGCAGTCTGAGCCAAGCGCCGAGCTGCTGACTGCCGTACCGTTCAGTGCCGAAACTCGTCTGTCCGGTGTCGACTATCAGGGTCGCGTGTATCGCAAGGGCGCGGTGGATTCGTTGCTGGCCTTCGTCGGCCTGAAACGCGCCGATCTGGCGCCGTCCCTGTCCCGGGAAATCGACAAGATCGCCCAAAGCGGCGGCACCCCATTGCTGGTCTGCGCCGAGGGTAAATTGCTCGGTGCGATCCATCTCAAGGACGTGGTCAAACCCGGTATCCGTGAACGTTTCGCCGAGCTGCGCAAACTGGGCATCCGCACGGTCATGGTGACCGGCGACAACCCGCTGACCGCCGCTGCCATTGCCGCCGAAGCGGGCGTCGATGACGTGCTGGCCGAGGCCACGCCAGAGAAAAAACTGGCGCGCATTCGCCACGAACAGAACGACGGTCGCCTGGTCGCCATGTGCGGCGACGGCGCCAATGATGCCCCGGCCCTGGCCCAGGCTGACGTCGGCATGGCGATGAACGACGGCACGCAAGCCGCGCGCGAGGCGGCGAACATGGTCGACCTCGACAGCGACCCGACCAAGCTGCTGGACGTGGTGCAAATCGGTAAGGAATTGCTGGTGACCCGCGGTGCGTTGACGACGTTTTCCATCGCCAACGACGTGGCCAAATACTTCGCGATCCTGCCGGCGTTGTTCGCCTCGATCTACCCGCAATTGGGCGTGCTGAACGTCATGCACCTGGCCAGTCCGCAGAGCGCGATTCTGTCGGCGATTGTGTTTAACGCCTTGATCATTGTGGTGCTGATTCCACTGGCATTGCGCGGCGTGCGGGTGCAGGCGGCCAGTGCAGCGGCGTTGTTGCGACGCAATCTGCTGATCTATGGATTGGGCGGGATTCTGGTGCCGTTTGTGGGCATCAAGGCGATCGACATGCTGTTGACGGCGTTGCATTTGGTTTAACGGTTGATGGGTAGGTGGGAGCCGCTTTTTGTGGCGAGGGAGCTTGCTCCCGCTGGGCTGCGAAGCAGCCCAATCCCCACCACCGTATTTGTTCAGGCACACCGCGTTCGCCGGGTTGACGACTGCTTCGCAGCCGAACGGGAGCAAGCTCCCTCGCCACAGGTGATGTGTGTGTCTTCACAGTGATATCCGAATTCGAGGATTTTGAAATGTCCACAATGATACGTCCCGCACTGAGCCTGCTCGTGCTGATGACCCTGATCACCGGCGTCGCTTACCCCTTGGTCGTCACCGGCGTCGCCCAGGTCGCGTTCCCGGATCAAGCCAATGGCAGCCTAGTGCGTGACGCCGACGGCAAGGTCCGCGGCTCCTCACTGATCGCCCAGGAATTCGTCGGCGACGCCTGGTTCCATCCACGGCCATCGGCGGGTGCGTTTGCCACCGTGGCGAGCGGTGCCAGCAACTTCTCGCCGAGCAACCCGGCGCTGGCGACTCGCGTGATTGACGATGCCAACAAACTGCTGGTGCCCGGTCAGGGGCCCGTGCCCCTGGCAATGGTGACCACCTCCGGCAGCGGCCTCGATCCACACTTGCCACCGGCGGCGATTGCCTATCAACTGGCGCGTGTTGCGGCAGCGCGTAATTTGCCAGTGTCTACGCTTCAGCAATTGATGAATGCGCACATTGAGCAGCCGCTCGTTGGCCCGCCAGTGGTTAATGTGCTGGCATTGAACATGGCGCTGGAAAACTTGTAGATCGGTGGCTCCGCCAATCGCTAGCAGGTCGAATCGTCGCACCTGCTAGCGATGGCGGCAGAACAATCACCACATCAACATCTGAATAAAGTGAGCTTCAAGCATGAGTGACTCCGGCCGCGCCGACGCGCTGTTAGCAGACCTGCCCCGCGATGGCCGTGGCCGGCTCAAGGTATTCCTCGGCGCCGCGCCCGGTGTCGGCAAGACCTACGCCATGCTGCAAGCCGCCCACACCCAACTGCGCCAGGGCGTGAAAGTCATCGCCGGCGTGGTCGAAACCCACGGCCGCGCCGAAACTGAAGCACTGCTCGGCGGCTTGCCGCAGCAACCCTTGGTGCGTTCGGAATACCGTGGCGTGATGCTTGAAGAAATGGACCTCGACGGCCTGCTCGCGGCCAAGCCGAAGCTGGTGCTGGTGGACGAACTGGCTCACACCAATGCCCCCGGCAGCCGTCACGCCAAACGTTGGCAAGACATCCAGGAACTGCTCGCCGCGGGCATCGACGTGTTCACCACGGTCAACGTCCAGCACCTTGAAAGCCTCAACGATCAAGTCCGCGGGATCACCGGCGTGCAGGTTCGCGAAACCCTGCCGGACTGGGTGCTGCAAGAAGCCTACGAACTGCTGCTGATCGACCTGCCGCCACGCGAACTGCTTGAGCGTCTGCGCGATGGCAAGGTCTACGTGCCGGAGCAGGCGCGGGCGGCCATCGACGCATTTTTCACCCAGACCAACCTCACCGCCCTGCGCGAACTGGCGATGCAAACCGCTGCTGCGCAGGTCGACGATGACCTGGCCCAGGGTTATCGACAACTCGGCCAAGCCGCGCCAGCGGTGCGCGGTCGATTGTTGGTGGGCGTCGATGGCGATGCTCAGGCCGAGCGCCTGGTGCGCCACGCCAGCCGCGTCGCCCAGCGTCGTCATTTGCCGTGGAGCCTGGTGCACGTAGACAACGGTAGCGTGCGCGACGAACAATCGCGACTGCGCTTGCAAAGTGCCCAGCAACTGGCCGAGCGACTGGGCGGCGAAGTGGTTTTACTGCGCGCCGGTGAAGTCGCAAAAACATTGATCCAGCACGCTGCCGAACGCCGTGCCAGCCTGGTGCTGGTCGGTCAGTCCCGGCAGCGTTTGCGTCGACGGTTGTTCGGCGGCGGACTGGCGTCGCGTTTACTGCGCGATGCGCGCGGGCTGGAAATCAACGTCCTCGACAGCGAGCACCAACCGCATCAGCCGCGCCAGCGTTCGGCGCAAACGCTGGTCTGGTTCGACTACGCTTTAGCGGTGGTGGCAACGGTTTTGGCCAGTGCTTTGGCCTGGGCAGTGGCGAGTGTCTTGCCACTGCCGAATATCTCGCTGGTGTTCCTCGCCGCTGTGTTGCTGGTGGCGGTGCGCAGCAGCCTCGGCCCGGCGCTGGCCTGTGCGGCGCTGTCGTTTCTGACCTATGACTTTCTGTTCATTCCGCCGAATTTCTCGTTCGCCATCCAGCGCGAAGAAGACGTGTTGACCTTGCTGTTCTTCCTGCTGATGGCGGCCCTTACCGGTAACCTCGCGGCGCGGCAACGGCGGCAATTGCAGGCGTTGCGCGACACCCAGGAAGAGACCACCGAACTGCTTGACCTGTCGCGCAAACTCACTGCTGCCACCGACCGCCAGGCGGTGGTCAGCGCGGCGGCCCAGCACCTCAACGGCTGGAGCGATCTGCAACTGTGCCTGCTCAACCGCGACGGCCAGGGCGGCTGGAAGGTCGAAACCGGCGGCCCGCTGGCGTTTTCCGAAGCCGAGCGTGCCGCTGCCGATTGGGCCTGGCAACATGACCAGCCGGCGGGCGCGGGCACCGGCACGCTGCCGTTCGGGCGTTGGTGGTGGTGGCCGTTGTCGGTGGAGGAGGGGCCGTTGGCGCTGCTGGGCGTCTGTGCCAAAGAAGGCCAGACCTTGAGCGGTCAGCGTCGGCGTTTGTTGACAGCGTTGAGTCAGCCGCTGGCCCAGGCCTTGGCCCGTGCGCAACTGGCCGAAGACCTGGAAGCCGCGCGCCTGCATGGCGAAACCGAGCAGTTACGCAGTGCCTTGCTGGCGTCGGTGTCCCACGATTTGCGCACGCCGCTGACCTCCATGCGTGGCAGCATCGACAGCCTGCTGGCCCTCGGTGAAGCCATCCCGCTGGAGGATCGCCGCGAACTGCTCGAAGGCACCCGCGATGAAGCCGAGCGCCTCGACCGCTACATTCAAAACCTGCTGGACATGACCCGCCTCGGTCACGGCGCATTGAAGCTGGCGCGGGACTGGGTGTCGCCGGCCGACATTGTCGGCAGTTCACTCAATCGCCTGCGCGCGGTGCTGGCGCCGTTGCAGGTCAGCACCGAAGTGCCGGCTGAATTGCCGCTGCTTTACGTGCATGCCGCGCTGATCGAGCAGGCGCTGGTCAACGTGCTGGAAAACGCCGCGCGTTTTTCTCCGCCTCACGGCCGTCTGCAATTACGCGCCGGCGCCAATGACAGCGAGCTGTTTTTCTCGGTCAGCGACGAGGGGCCGGGGATTCCGGAGGAGGAGCGGGCGAAGATTTTCGACATGTTTTACACCGCTGCGCGCGGTGATCGGGGCGGGCAGGGCACGGGGCTGGGGCTGGCTATCTGTCAGGGAATGGTCGGTGCGCATGGCGGGCGGATAAGTGTCGCCGATGGTATTGAGGGGCGCGGCACCTGCATCACGCTTCACTTGCCTTTGCAGGAACAACCGGGATACGAAAGTGAAGCCTGAACGCGCTTGCGCTACTCTCTTGCTACTTCTTTTTTTTGATGTGAATTCATGAGCCAGACCGCGACCATTTTGGTCATCGACGACGAACCGCAGATCCGCAAATTTCTGCGCATCAGCCTCGCCTCCCAAGGCTACAAAGTACTGGAAGCTGGCACTGGCACCGAAGGCCTGGCGCAAGCGGCGCTGAACAAACCTGACCTGCTGGTGCTCGACCTCGGTTTACCGGACATGGATGGCCAGCAAGTGCTGCGCGAGTTTCGCGAATGGTCGACAGTGCCGGTGCTGGTGCTCTCGGTGCGTGCCGGCGAAGGGCAGAAGGTGGAAGCACTCGATGGCGGTGCCAACGATTACGTGACCAAGCCGTTCGGTATTCAGGAGTTCCTGGCCCGGGTGCGCGCCTTGTTGCGCCAGGCGCCCGTTGGTGAGGCTCAGCAAGCGGCGCTGACGTTCGGCCCGTTGACCGTTGACCTGGCCTATCGCCGGGTGCTGCTCGATAGCACCGAGGTCGCCCTGACCCGCAAAGAGTATGCGGTGTTGGCGCAACTGGCCCGGCACCCCGGGCGGGTGATCACCCAACAGCAACTGCTGAAAGATATCTGGGGGCCGACCCATACCGAAGACAGCCATTATTTGCGGATTGTGGTGGGGCACTTGCGCCAGAAGCTGGCGGATGATCCGACTCAGCCGCGCTTTATCGTTACCGAGGCAGGGGTTGGGTATCGGTTGTTGAGTGAGGGTAGTCTTTAGCTTTTTGGTGTCCGGTCTATTGTCTTCGCGGGCAAGCCTCGCTCCTACAGGATTTGAGTCGTTCACAACGCTCGCGAACGACTCAAGTCCTGTAGGAGCGAAGCTTGCCCGCGAAGAGGCCGGATATTCACCCGAAAACGTCAGGAATCCCGCTCATTCTCATACCGATCCAACGTATCCCGCGCAATCTCCCGCCCGAGCGCGATCAACTCCGGCGCCTTGTAAAACTCGAAAAACCGGCACACCCGTTTCGGCACGTTGATCAAGATATCCGGCGGATACCCGGCGATCTTGTACTGCGCCAACGACGTCTGCATCACTTCAAAACTCTGGTTGATCAGGTCCAGCAAGGACGCCGGCCCCACGTTGTCGATGATGAAAGATCCAGTGGCCGACTTCGGTGCGCCTTCGCGTTCGGGGGCGGCCGCCGGTTGCTGGGCTTCGGGTTCGGCGGACTCGATCCAGGGGTTAATGTCGGCCGCTTCGGCCATCAACGCTTCCTTTTCCAGCAGCAGCAATTGTTCTGCCTGTTTGCGGCGGAACGGCATTTTTGAACCCAGGGAGTTGATCAGGCTGTCGAACCGGGTCTTGAACGCGGGCGGACGCTGAATCACCGGCAGTTGATAGTGGCGCTGGTTGGTGGAGTTGAGGTTGACCGCAATAATCAGGTCGCAATGGCTCGACACCACGGGCACGATCGGTAAAGGGTTGAGAATGCCGCCGTCCACCAGCATGCGATTGCCCTGCATCACGGGTGTGAACAGGCTCGGAATCGCTGCCGAGGCTCGCATGGCCTGGTGCAGGCAACCTTCCTGGAACCAGATTTCCTGCTGGTTGGTCAGGTCGGTGGCCACTGCGGTGTAAGGGATGCGCAGGTCTTCGATGTTGATCTCGCCGACAATCTTGCGGATCTGCCCGAACACTTTCTCCCCGCGAATCGCGCCCAGGCGAAAACTGACGTCCACCAGGCGCAAGACGTCGAGGTAGTCCAGGCTTTCGATCCAGTCGCGATAATCGTCAAGTTTGCCGGCGGCGTAGATCCCGCCGACCACGGCGCCCATCGAGCATCCCGCAATGCAGGCGATGTCGTAGCCGCGTCGTTCGATTTCTTCAATGACACCGATATGGGCATAGCCCCGGGCCCCGCCTGAGCCCAGCACCAGTGCGACACGCTTTTTCATGAACGGCCCTCGTCTGACAAGGTTCAACAATGCACCCATCACGGGGCGCGCTTCAATCGCTAAGGTCGCTCGTCGGGCCCAGAGCGTCGTTTTTTCGACACTCCATGGCGGCGCATGGGTATTCTCACGCACGCTTGAAGTTTGCGTGGCGGGGCCAAGGCACTTTTCACGTGCCAGACCGTCTTACCAGCACGACTGTTTACCTAATGTTGAGGTGTGAGTGATGAAAGCCTGGATCTGTGTGCCATTGATTGCCCTGGCACTCGCCGGTTGTGCCGGTAAAACCGCTTATCGTGACAGCTGCGGTAGCGGGCTTGACGCCGCGTGGCATGAACTGGACCTGGCCAAGGCAGAGGGTTTCGCCGGCACCGTCAGCTATTCCAAGGCCTTGTCGCTGTTGACGGCGGCCAAGACTCAGCAGCAGTTCGAAGGCTTCGAGGGCTGCACCAAGAAGGCCGAGAAGGCACGCTTCTATATTCGTGAGTCACGTGCCGGCCGTTGAGGCATGATGTAGGGAACAGGGGAAATTCGATTCAGGGAGCAAACGATGTCTGCCTTGGTTGATCGGTTGGTGGCTCAAGTACTGGGTCTGGAAGTTCGTCTGCTGGCTTGCCAGGCGCGCCTGAGTGCGCGCACCGACTCGGAAGCGTTGCACGACCTGCGCACCACGGTTCGCCGTTTGCGCAGTCTGTTGCGACCGTTGCGCGGGCTGCCCGGCGTCGAGCAGCTAGAAGTGGCGGCGTCCCGAGTGGGCGAGCTGACCACGCCGTTGCGTGATCGCGAAGTGCTGGCGGCTTACTTGCTCAAGCACGATCAACCCGAAGCAGCGCAACGACGCATGGCGCAGATGGCCAAGGCTTATCCGGCGGTGGCGACGAGCCCCGAGGTCATGCAGTTACTGATGATCCTCGACGCCTTTCCGCGTTTTCTCCGCGCCTCCCAGCGTCAGGGCTTGCTCAAGGGGCTGCGCAAACGCATCGAAAAACGCCTCGCCCAACAATGGAAGAAACTCGATCAGGCCCTGCACGATCCTGCCCACGATCGTCATCGCTTGCGCCTGTTGATCAAGCGCGTGCGCTATGGCATCGACGCCTACCCCGAACTTGATCGTTTGCCCGACGCGGCGATGCCACGCTTAATGTCGGCGCAAAGTGCCCTGGGCGACTGGCATGACTGTTTTCAATGGCTGGCCAAGGCTGAACAGGAACCCGATCTGCAGCCTTGTGTCGCCGTCTGGAAAACCACCATGGCCAAGGCCGAAGGCCGCGCCGACCGTGTCCTCGACAAACTCAGCGACGCCTGCTTCAGATCCTGAAACCACCCCGATCAAATGTGGGAGCGAACCTGCTCGCGAAAGCGGTGTATCAGTCGGCATCAGGGCTGGCTGACAGACCGCTATCGCGAGCAAACTCGCTCCCACAGTGGTTTTGTGCTGAGCACTGAGCCCAGTGCGGCTCATCTGTCAGTGCTTTTGGCCGGAATAAGCGCTGTGCCGCCTCCGCGGGCTGGTTAAGATCCCTCCATCCTTTTTCGCTCTCCGAGGTTTCCATGCGCTTTTCCGATCTGCTCGACGCCGTCCGCAGCCAGCCGCTGGCGTTGTCTATCCCGGCCGAATGGGCTCAGGGGCGTGCCAGTTTCGGTGGCCTGGTGGCCGCATTGCAATACGAAGCCATGCGCGCAAAAGTCCCGGCGGATCGGCCGGTGCGTTCGCTGGCGATCACCTTTGTCGGACCGGTCGAACCCGAGGTGCCGGTCAGTTTTGAGGTCGATGTGTTGCGCGAAGGCAAAGCCGTCAGCCAGGTGCTTGGCCGGGCGATGCAGAAGGGGCAAGTGGTGACGCTGATCCAGGGCAGCTTCGGTGCATCGCGACCTTCCGAAGTGGCGGTCGCGGCCGAGCCGGCACCTGAAATGAAGCACTGGGACGATTGCCAGGAACTGCCGTATATCAAAGGCGTACTCCCGGCATTCATGCAGCATCTGGCGATGCGCTGGAGTGTCGGCGGTCTGCCGTTCACCGGCAACAAATCCCGCGAAATGGGTGGCTGGGTGCGTTTGCGTGGGGATGTGAAGGAAGAGGCGCTCGGCGAGTCGCACATTCTGGCACTGGTGGACGCCTGGCCACCGGCTCTGTTGCCGCACCTGAGCAAACCCGCGATGGGCAGTACGCTGACCTGGACCATCGAATTCGTCCAGCCGTTGCTCGAGTTGAGCACGCTGGACTGGTGCAAATACCTGGTGGAAATCGAGCATGGCGCTGACGGTTACGGTCACGCGGCCGCGAAACTGTGGAGCGCGGACGGTCAGTTGATCGCCATGAGCCGGCAGACGGTGACGATTTTCGCCTGATCAGTGACGACGGTGGCGCTCACGCCAGGCGCGCCACCAGCCGCCGCTGAGGAAAAACCGTGGGAAGGTCAGGAACTGCTCGACCAGCAAGCGCGACAGCGCATCTTTACGATCACTGAACGGCTCGGAGGCTTGCGCCTCCAGGCTGTGGCCGTGGCGC
Source organism: Pseudomonas sp. LBUM1663 (assembly GCF_059695905.1). NCBI lineage: Bacteria > Pseudomonadati > Pseudomonadota > Gammaproteobacteria > Pseudomonadales > Pseudomonadaceae > Pseudomonas > Pseudomonas sp. LBUM1663. The sequence continues at coordinate 4,685,642 of NZ_CP166792.1, read as the reverse complement.
TGCAAGCCCAACGCGGCGATCACGCCAATGACACCGATGGCGAAGTTCACGAAGTTCAGGCCGAACACCCCGGAAACGATCAGCAAAAACGCCACGATGAAGAGCGGCACGGCAATCAGGTGCAATACCAGATTGGTCGGGTGCTGGTGATTGCCCGGGTAGGCGCGCCATTGCCAGGCGGGTAGGTTGGGGTGACGTTTGCCCATGATGCTAATCCTCGATCCATGTTGAACACATGATTGAAGAATAGGTGTGGCCATTGCGGGCGGCGAATCGAGGTTGGCTATCGGAGTGATAGCGGTCATGCGTGATATTGATGTTGGCGGGTCTGACGCCTTCGCGGGCAAGCCTCGCTCCTACAACATCAAGAGCGCGCAATCCCTGTAGGTGCGAGGCTTGCCCGCGAAGGGGCCTTCAAAGCTTGAGCTGCCCGATCGCCTTGTTCAATTCCCCGGCCAACGCCGCCAGCTCGTTGCTGGTAGTCGCCGAATCCACCGTTTGCTGCACCGTGTTCTCGGTCACATCCCGAATACTCACCACCGCCCGGTTCATTTCTTCCGCGACCTGGCTCTGCTGCTCGGCCGCCACCGCAATCTGCGTATTGCTTTCGCGCATCTGCGCCACCGCGCTGGTGATTTGTGCCAGCGCGACGCCAGCCTCTTGGGCCTGTTGCACGCAATCGTCGGCCTTGAATGAGCTTTCCTGCATGAAGTCCACCGCGTCCCGAGTCCCGGCCTGCAACGCGGAGACCATGATCGTGATTTCGTCGGTCGAGGTTTGCACGCGCTTGGCCAGGTTGCGCACTTCATCGGCGACCACCGCAAAGCCGCGGCCCATTTCGCCGGCCCGGGCCGCTTCAATCGCAGCATTCAGGGCCAGCAGATTGGTCTGCTCGGCAATGCTGTGAATCACACCGACCACGCCGTTGATTTTCTGACTGTCCTCGGCCAGGCGCTGGATCATCTCGGCCGTCTGCTGCACGCCGCCGGACAACCCGGCGATGGATTTCTGCACCCGACTGACCACTTCCTGCCCGCTGCCAGCCAAGGTGTCAGCAGTTTGCGAGAGGTCGCGGGTTGCGCCGGCGTGCTGGGCGATGTGATAGACAGTGGCGGTCATTTCGTTGATCGCCGTGGCAGCCTGATCGGTTTCGCTTTGCTGGCCGAGCATGCCGTGACGCACCTCGTTCATGCTCGAAGCCAGTCGTGCCGCGCCGACATCCAGTTGCCGGGCGGTGCTGGCGACGGTGTTAACCACTCGCTGATAACCGGCCTGCATCGCGTTGAAGGCATTGGCCATCTGCCCGACCTCGTCCTTGCAGGCCAGTGGCACACGGGCTGACAGGTCGCCGGTTTTCTCGACGTGGAGCATCACATCTTTCAAGGTGTTGAGTTGGCTCAGCAAGAACCGGATCAACAACTGCGAAGCGCCAAGCATCGCCAGCATCAGAATGAACACCGCCACTGCGTAGTGGGCGAAGCGTTCGCCGAACACCTGGCTCAGGCTCGGGCCATGGGCGACCACCGCGACCTGCTGACCATCGGGGCGGGAGAACACCTCGGCACCCATCAGCGGGTTGTCGCCGAACAGCGGCATGACGTTGATTTCGACCCAGCCATGGGCATCGGCCAGTTCCAGCACCGGCTGCTCGTTGAGCAACGGCGCCTGCCCGCGACTGAAGGTCAGCAGGTTATCGGTCTTGGGCAGCGGTTGTCCGGCAGGCCAGGCATTGAGCAAGCGCGCCTGAGCCTGAGCCGACACTTGAGAGGCGTGGCTGCGGGCCTGTTGTTCGAGCTGCACGGCGTACAACACCAGCAAGAGCGTGGTGAAGAAGGCGACCGCATTGACCGCCCAGAATTTGTATTTCAGCGAGATGTTGCTAAGCCAGGCACCCATGGAGGTCTTCTCTGATAGCGGAAACAGCATTGGCAAGGTGCCAGCATTGTGCCGCTATGCAGCGATTCTGAACTTGATTTGGATCAATTGTGGGAGCGAGCCTGCTCGCGATAGCGGTGGAAAATTCAACATTGAGGTGACTTTCAGACCGCAATCGCGAGCAGGCTCACTCCCACAAGGGGATTTGTGGTTACTGGGGGATTGAGGGCAGGCCGTAGAACGCGCGGGCACAGGCGGTTGTGTGGGCCGCCAGATCCTCTTCCGTTTCCCCCCGATGCAACGCCACCTCCCGCAACACTTCCGTCAAGTACGCCGGTTCATTGCGACCGTTCTTCGGCTTGGGTCGCAAGCTGCGTGGCAACAGATACGGCGCATCGCTCTCCAGCATCAAACGCCCGCGCTTGATCTCTTTCACCAACGGATGCAAATGCGTGCCCCGGCGCTCGTCGCAGATCCAACCGGTGATGCCGATGTGCAAATCCAGATCGAGGTAGCTGAACAGCGCCTTTTTTTCCCCGGTGAAGCAATGCACCACCGCTGCTGGCAGCTGGTCACGGTAATCACGAAGGATTTCCAGCAGCCGCTGACTGGCATCGCGCTCATGGAGGAACACCGGCAATTGCAGTTCGACCGCCATCGCCAGGTGCTCTTCGAGGACTTTTTCCTGCTGGGGGCGCGGCGAGAAATCGCGATTGAAATCCAGCCCGCATTCACCCACGGCCACCACGTTGGGTTCCTTGAGCAAACTGCGCAGACGCTGGTCGCTGTCGGCGTTCCAGTCGCTGGCCGAGTGAGGGTGAATGCCTGCGGTGGCGAACAGCCGCTGGGCCGTTTCGTCCAGCTCCTGGCACAGCTCCAGCGCCTGCTCGCTGCCTTCGACACTGGTGCCGGTCAGCACCAATTGGCAGACCCCCGCGGCATACGCGCGATCAAGTACGGCCTGGTGTTTATCACCAAAACTGGGGTTGGTCAGGTTGACGCCGATATCGATGAGTTGCATGGTGCTACCTCGGACCAAAGGCCGGAAAGCATATCAGAGCTGTAGATTTATAAGAAAAGCCAAGAACTACAACGAGTTAAAGCTGTCTCTTGATGCCGCGAGACACGCTGGGGTGGCCAAAGTGCCATCACTGTGCCAGTCTTTCGCACTTTGTCAGCGCTCAAGGCGCTCTGTTTCTGTCGTTCGATTTCATGAAAACTCATGAGGTCGGCCCAGTATTCTTTCCGGAGAGTGGATGACACGTCCCTCGATGTTGCTACTGCTGTGCTGTTCGTTGCTGCTGCCGATGCCGGCGGTCGCGCGTCTGGCCGGCCCGCTGCAAGCCGTGCCGGCGGCCAAGGTCCGTGACCTGGCGGAAATTCGCAGCAGTCGTGTATTGCGGGTGCTGGTCAACCAGAGCCGCAACAGTTCCGGCGAAGTCCAGGGACAGGCCATCGGCGTCGAATACCACCGCCTACGCGCCTTCGAGCAATACCTCAACGGTCACGCCCGTGACGGTCAGGAAGTCACCCTCAAGATCATTCCCAAAAGCAAGGACCAACTGCTCGGTGCCTTGCAGCGCGGAGAGGGCGACCTGGTGGCGCCGGGGGAACTGCTCGATTTGCAACCGGGTCATGCGGTCAGCAGCAGCGAACCGATTGCCAGCAACATCCCATTGGTGCTGGTGGGCATCAAGGGGGAACGCCGTTACACCCGCGTCGAACAACTCTCGGGTAAAACCCTGGCGCTGCCCACCGGCAGCGCGGCCGGGGATGCGGTCAGTCAGATCAATTCAAAGCTTGCACTGCACAAGCTGGCACCGGTGAAAATCGAATGGGTCGACCCCAGTCTGGCGGTCGAGGACGTTCTGGAAATGGTCCAGGGCGGGATCTTTCACCTGACCATCGTCGAGCAACCGATTGCCGAGCGCTGGGGCAAGATCCTGCCCAAATTACGCTTCGATAAGCAGGTGTCGATCAGCGACCCGGGCGAAGAGTTCTGGTTCGTGCGCCGCGACGCCTCGATGCTGCGCGCGAGCATCGATCGCTTCCTGACCACCTACAAGAAACCGTCGGACCAGGATGCGGCGTTCCTGCGCATTTATCGACGTCTGTATCAAGTGCACTATCCATTGGCCAAGGCTGATCGCCAGCGTCTGGAAAAACTTCGCCCGGTGCTGCAAAAGCACGCGGATGCCCAGGGCATGGACTGGCTGAACCTGGCAGCGCTGGCCTTCAAGGAGTCCGCGCTGCAACCCAACGCCCGCAGCGGCAGCGGCCCCACTGGCCTGATGCAGATTACTCCGTCGGCCGCCCAGCGCGTCGGGGTCAACAACATCCAGAACCTCGACGCCAATGTGCAGGCCGGGGCCAAGTACCTGGCGATGATCCGACGCAAGTTCTTCGCAAGTCCCAAACTCAACGAGCGCGAGCGCATGGCGTTTGTGCTGGCGGCCTATAACATGGGGCCGGAACGGGTGCAGGGCATGCGCGCCGAAGCCAGGCGCCGAGGCCTGAATCCCAATCAGTGGTTCTTCCAGGTCGAGCGCATTGCCATGGAGCAAGTGGGAATGGGTGCCGTCAGCTATGTTAATAGCGTGAACAAGTATTACCTGGCGTTCGATCGTGAGAGGGAATCGTTGGAGCCCCAGGGGCAGAAAGTTGCCTCACGGAAATGATCGACTAAACTGATTTTTATGTCGCAAAAATCGCGCTTTTAACATTTGGTTTATCGATTAGTATAGCGGCCAACCAACACTCAATCACAATGGATGACACAGCATGAGCACACTGATCAACAAGGTACTGTTTACCCGCGCTGGCTACGGCTTGACCGTTCTGCGGATCTTCGTCGGTATCATCTTTGCCGCTCACGGCGCGCAGAAACTCTTCGGCATGTTCGGTGGTTACGGCATTGCCGGCACCGCGCAGTATATGGAAAGCCTGGGTCTGGCACCGGGTCACCTGATGGCGATCCTGTCCGGTGGTACCGAGTTCTTCGGCGGTCTGGCCCTGATCATCGGTCTGCTGGTACGCCCGGCAGCACTGGGGCTGACCTTTCTTTCGCTGGTCGCCATTTTCACCGTGCACTTCAGCCACGGCCTGTTCATGTCCAACAACGGTTATGAATTCGCCCTGGCCCTGCTCGGCGGCAGCATCGCTGTACTGATCGAGGGTGCCGGCAAACTGTCGGTAGACCGCGCGATCGCTGACTGACCGCTCTGGCTCAAGGAAAAGGCCCGCATTGCGCGGGCCTTTTTTGTTGTGCGTCATTCTTGACACTGTCCGGTCAGCTTCTCTAGGATGCTGCTCATGCGCCGATTTAAACAGCTACTTGCGGGGCGCCAGGTGACTCATCCAGTTGCCGATAGAAGCTTGAAACAGGCTTCGAAATACCGCTAAAGCGCTGGTTCGGTGTTGCCTCTCACCTGCCATGCAGACTTTTGAGGCAGAGACACGACCCCATGAATGCACTAAGCCCCGTTGTACGCCCCGCGCCGATCACGGCACACCTCACCCAGCGCAATCCAAAAATCCTGCTTGGCGGGAAACATCAGCCGACGCTCCTGCGTTATCTCGATGGCTGGCCACGTCGTACCGGCGGCCCCGCAGCGTTCCTCATCCAGTTTGTCGAAGACGGTGAATCACTGGCGCGATTTGCCAGCGACAGTTTTGATCTGGCGGTGATTCAATCGCCCAGTGTCGAAGAGGCGCCAGAGGTGATCAGGCAGCTGACCCGGGTTGCCCGGCAAGGTTTGATCACGCGCCGCTGAGGCTTTAGAGATACTCGATCGCCACGATATACACGCACTGCTCACCGGTCGGTGTCTGGACCCGAACCTCGGCGTCCAGCGCCTTGCCAATGAGCGCACGAGCGAGCGGCGAATCGATGCTGATCAGGCCCAGTTTCAAGTCCAGTTCATCCGGCCCGACAATGCGGTAGCGTGACTCTTTGCCGTCTTCATCTTCGATGGTGACCCAGGCGCCGAAGTAGACCTTATTCGGGTCGCTGGGCTTCTCGCTGACAACCTTCAGTGCTTCGAGACGCTTGGTGAGAAAGCGCACGCGACTGTCGATTTCGCGCAGCATCTTTTTGCCGTAGGTGTACTCGGCGTTTTCCGAGCGATCGCCCTGTGCCGCCGCCTCGCTGACCGATTGCGTCACCTGAGGCCGACGGACATGCCAGAGCTCATGGAACTCGGCCCGCATCCGCGCTTCACCTTCGGGGGTGATCAGCGCGGTGCCAGCGGTGCGGGGAGGGCGATAACGGCTCATGGCAACTTCTTGTCAGGGAAAGGCCTTGAGTCTATCAACCCTCGCGCAACACTGTCAGGGGGCTGGCGTTCAACGCGCGACGGGTGCCGAACACGCCGGCGCCGCCGATCAGCACCGCGCCAATCAACGGCAACACCAACAGCCACGGATGCGGATGCCACGGCAGGTCGAAGGCGTAGCGGTAAAGCACCAGGCTCACCAGTTCCGAACCCAACGCCGCCAACAACCCACTGACCGCACCGAGCAAACCGAACTCGATCCGCCGCGCCTTGACCAGCAGCTGCCGTTCGGCCCCCAGTGCACGAAGCAGCGCGCCTTGGCGAATGCGCTCATCGAGGGTCGCCTGCAAGCCCGAGAACAACACCGCCATCCCCGCCGCCAATACAAACAGCAGCACGTATTCCACGGCCAGAGTGACCTGGGCGAGGATGCTGCGCAGCTGCTCCAGCAAGGCTTCGACTTGCAGAATGGTCACCGCCGGGAAGGCCCGGGACAGGTCGACAATCTGCTGATCGTGACCCGCCGCCAGATAGAAACTGGTCAGGTAGGTCGCGGGCAAATCCTTCAATGTGCCTGGCTGGAAGATCATGAAGAAGTTCGGCTGGAAGTTGTCCCAGTTGATCTCCCGCAAGCTGGTGACCTTCGCTTCGCGATTGACCCCGCCGACGGTAAAGACCATGTGATCGCCCAGCTTGAGCTTCAGGCTTTCGGCAACCTTGCCTTCCACCGACACGCCGGGGATGTCATCGGCTGGCTGTTCGTTCCACCAGTTGCCCGCCGTGAGTTTGTTGCCCGCCGGCAGGTCTGCAGCCCAGGTCAGGCTCAGGTCGCGCTGGATAGCCCGGTCACCCGCCGAATCCTTGCTGACGATTTCCTGCACCGGCTCGCCGTTTATGCTGATCAGTCGTCCCGGCACCACCGGGTACAGCGGCGCCGATTGGGCTGACAGTTCGATCAGTCGATCAGTGAAGGCCTGTTTGTCGGCGGGCAGGATGTTCAGGGCGAAATAGTTCGGCGCGTTTTTCGGCAACTGGTTCTGCCAGGTGTCCAGCAACTCGCCGCGCAACAACGCGATCAACGCCATGGACAACAGGATCAGACCGAAGGCCAGGGCTTGTCCCGCTGCCGCCAGAGGATGGCGCAGCAATTGGCCCAGCCCGAGGCGCCAGGGCAACGAGGCGCGCGCCAGCATCCGACGCAGGCTTTTGAGCAGCAGCAACAGCAGGCCGCCGAGTATCACAGCCGCGATCACGCCTCCGCCGAGCAGGGCGAAGGTCAGCACCAAATCAAGGCTCAGACGCCACATGATTAGGCCAAGGGCACCCAGGGCGGCGCCATAGACCATCCACGTGCTGGAAGGAATCGGCAGCATGTCTCGACGCAGCACCCGCAGCGGCGGCACTCGACCGAGTGCAGCCAGGGGTGGCAGGGCAAAACCGGCCAAGGCCACCAGCCCGGTGCCGATCCCGGCAATGGCTGGAAACAGACCGCCCGGTGGAACGTCGGTCGGCAACAAATCATGCAGCAACGCGAACAATCCAAGTTGTGCGAGCCAGCCGAGGAGGGCGCCACTGAGGCTGGCGAGCAGGCCAAGTACCGTCAGCTGCAAACTGAACAGCACCATGGTTTCCCGACGCGACAGACCCAGGCAACGTAGCAACGCACTGGCGTCGAATCGGCGAGTGGCGAAGCGTGTTGCCGACAGCGCCACGGCCACGCCGGACAGCAGAACGGCGACCAGGCTGGCCATGTTCAGGTAACGCTCGGCCTTGCCCAGGGCGCCGCCAATCTGTCGATTGCCGTCACGGGCATCCTGGATGCGCTGGTTGGCGGCCAGGCCGGGTTTGACCAGTTGACGATAGGTTTCCAGCGCTTCGGCTTTGCCGCGCCAGAGCTCCCGGTAACTGACCCGGCTGCCGGGTTGCACCACGCCGGTTGCGGCGAGGTCGCTTAGGTTGATCAGCACCCGCGGCGTGAGGCTGTAGAAATTGCCGGCACGGTCCGGTTCGTAGGTCAGGACCCGCGCCAGTTTCAGGGTGCGCAGGCCGACATCGATGCTGTCGCCGATCTTCAGATCGAGCGCGGTCAGCAGTCGCGCTTCGACCCATGCCTCGCCGGGTTTCGGTCCGCCACCGGGTTCTTCCGGGGCGAAGGGCGCCGGGGCGCTTTTCAGTTCGCCCCGCAGTGGATAAATGTCGTCGGCGGCCTTGATGCTGGACAGCTGAATGCCGTTGTCGGTGGCGATCACACTGGAGAACTCCACCACTTGAGCGTGTTCGAGTCCCAGTTCCGTGCCACTTTTGATCTGTTCCGGACGCGCGGGCGAGCTGCCTTCAAGCAGCAGGTCGGCGCCGAGAAATTCGGTAGCGCGCAACATCATGGCGCCATTCAGGCGGGCACCGAAGTAACCGATGGCGGTACTCGCCGCCACGGCAACCACCAGGGCGAAGAACAACACGCGCAACTCACCGGCGCGGGCGTCGCGCAGGAGTTGGCGGATGGCAAGGCTGAACAGGCGCAATAGCGGCAGGCGTGCCATCAAGGCTCCAGAGGGGCGACCAGGAGGCCGGCTTCAAGGCGGATCAGGCGCCGGCAGCGATGTGCCAGGCGTTCGTCGTGGGTCACCAGCACCAGGGTCGTGCCGCGTTCCTGGTTGAGTTCGAACAACAGGTCGCTGATGCGCTCGCCGGTATGGCTGTCGAGGTTGCCGGTGGGTTCGTCCGCAAACAGCACATCGGGTTCGGCGGCAAACGCGCGGGCAATCGCTACGCGCTGCTGTTCGCCACCAGAGAGCTGGCGTGGCGAATGGGTCAGGCGCTGGCCCAGGCCCACCCGCTGGAGCAATTGAGTAGCAAGTTCGCGGGCATCTTTGCGGCCGTCGAGCTCCAGCGGCAGCATGACGTTTTCCAGCGCGTTGAGGCTATCCAGCAGTTGAAACGACTGAAGCACAAAACCCACATGCTCGGCCCGAATGCGCGCGCGCTGGTCTTCGTCGAGACTGCTCAGGCCCTGGCCGGCGAGGGTGACTTCACCGCTGCTCGGCAGGTCGAGGCCGGCGAGCAGGCCCAGGAGGGTGGATTTGCCGGAACCGGAGGCGCCAACGATGGCCAGGCTGTCGCCCTTGTTCAGTTCCAGGCTGAGTTCGTGCAGGATAGTCAGTTCACCTTCCGCGCTGGGAACCACTTTGCTGAGGTTCTTCGCGGTGAGAATGCTTGCGCCCATGGAGAATCCGATGCGTGTGTGGTTTTTGAGTGCTGGCCTGGCCTTGATGTGCATGGCCCAGAACGCAGCGGCGGGTACTGTCCTGATCGTTGGCGATAGTATCAGCGCCGGTTTCGGCCTGGATACCCGTTTGGGGTGGGTGTCGCTGCTTGAGCAGCGGCTCAAGCGCGAAGGTTTCGACGATAAGGTGGTCAATGCCTCCATCAGCGGCGACACCAGTGCCGGAGGCCAGGCGCGCCTGCCTGCGCTGCTTGCAGAGCATAAGCCTGAGCTGGTGATCCTCGAGTTGGGCGGTAACGACGGGCTGCGCGGAATGCCCCCAGCTAATTTGCAACAAAACCTTGCGTCTATGATCGACAGCTCCAGGGACAGTGGCGCCAAGGTGCTTTTGCTCGGCATGCAGCTGCCACCCAACTACGGCGTTCGTTATACCGAGGCTTTTGCGAAGGTCTACAGCGCGCTGGCCGAAGAGAAAAAAATCCCGCTGGTGCCGTTTTTTCTCGACGGCGTGGGCGGTCATCCGGACTTGATGCAAGCCGACGGATTGCACCCGGCTGCGGGCGCTCAGGACAAGTTGCTGGAAAATGTCTGGCCGACACTGAAACCGCTGCTTTGACGCTTTTCTAGTGGCGGTGTTTCGGCTAAGGTGGCGCCCCCGATTTGGAGCCCCCGATGCCGCGTCCTGCCTGGTCCCTTTTTGCCTACCAACTGATCGAGCCTGACGAACAGCTGGATCTGTTCGCCTGCCAGGAAGTGCGGGTGCATCTGGTGACCCGTCAGCTGGAGCTGGGCGGCTCGGCCGATCGAACCTTGTGCGGCAGTCTGCTGCCCGCGCAACCGCGCTGGTCGAGTGTCGACCGTCGGGTGTTCCAGGACCAGCGCCTGTGCTCGCTGTGCCGGGCCATCCTCGAATCGCAGAAACGCGGCACCTCGCCGATCTGGCCGGAACTGCGTTTCGAGCTTTAGAAGCCGATAGATTGCTTGCTATCGGTCAACTCCCCGATTTTCCAGATGCCGGTGTACAATCGCGTTTTTATACCCTTGTCGATCATGCGAAGGATTTTCCGGATGTTGCCGCGTTTTCCTGCCGTCACCCGCTGCCTGTCTCTCGCCGCCCTTTGTGTGGCGGGCCCCGTAGCCGCTTTGGAGCTGCCCCTGCCACCGCCCGGTGAAGACATCGTCGGCCAGGTGCAAGTGATCAAGGCCAAGTACGAAGACACCTTCGCCGACCTTGGTACCACCTACGATCTGGGCTATTCGGAGATGGTTGCAGCCAACCCTGGCGTCGATCCATGGTTGCCGGGCGCCGGCACCGAGATCGTCCTGCCGACGCGCTTCATCCTGCCGCCGGGCCCGCGTGAAGGCATCGTCATCAACCTGGCTGAATACCGCCTCTACTACTACCCGAAAGGCCGGAACGTGGTGTACACCTTCCCGCTGGGCATCGGCCGTGAAGGCTGGGGCTCGCCGATTGCCCACACCAGCATCATCGCCAAGACGCCGAACCCGACCTGGACCCCTCCAGCGTCGATCAAGGCCGAGCACGCCGCTGACGGCGATCCGCTGCCGAACGTCGTGCCGGCAGGCCCGGATAACCCGCTGGGGCCGTTCAAGTTCACCCTTGGTACGCCGGGCTACCTGATCCACGGTTCGAACAAGAAGTTCGGCATCGGCATGCGCACCAGCCACGGCTGCTTCCGCATGTTCAACAACAACGTGCTGGAAATGGCGGGCATGGTGCCGGTCGGTACGTCGGTACGCATCCTCAGCGATCCGTACAAGTTCGGTGTCAGCGGTGGCAAGGTGTATCTGGAAGCGCACACGCCGCTGGACGACAAGGGCAACCCTTCTGTGGTCGACAAACACACGGCGGTGATCAACGCGATGCTCAAGCGTGAGGACATCACCAATAACCTGCGCATGAACTGGGATGTGGTCCGCGACGTGGTGGCCGCTGAAGATGGCCTGCCGGTGGAAATCGGAGTGCCGAACACTTCCGCGCCGATGGTGACGAGTGCACCGATCGACCCGCTGCAGTAAAGCCTGAAAAGAACCCGCCGAAGCAGGTTGCCTCGGCGGGTTTTTTATTGCCGAAAGGAAACACCGGGCAAAAAAAAGCCGACCCATAAATGGGTCGGCTTGATAACAATCCCGAAGGACTATTACTTGCGGCTAGCTTTTTCCAGCATGCGCAGAGCACGCTCGTTAGCTTCGTCAGCAGTCTGTTGTGCTTTTTGAGCAGCAGCCAGAGCTTCATCAGCTTTACGGTAAGCTTCGTCTGCACGAGCCTGGGAGCGAGCTGCTGCGTCTTCAGTAGCAGTCAGACGTGCTTCGGTTTCTTTCGATACGCTGCTGCAACCGGTAGCCAGAACTGCGGCCAGAGCCAGAGCAGAGAATTTCAGAACGTTGTTCATCGTGTTCCCCTTCAAGGACTTTCTATTAAGTAGCTGTCTCCTCAGAGTGAGGAAATAGCCGGCGTACATACTACCCATTACTTCTAGTAAGTAAACTGACGTGTAGCAAGAAGCAAAAAAAATTGTAGGCGTTGATTCTTTTTCGAGCAACTTTTAACTGCATTGTTTAAAAAATATCCAGCTGGGAGGCCCGAAATGAGCGAGCCGCCGAAAAAAAGTTCCGTGCACTCAGCGCTGTTTTTCTCATTCTTGGCTAAAGTCTGTCTATATGGATTCGTCCATACTTTTGTTCGGATTTTGCGCCGTGGCTCTCATAATCTTTATCCATCTTGATGGTGACTTTAAGAGCGCGCGTTCGTCTTAAGTCTCAACATCCGGCAATGTTCAGGCTATCGACCCGCGGATATCTCCGGTCGAGCTGTCCCTGCGTCACCCGGAGCAGCACCCGCCACTGAGCGCGATGACGAGCGTACCTTGAGCATTTCTGCCAATGGTGCCTACTATTTGATACGTGCTCGGTTGCGCGAGATCGGTGCAGCTCTTCTCGGCGTCCATTCAGGCACGGGGTGGCGTAGATGTTCCTTCGCCGGACAAACATCGGTAAGGTAGGGGTCAGAATTCAAGACCCGCGAGGAGTAGTGATGAGCGAGGCGTTGTCCATCCACCATGACCAGGCTGGTCATCAGTTCGAGACCAGTGTGGACGGTCATCGTGCCTACCTGACCTATATGGATCTGGGGAAACAGACCCTGGATATCTATCGCACCTTCGTGCCCAACGCATTGCGGGGTCGCGGCATCGCGGCCGCATTGACCGAACAGGCGCTGCAGTACGCTGAAGAAATGGGTTACACCGTCATTCCATCGTGCTCATACGTCGAGCGCTACATGGAGCGCCACCAGCGGCATGCCGCCAAGCTGAGCCAGTAACCTCAAAATACGAACACAAAAAAACGCCGGGTTTAGCCCGGCGTTTTTGTGTGCGGCGAAACGTGATCAGTTGCGAGCGCGTTTAGGCAGCACATCCTTGAGCTTGGCGTGCATGCTGCGCAAGGTGTTTTCGGTAGCGGACCAATCGATGCAGGCATCGGTGATCGACACGCCGTATTGCAGGTCGGCGAGGTCTTTCGGGATGGCCTGGCAACCCCAGTTCAGGTGACTTTCGACCATCAGGCCGATGATCGACTGGTTGCCTTCGAGGATCTGGTTGGCGACGTTCTCCATCACCAGCGGTTGCAGGGCGGGGTCCTTGTTGGAGTTGGCGTGGCTGCAATCGACCATGATGTTCGGCTTGATCTTCGCCTTGTTCAGCGCTTGCTCGCAGAGCGCGACGCTGACCGAATCATAGTTCGGCTTGCCGTTGCCACCGCGCAGGACCACGTGACCGTAGGCGTTGCCCTTGGTGGTGACGATCGACACGCCACCTTCCTGGTTGATGCCGAGGAAGCGGTGCGGGCTGGAAACGGACTGCAGGGCGTTGATCGCCACGGTCAGGCCGCCATCGGTGCCATTCTTGAAGCCGACAGCCGAAGACAGGCCGGAAGCCATTTCACGGTGAGTCTGGGATTCGGTGGTGCGAGCGCCGATGGCCGACCAACTGATCAGGTCCTGCAAGTATTGCGGGGAGATCGGGTCGAGGGCTTCGGTAGCGGTCGGCAGGCCCATTTCGGCCAGGTCCAGCAGCAACTGACGACCGATGTGCAGACCGTCCTGAATCTTGAACGAGTCGTCCAGGTACGGGTCGTTGATCAAGCCTTTCCAGCCGACGGTGGTGCGTGGCTTCTCGAAATACACGCGCATGACCAGATACAGGGTATCGGACACTTCTGCAGCGAGCACTTTCAGGCGCTCGGCATATTCGTGGGCCGCCTTGATGTCGTGGATCGAGCAAGGCCCGATCACGACGAACAGGCGGTGGTCGGTGCCATCAAGAATGTTGCGAATGACTTCGCGGCCCTTGGTGACGGTGCGCAGGGCAGCGTCGCTCAGAGGAATATCACGCTTGAGCTGATCGGGAGTGATCAGGGTCTCGTTGGAGGCGACGTTTAGGTCGTTGATCGGTAAATCAGCCATCGTTTACTCGTCAGGTCACGGGTGCCGGCCGCCAGCGAACCCGCGCGGCGGAGCACAGCAAATTAAGCGCGTCGGGGAGCCGAACCTTAGCGCGTTAAGCGCCTGCTCGACAATGGGCAGACACCGGTTTTGGGGGCTTTCTCACTAATTGAGAACGTCGCCTAACCCAGCGCAGGCTGTGCAAATGCCTTGCTAACCGTGTCGTGAGAGAACTCGTCGGCATGCTGTTGGACCCAGTCGAGGGCCAAGGCCTGAATATCTTGCAGGTCTTCGTGTGCGTCACGCAGGCGGCAATAACGTTCGATCTGGCAAACCTGCTCGCCCATTCGCGCACTGAACAGCATTTGTTCGTCGACGAAGGCAATGCCCACCAGGTAACCGCGCTTGCGTCGCAGGCACCAGGCCACATAGCCCAGATAGCGCAAATCGGGATTCAAGGTTGGCATGCGCACTTCCAGCGCCGTACCGTGGCGCCAGGCGCGGTGGTAATTGCAAGCCATGCCGCCGAGGCTGATAGTGTGCAGCCGTTGCCGCGAAATGCACTCATGCTTGAGCAACGTTAACTCGACGGGCACATCGTCAGGGTGAGGTAAAAAACGTCCCATGAACACAAACTCCATGTGTCGGCCATTTGACATTGTTTCCCCCAGTATAGTGGTCGAATTGGAACTGACCGATTTCGACGCCGACCAACGGCTGCTGGCGATGAGCGGTGTATCGCTGGTGATTTTCACCAGTGTCGGCTGCGCCAGTTGCCGTTTTGCCCGCGAGCAACTGCCGGGACTCGATCTGGCGATCAACCGGCTGTGCTGGATCGATGCCGGGGACAATGGCGGGCTGGTCGAGCGTTATCAGGTTTTTCATTTGCCGGCGCTGTTTGTGGTGCGCGACGGCGAGTTTTTCGGGGCAGTACAGTCGCGCCTGACCAGCACCGGGCTCAATGAAGCCGTGTGCCAGGCGCTCAGTCGACATCCAGAGGAGTTGCCATGATGGGGGCAGTTGCCAAACCGACCATCGGTATTATCGGAACCGGCGCGATCGGCGGGTTCTACGGGGTGATGCTGGCGCGTGCCGGGTTCGATGTGCACTTCTTGTTACGCAGTGAGTTCGCAGCGGTCGCCGAACGCGGGCTGCAAGTCGACAGTGCGGTGCATGGCGCGTTGACGCTGAACCCGGTCCAGGCCTATTCGTGCGCTGAGGACATGCCCGCCTGTGACTGGTTGCTGGTCGGCGCCAAAACCACCAGCAACGCGGACCTCGCGCCCGCCATCATCCAGGCCGCTGCACCGAATGCCAAGGTCCTGCTGTTGCAAAATGGCCTGGACGTCGAAGACAGCTTGCGTGAGTTACTTCCCGATTCCCTGCACCTGCTCGGCGGACTGTGTTTTATCTGCGTCCATCGCGAAGGGCCTGGTGTCATAACCCATCAAGCACTCGGCGCGGTAAACGTCGGCTACCACAGCGGTCCCGCAGCCGATGAGCAGGCGCGAATGACGATTGTCGAGGAGGGCGCCGGACTGTTCCGCGCGGCCGGCATCGACTCTCAGGCCATGCCGAATCTGCACCAGGCACGCTGGCAAAAACTGGTCTGGAATATCCCTTACAACGGCCTGTCGGTTCTGCTTGGGGCCAGCACCACGCCGTTGATGGCCGATGCCGACAGCCGGGAACTGATCCAGGCGCTGATGGCCGAAGTGGTTCAGGGAGCCATCGCCTGCGGTCACGACATAGCGGCCGGCTATGCCGAGTATTTGTTCAAGGTGACCGAGAAAATGCCCGACTATTGGCCGAGTATGTACCACGATTTTCTGCACCAACGACCGCTGGAACTGCAGGCAATTTACGCGCGTCCTCTGGCGGTGGCCAAGGCGGCGGGGTGCGAATTGCCGCGTATCGAATCCTTGTATCGCAGCTTGAGTTTTATCGATCGGCGCAACACGTGAGCCAATCAACCTGAGGGGGAAGGGCATGGCAAAGACTATCGACGACAAACTGGTGCTGGCGATCTCGTCGCGGGCGCTGTTCGACCTGAGCGAAAGTCACAAGGTCTATCTGTCGAGCGGCGTCGAGGCCTACCGGCAATATCAGATTGAGCACGAAGACGAAATACTCGCGCCCGGTGATGCGTTTCCGTTGGTAGAAAAACTGCTCAATCTGAACGCCAGCCTCGGTCGGGCCCGGGTCGAGGTGATCCTGGTGTCGCGCAACAGCGCCGACACCGGCCTGCGGGTATTCAACTCGATTGATCATTATGGCCTGGCGATTTCCCGCGCGGCGTTCGTTGGCGGGCGCAGTCCTTATCCGTACCTCAAGGCCTTTGGCTGCGACCTGTTTCTCTCCACCCATGCCGAAGACGTGCGCAGCGCGCTGGACGCCGGGTTCGCTGCGGCGACCATTTTGTCGGGTGGTGCCAGCCGTGCGGCCAGCGATGAACTGCGCATCGCCTTCGACGGAGATGCCGTGCTGTTTTCCGACGAGTCTGAGCGGATCTATCAATCCGGTGGCCTGGAAGCATTTCAGGCCAGCGAGCGCGAATCGGCCCGCGAGCCTTTGCGCGGAGGTCCGTTCAAAGGCTTCCTCGCCGCCCTCAATCTGTTGCAACGCGAGTTTCCCGATGACGCCTGTCCGATCCGCACCGCCCTGGTGACGGCGCGGTCGGCGCCAGCCCATGAGCGGGTGATCCGCACCTTGCGCGAGTGGGATATTCGTCTGGACGAGTCGCTGTTTCTCGGCGGCCTGACCAAATCGGCGTTTCTCGAAGCGTTCGCCGCCGACGTGTTTTTCGACGATCAGGCCGGCCACTGTGAACTGGCTCGCGAAGTGGTCGCCACCGGCCACGTGCCCCATGGCATAAGCAACGAGCAAAAAGTTTAAGCCCGCCGTTCAACGCGTTACGCCGAACGTCGTACTCGCCAAGGCACTGCTAAGCTGAATCAAATCTCCGCCATGTTGGTACTCGAGGAGGTCATATGATTCATTCGATGCTGTATGCCACGGACCTCGGGCTGTATGCACCGTTGGTGATGCAGCATGCCTTGGCGCTGGCGCGGACATTCAATGCCGACTTGTATGTCGTGCACGCCGTTGAGCCCATGGGGTTGTTTGCCGAATCAGTGCTGCAGAGTTACCTCGATGAGCAGGCCTTGAACGAGTTTCACAGTCAGGGTCTGAGCACGGTGATCGCCAATATCGAGCAGCGGGTGCTCGACAGCTTTCGTGAAGAGTTGGGGGATGAAGGGGAGCAGGATCTGGAGCGGATCAAAGCGGTGCGGGTGCTGCAGGGTGACCCGTCGCAGGTGATTCTTGACCAGGCGCAGAAACTCTCCGTGGATTTGTTGATCGTAGGTAGTCATAGCCATGGCGCAGGTGCGGAAACACCCTTGGGGCGCACCGCTGCGCGGGTGTTGCAACTGTCTCGGGTGCCGGTTTACCTGGTGCCGCTGGTGGAACGTCGTCGCCAAGGGGATCGTTAGGGCAAGAATAGTGGCAATTTGACAAAAAAGTTCTAGATTTATTCTTCGAACCATTAATATAGTTATATACCGTCGCTGATGCCCGTGGCGTCTACCTTGCTTTGAGGGATTCATATGAAGCTTCAACAATTGCGCTACATCTGGGAAGTGGCGCACCACGACCTCAACGTTTCCGCTACAGCCCAAAGCCTTTACACCTCTCAACCGGGCATCAGCAAGCAGATCCGTCTGCTGGAAGACGAATTGGGCGTCGAGGTTTTTGCCCGCAGCGGCAAGCACTTGACCCGCGTCACTCCAGCCGGCGAGCGCATCATCACCACCGCCGGCGAGATCCTGCGCAAGGTTGAAAGCATCAAGCAGATCGCCCAGGAATTCTCCAACGAGAAGAAAGGCACCCTGTCGATCGCCACCACGCACACTCAGGCACGTTATGCCTTGCCGCCGGTGATCAGCAATTTCATCAAGCAGTACCCGGACGTTGCCCTGCACATGCACCAGGGTTCGCCGATGCAAATCGCCGAAATGGCCGCTGACGGCACTGTGGATTTCGCCATTGCCACCGAAGCCCTGGAACTGTTCGGTGACTTGGTGATGATGCCGTGCTACCGCTGGAACCGCTGCGTGGTCGTGCCTCAGGGCCACCCGCTGACCAAGCTGTCGAAGCTGACCCTGGAAGCCCTGGCCGAATACCCGATCGTGACTTACGTGTTCGGTTTTACAGGCCGTTCGAAACTCGACGAAGCCTTCAGCCATCGCGGCCTGACGCCGAAAGTGGTGTTCACCGCCGCCGACGCCGACGTGATCAAGACTTATGTTCGTCTGGGCCTGGGCGTGGGCATCGTGGCGAAAATGGCAGTCGATGCCAAACTCGACAGCGACCTGGTCATGCTCGATGCCAGCGACTTGTTCGAATCCAGCATCACCAAAATCGGTTTCCGTCGTGGCACCTTCCTGCGTGGTTTCATGTGCGACTTCATCGAGAAGTTCGCGCCGCACCTGACCCGCGAAGTCATGGCCAAGGCCATTCAGTGCCACAACAAGCAGGAACTGGAAGAGCTGTTCGACGGAGTCGAACTGCCGGTCCACTGATCCCTTTCAGATGACCTCGGTGACAGCAAACTGTTGCCGAGCGCCCGCCACCAGAATCTCCACCTCGTCCCCTTCGAACTTGCCCAGCAGGCTTTTGCCCAGCGGTGAACGAGGGGTGATGACGGTGATCATCTGCCCGACCATATCGACTTTCAGACCCGCCGCGTCAGGCGCCAGAAACAGCCACTGCTCACGACCCTTTTCGTCTTCCAGGCCGAGCAGGGCACCCACTTCGATCCCGCGTTCTTCGTCATAAGGACGCAAGGTCAGGTTGTGGCAAAGTGTGAGTGACTGCCTGATCTCTTCCACACGTTTGGCTTGTCCGGCCGCCAGATACGACGCCTCCAGGCCCAAGGTGTCGTACTTGTTTTCGGCGATGTTTTCTTCGTGGGTCGCAGTTTCGTAGGCGGTTTGCGCGGCACGCTCGGCGATGTCGAGATCGATCCGAAGCTTGTCGATAATCAATCGATGGACGGCTTGTTTATTCATGGTCAGTCGCAGAATTGCAGGACGTTGGCGCGGCTTTTTTCGCTCGGCGCGGTCTGGTCCTGTTGCAGCCAGAACTGGCATTTCGGATTGGACAGGTTGCGGCGGGTGCTGCGGGCCTGATCCATTCGTTGCTGCTGTTCGTTCTTGCGCAGGTTCTCTTCATACTGTTCGAACAGCGGGCTTTGCGCCGGGATGTCCGGCACCGGTTGCACCACCACTGGCGGCTTGGCCAGTTGCTCTACAGCGGCGGCGACTGGCGCGAGTTGCTCGCTGAACAGCAGGCGCGAGGCGAGCCAGCAGGTCAGCGCGATTGCGAGAAATCCAAGCCACAGACCGAGGGCAATGCTGCCGGTCAATTGCAGCGCATTGAGCTGAATCGGCAACGGGCGGCGTGGGGCGGGACGGTAGGGCATGGCTGCCTCCTGGCGGGTGGTCGCGGGCGAATGGCGATTGTCGCACGAAGATTAATCGTCGTCGGCTCTTCTGCGCGAGGTAATTTATGCGGACAATCGGCGCCTTTGCCAACGGGAGCCTGGAATGCCTGAAATGCCTCAAGTGAAAAACCGCTGGCGCTGGGATGTTTTTTGCACCGTGGTCGACAACTTTGGCGACATCGGCGTGACCTGGCGCCTGGCCCGACAGCTGGTGGCCGAACAGGCCGTGGCGGTGCGCTTGTGGGTCGATGACCTGCGGGCCTTCGAACGCATCTGTCCTGAAATCGACATACACGCTTCGCAGCAATGGCATCAGGGTGTCGAGGTACGCCAGTGGCCCACCGAATGGCAACCCGCCGAAGCCGCTGATGTGGTGATCGCCGCGTTCGCCTGCCAGTTGCCGAGTCCTTACATGGACGCCATGGCTTCGCGGGAAAAGCCGCCGCTGTGGATGAACCTCGACTATCTGAGCGCCGAAGACTGGGTGGTCGGTTGTCACGGTTTGCCGTCTGTGAAGTACAAGAATGTGCAGAAGTACTTCTTCTTTCCGGGGTTCCAAAAAGGCACGGGCGGCTTGCTGCGTGAAAGCGGTCTGCTTGAACGGCGCAGGCAGTTTCAGCAAAACCCCGAGGCAGAGCGAGCATTCCTGAAGGGCTTGGGGATTGATCGCGCACCGAACGCCCATCTGATCTCACTGTTCGCGTATGAAAATAGCGGATTGGCCAGTTGGCTGGACACGATGGCCGCTGATTCAATCCCCACGCATCTGCTGGTGCCCGAAGGCCGGATTCTAGGGGATGTAGAACGCTGGCTTGGTGTCGATCAGCTGGTTGCCGGCGCGTTGCATGTGCGCGGAGAGTTAACCGTGCAAGTCTTGCCGTTCGTCCGACAGGATCAATACGATCACTTGCTCTGGTGTTGCGATTTCAACGCCGTGCGTGGCGAAGATTCCTTTGTCCGCGCGCAATGGGCAGGGCGGCCGCTGCTCTGGCACATCTATCAGCAGGACGAAGACATCCACTTGGACAAGCTCGACGCCTTCCTCACGCTGTACACCCAAGGCCTGTCCGAGCCTGCCCGCGAGGCGATCAGCGGTCTTTGGCGTGCGTGGAATGCAGGCCTTGATATGTCCGACCACTGGCTGACCACCCGTAAACACTGGCCGGAGCTGCAAAAACACGCCGAGGCGTGGTGTCTGGAACAGGCCTTGCAGGCCGATCTTGCCGCAGCGCTGGTACAGTTTTACCTAAATTGGATATGATACGCGGCCTAGATTTTTGTAAATCCCATCCAAATTCGGATATTCGCAATGAAAACTGGTAAAGAACTGAAACCCGGTACCGTGATCCGTCTCGAAAACGATCCTTGGCTGGTTCAGAAAGCTGAATTCACCAAGTCGGGTCGTAACAGCGCGATCATGAAGACCAAGCTGAAAAACCTGCTGACCGGTTACAAGACCGAGATCGTTTACAGCGCCGACGACAAACTGGACGACGTAATCCTCGACCGCAAAGAAGCGACCCTGTCCTTCATCAGCGGCGACACCTACACGTTCATGGACACCACCGACTACACCATGTACGAGCTGAACGCTGAAGACATCGAAGCCGTTCTGCCTTTCGTTGAAGAAGGCATGACCGATGTTTGCGAAGCGATCTTCTTCGAAGAACGCCTGGTTTCCGTAGAGCTGCCGACCACCATCGTGCGTCAGGTTGACTACACCGAAGGTTCCGCTCGCGGCGACACTTCCGGCAAGGTGATGAAGCCTGCCAAACTGAAGAACGGTACCGAGCTGTCGGTTGCTGACTTCATCGAAATCGGCGACATGATCGAGATCGATACCCGCGAAGGCGGTTCCTACAAAGGCCGTGCTAAATAAGCACCGCTTCAGGAATGAAAAAGCCCGACCATTGAGTCGGGCTTTTTTGTGCCTGTATGAAACACACTGCCCCTGTAGGTGCGGGCAAGCCTCGCGCCTACAGGGGGCAGTGTTATTTCAGGTGTTGCTTGAGCTCTTCAGAGGCTTGCAGCATCGCCGAGCGCACCGCCGGAACCTGGCTCACCACGTTGAGCAAACCGTAGTCGTGAATCATCCCGTTGTAACGAACTGCGGTAACCGGTACACCAGCCTCGTCCAGTTTGCGGGCATAGGCTTCACCTTCATCGCGCAAAACGTCGGCACCGGCTGTTTGCACCAGGGCAGGTGGCAGGCCTTTTAGTTGCGCAGTGGTCGCCCGCAGCGGCGAGGCATAGATTTCGTTACGTTGTTTGGCGTCGGTGGTGTAGTTGTCCCAGAACCACTTCATCATGTTTTTGGTGAGGAAGTGCCCCTCGGCAAACTGGTTGTAGGACGCGGTTTCGAAGCTGGCATCGGTCACCGGCCACAGCAGCACCTGGAACTTGATCGCCGGTGTGCCCTTGTCTTTGGCCATCAGTGCAACCACGGCCGCCATGTTGCCACCGACACTGTTGCCGGCCACGGCCAGGCGCTTGCCGTCGACGTTGATCTCTTTACCGTGCTCGGCCACCCATTTGGTCGCGGCGTAAGCCTGGTTGATCGCCACCGGATAATGCGCTTCCGGTGACGGGGTGTAATTGACGAACACCGCCGCTGCACCCGACCCCGTCACCAGGTCGCGAACCAGACGTTCGTGGGTCGGGAAATCCCCCAGCACCCAGCCACCGCCGTGGAAGAACATGAACACCGGCAGCTCGCCCTTGACTCCGGCCGGCCGGACGATGGTCAGGCTGAGCGGTTGGCCGTCGACTTGAATGGTCTTCTCGCTGACATCGGCTTTTGGCAATGTCAGTTTCACCGAGGCTTGCGCACCCACCAGCACCGCGCGGGCTTCTTTGGGGGTGAGTTGTTCCATCGGTTTGCCGGTGCCGGCATTCAGGACATCGAGGAACGCCTGGGTGTTGTGTTCAACCCCATCGCCCGCGAATGCGTTGCTGATGGACATAGCGAGAAGGGTGCCGGTCAAGACTTTGCTGAAAGTGTTCATGTTCATTTCCTGTTCGGGCCTGGTAGTCGGCGGTTAGACGGTCACGTGCAGGCGCACATCGACGTTGCCACGGGTTGCGTTCGAGTACGGGCAGACTTGGTGGGCAGCCTCGACCAGGCTTTGCGCGTCGGCTTGTTCAAGACCCGGCAGGCTGATGTGCAGGTCGATGTCCAGGCCGAAGCCGCCAGGGATCTGGCCGATGCCGACATGGGCGGTGATCGAGGAGTCGTTCGGGATGCTGCGTTTGGTCTGGCTGGCGACGAATTTCAGCGCGCCGATGAAGCAGGCGGAGTAGCCGGCTGCAAACAGTTGCTCAGGGTTGGTCGCTGCGCCGCCGGCACCACCGAGTTCTTTCGGGGTAGCGAGTTTGACGTCGAGGATGTTGTCACTGGAAACCGCACGACCGTCACGGCCGCCAGTGGAGGTTGCGATTGCGGTGTAGAGAGTTTGCATGGTGTGAGCCTCGTTCGGATTTTAGTTATTTGCGATAAATGTTTGCGCGCTAAGTAAGTGCGAAGTGAATGTATCGCGCCAATATCTTGCGCGCAAGATAAAATTTTTAAAAAGTTTTGGGTTAGAGGAGGGCGCGGATTGGATGTGTTGAGTTAGAGCGGTTGCGGAAGGGTTTTTCAGCGAATTTTTTTCAGGGATGTAACGAGTCGGCAGGGACACCGCATAGCAAATGTGGGAGCGGGCTTGCTCGCGAAGGCGGCGTATCAGGCAACATTTTTGTCGACTGACACACCGCGAGCAAGCCCGCTCCCACAGGGATGTACATGAATTTTTAGATTAGAGACTGTCTTGCAGATTGCTACGCAGCTCTTGTAGCTCCGCTTGAAGTTTTTGCAGTCTCTCAAGCGTCATTCCGCTTGCACCGAGGATGCACTGGGGAATGCTGCGTGCCTTGTCGCGCAACGCACGGCCCTGTTCGGTCAGCTCGACGATTACCACCCGTTCATCCTCACGGCTGCGGGTGCGACTGAGCAATCCCTCGACTTCCAGGCGTTTGAGCAAGGGGGTCAGTGAGCCCGGGTCTGTCAGCAATCGCGTGCTGATTTCGCCTACGGTCAACCCGTCCCGCTCCCATAACACCATCATCGCCAGATACTGCGGATAGGTCAGGCCCAGCGCTTGCAACAGCGGCTTGTACACCTTGGTCATCAGCAGCGAGGTGGAATGCAGGGCGAAGCAAGCCTGGTTATCCAGCAGCAGCGGGTCGCAGTTATCCGGGGTGTTGCGTTCGGTGGTCATTTCAAAGCCTTGATCAGTGATCGTCATGAATCTAGCGGACGAATCTTTAATGCACCAGACAATTCTAGACTAGTGCCGGTCCAGGGTGTTTTGCAGTGCCAGGTCCCACGGTGGAATCGGGCTGAAGCGGGTTTTCAGGTATTCCAGAAGCAGGCGGCTGCGCGAATTGGGTTGTTGCGACAGTCGCAACGCATAGATGCCGGTGGATTCCGCGGGGGGCAGGCCGTTTTCACAAAACAGCGGCATTAACTCGCCGCGCAACAGGTATTCGCTGGCCAGCCAGGACGGCAAATGCGCGATGCCCAGTCCGGCCAATGCACCGCAAACCAGTGCCTCGGCATTGTTGGCACTCATGCGGATGCGCGCCGGGCGATGCAGGTGCAGGTGCCCGTCGCGTTCGAAACGCCAAGCGAAGGGTGGGGCCAGGCCGTCCCAGTCGAGGCCGTCATGATCGATCAACTGCGTCGGCTCGGTCGGGACGCCGCGACGTTTCAGGTACTCGGGGCTGGCGCAGGCAATGCGCACCATACTTGCCAGCGGCGTGGCCACCAGCCGGGTGTCGGCCATTTGCCCGGCGCGCAGCACCAGGTCCACCTTGCCCAGGTTCAGCCCCTGCATGTCTACAAAACTGTCGATCAAATGCAATTGCACGTCGAGGCCGGGGTACAGCATCAGAAAGTCGGCAATCACTGGCGCCAGGTGCCGTCGGCCGAACGCCGCTGGCGCATCAATCCGGATCAAGCCTTCGGGCGCGCTGCTCAGTGATACGGCTTCGGCGCGGGCCAGGCGCAATTCCGCCACAATCCGTCGCGCCCGTTCGGCGAACGCCAGGCCTGCAGGAGTGGCGCGCACCGCGTGGGTGCTGCGAATGAACAGCTGGCTGCCGACTGCGTTTTCCAGGCTGTCGATACGCCGCGCCACCGCCGAAGGCGTCAGCGGATGTCGGCGGGAGGCCGCGGAAAAGCTCCCGGTTTCCAGCACATCAAGGAAAAGGCCAAGCTGTTCGGTCAATTGATTCGGGTTCATGGTGTATCAGCGCTTATGCAAAGTTGGCACAGCCATTGTGCGTTGCTGTGCGTTTCCCTGCCAGCGTCGACTGCGTAGGATGAATGCCCTGACAAAAGGAAAATCGCCTGTGATTGAGTTCGTGATGTATCTGGCCTTCGGCGCAGCCCTGGGAACCCTCGGCGGGCTATTCGGCATTGGCGGTGGCTTGATCGCAATTCCATTGCTGGGCGTGCTGTTCGGTCTCGATCAGCAAATTGCCCAAGGCACGGCGCTGGTTATGGTAGTGCCCAACGTGATGCTGGCGCTGTGGCGCTATCACCAGCGCAACCGCATCGAAATGCGCCACGCGCTGCCATTGGCGACGATGGGCTTTTGCTTCGCCTGGATCGGGTCGATCTGGGCGGTGGGCATTGACGCGCAAACCATGCGCGTAGGCTTTGTCGCGTTCCTGATTGCCCTGTCGGCCTATAACCTGGTGCGCATGTTTACCGCTAACGCACCGGCGTCTGCCCAGATGCGTTATTCCTGGCCATGGTTGGGCGTGCTTGGTGCGGCATCCGGCACCATGGGCGGATTGTTCGGAGTGGGCGGGGCGGTGGTGGCGACGCCGGTGTTGACCAGCCTGTTCGGCACCACCCAGGTGGTGGCTCAAGGCTTGTCGCTGGCCCTGGCGCTGCCCAGCACCGGCGTCACACTGGTGACGTACGCGGTGCATCATCAAGTGGACTGGATGATCGGTTTGCCGTTGGCCGTCGGCGGGTTGATGAGCATCAGCTGGGGCGTGAAGATCGCCCACGCCATGCCGGAGCGGCTATTGCGCGGGCTGTTCTGCGGTTTCCTGGTGCTGTGTGCGGTGATGCTCGCGTTTAAAGTTTGAAGCCTTCGACGATGTGCTCGGCCAGGCACTCGGTGATCGGTGACGGGTTGTGCAGGTTGCGCACCAGCATGATGCAGGCTTCCGGCAACAGCGGCAGGTCTTCGGCTTCTCCCAGGATGCGCATGTCCGGTGTGATCAGGCTTTCCAGTTGCGCGGTCACCGCGAGGCCCGCACTGACCACAGCCATCAACGCCGACAGGCTCGAACTATTGTAGGCAATGCGGTAGTCGCGACCCATGGCGTCCAGCGCATTGCACGCCCACAGCCGGCAGAAACAATCACTGTTGAACATCGCCAAGGGCAACGGCGTCTGCTCGTGGGCGTTGAAGCATTGTGCTTCGGCCCAGACGAAACGCTCCTTGCGCAGCAACTGGCCGATTTCAGTACCGGGCTCGCGGGTGACGATCGACAAGTCCAGGTCCTGGCGTTGCAACAGTTGTTTGGTTGATTCGCAGTGAACCTCGATCTGGATCAGCGGGTAAATCTTGGCGAAGCGCGACAGGATCCCCGGCAGGAAACGCATGACGTAATCGTCGGGCGTGCCGATGCGCACGGTGCCGACCATGTGCGGTTCGCGCAGGGTATTGAAGACTTCGCTGTGGAGTTTGAGGATGCGCCGCGCGTAACCCAGCAATACCTGGCCCTCGGCGGTCAGCTTGACCTGGCGTCCATCACGTTCGAACAGCTGGCGCTGCAACACGTCTTCTTCCAGACGCTTCATCTGCATGCTCACCGCTGACTGCGTGCGGTTGACCATTTCACCGGCACGGGTAAACCCCCCCTGGTCGGCAATGGCGACAAAGGTGCGCAGCACGTCAGTATCGATACTTGGGTACGCCGACATCCATCAATCTCCGAGATGGTTACCATCAGAAACATTCGTTGGATTGATCTTAGCGCTGAGGCGAGACTTGAGCCATCCCTAAAGGAGGGCAGCAAGATGAAAGGTCATAACGAGCATGTAACGGAAGAAAAATTCTCAATCCACGCGGTATCCGATCTGCTGCACAAGTTTAGTCGCTGGTACGAACTTCACCGTGAACGTGAACTGCTGGCAAGCTTGAGCGACGAAGCACTGAAAGATATTGGCGTCAGTCGTGCGGATGTAGAGCATGAGTCGGTCAGGCCGTTCTGGGACGATCCGATGCATAAATGATGAGGCGATCGCTACACAAACCCCTCTCTGGTGAGGTAGGTTGCGAGCAGACACGGAGGTATTCATGCCCGCAACGCTGTCCTTTTCCAACAAACAGGCTCGACGTCTGGCGCTGGCCGCCCAAGGGTTCAACGGGCGGCAACCGCCAGCGGCGATCAAATCGGTTCAGCTCAACCGGCTGATTGAACGGCTGGGCATTCTGCAGATCGATTCGGTCAATGCGTTGGTGCGTTCGCACTACCTTCCCTTGTTTTCCCGCCTCGGAAATTACTCCCCCGATTTGCTCGATCAGGCTGCCTGGAGTCAGGGCCGACGTCGCACGTTGTTCGAATATTGGGGCCATGAAGCTTCGTTGCTGCCTATGTCGATGTACCCCTTGATGCGTTGGCGCATGCGGCGTGCGACGCGCGGCGAAGACATCTATCAGCAACTGGCACGTTTCGGTCGCGAGCAGCAGGACACGATTCGCCGGGTGCTGGCCTCGGTTCAGGAAATCGGCGCACTGGGGGCCGGAAGCTTGTCGACCCGTCAGGAGCGGGCTGGGCCCTGGTGGGACTGGAGCGCTGAAAAGCATGCGCTGGAATGGTTGTTCGCCGCTGGTGAAGTCACGGTTGCCGGCCGCCGTGGATTCGAGCGGCTGTATGACCTGCCGGAGCGGGTGATTCCTTCGGCGGTTCTGCAACAGCCGTTGCTCAGTGAAGCCGAGGCTCAGCGGGGGCTGTTGCTGCATGCCGCGACGGCACTGGGGGTTGGCACGGAAAAGGACCTGCGCGATTATTTTCGCCTGAACCCGGCAGACAGCCGGCCGCGTCTGGCGGAATTGGTGGAAGCGGGTGAATTGCTGGCCTGCGAGGTTCAGGGCTGGCGTCAACCGGCCTACTGCTTGCCCGAGCCGAAAGTGCCGCGCAAGGTCGAGTCCAGTGCCTTGCTATCACCTTTCGACTCGTTGATCTGGGAGCGCAGCCGCACCGAGCGATTGTTCGATTTCCGTTATCGACTGGAGATTTACACGCCGCAGGACAAACGGGTCTACGGCTATTACGTACTGCCGTTTTTGCACAATGAACGGATTGCCGCGCGGGTTGATCTGCGTGCCGAACGAGCGTTGGGCCGGCTGGCGGTGCATGCCGTGCATGAAGAGGAGCCAGGGCTGGACGAGGCGGGGATGCTGGCGTTGGCGCTCAATCTACAGCAGATGGCCAATTGGCTGGGGCTTGCGCAGGTTCAGCTCAATTGCCCGCGGGTGAGTGCGGCGCGGTTGCGGGTAGCGTTGGCACAGATTGGTGGTGACTGACCTGACGCTTTCGCGGGCAAGCCCGCTCCCACAGTGACCGCGCCGATCATGAATTATGTGTACGGCGCGAATCCTGTGGGAGCGAGCATGCTCGCGATGGGGGCGACGCGGTTTAGCGTCGAACCTGCTTCAGCGTCTCGGCAATCAGGAACGCCAATTCCAGTGACTGATCGGCATTCATCCGCGGATCGCAATGGGTGTGGTAACGGTCCGACAACCCGTCTTCAGTAATCGGCCGCGCGCCACCAATGCACTCGGTCACGTTCTGCCCGGTCATCTCGATGTGGATACCGCCGGCGTAGCTGCCTTCCGCTTCGTGAACCTGGAAGAACTGCTTCACTTCACCGAGGATCTGCGCGAAGTCGCGGGTCTTGTAGCCGCTGCTGGCCTTGATGGTGTTGCCGTGCATCGGGTCCGAGCTCCAGAGCACCTGCTTGCCTTCACGCTGCACCGCGCGGATCAACGCTGGCAAGTGATCGCCAACCTTGTTCGCGCCCATGCGTGCGATCAGGTTCAAGCGGCCCGGATCGTTGTCCGGGTTAAGCACGTCAATCAGGCGAATCAAGTCTTCGGGGTTCATGCTCGGGCCGACCTTGACCCCGATCGGATTGTTCACGCCGCGCAGGAATTCGACGTGGGCGCCGTCGAGCTGACGGGTGCGGTCGCCGATCCACAGCATGTGCGCCGAGCAATCGTAGTAATCGTTGGTCAGGCTGTCGCGGCGCACGAAGGCTTCTTCGTAATTCAGCAGCAGCGCTTCGTGGGCCGTGAAGAAACTGGTTTCGCGCAGTTGTGGCGAACTGTCCATGCCGCAAGCGCGCATGAAGGCCAGGGTTTCATCGATGCGATCGGCCAAATGGCTGTATTTCTCGGCCAGTGCGGAGTTGGCGATGAAATCCAGGTTCCATTTGTGCACTTGATGCAGGTCGGCGAAACCGCCCTGGGCGAAAGCGCGCAGCAGGTTCAGGGTGGCGGTGGACTGGTGATAGGACTG
This sequence comes from Pseudomonas sp. LBUM1663, assembly GCF_059695905.1. NCBI lineage: Bacteria > Pseudomonadati > Pseudomonadota > Gammaproteobacteria > Pseudomonadales > Pseudomonadaceae > Pseudomonas > Pseudomonas sp. LBUM1663. The sequence goes on along the minus strand of NZ_CP166792.1, from coordinate 4,656,714 downwards.
CAGCAGGCGCTCCGGGTCCGGCACGCGGCTTTTTTCGTCGAAACCAATGCCGTTGACGATGTCGCCACGGTAGGCGGGCAGGGTCACGCCGTCGATGGTCTCGTCGTTGGCCGAGCGGGGTTTGGCGAACTGGCCGGCCATGCGCCCGACCTTGACCACCGGGCAACCCGCGGCGAAGGTCATGACGATCGCCATCTGCAGCAAGACTTTAAAGGTGTCGCGAATTTTCGCGGCCGAGAACTCGGCGAAGCTTTCGGCGCAGTCGCCTCCTTGCAACAGAAACGCGCGGCCCTGGGTGACCTGGGCAAACTGACGGCGCAACTCCCGGGCCTCACCGGCAAACACCAGCGGCGGATAGCTCGCCAGGGTTTGCTCGACCTGCAGCAAGTGCGCCGCGTCGGGGTAGTGGGGTTGTTGCTGGATCGGCAGGGCACGCCAGCTGTCAGGGCTCCAGGGTTGGCTCATCACGGTCTCGGTTGTTTTACGCTCGGGCGTTCATGTTATCAGCAAATTAGTGCGTGACCTGTTCCGCTTGCTTCGCGGACAATCGCGCCTTTGCCGCTTCATGTTGCGGTTTATCGCGTTGCCGGGCCAGGTGACGATCAGGAGACGAAATGACTGAGGAGCGCGTCGAGCATCTGCTCGCCGAGGTACAGGATGAGTTCGGCGTGATTCGCGTGCTGGAAGTGGCCGATTACCGTTTTCTCGAGTTCGGTGATGCCATTGAGCAGAGCTGCGTGTTCACGGCTGACCCGAGCTGGCTCGAGTACGATTACACCCGGGCGATGCTGATTGGCGCGCTGTGCCACGAACAGCCGGAAAGCGCGCTGTTTCTTGGTCTCGGCGCCGGCACGCTGACCCAGGCGTGCCTCAAGTTTCTGCCGCTTGAAGATGTCGAAGCCATCGAGTTGCGCCCCGACGTACCGCGTCTGGCCATTGAGTATCTTGGCCTGGATGACGATCCGCGGTTGTACATCCGCGTCGGCGATGCGCTGGAATTGCTCGATACCGCTGAACCGGCGGACCTGATCTTCGTCGACCTTTATACCGATGTCGGTCCGGGTGTCGGGCATCTGGCCTGGAGCTTTCTGGAAAACTGTCAGAAACGCTTGAATCCGGGCGGCTGGCTGGTGATCAATCAATGGGCCACCGACGACGGCAAGCCCTTGGGCGCTGCATTGTTGCGCGGGCTCTATCACCGGCATTACTGGGAGCTGCCGGTGAAGGAGGGCAACGTGATTCTGATCGTGCCTTCGGAACTGGATCAGGAACTGGACATGGATGGACTGCTTGCCCGGGCCGAGGGGCTGGCGCCGCGGTTGGGGTATTCGTTGCAGTCGTTGATCAAGGCGATTCGCCCGGCAACATGAGGCGATGAGGCCCTGTGGCGAGGGAGCTTGCTCCCGCTTGAGTGCGCAGCGCTCACAAAATCAGCATTGATCGCGAAGATTTTTGGGGCCGCTTCGCTGCCCAGCGGGAGCAAGCTCCCTCGCCACAACAGCCGGCTTGTTAGCAGCCTTTGAAGATGCCCGGCCGCTTCTCGACCATCGACCGCACACCTTCCCGGGCATCCTCACTCGCTAGCAACTTCTTCACCAACGGCGGCAATCCCTTCGCTGCCGCCGTTTCCCCTTCATAACGCGCCTGCCGCGCAGACATCAACGTCGCCTGAACCCCCAGCGGCGCCTGCCGGGCTATCCGCTCAGCCAATTCAATGGCACGCGGCAGCAGATCCTCGCTGGCCATGACTTCCTGCACCAACCCCAGGTGCAACGCGTCATGCGCATCGAATTCATCGCCAGTCAGCAGCCAGCGCATGGCATTGCCCCAGCCGGCGACTTGATGCAGGCGCAACGTGGCGCCACCGAAGGGGAAGATCCCGCGCTGCACTTCCTTCTGCGCAAAACGGGTGTTGCTCGCGCAGAGGTTGATGTCGGCGGCCAGCATCAGCTCGATGCCGATGGTCAGGCAGTAGCCTTGCGCGGCGACAATCACCGGTTTGCTCACCCGGGGGCCGGCAAACACGCCCCACGGATCGCAACCGCCGGGCGGTGCTTGCCAGCCTTCGGCCAGGGCAGCGCTGGCATTGATCAGGTCGAGCCCGGCAGTGAAATGCTCACCGTGAGCGAACACCACCGCCACGCGCGCATCGCTGTCGGCCTCGAACTCGCCGTAGGCCAAACTCAGTGCGTTGAGCAGATCGAGGTCGAAGGCGTTGCGCTTGGCCACTCGATCCAGGCCGATCATCAGGACATGACCGTGTCGTTCGCGGGTGACACGACTGGAGCCGGGCTGATTCATGGAGCATTTCCTCGGGCGGGAAGGGTGTGCCAGACCGCTGGTCAAGACCGCGGGTCTGGGTCACAAGGATGAACCGTTTTAGCGCCATCGCCAGCAGGGCCGGGCCTTTGAAAAATAGACCGTTGCACGATTATCCGCAAAGCGTGTGACACAACGGCGTATACGTCAGTTTTCCGACAAATAATGCTCCCTTTTTGGGCGATTTCCGGTATAGTGCGCGCCGGCCTTTAACCGGGCCGCGTTTAGGTAGCGCAATTTCCCGAAGTCAGCTTCGGCTGCACGTCCGCACAGCGGACTCTCCCTTGACGAATCTTTTTCATTCATTCGTTTTCGCAAATCCCCGCCGACAAAGCAGCCAGGGCGACTCTTGAGTCTTACACGGCATGCGCAGCTTTGGAGCATGGGTCTTTGCGGATGCACTTAGAGGCAGACCCATGACCCAGGAAACCGGCGGCTTCGCCGCTTTTAATCTTAATCCGAATATTCTTGCAGCCGTCATCGCGACTGGCTACGAAGAGCCTTCGGCTATTCAGCAGCAATCGATCCCGATCATCATGGCCGGCCACGACATGATTGGCCAAGCGCAAACCGGTACCGGTAAAACCGCCGCGTTCGCCCTGCCGATCCTGCACCGCATCGATCCTGCCAAGCGCGAGCCGCAAGCCCTGATCCTGGCGCCAACCCGTGAGTTGGCGCTGCAAGTAGCAACCGCTTTCGAAACCTACGCCAAGCAAATGCCGGGCGTTACCGTTGTGGCCGTTTACGGCGGCGCCCCGATGGGCCCACAACTGAAAGCAATCCGTAATGGCGCGCAGATCGTTGTAGCCACGCCGGGCCGTCTGTGCGACCACCTGCGTCGTGACGAAAAAGTCCTGTCGACCGTGAACCACCTGGTTCTGGACGAAGCGGACGAAATGCTCAAGCTGGGTTTCATGGACGACCTCGAAGTTATCTTCAAGGCTTTGCCACCAACCCGTCAGACCGTATTGTTCTCGGCCACCCTGCCGCAGTCGATCCGTGCCATTGCCGAACGCCATCTGCGCGATCCGCAACACGTGAAGATCCAGACCAAGACTCAGACCGTTACCGCGATCGAACAGGCTCACCTGTTGGTTCACGCTGACCAGAAGACCTCGGCTGTATTGAGCCTGCTGGAAGTGGAAGACTTCGACGCCCTGATCATGTTCGTGCGCACCAAGCAAGCGACCCTGGACCTGGCCAGTGCCCTGGAAGCCAAAGGCTACAAAGCCGCTGCGCTGAACGGTGACATTGCTCAGAACCAGCGTGAGCGCGTGATCGAATCCCTCAAGGATGGCCGTCTGGACATCGTTGTAGCGACCGACGTTGCTGCTCGTGGCCTGGACGTTCCGCGCATCACTCACGTGTTCAACGTTGACATGCCATACGATCCAGAGTCCTACGTTCACCGTATCGGCCGTACTGGCCGTGCCGGTCGCGAAGGTCGTGCACTGTTGCTGGTGACGCCGCGTGAGCGCCGCATGCTGCAAGTGATCGAGCGTGTAACCGGTCAGAAAGTTGCCGAAGTCCGCCTGCCGGATGCTCAGGCCGTTCTCGATGCCCGCATCAAGAAACTGACCAACAGCCTGTCGCCACTGGTTGCTGATGCCGAATCGACCCACGGTGATCTGCTGGATCGCCTGACTGCCGACATCGGTTGCACCCCGCGTGCACTGGCCGCTGCTCTGTTGCGCAAGGCAACCAACGCTCAGGCGCTGACCCTGGCCGCGATCGAGAAAGAACGTCCACTGGTGCCGAACAACGCTCCGCGTGGCGATCGTCCAGAGCGCACTGGTGATCGTCCGGACCGTGGTGATCGTGAGCGTCGTGCTCCGGTTGCATTGGCCGAAGGTCGTGCTCGTTGCCGTACCGCGCTGGGTGCGCGTGATGGTATCGCTGCCAAGAACCTGCTGGGCGCTATCCTCAACGAAGGTGGCCTGGCTCGCGAAGCAATCGGTCGCATTCAGGTACGTGACAGCTTCAGCCTCGTCGAGCTGCCGGAAGATGGTCTGGAGAAACTGCTGACCAAGCTGAAGGACACTCGCGTTGCCGGTAAGCAGTTGAAGCTGCGTCGCTATCGCGAAGATTGATCCGCTCCCGGGCTGATTGATCGAACATAAAAAATCCCCGACTGGTTCGGGGATTTTTTTTGGCCTGCTGTTTGTGCCTGGCCTGGGCGACTCGGTTTACCGATCAGCCAAAGCGATAAATATCCATTCCCAGCGCGCCCATCGTAAAACCTTGATGGGCGATGCTGAACTTCCCCCCAGCCCCGCGAGCAAAGTACAGCGGCAGCAAATGCTCATCGGTGGGATGGTTGCGCACTGCGTTCGGCGCCTGCTCGCGATAATCGTGCAGCGCGGCTTCATCGTTGGCGGCGAGTTTTTCAATCATCCAGTCGCGGAACACCTTGGCCCACGGTTCAACGCTTTCCGGGCCGGCGTGCCAGTCCAGTTCGCGCAGGTTATGGGTGATGCTGCCGGAGCCGATCAACAACACGCCGTGTTCGCGCAGGTTGGCCAGGGCATGGCCGACTAGGGTTTGCAGGGCAGGGCCGCCACGGGTGGGCAGCGAGACTTGCACCACCGGGATGTCGAACTGCGGATACATCAACGACAAAGGCACCCAGACGCCGTGGTCGAAGGGCCGTTTGGTATCGATCCGTGCCGGCAGGTTGCCGGCTTTCAGCAGCTCGACCACCTCGTCAGCCAGTTGAGGATTGCCGGGCGCCGGGTATTGCACTTCGAACAGTGCTTTTGGGAAGCCGCCGAAATCATGCCAGGTTTCAGGCCGGGGATTGCCGCTGACCAGCAGTTCGTTGCTTTCCCAGTGCGCCGACACAATCACGATGGCTTGCGGTTTCGGCAATTCGGCGGCCAGGCGAGCGAGGGCGGGCCCGCTGGCACCCGGTTCCAGTGCCAACATGGGCGAGCCATGGGATATGTAGAGGCTGGGGAACATGAAAGAGCTCCTGGGGGGTAAGATGGCAGCATCTTCAGTCAGATCATTGATCTAAATCTAATATAAGTTTTAGGGTCTTTTGATCGAATTTTCGGGATTAATTATGCAGCCGGAGTTTTGGCACAAGCGGTGGACGTCGAATCAGATCGGCTTTCACCTGCCGGAAGTGAATCCATATCTGCAACGGTACTGGCCGCAGCTGGGCCTGGAGGAGGGCGCGCGCGTACTGGTGCCGCTATGTGGGAAAAGCCTGGATCTGCTGTGGCTGGCTAAATGCGGTCACGAAGTGTTGGGCATCGAATTGTCGGAAAAGGCGGTGGAAGACTTTTTTCACGAGCATCAATTTGATCCGGACGTCAGTGACCAGGGTCCTTTTACGGTCTATCGGGCGGGTTCGATCGAGGTCTGGTGCGGCGACTTCTTCGCGTTGACGGCCGGCGATGTCGCCGATTGCAGCGCACTGTACGACCGCGCGGCGCTGATCGCCTTGCCGCCGACCATGCGTGAACAGTACGCCGAGCATTTGAAGCGGATACTGCCGAAAGATTCGCTGGGGCTTTTGATTACCCTGGATTACGACCAGGCGCAGAAGGAAGGCCCGCCGTTTGCCGTGCTGGATGACGAAGTGCAACGGTTGTTCGGGGCAACCTGGGAGCTGAAGATTCTGGAAGACCAGGACGTGCTGGGCGAGAGCTGGAAGTTTATCGAGAGCGGTGTTACTCGGCTTGAAGAGCGGGTTTATCGGGTTTCCACCCGTTAAGGTGTGTTGAGTTTGCTGGCCCCTTCGCGAGCAAGCCCGCTCCCACAGGTGGCCGAGAGTTGAATCACAGTTTTGTGATCGACAAAGATCCCATGTGGGAGCGGGCTTGCTCGCGAAGAGGGCCGTAAGAACACCACATAAACCAGCAGACAAAAAAAGGCCCGCATTCACTGCGGGCCTTTTCTTTAGTGCGGAGCCTTTCAGCCCCGACGACGCAACGCGTCAATACGCTCTTCCAGCGGCGGGTGGCTCATGAACATGCGAGCGAACCCTTGTTTGATGCCACCGTTGATGCCAAAGGCATTCAGCGTATCCGGCATGTGCACCGGCAGGCCCTGTTCCGCACGAAGGCGTTGCAAGGCGCCAATCATTGCACTGGTGCCGGCCAGGCGTGCGCCGGCTTCGTCGGCACGGAACTCACGTTTGCGCGAGAACCACATGACGATGGAGCTGGCCAGAATGCCCAGGACCAGTTCGGCGAAGATCGTCGCTATGTAGTAGGCGATGCCCTGGCCTTCTTCGTTCTTGAAGATCACCTTGTCGACAAAGTTGCCGATGATCCGTGCGAAGAACATCACAAAGGTGTTCACCACGCCCTGGATCAACGCCAGGGTGACCATGTCGCCATTGGCCACGTGGCCGATTTCGTGGGCCAGGACGGCCTTCACTTCATCCGGCGAGAAACGTTCGAGCAGACCCTGGCTGACCGCGACCAGTGCGTCGTTCTTGTTCCAGCCCGTGGCGAACGCGTTGGCCTCGTAGGCGGGGAAAATCCCGACTTCGGGCATCTTGATCCCGGCTTCACGGGACAGTTGCTCGACGGTTTGCAGCAGCCATTGCTCGTGACGTGTGCGCGGCTGGCTGATGATTTGGGTGCTGGTGCTCATCTTCGCCATCCACTTGGAGATGAACAGCGAGAACAGGGAACCGGCGAAACCAAAGACCGCACAGAAAATCAGCAGCTGATTGAGGTTGAGATCAACCCCGTTGGCCGCCATGAACCCGTTGAAGCCGAAAAGGCTCAGGGTGATGCTGGCAATCAGCACGACCGCCAGGTTAGTGGCCAAAAACAGCAGGATGCGCATCATGGTTGTAGAAATCTCCTCATGCTAAAGATGTAGCGTACTGCGGGGTATATAAGGTGCTGCACCGGGCTATTCAACCGAGTGACTATTTCAAACTGTGTCCTACGGCAACAGTCTAGCTGCTTGCAGGGCAATTCCGACGGCGATGCCGGACGTGTTTGACAGCCAATTCGCGTCTCAGGCCCCGTCTTTGTTAGACGCGGCCACGAAACGTGGCATCAGTCAGCGATAAGGGCGGTGAGGTCTGGCGGGGCGCAAAGATATGTTGCTGAATTGATCACCGTGCGACAGACGCACGCGTCGCACGGTGAAGTTTAGTTTACTGGCGGTAGGATTTGAGGAAGTTGCCGATCCGGCCGATGGCCATGTCCAGGTCGTCCACCCGTGGCAGGGTCACGACACGGAAGTGATCCGGCCAAGGCCAGTTGAAGGCCGTGCCTTGCACCACCAGCAGCTTCTCGGAGAGCAGCAGGTCGAGCACGAACTTCTCGTCGTTGTGGATCGGGCAGACTTTCGGATCGATCCGCGGGAACGCATACAACGCCCCCATCGGCTTGACGCAGCTCACGCCCGGAATATCGTTGAGCAGTTCCCAGGTGCGATTGCGCTGTTCCAGCAAGCGACCTTGCGGCAACACCAGGTCATTGATGCTCTGATAACCGCCGAGTGCAGTCTGGATCGCGTGCTGGCTCGGCACGTTGGCACACAGGCGCATGTTGGCCAGCATGTCGATGCCTTCGATGTAGCTCTGGGCGTGGTGTTTCGGGCCGGAAATGGCGATCCAGCCGGAACGGAAACCGGCAACGCGATAGGACTTGGACAGACCGTTGAAGGTCAGGCACAGCAAGTCTGGCGCCAGGGACGCGGTGCAGATGTGCACGGCATCGTCGTACAGGATCTTGTCGTAGATCTCGTCGGAGAACACCACCAGGTTGTGCTGGCGAGCCAGTTCCAGCATGCCCAGCAGCACTTCCCTGGAGTACACGGCGCCGGTCGGGTTGTTCGGGTTGATGATCACCAGGGCCTTGGTGTTCGGGGTGATCTTGGCCTTGATGTCGGCCAGGTCCGGCCACCAGTTGGCCTGCTCGTCGCACAGGTAATGCACCGGGTTGCCGCCGGACAGGCTCACGGCAGCCGTCCACAGCGGATAGTCCGGCGCTGGCACCAGCACTTCGTCGCCATTGTTCAGCAGAGCCTGCATCGACATCACGATCAACTCGGAAACGCCGTTGCCCAGGTAGATGTCTTCAATGCCGACGCCTTCCACCTGCTTTTGCTGGTAGTACTGCATGACGGCCTTGCGCGCGCTGAACAGGCCTTTGGAGTCGCTGTAGCCCTGAGCGGTCGGCAGGTTGCGGATCACGTCCTGGAGGATTTCGTCCGGTGCTTCGAAACCAAAGGGTGCCGGGTTGCCGATGTTCAGCTTGAGGATGCGATGACCTTCCTCTTCCAGGCGTTTGGCGTGCTTGAGCACTGGGCCGCGAATGTCGTAGCAGACGTTGGCGAGCTTGTTCGATTTGCTGACCTGCATGGCGATGTGTTCCCGAAAATGAACGATCCAGGCGGCGTATGAACTACCGTACTGGGAATCCTGCGTATTCACACAGGCCTGACGCCTTGAGATGCAGCACCCATAAATCCGTTTGAATGCGCGTGGTCTGGCTGCCAGACTGGCGTTTGACGAGGCGCAATCATACGTGCCGCCCGATCCGTGGAAAAGGTACAGATCGGGCTTTTTCAGCTGCTGAGGTGTGACGATGGAAAAGTTGGATAAAACCCTGGAAGAATGGAAGGCGATGCTCGATCCAGAGCAGTACAACGTTTGCCGTCTCAAGGGCACCGAACGGCCGTTCTCCGGCAAATACAACGACACCAAAACTGACGGCGTCTACCACTGCATCTGCTGCAACGAGCCGCTGTTCGACTCCAAAACCAAATTCGATTCCGGCTGCGGTTGGCCGAGCTTCTATGCGCCGATCGGCGACAGCGCCATGGTCGAGATCCGTGATGTCAGCCACGGCATGATTCGCACTGAAGTGGTCTGCGCCAAGTGCGACGCGCACCTGGGGCACGTGTTTCCGGATGGCCCGCCACCGACCGGTCTGCGTTATTGCATCAATTCGGTGTGCCTGAACCTGGTACCGCGCGAGTAATGCGAGCCGTGTAGGAGCGAAGCTTGCTCGAGAAGGCGTCTCAACATTCAACACCGATGTTGACTGACCTGACGCCTTATCGAGCAAGCTTCGCTCCTACAGATATCCGGCGTCCCACAATTTAAATTGCACACAATTCAATTGCTCGCTATGTTCATGGCTTGTTCCTTCAATTCGAGCCAAATCCATGAGCGACAATCTGCTGACCATCCCGGTGACCACCATCAAAGGTGAACAAAAAACCCTGGCCGATTTCGCCGGCAAAGCCGTCCTGGTGGTGAACACCGCCAGTAAATGCGGTTTCACCCCGCAATACAAAGGCCTCGAAGCGTTGTGGCAGACCTACAAGGATCAAGGCCTGGTGGTGCTCGGCTTTCCCTGCAATCAGTTCGGCAAGCAGGAACCGGGTAACGAAGGGGCGATTTCCGAGTTCTGCGAATTGAACTTCGGTGTCAGCTTCCCGCTGTTCAAGAAGATTGACGTCAATGGTGCCGGCGCTCATCCGCTGTTTGTGCAGTTGAAGAAGCGCGCACCGGGCGTGTTGGGCTCTCAGGGCATCAAATGGAACTTCACCAAGTTCCTGATCGGCAAGGACGGCCAGTTGGTCAAGCGCTTCGCTCCGGCGACCAAGCCGCAGGACCTGAGCCGCGAGATCGAAGCCCTGCTCAAATGAACACGCTGTCCGTCGATTCGCTGCAGCTCGATAACCAGCTCTGCTTCAAGCTGTACGCCGCTTCTCGGGCGGTGATCCGCGCCTACAAGCCGATGCTTGATCAACTGGGCCTGACCTATCCGCAATACCTGGCGATGCTGGTGTTGTGGGAATGGCAGGAGACGGCGCCAGAGCAGCCGACGGTCAAGGCGCTGGGCGAACGCCTGGCGCTGGATTCCGGCACCCTGACGCCCTTGCTCAAGCGCCTTGAGCAGCTGCAACTGGTGCAGCGCCAGCGTTCGGCGCGCGATGAGCGAGAAGTGCACCTGAGTCTTTCGCCAACCGGCAAGGCCTTGCGTGATCAGGTCGGGCCGCTCAAGGCCCGGTTGTTGTGCGACAGCGGCGTCGATCTGGATCGCCTGCATGATCTGCGCGACGGTCTCGATCACCTGCTGGGGCAAATCAAAGCGCTGTCGTAGTCGGTATCCACAGGTCGAGCAGGGCGGCCAGTTCTTCTCGGCGAAAGGGCTTGGCCAGGTAATCGCTCATGCCCGCCACACGGCAGCGTTCGCGTTCCTCGGACATGGCGTTGGCAGTCAAGGCCACGATGGGCAATTGTGGCCAGCGCCCGCTGCGACGGATTTGTCGGCTGGCTTCATAGCCATCCATCACCGGCATGTTGCAGTCCATCAGCACCAGATCGAATTCGCTGTGCTCAAGCTGATCCAGGGCTTCGGCACCGTGAGCGGCGACGATCACCTCGCAACCGAGTTTGCCGAGCATGCCCTTGGCCACCAGTTGATTGACCGGGTTGTCCTCGACCAGCAGGACACGTCCGCGCCGTTGGGGGGTAAGGGCTTCGACCCGGGCACCGTTGATCAGGTTGCTTTCAGGTAGCAGCACCCGGCGCAATGTCTGGTAAAGCGCATTGCGCGCCAAAGGACGTGCCTGTTGTTGCAGGGGCGCCAGGGCGCTCGCTTCTTCGCTCGGCATGAAGCTGCCATAGGCGGTCACCAGCAAGATAGGCGCGTCGAGGGTCGGGCGCAGGCCAAACAGGCATTCGGGGCAGTCGGTGATCAGCACGTCCGGGTCGAGGCCGATGAACGAGTCATCGATGGACCGTTGCTGATAGTCGAGCCCCCAGCCGGGCAACAGGTTTTTCAACAGTTCCGCCAGGCCGCTGTTGGCCGCGGTGATGGCAATGACCTTGCCCGGTAGCGGCTGCGGGGGGATGGCCCGGGTGTGGCAGGGCAACGGCAGGTCGGCGCAGAACTGGCTGCCGAAACCCGCTTCCGAGCTAATGGTCAGCCGCCCCTGCATGGCTTCGCAGAGGTTATAGGTCAGCGCCAGGCCCAGTCCGGTGCCGCCAAATTGGCGGGTAATGCCGGCGCCGGCCTGCGTGAAAGGCTGGAAGATTTTGACCTGAGCATCCTGGGCAATCCCGATTCCGGTGTCGCAGACTTCGATTCTGACGCCGTCTTCAAAGGTTGAAAGGCGCACGTCGACCCGACCGAAACGGGTGAATTTGAGGGCGTTGGACAACAGGTTGCTGACGATCTGCCGGACGCGGGTCGGATCCCCCAGGACCAACGCCGGAAAGTGCGGATCGATCAGGCAGGTCAACTCGACGCTGGGCGCGGCGTTCTGCGACAGCAGGTTCGCGGTGTCTTCGATCAGCGACCCGAGGTCGAACGGAATGTGTTCGAGTTCGAGCTGGCCGGCATCGAATTTCGACAGGTCGAGAATATCGTTGAGCAGTTCCACCAGCACTTTGCCCGAGTCATGGGCGATGGACAGCTGTTGCTGTTGTTCGGCATTGAGTGGGCCATCCAGCGAGAGCGCGATCATGCCCAGCAGGCCGTTGAGCGGTGTGCGGATTTCATGGCTCATATTGGCGAGAAACACCGAACGTGCTTCGGCCATATCGAGGGCGGTACTTCGTGCGACTTCCAGCTCCTGATTGGATTGGCTGAGCCGGGCATTGATCGCCTTGAGCTCCGCGGTGCGGGCCGAGACGATGTTTTCCAGTTGCCCAAGGTAGTCGGTCAGGCGGTTTTCGGCGTTGCGCCGCTGCTGGATTTCGGTAGCGATGTTTTCGAACTGCTGGTTGGCCACTTTGACCAGCACACCGATTTCATCGTTTTTATGCCCGCTCGGGTATTCCAGCCAGGTCGGTTCCGCACTACGCGGATCGCGCCCGCTGAGTTCGCGGATGACCCGCACCAGCGGTTTGGTCAGCATCACGTAGAACAGCGCCAACAGGATGCCGGTCAGGATCAGGCTGCGGGCGAAGCCGTTGAGCAGCGTCACCTCGGCCCGGCGCAGGAAACGACTGCCGAAGGCGTAGGTATCGACATCCAGTCGCAAGGTGCCGAGGGATTCGTTCGGCAAGTGGTCGAGGTAGAGGCGGTCTTCAAACTGGCGGCTGGCGCCGAACAGGAAGTCGCTGATCATCCGATAGTTGCTTTGCAGGGTCGGGCGTTTGACGCTGGCCAGGACGGTGCCGTTGTTGTCAGTCAATTGCGCACCGACGATCGCCGGTGAGCGCAACAGGCCCATGGTCAGTTCCTGGGAGAGTTCGGCGTCGATGTTGTAGGCGATACGGGACGCGGGGTTATGGCTGATTTCCAGCAAAGACAGTATTTCGCGGTTGATGGAGGCGTCTTCGCTGGCATAATCGATGCCTATTTGCAGCAAACTGAGCAGCGTGCCCAGAATGAAACCGACAAGCACGGTAAGCCTGGCTTGTTTGTATGACAGCCGGTGGGTGAACTTGATATCCATGGGGTGTTGAACCACTTCCGTTTCCCTTCGCTGCTCAAGCATAGTCGATCATGCATGGATACCGATGTTCTCGCGAGCCCTTGTGCAACAAGGGATGAACCGGGTGCCGAATGCCGTGTTGCGTCGCTGTAGTGCCATCATCACTGTGAACGTGCCCGAGGAGAAGACGTGGATTCCCGATTGAATGCTTTTCTTGAACGCGCCGATGCTGTTCTGGCCCGTATCGAACCCCTCTTGCCTGCACCTCGGCAAGCCATCGACTGGACGCAATGCCTGGCCGCGCGCTGGCAACGCGAGGGCCGCAGCGGGTTTCTGCTGCCGCTGCATGTCAGCCTCGACACACGGTTGTCCGACCTGATCGGTGTCGACCGCCAAGTGGAGCAACTGGGGCGCAACACCCAGCAGTTCCTCGACGGCATGCCCGCCAACCACGCACTGCTCTGGGGCTCGCGCGGCACCGGCAAATCGTCGCTGGTGCGCGCCTTGCTGGCCGAGCACGCCAAGGCCGGCCTGCGGTTGATCGAGATCGAGCGCGATCACCTTGCAGACCTGCCGCGCGTGGTCGAACAGATCGCCAGGCTGCCTCAGCGTTTCGTGCTGTTCTGCGATGACCTGTCGTTTGAGTCGGGCGAAGGCGACTACCGCGTGCTCAAGAGCGTGCTCGACGGCTCGCTCGAACAGGCGCCGGATAACGTTTTGCTGTACGCCACCTCCAACCGTCGCCACTTGGTGCCGGAGAAGGAAAGCGATAACGAAAACTGGAAACGGGTTGATGGCGAACTGCATCCCAGCGAGGCGGTGGAAGACAAGATCGCGCTGTCGGACCGTTTTGGATTGTGGCTGTCGTTCTATCCGTTTACTCAAGAGCACTTCCTTGACGTCGTCGAGCACTGGATCGGGCAATTGGCCGGAAAATCCGGCCTTGAGTGGCAGCGTAACGAAGAGCTGGACATCCTCGCCGTGCGCTGGGCTACGGGCCGAGGCAACCGCAATGGACGTTGCGCGTATCAATTTGCCCGCTATTGGGTGGGGCTTAAGCTGTTGGAGCACAAAGCATGATCGATTTACAGAAGAGCGGCCAAGGCCTGGACGGTTACGGCATGTTATGGGCGCAGCTGGAGTCGTTACTGGCGGACGAGCGTGACTTTATCGCCAACGCCGCGCAGTTTTCGGCGTTCCTGTACAGCCAGCTCGACGACTTGAACTGGGCCGGTTTCTACCTCAATCGCAACGAAGAATTGGTGCTTGGCCCGTTTCAGGGGCAGATCGCCTGTGTGCGGATTCCGTTCGGTCGCGGCGTGTGCGGGACAGCGGCGGCGACCTTGCAGACCCAACTGGTTGAAGATGTTCACGCGTTCCCCGGGCACATTGCCTGCGACAGTGCCTCGAACAGCGAGCTGGTCGTGCCGCTGGTCAAGGACGGTCGCCTGATCGGCGTGCTGGACCTCGACAGCCCGAGCCTGGCGCGGTTTACCGCTGACGACCAGGCAGGTATCGAGCAACTGGCGGCGATTTTCCTGCGTCTGACCGATTGCTGATCACGCCCCCAAGCCGGCCTTGACCAGCAGGCTTGACGGGTCGACCGCATCGATCTGTCGTGGGTCGAGGAATCGGTCGGCGTATTGCAGATAGACGCCGGCGTTGATGAACAAGCCGAACAACTCCGGATCGATATGGGCGTCACGGCACATGGTGGCCATGATGCCCAGCGCCTCGCTCAAGGTTTTGGCCTTCTTGTAAGGGCGATCGGCGGCGGTCAGCGCCTCGAAAATATCGGCAATCGCCATCATCCGTGCCGGCAGGCTCATTTCTTCGCGCTTCAACTGTTTGGGGTAACCGGTGCCGTCCATTTTCTCGTGGTGGCCGCCGGCAATTTCCGCGACGTTGTTGAGGTGGCCGGGGAAGGGCAAGTGGCTGAGCATCAGGATCGTCTGCACCATGTGGTGATTGATGATGTAACGCTCCTCGCGGGTCAGCGTGCCTCGGGCGATGCTCAGGTTGTAGAGCTCACCCCGGTTGTATTTGTAGCGCGGCACATCGAGCTTGAAACCCCAAGGGTTGTCTTCCGGAATCAGCTCGCTTTCGGCGCGCTCGAACACGTGCTCGGGTTTATCCGCCAACAGCGGCTCGCTGACCGGCAAGGTCGGTGCCGGGGTTCGTGCCTGGCGGCGGTTTTCTTCCCAGGACACGCCGATTCGATCGTCCAGGGTTCGGGTCCAGTTGCGCTGGGCAATGCTGCGCAGCCGCTGCAGATCGGCCTCGGCCATGGCCTCTGCACCCAGATTGCAGTGGGCGACGAAGGCGAAATCATCATCCAGCCCGGCCAGGTTGGCATTGCGCAATTCGGCCAGGTGCTGCTCGTCACCGCCCAAGGCAATAGCCTGCCAATAGTTGATCCAGGCATCGCGCTTGAGGACTTCGAAACGGGTGCGAATTTCATGGATGCGGTCGTTCAGGGTCTCCAGCTTGGTGGCTTTGTCGACCACGTATTCAGGCGTCGTGACCTTTCCGCAGTCGTGCAGCCAGGCCGCAATGTGCAGGGCTTCCCACTCATCTTCGGTGGGTTGGTAGTCGCTGAAGGCCGGGGCCTGACTGGCGGCAGCCGCATGGGCAAGCATCAGGGTCAGCTCCGGCACTCGCTGGCAGTGGCCTCCAGTATAAGGGCTCTTGGCATCGATCGCGCCGGCCAGCAGTTGAATGAAGGCGTCCAGCAGTTGTTTCTGTTTGGCTTGCAGGCGCTGGCTCTCAATGCTCACGGCCGCGGCGCCGGACACAGCCTGGAGAAACGCGATGCGGTCCGGGCGCAGTTTTTCCAGGTCGCTTTGTGTGCCGCTGTCGGTCAAAAGCAGGATCAGCAGGCCCACGGTTTCGTTGTGCCGATTGTGCAAACGGATGCCGATCAGGTGCACCCGGGGGCATTCCAGCGCGAGCATCACCTTCTGCAAATCCCCCGCTTGTTCGAAACCCAGATTGGTCACGATATTGTCAACCTTCGACAACTGCTGAAGCCACTGTGGACTCTGCGGATCCTGGAGTTCATGTCCCTGAACACCGAACGAGGGCAATGCCTGTGAGGTGCCATTGATGACCAGGCCCTGGGGCTCCATGCGATCGCTGTCACGTTCGCGCAGGTAAATCAGACCGGCCTGGGCTTGCCCGATTTTCACGGTTTCAAACAGCACCCGCTGCAGCAACGGCGCGAAACGGGTCTCGGCGCTCAAGCTGTCGGTGATCTGGAAAAAACTGCCGAGGGTGTCCTTCATCCGCGCCATCGATACGCTCAGTTGGTCAATTTCAAGCACCGGCGAACTGCGGCCGATCGGAAAGTTGAAATTGAAACTGCGCACCGCATCGGCTTCCTGCACCAGCGCGCGCAGGGGCTTGACCAGAACTCTGGAGGTCAACCATCCCACCGGCAGGCACAGCAGCAAGGTCGCCAGGGTAATCAGCGCGCCTTGCCAACGCATGCGGTAGGCATCGGCGAGCAATTCGTCCTCCGGCACCAGCAACGCCAGTTGCAGTCCCTGGGGGCCTCCCTCCGTCATGCTGCTGCGCGCCACGATCCATTGACGCCCGGCGGCGTCCAGCCGATTGCCGGTAGGAGGATTGGAGAGCAGGGCGCCGAGGCCGGGGCTGAGGTCGACAGCCTTGTTCAGCCGAGCGGTCTGGTCATCGATGATCAGCTTGTTGCTGTCGGGGTAGGCGATGGCATTGCCCTGGTCATCGAATAGCACGATTTCGGTATGGGGCGTCACCACGTGTTTGGCCAGGGTGGCCGACAATTCGGCCAGGGTCAGGTCGGCACCCATCACCGCGTTTTCACCACTGCGCCGGGCCAGGGTGGTGCCGACGTTGTGGGTGGAGAAAAAAACGTAGGGATCGGTGGTGATCTGATCCACATCGCCGCGCGCGCTGGAGAACCAGGCGCGGGTGCGGGGATCGTAGGTTTCGTCGGGATTGTCCTGACGGTTGATGAGTGTCAGGGATTGATCAAAAAACAGCGATTGAGAGCGAATCTGACCACTGCTGCTGTGCTCGATGCTCCAGACTTGAAATGCCGCGGTGTCAGGGGCTTTCAGCTCGGTTCTCAGGGCAGTGGTCCGCAGGGGGCGAACCATGAAGAAGTCACCGTTGCCGTAGCCCAGATACAACGATGCCAGGTTGGGATTGTCCTTGAGCGATTGGCTGAACGGCTGGAGCAACGCCATTCGCTGTTCCAGATTCGGTGCCCGGGTCGCCGGGTAGTCCGCCAGCAGGCTCAGCAGATGGCGAATCGGCTCATACGTACCTTGCAGGTCCAGGCGGACATCTTGCTCGATGCGATTGAAGAGCTTCTCACTGCTCGAAAGAATGATCTGCGTGGTTTGCCCGTAGTTGAATATGCCCAGCACCACGCCGGTCAGCAATAACAGGAAGGTGAACATCACACTGATATGGATGTGCAGGGGAAACCGGCGTTGATCCGGGCGCAGTGGGCTGGGCATTGCGGTTCACTCCATGATGTTTAACACACTGCTCAGCGTCCAAGCATAGTTAA
Source organism: Pseudomonas sp. LBUM1663 (assembly GCF_059695905.1). Lineage (NCBI taxonomy): Bacteria > Pseudomonadati > Pseudomonadota > Gammaproteobacteria > Pseudomonadales > Pseudomonadaceae > Pseudomonas > Pseudomonas sp. LBUM1663. The sequence continues at coordinate 4,639,463 of NZ_CP166792.1, read as the reverse complement.
GGCTCCATCATTCTGCTTTTCTCGTTGTGGCCTATCTGTTGCTCCAATGCCTGCTCAAGTTCGACCATCGCGCGGTCCATGGCCTTGGTGCAATTGACGACAACGTCAGGGTGGAACACTTCATGACAGGCGTTTTCCAGCGCCTCGCAGCTGTCGATCAATCGGCAAGCCTGGACGATTCGCGCAGCACCCTTGATTTTGTGGGCCACCTCGATGAAAGCCTGCCGATCTTCTGTGGGAGATAAGGTCAGCAACTCTTGCCGATCCAGACGGTTGCTGTTCAGCAGTTCGGACAACAGGCGCTGGTCCAGTGTCGGGCTGCCACCCGTAAGCAGATGCAGACCTTCAAGGCTGAAGGCCGGGGCGCGGACCGTCGGCGCAACGCCTTTAACCCATTGACTCAAGGCTGTCAGGCTCAGGGGCTTGAACAGGCAGTCGTCCATTCCGGCTTGTTTGCAACGTTGTATTTCTTCCGGTTGTGCGTTGGCGGTGAAGCCCAATACGGTACAAGGCCGGCTCTGCGTTTGCTGTTCATGTTGGCGAATGGAGCGAGCCAGTTCGTATCCATCCATGATCGGCATGTTGCAATCGACGATCACCAGATCGAACACCTCGTCCTTCCAAGCCTTCAACCCCGCTTCGCCATCCGGTGCGGCGCTGGAACGATGTCCCAGGAACTCCAGTTGCTGACACATGAGCAAGCGATTGGCGGGATGGTCGTCGACCACCAGGACGTTCAATACAGCCGAGGTCGTGTGGAGGGACGGTTCAGCGGTTTTCGACACCCGCTCGGCCGGCAGTGTTGCAAGGTTCAGCGAGATCCGGACCTGAGTGCCGATACCGGCCTGGCTGCTCAATTGCAGATTGCCGCCCATCATCTCGCACAGATTGCGGCTGATGACCAGGCCAAGCCCCGCGCCGCCTCTGGCCGCCTGCCCGGAATGATCGGCCTGGGCGAAAGGCTCGAACAAACGCCGTTGATCCTGTTCGCTGATCCCGACCCCGCTGTCCTGAACCTGCAACTGCAACAGCACCCGGTCGGGTTCGTCGGTTGGATGCAGCTCGACCACAACCCGGACCTGACCCTGTTCGGTAAACTTGATGGCGTTGCTGACGAGGTTGGACAGCACCTGCTTGAAGCGCATCGGGTCCAGCAGGACATCGGAGGGTGGTTCTGCCGGGTTGAAGTCCAGCCGCAGGCCCAGATTTTTCTGGCGGGCCAGTCCGTCGAAGATCCGTACCACCGACGATACGGTTTCTCTCAGGTTGACCCGCTCCGGGCTTAGGCTCAGTCGTCCGGATTCAATTCGCGCAATATCAAGAATGTCGCCAATCAGGTTCAGCAGGTCTTTCGCCGAGTGGTAGGCCACGTCAATGGCCGGGCGATCCGGGTGGCTGTGATCGATACGCTTGAGGGTCAGTTCGAGCATGCCGATGATGGCGTTCATCGGCGTGCGGATTTCATGGCTCATGGTCGCCAGAAAGGTGCTTTTGGCACGGTTGGCTTCATCCGCACGCTCTTTCGCGGCACGCAGGTCATCGAACAGTTGTCGGCGCTCGCTGATGTCGATCCAGCCGCCAATGACGCCTTGGACTTCACCGCTGGAGTCCCGGTAGGGAAGTATCCAGTGATAAATCGTCAGTGTGCGGCCACCGATATGCAATGGCCTGTCGAGAATCAGCGGAGTTCCTTCGGCCACGACGCGTTGGTAATCCGCCTGATATTCCTGGGCTTCAAATGAGTTACTCAAGCTGCCCTGCATGACGTTTTTACCAATGACGTCTTCGCGTTTGGCGCAGAAGGCCTCCAGGTAACTGTCGTTACAGCTTTGCAGCAAGCCTTGGCGATCACGCACGTAGATGGGATGAGGCGTGCCGTTGACCAGCGATCCCATGAACTCGAGTTGGTCGTTCAGGGCGAGCTCGGCGGCCAGGCGCTGATTGATCTGGCGACGCATGTAAGCGTTCCAGGTCATGGAAATCAGCAGCAGCACGCCAACCCCCAGAACGATCTGATAGAACACCCGGTGATAGTTGCGCCAGGTACTTTGCGAGGCCGACGAGTAGCCTCGCCAGCGGCTGTTGATAATGCCCAGTTCTTCCGGCGCGATGCTCAGCAGTGCCTTGTCGAGGATCGAACCCAGCTCTTTGGCGTCGCGCCCGGTCGCCAGGGAGAACGCGGCTTGCCGGGTGCCGATGGTGGTGCTTATTTGAAGTGTGTGCTCGAAGATTCGCGATGAGATGAAATAGTTGGCAATCACCAATGAACTCACCGCCCCTTCAGCCTGACCCTCGGCGAGCAATTCCACGGCACTGAAGGTATCCGGCGTTTCGATCAGATGGACTCGCGGGAACTCGCGGCGCAGGTAATCCGCTATTGGATTACCTTGGGCGATGGCCAGGCGCTTGTCCGTGAGTTGCGTCAGATTTGATGGGCTGTCCGCAGCTTTGCGAGTGAGCAGGACAACGGAGTTTTCCAGATAAGGACGGCTGAAGTTCAGCATCGTTTCACGTTGGGTGCTGGGGAGCAGGGCAGCAATCAGGTCGGCCTGATGGCTGTTGACCTGCTCGATCATCTCGTCATCGTTGCGGCTGCGATGGATCTCGAAGCGCAAACCGGTGCGCAATCTGATCAGCTCGAGCAGGTCGGCAGATACGCCCCGAAAGTTACCTTCGCTGTCGAAAAAAGTCAGCGGCGCCAACGCTTCGTTGACCACGACGCGCACGACAGGATGTTGCGCCAGCCAGCGTTGTTCACGGTCGGTGAGTTGCAGTTTCTGATCGGTGAGAAGAATGTCACTGCCCGCACTCCAGCGTTTGGCGATGTTTTCTCGCTCGCTGCCAGGGGTCGCTTTGAGGATGGCGTTGATGATCCCGAGTAGAGCCGGGTTGCCCTTATGTACGGCAAAGCTGAAACCGTGGGCCTCGTGTTTACCGAAGTTGGCCATGCGGATGTTGTTCAGATACCCCTTGTTGATTATGTAATGGGTTGAAATGGTATCGCCCAGAAAAACATCAGCCTGGTCGAAAGCCACCGCATTGATTGCATTCTGGTAGGAGGGGTAGGAAGTAATGATCGCTTTCGGGTACAGGGCTTTGACTTCGTCCAGCGGCAAGTAGTGATACACCATGCTCAGGCGCAGCCCGGCGAGGCCGTCGCTCAGGGATCTGGCTTCGCCTTCCCGTGTCACCAGAACCGGTTGATCCACGGCATAGGGCAAGGACAGCACGATGTCGGCATTGCGGGCTTCAAAACCATTGGCGCTGCCGAGCATGTCGACCTCGCCTTTTTCCAGGGCCTCGATCGCGTCTCCCCGGGAAACGTAGCGCTGGACCTTGACTGGCAGGCCGGTGACCTTGCCCAGGATGCCCGCATAATCAGCAGTGAAACCTTCGTAGTCGCGGCCGCTGATGGTCAGGTCGAAAGGAGGGTAGTCGGGGGCAGAGGTGCCCAGAATCAGTTCACGCTTATTGTTAAGCCATTGTTGTTGCGATTTATCCAGTTGGACTTCCATGTGTCCGGTCATTGAGCGACTGAGCAGGGTGTAATGCTCGCTCGCCGTCGGTGCCGCGTGCGCTGAGGTGCTCAGGCATAAACCCGCGGTCAGCGGTATCAGATAATCCATTAAGCGACTGGGCATCCTGTTTCTCACACTAACGCGTTGCGTTTTGCCATATCAATGAGTTCAACGAGTGATTTGGCCTTGAGTTTTTGCATGAGGCGTTTTTTGTAAGTGCTGACAGTCTTGTTACTCAAGAACATGCCCTTGGCAATTTCCTTGTTAGTGCGGCCTTGGGCAAAAAGTTGCAATACCATCAGCTCTCTGTCATTGACTGACTTGAACAGTTCGAGGTCGGCATATCGCTCATCGTCAGCACGGACAGGATTCAAGGCCTGGCTGGGGAAATAGTTGTAACCTGATAGTACCGCTTTAATTGCGCTCACCAGTTCACTAAGGTCTTCCTGTTTGCATACATACCCGGACGCGCCGGATTGCATGCAGCGAATCCCGAAAAGTGTCGGACACTGGGCTGTTAACACCAGGGTTTTGAGGGGGGTACTCATTGCGTTGAAACGGGAGAGAACTTCCAGCCCATCCAGTTTGGGGATGCTGATGTCAAGAATGACCAGGTCTGGCATGCATTCACGAACCATCTGCATGGCATCGACCCCATTATCAGTTTCGCCGACGACTTTGTAACCCTCATGTTCGAGCAACATTCGGACGGCAAGACGGATGACGGGGTGATCGTCGACAATAAAAACGGAGTTCATAATCAAATCCCATACGCGCTCAAATAAAGCGCGCACCTTAGCTCAGATAGTTGAGGGGGGCATGAACTGACAGGCCTGTAGTGGCAATATAAGATAATTCCTACAGTCGAAGAAGAATCGGACTACGGATCAACTAGGTTTTGCATGAGGATCAGTCAAGGTGTTGTATGTGTGTTTGGCGGCTCGGACAGGTTGATTTGAAATATATCAGAGGAGTGTTTAAATGTTTTTTAGTGTGTCTTTTTTTGGCAGCGTTTTTATAGTGAGGCCAAGGTTAATAAGTGTCTAAGGGCTGATTGTTTCAGGGGTTTTATCAAATAGCCCAACAAGGGCAGTCCGTGTTCGACGGCTATTCTTTCAAGACCGTCCAGTTCAATGGATGTCAGACTACTCAGCAGGATGGCCTGTCTGATCATTCCCCGCTGGCTGGCGTATTCGATCAGATCCAGACCGGGAAGGCCGGGCAGGCATTGATCGCACAGAAGGATGTCGAAGGGTTGCGACGCCTTGAGCATTTGCTGCAAGGCGGCTTCGGCGCTATCAGTGGCGGTCAGTTGAGTGAAGCCGTAACTCTCCAGCAAGCATTGGGTTGCCCTAAGCTGGAAGGGGTGGTCTTCCACCAGCAAGATGCGCCAATCGTGTTCAGACATGGGATTTTTCATGCTTCATCTGTCGAGCAGAGGGAGCGTGATTATTTCGCGATCGGACCGTTCGTTCGATCAGTCGGCTCTGCACTGGGTGTAGGGCGATTCTGTTGACGCGCGGATTGAAACGAGAAATGCGCAGAACGTCGATCAGCCGGTCAGGAGGCCCTGACGCGGCTGAACGATGCACGGTCATCCGTGGCTTGAGCGACCGGTCATTTCCAGTGCCATTTGACTGGCATAGCTGTCGGTCATGCCGGCGATGAAGTCGATCATTCTCAGGAACGAAGTGTGTAAAGGACCGTGAGGATCCGGCGCATTGTTGCCTAGCAGGTCGAGAATGCGCCGGCTCTTGAAGGACGGTGCCCGACCGTTGTGTTGTTCCAGTGCCGCGCCGCAGAACGCGTTGAGCAGGATTTCGAGGGTGGTATAAGCGCCGATTTCGTGCAGCGTCTTGCGCTTGTCCTGGAAGATCTTTTTGCGCGCCATGTCTTTGGCATTCAAGACGCAGCGCTTGGCCGGACCATGCATGTGCTCCACCAGATCGCCGGGCAGCGTGCCGGCCAGCAGCGAGTCCTGTTGCTCGACGAATGCCCGGGCGGCGGCATTGGTCAGGTGCTCGATGGCTTTGCCCCGCAGGATCGCCAGTTTACGCCGACGCGAATCCAGTGGGCCCAGTTGGCGATAGGTTTCCGGGAGATCATCGCCCACCAGGTCGAGCAGCAAAGACTCGACTTCGGCGTACTCCAGCAGGTCCATTTCCAGGCCATCTTCCAGATCGATCAGCGCGTAACAGATGTCGTCGGCGGCCTCCATCAGGTACACCAGTGGATGGCGCGCCCAGCGCTGTTCCTCCAGTTGCGGCAGGCCGAGTTTAAGGGCGATCTGCTCCAGCAGCGGGAGTTCGCTCTGATAGCAGCCGAACTTGTGCTTCTTGTAGCCCAATGAATCGGCGTGTTTTGCCGTCCACGGGTATTTCAGATAGGTGCCCAGTGTGGCGTAGGTCAGCCGGGTGCCGCCGTCGAATTGATGGTATTCGAGCTGGGTGAGCACTCGGAAGCCTTGGGCGTTACCTTCGAAATTCAGGAAGTCATTGCGTTCGACTTCGCTCATGGCGTCCAGCCAGCCACGGCCGGCGGCCTGCTGGAACCAGTGACGGATCGCGTCTTCGCCGGAATGCCCGAAGGGTGGATTACCGATGTCATGGGCCAGGCAAGCCGATTGCACCACCATCCCCAGATCGCTCGGTTCGCACCAGTCGGGCAGGGCACTGCGAATGGTTTCACCGACGCGCATGCCCAGGGATCGACCCACGCAACTGACTTCCAGCGAATGGGTCAGGCGCGTGTGGATGTGATCGTTGCTGGTGACCGGATGGACCTGAGTCTTGCGCCCGAGGCGGCGAAATGCACCCGAGAAAATGATGCGGTCGTGGTCTTTGTGAAAAGGGCTGCGGCCGAGTTCTTCCGGGCTGTGCAGAGGCTTTCCGAGGCGTTCGCGGGTAAGCAGGGTTTGCCAATCCAAGGCTGGACTCTCCGTCAGGTGACTGAGCCTCTAGCTTCCGGGTTCGTGCCTGACCCTGCAAGCGGAACTAGAGCCCGGCGGCGTCGATGTCGATGAGCAGCAGTCGCTCGCCGTTGTCGAAAAATTGCCCGGCAGTCAGGCAGTACTGATTGCTGGTGGCATCGCGGTAGGTCGTGGACAGTGTCAGGCGCCGCTCTTCCCAGCCTTCGGCCAACAAATGATAGAAATAGGGCCGCCACGACCAGTTATGACCCAAGTAGCGGTTATCGGCCTCCCAGCCGTTGTTGCGCCATTCCAGATTGGGCGTCAACTGGGTGCCGTGACGGTCGCATTGATAGAAGCGCAACAGCCAGGGAAACGCCTGCAGTTGTGGTAAGGCGTTCAGTGGCGCACGGGCCAGGGCCCAGGCTTGCAAGATGGCCATCAACTCGCAGAGTTGCTGGCGCATGATCATCAGTCGACCGCGTTCGCCCAGTTTACGCTGAACATAACGCTGGCGTAGTTGCGCGAAACGTTCGACAAAGGCGTCGGTGGCGAAGAAGTCCTCCTGCGCCCGGGCGAACAGAAACCCCTGTACGTAGCGCGAGCCGCACTCCAGGGCGAAATTCAGCTGATCTTCGGTTTCCACCCCTTCGGCAATGATCCAGCACCCGGTTTTCTCGGCCATTTGCGCCAGGGCTTTCACCACGTCGCTACTGGGGCCGCCCAATGCTGCGGCTTGGAACAGTCGCATATCGAGCTTGAGAATGTCCGGTTGCAGGGCCAGGACGCGATCAAGTTGCGAATAACCGGCACCAAAATCATCGATCGCGATCCGTGCCCCGGCGTTTCGATAGCGTGCCACGACGTCGGCCAGGCGCTGGATGTCGCCCCCCAGTTCGGTGATCTCGAAGACGATGCGTTGCGGATCAACGTTGTGTCGGCTCAATTGCTTGAGGCTCGGTAGAGCCTGGTCCGGCCGTAAGCGGTTGATCCATCGCGGTGATATGTTCAGGCTCAAAAACCAGTCCGATGGCGCTTCATGCAAACGGCTCAGAGCGTGAGCGCGGATCTGCCGGTCAAGGCGACGAAGGGCGATGGCGGGTGTTCGCGGGTCGGCGAACAACGGCCCCACCGAAGCCAGTTGACCTTCGGCCTGTCGCAGTCGACCCAGCGCTTCCACACCCGCGATACGGCCCGTGGCGGTATCGATAAATGGTTGAAAGCAGGCGAGCGGTTGCCCGTCGATCACGAGGCCTCCTTAGTAAGGTCTTGTTTTTGGGTTGACCTGTACGCCGGGTAGGCACACAGGATTGAACCTCTCGATAAAGAGGTTAATCCCGGTGGTGTTGCAAGAATGCAGCCAGGTAGTGGCTATTCAGTCTTTGCGCGAAGAACCCTGCATGACCAGTTTGATCAAGGGCCCCAGCGTTGTGCCCAGGCGAACCAGCCGGGTCAGGCTGCTGGTACCGCCGCTCTTGGCGCCTTTCCCGGTCAGAAAACCGAGCAGTGTCACGGCCGCCATGCCCCACAGCGGGGCGTGCTTAATGCCGAAGCCGTCGTGCAGGTTTTGCGTCATGCCGCGCACCCGCTGCAAGGGTTGTAGCAGTTGCGCGGATTCGTGACGAATTTCCTGGCGATGCATTTCCATGCGCAGGCGTATCAACGCCTTGCGCATTTCGGTGCGCGAGCTGTTATGGGGCAATTCAGGCAGGCTCATGGCAGCAGGCGCTCCCTATCGTTGGCCAATTCTTCCAGGGTGCCGTGGAAGGGCGAGGACTCATCGAAAATCGCGGCCTTCAGGCGCATGGCACAGAATATTGCTGCCAGTGTGTAGAACACACAGAGCCCGATGATCGCCGGCAGACGGTAGGTGTCCCAAAACAGGATCAGCACCAGCGTCGACAAGCCCACCAGCAACAGCAACGCAAAGACCAGCGCCAGGCCTGCAAACAGCAACAGGCTTACGGTGCGCGCTTTTTGTTCCTGCAACTCGATGCCGAACAGTTCGACATGGCTGTGCAACAGTCCAAGAAAAGCGGCACCCAGGCGCCGCGATGAAGAGCTTGTGCCCGTCGCGGACGAGCTGGATTCACCGATAGACATATCAGCGCCGAGTGGCCAGCAGGCCAATCAGAAAGCCGACACCTGCGGCGATTCCGACCGATTGCCATGGATTGGTCTGCACGTAATCTTCGGCAGCGGTAACGGCGGCCTGGCCGCGTTCGCGCAGGGAGTCTTCGGTCAGCTTCAACGTTTCGCGGGCACGCAGCAGACTCTCGTGGATCTGGCTGCGCAGCTCATCGGCCTGATCGCCAGCCAGGGTTGCGGTGTGTTCCAGCAACCGTTCGGTGTCGCTGACCAGAGTCTGAAAGTCGTTCATCAGGATTTCTTGAGCAGTCTTTGCTTTGATGCTGGCCATTGGTGATCTCCGTAATAGGCTTCTGAAGCGTTCGAGTATGAGCCTTGTGTGAAGGTTCAGTACAAATGACTGGTACAACTTTTGCTATGTCATGGTGCATCAGCCCGCGCCGTTGCGCTGTTGCCGGGCATGATTTCAGGAAAACCCTGATTCAAACAATCAAAACTCGCGTCAGGGTTTCAGCCTTGTGCGCCAAAGCGGTTCATCGTGATCAATGCCTTGATCCTGCGGGCCGCAACTTGGTGCACAAGCTCTCTGCGTGAACCGCTTTGGTGCTTTTTTAGCCTTCAGGTCTGCCAACCCCATGGAAAATCTGCAAAGCGCTGTGGACAATCTGGTCCATAGCTCCAATACGTTGTTCATCCTTATCGGTGCGGTCATGGTTTTGGCCATGCACGCCGGTTTTGCCTTTCTTGAAGTCGGCACGGTTCGACAAAAGAATCAGGTCAACGCCTTGTCGAAGATCCTCAGCGACTTCGCCATTTCGACTCTGGCCTACTTTTTTATAGGCTATTGGATTTCCTACGGGGTCACCTTCATGCAACCGGCGGCGGTGATCAATGCCGATCATGGCTACGGGCTGGTGAAGTTTTTCTTTCTGCTGACCTTTGCGGCGGCGATTCCGGCGATCATTTCCGGAGGCATTGCCGAGCGCGCCAGATTCGTCCCGCAGTTGTGTGCGACGGCGCTGATCGTGGCGTTCATCTATCCCTTCTTTGAAGGCATGATCTGGAACGGCAACTTCGGGTTGCAGGCCTGGTTGCTGGAGCAGTTTGGCGCCAGCTTCCATGACTTCGCGGGCTCGGTCGTGGTCCACGCCATGGGCGGATGGCTGGCGCTCGCGGCGGTGTTGCTGCTCGGGCCCAGGCAAGGGCGTTATCGCGAAGGGCGGCTGGTGGCGTTCGCACCGTCGAGCATTCCCTTTCTGGCATTGGGTTCGTGGATTCTGATCGTCGGCTGGTTTGGCTTCAACGTCATGAGCGCACAAACGCTGCAAGGCGTCAGTGGCCTGGTGGCGGTGAACTCGCTGATGGCCATGGTCGGCGGCACCGTGGCGGCACTGATTGTCGGACGCAATGACCCGGGGTTTCTGCATAACGGCCCACTGGCCGGGTTGGTGGCGATCTGCGCCGGTTCCGATTTGATGCACCCGGTGGGTGCGTTGATCACGGGCGTGATCGCCGGGACCTTGTTTGTCTGGTGCTTCACCGCCGCTCAAGTCAAATGGCGCATCGATGATGTGCTGGGTGTCTGGCCGTTGCATGGCTTGTGCGGTGTCTGGGGTGGAATCGCCTGCGGCATCTTCGGCCAGAGCGCCTTGGGTGGTCTGGGTGGGGTGAGCCTGATCAGCCAGGTGATCGGCACCTTGTTGGGTGTGATCGTGGCGCTGCTCGGTGGATTTGTGGTGTATGGCGTGATCAAGGCGTTGCATGGTCTGCGCCTGAGCCAGGAAGAGGAGTATTACGGTGCGGACTTGTCGGTGCACAAGATCGGCGCCGTCAGTCAGGACTGATTCAATTTTCTTCATCGTCACTCCCGGGATAAAACCCGTGCAGCAGGCGATAGCGGTCATGCCGTATCTGGTCGGCTCGCTCCTGCACCTGATGCGCGGGTAAACCCAGCATGATCAGGGCATGGGAGGCGAGCATCAGGCTTGACTCCAGCAGCTCGGGAACGACTTCGCTGGCGCCGGCCGCTTTCAACTCGGTCAGTTGGCTGTCGTCCCGAGTGCGTACCAGAATCGGAATCGTTGAGTTCAGTCGGCGCGCTTCCTGGAGAATCAGTAGCGCGATGTCGGTCTGGTCCACGGCAATCACCAGCAGCCTGGCCCGCGCCAGCCCGACCGCGCGCAACAATTCACCGCGTCGCGAGTCGCCGTAATGCACACAGGTTTCACCCACGGCGGCTTCCTGGACTCGCACCGGGTCGGTGTCCAGTGCAAGGTAGGGTTGCGACGCGTTGCGTAGCGCGCGGCCGATGGACTGGCCCACGCGACCATAGCCACAGATCACGACGTGGTTGTGCAAGTCAGCGTTGAGCGCGCTGATTTCTGCCAGTTTTGCTTCTTCGTTGGGCTTGCGATGCAGGCGTGTCGCAATGTGGGGGGCGGCACGCAGCAGCAACGGTGTCACCAGCATCGAGCAGAATGTCGCGGCCAGCAGAAGACCTCCGAAGTCGGCGGGCATCAGTTTGTTTTGCTGCATCTGCGCCATCAAGGCAAAGCAGAACTCGCCACCCTGAGCCAATGCGAGGCCACTGCGCCAGGCGGTTTCGCCGTCGCTGCCGCGCCATTTGACCAGCAGCGCGACCACGGCGCCCTTGATGAGCAGTAACCCAAGCGTCAGGCCGAGAACCAGCAGGCCGTGGCTGGCAAACAGCTGCAAGTCGATCAGCATGCCGATGCTGACGAAAAACAACCCGAGCAAGATGTCGCGGAACGGCCGGATGTCCGCCTCGATCTGGTGCCGATAGTGGCTTTCCCCCAGCAGCATGCCGGCGAGAAATGCACCCAGGGCAGGGGAGAGACCGAGCAAGTGAGTCAGCCACGCGGTCAGCAAAACGATGACCAGCGCCAACAGCACGAACAGCTCCGGGGAGCGGGCGGCGGCGACTTCATGGAACAGGCGGGGCAGCAACCATCGACTGGCCAGCAGCAAGCCACCAAACAGCACCAGGGTCTTGCCCAGCGTCAACGGCAATGCCCAATACCAGGCTTGATCGCTGTTGCCGGCGAACACCGGCACCAGGGTCAGCAACAGCACCGCCACCACATCCTGGAACAGCAGCACGGCGATGGCATTCTGGCCATGGCTGCTGAAAATTTCGCCGAGGCTGCTCAGCTCCTTGCTGACAATGGCCGTAGAAGACAGCGACAGACCGGCACCGAGTAACAACGCGGGCGTCGCCGGCATGCCGAACAGCATCAGCAATGCCCCCATCAAAATCCCGGACACCAACACTTGCAGGCTGCCAAGGCCGAACACCACCCGACGCAATGCGATCATCTTCGACAGGGAAAACTCCAGCCCAAGGGAGAACAGCAGAAACACCACCCCCAGCTCGGCCAGGTCTGGCAACTCTTCGCTTTCATTCACCCAGTTGAACGCCGTCGGCCCGATCATCAGCCCTACGCACAGATAGCCCAGCACCGGCGGCAAACGCAGGCGCTGGAACAGTGCAATCACTACCAAAGAGGAGGCGAGAATGATCAAGAGGTTGGCGAACACGAAAAACTCCGGTGATGGGTGTTGGCTACTCAAGCGTAGAGGTAAAAAAAACCTGAGCATTGCGTAATTGCCATCTGGAGCGACTGATATGCATCAGGGTTTTGCCGCTGCCATCGCGGTTTTTGTTTCAGGACAGAAAATTCAACGGCTCGACGGCTTTTCGGGGCAGGCCTAGAATAGGTTCTTAATTTTTTAGGTTGAGCGCTCATGCTTCCTGAATGTCAGTTGTTCGGCACCAGTGGGTGCCACCTCTGTGACGTGGCCGAAGCCATGCTGATGGAGTTTGTCGAACGCGGTTTGCTGGTGGAACTGGTTGATATCGCTAAGGATGAAACGTGGTTTGAAGCTTATAGCTTGCGTATCCCGGTGCTGCGGCGGGTTGATACTGGCGCTGAACTGGGCTGGCCATTCAGTGCCGACGAGGTGGTAGCGTTTCTGCGTTAAGTGGTTTTACTGGTAGCGACGTCCCGTCTGTCGAACTTTGCGATTGATCCCCTTGGCTTAACCGACGCTCTTCGGATACTGTATGCGCATACAGTTATTCGTAATACTGCCTGCGTCCCTGGTTTTCGGGGGCGAGCAGGCGGTTCCGGGCGTGAGAGGCGAAATCGTGGTCAATGTCGAACAATTGAAGAACAGCGTGAACCGGATGTCGGCAGACGTGGTACGCGAGGCGGTCCTCGAATTGCGTCTGGATGGTCTTGTCACCGAAGGAAAAACGCCCTTCAATAAATTGCACTTCAACACCTGTTTTGCCGAAATCGAAGCATTGTTCCAGCGCGCGGGTTATCACCGCCAGCTCGATGTCGTGGGTTATCAGGGCTTGTTGTATGCGCTTTATGATCCAGGCCGCTGGGAAGCGGTCGATGTGCTGCGCTGGCTCAAGGAGTTCACCGAGGCGGCGGCGCGCGCGCAGATACCGGCGTGAGGATTCTCTACTAGGTTCGTTCCGGCCGCTGTTGGATAATGCTGCCCTGCATTGAGGGTCAGAGCGTTCGTATGTCCACTTCATCTTTTTCTGCTGCACACAACCAGGCCAGCACGCTCTACTTGCCGCCGGGTCCTTGGCAAACCGTGCTCGATTGCCTGTGTGAACATTTCAGCGCTATCGGTCGAGAACAATGGCTGGACCGAATTGCTCGCGGTCGCGTGCTTGACGGGCACGGTCAACCGATTGCTCTTGATCTGCGTTACAAGGAAGGCCTGCGGATTCATTACTTCCGTGAGGTGCCTGACGAAAAACCGATCCCCGTGGTCGAATCGATCCTGTACGCCGACGAACACTTGGTGGTGGCGGACAAGCCGCATTTTCTGCCGGTGACGCCGGCTGGCGAATACGTGGAACAGACGTTGTTGCGCCGGTTGATCCGTCGACTGGATAACCCGCATCTTGTGCCTTTGCATCGTATCGATCGGCATACGGCAGGACTGGTGTTGTTTTCGGCGAACCCTGAGAGTCGCTCGGCATACCAGTCATTATTTCCTACACGGAATATCGAAAAACGCTACGAAGCAATCGCCCGCGCATTGCCTGAACTCACCTTTCCACTGGTTCATAAAAGTCGGCTGGTCGATGGCGAGCCATTCTTTCGCATGCAGGAAGGTCCGGGTGCCAGCAACACCGAGACGGCAGTCGAGGTTCGTGAGAAGAACGGCGATCTCTGGCGTTATGGACTTTATCCGGTGACCGGCAAGAAACATCAGTTGCGGGTGCACATGACCGCTTTAGGCGCCAGTATCTGCAACGACCCGTTCTACCCGCAGGTGCTCAAGGATGTCGAGGACGACTATGCCAATCCCTTGAAGCTGCTGGCCCAGGGTTTGCGGTTTGTCGACCCGGTCACCGGCCAGCAACGTGAATTCGAGAGCACGATCACCCTGCAATGGTGATTACATTGCTTCAGGCACGAAAAAGCCCGCATCAAGCGGGCTTTTCTGTATCCGGTGGTGCCGTAAAGATTACAACTCTTTAACGGTACGAACCTGATCCTTGTTGATGCGGGTTTGTTTGCCGTCCAGTTGTTCGAACTGGTAGAAACCCGATTCTTCATCGTATTTTGGCGCGTCGACGGCCTGGATTTCGCGACCGTCATTCAAGGTGATCACTGTAGGCGATGCGCAACCGGCGAGGGTCGCGAGGCCCAGTGCGAGCATGAGAGTGGCGAGGGTCCGTTGAGTCATGAGTGTGTCTCCGAATATGAATTCTTTTGGTTACCGAGCTTGAGACGTATACAACGCGTGCAAGTTCCTTCTCGTGTCAGTCTGACACAGTGTTGTGTTCACTTAACAGCTCTGGCGTGTTGAGGTTGGCCAGGCGAGGATCGTTATCCGGGCATTGCAGGGCGGTAGCGCCTTGTTTACGCATGACGCGACCCGGGCTGCGCTCGCCGTCATGCCAAGCCGTTTCGAAATCCACCGAGAGCGCCACAGGGATGATGCACAGCAACGGTTCCCAGTGCTGGCCATGGCGCAGCATCAGCGGTTTGTCCGGATGCTGGCGGGCGGTTTCGCGCATGCTCTGGAGCAGGGCCGCATCGATGCGCGGCACATCGCACGGCAACACCAGCAGATAGGGGTGGCGGGCGGCCTTGAGCCCGGCGCGAATACCGGCCAAAGGTCCCGGGAAGTCGCCTTCATCGTCATGGACCAACTGGTCGGCATAAGGCGCGTATTTTTCCAGGTTCCTGTTGCAGGAGATGATCAGGTCATCACTCAACTCGCGGGTCTTGCGATGCAGATGCGCAATTAGCGGCTCGCCATGCCAATCCAGCAAGCCTTTGTCCTGGCCGCCCATGCGTTGGCCTCTGCCACCTGCCAGGAGCAGAATGGAGCAGGGCGGCAAATGTGTATTCGAGGTCATGGCACGTCTCCATGGGGGCGGCGAAAAAACAGGGCGCTGTGATATAACACCGGGCTGTTTATCCTACAACTGGACGAGCCTATGAAAGCCAAGGCTGATGTACCTTTCGCGCCGCTCAACATCGCGGTGTTGACTGTCAGCGATACCCGCACCCTGGAAACCGATACGTCAGGACAACTTTTCGTCGATCGCTTGAGCGCTGCCGGTCATAACCTGGCTGCTCGGGTTTTGCTTAAAGATGATCTCTACAAAATTCGCGCGCAAGTTGCCAACTGGATTGCTGATGACGTCGTGCAAGTGGTGTTGATCACCGGCGGTACCGGGTTCACGGGGCGCGACAGCACGCCGGAAGCGGTGAGCTGTCTGCTGGACAAGCAAGTCGACGGTTTCGGCGAGTTGTTCCGGCAAATTTCGGTAGCGGACATCGGCACTTCGACTGTTCAGTCCCGGGCCCTGGCGGGTTTGGCCAATGGCACGCTGGTCTGCTGTTTGCCGGGTTCGACCAATGCTGTGCGCACTGGCTGGGATGGCATTCTCGCTGAACAACTGGATTCGCGGCACCGTCCCTGCAATTTCGTCGCTCACCTGAAACAGGCGGCACCCTGTGAATCCCGTGGGTAAGCCCGGCAAAACCGGCAGCTTGATGGCTGTCGAAGTGGCGCTGGCGCGTTTGCTGGAAATGGCTGAGGCATCAACGATACGTGAGCGTGAGCGCTTGCCGTTGGCGCAGGCTCAGGGGCGCATACTGGCCGATGACCTGGTCTCGATGCTTGATCTGCCGCCCTGGCCGAACAGTGCCATGGACGGCTATGCCTTGCGCGTCGCTGACTGGGCGGGTGAACCCTTGGTGGTCAGTCAGAAGATTTTTGCCGGCCAGGCACCCGAGCCGTTGAAGCCAGGTACCTGCGCCCGGATCTTTACCGGAGCGCCTGTACCGGCGGGTGCCGATTGCGTCGAGATGCAAGAGAACGCCGAGGTCCAGGCGGACGAGCGCGTCCGTTTTATCGAGACGATGACCCCGGGTCAAAATATTCGCCCGCAAGGCCAGGAAACCACCGTTGGCGAACTTGTTTTGCCGGCTGGTACACGCCTCGGACCTATCGAGCAGGGCCTGGCGGCGTCGCTGGGATGTGCTGAGCTGGACGTGGTTCGCAAGGTTCGTGTTGCGGTCCTGTCAACCGGAGATGAATTGATAGAGCCGGGCCAGCCCCTTGGGCCGGGACAGATCTACAACAGTAATCGTGTGTTGCTGTGCAGTTGGTTGCAGCGCTTGGGCTGTGACGTGATCGATGCCGGAATACTTCCCGATGATTTAGCGACCACTCGTGCCCGCCTTGGCGAGTTGAAGAATGTCGACCTGATCCTTTCTACCGGCGGCGTGTCTGTGGGAGAGGCCGATTTTCTGGGCATTGCCTTGCGCGAAGAGGGCGAGTTGACCCTGTGGAAACTCGCCATCAAACCAGGCAAGCCGCTGACGTTCGGTCATTTTCGCGGCGTCCCTGTGATTGGTTTGCCCGGCAACCCGGCGTCGACGCTGGTTACATTTGCCTTGTTGGCCAGGCCCTATCTTTTGCGCCGCCAGGGTGTGAAAGAGGTCGAGCCATTAAAGTTTCAGGTGCCTGCAGGGTTCGACTGGCCGAAGGCGGGTAATCGCCGGGAGTATTTGCGTGGACGCCTGGAGCATGGTCGGGCAATCATCTACAAGAATCAAAGCTCCGGGGTGCTCCGCAGTGCGGCCTGGGCTGATGGTCTGGTTGAAGTGCTGGAAGACCGCACGTTGATCGAAGGCGATTACGTGAACTTCATTCCGCTGAGCGAAGTCCTGGGCTGATTCTGGCGAAAGTCTTGCCACGCAAGCGCGGTTGATCTTGCCCGAGCTTGCGTGCATGGCTAGCGTTTAACGAACCAGAAGTGACACGACCTGATCAAAGCGGCTGTTGGCGACCCAGCCCAGCAGCCCCAGGACCACGGCTGTTCCACCCGCAGAATAGGCCAGCCTGTGTTTGATGGATTTAACATCGCCACGGACCTCTTCCATGTCTCTTCTGATGTATTTGAGGTGAGTCTCGAGTTCAATGACGCGAGGTTCCATATCAACTCCTCCGGCGGGCTTTGCGTTGTTATTGAATTCAGCCTGATGATTGGCGCGAGTGTCTGCCATTGTCGCGACCTGACTGATCGGTAACCTGATGTCATGGCTTTGCATGAGTAGAAACACTCCTTGCTTTAAAGCCCTTTGGCTGGCCGACACGTTTGTTGATTGCGCTTTGTGTGACCCTTGAAGCGGGTTTGCTCATTGTTCGCACATCCCTGTGTATTTAATGTTGATGACTGATGCCGCGGACACCAAGGTGTACCAATCGCCAAGGTTGGTCAATTGAGCCGATTCCGCACATCTTGTAAGAAAATATCCCGCCCTGTAGGACCGTAAGGCTGCACGCGCCAAAAAAATTCAAATCCGTGCGACTTTTTTAGGCGCTGGTGAGGTCAACATCTCCCATACGGATTCCAAACATGGGAGCGACAATAATGAGTGAGCGCAAGGCGCTGTTGATTCTGCATGGCAAGCAGGCGCTCAACGAGGAGGTCCGAGCGGCCGTCGACGTTAAACGCAAGCAGGGTTGGGAGTTGGCCGTCCGACTGACCTGGGAGGCGGGTGACGCGCAGCGGTTGGTGGAAGAAGCGTTGAGCGCGGGCTATACGCAACTGATTGCCGGCGGCGGTGATGGCACCTTGCGTGATATCGCCGAGGCCATGGCAGCGCATTCGACGCAGGCCAGCCTGGTGCTGATGCCGCTGGGCACCGCCAACGATTTTGCGCGAGCTGCCGGGGTGCCGCTCGAACCCGCTCTGGCGCTGGACCTTCTGGAAGCCGCACCGCACGCGATCGATTTGGGCGAGGTGGGCGGTCAAGTCTTTCTGAACATGGCCACCGGCGGCTTTGGCAGTCAGGTCACGGCGAATACCTCGGAAGACTTGAAGAAAGTCCTCGGGGGCGCGGCTTATCTGTTTACCGGGTTATCGCGCTTCAGCGAACTGCATGCCGCCTACGGCGAGTTGCAGGGGCCGGACTTTCAATGGAGTGGTGAGCTTTTGGCGTTGGGTATCGGCAATGGCCGGCAGGCTGGCGGTGGTCATGTGCTGTGCCCGGAGGCCCTGGCTGACGATGGTCTGCTGGATATCAGCATTTTGCCGGCGCCGCAGGAAGTGGTCGGTACGTTGAAAACGTTGCTGGCCGATGGCTTCGGCATCGACAACATGTTTGTGCGAGCTCGCCTGCCATGGGTCGAGATCAAGGTTGCGGAAGGCCTCTACATCAATCTGGACGGCGAACCTATCGAAGGCGAGAGTCTGCGATTCTCGGCGCGTCCTGCAGCATTGCGTGTGCATTTGCCGCAGAACTCGCCTCTGCTGAGCGCTTCGAAAACGGTCAGTCGTCCAGGCTGATGATTTGCTCGCGCACGGCAAACAGTACCAGGCCGGCCACGTCGTAGATCTGCAAGCGCTTCATGATCTGCGAGCGGTGAGTTTCAACGGTTTTGATGCTGAGGCCCAGGCCATTGGCGATTTCGCGGGTGGATTTGCCGCGAACAATCAGTCGCAGGATTTCCAGTTGGCGGGCCGTCAGGTTGTGCGAGTCCGCAGGCTCGGGCTGATGCTTCTGATTGCGGATCAGCGCCTGGTTGATGACCGTGTGGGCAATGGCCGGGCTCAGGTAGCGTTCGTTATTGCGCAAGGCATCCAGGGCATGTTCCAGCTCGGTGGCCGTGGTGTCCTTGAGCAAATAGCCATGAGCACCGGACTCAAGCGCCTGCATGATCAGTGCCGGATCGGTGTGCATCGACAGGATCAGCACCTTGCTTTGCGGGCGGACCCGCTTGAGTCGCTGCAAGGCTTCAAGGCCGCCGGTCTCCTTCATGGAGATATCCAGCAGAACGATGTCAGGGGATAGCCTCTCGACCATCTCGAGTAGCTGCGAGCCGTCATTGGCCTCACCAATGACCGCGTAGCCGGGAATATCCAGCACCAGAGCGCGCACGCCTGCCCTGATAAGCGAGTGGTCATCCACCAGAAGTAAGTTACAAGTCAATGCATAACCTTATTCGTACTGGCCCGTTCGAGCGCACGGGGCGCCCAGGGAAAGAGTGCTTCAATTTGAGTGCCTTTGCCCGGCTCGCTGGTCACGTTCAAGGTACCGCCCAGTTGATCGATCCGTTCCACCATCCCGGCCATCCCGCGTTGTCCCTCTCGACCGGGGTCCGCGGCTGGCGCGAACCCCAGGCCGTCGTCGCTGATCAACAGCGCCAAACCCTGGGGCGTGCGTTGCAGGCGGATCAACAGGTTGTTCGCTTCGGCGTGGCGCAGAATGTTGGTGACCGCTTCCTGGGTAATTCGAAAGGCTGCCACCGCCATTTCTTCCGGTATGCCGGTCAGGCGTTGATGGCATTCCAGGCTCCAGTGCATCGATGTATTGACCAGCGTCTTGAGCAGATGCGCACGCAAACTGGCTTCCAGTCCAAGACTGGCCAACTGCCTGGGATTGAGAATGGCCGAGACATCACGAACCTTGGCCAGGGTTTCGTCCAGTGTGTCGCAGAGCACCGAGCACTGGCCTTGCATGTCTTCAGGCATCCGACGTTTCAGCCATTCACTTTGAAGTTTTGCAGCGGTCAGCAACTGGCCGATGTCGTCATGCAATTCACGACTGAGCCGGTGACGTTCGTTCTCCTGTACTTCCAGCAGACGATCGGCCAGCTCTTGCGGCTGAAATTTTATCGACTTGCGCGAGAGGCAATGTTGAACCCAGACGCAGGCGAGTGCCGCCAGATTGAGAACCAGCAGGCTGACCGGTAGTGGCACAGACAGGCTGAAGGCCAGCAAGCTGCCAAGTGCCGAACTGGTACACAGCAAAAGCGTGAACCGTCGCGCGTTTGTTTGGGAGGGTGGCCATAGGGTGATTGACTTGAGACTGGCGTACATAGCGGATGGAGCCAATGGATGTTCGCTGCGGGCAGACCGGCCATCGTGGTTGACGGGTCTCTGTCTGAAAATCTGTAGTGACTCGTCTTGAGCAGTGCTGTCCAGGGTTGAAACCAGAGCCTTCAACTTATCGGGCTGCTGTCATCTGGAATCACATTGCCATTAATTAGCGTCAACTAAAGGTCGGCATAATACCACTTAAGATACCGTCGGTCGCGTTTGCTATATATGTCTATTCGGTCAGGAATTAAAGTTCTGGACGATAGTTCCACAATGGAAAAAGTTTTATGGGAGGGGTAATTATTTGTATCGAGCTGTCGTTAACAGGTATGAAATATTCAATTGCGACATGAGCGCACCCAAGTTAATGAGCGGCATCATGGCAATAAGAATACGCGACACGGCCTAGTTGTCGGAAGAATTAAGCCTGCCGCTCAGAATAGGAAACGAGCGTGAACGGTTTGGAATTAACCGCTAACTGAAAATGACTTTGTCCGACCTGAAACGCAAAGGCTTCAATCAGGGAAGTCTGTTCACTGTTATCCAAACTGAGTTGGCCGGTGGTCTGATCGATGAGTTCGAGTTGCCAGGCCATCAACGTAAAGCAGTCCTTCAGTGCGCCCAAGGCCTGGTCGTGCAGTTCCATGTGGCTTTGGGCGTGGTTCAGCAAGCCGTGGATGTGCAGCGAAAATTCGGACACCGCTTCCAGCGCCAGAGCGTCGGCTCTGCTGGCCAGTTTTAGCAGACTGCTGAGCATGCAATCGATTGCGTCCTTGTCATTGCTGATGAGCTGCAGATGGCTCAGGCACTCCTCCGATTTGGCCAGGAGTGTTTCAGCTTCGACCAGAAATTCCGGTAAACGCTGAGCCCACTGTTTAGGGTCGTTCGGCATGCTTATCTCCACAACGTCATGTCAAATGAGGGGATGTCGTGTGTGTCGACGAAGACGTCCAGCGTCCCGACGCTGCCGTGCCGGCATGAGATCGCGCTCCGGCTGACCTGGGCGCAGGCTGGGGAACTCGAGAGGGTGGATGGCCACTTACCTGCGATCGCACACAAAAGCCTGACTCCGTTCATGCAATGAGAATGGCGTCACATTAATGGCTATTGGATATTGCGAATATCAGGTTGGGCCTGATTGTTACTAGGGGAATCCCTTACACAGGGGAACCTAACGTGCAAACCGAGGTCACGCCGCAGGGGATGAAGCAGATGAAATCACTGCGCCAGTAAAGCATGATGTTAATGTGACATCAATGCCCGGTCGTGGCATTTTGTCCCAGGGTCAAGGTCTGGCAAAAACAGCCGATAACTCTCTTTAGTGAATTCATCAGTACAAGCCCAGGAGTCATTAATGGCCGGCATTCTCGACACGGTAGACCAACGCACGCAACTGGTGGGTGAGAATCGCCTGGAAATTCTCATGTTCCGGCTGGCCGGTCGGCAATTGTTCGCGATCAACGTTTTTAAAGTGCAGGAAGTGTTGCAACTGCCGAAGCTGACCCTGATGCCTCAGCGTCATCCGTTTGTCTGCGGCGTGGTCAACTTGCGTGGGCAGACGTTGCCGGTGATCGATCTGTCCCAAGCCATCGGCATGCGTCCGCTGGTGCCTAGCCCTACCAGTACGATCATCGTCACCGAGTACAACCGTTCGGTGCAGGCGTTCCTGGTTGGCGGCGTAGACCGCATTGTCAACATGAACTGGGAAGCCATTCTGCCGCCGCCCACCAGCGCCGGCCGCCAGCATTACCTGACCGCCATCAGCAAGGTCGACGATCAGTTGGTGGAAATCATCGACGTCGAAAAAGTCCTGGCCGAAATCGTGCCGTACAACGCCAAGGTTTCGCGCGAGAAACTCGACGACCCGGTACTGGAGAGCGCCCGTGGTCGTGAAGTGCTGCTGGTGGACGACTCCAACGTAGCCCTGTCGCAACTGCGCGATACCCTGGGCCAGTTGGGCGTGAAGATGCACATCGCCAGCGACGGCTTGAAGGCGCTGAACATGCTCAAGGCCTGGGCCGATACGGGCGTGTCGATGACTGACAAACTGCTGATGGTTTTTACCGACGCGGAAATGCCGGAAATGGACGGCTATCGCCTGACCACCGAAATCCGCAACGACCCGCGCCTGCGCGGCCTCTACGTTGTGCTGCACACGTCGTTGTCGGGCAGCTTCAACGACTCGATGGTCAAGAAGGTCGGCTGCGACAATTTCCTCTCCAAGTTCCAGCCGGACAAACTCGTCGACGTGGTGCGCCAGCGCCTGATGCTCGACGAAGTGCCGGCCTGATCACGATCTAAGTCTGCACACGATCAATCTGTAGGAGCGAGCCTGCTCGCGAAGAGGCCATCACCGTCAATATTGATATTGGCTGATACATCGCCTTCGCGAACAAGCCCGCCCCCAAAAGGTAAACAGAGATCAATTTTCTGCCTTTGATTCGGCGACCAAGCTCGTATAGGGTGGCATTTTTTGCCCACCAGGGAGCTGGCCATGTTGCGTCTGAGCGCGCTTTACCGTTATCCGTTGAAATCCGGCAAGGGCGAGCCCCTGCAACAAGTCAGCCTCGACAAACTCGGTCTTGACGGTGATCGACGCTGGATGCTCGTGGACGAGGCCAGCGGGCGCTTCCTGACCCAGCGCGCGGTGGGGCAGATGAGCCAGTTGTCGGCGCTGTGGAATGCCGACGGTGGCTTGACTCTCAGTGCTCCCGGCCGCGCCCCAATCGACATCGCATTACCCGCCAGCGATGCGGGACTGCGAGGCGTGACGATCTTCAAAGACAGTCTGCGCGTACCCGATGCCGGTGATAAGGCCGGCGCCTGGGTCAGTGAATTCATTGGAAAGCCGACGCGCCTGGTGCAAATTCCTCTGGATCGCGCACGCACCACGCAAGCGGGCTACGGCCGGGACGACGATCAAGTGGCGTTCGCCGACGGCTTCCCGCTGTTGCTGATCGGCCAGGCGTCCCTGGAAGACCTCTCGCAAAAGGTCGGGCGCCCGCTGGAAATGATGCGCTTTCGTCCGAATTTGGTGATCGAGGGCAGCGAGGCGTTTGCTGAAGACAGCTGGAAGCGTATCCGCATCGGCGATGTCGAGTTCCGCGTGGTCAAGTCCTGTTCGCGCTGCATCCTGACTACCATCGACCCGCAAACCGGTGAGCGCAGTAGTGATCGCGAGCCTTTGGCCTCGTTGCAGAAATACCGCTCCGAGGCGGACGGCGCGATGTTCGGGCAGAACCTGGTCAACGACAGCAATGGCCAACTTGAAGTCGGCATGCCAGTGACGATCCTGGAATAAACACACGGAATGAAAAATGCCCGGGTCCCAAAGGCCCCGGGCATTTTTTTGTTACTGTGAAAACCCGGGGGTTTAGCCGCGGTATTCGCACAGGTAAGCGGTGTCGACGGCCACTTTCAGCTGGAACTTGCTGTTGGCTGGCACGTTGAACTGGCTGCCGGCGGCGAAGGTTTCCCAATCAGTGCTGTCAGGCAGCTTGACGGTCAGGGCGCCGGTCACCACGTGCATGATTTCACGCTGGCTGGTGCCGAATTCGTATTCGCCCGGAGCCATGACGCCGACGGTCGCAGGACCTTCAGCGGTGCCAAAGGCGATCGACTTGACGGTGCCGTCGAAGTACTCGTTGACTTTAAACATGGGCGATTCCTCGAAAAGGGCTAAAAAGGGCCGGCCAGTATGCACAAGGCCCACGCCGGCGTCACCTCTCCAGGGGGAGAACCTGTGGCAACAGACGCGCTGTATTGCGCGCATCTTCCAGTGCCCGATGTTGTTGGCCATTGAACTGCATGCCCGCCAGTTGCAGCGCGCCGTTGAGCCCCAGTGGGCGTTCCAGGCGCCGGGCCTTGGCAAAGCGCTGTTTGAGATTCATGTGCGGTACGCTGGCAAGAACGCTGTCCAGTTGCAGTCGCTGCCATTCCTGAAGCAATTGCTTGCGATCGTAATCGCCCCAACTGGCCCAGCCCTCCAGCTCCGGTTGATGCTGCAAGAGCCATTGCTCGAATGACGGCCAGACCTCACTCAGCGTCTGCGCTGCGTCGACGTTGGCCTGGGTGATGTGCGTCAGTTCCCGGCAAAACGGCGTCAGCAGCGGGCGCCGCAACGGCTGCACGAAGCACTGGAAAAAATCCACTTCGCGTCCTTTGCGGTCCACGAGGGTGGCACCGATTTCGATGATTTCCATTTCCGTAACTGGCCAGCCACCGTCATCGGTGGTGGCTTCCAGATCGATCACCAGCCAGTGAGGCATCGCAGGGTTCCTGGTATCCGCGTCCTGATAGGGCTTGAGCGTAGCCAAAGCCGGCGGATCCGCCTAGCAGCTTATTCGACCTCCAACAAAATCTGACGATTCTTGACCTGATCGCCGACCCGCACCTGCAAGCGTTTAAGCACGCCGTCGATCCCTGATTTGAGCGGGTGTTCCATTTTCATCGCTTCGAGCACCACCAGCAGTTGACCTTTGCTGACCGGGCTGCCCTCGCTGACCAGTACGTCGACGATAGCCCCGTCCATGGGCGCCTTGAGGGTGCCGGAGCTGACGCTGGCCTGGCTGCTGACCAACGCTTGGGTCCGATCGACCAGACGCAGACTGCCTGGGCGGGTGAACAGCCAGAGCTGTCCGGCCGCGAGGCGGTAGGCATGACGTTGGCGAATGCCATCGATTATCAGTGTGGCCCAATGGCCGTCGCACTGGATGACCTTTAATTCGACGGTTCGGTCGCCGATGTGCAAACGGTACGGTGCTTCAGGCGCTGCGTTCAATGCCACCGGCCAGTCCCGATCCTCCAGGCCGATGCGGTAATGCAGAGGCACGCTGGCGTTGTTCCGCCAGCCAGCCAGCGGGGCGGGATGAGCCTGCGCTGACGCGTGATAGAACAATGCAGCGGCAATCGCCAGTTCTTCCGCGCTTGGAACCGGCGGATGCAGGCAAGGATGGTCGGCGAAACAGCTCGGGATGAACCCGGTGCTGAATTCGCCGCGGATGAATTGCGGGTGTTGCAGCAGGCTGGCGAGCAAGCGTTGATTGCTTTGTACGCCCAGCAGCACGCTGTCCTGCACCGCCCGCAGCAGTTTTCGCCGGGCTTCTTCACGGGTCGCGCCATGGGCGATGATCTTGCCCAGCAGCGGATCGTAGAACGGGCTGATGTGCTGACCCTCGATCAAGCCGTGATCGATGCGCACACCGTCTTGCAACGCAGGTTCCCACGCCTCGATTCGTCCGGTTTGCGGCAGAAAGCCCTGTGCCGGATCTTCTGCGTACAAGCGCACTTCCATGGCATGCCCGTTGAGCTGCACGTCTTCCTGTCTCAACGGCAGCGGCAGGCCCTCGGCGACGTGCAGCTGCCAGGCCACCAGATCGAGGCCGGTGATCAACTCGGTCACTGGGTGTTCCACTTGCAGCCGGGTGTTCATTTCCAGGAAGTAGAACTGCCCGCGCGCGTCCAGCAGGAATTCCACGGTGCCGGCGCCCACGTAATTCACCGCGCGTCCGGCCTTGAGCGCCGCTTCGCCCATGGCCTGGCGCAACTCGGTGGTCATCACCGGGCAGGGCGCTTCTTCGATGACTTTCTGGTGGCGACGCTGGATCGAACAGTCGCGTTCGCCGAGGTAGATCAGGTTGCCGTGCTGGTCGCCGAACACCTGAACTTCGACATGGCGCGGATCGATCAGCGCTTGTTCGAGGATCAATTCGTCGTTGCCAAACCCGTGCAGGGCTTCGGAGCGCGCGGTTCGCAGCTGTTCCAGCAAATCATCGGCGCTGCGCACCAGGCGCATGCCGCGCCCGCCACCGCCGGCGCTGGCCTTGATCATCAGCGGATAACCGATGCGTTCGGCTTCGCGGCTCAGGGTCGCATCGTCCTGTTCGGCGCCCTGATAGCCTTTGATGCAGGGCACGCCGGCTTTGAGCATGGCGAGTTTCGACAGGCGCTTGCTGCCCATCAACTCGATCGCTTCGGGGCTCGGGCCGATGAAGGTGATGCCGGCGTGTTGGCAGGCGAGGGCGAATTCGGCGTTTTCCGAGAGGAAGCCGTAGCCGGGGTGGATCGCGTCGGCACCGCTGCGCCGGGCGGCGTCGATGATCGCCGGAATGTTCAGGTAGGACTGCTGCACCGGGGCCGGGCCGATGTTGACGGCTTCGTCGGCCATTTGGACGTGCAGGGCGTCGGCGTCGGCATCGCTGAATACGGCGACGGTGCGGTAGCCCAAGGCGTGGGCGGTGCGCTGGATGCGGCAGGCGATTTCACCGCGGTTGGCGATGAGGATTTTGCTGAGTCCGGGCATGGGTTCTTCCCTTGAGTGTGCGGTGAATGTGATGGCCTCTTCGCGGGCAAGCCTCGCTCCTACAGGTACAACGATTACCGCGGGATTTGGGCTCGGCACAAAACCCGTAGGAGCGAGGCTTGCCCGCGATGCTTTTAGAGGGCCCACCCCGGTTTGCGTTTTTGCACGAAGGCCATCGTCCCCTCGACTCCTTCAGCCCCAGTCACCGCTTCGCTGAACCACCCGGCCGCTTCATCCAGCAAAGCGTCCGAAGGCTGCCCCGCACTCGCCAGCAACAGTTTTTTGGTCGTGGCATTCGCCCCCGGCGCGCAGCACAACACATGGGCGAGGACTTCATCGAGGCGCTCGGCCAACGCTTGCGCGTCATGCTCGACAAAATGCACCAACCCCATGCGCCGCGCCTGGGTGCCATCGAAACGTGCCGCGGTCAGCGCCAGTCGACGTGCCTGGGTCAGGCCGATGCGCTGGACCACGAACGGCGCGATCTGCGCGGGCAACAGACCGAGGCTGGTTTCCGGCAGACCGAACTGCGCATTGTGATCGGCCAGGGCGACGTCGCTGACGCACGCCAGCCCCAATCCACCGCCGAGCACTGCGCCTTGCAGCACCGTGATGACCACTTGCGGCGCGTGTTGCACCTCTTGCAGCAGCGCGCCGAACGCTCGGTTCAAATCGCGATAGGCGTCCGGGCCTTGAGCCCGGGCACTGGCCATGTCCTTGATGTCGCCGCCGGCACAAAAATGCCCGCCGGCGCCGCCGATCACCAACGCTCGAACGGCTCGATCATCACGCACCGTCGCCAGTACCGCACGCAGTTCGGCGACCATCTGCAAGCTCATGGCGTTGCGGCTTTCCGGGCGGTTGAGCGTGATGTGCAGCACGCCGTTATGGGATTCGAGCAGCAATGTCTGGCAAATCGGCAGGGCGCTCATTTCTTTTTCCCCGGCAGGATGCCCATGAGTTTGCAGATGATGCCCAGCATGATTTCGTCGGCCCCGCCGCCGATCGACACCAGCCGCACGTCACGGTAAGCGCGGGCCACCGGGTTGTCCCACATGAAGCCCATGCCGCCCCAATATTGCAGACAGCTGTCGCTGACTTCGCGGCCCAGGCGCCCGGCCTTGAGTTTGGCCATCGACGCCAGGCGCGTGACGTCCTGACCTTTGATGTACTGCTCGGTGGCCTGATAGACCAGCGCCCGCAAGCATTCGATTTCGGTCTGCAGTTCGGCCAGGCGGAAGTGAATGACCTGATTGTCGATCAGCGCGCTGCCAAAGGTTTTGCGTTCCTTGCAATACTCGATGGTGCTGTCGACGCAGTATTCCAGGCCCTTGATCATGTTCGCCGCGCCGAACAGACGTTCTTCCTGGAATTGCAGCATCTGCATCATGAAGCCGGCGCCTTCATGGCCGATGCGGTTGCGTTGCGGCACGCGCACGTTGTCGAAAAACACCTGGGCGGTTTCCGAACTGCGCATGCCCAGCTTGTCCAGGTGCGAACTGAGGCTGATGCCCGGTGTGTTCATCGGCACCATGATCAGCGATTTGTTAACGTGCGGTTTGTCGTCGGAGGTGTTGGCCAGCAGGCAGATGAAGTCGGCGCTCGGCGAGTTGGTGATCCACATTTTGCTGCCGTTGATTACGTAGTCGTCGCCGTCCTTGCGGGCGGTGGTTTTCAACCCGGCGACGTCGGACCCGGCGCCGACTTCGGAGACGCCGATGCAACCGACCTGTTCGCCGGTAATCGAGGGACGGAGGAATTCTTCGCGCAGTTCATCGGAACCGAAACGGGCGAGGGCAGGTGTACACATGTCGGTCTGCACGCCGATGGACATCGGGATCCCGCCGCAGTGAATCGTGCCGAACTCTTCGGCCGCGACGATCGAATAGCTGTAGTCGAGCCCCATCCCACCGAATTTTTCCGGTTTGGAAATCCCCAGCAAGCCGAGGTCGCCGGCCTTGCGGAAAATCTCGTGAATCGGGAAGCGCCCGGCCTTCTCCCATTCCTCGACATGGGGATTGATCTCGTGATCGACGAATTGGCGGACCGTGCGACGCAGTGCTTCGTGTTCCTGGGTGAAGATCATTTTTATTGTTCTCCTGTGATCCGCGATCAGAATCTCGCGACGCCAAAACTGTTGGTTTGTAGCGGCCGCACTTCGGCCTCATGACAGATGTCCAGCAAGTAACCGAGCAAGGTCCGGGTATCCCGCGGGTCGATCAGTCCGTCGTCCCACAGGCTGGCGCTGCCATACAGCGCGGTGGACTGGCTGTCGAGTTTCTGCGCGGTGACCTGTTCGAGCATGTCGAGCATTTTCGGGTCAGGCACCAGGCCGTCCTTGAGCTGTTTGGCCTCGGTGACGATACGCAGCACCTTGCCAGCCTGGGCGCCGCCCATGACGGCGGTGCGACTGTTGGGCCAGGCGAAGATGAACCGCGGGTCGAGGCCGCGGCCGCACATCGCGTAGTTGCCGGCGCCGTAGGAGCCGCCGACGACGATGGTCAGTTTAGGCACTCGGGCGTTGGCCACCGCTTGAATCATCTTCGCGCCGTGCTTGATCACGCCTTGCTGTTCCGATTCGGTGCCGACCATGAACCCGGTGGTGTTGTGGAAAAACAGCAACGGCGTCCGGCTCTGGTCACATAACTGAATAAATTGCGCCGCCTTGCTCGCCCCTTTGGGCGTGATCGGGCCGTTGTTGCCGATGAATCCACAGGCGCGGCCCTGAATGTGCAAATGGCCGCAGATGGTCTGCTGATCGAACTCACCCTTGAACTCGAGGAAGCTCGAACCGTCGGCAATCCGCGCGATGATTTCGCGCACGTCATAGGGTTTTTTCGGGTCGTCGGGAATCAGACCGAGCAGCTCCTCGATCGGGTAGAGCGGGTCTTCCCAGTACCGGGCGGGCGCCACCGGCAGCCGTGCATTCCACGACAGCAGACTGACAATCTCGCGCACCTGGCGCACGCCATCGGCATCATTCTCAGCCAGGTATTCGGCGGTGCCGGCGGTTTGCGCGTGCATCTCGGCGCCGCCCAGTTCTTCATCGGTGGCGACTTCTCCGGTCGCGGCCTTGAGCAGGGGCGGGCCGGCCAGAAACAGCTTCGCCTTGCCACGCACCACCACCACGTAATCCGACAACCCTGGCTGATAGGCGCCACCCGCCGTGGCCGAACCATGAACCACGGTGATTTGCGGCAACCCCATGGCCGACATCCGCGCCTGATTGGCAAAGCTGCGCGCGCCTTCGACGAAAATCTCTGCGGCGTAATTGAGGTTGGCGCCGCCGCTTTCGGCGAGGGTGATCACCGGCAGTTTGTTCTCCATGGCGATCTGTTGCAGGCGCAGGGACTTTTTCAGGCCGCTGGGGGAAATGGTCCCGCCCTTGATCGCGCTGTTGTTCGCCACCACCAGCACGCGCACGCCGGACACGTAGCCGATCCCGGCGATCAAGCCACCACCGGCCGAGCTGCCGTCCTTGTCGTCGTGCAGCTTGTAGCCGGCCAGGCTCGCCAGTTCGAGGAACGGCGCACCGGGGTCGAGTAGCAGATTGAGGCGTTCACGGGGCAGCAATTGGCAGCGCTTGTCGAATTTTGGCTTGGCTTCGGCCGCCTTGTTCAGCAGGTTGTGTTCGAGCTGGCGGACCTGCTCGATGCCGACCAGCATTGCGGTGCGGTTCTGGGCGAACCGTTCGCTGAACGGGTCGATTTGAGACTGGATCACCGGCATGGCTTATTCCTTGTCCTTGAGCACATCAGGAAGGTAGGCGCGGTGAAAACCGTTGTACGACTCACTGTTTTGCGCTTTGTGAATCGGCCATGCCCGCCCGCCAAGGCTCGCCGCGCCGTCGATGCGCAGGGTGCTGCCGCTGATGAATCCCGCCGCCGGGCTGAGCAGGAAAACAATCGCCGCGCTGACTTCCGATTCGGTGCCGATGCGCTTGAGCGGCACGTGCTCGCGCAAAGTCGGAATCACCGCTTTGAACGCACCTTCGTAGGTGTCCATGCCGCTCGAGGCCACCCAACCCGGCGCCACCGCGTTGACCCGCACCCCGGCATAACCCCATTCGAAGGCAGCGGTCTTGGTGAGGTTGTCCATGCCCGAGCGCGCTGCGCCCGAGTGACCCATGCCGGGCATGCCGCCCCACATGTCGGCGAGCATGTTGACGATGGCGCCGCCGTGTTTGCTCATCGACTGGTTGAACACCTCCCGAGCCATCAGGAAACCGCCCACCAGGTTGGTGCGCATCACGGTTTCGAAACCCTTTTGATTGATCGAGGCCAGCGGCGACGGGTATTGGCCACCGGCATTGTTGACCAGCCCATGAATCGGGCCGTGCTTGCGAATCAACTCGCTAACCAGATGCTTGACCGCTTCTTCTTCACGAATGTCGCAGGTGGCCCAGTCCGCCTTGCCGCCGTCTTCGGCAATCTCGGCGGCGACGTTTTTCAACTTGTCGGCCTTGCGCCCGACCAGCAGCACATGGGCGCCGAGTGCCGCCAGCTCATGGGCGGTGCACCGGCCGATGCCGCTGCCGCCACCGGTGACGATGATGGTTTGGCCTGCAAACAAACTGGCTTTGAAAATCGAATCGTAGGCCATGGCGACAGTCCTCTAGTTGACCTGGTCGGCGATGCGCTGGGGCACCGGAATCTGGATGTCCAGCAACTGCTGGGCGAAGGCCTTGCCTTGCGGATCGATCCGCAAGCTGGCCACACCGCCGCCGCCGAGGGCGTTCTCCAGAAGAAAATTGAAACTGTGGGTGCCGGGCAGATACCAACGCTCGACACGTCCGTGTACCGGGTCAAGGACATGGCT
Organism: Pseudomonas sp. LBUM1663; assembly: GCF_059695905.1. Taxonomy (NCBI): domain Bacteria; kingdom Pseudomonadati; phylum Pseudomonadota; class Gammaproteobacteria; order Pseudomonadales; family Pseudomonadaceae; genus Pseudomonas; species Pseudomonas sp. LBUM1663. The sequence goes on along the minus strand of NZ_CP166792.1, from coordinate 4,608,432 downwards.
CATCCAGTCGACCATCACCTCGGGCGTCAGGGCTTCGGCGATCCATGGCAGGTATTCGGGCGCACGGGCCATGACGCCGATGTTGCTGTGATTGCCCTTGTCGCCGGAGCGCGCCACGGCGAGCTTGATCAGGGCCACGCTGGCATCGGCGCGGCCTGTGGGTTGCGGCGGGTCGAACGGAACGGGCAAGTCATCCGGGTCGAGCACATCGACGGCGGGCAGGGCGCACGGCTGGCGCTGGCCCTTTAGATCAATTTCCAGCGTGCAGGCGGTTTTGTCGATGAGGAACGAGAACAGCCGGATCAGCGGATACACCGTCGGCCGTCCGCCGACAATCCCGGTCAGCCCCGGCGCCATGCCGGTGGCGGCTTGGGCGATTTCCCGGGAGAACACAATCAATGCCTGTTTGTTCGGATGACGCACCGCGAGTTTGATCACCACTTCACGGCTGTCCTGACGTTGGCCGTGGGGGCCGTAAGTCGCCTCGCTGCCCAGGAGTTCGATGTTCACTTCGCTGTAGGGCGCCCAGCCGCGCTGGCTGAAGATATCGGACGTCTTGTTGATGATTGCCTGACTGACCCGCTCGGCCTTGGCCACCGCATCGATCCCGGCGATCAGGCAACTGGCGGTGCAGCGGAAACCGTCCGGGTACGTGGCGCTGACTTTGTACTGATCGGTGGGCGGCAAGCCTTTGGCACCATGCACCTGGACCGCGTTTTTACCTTGTTGCACGAGTTTGACCTGGGTGAAATCGCAGACCACGTCGGGCAGCAGATAGGCTTGGGGGTTGCCGATTTCATAGAGCATCTGTTCGCCGACGGTCAGCGGCGTGACCAGGCCGCCAGAACCCTCGGGTTTGCTGACGATGAACTGGCTGTCGGCGCTGACTTCGACGATGGGGAAGCCAATGTGTTCGTAATCGGGCACGTCGCGCCAATCGGTGAAATTACCGCCGGTGCACTGGGCGCCACATTCGATGATGTGCCCGGCCAATGCGGCCTGGGCCAGTTTGTCGTAGTCATGCCAGGACCAGCCGAATTCATGCACCAGCGCGGCACTGACTACCGCGCTGTCGACGACGCGCCCGGTAATGACGATGTCGGCACCCAAACGAAGGGCTTCGACAATGCCCGGGGCGCCGAGGTAGGCGTTGGTCGAGACGCACATCGGCGGCAAGGGCGCGCCGCTGAACATTTCATGCAGGCCACGACTGCTCAGCTGTTTGAACTGCGGTTGCAGGTCGTCGCCCAGCAGTACGGCGATTTTCAGTGCCACCCCGGCCTTGTCACAGGCCGCTTGCAAGACAGCGGCGCAAGCCTGTGGATTGACCCCGCCGGCATTGCTGATGACGCGGATGTTTTGTTCGGCGAGTTGCCCCAGCAATGGGCTGAGGACTTCGATGAAGTCGCCCGCATAGCCTGCCTGCGTATCTTTCATCCGTGCGCCGGCCATGATCGACATGGTGATTTCGGCCAAATAGTCGAAGACCAGATAGTCCAGACGCCCACCGTGCACCAGTTGCGCAGCAGCGGTTGAGGTATCGCCCCAGAACGCGCTGGCGCATCCGATGCGAATCGTTTCTGGCGCAGTCCTTTCCATAACCACCTCCGAGAGAAGTGCATCGAGACTACCAAGCAAGCGCTTGGTTTGTAAACGGCTGAAATATCTTCTGCCCGAGCGCTTGCTTGGTTGCCGTCGCCAGCTTAAATTGCCCGCGCAACCCCGCTGTTTTAGCGGCGGGCGGCGCATTTGATTGATCGACTGTAGGAGAGAACGGGTGGACGAGCAAAAAGCCCTGGGGGTCATGCGCGAATTGGTCGACAACGGCCAATTGACCGACCCCGACAGCGCCCGCGGCAAACTGCTGCAAGTGGCGGCTCACCTGTTCCGCAACAAAGGTTATGAACGCACCACAGTGCGCGATCTGGCTGGCGCCGTGGGCATTCAGTCGGGCAGCATTTTTCATCACTTCAAAAGCAAGGACGAGATCCTGCGGGCGGTGATGGAAGAGACCATCCGCTACAACACGGCGTTGATGCACGCCGCCCTGGCCGAGGCCGGCAATGTGCGCGAGCGGGTGCTGGCGCTGATTCGCTGCGAATTGCAGTCGATCATGGGCGGCAGCGGCGAGGCCATGGCGGTGTTGGTGTACGAATGGCGTTCGCTGTCCGACGACGGGCAGGCGCAGGTGCTGGCGCTGCGCGATATTTACGAAGCGCTTTGGCTGCAGGTGTTGGGTGAAGCCAAGGACGCCGGTTTTATCCGTGGCGATGTGTTCATCACGCGTCGTTTTCTGACGGGGGCGTTGTCTTGGACCACCACCTGGTTTCGTGCCGGCGGCAGCATGAGCCTCGATCAATTGGCCGATGAAGCATTGATTCTTGTCCTCGAAGAAAAGTAATAAGTTGTCATGAGCCAGCAGGAAACTGGCTAAGTGGCTGAAACCGCCTAGCTTGAATGAATTGATGGATATTTTTTGGGGAGTGGGTTGTTTTGATGTCTTCGCCAATTAGGACGGCCACGCGGCTTTTGCTGGCGTCGCTCGCGACGGTTTGGGTGTTGCCGTCCCAGGCTGCGCAACTGGTGCGGGTCGGTGCCGCGCATTTCCCGCCTTATACCGTGCGCCCGGAGTCCGGTGCCGACACTGGCCTGCTGCCGCAATTGGTAGAAGCCTTGAATCAATTGCAGAGCGACTATCAGTTCGTTCTGGTGCCGACTTCGATTCCCCGGCGATTCGGTGATTTCAAGCAAGGTCGGGTCGACATGGCCATTTTCGAGAACCCGGACTGGGGCTGGAAGGACATTCCCCACACCAGCGTCGACATGGGGCTTGAAGACGCCGAGATTTTCGTCGCGCAACGCGAGCCCGATCGTCAGCAAAGCTATTTTTCCGACCTCACCGGCAAGCGTCTGGCGCTGTTCAGCGGCTATCACTACGAGTTTGCCAACTTCAATGCCGACCCGAAATTCCTCGCGCAGAACTACGACGCCACGCTGACCTATTCCCATGACAGCAACCTGCTGATGGTGCTGCGCGGGCGGGCAGACATTGCCTTGGTGACGCGTTCCTACCTGAGCGATTACCTGCTACGCAACGAGCAGGTGGCCGATCAGTTGCTGGTGTCGCAGCGCATCGATCAGGTGTATCACCACTACGCGATCCTGCGTCCGTCCGCGCCCATCAGCGGCGAGGCGTTCGGCAAGTTACTGCAAGGGTTGCGGGACAATGGGCAGATGCTGAAGATTTTCGATCCGTACAAGATTGCGGTGGTGCCGGTGCCCAAACCCTAATGACGCCGCAGGTCGCGTCATTCGCAACTTCACTTAAATTTCCTGCCCCGGCTCACGTCACATGGTTGAACTGTCGACGATTATCGTGAGCCCGACCCATGCCCAATCTAAATGACCTGACTGCCCTGGCCTTGCCCAACGGAAGCCGTCTTGTAGCTGATGAAACCCAGAGTCGCCTGAATCTCAGCCTGGAAGGGCAGCCGCTGATCGCGCTGCGCCTGACCCGCGAGCCCGACTTGCAGGTACAGGTCGAAAAGCGCTTCGACACGCCTGAAAGTCAGGCGCTCTGGGCCGCCTGCTATTGGCTGTTTGCCCGTGATCCGGCGTGCCAACACCTGACTTTTCAACTGCAGCAGTTGCCCGCCGACGCCTTGGCGAGCGGTTTGTTGATTCCCACCGACACCGCCGGCCAATACCGCTGCGAACGCAGGCTGTTCTGGCAGTTGCCCCAGCCGTGGCTCAGCCAGGCGCAGACCGACACTTATCCGCAGCAAATGGTCATCAGTGTCGGCAAACGTCATCCGCTGCGCCCGCTAAAACCACGGGGTGAAGTCTATCGGCGCTTCGATGCGCGGCTCGGTGCCTGGATTTCCCTGCGCACGCTGGATATCGACCTGGACCTGGCACGTTTCAATCGCTGGCAGAACAGTCCGCGTGTCGCGAGTTTCTGGCAGGAAGAGGGCAGCCTCGAGCAGCACCGCGAGTACCTGAGCAAACTCGAAGCCGACCCTCACACCCTGACCCTGATCGGTTGTTTCGATGATCAGCCGTTTGCCTATTTCGAGGCCTATTGGGCCAAGGAAGATCGCATCGCGCCGTTCTGTGACGCCGGCGATTACGACCGTGGTATCCACATGCTGGTGGGCGAAGAAAATCACCGTGGCCCGCACAAGGTGGCGAGCTGGTTATCGGCGCTGACGCATTTCCTGTTTCTCGACGATCCGCGCACCCAGCGAGTGGTCGCCGAGCCTCGCGCCGACAACGGGAAGATGATCGGGTACATGCAGAACCAGGGTTACCACTGCGAGAAAGAGTTCGACTTCCCCCACAAGCGCGCGGCGTTGATGATGCTGGGGCGGGAGCGGTTTTTTGATCGGTGTGCGTTGGCTTGATGCTTATGACTCAAGGTCTGCACTGACCTTGAGTGCCCCATCGCGAGCAGGCTCGCTCCTACATTTGATCTTCGGTGTTCACAGATTTTGTGTTCACCAGAGATCCAATGTAGGAGCGAGCCTGCTCGCGATTGGGGTCACCGCAGAAATCAGATCTTAGCGACGGGCAAAGGTATCCACACGATTGCCCGACACCTTGCGGCAGTGCACCAGCGCATCGCGAATCATGAAGTTCACCAGGGTCGGCGAGACGCCGAGTTCCTTGGCGATGTCCTTTTGCGGCACGCCGTGCAGGCGGTACATCTCGAAGGCGTAGCGGGTGCGGCTCGGCAGCTCCGTCAGCGCATCGGCAATGTTTTCCAGGGTCGAGAAATTGATGTGCGAGGTTTCCGGCGAAGCACCCTGAATCACCACGTTCAGACCTTCCTCTTCCGGCCCGGAGTACTTCTGCTCCAGCGCCTGCTTGCGATAGTGGTCGATCGCCAGATTGCGCACGATCTGGAACAGATAACTGAGCTGAGCCTTGAAGGATGACGTGATTTGCGGCGCCGATTGCAGCCGGAAAAACGCATCCTGGACCACGTCTTCAGCACGCGACCGGCAGCCGGTAATCCGCGCTGCAATCTTGACCAGAATCAGTCGGTTGTCGACAAAGGCCTGAAGTAGCGGTGAATCGCACCTGCTTGTGGATACTTGTTCCGTCATGGAAATCACCTTGCTGCCAATAGGTTGGGTGGGAGGCCGAGGGGGGAGCCGTCCTACACATCGAGCGACAAATTATGCTGAATGATAATGATTGTCAATTGAGAAAGAGAATTAATGCTCCTCAACGGTGCAGAGTGAGAACTGCGACACGCTGTCGCACTCGCTTGCAGCACTTGGCCCCGCTGGCGATCAAGCCTGCCGACTAATTATTTCAACACCCCATCCGTTCTCATTGGTGAAAGGTGCCGGGTCAATCCGGGCCAAAACAGCATTCCCAATGCCTTGCGCAGTCGGCGAAGACCGCGTCCTGCATGCCCTTTAGTGGGCGTGACGTAAGAAAACCGATTCCATTTGCAAGCCGAATTCAGGCAGGAAACCTCATGACCGACGCGTTCGAACTCCCAAGCAATCTGGTCCAAGCCCTCCAGCGCCGTGCGGCCCTGACGCCGGATCGGGTGGCCTTGCGTTTTCTCGCCGACACCCCGAATCAGGCCGTGGTGCTCAGTTATCGCGAGCTGGATCAGCGGGCGCGAACCATTGCCGGTGCGTTGCAGGCCGAGGCTGAATTTGGCGATCGCGCCGTGCTGCTGTTCCCGAGCGGCCCGGATTACGTCGCGGCTTTTTTTGGCTGCCTGTACGCCGGTGTGATCGCGGTGCCGGCTTATCCGCCGGAGTCGGCTAAACGTCATCACCAGGAACGTTTGCAGTCGATCATCAGCGATGCCGAGCCGCGCCTGCTGCTGACCAGCGCCGGCCTGCGCGACGCCTTGCTGCAGATTGAAGGTGCGCCGCCGCTGCTGTGCGTCGACACCCTGGACGGTGCCTTGGCCGACAGCTGGATCGCGCCGAACCTGGCCGGCGACCACATCGCCTTCCTGCAATACACCTCCGGTTCCACCGCGTTGCCCAAAGGGGTGCAAGTCAGTCACGGCAACTTGGTGGCCAATGAACTGCTGATCCGTCATGGCTTCGGTATCGACCTGAACCCGGACGACGTGATCGTCAGCTGGCTGCCGCTGTACCACGACATGGGCCTGATCGGCGGTCTGTTGCAGCCGATTTTCAGCGGCGTGCCGTGCGTGTTGATGTCGCCGGCGTACTTCCTTGGTCGGCCATTGCGCTGGCTGGAAGCGATCAGCGAATACGGCGGCACCATCAGCGGCGGCCCGGATTTCGCCTATCGCCTGTGCAGCGAGCGCGTCAGCGAATCAGCGCTGGAGCGCCTCGACCTGAGCGGCTGGCGCGTGGCGTATTCCGGCTCCGAACCGATTCGTCTCGACACCCTCGATCGCTTCGGCGAAAAGTTCGCGGCGTGCGGTTTCACCACCGACAGCTTCATGGCGTCTTACGGGTTGGCCGAAGCCACCTTGTTCGTCGCCGGAACCCCGCGCGGTCAGGGCATCGGCAACCTGCGCGTAGACGACCAAGCCTTGGCCCGGAACCGAGCGGAGATTGGCGAAGGCAGCGCGATCATGAGTTGTGGCATCAGTCAGCCGGATCATGCGGTGTTGATTGTCGACCCCGTCGCGCTCAATGAACTCGCCGATAACGCCATCGGCGAAGTCTGGGCCGCCGGGCCAAGCATCGCCCATGGCTACTGGCGCAACCCCGAGGCCAGCGCCAAGACCTTCGTCCAGCACAACAATCGGACCTGGCTGCGCACGGGCGACCTGGGCTTCATGCGTGACGGTGAACTGTTCATCACCGGTCGCCTGAAAGACATGCTGATCGTTCGCGGCCAGAACCTGTACCCGCAAGACATCGAACAGACCATCGAACGCGAAGTGGAAGTGGTGCGAAAAGGTCGCGTCGCCGCTTTCGCGGTCAATATCGACGGTCAGGAAGGCATCGGCATTGCCGCGGAAATCAGCCGCAGCGTGCAGAAAATCCTCCCGCCCGACGCATTGATCAAAGCCATCCGCCAGGCGGTGGCCGAGGCGTATCAGGAAGCGCCGAGCGTGGTGGTGCTGCTCAATCCGGGCACATTACCCAAGACCTCCAGCGGCAAACTGCAACGTTCGGCCTGCCGCAATCGTCTGGCGGACGGCAGCCTCGACAGCTATGCGCTGTTCCCGTCGGCAGATGTTCAGAGCGACGCCAAAGCCGAAACAAGTTCTGAGCTAGAAGCCTTGATCGGCCAGATCTGGAGCGAGCAACTGCAGGTCAAACAGGTCAACGCCGACGATCACTTCTTCCTGCACGGCGGCAATTCCATCGCCGCCACTCAAGTGGTGGCGCGGCTGCGTGAAGCACTCAGTCTGGAGCTGAACCTGCGCCTGCTGTTCGAAGCGCCAACCCTTGGCGCGTTCACCGCCGCTGTCGCTCAGTTGCAGCAGGACGGCGGCCTGGCCCAGGGCGCGATCACACCGCTGTCGCGCAACGAACCGATGCCACAATCCTTGGCGCAAAACCGCCTCTGGATCACCTGGCAACTCGACCCGCACAGCAGCGCCTACAACATTCCCGGGGCCTTGCGCCTGCGTGGCGAGCTGGACGAAGACGCCTTGCGCGCCAGTTTCCAGCAACTGATCGAGCGTCATGAATCCCTGCGCACACGGTTCTTCGAACGGGACGGCGTGGCGCTGCAACAGGTCGATGCGGCGGGCGAATTCAACCTGCAATTGATCGACATCAGCGACCTGCCCGCCGCCGAGCGTGAAGCCCGCGCGCTGCAAATCCGTGAGGACGAAGCCCGCACCCAGTTCGATCTGGAAAAAGGCCCGCTGCTGTGGGTGACGCTGGTGCGCCTCGACGACGAGGACCATCAACTGCTGGTCACGATGCACCACATCATCGCCGATGGCTGGTCGCTGAACGTGCTGATCGACGAGTTCTCGCGCGTGTACGCTGCGGCCTCCCAAGGACAAAAGGCCTCGCTTCCCGCATTGCCGACCCAATACGCCGATTACGGCAGCTGGCAGCGTCAATGGCTGGCGCAAGGGGAGGGCGAACGGCAACTCGCCTACTGGAAAGCACAGTTGGGTGACGAGCATCCGACCCTGACCTTGGCCACCGATCACCCGCGCTCGGCGCATCACGTTCACAGCGCCGCCCGCCATACCGTGCGTTTAAATGCGACCTTGAGCGATGCCATTCGCCAGACCGCCCAGGCGCATGAATCGACGCCCTTCATGCTGTTGCTCGCCGCGTTCCAGAGCCTGTTGCACCGCTACAGCGGCCAGCGCGACATCCGCATCGGCGTGCCGAATGCCAACCGCCCGCGCCTGGAAACCCAAGGGCTGATCGGCTTCTTCATCAACACCCAAGTGCTGCGTGCCGAGGTGGATTCGCGCCTGTCATTCTTGGAGCTGTTGGCGCAAACCCGCCAGGCTGCGCTGGGCGCACAAGCGCATCAGGATCTGCCGTTCGAACAACTGCTCGAAGCCTTCCCGCAAGCCCGCGAACAAGGCTTGTTCCAGGTGATGTTCAACCACCAGCAACGGGATTTGAGCGCGTTGCGTCGCCTGCCTGGATTGCTCGCAGAAGAACTGCCGTGGCACAGCCGCGAAGCCAAGTTCGACCTGCAACTGCACAGCGAAGAAGACCAGAAGGGTCGCCTGAGCCTGTCCTTCGACTACGCCAGCGAGCTGTTCGACGCGACGACCATCGAACGTCTGGCCGAGCATTTCAGCAACCTGCTGCGGGCCATTTGCGAGCAACCGTCCACCGCCATTGGCGACCTGCCACTGCTGAGCGCAAGCGAACACGGCCAACAAACGTCCTGGAGCGCCGCACCGTGCACACCGGCCAGCCAATGGTTGCCGGAAATGCTCAATGAGCAAGCGCGCCAGACCTCGGAACGCACCGCGCTGATGTGGGACGGCGGCGCCCTCGATTTCGCCGAACTGCACACCCAGGCCAACCGCCTGGCCCATTACCTGCGCGACAAAGGCGTTGGCCCGGACGTTTGCGTGGCCATCGCCGCCGAGCGTTCGCCGCAATTGCTGATCGGTCTGCTGGCGATCATCAAGGCCGGTGGCGCCTATGTGCCGCTGGACCCGGATTACCCGGCCGAGCGCCTGGCCTACATGCTCAGCGACAGCGGCGTCGAGTTGCTGCTGACCCAGACCCAGTTGCTCGAACGCCTGCCGGCCACCGACGGCGTCAGCGTGATCGCCATGGATGCGCTGCATCTGGAGAACTGGCCAAGCCAAGCGCCAGGGCTGCATCTGCATGGCGACAACCTCGCCTACGTGATTTACACCTCCGGTTCCACCGGCCAGCCGAAGGGTGTCGGCAACACCCACGCGGCGCTCGCCGAGCGCCTGCAATGGATGCAGAACACCTACGGTTTGAACGACACCGACGTGCTGATGCAAAAAGCCCCGATCAGTTTCGACGTGTCGGTGTGGGAGTGCTTCTGGCCGCTGATCACCGGCGCACGCTTGCTGATCGCCGGCCCCGGTGAGCACCGCGACCCGCATCGCATCGCGCAGCTGGTCCAGCAATACGGCGTGACCACGTTGCACTTCGTACCGCCACTGCTTTCGTTGTTCATTGATGAGCCGCTGACCGCCGAATGCACTAGCCTGCGTCGGGTTTTCTCCGGTGGCGAAGCCTTGCCCGCCGAGCTGCGCAACCGCGTGCTGCAACAGTTGCCGGCCGTGCAACTGCACAACCGCTACGGCCCGACCGAAACCGCTATCAACGTCACCCATTGGCACTGCACCCGCGCCGATGGCGAGCGCTCGCCGATTGGCCGGCCGTTGGGCAACGTGGTGTGCCGCGTACTCGACAGCGACCTCAATCTGGTGCCGGCCGGTGTGCCGGGTGAGCTGTGCATCAGCGGCATCGGCCCGGCCCGTGGCTATCTGGGCCGTCCGGGTCTGACCGCTGAACGTTTTGTCGTCGATCCACTGGGCGAGCAGGGCGCGCGTCTGTACCGCACCGGCGACCGTGCGCGCTGGACGGCGGATGGCGTGATCGAATACCTCGGCCGTCTCGATCAGCAGGTCAAGCTGCGCGGCTTCCGTGTCGAGCCCGAAGAAATCGAAGCCCGTTTGCTGGCCCAGGAGGGCGTTGCCCAAGCCGTGGTGCTGGTGCGCGAAACGGCAGCCGGTGGTCAGTTGATCGGTTACTACACCGCCACCGATTGCATCGAAGCGGTTGATGCTCAAAGCGCGCGTCTGAAAGCCGCGCTGGCGGCCGAACTGCCGGAATACATGGTCCCGGCGCAGCTGATGCGGCTGGACGAAATGCCCTTGAGCCCAAGCGGCAAACTCGACCGTCGTGCCTTGCCCGAACCGCAACGGCAAGTGCGCGAACACGTCGAGCCGGTCACGGCGCTGGAGCAGCAAATCGCCGGCATCTGGCGCGAAGTGCTGGGCCTTGCGCAGATCGGCCTGCGCGACGATTTCTTCGCCCTCGGCGGTCATTCGTTGCTGGCCACGCAAATCATTTCCCGTACCCGTCAGGCCTGCGACGTCGAGTTGCCGCTGCGGGCGCTGTTCGAAAACAGTGAGCTGGGCGGGTTTGCCGAACAGGTTCAACGGATCCAGGCCAGCGGCAAGACCAACCAGCAACCGCCCATCGAGAAAGTCGACCGCAACCAACCGGTGCCGCTGTCGTATTCCCAGCAACGCATGTGGTTCCTCTGGCAAATGGAGCCGGACAGCCCTGCCTATAACGTCGGCGGTATGGCGCGGCTGCGCGGTGTACTCGATGTCGGGCGTTTCGAAGCGGCGTTGCAAGCGCTGATCATGCGTCACGAAACCCTGCGCACCACGTTCCCGAGCATCGACGGCGTGGCCCGGCAACAGGTGCATGCGCAAACCGGCATGCGCATGGACTGGAAGGACTTCTCGGCGCTGGAGGCCGACAGCCGTGAGCAACGGGTGCAGCAACTGGCTGACGATGAGGCGCATAAACCGTTCGACCTGGAAACCGGTCCGCTGCTGCGCGCGTGTCTGGTCAAGACCGCCGAGCACGAACACTACCTGGTGCTGACTTTGCACCACATCGTCACCGAAGGCTGGGCGATGGACATCTTCGCCCGGGAACTCAGCGCGCTGTACGAAGCGTTCGTCGACGACCGCGAATCGCCGCTGGCACCGCTGCCGGTGCAATACCTGGATTACAGCGTCTGGCAGCGCCAGTGGCTGGAGTCCGGCGAGCGCCAACGCCAGCTCGACTACTGGACCGCGCAACTGGGCCGCGAACATCCGTTGCTGGAATTGCCGGCCGACCGTCCGCGTCCGCCGGTACAAAGCCATCAGGGTGAATTGTTCCGTTTCGACCTGAGCGATGACCTCGCCGCACGGGTCCGCGCCTTCAACGCACAAAACGGCCTGACCCTGTTCATGACCATGACCGCCGCGCTGGCCGTGCTGCTTTACCGCTACAGCGGCCAGAACGACCTGCGCATTGGCGCGCCGGTGGCCAACCGGATTCGCCCGGAAAGCGAAGGGCTGATCGGTGCGTTCCTCAACACCCAGGTGTTGCGTTGCCAGCTCGACGGGCAGATGTCCGTGGGTGAATTGTTCGAGCAGGTGCGCCACACGGTGATCGAAGGCCAGTCCCATCAGGACTTGCCATTCGATCACTTGGTAGAAGCGTTGCAGCCACCGCGCAGCGCCGCTTACAACCCGCTTTTCCAGGTGATGTGCAACGTACAGCGCTGGGAATTCCAGCAGAGCCGCACCCTGGCCGGCATGACCGTCGAGTACCTGGCCAACGATGCCCGGGCGACCAAGTTCGACCTCAACCTGGAAGTCACCGACCTCGATCATCGACTGGGTTGCTGCCTGACCTACAGCACCGATTTGTTCGATGAACCGCGCATTGCACGCATGGCCGGGCACTGGCGCAATCTGCTGGAAGCGCTGCTGAGCGATCAGCAACAGCGCCTCAGCGAGCTGCCGTTGCTCGACGCCGGCGAGCAGCAAAAGCTGTTGGACAGCCTTGGCGTCGAACCGGGCGAGCATCGCCTCGACCAGTGCATTCATCACCTGTTCAGCGAGCAGGCCCTTACCCGCAAAGACGCACCGGCGTTGACGTTTGCGGGTGAAACCCTGAGCTACGCCGAACTCGACAGCCGCGCCAATCGCCTGGCCTGGATGCTTCGCGAACGCGGTGTCGGCCCGCAGGTTCGCGTTGGTCTGGCGCTTGAGCGTTCGCTGGAAATGGTCGTCGGCCTGCTGGCGATCCTCAAGGCCGGCGGCGCTTATGTGCCGCTGGACCCGGAATACCCGCTCGATCGCCTGCATTACATGATCGAGGACAGTGGCATTGGTTTGCTGCTCAGCGATGCGGCAATGTTCGACGCGCTCGGCGAATTGCCGGCCTCCGTCGGCCGTTGGTGCCTCGAAGAGGACACCGCCGCGTTGGCCAATTATCCGGCCACAGAGCTGCCGTTTATCAGCCTGCCGCAACATCAGGCGTACCTGATTTACACCTCGGGTTCGACCGGCAAACCGAAAGGCGTGGTGGTGTCCCACGGTGAAATCGCCATGCATTGCCAAGCGGTCATTGAGCGCTTCGGCATGCGCCCGGACGATTGCGAGCTGCATTTTTATTCGATCAACTTCGACGCTGCGACCGAGCGTTTGCTGGTGCCGTTGTTGAGTGGCGCGCACGTTGTGCTGCGCGCCCAAGGCCAATGGGACGCGGAAGAAATCTGTGGGCTCATTCGTCGCCACCACATCAACATCCTCGGCTTCACCCCAAGCTACGGCAGCCAATTGGCGCAGTGGCTGGCGACCCAGGGCGAAACCTTGCCGGTGCGCATGTGCATCACCGGCGGCGAAGCCCTGACCGGTGAACACCTGACGCGAATTCGTGCGGCGTTCAAACCGAGCCTGTTTTTCAATGCCTATGGCCCGACCGAAACCGTGGTCATGCCGTTGGCGAGTCTGGCACCCGAACAGCTGGAAGAAGGCTTGGGCAGCGTGCCGATCGGCAGCGTGATCGGCGCGCGGGTCGCCTACATCCTCGACGCCGACCTGGCCCTGGTACCGCAAGGCGCGACCGGCGAGTTGTTCGTCGGCGGTGCCGGTCTGGCGCAGGGTTATCACCAACGTCCGGGCATGACCGCCGAACGATTTGTGGCGGATCCGTTCGCCGCCGATGGCGGACGTCTGTACCGCACCGGCGACCTGGTACGCCAGCGTGCCGATGGCTTGGTGGAGTACCTGGGGCGCATCGACCATCAAGTGAAGATTCGCGGTTTCCGCATCGAACTGGGCGAAATCGAAACCCGTCTGCTGGAACATGAATCGATCCGCGAAGCCGTGGTCCTGGCCCTCGACGCGCCGAGCGGCAAACAACTGGTCGGCTATCTGGTGACCGACGTTGCCGAGCAGGACGACACACAGCAGACGGCACTGCGCGAAGCCTTGAAGCATCACCTCAAGTCGCAACTGCCGGATTACATGGTGCCGACGCACCTGATCCTGCTTTCCAGCATGCCGCTGACCGCCAACGGCAAACTCGACCGCCGCGCCTTGCCAGCGCCGGACCCGGAACTAAATCGTCAGCACTACGTGGCGCCGAGCAACGAGTTGGAACTGACCTTGGCCGGCATTTGGTGCGAGGTGCTGAACGTCGAGCAAGTGGGCCTCAACGACAACTTCTTTGAACTGGGCGGCGATTCGATTCTGTCGATCCAGGTGGTCAGCCGTGCGCGGCAACAGGGCATTCATTTCAGTCCGCGTGATCTGTTCCAGCACCAGACGGTGCAGACCCTGGCCGCCGTGGCCACCCGTACCGAGCAGATCACCGCCGAGCAGGGCCTGCTCACAGGTGAATCGCGTCTGACGCCGATTCAGCACTGGTTCTTCGACACTGACATTCCCGAGCGTCAGCACTGGAACCAGGCGTTGCTGCTGGAACCGACCGCCGCGCTGGAACCCCATCGCCTGGAGCAAGCGCTGCTGGCGGTGATCGAACAGCACGACGCCTTGCGTCTGCGATTCACTCAAACCGGCGCGCAATGGCGCGCCGAGCATCAGACGATGTCCGACGTGCCGGTGCTGTGGCAAGTGCGGGTTTCGTCCATGGACAAATGCGCCGCGCTGTTCGCCGATGCCCAGCGCAGCCTTGACCTCGAACACGGCCCGCTGATGCGCGTGTTGCTGGTCGATGGTCCCGAGGGCGAACAACGGCTGTTCATCGCCATTCACCACCTGGTGGTGGACGGTGTTTCATGGCGGGTGCTGCTGGACGATCTGCAAACCGTTTACCGTCAACTGGACGCTCAGCAGTCGGTCAAACTGCCGGCGAAAACCAGTGCGTTCAAGGATTGGTCCGCCCGTTTACAGGCCTATGCCGGCAGCGAATCCCTGCGTGAAGAACTGTGCTGGTGGCAGGCGCAACTGGCCGGGCCGAGTGCTGAGCTGCCGTGTGATCGTCCCAAGGGCGGGCGGCAGAACCGGCATGCGCAAACCGTCAGCGTGCGGCTCGATGCCGAGCGTACTCGCCAGTTGCTGCAACAGGCGCCGAGTGCCTATCGCACGCAAGTCAACGACCTGCTGCTGACCGCGTTGGCCCGTGTGCTGTGCCACTGGAGCGGAGAGGAATCGGCGCTGATTCAACTCGAAGGCCACGGCCGCGAAACCCTGTTCGACGAAATTGACCTGACCCGCACCGTCGGCTGGTTCACCAGCGCTTATCCGTTACGCCTTGTGCCGGCGAACGGGCAGGGCGCCTCGATCAAGGCGATCAAGGAACAACTGCGTGGCGTGCCGCACAAAGGCCTGGGTTATGGCGTGCTGCGTTACCTGGCCGATGATCTGAGTCGCCAGACCCTGGCCGGGTTGCCGGTGGCGCCGATCACCTTCAACTACCTTGGTCAGTTCGACCAGAGCTTCGGCGCGGACGCTTTGTTCCGTCCGCTGGACGAGCCTGTCGGTGCGGCCCACGACCCGCAGGCGCCGCTGCCCAATGAACTGAGCGTCGACAGTCAGGTGTACGGCGGTGAACTGGTGCTGCGCTGGACCTTCAGCGCCGAACGCCACAATCCGCAGACCATCAGCGATCTGGCGGATGCCTACCTGGGCGAGCTGCAAAGCCTGATCGAACATTGCCTGCAAGACGATGCCGGCGGCCTCACGCCGTCGGATTTCCCGCTGGCCAGACTGACTCAGCTGCAGTTGGATGCGCTGCCGATTCCGGCCGCCGTCATCGAGGACGTCTACCCGTTGACCCCGATGCAGGAAGGCATGCTGCTGCACACCTTGCTGGAACCGGGCACCGGCCTCTACTACATGCAGGACCGCTACCGCATCAGCAGCGAACTCGATCCGCAGCGATTCGCCCAGGCCTGGCAAGCGGTGATCGCCCGTCACGAAGCCCTGCGCGCCTCGTTCTGCTGGAACGTCGGCGAAGACATGCTGCAAGTGATCCACAAGCCCGGCAGCACACCGATCGAGATCCTCGACTGGACGGCGATTGCCGAAGCCGAGCAGGAGCCGAAACTGCAAGCGCTGCTCAAAAGCGAGCGCGAAGCCGGGTTCGATTTGCTCAATCAGGCGCCGTTCCACCTGCGCTTGATCAAGGTCGGCGCGGCGCGTTACTGGTTCATGATGAGCAACCACCACCTCCTCATCGATGCCTGGTGCCGCTCGCTGCTGATGAACGATTTCTTCGAGATCTACACCGCCCTCGGTGAAGGCCGGGAAGCGCAACTGGCCGTGCCCCCGCGTTATCGCGACTACATTGGCTGGCTGCAACGCCAGAGCCTGGCCGAGGCGCGGCAGTGGTGGAAAACCAACTTGCAAGGTTTCGAACGGACCACGCCGATTCCGAGCGACCGACCGTTCCTGCGTGAACATGCCGGTGAAAGCGGCGGCATGATCGTCGGCGACCGCTACACAAGGCTTGATGCTCGCGACGGTGCGCAGCTGCGCGAACTGGCGCAAGCGCATCAGCTGACCATCAACACCTTCGCCCAAGCGGCGTGGGCCTTGGTGCTGCGGCGTTTGAGCGGTGATCGCGACGTGCTGTTCGGCGTCACGGTGGCCGGGCGTCCGGTGGACATGCCGCAGATGCAGCGCACCGTCGGGCTGTTCATCAACAGCATCGCGTTGCGGGTGAAAATGCCCGAGGACGATCAGCGTTGCAGTGTGCGCCAGTGGTTGAGCGGTTTGCTCGACAGCAACATGCAGCTGCGTGAGTACGAATACCTGCCGCTGGTGAGCATTCAGGAAAACAGCGAACTGCCCAAGGGCCAACCGCTGTTCGACAGCCTGTTCGTGTTCGAAAACGCCCCGGTGGAAGTCTCGGTGCTGGACCGTGCGCAGAGCCTCAATGCCACGTCGGATTCGGGCCGCACCCATACCAACTTCCCGCTGACGGCGGTCTGCTACCCGGGCGATGACCTGGGGCTGCACCTGTCTTACGACCAGCGTTATTTCGACGAATCGACCGTCGAGCGCATGCTCGGCGAGTTCAAACGTTTGCTGCTGGCGCTGGTCGACGGTTTCCATGGCGACATGGCGGACTTGCCTTTGCTGGGCGCCGAGGAGCAGGACTTCCTGATCCACGGCTGCAACCAGAGTGAGCACGATTACCCGCTGGAACAAAGCTATGTCGCGTTGTTCGAAGCGCAGGTCGCCCGGCATCCGCAGCGGATTGCCGCGAGTTGCCTGAATCAGCAACACAGTTATGTCGAACTGAACCAGCGCAGCAACCGCCTCGGTCATGCGTTGATCTCGGCCGGGGTCGGGCTGGATCAACCGGTGGCGTTGCTGGCCGAACGCAACCTCAATCTGCTCGGCATGATCATCGGCAGCTTCAAGGCGGGCGCGGGTTATCTGCCGCTGGACCCGGGGCTGCCGAGTCAGCGTCTGAGCCGGATCATCGACCTGAGCCGCACGCCGTTGCTGGTCTGCACGCAGGCCTGCCGTGAACAGGCGGTCGCGCTGCTGGAGGAGTTCAGTTGCGCCAATCGGCCGAAATTGCTGGTGTGGGAAGAGGTCCAGACGAGCGCTGCATCGGTGGCGAATCCTCAGATTTACAGCGGCCCGGACAACCTCGCTTATGTGATCTACACCTCGGGTTCCACCGGTTTGCCCAAAGGTGTGATGGTCGAGCAGCGCGGCATGCTCAACAACCAATTGAGCAAGGTGCCGTACCTTAATCTCAGTGATGCCGACGTGATCGCCCAGACCGCTTCGCAAAGCTTCGACATCTCGGTGTGGCAGTTCCTCGCCGCACCGCTGTTCGGGGCGCGGGTGGACATTGTGCCGAACACCATCGCCCATGATCCGCAAGGGTTGCTGGCGCATGTGTCGGCCCAGGGCATCACCGTGCTGGAAAGCGTGCCGTCGCTCATTCAGGGCATGCTCGCCCAGGAGCGCATGAGCCTCGACGGCCTGCGCTGGATGTTGCCGACGGGTGAAGCGATGCCGCCGGAGCTGGCGCATCAGTGGTTGCTGCGTTACCCGGATATCGGATTGGTGAACGCTTATGGCCCGGCGGAGTGTTCCGACGACGTGGCGTTCTTCCGCGTGGACATGGCTTCGACCCGTGGCAGTTACCTGCCGATCGGTACGCCGACCGACAACAACCGTTTGTACCTGCTCGATGGCGCGCTGGAACTGGTGCCGTTGGGTGCGGTGGGCGAGTTGTGCGTGGCCGGCACCGGCGTCGGGCGCGGTTATGTCAGCGATCCGCTGCGCACGGCGCAGGTGTTTGTGCCGAACCCGTTCGGTGCGCCGGGGGATCGTCTGTATCGCACCGGCGACCTCGCCCGACGTCGCAGCGACGGGGTGCTGGAATACGTCGGGCGTATCGACCATCAAGTGAAGATCCGTGGTTACCGCATCGAGCTGGGTGAAATCGAAGCCCGTCTGCATGAGCAACCGGAAGTGCGCGAAGCGGCGGTCGGCGTGCAGGAAGGCTTGAACGGCAAGCATCTGGTCGGCTACCTGGTTACGGCTGACTCGGCGATGAACCCGACCGAACGACTGGAGCGCATCAAGCAACGTCTGCGCGCCGAGCTCCCGGAATACATGGTGCCGCTGCACTGGCTGTGGCTGGCGCGGATGCCGCTCAATGCCAACGGCAAACTCGACCGCAAGGCACTGCCGGCGCTGGAGATCGGCCAGTTGCAGAGCCAGGATTACCAAGCGCCGCGCACTGAGCTGGAGCAGACATTGGCCGCTATCTGGGCCGAGGTGCTGAAGGTCGAGAAGGTCGGCGTGCAAGACAACTTCTTCGAACTGGGCGGGCATTCGTTGCTGGCGACGCAGATCGCTTCGCGGGTGCAGAAAGCCCTGCAACGCGATGTGCCGTTGCGGGCGATGTTCGAGTGCAGCACGGTGGCGGAGTTGGCCGAATACATCGACGGGTTGGCGGCGAGTGACATCACCGAGGAGAAGGTGGATCGCCTCAATGACTTGATGGCGGAGCTGGAGGGGCTTTGATTTTCTAGCGTTTGTGCGGGCCTCTTCGCGGGCAAGCCTCGCTCCTACAGGATTTGTGTCGTTCGCAATTTTTATGATCGACACCAAACCTGTGGGAGCGAGCCTGCTCGCGATGGCGTCATCGAAATTTGCGCGAATTTGCGCGTTGACTGCCGCTGTGGACCGGCTCAGGCTGCCTCTGCTTTTTTTGTTGAATTCCCTTCACAACGGAGACAGTCAATGCCCTTCGTAACGATTGACGGACAAGCCCTTCACTACATCGATCAAGGCACCGGCCCGGCCGTATTGCTGGCCGGCAGCTACCTGTGGGACCAGGCCATGTGGGCACCGCAGATTGCTGCGTTGTCGCAACACTATCAGGTCATTGCGCTGGACCTGTGGGGCCACGGTGAATCCGGCCCACTTCCCGAAGGCACGAAGTCTCTGGATGACATCGCCCGCCAGGCCTTGGCGCTGCTCGATCATCTGGACGTTGATCGTGTCACGCTGGTCGGTCTGTCGGTCGGTGGCATGTGGGGCGTGCGACTGGCGCTGTCGGCGCCACAACGGATCAACGGTCTGGTGCTGATGGACACCTACGTCGGTGTCGAGCCGGAACCGACTCGGCAATACTATTTCTCGCTGTTCAAGCAGATCGAAGAGACCGGCGTGATCGCGCCGCAGCTGCTCGACATCGTGGTGCCGATTTTTTTCCGTCCGGGGATCGATCCGCAGTCGGCGCTGTATCAGGATTTCCGCGCGAAACTGGCGGCGTTGCCGTCTGAGCGTCTGCGTGAAAGCATTGTGCCGATGGGGCGTATCACGTTTGGCCGGGATGATCTGTTGCCGCGTCTGGGCGAGCTGAATCCCGACACCACGCTGGTGATGTGTGGCGATCAGGACAAACCGCGGCCGCCGTCGGAAACGAAGGAAATGGCCGGGTTGATTGGCTGCCCGTATGTGCTGGTGCCCGAGGCGGGGCATATCTCCAATTTGGAGAATCCGCCGTTTGTGACTGAGGTGTTGTTGAAGTTTTTAGCTGAGAGAAATTAGTCGATCTTGCTGGCCCCATCGTCGGCTCCGGGCGGCGATCCGACGATGGGGCCGGTGTGGTCACCAAGTCTCTGCAGCAAACTACTTAGGCCCGAGAATCTTCACCAATTTATCCGGCGAAGGCGCGCCTTGCTGTTGTTGCAGCTCGCCCTTGTCGTCCATGTAGAAAATCGCCGGGGTGGCCTGCAGTTCCAGGTCTTCCATCAACTGCATGTTCGCCGCCAGTTTCGCCTGAATCGCCGGCGGCACGTCTTTCAAGGCTTTCAGCGAACTGCCCTTGCCGGATTTTTCGTGATCTTCCAGCGCCTTGCTCGGGTCCTTCGCGGCCAGCAGTGCCGCGGATTTGCCCGGGCTGTCTTCGCGAATGATCCCGACCATGATGTGCCGCAGCTGTACCTTGCCGGCCTTGACCCACGGCCGTGCCTGTTCCCAGAACAGGTTGCAGTAGGGGCAGTTCGGGTCGCTGAACAGGTACACGATGCGTGGCGCATCTTTTTTGCCGTCGGCGATCCAGTTACTGGCTTCCATCTTGGCCCAGACTTCCTTGGACATCGGCGCGTAGACCAGTTTCTGCAACGGCGCGCTGCTCAGGTCATTGCCCTCGGCGTCGTACAGATTGCCGAGCAACACATGTTTGCCGTCCGGGGTCAGGTACAGCGCCATGCCTCGGTTCTGGTACTGCGCGGCATACCCACGCAAACCGTCCGGCGCATCGAACTGGCCGACGATTTTCGCGCCCTTGGCTTCGATCTTCTTGATCGCTTCAGGCAATTCTTCGGCGGCCTGCACCGACGGCAGGTGCAGCAACGCTGCGCCCAGGGTCAGCGTCAGCAGGTGGCGGAGGCGGGGCATGGCAGTTTCCTTGAAGAGGTGGCCGGTACGGCAGGAGAAGGGGTGTCGAAGTTTTCCAGGGCGCGGGCCAGGCTGGCATCCGAGAGTTCACCCAAATGGCTGTCCAGCAATCGACCGTCGGGGCTATAGAACAGCGTAGTCGGCAATGCCATGGAACCCACGGCCTGACCCAATCGACCGCTGCCGTCGAACAGCACGTTGGTCAGGCTCAGGCCCTGGGTTTCGAGGAAGGTGCTGACGCTTTGCATGCTTTCGGCCTGATTGACGAACAGGAAGGTCAGGTCCGGGCGCTGTTGCTGGGCGTTTTCCAGCACCGGCATTTCTCGGCGACACGGCGGGCACCAGGTGGCCCAGAGGTTGATGACCAGCGGCCCACCCTTGTAGTCCGCCAGTTGTACAGTTTCGCCGGCGGCATTGCGCAGGGCAATCTCCGGCAGGCGCGTGCCTTGTTCGTAAATACTCAGGGAGAAGGTCGCCAGCAGCCAGAACGCCAGACCGCTGGCCACGCCGAAACCCAGCGGGCGGCGCAAACCCGGTCGGCGCCAACCGCGATACAGCGCGGTGAGCAGCAGCACAATCACCCCGGGCCAGGCGAGGAAACCGCCATCGCGCAGGTCGATGATTTGCCACGGATCGTTGCGATAGTGTGTCCAGTAGACGCCAACGAAACCGACCCGCGCCGCCAGCATGCCCAGTAAAAACAGGCTGAACAGCGCCGACTCGGGATTTTCGCCTCCGCGCTTGGCCACCCGCCAGCCGACAAACGTCGCCAGCGCGAGGGCACTGATCAGCAGCAGATGGTTAAGCGCGATGGCAAAGGTGCCGAGGGTAAAGGTCAGCATTAACGGGCGTCTCGGGTGGTGGTCCAGCGTTGCAGGAAGGTGTCGGCATCGACCTCACCGGTGATGCGCTGACTGCGGCGCTCCTGGCCGTCTGCGCCGATCCACAGAAAACTTGGTGGTCCCGGCACTTTATAGCGGCCGAGCAGTTCGCGGCTGGCGGCATTGTCGGCGGTGACGTCCAGCCGTAGCAAGCGCACATCGCTCAGCGCTTCCATCACATGGGCTTTGCCGAAGACCTGTTTTTCCATGACCTTGCACGACACACACCAATCGGCGTAGTAGTCCAGCAGCACCCATTGGCCCTGGGCCCGGGCGGCGTCCAGTTCCTGTTGCAGCGCTTGCGGACTGTTGATCGTGGTGAACGCCTCATGGCCCGTCGGGCGAGCGGCATTACTGGAAGAGGCTGAGGCGCTGTAGACCTGCAACGGTTTGAGCAGATCATCACTGCCCCCGGCGGCGCCGATCAGCAGCAGACCGCCCCACATCCCGAGCAACAGCGCACTGGCGCCGAACAGATGGGCGACACGGCCGAAGCCTTCCGACTGTTTCCAGGCGCTGTAGGCGGCAATCAGCAGCAAGGCGCCGCACAAACCGATCCACAGCGATTGATCCAGCACCGGGCGCAGCATCAGCAGGGCAGTGGCGAGGAACAGGAAACCGAACACGCCTTTGAGCAGGTTCATCCAGGCGCCGGGTTTGGGCAGGAAGCGATTGCCCACGGTCACCAGCAACAGCAGCGGCACGCCGATGCCGATGCCCATGGCGAACAGAATCAGCCCGCCATGCAGCGCATTGCCGCTTTGCGCGATGTAGAGCAGGGCGCCGGCCAGTGGCGCGGTCATGCACGGGCCGACCAGCAGCCCCGACAAGGCCCCGAGCACACCGGCACCGATCAAACTGCCGCCACGCTGATTTCGCGACACATTTTCCAGCCGATCACGCACCGCCACCGGCAGTTGCAGCTCGAAAAAACCGAACATCGGCAACGCCAGCAGGACAAATATCGCCGCGAAGCTGCCAAGCAGCCATGGGTTCTGCAACAGGGCCTGAAGGTTCGCACCCAGCAGCGCGGCCAGCACGCCCATCGCCGCATACACCAGCGCCATGCTCACCACATAACTGGTCGCCAGGGCGAAGCCGCGTTTGGGCGCAGCCCCGCTGCCGACAATCAACCCGGCCAGAATCGGCAGCATCGGCAACGAGCAAGGGGTGAAGGCCAGCAACAGGCCCAGACCGAAGAACACCAGCAAACTCCAGCCCAGCGCCCTTTGTTGCAGGCCGCTGGCCAGGGCCTGATCCGGTGCTTCGTTGGTTGCGCCCGCAACATTGCCGCCCAGATCCACAACCTGAGTCTGCGGCGGATAGCACAAACCGGCATCGGCACAGCCCTGGAAGCCCACCTTGATCTGACCGGTAGCGCCCGCTGGAATCTTCAGCTCCAGGCCCTGGCGATAGACCTGTTGTTCGCCAAAGAACTCGTCACTGTGCGCTTCACCTACCGGTAATGCCGGCTGCTGCTCCGGGGGCAATCCCTCGAATTTCAGGCGTTTCTGGTAAAGGTAGTAACCGTCGGTAATTTGCCAAAAGAGCTGTGTTTCGCCGGATTCAAGGCGTTCGGATGTAAAGACGAACGCCTTTTCCACAGGGAGAAATTCGGGTTTGGTTTCGAACGGATTGTTCCCTGCCTGGGCCATACCCGAGATCAAGAGAACAAAAAACAAAAACAGTCGACGCATGGGTAAGCCTTATCCCTGTGCAAGTGAGGTGCACAATGGGAGGCGGCGATTAACCGATGATTAACCGCCGCCGTTGCTGCCCGCTGAGCTGATCAGAGGACCGCCGCTACTGTTTAAATCAGGCCTGGCCAGGATTGGTTGTCTACTGCATGCGGGCCGGATACCAGACGGTTTTGCGCGATGTTATAGATCAGGTACTGATTGCGGCTCAGAAAAACATACAAATAGTTGTCGGCAAAGGTTCGATCGTTTTGCGCCGCCGTCATAATCCGGTCTTTGTAAAGCGCCAGACCTGGCCACGTGGATTCTGTGATGGGTTCGAGTCTTATCGTTTGAGTGGGTGTCTCAACAGGGTTAAAGAGGTTGTCGTCATATTTGTCGTCTGCGTAGTCACGCTGAGGGGCGCGGGGCACTTCATCCCAGTCCAGATAAAGAGAATTGCCGTCATTCATGATGAATCGGAACAATGAGCTGCGATTGACTTGCCACCATGTCCCCGCAACGATCCGGTCAAAGTAAGGCAGCAACAGACGCCATTTGGAAGACCGGACGGCGCTTGTTTGCATGACCGAATCAGTGTCCTGGTTGTAGGCGCATACCATCGGTGTGTCGCCGTCATAATAGAATAACCACAGGATATCCAGGTCAGAGGTATCCATCGGTTTATCCAGTGTCAGCCCGGTCGTGGCAAAGCCAAATCGCAGGTTGTTGACGTGGTTATCGAATGTTCCCCAACTTCCACTTACAGGGGCAGGGTATCCGGCAGGGACTTCCTGGTCGCCGATGTTGAAGCGGGAGTAAGTGTCGGTGTCTTTGAAGAAGAAATAAATTCTGTCTTTTCCTGCGCGCCAATCGACGGCAATACAACGTTCGAGTGTTGGCATGATCTGAATCCTTTCAGTCAAGTTAAAGTTGCTTTAAATAATGGGGTCATATCTTTCGAAATGTTATTTCGAGGTTTGATTGCCGAATCAGAATATCTTGAGTAAACAGGTTCTCATCAGTCTTTTATGAGGCTGTATGTGTCTGTTTTAAATCTGCGGTTTTTATCAAACACGGCCTGGTTTAAACCAGTACGACGGCCAGTAAAAGCCTTCGCTTCTCGTCAGCGGCAGGCCTTGCCATAATTGCGGCTTAATCCTCAGCTGCTTCACTGGCTTTTTTTGCTCCGGGAGCTCCCATGCATGTACTGGTTTGCGAAGACGATGAGCTGATTGCCAGCGGCATTGTTGCCGGCCTGACCGCGCAAGGCCTGACCGTCGAGCACGTCGCCACCGCATCGGCTGCCCGGGCGATGCTCAAGGTGGCTGAGTTCGACGTCATGGTGCTCGACCTAGGCCTTCCCGATGAAGATGGCCTGAAGCTGTTGCAGCAGTTGCGCCACAGTGGCCTGGAGATTCCGGTGCTGATTCTCACGGCGCGGGATTCGGTCACCGACCGCGTCGACGGCTTGCAGGCCGGCGCCGACGATTACCTGCTCAAGCCGTTCGACCTGCGTGAACTCGCCGCGCGCCTGCACACCTTGTTGCGACGCGTGGCGGGGCGCAGCGTCAACCTGATCGAACATGGCCGTCTGACCTACGACCCGAGCAGCCGTGAAACCATGCTCGGCGGTCAGTCCGTCGACCTTTCGCGGCGTGAACAGTCGCTGTTGCAGGCCTTGTTGCATAACCGTGGCCGGGTGCTGTCCACCGAGCAACTGAAGGACAGCGTCTACGGTTTCAACGACGAGCTGGAGAGCAACGCCCTCAACGTGCATATCCATCACCTGCGGCGCAAACTCGGCAATGGCATTGTCGAGACCGTGCGCGGCCTGGGTTATCGCCTGGGGCCGGCCGATGGTGGAGAGGAATTGAAAAAGTGATGAGCCTGCGTTTGCGCCTGAGCCTGACGCTCGGCGCCGCTTTTGCGCTGATCTGGGCCCTGGCGGCGGCCTGGATGCTCAGCGACCTGCGCAACCAAATGATGTTTTCCCTCGACCAGCGGCTGGTGGCGTCGGCGCGCATGGTCGCCGGCCTGATGGAACAATTGCCCGCGTTGCCGAGCAAGGGCGAGGGCACCCATTTCAGCGCTGAACAGCTTAATATTCCTGGTGGCATGGCCTGCCAAGTCAGCTCGTTGCGCGGCGAAATCCTCGCCCGCAGTCACACCGACCCGCAACAAACCCTGGAAGCCGAGAAAATGGGCTTCCACGATCAGATGATCGACGGCGCGCCGTGGCGCAGTTTCACCCTGGCCCGCGGCGATCTGCGCATTACCACGGCGGATCGGCAGATCGAGCGTGAGGCGCTGAACATGTCGATCCTGCTGGCGGCTTCGGTGCCGGTGGGCGTGGCGTTGCTTGGCTGCCTGTGCCTGTTGTGGCTGGGGATTGGCCAGGGACTGGCGCCGCTCAACCGGATGCGCGATGCCTTGATGCGCCGCAGCGCCGATTCGCTCGAGCCCCTGCAAATCCAGCCGCTGCCCAGCGAACTGCAACCCTTGCTGGACACCCAGAATCAGCTGTTCCAGCGCATCGGCAAGACCATTGAGCGCGAACGCCGCCTGACCGGCGATGCGGCCCACGAATTACGCAGCCCGCTGACAGCGATCAAAACCCATCTGCAAGTGGCGCGCATGACCGAGGGCGCGGCGCGGGATCAGTCCCTGGCACGGGCAGAAGAGGGCGCCGACCGCATGCACCGCACGCTGGAGCAATTGCTGCTGCTGGCGCGGGTCGAGGGCAGTCTGTCGTTCGATGACGGGGTGCAATGCAACGCCGAGCAAGTGGCGAAATTGGCGATTCAGGATGCGGCCAGCGGTGATCGTCGGCGGATCAAGCTGCACATGCCGGCGAAGTTCTCCGATGCCCCGGTGCAGATGCCCGCGGTGCTGTCGATCGCCGCATTGCGCAACTTGCTGGACAACGCCCTGCGCCATACCCCGGGCGACGGATCGGTGGAACTGAGCCTGGAAACCAGCGGCAGTCGTG
This sequence comes from Pseudomonas sp. LBUM1663, assembly GCF_059695905.1. Taxonomy (NCBI): domain Bacteria; kingdom Pseudomonadati; phylum Pseudomonadota; class Gammaproteobacteria; order Pseudomonadales; family Pseudomonadaceae; genus Pseudomonas; species Pseudomonas sp. LBUM1663. The sequence continues at coordinate 4,582,527 of NZ_CP166792.1, read as the reverse complement.
CGCGCTTTCTGGTCCGCGACCACGGCCCGGGCATTGCCGAAGACGATCTGCAACACCTGACCCAACGCTTCTGGCGCAACGGCCAGAGCACCGGCTGCGGATTGGGCCTGGCGATTGTCCAGGCGATTGTCCAAAGGTGCGGCTGCACCCTGCATTTCGACAGCCGGCCGGATGGGTTGCGGGTTGAACTGACGATGCCATTGCAACCGCTCTAACCAACACCGCAACTTTCCCTGCGGGAGCGAGCCTGCTCGCGATGAGGCCATAACATCCAACATCCCTGTTGACTGTTACACCGCCATCGCGAGCAGGCTCACTCCCATAGGGAGGCTGTGTTGCACATCAAATGTAACTTCTCTCCATTAGTCAGCGACTCGCCACAGCGCTATCGTCCCCGGCAGCTTTTTCTCAATGGATTGAGGTAACAGCGCCATGGATGCATCGATTCACATCTGCAAGGCAACCCCCGCTGACGCCGGCATCATCAGCCGGATCGTCGAGCGCTCCATTCGTGTCGGTTGTGCGCTCGACCACCGCAACGACCCGCGAACCGTCGCCACCTGGACCCACAACAAAACCATCGATCACGTGCAACCCTGGCTGACCGACCAACGGTTGTACCTGAACATCGCCCTGTTGCAGGACAAGCCCGTCGGTGTCGCCATGGCGGCGATCAGTGGCAAGGTCGCGTTCTGCTATGTGCAACCGGAATGGTTTCGTCGCGGTGCCGGAGAGGCGCTGGTTCACGACCTCGAAGGCTGGTTGATCGATCAGGGGCTGGCCCAGGCACGACTCAACAGCACCCGCACCAGCGAGGCTTTTTACCGTCATTTGGGTTACCGGCCCTGCGCTGAAATCTTCACCGTGGCCGGGCTCCACGCCATTCCCATGCACAAGGCACTGACACCACCTTCATAGAAAGCTGATCGAGGGTCTAAATCCTCGGCGCCCTGATGCGTTTCCAGAACAGGAAAACCTTATTGAGGGGTCGAGAGATGTCAGTCGCTACCAGCCTTATGGAAGATCAGTCGGCCCGGATCACTCCGGCGCCGGCCGAGACGCTGTATCAGTTCAACGAATCGCCGCTGCTGGCCCGTCAAAACCAGCAGGAATCGAATGCCCGCAGCTACCCGCGGCGCATTCCCCTGGCGCTTAAACGCGCCAAGGGCATTTATGTCGAAGACGTCGAAGGCCGCCGTTTCATCGACTGCCTGGCGGGTGCCGGGACATTGGCCCTGGGGCATAACCATGCGGTGGTGATCGAAGCGATCCAGCAAGTGCTGACCGATGAGTTGCCGCTGCACACCCTCGACCTGACCACGCCGGTCAAGGATCAATTCGTCCAGGACCTGTTCGGGCTGCTGCCGCCGGCTTTGGCCGCTGAAGCGAAGATCCAGTTCTGCGGCCCCACCGGCACCGACGCGGTGGAAGCCGCGCTGAAACTGGTGCGCACCGCCACCGGACGCAGCACCGTGTTGTCGTTCCAGGGCGGTTATCACGGCATGAGCCAGGGCGCGTTGAGCCTGATGGGCAGCCTGGGGCCGAAAAAGCCGCTGGGCGCCTTACTCAGCAACGGCGTGCAGTTCATGCCGTATCCCTACGACTATCGTTGCCCGTTCGGCCTCGGCGGCGCGCAAGGGGTGAAGGTCAACCTCAGCTACCTGGAAAACCTGCTCAATGATCCAGAGGCTGGCGTGCAATTGCCGGCGGCGGTGATCGTCGAAGCGGTGCAGGGCGAGGGTGGGGTGATTCCGGCCGATCTCGATTGGTTGCGCGGCCTGCGACGCATCACCGAACAGGCCGGCGTGGCGCTGATCGTCGATGAAATCCAGAGCGGTTTCGCTCGCACCGGCAAGATGTTCGCCTTCGAGCACGCCGGGATCATTCCGGACGTGGTGGTGATGTCCAAAGCCATCGGCGGGAGTCTGCCGCTCGCCGTCGTGGTTTACCGCGACTGGCTCGACACCTGGCTGCCGGGCGCCCATGCCGGGACCTTCCGCGGTAATCAGATGGCCATGGCGGCGGGTACCGCGGTGATGCGTTACCTGACCGAACACAAGGTCTGCGAGCACGCTGCCGCCATGGGCGAGCGCCTGAGCGAACACCTGCGCATCCTGCAGCGGGACTTCCCGCAACTGGGTGACATTCGCGGGCGCGGCTTGATGCTCGGCGTTGAGCTGGTCGATCCGACGGGCACGCCCGATGCATTGGGTCACCCGCCGATCTTCGGTCGCCTGGCGCCCTTGGTGCAGCGTGAATGCCTCAAGCGCGGACTGATTCTTGAGTTGGGCGGGCGTCATGGCGGCGTGGTGCGTTTCCTGCCGCCGCTGGTGATTACCGCCGCGGAAATCGATCGGGTAGCGGAGATTTTCGGCCGGGCCATGGCTGCGGCCATCATCAACCTCTAAATTTTTCGCGCCGCGCAACGTTCCTTCTACATAACGGCTGCACTCGCAGTGCAGCCCACCCTACAGCGATGGAGACACAGCATGACGTCAGTATTCGACCGCGAGGACATCCTCTTTCAGGTCGTGGTCAACCACGAAGAGCAATACTCGATCTGGCCCGACTACAAAGCCGTGCCCGCCGGCTGGCGCACCGTGGGCAAGAGCGGCCTGAAAAAGGAATGCCTGGCCTACATCGAAGAAACCTGGACCGATATGCGCCCGTTGAGCTTGCGTCAGAAGATGGACGAGCAGGCGGCAGTGGCTAATTAAGGCACGACGCAAAAAGAAGCCCGCTGGACTGGTGACAGTCAGCGGGCTTTTTCATGTCTTGTATTCGTGTCGTCTGTCAGGCCGCCTTCGCGGGCAAGCCCGCTCCCACAGGTTCAATGTACCCTTGCGACCACTACAAATCCTGTGGGAGCGGGCTTGCCCGCGATGAACGATAACACGGTCCAACTGACGTTAAGCCCCGCTCAACCCTTTGATCACCAGATCCACATTCCCTTCCAACTCAGCCACCGGATCCGCCGCGTCCACGCTCAACACCACCAACCGACTGCCTGCCTCTGCGATCACCGCTTTCACCGCATCAGACGGCTGGCGATGATGCAACACCACCGCCACATCATTGTCCTTCAGCGTCGCGCCCAAATGCTTCAGCGCTTCAGGTGTCCACTCGGCATCCGGTCGTGTATCGAGGTCGATCAGCTCCAGGTTCAGCCCGCCGATCAAGTAGCCAATGTGATCGCTCAGGCTCATCACACTGAGGTTATCGGCACTGGCCAATCGCGCTTCGCTGTCGGCACTGAGCTTGAGCAAGCGCTGCTTGAGCGCCGCCAGGTTAGCCTCGATCGCAGGCTTGGCCTCGGGTGCCAGACGCACCAGGTCGGCCGCCATCACATCCGCCATCCGCCCCATATTGTTGCTGGAAAACCACGGCTGACTGTTCAGCCCGTCGACCTTGTTGCCTGGCTGCACGGCGATGCCGGGCAGGGCGCCGTCCACGGGGCGGGCCGCGTCGATTTCAATGATGCGGATGTTGCTGCGACGAGCGTTCGGGTACAGCGGATCGTCCGCCCACAGTGAGCGCAGACCAATCACCGCATCGGCGTCGGTCGCCAGTTTGGCCAGCGCCGGAGCGCCACGACCAGTGAAGTACGCCGTCTGGCGGCTGCTCGGCAGGTTCGCCGGCGCGGCACGTTCAAGGGTGACGTCGGTGCCCTTGAGCAGGACTTCGCCCAGGCCGTAAGTGATCGGCAAGGACGCCAGCACGCGCAGGGGTTTTGGGTCCGCCGCAAAGCTTGTGTTGACCAGCCCGTACAGGGCGACGGCCAGGGTCAGTTGACGCAGAGAAAAAGACATTTATCCGATATTCCCTTTCAGGCTTGGGACAACGCCACGGGCGATGGCGGCGAGGGCGAAGGCGATACCGGCGACCAGAATGATCGCGGCACCGGACGGAATAGGCAGGTCGAAGACGATCGGCGCGAGGATCCCGCACAGCGTGCTGACCGTGGCGATCAGCACCGAGCACCAGAAGAAGCCCTTCAGCGACTGGCTGAGCAAGCGTGCCGCCGCGGCCGGAATCACCAGCAGCGCCCCGACCAGAATCGCGCCGATGACTTTCACTGCAGCCACGGTGATCAGGGTCACCAGAATCACAAACAGATAATCCAGGGTCTTCACTGCCACACCGCGAACCGCCGCCAGTTGCGGGTTGAAACTGGCGAGCATGATGCGGTTGTACAGCGGCAAGGCCAGCGCCATGACCAGTGAGCCGACGATGGCCAGCACCAGCAGATCGTTACCGTTGACCGTCAGCACCGACCCGAACAGCACGTTTTCGAGGATGTGCACGTTGATCTTGCCCGCCAGAATCAGCAGCAGGCTCGCGCCCAGGGCCAACGACACCGAGAGAAACACGCCGATCAATGTATCCGGCGCCAGCCCCGTGCGGTTGCGCAGGTAGTTGAGCAGGATGCCGAACAGCAGGCAGTAACCGAACAGGCTGCCGTAAGGCCCGGTGTAAGGTTCGCCGAGCAGGATGCCGACGGCCACGCCGGTCAATGCCGCGTGACCCACCGCTTCGGAGAAAAACGCGAAGCGCTTGACCACCACCAGCGTGCCCAGACCGCCCAGCACCGGGCCGATCAGCAAACCGGCGAGGAGCGCGTTGACCACAAACCCATAAGCCAGCGCTTCAGGCAGATAACCCGAAGACGCCCAACCCTGGACCATCAAACGAAAGGCTTCATAACTCATCAGACAGCGCTCCGTGGATGGGTCGAGAACAGGGTCAGCAGGCGTTCCGGGGTCAGCGCCTGTTTCGGCGTGGCATCGAACAGCACCCGGCGATTGAGTCCGGTCACACGGTCGGCCAGACGCCCGACGGCTTCCAGATCGTGCTCGATCCACAACACGGTAATGCCGCTCTGGCGCCAGTCGCCGAGCAGCCGTTCGAACACCTGGATACCGGCCTCATCAAGGGCCGACATCGGCTCGTCGAGCACCAGCAACTGCGGCGCCGGAATCAAGCCCTGAGCGAGCAACACGCGCTGACGCTCGCCACCAGACAACGCGCCCATGCGCCGCTTGCGCTTGTCCTGCATGCCGACCCGTTCCAGCGCTTCACCAATTGCGGCCGCGTAATGCTGGCTCAAACCGAGGAACGCCGGGCGGCGCTGACACATCGCGGCCATGAAATCGTCGACGGTCATGGGCAGGCCGCGGTCGAATTCCAGCGCCTGAGGCACATAACCGATGGTCCCGGGAGTGCCCGGCCATTGCAGGCTCAAACGGCCCTGATGCGGCATCTGCCCGAGCAGGGTCTTGATCAACGAACTCTTGCCGCCACCGTTCGGGCCCACCAGCGCATGTATGCTGCCGGGCTGGACCTGGAAGGTCACGTTGTCGAGGATCGTTGTGCGCCCAAGGGTCAAACTGACCTGCGCAAAATCCAGCATCGGCCCCGAACCCTGTAGGAGTGAGCCTGCTCGCGATTGTGGTGTGTCATTTAACGGTGATGTTGGCTGACTGGACGCCTTCGCGAGCAAGCCCGCTCCCACAGGGGATGCACTGATGGTTTCTTTAACCGTCATTTCCCCGACTCCTGAATCGCCCGAACCACGGTGTTGAGGTTGCCGGTCATTTCCTTCTCGTACTTGTCGGCGGTGTATTCACCATAGGAAATGTGCGACAGCGGGTACAGCTTGACCCCGGATTCACGCTGGATGGTGTCGACATAGGAGGACGGGAAATCCATCTCCGAAAAGATCACCTTCACGTCCAGTTCCCGCAGTTGATCGATGGTCTTTTTCAGCTGGCTCGGGCTCGGCTCGATGCCGTGGGCCGGTTCGACCACGGCGGTCACTTCCAGGCCGAATTCGCGCAGCAGGTAGTCATAAGCCGCATGCACCGTGGCCACTCGCAGTTCGGCGTTCGGCGCCTGGGTCAGTTTCGCCAGGGCGTCAGCGCGCATCTGCCGCAAGCGCTTGCCGTAGGCGCGGGCGTTCTGGGTGTAGGTCTTGGCATTGGCCGGGTCGAGCTTGCCCAGTTCCCGGGCGATGTTGTTGACCTGGGCAATGGAGGCGCTGATCGACAGGAACGTGTGCGGGTTCACCACCTTGCCGGCCCCGCGGGCGGCGGTGCCGGTGGCGGCCAGCAGCGGCACGTTTTCGTTGGCTTCGATCACCGGGACGTTCGGCGTTTCGCTGGCGGCGATCATGCGGTCGGCGAAGTCGTCATGACCGACGCCATTGAGCACGACCACGTCGAGCCCGCTAATGCGCTTGATGTCTTCGGCGCGGGGCTCGTAGGCATGCGGGTTGAAGCCGGCCGGAATCAGCGGCACCACCTCAGCCTTGTCACCGACGATATTGGCCACGTAGCTGTAATAAGGGTGCAGGGTGATGCCGATGCGCAGGCGCTTGGCGTCCTCGGCGCTGGCCAGTGGCGTCAGCAACAAGGCGAGCAGGCCGACCAGCAGTGGGCGCAGGAATGAGCGTTGAGATGAAATAGGCATGGGAAAGCGGTCTTCTCTCGGGTAAAGGCGAGGGTTCAGTGCCGGTGCTGGCGGGTCACGCCAGCATCGAATTGCGCGACGATCTGCTGCCAGCCGGCGCTTTCCAACGCGGCGTCAGTGAGATCGGTCGGGGCCGCGAGGGCTTTGCCGCGGTTGAGCCAGACGTCAGGTGCATCGTCGTCCGCGGTCAAACGCATCAGAAATGAACCGGCCACGGCAGGCGTCTGGCTCTGACCGAAGTAAGCCTTGGCGTCGAGCAACTGCCAGGCATGGCCGCCCCGAGTGACGGAACTGGCGTCCTGGGCAAACGGTGCAAAACCTTCATCGGCAAGCGTTGCGGGAGTCGGCAGCGCTTGCTGTTCCTGACGCAGCAGATGAATCTCGTCCAGCGTCACCCGCAGGTCGGCATAGATGCCTTGCTCGGACGCACTCAGATCGCGACGGGCATCCAACTGATGGCTGCCTACGCTGCTGACTTCCTGAGACTCATGGCGCCAGGCGACCACCGAACCGGCCACCGCCAGGATCATCAGGCACAACAGCAACACATACAGGGTTTCATGGCCGGCACCGGCGGGGCGCACGACGTGCGTGGTAGGCGTACTCATGGGGCTTCGATGTCCGCTTGGTCGATCTCGACGACGTGGCCGGGGCCGGCGTCGAACAGCACGTAGAACTCGGCGCCGGGCTTCTTGAAGGTCAGGGTCGAATCGGCACCGAGCTTGCCCGGCACCAGGATGGTTTCGTCGTAGCCGATCACGTCCAGCGTCACGCCCGGCGCACCGCTGCCGTCGGAGAAACCACCGGTGCATTTGATTTGTTCGGCGTCGATGGCTTTGCATTCGCACATCGGGTTGTGGGCCAGGGCGCTGGCGCTGAAACCGGCGCAGAGCACCAGCAAAGCCGCGTTTAAAGAACGTAGCGTCATGGTTTGCCTCCTTGTTTGTTCAGCCACGCGAGGGTGGCGGGGGATGCCTGGCTCAGGGGGATCGACGCTTGGTGCATCGCGCCGTCCCAGCCTTCCATGGTGATCCACAGTTCGGCGTCGGCTTTGGTCTTGTCGGGGATCGGCAGCATCGCGCCCATGCGGTACGGCGTGCCGAAGAAAATCACCCCGGCGGCGCGCAGGCTGCGGGGTTTGCCGATGCGCAGGTACGTCGCCTTGACCTGATCGCGGCAGCTGTCGCACAGCGCCGCGTTGAAGCTCTTCATGTGGCCGGCCGGGCCATCGAGGGTCGGTGCTTCGTTGCGCAACTCGGCGAGGCGCAGGCTCCAGGGCCCGACCTGTACTTCACCGATTTCCCGCTCACCCAAGCCGGTGTCGCCGCGAAACAGCGCAGCGTCGGCAAAGTATTTGGGCATGAATCCCAGCGGCACCAGCAACAGCAGAATGTTGATGTGGAAGCGCCATTTGTGCCAGAAGCGGCTCAGTTTCGAGGCTGGTTTTTCAGCGGCGAACAGGCTCATTGGCTGACCTCCGTGGTTTCGCGGTGATCGACAGCGGCGGTGCGCGGACGTTTGTCCTTGCGCTTGAGGGCGTTGGCCGTGGCCAGGGCGGTGCGCTTGGTCCAGATCAGCAGGCCGCTGAGCACCATCATGCTCAGGATCAAACCGAAGAAAAACCAGATCAGCTTGATCCAGATGCCGCCGAAATCACCGGTGTGCAGCGGCCGCATGGATTCGGTCACCAGTTCCAGGCCGGAACGGTCCGACAGCAGGCGTGTGGCGGCGATATCGCCGGTGTATGGGTTGATCTCGGCAGTCTGGAACATCAACGGATACCAACTGCGACCGCCCACCGTGAGGTAGCTGTAGGCATTGGCGGGCATGCTGACGAAGCTGTCTTCCAGACCGGGAATGCGTTCCTTGGCCTGGGCAATCGCGGCTTCCAGGCTGATCATCGGCGCTGGCGAGCCATCGGTGCTCACCGGCTCGCTCTCGCGCGGAACAACCAAGGCCACCGGCGCGGTGGAGATCGACACCTGGTTATCGAACATGAACGCTTGAATGAGGAACCAGGTGCTGGTGATGGAAATCACCGCGATGAACCAGATCGACCAGATGCCGCTGAGGCGGTGAAAGTCGCCCCAGAAAATCCGCGCGCCATGACGAATGCGCAGCGTCGGCCGGAAGAAGCCTTTCCAGAAACGCTTGTACACCACCAGCCCGGTCACCAGAGACGCCAGCAAAGGCAGGCTCAAAAACGACACCAGATACCAGCCCCAGCTGTATCCGTTGGTGAACGGCACCAGCCACCAGCCATGCAACGCACGGGTGAAGGCCTGGAAATTGAATTGTGGGGCGGTGCCCTGAATCACGCCGCTGTACGGGTTGACGTAAACCTTCACCGAGCGCCCGTCGGGGTAGCTGACATCGACATCGAGCGCGAAGTGCGACTCGTCGGGCCGGCTGATGCCCTCGACCAGGGTGTTCGGTTCCGCCTTCTTGATGGCGGCGATAATCTGGTCATAACTGAGCAGCGGTGCGTCGTCCGTGGGTTGACTGGCGCGCATCTGCGGGTTGGCCAGCCAGACGATTTCCTGACTGACCACCGCCAGCGTGCCGGTGACACAGACAATCAGCACGAAAAACCAGATCGGCAAGGCCAGCCAGCTATGGACCAGAAACCAGAGTTTGGAGCGGGATTTCTTCGACATGATTAAAGGTCTTGTATCGATGGGAGGGCCTCTGCTGCGGGCTTCCCAGCGATGAGGTCCATGAAAGGCCGGCCCGTGGCTTTTGCCTACGCGGACTGACTGCATCTCTATAGGACGGATGAGGAACGGAAATCCCGAACGGCGATGTGAAAGTAAATGTTTCGCGTTCCAGTCACCACACAGGCTCACTCCTACAAGGGGATTTGCATTCACTTGAGGTAGCGGGGGAACCGATCCAACACGAACCATGGTTCACGGGATCACTGTCCGGCCATTGATGGCGATGGCCGACTCCCTAAGATGGAGCCCGGACGCCTTTCACCCGCGAGCCTGAGCGAGCACCTCCATGACTCCAGCAAGAACCCTCTACGACAAACACATCGATTCCCACACGGTGTGTCGCCTCGATGATCAGGGCCACGTCCTGTTGTATATCGCCGCGATGCCGGACCCCGGTGGTGCGCCGTGATCAGCGCAGGAAACCCAGCGCTTCGGCGAGCAGCAATCCGGGAGCCTCTTCGGCTATGTAATGGCCGGCGGGCAGGGCCTTGCCACGCACGTCGGTGGCCACGTGTTGCCATTCCTCGAGCGGCTCGAAACAGCGCCCGACCGTGCCTTCGGCGCCCCACAGCACCAGCAAGGGCAGGTGCAGAGAATGACCGGCCTTGATGTCGGCGCGATCATGTTCCAGGTCGATGCCGGCGCTGGCGCGGTAGTCCTCGCAGATGCCGCGCGCGGTGCCCGGCAGTGTCAGGCAGCGCAGGTATTCGCCGAAGGCCTCGGGGGTGAATGGTTTGAGTCCGGCGCTGCGACTGCCCATCACGCTGCGCAGATAGGCTTCGGGGTCGGCTTCGATCAGGGTTTCCGGCAACGGCGCGGGACGGATCAGGAAAAACCAGTGCCAGTAGGCGCGGGCAAAGGCTTCGTTGGTTTGCGCGTACATCGACAGGGTGGGGGCGATGTCCAGCAGCACCATGCGTTGCACGGTGTCGGAATGATCCAGTGCCAGGCGATGGGCCACGCGGGCGCCACGGTCATGGGCGAGCACCGAGAACTGTTCGAAGCCCAGGGCTTTCATCAGCTCGACGCTGTCCTTGGCCATTTGTCGTTTGGAGTAATTTGTGTGGTGGTCGTTGGCCGGCGGTTTGCCGCTGTCACCGTAACCGCGCAAGTCGGCGGCGATTACGGTGAAGTGCTCGGCCAGTTGCTCGGCGACCTTGTGCCAGATGACGTGGGTCTGCGGGTGACCGTGCAGCAACAGCAGGCCTGGCCCGCTGCCGCCGATGCGGTAGGCAATGTCCACTCCGTTGACGTGGCGCTGGTCTTTCAGGAATCCGGCGAACATGGGGCGAGTCCTTGTTGTAGTTGCCTGCATCCTGAAAGTGTTGCGCGCCGGGGGCAAGGCGCAAAGTGTGGTGCGCTTGTTCATGAAGTGTGTTCGGGGGATGTGTGGTGTCAGGGATGCGCCCTTCGCGGGCAAGCCTCGCTCCCACAGGGTTTTGTGTTGTTTCTGGCATTTGTGAACGACACAAAACCCTGTGGGAGCGGGCTTGCCCGCGAAGAGGCACGCTCAGACACCGAAGGATTCAACCCTGCTGAAACATCTCCCTGGCCCGCTGCTCAATCTGCTCCTGCGTCAAATCCTCCTTGCGCGTCGCCAGAAACCAAAGATGCCCATAGGGATCTTTCAACGTCCCCGAACGGTCGCCATAAAACTGATCCTTGACCTCGGACACCACCGTGCCACCCGCCGCAATCGCCTGTTTATAGGACTTGTCCACATCGGTCACATACAAATGCAGCCCCACGGACGGCGATTTGTCGGGATTGCTCAATGGCCCCTGATCGCACGGCGTGCCGAGCATGATCGGGCAATCGCCAATCCTTAGCTCGGCATGTCCAATCCCGCCATCCGGCATGGACAGGCGCATGACTTCGGTGGCGCCAAAGGCCTTCTTGTAGAACTCGATCGCTTCGGCCGCTTTCTGAATGCCCAGATAAGGCGTGATGCTGTGATAACCCTCTGGAATGGGTTTGACGCTCATGACGGTTCTCCCTTGTTGTTGTGAATTGAAGGTGTTCCTTCGCCGATTTCCGGTCGGATAACTATAGGTCAGCGCCTTTTGCTCAACCGAGTGCCCGACGAGCAGCAGCGTCACTGTTTGCAGAAACTGGCCAAGGCGTTGAGCTTGGATGAGGTTCGGCAGTTCATCCTGACCCGCTACAAAGGGAAAATTGCGCCGGGGTTCTAAGCTTCGGTTGACCGTGAGGACGCCATCGCGGGCAAGCCACGCTCCCACAGAGTTTGTGTCGTTTATAAAAATTGAGAACGACACAAAACCTGTGGGAGCGTGGCTTGCCCGCGAAGGCTACGCCGCTATTTCGGATCAGCCCCAGATTCCAACAGCTGCGCCCCCGGACCCTGTTCCCCCAGCACATCGCCAGAATTACGCAACGGACACGCCTCCATCGACAAACACCCACAGCCGATACAGCCATTGAGCTTGTCCCGCAGCAAGGTCAATTGACTGATCCGCTCATCCAGATCCCGGCTCCACTGCGCCGACATCACCTTCCAGTCCGCCGCCGTCGGCGCTCGGTTATCCGGCAAGGCTTTCAGTGCCTCGCCAATCTCCGCCAACGGAATCCCCAGCCGCTGCGCGACTTTGATCAACGCCACCCGCCTCAGCACCTCCCGCGGATAACGCCGCTGGTTGCCCTGGTTGCGGTTGCTTTTGATCAAACCCTTGGACTCGTAAAAGTGCAGCGCCGTGACCGCCAAGCCGCTGCGCGCGGCCAATTGGCCGACGGTGAGTTCCTTGTTTAGATGTTCCGAGCTGATCATTTAAAAAATGCCTCTTGACCTCTAGTTAACTAGAGGTTTTACCCTGCAGGCCTTCGGATCGCAAGGTCCGGCTTACACGTCAGTGGGGACTCTTCATGCAAGCGCCAGAGAAAAATCGCAGCTTCACCCAGTTGATCGAATTCGAGATCGAACCCCATCAGCAACCTGCGTTGGTGTCGGCCTTGTCAAAGCAGACCGAGCGCCTGGCCCAAGGCTACAGCGGGTTTTTGAGTGCGAGCATCCAGGCCAGCGACGACGGCCGGCGGGTGCTCAATTACTTGCAATGGCAAACTCGCGAGGCGGGGGAAGCCGCGTTTCAGAGCTTTGAAAGCGGCGAGCAGGATTTCTGGCAGCTGATTCGCGCGCATCAGGCGAAAACCGTGACCTTCGGCTCGTTCCAGGTGCTGCACAGTCTGGAACGTAGCCACGACGACGCGTTGCACTGCAATCTGGTGCATTTGAGGTAAGTGCTTAGATCGACAGTTGCATCAGGCGCTCGCCTTGCACGTTTTCCGTGGGTCGGCGCTTGTTCACCGCCAGTTCGCCGATCTTGATCAGTCGTGTTCGCGTGACGTTGCGGCTCAAGCCCAGCAGGGCAGCGGTGTGCACCTGGTTGTAATGGCTGAAGCGATACGCCGCGCGCAACAAGGCGTCTTCGACTTTCTCGTGGAGCGCACCGGCCTGTTCCTCGAAGAGTTTTTGAAAGGCCCGGTCGAGCAAGGCTTCCGGTGAATCATCGACGTTGGCGTGGTAATCGTCCTGACGCTCGATGCGCATGTTCGACAGGCGCAGGTCATCGCGTTCAATCACGCCGTTGCGGCAGATCAGCAGGGTGTGGTGAATCACGTTTTCCAGTTCGCGGATGTTGCCCGGCCAGCTGTAGCTGCGCAGTTTCAGTTCAGCCTCTTTGCTGATGGTGATGGTGCCGTAACCGAGGCGCTGGCTGTAGGCTTCGACGAAATGTCGGGTCAGCGGCAGGATGTCGCCGGGACGGTCGCGCAACGGGCTCAGCTCCAGACTGACCACGTCGAGGCGATAGTACAAATCCTCGCGGAAATGCCCGGCGTTGATGGCTTTCTCCAGCTGCACGTTGGTCGCGGCCAGCACTCGCACGTCGATGGGAATGCTCTTGCGCGAACCGAGGCGCACCACTTCGCGCTCCTGCAAAACGCGCAGCAACTTGACCTGAATCGCCATCGGCAGATCGCCGATTTCGTCGAGGAACAAGGTGCCGCCATTGGCCTCTTCGAACCAGCCGGCCTTGGCGCTCAAGGCGCCGGTAAACGCGCCTTTTTCGTGGCCGAACAACTCGGCCTCGACCAGGGACTCGGAGAACGCACCGCAGTTCACTGCCACGAACGGCCGGTTGCGCCGGGCACTCAGGTTGTGGATATGCCGCGCCACCAACTCCTTGCCGGTGCCGGTTTCGCCGATGATCAGCACGCTGGCTTCACTCGGTGCGACTTGTTGAATGTGCGCGAGCAAGGCCTGGGATTTCGGGTCTTCGAACACCTGCGCGGTGGCGCGGATCGACGTGGCCAGGGCGGGCGAGGGCGGTAGGGTCAGAAGTTGCATCAGGCAGGCTCCCTGAATAGAAGGCTATGAATAGAAAGTCGGGATCGGCAGGGACTGGTTCAACGCCCAGTCGCCCAGTTCATGGAGTTTGTAATCCACCGGGTCGTGCAGAGTCTGCGTGCGCAGGTTGCGCCAGTGACGGTCCAGTCGCAGCGAGGCATGGGTCGAACGCGCGCCGGTGACTTCGAACAGTCGGCTACAGATGTCCAGGCCATTGCGTGTGGCGGCGACTTTCGCCGTTGCGATGGCGGTGGCGAGGTGTCCGCGTTCTTCGGCGCTGAGGTTCGGGCCTCTAGCCCAAGCCTTGTCGAGCAACTCGGCGGCGCGTTCCACCAGCAACCGGACACCTTCGAGGGCGACCCAGAATTCACCGTAATGGCCGAGCACATAGGGGTCCTGACGCACATCCTGCGCACTGGATTTGTGCCACGGCCGGGTTTCAGTGAGCGTGTATTGCCGCGCTTCTTCGAAAGCCCCCTCGGCAATGCCGAGGAACATGTGCGTGAAGGTCAGTTGCGCAATCAATGGCCGCAGGCAGGCGAACGGTGTGCTCAGCGGACCGGGATTGAGCAGCAGTTCCGATTCCTCGACCCGCACCCGTTCGAACGTCGCGCTGCCGCTGTCGGTCTGGCGCTGGCCCATGTTGTTCCAGTCGTTGTGCAGGGTGATGCCGCTGCGGCCGCTGGGAATCGCGGCGATCAACAGTTTGCCGCCGGCGCTTTCATCAACGGCCGAGGCGATCAGCATTTCCGAGTCGCTGGCGCCGGAGCAGAAACTTTTCTTGCCGGAAAACTCGCGCCAGCCACCGAGGTTTTTCACCACGGTGCGGGTGTCCAGCGGGTTGAGGGCATTGCCCCAGAACCAGTTCTTGCGCGCGGTTTGTTCGAACCACGGTTGCCACTGCTCAGGCCTGGCGAACAGGCGGACGGTGGCGAGCATCAAGTGATGGAAACCGAAGACATGCGCGATCGAACTGTCGACCTTGGCGAACTCGCGCACGATGCCCAGGGTGTCACTCCAGCTGGCGCCGAGGCCGCCGTACTGCACGGGAATGCTTAACGCGAGCAGCCCACTGCGGCGCAACGCGTCACGTTCTACCTTGGGCGTACCGCCACGCTCGTCGCGCTCGACGGCAGTCAGGGCAAAACCGGCGGCCAACTGGCGGGCGGTCTGCAAGGGAGACAACAGGGCGCTTTGCGGCTTGGCAGTCACACGGGGTTCCTCATAGGACTCATCTCAAGTTTCCTGGGGGACTGGGGCTTTTGTGGCGAGGGAGCTTGCTCCCGCTCGGCTGCGAAGCAGTCGTAAATTGGCTTGCACGGTCTTTCAGAGATCCGCGCTTACCGGTAAGGGACTGCTTCGCAGTCCAGCGGGAGCAAGCTCCCTCGCCAGAAGTTTCTTGATCCACAGGAGAACGGTTTTCAAGCCGTGGCTTTGGTGGGCAGTACATCATTGGCGATCATTTCGCCAAACGGCCCGGTGAGGTTGGTGACACCGCGCCCCGCGAGGCTCGCATACGGCTCGGGCAATAGCGGGAACACCAGCTCGGCAAAGCGATAAGCCTCTTCGAGGTGCGGGTAGCCGGAGAAGATGAAACTCTCGATGCCCAGATCCGCGTACTCCTTGATCCGCGCCGCCACTTGCTGCGGGTCACCGACCAGTGCCGTCCCGGCACCGCCGCGCACCAGGCCGACACCGGCCCACAGGTTGGGGAAAATTTCCAGGTTGTCGCGGCGTCCGTCATGCAACGCGGCCATGCGCCGCTGACCTTCGGAGTCGAAACGCGAGAACGACTTCTGCGCCGCGGCGATGGTCTCGTCGCTGATGTGCTCGATCAGTTTGTCCGCTGCTTTCCAGGCTTCTTCGGCCGTCTCGCGGACAATCACATGCAAGCGAATCCCGAACTTCACCGTGCGCCCGTTTCGCGCTGCACGCTCACGCACATCGGCGAGTTTTTCCGCGACGGCAGCCGGTGGTTCGCCCCAGGTCAGGTAGACATCCACCTGCTCGGCGGCGAGTTCATGGGCAGCTTCGGAGGAACCGCCGAAGTACAGCGGCGGATACGGTTTCTGCACCGGCGGATACAGCGCCTTGGCGTTCTGCACTTGCAGATGTTTGCCTTCGAAATCCACCGACTCGCCTTGCAGCACTCGGCGCCAGATCTTCAGGAATTCGTCGGTGACTTCGTAGCGCTCGCTGTGATCGAGGAAGATGCCATCACCGCGGTTTTCATCCGGATCACCACCGGTCACCACGTTAATCAGCAAGCGGCCATTGGACAGTCGATCCAGCGTGGCGGCCATGCGTGCCGAAACCGTGGGCGAGATAATCCCGGGACGGATTGCCACCAGGTAACGCAGGCGTTCAGTCAGTGGCACCAGCGCCGAGGCAATCACCCACGAATCTTCGCAGGAGCGCCCGGTAGGGATCAGTACGCCGTGGTAGCCGAGGCTGTCAGCGGCTTGCGCCACTTGTTTCAAATAGTTGAGGGTCACCGGGCGGGCGCCCTGAGTGGTGCCCAGGTAGTGGCCGTCGCCGTGGGTCGGCAGGAACCAGAAAACATCCATGAAGCAATCCTTAAGCGATTTTCAGCAGATTTTTGGGGTGCACGCCAAACAGCGGCGCGGCGCGTTCTGCAGCAAGACGAATGCGGGCCTTCAAGGGCTCACTGGTTATTTGGTAATTGGCGAAATCGGCTTCGGTGGCGTAGACGCCAATCGGCAAGGTGAGGGCCTGGAAGAAACTGAACAGCGGCCGCAGCTGATGATCGAGCACCAGCGCATGCCGTTCGCTGCCACCGGTGGCGGCCAGCAACACTGGCGTGTCGATCAGCGCGTTGAGGTCGATCAGGTCGAACAGGTGCTTGAGCAGGCCAGGGTAGGAACCGCGATAAACCGGCGCGGCGACGATCAGCAGGTCGGCGTTCTCGATCGCTTGCAGCTCGGCTTCGATCTCGGCACTCAATTCCTGGCGGGACAACGCCGCGCCCAGTGGCCGGGCGATGTCGCCCAGTTCGATCAGCTTGCTCTCGATCGGCAATTGTTCGGCCAACTCGGCCAATAGCGCCTGGGTCAGCACCAGCGTGCGAGACGGACGCCAGGTACCGCCGGAGAGGGCAACGACTTTCAATGGACGCGACATGATCAGTTCCTTTTTAAACAGTTGCTCAGCGAGCAGTGGGAAGTCACTGACTTGAGCAAGAGCTGTACCAATCCTTGCAGGCCCCGTTTTACGGGGCTTGCAGCGTATCGATCAGTGGGCGCTGTGCGATTTCGAGGGCTGTTTGTTGAATGACTGTTGCCTGGCAAACAGTTGCGTGGGCAACAGTGCGTGAGGCGATGGAGTTGTTATAAGGGTTGTCTGTTATTCCGTAAAAGACATTAAATTAATATTTATAGATCTTTTAGAAATATGCGAAGGCTGGCTGAACGGCATTAGTCAAATTCGATAGCCACTATCGAGAGCGTTGATTTCTGCCCGTCGAAGGGCGCGAGTAGCCTGTGTTCATTGCCCCGAACCCAGATGCCAGGACGCCACAGATGAAACCTCTAATCGCCACTTTCTTGCTGCTTGCGGTCTCCGTTCTCGCCGGATGTGCCAGCCATGTTTCGCCCGAATTGCGGCCCTACACCGCTGAAGAAAGTCGGGAACTGGCGTTGGAAGCCTTGAATCGTCGTGGTTTGTCCTTCGAGGAATACCATGCGAAAAAAGCCGAATTGCTCGGCCAGCCGCAAAAATCGTTCAGTTTCGACAAACAAGGCGAGATGAACGCCGAACGTGCTGTACAGCTTCACGGTCGTCCAAGCTGATCTAAAACTGTACCGTTCGAAGTTTCACGTAACTGTCCATGGGTTTCCCCCGGGGCTTGCGATAGGGTCAATACCTGACTGACCCTGATTGGACTGCCGCTCATGACGCTCTCGCTCGATCTGCTGCTGGGCTTCGCCCTGTTTGCCCTCGTCACCTCGATTACCCCGGGCCCCAACAACACCATGTTGCTGGCATCGGGCGTGAACTTCGGCTTTCACCGCACCATTCCGCACATGCTGGGCATTACTTGCGGCTTCTTTGTGCTCGTCCTCGCGGTCGGTTTCGGCCTCGGTGCCGTGTTTCAAACCTATCCTTTGCTCTATACGGTTTTGCGCTATGTGGGCGCGGCGTACTTGCTGTACCTGGCGTGGAAAATCGCCCATTCCGGTCCGGTCTCCGAGAGTGAAAAGGGCGACAGCAAACCCATCAGCTATCTCGGCGCGGCGGCGTTTCAGTGGGTCAATCCCAAGGCGTGGATCATGGCCATCGGTGCCATCAGCACCTACACGCCGATGCAGGGCTATTTCACCAATGTGATCGTGATTGCTGCGGTCTTTGCCTTGATCAACCTGCCGAGCGTCGGCGTCTGGGCCGGTTGCGGCACATTGTTGCGCAATGTGTTGAAGGATCGTCGCTGGTTGCGGCTGTTCAACTGGGGCATGGCCTTGCTGTTAGTGGCTTCGCTGTATCCGTTGTTGCTCGAGAGCTTTAGCTGACACATCGCTTCAACCGGTTGGCCGATGCCTGTTAAGCTCGACTTCAGGAGCGTTCCTACGCACTTTTAAATGAAGTTGTTCTTCTTTAACGGCCTCCGATCAGGTATTTCTAACGCTCTGAACGGTCGGCGCAACTCACGAGGTTGCGCTTTGAGCGTTCAGTGACGAGCCTCCTGATCCCGGAACATGCTCTGCGAGTTTTCTATGAATAAGCGTCCTCTGTATTTTGACTACGCCGCCACCACGCCGGTGGATGAGCGGGTCATCAAGGTCATGGTCGAGTGTCTGGGTTTCAACGGAAACTTTGGCAACCCGGCGTCCAGCTCCCATGCGTTCGGCCAGCAGGCCCGGCAAACGGTCGAGCAGGCGCGGCGCCAGGTCGCCGAGCTGGTCGGCGCTCAGGCGGACCAGATCGTCTGGACCTCCGGCGCCACCGAATCGAACAACCTTGCCCTCAAGGGCGTGGCCCAGGCCCGTGGGGTGTCCGGCGGCCACATCATTACCAGCCAGATCGAACACAAGGCAATTCTCGACACGGCGAAGCAGTTGCAGGACGCCGGCGTTGCCGTGACTTATCTGGTGCCTGACGCCGAGGGCCTGATTACCCCGCAAGCGGTCAGCGAGGCGATGCGCGAGGACACCTTTCTGGTGTCGCTGATGCTGGTCAACAATGAACTGGGCACGGTCAATGACATCGCGGCCATCGGCCAGGTGGTGCGTGATCGTGATGCGCTGTTCCATGTCGACGCCGCCCAGGGCGCGGGCAAAGTGGCAATCGATCTTGCCCGCTTGCCGGTGGACCTTATGTCGTTTTCGGCGCACAAGATCTACGGCCCTAAAGGCATCGGCGCCCTATACGTCGGCCCGCGCGCGCAACAGCGTTTGCTGGCGCAGATTCACGGCGGCGGTCACGAGGGCGGTTTGCGTTCGGGCACCCTGGCGACGCACCAGATCGCCGCGATGGGTGTGGCCTTCGCCTTGGCGGCCGCCGCATTCGACGAAGAAAAAGCCACCATCGTGCGGCTCCGCGAACGCTTGCTCGAGCAACTGCTGGGCATCCCCGGCGTGCGGCTCAATGGCAGCCCGACCCAACGCATTCCTCATACCCTGAGCCTGACCTTCAACGAAGGCGAGTTCAATTCTGCGGCGCTAAGCAGCTCGATCGCGTTTTCTGCGACCTCGGCCTGTAACTCCGCCAGCAATGCCCCCTCCCATGTGCTGCTGGCCCTGGGGCATGACGCCCGCTCGGCGGGTCGCACGATTCGCTTGAGCCTCGGCCGGTTCACCACCGAACAGGATGTCGACCAAGCGGCACAACTGATTAAAGCGGCCTGCGCCAGTGCTCCGGCATTTTGGCAATAAGGCCTGAAAGTGTCGGCATTGATCGGCACTCAACAATAATGATGAAGTGATTTGCAGGAGACATGATGAGTACGCAGCCTTCGATCAATGGATCGGTGCCCCAACGTTTGGCGCAAACCCGCGAGCTGATGAGCCGGGAGGGCATTCATGCCCTGCTGGTGCCGTCCGCCGATCCGCACTTGTCGGAATACCTGCCAGGTTACTGGCAAGGGCGGCAGTGGTTGTCGGGCTTTCATGGTTCGGTCGGCACGCTGATCGTGACCCCGGACTTTGCCGGCGTCTGGGCCGACAGCCGTTACTGGGAACAAGCGAGCAAGGAACTCAACGGCAGCGGCATCGAACTGGTCAAGCTGCAACCGGGCCAGGCTGGCCCGCTGGACTGGCTGGCCGAGCAAACCCCTGAAGGCGGCGTGGTCGCGGTGGATGGCGCGGTGATGGCCGTGGCGTCGGCGCGGACGCTGGGCGGCAAACTCGAAGAACGCGGTGCACGTCTGCGCACCGACATCGATCTGTTGAGCGAAGTCTGGAGCGACCGTCCGACGCTGCCGAATGAGCCGATCTATCAGCACTTGCCGCCTCAGGCGACGGTCAGCCGGGGTGAAAAACTCGCGAAGTTGCGTGAGGTGTTGAAAGATCGTGGTGCTGACTGGCACTTCATTGCCACCCTGGATGACATCGCCTGGCTGTTCAACCTGCGTGGCGGCGACGTGTCGTTCAACCCGGTATTCGTGTCCTTCGCCCTGATCAGTCAAGAGCAGGCCACTCTGTTCGTGGCCCTGAGCAAGGTCGATGCAGAGTTGCGTGCAGTCCTCGAGCAAGACGGCGTGACCTTGCGCGATTACAGCGAAGTGGCCGCCGCCTTGAGCGCCGTGCCGAGCGGCGCGAGCCTGCAAGTCGATCCGGCGCGCGTGACGGCCGGTTTGCTGGAGAACCTGAACAGCGGCGTGAAACTGGTCGAAGGTCTGAACCCGACCACTTTGGCCAAATCACAGAAGAGCCTGGCCGATGCCGAGCACATTCGTCAGGCCATGGAGCAGGACGGCGCGGCGCTGTGCGAGTTCTTTACCTGGCTGGACTCGGCGCTGGGTCGTGAGCGCATCACCGAACTGACCATCGACGAACACCTGACGGCTGCGCGTACCCGACGCCCGGGTTATGTGTCGCTGAGCTTCAACACCATTGCCGCGTTCAACGCCAATGGCGCGATGCCGCACTACCACGCTACCGAAGAAGAGCACGCGGTGATTGAAGGTGACGGTCTGTTGCTGATCGACTCCGGCGGTCAATACCTGGGCGGCACCACCGACATCACGCGCATGGTGCCGGTCGGTACGCCGACGGATGAGCAGAAACGCGATTGTACGCGGGTACTCAAAGGCGTCATTGCGCTGTCCCGCGCTCAATTCCCTCGCGGCATTCTCTCGCCGTTGCTCGACTCGATTGCCCGCGCGCCGATCTGGGCTGAAAACGTTGATTACGGACACGGCACCGGTCATGGCGTCGGCTACTTCCTCAACGTTCACGAAGGCCCACAGGTCATCGCCTATCAGGCCGCCGCCGCCCCGCAAACCGCGATGCAGCCGGGCATGATTACGTCGATCGAGCCGGGCACTTATCGCCCGGGCCGTTGGGGTGTGCGAATCGAAAACCTGGTGTTGAACACCGAAGCGGGCAAGAGTGAATTCGGCGAGTTCCTGAAATTCGAAACCCTGACCCTGTGCCCGATCGATACCCGCTGCCTCGAACCGTCGCTGCTGACTCTGGACGAGAAGCAATGGTTTAACGCCTATCACGCCGAGGTGCGCGAGCGCTTGAGCCCGTTGCTGGATGGTGCGGCACTTGAGTGGTTGAACACCCGCACTGCGGCTATTTGACCGGTTGGAGCTCAGGCGCTGTTTCGAGCGCCTGACTCATGTAGTCGACAAAGGCTTTGACCCTGGCGGATTGGCGACGATTCGACGGGGACACGGCATGAATGGGCAGCGACTGCGCGGTGTAGTCCTGCAAAATCGCAGTCACTCGCCCGGCGTTCAGATCCTCGCTGAACAACCACACCGGCGACAACGCAATCCCCAGTCCTCCCAGCACCATCTCGCGGATCGCCTCGGAGTTGTTGCTTTGCGCATTGCCCTTGATTCGCACCTCCTGACGCTGGGCGCCCCTTTCGTAAACCCATAGGTTCTGACTGTTCAGCAGGTTGAATTGCAGGCAATTGTGTCCGCGCAGTTCTTCCGGTGTTTGCGGCTGGCCGAATTGCTTGAGGTAGTCCGGCGCTGCGACGGTCACCCGGTGGGTGGTGCCGATGCGGCGGGCGATGAGGCCACTGTCGGTCAATTCGCCGATTCTGATTGTAACGTCGAGGCCTTCGCTGACCAGGTCCTGATTCTGGTCACTGAGCTGCAGGTCTATCTGCAACTGGGGGTGTTGTTTCAAAAACTCAGGAAGCCGCGGTGCAATCTGCAAACGCCCGAAACTGACCGAGGAGCCGATCTTCAGGTTGCCGGCAACGGTTTCGCGTCCTGAATGAAAACTGTGTTCCGCCGCGTCCACGGCCGCGAGGATATGTCGGCATTCGCTGTAGTACCGCTGACCTTCGTCAGTCAGCGAGAGTTGGCGCGTGCTGCGGGAAATCAGCTTCCCGCCCAGTTCGGTTTCCAGCGCCCTTAACACTTTGCTGATGGTCGGCTGGCTGGTCTGCATCTCCCTGGCAACGGCAGAAAAGCTGCCACGTTCGACGACCCGGACGAAGATGGCCATTGCATTGAGTTTGTCCATGGGGTTTCTCATTGATGCCAAATGGGCATGGTCACTATAGCGATACAGCGTCTTATGGGCATGAGTGAGTGAGAGGAAGATCGGTCCTACAGCCACCTCTGACAGGAATTTGCGAAATGACTGACTCACTTGAAATGCGTGCTCTGATTGTTGAATCGGCTAACGGGCCCTTACGCTTGGTTTCCATCCCGCGACCTGTGCCAGGGCCGGGTCACATGTTGGTCAGGATCAAAGCCAGTGGAGTGAATCCGCTGGATGGAAAAATTCGTTCGGGTCAGGCAGCTCATGCGCGTCAGCCATTGCCGGCGGTGCTGGGCATGGATCTGGCCGGGACGATTGAGGCGTTGGGAGAGGGCGTCAGCGGATGGCTGGCGGGTGATGAGGTCTACGCGATGGCGACCGGAATCGGCGGTGCGCAAGGTTCGCTTGCGCAGTTCGCGGTGGTCGATGCGCGTTTGCTGGCGCACAAGCCGGACAATCTGAGTATGCGTGAGGCCGCGGGGTTGCCCTTGGTACTCATCACGGCGTGGGAGGGATTGGTGGACCGGGCTCGGGTGCGTGCAGGTCACAAAGTGCTCATTCACGGCGGTGCCGGTGGTGTCGGGCATGTGGCTGTACAAATAGCCCGGGCTTTCGGTGCCGACGTGTTCTCCACTGGCTCGGCAGGGCAACAGGCGATCATCGAAGGTTTCGGTGCGACGTTTATCGATTACCGCAAGTCTTCGGTCGAGGACTATGTGGCGGAGCACACGGGGGGAGAGGGGTTCGATATTGTCTATGACACGGTGGGCGGTGAAACGCTGGACGCTTCCTTCAAGGCCGCTCGGGTCTACGAGGGGCATGTGGTGAGCTGCCTCGGCTGGGGGCAGCACAGTCTGGCGCCGTTGTCGTTTCGGGCCGCGACCTACTCCGGGGTGTTTACCTTGTTACCTCTGTTGACTGGCAAGGGAGGCGAGCATCACGGGCAGATCCTTCGGGAATCTGCGCAGTTGATTGAGGCCGGTAAGCTGAAACCGTTGCTCGATCCGCGGCAGTTCACATTGCAAACCGCCGAGGCCGCCTATGAACTGCTCGCTGCTGGATCGGCTCAAGGTCGTTTGGTCATCGAGATTTAACGCAGTGCCTCAAGGACGAAGTCCAGTCGATCCTGGCCGAAGTACAACTGATCGCCGACAAACATGCTCGGTGCGCCGAACACACCGCGTTGGACCGCTTTCTCGGTGTTGTCCTTGAGAGCGGCTTTGACGTCCTCATCGGCGGTGAAGGCCAGTACTTCGTTCGGATCGAAACCGTTTTGCGTCAGCACGGCGGCAACGGTCGCTGGATCATCGAGGTTGCGTCCCTCGACCCAGAGTGCGTGGAACAGGCAATCGATAAACGCGTGGAAGCGTTCGGGATGACGCAATTGCATGCCGGTGACGGCACGCATCAGCATCAGGGTATTGATAGGGAAGTGCGGGTTGAACTTCAGTGGCACGCCGTATCGTTTGGCGTAGCGGTCCAGGTCCTGAAACATGTAGCGGCCTTTGGCCGGGACGGTTGCCGGTGAAGCGTTGCCGGTGGCTTTGAAGACCCCGCCCAGCAGCATCGGTTTGTAGACCAACTGGCTGTCGGTCTGCTCGCAGATCTTCGGCAGTTGGGTATACGCCAGGTAGGTGGCGGGGCTGCCAAGATCGAAAAAGAACTCCACGGTTTTGCTCATGGTCGGTGTGCTCTGCTTATTGTTGTAGGGGAGGAGGGCTTACCAGCGTTCGTTCCAGGGGCGCAGATCCAGCTCGAAAGTCCAGGCGTCCCGGGGCTGGCTGTGCAAGTACCAATAATTCTCGGCGATGTGCTCGGGATTGAGGATGCCGTCCTCGTCCTTGGTCGCGTACTTTTCCGGAAAACTGTTGCGAATGAAGTCAGTATCGATGGCGCCGTCGACGACGACATGGGCAACGTGAATATTCATCGGCCCCAGTTCGCGGGCCATGCTTTGAGCCAGTGCACGAATCCCGTGCTTGGCGCCGGCGAAGGCTGAAAATCCTGCCGCACCGCGCAAGCCAGCGGTGGCGCCGGTGAACAGAATCGTGCCGCGTTGGCGCTTGGCCATCCGCTTGGCCACTTCACGGGCATTGAGAAAACCCGAGAAACAGGCCATTTCCCAGATCTTGAAATACTTGCGGGCAGTTTCTTCGAGAATGCTGCACGGCACATTGGCGCCGATGTTGAAAACAAACGCTTCGATCGAGCCGATCTCGGTCTCAATCTGCTCGACCAGCGCAATCACATCCTCTTCCTTGCGTGCATCACAGGCAAATCCGTGGGCGTCACCGCCATTGGCCTTGATTGCATCAACCAAGGGTTGAAGTTTGTCCGCGCTGCGACGAGTGACGCAGGCAATGAAACCTTCCTGTGCAAAACGCTTGGCAATCGCGCCGCCGGTTGCATCACCGGCGCCGACAACCAGTACGACCTTTTTATTATTCATGGGTGGATCCCTTTGATGAACGATCGTTAACTGAACGAACGTTATGCTAGGATTTGGCATGCGTCAAGTCGGTCAATCCTGAGGGCAAGGCAATGCGTTACTCGGCTAATCACAAGCTGGAAACAAGAGAGAAACTGCTGACAAGCAGCGCGGTGTCGGCCAAAAGGTCCGGTTTTTCCACGGTAGGCGTCGACGGGCTGATGAAGGCGATCGGATTGAGTGGCGCTGCTTTCTACAGTCACTTTTCGTCGAAGGACGAACTGTTCGCTTCGATCGTCGAACGCGAGTTGTGCCAGAGCCTGGAGCGATTGGGTGCTGATCAGGATTGCGACAGGCTCGAGCGTTGCCTGAAGCATTATCTGAGCATGGCCCATGTCGAGCACCCGGAGTCCGGTTGTGCATTACCGGTATTGGGGGCCGAAATTGCTCGTTCAGATATCGCTATTCGCCAAGAGGCCGAAGTCTGGATTTGCCGGCTGCAGGAGAGTTGGGCGAGGATTCTGGAAAGCGACAGCCTGGCCTGGGCGATTCTGTCGCAATGCATCGGTGCTTTGGTAGTGGCGCGTATGCTGGCCACTCCCGACATTCAGCGCACCGTGTTGAAGTCCAGTTACGATGAGATTGGCCGCCAGATTGCCGGGCGGCATCAATCTATTTGCAGATGACGATCATGCTTCGGCTGGTATAACCGGCAGGGTTGAGACCAAATGGATAATCACCTGGCTCTTCCACGGTATCCCCCGATTTGGCGATGACCTTGTAACCCTTGGGCGCGCACGAGTTGGCGGCGCTGGTGTAGCACTTGTCCCAGGACGACGAAAGCCCTGAACAGTTGATATGCAGCCCTTTCTTGCCATGTTTGACTTGTGTTTTCGATGTCGCCGCGCAGCCCGCAATTGCGAGTACGGCGATCAGTAGCAAAATTCGTTTCATTACTGTCCTTATAGCGTTCCCGGATCTCGTGCCCGGGTGTGGCTGCATTCGCTTTCGCTTGAAGCGTTCTGATATCCCTATCCTGAAAAATCCATTTATGGCACTGAGTTGCGGGCCTAAACATGGCCTAAATGAGCGGCAAATACCAGACCTGCGTCAAATCCTGTATCAATCCGCCGCGACCGCAGGCTTGGCAGCACTTCCCATGGTCATGGTCGCCCCGACGGAAGCCAGAATGATGCACATGATCGCCATCCACTGTGACAGCGTGAGGTACTCGTGGAGAAACAGCAGGCCAGACAGCGCGCCAATTGCCGGTTCAATGCTCATCAATGTGCCGAAGGTCCGGGTCGGCATTCGGGTGAGCGCGATCATCTCCAGCGTGTAGGGCACGGCTGTGGACAGAAGGGCAACACCGATGGCCACGGGGATCAGTGACGGAGTCAGCAGGGCGGCACCGGCGTGGACGATGCCGATAGGCGCGACGAACAGTGCGGCAATCATCACTCCCAGTGCTGCGGTCTGCACGCCATTGTCGGCGCCGGCCTTCTGGCCGAACAGGATGTACAGCGCCCAGCACACACCCGCCCCCAAGGCATAACCGGCACCTGCCAGGTCGATTCCTGCAGTTGTCGCACCTGTCGGTATCAATAGCAGCAAGCCGATAGCCGCCAGGGCTATCCACAAAAAGTCGATCGCGCGGCGTGAGGCATAGATAGCCACCGCCAGCGGCCCGGTGAATTCCAGTGCGACGGCAATACCCAGGGGAACTGTGCGCAAAGACATATAGAAGAGGAAGTTCATGCCGCCCAGTGCCATCCCGTAGACGATGACGGTACGCAAGGACTTTGCGTTGAGCTTCGCTCGCCATGGGCGCAACAGGATCAGCATGATCACGCTGGCGAAGAGCAGCCGTAGGGTGGTCGTTCCCTGAGCGCCGATTATCGGGAACATGCTTTTGGCCAATGAGGCTCCGGACTGGATCGACGCCATGGCTATTAATAGCAGGCCCACCGAGAACAGGGTCGAGGCGAGACTGCGGGGATGGTCATTCATAACGTGGCATCGTCCGAAGTGGGAAGCGAGAGTGTTGCTCTGTGTGTTGGGCAATATACTGCGCATTCGTCACGGTTGCGTCTATATATAAGCAATGATTTTGTACGTCGTGATAGAAAAGCCAAATCAGGGGTTGACGGCAGATTCTGGAAGTCTATAATTCGCCCCACTTCCGGCGCAGTCGAAACGGAAAACTCCTTGGTAAACAAAGAGTTACGCAGTTTTCGACAGCGAGTTGCTTCAGGTCATCGAAGCCCAGAAGGAGTTGATCAGGCAGGGTTGTTTGGCTTGATTGACGATTCGATCTTCTCGGTCGAAAGCGGAGAAAAAGAGGTGTTGACAGCAGCGAGTAACGCTGTAAAATTCGCCTCCCGCTAACGAGAGATCGGAAGCGCAAGTGGTTGAAGTTGCAAAGGAAACTTTGAAAACTTCTGAAAATAACCGCTTGACAGCAACAGAGGCTGCTGTAGAATGCGCGCCTCGGTTGAGACGAAAGATCTTAACCAACCGCTCTTTAACAACTGAATCAAGCAATTCGTGTGGGTGCTTGTGGAGTCAGACTGATAGTCAACAAGATTATCAGCATCACAAGTTACTCCGCGAGAAATCAAAGATGTAACCAACGATTGCTGAGCCAAGTTTAGGGTTTCTTAAAAACCCAAAGATGTTTGAACTGAAGAGTTTGATCATGGCTCAGATTGAACGCTGGCGGCAGGCCTAACACATGCAAGTCGAGCGGCAACACGGGTACTTGTACCTGGTGGCGAGCGGCGGACGGGTGAGTAATGCCTAGGAATCTGCCTGGTAGTGGGGGATAACGCTCGGAAACGGACGCTAATACCGCATACGTCCTACGGGAGAAAGCAGGGGACCTTCGGGCCTTGCGCTATCAGATGAGCCTAGGTCGGATTAGCTAGTTGGTGAGGTAATGGCTCACCAAGGCGACGATCCGTAACTGGTCTGAGAGGATGATCAGTCACACTGGAACTGAGACACGGTCCAGACTCCTACGGGAGGCAGCAGTGGGGAATATTGGACAATGGGCGAAAGCCTGATCCAGCCATGCCGCGTGTGTGAAGAAGGTCTTCGGATTGTAAAGCACTTTAAGTTGGGAGGAAGGGCATTTACCTAATACGTAAGTGTTTTGACGTTACCGACAGAATAAGCACCGGCTAACTCTGTGCCAGCAGCCGCGGTAATACAGAGGGTGCAAGCGTTAATCGGAATTACTGGGCGTAAAGCGCGCGTAGGTGGTTTGTTAAGTTGGATGTGAAATCCCCGGGCTCAACCTGGGAACTGCATTCAAAACTGACAAGCTAGAGTATGGTAGAGGGTGGTGGAATTTCCTGTGTAGCGGTGAAATGCGTAGATATAGGAAGGAACACCAGTGGCGAAGGCGACCACCTGGACTGATACTGACACTGAGGTGCGAAAGCGTGGGGAGCAAACAGGATTAGATACCCTGGTAGTCCACGCCGTAAA
The DNA here is from genome assembly GCF_059695905.1 of Pseudomonas sp. LBUM1663. Classification (NCBI taxonomy): domain Bacteria; kingdom Pseudomonadati; phylum Pseudomonadota; class Gammaproteobacteria; order Pseudomonadales; family Pseudomonadaceae; genus Pseudomonas; species Pseudomonas sp. LBUM1663. The sequence continues at coordinate 4,554,378 of NZ_CP166792.1, read as the reverse complement.
CGATGTCAACTAGCCGTTGGGAGCCTTGAGCTCTTAGTGGCGCAGCTAACGCATTAAGTTGACCGCCTGGGGAGTACGGCCGCAAGGTTAAAACTCAAATGAATTGACGGGGGCCCGCACAAGCGGTGGAGCATGTGGTTTAATTCGAAGCAACGCGAAGAACCTTACCAGGCCTTGACATCCAATGAACTTTCCAGAGATGGATTGGTGCCTTCGGGAACATTGAGACAGGTGCTGCATGGCTGTCGTCAGCTCGTGTCGTGAGATGTTGGGTTAAGTCCCGTAACGAGCGCAACCCTTGTCCTTAGTTACCAGCACGTAATGGTGGGCACTCTAAGGAGACTGCCGGTGACAAACCGGAGGAAGGTGGGGATGACGTCAAGTCATCATGGCCCTTACGGCCTGGGCTACACACGTGCTACAATGGTCGGTACAGAGGGTTGCCAAGCCGCGAGGTGGAGCTAATCCCAGAAAACCGATCGTAGTCCGGATCGCAGTCTGCAACTCGACTGCGTGAAGTCGGAATCGCTAGTAATCGCGAATCAGAATGTCGCGGTGAATACGTTCCCGGGCCTTGTACACACCGCCCGTCACACCATGGGAGTGGGTTGCACCAGAAGTAGCTAGTCTAACCTTCGGGAGGACGGTTACCACGGTGTGATTCATGACTGGGGTGAAGTCGTAACAAGGTAGCCGTAGGGGAACCTGCGGCTGGATCACCTCCTTAATCGACGACATCAGCTGCTCCATAAGTTCCCACACGAATTGCTTGATTCATTGAAGAAGACGATAAGAAGCAGCCCTAACAGGTTGTAGCTTAGTTGGTTGGAGCGCACCCCATGCTCTGTGGTAAAGAGCAGGGTGAGGTCGGCCTTAAAGCTCGAAATTGGGTCTGTAGCTCAGTTGGTTAGAGCGCACCCCTGATAAGGGTGAGGTCGGCAGTTCGAATCTGCCCAGACCCACCAATTTTGTGTGGGAACCTGTAGAAATACGGGGCCATAGCTCAGCTGGGAGAGCGCCTGCCTTGCACGCAGGAGGTCAACGGTTCGATCCCGTTTGGCTCCACCACTACTGCTTCTGTTTGTTGAAAGCTTAGAAATGAGCATTCCATTGTGATGATGGTGAATGTTGATTTCTAGTCTTTGGCTAGATCGTTCTTTAAAAATTTGGGTATGTGATAGAAAGATAGACTGAACGTTACTTTCACTGGTAACGGATCAGGCTAAGGTAAAATTTGTGAGTTGCTCTTAATTGAGTATTATCGAATTTTCGGCGAATGTCGTCTTCACAGTATAACCAGATTGCTTGGGGTTATATGGTCAAGTGAAGAAGCGCATACGGTGGATGCCTTGGCAGTCAGAGGCGATGAAAGACGTGGTAGCCTGCGAAAAGCTTCGGGGAGTCGGCAAACAGACTTTGATCCGGAGATGTCTGAATGGGGGAACCCAGCCATCATAAGATGGTTATCTTAAGCTGAATACATAGGCTTAAGAGGCGAACCAGGGGAACTGAAACATCTAAGTACCCTGAGGAAAAGAAATCAACCGAGATTCCCTTAGTAGTGGCGAGCGAACGGGGACTAGCCCTTAAGTGGCTTTGAGATTAGCGGAACGTTCTGGAAAGTACGGCCATAGTGGGTGATAGCCCTGTACGCGAAAATCTCTTAGTCATGAAATCGAGTAGGACGGAGCACGAGAAACTTTGTCTGAATATGGGGGGACCATCCTCCAAGGCTAAATACTACTGACTGACCGATAGTGAACTAGTACCGTGAGGGAAAGGCGAAAAGAACCCCGGAGAGGGGAGTGAAATAGATCCTGAAACCGTATGCGTACAAGCAGTGGGAGCCCACTTTGTTGGGTGACTGCGTACCTTTTGTATAATGGGTCAGCGACTTATTTTCAGTGGCGAGCTTAACCGAATAGGGGAGGCGTAGCGAAAGCGAGTCTTAATAGGGCGTCTAGTCGCTGGGAATAGACCCGAAACCGGGCGATCTATCCATGGGCAGGTTGAAGGTTGGGTAACACTAACTGGAGGACCGAACCGACTACCGTTGAAAAGTTAGCGGATGACCTGTGGATCGGAGTGAAAGGCTAATCAAGCTCGGAGATAGCTGGTTCTCCTCGAAAGCTATTTAGGTAGCGCCTCATGTATCACTGTAGGGGGTAGAGCACTGTTTCGGCTAGGGGGTCATCCCGACTTACCAAACCGATGCAAACTCCGAATACCTACAAGTGCCGAGCATGGGAGACACACGGCGGGTGCTAACGTCCGTCGTGAAAAGGGAAACAACCCAGACCGTCAGCTAAGGTCCCAAAGTTATGGTTAAGTGGGAAACGATGTGGGAAGGCTTAGACAGCTAGGAGGTTGGCTTAGAAGCAGCCACCCTTTAAAGAAAGCGTAATAGCTCACTAGTCGAGTCGGCCTGCGCGGAAGATGTAACGGGGCTCAAACCATACACCGAAGCTACGGGTATCACTTAGGTGATGCGGTAGAGGAGCGTTCTGTAAGCCTGTGAAGGTGAGTTGAGAAGCTTGCTGGAGGTATCAGAAGTGCGAATGCTGACATGAGTAACGACAATGGGTGTGAAAAACACCCACGCCGAAAGACCAAGGTTTCCTGCGCAACGTTAATCGACGCAGGGTTAGTCGGTCCCTAAGGCGAGGCTGAAAAGCGTAGTCGATGGAAAACAGGTTAATATTCCTGTACTTCTGGTTATTGCGATGGAGGGACGGAGAAGGCTAGGCCAGCTTGGCGTTGGTTGTCCAAGTTTAAGGTGGTAGGCTGGAATCTTAGGTAAATCCGGGATTCTAAGGCCGAGAGCTGATGACGAGTGTTCTTTTAGAACACGAAGTGGTTGATGCCATGCTTCCAAGAAAAGCTTCTAAGCTTCAGGTAACCAGGAACCGTACCCCAAACCGACACAGGTGGTTGGGTAGAGAATACCAAGGCGCTTGAGAGAACTCGGGTGAAGGAACTAGGCAAAATGGCACCGTAACTTCGGGAGAAGGTGCGCCGGTGAGGGTGAAGCATTTACTGCGTAAGCCCATGCCGGTCGAAGATACCAGGCCGCTGCGACTGTTTATTAAAAACACAGCACTCTGCAAACACGAAAGTGGACGTATAGGGTGTGACGCCTGCCCGGTGCCGGAAGGTTAATTGATGGGGTTAGCTAACGCGAAGCTCTTGATCGAAGCCCCGGTAAACGGCGGCCGTAACTATAACGGTCCTAAGGTAGCGAAATTCCTTGTCGGGTAAGTTCCGACCTGCACGAATGGCGTAACGATGGCGGCGCTGTCTCCACCCGAGACTCAGTGAAATTGAAATCGCTGTGAAGATGCAGTGTATCCGCGGCTAGACGGAAAGACCCCGTGAACCTTTACTATAGCTTTGCACTGGACTTTGAATTTGCTTGTGTAGGATAGGTGGGAGGCTTTGAAGCGTGGACGCCAGTTCGCGTGGAGCCAACCTTGAAATACCACCCTGGCAACTTTGAGGTTCTAACTCAGGTCCGTTATCCGGATCGAGGACAGTGTATGGTGGGTAGTTTGACTGGGGCGGTCTCCTCCTAAAGAGTAACGGAGGAGTACGAAGGTGCGCTCAGACCGGTCGGAAATCGGTCGTAGAGTATAAAGGCAAAAGCGCGCTTGACTGCGAGACAGACACGTCGAGCAGGTACGAAAGTAGGTCTTAGTGATCCGGTGGTTCTGTATGGAAGGGCCATCGCTCAACGGATAAAAGGTACTCCGGGGATAACAGGCTGATACCGCCCAAGAGTTCATATCGACGGCGGTGTTTGGCACCTCGATGTCGGCTCATCACATCCTGGGGCTGAAGCCGGTCCCAAGGGTATGGCTGTTCGCCATTTAAAGTGGTACGCGAGCTGGGTTTAGAACGTCGTGAGACAGTTCGGTCCCTATCTGCCGTGGACGTTTGAGATTTGAGAGGGGCTGCTCCTAGTACGAGAGGACCGGAGTGGACGAACCTCTGGTGTTCCGGTTGTCACGCCAGTGGCATTGCCGGGTAGCTATGTTCGGAATAGATAACCGCTGAAAGCATCTAAGCGGGAAACTAGCCTCAAGATGAGATCTCACTGGGACCTTGAGTCCCCTGAAGGGCCGTCGAAGACTACGACGTTGATAGGTTGGGTGTGTAAGCGCTGTGAGGCGTTGAGCTAACCAATACTAATTGCCCGTGAGGCTTGACCATATAACACCCAAGCAATTTGCTTGCTTCGAGCCCAAAAGCGAAAGAGCACCAGATTGCGGTGTGTGAAGACGAAATGAACCGAAAGTTCGAATTGTTCACAAACACCGAAGATCTATCACATACCCATTCGCTGGAGCGTGCGCCGTAAGGCAAACGACCTGGCTACCGAATTTCTTGACGACCATAGAGCATTGGAACCACCTGATCCCATCCCGAACTCAGCAGTGAAACGATGCATCGCCGATGGTAGTGTGGGGTTTCCCCATGTGAGAGTAGGTCATCGTCAAGATTAAATTCCGAAACCCCTATCTGCGTATGCAGGTAGGGGTTTTGTTTTGTCCGCAGGAAAGTGGCGGGACAAAAAAGGATAACCCGACGGGCTATCCCAGGTTTCAGCAGCATCGTTAGTGAAACTTCGGCAGAACGTATTCTGCGATCTCTTCGATAACTTCAACTGCCGCTCGCTCACTACGGCGCAGGTGTAAGCCAACATGCTGAACACCCGCGTCGCGCAACGCCTGAAGCTCATCAATCAAGGCCAGCCGTCCACAACTGCCACCGAAGCGCACACGTCGCATGGGGGCATGAGGATTAGCGGCCAAGTCCAGGTGTACGAAGCTGATATAGGGCTTATCGTCTCCAACTTCCCGCCACAGCCCCACTCGACGTCGATGCTCATCCGGCGTACCAGGATAGGCGAGCCAACCATCCATGTGCTCACCAATCCAGGCCGGTGATTGTTGACCCAGACCTGCAACCAGCAGTGGCATAGGCTTATCTCGCTCCGGCAACAGGCGAGCGCCTTCAGGCAAACGACCTTCACCCTGGCTGCGGATCAACTCAACCGTATCGCGAAAGATCTCTCCGCGCTGATCGTAATCCACCCCAAACAACGGATACTCCATCGACCGGTCACCACTGGCCACCCCAAGGAGCAGACGCCCGTCACTCAGTTCATCAACACTGTTGGCGGCCTTGAGCGTTAGCCACGGCTGACGCAATGGCAGCACAACTGCCGCCGTACCGAGCATGATGTTCTCAGTAATCCCGGCCAAATACCCAAGGTAAGAAAAGGCTTCAAAGACCTGTGCGGCATCGCCAAAGTTGGGGTCATAAACCGGCACATCACGTACCCAAAGTGCGCGAAAACCGGTGTTATCAGCCAGGCGCGCCATCGCCGCGTGCTGCTTCAAATCGGGGACACCAAAAGGCCGATTCTGAGCAATCCGCAGCCGCTGTCCAACACTGGACCAATCGTTATCCAGCGGCAGTTCCAGTCCGATGGAAAATCCATTGGAGCCAAGTAATCGTTGAAATCGTGGATGCATGAAAAGACTCCCAGACAACAAAATGCAATGACATGCACCCAGTATCTACAGGCCTACCTACAAGAAAAATGCATGAATCGGAATATCAATCTTGAGCAAAACGCACGAGTCGAAGAAAAAGCCGACTGTCGTTTTGGCCCTCAAGGACAACCATTCGAGAAAATCCCACTAAAGTGACCGCACAGTTTTTGGTATGGTGCAGCTCGTTTTTTTAACGGATTGATTTTCAGGCCTACGGATCGGCGCCCCTTTTATAGTCATAGAGCTGCTACAGAAATGCCCGAACCGATACCCATCAAGGACCACGAAAAAGAGACGCGTCTGGTCAACAAGCGGCTGATCGCCTGCGCCTTGTTCGTCGCCGCCATTTCCTGCGCACTTGTGGTGCGCATGTATGTCCTGCAAGTGGTCGAGTACGACTATCACTCGACAATCTCCGAAAACAACCGCGTCCATGTCCTGCCGATCACCCCGACACGCGGACTGATCTACGACCGAAACGGCGTGGTTCTGGCTGACAACCGTCCCAGCTTCAACCTCACCATCACCCGCGAACGCGCCTCCGATGTCAAAGAGGAGCTCGATGAGGTGGTCAACCTCCTGCACTTGCCAGCCGAAGACCGGACACTGTTCGACAAGGCCATGAAACAGGCGCGCCACCCGTTCGTGCCGGTCACCCTGTTCTACGAGCTCAGTGAACAGCAAATCGCGGTTCTCGCGGTCAACGAGTTCCGTCTGCCGGGGATCGATGTCGAGCCGCAGTTCGTCCGCCATTACCCGTTGGGTGCACACTTCGCGCATTCGATCGGCTACGTCGGCCGTATCAATGAAAAAGAATCCAAGGCCCTCGACACGGTGGAGTACCGCGGCACCCAATCCATCGGCAAGACCGGCATCGAAAAATTCTACGAGTCGCAATTGCACGGCCAGGTGGGCTACGAAGAAGTCGAAACCAATGCCCAGGGCCGCGTACTGCGAGTGCTCAAGCACACCGATCCGATCCCCGGCAAAAACATTGTCCTGAGCCTGGATGTCAAACTCCAGGAAGCGGCCGAGGAAGCCTTGGGCGATCGTCGTGGTTCGGTGGTGGCGCTTGATCCGTCGACCGGTGAAGTGCTGGCCATGGTCAGCAAGCCCAGTTTCGACCCGAACCTGTTCGTCACCGGCATCAGCTTCAAGGAATACGCGGCGCTGCACGACTCCATCGATCGGCCGCTGTTCAACCGCGTTCTGCGCGGCCTCTACGCGCCGGGTTCGACCATCAAACCCGAGGTGGCCATTGCAGGCCTCGATGCCGGCGTCGTCACCCCTCAGACCCGTGTCTTCGACCCTGGTTATTACCAGCTCCCGGACTTTGATCACAAATACCGTAACTGGAACCACAGCGGCGACGGTTGGGTCGACATGGACGCGGCGATCATGCGTTCCAACGACACCTACTTCTATGATCTGGCCCACAAGCTGGGCATCGATCGCCTGCACGACTACATGGCCATGTTCGGGCTCGGCGAGAAAGTCTCGCTGGACATGTTCGAAGAGTCTGCCGGCCTGATGCCATCGCAAACGTGGAAGCGTGCCACGCGCCGTCAGGCCTGGTTTCCGGGCGAAACCGTGATCCTTGGCATCGGCCAGGGTTACATGCAGGTCACGCCGCTGCAGCTGGCCCAGGCCACCGCGCTGATCGCCAACAAAGGTGTGTGGAACCGACCGCGCCTGGCCAAGACCGTGGATGGCGTAGCGCCGGTGGACGAGCACCCGATGCCGAACATCCTGCTCAAGGATCCGCGCGACTGGGAGCAGGTCAACCATGGCATGCAGATGGTGATGCACGACGCTCGCGGGATTGCCCGAGCGGCCGCGCAGGGCGCTCAGTACCGCATTGCCGGCAAGAGTGGTACCGCGCAAGTCGTAGCGATCAAGCAAGGCGAGCGCTACAACCGGGCGAAAACCCTGGAACGCAACCGCGACAATGCCTTGTTCGTCGGTTTCGCCCCGGCCGAGCACCCGAAGATAGTCATCTCGGTGATGATTGAAAACGGCGAGGCCGGTGGTCGCGTCGCCGGCCCAGTGGTGCGGCAGATCATGGACGCCTGGTTACTCGATCAGGACGGCCATCTCAAGCCGCAATACGCCACGCCGAGCAAAGTACCGGGTGACCCTCACGTCTAAGCACCCAAGGCTTCACAGCACATGCTCAAGAAAATTCAGCCTGTGCTGGAAGCTCCCCAGGCGCCGTCAGATCACTGTAGGCGCGTGGCTTGCCCGCGCAGAACGATGACTCGCTCCACCTGACAGTACCCAAGTGCCGCAAGGCACTTGCCATCGCCCTGACGTTAACGTAAAGATTGCGGCAGGGCGCTGAACTTGAAAAGGCGCAAAGCGGACCGATCCGGAGCGCTTGATGACGCTAATAAAAACAACTTCTCCCAAGCTGCATCGCGAAGCCCGGCTGGCCCGGGAAAAACTCCATCTGGAGGGTGAAGTCCCCGATGGCGTGCTGCGGGCAGAAATCGATGCGTCGTGGCGGCGCAGCCTCAGCCATGGCGTGCATTTCAACGCCAAACACGAACTGGCGCTGGAATCGAGCGCGAGCCTGGACTTGCTGTTGGCGAGCAATCGCCTGCTGATCGATGCGGCATTGCCGGCCATCGATTACCTGGCCGAACGCCAAGGCAAGGAAGGCCTGATCATCCTCGCCAATTCCGACGCCACTATCCTCGCTGCCGAAGGTCGCGCCGACCGCTTCAGGGGCAGCGGCCTGCAAGACATCACCCTGGGCGCTTGCTGGAGCGAAGCCGCTCGCGGCACCAACGCATTGGGCACCGCACTGGTGGAGGCCCGGCCAACGATGATCGATTGCGGTGAACATTACCTTGATCGTCTAACCGATTTCTCCTGCACATCGGTGCCGATCCATTGCCCGCAAGGCGACATCCTCGGCGTCCTCGACCTGACCCGCGAAGGCCCCCTCGGCCGCGTTCATGACAGCACCGCGTTACTGGCCATGGCCGTCAGCCAGATCGAAAGCCGGGTATTCAACGCCAGTTATCCAGACGAAATCGTCCTCGCGTTCCACAGCCGTCGGCAATACCTTGAATCCCCTTGGCAGGGCCTGCTGGCGGTGAGCCTCGGCGGACAGATCCTCGCGGTCAGCGCGCAAGCCTGTCAGTTGCTGCGTGCCGAGCGTTCGGCACTGGTCGGTCGGCGTTGCGAGGAATTTCTCGGTGTCGATGGCCTGCAATTGCTATCGCGTCTGCATCAAGGTGGCGTCGGCAGTTTGCAGACCGCCAAAGGTGAATTCTTCTACAAAACCCTGCGGGCGCCGCAACGTTCCATCAACGTCAGCACACCGCCGCGCAGCCCCGCGAAAACCGCCAAGCCGCAACCGGATCTCGAATCCCTGGCCGGCAGCAACGTCCGTTATGCCCGGGCCTTGCGCATGGCCCGCCAAGGGCTGGCCAATGAATTGCCGGTGTTGCTGCTCGGTGAAACCGGCACCGGTAAAGAAGTCATCGCCCGCGCGCTACACATGGCCGGAGCCCGCTGTGACAAACCTTTCGTTGCGGTGAACTGCGCGGCCATCCCTGAAGGCCTGATCGAGTCGGAACTGTTCGGCTACCGCGAAGGCGCCTTCACCGGCTCTCGCCGTGGTGGCATGATCGGACGACTGCAACAGGCCCACGGCGGCACCTTGTTCCTCGACGAAATCGGCGACATGCCGCTGGCCTTGCAGGCCCGTCTGCTGCGGGTGTTGCAGGACCGTAAAGTGGCGCCGCTGGGCGCTGGCGAGGAACAAGACATCGACGTCGCGCTGATCTGCGCCACCCACCGCGACCTCAAGAGACTGGTCGAAGAAAAGCATTTCCGTGAAGACCTGTTCTACCGGGTCAACGGCATCAACGTGGTGCTCCCGGCCCTGCGCGAACGTGATGATTTCAGTGCTTTGGTCGCTCGTCTGCTGGCCAAACTTGATGCCCCCGCTGTCGTCCTGCATGACGATCTGAGCCGCTTGCTCGACGGCTACCCTTGGCCGGGCAACATTCGCCAACTGGAAATGGTCCTACGCACCGCGCTGGCCATGCGCGAACCCGGGGACACGGTGCTTACCCTCGACCACTTGCCCGACAGCATGCTCGACGAACTCACCGCCACTGAACGCCCGGCGTCGGGCAGCATTCGCGAAAATGAACTGGAGCTGATCCGCCAGTCCCTGGATAGCCATCAGGGCAACGTCTCGGCCGCCGCCGACGCCTTGGGCATCAGCCGCGCGACACTGTATCGCAAGCTCAAACAGTTGCGTTCGTGATGCAGCGCTTGATCGTTCGGCTGATCGACAGCCAGAACCCCGAAGCCCTGCAAGCGGCGTTGCGTTGGCTCTACAGTTTTGTGCGCCCGCATCGATTGGCGATTGCCGGGCTGCTCGGTTTGTCGGTCTGCGCCTCGTCGCTGGTGCTGGTGCAGCCGTGGCTGACCAAGCTGCTGATCGACGATGGCTTGCTGGCGAAAAACTTTCCGATGCTGGTGTTGATTGCCGGGTTGATGATTCTCGCCGGGCTGCTCGGCACGGCGCTGTCGGGGATCAATCGCTACCTGCACACGCGACTGTCCGGGCGGATTCTGTTTAGCCTGCGTGATGACCTCTATCGGCATTTACAGAAGTTATCGCCGAGCTTCTATGGGCAGCGGCGCATCGGTGATCTGATGTCGCGCCTGGATGGCGACGTTGCGGAGATCCAGCGCTTCGCTGTGGATTCGCTGTTCTCGGCGGTATCGAGCGTGGTTGGCCTGGTGGTTGCGGTGGCGATGCTGTTGACCCTGTCGTGGAAACTCTCGCTGCTGGCGCTGGTGCTGATTCCCCTCGACATCCTCTGGCTGCGCTGGATGCGGCGCAAGGTCGAGCGCGATGTTCGGCAGTTGCGCGAGCGCTCGGCGGACATGTCCTCGTTCATGGTCGAGACCTTGCCGGTGATGAAATTCATCCAGTCTGCCGGCCAGCAACAACGTGAATCGCGTCGTCTGGAGTCGCTTGGTCAAGGCTATATGAGCCAGCTGCTGCGCCTGCAAGTCACCGAGTTTTTCACCCAGGCGGTGCCCGGCACGCTGACGTCATTGTCCCGGGCCTGTGCGTTTTTGATTGGCGGTTATTGGGTGGTGCAGGGGACCTGGCAACTGGGCGCGCTGATCGCGTTTTCCACGTACTTGGGGATGGCGGTCGGGCCGGTGCAGAGCCTGCTCGGACTTTACGTTGCGATTCAACGAATGACCGTCAGCCTCGGTCGGGTCATGGAGTTGCGTGGTGAAGAACCGACCGTGTTCACACCGGTTGAACCCAAGCCGATGCCGGCCTCCGGTGAACTGCGATTTGAAGACGTGCACTTCAGCCATCCCGGTCGCCCGACGACCTTGCGCGGCATCGAAGCGCGAATTCCCTATGGCTTGAAAGTCGCCCTGAGCGGCGGCTCCGGCGTCGGTAAATCAACGCTCATCGATCTGCTGCAACGCCATCACGATCCACAGTCCGGTCGCGTGCTGCTGGGAGAAGTCGATTTGCGAGAACTGGACCTGTTCCAACTGCGTCGGCGGATCGCCGTGGTCAGTCAGGACATCGTGCTGTTTCGCGGCAGCCTGGCCGACAACCTCGCTTATGCGGTGCCGGACGCCAGCCGTGAAGCGATTGCAGAAGTCGCGCGGCTGGCGCAACTCGACAGCCTGATCGAATCGTTGCCCGAAGGTCTCGACAGTCCGTTGGGCGAACGCGGCCAGCAGCTGTCCGGCGGGCAGAAACAGCGCATCGCCATCGCCCGGGCGTTGTTGCAGGATCCGCTGATTCTGGTGCTGGACGAAGCCACTTCGGCGGTGGACGAAGCCACCGAGCGCGAAGTCATCGAGGCCATCGACCGACTGTTTGCCGGGCGCACGCGGATCCTGATCAGCCATCGTCCTTCCACGCTGGCCGATGCTGATTTGCGCTTTGAATTGCTCGACGGCGTGCTCACTTCAAAAACGGTGCTGCATGAAGCCTGAGCTAAGGATTGGCGTAGTCGACAGCGGACATTCGGCGGTGCAACGGGTGCAGGTGATCGCCGGACGGCGTTTTTCGCTGCTGGAGGACGGTCTGGCCGAAAGCGACTTGCGCGACGACCCGCTCGGCCACGGCAGCGCGGTGATCGAGGCCATCGGACGACGGGCGCCGGCGGCGGTGTTTTGCGTGGGGCAGGTGTTTGACCAGCGTGGCGTTACCAGCGCCTTGCAGATCGCCACCGCGATTGACTGGCTGGTGGCGCAGGATGTTCGGCTGATCAATTTGAGCCTTGGATTACGCCAGGATCGCAGCCTGTTGCGAGAAGCCTGCGCAGCGGCGGTGGCGCGGGGCATTTTGTTGTGTGCCTCCAGCCCGGCGCAGGGCGAGGGCGTGTTTCCAGCGAATTATCCCCAAGTGTTACGCGTCACCGGCGATGCGCGTTGCGCCGAGCATGAATGGTCGTGGCTCAACAGTGCCCAGGCCGATTTCGCGGCATGCGTGCATGGGACCTATCCGGGACAGTCCGGTGCGAGCCTTGGGTGTGCGGCGTTGAGCGGGCACATTGCGGGTTTCCTGGTGGCCCATCCCGACGCGAGTAACGAACACGTCATCGAGTGGCTGCGCGAGAACGCCCGCTATCGCGGCCCTGAACGGCGCTTCGGCGCATGATTCTGATTCTGGGTGCCGGTCCCGCCGGGGCGGCGGTCGCCCTGGGTTTGCGGCGTCTTGGTTATGCGGTGACCCTGGTCAGCGAGTGGCGCCGGTTTGCGGCACTGGAAGGCGTTTCGCTTCGGGTGCTGGAAGCCTTGCGCGGCGCGGGCCTGCATCAGGCGCTGGCGGATGCGGCGTTGCCTTCCCAGCGGCAGGTGTCTTGGAACGGTCAGCAACATGCGCAAAACATCGAATTTCTGTTGGATCGTCCGAGTTTCGACCGAGGCTTGCGCGAAGACCTGCGTCTGGCGGGTGTCGAACTGATCGAAGGGCGGGTGCTGAGCGTTCAGGCCTCGGCGGTGGGGCATCGGGTCGAGATTGAAGGGCGCGAGGCGCTGCTTGCGGATTTTCTGGTGGAAGCCCGTGGGCGTCAGGCGCCGGCACTGGGCAAAGGCCTGCGCGGGCCGGAGACGGTCAGCCTGCTCAATCGCTGGCAAGGCATGCCGGGCAGCACCGCCAGTGCGGTGGAAAGCCTTGAGGACGGCTGGGCCTGGATGGCGCGGCGGGCCGACGGTCAGTGTTATTGGCAGTGGACGGTGGACGTGGCTAGCGCGCAATTGCCGGGCAAGGCGACGTTGCTGGATTACTGCCGCGCACGGCGCCAGGGCTCGGCCTGGGCGCGTGAGTTTTTCGGTGCCGGGCCTGAGACCGATCTCCAACTGCATGCGCGCAGCAGCACGGCGATTTTGAGTCCGCAGGTCTGTGGTGATCGCTGGATTCGGGTCGGCGACGCGGCGATGGCGGTGGACCCGCTGTCGGGCAATGGCATTTTCCAGTCCTTGTCTTCAGCGTTGCAGGCGCCCACGGTGATCAACACGTTATTGCGTAAACCGGAGCGGGCAGGGCTGGCACAGCGGTTTCATCAGCAGCGGGTGGAGCAACTGTTTATGCGCTTTGCGCGGATCGGCCGGGATTTTTATGCCGATGAGCAGCGGTGGCTGGAACAGCCGTTCTGGCAGGCGCGACGGTGCTGGCCAGATGCAGAAGTGGCCCATGCCGAGGCAGATTTTTCCTCGTTGAGAATCGAGCGAGCGCCGGTGCTGCGTGAGGGTTTTGTCGATGAAGCCGAAGTGGTGATCACGGCAGATCAGCCGTTGGGGATCTGGCATGTGCAAGGGGTTGAACTGGCGCCGTTGGTGCGGCGGTTGCGGACCGAACCGGCCGAGCAGGCGTTGGCCGGGTTGACGGTGGAGCAGGGGCGGATGGTCCGGGGCTGGTTGTTGGCTCAGGGGTTCAAGCCCTGAGATTTTTGGGGCCTGAGCTGACCTCTTCGCGGGCAAGCCTCGCTCCTACAGGGGTACGCAGCCCTCTGTAGGAGCGAGGCTTGCCCGCGAAGGCGGCCTGAAAGTCGCCGCCGATCAGAGCTTGATCAACACGGATTTCAACTCGGTGTAATGCTCAATCGCCGCATACCCCATCTCCCGCCCGACCCCGGACATTTTGTACCCGCCAAACGGCAGCGCCGGATCGAGCGCACTGTGGCAATTGACCCACACCGACCCCGACTTGATCCGCGGAATCATCCGGTGCACCGCCGCCAGGTCGTTCGACCAGATACTCGCGCCCAGCCCATAAGGACTGTCATTGGCCATGCGCAATGCATCGGCTTCATCATCGAACGGAATCGCCACCAGCACCGGGCCGAAGATCTCTTCCTGCACCAGCGAGTGCTTCTGATCGACATCGACAATCACCGTCGGTTTGACGAAGAACCCCGGCCCGAACTGCTCACCGCCGCAGGCGATGGTCGCGCCACTTTCCCGGCCCTTTTCGATGTAGCCGTACACCCGTTCCTGCTGCCGTGCCGAGATCAGCGGCCCCATCTCGACACTCGGGTCCAGTCCGTTGCCGAGCTTCATGGCGTTGGCGATGTCGGCGATGTCCGCCACTACATTGTCGAAATGCTTGCGCTGCACATACAGCCTGGAACCGGCGCAGCACACCTGGCCCTGATTGAAGAAAATCGCGCTGGCGGCGCCGGCGGCAGCGGACTTCAGGTCGGCATCGGCCATGACAATGGTCGGCGATTTTCCGCCCAGTTCCAAGGTGACCCGGGTCATGGACTCCATGGCAATCTTGCCGATCTGCTTGCCCACGGCTGTGGAGCCGGTGAAGGTCAGCTTGTCCACCAACGGGTTGTGGGTCAGCGCGGAGCCAGCGGTGATCCCGGTGCCGGTGACCACGTTGAACACGCCCTCGGGGTACCCTGCTTCCAGCACCAGTTCGGCCAGTTTCAGCGCGGTCAGCGGGGTTTCGTCGGCGGGTTTGAGCACCACGGTGCAACCGGTGGCCAGGGCTGGGCCGAGTTTCCAGCAGGCCAGCAGCAGCGGGAAGTTCCAGGCGACGATGGCGCCGACCACGCCCACCGCTTCGCGACGGATGAAGCTGTGGAACTGATCGTTGGGCATCAACGGCAACGACACTTCAACGCTGGAACCTTCGATCTTGGTCGCCCAACCGGCCATGTAGCGCAGAAAGTCGATGGACAGTTGCACATCCATCACTTGGGCCACCGCCGCACTTTTGCCGTTGTTCAGGCATTCCAGTTGCGCCAGCAGTTCGGCGTCGCGTTCCATCAGGTCGGCGAGTTTCCACAACAGGTTCTGCCGCTCCCTTGGGCGGGTGCGGGTCCAGGCCGAGTCATCGAATGCTTGACGAGCGGCCAGCACGGCGCGGTCGACGTCCTCGGGCGTGGCCCGTGGCACCACGCACAGCACTTCGCCGGTGGCCGGGTTGTGCAGGGGCATGGTCTGGCCGTCGGCGGCTTCGACCCAGTCGCCGCCGATCAGCATGCGCGGAGCGCGCTGGATAAACGCTGAAGTGGTGGGAAGCAAATAAGGGAGGGGCATTTGTCGAGACCTCTTGTTGTTCGTGAAACGTGGCTTTCTTAACGGTTGGCAATGGCTGTGCCAAGTCTCTGCAAAGGCAAGGGCGCCCTTGGCTTGCGGGGTTTTCAGGCGCTCAAGGGCGTTGCGGACACAGCGTGGCTGTTGCAAATTGCGACAGGCATGAGACGACGAGCGACCCTGTCGCGGCCTTGAGGCTCTGATTATTCAGGACTAGAATTTTTGGGCGTCGGTGGGTGACGCAACGGACCGTTCATCCCGTAATACATCTGGCGTGAGGGAGGTAACGATGTTCCTTTCAACCCTGGAAATTCAAAACATCATTGAGCACAGCATGCTGCCCGCCGTGTGCACGTGCAGCATGGAGGCGGACCAATCCCTGACGATCCGGGTCTGCGATTGCATGACGGGCAAAGTGGAACTGGTGGCGACCCATGTACCGCTATGGGCACTGGACAGTCCCCACGCAATCGCCTCGCTGGTGGCGGATATGCGTCAGGAAATCGAAGCTCACAAAGGCACTCAGCCGACGTTCTTCAGCTGAAAGGGCGACACGCCGCACCACCGAGGTGGTGCGGCTCACGCTGACTGTTCAGGAGGAAATTTTCCGTGCAATCTCTTCGAACGAGTCCCTATCTACGGCAGCCAACAGTTTTTTGTCATCTTTGAGCGTCGCCAGGAAGGTCACTTCGGTTTCTTTTCTGGCCAGCATGAACCCGGCAATTGCGCCGATAGGGCCCAGGAACATCGCGCCCGCCACGCCGAAACCGATGGCGTCCTTGATGTTGTTGATCGATTCCTGGTTAGCGACTTCCACGCGTTTGAACAATGAGAGCGGGAGGGCGATGCCGGGCCACGGGTGAAGCGACGTTCTAAGGGTAAAAACGCCGTCTCTGTACTCTCCATCACCCTGCAAAAAGTCCCCCGCCAGGACAGTGATGCTTGCCATTTTGTCTTCCTCGGACTGGCAATCGGTGAACAACTATTTCGCGCCCGCCTGCAGCGTCCGTCAATCGTCGGGCGATGAACTGTTCCGGCCGGGGCATCTATGCTTGTCTCAGGTTGCAACACCTGTCGCGATATTAGACGCAGGCGAACCCGCCCAACCGCGATTCGCGGGCCTTGTCTTCGTGTAACTGCTTGATAAAAAAGGCTATCGGCAAGCTGGCACGCTCCGTGTATTGCTCATTGCAGACGTTTCTCTTGCCTCCGTCAGCGGTGCGCCGCCGACGGCAGAAACCATAAAAACGATAAGCCACAAAAATAAGAAAGCACCGTGCGAGGTTCGACGTTGATGAAGAGAAGACTCCGATCAGGCCTGAGCGCCAGTCTGCTGGCCGTGGCCGCTTGTGTGGCGCTGCATTCGCCCGACAGCCTGGCAGCCCGCGACGCCCAGACCATCCTCAAGGAAACCTGTCAGGGCTGTCACACCCCCGAAGCCGATAACGCCCTGAGCCGCATCAGCCACCAGCGCAAGACCCCGGAAGGCTGGCTGATGAGCATCGCCCGGATGCAGACCATGCACGGTTTGCAGATCAGCGATGATGACCGCCGGACCCTGGTCAAATACCTGGCCGACACCCAGGGCCTGGCGCCAAGCGAGACCGACGGCGTGCGCTATGCGCTGGAGCGTCGACTCAATACCGTCGAGAAGTTCGACGACCAGACCAGCCAGATGTGCGGCCGCTGCCACTCCGGTGCGCGAGTCGCCCTGCAACGGCGTCCGGCCCAGGAATGGGAGCGCCTGGTCAACTTCCACCTCGGCCAATGGCCGTCTCTGGAGTACCAGGCGCTGTCTCGTGACCGCGACTGGTTCGACCTGGCTCGAAAAGACATGGTGCCGCTGTTGGCCAAGCGTTATCCGCTGGACAACCCGGCCTGGAAAAAATGGCTGAGCACGGCTCCCAAAGCCGAAGCGCTGGTGGGGGACTGGAGCTTCAGCGGCCACTTGCCGGGCAAAGGTGAACTGGCCGGCGTGATGAGCGTCACGGCCGATGGCAGCGACACGTTCAAGGTCAGCGTCAAAGGCCAATACGCCGATGGCAGCCCGTTCAACGGCGAAGGCAGCGCGATTCTCTACACCGGTTACGAATGGCGCGGCAACGTGACCATCGACGGCGTGACCATGCGTCAGGTGTTCGCCGCCCAAGGCAATGCCATGCAGGGCCGGATGTTCGAGGCCGAGCACGATGAGCGCGGTCTGGACTTCGTTGCCGCCAAACAGGGCAGCAGTCGTTTGCTGGCCGTTCAACCGGGTTATCTGAAGGTAGGTGCCGAGACTGAAGTGACCCTGATCGGCAGCGGTCTCACCGGCAAACCGAACTTCGGCAAAGGCGTGGAAGTGGTTGAAGTCGTCGAGCAAAGCCCTGATCGCATCAAGGTCAAACTCAAGGCCGCTGCCAACGCCCAGCCGGGGCTGCGCAACGTCACCGTCGGTACGCTTAAAGGCCCGACCCTGTCGGTTTACAGCAAGATCAACGAAGTCAAAGTCGTGCCCGAGTTCTCGGTGGCGCGGATCGGCGAGGGCGGTGGTTCGACACCAAAAGTCCAGGGCCGTTTCGATGCCGAAGCCTGGGGCAAGGGCGCTGATGGCAAGCCGTATCGCATCGGCGTGTTCCCGGCGCAGTGGTCGGTCGAAGCTTTCGACGATCGCGCCAAGGAAGACGAAGACGTCAAGTTCGCCGGCACCATGCAGGCCGACAGTGGCGTGTTCACACCGGGCGATGCCGGGCCGAACCCGCAACGCAAGATGTCCACCAACAATGCCGGCAACCTCAAGGTGATCGCCGCCGTCGACGACGCAGGGAAATCCCTGACCGGCGAAGGCCATATGATCGTTACCGTGCAACGCTGGAACAATCCACCCATTCCATGATTTTGAAAACGTGAGCTGGCTGACTTAAACGGCTTCAGACATTTTTTTGGAATGACCGTGAGCCCCGTCAAACGGGGTTTGCACAGGAGGTTGCAATGGGCGCTATTTTGAATCTGGTCGAACGGAATCTGCACGAAGTGCACGTCGATGCCGACCGCATGCTGTTCCACATCCCCAGCAGTTCGCTGTTCGCCAGCGATGAGCTGACGGGCACCATAATCGATACCTTGCGCGGTCCCGGCTGTTCGTCGGAGGACCTGGTCCGGCGCCTGGCATCGCGTTTCAACGGCGAGGAAATTACCGAGACCCTGCGCGAGTTGATGTCCCTGGAACTGGTCAGCGACGGCTCGCCGCTGACCCCGGACATCGGCACCAAACGGGTCGAGCGCACCGCGATCAATACCGTGGTGCTCAACGTCAACACCGGCTGCAATCTGAGCTGCACCTACTGCTACAAGGAAGACCTCGACAAGCCCTCGGCGGGCAAGAAAATGGACGTCGAAACCGCGGTCGCCTCGGTGGAAATGCTGCTGCGCGAATCGCCCGATGAAGAGCGTTTCACTGTGGTGTTTTTCGGTGGCGAGCCGCTGAGCAATCGCAAGCTGATCGAGTACATGGTCGATTATTGCGAGAAGCGTTTTCGCGAGGCGGGCAAGTTCGTCGAGTTCGTCATGACCACCAACGCGACGCTGCTCACCGAAGAGACCGTGGACTACCTCAATGCTCACCGCTTCGGGCTTTCGGTGAGTATCGACGGACCAAAAACCGTGCACGACCGCAACCGCATTACCGTGGGCGGGCAGGGCACGTATGACGTGGTGCGGCGCAAGGCCGAGATGCTGCTGTCGCGCTACAACAGCCGTCCGGTGGGCGCGCGGGTCACGTTGACCACCGGCGTGACCGATGTGGAAACCATCTGGGATCACCTGTTCAACGAACTGGGTTTTGCCGAGGTCGGCTTTGCCCCGGTGACCTCCGGCGACATCAGCACCTTCAACTTGTCCAGCGACGAACTGATCGAAGTCTTTGCCAGCATGAAGAGGCTGGGTCGTCGTTATCTGGAAGCCGCGCTGGAGCACCGCAACATCGGTTTTTCCAACCTGCACCAGTTGATCACTGACATCCATGAAGGCCATAAAAAAGCCCTGCCTTGCGGCGCGGGCCTGAAGATGCTGGCGGTGGATCACAAGGGTGAACTGAACCTTTGCCACCGGTTTACCGGTTCATCACTGCCGACCTTCGGCAACGTTCACAGCGGTGTGAAACAGGTGGAGTTGAATGACTTCCTGTCCCAGCGCCTGGACCGCACCAACACCGGTTGCGAAGACTGCCAGATCCGCAATCTCTGCTCCGGCGGCTGTTACCACGAGAGCTACGCCCGTTACGGCGACCCGACCCATCCGACCTATCACTACTGCGAACTGATGCGTGACTGGGTCGACTTCGGCATCGAGGTCTATACCCGGATCATGGCCCACAACCCTGCGTTTATCAGCAGCTACATCACTCCGCGCAAGGCTCACTGATATGAAACATCTCAAGGCAATCAATAATAAAGCGTTGAAACTCGATGAGGCCGCGGCCGAAAACCGTATCGAAGAAGTGGTGGCGATGAGTTCCGTTGCGGGCTGCGCCTCGACCACTGACCCGGGTTGGGAAATCGATGCGTTTGGCGGGGTGTCGTCGCTGTGCCAGCCGATGGAAGCTGACCTGTATGGCTGCTCCGACCCTTGCTGGTGGCCGGCCCAGGTGCCCGACATGATGAGCACCTACCCGGACTGGAACAAGGATGCCCAGGCGTCCAATGACAACTGGCGCAACCTCGGCACTGTCTTCCCAAAAGACAAGTGATCGGACATGAAGAAGGATTCCAGCATGCATCGCATCAAAGCCTGCGGCCTGGCCGCGTTCGCCGTCCTGAGCGTCTGTTCGTTCAACGTTTGGGCGGATGAAAACACCGCTCTGCAAGACGGTCACGAGTACATGGTGACCACCAATTACCCGAACAACCTGCACGTGCTCGACCTGGCGACGGACACCTTGTTCAAGTCCTGCAAGATGCCGGACGCCTTCGGTCCCGGCACCGTGCAATTATCGCCGGATCGCAAGACCGCTTATGTGCTGAATAACCACTACGCGGATGTCTACGGCGTCGAGCTGGACAGCTGCAAGCAGGTGTTCCACGCCAGCATTACCCAGAAACCGGGGGAGAAAGCGAAGTCGATGTTCGCCTTCACCCTCAGCCACGACGGCAAGGAGCTGTTTGCCATCGCCAATCCGACGTTGATGCTCAACGACCGCTATGAAGTGCAGCAACCGCGGCTCGATGTGTACGCCACCGACGCAGGTATGGACGCCAAACCCGTGCGCAGTTTCCCGGCGCCACGGCAGTTGACCATCATGCAGAGCGGTGACGACGGTACGCTGTATGTGGCGGGGGCGGACGTCTACAAGGTCGATGTGAAGACCGGCAAGTTCGACGTACTGATCCCCAGTCGTCACTGGAAGCGCCCGAACTACAGCGCGCCAGACGTTCTTTACGTGTGGAACCAGCAGACCTATCGCCATGATTTCTCGCTGCTCTACACCGCGGCGAAATTCAAGGACAAGAAGCAGGATCCTGCCGCCGCTGAGTACCTCTACGGGCTGTTCAGCATCGACCTGAAAACCGGCAAGACCGAAACCACCGACTTCGGCCCGCTGACGGAAATCTACTTCAGTGGCATGCGCTCGCCCAAGGATCCGAACCTGATGTTTGGCGTGCTCAACCGCTTGGCCAAATACGATATCAAGGAGAAGAAAATGCTCCAGGCGGCGACGCTGGATCATTCCTACTACTGCATTTCCTTCAACAAGGAGGGCAGCAAGATCTACCTGGCAGGGACGTTTAATGACGTGGCGATCTTTGACCCCGAGAGCATGAAACAGATTGGCAGCATCAAGTTGCCGGGTGGGGATATGGCGATCACGACGGCGCAGATATTTGTCCGGTAACTTGTGGCGTCTGAACTGACGCCTTCGCGGGCAAGCCTCGCTCCTACAGGGTCGCGTCGTACCAAATGGTGCGATCACTCCGAACCTGTAGGAGCGAGGCTTGCCCGCGAAGAGGCCCTCAGCATCACCGAAGTATTACGCCCCAGGCACCGGGCAACCCATATCCCCTTCCTGACACTTCAAATAATTCTTGAAAGTCTCCACCCGTGCCTTGGTCAATTCAGTCACGCAGTTGCTGTAGATCAGCGGATACACACTCCCGCCTTCCACCCCGGCACTCGCGAACTTGCACTCGGCATCCCGAAACGCAATCCACGAACGCTGTGCCCCGAGCAGCAGCTTTTTGCTGTCCGGGTTGTTCTTCAAACGCTGGGTGATCTGCTGGTAAAGCGCATTCAACTCCTTGTCCGCCGCCTTGTTCTGCTGCGCCGCGCACTGATTCATCGTGGCCTGGTCAGTGGCGTTGTCGCAGTCCGCCGCGTGGGCAACGGTGGTGAACAGCAAAGGCGTCAGGGCCAGGAGGAAGCGTGGGTGCATCGTGATTCTCGCTGTGATGGGTAAACGTTGAGATGCAGTGTAGCGAAGAGGTGGTCAACCAATAACGAAGTCAGTTGCAACCCCTTTAGCCAAGGAGCTTGCCTGCGTCAACGGAGCACATACTTTGCCAGGCATTCGTCTGCGAGCCAGAACTTGCCACTGGAAATGCAGCCGAATATTTCAGACATTCTTGATAACAACTACCCATTGATACAACTTTAAGGTTGGTCTTGTGGTCTTACAGGCCTACTGTTCAGTACAGGAGGTGACTTATGAACCCAGCATCAGATCGCATCGAAAGGAAAATCCTGCTCAAAGTACCGCGCTCGCACGTGTGGCGCGTGCTGGCCAATGCCGAGGCCTTCGGGCAATGGTTTGGCGTGGCGCTGGAGGGCAAGCGCTTTGTCGCCGGTGAATGGACGCAAGGGCAGATTACTTACCCGGGTTATGAGCACCTGCTGTGGAATGTGCTGGTGGAGCGGGTCGAGCCGGAGCGGGTGTTTTCGTTTCGCTGGCACCCGTATGCCGTGGAGCCTGAAGTCGATTACTCCCAGGAGCCCACCACGCTGGTGAAGTTCGAGCTCGAAGACATGGATGAAGGCACTTTGTTGAAGGTCACCGAGTCCGGTTTTGATCACATCCCGCAGACGCGCAGGCTCAAGGCGTTCCGCATGGACAGCCGTGGCTGGGATGAGCAGATGAGCAATATCGAAGAGTTTCTGAAAACCAGCGCCAAGGCTCGCGAGAGTCAGTCAGAGTAAACGCTGCATGTTTGAACCTTGGTTGAAACGCTGGGCCCTGGTGCCGGACGGCGAACCGATCATCACGCCCGGCAGTCGTTTGCTGCCGGTACGGATGGGTGATTTGCCGGCCATGTTGAAGGTCGCCGTCGATGCCGAGGAAAAGTTCGGCAATCTGCTGATGACCTGGTGGGACGGCGAGGGCGCCGCGCGGGTTTACGCTCATCATGGCGATGCGCTGGTGCTGGAACGTGCCGAGGGCGAGCGATGGCTGATGCACATGGCGCTCAACGGCCAGGATGACGAGGCCAGCCGGATCCTGTGTGCGGCGCTGGCTCGTTTACACGCAGCGCGTCCATCATCGCCGCCGCCGCTGATTCCCTTATCGTCATGGTTCTCTTCCTTGCGCATGGCCGCCGAACAGCAGGGCGGCATTTACGTACTCAGTCTGAAAACCGCCGAAGCGTTGCTCGCCGAGCCGCAGGATGTGGTGGTTTTGCACGGCGATATGCATCACGACAATGTTCTGGATTTCGGTCCGCGAGGCTGGCTCGCTATCGATCCCAAGCGGGTGATCGGCGAACGCGGGTTCGATTACGCCAACCTGATCTGCAATCCCGAATTGCCGACGGCGACTGATCCGCAGCGCTTCAAAAAACAGATCGAGGTCGTGGCCCAGGCAGCGGGGCTTGAACGTCAACGGCTGTTGCAATGGGTGTTGGCGTTTGCCGGGTTGTCGGCGGCCTGGTTTCTCGAGGATAACGATGAGCTTGCGGCGCACGTTCAGCTGCAGGCCGCTGAACTCGCGGCTTCCATGCTGATTGGCTGACGCGTCTAAGGGTTTTCGGAAGGGCGGGTATAGCGAATGTCTTACACGCGATGGTAGCTATGTCGTCTATTGCACATTGGATCCGAAGCGTAATCTAGCCTCATCAACTGAAGCACAGGAAGTGCTCCAGGATCACGGATGATCGACCATTAGCAAGGATTCGCTTCCGACAGGGAGTCGAAATGGTCTTGGGAAAACCCGCTTCGGCGGGTTTTTTTTCGCCTTTTGAAAACTGTGTGGATTTTTGATCTTATGGTCAAAGGCTTACACCGGCTAACGGGTATGTCGTCTTTTTTTGCTTCACCGATACGCTTATTCTGGATCCATCAACTGAAGCACAGGGAGTGCTCAGGATCAGGGATGATCGACCATTGGCCAGGATGGCTGCCGACAGGATGTCGAAAATGGTCTTGAGAAACCCGCCGAAGCGGGTTTTTTTTCGCCTGTCGAAAAGTACCGCTACAGCCTGGCCGCCGCCCGCTCAGTGATCCGCGCCCTTTGCTGCAGGGATGGCGCCGCACGCCGATGCGCTTCTGCCAATACGCTCGGCGGCGCTGTTTCGGGGCTGCCTGCCTGGAACGGCGGTGCCGGGGCGTATTCCAGCTGCAACTGCACCAGCTCGGCCGTGTCCTTATCGAACAACTCGGCCGCCAGGGTCAGGGCAAAATCGATCCCTGCGGTAATCCCGCCGCCGGTCAGCAGATTGCCGTCGCGCACAACGCGATCTTTCACCGGTATCGCCCCCAAAGGCGCCAACAGTTCGTGATAAGCCCAGTGCGTGGTCGCGCGTTTGCCCTTGAGCAGACCGGCCGCGCCGAGCACCAGCGCGCCGGTGCACACCGACGTAACGTATTTCGCGTTGTCAGCTTGAGCCTTAATGAAGGCCAATGTCTGCTCATCCTCCATCAACGGCCCGACACCGCTGCCCCCGGGAATGCAGATCACATCCAGCGGCGGGCAATCGTCGAAGGTGGTGGTCGGCTTCAGCACCAGCCCGGTGCTCGAAGCAACCGGCACCAGGTCTTTCCAGATCAGATGCACCTTCACGTCCGGCAGCGAGGCCAGCACGTCGTAAGGGCCGGTGAGGTCCAGTTGTTGAACCTGTGGAAACAACAGAAAACCGATCTGCAACGTCATGGTGTTTTTCTCATGAAGTGGGTGGACGGCCTTACTCTAGGCTCGTAGGATCTGGCGTATACGCCAATTACCCCACGAATTACGCCAATCATGCCGAAAACCATTCATGTGCTCGCGTTCGCCAACGTGCAATTGCTCGACGTCACCGGGCCGTTGCAGGTGTTCGCTTCGGCCAACGACATCGCCCTTCAACAAGGCTTGCCGGCGCCCTACGCGCCGACAGTAATTGCCAGCGGTGGCGCAGTGGTGATGTCGTCGGCGGGACTGGCTCTGTTGGCCGAGCCGTTGCCCGAGCAAGGCAGCGACACCTTGATCATCGCCGGCGGCTGGGGTGTTTACGCGGCGGCGGAAGATGAGTCGCTGGTGGCCTGGGTGCGTGAGCATGCGACGGCGTGTCGGCGGGTGTCATCGGTGTGCACCGGGGCGTTTTTACTGGCGGCCAGTGGTTGGCTCGATGGTCGGCGGGTGGTGACTCACTGGACCCGTTGCGAACAATTGGCGCAGCAGCATCCCCTGTTGCGGGTCGAACCCAATCCGATCTTTATCAACGACGGCCCGGTCTGGACCTCGGCCGGTGTCACGGCCGGCATCGACCTTTCATTGGCGATGGTCGAGGAGGATCTCGGGCGCACGATGGCCCTGGAAGTCGCCCGGCAACTGGTGGTGTTCCTCAAGCGTCCGGGCGGTCAATCGCAGTTCAGCGTGACCTTGTGTCTGCAAAAGGAAGGCAGCCGGTTCGATGAACTTCATGCCTGGATCAGCGAAAATCTCACCATGGATCTCGGCATTCCGACACTCGCCTTGCAGGCCGGCATGAGCGAACGCAGCTTCGTTCGCCATTACCGCGCCGACACCGGCCAGACGCCGGCGCGGGCCATCGAACTGATCCGGGTCGAGACCGCGCGCCGCTTGCTCAGTGATACCGGTCTGCCAATCAAACGGGTGGCGGTGCAGTGCGGGTTCGGCAGTGAAGAAACGCTTCGCCGCAGTTTTC
The DNA here is from genome assembly GCF_059695905.1 of Pseudomonas sp. LBUM1663. NCBI lineage: Bacteria > Pseudomonadati > Pseudomonadota > Gammaproteobacteria > Pseudomonadales > Pseudomonadaceae > Pseudomonas > Pseudomonas sp. LBUM1663. The sequence goes on along the minus strand of NZ_CP166792.1, from coordinate 4,529,156 downwards.
TGCGGGCCATGGGCGTAACGCCGCAAGCGTATCGCGAGCGGTTTTCTGTCAGCGCTGAAGCAGATCCAGTATTGCCTTGAGTGTCGCTTCGGGCGCTTCTTCGGGAATGTTGTGGCCAACGCCCGCCAGCACTCGTCGCTCATAAAACCCAGTGAAATGTTCGATGTCCTCATCGATCTCCTCGGCCGGTCCGACGCCATCGTCGGCACCACACAGGGAAATCGTCGGGACGCTGATCGGCGGTTGCTTGGTCAGCGCTTTTTCCATCCACTCCAGTGCCGGGTCCCCTGGCGTGTACATGAATCGGTGACGGTACGAGTGAATCACCACCTCGACGAAATCCGGGTTGTCGAAGGCCGGCGCGCTCAGTGGGTAGCGCTCAGGGCCTTTCGCCCAGGTCGGTGACCATAATTTCCAGAGCAATTCGCACAAGTCCCGACGATTTTTCGTCAGGCCCTCGATCCCGCGCGGGGTGTGAAAGTAATACTGATACCAGAGGCGATGCTCGGTTTCCGGGGCCTGTGGCAGCGTGGAGCCGGGGATATTCTGCAGGTTGTAGCCGTCTCCGGTCACCAGGCAATGAACCCGCTCCGGCCAAAGCGCCGCCACGATGCACGCCGCCCGACCGCCCCAGTCGTAGCCGCAGAGCGTGGCCTTGGAGATGGCCAGCGCGTCCATCAAGTCCAACAGATCCTGGGCGAGGGCGGCTTGCTGGCCGGAGCGCAGGGTGTCGGGGCTATTAAAGCGGGTTGGGCCGTAGCCACGCAGGTACGGGACGATAACGCGGTAGCCCCGAACGGCGAGGGCCGGGGCGATTTCGTCGTAGCCGCGTGGGGAGTAAGGGAAGCCGTGGAGGAGGATGATAGGGTCGCCGGTGGCAGGGCCGTGTTCTTCGTAGGCGACCATCAACACCGAGGTTTTGGTGTACTGGATCAACGCTTCATTGTTCATGGGACGCTCCAGAGGTGTTTTTTTGAAACGAATGATGCAAATCGACTAGAGTGCCGCCGACTCAGGCCTCGACTTCCGCCACCTGGTTGAAGTACTTCGACCGGTCCGGCGTAAACGTCACCACCATCCTGGTCCGCGAACACGTCAGAGGCCTCTCTTCACCCAGATCAACATCCAGATCTTCCCCACGCAAACCCTGCCACTGGGCCAGGTATTTCAAGGATCCGTACTTTTCGAGTTTCTTCAGGCTGCGGCTGACGCCACCTTTCCAGCCCAGCACCGGCAACTCACCGACGAGGCAGCGTTGGGCGAGTTCGGGGAAACGGGCGGCGCGTTGGCGGCCGATTTCCCAGCATTTAATCAGGCCTTTGTCGTGGGCCTCCCACAATTCATCGCGGTTCAGGCCTGAACGGAGAGGGGTGTCGATGGGGCGGTGGATACGCTGGCTCATTCTGGTTCCTTGAATTCGGGTTTTATCGGGCAGCTCCGCTGCACCCGTTGACTGTGGATGGTAGGGGGGGATGTAACGGCTGGCAACAAACGATTTCGGGCTGTTGGAATGAGTGATTTCGGGTGATTGGGCAGGTTTGTTTAATGGTTGTAGGTGCTTGCCCTGCATCGGCCACTGGTTTTGCAGGCAGGTAGTAAGTCTTGTGTATGGCTGATGGCCTCTTCGCGGGCAAGCCTCGCTCCTACAGGTTCGGAGTGATCGCACTATTTGGTGCGACGCTACCCTGTAGGAGCGAGGCTTGCCCGCGAAGGCGGCAACGCGGTCTCAAGGCTGCCAGTAATTCTTCTCCCCACTCAATTTCCGATCCAGAAAACTCGCCGCACTGATCAGCGCCAGGTGCGTCAGCGCTTGCGGTGTGTTGCCCAGATGCCGCGCATGGCTGTCGAACTCTTCGGCGTACAACCCCAGCGGATTGGCGTACCTGAGCAACTGTTCAAACTCCAGGTGCGCCTTTTCCACTTGACCCGCCCGGGCCAGGCATTCGACGTACCAGAACGAACACGCGGCGAAGGCGCCTTCGGTGCCGGCGAGACCGTCGATCTGGTTGTCTTCGTTGCGGTAGCGATAAACCATGCCGTCGCGGACCAGGGTTTTCTGGATGGCTTCGAGGGTCGACAACCAGCGCGGGTCCTTGGCGCTGACGAAGCGCACCAGTGGCATCAATAACATCGAGCCATCCAGCGCGGTGCCGCCGATGTGCTGCACGAAATGCCCGCGTTCTTCGTTCCAGAAGTTGTCCCAAATGTCGGCGTAAATCGCCTGGCGGGTCTGGTCCCAGCGGGCGAAAGGCGCGGGCAGGGAGCGTTTGGAGGCCAGGCGAATGGCCCGGTCCAAGGCCACCCAGCACATCAGCCGCGAGTGCAGGAAGTGATGCTGTTCGCCGCGCATTTCCCAGATGCCCACATCCTCTTGCTGCCAGGTTTCACAGACTTGATCCACGACTTCCACCGCGTGTTGCCAGCCTTCGTGGGAGATGGCGTCGCCGTATTTGTTGACCAGATACACCGCATCCATCAGCTCGCCGAAGATGTCGAGCTGGACCTGATCGTAAGCCTGATTGCCAATGCGCACCGGCGTCGCGCCGCCGTGGCCGGACAGGTGCGAGAGCTCGGTTTCCGGCAGTTTCTGGCGACCGTCGATGGCATAGAGGATGTTGAGTTTCTTCGGTTTGCCCTGGCAATCGCTGACCCGCCCGCGCAGCCAGCGCATGTAATCGTTGGCTTCCTGAACGAAGCCCAGACGCATGAACGCGTAGACGGTGAACGAGGCGTCGCGGATCCAGGTGTAGCGGTAGTCCCAGTTGCGTTCGCCGCCGGGCGTTTCCGGCAGGCCGAACGTCGCCGCGGCAAGGATCGCCCCGTGTTTGCGCGAGGTCAGCAGCTTCAGGGCCAGGGCAGAACGGTTGACCATTTCCCGCCAGCGACCGCGGTAGTTGGACTGGCCGCTCCAGTCGCGCCAGAACTTCAGCGTGCGCTCCAGGCACAACCCGGCGGCGCCTTCCTTGAAACGCGGGTCGTCGATGCCGCCGAGCAGGAATTCCGCGTTCTGGTCCTGTTTGAGGGTGAATTCGGCGACGGCCGCGTTGCCGTCGATACGCAAGGTCTGATCCGATGACAGGCGCAGAGAGGGCTGATCGTCGGCCTCGAAAGCCACGTCTTTTTCATCCATGCGCGCGCGGGTCTTGGCGCGAGCGTAGTCATGCCGCACGGCGCAGCGCATGTGAAACGTCGCCTGGCCGCTGACCACGCGAACCTGGCGCATCAGCACCGGAAAATCATCTTCGCTGTCGCCAATCGGTAGCAGGTCGGTGACTTCAACCACGGCGCGGTCGCTGAGCCAGCGGGTTTGCAGCACGTTGGTGTCGGGCAGGTAAATCTGCTCACGACGGGCATCAGGCAAGTCCGGCGACAGCTGGAAAATTCCGGCCTCGGGGGTGTCCAGCAGCGAGCAGAAGATCGACGGGCTGTCGAATTCCGGCCAGCAGAAGAAGTCGACGCTGCCCTTGTCATTGACCAGCGCCGCGCTGCGCATGTCGCCGATGATGCCGTGGGCGTCGATGGCGCTTTGTCGTTCGGGATGATGATCAGCCATTGCCGCGAAACTCCGGATAGAGGCTCATGCCGCCGTCGATGAACAGGGTCGTGCCAACGATGTAGTCGGAGGCATCGGAAGCGAGGAAGACCACCGCATTGGCGATGTCCTCGACTTCACCGACCCGGCCATAAGGAATGAGTTTGAGTAGATCCTGCAGGTGGTCGCCCGAAGTGGCATCGCGATTGATCGCCGTGCGAATTGCCCCCGGTGCGATGCCATTGATGCGGATGCGTTGGTGGCTGACTTCCTGGGCGAGGGTTTGCATCAGCATGTCCACGCCGCCCTTGGACGCGGCGTAATTGACGTGCCCGGCCCAGGGAATTCGCTGGTGTACCGAACTCATATGAATAATCTTGCCGGCAGCCCTGGACACGCCTTTGCGGATGCCTTGCTTGTTGAAAATCCGCAGGGCGGCGCGGGCGCAAAGGAATTGGCCGGTGAGGTTGACGCCGATCACCTGGTTCCAGTCGGCGAGGGTCATGTCCACGGCGTTGGCGTCTTTTTGCATACCCGAATTGGCCACCAGAATGTCCAGCGAACCGAACGCTTCGAGGGTTTGCGCGAACAGCCGTTCGACGTCTGTTTCGTTGGAGACATCGGCACCGAGGGCCAGGGCGCGACCGCCATCAGCGTTGATCTGCCGGGCCAGTGCTTCGGCGGGTTCAGCCTGGGAATTGTAGTTGATCACCACAGCAGCCCCAGCGGCAGCCAAAGCCTTGGCAGCGCCTGCGCCGATGCCGGAACTGGCACCGGTGACGAGGGCGACTTGTTGGTCGAGGGAAATCTGCATCAGCGTTAGCGCCTTGAATTGAGGGCTTAATTAGCTGACTGGCGGGGGCTGGCGAGAGTTCAGGGCAGACCATGAAAAGATCTTAATCTTCGTGCATTCAGCGCAAGCGTTTGATGATCAGGTCGGCCAGTCCATGAAGGCGGTCGGTTCTGCCTGCCAGGGTTTTCAATGCGTCATGTGCTTGCTCACCCAGTTGGTGCGCAAGCTCTGTGGAGCGCTCCAGTCCGAGTACCGAGACATAGGTCGGCTTATGGGCTGCGGCATCCTTGCCGGCGGTTTTTCCCAGGGTTTGCGTGTCCGAAGTCGCATCGAGAATGTCGTCGACAATCTGAAACGCCAGGCCGAGGGCGGCCGAATAGCGATCCAGGCTTTCGAGGTTCAGTACGGTATGTTCTGCACACAGCGCGCCCATGCGCACGCTGGCCTGGATCAGGGCGCCGGTCTTCATCCGGTGCATCTGTTCCAGCTGCGCCAGGTCGATTTCGGTATCGATGCTGGAGATGTCGATCATCTGGCCGCCAGCGATGCCACTGGAGCCGCACGCCGTGGCCGCTTCGCCCATCAATCGGGCTATTGTGTTTTCCGGTACCGGCGCCCGACTCAAAACCTCAAACGCGTGGGCCAGTAAGGCGTCGCCCGCCAGAATCGCGGTCGCTTCGTCGTATTGCACGTGTACCGTGGCCACGCCACGCCTCAGGGAATCGTTGTCTAGGGCAGGGAGATCGTCGTGTATGAGGGAGCTGACGTGAATCAATTCCAGCGCGGCGCCCACCACATCCAGCGCTTCGAGTGAGGCCGCGGCGGCTTCACCGGCGGCATGGCACAGCAGTGGACGCAAGCGTTTTCCAGCGCCCAACGCGGCGTATCTCATTGCTTCATGCAGGCGCGTCGGATGCTTGTCGCTGGCAGGCAACGCGTGTTTCAGTGCTGACTGGATGCGCTGCACAACCTCTTGCTTCCAGGCTTCGAACGTAAACAAAACCGGAGACGGCTGCTTTTCCGCCAAGGGTGTGGTTGAAACCGTCCGCGAGCGGTCATTCATGAGCGGGTGCTCCTTTTCGCTCGGCAACCGCTTGCTGGCCGGCTAGGGCTTGGTCTTTCCAGGCGTTTAGCCCGGTAGGTCCGATGATTTCGAGCACCCTGCGGAACCAGATAGTGAAGGTCTCGGGCGCGGCGGCAATACGCTGCGCAAGCTCGGGCAGCGTTTGCCGTTGCCAGTCATTGGCTTCTTCGGGATTGGCGACGGGCTCGCAATCGGTGACCCCGATGTATATGTGGCCGTACTCGTACTCGATGAGCTGGTTTGAAACCGGCTCACGGTAGAGAAGGGTAAAGACTTTACGCAACGGACACGTGATGCCCATTTCTTCAAACAAGCGCCGTTTCGCTGCGGCAGCGGTCCGTTCGCCCGGGCGGGGATGACCGCAGCAGGTATTGCTCCACAAGCCTTGGGAATGGTATTTGCCGAACGCACGCTGTTGCAGCAGCAGGCGGCCGTCGCTGTCAAAAATGAGGATTGAAAAGGCGCGGTGCAAGAGGCCCTGTTGATGGGCTTGCAACTTCTCGGCGATACCTTTTTTACGATCCTGTCGGTCAACCAGGATAAGAAATTCGTCCATAGCCAGACTCCATGGTGTCTTCGCTACCGGACCTTTACTGCTGACCAGACGACGTAGGGAAATTCAGACGTGTACTTGTATAAATCGAAATCTAGTCAAGGCGTTTACCAACTGCAAATTTCCATTAGACCGTTTTCAATGTCTCGTTAAAGCGCCTGAGGGTCTGCCGACCTAAGTGTTTTGTACAAGGTTTGAGCGTCAGTACTTGCCGGGACGGTTTGAGCGACGTTCACATTCAACCAACAAATCCGGGCTTTGCCCTCGATCATTCTTATGGCAACTTGCTCGCCCCAGCTGAGACGTGACCCCATGGCCAACCCCTACCGCGACCTGTTCAAAGCCCCTGGCAGCCGAGCGTTCGTGCTGGCCGGGATGATCGCGCGCATGCCGATTTCCATGACCGGCATCGGCCTGATCACCATGCTTTCGCAACTGCAAGGCGGCTACGGTTTGGCCGGTGCGGTGGCCGCCACGTTTGCCCTGGCCACGGCGTTTTGTGCGCCCCAGGTCTCGCGGCTGGTGGATCGCTTTGGCCAAGGTCGGGTGCTGCCGGTTTCGGCGTTGATCGGTGGTGGGGCGTTGTTGCTGGTGTTGCTGTGCACCCGCTTGCAGGCGCCGAACTGGACGTTGTTTGTGTTCGCCGCGCTGTCCGGTTGCATGCCGAGCATGTCGGCGATGGTCCGTGCGCGCTGGACCGAGGTGTATCGCGGCCAGCCCGAGCTGCAAACCGCTTACGCATTGGAGTCAGTGCTGGACGAATTCTGCTTTATTGTCGGGCCGCCGCTGTCGGTGGGGTTGTGCGTGGTAGCGTTTCCCGAGGCCGGTCCGTTGGCGGCGTTGCTGATGCTGGCGATCGGGGTGACGGCGTTTGTCCTGCAACGGGACACCGAGCCGACGGTGCATCCCCATGAAGAACACCATCAAGGCTCGATCATCCGTTCGCTCGACATTCAACTGCTGATGCTGTTGATGGTCGCCATGGGCACCATCGTTGGCGTGGTGGACGTGGTCAGCGTGGCCTTCGCCCAGCAGCAGGGCCAGCCGGCAGCGGCGAGCATTGTGTTGTCGGTGTATGCCATCGGTTCCTGCCTGGCGGGATTGGCGTTCGGGGTGTTGCGCTCGAAAGTGCCGCTGCCGCGATTGTTCTTGTATGGCGGGGTGGCGACGGCGGTCACCACGTTGCCGTTGCTGCTGGCGACGAACATTCTCGGGCTGTCGCTGGCGGTGTTTGTCGCCGGGCTGTTCTTTGCGCCGACGCTGATTGTGGCGATGGCGTTGGTGGAGCGCATCGTGCCGCCGGCCAAACTGACTGAAGGCCTGACCTGGCTGGTCACCGGGCTGAGTATTGGCGTGGCAATCGGTGCGGCCGGCTCGGGTTGGCTGATCGATGCGTTTGGGGCCCGTAGCGGATTCTGGGTGGCGATTGCTGCCGGTGCGGTGGTCCTCGGTTCTGCAGTCCAAAGCTATCGTCACCTGAGATAAGCGAACCACAGAACCTGTGGTGAGGGAGCTTGCTCCCGCTGGGTCGCGAAGCGGCCCCAAAACCATTCACTGAGATTTTTCAGATACACCGCATCCACCCGTTTTACGACTGCTGCGCAGCCGAGCGGGAGCAAGCTCCCTCGCCACAATGTCAGTGTTCGGCACTTCTACAACCTTGGGACTAATTCAAGGCCGGCCTCATCCGTTCTCTTGGTAGACAACTTTTCGAGGTAAGCCCGGTGACCCAGCTGACATTGCTGTGCCTGCCCTATTCAGGCGCGAGCGCCATGGTCTACAGCCGCTGGCGGCGCAAACTGCCGGAATGGCTCACGCTGCAGCCGGTGGAACTGCCGGGCCGTGGCGCGCGGTATGGCGAGCCGTTGCACACCGACATGCGACGCCTGGCGCTGCAGCTCGCCCAGGAACAAAAAGCCACGCTCAGGGCGCCATACGCATTGTTCGGTCATAGCCTGGGCGCGTTGCTGGCCTTTGAAATGGCCCATGCGTTTCGCTCGCTGGGCTGCCCGGAGCCAGTGGCGCTGTTCGCCTCGGGCACGGCCGCGCCGACGATGCGGGCGGACTACGATCGAGGTTTCGCAGAGCCCAGGACCGATGCCGAGTTGATCGATCAACTGCGCACCCTCAATGGCACCAGCGAAGAAGTGTTGGCCAATGAAGAGCTGATGAGCCTGACACTGCCGGTCCTGCGTGCGGACTTCCTGCTGTGCGGGCGCTTCGAACCGCAGCAGCGTCCTTTGCTCAAGTGCCCGGTGCACGTGCTCGGCGGCAAAGATGATCGGGCCACCACCGAGCAGTTGATCGGCTGGCGCAAGGAAACCCACGGCAGTTTTTCCGTGGACATGCTGGCCGGCGGTCACTTCTTTATCCATGAGCACGAGGCCAAGGTACTGCGGGTGATCAAGGATCAGCTCGACGTGCACCATCGCCGACATGGCTTGATGGCCGTCAGCTAACAGATCTCAAGCTTCACTCAATACCTGTGGGAGCGGCGGTGCGACGATTCGACTTGCCCGCGATAGCGGTCGAACATTCGGCATCAGTGTTGACTGATATGCCCCCATCGCGGGCAAGCTCGCTCCCACAATGATCGTCAGCGTGCTCACAGACTTCGTTTCAACCTCCTTCCTGATACTTGTTCTCATTCGCTAATTTTTCCGGCCTGCATTCGTTTTATAGGGACGACGTGCCTTTGTGCTTCCCGCCACTGATCCGGATGCTTAGAAATGAATGCTGAAGACTCCTTGAAACTTGCTCGCCGGTTTATCGGGTTGCCCCTGGAAAAGCGCCAGATGTTCCTTGCGGCCTTGCAAAAGGAAGGCGTTGATTTCGCCCGGTTCCCCATTCCTGCCGGCGTCGAAGCCGAGGATCGCCAGGCGCTGTCGTATGCCCAGCAACGCATGTGGTTTCTCTGGCATCTGGACCCGCAAAGTGGCGCCTACAACCTGCCCGGCGCGGTGCGTCTGACTGGGCGTTTGAGCCTGCCGGCGCTGGAACAGGCCTTCGCCAGCCTGGTGGCGCGTCACGAAACCCTGCGCACGGTGTTCCAGCGCCAGGCCGACGACACGTTGCTGCAAGTGCCGGCCAGCGCGCCGCTGGTCATCGATCAGGTGGATTTCAGTGCGTTACCGGCCGCTGAGCGCGAAGTGGCCGTCGCCAAGGCGGCCGAGCAGCAATCGGTGTTGCCGTTTGATCTGTCGGTCGGCCCGCTGTTGCGCGTCACCTTGCTCAAGCTCGCCGACGAAGAACACGTCCTGCTGCTGACCCTGCACCACATCGTTTCCGACGGCTGGTCGATGAACGTGCTGATCGATGAATTCATCCGCTGCTACGACGCCTTCGAGGCGGGCACGCAACCGCAACTCGCAGCGTTGCCGATCCAGTACAGCGACTACGCCTTGTGGCAGCGCCGCTGGCTGGAGGCGGGCGAACAGGCGCGCCAGCTCGATTACTGGCAGGCGCAACTGGGCGACGAGCACCCGGTGCTGGAACTGCCCACCGATCACCCGCGCCCGGCGATGCCGAGCTATCGCGGCACCCGTTACGAATTCGCGGTCGACGCGCAACTGGCCGAGCAGCTGCGGGCTACGGCGCAGAAGCACAACATCACCCTGTTCATGCTGTTGCTCGGCGCCTTCAATGCGCTGCTGCATCGCTACACCGGGCAGACCGACATCCGCGTCGGCGTGCCGATTGCCAACCGCAACCGCGGCGAAATCGAAGGTCTGATCGGCTTCTTCGTCAACACTCAGGTGCTGCGCACGAAGCTCGACGGCCAGACCCGCGTCGACGAATTGCTACGCACCATCAAGGAAACCGCCCTCGGCGCCCAGGCCCATCAAGATCTGCCATTCGAGCGCCTGGTCGAGGCGCTGAAACTCGAACGCAGCCTCAGCCACACGCCGCTGTTCCAGGTGATGTACAACCACCAGCCGCAGGTCGCGGACATTTCCACGGTCAGCACCGCCTCCGGCCTGGCGCTGGGCGTGATCGAGTGGGAAGGGCGCACCACGCAGTTCGACCTGACCCTCGACACCTATGAAAAGGGCGGTAAGTTGCACGCCGCGCTGACCTACGCCAACGACCTGTTCGACGCCGCGACCATCGCGCGCATGGCGCAGCACTGGACGCATCTGTTGCAGGGCATGGTCAGCGATTCACAGCAACGCATCAGCGATTTGCCGTTGTTGGAAAGCACCGAATACCAGCGCATCGTGCATGACTGGAATCGTGCCGATGAAAGCTTCCCGCAGGACCTGTGCATTCATGAACTGATCAGCCAGCAAGTCGCGGCCAGCCCGGACGCGTTGGCGGTGACTTTCGCCACCCAGCATCTGACCTACGCCGAACTCGACGGTCAGGCCAATCGCCTGGCCCACAAGCTGATCGAACTGGGCGTCGGCCCGGAAGTCAGGGTCGGCGTGGCCATGCAGCGTTCCGACAACTTGCTGGTCGCGCTGCTCGCCGTGCTCAAGGCCGGTGGCGCCTACGTGCCGCTGGACCCGGATTACCCGGCCGAACGCGTCGCCTACATGCTCGAAGACAGCCGCGCCCTGGTGCTGCTGACCGAGCAATCGGTTGCCGCGACATTGTCGGTGGCAGCCGATACCCAAGTGTTGCTGATGGACGATATGACGTGGGCCGCTTACCCAACCAGCGCGCCGGTCGCCCGCGTCACGCCGGACAACCTGGCCTACGTGATCTACACCTCCGGCTCCACCGGCAAACCCAAAGGCGTGGCCATCGCCCATCGCAACGTGCTGGCGCTGATCGACTGGTCTAAATCGGTGTACAGCCGCGAAGACATCCAGGGCGTGCTGGCCTCGACCTCGGTGTGCTTCGACCTGTCGGTGTGGGAGCTGTTTGTGACCCTGGCCAACGGCGGCTCGGTGATCATCGCCCGCAACGCCCTGGAACTGCCGCAACTGCCGGCCCGGGATCAGGTGCGCCTGATCAACACCGTGCCGTCGGCAATCAACGCCTTGCAGCGCGACGGGCAGATTCCGCCGAGCGTGCGCATCATCAACCTCGCTGGCGAGCCGCTGAAGCAAAGCCTCGTTGAGGCGCTGTATCAGCAGCCAACCGTCGAGCACGTCTACGACCTGTACGGTCCGTCGGAAGACACCACCTACTCGACCTGGACTCGCCGCGAGGCGGGCGGTCGCGCGAACATCGGCCGCCCGCTCAAGCACACCGCCAGCTATTTGCTGGATGCCGACCTGCAACCCGTGCCACAAGGCGTGTCCGCCGAGCTGTACCTGTCGGGCGCGGGCATCACCCGTGGTTACCTCGCACGTCCGGGCATGACCGCCGAAAAATACGTGCCGAACCCGTTCGCCAGCAACGGTGAACGCCTGTACCGCACCGGCGACCTGACCCGTTATCAGGCCGACGGCTCGCTGCAATATGTCGGACGCATCGACCATCAGGTCAAGGTTCGTGGCTTCCGCATCGAGCTGGGTGAAATCGAAGCGCGGCTGTTGCAGCAAGCGGCCGTGCGCGAGCTGGCGGTGTTGGCGCAGGACGGCGTCAACGGTCAGCAACTGGTGGCGTACATTGTGCCGACCGATCCGGCGTTGCTGGACGACGCGGATGCGCAAGCAACCCTGCGTGAATCCCTGAAAGCGGCATTGCGTCTGCACTTGCCGGACTACATGGTCCCGGCGTTCCTGCTGTTCCTCGCGCAGCTGCCGCTGACCCCCAACGGCAAACTCGACCGCAAGGCCTTGCCGGCAATTGATGGTTCGCAGCAACAGCGCGAACACGTCGCACCGCGCACGGCGATGGAAAAAGCCCTCGCCGCGATCTGGCAGGAAGTGTTGGCCATCGACAACGTCGGCCTTGAAGACAACTTCTTCGAGTTGGGCGGCGACTCCATCGTCTCGATGCAAGTGGTCAGCCGTGCGCGTCAGGCCGGGATCGTGTTGAGCCCCAAGGACCTGTTCCAGCACCAGACCGTCCGCAGCCTGGCCCAGGCTGCCCGCAGCGGCGAACAACCGCTGATCGATCAAGGCCCGGCCGTTGGCGCGGTGGCATTGGCGCCGGTACAACAGTGGTTCTTCGAACAATCGATCCCCGAGCGTCAGCACTGGAACCAGTCGCTGCTGCTGGTGCCGCGCGAGGCATTGAACGTCGAGATGCTGGATCGCGCGTTTGAGCAACTGTTGACCCATCACGACAGCTTGCGCCTGCGTTACGAGCAGACCGCTGAAGGCTGGCAGCAGGTCTATGCGGCGCCGACCACCGAGTCGGTGTTGTGGCAGCGTCAGGCGCAATCGGTCGAAGCGCTCAACGCGGTGTGCGATGAAGCCCAACGCAGCCTCGATCTGCAAAATGGCCCGTTGATCCGGGCGCTGCTGGTGGCGATGGCGGACGGTTCTCAGCGTCTGCTGCTGGTCGTCCATCACCTGGCGGTGGACGGTGTTTCCTGGCGCGTGCTGCTGGAGGATCTGCAGCAGTTCTACAGCGGCAGCGCCGTGAAGAGGGCGAAAACCAGCACTTATCAACGCTGGGTTGCCCGTCTGCAAGATCATTTGCCAGCGTTTGAAAACAGCCTCGGTCACTGGCAGGCCCGGCTGCGCGACGCACCGACCGATTTGCCGTGTGACCGTCCGAACGGCGCGCTGCAAAACCGCTTCGAGCACAAACTCGAGATCAAACTCGACGCCGAGCAAACCCGCAAACTGCTGCAACAGGCTCCGGCGGCGTATCGCACCCAGGTCAACGACCTGCTGCTGACTGCGCTGGCACGGGCGGTGTGCCGCTGGAGCGGGCAGGGCAGCACGTTGATTCAGCTCGAAGGCCATGGTCGTGAAGACCTGTTCGACGACATCGACCTGACCCGCACCGTCGGCTGGTTCACCAGCCTGTTCCCGGTCAACCTGATGCCGTCGAGTGACCTCGGCGCGTCGATCAAGACCATCAAGGAACAATTGCGCGCCGTGCCGGACAAAGGCCTCGGCTACGGCGCGCTGCGTTACCTCGGCACGCCGGCGATGCGCGCCGAACTGGCCGCGTTGCCGCAACCGCGCATTACCTTCAACTACCTGGGGCAGTTCGACCGTCAGTTCGACGATGCCGCGCTGTTCGTGCCGTCCACCGAAGGCAGCGGTGTGGCCCAGGATCCTTCGGCACCGTTGGGCAACTGGCTGACGGTCGAAGGCCAGGTCTACGGCGGCGAGTTGGCGCTGAGCTGGGGTTTCATCCGCGAGATGTTCGACACGGCGACCATCCAGCGTCTGGCGGACGATTACGCCCGGGAGCTCACTGCGCTGATCGATCATTGCTGCGCCCTCGAGATCGCCCAGGCCACGCCGTCGGATTTCCCGTTGGCGCGCATCAGCCAGACGCAACTCGACGAATTGTCGGTCGCGACTCTTGAAGACCTTTATCCCCTGTCGCCAATGCAGCAGGGCATGCTGTTCCACACCCTGTACGAGCCCGAAGTCGGCGCCTATATCAGCCAGTTGCGTCTGGACATTCAAGGCCTCGACCCGCAGCGTTTTGCCCACGCTTGGCAAACCGCGCTGGAGCGTCACGACATCCTGCGCAGCCGCTTCCACTGGCAAGGCCTCGACACCGCGCATCAGGCGATTGTCCGTCAGGTCGCGTTGCCGCTTGAAGTGCTGGACGCCACCGACACCGATGCGCTGGCCGACGCCGAACGTGCACAAGGTTTTGAATTGGGCAGCGCGCCGCTGTTTCGCTTGAAGCTGGTACGTATGGGGCCCAATAACTGGCACCTGATCTACACCAGTCACCACATTTTGATGGACGGCTGGAGCAACGCGCAGTTGCTCGCCGAAGTGATCCAGCACTATGCCGCCGGTCAGTCGCTGCCGGCGCCGACCGGGCAGTACCGCGATTACCTGGGCTGGTTGCAGCAGCAATCCGCCATCGCTGGCGAGCAATTCTGGAAAGCGGCATTGGCACCGCTGGAAGCGCCAACGTTGTTGGCCGAAGCGCTGCGCCCACCGGTAGGCGCCGAAGGCAGCGAGGAATACCGCGTCGCCCTCGACAGCCGCGCCACCCAGCGTCTGGCCGAGTTTGCCCGCCAGCAGAAAGTCACCCTCAACACCGTGCTGCAAGGGGCGTGGAGTCTGTTGCTGCATCGCTACACCGGTCAGGATTGCGTGGTGTTCGGGGCCACGGTCGCCGGGCGTTCGGCGCCGCTGCCGGGGATCGAAGAGCAACTCGGGCTGTTCATCAACACGCTGCCGCTAGTCTGCGCGATGCAGCCGGACTGCACCGTCAGCCAATGGCTGGGCGAGTTGCAAGGGCTGAACCTGGCCATGCGCGAATTCGAGCATGTGCCGCTTTACGACATTCAGGGTTGGGCGGGGCAGCAGGGTTCGGCGTTGTTCGACAGCCTGCTGGTGTTCGAGAACTTCCCGGTGGCCGAAGCATTGAAACAGGGCGCACCGGCCGGGTTGTCGTTCGGCAACCTGCACAATCACGAACGCACCCACTATCCGCTGACGTTGGGCATCGAATTGGGCGAAGGCCTGAGCCTGGATTTCAGCTACGACGCGGCGCGGTTCAGTGCTGCTCAGGTCGCTGAGTTGTCGGCCAATTTGCAGCACCTGCTGACGCAACTGGTGGCGCAGCCGGACGCGGCACTGGGCGCGCTGGAACTGCTCGACGTCGATGGCAAAAATGCGCTGCTCGCGATCAGCCAACCGCCGACAATCGAGTTGTCCACCGCACTTTTGGCCCACGAGCAGATCGCCGCGCAGGCCGCCGCGACCCCGGACGCGCTAGCGTTGCAGGTTGACGGCCAGTGCCTGAGCTACGCGCAATTGAACACTCAGGCCAACCGTCTGGCCCATCGTCTGATGGCCAACGGTGCCGGTCCGGGCAAGCGTGTCGGCCTGGCGCTGCACCGTGGCCCGCAGCTGATTGTCAGCCTGTTGGCGGTGCTCAAAAGTAGCGCCGCCTACGTGCCGCTCGACCCGAAATACCCGAACGAACGCATGGCCTACATGATCGACGACAGCCGTCTCGACGTGCTGCTGTGCGAACCCGGTCTGCTGGAAGACGTGCCGGGCGTGCGCCGTCTCAGCCTTGAGGACGGCACCGACTACCCCGACAGCAATCCGCACAACCACGCGGTCGCCGACGATCTGGCTTACATCATCTACACCTCCGGCTCCACCGGCCAACCCAAAGGCGTGGCCATCGCCCATGCCGCGCTGCGCGAGTTCTGCCAGAGCGCCGCCGACTATTCGCTGTTGTCGGCGTCGGATCGCGTGTTGCAGTTCGCGACCTTCAGCTTCGACGGTTTCGTCGAGCAGTGCTTTCCGGCGCTGTGCGTCGGCGCGGCGTTGATCATGCGCGGTGATGAGGTGTGGGACGCCGGTCGTCTCTCTGCCGAAATCGTTCAGCACGGCGTAACCGTGGCGGACTTGCCGGCCGCTTACTGGTATTTGCTGGCCCGCGAAAGCGCGAGCGGCGTGGTCAGCGGTCTCGGTGCTTTACGCCAGGTTCACGTCGGCGGCGAAGCGATGTCGGTTGAAGGTCTGCGCTTGTGGCATCAGGCCGGTTTGAGTCCTGTGCGATTGCTCAACACCTACGGTCCGACCGAGGCGACCGTGGTGTCCAGCGTGCATGAATGCCGTCTCGACGATGCCAGCGATGCGTTCGGCATTCCGATCGGTCGCGCCATCACCGGACGTGCGCTGTATGTGCTGGACGCGGCGGGTCAATTGCTGCCGTCCGGCGGTGTCGGTGAACTGTGCATCGGCGCTTCGGCCTGCCTAGCTCAAAGCTACTTTGACCGCCCGGCGCTGACTGCCGAACGTTTCCTGCCGGACCCGTTTGCCCGTGAGCCGGGCGCGCGGCTGTACCGCAGCGGCGATCTGGCGCGTTACAACGCCGAAGGGCATCTGGAATACGTCGGCCGCATCGACCATCAGGTGAAGATCCGTGGTTTCCGCATCGAAACGGGTGAAATCGAAGCCTGCCTGCAAGCCCGTGAAGACGTGCGCGAAGCGGCGGTCATCGCTCAGGACGGCACGCAACTGGTGGCGTACATCGTGGCCAACGGCGCGATGGCTTCTGAAGCTGAATATCTGGAAAGCCTAAAAGCCGCTCTGCGTCAGTCGCTGCCGGAATACATGGTGCCGAATCACCTGATCCTGCTGCCGAAACTGCCGCTCAACAACAACGGCAAACTGGATCGCCGAGCCTTGCCGCGTGCCGAGGCCAGCGATGCCCAGCGCGACTTCGTGGTTCCGGCCGAAGGGCTGGAAACGCAACTGGCGCTGATCTGGCAGGACGTGTTGCAGGTCGAGCAAGTCGGTCGCGACGACAACTTCTTCGAACTGGGCGGGCACTCGTTGCTGGTGCTGCAAGTGATCTCGCGGGTGCGTCAGCAGTTGCAGCTCGAACTGTCGGTGGGCAGCCTGTTCTCGGCCGCGAATCTGGCGGAGTTTGCCGAGCGGGCTGCACTGGTGAATGTCAGCGGTCAACCTTTGCTGCAACAAGCTGCGGTCGATCAGCTGCCGATCCTGTCTTACGCTCAACAGCGCCAATGGATTCTCTGGCAGCTGGACCCACAAAGCCCGGCCTACAACATTCCCGCCGCGCTGCGCCTCAAAGGCCCGCTGAACCGCGACGCCTTGCGCGAAGCCTTCGCCCGGTTGCAGGCCCGTCACCAGACCCTGCGCACGACGTTCGAACAGGATGGTCAGCAGGCGCGCCCGGTGCTGCACGACTACCTGGCGCTGCAACTGGAACACCGCACGCTCGATCAGTCTTCGGTCGATACGGCGGTGGCCGAAGAAATCGCCCGCCCGTTCGACCTGCGCAACGGTCCGCTGTGGCGCGTGCTGCTGCTGCAAGCGAACACCGACGAACACGTGCTGGTGCTGACCGTGCACCACATCGCCGCCGATGGCTGGTCGATGCAGGTCATGGTCGATGAATTCAGCGCGTTGTATCAGGCAGCCGTAGAAGATCGTGCTGCCGATCTGAATAGCTTGCCAGTGAACTACAGCGACTACGCCCGCTGGCAGCGCGACTGGCTGGAGGCAGGCGAGGGCGCACGTCAACTGACGTGGTGGCGCGAGCAACTGGCCGGCAGCCAGGCACCGCTGGAATTACCGAGCGAACTGACCCGTCCGGCCCGTCGCACCGAGCGCGGTGCCAGCCTGATGCTCAACGTGGATCGCGAGTTGCTCGGCGGTTTGCGTCAACGCGCCCAGGAACAACAAGTGACCTTGTTCATGTTGTTGCTGGCGAGTTTCCAGACCTTGCTGCATCGCCAGAGCGGGCAGTCGAGCATCAGCGTCGGCGTGCCGAGCGCCGGTCGTTCGCGCCTCGAAACCGAAGGCCTGATCGGCTTCTTCATCAACACCCAGGTGTTGCGTGCCGAGATCGACGGGCAGCAGCCCTTCAGCACCTTGCTGCAACACGTCAAACAAGTTGCATTGGGCGCGCAGGCTAATCAAGACTTGCCGTTCGAGCAGTTGGTCGATGCCTTGCAGCCAGATCGCAGCCTCAATCACAGCCCGTTGTTCCAGGTGCTCTACAACCACCAGCAGCAGTTGGGCGCGAGTGTCGAGCGCACGGTTGCAGATTTGCAGGTCGAGCGCCTGCACTGGCAGCAACACACCACGCAATTCGACCTGGTGCTCGACACTCAGGAGCAGGGCGAAACACTCGATGCCAGCCTGACCTACGCCACCGATCTGTACGACGAAGCGTCGATGCAGCGCCTCGCCGAGCAGTGGTTGAACCTGCTGCGCGCGGTGGTCAGCGATCCACAGCAACGCGTCGCCGAACTGCCGATCATTGATGGGGCGCAGCAAGCTGCCCTGGTGCAGCACTGGAATCCTGCGTTCCAGGCACAACCGACGTCGCCGACCTTGCATCAATTGTTCGAAGCGCAAGCCGCACAACGGCCGAACGCTGTTGCACTGACTTACGAAGGCGAGCAACTGACCTACGCCGCGCTCAACGCCCAGGCCAACCGACTGGCGCGCAAACTGCGCGAGCAGGGCGTCGTCCCCGAAGTGCGGGTTGGCATCGCCACCGAGCGGGCGATGCCGCTGGTGATCGGCTTGCTGGCGATTCTCAAGGCCGGCGGCGCCTACGTGCCGCTCGACCCGCAATACCCGGCCGAGCGCCTGAGCTACATGATCGAAGACAGCGGCATCACGCTGCTGCTGACTCAACAACACTTGATCGACGGTTTGCCAGCCCGCGACGGCGTGCAGGTGCTGAGCCTGGAATCGTTGCAGCTGGATGGGTTCAGTGACGCCAACCTGCCAGCGCTGGCAACCCCGGACAACCTCGCCTACGTGATCTACACCTCCGGTTCCACCGGTCGGCCAAAGGGCGCATTGCTCAGCCATGGCAACGTCGGGCGTCTGCTCACGGCCACTGCTGGCGAGTTCAACTTCGGTCCGGACGATGTCTGGACGCTGTTCCATTCCTATGCCTTCGACTTCTCGGTGTGGGAGCTGTTTGGTTCGTTGTGCACCGGTGGGCGTCTGGTGATCGTGCCGTATTACATCAGCCGCGAGCCGCAAGAATTCCATCGGTTGCTCTGTGATGAGGGCGTGACGGTGTTGAACCAGACCCCGACCGCGTTCCGCCAATTGCTGCCGGTTGCCTGCACCAGCCCACGAAACATGGCGCTGCGCCAGGTGATTTTCGGCGGCGAAGCCCTCGAAGTCGCGAGCCTGCGTCCCTGGTTCGAACGCTTCGGCGATCAGCAGCCAACCCTGGTCAACATGTACGGCATCACCGAAACCACGGTGCACGTGACCTACCGCGCCATCCGTCTGGCGGATCTCGACGGCAAGGCCCAGAGCCCGATCGGCCTGCCGATCCGCGACCTGCGCTGGTACTTGCTCGACAGCCAGTTGCAGCCAGTGCCGGTGGGCGTGGCGGGCGAGTTGTACATCGCTGGCGCCGGTCTTGCGCGGGGTTATCACGGGCGTTTCGGCCTCACCGCCGAGCGTTTTGTGCCGAGCCCGTTCGACGCCTCGCAGCGGCTCTATCGCAGCGGCGACCTGGCGCGTCAGCGTGCCGACGGCAGCATCGATTACCTCGGGCGCATCGACCAGCAAGTGAAGATCCGTGGTTTCCGCATCGAGCTGGGCGAAATCGAAGCCGCGCTGCTGGCCCAGCCGGGCGTGCGTCAAGCGGTGTTGAGCGTGCATTCGAGCGACGGCGGGCCGCAGCTCTGCGCCTACGTTGTCGCCGAGCAGACCCCGACTGACCCGATCGCCTGGCGCGACAACCTGCGCGCCGCGCTCAAGGTGGATCTGCCGGATTACATGGTGCCGAGCCATTGGCTGCTGCTCGACGCCTTGCCACTGACCGGCAACGGCAAGCTCGACCGCAAGGCGCTGCCGGTGCCGGATGCCCAGGAATGGCAACGTCCATTCGAAGCCCCCGAGGGCGACCTCGAACAGCAACTGGCCGCGATCTGGGCCGACGTGCTGGGCGTGGCGCAGATCGGCCGACGCGACAACTTCTTTGAATTGGGCGGGCATTCGCTGCTCGCCGCCCAGGCCAGTGCCCGTGTGGAACTGGAACTGGGCATCGAGCTGCCGCTGCGCGCGCTGTTCGAATCCACCGACCTTCAAGCTTATGCCGCCATGGCTGGGCAACACGCCCCGGCTGACAACGATGCACGTCTTGATGCGCTTGAGTCGCTTCTCGACGAGATGGAGATCAATTGATGGAACGCACCACTGCCCAGCGCATCGCCAGCCGCTTTGTCGGCCTGCCTGCCGACAAACGCCGCGAATTTTTGGCCCGAATGCAAGAGCAGGGCGTGAGCTTCGGCCAACTGCCGATTCCGCCTGCCGCCGAGCCGCAAACCACCTTCGAACTGTCGTACGCGCAGCAACGCCAATGGTTCCTCTGGCAACTTGATCCACAGAGCTCGGCGTACAACATTCCGGCCGCCTTGCGTTTGCACGGGCCGCTGAATGTCGCGGCGTTGCAGCAGAGTTTCGATGGGCTGCTGGAGCGGCATCAGAGCCTGCGCAGCCGTTTCGTCGAAGACGACGGGAAGGTCGTGCAGACGCTGGCCGAGTTCACCTCGCTGCCCATCGAACAAATTGACCTGCGCGGCGAACCTCAGGATCAGCGCCTCGATCAGGCGATGAACAGCGTCGAACAGGACGTCGCCCGGCCGTTTGATCTGCAGCACGGTCCGTTGTTGCGGGTCACCTTGTTGCAGCTCGACACCGAAGACCACGTGCTGTTGCTGACCCTGCACCACATCGTCACCGATGGCTGGTCGATGGGCGTGCTGGTTGAAGAGTTTTCCCGGCTCTACGCCGCGCATTGCCAAGGCCGGAACGCTGCGCTGGAAGCCTTGCCGATCCAGTATTCCGACTACGCGATGTGGCAACGCCGCTGGATGGAAGCGGGGGAGCTGGAGCGTCAACTCAACTGGTGGCGTGAAACCCTGAGCAGCGAACAACCACTGCTGGAATTGCCGACTGACCGTCCACGCCCGGCGCAACCGAGCCAGCGCGGTGCGCGTCTGGATTTCGCCCTCGACGCGACCTTGGCCCACGGCCTGATGAGCCTGGCCAAACAGCGCGGCGTCACGCCGTTCATGCTGTTGCTGGCGAGTTTCCAGGCGCTGCTCTATCGCTACAGCGGCCAGTCCGATCTGCGCGTTGGTGTGCCGATTGCCAACCGCAATCGTGCGGAAACCCGTGGCCTGATCGGCTTCTTCGTCAACACCCAGGTGATGCGTGCCGAGCTCGATGGACGTCTGCCGTTCAGCCAATTGCTCGACCAGACCCGCGCGGCGTCGCTGGATGCCCAGGATTATCAGGACTTGCCGTTCGAGCGACTGGTGCAGGCGCTGCAAGGTGAACGCAGCCTGAGCCACAGCCCGCTGTTCCAGGTGATGTTCAACCACCAGCAAGCCAAACCGGCGGCGGTCAGCGGCTTGCTCGCCGGACTGCGCGTCGAGGCATTGAACGCCACGGCGCACACCACCCAATTCGACCTGCAACTGGACACCCAGGAGGAGGGCGACAAGCTGTTCGCCAGCCTGACTTACGCCACCGATCTGTTCGACGCTGAACGCATCGAGCACCTCGCACGTCACTGGCGCAACCTGTTGGCCGGTGTACTCGCCAATCCGCAATGCCCGCTCGCGGAGCTGCCATTGTTGGACGCCGATGAGCGTCTGCGCATTCTCGATGACCTAAACGACACCGCTCAGGCCTATCCGGGCGAAGCCTGCGTGCAGCGGCATTTCGAAGAACGCGTGGTTGAAAACGGTGAAACGACGGCGTTGGTGTTCCAGGGCCAGTCCCTGAGTTACGCCGAGCTGAACCTGCGCGCCAACCGCTTGGCCCATCACTTGCGTGCCCAGGGCGTCGGCGCGGAAGTAATCGTAGGGATTGCCTGCGACCGTTCGTTCGAAATGGTCGTCGGCCTGTTGGCGATTCTCAAGGCGGGCGGCGCGTATGTGCCGCTGGACCCGGAATACCCGGTTGATCGTCTGAGCTACATGATCGAAGACAGCGGCATCTCCTTGTTGCTGACCCAGGAACATTTGCTGGCGCAACTGCCGACCCCGGACAACGTACGCACCCTGTGCCTGCACGCCGAGGCCGATTGGCTGAGCGATTTGCCGGGCACCGATCTGCCGAACCTTGCGGTCGCAGAAAACCTCGCCTACGTGATTTACACCTCCGGCTCCACCGGCAAACCGAAAGGCGCCGGCAACCGCCATGTGGCGCTGCATAACCGTCTGGAGTGGATGCAGGAAGCCTACAACTTGCAGCCGAGCGACCGCGTGCTGCAAAAGACGCCGTTCAGTTTCGACGTGTCGGTGTGGGAGTTCTTCTGGCCGCTGATGAAAGGCGCCACCCTGGTCATTGCCGCCCCCGGCGAGCACCGCGATCCACAACGCCTGGCCGCGTTGATCGTCGAGCAGTCGATCACAACGCTGCACTTCGTGCCGTCGATGCTCTCCGCATTCATCGGTGCCGACGAGGCGCTGGCCTGCACCTCGTTGCAGCGGATCATTTGCAGCGGTGAAGCGCTGCCGATGGAGCTGCAACGCCAGACGTTGCGCAGTCTGCCGCAAGCCAGGCTCTACAACCTCTATGGCCCAACCGAAGCGGCCATCGACGTGACCCACTGGACCTGCGTGGAAGAAGGCCGCGACAGCGTGCCGATTGGCCGTCCGATCGCCAACCTGCGCACCTGCATCCTCGACAGCGAACTGCAACCGTTACCGCTGGGTGCGGTGGGCGAGTTGTACCTGGGCGGCGTCGGCCTGGCGCGCGGTTACCACCGTCGTGGTGCGCTGACCGCCGAGCGTTTCGTGGTCGACCCGTTTGGCAGCGGCGAGCGCCTGTACCGCACCGGTGACCTGGCACGCTATCGCGCTGACGGTGCCATCGACTACTGCGGGCGCATCGACCACCAAGTGAAGATTCGCGGTTTGCGTATCGAGCTGGGCGAAATCGAAGCGCGCCTGCAAGAACATACCGAGGTGCAGGAAGCCGTGGTGCTGGCCCTCGATGGCCCGAGCGGGAAGCAACTGGTTGCGTATATCGTGCCGCAAGATCGAGCCTTGGTCAGCGTCGATGCCGAGCAACAAGGCGCCTGGCGTGAAACCCTGAAAAGCCATCTGCTGGCGAGCCTGCCGGACTACATGGTGCCGGCGCAGACCGTGCTGATCGAGCAAATGCCCCTGAGCCCCAACGGCAAACTCGACCGCAAACGCCTGCCCGCGCCGACCGCGCAGATCAGCCAACGTGCCTTCGAAGCGCCACGCAGCGAACATGAGCAGGTGCTGGCGCAGATCTGGCAGGACGTGTTGGGCGTGGAGCAGGTCGGGCGTCAGGACAACTTCTTTGAACTGGGCGGCGACTCGATCATTTCCATCCAGGTGGTCAGCCGCGCCCGTCGCGCCGGCCTGAGCCTGCAACCCCGTGACCTGTTCCAGCAGCAAACCTTGCAAGCGCTGGCCGCCGTGGTCAAAGAACAAGCGGCACCGCTGGCGCAACAAGGGCCGGTCGACGGCGTGCAAAAACTCACGCCGATTCAGCGTTGGTTCTTCGACGAGCCGATCCCGCAACGCGCGCACTGGAACCAGGCGGTGTTGCTGACAACCCGCGAAACCCTCGAATTGCCGCGCCTGCAAGCGGCGCTGCAACGCTTGCTCAAGCAGCACGATGCCCTGCGTTTGCGTTTGCGTTTCAGTCAGGTCGATGGTCAATGGTCGGCGCGTTATGTCGGCTCGGACAGCGCCGATGTCATCGACATGCTCTGGACCGCTCGCGTCGCCAATGAGGCCTCACTGGAATCGGTGTGCGACGAAGCGCAACGCAGCCTCAGCCTGCAAGACGGGCCGTTGCTGCGCGTCGCGTTGATTGCTCAGGCCGATGGCTCGCAGCGGTTGCTGTTGGTGATCCATCACCTGGCGGTAGACGGTGTGTCGTGGCGGGTGTTGCTGGAAGATTTGCAAGCCGCTTACCAAGGGCAAGAACTGCCACCGAAGACCAGCGCTTTCCAGGCCTGGGCCGACAAACTCGAGGTGTACGCACGCTCCGAAGCGGCTGCCGGTGAACTGAACTGGTGGCAGGCGCAACTGAGCGGCGCCAATGATTCGCTGCCCGCTGCCAATGCCCAAGCCAGTCAGGCCGGGCATCTGCGCCAGGGCGTGAGTATCGGCCTGGACCGCGAGCAAACCCGCCAGTTGCTTCAACAGGCGCCAGCGATTTACCGCACGCAGGTCAACGATTTGCTCCTGACCGCACTGGCCCGCACCCTCAGCCGCTGGACCGGCGACGCCTCGGCGCTGATTCAGCTTGAAGGCCACGGTCGCGAAGAGCTGTTCGACGACATCGACCTGACCCGCACCGTCGGCTGGTTCTCCAGCCTGTTTCCGGTACGCCTGACGCCGACCGCCGACCTGGCGGGCTCGATCAAGGCGATCAAGCAGCAACTGCGCGAAATCCCCGGCAAAGGCATGGGCTACGGCCTGCTGCGCTACATGGGCGATGCCTCGACCCAAGCGGCGTTGGCGGCGTTGCCGCAAGCGCGCGTGACCTTCAACTACCTCGGGCAGTTCGACCAGAGCTTCGCCGAAGACGCCCTGTTCAAACCGGCCACGGAATCCAGCGGTGCTGCGCAATCGGCGGATGCACCGTTGCCGAACTGGTTGTCGGTGGACGGTCAGGTGTATGGCGGCGAACTGAAACTCGACTGGACCTTCAGCCTCGAATGCTTTGACCAACGTGAAATCGAAGCACTGGCCGCAGATTATCAACGCGAATTGCTGGCGCTGATCGCCCATTGCCTGAGCGACGGTGCGGGCGGCGTAACCCCGGCGGACTTCCCGCTGGCACGCCTGACCCAGGCGCAACTCGATGGATTGCCGGTGCCGCCGGCACAGATCGAAGACCTGTACCCGCTGTCGCCGATGCAGGCCGGTTTGCTGTTCCACAGCCTGTACGAGTCGGAGTCCGGCGCGTACGTCAATCAGCTCAGCGTCGAAGCCCGTGGCCTCGACGCCGAACGTCTTGGCCGCGCCTGGCAAGCGGTGCTCGACACCCATCCGATCCTGCGCAGCAGTTTCCACTTCCCGGAGGGCTTTGAGGCGCCGGTGCAATTGGTCCATCGTCATCTGCAACTGCCGATGACGTGCCTCGACTGGCGTGGCCGCAGCGATCAGGCCGACGCATTGATTGAGCTGATCGACAATGAGCGCCTGCAACTCGATTCGACCCGGGCGCCATTGATGCGCCTGACGCTGGTGCGGCTGGACGATGACCGTCAGCAACTGATCTACACCCACCATCACCTGTTGCTGGATGGCTGGAGCAACTCGCTGCTGCTGAGCGAGGTCTTGCAGCGTTATGCCGGGCAGGATGTGCAGGCACCGACCGGGCGTTTCGCCGATTACATTGGCTGGCTGCAACGTCAGGATGCGCACGCCGACGAGATCTTCTGGCGCGAGCAGCTGGCGACCCTCGACAACCCGACGTTACTGGCGCAGAGCCTGGCCCATGGCGACGGTAAACATCTGTCGACGATGGAGTTTGCCGACCATCGCCAGACCTTCGACGTCGCTACCAGCCAACGCTTCAGCGAGTTTGCCCGTCAGCAAAAAGTCACCCTCAACACGTTGGTGCAAGGGGCGTGGGCGCTGTTGCTGCAACGCTACAGCGGCCAGCGCAGTGTCGCGTTCGGCGCGACCGTGGCGGGGCGTCCGGTGGACTTGCCGGGTGCCGAAAGCCAGCTCGGTCTGTTCATCAACACCTTGCCGGTGATCAGCAGCCCGGACGCGGTCGAAAGCGTCGGCCAATGGTTGATCCGCTTGCAGGCGCAGAACCTCGAATTGCGTGAGCATGAATTCACCGCCCTCGGCGACATTCAGCGCTGGGCCGGGCGTGCCGGTGAGCCGCTGTTCGACAGCCTGCTGGTGTTCGAAAACTTCCCGGTCGCCGAAGCGCTGCAACAAGGCGCGCCGGCCGGCTTGAGCTTCTCGATTCCGCAGAACCATGAGCGCACCAACTTTCCGCTGACCCTGGCGGCCACCGCCGAACGTCAGTTGAGCCTGAACTGGAGCTTCCAGTGCGCGCATTTCAGCAACGAAGCGATTGTTCGCATGAGCGAGCATCTGGCCGCGCTGCTGGCGGCGATGGTCGCCGCACCAAACGCTGCGTTGAGTGAACTGGACCTGCTGACCGCGCCGGAGCGCGCACAACAACTGGTGGAGTGGAACCCGGCATTCACGGCCGCGCAAAACCCGCTCTGCGTGCATCAGTTGATCGAGGCTCAAGCGGACATACGCCCGGACGCCACAGCGCTGATCTTCAACGATCTGGAATTGAGCTTCGACCAGCTCAACCGCCGCGCCAACCAATTGGCCCATCGTCTTCGCGCACTGGGCATTGGCCCGGAAGTGCGGGTTGGCCTGGCGATGCAGCGTTCGCCGGAAATGATCGTTGGCCTGCTGGCGATCCTCAAGGCCGGCGGCGCCTACGTGCCGCTGGACCCGGCTTACCCGACGGAACGCCTGCGTTACCTGATGGAAGACAGCGGCATTTCGCTAATGATCAGCCAGTCGTGGCTGCGGGAAAAACTGCCGTTGCCCGAAGGCCTGCCGGTGCTGGAAATCGACCGCGAGCCGCTGGAGTCCATGGCGGACAGCAATCCGGTCAACCTGACCTGCGGCGAAAACCTCGCGTACCTGATTTACACCTCGGGCTCCACCGGGCGGCCAAAAGGCGTCAGCGTGGCCCACGGTCCGCTGGCCATGCATTGCCTGTCGATCGGCGAGTTGTACGGCATGACCCCGGACGACCGCGAGTTGCAATTCGCCTCGATCAGCTTCGACGGTGCCCACGAACGCTGGCTGACGCCGCTGGTGTTCGGTTCGGCAGTCATGCCACGCGACGACGAGTTGTGGAGCGTGGAGCGCACCTGCGCGGAGATCGAAAAACACGGCATCACCATTGCCTGTTTCACCCCGACCTACCTGTCGCAAATCGCCGATTTCATGGGCGAAGCGGGGCGTGATTTGCCGATCCGTTCCTACACCCCGTGCGGCGAAGGCATGGCGAAGCACGCGTTCGATGAAGTCCAGCGAGTGCTGCAACCCAAGCGTCTGATCAACGGCTACGGTCCGACCGAAACGGTGATTACGCCGCTGATCTGGCTGGCGTACCCGGATACCGAATTCGACTCGGCGTTCATGCCGATTGGCCGGCCGGTGGGGAACCGCAGCGCTTACATTCTGGACGGCGGTTTGCAACCGTTGCCGGTGGGCGTCGCGGGCGAGTTGTACCTGGGTGGCGAAGGCGTTGCCCGTGGTTACCATCAACGTCCGGACCTGACCGCTGAACGCTTCGTGCCGGATCCCTTCGTGCCGGGTGCGCGTTTGTACCGTAGCGGCGACCTCGCGCGGTTCCGTGCCGACGGCGTCGTTGAATACCTTGGGCGTATCGACCAGCAAGTGAAGATTCGCGGCTTCCGTATCGAACTCGGCGAAATCGAAGCCTGCCTGCTGGAACACGAAGGCGTGCGTGAAGCCTTCGTGATCGACCGCGAAGGGCCGGTGAGCCGCCAGTTGGTCGGTTACGTGGTGCCACGCGATCCGCTTGCCGATGAGCAGGATCTGCGTGAAGCGCTGACGGCTCACCTGCGCAGCCGTCTGCCGGCGCACATGCTGCCGGCGCATTTGATGTGCCTGGCCGCGTTGCCGCTGACGCCGAACGGCAAGCTCGATCGCCAAGGCCTGCCGGCGCCGGAAGCCACGCGGCAGAATCACGATCACGTGGCCGCCGCGTCGCCCGCCGAAGCCTTGCTGGTGGAAATCTGGCAGGAACTGCTGGGGCTGGAGTCGGTGGGCGTCACCGAGAACTTCTTCGAGCTGGGCGGTGATTCGATCATCTCGCTGCAAGCGGTGAGCCGTGCCGGGCAGCGCGGGCTGGTGTTCAGCCCCAAACAACTGTTCGAGCAGCAGACCATCCGTGCACTCGCCGCCGTCGCCAGCCGCCGTGAAGCAACGCTGATCGAAGCGTACAAAGTCGAAGCTTTCTCGCTGGTGCCGCACATCGACATCGCTGCCCGTGAAGGTCTGCAAGACCTGTATCCGCTGTCGCCGATGCAGCAAGGCATGCTGTTCCATTGCCTCGATTCACCGGAGCTCAACCCCTACGTCAACCAGCTGAGCGTGGCGGTCGATGGCTTGCAGGTGCCGCGTTTCCGTGCGGCCTGGCAGACGCTGGTCGAGCGTCATGAAGTGCTGCGCGCCGCTTTCCGCTGGCGCGATGGGTTGGCCGATCCGCTGCAAGCGGTGTTCGCCGATGTTGAATTGCCGATCGAAGAACTCGACTGGCGCGACCGTACCGACACCGAGCAGGCGCTGAGCGAACTGGCGGCTGCGGAACAGGCCAAGGGCTTCGACCTGAGCTGCCCGCCGTTGATGCGTTTCATCCTGGTGCGTCTGGGCGATGACCGTTACCAGATGATCTGGATCTACCATCACCTGTTGCTGGACGGCTGGAGTGCTTCGCGCCTGTTGGGCGACATGCTGCGCCTGTACCACAACGACAGCCTGCCGACCCTGACCGGTCGCTACGCCGACTACATCGCCTGGCTGCAACGCCAGGACGGTGCGCAAGCCGAAGGCTTCTGGCGTGAGCGCCTGGCGCTGCTTGAAGAACCGACCATTCTGGCCAAGGCTTCCGGTGCCGCAGGTTCCGGTCACGGCGTGATGTACAGCAACCTCGACGCCGAGGCGACGCGCAAACTGCACAGCTTCGCCAAGCGTCAACGCGTGACACTGAACACGCTGGTACAAGGCGCATGGCTGCTGTTGCTGCAACGCCACAGCGGTCAGCGCAGTGTCGCGTTCGGCGCCACGGTGGCGGGGCGCCCGACCGGGCTGGCCGGGGCGCAGGACATGCTCGGCCTGTTCATAAACACCTTGCCGGTGATTCAGACCCTCGACCCGCAACAGCCGTTGGGCGAGTGGCTGCGCGACTTGCAGGATTACAACCTGATGGTGCGCGACTACGAACACACGCCGTTGTCGGACATTCAGCGCTGGGCCGGGCAGGGTGGCCAGGGCTTGTTCGACAGCATCATCGTCTTTGAAAACCATCCGGTGGACCGTGCCTTGAAAGGGGGCGAGGAAGGTGAGCTGCGCTTTGCCGAAGTCGGCAGCGGCGGGGTGACCAACTTCCCGATGGACTTGATGGTCAGCGCCAACGAAGAAGGCCTGGAAGTCGAATACCTGTTCCTGCGTGATCGCTTCAGTGACGTTGAAGTCGAGCGGATTCGTGCGCAGCTGGAAGGGTTGTTGCGTGCGTTGCCGGAGGATGCTTCCTGCCTGCTCGGCAATATCGGCTTGCCGCAAGCGCGTTTGAGTCTGCCGCAGGCGTCTGACAACAGCGCTGATTTACTTCACGCGTTCAATCAACACGTCAAAGCGCAGCCGCAGAAAATCGCCTTGATCTGTGAAGATCGCGAAGTCAGTTACGCCGAGCTTGAGGCGCAGGCCAATGGGCTGGCGCAGCAGTTGATCACTCGCGGTATTGGCCCTGAGAGTCTGGTGGCGGTAGCGTTGCCGCGTTCCGAGCGCACCATCGTCGCGTTCCTTGCGGTGCTCAAGGCGGGGGCGGCTTACCTGCCTTTGGACCTGGCGTACCCGGCCGAGCGACTGGCCTACATGCTGAGCGATTCGGCAGCCAGCCTGTTGCTCTGCGACAGCAATCTGGGTGGTCGACTGACCCTGGCCGACAGCCCGCCACGTCTGCTGCTGGATCAATTGAGCGTTGCCGACAACGTTGCGTGCCCGGTTTCCCATCCGTTGCCGGGGCACCTGGCGTACCTGATTTACACCTCCGGTTCCACGGGCCAGCCGAAAGGCGTGGCCGTGGCGCGGGGGCCGATTGCCCGGCATTGCCGCGGCATCATCGAACTCTACGAGTTGGCACCGCGCAGCCGTGAGTTGCACTTCATGTCGTTCGCCTTCGATGGTGCGCAGGAGCGTTGGCTGAGTGTGATGCTGGCCGGTGGCAGCCTGGTGATCCGCGAGGACAGTTTGTGGACCCCGGAGCAAACCCTCGAAGTGATGCAGCGTCACGGCGTCACCGTGGCCTGCTTCCCGCCGGCGTACCTGCAACAGATGGCCGAAGTGGCTGAGCGCCTGGGTAATCCGCCAGCCGTCGAGGTTTATTGCTTTGGCGGCGACGCGGTGCCGGAGGCCAGCTTCGAACAGGTCAAGCGCGCCTTGCGTCCGCAGCGTCTGGTCAACGGTTACGGGCCGACCGAAACCGTGGTCACGCCTTTGTTGTGGCGCGCCGAGGCCAGCGAAACCTGCGACGCGGCGTATGCACCGATTGGTCGTGGTGTGGCCGGGCGGGGTTTGTATGTGCTGGACGCCGACCTCAATCCGTTGCCGGTCGGTGTCAGTGGCGAGTTGTATTTGGGCGGCGAATGCCTGGCGCGCGGTTACCACCAGCGTCCAGGCATGAGCGGCGAGCGTTTCATTCCAGATCCGTTCGAGGCTGGTGGTCGCATGTACCGCACCGGCGACCTGGTGCGCCAGCGCGAGTGCGGGTTGATCGACTACCTGGGGCGGCTTGACCAGCAAGTGAAGATCCGTGGTTTCCGCATTGAGTTGGGCGAAATCGAAGCGCGTCTGCGCGATTGCGTCGGCGTTCAGGATGCGGCCGTGGTGGTGCACGACACGCCGACCGGCAAGCAATTGGTCGGTTATGTGGTGGCGACCGGTGCGGTCGGGCTGGATCGTCGCTTGAAGTCTGAACTGCAAGCGCAGCTGCCCGATTACATGGTGCCGGCGCGGATCATGGTGCTGGAGCGCTTCCCGCTGTCGGCCAACGGCAAGCTGGATCGTCGCGCACTGCCGACGCCTGAATGGGCGCTTGGCGGCTATCGCGCCCCGCGCAGCGATCTGGAAACCGCGTTGACCGCAATCTGGCAAGAGGTGCTGGGCGTGCCGCAAGTGGGCATCGACGACAACTTCTTTGAACTGGGTGGCGACTCGTTGCAGGTGCTGAAAGTCATCTCGCGGGTGCGCAGTCAGCCGCAACTGGGCTTCGAGTTGAAGCTGCGAGACCTGATGCAGAAACCGTGCATCGCCGAACTCAGTGGCTATCAGGCGGCCGAACCGGTTGCAGCGGCGCCGGACCCACTGCTGGCGCTGAATGCGCGGATCCCCAATGTGCCGGCGCTGTTCTGCCTGCACGCCGGTTTCGGCACGGTGTTCGACTACGAACCGCTGGCCCGCCGACTGGAAGGACGGCGCACGGTGTACGGCGTGCAATGCCGCATGTTGCTTGACCCACACTGGCAGGACGAATCGCTGCTGGCCATGGCGCAAGCCTATGCGCAACGGATTCGCAGTCAGCAGGCCAAGGGGCCGTATTACTTGCTGGGCTGGTCGTTGGGCGGCGCGTTGACGCAGTTGGTAGCCCACGAATTGGAAAGCCAAGGTGAAACCGTGGCGTTTGCCGGGTTGGTCGACAGCTATGTAGCCGGCACCGCAGAAGCGGGGGACTGGCGCGAGGACCTCGGTGATTTCCTGAAGTTTGTGCTCGGTTTGCCCGCCGATGAGGCTCAGGTGCTGATCGCGCTGAAAGCCGCTGGCTTGAGTGAACGCGAGGGCTCCACTGCCGTGATTGAAGCCGCCTTGCACGGTTCCAATGAACAAGCCGCATTGGGCGCGGGGGAGCTCACGCAGATCTTCGCCACCGGCTCGCGCCTCAAGCAACTGGCGCTGGCGCATCGGCAACTGCCGGCGATTAAGGCCTCGGCCCATCGTTGGTGGGTGGCCGAACGCGACGATGAGCGCCGGGTGTTCGAGGCTCAGGTTGGTGGTCATGGGGTTGATCGCTTGTTGGCTGGCGGGCACTACGAGCTGTTGCGTGGTGATGAGTTGCTTGATGAGCTGGAAGATTTGTTGGAACGACGCATGGTCACTGCATAAAAACAATTGTGGCGAGGGAGCTTGCTCCCGCTGGACTGCGCAGCAGTCCCCTTCTTCTTAGGGATAAGGGGGCCGCTTCGCCGCCCAGCGGGAGCAAGCTCCCTCGCCACAGGGTTCGCGTTGATCAGAATATTTTGTATTGCTCGATTATTGACCTATTTGTGTAGAAGGATTCGTCCCATGGCCGTGTTGCCAGAACTTGAAGCATTTCTCGAACTCGCCGAGTTCGGCCGGATGACCGGTAAAAGTCGCGCGATGCATGAACAGACTCCGCAACAGGCGCGGATCGATTTTGAAGCGTCGTCAGGGTTTCTCGATGTGCCGCTGGACAGCGTGACCTGCGAGGACTTCACCATTGCCGCGCGGGATGGCCACAGTCTGTCGGCAAGGGTGTATCGCGATGGGCGAGCGGCCGACGGCTTGCAGCCGGTGGTGTTGTATTTCCATGGCGGCGGCTATGTGGTCGGCAGCCTGGATTCCCATGATGCGCTGTGCCGGCGACTGGCCTCGCAAGGCGGGTTTGCGTTGTTGACCGTGGATTACCGACTGGCGCCGGAATGGCGTTTCCCGACGCCGGTGCAGGACGCCTGCGATGCCGGCAACTGGCTGGTGCGCGAAGGCGCAGCGCGGGGGCTGGACGCGAATCGGGTGGCGCTGGTCGGTGACAGCGTGGGCGCAACATTGGCCTCGGTGTTGTCAATCATGGCAGTGCGTGAGCCTGAAGAACTGGCGTTGAAACCCAAGGCCCAGGTGTTGCTGTACCCGGTGACGGATGCGACCACCCAGCGTGCCTCGCACCGCGATTTCGCCGAGGGCTATTTGCTGGAGACGCCAACGCTGGACTGGTTCTACGCGCATTACGGGCGCACGCCGGATGACCTGGCGGATTGGCGTTGCTCGCCTTTACTGGCAGCGGATCTGTCAGGCGTGGCTCCGGCGCTGGTGTACCTGGCCGGGTATGATCCGCTGCGTGACGAAGGGCTGGCGTATGCCGAGCTGTTGCGTGCGGCGGGGAATGAGGTGACGTTGCTGGAGCAGCCGGGGATGACCCATGACTTCATGCGCATGGCGGGGTTGCTGGGCGAAGTGGAAGGGATTCACTCGGAAGTGGCGGGGTGGGTGCGTTCGCGGATCTGATTTGCCATGAAAAAAACCGCCATGCCTGGATCAGGGGTGGCGGTTTTTTTGTGTCCGGGTCAGGGCATTTTGTTTTCCCGGCAATTGCCATCGCGGGCAAGCCCGCTCCCACAGGGATTTGTGAACGCCGCAAAAACTGTGGGAGCGGGCTTGCCCGCGAGGGCGGACTCACATTCACCACAAATCCCTGGCCCAAAAAAATACCCGCATCTCACGACACGGGCATTTTTCATTTCAGCTCACGACTCAGAAATCATACTTCGCGGTGATCTGCAGGTTGCGTGGCTCGCCGTAGAAGGTGGTGCCGAAGTTGCCCAAGCCCGACATGTACTTCTTGTCGAAGACGTTGTAGGCATTGGCGGTGAAGCTCAGGTGTTCGTCGTACTGATAACGGGTCATCAGGTCCACGAGGGTGTAGCCACCTTGTTTGAGCATGGTGCTGCCGCCTTCGCCGTTACCCACGTTCGGGCTGAAGCTCTGGCCGTAGAACGCGCTCTGCCAGCTGACACCGCCACCGATGGTGACCTGGTCCAGCGCGCCAGGCAGACGGTAGGTGGTGAAGGTACGCACCACGTGTTCCGGTTTGCTGGAAGCCAGCGGGAAACCGAAGATACGTTGTTCGTCTTCGTCGCGGGTACGGGCGTAGGTATAGCCGGCGGTCACGTTCCAGCCATCCGCCAGTTCGCCAGCCAGTTCCATTTCCACACCTTTGGTGGTGGCGCCGGAGATGGCTTTGTAAACGTCCTGGCCGGTGCCTACGTCGGTGGTGACGTATTGCGCGACGTTGTCCTGCTCGATCTGGAACAGGGCGAAGCTGGCGTTCAGTTTGCCTTCGAAATACGCCGCCTTGATGCCGGTTTCGTAGCTGTCGCCTTCAACAGGCTTGAGGGTCGAACCGGTCACGTCCTTGTAGATTTGCGGCTGGTAGATCTTGGTATAGCTGGCGTAGACCGAGTACACATCGTTCAGGTCATAGACCACACCGGCGTATGGTGTAACGACGCCGTGTTCCTTGTAGCTGGCGTGGGTGTCGGTCTGGGTGGCGCCTGGATAGTAGGTGTAGTCTTCGTTGTACTTGAAGGTGCTCAGACGGCTGCCGAGGATGAACGACAGGTCGTCGGTCGGACGCAGGCGTGTGGCCAGGTAAAGACCGTTCTGGCTCTGAGTACGTTCGTACTTGCCGTTTTTCGGAAATTCCTGTTTCGGCAGGTGACCGTTCCAGTCAAAGATGCTACCCGGCACTTGGCCGGACGCACTGGTGTCGTAAGTCGAACCGGTCTGGCGCGAGTGGGAAGCCATGAAGCCCGCCACCAATTCATGCTCGCGACCGCCCAGCGAAAACGGACCGGAGACGTTTACGTCCGCGCTGTTCTGTACGCGATGGCCTTCCCAGCGACCCCAGTACAGGAAGTTGCCTACGCCAGTAACCGGGTCGGCGGAGCCACCGCTGGCCGAGGCCAGTTGGGTATCGTGATCGGTGGTTTTCTGGTCGAAGCTGGCCTTGAATTTCCAGTCATTGGCCAGTGCCTGTTCCAGCGACGAGAAATAGGTGACGCTGTCGAAATCACGACGGCTCCAGTTGGCACCCGGGTTGAAACTGCGAGAAAAATCGGTGCGGCTGCCGTCGGTGAAGTACGGCGCGTTACCGGTCCACGAACTGCCGCGTGGCGTTGCGCTGGACTTGTCGACGCCAAAGGTCAGCAGAGTGTCGTCTGTCAGGTCGGCTTCAAGGATGCCGTAGTAGATGTCTTTTTTCTGGGTGTAGTGGTCGATGTACGAGCCTTTGTCCTGGTAGGCACCCACGAAGCGACCGCGCACGTTGCCCGAATCGGTCAGTGAACCGGAGATGTCGCCTTCGGTGCGATAGTTATCCCAGGAGCCGGCGGTTGCGCTGACCGAAGCCTTGAACTCCTTGGTCGGCTTCTTGCGGATCAGGTTGACGGTGGCGGATGGATCGCCTGCGCCTGTCATGAGGCCAGTAGCGCCTTTGATGACTTCGATGTGGTCGAGGCTGGCTGCGTCGTCGCTGTTGTTCGGGTTCTCGCCGTAAACGCCGTCGTAAGGAATGTTGACGCCGTCGTACTGGAAGTTGGTGATGGCAAAGCCACGCGCGGAAAACTCGGTACGGTCACTGTCGTACTTCTGCGACGTGACGCCTGGCGTGTTGCGCAAGGCATCGGCAACGCTGGTGACGCCACGATCGTCCATTTGCTGACGCGTCACCACGGTCACCGATTGCGGCGTTTCGCGAAGGGTCAGCGGCAGCTTGGTCGCGGTGGTGGTGGCGCCGGTAGTGTAGGAGCCGGTGTCTTCAGTGGTCAGGCCCAGGGCCTGGCCGGAAATCGTAGTCGCGCCCAGTTGCAGGCCCGAACCGCCGCCGGAGACCAGCGTGACGCTGTTGCCATTGATCTGGAACGAAATGCCGGTGCCTTTGAGCAGGGCGCTCAGGGCTTCGGACGGCTCCAGCGAACCGGACACTGCACGGGACTTGATACCTGCAACCTGATCCGGGCTGTAGAGGATCTGCAGGTTGGTCTGCATGCCCAGCTCGGTCAGCGCGTTGGAAAGCGGCTGGACGGCAATGTTCACTTTTACAGGTGCAGCGTTGGCCATCGAGCTCCCCAGCAAGGTGGCGGTCAGCAGTACGCTGGTGAACAGGGTGCGATGCAATGTCGGGCGCTGTACGGCCAGCGCGAGAGGTGTGCGGCGTGGTTGAGGTCGCATTACTTACCTGAGCTCCTGAAAAGTGTTGTGCAGAGTTTTTGTTAATAAGAATGATTATTAGACGCGGCACAAACCAAAAACCGGAAAGAAAGCCGTCAATTAATTTTCAGAAAGAAGAAATAACGCCGTTTTGTGGTGAGGGTGATTCCTGTGGCGAGGGGGCATGTCGGAACGCCGCATCGCCCCGTTCGGCTGCGCAGCAGTCGCAAAACCTGCTGGCACGGTATATCTGAAGGAGTGCTTGGGGCGGCTGCGCCACCCAACGGGGGCAAGCCCCCTCGCCACAGGTAATCTCCTCACCACACAGGTGTGTGCAGTGATCAGGCCGGTGCCAGTTCGGTGACAACCCGGCCGCTTTCCATGCGCACCAACTGGTCTGCGACGTCGAAGTAACGGTCATCGTGGGAGATCACGATGATGGTTTTGCCCAGGCGCTTAAGGTCCGGCAGCAGCTCGGTGTAGAAAATCCGGCGGAAGGTCGGGTCCTGGTCGGCCGCCCATTCATCGAACACCAGCACCGGGCGTTCTTCGAGCCAGGCATTGACCAGCGCCAGGCGCTTGCGCTGGCCGGTGGAGAGGTCGGTGGTGGTGAAATTGCCGTCCTTGACGCTGACCTTGTGCGCGATTTCCAGGCGTTGCAGGTATTTGTTGGCGTCTTCGGGGATATGCGTGTCGCCCTGGACCACGTCATCAAAGAGGTAATAGTCAGCGAAGATCGTGGTGAACAACTGGCGATAGTCATCACGATTTTGCGCATCGATGGCCTCGCCGTTGACCCGGATCTCGCCCTGTTGCGGCGTGTACAAGCCCAGCAGCAACTTGATCAGCGTGGTCTTGCCGCAACCGTTCTCGCCGACAATAAACGTGATGTCGCCTTGTTTGATCGTCAAGTTAACCGGGCCCAACTGGAAGGGCGCAGCGCCTTCGGCAGCGGGGAAGGCGAACCGCACATCGGCCAGTTTCAGTTCGTGCACGGCTTGTTTGACGTTGCCCTGATCGCTGAGCAGCAAGTGCGGCTCAGGGGTGGAAAACTGCTCGGACAACTCGGCGATCCGGCGGAAGGCGATCTGCGCGCGGCTGACAATCGGCAACGTGCTGATCAAATGCTCCAGCGGGCCTTTCATATACAACAGCACCAGCACGAAGCCGCTCATCACGGTCTTGTCGGCGCTTGGCCAGAAGGATTGCAGCGCCAGCACCAGGCCGATGACCACGAAGAACAGCATCGAGCCGAAGGTCTTGGCGATCACGAAGGTGTTGACCGAGCGCACCTGGGTCTTGCAGATGAAATCGGCTGTCGCCTTGATCCCCGACACGAACATGCGCTGGCGACGCGGGCGGTGGATTCGCAGTTCCTTGGCGCCATCGGCAATCGCGTTGTAGTGCTTCTGCAATTCGTCTTCAGCGTCACGGGCGGCCATGAACCCCTGCACACCTTTGCTCTGGGCGTAAGCCTGGATCGCGGTGCCAATCAGGATCGCGGCGACCATGATCAGGAACATCGGCCACGACAGGATGGCCAGGTAACCCATGCAACCCAGGGTCACGGTGAGGGAAATCGCCAGCGGGGCGAAGGCGAAGGCGAAGTCGCTGATGGTGTCGACGTCGTGGGTCAGCACCGGAATCAAGCGGTGGCTGCGATAGCGTTCGATCTGTTCGATCGGTGCTGACAGGACCTTTTCACCGAGCTGTTTGCGCAGCCTGGCAATGATGTGCTGGCCGACGTAGTTGGTGCCGATGTCCGAGCAGATCGAGCTCAGTAGCGCCAGCAGGCACAGACCGGCGAACAAGGCGACCACGCCCTGGGTCAGGCCGGTGTCCGAATGCAGGGCGTTGTTGATGGTCGCCAGCAGCACCGTGACGCTCAAACCGCCGACCATGCCCAGGAAAATGGACGCGGTGACGATGAGTCGAAACGGTTTCAACAGGGCGAACAACTCGCCGATGGCGCCACGGGGAGGCTGGGTCATGGAAGACAGTTCCTTGGGTATAAAGGCAGATACCCAGTAGAACGTCTGATCGAGGGGTTAATTTACAACCCGGCCGACTGGTGGTGAGTAGTCAGCAACATGACTGACACCCCACACCCCCTGTGGGAGCGAGCCTGCTCGCGATAGCGGTCTTACATTCAACATATACGTTGACTGTTACGCCGCCATCGCGAGCAGGCTCGCTCCCACAGGGGATTTTGGTGATGCACGAAAGTGTAGGTTTAGAGCTCACGCACGATACGCAAGCCTATCCAGTCGCCACGCTCTTGCGGGTACTGGCTGTTGCGGTTGCCGGAGCGGGAGAACACTGGCGCTTCACCCCAGTCGTTGCCGCGAATGCGCACGGCTTCGCAGTTGGGTTCTAACCACGCGCTGCCATCGGTGGGCGCGCCGACGTAATTCGGGTGTTCGCAGTCTTCGACCCATTCGTAGACATTGCCGTGCATGTCGTACAGGCCGAACGCGTTCGGTGCATAGCTGCCCACCGGCGAGCTGTAGCTATAACCGTCCGCCGGCCCGTAGGTGTTGGCGTGTTGGCTGATGCTGTATTCCTTGCCTTCATCGAACGGGAAGGGGAACGGGCCTTTGGTGCCGCCGCGTGCGGCGTATTCGCGTTGGGCTTCGCTGACCATGTGGTATTTCTGCCCGGTCTTTTTCGAGAGCCAGGCGACGTATTGCTTCACGTCATCGAAGTTCATGCACACCGCCGGCTGACGCGGGCCTTGCGGGTAACGTGGTTTGCTGGCGACACATTCACGACCCGGCCGGGTATCGCCATTGGCGATGGTCACGCCACTCTCACGCACGTAGCTGTCCCATTCGCCTGCGGTGACCTGGAAGCGGCTCATGGCGAAGGGTTTGGCGAAGGTCACTTCGTGCATCGGACTTTCGTCGGGCTCGCGACCGACTTCATCGTCCGGCGTGCCCATGGTGAAAGTACCGGCAGGCAGTACGACCATTTCCGGGCAGTCGCGGCAGTCCTTGAATACTTTGCCGGGTTGCGGGGCGGTGGCCGCCTGAGCGGTGGTTGGCAGTAGGCCGGCGAGGAGGGCGGACAA
This sequence comes from Pseudomonas sp. LBUM1663, assembly GCF_059695905.1. Taxonomy (NCBI): domain Bacteria; kingdom Pseudomonadati; phylum Pseudomonadota; class Gammaproteobacteria; order Pseudomonadales; family Pseudomonadaceae; genus Pseudomonas; species Pseudomonas sp. LBUM1663. The sequence continues at coordinate 4,490,816 of NZ_CP166792.1, read as the reverse complement.
GGCGAGTGCCTTTAGAGGCACAGTTAATAGATCTCGGTTCATTTGTCGTCTCGATTTAAAAGAAAACTGGCGTCTCTGTGGCGAGGGAGCTTGCTCCCGCTGAGCAGCGAAGCGGCCCCAAAGAAAGGGACTGCTGCGCAGTCCAGCGGGAGCAAGCTCCCTCGCCACAAGGGGCCGCATCAGGCGATCTTGCTCAGCAAGGCCATGAAGCGGTCGATTTGGTTTTCGGTGTTGAGCAGGCCGGGTGCGATGCGGATCACCGGGCCGACGTCGCGGTCCACCGAGTCGCAGACCACGCGGTTTTCCATCAACTGCACGGCGATTTTTTCGCAGTCGCGGTCCTTGATCCGGAAGAAGGTGAACCCGGCCGACAGGTCCGGGCTCTTGGGCGTGACCAACTCAATCTGCGGGTGTTCCAACAGCCGGTTTTTCGCATAGGTGTTAAGGGCGTGGATGCGCGCCTGCACCTCGGCCTTGCCCAGTTCCAGGTGCAGCTTGAACGCCTCGTCCAAGGCCCAGCGATGTTCGAAGCTGTGATAACCGCCAGGGGTCATGATGGTCGAGAACGTGGTCGCTTCGGAGAAGGTCGGAATCGTCGGCGTCACATCCTTGAGCTCGGCCGAACGGGCGCAGATGATCCCGGTGCCGCGCGGGCCGAACATCCATTTGTGGGTGCCGGCGATGAAAAAGTCGCAGTGCATGTCGGGGAAGTCGAGGTCGTCGACGCCGAAACCGTGCACGCCATCGACCACATACAGGATGCGGTCCTTTTCCTCGCGATTGCGATTCCGCTCCTCCACCAGTTTGCCGATTTCACCGATTGGCAGTTTCACACCGCTGCCGGACTGCACCCAGGTCATGCCCAGTACGCGGGTTTCGGGGCGGATGCCTTTGGCGATCGAATCCAGCACCTCATCTGCCGACACCTTGTGGCTGTTCTCGAACAGCTTGAGCTTGCGCACCTTGACCCCGTCCTTCTGCTGGCGGTAACCCAGGGTGTAATTGGTGGCGTAATGTTCGTGTTCGCTGGTGAGGATTTCCTGGTCCGGGCGCACATGGATGCCGCCGTAGATCAGCGACAGGCCTTCGGTGGTGCTGCCGGTCAGCGCGATTTGCTCAGGCTTGGCCTTGAGGTAGCGACCGGCCCAGACGCGCACCGCTTGCTCGCGTTTTTCCGTTTCGCCCAGGTCCCAGTCCATCGCCAGGCCCGGGTTGCGGTCGAGGTTGGCGCGGTGGCGTTCAATCGCCTCACGCACCGGCCGTGGGTGGGACGTCACCAGAAAATTGGCGAAGTGCAGGTAGTTCGGATCCTGGTCGAACAACGAACGCAATTGCGCCCATTTGTCCTTGGACAGCGGCGGTGGATTGGCAGCCAGCGCCGGCAGATTCACGGCAGCACTCAGGGGCAGGCCAGCCGCGATAATACCGGCCTGCTTGAGGAATGAACGGCGGTTAGTCATGAGCTCGGTTCGCTTTTGCAAAAGTGGGCATCAGTTTTTCGCCACCGGTCTGGACGACTTCTGCACCTGGTCCCAGACCCGCAGGAAATTCCCGCCCCAAAGCTTGGCGATATCGGCCTCGCTGTAGCCGCGACTGATCAGCTCGGCCGTCACGTTGCGGGCTTCGCTGACATCCTTCCAGCCATCCAGACCGCCGCCGTCGTTGAAGTCGGAACTGATGCCGACGTGGTCGATACCGATTTTTTTCACCGCGTAATAAATCGCGTCGCCGTAGTCCTTGAGGGTGGCTTTCGGTTCTTCGTCGACGATGGCGTAGAGCTGGCTGGCGTACTCGCCGAAACGTTGTTCGGACCAAACGGTGATGATCGGGTCGCCCGGCATCAGCGCCATCTCCAGGCCTTGCAACGGCTGCAGGTCGAAGCGTGCGCGCAGGGCGTTGAGTTTGTCCTGGGTGGCTTGGCTCAGCGGGCGGATGTAGGTCGGGAAGCCGACAATCTGCACCACGCCGCCGCTGTTCTTGATCAGTTGCATTTCCTGATCGCTGAGGTTGCGCGGGATGTCCACCAAGGCGCGCGGTGCCGAGTGCGAGGCGACCATCGGCGTGCGGCTCAACTGGGCGACTTGCTCCAGGGCCTTGGTCGACATCTGCGACACGTCGATGATCACGCCCAGATCGTTGAGACGATGCACCGCTTGTTTGCCGATCTCCGACAGGCCACCGAGGGCGTCGCGCGAATCATTGAAGAACGGCAGCGGTCGGGACGAATCAGCCCAGGCGTTGTTGCCCACGTAACTGAAACCGAACATGCGCATGCCGCGAGCGGCCCACGTGTCCAGCGCGTTCAGGTCGTTGCCCAGCGGGTAGGCGTTGAGCATGCTCATGAAGATCGCGAACTTGCCTTCGCCGTGCAGGCGGCGGAAATCGTCCGGGGTATAAGCGATGGCGACCTGGTTGGGGAAGTCGCGAACCATCGTGCTGATGATTTTGTAGCGGGTTTCCTGCTCGAACCGGGCTTCGTCGACGAAGCCGGCGGTGGGGCGATGCGGGGCGTTGGCGCCGTTCCAGATTTCCGGCCAGCCGAAAATCGTCAGGGCCGCGCCGGACAGGCGACCGCGGCCGGTCTTGACCAGGTCGAATTGGCCGGTGCCGTCCTTGTCCGCTTCATTGCCGGCGGTGCCGAAGTCCAGCGGCACGGTGACGTGGCTGTCGAACGAGAGGATGCGCTCTTGCAGCTCATCGGCCTGTTTCATCACCTTGGCCGGGTAACCGGGATTGTCCTTGAACCCGTAATCCCAGGCCGCAAAGCCTGCCCCGGCACTGATCGCCAGGGCCAGCGGCAGGCCGATGTAGAGAGCCTTTTTCGAACGTGGTTTTGTCATTGCCATCTCAGTCAGGTTCGCCGCCCCGGTGCGGGCGCAGGGGCCTTTGCTATCTGGGAAGAACGAGTGGCCCGGTTGGAAATTTAGTGGGGCTGATGACCCCATCGCGAGCAGGCTCGCTCCCACAGGGAATCTTCGGTGTTCACCCAATCCTTGTGGGAGCCAGCCTGCTGGCGATGCTCTTAAATTTTTGCAGGCAACAAACGTTCTAGCTTGGATAAAGCCTGCTTCATGGCTGACACAGGTAGGGCAATGACGATTTCTCGACGATGGTTCATGGCAGGCCTGGCGCTGACCGGTGCCGCCGTGCCTGCGGCTTTTTATGGGCATCGCGAATGGACGAAACCGGATCCGACGATCACCCCCGGCGAAGCTTCCTTCGATGTGGCGGATGTCGCCGGCCAGCATTTGGCGAACACCTTGCGTGGCGTCTGGCAGATTCGTTTCGAAGGGCGTGACGCCGGTATCGAAGGCTTGCCACGGGACGGGCTGGAAGTGTTTCTCGACGTCGGCCACAAAGGTCGCGGTCTGATCGGATTCCTCGACACCGCCCAGCGTTTGCGCTCCGGCGATGAACCGCGCTACCGGGTGCTGGGCGATCTGGCAGAAGCCAAGCCGGCTGAGTTGAGCTGGCGGCTGGTCAGTGCCGACGCCGCCCACGGCACGCCGGATTACGAATTCAGCATGTCGCTGGACGAAGTCTGGGCCGGTTTCGGCAACGCCGGCAGCGGTACCCTCAGTGGCCGGGTGCTGAACCTCGATCGTCCGTTGATGATGACCGCCCAGGACAATCGCTTCATCGCCGTCAAACGGGTTTTCCCCGAGGCCCGCGAGCGAGCCGGTCTCAATGCACCGCTGCTGGCGTGGCTGGTGTCCGCCGAACATCGGCTGTTTCACCAGCTCTGGCACGCCTCGCGGGACAAGTGGCATACCCTGACCGAAGACAAGCGTAACGCCCTGCGGGGTATCGGCTGGCAGCCCGGCCCGCGGGACAACGAACGTGATGCCCGTGGCGCGCGCAAGGATCGCAATGGCTCGGGCGTGGACTTTTTCTTCATGCACCGGCACATGCTGGGCACGGCGCGTTCGATGCAGGACTTGCCGTCGTGGCAGCATTTCCCACTGCCGCAGCCAGAACTGGCCCGGGATCGCATCGGCTTCGCCAATTATTGCGACAACCACGACGGCACCGCGCTGCCGCCGACCTGGCAGGCCGACGACGATGCCGAATACTCGCAATGGGTCAGCGACATCAAGACCGCCGAGACGTATCACAGCAACTTCCAGGTCTGGGAGTCGCGCTACCGCGATCCGCGTTATCTGTCGAAGCTCACCCTGGGGCAGTTCGGTTCAGAGGTCGAGTTGGGGCTGCATGACTGGCTGCACATGCGCTGGGCCTCGGTGCCGCGTGATCCGTCCAATGGCCAGCCAGTGCCGTTTGCCCGGGATCCGGCAGACTTTTCCGCGCGCTGGTATGCGCCGGAAAACGACTTTCTCGGCGACCCGTTTTCCTCCCATGTGAACCCGGTGTTCTGGCATTTCCACGGCTGGATCGATGATCGTCTGGAAGACTGGTTCCGTGCGCACGAGCGTTTTCATCCGGGGGAGGTGAGTCGTCTGGAGGTCAACGGCGTGGCGTGGTTTGCGCCGGGGCGCTGGGTCGAGGTGGCTGATCCGTGGCTTGGGCCGAGCACCCATGGTTGCAGCACGACGCCGGGGTTGCAGACGGGCAAGTCGGTCGAGATGGACCCGGAAACCATGAAGCTGGCGCTGCGCATCACCTTTGGTGAAGACGAGAAGAAACTGGCGGACCTGTTCCGCAAAGTGCCGCAGCGGCCATGGTATGCAAGGCATTTGAAGGCCAAGCCGATTACCAGTTAAACCGATAGACCGAGTTATCGTTCTTCGCGGGCAAGCCTCGCTCCTGCAAGGGCATCATTTATACCTGTAGGAGCGAGGCTTGCCCGCGAAGAGGCCCTCACTGGAAACTCAAATCACAGAATCTGCCACCCACCGCCCAACGCCTTGTACAGCGCAATACTCGCCTGCAAACGCGACAACCGCAGCTGCACATTCAGATCCTGCGCGGCATATAACGTGCGCTGGGTTTCCAGTACGGTCAGCAAATCCTCGGCCCCGGCCTGATAACGGCTTTGCGCAATATCGAAGGCGGTCTGCGCCTGGCTCAGTTCCTCGCTTTGCCACTGTCGCTGTGCATCCAGCCCGCGAATGCTGTTGAGGGCTTTTTCCACGTCGGCGAAGCCGTTGATGATCGCCCCGCGATAAGTCTCCAGCAGTTCTTCCTGGCGGGCCGTGGCTTTATCGCGTTCGGCACTCAAGCGACCATTGTTGAACACCGGCGCAAGCAATCCGGCAGTGAGGTTGTAGAACGGACTGCGCAGAATGTCTGCCACCCGGTTCGCCCCCGATCCCAATTCTGCGCTCAAGGTCACCTTCGGCAACATCGCCGCGCGGGCGACGGTGACGTTGGCCTGCGCGGCGGCCAGTTGCGCTTCGGCGCGGGCGATGTCCGGGCGGCGGGTGAGCAATTCGCTGGGCACGCCCGCCGCGATGGTCGGCCATGACAATTGGTCGAAGCGTTCCTGACCCAGCGCCAGTTCCTGAATCGGCCGGCCGAGCAGGGCGGCAAGGCCGATCAATGCGTCCTGCGCCTGTTGCTGCACCAGCGGCAATTGCCGTTGTTGCGCCGCCACCAGGCTCTTTTGCTGCGCCAGTTCCAGGGCCGTTGCCGAGCCAGAATCAAAACGTGTCTGCACCAGTTTCAACACGTTCTGCGCGTTCGCCAGGTTCAGCTCGGCGATGCGGCTTTGCTCCCGCAGCGACAAGGCCTGCGCGTAGGTGTTGGCGACGCCGCTGAGCAGCGTCAATTCCACGGTGGCCTGATCGAACTCGCTGGCCTGCAAAGCGAATTGCGCGCTGTCACGGGAAGCCCGCTGACCGCCCCAGAAATCGATTTCATAAGTGGCGCTGAGATTGGCATCGAAATAATCCACAGCCTTGTTGCTGCTGTCGGCATCGAGCTGGCTGTAACCGTTGCCGCGCAACAGTTTTTGCCGATTGGCGTTGAGGCCGGCCTTGACCTCCGGCAGCAGCGAGCCACCGGCAACCACCGTTTCGGCCTGCGCCTGGCGCACCCGCGCGATGGCGGCGGCTAGGTCGTAACTGCCGGCCCGCGCCTGTTCGATCAGTTGATCCAGCTGCGGGCTGCCAAATTGCGTCCACCATTGCAGGTTGCTTCGGGTGGCGTTTTGCGTGTGCGGCGATTGCCAGGAAGAGGGCGGCTGGAGGCCGCTGTCCGGGCGCTGGGCGGGCGTGCCGCAGGCGCCGAGCAGCAGGCAGAGAGTCAGTAAACTCAGTTGCGGCTTCATGGAGAGATCATTCACTGGTAAGGGCCGTGACCGGGTCGAGTCGGGCAGCTTTGCGGGCCGGCATGAAGCCGAAGACAACACCGGTGACCAGGGCGCAGCCGAAGGCGCCGAGCACCGCTATCAAAGAGAACGCGACGGCGACTTCGCTGAGGATCAGCACGCCGCCGACGATCAGCGCCAGGGCAATCCCGGCGAGTCCGCCGACCACCGAAAGCATCACCGCTTCGGTCAGAAACTGGCGCAGGATGTCGCGCTGACGGGCGCCGGTAGCCATGCGGATACCGATCTCCCGCGTCCGCTCGCGCACGGTCATCAGCATGATGTTCATCACGCCGATGCCGCCGACCAGCAGCGAGATGGCGGCAATCGAGCCCAGCATCAGCGACAAGGTGTTTTGCGTGCGCGCTTCGGCCTGGATCATCGCGGCGTTGTTGGTCAGTTCGAAATCCTTCTTGCCGTTGTGCAGGCGCAGCATCAATTGCTCGATGGCGATTTCGGTCTCCTTGACCTTGCGAGCGTCGGCGGCGGCGATGGCCACGTACTCGGGGTTGTGGGTGCCGAACAGTCGCACACTGGCGGCGGAGTAGGGGATGGCGATGCGGTCGTCGCTGTCGGAGTCGCCGGAGCTGGCGCCTTTTTCCGCAAGCACGCCGACCACTTGGAACGGTACGTTCTCGATCAGGATGTACTGGCCGATCGGGTTGGCCACGTCCTTGAGCAACTTGGTCCGCACCTTGTGGCCGATCACTGCGACCGCCGCGGCGTTGCGTTCATCGTCCTGGGTGAAATAGCTGCCTTGCACCACCGGCCAGTTGAAGATGGCCGGGAAATGGGTGTCGTTGCCGCCGACGTAGCTCAAGTGGTCGAGGTTGCCGAAACGCACCCCGGCTTCCTGGCCGTTGACCGGCATGATCCGCGTCACTTGCGGCAGGCTTCCCACCGCCGCGACGTCATCCAGGGTGACGATACCCAGCGGCGTTCGTGGGTTGGGTGATGAGCCGCTGAGGTAAATGATGTTCGAGCCGAAGGCGCCCATTTGCGCCATGACCTGGCGCTTGCTGCCTTCGCCGACGGCCAGCATGACCACCACCGACGCCACGCCGATGATGATGCCGAGCAGCGTCAGCGCCGTGCGAAAGCGGTTGATCCACATCACCCGCCACGCCGCTTGTACGGCGTCGATCAGCTCGCCTTTCCAGGCCCCGGTGGCTTCGGCGCCTTCGGTCAGGCGCTTGCGCAGATCCACCGCTTGCAGCGCACCGGGGTTGGCCGAGGTTTGTGCTTGAGGGTTGTCCACCGCGCTGTCGCTGATGATCAGCCCGTCGCGGATTTCGATGATGCGCTTGGCCCGGGCCGCGACTTCGCGGTCGTGGGTGATAAGGATCACCACGTGGCCCTGGCTCGCCAGTTCGTCGAGCAGGGTCATGACCTCGGCGCCGCTGTGGCTGTCGAGGGCGCCGGTGGGTTCGTCGGCGAGGATGATGTGGCCGCCGTTCATCAAGGCGCGGGCAATCGACACCCGTTGTTGCTGGCCGCCGGAGAGCTGGTGCGGACGGTTGCCGGTGCGCGAAGCCAGGCCGAGGCGGTCGAGCAGGGCGGCGGCGCGGGCATGGCGTTCGACGGCGGGCAGGCCTGCGTAGATGGCCGGCATCTCGACATTTTCCTGAGCCGAGCCGGATGGGATCAAGTGATAACCCTGGAACACAAAACCAAACGCCTCGCGACGCAGCCAGGCCAGCTCGTCGCTGTCGAGGGCGGCGACGTTTTGCCCGGCGAAACGGTATTCGCCCGAGGTCGGACGGTCGAGGCAACCGAGGATGTTCATCAGCGTCGACTTGCCGGAACCGGACGCGCCGACAATCGCCACGAATTCCCCGGCATGGATCGACAGGTCGATGCCGCGCAGCACGTGAACTTCCGGTGAATCGCCGCCGCCGTAGGCTTTGCGGATGTCCTGCAGGTCGATCAGAGGCGTCTGCATTCAGCCGCCACTCCCGTCGCCCGGGCCGATCAGCAGGTGATCGCCTTCCTGCAAGCCGTCGAGGATCTGCACCCGCAGACGATCGCTGATGCCGGTGCGCACGTCGCGCTGCTGGATGCTGCCGTTTTCAGCGACGACCTGGGCGATTTGCATGTTCGCCTCAGTGCCGGCGTGCAGCGCCGCGACCGGCGCGGTGAGGGTGTTTTTCGCCTGATCGGAAACAAAGAACACCTGGGTGGTCATTTCCGCCATCAACGCGTTGTCGGCGTTATCGACGTCCAGCAACACCGTATACAGCACCACGCGGGCACTGCCGCTTTTGCTCGAACTGGCCGGGCTGCCGCCGCCCTGGCTGGTCTGGTCCAGCGGCTTGGGCGGCACCGGCAGAATCTGCCGCACGGTGCTGATCCAGCGTCGGTTGCCGCCGCTGAGGGTGGTGAACCACGCGGTCATGCCGGGTTTGACGTGGCCGATGTCGGCTTCCGAGACTTCGGCCCACACGGTCATCGGCGACAACTTGGCGATGCGCAGAATCAACGGTGTTTGCTGCTGAGCATTGAGGGTCTGGCCAACCCGGGCGTCGAGGGCGACCACGGTGCCGGCCATCGGCGCGTAGATCCGCGTGTAACCGAGTTCTGCCTGATCGCTGCGCAGGCTGGCCTGGGCCTGGCGGATCTGCGCCTGGAACATGTCGATGCGGGCTTGGGTGGCGTGCAGTTCGGCCTGGGCGGTTTGCACGTCTTCTTCGCGGGTCGCGCCGCCGGCCTTGAGGTTCTGCTGGCGCTGGAACTTCTGCCGGGCCAGTTCGTGCTGCGCCCGCTGTTCCTGGAGCTGCGCCTTGAGGTTCTCGATGGAGAAGCGTCCGGCGTCGAGCTTGGCCTGCTGAGTGGATGGATCGATCTCCAGCAGCAACTGGCCTTCCTTGACCACGTCGCCGACTTCCACGTGAATCTTCTGGATCTGCCCGGACGCCTGGGCGCCAACGTCGACGTAACGCCGCGGTTGCAGGGTGCCCAGCGCCGTGACACTGCTTTCAATGTCGCCACGACTGACTTGCACGGTGGCGAATTTATCCCGGCCCGGCGGGATCACTTGCCAGGCGGCGATGGCGATAACGGGGATCAGACATAGTGCTACAAGCAGGGCGCGTCGGGTCTGTCGGGGACGTTTCATGCAGGGTTCCGGCCAATGGGTATCGGCCCGTCGTTCAGCCTGCGCATGAAAAACGGCGGCAGGCGAACGCTGTCGGGGAGCCGACAGACACGGGGAGCTGTCCTGTAAACGAGGAAAGTGATGGGGAATTTAGGCGCGGACACAGGTCGATACAAACGGGGATAAATCCCTTCGCCACACAGGTGTAGCACATGACTATTTATCGGGTAAGTCAAAGCAACACTTTAAATCTATATGAGAATTACTATAAATTACGCGGCTCGAACTGCCACCATCTTGCCACTGCCCATTTGTGCGGTCGCAGAAGTGGCTCAAGGATAGAAACCGCACCCTGTGCGGCCGGGAGTCATGTTGGAAAACTACTATCGCGAGCTGGTGTGTTTCCTGAACGCCAAGCTAGGCAACCGTCAGGTGGCCGAAGATGTGGTGCATGACGCTTATCTGCGGGTGCTGGAGCGTTCCAGTGACACGCCGATCGAGCAGCCCCGGGCCTTCCTTTATCGCACCGCGCTGAACCTGGTGATCGACGATCATCGCCGCAATGCCTTGCGCCAGGTCGAATCGCTGGATGTGCTCGACAACGAAGAGCGCTACTTCACCCCATCCCCGCACACCTGCCTCGATCATGGCCAGCGCCTGGAGATGCTCCAGCGTGCCCTGGCGGAGTTGCCGCGGCTGTGTCGCGAAAGTTTTCTTTTGCGCAAGATCGATGGCCTGTCGCACCCGGAAATCGCCGAGCACCTCGGTATCTCCCGCGCGCTGGTGGAGAAGCACATCGTCAATGCCATGAAGCACTGCCGCATACGGATGCGCCAGTGGGACGCCCATTGATCCCTTCTCTCTAAATTTTTTTTCATTGTCCTCGTTCCTACTCAACAGACGACCTGCTGTCCTGCATCAGGTCACTTAGGCTTATTCCCCTTGTTGAGGGGTTCATCCAGAGGACACTGGAAATGACACAGGCAATTGCATCGCCCATCGTTCACGACCTGATCGGCGTCGGATTCGGCCCTTCGAACCTGGCGCTGGCCATCGCTCTGCAAGAGCGCGGGCCGAGCCAGGGCGAGCTGGATATTCTGTTTCTCGACAAGCAGCCCAACTACAGCTGGCACGGCAATACCCTGTCGACCCAGAGCGAGCTGCAGATTTCCTTCCTCAAGGACCTGGTGACCCTGCGCAATCCGACCAGCCCGTATTCGTTCGTCAACTACCTCAAGCATCACGGCCGTCTGGTGGACTTCATCAACCTCGGCACCTTCTACCCGTGCCGCATGGAGTACAACGACTACCTGCGCTGGGTCGCCGGCCAGTTTGAAGCCCAGAGCCGCTATGGCGAAGAAGTGCTGACCATCGAGCCGGTGCTGCACAATCAGCAGGTCGAGGCGCTGCGGGTGATCTCCCGTGACGCCACGGGTCATCAACAGGTACGCACCACCCGTTCGGTGGTGGTCAGTACCGGCGGTACACCGCGCATTCCCGAAGCGTTCAAGGCGCTGAAAGATGACGGCCGCGTGTTCCACCACTCGCAGTACCTGGCGCAGATGGCCAAGCAGCCCTGCGTGAATAATCAGCCGATGAGCATCGCGATCATCGGTGGCGGGCAGAGCGCGGCGGAAGCCTTCATCGATTTGAACGACAGCTTCCCGTCGGTGCAGGTGGACATGATCCTGCGTGGCTCGGCGCTGAAGCCGGCGGATGACAGCCCGTTCGTCAACGAAGTGTTCTCGCCGGAGTTCACCGACTTGGTGTTCCAGCAGGCGAGCAGCGAGCGCGAGCGTCTGGTCAACGAGTACCACAACACCAACTATTCGGTGGTGGACATCGACCTGATCGAACGCATCTACGGCATCTTCTATCGCCAGAAAGTCTCAGGCATCGCGCGCCACGCGTTCCGCACCCTGACCACCATCGAGAAAGCCACCGCCACCGAGCGCGGTATCGAACTGGCGGTGCGCAACAATGCCACCGGTGAAGTCACGGTTCGCCTGTACGATGCCGTGGTACTGGCCACCGGTTACGAGCGCCAGATGCACCGCAAACTGCTGGCGCCACTGGAGCAATACCTGGGTGATTTCGAGGTGGATCGCAACTACAAACTGATCACTGACGAGCGCTGCAAGGCCGGCATCTATATGCAGGGCTTCTGCCAGGCGAGCCACGGTTTGAGCGACACGCTGTTGTCGATCCTGCCGATTCGCGCGGATGAGATTGCCGGTTCCTTGTATGACCATGGCAAGCACCGTGGGCATAGCCGGTCGGTGGTGGATTTGTTGTTGGCCACTGCCAGCTAAAATGTGTGGTGGCTGTGAGGCCGTCATCGCGGGCAAGCCCGCTCCCACAGTTTGATCTATCGACACAAAATCCGTGTTCACTAGAGATCTCTGTGGGAGCGGGCTTGCCCGCGATGGGGTCCTGAAAGGCACCACAAATATTGAAAGCTGAACCCTTCCTGAAGAACCCCGCAATTCCCCCACCACCCACCGTTCCTTCGTTTACTCTCCAGAAATCGGGGCGTAAGCTTCGCGCGTTTTCATCAATAGCGGAGACCCTCAGTGGGTACTTGTTCGAGTGACAGTAGTCGGCCGGTTTCGATAACCGGCACCTTTCCGGCAAGATAACGCGCAGCCTGTTGCCGTTGTCTCGCCGTAAAGCGAGCAGCGGAAATCCCGATCGCGGCCAGCCCTGGACCGTGTCCCGACCTCCCTCTCATCGACGCCTGACCGTGTGTGATGTTCGACGTGCCTGTCGTCATCGCAGCGACTCGACACGCCTGCTCGAAGGTCTCCCGGCTGACCCTGGGGGCAACGCCATGAACCTTACCCTGCTCAAGGAATTCTTCGCCGGTTTCCTGCGCACCCGTCACATCAGTCGGCACTTTCGCCGACTGGCGCTGCTGGAAAGCTTCGCCGACACCACGGTCAGCCGTGAAGTGCCGCCAACCCTGGCGCAAACCCTGGTCACCGCCGCCAATAGCGACACCGGCTCCTTGCTGAAAAAACTTGGCAGCCACACCGACGGCTTGAGTGAACAGGAAGCCGACACCCTGCGCGAGCAATTCGGCCTCAACGAAGTCGAGCACGAACAACCATTGCCCCGGTGGACCCATCTGTGGCACTGCTACAAAAACCCGTTCAACCTGCTGCTGACCTTGCTCGCGGTGATCTCCTGGCTGACCGAGGACATGAAAGCCGCCATCGTGATTTTCTCAATGGTGGTGCTCTCGACCTTGTTGCGCTTCTGGCAGGAGAGCAAATCCAACCAGGCCGCCGACGCGCTCAAGGCCATGGTCAGCAACACCGCCACGGTGCTGCGCCGGGAGGCATCACGCACCGAGGTGCCGATCAAGCAATTGGTGCCGGGCGATCTGATCGTGCTTTCGGCCGGCGACATGATCCCGGCCGATTGCCGGGTGCTCAGCGCCAAGGACCTGTTCGTCAGCCAGGCGGCGATGACCGGCGAATCGATGCCGGTGGAAAAGTTTCCCCGCCAGCAGGACAGCAACACCGGCAACCCGCTGGACCTGGACAACATCCTGTTCATGGGCACCAATGTGGTGTCCGGCACGGCAATGGCGGTGATTCTCACCACCGGCAACAACACCTATTTCGGCGCCTTGGCCCAGCGTGTCGGCGCCACCGATCGCGCGCCGACCTCGTTCCAGACCGGGGTCAACAAAATCAGTTGGCTGTTGATCCGCTTCATGTTTGTCATGGCGCCGCTGGTGCTGTTCATCAACGGTTTCACCAAGGGCGACTGGACCGAAGCGCTGCTGTTCGCGCTGTCGATTGCCGTGGGCCTGACCCCGGAAATGCTGCCGATGATCGTTACCTCGACCCTGGCCAAAGGCGCGGTGTTCCTGTCGCGTAAAAAAGTCATCGTCAAACGCCTCGACGCGATCCAGAACTTCGGCGCCATGGACGTGCTGTGCACCGACAAGACCGGCACCCTGACCCAGGACAAGATCTTCCTCGCCCGAAACGTCGACGTCTGGGGCAACGACTCCGACGACGTGCTGGAAATGGCCTACCTCAACAGCTACTACCAGACCGGCCTGAAAAACCTGCTGGACGTGGCGGTGCTGGAACACGTGGAAATCCACCGTGAACTGAAGGTCGGCACGGCGTTTCGCAAGGTCGATGAAATTCCGTTCGACTTCACTCGCCGGCGTATGTCGGTGGTGGTCGCCGGGCGCGATCAACCGCACTTGCTGATCTGCAAAGGTGCGGTGGAAGAAGTGCTGGCGGTCTGCACGCGCGTGCGCCACGGCATGGTTGATGAAGCACTGACCGATGAATTGCTGGCGCGGATTCGCCAGGTCACTGCCGCGTTCAACGCCGAAGGTCTGCGGGTAGTCGCCGTGGCTGCGCGGCCTATGATCGAAGGACGCGACACTTACAGCCTGGCGGATGAACAGGCGCTGACGCTGATCGGCTACGTCGCCTTCCTCGATCCACCGAAAGAAAGCACCGCCCCGGCCCTGAAGGCGCTGGCCGCTCATGGCGTCGCGGTGAAGGTGCTGACCGGCGACAACGAACTGGTGACCGCGAAGATCTGCCGCGAAGTTGGCCTGGAGCAACAAGGCCTGCTGATGGGCAATGACATCGAGCGCATGAGCGACGCCCAATTGGCGGTGGCGGTCGAGACCACCAACGTCTTTGCCAGGCTCACGCCGTCGCACAAGGAACGCATCGTGCGTCTGCTCAAAGGCAACGGCCACGTCGTCGGTTTCATGGGCGACGGCATCAACGACGCACCGGCACTGCGCACCGCCGACATCGGTATTTCGGTGGACAGCGCCGTCGACATCGCCAAGGAAGCGGCCGACATCATCCTCCTGGAAAAGAGCCTGATGGTGCTGGAGGAGGGCGTGCTGGAAGGGCGCCGGACCTTCGCCAACATGCTCAAGTACATCAAAATGACCGCCAGCTCGAACTTCGGCAACGTGTTCTCGGTGCTGGTGGCCAGCGCGTTCATTCCGTTCCTGCCGATGTTGCCGATGCACCTGCTGGTGCAAAACCTGCTCTACGACATCTCGCAGATCGCCATCCCGTTCGATCACGTCGATGAAGAAATGCTCAGCAAGCCGCAGCGCTGGCAGCCGGCTGACGTCGGGCGCTTCATGCTCTTCTTCGGCCCGATCAGTTCGATCTTCGACATCACCACGTTTGCCCTGATGTGGTACGTGTTCGACGCCAATACCCCGGACCATCAAACGCTGTTCCAGTCCGGCTGGTTCGTGGTCGGGCTGCTGACCCAGACCTTGATCGTGCACATGATCCGCACACCGAAAATCCCGTTCCTGCAAAGCCGCGCAGCCATGCCGTTGATGGTCATGACCGGGATCATCATGGCCGTGGGGATTTTCCTGCCGATGGGGCCGTTGGCGCACTACTTCAAACTGCAGGCGCTGCCGTCGCTGTATTTTGTGTTCCTGCCGCTGATTCTGCTGGCGTACATGGGGCTGACTCAAGCGGTGAAGGGTTTCTACATTCGGCGGTTTGGATGGCAGTAATTGCCGGGTCTTTGGTTATTTCAGAAAAGTCCTACAGAAACATCTGTGCGCCTCCCGTAGCCTCGCCGCTTCAAAAATCAGCTATTCACACATGAGGCTACGATGCCGAATAAAGCCTTGCGCATCCTGATCGCCGACGAGCAACACTTTCACCGTATGCTGATCGAGCGGCTGTTCAATCAGCTCGATTATTACCGCGTGGCGCCGGTGCAGGATCTTGCTTCAATGCTGACCCTGGTCGAGTACGGTTGTGAGCCGTTCGACGTGGTGGTCGTCAATGCCGCGCTGGCGGCCGGCGAACTGGATTTGCTCAGCTATGTCCTTGATAACCGGCAGGTTCGCCACGCACTGATTTTCGACGGCCAACGGGCGCAGTTGCCGGCGATCCCGGCCAGCCGGCAACCGAAGGTTCAAGTGAGCCATGCGGCGCTGCCTGATCTGCGGTGTATCCAGATGTTGATGGCGATCATTGATCCATCGTCGCAGGAGCGTCATCAGCGGTACGCCGGGTGATTGCGACATACCGTTCGTCGGCACTGTCATTTCTGACAGGTAGATTCTGCCTTTCTCCCATGCAACAGTCCTGGCGCAGCCGTTGCGTCTGCCCCGGCGTTATCCGACGGGCATTCGTTGAGTCTTTGCACAGGGAGTTGCCATGAAGTCAGCGATGATTGTGGACGATCATCCGGTGGTTCGCGCCGCAGTGAAGCTTGTACTGGGGCGGGAAGGTTTCAAGCAGATTCATGAGGCGGCCAGCGTTGGGGACGCGTTGACCACACTTCGTGAGCAACGGGTGGATCTGCTGATCCTGGATCTGGTGATGCCCGGCGGCAACGGCCTGGACCTGCTGGAGCGAATCAAGGCCAGCGACTGGAAATGCGTGGTGCTGGTGTTCACCTCGCTCGATCCGCTGTTTTTCCAGGAGCGGTGCATGCGCGGCGGCGCGTTGGCGTATGTCTCAAAAACCAACAGCCTGGAGCAATTGCACAAGGCTGTGCACGCAATGATGGCGGGCTACACCTATTTTTCGCAGTTGCTGTCCAGGCCGATGAACCCGCTGCAACACAGCGAAAAAAAGTTGATCGATACACTGTCCAACCGCGAGTTAACCATCTTGCAATACCTTGCCCGAGGCTTCTCCAACAAAGCGATCGCCGAAGCCATGAACCTGAGCCACAAAACCGTCAGCACTTACAAAACGCGCCTGATCATAAAACTGGGGGTTGTGGCGGCGGTGCATCTGCGGGACTTCGCCATACGCAATCACCTGATCTGAGTGCGCCAGACCGTGCGGTGCATTCTACTGATCCTGATGATGTGCCTGGTGCTGCCAGCCTCGGCCCGGACCACCGGCGAGCCTGAGCGCTTGCAGTTGCTGGGGCGTTCCACGGTGGAGGGCTACGCGGTCCATCTGGATGAACAGGACCGGCAATGGCTGCGCAACAAGCGTGTGTTGCGCCTCGGGGTGAGCGGGCCGGACTACCCGCCGTTCGAAGTAACGCGCAATCACGACGAGCTGGAAGGCATCACCGCCGATTACGCCGCGCTGGTGGCGCAACTGCTGGACGTGAAGATCGAGGTGCTGCGCTACGTCACGCGTGAAGCGGCCATGGAAGCCCTTAAATACGGCGAACTGGATCTGCTCGGGACCTCAAACAACTTCGAACTGGCCGACCCCGAGCTGATCCTGTCCAGTGCTTACGCTGAAGATCAGCCGATGCTGGTCACCCGACGGGACGAGCGCATGCCCGAGGATCTGGCGGGTAAACGCATTGCCATGGCCGATGATTACCTGCCGGCGCAGACCGTTGAATCGTTCTATCCCGAGGCCCACCTGCAACGTTATCCGTCGGCGCTCGATGCGCTCGGGGCGGTGGCGTATGGGCAGGATGATGTGTACCTCAGCGACCTCATCAGCGGCAATTACCTGATCAACAACAACTACTTCAATTCCGTTCATCTGGTAGGGCCGTCGGGCCTCGACGCTAACCCGTTCGGCTTCGCACTGCCCCGGCACAACCTGCCGCTGAAGGACCTCCTCGACAAGGCGCTGGCGGCGATCCCCATGGAGCAGCGCTCAATCATCGAGCAGCGCTGGAGCGCCGGCAGGGCCAAAGTGGCGGGACAGCAACGTGTGGATCTGAGTGTGAGTGAACAGCGCTGGCTGGATCAGCATCCGACGGTGAGGGTGGCGGCGATCGAGGACTTTGCGCCGTTGACGTTTTACAACGCCAATGGAAGCTTCAGTGGGTTGACGGCGCAATTGCTGACGCTGATCAGCCAGCGTAGCGGCTTGAACTTCAACGTGGTGCGAGGCCAGACCCTGGACCAGCAGATCCTGCGGCTCAAAGCCGGCGAGATCGACGTCTTGCCCGCCATCATCCCCACGACCGAAGACGTCGCCGGGCTGCACTTTACCCGGTCCTATGTGACCAATCCGTACACGCTGGTCAGTGCAGCAACCGCCGATAGCCCTAAGACACTGGGCGATTTGGCCGGCAAGCGCTTGGCGATATATCCCCGTCACCCGATGCGTGCGTTCATTCAGGCGCGGGCGCCGCAGGTGCAGATGGTGGGCGTACAAAACCCGGCCGAAGGTCTGGAATTGGTGGCGAAAGGACAGGCCGATGCCGCGCTCAGCTCATTGTTCATCACCCGTTACCTGATCGCCCGGTACTACCAGGGGCGTTTACGGATCAGCAGCACCGTGGGCGACGAGCCGGCGCGTATCGCCATGGCAACCGGTCGTGATCAGCCGGAGTTGTACTCGATTTTGAACAAGGCGTTGCTGAGTATTTCGCCCGAAGAGATGGACGCGTTGGTCGCTCGCTGGAGCAATGATGCGGTGGTCGAGGACAGTTATTGGCTGCGTCATCGGCAAAACATCTTGCAGGCATTTGCCGCCGCCGTGGCGTTGTTGTTGCTGGCGCTGGGCTGGATTGCCTGGCAGCGTCGGCAGATCCGCCAGCGCCAGCAGTGGATGCAGCAATTGCAGGAGGCCAAGGACGCGGCGGACGATGCCAACCGTGCCAAAACCACGTTTCTGGCGACCATGAGCCATGAAATCCGCACACCGATGAATGCCTTGATCGGCATGCTTGAAATGGCTGAGAAGCAGGCGCAAGAGGGCATCGTCGACCGTTTTGCCATAGACGTCGCGTCCACTGCCGCGCAGCAGTTGCTGGCATTGATCGGCGATATCCTGGACATCGCACGCATCGAATCCGGGCATTTATCCCTGACACCCGAGCGCGTCAATCTGCGTGACCTGGTGGCGTCAGTTTGCCGGGTGTTTGAAGGGCTGGCGCGGGAGAAAAACCTGGGATGGCGAGTTGATCTGGACCCGCGCAGCGACCACGACGTGCTGGTCGACCCCACGCGCTTCAAGCAGGTGCTGTCCAACCTGTTGAGCAACGCGATCAAGTTCACCCGTGACGGGGAGGTGAGTTTGACGTTGCGCGTGGTGTCCGGTGTATCGGGGCATCTGGCGGTCAATCTGCGCATTGCAGACAGTGGCATCGGCATCAGCGCAGCCGACCAGCAGCGGTTGTTCAGTCCGTTCGTTCAGGCCGGTAACAGCCAGCAATCCGCCCGCCAGGGTTCCGGCCTGGGATTGGTGATCAGCCGCACGTTGTGCGAAATGATGGGCGGACGGCTGGTGCTGCACAGCGTCCTCGGCCAGGGCTCGCACGTCGACATCAGTCTTTCGCTGATGGTGTTGAAAGCGTTGCCACCCTGTGAATCAGTGGACAGCGGATCGCCGAAACCCACGCGGCCACTGACCATTCTGGTGGTTGACGATTACCCGGCCAATCGCCTGTTGCTTTCAAGTCAGCTGGGCTATCTGGGGCATCGCGTGATGGAGGCCGAGGATGGCGAGCAAGGGCTGGAGCTGTGGCGTGTCCACGAGTTTGATGTGGTCATCACTGACTGCAATATGCCGAACCGCAGCGGTTATGAGTTGACCGGTGCGATACGCGATGAAGAGCGCATGCAAGGCCTGCCGCCGACACTGATCCTGGGTTTTACCGCCAATGCGCAGCGCGAGGAAAAGGTCCGGTGCCTTGAGGCGGGCATGGATGACTGCCTTTTCAAACCCATTGGGCTGGCGGATCTGAGTGGATGGCTGGCTGACCGGTTTGAAGAGGCCAGGAGTGAACCCCCTTCGTCGTCGCCGATCGACTTGAGCGAGTTGGAGCAATACGTCGGTGAAGACCGGACGTTGATTAATCAATTGCTGCGCGAACTGGCCGTGACCAATCGGGATGACCGTGAACATCTGCTTGAAGCACACGCTGGCAACCATCTCGCTGATCTGCGAATCCTGGCGCACCGCATCAAGGGCGGTGCGCGCATGGTCCGGGCCCAGCGGTTGATCGAGTGTTGTGAGGCGCTGGAACGCGCCTGCGGCGAAGGGCGCGCGGCATTGATCGACGAGGCCGTCGATAAATTGCAGCACGCCATGTCAAGTCTCGATCAGAGCCTTGAGCCGGGCTGACGCTTAATCCCAATGCGGCGCGATGCCTTTGGGGCTGGTCAATCGATGGCCGCGATCAAGACCTGCGATGAGCGCCATGTCGGCTTCGCTCAATTGCAGGGCACAGGCTTGCAGATTGCTTTGCAGGTTGGCGCGTTTGGTGGAAGACGGAATGACCGCGTAACCCAGTTGCATGGCCCAGGCCAGCGTGACTTGCGCCGGGGTGGCCTGCAAGCGCTCGGCGATTTGCTGGATCACCGGGTCTTTCAACACTTCGCCGTAGGCCAGGGTCATGTAGGAGGTGATCTGGATGCCCTGACGCTGAGCAAACTCGACGACCTTGCGGTTTTGCAGGTACGGGTGCAGCTCGATCTGGTTAGTTGCAATGTTCTCGGCACCGACCGCTGCAATCGCTTTTTGCATCAGCTCGACGGTGAAGTTGGAGACGCCGATCTGCCGGGTCAGGCCCAGTCGCTTGGCTTCGAGCAAGGCGCCCATGAATTCTTCGACCGGCACCTGATCGTCCGGGGACGGCCAGTGGATCAGCGTCAGGTCCAGGTAGTCGGTCTGCAGTTTGCGCAGGCTTTCTTTGAGGCTGTCGATCAACCGGTCTTTGGCAAAGTTGGCAACCCAGATTTTGCTGGTGATGAACAATTCTTCACGGGCGATACCGCTGGCGGCGATGGCCTCGCCGACCTCGGCTTCGTTTTCGTAGATTTGCGCGGTGTCGATCACCCGGTAGCCCAGCGCGAGGCCGGTGCTCACCGAATCGATGACCACCTGGCCTTGCAAGCGAAAGGTACCGAGACCGAATGCGGGAATAGACATCAATGACTCCAGGGGTTGCAGTGGGAATGGGCAGGAGTATCCCCGCCTGCCTCCCCGGGAAAAACCGCTGGATGGGCAAAGCAATGTTTACCGCAAGTCATGAATCGGGGTTGGCAGAAGGATGTGTGGTGGTGAATCTGGCGCCTTCGCGGGCAAGCAACTCGGTCTAGAGACTTATCCCCGAGCCTCAAGAATCATGCAAGTCGTCGACCCGGTCGCATACAACCGCCCATCCACATCATAAATCCGCCCCTCGGCCAGCGCGGTGGAGCGCCCCAAATGCACAATTTTCCCTTCGGCCCGGACCGGTCCGCTCGCACCGGTCAACGCCCGGACGTAGCTGATGCGCAAGTCCAGCGTCGTATACCCCTGGCCCTTCTTCAGCTGTGTATGAATCGCGCAGCCCATGCACGAATCCAGCAAGGTCGCCGCATAGCCGCCATGCACGCTGCCCAGTGGGTTGTAGTGCCGCGAATCCGGCGTGCCCTGGAAAATGAACAGCCCGGCCGACCATTCGATGGGGATGAAGTCCATCAAGGCGCCGATGGGCGGTGAAGGCAGTGCGCCGTCGCCGATACCCTCGAAAAACTCGGCGGGCGACAGCGCACTGACCTCGGCCATGGACAGGCTGCCCGGTCCGGCCAGACGCGAGCGCATGGCCTGTTCCTGGGCGATCCATTGGGCGAGGGTGGCGTCACGGTTGGGGCTTTGCATGATGAGGTCCTCAGGCGGGAGCGGATATTATGGTTGTAATCCTGGCCAATATTATGTCCGAAATAAAAACTCCGCCAGCCCCGTGTGTCGAGTCGTCACACGCATTCGCCAAGGCTCAATTCCTCGCCGATGGCAGCCCTGTCGGAACCTTCACCATCGTTCTCCAGATAGAACGCTCAAGCTGATTTTTGCCGTCTAGTGGATCAAAGCGTTCGGTCTTAAGCTGAGGCCATTGCGTTACACAACGAATTTGGAGGCAGGATGAAAAACATCATCGGTATTTACACCAGCCCGCGGACCCACTGGGTCGGCGACGGTTTCCCGGTTCGCACGCTGTTTTCCTACGACAACCTGGCCAAACACATCAGCCCGTTTTTGCTGCTCGATCATGCCGGCCCTGCGCAATTCACCCCGACCACCGAGCGTCGTGGCGTGGGTCAGCATCCGCACCGCGGTTTCGAAACCGTGACCATCGTTTACAAGGGCGAAGTGGAGCACCGCGACTCCACCGGCAGCGGCGGCAGGATTGGCCCCGGTGATGTGCAATGGATGACCGCGGCGTCGGGGATCCTCCACGAGGAGTTCCATTCCGAAGGGTTCGCCAAGAGCGGCGGCACCCTGGAAATGGTGCAGCTGTGGGTCAACCTGCCGGCCAAGGACAAAATGGCCGATGCCGGTTACCAGACGATTCTCGATGGCGACATTCCGAGCCTCCCGCTCAAGGACAAGGCCGGCAACCTGCGCTTGATCGCGGGTGAGTTTGAGGGGCACACCGGTCCGGCGCGCACGTTCACGCCTATCGATGTCTGGGACCTGCGCCTCAACGGCGGCAAATTGTTGACCCTCGACCTGCACGAAGGTCGCAACACCGCGCTGGTGGTGCTGCGCGGCACGGTTCAGGTCAACGGCCTGGAACTTGTGCGCGAAGGGCAGTTGGCGTTGTTCGAACGCGAGGGGCATCAGCTCAGCCTGGAAGCCAATGACGACGCCGTGGTGTTGCTCCTCAGCGGCGAGCCGATCGACGAACCGATTGTCGGCCACGGCCCGTTCGTGATGAACAGCGAGCAAGAGATTCATCAGGCGTTTGCTGACTTCCAGTCCGGACGGTTCGGTCAGATGGGCGATTGAAATTATTGGTGTGCTGCCAGAACCCTGCATCAAACACTCCTACACTGTGCCCAATCTGTGAGATCTTCGCGCCATTGGCCTTCGCTGGAGTTGCTTGATGCTGTCACTGCTTACCAATCACCCCTTGATCTGCGCACTGGTCCTGATCCTGATCGATCTCGGCTTGTGGCGCTTGATCAGTGCCAACGGCAGCAACTGGAAACTGGTCGTGCGGCTGGTGATTTTTGCGTTGTTCAGCGTCCTGTTGTTCAACGAAGGCATGAACCCGCTGGAGCCGGCACCCTGGGCCGATAACGTGCCGCTGCACCTTGCGGCCACGGGGTTGCAGATTGGCTGGTGGCTGTTCGCGGCGCGCACTTTGACGGTATTGATCGGTGCGCTGATGATGCAACGGGTCGGGCACACCGGGCGGTTGCTGCAGGATCTGCTCGGTGCGGTGATCTTTCTGATCGCCGTCATCGCCGCCCTGGCCTATGTGCTCGAACTGCCGGTCAAAGGCGTGCTCGCCACCTCCGGTGCGTTGGCGATCATCGTCGGCCTGGCCTTGCAAAGCACCCTCAGCGACGTGTTCTCCGGGATCGTCCTCAACACCACCAAACCCTATCAACTGGATGACTGGATCTCCATCGACGGCACCGAAGGCCGGGTCACCGACATCGACTGGCGCGCCACGCGCCTGCAAACGTCCCAGGGCAGCATGGCGGTGATTCCCAACTCGCTGGCGGCCAAGGCCAAGATCATCAATTTCAGTCGGCCGAGCGATATGTTCGGCGTCTCGATCAGCCTGCAACTGAGCCCGCACGCGCGCCCGCAAACGGTGCTCGACGCGCTGGAACGGGCGATGCAGGGTTGCCGTTATCTGCTGAACAAACCGGCGCCATGTGTCGCGTTGAAAGGCTCCAACGCCAGTGGCGTGGAGTACGAAATCAGTGGCTTCGTGGTCTCGATGGATCAGAAGCGCATGGTCCGCAATCTGCTGTTCGACCTGGCGTACCGGCACTTGCAGGCGTCCGGTGTCAGCCTGTTGTCGAACGTCGAATCCAACGCACCTGCCGGCCTGTCACGGCCACGGGCGTTGCTGGACAGCTCGAACATTTTCTCGACCCTGCGTCAGGAAGAGAAAGACACCTTCAGCCAGAACATGACCCTGCAAACCTTCCGCGCCGGTGACATGATCCTGCCGGCGGGGGAGGTCAGCGACCACCTGTTCATCATCGAATCGGGCGTGGTTTCGGTGCAGTTGAGCCGGGGCGGGGTCAAGTTCGAATCCGGGCGCATGGGGCCGGGCGAGGTGATCGGCGAGGGCGGGATCTTGTCCGATACCGCGATGCCGGCCGATTTCAGTGCCAAAACTGCGTGCAGCTTGTACCGGATCGAGAAGGATTACCTCAAACCATGCCTGGATGCGCGCCATGACATCAGCGAAGCGATGAAGGCGTTACTGGATTTCCGCTTGCACAAGGCGCAGACCCTGACCCAGGAAGTGCCGAAGGTGGTGGCGAAGAAAGGGTTTTTGCAATGGTTGCGGAATCGGGCGTAGCGATTTTTGGGGGATGAGCGCTGCGCGGTTCGGGAGCAGGCTCACCGCTTACCGATCGCCAACCCGCCATCGACACAGCCAATGGCCTCCTCGACTTCTGCGATATTGGCTATTTGTGAGAGGCGTGGGGGGGATTAACTTAGCTCCACCCCCACTTGCTCCTGGAGCCCATCATGAAACCTCGCATCGATTTCTACACCGCATCCCCAGACGCCCTCAAAGCCATGATCGCGCTGGAAACCGCTGTTTCGAAGCTGCCGCTGGAAAAGACCCTGATCGAACTGGTCAAGCTGCGCACTTCGCAAATCAACGGCTGCGCCTTCTGCCTGGACATGCACAGCGCCGATGCCCGCAAGGGCGGTGAAGACGAGCGCCGTCTGTACACATTGTCGGCCTGGCGTGAAACGCCGTTCTTCACCCCGCGTGAACGTGCGGCGCTGGCGTGGACCGAGTCCCTGACGCTGCTGAGCCAGACTTACGCGCCGGATGAGGACTACGAACTGGCGGTGTCCGAGTTCAGCCCCAAGGAAATGGTCGACCTGACCGTGGCCATTACCACCATCAACGCCTGGAATCGCCTGGCGGTGGGTTTCCGCAAAATGCCTCAAGCCTAATCAGTGAGCGTCTGCTGACGGCGCGGCCGGTGGTTGCACCTTGCGCATCAAGGGCACCATCGCCGTGGCAATGATGAAGCAGACCATGATCATCAGAAAGGCGTCGCCGTAGGTCTGGGTCTGGGCTTCGCGGTAGGTCAGCAGCCAGAGTTGATGCAGGCTGGCGGTGACGCCGGCGTCGCCGCTCTGGCCGAGGGCGGCGAAGTTGTTGCCGACCTGGGACAGCCATTGGTTCAGGGCTTCGTTGCTGCTGTTCAGGTGCTCGGCCAACCGGGTGAAGTGCAGGTTGGTGCGGTCGTTGAGAATGGTCGCACACACGGCGATGCCGATGGCGCCCCCCAGGTTTCGCATTAGGTTGAACAGCCCTGAGGCATGTTTGAGCCGTGCCGGCGCCAGTCCGCCGAGGGTCAGTGTCACCGCCGGCGGCACCGCCAGCTGCTGGGCGATTCCGCGCAAGGCTTGCGGCAGCATCAATTCTTTGGCCCCCCAGTCATGGGTGATCGGGCTGAAATCCCACATCGACAGCGCGAACAGCCCAAGGCCGGTCATCATGATCCAGCGCAGGTCGATGCGATTGGCCAGAAAGGCGTACAGCGGAATCGCCATGATCTGGAACACCCCGGTGGAGAAAACCGCCAGACCAATGTCCAGCGCACCGTAGCCTCGCACCCGGCCGAGGAACAGCGGCGTCAGGTAAATGGTCGCGAACAGGCCGATCCCGGTGACGAACGAGAAGAAACAGCCAAGGGCGAAGTTGCGATCCTTCAAGGCGCGCAAATCGACGATCGGGTTGGCCACCTGCAAGGTTCGGCCGATGAACGCCAGGCCGGCCAGGCCACTGATCCATGCCGTGGTCAATATTGTGCTGTCGCTGAACCAGTTCCAGCGCGGGCCTTCTTCGAGGGTGTATTCCAGGCAGCCGAGAAACAGCGCCATGAACACCATGCTCAGGTAGTCGGCGCCCTTGAGCAGCGACAGCTCCGGCTGGTCGATTTTCACCAGCATCGGCACCGCCACCGCGACGAAAATCCCCGGTACCAGGTTGATGTAGAACAGCCAGTGCCAGGAGGAAATGTCGGTAATCCAGCCACCGATCACCGGGCCCAGGGTCGGTGCCAGCGAAGCCACTGCGCCGATGGTCGCGGCCGCGATCACCCGTTGTTTGCCAGTGAAGAAAAAGAACGCGGTGGTGAACACCAGTGGGATCATCGAGCCACCGAGAAAGCCTTGCAGGGCACGGAAGGCGATCATGCTCTGAATGTTCCAGGCCGCGCCGCAGAGCAGGCTGGCCAGGGTGAAACCCACCGCTGAAGCGCAAAACAGCCAACGCGTCGAAAACACCCGCGACAGCCAGCCCGACAACGGAATCACGATGATCTCGGCGATCAGGTAGCTGGTTTGCACCCACGCCGTTTCATCGGTGCCCGCCGAGAGCCCGCCGCCGATGTCGCGCAGCGAAGCGGAGACGATCTGGATATCCAGCAGCGCGATGAACATGCCGATACACATGGAGGCAAAGGCGAAGACCTTGGTCGCCGTCGCCATGTTCGCGGCATTGAACGGTTGCGCGGAGGCGGCGAGGGCGCGACTCATGGCGCGCTGGCCACGGCCGGGGATTCGGGTTCTTTGCGGGTGTCCACTTCGGCGGTAACCGACAGGCCCGGACGCAGGTGACCGAGCACGCCATCGGCCGGATCAAGGATGATTCTTACCGGCACGCGCTGAACGATTTTGGTGAAGTTGCCGGTGGCGTTTTCCGGTGGCAGCACGCTGAACTGTGAGCCACTGGCCGGCGCGAGGCTGCCCAAATGGCCGTGGAATTCCTGCCCGGAAAGCACGTCGGCATGAATGACCACCCGCTGCCCCGGAATCATGCGCGCCAGTTGATCTTCCTTGAAGTTGGCATCAACCCACAGACCACTGGACGGTACCACCGACAGCAGTTGCGAACCCGCCTGGGCATAAGCGCCGACCCGCGCCCGACGATTGCCGATCACGCCGTCTACCGGGGCCTTCAGTTCGGTGTAACCCACGTTCAGTTGCGCCAGATCACGTTCGGCGTGGGCCTGCATCAGCGCGGCACGGGCCTGCTGTTTCTGGGTTGCGATCACGTTCAGTTGCCGCTGCGCCGCCAGCAGTTCGGCCTGGGCCCGCGAACTGAGGGCCTGAGCCGTCTTGAACGTGGCGTCGGCGCGTTGGGCGCTTTCCACCGAGACCGCATTGCTGCCGACCAGTTTTTTGTAGCGTGCATTGTCGTCCCGAGAGCGTGCGGTTTCGGCGCCGGCGGCATCGATGCCGGCGCGGGCCTGGCCGATCACCGCGTGTTGCAGTTGTTCGGTGGCGTCGAGGTTGGCCAGCAACGCTTCTTCGGCGGCCACCGCGCCTTCTGCCTTGGCCAGGTTGGCGCGGTAGTCACGGGAGTCGAGGCGGATCAGCACGTCGCCGGCCTTGACCTTCTGATTGTCAGTGACCAGCACTTCTTCGATATACCCTGCGACTTTCGGGCCGATCACTGTCACGTCGCCGCCGATATAGGCGTCGTCGGTTTCTTCGATGTAACGCCCGGCCGTCCACCAATGCGTCGCGTACAGCCCGGCAAACACCAGAGCAGCGATGGCCGCCGTCAGCAGGATCAACCGTTTGAGCAGGGGAGGCTTGGGTGTGCTCACCGGGACAGCAACGTCGGGTTCGAGGCTGGGCATGCTGGTCATTGAGTGAATACCTATGGGAAGCGGGTCTTTATTACGCATGTAATATGACGTATGTAATATTTTGTGGCAAATGATTTCTGCTTCCGGTCGTCAGGTGCTTACTTGAGCCAGTTACCGGGAGTGATGCCAGTCATGTCCTTGAAGAACGCGATAAACGCGCTGTCACTGGCGAACCCGGTTTCGAATGCGCTGTAGCTGATGCTGCGTCCGGTGGCGAGCAGCTCCATGGCGCGCATCAGCCGCCACTGTTGGCGCCATTGCTGATAACTCATGCCGGTTTCGCGCTGGAAGATTCGCCCGATGGTGCGACCGCTGGCACCGATCTGTTTTTCCAGCACCTGAAGTTCCGGCGGCAGGTGCTCGGGCGTTGCCAAGAGTGGCGCCAGGCGTTTGTCCGTCGGCAAAGGCAACAGCATCGATTGCTGCTTCGCATCGCGGATTTCGCTCAGGCAAAGACCCAGCAAGTGAATGAATTTGCCCTGCTGCCAATCGGTGTCGAAGTCGGCGAGGGCGATTGGTTCCAGCACCGCCCGCAACAACGGGCTGACTTCAATTACGCAGACTTGCCGAGGCAGTACGGCGCACACATCCGCTGTCAGGTAGATGGAGCGGTAGTCGACGCTCTGCTGCATCACGGCGCGGTGTTCAACCCCAGGTGGAATCCACGCCGCACGGGAGGGCGGCAACAGGCACAACTGCTGCGCGAGGGTGATGCGCGTGCAGCCCTGGCGGGTGAACAGCAACTGCCCGCGCTGATGCCGATGCAGTCCAGAATCGTGATCGCCTAAGGTCGCGGCGATGCCGACCACCGACGCCGAGTAACGATCAGGATTGAACCGTGTGTGTGCATCAATCCAGGCCATTGGTTGTCCGATTTCAACGATTAAATGTCAGGGTTTGGATAATACGTCAGTCAACGCTCATTAAGCTGCTCGCCAGTTTTTCTTGAAGAGTGAAGTCGTGATGAATTCCAAAAGCCTGTTGATTCTGGCGATTGCGTTGCTGATGTTCCCGCAGATCGCCCAAACCCTTTACAGCCCGGCACTGGCGGATATCGGCCAGGCCTTTGCCGTCTCCCCGCAACAAGCGGCGCAAACCCTGTCGGTGTATTTCCTGGCATTTGCATTCGGCGTGGTGGTGTGGGGGCGGATGTGCGACCGCATGGGCCGTCGCCCCTCGATGCTGACCGGGCTGGCGTTGTATGCCGGTGCCTCGGTGCTGGCGCTGAACGCCCGCACATTCGATGCGTTGCTGATGGCCCAGGCACTGGCCGCGTTTGGTGCCGCGGTGGGTTCGGTCGTCACGCAAACCTTGTTGCGTGACCGCTTCAAGGGTGCAGAACTGGCGCAGGTGTTTTCGGTGATGGGCATCGCGCTGGCGGCCAGCCCCGCGATAGGCTTGTTCACCGGGGCGAGCCTGGTGCAAGCGTGCGGCTATCGAGGCGTGCTGGGAGGCCTGTTGCTGTTGTCCTCGGCGTTGTGGCTGTGGTGCCTGCGGACCTTGCCGGAAACCCGCCCGCAAAATGTCACGACACCCGCGCTGTTCGAGACGCTGTGGAGAATGCTGCAAGACCGCGATATCTGGCGCTCGACGCTGTTGGTGGCGCTGTTCAATATTGCCTTGTTCAGCTACTACAGCCTCGGCCCGTTCCTGTTTCAGCGGCTGGGTTTGAGTGCGCAATGGTTTGGTTACAGTGGGGTGATTCTGGCCCTGGGCTCCGGACTCGGCGCGTGGCTCAACAAACGATTGCTGCGTCGCGGCGCGAGAGGTCCGCAGCTGATCCAGTTGGCGGGTGCGCTGATGTGTATAGGTGCCAGCGGCGTATGGCTGCTGGAAGAAAGCGCGCTGTTTGTACTGCCGATGCTGCTGGTGGTACTGGGGTTCGGTATGGCGATCCCGAACATCCTCGGTTCAGCTTTGGCCCACTACGGCGATCGATTGGGCACGGCCGGTGCGCTGTTTGGTTTGCTGTATTACCTGCTGATCGGCGGTGGGTTGATGCTCGCGGCCTGGGGCCAGGCGTTGGGGGAAACGTTGCTGCTGTGCGGCGGGTTGTCTTTGTTGGTGGCGTTAACAGCAAGGAAACCAATTGTTTAAGAAATGTAAGCGTTGTAGGACACGTCTTGCATTTGTGTAGGAACGATCTGACTATCACTCGCATTGATGGGATGGCATTAAGCCATTTGATGATGACAGGGATGTTGAGTGCCGTATTCGTTTCGCGTTGTGCCTCGTCGTAGTTCCTCGCCTTGCACGCTGTTGTTGGCTTCGTTGTTGAGCCTGAGTGCTTCTGCACTCCAGGCGGCAGAGCCTTCCGCCCCAGGCCAGGAAGTGCTGCGCCAGCAACAACAGCAACAGCGCGACCTGCAACAACTGCAACTGGACCAGCGCCGTCGGCAACTGGAGCGCGGCAGCTTTGGTTCTGCGCCGGTCGCGCCCGCCGTCCCCGCCAGTGTGCCCGCCGATGAACGCTGCTGGCCCCTAAGTGGCACGCGCGTCGGTGGCGTCACCCTGATCAGCAGCCAGACCCTCAACGAGCGGATCAAGCCGCAACTGTCGTCGTGCATGGGTGTCGGCCAGATCAACCATCTGCTGGCGACCATCACCGGCCTGTATGTGGACGCGGGGTACATCGCCAGTCGGCCCTACCTGCGCAGCGCTCCGGCCGCTGGGCAATCGCTGGATATCGTGGTCGATGAAGGTTACGTCGAGTCCATCGAACTGGCCGACCAGAGCCTGCCGGTGTCCCTTGGCGGCGCCTTCCCTGGAATGCTCGGCAAGCCGCTGTACCTGCGCGATCTTGAGCAAGGTCTGGATCAGTTGAACCGCTTGCGTTCGCTTGACCTGACGGCCGACATCACCCCCGGCACGCAGCCCGGCGCCTCGCGGATCATCCTGCGTTCGCGCACCAGCGGCCAGTCTCGATGGGCGTTGGGCCTGGGTGTCGACAACCTCGGCAGCGCCAGCACCGGGCGTGATCGCGACACCCTGAGCCTGAGCCTCGACAGTCCGCTGGAGCTCAATGACGCCCTCAACCTGAGCGTCAGCGACACCCTCAATCGCGGTGATCGCTACAGCCGCAACGCCAGCCTTTACTACGCCATTCCCTACGGTTACTGGACCTACAGCGTATTCGCCAGCCATGCCGAATACCGCGCACCGTTCAAACTCAGCACCCTGAAATTCCACAGCAGCGGCATCACCGACCAGTTCAGCGTGCGTGCGGACCGGGTGTTGTGGCGCGATCAAAGCCGTCAGCTCAGCGCCAACCTGCAACTGGCCCACAAAGACGTCGACAGTTATCTGGAGAACATTCGCCTCGGCATCCAGAGCCCGACCCTGACCGTGGCCGAAGCCGGTTTGAACCTGTTCTGGCTCAACAGCGCCGTGTGGAACCTGGATGTCAATTACGCCCAGGGCCTGCGCTGGTTCGGTGCCGATGATGATGCCCAGCGCCAGGTCAACAATCAGCCCAAGGCGCAGTTTCGCAAGTACCGCGCGGGCCTCAGCCAATGGCGCAACGGTCGGTTCGGTCAGCAGACGTGGCAGTGGCAAAGCCAGTTGAACGTGCAGTACAGCCCCGATCCGCTGCCGGCCATCGAACAACTGCTCGGCACCGACGATTCCGCCGTGCGCGGTTACCGGGTCAACAGTGCGTCCGGTGCCAGCGGCGCGATCTGGCGCAACACCTTGCGCCTGCCGCTGCGCAGCGATTGGCCGGTGCGCGTCACCCCGCGCCTGGGGCTGGACAACGGCTGGGTCAAGGCCGACCACGGCGCCGAGGGCCAACGCTTGAGCGGGGCCAGCGCCGGGGTCAACCTGAGCTGGAAAAACCTCCAAGTGGACGTCGATTACCAACGCAGCCTCAACACCCCCAGCGGTTTAAGGCATGAGCCAGAGACCTGGCTGATGCGCGTGGGGTTGCAGATATGACCACCGACTTACCCGACACACACTCAGCCGTCGGACCTGTGCGCGACAGCCTCGGCAATCATCCCAACGCGCAACGTGATGCCGCACTTTTATTGAGAGGTTCCTATGCCTGAACAAACATTTGCGTTCCATCTTTCCCCTCGGGGAAAACTGCGCTGGGCGATTGCCAGCCTGTTCCTGATTGCCCATCTGCCAAACGCCCTCGCGGGTGGCGTTGTAGTCGCGCCGGGCCCCGGCGGCACCGCGCAACTGCAAACCCAGGGCGGCGTGCCGATCGTCAACATCGTTGCGCCCAATGGCTCGGGCCTGTCGCATAACCAGTTCCTCGATTACAACGTCGATCGACAGGGCCTGGTGTTGAACAACGCCTTGCAGGCCGGGCAGTCCCAGCTCGCCGGGCAACTGGCCGCCAACCCGCAGCTCCAGGGCCAGGCCGCGAGCGTGATCCTCAACGAAGTGGTCAGCCGCAACGCGTCGGCCATCAACGGTGCCCAGGAAATCTTCGGCCGCGCCGCCGATTATGTGTTGGCCAACCCCAACGGCATCTCGGTGAACGGCGGCAGTTTCATCAACACACCGAACGCCAATCTGGTGGTCGGCCGTCCCGAATTGAACAATGGCAAGCTGCAAGCCCTGAGCACCCGTGAGGCCACCGGGACGTTGCAGATTCAGGGCGCGGGCCTGCAAAACCGTGAGGGCTCGATCAACCTGATCGCCCCGCGCATCGACAGCCAGGGCAGCCTCAACGCTCGGGATCAACTGAACCTCACCGTCGGCCGCAATCAGGTGGATTACGCCTCGGGCCAAGTGAAAACCGTGGACCCGGCCGGCAACACCACCGATCAACGCATCGACGCCAGCCTGTTTGGTGCCATGCAGGCCGGGCGCATCAACATCGTCAGCACCGCCGAAGGCGCGGGTGTGCGGGTCGGGCCGGTACAGGTCGCGGGTCGCGAGGGCGTGCAGATTCGCTCGGCAGGCGATTTGAGCATCAGCGGCCAAGCCGTTCCCGACAGCCTCGAAGTGGTCCGGGCAGGCGTTCGCAGCAGCCAGGGTGACGTCGGCTTGCACAGCGGCAAGGACCTGACCCTGGCCGCCGCTGACGTCAGCGGTCGCGACGTCAAACTCGACGCCGGACGCAACCTGACCCTGACCACCGTCGAAAGTCGCCGTCTCCAGGAGAAGCGCGAAAACTGGAACAACAGCACCATCGGCATCACCTGGGAAACCTACGACCGCACGCAGACCGACAGCGACTCACGCCAGCACGGCAGCCAGATTCTCGCCAGCCGAGATGCGAAATTGTCGTCCGCTGGCGACACCGAGCTGAAAGCGGCCAAGGTCGAAGCGGCGAACAATCTGAGCGTGCAAAGCGGCGGCGATTTACGCCTGAACGCCGCCACCGAAAGCCACACCCAGACCGATCAGGGCAACCACCGCAAACACTTGTGGAAAGCCGATTGGAACACCAGCAGTGAAGAGCAGCGCAGCATCACCAGCCACTTGAAGGGCGGCAACATCGCCCTGCAAACCGCCGCGTTGTTGCGTTCCGAAGGGGCTGAGTTGAGCAGCGCCGCTGACATCCACCTCGCGGGCAAACAGGTGGAAATCACCAGCGCCAGCCGCACTCAGCGCACCAGCGACAACCGTTACTCGGGCGATCTGGTGGGCGGTGGTTTCTTTGGCAAGACCGGCGACGCCGATCAAGGCAAGACCCAGAACCAGGGCAGCAAAATCAACGCGGCCGGCAAGCTGATCGTCAAGGCGGACGACGTGCGGATCAGCGGCAGCCAGGTGCGCGGCGGCACCGAATCCAGCGTCATCAGCGACAAGGGTTCGCTGGTGATCGATGGCGTGCAGGACACCTCTCACACCAACAGCCACGACAAGGACAGCAAGTTTTTCGGCATCACCAAGGACGAAACCCGGCAGAACGCCAAGGACAGCAGCACGGTGCGCAGCGAGCTGACGTCGGACAGCAACCTTACGCTCAAGAGCGCCAAGGACATTGAGGTGGCCGGCTCCACGGTCAAGGCCGGCGGCACCCTGAGCGCGCAAGCAGCGGGGGATGTGAAGGTGCATTCCGCGCAAGACACTCGCGACAGCAGCACGACCACCGAGACGCGCGGCTTCGATGCCTACGCCAGAGAAAACGGCCCGGACGCCGGGCAGTATCGTGCCGGTGTGCATTACGAAGACAAGCAGCAAACCGTGACCGGCGACGACATCAAGCAGCAGGGCTCAAGCCTCAGCGGCGGCACTGTGCAACTGGCGGCGGGTGGCGACTTGACGCTCAAAGGCGCCGAGGTCAACGCCACCCACGGCGATGCGACGCTGACCGGTAAAAACGTCTCGCTACTGGCCGAGCAGGACAGCCACAACACCTCGACCGATAAAACCAGCACCGGCGGTGGCTTCTACTACACCGGCGGTCTGGACCGCGCCGGCAGTGGCATCGATTTCGCGCACACCACCTCGCAAGACACCACGGGCAAAACCACTGCGCAAACCACCGGCGTGCAGAGCAGCGGCAATCTGAACATCAACACCGGCACACTCACCACCGAAGGCGCGCGTCTGGATGCCGGCAAAGGCCTGAATGTCGCTGCGGCAGAAGTCGACAACCGCGCCGCCAACAACACCGACAGCAGCACCCATAAAGACAGCAACTGGTCGGCGGACATCGGCGCCAACGTCGAGTACAAGGACATCGCCCGGCCGATCGCCGGAGCGGTCAAGGACGTACTGGCCGGCAAGGTGCCGGACAAGGATGCGCTGGCCAACCTCGGTCAACCCAACGTCGGCATCGACGTTGCGATCGGTCATCAGAACGCCAGCCACACCGAGCAAACCAGCACCGCCGTGGTCAGCCAGTTCAAGGGCGGCAACGTGGACGTGAAGGTGGCCGGGACGTTGCAGGACCAGGGCACTCAGTACCAGGCGAGCGCGGGCAAGGTCAACATCAACGCCGAGACCTTGGTGGCAACCGCCGCGAGTAACACCCACAGCAGCACCGATCAGGCGCTGGACGCCAAGGCTGACGTGCGGGTCTACACCAAGACCGGTGAGGACGTGAACGTCGCCGGCAACGGCGCGGGCGGCAGCAGCCAGACGCGCAAGGACACGTCCACCGCTGTAGTCGGCAGCTATGTCGGCAGCGAAGGGGTGACCATCAACCTGCGTGGCGATGGCCAGTTCGAAGGCAGCCATTTCGATGGCGGGCAGGGCGGTGTTGCGATCAAGACCGGCGGTGAACTGGCGCTGAATCAGGCCACTGACCGCCAGAGCAGCGACACCTCCAGCCTGCGCGGCAACGGCTCGTTGAGCGTCGGCACTGCGCCGGGCACCAACGGCACTAATGTCGATCTGGGTGCCGGTTTCCAGCTTGATCACACGGGCAAACAGACTCAGGACAGCCAGGCTCAGGTGGCGAGTATTCAGGGCAAAGGTCCGGTGCTGTTGAGCAGCGGTGGCGATCAGATTCTGCAAGGGACGAAGGTCGACACGCTCGGCGGCATTGACCTTAAGGCTGGCGGCAAACTCGATCTGCAAGCGGCAACCGATACCCACACCGCAACCGGGAGCAACCTCGGCGGCGGCCTCAAGGTGGGCGGCAGCAAAACCAGCACGGAGAAAAGTGCTGACCAGGGCGGCAACGTGAGCGGCAATTTCAACATCGGTCGGGTCAATGAAACGACCCGGACTTTGACCGGTGGCCAGCTCAACAGCCAGGGCAACATCGCCCTCAACGGTAACGCGATCCACCTGCAAGGCACCCAGGTCAACGCGCCGAGCGTCAGCCTCGATGCGCAGCGCGGCGGCATCCTCCAGGAGTCGGCCGAGTCCACACAGAACCGCACAAACTGGAACGTGGCACTGAATGCCGGCGGTAATCTGAGCAACAGCACGCCGGTCGTCGCGGATGAAAAGAACGTCGCCACGAGCGATCACGGCTTTAATGCCGGAGCCAAGGTCGGCGTGGATTACCAACAAGGCACGACCCAGCAGAACAGCCACATCAAGGCTGACAACGTGGTGCTGAACAGTGCGGGTGATACTCATCTAGCGGGTGTGCGGATTGAGGCGACGACCGTCAGCGGCAAGGTCGGCGGTGACCTGAACGTGGAAAGTCGCCAGGACAGCCAGACCCGCTTCAAGCTTGATGTTGACCTCGGCCTGACAGGCAAGAAGGCTGCACCGGCCGACAAAGACCAAGTCGCCGAGAGCACCGGGCTGGGCGGGACCGACTACAAGCCGACATTGAAACTGGAGGGCGGTTACGCGCATAAGGACAGCGTCGGCCAGGCTTCTGGTATCAGCGGCTCCGAAGGTGTGAACCTGAAAGTAGGCGGTGCAACGCAACTGACCGGTGCGCGGATATCGTCCACTGAAGGTCGCGTTGATTTGGGTGGTTCCAAGGTCAGCACGGCGACCGTGAGCAACCGTGATTACGGGGTCAATGCCGGTCTGGATTTGCCTGAAAAGGCAGAAGGTGAAGGCGGTAAACCGGTCGTTTCAACCCCAGGTGAGCACAGCGTCAAACTCGGTCCTGTCACCCTTGGGGGTCATTACGACAGCCAGTCGCTACAGGCCGGGATTGACGAAAAAAACATCTAAACGCAAGCCCCTGTGGGAGCGAGCAGGCTCGCTCCCACACTCAATCACTGTCGTTCTGACAATCAAACCCGCTCAAAAATCGCCGCAATCCCCTGCCCACCACCAATGCACATGGTCACCAGCGCATATCGCCCATTAATGCGCTGCAATTCGTGGATGGCTTTGGTCGCAATCATCGCCCCGGTCGCGCCCACCGGGTGACCGAGGGAAATACCCGAGCCGTTCGGGTTGACCTTGGCCGGGTCGAGTTCCAGTTCCTGGCTGACGGCACAGGCCTGTGCGGCGAAGGCGATGTTGGCTTCGATCACGTCCAGGTCAGCCACCGTCAGACCTGCGCGTTTGAGCGCCAGGCGCGTGGCGGGAATCGGGCCCAGGCCCATCAATTCCGGTTCAACGCCGGCGTGGGCATAGCTGACCAGACGGGCGAGCGGGCGCAGGTTGTTGACCTGAACCGCATTGCCGGTGGCCATGACCAGTGCGGCGGCACCGTCGTTCAGGCCCGAGGCATTGCCCGCCGTCACCGAACCATCCTTCTTGAACGCCGGCTTCATCTGCGCCAACTGTTCCAGGGAGGTGGAACGGGGGTGTTCGTCGATGCTGAACAGCGTCGTTTCCTTGCGACCCCGGATCTCGACTGCGGCGATCTGCTCACTGAAATAGCCATTGGCGATCGCGAACGCGGCGCGTTTTTGATCTTCCAGGGCCAGGGCGTCCTGCATGTCACGGGTGATGCCGTTGCGCGCGGCGACGTTCTCGGCGGTGATGCCCATGTGGATGCCATGGAACGGGTCGTGCAGGATGCCCAGCATGTAGTCGATGGCCTGGACGTTACCCATGCGCGCGCCCCAACGGGCGGACGGCATCAGGTACGGACCGCGGCTCATGGACTCGGCACCGGCGCCGATGGCAATCTCGGCGTCGCCCAGCAGCAAGGTCTGGGCTGCGCTGATGATGGCTTGCAGGCCGGAACCGCAGAGGCGATTGACGTTGTAGGCGGGGGTTTCCTTGGGGATGCCGGCGTTCATCGCGGCCACCCGGGAAATGTATGCGTCGCGGGTTTCGGTCGGGATCACGTTGCCCATCACCAGATGGCCGATCTGCGCCGGGTCTACGCCGGAGCGCTCCAGGGCAGCCTTGACGGCCGTGGTCGCCAGATCGGCCAGCGGAACCTCTTTGAGCGAGCCACCAAAGGTGCCGATGGCGGTGCGTGCGGCGCTGACAACAAATACGTCTGGGGTGTTCATGAAGGCTTTCCTGTGGATGGGTTCTTTTCAGTGCTGCGATTAACCAGTGCGTTCAATGCTGCCTGCGCTTCAGGGGTGGTCAGGCGCTTGATAAACAGCAAGTTCTCCTGGCGAATGGTGGCTTGCAGTTCCGGCATTGATGTCTGCTTGAGCAGTTGCCGGGTCTGACGCAGGGCTTCCCGGGGGAGTGCCAGCAGTCGACGAGCCATATGCTCGGCGGCCGCCAGGCACTGTGGTCCGTCGTCGAACAGTTCGTTGGCCAATCCACACGCGACGGCGGCGCCGCCGTCCAGGCTGTCGCCCCACAGCAGCAAACGCGCCGCCCGGGCATGACCGAGCAGGCGCGGCAGCAGCAGGCTTGCGCCGAACTCCGGGCACAGTCCCAGGTTAACGAACGGCATGCGCAACCGGGCATTGCGCGTGACCAGCACCTGATCGCAATGCAGCAGCAGGGTGGTGCCGATCCCGATGGCCGCTCCGCAGACCGCCGCGATCAACGGTTTTTGCAGGTGGATGACCACGCGCATCAGGCGAAACGCCGGGCTGTCCAGATCGGTCGGCGGATGCTGGAGAAAATCCGCCAGGTCGTTGCCACTGGTAAAGCACGTGTCGCCACCGGTGACAATGATCACGCCGATTTCAGCGTCTTCATCAGCGGCCAGCAACAGGTCGGCCAACTGCGTGTACATGCGGTTATTCAGCGCGTTGAGCTTGTCGGGGCGGTCAAAGGTGAGCGTCAGGACACCTTCGTTTCGTTCTTGTTTGATCAGGTCGCTCATGTACGTGCCCTGGGTGATCGCTATGAGCGGCACTCTAAGCGCGGGACCGGCACTGGATCTATGACAAAACCCGTCAACGAAACTGCTGCTTTTTGCCATGTATGGCCGTCGCAAGGCTCACACACCCATTCGGGGTATGGCGCAGTTGGCTGAATCGACCAATAGTGGCTTCATCCGCTCATCCAGATCGGAACTCGCTTGATAAGGTGAATTTGCTATGCGCAAGGCCTTCTTGGTGATGCTTGGTGCGTTGATTGTGCCGCTGTCGGCAGGCGTCCACGGCGCCGAAGTGGACGATAGCCATACGCTGCGGCTGTATAACTGGGCGGATTACATCGGCGAAAAAACCATTGCCGACTTTCAGAAAGCCACCGGCATCCGGGTGATCTACGACACCTTTGATGCCTATGAAACGGTTCAGGCCAAGTTGCTCACCGGCCACTCCGGTTATGACCTGGTGGTGTTGAACGCCTCCCTCGCGCCACCGCTGATCAAAGCCAAAGTATTCCAGCCGCTCGATAAAAAGTTGCTGCCGGGCTGGGCCAACCTGGACCCGAAAGTCCTGCAGGACTTGCAGGGGTTTGATGCCGGCACGCTGTACTCGGCGCCCTATACCTGGGGCAGCAATGGCATCACGTACAACGTCGACAAAATCAGGGAGCGCATGCCGGACGCGCCGATTGGCTCCTTGGCGATGATCTTCGACCCGAAAATCGTCTCGCGCTTCGCCGATTGCGGCGTGACCCTGGTCGATGCGCCCACTGAAGTCATTCCACTGGCCCTGAAGTACCTGGGGCGAGATCCGCGAAGCGCCGCGCCCGAGGACCTCAAGGCCGCCCAGGATCTGCTGCTGTCGGTCAGGCCGTACATCCGCAAGTTCGACTCGGTCAACTACCTGACCAGCCTGCCCAATGGCGATGTGTGCATGGCCATGACCTGGTCCGGCGACTACGCGACCGCCATGGCCCGCGCCGAAGAAGCCAAATTGAAAATCAAGCTGGCCTATTTCATTCCCAAGGAAGGTTCGCTGATCTGGTTCGATAACCTGTACATCCCCGCCGATGCGCCCCACGTGGCCAACGCCCACAAGTTCCTCGATTACTTGATGCAGCCACAAGTCATGGCCGACGTGACGGACTTTATTCACTACGCCAACAGCAACGCGGCGGCCACACCGTTAGTGCACGCCGATGTGCGCAACAACCCGGCGATTTATCCCGATGACGAAACCCGCCAGCGCCTGTTTCCGCAGAAAACCCAGGATGCGAAAGAAATGCGTGCCATGACCCGCGTCTGGAGCACGGTGAAGAGCGGGATTTGATCGTTTACCCCTTTGGTTTGAGGTTTTTGTATGGCTACTCCAACTCAGAAAGTGCTGTCGAGCGTCGATAACGCTCATTTGGTCAAAGCCGATAAAGCGCACTACATGCACGGCTATCACATGTTCGACGAACACGCCGAACAGGGCGCGCTGAATATCGTTGCCGGTGACGGCGCCTACATCTACGACACCCAGGGCAACCGTTTTCTCGATGCGGTCGGCGGCATGTGGTGCACGAACATTGGCTTGGGCCGGGAGGAAATGGCACTGGCGATTGCCGACCAGGTCCGTCAACTGGCGTACTCGAACCCGTTTTCCGACATGTCCAACAACGTCGCCATCCAGTTGTGCGAGAAACTCGCCAGCCTGGCCCCCGGCGACCTCGATCACGTGTTCCTGACCACCGGCGGCTCCACCGCCGTGGACACCGCTTACCGGTTGATTCAGTACTATCAGAACTGCCGTGGCAAACCGGAAAAGAAGCACGTCATTGCCCGTTTCAACGCGTATCACGGCTCCACCACCCTGACCATGTCGATCGGCAACAAGCCCGCCGACCGCGTGCCGGAATTCGATTACGCCAACGACAAGATTCACCACGTCTCCAACCCCAATCCTTACCGGGCGCCGGACGGCATGGACGAGGCGCAGTTTCTCGAGTTTCTGATCAAGGAGTTCGAAGACAAGATTCTGTCCATCGGCGCGGACAAGGTCGCGGGCTTTTTTGCCGAGCCGATCATGGGCTCCGGCGGCGTTATCATTCCGCCCAAGGGTTACCTGAAGCGCATGTGGGAAGTCTGCCAGCACTACGACATTCTGTTTGTCGCCGACGAGGTGGTGACGTCGTTCGGGCGCCTGGGCAAGTTCTTTGCCTCCCTGGATGTGTTCGATGTCCAGCCGGACATCATCACCACCGCCAAGGGACTGACATCGGCCTATCTGCCGTTGGGTGCGTGCATTTTTTCCGAGCGCATCTGGAAGGTGATCGCCGAGCCTGGCAAGGGCCGTTGCTTCACCCACGGTTTCACCTACAGCGGCCACCCGGTCTGCTGCACGGCGGCGTTGAAGAACATTGAAATCATTGAGCGGGAAAACCTGCTGGAACATGTCGACGTCGTCGGCGCGTATCTGGAACAGCGTCTGGCCACACTCAGCGACTTGCCGCTGGTGGGCGATGTGCGCTGCCAGAAATTCATGGCCTGCGTGGAATTCGTGGCCGATAAACGCACCAAGGCGTTGTTCGCCGACGAGATCAACATTGGCGAAATGATTCACTCCCGGGCGCAGGCCCGAGGGCTGCTGGTACGGCCAATCATGCACCTCAATGTCATGTCGCCGCCGCTGATCCTGTCGTGCGCCCAGGTGGATGAAATCGTCGAGACCCTGCGGGTGTGCATTCTTGAGGTGGCGGGCGAACTTGAGCAGAACGGCCTGTATTTCGGCCAATGAGGTCGGCGAATCTGCGGTTACCCGGGGCCGGTTCACCCGCTAGACTGCGGGGCATGAGCAAACCCAACGATGACACATTGATCGCCATGTCCTTCGGCGCCTTGCGTAAATGGCACGGCGACCTGGGCCAAGCCTTCGCCCATATCGATGAGCCCGATGCGCTGAGCTTCCTGGCGTCGGCCTTCGGGCATCTGGTGTCCATCGAATCGGTGATGATCAGCCTGGAACACAAGGACCGCCCGCCACAATTGTTGTATCAGCGCGGCATTCCGGAAAAATACCGGGAGTCGATCATCGACCGCTATTTTTCCGGGGGCTACCTGCTCGACCCGTTTTGCCTGGCGGTGGAGCAGGGGCTGGCCGAAGGGTTTTATCACCTGGAGGACATTGCCCCGGACAACTTCTTCGACAGCGAGTACTACAAGACTTATTACTTGAAGGCCGGGAGTTCGGAAGACAGTTTTTACATTGTCGATACCGGCCATGACACCCAGGTGTCGGTGAGCCTCTTTCAAGGCTTCGGCGGGGAAAGTCTGCGGCTTGAACAGCTGAATCTGCTGCGAGCGGTTGAGCCGCTGGTGCGCGAATTCATCAACGAGTTTGGACGCCGGGGCTTGCAGCTCAGCGCCGTCAACGAGGGTGTGCGTGATGATCTCAAGCAACGCGTGCAGTCCGCCTTCGAGCAGTTCGGCTGCGACTTGCTGACTGAGCGTGAGCGGGAAGTGGCGCACATGGTGCTGCGCGGGCACTCCGTGAAATCCACGGCCAGCCAGATGAGCATCTCGCCGGAGACGGTGCGCATGCACCGTAAGAATCTATACCTGAAGTTGGAAATCGGTTCACAGTCGGAGTTGTTTGCGCTGTTTATCGAGTGGCTGCGCAAACACTGATCCAACCGCCAGACCAGATCCCACAACTACCCGGGGAGCCAAGGCGCTATCCAGCACCCAAAGCATTTTCCGAAAGGCTTTGCGCTCGCGCGCGATCGCCGCGTCCCATTCATCCCCGAACGCCTTGCCCGAACGAACCAGTTTCATGACCGCAGCCGTTGCGGCGGTCAGTTCCAGGCGGGCCTGGCGCAGGTCTTCGTTGAATTTCTCAATCGTCATCCATGCACTCTGAAAGTAGTCGCAGGCGTTCGCATGGCCGGGAGTCAGGTTTTTTTCTGCCGATATTGAGGGTCGATTGGTCATAGGTCGTCGAGGTTCAACTAGAATTCTAGACTTCGGCAGGCAGGTTGCAGCCGCGCTCAAACAACAACAAAAAAATAGTGCAAAACAAGGGGCATTCAACCTTGAAAATTTCAGCCCTCTGCGCTACTGGGAGCCTGTTGGTTTCGACGGCGACGTCTGCTACCGGGATTATTCCTGTCCTCGACCTGGACTTCACACGACCGGCTGTCGAGACCCTGAAAAAAATCGGCATCAATGACGCATGTATTATCGCCGCCTCCAACCCTGCAGCGTTCACCTACTGCCGTGAAGGGTCATCAACGCTCTGGAAATATCAGGCGCTGGATCTGGAACAGCAGGCGTCGATCCTTAAAGGTGAGCGGCGACCCGCCACCGATTTCGGGCGAATCACCGTGGTGGAAGTTGACAGCGCCGCTTGCCTGGAAGATACCCCTGCGCCTTTGATCAAGCCGGCGATCACTCGCGGTTTAGCCTTTGGCGTGATCTTGCTGTTTTTGTTGATTGGCTTTCGATTCACCTACCGGGCGACCATGCGCCACCGCGATGACCAAGCAGTGCTGTCGGACGCCTCCTTGCAACGATTGACCGGATACTTGCCCGCAAAGGCGTTGGGAGCGTTTGGTATTGCCGCTGCCGTGGCCCTGGTTTACTGCTTCTGGTGACATCACCGGCAACAGCGTTCGTCCGGACAACTTGGTCAACTGTGGGAGTGAACCTGCTGCCTGTTTGGAGTGCATGTTTAAAGGCGTTTAAGGTTACTTCCTGAAAGCTACAGCGCCTTGCGCCATTGCCTACGACTACGCCAGAATCCGCCGGCTTGTGCGCTTTTGACCCCCTCGGTAACTTGGTCCCCGTCACTGATTCCCAGTGATCGGGTTTAGTAGCCCGAGGTTTGTAGAATGCGACAGGCGTCTGTCAGACAGGTATTTCCATGCCTGTATCTGATGGTGGCTGTGCGTAGGGCGCCCTCGGGCGCGCCGGCTTTCTCTACTTTCCCCGGTCTACTAACCTGCGTACAGCCGCCACCCTTCGTATTAGTAGCGAGGCGTGGCTGCCCAATCAGGAAAGTATAAATATGTGCAAAGTAACGCCAAACCCGCCAGACACCGATCCGGCATCCCCCTACGAATCACTCGATTCAAAGAAGCTCCACGAAGCCGCCGAACGCGCCCTCGACCATTACCTCAACCCCGCCGCTCTCAAAATCCCGGTCGTCCGAAAACCGAGCACCATGTTCATGATCGCACCGGACATCAAAGACGAAGACCTGCTGGCACACACCTGCGAATCACTGGCCTCGGCCAGCGTCATGACTGCCGATTTCGCGGCCTACCTGGAAGGACCGCATCGGCATACGGCGCTGGGGATCCAACAGATCATCATGCAAGCGGAACTGGCGGTGAACCGGATGATGGATAACGTCGAAGTGCCCAAGTAATACGCTGAGACCGCGTCATCGTTCATCGCGAGCAGGCTCACTCCCACATTAAACCGCGTCCGCCCGGACAACTCGGTCAACTGTGGGAGTGAGCCTGCTCGCGATGGCATCACCTCGGTCTCAAGTGAGCCGATATCTACACATCAACTCATCCAGGGTTTGCACGTCCTTGAAGTAAGACTGTGCTGTCAGCTCCTTCTGATTTTTCCTGTTCGTCGGCTATACACACCAACGGCTGTGTACCTTGTCGGCAAGGACTCAATTTTGAGAGAAACAGCATGGAAACGTCTTCAAGGAAAACCGTTACGGACAGCGTTCTGGAACAAGCCCTGTTAATGGTTGATCTAACCGAATCAAACAATCCCGACCATTCCGTCCGGCTTCTGCTAACTGAAATACTCCAAGGACTTGCCGAAAAAGGTTGGCCTCAGGCTCAACTGCAAACGGGGCCGCGAATTGTCTCCGCCGAGGAAAATTACGGATTACTCGGCTATGACCCGGCAGAGGTCACGCTAGGGAGTGAGCACACCCGTTGGGTCGACGAGTACTCGCTATTGAGAACACAAACCACCAGCCAGATTCCGGCAGCGCTCCAGCGAGCGGCTCAGGTGCGGCAAAAGGGGCAAACGATCTTGCTGGCCGCGCCGGGCATAACTTTTCGTCGTGATAGCCGGGATCGTTGGCATTGCGCGGAGCCACATCAGATGGATGTCTGGGTCTTGGGTGATCCGGAACTGTCGACGCATGAACAACTGTTGCGTCTGGTCGGCGACATCCTCAAGTCCGCTGTTCCTGAAAAATCCTGGGTCTACAGCGACAGTCCGCATCACTACACGGAGGGTGGAATCGAAGTGAATGTGGTGAATGACGGTGCTCCGGTTGAAGTACTGGAGTGCGGCCGTATAGCCAGGTCTTTGTTGGAGCGCTTGAAGATTGATCCGCTGCGTCATGGAGGGTTGGCGCTTGGGATGGGGCTGGATCGGCTGACGATGTTGCGCAAAGGTATCCCGGATATTCGCTTGCTACGAGATCAGAACGTGCGAGTGCAGGCGCAGATGCATGATCTGAATCCGTGGGCCCCAGTGTCACGTTTACCGTCAATTGCTCGTGATATTTCGTTGGCCGTTACGCCCGGATTGAGCGAAGAGGTGTTGACCGAGAGAATGTTGCAGGCGGCGGGGAACTGTTCTGACTGGATCGAGGAGATGCAGATCAAGGGTCGTTGGACGTTCTTGGATTTACCCGCGCAGGCGATTGAACGGTTAGGACTGCTGCCGGGTCAGGAGAATGTGCTTCTGCGCGTAGTGCTGCGCGATTGTTCGCGATCGATCACTACTGCTGAGGCGAACGCATTGTATGCGGACATTCAGGCGGCGATGCATGAAGGGGCGCCGGGGGCTGGTTATCGAATGGATCTGCCCAAAGCCTAAAACTAACCTACTCGCGTATTCATTGATGCGTCGCGTCATCGTTCGTCGCGAGCAGGCTCGCTCACACATCAAACCTCGTCCGCCCGGACCACTCGGTCAACTGTGAGAGCCTGCTCGCGATAGCGGTGTGTCTGGCGACATCATTCCAGGCTGACTAACGGCAACCCCACCGATGTGGAATCCATTGCTTCCCCTTAATAGGAAGCATTACTATTCACGCCCCGTCTCCACAGCACACCGCAATGACCCCCAAGTTGCCCCGCAGACAAGGCTTTTTCGAGCATTACGAAGAGTTGGTTGGCACCTGGACCCGTCGCCTGAGAAATCGTCAGCAGGCTGAGGACCTGGCGCACGACACCTTTGTGCGGGTGCTTGAGTCCGATTCGTCGGCGGTGGAGCAACCTCGGGCCTATTTGCACCAGACCGCGCGTAACATCGCGGTGGATGGTTATCGGCGTGAGGATCGGCGGGGCGCCATGGAGTCAGAGGTGGTTGATCACAGTGCGTCGCCGTCTGGCGACCCGGAGCATGTCATGCAGGCGATCCAGTTGGCGGATTCGATCGAACGGGCACTCACTGAACTGCCCGTCAACTGCCGCAAGGTGTTCGTCTGGCAGAAGATCGAAGGCCTGACCCAGGCGGAAATCGCCGAACGCCTGGGTCTGTCCAAGAACATGGTGGAAAAGTA
Organism: Pseudomonas sp. LBUM1663; assembly: GCF_059695905.1. Lineage (NCBI taxonomy): Bacteria > Pseudomonadati > Pseudomonadota > Gammaproteobacteria > Pseudomonadales > Pseudomonadaceae > Pseudomonas > Pseudomonas sp. LBUM1663. Next base: position 4,445,817 of record NZ_CP166792.1, on the reverse strand, counting down.
TATGATCCGCACCTTGCGGCATCTGCGCGACCGCCTCGATGGACTGCACCCATGATCGGCCGCGCTTTCTCATCCCCAGCCAAACAGGAACTTCCATGACGGATACTCGTGATTGTGCGTGCGGGCAAGCAACGGTTCGCGACGACGCGGTGCGGTGGTTTGTGCGTTTGCAGGAACCGGCCGTGGACGTCGAAGAGTACCGGCGTTTCGAAGCCTGGCTGGCTGAACACCCTCAGCATCGCGACGAATTCCAAATGTTGCAGGGCCTGTGGACGGCCGCCGATCTGCTGCCTGCCAAGCGCCTGCAAGCCCTGTGCGAAACGCCGCCGGCACGTCGCAAACGTCAGCCGCTGGTGCGTTACGCGATGGCGGCCAGTGTGCTGGCCGTGGCGCTCGGCTTGGGGCTGTTCAGCGGTTTGAATCACCCGGCGACCTACACGGCTGAATATTCCACGGCATTGGGCGAGCATCGTCATGTGGCGTTGCCCGACGGTTCGGTGATCGATCTGAACAGCCGCAGCCGCGTTCAGGTGCGCTATGAAAAGGACCGTCGCGGCATCGAGCTGATGGAAGGCGAAGCCCTGTTCAGCGTCGAGCACGACACCAGCCGACCGTTCGTGGTCGAGGCGGGCAGCGGCAAGGTGACGGTCACCGGCACGCGTTTCGATGTGCGCCGCGACCTGACAGAAACCCGGGTGGCGGTGGAGCAAGGCACGGTCAAGGTTCAAGGCCAGGGGCCTGATGTGATCAGCCTCACCGCCGGCCTCGGCACTCGCGTCGATGCCAAAGGCGTGGTTGCCGCCGCTTATGCGGTCAATCCGGCGGAACTGACCGCCTGGCGCAGCGGCAAACTGGTGTTCAACAACGCCAGCCTTGCCGATGTCGCCGCAGAAGTCTCGCGCTACCGCGAGAAGCCACTGACGGTCGGCAACGACAAAGTGGGCAACCTGCGCCTGACCAGCGTATTCAAATCCGACAATACCGACGCGCTGCTCAAGGCCTTGCCGAGCATTCTGCCGGTGGCCGTGCGGACCCTCGATGACGGCAGTCAGGAAATAATTTCAAAATAGATTCAGGTTTTTTTTGAGTTCTTCGTCTTCTTGTCCAACTGCAACTGGTTTGCATTAACAGCCGCACACTCTTGCGATCTACAGGACAACGTTCGACGTGAAGAAAACCACCGCTAAAAACAACAATTCACGCTGGCTGCGGCTCGCGCTCGCCCTGGCCGTCAGTGCCGCGCTTCCCCAGGCATTCGCCGCCGACGGCATTCATATTCCCGCGCAACCGTTGGGCCAAGCCTTGAGTGAGCTGGGTCAGCAAACGTCGCTGCAGGTTTTCTTCAGTCCTGAGCTGGTGGCCGGCAAACAGGCGCCAGCCGTCGACGGCGACCTCTCGCCGGAGCAGGCGTTGCGCCAATTGCTGCAAGGCAGCGGCTTGCAATACCAGATCGATCAAGGCTCGGTGACCCTGACACCGGCGCCGACTTCCGCTGGGGCAGGCCCGATCGAACTGGGCATGACCGACATCAAAGTGGTCGGCGACTGGCTCGGTGATGCCGACGCTGCGGTGGTGCAGAACCATCCCGGCGCACGTACCGTGATCCGCCGCGAAGCGATGGTCGAGCAGGGCGCCATGAACGTCGGCGACGTGTTGAAGCGCGTGCCCGGCGTGCAAGTGCAGGACGCCAACGGCACCGGCGGCAGCGACATTTCCCTGAACGTCGGCGTGCGCGGCCTGACCTCGCGGCTGTCGCCACGCTCCACCGTGCTGATCGACGGCATCCCGGCAGCCTTCGCGCCCTACGGCCAGCCGCAACTGTCCATGGCACCGATTTCCTCCGGCAACCTCGACAGCATCGACGTGGTTCGCGGCGCTGGTTCCGTGCGTTATGGACCGCAGAACGTTGGTGGCGTGATCAACTTCGTGACGCGTGCGATCCCGGAAAAAGCCACCGGTGAAATCGGCACCACCCTGGAAACGTCCCAGCACGGCGGCTGGAAGCACATCGACACGGCATTCCTCGGCGGAACCGCCGACAACGGCATCGGCATGGCGCTGTTGTATTCCGGTGTGAACGGCAACGGTTACCGCGAGCGCAACAACGGCAATGACATCGACGACGTGATGCTCAAGACGCACTGGGCGCCCACCGATGTCGACGATTTCAGCCTCAATTTTCACTACTACGACGCCAGCGCCGACATGCCCGGCGGCCTGAACCAGGCGCAGTACGACGCCAATCCGTTTCAGTCCGATCGCAATAACGACAACTTCAGCGGGCGCCGCAAGGATGTCTCGTTCAAGTGGACGCGGCAGCTCGACGACCGCACCCAGGCCGAAGTGCTGACCTACTACACCGACAGCTTCCGTGGCAGCAACATCGCCGCCCGCGATCAGAGAACCCTGGGCTCGTTCCCGCGCACTTACTACACCTTCGGCATTGAACCGCGGGTCTCCCGTGTGTTTGACGTCGGCCCGACCACCCAGGAAGTCAGTGTCGGTTATCGCTACCTCAAGGAAGGCATGCACGAGCAGGCGAGCCGCCTGGCGCTGGTCAACAACGAGCCGGTAATCCGTCCCGGTTCGGACGGCCATGTGTACCAGGATCGTACCGGCGGCACTGAAGCCAACTCGGTGTACGTCGACAACAAGATCGATGTCGGTAACTGGACGATTACGCCCGGCATCCGCTTCGAACACATCAGCACCGACTGGCACGACCGCGCCGTGCTCGACACCGCTGGCAGGCGTGTACCGGAGAAAAACCGCAGCATCGAAAGCAACGAGCCGCTGCCGGCCCTGAGCGTGATGTATCACCTGTCGGAAGAGTGGAAGCTGTTCGCCAACTACGAAACCTCGTTCGGCAGCCTGCAGTATTTCCAGTTGGGTCAGGGTGGCACGGGGGATGAAACCGCCAATGGCCTGGAGCCGGAAAAGGCCAAGACCTATGAGGTCGGCACGCGCTATAACAATGAGGTGTGGGGCGGCGAGTTGACGGCGTTCTACATCGACTTCGATAAAGAGTTGCAATACATCAGCAACGACGCGGGCTGGACCAACCTCGGCGCGACCACGCACCAGGGCATCGAGGCATCGGTGCACTACAACATGGCGGCACTCGATCCACGGCTAGACGGCCTGACCGCCAACGCGGGGTTCACCTACACCCGTGCCGTGTATGAAGGCGAAATTCCAGGCTTCAAGGGCCGTGACCTGCCGTTCTATTCGCGCCAGGTGGCGACCGCCGGCCTGCGTTACGACATCAACCGCTGGACCTACAATCTCGACGCGTTTGCCCAGTCCAAGCAGCGCTCACCGGGTGTTGCGGTGAATGCCGATGGCAGCTTCACCAACAACTACATCACCGAAGGCTCCGCCGATGGGCAGTACGGCGACATTCCGGGTTACGTGACCTGGAACGTGCGCGGTGGGTATGACTTCGGCGCGCAACTGTCGAATCTGAAGCTCGGGGCCGGGGTGAAGAACGTCTTCGACAAGCAGTACTTCACCCGATCCAGCGACAACAACTCGGGGATGTACGTCGGTGCTCCGCGCACGTTCTTTGTGCAGGCCAGCGTCGGGTTCTGATCGACCGGGGTGACCCCATCGCCAGCAGGCTGGCTCCCACATTGATCTCTGCTCAACACAGAATTTGTGTTCACTGAAGATCCCCTGTGGGAGCCAGCCTGCTGGCGATAGCTTTATCAGACTTTCAACACTTTCAACACTTTCCCGCCAATGGCCACCGCCACCAGCAACACCGCCATCAACCCGAAGGCAAAACTCAAGCTGCTGCCATGGGCGATAAAGCCGATCACCGCCGGGCCCGCGAGAATTCCCGCGTAACCCAATGTGGTAATCGCCGGCACTGCAATGTGCTCAGGCATGACTGTCTGTTTCCCGACCGCGGTGTACAACACCGGCACGATGTTCGAGCAGCCCGCACCCAATAACGCATACCCGACCAGCGCCGCCTCCCAGGCCGGCGCAAACGTTGCCAATGCCAAACCCGCCGCCGCCATCAGGCCGCCGAATACCATCACCCGTGTCGCGCCCAGGCGCCGGACAATCCGGTCCCCGGTCAGCCGTCCGGCGGTCATGGTCAGCGCAAACGCCGCATAACCCAGTCCCGCATACGCCGTGTCGATCCCGCGCTCCTGCGCCAGGAACACCGCGCTCCAGTCGAGCGCCGCGCCTTCGGCCAGGAACACGATGAAACACATTCCACCGATAAACAGCACGATGCCATGGGGCACGGCAAACGCCGGTCCTGAGCTTTCGCTGCCATAAGGCAACAGGTGCGGCGCCGCTTTAAGCAAGGCCAGCACCAGTACGACAATCACCACCGCCATCGCCCCCAGCGGCGACAGGCCCAAGCCAAGCAGGGCGCTGACACCCGCCGCGCCGACAATCCCGCCGAGGCTGAACATCCCGTGAAACCCCGACATCATGTTCTTGCCGCTGGCGCGTTCGACGATCACCGCCTGCAGGTTCACCGTCGAATCCACCGTGCCCAGGCCCGCACCGAACAGAAATAGCGTGGCGATCAATGCCGGTATCGACGATACCGTTGCCAACAACGGCAGCGCCACGCAGATCAACAACGTTCCCCCGGTCGCGACCCGACGGCAGCCGAAACGCGTCGACAACATGCCAGCCATCGGCATCGCCAGAATCGAGCCCACCCCCAGGCACAACAACAACAAACCGAGCGTCCCTTCGTCGAGCCCGGCGCGCACCTTGGCATACGGCACCAGCGGCGCCCATGCGGCAATGCCGAGGCCGGCGATGAAAAAGGCGATGCGGGTGGACATCTGCTCCAGGCGTCCGGGAACTAAGGTGGTTTGGGTATTGAGGCTGGTCATATCAATCCTTGGCAAAACACGTCGCGTCTCCAAGGGACAGTGATCGACCGGTGAGGGTTCGATCATCACGTCCACGAGGATTTGCAGTCAGGCAGGGCGCCATCGTTGCACAGCGTGACCCTTTGCCGCGAGCGCAGGTGCGGCCGTCCTCCGACCGGTATACGCGGCCTACCTGTTAGTTCCGACAGTTTGCCGTTGATGACAGGGCTTGGCGCTCAACGGGCTTGCCCGGTTGACTGCCTGACCGACGATTCAAGCGTCCGTATTACGGCTGGGCCTTCGCCTTAATGGTCGCGCAGATTCATAAACCGGGCATCGAAGGTGTCGAGCACCCGCAGATCGGCTTCGCCATCAGGAACGACGCGGCCATTTTCGCGAAGCACACCGTTACGGCCTCTGAGGAACAGGGGTTCATCGTGATTGATTTTCGACATGGGGTTCGGCGTATCTTCCCCTGTGCCATTGCGAAGGGCGACTTTTGGATCGGCGATGACCACTGCGCCCAATACCAGGGTAACCAGCAGTGCCAGCAGGGAAGTCCGATTCATGACCTTCCTCCGAACGTGAATCAAGAGCTTCACTCTGACCCGCCGGTGAAGGCTTGTCTCCTGTCATAACTGACAGGTCTTGCAGACTTCTTCGCAATAAGCAGCGATGGATTTATAACTGTTCCGATGCGATTGGCGTGACGCCGGGGCGGTATTTCATCGCAGCACGTTGACGCCTACAGTACAGGCTCTTTTCAGGCTCTTTTCAGGCTGATTTCAGGACCGACCCATGACGCCGTTCTACGATGCTCGAGGCAATATCTACGCGGTGGTGCCGCCCGACGAGGTGCGCGGTCGCGGTATCGATTTGCCGGACCAGGCCAGCCACGCGGCGCAAATCCGCGAAGATTGGGCATGCGCGGCCATCGAGGCGTTCTGCAGTTGGGCGCCCGGTACCCAACCGCCGGGCAGCAAAGATCATCGCTGCGACGGTCTGTTGGTGGGACCGTTCCAATCGTCGCCGCCCTTTGATCTGTTGATCGTCAATACCGACGGCACCCTGGCCGAGCGCAGTGGCAACGGACTGACGATTTTTTCCCAGGCGCTCAGTGAGCAAGGGTTGATGCCCAAAGTGGAGGCGTGCCTGCTGCGGGTTCATCACGACAAGCGTGATGCGGTCTCGCCGGTGGAAACCTCGGTGAAACCCGCTGAAGTCGATGGCGTGCAAGGGTTCTGGCTGGATTTGGGCAAGCCTTTGTTCGGGCCGCAAGCGGTGGGCGCGCACGAGGTTGAGCGTGGGACGCTGAATGAGCGCGAAGTCAGTCATGTGCAGTCATTGTCGGCGCTTGATCCGGCCTGGAACCGCAGCCAGTTTGTGCGCATCGGTAATCCCCATTGCGTGACGCTGCTGACGAATGCCGAGGCGTTGCCGAGCAATGAGCAGATGCGGGAACCGCCCTTGGCCCAAGGCTTGATGCGTATTGCCTATGCCGCGCCGACCGGGGCCGGGGTGCCGTGCCCGGCGGGGGTGAACTTGCAATGGGCGATGCTTGAGTCCGAGGGGCGCGTGGTGGCGCGGGTGTTTGAGCGTGGGGAAGGGCCAACGGCGTCGTCAGGCACCAGCGCCAGTGCGGTGGCGTGTGCGGCGTGGCGGGTGGGTTGGGTGACGGCGGGAGAAGTGAAAGTCGTCATGCCGGGCGGCACGGCGCCAGTTTTGTTGGAGGCATCGGGGGGCGAATTGAGTCGGGTCAGGCTATTTGGTACGGCTCGGTTGATAGGTTGAATTGAAAGCCGTCATCGCGGGCAAGCCCGCTCCCACAGGGATCTTCAGTGAACACAGATTCTGTATACGCCAGCGATCATGTGGGAGCGGGCTTGCCCGCGATGGGGCCTGCAAATTCAACGAAATTCTCAGCTCAAACCGTCACTGAACTCCACCACCGGCATCGTCCGCTTCATCAACACCTTGCCATCGCGCACCGAATACAACGGCAACCCCTGGCTGCGAATCACCTCGTAGTCGCTGTCCGCCGACAGAATCAGCAAATTCGCCGGCCGTCCGGCCTCCAGCCCATAGCGGTCCCCGAGGTTCATCGCCTTGGCACTGTTATCGGTGACCAGGTCCAGTGCACTTTGCAGGTTGCGATACCCCAGCATGTGGCAGATATGCAGCCCCGCTTCCAGCACCCGCAGAATGTTGCCGTTACCCAGCGGATACCACGGGTCAACGATCGAATCCTGGCCGAAGCACACGTTCATCCCCGCTTCCAGCAACTCATTGACCCGGGTCACGCCGCGGCGTTTCGGGAAGGTGTCGAAGCGCCCTTGCAGGTGGATGCTTTCGGTGGGGCAGGAGACAAAACTGATCCCCGAATGCCCGAGCAGACGGAAGAGTTTGGCGCAGTACGCGTTGTCGTAAGAACCCATCGCAGTGGTGTGGCTGGCGGTCACCCGCGAACCCATGCCACGGCTGCGGGCTTCTTCGGCCAGCACTTCCAGAAAGCGTGAATGCGGGTCGTCGGTTTCGTCGCAATGCACGTCCACCAGGCAACCGGTGCGCTCGGCCAGGTCCATCAGAAACTTCACCGAGCTGACGCCCTGATCGCGGGTGTATTCGAAATGCGGAATGCCCCCGACCACATCGGCGCCCATGCGGATCGCTTCCTCCATCAGCTCCCGACCGTTGCGATAGGACTCGATGCCTTCCTGCGGGAACGCAACAATTTGCAGGTCGATCAGGTGACGGCTTTCCTCACGCACCTCGAGCATCGCCTTGAGCGCGGTCAGTTGCGGGTCGGTGACATCGACGTGGGTGCGCACGTGCTGGATGCCGTGGGCGGCGAGGGTCTGGATGGTTTTCTTGGCGCGGGTCTTGGTGTCTTCTTCAGTGATGGTGACCTTGCGTTCGCCCCAGCACTCGATGCCTTCGAACAGCGTGCCGCTCATGTTCCAGCGCGGCTCGCCGGCGGTGAGGGTGGCGTCAAGGTGGATGTGCGGCTCGACGAAGGGCGGCACCACCAGGTTGCCGCCGGCGTCGAGGTCGTCGGGGCCCAGGGTCGGGGCTTCGGTCTGACGGGCGATGGTGCGGATCAGGCCGTTTTCCAGGTGCAACTCATGCAGGCCTTCTTGGTTGCGCAGGCGGGCGTTGATGATGTGCATCAGGCGAATCCTTTTATAGATCTTGTAAGGGAGCTTCAGCGGCACGGGCACCCAGTACGCTGGTCAATAGCACATACGTTAGCGCGGCAGCGGCAATCCCTACCAGTGGCGCGATCCAGGGCGAGCTGAACGCGGCGACAGTGCCGATGGCATAGGCGGTCAAACCGGGCCAGTTGAACGCCGGCAATCGAGCATCGGCCAGACGAGGATATTGACCACGATAGCGGAAGAAGAAATCCGCCATGATCACGCCGCCTATCGGCGGGATCACCGTGCCCAGCAGGATCAGATAAGGCACCAGCAGGTCGTACATGCCCAGCAGCGCGAGCAAGGTGCCGATCACCGCGCCGGCCAGGGTCACGGTTTTGCGACGACCGGTGCGCAGCAGGTTGCAGCCGGCGACGGCGAAGTTGTAGATGGTGTTGTCCTGGGTGCTCCAGATGTTGAGCAGCAACATGGCCATCGCGGCCATGGCGAAACCTTGCAACAGCAGCACTTCAACCACGTCCGGTTGCTGGTAGACGATGGCCCCGTAGGCGCCGATCAACACCATCAGGCCGTTGCCGATAAAGAAGCCGATCAGGCTCGCCAGCACCGCGACCCTGGCGGAACGGGAGAAGCGCGTCCAGTTGGTCGCCTGGGTGGCGCCGCTGACGAAGGTGCCGAAGACCAGGGTGATCGCGGTCGACCAGTCCAGCGTTCCCGTCGGGACCACCGCGAGCAGCCCATCGAGCCCGCCGACCTTCACCGTGGCGACCCACATCGACAGCATCAGCAGCAACATCATGGCCGGCACCGCGATGTACGAAAGGATCTCCAGCCCTCGATACCCGACATACGCGGTGGCGCAAAATGCCAGGCCGAACAGCACCATCAGGCCCAGAACGGTGCCCTCGCTCAGTTCGAAATACTTGCCCAGCACCACGGCGGCCGTGGCCGTGCCCCAGGCGTACCAGCCGATTTGGGTGAAGCCGAGGATCAAGTCGCTGAGCTTGCTGCCGACCTCGCCGAAGCAAAAACGCCCCATCAGCACCGAATTGAGGCCGCTCTTGAAGGCGATGTAACCCAGGCCTGCGGCGTAGATCCCCAGCAGCAAATTGCCGACGACAATCACCGCCATCATCTCGCCAAAACTGAACGCCACGCCGAGCTTGCCGCCGGCGAACATGGTGGCGGTGAAGAAAGTGAAACCCAGCAGCACCATGGCCGTGGAGGCGAGGCCCTTGCGGGCATGCATCGGCACTTCGCTGAGGGGGTAATCGTTGCCCGGATCTTTTTGCGTCATGTGGCGTTCCTTGCTGAATGGGTGACGCGGGAGGGGTTGCAGTGGTCGTGCCAAGCGGTGTGGCTGTTGTTATGTATAGCCGAGCCGGCGGGATTGACGCGGGGAGGGCACAAAAGCGGTGCACCTGAAAGGACACAGAACCCATGTGGGAGCGACCTGTGGCGAGGGGGCTTGTCGGAATGCCGCATCACCCCGTTGGGTCGCGCAGCGGCCCCAAAAATGTTAGGCAACAGCACAGATTTTACGACTGCTGCGCAGCCGAACGGGGGCAAGCCCCCTCGCCACAGGTCGCTCCCACAGGGAGAGTGGTTTTTCAGGGAGATTGGATCAGGGGCAAAAACTTCAGCAGCGCCGCGACGATGGCTTCTGGCGCATCTTCCTGAACCAGGTGCCCGGCATTGGGGACGGGATAAAACTGCGACCCGGCAATCATCTGATGTAACGCCTGCCCGCGCTCAATGGGAATCCACTGATCCTCCTCGCCCCACAGAATCTGCACCGGGCAACGCACTGTCGGGTACAACCCTTCGGCCTCGCGGGTGTACCGCTCATCCATCTGCGCAATCTGCCGATAGAACGCCGCTTGCCCGGGATCGCCCAGCCACGGTTGGACATACGGGTCGAGCTCTTCATCGGGGATGTCGCGCTTGATCGCCCCGCGAATATAGGCCGGCACGATCGCCCGCTGAATGTAGTCGGGCAGTCCGCTGAACGCTGCTTCATGCTGGCGCACATGCTGCACGAACGGTGAACCCCAGGGCGTCATCGCCACCGGATCAATCAATGTCAGGCTGCGGTAATCCTTGCCGTTCAGCAGGTGCGCGCGCAGCGCGGTGGCGCCGCCGAAGTCGTGGGCGACCACGTCCGGCCGCTCCAGGCCCCAGTGATCGAGCAAGTTCACCAACAGATCGTTCTGCACCCCCAGCGACACGTCGCCGGCGATTTTCTCGGATTGCCCATAACCCAGCAGGTCGAAGTAATACACCTGATGGGTGCTGATGAAGTGCGGAGCGATGCGGTGCCACACGTAAGACGAAAAGGGCGTGCCGTGCACAAACACCAGCGGCGGGCCGTCGCCACGCACGGCGTAGCTTACGGAGTGCCCGTTGAAGCGGTAGGTCTGAGCCAGCGGCCAGTCAGTCCTCATGGGGATGTCCTCTTGGCGTGTTCGAGCCAAAGAGCATAGGCATAAAAAAACAGCCAATGAAGGCTGTTTTTTGTATCACTGACGAAACGCAGTGCCCCTCGTGGGAGCGGGCTTTTGTGGCGAGGGGATTTATCCCCATTCGGCTGCGAAGCAGTCGTAAAACCTGACAATTCGGTGTGACTGTCGGAATGCAGGGGGCCGCTTCGCAGCCCAACGGGGATAAATCCCCTCACCACAAAGGCTCCCACACAGGGGTTTGCATTGTCCTTTAGAGCGGGTTACTCGCCGTGATAGATGCAGCCGCTGGTGCACGTCTCGTGGATGCGGATCGCACTGAGTTCCGGCAGCAGGGGCTTGAGTTCCTTCCAGATGAACTTGGCCAGCACTTCGCTGGTCGGGTTTTCCAGGCCGGGAATGTCGTTCAGGTAGTTGTGGTCGAGGCGCTCGTACAGCGGCTTGAAGATCGCCTTGATTTCCGAGAAGTCGCGGATCCAGCCAGTGTGCGGATCGAGGTCGCCGCTCAAGTGAATCGCCACTTTGAACGAGTGACCGTGCAAGCGGCCGCATTTATGGCCTTCCGGTACGTGAGGCAGGCGGTGGGCGGATTCGAACGTAAACTCTTTGAAGATTTCCACAGTGATTTCAGCTCTGTCAGGTGGCGATCGCCGCGGCGATGTGGGCAGGCGGCGAGTTTACCAGAGCGCCGGGCAAAACACTGACTAAAGGGTCAGCAAGCGTTCGCCGAGGCGACCATTGGCGGCCAGTTCGAGAAACTCGTCACCCAGGCGACGGCTTTCGTCCATCGTTGTACGCCAGTATTTCTGCCGGCTCGGGGCGTCGCCCATGAAGCGCTTGAAGTCGTTGCGGTCCGGCAGTTTGCCGTAGGGCAGGCGCGCCAGGTAGTCCTTCGACGGCGCCAGCAGCAGCACATCCTGCAACCGCGCTGGGCAGGCTCGGCGCCACGGCAGGGTCTTGTCGAACCAGCCGGGAATGACCCGGTCGGTGAAGTGCGGATAGAGCACGATGTCGGTGCCGCTGTAGGGCAGGTCGAGGTGATAGTCGAGCAGGCCGCCATCGCGAAACGTCCCCGCGCCTGCGCCCGGCAGGTCGCGCACGCCTTCCATTACCATCGGGATCGAGCCCGACGCGAGCAGGGCCTGACGCAGGTTGCCGGCATTCAGCGCGACGAAGCGCGACGGGAAATCGTTGAGTGCATGGACCGGCGGCGCCAGGCGCGGGTCGTGGATGATCAGCCGTTCGAAGTGCCGCGACAGCCGCGCGCGACCCCGCAGGTTGTCGGCGATCACCGACGACAAGCCCAGCCCGAGGCGGCCGCGATGATCGTCCGCGAGCAGGCCGTGGCTTTTGACCACCATGATGTTCAGGCGGTAATGGGCGTTGTTCAGAATCGACGCATCGCGACCGTCGAGCAGTTCATCGAGCATGCGCCGGGAGCTCTGGCTGATCTGCGTCATGGTCACGCCCTTGGCGAAATTCTGCTCGGTGTACAGCTGACCGAGGCGCCGGATGCCTTCGGCGGCGTCCGGCAGACAGGCGCTGGCGAAGCGCCAGGAACCGACCGATGCGCCAATCAAAGAACGCTCCCGCGGAACCGCCGGCAGCCATGCGCCGAACAACGCCAGGTCCAGACCTTGAATCCCCAGCGCCTTGGGACCACCGGCGGCCCCCGGCAGCGTGCCGACATCGGCGGCGCTCAAACCGTTTTCACGGATGCGCGCCAAGGCACGCGTGCCGGCCTTGAGGGTCAGGGAAGGGAACTTGATGTGGATGGCGGTCATACCGGTCTCGATGTCGGGCAAGCGGGGGATTATAAACAGCTCAGGCATCACCACAAATCCACTGTGGGAGTGACCTGTGGCGAGGGGATTTATCCCCGTTGGGTCGCGAAGCGACCCCAAAAATTTAGGCGACAGCACAGAATTTACGACTGCTTCGCAGCCGAACGTGATAAATCCCCTCGCCACCAAAGCTCACTCCCACAGGTTTTGTGCAGCTCTGCGATATCGAGGTGCCACTTCCAATGATGGCAATTCAGTTTCAGTTAAGTTCAGCCCGCTAAGGTGCTCCCCGTAGGCAACACATAAAAAATACGGAGACACCCCATGAAAACCCTGACTGCCCTGTTCGCCGCGACCATCATCACCCTGACCGCCAGCCTCGCCCACGCCCGTGACTTGGGCCCCGACGAAGCCCTTCGCCTGCGCGACGCTGGTACCATTGTGTCTTTCGAGAAGCTCAACGCCACCGCTCTGGCCAAACATCCCGGTGCCAAAATCACCGAAACCGAGCTGGAAGAAGAGTACGGCAAGTACATCTACCAGGTTGAGATGCGCGACCCACAAGGCATTGAGTGGGATCTGGAATTAGACGCTGTCAGCGGGCAGGTTCTCAAGGATCATCAGGATACGTAATGAAGGTGTGTTCATTTTCACGCATGGCGCTGGTGCTGCTGGCGTTTTGCTCGGTCGTCATGGCCCGCGACCTCGATCAGGACGAAGCCCTGCGCCTGCGCCAGCAAGGCGTGATCCTGCCGCTTGAGCAACTGTTGAAACAGGCACTGGACCGCTACCCCGGCGCCAAACTGCTGGAAGCCGAGCTTGAAGAAAAACACGACGTCTACATTTATGAAGTCGAGCTGCTGACCACCGAAGGGGTGGTCCGTGAACTGGATATCGAAGCCGCCACTGGCCGTTTACTGAAAGACAAGGAAGATTGATCGATGCGTTTGCTTCTGGTGGAAGACCACGTGCCGCTGGCCGACGAATTGATGGCCGGCCTCAACCGGCAGGGGTATGCCGTGGACTGGCTGGCCGATGGCCGCGACGCGGTGTATCAGGGCAGCAGCGAGCCGTATGACCTGATCATCCTCGACCTCGGCCTGCCGGGGTTGCCGGGTCTTGAGGTGCTGGCGCAATGGCGGGCCGGTGGTCTGGCGACGCCGGTGCTGATCCTCACGGCACGCGGCTCATGGGCCGAGCGCATCGAAGGCCTCAAGGCCGGTGCCGACGATTACCTGACCAAACCGTTCCACCCCGAAGAGCTGCACCTGCGGGTTCAGGCGTTGTTGCGTCGCTCCCACGGTCAGGCCAATCAGCCGACGCTCAAGGCGGCGGGGCTGCACCTGGATGAAGGTCGTCAGTGCGTGACCCGCGACGGTGCCGACATTCAACTCACCGCCGCCGAATTCCGCCTGCTGCGCTATTTCATGCTGCACCCCGAGCAGATCCTTTCCAAAAGCCACCTCGCCGAACACCTCTACGACGGTGAAACCGAGCGCGACTCCAATGTGCTGGAAGTTCACGTCAACCACCTGCGACGCAAGCTCGGGCGTAGCGTGATCGAAACCCGTCGCGGCCAGGGTTACCTGTTCGGCGGACAAGCCCAGTGAGGTCGATTCAGCGCCGCTTGAGTCTGGGGCTGATCAGCGTGATGGTGGTTGTCGGTCTGGTGCTGGCGCAAACCAGCCTGTGGCTGTTCGAAATGGGGTTGCAGCGCTACCTCGAAGACGGTTTGCGCAACGACAGTGAAAACCTGCTGGCGGCGTTGGTGCGCGGGCCGCAAGGGTTGCAACTGGATGAGCGGCACTTGTCGCCGGCCTATCAACGGCCGTTCTCCGGGCACTACTTCCGTATCGATTTTGCCGACAAGCATTGGCGTTCCCGCTCGTTGTGGGATCAGGAGCTGCCGCCGCTCGACCATCCTGGCCTGCACAGCAACCTGCAACTGGGGCCGGAAGGCCAGCAATTACTGGTGTTGCGATCAGATTATCGACGGCTCGGGCAATCGATTTCGATCAGCGTGGCGCAGGACTACACGCCGGTGCGCGAGAGTTTCCGGCGCATGCAGCAGGTCGGCCTGGGCCTCGGGCTGGCGGGGTTGCTGCTGATTCTGCTGCTGCAACGGATCACCGTGCGCCGCGCCTTGCGTCCACTGGAAAAGGCCCGTGAGCAAATCGCCCAGTTGCAGCAGGGCCAGCGCTCGCAACTCGATGACCAGGTGCCGGTGGAACTGGAGCCGCTGGTGGCGCAGATCAACCATTTGCTCGCCCATACCGAAGACAGCCTCAAGCGTTCGCGCAACGCCTTGGGCAACCTTGGGCATGCGCTGAAAACACCGTTGGCGGTGTTGCTGAGCGTGGCTTCCAGCGAGAAACTCGACGCTCATCCCGAACTGCGCAAGCTCCTCAAGGCGCAGCTTGAGCAGGTGCAGCAGCGGCTCAATCGCGAACTCAATCGCGCCCGCTTGTCCGGCGATGCGCTGCCGGGGGCACTGTTTGATTGCGATGGGGAACTGCCGGGGCTGTTGGCGACGTTGAACATGATTCATGGCGAACACCTGAACCTGAGCTACCGCGCACCGACCGGTTTGCAGCTGCCGTGGGATCGCGAGGATTTGCTCGAACTGCTGGGCAATCTCTTGGATAACGCCTGCAAATGGGCGGATGCCGAGGTTCGGTTGAGCGTGGTCGAGACGACTGAGGGGTTTGAGTTAAGCGTGGAAGATGATGGGCCGGGGATTCCCGAGGCGCAGCGCGATCAGGTGCTGAACCGGGGGACACGGCTGGATGAACAGACGGATGGGCATGGGTTGGGGCTGGGGATTGTGCGCGACATCGTCGATACGTGGGGCGGGGTGATGCGGTTGGAGGAGAGCGAGTGGGGCGGCCTGAAGGTCCTCATCAAACTCCCCAAACGCTGACGCGGGCCTGAGGCTCGCTGATCAACTTGTGGGAGCGGGCTTGCCCGCGATGGCGATCTAACAGTCAACATTGATGTTGGATGTTATGGCCTCATCGCGGGCAAGCCCGCTCCCACAGGTATTTGCATTACACGCGAAACTGATCCATCAAACTCTGCTGCTGATTCGCCAGGCTATTGAGCGACTGACTCACCCGCGCCGATTCATTCGCCTGTCCCGACAGCGACTCCGTGACATCGCGAATCGTCGCCACGTTGCTGTTGATCTCCTCGGCCACCGCGCTCTGCTCTTCGGCCGCAGACGCAATCTGCAGGTTCATGTCGCTGATCACCGTCACCGCCTCGCCAATCTGGCGCAGCGCCGTCACCGCTTGGCCCACTTGCTCGACGCTGCCTTGTGCCTGGCGATGGCTGTTGTTCATCGAGCCGACCACGTCCTGCGTGCCGCTCTGTAACTGCTCGATCACCAGACGGGTTTCTTCAACCGACTCCTGGGTGCGGCGCGCCAGGTTGCGCACTTCATCGGCGACCACAGCAAAACCCCGTCCGGCCTCACCGGCACGGGCCGCTTCGATCGCGGCGTTGAGGGCCAGCAGGTTGGTCTGTTCGGCGATGGCGCGAATCACTTCCAATACCGAGCCGATTTTCTCGCTGTTGGCCGCCAGGCCTTCGACTTGCACCATGGCCGCGCTCATGTCGGCGGCGAGGTTGTCGATGCTGGTGGTGGTCTGGTCGATGACGGTCAGGCCCCGGCGAGTCGCCTGGTCGGCATCCTTCGCGGCCTGGGCGGCTTGTGCGGCACTGCGGGCGACGTCCTGGGCGGTGGCGCTCATTTCGTGGGACGCAGTGGCGACCTGGTCGACCTGACGGTATTGCTGCTCCATGCCGGCGCTGGTCTGCGTGGCGATGGCGGAGGATTGGTCCGCGGTGCTGCGGGCGTCCTGCACCGATCGTTTCACTTCGGCGATGATTGGTTGCAGCTTGTCGAGGAAGCGGTTGAACCAGCCGGCCAACTGGCCCAGTTCATCCTGCTTGTCGTAAGCCAGGCGCCGGGTCAGGTCGCCTTCGCCGCTGGCGATGTCTTCGAGCATGTGCGCCACGCCGAGGATCGGTTTGGTCACGCTGCGCGCCATCAGCCACACCAGCAGCAAGCCAATCAGGGCGGCCAGTACACCGAGGCCGAGTTCGACCAGGGTGCCGCTTCGGTTGCTGTCATCGAGTTGGTTTTTCAGGGCTTCGGCGGGGCCGACCAGAACTTTTTCCGGCACGTCGAGCAGCACGCCCCAGGATTTTCCGCCGGGAATCGGCTGGAACGGCGACAGCACTTTCAGTTGCTGATTGCTGTGCAGGCTTTCGGTTTTGCTGCTGGCGGCGAGCATGCGAATCAGCTCGGCGCCGTTGGTCTTGTCTACGGTGTCCAGGCGCTGGCTGAGTTTGCTGGCGTCCGGGCTGTAGCCAGCGAGCAAACCGACCGGGCTGATGATGCTGACACTGGTCTGGCCGTCATAGAGCTTTTTGCTCGCGCCCTGACTCATGGCCTGCAGGCTGTTGAGGTTGATGTCCACCGACAGCGAGGCGATGACTTTGCCGTTGACCATCAGCGGGAACACGATGCTGGTCATCAGCACGTTCTGGCCGTCGATCACATAGAAGTACGGTTCGATCACGCACGGCTTGAGCGTAGTGCGCGGGCAGGTGAACCAGGCGTTGGCCGGCTCGCCGCTAGGGCCGGCGTTGGTGTCGGCCATGTCGCTTTCCGGCAGCGCCATCGACGTCACTTTGCCCGATGTCGGTTGCGACCAGTACAGGGCAAATCGGCCCTTGTCGTTGCTGCCCAGCTCGGCCTGGCCGGCGAACAGATCGTCCTTGCCGTCCAGTGCGTTGGCTTCGAACACCAGCGAGAGGCCGAGCAATTCCGGGTTGGCTTGCAGCGCCGACTTGACCTGGCGAGTCAGGTCTTCACGCAGGTCGAAGGCATCCAGAAAGCGTTTTTCCGCCTGATCGCGCAGGAACAGCACCTGACGCGAAAAGCCGTGGCCGTATTGATAGGCATCCATGAACTGCTGGCGAATCCCCAGTGCCTGGTTTTCACCCTGGGATTCGATCCGGGCCTGGGCGGCTTCGGTGAGCATCTCCATGCTCGAGGCTTTCACCATCTCGGAGCTGTGCTCCATGCGATACAGCGAAAGACCCACCAGCAGGGTCACGATGCCAGCGAGGCACAGCCCGGCCAGCAGGGTGATTTTCCATTGGATGGAAAGTTGTCTGAGCGACATGGAGAGACGTCCTTATTCGATATTTATCTGAGACTTTGCACTGTAACGGCTGTGAATCCGCTTTCTTTATGCCGCCATCCGAAGACTCACCGCTGATTTTGTGGCAATAGCACTTACCTGTGGCGAGGGGGCTTGCCCCCGTTGGGTTGCGAAGCGACCCCCTGCATTCCGTCAGTCGCACCACATCGTCAGGTTTTGCGACTGCTTCGCAGCCGAACGGGGGCAAGCCCCCTCGCCACAGGGTTCATCACCACCCGTGACACATCCGCCAGGCCCATGCGCTTTGACACCGGGCCGACTCTGCGGCACAGTGCGCGCCCTCTAATAAAACCCATTCTTAAATCCGCTGGCGGCTCTTCGCAGACTGTCGGCTGAGCTCATTTCGCTTGCCCTGAGGTAACGATGATTAATGCTGTAATTGCCGCGGTCGGCGTCATGCTGGTCCTCAGCCTGTCCCGCGTGCACGTAGTGATCGCGCTGATTGTCGGCGCCCTGGTCGGAGGCTTGACCGGTGGCCTGGGCATCGACGCTACCCTGAAAGCCTTTAATAGCGGCCTCGGCGGCGGGGCGACGGTCGCGTTGTCCTACGCCTTGCTCGGCGCGTTCGCTGTGGCGATTGCCAAGTCCGGGCTGGCCCATGCCTTGGCGGACAAAGCCCTGCTGATGGTGGATCGCCAACACGCCAGCGGTGGCGGTCAGGTCAAGTGGCTGCTGATCGGCTTGCTGTGGGTGGTGGCCATCGCTTCGCAGAACATTCTGCCGATACATATCGCCTTCATTCCGCTGCTGGTGCCGCCGCTTTTATATGTACTGACCAAACTGCAACTGGATCGCCGCTTGATCGCCTGCGTCATGACCTTCGGCCTGATCACACCGTATATGTTCTTGCCGGTGGGCTTCGGCAACATCTTCCTGAATGAAATCCTGCTGGCCAACGTTGCGCGCAGCGGCGTCGACATCAGCGGCATCAACGTCACCCATGCCATGGGCATTCCGGCGTTGGGCATGGTCGTGGGCCTTGCGGTAGCGTTTATCAGCTACCGCAAGAAACGCGTTTACGACCTGGAAAAGATCGAGAAAGTCGAGCAGGTCGCGGTGGAGTACAACCCGCTGAGCCTGATGGTCGCCGGCGTGGCGATCGCGGCGGCGTTCATCATTCAGCTGCTGCTGGACTCGATGATCATTGGTGCGCTGGCGGGGTTCTTGATCTTCTCGGTGTCGGGCATTGTGAAGTGGCGCGACACCGATGACCTGTTCACCGAAGGCATGAAGATGATGGCTATGATCGGCTTCATCATGATCGCCGCCTCGGGTTTCGCCGAAGTGATGAAAGCCACCGGTGAGGTGCAAACGCTGGTTGAGGCGTCGGCGGCGTGGATTGGCCACAGCAAAGGCATCGGCGCGCTGTTGATGTTGCTGGTCGGCCTGCTGGTGACCATGGGCATTGGCTCGTCGTTTTCCACCGTGCCGATCCTGGCGGCGATTTTCGTGCCGTTGTGCGTGCAACTGGGGTTCAGCCCGATCGCGATCGTGTGCATCGTCGGCACGGCCGGTGCGTTGGGCGACGCCGGTTCGCCAGCCTCGGACTCAACCCTTGGCCCGACCTCCGGCCTGAACATCGACGGCCAGCATCACCACATCTGGGACACCGTGGTCCCGACGTTCCTGCACTACAACCTGCCGCTGCTGGCGTTCGGCTGGGTCGCCGCGATGGTGCTGTAACCCCCTATCCCCTGTGGGAGCGACCTGTGGCGAGGGGATTTATCCCCGTTGGGTCGCGAAGCGGCCCCAAAAATGGGACTGCTTCGCAGCCCAACGGGGATAAATCCCCTCACCACAAAGGCCCGCTCCCACAGGGGGGATTGCAATACCCTCATTCAACTTTTGGTCCGGCGTGCCGTTAAAGCCTTAAACCACGCCAACAAAATCAAAAGAGTGAACCGTCATGCGCATGAGCCTGAAGGCTAAAGTCCTGTCCCTTGCCGTACTCCCGGTGTTGCTCTTTGCGCTGGTCATCAGCCTGACCACGCTGTTCATTCTGCAGGAACAGGCGCGCAAGGAAGTCGAGGAAACCCGCCAGCGCCTGCTCAGCGATGCCAAGGCCACCCTGCAAAGCTACGTGGCCGTGGCCATGACCACGATCAAACCGCTTTACGACGCGGCCGCCCCTGGCGATGACGCGGCGCGGGCGCACGTGATCAAGCTGCTGTCGAGCATCACCTATGGCAAGGACGGCTACTTCTTCGGCTACGACTCCAACACGGTGCGCCTGTTCAAGGCCAACAGCCCGGACGGCGTGGGCCAGAGCTTCAAGGACAACCGTGACCCGAACGGTGTCTACGTCAACCGCGACCTGGTCAAAGTCGCCAAAGACGGCACCCACTACCTGCAATACAGCTCGCCATTGCCCGGTAACACCCAGGTGCTGGTGCCGAAACTCGGCTACACCGAATACCTGTCGAAATGGGACATGGCGGTCGGTACGTCGGTGAACCTCGATGGTATCGAAGCGCAAGTCGCGCTGGTCCAGGCCAAGGTGCAGGAGCGGATGGAAGGCGTGGTGCTGACCATCGCCGGTATCGCCGTGGTGATGCTGCTGGTGATCGCGGCGGTCGGGATGCTGCTGGCCAATACCATTCTGCGTCCGCTGAACCTGATGAAAGCCAACCTCGATGACATCGCGGCGGGCGAGGGCGACCTGACCCGGCGCCTGACCATCACCAGCCAGGACGAACTCGGCGAACTGGCCGGCTCGTTCAACCGCTTCGTCGACAAGATCCACAGCCTGGTACGCCAGATCACCGAAATGACCTCGCAACTGACCGGGCTGGTGAATCAGGTTTCCGACCAGGCCCAGCGCTCGGATCAGGCGATGGAGCGTCAGCGTCACGAGACCGATCAGGTCGCCACGGCGATCAATGAAATGTCGGCGGCGGCCCAGGAAGTAGCGAAAAGCGCGCAAAACGCTGCGGTGGCTGCCCAGCAAACCGACGAAGAAGGCCAGGCCGCCAAGCGCGTGGTGGCCGGCAGCATCGTGAAGATTCATGCGTTGGTGGACGACATTCGCAGCAGCGGCGTGTCCCTCGACAGCCTGCAAAAAGACGTGTCGTCGATTGTCAGCGTGCTCGGGGTGATTCGTTCGATTGCCGAGCAGACCAACTTGCTGGCGCTGAACGCTGCCATTGAAGCCGCGCGTGCCGGTGAAGCAGGTCGTGGTTTTGCGGTGGTGGCCGACGAAGTGCGGGCGCTGGCCAGCCGCACGCAGATCAGCACCCAGGAAATCCAGGGCATGATCGATCGCTTGCAGGCCGGAACCCAATCGGCAGTGGAAGCGATGCGTCGCTCCAGCGAAGCGGGTGACGGCACGTCGGCTCAGGCCAATGAGGCCGGTGCATCGCTGGACACCATGGCCCAGCTGATCGGCACCATCAACTCGATGAACGCGCAAATCGCCAGCGCGGCTGAAGAGCAGACTGCGGTGGCCGAAGAGATCAACCGCAGCGTGCATCAGATCGCCGTGGCGGTGGACAACGTCGCCGACGAAACCCAACTCGGTGCCCAGACCTCACGCAGCCTCGCCGACCTCGGTCAGCGACTGGGCAAGCTGGTCGGCCAATTCCGTATCTGACAGTGGCTTTTGTGGCGAGGGGGCTTGCCCCCCGTTGGGGTGCGCGCGCCCCCCAAACAAGGCAACGCGGAAATCAGGCATAACGCGTTTACCGGATTTACGGCTGCTTCGCAGCCGAACGGGGGCAAGCCCCCTCGCCACAGTGACTGTGTGCTGCTCAAGCTCTATGGTCGGTCCCAGTAAGGCACCGTGCCGAAGCATTCAACGAAGAAATCAATCACCGTGCGCACCTTCACCGACAACCGTCGGCTACCTGGCCACAGCACCGCAATCTGCTGCGGCTCAAGGCTGTTGGACACCTGATACTCCCCCAGCACCGGCACCAGTGTGCCGTTGCGCACCGCCTCACCAATCAACCATGACGGAAACATCACCAGCCCCAGGCCCTGTTCGGCGGCTTGCGTGAGGGTGTCGGCGTGGTTGCCGGTGATCGGCCCTTTGACGGAGTAGGGCGTCCAGTCCTGCGGGTCCTTGCGGAAAAACCAGCGCTGCTGCCCGGCCACGCCCTTGTAGGCCAGGCACTGATGCGCCGCCAGTTCTTCAGGATGTTGCGGCGTGCCACGACGTTTGAGGTAGGCCGGGCTGGCCGCGACTTGAAAGCGATGGGGCGCCAGGATTCGCGCCTGCATGCTCGAGTCGGGCAGCGGGCCGATGCGAAACAGCAAATCGGCGCCTTCCTGCAACGGGTCGACGTAGCTGTCGGTTTGCTGGATATCCAGTTGCAGTTTCGGATAGCGCTCGCACAACAGCCCCAGCCACGGCGTCAGATGCCGCTGCCCGAAGACCACCGGCGCATTGATCCGCACCAGCCCGCTGGGTTCGCTTTGCTGTTCCTGCAAGGCCTGTTCGGCTTCCTCCAGTTGCACCAGCACCAGCCGCGCGTGATGGCCGAGCATGCGTCCCGCTTCGGTGGGCGTGACGGCGCGTGTGTGGCGGTAGAGCAATTGCTGGTTCAAGGCTTGTTCCATCAACTGGATCTGCCGGGAAATCGAAGAGGGCGCCAGACCCTCGCGGCGGGCGACTTCGGAGAAGCTGCCATGGTCGAGCACCGCGACAAACAGCCGAAGTGCCTTGAATCCGAGCTCGTTGAGGCCATGCATGGTCGACCCTGCTGTGCAAGTTGCGCAAAAGTGTTGTCGGGATCCTCCCATTTATCGCAAAGGATCGCCAGCCGATAATGCACGCACTCAGAACACAAACCCTGTGGGAGCGAGCCTGCTCGCGATAGCGCCGGAACATCCAACATCAATGTGACCGACATATCGCTATCGCGAGCAGGCTCGCTCCCACAAGGGGGGCGTGTTCTATCTGGTAACTGGTAGGGATCCCCCAATGCAATCTTCTTCAATCGACATCGCTGCAGCGCCAGCGGCAAAACCAGGGCTGCGGCTGTTGCTGCTGCCTCTGGTGATTCTCGCCGGCATGGGCCTTTCCGTGGAGGCCGGTTTGCTCGGGCCGCTCGGGGTTCAGGTCGGGCATTTATGGGCGACGTTGAGCATCTTCGGCGTCGGCTCGGCGATTCTGTTTCTACTGCTGTTGTTCAGCGGCAAGCAACAAGGTCCGGCGTTGAACACCTTGCCGCGCTGGCAGTTGATCGGCGGCTTCCTCGGGCCGATCTACGTGGTGGTGCTGACCCTGGCCACGCCGCACATTGGTATCGCGATGACGATGATCGCGATCCTCTCCGGGCAGGTCGGCAAAAGCGTGTTGATCGACCACTTCGGCTGGTTCGGCGCCGCCCGCAAAAAGGTCAACGGTGAACGTTGGCTGGCGTTGCTGCTGATTGTCGCGGCACTTGTTCTGATTGCTCGGGGTTGATGATGAATCTGATTATTTTGTTGGCCGTGGTGGTGGCTGCCGGTGCGGTGTTGAGTATCCAGGCGGCGATTAACGGGCGTCTGGGCGAAACCGTCGGCGTGTTGCGCAGCAGTCTGCTGACCTTCGCAGTGGGCGCGGTGGTCACCGGGTTGTTGATCCTGTTTTTCGAGCCGGCCCATGCCGTGAGCCTGATGGATGTGCCGAAATGGCAGCTCAGCGGCGCCTTGTTCGGCGTGGTCTACATGATGGTCATGGTTGGCGCGGTGCCACGGGTCGGCACGGCGGTGGCGACCGTGGCCGTGATCGTCGGGCAGTTGGGCATGGGGATGTTGATCGACAACTTCGGCTGGCTGGGTAACCCGGCGATCAAGTTGTCGAGCAGCCGGATGCTGGCGATGGTGTGCCTGGCGCTGGCGTTGCTGTTCATGTATCGAAGCAGCACTCGAAGCGAGTAACCCCGAGACATTTGTAACTCCTACACTGATGAGTGAGGTGCGGATTTGCCGCACGCGACGACCACACCCATGGAGTCAGACTCATGATCGACAGTGACAGTAAATGCGACTGCCCCAAATGCTCTTGCAAACTGGGCGAGCACCCGATAGCGCGTCACGGCAAACACTATTGCTGTGAAGCGTGCGCCAAGCACCACGAACATGGCGAGGCGTGTGCGAGCAAGGGCTGCAAGTGCGCCAAATAGCTCATCAACATGAAGTGGAGCCACTCGGGCTCCACTTTTAATGTCGGGTGACTTCCCCCTGTGATGCTCAACCCGCCGGTCGCCACGTCACATTTTCGATGCCGAATTTTTCCGCCAGCGGCTTGCTGGTTTTTTGCACCTTCTCTCGGCCAAAGCGCGGGATTCGTCCGACCCCGGCATCACAACTGGCCCAGTGCCAAGCCTCCGCGTTGTCCATTTTGTCCAGGCGGATAATGAAAGACTTCGGCGCGCCATGAAGGGTGTATTCAATGACGAAAAGTTTTGCGTTGTTCATAAAGCCCGTATTCCTCCCTGTGGTAATACAAGGATCGTTTGGGTAACGGAAAATTCATTCGGATTGTCAGACGGCCGCCGCCGGTGGCAACAAAGTGGATGGGTCGTTACCATGCAAGACCTGAAAACCCCAATGATCATTGCCCATGGCCCTTGCCGCCCCGCCAGACCTGAGTGACACCGATGTGCCCGTGCAACCGCTGGCACGCACTTACTCGCGCGGCTTGTACATCGAGCCCCACGAGCATGAATGGGGCCAATTGCTGTACGCGATGAGCGGGGTCATGTGGGTCGAAACGCCCCATGAGGCGTTGGTGGTGCCGCCGCAACGGGCGGTGTGGCTGCCGCCGGGCGTGCCGCATGGCATCCGCGTGGTCTCGGACCTGCAGATGCGCAACATCTACCTGCGGCCCTCATTGGCGGCCACGCTGGATGACAGTGTTCAGGTGATTGAAGTCGGCGGGCTGCTGCGAGAGCTGATCGTCGGGCTGGTGGAGCAGGGCGATGATGGTGCGCCGGAGTATTACGAAGCGCTGGTCGGCCTGGCGCTGTTGGAGCTTAGGCGAGCCAGGCGTTCGCTGTTGAAAATCCCGTTGCCGGATGATTCCGACCGACGCCTGATGCACCTGTGTCAGGCCGTCATGGCCGCGCCCTCGCTGGACATTCCCTTTGAGCAGCACGCGGAAAATGCCGGTGCCAGCGTGCGCACCCTGGCGCGGCTGTTCAAGGAACGCCTGGGCATGGGCTTCGCCGAATGGCGGCGGCAGGTGCAATTGGCGACGGCGGCGGCGGAGTTGATTCAGGGCGTGCCGGTCAGCACGATTGCCCGCGAACTGGGCTATTCGCCGAGCAGCTTTAGCGACATGTTCCGCCGGGCGCTGGGTGTCGCGCCTTCGCAGTTCTGCGCGAGCCAACATCAAGTCCAGCCATAAGCAAAACCTGTGTAGCAGCAGGCTTCGCCAGCTGCTACACAGTTCGCATTGCATCGTGCATCAGCGCTTTGGCCGATATTCAGAAGCACTTGGCCGATGCCCGCCGAAACCTCGCTCTAGACTTTGGGCATACCTTGATTGCCCACGGAGTCTGCCATGAGCTACCTCATCTCGCTGGTCATTGGTCTGGGCGTCGGCCTGCTCTACGGCGCACTGGATTTTCGTTCTCCCGCCCCACCGGCCGTTGCCCTGGTGGGCCTGCTGGGCATGCTCGTCGGCGAAAAGTTGTGGCCCATGGGCCGGCAACTGGTGGCTGGCTGGGTCTCCTGAAACCCTTTCCTTTATGCGATGGACACTCCCATGAAAGCACTGCAATTCGACCAGACCGGCGACCTCTCGGCCTTGCGTTATGTCGATGTCCCGACCCCCGTTCCCGGCGCCGATGAAGTGCTGGTGCAGATCAAGGCGGCCGGCCTCAACCCCAGCGATGTGAAGAACGTGCTGGGACGGTTTCCCTACACCACCTTGCCACGGATTCCCGGCCGGGATTTCGCCGGTGTGGTGGTTGAAGGGCCGCAGGCACTGATCGGTCAGGAAGTCTGGGGCACCGGTCGTGAACTGGGTTTTTTTGCCGACGGCTCCCATGCGCAATTCGTCAAACTGCCGGCCAATGGCGTGGCGCTCAAGCCCACCCATCTGAGCTTCGCCCAGGCCGCCAGCCTCGGTGTGCCGTACACCACGGCGTGGGATGCGCTGGAACGCAGTCTGGTGACGGCCGGAACGCGGCTGTTGGTGATCGGCGGCGGGGCGGTCGGCAGTGCCGCGCTGGCGCTGGCCAAGGTGCGTGGCGCTCAAGTCCTGGCGGCGGCGCGGCGGCCCGAGCAGGTCAAGGATCTGCAGGCGCAGGGGTATCAGACGCTGCAACTGGATAAACCGGACGACCTGGGGGCGCAGGTGCAGGCCGTGTATACCGGCGGCGCCGACGTGATTTTCGACACCACCGGCTTCTGGCTACCGGCCTCGGTCCCGGCGCTCGCGGCGTTCGGCCGCATCGCGATCATCGCGGCGCCGGTAGACGGCCTGGTGCAACTGCCGGCACTGGCGTTGTATCGCAAGGGCGGTTCGGTGGTGGGGATCAATTCGTTGCTGTACGGCGTCCAGGCGTGTGCGGCGATGCTCGATCAGTTTGGCAAGTTCTTTGACCAAGGGTTGTTGCCGTTGCCGGAAGGGTTGTTTGAATCGCCGCTGGCGGAGGGGTTGGAGCGGTATGAAGAAGTGAACCAAGGTGCCGGGGATAAGGTGATTTTGTTACCGTAACCCCAATCAAAATGTGGGAGTGAGCCTGCTCGCGATAGCGGAGTGTCAGTCGACATTTTAGTTGCCTGATACACCGCTATCGCGAGCAGGCTCGCTCCCTCAGGGTTTTGCATTGTCAGATCAAGCCTCGGGAACACCATTCTCCCACGCCGACCAATTGTTCAAGATCTCCTGCACCAACGGGTTCCCCGTCCGGTACAGATTTTCCAGTGCCGGCACAAACCCGCCCTGATCCGCGTACTTGAGCAAGTTGTCCACTTCGCTCTGGCCCGGTGCCGGTCGATCAAAATCGGAGCCCGCGCGCACCGCCGCCAGACGTTGCACATCCACCAAGCCCTCGCGACTCGCCCGCAGCAGCGCTTCGTAGGTGGAGTTGTCTTCCTGTTGCGTCGTGCAGTACTCGCCTTTGTCGTCGGTCAATAGCCTGGTCCAGACCTCGGCACGTTCACTCAAGCGCGTCCCGGAAAACCACGTGTTGCCCGCTAACGTATCGCACTGCGTCACCACCGGAGGCTGATTGGCCGGGGCCGAGGGGTACTTCAGGCGCCATGCCGCCGATTCCTTGCTCTCGCTCAGCTCGACTTTGTGCGTCAGGGCAAAAGCCTTGGCCTGCAACTTCGGATTGAGCTCGAACACTTCGGTCTTGTAGTCCAGCGGCGGTTTTTGGTTCGGGCCTTGGGTGTTGATGCCGATGTACCCGGTCGGCCAGTCTTTCGGTGCGTCTCGTGAATCCAGTTCCCACTGAGTGCCGAACTCCACCAGGTAATGCGCCCACGCGGTGGTGCCGATGGTCCCGTGTTTCGGGCTGATGCCGGCAATCCCGGCGATCAGGAAGTAGCTTTTACGCAGATCGAATTTCGGCGACAGGGCCAGGGCCAGTGTCGAAGCCGCGGCGTTGGTCTGGCCCATGCCGGTGACCATCAGGCACACCTGCGCCGCGTTGCAGCGAATGGTCGGGTACTCGGCGGACAGGCCCGGCACTCGAACTTCCTGCTTGAGCTCCAGACGATCGATCCAGTTTTTCGCCTCGGGGGCGAACATGGTGATCAGCATCACTTTCGGCTGGATCGGTGCTTCGCTCGCCCAGGCAGTGGAAGAGAGCAGGGCGGCACAGGCCAGGGAAATACGCGTCATTGCATTCATAAAACCTCCAGGTTCAATCAAGCCTCAGAACTGATAACCGATGCCGGCGTAGTAACCCCAGCCATTGGAGCGAGCGCGGAAGTCGCCGTCGCCGAAATTCAACTCGCTGCCATCCTCCCAGTTGCCGCCGTTGTGGAAGTAACGGCCGACCAGGGTGAAACGCAGGTGCGTGAATGAGTACAGCAACACGTTGGTGGCGACAGTGGCGTTGGCGGTGCGGGCCGGGTTGTCCTTGTGCAGGTCCGAGCCGAAATCGAAGTTGGTGAAGCCGATGTACGTCAGTGACGCGCCGTTGCTGAAGCTGCTGATCGGCACGATGTATTTGAGCTGGGCGCGGTAGCCGTCCCACGAATACTCGTTGCTGGCGCCGTAGTTTTCCCATTGATAACGCCCGTAGAAGTTCGCCGACAAGTTGACTCGCGAGTGGGTGTCGATGTCGGTGCCCAGGCCGCTGTACAGCGTATTGGCGCGGTTGGCGCTGTTGCTGCCGTGGTCGTAGATCCAGTCGAACGCCACGTACCATTCTTTGAACGGCCCGATGGCCAGGCTGCGGCCGGCGAGGTAGTCGATGGAGATCCGCGGCTCGTGCTCCATGAACACCGGCGAGCCATGGTCCCACACGCCTTTGTCGTGACTGTTGCCGATGTCGAAAATTTTCGGGATGTCGATGTAGCCGTACAACTCGAACGGCCCTTTGCGCCCGAAGTACTCGTACTCCAGGTAAATATCGTCGGCAGGTTGCGGGCCGAAACTGATGTCTTTGCTGCCGATGACGGTCAAATCCTGGTTGAACCAGTCCGACAGGTAGACGCCTTTTTTCGGCGGGCTGGCTTCGGGACTCAGGGTTTCGCCCTGGGCGGATTCTTCGGCGGGCGCGGGTTGCGCCAAAACGGTGCTGCTGAGTAGTCCTGTAACGCTGGCCAGCAGCAAGGAAACAGCAAGAGTGCGCGAGCAAGTCACGCGGCTGGACGTGCGGTGCATTAAAAGTCCCTTTTCGTGCGGATCAAAAGCCCGGTTCTTCGGGCTTGCGCGGTTATGTCGCGAAAACGTCTGTATCGGCGACTCGCAAACGTTTGCACAAGAGATGCCAATTATTTCAATTACATGAAAAATCGACGAAATAAGCGTTTTTATTGTCGGTTTGGTCAAGTACGCGGACTGACGCTCGGCAGCTGCTACAAAGCGTGTGGTGTTGCGCCTTGGATTGACCGTCAATGCTAGACTCGCCCGCATTGTCTTCACGAGGTTATTCCCCCCATGAGCGAGCCGATTCGTCTGACCCAATACAGCCACGGCGCAGGCTGTGGCTGCAAGATTTCACCGCAAGTGCTGGAGGTGATTCTGGCCGGCAGCGGGGCGCAGAATCTTGACCCCAAGCTCTGGGTCGGCAACGCCTCGCGCGATGACGCGGCGGTGTACGCGATCGACGAAGAACGCGGCGTGGTCTCGACCACCGACTTCTTCATGCCGATCGTCGACGACCCGTTCGATTTCGGCCGCATCGCCGCCACCAACGCCATCAGCGATATCTACGCCATGGGCGGAGATCCGCTGATGGCGATTGCGATCCTCGGCTGGCCGGTGAATGTGCTGGCGCCGGAGATTGCCCGGGAAGTGATTCGCGGCGGACGTTCAGTGTGTGACGAGGCGGGCATTCCGTTGGCCGGTGGGCATTCCATCGACGCACCGGAGCCGATCTTCGGCCTGGCGGTGACCGGGCTGGTGGAAAAGCGCCACATGAAGCGCAATGACACCGCCACCGCCGGTTGCCTGCTTTACCTCACCAAACCCCTGGGCATCGGCATCCTCACCACCGCCGAGAAGAAGGGCAAGTTGCGCACGTCCGACATCGGCCTGGCCCGCGACTGGATGTGCACCTTGAACAAACCCGGCAGCCGTTTCGGCAAGCTCGATGGCGTGACGGCGATGACCGACGTCACCGGCTTCGGTTTACTGGGGCACTTGGTGGAAATGGCCGATGGCAGCAACGTCACCGCTCGCATCGAATACAACCGTGTGCCGCGTCTGCCGGGTGTCGAGTATTACCTCGACCAAGGCTGCGTGCCCGGCGGCACCCTGCGCAATTTCGACAGTTACGTCAGCAAGGTCGGGCGCGTGCAGGAATTGCATAAGCGAGTGCTGTGCGATCCGCAGACCAGCGGCGGCCTGCTGGTGGCGGTCACGCCCGAAGGCAACGAGCAATTCCTGAAAGTGGCCAGCGAATTGGGCCTGTCCCTTGAGCCAATCGGTGAACTGGTCGAGCGACAGATCAACGCGGTCGAGGTGTTTTGATGTCAATCGACTTCACCGATTACCGCGACATCTTTCTCAACGACCGGCCGATGCTGGATGCCCGCGCGCCGGTCGAATTCCACAAGGGCGCATTCCCCGGTGTGGTCAATCTGCCGCTGATGAACGACCACGAGCGGCAGCGGGTCGGCACCTGCTACAAGCAGCACGGCCAGCAAGCGGCGATCACCCTGGGGCATCAACTGGTGTCCGGCGAGATCAAGGCCGAACGCATCCAGGCCTGGGCCGATTTTGCCCGGGCGCACCCTGAAGGCTATTTGTATTGTTTTCGCGGCGGCTTGCGTTCGCAGATCGTCCAGCAGTGGCTCAAGGACGAGGCTGGCATCGACTATCCGCGTGTCGGTGGCGGCTACAAGGCCATGCGCAGCTTCTTGCTGGACACGGTCGATCAGGCCGTTGCCCAGTGTGATTTTGTATTGCTGGGCGGCATGACCGGCACCGGCAAGACCGAGGTGCTCACGCAGTTGCGCAACGGCCTGGACCTCGAAGGCCACGCCAATCACCGCGGTTCCAGCTTCGGCAAGCGCGCCACCGTCCAGCCGTCCAATATCGACTTTGAAAACCGCCTGGCGGCGGACGTGCTGAAGAAGCGCGCCCACGGCATCGAGCAGTTTGTGCTGGAAGACGAAAGCCGGGCGATCGGCAGCTGCGCGTTGCCATTGCCGCTGTTTCAGGGCATGCAGCAGTATCCGATGGTCTGGTTGGAAGACAGCCTGGAAGGGCGGGTCGAACGGATCTTGCGTGATTACGTCGTGGACTTGTGTGCCGAGTTCATCCGCGTGCACGGCGATGAAGGCTTTGCGCTGTTTTCCGAGCGTCTGCTGGAAAGCTTGAACAACGTTCAGAAGCGCCTGGGCGGTGAACGGCACCGGCGGATGTTGATCTTGATGGAAGACGCGCTGGCGGAGCAGGCGAACAGCGGGGTGGTGGATTTGCATCGGGGCTGGATCGAAGGGTTGCTGCGTGAGTATTACGATCCGATGTATGCGTTTCAGCGCGAGAAGAAGGGCGCGCGAATTGAGTTTTCCGGGGAGAAGGGCGCGGTTCTTGAGTACCTGCGCGAGCGTGCTACGCAGCGAGGATAATGTTGTTTTTGCCGGCCTCATCGCGGGCAAGCCCGCTCCCACAGGGTTTGTGTTCACCACAGATCCCTGTGGGAGCGGGCTTGCCCGCGAAGAGGCCCAAACAGGCGCTATAGACTTTAATGCCGGGAAGGGGCCCGACAGCTTAAGTCGGACACGTCTCCCGCCCATTATCCAGCCCTTGCTTGTAGCTATGGCTCTGCAGGCTCGCCTTGCCGTTGTGCCAGGTCAGCGTGAGCACAAACAGCGAGTCGTAGTCATTGGATTCCCAGTCTTCGGTGATCTTCTGTTTCTTGCCGACCGCATCTCCCGCGACCTTGTTGATCAGCTCCGGCAGGTAACCGTGGGACCAGGCGGTGTAGATGACCGAGTTGTGGTACTTGTCGTGGAGTAATTCATCGGCCAGGTCGCTGGTGTCGTTGGCCGAAAAGTTGATGTTCACCGGCAAACCGAGCTTGATGGCGCTGGGGCTGATGGTCATCAGGGGGCGGATGTAGCTGTAGGAGTTGTCCTGTTCGCCTTCCTCGACGTTACGTGTCGGGTTGGCGGCAAAGACGTAGTTAGCCTTGCCGAATTTTTCCGGCAGCAAGGTGGCCAGATCGATGGCGCGGTTCAAGCCCTGGCAGTTGAGCTGGCCCAGGCCGCCCTCGGGTTTTTCCGCGTGACGCAGGAAGACCAGGGTCTGCGTGCCGTCTGCCGGTTGGGCGCGGCTCTCGCTGGACTCCAGGGAAAGGAACAACGCGCTCACCGCCAGCAGGGAGGGCAGGACGACATACGCACGTTGCTTGAAGCGTTTGGCAAATTTCAAAAGGTTCATCATTTGAATAGGTGATCTTCAGCGTATTCGGTTAAGGCTGACAAACCTTTACACCACGAGCTCCCAGCATCGGATGTTTTCCATGTCGTTGGGCCGGTCCGTTTCCGAAAGGGCAGTTCTCAGAGTCCTCTGACGCCCATTTGGTTCGATTCCAGCGAGTGCGCCGCAATGTACCGGTAACCTTGCATGGGTTGGAGCAGAGGTTATCGACAGGATGTTGCGGATTTATGGACACGGTACACGTAGAGGCGCCGCAGAAAGACTGCAATGTTTTGATCTTGTTCATCAGCAAGATTGATACGAAAAAAACCGGCTCCTCCATTATGATCAGCGCTTACTGTTCCCTGTGGATGCTCCCCATGACCGATCTGTCCGCGTTCCCGATTACCCAAAAATGGCCGGCTCAATACCCGGACTGGATCCAGCTGTACTCCTTGCCGACCCCCAACGGCGTCAAGGTCTCGATCATGCTCGAAGAGATCGGTCTGCCTTACGAGCCCCATCGCGTGGGCTTCGACACCAACGATCAGATGTCCCCCGAATTTCTGTCGCTGAACCCCAACAACAAGATCCCGGCGATCCTCGATCCCCACGGTCCCGAAGACAAACCCCTGCCGTTATTCGAATCCGGCGCGATCCTGATTTACCTCGCCGACAAGAGTGGCCAGTTGCTGGCGCAGGAATCGGCGGCGCGTTACGAGACGATCCAGTGGCTGATGTTCCAGATGGGCGGCATCGGGCCGATGTTTGGCCAGCTCGGGTTCTTTAACAAGTTCGCCGGCAAGGATTACGAGGACAAACGTCCGCGTGATCGCTACGTCGACGAAAGCAAACGCCTGCTGAAAGTGCTGGATGGCCGTCTGCAAGGGCGCGACTGGATCATGGGCGAACGCTACACGATCGCCGACATTGCAACCTTTCCGTGGGTGCGCAACCTGATCGGCTTCTATGAAGCCGGCGATCTGGTGGGCATCAAGGATTTCCCCAACGTCACTCGCGTGCTGGAGCGTTTCCTGGCGCGGCCGGCGGTGATCCGTGGGCTGGAAATTCCCAAGTAAACCTCTTCGACTTTCTCAAGACCAAGGCAGGCAATGAGCTCATTCGATTTCAAGCAAGTGGATGTCTTTAGCCGGGTTGCGCTCAAGGGCAATCCGTTGGCAGTCGTGTTCGGTGCAGACAGGCTCAGCGATGAACGCATGGCGGCGTTCGCGACCTGGACCAACCTCAGCGAAACCACGTTCATCCTCGAACCGCGCGACCCTCGCGCGGACTATCGGGTACGGATCTTCACCACCCTCAACGAGTTGCCGTTCGCCGGTCACCCGACCTTGGGCACCTGCCACGCATGGCTGGAAGCCGGTGGCGTGCCTAAGGGCGAGGAGATCATTCAGGAGTGCGGCGTCGGTCTGGTGCGGGTGCGCAAGCAAGGCGCGGAGCTGGCCTTTCTCGCGCCGCCGCTGATCAAGACCGGGCCGGTGGACGCCGATGTGGTCGAGCGAGTGCGCCGTGGGCTGCGACTGGAGCCAGGGGCGATTGTCCGGGCTCAATGGGTCGATAACGGTGCCGGCTGGTTGGCAGTGATGGTCGAGGACCGCCAGCAGGTACTGGATTTGCAGCCGGATCATTCACAAATGCTGGGCCTGGCCGTCGGCGTGATCGCGCCATGGCACCCCGAGCGCGATGGCGATGATGCGCAGTTTGAAGTGCGCGCGTTCATCTCCGGCGACGGCATGCCGGAAGACCCGGCCACTGGCAGTTTGAACGCCGGGATCGCGCAGTGGTTGCTGGCGGAAGGGCTGGCGCCGGCGACCTACGTGGTCAGCCAGGGCCTGACCATGGGCCGCGCCGGGCGCATTCAGGTGGAGCAGGTGGGCGATGAGATCTGGATTGGCGGTTCGGTGGTGACCTGCATCAGCGGCACCCTGACGCTTTAATCGGAAGCAAAACCCCCTGTAGCAGCTGTCGAGCACCGCGAGGCAGCGTTCGGCTGCGTAGCAGCCGTAGAACCTGCAAACGCGTTCTGCCTGACAGACTGCCGACGCAGCCTCGCGCTGCTCGACAGCTGCTACGGAGCTTTGCGTTGCAAGGGATTATTGCCGGACCGGTAACGGTTTGTTATGCGTCTGAGGTTTGTGCCCCGCCCCTCGCAGGGCATAAGCTTCGCCCCCTACGACTTTCGCCTCGACCTCCGTTTTTCAGGAACCCCCTCATGTCCAGTCAGTTCCCCGAAGCACGTCCACGCCGTCTGCGCCGCAATGCGAGCCTGCGCAGCCTGTTCCAGGAAACCGAGTTCAGCCTGAACGACCTGGTGCTGCCGATTTTCGTCGAGGAAGAAATCGATGATTTCGTGCCGATCAAAAGCATGCCGGGCGTGATGCGCATTCCGGAATCGAAACTGGCCGGTGAGATCGAGCGTTACGCCCGCGCCGGGGTCAAGGCGGTGATGACATTCGGCGTGTCCCATCACCTGGACAGCAGCGGCAGCGATACCTGGAGCGACAACGGCTTGGTGTCGCGCATGTCGCGCATTGCCAAGGATGCGGTGCCGGAGATGATCGTGATGTCCGACACCTGTTTCTGCGAATACACCGACCACGGCCATTGTGGCGTGATGCACAACCATGAAGTCGACAACGACCAGACCCTGATCAACCTTGGCAAACAAGCCGTGGCGGCGGCCCGTGCCGGTGCGGATGTGATTGCCCCGTCAGCGGCCATGGACGGGCAGGTCCAGGCCATTCGCCGGGCCCTCGACGAAGCTGGTTTCACCCAGACCGCGATCATGGCCTATTCGACCAAATTCGCCTCCGCGCTCTACGGCCCGTTCCGCGAAGCCGGCGGCAGTGCGCTGAAAGGCGACCGCAAAAGCTACCAGATGAACCCGATGAACCGCCGCGAAGCGGTGCGCGAGTCCCTGATGGACGAGCAGGAAGGCGCCGACGCATTGATGGTCAAACCGGCCGGTGCGTACCTGGACATCATCCGCGACATTCGCGAAGTGTCGCGTTTGCCGCTGTCGGCGTATCAGGTCAGCGGCGAGTACGCGATGATCAAATTCGCCGCGCAGGCCGGGGCGATTGATGAGGACCGTGTGGTGCGTGAAAGCCTTGGCGCGATCAAGCGGGCGGGGGCGGATCTGATCTTCACCTACTTCGCGATGGACCTGGCGCTGGCCGGGATCTAATGAACACCACAGAACCCCTGTAGGAGCGAGCCTTTGTGGCGAGGGGGCTTGTCGGACCGCCGTACCGCCCCGTTGGGTCGCGAAGCGGCCCCAATATCTGAGCTCGGGGCATATTTGACACTCCGCGCTTTAAGGTTATGGGACTGCTACGCAGTCCAACGGGGGCAAGCCCCCTCGCCACAAAAGCCCGCTTCCACATTTGATTTGTGGTGGTCTCAGGGGCTGCCAAAAAACGGCCGGATTTCGTGCTCCTTGAAATAGCGCTCAATCACCTTCGGATCAGCCGAGGTGTCGGCAATCGCCACATAGGTATCCGGCCGCAACAGATAAAAGCCGTTACGCCCCAACCCCGCCGTTTCAAACGCCGGCCGCCAGTCGAACACATGCAACGGCAGGTGATGCTCGTGGCACCAGGCGATCATTTCGTCACTGGTGTCGCCATACACATGCACCTGCCAGGTCAGACACTTCAGCGATTCGAAATTGTTTCCCTCACCGTCGTGAGCCCAGGGCAGGCGGTCGCCGCCATGAACGTGGCCGGCGATACCCGTGCTCAACGCCGTCCCACGATAGTTAAGGGTGATCTGCGACACCGTGCGAAACAGAAATTCCCGGGACGTTTCGAATGAGGCCATTTTGGGGATCAGGAAAGGCGCCAGACGGGTGCGCAACAAATCGGCCATGCGCCCTTCGGCGGTGACAAACGTGAAGACCCGGTCGGTGGTGGCCACCAGTTTGCGGGCAAAGGCGATGCGTTCGGTTTCGTAGGTGTCGAGCAACGTGGCGGTGGCGGCGCCGCTCAAGACGGCCGCCAGTTTCCAGGCCAGGTTGATGGCATCGCCGATCCCGGTGTTCATGCCCTGGCCGCCCGCGGGGCTGTGGACGTGGGCCGCGTCGCCCAACAAAAATGCGCGACCGCTGCGAAAGTGATCCGCCACCCGATGATGCACACGATAGGTCGAGAACCAGTTCACCTGATCAATCTGCACCTTCAGATGTTCGATGGCCTGGCTACTGACATCGGCAAACCCGAGGGTTTCAACACGGTCGGCGCGCTCGTCGCGCACGGTGCCGATCAAGCGGGCGCGGCCTTTACCTGCTAACGGAAACACCGCGAGAAAGTCCGCTTCATCCAGGTCCAGGTGCAGTTCACCGTTGAACGTCGGGCCTTGGGCCTGCACATCGGCGACATAGAAAATCTGCTGGTAGGTGCCGCCGGGGAAACCGGTGTCGAGGGTCTTGCGCACGATTGACCGGGCTCCGTCGCAACCCGCCAGATAACACGCCTGGCAGAATTCCTGCTGGCCATCGGGCAAGCGCAGCCTTGCGCTGATGCCATCGCCGGTTTCCTCAAAACCCTCCAGTTCGGTGCTGCGTTCGACCTTGATACCGAACCCTTCGAGGCGTTCAATCAGCAGCTGTTCGTGTTCGTCTTGAGGGAACATTTCGAGAAACGCGTAAGGCGTCAGCCCCTCGCCGATACCGGTCAATGGCAAGCGCGCAACGGGCTCGCCCTTGACCCAGAAATTCGCAGCGTCCACCCGGTGGCCTTTTTTCACCACTGCATTGCTGAGGTCGAGCTGGCGATAAAGCTCCAGCGTCCGCGCCTGGACTGCCAGCGCCCGGGACGTGGTGCCGGGGGCCGACGTCTTGTCGATAATCCGTACCCGAATTCCCTGTTTGCTCAGCCACAGCGCCAGTACCAGCCCGGTCGGGCCGGCGCCGATGATCAGCACGTCGCTACGGTTCATGAGCCTGTCCTCCTCGGTGTGTGGCTCAAGTATGGTCCAGCCCGTGGATATGAAAAGGCTGGCCGCCCAACGGAAAAGGCCCCGCAACCGTGAAGTGGCGGCGGATGCAAGGCAAGGGGAACGGGGCGTTGCGGCAGGAGTCATAGCCTGCGCCATGTCATTGATCGTATGGTTAACCCGGTTCAGCGGATTTGATGGAGCACCATGCAAGCCAATCGATTGATCATGAGTCTCGCGGCGCTGCTGGTGCTGGCTGGTTGCGGTACCCAGCGCACTCAGGAGTTGCCGGCCCGCAAACCCGCCGAGGTCAAGGCCGAGATCGTGCGCCTGCTGCCGGCGAAAACCGTTGACCGCCAAGGCTGGGCCACGGACATCTACGCCGCCTTTGCCGCGCAGAACATCGATCCCTCCACGCAAAACCTGTGCTCGGTGCTCGCGGTCACCGAGCAAGAGTCGACCTTCCAGGTCGACCCACCCGTGCCGGGTCTGGGCAAGATCGCCCGCGAAGAGATCGACCGTCGTGCCGCTAAAGTCCATATCCCCAGCCTGCTGGTCAGCGGTGCACTGCAGGTCAGTTCATCCAACGGTAAAAGCTACAGCGACCGGCTGAAT
Organism: Pseudomonas sp. LBUM1663; assembly: GCF_059695905.1. Classification (NCBI taxonomy): domain Bacteria; kingdom Pseudomonadati; phylum Pseudomonadota; class Gammaproteobacteria; order Pseudomonadales; family Pseudomonadaceae; genus Pseudomonas; species Pseudomonas sp. LBUM1663. The sequence continues at coordinate 4,408,789 of NZ_CP166792.1, read as the reverse complement.
GCGGCGCGCAGCGAAAAAGAACTCAGCGCGATTTTCGATGACTTCATCGGCATTGTGCCCATGGGGCGGACCTTGTTTGGAGGGCTCAACCCGGTGCGCACCGGTGGGCCGATGCAGGTCAGCATCGACTTCGCCGAGCAACAGGCACGGGATTATCCGTATCCGGTGGACGGCTCGATCCGTCGTGAAGTGTTCAGCCGTCGCGGCGGCATGTACTTCGGCATTGCCCACTTGCTTGGGTACCCGGTGAGCTACAAGCAACCGCTGTATCGCTTCGCCGATTTCAATGCCGGTTGGTACGCCAGCCGCAATGCGGCGTTTCAGAACGCGGTGAGTCGAGCATCAGGCATCCCTTTGGCGCTGGATGGCGATCTGGTGCGCTACGACGCGATCATGCCGGGCACTACGGAATTGGCGGTGCGTACCTTGGGCAAGCAATTGGGCATGCGCAACACGACCATTCGCGATCAATTGGAGGAGGGCAAAAACCTTCAGTTCGAGGACACCCAACTCTATGCGCGGGTGTTCGACCTGGCCGAGAAGGCGGAAGGTCGGCCGTTGCCTCGAGCAGTGTTGCCGGGCATCGTGCTGCAAAGCCCGAAAATCACCCGCAAACTCACGACGGCGTGGTTCGCCAAGCGGGTCGATGAGCGTTATCAGCGATGCATGGCGCGAGCGGGCAAATGACCGGCCGCAAAAAGCAGGCGTAAAAAAACCCGGCTGATGAGGCCGGGTTTTTTATTGAGTACTTCGGTAAAGCCATTCATTTATACAGCGCGGCTTTCGATCAGACGGTCCGAACCACCTTCAGCAACGCGATTCTCGATCAAACGGTCGGAACCACCTTCAGCAACGCGATTCTCGATCAAACGGTCGGAACCACCTTCAGCAACGCGATTCTCGATCAAACGGTCGGAACCACCTTCAGCCACACGGCTCTCGATCAAACGGTCGGAACCACCTTCAGCCACACGGTTCTCGATCAAACGATCCGAACCACCTTCAGCCACACGATTCTCGATCAAACGATCCGAACCACCTTCGGCAACGCGTTTCTCGATCAAACGATCCGAACCACCTTCAGCAACGCGGTTTTCGATCAGACGATCCGAACCACCTTCAGCGACGCGGTTTTCGATCAGACGATCCGACCCACCTTCAGCCACACGGCTTTCAATCAGACGATCCGAGCCGCCTTCTGCGACAACCGGGTGAGTAGAGGAAGCGGCGAAAGCGTTAACTGCAAAAACCGAGAAAGCGATGCTGAGAAGGATTTGGCGTTTCATGATTTTGTGCTCCGGGGTGTAGTTGTTTTGATATGGGGCCGATCTTACGCCGCGGATTTTTTATGAGAACTTCATTGAGGTGATGGTGAACATCGACGGCAATGATAGGTGGCGCGATGCTCCTCACGTCAGCGTGATGGTTCAGTCGACGGATGACCGCGATTGGGTTGTGCGGCGCTTCTACACTGGATAGCTGGCGCGTGTCTTTGTTCTGGAGGAGTCAATCATGAATGCCAGTTCCTACGTTGCGGCCCACACCGGCCTGCTGCTGGTAGATCCTTACAACGACTTCCTCAGCGAAGGCGGCAAACTGCATGGCCGCGCTCAACCGGTGGCTGACAGCGTAGGCACGCTGGCCAACTTGAAGACGGTGGTGGCGGCCGTTCGCAAGGCCGGCTTCCAGGTTTTCTACGTTCCGCATCACCGCGCCGAACCTGATGAACTGGCACGCTGGAAACACCCCAGTCCCTATCAACAAGGTGCCAGCCGCGCGCAGGTATTTGCCGCCGGAACCTGGGGCGGTGAGTGGCACCCAGACTTTCAGCCCAAGGCTGGTGACGTGATCGTCAAGGAACACTGGGGCGGCAGTGGTTTCGCCAACACCGATCTAGATTACCTGCTCAAACAACACGGGATCGACAAGGTCGTGGTGGTGGGAATGCTCGCCAATACGTGTATCGAAAGCACCGCCAGATTCGCCGCTGAACTGGGCTATCACGTGACGCTGGTGCGCGACGCCACGGCCGCGTTCAGCGCCGAGGCCATGCACGCTGCGCACGAGATCAATGGACCGGCCTATGCCCACTCGATTGTCACGACGGCGGAATTGATCGCGGCGCTCGGTTGATCGCGGTCAGATGACTTTCACTGCCCGACCGATGAATTGAATCGGCCCGGTCGGCTTGCCGATCGGTGAGCCCTGCGGATTTTCCAGGGTCAGTTCGAACAGCTGGTTGGGTTGCAGTGGCGGCAATTTGTCGAGCGGAATGGACAATGTCTGTCCCGGTTTGACCAACCCCAGAGACACCGGTCCTTGCCAGCCGTCGGCCTTGGTCCAGAACTCGAGCGCCTTGTCGGCCGGAACCTCAATGACACCTAGCGGAATCAGCTGGATTTCCCGCGGGTTGCTGGCCTGGATCACCCAGCCCGGTGCCTTGTCCTGGGGGCCGACCAACACCACCAGGTAAGTCGGCTTGACGGTGGTTTGCGTCAACATCAATGCGCCGAGCAGTAACGTGGCGGCCAACCCCGCACCGGCGAGCCCGCGCCAGAGCGGCAATAGATTCCACCAGGATGAAGACTGAGCCGCGATAGGCGAAGCTGGCCGATTCACGTTATTCACGCTGCGCTCGATACGCTGCCAAAGGTGGGGTGACGGCGGGTGAGGCTCGGCCAGATCGGTCAGGCCGAGCAGGCGACGCTCCCAGGCGTCCACGGCTGCCTGCAACTCAGATTCGTCGCGCAGGCGCTGCTGGACCAGGGTGCGAAGCTCTGCCGACAGCGTGCCCAACACATATTCGCTGGCCAGTTCGTCGAGTTCTTCCGGGGTTTCATTCGTCGGTTTGCTGATCATCCCATGCACTCCCGCAATGCCGTCAGGCTCCGCTTGATCCAGGCTTTGACGGTGCCCAGCGGGGTGCCGAGTTTGTGTGAGATTTCAGCGTGAGAATATCCGTCGACGTAGGCATGCAGGATACAGGCGCGCCTTGCAGGCTCCAGTTGTTCCAGGCATTGATGAATGCGCCCGGAATGAGCCTGAGCATCGAATGTTGCCGTGTCGGCCACCCCATCGAAATCGCCTTGAATTTCGCGGCTGTTGTCACGGATGAAGTTCAGTGCCAGATGCCGCGTCAAACTGAACATCCAACCCCGCGCCGACCCTCGCGCCGGGTCGAACTGCGCGGCGCCATTCCAAATCTTGATGAAGGCGTCGTGGACAATGTCTTCCGCCAGCGCAGTGTCACGCACCAGGCGTTTGGCAACGCCCAGCAGGCGCGGACTCTCCTGCATGTACAAATCACGCAGGGCCTGACGTTCACCGCGAGCGCAGGCGGCGATGTGGGCTTCGTAATCGAAAAGAGTTTCGGGCAAGGACACTGATCTCAGCCGTCAATAATGGGCAGCAGCCCCGGGCCATTGGACCGGGGCCAGTGCTGAGCAGCGTAGACCAAATTCCTGCAGGCCTGGTTTCAGTTGGCTGCCCAGAAAATGTAATCCGCCTGGTACTTCACCACTTCTTGCTTGCCCTTATTGGCCGTCGAACATTCAGTGCTCGGGGCCACGCCACCTTTTAGGGCGACGCGCTGGATGTAGCTGACGCCCGTCATCGCGCCTTTGCCTTCGGCCGGGTTGGCCTTGACCAATTGATAGGGCAGGTTGCCCGGACTCGAAGGCGCGACAGCCAGCTGGGTGCCGGTGACTTTCGAGCCATCTTTCGCCTGCCAGGTGGCAGGTGGCCCGAAGTAGGTGCCGACCTGTTTGCCGTTGTGATCATTGAGTACCGCTTTGGGCCCGACAAAGAACCATTCGGTCTGGCCGGCGGCATTGACCTTGTCACGGCATTCGTAAGTGATCTCGCCGACACCGGTGGTTTCCAGGGCGACCTTGTGCCCGTCCGGGACCTTGATGCTGTCGGGCAGACCTGACTGGGCGTAGGCCATGGGGCCCGCGACGAACAAACCGGCAAGGCAAATCAGCTGTTTGGCGTTCATGAATAGTGCTCCGTAAATGAGTAATCTGCTCGGCAGCCTCAGGGGCTGCTACGGGTACTACCCATCGGAAAGCGATTTGGATGCAGTGGCATAAAAAGAAATTTTCCAGCAGGGTCAGTATCAGATGCTACAAAGAGACACTCTTGAAGGGGGGTGCTTATGTACCAGCTATACGGACACCAGAACTCCGGCGCCGCCGCGATAGAGGCTGCCCTCGAACTCTGCGAAATCCCTTATCGCTTCATCGACGTCGAGTCGTCTGCGGAGGCTGCCAAAGCCCTGGAGAAACTCAACCCGCTCAAGCAGATTCCCACCTTGCAACTGCCCGACGGCAGCATCCTCACCGAAAGCGCGGCGATCCTGATTCATCTGGGGCTCGCGTTTCCCGAGTCGAACCTGCTGTCGAACACGCCCGCCGAGCGTGATCAGGCGATCCGGGGCCTGGTGTATATCGTCAGCAATTGCTACGCGGCCATCGGCATCATCGATTACCCCGAGCGCTGGCTGATCGAGGCGAATCAATCAACCATTGAAAACCTCATGGCCGGCGCCCGTCGACGGTTGCACTGGAGTTGGGAGGTGTTTGCCGATCAGTTCTCGGGCGAGTTGTACCTGGACGACGAAACGCCAGGGGCACTGGATGTGCTGGCGGCGGTGGTGACGCGATGGGCGGGCAGTCGCGAGCATCTGCGCAATGCCCGACCCGGTTTTTATGCCTGGCTGACACGGATCGACCGCCACCCGACCCTGGCACCGGTCTTCGCCCGCCATTGGCCCACCTGAAAACACCACCAACCCAATGTGGGAGCGACCTGTGGCGAGGGGATTTATCCCCGTTCGGCTGCGAAGCAGTCGTAAAACCTATGCAAGTGGTTTACCTGAATGACCGCAGCTGCAGGTTTTGGGGCCGCTTCGCGACCCAACGGGGATAAATCCCCTCGCCACAGGTCGCTCCCACAGGGGGGATTTTGGGATTTCGGAACTATTCGCCGCGAATGTACTGCTCCAACTGGCGAATCAATTCAGCTTGTTCGGCGATGGCTTCCTTGACCAGGTCGCCGATCGACAGCAAACCGATCAACTTTCCGTTTTCCACCACCGGCAAGTGGCGCAGGCGTTTGTCGGACATGATGCTCATGCAGGTTTCCACGGTTTGATGGGTGTCCACGGTGATGACCGGCGACACCATGATGTCTTCGACCGGCGTACCGACGGAGGAGCGGCCCTTGAGCACGAGTTTGCGCGCGTAGTCACGCTCGCTGATGATGCCCACGACCTCGCCATTCTTCACGACCGGCAAGGCGCCGACGTTTTTCGCGGCCATGACCATCAGCGCTTCCAGCACCATTTGATGAGGCGCAATGATGTGGACTTCATGATTCTGTTCAGCCTTTAACTTCAGCAGTTGGGCAACGGTTTTCATGGCGGTTTCTCAGGTGTTGTCGTTGTTATTGAAGAATCGTAGACCCAGGCGCCGAGGGCAAGGCGGAAAGCGGCAGATAATGCGCAAAAAACGTCATTCGGCGGTTTTTATTCGGTAAACCGGAAGTATTCCGCCGTTGTTCACTGATCTATGGCCTCAACCAACCCCTGTGGGAGCGAGCTTGCTCGCGATAGCGGTTTAACATTCAGTGATGATGTTGGCTGTGAATCCGTCATCGCGAGCAAGCTCGCTCCCACAGGTTTTATGTCTGTCTGTGAGGTCGGAGCGGGCGGGCTATCCCCCGCGATGACGCGTAGAATTGCCGCCTGAATCAAATCTTGAGGTTGCAGTGGTGGATTTACAGCAGGGCTTCGTCCTGACCCGGCATTGGCGCGACACCCCGGCCGGTACGCAAGTCGAGTTCTGGCTGGCGACCGATACCGGTCCCCAACGTATCCGTCTGCCTCATCAACCGTCGGTGGCATTTATCCCGGCGGCTCGGCGCGAGCAGGCCGAGGCTGTTTTGCGCGGCGAAAAAAATGTCGAGCTCAAGCCATTGGCCCTTCAGGATTTCGAGCACCGCCCGGTGCTAGGCCTGTATTGCCAGCAACACGGTCAGCTAATTCGCCTGGAAACCGCGCTGCGCAAAGCAGGCGTCGAGATGTTCGAAGCCGACGTGCGCCCGCCGGAACGCTACATGATGGAGCGCTTCATCACCGCGCCTGTCCTGTTTGGTGGCACGCCAGGGACCGAAGGCCTGTGGCTCGACGCGCAGATGAAACCCGCTCCCGATTACCGGCCCAACCTCAGACTGGTGTCCCTGGACATCGAAACCACGGCTCAGGGCGAGTTGTATTCCATTGCCCTGGAAGGCTGCGGCGAGCGTCAGGTCTACATGCTTGGCCCGCCGAATGGCGACGACAGCGCGGTGGATTTCCAGCTCGACTACTGCGACTCGCGAACCGCGCTGCTGAAAAAGCTCAACGAATGGTTCGCCCGCCATGACCCCGACGCGATCATCGGCTGGAACGTCGTGCAGTTCGACCTGCGCGTGCTGCACCAACACGCCCGTCAGCTCGGCGTGCCGCTGAAACTGGGGCGTGGCGGCGAAGAAATGCAGTGGCGCGAACACGGCAGTCGCAACCATTACTTCGCCTCGGCCGCCGGCCGGTTGATCATCGACGGCATCGAATCCCTGCGCTCGGCGACCTGGAGCTTCCCCTCGTTCAGCCTGGAAAACGTCGCGCAAACCCTGCTCGGCGAGGGCAAGGCGATCAGCACGCCATACCAGCGCATGGACGAAATCAACCGCATGTTCGCCGAGGACAAGCCGGCGCTCGCCACGTACAACCTCAAGGACTGCGAGTTGGTGACGCGGATTTTCGCCAAGACCGAGCTGCTGACCTTCCTGCTGGAACGGGCCAGCGTTACCGGTTTGCCGGCGGACCGCAGCGGTGGTTCGGTGGCGGCGTTCACCCACCTTTACATGCCGCTGATGCACCGCCAGGGTTTCGTGGCGCCGAATCTGGGCAACAAGCCTGCGCAAGCCAGCCCCGGCGGTTTTGTCATGGACTCGCAACCCGGTTTGTACGAGTCGGTGCTGGTGCTCGACTACAAAAGCCTCTATCCGTCGATTATTCGCACCTTCCTGATTGATCCGGTCGGGCTGATCGAGGGCTTGCAGCATCCCGATGACAGCGAGTCCGTGCCGGGTTTCCGCGGTGCGCGTTTTTCCAGGACCCGGCATTGCCTGCCAGCGATTGTCGCGCGGGTAGCCGAAGGTCGCGAGACTGCCAAGCGCGAGCACAACGCGCCGCTGTCGCAAGCGCTGAAGATCATCATGAACGCTTTCTATGGTGTGCTCGGTTCCAGCGGCTGCCGCTTCTTCGATACACGCCTGGCGTCGTCCATCACCTTGCGCGGCCACGAGATCATGCTGCGCACCCGGCAGTTGATCGAAGCCCAGGGGCAAACGGTGATTTACGGCGACACCGACTCGACCTTCGTCTGGCTGCGTCGCGCCCACGGCCAGGAAGAGGCCGCGCAGATCGGCCGCGCGCTGGTGGACCACGTCAACCAATGGTGGCGCGAGCATGTGCAACAGGAATACGGGCTGGAAAGCGCCCTGGAATTGCAGTTCGAGACCCACTACAAACGCTTTCTGATGCCGACCATTCGCGGCGCAGAGGAGGGCAGCAAGAAACGTTACGCAGGGCTGGTCACCCGCGCCGATGGCACTGACGAAATGGTCTATAAGGGCCTGGAAACCGTGCGCACCGACTGGTCGCCGCTGGCCCGGCAATTTCAGCAGGAGCTGTACTCACGGATTTTCCATCGCCAGCCCTATCAGGATTACGTGCGCGACTACGTGCGCAAAACCCTGGCCGGCGAGTTCGACGACCGCCTGATCTACCGCAAGCGCCTGCGCCGTACCCTGGATGACTATGAACGCAACGTGCCGCCCCACGTCCGTGCGGCGCGGATCGCCGATGACTATAACGATCAGCAGCGCCGACCTCGGCAATACCAGAACGGCGGCTGGATCAGCTACGTGATCACCGTTGCCGGGCCCGAGCCGCTGGAGATTCGCAGCGCGCCCATCGACTACGACCATTACGTCACCCGGCAATTGCAACCAGTGGCGGACGCGATTCTGCCCTTCGTGGACGACGACTTCTCAACCTTGATTGGTGGGCAACTGGGCCTGTTTTGAGTCCAGCAGCTGCAGCGTCCAGTCATCCCGTATGCCGTGGAAGTGTTGATCCAGTGCCTTGTGGAAGACACTGCCCTGGGGCGCAATCTGGGCGAACAGTGTCATGGACGAGTGAAACTTGAGGTCATCGGGATGGCCGAATATGCCGGCAATCGAGCTTTTTTTAATGCTCAGCACCAGTTCTGTGCAGCTACGCAGTCGTGAACCCAGCAGCGGATGATTCAGGTAAGCCACGGCTTCCTCGACGGAGCGAATGGCAAAGTGCCGGGACATCTCGCTACCGCCTAACCCGGCGAACTGCGGAAAGACGAACCACATCCAGTGACTGCGTTTGTGGCCCGCACGCAGTTCTTCTTGAACCCGATTGAACACCGGGTCTTGAGCCTGGATAAAGCGTGGCAAATTAAAGTCGTCGAGCTGATCAGTGCTTCTCATGCAGAAGCCCTCTGACAGAACCGCGATGGCTTAGACCATGGCCAACCGGTGCTTGCGTTGTGGCGCGTGAAACGCGTGGTCCAGCGCCTTCAGGTCCTCGTCTCCGAGCCGCAATTGCGCGGCCTGCGCATTCAGTTGCACATGTTCAGGTCTGACCGCTTTGGGAATGGCGATCACGCCTGTCTGTCGCAGAATCCATGCCAGTGCTACCTGAGCCGGCGTCACCGTGTGACGGGTGGCAATCTGCTTGAGCGCCGGGTGGGCCAGCATCGTTCCTCCCTGACCGATGGGACAGTATGCCATCAACGGCTGCTGATGCCGTTGGCACCAGGGCAGCAGATCAAATTCGATGCCGCGCTCTTCCAGGTTGTACAGCACCTGGTTGGTGGCGCAGTCCGCAGAGTTCAACTCCTGCAGATCGTCGACGTCAAAATTGGACACGCCCCAACGCCCGATCTTGCCGTCTTCACGCAGGCGTTCGAAGGCTGCTACGGTTTCCTCGAGCGGATACTGGCCGCGCCAATGCAGCAGGTATAAATCGATGTAATCGGTGTTCAAACGTCGCAGGCTGCGTTCGCAGGCCTGGGGGATGCCTTTGCGACTGGCGTTGTGCGGGTAGACCTTGCTGACCAGAAAGACCTTGTCGCGCAGGCCCGTAATGGCTTCACCCACCACTTCCTCCGCGCCGCCTTCGGCGTACATCTCGGCGGTGTCGATCAGGGTCATGCCCAACTCGATGCCCAGGCGCAGCGCGGCGACTTCCTTGTTGTGTTGCGAGGGATCTTCGCCCATGCGCCAGGTGCCTTGGCCGATGACCGGTACGTTGACGCCGGCCAGTTCGAGGGTCCGCATGAAAACCTCCTTTTTCGAATCGATAAATACTCTCCGGTTGGCAGCAGAATACCCCGGTGGTTCCGTAGACGTGTAGCAGCTGCCGAGCAGCGCGAGGCTGCGTTCGGCGGCGCAGCCGTCGTAAACCCTGTATGCACTGTGCAACTGACACTCTGCATTGTCTGATTTAACGACGGCTTCGCCGCCGAACGCAGCCTCGCGCTGCTCGGCAGCTGCTACATGATTGCGGGGGGGGGGGGATGTTTAGTGGGCCGAGAACTTCAGCACAGTTTGCTGGGTATAGACCTTGCCTGGGTCAAGCCGGGTGGACGGGAAATTCGGCTGATTCGGCGAGTCCGGGTAGTGCTGGGTCTCCAGGGTAAACGCGCCCCAATGCGGATAAACCTTGCCGCCCTTGCCCTTGACCGTGCCGTCGAGGAAGTTGCTGGTGTAGAACTGCACGCCGGGTTCAGTGGTGTAGAGCTGCAAGCGGCGCCCGGAGAGTGGGTCGCTGACATCGGCGGCCAGTTTGCCCACATCGCCCTTGGCGTCCAAGGCCCAGTTGAAATCGAATCCACCCCGTTTCGGCTCGGCGAATTTCAGTTGCGGGTGATCGGCCTTGATGTTTTTGCCGATGGCGGTGGGCTGTGTGAAGTCCATCGGCGTACCGGCGACCGGGGCCAGTTCGCCGGTCGGAATCAGCTTGGCGGTGACTGGCGTGTAATGGGTCGAATGCAGGGTGACGAGCTGTTTCAGCACATCCCCGTTGCCCGCGCCGGCGAGGTTGAAGTAGCTGTGGTTGGTCAGGTTCAGCACGGTGGGTTTGTCAGTGCCGGCCTTGTAGTCGATGCGCAACTCATTGTTCTCGGTGAGGCTGTAAGTGACCTCGGTTTTGAGGTTGCCGGGGAAGCCCATTTCACCGTCCGCCGACAGATACGTCAGGGTCACGCCCACCGAGTCCTTGCCTTTGCTCGGCTGGGCTTTCCACACGTGCTTGTCAAACCCCAGCGGGCCGCCGTGCAGCGAGTTGGAACCGTCGTTGAGCGGCACCTGATAGCGTTTGCCGTCCAGTTCGAACGCGCCGTTGGCCAGGCGATTGCCGAAACGCCCGATGGTCGCACCAAAGTACGCTGTGCCGCTCTGATAGCCCTGAACGTCGTCGAAACCCAGCACCACGTCGTCGAGCTTGCCGTTTTTGTCCGGCACTTTCAGCGACTGCAAGATGCCGCCGTAGGTGATGACCGTGGCTTGCAGGCCATGGCTGTTGCGCAAGACGTATTGCTCGACGGGCGTGCCGTCGTTGGTCTTGCCGAAGGCTTTGTGTTCGCTGGACAGGCCAGCCGCTTGAGCGGTGAGGGTGGCGATCATCAGGGACAGTCCGAGGCCGGAAAGCAGGTGTCGGGATTGCAGCATGGTTGACCTTCCTTCTTGTTGTTTTTGGTATGTAGTCATACTAATGATCGACTTAACAGGCGATCAAGGAGGGATTTATAGTCTATATGAAGCGCGCTGCAATAAAAAAGTATGACTAATATGGCGGTAATCGTTCTGGGGGCCAGCGTTTACGGACCATCGGCACTGCACTTTTTCAGCTTTGGCGGCTCTATCCTTGGCCAGCCTGCGGCGATCCCCACCGTCGGCCAATGCCCAAGTTCAAGCACTCATGGCTCGAGTTTTACCCTGCTTTGCTTCACCTCTACGTCGCCGATGCCTGCTGCTGGCCAGCCTGTCGATGCTCTTCGCCAGCGGTTGCAGCCAGCAACAGGGTAGCGACATCGTCAGCCAGTTCCGCGAAGGCACGCCCCAGGAATTCCTCCAGACCAGCGTCGACCGCATGGCGACCCTGACGATGCGCGACAACCTTGACAGCCTCTACTTGCTGATGAGCAAGCTCTACCTGCGTAACCCGGATGAGTTGAAAAAATCCGGCTTCCTCGACGCCCGCACCGCCGGTAAAGAAGTGCGCCTGGCCATCGAACAACAACAGCCGCTGCCGACCCTCGGTGGCAAGAAAGACCTCGCGGCGTTGAGCTACGCCATGAGCCCGGAGTTTCTCGGCGACCGGGTCGGCGCTTTCATTTACGCCATTGGCAGCATGCTGGTCACCGCCCACGGCAATCGTCTCGAGTTCTACATGACCGATGCGATCAACCCGACCTTCGTCAGCAACGCCGCACGCAACATCGAGAAAGCCACCTGGATCTTGAGTCAGCGGCAAAGTAAAAGCGGTGAGCCCTTGCTGTTCTCCAACGAAATTTCGGAGGAGGGCAGCAACCTGAGTTTTGCCGTGGAGTTCGGAAAGATCGTTGCGCGGCTGGACCTGCTCACGCAGATGCTGGACGAGCGTTATCGGCGGATCGGCCTGAACTACGCGCAGAGCTTGCTGTTTTTGAATTTTTTGCCGGTGCAGTGATATTGCGGACAACTCTCACCACCACCAATCCCCTGTGGGAGCGAGCCTGCTCGCGATAGCGAACTGTCAGTCACCGCTCCTGTTGAATGTTGGACCGCAATCGCGAGCAGGCTCGCACCCACAGGGGGGATTGGGTACATAGGGGAGTGTTATGTTGTGGAATAACTATAGTCCGCATCGATATAAGTGGTTATAAGAAAAATCGCTATGCTGCGGGCCAGTTTTTTCATGCGTTTTTTGCGGGCGTGTTAATGGATTTCGTTAACTTCGGGTTGGTAGTGGCAGGGTTGGTCGTCGGCTTTATCGTCGGTATGACCGGCGTCGGCGGTGGGTCGTTGATGACCCCGATTCTGCTCTGGTTCGGTATCAACCCGGCCACGGCGGTGGGCACCGACTTGCTGTACGCGGCCATTACCAAATCCAGTGGTGTGCTGGTTCACCGCAAGAACAACAACATCGACTGGGCAATCACCGGTTGGCTGACCCTCGGCAGTGTGCCGGCGGTGGCACTGACGCTGTGGTTCCTGAGCAGTTTGCAGACCTCGCCCGACGCGATGAACGCCGTTATCAAACAAGCGCTGGGCTTCGTTTTGTTTGCCACGGCACTGGCGATTTTCTTCAAGAAACGCCTGCTCGACTTCGCCCACAAGCGGGCGGGCGGCCAGTACAACCCCAGCGGTTCACGCCTGAATGTGTTGACGGTCATCACCGGTCTGGTCCTGGGCACCATGGTCGCGCTGACCTCGATTGGTGCCGGCGCCCTCGGCACCGTGGCGCTGTTCATCCTCTATCCGCTGCTGCCGACACGCCGCCTCGTCGGTACCGAAATCGCCCATGCCGTGCCCCTGACCCTGGTCGCCGGCCTGGGCCACGCGAGCATGGGCAACATGGATTGGCAGGTGCTGGGTTATTTGCTGGTGGGTTCGCTGCCAGGGATTTACCTGGGCAGTCACTTGACCGGTCGCATCTCCGACGAGGTATTGCGTCCTTGCCTGGCCACGATGCTGGTGTTGATCGGCTACAAACTGGCGTTCTGAACCGGCACGGTTTCCAGCATCAGGGACGCGTGAGAATCTCCAGCAGATGCCCGTCCGGGTCATCGAAGTAAACCCGCCGGCCACCGCCGTAATCGTTGATCTCGTTGGGCCGTTGCTTGCCGGGATCGGCCCACCAGGGCTGCTGGCGCGCTTGCAGGCGCGCGAAGGCGGCATCGAAATCCTCCTCGTCGATCAAAAACGCATAGTGCTGCGAAGCGATCGGCGGGTCGTTGTCATAGAAATCCAGCGACACGCCATTGTCGAACTTGACGACCAGCATCGGCCCGAACGGCTCGGGAGCGGGCAGGCCGAGGATCTCAGCGAGGTAATGGGCCGAAATCTGCTTGTCTCGGCACCAGACGATGGTGTGGTTCAACTGAGCGCTCATGGCGAGGGCCTCACGGCGGATCAGGTGGTTCGTTATGAGTGATGAGATTAGCTCAGCCTGTTGCGCAATGACCGCCCTGACCTAAGCTTGGGTCAAGGCGGAACACAATTGCGGTGCGTCACCCGGAACGATCGCCGCGATGCGCAATCATTAGAGCGTGGATATCAAAAGGAGATGCGCATGCTCATCAGGTCTTTGACCCTGACTACCTTGCTGGCTTTCGCCGGCCCCTTGCTCGCCGCCGAAGACGGCTCACCGCTGGACATCGACAAGGGCAGGGCCCGGCCACTGATTGTGATTGCTCCCAGCACTGTTGACCCGGTCTGGGTGAGCCTTAAGAATTCGCTGAACGATCCGGCCAACAAGGAAGGTGTCGCCCAGCGCAATATCAGGGTATACACCGTGCTGAATATGTTCGGTCAGCTCGACGGCAAGGACCTCGGCCAGCAGGACACCATGGCACTGATCCGCTCGCTGAAACTCGGCGCGGGGGCGTTGCCCAAAGTCATCTTGGTGGGCAAGGACGGCGAGAAGAAGTTCGAGAGTTCGGGGGATGAATCAAAGTCGGTCGATTTGAAGAAGATATTTGAAACCATCGACGCCTTGCCGGCGACCGAGAAAGAAGCCGCACCGCCGACAGTCGCGACCCCCGTGGTTGCCGAACCGGCCGCCAAAGGTGCCAAGGGTGCCAAGGGAGAAAAACCGGGTAAGCCCGCCAAACCGGCCAAGCCCCCTGAAATGCCGGATGATTGAACACTGACTGACCCCGGCAGGATTCGGTCTTTGTGTACGCCGCCATCACCCTTGTGGGAGCGGGCTTGCTCGCGAAAGCGATCTGACAGGCAATATTGATGTTGAATGTACTGGCCCCTTCGCGGGCAAGCCCGCTCCCACAGGTGGCGGGCAACGACAATGGGCGACCTCAAGGGGACGCCCATTTTTTTTGCTCGGCTGCGGCTAAAAAAGGCGCGTGTTCCGGGCGGGGAGGTATTGCTTTCATTGGTCTCGGAAATTTCCTGCAAGTCCTGTCGGACTTCATGAACTGGTTTCTGTCAGAGCGCGCCGTTAGCCTTTGTCAGCCACCGCAACCATCGCGGTCGGACGTGGGAGTCCGCAACACTGAGGGATCCAGGGACGAAATAACCAATGGCCAGAAAGGAGCCTCGTCTATGAAGAAGTTCGGCAAAAATGATCCGCAACGCCCAACCGATGCCACTCACCTGAAGCTTGTCCGGCTGGGCGAAACGGCCGAGCGCGACACCCCCATTCGTGTGCGCAAGCCCAGGCGTTCCGTCCCGATCAACCAGATCCTCACGATTGCTCCGGGCATCGACACCCTCACTCTCTTGCATCAGGCCAGCGAAACCCTTGCGTCCCTGAATGCGGTGCTTGTGAGTTTTGCCGTCAAGCTGGATGGCTCGAACCGGATGATGCTGGGGGCGATTCAGCAGTTGGCGGGGATTGCGGAGTTGTTGGTGAATCAAGCCCGGGACAATCTCGATCCGAGGAACGATGCGCCTGACCCTCAGACGCCGACCCGGCATTGAGCTGACGTAAAAACGACAATGGGCGACCTCAAGAGGTCGCCCATTTTTATTGCCAGCATTGACCCCCTGTGGCGAGGGAGCTTGCTCCCGTTGGGCTGCGAAGCGGCCCCAAGACCATCCACCTAGGTGTATCTGATAAAACGTACTGAATGGTTTTTGGGGTGGCTGCGCCACCCAACGGGAGCAAGCTCCCTCGCCACAGTTAAGCGGCGTGGGTTATTCAGTCAGGGCACTCAATATATTGTGAGCCAGCTTGATTCGCTCCGAGTTCGGGTAATTCTTGTTGGCCAGAATAACGATACCGATGTCTTCCGAAGGTACGAACGCGACATAAGCGCCGAAGCCACCTGTCGACCCGGTCTTGTTAAACCATGCCGCGTCTTGCGCAGGTTGTGGTGGGTTCAGCCACTGGACTTTGTGCGCCTCCATCGCCATCTCCGTCGAGTTGCCGCTCAGCAACGTTTCGAGGCTGGCCGGATAGTGGTAGTGCTCCCAACCCAAGCCCTGCGTCATCTCGCCCACGGTGTAGTAACCACTGTGAGTGAGGGCAATCGCTTGCTGCATTGGTTTCTCCAGCGTCGCCGGTTTCAGGTTCGCTTCAACATACCGAAGCAAATCCGTCGCGCTGGTTTTCACCCCATACGCCTCCGAATCCAGCGCTCCCGGGCTGACCCGCACCGGTTTTCCCTCCTTGCCGTAACCCTGGGCGTAAAGCCCCATCTGATCCTGCGGCACCTTGAGGTAGGTGTGCTTGAGGCCGAGTTTGGGCAGCAGGGTTTTTTCCATCAACTCATCGAACGGCTGGCCCATGCTTTTGGCCGCCAGATAACCGGACAGCCCAAGGCTGGGGTTCGAATACTGACGGTGGGTGCCTGCGGCATAAACGGGCTTCCACTGTTTGAAGTAGGCGAGCATTTTGTCTGGATGATCGGCCTCGTCAGGGAACTGCAGCGGCAACCCGCCAGCAGTGTAAGTGGCGAGTTGCAACACGCTGATGGTGTCGAATGCACTGCCGCGCAGCTCAGGCCACACCTGGCTGGCCCGGTCAGACAAAGACAGTTTGCCGCTCGCCTGGGCGTAGGCAGCCAACGTGGTGGCGAAGGTTTTACTCACCGAGCCGATTTCGAACAGCGTGTCTTTGCTGACGGGTTTACCGTCCTCTTTCGATGCCACGCCGTAGTTAAAGTAATGCTGCTGACCCTTCAAGGTGATCGCGACCGCGACGCCAGGGATATTCTGTTGTTGCATGACCGGCCCGATGGCGTTTTTCACCAAGGCGTCGAGTTGATCGTCGGATTTTGTTGCGGCCATACAGTGACTTGCGCCGAGCAACAGGGCGAAAGCGCTGAGGGACGCCAGTCTTGGCAGATGAAATTTGAACATGATTGGAACCACTCTCCATGAGTTGCCATTACTTTAACCGCTACACTCCGACCGGATCCAACACCGGACGGCTGACGGGCGCGCCAAATCTAGGCAGTCGGGCTGCAATCGACAAACGACGATATTTCGGGTTAGCCATTAGAAAAATTTGGAGTGGGCATGATTCGTCCTCATCTGCCGCTGAATGCATTGCGTGCCTTCGAGGCTTCCGCGCGCCATTTGAGCTTCACTCGGGCAGCGGTGGAGTTGTTCGTCACGCCGGCGGCCGTCAGTCATCAAGTCAAAAGCCTCGAAGCCCAGCTTAACGTAACGCTGTTCAAACGCTTGCCCCGCGGCCTGATGCTGACCAGTGAAGGCGAAACCTTGCTGCCGGTATTGCGCGAGTCCTTCGACCGGATTGCCGAAACCCTTGAGCGTTTCGAGGGCGGGCATTTTCGTGAAGTGTTGACCGTGGGCGCCGTGGGGACCTTTGCGGTGGGATGGCTGTTGCCGCGTCTGACGGACTTCCAGTCGAAACATCCGTTCATAGATTTGCGCCTGTCGACCAACAACAACCGGGTGGATGTGGCTGCCGAAGGCCTGGATTACGCCATCCGGTTTGGCGCTGGAGCCTGGCACGGGATCGAGGCGTCAAAGCTGATCGACGCGCCGTTATCGGTGCTCTGCGTCCCGGAAATAGCCGGGCAGTTGCAACAACCTGCGGACTTGCTCAAGCAGACGCTGTTGCGTTCCTATCGCACGGACGAGTGGCCCGAGTGGTTTCTGGCCGCCGGGTTACCGGCCAATACGCCGCCGCCCAGGAGCATCGTCTTCGACTCCTCGCTGGCCATGATGGAGGCGGCGCTACAAGGCGCCGGCATTGCCTTGGCGCCGCCGCTGATGTTCGCCCGGCAACTGGCGGCGGGGGCGATCGAGCAACCATTCGACATCGGCATCACCACCGGCAGCTATTGGCTGACCCGCTTGCAGTCGCGCCCTGAAACGTCGGCGATGGCGATGTTCAAGGAGTGGTTGTTGCAAGCCGCCAGGATGAACTGACAAATATCCTCCCCCTGTGGGAGCGAGCTTGCTCGCGATGGCGGTGTAACAGTCAATGATGATGTTGAATGTTATGGCCTCATCGCGAGCAGGCTCACTCCCACAGGGTTTCTGTGTGGCGAGGGGTCAGCGCACCAGGCACGGTCGCTTGTTATCGAATTTCCACCCCGGAATCAGAAACTGCATCGCCACGCTGTCATCCCGCGCGCCCAGTCCCATGCCTTTGTACAACTCATGGGCCTTGGCCAGTTGATCCAGATCCAGTTCAACCCCTAGCCCGGGCTTCTTCGGCACCTGCACGCAACCCCCGACGATTTGCAACGGAGCCTTGGTCAGGCGCTGGCCGTCCTGCCAGATCCAGTGCGTGTCGATTGCAGTGATTTCCCCCGGCGCAGCCGCCGCGACATGGGTGAACATGGCCAGGGAAATATCAAAGTGGTTGTTGGAATGCGAACCCCAGGTCAGCCCCCATTCGTGGCACATCTGCGCCACGCGAACCGAACCCTGCATCGTCCAGAAATGCGGGTCGGCCAGGGGGATATCCACCGATTGCAGCTGGATCGCGTGGCCCATTTCCCGCCAGTCGGTGGCGATCATGTTGGTTGCGGTTTTCAGGCCCGTGGCCCGGCGGAACTCAGCCATGACTTCACGGCCCGAATAACCGTTTTCCGCCCCGCACGGGTCTTCGGCATAAGCGAGTACTTGATGCTGATCGCGGCACAGTCGAATGGCTTCCTTGAGTGACCATGCTCCATTCGGATCGAGGGTAATGCGTGCATCGGGAAAGCGTTCGGCCAGCGCGGTGACGGCTTCGATCTCCTCGTCGCCGCTGAGCACGCCGCCCTTGAGTTTGAAGTCCTTGAAACCGTAGCGAGCGTGCGCGGCCTCGGCCAGGCGCACCACGGCGTCGGCGGTCATGGCTTTGTCGTGACGCACGCGGAACCAGTCGTTGTCGGCCTGCGGTTCGCTGCGATAGGCCAGATCGGTTTCATTGCGATCACCGACATAAAACAGGTAACCGAGCATCTTCACCTCGTCACGCTGCTGGCCTTCACCGAGCAGGGCCGCAACCGGTACGTCCAGATGCTGGCCGAGCAAGTCGAGGAGGGCGGCTTCCAGGCCCGTGACTGCGTGAATGGTGATGCGCAGGTCAAACGTCTGCAAACCGCGACCGCCAGCATCACGGTCAGAAAAGGTCTGGCGCACCTGATTGAGGATCTTCTGATACGTGCCGATCGGACTGCCGACCACCAGCGAACGTGCATCTTCCAGCGTCTGGCGAATGCGCTCGCCCCCCGGCACTTCGCCGACGCCGGTGTGACCGGCGTTGTCCTTGAGAATCACGATATTGCGGGTGAAAAAAGGGCCGTGGGCGCCGCTCAAATTGAGCAGCATGCCGTCGTGACCCGCCACCGGCACCACTTGCATGCTGGTGATGATCGGGGCTTTGGCGGTGTCTTGTGGGTTCATTGTCTTGTCCTTCAACACAGAGGTTCAGGCGTGATTGGGCGCTGGTTTGCCCAGGGCAACGGCGGGTGCGGTTTTTGGTGTGTTGCGCGCGGCGAAGACGATGATCGCGGCGATGATCGATGTCGCGGCCAGGCCATACAGCCCGCCCTGAATGGAACCGGTATGTTCTTCCAGCAGGCCAAACGTGGTCGGCGCAACGAAGCCGCCCAGATTGCCCACCGAGTTGATCAGCGCGATCACGCCCGCCGCGATTCGCGCATCCAGGTATGCCTGAGGAATCGGCCAGAACAGCGACGACGCCGACTTGAAGCCCAACGCCGCGAAGCAGATCGCCACGAAGGCAAAGATCGGCCCGCCCGTGGTGGACATGAACATCCCGGCCGCCGCGATCAGCAGGGCAGCGGCGACCCAGGCTTGCTGGTGTTTCCATTTGGCGGATAAAGTTGCGAAGGCGTACATGCCGACAATCGACAGCAACCACGGGATCGAGTTGAACAGCCCGACCTGAATGTCGTTCAGATCGCCCATTTTCTTGATGATGCTCGGCAGCCAGAAAGTCGCGGCATAGATGGTCAGCTGGATGAAGAAGTAGATCAGGCAGAACAGGATGATCTGGCGATCCTTGAGCAGCGTGCCCAGCGACGGCTTGATCGGAGTCGCCGCTTCCCGGGCCAGTTGTTCGTCATCGATGGCTTTGACCAGCGCATCTTGCTCGGCGCGGGTCAGCCATTGGGCGTCGTGGGGTTTGGAGTCCAGCCAGAACCACACGAACACGCAGAGCCCGACTGAAAATATCCCCTCAATGAAATACATCCACTGCCAGCCGTGCATCCCGAATCCGCTGATCTGCAACAGCAACCCGGACAGCGGGCCGGAGATCAGCGAGGCAATAGCCGAACCACTGAGGAAAATGGCAATCGCCTTGCCACGCTCGACGCCTGGCAACCAGCGTGTGAAGTAATAGATCACCCCGGGAAAGAACCCGGCTTCAGCCACGCCCAGCAGGAATCGCAGGATGTAAAAGTGGGTTTCGTTCTGGATGAAGGCCATGCCGGCGGCGACCAGGCCCCAGGTCAGCATGATGCGGGTCAGCCAGATGCGTGCGCCGACTTTTTGCAGAAGCATGTTGGAGGGGACTTCGAACAGCGCGTAGCCGATGAAGAACAGGCCGGCGCCGAGGCCGTAGGCGGCAGCGCCGATCCCCAGGTCCTGCTCCATGTGGGCGCGGACGAAGCCGATGTTCACGCGGTCAATGTAGTTGACGATGAACATGATGACGAACAGCGGCAGGACATGGCGTTTGACTTTCGAGATGGCGGACTTCAGGACCGAATCGGCGCCTTCGTGCATCCCGGATATGGAGGTATTCACTTGGTTTTCTCCCACTGATTATTTTTATGCGGGGTGTGGCTGGCTGTTGCTGTGTTGATAGACATCATACAACTAGGTTTTTTTGTTTCGCAAGCACTCATGTCCAGCTGAATGGTGCTTTTGTTCAGGTTTTTTATTTTTTTGCGGTTTTGTTGCGTCTTTTTGAAGGCCGTTTACGTCCGGTTGTTGAATGTTGTCATACAAGTTGAGGGTTGTATTTTTGGGGATTCCAGCCGAGCGCAGTGCTACGATTCGGTTAGCCCTGCTTCCGGATGATCGACATGCAAGAAGACCTCGACGCGCCCGCGCGCAAGCGCACCCACAACCTGGCCCATGACCTGGTGGCCAAGCTGAGCCAGAGCATCTTGCTCGGGCAAATGTTGCCGGGAGACAAGCTGCCGTCGGAGAACACGATTGTTCAGGAGCACGGGGTCAGCCGCACCGTGGTGCGTGAGGCGATCTCGAAGTTACAGGCCTCAGGCCTGGTGGAAACCCGTCACGGCATCGGCACCTTTGTGTTGGAGCGCGCGCCGGAGCAGGGGCTTCGATTGAATGTCGATACCGCGCTGGGGGTGCGCAGCATTCTGGAGTTGCGCATGGGCCTGGAAACCCAGGCTGCCGCGCTGGCGGCGAGCCGTCGCACCGATCAGCAGTTGATGCAGATGCGCGAAGCGCTCGACGACTATCAAAGCCTGCTCGCCAACCACGACAGCTGCGTCGAGGCCGACAAGCGCTTCCACCTGCTGATCGCCGAAGCCACCGGCAACGTGTGCTTCACCGAAATCATGCAGCACCTGGGCAGCGCCATGATTCCGCGGACCCGGGTCAATGCTGCTGAGCGCGGTGCGGCGGACCTGAGCAAGTTGGGGCAACTGGCCAACCTTGAGCACGAGGCGATTCTCAACGCGATCAAACGACAGGACCCGGACGCCGCACGCGCCGCCATGTGGCTGCACCTGACCAACAGCCGCGACCGGTTTTCGGCCGGCGCCTGACGACCGTTTGTCCAGTCGATAGCACGCCATTCCCGCGCCCGCTTCCAACGAGTACGGCCCAGATTTGCTGGACCTCATCAGTGAGGTGCGTCATGGCTAACGACTCAATGTTCCAAGGTGGAACACCCGATACCGCCCCGACCAGACCGATGCCCGGCACCGACGAGCCGACGTTGGATCGCGATGCTCCACCCGGCAGGGACCCTTCGCTGGACCCGGCTGCCGCAGACGCCGATCGACCTGAAGACTGGAAGGATCCGGCCGCTGACGAGGACGTACCCCCGGCGGATGAGCCAACCCCCTTATCCGATGACAGGCGATAAAAAGAACCCGGCCACTGTGCCGGGTTTTTCTTTACTGTTCGACCTTGACCAGCCTGACTCGACTCTCGGTGCCCCCTAACATGGACGAGGACAGAAAGAAGTAAGCGTAGTCTTCAAGGTAGAAAATCTTGCTGTCACGTTTGAGTTTCTGGCCAAGGTCAAACTGACAGCGCAGTTCTTTGGCGGGGCCTTTCAGCTCGCTGTTGATCTGGGCTGCGTCGAGCACACGCTGCACCGTGCACTGCACACTTTCCCGTTTCATTGTTTCGCCGTCGAGGGTGCTTCGTTCCCGTTTGCTGGCGCGCATTTCCAGTGTTGCACCCACCGGCATGCGTTGCCAGTCGCCGGTGAAACTCAATTGCTGAGTATCGGTGACGGTGGATAACGGTGGTCTGTTTCGCGTGCTCTCTGTCAGCGAATAGTGTTCTGCCAGTGGCAACAAGCCCCTGAAACTGACGATGTAACGGTCGACGGGAGCCTTTTCCCGGCGCTCGCGCAATTGTCCGCTCTGAGCGTCGGTGTCGAACACCAGCGCATATTCCGTGCTTGAGTTTGAAAAATATAAGAGTGTGTTATTGATCTTCGATACCGTGCGCTTGAGTGTCCGGGTGGGCGGCGCAAGCTTTAAATCGGTGATGGCTTTCAATACCGAAGCGGACACAGGTTCTATCTGGTAGCTCAGCGCAAGTTTGGCGCGGGCGACATACGCAGGCAGTGTCGAGCGCTGCGAGGGTGCGGCGCACGCAGCGTTCAGCAAGGTCTGGGTGTCCGCGCTGCCTTGGACGAAGGCCTGCGACGGGTTGTTCAGTACCCCGCCCATGGACACCCGATCATTCGGGCCGAGCTGGAATGAGCTCAATACTTGATAGGTTTTGCGTGCGCAATCGACTTCGTAGCGCTCGCGAGTCTGTCCGAACAGTTGCAGGTTGGGCTTGTCGGTGAGCAGCGCGGGTTCGTCGAATCCGCCCCAGAACCGCCTGACGTTGCCCTCGGTTTTCAGGCTGTTGACGTCGATCATCACCCAGCGAGCGGCTTCAGTGCGATGGACAATGCGCCAGTCCGACGCTGCGGTGCGCGTACAGGCTTCGCTGAAGTTCGGCTTGTTTGCCAGTTCGGCTGCCAGTTCCTTGGGAATCAGAACCGTCAACGGTGTGTGCTGGTGGCTGCCATCCGTCGTCGCGATCGGGAAGTTGTCGAGGAATAACAGTTTGACATCGGGCACCTTGCAGTCCGCTTGCAGCTGTACAACGCTCGGTAAACCATCGCGAGTGTAAGCCGGGGTGTGGACCTGATAGCTGAGCGCATCGCCGTTACGCATCACTGAGTTTTCCAGTGGCGTTTTCTTGAACACTTCTTGCACTGTCAGAACCGGCTGCCGGTAGGGAGGTGGGGCGGGCGTCGCGGGTGGCGGGCTGGCGCAACCGGACAACATCCCTAGCACACAGGCAGCAGCGAAACGGTTCATAAGCATTTCCAGACGATGGCGTCACGTTCATGTGAACAGAGGACGTCGGCATCGCAAGGCGATTCTTTAATTGTGCATGGCGCGCAGTCATGGCCGGGCAGGCTGCGCCGCGATGACCGCAGGGCGCCGCTCCAGATTCAACGCCAGCACGCTGATCAGCACCACCACTGCACCGATCCCGATCATCAACGTTGGCTGCTCGCCCAAGGCAAACGCCGCAATGGCCATGGCGGTGGGCGGAATCAGATACAGCGTCATGGTTGCCCGACTCAAATCGATGTGGGCCAGCACAAACGCCCACGCCAGGTAGGCGAGGGCGCTGGGAAACACGCCCAAGACAACCACGGCCATTTGCACCTGCATCGGCGCGCTGGCGACCTTGCCGGCCAACCCCGGCAGATAAATCAGCAACAGCGCAGTGCCCGACCAGACCGTGTAGCAGACCAGCGTCAACCCGTCGTAGCGAGCGCAATGATGCTTTTGCAATGCGAAGTAAAAACTCCACGACACCGCCGCCAGCAAGATCAGCAATCCGTGCACATCAATGCTGCCCAGCCCTCGATCACCGGCCACCACAATCACCACGCCCATCAATCCCAACAAGACACACCCCCAGCGCCAGGCGCTGACCTGGTCCTTGAACACGAAACGCGCCAGCAGGGTGCTGAATAACGGCGTCGATTGAGCCAGCACACTGGAAGCGCCGGCGCTGACATTTTGCTGGCCGATGTTCAAAGCGACGTGGTGCAGGCTCACGGCAAAAAAACCAAGGACGAACAGCAACGGCAGATCGCCAAGCTTCGGCAGACTGATGCCTTTGAATGCGGCGACGACCGCCATGAACACCGATGCGATCAGAAAGCGCAGCAGCGCCAGGTGGCCGGGGTCGTACGCCTGCAATCCGATGTGGATGCCGGTCGGTGAGAAGCCCCAGCAGGCGACGACAAACGCCATGGACAGGAGAATTTTGACGGTGTGCGTTGAGGGCTTCATGGTCGATCACCGGTGGGTTGATGCACCGAGTATCGGAAGCCTGACCATTCGCCACAACTGACTTATACTGCGACAACTGTTCACTTTGGGTGATGTATGGAGTTGGCGCAGATTCGCATGTTCAAGACCGTTGCCGAGGTCGGCAGCATCGCCCGGGCGGCGGAGCTGTTGCATTGCGTGCCGTCTAACATCACGGCACGCATCAAGGCGCTGGAAGCGGAGTTGGGTGTGGCGCTGTTTCTACGCGAGGGGCGAGGTTTGCGCATCAGCCCGGCGGGGCAGACGTTTCTGACTTACGCCTCGAAGATCCTGGCGCTGACTGTTGAAGCCAAACGGGCGGTGGACCCTTCGGCCGAACCGTCCGGCCCGCTGCGTATCGGCGCCATCGAGTCCTCGGCCACCGGTCGTCTGCCGCGTCTGCTGGCCAAGTTTCACAAACGTTATCCCGGCGTCGCGCTTGAGTTGACCACCGGCACCTGGAGCCAGCTGCTCGATGACACGCTCAATCATCGGCTCGATGGCGCCATCGTCGCGGTGGATGTCGAGCGCTCGCAGCTAAAGCGCACGCCCATGTACCGCGAAGAACTGCTGCTGATTGCCTCGACATCCCTGGGGCCGGTACGCGATATCGCGGATTTGCAGGACAAGACCGTGTTCATGTGGCCCCAAGGCTGTCCTTACCGGGCGGCGCTGGAGCATTGGTTGTTACGGCAGGGACAGGCGCTGCCGATTGTCAGCCTGGCCAGTTATGGTGCGATAGTCGGGTGTGTCAGCGCCGGGGCCGGCGTCGCGCTGGTGCCTAAAGGGGTGTTTGACCAGTACGCCAAAGGGGCGGGGTGCGCGGGGTTTGAGTTCCCTGAGCTGACGGCTATCGACAACCTGTTTTACTGGCATGAAAACGCCGGGGTTCACCCGGCGCGGGAAGCGTTTGTGGCGATGTTGCGTGAGGAGTTCGCTTAACCGATTACCGGTGGGAGCGAGCTTGCTCACGATAGCCGTTCCACACTGAACGATGCAGTTGGCTGAAAGTCCGTCATCGCGAGCAGGCTCGCTTCCACAGAAATCCTGGTTATTGTGTAAGGCCCACATCCCGCATCAACAACCCGAACCGCAAATCCACCGCATCCGGGATCGGCACATACACCGTGTGCCCGTCACCCGGCGCCACGTCGATCGGCTCGCCTTTGCCATTCTGCAACTGATGCAGATCGAAGTGGAAATTACCCTGGGGCGTCATCAGTTCCATGTGATCGCCCAGGCTAAACCGGTTCTTTACCTTCACTTGCGCCAGGCGATCACGACGTTCACCGGTCAACTCGCCAACAAACTGCTGGCGCTCTGATACCGAGCTGCCGTGCTGATAGTTCTGGTATTCGTCATGCACATGCCGACGCAGGAAACCTTCCGTGTAGCCGCGCTGGGCCAGGGATTCCAGATCCGTCATCAAGCCGCGATCAAACTCGCGACCGGCCACGGCATCATCAATCGCGCGGCGATAGACCTGCGTGGTACGTGCGCAATAGAAGTGCGATTTGGTCCGGCCTTCGATCTTCAGTGAGTGCACGCCCATCTGTGTCAGTCGCCCGACGTGCTGCACGGCGCGCAGGTCCTTGGCGTTCATGATGTAGGTGCCGTGCTCGTCTTCGAAGGCCGGCATCAATTCGTCCGGGCGATTGGCTTCCTGCAACAGGAGAACCTGATCGGTCGGCGCGCCGATGCCCAGGGTCGGTTGAGGCTGGAATTGCTGAACGATTTCACCAAGCTGATTCTCCGTGGCCTGAATGGCCGAGTATTTCCAGCGACAGGCGTTGGTGCAGCTGCCCTGATTGGCATCGCGCTTGTTCATGTAACCCGATAACAGGCAGCGGCCGGAATAGGCCATGCACAACGCACCATGGACGAACACTTCCAGCTCCATCGCCGGGACTTGCTGGCGGATCTCGGCGATTTCTTCCAGCGACAGTTCCCGAGAAAGGATGATCCGGCTCAAGCCCTGTAGCTGCCAGAACTCGACACTGGCCCAGTTCACCGTATTGGCCTGCACCGACAAGTGGATCGGCATCTGCGGGAAGTGCCGGCGAACCAGCATGATCAGGCCCGGGTCGGACATGATCAGCGCGTCCGGCGCCATCGCAATCACCGGTGCCAGGTCGTTGAGGAAGGTCTTGAGCTTGGCGTTGTGCGGCGCAATGTTTACCACCACGTAGAAACGTTTGCCCTGCGCCTGAGCCTCTTTGATGCCGAGCGCGAGATTGGCGTGATCGAATTCGTTGTTGCGCACCCGCAGGCTGTAACGCGGCTGGCCGGCGTAGACCGCATCGGCACCGTAGGCGAAGGCGTATCGCATGTTTTTCAAGGTGCCGGCAGGGGCGAGCAGTTCTGGAGCAAGGAGCGTCATGGCGGTGTCGATCGCAAAAGTCCGAGAGAGTAATCGCCTTGCCCGCGGGGTTAATTGATCTGGATCTATGCTTGATGAACAAACGGATGGCACTCGCGCGAACCTTGGCGGACTAAGCATCAGCACGGCTCTTCAATACAAGAGCATCACCCCTGAGCACTGACATGGATCGGACATGAACGAAGAGACGGTACACAACAAATCGCTGGTGATTTTACTCGGGGTGGTCACCGCTGCGTTTATCTGGATTTTGCTGCCGTTCTACGGCGCGGTGTTCTGGGCGGTGATCCTCGGGATTCTGTTCGCGCCGCTGCAACGCCGGATTCAATTGAAGTTCGGCTGGCAGCGCAACCTGACGTCACTGCTCACCCTGAGCATCTGCCTGGTGATCGCGATCCTGCCGGTGATCATCCTCAGTATCTTGCTGGTCCAGGAAGGGGCCTCGCTTTACAAAAGCATCGAAAGCGGCGAACTGGACATCGCGGGGTATGTGACGCATTTCAAACACAGCCTGCCGCCGTACTTCCAGCATTTGCTGGATCGGGCCGGGCTTGGCGAGCTGGACGGGCTGCGGGAGAAAATCATCAAGAGTGCGGTGACGGGCAATGAATTTGTCGCCACGCAGGTCTTCAGTTTCGGTCAGGGCACGTTCGACTTTGTAGTCGGCTTCTTCATCATGCTCTACCTGCTGTTCTTCTTCCTGCGAGACGGCGCGGAACTGGCCCGTAAAGTTCGCTCTGCCATACCGCTGCAGGAACACCAGAAACGCCGCTTGCAGCTCAAGTTCAACCGCGTGGTTCGGGCGACCGTAAAGGGCAACCTGCTGGTGGCGATCACACAGGGCGCATTGGGTGGTTTGATTTTCTGGTTTCTGGACATCCCGAGCGCGTTGCTCTGGGCAGTCTTGATGGCGTTTCTATCGCTTTTGCCAGCGGTGGGGGCGGGGATTGTCTGGGCGCCGGTGGCTGCATTCTTCCTGTTCACCGGGTCAATCTGGCAGGGCGTGGTGCTGGGGTTGTTCGGGGTTTTTGTTATCGGCCTGGTGGATAACGTGCTGCGCCCGATCCTGGTGGGCAAAGACACGAAGATGCCGGACTATCTGATCCTCATCTCGACCCTGGGCGGCCTGGCGATTTTCGGCCTCAACGGCTTTGTCATCGGGCCGCTGATCGCGGCGCTATTCATGTCGAGCTGGGCGATCTTCATCGAAACCAAACCAAGGGTTCAGCTGCCTTAAGCGCTGAACTGCCCCTGGCCGATTTTTTGCGACAGTGCCTTGGCGGCCGGTAGCGAGGTGAGCGGTCCGCTGATCGGTTCGCCGTCCTGCACCAGATACCAACAGGCGAGCAATCCTAGCTCTCTGAGCGGTGCGGGAACGGCGCTGCCGATTACAGACATGATTTGAACCTGGGACATAAATACCTCCATCAATCGATGGAGCTACCTTACGGACCTGCCACTCGAACGGACAATCAACGCTTTCGATAGTCGTCATTGACACCAGTGAGGGTTGGGCTAGTCGACCACCAGGTCAAGCATATGGACCACTTCCTGCTCGTTGAGCAGGCCTTTGCGCACCAGGTTTTCTGCCAGCAGCGAAAGAAACTTGGCGCTGCGATGGCCTTCCAGGTGCTTGAGTTCGGTCAAAGCGTTGTACACCTTGCTGGAAGTGCACAAGCCGACAATGCGGTGCGGGTTTTGCGTGGGCATGAGGTCGTCCTTGTTTTTATCAACCTGTTGTTTACGGACAGGTCCAAGCTTGCGGACCTGGCATGACATAAATATGACCGTTTTTCCCGATACGGGGGAAGGGCGGGCGAGTCAATCTTGCCAACTTGAACCGCCCACACTGTCCCGACAGCGACCTTGACGCGATTTTCCCAGACCTTAGCCGACGAACGGTCACAAAAAAGCCCCGCTGATAAGGCGGGGCCTGATGAGTCTGTTACCAGCGGCCATAACCGTGGGGAGGGCCGTAGTAGCCGCGTGGTGGACCGTAATAACCACGAGGCGGACCATAGTAAACCGGCGGTGGCGCGTAGTAGACCGGTTGCTGCACGTAGACCGGCGCAGGCTGGTAATAAACCGGTGGCGGCTGTTGTATGTAAACCGGCTGCGGCTGGGCGTAGACCGGTTGCTGTACGTAGACAGGCCGGTTGCTGTTGATGATGGCCGAGCCGACGATTGCCGAACCAACGATCGCGCCAAATACCGCTGGACCCTGCCAACCGTGACCGCCGCCAGCCTCTGCCTGCCCTGTGATAGCAAGAGCTCCGAGCAGCAAGGCAACTGTGGGGATTTTACGGATCATGATAATTCCTCGGTTCTTCGACCCGGCGCTTGTGTCTGCAATAGACCCAAGGATTGTCGCGGGGATACCTCTAAGACAGCGTTTTTTTGAAAATCAGCACAGCCGCTGGGTAAATTTTGTGTAAGGTCTGTACCGACTTCTTTACGGCCCCGGCGAACCTGCTCAGGCACGCCGTAATAATCGATCAGACCACGATGGAATGGCTAATCCCGTCCATCTGAAAGTGCTTATGAAGGAGATGTTTCATGCAGATGAACCCCAACCGAGACACCCAGCTGTGCATGTCGCTTTCCGGGCGCCCCGGCAACTTCGGCCTGCGGTTTCACAATCATCTGTATGAACAGTTAGGCCTGAATTTTTACTACAAGGCGTTCAGCAGTCAGGATCTGCCGGGTGCCGTTGGCGGCATTCGTGCACTGGGCATTCGTGGCTGCGGCGTGTCGATGCCGTTCAAGGAGGCCTGCATTGCGCTGGTCGATGAGCTGGACGCGTCGGCGGCGGCCATTCAATCGATCAATACCATCGTCAACACCCATGGCCACCTCAAGGCCTACAACACCGATTACATCGCCATCGCCCAGCTGCTTGAAACCCATCAGGTGCCTAAGGAATCGACCTTTGCCCTGCGCGGCAGCGGCGGCATGGCGAAAGCCGTGGCCAGTGCCTTGCGCGATGGCGGCTATCAAAACGGCTTGATCGTGGCCCGTAACGAGCGCGCGGGTCGGGTGTTGGCTGAATCACTGGGCTACCAGTGGCAAGCGGAACTGGGCACTCAGCGTCCGCAGATGTTGATCAACGTCACGCCGATCGGCATGAGCGGCGGCCCTGAGGCCGATCAACTGGCGTTCGACGCTGAAACCATCGCTGCTGCCGAGACTGTCTTCGATGTGGTGGCAATTCCCTCGGAAACACCGCTGATCGTGCGCGGCCGCGCCGAGGGCAAACGCGTTATTACCGGGCTGGAAGTGATCGCGATCCAGGCGCTGGAGCAGTTTGTCCTGTACACAGGCGTGCGGCCGACGGATGAGCAGTTCAAGAAAGCGGTGGAGTTTGCTCGCGGTTGATCCTTCAAGTTATTGGTTGGCTGTACTGGCCTCATCGCGAGCAGGCTCGCTCCTACAGTGGGTCGGTGTCGTACATACATTTTATGTCCGACAAAAAAAACTGTGGGAGCGAGCCTGCGCGCGATGGGCGCAACTCAGTCCCCAGGCAAGCCCGATCAGTTGCCGCACATTTCCCTGCCTATACTCCCCGCCAACAAGCAAAGACTTGCCGCCCCAACCAATAAACCCTGCCCGAGGTCCCATGCATCCCCCCATTCTCAACCTGAATCAGGTCGAACTCGAACCGTTGCCCGAAGCCCTGGCGCCCACCGGTGAAACAGCCGGCCGCTACCAACAGAGAATGGCCCGCGTCGGCCAGCAGTTGGGGTCGAAAAAGCTCGGTTATCGGTTGTACGTGCTCGAACCAGGCATGCGTGGCAGCCCTTTTCACAGTCATCGGGTCAACGAGGAGATGTTTTACGTCGTGGCCGGGGAAGGGGAGGTGCGCCTCGGTGCCGAGCGTTTTCCGATCCGCGCCGGTGACGTGATCGCCTGCCCGCCGGGCGGTCCTGAAGCGGCGCACCAGATCATCAACAACAGCAAGGGCGAACTTCGCTACCTGGCGGTCAGCACCCAGCAATCGCCGGAGATTTGCGAGTACCCGGATTCCGGCAAATACGTGGTGATGGACGACTTCAAGGTCGACGCCGAAGGCAATGCCTCAGGCTTCGTCGCCATCGCCCGACCCGGCGACGGCGTGGATTACTGGGATGGCGAATAACCTTACAGGCATGGCGCAGATGTTGTAGCAGCTGCCGAGCTTGCCATGTGGAAGGCTCGACAGCTGCTACAGGGATCGTATTGGTTACTCGAGGCGTGCCAGTCGTTCTTCGAGTGCGGCAATTCGCGCCTCAAGCTCTTCGATCCGCTCTACGGATACGCCGCTACCGGCACCGCGTTCGGGCGGGTTTTGCCGGGCAGCGAGGATGACTTCGATATCCGCCGGATCACCCAACGCATGCATATAACGGTCTTCGCGCTGCCCGGCTTGACGGGGAATCAGCAGCGCCAGTCCGCGAGCAATCAACCGTTCCAGTTGATGCACCACCTGTTCGGCGTCTTCAAAATCATGCATGCGGCCGCTGCGGGTCAGCAGTTCATTGACCGTCTGCGGGCCTCGCAGAAACAGCAATCCCGCCAGAATCACCTGGGCCGGCACCAGTTCAAGCGCCTTGTCGACCTTATGCTCCCAGCGATCGGCACGGCTGCCCATCACCAGTTTGGTAAAGCCGCGACCTTCAAGGGCGCGCAGGCTTTGGCCTACCTGGCCTTGTGTCAGGTTCATCACCGGTTCGCGACTGGTTTTCTGATTGCAGGCAATCACCAGCGCATTGAGGGTCAACGGATAGGTTTCCGGGCTGGTGGCCTGCTTCTCGATCAACGAGCCCAGAATGCGGATTTCCGTGCTGTTGAGGCGCGGCTCGTCGAAGGTCGTCTCTTGCTCAATGCTCATTGTTCTGCGTCCTTTCCCGGTTTCATATTCTTCTCCTGCCGGCATGCACTTTAAATCGGCGTGCGCCAATGGCAACTGAATTCGTCGCTCCAGCTATGAAATGGTCATAAAACCAACATCAAACCATAACGCTATTTTTACAATCTGGCGGGCACCGTGTGCATGGCTGCGGACCACTGTCGCACATGGCCGGCGCAACGCCATGGCGTACCGACGACGTCCCTGGCCTTAACGATTTCACCCTGGAGCAAGGCATGAAGCTGATGTTGGTATCGACCCGCAATAATGCGCTCATCGGCGTGGCCCCGCTATGACCGTTCTAGTCACCGGCGCCGCAGGATTCATCGGCTTTCACACGGTCAAGCGCCTGTGTGAGCAAGGTATTGATGTGGTCGGCATCGATAATCTCAACGACTACTACAGCGTGGAACTCAAGCACGCACGGCTCAAGGAGCTGAGCGCCTTGTCCGGTTTTCATTTCAAGGTGCTGGACATTGTCGACAAGCCAGCCTTGATAACCTTGTTCAAGGATCACGCTTTCACCGAGGTCATCCATCTGGCTGCCCAGGCCGGCGTTCGCTACTCGCTGGACAGCCCGGACGTTTATGCGCAATCGAACCTGGTGGGTTTTCTGAATGTGCTGGAAGCCTGCCGACATTATCGCCCCAAGCATCTGATTTATGCGTCGAGCAGCTCGGTGTACGGCACCAACAGCAAAATGCCTTTTAGCGTGGAAGATGCCGTCGATCACCCGATTTCGCTGTATGCCGCCAGCAAACGCGCGAATGAGCTGATGGCTCACAGCTATTGCCACCTGTATGGACTCAAGGCCAGCGGCCTGCGGTTTTTTACCGTTTACGGACCTTGGGGGCGCCCCGACATGGCGCTGTTCAAATTCACCCACGCGATCCTCAACGACAAACCAGTCGACCTTTACAACCAGGGCCAGATGTCGCGCGACTTCACCTACATCGACGACATCGTCGAAAGCATTGCGCGCCTGCGCCCACGACCGCCGTTGCCGGACCGCCCTGGCGAGGGTGTCAACCGGATTTACAACATCGGCCGCGGCATGCCGGTGGCGCTGCTGGACTTCGTCGGCTGCCTTGAGTCGACGTTAGGGATTCAGGCCCGGCGCAACTTTCTGCCGCTCCAGGCGGGCGACGTGGTCAAGACCTGGGCGGACGTGTCGGCATTGGCACAGTGGGTCGATTTCCGTCCGCAAGTGACGGTTGAAACCGGCGTCGCGGAATTCGTGAAGTGGTATCGCCACTTTTATCAGAGATGAAATGTTGGCCCTCGATCATAAAAATCAAGGGTAATAGGGGCCTCTATGAACCAAGACATATTTGTATCCGTGCTGATCCCGGCAAAGAACGAAGCGAACAATCTCAAATCGCTGCTCGAAGAAATCCGTATCGCACTGGCCGATGAGGCGTATGAAATCATCGTCGTGGACGACGGCAGTACTGACGCCACTTTGCAGGAACTGCGACAGAGCAAATACAGTGGCTTGAGCACGTTGCGCATCCTGCGCCATGAGCGTTCGCTGGGGCAGAGCACTTCGCTCTACCATGCGGCGCTCGCCGCCCGGGGCCAATGGCTGGCCACGCTCGATGGCGACGGTCAAAACGACCCCGCGGATATTCCCGGCATGCTGGCGTTGGTGCGCAGTGAGCTGGGCATCGTCGACCTTCAATTGGTCGCCGGGCACCGGGTCAACCGCCGCGATAGTGCTAGCAAGCGCTGGGCCTCGCGGTTTGCCAACGGGCTGCGCAGCCGCATGCTCAAGGACCAGACACCCGACACGGGTTGCGGGTTGAAACTGATCCAGCGGGCCGCGTTTCTGCGCTTGCCGTACTTCGACCATATGCACCGCTTCATTCCTGCGCTGATCCAGCGCCACAACGGCCGCATGATCACCCACCCGGTCAATCATCGACCGCGCACAGCCGGGGTCTCCAAATACGGCAACATCGACCGCGCCTTGGTGGGAATTCTCGATCTGGTCGGCGTCTGGTGGCTGATCAAGCGCACGCGACTGAACACCCATGCGCAGGAGATGGAAGGATGAACCTGTCCCGCGAGACCCTGTGGCTGGTGGTCGGTTTCAGTGGCCAGATCGCCTTTACCGGACGCTTTGTCCTGCAGTGGCTGTACAGCGAATACAAAAAACGCAGCGTGATACCGGTGAGCTTCTGGTATCTGAGCATCGTCGGCAGTGCGCTGTTGTTCGCTTATGCCATTTACCGACAGGATCCGGTGTTCATCGCCGGTCAGGCATTTGGCTCCATCGTGTATTTGCGCAACCTGCAATTGATTGCCCGCAGCAAAACCTTGAAGGACTGACCCGTGCGCCGAACCCTGTCACCCAGCGTTGAATGTCTGGGACTGATGTTGCTTGCTCTTTTACTGGTCGGCGCAGGACTCGGCCTGCGTCAGCCGCAGAATGTCGATGAGGAGCGATTCCTCGGCGTTGCGCTGGAGATGCTCAACAACGGTTCATGGTTAATTCCCCACCGTGCCGCAGAGATATACGGCGATAAACCACCGATTTTCATGTGGACGGTTGCGCTTTTCACCTGGATCACCGGCATCCCCGCCCTTGCCCTATATATTCCGGGGCTTTTGTCTGCCACATCGGTCACGGCCATGCTCTACGACTTGGGCCGAAGGCTATGGAATCAGCGTGCCGGGAGGACGGCAGCGCTCCTGTACCTGGCGACGTATCAGACGTACAGCATTTTGCGGACCGGTCAGATCGACAGTTTTCTGATTCTGTTTACCTCGCTGGGGCTGTACGGCCTGGTGCGTCATCTGCTGCTTGGGCCGGCCTGGCGTTGGTTTTACGTTGGGTGCGCGGCCATGGGGATTGGTGTGATCACCAAAGGGGTCGGCTTCGTCCCGGCATTGATGTTGATTCCGTATGCCTACGCAGTGCGCAAAGGCTGGCCCGGTGTGGTGGCCATGCCGGGCGCGGCGCGCAAGTGGTGCCTGGGTTTTTTGGTGGTGCTTGGCGCCATCGCGATCTGGTTGCTGCCCTTGGCGGTGTCCATCGTATTCAATGGCGCCGCTGACGAAGTCGCCTATGCGCGGGAAATTCTTCTGCGCCAGACAGCGGGGCGCTATGCGGCAGCCTGGGATCATCGAGAACCGTTCTGGTATTTCTTCGTCAACGTCATCCCGCAATATTGGCTGCCGCTGGTGCTCGCGTTGCCATGGCTGGTGCCCGCCTGGAGCCGGCAACTGCGCAAGCGCGATGGACGAGTGCTGGTGTTGCTGGGGTGGGTCGTGCTGGTCGTGCTGTTTTTCTGCCTGAGCAGCGGCAAGCGCAAGTTGTACATCTATCCGGCGCTGCCGGGGCTGGTGCTGATCGCTGCGCCGCTGATTCCGTGGCTGTTAAAGCGCTGGTTCAGCCAGCGCCCACGCGGTTGGCGGGTATTTCAGGTGGTGGCCGTGGCCTGGTTCACGCTGTGGTTCGCCCGCGGTTTTATCGAGCCGGTCAAGGACGGACCCAATCCTCACAAGGCACTGATGGTGCAAGCAGCGCAGATGACCCAAGGCGCGGACCTGGTGTTGGTCAACTGGCGCGAGGGCCATTGGTTGTTTGCCCGACAGCCGATCGTTCATTTCGGAATGACCCGTTCCACGGTCGAGCAAGCGGCGCAATGGTTGCGCGAACACCGTCAGTCATACGCGTTGGTGCCGGATGAATTGCTCAGCCAGTGCTTCAATCCCCAGGCTGCCCATGAGCTGGGTGAGACCTCGCGTGCACAGTGGTCGATCGTCGGTGCCGATGCCGATAACGGTCGTTGTCATCCTGGCCCGCCCGACACTATCTATCGCTTCACCTGGGACCGCGCATCGCTATAATCGCCCCACGTTTCCCCCTGTCACCACACGAGACTGCCATGACTATTTCCCTGTATGCCGCTTCGGTTCCTGTTTTCCAACAAATGCTCAACGCCCTGAGCGACGTTCTGAACAAGGCCGAAGCCCACGCCTCCGCCAAGAACATCGACCCCAACGCGTTCCTGCAAGCCCGGCTGTACCCGGACATGTTCCCGCTGGTGCGTCAGGTGCAGATCGCCGTTGATTTCGCCAAAGGCGTTTCCTCGCGCCTGGCCGAAATCGAAGTGCCGAAGTACGACGACACCGAAACCACCTTCGCTGAACTGCAAGCCTTGATCGCCAAGGTTCTGGCTTACATCGGCGAGATCAAGCCTGAGCAGATCGATGGCAAGGAAGGCATCGAGATCGTGACGCGTCCAGGCACCCCTAAAGAGAAGCGCTTCAGTGGCCAGGCTTACTTGCTGACCTACGGCCTGCCGCAGTTCTTCTTCCACGTCACCACCGCTTACGCACTGCTGCGTCACAACGGCGTGGAAGTGGGCAAGCGCGACTACATGGGCGCGTTCTAAACCGCTTAGGTACAAAAAAGCCCCCGCAGCCTGAGGTTGCGGGGGCTTTTTCATGCGTAAACATTGTGCGACTACACCACAAATCCTGTGTGAGCGAGCCTGCTCGCGATGGCGATCCTACATTCGACATTGATGTCGACTGGTATGGCCTCATCGCGAGCAGGCTCGCTCCCACAGGGTGAAGTGTTATGCCAGACGTTGGGCTTTCTCTTCTTCACCCAGGCAAGCCGCGGCGGTGAACAGCACGTCCGTAGACGAGTTCAGCGCAGTCTCCGCAGAATCCTGCAACACCCCAATAATGAAGCCCACCGCCACCACCTGCATGGCGATTTCACTTGGAATGCCGAACAGGCTGCACGCCAGCGGAATCAGCAACAACGAACCGCCGGCCACGCCCGAAGCGCCACACGCACAAATTGCCGCCACCACACTGAGCAGAATGGCCGTCGGGATGTCCACGGCGATGCCCAAGGTATGCACGGCCGCCAGGGTCAGCACGGTGATGGTGATCGCCGCGCCGGCCATGTTGATGGTGGCGCCGAGCGGAATCGATACCGAGTAAGTGTCCTCATGCAGGCCCAGGCGCTTGCTCAATTCCAGATTCACCGGAATATTCGCCGCCGAACTGCGGGTGAAAAACGCCGTGATGCCGCTTTCCCGCAGGCAGGTCAGCACCAGCGGATACGGGTTGCGTCGCAGTTTCCAGAACACAATCACCGGGTTCATCACCAGCGCCACAAACAGCATGCAGCCCAGCAGCACGGCCAGCAGATGCACGTAGCCGATCAATGCACCGAAGCCGGACGTGGCCAGGGTCGACGCGACGAGGCCGAAGATCCCCAGCGGCGCGAAACGAATCACCAGGCGCACGATCAGGGTCACGCCATTGGACAGGTCGCCGAGTACCTCGCGAGTGGTATCACCGGCATGGCGAATCGCAACGCCCATGCCAATCGCCCAGGCCAGAATGCCGATGAAGTTGGCGTTCATCAGCGCGCTGACCGGGTTGTCGACCACGCTGAGCAGCAGACTTTGCAACACTTCGCTGATGCCGCCCGGTGCGGTGACAGCGACGTCATGGGTGGACAGCACCAGACTGGACGGAAACATCATGCTGGCAACGACCGCGACCACCGCAGCGGCAAACGTGCCCAGCAGGTACAAAAACAGAATCGGCCGGATGTGGGTTTCCTGGCCGTGCTTGTGGTTGGCGATCGAGGCCATGACCAGCACGAACACCAGAATCGGCGCGACGGCTTTGAGTGCCGAGACGAAGACCTTGCCGATAAATGCTGTGGACTTCGCCACGTCCGGCGCGATCAGCGCCAGGGCAATCCCGGCGATCAGGCCGATGATGATTTGCGAGACCAGGCTCAGGCTTTTCAAGCGTTGCAATAGCGAGGGGGATGGAGCAGTCATAAAACGGCATCTCTGATTATTAGGTGCGGGGTGTCGCGACATCAATGCCAGCGAATGGCCGATGAACAGGGTGTACGTATCGCAGGGCGCGGACTTTATCACAGCGTGGTCTTCATCCTTCAGACCTGTGACGATCTGCCGCCCGCGTGATCAACGAGATCGGCAGGTTCGTGCAACCCTCATCGGAAACACTCTGTTAAGATTGCGCATCCTCATTTTCAAGTCATGCCAGTGGGCCTTCGGGCTATCGCTGGTGTCGTCGTTTTCTGGAGTTCTGCATGCTGTTGCCCATCCTTCTGTTGTCGGCCGCCGGATTTACCGTGCTGACCACGGAGTTCATCATCGTCGGCCTGTTGCCGGCGATTGCCCGAGACCTTGAAGTCAGCATCCCCCAAGCGGGTTTGCTGGTGACCCTGTTCGCCTTCACCGTCGCCGCGTTCGGGCCGTTTCTGACCGCGTACTTCGCAAGGTTCGAGCGGCGCAAGCTGTTCATCTCGGTGCTGATCATGTTCGGCCTGGCCAACACCCTCGCGGCGTTTGCGCCGAACATCTGGGTGATGGCCATTGCCCGGCTGATCCCCGCGTTGGGGCTGCCGGTGTTCTGGGCGCTGGCCAGTGAAACCGCCGTGGACATCGTCGGGCCGGATTACGCGGGGCGGGCGATCGCCAAGATCGGTTTCGGTATTGTCTGCGCCACGGTGTTCGGCATTCCGGTCGGCACGCTGATCTCTGATGCGTTCGGCTGGCGCAGTGCCTTTGGCATTCTGGCGGTGATCGCGTTTGCGAAGGCGTTGCTGCTGTTTATCTACCTGCCGAAAACCAATCTGCATCAGCATCAGGTGAGCTTCCGTTCGCAGTTCAAGATCCTGCGCAGCCCGTTGATGCTGGGCCATGTGCTGCTGTCGATCCTGGTGTTCAGCGGCATGTTCACCGCTTACACCTACCTGGCGGACATCCTTGAGCGTCTCGCCGGTTTCAACGGCACGGTGGTCGGCTGGTGCCTGATGGGCTTCGGCGCGGTCGGTCTGATCGGCAACTCGTTGGGCGGCCGCGCGGTGGATCGTCATCCGCTGATGGCTTCGATGATGTTCTGCACGTTCATGATCGCCGGCATGGTGGCGTTGGTGCCGAACATTCATTCGCCACTCGGTCTGGCGGCGGCGATGGGGATCTGGGGCGTGACTCAGGCGGCGTTGTTCCTGGTCAGCCATGTGCGATTGATGAAGGCTGCGCCCGAGGCACCGGCCTTTGCCGCGTCGCTGAACATCGCCGGCGCCAACCTCGGCATCGGCCTGGGTGCGATGGTCGGCGGACGCGTGATCGACAGCGTTGGCCTGGGC
This sequence comes from Pseudomonas sp. LBUM1663, assembly GCF_059695905.1. Taxonomy (NCBI): domain Bacteria; kingdom Pseudomonadati; phylum Pseudomonadota; class Gammaproteobacteria; order Pseudomonadales; family Pseudomonadaceae; genus Pseudomonas; species Pseudomonas sp. LBUM1663. The sequence continues at coordinate 4,370,522 of NZ_CP166792.1, read as the reverse complement.
GGGCTGGGTTTTGCCGCAGCCGCGTTTATCCTGGTTTCGATTCTCCTGGCCATGGCGCTGATGACCATGAAGCCGCGCGAAATCTGCGCCTGACCCTTCACACCTCGGTGAACAGCTCGCGTCGGGCACCTTCGGTAATCGCCACAATGCCGGGGTGCTTGACCTTGCGTTCCACTGAAATGGCGTAGAACGACTCCGTCACGGCGTCGGTCTGGCCAATCAACTCCACGCCGTATTGGCGTTTCACCTCGTCGGCAATCACGCTCGGGCCGATGAAAATCCCGCTGCCCGATTGACCGAAAGCCTGCATCAGCGCGCTGTCGTCGAACTCACCGACAATGCGCGGCTGGATCTGCTGCTCGGCAAACCAGCGCTGCAAGCGGCTGCGCACCACGGTCTCCGGCCCGGGAATCAATAGCGGTGCGCCGTGCAGGCTGCGTGGGAAATCCTGGCCGTACTGCGCTGCCAGTTCGGCGGTGGCGAAGAAGCTGATCCCGCATTCTCCGAGTTTCTGGCTGTAACCCTTTATGTCCAGGTGCGAAGGCATCGGGCTGTCGGAGATCACCAGGTCTAGACGCTGGATCGCCAGATCGGCGAGAAGCCGTTCGAGTTTGTCTTCGCGGCAGGTGATGCGCAGCGGCTCGCTCAATTCCATGGTCGGCGCGATCAGGCGATAGACGATGGATTTGGGCACCACATCGGCGACGCCCACCCGGAACAGGATCTGCTGTTCGTTGGGTTGCGCCCGCAGCATCAATTCCAGTTCGCCGCCCAGTTGAAACATCTGCTCGGCGTAGGGCAGGGTCTGACGCCCGGCCTCCGTCAGCTCAAGCTGCCGACCGACCCGCCGGAACAGCTCGATGCCATAGGTGTGTTCGAGTAGGGAAATCTGCCCGCTGATGGTTTGGGGTGTCAGGTTCAGCTGCTCGCAGGCGCGCACGATGCTGCCTGTCTTGGCCACCACCCAGAAGTAATGCAATTGCCGATAATTAAGCATGACGGCCTACAGTTCGTAAAAACCGAAGTATAACCGCTAAAAATACGAATTTTCCTGAAGTGTTTGCCTCCCTAGAATGCCTCGCTATCAACGGGCCACCGTTTCGACCCGTTTTGTTCTATCGAGGAAAGCATCATGAAGCTTAAAACCACGGCACTGCTGATTGCGTCTTTACTGGTACTGGCCGGTTGCGACCAGGCCGAGAAAAGCGCTCAGCAATTGATGGGCAAGGCTGCCGAAACCGCCAAACAGGCGATCGACGACACCCACAAAGCCGCCGAAGCGGCGATCAGCGATGCCACCGGCGGCCTGATCAGCAAAAAAGAACCATCGGCCGAAGATAAGAAGAAAACCGAATCTTCGTCCCAGGACATCTAAACCGTTCAAACGAGTCAGGACTGACCCATGGAATACCTTTTAGAACTCGCTGCAAGCCCCACCGCCTGGGTCGCCCTGGCCACGTTGATCGTCATGGAAATCGTGCTCGGCATCGATAACCTGATCTTCATTTCGATCTTGACCAACAAGCTGCCCGAGCAGCATCGGCAGAAAGCACGCCGCATCGGTATCGGCATGGCGCTGATTCTGCGACTGGGCCTGCTGAGCACCATCGCGTTCATCGTCCAGTTGACGGAGCCGGTGATTGATATTCTCGGCCACGCGTTCTCCTGGAAGGACATGATCCTGATCGCCGGTGGCCTGTTCCTGTTGTGGAAGGCGACCACCGAGATCCATCACAGCATGGACCCGGCACCGAATGATCCGATGTCGGCCACCTCGACCGTGACCCTGGGCTTCGCCGCTGCGATCGGTCAGATCCTGATGCTGGACATGGTGTTTTCCATCGACAGCATCATTACCGCTGTGGGCATGACCGAGCATTTGCCGATCATGATCATCGCCGTGGTGGTGTCGGTGCTGGTGATGTTGCTGGCGGCTGATCCTCTGGCCAAGTTCATCAACGACAACCCGACGGTGGTGATGCTGGCGCTGGGCTTCCTGATCATGATCGGCATGACGCTGATCGCTGAAGGTTTCGGTGCTCACGTGCCTAAAGGCTACGTCTATGCGGCTATGGCCTTCTCGGCGACCATCGAGGGCTTGAACATGATGTCGCGTCGGGCCAAGCAGAAGAAAATAGCGGCTGAAGCTTAACCCGCAAAAACGAAACGGCCGCCTGCGCTCAAAAGAGCCCAGGCGGCCGTTTTTGTTTGCGAATCCGAAAAGATCAGTGCGCGGTCGCGTGACGTACCGGTGGTTTATCGGTCTTGGCCACAGGCGACGATTGAGCGGGGTGGTGATGGTGCCGACGGGTTATCCGCAAAACGCCCCACAACATGGCGGCGGCCACGGCCAGCCAGCCGGAAATCAGCATCACGATTGTCATTGTCAGGCTCATCAGTGCCTCCTCTTTGCCCTGCATCGGGCGCACACTCTTTGCAAATGACAGTCTAGTCGTTGCTGTGTTTCAGGCTATTGACCAAAGGTCGGCTGTCATCAACCAGTTCGCTCTATTGAATGCACTCAACTGCGGGTTAAGGCTATACCGACGTAGCGTGGCGTCCTATGATCGACGGCCAAGCCGGGAGCGTATTGCCTGGCGTCTTAACAAGAGAGTGATGATCGTGCGGGTATTTTCTCGGATTCGAGCGGCGGCGCTGATGGTGGGTTGCGTCGCAGTTTTGGCAGGATGCGCGGGGAGTGTGGCACCGGAGATCAAGCGGCTGCCGGAACGTGTCGAACTCAGCGGCACGTTCTACCGTGGCCAGGACTATCAGAGCGGACCACAGGTACTGGCCAGCATGCTGGCACAGCAGGGCGTCGTGATTACGCCCGGGCTGCTCGAAAAACCCTTGCACTTGCCGGGCGCCGAAGCTCAGTTGCAGCAGAACATGCAAAACCTTGCTCGTGAGTACGGGATGGTGGTTTATCCCCTCGACAGCCATTTGCCGGCACTGTTAACCCAGGTCGCGGCCGGCTATCCGGTGATGGTGCGCTTCACTGAAGGCACGGCGCTCTGGGCTGAACCACGTTACGCCATTCTTGCCGGGTACAACCGTCAGAAGCAGACGGTGTTGCTGCGCGCCGGCATGAACCGCCGGAATTTGATGAGCTTCAGTTCGTTTGAGTCCTCTTTCAAAGATGCCGGCGGCTGGGCTGTATTGATTCAGAAGCCTAATCAGATACCTGCCAACGTCGATCAGCCGCGTTGGCTGAAGGCGGCGAGCGATCTTGGCCAGGCCGGTCAGGAACAGGCCGCTGCACGTGCGAAGAAAGCGCTGACCGCGCAATAGGTTTCCGTTCGTCATGTGCCCGGCACCGCGGGGCACACTTGGCCTCTAAGGGATAAGGCCTGGTTTCTCCGGGCCAGATTCCAGGAGGCGCCACATGGCACAGTCCAATACCCCTGACGGCCCGCATTCAACCGAACATTCTTCGGGCGACGAGTTGGGTTTCGACCCCGATTCGCCGGACCTCGCCGATCCTCAGGTCGATCCCATCGGACCTGCCAAGGCGCCCAGGGATGTAAAGCCGGGCGACAATCCCAAGGTTCCGGCGAAGCCCTACGACCCACTCGCTGATCTGAAACCCTAACCCTTGGTGAGGTGCGTATGTCTACTGATTCGAGTTTCAACGACAAACGTCCGGACAGTGTCCCCACAACGCCCGAAGAGGGCATTGATCCGGTGATGGATCCGAACGATCCGTTAAGGGATCCATTGGCGCGTCCAATGGTGGTGCCGACGGAGCATCCCCACGGCATGAGAGATCCAAGCGCTGGGGATGGCATTCCCGATGATGATCAGATGCCTTTGCCGAACGATTAATGCCACACGAAAAAAAGCCCCGAATGATCGGGGCTTTGTTTTTGTTGCCACTGACTTATTTTGAAGCTTCAACAACACCGCTCTGACGGTGCTTGAGGTTCTTGTCCGACTTGTACTGCAAGGCTACTGAAGGTACATCTGCGCCTTTGCCGGTTTCGACCCAGCTGCGAATGCGGGTGGCATCGGCAAAATGCGTGTACTTGCCGAAGGCGTCGAGGATTACCAGCGCCACCTGGCGATTGCCCATGCTGGTCACCAATACCAGGCAGTGACCGGCTTCGTTGGTGAACCCGGTCTTGGTCAGCTTGATGTCCCAGTTCGGCTTGCCGACCAAATGATCGGTATTGCGGAAACCCAGGCTGTAGTTGGGTTTGCGGAACGTAACGGTTTTTTCCTTGGTGGTGCTCAGCTCGGTCAGCAACGGGTATTTGTGGGCGGCGATCAGCAATTTGCTCAGGTCGCGGGCCGTGGAGACGTTTCGAGGGGACAGGCCCGTCGGCTCGACGAAGTGGGTGCTGGTCATGCCCAATGCCTTGGCCTTGGCGTTCATCGCGGCAATGAATGCGACGTAGCCACCCGGATAATGATGGGCCAGGCTCGCGGCTGCACGGTTTTCCGAGGACATCAGGGCGATCAGCAGCATTTCCCTGCGCGGCAATTCACTTTTGAGTTTGACCCGGGAAAACACGCCTTTCATTTCTGGCGTGTCGCTGATGTTGATATTGATGTACTCGTCCATGTTCTGCCTGGCTTCGACCACAATCAGACCGGTCATCAATTTGCTGACCGACGCGATGGGGACAACCACATCGGGGTTGCTGGCATAAATGACTTTGTTGGTCTGCATATCCAGCAGCAAAGAACTGCCGGAAGCGAGCTTGAGTTGTTTCGTGTCTCGGGGTGCCGCGGTGGTTTCAGCGGCATTGACCGTTGGCGTGAGGAACGTCCCTGTAAATGCAAAAAATAGGCTCAGGATGGAAAGACGGATTTTCACGCTGGCAGACTCATATGGTGTTGATAAGCCGTTATGTAACGGGTTATTTCGTAAAAGCGCGACATTCTGGAGTATGGCTGAATAACTGTCGATGGTTGTTCAGGGAGGAGGTAAAAGTCCGTGGGAACGTGAAAAAAAAGTCATTTTCCGGCGGATGGTCGATCTTTCACTTCAGGCAAAAAGAACCCCGCCATTGGCGGGGTTTTTTTGTTCATCGCTTATGTCGAAGCAGGCACTCAGCTGTGCAGTGTTTCTGCCGCGTACAGCGTGTTTTCCAGCAGGCAGGCACGCGTCATCGGGCCGACACCACCCGGTACCGGTGTGATCCAGCCAGCGCGGGGCAGGGCGGTTTCGTAGATCACGTCACCGACCAGTTTGCCGTCTTCCTGGCGATTGATGCCGACGTCGATCACGATCGCGCCTTCCTTGATCCACTCACCTTTGACCAGGCCCGGCTTGCCGGCGGCGACGACGACCAGGTCGGCGCGGCCGACGTGGCCGGCCAGATCCTTGGTGAAGCGGTGGGTGACGGTCACGGTGCAGCCGGCGAGCAGCAATTCCATCGCCATCGGACGGCCAACAATGTTGGAGGCTCCGACGACCACGGCGTCCATCCCGTAAAGGTCGGCACCGGTGCTTTCCAGCAGGGTCATGATGCCTTTCGGGGTGCACGGACGCAGCAACGGGATGCGCTGGGCCAGGCGGCCGACGTTATAAGGGTGAAAACCGTCGACGTCTTTATCTGGACGAATGCGCTCCAGCAACTTGGAGGCATCCAGGTGTTCAGGTAAAGGAAGCTGAAGCAGAACGCCGTCAATCGCCGGGTCGTCGTTCAGGCGATCGATCAGGTCGGTCAGTGCTTCTTGAGTGGTTTCGGAAGGCAGGTCGTAGGCTTGGGAAATGAAGCCGACCTCTTCACAGTCTTTACGCTTGTGCGAGACATAAACCTGAGAGGCGGGATCGCTGCCGACCAGGATCACCGCGAGGCCCGGTGTGCGCAGGCCTTGCTCGCGACGCTCGGTGACTCGTTTGGCGATCTGCTGGCGCAGGCTGGCGGCGATCGATTTGCCGTCGATTAGTTGTGCAGTCATTGCGCGTGATTAACCATCGAGAGGGGGAAAAAAGAGAACGCATTCTCGCATGTCATGAGGTGAGGGCAAAGGCGCTTGGTCTGCAAATTCCTCTAAGCCCTTTAATTAAATGAATTTTTTATAAAAAGCATTTGACGGCCTTAGGGGCGCTCTATACTATTCGTCGCACTTGTCGGGCACAGCCTAGCACTGGATGAGAAGGTCAAGCGGAATTACGGTTCTGTGAGACTGGAAAGCTCTTAGTTTGTAGTCCTCCAAGAGTACAGATTAATAAGGCGCCCGTAGCTCAGCTGGATAGAGCATCCGCCTTCTAAGCGGATGGTCGCAGGTTCGAGTCCTGCCGGGTGCGCCATTAGGCAGCTTTGGCACAAGTAGCGCAATATGGTGGGCGTAGCTCAGTTGGTAGAGCACGGGATTGTGACTCCCGTTGTCGAGGGTTCGATCCCCTTCGTCCACCCCATATTTCGAAAGGCGCCAGATTAACAGTCTGGCGCCTTTGCTTTAACAGCTTCAAACGCGGATGTGGTGGAATTGGTAGACACACTGGATTTAGGTTCCAGCGCCGCAAGGTGTAAGAGTTCGAGTCTCTTCATCCGCACCAAATAAAGCTTCACTCAAGCCGGTTGGCCTGGTTGGGGCACAGCAGGGGAGTTGATTGGCTTCTTTGCAAAGCAATATGGTGGGCGTAGCTCAGTTGGTAGAGCACGGGATTGTGACTCCCGTTGTCGAGGGTTCGATCCCCTTCGTCCACCCCATATTTCGAGAGGCGCCAGATTTAACAGTCTGGCGCCTTTTTTGTTTTAGCGGTTCGAGTGTTAAGCGGCTGCATGTCCTGGGTCGCAGGGGTGGGGTGTTTCGTCGTATTTATGTTTCTCGATGATGCCGCGCCGCCCGCCGGCCTTGCTCGCAAGACCGGCTGTCAGGGAGATGATTGGCCACTTCTTCTATATAGAAGGATTGGTGCAGAGCCTTGGCGTGACTGGCTGTATTTGCTAACAGGGCGAGGCACAACCGTTTGTCCCCGCCTATAAATTGCCTGCTGCTTTTTTACCCGTTTTCAGTAGGGTGACTTCTTGAGTTTGACCCACTAGAATGCATGCCCTTGATTCTGGGGTCGGAAACGGCCGGCTAACGTCTGTGCAACGAGGAATATCCATGCAAGTTTCTGTTGAAAATACTTCTGCTCTTGAGCGCCGCATGAGCATCACCGTGCCGGCTGAGCGCATCGAGACTCAGGTCAACAAGCGTCTGCAGCAGACTGCCCAAAAGGCCAAGATTGCTGGCTTCCGTCCAGGCAAAGTGCCAATGAGCGAAATCAAGCGCCGTTTCGGTGCTGATGCGCGTCAGGAAGCTGTAGGTGATGTGATCCAGTCTTCGTTCTACGAAGCTGTTGTCGAGCAGAAGCTGAACCCGGCTGGCGCTCCTTCGATCGAGCCTAAATCGATGGAAGCTGGCAAAGATCTGGAATACGTTGCAGTTTTCGAAGTGTTCCCTGAGTTCACCGTTGCTGGCTTCGACGGCATCACCGTAGAGCGCCTGAGCGCTGACGTGGCTGACGCCGATCTGGACAAGATGCTGGACGTGCTGCGCAAGCAGAACACCCGTTTCGAAGTGGCCGATCGCGCTGCTCAGAACGACGACCAGCTGAACATCGATTTTGTTGGCAAGGTTGACGGTGAAGTGTTCGCTGGCGGTTCTGCCAAAGGTACTCAGCTGGTGCTGGGTTCCGGCCGCATGATCCCTGGTTTCGAAGACGGTCTGGTTGGCGCTAAAGCCGGCGAAGAACGCGTTCTGAACCTGACCTTCCCAGAGGACTATCAGAACCTCGACCTGGCTGGCAAAACCGCTGAGTTCACCGTGACCGTGAACACTGTTTCCGAGCCAAAACTGCCAGAGCTGAACGAAGAATTCTTCGCTCAATTCGGCATCAAGGAATCGGGCCTGGAAGGCTTCCGCACCGAAGTTCGCAAGAACATGGAGCGCGAACTGCGTCAGGCGATCAAATCCAAGGTCAAGAATCAGGTAATGGACGGTCTGCTGGCCACCAACCCGATCGAAGTGCCTAAGGCGCTGCTGTCCAACGAAGTTGACCGTCTGCGCGTGCAGGCTGTTCAGCAGTTCGGCGGCAACATCAAGCCTGACCAACTGCCGGCCGAGCTGTTCGAAGAACAAGCCAAGCGCCGCGTTGTACTGGGTCTGATCGTGGCTGAAGTGGTCAAGCAATTCGACCTCAAGCCTGACGAAGCCCGTGTTCGTGAAATGATTCAGGAAATGGCTTCGGCCTACCAAGAGCCTGAGCAGGTTGTGTCCTGGTACTACAAGAACGACCAGCAACTGAACGAAGTTCGTTCGGTTGTGCTGGAAGAACAAGTTGTGGATACTGTTCTGCAGAAAGCTAGCGTGACCGACAAATCGGTCTCTTACGAAGAAGCAGTCAAGCCGGTAGAAGCTCCACAAGCCGACTGATCGTTTTTGCGGTAAGAAGCACACACCATAAGCCAGCCTTCGTGCTGGCTTATGCGTATTCAAGACATAACTATTTGGGAGTGACTGCAGAGCATGTTCCGTAATTCGTATATTCAGCAGAACTCTGATATCCAGGCCGCTGGCGGCCTGGTCCCGATGGTTGTCGAGCAGTCTGCTCGTGGCGAGCGCGCCTATGACATCTACTCGCGCCTTCTCAAGGAACGAGTGATTTTTCTGGTTGGCCCGGTAGAGGACTACATGGCCAACCTGATTTGTGCGCAACTGCTGTTCCTTGAAGCGGAAAACCCGGACAAGGACATCCATCTCTATATCAACTCCCCGGGCGGTTCGGTGACAGCGGGCATGTCGATCTACGACACCATGCAGTTCATCAAACCCAACGTATCGACCACCTGCATCGGTCAGGCGTGCAGCATGGGCGCGTTTCTTCTAACCGCCGGTGCTGCCGGCAAGCGTTATTGCCTGCCGAATTCGCGCGTGATGATTCACCAGCCACTGGGCGGTTTCCAGGGGCAGGCGTCGGATATCGAAATCCATGCCAAGGAAATTCTCTTCATTCGTGAGCGTCTCAACACGCTGATGGCCAAGCACAGCGGCCACACTCTTGAAGAAATCGAGCGCGACACCAACCGCGATAACTTCATGAGTGCAGAAGCCGCGCGTGAGTACGGGTTGATCGATGAAGTGATCGCCCAGCGCCCAGCTTAAAATAAGCAGCTCAAAATAGGCTTGGTCGGCTGGTCTGATCACTAGCGGGCTTGAAAAAGCCCGCAATAGCCTTCATCTTGTGTTGCAAGCCTATCGGATTTGGATCGAACGAATGACTGACACCCGCAACGGCGAGGACAACGGCAAGCTGCTCTATTGCTCCTTCTGTGGCAAAAGCCAGCATGAAGTGCGCAAATTGATTGCCGGCCCCTCGGTCTTTATCTGCGACGAGTGCGTCGACCTGTGCAATGACATCATCCGAGAGGAGGTGCAGGAAGCCCAGGCCGAAAGCAGCGCGCATAAATTGCCTTCGCCTAAAGAAATCAGCGGCATCCTTGATCAGTACGTGATTGGTCAGGAGCGTGCGAAAAAGGTTCTGGCCGTAGCGGTGTACAACCACTACAAGCGTCTGAACCAGCGTGACAAAAAGAATGACGACGTCGAACTCGGCAAGAGCAACATCTTGCTGATCGGCCCGACAGGCTCGGGTAAAACCCTGCTTGCCGAAACACTGGCCCGCTTGCTGAACGTTCCGTTCACCATCGCCGACGCAACCACCCTCACTGAGGCGGGTTACGTGGGTGAAGATGTCGAGAACATCATTCAGAAGCTGCTGCAGAAATGCGATTACGATGTAGAAAAAGCCCAGATGGGCATTGTCTATATCGATGAGATCGACAAGATCTCGCGCAAGTCTGATAACCCGTCGATCACCCGGGACGTTTCCGGTGAAGGCGTGCAGCAGGCCCTGCTCAAGTTGATCGAAGGCACGGTCGCTTCCGTTCCGCCGCAAGGTGGCCGCAAGCATCCGCAGCAGGAATTCCTTCAGGTCGACACCCGTAACATCCTGTTCATCTGCGGTGGTGCGTTCTCCGGTCTGGAAAAGGTTATTCAAAACCGTTCCACCAAGGGCGGCATCGGCTTCAACGCAGAAGTGCGCAGCAAGGAAGAAGGCAAGAAAGTCGGTGAATCCCTGCGTGAAGTCGAGCCTGACGATCTGGTCAAGTTCGGTCTGATTCCGGAGTTCGTCGGTCGTCTTCCGGTACTTGCCACGCTGGACGAGCTTGATGAAGCTGCATTGATGCAGATTCTCACCGAGCCGAAAAATGCGCTGACCAAGCAGTATGCCAAGCTGTTCGAGATGGAAGGTGTGGACCTGGAATTCCGGGCCGACGCGCTGAAATCGGTCGCCAAACGTGCCCTGGAACGCAAGACCGGTGCCCGTGGACTGCGTTCGATTCTCGAAGGTGTATTGCTCGACACGATGTATGAAATCCCCTCGCAGTCCGAGGTGAGTAAAGTAGTGATCGACGAAAGCGTTATAGAAGGCAAGTCCAAGCCACTGTATATCTACGAAAACAGTGAGCCGGCTGCCAAAGCTGCGCCAGACGCTTAAGCGTCAGGCAGCTGGAATAAAGAAGGGGCCTTCGGGCCCCTTTTCTTTTAAAGCGTTTTTAACACCCTCTTTGCGCTTGTTTTTTTTCAAAGCAGCCCCCATCTTGGTTTCAAGCTTACTTCCATCTGTTTACGGCCATATGGCCGCCGTAGAGGCGAAATCATGAAAACAACCATCGAATTGCCTCTCCTGCCATTGCGTGATGTTGTGGTTTATCCGCACATGGTTATCCCGCTGTTCGTGGGGCGCGAGAAATCCATCGAAGCCCTCGAGGCTGCGATGACGGGCGACAAGCAGATCCTTCTGCTGGCTCAGAGAAACCCTGCTGATGACGATCCCGGTGAAGATGCACTTTATCGCGTAGGTACAATTGCGACCGTTCTGCAGCTGCTCAAGCTGCCTGATGGCACGGTCAAGGTTTTGGTCGAAGGCGAGCAGCGGGGCGCCGTAGAGCGCTTCAGCGAAGTGGACGGCCACTGCCGTGCCGAAGTCTCGCTGATCGACGAAGTCGACGCGCCTGAGCGCGAGTCGGAAGTGTTCGTCCGCAGCCTGCTGGCTCAGTTCGAGCAATATGTGCAGCTGGGCAAGAAAGTCCCGGCGGAAGTCCTCTCGTCGCTCAACAGCATCGACGAGCCAGGTCGCCTGGTCGACACCATGGCCGCCCACATGGCCCTGAAGATCGAGCAGAAGCAGGAAATCCTCGAAATCATTGATTTGTCGGCCCGGGTCGAGCACGTTCTGGCGTTGCTGGATGCCGAGATCGACCTGCTGCAAGTCGAAAAACGCATTCGCGGTCGCGTCAAGAAACAAATGGAGCGCAGCCAGCGCGAGTACTACCTGAATGAGCAGATGAAGGCCATTCAGAAAGAGCTCGGCGACAGCGACGAAGGCCACAACGAAATCGAAGAGCTGAAAAAGCGCATCGATGCCGCCGGCCTGCCGAAAGATGCGTTGGCCAAGGCCCAGGGTGAACTGAACAAGCTGAAACAAATGTCGCCAATGTCTGCGGAAGCAACCGTGGTGCGTTCGTACATCGACTGGCTGGTTCAGGTGCCGTGGAAGGCCCAGAGCAAAGTGCGCCTGGACCTTGCGCGCGCAGAAGACATTCTCGATGCAGACCACTACGGTCTGGAAGAAGTCAAAGAGCGGATCCTCGAATACCTCGCCGTACAAAAGCGCGTGAAGAAAATTCGCGGTCCGGTGTTGTGCCTGGTCGGTCCTCCAGGGGTGGGTAAAACCTCTCTGGCAGAGTCGATCGCTCACGCCACCAACCGCAAATTCGTCCGTATGGCCCTCGGTGGCGTGCGTGACGAAGCGGAAATCCGTGGTCATCGCCGGACTTACATCGGTTCGATGCCAGGAAGATTGATTCAAAAGATGACAAAGGTGGGCGTCCGCAACCCGCTGTTCCTGCTCGATGAAATCGACAAAATGGGCAGCGACATGCGTGGCGATCCGGCGTCGGCGTTGCTGGAAGTGCTCGATCCCGAGCAGAACCACAACTTCAACGATCACTATCTGGAAGTCGACTACGACTTGTCCGATGTGATGTTCCTTTGCACCTCGAACTCCATGAACATTCCGCCGGCGCTGCTCGACCGGATGGAAGTGATTCGTCTGCCGGGCTACACCGAAGACGAAAAGATCAACATCGCCGTCAAATACCTCTCGCCAAAGCAGATTACAGCCAACGGCTTGAAGAAAGGCGAGCTGGAATTCGACGCCGAAGCGATCCGCGACATCATCCGCTACTACACCCGCGAAGCCGGTGTGCGTGGGCTGGAACGCCAGATTGCCAAGGTTTGCCGCAAGGCGGTCAAAGAGCACGCGATGGAAAAACGTTTCTCGGTGAAGGTTACTGCCGAGATGCTGGAACACTTCCTGGGTGTGCGCAAATTCCGCTACGGTCTGGCCGAATCGCAGGATCAGATCGGTCAGGTCACCGGGTTGGCCTGGACTCAGGTGGGTGGCGAATTGCTGACCATCGAAGCCGCTGTCGTGCCGGGTAAAGGCCAATTGATCAAGACCGGTTCGCTGGGGGATGTGATGGTCGAATCGATCACTGCCGCGCTGACCGTAGTGCGCAGCCGTGCGAAGAGCCTGGGGATTCCCCTGGACTTCCACGAGAAGCGCGACACGCACATCCACATGCCGGAAGGGGCGACCCCGAAAGACGGCCCTAGCGCCGGCGTAGGCATGTGCACGGCCCTGGTGTCGGCATTGACCGGGATTCCAGTGCGTGCGGACGTCGCCATGACAGGCGAAATCACCCTGCGTGGCCAGGTGTTGGCGATTGGTGGTTTGAAGGAAAAACTGCTGGCTGCTCACCGTGGCGGGATCAAGACCGTGATCATTCCTGAAGAGAACGTGCGCGATCTGAAGGAAATTCCTGACAATATCAAGCAAGATCTGCAGATTAAACCGGTTAAATGGATTGACGAGGTCCTGCAAATTGCGCTGCAATACGCGCCGGAGCCGCTGCCTGATGTGGTTCCAGAGATAGTTGCAAAGGATGAAAAACGCGAGTCTGACTCTAAGGAAAGAATTAGCACGCATTAGTACGCATTTACCTGAGTGGCTTGTTGACAGCTTTTTAGAGCCCTTGTTATAAAGCGGCTCTTAAGTGTCTGTAGGCCATTCAGCACTCGTTTTTGCTTTCACCAAAAAACTTAGAATCATACTCAAATAGATATAAGGGGACTTAGAGTGAACAAGTCGGAACTGATTGATGCTATCGCTGCATCCGCTGATATCCCGAAAGCTGCTGCTGGCCGTGCGCTGGACGCTGTAATCGAATCCGTCACTGGCGCTCTCAAGGCTGGCGACTCTGTTGTTCTGGTTGGTTTCGGTACCTTCTCCGTTACCGATCGTCCAGCTCGCATTGGTCGTAACCCACAGACCGGTAAGACGCTGGAAATCGCAGCAGCCAAAAAACCAGGTTTTAAAGCCGGCAAAGCACTGAAAGAAGCTGTCAACTAAGTTCATTTCAGGTTTTTGCCTATCCGGGTCGGGGTCATGCCTGACCTGGCAGCGGAGCGGTAGTCCAGTCGGCAAGTTGCCGGTCCGAGACACCGAGGGTCGCAAGTTCGAACCCTTGGTCCGCTCCGCCAGTTACGAGAAGGCGCATCCTCGGATGCGCCTTTCTTCTATCCGGATTCTACCCACGCTCCACGGTTGCCTAATTTTGAAGTTCAACCGTTTCTGGGGGACGCATGCTGCAGAATATCAGGGACAATTCACAAGGCTGGATTGCCAAGACTATTATCGGGGTCATCGTTGCACTGATGGCTTTGACCGGTTTCGACGCCATTTTTCAGGCCACTACCCATCGTAATGATGCGGCCAAGGTCAACGGCGAAGAAATCAGCCAGAACGAGCTGAGCCAGGCGGTCGATATGCAACGCCGTCAGCTCATGCAACAGCTGGGCAAGGATTTCGATGCTTCCTTGCTCGATGAAAAAATGCTGCGCGAATCGGCCCTCAAAGGCCTGATCGACCGCAAGTTGCTGCTGCAAGGCGCAGAAAACTCGAAATTCGCTTTCTCCGAAGCGGCATTGGACCAAGTGATCTTGCAAACGCCTGAATTCCAGGTGGATGGCAAGTTCAGTCCTGAGCGCTTCGATCAGGTGATTCGTCAACTCGGCTACAGCCGCATGCAATTCCGCCAGATGCTGGCTCAGGAAATGCTGATCGGTCAGCTGCGCGCTGGTCTGGCGGGTAGCGGTTTCGTCACCGACGCACAGGTTCTGGCGTTTGCCCGTCTGGAAAAACAGACCCGCGATTTCGCTTCCCTGAACGTCAAGGTTGACCCGGCAGCGGTGAAGCTGACCGACGATGAGGTCAAGGCCTACTACGACGAACATGCCAAGGAATTCATGACGCCGGATCAGGTGATTATCGATTACCTTGAATTGAAGAAGTCTTCCTTCTTTGATCAGGTTGCTGTCAAGGACGAAGACCTGCAGGCGGCGTATCAGAAAGAAATCGCGAACCTGTCCGAGCAACGTCGGGCTGCGCACATTCTGATCGAAGTGAACGATAAAGTGACCGAGGCGCAAGCCAAGGCCAAGATCGAAGACATTCAGGCGCGTCTGGCCAAAGGCGAGAAATTCGAGGCGCTGGCCAAGGAATTCTCCCAGGACCCGGGTTCGGCGAACAACGGCGGTGACCTGGGCTACGCAGGCCCTGGCGTCTACGACCCGGCATTCGAAACCGCGCTGTATGCGTTGGCCAAGGATCAAGTGTCGGCACCGGTTCGCACTGACTTCGGTTTCCACCTGATCAAACTGTTGGGCGTTGAAGCACCGGAAGTGCCGACACTGGCCAGCCTGAAAGACAAGCTGACCCGCGAGCTGAAAACCCAGCAGGTCGAGCAGCGCTTTGTCGAGGCGACCAAGCAACTGGAAGACTCCTCGTTCGAGTCCTCCGATCTGGCCCAGCCGGCGCAAGACCTGAAGCTGACTGTCCACACCTCCAAGCCGTTCGGCCGCGAGGGTGGCGAAGGTGTGTCGGCTAACCGTGCCGTGGTCACCGCGGCATTCAGTCCTGAAGTGCTGGATGAAGGTGCCAACAGCACCGCCATCGAGCTGGACCCGGAAACCGTGATCGTGCTGCGCGCCAAGGAACACTTGAAGCCTGCGCAACTTCCGCTGGAAAGCGTCAATGCCAGCATTCGTGCGCAGTTGGCCAAGGAACACGCCAGTGCTGCCGCCAAGACCAAGGCTGAGGAGTTGATCGCCAGCCTGCGCGATGGCAAGACCCCGCTGAACAAGGCGATCGACGGTCAGAACTGGAAAGTGACTGAAGCGGCTACTCGCGCTCAGGAAGGGATTGACCCAACCGTGCTACAAGCGCTGTTCCGCATGCCAAAACCTGTCGCCAAGGACAAGCCGACCTTCAGCAGCGTGACCTTGGCTGATGGTAGCCTGGTGATCGTGCGCCTGAACGGCGTGAACGAAGCCGCCGCGCCGACCGAAGAAGAGAAGGCCCAGTACCGTCGCTTCCTCGCCTCGCGCATTGGCCAGCAGGACTTTGCGGCCTACCGCAAACAGCTGGAAAGCCAGGCCGAGATCAAGCGTTTCTGATGCTTGACTGAGTTGCCCGCCCCACAAAGACCCCGGCCGAAAGGCCGGGGTTTTTTTATGCGTGGGATTTCGAGGCTGGATCCACTTCCACACGGGTCTTTAAACCTTGCCCGGAACGGGACTTTTTCCCGTAACTGACAGTCAGTAGACTTGTAAATGTTTTAAGACACTAATCGATGCTCCGCTAAGCATCGATCTGTTGCACAATACGCCCCGGACCGTTTCCCTCAGGATGTTCAATGTTTAAATCAATTCCCATGCGTGTTGCCGGGCTGGTGCTGTTGCTGGCCGCAGTTGCCGGCTGCTCGTCGAAGAAAGCCCCCATCTACGAGCATGAGAACTTCGATGACTCCGGGACGTTTTCGCGCAATTACCCGGTGACGGATGCGCAGACCTGCGAAGCCGCCCGTCGGGCGTTGCTGAGCCAGGGCTATATCATCACCAGCGCCGACCCGAAACTGGTCAGCGGACACAAAAGCTTCCAGCAGACCGGCGAGACCCACATGGAGATCAGCTTCAGTGTGGTCTGTGCCGATGATGGCAGTGAGGGCCATCATGCGACCATGTTCGCCAACGCCCTGCAGGACCGTTATGCGCTGAAGAAAACCAACAACTCTGCCAGTGTGGGCGTGGGTGTGCTGGGTTCGGTGTCGATGCCGATCGGTTCCTCCGACGATTCGATGGTCAAGGTTGCCAGTGAAACCGTCTCGTCGGCCAAGTTCTACGAGCGTTTCTTTGCGCTGGTGGAGTTGTTCCTGCCGCCGGAAGCGAAAAAAGCTGCACACATCCCCGAGAAACCCAAGACCGACCTGGGCATGCCTGAAGCCAAGGCTGCTCCGGCGCCTTTGGCCCCAACGCCGGCACCGGCTGCGGAGCCCGCGCCAGCGCCTGCGGCTGAACCTGCTCCAGCCCCCGCTGCCTCGGAGCCCGTCGCACCGCCACCTGAAACAGCGCCGATCACCCCGGTTGAAAACCCGGAACCGGCTCCGTCCCCGGAAACCGTTACGCCACCGCCGCAATCCAGCCTGCCGCCACCGAGCGAGCCTATTCCGGCCATGCCTGCTGCCAGCCAGTAATCGGTATACATTTCGGGACCGTGTCAGATGACACCGTTCCCGAAATGGCTTTTAGATTGATCCGCGTCAACCCGAGCTGTAGTCCTGCAGCCACTATCGAAAAAATCCTGTGATAGATTCCTGACCGCCTGCTACGTTTTATAAGTAGCCGCTGAGCGGTACGCCCGCGTCATTTTTCTTTCACACGGGCACTTTATGCTCGGGGCGTTGGTCATTTATTCAGGCATTTTTTAAACGAGCGGTAGGGGGATTTCACGATGGACGATTATCAAGAAGAGCTGCTCGAGTATCAGGCGTTTGAACTGGACCCATTGGAGCCAGCGGAAGACGCTACAGAGCTTTAAGCTTCACGCGGATTGGCGATGGCTGCGGCGAAACTCGCCGGGTGTCTGGCCGTTCCAGCGTTTGAAGGCGCGTTGAAAAGCTTCGGCTGAGGCAAAACCCAGCAGGTAGGCGATTTCACCGAACGCCAGTTCCGTGTCGCGAATGTAGGTCATGGCCAGGTCGCGGCGCGTGTCATTGAGAATGGCGCGAAATTGCGTTCCTTCTTCGGCGAGTTTACGACGCAAGGTCCAGGTCGGCAGCTTCAGGCGTGCCGCCACTTCTTCCAGGTCGGGTTCCCGGCCACCATTGAGTAACGGCCCCAGCAACTGAGTGATGCGTTCACGCAGGCTGCGGGTGCGTGTCAGTTGCTCCAGTTCCCGTTCACAGAGTTGCAGCAAGTGTCGCCAGGTACTCGGGCAGTGTTCCGGGTTGCGTTGGGCGAGGCTGGCCAGACTCAGGCGCAGTTGATTCTGTTCGGCGCCGAACTGAATCGGACAGTCACCCAGCGCGGCATACGCTTCACGATAATCCGGTTCGGCAAACTCAATCTCGATCCGTTCGGCGCGAAGCGGGGCAGGGCTCACGCTGGACAATTGCTGCAGCCACCCGGCGATGATCGAATCCACCACGAAGCGGTTGTAGGCGTTGTAAGGGCTGATGGAATAGAACCGCAGCCATGCGCCCTGAGCGTCTTCCTGAAAGCTCGATTGACCACGGTAGTTGGAGCCATACAAGGCTTCAAAACGAATCAGGCAGCGCGCCGCTTCTCGAACTGTCGGCGCCTGGGCGGCGGTGACTCCGGCCAGACCGGCCTGACTCAGTCGACTGAGCTGGCCCATACGCAAACCCAGTGCCGGGTCATCGGTCAGTTGAATGGCTCCGTGGCCCAGGCGCATGTAGCGCGGGATCGACAGCCGGGCCCCCGCTTCGGCCAGGCGCGCGGCATCGAGGCCGTATTGCTCAAGCAGCGGTTGCGGGTCCACACCATGGCTGCGCACGGCGTCGGCCAGGCTGTGAACAAAGCCCACCGACAGATCCCCAAGGCGCATCGGCAGCGGTTTCATGGGTTACAACCAGAGGTTCAGTAAACGCGCGCCACGGGCGTTGCCGTCGGCGAACTGCTGCCCGTTGTTGCTGAGAAAACTCTGACCCGCGCTGCCCTTGTCCCAGAACTGGCCGCGCAGGAACACGCTCATGCCGGCAATGGCCTGGCTGCTGGGCGGCTGGCCGGTCAGTGTCAAACGATGCCAGGCTTGGCCTTCACTGAGTTCACCGGCCTTGAGGCTGACCGAGCTGGGCGTCGACAGCCCCTTGTAACCCCGCCACGGTTTGTCCCAGGTGTCGCGGCCGGCGACATACGCGGGAACAGCCACCAAATGGGCGCCCTGAGCGTCGAGTTTGCGGTAGTTGTCCGGGTACCAGCTGTCGCTGCCGATCAGTACGCCCAAGCGTCCGGCCGGTGTGTCGACAACGTTGAGCGTATGCTCGCCATTGGCCTCGATGACGTCATGGTCAGCAAACACCGGATGCATCTGGCGTTGCGGCTGGCCGATCGGCAAACCGTCGCGACCGAACACCACGCTGCTGTTGTACAACGCACCGCGGCCGACTTTCAGCGTGCCGTCGATGATGCTCGGTTCGGGCAACACGATAGTGCCTGCCACCAGGGTCACGTTGAACGCCTTCGCCAGCCCCCCGAACAATGCCTGATAATCCTTGGCCATGCCTTTGGCCTTCATCCGCAAGTGAGCGTCGTCGAGACGACTGCCGCCCTTGGCGCTGATCAACGCACGGACGAACTGCACAGGATTGCTCACCGCCAGCCAGTTCATGGCTTCTTCGAGAGTGGTCGCCTGGTACAGCTCATCTTTCTCGCCGCTGACCATCAGCCAGGTGCCGATATGTTCGGGCAGCACGACGATGGTCTTTTCATTCAGCAAGCCCTGGTCCTGAGCCTGCTGCAAATAGGCGGCGAGCTTGCGGTGCAGGCGTTCGGGGCTTTGATAGTCGGTGGGAAACAGTTCGGGCTGGATGCCCAGCAGATTGCCGCGATCGGCGGGTGTGCCTTGATCGACCGCGAGATGGATGCGCAGGTCCGACAGGTAATGACCCACCGGACGGTCCGCGGCCCACATGGCGTAGGTCGTGAGGGCGGCAATCAATGCCATGGAGAAAGTCAGGTACAGAAGTTTGCGCATGGAAAACAGTCAACGGCCGTGTGCAGGGTTCGCGCCTAGGGTAGGGCCCATGCCGACGCTTGCCAAGGGGCGGTGCACATTTGGATCAATAAGTTGTCAGTTTCGGTCATTGAGTGACAAGGGCGCGACTCTTAGTCTGTCCAACATGACTGACGGGGGCCGAAGAGCTCCTGCATATTTTCCGTGATCGCTCGATGTGGAGTTACAAATGGCCGCCGCTCATTACCCGCACCTGTTGGCCCCGCTGGACCTGGGTTTTACCACGCTGCGCAACCGCACCCTGATGGGTTCGATGCACACCGGTCTTGAGGAAAAGCCCGGCGGTTTCGAACGCATGGCGGCGTACTTCGCCGAGCGTGCTCGCGGCGGCGTTGGCCTGATGGTCACCGGTGGCATTGGCCCGAACGATGAGGGTGGGGTGTATTCCGGCGCGGCCAAACTGACCACCGAGGAAGAAGCGCTCAAGCACCAGATCGTGACCCGCGCGGTGCACGAGGCGGGCGGCAAGATCTGCATGCAGATCCTCCACGCCGGTCGTTATGCCTACAGCCCGAAACAGGTCGCGCCGAGTGCCATTCAGGCGCCGATCAACCCGTTCAAGCCTAAAGAGCTGGACGAGGAAGGCATCGAGAAGCAGATCAGCGATTTCGTCACTTGCTCGACACTGGCGCAAAAAGCCGAGTACGACGGCGTCGAGATCATGGGTTCGGAAGGTTATTTCATTAACCAGTTCCTCGCCGCCCACACCAACCATCGCACTGACCGATGGGGTGGCAGCTACGAAAACCGTATGCGCCTGCCGGTGGAAATCGTCCGCCGTGTTCGTGAAGCGGTAGGCCCGAACTTCATCATCATCTTCCGCCTGTCGATGCTCGATCTGGTGGAAGGCGGCAGCAGCTGGGAAGAAATCGTGACCCTGGCCAAAGCCATCGAGCAGGCCGGCGCGACCATCATCAACACCGGCATCGGCTGGCACGAAGCGCGGATCCCGACCATCGCCACCAAAGTGCCGCGTGCCGCGTTCAGCAAAGTCACGGCCAAGCTGCGTGGTTCGGTGAGCATTCCGTTGATCACCACCAACCGCATCAACACCCCGGAAGTGGCCGAGCAGATTCTGGCCGAAGGCGATGCCGACATGGTGTCCATGGCGCGGCCATTCCTCGCCGACCCGGACTTCGTCAACAAGGCGGCCGCCGGTCGTGGCGACGAAATCAACACCTGCATCGGTTGCAATCAGGCGTGCCTGGACCACACCTTCGGCGGCAAGTTGACCAGTTGCCTGGTGAACCCGCGTGCTTGCCATGAAACCGAGCTCAACTACCTGCCGGTGCAGCAGATCAAGAAAATCGCGGTGGTCGGTGCCGGTCCTGCGGGCCTGTCCGCAGCCACTGTGGCGGCCGAGCGTGGGCACTCGGTGACGCTATTTGATTCGGCCAGCGAGATTGGCGGCCAGTTCAACATTGCCAAGCGTGTACCGGGCAAGGAAGAGTTTTTCGAAACCCTGCGCTATTTCAACCGCAAACTGCAAACCACCAACGTCGAGGTGTGCCTGAACACCCGTGTCGACGTGGCGAAACTGGTTGAGGGCGGTTACGACGAAATCATCCTGGCCACCGGCATCGCCCCGAGAACCCCGGCGATTCCGGGCGTTGAAAACGCCAAGGTGCTGAGCTATCTGGACGTGATTCTCGAGCGCAAACCGGTAGGCAAGCGTGTGGCGGTGATTGGCGCGGGCGGGATCGGTTTCGACGTATCGGAATTCCTGGTTCACCAAGGCGTGGCCACCAGTCTGGACCGTGAAGCGTTCTGGAAAGAGTGGGGCATCGACACACATCTGGAAGCGCGCGGCGGTGTCGCCGGCATCAAGGCTGAACCCCATGCACCGGCGCGTGAGGTGTTTCTGCTGCAACGCAAGAAATCCAAGGTCGGCGACGGCTTGGGCAAAACCACGGGCTGGATTCATCGCACCGGTCTGAAGAACAAGCAGGTGCAGATGCTCAACAGTGTCGAATACTTGAAGATTGATGATGAAGGCCTGCACATTCGCATCGGCGAAACCGGTGAGCCGCAGGTGCTGCCGGTGGACAACATCGTGATTTGCGCCGGGCAGGATCCGCTGCGTGAATTGCAGGATGGTTTGGTGGCTGCTGGGCAGAACGTGCATTTGATTGGTGGCGCGGACGTGGCGGCGGAACTGGATGCCAAGCGGGCGATCAACCAAGGATCGCGGTTGGCTGCTGAGTTGTAAGCAACTCAATTCCTGTGGCGAGGGAGCTTGCTCCCGCTGGGCTGCGTAGCAGCCCCTCCCAAACGCCGCAGTTTTCCAGGATCACTGCGTTGAATGGGTTTACGACGGCTGCGCCGCCGAACGGGAGCAAGCTCCCTCGCCACAAATTGGCTGCTAAGATGCCGACTCTTCACCCTGAGCTGGCATCGATGCTTCTCCCTCCCAACGACTGGCTACTCCAGGCCCCGCTTCAACTCCTTCACCTCGACTGGCTCACCTCCGCCGGCATTGAAGTCGCCATCCTGCGTCTCGACCAGATCGACCCGCTGATCAGCGGCAACAAGTGGTTCAAACTCATCGAACACCTCAACGCCGCTGACCGGATCGGCGCCCAAGGCATCATCAGCCTCGGCGGTGCCCACTCCAATCATCTGCATGCACTGGCCGCCGCCGGCAAGCGTTTCGATTTCAAAACGGTCGGCCTGCTGCGCGGTCATCCGCAGGAAACGCCGACGGTGAGGGACTTGCAAGCGTTCGGTATGCAGGTGCACTGGTTGGGTTATGGCGGTTATCGAGCGCGGCACGAAGCGGATTTCTGGCTGCCCTGGCAGGCGCAATATCCCGACCTGTATCCGGTGCCTGAAGGGGGCGGCGGTCTGCGGGGGGCGCGGGGTTGCAGGCAGTTGAAGGCGATGGTCCTCGATCAGCTCGGCGACTTGGGCTGGAGTGATTACGACGGTTGGTGGCTGGCTTGCGGAACCGGCACGACCCTGGCCGGCCTGGCGCTGGCGGAGGCGGGCGAACACCCGGTCTATGGCGCGCTCGCAGTGCCCGACGATCATGGTGTGGCGCAGCAGGTTGAATCGATTGTCCGAGAGGCAGGTGTGCAGGAAGCGGCTTACGAACTGTTCGACGCCAGTCGAGGCGGCTTTGCCAAGGTCGATCCGCTGCTGCTCAGTTTCATCGACCAGGTCGAACAGGCTTCGGATATTCCCCTCGAACCGTTGTACACCGGCAAGGCTTTACTGATGCTCAAGCAGCAGGTCGAGGCTGGAACATTTGAAAAGGGCTCGCGCCTGATCTTCGTCCACACTGGCGGCTTGCAGGGCCGTCGGGGGTTCAGTTCAACACTATAAAACACACCGAATGCTTTTGTGGCGAGGGAGCTTGCTCCCGCTCGACTGCGAAGCAGGCGTAAAACCGTTGAACGCGCTGTGCCAGGCCGGATGCGGGCGCAGGTATTGGGGCCGCTTCGCAGCCCAGCGGGAGCAAGCTCCCTCGCCACAAGGTTGCTTACCGTTCACCCACGCTTGGGCATCATCCGCAGCAGCGTGTTATCGCGCACCACATAGTGGTGATAAATCCCCGCCACCGCGTGCAGGCCGATCAGCCAGTAACCGATAGTGCCACCGAGCTCATGCCAGCCCTCGATTTGCTTGGCCAGCGTCTTGTTCTCCGGGATCAGCAACGGTAGGTCAAAGCCATAAAACATCACCTGATGCCCCTTGGCGCTGGTCACCAGCCAGCCGAGTATCGGCATCGCGATCATGAAAATGTACAGCGCCCAGTGCATCAGTCTGGCCAGTGCGGTCTGCCAGCGGGGTGAGGCCGGGAAGATCTGTGGAGCCGGGCCCAGGCTGCGAGCGAACAGCCGCAGCCAAACCAAGACAAACACCGTCAAGCCGAGCATGAAGTGCGATTCGGTGATCAGCGTCCGGCCACCGCTGCCTTTGGGAAAGACCCCACGAAATTCGATACAGGCGTAAACCAGTGCCAGCAAAACCAGCATCAACCAATGCAGCGTAATCGATACAGTGCTGTAGCGTGATTCGGAGTTCTTCCAGGGCATACGGTGTTCCTCACAGGTCTGGTCTAAAGCCCACCGTTCTTGTTCGACGGTGTTCTTTAACTGTAATCCGCTTTGGTGGATTTGCCTGTGGCTATTTGGACGTTCAATGCTCTGGCTCAAGTGATCGCTCAAAAAAAAGCACTAGTTCCGAAACGGAGCTGGCGCTTTTTTATGGAGCAAGAAACGTTATTAACTGCTTTGCGGCATTTCCCCCTTGGCCAGACGCTTGTTGATGTCGGCGATCACTTCCGGCAAGTCGGTGATGGTGTCGATCATGTAGTGCGGCCGCGAACCTTCGAACATCGCGTGGATACGTTGGCGTTCACTGTCGAGTTGCTCGCTGCCCAGGGCGCGGAAACCTTCGTAGTCCAGACCCAACGCGTTGCCTGAGCAGATCAGCGCCACGGTCCACATGCCGGCACGACGCCCTTCGAGAATGCCCGGCACGGTGTCATCGATCTTCACGCAGGCCGCGACGTCGTCGATGCCCAGCGCTATCACGTTGGCCAGCGCCTGGGCCGGCCATGGGCGGCCGTTAGGCACTTCGTCGGTGGCGACCACGTGATCGGCGACGTAGCCGTTGGTGGCGGCCAGTTCGACCACCTTGTCCATGACCTGTTTCGGGTAGCCGGAGCAGGAACCGATCTTGATCCCTTGCTGACGCAGGTTGGCAATGGTGTCCAGTGCGCCCGGAATAAGCGCCGAGTGCTCGGCGATTTTCTCGATCTGCAGCGGCATGAAACGCTTGTAGATGGCGGTGACGTCATCGTCAGTCGGCGTGCGACCGAACACGGCACGATAACGCTCGGCGACTTCCGGCTGATCGCACAGGGTGCGAATGTGGTCCCACTTGCCCATGCCCATCGGCCCGCGGGCCTCTTCGATGGAGACCTGGACGTCGAACTCGGCGAAGGCCTCGACAAAAATCTGCGTCGGTGCGAAAGAGCCGAAGTCGACCACGGTGCCGGCCCAGTCGAGGATGGCGGCCTGGAGTTTGGTTGGGTTGCTGTAGTTCATGGTGATCAGAATCCTGTGATAGCTGGCAATTTAGGAAATCGGCTCTTTGTGGGAGTGAGCCTGCTCGCGATAGCGGACTGTCATTCAATATCGATGTCGACTGGTCGGGCCTCATCGCGAGCAGGCTCGCTCCCACAGGGGAATGCGGTGTGGGTCAGATCTCTAACACTTCCATCTCGCGCAGTACTTCGGCGACTGCCGCTACCGCTGCGTGCATCTCGGCCTGGTTGACGTGCCCGATGCAGCCGACGCGGAAGGTTTCGACCTGGGTCAATTTGCCGGGGTAGAGGATGAAACCCTTGGCCTTGACGCGTTCGTAGAACTCCTTGAACTGGTAGCGCGGATCTTTCGGCGCGTGGAACGTCACGATGATCGGCGCCTGGATCGCGGCGGGCAGGAAGCTGCGCAAGCCGAGTTTGGCCATGTCATCGAGCAGCACCTGGCAGTTGTCGGCATAGCGCTGATGCCGCGCCGGCAAACCACCTTCTTCGTTGTATTGCAGCAGGGCTTCGTGCAGCGCGGCGACCACATGGGTCGGCGGCGTGAAGCGCCATTGTCCGGTCTTGGCCATGTAGGTGTGCTGGTCGTACAAATCCATCGCCAGGGAGTGCGAGTTGCCGGCCGCGTTGGCCAGGGCGTCTTTGCGAGCGAAGACAAAACCCATGCCCGGCACGCCTTCCAGGCATTTACCCGAGGCGGCGATCAGTGCGTCAAACGGCACCTGTTGTGCGTCGATCGGCAGTGCGCCGAAGGAACTCATGGCGTCGATGATCAGGCGTTTGCCGTGCTGCGCAATCACATGGGCAATTTCCGGCAGCGGGTTGAGGATGCCGGTGCTGGTTTCGCAGTGAATCAGCGCAACGTGGGTAATGCTGGCGTCGGCGTGCAGCAGACGGTCGACGTCGGCGGTGGTGGTCGGTTCGTCTTCGGCGGTTTCGAAGGTGCTGAAGGAGCGCCCGAGCACTTCGCAGATTTTCGCCAGGCGTTTGCCGTAGGCGCCGTTGATCAGCACCAGCACTTTGCCGTCGCGGGGCACCAGCGTGCCGATGGCCGCTTCAACCGCGAACGTGCCGCTGCCTTGCAAGGGCACGCAGTGGTGGCTGTCGCCGCCGTTGAGGATTGCCAGCAATTGCTCGCGCAGGCTGGCGGTCAGTTGATTGAAGCGGTCATCCCATGAACCCCAGTCGGCCATCATCGCCTGACGGGTGCGGGCCGATGTGGTCAGTGGGCCGGGGGTGAGCAGGATTGGCTCGGCAGTGCTCATTCTTGTGTCCTCGCAAAAGCTCTCTGTGGGATGAAGCTACGGGACATAAATTGCAATTTCGGGTTCTATCAATCAAATTGTTTGTTGTTATGCCAGCCATCAGTGAGAGTTATTCATGAACCTGTTCCAGCTTCGGGCCTTCGACGCCGTGGCCCGCGAAGGCAGCTTCACCCGTGCGGCCGAGCGGTTGTTCATCAGCCAGCCGGCGGTCACCGGGCACATCAAGTCTTTGGAGGAGCACTACCAAATCACCTTGCTGCGCCGCACTGCGCGACGAGTGGAGCTGACAGAGGAGGGCACCAAACTGGCGGCGATCACCCGGGCAATGTTCGGCCTGGCCGAAGAAGCGAAAGTGCTGCTGGAAGCGAATCGTCAATTGCTGACCGGGCGCCTGGAAGTGGCGGCGGACGGCCCGCACATGGTCATGCCGATGCTTGCCAGCCTGCGGGCGCTGTATCCGGGGATCACGGTGAACTTGCGCTTGGGCAATGCTCAGGAGACGCTCGCGGCGTTGTTGTCCGAGCATGCCGACGTAGCAGTGTTGACCGAGGTAGAGCCGCGCAAAGGCCTGCATCTGCAAGCGTTGAGTGAATCACGGATTTGCGCGCTGGTGCCGCAAAGCCATCCTTGGGCCAAGGGCTCCAAGGGCGTGAAGCTCAAGGAGCTGGACCAAGTGATCATGGTGTTGCGTGAACCGAGTTCGATTACTCGACGGACGTTCGATGAGGCGTGCGCAACGGCGTCGGTCAATCCCAGGGTGTTGCTGGAGCTGGACAGTCGCGAGGCGGTGACCGAGGCCGTGGCGGCCGAGTTGGGGGTTGGCGTGGTGTCGTCGGTGGAGGTCAGTCATGACCCGAGGGTGGCGGCGGTACCGATTCTGGGTGAAGGGTTGGTTAACCGGCACATGATCGGGTGCATGGAACGGCGGCGGGATTTGCGTTTGATTCGGGCGTTTTTCGAGTTGGCGCCGGTCAGGTAGACCGCGGGGCGGCTATCGCGGGCAAGTCGGACCGCCGCACCGCACGCTCCCACAGGGTTTTTTGAACGCTGGAGATCCAGTGTGGGAGCGTGGCTTGCCCGCGAAAGGGCCGGCCCTGTCTACACCAGATTCTCGCGAACCATCTCCAGAAACGTCGCCACCACCCGCCGCGAACTCTGCTCGCACAGGCACACCAGCGTCTCGGTCAATCGCCGTGTGCAGTCGGTAATCGGCTACGCACACACCCGCGAATCCGCGCCAAACTCGGCGGCGGACACCACGCCCACCCCCATCCCCACGACCACCGCCTCACGCGCCGCTTCCCGACCTTCAACCTGAATCGCCGGGCGAATGGAAAACCCGGCCCGGGCCATTTCCTCTTCTAGTGTCTGGCGCGTCACCGAACCGATCTCCCGCAGCACCAGCGGTATCTTGTGCAAATCCGCCAGGCAAATCGAGTCGCGATCCGCCCACGGATGATTGCGTGAAACGAAAGCCACCATCGGTTCATTGCGCAGCGGCAGTGAGATCAGACGCTCGTCACTCACATCCCGGCCGAGCAACGCCAGGTCGGCCTGATAGTTGAACAGGCGAAACAGCGATTCGTCGGTGTTGCCGGTTTCGATTGTTACGCTGATGCCGGGGTAGCGCTCACAGAAGCGTGCAATCTGCGGCAGCAATGGCACCATTCTCGCCGACCGGGTGGTGCTGGCCATGAACGCCTGGATGGCCCGCGGTTTCTCACAGTTCGAGCGCAGCGTGGCGATCGTTTCCAGCGACATGCTGATCACCGAACCCCGGCCCGATCTGCTCGACGAAATCGGTTTGACCAGCGGCGTCACGGTGCTCGACTCGCGGATTTTCGTGCACTACTACCACAACACCCCGGACGGTCGAATCATGCTCGGCAAGGGTGGCTACACCTTTGCCTACGGCGGACGAATGTTGCCGGTGTTCGATCAACCGTCACCCTATGCCGGTTTGTTGAAACACAGCCTCGACGAGTTCTTTCCGGCGTTTGCCGAGGTCAAGGTCGAGGCCACCTGGATGTGCGCCTGGCCAGGTTCGCGGCGGCGGCTGGCAAGGCTGACAAGGGCTGATCAGTCTGGACGATTGACCAGCCAGTCCAGCAACAGGCGGCCATCGCTGCGTGGCTGTCGAGCGAGTCGAGGCGCTGGCGGGTTGCTCGCCGTCGCACACAACACCGGGCGATCCGGGTCGCTGTCGAGAAAACTGATGAGCACGTCGGTGCCAGCGAGCGGCAGCCTGGACGGATCGATCCGACCGTCAGGCGCGGCGAGGGCCACGGGTAGCCAGAGGCCGGTGGACTCCTCGTCGTCGGCTTGCTCCGTGGGCCACAACCGGACCTCAATCCGCCCTTGAGTATCCAGCACCGCCGGTTGCCCGACAGGGCCCAGCACTCGCGCCTTCTGATAACCCGCAATGCTCGGTCTTGCCTGTGTGAGCGCTGGCCGGAACACCGTGGACCACGGGATGGCGCTGAATTGATTGCTGTAACGGCGGACCTTGTCGGTGGAGTCCTCGGCGAGAATCGACGGCTGTCGGCCCTGATGCCGGATCTCGGTCAGCAGCCATTGATCGTTGAAGTTCGCGATGGGATGTTCCGACACTTGCACGATGCATCCGCCGCGCAAATCACTGTGATTGCTTTGCCCCTGAATCTGCCGATGCCGGCAGCGCAGCCGTTCCAGTGATCGACGACTCGATTGCTCACGCTGGAGCTGTTGCGGCGCAGGCGAGGCGTGGCGCTGGAACAACTCAGTGATCACCGGCACGTTGGCGGGATCGGCCGTCTCGCTGTGAAAAGGCATCAGCAGCGGTTCCTGGGGAAAGCTCAGGCTGTCATCCGCCAACACCAGCACATGGCCGTCGCGCTGATGTTCGAAGTGATAGTGGATGCCTTCTTCTTCGCAGAGCCGTTGCAGGAACGCCAAGTCGCTCTCATCAAACTGAATGCAGAACGGTCGCACCGGATAGCGTCCGCTGGGCAGTTCAAAACGGAAGCTGTCATCGGGGATCGCGTTTTCGGTGAGCAACTGGCGCAGGAGGGCGGGCACGCCGAGTTGATGAAAGACCCTACGGCAAGGGTGCCGGTCCAGTTGTTGCAGCCAAGGCACCAGCACCAGGTGGTAGTCGATTCGGTGCGGGCCACGATACTCGCGACTGGCGCTGTGCAAGAGGCCGTGAATGCCGGTGTCATCCATCAGGCTCAGGAACGCCGGTTGATGCAGCAACCGCTCGAGGTTCATGGCGGGTGCCAGGCCGATTACTTCGATCTCGAAACGATAGGGCTGGTTGAGACTTTCTCGGCCACTGAACTGCAACACTTGCAGAGTCAATCCACTGTCCAGGAGGGTCAGGGTGTAGGGACTTTCCTTGTCGTTGTGCATCGAACGCGCTTCTGCCATGGAATATGGGCGCAGAGGGTACGAAACCACGGCCCTTTATAGTCACCGCAAATCGACTTTTCAGAATCGCCCTACAACTGCTGGTGAATATGTCGATTGGTCATGCCGGAGAGCCGGGGTGGAATTTTTGGTCGATTGCCAACTTTAGGCCGTATAAACTTGCGCAAAGCGTCGGCCAATAGATGTCTCGGCGCCACAGATAAGAGAGTGAGTAATGGGCGCACAGTGGAAGGTTAAACACAAAGAAGCGGCATCTAACGCCAAGGGCAAGATCTTCGGCAAACTGGTGAAAGAAATCACCATTGCTGCCCGAAACGGTGCCGATACCGCCACTAACGCACACCTGCGTCTGGTGGTCGAACAAGCGAAAAAAGCCTCGATGCCCAAGGAAACCCTGGATCGCGCGATCAAGAAAGGCGCGGGCCTGTTGGGCGAAACCGTGCAGTACCATCGCGTGACCTACGAAGGCTTCGCGCCGCATCAGGTGCCGCTGATCGTTGAATGCGTGACCGACAACATCAACCGTACCGTCGCTGAAATCCGCGTGGCCTTCCGCAAGGGCCAATTGGGCGCTTCCGGGTCGGTATCGTGGGACTTCAACCATGTGGGCATGATCGAAGCCTCCCCGGACAGCCCTGACGCCGATCCGGAAATGGCCGCGATCGAAGCCGGTGCCCAGGATTTCGAACCTGGTGAGGAAGAGGGCACCACCCTGTTCCTGACCGAGCCTGCGGACCTGGACGCCGTTCAGAAGGCGCTGCCTGAACAAGGTTTTACCGTGTTGTCGGCCAAGTTGGGTTACCAGCCGAAAAACCCGGTGAGCGGTTTGAGCGACGAGCAGATGGCTGAAGTCGAGGCGTTCCTGGAAGGCCTCGATAACCATGATGATGTGCAGGATATGTTTGTTGGGTTGGCGGGTTAAGCCGAACCGGTTGTGAGTCTATTTGTGGCGAGGGAGCTTGCTCCCGCTCGGGTGCGCAGCATCCGTCGTTTTTGGGACGGCTGCGCCGTCCAGCGGGAGCAAGCTCCCTCGCCACAGGTTTTGTACTTGCCTTTAGCTCAGTTGAACGCGGCTAACGCCTGTCCTATCTCACTGAACCCCGGCCGCGCCAGCACCTGTGGCTGGCCGCAGCGCTGTTGCAATGCCTCCAGCTGCACACGCCTCTCATCACTCAACCCCGAGTCGATCCGCTCCAGCAATTCCCCCAGCAACACCCCGAAAGCGCGCACTTCGATCCGTTGCAGCGCACGGCTTTCAAGGCTGTCGCACGTCGCATGGAAAGACGCCGCGCCAAAGTCCCCCAACAGGCAATCACCGTGTTCGTTGCACAAAATATTGTGGCCGTAGAGATCACCGTGGGTGATGCCCTGGTGGTGCAGATGCTCGGCCACCGAGGCGATGCCGCGGGCCATGCGCAGTGCTACGTCCGCACTGAAATGGGTGCCATCGGCATAGACGTCACGGGTACAGGACGCCAGGCTCGGCAGCCCGGCCAGGTTGCGATAACTTGGGTCTATCAACTGCATCACCAGCCCGGCCTGCTGTTCGGGATGCCCGACGATTGGGCCTTCGACCCGGATCAGATTGGGATGAAGACCGGCGGTGATGCAGGCGTTCATCTCGTGCAGCGGTGAACCGTCGCTGGTCATTTCGCCTTTGTAGAGTTTGACCGCAACCTGGGTGGCCGGTTGGCCCGGTCGCTCCCACGCCGCCCGATGAATCACTCCCGAAGCACCTTCGCCCAGTTGTTGCTCCAGGCGCAGCCCGGACCACGCAATACTCGCCGTGGCATCCAGGGCTGCCGCATCGGCCTCAGTTTCCAGCGGGTTACCGGAATACGCTAGCCAGGTCAGGCTTGGCAGGGTCAGCAGCCACTCGGGCAGTTCGGTCAGTTGATTGGCGGCGATGCGGATCAGTTCGAGTCGATGGCATTGGCTCAGGCTTTCGGGCAGGCGCTGCAAGCGATTGCCGGCGAGCATGAGTTTTTGTAGATGTGGGCGTTGACCCAACTCGGCGGGCAGTTCACGCAGGCGGTTATCGGTCAGGATCAGCCAACGCAGCAACGGCGGTAGGGCAGCGGCGGGTACCGTCTCGATGGCATTGGCCTTGAAACCGATCATCGTCAATGCGGTGCATCGGCCGAGGCACGCGGGCAATTCGGTGAACCGGTTGTCCGAGCAAAACAGCACGCGCAAACGGGTCAGGCGATGCAGGTCATCGGGCAGGCGGCTCAAGGCGTTGCCGCTGAGGTTGAGCACTTCCAGCGAGTCCGCCAGGTCGAAGATTTCTCGCGGAAATTCAGTCAGGCCGCAGGCCAGATCCAGACGGGTGATGCCTGTCAGTTGGCCGGCGCGCAGTTGGGCGAGGGTATCCATGGGCGGGTTCGCTATTGATCGAGGGGAGGGCGCGGGCGCCTGGAAATGGGCGACATGATAGCGGGAAAGGCAGGTTGCCTGTGAGACCGCCTTCGCGAGCAAGCCCGCTCCCACAGATGACCGGATGCCTGGACAATGTGGGAGCCAGCCTGCTCGCGAAGAGGCCGGTGCGGCAACATAAAAACCACGGCACCCTGACGGCCAAATCTCGACATGATTCTGCGGCTTGTAGAGCTTTTTAAGCCGGTTATATCGGTGATTTTCTTACACATTCCTGTAAAAAGCGCACGTGGAGGGTGTTCATTGGCGATGAGCGGCTGGCGAAATTCCGTTGCATTGCTACCCTGATGTCTAGTAGCCACCCCACACAAGGAATGGGGCCGTGAAAGGAATTCTGGTGTTGGCTGTTACGGGTGTGGCGCTCAGTGCGCAAGTGTTCGCTGCAGACTTTCAGGTCGACGTGCGCATCGACGTGCAGCGTGGTTGCCGAGTGGTCGGGCAGCAACACAGCGCCGGGATCGAGCAACTGGGCGTGCTCGACTTCGGCAGCACGGCGCGGCTGGATGATCCCGCCGGACCACTGGGCGCGGCGCTGATGAATGAGCGACTGCCAAGGCTCGAATGCAACCCCGACACCCCTTATCAATTACGCGTCGACGGCGGCCTGCACGGTGGCGTCGGTGACGTGCGTTACATGGCGGGTTCCGCCGGCAGCAAACCCATTCCTTATCGGCTCTATCAGGACCCTGCGCGTTTGATCCCGCTGGCGGTGAATGTCCCGGTGAGTGGCCGTGTACCGGATTCCGGCTCCGTGGATTTGCCCTTGTTTGCCCGTATCGAACCGCTGGCGGAGATTCCCCGTGTCAGCCGCTATTCAGACGTGGTGAAAGTGACGGTGATTTGGTAGCGAGGAGTGGGTTGGCGCCATGACAAACAGGCACTGGACGGTGATCGCCGCGAGCTTGCTGGTTCTGCTGGTCGAAGACGCGCAAGCGGCGGTCGGCGGGCAGATTCATGCGCGCCTGACCATTACCTCCGGTTGTGAAGTCACCAATGGTGCCGACCCGGGCAGTGCGGCCAGCGATTTCGGCACGCTTGATTTCGGCCAGCAAGGTCCGACCTGGAATCGCCCGATCAACGCCAGCCTGGGCAACGACGGCACCGGCAGGCTGAACGTCGTCTGCAATCCTTCGGTGACCGGGTTCACCGTCACCATCGATGGCGGCGCCCATGGCGATGGTACGACCCGACGCCTGAGCAACGGCAGCCAGACCATCCCTTATCAGTTGTTCATCGATGCTTCCGGAAACCAGCGCTACAGCATCGGCCAGCAACACAATTTCGCTGTCACCAGCGGGGCCCGGATACCGATCCCGGTATTTGGCTCGGTGGTGGCGAATACCCGTGCGCTACCGACCGGCGTCTATACCGACACCCTGACGGTGACGCTCGATTGGTAACCCCGTAGAGGACGGACACCATGCACATGTTTGTATCAAGGATAGGTTTGTCGCTGCTCGGCCTGACACTGGCGTCCAGTGCCCATGCCGCCACCACGGTCACTGGCCAGATCACGTCCAGCCTGATCCTGACCAACAGCTGTCAGGTCAACGGTGCCGGCGGTACCAGCGGCCTGAACTTCGGTGCACTGAATTTCGGCACTGACAACAGTCTGTTCACCACCGCCAATGCGCAAGTGCTGGGCGGCGGTGGCGGGGCGTTGTCGATCCTGTGTTCCAGCGGCACCACGCCGGCGGTGAAGGTCCGGGCGGGCGCCCATGACGGTCTGTCTGCCGGCGGTACCCGGGCCCTGGCGGACGGCAGTGGCAACTTCGTGCCGTATGACCTGTACACCGACTCCGGGCATTCGCAGATTCTGGCCATCGACGGGGTGATCAATCTCGCGACCAGCACCGGTGTGGCGCAGACCGTGAACCTCTACGGTAAAGCCGTCGGCAAGGCCGGGCTGCCGGCCGGGACGTACACCGACACCGTTGCCGTCGAACTGACGTTCTAGAGCGATGACCCAAAAACACGGCTATGTAGCGCTGATCCTGCTGTGTGCGGGAAGCGTGCCGTTGCCGCTGGCGGCGGTGACCAGCCAGAGCTTTCAGGTCAGCGCTACGGTCACGGCCGGTTGCCTGGTGGTGGGTGGCGTATCGAATTACGGCAGCCTGAACTTCGGCAGCCAGTCAGCCCTGGCCACCGACACGGTGCAGGTGGCCTTGAGCGCTGGTGTGCAGTTGCAATGCACACCGGGGGTGACGATGAACATGAGTGTCGATGGCGGCCAGTACAACAGCAGCGGGCGGCATATGCAGCTCACGACCGGCAGTAACCGCGTGGCGTACCAGCTGTTTCGCGATGCGGCATTCAGCCAGAGTCTGGGGATCGGCCAGAGTGTCGCCGTGGCTTACACCGATGCCAACAACATCAGCCTGCCGATTTATGGACGGTTGCAATTACCGGGCAATCAGCCTGGTGGGACGTACAGCGATGTGCTGCAAGTGCAGCTGTCGTGGTAACGCGTCTTTATGAATAAGGAGCAGGCCTATGAGTTCACCTTCGCAGCGGCATTCGGTCATGCGTTGTGCGGTGTTGGCGATGGTGTTGCTGGGGGTGGTCAAGGTGCAGGCCGCCAGTTCGGTGCTGATCTGGCCGATCGACCCGGTGCTGGAAGCCGATCAACAGGCCAGTGCCTTGTGGCTGGAAAATCGGGGCAATGAGACGGCCAACCTGCAAATCCGGGTGTTCGCCTGGAGCCAGAGCGGCTTCAACGATCAGTATCAGAATCAGCGCGATGTGATCGGCAGTCCGCCCGTGGCGAAGATTGAACCCGGTCAGAAACAACTCGTGCGCCTGACCCGCACCCGGGAGATTCCACCGGGACAGGAACTGGCTTACCGCATCATCATCGATGAAATTCCCTCGGCTAAAACCCCCGCTTCCGAAGACGGCAAGACCGCTGCGGCGATTCGTTTTCAGATGCGGTATTCGGTGCCGTTGTTCGCCTATGGCGCCGGGCTGTGGAGCAAGGAAGACACCAGCCGCCAACGTGATCCCAAAGGCGTCGGCTTGCCCGATCTGAGCTGGCGCACGGTGGCGGTGGACGGTCGGCCCTATGTCGAAGTGCGCAATCAGGGCGCGGTGCATGCGCGGTTGACCGACGTGGCGCTCAAGCAAGGCAGCCAGACCCAACCGCTGGTGGACGGCCTGCTGGGTTACGTGCTGCCCGGCGCAATCATGCGCTGGCCGGCACCGGGACCGATGGCCGCCAATCCGGCGTTGCAGGTGCGGATCAATGGCGCACCGCAGGTTCAGAGCATCACGCCCGCACGTTGAGGATGGTCATCATGGGCTGTTGTGGCGAGGGGGCTTGTCGGACCGCCGCATCGCCCCGTTGGGCTGCGTAGCAGCCCCAAAACAGCCAATAGTTTTTCCCTGACTGATCACGGTGGCAGTTCCAGGAGCGCTTCGCAC
Organism: Pseudomonas sp. LBUM1663; assembly: GCF_059695905.1. NCBI lineage: Bacteria > Pseudomonadati > Pseudomonadota > Gammaproteobacteria > Pseudomonadales > Pseudomonadaceae > Pseudomonas > Pseudomonas sp. LBUM1663. The sequence goes on along the minus strand of NZ_CP166792.1, from coordinate 4,335,718 downwards.
TCCAACGGGGGCAAGCCCCCTCGCCACAGGTGTTGGGGCAATGGAGGGATCTGTCCATAGACGGACCTAATGCGCGAATGAGCCAACGCCTGGCTCGCAGTTTCCAGCGGCCGTTGTGGGCAGTGAGCTGCGCGTACTGGCTGGTGCTCGCCCCGCAAGCCGAGGCGGGTGATCTACCGCCCCCGCCCAGTGGCATGGAGGCTGTGGCCGATGCACAGTTGTTCCTGGAATTGGTGGTCAATCAGATGAATACCGGACGAGTCGTAGCGGTGGAACAGCGGGGCGGACGGTTGTTTCTACCGGCCAGCGCATTGCGCGACAGCGGCATCAGGTTGCCTGAAAACACCGGCACCGAAGTCGACCTCGACAGCCTCAAGGGCCTGCGCAGCGAGTACGACAGTGGCGCTCAACGGCTGCTGCTCGAAGTGCCGCCGGACTGGCTGCCGGAGCAGTTCGTCGGCAACCGCCAGGCCTATCCGCGAACCCCGGCCCTGAGCAGTTTCGGTGCCTTGCTCAACTATGACCTGTACCTCAACGACACCGATGACGCCGGCAACTACCTCGCGGCGTGGAACGAAGTGCGGCTGTTCGACAGTTGGGGCACGCTGTCCAACACCGGGCAATACCGCCGCACATTGTCGGGGACGGCGGTGAGTACGCTGAACAATGGTTACCTGCGTTACGACACCACCTGGCGTTACTCCGATGACGAGCGATTGCTGACCTATGAGGCCGGCGACCTGGTCAGCGGTGCCTTGCCCTGGAGCAATTCGGTGCGCCTGGGCGGCGTGCAGGTGTCCCGCGACTTCGGCGTGCGCCCGGACCTGGTGACCTATCCGTTGCCGCAATTTGCCGGCGAAGCGGCGGTGCCGTCCTCGGTGGACCTGTTCATCAACGGCTACAAATCCAGCAGCGCCGAACTGCAACCCGGGCCCTACACATTGACCAACATCCCGTTCATCAACGGCGCCGGTGAAGCGGTCGTGGTGACGACGGATGCACTGGGTCGACAGGTCTCGACCACGGTGCCGTTCTACGTCACCAGCAGCTTGCTGCAAAAAGGCTTGAGTGATTATTCCGTGGCGGCGGGCACTTTGCGTCGGGACTACGGGATACGGGATTTCAGCTACGGTCCCGGTGTCACGTCCGGCAGCCTGCGTTATGGCTTGAGCGATAACCTCACCCTGGAAAGCCACGCCGAAGCTTCGGATTCCCTGAGCCTTGGCGGCGTGGGCGGCAACCTGCGACTGGGCAATTTCGGGGTGCTCAATACCGCGCTCAGCCAAAGCCGTTTCGAAGGCGAAAGCGGCCGGCAATTGAGCCTCGGCTATCAGTACAGCAGCCAGCGCTACAGCTTTTCCTGGCAACGTCTGCAACGTCGCGACCACTACGCCGACCTGACCGTGGTCGACAGCCCTTACACAACCCTGAGCACACGCAGCGAGCAAGCGACCCTGAGCCTCAACCTCGACACCTGGGGCAGCCTCGGTGTCGGCTATTTCGACGTGCGTGCGGCGGATGATTCGCGCACCCGGCTGCTCAATCTGACCTGGAGCAAACCCTTGTGGCGCAACAGCAGTTTCTACTTGTCGGCGAACCGCGAAATCGGTGACAGCAACTGGGCGGTGCAGGCGCAACTGGTGATCCCGTTCGATCTGCGTGGCAGCCTGGCCATCAGCAGCGAACGCAGCAAGACCGGGCAACACCAGCAGCGGGTCAACTACAGTCGCGCGGTTCCCACCGAAGGCGGGGTGGGCTTCAACCTCGGTTACGCCCAGGGTGACGGCCCGGATTATCGTCAAGCCGACCTGACCTGGCGCCTGCAATCGGTGCAGTTGCAGGCGGGTGTCTACGGCAACAGTGACGCCGAAACCCGATGGGCCGATGCCAGTGGTTCGCTGGTCTGGATGGACCGTCAGGTATTCGCAGCCAACCGTATCGACGACGCTTTTGTGGTGGTCAGCACCGAGGGTTACGCGGACATTCCCGTGCGCTACGAAAACCAGCAGGTGGGCCAGACGGATCGCAACGGTCACTTGCTGGTGCCGTGGAGCAGCGCCTATTACCGTGGCAAATACGAAATCGATCCGCTGAATTTGCCGGCCAACGTGCGCAGCCCCAATGTCGAGCAGCGGATCGCGGTACGCCGGGGCAGCGGTTATCTGCTGGAGTTTCCACTCACCAAGGTGATCGCTGCGAGCCTCGTGCTGGTGGATGCGCAGCAACAGGAATTGCCCTTGGGCAGCAACGTTGTGCACGCGCAGAGCGGCGCACAAACTGTGGTCGGTTGGGACGGCCTGGTGTACCTGGAAAACCTTCAGAAGCAAAACAGCTTGCAGGTGACACTGGCGGATGGAAAGACCTGCCAGGTGCAGTTCGCCGTGGACTTGAATCAGGATCAGATCCCATTGATCGGTCCGTTGGTGTGCCAATGAAATGGCTGATGTTGCTGGCGCTCTGGCTGCCGGGTTGCGCGTGGGCGCTGTGCTCCGTGGTCAGCACCACAGCGGCGGGGTTCGGATCTCAGAGTTCGATTGCGGTGCGCACCACCGCTCAATCCAGTTCCACCGTCAATGCTGGGTTGAGTTGCTCCGGCTCACTGCTTTCGTTGTTGACCAATAATGACCATTTCTACGCGACCGTCACGTCGACGCAATCCGGCTTGCTGGGGCCCACCGGGGACGTTATTGGCTACACGTTGTACGCCGACAACAGCACCAGCTATCCGATCACCCGGGCCGTGGCATTCGATTTCGCCCGCAATGGCATCATCGATGCGCTGGGTCTGCTGGGCAGTGTGGTGCCGAAAACCGTGCCTGTTTATTTACGAACAACCCTCGGCAGCAACGTGGCGGCGGGCGTCTACAGCGAGACCCTGAGTATTTTCTGGAACTGGAATTATTGCGCCGGCATCGGTGCTGGCAGCATCTGTCTGGGGCGCGACATTGGCAGTGGCACCGCGACGTTAACCGTCAACATGACCGTGGCCAGCGACTGCACCATCACCGCACCGAACATCAGTTTCGGCAGTGCGCCGGTGGTCAGCGCCTTCACCGCTGTCACCGGCCAGACCATCAACCTGGCTTGCACCAAGGGCAGCGCCTATACCGTGGGGCTGGACGACGGCCAGCATGCGGCGGGTGTCGGCGGGCGCCGACGGATGATCTCCGGCGCCAATTACCTGGCCTACGACATTTTTAAAAGTGCCGGCACCACCCGCTGGGGCAGTGTCGGCAGCGCGCGCCGGGCCAGTTCCGACGCGGAAGTAAACCCTGGCAATGGCTTGGGCACAGGCAGTCAGGTGTTCAACTACAACGCAAAAATCTACACCGACCAGACCACACCGCCGGCCGGGACTTATCTGGACAACGTGATCCTCGATGTCGGGTTCTAAGGGGCATGCCCATCTATTGTGGCGAGGGAGCTTGCTCCCGCTGGGCTGCGAAGCAGTCCCAAAACCATTCACCACGGTTTATCTGAAACACCGAGGTGAATGGTTTTGGGACTGCTTCGCAGTCGAGCGGGAGCAAGCTCCCTCGCCACAGTTTTTGCGGTGCTTGTTCGATATAAGGGGGCAGTGACTACCGCTCGATACTCCGATTCCACCGCGCATTCCACGCCGGGCGCTGTTCGTTGACCTGATCCCAGTCAATGGCAATTGCGGTGGTCAGGTACTGCTTCATCGCCTCGACCTGACCGCGCGTCTTGTCGGTGGTCGGCGTATTCGGGTTGGACGGGATCTGGTCGCCATCCTCAAGTGCGGCGGCCTGAGCTTCAGGCGTCAGCAAAAACGCAGCGAGTTTCTGCGCCAGTTCCGGTTGAGTGTTGTTGGCAATGGCGCACTCGGCAACGTTGAGCACCACGGAGCCTTCCTTGGGCTGTGCATATTCCACCGGCATGCCTTTGAGTTTCAGCGCGGTGACTTGGGTCGGTGTCAGCGGGAACAGCGCGGCTTCGTCGGTCTGGAGCATTTCGGAAATCTTCGCCGAACTCGGAATGTATTCCAGCACGTTGCGTCCGACGGTGTTCGGCCAGGCCTTGAAGCCCGGCTCGACGTCGGTTTCACTGCCGCCCTGAATCCGGTTGAACATCAAGAATCCATGCAGGCCGAACGTTGACGAGGCCATCGACTGGAACACCAGTTTGTCCTTGAAGCGCGGGTCGGCCATGTCCATCCACGAGGTCGGCGCAGCCCAGCCTTTCTCCTTGAACAGCCGCGTGTTGTACGCCAGCCCGGTCACGCCAAGGCTGACCGCCACCGCTTGATCCTTGATGCGGCCCTTGGCCGGAATCTGCGCCAGCGGTGCGCTGACTTCGAGCTTGTCGCACAACCCCATGGCGATGGCGCGGTACATGATGCCGTCATCGAGGAACATCACGTGCATCTGCGGGTTGCCTTTGCTGGCCTGGACCTTGGCCAGGATATCGGCGGAAGTCCCCGGCACGATCACCACTTTGACGTTGTTGGCTTTCTCGAAAACCGGCAGCACCTTGTCGGCGTAGAGCCGCTCCATGGTCCCGCCGTTCATGCCCAGATAAAGCGTCGGTTCAGCTTGGGCCTGGGCGGTGGCGAGCAGGGCTCCCAGGCAGGAAAAACCAAGCAGTGTAGTGCGTTTGACGTTATTCATTGGCGCGACCTTCCTCTATCAAGCAACGGAGATGGAGTGAAACCGGGTGATGGAAAACGCATCCAGCGGCGTCTTTGAGGCGCCGCTGCAGATGATCTCGGTGAGCGCCTGGCCCACCGCCGGGCCGATCTGGAAACCCGCACCGGCAAAGCCGAAGGCGTGCAACAGACCGGGTTGAGTGCTGCTATGACCGATCACCGGTTGGCGGTCGGGCAGATAACCTTCGGTGCCGCTCCAGGTACGAATCGCCTGGGCGCCTTCAAGAAACGGGTAGAGCTCGACGGCCTGGCGCAGGATCTCGATCACGGCGTGTTGGCCGGGGCGGGCGCGAGCGCCATCGAGGGCAAAACCCTGGCCGCCGCCGAGCACGCAATTGCCGCGTGCAACCTGACGCGCATAGATGCCGCCCCCCTCGACGCCGGTGCTGGCATTCATCACCAATGGCAACGGCTCGGTGACCAGCATCGCCGGGTGGCCGGCGTGCATCGGCACCGCTTCGCCAAACTGTGCGGCCAGGGTTCCGGCCCAGGCCCCGGCGCAGTTCAGCAGCCAGGGCGCGTGCAATTCGAGGCCTGTTTGCGTGCTGACGCGAAAGCGCTGACCGTCGTGTTCCACCCCCGTTACGGCACATTGTTCGTGGACCTGGGCGCCGTGCCGCCGGGCCGTTTGAGCGAAGGCGGGGGACACCAGGCGCGGGTTGGCGTGGCCGTCGTCGGGGCAAAACGATGCACCGGCCGCGACGTCGCCGACCCATGGAAAACGCGCGCGCAACTCACTGCGGTCGAGCAGCTGCAAATCGAGTCCGAAGCCCTGGCTGCTGACGGCGTAGTGCTGCAAGGCGTGCAGATCGTTGAGGCTGCGGGCCAGTTTCAAATGACCGCTGCGTTGATATTCGCCGTCGATGCCGATCAGTTGCGGCAACTGTGCCCAGAGTTCGTGGGCCCGTTGCGACAGCGGTAATTGCGACAGCGGACGCCCCTGGCGCCGCACGCCGCCGTAGTTCACGCCGCTGGAGTGCGAGCCGCAAAAGTCGCGCTCCAGCAGTGCAACACGACGGCCGGCCTTGCTCAGGAACAGCGCGGCCGAGGCCCCGACAATGCCGCCGCCAATGATCACTGCATCGACTTCGATCATGGCTCGACCTCCAGGCCAAACGGCAGTGGCTTGATCGGCGCCTGCGCCCGCAAGCGACCGATTTCCGAGACCGGGCGCCGGCTTTCGCAGGCGATGATTTCCGCTGCGGCGGCGCCGCACATCCGGCCCTGGCAGCGACCCATGCCAATGCGGCAATGCGCCTTGACCCGATTGATTTCCCAGTGACCTTCGCGCACCACCTGGCGGATGTCGCCGGCCAGCACTTCTTCGCAGCGGCAGACGACCACCTCATCGGCGGTTTCGCTGGCCCAGTGCTCGGGAAAGGCGAAGGCTCGTTCCAGTCCGTTGCGGAATTCGCCGATGCGTTGCAGGGATCGTTCAAGGTGGTCGGGACGTTGTGGCGGAATCAGGTAGCCGATGTCTTCGAGCAACGCCAACGCCGCGCGTTCACCCGCCATTTCAGCGGCGTCGGCGCCCATGATGCCGGCACCGTCACCGGCCAGATAAACCTCGGCGACACTGCTGCGACCGGTGTGGTCACGTTGCGGTAGCCAGGTGCGGTTGAGTGGGTTCCAGGCGAATTCACAGCCGAGCAAATCGGCGAGTTGGGTTTCACTGCGCAGGCCATGGGCGAAGGCAACGGCGTCGCAATCGAGCAGATGTTCGCCTTTGGCGTTGGACCACTCCACTGATTGCACGCGCTGTTCTCCGTTGACGCGTTTCAGGGTTGCGCCCTGATGCACCGGGATGCCGTGGGCGGTCAGCCAGCTGCGGTAATAAATGCCTTTGGCGAGTGTGGCCGGTTGCGACAGCAGGCCGGGCAGGGCGCGGGCCTGAGCGCTGAAGGGCGAACTGTCGAGCACCGCGACGACCTTCGCGCCGGCCTTGGCGTATTGGAACGCCACCAAGTACAGCAACGGGCCGCTGCCGGCGAACACCACGCGCTCACCGATGGCGCAGCCCTGGAATTTGAGCGCGATCTGCGCCGCGCCGAGGCTGTAGACACCCGGCAGCGTCCAGCCTGACACCGGCAGAATCCGGTCGGTGGCACCTGTGGCGACGATCACGCGGGAGAATTCCAGTCGCGCGGCACGGCCCTCATGCAAGGTGTCCAGCGCATCGTCTTCGGCGTTCCACACCAGGGTCTCGGGCCGGTAGTCGAGCTGCCCGCGCAGCGCGTCGATCGTTTGATGCAACCCACTGGCCTTGCGCGCTTCGAAGCCATAGAGCTTGACCGCCGAGCGCTTGAAATTCTCCGGCTGGCGCCGATAAATCTGCCCGCCACCGCGCGCCGCTTCGTCCAGCAGCACCGGACGAACACCATGCGCCACCAACGTCTGCGCCGCACGAATCCCGGCCGGCCCTGCGCCGATAATGACCACAGCCTTCATACCCATCCCCCTGTGGGAGCGGGCCTGCTCGCGAGGACGGCGGCCCATTCAGCAGAGAGGTTGACTGACAGACCGCTATCGCGAGCAGGCTCGCTCCCACAGGGAATACGGTTTTTGCAGGTGGAATGTGTGTTCATAGGGTGCGTCCCGGTTCGCGGCTTATTTGTTGGCCAGCTTCGAGCAGCGTCGAGCAGGCCCGCACGCGGCGGCCGTCGCCCAGGCGGACCCAACAGTCCTGACAGGCGCCCATCAGGCAGAAGCCGGCGCGGGGTTCGGCGCTGAAGTCGCTGCCACGCAGGTGTTCGCTGCAAGTCAGCACGGCGGTCAGCAAGGTATCGCCGAGCAGGCCGCTGGCCGGTTCGCCGTCCAGGGTAAATTCCACAGCCGGGCGATCGCCTTCGGCCAGTCGTTTCAGCACAGCCATGGCGCCCTCATTGTTTACCCACCAGAACCCGATCCAGGCCATACACCCGATCGAGCAGAATCATGGTCAGCGCAGTCAGCCCGATCACCAGTGCCGACACCGCCGCCATCATCGGGTCGATGGATTCGGTGGCGTAGACGTACATGCGCACCGGCAGGGTTTGCGTGGCCGGCGAGGTGACGAAGATCGACAGCGTGACCTCGTCAAAACTGTTGATGAACGCCAGCAGCCAACCCCCGGCGACCCCCGGCAGAATCATCGGCAAGGTGATTTCCCGAAACAGCGTGAAGCGCCCGGCACCCAACGACTGCGCAGCGTGTTCGGCGCTGCGGTCCAGGCCAATGGCCGACGCCAATACCAGGCGCAACACATACGGCGTGATCACCAGCACGTGGGCGAAGATCAGCCAGGCGAAGCTGCCGTTGACGCCCATCAACGCAAACAACCGCAGTAATGCCACGCCCAGTACCAAGTGCGGAATGATGATCGGCGACAGAAACAGGCCATTGAGAAAGTCCCGTCCGGGGAACTCGAAGCGCGTAATCGCCAGCGCCGCCGGCACCGCAATCAGCGTGGCAATACTGGCCGCGCAGAACGCCAGGATCAGGCTGTTGTAGAACGCATCGACAAAGTCGGCACGCTCGAACACCGCACGGAACCAGCGCAATGAAAACTCGGTGGTCGGCAGGCTCAGGGTGTTTTCCGGGGTGAAAGCCACGAGGCACACCACCACCAGCGGCGCGAGCATGAACAGCACCACCAGGGCATGGAACAGCAGGGCGAAAGGACCGTTCTTGGACATGACGAGTTATCCCAATGACTTCTTGTAGCGGCCTTCGATCATCCGGTTCCACGACAGCATGATCAGCAGGTTGAGCAACAGCAGCGCGACCGCGATGGCTGCGCCCATCGGCCAGTTGAGCTCCGACAGGTACTGGTCGTAGATCAACGTCGCGACCATCTTCAAGCGACGTCCGCCGAGTAGGCCGGGAATGGCGAACGAACTGGCGGCCAGACCAAACACAATCAAGGTGCCCGAGAGCACGCCGGGCATGATCTGCGGCAACACCACTTGGCGCATCACGGTGAAGTGGCTGGCGCCCAGCGACAGCGCAGCCTGTTCGGCGGCGGGGTCGAGTTTCTGCAGCGAGGTCCAGACCGGGATGATCATGAACGGCAGCATCACGTGGACCAGCGCAATCACCACCGCGAACGGTGTGTACAGCAACTTCATCGGCGAGCCACCGAAGGCTTGCAGGGTCTGGTTGACCAGCCCGTCAGCACCCAGCAGCAGGCTCCAGCCGAAGGCACGCACCACCACTGAAATCAGCAGCGGCGTGAGGATCAGAATCAGGAAGATCGAGCGCCAGGGTGCGCCCATGCGGCTGAGGATGTAGGCCTCGGGCACGCCGATCACCACGCAGAGCAGGGTGGTCAGGGCGCTGATCCACATCGTGCGCAGGAAGATTTCGTAGAAGTACGGATCGCCCAGCAAGCTGCTGTAATGGTCGAGGGTGAAGGCATCGCCGTTGATCCCCGAGCTGTAGTCGAAGACGTTGAACGACAGCACCAGGGTCAACAGCAGCGGGATGATCAGCAGCCCGAGGTACAACGCCAGGGCCGGCGCTGACAGCCAGTAACCCTGACGTCCCTGGCGAATGGCGGCAAGCGTACTCATGCTGGCACCTCATCCACGGTCAGTATCCGCAGCAACGTCGCGTCCCAATCGAGGCCGACCGCCGTGCCTTCTGTCAGTGGTGCCGAGCCGTCGTTGCGGCGCACCACACTGAGTTCGCCCAAGGTCGTTGAGACGCCGTACAACCATTGGCTGCCGAGGAAGAAACGGCTGACTATCTGACCTTGCAGCCGACCTTGGCCTTGCTCCCGCAGATCAATTTTTTCCGGGCGCAGACTCAGGGTCAGTTCACCGCTCCTTTGCACCTGGACCACGCCCGCGCCATCACGCTCGCCGGGCAGCAAATTGGCTTTGCCGACGAACCCGGAAATGAACTCGGTGCGCGGGTGTTCATAAAGGGTGTAAGGCGCGTCGATCTGGGTGATGCGCCCGGCTTGCATCACCACTACGCGGTCGCTGATGGACAGCGCTTCGGACTGATCGTGGGTGACCATCAGCGTGGTAATCCCGACTTCACGCTGGATGCGGCGGATCTCGAATTGCATCTCTTCGCGCAGGTTGGCGTCGAGGTTGGACAGCGGCTCATCGAGCAGCAGCACGGGCGGCTCGATCACCAGGGCTCGGGCCAGCGCGACGCGCTGACGCTGGCCGCCGGAGAGTTCTCGTGGGTACCGTTCGGCGTGCTGATTGAGGCGCACCAGCTTCAACACCCGATCCACCCGTTGCTGCAACTCGGCACCGGGCACTTTGCGCATCCGCAGGCCGAAGGCGACGTTGTCTTTGACGGTCATGTGCGGGAACAGCGCGTAACTCTGGAACACCACGCCCAAGCCTCGGCTGGCGGGTTTGGCGTGGGTGATGTCGCGACCGTCGAGCAGGATGCGTCCGCTGCTGACTTCAACGAAGCCGGCGATCATTTGCAGGGTGGTGGTTTTGCCGCAGCCGGAGGGGCCGAGCAGGGACACGAATTCGCCTTTTTCGACCGAGAGGTCGGTGGCGACGACGGCGTCGATCTCGCCGTAACGTTTGCCGAGTCCTTCAAGTTGCACAAAAGCCATGACTGCGCTCCACCTGAGATTGTTATGCGTCGCCCGAAGGCGCGCTTTTTTGTATGGGCAGATACGAAAGGTGTTGCTGGGTGCGTTGGCGCTCGACTTCAGTCGGCTGCCGCTGTTGTTCGAATCGCCCCTGTCTGGACGCAGAGTAGGACGAAGAATAGGATGGGCTCAATGGCCAATTTCACTGAAGCGATGACTATTTTGAATTTCATTCGGTGAGTAAATTTATTATCGAGAAACTACATGCCTGATTCCACTGAGCGGAATGAAAACAAAAATGAAGTCGGTGTCGGGGCTGTGTCCAGACTGTTTGCCGTGTTGCGAAGCCTGGGCGACACCGTCGAGGGTGGGGAGCGTGTGACCCAACTGGCGCAGCGTATCGGCCTGTCGCAACCGACCACGCACCGTTTGTTGCGCAGCCTGATGGACGAAGGCATGGTCGAGCAGGACGCTCGCAGCAAACGCTATCGTCTGAGCCTGGATTTTTTTGCGTTGGCGGCTCGGGCCGGCAACACCGGAAATCTACGCGAACTGGTGCGACCGTCGTTGCTGCGACTCTCGGCTTCGTTGGGGGATTCGTTGTTTTTACTGGCGCGCAGCGGGTTTGATGCGATCTGCCTGGACCGCAGTGAAGGGCCGTTTCCAATCCGCACCTTTACTGGCGATATCGGTGGGCGGGTGGCGCTTGGCGTCGGCCAGGGCAGTCTGGCGATTCTGGCGTTTTTGCCGGAGGAGGAGCGCGATACGGTGATCCATTACAACTTGCCGCGGCTCAAGGATTTCCACCTGTACGACGAAGTGTTCCTGCGTTCGGAAGTCGAGAATGTGCGCATGTTGGGTTACGCCGGGCGCAACACCGGTGTGCTGCAAGGCATGGCCGGTGTCGCGGTGCCGATTCTGGATCGGGAAGGACGAGCGGTGGCGGCATTGAGCGTGGCCACGGTGAGTGATCGCCTGGGACCAGATCGTTTGCCGACGGTGGTGGAGATGCTCAAGCGCGAGGCGGCGCTGATCGGGCCGCGGATCAATCCGTTTGATCCGCTGCTGCGAAGGCCTTCGCAAGTATTCGGGCAGGGCTGACCACAACCCACACTCCACCGCATGTCCCTGTGGGAGCGGGCTTGCCCGCGATAGCGTTGGATCAGTCACCATCATTGTTGAATGTGCAACCGCTATCGCGGGCAAGCCCGCTCCCACAGGGGATGGTTAGTGTGATCAGAACTGGGTGGTCTGCTTGAGCATCTGCGCCGCTGGCGTTTCGCTCGGGCTGACCATCGCATAGTTGTAGCCGGCGCCGGACCAATACTCGGCCTGCAACTCGCCATCGCTGCGACTGCCCCGAGGCAGCAGGTTGTTTTTCGGTCCTGGTGGTCGCACGTAGAAGCTGATCTTGTGCCCGCCCTGGTCTTCGTAAACCACCATCGCCGCCGGCCCTTGCTCGGTGCTGAGCAAGCGGCCGCTGACCGGTTTGTATCCCGAGTCCGACAAGTCCGGCAGGCGATTGGCGTGAGAGAAATAACGGTCGAGCCAACCCTGCATGTCGCCGTCGTCGCTGACCTTGTAGTCCGCCGGCAGGATGCCTTGCTGGGCGATCAAACGGTAAGCCTGCATCGCATCAGTCATTGGTGGTGGCGCGCCGACCAGCGTCATTTCCCTCGCCTGCCAGCCGCTCAATCCGCCGACGCTGACCGCAATCAAGAGCACCGCCGCGCTGGCTAGATGGCGGCGGGACTGGCGTTTGACCCGCTGGCGAATCAGCGCCGGGTCGAGGTCGGGGTTGGCCGTATAGTGCAACGCGCCGCTCATGGCCGCGCGCAGTTGCTGGGCGTCTTGCTGCCAGGCGCGCGCTTGCGCGGCGGCTTGAGGGTTGCTGGCCAGGTAAGTCTCGACCAGGCGTCGGTCGGCGTCATTGAGTTGATGATCGACGTAGGCGTGCAGGTCGCGTTCGCTCGGGGGCATGCTGATCATTTGAGTATCCGCAGAGAAGGGCTGGTGATTTCGCCGTCGCTGAGTTGGCGCAGGGCCTGACGGGCGCGGGACAGGCGGGACATCACGGTGCCGGTCGGGACGTCGAGAATCTCGGCGACCTCTTTATAACTCAAACCTTCCACCGACACCCAGAGCAGCAGCGCGCGCTGTTCGGTGGTGAGCTGATCGAAGGCTTGCAGGGTGGATTGAGCAATCACGGTGCGCTCTACCGAGGGCTGGGCATCGTCACGGCCGGTAAAGAATTCGAGCATCCGCGCATAACGCCGGGAACGTCGATGAGCGTCGAGAAACTGCCGGTAAAGGATCGAAAACAGCCAGGCGCGCAAGTCGCCCTCGGGGCGTTTGTCGCCCCAACTCGACAGGGCGCGCTCCAGGCTCGATTGCACCAGATCGTCCGCGCTGCTGGGATTGCGCGTCAACGACACGGCAAACCGTCGCAACCTGGGAATGATTTCTCTGAGTTGTTCGTCGATATCGTTCATGAAGTTCTGACTAGTCACTACGCTGTGGACTAGGGAGACGCCCGGCACTTGAGGTTATTCCACGCCCGGAAAAATAAATACCGGGTGATGGAATAAAGCGTCGTGGGGTACGTCTGCTTGGTTCCTCTCACTTGTGGCCGATGGCCCTGGAGTCATTCATGGTAGATCGCTCATCACCGCCCACCCGGCCACCGCTGAGTGCCGCAAGCCTGACGTTGCGCCTCGGCGGTATTGCCGTGGTCGTCGCGGCGCTGGCCGGTGCCTTTGCCTACGTCAACGGAACACTCGACCCACAACGCCTGACGCCGAAAGCATTGATCAATGTGCTGGAAAAAAACAACGGGGTGCACCCGGGGTTTCGCCGTAACCATGCCAAGGGCGTGTGCGTGATCGGGCATTTTGAAAGCAGTGGCGAGGCGCGCACTTATTCCAGTGCCCAGGTCTTCAATGAGCCACAGACTCCGGTGGTCGGGCGTTTTGCCTTGCCTGCGGGCAGTCCTTATGCGCCTGACATTAGCGTGCCGATCCGCAGCATGGCGTTGCGTTTTACTCAGGCTAACGGCCAGCAATGGCGCACCGGGATGAACAGCATGCCGGTGTTCCCGGTGGGTACGCCTGAAGCGTTCTATCAATTGCAGCAAGCGCAATCGCCGGATCCGGCCACCGGCAAGCCCAATCCGGCGGCGGTACCGGCGTTCTTTGGTGCTCACCCGGAAGCCGCGCCATTCCTGGCCTGGATCAAGACGGCCAAGCCTTCGGCCAGCTATGCGACGGAGACGTACAACAGCGTCAACGCGTTTTACCTGGTGAACGCGGCCGGTCAGCGCCAAGCGGCGCGTTGGAGCATGACGCCGATTGCCCAGGATGCGGCAGGTGCCACGGCGCCTGAAGGGGCTGACTTCCTTGAAAAAGACCTGGTTCAGCGTTTGTCTGCCGGGCCGCTGCGTTGGCAGTTGAACATCACCCTGGCGAACACCGGTGATCCGGTCAACGACGCCAGCAAGGCCTGGCCTGACGGGCGCAAAGTGGTGAATGCCGGCACCTTGGTGCTTGAACGCACGCAACCGCAACTCGATGGCGAGTGCCGTGACATCAACTACGACCCGCTCGTGTTGCCGGCCGGTATCGAAGGCTCCGACGACCCATTGCTCGCCGCTCGCTCGGCGGGGTACGCCAGTTCCTATCTGCGTCGCACCAGTGAAGTCAAACAGTTGCCTGCCGCCAACGCTAAACAGGAGGCTCATCAATGAGTGCTCAACCGAACCATTTCGCGCCATTGGCGCGGCTGCTGCATTGGCTGATGGCGTTGATGATCATCGCGATGTTGTTTATCGGCGCGGGCATGGTGGCCTCGGTGTCCGAGCGGCACGAATGGCTGATCCATCTGCACAAACCGTTGGGGATTGCGATTCTGCTACTGGTGATCGTGCGCCTGGTCGTTCGCTTTTCCACTCGGCAACCACCGTTGCCGGCGGATTTGCCCGGTTGGCAGGCACTGGCGGTGAAGGCTTCGCATGTCTTGTTGTACGTCTTGATGTTCATTTTGCCGCTGCTGGGCTGGGCGATGATTTCAGCGGCCGGGGATCCGGTGATGCTCAGCAATTCGTTTCAGTTGCCATCGATCCTGCCCGCGAATGCGCAGATGTTTGCATTTTTGCGCAAGGCTCACGGGTATCTGGCGTACTTGCTGTTTCTGACCGTGTTGCTGCATCTGGCGGCAGCGTTGTTTCACGGTTGGGTGCGGCGCGATGAGGTGCTGGACAGCATGTTGCGCGGGAAGGATCGCGGCTGAAGGCGTCATGGCTGCATGCCGGGCATGCAGCCATCGAGGTGATCAGCGCAGGGTATCGATCATATCGGCAACGGTCGTCAGCACGTCCTTGCCCAACTGCTTGGAGCGCTTGCCTGACCAACCGGTCAAGGCATTCGGCGCGTCGTTGTTGTCCTTGAAGGGCATCTCCAGGGTCAGCGACAGGCAGTCGAATTTCTGACCGACACTGTTGCAGGCCAGCGTCATGTTGGCTTTGCCCGGTTCGTCGCGGGTGTAGCCATGCTTGGTCTGGAAGTCCTTGGTCAGATGTTTCAGATGATCGCGGAAGTGAGTCTCGAGTTTTTCGATCCGCGGCGTATAGCCTGGATTGCCTTCGCAACCGGCGGTGAACACGTAGGGGATTTCTTCATCGCCATGGATGTCGAGGAACAAGTCGACACCGTGCTTTTCCATTTGCTGCTGAACGAACAGCACTTCCGGGCTGATGTCCTGGCTGGCGCTCTGCCAGGCGCGATTCAGGTCCTGACCCATGGCGTTGGTGCGCAGGTGACCGTGGAAGGCGCCGTCCGGGTTCATGTTTGGCACCAAATACAGGTCGGCGCTGGCCAGCAGTTTGTTCAGTACCGGGTCGTCGTGCTTTTCCAGGCGTTCGATCACGCCTTCCATGAACCACTCAGCCATGTGTTCGCCGGGGTGTTGCTGGGCAATCATCCAGACTTTGCGCTGACCTTCGGCGCCGCTGCCTTTACGCAGTAACTGGATGTCACGACCTTCCACGCTTTTGCCGGTGGCGAGCAGTTCGGTGCCAGCCTTGGTCAGCGCCTGTTCGATCAACCAGTCGTGACGGCCACGGCTGTAGGGTTCGAAGTAGGCAAACCAAGCGTGGGTGGCCGTGGCTTCGAGGCTGAAGCGCAGGCAGTCGCCTTCGAAGATGGTCGGTACGCGGAACCAGTTGACGTGGTCGTAGGACGCCACCGCCTGATAACCGTCCCAGGCCTTGTTGTACGAGGATTTGCTGGCATTGTTCAGACGAAACCAGTGCTCCTGGCCGACGTGCAGACCGCTGGCCTTGAAATGGAACCACTGGAAATGTTGGCTGCGGGTGTCGGGTTTGATGGCCAGCAGGGCTTGAAGTGGATTGCTGATGTCCAGCACTTCAATGTTGCCGCTGTCGAAATTTGCGCTGATGTCGAAAGAGGATTTAGCCACGGTCATAGTCGATTCCTGAATATGATTTTTATGGCTGCTACTTTACACGCTGGGAAGGGAAAAACCGGGGGAAATTGTGGGGCAAAAGGGGGGGCGTCTTCCTTGACGCAGACGCAGCTTAGAGACTGTGTGATTGATTCTCAAGTGCTATTTTTCATTAGTTTGGGCCAATGCTGCCGGGCTTCTCTTGCCAATGGATATTCTTTTGATATCATCCGCGCCAATCGAATTCGCAACACTAAAGACTTCATTAGCCTGAAGCCAAAGCCAGAATAACTGGCAAAAAAAGACCCGGCAAAAAGCCGGGTCAAAAACCGTGATTAGCCTGATGAGGAGATAGTCCAGGAGACCGACCTAAGGTCTCTTGGTCCATCGACTGATCTCGCGACCAGCTGCATGCAATAATAATCATTCTCGTTTGCAAGTCAAATGATTTTATCTGCTCGATTGGAAAATTCTTTCCCGTCTTCCTCGAAAGTGCGTACGACTCAAACGCGCTGCCCCTGTAAAGAGCGATCAATCATCGCCTTGGCCATGTCGATCATATGCACCGTCGAAAAGGCCAGGTCCCGACTTGCGCCGTGCAGGTTGCTGGCCGACTCGAAAGCGGTTGCTGCAGCACAGCGCAACAGATCCGACGCATGCACCAGCGCTTCTTCACCGCTGACCGCAGGGTTCACATCAAAAAATCGCTCCTCGACCACCGCTTCTGACACAGTTGGTTTCAAGTAATAGTCCAAGGCTTTTTGCGCGGCGGCGTTGCCTTTGGGCGAGGTGAGGGTGGTGTCCATTTGCATATCCGACAGGTCATTGCGGGGTAACGTCATGGCGATGGCAAGCTCCGTGATAGATTCAGATCCGTGAACCAATCCTAGTACGAACTGTATTTGTGACGAGAATTTAAATACTACAATTTGTGTTTTGTTGCCCGGAGTCCGCCACGTATCGTGCCGCCTATGGATAAATGGATTGAGTTGGTCAAAGCCAAGATGAGTGAGCTGAAAGTCACTCAGGAAGTACTCGCCGATCGCCTCGGGATGTCCCAGGGTGGCGTAGGTCACTGGCTGAATAAACGCCGTCAGCCGAGCATCGAAGACATGAATCGTGTCTTGCGGGCGCTCGGGATGGATTTTCTGGAAGTGGCGATGGTGATTCGGGAGCCCTTACTGCTGCAGGACGACGAGATGTCCCTGACGCAAAAGTACAACCCGTACTTCCGTTACCCGGTCAGTGACTGGCGCGAGCCTGCGCAAGTGCGTGAAGGCGAGCTAACGGTCTACGGCAAGCCGCGTTTCGAACTGACCGATTACCACGCTCAGGGCGAGGCGTTCTGGCTCGAGGTGGTCGGCGACGCGATGACCGCGCCCAGCGGAATCAGTATTGCCGAAGGCATGATGATCCTGGTGGACCCGGCCATTGTGCCGGAACCCGGAAAGCTGGTGATCGCGCAATGGGCGGACAGCGTTGAAGCGATTTTTCGCAAGCTGATCGAAGAGGGCGGGCAGCGTTACCTGGTCCCGCTCAATCCGACATATCCGAAAGCCCTTTTCACCGAAGAGTGTCGAATCCTCGGCGTGGTGGTTCAGGCAACGGCCAAATTCTAATCAGATCGGTCCTCGCAACGCGTAGGACCGATCTTCATTTCACGCCTCTTCCAGTTCGACCAACGCACTGCCTTCGCTGACCATCTCGCCTTCCTGGCAGTACAACGCCTTGATCACCCCGGCATGGGGCGCGCGAATGCTGTGTTCCATCTTCATCGCTTCCAGCACCACCAGTTGCGCGCCAGCTTCAACCGTTTGCCCTGCCTCGACCAATACGCGCACGATGCTGCCGTTCATGGGGGCAGTGAGCCCACCCTGATGGCTGTGACTGGCTTCGACGGCGCTGATCGGGTCGTAGGCCTCTAGGCGGCGCAATTCCCCTTCCCACTGCAGATACACAACCTCGCCTCGGCGAATGACCCGGTGCTGGCGGCGCACGCCGTTGTGCTCGGTCAGTAACTGTTCGCCCTTGAGCTGTGCGGTATGGGCGTCAATGTTACCCAACGTCAGCGCCCGGTCCTGTCCTTCGCAACTGAGGTGAAGGGTGATTTCCCTCGGCAATCCCGCACGGAAACCATTGCCCACAGCCCAAGGCGAGCTCAGGTCATCAGCGCGCGGAGAACCCGGCTGGCCCTGTGCAAACGCCTGAGCGGCGGCTTGCCAGAACTCATCACTGAGGTCCGAAGGCGCTGGCAGTAATTGCTCCTGATATCGCGGAATAAACCCGGTATCCAGTTCTGCCGCCGCAAACGCCGGATGGCCGATGATCCGACGCAGGAAGTTGATGTTGGTCTTGAGTCCGCCGATCGCAAACTCATCCAGCATGCTCAACAAGCGCAGCCGCGCTTGTTCACGGTCCTCGCCCCAGGCAATCAACTTGCCGAGCATCGGGTCGTAGAACGGCGAAATCTCATCGCCTTCTTCCACACCGCTGTCGACCCGACGTCCCGGACCTTCGGCCGATTCGCGATACAACGCCAGGCGCCCGGTGGCCGGCAGGAAGTCATGGCTCGGGTCCTCGGCATACAGCCGCACTTCAATCGCATGGCCGATCAGCGGGACTTCGGCCTGGGTCATCGGCAGCGCTTCACCGCGCGCCACGCGAATCTGCCAGGCCACCAGGTCGAGGCCAGTGGTCGCTTCGGTGACCGGGTGTTCGACCTGCAGACGCGTGTTCATCTCCATGAAGAAAAATTCGCCGCGCGAATCCAGCAAAAACTCCACGGTGCCGGCGCCGACATAGCCGATGGCCTGTGCCGAACGCACGGCGGCTTCGCCCATGGCACGGCGCAGTTCCGGACTCAAACCGGGAGCGGGCGCCTCTTCGACGACTTTCTGATGGCGACGCTGTATCGAGCAGTCACGTTCGTTGAGGTACAGGCAGTTGCCGTGCTGATCGGCGAATACCTGAATTTCCACATGACGCGGTTTGAGCAGGTATTTCTCCACCAGCATCCGCGAATCGCCAAACGAGGATTTCGCTTCACGTTGCGCCGAGGCGAGGGCTTCGGCCAACTGGCTGACGTCCTCAACCACTTTCATGCCTTTGCCACCGCCGCCTGCTGTCGCCTTGAGCAACACCGGATAACCGATGCGTTCGCAGGCGTCGCGGAAGGTGTCGAAATCCTGGGCTTCGCCGTGATAACCGGGCACCAGGGGCACGCCGGCGGTTTCCATCAAGGCTTTGGCGGCGGACTTGCTGCCCATCGCGTCAATGGCCGAGGCGGGCGGGCCGAGGAAGATCAGGCCGGCGTCTTCAATGGCGCGGGCGAACCCGGCGTTCTCGGACAAAAAGCCATAACCGGGGTGAATCGCCTGGGCGCCGCTGGCCTTGGCCGCTGCGATCAATTTATCGATTTGCAGATAGCTGTCAGCGGCTTTGCTGCCGCCGAGGTCGACGCGGATATCCGCTTCGCGGCTGTGCCGGGCGTCACGGTCAGTGGCGCTGTGCACGGCCACGGTGGTCAGGCCCAACGCCTTGGCGGTGCGCATCACCCGGCAGGCGATTTCGCCGCGGTTGGCCACCAGCAGAGAGGTAATCACAGGTGCGCTCATCAACGCGGCTCCTTGGGGGTGGTCGGTGCTTGCCAGCTCGGCGGACGTTTTTGCAGAAAGGCCCGCAGACCTTCCTGGCCTTCGGGGCTGACGCGGATGCGTGCGATGGCATTCTCGGTGTAACGGCGAAGCGCCGGGGTCAGCGCACCGTTGCCGACTTCACGCAGCAAGTCCTTGCTGACGCGCATGGCGGCCGGGCTGTTGAGCAGCAGGTTGTCGATCCACTTCTCCACGTTCTGTTCCAGCTCAGCGACCGGATAGCTCTCCGACAACAGGCCGATTTCCCGCGCCCGTTGCCCGCCGAAACGTTCAGCCGTCAGGGCATAACGGCGTGCCGCGCGCTCGCCGATGGCTTGCACTACAAACGGGCTGATCACCGCCGGCGCCAGGCCGATGCGCACTTCCGACAGGCAGAACTGCGCGTCATCGGCGCCAATCGCCATGTCGCAGCAACTGATCAGGCCCAGCGCGCCACCATAGGCCGCGCCCTGCACCACGGCCAGGGTCGGGATTTTCAGCTTGGCGAGGTTGTACATCAATTCCGCCAGTTCACGGGCGTCGTCGAGGTTGGTGTGGTAATCGAGCTCGGCCGATTGCTGCATCCATGCCAGGTCTGCTCCGGCGCTGAAATGCTTGCCGCGACCGCGCACTAGCAGAAACCGCAGGCTGGCATCGGTCGACACCTTGTCCAGGGCGAGGATCAATTCGCGGATCATCTCGGCGTTGAACGCGTTGTTCTTTTCTTCACGGCTGAGCCACAGGGTCGCAAAACCTCGTGGGTCGGTCAGCAGTTCGAGGGTGTTGAAGTCGCTCATGGTTTTCTCCCGATCACATCCGGAACACGCCGAAGCGGCTCGGTTCGATTGGCGCGTTCAGCGACGCGGACAAGGCCAGGGCGAGCACGTCGCGGGTCTGCGCCGGGTCGATAACGCCGTCGTCCCACAGCCGTGCGCTGGAGTAATAAGGGTGGCCCTGTTCTTCGTATTGATCGAGGATCGGCTGCTTGATCTCGGCTTCCTGCTCGGCGCTGAAACCCTGGCCACTGCGCTCGGCCTGCTCGCGCTTGACCTGCACCAACACGCCTGCCGCTTGCTCGGCGCCCATCACGCCGATGCGTGCGTTCGGCCACATCCACAGGAAGCGCGGATCGTAGGCCCGACCGCACATGCCGTAGTTGCCGGCGCCAAAACTGCCGCCAATGATCACGGTGAATTTCGGCACCTTGGCACACGCCACGGCGGTCACCAGTTTCGCGCCGTGCTTGGCGATGCCGCCGGCCTCGTATTTCTGGCCGACCATGAAACCGGTGATGTTTTGCAGGAACAGCAGCGGGATGCCGCGCTGGCAGGCCAGTTCGATAAAGTGCGCGCCTTTTTGCGCGGCTTCGGCGAACAGGATGCCGTTGTTGGCGAGGATCGCAATCGGGTAACCGTGCAGATGCGCGAAGCCGCACACCAGCGTGGTCCCGAACAGCGCCTTGAATTCGTCGAACACCGAACCGTCCACCAGCCGCGAGATCACCTCGCGCACATCGAACGGTTGCTTCGCGTCGGCCGAGACCACGCCGTACAGCTCATCGCTGGCGTAGAGCGGGGCGATGGGTGTGCGCTGCTGCAGTTCGCCGAGCTTGCGCCAATTGAGGTTGGCGACGCTGCGCCGCGCAATGGCCAGCGCGTGTTCGTCGCTCTCGGCGTAGTGGTCGGCAACACCGGAAATCTTGCAATGCACATCGGCCCCGCCGAGGTCTTCGGCGCTGACCACTTCACCCGTCGCGGCTTTCACCAACGGCGGGCCAGCGAGGAAAATGGTGGCCTGCTGGCGCACCATGATCGCTTCGTCGGCCATCGCTGGCACATAAGCGCCACCGGCGGTGCAGGAACCCATCACCACGGCAATCTGCGGGATGCCCATGGCGCTCATGTTGGCCTGGTTGAAGAAGATCCGTCCAAAGTGCTCGCGGTCTGGAAACACTTCATCCTGACGCGGCAAGTTGGCGCCGCCCGAATCCACCAGATAGATGCACGGCAGGCGATTCTGCTGGGCGATGGTCTGGGCACGCAGGTGTTTTTTCACCGTCAGCGGGTAATACGAGCCACCTTTCACGGTGGCGTCGTTGGCGACGATCATGCACTCGACGCCTTCGACACGGCCGATCCCGGCAATCACGCCCGCCGCCGGAACGTCTTCGCCGTAGACCGCGTAGGCCGCCAGTTGGCTGATTTCCAGAAACGGTGAGCCCGGATCGAGCAGGCGATTGATCCGTTCACGAGGCAGCAGTTTGCCCCGCGAGGTGTGGCGCTCTTGCGCCTTCGGGCCGCCACCTTGCTGCACTTGGGTGAGCAGGGTGTGCAACGCGTCGACTTGTTTGAGCATCGCCGCGCTGTTGGCCGCGAACTCCGCCGAACGGGGGTTGAGCTGGGTATGCAGGATAGCCATGGACAGCTCCGTTTAGCGGGTTTCGTTGAACAGTTCGCGACCGATCAGCATGCGACGGATCTCACTGGTGCCGGCGCCGATTTCGTACAGCTTGGCGTCACGCAGCAGGCGGCCGGCCGGAAATTCGTTGATGTAGCCGTTGCCACCGAGAATCTGGATCGCGTCGAGGGCCATTTGCGTGGCGCGTTCGGCGCTGTAGAGGATCACGCCGGCGGCGTCCTTGCGCGTAGTCTCGCCACGTTCGCAGGCCTGGGCCACGGCATACAGATAAGCGCGGCTGGCGTTGAGTTGGGTGTACATGTCGGCGACTTTGCCCTGGATCAGCTGGAACTCACCGATACTTTGGCCGAACTGCTTGCGGTCGTGGATGTAGGGAACGATCAGGTCCATGCAGGCCTGCATGATCCCGGTCGGGCCGCCGGACAGCACGACGCGTTCATAGTCGAGGCCGCTCATCAGCACTTTCACGCCGCCGTTGAGCACGCCGAGGATATTTTCTTCCGGCACTTCGACGTCATCGAAGAACAGCTCGCAGGTGTTGGAGCCGCGCATGCCGAGCTTGTCGAATTTGTTGCTGCGGCTGAAGCCTTTCGAATCACGTTCGACGATGAACGCGGTAATGCCGTGGGGGCCTTTTTCCAGGTCGGTCTTGGCGTAGATCACGTATGTGTTGGCGTCGGGACCGTTGGTGATCCAGGTTTTGCTGCCGTTGAGCACGTAGTGATCGCCACGTTTGTCGGCACGTAGCTTCATCGAGACCACGTCGGAACCGGCATTCGGTTCGCTCATGGCCAGGGCACCGATGTGTTCGCCGCTGATCAGCTTCGGCAGGTACTTGGTTTTTTGTTCGTGATTGCCGTTGCGGTTGATCTGGTTGACGCAGAGGTTGGAGTGCGCGCCGTAGGACAAGGCGACCGACGCGGAGCCACGGCTGATTTCTTCCATGGCGACCACGTGGGCCAGGTAGCCCAGGCCAGCACCGCCGTATTCTTCCGCGACAGTAATGCCCAGCAGGCCCATGTCGCCGAATTTGCGCCACAGGTCAGCCGGGAACAGGTTGTCGATGTCGATCTGAGCAGCGCGCGGGGCGATCTCTTTGGCGACGAAGGACTGAACCTGATCGCGCAGCATGTCGATGGTTTCACCGAGGGCAAAGTTCAGGGATGGGTAGCTCATGGGTCACCTTTTGGCTTTTTTGTAGGGCGGGGAGGGCAGCGGTTCAGCTCTCACCTTTACGTTAACGTAAGCCTGTGACGAATGGCTGTCAATCACCCTTTACGTTAACGTCAACTTGAGCGAGAGTAGAGCCAGTTCATAGAAGGCGAACCACCGCGGTGGGAGCCGCCGTAACACCCACTAATAAAGACAATAGGGGTCGTCATGGATCAACCCAGTGCAAGCCCGCAGCGCAGCTATACCCGTGGTTCCCAGGACAAAGCCTTGCTGGCGATCACCATCGGTCAGGCTTTCGACAACACGGTCGCGCAATATCCGAACGGGGAGGCGCTGGTCGTGCGCCATCAGCAGTTGCGCTACACCTGGCAGCAACTCGCCGACGCCGTTGACCTGCACGCCAGAGCCCTGTTGGCGCTCGGCTTGCAGGCCGGTGATCGCCTCGGTATCTGGGCACCGAATTGCGCGCAGTGGTGCATCAGCCAGTTTGCCAGCGCCAAAATCGGTGTGATCCTGGTCAACATCAACCCGGCCTACCGCAGCTCCGAACTCGAATACGTGTTGAAGCAATCAGGCTGCCAATGGCTGGTCTGCGCCGGCGCTTTCAAGACCTCCGACTACCACGGGATGCTGCAAGGCATGGTGCCGGAGCTGGCGGAGCAATCCATCGGAAAGCTGCAGAGCGAACGCCTGCCAGATTTGCGCGGCGTCATCAGTCTGGATGCACAACCCCCGTCGGGCTTTCTGCCGTGGTCGCAACTGGGCGATCTCGCCGCCAGCGTGTCCGCCGAACAATTGCGTGAACGCCAGGACAGCCTGCATTTCGATCAGGCGGTAAATATCCAGTACACCTCCGGCACCACCGGTTTCCCGAAAGGCGCGACCCTCAGTCACTACAACATTCTCAACAATGGTTACATGGTCGGCGAAAGCCTCGGGCTGACGGCCAATGACCGCCTGGTGATCCCGGTGCCGTTGTATCACTGCTTCGGCATGGTCATGGGCAACCTTGGCTGCATCACCCACGGCAGCGCCATGATTTACCCCAACGATGCGTTCGATCCGCTCCTGACCCTGACCACGGTGGCTGAAGAAAAAGCCACCGCGCTCTACGGCGTGCCGACCATGTTCATCGCCATGCTCGATCAACCCAAACGCGCCGAGTTCGACCTGTCGAGCCTGCGCACCGGGATCATGGCCGGGGCGACCTGTCCGATCGAGGTCATGCGCCGGGTCATCAGTGAAATGCACATGAGCGAAGTACAGATTGCCTACGGCATGACGGAAACCAGTCCGGTGTCGTTGCAGACCGGTCCTTCAGACGAGCTGGAACTGCGCGTCACCACCGTCGGCCGGACTCAGCCGCAGCTGGAAAGCAAGATCATCGACGAATCGGGCAACCTGGCGCCGCGTGGCACAATCGGCGAACTCTGCACCCGCGGTTACAGCGTGATGCTCGGTTACTGGAACAACCCGCAAGGCACCGCAGAAGCCATCGATCAGGCGGGCTGGATGCATACCGGCGATCTGGCGAGCATGAACGACGAGGGCTACGTGTGCATTGCCGGGCGCAACAAGGACATGATCATCCGCGGCGGTGAGAACGTTTACCCGCGTGAGTTGGAAGAGTTCTTCTTTACCCATCCGGCGGTGGCAGACGTACAAGTCATCGGGATCCCGTGTTCGCGCTATGGCGAAGAGATTGTCGCCTGGATCAAATTCCACCCGGGCCACAGCGCCACCGAACAAGAGCTGCAAACCTGGTGCAAGGAACGCATCGCGCACTTCAAGACGCCGCGTTACTTCAAGTTCGTGGAAGAGTTTCCGATGACCGTGACCGGCAAGATCCAGAAATTCCGGATGCGCGAGATCAGTATCGAGGAGCTGCGAGAAAAGCAGGTCTGACAAATTTCCCTTGTAGGAGCCAGCCTGCTGGCGATAGCGGAGTGTCTGAACCACCGCAATCGCCAGCAGGCTGGCTCCCACAAGGGCGGTGGTGAAAACCTGAATCGCAGAAAGCACAAAGGGGAGCCGAAGCTCCCCTTTAATTTTGTCGTTGCGCGTGCTCTTTTTTTATTATTGAGGGGCGGTCTGTTGTTGTTTTTAGTGACCGTGACCCTTTACCGCTGTTTTTTGTCGATCCCCATCCGGGATCAAGAGCAAACGTATTTTTTTGAGCGCTGATCTGCTTTTTCGCTGAGCGATCCAACCAGTTCGGGAGCTACCTGAAGGTAGTTTTATTATTCTCTGCCCGGTTGCGGGTTGCTCCGAAAAGCACCCTGAAAAGCACATCCTCTCCAAAAAAATCTGTTAGCTGCGTCTCTGCCGTGTTGTTTTTGTTATGTCAGAGTCGTTACGTCTTATTTTTATTAGGTTTGCCGCTTTTTTTGTTCTTGTTATGCAGTAGAGATAGCAGAAGCCGTGCCAACTTTAAAAAATCCTTATAAATCAAATATTTATGTTTTCACCGGATTTTTCTTTCAGACAAAACCAGACAATTTGTTTCCGTGTTACTCGCTTGTGCCCCACGTTTCAGACACAGCGGTAACACCCGCACGCGTCACTGCGCGCTGCGAGCCTTGGCCACGCGCGAGCCGGTCGGTCGCCCCAGCACGGAGCAAATCTGCTGGCCGGCCAAAATCAGAGCGTCCAGGTCAATGCCGGTCTCTATACCCAGGCCGTTGAGCAGGTAAACCACGTCTTCGGTGGCGACGTTACCGCTGGCGCCCTTGGCGTAAGGGCAGCCCCCGAGGCCGGCGATGGAGCTGTCGAAAACCGCGATACCTTCCAGCAGGCTGGCGTAGATGTTGGCCATGGCCTGGCCATAGGTGTCGTGGAAGTGCCCGGCCAGTTTTTCACGCGGCACCAAGGCTGAAACCACGTCGAACATCTTGCGGGTCGCGCCGGCGGTGCCCGTGCCGATGGTGTCGCCCAGGGAGACTTCGTAGCAGCCCATGGCGTAGAGCTCGCGGGCGACGCGGGCGACTTGTTCGGGCGCGACGTGACCTTCGTAAGGGCAACCCAACACGCAGGACACGTAACCGCGCACGCTGACGCCGTGTTGTCTGGCGGCATCCATGATCGGCACGAAGCGCGCCAGGCTTTCGCTGATCGAGCAATTGATGTTGCGTTGGGAAAACGCTTCGGAGGCCGCAGCGAACACCGCAACTTCCTTGACCCCGGCCGCGATTGCATCCTCAAACCCGCGCAGGTTGGGGGCGAGTGCGCCATAGGTCACACCCGGTTTGCGCTGGATCTGCGCAAAGACGTCGGCGGAGCCAGCCATTTGCGGCACCCACTTGGGCGAAACGAAACTGCCGACTTCTATATAGCCAAGGCCCGCAGCGGTCAGCGCGTCGACCAGTTGCACCTTGTCCGCAACGCTGATGGGTTGGGCTTCGTTTTGCAGACCGTCGCGAGGGCCGACTTCGACCAGGCGTACATGAGAGGGTAGGGACATGGGAATCGACCTGTGCTGATTGTCTGAGTGTTCAGAAAACCCTGTGGGAGCGGGCTGTGGCGAGGGGATTTATCCCCGTTGGGCTGCGAAGCGGCCCTGGAAATTTCTGCTGCAACATAGATTTTTACGACTGCTTCGCAGCCGAACGGGGATAAATCCCCTCGCCACAGTTGCTCCCATAGGGGACTGTGTTGACTTACTGAACCACTTCCTGGCTCTTGATCGTCTGCTCCAGCGCCTGGGTGCAGCGCTCCTGCGCCGTGTCCAGTTCAAGCTTCATCTGCTCGATGTCGAGCATCTGCTGCTCCAGCTGTTCGCGGCGCTCGGCGATCTTGTTCAACATGGTTTGCAGCTGTTTCTGATTGCCGCCGGTGGGGTCGTAGAGCTCGATCAGCTCGCGGCACTCGGCCAGGGAGAAGCCAATGCGCTTGCCCCGCAGGATCAGCTTCAGGCTGACCTTGTCACGGGGCGTATACACGCGTTCCTGGCCACGGCGTTCAGGACTGAGCAAGCCTTGCTCTTCATAAAAACGAATGGCTCGCGTGGTGATGTCGAGCTCGCGGGCGAGGTCGGAAATGCTATAGGTCTGGCTGCTCATGGAAGCGCTCGAAGAAGGTCATGGCGCTAAGCTAATGGCAGGTTGACGTTTACGTCAAGGGGCATGGATCTTCATTGATATCACCGGCCTCTTCGCGGGCAAGCCTCGCTCCTACAGTACGGCGCAGATCCCTGTGGGAGCGAGCCTGCTCGCGATGAACGATAACGCGGTAGCAAGTCTTACACCTTATCGAGCTTCTTCTCATGCGCCGTCACTTGCTGGCACAACTCGATCATCTGTTCGCGCATCCAGCGGTTGGCCGGGTCCTGGTCAGTGCTTTCGTGCCAGTAGAGGTGAGTTTCCACCGGCGGCACGTCGTTGACCGGCAGGTTCACCGAATATAGGTCATGACGACGGGCGAAGCGTTCCGGCACGGTCATGACCATGTCGGTCTGCTGCAACACCTGGGACGCCATCAGGTAATGCTGGGAGCGCAGGGCGATCTTGCGCTGGATGCCCATTTTTCCCAGGGCCAGGTCGACATGCCCCAGACCGCTGCGGCGGCTGGAGATATGGATGTGGGTCAGCGACAGATAATCATCGAGGGTGAATTTCTCTTTGCCCGCCAGCGGATGGCCCTTGCGCATCGCACAGACGTAACGGTCTTCCATCAACTTGACGTGACGCACCTGAGGGTCGGTGTTGAGCGGCGCATCCACTGCGAAGTCCAGACGCCCGGCCGCCAGTTCCTTGGTGGTCTCGCGTCGCTTGGACAGAAAACTTTCGATGATCACCGTCGGCGCCAGGCGGCGCAGGCGCTGGAACAGCGGCGGCAGGATTACCGCTTCGGTCAGGTCGGTCATGCTGATGCGATACGTCTTGACCGCTTGCAGCGGGTTGAAAATCCGGCTTTCCTGCACCGACACTCGCAGTAGAGAGAGGGCGTTACGCACCGGCCCGATGATGTTCTGCGCCATCGGCGTCGGCACCATGCCTTGCGCGGTGCGCACGAACAACGGGTCGTTGAAGGTCTCGCGCAGGCGGGCCAGAGCGTTCGAGACGGCTGGCTGAGTAATGCCGACAATCTGCCCGGCACGGGTCAGGTTGGCTTCGGTGTAGATCGCGTCGAAGACGATGAAAAGGTTGAGGTCGACCTTGCTCAGATTCATTGCGCTGCACTCTTATTGTTGGTTCTCAATCAGCCGATCATATATCGGTGATGAATGTTAATACACGCCGAGAATAGGCTAGGTAAATTATCAACGCTGTTCTAGCATCGATTGCATGACCTAAACAACCTCTCCACAAGAAGGTATCTGCTCATGGATTTCGCTTATTCGCCCAAGGTTCAGGAACTGCGTGAGCGCGTGACCGCGTTCATGGACACCTACGTTTACCCCGCCGAAGCGGTGTTCGAGCGCCAGGTCGCCGAAGGCGATCGCTGGCAGCCGACCGCGATCATGGAAGAGCTCAAACTCAAGGCCAAGGCTGAAGGGCTGTGGAATCTGTTTCTGCCTGAGTCCGAGCTCGGTGCCGGCCTGACCAACCTCGAATACGCGCCATTGGCGGAAATCATGGGCCGCTCGCTGCTCGGCCCTGAGCCCTTCAACTGCTCCGCACCGGACACCGGCAACATGGAAGTGCTGGTGCGTTACGCCAACGAAGAGCAAAAGCAACGCTGGCTCGAACCGCTGCTGCGTGGGGAGATCCGCTCGGCGTTCGCCATGACCGAACCGGACGTCGCTTCGTCCGACGCCACCAACATGGCTGCCCGCGCTGTGCGTGACGGCGATGAGTGGGTGATCAACGGCAAGAAATGGTGGACCTCAGGCGCCTGCGACCCGCGCTGCAAGATTCTGATCTTCATGGGCCTGAGCAATCCTGACGCGCCGCGCCACGCCCAGCACTCGATGATCCTGGTGCCGGTGGATGCCCCTGGCGTGAAGATCGTTCGTCCGCTGCCGGTGTTCGGCTACGACGACGCGCCTCACGGCCACGCCGAAGTGCTGTTTGAAAACGTTCGCGTGCCGTATGAAAACGTCCTGCTGGGCGAAGGACGCGGCTTTGAAATCGCCCAGGGTCGCCTTGGCCCAGGCCGGATTCACCACTGCATGCGCTCGATCGGCATGGCCGAACGTGCGCTGGAGTTGATGTGCAAACGTGCGGTGAACCGTACCGCGTTCGGTAAACCGCTGGCGCGCCTGGGCGGCAACATCGACAAGATCGCCGACTCGCGGATGGAAATCGACATGGCACGCCTGCTGACGCTGAAAGCGGCGTACATGATGGACACCGTCGGTAACAAGGTGGCGAAGAGCGAGATTGCGCAGATCAAAGTCGTCGCGCCGAACGTGGCGTTGCGGGTGATCGACCGGGCCATCCAGATGCATGGCGGGGCAGGGGTTTCCAACGATTTCCCGCTGGCCTACATGTACGCCATGCAACGCACCTTGCGCCTGGCCGACGGCCCGGACGAAGTGCACCGCGCGGCGATCGGTAAATTCGAGATCGGCAAGTACGTGCCGAAAGAGATGATGCGTAGCGGGCAGTAAGACTGCGTCATCGTTCTTCGCGGGCAAGCCCGCTCCCACAGGTTCAGTGCGATCCTGTGGGAGCCGGGCTTGCCCGCGAAGGCGTCGACTCATTCAACACCGCAACATCTGACTCAATACACCCAAACCTCAACCCGCCGATTCTTGATCCGCCCCTCATCCGCGCTATTCGCCGCCACCGGCATCTCGGCGCCAAAGCCGCGGATCTCGCGAAACACCACGCCGCTTTTCACCAGTTCCCGCCGCACCGCCATGGCCCGCAGCTTCGATAACAGATCGGCACGCGCCGGATCGCTCTTGGCATCACCAAACCCCACCAGCGTCACCTGCCGATTGGTTTTGCCGCGCTGCTTTATATAGTCGAGCACCCGTGACAAGTCTTGTCGGGCCTTGTTGTCCAGCGTCGCGCTGCCTTCCTCGAAACGGAAATTCACCGACAACCGCTGGGCGTGGCGGCTGAGGGCCTGATAACCCTCGGGCATCAAGGCGTTCGGCGTGACGCTCATGGCCTGCACGGTCTGCGCGACAAAACCGTTGCCCGCGACAATCGTCTGGCCTTTGCTGCTTTGCGCGAAGGCCACCAGCGCTTGCGCCCATGGATTTTTCCCGGTGGGCGGCAGGTAAAAGAACAGCCGCCGGGACAGCGGGTAATCCTCCGTGGCAATCAGGCTGTTGAGCGGCAACATGGCCTGGGATTGGCCATCAGCAATCGCCACGGCTTTGGCCTGGCGCACGTAAGGCAAGCCGATAAAGCCGATACCTTGCGGATCCTGGCTGACGGCGTCGGACAATTGCTCGCTGGATTCGAAGCGTTTCGCGGCGCTATGGAGTGTTTTCCCACGGCGACTGAGGACCAATTCCTTGAAGGTGTCGTAGGTGCCCGATTGATCATCCCGCGCATACAGGTGAATCGTCCCGCCACTGCCGCCGAGTTCTTCCCAGGTTTTTGCCTCACCGCTGAAAATTCGCGCCAGTTGTTCGGTGTCGAGTTGGTTCAGCGGATTTTGCGGATGAAGGATGATCGCCAGTCCATCGATGGCAATGACCTGCTCGGCGCCGGGGCTTTTGAGGTCACCCAACGACTTGAGGTCTGCCCGTTCGCTGTCCTTGATCGGGCGCGAGGAGGCGGCGAGATCGGCGGACGCGGTTTTCAGGGCGCTGAAACCGGTGCTGGAACCATGGGCCGCGACTTCCACCACTACCCGGCGTCCCTGTATGGTTTCACCGACGATGCGTTGTTCGTTGGCTGTATCCGGGATTTCACTGTGGACCTTGAGCAGGCCCTGCTCACGCATCAGGCCTTCGACCAGCGCCGGGCCCAATGCGGCGCCGATGGTGTTGGAACCCTGGATGCGCAGGACCGGACCGTTTTCGGGTGTCGGCAAATCGCCCGCCGACGCCGTCAACGGCAAACAGGCGCACAGCATCAACAGAAACGATATGCGCAGCGTCATGCCGGCACCTTGTTTGGCCAAAGGAAGTGCCGGGAGAATAAGTCAGTAAGATTTCTAAAAGATGACAGTTACCAAATGTGGGAGCGAACTGTGGCGAGGGGATTTATCGAAACGTCGCACCGCCCCGTTCGGCTGCGAAGCAGTCGTAAAACCGGTGAATGCGGTTCTTCTGAGAGACCGTAATTACAGGTTCAGGGCCGCTTCGCAGCCGAACGGGGCGGTGCGACGTTTCGCTAAATCCCCTCACCACAGTCTCGCTCCCACAGTTTATTTATGTCGAAGTCGAGAGGATCAGCTCAACTCAAGCCAGATCGGCGCGTGATCCGACGGTTTTTCCATCCCGCGCAGTTCGTAATCCACGCCTGCATCCTTCACCCGCGGCAACAACCCATGGGATGCCATGATCAAGTCAATCCGCAGCCCACGCTTGGGTTCGTCTTCGAAGCCGCGGCTGCGGTAGTCAAACCAGCTGAAACGGTCGGCCACGTCCGGGTTCAAGTGACGGAAACTGTCCACCAGACCCCAGTTCTTCAAGCGGGCCATCCACTCGCGTTCTTCCGGCAGGAAGCTGCATTTGCCGGTTTTCAGCCAGCGTTTCATGTTGTCCGGGCCGATGCCGATGTCGCAGTCCTCCGGGGAAATGTTCACGTCGCCCATCACCACCACCGGCTGTTCATTGCTGAACTGGCTTTCCAGCAACTGCTGCAGGTCGCCGTAGAAACGCTCCTTGGCCGGGAACTTGGTCGGGTGATCGCGGCTTTCGCCCTGTGGGAAATAGCCGTTCATGATGGTCACCGGCACGCCATTGGCGTCGGCGAACGTGCCCCAGATAAAGCGCCGCTGGGCGTCTTCGTCGTCGGTGGCGAACCCTTTATGCAATGCAATCGGTTCTTTGCGCGAGAGCAGGGCGACGCCGTAATGACCTTTCTGCCCGTGGAAATACACGTGATAACCCAGCGCCTGAACCTCGGCCAGCGGGAATTGGTCGTCGTGAACCTTGGTTTCCTGCAGCCCGATCACGTCTGGCTGGTGCTTGTCGATCAGCGCCGCCAGCTGATGCGGGCGAGCGCGCAGCCCGTTGATGTTGAAGGAGACGATCTTCATGGTCGGCAGTCCTGGCAAAAGGGCGATGCTAGCTGACCTGTAGGAATCGGGCCAGTGTTGAGGCAGGGGATTCGCTGTGTTCTGTCAGATCTGTATTGGCAGTCAGGGGCATCTTCGCGGGCAAGCCACGCTCCCACAGGTTCAGTGGCGTTCACAAATTTTGTGTTCGCTCAAGAACCCTGTGGGAGCGGGCTTGCCCGCGAAGAGGCCCATGCAGTCGATGAAGAGCCCGCCTTGGTCTATACCTGTGGGGGAACTGTATTACCACCCAAAGGCTCGTACCAATAAGAGCGCCGCCATTTTGAGTGGCGCCCCGGGGAGATCTATCGTTATGCCCGAAACCTCGACCGCCATTGCCGATATCCACATGCTCGACAGCGGCTACGCCCATGAAGCGCGCTCCCTGCTTTACCACGCTTACAGGCACGAACCGACCTTCGGCTATCTGTTCGAGGCCGAACGTCCCGGCTATGAACACCGTGTGCGGGCGACGGTGCGCGAACTGGTCAAGCAACACTTTCTTCAGGATCTGCCGGCCATCGGCCTGCTGGTCAATGACCGCCTGATCGGCATCGCGTTGATCGCCCCGCCACAACGTCGCCTGGGCATCACTGAAAGCTGGGCCTGGCGTTTGCGCATGGTGCTCAGCACCGGTTTTCGTTGCACCCGCCGTTACCTCGATTACCACGCCGCTGTTGCGGCCTGCGTGCCGTCCGATTCGGTGCACGTCCTGCCTTTGTTGGGGATTCATCCGCAGTTCCAGGGCAAGCACTTCGGCGAGCAACTGCTGCAAGCGGTGCATAACTGGTGCGCCGTGGATGAAACCTCCCAGGGCGTGATCCTTGATACCGGGAATCCGCGTTATCTGGAGTTTTACAAGCGTCAGGGCTATGAGGAAATTGGGGAGGTCGCCGTCGGACCGATCCGCGAACACGTGTTTTTCCACGCCAATCCCCAGGTGTTACAAACAGCAACGGCATAACCGTAGAACTTTCACGCCACGCCAGGCTCTATCACGCTCCCAAGCTCGTGATAGCATCCGCGCCTATGAAGTTTCCAGGAAGATTTACCAGTGGCGTGCTGATGCTGTTTACCAGCTGCGCGGCACTGGCGCAAAGTGAATTGGATGTGCGGATCAAACCGTCCAACGATGAACTGAAAGCCAATATAGAGGGCTATATCGGCAGCCTCGGCGACCGTGACGAAGAAGCCTTGCTGCGCTTCAGTCGTGGCGCCGAAGAACAGGCGCGCAAGGCCGCCCAGGCCTTGGGCTACTACCAGCCGCAGATCGACAGCGACGTGAAGGGCGGCAAGGCGCCGCGCCTGATACTCAACATTGATCCCGGCGAGCCGGTGCATTTGCGCAACGTCACAATTCGCATCGACGGCCAGGCGGCCTCCCTCAAAGCGTTTCGTGTCCCCAAAAGCGCTGCGCTGACAACCGGCGCGGTGCTGAACCATGGCCGGTATGAAGACGCCAAGAAACTGATCCAGAACCAGGCCTCGCGCTATGGCTTCTTCAGCGGCCACTTTACTCATCAGACGTTGTCGGTGGACCCCCGCGCCGGCGTCGCCGACATCGACCTGGTCTATGAAAGCGGCCCGCGTTACGCCCTGGGCAAGGTCAGTTTCGAGGGCGACACGCCATTCGACGAAGACTTGCTGCGGCGCATGGTGCCGTTCAAGGAAGGCGCACCCTACGACTCCGAACTGATCGCCGAGCTTAATCAGGCGATGCAATCGAGCGGCTATTTCGAAAGCGTGCGGGTGGATGCGGCACCCACGGCGTCGAAGAACGATGTGATCCCGGTCGACGTCAAGCTCGAAACCCGCAAGCCACGGACCATGGGCCTGGGGCTGGGGTATTCCACCGACGTCGGCCCCCGGATCAAGGCCAACTGGACACGGCACTGGGTCAATCCGCAGGGGCACAGCTATGGCTGGGAGACCGAAATCTCGGCGCCACGGCAGAACGTCGGGGTGTTCTACGACATCCCTCTGGACCCGCCGCTGACCGACAAATTGCGCTTCGCCGGCGGTTATCAAAACGAAGAAATCGCCGATAAGGACTCTCTCAGCAAACTCCTGACCCTCGGCCCCGAATGGCACAGCAAGTTGCCCAGCGGTTGGCAGCGGGTGGTGTCGCTCAAGTGGCAACGCGAGGAATACCGGCTCGGCGATGATTCGGGACTCAGCACATTGCTGATGCCCGGCGTCAATTATTCCTACTTGAAAAGCGACAACCGCATCGACCCGCACAACGGCTATCGTCTGGAATTCGAGACCAAAGTGGCCAAGGAAGGCTTGGGTTCGGACAACAACCTCGTCTACGGCACCGCGCTGGTCAAAGGCTTGACCACGGTCTTCGACAAGCACCGTTTCCTCGGTCGGGTGCAGGTCGGCGGCAGCGCCACCAACGGCTACAATTCAATACCGCCGTCGTTGCGCTTTTTCGCCGGTGGCGATCAGAGCGTGCGCGGCTATGACTATCAAAGCCTGTCCCCGGAGAACTCCGAGGGCGACCGCATCGGTGGCCGCTACATGGTTGCCGGCAGCGTCGAATATCAG
Organism: Pseudomonas sp. LBUM1663; assembly: GCF_059695905.1. Lineage (NCBI taxonomy): Bacteria > Pseudomonadati > Pseudomonadota > Gammaproteobacteria > Pseudomonadales > Pseudomonadaceae > Pseudomonas > Pseudomonas sp. LBUM1663. Next base: position 4,301,151 of record NZ_CP166792.1, on the reverse strand, counting down.
TACTCCGTCGCCGAAAAATGGCGGGTTGCGACCTTCGTTGACCAGGGCAACTCCTTTAATACACTCGAACTGCCGAACCTCAAGACCGGCGTGGGCATCGGCGTGCGCTGGGTTTCCCCGGTGGGGCCGATTCGCCTCGACCTGGCCCACGCGATGGACGACGACGGCGGCATTCGACTGCACTTTTCCATGGGGCCCGAGCTGTGAAGCGTGGTTTGAAAATAACGCTGCTGACGATTCTGGCGCTGCTGATGCTGGTTGTACTGGCTGTGACCACGGTGCTGGGCACAGCGACGGGCAGCCGTTGGGCGCTCGGCCTGGTGCCGGGCCTGACCGTGGAGAATTTCCAGGGTCGATTGGGCGGGCAGTGGAGTGCCGATCATCTGTTGTGGCAGCAGGACACCAGTCGGGTTGAGCTGAGCCAACCGATATTCGCCTGGTCGCCGCTGTGCCTGACGCGAATGACCTTGTGCATCGAGCAATTGAAGGTCGATCAAGTCAGCCTGCAATTTCCACCGGGTAGCGATGAAGACAGCAGCGGCGATATCGAGCTCCCGGAGCTGAAGTTACCGTTGGCCATCGAGTTGGGCGACGTCCAGGTCGGCAGCCTGCTGTTTAACGGAAGCGAAGAACTCAAAGGCTTGCAACTGGCCGCGCACTGGACCGCACAGGGCATGCAGCTCGACTCGGTGAAGTTGCAGCGTGACGATTTGAGCTTGAACCTTTCAGGCCTGCTGCAACCCAGCGGCAACTGGCCGCTCAAGGCCCAAGGCACGTTGACCCTGCCGGCCCCCGAGCCTTGGAGCCTGGCGCTGAAGGTGGACGGCGACCTGCTGAAAACCCTGAACCTGAAAGCCGACAGCAGCGGTTACTTGAACGGGCAACTGACCGGCGAATTGCAACCGTTGGTGGACAACCTTCCGGCGAAAGTACGGATCACCGCCGACAGTTTCAAACCCAGCGCCGACCTGCCGGACACCTTGCAACTCAATCAGCTGGAACTCACCGGCGACGGCGACCTGAAAAGCGGTTACCAGTTGCTCGGCAAAGCCACGCTGCCCGCGGAAAAAGGCCCGATTGCGTTGTTGCTGCAAGGCAAGGTCGACCTCAACGGCGCGCAGATTGCCGCCCTCGACCTGACCGCCAACGACAAGCAAAGCCTGAAACTCACCGGCAACCTCGACTGGCGCAAAGGCCTGAGCGCCGATGCGAAGATCGACTGGCTGGATTTTCCGTGGCATAGCCTTTATCCAATGATCGACGAACCCGAAGTGGCGTTACGCAGCTTCAACGGTGAAGTTTCCTACACCGATGGAAAATACATCGGTCACTTCACATCGGCACTCGACGGTCCCGCCGGTGCGTTCAGCCTCGAAAGCCCGTTCAGCGGCGACCTGACGAAAATCTATCTGCAACAGATTCAACTCGAAGCCGGGCAGGGCAAGGCCGTGGGGCATCTGAACCTGCAGTTTGCTGATGGCATTGCCTGGGACACCGCGCTCGACCTCTCGGCGATCAACCCGGCGTATTGGGTCGCGGAGTTGCCGGGCACGTTGGCCGGGCCGTTGCGCAGCACAGGCGAAATGAAGAATGAGAAGCTCAGCCTGAGTGCCGACCTGGACCTGAAAGGCAAACTGCGCGGGCAACCGGCGGTGATCCAGGCCAAGGCCGACGGCGGCGGCGAGCAATGGAACCTCAACGCGCTGCAAATCCGCCTTGGTGACAACATCATCAACGGCAAGGGCAGCCTGCAACAGAAGCTCGCCGGCCAGATCGACATCAAGCTGCCACGCCTAGCCCAGCTCTGGCCGCAACTGCGCGGGCAGCTCAACGGTCGCATCGATGTCGCCGGCACGCTCAAGGCACCGCAAGGCAAGCTCGGGCTGCAAGGCACGCAACTGGCCTTCGAAGACAATCGCCTGCAAAGCCTGAACCTGGACGCGACCCTCGACGGCGCGCAACGGGCGAAAATCGACCTCAAGGGCAGCGGCATCCAGGCCGGAGATACGTCACTGGGCACGCTGACTGCCAGCGGCCAGGGCGATATCAAGAACCAGAAACTCGCCCTCGACCTGCAAGGACCGAAGCTGAAACTGGCGCTCGGCCTTGACGGTGCGCTGGACAAGGGCAACTGGCGCGGACGACTGGCCAGCGGTGATATCCAGGCCGGCGGCCAGGACTGGAAGCTGCAAGGCCCGGCGAAGCTTGAACGGCTGGCGGACGGTAAGATCAATTTCGGCGCCCATTGCTGGATGTCCGGCGCTGCCAGTCTGTGCGGCGAAGACCAGCGTCTGATGCCGGAACCGAAGCTGCGTTATCACCTCAAGCAATTCCCGATTGAAAGCCTCGCGCAATGGTTGCCGAAGGATTTTGCCTGGAAGGGAAAACTCAACGCCGACCTGCAACTGGACCTGCCGGCTAGCGGCCCGAACGGCCAGATCAGCGTCGATGCCAGCGGCGGCACGTTGCGCATGAAGGAAAAGGATCAGTGGCTGGACTTCCCGTACCAGACCCTGAAACTCACCAGCAAACTCACGCCCAAACGCATCGACACCGACCTCAATTTCGTCGGCGGCAAACTCGGCGAGCTGATGCTGCAGGCACAAATCAATCCACTGCCGAAAAACAAACCGCTCACTGGCTCGTTCCGTCTCAGTGGCCTGGATCTGTCGGTGGCGCGGCCGTTTGTGCCGATGGTCGAGAAACTCACCGGACGTTTGAACGGCAGCGGCACGCTCTCCGGCGATCTGCTGGCGCCGCAGGTGAACGGCAATCTGCTGCTCAGCGATGGCGAAGTGTCCGGACCTGAATTGCCGATGGAGTTGCAGGGCTTGCAGCTACAAGCGCAGATCGCCGGCGAAACGGTTCAGTTGAGCGGCGGCTGGAAAAGCGGCAAGAGCGGGCAGGGCAGTCTCAACGGCCACATCGCCTGGGGTCAGGCGCTGGTGGTGGACCTGACGCTCAAGGGCTCGCAATTGCCCGTCACTGTCGAACCCTACGCCAAGCTGGAAGTGGCGCCGGACCTGAAGATCTCGATGAAGGACGACCAACTGGCGATCGCCGGTAAAGTGCAGGTGCCCAAGGGCGAGATCACCGTGCGCGAGTTGCCGCCGTCGACGGTCAAGGTCTCCGATGACACGGTGATCGTCGGCCAGCAGACCGAAGAGGGCAAACCGCCGCTGGCCATGAAAATGGACATCGATGTGGTGGTGGGTGAAGACAAACTCAGCTTTGCCGGGTTTGGCCTGACCGCCAACCTGCAAGGGCACGTGCACATCGGCGACAACATGGACACCCGCGGCGAGCTCTGGCTCAACGACGGGCGCTACCGGGCTTATGGTCAGCGGCTGACGGTGCGCCGTGCGCGGCTGCTGTTCGCCGGGCCGATTGACCAGCCGTACCTGGACATCGAAGCCATTCGCCAGACCGACGACGTGATCGCCGGCATTCGCCTCAGCGGCAGCGCCGAACAGCCGACCACGCAGATCTTCTCCGAGCCGGCCATGAGCCAGGAGCAGGCCTTGTCCTATCTGGTGCTGGGGCGTCCGCTGAGCAGCAACGGCGAAGACAACAACATGCTGGCCCAGGCGGCGCTCGGGTTGGGTTTGATGGGCAGTTCCGGGGTGACCGGCAAACTGGCCAACGATCTGGGGATTCAGGACTTCCAGCTCGACACCCAGGGCAGCGGCAACACCACCAGCGTCGTGGCCAGCGGCAATATCTCCGAGAAGCTCAGCCTGCGTTATGGCGTGGGCGTGTTCGAGCCGGCCAACACCATCGCCTTGCGCTACAAACTGAGCAAGAAGGTCTACCTCGAAGCCGCCGGCGGCGTGGCCAGTTCGCTGGACATCTTCTACAAGCGGGATTTCTAAGCCCGCGTTCCTTCAAAAAGACCGAGTCGGCCCAATCGCGAGCAAGCTCGCTCCCACAAGGTTCAGTGTGATCCCTGTGGGAGCGAGCTTGCTCGCGATGGCGTCAGATGCGTCACCGCAAATCCATCGCCATTTATCAGCCAAATAGCAAGCAACCTAACTATTACGTTGACATTCGCTGCCTAGGCAGTAACATCTCGTCATACATTCTCTGCCTAGGCAGCTAATTGGTGGTCAGATGAAACATTTCACCCCAGACGCATTCCACACTTGCCATCTCGGCCTCCTGCTTGGGCGCGCTGCGCTGCTCAAGGACCGGATCATCGACACGCACATGGAACCTCACGGCATCACCGCCGCGCAGTTCAAAGTGCTGATCATCATGGCCCAGTTCGGTGTCGATACGCCGGCCGAGCTGTGCCGGCATCTGTCGCTGGACAGCGGTTCGATGACCCGCATGCTCGACCGTCTGGAACAGAAAGGTTTTCTCGCCCGCCAACGTTCCGAAGCCGATCGCCGTCAGGTGCAACTGGTGCTCACCGAGCAAGGCCAGCAATTGACTGACCGCCTGCCGGAAATCGGCGCCGACGCCATGAATGAACTGGCCGGCGCGATTACCCCGGAAGAACTGAAAACCCTGGAACAGATCCTCAAGAAAATGCTGGTAGCGGCCGGTGACTCGATCACCTTGCTGCGGGTAGGTGACCAATGAGCAGTAAAACCCTGCGTGCCGGCCTGAGCCTGCTGCTGGCGGCCATGACCTTGGCCGGTTGCGCCAGTTACAGCGGCCTGACCACTGAAGGTAAAAGCCTCGATGCGAAATCCCTCAAGGCCGGGCAATCCCTGAGCGGCGTGACCTTGTCGCCTGCGGCCTGGCCAAAAAGCGATTGGTGGAAAAGCCTTGGCGATCCGCAACTCGACGGCTTGATCCGCGAAGCGCTGCACGACAGCCCTGACATGCAGATCGCCGACGCTCGCGCCCACCAGGCCAGCGCCGCCGCCTACGCCGCCGATGCCGCGCGGATGCCGACCCTCGATGCCAGCGCCGGTGTCAGCCGTTCGCGCCTGGCCCGCGATCAAGATCCGAGGGGCGAGGGTGATGCGTACTCAACCGTGCGTAATATCGGTGCCAGTTTCAATTACAACTTCGACCTCTGGGGCGGTCAGCGTGATGCGTGGGAGGCGGCATTGGGCGAGGCCCGTGCGGCGGAAGTCGATCAGCAGGCCGCGCAGTTGACCTTGTCCGCCGACGTCGCCCGGGCCTACAGCGACCTGGGTCAGGCGCACATCGTCTATGACTTGGCCAATGAAGACCTCAAACGCACCCAGCAAATGCTCGACCTGAGCCAACGTCGCCTGAGCTCGGGGATCGACAGCCAATACCAATTCCAGCAAACCGAAAGCCTGGAAGCCAGTTCCGAAGCGAGCCTGATCGACGCCGAAAAACGCCTGCAAAGCGCAAAAATCGCTTTGGCGGTGTTGCTCGGCAAAGGCCCGGATCGCGGCAATGAAATCGCCCGGCCGAAGATCCTGCAAGCCAGCGCCGTGGCGTTGCCATCGGTGTTGCCCGCCGAGTTGCTCGGTCGCCGCCCAGACCTGGTGGCTGCACGCTGGCGGGTCGAGGCCGCGAGCAAGAACATCGCCGCCGGCAAGACCCAGTTCTACCCCAACCTCAACCTGAGCGCAGCAGCCGGTGCCGAGTCGTTGCTGGGGGATGCGATGTTCGGTTCGGCGAGCCGCTTCTTCAACGTGGCGCCGACGATCTCCGTGCCGATTTTCGACGGCGGCCGCCTGCGCGCCGACCTCGATTCCCGCGACGCCGATTACGACCTGGCGGTGGCGCAGTACAACAAAAGCCTGGTGAAAGCCCTGGGTGATGTCAGTGACACCATCAACCAGTTGCGCGACATCGGCCGGCAGATCGGGGCGCAGCAACACGCCACCGACATTGCCCAGGATTCTTACAACACCGTGGTCCAGCGGTACGGTTCCGGCATCGGTAACTACCTGGACGTGCTCAGCATCGAGCAGCAATTGCTCCAGGCCCAGCGTCAGCTGGCCAACTTGAATGCCGAGCAGATCGACCTGTCGATCCAACTGATGCAGGCGCTGGGCGGCGGCTTCCAGGGCGAAACCCTGACCGCAGCCAACGCACTCCCAGCCACGCAGCACAATTAATTCAAGGTATTGGTCATGGCCACTGCAGAAAACACACAAACCCCTGACAACGCTCAAGACACCAGCAACCCGCGCAAACGCAAAATCATGCTGGTGGTGCTCGCGATCGTGGTGATCCTCGCCGGTGTCGGCGTCTGGGGGTATCACGAGTTCTACGGGCGCTGGAACGAAAGCACCGACGACGCTTATGTGAACGGCAACGTGGTGGAAATCACTCCGCTGGTCACCGGCACCGTGGTCAGCATTGGCGCGGATGATGGCGACCTGGTCCATGAAGGCCAGGTGCTGATCAACTTCGACCCGAACGACGCCCAGGTCGGTCTGCAAAGTGCCCAGGCCAACCTGGCCCGCACTGTGCGCCAGGTGCGTGGCTTGTACAGCAACGTCGATGGCATGAAAGCCCAGGTAAACGCCCAGCAGGCTGAAGTACAAAAGGCTCAGGACAACTTCAATCGTCGGAAAAACCTCGCCGCTGGCGGCGCGATCTCCCAGGAAGAACTGTCCCACGCCCGCGACGACCTGACCTCGGCGCAAAACGCCTTGGCCAACGCCAAACAGCAACTGAAAACTACCAGCGCGCTGGTGGATGACACCGTGGTCTCGTCGCACCCGGACGTGATGGCGGCAGCCGCGCAGTTGCGTCAGGCCTATCTGAACAATTCCCGCAGCACCTTGATCGCGCCGGTCACCGGGTATGTCGCCAAACGTTCCGTGCAACTGGGCCAGCGCGTCCAGCCGGGCACCGCGTTGATGGCGGTTATTCCGCTGGATCAGCTGTGGATTGATGCCAACTTCAAGGAAACCCAGCTGCGTGACATGCGCATCGGTCAACCGGTGGACATCGAGGCCGACTTGTACGGCAGCGACGTTAAATTCAGCGGCACCATCGACAGCCTCGGCGCCGGTACCGGCAGCGCGTTTGCCTTGCTGCCGGCGCAGAACGCCACCGGTAACTGGATCAAGATCGTGCAACGGGTGCCCGTGCGGATTCACATCAACGCCGAAGAACTGGCCAAGCACCCGTTGCGGGTTGGCCTGTCGACTCAGGTCGATGTGAACCTGCACGACCAGAGCGGCCCGGTGCTGGCGCAACAGCCGCCGCAGAAGGCTTCGTTCAGCACCAACGTCTACGACCGTCAGTTGGCCGAGGCCGACGCGATGATCACTCAGTTGATCCACGACAACAGCGCGGCGGTCAGCAAAACCGTGCAGCGCTGACACCGACCCTGTGGGAGCGAGCCTTTGCGGCGAGGGAGCTTGCTCCCGCTGGGTCGCGAAGCGACCCCAAAAGCTTTACGACTGCTTCGCAGCCGAGCGGGAGCAAGCTCCCTCGCCACAAGGCTCGCACACAAGGTCAGCTGCGTCTGTAACAGGCGCCGCGCCAATCAGGCTTCAAGGGATTCACAATGAGCAATAACGCGTCTTTCACGCCGCCCAGCCTGCTGCTCAGCACCATCGGCCTGTCGCTGGCGACCTTTATGCAGGTGCTCGACACCACCATCGCCAACGTGGCGCTGCCGACGATTTCCGGCAACCTGGGCGTGAGTTCGGAGCAGGGCACCTGGGTGATCACTTCGTTTGCAGTAAGCAATGCGATTGCGCTGCCACTGACCGGCTGGCTCAGCCGCCGTTTCGGTGAGGTAAAGCTGTTTCTCTGGGCGACCATCCTGTTCGTGATCGCCTCGTTTCTTTGCGGTATCTCGACCTCGATGCCCGAGCTGATTGGCTTCCGGGTGTTGCAAGGCCTGGTGGCGGGGCCGTTGTACCCAATGACCCAGACGCTGCTGATCGCGGTCTATCCACCCGCCAGGCGCGGCATGGCGCTGGCGTTGCTGGCGATGGTCACGGTGGTGGCGCCGATTGCCGGCCCGATCCTCGGAGGCTGGATTACCGACAGTTATAGCTGGCCATGGATCTTCTTTATCAACGTGCCGATCGGCATCTTTGCGGTGATGGTGGTACGCCAGCAACTCAAGGCGCGTCCGGTGGAAACCAGCCGCCAGCCGATGGATTACGTGGGTTTGATCACGCTGATCATTGGTGTCGGGGCGTTGCAGGTGATCCTCGACAAGGGCAATGACCTTGATTGGTTCGAGTCGAACTTCATCCTCATCGGCGCGGCGATTTCAGTGATCGCGCTGGCGGTGTTCGTGATCTGGGAAATGACCGACAAGCACCCGGTGGTCAACCTGCGGCTGTTCGCTTACCGCAACTTCCGCATCGGCACCATTGTGCTGGTGTTGGGTTACGCCGGGTTCTTCGGCATCAACCTGATCCTGCCGCAATGGCTGCAAACCCAGATGGGGTATACGGCGACGTGGGCGGGGCTGGCGGTGGCGCCAATCGGGATTCTGCCGGTGCTGATGTCGCCGTTTGTCGGCAAGTATGCGCACAAGTTCGACCTGCGGCTGTTGGCCGGCCTGGCGTTTCTGGCAATTGGCCTGAGCTGCTTCATGCGCGCCGGGTTCACCAACGAAGTGGACTTCCAGCACATCGCGCTGGTGCAGCTGTTCATGGGCATTGGCGTGGCGCTGTTCTTTATGCCGACCTTGAGCATCCTGATGTCCGACCTGCCACCGAGCCAGATCGCCGATGGCGCGGGCCTGGCAACGTTTCTGCGGACCTTGGGCGGTAGTTTTGCGGCATCGCTGACCACGTGGATCTGGATTCGTCGGGCGGATCAGCACCATGCCTATATGAGTGAAAGCATCAGCACTTATGAGCCCGCGACCCGCGAGGCACTGAATGCGCTGGGTGGACCGAGCAATCCGGCGTATGCGCAGCTGGATCATGTGCTGACCAGTCAGGCCTACATGCTGTCCACCGTGGATTACTTCACGTTGCTGGGGTGGGCATTCATGGGCTTGATCGTGATTGTGTGGCTGGCAAAACCGCCGTTTGCGGCGAAGGCGGGGCCGGCGGCCTCCGGCCATTAAGCCAACCACAAAACCCTGTGGGAGCGGGCAAGCCCGCTCCCACAGGTTCTTGTGTCCGGCAGTTAGATCGTGGGGGCTGCGAGTTGTGGCGGCGGGGCGAAGTCGAAGGGGGCGAGGGCAAACCCTTGCTCATCCACCTGCAACGCCCAGCCCTGACGGTCCCAATCCCCCAGCACAATGCGTTTGGCTGCTTGTTCGCCAATCTGCAATTTGTGAATAGCCGGGCGATGGGTGTGCCCATGGATCAAGGTCTTCACGCCGTATTCCTGCATGATCCGCGGCACTTCTTCCGGCGTGACATCGACAATGTCATTGGCCTTCATCCGCGTCTGCGCCCGGCTTTCGCTGCGCAGCTTGCGCGCCAGTTTATGGCGCGTGCGCAAGGGCAGGTGCCGCAGGATGAACAGGGTGATCGGGTTGCGCAGGTAGCGACGCAGCTTCATATAAGCCTCGTCGCGGGTGCAGAGGCTGTCGCCGTGCATTAATAGCACCGGTTCGCCGTTGAACTGCACGACACTCGGGTCCTTCAATAACGTGCAGCCGGCCTGTTTGCAAAAGGCCTGGCCGAGCATGAAGTCGCGATTGCCGTGCATCAGAAATATGGCCGTGCCTCTGTCGCTAAGGGCGCGCAGGGCCTGGCAGATGGAACGCTGGAAAGGCGTCATGGCATCGTCGCCAATCCACGCCTCGAAAAAGTCGCCCAGAATGTACAGCGCACTCGCCGAGCGGGCGCGTCCGGCGAGCAAATCCAGAAACGCCCGGGTGATGTCCGGGCGCTCCTCTTCCAGATGCAAGTCTGAAATCAGCAGTATCACGCTTCGATGATCTCGGCTTTCTCGATGATCACGTCTTCTGCCGGTACGTCCTGGTGGCCGCCTTTCATGGTGGTGGAAACACCTTTGATCTTGTCGACCACGTCGGTGCCTTCAACCACTTTGGCGAACACGGCGTAGCCCCAGCCCTGAGTGGTCTTGGCGCTGTGGTTCAGGAAGCTGTTGTCAGCCACGTTGATAAAGAACTGGGCGGAAGCCGAATGCGGTTCCATGGTGCGGGCCATGGCGACGGTGTACTTGTCGTTCGGCAGGCCGTTGTCGGCTTCGTTCTGGATGCTTGGGCGCTTGTCTTTCTTTTCTTTCATGCCTGGCTCGAAACCGCCGCCCTGGATCATGAAGTTACCGATGACGCGGTGGAAAACGGTGTTTTCGTAGTGACCGGCTTTGACGTACTCGATGAAGTTGGCCACGGTAGTCGGGGCTTTCTCGGCGTTCAGTTCCAGGACGATGTCGCCATGGTTGGTGGTCAGTTTGACTTGGGTCATGATCGGTACTCTTTCTAATAATTCGTGGGTTTCGGGGCGTTGAAGCCCTCAACCGGTCCGGCCAAATTCGGCCAAGGTGCGCAGTTTAGCGTGCCGGGCGCGAATTTCGAGGCTGTTTTTCATTTGCATCCGATTAAATGCAGCCGTTTTCGGGCCTGCTCTGTCAGCGACTTGACGGCATCGGCTATGATAAGCCCCTTTGTTTTAACAGCCGCTTTGATTTGGCCAACTGGCCGCGCACTTGTACGTTCAAGGATCCTATGAGCAAGCCCACTGTCGACCCTACCTCGAATTCCAAGACCGGCCCTGCCGTGCCGGTCAATTTCCTGCGCCCGATCATCCAGGCGGACCTGGACTCGGGTAAGCACACGCAGATCGTCACCCGTTTCCCGCCTGAGCCCAACGGTTACCTGCACATCGGTCACGCCAAGTCGATTTGCGTGAACTTCGGCCTGGCCCAGGAATTTGGCGGCGTCACGCACCTGCGTTTCGACGACACCAACCCGGCCAAGGAAGACCAGGAATACATCGACGCGATCGAAAGCGACGTCAAATGGCTGGGCTTTGAATGGTCCGGCGAAGTGCGCTATGCCTCGCAGTATTTCGACCAGTTGCACGACTGGGCCGTCGAGCTGATCAAGGCCGGCAAGGCTTACGTCGATGACCTGAGCCCGGAACAGGCCAAGGAATACCGCGGCACCCTGACCGAGCCGGGCAAGAACAGCCCGTTCCGTGATCGCTCCGTGGAAGAAAACCTCGACTGGTTCGCCCGCATGCGTGCCGGCGAGTTCCCGGACGGCGCACGTGTGCTGCGAGCCAAGATCGACATGGCCTCGCCGAACATGAACCTGCGCGACCCGATCATGTACCGCATCCGCCATGCCCACCACCACCAGACCGGTGACAAGTGGTGCATCTACCCGAACTACGACTTCACCCACGGTCAGTCGGACGCCATCGAAGGCATCACCCACTCCATCTGCACCCTGGAGTTCGAAAGCCACCGTCCGCTGTACGAATGGTTCCTCGACAGCCTGCCGGTACCGGCGCACCCGCGTCAGTACGAATTCAGCCGCCTGAACCTGAACTACACCATCACCAGCAAGCGCAAGCTCAAGCAACTGGTCGACGAAAAGCACGTGTTTGGCTGGGATGACCCGCGCATGTCGACACTGTCGGGCTTCCGCCGTCGCGGCTACACCCCGGCGTCGATCCGCAATTTCTGCGACATGGTCGGCACCAACCGTTCTGACGGCGTCGTCGATTTCGGCATGCTCGAGTTCAGCATCCGTCAGGATCTGGACCAGAACGCTCCGCGCGCCATGTGCGTGCTGCGTCCGTTGAAGGTGGTGATCACCAACTACCCGGAAGACCAGGTCGAGAACCTCGAACTGCCGCGTCATCCGCAGAAAGAAGAACTGGGCGTGCGCAAGCTGCCGTTCGCCCGTGAAATCTACATCGACCACGATGACTTCATGGAAGAGCCGCCAAAAGGCTACAAGCGCCTGGAGCCGAACGGTGAAGTGCGTCTGCGCGGCAGCTACGTGATCCGTGCCGACGAAGCGATCAAGGACGCCGATGGCAACATCGTCGAACTGCGTTGCTCCTACGACCCGGAAACCCTGGGCAAGAACCCTGAAGGCCGCAAGGTCAAAGGCGTGGTGCACTGGGTGCCGGCCGCGGCCAGCGTCGAGTGTGAAGTGCGTCTGTACGATCGCCTGTTCCGCTCTGCGAACCCTGAAAAGGCCGAAGACAGCGCCAGCTTCCTGGACAACATCAACCCTGACTCGCTGCAAGTCCTCACCGGTTGTCGTGCTGAGCCTTCGCTTGGCAATGCACAGCCGGAAGACCGTTTCCAGTTCGAGCGCGAAGGTTACTTCTGCGCGGATATCAAGGACTCGAAACCCGGTCATCCGGTATTCAACCGTACCGTGACCTTGCGTGATTCGTGGGGCCAGTGATTCAAGGAATCTAAAGTGCTATCGATCTACAACACGCTCACCAAGAGCAAAGAAGTCTTCAAGCCGCTGGATGGCAACAATGTGCGCATGTACGTCTGCGGGATGACCGTGTACGACTACTGCCACATTGGCCACGGCCGCAGCATGGTCGCGTTTGACCTGGTGACCCGCTGGTTGCGGTTCAGCGGTTATAACCTGACGTATGTACGCAACATCACCGACATTGAAGACAAGATCATCAATCGGGCGAAGGAGAACGGCGAGCCGTTCGACGTGCTGACCGAGCGCATGATCACCGCGATGCACGAGGACGAGGCACGCCTCAACATCCTCAAGCCGGACATGGAACCGCGGGCCACCGATCACATCGCTGGCATGCAGAGCATGATCCAGACCCTGATCGACAAGGGCTACGCCTACGCCCCGGGCAATGGCGACGTGTACTACCGCGTCGCCAAGTTCATGGGCTACGGCAAGCTGTCGCGCAAGAAAATCGAAGACCTGCGCATTGGCGCGCGGATCGAAGTCGACGAGTCGAAACAGGACCCGCTGGACTTCGTGCTGTGGAAGGGCGCCAAGCCGGGCGAGCCGAGCTGGCCTTCGCCGTGGGGCGACGGTCGTCCGGGCTGGCACATCGAATGCTCGGTGATGTCGACCTGCTGCCTGGGCGAGACCTTCGATATTCATGGCGGCGGCAGCGACCTCGAGTTCCCGCACCACGAAAACGAAATCGCCCAGAGCGAAGCGGCCACCGGCAAGACCTACGCCAACGCGTGGATGCATTGCGGCATGATTCGCATCAATGGCGAGAAGATGTCCAAGTCCTTGAACAACTTCTTCACCATCCGCGACGTGCTGGAAAAGTACCACCCGGAAGTCGTGCGTTACCTGCTGGTATCGAGCCACTACCGCAGCGCGATCAACTACTCGGAAGACAACCTCAAGGACGCCAAGGGCGCACTCGAACGTTTCTACCATGCGTTGAAAGGCCTGCCGAACGTGGCGCCGGCCGGCGGCGAAGCCTTTGTCGAGCGTTTCACCCAGGTGATGAACGACGACTTCGGCACGCCGGAAGCCTGCGCGGTGCTGTTCGAGATGGTGCGCGAGATCAACCGTCTGCGCGAGAGCGATCTCGATGCAGCGGCGGGTCTGGCGGCTCGCTTGAAAGAACTGGCAAGTGTGCTGGGCGTGTTGCAGCTTGAGGCCGATGACTTCTTGCAGGCTGGCGCTGAAGGGCGTGTGGATGCGGCAGAGGTTGATGCGCTGATTGCTGCGCGTTTGGCGGCACGTGCCGGCAAAGACTGGGCGGAATCCGACCGTATCCGCGACCAGCTCACCGCCATGGGCGTGGTGCTGGAAGACGGGAAGGGCGGCACGACCTGGCGGTTGGCTGACTGATTGCTGTGATTGCTACAAAACAAAACCCGCCTTGTGCGGGTTTTTGTTTCTTGGGGCTGGCTTAAGAGGCGCGGTGTTTGGGTTGACGTCATCGCCAGCAAGCCGGCTCCTACAAGGATGGCGTCGTATACAAAATTGTCGAACGACACAATCCTGTAGGAGCCGGCTTGCTGGCGATTGACTGCGCAGCAGTCAGCTGTCCGATTGGCGCAATCGCTTGTAAAGAGTATTGCGGCTAACCCCAAGCCTGCGGGCGAGGTGCGAGATATTCCCCCCAGCCGCCTGCAACAACCGGTTCAAATCCTCGGCGTCATTCAAATCCACCGCCAGTGGCTCCGGCGAATCCACCGGCTCCAGCTCCAGATCGACAAAAAAATCATCCGGCAAATGCTCCGGCCGCACCGGTTGTTCTTCGGCCATGGCCAGCGCCACCTGCATCACGCTGCTGACCTGCCTTAAATTCCCCGGCCACGGATGACGGCCGAACAACTCCATCACCTCACGGCTCAACCCGGCCCACTGCGATGGCTCGCGATGCTGTTCCCATAAACGTTTGAACAGCGCCTGTTTGTCACTGCGTTCCCGCAGCGGCGGCAACTCCAGGGTCAAACCGCCGATGCGGTAATAAAGGTCTTCGCGAAACCGCCCCAACTGCACCTGCTCACGCAACGAGCGGTTGGTCGCCGAGATGATGCGGATGTCCACCGGGAACAATTCACTACTGCCCACCGGTTGCACGCAACGTTCCTGCAAAACCCTTAAAAGACGGGCCTGGGTCGGAAGTGGCATGTCGCCGATTTCATCCAGGAACAGGGTGCCTTTGTCGGCCTTGCGGATCAGTCCGATGCTGCCTTTCTGATTGGCGCCGGTGAACGCTCCTTTCTCGTAGCCAAACAGCTCGGATTCTACCAGTTCGGCGGGGATCGCTGCACAGTTGACGGCGATGAACGGCTGTTTGCTCCGAGAGCTGGCTTGATGCAGGGCTTTGACGAAGACTTCCTTGCCGACCCCGGTTTCACCGTGGATCAACAGCGGAATGTCTTTCTCCAGCAAACGCTCGGCCTGGCGCACGGCTTTTTCCACGCGACTGTCACCGAAATGCAGGGTATTGAGGCTGATCGTAGCGGGCGCGGCAACAGCAGGTTCTACGCGCTTGGTTTCAGAAAACAGGCGAGCCTGAATCGGCACCTGTTTCGGCCGTTTCAACAGGCACTGAAAACGGTTACGCCCGGAGGCTTGCAGGGCGAAGGGCAAGCCATCGGGCTGGTTCAGCAGTTCCAGCAGCGAGACCTTGAACAGGCTCTCGACACTGACCCGCGACAAGCTGATGCCCAGCAGATTGTCAGCCCGGCGGTTAGCCGACAGCACCTGGCCGGTTTCATCGAAGATCAGCAAACCGGCCCATTGGCTGTCGAGGTTGTTCAGGCCGGTGTTGAAGGTCAGTTGAAAATGCTGGCCGTGAAAGAGGTTGAGGATCAGCCGGTTTTCCACGGTCTGGCTCATCATCTTGACCATGCCGAGGGTGTGAGACGGCGGCAGGTAGCTGTCGCTGGATACGTCCAGCACCGCGATCACCTTGCGCTCGGCATCGAAAATCGGCGCGGCGGAACCGGTCATGAAGCGGTTGGCCTTGAGGAAATGTTCATCGTGTTCGATGTGCACCGCCTGCTCGCAAGCCAGCGCGGTGCCGATCGCATTGGTGCCGCTGCAACGTTCCATCCAGCTGGCGCCGGCGCTGAAACCACGGGTCAGGCTCGGCTCGATAAAGCGCTGGGTGCCCCAGGACGTCAGCACCTGGCCCTGATTGTCGGCAAGCATGATCAGGCAGTTGGAATTGCTCAGGATGTTTTCGTAATACGGCAGGACTTCCTGATGGGTGGTTTGCACCAGGGCATGCTGGCTCTCCAGCAACTGGGCGATGCCTTCGGCGGGCAGCTGATCGAAGGCCGGTGCACTTTGATGATCAAGGCCGAACGCACGGCAACGGGACCAGGAGTCCTGGATGATGGCGTCGTGGGAGAGCGGCGAGGCGGGTACGGCCATGGCAGTCGATCTCTGAGCATTATTATTTTTGTTATGTGCAGCGCGATTCATGTAGCAGCTGGCGTAGCCTGCGTTCGGCGGCGAAGCCGTCGTAAAACCTGCATGTGCGGTCATCCTGACACACCGCGTCGCCTGATTTCACGACGACTGCGTCGCCGGACGCAGGCTACGCCAGCTGCTACAGGTTCGTGGTGAATTTGGATAATCGTGTCACAAAAGCATCCGTAGAGTGTTGTTCACTATTGTTCATTGTCAACGGCTGGACTGTTCAATTGTTCAGTCGCTGTTGTTCATTTCTGTTCAGCAACGAAAGTGGTTTTGTCGCGGTTGCGAAGATTTTCAAGGCAGTTCAACAGCTTACATTTTCTGGCATGAAACTCGCTCTACTGCCTGGGTCGCTTGACTCCAAATAATAAAAAAGGCCGAGCCATGTCATTAACCCTGGAGCACGTCAGCCGCACCGTCGAGGGCCAGACCTGGATCGACGATGCGTGCCTTAGTTTTGAACCCGGATCCTTCAACGTTTTACTCGGGCGCACGCTATCCGGTAAAACCAGTCTCATGCGCCTGATGGCGGGCCTGGACAAGCCCGACAGTGGCCGGATCCTGATGAACGGTGTCGACGTCACGCAGCGCCCGGTGCGTTTGCGCAACGTGTCGATGGTCTATCAGCAGTTCATCAATTACCCGACCATGACCGTGTTCGAGAACATCGCCTCGCCCTTGCGCCAAGGCGGTGTCTCCAATGAACTGATCCAGAGCAAAGTGCTGGAAACCGCGAAGATGCTGCGCATCGAGAAGTTTCTTCAGCGCTATCCGCTGGAGCTCTCCGGCGGTCAGCAACAGCGCACCGCAATGGCCCGGGCGCTGGTCAAAGATGCCGAACTGATCCTGTTCGACGAGCCGCTGGTCAACCTCGACTACAAGTTGCGCGAAGAGCTGCGCCAGGAAATGCGCGAGCTGTTCAAGGCCCGGCACACCATCGCCATCTACGCCACCACCGAACCCAACGAAGCGCTGGCCCTGGGCGGCACCACCACCATTCTTCACGAAGGCCGGGTGATCCAGAGCGGCAAATCCTCCGAGGTCTATCACCAACCGCAGACGGTGCTGGCGGCGGAACTGTTCTCTGAACCGCCAATCAACCTGATGCCGGGGCGGATTGCCGGCAACGAAGTGAGCTTTGCCAATTTCGTGCACTTTCCGTTGAACGTCGATTTGCGCCCGGTCGGCGAGGGTGAATTCCGCTTCGGCGTGCGCCCGAGTCATATCTCGCTGGTGCCGAGCAACGACGATGACCTCGAACTCGCGGTGACCGTCGAGGTGGCCGAGATCAGCGGCTCGGAAACTTTCCTGCACGTGCGCAATGAACATTTTCTGTTGGTGCTGCACTTGCCTGGCGTCCACGAATACGACGTCGACGCGCCGATCCGAATCTATATCCCGACCCATAAACTGTTTGTGTTCGATGCGCAGGGACGGTTGGTCCAGGCGCCCGGTCGCCGTATCGCGAGGGTTGCCTGATGGCCGAAATCCGTTTGCAGAACCTCGCCCACAGCTACACCAGTACGCCGACCGGCCCCGAGGATTACGCGATCCGCGAGATGGACCACGTTTGGGAGCAGGGCGGTGCTTATGCCTTGCTCGGGCCTTCGGGCTGCGGCAAGTCGACATTGCTCAACATCATTTCCGGGTTGCTCAGCCCGTCTCAGGGCCAGGTGCTGTTCGACAGTAAAGTGGTCAACGACTTGACCCCCGAGAAGCGCAACATCGCTCAGGTTTTCCAGTTTCCGGTGGTGTACGACACCATGACGGTGTTCGACAACCTGGCCTTCCCCCTGCGCAATCAGGGCATGGCCGAGGCGAAAATTCACAGCAAGGTGCAGGAAATTGCCGAGGTCCTTGACCTCCAGGCGCTGTTGAGCAAAAAGGCACGCAACCTCACCGCCGACGAAAAACAGAAAGTCTCCATGGGCCGAGGACTGGTCCGCGACGACGTCTCGGCCATCCTCTTTGATGAACCGCTGACGGTGATTGACCCGCACCTGAAGTGGAAGCTGCGGCGCAAGCTCAAGCAGATCCACGAGCAGTTCAACATCACCATGGTCTACGTCACCCACGATCAGCTCGAAGCATCGACCTTCGCCGACAAGATCGCGGTGATGTACGGCGGCCAGATCGTGCAATTTGGCACCCCGCGCGAATTGTTCGAGCGGCCGACCCACACCTTTGTCGGTTACTTCATCGGCAGTCCGGGAATGAACCTGATCGAGGTCCAGCCACAACCGGGCGGTGTCGGGTTTGCGTCGACGCACCTGCCTTTGTCCGACGCGCAACAGAAACGCATCGCCGAGTCCGAGTGGAAAACCCTGAAGGTCGGCATCCGTCCCGAGTTCGTGCATGTGTGGGACGAGCCGTTCGATGACGCGATGCAGGCACACGTCATACACGTCGAAGACCTTGGCACCTACAAGATCATGACCCTGAACCTCGACGGCGCCCCGTTGAAAGTGCGCCTGGCCGAAGACAAACCGGTGCCCGAGGGAACCGCCTGGATCAGTTTCCCGGCGCAGTGGTTGATGGTCTATGCCGACGACTACCTGCTGGAGGTGCAGCCATGAACAAGGTGCAGAACAACAAGGCCTGGTGGCTGGTGTTGCCGGTGTTTCTGCTGGTGGCGTTCAGTGCGGTGATCCCGATGATGACCGTGGTCAACTACTCGGTGCAGGACATCTTCGATCAGTCCAGCCGCTACTTCGTCGGTGCCGACTGGTACAAACAGGTGCTGCTTGATCCACGCCTGCACGACTCGCTGCTGCGGCAATTCATCTATTCCGCCTGCGTGCTGCTGATCGAAATCCCGCTGGGCATCGCCATTGCCCTGACCATGCCGACCAAGGGCCGCTGGTCGTCGCTGGTGCTGATTATCCTGGCGATTCCGCTGCTGATCCCGTGGAACGTGGTCGGGACGATTTGGCAGATTTTCGGTCGGGCGGACATCGGTCTGCTCGGTGCCAGCCTCAAGGCCATGGGCATCAACTACAACTACGCGGCCAACACCATGGACGCCTGGGTCACGGTGCTGGTGATGGATGTCTGGCACTGGACCTCGCTGGTGGCGCTGTTGTGTTTCTCCGGGTTGCGAGCGATTCCGGACGTGTACTACCAGGCGGCGCGGATTGATCGGGCGTCGGCCTGGGCGGTTTTCCGACATATCCAGTTGCCCAAGCTCAAGAGTGTGCTGTTGATCGCAGTGATGCTGCGCTTCATGGACAGTTTCATGATCTACACCGAGCCGTTCGTACTCACGGGCGGTGGGCCGGGGAATGCCACGACCTTCTTGAGTCAGACCTTGACCCAGATGGCTGTAGGGCAATTCGACCTCGGTCCGGCGGCGGCTTTCTCGCTGGTGTACTTCCTGATCATCCTGTTGGTGTCCTGGCTGTTCTATACGGCCATGACTCACTCTGACGCCAACCGCTGAGGTCCGCCATGAGCAAGAGAAAGCTGATTCCTTTGTTGATCTACATCCTGTTCCTGCTGGTGCCGATCTACTGGCTGCTGAACATGTCCTTCAAGAGCAACACCGAAATCCTCGGCGGTCTGACGCTGTTTCCCCAGGATTTCACCTTCGCCAACTACAAGGTGATCTTCACCGATCCGAGTTGGTACAACGGTTACCTCAACTCGCTGTATTACGTGAGCCTGAACACGATCATTTCCCTAAGCGTGGCGTTGCCGGCGGCTTACGCGTTCTCGCGCTACCGCTTTCTCGGTGACAAGCACCTGTTTTTCTGGCTGCTGACCAACCGCATGGCGCCGCCGGCGGTGTTCCTGTTGCCGTTCTTCCAGCTGTATTCCTCGATTGGTCTGTTCGACACGCACATCGCCGTCGCGCTGGCTCATTGCCTGTTCAACGTGCCGTTGGCGGTGTGGATTCTGGAAGGCTTCATGTCCGGCGTTCCGAAAGAAATCGACGAGACCGCTTACATTGACGGCTACAGTTTCCCCAAGTTCTTCGTGAAGATTTTTGTCCCGCTGATCGGCTCCGGGATCGGTGTCACAGCGTTCTTCTGCTTCATGTTTTCCTGGGTCGAACTGCTGCTGGCGCGGACGCTGACATCGGTGAACGCCAAACCGATTGCGGCGGTGATGACCCGCACGGTCTCGGCGTCGGGTATCGACTGGGGCGTGCTGGCGGCAGCGGGGGTGTTGACCATTCTGCCGGGCATGCTGGTGATCTGGTTTGTTCGCAACCACGTGGCCAAGGGCTTTGCCCTGGGCCGGGTCTGAGGAGCTGATGATGGAATGGATGAGCTGGACGGTCCCCACTGCGGCATTCTTCATTGTCATTGGCCTGATCCTGGCGGGCATGACGACCTGGGAGTTACGTTCGCCGAGTGTCCCTCGGCGTGGTTTCTTGCCGATTGCCACCACCCGTGGCGATCGGCTGTTTATCGGTCTTCTCGGCAGCGCCTACCTGCATTTGCTGGTAATCGGCGTCACCGACTGGAGCATCTGGGTTGCGTTCGCGTTGTCCCTGGTGTGGCTGTTGGCTGTGATGCGTTGGGGCTAGTCGAAATCGATCGGCAATGTTGCTCCGAAAACCAAACAGGAGGTCTCTATGTTCGACAAAAACAATAAGCTGCGACATAGCATTTCATTGGCAGCCATGCTGGCACTCAGCGGTCTGAGCGCTTCGGCCTGGGCCGATGCCTACGAAGACGCCGCGAAGAAATGGATCGGCAGCGAATTCAAACCGTCCACGCTTACGCCAGAGCAGCAGCTCGAAGAGCTGAAGTGGTTCATCAAGGCAGCCGAGCCGTTTCGCGGGATGAGCATCAAGGTGGTTTCAGAAACCATCGCGACCCACGAATATGAATCCAAAACGCTGGCCAAGGCCTTCACCGAAATCACCGGGATCAAGCTGACCCACGACTTGCTGCAGGAAGGCGACGTGGTGGAAAAGCTGCAGACCCAGATGCAATCAGACAAGAACATCTATGACGGCTGGGTCAACGACTCGGACCTGATCGGGACGCACTTTCGCTACGGCAAGACCGAATCGATCACCGACCTGATGGCCAACGAAGGCAAGAACTTCACCTCGCCAACCCTGGACATCAAGGACTTCATCGGCATTTCGTTCACCACCGCACCGGACGGCAAGATCTACCAATTGCCTGACCAACAGTTCGCCAACCTGTACTGGTTCCGCGCCGACTGGTTCGAACGGCCGGAGCTCAAAGCCAAGTTCAAGGAAAAGTACGGCTATGAGTTGGGCGTGCCGGTGAACTGGTCGGCTTATGAGGACATCGCCAAGTTCTTCAGCGAAGACGTCAAGGAAATCGACGGCAAGCGTGTCTACGGACACATGGACTACGGCAAGAAAGACCCGTCCCTCGGCTGGCGCTTCACCGATGCCTGGTTCTCCATGGCCGGTGCCGGCGACAAAGGTATTCCCAACGGTTTGCCGGTGGACGAGTGGGGCATCCGCGTCGAGGACTGCCACCCAGTCGGTTCCAGCGTGACCCGTGGCGGCGACACCAACGGCCCTGCGGCGGTCTACGCAACACAGAAGTACGTCGACTGGCTCAAAGCCTACGCGCCACCGGAAGCAGCTGGCATGACTTTCTCTGAATCCGGCCCGGTGCCGTCCCAAGGCAACATCGCCCAGCAGATCTTCTGGTACACCGCGTTCACCGCCGACATGACCAAACCGGGCTTGCCGGTAATGAACGCTGACGGCACGCCGAAATGGCGCATGGCGCCATCACCCCGCGGACCGTACTGGGAAGAGGGCATGAAGCTCGGGTATCAGGACGTGGGTTCCTGGACGTTCATGAAGTCCACGCCTGAGAAGCAGAAACTGGCGGCCTGGCTCTATGCGCAATTCGTCACGTCGAAAACCGTGTCGCTGAAGAAAACCATCGTCGGCCTGACGCCGATTCGTGAGTCGGACATCAACTCGCAAGCCATGACCGACCTGGCACCGAAACTCGGTGGTCTGGTCGAGTTCTATCGCAGCCCGGCCCGCGTGCAATGGACCCCGACCGGGACCAACGTGCCGGACTATCCACGGTTGGCTCAACTGTGGTGGAGCCACATCGCGGAAGCGGCCAGCGGCGAGAAGACTCCGCAACAGGCGCTGGATGGCCTGGCCAAGGATCAGGACGCGATCATGACGCGCCTGGAACGCTCGAAGGCGCAAGCCACCTGCGCACCGAAAATGAACCCCGAGCGCGATGCTCAGTACTGGTTCGATCAGCCGGGTGCACCGAAGCCGAAACTGGCGAACGAGAAGCCTAAAGGCGAAACCGTGAACTACGCCGAACTGCTGAAATCGTGGGAGGCGGCGCGTAAATAAATAGCTGGATCGTGTGAGTCAGAACGGCACCGAGAGGTGCCGTTTTTTTTTTGGCGCCTGATCCATTGCTATCGCGAACAGGCTTACCCCCACAATGATCTGCGGTGTTCACAGCCTGTGTGACCGGCTCAGCGCGCCAGTCCCTCAACCGCAGGAAATCCCAACCGAAACACCGTCATCGCACCCGGCAAGCTCTTCACCTCGGCCACCCCCTGATGCAGGCTCATGATCGACCGCACTATCGCCAACCCCAGCCCGGTGCTGCCTTGCGAACGCGAGCGGCTGCTGTCGACCCGGTAGAAACGATCAAACAGGTGCGGCAGATGCTGTGCCTCAATCCCCGCGCCAGGGTTGCTGACCAGCAACGACGCCTGGCTCGCGCCGCGCTCAATCAGCAGCGTCACGGTTTTCCCGACCGGGCAATGGCGCAGCGCGTTGGACAGCAAATTCGAGATCGCCCGTTGAATCATCAACCGGTCACCCATCACCCGCGCATTGCCGACCACGTTCAGCTGGATCTGCTTGTCCTGCGCCGACAGGGAAAACATCTCGGCGACTTTCCAGGCTTCTTCTTCCAAGGCAACCGACTCGAACGGCGCGAGCGCTGACGGGTGACTGACCTGTGCCAGAAACAGCATGTCCGAGACAATCCGCGCCACGCGCTCCAGCTCTTCAGTGCAGCAAACCAGCACGTCCTTGTACTCATCCACGCTGCGTTCGCGGGACAACGTCACTTGCGCCTTGCCCATCAAATTGCTGATCGGGGTACGCAGCTCATGCGCCAGATCATCAGAGAACTGCGACAGCTGCTGCACACCGGCGTCGAGGCGGTGCAGCATGAAGTTGATGCCCTGCGCCAGTTCGCTCAGCTCCTGGGGCATGTTCACCACCGACAGCCGATGATCCAGATCCTGGGTCGAGACCATCGCCGCCACTTTGCGAAATTCACGCATCGGCGCCAGACCACGCTGGACCGCGCCCCAGGCCGTCAGTCCGATAAAGATCAACAGCAACGGCAAGGCAATCAGGGTCGAGCGCAGGTAGGCGCTGAGCAAGGCCTCATCGTGGGCGTTGTCCATCGATAGCAGCACCGGGACGCGGGTGCCGTCCTTGAGGCTGATCAGCCTGGACGCCGTGAGGAATTTCGCCCCCTCGGCGTCAGTGCTGGTGGCGTAGGTCAACTCGTTGCTGACTGCCCGCACCGCCTTCAATTCAAGTCGTGGATCGGCCATGCCGGTGCCGGATTTGAGCAGGGGTGTGCGCAGGTTGCTGTAGTCGTAAATCGTTAGCGTGAGGTTGTCATGCCCCATGACCTGATCAAGCAGGATGTGCGGTTTCGTGCTGATTTCCCCGGTGTCGGTGTACAGCGTCAGGCTGTGTTCAACCTGCTCCATCTTCTTTTCCAGACTGCCTTTGGATAACGCGTTCAGCTCATGGGTCAGGGCGAAGTACGCCAGGATCGCCAGGAACACCACCAGCAGCGCGCCGAGAATACTGACCGTCAGCCCCAGCCGCATCGACAGGCTGGCCGGCTTCATTCCCGCGCCTCCAGCACATAGCCGACGCCGCGCAGGGTATGGATCAGTTTGCTGTCGAACGGGTCGTCGATCTTGGCGCGCAAACGCCGGATCGACACTTCGACCACGTTGGTGTCGCAGTCGAAATTCATGTCCCACACCAGCGAAATGATCTGGGTGCGGGTAAGCACATCGCCTGACTGGCGCATCAGCAGATGCAGCAGGGCAAATTCCTTGGTGGTCAGGTCGATGCGCTGCTCGCCTCGAAACGCGCGGTGACGGCCCGGATCAAGTTCCAGATCGGCGACTCTCAGCACTTGCGGCACCGGGATATTTTCGCTGC
Source organism: Pseudomonas sp. LBUM1663 (assembly GCF_059695905.1). Lineage (NCBI taxonomy): Bacteria > Pseudomonadati > Pseudomonadota > Gammaproteobacteria > Pseudomonadales > Pseudomonadaceae > Pseudomonas > Pseudomonas sp. LBUM1663. The sequence goes on along the minus strand of NZ_CP166792.1, from coordinate 4,277,218 downwards.
GCCGCATCACGCTACGCACCCGCGCCAGCAATTCCGGAAACTCGAATGGCTTGACCAGATAATCATCGGCGCCCAGATCCAGACCACGAATCTTGTCGGCCAGACGCCCGCGTGCGGTGAGCATCATCACTCGGGTGGAATGGGTGCGACGCAATTGTTCCAGCACGCCCCAGCCATCGAGTTTCGGCAGATTCACATCCAGAATCACCAGGTCATACACCTGCTGTTGCGCCAGATGCAGTCCATCGGCGCCGGTGGTCGCGTGGTCAACGACATAACCACTTTCCGTCAGTCCCTGATACAAGTATTCGGCAGCTTTAAGCTCGTCCTCGACGACAAGGATTCGCATGATCTATCACCACTTTTATTTAATGGATATTTAATTAATGTGGTCGGGAAAGTTGTTGTTTTTGTAGGGGCTTCCGGACGGGTTTTAATAACGACTAGAGGTTGTGAGTTCCTGGTTTACTACAGAGCTTTCCCTGTGTGATGGCGTGCAAGGTAAAGGCTGTAGTGGCTACAGAGTCAACTGAAATGCCTGGTCTTGAGCCCTGAGAATGGCGATCTGCGACAGCCTGTCGCAGCAGGCAAGCCCGAATGCCCATGCGCCGCATTCAGGCAAGTGCTGTTCGGCAGATAACTACCGTGTATTTGTTTCGATGTATTGCTATATCGCCTTGCGCACTTCGCATCCTAGATCAAAACAACTTCCACGATCCGTTGATAACGGATTTGTAATGTTCCAGTCACCTTGTCGATAAGTTCAAAACCCTACCGTGGCGGCATCAAAGATTCTTGAATAAAGGAAGTCTTCCATTGCCCGGTTTAAAAGAACTGACGGCGCGATCACGCCTGAAAAAAACAGCGAGGAGAGTGACGGCCAGCGTTGTGTTGCTGGCCGGCACGGGTCTGGTGCATGCATCGACCCTGACCCTCGATCAAGCCCTGCAAACGGCATTCGCCGGTAACCCGGATCTGGCGGCTGCGCAGTGGGAAATCGGCATCGCCGAGGGTGATCGCAAACAGGCCGGTCTGATCCCCAACCCCGAAGTGTCGTGGGAGGCCGAAGACACCCGTCGCAATTCGCGAACCACCACGGTGAAGCTCAGCCAACCGATCGAACTGGGTGGCAAACGTGGCGCACGGATCGACGTTGCCAGCCGTGCGCAGGACGCCGCCGGGATCGAATGGGAGCGCAAGCGCAATGCCTTGCGTGCCGATGTGATTCAGGCGTTCAACAGCGCTGGGACCGCACAACAACGTTTGCAGTTGTCCCGCCAGTCGCTGCAACTCGCCGAACACGGTTTGCGCGTCGCCCAAGGACGCATCGAGGCCGGTAAATCATCGCCGGTCGAAGGCACCCGTGCGCAAGTGCAACTATCCGAAGTGCGCCTGGAAGTGAGCCGCGCCGAACGCGATCAGGCCAACGCCTATCAGCAATTGGCGCAGGTCATGGGTTCACCGTTGCCAGCCTCGACCACCGTGCAAGCGGCCACGCAAAGCATGCTCACCGTGCCACCGCCGACCCGATTGCTTGAGCGCCTGAACGAGACCGCCGAACTGCGTCTGGCCAAATTGCAGATCAATCAGCGCGAAGCCTCATTGGGTCTGGAAAAGTCGCAACGCATTCCCGACCTGACCGTGAGCATTGGCAGCCAATACAGCGAAACCGAGCGCGAGCGGGTCAATGTGGTCGGGCTGTCGATGCCGATTCCGCTGTTCAACCGCAATCAGGGCAATGTGCTGGCGGCAGCCCGGCGCAGCGATCAGGCGCGGGATCTGCGCAACGCCACCGAGCTGCGTTTGCGCACGGAAATCCAGACCACCCTTGAGCAATGGCAGACCGCCAACGGCGAAGTCGAAGCGTTCAACCAGACGATCCTGCCCGCCGCGCAAAGTGCGGTCGACAGCGCCACGCGCGGCTTCGAAATGGGCAAGTTCGGATTCCTCGACGTGCTCGATGCCCAGCGCACCCTGATCAGCGCGCGCAGCCAATACATCCAGGCCGTCAGCGAGGCGACGGACGCGCGAGTACGCATCGAACGCATCTTCGGCGACCTCACCGTCAGCCCTTGAATTTCATCTTTTAGATCACTGCGCGATGGCATGGCGCAGAGGAGTTTCCATGGAAAAAAAATTGATCGTTGTTGCTGCGGCGACATTGGCGCTGGGCATTGGTATTGGCTCGATGTGGCCGGGCAGTGCGTCCATCGACGCTCACGCCGATGAAGCGGCGGAACACGCCAATCACGCTGAAGAAGGCGCAGCAGCCGACGGTGAACATACAGAAGAAGGGCTCTTGGAACTGAGCGCCGAACAGATCACCGCGGCGGGCATTCAACTGGCTGAAGCGCGGGCGCAGAACATCAGCCTCGGCTTGCCGTTCCCCGGCGAAGTGCGCTTTGACGAAGACCGCACCGCGCACGTGGTACCGCGCGTCCCCGGCGTGGTCGAGTCGGTGTCGGTCAATCTTGGGCAGTCGGTTAAGAAAGGCCAGTTGCTGGCGGTGATCGCCAGTCAGCAGATCTCCGATCAGCGCAGCGAACAGGCTGCCGCACAGCGTCGCCTGACCCTGGCGCGCACCACCTACGAACGCGAGAAAAAGCTGTGGCAGGACAAGATCTCCGCCGAGCAGGATTTCCTTCAGGCACGCCAGGCATTGGAAGAAGCCGAAATAGCCCTGACCAATGCCCGGCAAAAAATCAGCGTGCTCAGTGGCAGCGTGGTCGCCACCGGCGGCAATCGCTATGAACTGCGCGCGCCGTTCGACGGCGTGGTGGTGGAGAAACACCTGACGCCGGGGGAGGTGGTCGATGAAACCACGGCGGCTTTTACACTCTCCGACCTGTCGCGGGTGTGGGTGACGTTCGGCGTTTCGCCCAAGGATCTGACCAAGGTGCAGGTGGGCAAACCGGTCACCGTCAGCGCCCCGGAACTCAATGCCGAAGTCGTCGGCACCGTGGCCTACGTCGGCAGTTTGCTCGGTGAACAGACCCGCACTGCAACTGTTCGCGTGACTCTGGAAAATCCGCAAGGCTCGTGGCGCCCCGGTCTGTTCGTTACCGCGCTGGTTGCTACCGACAGTCGCCAGGCCAAGGTCGCCGTACCTGAAATCGCGATCCAGACCGTCGAGGACAAACCCACGGTATTCGTGCGCACCGACGACGGCTTCAAGGCGCAACCCGTGGAACTGGGCAGTCGCGCGGCCGGTTTGGTGGAAGTCACCCAAGGGCTGGAACCGGGCGTACAAGTCGCCAGTGCCGGCAGCTTTGTCCTCAAATCGGAATTGGGCAAAGCCTCGGCCGAGCACTCTCATTGAAGAGGCACGCTGAAAGCTCCCACTGATCCGTCACCCTCGACCGGAAGGTTCTCATGTTTGAACGCCTGATTCAGTTTGCCATCGAGCAGCGCATCATCGTGCTGCTCGCCGTTCTCCTCATGGCCGGCCTCGGCATCGCCAGTTACCAAAAGCTGCCGATCGACGCCGTGCCGGACATCACTAACGTCCAGGTGCAAATCAACACCGGCGCGGCCGGGTTCTCGCCGCTGGAAACCGAGCAGCGCATCACCTTCCCGATTGAAACCGCGATGGCCGGTTTGCCGATGCTGGAGCAGACCCGTTCGCTGTCGCGTTCGGGGCTGTCGCAGGTCACGGTGATCTTCAAGGACGGCACCGATCTGTTCTTCGCCCGGCAATTGGTCAACGAGCGTTTGCAGATCGCCAAGGAGCAATTGCCCGAGGGGGCGGAAGCGCTGATGGGGCCGATTTCCACGGGGCTTGGCGAGATTTTCCTGTGGACGGTGGAGGCGCAGGAAGGTGCGCTCAAGGACGACGGAACGGCCTATACGCCGACCGACCTGCGGGTGATTCAGGACTGGATCATCAAGCCGCAATTGCGCAACGTCCCCGGTGTGGCCGAGATCAACACCATCGGTGGCTTTGCCAAGGAATATCAGATCGCTCCCGACCCTAAGCGGCTGGCCGCCTACAAGCTGACGCTGACCGATCTGGTGACGGCGCTGGAACGCAACAATGCCAACGTCGGTGCCGGTTACATCGAACGTAGTGGCGAGCAATTGCTGATTCGTGCGCCGGGTCAGGTGGCGAGCACCGAGGACATTGCCAATATCGTCATGGCCAACGTCGATGGCACGCCGATCCGGGTGAAGGACGTCGCGGTCGTGGACATCGGCCGCGAGCTGCGTACCGGTGCCGCCACTGAAAACGGTCGCGAAGTCGTGCTCGGTACGGTGTTCATGTTGATTGGCGAAAACAGCCGGTCAGTTTCCCGGGCAGTGGCCGTCAAACTCGAGCAGATCAACCGCTCCTTGCCCAAAGGCGTGATCGCCGTTCCCGTGTATGACCGCACGCACCTGGTGGACAAGGCGATCGCCACGGTGAAGAAGAACTTGATTGAAGGTGCGATTCTGGTCATTGCGATCCTGTTCCTGTTCCTCGGCAACATCCGCGCGGCATTGATTACCGCGATGGTGATTCCGCTGTCGATGCTGTTCACCTTCACCGGCATGTACAGCAACAAGGTCAGCGCCAACCTGATGAGCCTGGGCGCACTCGACTTCGGCATCATCGTCGACGGCGCGGTGGTGATTGTCGAAAACACCCTGCGACGGCTAGCCCATGCGCAGCAGCATCACGGGCGTTTGCTGACCCGTTCCGAGCGTTTCCATGAAGTGTTTGCGGCGGCCAAAGAGGCTCGGCGACCGCTTATTTTCGGCCAGTTGATCATCATGGTCGTGTACCTGCCGATCTTTGCCCTGAGCGGCGTCGAAGGGAAAATGTTCCACCCGATGGCGTTCACTGTGGTGATTGCGTTGCTCGGCGCAATGCTGCTGTCGGTGACCTTTGTTCCTGCCGCGATTGCGCTGTTCGTCACCGGCAAGGTCAAGGAAGAAGAGGGCATGGTGATGCGCGGTGCGCGCCGGGTGTATGCGCCGGCGCTGGCGTGGGTGATGAGCCATCGGGCAGTGGCGGTGGGGGGGGCGTTGGGCGTGATTGTGCTCAGCGGTGTGCTGACCAGCCGCATGGGCAGCGAGTTCGTGCCGAGTCTCAGCGAGGGCGATTTTGCCCTGCAAGCCTTGCGCGTGCCGGGCACCAGCCTCACGCAATCGGTGGACATGCAGCAGCGTCTGGAAACGCTGATCCTAGGCAAAGTGCCGGAAGTCGAGCGCGTGTTCGCCCGCACCGGCACTGCGGAAATCGCCTCCGACCCGATGCCGCCGAACATCTCCGACAGCTACGTGATGCTCAAGCCAAAAGAGCAATGGCCGGACCCGGGCAAGTCCCGGGAAACCCTGATGGCGGAACTGCAACAGGCCGCCGCGACGTTGCCGGGTAGCAACTACGAGCTGTCGCAGCCGATTCAATTGCGCTTCAACGAGCTGATCTCTGGCGTGCGCAGCGACGTCGCGGTCAAGGTGTTCGGCGATGACATGGACGTGCTCAACGCCACAGCGGCGAAGATTGCCGCCGCCATGCAGAAGGTCAATGGCGCTTCTGAGGTCAAAGTCGAACAAACCACCGGCCTGCCGGTGCTGACCATCAACATCGACCGCGACAAGGCGGCGCGTTACGGGCTCAACGTCGGCGATGTGCAGGACACCATTGCCGTCGCGGTGGGTGGGCGTCAGGCCGGCACGTTGTATGAGGGCGACCGGCGTTTTGACATGGTGGTGCGGTTGTCTGATGCCATGCGCAAGGACATCGAAGGTCTGTCGGCGCTGTTGATTCCGGTACCGGCACTGCTCAATGGCGCGGCTGATCAGATTGGTTTTATTGCTTTGAAAGAAGTCGCCAGCCTTGATCTGGTGCTGGGGCCGAATCAGGTCAGCCGCGAAAACGGCAAGCGCCTGGTGATCGTCAGCGCCAACGTGCGCGGGCGCGATATCGGTTCGTTCGTCGAAGAAGCGGGCGAGGTGATCGAGCGAGAGGTGCAGGTCCCTGCGGGTTACTGGACCCATTGGGGCGGGCAGTTCGAACAACTGCAATCGGCGGCCAAGCGCCTGCAGATCGTGGTGCCGGTGGCGTTGCTCCTGGTGTTTGGGTTGCTGTTCATGATGTTCAACAACCTCAAGGACGGCTTGCTGGTGTTCACCGGGATTCCGTTTGCATTGACCGGCGGTGTCATGGCGTTGTGGCTGCGGGACATTCCGCTGTCGATCTCGGCAGGCGTGGGCTTCATCGCACTGTCGGGGGTCGCGGTGCTCAACGGGCTGGTGATGATCGCGTTCATCCGCAACCTGCGGGAGGAGGGGCGTTCGCTGTCTGAGGCGATCAACGTAGGCGCGCTGACACGTCTGCGCCCGGTGTTGATGACGGCGCTGGTGGCGTCCCTGGGCTTCATTCCGATGGCGCTGGCGACCGGTACTGGCGCGGAAGTGCAGAGACCGTTGGCGACGGTGGTGATTGGCGGGATCCTGTCCTCGACCATCCTGACGCTGCTGATCTTGCCGGCACTGTATCAGCTCGCCCATCGCCGAGACGAAGACACAGCGCCAGCAGAATAGGTGATCTCCCTGTGGGAGCTAGCCTGCTAGCGATAGCAAATCTGTCAGCCGACACTGATGTTGACTCCGCTTTCGCGAGCAGGCTCGCTCCCACCGTTTTTTTGGCACATAACGGATATGTAATTTCCACGCCACCGTCACGAAAGGTTCGGCTTGTTACCTTGATCCCGTCAGCTATTTAAACGAGGAATCAAACATGAAACTTGCCCAAATCGGTGCCGTTGCAGCAGCTCTGGTGATGTCTTCTCTGGCTATGGCCGAAGGCGGCGGTGACCGCACCTTCGACAGAATGATGACCGCCAACGACCGCTCCGTTGAGCTGTTCGTCGCCAAGGAACAAGCTCGCGATCCAGTCGTCGTCAACGAAAAGAAAGACGAAAAAACCAAAGATCTATAAGCGTGCCGCATCACACCAAGCCTGTCATCGAACGCCGATGCCGGGCTTTTTCATTAGTCCGAACTGAAAGGATATGGATATGGACGTTTTCAAGTTGCTCGCGTTTGCCGGGGGCATGGCAGTGTCTCTGAATGCACTGGCCGAAGGTGGCGGCGACCGAACCTTCGGGCGCGCGTTCAGCGCCAACGCCAAAGCCATGGAGCAATACGCCGCGAGCCAAGGCAAAGCGGCGCCGGTAGTGAAGGACTATGAATACGGCATGAAGCTGGATGTCGTGAAAGTTGTCAGCGTTGTGAAGCCGCAACCAGCCTGCGCTGTCGTCCCCTCCGCAATGACCTATGAAGATTCGAAAGGACAGCTCAACACCCTCAAATACAGCGTGGCGGGTGTCTGCCGAAACAGTGGTAGCTGACGCCACACATCCTCTGTTGAAGCACCCGAAATAACCGCGACCTGTTGAGGGTCGCGGTTTAGTGTTCTAGATGACTCAGTTTTTGCTGCTCTTTACGATAGAAAACATCATTCCTGTGTAACGAGTCGTCGTCGCTGAGTAATTAAGGTCGCCTACCTTGCGCTCGGCTGGTTCTTTAGCGTCGAAATTCGTAACAGACTCATGGAAAACGTCCATGACCATTTTTTTGTTCTGATCCACTGGGATGCCAGGGTTGAGTGCTTCAGTGGCCGCAAGAAGAACAGAAAATATCTGAAGTAATTGCTCCTCATTTGGTGAGATGTTAAGGATCACCATGTCCACGTTGCCGTCATTTTTATCGAAGGTTCCCATCATCGTCAGGTCCTGGCTGAATACATGCGAGAACGTGTCGGTGGCCCCACCCGTTTGAACTTCAAAGTCGGCAGTTTTGAATTCCTTGTTGTATCGGCCTATAGCGTCGTTGAACGCGTCATGGAACTCATTGACGGTCAAACCCATGGAGTTCGCGGAACGGTTGGCGTCTGCTTCAACAGTTGCCACGTACTCGAAGCCTTGAGTTTTGGAGTTGAGGTAATCAACAAGAGCAGAGGCAAGAAGCATGAAGCCCAACCCACCCATGAACAAGGTCCATCGTGTCGGGACCTTGCCGGTTTTTTTGCTCTTGAAAACAGTCGGCGCTATCAGCCCGACAACCGCCACCACCAAAGACAGCAATCCAAGCAACGCCACCAGTCCTATCAGTACGACCACGATTCATTCCTTTTGATTTACAGCTCTAAAGTGATGACATTCTAATATCGCGCATCTGCAAAGCCCACTGCGGCGTAGTCGTCGCAAACCGCAATACGCTGCTTGGCATTGCGCAAGCGGCGACGTTGTGATGACCGAGGCGATGGCGACCATGCCGACGATAATCGGCGTGGCTATCAGTTGTATGGCAATCGCGCCAAGCACGTACAGCAGGAACAACGTGCAAAGCAGGGGTTTGAGTACGCCCTGGCCCAGCCGGCGAGGCACTATTTGCTGATAGAGTCGAGTGCGGATGACTCCCGCTGGGTTGCGCAGCAGTTCTGAAACCTGAATGATTCGGTTGGCCGGTTTTGCGATGGCTGCGCCGCCGAGCGGGACCAAGCTCCCTCGCCATAAAATCGGTTAATCAGCGGGCGAAAAAAGGCGCCCCGAAGGACGCCAAAGGATTCACCTCTTACCAAAGGAGCAAGGAGCTTCTAAAGGTGAATGGGTATGAAGAATTAACTCAGAGAATCGCCAACGGGTACTCGACAATCACCCGCACTTCATCCAGATCCGATTCAAACGCTGTGGCGCGCGTCGTGGCCTGGCGCAAACGCAGCGACATGTCTTTCAACGAGCCGCTCTGCACCACGTATTTGACTTCGACATCACGCTCCCAGCGCTTTTGGTCGGTCAGTGGGTTACCGTCAGCATCGCGGCGCATGTACACGGCGTTGGCGTTGGAGTAATCGGCGTCGGTGCCTCGGGCGTAACGAGTCATGAACGAAAGCCCCGGCACGCCGTAAGTGGTCATGTCGAGGTCGTATCGGACCATCCACGAACGTTCCTGGGGCGAGTTGAAGTCGCTGTACTGGATGGAGTTGTCGAGGAAGATCGAGTCGGATTGACGCAGGTAATCGAAGTCGTCGTTGCCGTTGTTGCGCTGGTGCGAAAGAGCAACAGAGTGCGCGCCGAGTTTCACCCCGACCCGGCCGCTCCAGATGTTGTTGTCGAACTCGCCGAGCAATTGTTTGCCTTCGTCGACAGCCTTGTAATAGTTCAGGCCGCCAAACAGCGACAGGTCATCCGATAGCGGATAGGTCCAGGCAGTGCCGGCGTAGTACTGATTCCAGGCATCCTTGAGGCGGCTGGAGTACAGGCTGAAACTGAGATTTTTGTTCAGTACATAGTCGCCGCCTCCGTAAGCGATCCATGGCGAATTGACTGGGCCGGCATAAAACGTGGCGAAGTTCTCGCGCATGTCGCTGGACACTGGCTGGCTCATCGCATGCAACCGGCCGCCCTGAACCGACAGACCGTCGATGCTGGTGTTGACTGCCGTTACACCGCGAAAGCTCTCCGGCAGCAATCGTGAGTCACCTGCCGCCACCACCGGGTTGGCCGGGAACACGTCACCGACCTTGACGACCGTATCGAAGGCTCGCACTTTGGCTGCGCCACCCACCTTGGTGTACTCGTCCCGCGCCTCGCCATCACTGTTGACTGGCAGCACATCAAACGAACTACGGCCACCGTTGCGCCCGTCACCGGTGTCGAGCTTCAAGCCGATCATCGCAAACGCATCGACACCGACGCCGACGGTGCCTTGGGTAAACCCGGATTCGAACTTGCTGATCACCGCATGGGCCCAGGCTTCGGAATAACCATTGCCGGTGGGGCTGGACTGGCCGTTGCGGTAATCACGGTTGAAGTAGAAGTTCCGGTTGAGCACCGTCAGGCTGCTGCCCTCGATAAACCCTTCGGCTTTATCATCCGCCATCACCATGGACGGCACGGAGCCGACCACCACCGCTAAAGCGGCCATCGACATTTTTGTATTGTTAACCATCAATCACTCCTTGGGTTCGGCAGAACGGGAACGTGCTTCGGCGTGGGTTTTATTGTTCGGCGGAGAAGGCCCGCCGGCATGGTCGCCGGGTGACATCGTTGCAAGCTGCGGATAACGCCAAGGTGATGCGGGAATTACAATTTCGTTATGTGGTTGGAGTAACAGCCCTGAGCATTCAGGTCAGGGCCGCGAGCTGTTCGATCGTCTGCGGAAAACGCTCAACCAGACGGATCAGTGTCGTGGCTTGAGCATTGGGCGTCGCCCGTCCCTGTTCCCAGTTCTCGAGGGTTCGAGTGTTGGTGCGCAGATACATGGCGAACACAGACCGGGAGAGGTTGAGCTGTTGGCGGATGGCTACCACTTCCTCGGCAGTGATGGGCACCAGTTTTGGCAACTGAACCTTGTGGGTTCGCAAAGTGATTTTGCCTTGGCGCTCATCCGCAAGGGCTTCGAGGCCATCCATTAGTTCGGAAAAAATGTCACGTTTCATAGTGGGATCTCGTATTGATTTCTCTTTCCAGCGCTTGTCTGAACATTTTTTTCTGATAGGGCGACAGGTCATCTAGCTCATTTTTGTCGTACACGGTGAACAGCCAGAATTGATCGAAGCCTGACCACCAGTAATAAATCACCCGCAATCCGCTGCGCTTGCCCTTGCCTCGTCGTTGATCGCAGAAGCGGATTTTGCGCAGCCTACCGGTGCCCTCAATGAGATCGCCCGCTTCCGGATTCCTCAACAACTCCAGCTGAAAGCTGCGAAACAGATCGTCATCCAGGTACTCCTCTCGATGTTTCTGAAACATACGTAATTCGATAAAAAGAGCATCCATGTTCTGTACGCTACCTACGTATAGTTTTGTCTCGATAATCGAATCGGTCAAGGCGTCTGTGCCTGCCAATTCGGTCAAGTCATTACATTAAGGTCGGAAGCAGGATAGGGATGTAGGACGCGGCTGATTTGTCCGCGAGGGGATTCTGGATGTTGGGGAGGAGAGGGGCATTGAAGATCAAAAGATCGCAGCCTCGTTTCACTCGACAGCTCCTACAGGAACGCATTCCAATGTAGGAGCTGTCGAGTGAAACGAGGCTGCGATCTTTTGACTTTGTACCCCAAAACGCAAAAACGGCACCCGAAGGTGCCGTTTCTGTTTTCTACCGAGTATCGCTAAGCGATCAGCCCGCCAGACCTGCCTGCTGAACCAGAGTCAGCAGCGGTTGTGGGTAGACGCCAAGGAAGAACGCGACCAGCGCGATCGCCAGCAGCATTACGCCGCCTGCACGTTGTTCCCAGTGCAGTTGCGCATCGTGGCGACGCAGGTTCGGTTCGATCAGGTACAGGGTGACCATCACGCGCAGGTAGTAGAAGACGCCGATGGCGCTGCCCAGTACCAGGGAACCGACCAGCCACCATTGGTGCGACTCGACACCGGTGGCGATGATGTAGAACTTGCCGATGAAGCCGGCGGTGAGCGGGATACCGGCCAGGGACAGCATCATCACGGTCAGCACGGCGGTCAGGTACGGACGGCGCCAGAACAGGCCGCGGTATTCGTACAGGGCATCGGCGTCACGGCCGTTGTACGGCGAGGACATCAGCGTGATCACGCCGAACGCGCCGAGGCTGGTGATGACGTAGGTGACCAGGTACACGCCGATGGCTTCCACGGCCAGACCCTTGCTCGCCACCAGGGCGATCAGCAGGTAACCGAAGTGAGCGATGGACGAGTAGCCCAGCAGACGCTTGAGGTTGCTCTGGGTCAGTGCCAGCAGGTTACCGAACAGGATCGACGCGATTGCGATGATGGTCAGTACGTCGCTCAGGACACCGCTGCTTGCCGCAGGCGAGATCTGGAACAGACGCACCATCACCGCAAACACAGCGACTTTCGACGCGGTGGCCAGGAACGCGGCCACCGGTGCCGGAGCACCTTCGTAAACGTCCGGGGTCCAGAGGTGGAACGGTACCAGCGACAGCTTGAACGCCAGACCGATCAGCATCATGCCCAGGCCCAGTTGCGCCAGCGAGCTTGGCAGACCGGTGGCCGCCAGCGCCTGGCCGATACCGACGAAGCTCAGGCTGCCGGAGTCGGCGTAGAGCAGGGCCATACCAAACAACAGGAACGCGGAACCGGCGGCCGACAGCACCATGTACTTGATACCGGCTTCCAGCGAACGCTTGTTGAAGAAGGCATAAGCCACCAGACCGTAGACCGGTACCGAGAGCAGTTCCAGACCGATGAACAACCCGGCCAGGTGCTGCGCGCTGACCAGCACCAGGCCACCGGCGGCGGCCATCAGGATCAGCAGGTAAAGTTCTTCACGGTTGCCCGGGTAACCCGAACCGCCATCGCCGAGGTAGGCGTGGGCGAGGGTCACACAGGCGAGGGTGGCGACCAGGATCAGCGCCATGTACAAGCAGGCGAAGGTGTCGATCTGCAGCAACGGAGTCACGGCCAGAGGCGCGACTTTCAGGGCTGGCAGGATCGACAGCAACGCCAGGTTCAGACCCGCCACGGAAATCAGGAAGGTCTGCGAGTGGTTGCGGCGCCAGGCAATCGCCAGCATCACCACGATGATCGTGGCGCTGGTGATCAACAACGGCGCAAGCGCGATAAAGTGTTGAGTCGTGAATTCCATAGCGCTCTTACCGGGCCGAAGCGAGTTGAGTGAAGGCGGTGCCGAGCCACTGCTGCACGCCATGCATCGTCGCGGCAGAGGTGTCGAGGAACGGTTGCGGGTACACGCCGATGTAAATCAGCAGTGCCGCCAGACCGACCACCATGATCAGTTCGCGACCATCCATGCCATGCAGCACCGCGTCCGATTTGGACGGGCCGAAGTAGGCACGGTGGATCATGATCAGCGAGTAGACCGAACCGAACACCAGACCGGACGTAGCGATGATGGTGATCCATGGGGCGGCCGGGAACGTGCCGATCAGGATCAGGAACTCACCGACGAAGTTACCGGTGCCCGGCAAGCCCAGGGACGCGGCGGCAAAGAACAGGCTGATGGCCGGCAGGTAAGCGATCTTCGACCACAGGCCACCCATTTCACGCATGTCGCGGGTGTGGGTGCGTTCGTACAGCTGACCGCTGAGGATAAAGAGTGCCGCGGCCGACAGACCGTGCGCCAGCATCTGCATCACTGCACCCTGCAGCGCCAGTTGGCTGCCGGAGTAGATGCCGATCAACACGAAACCCATGTGGGAAACGGAGGAGTAGGCGATCAGACGCTTGATGTCGGTTTGTGCAAAGGCCAGGAACGCACCGTAGAAGATCCCGATCAAACCGAGGGTCATGGCGATCGGCGCAAACTCGGCCGAGGCATTCGGGAACAGCGGCAGGGCGAAACGCAGCAGACCGTAAGCCGCCGTCTTCAACAAGATACCGGCCAGGTCGACCGAACCCGCTGTTGGCGCCTGGGCGTGAGCATCAGGCAACCAGGAGTGGAACGGTACGACAGGCAGCTTCACCGCGAAGGCGATGAAGAAGCCGAGCATCAGGATGTACTCGGTGGTGAGCGACATCTTGGTTTTCAGCAGGTCGGCGTAGTTGAACGTGATCACGCCGGTGCTGTTGAAGTTGACCAGTACCAGGCCTAGGATCGCCACCAGCATGATCAGGCCGGACGCCTGAGTGAAGATGAAGAACTTGGTCGCCGCGTAGATCCGGGTCTTCTTGCCGTCCGAAGAACTGTGACCCCAGAGCGCGATGAGGAAGTACATCGGCACCAGCATCATTTCCCAGAAGAAGAAGAACATGAACAGGTCGAGGGCGAGGAACACGCCGACGACACCGCCCAGGATCCACATCAGGTTCAAGTGGAAGAAGCCAACGTGACGCTGGATCTCTTTCCACGAGCAGAGTACCGAGAGGATACCCAGCAGACCGGTCAGCAGGATCATCAGCAGCGACAGGCCATCGAGGGCCAGGTGCACGCTGATGCCGAAGCGCTCGATCCAGATGTGCTTGAACTCAAGCGCCCAGGTCGGATCGGCGCCAGGCGCCGGAGCAAATGAATAATTACCGTGGGCCCACAGCCAGAGGCCGAGCGCGAGTTCCAGGGTCATGGTCAACAGCGCAATCCAGCGGGGGAGGGTAGCGCCGAAGCGCTCACCCATCCAGCACAGCAGGCCGCCGATGAAGGGGATCAGGATTAGCCAAGGCAGAATCATGACGGGCTCAATTCCTTTCGCAAGTTCGCAAGGTTCATATCAGACCGCTACCAGCACGATGGCGCCGATGACCAGCACGGAGCCGGCTGCCATCGATGCCGCGTACCAACGCAGTTGACCGGTTTCGGTACGGCTCAGGGCGGTATGACCGCCTTTGGCCATACGCGGGATCAGACCGATGGTCTGGTCGAGCGGGTCTCTGCGCAGTGCGTGGCTGATCGCAAGGTATGGCTTGACGAACAGTTTGTCGTAGATCCAGTCGAAGCCCCAGGCAGCGAACCACCAGGCCGAAAGGAAGCGGCCGATGCCGCTGTTGGCGATTGCAGTGACGAAACGACGCTTGCCGAGGAACAGCATCGCGGCCAGCAGGATACCGGCCAGGGCGATGGCGCCCGAAGCGATTTCCAGACTGTGCTTGGCTTCGCCGCCGGCATGACCAACGCTTTGCGGCAGCACGCCGTGCAGCGGAGGAACGATCATTGCGCCGACGAAGGTCGACAGTACGATCAGCACCGACAGTGGCAGCCAGTGAGCGATGCCGTGACCGGCGTGGGCTTCGGTCTTCGCTTCACCGTGGAACGCGATGAAGATCAGGCGGAAGGTGTACAGCGACGTCATGAACGCACCGACCAGGCCGGCGTAGAGCAGACCGTGGTTGCCGCTGGCGAACGCTTCCCAGAGGATTTCGTCCTTGGAGTAGAAGCCAGCGGTCACCAATGGCAGGGCCGACAGGGCCGCACCGCCTACGATGAAGCTGGCGTAGGCCAGCGGCAGTTTCTTCCACAGGCCGCCCATCTTGAAGATGTTCTGCTCGTGGTGGCAGGCAACGATCACCGCACCAGACGCAAGGAACAGCAGTGCCTTGAAGAAGGCGTGGGTCATCAGGTGGAAGATCGCGCCATCCCATGCACCAACGCCCAATGCCAGGAACATGTAGCCAATCTGGCTCATGGTCGAGTAGGCGAGGATACGTTTGATGTCGGTCTGAACCAGTGCGGCAAAACCGGCGAGTACCAGGGTCACGCCGCCGACAATGCCAACGAGGTGCAGGATGTCCGGCGCCAACGCAAACAGGCCGTGGGTACGGGCAATCAGGTAGACACCGGCGGTCACCATGGTCGCGGCGTGGATCAGTGCCGAAACCGGTGTAGGACCGGCCATCGCGTCCGCAAGCCAGGTTTGCAGCGGCAGTTGCGCGGATTTACCGACAGCGCCGCCCAGCAGCATCAGGGTGGCCATGACCATCCAGAAGTCGCCGGCCTGGAATTTCTGCGGTGCCAGCACCAGCAGTTCCTGGATGTTCAGCGTGCCCAACTGTTGGAACAGGATGAACAGGCCGATCGCCATGAACACGTCGCCGATACGGGTGACGATAAAGGCTTTGAGTGCCGCGTTACCGTTGTTGCGGTTGCTGTAGTAGAAACCGATCAACAGGTACGAGCACAGGCCCACGCCTTCCCAGCCGAAGTACAGGAACAACAGGTTATCGCCCAGGACCAGGAACAGCATGCTGGCGATAAACAGGTTGGTGTAGGCGAAGAAGCGCGAGTAACCGGCTTCACCGCGCATGTACCAGGACGCGAACAGGTGGATCAGGAAGCCGACGCCGACGACCACGCCGAGCATGGTCACGGACAGACCATCCAGGTACAGCGCGAAGTTCGGCGTGAAGCCTTCCACCGCCATCCACTGCCACAACACTTGCGTGTAGTGACCGCCTTCAGGCGGGGCGACGTTGAATTGCCAGATCACGTAGGCCGTGACGATGGCAGACAAGCCGATGGAACCGACGCCAATCAGCGCCGACAGGTTTTCCGAAAAGCGGCCGCGTGAGAACGACAGCAGCAGGAAACCTATGAGAGGGAATACGAAAGTCAGATAGAGAAGATTCATCCGCGCATCTCGCTGGCAGCGTCGATATCGAGAGTGTGGAAGCGGCGATACAGCTGCAACAGAATCGCCAGGCCAATACTGGCCTCGGCGGCTGCCAGGCTGATCACCAGGATGAACATGATCTGTCCATCCGGCTGACCCCAGCGGCTACCGGCGACGATGAAGGCCAAAGCGGAGGCATTCATCATGATCTCCAGGCTCATCAGCACGAAGAGAATGTTGCGGCGGACCATCAGGCCGACCAGACCGAGGCAGAACAGGATGCCGGCGACCGCCAGACCATGCTCCAGAGGGATAGCAGGCATCGTCATTGCTCCTTGGCTTCGTTGCGGCCCAAGTGGAACGCCGTGACGGCTGCGGCGAGCAGCAGCATCGAGGCGAGTTCGACCACCAGCAGGTACGGGCCGAACAGGCTGATGCCCACGGCCTTGGCGTCTACGGTGGTGTGGCCGATGGCCTGACCGCTGGAGTGGCTGAACAGTACGTACAGCAGTTCAACCAGCAGCAGGGTGCCGAGGGCGACGGGGCCGAGCCAGATGCCGGGCTTGAGCCAGACGCGCTCTTGCTGAACCGAGGCCGGGCCCAGGTTCAGCATCATCACCACGAACACGAACAGCACCATGATGGCGCCAGCGTAGGCGATCACTTCCAGCACACCGGCAAACGGTGCGCCGAGGGCGAAGAACGTCATGGCCACGGCGATCAGCGAAATAATCAGGTAGAGCAGGGCGTGCACAGGGTTGGTGTTGGTGATCACGCGAAGCGTGGACACCACAGCGATACCCGATGCGAAATAGAAAGCGAATTCCATCTTTCTTCCTTAAGGCAGCAAGCTCTTCACGTTGATCGGCTGGGCTTCATTCTGCGCGGAGCCTTTGGGCTTCCCGGCAATCGCCATACCTGCAACACGATAGAAGTTGTAATCAGGGTTTTTGCCGGGGCCGGAGATCAGCAGATCTTCTTTCTCGTACACCAGGTCCTGACGTTTGAACTCGGCCATCTCGAAATCCGGTGTCAGCTGGATCGCGGTGGTCGGGCAGGCTTCCTCGCAGAGGCCGCAGAAAATGCAGCGCGAGAAGTTGATGCGGAAGAAGTCCGGGTACCAGCGACCGTCTTCGGTTTCAGCTTTCTGCAGCGAGATGCAGCCAACCGGGCACGCCACGGCGCACAGGTTGCAGGCTACACAACGCTCTTCGCCATCCGGGTCACGGGTCAGGACGATACGGCCACGGAAGCGCGGCGGCAGGTACACGGCTTCTTCCGGGTACTGCAGCGTGTCGCGCTTGCGGAAGGCATGGCCGAAGATCATCACCAGGCTGCGAAGCTGGGTGAAGAAGCCATGCACGATGTCAAAAATGTACTTCATGATTCTCTATCCTCACTGAGCCGCGACGGCGGGCGTGTTGAGCAACACGATCGCAGCGGTCACCAGCATGTTGACGAGGGTCAGCGGCAGGCAGAACTTCCAGCTGAAATCCATCACTTGGTCATACCGTGGGCGCGGGATCGAGGCGCGCAGCAGGATGAAGAACATGATGAAGAACGCGGTTTTGAGCGCGAACCAGATGAACGGGATCTGCGGCAGAATGCCGAACGGGCCGTGCCAGCCACCGAAGAACAAGGTCACCAGCAGCGCCGAAATCAACACGATGCCGATGTACTCGCCGACGAAGAACATGCCCCATTTCATGCCGGCGTATTCAATGTGGTAACCGTCGGCCAGTTCCTGCTCCGCTTCCGGCTGGTCGAACGGGTGACGGTGAGTCACGGCGACGCCGGCAATGAAGAAGGTCAGGAAGCCGAAGATCTGCGGAATCACGAACCACAGGTTCTGCGCCTGATATTCAACGATGTCACGCATGTTGAACGAGCCGACCTGGATCACGATGCCCATCAGCGACAGGCCCATGAACACTTCGTATGACACGGTTTGTGCCGAGGCCCGCAAGCTGCCCAGCAAGGCGAACTTGTTGTTACTGGACCAGCCGGCGAACAGCACCGCGTAGACCGACAGACCGGCCATGGCGAAGAAGAACAGGATGCCGATGTTGATGTCCGCCACACCCCAGGTCGGGGTGATCGGGATGATCGCGAAGGCAATCAGCAAGGCGCTCATGGCCACGACCGGTGCCAGGGTGAAGATCACCTTGTCGGCGAACGGCGGGGTCCAGTCTTCCTTGAAGAACATCTTGATCATGTCGGCCGCGATCTGGAACGCGCCGAACGGGCCGACGCGGTTCGGACCGTAACGGTCCTGCCAGAGGGCGAGCAGACGACGCTCGACCCAGCTCAGCAGCGCGCCGCACACCACCACGGCGAGCAGAATCACGATGGCCTTGAGGACCGCGATGATCACGTCAATCACTTCAGGCGTGAACCAGGTCATTGAGCTGCCTCCTGCAGACCGTCAACGGATTTGCCAAAGATCGCTGGCGGAATGCCGGCGATACCGGCCGGCAATGCGACCAGACCGGCACCCAGCTCTTCGCTGATGCGCAACGGCAGATGCAAGGTCTGGCCAGCAACGCTCAAGCTCAGCAGGGCGCCGTCATTGACGCCCAGGCGATCGGCTTCGGATTTGGCCAAAGCGACGTAAGCGGCCGGAATGCGTTCCTGAACCGGAGCGGCTTTCGAAGAGTTCTCTTCGCTGCCGAACAGGTGGAAGAACGGCACGACCTGCCAGGTGCCAGGTGCCGGGTTGAACGCACGCGGAACAGCAGCGAACCAGTTCAGCGAGTCACCGGTGCTTTCGATCAGGCGGGTGCCCGGGTCGCCAGCGCGGATGTGACCACCGACTTCGTCCTGGAACTTGTTCCAGGCTTGCGGCGAGTTCCAGCCCGGAGACCAGGCGAATGGCACTTGCTGACGCGGTTCGACCGAACCCGAGTAACCTTCCATGGAGAACGAGAACGCGGTGTCGTTATCCTGGGAAGTACGCGGTTCGTGCACGCTGATGTCAGCGCGCATGGCGGTACGACCGGAGTAACGCAGCGGTTCGCGCGCCAGTTTCAGGCCTTTGATACGGAACGCGGCGGACGGCGCAGCGTCGACGATGCGCGCCAGTTGCGGCGTGCTGGCGGCGACGGCTGCGGTGACGTGGTCCAGTTGGGTCCAGTCGATCGGCTGGTTCAACAGGGTGGAGCGCAGGGCATGCAGCCAGCGCCAGCCTTCGTGAACCAGGATGCTAGCGTCGAGGTAAGTCGGGTCGAAGACCTGAAAGAAGCGTTGAGCACGGCCTTCCTGGCTGACCAACGTGCCGTCGCCTTCAGCGAAGCTGGCGGCTGGCAGAACCAGGTGCGCGCGATCGCTGGTGGAGGTCTTCTGATGGTCCGCCACGATCACCACTTTCGCGGCGTTCAGTGCGGCATCGACCTTGGCTTTGTCGGTGCGGGTGTACAGATCGTTTTCCAGCACGACGATGGCGTCGGCTTTACCGTCGATCACCGCTTGCAGCGCTTCGTCGACCGAATTGCCACCGAGCATGGCCAGGCCAAGGCTGTTGGCCTCTGGCACGATCAGGCTGATGGAACCGTTCTTCTCGCGCAGCTTCAACGCTTTGGCGATGTTGGCGGCGGCTTCGATCAGGGCTTTGGAGCCCAGGGAAGTGCCGGCAATGATCAGCGGACGCTTGGCGGCGAGCAGGGCGTCGGCAATGCGCTTGGCCAGTTCGAGGGCTTCAGCGTCGAGGCCTTCAACCGCTGGGGCGCTGGCGTCGAGCGCGTGGGCCACGGCGAAACCGATGCGGGCCAGGTCGTCCGGTGCTGCGTGAACGCATTCTTCAGCGATATCGTCGAGCTTGGTTTCAGCCAGGCTGGCGATGAACAGCGGGTTCAGCGCGTGCTGACCGATGTTCTTCACTGCAGCGTCGAGCCAAGGCTGAACGCGCATGGCATCGGCCATGTCTTCGGCCTTGCCTTTGACCGATTGACGCAGGGACAGCGCCATACGGGCCGCGGTCTGGGTCAGGTCTTCACCCAAGACGAAGATCGCATCGTGGTCTTCGATGTCGCGCATGTTCGGGATCGGCAGCGGGCTGTCTTTCAACACCTGCATGACCAGACGAATGCGTTCCAGCTCGGCGGCTTCGATACCGGAGTAGAAGTGCTCGGCGCCGACCAGTTCGCGCAACGCATAGTTGCTTTCAAGGCTGGCACGGGGCGAACCGATACCGACAATGTTGCGACCGCGCAGCAGGTCAGCGGCTTTATCCAGCGCTTCGTCGACGCTCAGCTTGGCGCCGTTGGCCAGCAAAGGCTGACGCGGGCGATCTTCGCGGTTGACGTAGCCGTAGCCGAAACGGCCACGGTCGCACAGGAAGTACTGGTTTACCGAACCGTTGAAACGGTTTTCGATACGACGCAGTTCACCATAACGCTCGCCCGGGGAGATGTTGCAACCGCTGGAGCAGCCATGGCAGATGCTCGGCGAGAACTGCATGTCCCACTTGCGGTTGTAGCGCTCGGAGTGAGTCTTGTCGGTGAACACACCGGTCGGGCAGACCTCGGTGAGGTTGCCGGAGAACTCGCTTTCCAGGGTGCCGTCTTCAACGCGACCGAAGTACACGTTGTCGTGGGCGCCGAATACACCGAGGTCGGTGCCGCCGGCGTAGTCCTTATAGAAACGCACGCAACGGTAGCAAGCGATGCAGCGGTTCATTTCGTGGGAAATGAACGGGCCCAGTTGCTGGTTTTGGTGAGTGCGCTTGGTGAAGCGATAACGGCGCTCGTTGTGGCCGGTCATTACCGTCATGTCTTGCAGGTGGCAGTGACCGCCTTCTTCACAGACCGGGCAGTCGTGAGGGTGGTTGGTCATCAGCCATTCGACGACGCTGGCGCGAAACACTTTCGCTTCTTCGTCTTCGATGGAGATCCAGCTGCCGTCGGTGGCGGGGGTCATGCAGGACATGACGATCCGACCACGGGTGTCGTTGGCGTCGGTGTACTGCTTGACCGCGCACTGGCGGCAAGCGCCAACGCTGCCAAGGGCGGGGTGCCAGCAGAAATAAGGGATATCGAGGCCTAGCGACAGACATGCCTGTAACAGGTTGTCTGCCCCATCGACTTCGAGCTCTTTGCCGTCTACGTGGATAGTGGCCATGGTTCAAAGTTCTTCGTTGGCCCGGTGTCAGCGGGCGTGGCTAATGGAATCTTGTTATTCGCGTGAATCAACACAGCCGTTTACGGCGTCATCACACGACAAAGCGAAGGGCACGGACCCTTCGCTTCTTTAAGCGTTTACGCGCCGACTACGATCGGCCTTGCCAGAGGCGGGACGACGGCGCTGGTAGGCGCGATGCCGGCTTCGAACTCATGGCGGAAGTATTTGATTGCGCTGCCCAACGGCTCCACGGCGCCCGGTGCGTGAGCACAGAAGGTCTTGCCCGGGCCGAGGAAACCGACCAGACCCAGCAGGGTCTCGATATCGCCGGCTTGCCCTTCACCGTTCTCGATCGCACGCAGCAGCTTGACGCTCCACGGCAGACCATCACGGCACGGGGTGCAGAAACCGCACGACTCACGGGAGAAGAACTCTTCCATGTTGCGCAGCAGGGACACCATGTTGACGCTGTCGTCCACCGCCATAGCCAGTCCGGTACCCATGCGGGTGCCCACTTTGGCGATGCCGCCGGCATACATTTGTGCGTCGAGGTGTTCCGGCAACAGGAAGCCGGTACCGGCGCCACCTGGCTGCCAGCACTTGAGCGTGTAACCGTCGCGCATGCCGCCGGCGTAGTCTTCGAACAACTCGCGGCCGGTGACGCCGAACGGCAATTCCCACAGGCCCGGGTTCTTGACCTTGCCGGAGAAGCCCATGAGCTTGGTGCCCATGTCTTCG
Organism: Pseudomonas sp. LBUM1663; assembly: GCF_059695905.1. Taxonomy (NCBI): domain Bacteria; kingdom Pseudomonadati; phylum Pseudomonadota; class Gammaproteobacteria; order Pseudomonadales; family Pseudomonadaceae; genus Pseudomonas; species Pseudomonas sp. LBUM1663. The sequence goes on along the minus strand of NZ_CP166792.1, from coordinate 4,255,377 downwards.
CTGCCTTCGCGCGCCAACGATTTGTACCAGTCCACGCCGTCGGCAATGATCGCCGGCACGTTGCACAGGGTTTCAACGTTGTTCACGCACGTCGGCTTGCCCCATACGCCAACGGCGGCAGGGAAGGGCGGCTTGGAGCGCGGGTTGGCGCGACGACCTTCGAGGGAGTTGATCAGTGCGGTTTCTTCACCGCAGATGTAACGCCCGGCACCGGTGTGGACGAACAGCTCGAAATCGAAGCCGCTGCCCAGGATGTTCTTGCCCAGCAGGCCCGCTGCCTTGGCTTCTTCCACGGCACGGTTCAGGTGCTTGGCGGCGGTGGTGTATTCGCCACGCAGGAAGATGTAGCCACGGTAGGTTTTCAGCGCGCGAGCACTGATTAGCATGCCTTCGATCAGCAGATGGGGCAGTTGCTCCATCAGCATGCGGTCTTTCCAGGTGTTCGGTTCCATCTCGTCCGCGTTGCACAGCAGGTAGCGGATGTTGATGGATTCGTCTTTGGGCATCAGGCCCCACTTAACGCCCGTGGGGAAGCCTGCACCGCCGCGACCTTTGAGGCCGGCGTCTTTCACGGTCTGGACGATGTCGTCCTGAGCCATGTCGGCGAACGCTTTGCGCGCAGCCGCGTAGCCGTTCTTGGCCTGGTATTCGTCGAGCCAGACAGCTTCGCCGTCGTCACGCAGACGCCAGGTCAGCGGGTGAGTCTCGGCCGAACGCTTGATGCGGTTGGCAGGACCGAAGGAAGTCAGGGTCATACGTAGCCCTCGAGCAATTTGGCAACGCTGGCAGGCTGCACATCACCGAAAGTGTCGTCGTCGATCATCAACGCCGGCGCCTTGTCGCAGTTGCCGAGGCAGCAGACCGGCAGCAGGGTGAAACGACCGTCGGCGGTGGTCTGACCCACGCCGATGCCCAGATTGCTCTGGATTTCGCTGACGACCGATTCATGGCCGCCGATGTAGCAGACCATGCTGTCGCAGACGCGAATGATGTGGCGGCCAACCGGCTGACGGAAGATCTGGCTATAGAACGTCGCCACCCCTTCAACGTCACTCGCCGGGATGCCGAGGATTTCGCCGATGGCGTAGAGCGCGCCGTCAGGCACCCAGCCACGTTCCTTCTGGACGATCTTCAGGGCTTCGATCGACGCCGCGCGCGGGTCTTCGTAGTGATGCAGCTCGTGCTCGATGGCCGAGCGCTCGGTTTCACTCAAGGTGAAACGGTCTGTCTGGATAAGCGTGCTATTCATGCTTAGCGGTCCACGTCGGCCATAACGAAATCGATACTACCCAGGTACGCGATCAAGTCCGCGACCATGCTGCCTTTGATCACCGAAGGGATCTGCTGCAGGTGCGGGAAGCTTGGGGTGCGAATCCGGGTGCGGTAGCTCATGGTGCCGCCATCGCTCGTCAGGTAATAACTGTTGATGCCCTTGGTCGCTTCGATCATCTGGAAGGATTCGTTGGCCGGCATGACCGGGCCCCACGAAACTTGCAGGAAGTGCGTGATCAGGGTCTCGATGTGCTGCAGCGTGCGCTCTTTCGGCGGCGGCGTGGTCAGCGGGTGATCCGCCTTGTACGGGCCTTCCGGCATGTTGCGCATGCACTGCTCGATGATCTTGATGCTCTGGCGCATTTCTTCGACGCGCACGATGCAACGATCGTAGGCATCGCCATTGACGGCCAGCGGCACTTCGAATTCGAAGTTTTCGTAACCGGAGTATGGGCGCGCTTTACGCAGGTCGAAGTCGCAACCGGTCGAACGCAAGCCTGCACCGGTGACGCCCCATTCGAAGGCTTCCTTGGTGTTGTAGGAGGCGACGCCGATGGTCCGGCCTTTGAGGATGCTGTTGTCCAGGGCGGCTTTCTGGTATTCGTCCAGACGCTTTGGCATCCACTCGACGAAATCTTTCACCAGTTTTTCCCAGCCGCGCGGCAGGTCGTGCGCGACGCCGCCGATGCGGTACCAGGCCGGGTGCAGACGGAAACCGGTAATGGCTTCGATCACCGTGTACGCCTTCTGACGGTCGGTGAACGTGAAGAACACCGGGGTCATGGCGCCGACGTCCTGGATGTAAGTCCCCAGGAACAGCAGGTGGCTGGTGATCCGGAAGAACTCGGCCATCATGATGCGGATGACGTCGACTTTCTCGGGCACCTTGATGCCGGCCAGCTTCTCGACCGAGAGCACGTAGGGCAGGTTGTTCATCACGCCGCCGAGGTAGTCGATACGATCGGTGTACGGGATGAAACTGTGCCAGGACTGACGCTCGGCCATTTTCTCGGCACCACGGTGGTGGTAACCGACGTCCGGCACGCAGTCGACGATCTCTTCACCGTCCAGCTGCAGGATGATGCGGAACGCACCGTGTGCGGAAGGGTGGTTGGGACCGAGGTTGAGGAACATGTAGTCCTCGTTCGCACCGGAACGCTTCATGCCCCAGTCTTCAGGCTTGAAGCGCGCGGCTTCTTCCTCAAGCTGTTGCTTGGCCAGCGTCAGGCTGAACGGGTCGAACTCGGTGGCTCGGGCCGGGAAGTCCTTGCGCAGCGGGTGACCTTCCCAGGTCGGCGGCATCATGATGCGGGTCAGGTGCGGGTGGCCGGCGAAATTGATGCCGTACATGTCCCACACTTCACGCTCGTACCAGTTGGCGTTTGGCCAGATACCGGTCACGGTCGGCACGCTAAGGTCGCTCTCGGACAAGGCGACCTTGATCATGACGTCACTATTACGTTCGATCGACATCAAGTGATAGAACACAGTGAAGTCGGCGCCGCTTGGCAGCCCTTGACGTTTGGTGCGCAGACGCTCGTCCACGCCGTGCAGGTCATAGAGCATGACGTACGGCTTGGGCAGGTTGCGCAGGAAGGTCAGGACTTCGACGAGTTTGGCGCGGGCAACCCAAAGCACCGGCATGCCGGTGCGGGTAGGCTGGGCGGTGAACGCCTCGGGGCCAAAACGGTTGTTCAGTTCGACGACCACATCCTGGTCGTCTGCCTTATAAGGCGGGATGTACAGAGCACTGCCTGTAGTCATGGTTATTTATCGCTTTCGGTCAACGTAAAGAATGAAGCCAGTTTCTCGTTCTATAAAAGAAGCAGATCTGGATCAGACTTCGTCGGGGCTGCGCAGGTTGGTGACTGCGATTCGCTGTTCGCGGCGCTGTTCCTTTTGCGAAGGCATCTCGGCGCGGTATACGCCTTGATCGCCGACGACCCAGGAAAGTGGGCGACGCTCCTGTCCAATCGACTCTTGCAAGAGCATCAAGCCTTGCAGAAAAGCTTCAGGGCGGGGCGGGCAGCCAGGCACGTAGACGTCCACGGGGAGGAACTTGTCCACCCCTTGAACGACGGAGTAGATGTCGTACATGCCACCGGAGTTGGCGCACGAACCCATGGAGATAACCCATTTAGGTTCGAGCATTTGCTCGTAGAGACGCTGAATGATCGGCGCCATCTTGATGAAGCAGGTACCGGCGATAACCATGAAATCCGCCTGGCGCGGCGATGCCCGGATAACCTCGGCGCCGAAGCGTGCGATGTCGTGGGGCGCCGTGAAGGCGGTGGTCATTTCCACGTAGCAGCACGAAAGACCGAAGTTATACGGCCACAGGGAGTTCTTCCGCCCCCAGTTGACTGTGCCGTTAAGCACGTCTTCGAGCTTGCCCATGAAGATGTTTTTGTGGACTTGATCTTCTAACGGATCGGAAACGGTTTCCCGTTCGCCAATCGGATACTGCTCGTTAGGAGCATCGGGGTCGATCCTGGTGAGATTGTATTGCATTGCCAAAGCCTCATTGTTTCAGCTTCGCCTGCCGCTTGCGACGAGCTTCCGGAGCCCAGTCAAGGGCGCCCACTCGGAACAGGTAGACAAGACCTGCCAACAGAATTGCTATGAAAACGAGAGCTTCGACGAATCCGGTCCAGCCGCTTTCGCGGACGGACACAGACCAGGCAAAGAGAAAGAGGGCTTCGATATCGAAGATCACGAAGAGCATCGCGACCAGATAGAATTTGGCTGAGAGCCGCAAGCGGGCGCCACCTGTAGGTAGCATGCCGGACTCGAACGGTTCGTTTTTGCTGCGACCCCAGGCTTTTGACCCGAGGAGGCTGGAGACGCCGAGCATGAAGGCGCAAAGGCCGACGACGCCCAGAAGGAAAATGGCAAAGCCCCAGTTGTGGGCCATGAGTCCTGTCGCTTCGGGCATGCTGGTAATCCTTAACAGAGAGCAAAGGTCTCTGAGCTTGAAAAGAAACAAAGCAGTGACGATATGTCGCAGCAATCAATCCCGCTGATTTTATGGCACAACACTCAGCAAGTAAAATTCCTATAGCGAAATTATTTATAGGAATAAGGACATGGCGCACCTCCCAAGGCCCGCAGCCCATGCGTTGCGGGCATTAGCCGGGTTTTCATCAATATTGTTTTGTCGGTGATGTAACGAACATAGTTGCGGCTAAATGATAATCAATATTATTTGGCGCGGTTTTTAAACTGTTTAACGGGTAGAGGAGTGGGAAGTTGCCTTATATAGCTGTTACTGCAAGTAGCGGCGATTCACGTTTTACCTCGGTTTTTTGCTCGCGGTACCGCTCTGGATCAATGTTTTTCCCACAATTTTTGGGTTGACTCGTTCCCTGTGGGAGCCGCGCTTGCCCGCGATGGCGGTGTGTCAGGTTCACAGATGTTGGCTGGCACACCGTCATCGCGGGCAAGCCCGGCTCCCACAGGGTTCTGTGGTGGGGATGAAATCGCGGGCAAAAAAACGCCCCGAACCAGTCGGGGCGTCAGATGTGCGACGTTGCGGTTAGCTTTTTACTCGATCCGCAACGGCCGTGTACTCAGTATCAGTGGAACTGTTCTTCTTCAGTCGAACCGGTCAGCGCGGTCACCGAAGACGAGCCACCTTGAATCACGGTGGTCATGTCGTCGAAGTAGCCGGTGCCCACTTCCTGCTGGTGAGCCACGAAGGTGTAGCCTTTCGAAGCGTCAGCGAACTCTTGCTCTTGCAGTTTCACGTAGGCAGTCATGTCGTTGCGGGCGTAGTCGTGCGCCAAGTTGAACATGCTGTGCCACATGTTGTGAATGCCGGCCAGGGTGATGAACTGGTGCTTGTAACCCATGGCGGACAGTTCGCGCTGGAACTTGGCAATGGTCGCGTCGTCCAGGTTTTTCTTCCAGTTGAAGGAAGGCGAGCAGTTGTACGACAGCAGTTGGTCCGGGTATTCCTTTTTGATCGCTTCAGCGAAGCGACGAGCTTCGTCCAGATCCGGCTTGGCGGTTTCGCACCAGATCAGGTCGGCATACGGAGCGTAAGCCAGGCCGCGAGCGATCGCCTGGTCCAAGCCTGCGCGTACTTTGTAGAAGCCTTCCTGGGTACGTTCGCCAGTCACGAACGGCTGGTCGTATGGGTCGCAATCGGAAGTCAGCAGGTCAGCCGCGTTAGCGTCGGTACGAGCCAAAATGATGGTCGGTGTGCCGGCAACGTCAGCTGCCAGACGGGCAGCGGTCAGCTTCTGTACAGCTTCCTGGGTAGGAACCAGTACCTTGCCGCCCATGTGGCCGCATTTTTTCACGGAAGCCAGTTGGTCTTCGAAGTGAACGCCGGCGGCGCCTGCTTCGATCATGCTCTTCATCAGCTCGTAAGCGTTCAGAACGCCACCGAAACCGGCTTCAGCGTCAGCTACGATTGGAGCGAAGTAGTCGATGTAGCCTTCGTCGCCCGGGCCTTTGCCGGCTTTCCACTGGATCTGGTCGGCACGACGGAACGAGTTGTTGATGCGCTTGACCACGGTTGGAACCGAGTCCACCGGGTACAGCGACTGGTCCGGGTACATCGATTCGGCGGAGTTGTTGTCCGCAGCCACTTGCCAGCCCGACAGGTAGATTGCCTGGATACCGGCTTTGACTTGTTGTACAGCCTGGCCGCCGGTCAGGGCGCCCATGCAGTTGACGAAATCTTTATCAGGACGGAAGGATGGCTTGGCGCCCTGGGTGACCAGGTTCCACAGCTTCTCGGCGCCCAGTTTTGCAAAGGTGTGCTCAGGTTGAACCGAGCCACGCAGGCGGACGACGTCAGCAGCGGAGTAAGCGCGTGTCACGCCTTTCCAGCGTGGGTTTTCAGCCCAATCTTTTTCGAGGGCTGCAATTTGCTGTTCGCGTGTCAGTGCCATGGAGATAAACCTCGTCGCATAGGTCTGGGGTGGAAAATTCCTGCTCATGCCGGTTACGCAATTCAAAGGTGCGTAAAAGGCTGCTCGCTGACCAGAAGCTTAGGTGGTCAAGTCGGATTCGGCGGGGATGGCGACGGGATGAACGATGGGCTCGAGGGGAAGTGAGCAGGTAAGGGCGAACTGGCGAGCGCATTCGGGCGTCGTGGGCCTTGGTACGAACTTCAGTGTGGAGCCGGGTTACCTAATTACGCTTCCGTCCCTCGGGACAACTTCGTTCCAGTCGGCAACCTCGTCAAACACACCTTGTGGGCGGTACAGACACGAAGCGGCTCGCGGGGTAGCTGCGAGCAGCGCCTCGAAGGCCCTTGCCAGGGCCCCTGATTAGCGGGAGCGAGGCCATCATGCCCTTGCTTTTTTCGATCGTCAAACGTTTTGTAGTGCTTTTTTTCAGGCACTACATCTTTGGTCTAATACGACTAATCAGTCAGTTTTCGGTGGTTTAGTCCAAAGTATCGACTTTCACCCGCAACGTCATGTCATCCCGGCCCTGAGTCGAGTAGCTGCGGGTCAGGCCCTGTTTATCGGCCTGAGTCTGGCGGTTCACGCCCGCCAGGGTGATCCACTCGCCCAGACGCCCCGTGACAGTTGTGTCGGTACTTTGCACATTCACTACATCGGGACGTTCCTGGCTCATACGGTCACGGTTAGTACTGATCGACAGGTGGACGATGTCGCCGGTGACGCTGGCGGTGACGTAGAACCCCTGGGTGACGTTGCGGTATTCAGTCTGGCTGCGCAGATCGCCGTAGGAATCGGTCTGGCTGCTGGTGAGCGGCACGCTCTGGCCGACTTGAATCAGCGCCGGTGCGCCTTCGCTGGCCTGAATTTGCTGGATGCCGCCATCGCGGCTGTCGGTGCTGCGATTGATGATGCGCGTCTGGCTTGGCTTGGCGCCGTTCACCGAATAACCCTGGTCGCCCTGGAAGTTATTTTCGTTGGTGTCGACGGTGATCAGCAGGCGCTTGGCAGCCACGTCGAGTTGGGTAACAAGAGCCTTAAGTTCGTCGATCTTGCGTTGATCCGCATTGACGATCAGCTGGTTGCCGTAAGCACTGACCTGGCCATCCTTGCCGATGAAATCCTGTGCCATCGGCAACATATCGGCACTGGTACGGTAGTTCAGGGGCACGATCTCGGTGGCCGCCATGGACGAAAAACTGCACGTCAGCAGCAGCGTGGTGAGCAGGGTGCGTAGGGACATATCCGTTATCTCCGACATCTTGAAGTGTTGATATTGCCAGTTTGTCGGCCCGGCGTGGGGCAAGTTGAATCGTAGACAGCAAAACGCCCCGGCATCCGGGGATGGCGGGGCGTTTTGTGGTGGTATTGTGAGCCTTTGTGGCGAGGGAGCTTGCTCCCGCTGGGGCGCGAAGCGGCCCCAAAATTTTGGGTCTGCTGCGCAGCCCAGCGGGAGCAAGCTCCCTCGCCACAGGTGTCAGGCCGAGTGACGCACCATGTCCACATGCGGAATCCCGGCTTCCAGGAACTCCTCACTGACCAGGCTGAAGCCCAGGCGCTGATAGAACGCCGTGGCCTGGACCTGTGCGCTCAGCATCTGCTGCTTCAACCCACGCTTCTCGGCTTCACCGATCACCGCTTGCATCAGCGCATCGCCGACTTTCAAACCGCGCCAGTCTTTGAGCACTGATACCCGGCCGATATGCCCATCGGGCAGCAGGCGGGCGGTGCCAATCGGAAAGTCGCCTTCGAAGGCCAGGAAATGCACCGCCGTTGCGTCATCGGCATCCCATTCCAGCTCAGGCGGAACGGATTGCTCGGCAATGAACACCGTCTCACGAATGCGCCGGATCTCGGCGTTGTCCTTTTGCCAGTCTGCGACACGAACGTGGATTTTATTCATCAGCAAACCCCAGGCTGCCCTGCTTGACCAGCTCGCACAGCAGGCCGCGGCCGTCTTCGTCGTTCAGCCAGTCACCGAGGTTGTCGGTGTGCAGGGCGTCGGCGGCGCAGATCAATTTCAGCAGCTCCCGCAGTTTGCCCGGCAGGTAACGGCTCTGGCCGCTGGCGAACAGCAGCAGGTCATCATCGACTTCAGACCAGGCTATGCGCGCGCTCGGGTTGCGGATCAGCACAGCGCCTTGTTCGAGGCTGGCGAGGAAGTCTTCTTCTTCGACTTCTTCCGGGCCGACCACCAGTTCCGGGTAGCGCGGCTCGGTCATGTACTGGCCGAACCAGGTCAGCAGCAGGCGCTCATCGCTCATGTGCTCGGCCAGCAACGCTTTCAGGCGATCGAGGGCGTCGTGCTGAATCTGGTGTGGATCGACCGCCGGCAGGGCGTCGGCATCGGTGTAGCGCTCTTCATCGGTCAGGAACTGGCTGAGGAAGTCGGTGAAGTGAGTCAGCACTTCAGAGGCGCTCGGGGCGCGGAAGCCGACCGAATAGGTCATGCAGTCATCAACCGCAACGCCACAATGGGCCAGGCGCGGCGGCAGGTAGAGCATGTCGCCCGGTTCCAGAATCCACTCATCAGTGGCTTCGAAGTCGGCGAGGATGCGCAGATCCGCGTGTGGCAGCAGCTTGCTCTCGGAGTCGCACATCTGGCCGATCTTCCAGTTGCGCTTGCCGTGACCTTGCAGCAGGAACACATCGTAGTTATCGAAGTGCGGACCGACGCTGCCACCCGGGGCGGCGAAGCTGATCATCACGTCGTCGACGCGCCAGCTCGGCAGGAAGCGGAATTGCTCCAGCAACTCGCCGACTTCCGGCACGAACTGGTCGACCGCTTGAACCAGCAGAGTCCACTCGGTTTCCGGCAACTTGCTGAATTCGTCTTCGGCGAACGGGCCGCGGCGCATTTCCCAAGGACGCTCGCCGTGCTCGATCACCAGGCGCGATTCAACTTCTTCTTCCAGCGCCAGGCCGGCCAGTTCGTCTGGATCGATCGGGCTTTCGAAATCAGGGATCGCCTGGCGGATCAGCAGCGGCTTTTTCTGCCAGTAGTCACGCAGGAATTCGCGCGCCGTGATGCCGCCCAGAAGTTGAAGAGGAATGTCAGGATTCATGTGTAACCTATTGAAAAAAAGTACTTTTCAGACGGGAATAAAAACGCCCGGCGCTGCCGGGCGTCTCAAAAGGGTAAAGCGGTCGATCAGATGCGTTTGGCTTGCTCTACAGCGTTACCGATGTAGTTCGCCGGGGTGAGCAATTTCAGCTCGGCCTTGGCGGCGGCTGGCATGTCCAGACCGTCGATGAAAGTTTGCAGTGCTTCAGGGCTGATGCCCTTGCCACGCGTCAACTCTTTCAGCTTTTCATACGGGTTTTCGATGTTGTAGCGGCGCATCACGGTCTGGATCGGCTCGGCCAACACTTCCCAGCACGCGTCCAGGTCAGCCGCAATCTTCTGGGCGTTGAGCTCCAGTTTGCTGATGCCCTTGAGGCTGGCTTCGTAAGCGATCACGCTGTGGGCGAAGCCGACACCGAGGTTGCGCAGAACGGTGGAGTCGGTCAGGTCGCGCTGCCAGCGGGAGATCGGCAGTTTGCTCGCCAGGTGCTGGAACAATGCGTTGGCGATACCGAGGTTGCCTTCGGAGTTTTCGAAGTCGATCGGGTTGACCTTGTGCGGCATGGTCGACGAACCGATTTCGCCAGCGATAGTGCGCTGCTTGAAATAACCCAGGGAGATGTAGCCCCAGATGTCGCGGTCGAAGTCGATCAGGATGGTGTTGAAGCGCGCGATCGCGTCGAACAGCTCGGCGATGTAGTCGTGCGGTTCGATCTGCGTGGTGTACGGGTTGAAGCCCAGGCCCAACTCGTCTTCGATGAAGGCGCGGGCGTTTTCTTCCCAGTCGATTTCCGGGTAGGCAGAGATGTGAGCGTTGTAGTTGCCGACAGCACCGTTGATCTTGCCCAGCAGCGGAACGGCAGCGACCTGAGCAATTTGACGCTCAAGACGGTAAACCACGTTCGCCAGTTCTTTGCCCAGGGTGGTCGGCGAGGCCGGTTGACCGTGGGTGCGCGACAGCATTGGAACGTCAGCGAAGCGGATGGCCAGTTCGCGGATGGCGTCGCAGGTCTGGCGCATCAGCGGCAGCATCACGTCATCACGGCCTTCGCGCAGCATCAGGGCGTGGGACAGGTTGTTGATGTCCTCGCTGGTGCAGGCAAAGTGGATGAACTCGCTGACTTTGGCCAGTTCCGGCAGCTTGGCCGCTTGTTCCTTGAGCAGGTACTCAATGGCTTTGACGTCGTGGTTGGTGGTGCGCTCGATCTCTTTGACACGCTCGGCGTGCTCCAGAGCGAAGTTGTCCGCCAGCGTGTTCAGCACCGCGTTGGCTTCGGCAGAGAACGCCGGCACTTCGCTGATGCCTGGGTGAGCGGCCAGGCGCTGGAGCCAGCGCACTTCAACCAGAACGCGAGCACGGATCAGGCCGTACTCGCTGAAAATTGGGCGCAGGGCCTGGGTTTTGCCGGCGTAGCGGCCGTCAACAGGGGAAACCGCAGTGAGCGAAGAAAGCTGCATGGGGTGTTCTCGGACAGTCGGGCAACGAAATGGGGCGCGTATCATACATGAAAAAATCCGCCGGTCCGTTGCCAACTGACCGGCGTATTACGCGTTACAGATCTGAATCAGTGTTGCGGGCGCGGTTCAGCTGCTGCGCATCAGCGGGTAAAGCTCTTTGAGCAACTTGCGACGGCTGATCACCAGCTGCCAGCGATGACCGCCCAACTGCCGCCACAGGCGCGCCGAACGAATCCCGGCCAGCAACAGGGCGCGGATTTTCGAGGCGTTGCTTGGTTGCTGCAGGTTGCGCATGTCGCCGTGGACCTGAATCCGTTGGCGCAAGGTGCTCAGGGTGTCTTGGTACAACGCACCGCAGGCCGCAATCACGTTTTCGTGGGCCGGGCCGAAGTGTTCGACCTGGGATTGAATCTGCGGCAAACGCTTGCCGATCACATCGAGCATGTCGTTGCGCTTGGCTAGCTGACGCTCCAGGCCCAGCATGGCCAGGGCGTAGCGCAGCGGTTCGCGCTGCAGGGTGCTCGGGTCGCGTTCCAGAGCGCCGATCAATGCGCGATAGCCTTCACGCAGATTGAGGTCGTCGCCGCCGTACACTTCCAGGGTGTCCTTAGGGTCGCGGATCAGCAGGCTGCCGAGCATGCAGGTCAGGCCGGCTTCGGTGGTCTGGCCGGTCTTGGCAATCTTGTCGACGAGGACGGCGGCGAGAAACACGCCGCCCAGCGCCGTCAGTTGCTCCTGAGTGGGGTTCATGCCTTGCTGCTCCATGGCTCTGCGACTTCAATCACGCCGCCGCCCAGGCAGATTTCACCGTCATAGAACACCACGGACTGGCCCGGGGTGACCGCGCGCTGCGGGTCATCGAAGGTTGCGCGATAGCCAGTGGCGGTTTTTTCCAGCGTGCAGGGTTGATCGCTTTGGCGATAACGAACCTTGGCGGTCAACTTGCGCGGCTCGGTCAGATCGATCGGGTTGACCCAATAGATGTCCGAGGCGAGCAGGGCGCGGGAGAACAGGTACGGATGGTCATTGCCCTGGCCGACGATCAGCTCGTTGTGTTCAAGGTCCTTGATCAGCACGTACCACGGCTCATCGCCGGCGTCTTTCAAGCCACCGATGCCCAGGCCCTGACGCTGGCCGATGGTGTGGTACATCAAGCCGTGGTGACGGCCGATGACTTCACCTTCGGTGGTCTTGATCTCGCCCGGTTGGGCCGGCAGATACTGCTTGAGGAAATCGCTAAAGCGGCGTTCGCCGATAAAGCAGATCCCCGTGGAATCCTTTTTCTTCGCGGTGGCGAGTTCGTGTTTCTCGGCAATCGCGCGTACTTCGGGTTTTTCCAGCTCGCCGACCGGGAACAGGGTCTTGGCGATCTGTTCACCGCCGACGGCGTGCAGGAAGTAACTCTGGTCCTTGTTCGGATCCAGGCCCTTGAGCAGTTCGGTACGGCCATCGATGTCGCGGCGGCGCACGTAATGGCCGGTGGCAATCAGGTCGGCGCCGAGCACCATGGCGTAGTCAAGGAACGCCTTGAACTTGATCTCGCGGTTGCAGAGGATGTCCGGGTTCGGCGTGCGACCGGCCTTGTATTCGGCCAGGAAGTGCTCGAACACGTTGTCCCAGTACTCGGCGGCGAAGTTGGCGGTGTGCAGCTTGATGCCAATCTTGTCGCACACGGCCTGAGCGTCCGCCAGGTCGTCCATGGCGGTGCAGTATTCCGTTCCATCGTCTTCTTCCCAGTTCTTCATGAACAGGCCTTCCACCTCATAACCCTGCTCGATCAGCAGGAGAGCGGAAACGGAAGAGTCCACGCCGCCGGACATGCCGACAATGACGCGCTTCTTTTGTGTGTCAGAAGGGGCTGGATCACGCATAGGGATTCAATGAGTGTCTTGAAAAAGGACGCGATTCTAACAGGCCGAAGCCCGCAAGGCTAAAGAGAAGGGCGGATCAGTTCGAGACCGAAGTGTTTGCCGTCCAGATAATCATCGATACAGCGGATGATCAGCTCACTGCGCCAGTTTGCGCGCTGTGCCAGCAGTTCGTCACGGGTTAGCCATTTGGCGCCGACAATACCGTCGTCCAGCTGATAATCGGGGTGATGTTTGAGCGGTTTGGCGGTGAAGCAGACGCGCTGGTAAGTCACGCCGTTGCTCGGGGCGGTGTAAAGGTAAATACCCACCACGCCGGTCGGTTCGACGTCCCAGCCGGTTTCTTCCAGAGTTTCACGTACGGCGGCTTCGATCAGGGTTTCGTCCGGGTCGAGGTGGCCGGCGGGCTGGTTGAGCACCGTTCGTCCGCCCTTGGATTCTTCGACCATCAGGAAGCGGCCGTTGTCTTCGACGATGGTGGCGACGGTGATGTGGGGTTTCCAGTCCATGAAGGTTCCTCAAATCCCAAAGGTTGAAACTCTATCCCTGTGGGAGCTGGCCTGCCAGCGATAGCGGCTTATCATTCAACACTGATGGTGACTGACTAATCGCAATCGCCGGCAGGCCAGCTCCCACAGGGTTTTTGCATTGTCTTCAAAAGCAGAAACCCCGGCACGGGGCCGGGGCTGCTTTGCATCCTTACAACCTTAAACCAGCGCAGCGATCGCGGCGTTGAAGGTGTTGCTTGGGCGCATGGCCTTGCTGATCAGCTCGGCATTGGCGTGGTAGTAACCGCCGATGTCCACTGGCTTGCCCTGAACGGCGTTGAGCTCGGCAACGATGGTTGCTTCGTTCTCGGTCAAGGTCTTGGCCAGTTGGCCGAACTGCGCTTGCAGTGCAGCGTCTTCGGTCTGGGCGGCCAGGGCCTGAGCCCAGTACAGCGCCAGGTAGAAGTGGCTGCCGCGGTTGTCGATGTTGCCGACTTTGCGCGATGGCGACTTGTTGTTGTCCAGGAACTGGCCAGTGGCCTGATCCAGGGTCTTGGCCAGCACCAGCGCTTTCGGGTTGTTGTAAGTAACACCCAGATGCTCGAGGGAGGCGGCCAGGGCCAGGAACTCGCCCAGTGAGTCCCAGCGCAGGAAGTTTTCTTCCAGCAGCTGCTGAACGTGTTTCGGTGCCGAACCACCAGCGCCGGTTTCGAACAGACCGCCGCCATTCATCAGCGGGACGATCGACAGCATCTTGGCGCTGGTGCCCAGTTCCATGATCGGGAACAGGTCGGTCAGGTAGTCGCGCAGTACGTTGCCGGTCACCGAGATGGTGTCCTTGCCTTCGCGGGTGCGCTGCAGGGTGAACTTCATCGCGTCGACAGGCGCCATGATCTGGATGTCCAGGCCGGCGGTGTCGTGATCCTTCAGGTAGGCCTGAACTTTCTCGATCACCACGCCGTCGTGGGCGCGCATCGGGTCCAGCCAGAAAATAGCCGGGGTTGCGCTTGCACGGGCACGGTTGACAGCCAGTTTGACCCAGTCCTGGATCGGCGCGTCTTTGGTCTGGCACATGCGGAAGATGTCGCCGGCTTCAACAGACTGTTCCAGCAGGGTGCGGCCAGCGCCGTCGGAAACCCGAACTACGCCGTTTGCCTTGATCTGGAAGGTCTTGTCGTGGGACCCGTACTCTTCGGCTTTTTTCGCCATCAGACCAACGTTTGGCACGCTGCCCATGGTGGTTGGATCGAAAGCGCCGTGCAGCTTGCAGTCTTCGATCACCGCCTGGTAGATGGTGGCGTAGCAGCGATCCGGGATCACTGCCTTGGTGTCGTGCAGCTGGCCGTCGGTGCCCCACATCTTGCCGGAGTCACGGATCATGGCCGGCATCGAGGCGTCGACGATAACGTCGCTCGGCACGTGCAGGTTGGTGATGCCTTTGTCGGAGTTGACCATGGCCAACGACGGACGAGCGGCGTAGACCGCCTGGATGTCCGCTTCAATCGCAGCTTGCTGCTCAGCTGGCAGGGCTTTGATGCGAGCGTACAGGTCGCCGATGCCGTTGTTCAGGTTGAAGCCGATCTGTGCCAGCACGTCAGCGTGCTTGGCCAGTGCGTCTTTATAGAACTCGGCAACGATCTGGCCGAACATGATCGGGTCGGAGACCTTCATCATGGTGGCTTTGAGGTGAACCGACAGCAGCACGCCTTTGGCTTTAGCGTCTTCGATCTCGGCAGCAATGAAGCTGCGCAGAGCGTTTTTGCTCATGACCGCGCAATCGAGGATCTCACCGGCTTGCACGGTGGTTTTTTCTTTCAGGACGGTGGTGGTGCCGTCTTGAGCGATCAGTTCGATTTTGACGGCGTCAGCGGCGTCGATCAGGGCAGCTTTTTCGCTGCCGTAGAAATCGCCGGTGCTCATGTGCGCGACGTGGGATTTGGAGTCCGCAGCCCAGGCGCCCATTTTGTGCGGGTGCTTGCGCGCGTAGTTCTTGACCGACAGCGGTGCACGACGATCGGAGTTGCCTTCGCGCAGAACCGGGTTCACGGCGCTGCCCTTGATCTTGTCGTAACGCGACTTGGCAAGCTTGTCGGCGTCGGTGGTCACGGTTTCCGGGTAGTCCGGCAGGGCGAAGCCCTGGGCCTGCAGCTCTTTGATCGCGGCTTGCAGTTGCGGAACCGAGGCGCTGATGTTCGGCAATTTGATGATGTTGGCTTCAGGCGTAACGGCCAGGTCGCCCAGTTCGGCGAGGTGGTCGGCTACGGCTTTGTCACCCAATTGCTCGGGGAAGCTGGCCAGGATGCGCCCTGCAAGAGAGATATCGCGGGTTTCCACGGCGATATCAGCCGAAGCGGTGAACGCTTCTACGATAGGCAACAGTGAATAGGTGGCGAGGGCGGGAGCTTCGTCGGTGAAGGTATAGATGATCTTCGAGCGGGTGGGCATATTCGGATTAACTCTCTCTTCTTTGCTAAAGCGTGCGCAGAAACTCGAGGGGCGCCGGGTAAGCGCGTTCGTTCAAAGTCATCCATGAGCCGAATGTCGAGGTTTCTTTGCGGTGATGTTGGGTGCATCGGTCGAGCGTCAAGCGGGTGGACTGCGGTAACAGTCCTGCTTTTTCGGGCCCAAAGCCTTGTAGTAGAAAGGTTGGCCGTCGTGACTCTGTGGTCAGCGGGCGGCATTATACATAGGTAGCTGGCAATCTGCCGATGGTTCATATGCAACGATTCTCGTCCATTGGTCTAAAGGTCGCAGGGGCGAGGGGGGCGTAGAGTCTTGCACCGTGCTTGAGTTTGGCGCTTTTCCCTTTGCTTTCAGGCTTGTACGTCGCGAACTGTGCAGCTTTGCGGCAGATGGTTGGAACATAGGGTTTGCGTGCCGATTTAACTGGGGTACGCTCGAACGAAGCCAGATGTTCAATCCAAACAATGGAGTTCAGCATGGGATACAAGAAGATTCAGGTTCCAGCAGTCGGCGACAAAATCACCGTCAACGCGGACCATTCTCTCAATGTTCCTAACAACCCGATCATCCCCTTCATCGAAGGCGATGGTATTGGCGTTGATATCAGCCCGGTCATGATCAAGGTTGTCGATGCTGCTGTTAAGAAGGCTTACGGCGGCGAGCGCAAAATTTCCTGGATGGAAGTCTACGCCGGGGAAAAAGCGACTCAGGTTTACGATCAGGACACCTGGCTGCCTCAGGAAACCCTGGACGCGGTCAAGGATTACGTGGTTTCCATCAAGGGCCCTCTGACCACCCCGGTCGGTGGCGGCATCCGTTCCCTGAACGTGGCCCTGCGTCAGCAACTCGACCTTTATGTGTGCCTGCGCCCGGTGCGCTGGTTCGAAGGCGTGCCTAGCCCGGTCAAGAAGCCAGGCGACGTTGATATGACGATCTTCCGCGAGAACTCGGAAGACATCTACGCCGGTATCGAATGGAAAGCCGGTTCGCCGGAAGCGACCAAGGTCATCAAGTTCCTCAAAGATGAAATGGGCGTCACCAAGATTCGTTTCGACGAAAACTGCGGTATCGGCATCAAGCCGGTTTCCCTGCAAGGCACCAAGCGTCTGGCGCGCAAGGCGTTGCAGTATGTGGTCGACAACGACCGCGACTCGCTGACCATCGTGCACAAAGGCAACATCATGAAGTTCACCGAAGGTGCCTTCAAGGAATGGGCCTACGAAGTGGCCGCTGAAGAATTCGGCGCGACCCTGCTCGACGGCGGTCCGTGGATGCAGTTCAAGAACCCGAAAACCGGCAAGAACGTCATCGTCAAGGACGCCATCGCCGACGCCATGCTCCAGCAGATCCTGCTGCGCCCGGCCGAATACGATGTGATCGCGACCCTGAACCTGAACGGCGACTATCTCTCTGATGCCCTGGCGGCAGAAGTGGGTGGTATCGGTATCGCACCGGGTGCCAACCTGTCCGACACCATTGCCATGTTCGAGGCGACCCACGGTACTGCGCCGAAGTACGCCGGCAAGGACCAGGTCAACCCGGGTTCCCTGATCCTGTCCGCAGAGATGATGCTGCGTCACATGGGCTGGACCGAAGCGGCAGACCTGATCATCAAGGGCACCAACGGCGCGATTTCCGCCAAGACTGTGACCTATGATTTCCACCGTCTGATGGAAGGCGCGAAACTGCTGTCTTCTTCGGCGTTTGGTGATGCGCTCATCTCGCACATGTAAACGAGTTCACGCACGACAAAAACCGCCCGATTCAGTGATTGAGTCGGGCGGTTTTTTTATGACTGGATGATCGGTCGTGTCAGCTCGACACTGTTTCTTGTTTGGTAGCAGGCGCGGTCTGTTCGTCAACGGAAGCGACAGAGCCAATCTTCACTGCGTGCAACCCTTTCGGGCCCTGGACAATATCGAAGCTTACAATTTGCCCGGCCTTGAGAGTCTTGTATCCGTCCATTTCAATGGCCGAATAGTGGGCAAAGAAATCAATAAGATGACCGTCTTCGTCGCGACCTTCTCTGGCATCGGTGTTAATGAAACCGAACCCCTTGGCATTGTTGAACCATTTCACCTTACCGACTGACATACCCATATCCCTCTGCAACAGACTCCATCACTGGAGTATCATCCAGTACATCCGCAGTCGAATCTCGAAATAAGATTGACTCCGCGGACCTTTTTTACCCACTGTGGGCTCTATTGGTTGTAACACCGTTTTGCCGATAGTCAAGGTGACCGGGCGGTCGGAGTTGAAATCGTCCATAGCCGCCCCCACCACTGTATTTGCACAACTGACGAACCTTTCTTTCCATGCATGCAATCAGCCAGATTCGACTAACATTCAATCAGGATCGCCCGGCTCTCCAAAAAGATCACCCGGGGACACACGAGGACGATTCCGCAGGCATTGCTGTTCAGGAAGCAAAGCCTGCTTTACAGGCGCCACCGATGTACAAGGTGGTTTTGTTCAATGATGACTACACACCGATGGATTTCGTCGTCGAAGTGCTCGAGGTGTTTTTTAACCTGAATCGAGAGTTGGCGACCAAGGTCATGCTGGCCGTCCACACAGAAGGACGGGCAGTATGTGGAGTGTTTACCCGCGACATCGCCGAGACTAAGGCCATGCAGGTCAACCAGTACGCCAGGGAAAGCCAGCATCCGCTACTCTGTGAAATCGAGAAGGACGGTTAATCGCCGACCACTTGGGTATGAGGTGAAGCTATGTTAAACCGCGAGCTCGAAGTCACCCTCAATCTTGCCTTCAAGGAGGCTAGATCGAAGCGTCATGAATTCATGACCGTCGAACACCTCCTGCTGGCCCTATTGGACAATGAGGCTGCCGCCACCGTTTTGCGTGCCTGCGGCGCAAACCTCGACAAACTCAAGCACGATCTGCAGGAGTTCATCGACTCCACCACGCCCTTGATCCCCGTTCATGACGAGGATCGCGAAACCCAGCCAACC
Organism: Pseudomonas sp. LBUM1663; assembly: GCF_059695905.1. Lineage (NCBI taxonomy): Bacteria > Pseudomonadati > Pseudomonadota > Gammaproteobacteria > Pseudomonadales > Pseudomonadaceae > Pseudomonas > Pseudomonas sp. LBUM1663. The sequence goes on along the minus strand of NZ_CP166792.1, from coordinate 4,236,870 downwards.
CTGGGCTTCCAGCGTGTCCTGCAACGTGCTGTTTTCCACGTACAGAGCTCGGGCAAACGCGAAGTGACTGGTGCTAACGTGCTGGTCGCCATCTTCAGTGAGCAAGAGAGTCAGGCAGTGTTCCTGCTGAAACAGCAGAGCGTTGCGCGCATCGATGTCGTCAACTACATCGCCCATGGTATTTCCAAAGTGCCGGGGCATGGCGATCACTCTGAAGGTGAGCAAGATATGCAGGACGACGAGGGCGGTGAGTCTTCTTCTTCAGGCAATCCTCTGGATGCTTATGCCAGTAACCTCAACGAACTCGCGCGTCAGGGTCGTATCGATCCGTTGGTAGGCCGTGAGCTGGAAGTCGAGCGTGTCGCGCAGATCCTGGCGCGTCGTCGCAAAAACAATCCGCTGCTGGTGGGCGAGGCGGGCGTGGGTAAAACCGCGATTGCCGAAGGCCTGGCCAAACGCATTGTCGACAACCAGGTGCCGGACTTACTGGCCAACAGCGTGGTCTATTCCCTCGATCTGGGGGCCTTGCTGGCGGGGACCAAATACCGTGGCGATTTCGAGAAGCGCTTCAAGGCGTTGCTCAATGAGCTGAAAAAACGTCCGCAGGCGATCCTGTTCATCGACGAGATTCACACCATCATTGGTGCGGGTGCCGCGTCCGGTGGCGTCATGGATGCCTCGAACCTGCTCAAGCCGTTGCTGTCGTCGGGCGATATCCGTTGCATCGGATCGACCACGTTCCAGGAATTCCGCGGGATCTTCGAGAAGGACCGTGCCTTGGCCCGGCGCTTCCAGAAGGTCGATGTGTCGGAGCCTTCGGTGGAAGACACCATTGGCATCCTGCGCGGCCTGAAAGGGCGTTTCGAAGCGCACCACAACATTGAATACAGCGATGAAGCGTTGCGTGCCGCCGCTGAGCTGGCCTCGCGTTATATCAATGACCGGCACATGCCGGACAAGGCCATCGACGTCATCGACGAGGCGGGCGCCTATCAGCGTCTGCAGCCAATCGAGAAGCGCGTGAAACGCATCGAAGTGCCTCAAGTCGAGGACATCGTCGCGAAAATCGCGCGGATTCCGCCTAAGCACGTCACCAGCTCCGACAAAGAGCTGCTGCGTAACCTTGAGCGTGACCTGAAGCTGACGGTATTTGGCCAGGATGCTGCGATCGACTCGCTGTCGACCGCGATCAAACTGTCCCGTGCCGGGCTCAAGTCGCCTGACAAGCCAGTCGGTTCGTTCCTGTTTGCAGGGCCGACCGGTGTCGGTAAAACCGAAGCGGCGCGTCAGCTGGCCAAGGCGTTGGGCATCGAACTGGTTCGTTTCGACATGTCCGAGTACATGGAGCGCCACACTGTCTCGCGTCTGATCGGTGCGCCTCCAGGCTATGTCGGGTTCGATCAGGGCGGCCTGCTGACCGAAGCCATCACCAAGCAGCCTCACTGCGTGCTGTTGCTCGATGAGATCGAGAAGGCGCATCCGGAAGTCTTCAACCTGCTGTTGCAGGTCATGGACCACGGTACGCTGACCGATAACAACGGGCGCAAGGCGGATTTCCGTAACGTGATCGTCATCATGACGACCAACGCCGGTGCCGAAACAGCGGCGCGTGCTTCGATCGGTTTCACCCATCAGGACCATTCGTCCGATGCGATGGAAGTGATCAAGAAAAGCTTCACGCCGGAGTTCCGCAACCGTCTGGACACCATTATCCAGTTTGGTCGCCTCAGCCATGAGGTCATCAAAAGCGTGGTGGACAAGTTCCTTACCGAGCTTCAGGCGCAGCTGGAAGACAAGCGCGTGCAGCTGGAAGTGACCGACGCTGCGCGAAGCTGGCTGGCAGCCGGTGGCTACGACTCGGCAATGGGTGCTCGGCCAATGGCGCGTTTGATCCAGGACAAGATCAAGCGTCCGCTGGCGGAAGAGATCCTCTTTGGCGAACTGGCCGACCATGGCGGTGTGGTACACATCGACCTCAAGGACGGCGAGCTGACCTTCGAGTTCGAAACCACGGCTGAAATGGCCTGACGGTTGTTGATCTGTTGTAAAGCGAAAGGCGCCCTCGGGCGCCTTTTTGCTGTCTGGGTTTTTGTGTTTTTGTACATATCCGTTTCTGCGGTAACGGCGACTTAGGGTTTCGCCCTTACGGCGACCCACTTTTTTTTCAAACGCCAAAAAAGTAAGCAAAAAAAGGCTCGCCCCGAACGTCCAGCCCCTCGCCTAGGCTCGGCGTACCTTCACTCCGGTATCCATCCGGGCACACTGCCCTCCGGTCTGCTTCGCAACGACCTACATGCAGCGTGTTCGACTGCGTCGAACGGCGCTGCGCGCCACTCCCCGGATGAACACCTCCACTCAGCCTCCCGAAGGGGCGGGTGGATCAAGATCAAAAGCTGAAGGCGAGCTAACGCTCGGCCTGATGAGTGGTGAAAAGCAAAAGCCGTATGCCGATCTGTTTTTTTGGGAGTGAGCCTTCAATCGACATTGCTTTGTCTGACACGTCGCCATCGCGAGGAGGCTCGCTCCTACAGGTGTCAGGTTGCTTTGGCTTTGGCCCTTGAAAAACGCCGTTGATCTTGTTTTTGACCTTTTGCCCCTTCGGCAGGCCGAGCGTAGGTGTTCATCAGGGGATTAGGCGCGTATCGCCGTTCGGCGAAGCCGAACACATCGAGAGGAGGTCGTAGCGAAGCAGACCGTAGGCGATGTCCCCTGATGGAGACCGTAGTGAGGGAACACTGAGCTTTAGCGAAGTGCCGTACGCCGGGGCAAAGCCTTTTTGTTCCTTTTTGCTGGGCCGGCACTCCGGCGTTTGAAAAAGGGACTCGCTGTAAGAGCGAAACCATATTCAGCCGTTACCGCAGCAACGGATATACACCCAAAACCCAAAAACCCACCAAATCGCAGACAAACAAAAACGCCCGGCATAAACCGGGCGTTTTGTATTGACTTGATTAGCGAGCGCGGTAAGTGATGCGCCCTTTGCTCAAGTCATAGGGCGTCAGCTCGACGCGCACTTTGTCACCGGTAAGAATACGAATGTAGTTCTTGCGCATCTTGCCGGAGATATGCGCGGTTACGACGTGCCCATTTTCCAACTCCACACGAAACATGGTGTTGGGCAGGGTGTCGACGACAGTGCCTTCCATTTCGAAGCTGTCTTCTTTCGACATGCAGTAAAGCCCTCGGTGTCCAATGAATGGCCCGGTGCAACTGCGCCAGGCAAAAGCGGCGTGCATTGTGCCCGAAAAATGGGGTTTAAGCCAAGGGGTTCTAGTTCAGGATGACCCAGCGCTGATTAATCAGCAGTTCGATGGGGCGATATTGCGTCTTGTAGCTCATCTTTTTGCAGTTTTTGATCCAGTAGCCGAGGTAGACCGCTTCCAATCCAAGGCGCTTGGCCTCGGCGATTTGCCAGAGGATCGCGTAGCGACCCAGGCTGCGACGTTCTTCATCGGGCTCGTAGAAGGTGTAGACCGCCGACAGACCGTTCGGCAGCAAGTCGGTAACGGCTACTGCCAGTAGCCGGCCCTCGAGTCGAAATTCGTAGAATCGCGAGAACGGCAGGTCACGCACCAGGAACGTCGAAAACTGGTCGCGACTCGGTGGGTACATGTCGCCATCAGCATGACGCTGTTCGATGTAACGCTGATAGAGATCGAAATACTCTTCGCTGAACTTCGGCCGGGCCGGGCGCACTTGCAGGTCGGTGTTACGTTTGAAAATGCGTTTCTGCTGACGGTTGGGCGTAAATTGCGCCACAGGGATGCGCGCCGGGACGCACGCATTGCAATTCTGGCAATGAGGCCGGTAAAGATGATCGCCGCTGCGACGGAAACCCATTTCAGACAGGTCTGCGTAGACATGCACATCCATGGGCTGACTAGGGTCGAGGAACAGGGTCGTGGCCTGCTCCTCGGGCAGATAGCTGCAAGAGTGGGGCTGAGTGGCATAAAACTTCAAACGCGCCAACTCGGTCATGATCAACCCTCGGGAATAAGCTTTGGATTAAGTGTAAGCCACACGGGCAAAAGTCGCTCAGCAAACCCAGGTGGCGCTGCTGGGTTGATCGAGATGTTGCGCGAGAAAGTTGGCGAAATTGCGCCGAGGAATCGCTCGGGCGCCGAGGCTGTGCAGATGGTCGGTCGGCATCTGGCAGTCGATCAGCACAAAGCCTGAGTCTTTCAGGTGTCGCACCAGCGTGGCAAAGCCATATTTCGAGGCATTGTCGGCGCGGCTGAACATGGACTCGCCGAAAAACAGCTGACCCATCGCCAGACCATAGAGCCCGCCGACCAGCACGCCATCATCCCAAACCTCCACGGAATGCGCGTAGCCACGTCGATGCAGTTCGAGGTAAGCCGTCTGCATCGCGTCAGTGATCCAGGTGCCGTCGGCGTAATCGCGAGGGGCGGCGCAGGCGCTGATGACGGAGGCAAAATCCTGATCGAAAGTCACTTGATAGCGTTGCTGGCGCAGCAATTTATTCAGGCTTCGCGAAACATGCAGTTCGTCGGGAAATAATACGGTGCGTGGATCCGGCGACCACCACAGAATCGGCTGTCCCTCAGAGAACCATGGAAAGCAGCCGTGGCGATAAGCCTGAATCAGACGATCGGCGGATAGATCGCCGCCCGCGGCCAACAAACCGTTGGGGTCGCGCATGGCTTTTTCCAACGGCGGAAACGTCAGGGTGTTGCGTTGTAACCAAGTCAGCATGGCATCCGGGCTTGCAGAAGGGGAGGGCGGTGGCGGGCTGGAGGGCCCGCCGTAAGTGTGCCGTCAAACGGTGGGAATGTCGTCGAGGTATTTCTCGGCGTCCAGCGCGGCCATGCAGCCAGCCCCGGCGGAGGTTACGGCCTGGCGGTAGACGTGATCGGCCACGTCGCCGGCGGCGAACACCCCCGGGATCTCGGTGGCCGTGGCATCGCCTTCGCTGCCGCCCCTGACCAGCAGATAGCCGTCACGCATTTTCAGCTGGCCTTCGAACAGGTCGGTGTTGGGCTTGTGGCCGATGGCGATGAACACGCCGGCCAGCGCCAATTCACGGGTTTCGCCCGTGTGGCTGTCGCGCAGGCGGGCGCCGGTCACGCCACTGGCATCACCCATCACTTCATCGAGATTCTGGTTCCAGTGCAGGCGGATATTTCCGTTGGCGGCCTTTTCGAAGAGTTTGTCCTGGAGCATCTTCTCCGAGCGCAACTTGTCGCGCCGGTGAATCAGGTGGACTTCCTTGGCGATGTTCGACAAGTACAGCGCTTCTTCAACCGCGGTGTTGCCGCCGCCGACCACCGCGACCACTTGATTGCGATAAAAAAATCCGTCGCACGTGGCGCAGGCCGAAACCCCTCGGCCGGCAAAGGCTTCTTCCGAAGGCAACCCCAGGTACTGCGCGGAAGCGCCGGTCGCGATAATCAGGGCGTCGCAGGTGTAAGTGTCGCCATCACCGATCAGCTCGAACGGGCGTTGTTGCAACTTGGCGGTATGGATGTGGTCGTAAACGATCTCGGTGGCAAAGCGCTCGGCGTGTTTTTGCATGCGTTCCATCAGCACCGGGCCGGTGAGGCCTTCAACGTCGCCGGGCCAGTTATCGACTTCGACGGTCGTGGTCAGCTGGCCACCTGCCTGTATGCCGGTAATGACAACGGGTTTGAGGTTGGCGCGGGCGGCATAAACGGCTGCGCTGTATCCGGCAGGGCCGGAACCCAGAATGATCAGGCGGGAATGCTTCGGTTCGCTCATAAAAACACCTCATAAGCCTTTGTCACAAAAGAGAATGCATGCTCAAATTGAAACGCGCGTAACGTGCTTTTGGCTATGCTACACCGAAGGGCTTCAAGCATGGCATCGGGCGAACAAACCCGTACAATGCCGTCTGTAACAGTGGTTGAAACAAAATAAGCTGTGCGTACCGTGTTTAAAAAAACCGGGGCGCAATGTTAAAAGTAGTCCCAGTTGCGCGTGTTAACTTTTTTACCTGCCTGGATTGGGCAGTTTTTTATAGTCATTCAACAGATGGACGCGCCCAGGGCGCAGGAAAAGAAGCGTTTTGAAGAAATCCACCGCAGCACCCAAAACAGTCGTCGTTCCACTCTGGCGCCAGCACTTGCACTACCGGCTCAAGGAAGGTGCATTGATCGCCATCGGCGGCCTGTGCCTGTTCCTGATGATGGCCTTGTTGACCTATGGCAAGGACGATCCGGGCTGGAGCCATAACAGCAAGATCGACGACGTACAGAACTTCGGCGGGCCGGTCGGCTCCTACAGCGCCGATATCCTGTTCATGGTGCTGGGTTACTTCGCCTACATCTTCCCGCTGTTGCTGGCGATCAAGGCCTATCAGATCTTCCGTCAGCGCCACGAACAGTGGCAGTGGAGCGGCTGGCTGTTCTCCTGGCGCCTGATCGGCCTGGTGTTTCTGGTGCTGTCGGGCGCGGCCCTCGCGCATATCCATTTCCATGCGGCGACCGGTCTGCCGGCCGGTGCTGGCGGTGCGTTGGGCGAAAGCCTTGGCGACCTGGCCAGGAACGCGCTGAACATCCAGGGCAGCACGCTGTTGTTCATCGCGCTGTTCCTGTTCGGCCTGACGGTGTTCACCGACCTGTCGTGGTTCAAGGTGATGGACGTTACCGGCAAGATCACCCTCGACCTGTTCGAACTGTTCCAGGGCGCGGCCAATCGCTGGTGGAGCGCCCGTGTCGAGCGCAAACAACTGGTGGCGCAGCTGCGTGAAGTCGACGACCGCGTGCATGACGTGGTCGCGCCGACCGTCACCGACAAACGCGAGCAAGCCAAGGTCAAGGAACGCCTGATCGAACGTGAGCAGGCCCTGAGCAAACACATGTCGGACCGCGAGAAGCAGGTGCCGCCGGTGATTGCCCCTGCGCCGCCGAAGCCATCGGCGCCCAGCAAACGCGTGGAAAAAGAGAAACAGGCGCCGTTGTTCGTCGACAGTGCCGTCGAAGGCACCTTGCCGCCGATCTCGATTCTCGACCCGGCAGAAAAGAAACAACTCAATTACTCGCCTGAATCCCTGGCTGCGGTTGGCCACTTGCTGGAAATCAAGCTCAAGGAATTCGGCGTCGAAGTCTCGGTGGATTCGATCCACCCGGGCCCGGTGATTACCCGTTACGAAATCCAGCCTGCGGCCGGCGTCAAGGTCAGCCGCATCTCCAACCTGGCGAAAGACCTGGCACGTTCCCTGGCCGTTACCAGCGTGCGCGTGGTGGAAGTGATTCCGGGCAAGACCACCGTCGGTATCGAGATTCCCAACGAAGACCGCCAGATCGTGCGCTTCTCCGAAGTGCTGTCGACCCCCGAGTACGACAACTTCAAGTCGCCGGTTACTTTGGCCCTGGGCCACGACATCGGCGGCAAGCCGGTCATCACCGACCTGGCGAAAATGCCGCACTTGCTGGTGGCCGGTACGACCGGCTCCGGTAAGTCGGTGGGCGTGAACGCGATGATCCTGTCGATCCTGTTCAAGTCCGGCCCGGAAGACGCCAAGCTGATCATGATCGACCCGAAAATGCTCGAGCTGTCGATCTACGAAGGCATTCCGCACTTGCTGTGCCCGGTCGTGACCGACATGAAGGACGCGGCCAACGCCTTGCGCTGGAGCGTGGCGGAAATGGAGCGTCGCTACAAATTGATGGCGAAGATGGGCGTTCGAAACCTGTCGGGCTTCAACGCCAAGGTCAAGGAAGCCCAAGACGCCGGCACGCCGCTGACCGACCCTTTGTACAAGCGCGAAAGCATTCACGACGAAGCGCCGCTGCTGACCAAGCTGCCGACTATCGTCGTGGTCGTCGACGAATTCGCCGACATGATGATGATCGTCGGCAAGAAGGTTGAAGAACTGATCGCCCGTATCGCGCAGAAGGCCCGTGCGGCCGGTATCCACTTGATCCTCGCGACCCAGCGTCCGTCGGTTGACGTGATCACCGGTCTGATCAAGGCCAACATTCCGACGCGCATGGCGTTCCAGGTGTCGAGCAAGATCGACTCCCGGACCATCATCGACCAGGGCGGTGCCGAACAACTGCTGGGCCACGGTGACATGCTCTACATGCCGCCGGGCACCAGCCTGCCGATCCGTGTCCACGGTGCGTTCGTGTCCGATGACGAGGTTCACCGGGTGGTTGAAGCCTGGAAACTGCGCGGTGCACCGGAATACAACGACGAGATCCTGGCCGGTGTAGAAGAGGCCGGTAGCGGTTTCGACGGCGGCAGTGGCGGTGGCGACGAAGACAGCGAATCCGATGCGCTCTACGACGAAGCGGTGCAGTTCGTACTGGAAAGCCGTCGTGCGTCCATCTCTGCGGTCCAGCGCAAGCTGAAAATCGGTTACAACCGCGCCGCACGCATGATCGAAGCCATGGAAATGGCCGGGGTCGTGACGTCCATGAATACCAACGGTTCGCGTGAAGTCCTGGCGCCTGGCCCGGTACGCGACTGATTTGATTTGAAAGGGCGTCGCGACAGGCGCCGCCCGAACTCCCACGAATGTTATGAGGACTCCCATGCGTCTTATCCGCATGCTGTTGCTGCCGGTACTGGCTTTGACCACGCTCTCGGCCCACGCCGATGACAAGGACGTGGCGCGTCTGACCCAATTGCTGGAAACATCCAAGACGCTGACTGCGCGTTTCTCTCAGCTGACGCTGGATGGCAGCGGTACTCAGTTGCAGGAAACGGCCGGGCAAATGTCCCTGCAGCGTCCTGGCCTGTTCTACTGGCATACCGACGCACCGCAAGAGCAATTGATGGTTTCCGATGGCAAGAAGGTGTCCCTGTGGGACCCGGACCTGGAGCAGGTCACCATCAAGACCCTTGACCAGCGCCTGACCCAGACCCCGGCGCTGCTGCTGTCCGGCGACGTGTCCAAGATCAGCCAGAGCTTCGACATCAGCGCCAAGGAAGCTGGCGGCGTGATCGACTTCACCTTGAAGCCGAAAACCAAGGACACCCTGTTCGACAGCCTGCGTCTGTCGTTCCGCAATGGCTTGGTCAATGACATGCAACTGATCGACAGCGTCGGTCAGCGCACCAACATCCTGTTCACCGGCGTGAAGGCCAACGAGCCGATCCCGGCGTCCAAGTTCAAGTTCGACATCCCCAAGGGTGCCGACGTGATCCAAGAGTAAGACTAAAACCCGTGGGAACGGGCTTGTGTGGCGAGGGGGCTTGCCCCCGTTCGGCTGCGAAGCAGTCGTAAAATATTGCATGCGGTGTAACTGATAGACCGCGATGCTGATTTTGGGGCCGCTTCGCGACCCAACGGGGCAAGCCCCCTCGCCACAGTTAGCCGCTCTTGCCACAGGATTTTCGCCAGGCATGAGTACTGCGCAATAAGTGAGGTTTTAACAATACGTGATGGACCTGTTTCGCAGTGCCCCGATAGCTCAGCCCTTGGCCGCCCGTTTGCGCGCTGCCAATCTGGACGAGTACGTCGGTCAGGAACACCTGCTCGCTCGCGGCAAGCCTTTGCGCGAAGCCCTGGAGCAGGGTGCCCTGCACTCGATGATTTTCTGGGGCCCGCCGGGCGTGGGCAAGACCACCCTGGCGCGGTTGCTGGCGGAAGTCTCGGATGCGCACTTCGAAACGGTCTCGGCGGTACTGGCTGGCGTGAAGGAAATCCGTCAGGCGGTGGAAATCGCCAAGCAGCAAGCCGGGCAGTACGGCAAGCGGACCATCCTGTTCGTCGATGAAGTGCATCGCTTCAACAAGTCTCAGCAGGATGCGTTCCTGCCATACGTCGAAGACGGCACGCTGATTTTCATCGGCGCGACTACGGAAAACCCTTCGTTCGAACTCAACAACGCGTTGCTCTCCCGGGCACGCGTTTACGTGCTCAAGAGCCTCGACGAAGCGGCCCTGCGCAAACTGGTGCACCGGGCGCTGACCGAAGAGCGTGGCCTGGGCAAGCGGCAGTTGACCCTCAGCGATGAAGGCTTCGAGATGCTCTTGTCCGCCGCGGATGGCGATGGCCGGCGTCTGCTGAATCTGTTGGAAAACGCCTCGGACCTGGCGGAAGACAACAGCGAGATCGGTGTCGATCTGCTGCAAAGTCTGCTCGGTGATACCCGTCGGCGTTTCGACAAGGGCGGCGAAGCGTTCTACGACCAGATTTCCGCACTGCATAAATCGGTGCGCGGCTCCAATCCCGACGGCGCGTTGTACTGGTTCGCGCGGATGATCGACGGTGGTTGCGATCCGCTGTACCTGGCCCGGCGCGTGGTGCGCATGGCCAGCGAAGACATCGGTAACGCCGACCCGCGTGCCCTGAGCCTGTGCCTGGCGGCGTGGGAAGTGCAGGAGCGCCTCGGCAGTCCCGAAGGTGAATTGGCGGTGGCCCAGGCCATCACCTATCTGGCTTGCGCGCCGAAAAGCAACGCGGTGTACATGGGGTTCAAGGCTGCCATGCGCAGCGCCACCGAACACGGTTCGCTGGAAGTGCCGCTGCACTTGCGCAACGCACCGACCAAGCTGATGAAGCAATTGGGTTACGGCGATGAATACCGTTACGCCCACGATGAGCCGGATGCTTACGCCGCCGGCGAAGACTATTTCCCGGAAGAGCTCGAGCCGCAACCGTTCTATCAGCCCGTGCCCCGTGGCCTGGAGCTGAAGATCGGCGAAAAGCTCAATCACCTCGCACAACTTGACCGTCTAAGTCCCCGGCAGCGGAGAAAATAAGTGATTCCTTTAGTCATTGCGGTCTCCGTTGGCGGTGTCGCCGGGACTCTGTTGCGTTTTGCCACCGGTAATTGGGTCAACGCTAATTGGCCGCGGCACTTCTATACCGCGACGCTGGCCGTTAATATCGTCGGCTGTTTGCTGATCGGCGTTCTATACGGTCTGTTTTTGATACGCCCGGAGGTGCCGATCGAGGTGCGCGCCGGGTTGATGGTCGGCTTCCTCGGGGGGCTGACGACTTTTTCATCCTTTTCACTGGATACGGTGCGCCTGCTCGAAACCGGGCAAATGCCGCTGGCCCTGGGCTATGCTGCCATCAGCGTATTCGGCGGGCTGCTCGCGACCTGGGCTGGCCTGTCCTTGACCAAACTTTGATAACGAGAGACCGACATGCTCGATTCCAAACTGTTACGTAGCAACCTTCAGGACGTAGCGGACCGCCTGGCATCCCGTGGCTACACGCTGGATGTTGCGCGCATCGAAGCGCTGGAAGAACAGCGCAAGACCGTCCAGACCCGCACCGAAGCACTGCAGGCTGAACGTAATGCGCGCTCCAAATCCATCGGTCAGGCCAAGCAGCGCGGCGAAGACATCGCGCCGTTGATGGCTGACGTCGAGCGCATGGCGAACGAATTGAGTGCCGGCAAGGTTGAACTGGACCAGATCCAGACTGACCTGGACTCGATCCTGCTCGGCATCCCGAACCTGCCACACGAATCCGTGCCGATCGGCGCCGATGAAGACGGCAACGTTGAAGTGCGTCGCTGGGGCAACCCGACCGCGTTCGATTTCCCGGTTCAGGACCACGTGGCCCTGGGCGAGAAGTTCGGCTGGCTGGACTTCGAAACCGCCGCCAAGCTGTCCGGCGCCCGTTTCGCCCTGTTGCGCGGCCCGATCGCTCGCATGCACCGCGCCCTGGCGCAGTTCATGATCAACCTGCACACCAGCGAACACGGTTACGAAGAGGCTTACACGCCGTACCTGGTCCAGGCTCCAGCGCTGCAAGGCACCGGTCAGCTGCCGAAGTTCGAAGAAGACCTGTTCAAGATCAGCCGTGAAGGCGAAGCCGATCTGTACCTGATCCCGACCGCTGAAGTGTCGCTGACCAACATCGTCGCTGGCGAAATCGTCGATTCGAAACTGCTGCCGATCAAGTTCGTCGCCCACACCCCGTGCTTCCGCAGTGAAGCCGGTGCTTCGGGTCGCGATACCCGCGGGATGATCCGTCAGCACCAGTTCGACAAAGTCGAGATGGTCCAGATCGTTGAGCCGTCGACCTCGATGGACGCGCTGGAAGGCCTGACGGCCAACGCCGAGAAAGTTCTGCAACTGCTGGAACTGCCTTATCGCACGATTGCACTGTGCACCGGCGACATGGGTTTCAGCGCGGTCAAGACTTACGACCTGGAAGTGTGGATCCCGAGCCAGGACAAGTACCGCGAGATTTCGTCGTGCTCCAACTGCGGCGACTTCCAGGCCCGTCGTATGCAAGCGCGTTTCCGCAACCCGGAAACCGGCAAGCCTGAACTGGTTCACACCCTGAACGGTTCGGGTCTTGCGGTCGGTCGTACCCTGGTGGCAGTGCTGGAAAACTACCAGCAGGCCGACGGCTCGATCCGTGTGCCTGAAGTGCTGAAACCGTACATGGGTGGCCTCGAGGTCATCGGCTAAATGGACTATCTGCCGCTGTTTCATAACCTTCGCGGCAGTCGTGTGTTGGTCGTTGGTGGGGGGGAGATTGCGTTGCGCAAATCCCGCCTGCTGGCCGAAGCCGGTGCGCTGCTGCGGGTGGTCGCACCTGAAATCGAACCGCAACTGCGCGAACTGGTTGTCGGCAGCGGTGGTGAGTGCCTGGTACGGGGTTACGTCGAAGCGGACATGGACGGTTGCGGGCTGATCATTGCCGCCACCGACGACGAACCGCTGAACGCGCAAGTCTCCGCCGACGCCCATCGGCGTTGCGTGCCGGTCAATGTGGTGGATGCGCCCGCCTTGTGCAGCGTGATCTTCCCGGCGATCGTCGATCGTTCTCCGTTGATTATTGCGGTGTCCAGCGGCGGCGACGCGCCGGTGCTGGCGCGGCTGATCCGCGCCAAACTGGAAACCTGGATTCCTTCCACCTACGGTCAACTGGCCGGTCTGGCGGCGCGTTTTCGCAGCCAGGTCAAACGCCTGTTCCCGGATGTGCAGCAGCGTCGGGCATTCTGGGAAGATGTGTTCCAGGGCCCGATTGCCGACCGGCAACTGGCCGGGCAGGGCGCTGAAGCCGAACGCTTGATGCTGGCAAAGATCAATGGCGAAGCGCCGGTCGCCACCGGTGAAGTGTATTTGGTGGGCGCGGGCCCCGGTGATCCCGACTTGCTGACCTTCCGTGCCTTGCGCCTGATGCAGCAAGCCGATGTGGTGCTCTACGACCGCCTGGTCGCCCCGGCGATTCTCGATTTGTGCCGTCGCGATGCCGAGCGGGTCTACGTCGGCAAGCGTCGCGCCGATCACGCCGTGCCGCAGGACCAGATCAATCAGCAATTGGTGGACCTGGCCAAGCAAGGCAAACGGGTTGTGCGATTGAAGGGCGGTGATCCGTTCATCTTCGGTCGCGGCGGTGAAGAGATCGAAGAACTGGCGGCCCATGGCATCCCGTTCCAGGTCGTGCCGGGTATCACCGCCGCCAGCGGGTGCGCGGCGTATGCCGGGATTCCGCTGACTCATCGCGATTACGCGCAGTCGGTGCGATTTGTCACCGGCCACTTGAAGGACGGCTCCACCGATTTGCCGTGGGCCGATCTGGTCGCGCCGGCACAAACCCTGGTGTTTTACATGGGGCTGGTGGGCTTGCCGATCATCTGCGAGCAGTTGATCAAGCACGGTCGCGGGGCCGATACCCCGGCGGCGTTGATCCAGCAGGGCACCACGGTCAATCAGCGGGTGTTTACCGGCACGCTGGCTGATCTTCCTCGACTGGTGGCGGAGCATGAAGTGCATGCGCCGACGCTGGTGATCGTTGGGGAAGTGGTGCAATTGCGCGAGAAACTGGCGTGGTTTGAAGGGGCTCAGGCGCAGGTCTAATCAGACCGAGTCGTTCCCATCGCTAGCAGGCTAGCTCCCACAGGGGATTTGAGAACCACACAAATCCAGTGTGGGAGCTAGCCTGCTAGCGATTGGGGGCCTCAAAAACGGCACAAACCTCAGGCCCTGCGCCAAACCCCTTTCCCGTTCAACCGCGCCCGATCATGGGTTGCTGTGAAATCCTGCACCGGTCCTTTCGGCACAACGCCCGTCGGGTTGATGGTCTTGTGACTGCCGTAGTAGTGATGCTTGATGTGCTGAAAATCCACCGTCTCGGCAATCCCCGGCCACTGATAAATCTCCCGCAGCCAGTTCGACAGATTCGGATAATCGGCAATCCGCCGCAGGTTGCACTTGAAGTGGCCGTGATACACCGCATCAAAGCGAATCAACGTGGTGAACAGCCGAATATCCGCTTCGGTCAGGTACTCGCCGGCCAGGTAGCGATTGGCGCCCAGCAACTGCTCCAATCGATCCAGTTCGGCAAACACATCATCAAACGCTTCTTCATAAGCTTGCTGTGACGTGGCAAACCCGGCGCGATAAACGCCGTTGTTCACTGCCGGATAAATTCGCTCATTCAACGCATCGATCTCGCCGCGCAGTGGCGCCGGGTAGAAATCCAGGTCATTGCCGGTCAGGTCATCGAAGGCGCCGTTGAACATGCGGATGATCTCCGCCGATTCATTGTTGACGATGCGGTTTTGCTGTTTGTCCCAGAGCACCGGAACGGTGACACGACCGGTGTAATCGGCGGTATCGGCGGTGTAGCGCTGGTGCATGAAATCGAAATGATCGAGCTTGTCGCCGGTCGAGCCCAGGTTCTGGTCGAAGGTCCAGCCGTTTTCCAGCATCAACCAGCTGACCACCGAGACGTCGATCAGGCTTTCAAGGCCTTTGAGTTTGCGCAGGATCAGCGTGCGATGCGCCCATGGGCAGGCGAGGGACACATAAAGGTGATAGCGGCCAGCCTCGGCTGCAAACCCACCGACGCCTGTCGGGCCGGGCTTGCCGTCGGCGGTCAGCCAGTTGCGACGTTGCGCCTGTTCGCGCTGGAACGCACCGTCCTTGCTGCTTTCGTACCACTGGTCGTGCCAGCGACCTTCAACTAACAAACCCATGTTCAAGACTCCTCAACCGATAAGCGTTGGAGAGGAGTCTATTCGCATAGGTTCGATAAAATAGCGCAAAGGTTCGAGGGTTATGATCGGTTAAATCGATCTGTCCCGTGCGTCCCAATACTGCTGAGCCGTTTCGAAGGCCTGTTCGCGGGTCTGACCGAGGCCACGCAGCGCGAGGGCCATGGTCGAGATCAAGGCCATTTGCGGGTAGCTGTCGACTACGTCACCGCGCCAGACAGCTTTCAAATGTTCAGGATCGAGCGCGGCGGGTTTGACATGGCGTTGGCTCGATAGCTGCGGCCATTCCTCGTCCCAGCTTTCGCCGCCGGTGGTACCGTACAGGTGACTGTCGGCGTCTGGGTTGATCTCGATTTCACCACCGTCGCCCTTGACCACAATCGCGGTGTCGCCGAGCAAGCCGCTGGCATCGCGATGCACCGCCTGATAGCCGGGATGGAAAATGCTTTGCAGGCCGCAGCGAGCGCCCAGCGGGTTGAGGATGCGGGTGAGGGAGTGAATCGGCGAGCGCAGACCCAAGGTGTTGCGCAGGTCGATCATGCGCTGCAGCTGCGGTGCCCAATCCACCAGCGGCATGAACGCCAGGCCACCGTTATCCAGCGCCGAGCCGACCTGTTGCCAATCGCGGCACAACGGTATGTTCATGCCGTCCAGCAATTGCTCGCTATACAGCCGGCCGGCCGTGTGCGCGCCGCCGCCATGCATGAAGATGCGCACACCGTTCTGCGCCAGGCATTTGGCCGCCAGCAGGTACCACGGCAGGTGACGCTTCTTGCCGGCATACGTCGGCCAATCCAGGTCCACCGCCAGGGCTGGCGGGTTCAAACGTTCACGCAGGGCTTCGGTGAAGCCGGCCATTTCCTCGGCGCTTTCTTCCTTGTGCCGCAACAGCATCAGAAACGCGCCGAGTTGGGTGTCCTCGACCTTGTCGTCGAGCACCATGCCCATGGCTTCTCGCGCTTCGGCCCGGGTCAGGTCTCGGGCGCCACGCTTGCCCTTGCCGAGGATCCGCACGAACTGGGCGAACGGGTGTTCGGCGGGCGTTTGGAGGGTCAGCGCTGGGTAATCGGTCATAAGCAATTCGTCGGTTTGGGCAGGCCCGCCAGTTTCGCGGCGAGTTTGGCAGGGGTGCCTTTGAACAGTCGGTTGAGGTGCAGGCTGTTGCCTTTTTCCGGGCCAAGCTTCAACGCGGTGTATTTGATCAGCGGACGGGTGGCCGGGGACAGCTGAAATTCGGCGTAGAAGCTGCGCAGCAATTCGAGGATTTCCCAGTGCTCGGGGCTCAACTCGATGTCTTCGGCGGCGGCGAGGGCGGTGGCCACCTCGTTCGACCAGTCACTCAGTTCGACCAGGAAACCGTCCTTGTCCAGCTCGATGGCGCGTGCGCCGACCGTCATGGAATTCATAGCCAACTGTTCACCTTGTCGTAGTGAATCGACAGCTCGACAAAGGCGGGGTAATCAATGGCCCTGGCCGCGTCAGGAATCGCCAGCGCACGAGCCTGGGCGTCTTCGGCCAGTACGAACAGATTCAACGGGCGAGCGTTCAGCGCGTTGAACGGCGCGGTGCCTGGCTGCAACGCATACACCGCGTCACCGGTCAGCAACAGCGCATCGTTCGTGCCGATCACGCGCAGGCAACTGGTCAGGCGGTCATCGCCGAATGGGGAGTGAGACAACACATGCAAAGTCGACATCAGAGGGTAATCACCTGGTCGTAACGGTCAATAAGCGCTGTGATTTCCTGGGCGGTCACCACCCGGGCTTCTTCAAGCGACCGACCGTCGAGGTCCAGGCCCCGTTCGGCAGCGCTGTCGCCACAGACAAACAGGTCTTCCACACCGAACATCGGCAACGCTTGCAGGTTGGCGCTCAGGTCTTTCTGTTGCAGAGCTTTGGCGTCCTGTTTCGCGGCGAGCTGGAACACCCCGTCATCGAGAAACAGCAGGCCGATCGGCAGGTCGAACGCGCCGCCGGCCAGCACGATGTCCAGCGCTTCCCGAGCGCTCGGCCCGGACCACGGGGCCTGACGGCTGATAATCAACAAGGATTTAGCCATCTCACGCGCCTCCGAAACAGATCAGGCGGTCAGCGTCTTGCACCGCGTCATGCAACTGGCCGAGGCCGGACAATTCCCACGGCGCGCCCACGGCAACGGCGTCACGCTGATAGCGTCCTGCTTCTTCTTCGTTCAACACACCACGGCGCAGGGCGGCGGCGATGCATACGACGCCATCCAGTTGATGCTCGGAGACGAAGGCGCGCCATTGCTTGGGCAGGTCCTGCTCATCCTGGGGCGTGACCACGCTGCTGGAAGCGTTGTAGACGCCGTCCTGATAGAAAAACAACCGGACAATCTCATGCCCGCCGGCCAGCGCTGCCTGGGCAAACAGCAAGGCACGGCGCGAGGAGGGCGCATGGGCGGCGGAAAACAGCGCGATGGCGAACTTCATGACGGACTCGATCAGCAGAACTGCGGTCATGATAAAGCTTTATCGGCGGGGCGGCTAAATCGATGTTATCTGTGCCGGCCCCATCGCGGGCAAGGCCGCTCCCACAGGGATCTGTGCGTCACCAGATAACCTGTGGGAGCGGGCTTGCCCGCGATGGGGCCCCAACAGTCAATACAAGACTTAACGAGGCATATAGCCCAACTGCCACCGCCGCGGAATCTTCAGCGACAGCAATCCAATCGCGCCCGCCAGCAACCCACTGACAAACAACGCCTTGAGCCCAAGGTGATGTTCCAGCGCCGCGCCCAGCACGGCACCGGCAAACATTCCGGTCCAGGGAATCAACTGAACGCGCCAGCCATTACGCCGCTCACCAAGCATCCAGCGCCCCAGCCCGCGCCCGAAGCGCGACAAGGCGCCGGTGACGTAAGTGAGGCCGACCGGCAGGCCGTTCACTTCTTCCACTGCCGCGTTGAGCATGCCCATGGCGATGATTGCCGCCAGCAGCGCCGGCAATTGTTCGTCATAAGGCCAGGCCGCGGCGCCGCAGAGCAGCATCGCGATGCACAGCAGCAAGGGCAGCGCCCGGCGGCCACCGAGGCGGCTGACGACAATGCCCAAGGCGTTGCCGACGATAAACGTGGTGACGAGGATCAACAGACGCAGGGTCAGTCCGAAATCACCGTCACTGATCGCAACGGCGAGGCGGGTGGTGTTGCCGCTCATGAAGGAGACAAAGTCGCCGCTGGCCATGAAACCGATGGCGTCGGTCATGCCGGCGAGCACCGAGAGCGCGGCCACCAGCACCATGCCGATGCGTCCGCGCCATTTCTGGATTTGAAGATGGCCCGGACTGGCGCGAGAAGTCGAGAGGGATGGCAGCATCGGCGGTAGTCGTCCTCAGGCAGCGACCGTCAGGGTCACTTGCTCAATCCATATAACTCGCAATACTCCAGCCAGTCCATACCGGCCATCTCTGCCACTTCCTTGTGCACTTCCATGCGTTGGGCCTGATAGTCCTCGGCCGTCGCGGCGGTCAATTGCAATGTCAGCTCCCAGGCAAACAGACCCAGACGCTCGGCCTCGGCTTCGAAGGCCTCATGCAAGCGCTCGTCACGGTATTGCGCCGCGGTCTCGCCCTTGGCCTGAGCCAACAGCGGATTGAGGTTGTCGAGTTCGTGGCGCAGTTCGGGGCGCTCATCGAGAAACTTCTTCAGCGCCTGCTCGTGTTGCTGTTCGGTTGCCGCCATGGTCGCTCCTTGAGGCTGGGGTTACGAAGATTGCTTCTTGCTGGCTTTGGCCGCAGCGGCCAGGCACTCGAGGGCAAACTGCTCGGGGTAGGTCATCTGGATCGGCGTGGTTTCGCCTTTGACGGTGCGTTCGCCGTCGAGGATGTACCGGATTCGTTTGTCGGTGACGCCAATGCGCTTGGCGATCCAGGACGGCGTCTGGCCGATCTGGCTGATCAGCTTGTCAGCGTATTCGGCGGTCGGTTTGTAATACTCGGCGTTGGGTGTCATGACCTTTCCAGAAAAATGAGCCCGGAAAAAACGGGCGATGCGACGTTAATGGCGCGACAGGGTGCGCGAATCGTCACGCGGTGTCGCGGTTTAAATGAAGTAAAGCAGAACGATACGCCGTGCCACGGTGATACAGTCCGCTTTTTCTTGATGAGCGAACACAATGCGAATTCTGATGGTGGCGCTGGCCGTGACGTTGCTGGCGGGATGCGCCGGCTCGGTGATGAACGATGCCCGCACCAAAGCCCCTTACAAAACCCTGAACTCGGACAAACCGGAAAAAGTAGTCGCCCAGTGCGTGCAGTTTTCCTGGCAGGACGAGGCGGTGTTCGGTGTCGATGCCGGCGCGTATTTGCAGCCGGGCGAGAAGGGTGGGTCCACTGTTTACACGCGTTCTGCGGAGTCCTTTGTCGACGTGACCACCGATGCGTCAGGCACCGTGCTGAGTTACTACGCGCAGCAAGATGACTTTGTGGCCAAGCGCCGCCTGGCGGCGCTGGCAACCTGCCTCTGATCTGAGGCGTTGACCCACACCGTCCACCTGTGGGAGCTAGCCTGCTGGCGATAGCGGTTAATCATTCAACAGAGATGTCGACTGACCCAACGTTATCGCTAGCAGGCTAGCTCCCACAGGTGGAGGGTGTGGATCATATGAGCAGGTTATACGTCGTTGATCAGGCGCTTCTGGAAAAAGAAACGCTTATGCCCCGGCGGGTAGTCGACAATCTGCCCAAACTCGCTATAGCCCAGTTTCTTGTAGAACTCCGGCGCCTGGAAATCGAAGGTGTCGAGCCAGATCCCCGCGCATTCCTTCTTCCGCGCCAGGTCTTCGGCCATTTGCATCAACTTCGTGCCTATGTCCTGTCCCCGGGCTTGCTCCGGCACCGACAACAACTCAAGGTGCAACCACTGATAAAAAAACCGGCCATACAGACCGCCGAGAATCTCGTCGTGTTCGTCGCGGACCAGCCAGGCAATAGGCTCCGGCTTCGAGGCGCCGGCTTTTGAGGCGTTATAGAGGCGCAAAGGCAGCAAGATCGCCTGTTCCTCGTCTTCGGTGGGGTTTTGTGACTCTTCGATTCGCAGTTTCATCAGCTCAATCCTTATGGCCATGAGGGAACAACGCCCGCAAGCCTAACCTGTGCCCCGGCGGTTGTTCCAGCCCCTTGAGTGGAACCCTCGCTCGCGCCCGGATGTCTAGCTTGAATAGCGTCCTTCCAGAACGCGGCCAATGAGGATCACCCGTGAATATTTTTGAAGCCCTGCGTGAAAGTCACGACCGCCAGCGCACCTATGCCAAAGCGCTCATCAAGACCAGCGGCGACACCCCGGAGCGGGTCGAGGCTTACAAACAGCTCAAGGCCGAACTCCAGGCCCACGAAACCGCCGAAGAGCGCCATTTCTACATCCCGCTGATGGAGTTCGACAACGGTGTCGATCTCAGTCGCCACGCCATCTCCGAACACCATGAGATGGACGAAATGATGGAAGAACTGGATGAGACGGACATGTCCAGCCCGGCCTGGCTGGCGATCGCCAAGAAGCTGTCCGACAAGGTCCATCACCACTTGAAGGAGGAAGAGCAGAAGTTCTTCCAGATGGCCGGCAAGCTGCTCGACGACAAGCAGAAAGAGGCCCTGGCCGACCAATACCAAAAGGAATATAAGGCGCAGCTTCCTTAGAGGGCGCGATGGCCCCGATTGCTGCCTTGCGTTGTAATCCTTTTGCTACACAGGACGTAGGACTTGAATCAGAATACTGGTTTTATATCCAGTATTTGCGAGTGATCCGCGAAGGCAGGTTCATTCGGGGCACAAATGGGCAGATGGACAAAAAAAACAGCTCCGTTAGGTTGGAGGCCTCTCCTCAGGAAGGAGAGGTCTCAAATCAACGGAGTGAAAAAAATGAACCAACCACAGACTCAACCTCAACTTCGACACGGTCGTGTCACATCCCCCTCCAGCCGCGGTGCGGTCGCCGTAGAGCTGGGGTTGCTGGGTAACTGGCAACTCAATGAAATGGAAGGCGGCAAGAACTTCCCGTCGCTGGCGGCGGGGCCGTTTGCGGCGCCGTATCAAACCGACAGCGACAGTGTCACGCCTCCCGCCGATGGCTACATCCTCAGTGGTGGCAAGACGGATGCCCGTGACTGCATCAACTTCACCAACGAGGAAATGAGCCTCAAGCTCGGCCGCCCATTCACCTGGCCTTTGTTGAACGTCGATCCGGGCCAGACCTTCAAGGTCACCTGGGAATACACCGCGCCCCATGTCACCCGTGGCTACAGCTGGTTCATCACCAAGGATGGCTGGAACCCCAAACAGCGCATCAACCGTGCGCAACTGGAGCCGAAATCGTTCTTCGACGACTTCTATACCCAGGTCCCGTACTACAGCCATTCCGCCGAAATGAAGGCCAAGGTCAACCACGAAGTGAAATTGCCGGGCAACAAAAAAGGCCATCACGTCATCGTGCTGATGTGGATCGTGGCCAACACCGGCAATGCCTTCTACCAAGCGTTCGACGTGGACTTCAAGTAAGCCTGCGGTGTTCAAACCCCACACGTTCAAGGAATAGAACATGTCTACTTTCGACTTTACGCTACTGAAATCGCCACTCGCCGACGCCGCTTCGTTGATGCCAAGCATTGCCGGCAAAAAGATCCTCATGGGCTTCTGGCACAACTGGCCTGCCGGCCCGAGCGACGGTTACCAGCGCGGCCAGTTCGGCAACATCGCGCTGCAGGATGTGCCCAAGGATTACAACGTGGTGGCCGTGGCCTTCATGAAGGGCAACGGCATCCCGACCTTCAAGCCGTACAACCTGTCCGACGCCGAGTTCCGTCGCCAGGTCGGCGTGCTGAACAGCCAGGGCCGGGCGGTGCTGATTTCCCTCGGGGGCGCCGATGCGCACATCGAGCTGCACAAAGGCAACGAACAGCCGCTGGCCAACGAAATCATCCGTCTGGTGGAAACCTACGGCTTCGATGGACTGGACATCGATCTTGAACAGAGTGCGATTGATTTCGCCGACAACAAGACCGTCCTGCCTGCCGCGCTGAAACTGGTCAAAAACCATTACGCTGGTGAAGGCAAACACTTCATCATCAGCATGGCGCCGGAGTTCCCGTACCTGACCACTGCCGGCAAGTACGTCGGCTACCTCCAGGCCCTGGAAGGCTATTACGACTTCATCGCCCCGCAGTATTACAACCAGGGCGGCGACGGAATCTGGGTGCCGGAAGCCAATAACGGCAATGGCGCGTGGATTGCCCAGAACAACGACGCAATGAAAGAGGACTTCCTGTTTTACCTGACCGAAAGCCTGGTGAGCGGCACTCGCGGGTTCACCAGGATCCCTGCGGACAAGTTCGTGATCGGCCTGCCCGCCAACGTCGACGCGGCTGCCACCGGTTATGTGGTCGACCCGGTGGCAGTGGTGAATGCCTTCAAGCGTCTCGACGCCAAGGGGCTTTCGATCAAGGGCCTGATGACTTGGTCGGTGAACTGGGACAATGGTGTAAACAAAGACCGAGTGCCCTACAACTGGGAGTTCAGCCGTCGTTATGGACCGTTGATCAACGGCACGCGGCTCTCGTCCCACGGGGAAGGGCTCGCGGCGCCTGAAGTCGCCAGCCAGCCGTAAAAAGAAGCCCGGCAGAGATGCCGGGCTTTTCCGTTTTCGCCTACCATGGCGATCTCTGACGAAAAAAGGATGCGTTGTGATGGCGAACACAGCCGAACGGGTCAACATCATCGAAACCCAGGTGTTGTCCCACGACTGGTATCTGCTGAAGAAAATCACCTTCGACTATCAGCGTAACAACGGCGACTGGCAGCGTCAGACGCGCGAGGTGTACGACCGTGGCAATGGCGCGGCCATTCTGTTGTTCAATCGCGAGAAAAGAACTGTCGTGCTGACGCGTCAGTTTCGGCTGCCGGTGTTCGTCAACGGCCATGATGGTTTGCTGATCGAGGTCGCGGCCGGATTGCTTGAGGGCGCTGATCCTGAAGAACGCATCCGCGCTGAAGCCGAAGAGGAGACCGGTTATCGCGTTCACCACGTGCAAAAGGTGTTCGAGGCCTACATGAGCCCAGGCTCGGTCACCGAAAAACTGCACTTCTTCATCGCAGAATATGACGCGGCGTCGAAAGTCAGCGAGGGCGGTGGGCTGGAAGAAGAGACTGAAGAACTGGAAGTGCTGGAGTGGAGCTTCGACGAGGCGCTCGATGCGTTTTATCGCGGTGAGATCTGCGATGCGAAGACCGTCATGCTGCTGCAATATGCGGCGATGAAAAACATCTTCGCCGCGGCCTGAGATCTGAACCCTGCACCCTGCACCCCCCTGGAACCCTGTGGCGAGCGAGCTTGCTCGCGCTGGGCTGCGAAGCGGCCCCAAAATATTGGCTTCATCGCACATTTTTGCCAGCGCTGCGCACTGGAGCGGGAGCAAGCTCCCTCGCCACAGAGATCGGGGGGCAGTCAGCTTAAAACAGCTCGCCCGTCCGGCTAGCCCCGGACCACTCGCAACCCTCCAGCGTCAACAACCGTTCCTTCGCCTCAAGCCCACCCGCGAACCCCGTTAACTTCCCCGACGCCCCAATCACCCGATGGCACGGCGCAACAATCGAAATCGGGTTCTTGCCATTCGCCGCGCCCACCGCCCGCACCGCACTCGGGTTGCCAATCTGCTCGGCGATCTGGCTGTAACTGCGCGTCTCCCCAAACGGAATGCTCAGCAGTGCCTGCCACACCTTTTTCTGAAAGTCCGTCCCGGTAAAATCCAATTCGAGCTCGAAGCGATTACGCGTGCCGGCAAAGTATTCCTGCAACTGTTGAACGGCGCGTATGAGGATCGGATTGTCCGGGGCTTCGCTCATCGGCCCGAGCCTTACGCGGTTCGGTTTGTCGTTTTCCCAGAGGATGGCAGCCAGTCTTGAATCTTTCGCAACCAGCTTCAACTCGCCGACCGGAGACGCCAGGGTGGTGAAGGTGTGAGTCATGCCGGCGAACTCCGCAGAAGGGCTGAACAGTGGCCAAGCATACTGCCTCGGCGAGGAGGCGCAAAACGCAATCCCGGCCATACTTGCGTCTGCTTTGAAGCGTTTTCTCCGTTTTTAAACACAGCCTAAAAACAAAAAGAGACCGACTCATGAAGTTCGAACCTTTTGCCAAATCGCTGATTGCGACCTCATTGGCGCTCAGCTGCCTCAGTGCTTACGCTGCCTCCGTGGCCCCGGTCGCGGCCGAAAACGGCATGGTCGTCACGGCCCAGCATCTGGCCTCCCATGTGGGCGTCGATGTGCTCAAGAACGGTGGCAACGCCGTCGATGCCGCTGTTGCCGTGGGTTATGCGCTGGCGGTGGTTTATCCCGCTGCGGGTAACCTGGGGGGCGGTGGATTCATGACCGTTCAACTGGCGGACGGGCGCAAGACCTTCCTCGATTTCCGCGAAAAAGCGCCGCTGGCCGCGACAGCAGATATGTACCTCGACAAAGAGGGCAACGTCGTACCGGACCTGAGCACCCGTGGCCACCTGGCCGTTGGTGTGCCCGGTACCGTGTCCGGTATGGAACTGGCACTGAAGAAATACGGGACCAAGCCCCGTAAGGAAGTGATCGCCCCGGCAATCAAGCTCGCCGAAGACGGTTTTGTGCTGGAGCAGGGCGATGTCGAATTGCTGGAATACGCCACCGACGTGTTCAAGAAGGACATCAAGGATTCCGGCTCGATCTTCCTGAGTAATGGCGAGCCGATGCAGGTCGGGCAAAAACTGGTGCAGAAGGATCTGGCCAAAACCCTGCGGGAAATTTCTGAGAAGGGTGAAGACGGTTTCTACAAAGGCTGGGTGGCCGACGCCATCGTCACCTCCAGCCAGGCCAACAAGGGCATCATCACCCAGGCCGACCTCGACAAATACAAGACCCGCGAACTGGCGCCGATCGAGTGTGACTACCGGGGTTATCACGTAGTGTCGGCACCGCCGCCCAGCTCCGGTGGTGTGGTGATCTGCGAGATCATGAACATTCTCGAAGGCTACCCGATGAAAGACCTGGGCTACCACTCGGCCCAGGGTATGCATTACCAGATCGAAGCGATGCGCCATGCCTATGTGGACCGCAACAGCTACCTCGGCGACCCGGACTTCGTGAAAAATCCGATCGCCCACCTGCTGGATAAAAACTACGCGACCAAAATCCGTGCCGCGATTGATCCGAAGAAGGCCGCCATCTCGAGCGAACTCAAACCCGGCGTAGCGCCCCATGAAGGCAGCAACACCACGCATTACTCCATCGTCGATAAATGGGGCAACGCGGTGTCGGTGACCTACACCCTCAACGACTGGTTCGGCGCCGGTGTAATGGCCAGCAAAACCGGGGTCATCCTCAACGACGAAATGGACGATTTCACCTCGAAAATCGGCGTGCCCAATATGTACGGCCTGGTGCAAGGCGAAGCCAACGCCATCGCGCCCGGCAAGGCACCGCTGTCGTCCATGAGCCCGACCATCGTCACCAAGGACGGCAAAGTGGTCATGGTCGTCGGCACTCCGGGCGGCAGTCGCATCATCACCGCCACCTTGCTGACCATGCTCAACGTGATCGACTACGGCATGAACATCCAGGAAGCCGTTGATGCACCGCGTTTCCACCAGCAATGGCTGCCGGAAGAGACCAACCTGGAGACCTTCACCACCAGTCCAGACACGGTGAAGATGCTCGAAAGCTGGGGCCACAAGTTTGCCGGGCCGCAGGATGCCAACCATGTGGCGGCGATCCTGGTGGGCGCGCCTTCGCTGGAAGGCAAACCGGTGGGCAAGAACCGCTTCTACGGCGCAAACGACCCACGGCGTAACACCGGGTTGTCGCTCGGTTATTGAGGGTTGTTTTTCAAAGGGGACAGATCTATTTTCTGTCCCCTGGCCCACCGACTTTTCAAGGAAGGAATCATGCCGACTGCACTGCTGATCATCGACGTCCAGCACGCCCTGTGCGCTGGCGAGTACGAATGCTTTGAGATCAAACGCGTCATTGAGAACATCAACGGCCTGAGCGCCAAGGCCCGAGAAGCCGAGATACCGGTCATCTTCATCCAGCACGAGGAGGGCGACCTGCTGAAACACGACTCCAAAGGCTGGCAACTGGCCGACGGACTGGAAACGTCATCGCAAGACCTGCGGGTGCGCAAAACCACACCTGATTCGTTCTACCAGACCAGCCTGCGTCAATTGCTGCAAAAGCGGGAGGTTGATCGCCTGATTATCTGCGGCCTGCAAACCGACTATTGCGTCAACGCCACCGTTCGCCAGGCCCTGACATTGGGCTACGACGTGGTGCTTGCTGCCGACGCTCATTCCACTGTCGACAACGGCAATATGACTGCCGACGACATCATCGCCGAGCACAACAAGGATCTGGCCCACCTGACCGGGTCTGTGGCGCGGATCGACGTTATCCCGGCCAGCAAAATACACCTCTAAGAACCGAAAACATCGATCAGCTCGTTCAGGAACGCGCTCACCAAATCCCGTTGCCGCGCCGAATGCCGAACCGCCGCATGAAACCCCACCTCATAGCGCAGCAGCTCGGGATTCAGCGGATGCAACTGCCCCAGCTGTTCATGCTTCGCCGCATAGTGCTGCGGCAGAAAGCCCAGGTGCTGGCCTGACAGAATGAGCAGTGCGGCGCCGTCCATGCTGTCGGTGAGCACGGTCAGGCGTTCGATCGAAGTGGGCGCGGGCATTTCCGGCAAGGGGTGGCTGGGCCATACCCAGTCGTAATCGCGGACGTCATCCCGGGTCAGCTCGCCCACGTGCTCAAACAGCGGGTGAGCAGGGGCGCAATAGGCGATCTGGGTTTCCTGGAACAACGGGAAGTAATCGATGTTGGGCAAGCGGTGCCAGAAGTAACCGATCGCCAGATCGATATGGCTATTGATGATTTTCTCTTCCAGCAGCGACGACGACAGTTCCGTGAAGTGGAAATACAGACCTTCATGGCGGGCCCTTAACCGCGCAATGGCGAGGGCAATTTTCTTGTTGGCAACGGGATCGATCTGGCCGAGCAAACCGATGTTGATGTTGCCCGACACTTTACGGTTGATGTGCTGGACCTCAACCCGGAAACCTTCGGCCGCCGCCAGCAATCGGCGGGCCGCCTCGACAAACTGGCCGCCCTTGGGCGTCACCGAAAATCCACCGCGCCCGCGCTCGCACAGGCGAAATCCCACCCTCGCTTCCAGCGTCGCCAGTTGCGCACTGATGGTCGGCTGAGTGGTGTTAAGCGCGGTTTGCGCAGCCGAGATGCCGCCCGCCTCAACGACGGTCAAGAAGACCCGGATCAAGCGCAGATCCAGTTCCGATACAGTGCCCAGCATGGGTGCCCCTCAATGTTCACTCACATAGACGCAGATCTATGTAAACAGTGTGCCTGCGATATTTTATAGCCCTGATCCAGGCCCTACATTGCAATGAAACCGGCGCTTTGCCCATAAAAACAACAATCAACCGCATAGGAACAATCGTATGTCTGGGTCTCCTCATTCTGCGCACGCCCTTGAGGCGAATGGCGGGTTGGCCATCGAAGGCCACTCGATCGATTACATTCCGGAAAACGAACGTCACGCCAAGCTCAGCAGCCAGGGGCCTTTCTGGTTTTTAGGCAACTTCCACTTCTTTACCATCTCCATCGGTTTTGTCGGCCCAAGCCTCGGCTTGTCGGCGCTGTGGACGATGCTGGCCGGTGCGCTCGGGATCATGTTCGGCACCATCTTCATGGCCTTCCACGGTTCGCAAGGCCCCGAAATGGGCCTGCCGCAAATGATCCAGTCCCGTGCCCAGTTCGGGTATCGCGGAGTGATCCTGGCCTTGATGGCGACGATGTTTGTGTTCGTCGGCTTCAACGTGGTGAACATCTCGCTGATCATGAACGGCCTCGAACACGTCTTCGGCGTCGACCCGACCATCGTCGCCATTGCCGTGGTGTTGATCGGCGCGCTGCTGTCGATTTACGGCCACGACCTGATGCACAAAGCCTTCAAATGGGCATTGCTGGCGACCTTGCCGCTGTATGCGCTGGTCACCATCGCCCTGATGTTCGGCGCAGGCCAGGAAGGCGGGGCACCGGCGACCGATCTGGGTTTCAGCTGGGTTGCCTTCGCCACGCTGTTTGCCATCGGCGCGAGCTACAACATCTCCTACGCGCCGTATGTCTCCGACTATTCCCGTTACCTTCCGAAAAACACCAGCCGGCCAAAACTGATCGCCGCCGTGTTCATCGGCGCATCGTTGTCGGGCGGCTGGATGATTGGCCTCGGCGCCTGGCTCGCACAGCAGTTGAAAGCGGCGGATGCGCTGGTGGCGCTTAACCAGGTCGGATCATCGATGATCCCGGGCCTGGGCAATGTGCTGGTCATCGTCTCGGTGGCCGGTTTTCTGCCAATCATCGCGCTCAACACCTACAGCGCCATGCTGACGCTTTTGACAGGCGTCGACTCGATCAAAAAGATCACGCCAACACCTCGCGCCCGGGTCATGTCGATCTCCGCGATCAGCCTCATCCTGTTGACCTGCGTGCTCTCGATCAAAGGCGATGGCATCGCGTTGTTGAACACCTTCCTCGTGCTGCTGTTGTACTTCCTCGTGCCCTGGACCGCGGTCAATCTGGTCGACTACTTTTTCGTGCGCAAAGGCCGCTATGCGATCCCGCATTTCTTCACACCGAAGGGCATCTACGGCGCTTGGCAATTCCGCGGGATCGTCTCGTACCTGATCGGATTTGCCGCGATGGTGCCGTTCTTCTACATCTTCGATGCCGCCGCTGGCAAAGAGGTGTTCGTCGGCCCGCTGGCGCGCATGCTCGAAGGCGTGGACATCGCCTGGCTGGTCGGCTTGGTGGTTTCCGGCCTAACGTACTACCTCCTCAGCCGTTCGATCGACCTTGAATACGAACGCCGAATCATCGACTCGATCACCGAGAGCGACATTGTTGCCATGGCTCATCAGCCAGTGGAGGAGGGACGTTGAACAACGCAAAAAACACTGTGGTCGCCTGCTGCCAGGTGGCACCGAAAATAGGCGACCCCGCTTACAACCGGACGCTGACAGAACGTGCGATTCGCTCGGCGGCGTTGCAAGGCGCGCAAGTGGTGGTGCTGCCCGAACTGGTGCAGAGCGGTTACCTGTTTGCTGACCGTGACGAAGCGTTGTGTTTGTCCGAAACAACCGACGGGCCAACCCTGCGCCTGTGGACGGCGTTGGCGAAGGAATTGAACGTCGTTGTAGTGGGCGGATTCTGCGAGCGACTGCAAGGCGATGAACTGGCCAACAGCGCGGCGATGATCGATCCCCAAGGCCTGCGCGCCGTGTATCGCAAGGCACACCTGTGGGACGCGGAAAGCGAAATCTTCAGCCCCGGCAACGACGCGCCACCGGTGGTCGAAACGGTCCATGGACGGATCGGCATGCTGATCTGCTACGACCTGGAGTTTCCGGAATGGGTGCGCCTGCCCGCACTGGCCGGCGCAGAGTTGCTTTGCGCTCCCGTCAATTGGCCCGATGGGCCGAGGCCGCCAACCGAGCGCCCGGCCGAGGTAGTGCGGGTTCAGGCCAATGCGTCGGTGAACCGGATGTTCATTGCCGCGTGTGATCGGCATGGGCATGAGCGTGGGGTTGGTTGGGTGCAGGGGTCGGTGATTGTTGATGCGGATGGTTACCCGTTGGCTGGGCCGGCGGAGCAGGGGGGAGAGCAGATTTTGCTGGCGACACTTAACCTCGCTGAGGCGCGGAATAAGCGGATTAGTGCGCGTAATGATTTGCATCGGGATCGGCGGTTGGGGTTGTATGGATGGGTTGAGGAGTGAAGCGGTATCCCGTTCCTCTTTTTTCTACCAGATGCCGAGGTAGGGAAGGGGCGACTTCTACTTTTTTGTGTAAACCGCCCATGAGTTTTTTAGCGACGTACTGTTCAGGGGCGGGATCTGCCTGACTGGCCACACTGCTTCTGGCCGATTTTTCTGCCTGATACGAACGACAAAAATCGGCCAGAAGCGGACGATGCACAGAAAAATGGCAAATGGGTAGCGTCACTAGACAAGTAGGACGACAAGGAGCGTTATACGACAAGCCAACGCGACATGGCATGTCGCCTAATAGTAGACAGGTATAACGAATGGCAATCACGAAACCGTACCGCCGCACATCTCGGCAGTTCGCCGATGGAAGTTATTCTGAAGGTGGGCGATGGATGTATCTGTTGCACAAACGCTATGCCACCGATCCGCGCCACTACGTCCGAGCCTTCCTGCTTCTCCAAGAGGATGTACTTAATCTCTTCGCCTACGTTGAGCCGAGTGACAAAAATATAGAAACGTATTCTCACCGAATTCAGCAACTGCTGATGAGAGCTTGTGTGGAGGTTGAGGCGAACCTGACAGCGATCTTCCTAGACAACGAGTACGCAGCTGCTCAGGGCAACCTGACAATGCAACAGTACCGCCTCATAGATTTCTCACACCGCTTGTCCTCGTACGAAATTCGGGTTCCCACATGGCAAGGCTCTATGGGAGTTAGAAAGCCATTTCATGGTTGGAGCCAAGGTGCACCGCTGCCTTGGTATCAGGCTTACAACAAGTCCAAGCACAATCGGCACGAGAACTTCAAGCTTGCAACCTTTGACGCACTGATCGATGCATTCTGTGGCTTGAGCGCTCTACTCTCTGCACAATTTCACGACGAAGACTATTCTCCTGGTGGCAAGACTCTCGGGCTAGATGGTGCGTGCTACACATACGACGGAGATGATGGAATGGAGCCCGCCATTGGAGGACTGCTTCGGGTTGGTTTTCCATCGGACTGGCCGCAGGAGCAGAGATATGAGTTCAACTGGGAGCAAATCAGCGCGTCGGAAGACCCATTTCAGAACTTTGATTACGCGCAGTATGCTTACCCTTCCATCGAACGCCCTCACAACGACTAGCTTCGCCATCCGCTGCGTGCCGCTCCTTGCATGGAGCGACAGGCTGCAATCGGCCGAGGCTGTGTAAAAACGTTTTTGAGCGCGACAGGTACTCAAAACCGGAGTGAAAATCGCGCTTCTACGCGAAATCCACATCTGCTGACGTGCCGATAAATTTCAGATTTAACGTAGACGCGCACACTTCAATTTTGGCGAAGCGTTTTTACACACTCTGGGCCAATAGCAGCCGCTCGCAACCGGCAGTTTCCGTATTGCAGCATTAAACCGTCGATCAATCACGCGGAGCATGGTCAGTCAAATATCCAATGTTCGTGAGAAAAACCCTGGAATCCCGATTAGACCGCAGAAAGACGACGCGGCAAGCTGATGGCGCAGTCGCCACGAGTTGCTGCATCTTTACTCGCGCTGATTTGTTCGTCCGCCACATGAATCTAAAAAACTCTGGCAGATTCGCCAGCAGTTCGGGGCAGTTCTCCGGCAAGTCAGGCCGAGACCGACCGCGCTGGAGCAGCGTTCTGAGCAGTACGCGCCAGAATCGAAGCGTCGCAGAACGATCAATCCATATCAAGAGATCTGCGCGGGCGATCCTATTATCCCAAGTGGCTGAATGGCCACCTTCGAATATCCAGCGATCACGGGCCTCAACCTCGCGACAAAGGTGCGTCTTCTCGTCCCAGCTTCGTTCGACCCACCCTGGCTGCCAGTGGATAGTGTCGATATGAACGACCGGCAAACCCGTGCGCTGGCCAAGCTGACGAGCCAAAGTGCTTTTGCCCGACCCAGGCTGACCAACAATCATCACCCGTTGCATCGAAGCTCCTTCTCGCCATGCACGCCGTTTTTTGGGGGTTGCGATTTTACGTCAATGCCTGTCTCCGTCAACAACAAGCGGTCAGCGCGACCAGCTGCTACCGGCCAAAAGCGGACAGTTCCCAAAAAACACTATCGCTAGCTTTTTGCTACTATTTGGCGCTCTTGCCATTGGCACGGTGTAAACATTAGGTTCTTCCATGTTCGACAGAAACGACTTTGATCAGCTCTCCAGTGAACAACTGACTTTTTGGACAGCGCACAATCGTTGTCCCGGTCTCTATTACGTCGTTTATCCAGGAATGGCTTTTCGAATTGAGGAATCTCAGCAGTGCATCAGGATAACTCGTGCCCCCAAGCGGCAAGGGGAGAACGGATTAAGTTTCTGGCTTTTCGCGGAATGGATGGATTGGCGGCTGGGAGGAGAAAGTTATTTCCCAGGATACGTTTCCGACGCTCAGTTTGAGGAAATCTCTGAAGCAGTTTTCAATCAGATGGTTGCAGATCAGGCGATCGAATTGATCGCCCCGCTCCAACAACCGCTGCATGAGTCGACGGGCTTCGTGGGAGCCCTATTGATGTACTCAATGAAAACGGAATTCATCGTTTCGCTGTTCGCGGAGTATGAAGATGAGTACATCCATTTCTATTGGGACACGACTTCATGAGCGGCAGCTAAGGGTCGTTTTCTGCCCCTCACAGCCGTTAGTTTTACGGCAAATAATTTATCCCTTCGCTAATAAAAGTTAACGAATATTCATAGCTTAGCGTAGGCGGCGTCAAAATCCTTAAGAGCTTGATTGACCTTGTATCGAAGCATCAGAGATGCGGAAAGCTTGACCATTGACTCGAAAAGCACGTGACCTGATTGAATTTCACATTGACCAACGCATAGTCCACCATATCCGCCGGGCTCATATGCATAGACAATATAGAAAACACCTCGAGACTCTCGGTTTAATCCAGCCGTGATATGCGTTACAGGGCTACCCTCGGCAGGACCGTTTGGCAGCGAAAACTCCAACACATCTTCAAAAGGAATGAACATAGCAGAAGCAGACATTACAAATAGACTCGCGATATCCAACGCCTCCTCAACTATTTTAAGCTCAGGAGTTTCGTATTCGTGTTCAAGAATATTCCGCATGCTAACTGCTTTACGCAAAAGACTCGGCGCCAATAAGCCGAGTGCTCTCAACTTCTCTATTTTTTTCGGCACATTCCATCTGAATGACGGATAACCAAACGAGATCAACAACTGGTCAAGCTGACAGACAATCGCACGTTTAATATTAGTCGTTGCATTGACAAGGGCTGACAAACCGCCACGTTCAAAATCGTCTTCCGCCAAGCTCAAGAATTCGACAGGCGAAGTTTTCAGATCCGTCAACTCGAAGCTGCCACCACCTGATGCTACTGCGCATTTGCTCATATCGAATCGATGAGCGAGGCAAAACTCTTTGATATCCATTTCTCGGCCCAACTCATTGGCTGCCCAAAGGGCTGCTGTAGGAATAGTGTATCAGCGACGCCACCGGGATGATCGAACTGAGACGTGCAGACAGATTGGGAGGGGTTACCCGCCGGAGGGCTATATCCCATCAACGTCCTGCTGAAGTCAAAGCGCTTGCACCATTTGCCTCTTAGCATACGGCACTGCGGCTGTTTTTTGCCGGTTGCCGGCAGCTACGGGGCGCTTTCTGCCTCTCGTTACGGCCAGCAATAGGTCAAAAAACAGACGTTTAAACCAAGGAGTATAAAATTCTGTTTCCTTTCCGAATCGTCGTCCCAGCAGTGAATTGCTAATGCGCGGCAGCATAGGTTACGTCAGCGTGATTATGCGGACGAAATTCAGCGTGATACCGAATGACCTCTTCTGCCAACCCGAGATTACTTACCAGACTAATCGAAAACAGACTGGCGAGTTCTCTTTCTCTAGCCAGAACGACATCGACTGGTTCGCTGATATCTAGATTGGCCTCATCTGACCAGACTCCATGCTGCACTCGCTTGATATAGATGTTTGCTGCGGGTGCCAGTTGAATTCGCCGCAACACCTGGCGCAGGCAAACACCTTCCACTACATAGCCTTCAAACTTCTCCAGCGTAGCCTTAAGCTTCAGGTAGTCGATGTGCTCAACATACCCTTTCATATCTTTCTCAAGGAAGGAGTCGAGGCTTATACAAGGAAGTCCAAGGGCTTCAGAGACTTCTCGGGCCAGCGTTGACTTGCCCGCGCCATCTATTCCATCAATGCCGATACGCGTTGTGCTCATTGTGCGGATCGCATTTACCACTTCCTGTGAACTTATGCAGTACGTCATATCGAGCCCGCTAACATGATGTGTTGCTGCCAGTGGACTGCTTTGGAAGAAGAGGGCGCGGTGAAAGAATTGATTAAATGCGCCACTCCTGGAGATGCCTTCTCTGGCAGTGTTCAAGCTTACCTAAAGCTAGTGTCGGAGAGAGTAGCTCAAAATCTCCGTCCCAAGGGCCCGTAACGACAGTCTGCTTTTGGCCGAGGCTGTGTAAAAACGTTTTAGAGCAAGTTTAACGGCCAGAACCAGAACGAAAATCGCGTTCCTACGCAAATTTCAGGTCTGCTGATTAACCCAGCACTGGCAGATTTTACGTAGCAACGCAGACTTCAAAACGGCACCTGCGTTTTTACACACTCTGGGCCGATAGCAGACTGATTCAAGAGACCACGTTGCTATCACACTTGCGACGGTCATCTTGTAAATACGGCAATGGCTTCCTGAGTTTTTTCGAAGCTTTCACCGCCTGTAGGAAACGCGCATCAGCTTTTTCAACAACTCTTGAGGGCGCATGTTTAAACACCCTGAACGTTACGTCCTGAAAGCTACAAAACCTTGCGCCGTTGCCTACGACTGCACCAGAATCCGCCGGCTTGTGCGCTTTTGGGCCGCTCGGTAACTTGGTTCGTGTCACTGCCCTTCAGTGATCGGGTTTAGCAGCCCGTCGTGACGAAGCGTATCTGCATCCAGACAGTCGGGTCATTTCATGCCTGCACTTTATGGTAGCTGTGCGCAGGGCGCCCTCGGGCGCGCCGGATTTCGTCTCCGCCGGTCTGCTAACCTGCACACAGCTGCCACCTTACGTTTAGCAGCGTTCGGTGATGGCTCCATATGGAGACAGAAATATGTTTAAGGCCACACCAAACCCACCAGACACCGATCCAGTTTCCCCCTACGAACCCGATTCAAAAAAACTCAACGACGCCGCCGAACGCGCCCTCGATTTTCACTTCCCATCAAACGCCGATATCAAAGCCACCCCGCGTACATCCAGCAAGCTGTTTACCGTGGACCCAGAAGCCACGGCCGAAACTCTGGCGGTTTTTTTGGTCGAGACGCTGGCGTCGGTCGATGTGATGGTCCATCAGTTGGTGGATCATTTGGAGGGTGAGTCGCGTTATGCCTTGCTGGGCATTTCAAACAGCATCATGGTGGCGGAGGTTGCGGCGAATCGGGTGTTGGATAAGGTTGAGCCTTCTGTTTAACCGCTGTCATGTGGCGAGGGAGCTTGCTCCCGTTGGGCAGCGAAGCGGCCCCAAAAGATGGGCCTGCTGCGCAGGCCAGCGGGAGCGAGCTCCCTCGCCACAGGTTGTTTGTTGTTTGTGCTATTTGTTTTCACAAGAACGGGACGCTTGGCGTCCCGTTTTTTTATGGCGCTGGGTCAGCCTCCGGCGCGTTTGTTTAGCGCCTCTTCCGCTGCAGCAATTTCAGCCTGACGCCTGATGATCACGTCGCCTATCGGCGGTCCCTGGAAACGTCGGGCTTCAAAACCGAACCAGACGATGGCCGTCAGCACCAGAAAACCGATGGTGATGTACAGCGCCCAATCGTTCGGTGGCTGGATGCCGATGACGAAGATGATGACCATCGAAAGGATTGAGAGGAGGGCGAACACGGTGTACCAGAAGCGTCCCATGTTCCACGGTCCCATGGTCGGCCATTTCGACGTGCCGTAGGCAAACAGGCCGAGCACGATGGGAATGATGAAAGAGAAGAACAGGAAGATCACCGTGCAGGAGACCACGATCGTATAGACCGGCGTTTCACCGACCGAGATCACCGACGATCCCCAGACGAACAATACCGCGAGGGTGGCGCCGGTCCAGATTGCGGCCACCGGGCTGCGCAGGGTTGGCGAGACTGAGGCCAGCGCTTTGGAGAAGGGCAGGCCGCCGTCGCGGGAGAAGGCGAAGATCATGCGTGACACCGAGGTCACGGTCGCCAGTCCGCAGAGGAATTGCGAGATGAAAATGGCCACGTACAGCGCCGTTTTTACAGTCGGGTTCACTTGCGTGTCCATCGCCCAGAAGAACACGGTCCAGCCATGCTTCGCCGCTTCGTCCATGCTCGGCAGCATCAGCACAAACGAGCAGAGCATGACCCAGCCGAACAGCAGCGACCAGACCACCGACATGACCATGCCGCGCGGCACGGACATGGCGGCATTGCGGGTTTCTTCGGAGGTGTGCGCGGAGGCGTCATAGCCGGTGATGGTATAGATCGGCAAGAGCAGGCCGAGCATGAAGATCCAGCCGTTGGAAACCTGCGGCCAGACGCTGCCGCCCGCTTCGCCGGAGTAGTTGCCGAAGGTCCATAACCGGGCGAATTCATAACTGGGCGCCGAGATCAGGCAGACGATGGTCAGCGCCAGTGCCGTGGCGAAGATCAGGTACCCCGAGAAGTCGGTGAGTTTCGCGGTCAGGCCAATGCCCAGGTGGTTACACAAGGCCTGCAGACCGGTGAGGATCGCCAGGAAAATCATCCGTGTCGTGATGGTGTCTTCCATGCCCAGTGCCGGTCCGAAGGCGCCGAAAAAGAAGTAGTAGGTGCCGACGTTGATCGCGCCGAGCACGGTCACCAGCCCCAACAGGTTGAACCAGGCCGTCAGCCAGCCGGTGAAGCGGTTACCGAGTATCGAGCCCCAATGATAGAGGCCGCCAGCGGTGGGGTAGGCTGAGGAAATCTGCGCCATGGCCATGGCAAACACCCCGGAGATCAGGCAACCGATCGGCCAGCCGATGCCGATGGACGCGCCGCCCGCACCCGAAGTGCCTTGGGCGAGTGAGTTGATGCCACCCGAGAGGATGCAGATGATCGAAAAGGAGATGGCAAAGTTGGAGAAAACGCCCATGCGTCGCGAGAGCTGCTGGGCGTAGCCCATGCTGTGCAGCACCTTGACGTCATCGTCGTGCGGCGCGCTTGTGCCGGGCTGACTTGCTGGATTCATGTTGTGTGCCCCTTCAGGTTTTGATACGCATCCATCCGGGTCCCGGATGGGCTGGCTTTCAACCCCTTGTCGTACTGCTCCTTTTCCAACCGGTACACCCTGTCCATGCCCTATGTCTGGACAGACAACTGCTCTAAATGCGGCCGTGATACGCCGCCGCGAAAATGTTTGCCGCGCCTTCCCGGGTCAATGGCAGCGGGTTGCCGCCGGCAGAGGGGTCGACAATGGCCATGTCCGCAATCAGATCGGCCTGGCGATCATCCACGCCCAGGTCCTCCAATGTGTGCGGCACGCCGATGTCCTTGCGCAGTTTGAGGATGAAGGCCAGGAAGCTGTCGAAGCCGGGCGACGGCAGACGCAAATAAGCCGCCAGGCGCGTGATGCGTTCTTCGATGGCCGAGCGATTGAATTGCAATACGTAAGGCATGAAGGTGGCGTTGGTCATGCCGTGATGGGTGTCGTACAGCGCGCCCACCGGATGTGAGAGGGCGTGCATGCCGCCCAGGCCTTTCTGGAATGCCGTGGCGCCCATCGCGGCGGCGGCTAGCATTTGCGCGCGCGCATCGAGGTCAGACGGGGTGTGGACGGCCCGCACCAAGGCGTTGGCCACCAGGCGCATGCCTTCCACCGCGATGCCGTCGGCCATGGGGTGAAAACCTGGGGCACAGTAGGATTCCAGGCAATGCGCCAACGCATCCATGCCCGTGCCAGCGGTGACTTTTGCCGGCATGCCGACGGTCAGGGCCGGGTCGCTGATGACCACGCGCGGCATCATCTTCGGGTGGAAGATGATGCGTTTGGTGTGGGTGCGTTCATCGATAATCACCGCCGCGCGGCCGACTTCTGAACCGGTGCCTGCCGTTGTCGGCACCGCGATGACCGGGGCGATTTGGCTTTCGTCAGCGCGTGTCCAGTAGTCGCCGATGTCTTCGAAATCCCAGACCGGCCGGGTCTGGCCGCTCATGAAGGCGATCAACTTGCCCATGTCCAGGCCGCTGCCACCGCCGAAGGCGACCACGCCATCGTGTTTGCCGGCGCGCCAGGCATCGAGCCCGCCCGCGAGGTTGGCTTCGACGGGATTGGGCTTGAGGTCGCAAAACAGCGCGACGCCAAGGCCGGCATCACGCAAGGAATCCAAAGCCGCCGTGGTGATCGGCGCGCGCCCCAGGCCGCTGTCGGTGACCAGCAGCGGTCGCTGGATACCCTGGCTGCGACAGACCTCGGCCAGCTCGCTGATGCGGCCGACACCGAAGCGAATGCTCGTGGGGTAGTTCCAGTTCCCGGTCAGGCTCATGGCTCAGATCTCATGGCGCAAATGGAAGGATTTTGCTCGGGTCAGATGCTCGTAACCCAGGCGCGAAAGTGTCACGCCGCGACCGCTGTTTTTCACGCCGGTCCAGGCGAGGGCCGGGTCGAGGTAATCGCAACGGTTCATGAACACGGTGCCGGTGTCGATCACGTTGCCCAGGCGTTCAGCGGCGGCGAGGTCTTGGGTCCAGATGGACGCGCTGAGGCCGAACTCGCTGTCGTTCATCAAGGTAATGGCGTGGTCATCGCCGGTCACCGGCATGATGCCGACCACTGGGCCAAAACTTTCTTCGCGCATCACCGACATCTGATGGCTGACATCGACCAGCACTTGGGGCGCGAGGTAGGCGCTGCCCGGTGCGTCGAAGGGAAAGGCCTTCGGATCGATCAGGGCCTTTGCGCCCTTGGCCAGCGCATCGGCGATCTGTCCGCGCACGAATTCAGCGGCGCCCGGGTTCACCATCGGGCCGAGTGTGGTGGCTTCGTCCAGTGGACTACCCAGCACGTATTGATTCGTCAGCGCGACGAATCGCTCGACAAACGCCGGGTAGATTTTTTCATCGACATAGATGCGCTCGATGGCGCAGCAGCTTTGCCCGGAGTTGAAGAAGCTGCCGTCCACCAGGTTTTCCACCGCGTGGTCGAGGTTGGCGTCTGCGCGAACGTAGGCCGGGTCTTTGCCGCCGAGTTCCAGGCCCAGGCCGAGGAAGTGGCCTGACGCTGCGCTTTCCATCGTTCTGCCACCGCCGACCGAACCAGTGAAGTTCACCTGTTGCACACGGCCAGAGGCAATGATTGCGGCGGTCTGGTCATGATTGAGCAGCAGGTTATGAAACAGGCCTTCGGGCAGATGGGCGCGGCGAAACGCTTCGGCGAACCGTTCACCCACCAGCAGCGTTTGCGAAGCGTGTTTGAGGATAACGCTGTTGCCGGCCATCAGTGCCGGAATGATCGTGTTCACGG
The DNA here is from genome assembly GCF_059695905.1 of Pseudomonas sp. LBUM1663. Taxonomy (NCBI): domain Bacteria; kingdom Pseudomonadati; phylum Pseudomonadota; class Gammaproteobacteria; order Pseudomonadales; family Pseudomonadaceae; genus Pseudomonas; species Pseudomonas sp. LBUM1663. The sequence goes on along the minus strand of NZ_CP166792.1, from coordinate 4,197,677 downwards.
CTGTCAGATAGGGGTAATTCCACGGTGCGACGACCAGCACCGTACCCATCGGCTCGCGCTTGATACAGCGGCGGAAACCGTCGACAGGCGTGGGTTCAACCGCTGCCAACGCTTCAGGCGCAATGGCGATCATGTGCCGGGCACGCTCTTCGAAACCGCGCAGTTCGCCTGCGCCGAAGCGTACTGGGCGGCCCATCTGCCAGGCCAGTTCCGGGACGATTTCGTCCTTCATGGCCAGCATCGCGTCCACCGCAGCATTGCAAAAAGCGGCACGCTCGCTCAGCGGTCGGCGTTTCCATGACGCCTGGGCCGTTGCGGCAGCCGCCAGCGCCTGCTCGATCTGCGCAGGATCGGCACAGCGACGTTCGGCATAGACCCGGCCATCGACCGGTGAAATGAGTTGAATCGTTGCTGTCATGATGGCGGTCTCAATAGCGCTCGAAACCGCGCTGTAATTCCCAGTCGGTGATCCGCCGGTCGTACTCTTTCTGCTCCCATTCGGCGGTGTGCACGTAGTGATCGATCACTTCATCACCGAAGGCTTCGCGCAACATCGTCGACCCCTGGAGCGCGGCGCAGGCTTCACGCAAGGTCTTCGATACTTCAGGCAAGTGCTCGTCGACGTAGGCATCGCCTTCAAAGGGTGGGGTGAGGGTAAGCTTTTCGTCGATACCGGCCAGGCCCGCGGCGATCAGTGCGGCGAAGGCCAGATAAGGGTTGAGGTCGGCACCGCCGATGCGGCATTCGATGCGGATGGATTTGCTGCTTTCCGCGCACAGTCGAAAGCCTGCGGTGCGATTGTCGCGACTCCAGACCGCCCGCGTCGGCGCAAAGGTGCCGGCCTGAAAACGCTTGTAGGAGTTGATGTAAGGCGCGAGAAAGCAGGTGATGTCGTTGGCATATTTAAGCTGCCCGGCCACCCAGGCGCGCATCAGTTTCGACATGCCGAACTCGGCCTTGGCGTCAAAGAACAGCGGCTTCTTCGCGTTCTTGTCCCACAGCGAATTGTGAATGTGGCTGCTGGACCCGGCGGCGTCATACCGCCACTTGGCCATGAACGTGATCGCCTTGCCTTGTAGCTGCGCGATCTCTTTGCAGGCGTGCTTGATGATGACGTGGTGGTCGGCCATGGTCAGCGCATCGGCGTAACGAATGTTGATTTCTTCCTGGCCCGGGCCCCATTCACCCTTGGAGTTTTCCACGGGAATGCCGGACGCCTGCAGATGCTTGCGAATCGCCCGCAGCACTGGCTCTTCGCGGGTGGTCTGGAGGATGTTGTAATCCTCAATGTAATGGCCGGCGGTTTTTGGCTTGTGGTAGTTGCGCTCGTGGATGGCCTCGTAGCTTTCGTCGAACAGATAGAACTCAAGTTCCGAGGCGAACATGCCGGTGTAGCCGCGTTCGCGAAGTCGCTCGATCTGCTTTTTCAGAATCGCCCGCGGGCTGTGCGGCAGGTCGCGCCGATGGTGATGATCGAGCACATCACACAGCACCAGCGCCGTGCATTCCAGCCAAGGCACCCGCCGCAAAGTGGACATGTCGGGTTTGAGGACGAAGTCGCCGTAGCCTTTGCTCCAACTGGCGGCGGCGTAACCCGGCACGGGTTCCATGTCGATGTCGTCGGCCAGCAGGTAGTTGCAGCAGTGGGTTTCTTCGTGGCCGCTGTCGATGAAAAACTCGACCTGGAATCGCTTGCCGACCAGTCGGCCTTGCATATCGACCATGCAAACAAGAACAGTATCAATTTCGCCGGAGGCGGCAGCACGCTTGAGTTGATCAAAACTGAGAAGGGGCTCGGTCATCACGTAGTCCTGCGTGAATAGGTTGGGCCTGTCTGAAATAGCTGTTGCAGACGCTCTCCAGAACAACCCCAAACCTGCAGACGCGAGCATCGTGTGCAATAAGCTGCTCTAAGCTTAGCCTACGGCCGCCGAACGCAAGTTTTGTTGATCGACGCCGGGTGAATCAGGCCGGGCCTTGCCGAGGGAGCCCTCGGTGCCGGCTAATTCACTGCCGACCAAAGTTGGCGGTACGCGACAACCAGTTGATCCAGGCTGAACGCGAGATTTCGCCCACTCGGGTTAGGCAGGACCCAGACCTGGGCATTGCCAAAGGTTTTTGATTGAAGCCCCCAGGCAATGTCGCGCTGGCCGGATAACGCGGCATACGCCGCTTTACCGAGAAACGCGACGTAACGCGGCGCATAACGAGCGATCTTCTGTTCAAAACTCGCCGCGGCGGCGGTGAATTCATCCAGGGACAACTGATCCGCACGCGCCGTGGGCCTATCCACCACGGCCGTCAGTCCGCAGTGAAAGTTCAAGATCGTCCGGTCGTTTTCCGGGCGCACCTCCTCAGGCGTGAAGCCCGCAAGATGCAGCGTGCGCCAGAAACGATTGCCTCTTCCGGCAAAATGGTGGCCTTGAGCGGCGGCCGTCATGCCCGGGTTAATGCCGCAAAAAATCACCGCCAGCTGTTCAGCCAGAATGTCTTCGAGTCCGTCACGCACCGCACATCACACCGACCGCATTGCGTGCCAGCTCCGTCAATTCCTCTCGGGATTTGCCTGCCCGCGCGCGGATCGAAATGCTGTGCAGCAGAGAGGACGCGAGGACGGCGAGGGCGGCGGCGTCGACATCGCCTTTGAGCTCGCCGGAATCGATGGCCGTGCGCAGACGCGTTTCCAGATCGGCATCGAGTCTGCTGAGCCGGTCCGACAGTACTTCGCGAATTTCCGGATCCTCGACCGCTTCGGTGGTCGCCGTGCCGATCGCGAAGCAGCCGCGCGGTTGGCCGTCGCCCGAGAAGTAAATCGACAACTGCCCTTCGTAAAAACGCATCAATGCATCGCGCAAGGGCAGGGTGTTGTCCGTCAGCGCCTCGTGCATCGCCGCGGCGGCAAATTCCCAATATTGCTCAAGCGCTTTTATGTAGAGCGCGTGTTTGTCGCCGAATGCCGCATAGAGGCTGGGGCGATTCATGCCCGCTGCGGTGGCGATGCTGTCCAGCGACGCGCCGGAATAGCCGGTGCTCCAAAACACACCAAGCGCTTGCTGCAGGGCTGTTTGCGGGTCGTAGGCGCGGGGGCGGCCGCGGCCTTTTCCTTCGGTGATTTTTTTTTGTGCCATGTCGTATAAAAACCTTGATGGAGGGTTTGTGTGGGGATATTCTTACACCATCGCACAAAATTAAGGAACCAGAAATTCCTTGGTTTACGGTTTGTTGAAGCGGAACTCGAACTGAGTGTTGCGGCGACGAAACAGGTGCGGCGGAGCGATCCTCCCGTCCGTGCTCGGGCTTGATTCCTCACAGCAACTATTGACGTCGGGGCCGCCGCACTTTTCGCCGGCCCGATGTCCCGGTTAAAGGTGTATTCGATCATGACTAAACAGTTCGACATCCCGGCTTCGCAGAGCTTCGAGCACCCCGCACCGAACCTTGGCGAAACGCCCATCAAAAAACCGTTCAAACAGAAACTGCGGCCGTTCCTTATTGTCGGTTTGCCGCTGATTTTCGCCGCGGTCGGCTTCGCTCGTTATCAGGCCGGCGCCGCCATTATCTCCACCGATAACGCCTACGCCCGGGTGGCGAAAGCATCGATCAACGCACGGATTTCCGGGCAAGTGGTCGAGATTGCGGTCGAAGACAATCAGCAGGTTCACAAGGGCCAGGTGCTGTTCCGCATTGATCCGAAACCGTTGCAGATCGCCGTCAACCGTGCAGAAGCGCAGCTGAGCGTGGCGCGCCTGCGTATCGATGGGCTCAAGGCCAGCTACCGGCAGCAGCAGGCGGAGCTGCAATCGGCCAAAGAGTCGGCCGATTTCGATCAACGGGAGTTCGCCCGCAAGAAGGCGCTGGTCGCGACCGAGTTCGTCTCGCGCGCCATTTATGAACGCGCCGACACCGACCTCAAAGTGGCCCGGCAACGGATTGCGTCGGTTGAACAACAGATCGCCAGTACCGTTGTTGCGCTGAATGGCAATCCGAACATCGACGCCGATACCCACCCGACGGTTCGTGAAGCCAAGGCTCAGCTCGACGAAGCGCAGCTCTACCTTTCCTACGCGACGGTGTATGCGCCGGATGACGGCATCGTCGCCAAGGTCGACGATTTGCAGGTCGGCAATTACGTCAACAACGGCGCGCCAGCCTTTGCCCTGCTTTCGGATCGCGAGATCTGGGTGGAAGCCAACTTCCGCGAAACTGACGTCACCCACATGCGCCCCGGCCAGGCAGCGACGGTCAGTATCGATACGTATCCCGACCACGTTTTCAAAGCCCACGTGACCAGCATGAGCCCGGGTGCCGGGTCGGACTTCGCCCTGCTGCCGCCGGAAAATGCGACCGGCAATTGGGTCAAGGTGGTGCAGCGCGTACCGGTGCGGCTCGAACTCGATGAGACCGATCCTGCATTGCCGCTGTTCTCGGGCACCAGCGCCACAGTCAAGGTCGATACCGGCTACCGCACGCCGTGGTGGCATCCGCTCAAGGCGCTGTTGACCGCAGGTAACTTCTGATGAACGCCAACCTTGCCGGACCTCAAGGTGCGGGAACGTTAAGGTTCGCCGCGCTGCTCGCGACGTATATGCAGTCGGCAAACCTGCCGCTTCCGAATGCCGTACTCAGGTTGATTCAGGGCAGCTTGTCGATGACCGACGACCAGGCGGGCTGGATCTTCACCTCGTACCTGGCGGCGAGCGCCATCACCATGCCGGTTGCGCAATGGCTCGCCGGGCGTTTTGGCCTGAAGCGGGTTTATCAAACGGCGTTGGCTTTCTTTGTCCTTGGCTTGCTGCTTGCCACCCAGGCAACGACCCCGCTGGAATTCGTCGGAGCGCGCATTATCCAGGGCCTGGCGAGTGGCGTGTTGGCGCCGCTGTCGATGGCGATTTCTCTGGAGACATTGCCCCTTGAGAAACGTGCAAAATTTGGCGCCACCTGGACGGCCATCGTGCTGTTCGGCATCGTCAGCGGCCCGAGCATCGGCGGGTGGATCGGCGAGCATTACGACTGGCGCCCGATCTTCTACATCAGCCTTCCGCTGTCGGCCTTCATCTTCCTCGTGATGGCGCTGTTGCTGAATGAGAAGAAAGCCGAAAAGCGGCCGACGTTCGATTTCTTCGGCTTCGGCAGCTTCACGCTGGGGTTGATCAGCCTGCAAATGCTGCTCGACCGCGGTGAACGCCTGGACTGGTTTGCCTCGACCGAAATCTGGCTGGAAGCAATCGGCTGCGCATTGGGGTTCTACCTTTTTGCGGTGCACGTGCTGACCGCGAAAGTGCATTTCCTCAACAAGCGCTTGTTCAGCGACCGCAACTTCGTGCTGTCGACGATCATCTTTTTCGCCGTCGGCTTCGTGCTGCTGTCGACCATGGCCCTGACCTCGCCAATGCTCGACGAGATTCTCGGCTATCCGCCGGACACCACCGGTTCCCTGACCATCCCCCGTGGTATCGGGCTGGTCGGCGCGTTCCTGCTGATGAACCGTGTGCCCGAGCGTTTCGACCGTCGGCTGTTCGTGGCGGCAGGCGTTGGCGTGGTGATTTATGCCAACTGGCTGATGCTCGGTTATTCGCCGTTGATGGATTGGTCGCCGGTGGCGGTGGCCGGTGCGGTCCAGGGCATTGGCATCGGCATCCTGATGCCGTCGCTGACCAAGGTCGCGTTCAGCACGCTTGACCCGACGTTACGCCCCGAAGGCACCGGTTTGTTCAATCTGTCCCGTGTGTACGGCAGCACGTTGGGCGTGGCGATTGTGCAGTTGTATTTCTTCAACAACACGCAAGCGATGCACCTGGCGCTGGTCAGCAACCTGACGCCGTACCGCGTCGGGCCGATGTCCCTGCCAGCACTGGCGGGGCTCAACGAAATGATCACCCACCAGGCGGCGTTTATCGCGGTGGTCGACCAATTCAAGATTCTGATGGTGGCGATGCTGGTGGTGAGCCCACTGGTTGTCTTTCTTCGCAAGCCCGTTCCGACTAACTAGTTTTCGTGGAGTTTGCCCAATGAAATCCTCTGCACGCTTCATCAACAGACAACTGTTCAAAACCACCTTCGGTGCGGTATCGGCGTTGGCGTTCCTGACTGCCTGCACCGTCGGCCCTGACTATCAAATGCAGCCACCGAGCCTGTCGCAGCATTACGATCAACAGGCCGAGCAACGCCTCGGCCAGGGCGGCAACACGCCCGGCGAACAACGCATCGACTTGGGTAAAAAGGTCCGCGGTGACTGGTGGACAGCCTTCCAGTCGCAGAAGCTCAATAACGTGGTGCGTCGCGCCATCGAGGGCAATCTTGAACTCGTGGCGGCGGACGCAACGATCCGGCAAGCCGCGTCTTCAGTGGCCGCGGCGGAAGGGGCGCTGTATCCGCAAGTCGATTTTGGCGCGACGGCAGGTCGCCAACGGGTACACAACGCCAAGGAGCCTGCCACTTCTAACTTCTATGCCATCGGGCCGCGGGTCGGTTTTGACCTTGATGTATTCGGCGGCAACAAACGTGTGATCGAACAGCAAGAAGCGTTCACCGCGCTGCAGAAACATCGTTACGAAGCGGCGTACCTGACCCTGACCGGCGATGTCGCCAGCCAGGCGTTGTTGGTGGCTTCCGCCAACGCGCAGATCGCGGCCGTCGAGAAGCTGCTGGCCAATGACGCGAAGAACCTCGACCTCGTGCGCATGGCCCACACCAGCGGCACCACCACGCAGATCGACGTTTCCCTGGCCGAAACCCGGCTTGCCCAGGACCGCACGCTGCTGCCGCCCCTCGCTCAGCAGCGCGATGCCGCACGTCACGCGTTGTCGATTCTGACGGGCAAAGGCCCGGGTGACTGGAGCGCGCCGGACTTCGATTTTGCCGAGTTCGTATTGCCGGCGAACGTGCCCGTCAGCTTGCCGTCGGAAATGGCCCACGGTCGACCGGACGTCCTGCAAGCCGAGGCCGAACTGCACATGGCCAGCGCGGCAGTCGGCATCGCCACCGCCAATCTTTACCCCCGCGTCACGCTGTCCGCGTCGCTGGCGCAAGCCGCATCAGGCAATGGCGGCGCCGCGCTTTGGGGCTTCGCGGCGGGGATTGCAGGGCCGCTGTTCGATGGCGGAACGCTCAAGGCTGAACGTCAGGCGGCGGTCGACGGCTACAAGGCGACGCTCGCCGGCTACCAGCAGACCGTCATTCAGTCGTTCGGTCAGGTCGCGGACTCGTTGCAAGCGATCAACCACGGCGCTGAGCAAAATCGGGCGCAGGAAGACGCGTTGCGCGCCGCTGACACCAGTTTGCGCTTGAACCAGCAAGCCTATGCGCAAGGCGAGAACAGCATCCTCCAGGTGCTGGAAGCCGAGCGTGCCTACGAGCAGGCGTTACTCGGCCAGATCCGCGTGAAGACCGCGCAATACCTCGACACCGTGCAGCTGTACGTGGCGCTTGGCGGTAATTCTGTCGGCGCGTTCGAGCAGCGCGTTGCCAGTCGCGAAGCAGCGAAACCTTCGTATCAATAGCCAGAGATTGGAGTACAGACATGACTTACGAACACTTTACCGATGACCTTCGCGACACGAAATTTGCGCTGAACCACGGCTCCGTTGAAATGCCGGCCGTGGGATTTGGCACCCTGTTTCGCGACCTCAGCGTCACCACCCAAGCGGTCAAGGACGCGCTGGAAGCGGGCTTTCGCCATTTCGATTGCGCCGAGCGTTATCGAAATGAAGAACAGGTCGGCGTGGCCTTCAAGGAAATGCTGGACGCCGGAAAAGTCCGCCGCGAAGACCTCTTCGTCACCACCAAACTGTGGAACACCAACCACCGTCCCGAGCGCGTCGAACCGGCGTTCGAGGCCAGTTGCCGGCGCCTCCAGGTGGACTACATCGATTGCTACCTGATCCATACGCCTTTTGCCTTTCAACCCGGCGATAACCAGGACCCAAGGGATGCCGAAGGGCACGTGATCTACGACGACGGCGTCACGCTCATCGAGACTTGGAGGGCAATGGAGCGCCTGGTGGATGAAGGCCGCTGCAAGGCCATCGGCTTGTCGGATATCACCCTGGAAAAACTGCAGGAAATAGTCGAAGTGGCGCGGATCAAACCGGCCGTGGTGCAAGTCGAGGCCCACCCGTATCTGCCGGAATGGGAACTGCTCGAGTTCTGCAAACAGCATGGGATTATCGTGCTTGCGTTTGCGCCGCTGGGCCACGGCATGGAGCCTAATGTCCTGCAAGACCCGGTGATCACCCAGATTGCCCAGCGTGTGCAGAAGACCCCCGCGCAAGTGGCGTTGGCCTGGTCGGTGCAGCGTGGAGTGGCGTTCCTGACCACGTCTGCGACACCGAGTCATATCCGGGAAAACTTCGATATTTCGACCTTGCCGCAACGGGCCATGGTTGAAATTCAGAACGACATCACCACCAGGATTCGATTCAACTCAGTGGTGGAAACCGGTGTCCCAGGATTTATTCCGCGCAAGAAGTAACCGATGATGACGGGGCGCTCTTGTCGAGTAGTGCCGATCAAACGAGGCGTTGAACGCCGCAATCCTTGTGGGAGCGAGCAAGCTCGCTCCCACAGGTCTCGCGCCTTAACTGATCGGCATTACCCTCCAAGGCCGCCCCTTTTCCATCCCCCGAGGTGAAAACGATGGACGTGTTCCAGACCCTGCGGTTTTTCGTGGCGGTGGCCCAGAGCGGCAGCTTTACGGCGGCGGCGGAGGTATTGGACACCACCACGACCAACGTTTCCAAAGCGGTTTCCAGCCTGGAAGCCAGGCTTCGCATACGGCTGATCAACCGCACGACCCGCCGCCTGGCGCTGACCGAAGCCGGCCTGCGTTACCTGGAACGTTGCGAGAGGATTCTTGAAGAGGTGCGGGAGGCCGACGAGGAAGCGGGCACCGCGAACACCCAGCCTGTGGGCCGCCTGAAGATTCATGCGATGGCTGCCATCGGCAATCACTACGTGATCGATGCCGTTGCCAAGTACAGAGAGCTGCACCCGACGGTCATGTTTGATTTGACCCTGACCAATCGATTGCCGGATTTGCTGGAGGAGGGCTACGACATGTCGATTGTGCTAGCCAGGGACTTGCCCGATTCAGGTTTTGTCGCGCAGCGACTCGGCATCACCTACAGCATTCTCTGCGCCTCGCCGGCGTACTTGAAAAAACGCGGACAACCGGAATCCCCGGCCGAGCTCGCCACACATGACTGTCTGAAAATCGTGAATACGGTGATGCCGGTTGAGAACTGGGTATTGGAGGGGCCGGACGGCGTGGAGACCATCAACGTTCCGCTTTCGCCCTTTCACATCAACACCGCCGATGGCATGACTGTCGCGATTACCAATGGCATGGGGATTGGTATCCAACCCATCGCGTCCGCAGTCGATGGCCTGCGAGCCGGCACTTTGGTGCGCGTATTGCCCGGGCACCACCTTGAAGCGCTGAATCTGTATGCGATCTATCCGTCACGAAAGTTCGTCGATGCAAAAATAAAGACCTGGGTGGAGTTTCTCAAACACTCCATTCCGGACGTACTGGCTGCGGATGAAAAAATCGTCGGCTCAGCGAAAAAAAGATGACGTTGCAGGTGTGGAGTGTCGACCCTCCATCATCTGCGCAGGCATCAACCATTTGAACATCCGGTACCCATGACCTGGTACTGAAGGACATGGCGTTGACCTTGGGAATCTTCATAGGTCATTCGGGCCGGGACCGGTCCGCACTCGTCCGCAATCTCTGTCACGGTGATGATTTTCTTGATGTCCAGTTTGGTGCCGTAGGAGTAGCTTTCAACCGGCGTTTTACTGGCTTCGGCCGTAGACGAGCTGTCGTCTGCAAAGGCCTGTGCGCCTATACCGCCCAGCGCCAGGAACAGCGCAATTTTTAAACCTTTCATGTCGTTCACCTCTTCGTCTTGATTGACCCGGCGTGAGCCGATGGAGACGGACTCCATTGGCTCACCGGGTAGAGACGATGCTAGGGGGTTAACGCGCCCTCAAATAGCGGCCCGCTGGACAAACACTGTTGCCGGATCAGGCATCAATGGCAGGCTTGGAAGAAGCCAATGGCGCTGCACCTGCACCTATGGCATCTTCGAAAAAATACGTCGTACAGCGAACAGGATCAAAACGATGGAGGAGGGTGATGAAGTCGGCGCAACGCCGTCGATGGCGACGCTCAAGGCGTTCAATCGTTGCGTGCTCCATCTGGGGCGGCTGGCTCGGGAACGGGGCGCCTCGCAGTTCATCGCCGAAGGCCTGCAAGCGTTCCGCCAACTGGTGCCCTTTGCGTCGGCGTGGTGGGGCGAGATGTCCGCATCAGCAGCCAACGCACCGCCTAAAAGCTGGATGCACGGGCGTATCAACCTGCCCGAATCGTTCGCCGCCGAATGGCACAAGAGCGCAGGTCGCGACAAGTTCTCCCATGACACTTTGAGTCAACCCGGTGCGGTCGTGCGCGACAGCGGGTTCACCGACCCCGATGAAGCCGTGGACGCCTTCGCTCGGCGCCACGACCTCTACCACCCGATGTGCATCACCTTCGAGTTGCCGGAAAGCGGTTTGATGTTTTTCGTCTGTCTCTACCGCGGCATTGATGCTCCGGCGTTCAACGACAGCGAGGCCGCGTTGTTTTCAGCCTTCTGCGACCACCTGTTGCAACTGTGGCGGTTCCAGGTGCAAGACATGATCCGCATCGACACCGGCAACGGCGCGACCGACTTCGGCGTGGCGCGTTTGGACGGCAGTCTGTTGTACGTCGGCGCAAGCCTGTGCGCCGCCATTCAGCGCGAGTTGCCCGGGTGGAGCGGTTCGATGCTGCCGGCCGAGGTGATTACCCAACTGCAAAAAGCCCCGTGTGTGATGCGTCTGGGCCGCTGTGCGCTGACACTGAGCCCGAACGCGGAGCATGTGATTCTCTCGCTCGAAGCGCAGTCACGCGCAGCAGTGCTCGCGCCACGGGAGCGGACGGCGGCGATGCTGTTTGCGGCCGGTCATTCCTACAAAGAGATCGCGAAAATCCTGACCTTGAGCCCGGCGACCGTGCGCACGTATCTGCGCAATTGCTACTTGCAGCTTGGCGTGAAAAGCAAGGTGGAGCTGGGCTCCGTCCTGCGAGACGCAACGCGCCGCGATTAACTCCACAAATCTCCCCAACTAAAGGCTCGCTCCCACAGGGGGGATTTGTTGCTGGGCTATTTGTGTTGCCCCTCCTCATTTGTGGAGGTCCCTCCGACTGCCGCGCTCTATAGGGTAGGCCCTGCATATCAGGGGCTTGAACGGCAGTCTGCCCGGGCCACTTCCAAAACTATAAAAACAGAGGTAAGGCAGTTGAAATTTTCCAGGCTGTTTATCGCGATTGCGACCACTACGGCACTTTCTTCCATGGCGCTGGTGGGGTGTCAGACCCAGGGCTCGACGCCCGCTGAAATGGTGATGCGCAACGGCTACATCTACACCGTCGATGGCCAGAACTCCGTGCAGCAGGCGATTGCCGTGACGGGCGGGAAGATCGTCTATGTCGGCAGCGATGAAGGGGTGGCCTCGTACATCGGCAAGCAGACCCAATTGATCGATCTGGCCGGGCGCATGCTGATGCCGGGCTTCATCGATGCGCACATGCACCCGGGGGACGGTGGCCGCGCCATGACCTTGTGCGACCTGAAATACCAGACAATGACGCGCAAGGTGTTCCAGGAAACCATTCAAGCGTGCCTGGACGCCGACAAGGACAAAGGCCCCGATGTCTGGCTCGAAGTGGGCAGCTGGGACCGCATGGGCATGGACGGACTCGACGGCGACCCGGACAAATCGACGCTGGATGCGCTCAAGACCCAGCGTCCGATCCAGGTCCGCTCCACCGACTTCCATACCGTGCTGACCAATTCCCGCGGCCTGGCCGTGGCCGGCATCAACAAGCACACCGCCAATCCGAGCGATGGCAAATACGTGCGCGACAGCGCCGGCAACCCCAACGGCATCTGCGAAGACGGCGCGGCCGATACCATGGCCGCCGTGGTGCCGCCCGCCACCGATGCAGAGAAACTCAACCAGACCCGCGCGGCACTCGACGCGATGCGCCAGCAAGGCATCACCAGTTTCTTCGATGCCTTGTCCGGGCCCGAAAATGGCAAGGCATTCACCAGCCTGCAACAGTCGGGCGAGCTGACCGCCCGGGCCTTGCTGGCGATCAAACTGGACCCGGCCGCCGCTGCTGCGGATCCGACAAAAACCATCGCCGACGCCAAGGCATTGGCCACGACTTACGATCAGGGAGAAGCCAAACCCGCGCCGGGCGTGAGCATGCGCCACGTCAAATTGTTCATGGACGGCATCATCAATGCGCCGGCAGATACGGGGGCCATGCTGACGCCGTACCTGCGCAATGCCGGCACCGAAAAGGCGCCGAAATGGACTCCCGGCACCAACGTCGGTGAGCTGTACTTCCCGCCGCAAGTGCTCAAGCCGTTGCTGTTGCAAGCCGTGCAGGCCGGCCTCGACCCGCACCTGCACGCCACCGGCGACCGGGCAGTGCGCGACTCACTGAACGGCATCGAATACGTGCGCCAGCAATTACCCGGCAATGGTTTTCGCCCGGCCATTACTCACAACGAGTCCGTGGACCCTGCCGATTACTCACGCTTCAAGGCACTCGACGTGACCGCCAACATGTCCTTCCAGTGGGCCCAGCAGGCGCCATCCACGGTCGATGGCACCAGCGATCACCTGGGCGTCCAGCGTTTCGCCCGCATGGAGCCGTCGGGCAGCATCGCCCGTGCTGGCGGTCGAGTGGCATATGGCAGCGACTGGCCCGTCGACCCGCTCGACGAGTTCCTCGCGCTGAAGGTGGGCGTCACCCGCTCAGGCGACCCGCAAAACCCCCACAGCTACGGCCCCAAGTACGCTGGCCGGCTGAATGCCGACCCGGCGCTGTCGCGCACGGAGGTGCTGCGCACCATCACCATCAACGCCGCCGAACAGCTGAAACTGGACGCGGTGGTCGGCTCGGTGGAAGTGGGCAAGTTTGCTGACCTCATCGTGCTGGACAAAAACTTCATGCAAGTGCCCGAGGAAGAATTGGCGCGCAATAACGTGGTGCTGACGATGGTCGGAGGCAAGGTCGTGTGGGCGAAGGCGCCGTTTGTGGGGCTTGAACAGCGGCCGGCTCAAGTCGCCATGACTCAACAACAATAAAAGCAACTGACTGCCCCAATCCTTGTGGGAGTGAGCCTTTGTGGCGAGGGGGCTTGCCCCCGTTGGACTGCGCAGCAGTCCCATCTTTGGGGCCGCTTTGCGACCCAGCGGGGGCAAGCCCCCTCGCCACAAAGGCTCCCTCCCACATGGGGATCGCGTTTAACCGCCGGACATTGGCGTCTACCCATAACAAGAGAACACCGCAATGACCCAACAACGAAGTCCCCTGATCGAGACCCGTTCAATCGATTACATCCCCGAGGCCGAGCGTCACGGCAGCCTCTACAGCCAGTTCACCCTGTGGCTCGGCGCCAACCTGCAGATCACGGCCATCGTCACCGGCGCGCTCGCCGTGGTGCTGGGCGGTGACGTGTTCTGGTCACTCATCGGCTTGCTGATCGGGCAGTTGCTCGGCGGTGCGGTCGTTGCCTTGCACGCCGCCCAGGGGCCGAAACTCGGGCTGCCGCAGATGATCTCCAGTCGTGTGCAGTTCGGCGTCTATGGGGCCGCCATCCCGATTGTCCTGGTGTGCCTGATGTACCTCGGCTTCAGCGCCACCGGCGCGGTCCTGTCGGGGCAGGCCATTGCCCAGTTGATTCATGTCAGCGATAGCGCCGGCATCCTGATTTTCGCCGCCTGCATCGCGTTCCTGACGATCTTCGGCTATCGGGTCATTCACCTGGTCGGACGGGTGGCCAGCGTGCTGGGCATCATTGCCTTTGCCTACCTGTTTACCCGGCTGATGACGCTCAACGATATCGGCCTGTTGCTGGAAAACCGTCACTTCGGCTGGAGCACATTCCTGCTGGCCGTGTCGCTGTCCGCGTCCTGGCAAATCGCCTTTGGCCCTTACGTGGCCGACTATTCACGCTACTTGCCGAGCAACACCTCGTCCTGGAAGACCTTCGCGGCCGTGGGCCTGGGCACTGTGCTCGGCGCCCAGGCGTCCATGGTGCTGGGCGTGTTCGCCGCCGCCTTGGCGGGCGCGAATTTCCGCGGTCATGAGGTGGCAACCATTGTCGGCCTGGGCAGTACCGGGGTGATGGCCTCGCTGCTGTACCTGAGCGTGGTGTTCGGCAAGGTCACCGTGTCGACGCTCAACGCGTATGGCAGCTTCATGTGCGTGGCCACAATCATCAGTGGCTTTCGCAGCCGTCTCGAGATCACCGCCCGCCAGCGCATGGTGTTTGTGCTGGTGATTGTCGCGGCGTCCACCACGTTGGCGTTGCTCGGGCAGTACTCGTTCCTCAACTCCTTCAAGTACTTCATCCTGTTTCTGCTGACCTTTTTCACGCCGTGGAGCGCGATCAACCTGGTGGATTACTACTTCATCAACAAGGAGCGCTACGACATTGCGGCGTTGTCCGATCCGGCGGGTCGTTATGGTCGCTGGAATGTGCGTGGGATCAGCGTGTATGTCGTCGGCGTGTTGATCCAGTTGCCTTTCGTCGACACGCATTTCTACTCCGGGCCAATGGTCGCGCAGCTCGGCGGAGTGGATATTTCCTGGATCGTGGGGCTGGTGGTGCCGGGCATTCTCTACTACCTGCTGGCGAGAACATCAGCGCTGGCGGTGTTGCCTGAGCAGCCTTCAAAGGCCTGAATCAACGACTTACAAAGTGAATGTACCGGTTACCGGCAGGTCTTGAAGCGTCTCCTATACTGATCCGCGTTGACCGGTTCAACACAGATCCCGAATGCCGTTGGAACAGCGACTCGCGTTCCGACGGCTTCCCCAAGAACTCACAATCAGGAGAACGATCATGACCATCCGCATTGGCGACGAAGCACCGGACTTTACCGTCGAAAGCACCGAGGGCACGCTGCATTTCCATGAGTGGATTGGCGACAAGTGGGCGATCCTGTTCTCGCATCCCAAGGACTTCACCCCGGTGTGCACCACTGAACTCGGTTACATGGCTGGGCTCAAGCCGGAATTCGACAAACGCAACACCAAGGTGGTCGGGCTCAGCGTCGACCCCGTCAGTAACCATGCGAGCTGGGCCAAGGACATCGAAGAAACCCAGGGGCATGCAGTCAACTACCCCATGATCGGCGACGAAAACCTGGTGGTGGCCAAGCTCTACGACATGATCCACCCGAATGCCAGCGGCGGCGCGCGCACGGCCGTGGACAACGCCACCGTGCGTTCCGTGTTCATCATCGGGCCGGACAAAAAGGTCAAGGCGATGCTCATCTACCCGATGAGTGCCGGGCGCAACTTTGATGAGGTACTGCGTCTGCTCGATGCACTGCAACTGAACGCCAAGCACACCGTTGCCACGCCGGTAAACTGGCGTCCGGGTGAGGACGTGATCATCCCGACTTCTGTGTCCGATGAGGACGCGAAGAAGAAATACCCGGAGGGTTTCAAGACGGTAAAACCTTATTTGCGCACGGTGGCGCAACCAAAGTAGCCCCTACGGAGACCCCAGGCATGGCCGTTCAAGTCTTGCGTGTTGAGGCAACGCACATCGACACAATCGCCCACCTCTTCGACGCTTATCGAGGCTTCTACGGCCAGCCCTCGAACTTGCAGCAGTCCCGGGATTTCATCGCTGAACGCATCGATCGGGATGAATCCGTGATCTTTTTCGCATCTGACCTTTCCGGTGATGCGCTGGGGTTCGTCCAGCTGTACCCGACGTTCTCCTCCATTGACGCCCACCGCACCTGGCTGCTCAGCGACCTGTTCACCGCTCCCGAGGCTCGGGGGCAGGGTGTGGGCAGGTTGCTGATGAACGCTGCCCGGGCCTTTGCGCTGTCGACCGGCGCCAAGGGCATGGTGCTGGAAACGGCCACGGATAATTTTGCGGCGCAGCGGTTGTATGAATCATTGGGTTACGTCCGCGATCCGGGGTATTACACCTACTGCCTTGATTTGAAGCAGGGCTGACCAAGGCATAACAACCTCCCTCATCAACAACGCTGAACTTGTAGCAGCTGGCGAAGCCTGCGAGGCTGCGTTCGGCTGCGAAGCAGTTGTAAAACCTGAGGTTGCGGTCTTCCTGAAACACCGCGTCGTCTGATTTTACGACTGCTGCGCAGCCGAACGCAGCCTCGCAGGCTCGGCAGCTGCTACAGGGCCTCTGTGATACCCCGCTGGAACGTGGTTATCCCGCATTCGATCAACGCGGCGGCAACTCCCATCGCTCGCGCCATTGCTCATATTCCCCCTCAGGCATCTGCACCAACACCGGAGATTCACGAGGATCCAGCCACTCGAACAACTGCGAAATATCCCCCTGATCCATTGCCGTACACCCCAACGTAGGCGAGGCAGGCCCCCGCCAGATATGGAAAAAGATGCATGAGCCGTCACCCGGTGACGCTGGCGTGTTGTGCTCGATAAAGATCCCTTTGCGATACCCATCCTCTTTGCGCATCTGCTCGGAGCTGTTCCAGTCCTTGGCTATCGCCGCGCCGTCGACCAGTTCGTTGTAACGTTCGGATTTGCTGTCATCCACGCATTCAGTGGTCGAGTTCAGCGCGAGATAAGGCAGCTTTGTCTCGGCGGTCTTGTCGTAGCCAAACGCAGTGCCGAGTTTGAAGATCCCCGCAGGTGCTTTCCCATCACCTTCACGTTTGACCGGTCCTTCACCATGCTCAACGTTGCCCAAACCCTTACCCCACGCCAACCCGTTCTTGCCGACCACCACCGAAAACCCGCCACCGACTTTTCGAAAGTTTGCCCCGTCGCGTTCATAGCGCTGGGCGATGCCCTGAATGTCGCCCCAGTTTTTTGTGGTGACCACAATCAGTTGGCGGCTGGTGTCCAGCACCTCGCTGGGACTCAGCGGCGTGATGGGAAAATCCATCACGTTCTTGGGCGTTCCGTCTCCACCGAAAGTGAAGTGCCACCACTCTTTCGAGTAACCGGCAAATCCCTCTTTCTCCATGGCGCTGCTAAGTCGCTGACGGTTTTCTTTTGCAGTGGCATTGATCGTCGGGTTGGCGGTATGCGCACGCTCATCGAAGCAATCGTACCCGGTGCCCATGTCGAGTGCGCCGTCGTGCCAGCGCTGGGCATAAGGCGCGGTGCAATCGACTTGCGCGGCCTTGGGTGTCCAGGTGTCGGCGGGCAGTGACTTGGGACCGATGAGCGTCAGGTCCACGGTTGAGCCTCTGGAGTGATTCGACACCCGCGCCACATAACCCAGGCGCCAGAAGTCCTGTTTGTCCACGCGCGGATAGAACTCGGCTTTGCGCGGATCACCCGGCTCAGTCGCGAAGCGGCCCATATCGGCCACCGCCCGGCTGGGTCGATAGCAATCGAACACCTTCAAGCCGTAGCCTTGCTTTTGAAGTGCCTGTTGCACCCGGGCGAGGGCCTGGGCGGTGTCCAGCGACAGCAGGCACTCGGCAGCGGCGTATCCGTCGAGCGAGTGTCCGGTGAAGTTGTGGGCGCTGGCGTAGCGAATGTCTTGCTCGATGGTCGGATCAATCGTGTGCAGGTAGACCATGTTGTCGGGTCTTGGCTCAGCACTGGCGATGCCTGGCAGGATGGCGCTCAGTAACAGCAGTGACCGCAGCCACGTGCGGGCGGGCAGGCGGGGGCATAGAACCGGCAATGGTAGCGAGGAGGGCATACGAACCTTCAGGTTTAAGCGCATGAAGTGGATGTCGAGTCCGGAGGACGCTTCAAACGGATCTTAAACCATGACCGCCAGTGTCTGGCTGATTCATGTCTGGGTGCAGGCATTACCACGGAAAGCGCAAAGGCGACCGCGATGCTGTCGCAGGGGGTGAAAAAGAGGCATTTTGCTGGCCCCGAAGCGTTCAGGTTGTCGCCAAAATCACTTCATTTTCAGGTGGTTAGGCGGAATGCAATTGCGAAGTGTATTTGTCACGATGATCTCGTTTGCCCTGGCCAGCGTTGCGGCCTCTGCCCATGCCAAGGAGCTGGCGTCCAATGAACGGTACATGTGCAGCTGGGGGGCGGGCACGGCGGCGAGGGCCCAGGAACTCAAGCTGGCCGGAGTCTCCCTGTATGCCGCCCGGCAGAAGATACAGGCCTACAAATTCAGCAAGGCGTGGATGCGCATGATGGCGATGGGCATCACCGAGCAGACCTACGACAGCAAGTCGCGCTACAAGCCGGCGGACGTCCGGCAGAGTTTTTATGAAGAGTGTGTGCGGTACAAGTTGGCGCGTAAGTGAAAAAACAGGGTGAAGCCTGCTGCCAGCCAGCCTCGGCCACCGCAGTTCCTTGCTCGCGATAGCGGACTGTCAGACAACATTTGTGTTGGATATAGATCGCTATCGCGAGCAAGCTCGCTCCTGCAGGTTCTGCGGCATTGAAGCTCAGTTCAGGCACTGCGCACCGGCCTTGGCCACTTGTGCATCCTGCTCGGCCTTCACGCCGGACACGCCGACCGCGCCGATCACCTGGCCATCGACAATGATCGGCACACCCCCCTCAAGCGAGGTCAGCAACGGCGCAGACAAAAACGCGTGCCGTCCCCCGTTGACCATATCTTCATAGCCTTTCGATTCACGCCGGCCAAGGGCCGAGGTGCGGGCCTTTTCGGTGGCGATGTAGGCGCCGATCGGGGCGCACCCGTCGAGGCGCTCCAGCGCCAGGGGATGGCCGCCGTCGTCGACAATCACGATGGTCACGGCCCATTGATTGTTCTGGGCTTCGTTGCGTGCGGCGCTGAGAATCCGGCTGACTTCGATCTGGCTGAGGACGGCTTTGCTTTTCATGGGAATACTCCAGGGCTCGATGAGGGCAACGCGGCTTCGACCAGTTCGATCCAGTGCCGGACAGGGGTTCGACCGGCACCGTCGAGGTGGGACTGACAGCCGATATTGGCCGTGACAATGACTTCGGGATGACCGCTTTCCAGCGCATTGAGTTTGTTGTCGCGCAGTTGCCGGGACAGCTCCGGTTGGGTCAGCGAATAGGTGCCCGCAGAGCCGCAACACAGGTGACCGTCGGGAACGAACGTGAGGTTGAAACCCAGTCGCGTCAGCAGCGCTTCAACCGCACCGCCTAGTTTCTGTGCGTGCTGCAAGGTGCAGGGACAATGGAAGGCCAGGCGCTGGTCGCTGTGAATGCCGAGCGTGTCCAGCGGCTCCTCGCGCAACACTTCAACCAGATCCCTGGCCAGTGCGCTGACCTTTCTGGCCTTCTCGGCATACGCCGGATCGGTGCTGAGCAGGTGGCCGTAGTCTTTGATAAAGGCGCCGCAACCGCTGGCGGTTTGCACAATGGCTTCGGCCCCTTGCTCAATGCGCGGCCACCACGCGTCGATGTTGCGGCGGGCGCGATCAAGGCCGGCCGCCTGCGCGTCCAGATGGTAATCGACCGCGCCGCAGCAACCGGCCTCGCGCGCCGGTGTCACGCTGATCCCCAGTCTATCCAGGACGCGCGCGGCGGCCGCGTTAGTGTTCGGCGACAGGCTCGGCTGCACGCAGCCTTCGAGCATCAGCACCTGCCGGGCGTGGCGGGCGACCGGGCGTTGTCTGGCCGGGTACACGTGGCGAGGCAACTTGGCTTGCAGCGAGTTGGGCAGCAGCGCACGGAACACCTGACCGCTGCTGACCAGCGCTTTGAACAACCCCGGACTGGGCACCACGCTGCGCAAGCCTTCACGCAACAAGCGCTGGTCCAGCGAGCGCGGCACGGCCGCATCGACCACCGCGCGGCCAATGTCGAGCAAGTTGTGATAGTCGACGCCCGAGGGGCAAGTGGTTTCACAATTACGGCAGGACAGGCAGCGATCCAAATGCTGTTGGGTCTTTTGGGTGACTTCGTTGCCTTCCAGCACTTGCTTGATCAGGTAGATACGCCCACGCGGCCCGTCCAGTTCGTCGCCGAGCAGTTGATAGGTCGGGCAGGTGGCGTTGCAGAAACCGCAGTGCACGCACGTGCGCAGGATGCTTTCGGCTTCTTCGGCGCGGGGCAGTTGGCGGGCCTGTTCGCTCAAGGTGGTCTGCATGAGTCAAAGCTCCGCGTACAGGCGGCCGGGGTTGAAGAGGCCCCGTGGATCGAGTTGGTCCTTCAAGTTGCGGTGGTAGCGCATCAGTGCTGCGGGCAGCGGATGGAACGGGCTGTCGATCAGGCCGTGGCTATAGCAGGTCACATGCCCGCCGACTTCCGCGACGATCGAGCGGATGAACGCCGCTTCGGCATCGGATTTGAGCCAGCGCTGGGCGCCGCCCCAGTCGATCATTTGCAGGCCGGGCAGGGACAGTCGAGGCGTGTTGTGCGGGACGGACAGGCGCCAGAGCGGCTGGTCTTCATCAAAGAAGCTCAATCGATGTTCGTTGAGATCCGCCCAGTACGAAGCCTCCAGCACTTCGCCACCCAAGCGGTCGTGCGCCGCCGCCACCGAGCCTTCGCCTCCTTCAAGGCGCAAGTGCAGGCGCTGACCGTCGTGACACGCGGCGCTGATCGGCAGCGGTTGCTGCCCCCATTCGGCGAGGCGCAGCAAGGCGCGATCGCTGTCCATTTCCAGGCTGATGCTTAACGCTTGCCGAGGTTTCGGCAGCACTTTCAGCGAGACTTCGGTGATCACGCCAAGCGAGCCATAACTGCCGGCCATCAAGCGCGACAAGTCGTAGCCGGCGACGTTTTTCATGACTTCGCCGCCGAAGCGCAAATGCTTGCCGTGGCCGGTGATGACCCGTGTCCCCAGGACGAAGTCCCTGACCGAGCCTGACCACGGACGTCGCGGCCCGGACAGCCCACTGGCAATCATCCCGCCCACGGTGGCGCCGTCACCGAAGGAGGGCGGTTCGCACGGCAGCATCTGCTGCGCCGCGTCCAATACGTCGGCCAGTTCTGCCAACGGCGTGCCGCAGCGTGCGGTAATCACCAGCTCGGTCGGGTCGTAGCTGACGATGCCGCGGTGGCTGCGAGTGTCGAGCACTTCACCCGCCGCGATACGGCCCAGAAACGCTTTGCTGTTGGCGCCCTGGATGCGCAGCGGCGTGGCGTTTTGCAGGGCCTGGTTAACCTGGTCCAGTAGCGCGCCGCTGTCATCGATATCGTGTTCGCTGCGCATCAG
This sequence comes from Pseudomonas sp. LBUM1663, assembly GCF_059695905.1. NCBI lineage: Bacteria > Pseudomonadati > Pseudomonadota > Gammaproteobacteria > Pseudomonadales > Pseudomonadaceae > Pseudomonas > Pseudomonas sp. LBUM1663. The sequence goes on along the minus strand of NZ_CP166792.1, from coordinate 4,176,477 downwards.
AAACGCTCCAGTTCAGGGAAGGGCATCTGACCCATGTGAACGTGCATCGCGCCGAATTCGGCGCAGCGATGCAAGGTTGGAATATTCTTGCCCGGATTGAGCAGGCCGCCCGGATCGAACGCGGCTTTGACCGCATGAAACAGGGTCAGCTCATCGCTGTTGAACTGCGCGCACATCTGATTGATTTTCTCGCGGCCGACTCCGTGTTCGCCGGTGATGCTGCCGCCGACTTTCACGCACAATTCGAGGATCTTGCCGCCCAGGGCTTCGGCGCGATCGAGTTCGCCGGGTTGGTTGGCGTCGAACAGAATCAGCGGGTGCATGTTGCCGTCACCGGCATGGAAAACGTTGGCCACCCGCAGGTCGTATTCGGCCGACAGCGCAGCAATCGCGTGCAGCACGCCGGGCAGCTCGCGGCGCGGGATCGTCCCGTCCATGCAGTAATAATCCGGCGAGAGGCGGCCTACCGCCGGGAACGCATTCTTGCGCCCGGCCCAGAAACGCACGCGTTCCGCCTCATCCTTAGCCTGGCGGACTTCGGTCGCTCCGGCCTGTTCCAGCACCTGACGCACACGGTCGCAGTCATCGTGGACGTCGGCTTCAACGCCATCGAGTTCGCAGAGCAGAATGGCTTCGGCGTCGACCGGATAACCGGCGTGGATAAAGTCTTCGGCGGCGCGAATGGCCAGGTTGTCCATCATTTCCAGGCCACCCGGAATGATGCCGGCGGCAATAATGTCGCCGACTGCACGACCCGCCTTTTCGACGGAGTCGAACGCCGCCAGCAGCACCTTGGTCGTCTGCGGTTTCGGCAGGAGTTTGACCGTGACTTCGGTGATCACCCCCAGCATGCCTTCGGAACCGGTAAACAACGCCAGCAGATCAAACCCGGGCGAGTCGAGCGCTTCGGAGCCAAGGGTCAGGTGTTCGCCATCAACGGTGAGGATGTCGACCTTGAGCAGGTTGTGCACGGTCAGCCCATATTTCAGGCAATGCACGCCACCGGCGTTTTCGGCCACGTTGCCGCCGATGGAACAGGCGATCTGCGAGGAAGGGTCCGGCGCGTAATACAAGCCGAACGGCGCTGCTGCCTGGGAAATCGCCAGGTTGCGCACGCCCGGCTGAACCCGCGCCGTGCGTGCGGCGGGGTCGATGTGCAGAATGTTGTTGAAACGCGCCATCACCAGCAGCACGCCTTTCTCCAGTGGTAATGCACCGCCGGACAAACCGGTGCCGGCACCGCGAGCGACCACCGGCACATGAAACTCATGGCAAAGTTTGAGCACGCCTTGGACTTCGTCGATATGGCGCGGCAGCACTACCAGCATCGGCGTGGTGCGGTAGGCGGAAAGTCCGTCGCATTCATACGGTTTGAGTTCTTCGCGCTGATGCAGGACTTCCAGGTCTGGCAAGCGAGCGCGCAGTGCCTGGAGCAGGGCCGCTCTGTCGACATCAGGCAGAACGCCGTCGACGCGTTCATCGTAGAGGATGTTCATAGGCGGTTCACGACCCTCCGTTGTTTTTATTAGAGGTCTGTTTGCGTTGAAAGCTCACTTGCATCATTGGCCTGACGCGTCCTACTGTCCATGTGTTGTTTGAGTGGTCGAACCAGTTCTTCAGGAGGTATTTCCACGCTTCTGAGAAAAATAACCGTCTAAACATAAGCTTAGGGTTGTATTCGAACGTGTCGGGTTTTATCGGTGAGGCTGGTCATACCAGTGGGAGGTTAGATGGAGCGTGCGAAAGTGACCTGTAATCCCCAAGTCGCAGACGTGGTCTGTGAGCGTATAGAACGCCTGATCGTCGACGGGGTCCTCAAGACCGGGCAATTGTTGCCTTCGGAACGGCGCCTGACCGAAAAGCTCGGCGTCTCGCGCACAGCGCTACGCGAGGGCCTGAAGTTGTTGCGCGCCCGGGGGATTATCAAGACGGAGCAGGGCAAGGGATCCTTTGTCGCTGAACTGTCGGGCCACGGTGCCGCATCGCCGCTGATGCATTTGTTCAGCTCACAACCGCGCACACTTTACGATTTGTTCGAGGTGCGCAGCCTGCATGAGGGAGAGTCCGCTCGCCTGGCCGCATTGCGCGGCACCGAGGCGGATTTTGTCCTCATCACCCGCAGCTATGAAGCGTTGCTCGATGCCCACTCGCTCTCGATGGAAGCGAGCGAACACGCCCGGCTCGATCATGCTTTTCACTTGGCGATCTGCGAGGCTTCGCACAACCCGGTGCTGGTGCAAACCTTGCGCTCGCTGACCGACTTGCTGCTCAACACCGTGTTTGCCTCGGTCAACAACCTCTACCACCGCGCACCGCAGAAACGTCAGATCGACCGTCAGCACGCCCGGCTCTACAACGCCGTGACCGGCCGCATGCCGGAGCAGGCGCGCAAGGCGGCCATCGCGCACATCCAGAGCATCTGCGAGAACCTCAGGGAAATCGAAAGGGAGGAGCAGCGTCTGGTCCGGGCCACGTTGCGCCTGGAAGGGTGGGCGTAAGGGCGCCTTCGCCGGAAAGCTCGGGCGCACTCGATTTCAAGCTTCGTTCCTGGACAAATCCTCGGTTCTGTTCATGACGATGATGGCGTCGCCTCCACCCAAAGAGCTTGCCTTGCGCGGCCAGCGTGCTTTGAGAAATCGATCTTTGCCTACCCATGTCAGGCACACCTTGTCCGTTTGATTACCGCCCAGAATCCGGTACGCGTTGCTATCCTCGCCGGTATAGAACCCGACATGACCCTTGCCGCTGTTTTTTGATTCACGCCAGAAGACCATCACCGCGCCGAGTCGTGGTACGGTGGATTCGCCAAATTTTTCCCATTGCCGCGCACCCAGGGGATTCGAAGGAAGTACTTCTTCGGGCATCGTAGAACCCACGCAATGCGCTACAAACAGACCGCACCAAGGCACCTCGTCGCCGGGATAGTGAAGGTCGAGATCGTCGGCCCAATCCAGAATGGTGGGATTGCTCTTGCGGCCAAGGACTTCCCTGGTGCCGATCAAATTCTCTGCTTCCGCGAGCCACGGCAAAAGTGGTCCCGCAGGGATATGGTCAACGTCAGAAAACAAGGCGGAGGAGGTTTTGGGACCGACGATGCCATCGGCCTCCAGCCCAACGCTGTCCTGAAAGGCTTTCACTGCGGCGATGGTTCTGCGCCCCCAGATTCCGTCCACTTCGCCGGGAAAAAAGCCGTCGGCAATCAGTGCCTGTTGAATACTTCTTACCGTTTCACTGCTCATATCAATCTCCAGACGATGGCGACTCAGGGAACGACTTTGCCGAGCAAATCCTTCGGCCCGACGATCGCCGGCTTCTGGTCATAACCCAGCTCGGCCAAGAGCTTGCCAGTGGCGCGAACCAGGGCATTGAACGTCGGTCTCTGCTTGGATGAGCGCAGCGTTTGGGCAAGCGCGTAGGTGAACGCACCGTATGAAATAACGCCGTGACGGTATTCGTAAGACAGCTGGGATTCGCCGCAGGCGTACATGAGGATCGGCAGAAAGGGCCCTTCGTGTTTATAAGCGGCGCGTCGTTTGTCGTAGAGCTTGTCGTCGTAACCGCGCACCGCGATGGCCTGGCCGACGCGACGGATACCCTCGCGATTGCTCACGGTATTGGCTGCCTCGGCTTTCTTTGCACTTTTTCGGGCCCGTTTCACCCAGTCACGTTCCACCCACATTTGCAGCCCGGGCTCCCAGCGCAGCGCGCGATGGCGGATGTCATCCGGCGGTGTCAGCCCGCGTGCGCGGCGTGCGCCGTCGCGCGTCATGCCGCCCGAATGGCAGCAATCGAAGATCGTGATGAACTGCGTGTCATACGGAAGCTGGATGTAGAGGTCGCGAAAGTCGTTGTCGACGATGGCATGTTCCGGCGTCCAGTCGAAGTCCCACGGGCACAGGCATTCGTCGATGCGGTCGGCTTCACCCGTGGCATTGGTGTTGGGAATCTGCGCACCGTGCCCGGAATAAAACAGTACCCGGCGGTCACCGGCCTGGGCGTCGTCGAGCAACCAATGCAGGCGATCGCGAATGCCAGCAGCGGTAGCGCGGTCATCGAGGACGACGCGGATATCGTCCGGCGAAAATTTCGACTCTTGCAGCAAAGAACTCATCAGGAAAACGTCATTGACGCAACCTTCGAGTCGATCGGACGGATTGGGGTAGTTGTTGATGCCGATCAGCAACGCCTTGTCCCGCGAGCGCCGCACCGTGCGCGGCTTGGGGACAGCAATGCCCAGTGACTTGTCGACGGCGGCGAGCCGCTTGTCGAAGCCTTTCGCTTTGCCGGCCTGCAACAGGGGGCCCCAGACATTAGTCACGGTCTCGGCATGGCCGAGGTAGTAAGTCGCGTCATGATTGAGGACGTCGCCGGGCTTATCGAACGGCGTCATGACCTGGGTGAAGTTGGTATCGCGCAGATACAGCGGCGCCGTAAAAACCTGATCGTGCTCGTTGTAGAGGTGATACCACTTGCGCGCATCGTCGATGCCTTCAATGCGCCCGCCAAATGTCTCGCGCACTGCCGGGTTGGCAATCTGCGAGCCGAACGTGATCAGCACCCGGTTGTTCATCAGGGAGGGATCCCGACGGAACGTGTCGTAGGCGACCAGCGTACCCAGACTGTGCGCACAGACGATGTCCGGTTGCGAATCGCTGATAACACTGGCGAGGTCCTTACGCAGGGTGGTCCGTAGCGCTTCGTCCGCGGACCACTGGGCAACCATGCCGGCCGTCCAGCGCAGGCGATCGGGAAACTGCCCGATGCCGCGATTGCGCCGGAACACGTCACCCACTGAATGGATGACCGCGCTGGTCAGAAGGCGCAGCGTGGCTTCGGCGATGTCGGCCGCCCCCAGTCCACTGGAGGAAAAGCGCTCGTCGTATTGAAAATAATCCAGCTCGACGTCGGTACTCGGTGCCACGCGCGCCACTGCCGTGGTAATCGCCCGGTGCCAGGACGCCTGAAAACTCTCGTCTGCCTCTTCGTGGCCTATGCCATGTATACACAGAATTTTCATTTTCATTCCCTTGCAGTGAGAGCTGACTTGCCGGCGACGTTCAAAGTGAGTTGTTGAGTGGTGGACTATTAACGCCCGGCGTTTGGAGAGGAATATGGTGATGAGACAAGTACTGTGGTGTTGAGCATATTAGAGGGGTTGGATTAGTTCGAATTTTTTTTATGATGAATTGGAATGAAGGCGTCATTTTTCAGTAGGGTAAGTTGTTACTGTTTATTAGGATTAATAACATATTGATTTGCATTGTTTTATGTCGAGTTTAAGAATATTTTCTTTTGTAATTAAAACAATTCATGAGGTGCATCTTTTCGGATTTTGAGTGGCGCTTATTGAACCCTGTGCGTTCTGGATTTCAAGTGTCTTACTTGCGTTACAAATAAGTGTGCCAGACGTGAAGCAATAGAGTCATTTTTGAAACAGTTAATTGTGTCGAATGCCTATGTGAAAATAATAAATCATAAGTTGCAGGGGGGCTTGAAATCGCAGTTGCAACTTCGAATGAAGAACCAAAGCAGTCCGGTCACGACAATAATGGGCAGCTGACGAAGTACTCCGAACCCATGTCCGATCCAGGACCTGGAAACGGCACGACTGTCGTAAAAACGACCTGTTTACGCTGAACGCGAACCCTGGTCACTTTTCTGTTGAACGAGTGTTCAGCTTCGACTATGTTCGTTCCACCTCCCCGGCTGGTTGCGCGGGCTTGCGTTTCTTCTTTTCGAACGAGGCACTGGCATGCGGTTTTCACCCTTTGTTGAGCGGATTTCAGGCGACGGTGTCGCCGCCTGGGATATTCACAATGCGGCATTTGAAGCCCAGCGCCGCGGTGAGGATGTGATCATTCTCAGCGTCGGCGACCCGGATTTCCCCACACCCGATTTCATCACCGATGCCGCGATTCATGCGCTGCGCGAGGGTGACACCCATTACACCGAGATCGCCGGTCGCCAGGCTTTGCGTGAAGCCATCGCTGCTCGGTACAGCGTGCTGTTCGACCGTGAGGTGACGGCGCCAAACGTCATCATTTCGGCGGGGGCACAGAACGCGCTGTTCATCACCTCGATGTGCCTGCTCAATACCGGCGACGAAGTGATTGCCCTGGACCCGATGTACGTGACCTATGAGGCAACGCTCAAGGCGTCCGGCGCCACGTTGGTGCGCGTGCCCTGCGCGGCGGATTCAGGTTTCCGGCTCGATGCCGCCGTGCTGGCCAAGGCCATCACCCCGCGCACCCGGGCGCTGTTCTTCTCTAATCCGAATAATCCGACCGGTGTCGTGCTCAACCGCGAAGAGCTGCAAGCCATCGCCGACCTCGCCATCCAGCATGACCTGTGGGTTGTGGTGGACGAGGTCTACGAGAGCCTGACGTTCGAGCGCGCGCACCTCAGCCTGGCAGCGTTGCCGGGCATGGCCGAGCGCTGCGTGGTGGTCGGCAGTCTGTCGAAATCCCACGCCATGACCGGCTGGCGTACCGGTTGGATCGTCGCCGATGAAGCCCTCGTGGCTCACGCCGAAACCCTGGTGTTGAGCATGCTTTACGGCTTGCCGGGCTTTGTCATGGAGGCTGCGCTCAAGGCGGTTCTGGCCCATGAAGAGGTGACCCACGGCATGCGCGACATCTACCGCCGTCGTCGTGATCTGGTGGTGACCAGCCTGTCGAATTGCCCGGGTATTTCTGTGCTCACTCCCGATGCCGGCATGTTCGTGCTGGTGGACGTGCGTGACACCGGCCTGACCTCTTTGGAATTCGCCTGGCGGCTGTTGCGCGAGGCGCGCGTATCGGTGCTGGATGCGGCGGCTTTCGGTGAGCCTGCCCAAGGTTTTGTGCGGCTCTCGTTCACTTTGGGTGAAGAACGACTGGCCCAGGCCTGCCAGCGTATTCGCGACTTTGTCCTGGTGTTGAAAGGCGAAGCGCCGCGGCCGGTGATCAGCCGTGTCACTTGCGAAGCGATCGCTGAACCGGTCAAGGCCAAGACCATGATCGAGGTCGATGGCCTGCACAAACGCTTCGGCAATATCGAGGTCCTCAAAGGCGTTTCCCTGACGGCCCGCGAAGGCGATGTGATCTCACTGATCGGTGCCAGCGGCTCGGGCAAAAGTACCTTGCTGCGCTGCATCAACATGCTCGAAGTGCCGGACCAGGGGCGCATTCTGGTGGACGGCGAAAGCATTCACCTGAACTTCGATCGTCCGGGCGCGCCGCTGGTGAAGGACGCCAAGCAACTGGTGCGCATCCGTTCCAGCCTGGGCATGGTGTTCCAGAACTTCAACCTCTGGCCCCATCGCACGGTGCTGGAAAACCTCATCGAGGCGCCGACCCAGGTCCTGCGTGAAAGCCGTGCCGAGGCCACTGAACGGGCCGAAGCCTTGCTCGAACGCGTGGGGCTGGCGGCCAAGCGCAACGAGTACCCGGCGTTTCTCTCCGGGGGACAGCAGCAACGGGTGGCCATCGCCCGGGCCCTGGCCATGCGGCCCAAGGTCATGCTGTTCGATGAACCCACCTCGGCACTCGACCCGGAACTGGTCGGCGAAGTGCTGCGGGTGATCCGCTCCCTCGCGGAAGAAGGCCGGACCATGATCCTGGTGACCCATGAAATGGCTTTCGCCCGCGATGTCTCCTCCAAAGTCGCCTATCTGCACCAGGGGCTGATCGAGGAAACCGGTTCGCCGGACGACGTTTTCGTACACCCACGCAGCGAGCGTTGCCGACAATTCGTCAACGCTCATCAGACTCGCTAATAACATCATAAAAAGACGGGGCAACATCATGGGAAATCGACGTTTGGCAAACTGGATGACGGGCGTGGCCTGCGTATTACTGGCCGGGATGAGCGCGGCCCAGGCCCAGCCGATCAGGTTCGCGGTCGCAGCGGAACCCTATCCGCCGTATACCGAGAAGCAGGCCAACGGTGAATGGAAAGGTTTTGAAGTCGACCTGATCCACAAGCTGTGCAGCGAAATGAAAGCCGAGTGCGAGATCAAGGAAGTGGCGTGGGACGGGATCATTCCATCGTTGCTGGCGAAGAAGATCGACGTGATTTTCTCGTCGATGTCGGTGACTGAAGAACGCGAAAAACAGATCGCCTTCAGCAAGGCGTATTACGACTCCGTGATTGCGATTGTCGGGCCGAAGGGCACGGCGGTGAAAAAGTATCCGGATGACCTCAAGGGCAAGATCATCGGCGTGCAGAACTCGACGGTGAGCGCCAGCTACCTCAAGCAGTACTACGAAAAAATCGCTGACGTGAAGTATTACGACACCCAGGACTCGGCCAACGCCGACCTGATTGCCGGTCGCATCGACCTGATGATGGCGGACGGCACGGCGATGGCGTCTTTCGTCCAGACCCCGGATGCCCGCAACAGCAACCTCGAATACCTGGGCGCCGTGCCCTATGACCCGATCTTCGGCAAAGGCGTGGGCGCCGGCCTGCGCAAGGATGACGCCGAGCTCAAGGCCAAACTCGACAAGGCGATCACCTCCTTGCTGGCCAGCAAAGACTACGACGACCTGTCCCAGCACTACTTCGGTACCAGCGTGAAACCCGCCTTCTGACCTGACCCGGAACCTGTGGGAGCGAGCCTGCTCGCGATGGCGGCGTATCAGTCGACTTCTTAGTTGAATGATAGATAGCTATCGCGAGCAGGCTCGCTCCCACAGGGGATGTGCGCTAACTGGAGACTGAAATGCCAGCCATGTTCGAATTGATCAACTTCAGCGAAACAGGATGGGGCAGTGCGCTGTTGAAGGGTCTTTGGATGACCCTGCAAATATCGGCCGGGGCCTTTGTGGTCGGGCTGTTCATCGGTCTGGTGGTGGCCTGCCTGAAGCTCGGCGCGCCAAAGCCGATTGCAGCGCTGATGCGCGGTTACACGACCTTGTTCCGGGCGATTCCAGAGTTGCTGCTGATCCTGCTGCTGTACTACGTCGGCTCCATGCTCCTCAATTCGCTGATGACGCAGATGGGCTACGGCGTCGTCAATGTCAGCGGCCCGTTAGCCGCCATCGTGGTACTGGGGCTGGTGCAGGGCGCCTATGCTTCGGAGATTTTCCGCGCGGCGATCCAGGCGATTCCCTTCGGCCAGATTGAAGCGGCGAAGGCCTTCGGCCTGAGCGGTTTCGGTCTGTTCCGACGCGTCACGCTGCCGATCATGGCGCCGTATGCGATGGCCGGGATGGCCAACCTGTGGATCAACCTGATCAAGGACAGCGCCTTGATCAGCGTGGTCGGCACCAACGAGCTGTTGTACACCGCCAAGCAAGGGGCGGGTTCGACGCGTCATTACTTGTTGTTCTACCTTACGGCCGCGGCGTTGTATTACGCGGTGACGTTGGTGTCCAACTACCTGTCTGGACGGCTCGAGCGGCGTATTCGTCGCTGGATGCCTTTGGCTGAGTGAATGAAATGATTCCAGCGTGGATAGTTGAATACGCGGCGCTGTTGGGCCGGGGACTGCAAACGACCATCACCATCCTGTTGATTTCCAGTGTGTTCGGTTTTGCACTGGCGGTGCTGGTGGCGCTGGCGCGGATCTCGAAAAACAAGGTGATCGCCAAGGCCAGCCTGTTCTACACCAGCGTGTTGCGCGGTACGCCGTTGCTGATCCAGATCTACATCTTCTACTACGGGCTCGGCAGCGTGTTTGCGCAGTTCCCGCTGATACGCGGCAGTTTTCTCTGGCCGTATTTGCGCGATGGTTATTGGTACATCGTGTTCGCCCTGGTGTTGTCGGTGGGCGCATATGTCGGTGAAGTGATTCGCGGCGGGCTGTTAGCGGTGCCCAAGGGTGAGATGGAAGCGGCCTCGGCGTTTGGCATGACACCACGCCAATCGCTGTTGCGGGTGCGCTTGCCTCGGGCGCTGCGGTTGCTGTTGCCGACACTGGCCGGGGAAACCGTGATGTTGCTGAAATCCACGGCCCTGGCCTCCACGATTGCGATTGTCGATCTGCTGGGTGCCGCCAACGTGGTGCGGGCGCAGACCTTGCAGGTTTATGAGCCGCTGTTGCTGGTGGCCGGGGTCTACGTCTGCCTGACCTTCCTGATCGAGGCGCTGTTTGCCTTTGCCGAACGGCGCGGGACGCCTGTGCGCAGGTCGGTGTAATGAGCACGTCGCAGGTCGTCGACCGATCGCTGCAGGGCATTGGCCTGTGCACCTTGGGGTACGCGTTCCTGGCGTTGCAGGACGCGGTCATCAAGTGGCTGGTGGCCGATTATTCGGTGGTCACCATCTTGTTCTGGCGCAGCCTGGTGGTGGTCGTCGCGTGCCTGTTGGCGGGGCGCCTTCGTCTGGTCCAGCGGGCCTGGCGCTCGCCGAGCCGGCGCTTGCTGGTGGTGCGAGGCTTGCTGTCGATTGTGGCCTGGCTGTTGTATTACACGGCCGCCCGGGACCTGTCCCTGGCGGAAATGACCACGCTGTATTTCTCCGCGCCGATCATGGTCACGGTGCTGGCGGCGGTAATTCTCAAGGAGCGGGCCAGCGGCTGGCAGTGGTTTTCCCTGATCCTCGGGTTTGTCGGGGTAATCATCGCCTGCCGGCCGAGCAACATCGCCGATCCGTGGCCCATCGTGCTGACACTGCTGGCGGCGATGTGCTGGGCGTTCACTTACATCCAGTTGCGCCAGGTGGATGACCAGACGTCGGTGCTGGAGCAGATGCTGATCACCAACGTGGTGTTCGTGCTGTGCATGACGGTCGCGCTGCCCTGGACGTTCACCCCGGCGCCGACGCCGGCGTGGCTGGGAATGCTGGTTGCCGGCCTGGTGGGCGGTATCGGTCAGTTCCTGCTGTTTGCCAGTTTTCAACGGGCCACTGCCACCTTGCTCGCGCCGTTCGAATACACCGGGTTGATCTGGGCGTTCCTGCTGTCGAGTCTGATCTGGGGCACGCTGATGGATGTATCGCTGATGATCGGTGCCGGCCTGATCGCGGTCAGCGGCACCCTGGCGATGATCTTCGGGCGCCATTCCTCACAGGATGTCGTCGGTGCTGAATGCTCCGTGACGCAGCCCCTTTATCCAGCAGCGACAGATGTGGAGGCCGTTGGCGGGGCTGAAGGTTTCGGGGTTGAGGCACCACTCGATCCAGAGTCCGTCGAGCATCGCCGATAAACCGATGGCGGCCAGGCGCGTGTCGCCGATCACGAAACCTTCGCTGGCGGCCATGTCATCGAGCAACTGGCGCAGCAGATCGAGGTAGGCGCGGTAGCTTTTTTCGTGGGACTGGCTGACGTGTTCGGAGTGCCGGATCAGGCTCCAGAACACCACCCAGACGCTCAGCAATTGCGGGTCCATGACCCTCGGCGAAAAAGAGCCTTTGAGAAACGCGTCCATCTTTTCGGCCGGGGTGGCGACCTGCTGGATTTCCTGGCGCAGGGCGGTGGTCAGTTCGTTCGCGATCTTCTGGTACGTGTCGGCGATCAACGCATCGATGCTGCCGAAATGGTGATTGAGCAGGCCGACGGACACTCCGGCTTCGGTGGCAATACGGCGCACGGAAATGCCGGCATGACCATCACGGACCAGGCAACGCACCGTGGCGGCCACCAGCATTTCGCGGCGTTCATCGGGTTCTGCGCGACGGTTTTTTGGAGAGGGGGTTGTCACAAGGGAATCCTTGGGTGCAGTGCCAGGTTGGCGAGCTTAGTTGAACATGCGTTCAATCTCCAGTGTCGGCCGCAGCGATGCATCGGTTTTTAACGTTCATGACGGGGGAGGACAAGCGGATGGCGCAGGATATTTCGTTCAGTGTTCGCAACAACAATGGCGACGCGGTGCAGGTCGGCGCCTGGCGTTTCGAGGGCGACGGCAGCGGGCCGAAGGTGCATTTGCAGGCAGGGGTGCATGCCGACGAAATCGCCGGGATGCTGGTGCTGCATCTGTTGATGCAACGGCTTCAAGTCGTCGAGGCCGAGGGCCGGCTCAAGGGCAGTGTGACGGTGGTGCCGCAGGCCAATCCCCTGGGCATCGGGCAGTTTCGCCAGGGGCGGATTCTCGGTCGCTTTCACGATGCGACCGGGCATAACTTCAACCGGTCGTTCGACCAGTCGGCCGCGATGGAGCAACCTTCAACCAACGTCCAGGAATGGCAAAAAAGCCTGGTGCAACTGGCGGCCACCGCAGAGGTGATGCTCGACCTGCACACTGATGACGAAGCCTTGCCCTACCTCTACGTGCACCGCCGTTTCTGGCCCGGTGGCCGCGAACTGGCGGCGGCGATGAAGATGGACGTGGCGATCATCTGGGATGACGGCGGCGACGGCTCCTTTGAAGAAACCATCATCGCGCCGTGGCTGCGTGATGGCGTCACCGAGCAGCGCATGGCCGCGACCCTGGAGCTGCGCGGGCAGGGCGATGTCAGCGACAGGTTGGCCGAGCAGGATGCCGCGGGACTGTACGCCTGGCTGTGCAGTTACGGGGTCATCGACGAAGCGCTGTCACCCGCTGACTGGCCCGTCGAAGCGATGGAAATGGGCCAGATGGAAACCATCCTCGCGCCGCAACCCGGGGTGCTGATCTTTGAAAAGGAACTGGGCGACTTCGTCGAGGAAGGGCAGCGCTTTGCGCGGATTCTGCGACGGCCCGGTGATTCGTCTTCCGAAGTGGTGCTGGTGGCCGAGCAAGCGGGGCGGATGGTCACACGCTATCGGGACCGGCTGGTGTCGCAGGGCATGGTGGTGGCGAAATTCACCGGGAGCCGTATTTCGCGCAACTGGAGTGGCAGGTTGTTGGACCCGGACTAGGTGCAGAGCATTTGGTCAGCCTGTTGGCCACCTCCGCTGAAGATAAGCGGGGTGGCCTTCACACTAGTTCCCATCCGCCACTTTGCGTTGTATCTCGTCTACTTTTCGTTGGATCGCCTCGGCTTCATTCTCTTCGGGAGGCGTTGTTTCATCGACCTCTTCGGCGTCCCTGTCCTTCCGATCCCTTTCGGTGTCACTGACACTGTCATCGTTGTTCATCGTGCGTACCTCCGTTGACCTACACATTGGATGCAGCACCTGGGAGGGAGTTCGAGATTTTTTCCTGGAGGCAGCCGCGCACGCAATCCAGGCTTCGGACTGTAAACTGTCCGCGCAAAAGGCATCGACCGCCTCTTTACCACCTCAAGCACGAGATCCCCCATGGCAAACCAAGACATCGCGTTTACTCCTGATCCTGACGCGGATTCCATCTCCTCCGACGTCACCGGCTTCGGCGGCATTCTGGTCTCCACGCAGATTCCCACCCGCGCCGACGGCAGCCTGGAGCTGGGCGACATCACCCTGCAAAGCGAATGCACGTTGCAGGCGCTAAAGGTCGCGCTAGAAGGCGCCGGCAGTTCCATGGACAGGGTGCTGCACCTGACCATCTACCTCACCGACATGGCCGACCGCGCCGCGTTCAACGAGGTTTATAAACGCTTCTTCGCCAAACCGTGGCCGGTTCGTGCCGCCGTCGGTGTGGCCGCGTTGGCGGTCGAAGGCATGCGCGTGGAAGTCACCGCAATGGCCGCCAAAGCCTGACGGCGCGGGTCAGGCGTGATGAAAATCCGCCTGACCCAGTTTCAAAAACACCGACCATTCATGCCTCTGCGCGACAACCCTTATCCCTCTACGAAAATTAGTTTCGCCTCGTTTGAAAATCACGTCTCGAAATGTTTTATGAGTTTCACAACCCATTCGACGTGACCCTTTCGAGGAGTACCGCATGACCCTGTCTTTCGGCTATTGGCTGCTGGTGTATGCCGCCATCGCCATCATTGCCCTGATCGTTCTGATCGCCCGTTACCGACTCAATCCGTTCATCGTGATCACCCTGGTGTCCATCGGCCTGGCGCTGCTGGCCGGAATGCCGCCGTCCGGCGTGGTCGGCGCTTACGAGGCCGGGGTTGGCAAAACCCTGGGGCACATTGCGCTGGTGGTGGCGCTGGGTACGATGCTCGGCAAGATGATGGCCGAGTCCGGCGGTGCCGAGCAGGTGGCGCGGACCTTGATCGACCGTTTCGGCGAGAAGAACGCGCACTGGGCGATGGTCTGCATCGCGTTTCTGGTCGGGCTGCCGCTGTTCTTCGAGGTCGGTTTTGTGTTGCTGGTGCCGATTGCCTTTACCGTGGCCCGCCGGGTTGGCGTGTCGATTTTGATGGTTGGTTTGCCGATGGTCGCCGGGCTGTCGGTGGTGCATGCGCTGGTGCCGCCGCACCCGGCGGCAATGCTGGCGGTGCAGGTGTATGGGGCGTCGGTGGGGCAGACCTTGCTCTACGCGATTCTGATCGGCATTCCCACGGCGATCATCGCCGGGCCGCTGTACGCCAAGTTCATCGTGCCGCGCATTCAACTGCCGGCGGAGAACCCGCTGGAGCGGCAGTTCCTCGACCGCGAACCGCGCGACAGCCTGCCGGGGTTCGGCATCACCATGGCGACCATTCTGTTGCCGGTGGTGTTGATGCTGATCGGCGGCTGGGCCAACCTGATCTCCACGCCGGGCAGCGGTTTCAACCAGTTTCTGTTGTTCATCGGCAACTCGGTGATTGCGCTGCTGCTGGCGACGCTGCTGAGTTTCTGGACCCTCGGCATCGCCCAGGGCTTCAACCGTGAATCGATCCTCAAATTCACCAACGAATGCCTGGCGCCGACCGCCAGCATCACCTTGCTGGTCGGCGCCGGTGGCGGTTTGAACCGGATTCTGGTGGACGCCGGGGTCACCGATCAGATCGTCAGCCTGGCCCACGAATTTCACCTGTCGCCGCTGATCATGGGCTGGCTGTTTGCGGCGTTGATGAGGATCGCCACCGGCTCCGCTACCGTGGCGATGACCACCGCGTCAGGCATCGTCGCGCCGGTGGCCATTGGTCTGGGTTATCCGCATCCGGAGTTGCTGGTGCTGGCGACGGGCGCGGGCTCGGTGATTTTTTCCCACGTCAACGACGGCGGCTTCTGGTTGATCAAGGAATACTTCAACATGACCGTTGCCCAGACCTTCAAGACCTGGACTGTGCTCGAGACCATTATTTCGGTGGTGGCTTTCGCGCTGACCGTGGGTCTTTCTTACCTGATTTAAACCGAACACTCCGATCGCTTTCCTCAAGGCTCATGGTCACCCATTGAGCGCGTCATCGTGCGCGCCGCAGTTGGGTGCCAAGGGCGGAGAGCGGTCGCCAAACAGTCAAAAAAACAAAAAAACACCCTGGAGCTCCGTATGTTCAAGCACGCAATCCCCACCGCATTTTTGTTGGCCACAGGTTCGATGTGCGCACAGGCAGCCGACACCACCCGCCACGGATTTCTCGAAGACAGCAAAGCCAGCCTGTCGATGCGCACCTTGTATTTCAACAGCGACAACCGCGACGGCGCCGCCGAGCCCTCGAAAACCGAGGAAGCGGCGCAGGGGTTTGTGCTGCGCTATGAATCCGGGTTTACCCAAGGCACCGTTGGATTCGGGGTCGATGCCCAGGCGCTGCTCGGGGTTACGCTGGACAGCGGCACCGGGCGCCACAACGGCAGCGGCATGATCCCGACCGATGGCGACGGCGCGGCGGACGCCTGGAGCAGCTTCGGCCCAACGGCGAAGATGCGCATTTCCAAAACCGAATTCCGCTACGGCACGCTGCTGCCAAAATTGCCGATCCTGATCTCGAACGATGCCCGGGTATTGCCGCAGTCGTTCACCGGTGCGCAGATCACTTCGAACGACATCGATGGCCTGATGTTGACCAGTGGCGTGCTTGAACACGCAGTGGGTCGTGCCTCGACTGACCGCACCGGACTGTCGGTGGCGGGCAGCACCCAGGACAGCAACAAGTTCTACTTCGCCGGGGGTGACTACAACGTCACCAAGGACCTAAAGGCGCAGTATTACTTCGCGCAGATGGAAGACTTCTACAACCAGAACTTCTTCGGCCTGACGCATGTGTTGCCGATCGATGGCAAAAGCTCTTTCACCACTGACTTGCGTTATTTCCGCACCACGTCGACCGGTGCCAACAGTTCAGCCGCAGGCAGGGCGCAGGGTTATCGGGTGTCGGGTTACACCGAGGACAACAACGGTGAGATCGACAACAACACTTGGGTGGCAATGGTCACCTATGCCAACAATGGTCATGCGGTGTCGCTGGGGCATCAGCAGGTGGGTGATGGCAGCAACTTTGTTCAGCCGAACCAGGGCAGCCTGATTGATAAGGGGGCGGGTGGTGGTAGCGTTTACCTGCCGACGGATCGGATGATCCAGAGCTTTGCCCGTGCGGGCGAGGAGACCAATTTCGGGCAGTACAGCTATGATTTCGCGCCGTTGGGGGTGCCGGGTTTGAAGGCGACGATCGTGTATCTGAAGGGGACGGGGATCAAGGCGCAAAACGCGGGGGATCAGTCTGAGTGGGAGCGTGATATGACGCTTGATTACGTGCTGCAATCGGGGTCGCTGAAGGGGCTTGGGTTTAGTTTGCGTAATGGCAAATCGAATACTGATGCGGGGCGGAATGTGGATCAGAATCGGTTCATCATTAACTACACGCTTTCGCTGTTGTAACCGCGTTTTGGTCGCTGGGGTCGGGTACATATCCGTTTTTGCGGTAATGGCTTCTATTGGTTCCGCCCTTACGGCGGGTTACTTGGGGCTTTTCCAAGTGACCCGCCGTAAGGGCGGAACCAATACCCGCCGTAACCGAAATAACGGATATGCCCCCTCTCGATCACACCAAAAACAGCTAGCCGACGAACTGAACACATCACTCATCATTTCATTGGAACTCCCCATCCCCCCCTTCGTCATCTGCAGTGAGGGAGCCTGGCACTCATTGCGAACTCCCGGAACGCTTGATTAAAAAAACAGAAGGCGAGGGATGACATGAATACTTCAGACAACACCACCGGGAGTCAGCCAGACCAGCCCAACTCCCCAGGGCCAGAGCCAGGCTACCAACACTTGAAGGAGGACGTAACGGAGGCACTAGAGGGCGCACGACAACAGGCCGACGCACAGTTCGGACAATACCGCGACACCGCCGCCGATCAGATCGAGGCCTTGGCCAAGGGCGCGAAATCAGTGGTCTCCGAACTCGAAAGCAAGGACACCCTCGGCATGTCCGACTACTTGGCCGACATGGCGGAATCCATGAGTGGCCTGGCCGGAAACCTGCGCGGCAAAAGTGCCGAACAGCTGCTGCATGAAGGGGCCGAGCTGGCCCGCAGCAATCCAGGGCTGTTCATTGCCGGCAGCATTGCGCTGGGCTTCGGTCTGTCGCGATTCCTGAAGGCCGGCAGTTCCCCGGCGGCCACCTTCACCGATGCCAACAACCCGGCAGCCGGACACTCGATGCCGCCGTCAGGCGGCTTTGGTGCGCAACGTCCCTATGAAACCTCCGTCGCATCACGCACTGACAACACGCCGGCCTCACCGAGCGATTATGACCATCCTTCGGACTTCGCGACGACCTCGACACCGGGTTCGACAAACTTCAATGGAGCACTGTGATGAACAGAGAAGATCCAGATTTTCCAGGCTCAAGACCTGTGCACGCGCCTGACCATGACGCTTCGGTCGTCGGCCTGTTACGTCAGTTATCCCGTGAAGTGCCCGCGCTGTTCACCAAGGAACTGGCGCTGGCCAAAGCCGAGCTTCAAGCCAGTCTCACGACGCTGAAAGCCGGCATTGCCGGGGTTGCGGGGGGGGCAATTGTCCTGTTGGCGGGGTTCATCATTTTGTTGATGTCCGCGGTCTATGGCCTCAGCACCGTGATGGCGCCGTGGCTGGCGGCGCTGATTGTCGGCGTGGTGGTGATGATCGTCGGGTTCGCCATGCTGCAGTCCGGGAAAAAACAATTCGAGCCGTCCCACTTCAAGCCTGATCGCACGCTGGATGCCTTGAACAAAGACCAGGAAGCCCTGCGGAGGAAAGTCTCATGAACAATGAATTCGACACCGAAGCGGCAAAAAGCCCCGAAGCCATCGAGCGTGAAATCGACGCTCAGCGGGCGAGTATCGGCAACATTGTCGATGCGCTGGAAAGCAAGTTCACCCCTGGCCAGATGTTCGATCAGGCGCTGACGATGATGCAAAGCAACGGCACGACATTCCTGACTAACCTGGGGACCAGCGTTCGCAATAATCCGGTTCCCGCCGTGCTGACATCCGTCGGTTTGCTGTGGTTGATGATGAGTCAGAATCGCCCGCCGTCACCCCGTCCAGGCTATCGCGTAGGTCCGGATCAGGACAAAGTCGGAGAATGGGCCGATGGCCTGGCTGACGGCATCGACAGTGCGCGTGACCATTTGCACCAGACGGCTGACACGCTCAAGGACGGTTATCAGAACATCAAGGGCAAGGCCGCCCACCTGGGCGACAACCTGGGGGCTGCCACTGACAACATCAGCCATGCCGTGCATGACGCCAGTGACCGATTGGTCCGCAGTACGCAGGTGCTGGGCACTCAGTTCAGTCAGTTGTTGAAGGAGCAACCTTTGATGGTCGCGGCGGCGGGCATCGCCTTGGGCGCCATGCTGGGCGCGGCATTGCCTTCGACAGCGACCGAGCAACGCTACATGGGCAAAACCAGCGCTGGCCTGGCCGACAAGGTAAAGCAACAGGCGAGGGAGGGATTCGAGGCCGTGCGCGATACCGTCACCAAAACCACCGACCACTCGGACGTAGATACGAAACCGGAAGGGGAGTACCGCGCGGCCTCCGATACGCCAGCCGATCTGTCCCGAGGTTTGGGTACCTCATAAAGCGTGGCATGAACGGCGGGAGGTCTGGCACACATCTCCCGCTTTTCTTCCGATTGCCGAGGCCCGTTGAACGATGAAAACGCCTCGGGGAAAAGTGGCGGCTGGCTGAGCCTGATTTTCGGGTCGGCCCTTGTGGGTATCACGTGTGCAAGGCGAGAGGAGAATCGATGGACAGACACCTGAAGTTTGGCATCGAAGAGGAATACTTCATCACGGACCTGGCCACCCGGCGCATGGCCGAGAATCCTCCCGTTGCTTCGATTGAAGCGTGTCAGGTGGTGCTCGGCGATTGTTTCGCCCATGAGATGTTCAAGGGACAAATCGAAGTCGCGTCGCCCATCTTCACCGGCGTCGCGCAAGCAGCGGAGTACCTGTTTTCTGCGCGCACAAGGTTGCGGCAAACGCTCAAAGGGTACGGGCTGGGACTGCTCAGTACCGGTTGCCATCCGTTGGCCGACTGGCGTTTGCAGCACGCCACCGACCACCCGCATTTTGTTCATCTGTTTGAAGACTACCAGCGCGTGGCAAGGCGCAGCGTGCTGTCCGGCCTGCACGTGCATGTTGAAGTGCCTGGGCATGTGGACCGTATTCAGGTGATGAACGAAGTCTTGCCTTGGATGCCGTTGTTGTTGGCACTAAGCACTTCTTCACCTTTCTGGGACGGCGCCGACAGCGGCTTCATGAGCTACCGGCAAACGGCGTGTGATGAGTGGCCACGGATGGGCATTCCGGAGTTCTTCGAAGATCAAAGCGCCTATAACGCCTACGTCGCCATGCTGATTCGCACGGGCACCATCAAGCAGGCGGGCGATTGCTGGTGGGGTTTACGCCCCGCCGCGAAGTACCCGACGCTGGAGATGCGCATGACGGACGCCTGCCCACGCCTGGATGACGTCTTGTGCATTGCCTCTTTGTTTCGCTTGCTGGTGGCCCATGCCATTGACCAACCCCGCCCGGGATCGAGTTATTCGCAAACGTCGCAATGGATCCTCAAGGAAAATCGGTGGCGGGCGAAACGGTCGGGCATCCACGCCTCATTCATCATCGAAGGTTACGACCGGCCATTCTCTGCCGAGCAATGGCTGTTCAGGGCGCAACAGATTCTGGGGGACACGGCGCAGAAGATGGGCGTGGAGGATGTGTTCGTCCAGGCCCGCCGGATTGTCCGGGACGGCACCAGTGCGGACCGGCAGCGGAGTGTCTATGCGCGAGCCGTGCGTGGGGGAGAGGGTGTTGACGCCGCGCTGTCGCAAGTCGTGGATCAGTTGCTGATGGAAACGTCGCAAGCGCCGTGCATCAGTGAAATGGCGCTCACCTAAGACAATCTCCAGCCGAACAAGCCCCCTATGGCGAGTAATGCTGTTCACTTAAACGCAACGTCGTATCTGTGGCGAGGGAGCTTGCTCCCGTTGGACTGCGCAGCAGGCCCTTTTTGGGGGCGCTTCGCGACTCAGCGGGAGCAAGCTCCCTCGCCACAGGGTTCTTGTTCGACTGGAGATTGTTTTGGATCAGCGAGGGTTTGAGTTTTTGGATTCTGGCGCATTGATTGCGAGGCGGGATTGGAGCCTGCACTGGCCCAATCCCGCTCGCCGTTTTCTCAGCTCGACAACGGCGGTGTCCGAGGCGGGATCATTCGTTTGCTGCCGACCGACTCAAACGCCGAAGCAAAGCGCAGCAGCGCTGAATCGTCATAGGCACGACCGGCAAAGGTCAGCCCGACCGGCATGCCAATGTCCGGCATGACGCCCATCGGCACCGTCACCGTCGGCACGCCGAGGTGGCGGATGGCGAGGTTGCCGTTGGCGACCCACACGCCGTTACTCCACGCGATGTCCGCCGACTGCGGATCGACATCGGCATTCGCCGGCCCGACGTCGGCCACTGTCGGGAACAACACCGCATCCAGATTCAGTCGATCCATCCAGTCTTCCAGGTCGATTCGACGTGTCTCTTCCAGCCCGCGCAGGCCGTCCGGCAGCGTGGTGATCTGGTCCCACGGCGTGAGGCCACGCTCGGCCATCTTCACGTATTCGTCCATGCCTGCGGCGAGGTCGTCTTCGCGATTGGGCAGGGTGCCCGGGTCGTGCGGGAAGATCAGCGGCCCGTCGACATCGGCCAAGCGGTGCAGTTTCGGATCACCGTTGGCCCGCAGAAAATCATCGAACGCCCAGGCCGACAGGTCCCACAACTCATGGTGCAGGAACTCCTTGGACACCAGGCCACGGGTGAACACGGTCGGCGCGCCCGGACGATCGCCTTCGCAATTGGAGACCAGCGGGAAGTCGACGTCGATCACTTCGGCACCCGCTGCTTCGAGTGCCTTGCGAGCCTCTTCCCAGAGGCCGATCACGCTAGGGCGGGTGTTGATTTTCTGCCCGGTCGGGCCACCAATGCCTGGCGCCGCGCTGGTGCCCGCTTCGGGGTCTGCGTTGATGTACATGCGCGGCACGCCGAAGCGTTTTCCAGCGAGCACGTCGGTGTTCACGGCCAGTTCGGCATAGGAAGCAGGGCGCACCGAAGCGACGCTCGGAATCGGCACCCACGGTTGCATCCGCCACAGATCGCCACGTGTGTCGGGGTCTTCCGCCACCACCACGTCGAGCACCTCAAGCAGGTCGGCCATGGTTCGCGCGTAGGGCACGACCACGTCCATCGTCGGCGTCAGCGGCCAGTTGCCGCGCACCGAGATCACCCCGCGCGAAGGTGTATAGGCGCACAAGCCATTGTTAGAGGCCGGACCGCGTCCGCTCGACCAGGTTTCTTCGGCAAGGCCGAAGGCCGCGAAACTGGCGGCGGTGGCCGTCCCGGCACCGTTCGATGAGCCCGACGCAAAAGGCGCCGTCAGGTAGTCAGCGTTGTACGGGCTCTCGGCACGGCCATAGACCCCGCGCTGCATGCCGCCATTGGCCATCGGCGGCATGTTGGTCTTGCCCAGGCAGATCGCCCCGGCGGCGCGCAGCCGTTCGATGGTGAAGGCATCGCGATAGGCAATCAGGTCTTTGAAGGCCGGACTGCCAGAGGCCGCGGTGAGGCCTTTCACCAGGTAACTGTCCTTGGCCGTGTAGGGAATGCCATCCAGCGGGCCGAGCGTTTCGCCCTTGGCCCGGCGTGCATCGGACGCTTGCGCTTCGTTGAGCGCTTCGGGGTTGCGAACCACTACCGCGTTGAGCGCGGTGGGCGTGTCGGGGCCGTCGTAGGCGTCGATCCTGGCAAGGTAGGCCTGGACCAGCTCAACCGCCGTGGTCTGGCCAGACGCCAGCGCCGCACGCAATTGGGCAATGGACACTTCGGTGACTTCGATCATGCTGTTACCACTGACGGCTGAGGGAGGAGGAGGTGAAGGTTGGCCGCTTGCCGGGTCTTGGGCTCAGGGGCATCACGTGTCTCAAAAGGGGTGTTCATATCGATTTCTCGTTGCACGGCAATACGCGACAGGGGCTGGACTTGAAACCTGGGCCGTCTATTTAGCACCAAGGCGGGCGCAGAAGGAAACGGTGAAACGGTTTATGCCTGTCACAAAGCTTCCTGTTCCAGCCATTCCAGGAACTCGGAAAAGCCGCTTGAGCGCTTCACCCGCTTTGGATAGACCAGCGTATAACGTCCGCCGGTGACGATTCGGCCGGCATGCACACGCGTCAGTTGCTGGGTGAGCAACTCGTCGCGTGTGAGCACGGCGTCGACGAGTGCGATGCCCTGACCACATTTCACCGCGACGATTGCGGACTCCAGCGTATCGAACGTCAGATGCGCGTTATCGGCCCCGGTCGAGCCCGGGTAATACTCTTCCCAGCGGCGCCAGTCCAGGCGATCCATGCTTGAGTCCACCAGGCGCCCGGTCTTGAGCACCTCTTCGGGGGTCGTCCCGACGAGCAATGCCGGCGAACACACCGGAATCAGTTCCTCTTCCCACAACTCCAGCGCTTCGAAGTCGGGCCAGGTGGCGGTTCCGTAGGCGATCATGGCGTCGATCGATTCGAACGCAAAGTCGGGAAAGCGGTGATACACCGTGTCGACGCTGACGGTCACCTCCGGGTGCACGGCATAAAACGCCGTCAGCCGTGGAATCAGCCAGCGCGCCGCCATCGTCGGGTGCGCGCGCAGGCTGACACTTCGCCCCACGGTGGCGAGCATGTGCGAGGCATCCGACAGCAGGCCGATGACCTGCTCCGCCACCGGCACCAGCGACCGGCCTTCGGCGGTGAGGACGATTTTGCGCGTGTGCCGCTCGAACAGACGGTTGTCCAGGCGCGTCTCCAGCTGCGCAATCTGCCGACTCACCGCGCTCTGGCTCAGGTTGAGCTGCTCACCGGCCTTGCCAAAGTTGCCGGTCTTGGCAACTGTCAGGAACGCCTGCAAAAGCTCGATGGATGGCAGTTGGCGGCTCATGTGTCTATGCGCTCCTCGCATGGGATTAATGCAGATACATCACTGTAACTTCAGATGATCGAGGCACATTCTTAGCCGAAATAACAACACGGCGCTACGCGTCATTTCCAACCTGGCGGTCCTCCTCATGAACACTCCAGCAGCGGCATTTGCCAAGGTCTCGGCAACCAGGGACGACCTCCTGCCTCGTGAAGTCGACGTGGCGATCATCGGCGGTGGCCTGATGGGGTGTGCGTGCGCGTACTACCTCAGCAAAGCGGGCGCCAAGGTGCTGGTACTCGAAAAAAGCCTGCTGGCGGGGCAGCAATCGTCCCGTGCCTGGGGCTTCGTTCGCCAGCAATCGCGCGACGAGGCCGAAGTGCCCCTGATGCAAGCCAGCATCGAGCTCTGGCGCTCGTTGGAGCACGAACTCCAGACCGACCTGGGATGGCGCAACGACGGCTGTCTGTTTGTTGCGGGCAATGAGGTCGAACGTGACGGATACGAATCGTGGCTGACGGTGGCGCGCAGCTTTTCGCTCGACACCGTGATGCTGTCGCCGCGTGAAGTGGCGAAGAAGCTGCCGGGTTACGCGGTCCCGCAACTGGGCGGTTTGTTTACCGCCAGCGACGGTCAGGCGGAACCCACGCTGGTGGCTCGCGCCTATGCAATGCGTGCCCGTGAACTGGGTGCACACATCGTCGAACAGTGCGGCGCCAAAGGCATCGATGTCGCCGCCGGCCAGGTCGTCGGCGTTGAAACCGAGCGCGGCTACGTGAAGGCAAAAACGGTGGTGTGCGCCGCTGGAGCGACGACGTTCCGCCTGCTGAAGATGCTCGGCATCTCCCTGCCGCAGCAGTTGGTCAGGGGCACGGTGGCGCGGACCACGGCCGGCCCGACGCTGAGCGGCATCTCTACGATCGCCAACGGTGTGGGCTTTCGGCAACGGCTCGATGGCAGTTTCAACATCGCCGACGACGCCCATGTCGATGTCGACATGACGCTGGGCCATCTGCGCGCCCTCCATTGGTATGCGCCTTCGCTTTGGGCGCAGCGCAAGTCGTTTCGCTTCCACTTGAACGGTGCGTGCCTGACGGACCTGCACCAGCGCATGCCGTGGTCGGAAGCGTCGCGGCTCGGCGCGGGCATTCACCAGCGCAATCCGCTTATCCACCCCAACGAAAAGGGGCTGGGAACCGCCATGCGCGCGCTCAAAGCCGCGTTTCCCGGGCAGGTGAATACGCAGATCGCCGACCGATGGGCGGGCGCTATCGATGTCTTGCCGGACGGCATTCCCGTGATCGACGCGCAAACGTCGCCACGGGGCCTGGCGGTGGCCACCGGATTCTGCGGCCACGGCTTCGCCATGGGCCCGATCACAGGCAAGACCCTGGCTGACTGGATCAACTCTGGCAACCCGGGCCTGGACATGCGCCAGCTGCGTCTGTCGCGATTCGCCGAGGGCGACGTCAAGCCGCCGTCTTCGCTGTTCTAGTCGATACCCACGAACCAACGCGCACGCGCCTTCCGGGGGAAACACCGTGAAACGACCTCTGACACCCGACATCTACTACGATCCCGCGTCGCTGGCAGGCAAAGCACCGCCGATCAGCGACGAGACCGATATTCTCATCGTCGGCGCGGGCCCAGCGGGGCTCGCGGCCGCCTTGACCGCCGCCGGGCAGGGCCTGCGCGTGACGCTGGTGGACGAAAACCCGGTGCCCCTCGAAACCATGGGCGAAGAGGTGCCGCTGCACTTCGGTGGCCGAATGGGCGCCGGGGTCGCTAACCGCAACAGCGTGCTGCAGACGCTGCTCGACGCCCGCCCGGAGATCGTCGAGGCGCTCGAAGCCGGGGTCGACGTGCGGCTCGGCACGGCGGTCTGGGGCCTGTTTCCCCAGCAACGCACCACGGCGTGGATCGAGGGCGCGGTCGCCGGCCTCGCCGATGACGAAAATGCCTGGCTGCTGCGCTTCAAGCAGGTGATCGTCGCCGCCGGAAGGCGCGACATGGGCCTCGCCTTCGATGGTTGGCATCGCCCCGGCGTCATGGGCGTCAGCGCTGCGCATCGGTTGGCGACGGTTTACGAGGCGCTGGATTGCAAGCGCGCGGTGCTGGTCGGCAGCGACACGCAAGCCCTGGCATCGGCCCACGCGCTGATCGGCAAGGGTGTGCATATCGTGGCAATCATTGAACAGGCCGCACAGGTGAGCGGTGATCCAACGCTCCTCAGGCTGCTGGTCGAGCAGGGCGCTCAGGTGTTGACGGGGCATGTCGTTCGCGAAGCGGTCGGGGATGCCTTCGGCGTCACGGGGATTTTGGTGGTCACTGTCGACGCGTCGGGTAGCCCCGTTGGCGGCGCTCTGACCGAGATCGAGTGCGACACGGTGCTGCTGGGCGTGGCGGCGATTCCGGCGATCGAACTGGTCGAGGCCGCTGGGTGCAGCACCTCATTTCAGGCCGACCGCGGCGGCCACGTCACCGACACGGACGCTGCACAGCGCACCTCGTTGCCGTTTGTTCTGGTGGCGGGCGATTGCGCCGGTGTCTGGGCCTCGAAAAGCCTCGATAACACGATTGCCCGGCGCGAAGGGCGGATCGCCGCATACGCCGCGTTGTCGGCGTTGGGGGTCGACCTTGCTCAGAACGACAAGGCGTCGGTGCCCGACGAACCGGTCTGTGATGTGGCTGCCAATCGCGAGGCCTGGGTGCGCGCGTCCACCGTCCATGCACAGAACGAACCCTTCGTTTGCCTGTGCGAAGAGGTCACGGCCAGCGAAATTCTCGGACAGCAACCGCCGCGCTATCTGGACTGGACACCCGCTGACGCCACCTTGCAAAACACCATGAAAAACGACTCGCCCAACCCGGACGTGACCAAGCGTCTCACCCGGGCCTGCATGGGACCCTGCCAGGGACGTCGTTGCCGCGAACAGGTGGCGGCCTTGCTCGGCATTGGCGCCGGGTTGAGTGTCGGCGACATTGCGCTGGCCTCGTTTCGTCCGCCGGTTCGTCCGCTGTCACTGCGACAGATCGGCCAGGTCGAGGAAGCGCCACCGATGCATAGCCGCTGGGATGCCTGGTTCGACATGCCGTCACAGTGGACGCCGTTCTGGCTGTGTACCGGCCAGCCAACCGTCGCCAGGCGGCCACAGGATGTCGTCGATCACTTGAACCCGCCGCACAACGAGGGCTGACACCATGCACGCAGTCAAGAAATCGTCCAACCGTGCGTCCGTCGTCATCGTCGGTGGCGGCGTGACCGGATTGAGCGCCGCCTGGTGGCTGGCGCGCGAGGGCGTCGATGTGCTGGTGCTCGATGCCCACCTGATTGGCTGGGGCGCCTCGGGCCGTAATGGCGGCGGATGCTCGCATCACCACAGCCCGCTGTTTCTCGAAGAACAGCGCCTGTGGCCGATGATGGACGAACTGCTCGGTTACCCGACCGAATATCGCCCGGACCGCATCAGTATCGACCTCACCGAACACCAGTTGTCACTCGACAAAAAAGTCGTGGACGAAGCCCAGTATTATGGGTTGCGCGTTGACCTCCTTGACCCTCAGGAGGTGCGGGAACTCGTGCCCTTCGCCGGCGACAACGTATTGGCGGGCTATTACTACCATTTCGGCGGCCACGCCAATCCGCACCGCACCCTGCAGGCCTATGCATGGGCGCTGCAAAATCTCGGCGGCCGTGTGCTCGAGCACACGCCTGTCGTCGCCATCGAACGCCAAGGCGACCGCGTGACGGGCGTGCGCACGGCACAAGGCTTGATCGCCTGCGACCACCTGGTGATTGCCGCCGGCCCACATACCGGCGAGTTGGCGGCCCAACTGGGCGTCGACATTCCGCTGGTCACCGCTCGCGCGGAGATGATCGTGACCGAACCGCTGCCGTTACTGGAGGTGGGGGGCGTGGATGGCAACGGTTTGTATGGTCGGCAGACCCTGCGCGGCAACCTGGCCTACGGGGGCGGCCCGCACGAATGGGTCGAGCTCGCCGATCTGCGCGGCACACGTCCGCAGTCGACGCCCCTGCAATGCAACATCGCCAAACGACTGGCCGAGCTGTTCCCCAAAATCGCTCACAAACGGGTCATTCGCAGTTGGGCAGGGTTCATCGAAAACACGCCGGACGGACGCCCCGTCATCGACCGTCCCGCCGCGCTGGATAACCTCACCGTCGCGACGATGTCCGGTGTCGGTTTCGGGCTCTCGCCGGCGAGCGGTCATGCCATTCGCGATCTCGTTGTCGACGGCGAATGCAGTTTTGCCGATCTGTCGACCTTTTCGCTCTCTCGTTTTGCGAGCCTGGAATCGGACTGGCAAGCGATCCAGGGATGGCTGCCGTTGCCGGTGCCCCAGGCGTAGAAAGGCTGTTTTGTACTGATGTTGAATCGTTTTATTTGCAACCATCCTCCTGAAAAAAAGGGATCGACCATGAAACGAATATTCCGCAATCTGGCTTTGCTGGCCTCCATCGGCCTGACGTTGAGTGCCTTGACCGCTCCGGCCGGCGCAACAGAAGACAAGCTGCGTTTCGGCGTTGCCGCCGAACCGTATCCGCCGTTCCTCGTCAAGACGCCCACCGGGCAATACACCGGTTTCGAGCCCGACCTGATCCGCGCGCTCTGCGAGCAGATGAAAGCCGAGTGCGAGATCAAGGAAGTGGCCTGGGACGGCATCATTCCGGCCCTGCTCGCCAACAAGTTCGACGTGCTCTTCAACTCAATGGGCATCAGCCCGGAACGGCAGAAAGTCATCGCGTTCTCGCGTCCGTACTACGAGACCACGGGGATCTTTGTCGCCGCGAAGGACGTCAACCTGACGCTGACACCGGAAGGCCTGGCCGGTAAATCCATCGGTGTGCAGGGCTCGACCACCAACGCCGAATTCATCCAGACCGCTTACGGCAAGGCATCGAACATCCGCATCTACACCACGCAGGATGACTGCAACGCCGATCTGTTGGCGGGCCGTATCGACGTCATGTTCCTCGACAAGCTCGGCGACATCGATTTCCTGAAGTCCCAGGACGGGTTGGCCTACGAGGAGAAAGGCATCGGCAGCGTCAAGATGGACCCCTTGCTCTATGGCCTGGGTGTCGGCGCGGGCCTGCGCAAGAGTGACACTGCACTCAAGGCGCGAATCGATCAGGCGCTCACGCAATTGCATGATTCGGGCGAGTACACGCAAATTTCGCAGAAGTACTTTCCGGTGGATCTCTGGCCACAATGAAACCTGGTCAACGGAAAGCAACTTGGGGGAATTGATTCAACGACCGGTCGCCGTATTTTCCAGTGCAGCGACCACCTGTTTCTCGATGTCCTGCTCATCCATCCCGCGACCGAAATGCTTGAGGTAGCGGCCCTGGCTGTCGAGTAGAAACAGGATTGTCGAGTGGTCCATCATGTACTGGTCCGGCTTGTCTCCGGACGGCACTTTCTTGTAATACACGTGATAAGCGTCGGTGATGCGCACGATGTCTTGCGCCGAGCCGGTCAGGCCGACGAAGTCTTTGGCGAAGTAGCCTACGTACTCCTTGAGTTTTTTCGGCGTGTCACGTTCCGGGTCGATGGTGACGAAAACCGGTCGCACCGTGATGCCTTTGTCTTTTTGCAGTTGCCGACTGATACGGGCCATTTTCGCCAGGTCAGTAGGGCAAATGGCCGGGCAGGTCATGAACCCGAAGTACAGCAACGCCGGTTGGCCAAAGCTGCGTTCGGTGACCCGCTGGCCATTCTGGTTGGTCAGTTGGAACGGCCCGCCGATGTCGGTACGGGCCGCCGCCGTGACGTCGCTCGCCAGCCCCATCAGCAACAGAAGGCCTGCCACGCGTAGGCTGTTCATCGCTCAATACCCTCCCGAATAGGTCAACGCCAGCCCGACCAGTTCAGACAGTTGGCCGTCCTCTTTCTGGGTGCCGGCGGACAGCCCGAGCTTGATCTGGCCGGTGATGTTGTAGGTCAGGCTCAGTTCGTTGAGGTAATCCTGGTGATCCGCGCCCCCGGTCGATTCGCGATGCTTGTCGGTGCGAGTTGCGCCAAGGGCCCAGTCGCCGAAATCGAACGTCAGCGAGGTGGTGAGGTAACGGGTGTCATTGCCTTTGATGCCATCTTCATTGTCGACATCGGCGAATTCGATGAAGGGCACGATATCGAAGTAACGCCCCGCCAGCGTCGGCTCCAGGTCGGTACTCGGCGCGTAGGCCCAGATGTAGCGGGCGGAGGCGATCTTGATGGTTTCATCGTCTTCACCCGGTGGATTGGCTTGCGTCTCGTCCTCGGCCTTTTTGTTGAACATGTAGCCGAACTGCGTTTCCAGATAAGGCACCGCCGGAATCGCCAGCCAGTTCACCGTCACCGCATAGGAGTCGAGCTTCCCGGTGTTCGAAGGACCACCGTCGCTGCGCTGGAGCTTCTCGCCATGGCGCAGGTAAGGCCGGCCGAGAAAAGAATTGTCGGCGGTGTAGACACTGACGTTGGGTTCGATCATGCCCAGGCGCTGATCGAAAAACCGATACGCCACCGTGCCGCCGAGCATGCCGTCGAGGTCGTAGGTGGCGACGTAATCATTGGTGTAGAGGCCGGGTGCCTGGTCCTGGGCTCGACCGAACGGCACGTGGTACTTGCCGACACTGAAGGCCGAATTGGCGTTGTTCTGGTAATAGTTGAGGTCGTTGATCACCAGTCCCACGTCTTCAAAAAAACGTTTCTGCCCAGGTTCCGGGCCCGCTATGGGGTTGATCTCGGTGGAAAACCGGATCTGCTGGTCGTGGGTGAAACGGAAGTAAAACGTGGTGTTGATGTCCGGGTAGGCATCCGTGCTGTTGCGATTGCCGCCCTGGGGCGAATCGGCATGCACGTGGTCATATTGAAAAGTCGCGTCGTAATCCATGCCGACGTTGGGGTATTGCCCGTCATCGGCCAGCGTCGATTCAACGGCACACACCGATCCCACCAGCAAAACAGCCAAGCGATAATTGCTCATGGCGCCCCCCTTTTACTTGATGAGCGGCTTGATCGGCGGGCTGGACGCTTTCGGGTCCTGTCCGGTGTTGCGCAGGTAGGAGCACAACTGGTTGTTTTCACCGTAAAGCCCGCCCAGGGGCTCAAGCTTGACCGCCTGCTCATAGTCCTCGGGCTTGACCACCTGGATTGCCTGCATCATGCCGCCGTCCTCGTGTTCGAGGATGTGGCAGTGGTAGACAAACTTGCCGAGAATCACCGGATCGCGAAACGGAATGCGCACGGTGATCGAGCCCGTGGCGGGGATGAACACATTGTCCCGGTAGCCGCTGAACTGCACCGGTTTGCCATTGATTTCGGTGACCTGGAAGTCCACCTGGTGAATATGAAACTGGTGCAATTCCTGGGACGGGTTGAACAGGCGCCACTCTTCCACATCGCCGAGCTTGACCGTGGTATTGACCCGGTCCAGTTCGAAGCGGGTGCCGTTGATCAAGAACGCGGTGGAGTCGGTGTCTGAATCCTGGAAGGCGAACTGACGCGTCTTGTTCACCGCGATCTTGCTGAAGTCCTCTGCCGGCGGATAGGCGCTGGTGATCTGCCGGGTCGCGACCCGTTCACCGCTGGAGCGCAACACCGCCAGTTTGGCCGCCGGGTAGTCATCGCCGGCCGGGCCGGTATTGCCGGAGCCTGTGTCGACTTCGTAGGTGCCTGCCGGTGGCCCGACCACCAACACGCTGAACCGCGCCGATGGCCCGATCAGCACCTGATCTGCGTCGACCCGGCGCGTGACGGTGTTGCCATCGCGCGACAACACCTGCACCGACTGACCGTTGATGCGAATCCGGAAATACTGGTTCGCCGCAATATTGATGAAATGCCAGAGCTGGGTTTCGCCGGGCTTGATGTCAATAATCGGCACTTCCTGGCCGTTGACCGTGCGAATCGACGGCGCGCTGGTGATGATGTCGCTGGCGACTTTACCCGTCAGGGTTTTCTGAAAGTTACGCAGGACCAGCACTTGTTCCTTGATGCCCTTGAGTTCGGGAAACGGATCGAGCATGCCGTCGACGAGGATCGGTCCGGCGATCCCGGCGGACACCTGACGCTGGGAGCCACCATGGAAATGGCTGTGATACCAGTAGGCGCCAGGGCTGTGATTGAGGGGCAGCTTGACGTTGTAGTCGCCGACCTGATGGGGCTGGGTCACGCGAAAAATATTGTCGCCCTGATCCAGGGGCGACACCTGCATGCCGTGGAAATGCAGGTTGGTGATTTCGTCCATGCGGTTATCCAGGCGGATCGCCATGGTGCCGCCCGGTCGCGTGCGAATCAGCGGCGAATCGTAGTCACCGTTGAACACCAGCGAAACATAACGCTCGTTCCCGACGTTGACCTGCTGTTCGGCCGCCGTCAGCGTGGCGTGGGTCACGCCGCTGGCATCGTAGGTGAATTCGGGATTCTGGCGCAGCGGTTGTGACGCAGGCTCAGCGGACTGCTGCGTCGCACAACCGGTCAATGCAAGCGTCAACACGCTCGCGCAGAATGCAAAGGGGCGGACGCTGAAAGCTCTGGGCATGATCGCGACCTTCGATGGCTTGGCAAGGAACTGCGTGCGCAGTTGGCCTGTACGTTGCCGAAGGGTGATCAGAAGACACCGCGCAAATGCGCAAGGCCACGTCCTGCATGGCGTTGAGAGGTTTTGCGTGCAACTTTTCGCAGCTTAGAACAATTCTCGTTACGCGCAAGTTTTGGGATCCAAGGAGCAGCGTCCAGGTGATGAGCAGCACATTTCTATCAGCATCAAAGGTCTTTTTTCGCCTCTTCATCGAGATGATGACCTTCTTTATGTCGTTCTTTGTCCAGTTTCTTCGCTTCTTTATCGATGTCTTTTCCGTCTCGGTCGACATCTTTGTCCACATCACGAACGTCTTCTCTGACGTCTTTCGCAACGTCGCCTTCGGCATTCGCGATGCCCATATGAACGATCAGACCTGCGCCGAGCAGTGATGTAACGAGAATTATTTTGAGGGATCGCATTTGATGGCTCCTTTTCGTCCACTGCGCGTTGTCATTCAAAGAGGAAAAAGTAGGCGGTTTCGTCCGATATTTCCAACCCGCTGGTCTGTGTTCGACTGGCTTGAATCATCGCGCCGGTTATCTGATTTCCCGGGTCGCAGAATGCCGATTTTGGCTTCTGGGTTACGCTGAACCTGACCAGATCAAAGGCCTTGGTTTCCATTCAATACACGTACTGAGTCAATGATCCTGCTCGGCCACGCCAATGAGCGTGACCGATAATCTCATCTGCAATGACGAGGTGGCTCGATGATTTCCGAACGAAACACCACGCTGGATGACGACATCTGTGTCCACATATTCGCCTCATCCGGGGCGATGGTAGGGGTCTGCCTCACCGTTGTCGGGATTCTTCGGGTGGTGATCAACGTCAGGCAGGAGGACGTTATCGGGCAGAACCTGTTGGCGATCAACGCGATCGTTTATTTGACGACGAGCCTGATTGCCTATTGGGCGCTACGGACCCGCAAGGCCAAGCGCAATTATCAACTGGAGCGCGTTGCCGACGGCCTGTTTTTGCTCGGGCTGACCTTGACCACCATCACGACAGGGTTCATCACGTTTGCCATGTCGACAGCGTGAGGCAGGGGCGGATTCAGAGGAGACGCAACATGGACCGATTCACCGGCGGCTGCCTGTGCGGCAATGTTCGAATCGAAGCGTCAGGACGGCCCTACCGTGTCGGCGTTTGTCACTGTCTCGATTGCCGCAAGCATCACGGTTCCCTGTTCAACGCCAGCGCGATCTTCCCTCAGGAGGCAGTGAAGATCGAGGGCGAAACACGCGACTACGCCGGGCGGCATTTTTGTCCGCGCTGCGGTTCGTCTGTTTTCGCACGCACCGCCGACGAAATCGAAGTGAACCTGGGATCCCTCGATGCCCCTGATCAACTGACGCCAACCTACGAAAGCTGGATGGTGCGTCGCGAGTCCTGGTTGCCGGCGTTTGCGCTCATCAGACACTACAAGCACGACCGTGAGGGGACGGGGCGTTTGGAGGAGTAGGCCGTTCTGCGAAAGAAGCAGTCAGGCCTTGACCCAGCGTTGACGGCTCCAGCTGCTCAATGAATCGACGGCGAACACCAGTAGCAACATGGCCAGGATCACCGTGCTGGCTTGAGCTTCCTGGAACAGGCTGAGGCTGACATACAGCATTTGTCCCAAACCACCGGCGCCGACGAAGCCGAGCACACTGGCCATGCGGATATTGTTTTCCCAGCGGTACAGGATGTAGGCCAGCAACTGCGGCAACAGGTTGGGCAGTGTGCCGTAACAGAACGCCCACACGGCATTGCCACCCTGCAGGCGGATGGCGTCGGCCGGTTCGGGCGGAGTGTTTTCCAGTGCTTCGGCAAACAGCCGGCCGAGTACGCCGGTGGTGTGCAGGGCCAAGGCGAGGGTGCCGGCATTGGGGCCGAGTCCGGCGGCCAGCACCATCAGCGCCGCCCATACCAGTTCCGGGACCGCACGCAAGGCATTGAGGACCAGACGCGACGCACTCTGCAACGGCCAGCCGAAACGCCCGGCCGCGGGCAATGCCAACAGCAGGCCGAATACCGCCGCGAGCAGGGTGCCCAAGGCGGACATGGCAATGGTTTCCAGCGCGCCGTGACCGATGGCTTGCAGATGACCCGCGCTCAGGTCCGGGCTGAGGAAACGCTGCACATAGGCCGCCATCTGCTTCAGGTTGCCGGCGCCGCCGAGTTCGCCGAGGTCGATGCCCAGGTAGATGAACGAGGCGACTACCGCGGCGCCAATGCCCAGGACCAGCGCCAGGTTGATCAAGCGATTCATGTCAGCCTCCAGCGCAGCAGGCGGCTGAGTTGATCGGCGAGCAGCACCAGGACGAGGAACGTCAGTAACAAACTGGCCACTTCACCCCCGGCGAACATGCGTAACGACAGATCCATTTGCTGACCCAGACCGCCGGCACCGACGAAGCCCATCACCACCGAGGCGCGGATGGCGCACTCCCAGCGGTACACCGTGTACGACATCAGCTCCGCCGCGACATTGGGCAAGATCCCGTAGCAAAACGCTGCCAGTCGACCGCTGCCTGAACGTAGCAATGCATGGGCCGGTCTCTGGTCGACCGACTCGAAAATTTCCGCGTAGACCTTGCCCAACATGCCGCTGTAGGTAATCGCAATGGCCAATACTCCGGCGGTCGGGCCGAGGCCGACGGCGCGCACGAACAGCAGGGCCCAGACGATTTCCGGCACGCTGCGCAGGAAGATCAGCAAACCGCGTACCGGCCAACGCAGCAGTTGGCCGCCGAAGCTTGGGCGACCGGCACGGGAGGCTGCCGACAGCGACAGGGCGCGACTGGCCAGCAGGCTGGCAGGGACGGCCAACAGCAACGCCAGGGCCATGCCGGCCGTGGCGATGGCCAGGGTCTGCAGCGTGGCTTGCAACAGCAGTGTGATGAACTCGGCGTCATGGGCCGGAGGCCAGAAGGCGGAGACAAACCGGCCCATCTCGCTCTGACTGTCACTCGCCACTAAAACGCCGAGGTCCAATTCGCTGAAGTGGATGCCCGGCCACAACAGGGCGATCGCCAGCAGGCTGAGGAGCAAACGGGGCAGGGCGGCGGGGTCGCGGGCGGCAGACGTCAGCATCGGGGAATCTGCACACTCAAGGACACTGGAGGCACCGGCGAAGAGTGCAGTTGCTCATTGGCGTAGAGCTTGTCGAGCAGCTCGCGGTCGACATCGCCGGCCGCAAGGTCGAACAGGATCTGCCCGTCACGCAGGCCGATGATCCGCGAAAAGTGCGCCAGGGCCAGCTCCACCGCATGCAGGCTGGCGACCAGGGTGACGTTGTGCTCCCGGGCGTGGCGGCAGAGCACCGAAAGCGTGTGTTCGGCCAGCACCGGGTCCATCGCCGAAACCGGCTCATCGGCCAGTAACACCTCGGGCGCTTGATACAACACGCGGGCAATGCCCACCCGCTGAAGCTGTCCGCCGGACAGTTGCTGGCATTGGGCGAAGAGTTTGTCGCTCAGGTCGAGCCTGGCCAGTGCAGCGCGGGCGCCCGGAATATCCAGCGGATGCATCAGGTTCAGCAGGCTCTTGCCCAGGCCCCATTGCCCCAGCTTTCCGGCCAGCACCGCGGTGACCACACGCTGGCGCGGTGGCAGGGGTGGCGATTGATGGATCAGACCGATGCGTGCGCGCAAACGCTGGCGCTGCCGGGCAGACAGCTGCCACGCGGGTTCGCCGAGCACCTGTAACTCGCCGTTGTCCGGTGGCAAAGCGGTGGCCAACAGGTTGAGCAGGCTCGACTTGCCGGCGCCGGACGGGCCGACGACGGCAACCTGTTCGCCTGCACCGATGTGCAGATCCACGTCTCGCAATGCCTGGACGCCGTTGGCGTGGGTCAGGCTGACCTGGGTCAGACGTAATGTCATTTCAGCAGATCGGCGGCGCGTGCGGCTTCCTCGATGCCTTTGTAGTTATCAGGACTGGTTTCGATGAACCGGCTGGCCGCCTGCAAATCGAGAATCTCCTTGTCCTTCGGGTTCGCTGGATCGAGTGCGAGGAAAGCGGCCTTGATTTTCGCCGCCAGCGCCGGGTCGAGGGTCCCGCGCACCGTCCAGTTGTAGTCGAAGTAGGCCGGGGTGGTCGCAAACACTTTGACTTTGGCGGTGTCGACCTTGCCGGCGGCGACCAGCTTTTCCCACACGCTGGCGTTCAGCACCCCGGCGTCAACCTTGCCGGCCTGGACCCAGGCGACAGTGGCGTCATGGGCGCCGGAGTAGCCGACGCGGCGGAAGTAGGTTTCAGGCTTGATGCCATCCTTGAGCATGAAATAGCGCGGCATGAGACTGCCCGACGTCGAGGACACCGAGCCGAAGGCGAAGGTCTTGCCTTTCAGGTCGGCAAGGGATTTGACGTTCGGGTCGGCGGTGATGAATTTGCTGGTGAACTGGGCGTCCTGTTCGCGCTGCACCAGCGGAATGGCATTGCCGGTTTTCAGGCGTGCCTGTACAAACGTGAAGCCGCCCAGCCAGGCCATGTCGATGCGGTCGGTGGCCAGCGCCTCGACCACCGCCGGATAGTCGCTCACGGGAACGAACTCGACCTTCATCCCGAGTTTTTGCTCCAGATAAGCGCCAAGCGGCTTGAACTTGCGCAGCAGCTCAGTAGGGGCTTCATCGGGAATCGCGCTGACTTTCAAGGTGTCGGCGGCCTGCGCCAACAGGCTGCCAAATGTCAGGGTAAGGCCGACGGCCAATGCCAGGGTACGTTTGAGCATGGAAGCTCTCCGGTGAATGAACGGAAAAATATTGACGCGCCTGGCACAAGCGGAATCGTGCCTGGCGCTTTGTGAGGGTAGACGAAGCGGGGGGCATATTAACCGCTTTTGACCTCGTCAATGGGTATCGTGAAGGACTGCACAACCATTGCTCGAAGTGAACCTTGACCGCACCGTTGGCATTCAACCGGCATTTTAATCTCTGTCATTGTTTTCTGACGCAAACAGGCCTGCGTGTACGCTTTTGGGCGAGCGCTACGCGTCCCTGTTTTTTTAATGCCTTAAACATGTTTGAGGGCGCGTGTTTAAAGACACTCGGCGTTACGTCCTAACGGCTACAACGCCTTGCGTCGTTACCTACGCGTGCGCCAGAATCGGCCGGCTTGTGCGGCTTTGGGGTGGGCTATATCGTTTCCTGGTCACTGAAAAACAGTGATCGGGTTTGGTAGCCCGCTTGTGACAGTCGCATGGCGACACCTTAGGCAGTCCCTTCTTTTCGGACTCTGCTTTTATGGTGGGCATGCGTGGGGCTCCTTTGTGAGCGCCGGGTTTCCTGTCGCAACCGGTCTACCAACCCACGTATGGCCGCCACCCTCGTTTGGTAGCGAGAGTGATGGCTCCTTACATTTGTGACGGGAGCTTCATTTATGATCAAACCAACACCTAACCCACCGGACACCGATCCGGCATCGCCCTACGAATCCCTCGATTCGAAAAAACTCCACGAAGCCGCGGAACGCGCCCTCGATCACTACCTCAACCCGGGCGCCCACATCATGGCCAGCAACCACGAACCCGAACCCATGTTCCTCGCCAACCCCAAGTACGACACCGAATCCCTGCTGGCCAACGCCAGCGAATCATTGGGCTCGGCCACCACCATGCTCAGTAACTTTGCGGCGTTGCTGGATAACTCACATCGCAAGACCCTGCTGGGGATTACCCAAGTGGTGATGTTGGGGGAATTGGCGGTGAATCAGGCGTTGGATAAGGTTGAGGTGAAGGAGTAAGAGTGAACCCTCTGTGGCGGTGGGTTAACCCGTCGTCACAGAGGGGAGGTTACTGCATCAGAATCAAAGGTCCGAACCGGAGGGGCATTCGGTTATGAAGATTTGCACGAAGTAGCCCAGCTCATTGCTCAGGTGTGTTCGTCCCTCTTCGGCGTCGAAGGTCAGCGCCATGGGCCGGCAGTGCCCAGGGCAGGATGACTTCCTGGAATTCACAAGTTCGGTATCTGCCGCGGCCACGATGAGGGCTTAGTTAATCATCACCTCGTCCAGTGCCTGCTCGAGGGTGCTGACCGTGCGCTCGATATTGTGCAGCTTTTCGAGTCCGAACAGACCGATGCGGAAGGTCTGGAAGTCGGCCGGCTCGTCGCATTGCAATGGCACTCCGGCGGCGATCTGTAGGCCGTGGCTGGCAAATTTCTTACCGCTCTTGATGTCGGCATCATCGGTGTAGCTCACCACTAAACCAGGGGCCTGAAAGCCAGCTGCGGCCACGCTTTTGATGCCTTTGCCGGTGAACATTGCGCGCACCCGATCGCCCAGCGCCTGTTGTTCGCCGCGGACCTTGTCGAAACCGTAGGCTTGCGTCTCTTTCATCACTTCGTTAAATCGCGCGAGGGAATCGCTGGGCATGGTCGCATGGTAGGCATGTCCGCCCTGTTCGTAGGCCTGCATGCAAATGACAAGATTGCTCGGGATTGAATGGCGACTTCTGTCGAGCGGCTGGCATCACCTGTGGGCGGCAACTGGTTCTAACTGCGCAGATTGCGCACATGAAATACAACGGTAAAAAGCAGACAATTACCTATAACGAGTGAAACGGTGCAACTACCCCCAATCCGGTTTGTCGACAACGATGGTGCAACGCGGCAATCAGGTTGCGCCTAGTCTGTCCACTGACTGCTTATGGCTGTGGATTCAACCGGTCGATGCGCTTTACCTCTCTTGGAATTCTTCAAAAAGGACGACGAACATGGATGTTGAACTGGCTCATAAAATTGAGGCCGCAGAAAGCGAGTATTTACGTTCGCGCGTTGAGAGCCTGGCAGGGGTAAGCGGAAATCCTTATGGCGCACGTGTTTTTTTCAACGCAGACTTTCCGTGCTTTCAAGTGAAGGCGTCGCCTAGCCCAATGTTCAACCGCATCTACGGTGACATCGCCGGCGATCCCCTGACAGTGTTGAAATTGCTCAATGAGTCAGCGGAACATTCGACCGTAACCCCTCTTATCGGAAAACCTTCGGCGCTGGAGCAATACGCTTTAGTGGGCGAAGTACGGCTTGAGCGTTTGAGGGGGTGGACCCACTTGCAATTCGCTTGTGCCATTGAAAAGGTGGTTTTGAGTCGTCACTCATTCGAAATTGAAGAGGTCACGTCGAAGACTCTGGCTCTATTCGCAGATGTGCACGCGGGCGGCTTTCATACCAAGCCGGAGCACCGGCTGCTGAATCAGGCTTCCTTTGCAGGGCAGACGCCTGACGGACGTCTGAAAATCTACGTCCTGAAAGCGGACGGGACAGTGGTGGCAGGAGCTTCGATGTACTTGGCCAGCAATGGCATTGCCTACCTTGGAACGGCTGCAACCCGAAAGGATGCCCGGGGCTATGGCTACCACGGAGCACTGATTTCTCACCGAATAGAGCAAGCAAAGAAGCATTGCTGCCACTGGGTCGCTGCGACCGCGCTGGCCAGCTCCCAAAGCCGCCGAAATCTGCAACGTGCCGGGTTAACGGCATCCCATGCTCAAGCACTATACCGCCTGGCAGATAGCTGAAATAAACGGCTGAGTTTGACCGTTCGCTTCTGGCCGTTTTGTGCCTGTCGCGAAGGACGGCAAACGACCCTCAACTGCATGTCAGGACCGGTACGGAGCCTAGTCAGCCATGATCAGCTTGTAGCGCTTCTGGTACTCCTCATGGGGGAGGCCCTGTTGATCAAGCTGTTCGAGCTGGTGCTTTGCTCAGCCGAAGCTGCATCTCCTCCAATACGGCTTCATGCTCCCAGCGTCGAACTCGTCGTCGAGTCGCATCATGGAGCGGCTGTCTGGATCGGTCAGTGAGACCTGTTTATCCGGCGAATTATTGAGCTGGATTTCGATCGCTTGAAGCTCCTACATTTGCGTCTTCAGCTTGGCGATGTTCTCTTCCAGCCGATACAATCCGTCCATCGATAAGGACGCGTAGCAGTAAGATAATTTTTAGAAGTCGATGAATTTGACTGTGATGAGATGCTTTGTCAGCAGAGAAGCTCTTACATAGCCTGTTTAGGATCCCACGTCTTCAGCAGTTCGTGCTGCTCATCGGATACTGATCAGCATCGCTTGTCGTGGTGGCTTTTAAGCCGCTAATAGTGGTGGCTCATGGAGAGGATGTGGGGATGACCTTGAGATTTGTTGTTGTTCCTGCAATCCCTACAGAAACTGGTTCGACACGCAACGGAGTACGCTTCTACAGCCAAACTTCGCCTATAGGTTTAAATATCTACGACAATAAAGAAAAGCTGTGTCTGAAGAGTACTTATTCAACCCGGTTAGAGGCTAAAAAGAGTGTGAGCGGCTCAATGCTTAGCCACTACAAATTGACACTTCAGAGCAGTGTTCATATGTGCGTTATACATATTTATCTAATTTTTTGTAGCTATAAGGCACTAGGCACTACTGCCTGGAGTTGAGTTTACTAATCGAATTGGCACTTTGTAATCGTATCTAGTATGAATGCTCAGCGTTCAATGCGTCTTTGCCGCCGGCAACGCTCCGAGCAGTAGCGCACCTCCGCCCAGCAGCGCGCCCATTTCTTGCGCCAGGCGAAGGGTAGTCCGCAGACCGCACACGTTTTGACCGGGAGTTCGCTCTTCCTCAAAGCAACTCCCCGGCATCCAGTTTGGCGAGCAGTTTCTCGCCACGTTCCCAGAGCGCTTGTTGCTTGGATTCAGTCATCCGATCAAGGTTTTTGTAGACCATGCCCATGCGATGATTGCTGCGCAGAAGGTCGCCGTGACGCATCAGGAAATGCCAGTAAAGCGAGTTGAAAGGGCAGGCGTCGTCCGTCGTGCTTTCACTGACTTTGTACGCGCAGTTACGGCAGTAGTCAGACATGCGCTTTATGTATTGGCCACTGGCGCAGTAGGGCTTGGAGCCCAGGTAACCACCATCGGCGTGCATGACCATGCCCAGTGTATTGGGCAGTTCGACCCAGTCGAACGCGTCCATGTAGATGGCCAGGTACCAATCGCAAATCTCGCTCGGCGCAATGCCGGCCAGCAGTGCAAAGTTGCCGGTCACCATCAGCCGCTGGATGTGGTGGGCGTAGGCATGTTTCAAACTTTGGCCGATCGCCTGGCCCATGCAGTTCATCTTGGTGTCGCCGGTCCAATAGAACGCTGGAAGCGGCCTGCTGTTACCAAACAGATTGCCGCCGGCGTAGTCGGGCATTTTCAGCCAGTAGACGCCCCGAACGTATTCGCGCCAGCCGATGAGTTGGCGGATAAAGCCTTCGGCGGCGTTTAGCGGAATCCTGCGCGCCCAATACGCCGCTTCGACGTCGCTGCACAATTGACGCAGGTCCAGCAGGCCGATATTCAGCGCGGCGCTGATCCTCGCATGGAACAGGAAGGGTTCATCACTGGCCATGGCATCTTGGTAGTCTCCGAAGGCGGCCAGACCCCAGTCGAGGAAGTAGTCCCACAACGCTTGGGCATCGGCGTGCGTTACCGGGTAGTCAAAGGTGTCGAGGGCGCCGTAGTGGCCGGAGAAGGTTTTTGCGACCAGCGACACCACGTCCTGGGTTATCGCATCTGCCGAAAAGTGCATGGACGAGGGAGCTCTCACGCCTTTGGGCAGTGACTTGCGGTTTTCGGCATCAAAGTTCCAGGCGCCGCCGACCGGGCTGCCGTCGCCGTTGAGCAACAGGCCACTCTTGCGTCGCATCTCACGGTAGAAGAACTCCATGCGCAGCTGCTTTTTGCCTTCGGCCCAGGACGCAAACTCGAGTCGGGTGCAGAGAAAACGGCTATCGGTATGCCACTGGATCGCCAAGCCACAATCTTTCAGCGACTGCTCCAGGCGCCAGTCACCGCATTCTGTCAGGTGCAGCTCATCCGGTTGCAGCAGTGACTGCCAGCGCCGTAATTCGCCCGGCACCGATCCACTATTTTGCGGATCATCGAGCGTGACGTATTGCACGCGGATGCCGCACTGCTTCAACGCCTCAGCAAAATGGCGCATGGCACTGAAGATCAATGCGATTTTTTGCGGATGATGGGGGACATGGCTGGCTTCCTCCATCACTTCGACCAGTAAAACCGTATCGCGCTCGCTGTCCAGCCCCTTCAATGAGGCCAGGTCAAAAGACAACTGATCGCCCAATACCAGGCATAGCCGGTGACTCTTATTCATTCGACAGAGTCCAACGGAAGGTGACTCACCAAGGCGCAGTCAGCGAGAAAGGAATACGTAACGAC
Organism: Pseudomonas sp. LBUM1663; assembly: GCF_059695905.1. NCBI lineage: Bacteria > Pseudomonadati > Pseudomonadota > Gammaproteobacteria > Pseudomonadales > Pseudomonadaceae > Pseudomonas > Pseudomonas sp. LBUM1663. The sequence continues at coordinate 4,134,627 of NZ_CP166792.1, read as the reverse complement.
TCAATGGGCCCTTCACGTGAACCGCACATCTCGTCATGGACGCACTGCTGCACAAGTACGCAGGGAAATGGCGGGACAAGCTGCAATAACTCACGCAGGTGATTGATGGAGCGAAGGTGCATAGGCTTCGATGTATCGTCCAGCAGCGTGAACTGGCCGTGATCCAGCCCGACTCGCGCCAGATAAAAACCGCCTTCCAGAGACAGCAGCTCCAACTCACGTACTTCGCCATTCGCGGCCCGCTCGGTCAACGCTTGCAGATTCAAGGTTCACTCCCTGCCTACCACGGTAGGCGTTCTCCGTTATAAGCAAAAAAATGGCCGCTGTCGGCAGGTACTAAGCGGTCGATCAGTGATAACAATTCACCGGCGGCAACGCTCGCCGGCCTAGCGGCAGAGGCCCCGTGAAAGGGTTGCGACAGACTTGAAATTACCGTGCCTGGATGAAGACTCAGCAAGCGGGTCTGAGGGCGTGTTCGCGCTAGTTCGATCGCAGCCGTTTTAATCAACATGTTCAACGCCGCCTTTGAGGCGCGATAGGCATACCAGCCGCCCAAACGGTTATCGTCGATACTGCCCACCTTGGCGGAGAGCATCGCCATCGCGCCACGAGGATCAAGCAAGGGCAGAAAGTGACGCAGAACCAGCGCAGGCCCAAGCGTGTTGACTTGGAATATCACCTGGAGCGCATCTGCTTCAATCGCGGAGTAACTTTTTTCAGGCTTGATGTCGTCGCGATGGAGCAGCCCGGCGGCATGCAAGATCAACTGGTACGGGGCTTCTTCAGCTAATTCGGCGGCCGCCCTCGCGATACTGTCGGGCTCTTCCAGGTCCAATCCTGGAGCACTCTTGCGCCCCAGCTCACGAACAACCGAGCATCGTGGATCTTCCTTCAGCAACTCACAAAACGCCGCGCCAAGCGCTCCACTGGCGCCTATCACTAAGGCGCGGTAGCCGTCGCCAAGTGAGTTCATCGCAAAGGAACTGTTCATTTCGCCTCTCCCACACCGTGTGCGATTTCTGGGCCTTAACTGCGTCGCCCAATCAGTTGCAGGAACTCGAGACGCGTAGCGGACGACTCGCGAAAGGCACCCAGCATCACTGAGGTCGTCATCACCGAGTTTTGCTTTTCCACGCCCCGCATCATCATGCACATGTGCTTTGCCTCAATGACCACTGCCACGCCGGCCGCATCGGTGATGTGATGGATGGCATCAGCAATTTGTTTTGTGAGGTTTTCCTGGATCTGTAAGCGGCGGGCGAACATATCGACGACTCGGGCGACCTTTGATAGACCCAGCACCCTTCCTGTGGGGATGTACGCGACATGAGCCTTGCCGATGAAGGGCAGCAGGTGATGCTCACACAATGAATACAGTTCGATGTCGCGCACGATGACCATTTCATCGTTTTGCGATTCAAACAGGGCGCCGTTGGTCACGTCCTCCAGACTCATCGTGTAGCCGTTGCACAGGTATTGCATCGCTTTGGCTGCGCGCTTGGGTGTGTCCAGCAGTCCTTCACGCTCAGGGTTCTCGCCTACGCCGACGAGAATTTCACGGTAATGCTCGGCTATTGATGGGTTCATTTAGATTCCTCGCAGCCATGCTGCGCTTCATGTGAGGGCAATCCTTGGCTGTAGGGCGTTTCAGCTGCGCACGATCTGACGCAGATAACACGAGGTTCGCGAGATCACCTGTGGCTCAGGTTCTTCATCAGGCCAATACCAAAGTGAAGCGTTCTATGGCTGATTTGTTTTGAAGGTGATCAGCTCATCGGGTGCGGGTTTTGATTCCGGCAGCGCGCAACAGTTATCGACACATCGACGGCGGCCATCCGGGTGAGGTAACCACGCCAAATGGGGACGTAAGCGGCAAAACAGGCGATAACAGAGTGCAAGCAGCGGTCGGAGTGCACGCCATGTCAGCGGCGTGGCCCAAAATCCCATGCCGGCGGCACGCCAGCTCCATAGGGTGGCGTCCAGGCCATTAATCCAGCGGCCATCTGCGAAACAGGCATGAAGCGACGCTTGCATTTGCTCGAACGTGAACCCAAGTCTCTTTGCGTCAAACTCAGCGCTGTTTATGTCAATAACCAGCAGCCGACTCTCTGAGGCGTGTCGGCGCAGGATCATAATTTCGCGCGCACACAACGGACAGTTACCGTCAAAGTACAGCGTCAGTGGCCAATGCTCTTTGTTGTACATTTATGATGGTCTTGTATAGGTTTTGTATAAGATAGACCCAAAAAAACCACCTGACAATGTGCTCCTTGCTTGTGCCTGTTCACCATCGGCCAATGCGACCCGCAGCCCGAGGCTTTCATCAGCCAGACCCTTGGGAGCGGCGTAAGTCGTCTAGGGGGAACCGTGCAGGCTTGGTCGTACATGGGATTTCCACGTACGCGGGGGCGCAGAAATCCAGGCCGGGAATGGCAATTAAGGATTGAATGTTTTTTGTTTTGATGCGGGCGTAAAATCACCGTCGAGCGGTTAGATGAGATCGCACTGCCTCTGCCGTTGTTCATCAGCAGCGTTCGTTCGCAGCCCCCGCATCGGGTTCAAGGTACCGCGGTTTTCCTGACGGCCAGGGCGGCCGATGCCGCTCCCCATGCACTCTTGCACAACCTGTTGCATAACCAGGTGCTGCAAGAGCAGGTGGTATTGCTCATCGTAGTGTCCGAAGACAGCCCTCGGGTGACCGCTGACCGAAGGTTTGAGGTAGAAGCTTATGGCGAAGGGTTCTTCCGGGCCAGTTTCCACTTCGGTTTTATGGAGGAGCCTCACGTATCCTCCGACGCTGAGGAAATGTTGTACGTTGGCTGACTTCGTGTCCGCATCGTTCCCGCGCAATCCAAAACTCAGCTATGGGCTGACGACTTCTCGGACGAGATTGATGAAGGCCCGTAGTCCCGCCGGCATGTGACGATTGGCAGGGTAGTAGAGCCTCAAGCCCGGATACGGCGGTGTCCAATCCTTCAATACGCGTATCAGTCTCCCCGATTCTAAATGGGAGGAGGCGGCAAACTCGTTGGTCCAAGCTATGCCTGCACCTTCAAGGGCTGCCTCTATCATTAAGTGGTGGCTGTCGAGCGTTAACGATCCGCTGACGTCTACGGACTGCTCGTCACCGCGTTTCTCAAACTCCCATTTATAAATAGTGCCGCTGGGGAAGCGGACGCGGATGCAGTTATGCGCGATAAGGTCTGCCGGAACCTTTGGTTTTTTGCGTTTTTCGAAGTACTGGGGCGCTCCGACCACCGCAAAACGGAGCGGGGGGGTAATAGGGATTGCAATCATGTCCTGTGGGACGCTTTCCGCCAAACGTATCCCTGCATCGAAACCGCCAGCAACGATATCTACCAGGCTTCTATCGGTGACGATATCCACTCGCATGTCTGGATAGCGGTTCAAGTACTCCAGCACTATCGGGGTCAACACCATCTGCGCGGCACCTTCGGAGGTGTTCAAGCGCAGTGTTCCGGCCGGTGTATCACGGAACTCGCTAACGGCTTCCATGGCTGCCGATATTTCGCGCAAGGCGGGTTGGACTCGAATCAAAAACTGCTCACCGGCTTCGGAAAGCGAAACGCTGCGAGTGGTCCTGTGGAACAACCTTACGCCCAGGCGCTGCTCAAGTGCGGCGATTGCATGACTCAGTGCTGATGGCGACATCCCCAGTTCCGCTGCCGCGCGACGGAAGCTTCGATGCGTCGACACTGCAACCACAGCGTTAAGTTCGAGCAGTCCCGATTTCTGCATTGTGCTAATTCCTGCATGTGTTCATACGATATTAGCCCGATTGTTTGCGTCAGTGCAGGGGCTTATCTTGATCCGAGCGACCTCAACGAGATCGAATCTGCAAACTGTAAATGGTCTTAAGCACCGGATGTCCGGTGTTCCCGCAGGTCAGATCGTCTTAGCGGGCAAATGCACATGTGAGGAAAATTTCATGACACGTATTACGACCCCGTTTGGGTTTCATTCAACCGCACAGGAAGTTATCGAAGGGGTCGACCTCACCGGTAAACGGGCAATTGTCACGGGGGGTGCTGCCGGTATCGGCATTGAGACCGCCCGAGCTTTGGTCAATGCTGGTGCGGACGTCACGCTTGCGGTCCGACGCCCGGACGCGGCTGAATTAATAGCTACTGAGCTGCGTTCGGAAGGTAGGGGCACCGTTGATGTTCGATTAGTTGATCTCGCAGATCTTTGTTCGGTGAAATCGTTTGCTGAGTCCTGGTCAGAGCCACTTCATATCCTGGTCAATAACGCAGGCATCATGGCACTGCCTGAGCGAAAGTTGACATCGCAGGGCTGGGAAATGCAGTTTGCGACCAATTTTCTTGGCCATTTTGCTCTCGTGCTTGGGTTGCAGGACGCCTTGATCAAAGCCGAGGGCGCTCGAATTGTATCGCTGAGTTCAAGCGCAAATCTGTTAGGGCCAATAGTCTTCGACGATATCAATTTCGACTTCCGCCCTTACGAGCCTTTCGCATCATATTCTCAAGCGAAATCCGCCTGCGCGCTCATAGCCGTAGAGATCACGCGTCGCTGGGCTGATCGTGGCATTTTCGCAAATGCTCTAAACCCAGGGGCTATCGCAACCAACCTTCAGAAGCACACCGGCGGTCTCAAGACACCCGTTGAGCGCCAGAAGACCGCGCAACAAGGTGCTGCAACCTCTGTACTACTCGCAGCCTCTCCACTGTTGGAAGGTGTTGGTGGTCGTTATTTCGAAGACTGTAACGAGGCGCATGTGGTCAACAAACGCCCTGCCGATTACATGGGGGTTGCGACTTACGCCATTGATCCCGATAACGCGAAGCGGCTGTGGGAAGTTGCCACTCGAATGATCGGGTAAAGACATGTCCAAAATAAAAATCATTCGGATTGGATTTATCGGGCTTGGCGACCAAGGTTCTCCGTGACGAAACCTGTGCGTGCTTAAGAGAAGTGGACAGACTAAGTGCTCAAGTGTTTCGGCGATTTAAACCATGAGTCTTTACTCCACGCCCCGCTTGCCTTCACTAGGCGTTGAGGTTTTGACGATGTGTCCAGAACTTGCTTCAGTGAATCACGGTGAATCACGGCGGGGGCCAGATACGTTTCAGTACAGAGGATGGACCATTACTGGCGGACGTCGTGTACCTATTTTCCTCGGGGTCCCCGACATAATTCGCAGTGTAGTTGTACACACGGAGGTGCTCAGTAATTCGCTCAAAAACTGTTAAGCAAACAGGTTTGCGGGGCCGGTTTTTCAACGTTGGGCCTTAAAGTACTTTTAGACGCAGTCGATAAAGAAGGGACAAAAAAAAGACAGCCTCATGCAAATCAGTTCCGCTACCTACACTCCGACTCGAATTATTGAACCCTCCAATGTGGTCAAGAATGAGCCCGTAGAAGCGACGGGCGACACCGAAAAAACAGAGCCTACTTCTGGTGTGAAGGTGACATTATCCGCTGAAGGAACTGCGAAGTCGTCCGGCGAGAGCGGTAAAAATGCGGACATTGATGCGAGTAACCTGCCCGACGGTGTGAAGAAAATCCTGAAGGTTATTAGAGAGATACAGGAGAAAATTCAAAAGAAAATGGATGAGTTGGATGCGGTCAAAAAAGATAATTTGCTGAGCGAAAAAGAGCGCGAAGCCAAGGTTGAAGGCATTTTGGGAGAGTTGGGTGTGCTCACAAGCCAGCTCACCACAAGCTCAAATGATTTACATCGGACTGAAAACGAAATGAAGCTTTCAGCATCAATGAAAAAGCTCTCTAGCTACCTTTCAGCCCCTAAAAACTGACATACCAAACTCACCCTTCGAAACTACGCGTAGCTACTTTAGAGTTTGGCTAATCTATTGGTCGCACAGCTTCGAGCGGCTAGCCTTCAGACGCCACCGCGGATGCGATGGTGATGACATCGACTATTTTTTCTCGAGAGGGTGTGCTCAATATACGCAGTCGCATTAATCGGACGAATTTGTCCGTGAGCTGATAGTCGTGAGCTGGAAGGGGAAACCCTCCAATATGACTAGGGCGCTCGTTTTTCATCAGTGCTTCATTAGGAATTGGCGGGTGAGATTGGCCACCTCTAGCAGCCTGGTATCCATCACAAAATGCCCACCCTCGAGGATCGCGATCTGCGCCTTAGGAAGATCCCGATGAAAGGCTTCAGCTCCTGCGACGGTGAAAGCTAAATCGTGCTTACCCCATATTACTAGTGTAGGTAGCTGATGTTCGCGCAGCCATTTCTGCCACGTCGGATAAGCTTCAAGGTTGGTGCGATAGTCGTAAATCAGTTCCATTTGGATAGCGCCTTCACCGGGGCGATTGAGAAAGGCTACTTCGTCTTGCCAAAGATCTGGGTCGTATGCTGTTACGTCTGGATCACTGCCGATATGGCGCTGGCGAGTCACGTCCACAGACAAATGAGCAGCTTGGAACTTTGCCTCATAGGCGTTGCGATCAGCCCAATATGCTTTGCGGGAGTCCCACAATTTGCCTAATCCTTCAGCGTAGACGTTGCCATTCTGGAAAACCATCGAGGTCACTGCCTGTGGTCTCGCCATAGCAAGTCGCATACCGACGGGAGCGCCATAATCCTGCATGAAAAGGCTGTAACGCTTGAGTCCAACGATATCGGTGAAATGCTCCATGACCTTTGCAAGGTTATCAAAGGTGTATTGGAACTGCTCCGGAGATGGGGCGGCACTGTTGCCAAAGCCTGGATAGTCAGGAGCAATAAGGTGAAATCGGTCGCCCAATTGCTTCATGAGTGCTTCATACATTCGCGAAGAGCTGGGGACTCCATGCAGTAGCAGCACTGCGGGGTAACGAGAGTCACCAATTTCACGATAAGCAATATTGACCCCATCAACTGTTACCTGGTGGTATTGCATTTTAGGGGATTCAGCTTGCGCGTGTCCGAAGCCGAAAAGCATTGGCAATGCCACCATCGCGAGGTATTTAAATAGGTGCATCACCGTACTCCACTGTGGTGCAGAGGAACTCTGCGAAAGACCCGGGTTTGCGCGCATTATTGTTTTGTGCGCTCAGTCTAATTGTCGATAAATCGCTGGATGAGCGGAATGGCTAATTATGACAATGCGGTATTTCACCTCGTGAAAGAGTGCCCACCTGGCCACGGTGTAACGCTGAGATAGACAGCTTCGCGGTGGCGGTATTTGAAGGTGCAGCACGAACTCGGCAGGTCCGATCTGAAAACACTCTGACAGCAACTCATACGCGCGAAGTGCAATCGGGTTGGAGTCGTGGACACATATCGTGTATTCGCGTTTTGGCTGATCACCATGAGGGCCTCTAGCGCATGGCAATCCTGAGGATAAGGGCGATCGTGTCCACGTATTTTTAAGTGGAGAACATCGCCCGTATTGCAGGGGTTTGGAAGGTGACTTTGCCGGACGCTTACGATTAACTCGCCGAGCTTTCGCAACTGAAGTTACATTGCCGAGCGTCAACTGTGTCGCAATAGCCATTTCTCACACGTGTTAACGGCTAAGCGGCTTTCTCTTCGAGCTTGGCTTGCTATTCGCTGAAACATGCAGATAGGACAGCACGCTTTCTGTCAGCTCGGCAGAAAGCCTGACCGCTTCCTTGTTCTGCGTCATAACGGCAGCGACCAACCCCTCGATCAACGCTAAAACAGCCGAGTTTGAGCTGATCAGCACCGGATGGTTCGCCGCAGCAAACAGTGTGTGATGAGCGATGTTGGCCAAAGGCGATGCTGGCGAGTCGGTGATGGCCAGCACTGAGGCTCCCCGTTCTTTGGCAAACCTCGCTAATTGCAGTGTGTCCTGGGAGTAACGGGGCAGCGAGATCGCCAGAAGGACGTCGGCGGGCGTGATGGATGCCAATCGATAGGCTGCGTTCTCGTTGCCACCTTCCATACTTATTGCCTGCGCATCAGCAATGAAGGGAATCAGGTTGGATGCTGCCAGTCCCGCCATGTACGCGCTGTTTCCAAAACCAAGAATATAAATCTTACGCGCCTGAATCAGGGCACTGACAAACGCTTCGAACACTTCTGAAGGGTTGTTGGTGTTGGTCGTGCTCAGGTTACTGGTTGCGATTTGAAGTTGTTCGGTCAAGCCGAATTCGCCCGAGGGCCGATGGGCCATCTCATTGCGCAATTTGTCGACAGGCGAAACCATGTCCTGCAAGGTCGCCACCAGTTCAACCTTCAATTGCGTGTAGCCCTTCAGGCCTATGGCGCGCGCAAGCCGATTGACCGCAGCCGGTGACGTCAGAGACTCCTGCGCCAGCTCTTCGATGGTCAGGGTTGCGGCCTTCAACGGATGACGCAAGATGAAGTCAGCCACCTTGCGCAGTGAAGGTTGTAAATCCGGTGCAGCCTCGGCGAGGTTGCGCATGATAGGGGCTGTATAAACGGTGGCATTGCGAGGAGGTTGGAGCATAGGTTGGGCCGGCCTGTCGATCAGTTGCCCCAGTGTATCTGAAGCGAGCGAATTCACGGGAGTGTCGCCTCAATCGGTCAAGAGTCGCCCTTGGCGAATGGGGTCGCTGCCCGTGACCTTGGCTAGCCACAGGCCTGGCTGAGCAAACCTTAGACGCTCTCGGGCATAGAGAACGCCATTCGTGGTGGCGCAAACGCGTGTATGGATATCAGTTATCGGATCGAAGACCTCAAAAAGCGCATCCCCTTTGTTCACCCGCGCACCCAATGGTTCCAGGAACGATACAACCCCTGCGTGTGGCGCATAAGCATACTGCGCGCCTGCAAATGGTGTGGCTTCACAGTACGAGGGGGGCACTTTTGGCCAGTCGCCGCTGATCATCTTCAGGTCACCCAAGTACGCCAGTATGGCTTCTGCGTGAGCTTCGGCCGCGACGTGACCGGTGTCCGCCATACCGCCCAGTTCTAAGGTCGTCGCCATGCAAGCCATCGGAATGGCTGCGTCTGGGAATTGCCTGGCCAATTGGAGCCAAGGGGTGGAGCATGCTTCGTCAAAGGAATCGCCGCCGGCTGCTTCTGCCAGCAACGCTGCGCCGGCGCCGAGGCGATTGGCCAATGGCTCAAGCGAGTCCCAAAGCTGTGGCAGGCAATAAAGCAGAAGAATGGACTCAAAGTCGCAATGCAGATCAAGCACCACATCCGCATCACAGGCGTGAGTCAACAAAAGGCGTTGCAACCCTTCCAGCGGGGAGTTCGCTTGCGGCAGCTCGCTCAGCACGTCGTGCATGGCCGCTCTGATGACCTCCACATTATCCTTGGCCTTGCCGTTCAGGCGTCCGGTAACCCGGGCAGCCACCGTCTCACCGAGTGACGGGAAACCCCGATTGAAATTTTTGCCGCTGGCAAAGTCGAATCGCCCCTGATGAGTGGCTTGAAACATCTGTGACAACCCGATGGGATTAGCCACCGGAACCAGTTCAATCGTCGCGTTCAGCCGATCTTCTTGCTCCAGCTCGCGCAAGCGCTTTTTCAGCTCGATCGCAACGCGCATGCCCGGTAGTTCGTCGGCGTGCAGCGATGCCTGAATGTAGGCTTTTCGTGGGCCGCTACCAAAACGAAAAACCGACAGACGTCGCTCGACACCCGGGCTGCCCCAAGGCAGCAAGTGCTCAATGTGTTCCATGGAGAGTTCCTGAAGAAGGCAGGCAGGAGTCGCTGAATCACAACTCCTGCGCAAGTGATCAGCCGCCGTAGATGTCGTAGTTGAAATACTTGTTCTGGATCTTTTGGTAAGTGCCGTCTGCGCGAACGGCGTCGATGGCGGCATTGAGTTTTTCAGCGGTTGCGGAATCGCCTTTGCGTACCGCAATACCCGCACCGTTGCCGAAGTATTTGTTGTCGGTGAAGTCGGGGCCTACCAATGCGAAACCCTTGCCTGCGTCGGTTTTGATGAAGCCTTCATCGATGTTGACGATGTCGGCAAGAGTCGCATCCAGGCGTCCGGACGCCAAATCCAGGAACGCTTCACCTTGGGAGCCGTAGCGCACGACTTCAATACCTGCTGCGGCGAATTTGTCACTGGCATAGCGATCGTAGGTAGAAGCGCGCTGAACGCCTACTCGCTTGCCTTTGAGGTCAACCAGCGGGTCGTTGATGACGGTGCCGGCCTTCATCGCCAGCTTGCCAGGGGTGTGGTAGTACCTTTTGCTGAAATCGACCGATTTAAGCCGATCGGGCGTGATCGACATGGAGGAGAGGATTGCGTCGATCTTGCGCACCTTGAGCGATGGAATCAATCCGTCGAACTGCTGTTCAGTCCATACGCATTTGACCGCCATTTTCTCGCACAGCGCATTGCCGATGTCGTAGTCGAAACCGGTGATTGCGCCGTCTGTTGTTTTGGACGCGAAGGGCGGATAAGCCGCTTCGATACCGATGCGCAGTGTCTGTTCTTCTGCCATCGCGAATGTGCTCATGGCAGTCAGCGCCACGGCGCCGAGAAGTGTGATTGTTTTCATTTTACTACTCCTTATAGCGGGTATCAGGGAGGGTGAATGCAGTCGACGAGCACGTATGGCGTTTGATTAGGATCGGGTGCGGCTACAGCTGTAATGAAACGATTATTTTCACAGAATGTAAAACAAGAAAATAATCATATTATGAGGCGAGACGCCAAATTTTTCATGAGTAGAATATAAGTGGTTGATATATAACAATTAAAAATTGTTTATTGGCGATTTAGTGAATTATTCAGCTCAGATCATAGGTCTTGATCAGTAAAAAAATGCGGCGTATAAGATTTCATATGGTGTCAGCTTGATAGAAAAATTTTCAGATAGGCACTATCAGGATCGGCTGTGAAGCCGTTGATGTTCTCCCCAACAAAAAGAGCAATACGGATGAGCAAAGTGAGAAAGGGCAGGGTGTTGGCCGCGTTGGTTATCGCTTCTTCAGCGACATCGGCGCTCGCGGATGGCCATTTACTGGCGGTGGGGGGCATGCTGAGGGCGAGCAATTTGCCCGTGTATCACAAATTCGTGGATCTGGCGGGCGGGTCTGGTGCGGCAAAGATTGTAATTTTCCCCACCGCCAGTGGCAGCCTGGGTTCGAGCAAGCGCTTTCAAGCCGAGCTAGTGGCATTGGGTGTGCCGGCTTCGCACGTCACGATTGCGTCGATCGATAGCAAAAACTACGCACAAACCATGAATGACCCCGAGGCCGTCAGGCCAATCGCTGAAGCAAGCGCCGTATGGTTTGTGGGCGGGGATCAAGCGCGAATTGCCAAAGCGCTGTTTAACGCCGATGGAAGTGATTCGCTGGCGATGCAAGCCGTGCGCAAAGTGTATGAGCAGGGCGGAGTAATCGGCGGCACCAGCGCGGGCGCAAGTATTCTCGGTGCGCAGATGCCGACGGCTTACGGCGTTGTCATGGATACGCTGGACTTTGGTGTCGCGAAGTCCGCTGGGCAGCGCGGTGCGGCATTGCTCAAAGGCTCTGGCTTATTCAAGGCCGGGATAATCGATCAGCACCTGGATCAGCTCGAAGAGACCAGTACCGGGCGAACGGCGCGCATGGCCAGTTATCTGGTAGGCGACCAGCGCGGCAAGGGTTTCGGGTTGGATACCAACACGGCCATGTGGGTGAAGCCAGACGGTCAGATCGAGGTCATTGGTGAGGGTTATTTGACGGTGATGGACGCCAGCCATGCAACCAGGCAGTTCGGCGTCTACGGGACTGAATTGCATAACGTGCAACTCGCGATGCTTGGCAACGGCGATCGCTACAGCCTTTCGACAAATGCGGTTTCACCGGCTGAAGGCAAGGAGGTCATCAAGCCAGGCGATGAGTACCTTGTGGGTAACCAAATGATCACGGACTTATCGGCAGTGGCGGCGATGCGCCGTGCAGTGCTGTATGGTCTGGCGGACAACACAGCTACCCGTCAGTCTGGATTGATGACTCGATACAACCCTTCCACTGGATACCATTACGGGTATCGGTTTGATTTTTCTAAGGCCCCAGGTTTTGTTGCTCACAGCAAGACCTATGACTCATTGACCAACTACACCGCACAGGGCGTGAGTCTGGACGTCACGCCGGTTGACGCCTGGTTGAGACCTCCGCAAAAAAGCCTGCCCACCGACATCCCGGCGAATCAGGCATCCAGCGCAGTGCGCGCGCTGGTTTTCCGCGGGCTGATGACCTGTAATGAGGCCAATGCCTTTGAGCCGGCTCGTGCCATTACCCGAGGGGAGTTAGCCAACACGTTGCAGATGACGTTGGCCGGTGAGATGAAGGTCGAAAAGCGAGCTGTCTTCACTGATCTGCCAGCGGATTCCCCTTTGTTAGATCAAGTCGAGATTGTGGTTTCAAATGGCTGGATGAAAAGTGGGCCGGCGTTTGAAGCGAACAAACCGGTCACCCGAGAAGAGTGGGTTGAAGCCGCCAAGGTTTTGGTTGCTCAAGGTCGTGTCACAACGGTGGTACCTGAGTCGAGTAAAGCTTCGACCGTACGCCGTGATGAAGTGGCCGAACTGATCGCCCAGGCTTACGATCTTGTAGACAAATCTTGAAGTCGGCTGTTATTCGGCTACGCAGTCCATGCGCGTTGACTAAATGAATTGACTCAGATGCCCCTCGACCAGATTGAGATTTTCGCGCTCTCTAACCTGTTTGCTGGCGAAGAAATAGGTTCGGCTTCGGCAAAGAGTGATAACCCAATGTTTCGAGTGATTGCACGCGAGAAAACCAACGCTGGCTTTTACTCGATCATTCAGTGTTCGCTAGAGGGGCGATGGGCAAATGAAGTGAAGGAGCGGTGCTGGACATTCGATCATGCCTCGCTGAGTCGACGGGGCGTTTTTGTCTGCTGGTCCGAGGACAACCGGACTTTGTGTTTGGAAGCGTTCAGTTGTTCGGGCGGATGGCCTTCGGAGTTGCTGCCCGAGCAATTGTGCCCATGGTGACGTCTCGGTGTCAGTCTCCTCGATAGAAGGTCTGCATGCCAATAAAGACGGGATGATTTCCAATTTTTTCATCTCGTCCAGCTGATCTTCGCGAACGGCTTGTGCATGGATCGTGACGGTGCGGCGGCTTAGCTTTACGGCAGCCCTTCGTGACCGACCAATAGTTACCGCTCAAGAAGGACATCGACCCCGAACGGACACTTGCTGCCCCTATCTGAATGCTATGCGTAAATCATCAATAACCTGCTTGATTGACGGCCCTTGAGCTTCCGGCGGCTCAGGACTCTCCCCAAATTCACGCCAAATGAACAGCGTGAGTTCCGCTCCGTCAGTTAGTGACTGGGCGTTTTCGTCGCTGGCGAATGTCTGCAACAGCCTGTACCGGGCATCTTTCCAGAAAAGCGCTTCGACCCAGGCGTACACCGGAATGAAGTGAAAGTGGATGGGGTAGCCAGGGTCGTGACCGAATCGGCTGATGTAGAGCCATTTAGGCTTCAGCTGCCATTCAAGGGTTTTCTGGATGTTGGCCATCAGCCTACCCAACTCCGCCAGTGCACCCTCGGGAAGTTCAGCCAGCGAGTTGACGTGAGTCTTCGACCCCAGCATCAGATAGCCTGGAAGCGCCGACGACAGGTGATGATTGAGAAGCCAGTGGGTGGTTTCAAAAATGACGAATTGTGGTGCTACTTCCATGTGCTGATGTCCATGATCGTGGGGCACACAGAGTATCAAGGCATCGACTGTTGTGAAGGCCACCTCTGTGTCTATGCGCTTCCCACATCGGATTAATGCCGATTCATCACTGTTCTTTCAAATGCTCGGGGCACATTCTTGGCCAAACCCCGACGCCGTACTGCGCGTCATTCTCCACCTGACGAAGAGCTAAAAAATGAGCGTATTCACTCACGTTACAGTCGGCACCAATGATTTGAACAACGCCCGTAGTTTCTACGACAACGTACTGGGCGAACTGGGCCAGAAGCGCATTGCCGACCTCGGCGACAACGGATCTATCTGGGGCGAAAACGCACCGTCTTTCTTCGTTCTGAAACCGGCGAACGGCGCACCTGCCAGCGTCGGTAATGGGGTGACCATCAGTTTCGAAGCACCGACGCGTGCCGCCATCGACGCGTTTCATGCTGCCGCATTGGCCGCTGGCGGTACCTGTGAAGGCCTGCCGGGACCGCGTGGCTGGGCACCGAATGCCTACGCGGCCTATGCCCGTGATCTGGACGGCAACAAACTGGCGGCCTATTGCTTCAGTCCCGATTAAGCGACTCCACAGGCATTAAGAGTCCGGTCAACCGAAGGCTGTCGCGTCCGCCACGTTTGGACTCGTAGAGCGCCGCGTCGCCTTGTTCGATCAGCGCCGTCAGGCTGACGGGCGGTATGTCGAACAGGGCGCCGCCGATGCTCAGTGTCACGGCGTCGGGCGTGGCGAACGTTTGAGAGGACGTGGTGTGGAACCGGTCACGCAGCGTATTGCCGAGTTCGACAATGCGCTCGGTCGATGCGTTGTTCAGCAGAATGACGAATTCGTCACCACCCAAGCGGGCCACCAACGCCTCTTCGGGCAGTACCGAGCGAATCATCTCGCTCAGCGCCACCAGCAGCCTGTCGCCTGCGGCATGGCCGTACAGGTCGTTGACCAGTTTGAAGTTATCGATGTCGATTAGCAGCAAGGCACCGGGTCGGGTCGACGAGACCTTTTCCAACAGGCGCGGCGCCCGCACTTCGAGGGCTCGGCGATTGTAAAGGGCGGTCAAAGGATCCCGCTCGGCCAGCCGTGCGATCTGTTTTTCGCGCCGGTAGCGCTCGGTCCCGGTCATCGATAAGGCGATCAGCATGATTGCCATGGCGCCTTCGACCAGGGAAATCTGAATGATCTCGCCACGAAACGCCGTTAGATCGATCAGCGTGCCGGGAATCACGGCGGTCAATGCCTTGGCAACGTAGAAAATCCCGTGGGCCAGCAGCACATACCGCAGTTGCACCGCACCGACGCTCAATGACTTGCCATGGGGACGCAGCAGAAAGCTGGCCCTGAGCGTCGACAGCGCCACGAGCAATGAGTTGACCACCAACATGGCCTTCGACCACATTTCCCCGTCCGACAAGGACAGCATGGCAAACCAGGCGACGAAGATCAGGTACCAGGCACGGGACAGCCGCGTTTGGGTGAAACGTGCGACGCCCAGCAAGAACAGAAAGTGCGCGGTCACCAACAGGCCATTGGCGAACCAGATGCCGATCAGGAGATACCCACTGACGCGCAGCAAGGCGAGGGTGCTGCCCACGGAGATCGTTGCAAACCCGGCGCTCCAGAACAGCAGCGAAGGCTCACGAATGCTGCGCCATTCGATGGCCAGATACAGCGCGGCGGCCGCTGCGAGGGCGATCGAAAGGGTCAACAGTGTGGGAGGGTCGAGCGGCATTTCCTGACAGACCTGCCTGGTTTTTGGGAAGGACGGGGGCGATTGTAAGCGAGCCTGGGTCCGGACAGAATCAGGCGCGACTCGCCGAGCCTGTCATTGGTCGGGCGCTACAGCCACATATTCACCACCCGCCGATCCAGCTCTTCCCAATCCGCCATGCCCAACACACGCGTGGTGTTCAACCCGCGCAAATAACCGCGCAACTGGTTGGCGGTGGCACGGGTTAGCTCCGGGTCGGGTGGGTTTTCGCACAGCAGTACGGTTTCGTACTCGATCAAGTACTCGGCCACCCGGTCACGGAACTCGGGCAGGACGGCGTCGCGGATCAGGTCAAACGTTCTCAAGGAGAGGCCTCATCAATCTTTTTCGGTTGTGATTGAGTGTGTACGAGTCTGCACGGTGCGCAACTATTGCTGGAGGCAATAGTGACAATCAAGAAACACAAGTTCTGCTTTGTCGCAATTACCCGGAAAATCGCCCCCATCGAACACCGCCGTGACGCTGTCCCGTCGCGTGATGAACCGGACTTTCTATTTTCAGGATGACATCCATGCGCCCTTTATGTGTGCCTGCCATGGCGTTTGCCTCTCTGTTGCTCAGCGGTTGCGCCTCTGCGCCGAACGACCCGACGCTGACGTTGCAGACCCACAAGACACCCGCCCAGTACGCCGACTGCGTCGTGCCGAAATTGCAGGGCAGTGCGTTGAACCCGACCGTCTCGCAGACCCAGCGCAGCTACCGGATCGTGGTGCCGAGCAAAGTCTCTGCGGACAACGTGCTGGAAGCCTACAAGGCCGGCAGTGGCGGCAAGGTGTTCATCTACGAGCGACACTTGCTGGCCTCGAATTTACTGCCTTCGAGTTTTGGACGCGCCGCCCAGGATTGCATTTGACCCCGGCCTGTAAATGTTTTTCAAGCGCTCCTTTGGTTGGCCGCAACCAACCAATTTTCTGCCCCGCACCGCATTTCGGTTGCGGGGCTTTTTTTTGCGCGGGCCAATTTGAAGGCCCAACACGGCACGGATCGCCTGGTCGATATCGCGCGGATGAAGGCAGGTTTGTGCAGCATGAAATAATCCTGTCCTCTGGACGAAAAGCATCGTAGTTTACGCGCCATAAATACAAGGACGTCTGGGGTGTAAATGGGCGCTTATCGTTTGCTGTTGGCTATTCTTGTGGCCGTTTCTCATATGGGCAAGACGTTCGCGGGGCTTAACCCCGGCGTGGTTGCCGTTATTTCCTTTCTGATCATCAGCGGCTTCGTAATGACCTCGCTCATCGAGCGCAATTACAAGGCGCCGGAGAAAATCGGCCTGTTCTACATGGACAGGGCCTTGAGGCTTTACCCGCAGTTCCTGTTCTACTTCCTGGCATCCTGCGCCGTGATCTATTTCCTGCTGCCCGGCACGCCTCAAGCCGCCGAGCTGACGCTCGGGAACATCGCGGCGAGCCTCACTATGGTGCCCCTCGGTTTCTATATGTTTGGAATCGCAGGGTCGCTGGTCTTGCCGCCGGCCTGGTCACTGGGGCTCGAAATGTGTTTCTACCTGGTGATTCCTTTCCTGATGATCTACAAGGCGAGGGGCGTTGCGTTTGCCATGTCTGTCGCCGTATCTATGACCGCGTGTCTTGGTTTCATCAACACCGATGTGTACGGCTATCGCCTGTTGCCGGGCGCCTTGTTCATGTTCCTGTGCGGCAGCTACCTGTACAAACCGCAGGCGAAGGGTTTAGCGATCGCTGCCGGCACTGCCGTGGCGGCTGCCTTGATGTTTGCGGCAATCGAAGCGGGACTGATTGAGCGCCGGCCGTTTAACGCGGAGGTGACAGCGGGCATAGCGTTAGGCATCCCTGCTGTGTATGTGCTGACGAAACTCAAGTTTCATCGGGTTGACGAGTTCCTCGGGGACATCAGCTATGGCGTGTTTTTGAATCACTTTGTGGTGATGTACTTCCTGCGTGCTTTCTGGCCCGTTGCCTACGACGCGCACATCGTTGCAGCCGTTCTGGTCCTGTCGTTCGGGTTGAGTTGCGTTTCGTACTACTACATCGAGCGACCGGCGCTGAAACTCCGTCATGCGCTTCGGGCTGGTGTCAGGTATGGCGCGGTTAAACCGCAAGGCGGCGAAACAGCGACTTAGTATTGTCAATGGCGTTATGCCGGTCTTTCTCGGTCATACGTTTTCATTATCCGATCGGGTAAACGAATACCGATCGATATCAGACCTGAGCTTCCAGCCCTGGCTTTGCTGGCAGATGCACCGAGCGGCTATCGACCCAGGACAGCAATATCGATACGAGTCAGTAAACACGATCTCGAACAACCGCCTCACAGGGCAACAGCCGATGGGCCTCGTCGAGTTCCATGGCGTGATGGACACCCCATTCGATCAGCGATTCGAGGATGGAGCGCAGGCTTTCACCCAGCGGGGTGAGCAGGTATTCGATCCCCTGACGATCCAGGGCACTGGCTTGCCGGCTCACCATTCTGTGTTCGGCAAGCCCGGCAGTCTATTGATTGTCTTCATTGGGTACCACTGACTAAACGGTGTGTAGATAGGCCTGATTTACGAACAGTACGGGCAGCGAGCCAGTGCCGGCCTGATCGTCGCCGAGGCAACGGACGTTACTCCGTCCAGCAATGGTTATGCCATGTCAAGCAGTTCATGAACTCGGTGCTCAATACGCGCACCGATTTATATGGAGGAGGCAGCGTGGAAAACCGTACACGGTTCCTGCTGGAAGTCGTTGAAGCGGCGGTGCGGGAATGGGGTCCGGGGCGTGTGGGTGTGCGCCTGTCTCGTTCGGCAAGTTCCACGGTATTCCGGCGGACCCGCTGACCGAGGAAACCTTGCTGTGGACTTGATTGCCTTCGGCAGACCCTTTATCGCCAACCCGGACCTTGCAGAGCGCCTCAAGCACGGCTGGCCGTTAGCCGAAGCGGACCGATCAACGTATTGCACCCGACGCGGCGAGGTCGGTTATACGGACTTCCCTGTCTATTCCCTCGGGTAGTGCTTTACGCAGCCTTAGGCAGATTGCGGCGGTGGCAGGCGTTCGGTGACGGGCGGTTCTGCCAGCGCCTGCGATTTACCGTCCCTTTCCCGGGTTGTGCACCCTGTGCGCAACCCGGGGATCGGGTCCGGCAATTTAAGCTGATATCATTCGAGCGCTGACACACCGAGTGGAAAACCATGAATCGTCAAAAAAAAATAAAGCAGTTATTAAAGGCGCACGCCAAAAAGGCCAGTGCGAAACTGGCGCCGGCAAGCAAGTCTAAATACATCAGCAAGGCTGACCGCTTGAAGCTCGCTGCTGAGTCCAGTCTCGACCCTGTCACTTCCTCTGAGAGCGAGTGAGTTGCAGGAAACAGTGGTCTGTCGTGTCCAGCGATGTTTTGCCGACGCGCCGACTCACTGTTCGCACCGCGTCCTTCCCGGGAGCGTCCAATGCCGCCCATCACCACGCGCCTGGTGGCGCTGTTTGTTCTTTGCCTCACGCTTGAAGTGCCAGCCCAGACCGGCGCCTGCCCGGCCGGTGAGAAACAAGTGTGCCTGGACGGCTGCATCTGCCTGCCAGACATGGGACTGACGGATGACCTCTACCAGATCGCCGCGCCGGCTTTAGCACTGTGGCTGACCCAAGCCCGTGCTGACGCCGCCATCACCGGCCTCCAACCCATTCCGCCGCACATCCGGGAGCAACTGCTGCGCTGGTACGACCCCAGCGTCCTCGATGCCGCACGTTACAAAGTCAGCGACAACGGCCAGTTCAACGCCGCCACTGCCATGCTGCAAAACCCGGATGTCGGAGCCGTTACGCTGATCGACATCATCCTCTTCCGAGATGCTGAAACCGCAGAACAGAACAGCGTGCTCTGGGCTCACGAACTCAAGCATGTGCAGCAGTTTCAGGAATGGGGGGTAGAAGGATTTGCCCAGCGGTATACACAAGATTTCAATGCTGTGGAGGCGCCGGCTTATGCCATACAGGCTGAGGTCAGGCGGACGGTGCGCAACGGACCTGTAACGGGATCAGTCATTGAGCCTGTTCCGTAGCATGCTCACAGCAGCGTTACACTGCGCTCATCCTTGAACCTGATCTGGAGCGGCGCATGAAAGTTGGTGTGATTTCCGATACCCACGGCTTGCTCCGCGCCGAAGCCCTGGCTGCTTTGGCGGGTTGTGAGCGGATCATTCACGCAGGCGACATCGGCAACGCCGACATTCTCGATCAACTCAAGGCTATCGCCCCGCTGTACGTCGTCCGCGGGAACAATGACCTGGACGCCCCCTGGGCAGAAAAAATCCCCGACCTTCTTCGTTTCGATCTCGACGGATGGGAAACACTGCTGGTGCATGACATCGCCGATCTCCCGGCCGCGCTCGACTCAGCCATCAAACTGGTGATCACCGGTCATTCGCACAAGCCAAGGATAGAGTGGCGTGGCGAACAGCTTTACCTCAATCCCGGCAGTGCGGGACGGCGGCGTTTCAAGTTGCCGGTGACGTTGGCGCTGCTGGATGTGTTCGAAACGTCCCTGGAGCCGCGTCTGGTCTCTTTGCTGGAATGATGTTCGCGAGCTGGGTCAACGGGATTTTTACCAACAAAAAACGGCTCGTTGATAAAACGAGCCGTCGTTGTGAAAGGGCTATTTCAGATCGTCCTCAGAGGTGATCCGCATCAATCACCGCCTTGGCGAACGCCTGTGGATCTTCCTGCGGCAGATTGTGACCGATGCCGCCGTTGATCAACCGGAACTCGTATTTGCCGGTGAAGCGCTTGGCGTAATCCTCGGGTGCAGGGTGCGGCGCACCGTTGGCATCGCCTTCAAGGGTGATGGTCGGCACGCTGATGGACGGCGCCGTGGCCAGTTTCTGTTCGAGCGCCTCGTATTGAGGCTCGCCCTGGACCATGCCCAGGCGCCAGCGGTAGTTGAAGACGGTGATCTCGACGTGGTCGGGGTTTTCCAAGGCCTTGGCGCTGCGGTCAAAAGTGGCGTCGTCGAACGCCCATTTTGGCGAAGCCAGTTGCCAGATCAGCTTGGCAAAGTCATGGGTGTTTTTCTCGTACCCGGCACGACCGCGGTCGGTGGCGAAGTAAAACTGATACCACCACTGCAATTCCGCCTTGGGCGGCAGCGGGTTCTTGCCGGCCGCCTGATTACCGATCAGATAGCCGCTGACCGAAACCAGCGCCTTGACCCGCTCTGGCCACAGCGCCGAGACGATGTCGGCGGAGCGCGCGCCCCAATCGTAACCCCCGAGAACGGCTTGTTTGATCTTCAGTGCATCCATGAAGTCGATGACGTCACTGGCCAACGCGGCCGGTTGGCCGTTGCGAAGGGTTGTCTCGGACAGGAAATGCGTATCACCGTAGCCACGCGCATACGGCATCAATACTCGATACCCCTTCGCCGCAAGCAGCGGGGCGACTTCGTCATAGCTGTGAATGTCATACGGCCAGCCGTGCAGAAGAATCACCACCGGCCCGTCGGCCGGGCCAGTTTCGGCGTAGGCCACGTTCAGCAGTCCGGCCTTGATGTGCTTCAGCGGGCCGAACGGGGAGGGTGTTGAATAAGTGGCGTCGGCCTTGGTCGCGGCTGGCTGCACGGTGGCGGTCGTTTGCGCGTGGGCCGCGCCGAGCGCGCCGAACAGGGCAAACGCCAGGATCGACGAGCCGACCAGGTGGCGGCGAGTCATGCCGGTTTTGTTCTGCATTGCCATCTTCATGGTGATGTCTCCGTTGCAAGGCGTTGGCCAGGGGTTCTGGCTGAGCCCCTTGAAACCTTGAGAGCATTTGAACGCGGCGACGTGTCTGACCTGTGTCGAAACGCAGGCCCGGTGAAAACGGATGTATCAAGAGGATAGCCATACACACTGTGATACACAGCGGCGCAGCGAAAAAGCTGCAATTGGTGCCTTGAAAATTCGCGATATTGGCGCTGGGTCGCGGCCTGAGCGACGCGTACCCTTTTTCAGATCAGCGGGCCGATCTGTGACAGAGGATAAACCGTGGCGACGAACGACCTTTTCAGCGTGAAAATCCCTGACAGCAAAATGGCCCGCGAGGTGACGCAGCTCATTCGCGATACCGAGAGCGAGTTGCTGTTTTCCCACTCCACGCGTGTCTACTTTTGGGGGGCGTTGCTCGGGGTGCGCAAGGGCCTGGCGTTCGACCCGGAGTTACTCTACGTCGCTGCCATGTTCCACGACCTCGGCCTGACCTCGATCTATCGCGAGAGTCAGCTTCGCTTCGAGGTGGACAGTGCGAATGCCGCGCGCGATTTCCTGCGAGGCCATCACATCGCCGAAGGGGACATCGAGAAAGTCTGGAACGCCGTCGCGCTCCATACGACGCCGGGCATTCCAGAGCACATGCATTCAGAGATTGCGCTGGTGCAGGCCGGCGCGGGAATGGACGTGGCGGGGCGTGGTTTTGAGCTGTTCACGGACGAACAACGCGAAGCGGTGATCGCCGCCTATCCTCGCGATACCGACTTTGCCCATCAAATGATCGACGCGTTTTATCACGGGCTGCAGCATCGGCCCCAGAGTACATTCGGGACCTTCAACGATGATTTCCTGGCCTACAAGGATCCGGGTTCCCAGCGGGTGAATCTTTGCAGCGTTATTCTGAATTCGCGTTGGGAGCGGTGAGTTTTCCACGCGGTATTTCAGGTTTTGGCCGGGATACGTTCCGTGCGCGGATCGGTTCGCACTTGTTCGCTCAAACCCTGCTATTCCAGGTCACCGCACACAACGCAAGACCGGCCACATTGAGGGTGACGGGATTAAAGGCATCCCTGAGCATGGAGGCATTGAAAATCGCGACATCCAGCAGCAGGCCAGCCAGCGCCGCCGAGGCAACGATCAGCGGCCAGGCGATGCGTTGCGCGAGCAGTATCCATAAGGCCAGGGCAATCTCCGCGACCCCGGCGGAATAGGCAAACACCTCCACCTGATGGATACCATGAGACTGAATCATGGTCCGCTCGCCAGGACTCAGCCACAGCAGCTTGGGCACCAGGCCATGGTAGGCAAACATGAACGCCAGGCTTCCCCGGGCGATCCAGTGAGTGCGTTTCAAGGCGCTCACGTCGGCGTTTTCAAAAATCGACGCTCATGGTCGGGCGTGGGCAACAGGCACGTGTCGTATTTTCCAAAGAGCCGATATCGATTCAGCGCAACGCGGTCGTAGGCCCAATCTCGCAGCCTGCGTGGGCAGGCACGCAACAGTCTCAATGCACGCCAGGCACCGGGCAATTGGGCGATGACTTCGAAAACGGCATCCGAACGCACCCAGTAGTGCCGGTCACGGATCACGGCCATGGTCTCGAATTGATCCAGAGGCAACCCTGCCCACGCCAGCAGCGCCTGCCCCTCGGGCGATTGCACTGCCGCCAGCCGCACGCGCTGGTGGCGGTCGTGGCGGATCAGGAACTTTGCCCAGCCATTGCACAGCTTGCACACGCCGTCGAACAAGACCACGGTTTCGCCTGGCTGGAGCAAGGGCGCGGGGGAGGGGCGGATGGTGCACGCTGGCATAGAGGGGGCCATGGGGAATGGGTTATCCCGGATCATACCCGCGTGCCTGGGCGGAAGTCTTTACGGGAAGCGCCAGCCTCTATCGAGGATGGCCAACAAAGGGCGGTGTCATCTGGGTGTCACCTAAGGCATGGCAAGATCATCGCAAACCGTCCTGAACACCCAGCGCAACCCCCGCCCACGGGCTGATGAATTTTTCCAGGAATCCTCACCATGAAAGGAGACGCCTCTCTGTTTGCGGCCATTGACCTGGGCTCCAACGCGTTTCGCCTGATGATTGGCCAGTCGGTCAGACGCAACCAGCAGATCGTGATCCAGGAAGTCAAAACCCTTCGCGAGCCCGTCCGCTTGGCCGAAGGTTTTCAGGGCGGCGCGTTGGATGAGTTGGCGTTGGATCGAGGGTGGCAAGCGCTCGCGCGATTCGGTAAAAAACTGCGCGGTTTTGAGTCTGGACGGGTGCGGGCCGTGGCGACCAGCGCGGTGCGCGAAGCCGACAATGCCCAGCTATTCCTGACCAGCGCTGAGCGTCATCTGGGTTTTCGGATTGACGTGATCTCCGGGCATGAAGAAGCCCGGCTGGTGTATGCCGGGGTTGCCCACACGACACCGAGTGCCGCGAGTATGCGGCTCGTGGTGGATATTGGCGGTGGCTCCACCGAGTTGATTCTGGGACAGGGCGCCCAGCCCCTGTTGACCGAAAGCATTGCCATTGGCAGCAGCACTTTTGGCTCGCGTTACTTTCACGGAGGGTGCATCACGGCTCAGGCCCTGCTCGAAGCCGAGCGTGTCGCCACTGTGCAGTTTGAAAAGGTCGCACGTCGTTACCGTGCACTGGGTTGGCAGCAGGCCATCGGCTCTTCAGGCACCGCGCGGATGCTGGCCAAAGTCCTCAAGGCCAACGGCTTGAATGACGATGGCCAAAGCGGAATCACCTACGGCGGCTTGCTGCGCTTGTCGTTGCGCCTGCTTGAGGCGGGGCAGGTCAATCACCTCAGGCTGGCAGGTTTGCAACCCCATCGGCTGAGTAGTTTGCCGGGCGGTCTGGTGGTCATGTTGGCCGCGTTCAAGGTTTTTGGTATCTCGCAGATGACACCTTCCGAAGCGGGATTAAGGGTCGGCGTGCTTCATGGGTTGATGGCCAGGCACTGACAGGGTGCTGTCGACTGACTGCAGTCTTTGCGGGTCATGGATGCAAGTCTTCAGTCAGCGCTACTCAAGCGCGGGCGAACGCCAACTATCATGAACCGGGCGAAACCATCCTGAAGGAGGCTGTACCCCATGACGAAGGAAACCATCAGTGCAAAGGACGGAGAGGGTGAAGATGCCTCTTCGTTGATAGACGCGAGAATCAAGGAACTGAGTGATTGGCGTGGCGAAACGCTCGCCCAGGTCCGAGCGCTGATCCAACAGGCCGACCCTGACGTGGTCGAAGAATGGAAGTGGCGGGTTCCGGTGTGGTCGCATGCGGGCATCATCTGCACCGGCGAGACGTACAAGAACGCCGTGAAGATGACCTTCGCCCAGGGTGCGTCGCTGGAGGATCCTTCGGGGCTTTTCAATGCCAGTCTTGAAGGCAACACTCGACGGGCTATTGATGTGCATGAAGGCGATGAGATAGATGAGAAAGCGTTGAGGGCGCTGATCGTTGCCGCCGTCGCGTTCAACACCTCGCGAACGACCGCGCATGCCAAACCGGCGAAATGAAAGCAAGGGAGGTGGGGTTATTCACCGTGATCCCATTGCGCGCGATATGGCGGGCGAAGCGCAGCCAACATGGCCAAGGTCCAAAAACGCCAGGCGAAAAAAAACCGCCTTTGCGGGGCGGTTCTTTTTTGTAAGCCACAGCTTGCGACTGGGGCCTAGTACGTCTCACGGGCAACACTAGCGTGGGGCATGATATTAAGCTTTGCTTATCCTTGCAACGTTGTTTTGCTTCGGTTGATTTACGTCATCTGAAGATAACAGTAGTGAATTGGTGTGTTCATAGCGGTAGCTATAACCTAACAGAAATAACGTTTTACAAAAACATGTCATCCCTTTGCCCTGGAACGTCAAAGATCAACCATTGCGCCTGAGTATCTAGGTTAATATGCCGGCGCTCACATGCTGGTGCGACTGATGGGGTTTGGCCAGTGACCTAACAGTTTCACGCCCTCAGACACGGTTTTGCACCCGTGCCGGAATGATGACTCGGGGGGAACTCAACCGGCCGCCTCGGGGTGACACTAGCATGTATGCCCGAAGGCTCGCGTGATCCGGTAAGTGCGCTGGAGGTTTGGCCCCCAACCTGGAGGCCAAAACGTATGAAGCAATTGCTGCGTACACTGAGTCTCGTATGGGGATCGTTTCAAGCGTTTCGCTTTTACGAGTTCCTGCGAGACCACTTTGACGACTTGAAGTAACGGTCGTTGATATGGGGAAAAGCCCGTTTCAGTTTCGGCTGAGGCGGGCTTTTTTTTGTCTAAAATTAACTGTCAAAAGTAGGATATTTCTCATGTGCTTCTCAAGCTCTTGTAGGGTACTTCTTTGATATCTGTAGGTGCCATCCCAAGATGAACAAATGGGACGCCCATTAGCCGGGCTTTGGTCAAGGTTAAAAGCCACCGCCATGACTGTTTCAAAGTCTTGGCTATCGTTGACAGCGAGCAAGTTAACGACGTTCTCAAGGACCACCCAGCGAGGTTGTGTTTCTTTGAGGATTCGTATGACTTCCCAAAACAGCCCGCTGCGTTCGCCGCGTAGTCCGCGGCTGTCTCGGTTGCTTTCTCGGGCGCCGGCGACGCTGATGTCCTGGCAGGGGAAGCCGGCGGTGAGGACATCGACGGGGCAGAGGTCGTGAGCGCCGCACTGGCGCACGTCTTCAAATTGGCGTGCATGGGGAAATCGATCGGCAAGCACAGCCCGGTTGACCGGGTTGAGTTCAACTTGCCAGGCGCTGCGGTAACCTGCGTTTTCAAATCCGACATCAAAGCCTCCTATGCCTGCGAACAGGCTGCCAAGGGTGGGTTGCTGCATTCATGAACTCGTTGTTCTGGATGCTCGCGGCACGCTTGGGGGAGGCTCTGGGCCTTCAAGTGGTTCAGTGTCCGGCAACGCGGGCACTTGATCTGTAATTCAATGAAGCCGCTAGCGGCGGCGAGTTTGCGGTGGCAGTGGCCGCAACGTATGTCTTGCATTTATATGTCCCGTTTTTGCGGTTCGGGTAATAGCCATGATTTCGATTTGGTCTAAAAAACTGTTATTTCTTACAGTGGCCAGAAGTCAGAAGCGTCGTGGGTTAGGCACCGTACGAACGCAGCTGAGGGCAAAGGCATGATTTATGAAATGACGATTAATGTTTCTTCAAGGTTTGATGAAGAAACAATTAAGGACGAGTTCGGAAAATATTTCGAAGAGAAAGGATGGAAAGTGTTAGGTGTTGTAGTTAATAGGCTGAAAAAAACTGCAGTGGTTAAATATGAAGACGGCACCACCGCTGCCGCTAAAATGATGGGTTCTGGAAAGTCTAAGGTGGTTTTTTATAAAGGTGACGAGAGTTTCGCTGCTTTATTCGAAGAAAGCCTTAGTAGGCAAGATATGAGGTGAGCGCGAAAATGTATGTACCCCGTTGCAGGGGCTGTCGGATCTGCTCCGGCTGGTCAGTGGCCTGGTGGTGTTGGTGATTGCACGTTTCGTGGTCGGCATCGGTGAAGCGCCTATCTAGCCGACAGCCGCCCGCATGATCGCCCGCGCCATCCCTATCACCCAACGCGGCACGGCCCAGGGCATGATGCATGCGTCGGGGCGCCTGGCCAATGCACTGGCACCGTTGATCGTGACGTTCATGATCATTAAGTTCTCGTGGCGCCTGACCTTCGTCATCCTCGGCGTGGTGACGCTGATCTACATGTTCATCATGTATTTCAGCCTGAGCGAATCGAAGAAACTGGTCGAAGCCATCGCCATCGCCATCGCCACCGTGCCACTGCCACCCGTGGCGGCCAAACCGGTGAACTGGCCGCAGATGCTGCGCAAAGTGTGGCCGGCCGCTGCCACCTGTTTCTGTCATGGCTGGGTGTTGTGGTTCTTCCTGAACTGGATACCGTCGTTCTTCACCCAGCGCTACGGCATGGACCTGACCCACACCGCCCTATTTTCGACCTTTGTGCTGCTCGGCGGGACCGTCGGCACCGCAGTCGGCGGCATGCTCTCGGACTAGCGCTTCAAGGTCACCGGCAACCGTCTGCGCTCACGTCGTGACTTGATCATCTTTGGCTTCCTGGCCTCGATCATCGGCTTGATTCCACTGATGTCCACCCATGACTTGATCATCTGCGCCTGCGGCCTGAGCTTCTCGTTCTTCTGCTCGGAACTGGCCGACTCGCCGCTCTGGGTCATCGGCACCGAGGTGTCCCACGAACACTCCGAGACCTCCAGCGCGTGCACCTTCACCGGCATGGCCCTGGCGGGCGCCGTGTCACCGGTGGTGATTGGCTGGTTGCTCGACATCACGGGGAACAACTGGGCGGTGGCGTTCTGCGCTTCCATCGCCGTGGTGCTGATGGGACCGGTGCTGGCGATGTTTATCAAGCTGGACGACAAGCCTGCTCCCGAGCCGGTTTCATCTGCGCATTCGCAGGTTGCTGTTACCCAGGGTTGAGGCGATCAGGGGAGGGCGGACACAAGAGTGCGCCCGCCTTTCACACCACTACACGGCGCTATCAATGACTTCGATGATTCGCTTTGCGATGTACACCACAGGGGTCTCCAGCGCGAAGTGTCCGGTGTCCAGCAACTCGACGATGGCATTGGGATTGTCTAGCGTGAAAGCCTCGGCGCCGGGCGGGATGAAGAACGGATCCACGCATCAGCCCTGACTGGAAAACCCATCGTCAAAAATACTTTCAATGGGCAACTCAAATGCCCGGGCGATTTGAAATGCCAGTGGCAGGCTCGGATCATACCGACCGTTTTCAATCGCATTGATCGTCTGTCGCGAGACGTTCAGCAGCGATGCCAGATCGACCTGCGACCATTTGCGTTCGGCACGAAGTTCCTTGAGTCGGTTCTTCATTGATAACGGCGTCTGGCAACTTGCAGCCCGATGATCCACATCAACCCCATCACTGGCCATACCCACAACCACGGCAGATGGGGCGCGCCGACGTTTTCCAGAAAGCCATAACTGAAGGTCAGTAGAGCAGAGGCCGCAAACGCAAAGCCGAGCGCTTCAAACTGGATGCGTAGATGCATTTCGTCCAGGCGCCGAAGCTGCCGGACCACGGCCCAGCATATCAAGGCAGCCGGAATCACCGGGGTCAGCGTGATGACCGTGCGCAGAACAAGATTGGCGTCTTGCAAGCGCAGTAGCAGGAATATCGAAGCCATCAACACGACCGAATACAGGGCGAGCGCAACGCCCATTTCGCAGTAGTACCGTTTCATTTCATAGTCCTTGATGTAAAACGTCCTTTACATATTCTTCGATGTTTTTGTGGATGTAAAGCACCCTTTACATTGGGTTTTTGCTGTCCTGCGTAGGAGATACCAATTGGCCATCACATCCGTTAAGGTGTGCGCCGCCCGAGAGATGGATCCCGGGCAATATCTCATGGAGTTTTTTCAGTGAAGTACGTTAGTAAAGTTGCCGCGGTTGCCTTGTTCGGTCTGGTTCTGGCGGGTTGCACCGGCACGCCGATGAACACCCAGCATTATGAAAGCAGCCAATACACCGTCCTGGGCCATAGTGAAGCGAGCGCCACTGGCCTGCTGCTGTTCGGCGTGATCCCGATCCAGCAGAACAACCGTTTTGTTCGCGCTCAGAACGCGGCGATCAAAGCCAAGGGCGGCGACGCGATGATCAACACCCAGGTGCAGGAAAACTGGTTCTGGGCCTGGGTCCTGACCGGCTACACCACCAAGATCTCCGGTGATGTGGTCAAGCTGAAAAACGTTCAGTAAGCGCAATACCCGGTCTTCTTGGCGGGCGCGCAATTGTGGTGAGGGGGTTTGCCCCCGTTGGGTTGCGAAGCAGCCCCAAGGTCTCGGCACTGTCGAAGATTTTGGGAGCGCTTCGCACTCCAACGGGGGTAAACCCCCTCGCCACAGGGTGGGAATGATCAGTGGCGCTCCGTCACCCTGGTCTGCGGAGCCACCCGGTTTCTTCCCGACCACTTCGCCTGATAGAGCTGCTGATCGGCACGTTTGATCAGTGCGGTGGTGTTGCTGTCCGATGACTCGGCCAGCCCGATGCCGATACTCACCGTTACGTGCCCGACCGTGGCGAAGCTGGCTTCGGCAATCGCAGCGCGGATCTTCTCGGCAACGACTTCGGGACTCTCCGGTTCCTCGACTTCCGGCAACAGCACCGCAAATTCCTCGCCTCCGTAACGGGCCACGAAATCGGTGGCGCGGGTGTTGTCCTGAATCAGCCGCGCCAGTTGGTGCAGCACTTCATCGCCAATCGCATGGCCGTGGGTGTCATTGATTTGCTTGAAGTGGTCGGCGTCAATGAACAGCAACGCAAACGGCCGTCCGGTGCGTTGAAACAGCAGGTTGCACTCATCCAGTTTCTCGTCGAATCGGCGCCGGTTGTACACGCCGGTCAGTGCGTCGTGGGTGGCCAGTTTCAACAGATCGGCGTTGGCCTGGGTAAGGGCGGCGGTGCGTTGTGCGACGGTGGCTTCCAGCGAGGCATTGGCCTCCTGCAACTCGCGTTCCTTGCCGAGCAGGGATTGCGTCATGCCCTGGAGGGATTGACCCAGCTGGGCAATTTCCCGCACCGGATGGTCTTGGGGGAACGTTGCACCTGGCTGTTGGTTCTGTACCCGTTTGGCCGACTTGGCCAACAACTCTATCGGGCGGCTGAGGTACAGCGCGAGGTAATAAGCTACCAAGGCGAACACGATCGCGGCAATCACGCCCAACAGCAGCAACTTGTAGAACAGGATACGTGCCGGCCGAAGCGCGATATCCAGCGGTTGCCTTACCGCGATGTACCACGCAAGGTCCGTGCTTGAGGGAGTAGGGACCGCGACAACGCTGGTCAGGTAACCATTGCCCACTGACCAGCCAGCGGTATCGGAATGGTTTTCCCGGGCCTGCGGCATGTTCGGCACGTGTTGCCCCATGAGCGATTCCGGGTAGAGCACTTTGCCGTCGTGGTCGACGATCAGGGCCTCCACTTCAGGCGTCATGTCCTTGCGCAGCACGGCCGAGTCGACAATCCGCGTGACCCAGCTCCAATGGGCATGCGCGCCCAGCACACCGATTACCTGGCCCTCGGCATTGCGGATCGGCGCGGCGAAATCGATGAAGCGCAAAGGCTCGCCACTGGCGGTTCCGGGCAGCAGTTTGGCCAGCAGGACCGCCTCATGAGGATCGCCGGTATAGGCACCGCGCAACCCGGCCTGGAACCAGGGGCGCTCCTTCACCGATTGATTCACCAGAAGGCCGTTCACGGCTTGCCGTACACGCCCGTTGGCGTCAGCCACGCCCATCCAGGCGTACTCGGCGCGGGACTGCGAACGCAGCTCCATCGACGACAAGATATCCGGATCGTCCAGGTCGCCATGCTTGAAAAACGGCGCTCGACTGAGCAGGGACACTTCGAGCTGACGCTCATGCAGTTGCGCGCCCAGCAACTCGGCCGCAGACCTTGCCGTGCTCAACAACGCGTTGCCGCTGGCCTGCTTCATCTGCTCGGTGGCGATGTGGCCGACATAAAACCCCACGCTGACCAGCGTGAGCAGCGACAAGCCGGCAAACCAGAGTGTCAGGTGACTACGCAGACTGGCTTTGATCATGGGGGCCTATCTGAAGTTTTTGGAATCGCGGCATGGTATGCGCAATGGAGGGGTCGCTGCCAGTGGCGGCGCTTTCATGGCCATGATCGATCCCCGCATTCGCCAGCGCGATGACAATAAACAGAGGCCGCGTTTCAAGCCGGACTGAAAAGCCCTCAGTCGGTACGGCCGCGCATTTGCGCGAGAATCCGCGCAGCATCCCGGGCCGGAGGCAAACCGAAGACACGAACGTAGTCCCGGCTGAATTGGGTCGCGCTTTCATAGCCGACATCAAACGCGGCGCTGGTGACGCTTTTAGCGTTCGCCACCAACAAGGTCCGCGCCTGGAGCAACCGCACGCGTTTTTGATACTGCAAGGGGCTGAGCGTGGTGACGGCTTTGAAATGGCGGTGGAACGCAGACACGCTCATCGACGCTGTGCGGGCCATGTCCTCGACCCGCAGCGGCTCGGCGAAGGCGCGGCGGATCCACTGGATGGCGAGGCTGACACGGGCCATGGCCGTATCGGGCGCGGCGATTTCGCGGAGCATCCAGCCGTGCGGTCCTTGCAAAACCCGATAGAGAATCTCCCGCTCGTACACCGGACTCAGCGCCGGGATGTCCGCCGGCCGGTCCATCAATCGCAGCATGCGCACCCAGGCGTCCATCAGCTCGGGTGTGACCGCTGCCACCGAAAAACCGGCTTCCTGCTCAGACGGTGCGACAGGTTTTGGCAGGTCTGTCAGCAATGTCGCCAGAACGGCAGGGTCCAGTGTCAAGGCGACGGCGAGGTAAGGTTCGCCGGACGTGGCCGGGTGCACACTGCCGACCGCAGGCAGTTCAATCGACATCACGAAATAGGTCGCAGGGTCGTACCTCAGTGTGCGATCGCCGATGGTCATCGACTTACTGCCTTGCAGGATCAGGTTGATCATCGGCTCATAGACAGCGGCCAACTGATGTTCGGGAATCGCACCCTGGACCATGGCCACGCGCGGAATGCCCGTCTCTGTACGCCGGTTTTCGGCCCTGGCGGCGAGGGTTCTGAGTTCATGCAGTTGGTTTTCCATGGGGAGACATCTGACCGCAGGGTGACGCACGACGCAAGCGAAAAGCAGAAACAGGCAGGATTGGAGTAGTAACGGCTGCGCTCGCCGGAGGGACTATGGTTACCGTGGTTGCTCATCTGATTAACAGTGGAGCAAGCCATGAGCGTTATCGTCATTACCGGCGGCAGTCGAGGCATCGGTGCCAGCGCCGCAGTGCACTGTGCCCGGCGTGGGATGGGCGTCATCCTGACCTACAAGAGCAACGTGCAGGCGGCCGATTCGGTTGTTCAGCGCATCAGGTCCGAAGGCGGGACTGCCGTTGCCCTCGAACTGAATGTCAGCCGTGCCGGGGCCTTCGGCGTATTCGTCGATGCGGTACGACAAGCGCTGCATTCGAACTGGCAAACCACCACCCTGGGTGGTCTGGTCAACAATGCCGGCCACGGCCTGTTCAACCCACTTGAGACGGTCACCGAGGCGCAGTTCGACGACCTCATGAACGTTCACCTCAAAGGCCCGTTCTTCCTGACGCAGGCCTTGTTGCCGCTGATGGAGGAGGGCGCGAGCATCGTCAACCTGACCAGCGCGACGACACGGGTGGTCACCCCGGGCGTAGCGCCTTATGCCGCTTTCAAGGGCGGGCTGGAAGTACTGACCCGTTACATGGCCAAGGAGTTTGGTGAGCGGCGCATCCGTGCCAATGCCGTCTCGCCTGGCGCCATTCGCACCGAACTGGGGGGTGGTTTGAGCGAAGAATTCGAGACGCTGCTGGCCTCGCAAACGGCGCTCGGTCGCATCGGCGAACCGGACGACGTCGGTCGAGTAATCGCCACGCTAATGTCCGAAGAAAGTGCCTGGGTCAACGCGCAATCCATTGAGGTTTCCGGCGGTTACATCATCTGAATCAGCGAGGCGCATTCCATGCTTGATCATGTTTTTATCTCCGTCAGCGACACCCAACGCTCGGTCAATTTCTACACCGCGGCGCTCACACCGCTCGGGATCTCTCACCGGCTGGATTATGACGGCAAGGACGGCCCGCCGGGCCACCCGGACCTCAAGGGTTTTGGCGCGCAAGGCCGGGTGTTTTTCTGGCTGCGTGAAGGTGTGGTGGAGGGGCGGGCTGCGCATGTCGGGTTCGTTGCGAACAGCAGGGGCGAGGTCGATGCGGCCTATGCCACTGCAATGAAAGCAGGCGCTACCGATGACGGCGCTCCCGGCGCACGGTTGCATTACGACCCGAATTATTACGCGGCCAACGTCCTGGACCCGGATGGTTACAGCCTCGAGTTCGTCTATAAAAACTGGCAGCACCCACAATGAGCAGACTTCTGATTTATGGCGCAACCGGGTACACCGGTCGGATGGTCGCGGCACAGGCGAAAGCAGCCGGGCTGGACTTCGAAATCGCCGGACGCGATGCGACAAGATTGGCCGCGCTTGCCCGGCAACTGAACGTGCCCTATCGCACCTTCACGCCCGACGCTCAATCGGCGCAAGCGCTGAGCGGCGTCACCGTCCTGTTGAACTGCGCCGGCCCGTTTGTGCTGACCGCAGAACCGTTGATGCGGGCCTGCATCGAGGCCGGGGTCGACTATCTCGACATCACTGCCGAAATCAACGTTTACCGGCTGGCGGAGCGGTTGGGCGAGGACGCCGGTGTGATGCTGTTGCCTGGCGTCGGCTGGGACGTTGTCCCCACGGACTGCCTCGCCCTGCACGTTGCCCGTCGCGTCGAACAGCCGCAGTCGCTACGGATCGCGCTGCAGGTCGCAGGCTCCATGTCCCGCGGATCGGCCAATAGCGTTGGCGAGATCATCGGTGCGGGATTGATGGCGCGGGTCGACGGCGTACTCGTTCCTGCGCCGGATGCGCAGCCGCGTCACTTCGATTTCGGCGCAGGGCCTGTGCTCTGCGCGCCGCTGTCGTTCGGTGACCTGGTCACCGGTGGGCGCTCAACGGGCATCGCGAACATCGCGATGTTCGTGCACATCAGCGCTGACGCGTTTCCCGAGGGCGACTTGTCCCGACTTCCCGATGGCCCCAGCGAGCAAGAGCGCCTGTCTCATCGGGCCCGTGCGATTGCCGAGGTGACGGGGGCAGATGGGCTGGTTGCGCGGTCGATGATCAAGACGATCAACGGCTACTCCTACACACCGTTGGCCGCGGTGGAAGCGGCGCGACGCGTGTTGGCCGGGGAGAGGCGTTCCGGGTTCGAGACACCGGGTCGTCTGTTCGGTGTGGGGTTTGCCGAGAGCATTGCCGAAACGGTGATCGTTGATCTCTAAGGCTGGCGCTGAAGGCACAGCAAGCGCTCGATCTGCGCCAGCTCCCAGGTGCTGAGCAAACTGACCGGGTCGGTGCCGTAACGTTGCCAACGGTCGAGATCACCCTCGCGGCCGTCCGGGCGTTGGCAACGTTTGCAATGCAGCAGGCGATTATCGTCGACACCGAGGCTCAGGCGCCAGCCTTCGATATCGACGTGCACGTGGCCGGGCTCGGGTTGTTCGCCGAGCCGTATCAGAGGCCGGACTTCCAGCGCGGCATCGCGCAATTGCTGGTAAACCTCGCGGGTGGTCAGGGGCGGCACAGCGTTCTCCGGTGAAATTGCGAGGGTGTACAGGATAGAGCCTGCGCTTGTCGCTGTCAGCGGAGCCTCAAACTTCCTCGACTGCCTGCGGGCGCCGGGCAGGCTGACCCTCTTCCTCGCGAAGCTCGCGGCTCATGTCGTTGCAGCTTTGCGACCAGTCTTTCACCCACTGCGGCATCGGCGGCGATTGTTCCGCCAGGCCCAGTTCCCGGGCGAACTCGCCGGGTGCAAGCGTGCCTTTGCCTGCGCGAAACAGACCGCGCATCACCACCACGCCGACCACGCGTCCCTTGCTCACGAAGCGGTGCTCCATAAAGCTCCACTTATCGTCCCAGCCCAGCATCCGGGTGTGAATCTCGAACGCTTCTAACAGCTTCAGCTCACGACGGAATTTGCCCCAGGTATCGCCAACGATCGGCACCGCCTTGTTACGCAGCGCCACCCGGAATGCGCCGCTGCGCAGCACGTAATCCATGCGCCCGATGTCCGCCAGGGTGAAATAGCGGCCATTGGTCACGTGACGGTTGAGGTCGAGGTCGAGTGGCCAGACGCGCAGGCGGATGACGGTGGTGGCCAAGGCATCAACCGGCTTGCGCCACGGACGACGAAACAGCATGAGGAACAGTCGGAACCAGAGATTCATAAGTACGCCGATGATTTGAGTGACCGGTGCACTTTAGGCAGGAGGGATCAGGTAAGGTAGGTGCGCAAATGACTTTTTTCATGCGAAAAGCGCAATTGGATCATTTATGCACGTCACGCTTTTACTCGCGGACCAATGTTCCGCTGCCAGCGCCACCCTGGCCCTGGAAGTGCTAAGCGCCGCCAACCTGTTCGCAGACACGCCCGGCGCACCTTTTGAAGTCGTCAGCGCCTCACTCGATGGCAATGATGTCGCCGCGTGGGGAGGGCAAACGCTACGCGCGGACCTGTCCACCGGCGAGATCCCGCGAACCGACCTGGTGTTGATCCCCGGATTTCTCTTCACCCTGAAGGACGCCTTGCCGGCGTTTTCGGCTTACGGGCCATGGCTGCGTCAACAGCACTCGCAGGGGGCCGTGGTGGCTTCTATGTGTACGGCGGCGTTCATGCTGGCCGAAACGGGCCTGCTGGACGGCGTTCGCGCAACCACGCACTGGGCTTTTGCAGATCTGTTTCGTCGTCGGTATGCCGAGGTCTGTCTGGAGGAGACGCAGATCCTCTGCGAGGACAATCGCCTGATCACCAGCGGCGGCGCGAGTGCGGCCATGGACCTGTTGCTGCACATCGTGCGCCGGTTCGCCTCCTTGGATCTGGCGCAGAAGTGTGGCAAATACCTGTTGGTCGACACGGTGCGCAGCGAGCAATCGGTGTACGTCATGTGGTCTTTGCCCAAGAGCCACGGGGATGGCGATATCCTGCGATCGCAAAACTGGCTGGAGGCACATTTCGATCAACCGCTGCTGATTGATGATGTCGCCCAGCGATTCGGTTTCGGTGTGCGCAACTTCAAGAGGCGCTTCAAGGACGCCACCGGGTACACGCCGATTACCTACCTGCAAACCCTGCGTCTGGAGAAGGCCAAGCAGTTGCTTGAATCCACGCGAATGACACTGGACAGCATCACTTACGCCGTGGGCTACGAAGATGGCAATTCATTCCGTAGACTTTTCCGCCAGCGAGTGGGTTTGCTGCCGGCGGCTTACAGGAAGAAGTTTCAACCGGGTACGAGTTGATTCACACGATAAGCCACAGATGATCTGGAGCAGGACATGAAGAAAGCCGCAGCACTCACCCTGGTCTTGCTAGTCACTGCCGGGTTGTTCAGCGCGCAGGCACAAGCGACCGGCGATCCCGAAGCGGGCGCGACGCTGTTCAAACGGATATGCGGCGGCTGCCATCAAATCGGGGAGTCGGCGCGCGGTTCGTTCGGGCCGCAACTCAATGGCATTTTTGGACGTCCGTCGGGTAGCACGACGGATTATCAATACTCCGACGCTATGAAATCGGCCGGCATCGTCTGGACACGCGAGACCCTGACCGCGTACCTCGAAGATCCAAAGGAAGTGGTGCCCGGTACCCGGATGATTTTCTGGGGGCTCAGCGATCCGCAGAAGATTGAAAACCTGTTGGCGTATCTTCAGACCTTTCAGCCGCAGTAGGGCACCCTGCATTGACGCAGCGCGGCTTTCGAGCAGGCGGTCGGAACCACCCTCAGCAAGGCGACGTGCGTTCCATGGCAATCTATATGTAGGAAGGCACCTACAAAAACTCACGAAACCATGATTTTTCACACTCATAATCGAACCGGATAACCGCCGCATGGGGCGGTTTTACTTCGTTAGGATGTGTCATTTTTCGCCCGGTATTGACTTCGATGTTTCAGGGGTAGACTCTTGGTGTCGCTGGATCCCGTAGCTGAAACCGGATAGAAACCCTCTTGCCAAATCATTTAAAAGATCAACATGTATCTCTAGTGCAGAAACAAAATATTCTGGTTTTATGGCCGTGAATGTTGTTTTTCATGCGCCGTGAATTCACCGTGTTTGTTAGCTGCGAGCTGTCTGGGGTGGGCGTTTTGGTTGATGTTGGTTATGTGTGATAACACGGGTAAGAGGGGGTTGGCGGACAGGCCTGCCCTAAATAGTTAGTTCTAATTATCGACGCGTTGCCATTGGATAGTTTGCGGAAGATGGCAGGTTAGATTGATTAGATAATATTCCATGGACTGCACTTGCATGATGTAAGTGCGAACAATCGATAGAAGTGAGTTGTTCACTTCTGGAGGCAAGGATGCACGACCGAGTTACGTCTGAATTTTCTGTTCATCTGTGTATTCATCAACTATTCGAAGCCCAGGTTGCACGCAGTCCTGAAGCCACGGCGCTGGTCTTTGAGGGTGAGACGCTCAGCTATGGCGAACTCAACGTCAGGGCCAATCGTCTGGCGCATCGGTTGATTGCTTCGGGCGTCAGGCCTGACCAGCGCGTGGCGATCTGTGTCGAGCGCTCGGCAGCGATGGTGGTGGGCCTGATGGCGATCCTGAAGGCGGGCGGCGCCTATGTGCCGCTCGATCCCGAGAACTCGGGGGAGCGACTGGCGTTCATTCTTGGCGATACGGCTCCGGTGCTGGTCCTGGCTGATACGGCCGGGCGCCAGGCACTCGGGGACGCTTTGCAGGCTTACACCGTGCTTGATCCCCGTGAGGCCCAGGCTGAAGCAGACGCCAACCCTCAAGTTCCCGGCCTTACCCCCAACAACCTCGCCTATATCATCTACACGTCGGGCTCAACCGGACAGCCCAAAGGCGTCATGGTCGAGCACGCCCAGGTGGTGCGCCTGTTCGACACGACATGCGCACACTTTGGTTTTGCGACCAATGACGTCTGGTGCCTGTTCCACTCCTTTGCCTTCGACTTCTCGGTCTGGGAATTGTGGGGCGCCCTTCGTTATGGCGGCACGCTGGTGTTGGTCCCGCATGCCATTACCCGCTCTCCGCAGGCGTTCTACCAGTTGATTTGCGAGCAGGGCGTCACCGTCCTGAACCAGACACCGAGCGCCTTCACCGCGTTGATGGAACACGTAAAACCGTCATCGGACCGGCTGCGCTACGTCATTTTTGGCGGCGAAGCGCTGCAACCGTCGACCCTGCGCGACTGGTATGGGGTGCGTGATGAATCGGCCCCGCAACTGGTGAACATGTACGGGATCACGGAGACTACGGTCCACGTCACTTGGTACCCGCTGACGTCAGCCGATGCGCAACAAACCGACAGCGTGATCGGTCAATGTCTGCCGGATTTGACGCTCTATCTCCTGGACGCGCATGGCCAGCCTGTCCCGATGGGGGAAGTGGGGGAAATGTACGTCGGCGGCGCCGGTGTTGCCCGCGGCTACCTGAACCGTCCCGAGCTGACGGCAGAGCGATTCCTGCACGACCCTTTTGCGGGCAAGGCTGATGCGCGGATGTACCGGTCGGGGGACCTGGCTCGTTATCTTCCGAACGGGAGACTGGCGTTCCTGGGTCGCAATGATGACCAGGTCAAGATCCGTGGCTTCCGGATCGAACTGGGTGAGATTTCGGCCAAACTGGCCGAGCATCCCGCCCTCCGCGAGGCGGTGGTGGTGGCGCAAGGCGAGGAGACCGACAGGCGCCTGGTGGCTTATGTGTTGGCGCAGTCCGAGGTTCAGGACGCATCGGTAGAGTCTGCAACGGGCTTGGCGCTGGCGGGAACACTGCGTGATTACCTGAGTAACCGTTTACCCGACTACATGGTGCCATCTGCCTTTGTGCAGATGGAAAGCTTCCCGCTGACGGCCAATGGCAAGCTTGATCGCAAGGCATTGCCTGTTCCGCAAGAGGGCGCCTTTGCCCGCGAGGCCTACGAGGCGCCGTTGGGTGAGGTCGAGGTCATCCTGGCCGGGATCTGGTCGGAGCTGCTTGGTGTTGAACACATCGGTCGTCATGACGACTTCTTCGCCCTGGGCGGCCATTCGCTCATGGCCGTGCGGCTGGTCAGTCGCATAGCAACCCTCGGGGCTGAGTTGCCCCTCGCGACCTTGTTCGCGTCTCCCACGCTCAAGGCCGTGGCGTTGGCGATTGAAGCCCAGCGCAACGGCGGCGCTGTGGCGCGTGCATCGATCACGACCCTCTCTCGCGATGAGCCCTTGCCGCTGTCCTTTGCTCAGCAGCGACTGTGGTTTCTGGCCCAGCTCGACAGTGGAATCAGCGACGCCTATCACATCCCCCTGGCCCTGAGATTGCGCGGTCAGTTGAACGTGACGGTCTTGCAACAGGCCCTTGACGCACTGTGGTCGCGCCATGAGGCATTGCGTTCGATCTTTGTCACCGAAGAGGGCGAGGTCCAGGTGCGTCTGCTGGCCAGCGACCAGGGTTTGCCATTGCGCCGGATTGTTCTTCTTGAATCGAGTGCAGAAGCCGAGCTTGCAAGGCTTTGCACCGAAGAAGCTCGTGCACCCTTTGATCTCGCTACGGGGCCGCTGATCCGGGCTTGCCTGATCCGGGTGCCTGCCGCCTCATCGGTGCATGAGCATGTATTGTTGCTGACACAACACCACATCGTTTCGGATGGCTGGTCGCTCGGCATTCTCTTGCCTGAGTTGAGTGCGCTGTACACGGCATTCAGCAACCAGCAGGCCAGTCCATTGCCGCCGCTGGCGATCCAGTATCCGGACTATGCCGCCTGGCAGCGGCAATGGCTGTCGGGGGAGCGCTTGAATGAGCAGGCGGCTTACTGGAAGCAGGCGCTGGTCAATGCGCCAACGCTGCTCGACCTGCCCACCGACCGGCGTCGGCCTGAGCAACAGTCCGTCGTGGGCGCCTCTGTGCCGATCGAACTCAGTGCCGAGCTGACAAACGCCCTCAAGCGCTTTAGCCAGCAGCAGGGGGTAACGCTGTTCATGACCGTGCTGTCGGCCTGGGCGGCCGTGCTGTCACGCCTGTCGGGGCAGGAAGACATTGTGATCGGAGCGCCAAGTGCCAACCGTGGCCATTGCGACATCGAGCCGCTGGTCGGCTTCTTCGTCAACACCCTGGCGCTGCGCATCGATCTTGGCGACAACCCGAGCGTTGCGGAGCTCATTGCGCGAGTTCGCGAGAGGGCACTCAAGGCCCAAGACCATCAGGACCTGCCGTTCGAGCAGGTGGTGGAGATAACGCAGCCGCCACGACGATTGAGCCATACGCCGCTGTTCCAGGTGGTGTTTGCCTGGCAAAACCATGATGCCGGCCAATGGGCCTTGCCCGGCCTTGAAGCCATTCCGGTGGGGTCTTCCTATGAGGTCGCCCGGTTCGATCTGGAGCTGAACCTGGCGGAGGCGGGCGATCGAATCATCGGTGCTCTTGGTTATGCGACGGCGTTGTTTGACGCGAGCACGATCGAGCGACATGTGGGTTACCTGAAAGCTGTGCTTGCCGAGATGACACGGGATGCCAGCCAGACGGTTGCCCAAATCGACCTGCTTGAAGTGTCTGAGCGCACCTTGTTGCTCAAGACGTGGAATTCGAGGGATCAGGCCTGTCCCGCTCATTTGTGTATGCATCAGCTGTTCGAGGCGCAGGTGGCGCGCAGCCCGGAAGCCACTGCACTGGTCTTTGAGGGCGAGGCGCTCAGCTATGGCGAACTCAACGCCAGGGCTAATCGACTGGCACATCGGCTGATTGCTTTGGGCGTCAGGCCTGACCAGCGCGTGGCGATCTGTGTCGAGCGCTCTGCGGCCATGGTGGTTGGCCTGATGGCGATCCTGAAGGCGGGTGGCGCTTATGTGCCGCTCGACCCGGAGTACTCGGGAGAGCGACTGGCGTTCATTCTTGGCGATACGGCCCCGGTGCTGGTGCTGGCTGATACGGCCGGGCGCCAGGCGCTGGGCGACGCTTTGCAGGCTTTTACCGTGCTCGATCCGAATGAGGTCCAGGCTGCAGCGGACGCCAACCCTCAAGTTTCCGACCTTACCCCCAACAATCTCGCCTATATCATCTACACCTCTGGCTCAACCGGGCAGCCCAAGGGCGTCATGGTCGAGCACGCCCAGGTGGCGCGCCTGTTCGACACGACACACGCCGGCTTTGGTTTTGCCGCCAGTGACGTCTGGTGCCTGTTCCACTCCTTTGCCTTTGACTTCTCGGTCTGGGAATTGTGGGGCGCCCTTCGTTATGGCGGCACCCTGGTGCTGGTCCCGCATGCGATTACCCGTTCTCCACAAGCGTTCTATCAGTTGATTTGCGAGCAGGGCGTCACCGTCCTGAACCAGACCCCAAGCGCCTTCACCGCCTTGATGGAATATGCACAACCTTCATCGGACCGTTTGCGCTACGTCATCTTTGGCGGCGAAGCGTTGCAACCGTCGACCC
This sequence comes from Pseudomonas sp. LBUM1663, assembly GCF_059695905.1. Lineage (NCBI taxonomy): Bacteria > Pseudomonadati > Pseudomonadota > Gammaproteobacteria > Pseudomonadales > Pseudomonadaceae > Pseudomonas > Pseudomonas sp. LBUM1663. The sequence continues at coordinate 4,093,500 of NZ_CP166792.1, read as the reverse complement.
TGCGCGACTGGTACAGGATGCGTGGCGAATCTGCCCCGCAACTGGTGAACATGTACGGGATCACGGAGACTACGGTCCACGTCACTTGGTACCCGCTGACTTCAGCCGATGCGCAACAAGACGACAGCGTGATCGGTCGGCGTCTGCCGGATTTGAATCTCTATCTTCTGGATGCGTTTGGCCAGCCAGTCCCGATGGGGGCCGTGGGTGAAATGTACGTCGGCGGCGCCGGGGTGGCGCGCGGCTACCTGAACCGTCCCGAGCTGACGGCAGAGCGATTCCTGCACGACCCTTTTGCGGGCAAGGCAGACGCGCGAATGTACCGGTCGGGGGACCTGGCCCGTTATCTTCCGAACGGCGATCTGGCGTTCCTGGGTCGCAATGATGATCAGGTCAAGATCCGCGGCTTCCGAATCGAACTGGGTGAAATTGCGGCCCGACTGGCCGAGCATCCCGCCCTCCGCGAGGCGGTGGTGGTGGCACAAGGCGAGAAAACCGACAAGCGCCTGGTGGCTTACGTTGTGGCGCAGCCCGAGGTTGAGGAGGCGTCGGTAGACGCGGAGGCCGGCTTGACGCTGGCGGGCGTGTTGCGTGATTACCTGAGCAGCCGTTTACCCGACTACATGGTGCCGTCTGCCTTTGTACAGATGGAAAGCTTCCCCCTGACAGGTAATGGCAAGCTTGATCGGCGGGCGTTGCCTGCTCCTGAAGGCGATGCCTTTGCCCATGCGGCCTACGAGGCGCCGTTGGGCGAGACAGAAGTGGCCCTTGCGGGGATCTGGTCAGAGCTGCTTGGCGTTGAGCACGTAGGCCGCCATGACAACTTCTTCGCCCTCGGCGGCCATTCACTTTTGGCGGTGCGGTTGATCGAGCGCTTGCGCCGCCAAGGCTTGAGCCTTGCCGTGCGTGATCTGTTCCAGACCCCCATATTGTCGGTGCTGGCCAGCACGCTTGGGCAGCACCGAGAGGTGGTGGTGCCGCCGAACCGGATCAAGCCCGAGACAAGCACAATCACCCCCGAACTACTGCCGTTGATCGATCTCAGCCAGTCGGACATCGACCTGATTGTGGCGCAGGTTCCTGGAGGCGCCGCCAACGTCCAGGATATTTACGCACTCTCACCGATGCAGGACGGCATCCTGTTTCACCACATGCTGGCCAAGGAGGGTGACCCCTATTTGCTGGTGGCCCAGATGGCCTTTGCTGATCGTGAAACACTGCAACGCTATCTCGGCGCCGTTCAGCAGGTGGTCGACCGTCACGACATTTTGCGCACCGCGTTTGTCTGGGAAGGGTTGTCTCGCGCCGCTCAAGTGGTGTGGCGACAGGCTCCACTCTCGGTCACTGATGTGGTGCTCGATCCGGCCGATGGCGCCATTGCCGAACAGCTTTCCCGGCGCTTTGATTCCTGCCGGCACCGAATTGACCTGACCCAGGCCCCTGTGCTGCGATTTATTGTTGCCCATGATCCTGTTGCAGGCCGCTTCATCCTGATGCAACTGCAGCATCACTTGATTGACGATGCTTCTTCATTGCAGTTTTTCTATAACGAAGTTCAAGCTTTCCTTGCCGGTCGGGGTGAGCAACTGCCATCGCCTCAGCCGTTCCGCAACCTGATCGGTCAGGTGCGCTTGGGCAAGAGCGTGGCGGAACATGAGCGTTTCTTCAAATCGATGCTGGCGGACATCGAAGAGCCGACGTTGCCATTTGGACTGGCGGAAGTGCATCTGGACGGCGCGCAGGTAGGGCAGACCCACCGCATGGTGTCGGCCGACCTCAATGATCGGCTGCGGGCGCAGGCGCGGCGATTGAATGTGAGTCTCGCCAGTCTGTGTCACGTTGCCTTTGCCCAGGTATTGGCACGCACCAGCGGCCAGGAAAAGGTCGTGTTCGGGACGGTGCTGTTCGGACGCATGCAAGCGGGCGATGGGTCGGATCGAGCCATGGGCATGTTCATCAACACGCTGCCGATACGCTTCGACTCAGGCGGCATTGAGACCGCTGAAAGTGTCCGGCAGGCTCATGCCCGACTGGCCGAGCTGCTGGCCCACGAGCATGCCTCGTTGGCGTTGGCACAAAGGTGCAGCGGGGTCGCCACCGGTACGCCGCTGTTCAGCGCATTGCTCAACTATCGGCACAACGATCTGGCGGGTGCGGACAACATTGTCCAGACCCTGGGGAAAATGCCGGGCGTCGAGTTCTTGAGTGAACAAGAACGGACCAATTATCCGTTCACCTTGTCCGTGGAAGATTTCAGTCACTCACTGGGGTTGACGACCCAAGTGGTCGCGCCGTTCGATTCCGCTCGCGTGTGTGGCTACATGGAGCAGGCGCTGGACAGCTTGGCGCAGACACTGGAACGCTCGCCGCACCGCCCGGTTCGACAGCTGGACATTCTGCCTGCATCTGAACGTACCTTGCTGCTCAAGACGTGGAACGCGACGGATGCATCCTGCCCGGATCATCTGTGCATTCATCATTTATTTGAGGCGCAAGTGGCGCGCGATCCAGAGGCCACGGCACTGATCGTTGAGGGAGGGACCCTCAGTTACGCTGAGCTCAATGCCAGGGCCAATCGACTGGCCCATCGGTTGATCGAGCAGGGCGTCGGGCCCGACCAGCGGGTGGCGATCTGTGTCGAGCGTTCGGCAGGCATGGTTGTCGGCCTATTGGCAATCCTGAAGGCGGGCGGCGCTTATGTGCCGCTTGATCCGGCCTATCCGGGTGATCGACTGGCTTACATTCTGGCCGATACCGCTCCGGTCCTGGTGCTGGCCGATGCGGCCGGACGGCAGGCGCTGGGTGAGGCGTTGCAGGCCCATACCGCGCTTGATCCCAATGAAGTCCCGACGGAAGCAGAAGGCAATCTCCAGATTCCGGGCCTCACACCGCGCAACCTCGCTTATCTGATCTATACCTCGGGTTCAACCGGACAGCCCAAGGGCGTCATGATCGAACACCGTGGATTGATCGCGTCGACTCTGGCACGGACCACGGTCTATCAGCCGGGAACCGATTCAGTATTTTTACTGTTGTCGTCGGTGGCGTTTGACAGTTCCGTGGCAGGTATCTTCGGAACGTTAACAACCGGTGGTGCGTTGTGTTTGCCAGGCAGCAATGCAGTGGTAGATCCACACCTCATCAGCAGGCTGTTGATTGAAAACCAAGTCACCTCAGTGCTGATGGTGCCGTCTCTGGCAAGGCTGGTTCTGCCGCAAGTCGCCCAGCTCGGCTATGGACAACTGCGTCAGGTGATCGTGGCGGGTGAAACATGTCCTGCGAAGCTGGTCCAGGAAGTGACCTCGGCATTCACTCGCGTTGAATTATTCAATGAGTATGGTCCGACGGAGGCGACCGTCTGGGCGGCGGTTCATCGCTGTTCCTCTGCAGACGTTGATCCGGTTCCGATAGGCCGTCCGATTGCAAACGCACGCGTTTATCTTCTGGACGCGCATGGCGAGCCTGTTCCGCTGGGTGCGGTGGGTGAGATGTACATCGGGGGCACTGGAGTTGCACGTGGATACCTGAACCTGCCCGAACTGACGGCTGAGCGCTTCTTGCTCGATCCATTCGCCGGCAAGCCTGACGCGCGGATGTATAAGACGGGGGATTTGGCCCGCTATCTGCCCAACGGAAACCTGGTGTTCCTGGGCCGCAACGACGATCAGGTCAAGATCCGCGGCTTGCGGATCGAACCGGGTGAAATCGCAGCCATATTGACCGGGCATCCTTCCATCCGCGAAGCGGTTGTGGAGGTGCAAGGCGTCGACCCGGACAAGCGACTGGTCGCTTATGTCGTGGCTCAGCCAGAGGCCGGTTTGCCGCTGGCAGGACGACTGCGTGATTACCTGAGTGAATGTTTACCCGACTACATGGTGCCGTCGGCCTTTGTGTTGATCGAACGCTTGCCGCTCACCCCTAATGGCAAGCTGGATCGCAAGGCATTGCCTGCTCCTGAGGGCGAGGCCTTTGCCCATGCGGTGTATGAGGAACCGCAAGGTGAGATCGAGACGATCCTCACCGCGCTTTGGTCAGAACTGCTCGGGGTTGAGCAGGTCGGTCGCCATGACAACTTCTTCGCCCTCGGCGGCCATTCGCTCATGGCCGTCCAGCTGATGCAAAGAGTCAGGCGTTATGGTCTGGAGTGTTCGCTGAGCGACATTTTTGAACACCCGCGATTGGCTAATCTTGCTTCTCGGATCGCACAGTCTCCTGCGCTCAAGCCGCCTGTCGGAGCGATCACGGTGCGTGCGGACGGGACTGAGCCTCCGGTCTTTTTTGTGCCGTCGGGACTGGCTGATTATTCGTATGCGATATCGCTGGCGCAACAGCTCCGGGTGAGCTGCCCGATCCACGTATTGCCGTGGTCGGCCATTGGTGAGCCGCAACCTCAATCCATGGAGGATATGGCCGAACGAATGATCCCGCTCATCCAGGCGATCCAGCCGGAAGGGCCGTATCGAATCGCAGGCTATTCCTCTGGCGGGATCCTCGCTTATGCCATCGCCCACGCGCTGATGCGCAAAGAAGCGAGTGTCGAGTTTTTAGGGTTTGTTGACGTGCCTGCGCCTCATAAGTTGCTTTATAAGAACCGAGACATAAAGCAGTACTTTATTGAGCATTTTAAGGCGGTGGCCCCGGAGGCTGATTGTCATAAATTCGATGGGCTGAATGAGGCTGACGAGTTGGCTGAGCTGATTAAAAAAGCCCAGGATCTGGGTGGCTATGACTCAAATGCCGACCTCTTGCTGGAAACAATCAAATGGCAAGCCATTTATCATTTTTCACAGATTGCCGGCGCCTATAAGCCCTCGCCATTGCCGATCAATCTCTACCATTTCTACGCGGCTGACCGTGAGCGTACCCGTCTGCCGCAGGTGGATATGGTCGGGGGGTGGAGAGAATTATTGCCGGATCTGGCGATAAGTTCGGTTTCTATTCCAGGCACGCATGTGTCCATGATGGAGGACATCAGTCATCGCAAACACTTGGCAGAAGCGTTCAGTCGAGCGCTTTTGTAAGCGGTCGAGCGTAACGCTCATCGGCTTGCAAGCGGGCTGTTACAACGGTTGTAACTGCCTCGCTTGCGTGCTTGTTCACATGCGCCATTGAGTCGCCGATAAGCCGCCCGCAATAGTTTGCGTGCGTGCAGCGGGGTACCCATCAGCGAAGCATTATAAAAAGGAGAAATCATGGCAAATCCCTACCGCGAACTGCTCACCACCCCAGGCGTCATGGGGTTGGTGATCGCGAGTTCCATTGCCCGTCTGCCGCAGGCAATGATCGGCATCGGCATCATTACCATGTTGGTGCAGCAGACGGGTCTGTATTGGCTGGCTGGCTCGGTCGCCGGTACCTTTACCCTGGCAAATGCGCTGATCGGCCCGCACGTGTCGAAGCTCGTCGATCAGCGGGGGCAGAGTCGGGTGCTGCCCTTAGTGACCACCTTCAGCATTGGTATGTTGCTGGCGCTGATCGTTGCCGTCTCTATGAGGGCGCCGACCCCACTGCTGTTTATTCTTGCAGCACTGGCGGGCACGATGCCCAGCATGCCCGCGATGATAAGAGCACGCTGGACACAGCTTTTCCGTGGCAAGCCGCAGCTGCACACGGCCTTCTCCCTGGACACTGTGCTGACTGAACTCGCGTTCATTATCGGTCCACCCCTTGCCATTGGTTTGAGCGTCAGCTTTTTCGCCGAAGCCGGACCTCTTGTCGCGGTCTTGCTGCTGGTCATCGGCGTGACCGCTTTTCTTCTGCAAAAGCAGACAGAACCGAAGGTGGTCGTGGGCGTCAGGAAGAGCACCGGCTCGACTTTGCTGATTCCCGGCGTTCGCACCATCGTTCTGGCACTCTTGGCGATGGGGGTGATTGGCGGATCAATTGATGTGGCGGTGGTGGCCTTCGCCAACGCACAAGACTGGCCAGCGTCCGCCAGCTTCATCCTCGCAGCCTATGCGCTCGGCTCAATGATCGCGGGCCTGACGTTCGGCGCGTTGAGGGTCTCCTTGTCGATCGAAAAGCAGTTCTTCGTCGGGGTACTGATCACGGCAGTCACAGCCGTCTTGCCCATGTTCTCGCCGGATGTCTACATCCTTTCCGGGATGCTGTTTGTGGCAGGCATGTCGTTCGCGCCAACGATGGTCGTCGTCATGAACCTCGGCACGATCATCGTTCCACCGTCCAGGATCACAGAAGGCCTGACGTGGATGACGACGGGCATCAGCATCGGCGTGGCGCTCGGTGGCGTACTCGCGGGTCTGGTCGTCGACGCCTATGGCGCACGGGCAGGGTTCGGCGTCGCCATCGGCGCGGGGCTGATCATGGTGGTGATCGTGCTGTTGGGGCTGCGGACACTTCGTGCCACGTCTGCGGTGTGTGCTGAGCCGAGTTTCCAGTAATCAGCCAGCTAGAATGATCATTCATTCCCCAATATTGGAGAACCAGCATGGTCAGCAAAAACACGATTTGCCTCTGGTACGACGGCGCCGCGCTGGACGCCGCGACGTTCTACGCCGAGACGTTTCCCGACAGCGCGGTGGGCACCATCCTTCGCGCGCCTGACGACTATCCGGCGGGCAAGCAGGGCGATGTGTTGACGGTCGAGTTCACAGTGATGGGCATTCCGTGTCTCGGCTTGAACGGTGGCTCGGGGGTCAAGCACAATGAGGCGTTCTCCTTCCAGGTGGCGACCGACGACCAGGCCGAAACCGACCGCTTATGGAACGCGATTGTCGGAAACGGCGGTCAGGAAAACGTCTGTGGCTGGTGCCAGGACAAATGGGGTCTGTCGTGGCAGATCACGCCCCGGGTGTTGACGGACGCCATCAACAATCCTGATCCAGCGGCGGCCAAGCGCGCGTTCAACGCCATGATGCAGATGGGGAAAATCGACGTCGCGGCGATCGAAGCGGCGGTCAAGGGTTAACCCGGCCTGACGCTGCGTGATCGATGTTATCGCGCCAGTTGCTCCACCAGCTTTGGCGTCACGTAGTGCGGTCCGTCGAACAGGTACAGCGGATAGCCGTCATAGGCCGCCAATTGCGGTTTGAGCTCGGCGGCGGTCGCGGAGCGGAATCCACCACCGAAGTTGGGCCGGAAGGCTTCGACGATGATTCGCACCCGGTCTTTGCCCAGGCGCTGGCGCAAGGCGTCAGCGTATGTCCTGGCGACCGGTGCAGTGCGGGCGTAGACACCGACGCCGTCCTGGAAGAACACGCCAATGTCATTCGGCAGCCACTGCTTGAGCCATTCAGCCGTGGCAACGGGACCGATGTTGGCGCCGTCATACACGCTGATCCATAACGGTCGCGGTAGCTTGGCCAGCAGGGCGGGCAGTTCCTTGGCGCGGGTCCAGCTGGGGTCGACTTCGGCGGGGAAATACCAGCCGGTGACGTGCAAGGGCGTCGGCAATTTGGCAATGCGTTCCGAGACTGCAGCCAATTGCTCGATGTTGTCCCGTGAGCGGTTCTCGCTGAAATAACCGGCCAGGCCGAGGATGACGTCTTGCGCCCAAGGGGCCTTGGCGATTCGTGCCCAATCGGGCAGAACCGGTACGCTGGGCAGGCCGGTCCCGGCAACGAATGCCTGATCGTCGACGACGGTCCACTGCACAAGCAGTTCACGGGCCCCAAGTTTTTCCCAATGGCCGTTGATGCCGACGGTCTTGTTGTCCGGCTGCCAGACGATGCCGACGATCCCTGGGGGCTGAGCCTTTTTGTCCGTCACGTAGAGCACGCCGGTCCCGGTGCCGAGAATGACGGTAAACAACAGACCCACAACGGTCGCGCGACTGGCGGTGTAACCAAGAATGTTCACGGAAGGGCCTTGTTGATGCGCTGATGCCATTGGCTCAGCGAGGTGACGCCTTTGGCGTTCCACTGGCCTGCAGCATCGGGGCCCAGGTGAAATTGGCCCTCGTTGAATTGCCAGACGATCACCTGCGGTTTGTGTTGGGCGAAATCCGCAGACTCCAAGTATTGCAGCAGCGTAGCCCATGGGCCGACATCGCCAGGATTCCAGGTCAGCGCGACGGGACGGTCAAGGGCATTGGAAAGCTTTTGCGTGAAGCCCAAGTAAGGCTGGACGAAGCTGTTGCCGATCACCTGAACCGGTGCCGGTGCGTCATCGATCAGCAAGTCGTTCTGTGCCTGATGGCGAACGGTGTAGATGTCGCGACCAATCGATTTACGCTTGATGGCCGGCAGGAAATTGCTCGCCAGATCACCGAACGCGCGTCGGTCGAACCAGTCGCCCAGCGCCGCGCCACCGCCGGGTTCGCCTTGCAGACGGTAACGCTCGGTAATCAGTTGCGCCGTGGCGTCGGCGGTGTTTTCCGCGCTCCAGGCTGTCCAGTGGTAGTCGGCGCGGTAAAACGCAGTCAGTTTGCCGTGTTCGGTGCGTTGCAGGACGGGCTTGATGTTCAGCGTGGTCAGGCCTGCCTGGGTCAGGTCGCTCTGCAAGTGCTCGTAGCGCTGCATCACGACCGGGCTCAAGGGCTGATTGGCGGGCAGGCGCGAGGCATAAAACGGCGCTTTCATCGGCACCACCAATACGACCAGACTGATGTGTTCCCGGGCAAGGTTCTGCTGGAGTTGTTTCACCAGCGCAATGTTGCGGTCCATGCCGGGGTTATCGACCTTACTCAAGCTTTCCCAGGCCGGGAACAGCCAGCCACCTTCGCCAGTGATGACCGCCGAGGCCGCTTCAACGCCGGGGCCTGACAGACTCAACAACACACCGGCGATCATGGCTGCAACCGGCAAGCGAGACTTCATTGCAAGGATCATGGCGCGGTCTGGTCGACAAGGCCGATCAGGCGTGGAGCCTGCCGGGAACCGACCAGGAACAGGCTGTAACGATCACCGGCCTTGAAGGGCGCCAGCTTGAACGGCAGGCTGATGTTCTGCTCGCAACTGGCAACCAGCGTCGCTTGCACCGGGTTGATCGTGCGCTGGGCCTGGCCGTTGAACGGCACCTGATTGAACACCGGGGCATGGTTAGCCAGTTTGACCTCGGCCTTTTCGCAACCGTTGGCCAGGTTGTAGATATTGAGTTCGGCGCGCAGGTCTTTGCCGCGCAGCGGCGGATCGATGACCAGGCGGGGTGCCCGTGCCGGGTCGCTGTCGAGAATCAGCGTGACCCACGCACTTTTCGGCGCGCTCAGGCCCTTTATCTCGCGACCGTTGACGGTCACTTGTAGCGGCTGTCGCGAGTCCACAACCTGAAAAGGACTGGCCACCGTCGCCTGGGTGGAAAGGGCGAAACTCGCGCCCTGGCCCACTTCGACCTGCATGGCGGTGTCGGAGGGGTTGACCACTCGCACCCAGGCCGAACCCTCGGGCAGTTTTGGCGCGTACAACTGGGCAATTTCAGGGGCGGCGTTTGCCCACATCGGGCTCAGGCCAAGTCCCAGCCACAAAAAGAATCGAATGTTCATGCACGTCCTCAATAGGAATAAGTCAGGCGACCAAAGACACCTTGAGCGCGATCATCGCCCAGTACCTTGACGCGGTACTGCAGGGAGAAGTCGACATAGGAGCGGGGCGCGTTGTACGCATCTTCGCGGAACCAGTAGCGCACGTTGTTGCCGACACCGATGCCACCGGCCTTGCCGGACGATGAGTCTGTCTTGCCGTCGGAGTCGGTCCCGCTGTTCATCTTCGAGTCGTAATCGAACGCGGCCACCACATGGGGGAACGTCACCCAGCGCGAGCCCGTGCCACCGATGGCATAGCTGCGACCGACCTGCCATTCGCTGTTGAAATAGTCCCGCGAGTCGTTGACGTAATGCCCGGCCTCGGCGAACAACTGCGAAGTCCACCAGCTGGAAGCATCCACACGCAGGTCGGTTCCGACGCTTGCGCCATAGCCCAGACGCAGCAGCCAGTCACCGTCGACGTCCGACGATCCCAGAGGGAACGTGCGCTCGACGGCGGCCATCACGTTCAGCGACGTGAAGGGTTTGACCCGCACACCCACCGCGCCTTGCAGCGCATCGAAACCGGTGTCCGAATCGCTGTTCTTGCTCCACAGCGTGTCGGTGACGCGGCCGTAGAGTTCGACAAAACGTGCGTTGCGATAGCCCAAAGGGCGCCATGACAGTTCGGTGCTGTTTTGCAGGCTGTCATTGCTGCTATTGCCGCCGCTCGGGGCCGAACTCAGGCCGCTGCTGGTGCTGTTGCCGCGATAACTGGTGGTGTTGGTCAAACCCCAGGTGCGCGATACATCGGCCACGGCGCGACGGGTGTCGAACAGCTGCTGCGGCGGCATGTTCAGTTCACCGGCATTGTTGGCGTCGATGACGCGCTTGAAGTAGCTGACGGCTTGCTCGTCCTCGTTGACCCGCATGGCGTTGTAGGCGGCATCCTGAGTGGCGGTCGGCGTGAGTCGGGTGTCGGCATCGGCTTTGCGGAACGATGCGTGGGCCGCATCATCGTCGCCGGCCTGGACCGACAAGTAGGCGATTTGCAGGTCGCTCATCGATTCCAGTTCGCCGGTGTCCCGCGCTTGTTGCAGGCGCTCGCGCGCGGTTCGGCGCTGGCCGATCGCGCTATACAGACTGGCTTCTTCGTAAGCGGGCAGGCTGCCCAGCGCCAAGGCCTGGGTAAAGTCCTGACGGGCCCCGGCGTCGTCACCTGATTGCTGGCGCAGACGACCGCGTTGGGCCAGTAGCCGCGCGTCATCGCCGGTGAGCTTGAGGCCTTCGCTGGCTGCCGCGATAGCTTCTGGCACTCGTTTCTGGTCACTCAAGGCGCTGACGAGCAGTCGCCGATACGCCGGATTCTGCGGCGCACGGGCAATGGCTTCGTTGGCCAGGACGACGGCTGAGGCGGGGTCCTTGCTGGCGAGGGCGGCGTAGGCCTGGCCGGCCTTGTCGGTTCCGCCGTCGCGCTGGTTGCCCGGCCAGATATCACAGACCAGGCCAAAGGCCGTTTCCTGACAGTTCAAAGCCGGGGCCGGGAACTGGGCAACAGCGTTCAACCCATTGTTTTTTTGCCTGAGCGCCATTCGGGCGGCGGTACGTCGGCGGGCCACTTCGCCGCCTTCGTCGTCGGCCAAAGGCTGCAGCTGATCGAGCGCCCGCTGAGGCTCGCCATGGGCCAGCGCGGCGTCGGCGGCGAAGAAACGAATGTCACGGGTTTCCGTTTCCAGCAGACCATCGATCGCCAGAGCCTGGTTCAGGTCAGCTTGGGCCGCCGCTGTTTTGCCCTGACGATCAAGGGCGTAGCTGCGCAGAATCCACGGTGCAATTTCACCATCGTCCTGCGCCAGTGCGCCGGACGCGGCCAGCTCGGCCCCTCGGTAATCCTTGGCCGCGAGCAGGGCGCTGATCAGCAGTTGCTGATTGGCGCCGATCTCCGGCGCCCAGGCGACGGCTTTCCTGGCCCGGTCCACGGCCAACGGAACCTGGCCTTGCTCCAGGGCGCGATAACCCTCGACTGCCAGCGGCGCCGCCAATTGCCGACGAATCGCTTCGCGGCGCATCAGCAAGGTGTCGTCGTCCGGGAATACGGCGAGTGCCTGGGTGGTGGCTTGATCCGCTTCTTGAAGATGTTGTTGACGCTGCAACGACTCGATCAGCAGCAGTCGATAATCCATGCGCTTGGGTGCCTGAGCGATGGCTTTGCGTGACGCCTGTGCCGCCGCGCCGAAATCGTCGCGATCATAGGCCTTGAAAGCTTGGGCGGCGGCGCCGAAACCCGGCGCCTGACGCGACTGCGGGTAGCGCTTGGGATGATCGCGCAGGTCCTTGTCGCGTTGCGCCAGCACGATCAGCGTGTTCAAACGGGTGATGTCGGCGCGCTGACGCAACGCTTCGCGAGCCTTGGCGATGGCCAGGTCGTAGTCTTTGCGCTCGTAGGCGCTGTATGCCTCGTTGGCGGTGACATAGGCCGGGCCGGTCAACGGCAATGGTAGCGTCTCGGCATGAGCCAGCGTCGGTATCAGGCTCAGCCCTGTGGCCATGAGGGTCAGCAAGGGGCGATTCATGCCGGAAGCTCCGCAGGGTAGTGGCTGTGCTGGCGTGCCACGGCCTTTTCGATGGTGGCGCGGGGCAGCACGCCGCTGTCGACCAGATAGTCGCCGATGCGTCCGTGACGCTGCGGGCGGTACTGCAACATGGTGTGGTTGAACACGTCGCGATCCAGCAGGCCCATTTCGATCAACAGGTCACCCAGCAGTGGCGCACGGGCATCCGGTACGGATTGGCCTTCGCGCACGTTCATCAGGCGCAACTGCGCGACGATTTCGCTTTCCCGGGCAATCAACTGCACCGGTTCGCTGCCCAGCACCTCGCTGACTTGTTGCAGACCTTCGGCCGGCAACGGACTGGCCACGGCCAGTTGCGCCCGGCCTTCAGCATTCAAGCCCACCGGCACCACACGCCAGCGCAGGGCGAATTCATCGTCCAGGGTCAGGGTCGATGCTTGCGCCTTATGGGCCACATCGAACACTCGCGGCAGGTCATTTTGGAAAGCGATGGCTTCGGCCAGTGTCTCGTCGTCCAGCCAGCCATTGCTGAGCAAGATCCGCCCCAATGGCATGTGCCGGGTTTTCTGTTCGGCGAGGGCGCTTTGCAGGTCGCTTTCGTTGATCGCCTGCCAGGACAGCAATACGCTGCCCAGCTTGCGCGGTGCGGCGGCAACCAGGTCAGTGGACGGGAAGTCGTGCATGGTCTTGTCCCACACCAGTTTGCGGTTCATGACCTTGCCGACCAGGAACATGCGCCAGGCCCGTGACGCGGCCATGAAGTTGACGAAGTTGCCCACGACCATGCGCGGGATCGACAGCAGACCGTGCTGCCAACCGTACAGCACCGTGGTGAAATAACAGCGGTGGGCGATGCGCCAGGCCAGCGCGACACCGTTGCCCAGCAGCAAGTATTTGATGAAGCTATTGGACTCAAATGGAGTCGGGAAACTCACGTCCCACAGGCCGCTCTGGCGCAAGATGATCAGGCCCAATAGCTGCACCAGAATCACGTAGGCGATGATGCTGACGAACGCCGTCACCACGCCTTTGCGGTCACGAAACAGCAAATAGCGGTTGGCCAGTGAACCATTCCAGCCCATTTGCTCCCAGCCTTGCAGGCCGATGCCGAGTGTCCAGCGAGCCTTCTGGCGGAACGCGGTGCGGAAGGTGTCGGGGAAAAATTCCCGTACACACAACGGCATCTTCAAGGTCGATTCGTAAGGCTTGCGAAACCAGGATTTGCGCAGCACACGAAATTGCACCGGGAAGCGCACGAAGATCGCGTTCATGCCGACCTTGGCCAGGCGTGCGCCGACGTCGTAGTCCTCTGTGAGGCTGTCGGTGTTGAACGGCTGGTTCTGGGTTTCCCCGGCCAGCACACGCAGGGCACGATGGGAAAAACAGGTGCCGACGCCGGCGGAGGGCACCGTGTCGGTCATGCTTTCACGCACCACCAGATCCTTGCCATGCCATTCGGCAAATTCGTCCATGTAGGTGCCAGCAACCCATTCGTACCAGTTGCGCTCCAGCGACACCACGGGCAACTGGATCATGTCCTTGCGCGGCAGCAAGTAGTTGAACAGCCGCAATTCCATCGGGTGCAGCACGTCTTCGCTGTCGTGCAGCACGACGCCAGCGAAGGTCATGCCGTGGGTTTTCTCGTGCAGGAAAATCGCCTGGATCACCCAGTTCAGACAGTCGGCCTTGCAGGTCGGCCCGGCATGCGGGACTTCCACGCGATGCAACTGCTTGTAGCGTCGACGCATGCGTTCGACTTCATCGATGGTGCGCTGGTCGTTGATGTAGGTGCCGACGAAAACCACATAGTTCTGGTAATCGAGGGTCGACACCATGTTTTCGATCATCGGCGCGATGACGTCATATTCCAGCCAGGCCGGGACCATGATTGCCAGCGGCTGTTCATCCCGGGCCATCAACTGCTCGGCGGTCAGCGGCCGGTATTTGCGGTCCGCGGTGAACTTGCGAAACAGGCGGCGGGACCAGTACCACAGGTCAATGAACAGGTCATCCAGGCTGGAAATCAGGATCAGCACCGCGACCACAATGGTCGAGAACTCCAGGAAGCTGTAGTAGTGGGCCAGCCAATAGGGCCAATAAAGCGACGTCATCGAAGGGTTCCGTTACTGGCGATTGCGACGGGCGTTACGGCCAGCCAGCAACAGGATGAGAACCAACAGGATGCCACCCGGAATCAGCCACAACAGCGACGGTGTCCGCCAGGCGTCGAGGCCTTTGGGTTCTTCGTTGTCGATCAATTGGCTTCCGCTTGGATCTTGAGTGTCGAAGGTGGTCAGGGCGCCGTTGTCATCGAGGATCGCCACATCGCCGCGGGTCAGCAGAATCTGTTTGGCAAAACGTGGCGTGTCATTGCCCAGGGCGCGATAGACCATGCCATGCTGGCCACCGGCATCCACCACTTGCAACGAGGCCAGGTGGTTGAGGGGATGCACGTCAAGCAACACCTGGTCCTTGTGATTGATGCGCAGACGCCCCTGCTCATCGACCTGCACCGACTCCTTGCTGTCCTTGATCGGCAGCTCGAAGGCGAGGAAGGCCTTGTCCTGCGTGGCCGAGGCGCTCGGGTCAGTGACGACCTTCAATTGCGCTCGCAGCGGCGAGACACCGGCGGCGTCGGCGACCGAAATCACCTGCGGCAAGCTGCTCGCCGGATGTTCGAGGTAGGCCCGCGGCACCAGGAGTTGCGTGTCCTCGGCAAAGCGCGCGGCCATGCCGGAGAAGTCATTACCCAAGGCGGTTTTTTCCAGCACGATGTGGCTGGTCGGCAGCACCGACACCGGGAAGGCTTGTGGCGTTTCCAGGCAGCGATCACTCACTGGCTGACGCTGGAACGACACGCGCAGCACGTTGGTCGCGCCGACGGCGTAACGCGGGATGCGCGCTTCGATGCGTTGCTTTTCACCGTTGGCCACCAACTGCTGCGCACCAATCAGGTAATCATTGAGAAACAGCGAGGCCACCGGCGCGGTGTCCGAGGCGCCGGGCGCGGCAGACACGTCGACCACAGCCTTCACCGGCAAGCGACCGTCGTAGGCCACGCTGCCCAGCGGGAACGAAGTGCTCCAGTCAGACTTGGCCAGCACGTCGATAGCGCCGGGATGACCACCCAGGCGCGACAGGGCGACACGGCCGTCGGTGCTCAAAGGCAGCTGCGCTTCGCTGACGGTCAATTGGCGACTGCGTGCCAGTTTGTTCCAGGCTGTGCCGAACAAGGCCAGCGCCTTGCCGGTGGCATGCGGCGCGATCATCAGAACCGGACGCGTGCCTACCAAGGCCAGGCGCACATTGTCTGTGCCATCGGCGGCAAGGCCCGCATTGATATGTTTCTCACGCCATTGCGTGAACGCATTGGCCGCCGTGGCATCGAGGCCCTGGATCTGGCTCTGCAGCGCGTCGAGGGATTCATTGATCGCTTGCAGCAGTTGCGGGTCGTTGACCGCCAGATCCGCCCGGACGTTCGGCGTCTGGCCCAATACCAGCAATGCGCCGATCTCCGCCGGGTTCGCCAACGTGTGTGGACCTTTGCCGTTGAGGCTGGCGAACGCTGGAATACCTTGCAGTTCGGCCGGAATGCGCAGGCCACTCAGGTCAACGCTGTCTTGTACGGCAGGGAAGGGCAGGATTTGACTGCGCTTGCCAATCCGCTCCAGTGCCACACCCAAACGCCATGCCGAATCGTAGCTTTCAGCGGATAAGGTGCCCGGCGCGACCATGATCCCCGGTTTGCCGGGCAATGCCGTCCACGCTGCACCGACGTCGCGCAACTGGCTGGCGTCGTAGCTGTAAGTCAGGCGGGTGTCCGGTTCGATACGCAGGACGTTGCCGATGGCGCGTTCGTCTTCGCACAGCACACGGGACACGATCGACGACCAGGCGATGCCCAAGCGCACCGAGCCGCTGTCCCGTGCTTTCTTGTCTACGCCCAGCGTGGCACTGGCGTCGCCTTGGGGTTCGCTGAGCCCTTCGGCACGCACCGGATAACCGTCCAGCGACAGCAGCAGTGTGTTGCGGCCACCTTCGCCGTTGAGGTAACTGGCGTCGAAATTCAACGTCGCATCCGTCAGCGGAACACCTGCCGGCACCGGCAGATACAGTTCGCGGCGGGCATCGGTGGAGCCGAGGATGATCGGTGCATCGATCCCCAGATCGCTCAAGCGCACCTCACGCTCTTGCCGGGTGTCGGCGTTGAGCCGGTTGATCGCCTGGGTGAGCGGACTGTCCGCGGCCAAGGCAAAGGTCGGCATGAGCGCGAGCAGGCTCACACCACAGGCAAGGGCGCTGAGTGCACCCGTATGGATGGCAACGGAAGACTTCATTCAGGTAGATCTCGAGCTGATAAGGGGAGGAGCGGTTTGGTTTATCGAGAGGTAAAAGCCGGGTAATGCTTCTCGGGCACAGGCTGTGCTGACGGAGCGTGCAGAAACCTGGGCAAGGGCTGTCCGGTCACGATGAACTCGCTCACCGGGCGACCCATCAGGGCATCGACGATGCGCGCGCTGGCCTTGCCGTCGCCGTAAGGGTTGGCCGCCTGGGAGCAACGGCGCCACAACAGGTCGTCATCGAACAGCGCGTTGACGCCGGCGATGATCGAGTCCGGTGAGGTGCCGACCAGGCGCACAGTGCCGGCCGCGACAGCTTCAGGGCGTTCGGTCACATCACGCATGACCAGCACCGGTTTGCCCAGGGACGGCGCTTCTTCCTGCACGCCACCGGAATCGGTGAGGATCACATGGGCCCGTTGCATCAGGCGCACGAAGGCCAGATAGTCCAGCGGCTGGATCAGGTGCACGTTGGGCAGGTCGCCCAGATGCTCGGTGACCGGGCCCATTACGTTCGGGTTCAGGTGCACCGGATAAACGATCTGGATGTCCGTGCGCCGGGCCAGATGGCTCAGGGCCTTGCAGATATCCAGGAAGCCTTCGCCGAAATTTTCCCGACGATGCCCGGTTACCAGCAGGACCTTGCGGCCGGTCTGCAGGAACGAGAACTGCCGGTCCAGGCTGGCACGCAGGTCGGCGTCCTGCTCAATGCGCCGTGCGGTCATCTGCAACGCATCGATCACCGTATTGCCGGTGACGAAGGTGCGACCTTGCAGGCGTTCGTCGAGCAGGTTCTGGCGCGACTCGTGGGTTGGCGCAAACAGCATGTCCGCCCCCAGGTCGATGCAGCGACGGTTCATTTCTTCCGGCCACGGGCTATAGATATCGCCGGTTCGCAACCCGGCTTCCACATGACCGACCGGGATGCGTCGATGGAACGCCGCCATCGCGGCGACCATGGCCGAGGTGGTGTCGCCGTGCACCAGCACCCGGTCCGGGCAGGTCATTTCCAGCACCGGGTCAATCGCACCGTAAAGTGCCGCCGTCAGGGAGTTGAGTGTTTGCTGCGGGGTCATGACATCGAGGGTGTGATCGGCCTTGAGGTCGAACAGATCCAACACCTGCTTGAGCATGCTTTGATGTTGGCCAGTGATGCATATCTGCGAATCAATGCCGGGTTCCGCAGCGAGGGCTTTGACTAACGGCGCCATCTTGATGGCTTCTGGACGGGTACCGAAGATCGAAAGGATTTTAATCCTTGAATGATGGCGAACGATGATGTCCTTCCTCGCGCGGTTTTTATGCGCAGCACAATGCGGGCCCAAGTTTTGTTAAGACTTGAGCAAGCTGGTGTTATTTGAGTTTGCGTAATGCCGGGGGGGCAGCGTGGGCGCCGATGTTCACTTCTTGTGAGAGGGTGTATCGCCTGTAAACCCGGAAGCGGCCGAATTATTAGCATCGAAGAACGAAGTTTCAAAGCGTTATATGGGATTTTTTATTTAATAAATAAGTTTGAAACTTTTATAGTTGTGGTCTGTCTTTTTTGGGTTTTATGTTTTTTTTAAAATTTTGTTTTAGTGTTTTTTATAGGTGTAAGTGATTGTTTTTAAAGTGTTTATTGTTTTATGGTCCGTTCGTCGGCAGTGTTGAATTTTTGATTGGTTATTGCAGTCGAGATCGGCGTTATTGCGATGTGGTTTTTTGGAGTTTCAGTCACTTATATGACGCCTGAATAATGTCACGATACACTGGATACTATTATTGAACTAATAAAGTTTATGCCAATACCGCTGTTGCGCACTCGTCGCGGGCAGCGTGTTCGGTTGTGCCGTGTAAACACGTTGCCAACGTACTTGGCTGCTGATATTGGCCAACTGTCGCGCCCTTCCTGTAACAAGTGCGGACGTGTCACGGTGGGTCAGCCAGGCCCGGTTGGCCCGCTAAGCGATTGCACCTGTGCGCTGTCCCTCGCAGGTCGATTTAATAGTTGGCTGACCTGCGCAATGTGCTGGACGGAGCGTCAGCACGTCATCAATGACTTCCCTGCTGCACAAACGTAATCTTGCCGACTCGACAACTAAAACAAGACAAAGAATCAGGAGTCATTGATGCAACCGATCCGTCTCGGTCTGGTGGGCTACGGCAAGATTGCCCAGGATCAACACGTTCCCGCTATCCACGCCAACCCCGCGTTCCAGCTGGTGTCTGTCGCAACGCAAGGGCAGCCCTGCGCCGGGGTCGAAAACTTTCGGTCCCTGGGCGAGCTGCTCGACAATGGCCCGCGGGTCGATGCGATTGCGTTTTGCACGCCGCCACAAGGTCGCTTCGCGCTGGTGCAACAAGCGCTGGCCGCTGGCAAACACGTGCTGGTCGAAAAACCGCCGTGTGCCACGCTGGGTGAAGCGATGGCATTGGTGAGCCAGGCGCAGGAGCAAGGCGTCAGCGGTTTGTTCGCCTGGCATTCACGCTACGCGCCCGGTATCGAAGCCGCCCGTGCCTGGCTGGCCACCCGTACCCTGCAAAGCGTGCAGATCGACTGGAAGGAAGACGTGCGCAAATGGCACCCCGGTCAGGCCTGGATCTGGCAACCCGGCGGCCTGGGCGTCTTCGACCCGGGTATCAATGCATTGTCGATTGCAACCCATCTGCTGGCGCTGCCGCTGTTTGTCGAGTCTGCCGAGCTGCGAGTCCCCAGCAACTGCCAGTCGCCGATTGCCGCTTCCATCAAAATGTCTGACGCCCGTCACCTCGACGTCCGCGCAGAGTTCGATTTCGACCACGGTCATGAGGAGCTCTGGAGCATCGAGATTCGCTGCAACGAAGGCACCCTGCGACTGGACAATGGTGGCGCGCTGTTGAGTATCGACGGCGTGCGCCAGGCCGTCTCGGAGGAGGGCGAGTACGCGGCGGTGTATCGACATTTTCAACAGCTGATTGGCGACAAAACCAGTGACCTGGACCTCCAGCCGCTGCGATTGGTTGCCGACAGTTTTTTTGTCGGCAGTCGGGTATCGGTTGAGCCGTTCTACGATTAACGGCCGCTCGGGCAAAGGTTGACGCAAGCGTCAGCCCGAGGCTCGCGCATTGATATATTGACATATCGGTAAATTTCGATATCTTCGGGTCATGGAATTACTCGAAATATTCAAAGCTCTCTCAAATCGTACACGCCTTGAAATCTTGAAAGGTTTGAAGGATCCCGCCAAGAACTTCCCTCCTCAGGATGAAGGTGACGTTCATACGGTGGGCGTCTGCGTCAGTAGTATTCAAGAAGGCGTCGGCCTGTCGCAGTCGACGGTGTCTGATTATCTTGCAACGCTGCAACGAGTGGGCTTGGTCGAAGTCAGGCGCATCGGTCAGTGGACCTACTACAAGCGGAATGAAGCAACCATCAGCGCTCTTGCCGAGATCATAGGGCAAGAGCTGTAGTTTTTTTTAACACAAGATATCGAGAAATCCCGATATCCCTTTTTATCGAAACGAGGATTGACCATGAAAGCGCTCATACTCAAATCGTTTGGCGGCCCGGAATCGTTCGAACTTCGCGACGTGCCCAAGCCAGTGCCGCACACAGGACAGGTCCTGGTCCGGGTACACGCAACCTCCATCAATCCGCTGGATTACCAGGTACGACGTGGCGATTATCCCGACCTGGTGCAACTGCCGGCCATTACCGGACACGACGTATCTGGCGTTGTCGAAGCCGTCGGGCCGGGTGTGACGACCTTCGCTCCGGGAGACGAAGTCTGGTACACCCCGCAAATCTTCGACGGGCCAGGCAGTTATGCCGAGTACCACGTTGCTGCCGAAAGCATTGTCGGGAAGAAGCCTCCTTCGCTCAGCCATCTTGAGGCGGCAAGCCTGAGCCTGGTCGGCGGAACGGCGTGGGAAGCACTGGTCGTGCGTGCGGCGCTCAGAGTGGGGGAAAGCATCCTGGTCCACGGCGGCGCGGGAGGCGTCGGTCATGTGGCGATCCAGCTGGCAAAAGCCATCGGAGCAAAGGTCTACACCACCGTGCGCGAAGCAAACGTTGAGTTCGCACGAAGTATGGGTGCCGACGTGATCATCGACTACGAAAAGGAGGATTACGTCGACGCCATCATCCGTGAAACGGGTGGTCGCGGAGTCGATGTCGTGTTCGACACCATCGGCGGCAACACACTGTCGCGTAGCCCCGACGTGCTCGCGCAACTGGGCCGCGTGGTCTCGATTGTGGACATTGCCCAGCCACAAAACGTCGTTCAGGCTTGGGGCAAGAACGCGAGTTATCACTTCGTTTTCACAAGACAAAACCGCGGCAAGCTTGATGAGTTGAGCGCATTGATAGCGCGCGGTCAGCTGCGGCCGCACGTTGGCGCCGTCTATTCGCTTGCCGACATTCCGCTCGCCCATGCGCTTCTGGAGAGGCCCAACAACGGTCTTCAAGGAAAAATCGCGATTGCCGTAGGGCCGTCGTCCCATCTCGTCAGTGCGTAATTTTGACCGTTGAACTCACTTTAGGGGAACGCCATGATTTATGAAATCGCTTTGCTACCCGTTCACAAAGAACACATTGAAACGTTCAGGCGTGCTTTTGCCGAGGTCGCTCCTTTGCTCAGCCGCGCAAAGGGATACCGCGGTCACTTGCTCGCGCAAGGGATCGAAACCCCCCAGCTATTCAACCTGATCGTGCGATGGCAATCACTCGAGGATCACACGCCTGGCTTCGAGGCGAGTGAAGACCATCGGCTATTCATGATGGGCTTGGAGGAGTATTTTTCGGAAGAACCGACGGTCTATCACCTTGAGGGGGGAGCTTTTGCTACAGGTGAATATGATGATCCGAACAGCGCCGTCGGCATGGGGAATGCTGTTGCCTGAGGCGTTTGTAGCTTTGCCGGATCACCGCTCGGCACTGTTCGCGTAAGCCCTTCACAATCTCAAGCCAGCAGTTCGGTGATCCATCGGGCCTGCCGGGCGATGTCTTGCACCTTCTCCTCGGGCACGGCCTGCCGCGCCCGGGCGAAGTGGGTCAGGGTCTGCTGCTTGTGGCGCAGGATGCGCTGCCACTTGAGCAGGAACGCCGGGCTGCGTGCCTGCATCTGCAGTGGGCCGAAGTACAGCTCCTCGGCGGTGTACAGCACCGGAGCGGCGCGCTCGGCGATGATGATTTCATAGTCGAAACGGTTTTCCCGCAGCAGTTCCTCACAGAGGATGCGGTAGCCGTTGTCCATCAGCCATTGGCGCAACGGCGGCTCGCCGCCGTTGGGCTGCAGGATCAGGCGTTCCTGGCCGCTCAGGTGCGCCTTGCCGCTGTCGAGGATGTCGCGGATCGTCTCGCCACCCATGCCGCAGATGCTGATCGCCGTGATCCCGTCTCCCGGCTCGATGGCCGCCAGGCCATTGGCCAGGCGCACGGTGATCCACAGGTCTTGGCCGTTCTCGCGCACGGTGCGTTCGGCCGAGTGGAACGGCGTCAATGCCACTTCGCCGGCCACCGCCGATGCGATGGCGCCGCGGCGCATCAACGCCACCGGCAGGTAGCCGTGATCCGAGCCGATATCGGCGAGGCGCGCACCGGCGGGCACATGCGCCGCCACGCGTTCCAGGCGCATGGACAATGTCTGTTCGTTCAACCGCAACCCCTTTTCACCACGAACGTCCGGCACTTTGGCCGAATCGGGGCGCCATTCTGTCGAGCAACGCCGCGCATTTCAAATTCCTGCGACCGGGGCCATGGTTCGACCCGTGCCTTAGCGCTCGAAGCGAACCTAAATCCGAGCTCTTTTTGCCATTACTGAGACAGTCCGGCGGTTAGAAATTTGCGACTGGCGCAGTGATCGGAGGCACTGACTTAAACGTGTTTGAAGGTGCGTGTTTAAAGACACTCGGTGTTACGTCCTAACGGCTACAACGCCTTGCGTCGTTACCTACGCGTGCGCCAGAATCCGCCGGCTTGTGCGGCTTTGGGGTGGGCTATATCGTTTCCTGGTCACTGAAAAACAGTGATCGGGTTTGGTAGCCCGCCTGCAAATAGCCGTATGGCAACACCTTATGCAGCCACCTTTTTTGGGGCTCGGCTTTATATGGTGGTCATGCGTGGGGCTCCTTTGTGAGCGCCGGGTTTCCTATTGCAGCCGGTCTACCAACCCGCGTATGGCCGCCACCCTCGTTTGGTAGCAAGGGTGATGGCTCCTTAAAATCTGCAATAGGAGTTTCATCTATGATCAAACCAACACCCAACCCACCGGACACCGATCCGGCATCCCCCTACGAATCACTCGATTCCAGAAAACTCCACGAAGCCGCCGAACGCGCCCTCGACCATTACCTCAATCCGGGCGCCCACATCATGGCCAGCAACCACGAACCCGAACCCATGTTCCTCGCCAACCCCAAATACGACACCGAATCCCTGCTGGCCAACGCCAGCGAATCACTGGGCTCGGCGACTACCATGCTTAGCAATTTTGCGGCGCTATTGGATAACTCACATCGCAAGACGCTGTTGGGGATCACGCAAGTGGTGATGTTGGGGGAATTGGCGGTGAATCAGGCGTTGGATAAGGTTGAGATGAAGGAGTAAGAGCGAACCCCCTGTGGCGGTGGGTTAACCCGTCGTCACAGAGGGGAGGTTACTGCGTCAGAATCAAAGGTCCCGAACCGGAGGGGCCGTCGGCAATGGAAAATTTGCACGAAGAACCCAGTCCATTGCTCAGGGCGCTTAGGGTCATTTGCGGGCGTTCGTGCATGACTGCAATCGGCCAACAGCACCCTACCTCAACTTCACAAAACCCTCAAAGCAACCGTTCAATGGCAGAATCTCCCCACTTGATCGTATTGGAGAACACCATGCTTCGTGCGTTTGAACGAAGACTTGACCCCTTTCCTCCTGACGAGGTACCACCGCCACCCGCCGGTCTGGCTCGTTTCCTGTGGGCCTGTACTCGGGGTGCGCGCGGTTACATCCTTGCGCTTGCGCTGCTCAGTGCCTGCGTGTCGATTTACGAAGCCTGGCTGTTTTCCTTCCTCGGGCAGGTCGTGGACCTGCTCTCGACCTGGCAGGCGGGCGGTGAAGCGGCTGCTCAGGAAAGTCGCGTGTTGTGGGGCATGGGCATCGTCATGGTGACCAGTGTCGGGCTGGTGGCGTTGCGCACCATGGTGCAGCACCAGATATTGGCGATTAACTTGCCGTTGCGGCTGCGCTGGGACTTCCATCGCCTGATGCTGCGCCAAAGCCTTTCGTTTTTTTCCGATGAGTTTTCCGGCCGAGTCACGACCAAGGTGATGCAGACGGCGCTAGCGGTGCGCGACGTGCTCTTCACCCTGATCGAAATCGCACCCGGAATCGGGGTGTATTTCATCGCGATCATCGCACTGGCCGGCGGCTTCGCTCTGAAGCTGATGCTGCCGTTCGTTGCCTGGGTCGTGTTGTTCGGTCTGGCCATGCTGTACTTCGTACCCCGTCTGGGAAAAGTAGGGCAGGAACAGGCCAATGCGCGGTCGATGATGACCGGGCGTATCTCAGACGCCTACACCAACATCACGACGGTGAAGCTGTTCTCCCACTCCAATCGTGAAGCGCACTTCGCGCGTGCAGCGATGGAGGATTTCAAGCAAACCGGCTTTCGCCAGATGCGCCTGGTCAGCCTGTTCGAGATCGTCAACCAGGCATTGGTAGTGGCGCTGATCATGGCAGCAGGCGGTTATGCCCTGTGGCTATGGCACCAGGGTGAAGTCGGCGCGGGTGCCGTGGCGGCGATCACCGCCATGGCGTTGCGTATCAATGGCATGTCGCACTGGATCATGTGGCAAATGACTTCGCTGTTCGAGAGCATCGGCACCGTACAGGATGGTATGGCAACGCTGACCCTGGGCGCCAAGGTGCAGGATGCACCGGGTGCGGGCGCGCTAGCGACTTCTGGCGGCGCGGTAACCTTCGATAAGGTGAGCTTCAACTACAATGGCGAGCGCCAAGTGCTCGATGGCCTGAGCCTGAGCATCCGCGCGGGCGAAAAAATCGGCCTGGTTGGCCGCTCTGGTGCTGGCAAATCCACGCTGATCAACTTGCTGCTGCGCTTCTATGACGTCGACAGCGGGGTGATTCGAATCGACGGCCAAAACATCGCACACGTGACGCAAGAAAGCCTGCGCGGCTCCATCGGCATGGTCACGCAGGACACCTCCCTGCTGCACCGTTCTATTCGCGACAACATCGCCTACGGCCGTCCCGATGCGACCGACGCGCAAATTCGCAGCGCCGCCGCAAATGCCCAGGCCGATGGGTTCATTAGCCAACTGAGCGACCGGCAAGGCCGTACCGGCTACGACACCCTTGTGGGTGAGCGCGGCATCAAGCTGTCGGGCGGCCAGCGCCAACGCGTCGCGATTGCCCGTGTGATGCTCAAGAACGCCCCGATCCTGCTGCTTGACGAGGCCACCAGCGCGCTGGACTCGGAAGTCGAAGTCGCCATTCAGGAAAGCCTAGATGAAATGATGCAGGGCAAGACCGTGATCGCTATCGCCCATCGGCTGTCCACGATTGCGGCCATGGACCGGCTCATCGTCATGGACGACGGACGCATCATCGAACAGGGCACTCACAGCGAATTGCTTGGGAAGAACGGCGTCTATGCGCGGCTGTGGCAGCATCAAAGCGGCGGGTTCCTGGGAGAGGACAAGGGCGTGTTCGAGGCGATGGATCAGGTGTGAGGGGGGGAGGGAGGTACGAATGTATCGGTATGGTTTTTTTGGCGGTGCCGACCGGCCTATTACCTCTGTTTTTTTATTGATTACATTGCGCATCAACTGAAATACGCATCAGCGGCATTATCACAGGAGAGCACTACCACTACAGTAGAGAGGACATTTTTCTCGGGTGCCTCCCATGATTCAGAGCATTATGAAAACTGCTTGCCTGACAACGTTTCTTGCCCTGTGTACAACCCTGTCGGTGGTTCAAGCACAACCATTGCCGCTCGGTAAAACCGGTGCTTTGTATAACGAAGACGTGGAGTGGCGTAGCTTTCCAGCGTTTCCGCAAGAAGTAAAACTGGCGGTGCTGGTCGGTGATCCTGCCAAGCCAGGCCCCTACGTTGTGCGAGTCAAAGTGCCGAATGGCACGAAGTTAATGCCCCATACCCATCCTGAAGACCGTATATACACCGTCATGTCCGGTGTGTTTTACATTGGTTTTGGCTCGGTATTTGATCCGGACAAGTTGATCGCTTATGGCCCGGGCAGTGTCGTGGTGCTCCCGGCCAATACTCCGCATTTTCATTGGGCCAGATCGGGGGAATATATTTCTCAGGTGTATGGAACAGGTCCGCTGGGGCTTGAGTACATTGACCGTCGTGACGATCCTCGTCATGCGTCAAAGTGAAAAGGAGAGGCGGGGCAGGCTCAGCCCTTGGCCCGGTGACGCAAGCGCGAGTATGAAATCAGCATGCTGGTCAGCTCCTGCGTCACGTGGGTGAGCGGTGACACTCGGCGGCTGATCAAGCACACCTCGCACGACTCCAAGGGCTCGCGGATCGAAATGCTGATAAGCGACGAGGAAAACAGCTTCATGCCGGGAAGCAAGCTGGGCTCTATGGTCAGGTAATCCGTTTCGGAAATGATGTGCAGGATTTCCAGCAGCGATTCAGTCGTGATTGCGATCTTCGGAGGGGATAAGCCTTGGGCTTTGAACAGCTCGATCAAATGGTTCTCCGCGCTGCCTACGACTCCCGCCGGCCGGACGCTGATCCACTCGCTATCGGCCAGGTCGTGCACTGAGCGTGCTCCCGCCAGGGGATGCCCCTTACGTGCAATGACGCTGGTTTGCGAGCTGTAAAGGCGCTCGATGTGCAGGTCGATATCACAGACGTCGGGACTCAGTGGACCCATCACGAAGTCGAGTTGGCCAGCGCGAATCATCTCGATCAGCATCCTGGTCTTTCCGCTGGCGACGTGCAGCTGCACTTTTGGAAATCGGCGGGTAAAACTGCTGAAGACCGGCATCAGGCACGCGGCCATTGGTTCCGCTGTGACGCCCAAGGCGATCTGGCCTTCGGGCGTTCCATTCCATTGTCGGACGTCTTGTACCGCGCGATCGCAATCCAGAATGATCGAGCGTGCCCGGTTCAGGAACACCTTGCCGGCCAGGGTCAGGCTGATGCCTTGATTGGAGCGCACCAACAAGGTGACCCCGAGTTCTCTTTCCAGACTTTGAACCGACTCTGTCAGCGTGCTTTGGGCGGCGTCCAGTTCCCGTGCCGCCGAACGAAAGCTGCCCCTGTCGACCACTGAGCAGAAGGCTCGAAGCTGAATCAGCTTCATGAAGCAATGATCCAGTTGTTGCCGTTGTGGCCACAGGAAGCGTGATGGGCATTGCTCAACAGGGTGTGGCTGCTTCCGGTGTTCATGACTGAATCTCCTAACGGCAGGGGATGTGGTGGGTTGTTATCGTAGTCGATTAGATCGCATGCGATGTATAAATATTCAACTAAACCCCCAGTGATGTCAAAGCGGACGTTACGCCTTGGCGACGAGCGGTGGTGGGCGGAAAAGCCGAAGGTGATCGCTTTTTCCGTTCTTCTCGACCCCTTGGTCACGCCTATAAAATCAATCCCGTCAGACAGTTACGTCACTTTCCTGCTGTTTGACGCTCACTAAAATCTCAAGGAATCACCGATGAGCAACATCGAAAAAGTCCTGGTTACCGGCAAAACCCACACCGCCCTGAGCAGCACTGGAAACACTTCTCGCGGGCACAACGGCAACCTCGACATCGAACTCTCGACGCCGGGGAACGCCAAACCGGCCCACGTCTTCGCCGCTACTCAACCGCATCCGACCGCCGAACAGTTGTTTGCCGGGGCATGGTCGGCCTGCTACATCGCCGCCGTTGGCTTGGCCGGCAAAGAACTGAAGGTAACGATTCCAGCCGACGTGTCCATCGAGGTCGAGATCGATCTGGGTCAAACCGGGAACGCTTACTTCCTGCAGGCGCGGTTCAATGTACGGCTGCCAGGTCTGTCGCATGAGGTCGCTTGCGCTGTCGCACATGCTGCGGACCAGATGTGCCCTTACTCGAAGGCAACGCGCGGCAATATCGATGTTTCATTAAATGTGCAGACGTCGTGATTTAACTTTCTGCTTTGTTACCCAGGCTATAAAAAAACACCGATCCGGGTTGTTACAACGCCCGCCATAAATACCTATTTGTCGTTAGGGTCCCGTCAATCAAAGAGGGGATCTAAGGGTGGCTTCGCGCCTTGGGAGCCTGATATGTCAAAACACATCAAACAACTTTCCCTGACCAGACGTAATTTTTGCGGCGCTGCTGCAGTGACTTGCGCTGTCGCACCGCTAGGGTTACTCGGTTTATCCATCAGGACTGACGCTATGACTAATACTTCAACAAAAACAAATAGTGTTTCCGCTGAAATACGCCCCTTTCATTTCAGCGCTAAAGAGGCTGATCTTTCAGAGTTGCGCAGGCGTATAGAAGCAACACGATGGCCGGACAAGGAAACCGTCAATGATTCCTCTCAAGGTGTACAACTGGCGACGATCCAAAAACTGGCCAAACACTGGGCGACCCGGTACGACTGGCGAGTCATCGAATCGAAGATAAACGCAGTTCCAAACTTCATCACCCATATTGATGGCCTGGACATCCATTTCATTCATGTCCGCTCAAAACACGAGAATGCGTTGCCGCTGCTGATGGCGCATGGCTGGCCTGGGTCAGTGATCGAGTTGATGAAAGTCATCGGGCCACTTACCGATCCTGTGGCGTATGGCGGCAGCGCTTGCGAGGCGTTCAGCCTGGTGATTCCATCGATGCCGGGTTACGGCTTTTCGGAAAAACCGGCCGTGGCCGGTTGGAATCCCGATCGTATCGCCGATGCCTACATCGAGCTGATGAAGCGCCTCGGGTACACCCGGTATGGGGCGCAAGGTGGCGATTGGGGGGCTATCGTTGTCGATCTGATGGCTGTAAAGGCGCCAGCTGGCTTGATCGGTATTCATTCGAACATGCCTGGCGTAATCCCCCCCGACCTTGATGCGGCGTTGTTTCGCGGCGACCCGGTGCCCAGTGGTCTGTCGGAGGAAGAGAAGCGAGCGGCTGATCAACTCGCCAATACTTACAAGCACATCGGTTACGCAATCATGATGGGAGATCGGCCTCAGTCGCTGACAGGTCTCAATGATTCACCCGTTGGGCTGGCGGCCTTCATGCTTGATCACGATCCGAAAAGCTACGAGATGATTGCGCGCTCCATCGACGGGCACCCGGAAGGTCTCACGCCCGATGACGTCCTCGACAACATCACGTTGTTCTGGTTGACCAAAACGGCCGTTTCCTCGGGGCGACTCTATCGGGAGAACAAGTCAACATTCTTCGCCGTCAAGGGCGTCAACATCCCGGTCGCGGTCAGCGTGTTTCCCGATGAGTTGTATGCGGCGCCGAAAAGTTGGTCGGAACAGGCCTATCCCAAACTTGTGCATTACAACGAGCTTCCCAAAGGCGGGCACTTTGCTGCGTGGGAGCAGCCGGAGCTGTTCTCACAGGAAGTCCGGGCCGGGTTCAAGCCGATGAGGTAAGTGACAGGCCCGAAGGCATCGAAGTACTGATCTTGTCATGATCAGGATGGCTCGGTTCGGATCGTTGATCGTCATGCGTGAAAGTGACCCGAACCGCGCGATCAGAGGGCGTTCCCGTTGAACCGGTCGTCGGCCTTCACAGGCCTGATCGACCTGAAAGCGACGACCGTAGCAGTGAGCACTTCCGATACCATCGCATGCGATGTATAGTCTGGCCTTGCAGTCCATCCGTCTTCGGCCCCAGAGAACGCTCATGAAACCCACCGAAAAAACAGCCGCCCTCGACCTGAAGCTTGCCGACTTCCTGTGCTTTGCGGTCTATTCCTCTAACCTCGCTTTCGGCAAGGCATACAAGCCAATGCTCGAACGGCTCGGACTTACCTACACGCAATACATCACCCTTGTTGTGCTGTGGGAAGAAGACAACCAGACCGTTGGCAGCCTCGGCGAAAAGCTGTTCCTCGAATCCAACACCCTCACGCCGATCCTGAAGAAACTGGAAGCGATGGGTTACCTGTTGCGCCAACGCGACCCGGAAGACGAGCGCCAGGTCCGCATCAGCCTCACAAACGAGGGACGTAAACTGCGTGAAGGCCTCACGGAAGAAGGCTTCCCGCAAACCGGTCTTGATCCCGACGAATTCGTGCAAATGCAGAAAGCCATTGTGAAATTACGGGACAACCTCATCCGTACTACGAAAGACAGGGAATAAGCCGTTTCGAATGGCTACTTCACTGCGCCTCCCTGCTTGATGTCACCGCAAAAAATATCGACGTTGCCACTCTCTGGAGCCGTTCGCACGACGATGGAATACCCGCCGGAAAGCAGGTCTTGCAGGGCTATCGGTGCACTTCTTGAGAACGACCAGCCGCGTACAGCTTCGCGCTGGGTGTTGACCTTGTCGTTCATTGCAAAGGCCACTGGCCCGGGTTGCTGGCAGCTGCCTTTATGGATGAAGCTATAGAGACGCAAGGGTAGAGTCGCTCCGCTTGGAGCACCCGTGATGAAGAAGCTGAGTCCGGTTTGTTTGTCCCAGCTTGTCAGCGTCACGTTGCCGATCTGCCCGGTGTTCTGTCGGGTGGCGACCAAGGGGACAGACACGCCATGGTCTGTTGAAGTGGCGCAGCCGAAGAGGCTTGCGCTGA
The DNA here is from genome assembly GCF_059695905.1 of Pseudomonas sp. LBUM1663. NCBI lineage: Bacteria > Pseudomonadati > Pseudomonadota > Gammaproteobacteria > Pseudomonadales > Pseudomonadaceae > Pseudomonas > Pseudomonas sp. LBUM1663. Next base: position 4,063,451 of record NZ_CP166792.1, on the reverse strand, counting down.
TCATTAGGGTTGCAAGTGAGTGTCTGAGGTTCATTGCCAACTCCTGCGTAAGAACTGCAATGGGTGATTAGCCGGTATAGCTCATTTATCGCCGCCCGGTGCTGCTTGTGCCAATTCTCCCTGACGCTCAGCCAATCCCTCCAACCCCTCCACGGAAGGCACAAAAAACAACCCCCCGGTCACCGCCGTACTGAAATCCAGCAGCCGGTCATAGTTGCCTTCCGGCCTGCCCACGAGCATGTTCTCCAGCATCAGCTCAAGCGGCGCAGGCGACCGTGCATAGCCAATGAAATAAGTACCAGATTCCCCCGCGCCCGGCCGACCAAAAGGCATGTTGTCGCGCAGGATTTTCACTTGGTCCTTCATTTGCTCGCATCCAGCACCACGCGGTAACGCGCCTTGCCGCTGCGCAGGTGATCAATCGCTTCGTTGACCCGGCTCATGGGAAAGAGCTCGACCTGCGGCAGGATCTGATGACGGGCGCAGAATTCCAGCATGGTCGCAGTGGTACTCGGCGAGCCGACCGGCGAGGCGGACAAGGTCTTTTGTTGAGGAATCAGGTTGAACACATGCACGGGAATAGCGTCGGGCACGATGCCGACAAAGTGCAGGCGACCCTTGCCGCGCAGGGTGGCGAGCATGGCTGTCCAGTCGAGGTTGGCGTTGGCGGTCACCAGCAAGAAATCCAGGGTGCCGGCAATGGCGTTCAACGCGTCAGTGTCGGTCGAGGCGACGACGTTGTGCGCGCCCAGGCGCCGGGCTTCGTCCGTCTTGTTCAACGACGAGGTAAACGCCGTGACCTCGCAGCCCCAGGCGTTGAGGAAGCGCAGCGCCAGATGACCGAGGCCGCCGATGCCCACCACACCGACCCGGTCAGTGGGTTTGACACCAAACTCCACCAGCGGGTTGAACACCGTCGAACCGGCGCAGAACAGCGGCCCGGCCATCGACGGGTCGAGCTCACCCGGTATCGCCAGTGCCCAGGCCCAGTGCGAACGCAGCCGGTCAGCGAAGCCTCCGTTGCTGCCGATGATGGTGGGTTTGGCGATGCTGCACAGATGGTGGGCGCCGCCGATGCATGAGGAGCAATGCATGCAACTGCCCTTGTACCAGCCAATGCCCACCCGTTGACCTACTTCGAGGCCGCGGACCTGCGCACCCACCCGCACAATGCTGCCGACCACCTCGTGGCCAGGGATAAAAGGGTAGTGGCTGACGCCCCATTCGTTGTCGATCAACGACTGGTCGGAGTGGCAGACGCCGCAATATTCCACGGCGACTTCCACCTCCTCATCCCCCAATGGGCCGGGGTCGTAGCTGTAACGCTCCAGTGGCGCGCCGGCGGCCATTGCGGCCCAGCCGGTGAAAGTCGTGACTTCGGTGCTGTCACTCATGGAATACCTCCAGATCAGGAGACATGGGGATTTGGCTGCTCAGGGTGTCGCGGCGGAGCAAGGCAAGCGCGGCGACCGCATGAAAGGATAGTCCGGGATCTGGAACCGAGGGCGTGGCCCGACAATCAGTTCGTCCGGGTTGCCATTGCGCCTTGATCGCGATCTGCACCCGCAAGCGAGGTGCCAAGCGGCAGCACCTCACTCCGGACGACGCAACGCAATCAGGCTTTGCTGGCCGCCAGGTAAGCGCCAAGGCGTTGTCCCATTTGCTCGCCCAAGGCTTGCAAGGCACTGAAGGGGCGGACCATCACCTCGAATTCAACGATTTTCCCTTGTTCGTTGAACCGGATCATGTCGATGCCCTTTAACTCTTTACCGCTGACTTTGGCGCTGAACTCCAGGACGACGCTCAAGCCGTCGGCGGTCGACAGTTCGCGGTGGTAGGTGAAATCCTCAAACACCTTGACGACCGTGTTGAGAATCATCGATACCACGGGCGCTCCCGGGTAAGGCTTGTGGGCCATGGGCGAGCGGAACACCGCTTGCGGGTCCAACAACTCGGGCAGGGCGCTCAAGTTGCCCTTGAGGATCATGTCGTGCCATTGGTGCAAGGACTTTGCGGCGTTGGGATGCAGGTTCAGCTCAGACATTTTCAACTCCTGTATTTTTGTTGTTCTGTGAACGCTTCAGTGTTGCATATGCAGAATTGCACGATGGCTTGCTGCAGAACTTCAATAGTGCCGCGAGGATCGACTGGCGGCTATGCGAATTTATTAAAAGTAGCTCACGAAAAAGCCCGGCTGATTAGGCCGGGCTTTTCGTTGGGTGCATCGGTATAGCCATTCATTTATGCAGCGTGGCTTTCGATCAGACGATCCGAACCACCTTCAGCGACGCGGTTTTCGATCAGACGGTCGGAACCACCTTCAGCGACGCGGTTTTCGATCAGACGGTCGGAACCACCTTCAGCGACGCGGTTTTCGATCAGACGGTCGGAACCACCTTCAGCAACACGGTTTTCGATCAGACGGTCGGAACCACCTTCAGCAACGCGGCTTTCGATCAGACGATCCGAACCACCCTCAGCCACACGACTTTCAATCAGACGATCCGAGCCGCCTTCAGCGACAACCGGGTGAGCAGATGTAGCGGCGAAAGCGTTAACTGCAAAAACCGAGAAAGCGATGCTGAGAAGGATTTGGCGTTTCATGATGGTGTGCTCCGGGGTGTAGTTGTTTGGTATGGAGGCGATGGTACGCCCCGGAGTTTTTAAGAGAACTTCATTGAGTTAATGGTGACTATTGATGCGGTCAATGGCTGCCAGAGACCGCCGTCGGCCTGTCACTGATCGGCGACACACAGCTCCCCGGTCGCGCGTATCAATGCCTGACCATGCAGTTGGTCCTTGATCAGACCGGCGCGCGCCTTGCCCATCCAGACCGGGCAGTTCGGGTCTTTGCGATAGGGCGCGAACTCAGCGTATTGCTGCAACAGACGGTTTTGCAGCTCATCCAGTTGGGGCCTGATCTGTTTGGTGAGGTCCGGCCGGGGTGTGTCAGGCGCCTTGCCGGCCGCCCGCCAGTTAGCGAGCAGCCCGTACTGCACGAGCTTGTTGGCTTCAATCTGTGCGGCGATCAACTCGGCGACCTGTTCCGGGTCCAGTTTGCGTTTAACGGCCACCTTCCTGGCGTTAGCGATAACTTGCGCTTCACGGGCACTGTCCTGGATGGGTTTGCCGCTGTCCCACTTGGTCAGCGCCACCAAGTCACCAATGTTCAGGCGCTCGTTCATCGTCACCAGCAGCGGTTGCAAACTCTCGGGCACCGGGGAGGGCGTGCTCGCCTGTGCGCCGCCAGCGAATAAACCGATCAGGGCGCAGGCCAGCAGGTGCGGGATGCGTGGGGAGTGGGGCATAAGCAAAACCTCGTCAGAACTCAGGACTCACACAATCAGGTGTTGTGTATCACATAGGGCCGCCAAGCATACAACGCCAGGAGCGCCTGCTGAGTTAGACTGAAACTCAGAACAAACATACTGATTTCAGTGAGTACTGTGCAGATTCATGGACAGTAAGGCTGGATGTTCATCCTGAAGCAGGTAGACCACAGTGAATCAACTTTTAGCAATGCGTGCTTTTGTGCGTGTTGTGGAAACAGGCTCTTTCAGCCGGGCAGCAGACCAACTGGCACTGCCACGTTCGACGGTCAGCAAGTTGATCACCGACCTCGAAAGGCATCTTGGCATCCAGCTGATGCACCGAACCACCCGTGTGGTCGCCGCCACATCGGACGGGCTGGAGTACTACAGTCATGCGACGCGGCTGATTACCGAACTGGACTCAGTGGACACCGCTGCGCGAGGTAAAAAGCTCAAGCCTGGTGGACACCTGAAGGTCGATGCGCCGGCCTCATTCGCCAATTGCCTGCTGATACCCGCGTTGCCTGATTTTCATCGCGAGTATCCGGATATCACCATTGCCTTAGGCATCAGCGACAGGCCCGTGAATATCGTTGGCGAAGGCGTGGATTGCGTGATTCGTGCCGGTGAACTGGATGACATGACGATGATCGGTCGCACGCTTGTCGACCTTCACTACGTCACCTGCGCAGCCCCCGCTTACCTCGAGCGCAGAGGGATGCCTGCTTCCCCCAATGATCTCCAGACTAACCATGTTCATGCAGGCTACTTCTTTGCCGCGACGGGTAAACCGGAACCCTTGGTTTTCGAGAACGGTACTCATCGACATGAAGTCGGTGACTGCGAATTTTCGACAAATGACGGCAATGGCCTTAAAGAAATGATGCTGGCGGGCCTCGGTATCGGGCAGCACTTCAGGCGCATTGTTCAGCCCTATCTGGACACTGGCGAGTTAGTTGCCGTTTTGGAAGACTGGTCTCGTCCTGCCATGCAGTTCCATGTCCTCTATCCACCCAATCGACATCAAAATGCCCGGCTAAAGGTTTTTATCGATTGGGTGATTCAGACATTCAGAGAAGAGTCGTCCGCTCATTGAAACTCAATGAACAATGGCGGTAACGCGTATTTCAATGCGCATTGTTGGAAGCCCAAGCGCCGCGACTCCGAGTTGTGTCCAGATGGGGGCGTGGTTGGGCATGTACTGGCGATACAACCTGGCCATCGTCTCGTTGACTATCGGGGGGAAACCTCCGACATGGTAAGAGTTGACGTGGACCACATGCTCCCAATTGGCACCCGCCGTCGCGAGTGTTCGTTCCAGGTTTTCAAACGCCTGGGCAATCTCGTCTTCGATGGATTCGGGAATCTGCAGTTCGTCATTCCAACCGCCCTGACCGGACGTCTCCACGCGATCGCCAATTTTTACTGCTTGCGAGTAGTGCAACGCATTGAGGAGAGTTTCCCCATAGCCGGGGGTAACAAAAAACTCGGGCTTGTTCATGGTGTACCTCTTTCAGTTCGATGGTCGGTAGAGGCTCCTACCTTTTGCGGATGCTAATTGACTGAATAGAGGATCAATAGAGGATAAAGTTGTCATGACTATCCATGTGTGTGGATAGTTGAGTTGAGATTTCACACGAAAATGCCTGGAGCTCTGCGGAATGGCGTCATATGAGGGTACTGACCAGCGAGGTCATATTTGCCTGCTTCAGGTCGGTGCCGTCACGTTGCAGGCGTTAGATCGCAAGGACTTGCTGCTGACCCGGCCCACCGAAATGGCCGGAGGCGTTGGGCATCGCCCTGATTGTGGTGGGAGTGATCAGAGCTATTATTTCGACAACGACCTCAATAGCGAACTCCCCAACGCTGTATTCACGAATCCTGTCGGTCGCTGACAGGCGCATGGTGTGCCATCAGCTTTGCGACCCAATCGATGAACACGCGCAGTTTGAGACTGATATGTCGGTTCGGGGGAAATGCCACGTAGATGGGCATCGGATCGAGGTTCCAGTTCTCGAACAGCGGCACTAACTCTCCGCGCGCTTCGAAGGTCTTGGACATGTACTTTGGCAGCCAAAGCACACCCAGTCCGGCAAGGCCGGCCGCGAGGTAGGCATTGCCATCGTCGACTGCCAGCGCGTAGCGACCTTTGATCTGGACACTCTAAACGTGGTAGTGCAGGGCATAGGGCACGGCTTTGCCAGTGCGCGCCCAAAAGAAACCGACGATACGATGATGCGAATCTTCCAGCTCCCGCGGATGCGCGGGCATACCGACGCGTGCCAGGTAGCTGGGCGCTGCAAAAACACCCAGCTGGAGGTCGCCTACTCGTCGGGCCAGAAGCGGACCGTGACATCAGGCAGAAACCGACCGGGAGTGGAGGGGCGCTCCAGGAAAAACAAGTTTCGTCCCTTTGGCGGTCGGAGGAGGGTTTTGGCCGGCTCTATTGCGGTAGCTTGGCGATCACCTTGATCTCGAAGTCGAAGCCGGACAACCAGGTCACGCCGATAGCGGTCGCCGTCGGGTAGGGAGCGTCGCCCCAGTACTCGGCCGCAACTTCCCAGATAGTTTCGAATTTCGAGTCGGGGTCTACCATGAAGATGGTCGTGTCGACCACATCATCGAAACTACTGCCGGCCTCGGCCAGGATCGCGTTGAGATTGGTGAAGGCCAGGCGAACCTGCGCCGCGAGGTCCGGCTCGGCCGAGCCATCCTTGCGGCTGCCGACCTGACCGGATACGAACAGAAAGCCGTTGGAGCGAATCGCCGGCGAGTAGCGGTGGAGTTCGTACAGTGCATGGCGGTCAGGCGGGAAAACGACATCACGTTTGCTGGTCATTGCATAGCTCCTTCGGGGCCATCGCGGCCCGCTGTTTACGATGGAGCCACTCTAAAAAGAAGGCCGACATAGATAAACGGGCAACTCTGGTCATGACTGTTTGTAGAATCCAAACTATCCAGACCTGAGTGAGGCGTGAAATGGACCGTTTCGATGCAATGCAGGCCTTTGCCCGAGTAGTGGAAACCGGCAGTTTCACCAAGGCGGCAGCCACCCTGCACATGAGCAAGACCACCGTGACGCAGCTCGTTCAGCAACTGGAAGCGAGGCTACGCGTGCGCCTGCTCAACCGCACTACACGCAAGGTCAATGTCACCGCCGACGGCGCGGCCTACTACGAGCGCGTCGTCCGGCTACTGGTCGATATGGACGACGCCGAGACCAGCCTGTCCAGCGCATCGATGACACCGCGCGGGCGGCTGCGGGTGGATGTACCCAGTCCACTGGCGCGAATGCTGCTGATACCTGCCTTGCCGGGGTTCTTTGCACGCTACCCGGAAATCCAGCTGACCCTGGGCGTGAGCGATCGCATCGTCGACATCATTGGCGAAAACGTCGATTGCGTGTTACGTGGCGGTGAGATCACCGATCAGTTCCTCGTGGCAAGGCATGTGGGCGATTTGAAACTGGGCATCTACGCCGCGCCCGACTATCTGCAGCGCTTCGGTACGCCGGAGCATCCCCGTGAGCTGGAGGAGGGCAGGCACAGTACCGTCGGCTTCCTCTGGTTTCGTACAGGCAAAACCTTGCCCTACGCGATGCAGCGGGGTGAGGAGCGCATTGAGGCCCGAGGCCGCCCGCAGTTGACGGTCGACGACGGCAATGCGTACCTCGCCGCCGGCCTGGCTGGGCTGGGCATGCTCTGGCTACCGCAGTACATGGCCAAACCGCACCTGGTCAGCGGCGAGCTGCTGCCGCTGTTTGAGGACTGGCACATGGCGCCAATGCCGATGTATCTGGCATTCCCGCCGAATCGCCATGTCAGCGCCAAGGTGCGGGTATTTATCGACTGGGTAATGGAATTGATGGCCGAGCATGCGCCAGTGGTTGGGTGAAACAGGTGCAAAGCCATTTCAGGACTAGACACTCTAAACGTCCGTATATGGACTCCTCCTCATTGCAAGCCCCTTTGCTTTGGCTCCCGTGCCGACTGCACAAGTATATTCGGCCTCTTACTGCGGCATCGTTTTGATGCAGGGCCATGATGGGCTATTCGCGCGTCAGCTCCCAATCGCTTTTACGTGCTTTACGCACCTGGACATTAAAGGGTTTTGCCGACGCCGGTTCGACCGGTTTGCCATTGCTCGGGTTGCTTCGCAATCGTGGTGTGGGTGCTTCTCCTGGGATGAATGGGTCAGGCCGCTGCCCGATCCGGTTGGTAATCAGTACCGTTGCGCAGCATTGCCCAAGCCATGCGTGCAGTTTTGTTCGCCAAAGCAATAGCGGCCACATTGGGATGTGAGCGCTCGGCTAAACGGACGACCCACTGGCTGAGTCGATCGTCTTTGGATTTGGCGGTGCGCAGTGCCGACCGCGCACCATGGATCATCAGCGTTCGCAGATAAGCATCCCCACGTTTGCTAATGCCAAGCAGTCGATCCTTGCCGCCAGAGCTGTGTTGCTTTGGCGTCAGCCCTAGTGAGGCGGCCAGTTGTCGGCCGTTGGCAAACTGACTGGCATCACCGATGGCAGCAACCAGCGCGGTGGCAATCATCGGGCCGACGCCACGCAGCTGTTGCAAACGGACCGCCGTTGGCTCACTTGCCGCGATCGCAGATATCTCGCCATCGAGTTCGCTTACGCGCTCATCAAGTGCGTACAGGTCATTCCACAAGCCATTCAGCAGACGACGAAAGCGTGCCGTCAAACCGTTATTTGCATCTTCTAGCCAGCAAAGTATTGCGCGACGCAGCATCAGTAATTCCTTCGGCGCAATGAGGCCGTACTCGGCGACCAGCCCACGAATCTGATTGGCTTTGGCCGTCCGCTGTTCGATTAAGCCGGCCCGGATGCGATGCGTCGCCTGGATATCCTGTTGTTCGATGGTCTTGACGGCGACGAAGCGCATGCTGGGGCGGCTCATCGCCTCACAGATTGCCTCGGCATCGTTGGCGTCGTTCTTGTTGCTTTTGACGTATGGTTTGACGAACTGCGGCGCGATCAGTCTCACCCGAAATCCACGTGCCTGTAGCTGTCGCGCCCAATGGTGCGCACCGCCACAACTTTCCATGCCGATCTCACAGCCGGGCTCGATCTTATCCAGCAACGTTTGAAGCCAGCGATCGCGCGGTAGGCGCTGCCGCCAGACGGGTAGCTCATGACAATCCACGCCATGGATCTGAAACACGTTCTTGGCCAAGTCGACCCCAATTCGCATAAGCTTCATGTGTGGACTCCTTCTCACCGTTGACTGTGGTTCGCACCTTCAGTCTGGCACTCAAGATGCCGAAGTGAGGAGGAGTCCATCCCATTGCTTTTGGCCGTTCTCTGCCAGTCGCGTGAGACAGAAAGCGACCCAATCTAGATAGTCCGTGTCGAACGCAGCAAACCGTCGGGATGAATTACTCCCCGGATTGCAAGCGCTCGATAGCTTCGAGAAGCTGGCCGTCGAAGTACTCGGTTTCATCTCGTTCCTGGTCTTTCATGCGGCGCTTCGCCTCGATGAGCAGGTGTTTGGTCGCGATGTTCTGATTCAAAAAAGTAGCGACCATAAGATCATTCAAACTCTCTAGAGGTGTGTCCCATGCCTCCCTGCAACGCTGAATTAGTCCTGTAGGGGCATCCCCACTCCATGGACCTAAAATATCCGAGACTGCCAGGGTGGAGGTCATGAGCCTGCCTTTGAGAGAAATTGAAGGGCTGGTAATTTCGCACGCTCGGGAGATTGATGAATAGCGAAATAGAATGCCCGCTTCTGGCCGATTGCATCCAGTCATGAAGAGCGTGCTTTTCTAAACGCAATGCGCTTACAACTGCATCTCTGCAAGCGCCCCTGCGCAATGGTGCATCTGAAACTTGTATTGGGCCGTGAAACGGAACATTCATGTCTAGTACAAGATAAACCGAGGCTGCTATGAGTAGAGCCGATATGGTGAGCATTCCCACTACCATGGGATTTCTCGGAGCCCGGTATCCAAAACTTGCATAGATGAGTGTCATCCAGGCCACCAGCATGCCGATCAGCGGGCCTGGAATGGCGCCTTCTGATTGTTCAACGATCTTTCAGCGCTGCTCGATCAGAGAGTGATACTGCTGGCGTATGTCCACCATCATGGTCTCGTGAAAACGGTCAGCTGGTTTGATGGCGGTCAATGCTCCACCGACTGCGTCCAAATAGTGAGCGGCGAGGCTTTTTTGGTGCTGTAACGCCTGGTCGCCGCGATAGGGGCTGGCGATGGCCTCTTCGGCATAAACGATCAAATGTCCTCGGGCATTTTCTGCGGCCGTGCCATAGGCCCTGAATGATCGGTCGAGAATAATCAAACTGGTTGCATAAGCATGCACATTGGCGTCGATGGCTTCGAATGTATTTTTAGCCGAATTGATCATCAGGCCGAACACCAGCGACGTCATGACCACGAATATGTTCGCCACCAGACGAACCACGGTATTCGTGTCTTCGTCTTTATGGCGAGCTGCCAGTTTGGGGTACAGATGCATCATCAGCAGCGATGCTGATAGCAAACAGCTGAAGATGGCTACCGCTACCCAAATAGAATCCATGGGCTGCCTTCGAAGTCAACGATTTGCATGAATCTGGCGCCGAGCAATTTGTAGCTTGATGCATTGAATCCTGGCCTATCTGCCATCGAATGTTTGAATTGAACGGCTGCTATTGGCCGGCAGTAAGCGGTTGATCACAATGCCGCACCTAGAGACGGCAGATAGCATCCAAGGCCTGGCCTGACTGATCGCACGACCGCATTCATTTCGTTCAATGACACAGATGTGAACTCTCCGAATTAAAGGCTATGAGGGTTTTGTAGCGATGACTCATTGAGATGTGAACTCCAAGCTGCATACGCGTCCGAATGTAGCGTTACAGCCGCACTCCACCTTTCACCGTAAAGCTCACGAGCTGAGACCAACATCATCATTTTGTTAACAGCTGCATCCAGGTCTAAAAGCAGCTCATGAGATTTAAATCTAAAGTCGTCCGCTGTGTTCATGTCGGATCCTGTACTCAGTGGGTCTGACTCGAAGTTGAGTTGCAGTGCCCACCAAGAATCTTGACTGCGGTTTTTAATGGATAAGCCATAGCGATGGAGGGCCGTCGTATTGTCTGGCGGGACCTGGTGCGTGCCCCTGGACTCAGATAGATCAGCGACCACGCCTTTTTTATCTGCTTGAATGGATCATTAACGGAAACGTGACCACGAACTCGCTACCCTTGCCATCACCCTCGCTCAGGCCGGTAACCTCGCCACCGTGCGCCTCAACCAGCTCACGGACTACTGTCAGTCCGATGCCCAAGCCAGAGCCATTGAAGCCAACGGCATGCACGTCTTGCACATAAGGGTCGAAAATAAACGGGAGTGCTTTAGCGGAAATACCGATTCCATTGTCGGAAATCTTTATCTTCAAAACGTCGGACGCTGCAGTTACAGACAGTTCGATTCTACCGCGGGTCGGTGTGTATTTAGCCGCATTCGCCAGAAGGTTGTGGAGAATCTGTGCGAGGCGCACCGGGTCACCATTGACCATCAAGTTGCCATCGGGAAGATGGGCGTCGAAACACTGCTCCTGTGCGCTCATTAAAGGGCGACACGTATCAATGGCCTCACGTAGAACTTGAATCATGTCGACATCGCGGCGATTGAGTCGCAACTTCCCAGTGCTGGCACGGGAGACGTCGAGCAAATCGTCGACCAGCTGTGACATATGTTGCACTTGGCCTTCGATCAACTCCCGCATCCGAGGCAGCTCATCGCTTGGCATCCGTACCATACGTTCTGCAATCATACTGATCGGAGTTAATGGGTTACGCAGCTCATGGGCCACCGTCGCCAGTATGCTTTTTTGCTGACTCAGTGCGCGCTCGGCTACAGCCTGAAGGTCTTGAGCGCTGAGCGCGGCTATGACCAGCTGTGCATTAGCCTCACGCAGTTCCTGGTACAAACGTTGCTCTTCCAAGCGAGGGGCGACTATAGCGTCTGACTGCACCATGAGTTTCGCCGGCACTTGATGTTGATTGCTCTCAATCACTTGCTCGACCTGCTGGCAATTCACCAGCCGGCTGCTGGCGTCACTCAACTCTTTTTGCAGTGCTGCCAGCACGGCGCGTGCTTCAACGGTTTTCTGGCCAAGCAGGAAGAGTTCGTGAGCGGCACTGGCGATCTCACGCTCATTCTTGCCATCGACATTACTCATGAGTCGGGCTCAAGCATTTTTATCTCCTGGGTGTGATACACCTGAAATCCGCTTCGTGGGTCGGCCTCCTAGCAGACCTTCCTGGTCCGGCAGCATTTCGCCAATCTGCAAGCCGTTTCCATCGACGCGGTACAAGCGCAACTCATCGGAGTGGGCACTGGCCCGCACCTTGACGACGGCCATGATGCGCAGTAAACGGCTCTGCACTTCAATGTAGCGTTGAACGATGATGGCGTCGGTTAGGAACGCTGTGCCATAAGGGCTGAAACGCAGGTCGGTGTAGCGGTCTTCCAGCTCGGAGGTCATCAGCACACTGACCCCGGCACCGGTCAGCGCCGTCACCATGCGCGACAGCGACTCGCGGAAGTCCTCGCGGAAGGTCGGTGCCAGCGCCAGTTCGAAGCCTGACAGCGAGTCGATCACCACGCGAGTGGCTTTCAATCGGCTGATCTCGCTGAGCAGCAACTGGACGATTTCGTCGATGGACAGATCCGGCGCGCGGCTGTCCACCAAGCCGACCTGACCTCTTTGGATCAGTTGAGTGAGGGTGGCATTTTGAAAATGATTGGGCCGTTGTTCGAACACGGCGATGACGCCGGTCTCGCCATTGCGTGCGCCTTCGGCCAGGAAGGTCGCCGCCAGAATGCTTTTGCCCGAGCCAGACGGCCCGGCTACCAGCAGCGAATAACCCCGAGGCAGACCGCCGCCGAGCATGTCGTCGAGCTGCGGCACGCCCATTTTCAGGCGTTTGATCGGGAGCTCTAGCGGCGCTTCAGCCGCCTTGAGCACGGCCGGCGCAAACACCTTGATCCCCGAGGTGGCGATCCGGAAGGTGTGCAGCCCCGGCAGTGTCGGCTGGCCGCGCATCTTCATGATCTCCATCTTGCGCACCATGGAGTTGCGCTCGACGCTTTGGCGTAGCCAGATCAGGCCATCGGCCACGGTGAAAATCGGGTTGGTGTCGGTTTCGGTGAAATATTCGCCAATCAGGAAGGTCGTCGCCTGCCAAGTGGTCATCAACATGCCCAATTGCTGAACGAACTGCGGCAGGTTGTTGTTGGGATTGTCCTGGGCCTGGCTGGCCATCACTACGGAGCGGAACGAATCGACAAACACCAGCGCCGGTGAATGAGCCTCCACCTCGCTGACGATCCGCCGCAGCACTTCGTCCAGATCGCCGACTAGGGTGTCGTCAGTCAGATTGATGTAGCGGATCGACTGATTGATCGCTTCGCTGTCGAAAAAGTCGAATTGTTGCTGGTAACGCAGCATCTTCAGCGGCGGTTCGCCGAGCACGGTAAAGAACAGCGCCGGGCGTTCAGGCGTCGCCAGAGCAAACATAATCTGATGCGCCAGGGTGGTTTTGCCGCTGCCAGGTGGGCCGGCAATCAGGTTGAACGAAAACTCCGGCAATCCTCCGCCCAGCACCTCGTCCAGTCCAGGCACTCCGGTGGCTAGGCGGTTGATAGTCACTTTGGTGCTCATGGCAAATTTTCCTGCGAAGGGGTGTCGCTCAAAGAAGGTTCCCACACGCCCAGAAGCAAACGTGCGGTGAGCGAAGGCCCGATCAGCTTGGTCAGTAATTCATAAAACGTGGTCAGCAGCACTTCACCGAAAAACAGTGCATCGACTTCGCTTTGCTCGACGAGTGCGGATTTGAGGCCAATCAGATCCAGCGCGGCCTGCACACTGTCATAGCTGCCGGCCAGACGCGGATGAGTGGAGGTGCAGAGGTAGAGGCTGCGACGATAGAGCGCGACAACCCCTTGCTGGCCGATGATGGGTGAGAGGGCTGCGTCCATATCCTGCAAGGTGGAAACGATCGCCTGGGCGATTCTTGCAGTGTTAGCGTTGGGACCAACCCGGTGCACCAGAAAAGCTACTATCTGGCGGCCCTCTTCGCTTTCCCTAGACATGGCTCACTAATTTTTGATGGGCACCTATCGATGGTACACCCTATAGCCTGTGATCGAGTTTTCATTTGGACGAAGAGCTGATGATGTCCGAGTATCCCTCTTAAGCACCTAGTTTGGTGATTTGGATACCAACCGACCAAATGCCAAGCAATATCCAGAACGTTGCAAAGATCCAAGGTGTGCGCACCGAAAACAGCAACGCCTTTCGATATCCCTTTTTCGTGGACTCTCGTTCACAAAATAAAGGCGATTCGTCATAAGCCAATCCCATTATAGGCTCGCTATGCAATAGCTCACTCTGCTTGAAATGCCAGTGGCCGATAATGTCGTATGCCGCACGAATACCGGGCCAAGCATTCAACGAACTTAGTACTCCCAGCAGCGTAAGAAACGGTGGTACTACCAGCGTGAACAACTTGCCCCATTCGGGGTTGAGATTGCCCATAGAAGAGGCAAATGCGATGACCAAAAAAGACTGGGATGCCAAGAAGGCGTCAGTTCGATGAGCCAAGATGCTGGTTTCGTACTGAATCTCTCTTCGGTAAAAATCCAAGCGCTCCTTTGGCGACCCGAACATCCTGGCATTGCGCTCGTTTAGTGCGGTATCACTTATCTGGGAAGTCAGAATTCTCGGCACGGTGGGTTCATCCTTATCAAACATGTGAAGCCGGCTTACCACCCATCCCAACCTGCGAATTGAACTGGCCATCTCCCACGTTAGCATTGGTACTCACTAACATCTGTGTTAGCCGGACGTTTATCCGCATTCCTCCGTAACGCCAACAAAAATGGCCTCTCGGCCGTTTTGTACTCAAACTAATCTCACTTGGAAAGCCAGAACTCTACGGTGTTGGAGCCATATGTCGCTTTCCACTCTTTCAATCTATTTTTGTTACCGCCTTTGGTTTCGATAACATCGCCGCCGGCAAGTGGATTTTTGTAGACTTTTACCCGCGAGGCTTGCTCAGCATGTCGCAGATGACAACTGTCGCCACTTCGTACTCATGATGTATTTCTAACGTTTTTGCTAAAAACATTCCTTGCCGACTCATAGGACTCTCCTGCATCAGACAAAAAGCGTTGATCGAGATTGTCAATCTGAGCTAGTGAGCCCGTCCTTTTCAGAACCTGCAATTTAAATCTTTGTGTTAGGTGTATTCATAAAGGCATCCCAGCTTTCATAGGCTGCGTGCTGCGTGCTGCCTGTTAATGGCAAAATCCCAGTCGGGGCCTGAGACGCATTTGGATGTCACCAGCGTCATCATTTCCATCGTAGCGGCGTCGAGCTCTATCAGGAGCTCTTGGGATTTCATCCTAAAATCTTCGATTGATGCCATTAGCTTTGCCTCGGCGCGGAGGTCACCGCCATTGAGAAACAACTGCTCCTCAAGCGGTGGAGTACGAACACGCCAAATAATTCATACCATCTGATCGCTGGTTCGTTTAGCCCCGAACCTTCTCCGTCAAAGTCAGCCGCTATAGCGGGACGGAAAAGTCGTGCATGAAATATGGGAGCGGCCCGACCTTTGTCTCCGCGTTTGAAAGCGACGCGGATCAGTCGATGTCGCCGACAATGTGCAGAGCGCGCTGGACGCCATCGACAGAAACGAAAAGTTCATCAAGCTGACGCTCGCGGTATTGATGTCCCTCGGGCGTTACGGCTCTCGGCAAAAAGCAGCATTCAAATTACCCCGGGACGCGGGGGGCGGAGACTGCCGAGGCCGTTTCAAATATTCTTCGGTCACGCTTTTCCCCGCCAACACGGAAACGATCTCCCCGACGCGAAGCATAAACACCCGGGTCGCCATCTGGATGGCTGTCACTGTGTTCTATTCGAATAGCGGGATTGGCGTATTACGCGATCGGATCTATCGAAGGGTATCTAGGTACAGTCTCGTTCATTTTCGGTTAAAGCCCCATTGTCGGCTCATCCCAAATCAAAAACTTCGGACAGGACATCATCGCCCTGGTAATGGACAGCATTTTGTTGCTCGCCGCCAGACATGGCGCCAGCCTGCTGCTTGCGTCTTTCCTTCAGTATCGGAACAGCTGGCAAATATCCTCGATATCTTCAGCAATGGCTTTACGACCTATATCTTGTTAACCCACGAGATGCCATCAATTAGCAGTCATCAATATCAACTATACAGTTTCTACCCCTGGATTTTGCTTGATAGAGCGCGCTATCTGCTGAGACTAACAACTGTTTTAGAGTGGATCGCGATTGACTCATTGAGGCGCACCCAATACTGACTGTGATTTTGATTTTCTCATCACCCGCATCGACACTAGATGCTTCAATGCTGCTCCTTATTCGTTCAGCAATCACTGAAGCCTCGATGCTATTGCTCTTAGGCAACATAACGACAAATTCTTCGCCTCCAAACCTAGCTATAGTATCTCCGGGACGAACAACTCCCTCGGCAATTTTAACTATAGACTTAAGAACTTCGTCGCCAATGGGATGCCCCCAGCTATCATTAACCTGCTTGAAGTGATCGGCGTCTACCATGATTATCGATATTGAGTGCTCGTATCGGCTTGCTCGAGCCAACTCTTTCTCTGCCAAGTTGAAAAAGTGAGCGCGATTAACTGCGCCTGTGAGGTGGTCTTTAGTGAGCAAATTGGCCAGATTATCACTCGACACCTTTCGCTCAGTGATATCTCGAAACACAACGGTATAACCAGAAAACTCATCACTTTCGTCGCGCAAAACGGCGATCATTGTTTGAGCAAAAAAATTGCGTCCTGATTTGTGCTGGCAAAGATAGTCTCGTGAATGCCAACCTTCTTCACGTGCGAATGTGAGTTGCTCCTTCAAAACATCAACTTCCAAAGCGGACAAACTATAGAAGCGGCCCAACGTCTCACCAATAGCCTCGGATTCCGTGTATCCTGTTAAACGCTCTGCCGAAGGACTCCAGCTATTAATTACTCCCTGTTTAGTCAAGCCTAGGACTGCGAAATCGTTAACAATCGTATAGATGGCGTCCAGCCATGAGTCTGTCTGCTTTAGTCTCCTTTCAGTTGCAACCTGGCAAGAAATATCAGTCAGAACTGTTATCAGAACCTCGTCGTTGACCTTCACAATTGTACATGCGAGAACCATACCTCCGTCGGCTGCGGACGACACGTGGACTCTATGATTTTCGCATATTGATCCGCATGACTCTCTAAAACTCGTTACAAGGTTACGTAACTCAGGCGCCACGGAAGCAAGTGTTTCAAACAGATTTTCAAGGCCAATATACTTAACCAATGGCATCAACAATTGTGTTGCCTTGGGATTAAGCATATCAATTTTTCCGCTGGGGTCGGTTCTGACCAGTCCTACTGGCGATAGATACATGAATGAAATTAATGCTTCGTAATCTGACTCGATTGAGTCATTGGCCAGCTCTATGCTACTCATTTTTTATGCCCATTCAACCAGTAGGAAACGGGTATTATTATCAATTTTTTTAAGCAGTCTTAATCTTACTGGGATGGGCCGCATTCTAAGTGCTAGAACGTAAGAAATGATTACGTCCAACTCAGGTTCGTTCTCAAATCTTTGAGCGACCATTGCGTTATTCAAGCAGGGCGCAATTTCCAAAAATAAATTCTTACCTAAAACACGCGCCTGTCGCAAGGCCGCACTTGTAGCTTCAAAAGTATTGTAGATTACCACTTCTGAAGCGTCGTCAAAGCCAATTATGCCGAAGTCCAGAGTATCTAGCTGATCAGGCGCGGCCAACAATGCTTGTATCGATGTTTCTTCGAACGTAAGATTCATTTTCCTACTCACTCGCAAAGTACAATATTAATTTGTAAAGGCCCGGTCGGGCAGTATTCACCTTGCCATATCGTAATAACTATTCTCCCCTTTTAGCATTCAATTATGAAGTACGGATGGATCCGGCTGGTACGTACTCTCAACAGCAAGGAGTCATTCACGGTATTCGGCCCTACCCATTAGGTCTTTGCAAGTTTACCCGCTGGTACAGTAAATACTCTGGTCAAACCAGAGCACAAAGCGGACTTGACAAAGATCCTCAAAGAGCATCGGCTTCATCACGTCTGTGTAATCTACGCTTTTTTTTGCCATGTATTAGGAGCGACCAGAGCCATTGCTTGAAATGCAGGCTTGGCGAACCAATACCCCTGCATCAGATAAACTCCGCATTCGGTTAGAAAATCCCGCTCCTCGGAATGTTCGTCAATATTGCTTTTGCAACCTTGGCAACCCTTTGACGAAGTCAATGCGCTTGGAAAAACGGTCATGTCGCGCTCCAAAAATTAGTTACCTTTTGATAGCTATTCTAATTAAGGTCTAGGCATCGGAACAAACGATAAATCGCGGAAGCATTTATAAAGCCTCGACTGGGCACTTTTACTATAGCAGTCTATTCTTATATTGCTTCTCACCGACTGATAAATTCACGATTTGTCAGCCTTAAAAATAACACCACCAGGTCAATAAACGTTTATTAGTTATATACTTAACCTTGTTTCACACAGCTGGATTTTATTTTGTAGCGAGGGTTGCCCGCCGCTAATTGCGAGGCTGCGCGGCGAAAAATTCCTTCAGACGTGAGGGGCTTGGGGCAACACTACAATATATTTAGTACGATCAACACCAACTATAGCTGGTTTAAAATATAGATCAGAGCCCCTGCCTTTATTATCATGATGAACTTATAGTTAAGCAAATAAAATTTTATAATCTTGTCTACAACCTAGCTAATCATCCCAGGACAGCCGCGATGATTTGTGCGTAACTACCCGGCACTTGGCCGAAGTCTCTTGCTATTTCTGAATCTCTTTAAAAGAACTGGACTATTTTTTGTAGCAATGATTCTTGTTTCTCCTGTCTTGACTCATTTATCTCGGCAGAGATATTTAGTGGTACTTTGATATCGCGACAGCCAAGAAAATGTAAGAAGTACATGATAAGAAAATTTCTTTATATTTGTAGGAGATCAAAAATAAAAGCGAAATAACATATAACTCTATGATTTTTATAGTTTTTAGACGCGAAAGACTTTATTAAAAAAAGCCACAATCAATTATAATTTCTTTTGAAATAATGGATCCAATAGTCTTAAATGCTTTCAAAGCTTGCTAACTAAATTAGCGACGATTGGATCTAAAAAAACCAGCCGACTAATACTTCTATCGAACTATGAACGCTCCTGGCACACATGAAACTCTAAGTTGGAAAGCCTCCGCTCAGTGATCGATAAGACCTATTCATTCTAAGACGCCCACAAGGCAATCGAGCACTTGGCCCGCGGCGCCTTCGATAAAGTGGTTATCAACGTTTCCTAACCCTTTGGATCAAGTGATATGGCAGTGACGCGGTATGTCGCCTCAGCACTTCACTCAGGTGGACAGACCGGTTGAATCCACAGTTGATAGCGGCCTGTCGTGAAGGGCAGTTACCGGCCGATCGCAGTCTGTCGGCAAGAGCAACTTCTGCCCCGAAACATCCATCAGCTTTGCCACCGGACCTGCCGAGTCTCCGACCGAACCACCATCCATATGCCGACCCCGGACATCGCCATGCCTGACACCATCAGCCAAGACAACGGTTCGTTGAACATGGCCCAGGCCCAAAGCATCGTGACGGGTGGGCTCAGGTACAAGACGCTGGCCACACGTGTGGCTGTAGCCCGGCGCAGGCAGACCCAATAAAGCCCATAGCCGCCTAATGTAGACAATCCCACGGTCCACAGTACGCTCAGCGCAAACCCCGTGCTGGGTATCGGCGCCAGGCTGCCTTGCGTGCCCTCGATCAGGGCGAATGCAAAACTCGACACGCAGCATTGCAGCCACAGGTTGGGCAGTAGGTCCAGTGATTCAGAGGTATGAAGATGCTTCTGCCAGAGTGTCGCGACGGCGAGTGAAAGGGTGCCGAGCACCGGCAGGCCATACGCCCAGAGGGGCGCGTTACCCCAAGCCAGCGCGCCAAGCGTCACCACCACAACGCCAACCAGGCCGATGCCCAGCCCTGTCCAGACCTGCCAGGCCAGTTTTTGCCCGAGCACGCCAGCGGCCAGCAAGGCGACGGCCATCGGCAGCAGGTTGGCGAACACCGCGGCAAGGCCCGCCGGTACGCCCAAGGCGATGCCTTGAATGACGCCGGCCAGAAAGCCGGCCATGGCCAGAAGACCGATGCCGGCGTTTTTCAGCAATACGGCAGGGGAGGTTTGCCGCAATTGCCTGGCGACGAAAGGAAACAGGATCAGCGTGACCACGACGCAGCGCCAAAACACCACCAACAAGGCGGGCGCATAATCCATCGAGAATCGCGCGCCGACGAATCCGGAACTCCAGGTCAGAATCAATGCCGCCTCGAGCAGCGGCAGCGGCAGCGGCAGCGGCATCTTCTGGCGCCAGTGGGAGGTGACTTGCTGCTGACAGGAGATCGGTGTGGGCTGGTTCATTGCCACAGGCTACGAAATCGGCATAATCTAATAAATCAAAATAATGTGCAGAAGTCATTCACGATGATTAAATCATGACGGCGATACTCGATATCGAGCTGGTACGTACATTTCATGCGGTGGCGCGGATTGGCAAGTTCAGTGCGGCGGCCGAGCAGCTCCATAAAAGCCCGGCGGCGGTGAGCGTGCATATCCAGCGGCTTGAGGCAGTCGCCGGGGGGCGCTTGCTGAATCGCGATAATCAGTCTGTGTCCCTGACCGCACTGGGCAAGCGTTTGCTTTTGTCGACGACAGAACTGCTGAGCACCCATGACCGGGTGCTGGCCGACCTGCATGGAAGCCATCTGGCAGGACGCATTACCCTGGGTGTACCCGACGAATACGCCGCCCATGTCATCCGCGACATCCTGCCGACCTTCGCTGCTGCCTGGCCCAACGTGGTGCTGGAGTTGAAGACAGCCCCTAGTGATTCGCTGCGTGACCAGGTCCAGCGTGGAAAGCTTCAGGCCGCGGTAATTGCCCAAGCCAAGGGGCAACTGACTGCGCAGGCGCAGTTTCTCGTCGCCACCACACCGGTCTGGGTGGGACCGGCAAACAAGTCGCTGGCCTCGATGGATCCGCTGCCGCTGGCCGTGCATGCGGCGCAATGCCCTTATCGGCAAGCCATGGTGGCGTCACTCAAACAAAGCGGCCGCCGGTTGCGCGTGGTGCTGGACAGCCCGTCCAACCAGGCCGTCAGCGCCTGCGTAGAGGCCGGGTTGGCGATCAGTCTGATAGACCGCGCCCGGGTGACGGAAAACATGCAGATTCTCGACGATTTGCCCGTCATACCAGAGCATGAGGTCGTATTTATCCGATCGCCATCGTCAGATGCGGATGAAGCGGTGGATTTGCTCTCCCAAGCCATGCAGCAGCACTTTCGGCTCTAGTCGGTGAGCACGCGAATCCGGCTGGATCAATCGCCTCTTGCTGAATGGCATTGCAAGCAAAGCTGCACTACCGTGTAGTTGTAAGCCCTCGTGCCGCAGTCCTATTCTGGTTGAGAGGTGGGTTTCATGAACAACATCATCTACATCGTCGGGTTAGTGGTAGTCGTCGTGGTTATCCTGTCGTTCCTCGGCTTTGCATAGGTTTCAATGCCTGCACTCTGCCAACACCACTTGGCAGGTATTCGGTGTGCCACCGGATCGACCGGCATAGCGGATGCAATTATCCAAGGATTTTTTGCGCGCCATGCTTAAGGTGGAGCCCCAGGCCAGGCCGCCCTCGCCGGCGGAGGGGAGCGCTTTGGCATAGCAGGCCGAGCCGACGCTTGCGGCCGAATAACGAGCTGTAGCGGCTTTACCTGCGCATCCTGCGATCAGTGCCAGGCTGATGGCGAGCAAGGAGGGTATGACCCATGACGAGCATGGGCGCGCTGTTTCAACGGTCATCCCGTTTCCCCTGTATCAAGAGGCTGGAGGCGTGTTTTTGCGGTCGTGCTCCATTCAGATTAGACCGTGTTGGGCCTGACCTTGTACTAGCAGCGAGTTTCAGGGAATAACCCGGGATCGCTCGTTAACGCCGCAGCTTTTGCTTGAGTTCGGCCTCACTCCAGACCCCGCTGAGCGGGCCGCCCGGCAAACCCTCATTGGCGCGCGCCCGCGGGAAAAGCACCGGTACAAATCCGGCATCACGCACGAACCGGACACCGAGATCCAGCGCCTTGCGCCCGACATCATCGATTACTCGGAATAATCATCCGAAACGCCTAGTTGGTCAGTGAAACGGCTATATCAAGCGCGTTAATGGGCACGTAGATCAACGTTATTATCGAATACGCTTTTCGCGATTTGGCACTGAACGCGCAGACAGGAAGAATAATCATCAGGACATCCAGGGCGCCCCAAAGCGCTACCGGCGATACCTGAAAGAAAAGGACATTCACGCAGAGCCCGAGAACAAGAAAAGTCGACAGGGATAGAAGTGCGTAGCGGCCGTCCTGTTCGAAGTAAATGCGAAGCCCGTTTTGCTCGTCCTCACTTCGACTGGGAAGCAATAACGCGGAAGAGACGAAAAGCGATAGCGCTAACAGAACGAGCAGTAGAAATTCCGCAAACGAAAAGGTCACTTTTATCGAAGGCAGTGCGTTGACGGCCCACCAGAATTCCAGCTGTGTCGTAAAAAGCATGATGGCCCAGACCAGCGCGACCCAATCAGGCGAAGCGGCACGGCGGATGCGGAATACCGTCAACACACCCAGGAGAAGGCGAGTGACGGAGAGCCCCAATATCATCGAGAGTACCGTGGCAACGATTGGGAAGTTGCTCATGAAACCTCCTGGTAGCTTACGGTTCCGACAGACAGTCCTCAGGGAGAAGGCAACTACCGACTGTGCGCAACCGCCGCCAATTGTTCGGTGTCCACGCGAACAAAAACGGAGTCGCCAACCGCCGTGAGCACGTCCCCGGCATAGACCTCGCAGATCACACGGGTTTTGCGCCCGACATCGCCTTCCACTTTTGCACGCAAGGTCAGTGGTACACCCATCGGGGTCGGCTTGATGAACTTGATGCCCAGGTTGCCGGTGACGCAATTGATTCGGGGCAGGCTGGCAACTTCGCGGTTTTCCGCACGGTAGTGATAAGCCATCGCCGCCCAGTTTGAATGGCAGTCCACCAGCATCGCGATCAACCCGCCGTACACCAGCTCCGGCCAGCCGCAATACATGGGATCAGGCAAGTGCTCGGCGATCACATGCACGCCGTCCTCGTCCCAGAAACTCTTGATGTGAAGCCCGTGCGGATTGCTGCTGCCGCAGCCATAACAAACGCCTTCAGGTGCGGCGGTGTCTTGCAGGGAGGTGTCGAGACTGGACACAACGGGGGTTCCTCAAACTGTGGACCAAAACTGCCGGATTTTAACGCTGCAATCGGAGCGCGGTCACTTGGGTAATCCGTCAGCGTTCCCTGACAACCGCCGTGCTGTTACGCAAGGTCAACTTGAACGGCAACACCACATGCCGTTGTGTGATCGGTTTCTTCTCGATCAGCGCGATCAACATCTCGACGGCTTTCTGGCCGAACGTTTCGGCGGGTTGCGAGATGGTTGTCAGCGGTGGATCGCAGTACGCCGCGAACGGGATGTCATCGAAGCCCACCAATGAAATGTCCTCCGGGACGCGCAAGCCCTGTTGCTTGATGCGTTTCAACGCACCGATGGCCATTTCATCGTTTTCGCAAAACAACGCCGTGGGACGGTCGTGCAATTCCAGCATCGCGGCGGCGCCGTCATGACCGGCCTTCAGACTGAAATCGCCATGGCAGATCAACGCCTCATCCGACGTGATACCGGCCTGTTGCAAGGCGTCCTGATAACCGGCCACGCGATCGCGGGTCAACGGACTGCTTTTCGGGCCTTTGATCAGGCCGATCCGGCGGTGTCCCAACTCGATCAAATGTTCGGTCATGGCCTTGGCGGCCGCGCGGTTGTCGAGGCTGATGGTGGCATGACGACCGCCCTGAATCACTTCGCAGGCATTGACGATCGGCGGTAAGTCGGCGCTGGGGAAGGGCGCTTCAAAAGGGTCATAGGCGCGCAACTGGATCACTCCATCGGCCTGATGGGCGTAGACCAATTCGGCAAATTCCCGTTCCACTTCCTCGCGGCCCTGGGTGTCGCACAGCAACAGCCGATACCCGGCGAGCTGGGCGGCCTGTTGCGCGCCGCTGATGACCTTGGCGAAAAAAGTGTTGGCGATGGTCGGCACCAGAATCACCAGGTTGCCGGTTCTGCGCGAGCGGAATTGCACCGCCATCTGGTTCGGTCGATAACCGGCTTTTTCCACGGCGGCATTGACCTTGTCGCGCGTGTCGGGGAGCACGCGTTCAGGCGACTTCAGCGTTCGGGACACCGTGGCGACGGAGACGCCGGCCAGCCTGGCTACTTCGCGGATATTGGACAAGACCACCTCGTTATCGAACTGTGCAGCGGCGAGCTTAGCGCAGGTCAGCGCCACCCCGAAATTTTCCTGGCGATTCATTTCGGGTTTGACACCTCATAAAACAGGGCCTAAATTTCCGTCACGATGTAACCGGTTACATCCGCTTTCGGATGCATTCCTGAAAAGCCGCCGGAAACCGCCTCAAACAGAGAAGCGTTGCGATGAGTGTTGCAGTGAAAAAAATAAGAATGGGCTTTGTCGGTGGCGGGGAGGGCGCCTTCATCGGTCAGGCCCACCGTCAGGCCGCCGGGCTCGATGGCCGTTTTGAATTGGTGTGTGGCGCGTTCAGTCGCGACGCCCACAACAATCAGGGCACCGGCGCCGCGTTGGGATTGTGCGCTTCGCGTTGCTACAGCGATTGGCGGCAGATGCTGGAGGCCGAGCGCGCACTGCCGGCCGATCAGCGCATGGAACTGCTGATCATTGTCACCCCCAATCACCTGCACGCGCCGATTGCCAGCCAGGCGCTGAGTGCGGGGTTTCATGTGTTCAGTGAAAAACCGGCGGCGTGGAATCTGGCCGAGTTGCTGCCGCTCAAGGCTGTGCTTGAACGCAGCGATCGCCTCTATGGCCTGGCCCACACGTACCTGGGTTATCCGATGGTCTGGCAGGCGCGGCAGATGGTTCGCGACGGCGTGATCGGCACTGTGCGCAAGGTGATTGTCGAGTACCCCCAGGGTTGGCTGAGCGAGGATGTGGCGGGACAGGGCAACAAGCAGGCCGGCTGGCGCGACCTGCCTGAGCAGTCCGGGTTGGGCGGCTGCATCGGCGATATCGGCACCCATGCCTTTTCATTGGCCGAGTTCGTGGCGGACCAACCCATCCACCACCTGTGCGCGATGTTGAATACCCATGTTGCCAGCCGGCAACTGGACGACGACGCCGCGATGCTGTTCAAGATGGCCGACGGCGCGAGTGGTGTGTTGATTGCCAGCCAGGTCTGCGCGGGTGAAGAGAACCCGTTGAAGATCCGTGTCTACGGCGACAAGGGCGGCTTGGAATGGCGCCAGGAAGAGCCGTCGAGTCTGATCCATCGTTCCCTGGATCAACCGATGCGCGTGCTGCGTTCCGGTGTCGGCCAACCCTGGTTGTGCGACGCCGCGACTCGGCGCATGCGTCTGCCGGCCGGACATCCCGAAGGCTATCTGGAAGCCATGGCCAACCTCTACGGCGATTTCGCCAACGCGATCCGCAGCAACGTCGGCGGCAACGCGGCCCCTGGCGTACCCGGCATCGACGTCGGGCTGCGCGGCATGGCCTTCATCGAAACCGTGATTGCCAGTCACCGTGGCGACACGAAATGGACCGAGCTGGTCTGCCCTCAATGAACCCGGAGCATTCCCCCGTGAACCCTACTTCTCAAGCAGGCCTGCGCGGCCCGGGGATTTTCCTCGCGCAGTTCATGTCCGCCGAAGCGCCCTTCGACACCCTGGCCAATATTGCCGAGTGGGCGGCGTCCCAGGGCTACAAGGCTATTCAGTTGCCGACCTTGGGCACGCAATACATCGACCTGGCCCGCGCCGCCGAAAGCCAGGAATACTGCGACGAATTGAAGGCTGTCTGCGCTAAAGCGGGCGTCGAGATCAGCGAGTTGTCAACGCACCTGCAAGGTCAACTGGTGGCGGTGCATCCGGCGTTCGACGCCCTGTTCGATGACTTTGCCCCTACGGACCTGCGCGGCCAGCCGCAGGCGCGTACCGAATGGGCCATCGAGCAGTTGAAGCTCTCAGCCCGGGCCAGCCAGCGTCTGGGGTTGAAGGCTCACGCCACCTTTTCCGGTGCGCTGCTGTGGCCGTATGTCTACCCCTGGCCGCAACGCCCAAGCGGGTTGGTCGAACAGGGCTTTGCCGAACTGGCGAAACGCTGGTTGCCGATTCTTGATTGCTTCGAGGAGGCCGGTGTCGACCTGTGCTACGAAATCCACCCCGGTGAGGACCTGCACGACGGCGCCTCGTTCGAGCGTTTTCTGGAGGCGGTGGATCACCATCCACGCGCCGCGATTTTGTATGACCCCAGCCATCTGCTGCTCCAGCAAATGGACTACCTGGGTTTCATTGATCGCTACCACGCGCGTATCCGCATGTTCCACGTCAAAGACGCCGAGTTCCGGCCCGATGCGCGCTCGGGCGTCTACGGCGGTTACCAGGGCTGGGTCGAGCGGCCGGGACGTTTCCGTTCCCTGGGCGATGGCCAGATCGACTTCAAATCCATCTTCAGCAAACTGACCCAATACGACTTCAGCGGTTGGGCCGTGCTTGAGTGGGAGTGTTGCCTCAAGGACTCCGCCCAGGGTGCCGCAGAAGGGGCGGCGTTCATCGCGCAGCACATGATCACCAAGACGCAGAAGGCCTTCGACGATTTCGCCAGCGTGCAGTCGGATGAAGGTTTCAATCGACGATTGCTGGGGTTGCCCGAGGCCTGATCACGACGTTTTTCGTTCCTCTCTCCAACAACAAAAACAATAAGACGGTGACTGTTATGTCCACGATGACCGCGCGACTGAGCGCCATGATGTTCCTGCAATTCTTTATTTGGGGAGGATGGTTCGTCACCCTCGGTACGTTCCTCGCCAGTAACCTGGGCGCCAGCGGCGGGCAGATCGGCATGGCGTTCTCGACCCAGTCCTGGGGCGCGATCATCGCGCCCTTTGTGATCGGCTTGATCGCCGACCGCTTCTTCAATGCCGAACGCATCCTCGCGGTGCTGCACCTGGTGGGGGCCGTGTTGCTCTATCAGCTGTATCGAGCGCCGGACTTCAGTACGTTTTACCCGTATGTGCTGGCGTATATGATGGTCTACATGCCGACCCTGGCATTGGTGAATTCAGTGGCGTTCCGGCAGATGAGCGACCCGGCACTTGAGTTCTCCCGCATCCGCGTGTGGGGCACCCTCGGCTGGATCGTGGCCGGTGTGGTGATCAGCTTTGTGTTTGCCTGGGATTCCCAGACCCTGATTTCGTCAGGCGGGCTGCGCAACACCTTTCTGATGTCGGCGATTGCCTCTCTGGTGCTCGGCCTCTACAGCTTCACCTTGCCGCGCACTGCGCCACTGAAGCCTGAGGTGGGCCGCAGCGGCCTCAAGCAAATGCTCGGGCTGGACGCATTGAGTTTGCTGAAGGACCGCAGTTACCTGGTGTTCTTCATCGCCTCCATTCTGATCTGCATTCCGCTGGCGTTTTATTACCAGAATACCAATCCCTTTCTGGCGGAGATCGGCGTGACCAACCCGACGGCGAAAATGGCCATCGGGCAGGTTTCCGAAGTGCTGTTCATGCTGCTTCTGCCGCTGTTCATTCACCGTTTCGGGATCAAGATTGCGCTCTTGGTGGGGATGTTGGCGTGGGCCTTGCGCTACTTGTTGTTCGCCTACGGTAACAATGGCGACCTGGCGTTCATGCTGTTTACCGGCATTGCCTTGCACGGTATCTGCTACGACTTCTTCTTCGTGTCCGGCCAGATTTACACCGACGCCAAAGCACCGGAGCGTTTCAGAAGCTCGGCCCAAGGGCTCATTACTTTGGCGACCTACGGCCTGGGCATGCTGATCGGGTTCTGGGTCGCAGGGCAGGTGACCGACCACTATGCGCTGACGGGCAGCCATGACTGGAAGCACATCTGGTTGTTTCCGGCGGGGTTCGCCCTGGCGATCTTTTTCTGCTTTGCGCTGGCGTTCAAGGGGCGGCAGGCCGCAGTTGTTCAATCGACCGTCTGAACAGCGCCTTGCCCGGATTCGGCGATCAACAGCAACGACTGCGGCACCGGACTTTGCGGGTGCTGCGGCTCTTGCAGGACAGCCAGCCGAAAACCGGCCATGTCCAGCGCATTCAGCCAGCTGGACAAGGTGCGGAAGTACCATGGCATGGGCTGCCACTGGCCCTTGAATCCGGCGAAGGTCTCTTCCCGCCAGCCATCCTGATAGTCGCCCGCCGCGATAGCCCACGGATGCAGTGTCTGAATCACCAGCGCACCACCAGGGCCGAGCAGGGCGTTCATGGCGGCGAGCAGCGGAATGATGTCTTGGTGCAAC
The DNA here is from genome assembly GCF_059695905.1 of Pseudomonas sp. LBUM1663. NCBI lineage: Bacteria > Pseudomonadati > Pseudomonadota > Gammaproteobacteria > Pseudomonadales > Pseudomonadaceae > Pseudomonas > Pseudomonas sp. LBUM1663. The sequence goes on along the minus strand of NZ_CP166792.1, from coordinate 4,035,579 downwards.
AGGGCGAAGTTGGCGCAGATCAAGTCGTAGTTGCGGCCGATGTCCACCTTCGCCTCCACCAACTCGTCATAGCTCGCCACATGCACCTGCGAGGACCCCGACGCCCGCGCCGCCTCGACCAGCGTCGCATCGCCATCCACCCCGACAGCCGTGATGCCCCGTTGAGCCAGCGCGCGCAACAACCAGCCTTCGCCGCAGCCCAGATCGAGCACGCGCTCGGGCTGTCTGCCCAGCACTGCCAACAGGATCGCCTGGTCGGTCACCGTGAGGCGGCTTTCGATGGCGCCGCTGCGGATGGCTTCGATCCAGGCGTGGGCGTTATGGTGCCAGCTGTCGAGGAGGGTGGATTCTGAGGCGGCCATGTCGGTGTCTGGCGTTGTGGGTTGGATTGAAGGATAGGACAAGTATCAAGGTTGACTGATTTCTCGGGTAGGCAAACGGGCCGGGTCACCCCAGCCCGCCAAGCAGGATCAGCTTTGGCAGAACCGAATGCGATTGCCGAATGGGTCATGGACTTCCAGCACTTGCCCCCAGCCTTGCTGAACGATATCTGGCCGTCCGTAGCCGTAGCGTTTGCCCTGTAGTTCGTCGCGCAACAGTTCGATATTGTGCATCGGGACAAATATCGTCGATCCCGGGCTCGCATCGCCATGATGTTCGGATAGATGGAGCTGCAGACCGTTTCGGCTGATGCCCAGGTACAGCGGCAGATCTGCTTCGAACCGGTGCTCGAATTCGACGCTGAAGCCTAGAAAATCAAGGTAGAACTCGCGCGCCTTGGTTTCGTCAAACATCCGCAATATCGGGATGGCTTTGTCGAAGGTGATGGCGGGTTGGTCAGGTTCCTGGGTAAGCATCGCAGACGCGGTGTTCCAGTCCTTGTAGCCCAGTTGATGCGCGACCAGTTCAAGCGCGGTTGAGTGAGACGCCTCTTGATGGCGCGCCTCAAGCGAGGCACGCAGCCTCTTGGCCATCTGCTTGGCTTGTTCGATTGAAAACATCGTTCCTCCTGTAGCCAAGGCACTCTGGTGCTCGCGTTGCCAAACCTCGGCTCTCAAGAGATGCGACAGGATTTGGGGGGAGAAGCAATGCTTTCACCTTTCCCTTCGGGAGCGAGCGGCGGGCAGCATCGGCCCGGGGCTGATGATACACAGCGGTCAATGAGTGCGGAAGTCAGGAGCAGGCGAAACGAGAGCATTGGCCTATTCATTAGAAAGCACACCTCGGGTAGCAGAGAGCAGCGCTACCCGACCGTGTGCCTTAGAAGCGGTACTTCGCCGAAGCCGAAATGCTGCGCGGTGCACCGTATGTCAGGGCGACGTTGGCATCTTCGGCCGTGAACTGGGTTTAACCCACCGATGCATTCCAGTCCGTTGCGAGCTCGCCGGAAACTTCCAGCTCGAAACCCTTGCTACACCGAATACCCCTAAACTGCCTGTGACCCGGTCCGATACCTATCAAACGAAAAGAGCGGCCACTTCTCGCTGGCCAATCGAAGCCCCCACCATTTTTCGCCACACCCTCCAAGGACGGTACTTTGAATCACATCAACACCCACACGTCTCAAACATTCACCACCGTGTCGCCATTGGTTTGGTTGTCGGTACTGGCAAGCGTATTCATCGCCGGGTGTTCCAGTTCGCCCCCACTGGTCAGTCCGATCGACCGCGACCCTTGCCTGGATGACGGCCCAGTCCACAGCGCGGCCTACGATACGTGTGTGCAGGATCGGGAATTCGACAAAGCCTTGGCGTACAAAGCACTTTTCGAAGATATCGGGCCCTCTTTCCAGCAGCAGACACTCGCCGAACCGGCTGAAGGTGACGTTCAGTTATCCGATTTTCCAGACAGCGAAGGCCCCATGACCTTTCGTGTGACGCCTTCGATATCCGCGATGGAAAAGCAGGCGCTGCCGTTCAAAATCAGGGTCACCTGGAAATACGTCTCCAAGACTGTCCGGCCAAGATCCCGGGACCTGGTACGGATGGATGAAATGCAAGCCCTGATACTGCCGGCCGTGGAGGAGAAGGGGTTAGCGAAGTTGGTGTGCACGGTCACTGGTGAGAAACGGCGCGTGTGGACCTTCTACACCCGAAACGCTGATGCTTTCATCGCTCGGGTACAGGCTGCCTTGGCACCGACCGGGCCATACCCTGTCGAGTTAAGCGCAGGCAAAGAACCCGCGTGGCGCGCCGACGAGCTCACCGGAGACAACCTGCATCGGGAAATCCGGATCACGCCAAAACGGTGCGTGGAGTGATGTAAACCTGGGTTCAAATCGGTGGTAAGGCCCGCCCATCACGACAATGGGCAGGCCCGTGCAACGCAGCTTTCAGCGCAAGGTGCGGAAGGCTGCACGCAGTTCTTTGGCGAACAACTCAGGTTGTTCCCACGCTGCGAAATGGCCGCCCTTATCGACTTCGTTGAAGTAGATCAGGTTGGGATAGGCGCGCTCGGTCCAGGTTTTCGGCGCCTGGTAGATTTCGCCGGGGAACACGGTCACGGCGACAGGAATCTTGATATCCCGGGTCTTCTGTTCCACGGCGTTGAAGTTGTTGGTGTTGTTTTCCCAGTACAGGCGAGCGGACGAGATCGCGCTGTTGGTCAGCCAATACAGTGAAATACCGTCGAGGATCTCGTCCTTGGTCAGGGACTTTTCCGCGTCGCCGCCGCTGTAGGTCCACTGGTTGAATTTGTCGAACATCCACGCGGCCAGCCCTGCGGGTGAATCCGACAAACCGTAGCCGACGGTTTGTGGCCGGGTGCTCATCATGGCGCCGTAAGCCGCGTTTTTGCCGAAGAAGGTTTTCAGCGACTCATAGGCCGCAGTCTCCTTGGCCGACAGACCGGCCGGAGGCGGGGTGCCGTCGTTGATCGCCTTGGCGACATCGGCAGGCACGGTGGCCGGCATGTTCACGTGGATCCCCAGCAAGCCGGGCGGTGCCTGGCGTCCCATGGCGTCGGCGATTACCGAGCCCCAGTCGCCACCTTGCGACACGTAGCGCTTGCAGCCCAGGCGCTTGACCAACACATCCCACGCCACGCCGATACGGTCGGGGCCCCAGCCGCCGTCGGTGGGTCTCTGCGAGAAACCGTAGCCGGGCATCGAGGGAATGATCACGTCGAAGGCATCTTCGGCGCGACCGCCGTAGGCTGTCGGATCGGTCAACGGGCCGATGGCTTTGGTCAGTTCCAGAATCGAACCTGGCCAGCCGTGGGTGAGCAGCAACGGCAGGGCGTTGGGGTGTCTGGATTTGACGTGGATGAACTGGATGTCGAGGCCGTCGATGTTGGTCACGAACATCGGCAAGGCATTGAGTTGGGATTCAACCTTGCGCCAATCGTAATTCGTACCCCAGTAGCCTACGAGCGCCTGCAGTTTCGCAAGCTGCACGCCCTGGGATTGATCGTTGACCGTTTCGCGGTCGGGCCAACGGGTTGCCAGAACGCGTCTGCGCAGATCGGCCACCGCGTCTTCAGGAATGTTGACCTTGAAAGGACGGATCGAGCTGTCCTTCTCGACGGCGGCGGCGACCTCCGGTGGCGTATTGGCCCGGGCGTAAGAGGGTGAGACGAGGGCGACCAGTGCGAGGGCACCAGCGGTTGCTGAAACAGCTAACAGGCAGCGTCGGAATGCGGCAAACGATAGTGCTGACATGGTCGTTCTCCAGGGGGATTGGGACGATATTTTTCGAAGGCGGTGGGTTCCGACCTAGTTCAGGAAGGCATTGGCTTGCTGCACAAAATCGTTGGCATATTGGAATAACGCGCCGTGCCCCGAGCTTGGATAGATGAGCAACTTGGCGTTCGGAATATGCTGTTGCAGCGTGTAGGAGTTCTCGGTGGGCACCATTACGTCCTTGCTGCCGTTGACCACCAGGGTGGGCTGGGTAATCTGGCTCAATTGCGAAAAAGTGCCGTCACCGGGAACGCTCCATTTGCCCAGCGCCGCCCCTTGGGCCGCGATGACTTTCATCGAACTGAGCTTGTCGAGGCCTTCCGTGCGTTGGTGACGTCGTTCCCAGAATTCCCGGGCCGCCTGCTGGCTTGCCGGCGCCGGATCGAAAAACAGGTAAGCGGTCTCTTCCTGCGTGGCAATCGATTCGCGCAGCGCGATCCCGGGTACCCGCGGATCATGTCCCGACACTCCGCCGCGTGGCGACGTCCCCGCCAGGATCAGCCGGCGCACTAGTTGCGGATGACGCAACGCAACTTCTTGCGCCACCATGCCGCCGATTGAGAAGCCGAGCACATCGACCTGCTTCAACCCGCGGGCCTGGGCAAAAGCGGCGACGTGGTCGGCCATGGCTTCGAACGAGTCGGGTGTTTCGCCGCTGCTGAGGCCTACGCCGGCATTGTCGAACAGGTAGACCGGTCGATGCTGTGCCAGGCCATCGGTCACTGCCGGGTCCCAGTAATCCATGTTGCCGCGAAAGTGCTGGAGCAAGATGACAGGGACGCCCGTGTCGGCCCCGAACTGGCGATAGGCATAACGCACGCCGTCAGCTTGGACGAATTGATTGGGTGCGCTGTTGTGCGTGGTTGCCGGCGCCGCGATGGCGCTGCTGACTGCGACGGCGAAGAAAGCAGCCCCGAGGGACAGTCGTTGGAAGAGGTACATGATGTGCTCCTTACGCGACGGTTTCGGGGTTCAGATAAGCCGCTTGCCCAGTCGACAGGCTGGCCTTGATGGCGCGTGTGCCTTCGTCTGCGAGCACTTCTTTCAGGCCGGCTTCAACGCCGTCCAGCGACTGGATCACGACGTCGGATGGCTGGACTTTCGGCACGTCAAAACCATGGGTCAGGTCGGTGTCGATGAAGCCCACGTGCAGGCCTTGCACGCTGGTGCCCTGGTCGTGGAGTTCGATCCGCAGCGAGTTGGTGAAGCTCCACGCAGCCGCTTTCGATGCCGCGTAAGCGGACAGGAAAGGTGCGGCGACCCAGGTCGCGTCCGACAGCACGTTGACGATCGCGCCGCCGCCATTGGCTTTAAGCACAGGGGCGAAGGCCAGGCTGACGTGCATCACGCCGTAGTAGTTGGTTTCGAAGATTTCGCGAGCGGCTTCCACCAGGCCAGGATCGAGCATGGATGGCAGCAGGCGGGCGATGCCGGCATTGTTGACCAGCAGCGTCACGTCGCCCGCTTGGGCCACCGCAGCGGCTACCGATGCCGGGTCGCTGACATCAAGACGAATGGCGATCACGCCCGGAATGTTGACGCCTTCGGGGTTGCGCACCCCGGCGTAGACCTTGCTTGCGCCGCGGGCCACGAGTTCTTTTGCGAACGCGAGGCCCAGACCACGATTGGCGCCGGTAACGAAGGCAACGGAATTTTTTATTTTCATGAGGTGTACTCCGGTTGGATGAGCGGTTATCGCCCTGTAAGATTGCGCTCGCAATCATTGAATTAATAATGGCGGTCGCATTTATTAAAGTCAACATAAATATTTCGTTCGTAATAAAGCATTGTAGACATTGCTTTTCCATTAATTGCGAATGCAACCATAGTGTGCAAGAGTGAACGCAGAGGAGCCTCATCATGAAAATCTCGAAAGAAAAATCAGAAGCCAATCGCGCCGCCCTGGTGGAGACCGCCAGTCGCCTGTTTCGCCAGAAAGGAATCGACGGGGTAGGGGTTGCCGAAATCAGCAAGTCGGCCGGTTTGACCCACGGCGCGCTGTACGCGCACTTCCCGTCAAAGGAAGCGCTTGCCGCCGAGGCACTGGCGTGGAGCCTGGAGCAGGGCAATGCCAAGCTCTATACGGGCACGATTGATGGCGAGCCGGACCTGGATCGCTTCCTGTCCGACTATCTGGCGGTCGACAGCCTCGACGACTACGCCGAGAGTTGCGCAATGGCTGCGTCCGCCAGCGAAATCGGCCGCCAGGATCTTGCGATCAGCGCGAAGTTCTCCGAGGGTTACATGGTGCTGGTGCGGGCGTTTGAGCGCAGGGTTGCCGCCAACAATCCAGACGTCGACGCGCTGGCCACCGCCATGGGCATCGTTGCGGCAATGGTCGGCGCGCTCTCGGTTGCGCGGGCTACGGCAAAGGCCAGGCCAGAGGTGTCGGCCCAGGTGCTGCGGGGCGTGCGTCTGATGATCGATGCTGCGTTGGGCAAAACGGTGTAGCGGGAAGTCTGCCGCAAGGGAACCTTGCGGCTGGGGTCTGCGACACAGGACTAACTTTGTGGCACCACCCGCGCTTCGCTACCGGAACCCTCGACATAAACGTTCATGCCTTTGGTCAGCGCTGGGTTGATGGGTTGGGTCACTGAAACCAATACGCCGCTGTTGGTCCGCACGATGATCTGCTGTGCGTCCTTCGGTTGATCGTATTTTTTCTTTTCCGCGTAGTTACCGCCTGCCGCACCGGCCAGCGCGCCTGCGACCATCGCAACGTCCCGACCGGTGCCCCGACCGACCAGGCTGCCGAGAGCGACACCGCCGATGCCGCCTAATATGGCGCCCACGCCGCTGTCGTGGTTGGTCTGCATCTGCGTCTGCGTAATCTGTTCGATTTTCCCCGAGCGAATTTCCATCTCGCCCGCGCCTCCGCTCCCGGCGTCGACCGCGACACAGGAGCACAGCGCCAGACCCAACAGTGCAGTCGTCAACCAGTAAGCGATAGTTTTCATAGTCAAACTCCAGGATGTTCGAAGAAGTGATCTCGCAAACGCGTCAACTCACGTTAGACGAAAAAATGGAGCATGGGCCGGATCAGCTGCCGAGGCGTGATCATTGAGTAAATGGAACGCGTAAAAAAGCCCGGCTGATCAGGCCGGGCTTTTCGTTGAGTGCATCGGTAAAGCCATTCATTTATGCAGCGCGGCTTTCGATCAGACGGTCGGAACCACCTTCCGCGACGCGGTTTTCGATCAGACGATCCGAACCACCTTCAGCGACGCGGTTTTCGATCAGACGATCCGAACCACCTTCAGCAACGCGTTTCTCGATCAGACGATCCGAACCACCCTCAGCCACACGACTTTCAATCAGACGATCCGAGCCGCCTTCAGCGACAACCGGGTGGGCAGAAGAAGCGGCGAAAGCGTTAACTGCAAAAACCGAGAAAGCGATGCTGAGAAGGATTTGGCGTTTCATGATGGTGTGCTCCGGGGTGTAGTTGTTGGGTATGGAGCCGATGGTACGCCGCGGATTTTTTATGAGAACTTCATTGAATTGATGGTGACTATCGACGCGGGCAATGAATGCGGAAGGCCCGGTTTAGACGCTTCAAGCCTCGCTGATCTTGCTGGCACTGGTGACCTGACCATTCCAGACCATCTCGTAATGCGCTGTTTGAATGATTGATAGAACCGGCTTGGGCGTCATCAGCGCCCAGCAATAACTGCCCTGCATCCGCACCGAGTGGTAACGAATGCCAGGACAGCGCGCCTCTTTAACGGACCTGCCCAAGCGCCGCGAGTGGGTGTAATCGTCAGGGTCATAAACCGGATCAGTCAGCCCAATGGCGGCCGCGTCTTTCATTGCCACATCCACGAAAGCGCAGGACAACCCCCGAAACACAAACCGCTCATAATTGAGGCTCGGCACATTTGACCAATAAAGACTCTGGTGATGCCGCACCTCGGCCAACGCCGTGTCCATGGAGTCCGCCAGGTACAACACCCCAAAACGGCCATCGCTGAACCGCGAACCCGCCGGGTTGACGTGAGTAAATGGCGCCGTCGCATAGGAGCAGCCAGGGATGCCGAACGGGATCTGATCCCGCGCAATCAACTCAAGATGACCCACTTCATTCTTCAGCCGGGGATTGGTCAGCGCCTGAATCTGATACAGCACCTCAAACTCGTCCGCATCCGCCACGTCATCAAACATCGCAATCGGTGGAAACTTCGAATTGACCAATCGATAAGCCTGCAGCTGTTCGCCGGCCAGTTCTGCCAGTTCGCTCACCGTCACCATTGCGCACCACGCAGCACGTCGATGCGCTTGAAGGTTTCATACAAGGAAATCATGTCGCCCTGAGCCATGATCTCCAGCGGACTGCGCCCGTTGAAAAACTCGTTGTGGTTGGCCATCGACGGAAAGCCGTAGACGTTATCAGGGTTATCGAAGACCAGGCGCAGTGCCGCGTGAATGTTGAGGACAAAACTGATGCGCTGCATCTGGTCTGAATCCAGCGCTACGGACCACGAAGGATCGCGCTGCCGGGCGCGGGTGTAGGTGCTGCGGGATATGCGCAGGATGCGACAGGCCTGATCGCTGGAGGCGCTCCACTTTTCGAGGATGCCGACAGCGGTGCGCAGACCGGTGACGCATTGGGCCTTGGTAAAGGTTTGTTCCTGAAGGGGGACTGCCATGTTCTATGCCTCGCGTGAATCCATAGACTCAAAACTATCTTGATTGAATCTACGGAGCAAGGCTGTCTCGACCAGTGGGATCTGAGGTTGGAGAGTGGGCAGCCGACGTCGGCCATTCGTAGGATTATCGTCGCTTGGCATAAGGCAAATGTCATCTCCCAGCGACGGCACTCGACTCATAGCCAGTATTCCCAGAGTCGCGCCATTTGCTCCTTGGCTCGCACCGCGAGCGAGCGACGCTGCCACTTTTCCAGCTTGATTTCGTTCGACTTCGCCAGATCCGCCATGAATGCTGCCTGCATCTTTTTTCCGAACTCGGTGCCCAGCACAACCACGTTGACCTCATCGTTGTGCAGAAAGCTTCGCCAGTCGAAGTTGGTGGAGCCGACACTCGACCAGACGCCATCGATGACTGCTGTCTTGACATGGAGCAGCGCGTCACGGCGTTCGTAAAGCTTAACGTTAGCCTTCAGCAGTTCGCTGTAGTAGGCGCGTCCGGCATGAAACACCAGCGACGAATCGGTGCTGCTGGGCAACACCAGCTTGACGTCTACGCCACGGGCCGCCGCCTCCTTGAGTGCCGTCAGCAACTGCGGATCGGGCACAAAGTAGGCGTTTGTCAGCCATATCTCGGTCTGCGCGCTCTGCAGCGCCGAAATCAGCGTGGCGTAGATCAGGCTGAACGGCTCATTTGGCGAGCTGCCGATGGCGCGCACCACCTCGGTGCCTTTGCGCTCTGGTGCTGGAAAGTAGTCGCGAGCGGCGAGCGGTTCACCTTTCTGGGCCGTCCATGTTCCGATGAAAAGCTTCTGCAGTTCCGAAACCACCGGCCCCTCGACGCGCAAGTCGGTATCGCGCCAGGGCAAATCACCATTGGGGCGAGTCTTCGAGTGAGAGCTGAACGAGCCCCCCGAATAGACGCTGCTGATGTTGATCCCGCCAAGAAAGGCAATACGGCCGTCCACTATCAGCAGCTTTCGGTGGTCGCGCTGGTTCACGTCCCAGCCCGCTTTGGCCGTCGCCGGATTGACCGGGTTGTACTCCAGCACCTTGATGCCCGCTTCGGTCAAACGAGAGAAAAACGCTGAGGGTGTTCCAAGGGTTCCGACGCTGTCATGGATCAGATTGACCTGTACTCCTTTGTGTTGCTGAGCGATCAGTGCGGCGGCGAAGCGCTGGCCGACTTCATCATCGTCGAGGATGTAGGTCTCCATGTTGATGTGGTCGCGCGCACCTTCCACGGCTTTGATCATCGACTGGTAGGTGGTGGGGCCGTCCTGCAGCAGGTCGACCTTGTTTCCTTCCGTTAGCGGGCTACCGACAACAGATTCTTCGATGGCGAGGTGCACATCGAAGATGTTGGTTTCTGCGCCGGTGGACTTGAGTCGGTCGAGAATGGCTTTGCTTCGCTCGGCTGACAGAGGTCCGTGTACCCCGTCGAGTTGCACAGGCGCAGAGGGCGCGTGAGCCATGTCGGGCACTATTCTCGGCAATGTACTGCAGGAAATCACCAGTGTCAGGAACACGGCCACGCCCAGCACCAAAGGAATACAGACACCCCTGCATCTGGTTAGAAGATTCATCAAGCCACCTCTAGGCGAGGACGGTGATAACGCACTGTCCGGGCGTCTTGCAGACGACGCAAGGCGCCTTGATGGACGGGTTTCACCGCTTGATCAGGGAAATCTTCGTGCCCTCGATGCTGACCCCGGCCATTAACCCTTGCTGGTCAAATATGAACGCGTAGGCATCGTCCTTCAGCGTCGAACTGGACAGGTTCTTCGAGATCCCTTCATCCACTACAACGACGGTGGGCCCTACGCCGATTTCCCACCCCTTGGTTTCGCGAACATAGTTCACGGCTTTGTCGGTCATGAGGAAAACCACATAGCCATACGACTGGGCACCGGCCTGCAACCCCCATGAACCGGTGACGGAGTTGTAATAACCCTCAGCTGTCTTGCCTTTGAACAAAACGCCTTCGCCATAGCTGCCACCAAACACAAGGCCGGCCTTGATGATTTTCGGGAAGACCAGTATCGCTTTGGCGTTGTGTGACATGGTCTCGGCAAATGGATGAGTCTTGTAGAGCGTTTGCAACGCTTGCCGAGAGTCGGTATTCAGATCCTCGGCGGTTGCCGCACCGGCAGAGTTAAGGAGGCTCGCTGATGCCAGTGAGACAATCGCGAGGACCATGGATAGGAAGAACCGCATTGACTGAGTCATTTTCGTACTCCGATAAGGGAGCATTGGATGTGAGCAGCAGCCAGCGCCTGCCCTGGGCAGAATCCGAGCCTACTGAAATTTATCCGGCGCACCCTAAAGTGTGTGAACGACTGGCTTCGCCCTTGAATGAATCAGGCCAGAGGCCTTTGATCATTGGCGATGCCATCAACTGCTTTGACCTCCGTAGATGAGCCGGGTTCGTCGGTAACCACCACAACACGGCGTGCGGCACTAACCCGGTAGTCTCGTTGGCTCGCTCAGCGACAAACTGTCTGCCAGGCTCCTGGCCTGCTGAGTCGCGGCCTCACGCGCGCGCAGATCAACCTCTTCTCCCAGGATGGTTTTCTCCACAATCACCGAATGCACATCCGTGACGCCGATAAATGTCAGCCAGGCTTCCACGTAGGGCTTCTGGAAGTCGAAGCGCTCCGCTGGCGTGGTCGACTGCGCCGAAAAATCCAGGCCGCGGGCGTACATCACCACGGCGAGCTTGTTGTGCAGCATGCCTTCCAGACCGCGTTCCGGGTCAACGCTGAACAGGATGTCCTTCTGCGATACCAGGTCGATGAAGTGCTTGAGTTTGTACGGGATGCTGAAATTCCACAGCGGTACGGACATCACCAGTACATCTGCGCGGTGCAGGTGCGCAGCCAGCTCTTTCAACGTGTTCCAGGCCTCCTGTTGCGCCGTGGTCAACGGCGAGCCATTGAGCCCGGCGTATTTGGCCTCCATCGCCAGATCATCAAATTCCGGGAGCGCCATGCTCCAGAGGTCGAGGGTGACGATTTCAGTGTCCGGGGAGTTTGCTTGATAACGCGCAATGAAGCTGCGGGCGACTTCGAGGGAAGCCGAACGCTGTTTGCGTGGAGAGCATTGAATATGGAGAAGCGTCGTCATGGCACACCTTGAATGATGAGGGCAGGGCAGGTGAGGAGCATTGCAACATAGTTGTATTTGAAATATAAATCGTAAATTCAAACGCGATTAATCACGAATAAAACTATGTTCGATACGTTGCTGCTCAAGACATTTGTCACGGTTGTCGATGAAGACGGCTTCAGCCGTGCCGCCCAGAAGCTGCACCTGACTCAGTCGGCGGTCAGTGGCCATGTGCGGCGGTTGGAAGAACAGATTGGTAAACCGCTGTTGACGCGTACCACCCGTTCCCAGCAACTGACGGCCGATGGCGAGCGCCTGGTCGCTTATGCGCGCACGATCCTCGCGCTGAACCGTGATGCCTGGACCGACCTGACACGCACGCCGTTTCACGGGCGGCTGCGGATCGGGGTGTCCGAAGATTTTGTCGAGTCTCGATTGCTGCGCACTGTTCAGGATTTCGCGGCGCAGTATCCCGGGATGGAAATCGAGGTGCAGGTGAACATCCCCGGTTCGTTGCTGGCGCTGATGAAGCAAGGGCAACTGGAGGTGGTCATCGGTTCGCTGTGCGAGACCAGCGAAGCGGGGTTGCTGCTGTGGCAAGAGCCGCTGGTGTGGGCGTGGTCGGCGCAACCCGTCACCCGGTTACCGACGCCGTTGCCGCTGGCCCTGTTCCCCGCGCCGTGCCCTTATCGCGAGGCCGCGCTGACGAGGTTGGCGCAAGCGGGAATCGCCCACCGCACGGCAATGTTGTGCAGCAGCACGGCCGGGCTGCGAGCGGCGGCCCTGGCAGGCTTCGCGATAGCGCCCATGCCACTCAGTCAGTTGGGGCTGGGACTAGCGGCTCTTGGGGCAGAACAAGGGTTGCCGAAATTGCCGGATGCGCAATGTCGGCTGTTCGCCTCGCCTGAAGCGGATCAGGCGATGGTGGCAGCGGTCACTCAGCTCATTGTGGAGTATTGCTCTACGCGCAGGGCTTGATTGGCATTGGCGGAGCGGCATCCATTCGAGTCAGTGATTGCGAGCTGGCAATCTTGCTTGAATAGGCGCCTGTATCTCATAAATGCGGGGCATCTGTGTCTATCGAGAATCCTACTGGAGCGATACGGTCCACAGATCCTCCGTCATTGATGAACCACCCATGGATCTAACGGATGTTCCCTTTGGTACGACCGATTGGTCGACTGTCGAACCTGTCCAATATGCCGGACAGACGGGCACTGCCTATTGGCGTACCTGCCAGTTTGGTTCGACGCGTGTGCGGATGGTTGAATACAGTCCTGGCTATCTGGCCGATCACTGGTGCTGGAGAGGGCATATCCTGTTGTGCCTGGAAGGCGAGTTGCACACGGAACTGGAGGATGGTCGCCAGTTCACGCTTACGGCGGGGATGAGCTATCAGGTGGGCAACAACGCTGAGGGGCATCGATCTTTCAGCACCACGGGTGCGAAGTTGTTTATCGTTGATTGACTCTGATACTGGCCCCTGTCGATCCATTGCAAAATCAGGTGCTCATCGAAGGACGTTTGTGGCAGCGCTGTGCGGCCATTCTGTCTGTCCAGAGTTTGACTGAGTAAAATCAGAGCGTAAAAAAGCCCGGCTTGTCAGGCCGGGCTTCTTGTTGGATGCCGCAGTAAAGCCATTCATTCAGGCAGCGCGGCTTTCGATCAGACGGTCGGAACCACCTTCAGCGACGCGGTTTTCGATCAGGCGATCGGAGCCACCTTCAGCAACGCGGTTTTCGATCAGACGATCTGAACCACCCTCAGCCACACGACTTTCAATCAGACGATCCGAGCCGCCTTCAGCGACAACCGGGTGAGCAGAAGTAGCGGCGAAAGCGTTAACTGCAAAAACCGAGAAAGCGATGCTGAGAAGGATTTGGCGTTTCATGATGGTGTGCTCCGGGGTGTAGTTGTTTGGTATGGAGGCGATGTTACGCCCCGGAGTTTTTAAGAGAACTTCATTGAGTTGATGGTGACTATCGATGGGGGCAATGGAAGTGCCTGACGCCCGTGCCGCCGGCCATCGATGCAACAGTCATCGCAGCTCGCTTTATCAAACATAGCGGAGCGTGTGCCGGTCCTCAGCCAAGGTTACCGGTGGTCATGAAGCCTCGCTTTAAGAGATAAGAAAGTCCTGATGGTTGGCCTTGCTGCACGGCTCGGGAAACGAACCGCTCATGGCAAAGATGACAGATTCATTTTAGATAAGGGCGTGCGCCAAATGGTCAGTCCCCTGATTCCCACAGCCGTTATGGTTTCACTGCGTGGCTATCGTCAACGCGAGGGGCGTCCGCTGGGTTCTTCTCCGGAACCACAAAACTCACCACCGTACTGGTCAGGATCTTATGACTCGGATCAGCCACTTCAAGTAGAACCTTGTGAGTGCCTGGCGTCAGCCCAACCAAAATAATCGGGTCTTCACTGGTGTGCGCCCATGTACCTTTCCAGTCGTCGACGGTCACGTGAAGGTGACCGAGGCGAGGTGATACTTCAACAGCCGTTTTGCCAAATACCGGCATGATCCGGGCGTGCTCAGTTCGATACTGGATGATGACCACTCCGCGGGCGAGCGGCGCGGCGAGCGGCGGATAGGCAATGAGCGTTGGCCCTATCTCAGATTCCAATGGGAGTATGGCCGGTGGGGAATTGGTGTCTGCTACCCCTTGACCCCACGCGGCTATGCAAAAGAAGGCACCCAAAGCAAGGGTGGATAGATTTCTGAGAGCAAGGGGCATGGTGTTTTTCTCCCGCGTGATCTCATTCAAGGCTAGATCAAACCGGGCAGTTGTCTATGGCAAAGCTGCCTCGCTCTGCAAAACAGCCGAGTGGGGAGGGCAGAAGAATGGTGTTCAATACGAGCCTTTTAATGACGGTGAGCGGCTAAAAACAGCCAGTGAATGGAGCAACGCAAAATGACAGCTAAGCTTCCTTCTACTGTCGGGCTTATTGAGCAGAGTGGGCTTTGTGGCCATGGCGTGTAACCGCCTTCAGGGCACCACGCCGTTATAACATCCTGTCCGATCTTGAGCGTTAGCCCTTCACAACAGCCTCGGAGGGGAGCCAATGAAACGTTTCGTCATGCTCATCGCGATTTCTTTGCTGACCACTGCTTGTCAGAGCACAAATGATAATGGCGTCACCCGACTAGACAATTGTGTCTGCTATAAATCGACCGAGGCACAACATTTGCCAGCATCGCAAATCGCATGGACAGACCCCGAAACGTTGCAGAAGCAATTCTCACATTGCATTTGCCGAGCCTTGGTTGACCTGAAGAAGGTCGATGATCCCGGTAAATTTTTCGTGCCCGGAACCGAAATAAGAACGGAACTGAAATAAAACAAGATCGGCAAAGGTGATGGATTTACTTTGGGTAAGGGGTGGTGCAGCGTGCGAAACAAGCCAGAACGGTCTGGGCTCAACGTCCATATTCAACGTAAGGGCCCAAGTAGAAACCTTGCGTATCCCAGTTGATTCGATAAATCACTTCTTTCCCTGGCTTGATCTTGGCCGCGACCGTTTTGATCGCGGCACCCGCACATAATCCAGACTCGGCGAGCCCGGCACTGAGATTCACTTCACCGGTAGGCAAAACGAAAGATGCCTTTTGACCGGGACCTATCTTGGCTGCGCGCTGCCCATCAATGTAGAACATGGCGTCACATCCCGAACCGACAAACCCGTCATCACGGAAGATGGTCAGGCGTCCCGACTCTCTCGTACTCTGGCTTTTGATCGCATACATCTCATTGGCCGGCACTGGCCGCGCTTCAGAAACCCGCATAGGTGATGTTGCGCATCCGCCCAAGGCCAGCAAGAGTGCCCCCGTTGCGAGAACCCTTCGCATAATTTTTCCCTCCTGAAAAAGGGCGAATGTATCAGAGCGTCATACTGCTTTGCTTCATAAAGCCATTCGTCAAAAACACCATCGCCAAGTACTGCCAAGAGTGTCTGCTTTTAGCCGATTACTGCCGGCCGCAAACGGACTTGGGTGACCCTCAAACAGGCCCTTTAGGGCGCGACATTATGTTGAACAAAAAACCATTTTCTCCAGAGCTTCGTACAGAACCTAAAGATTAAAAAATTGGTTTCTACCCCGTTCTTTAGCTATGTAGAGAGCTTTATCGGCTCGGGCCAGTAGTGCGTTGGACGGGTGCAGTGGACCAAAAGTATGTACTGAAAAACCAACGCTTATAGTTAAGTATCCTGTGCTGGAAGCAGAGTGCGGTATTCTCAAGTCTCGCACTAGTTGGCATAGGGTTTCGACGTGCCGAGCTGATTGGTCTTCCGTCATGCCGTTGGAAAGAATCACAAATTCTTCACCGCCATACCTGGCTGCAAAATCAGAGCCTCGCTGAAAAGACTTATTCAAACTATCAGCGACACGTATTAATGCTTCGTCGCCAGCTTGATGCCCATAGATATCATTGAATGACTTGAAGTTATCAACGTCAATCAAGGCAAGCGTCAATGAGTCGCTGTTGCGGCATGCAATTTTACATTGAATTTCGAACTGTGTATCAAAAAAGCGACGATTGTAAATACCTGTCAGTCCATCTTTTATGGATAGTTGTTCGAAGTGTGCTTTCATTTCCTCGAGGGACTGATGCTCGTCTCGAAGTTGCTGCTGTATTAGCATGCGAGGTGTTACATCTTTTTGTATACCTAAAAAATTGGTTACAACCCCATTTTTATCATGAATTGGAGATATGCTTAGCTCATTCCAAAACATCGTTCCATCCTTGCGGTAGTTTCGCAAGGTTACGAGGCAGTGCTCACCTTTTTTAACGGCATTGTGAATAATTTCAAGTTCAGGCTGTTCCCGATCGTTTTTTTGTAGGTATCGGCAATTAATGTTAGTGATTTCTTCAAGCGAGTAACCGGTCATGCGTTCAAAAGCAGGGTTTACAAAAATCAGCGGATTGTCATCAATACAATTGTCGGAGATGGTGATGCCATCTCGCGAATCCATAACTGCCTGTTTAAGGATTTCAATCTTCATGCAAATTCCGTTAGTAGGATTGAATGGGGGTGCTGTTTAAATCGGGTGTAGTAACTAGATAGCGCAGTTAATTAACTTGCTTAATGTATAAGTGTAGTCGTTGGAAAAATACATAGTGTTTTTTTTTATGCTTTTGAGAGCCGTTGCGATTGATTTCAGTCAAAAGCTCCGCAGAAATGGCCCTGGTTGACTGATTGCGTCAGAAATGATCTGCATTAGGGCATCAGTACTAAAGGCTTAACTGTTCACCTCTTTTTCGAGCGACCGCTTGGTAGTTTTTGGCCGATTTCTGCCGGTCACGACAGGCAGAAACCGCCACAAAGCTGACTTTCGCGTAAGGCGGCGATTGGTCAATGGATGTCTCGCTGCGATCGAGAACACACGACATTTTTAACTATAGGCTGGGCCTATATAAAGGATTGTATATCGGTCTTGGACGCTATCAAGCAAACGACGGAAGATTGCTTCTCACCTAAGCACCACCCAATGAGCAATGCCAACGAAGCAAACTTGATAGAAGAAACCACTTCCTCTACATCTTGGAGCCAGCATGTCCAGACAAACAACAATGGATGCAGAGACCGTCACTTCTCAGCCAGATGGGTTGCCTGAAAACGCCCGTCGCCTCGCGATATTTTCGTTGGCGATCGGTGTCGCCATGGCATCACTCGACACCGCAATAGCCAATGTCGCTTTACCTGCAATAGCTGCTCAATTGCAGACAACACCCGCATCATCGGTTTGGATCATCAACGTCTATCAGTTAGCGATGGTCGCAACGCTCCTCCCGTTCGCTGCATTGGGTGAAATCATCTCTTACCGGCGGGTTCTACTTTTCGGACTGTTCTTATTCACATTGGCATCACTTGCCTGTGCTCTGGCGTGGTCGTTGCCATCACTGGTCATAGCTCGGCTGTTACAAGGAATTGGGGCTAGCGCCGTTATGGGTGTGAATACAGCCATGCTTAAAGCCATCTACCCGACGCGCTTGCTAGGACGTGGTTACGGGACCAACGCCTTGGTGGTTGCAGTCGCTTTTGCAATAGGGCCGACCTTGTCATCCCTTATTTTGTCAGTCGCCAGTTGGTCGTGGTTATTCGCAATCAACGTTCCACTCGGCTTAGTCGCACTTTTCCTGGGGCGCAAAGTATTGCCTGATACCCGCCGGGCGACCCACAAGTTTGATGGTCTGACTGCCCTCTACAACATAGTCGCGTTCAGCTTTTTGATTTTGTTATTCGGCGATGCAGCCCACCAAGAAAAATTCACTACCCTTGCCATGGAATTGGCGGGCACAGCCTTGTTCTTCGCACTGCTCATGCATCGGCAGGCAGGTCATAAGGCGCCAATGCTGCCGATTGATCTGCTCCGTCGACCCATGTTTGCGCTTTCTGTCGTGACGTCTGTTTGCACCTTCGCAGCACAAGGACTGGCGTTCGTAGCCCTGCCGTTTTATTTCTATACGACGCTTGGAAAATCGCCGGTAGAGGCTGGTTTCTTACTGACGCCATGGGCTGTCATGGTAGCAATAATGGCCCCAATTGCCGGCCGTTTGAGTGATCACTATTCTCCCGGCGCATTAGGTGGAGTCGGTCTTTCGATACTGGCCCTTGGGTTGGTAGCTCTAGTACTTATGCCTGATGATCCGTCGACTTTGAATATAAGCTGGCGCATGGGTATGTCAGGCATTGGGTTTGGTTTTTTTCAAGCACCTAACCTCAAAGGTTTTATGGGTAGCGTGCCACCGACACGTGCCGGCAGTGCAAGCGGCATGGTTGCTACGTCAAGGTTAGTTGGACAGGCAATTGGTGCAGCGCTGGTTGCTTATTGCTTCATGTTATCGAGCGAGCATGGAGCAACGTTTGCGTTATGGGGGGCAGTTGCATTCGCAGCCATTGCAAGCATTGCAAGCTTTGCCCGAGTCGTTGCTGTCCGAACTTGAGCTGGCAACCGCCATGAACTGAATCGCACCACGTTTTGTAAATACGCTTAATGACCGATCAGCCGATTGCCGACCTCGCCATCGGCAATAATCGAACCAAATCGGTCGTTCAAGGGTGATAGGAACCGAAGCCGGTACACCTCAGTGCGGAGCGCGCATTGGTGGCACTTTACTGAAGGCATCCCGCCAAATACCTTTTTTTCGTTGCGCATGGTAGGCGGCAGATGTTGAGGACGATAATCTCTTCGGTGCACTGGATGAAGATGGTTTCCCCTCAATGCTGAAATGGCTTTCCTCAATTCGTCGCGATTTTCGCATTCAGCTTGACTGGCCTCGTTTCGAGGAAGCAGAGCGCTACCGCTATGTTACGGAGGCCTACGATCAACTCCCTACACAAGGGATGGAAGCCGATCTAGTCGAGCGCTTGAAGCGCGTTCAAAACGAGACGGCTGCAAAGTTCAATGCTGACCGTGATCTGCTAGAAAGGGCGTTCGGAGCGCTGCAGCCCAAAGTGACTTATTCCAAGCGTCTAGTAAGCCTCTTTCAGCGCGACTATCGCGCTGAACTCGAAGCCCTGTACGCAGAAAAAAGTCGGCTCCACAGTGAAATTCAGCTGAAAAGAGCAGAAAAATCATCCGAGTACGAGTGCCTCAATTCTATCCACGAGGAGAAAAGAGAGCTGTATAAAAAACTTCACAAACTTCAGAACGAAATTGATAGCTGGTACGCGGAAGCCAACCGGCACCCTGTTTTGTTGGGCAAAAAGAATCGAGAGATTCCAAAATATTCGTTTTTCGGGATTAGCCAAAATTCTTTGGATAGTGCCAAAAGTGACCGGGAGGTGGTATTTGAGAAGGTTAACGAGGCAAAAGAGGGGATCGACGAAGCCAACAGTGCTATCCATGCCTTGAATCAGGCGCTGAAGCAAATCATTGCTAATTTGGGGTTGATTAAGCAGCGCATCATGGATACTCAGAAGGATCGGGCCGAGTTTTTCGACTTGAAGAAGTCAGGTAAGACTTTGAAGGTCCTGAAAACGGAATCGGACGACTTGGGAGGTGAGCTTGCCAGGCTTCACAACTCAATGATCTCGCTTGAAGAAGAACGGTCATATTTCATCCGAGATGCCGAAGACTCGTATGGGGTGCCAGCGTTACGCATTGAACTGAATAAACAGATTGAAACTCGAGTTGCCCACCTCAGGGCATTCGACCTACCAGAACAGAAGGCGCAGCGTAAGCAGCGACACCGAGAGCAGTGGCTGGCAGAGCACCTGTAACAGCAATCAAACGCCCATAGTCAGTTGTCTCGGCTTTCCTAGGCACTCGATGGCTGCTTTTGGCCGACAGCTGACATCGTCCATACTCTCTCTTCGAAATGGGGGCGCGTTGGTGTCAGCTCCCTAGCGTAGAATTCGGCCAAGCCCCAGCCCACACCCGAGACGGACCCTCAATGCAAACCCCAACCACCCAAAACCCCCTCTGGAAAACCTACCTCCTTTTCCTGGCCCCCATGGTCCTCTCCAATTTCCTCCAATCCATGTCGGGCACCATCAACAGCATCTACATCGGCCAAATGCTCGGCACCCAAGCCCTGGCGGCCGTCTCGGGCATGTTCCCCATCGTCTTCTTCTTCATCGCCCTGGTCATCGGCCTCGGCGCAGGTGCGGGCGTGCTCATCGGCCAAGCCTGGGGCGCACGCGAGCCGCACTTGGTGAAAACCATCGCCGGCACCACGCTGCTCTTGGGCGCAATGATCGGTCTGGTAGCGGCGATATTGGGCAGCGTCTTCGCAAGGCCAGCGTTGCAGGGGTTGGGAACCCCGGCCGATGTGCTCGACGACGCCGTGTCCTACGCCCACGTGATGATGTGGATCATGCCGTCGCTCCTTGTCTATGTGCTGTTCACCCAGTTGCTGCGCGGCGTGAGCGATACGGTGTCGCCGTTAATTGCGTTGGTGGTGTCGACGTGTATCGGGTTGGCGCTGACGCCGGCGTTGATTCGGGGTTGGTTCGGGTTGCCGATGATGGGGATTCAGAGTGCCGCGTATGCGGGGTTGGCGGGGAATTTGTCGGCGATGGGGTGGTTGGCGTGGCGGTTGATTCGCAAGGGGCATCCGTTGGCGCCGGATCGGGAGATGTTTGCGGCGATGCGTCTGGACCTGGTGATTCTCGGCAAGGTGTTGCGCATCGGTTTGCCGACCGGGTTGCAGATGGTGGTGTTGTCGGTGTCGGAGTTGGTGATTCTGGCGCTGGTGAATCAGCACGGTTCGCAGGCGACGGCGGCGTATGGGGCGGTGACGCAGATCGTCAATTACGTGCAGTTTCCGGCGCTGTCGATTGCGATCACCGCATCGATCCTTGGTGCTCAGGCGATCGGGGCAGGGCGGCTTGAGAGGATGGGGCCGATTCTGCGCACGGGGCTGTTGATCAATGTGTGCCTGACCGGCGGCCTGGTGGTGTTGGGTTATCTGTTGTCGCACTGGTTGTTGGGGTTGTTTCTCACCGAGGATTCGACCCGGGCGATGGCGGAGCATCTGTTGCACATCATGCTGTGGAGTCTGTTGGTGTTCGGCTTCCAGGCGATTGTCGGCGGCATCATGCGCGCCAGTGGTTCGGTACTGGTGCCGATGGCGATTTCGATTTTTTGCGTGGTCGGGGTGCAGTTGCCGGTGGCGTATGTGCTGGATGCGCGGTTCGGGTTGCAGGGCGTATGGATGGCCTTTCCCGTGGCGTACCTGGGCATGCTGGTGTTGCAGACGGCGTATTACAAAAAGGTCTGGAAGCATCAGGCGATTGAGCGGTTGGTGTAGAACTGCGCCATAAAAAATGGGCTGCCGTGCAAACGGCGGCCCATTTTTTTGGATGGTGCGCGGTCGTTGCTTATTCCTCGATGATTTCCGGCGACACCACCCACACGCTGCAGGGCATTTTGTACAGCAAGTGTTCCACGGTGCTGCCGATCAGCCGGCCGATGCCGTGGTGGCCAACCCGGCCCATGACGATCACGTCGACGTTGTAGGCATCGGCGTAACTGGCCAGGACTTTGGCCGGGTTGCCCATCACCATGTGCCGCTGTTCCGGCGGAATGCCGTTGCGTTCGGCCAGCGCATTGAAGGTTTCGCCCTGCGCGTCGAACAGGGTTTTGGCGGTGGTCGAGGAGAAGAATTTGGTGGCGTCGCCGAAGCCGAATTCATCGGCGCCGATGGACGACAGGTCATAGGCGTACACCACGTCGACCTGAGCGTTGCAGGCCGTGCCCAGCTTCACCGCTTCATGCAGGATGCGGTCATTGAAGCCTTCATATTGGCCATCGCGATGGAACGGGTCGACCGCCGCGACGATCCGGCGCGGCAAGGCGTGTTGCACGTTGCTGACAAAATGCAGCGGCACCGGGCATTCGCGCAGCAGGTGGATGTCCAGCGGCGTGAACAACATCCGCGACAGCAGCGATTCGTGTTCCAGCGCCTTGATCACCAGGGCCATCGGCTGCTCGTTGAGGTGGATCAGGATTTCCTGCAACGGACGTTCGACCCAGACCACTTCCGTGGTAACGGTCACGCCGATTTTGCGCAAGGGGCGGGCCTGTTCTTCCAGCCACTGGCGATGGCGCTCCACGTACCCGAGGCGCATCTGCTCCAGGGCGTCCCGGTTGACCAGGCTGGCGGTGGCCAGGCCCTCCAGGAAGTCGAACGCGACGATGTGCAGCGCCGCGTCTTCTGCCTTGGCCAGCGCGGCGGCCCGGTCGAAGGCGGGGCTGTTTTCCATCAGGGGCGAAGCGATAAGCATGAAGCGTGATTGTTCGGTCATGACAATTCTCCCTTGGGTCTTCACACAGACGCAGGCCTGAAATGGCCGCGAGGGTTGGCTGGAGCGTTTACCTGAGGCCCATATTGGCGGACCGCCGGGAGGGGCCGCTTGATCTTTGTCAAACATGCGCGTGCCAGCGCGGGAGCGGACGCCATGTGGTCGCCTGGGCCATACTCGAAGAGGTTGATCATGATCAACCTGGGCATGAACGGTTTGGCGCACGCTGGCGTCAATTGAATGCAGGTGTCCCCGGGCCTATCCGGATTGAGAGTCCAATGAATGAAACCCTCGGCGGCATGGCCGGCGCGGCGGCTGCGCTGGGGATCGGCATGCTCATCGGTCTTGAGCGCGAACGGCACAAGGGGCGAGGGGACAGCCGTGCCTGTGCCGGTTTGCGCACGTTCGCGATTACCGCGTTGCTGGGCTATGGCGCGATGCAAGTGGGCGGCGGCCTGCTGCTGGGGATCATGGCCACCTGTGTAGCGCTGCTGGTCACCGTGGCGTACTGGCGCAGCCTGAGCGATGACCCGGGTGTGACCAGCGAAGTGGCCTTGCTCACGGTGTTGGTACTGGGTGCGTTGTGCGTCACCGCGCCGGAGTTGGCCGTTGCCATCGGCGTGGTGATGGCGGGGTTGCTGGCGTATCGGCAGAAGTTGCACCACTTTGCGCGCAGTCAATTGACCGAAGCGGAATTGCGCGACGGTTTGGTTCTGCTGGTGGCTGCGTTGGTGGTGCTGCCGTTGGCGCCGGACCGCTTCATCGGCCCCTATTCGGCGATCAATCTGCGGACCATTTGCACCTTGACCGTGCTGCTGATGGCAATAGGCGCGGTGGGGCATATTGCCGTGCGTACCTTGGGCAGCCGTTACGGCTATGCGCTCAGTGCCATCGCCTCCGGTTTTGCTTCCAGCACCGTGACCATTGCCGCGATGGGGCATCTGGTCAGCAAGGAGCCCGGCAACATCAAGACCCTCAGCGCGGCGGCGATAGTGTCCAACCTGGCCACCTTCACGCAGGTCGGCCTGATCCTGGGGGCGGTTGACCCCGATTTGCTGCGTCACTTGTGGGGACCGCTGTTGTGCGGGACCGCCGCCACCGCGCTTTATGGCCTGTGCCTGATGTTTCACAAGCCGGCGACCGGCGCCAGCCAGCCGATCAAGGTCGGTGGGGCCTTCAACCTCAAGCTGGCCGTGGTGGTCACGCTGACCATGACCGGCATTACGTTCCTGTCGTCGATGATGCTCAGTTACTTCGGCGAGGTGGGGGTGATGCTGACGGCGGCCTTCACCGGGTTCGCCGATGCCCATGCCTCGACGGCCTCGATTGCGGCCCTGGCCAAGTCCGGGTTGTTGCCGTTTGATGCCATTTCCGCGCCTGTGCTGCTCGCGGTCAGCAGCAATTCCCTGAGCAAATGCGTGGTGGCCTGGGTCAGCGGCGGGCGCCGGTTCGCCGCGTATGTGGTGCCCGGCCAGGTGTTGCTGACGCTGGCGATGTGGGCGGGCCTTCTGTTGCTCTGACCGCACGTCTTGCCCGGTAGCTGACAAAGATCAAGTCGCGTTAACCCGGAACGCTCACTCTGGACGTCTGTTCACTCCCATCCTGACAGCCACGTGCCGAGGTGCCCATGTCGCAGATTCAGCGTTTACTGTTAATCGCTCCCCCAGCCATGACCCACACGCCGGCCTTCGACCGAGCCGCAGCGTTGTCGCTGGCCATGCAGATGCCGTTGCACATCGTCGCCTTCGATTATTTGCAGGCCCTGGCGGTGGCGGGGTTGTTTGCCCCGGAACAGATCAGCCTGGCCCGGGACGGGTATTTGCAAACCCATCGGCAATGGCTCGCCGAGCAAGCCGCGCTGATGAGCAAGCACGGCGTCGAGGTCACCAGCGAGGTGGTCTGGGTGCAGCATCCGTATGAAGAAATCCTGCATTTCGTCAACGAGATGCCCTTGGCGCTGATCATCAAGGATGCGCAGGAAGAGTCAGCCTTGAAGCGCGTATTTTTCACGCCGCTGGACTGGCAGTTGTTGCGCGATTGCCCGGTGCCGGTGCACCTGGTGACCAACGCCCTGAACCCCAAGCCGCGCAACGTGCTGGCCATCATCGATGTGTTACGCAGCGAGGATCAGGACCACGTGTTCAACGACCAGATTATCGACGCCGCGGCGAAGCTGGCCAGCGTGTGTGGTGCGGCGCTTGAGCTGGTGCATGTGTATGACTGGACGGCCGTGTATGCCCAGGACATTGGCTTCGGCGCGCTGCCATTGGCCATCGGGATTTATGAAACCCTGGGCTCGGCCCAGCACGAAGCGTTTGCGGCCATTGGCGAACGCCACGGCGTAGCGCCGGAACATCGCCACTTCATCGAAGGCGCGCCGCTGACGAGCATTTGTGACTTTGCCGCCGATCACCACACCGATGTCATCGTGATGGGGACGGTGCAACACAAGGGGTTGAACAAACTGCTGGGGACCACGGCCGAGCAACTGTTGCATCGGGCGCCTTGCAGCGTATTGGCGATCAAACCGGGCCGGGTTTTGCAATCCTGAAGGCTGGATCGCTCCGCGATGGAACCGTTGGCCGGAACATCGCGGGGCGATTTTTTACAGGTAGAGACGGTGAATGACCTGACGGGTGTCATCGGGATCATTGTGCGTCTCGAAACCCAGCGCTTTGGCCAGGTCGCGCATCGGCGCATTGCTGGCGGCGTCCACCGAGTCAATGATCACGAACGAACGCCCTGTTCGGCGCAGAAAGTAAGCCACGGCGAGTGCGGACTGGCCACCGCCGATAATTGCGACGTCCACTTCGATGGGGGTAGAAGGCATGCGAATCCTCAGGGCGCAGAGTCTCGCCAAGATACCCGAAGCGGATCGGCTATTTGTTGATGTTGCTCAAGCGTTCGGTGCAGCGGTTCAAAACGCCAACCTCGGCCCCAGGTAGGCATTGGCACTGGCGATGTCGTCATCCCCCAATGCGCCAACATCGGCCGCCAGCCGCAGCTTGGCCAGCAGGTAACGCAACTTCGCTTCGAACAGATCACGCCGGGCGGTGTAGATCTGTTCCTGGGCGTTGAGGATGTCGACGTTGGTGCTGGAGCCGGCCAGGAAACCCTTTTTCGAGGATTCCAGTGAGCGCTCACTGGATTTGACCGCTTTTTCCAAGGCGCGTATGCGCGCTTCGCCGCTTTGCACGCCGCGAAACTCCCGGGTGGTGCCGGAAATAATTTCTTCGCGAGTAGCATTCAGGTCTTCTTCGGCCTGATCCCGGGTGGCGACGCTCTGCCGGGCGCGGGCGCTGACGTAGCCGCCGCTGTACAACGGAATATTCAGCTCCACGCCAGCCGAGCTGTAGCGGTTGCGCTGGTTTTGCGTGGACAGGGTTTCACTGTCGGCGGCGGTGTAGCCCAGCACCAGATCAAGGGTCGGCCAGTGACCGGCCTTGGCCTTGGCCACTTCTTCGTCGGCGGTGTTGACGTTCAAGCGGCGGGCCCGGATCGAGGGGCTGTCGGTCCCCGCGCGAATAATCCATTCCTGCAGATTGTCCGGTTGCAGCGGCGGCGTGGGGAAGGAGTCTTGCAGGGTGGCGATTTCATCGGGTGTCTGCCCGAGGTATTCCTGCAACAGGCGCCGTGCCACGGTCACGCTGTCTTCGGCTTCGATCAGCTCGGCCTGGGCCAGGTCACGACGGGCCACTGCTTCGTCGACGTCTGTGATGGTGCCGTCGCCGAGGTCCTTGCGCCGTTGGGTCGAAGCCACTTGTTCATTGAATGATTTGAGTTTGGCCGTCGCCAGTTCCACGGTCTCGTGGGCCAGCAACACGTCAAAGTAGCGCCCGGCCAGCTTAACGGCCGCATCCTGCGCCTTGCCGTCGAACACCGCCACACCGTACTCGGCCTGATATTCGCCTTGGCGATACTCGGCCATTTTCTGCTTGTTGAAGAGCGGTTGGCGCAGTTGCAGTGTCGCGCCCCGGGAGTTGTAGTTCAGGTCATTGGTCTGGCTATTGCCGAAAAAATCCGGCTGCTTTTGCGTGCCGTTGATGTGGTTGTCGAAGGCGGTGATGCCGATTTTCGGCAGCAGCCCGGATTGACCGATAGTGCGGTTTTCCAGCGCGGCATCGCGTTCGTGACCGGCAGAAAGATAGGTCGGGCCCTGGAACTGCATCAGGTTCCAGGACTCGCGAAGGTCCAGCGCCGCCACCGACTGAGCCAGGCCCAACAGGGCGACGAAACCGATGAACCGACCCCGGCTGCTCACGTCATTGCTCCTTGAACGCACTGTTGACGCGGTCCAGCAGCGGCTTCAACAGGTAGCTGAGCATGTTGCGCTCACCGGTCTTGATGGTGACTGACGCGGGCATGCCTGCGCGGATGTGGTTGCTGCCAAGCAGGGCCATGCCGGCGGGCGTCACTTCGATCTGCGCCAGGTAGTAGGGTTGTTTGTTGTCGTCGCTGACCAGGCGGTCGGCGGAAATGGTCAGCACCTGGCCCGGAATGTTCGGTGTCTGCACGTGATTGAACGCGGGGAACGAGATGGTCACCGGCAGGCCTGGCGTCATCCGGTCGATGGCTTGCACCGGCACCATCGCGTCGATCTGCAACGGTTCGTGGGCCGGCACGATTTCCATGATCTTGAAACCGGGCGCGATCACGCCGCCGATGGTCGACACGTTCAGGCCCTGGACCATGCCGTCGATGGGCGAGCGAATTACCGTGTGCCGGACCTGATAATCCAGGGCCTGCAAACGGTCGGTGAGGGCACTGTTTTCCTTCTGCACATCAGCCAGTAGCGACTGCACTTCTTTGCGGTAGTCGTACTCGCGTTGCAGGATGCGCAGCTTGATGTCGGCGACTTGGCCCCGCGCCCTGGCAATGTTGTTGAGGTTGTCGGCCTGCGAGGCGTTCAAGTCCGAACCGGTGCGTTCGAGCTCCAGCATGCGGTTGCGGGGCACGTAGCCTTCGGCGGCGAGTTGGCGGACCCCGACCAGCTCCTGATTGAGAAACCCTATCTGAGCCGAACGGGCACTGAAGATGTGCTGCAAACCCTTGATCTGCGCCTCGGCGGAGTTGAGCGACTCGCGCAAGATGCCGATCTCGCCCTCAAGGCTGGTGCGGCGCGTGGCAAACAGATGACGTTGCAGGTTGATGGCGTCTTTCAGGTGATCGTTGCCGGCATAGCGCTGCACCATGGCGGGGTCGAAAACCACGTCGGCGGCGCCATCGCGTTCGGCTTCCAGGCGGTTTTCCATGGCTTTGGTGGCGATGTACTGCGCGTTCACCACCCCTTGTTCCGAGAGTGCCTGGGTGGCGTCGAGCCGCACCAATTCCTGATCCTTGCTGACGCTGTCGCCTTCACGCACTAGAATCGCGTCGACACTGCCGCCGGTGATGTGCTGGATGGCTTTGCGGTTGCTGGTGACCTTGACTGTGGCGGTGGCGACGATGCCGGCGTCCAGCGGGGCCAGCCAGGACCAGAGCAGAAATCCGCCAAAGCCGAGGATCACCAGCAGCACGCCCCAACGTGCGGGGCGAAGGTCGTCGACATCGATACTGGCTGCCGCGCGCACCAATTCCTGGCCTCGCGGATCAAGACTCAAGGTGCCCATTTATTCTCTCCCGCGAACGGCTGACAGGGTTGGAGCGCCCACCGTCGGCAGCACGCTGGTCTGGCGCAACGCCGCGAACACTTCGTCCCGGGGGCCGAACAATTGCGTGCTACCTTCACGCAGCATCAGGACTTTATCGACGGTGCCGAGGATGCTCGGGCGGTGGCTGATCAGCACCGTGGTGCAGCCCCGGGATTTGAGGTCTTCGAGCACTTCGATCAGGGCTTTTTCCCCGGCGTCGTCGAGGTTGGCGTTCGGCTCATCCAGCACGATGATTGACGGCTCGCCGTACAACGCACGGGCCAGGCCGATGCGCTGGCGTTGGCCACCGGACAGCGGGTTACCGTCCACATCTAGGGTCGTGTCATAACCGTGGGCAAAGCGCAAAATCATGTCGTGCACACCGGCCCGTTTGGCCGCCACGATCACCGCGTCACTGTCGACCTCACCGAAGCGGGCAATGTTGTCGGCGATGGTGCCTTCGAACAATTCCACGTCCTGGGGCAAGTAACCGACCCAGGGGCCGAGCTCTTCCTTGTTCCACAGGTAGACGTCCACACCGTCGAGCCGCACTTTGCCGCTTTGCGCCGGCCAGATGCCCACCAGCAGCCGTGCCAGGGTTGATTTGCCCGACGCGGACGGGCCGATGATGCCCAGTGATTCACCCGGCGACAGGTTGAAGTGCGGCCCGCGAAGGATCGATTGGCTCATGCCCGGCGCCCCGGCGTGCAGGTGTTCCACCGAAAGCATGCCCAATGGCCGCTGCAGCTTCATCGCATCGGCCCGGGGCGGAAAATCTTGCAGCAGTTGCTTGAGCCGCGCCCAGGCACGACGGCTGGTCAGCAGTTGTTTCCAGGCGCCGATCAGTTGTTCGACGGGGGCCAGGGCGCGGCCGCTGAGGATTGAGCAAGCGATCATCATGCCGGGGGTGATCGAGCCTTCGATGGCCAGCAGGGCGCCGGTGCCGAGGATCAGCGATTGCAGGGCGATCCGCACAAAACGCCCCAGTCCGCTGATATAGGCCGCGCGGTCGGACGCCAGGGTCTGCATTTCGAGTATCCGCAGGTGGCTGCCGAACCAGCGTTGCGTGATAGCCGGCAGCATGCCCATTGCCTCGATGACTTCGGCGTTGCGCAGATTGTTGTTGGCGAAAGTGCCCGAGATTTGTGACGCCAGATTCGCTTCGTTCAACGGCTTTTTGGTGGCGATTTCAGTGAGCCAGGTCAGGGATACCAGAATCAGCGAGCCGCACAGGGTGACGATCCCGAGCAAGGGGTGGATCAGGTAGGCGACGAATAGGTAAATGGGCGTCCACGGCGCATCGAAGAACGCAAACAGGCCGTTGCCGGTAAGAAACTGGCGTACTTGCGCGAGGTCTTGCAGGGCTTGCGCCGGGTTGCCGCCAGCACGCTGCAGGTTGCGCTCGAAAGCGGCGGTAAAGACACGCCGGTTCAGGGCCATGTCCAGTCGGTTGCCGACCCGGATCATTACGCGAGTGCGCACCACTTCCAGCATGGCCAGCAAGGTGTACAGACCGATCATTAGCAGGGTCAGCATCAGCAGCGTGGTGAGGTTGCTGCTGACCAGCGCCCGGTCATACACCTGCAGCATGTAGATGGCCGGCGCCAGCATCAGCACGTTGATCACGCCACTGAAACCGGCCAGTGAATAGAACGTATGGCGCAGCCGAAAAATCACCTCGGCAAATTCGGAACGCTGCGGGTTTTTCTTGTCCATCGGGAGGTTCCCGTGCCGTGGTTTTATGTACCTCAGCGTAGGGGAACGACTGTTGGTCGGATGACACCCCGATCCGGTTTTTACGCGTCAATATTTTATTGACGCTTTTGACAGTGTTTAAAAACAACGGGTTGGACGCTGTCTTTTCAGGCGTTTGTGGTGAAGATGGCTTGTTGGCGGTCGAATTTCGTGCGACCTAAGTCTAATTATCGTCCTCAAAGCCTGCGGCACTTGCGACCAGTAACCAGCATCCGCCCGGGTTAGCTGCTATTAATCAATGGTGTTCGAATACTTGGCCCTTTCAGGAGCGCGTCATGAACCCATTCATCCGGATTGGCATCGCCGATGATCATCCTTTATTGCGTGAAGGCGTGGCCAATACGCTGAGGAAGAGAGCGGATTTGCAAATCGTGGAGCAGGGTGGCAGCGCGGATGAAGCCCAGGCCATTGCGGTACGAATGCGACCGGATGTGATGCTGATGGACGTCAATATGCCGGGCGACGTATTCGCCGTGGTGCGATTTATCTCCACCCAGTTGCCGGACGTAAAGGTGCTGATGCTGACGGTGTCGGAGTCTGAAGATGACGCCTATTCGGCGCTTGAAGCGGGCGCGCGCGGTTATGTGTTGAAAGGCGTCAGCGGGCCGGACCTGGTGCTGGCGATCCGGTCGATCGCCAGGGGCGAAACGTATATCACCCCCGAATTTGCCAATAAGCTGCTGAGCAATTTCAAAAAGCATGAGGCTGAAGTCCGCAAGATCGACCTCACCCATCGGGAGGAGCAGATTATTCGTGAGGTCTCAAAGGGCCTGACCAATAAAGAAGTGGCCTCAAAACTGTTGATCAGCGAAAAAACCGTCAAGTACTACATGACCTGCGTGATGCAGAAGTTGCACGCACGCAACCGGGTCGAGGCGGTGACGGCCCTTCGGCGTTATTGGGAGCGTGAGGCCGTCGGTCGCCTGCACATCGGGGTGGGTATTCATGTAGATGCCCGGGGTGGTTCGTGACTAGAGGTTGAATTGTGCGTTCACTGATGTGCCGGCGCTGGACGACTCGATGCTGAACAACCCGCCCAACGATTCCACGCGATAGCGCAAACCCGCCAGCCCGAGCCGGGTCCTGCCGGCGGTCTCGACCACCATGGCCTCAGCTGCCATGCCCGGTCCACTGTCCCTGACACTGATGTACAACAGCCCGTCAATGTAATCGGCATTGATGGCCTGGCCTCTGCCCTGGGCATGGCGGTACGCATTGTTGAGGGCTTCCTGGACAAACCGGTAAAGACAGAGCTTGAGTGGCAATGACGTCACCTCAGGCAGCGGCCCCAGCGACAATTTGACCTTGGTGCCGGAGCGTTGCTCGTGGCGCTGCGCCACCAGTTGCAACTCCTCCGGCAGGCTAAGGTCGTTGATTTCGGGAAGTGCCAGCCCCCGCGACAGATCACGCACCTCACGCAATGCATCGGTGGCAGCGCCGCGGATGGTTTCCAGGGATTCCTGATCGATGTCGGTGCAGTTTTCAGCCAGGTCATCGAGCCGGATGAGGATCAGCGTCATCAGCTGTGCCGGGCCGTCGTGCAAGTCCGCGCCGATGCGGCGCAGGGTCAGTTCGTTGATGCGTGAGAACTCCTGAGTCGCGGTGGTCATCTTGCGCTGTAGTGCCGCATTGCTGATGTGCAAGCGTGTTTGCTCCAGGAGCCGCAACCGCAATGCGACTTGCTGGCGCTGGATGATCTGGTCACCGCGTCGCACCAGGAAGAACAGCAACGTCAGCATCGCCAGCGTCGCGGCACCGACCACCATCCACACTTGCTGACGAATACGATTGATTTCCTGCTCCAGGCTGGTCGCCATTTCATAGAACTCGCCCACCGCGATGATTTTTCCGGTGTTGAACTCCCGCAGCGGCGCATAGATTTCATAGAGCGGTACGTTGAGCTTTCGCTCGAACTCGTTCTCTTCCTGATCCAGGTCCTCAAGGTCGGTGACCACATTGCCCTTGAGCGCCTCGGCGATTTCATCCATCGGGAATTTGCGATTGGTGATGGATTTGTCGGTGCTGTAAACCACCGTGCCGTCCGCGCGCCAGATCTTGATCGAGACGATGTGCCGTTTCAGTGAACGGCTATCCATCAGGCGGTCCAGGGATTCGACGCTGGTGGGCGACAAGCCGTTATCGCGACTCATCTCCTGTACGTAGGGCTCCAGAAACGCTTCCATGTAATGGGCGCCGGCTTCGGCGGCGCTTTGCACGGCGGCCCGTTCGATTCGTGCACTCACCAGGTTGCCGACGAAAAACATCGTCAGTCCCAGGATCAATGCCGCGGCAATCACGAACTGTGTGGAGCGGCTCAGGTTGCGGGCCCGGGCCTTGAAGCGGGTGCGCCAGATTGCCCGCTGACCACGCTCTCGAGGCGGGGGAGACTCGACCAAAGTCTCAGTCTGGTCACCGACAAAAGTCTCGTTTTTTGATTCGACTTTTGCATCTTTTGCCATCGGTCCGGTTCCCTGATCATCGTGATAAGTCGGTTGGAAAACCCTGCAACTCAACGGATATCTGGAGATTGCCATGTATGAGCTAAAGCGCTTCACCCTCAATCAAAACGATATTTCGTTTCTTGAGCAGCAGGTTACATTTCCAACCATTCATGTCGTGGGTTACAACGCCGCCGGTGAACCGCTGTACGGCTACAGCGGGTCGGATGGCAACGTCCATGTGCTCGGGATTCTCGGCAGCTTCAACCCTCTGGATATCCCGGCCGGCGAAACCCGCTGGTACAACGGCGCACGGGACCCGATCGGCTTGCGCGATGTGTCCGGGCACTTCAACAACCTGACCCAGGACGGTCAGGCCTGGGGCAGTTTCGGGCAGAACTTCATTCGCCTGACCCACTCCGACTACACGCACTACGTTCATCAGAACCTGGATAACGCCGCATTGGCAGGGCCGGGCGTTCCCGTCGGTGCCACGCCCATGACTGACAGTAGTTCACTGTATAGCGATCCGACAGCTTCGCTGGTGGACTACACGCCACGGATGATCAGCCAGACCATCGTCAGCGGCGGGGTGACCTTTGCCACCGATGTCAATGGGCATATCCAACACACGGCAAACGGCGTGGCCATCGTGACGGATCCGGGCATCCTCGGCACCATCGGTGAAGTCGATACCACCTCGCCGGACTCGGGCCAGTACTACATCCGCAACCAGAACACCGTCAGCGGCGACCCGTCGACCACCGGCTGGTTCACCTTGTTCGGACAGTTCTTCGACCACGGCCTGGACTTCATCAACAAGCCTAATCAAAACGCAACGATCACCATTCCCCTGGCGCCTGACGATCCGCTTTACGGCTCGATCGGCCCGGACGGGCAGCCGGTTTACTCGATCAAGGTGCACCGCGCCTCGGTCAGCGAAGTGGACGGGCAAGGCCAGGCGCAATATGTCAACCTCGACTCGCCGTACATCGATCAGAACCAGACTTACGGCTCCAACGAGACCGTGACCCAGTTGCTGCGCCAGTGGGTGGCGGACCCCAATCACCCTGGCCAATTCATCGCCGGGGCGGCGCTGTTCGACGGCACGACCTTGAGTGATGAAGCGGCCTGGACCCTCAACGGGGTGCTGACCCATCAGACCCTGCCAACCCTGAGCGAACTGCGCGCCCACGTGCTGGCCACCGGTCGTGACGACCTGACCTGGGACGACATTGCCAACTTCCGCGTCCGGGATGCCCACGGTCATGTGCTGGATGCCGACCCGACCACCGCCGGTGTGCAGGCGGTATATACCCGCGAAGCGATCCTGCTGGACATGAACCCGCACTTCGACGATGTGCATATCGATCAGGCGAAGCTGATGTCGCTGGATGCGCACATCACCAGCATTACCTTCGATGCGAACAACCCGTATGGAATGGTCATCAACTACGACAACTCGGGGCCGAAGAACCTGTTCAGCTTCGTCAACTTTGCCGACTTCACCATCAGCGCCGCACCCGGCAGTGCCGATTTTGCGGTGGCCAACGAGTTGCTGCTGCAATCGGTGGGCGACCACTACATTGCCGGTGATGGTCGGGTGAACGAAAACTTCGGCCTGACCGCCATTCACCACGTCTTCCACGAAGACCACAACGTGCAGCTGATCAACCTGCAGAACGAGGTGCTGGGGCAGA
Organism: Pseudomonas sp. LBUM1663; assembly: GCF_059695905.1. Taxonomy (NCBI): domain Bacteria; kingdom Pseudomonadati; phylum Pseudomonadota; class Gammaproteobacteria; order Pseudomonadales; family Pseudomonadaceae; genus Pseudomonas; species Pseudomonas sp. LBUM1663. Next base: position 4,001,874 of record NZ_CP166792.1, on the reverse strand, counting down.
CCGACGTCAATGTGCGGCATAACTGGCAGGTACATATCAGTAACGGCAGCGGCGGTTTTTACACCGATGCCAATGGCAACTTCACCCTGGCCGATGGCGTCACCGTGTCCTGGGATCAGGACAAGTTGTTCTATGCCGCCAAGCTGACCGTGGAGATGGAATACCAGCACGTCGCAATCGACCAATACGCGCGGCTGATCACCCCGGACTTGCCTGAGTTCGTGACCTACGACTCGAGCATCAACACCAACATCTCGCTGGAGTACGGCCAGGCGGCGTTCCGTTTCGGCCACTCGCAATTGCGCGAAACCATCGACGCCCTGGAGAAAAATGCCAGCGGCGGTTACGACCTGACGGGCGCGATTACGCACTATGCGTTGGAGCAGGCGTTCCTCAACCCCGGTGGTTTCGCCGAAGTGGGTCCGACGGCCATCGCGTTGGGCATGACCCGGCAGATCAGCAACGAAATCGACGAGTTCGTCACCCCGGCGTTACAACAAGGCTTGCTCGGTCAGCCACTGGACCTGGCGACGATCAACCTGGCCCGTGGTCGCGACCTCGGCCTGCCGACCCTGAACCAGGCGCGCCAGCAGATCCACGATGCGCTGATTGCCGAACGGGCCTCACCGGCCGGCGCGCAGCACCACACCAACCTGATCGTCGATGGCCTGACGCCCTATACCAGCTGGAGTGATTTCGCCAACAACATGATTCACCCCGAGTCCCTGGTGAACTTCATCGCCGCTTATTCTTTCGACGGTGACGTGGCCCATGCTCAGGCGATTATCGATGCAGATGTCTCGGGTCTTACCGTCAACTATGCCGGTGGCAGTGTCACGGCCGAGCAGGCGGCGTATTTCCTTTCCGGCGCGGCAGACGCCAACGGCAATCATGTGGCTGGCTATGACGGCTATAACGCGATTGACCTGTGGATCGGTGGCTTGGCCGAAAAGCATGTCTACACCGGGCAACTGGGTACCACCTTCAACGCCATCTTCGAGGATCAGATGGAGCGGCTGATGGACGGTGACCGTTTCTATTACCTGTACCGCCTCGATCTTGGCCTGCCGGCGATGACCAACCTCAACGAACAGGTGGTCACCGAGCAATTCAAAGACATCATCGAACGCACCACCGACGCCCGGCACCTGGCCGGTGATGTCTTCGGCTATGCCGACAGCTACGTGGAACTGAGCTACACCGATTCCGGCGCGAGTGCCACGGCCTACAAGAGCGAGCACAAGTATGGGACGCTGATCGCGGCCAACCATGTGGGCGTCTACTCAACCGGTGGCTCGGGCGGGATCGGTGGTAACGGCCTGCTGGTCAGCCTGACCAGCCCGGAAACGCATACCGCGCAAACCTATATTCGGGACTACCGTCCGGACCAGGGCACGAACCCGGATGGCACGGCGGCGGTGGGTTACAACTCCCACGAAGTGCTGGTCGGCACCGACTACAACGACTGGCTCGACGCCGGTGACGGTGACGATACGATTTACGGCGAAGGCGGCGACGACATCCTGGACGGCAAAGCCGGTGCCGACCATATCTACGGTGGCGACGGCAACGACGTGATCTATGGCGGGGATATCGAAGACTTCCTCGATGGCGGGGAAGGGGACGACACCATCTATGCCGGGACCAGCGCAGGCGCCCTCGATGTGGTGATTGGCGGTAACGGCAACGATCACCTCTACGGTGAAGCCGGGATCGATGAGTTGTACGGTGGCGCCGGCAATGACTACATCGATGCCGGTGGCGACACCGACCTGGTGCATGGCGGTGACGGTAATGATGAGATTTATGGCGGCGATGGCCCGGACATCCTGTTCGGTGAGGACGGCGATGACATCATTTCCGGCGGCTCCACCGGCGACCAGGAGTTTGGCGGTGTCGGCGACGACATTCTGTTGCCGGGCCTGGGGGGCGCTCCGGGTCAGGGCGACGGTGATGAAGCCCTTGGCGACGTGGGCTTCGATATTGCAGCCTTCAGCGATGTGAACATTGCGCTGGACGCGGCAGCAGACCTCAACAATCAGAATATCGTCGCGGCACCGGGCACTGCAGTGCTGTACCAGCCGTTCAACGCCTTGCTGGCGGACATTGAAGGCTTGATCGGTTCACGCTTCAGCGATGCCCGTGCGAACACGGTCACGCCGGCCAATCCGCTGGCGGGCCTGATCGGTAATGCCACGGAGAACTGGTTGATTGGCGGCAGCGGTGACGATGTCTCCCAAGGCAACGGCGGCAATGACGTGATCGTCGGGGATTCGATCAAACTGGCCGATCTCAATCACTTGCTCGCCAGTCAAGGGTTTGCCGAGCACTTCACCGGTCTGCAATCGACCCGCCCCGACTTCGTCCTGGGCGATAACCATCAGGCCGCCGGCACCGCCGATGGCGCGGCGGACACGGCCATCTACTCGGGTAACTATGCCAATTACAGCATTACCAAGTTCACCGACACCCGGCCGGGCGGCGAGCTGATCACGGCGTTCAAAGTGGTGGACCTGCGGGTGGGCGCTGCGAACGTCGATGGCACCGATATTGTCATCGGCGTTGAAAAACTGCGCTTCGCCGACCGCACGATCAACCTGAGCATCACCAATCACCTGCCGACCGGCAATGTGGTGCTGTCGGGTTATGCCACCGCACCGACCACCCCAAGTCGTCCGGTGCCGGCCCAATACCGGCTGACCGCCAACACCTCAGCCATCCAGGATGCCGATGGCTTGCCTGGACCGAGCGGGTTCTCCTATCAGTGGCAGGCACTGGTGGGGGCGACCTGGTTGAGTATCGCCGGGGCGAATGCGTCGACCTTTGCACCGACTTCGGCGCAGTTCGGCCAGCAGCTGCGGGTTGTCACCACGTACACCGACAACAACGGCACGGTGGAACAACTGACGTCAGACCCTTCGGAAGCGGTAGGACGCTTCATCGAAGGCACTAACTCATTCTTCTTCGGTGATACGCTCAATGGCACCAACTATCAGGACATCCTGATGGGCTATTCGGGCAATGACGTCCTCAACGGCGGGCTGGGTTCCGACTTGCTGGACGGTGGCGCCGGTAACGATACGATGCGCGGCAACGCTGGCAATGACGTCTACATGGTCGATGCCAATGGCGATGTGGTTCAGGAGAATCTGAACGAAGGCACCGACACGGTCATGTCCTCGGTCAGCTATACCCTGGGCGCCAACGTCGAAAACCTGACCTTGCTAGGCTCGAACAACATCAACGGCACCGGCAACACGCTGGACAACGTGATCCATGGCAACAGCGGTAACAACCAACTCAGTGGGCTGGCCGGCAACGACTCGGTCTTTGGTGAGGCAGGCAACGACACGCTGCTGGCCTCGCTGAACGACGGCAACGACCACTATGACGGTGGCACGGGCACCGACACCTACGATTTGTCGGCCACATCGGCGCCAGCCACGGTCGATTTGATCGCCGGAACGTCAACCAGCACCCAGACCGGCAGCGACTCGCTGACCGGCATCGAGAACATCACCGGCAGTTCGGGCGACGATCACATCCAGGGCGATGGCGTCAGCAACCTGTTGCAAGGCCAGGGCGGCAATGACTGGATGGACGGTGGCAGCGGTGACGACACCCTGGTGGGTGGACAAGGCCTGGACAGCCTGTTCGGTGGCCTGGGCAATGACACCTTCCGGGCATCGGTCAATGATGGCAATGACAGCTACGACGGCGGTGGCGACACCGATACCTATGACTTGTCAGGCACATCGGCCAACGCCACGGTCAACCTGTCCACCAACTCGGCCAGCAGCTCGCAAACCGGTAGTGACACCTTGATCAGCGTCGAAAATGTCATCGGCAGCAGCGGCACTAACACCCTGACCGGTGACAACGCCAATAACGCCCTGACCGGGCAGGGCGGTATCGACACCTTGAGTGGCGGCGGTGGTGCCGACACGCTGGCGGGTAATGGCAACCGCGATACGTTGACCGGCGGTGCAGGGGCGGACATGTTTGTGTTCAGCTCGATCAATGACTCGGGAACGTCGGCCGCAAGCCGTGACGTGATCACGGACTTCTCGCACGGAACCGACCATATCGATCTCACCCTGATCGATGCCCGGACCTCCGGCGCAGGTTCCGCCGGTAATCAGGACTTCACCTTCCTCGGCGAGTGGAACGGCGCTGGCAACGAGTTCAACAACCAGGCGCAATTGAAGTACCACTTCGTCAATGTCGGCGGGGTCGATCACACGTATGTGGAGGGCAATGTAAACAACGGTAATGGCGCCGATTTCCAAATTGATCTGGTCGGGCACGTGGCCCTCACTGCGAGCGATTTCGTCGGCGTGGTCTAGGTTGGCAGCGTACAAAGGGCGCCCCTTCAACGGGCGCCCTTTGTTTTTGGCAGAGGGCGTGAGCTAGACCACGGCGCCAAACAAGTGCCCCACCAGCGCCGTAATCCCCATGGCCAGCGCCCCCCAGAAGGTCACCCGCCAGGCGCCGGTGATGACTTTGGCTCCGCCGGCCCTGGCGGCGATGGCACCCAGTGTCCCGAGAAACACCAATGACATGCCCGATATCCAGGGCACCACGCTGTGCTCCGGCGCGACAAACGTCACCGCCAGGGGCAAGGCGGCACCCACCACGAAACTGGCGGCGGAGGCCAGGGCCGCCTGCAAGGGTTTGGCAGTAAGGGTGGCGCTGATACCCAGTTCGTCCCGGGCGTGCGAACCCAACGCATCATGGGCCATCAATTGATCGGCCACCTGATGCGCCAGTTCGGGTGATACGCCACGGTGCATGTAGATGTTGGCGAGCTCGATGTGTTCGGCTTTCGGGTCACTGGCCAGCTCGGCCCGTTCGCGGGACAAGTCGGCGCGCTCGGTATCGGCCTGGGAGTGCACGGAGATGTACTCGCCTGCCGCCATGGACATGGCGCCGGCCATCAGCCCCGCCATGCCCGTGACCAGCAATGTGGCGTGGCTGGCGTTGGCGGCGGCGACGCCAATCAGCAGGCTGGCGGTGGAGACAATTCCGTCGTTGGCCCCAAGGACGGCGGCGCGCAGCCAGCCGATACGATCACTGCGGTGGGACTCGGTGTGTCTGTGCATGAATTTCATGGTTGAGCGCGACTCACTGTCATTAGGCGGTTCACATCGGACGGGTTTCAATCTGCGCCTGCAACTGGCCGCCGACAATGGATATTTCCTTGAAGTGTTGGCCGTCGCGCAGCACGAACAACGCGTCCATCCCGCGTTCCTGAGCCAAGCGTGGGCCTTCGGTTTCACCCAGCACCATCAGCGCCGTGGCCCAGGCATCGGCGAGCATGCACGAAGCAGCCACCACGGTGACGGCGGCGAGCGGGTTGCACAGCGGCGCGCCAGTGGCCGGGTTCATGGTATGGGCATAGGCTTGACCGGCCACATCGACCCACTGTCGGTAGTCCCCGGAGGTCGCGATCGCGGCATCGCCAAGCTCCATCACGCCCATGACTTCACGCACGCCCCGATTAGGCTTTTCCACGGCCACGGTCCAGCACTGGCCATCGGGTTTGACGCCCCGGGCGCGCATTTCGCCGTCGATGCCAACCAGGTAGTGGGTTATGCCCAAACCTTCCAGGCAGCGGGCCAGTTCATCAACGCCAAACCCTTTGGCGATGCCATTCAAATCAAGGTGCAGCGGCGCGCGTTTGCGCACCTGATGACGTAACGGGTCAACCACCAATGCTGCGATGGCTGACAGCCGGGTGCGCGGCGGCATCGTCGCGAGCGCCTGCTCTGTGACGGTCTGCTCTCCGGGGCCGAACCCCCAGGCATCAACCAGATCACCGACCGCGATGTCGAAGGCGCCGCCGGATTGTTGACTGACACGCAGTGCCGCAGACAACACCGTTGCCAGTTCCTGGGGCACTGACACCCATTCCTGCTCAGGGGCGGCGTTGAGGCGGTTGAGGTCCGAGTCGGGTTTCCAGGTGGACATTTGCTGGTCCACCCGGGCTACGGCGCGCGCCAGGCAATGGCCAATTTCGTCGGTATCGATGCCGGCCCCGGCATAAAACAGAGCGGTGTAGCGCGAGCCCATGGTTTCGCCGTTCAGGCTATAGCGCTGCAACTCAGTAGACGTCTTCACGGTAGCGTCCTTGTGCCTTGAGGGTTAGCACCGTCAGGTTGAGTGGGGCCAATACTTCATCGAGGGCTTGCATCACGCCTTTGGCCATCTCACGACTGCCACACACCAGCACCTGGGCGCCTTTTTCAATCAGTCGGCGCAGGGCCAGGGCATCGCCGATCAGCCGGTCTTGCACGTAGCAGCGATCCTGAACCTGAGAAAAGGCGGCGCGCAATGCCGTCAGGCGTCGGTCGGCCAGGTACTGATTGAGCTGCGGTTCATAGAGAAAATCCGAGGCCGGGTTGCGCCCGCCCCAATACAAGTGCATCGGGTGTCGCGCCGTGTTGTTGCGGATAAAACCGGCCAATGGACCGATGCCGGTACCGGCGCCGATCAGGATCACCGGGTGCGTGCCCGACGCCGGGCGAAATTGCGGGTTGGGCTGGATAAACGCTTCGATCTGCGCACCAATGTCCAGGCCATGAAGGAATTCCGAGCACACGCCACCGTTGTGTTTGCGCACGCAGATTTCCAGCACGCCGTCCTGCGAACCGCTGGCCAGCGAGTAGAAACGGGGGATCGGACTGCCCGGAGGCACAATCCCGACCAAGTCACCGGCCAAGAAGTCCGGCAGCGCGCCGGGTGCCTTGAAGCGCAACACGTGGGTCGGTGCGTTCACCTGTTCGCCGTAGACAATGCGCTCTGTCAACTCCAATGGATGGGTCTGTGGCCGCTGCGGGGCATGGACCAGTGTCAGGTCATGCTTGAGCACGTCGCCCAGCGCGTGGCCCCAACGTGAAAATTCCTGAGAGGATTGGCGGTTGACGGTTTCCAGCCCCAGTAACGGCGAGCCACCGGCCTGCAACATCGCGTCCTGCACCTTATGGGCGAACTGACAGAACTGCGCAAACTGGCGGTCACCAAAGCCCAGCACGGCAAAGGGCTGGCCGGGCTTGAGGCCGGTTTTGGCCAGCCGCGCCAGGAACTGCGAAGCCGAGGCTGGCGCGTCGCCGTCACCGTGGGTCGCGGTGAGGATGATCACGCGTTGGGCGCGGCTGTAGTCGTTGGCGTATTGATTCATCGCCGCGCTATGCACCCGGTGTCCGGCCAGGTGCAAGGCGTCATGCAAAGTCTTGGCAAAGCCCCAGGTGCTGTTGTTTTCACTGCCCACCAGAATCACGCTGTCGGCAGAGTGGGCAGGGCTGTTGTGGTGGATGTTCGGTCCCGCCTTGCGCCGGCGCCACCACAACAGGATGCCGGTGACGCTCATCAACGGAACGCAGAGGGCGCAGAGCCCCAGCGGCAGGCCCAGCCACCAGAGGCCTTCACCGGTGTGCAGCTGATAGATCAATTCGTAGAGGTTGTGCATCGAGTCGTGGGCCTGGTAGGACAACAAGGCGCCGCTGGCCTGATCCACGTAGCTGTCGCCCTGGGCCGTGCGCAGGGAAAACACGTCTTGCGCATTATTGCGGCTGGGGTAGACCAGCTCGCGCAGGTCATTCAGGTCGGTGGCCTGCAAGGCTTGCAGGTTCGCCACCGGCAAGGCAGGACCGGTACTGACGTGGGTGGGGAAGGCGGGTTCACTCTGACTGCCGTCGGCGATAAAACCGAACGTTGTGGCGGACAGGTAGAGCCCGCTCAATGCCGACAGCAGCAGCCCGAGCAACGCCAGCCGCCCGATTTCAGCATGCCAGCGCTGGCTGAAGGTGCCCCGCAGTGGCCGCAGCAGGTTGCGCCAGCCACCCAGGCGCCGGGCCAGCAATAGCGCACCGGACACCGACAACATCAGCATGAACAGCGCGCCGACACCCGACACTCCATGGCCTGGGGTGCCAAGGAACATCGAGCGGTGCAGCTCTTTCACCCAACGCGTAAACGCGGAGGGTGCATAAGGCGCCAGGCCTTCGCCGGTCAGTGGATCGACCGTTTCAGCCCCGGTCTGCCCGTTCTGGTTGTAGTAGACGATGACCGTCCCGGACGCCGTGCGCTGGATCTGCTCCACGCCCGGGAAGTGATTGGCCACACGTCCGGCCAGTTGGCCGACGTTGAGTTGCCCGGCCGCGGTGGCGGTGTTGTGCAAGCGTTCCAGCGCCGGGTCGACCGACAGGATCGCACCACTGATGGCCAACAGCATGACCAACAGGGCCGCGATCAGGCCGGGCAGGGAATGGGACTGGCGAAGCATGTTCAGCCTCCAGAAAGGGCAGGTGCTACAAATCGTAAGTAAAGGACTCGACATAGGTGCTGCCGGTTGCCGGCTTGCCGGCGCCCTTGGACGTCAACGGCACGCTGACATCGGCGCGAGCATCGCGTTTGTCCTCGACGGCGCTGTCGATGCGGATCTGATACCCGGCATCGATCAGGGTGTCTGCCAGCTCAACGCTGACCTTGAGCGTGCGCCCGCTGCCGACACTGGCGCCGCTAACGCCGTCAAACTCGCTCCGGTTCATCCCGCTGCCACGGGCCCAGTCGCCCAGGTGCTTGTAGTACTTGGCCTTCTTGCCGGCCACCCACAGGGTTTTCTGGTACTGGCCGTTGGCGTCGGTCACGTAGATCGCCAGGTAGGCATCATTGCCGCTGTAGTCCTTGAGCTGAGTGGTCAGGGTCACTTCACGGGCCTGGGCCAACCCCGGCAGGGCAATGGCGCCGGCGAGGCAGGTAGCTGCGATGATCTTTTTCATGAGGGTGTCCTTTTGATCGTTAGGTCGAGAGCCTGGACCAGCTTGCTGACAGCAACCTGAAACGCAGGGAAAACTCATCGACAGGGAGGCATCATTCGGTGAGCGGGCTACCGAGGTAATCCCTGGCATCGCCGTCGTCGCGGAAATGGATCTCGAGGGTGCGCAGGCGCAGCGAGGCCGGTGAGTAGCTGGCTTCGATGGCATTGCCTTTGCGGTCCAACCCCTTGAGCTCGTAACAACCGTCGTCGACCTTGATGCGTTTCACGCTCCAGCCGTATTGCCGCTCGACTTGCTGACGCAAGGTGTCGCGCGGCTGCCAGTCGCTCACCGGGTCGCTGCAGTCGTCGTCCGCCAGGGCGTAACCGCTGAGCAGAAGGCTCAACAGGGCGGCATGGGCAATAAAACCTGTTTTCATGATCTGTCTCCTGCCGAGGTCGGCGTCTGTGGCATACCCTAAGGTGCATTCCTGACAACCAGCTGAATCTTCAGATTTACGTCAGGTAAGGCGATTAAGGTGCGGCACGACAACCACCACAGGAGGTGCCCGATGCGGGTTTTATTGGTCGAGGACGCCCCAGGCTTGGGGGAAGCGGTGCGCGAACAGATCGCCGATGACGGCCACGCCGTCGATTGGGTGCAGCGCCTGGACCACGCGCGCAACAGCGTGCGCACCACGCCTTACGACCTGATCCTGCTGGACTTGATGCTGCCGGACGGTCGCGGCCTGGATTTTTTGCGTCAGCAACGCTCGGCGGGGGATGTGACCCCGGTGATTATCTTGACGGCCCAGGATCAGATTTCCGATCGCATTGCCGGCCTCAATGCCGGGGCCGACGATTACCTGGTCAAACCGTTCGACCTGTTCGAGCTTTCGGCCCGTGTGGCGGCGGTGGCCCGGCGTTATAGCGGCAATCCCAACCCGCAGATCAAGCTCGGTGATTTGCAGGTCGACATGAGCGCCCGCACGGTGCAGCGGGCCGGCACCACCGTGGACCTGACGGCCCGCGAATGGGCGCTGTTCGAAGCGTTCGTGCAGCGCCCCAGCGCATTGTTGTCCAAGTCGCAGCTGGAAGAACGGCTGTATGCATTCGGTGCCGAAATCGAGAGCAATACCATCGAGGTGTACATCAGCCGTCTGCGTAAAAAACTGGGGCGCGATCTGATTGAAACCGTGCGCGGCATGGGCTACCGGTTGGCGGCCGCATGAAGTCTTCTTCGAGCCTGCAAAAACGCCTCGGCCTGGGGCTGACCCTGGGCATGACCTTACTGTGGCTGGGCGCGACTGTCGGCGCCTGGCTGGTGGTGCAACATGAGTTGAACGAAGCGTTCGACAGTGCGCTGGAAGAGACCGCGCAACGGATCTTGCCGCTGGCCGTGCTGGAAATCAGCAACCGGGAGGAACCCCGTGAAGCGCAGCACGTCGCGACGTTGAAAATGCACAACGAATACCTGACATACCTGGTGCGCGATGCCAGCGGCAAGATCCTGATGCAGTCCCACGACGCCAACCCGAAGATCTTCAGTAAGCGGCCGACTGAGGGATTTTCCACTTCTGAAAAGTACCGCTTGTATGGCGCCAGTGCATTGCGCGAGACGCTGTTCATTGAGATCGCCGAGCCGCTGGGTCATCGCCGTGAAGCCGCGCGGGAGGCTTTGTTTGCCTTGTTGTTGCCGCTGTTGGCGCTGATTCCCGTCAGCCTGTTGGGCACCTGGTTGTTCGTGCGGATCAGCCTGCGCAGTGTGTTGGCGTATCGTCGGGCGGTCGAGGCGCGTGGCGTGGGTGACTTGTCGCCGATCAAGGTGGCCCGCCTGCCGGCAGAAATCGATCCGTTGGCCGAGGCGGTCAACCACCTGCTGGAACGCTTGCGCAAGGCCCTGGAGGCCGAGCGCAGCTTTACCGCCAACAGCGCCCATGAACTGCGCACGCCACTGGCCGCGACCCTGGCGCAGATCCAGCGTTTGCGTCACGAAGCGCCCGAAGGCCCGTTGCGGGTGCGGGCGGCGAAAATCGAAAACGCCTTGCGCGAACTGGCGCGGCTTTCGGAAAAGCTCATGCAACTGGCCAAGGCCGAGGGCGGTGGGCTGTTGTCCGAAACGCCTCAGGACCTGATTCCGTTGCTGGCTCATGGGGTCGACGAGTGGAACCAACGTAGCGGCCAGCGCATTGAGTTGCATCTGCCAGCCCAGGCCAGCGTGTACTCGAGCATCGACCCGGACGCCTTTGGCATCTTGTTGCGCAACCTGATCGAGAATGCGCGGAAGTACGGCGCAATCGATCAATCGATCGAAGTCAGCCTCACCGAACAGGCACAACTGCGGGTAGTCAATGGCGGCCCGGCGGTGCCGGACTCGGTGTTGCAGCACCTGACCGAGCGTTTTGTGCGAGGTCACAGTGAAATGAGCGGTTCAGGACTGGGCCTGGCGATTGCCAAAACCATTGCGCAGGGGGTCAATGCGAGTATGAAATTGGTCTCTCCTGCAACCGGTCGACAAGAGGGTTTCGAAGTATGCATCGGGTTACCGCTCGCGTCGGCGATTGAAGACTGACGTCGGCCTGGTCGTTGTCGTAAATTCGCTTACGTGAAAAAGTCCGACTGTTTCAACGGTGAGGGTAGTAAATGAGAGCGGCTCTCTCTTGCACTTTTCGTAAGTAGCGCAACAACTAATGGATCCAATAGAATAATCTGACGCTCCTCTAATTTAAGCGGGCCAGTTATCATGCGGCTTGCCGGGAAGTTGCCGATTAACAATCGTGATGAGTTGCTTTCACTGAAGTAACCGTTTGTCGGTGGTCTGCTCAAAAAATGAACATTCCTGCCTCGGCGCCCTCTGATACTTCAGCATGTCACCATGACCTGCTGCCGCAGTCGCAGAAAAGAAGTGGAAAAACAACCTCATGTGCAATGAATGCAAATGGGGATTTTTTTACCTGAAATTCAGGAGGTAATCATTAAGCCGATCATTGATTTGCCAGGCAATTCAATGGGCTAAGCAGTGTCAGGTCTATGATTTGGCATATCTTATAAAAAGTAAGATCGCACAGGGTTTGAATAGCGAAGTGCCCTGTTGAAGAAATGATCTGTACTGTCGAATAAGGTGGAGAACTTACCGTGGCGATAAATACAATTATGAGCCTGTTGGAAAACAAAGAGTGTATGGAATTTTTGCGGCTGGGCGTTATTTACGTTCATTTAGTGTCGTGTTGTGTGGCGATTGGTCTGGTGTTGACCAGTGATATTGCGATGGTTAAAGATTTATTGAAACGGAAAACTTCCACTGGGCATGATCATGCTCACATGGAAAGTCTGCAGAAGTCGGTGGTGGTTGCGCTGATCGCGTTGTGGGTAACCGGTATTGCCGTCATGGGTATTGATTACCTGGATAAAGGTATGAACTACTTCATGAACCCAAAACTTCAAGCCAAAGTTATTATTGTCATGTTGCTGACCTACAACGGCATGTTGTTGCATCGCCTGGTATTGCCCGCTTTGCAAAAGGCCGGCTCCTTGCTCGATCTCGGATTCAGCGCACGGATGCTGGCGCTGTTTTGCGGCTCGCTGTCGGCGGTGTCGTGGATGTACGCGGCGATGCTGGGCGTCGGTCGCCCGTTGGCCTGGAAGTACTCGCTTTCCGAACTGTTGATGGCGTATCCGGTGCTGATTGCACTGGGTTTCCTGACCATGCTGGTGTTGACTCAGCGAGTCAGACAACAGGACTACACCGTTATCTCTGCGCGGACCGTTGCGAGCCAATGCTAGGCCCGTTCAGCGCCTAAGTTTTTAAGACTGACAGAAGCGACCTACTGAGTGCAGAGGCCATACAGGCCTGTACTCGGAAGGTCGCTTTTTTTTGTCGTCACCTTAGTGCGTAACTTAAGCGGGCACGGTGTATTGATGTTCGCTAATGACCTGCAGTGCTTCGCTGCTTGCCTGTCCGTTAGATATCAGTAAAGCTTTGCCGCGCCCGGTCCCGGGCGGGTTGGCGACATGATCCAATGGTTAAGGAAAGCGTTGAATGGTACTCAGGGTGATGGTGGTCGGTGGCTACGGAAATTTCGGTAGCATCGTTTGCAGGCATTTGGTCGCGATGCCTGGCGTGGAGCTGGTGATCTCGGGCCGCGATTCACACAAGTTGCAGCGCAAGGTCGATGAGCTGAAAACCCTGTCCGGCCGTGTCTGTGAAAGTTGGTGCGGTGATGCCATGGGCAGCGCGTTCGGTTCCACGCTGAGCGCAATGGGCATCCAGTGGGTCGTGCACACCGGCGGCCCGTTTCAGGGGCAATCCTATGCCGTCGCGCAAAGTTGCATCGACGCGGGCGTGAACTATTGCGATCTGGCTGACTGCCGCACCTTCGTCAATAGCATTGATGTGCTCGACGCGAGCGCAAAGCAGGCCGGCGTGGCCATTCTCAGTGGGTGCAGTTCGGTGCCGACGCTGTCGTCGGCGCTCATCGACCACTATCGTTATCGCTTCAAACGCATCGACTCGATCGAGCATGGCATTTCTTCCTCGGCGAAGATGCCCGGCCTCTCGACCGTCGAAGGCGTGCTGGCCTACGCGGGCAAACCCATCAAGCAGCTCAAGAATGGCCAGGTGCACGAGGTGTTGGGCTGGCAGGACCTGACTCTGCGCAAGATGCCTCAGATGGGGACCCGTGTCCTGTCCAATGTCGATGTGCCGGACATGGATATTTTCGCGGCCCGCTACGGCGCCCATACCTTGAGTTTCAAGGCAGGCTCGGGCCTGAAGCTCGGTGGCGTGGCCAACTACGTGCTCGCCGAGGCGCTGAGAATCGGGTTGGTGCGAGACTCTGCGGCGTGGGCGGCAAGGCTGCACCGCTGGGGGACGTGGTTTGAGCGATTTGGTGATGGCTTGAGTGCGATGTACATCGATGTCGAAGGGCAGGGCGTTGATGGGCAACCGCTGTCCATGACCGTGCAATTGACGGCGCACAACGACAAGGGCCCTGAAATCCCGAGCTGCGCGGCCGTGGCGTTGGTGGCAAAACGGATCGCGGGTTACGCGCCGGCCCCCGGCGCCCGTCCTTGCGTGGGCGAGATCAGCGTCGACGAGTACATGGCCGCGATCAACGATCCGGCCAATCTGCACCTGTCCGTGCGCTTTTCTGACGAGCAGGGCTGAACATGCTCTATCTGTGCCTGAAGTACCTGCACGTCATTGCCGCGATTTTCCTGTTCGGGTTTGGCATGGGCTCCTACCTCTATCTGATCGCGGCCAGTCGCACGGGCAACCCGCAAGTGATCGCACACGTGGCCAGAATGGTGGTGCGTTTCGACACCTGGATTACCACCCCGGCAGGCTTCATTCAGATCGTCACCGGTTATCTGCTGATGAAAGTGTCCGGGCTGCCCATGAGCACGGAATGGATTCTGACCTCGTTGATCATTTTCCTGTGCGTGGGGTCGTTGTGGCTGCCGGTGTTGGTGCTGCAGAAGCGGCTGCACGGGATGGCGTTGCGCGCGCAGGAGACGGGTGAGGGGCTGGGCGGGGAATTTCGCTCGGTCTACACCAAATGGTTCTGGATGGGCGTGGCGGGTTTTGCGGGGATGTTTGTGATCGTGATGATGATGGTGACGAAGATGACGCCGATGCAGCTGGTCGAGGCGCTGGTCTAGCGCAATGAGCACCGCCTCACCCTACGACCAGGCTTGGTCGTCTAGTGGGTCTCGAGCCAGTCTTGAAACCGGGTTGCGCCGACGATGGGATTGGCGCCCGGTGTCAGCGACTGGTCATTGATCGGCGCACCGAAGTAAGGAACCGTGTCGTCCGCGACGGCCTGGCGCGGGTCTTGGGTGTGCTTCAAGTAGTCGCTCGCGAACTCGATCAGGGGGAGTTTTTCTGGGCCGGCCACCTCGACGGTCCGATTGATTGGCGCTTTCAGCGCGATGTCTGTCAGGGCCGCCGCTACATCGGCCGAGGCCACCGGCTGCAGTGCGGCGGACGTCAAGTGGAGGGTGTCGCCTTCCTCGCGCCCGGAGTGGGCAATGGCATGGATAAACTCGAAGAACTGCGTGGCCCGCACAATGGTGTAAGGAATACCGGATTTCTTGACGAGTTTTTCCTGGGCCATTTTCGCCCGGAAGTAACCGCTGTCGAGCATCCGTTCGGTGCCGACCACCGACAGCGCAACATGGTGTTTGACGCCGTCGATCTTCTCCGCCGCGATCAGGTTGTGCCCGGCGGTTTCGAAGAAATGCAACGCTGCGTGGTCCTCAAACGAGGGTGAGTTCGAGACGTCGACCACCACGTCCGCACCTTTCAACGCCTCCGTCAGCCCCTCGCCGCTAATGACATTGACGCCGGTGCTCGGCGACGCCGCCAGGGCTTCATGCCCCAGATCCTGCAGGTTCTGGCAGAGCTTGCTGCCGATCAGCCCGGTGCCACCGATGACGACGATTTTCATGTCCTGTCTCCCGATGCGGTAAGTGCTTAAGTCATTAAACACCTGCCCGGGTGGCCGTATCGGGCGCGGGTGCACGTTGCCGACAGGTGGTCGGAAGTCTCGATGCCAAGTGGAATAAACGGTGGTTTTTTGCTTTAGTCCACCTGTCTGGCCAGCGAGTGCCACGACCGGAGCGTCCCATGAATTCTAGATTCCCGTCGCTTTGCATACTGGCTGCAGCGTTTGCTTTCGGCTTTTTTCCCTGTGCCGAAGCGGCCAAATACACGCAAGTGAATCAAGCCGCCAGTACGCTCTCTTTTACCTATAACCAGTTCAGCTCGCGGGTGTATGGCACGTTTGGCCAGTACACAGCCACGCTCCACTTCGACACGACGAACCCAACCGCAGGCCGTGCCGCGCTGATCATCCAGCTCGACAGCATTAATGCGGGCAGCGATGACGCCAACACCGAACTGCAAAAGCCCGCCTGGTTCGACACGCAGAAGTATCCCGAGGCGAGGTTTGAATCGACCGGCGTGAAAGCACTGGGTGACAACCGCTATTCGATCACCGGCAAACTCACGCTCAGGGGCATTACCCGCGAGGTGGCCGTTCCGGTCCTCCTGAAAGAGGAGAACGCCATCGGGATCTTCGATGGCCAGTTAACGCTCAAGCGTAGCGACTTCAAGGTCGGCGAGGGTGAATGGGGCGATACCGTCGTTTCCGACGACATCAATATCCGGTTTCGGATGGTTGCGCCGCAGCGGTAACCCCGCGAGTCCAAGGGGATAGAGCCGATCATCGAACCTGTTGCAAGCGACCCGCTTTAACTACAGGCATCCGCCACCGCCTTCTCGGCGCGCTCAATTTCCTGCTTGATGTCCGTGGTTATCCGCTGTTCCTTGAACTTCTGTTCGAGGAATTGTTGGCTCCCCTGGTTTTTCAACTCCGCGTCGGTGGCGGCGCCCTGCGCCTGCAACTCGGCAGCGTGTGCGTCTATGACGGCTTCAACCTCGGCATCATTTTTCGCGGTATCCAGGGAGTTTACCAATTTGCCGACTTCCGCCTTCTCGGCCTCGGCGTAAGCATCGACAGACAGCCCGGCAGCCATCGCTCGCGCTCGAATTTCCACCGTTTCCTGGTGTTGTTGAGCTGTCTTGCACACCGCATCCCGGCGCGCGCTCTCGCCAGCGTTCCATTCCATAAACCCATACGTCGTCACTCCGATCATGGTCAGGGTAATGACGGCGCTGATAAATTGGGCTCTCACATTGCGCAACCTCAACAGTCAAGTGGATCCGTGTGGGTGATAATCGCCCGATTTCATTGGAGGCTTAAAAAGCGTAGCAGGACGAACGCGTTGCACGATGACAGCGCAATGTCATTTGGCTTGATGACTACAGGGCGTGGGGGTGGCTCACTTTGTGCTATTACTTTTCTGACGATTGTCACTGAGGCTTTAAGGGCGCATTACCGTGAATGTGCGGGTACCCACGAGTTGTAATTGTTTGTTTGCCTGGGTGGCAGGGTGCCACAATCGCTTTTTTTGTCGCAGCATCATGATCAGGCGGATCAAATGGGTGGCCCAGGATTTCGGCACGACCAGGATTCTTTCATCGCAGCGCAGGTGCGCAGTGATCGATTGCATCAGCTATTCCACCAGTCATTCCCTGCGATTTTCGGCAGTTTTCTGGCCGCGATCATGCTGTGCGGGCTGTGCTGGGAGCGTTTTGATCACGCCGTCATTTTTACCTGGATTGGGCTGCTGACAGCATCGTCGTTGCTGCGCATCCTGATGTTCGTGACCTGGTTTCGCTGCCCGGACAGCGAGCGCACCCCGCAACGCTGGGAGAAGAAATACGGGTTCACGCTGATGTTGTCCGCCGGTATCTGGGGGGCGGGCGCATTGGCGGTCATGCCGGCAAACGACCTTTTGGCCCAGGTGTTGGTCATGCTCTTTGCCGTCGGCATGTCGGTCAGTGCGGTGTCGTGTTATTCGGCTTATCGATACATGACGCTGGCGTCCATTGGCCTTGTGTTGTTGCCGTGTACGCTCTGGTTGCTGTTTCAACCGTCAGCGATCCAGGTCGGCATTGCGCTGGCCGTGATTGTGTTCGCCTCATTCGTGGCCAGCGCGACACGCAAACTGTCCGAAGCCCTGGAAACCGCCTTCCTGCTAACCCGCGAAATGGAACGCGCCCATCGCATTGCCACTTACGCCGCACAGACCGATGAACTCACCGGCCTGAAAAATCGCCGTGCTTTTTTCGAGCATGCCCAGCAATTGTTCCATGACTGCAAACACAACCGGTTACCGTTGTGCGCGGTGATGCTGGATATGGATCACTTCAAGCACATCAATGACACTTACGGTCATCAGGTCGGGGATCAGGTGTTGCGGCAGATGGGCGTGATCATCAATCGGTCCTTCCGCGACACCGATGTCTTCGGCAGGCTCGGCGGTGAAGAGTTCGCGATCCTGCTCCCGGACACCTCCATTGAAGTTGCCCTTAACATCGCCGAGCAGCTTATCCAGTCTATTGGTGGATTGATGACCGGGCCGGTTCACCGCATATCGGCCAGTCTCGGTGTGGCAGCGATGGATATCGGCGACAACGATTTTCAAAGTTTGCTGAATAACGCGGATAAGGCGCTGTATCGCGCCAAGGCGCGTGGGCGTAATCAGGTGGCTGTTTCGGAGTAGGGATGTGGAAAGGTTTTTCGGCCCTGCTTGAAAGCATTCACGCGATACAACGAGCGCTGAACAACCTGTGGCGAGGGAGCTTGCTCCCGCTGGGCTGCGAAGCGGCCCCCAGCGTCCATTCAGACAGACCGGGTTGTCCGAATTTACGACTGCTTCATAGCCGAGCGGGGCGGTGCGACGTTTCGCTAAACCCCCTCGCCACAGGTTCTTGCTCGACTGAAGATTGTCTTAAGTGAACAGCATGACTCAATAAAACCGGTCTTCTTCCTTCATCGCATAAATCCGCCCCAGCGTCTTGGCCGATATCCCCAGGAACAACAACGCCAGCAACATCCCACCCAGCATGATGTAAAACCCCGGACGATTGCCGTTCAGCTCTCGGGCAATGCTGTTTTGCCCCGGTAGCCAGCGCGAGTAAAGCAGGTCAATGCTGCCGCCGGTTTCATACGCGGTTTTCTGTGCATAGCGCTCGTCAACGTATTGATCGTCGTGCGCCTGGCCGTTGTGATCGGTGTAGCGGTAATGGATCACTTTACCGTCGCTGTTCATCAGGATGTCGTCCAGCTGCGTCACCGTGCCGGTTGTCTCGACGGGGCTCAAGCGGATGGCGGCGTAGGCAATGCCCTCGTGCCGGGCCATGCCGGCGAGGATCAGCACCACGCAGCAGGCCACGGTGAGCAGGATCACGCGGTTGAACAGGTGATCTTTTTCAGCCTCGCGGGGGTAATACATCTCACGGTCCTTCGTCTGTGGGTTCACAGGAAGGAGTCGGCGAGCGGAGGGACAACTTTAGTCGAGTCGGCTCAAATGGCGATTACCCGCTGCCCGTCCATGGCCCCATCCACCAACCGATGCACCGAACTGCTGTAACCGTCTGACGCCCGGTCCACCTTGCATGGACCGAGCGCCAACCGATGTCACTTCAATGCGCCGCTATCGGCGCCGTCACCGTCTTCCCGAACGTCGAATTTACGATGACGGTCGGGCTCGGCGTCGGTCCATTACCGGTGGTGGTGACGGACACCCTCCAGCGAGCACCCGTGCCGGTCGGGGTGAGGATCGCGGCCCCCAGGTTAAGTGGACCGCCGGTGGTGGTCGCGGTGACGGTCAGGGTGTTACCCGTTCCCCGCGAGGTCGTGCCGGCTATGTCCCAGGTGTAGCGGTTGTTGCTGCGGGCGGTGACGGAGGCGCTGGTCACCAGCAAGTCTTCGTTGACCGTAGCGGTTGCGGCGACCGACACGGACACCGTTGCCGGGTTCTCCGAGACGGCATCCTTGGCGTCACTGGCGTTATACGTGAAGGTCGCGGTGAACGGCTCGGCGACGGTGGTCGGTGGCGCGTAGATCACTCGCACGCCGTCGGTGCTGACGGAGCCCTGGCCGGAATCCGGCTGGCTCAGACCCACCACTTTGAGCGGCAGGTTGCCGTCGGGGTCGGTGTCGTTGGCCAACACGTTGATGGTCAGCGGCAGGCCGTTGTTGCTGGTGGCGACGTCAGGGTTGGCCACCGGTTTTTTGTTCGGGCCTTCGTGATCATCATCGTTTTGATCGCCGGTGCGGAAGGTGGGCAGTGCGGCGGAGTTGACGTAGGTGACGCCGTCCCAGCCCGGCAGGGGCGTTGGCATCAGCTGGAACTGGCCCGGATGCTCGATATCCCAGCGCAACAGCATCGAAGAGTCCTCATGCTGAGTGTTGTGGCAGTGCTCCATGTACGTGCCGGCGAACTCGCGGAAGTGGATCGCCATTTCGACTTCCACCGAACTGTCGATGCCTTCGCCAATGCGATAGACATCCTTGCGTGCACCTTTTTCCCATTCCGGTGGCGCCTTGCCGTCGCGACTGAGGATGACTCCTTCTTCGAAGTGCACATGCACCGGGTGATTCCAGCCGTTGCCGCCATTCTTGATTTTCCACACTTCAAGCGTACCGTCCCCGGAGAATCCCGCGTCGGTCGGACCATTGGCCAGTTGTGGCGCGGCACTGAGTCGGCGAGGGTCCATGTTGTAGCCAAAACCGCCATCAGTCTTGACCGTCCAGGGCGCTTCATCAGTGCCGTCGGATCGACCGAAAATGAACTCGCGATGCCGCGCCAGTTTGAGTTTGGCCTGGTCAGTCGGGCTGTCGCGATTGATGGTCAGCGGGATCATGATTTTCCCGGCGGGTTTGCCCGGCTTGGCAGGCTCATAGGCCACCGGGTCCATGCTCTGGTCCTGGCCGGAGTAGGGTTGCACGAGCAGTTGCAGGAACTTGCCAACGGTCGGATCGCCCTTATCCCATTGCGGGCCCTTGCTGGTTTGTTTGATGACGGCTTTGTACTTCTCGGACAGCACGTCGGCCAGGGACAGCTCGTTTTTCTCTGGCCCCTTGCCGGTCTTGTGTTCCAGCAAGTTGACGAAGTACAGCTTGTCACCGGTTTTGATGCCGTTTTTCGCAAAGTTGACAATGATGTCGTAGCGTTCGGCGATGCCCTGGGTGGGCAGGATTGCATTGTGGTCCTGCCGGTCACCGTCGGCATCCAGGTCCATGCTGCCGTCGAAGGGCACGGCGTGCTCCATGATGTTGCCGTCGTTGCCGATCATGTGGAACGGCACCCGATTGTAGGAAACCCCCGATCCCGCCGGCCCCGGAAACTCGCCGCCATTGCCGCTGATTTCACGGACCAGCGCCAGTTTGAAGTAGCGAGATACCGAGCCGTTGAGGATGCGGAAACGGTAGCTGCGCGCCCGGACTTTCAAGCGCGGCTGGTACTGCCAGTTGACCAGGATCTGGTCCCCGAGAAAGCCGTCGGTGTTGAACGGGTTGAACCACAACTGGCCGTTTGCGTCCCAGGCTTTGTCGGCGACCACCAGGTTGACGTCATAGTCGCGGTTGCCCCACGGCAGCGCCGATCCACTGGGCAGGCGCAGGTTGACGCCATCCTCGATGGCTTCGTTGCCGCGATCCAGCGCGCTGTAGTAATTCATCATCACCGCGTTGCCCTTGTAGACGTTCTGCGCGGTGAAATCGAGCATGTGGTCGTGGAACCAGTGGGTACTCATGGTTTCGCGCCAGTCGCCACGGATCTTGATGCTGCCGTTTTCACAGGTCTTCAGGCCCGGGTTGGCATCGTTGACGTACAGCGTTTCGCCCGCTGAGCAGGGGAACGCAGCGCGCGGATCCTGCGCGGTGGTGTTGATGGTGTCGTAGCCGGCCAGCTGCATCGGCCAGCGATAATCATAGTACTGCCCCGGAAAGAAGAACGCGTTGGCATAGCCGTCGCTTTCGGCGGGGGAGTGACCGTTGTGTTCGTGGGTGCTGATGGTGTGCAGGCCAAAACCGGCGTTGGCCGACGGGTCGATTGGCAGGGCGTTGTAGTGACGCATCAGCAACGGTTGACCGTAGCGCACCATCAGCAGTTTCGGCGGCACGGAGCCGTCAAAGGTCCACAGCGAGTTGTGATTCTGTATCGGCATTTTGGAATGAAAACGCGCGTCGATGCCTTTGGTCGTGCCCGCCGTTTCAGGGATGTCGGAGGTCTGGTAATAGAGCCCGCCGGGCGCGAATTCACCATTGGCGTAGTTGTGCAGTTGTTTTCTGTCACGCAGGCCCTGGTTGGTCCGCACGCCCATCTGCACGGTCTTGTATTGAACCTGAGGATAAAACTCGTTCCAGCGCTGATGCGACCAGCCTTTTCCCGGCGGCCGGCCCTCGGCGGGTGAGCCGACCGGGTGGCGATTGAGGAAGGCTTCGATCTGCGCCTTCCACGGGTTGCGGTCCAGCACATTGGAAAACTGCGACGGGTAAGGAAACAACCCCGGCTGGCGCATGAAGGCTTCAATCGCGGCACTCGACGGGCCGCTGCGGGCTACGTTGTTCGGATCCTGCTGCGGCGCCGGGCCAGTGGTGGGCACCGGGAACGTCAGGAGTTGTGGGGGGGTGGTCGGGTCGAGTTTTTCCGGGCCGAACTCTTCGAACAGCAGCAATTGCTGGGTAAACGGTTCGGCCCCGAACAAGGGGCTGGGTTTGCCGTTGGTGGGGAAGTTGAACGACGTCTGCACGCTGGGTGGCAGCACGTTGTCGGCCCGCGGCGTGTCCCGGTCGCCGAACGCGCCATTGGGCAGGGCCAGTGCGCCCTGATTGGCTTCCGGCAAGGTCTTCAGTGCCTCCAGCGCGGCGGCCGGATCGGCGGGAGGATTGGTATACGCCGAGGGATCCGTTGGTGGCGGTGGGCTGACATCATCGATGGGTGCGGCGCGGACCGGGGTCAGGCTGAACGTCATCAGCATCACGGAAGTGATGCCCGCCCCCCTGAAGAAGCCGAGCGACTTGTATTCAGGTGTTGAGTTTTTCATGGTGGTTCTCTTGGGGCATGCCGGGCGTGGCGGCATTTGCCAAGGGGTTGATGCAAAAGTCGTGCTACAGCCGGATACCGATTTGAAGTGCTTAAAAAACATAGGGTTGAAGTGGTAGTAGGTGATCGGATTGGTGGGGGTTGGGGGATTTTCCTCACTGTCGAGGAGGGTGCTGCCCCCACTTGCCAACCACCCTGACACCCGCGCGGCCTTGCCAAAACCAACTGTCATCGAAGAAAATGAGAGTCATTATCAAATAACTCTCCGCATTGGGCCTTCTCCATGTCGTCTGTTGATCTCTCGCTGCAACACGCCGTGCATACGCTTTACGAGGACCATCACAGTTGGCTCTGCGGCTGGCTGCGCAAACGACTCGGCTGCATCGACAATGCTGCAGACCTGGCCCAGGACACGTTCATCCGGATCCTGACCCAGCGCAAGACACCTGAATTGCGCGAGCCTCGCGCTTATCTGAGTACGGTCGCGCGCAGCTTGATGATCGACATGTTCCGCCGTCGGGCGCTGGAGCAAGCCTATCTGGAAACCCTGGCCCTGATCCCCGAGCCGGTGGCGTTCTCGCCTGAAGCCCGCACGCTGATTATCGAAACCCTGATGGAAATCGACCGCTTGCTCGATGGCCTGGGTAGCCGAACCCGTGAGATTTTCCTGATGGCGCAGCTCGACGGCCTGAGCTATGTGGAGATCGGCCGGCGCCTGAACGTTTCGGTGAACACGGTGAAGAAGCATGCGGTACGCGCCCTGACTCACTGCCTGTTGCTGGTTGAGGACTGAAGCGGTGGCACGTGCCCAATCACTGGACCATGCCACCCTTGAGGCAGCGGCACGCTGGTATGTCGACTTGCGCAGTGAGGTGCCGGACGAGGCCGTTCGTGAGGCGCATCGGCATTGGCTGGAACGCGATCCTCGCCATCAGCAAGCCTGGGACCGTCTCGCGCGTTTGCAGGACAAACTGGGTCAGGTCAGTCCCGACATTGCGCGGCCGACATTGACCAGCGCCCGCGCCAAACGGCGCGACGTGCTCAAGGTGTTGTCGATTCTGCTGGCGGCGGGCGGGGCGGGCGCATTGGCCTGGAACACCACGCCGCTGCCGACGTTGATAGCGGACCAGCGTACCGGCACCGGCGAGCGCCGCCGCGTGCGCCTGAACGACGGCAGTCAGCTGCAACTCAACACGGCCACCGCCGTGGACATCCGCTACAGCGACCAGCTGCGGGAAATTCGCTTGCTCAGCGGTGAAATCCAGATTGAAACGGCGCGTGACCCACTGGCGCGGCCCTTCATTGTGCACACGGCCGAAGGCAGCATTCGCGCCTTGGGCACGCGTTTTATCGTGCGCAGCGAAGCGGGGCAAACGCAGGTCAGCGTGCAAGAGCATGCGGTTGAAGTGCGCTCCGCGCATTTGGCCGGCGCTGCCGTGCGGGTAGAGGCCGGGCAACAGCTGAGTTTTCGCAGCGACAGCGTTGACCCTTTGCAGTGGGCCAACCCTCAAGCGGATGCCTGGACCCGCGACATGCTGGTGGTCAATGACTGGCGCCTGGCCGATTTCGTCATGGAACTGCAGCGCTACCGTCCCGGCCACCTGGGGTGCGATCCGGCGGTCGCTGCGCTGCGCATCTCCGGCGCTTTCCATCTTGGCAGCACCGACACGATTCTGGACAACCTGACCTCGACATTGCCGGTGCGCATACGCCGTTTCAGTCGGTATTGGGCCAGTGTCGAGCCGGTGTGATGGGGCCTGCGAAAAGAATTTGCCGAGAGGGGTTGTTGATTCTGTTTCTCATTCGACCTTGTAGGTAGAGGCGCAAAGAGTCGCCGCCATTCACTGCCGCCGGGCGAAAGGAAACTGCATGACCCCTCGCAATCCCCTTAACCGAAAATCTTCCATCAAACCCTTGAACCGCGCTGTCCACGCGGCGTTGCTTGGCATGGCGCTCGTCGTCCCGTTGGGGATGACGGTCGTTGCGCAGCCCGCTTGGGCGCAGACCCACATCGAAACCGAGTTCGATATTCCTGCGGGTTCGCTGGGGTCGGCATTGACCCAGTTTGCTTCCACCGCGGGGGTGACGGTTTCGTTTGATCCGGCCCATGCAGGTGGCCAGACATCGGCAGGATTGCACGGCCGCTACACGGTTGATGCGGGATTGCGGCAACTGCTGGCCGGCAGAAAATTGCAGGCTGTGCGCCTGGACAATGGCAGCTATTCTCTGTTGCCGGTGGTGGATTCCGGCTCGGCCTTGCAACTGGGGGCGACCAGCATTTCGGGTGAAGTCATCGAGTCGGCCTACGGGCCCGTGGACGGTTTTGTCGCCACCCGCAGCGCCACGGGCACCAAAACCGACACACCGATCCTGGAAATTCCGCAGGCCATCAACGTGGTGACCGCGCATCAAGTAGAAGTGCAGGGCGCACGCAACCTGACCCAGGCGCTGCGCTACACGCCCGGCCTGAATACCGGCGGTTTCACCGACCGCAACTCGATTGCCGACGAAATCACCAGCCGTGGTTTCGCGCCGACGCCGTTGTACCTGGACGGTGCCTACATTCCGTATGCCGGAAGCCTGGGCGGCGCACCGCAAATCGATCCGTACACCCTGGAACGCATCGAAGTGCTCAAAGGCCCGTCGTCGGTCCTCTATGGCCAGAACCAGCCGGGAGGCCTGATCAACATGGTCTCCAAACGTCCGACCACGGAACAGCGCAGCCAGGTCAAACTGGGTGCGGGCAGCTACAACCGGGTCAACGGCGCATTCGACACCAGTGGCCCGATTGACGATCAGAACGCCTTCACCTATCGCCTCGTCGGTGTCACGAACAAAGGCAACGATCAGGTCGCGCACACCCACAGTGAACGCATGCTGCTGGCGCCAAGCCTGACCTGGACACCGACCGACGACACGTCGCTGACGCTGTTGGCGCAGATCCAGCGTGATGACGGCCAGGTCGACTATCAGTCGCTGCCGCGGATCGGCTCGCTGAATCGCGGCCCCAACGGTGAGAAAATCAACCGCGACTTTTTCTCCGGCGACTCGCACTACAACGACTACAAACGTAACCAGTACGTCTTCGGCTACGACTTCACCCACGACTTCACTGACGATCTGAAGTACCGCTCGACTGCGCGCTACACCGATGTGCGCGACCGTTACAAGGGCTTCTACTTGCGCAGCTTCGTTACCGATGCTGCCGGCGTGACCGATTACACCCGCGCCAACCGCACCAAACTCGATTGGCGCCAGCACAACATCGCTTACACCATCGATAACAACCTGGAGTACACATTCAACACCGGAGCCCTTGAGCACACCACGTTGGTGGGCGTTGACTATCGCCACTTCAACCGCAAGTACGATGGCTTGAACGCGAACAACGTGTTGCCGGTCGACCTCTACGGCAAGAACAACTACGACACCAGCAGCGTGACGCCGGTGCTTGACACCCAATGGGACAACACCCTGCGCCAGACGGGTGTGTACGTGCAGGACCAGATCAAACTGGACCAGTGGATCCTGACCATCGGTGGGCGCCAGGACTGGGCGGAAATCGATAACAAGGACATTCTCGCCCGCACCGTCAGTTCGCAACGCGACAACAAATTCACCGGCCGCGTGGGCCTGACCTACGTCACCGAATTCGGCCTGGCGCCGTATATCAGCTACTCCGAGTCCTTCCTGCCGACCATCGGCACCGCCGCGCCTGAACGTGGCGGCAATGCCTTCGAGCCGACCGAGGGCGAGCAATATGAAGTGGGCGTGAAGTACCAGCCGTTCGAGAAGACGCTGATCACCGCGTCGGTGTATCAGATCAAGCAGAAAAACGTGCTGACCGGCGACGACGAGTATCCGCAGTATCAGGCCCAGGCCGGCGAAGTGCGTTCGCGCGGCGTTGAACTGGAGCTGAAGTCCAGCATCGACAACGTCGACGTACTGGCGGCGGCGACCTACATCGACTCGTTCTACACCAAGAGCACCTATGGCGATCAGGGCAACCGTAACGAAGCGCAGTCGCCGGTATCCGCCTCGTTGTGGGTGGATTATCACTTCACGCAAGCGGCGCTCAATGGACTGACCTTCGGCGCGGGTGCGCGGTACATCGGGCGTAAACCGGGTGATTCGTCCAACTCCTTCGACGTGCCGTCCTACGTCGTCTACGACACCACGATCAGTTATGACATGGGCAAACTCGACGCAAGCTTGCGCGGCTTGCAAACCCGCTTGAACGTGCAAAACGTGTTTGATCGCGAGTATGTGTCGGACTGCAATTATTCGTTCGGTTGCTACTACGGCCAGGAGCGGGTGGCGTCGGTTGAAATGAGCTACGACTGGTAACGCCAATCCCTGTAGCAGCAGGCTTCGCCAGCTGCTGCAGGGGGGCGGTGTTTAGGCGAGTTTTACGTTCATGGTGATCCGCGCCGTGAACACCTTCTTGCCTTCAGCATCATGAACATCCACCGGTACGATCTTGTCGCCTTCCGTCTGCCAATCCACCGCCTCGCCATCGGCCACCGCCGTCACATCGCTCTTGGCCTTGGCCAGATACTCAACCGTCATCCCTTTCGGAATCCAGCGCGCACCGGCCGGAATGGACACGTCGGTCATCGTCCCGGCCGCCAGTTCGGCTGCGTTGCACATCGCAATCGCATGAACCGAGCCCAAGTGGTTGGTGATCTCCGTGCTGAATGGCACCTGCACCGTGGCGTGACCGGGGCGCAACTCGGAAATCAGCGGCTTTATGGTGCTGAAGTAGGGTGCCACCTGGCAGGCCATTTTGCTGAACGCTTCCGGACCGGCGCTGTTGAGCATGCTGAGAAACTGACTCATTTTGAAGCCTCGCTGAGGGGGGTGGTTTACAGAATGATGTTCTTTAACAGAATAATGTTCTGTGACGGAACAGTATTCTGTCGCGAGGAAATCTGTCAACATAGCTCAGCTTTCTCACCGGCAGCCGTCTGCCTTGTCATGGATTTTTTTGGCCTGTGTCCCGCATGGAAACGTCAGATCTACTCGAGCGCAGCTACCCCGGCAGAAGAGCCGAACTCAAGCGCGACATCTTCAGAAAAGCCTTGGCCCTATTCAACGAACAAGGGCTCGAAGCCACGACCATCGAAATGATCCGCGCCGAATGCGATACCAGCGTCGGCGCGATCTACCATCACTTCGGCAACAAGGAAGGCCTGGTGGCCGCGCTGTTCTTTACGGCGCTGGACGACCAGGCACTGCTTCGCGACAGCTACCTCGCTGAGGCCCAGACGACCGAAGAGGGCGTGCGCGCGCTGGTCCACAGCTACGTCGATTGGGTCGACAGCCAGCCCGAGTGGGCACGGTTCCAGTACCACGCGCGATTTGCCGTCACCAAAGGGCCGTTCAAGGACGAACTGGCCACTCGAAACAAAACCCGTAACCAGAAACTCGGCCAATGGCTGGCAGAGCCCGGCCGACGCGATGAATTGCGAGCGTTTCCTGCCGAATTGCTGCCGTCGCTGATCATCGGCCAGGCGGACAGTTACTGCCGGGCATGGTTGTCGGGGAGGGTGGCGGGCAGTCCGAAGACTTACAGAGAACTGCTGGCGCAAGCGGCGTGGCGATCAATCGGTGGCGATGCAGCCATTTCTGACGAATAAAATCTCTGTTCAACAAGGCCGTTCTCCGCCGAACGGCAATTGTTCCAGCCAAGCATGGCTATGCTTGATCTGCTGCCGCGAACAGTGGGAGTCAATCGGGCCGTTTTCCAATGTCGAGAGGGCAAGCGTTCAATCCATTCCTGATGGAGATGACACTGTGAAACCATTCATTCGGCTACTAACCGCCCCCGCCGTCTGTATTGCGCTGGCGCTCCCAAGCGCAGCAACTGCGCTCGACAACTCGCCTGTTCCCGCCTCGATCAGCACGCCCGCAAACGTCGACACCCGTTTCGGCACGCTGGAATTCAAGGACGGCATGCCGAGCACGGACACCCTGAACAAGGTCTACGACAACCTCGATTACATCCATGCTTTCAATGCCATCACCAACACCTTCCAGGGGGTCAACGTGGTGGCGATCCGTAAAGGCTTCCTGGAGGCCGGCGTCAAGGACAACGAGATCCTGATCTTTTCAGAGTTGATGGATGCCAAGTCGCTGTTCCTGACGGCCAATGCCGATACCATTTATTTCCTCGGTTTCATCGACGTGAGCAAAGGGCCGATGGTGCTGGAAACACCGCCCAATTCGCTGGGCACGCTGGACGACTATTGGTGGCGCTGGATGATCGACTTCGGCGCGCCGGGGCCGGACCGGGGGCAGGGTGGAAAATACCTGGTGCTGCCGCCTGGCTACGACGGGCCGGTCCCCGAAGGCGGCTATTTCGTGACGCGTGCGCCGACCACCAAAGTGCTGATCCTGGGCCGTGCTTTCATGGATAAGAGCGACCCGAAACCGGTCGTCGAGTTGATCAAGAAAACCACCAAAATCTATCCCTACGAGGCAGGGGGCTACGGCACCAGCGTGGCGCAATTCCTCAGTGGCCAGGTCGCGCTGGCCAAGGTGGCCGAACCGCCGCCCACGGTGTTCCACGAAGGTAGCGGCAAGGTGATGAACACCATTCCACCAAACGACTTCAGTGCCTATGAGCTCCTTAATGAACTCGTGCAGCAAGAGCCTGCGACCACGCTCGACGCCGAACTGATGGGCTCGCTGGCCGCCGTCGGCATCGTCAAGGGCAAGCCGTTCGCGCCGGATGCACGCATGAAGAAAATCATGACCGAAGCGCTGGCGGCGGCGAATGCCACCGCGCGCAGCTTGCTGATGAATCCGCGTGATCCTGACTGGTATTACTACCCCGGTTCATCCTGGTCCAACTTCCTGTTCATCAGTGGCAGTGAGTTTGAAACGCCCATCCCGATCATCACCTCCGAAGGCGCCAAGCCTTTCCCGGCGACGGGTTATCGCACCCTGGATGCGCGCTCGGCGTTTTTCTATGGCGTTACCGGCATCACGCCAGCCATGGCGATGCGTCTGCCCGGTATCGGCTCGCAATACCTGTTCGCCATGCTGGATTCGAAGAAGGCGTATTTCGACGGGGCCAAGACCTACAAAGTGACGCTGCCCAAAGGTATTCCCGAAGCCAATTTTTGGTCGTTCACCGTGTACGACAACCAGACCCGATCGATGCTGGATACGCCACAACGTTACCCACGCGCCGGCAGCCAGAGCTATCCGTCGCCCGCCGCCGAGGCCGACACGGATGGCTCAACCACCGTTTACTTCGGTCCTCAACAACCGGAAGGCGTGAAACGTGGCAACTGGATTCAGACGCTGCCGGGCAAAGGCTGGTTCATGCTTTTGCGGTTGTACGGGCCGCTCGAACCGTTCTTCACCAAAGCCTGGCGCCCCGGTGAAGTTGAAGAGGTTCGGTGAGTCAGTCGAGGGAAAGGCTGCAACAGCAGTTATCATAGGCGCGCCCTGTGCCAACGCTTCACGTCACGGGCGCGCCTTAAACCTCGGAGTCAATCACGCAATGCCCCAACTCAGCCACTTTGAAACCCCGTGCCCGGAGCACATCAACAGCCAGATCCTGCAGATGGTCGTCGACAACCTGACCGACATCAGCATGGTCGGCATCGCGCCGAGCAACCCGCTGTACAACGTGTATCAGTACGCGGTCGGCTACGAAGTGCATCTGTATCTGGAAGCCCTCGGTGGGTCCAAGGGCATTGCGGTCGAGTTGATCGTCGCCACCGACGAAAAAGACCCTGAAAAGGTCATCGGTTTTCTGCTGTACCTGCCGGTCAAGGACGATCCCGAAGCGTGCGGCGTCGCCTACATGGCCGTCGACGCGGGTCATCGTCGCCGCGGCGTCGCGCGGTCCATGTTGCAAGACATGATCAGTCGCTACCCCCACGCCGAACTGACCTGCACCGTGGCCAAGGTGCCGTTGTTCGAATCGATGGGGTTCCAGGTGCTGGGCGTGCGCGGCACGCAGGTGCTGATGAACACCCGCGACCACAGCAGCGAAGGCTTGATGGGATTGTTGGACGTCACATTTATCTACAGTTCTCTAGAGGTCCGGCAGATACATACCTACTTGCTGCAAAAACACGGAAAGCGCGCGATGGTCGATGCCGAAAAGCAGCGCGACCGGCATCTGGACCAAATGACCCACAACGCCAAGGTGTTTGTGCTGAATCGTTTGGGCCGGGACGCGGCGAACGAGCCTCGTCTGGACTAGACTCATAAGTCCTTTTGAGAGCGCGCGGTCGTCGAGCCATGATATTCTGCGCGCCAACTTGGTTTGACCTTTTCAGTTTGCATGTCCTTGAGACGTGCCGACAGGATCAATGTCGCTCAAGTAGCTGAAGCCAATAATGATAAAAAGTCAGTTCAGTAGGGACATATAACTGAGGTCGATGGAGACACGTCGGCCTTGTGTGCCCACCCTTCGATTCTTGTGCACGAGCACCCACGACGTCCTGCCTGAATGTCGTGAACCCGGGGCTCCGTGAATGAGGATAGAAGGGCGGATGGCGTTTTATCATAGGTGCTACAGATGTTTAAGAAAATGAACACGGCCCTGCTGGGGCTGGCTTTGTCGATGGGGATCACGTCCGTTCACGCGGAAGAGGCAAAGAAAGTCGATGTACTGCTGATCGGCGGCGGCATCATGAGCGCGACCCTGGGTGTCTGGCTCAACGAGCTGGAACCTGGCACTTCGATGGAAATGATCGAGCGCCTCGACGGCGTCGCCCTGGAAAGCTCCAACGGCTGGAACAACGCTGGTACCGGTCACTCCGCCCTGGCCGAGTTGAACTACACCCCGGAAGACGACAAGGGCAATGTCTCGATC
Source organism: Pseudomonas sp. LBUM1663 (assembly GCF_059695905.1). Taxonomy (NCBI): domain Bacteria; kingdom Pseudomonadati; phylum Pseudomonadota; class Gammaproteobacteria; order Pseudomonadales; family Pseudomonadaceae; genus Pseudomonas; species Pseudomonas sp. LBUM1663. The sequence goes on along the minus strand of NZ_CP166792.1, from coordinate 3,970,819 downwards.
CCGAAAGCCGTTGAAATCAACGAAGCGTTCCAGATCTCCCGTCAGTTCTGGGCCTGGCAGGTTCAGCAAGGCGTGCTGAAAAACCCGCGTTCGTTCATCAACTCCACGCCGCACATGAGCTTTGTGTGGGGCGATGACAACATCAAGTTCCTGAAGAAGCGCTACGAAGCCCTGCAAGCGAGCCCGCTGTTCGCCGGCATGCAGTACTCCGAAGACCCGGCTGTGATCAAGAAGTGGGTTCCGCTGATGATGGAAGGGCGTGACCCGAACCAGAAAATCGCGGCCACCTGGAGCCCGATCGGCACCGACGTCAACTTCGGCGAAATCACCCGCCAGTTCGTTGCGCACCTGCAAACCACACCGAAGTTCGACTTGAAACTGTCTAGCGAAGTGCAAGACATCACCAAGAACGACGACGGCACCTGGCGCGTCAGCTACAAAAACCTGAAAGACGGCACCCAATCCGAAACCGACGCCAAGTTCGTGTTCATCGGCGCGGGCGGCGGTGCACTGCACCTGCTGCAGAAGTCCGGCATTCCTGAAGCCAAGGAATACGCAGGCTTCCCGGTAGGCGGCTCGTTCCTCGTCACCGAGAACCCGACCATCGCCGAGCAACACCTGGCCAAGGCCTACGGCAAAGCCTCCGTTGGCGCACCGCCAATGTCGGTTCCGCACCTGGACACCCGTGTCCTGGACGGCAAGCGCGTCATCCTGTTTGGCCCATTCGCGACCTTCAGCACCAAGTTCCTGAAGGAAGGCTCGTACCTGGACCTGCTGACCACCACCACCACGCACAACGTGTGGCCAATGACCAAAGTCGGCATCAAGGAATACCCGCTGGTCGAGTACCTCGCCGGCCAGCTGATGCTGTCTGACGAAGACCGCCTCGACGCCCTGAAAGAATACTTCCCGAACGCCAAAGCTGAAGACTGGCGCCTTTGGCAAGCCGGCCAACGCGTGCAAATCATCAAGCGTGATGAAGCAGCCGGTGGCGTGTTGAAGCTGGGTACTGAAATCGTTGCCTCCGCTGACGGCTCGATCGCCGGCCTGCTGGGCGCATCGCCGGGCGCATCGACGGCTGCGCCGATCATGCTGACCGTGCTGCAGAAAGTGTTCAAGGACAAGGTGGCTTCGCCAGCCTGGCAGGAGAAGCTGCATCAGATCGTGCCGAGCTATGGCACTCAGTTGAATGGCAGTCCTGAGAAGGTTGCGCAGGAGTGGGCGTACACCGCCAAGGTGCTGCAACTGACTCCGCCGCCGGCAATTGGTCAGGTGGTAGCTCCGGCTGCTGCTCCGGCTGATGCTGATAAGGCAAAGGCTTCGAAGGCTAATGCTTCGACGGATATGGCTTTGTAAGTAGAAGCTTGCTTGGGAAGCCCACTGATCGGAGACGGTCAGTGGGCTTTTTTGTGGGGAGTGGTTTTCGAGGGGTGGATGCATCTGGGCTCATATCTCGGTGCTTCATCCAACGCCTGTCTCAACGCATCAAAAAATTTGAACCGCCTTTGGACGCGCTCGCCTAATGATTAGCTTGTGGATGAATCGCACAGGCAATGTGCCAATACCGGCATTTTCCGAGAGGTGGTCAACGTGGCTAAAGACGAGAAGAAAAGCAAAGGTGATGCTTCGAACGCCAGCAAGGATTTGAAAGACAAAAAGTCATCGAAGGCAAAGCAATCAGCTGCGGCCTCGGCTCTTTCGAAATCTTCCGAAAAGAAAGACAAGAAAAAAGATGCCGAACCAAAGAAATCTGCAAAAAAAGCTGATAGCAAGCCAGACAAGGCTAAGAAATCAGACAAGGCAGAAAAGCCGGCGAAAAAGAAAAAGTGAAATCTGCTGTCCGCTAGGGCTTTACGCCCTAGCATCCTCAGGCCGGTTTACCTTCGATGGCTATCAAACGACTAACCACCCCCTCCGGCCAGAACCCGTCACTCACATTGGTGGTATGCGGCGGATTTCCCTTATGGTTCTAGCGTGACGCCCGGGCGACCAGCGTCATATTCGTCGAAGATCAGCGCCATGGGCCGGCAGTGTCCAGGGCAGGATGCCTTCCTGGAATTCACAAGTCCGGCATGTGCTGCGGGCACGATGAGGGCTTAGTTAACCATCACCTCGTCCAGTGCCTGCTCGAGGGTGCTGACCGTGCGCTCGATATTGTGCAGCTTTTCGAGTCCGAACAGTCCGATGCGGAAGGTCTGGAAGTCGGCCGGCTCGTCGCATTGCAATGGCACTCCGGCGGCGATCTGTAGGCCGTGGCTGGCAAATTTCTTACCGCTCTTGATGTCGGCATCATCGGTGTAGCTCACCACTACACCAGGGGCCTGAAAGCCAGCTGCGGCCACGCTTTTGATGCCTTTGCCGGTCAACATTGCGCGTACCCGATCGCCCAGCGCCTGTTGTTCGCTGCGGACCTTGTCGAAACCGTAGGCTTGCGTCTCTTTCATCACTTCGTTAAATCGCGCGAGGGAATCGCTGGGCATGGTCGCATGGTAGGCATGTCCGCCCTGTTCGTAGGCCTGCATGATCTGAAGCCACTTTTTCAGGTCGCAGGCGAAGCTGCTGCTTTGCGTCTGCTCGATGCGCTCGAGGGCCAAAGAACTGAACATCACCAGGGCGCAGCAAGGGGAGGCGCTCCAGCCTTTCTGCGGTGCGCTGATCAGCAGGTCGACTGCGCATTTCTGCATATCAACCCAAAGCGTGCCTGAGGCGATGCAGTCCAGCACGAACAGGCCACCCACCGCGTGCACGGCGTCGCCGACGGCCCGCAGGTACTCGTCGGGCAGGATAATCCCTGATGAGGTTTCAACGTGGGGGGCGAAGACAATCTGCGGTTTCTGCGCCTCAATGGCTGCCAGCACTTCGTCCAGAGGGGGTGGGGTGTAGGCAGCCTGGCGGCCCGTGTCGACCGGTCGGGCTTTCAGCACCGTGGTGGCCGCCGGGATGTTGCCCATCTCAAGGATCTGGCTCCAGCGATAACTGAACCAGCCGTTGCGGATCACCAGGCATTGCTGGTCGGTGGCAAACTGTCGCGCCACCGCTTCCATGCCGAATGTGCCGCTGCCCGGGACGACCCCGACAGCCTGGGCGTTGTAGACCTGTTTCAGGGTCGTTGAAATGTTCTTCATCACACCTTGAAACGACTGCGACATGTGGTTGAGCGAGCGGTCGGTGTAGACCACTGAGTACTCGACCAGCCCCTCGGGATCGACACTGGGATATAGCTTGGACATGGGGTGACTCCTTTGGCAGAGATGTCAGTGGTATCGACCCTGCCCTAAGCCTTGGCAAATGACAAGATTGCTCGGGATTGAAGTGCGACTTCTGTCGAGCGGCTGGCATCAGGTCGATTACTGGACGTAGCAATACTCGCAGGTGGCTGCTGAGTTGGGGGAGGGTGGGGCTTAAAGGTTGCTACCTCATACGTTCAGTCGATAACGACCAGTTATGAAGGGCAGCAGCCGACCCAGGCCGTGTGAAAACGCACTGAATACGTCGAAAGTTGAGAGCTACGGGCGTTGCCTGCGAAACCAGCAGACTGAAGCGCGATTGCCCTCGTCAGCTACATAGGCGTTCGTAAATGCTGTTTGGGCCGCGTCAGCGGCCCAAACAGCCACTCACGGACGATCAAACGGCTGGATTCACGCCCTGATCGCCTCAAGTAGTCCTGCGATACCGAAAATGCTCATCATTCGTTTGAGGTTGTAGGCGAGCACATGAAGGCTCATTTCGGTGCTTACCCTTGGTAGGGTTTTGGTCAGGAAGTGGGTGGCTCCCATCCAATATTTGAGCGTTCCAAAAGGATGTTCAACGGTCTGTCGGCGACGCCTCATCATCGTTGGATCATTTTCCAGCCGTACCTGCATCGCATCGATTACGGCTTCATGTTCCCAGCGCTTTACCCGGCGCTCCTTACCCGTCGTACATTGCTTGTGCATTGCGCAGGACTGGCAGCCCGAGAACCAATAACAGTGCAGTAGCATGCCGTCTTCCACCGAAGAATGCCGTCGGGTCAGTAACTGTCCCGCAGGGCATCGATACTCGTCCGATGCAGCAAGGTAGATGAAGTCCTGCTTACCAAATCGGCCTTCGGCTTTGCTGCCCGATGTGAGGGGTTTCGGTACGAAGGTAGTGATGCCGGCTTGCTCGCAAGCAAGGATTTCCAGACCTTTGTAATAGCCTCGGTCGGCCACCACCGTTAGCGATTCAGCCTTGATTTCTTCACGCGCCTGGTTCGCCATATTGCTCAGTTGCCCACGATCATTACCAACGTTGGTCACCTCATGGGCAACGATCAGATGGTGTTTGTCGTCGACCGCTGTTTGTACGTTGTAGCCAACCGTTCCGGTGCCTCGGCCGCTCGTAGCCATTGAGCGTGCATCTGGATCGGTGAGGGAGATCTGCTGGTCTGGACTTTCGTGGAGCTGCGCCTCGATGTCCTTGAGTTTCTGCATCTGCTTTTTCAGTGTTTCTATCTTTTCTTTAAGCCGCTCTGCTTTGGCCTCGGCCACTTCGGGCGTTGCCCGATCCGCCGAATCCATCGCCGCCAGATATCGATCAATGCTCTGCTCGATCTGCTGCATGCGTGCCTTCACCTTCCCCTGAGTGAAGTTGCGGTCGCGATTATTGACGGCTTTGAATTTGCTGCCGTCGATGGCGATGATCGATTGGGAGAAGAGATTGAGGTTGCGACAAAGAACTACGAACTGGCGGCATACGCTGCGAATGGCTTTGCCGTTGTCTTTGCGAAAGTCGGCAATGGTTTTGAAGTCCGGAGCCAAACGCCCCGTTAGCCACATCAACTCGACGTTGCGCTCGGCCTCACGTTCAAGTCGGCGGCTGGACTGAATCCGATTGAGATAGCCGTAGATATAGATCTTCAGCAACACCGCTGGGTGATAGGCTGGACGACCCGTTGCGGCAGGATCGACGCCCTCAAAACCAAGTGCGCCCAGGTCGAGTTCATCGACGAAAACGTCGACCACACGGACTGGATTTTCTTGGGTCACGTAATCGTCCAGGCACTCCGGCAGCAAGGTGACTTGCGTCCGAGCCTCACCTTCAATAAATCGCTTCATGATCGCCCCCGCTACGATCTCGACGATCAGAAGGTTAGACAATCACTGGCGTTTTCACACAGCCTGGGCCCAAAGCTGCCCTTCGTGAAGGACAGCTAATGGAAGAAATCAGCCATAGCCCCAATGCCTGCACTAGGGGACTTTTTTTCTTCATCCTAATCACGAGCCAGTATCTTTGAAATGGCTTCTGACTTTTGCGTGGGATGAAGTGTCGACAAGTGCCTAGGCACTTTCAATCGACTGGACTAGCCGATCTGCGGCAAAAAATTCTTACGCGTCCTGTCCGGGTGTCGACTGTGTGAAAACTACTGCGCTCGGCATTATTGCGTTAAAAACAGGCTTGGAATGCTCATTTACAACTTGTAAAGTAGGGCGCGACCCCGGCCTTTTCTTGCCTGTTTTTACCTTGTTCTGCCTCTGCTCGCTATGTTTTCACACAGCCCGGATCGAACCAGTGAAACAAATCCAGGCAATTGCCAGCCAACGGCGCTGGTAGGCGTTGGCCGTCAGTCCAGCATGTGCTATTGGTATGAAATTGGGTGATCTACGCGGCGTCTTACAGTAAGTTAAATTCTGCGGCTTGTGGATTAATGAAATGCCAAAATTCCAGAAGGCAGCTTCAACTGGCTGGTTTTGACGAGTTCAACTCGTACCGCGTTTTTTGCACCACAATGACACCAGAATGCCTGTGGCAATCGACACCAGTGGAATGCTTGAAGTAACGCCCAGTGTTGGAAACACCAACAGTATTTGCGAGTCGTTACCGCCGAGCATCATCGAAGCCCCGATCCCCATCAAAATACCCGCCAACAAATGAACGCCAGCCTTTGATGGGGTAAAGGCCTCGAAACGGAACGTTTTCCTGTACAGGGTAAAACTCAGCATGCCTGCCAGCAACATAACAAACACCGCAATACGCCGGGTGCTGATTGCCATATCGGCTTGCCAGAACATCTGCGAAACATTGTAAAAGAACACACTGGGTGTCCATAACGGCTCGAACGTATAGAGCGTACTCGTCAACGCACCCAGCAGCATACTGGAGAGTACCAGGTGTTTATTACCGTGTATGCAGACTAAAAAAATCAGCACCAGCGCCACTACACCGATCAACAGCCAGTAATGGCGGCTGGAAATTTCCGGCATCAGAATGGTCTTCTGTTCGGGCATCATGCGCATGTAATACCAGAGCACGATGCCCAGGACCCAGCCGATCATTGTGAACAGTTTATTGAAATTGCCACAGGCAAACTTGGTCAGCGTGCCTACGCTGCAACCGTTGTTTAGCACCGATGCCACCCCGAACAACAAGCCTCCCGAAACCAGTAAAGGATAGGAAATACCAGGCGAGTACAACGGCAGGCTGACCTCGGAGAAACGATAGAGCGGGGCCAGCATCAACCCGAACAATCCACACGATGTCAGTGCCACAAACAACGTCGGGCGCCCCGCCAGCAATTGTTCGCTCGCTTTGACAAGACACATACCCATGCGCTGCGAAACCCAGCCAATCAGGAACGCTAATACCAACGCCATCAGTAAAGAGAAAACCATGTTCGTGCGCCACCGCTGATTTGGATGGACCGGGCCTTACTAGGCATTAGCGTAGCTCTCTATCAGGCTACTTGTGTCGCCTCGCGGGCCTGCTTGGCCATCGAGCTGAGTTGATCGCGGTCGGAACCGACGTTGGTCACCTCATGCACAACGATCAAATGGTGCGGCGTATCGACCGCTGTCTGAACGTTGCAGCCAACGATTCACGCTGGATGTGTGCCGTCGGGGTGCCGTCAACTAACCGCATACTCCTGCCCAAGAGTTTCTTCATATGTGAATGGATCACCGGATACCCAGTCTGCGATCCAGCGAAAGTGCTCCTGCGCCGCGTGCGATGATGATTAGCAGCAATCCCGCCCAGGATAGGTGCGTCGGCCAGGCATCGGGGTAAACGAAAACCTCAATGACAAAGGTCATAACCAACAATGCCAAGGCGGATAGACGGGTGAACAGCCCGAGCACCAGCAGCAGTGGAAATAGGTGCTCGCTGTAGGTCGAAAGGTGTGCCGCCAGTTCTGGAGAGATCAGAGGCAAGGCGTATTCCGTACGGAACAGTTCGTAGGTACTCGGCGTAATCGTCAGAACGTCGCTGACTTTGGTGCGCCCTGACATGAAGAAAATGGCAGCGATGGCAATGCGTGCCACCAACACCAGAAACGAATCGCTGATCAGATTGCCCAATCGGGTTGCAACGCGGTTCCAGAGGCCACGCAGGGAATTGTCGGCGGCAGGTGAGCGGGTGTTAATGGTATCCATGCTGTGCTCCGTTGATGGCTTCAGTAACTGGTTGTCAGGAGTTCCGCCGTTACAAACGCGTCAGCACTCACCAGGCGAATAATGAGGTTTTCCAGGTTCAGGTCAGACTCGACATCAATGGCCCAGTCGGCGGCGACATCTAGGGGCAGGTGGGCCGCGCAGGCGTCGAGAAAGGCGCAGTCTGCGGCACTCGCAGCCTGCCAATGCACGCGGCCGGACTTGCGTGTCAGTAGTGCACCTTCACCTTGCCATTCGAGTTTTTCAGGCATTTCCCGTTGTTCACGATTGACGCACCAGATCGTGTAGGCGGGACAATCCGGCAACCAGACCCAACGGGCGGTGTCCCGTGGTTTAAGCCGCAAGTTGCCCAATTCCGTAGCGGGAATCTGCGCCAAGTCGTTCAGCCCAAGGCCAGGCTCATCAGCGGCGCAATGAACCTGTGTCCAGAGCAGGTCCAGACGGGCGACGTCGCCCAGATACGGCATGTCTTGCGCGTGTTCGAAGCGGTCGAGAAAGTCGGGGAAGTCCGCTCCGTAGTTCAGCAATCGGGCATCCGTTGGCGGTGAAAGCCGGGCGTGTATGGTGGCAGCGCTTTTGAGCCAGTCGGTGCCGACCAGCTGTTCTATTGTAGGAAAATTAGCGAGCAACGCGTCCGTCGTGCCCTTGAGGACGGTATTGCGATAGACCGCAAAGCCTGGTTGTTGGGTCAGCGAATCCATCGTGGATGATTCAGTGCCAAACAACGCACTCACGAAGGCATCCTGAAAGCTTGCGAGTGAGGGCTTCATATCGCCACCTTCAATTGCAAGTTTTGCCCAAGGTTCAATAACGTCTGCGCTCGGTTGCGCTCGGCCATTAAAACGTCGAAAGCGGGGATATGGTCGTCGCGTTCGATCAGTGTCGGACGCTGGCCGATCCGCTCGATTAGCCGCTGGTACAGTGACCAGACATCTTCGGCGACAGGGGCATCATGGCTGTCGATCAGTAACGAGGATTCACCCGGATCCTTGGTGAACCCCGCCAGATGAATCTCCATGATGGCGTCGGCCGCAAAGGCGTCCAGATAATCGGCGGCGTTAAAACCCAGGTTGTGCGCACTGATGTGCACGTTGTTGACGTCCAGCAACAAGCCGCAGCCAGTCACCGTGCTCAATTCGGTGAGAAATTCCAGTTCGCTGTAGTCATGCCCGTCCAGGTGCAAATAATGGGTCGGGTTTTCGATGGCAATGCGACGTCCGAGGGCGTCTTGTGTGCGCTGGATATTGCTTGCTATACGCTGTAACGCTTCATTTGTTCGGGGAAAAGGCAACAGGTCGGGGTGGTATTGGTGGCGCCAGGCTGACCAGGCCAGGTGCTCGGAAATCAGTGCCGGTTGAACGCGATCAGCGAGCTGTTTCAGGCGTTTCAAGTGCTCCGGGTCCGGCGGGCAATCAGCCGCCAGCGAAAGTGACACCCCGTGCAACGACAATGGGTGCCGCTCGCCAATGGCCTCCAGCCATGCCAGACGGGGGCCGCCACCAACCATGTAGTTTTCCGGATGAACTTCGAACCAGAGACCTTCGACCGTGCAGTCGTGGGCCTCTAGGTAATGGTTCGGTTTGAGGCCAAGTCCGGCCCCGATCTGGAATGCCTTGTTCATGATAAGTACGTGCCCCGTGGCGTTGACGTTACATTGGTGTGAGGGTGCCGGTGCCTTTTGGTGTCTTGATGGTGGTGCAAGTGCCAGCGGGAACGTTTTTCCAGGCATTAGGCTGGTAATCCATTTTTGCCGTACCTGCGCACGTGGTACCTGCACCGGCCTTGCAATCGTTGTGACCGGCCATGGCGACGCCGTAGCATTTTTCCATGGCGCCTGCGGCAGCTGGGGTCTCGGCGGCAATGGCGCCGGCAGCAAAGGAGGAAAAGGCAACGGCGATGGCAGCAAGCTTCAGATTGTTCATGGTTATTCTCCGGGAGAATGAGGGTGGGTCGTCGCATCAGTGCAGGAGTACGCTGTGCTTCAGATCCGAAAGGTAGTTCGCTGAGTTTTCATATCCGGTTACAGCCATCGCAAAAAATATTTTTTTAGAACCGCAAAATGAATCTACTTGTTGCCATATGCCTTTGGCGGCAAGCATGATCCATCGCCAGTTATCGGCGCTGGCGTTATGCAAGTACAGAATATTTCATCCTCGTGTAACCAGAGTGGACGATGGAACGAACTACACATAACGACGCATTGCGCGGCCGGGAAATTCATCTTCAGACCTTGTTCCTCGCGGGCCTGGGTGGAGACGAGCGGGCTTATGGCACTTTCCTCAAGGAGCTGAGTGGTCATATACGCGGCTTCGTTCGAACCCGACTTCAGCGGCAACCGGGTGAAGTCGAGGATTTGCTGCAAGAGGTTTTGCTGGCCGTCCATAACGGTCGACAAACGTACCGTGCGGACCAACCGCTGACGGCCTGGGTGTTTGCCATCACCCGCTACAAACTCACGGATTTTTTTCGTGGTAGGTCGCGCAATGAAGTGCTCAATGACTCGCTCGACGATGTGGCGGAGCTGTTTGCCGAGCCTCATCTGGAGCCGGAGCAGGCCCATCGCGACCTCGGCAAGTTACTTGAGCAACTGCCTGACCGGCAGCGTTTGCCGATTCAGCAGGTGAAGCTTGAAGGCTTGTCGGTCGCCGAGTCCGCGCAAATGACCGGGCTTTCGGAGTCAGCGGTAAAGATTGGCATCCATCGCGGGCTTAAGGCGTTGGCCGACAGGATTAGAGGTACACGATGAAAACTGACGATCTTATTTCCATGCTGGCGACCGGTATTACACCGGTGGACCAGCATGCGCTCGCAAAGCGTTTCGGTGTCGCGGTGCTGGTCGGTCTGATAACGGCCTTCTTGCTGGTGATGGTCATGTTTGGCGTACGTCCGGATCTGGCCGAAGTGGCGGCAACTCCGATTTTCTGGGCAAAGATTGCCTTGCCCCTGTGCCTGATGGTCGGCGCGTTGAGCCAGGTTGTGCGCTTGGCGAGGCCCGGACTTACGCCAGGCGCCGGACAACTGCTGGTCATTGCTGCGGTTGCAGCGGTGTGGGCCGGCGCCCTCTATGTCCTGATGACAGCAGCCCCGGACGTGCGTGCTTCGATGATCTTCGGTAAAACCTGGCGCGTGTGTACGCTGAACATCACCTTGCTTTCGATTCCGGGGTTCATTGCTGTCTTTTGGGCTCTGCGCGGGTTGGCACCCACTCGCCTGGGACTGGCCGGCGCCTGCGGCGGGCTGCTTTCAGGGGCGATGGCTACCATTGCCTATTGCCTGCATTGCCCTGAAATGGAAGTCCCGTTCTGGGGCGTCTGGTACTTGCTTGGCATGTTGATACCAACCGTTATCGGTGCGCTGCTCGGACCGCGCTGGCTTCAATGGTAGTGGGGTTGAAAATCGCTAGTTATCCATCGACTCCACCACTGACTATCGTCGCAAGTTTGAGATCAGTACAGCTACCCTGGCCAAATCCAATGAAAATGACTGGTCAGGTCGAATGCAAATAGGTGGTAAGTAGCTGGGGCATGGGTGGTCAAGTAGGATGCAATTTCGCAGAGGGACGTACGCAGGTCATGCCCTGGAAAGCTTGGGTAGATGCCGAGATTGCTGCATGGGAAGCGCTGGAGGCAGCCGCCGCCAAGGTTCGCCTCGTGTCACTTAACTGGGAAGGTAAGCACACGCCGACTCTTGACAAGGTCCTAACGTCAGACCAGTACGATACCTGCGAGGAAGCCCGACGCGACCTCAAACTCCAAGCAGCTCCGGGAGGTCTGGTTGGTTGCAGAGGCATCCAGTTAACTGCCAGTCTGGAAATCACATCTACAAGCAGTGGATTTAACCGGGACTATCTAGCCAACGACTGCGATAGGGTAATCCGTGCAGTGGATTGGTTCTGAAACGCGTTTTTAGCCAAGTCGCCCACAACGCAAATTAGTTTCATGTGTGGACTCCTTCTCACTGTGACTGTGGTTCGCCCCTTCTGCCTGATATTCAAAATGTTGAGGTGAGTAGGAGTCCATCCCATTGAATCGCAACTTACTTCTTAGACACAGCCGGTACGCGGCTTTTGACTGGAAACAGGCGTAGGTGGAACGTCCGTTTTTAGCCGATTTCTGTCTGTCATCACTGTCTATTTTATTGTGTCGAAAGCGGAACCATCTTGAGGGTGTTCAATTCGTAAAGCGTTTTTTGCACCACAATGACACCAGAATACCTGTGGCAATCGACACCATTGGAATGCTTGAAGCAACGCTCAGTGTTGGAAACACCAACAGTATTTGCGAGTCGTTACCGCCGAGCATCATCGAGCCCCAATCCCCATCAAAATACCCGCCAACAAATGAACGCCAGCCTTTGATGGGGTAAAGGCCTCGAAACGGAACATTTTCCTGTACACGGTAAAACTCAGCATGCCTGCCAGCAACATGACAAACACAGCAATACGCCGGGCGCTGATTGACATATCGGCTTGCCAGAACAACTGCGAAACATTGTAAAAGAACACACTCGGTGTCCATAACGGCTCGAACGTATAGAGCGCACTCGTCAACGCACCCAGCAGCATGCTGGAGAAAACCAGGTGTTTATTACCGTGTATGCAGACTAAAAAAATCAGTACCAGCGCCACTACACCGATCAACAGCCAGTAATGGCGGCTGGAAATTTCCGGCATCAGAATGGTCTTCTGTTCGGGCATCATGCGTATGTAATACCAGAGCACGATCCCCAGGACCCAGCCGATCATTGTGAACAGTTTATTGAAATTGCCACAGGCAAACCTGGTCAGCGTACCTACGCTGCAACCGTTGTTCAGCACCGATGCCACCCCGAACAACAAGCCTCCCGAAACCAGTAAACGATAGGAAATACCCGGCGAGTACAGCGGCAGGCTGACCTCGGAGAAACGATAGAGCGGGGCCAGCAGCAACCCGAACAATCCACACGATGTCAGTGCCACAAACAACGTCGGGCGCCCCGCCAGCAATTGTTCGCTCGCTTTGACAAGGCACATGCCCATGCGCTGCGAAACCCAGCCAATCAGGAACGCTAATACCAACGCCATCAATAAAGAGAAAACCATGTTCGTGTGCCGCCGCTGATTTGGATGGACCGCGCGTCACCAGGCATTAGCTTAGTCCTCGATTAGGCTGCCTGTGTGTCGGACACAGTCGTAAGCTGACGGTCGCTATGTATCGCCCTATGGTTTCTTAGAGGTTGAATGACTGCTCCTGGCCGATTTCTGCCTATCACGACTGACCGAAATCGACCAAAAGCGGCGGTCGACGGACACAATCGGCCCGCTTTAGCAGCGCAGGTTGAATTACCTTCTAGAACGCAGCCGCATCGTTGATAGCTGCCTCATAGGCATGCTTTTCAAATGTGAAGGGGCCAACGCCATCTATAATTTGAGGCTCTTCATAGCCGTTCTCGTAAGCAAAGGAATCCCACGTGAAACAGTCATCGTTTTGGCGAACAGATACTGCGTAGGCGCCACACCCGATGTCGCCGCACTCGGGGCAGATGTAAAGGAGTATCCGACCGCTTTCTGTTTCAGCTGGCTCGCGTAATAGCAGACGAGAATTAGATTGTTTGTTTTGCTCCGGGAAGCCCTTGACGAAACAGCCTATGAAATCGGAATGATTACCAGCTGCCATAACGAGAGCATTGAGCAACGAACGTTCGTTTATCTGAAAATCGATGGAGAGTCGTTCGGCCACGGTGCAGCCATTTGAGGCGCTTCCCGGACGAAACAACTGTTGAAATGTGAGGGAGCTGGTGTCCATTCCTGCGAACCACTTTATGCACTGAATTGGCGTGGAATTACATACAACATCGTGGGTTGGTACAAGCCAAATTTCATCCGCCGACTGACCGTATATGGACTCCCCCTCATTGCAAGCCCCGTTGCTTTGGCGCCCGTGCCGACTGCACACGTATATTCGGCCTCTAAATACGGCATCGTTTCGATGCAGGGCCATGATGGGCTATTCGCGCGCCGGCTCCCGATCGCTTTTTCGTGCTTTTCGCACTTGGACATTCAAGGGTTTTGCCGACGCCGGTTCGACCGGTTTGCCATCGTTCAGGTTGCTTCGCAATCGTGGTGTGGGTGCTTCTCCTGGGATGAATGGGTCAGGCCGCTGCCCGATCCGGTTGGTAATCAGTACCGTTGCGCAGCATTGCCCAAGCCATGCGTGCAGTTTTGTTCGCCAAAGCAATAGCGGCCACATTGGGATGTGAGCGCTCGGCTAAACGGACGACCCACTGGCTGAGTCGATCGTCTTTGGATTTGGCGGTGCGCAGTGCCGACCGCGCACCATGGATCATCAGCGTTCGCAGATAAGCATCCCCACGTTTGCTAATGCCAAGCAGTCGATCCTTGCCGCCAGAGCTGTGTTGCTTTGGCGTCAGCCCTAGTGAGGCCGCCAATTGTCGGCCGTTGGCAAACTGACTGGCATCACCGATGGCAGCAACCAGCGCGGTGGCAATCATCGGGCCGACGCCACGCAGCTGTTGCAAACGGACCGCCGTTGGCTCACTTGCCGCGATCGCAGATATCTCGCCATCGAGTTCGCTTACGCGCTCATCAAGTGCGTACAGGTCATCCCACAAGCCATTCAGCAGACGACGAAAGCGTGCCGTCAAACCGTTATCTGCATCTTCTAGCCAGCAAGGTATTGCGCGACGCAGCATCAGTAATTCCTTCGGCGCAACGAGGCCGTACTCGGCGATCAACCCACGAATCTGATTGGCTTTGGCCGTCCGCTGTTCGATTAAGCCGGCCCGAATGCGATGCGTCGCCTGGATATCCTGTTGTTCGATGGTCTTGACGGCGACGAAGCGCATGCTGGGGCGGCTCATGGCTTCGCAGATCGCCTCGGCATCGTTGGCGTCGTTCTTGTTGCTCTTGACGTACGGTTTAACGAACTGCGGCGCGATCAGCTTCACCCGAAATCCGCGTGCTTGTAGTTGCCGCGCCCAATGGTGCGCACCACCGCAACTTTCCATGCCGATCTCACATCCGGGTTCGATCTTTTCCAGCACCGTTTGCAGCCAGCGATCGCGCGATAAACGCTGCCGCCAGACGGGTAGCTCATGACAATCCACGCCATGGATCTGAAACACGTTCTTGGCCAGGTCGACCCCAATTCGCATAAGCTTCATGTGTGGACTCCTTCTCACCGTTGACTGTGATTCGCACTTTCAGTCTGGCACTTAAGATGCCGAAGTGAGGAGGAGTCCATCCCATTGCTTTTGGCCGAAAGCAGTTCGACAGATGGTGGTTCTGACAGACTTCGAGGCCGTGAGGCTGCCCCCTGCCCTGGATAATGAAGCCTCGCGCCGACAGCTTCGCGTTGCCTCGGAGACCCTTCGACTGGGAGTCGACGTGCTGTTGGCCGCCACTGAGCGTACGGTATCCGGCAGCGCTGCGAAGACGCTCTTCTTGCAGAACGTGCTCGATGAAGCGGCCTTGATCGCGCGCTAAGTGCGTCCAACCTTGACCCACTCGCTGCGGCAATCATGAACTTAATACAGTCGACGCGGATAAATGGGCCTTTCGATTTCTGGGCCATGCCGAATGCTTGGCCGTTGAAACTTCCCTTGATGTAAGCGTTATGCAGTCAGCCAAATCCCTACACCGTCATGCACCAGTACTTTCCTCCGGTCGGCGCGGCGGTTGGCGAACAGATAAGCGCAGCGCGTCTTCGCTGCACCGAACACTGCCACCACCTGGGCTCACGCGGTCTCGGTGCCGGCGCGTAAAAAAATCTATCTACTTTATGGTTTAAAACTCTATAGTTTCCGGTTGGCCGATTAGTTTTGTTATCCTGTCGATGAAGTCGTGCTCATCAATGAAGTTCGTATTGTCAATTAGGTCTATGAACCATAGCATGTCTAGGGCTATAAATAATTCAAGCCACTCCGGTCTTTTAGCTTTGGTTTCAGGCATATCGTTTGCGGCGAATCCATGGCCTTTGCCTTCGGCCAGGTAAAAGTAGTTATCTTTATATGAGTAGCCTATTATTTTTGGCCATTCAGAACTATGGGGTAGAGTTGGCTCCATGTCTTTTTTGGCGATTACATAAAAAATTCTCATTACTTCTCCGGAAGTATGTCGACTTGGTCGAAGTTTACCTTCTGACCGTCTAAATGGAGCTGCTGAGCTCATCCGTCACCATATTTTTTATAAGCTTCGGCCAATGGCTCTAACTTACTTTTGTCAGTGTCGCCTTTCCAATATGGAACTCTGGCTTTGGGTTTTCCATCAACATAAAGCTGTAACGTGTCAAATTCTGCTCTTATCCTGGCATCACTTCAAGAGCCAGGCCCGTTTTCATCCGGTCCGTGCTCCGGGCCCTTGACTTGAAATGCATCGCGCGCGCCTTTACCCGTTTCGTGCTTTTCGAATCCGAAATACGTTACGCCTTGTGTCTTCGTTTCGATTGCATCCTGCCCCCACTTATTGATGCTTCCATCATCGTTTTTGTACCTGATGTATCGATATCCTGTAGAAGGCATCGTGGAGTCCGGTCCTGAAGGACCTACATAGAAGTCTGGTTTAGACTGCGCAACATCAGGTGCTTTTGTTAGCTCTTCCACACTAGCTTTGGCTACAGGATCTTCCATCGGATTTGGAGGTTTGCACCCATCTCCTCCTGGACACGTATCCAATCCCAACGGATCCACCCACCCCGTAGGGTTAGGCACGTACTGGTAGTTGTTCAACCCACCTGCAAGCTTGATCGGATCCTGCGTCAGAAACCGTCCAGTCCCCGGATTGTAGTAGCGATGCCTGTTGTAATGTAAACCCGTTTCCGCATCGAAATGCTGGCCCTGGAAGCGCAACGGATTGTCGATTTCGGCAACGTCCAGCGCGGCGAGGTTGCCATAGGCTCGGTACTTGGCTGACCACATGATCTGGCCGCTGTAGTCGGTGAGTTCCTGCGGGGTGCCGAGGTGGTCGAGTTGGTAATAGAACGGTTCGGCTTTGAGCGGGCCTTCGCCATCGAGCATGGCCAATGGGCGAAAGGTGCCCGGTTCATAGATGTAGCTGCGATAGCGGTTGTTGGCGCTTTCGGCGATGAGACGTTCGCCTTGCCACAGAAATTCGGTGGTGTGGCCATCGACGATCTTGGCGATACGGCGGCCAAAGGCGTCGTATTTGTAGGTTGCATGGCTACCGCCGGGGAGGCTGACGCCGATCAGGCGGTGCTGGCAGTCGTAACGGTACTCGGTGACAAGTCTCTGTCCGGTTCCTCGACGTTCGCGCGCCAGGTTGCCGTAGGCGTCGTAATAGTAGTGGCGGTCGCCCTGCATGAGCAGGCGGTTGACTTTGACGTTGGCCAGGTTTGCGGTTGGCTGGTCGCCCTGGCCCAGGAGGTTACCCGCCGGGTCGTGGGCAAAACTTTCCGGGGTGGTGCCGCGGACGTTGATCAGTCGGTCGAGCGGGTCGTAGTGGTAGCTGCGATTGCCTTTGCGGCTGTCGTTGATGCCCGCAAGGTTGCCATTGGCATCGTAGGCGTAGCGCCGCTGGAACAGGTTGCGATCTTGCTGACCCACCGTGTGGGCTTGCAGTCGGCCTTGTTCGTCGTACTGGTATTGGCTGAGCAGCAGGCCTTGTTGACGTTGCTGCTCGCGGCCGGCGCTGAACTGGTGAGTGGTCAGGCGCGAGCCGTTGAGGTCGATGCTGCTCAGGCGACCGCCGGATTGGTGGCGGTAGTCGAGTTTGCTGCCGTCGGGGAGGCGGCAGTGGCTCAGTTGGCCGAGTTTGTCGTACTCGTAACGCGTAGTGCCCCAGCCCTGGTGTTCGGTGATCAGGCGGTCTTGCAGGTCATATTTTTAGGGCAGAGGGCAGTGGCCGTCGTCGACGCTTACTTTACGCCGGACCTGAATCCAAATTCCCCGGCGCGGAGTAGTCGACTGTATTCATGCGTGGACACGGCCAATCAACTCCATTCAATAATTTTTTGATTCTTCTGCCTTGGCTTCGTTTAGGTTGGCCTTAAAGTACGTCATGAAGTCTTGCCCTTGCGCGAAGGCTTTTTCGATCTTCATACTTTGCTCTTTCAGAGCGGCGCTTGGTTTGGCCCATTGTTCAGAGGGTAACGGTTTGGACCACTGAGCAATGGATTCAGGTAGAGATTTCATGCTGAAACGACGGTCCCATTCTGCTACCCAGTACGGAAAACGCCACCAGGTGATCAGGTGTGTCAGGTACCACCAACCAACTCCTAATGCGCAACGTTCGTTGTGCTGGTATTCCTCGTGCATGTCTTGTCGTTCTTTATCGAAGGTGTGGCGACCCTCGTAGGGTGCTTTACCAGGACAGAACTCCGGTCCTTTTTCCATGTAAGCACGTATGGCTTCCCATTTGCCTAGTCCATGAACAGGAGTCATGACCTCCTGTGTGAGAAAGTGCGCCGTATCGGCCTTGGGATCATCTATGGCCATTCCAAAGGTGTAGCTATTGATTACGCCTGCTCCAGTGAATCCGGTGCTGACAGAGATCCATGCAACGGTGTCTTCCCAAGGCTGGATCACGGGGTCGTCGGAGCCATTCGGGAAGAAACAGACTTCTCGGCGTTGACGGTTAAATCGGATGGGGCGGGCGCGGGCTTTGTTTCTTGTGGTGCTGATAATCGCGTACAGGCCGATCAGCGCTGCTCCCCCTCCACACCAGAGCGCTAGTGATATTCCGAACTCAAAAAAATCATTGAAGTAAAACAAAAAGCTTCTGCCGAAGGGATTTATGAATGCAGCGAAGCCCATCAAAGTTGGGAGAACAAATAGACAAACAATAACTACGACTGTAGGGAGTGACACCGCCAATCGTGCTTGGAAAGACTTGGTGAGATTGCTGCTACCCAAGTCCAGATAGGTGTCGTTGACTTCAACAAAACTTCCGCCGAGATCCATTGGGATTTGTCCGGTCGGAACGGGTAGTGGCGAGAAAAACACCGCATCGCCATTAGTAAAGCGTCGAGATTCACCAGCGATGGGGCGCTGCTGTCGAATATCGAACTTGTCGTACTGTGGAGAAGTAGGTGTCATGCCGGATAACCATAAAATGCATGTCCGGCATGAGGTAGTCGATTATATTTAAGCATCAAGGACGCGACTCATCGATACCATTCAATTATTTATCGATTCTTCTGTCTTGATTTCATTTAGATTCGCTTTGAAGTACGTCATGAAATCTTGTCCCTGAGCAAAAGCCTTTTCGATCATGGCACTTTGCTCTTTCAATGCATGGCTCGGCTTGGCCCATTGCTCAGTCGGTATAGACTTTGACCACTCAGCAATGGAGTCCGGCAGAGATTTCATACTGAAACGATGATCCCATTCAGCAACCCAATACGGAAAGCGCCATAAGGTGATTACATGAGTGAAATACCACCAGCCAACACCTAACGCGGAGCGCTCGTTATGTTGGTACTCCTCAATCATATCTCCGCGCTCTTTATCAAACGTATGCCGGCCTTCGTACGGTGCTTTACCGGGACAGTGTTGTGGCCCTCTTTCCATGTAAACACGTATCGCCTCCCATTTACCCAAACCATGAACTGGAGTCATTACTCCCTGGTTCACAAAATGGACGGTATCTGTTTTAGGGTCGTCAAATGCCATGCCAAAAGTATAAGTACTCATGACGCCGACCCCAGTCACACCAGTACTGACAGAAAGCCAGGACACCATTTCTTCCCAAGGTTGGATGACCGGCTCGTCAGAACCATTAGCAAAAAAACAGACTTCGCGGCGTTGTCTATTGAAGCGTATCGGACGGGTATGGACTTTGGCTAGGGTAGTGCTGATGACAACGTAGAGCCCCAGAACTGTGGCTCCTGCTGCTCCCCAAGCGCCGATTGCAGCGCCGGTAGGGAAAAACTCTATGAAAATATGTGTAAATGATCTGCCATAGGGATCACCGAAACTCATTAGCCCGGCGATGAAGGGGCCGATTATTAAACCCACAATCAGTATGAGCATGCTGCTTGCGATCATAACCCTGGTTTGGAATGCCTTATTGACGTTACTGCTACCTACGTCCAGGTAAGTGTCGTTGACATCAAGGAAACTTCCCCCCAAATCCATTGGGATTTGGCCGGTAGGGACGGGGAGTGGCGAGAAAAACACTGCTTCGCCAGTAATAAAACGTCGAGATTCACCAGCGACGGGGCGCTGGTGCTTGAGATTAAATTCATCGTTATTCATTGATTTGGATGGCATGTTATTCAACCGGAAAGTGGTGAGTCGGGCAGCTACAGGAAGTCGCTGTTGACCAATAGCCATGGGGCATCGGTTGTGCGCGACTTCAAAACAGAGACAGCCGAAAATAGTTTGCCATTTTGAGCGTTCAACGTCGTAGTTTCGAAGCGTTTCTCTCGGAAGGATTTATCGCCAGCAACGGGGTGATAGCGTAGGGCGATAGCCAAACCATGTTGGGCATTGGCTTCGTGTTGGAAAATGTCCATGCCTAATCTAAGCGGTTCATCCGGAGCACTGAGCAAGTTGAATTGATAAAGCAGCGGCTCGCTCCATGCCTCCCAATCATTACGTTGGTGGTTTGTCAGCCAGTAAGCGCTCACGCCAAACTCTACATCATTTAGTTCACGAGCCGTAATTCCCGGTATGCGCAGTACCGCCATAGGCTTGTTGTTTATCGTCTGCAACGCTACCTGCGGTGCTGCCGTTATGTCGGCAAGCAGTAGGCGCTCCTCAATCAGACTGCGGTTGGCGCTCTGCTTACCCCAAGGGCCTTTTTGCAACCAAGTATCCAAAGCTGTTTTGTTGTTTCGGTTGTACAGCCACTCTCCGCCCAATTGCAGACCAGTAAGCACCAGGCCAATCAAGTTGGCTTTGACAGCAATGCTCAACAGTTGACCACCCGCTTTGACCCAAACCAGCGCACGTGCTTGATTTACAGTGGTAAACGCCTCATAAATTGATTGGCCACTCCTGGCGAAGGCCCAACCATTGAGCGCAAGTTGTCCAGAGTCACCAGCTAATGTCATGCTGGCGCCTGTCAACTTGGCACCATTCCCTGAACGTAACGCCTCTGTCCATTTGGCAGCCGATCCTTTTTCACCATACATACCTGTTCCTGCGGCAACTGCGCTGAATATGTAGGCAAATGGGCTCAATGCTCCGGTGATTTTCCCTAATTTGGCGGCCAATTTGATTTTGCCGGCGGCGCTTGTGTAATTTTTGATAGCGACAGAAAGACTTGTAATGGCAATACCCTGTGCAGCAGCCAAACCGCCTCCTACCGTAGAAAATAGGGCGTTAAAGAAAGATAGAGTATCTGCGGTATCCCACACGGCTTTAGAACGTGCTTCGATAAAAACTTGGTAGAAGTTTATCGTTTGCATGACAAATGCAGCCGAAGCAAACACATCGCCACCCACTGATTTGAAAACTTCTCCAGTCAAACCTTTATACGGACGCTTGAGCCGATAGTCATCGGCCATCCGCTCAAACTCAAGCACCTGAGCATTGTTAAGCCCTTTGATCTTGAAGGCCGCCTTGCCCGGTCCGTCACCAACGGGACTCATGGCCTGAGCTATCCGCCCTTCAAGGGGAGCGACAGTCTGTTGAATGGCTTTGCGGCGAGATACCAAGGTTTTGTAACCGCCTTTTGGTGACCTTCCTTTACGTTCATCAGCCAGGGTTTGCCGAATCTGATTTTTCAGCGAGGTCATTTGCTGGCGCAGATCTGTCAGTTTGGCTATATCAGCTTTGAACGTGGCAATTTGATTCGCAGAGGCAAACTCCAACGTAATACCTCCCTTACCGAAGGCTCGCAGAACATCTATCCAGGCCGAGCCAGGAATTCGGCGCAATACTTTTGCTGGATCTAGCGGCTGGCCACTGCGTAGCGCTTGCATTGCCTCATCCAGCGCTCCTGCCAGGCGCAATTGCTTTGCCGGCTCATACGCCGTGTCGCGCAACTGACCGAGCACAATGCCGTTTTCACTCAATTGCATTGCTGCTGCGAGATTCTGCGTGAGCAAATTGCCAAATTTTCCGCTGAGTGCCTGCGCACCCTGATAGTCGTCCTTGGCCATATAGGTATCGCGCAGGGACTTGATGAACGATGTGACCTTTGCGTGCATGTCCTTCTGATCAGTCAAGCTCAATGTGAAGAAGGTTGGTACGGTAAAACCCGGCTGTTTCTCGATCAGATCGGCAAGCTTTTCAGTCGCTTTGTCTGTCCGGCAAATGTCTCTCATACAGGCATATTCAGTAGCGAGAGTTGTGTCGAGTTGATCGCCAAATTTGGGATCGAAATACCAGGCTGAGCGTTGGAAGCGTTCTTCACTGATCAGATTTGCGCGATCGTCACTGATCAGGTCCAGCCGTTTGTTCCAACGACTGAGTTGGGCGCGTTGCTGTTTCAGAAAGGCTTCCATAGCGGGCCGATCAATCAGATCGTTGATGCCCTGTTGTCCCATTTTCGCGCCCTCGAGCGCGTCATCCGCATTTTCTTCGATAGTCTCGATCAGGTCTTCGTACTTGGAATGCAAAGGTCCAAGACTCGTACGCATCCGCGACTTTGAAGCTGCAATAGCCCCACGATGCGTACCAGCGCCTGAATACTGAGTTTGATTTTTAACGTTGACGTAATCGACGATGGCTTGCCGTTGCTCTTCGCTTGTTTCGTCCTTGAGTTTGGCAAAGCGTGGATCGCCTTGCGCAGCATTCAGGATGGTATCGCCGGTGACTGTGTACAAGGATTCGATGTAGCAACCAAATACATACTTCTTTTGGTTTGCCTCCGCATCACTCCAGTCACTGATCCATCCAGTTACCAAATCCTGATGTTCGGCGAGGTCGCGCAGCACACCGATGTCATCCTGTATGACCATATACAGATGGTCACGCTCGTTTTCTGCCTTGACCTGTTTTTTCAGCGCACCCAGCTGAGTCTTTTTGAAGTGCGATGCTTGCTCCCAGAGATAGTCTTTGCTTTCTTCGGGTTTGGCGCCCGTCGGCGCTGGACCTTTACTCGGCTGTTCTGCAATCTCCGCAATCCACCTTTCCGCCTGACTTGGAGTCAGTAGATTAGCTGCGCCTTTCTCAGGGTCTGCATTGGTGAGATCGACCTTTTGCATGAAGTACTCACGTTCAGACTTGTGCTTGATGACCTGCGCGCATTTGGCGGCGGTCCATTGCACCTCGGAGTAGTTGACATAGAGCTTGCTCAAACGCGGGAAGACCAGCACGGCTTCGCCCACGTTGCTTTCGCGTTTGTTGGCGGTGATTTCGCCTTTTTCCCACAGCAGTTGGGTCACGATGCCGTTCTGGATTCGGTATTCGTGCATGACGGCTTCAGGCTTCTTGTCGACGATGACGTAGAGCCAACCGTCGCGCATCAAGCGAATGCCTAGTGGGCGAGAAGTGGTTTTGTACGGCATCGCCAGTGCGCTGGATGGGTCTAGTCGTTCGACTAGACCGTAACGCAGTGGGATGAGCTGGATTTTAGCCTTCATCAGCGAGCAGCCGCCCATGGCACACTTGCCGTCGTCCCGGCTTTTTGCAACGTTGTTCGGGCTTTTGCCGGTCAATGTTGGCGTTGTCATCCTTGGCTCCTCAGCGGGGTTTCAGCCCGTTCCTGGGCAATATCAGCAACCCGTTCGAGTCGCTGAGCGGGCGTTTGTTCCGATGGGGTCTTGAGTATTGCATCCAGGTCGGGATGTTCCTCCAGCGCTCGCTCACCGAGAAATCCGTGAATGTTGGCATAAAGTGTGATGTCGAGTTCGGTGTTGAAGCCGCGATCATACGAGGTCGATGCCATTGCGTGCAGATGTTCCCAGCGCTGCAACGGCGTCGATTGTGCCTGATAGGTCGGAAAGTATTCGTGCATGTGTTGGTCGAGGCGCAGGACGATGCTTCGGAAATTCACTTCGTCCAGTTGGCTGAGTTGCTCGTCGCTCAAGCGGTAGCGTTTGCTGTGGTTGGGCTGGGAGGCTTTGCCCGGTCGCTGGTTGATGTGCCAGCAGCCCAGCGCCGCGTCGGCGGCGACGATCTGCGAGCAAGGGCCGAACAGGGTAGGGTCCTTGATGCTCTCGGCGTGGCTGAGCAATGCGTGGGTTACGGCAGGGTCGGCGACGCGCAGCAGGACTTCTTCACCCTGAGGGAGCATGACGCTGGTCAGCCAGCGGAAGTGCTCGACCATTTGTGCCCAGGGTTGATCGCTGAACACCAGGTAGCCCCATTCCTGGCGAGGCTCAGCCAGAAATTTTGCGAGGATGGGATTGTTCTGCGCTTTTATCTGAACCAGACACGGCGAAACGTCGCCCAATGCAGTCCATTGGGTACCGAGATAGAGAGGCTCGAACACCGGATCGTCCGACCATTGATAAAGGTGCTGGGGCAGTTTTTCGACGCTGACGCCATCCAGCAGCAAACCGACCGTGCTATTCCACGGCAATCCTTGAGGCAGCCCATTTTCCAGGGGCCAATCGGACTTAAGCATTTTGCGCCTCCAGTTTGGCCTTCTCGCAGATCGCGCAGATTGGCTTCTTCTGCATCAATGCTTGCCGTTGCGCAGGGATCAATAGTTGCCCAGCCTTATCCGCATCCGCCTGCTTCAACACCCCTGGCAACAACGGCGAAGCACCCGTCCCGCTTCCCGGCCCGCCGCCGGAGTTCATGTTGATCACCGGCCCGCTCAGGGTCACACCGCTGGCATCGATCTTGATGAAGCTGCCACCCCCGATCAGGGTCAGTTCACTGCCCGCTTCCAACACGACTTTCATGCCGCTGCTCAGGTGAATCTCCTGGCCGGCATCAATGAACTGCCCGGTGCCAATCTTGATGTGCTGGTTCACGCCCACGGTCAGGTGGTCGTTGGCGCGGGCCTCGACTTTGCGGTCGGCGTAGACGGTGTGGTGTTCTTCGGCCTTGAATTCGCTGTAGCTGTTTTGCTCGACGGTGTCGTGGCGTTCGTTGCCGACGCGGATTTTCTGGTCGTGTTCGACGTTTTCGTCCCAGTCGCGCTGGGCGTGCAGGAAGATTTGTTCCTGGCCTTTCTTGTCTTCGATGCGCAGTTCGTTGAAGCCGCCACCGCCCTTGGAGCTCAGGGTTTTGAAGGTGCTGCGGGTTTTGTTCGCCGGCAGCGGGTACGGGACGACGTTTTCCTTGTGGTACAGGCAGCCGCTGATCAGCGGTTGGTCGGGGTCGCCTTCGAGGAAGGTGACGAGCACTTCCATGCCGATCCGCGGGATGGCGATGCCGCCGTAGTGGGCGCCGGCCCAGGCGGAGGAGACGCGCAGCCAGCAGCTGGTCTTGTCGTCGGCCTGGCCTTCGCGGTCCCAGTGGAATTGCACTTTGACGCGGCCGTACTGGTCGCAGTGGATCTCTTCACCCTTGGGTCCTGTGACCACGGCGCTTTGGCTGCCGAGGATGCGCGGCTTCTTTTGCGTCAGCGGCGGGCGGTTTGGCACGTCCCACGGGGTGGCCTGGAAGCGGTTGCGGTAACCCTGGTGGAAATCGCCCTTGAGGCTAGTGGTGTCGCTGGTTACCGACTCTTCCAGCACCTGCGGCTGTTTGCCTTCGTGCAGGACTTCGGACAGCAGCCACAGGTCGTTCCATTTGGCTTTCGGGTGTTGGGTCAGGGCCAGGAAATGGCCGCTGACCAGCAACGGCTGATCGCTTTTGCCTTCGGCCAGTTGAAAGTCGCTGCGGTGACGTTCCAGGTTGCGCTTGGCCAGGTGTTTGCCGCGCTCGCGGTCGATGAAACGACCGGGGTAGTCGTAGTCTTCGAGGTCAGGCAGGGCGTCGCCGCGATTTTCGCTTTCGAGGGTAATGCGCGGTTTTTCGAAGTCGTAGTCGCGGCGGGTGGTGCGGCTGGTACGGGTTTCCAGGCGCAGGTCGAAGCGCTTGATCACCGGGTTGTTGGCGACCATGCCGGAGTCTTGCTGGTAGGCCACGGGGGCGAGTTTCGGGAACACCGTCTGGTCATCGCCGAACACCAGCTTGTGGGCCGTGGCGCTGTGCTGGAAGTGGTAGTGGATACCTTCTTCCTCGCACAGGCGCTGGATGAACTGCAGGTCCGATTCATCGTACTGAACGCAGTAAATGCGCTCGGGATAGATCGCCCCGACTTTGAATTCATAGGCATTGCTTTGGATGCCGTGCTCTTCGAGGACCATGCCGATGATTTTCGGCACGCTGAGGTTCTGGAAGATGCGTTGGTTGATGCGGTGCGCGAGGTAGGACAGTTGCGGGCGCAGGGTCACCGCATAGCGGGTCAGGCGTTTGCCGGAATCACCTTGGGCGGCGCGATAGATCTGGCCATGGATGCCGCTGCCGTCAGGCGAGAGCTGCAAAAAGGCCGGTTTGTGCAGCAGGGTCTCGAGGTCCAGGGACGGCTGTTCACTGACCAGCTCCACCTCAAACACAAAAGGCTGGCTGATGGCTTCCCGACCTTGCAGGGAAAAGACCTGAAAGTCGCTGGAAAGACCTTCGATGGTCAGGGCAAAGTGAGTTTGATTGGCCGGCGCGAACATCCCTTGTTCCTCGTGCAGTGCTGCGGCATGCGCTGACACCCGGAAACCGGGTCAACGGACGCGAAATTCTGGAAGGGCGGAAACAACATCGACCAGCAGAGCTGGCCGATGCTTGTGACGGTCGGCCTGACTTAGGCGACCGGCTGACGCCAGTCATCGGAACCCGAAGTACCGGATACTTCGTGGGTCCAGGTGATTTTGCGGTAAGTGAACTGTACTTCTTCCAGGTGGGTGAAGTGCGAGTTCGACGGATCCTGGCAGTTGTGCATTTTGTTGTTGATGGCGACGATGATCGCGTCTTCCAGTTTGGTGGTGTAGTAGTGCTCTTGGGTACCTTGAGCCGAAGTGCGGTACCACTGGATAACGATTTCGCTCATGCGCTCGCCGGAGGTCAGAGCAGCTTGCAGCAGTGGCGAAGCCTTGTCGTAGACCTTGGTGATCACGACTGGCTTGTGAACGCGCTGACCGGTTGGCTGGCCGGACTGTGGGTCACGCGGGATGATCACGTCGTGGCTGAAAGCCTGAACCATGACCTGGTCTTCGTGACCTTCTTGATAAGTGTTGCCAACCGAGTCGGCGGTGAACGCGCCGGCAGTGATCAGACCTTGTTTTTCGCCAGTGACGGACATGTACGCTGGAGTAGCCATGGATGTGCTCCTTGCTGAATAAAGTGAGGTGCCCGGGAGGCGGTATCGCCCGGTGGGTGCCTGACTGTTATCAAGGTCCGTGCCAGAAACGGTTAAGGCCATACAAATCAAGGTGTTGAGGCTTTTTTTAAAGAGCTGTGAAGATTTTTGTAAGAGGTGCCGTGTGAATGTGCGCAAGTTCTTGCGCAGCACTGCGCAAGAACTTGCGCACTTGGCTGGAGAGCCTGGCAGGCCGGGCGATCAGCGATCCTTCAAGCGCGTTTGGCGCGAGCAGTGCGCAACTTCTTGCACAGCAAGGCTTTGCGCCATCACGTGAAAGTACCAGGAAGCCGTTGCAACGAATCGATGGGCTGAGTGGTCCATAAAAACAGCGCCGTCGAGCGTCCGAACAACCTGGAAGTGGAGTGAGAACGACATGAAAATCCTGATGGTTTTAACGTCCCACGATCAATTGGGTAACACGGGTAAGAAAACCGGCTTCTGGCTGGAAGAATTCGCCGCACCGTACTTCGCCTTTAAGGATGCCGGCGCTCAACTGACCCTGGTTTCGCCCAAGGGTGGCCAGCCGCCGTTGGACCCGAAAAGCGACGAGCCAGACGCGCAAACTGCGGCCACTGATCGCTTTCGCAAAGATTCCGCAGCCCAGTCCGCATTGGCGTCTACCGCGCTGCTGAGCAGCGCGAGGGCTCAAGATTACGATGCGGTTTTCTACCCGGGCGGTCATGGTCCGTTGTGGGACCTGGCCGAAGACAAGAACTCGATCGCGCTGATCGAAGCGTTCATCGAGGCGGATAAACCGGTCGCGGCCGTTTGCCACGCACCGGGTGTGCTGCGTCACGTCAAGGGTGCGGATGGCCAGCCATTGGTCAAAGGCAAGCGGGTGACGGGATTCACCAACACTGAGGAAGAGGCGGTGCAACTGACGAAGGTCGTGCCGTTTCTGGTGGAGGACATGCTGAAGGAGAAGGGCGGTGAGTACTCCAAGGGCGCGGATTGGGAGAGTTATGTGCTGACGGACGGATTGCTGATCACTGGGCAAAACCCGGCGTCGTCCGAGGCTGCCGCTGAGGCGTTGTTGGCAAAACTCCGCTAAACACGGAATCTCAGCGGATTGAAGATTCTATGTGGCGAGCGAGCTTGCTCGCGCTGGGCTGCGAAGCGGCCCCAAAAATTCTACGTATGACGGAGATTTTGTGAGTGCTGCGCACTCAAGCGGAAGCAAGCTCCCTCGCCACACATTGCAATCGGCTGGCAGTTCGTTGAGTCAAATCAGACGCGACAATCTCGAAGTCTCAAAACATTGTTCGATCGAGCGCCGCTGAGTCTCGGCGTACAACCTCAATTCATCAATGGTCGGCCGCCCCAGCGCCTGTTCAAACGCCTGCTGGTTCGAATGCACGCCATAATTCACCTGTGCCGCATCCCCCAAGTTCGACTGGAAAATCCCCGCCGCGCTGACCGGCAGAAAATCCTCATAAACCAACGGTTCGACCCGCAAGTACCCGCCGCTGAGCAAGTCGTCCAGGGTCGAGGATTTCAGCTCGTCCGCTGCCAGACCTTTTTCCGTGACGAAATAGCGGAAGTACGCCAGTTCCTGTTGGCGCATGCCTTCATACGTGTCAGGGAATTCTGCAAAGTGCTGTGCCATCAGCGCGTTGTAACGTGCGGCATTGGCTTCGTTGGGGAAGTCCTTCAGCTCATCACGGGCTGCGTTAAGCAGGCGGTCGTAAAGTGCCCGGCCTTTCGGGGTGAGCGCAGCGCCGCGTTGTTCGATTTCGCCAAAGCGTGCGCTGTGGCTACCGCGCGTCCCGGCTTGGTCGGTGAAGGCAATCGGCTCGTCGAGCGCCTTGAAACTGGTCTGACGCAGCAGGATCGGGCACTGGCGGCGGGGCGGGCCTTCGATGACGGCTTTGGGCGTGATGCCGTGGGCGGGCATTTGCGCCTGAACGATGTCGATGTCCAGGGTGCGCGGCGTCAGGTGATTGATGTGCGGGCCTTTGAACGCGACCACGTCGGCGATCAGGCGATGCTGTGCGCTGAGTTTCTGGTACTGCTGGGCGGTGACCGTGGCGCTGTGGTGCCAGCGAAAGGTTTCCAGCGCCTGTTCGACGAAGTCCTGGGCCTCTTGTTCGGTCAGACCGCCCGCGGTTTCGGCGCGCTTGATCAGTACGAGGGCGGCCGGGGTGAAGATCTGGCGTTTATCCAGCACCGATTGAGCGAAGGCTCGCAGTTCCAGGTCTTCGATCAGTTCCAGGCGCAGCAGGGAGGTGAACACCCGGAACGGGCTGACTTGCAAGGCGGTTTCATGCACGGCGCGGAACGCGGTGGAGTGCACCGGCACGCCGGCCGGGGTCAGGTCGTAATAGCCCACGGGTTGCATGCCCATCACTGCGAACAATCGGGCGAGGGTGGCCAGTTCGTCAGCGGTGCCGACGCGGATTGCGCCGTGACGCTCCAGGTCCAGCCGCTCGATTTCGCCGGTGCTGTTCAGCTGGCGGGCCACCTGCGGATCGCTGTCCAGCACGTGACGGTTGGTCTGCTCCACCAGCTCCATCAGCGCGCCGTACAGCGGCACTTCTTCGCGGTACATGTCGGACATCGCTTTGGAAAAGCGTTGGCGGATCAGGTCAGGGCTGACGAAGCTTGGGTGGCTCATGAAAAAAATTCCTGGCGCGGGGACGTGAAGGATGTGGGAAAAGATCGCAGCCTTCTGCAACGCCGACAAACGAAGAATCTTACGGACTTCATTCTGCCAAGGACTGACGCACACCCGGCCTGTAGATGCCACCTTGTGGCGAGGGGGCTTGCCTCGTTCGGCTGCGAAGCAGTCGTGAATTCAAACAACGCGGTGCATCAGATAGACCGTGCGTTCAGGTTTTGCGACTGCTTCGCAGCCGAACGGGGGCAAGCCCCCTCGCCACAGGGCAGCTGCCTGAAGCGGGGGATTACAGGTGCGAACGGCTTTCCGAGCGCAGCGATCCGAGGAACTCCCGATACAACCGCGCCGTATTGGCCGGCTGTTCGACCATCGGCATATGGCCGATGTGGTCCCAGATGTCCACGCGCAAATCAGCAATGCCTTTACTCCAGACGGCCACGCTGCTGACATCGATCAAGCGATCCTTGTGCCCCCACAGCAGCAGCGCCGGGCACTTGATGTCGGGGAGTTTGGGCTCCATCGGCGGGCTGGCGCGAAAGTCGTTGAAGATTTCTTCCAGCTCATCGCGACTCTGTTCATAACGCTGGGCGATGGCGTCCAGCACCACGCCCGGCACCCACGGCGGCTCCGCCATGGTCATGGCGTAGAAGTGCCGGAATTCTTCCCGTGAGTGAATCAAAAATGGGTTGTGCCCCTTGGCCAGGTGTCGCTCCAGGTCACTGGCCTCGGGGGCGGTGACGCCGGCCGGGTCGATCAGGGCGACGGAGGCAATCCGGTCCGGGTAAGTCGCCGCCAGCCACGCCGCCATATAGCCTCCCATCGAATTGCCGATCACATGGACTTTTTCGACTCCGCAAACGTCCAGCAGCTGGATCATCCGCTTGGCCTGCAGCGGGATGTCGTAGCCGCCACCGGCCTTGAACCCGGTTTCGCCATGGCCGGCGATGTCGGGGATGATCACCCGATAGTTGCCGACAAAGTGTCGGGCGAAGCGCAGCCAGATGTTCTTGTCGGCACTGTAGCCGTGCAGCATCAACACACTGCTGGACGCTTCATAGGGCCCGCCTTGCCAGGTCGAGACGGTCATTTCCGTGATCGGTACGACGATTTTGTGCAGCCGATACAGCTTGGCTTCCAGGGCCATATTCAGGTCATAGAGCCAATAGCCGATGGCCGGGTAACTCAGCCAGCTCCAGGCCACAAAAACCGCGATAAGGACAACCAACACAAGCATCAGGCATCTTCCTTTTACGTGATCAGGACAAAATGTGGTCGGCGGGTTTCAGTGCCCGGGTCAACCGGTAGTAGCTGAAACTGAACCCCGGGAACATGGCGATCACATGACCGCTCTTGCTTTGATACCAGCTGTGGCAGCCCCCGGACTTCCAGACGGTGCGCTCCATTTCACGGTGGATCATCTCAGTGTAGGTACGTTCTGCCTCGGGGCGTACTTCGATGCTGCGCAAGCCGCGTTCTTTGAGCGTGCGGATGCAGTCGAGGATGTAATTCATCTGTGACTCGATGATGAACAGCGCCGAGGTGTGGCCGATGCCGGTGTTGGGCCCGGTGACGATAAACAGGTTGGGAAAGTCCGGCAGGCTGGTGCCCAGATAGGCCCGTGGGTACTGGGCCCAGACGTCTTTGAGCCGGGTACCGTTTTTTCCGGTGACCGGGTAGGAAATCACCCCGTCGGTGGCGTCGTACCCCGTGGACCAGACGATCAGGTCCAGGTCGATGTGCTGACCGTCCAGGGTGACGATGCCGGTCTCGTCGATGGACGCGATGCCTTGTTCGCGGCTGTGCAGCGTCACGTTGCAGCGGCCGAGCGCCGGATAGAGGGTGCTTGAGACAATCACTCGCTTGCAGCCGATGGTGAAGTCCGGTGTCAGTTTGCGGCGCAATTCGGGGTCGGGCACTTGGCGTTTGAGGAAGCGCAGGGCATGTTGCTGGACCATGCGGATCGCCGGTTTCGAGTATTTGAAGGCAATCACCCGAGTTTCGAACTGCCAGTAGAGCATCCAGCGCAGCAGTTTGTACGCCGGTTTGAGGCCCAGCAGCCAACGCTGGAAAGGTCCGAAGGTGCGGTCGGCGCGGGGCAATACCCAGTGCGGCGTGCGTTGGAGCACGTGCAAGTGCTCGACATCGGGGGCAATGGTCGGAATGACCTGCGCCGCACTGGCGCCGCTGCCGACGATGGCGACGCGTTTGTGCCGGTAGTCGAAGGTGTGATCCCAGTTGTTGGTGTGGAACGTCTTGCCATGGAAGCGTTCCTGGCCTTCGAAATGAGGCACCACCGGTTGACTCAGCGGTCCCGTCGCGTTGATCAGGAACTGCGCGTAAAACGTGCCCTTGGTAACGGTGTGCACCGCCCAGCGCTGGCCGTCGGCGTCCCATTCGATACGCTCGACATTGGCTTGCAGTTCGACTTTGTCCCGCAGGCCGAAGTGCTCCACCACATACTGGGTGTAGTGGTGCAGTTCAGCTTGATCGGCGAACATTTGCGTCCAGCGGTAAGGCGCGAAGGACAGTGAATAAAGCGGCGAGGGCACATCGACGGCGGCGCCGGGGTAGGTGTTCTGGCACCAGGTGCCGCCAAAAAAGTCCCGTCGTTCCAGCAGGCGAAAATCGTCGATGCCAGCCTTGAGCAAATTGATCGCCGCGCACTGACCGCCAAAACCGCTGCCGATGATCAACACTTGAAAGGTCTGCATGGGCCTCCTTTTTTATCGATTATCTGATGCTCCCTTCATGTATAGCCCAAACACTGCATACACCACTTGTGGGAGCGGGCTTGCTCGCGAATGGAGCGCCGCAGTACATCAGGCACACCGCGTCATCGTTCTTCGCGGGCAAGCCACGCTCCCACAGACTGCATAGGCTTCAGGCTGCCCGCCGGTGATGGCTATTTAACGTTGCCCTGATAGACTCCCACCACACCCGCGCCCCGTGTTTTGTCGGGTTCCGTTGTGTGACGCAGAGGCCCTTATGGGAAAAACGGGAGGAAAAGGGCTGTCACTGGCCAGAAGGCTCTATACATCGCGAACCCTGGGTTTGGCCCTGGGCCTGTTGTGCGTAGGCGCGGCGATGTATCCACTCAACCCGGCGCCGTGGGTCTGGGGGCTGATGCTGTTCAATGGCGTGCTCTGGCCGCATGTTGCCTATCAATGGGCGCGGCGGGCGAAGGTGCCCTTTCACGCCGAGCATCGAAACATCTTGGTCGATGCCTTTCTCGGTGGATTCTGGGTCGCCGCCATGCAGTTCAATCCGCTGCCGAGCGCGGCGACGCTGTCCATGTTGGCCATGAACAACGTGGCGATCGGTGGTTTGCGGTTCCTGCTGGTGGGCACGGTTGCGCAGATTCTCGGGGTGGGTGTCGGCCTGCTGGTGTTCACGCCGGCCTTCGTTGCGCCAACCAGCCCGTTGCAGCTGTACGCCTGTCTGCCCCTGCTGATCCTGTATCCACTGGCGCTGGGCTGGATCTGTTTTCAACAGGCCACCACCCTGGGCCGCCAAAAACGCGAATTGCTGGCCCTGAGCCGTACCGACAGCCTCACCGGCCTGCTGAACCATGGCGCCTGGAAGGACCAACTCGAAGTTGAATTCCAGCGTTGCCAACGCCAGCAGCGGGGCGGGGCGATTGCACTGATCGACATCGATCATTTCAAGACAATCAATGACACCTACGGCCACGTCGCCGGGGACATCGTGCTGCGGCAACTGAGCAAAATGCTCAAGCAGAACCTGCGCGCGACCGATGTGGCGGGGCGTTATGGCGGTGACGAGTTCTGCGTGCTCCTCCCGGACTTGCCCCTCCACAGCGCAGCGGCTGCCATGGACGCCTTGCGTGATCGCTTCGCAACCCTGGGCTATGAGCAGAACCCGGCGCTGAAAGTCAGCTTGAGCATTGGCTTGGCGGCATTCGACCCGTCACACACCGACGCCACCCTGTGGCTCAACGATGCCGACCAGGCACTCTACGAAGCCAAGACCACCGGCCGCAACCGCGTGATCTACCGCATAGACGGCAAACCCCATCATGAACTGCTCGACCCGGTCTGAAAGCCAACACACATCCCCCTGTGGGAGCGGGCCCTTGTGGCGAGGGGGCTTGCCCCCGTTCGGCTGCGAAGCAGTCGTAAAACGTTGAATGCGGTGTGCCTGAAAAAACGCGATGGTAGATCTGGGGCCGCTTCGCAGCCCAACGGGGATAAATCCCCTCGCCACAAGGGCCCGTTCCCACAAGGGGTGGTGTGTCAGGTCGTTTGGTGTCGCATTGGGCATAGAGCCTTGCGCCGTAGTCAGGTAGGGTGTTTTTGACCCCCGACACGAAACAAGGATCGATTCATGACGCTCAATCTCCCTCGTTCCCTGCTGGCCACCAGCCTTGGCCTGACCCTCGCCCTCGGCGCATTCGCCCCTGCAGCCTTCGCCGAACCCCACAAACAAGTCCTCGCCGATTCCGAGCAGTACAAGGGTGAAGCCCTGAAACTGTTGGAGCGGCTGGTAAACATCGACTCCGGTTCCGGCTATGAGCCCGGCCTGACGCAAGTGCGCGACATCGCCATCGACGAGCTGAAAAAACTCGGCGCCACCATCGAACTGCTGCCCAACACACCAGACAAAAGCAGCCACGTGATCGCGACCCTCAAAGGCACCGGCAAGGCGAAAATCCTGCTGATGGCGCACATGGACACCGTGTTCAAGGAAGGTTCGGCCGCCGAGCGCCCGTTCCATATCAAGGATGGCCGCGCCTACGGGCCGGGCGTGATGGACGACAAGGGCGGCATCGTCGCCGGGATCTACGCACTGAAAGTCCTGAAAAACCTCGACTTCAAGGACTACGCGCAAATCACCTTCCTGCTCGACGCCAGCGAAGAAACCGGCTCGGACATCGCCACCGACCTGATCAAGAAAACCGCCAAGGCCCACGACGTGACCCTCAACCTCGAACCGGGCCGCCCGGCGGATGGCCTGGTGGTGTGGCGCAAAGGCAGTGCGACGGCGGTGGTGGAAGTCAAAGGCAAAGCCGCCCACGCCGGTGTCGCGCCGGAGTTGGGACGCAACGCGGCGATGGAGGCGGCGCACCAGATTCTGCAACTCGGCAAACTGGGTGATGCCGAGAAGAAAACCACCATCAACTTCACCGTGATCAAGTCGGGCGACCGCACCAACGTGATTCCGGACCAGGCTACGGCCAAGGCTGACGTGCGGGCGGCGGTGCCGGAAGAGTTTGACCGGATCGAAAAAGACCTGGCGCGGGTCTCCAGGGACAAGCTGATTCCTGATACCGAAGTCACCACCACGCTACAGCGCGGTTTGCCACCGATGCCGCAGACGGCGGAATCGGATCGGCTGATGGCCATGGCCCAGGGGATTTACGGTGAAATCGGGCGCAAGTTGACGGAAGAAGGCAGCGGCGGGGCGGCGGATGCCAGTCTCTCGGCCGGTGTGGGTACGCCGACGCTGGATGGGTTCGGGATTGTTGGCGGCAATATTCATACACCTGAAGAGTACGCAGAAGTAGAAAGCGTGGCACCGCGGATTTACCTGTTGTCGCGGATGATTATGGAGTTGGCGAAGCGCTGAAAATTGTTCCCTGTGGCGAGGGAGCTTGTCGGATCGCCACAGGGATTTTTGGTGTTAGTAAAACCGATGTCCTACAGCGCAACATGCTGCTGCGCTATTCCTTCACACTCATGAACTCTTCCGCCCAACGGATATATTCCTCAGGCTGCGTATACGTATGAGTCAGCTCGGTAGCGCTCAAATCCGACGCCTGGGTAAAGATCTGTCGTTGCTCACGCAAGCTGTCATATGTCGCCTTGATCGCCGCGAAGTATGCGCCATGACCATCAATGGTCACCCGCACGCCCAGTTCGGCCAGGCGTTTGTCGTCGCGCAGCGCCGGGTTGCCGTAGGTGACCAACATCAGTGGCACGCTCAGGTGTTCGGCAATCTGTTCGAGGTGATCGAAGTCCCGCACGCCGACCATGCAGATCCCGTCTGCACCGGCCTGCTGGTAATGACAGGTGCGGCTGATGACTTCCTGAACCGGCAGGATCCCGGCGTTGGTACGCGCAATGATCGCCATTTCCGAGTCGACCCGGGCTTCCAGGGCCGCGCGGATCTTGCCGACGCCTTCCGCCACGCCGATCAGGTCGGTGGATTTGCGGCCGAATTGCGCCGGCAGCAGGGTGTCTTCGATGGTCAGGGCGGCGATGCCGGCGCGTTCCAGTTCGACGATGGTGCGCATCACGTTGAGCGCGTTGCCATAGCCGTGGTCGGCGTCGGCGATGACCGGCAATTGGGCCACTCGGCCGATGCGCGTGGCCTGTTCGGCGAACTCGCTGAGGGTGATTAAGGCAAAGTCGGGGGCGCCCAGCACCTGCAACGAGGCAACAGAACCACCGAGGATACCCACTTCAAACCCCAGGTCAGCAGCAATGCGGGCCGACATCGGGTCGAAGACCGACGCCGTGTGATAGCAGGTGTTGGAAGCAAACAGCTCGCGGAAGTTACGGCGCAAATCTTGATGAGAAAGCCTGGACATATGAGTTCCACCAATACAAAGGAATGGAAAGGCTTGAGCAAAGGTGTCAACGCCGAAGGAACAAAAGGCTATCACGTGGAGGAGGGGAAGATGATGACGAATTTAGCACTGAGAGGATGACGCTGTTCCTGTGGCGAGGGGGCTTGCCCCCGTTCGGCTGCGCAGCAGTCGTAAAACGATGGGCGCGGTGTGTCTGGAAAAATAGGGTGGCAGGTTTTGGGGCCGCTTCGCAGCCCAACGGGGGCAAGCCCCCTCGCCACAGGTAAACCCCACTCACCACAAGGGTGGGGGAGGATTCAGGATCTGATCACGCTGCCACCGCCTGCTGTTGCCGATTGGGCAGCGGCACTGCTCGCACGGAGTTACCCGGTTGCAGTTGCAGGCGTTTGGCCGTGAGTCGGTCGACGATCAGGCTGTTGCCCACCAACCGGGCCTGGGCGGTGGTGATGCGGCAGTTTTCCAGGCGGCGGTTGTGGATCAGCCACACCGGGGCCTGTTCGTCAGGCGTGCCGATGGCCAATACCAGTGGTTGGCTGTCGCGCACGGTGCGGATTTTCGAGACCGGTGCCTCGATCACCGGGCCAGCGTCGAAGATGTCGATGTAACCCTGATGCACAAATCCTTCGGCGCTGAGGATCTTCAGCGCCGGTTCGGTGTTCGGGTGTGCCTTGCCGATGACCGCTTGGGCCTGT
Organism: Pseudomonas sp. LBUM1663; assembly: GCF_059695905.1. Classification (NCBI taxonomy): domain Bacteria; kingdom Pseudomonadati; phylum Pseudomonadota; class Gammaproteobacteria; order Pseudomonadales; family Pseudomonadaceae; genus Pseudomonas; species Pseudomonas sp. LBUM1663. The sequence continues at coordinate 3,934,359 of NZ_CP166792.1, read as the reverse complement.
TCGGTGAGCAGGCAGGTGTAGAGCGGCTGGCGCGGCATCAGTTCGGCGATGAACGGTTTGCTGCCCAACCCCGACAGGTGATCGGCGTGGCTGAAATCCATCTTGAAAAAGTGCCGCCCCAGGCTGTCCCAGAACGGTGAGCAGCCGTGTTCGTCGGCGCTGCCGCGCAGTTCGGCAATGAGCTTGTCGCCGAACAGGTGCGGGAACTCGGCCACGAACAGCAGGCGTCCCAGGGACAGCAACCGACCGTTACTGCCATGGCGTTGATCGGGGTGCAGAAACAGCGAGCAGATTTCCGATTGGCCGGTCATTTCGTTGTTCAGGAACAGCGTCGGAATCTGCCGCTGAATCCCCAGGTCGGGCGACGAACTGACCGTCAGCCCGACCCGATAGTTGTACCAGGGCTCACGCAGGCCAACGGCGCCGGCCAAGGCACTGATGCCGACCACCTGCTGATCGTCATCTTCCAGCACGAACAGGTAATCGGCATCCGCACGCTCGACCTGTTCGGCAAAGGTCCGTTGGGCCCAGCGCACCCGGTGCACCAGACGCTCTTCGTTGGCCGGCAGGGTGGTGAAGCCGGGGCCGGCCTGTTGCACCAGGTCCATCAAGGCGGGCAGGTCGGTGACGCGAACCGGGCGGACAATCATGATGCAGCTCCTTCTTCGCGCCAGTTCGGGCGCTGTCGTTGGGCACGGGGCCGGGTGATGCTCACAGGGCAATCAGCCGGATCGGGCTGCCATCGGTGACGTTCAGGGCGGCGCACATCTCGGCGCTCAACCCCACCGGTTGGCCGGCCTGGACATTCAGCTCGGCGACGATCGCGCGATAGTCCTTCAGCGCATCATTGCTCACAAGGTAACGGCCGCACGCATCGATCAGCGAAGCCCGTTGCGCCGTACCGGTCTGGCTTTGGGCGATGGAGAGAATGTTCGAGGTGCGCGCGTACAGCGTCGGCCCACCGTCGAACAGGTCGATGTAGCTGTTGGTCTCAAATCCCTCGCGCTCAAGAATATCGAAGGCCTCCTGGCCGTCGGGGTGGATCCGGCCGATGCAATCCTGTGCAGCCTGGGGCAGCATCGGCACGTAGATCGGGTAGTGCGGCATCAGTTCGGCGAGGAAGGTCCGGCTCTCCAGGCCGCAGAGCCGCTCGGCCTCGGCGTAGGGCAGGTCGAAGAAATGCTTGCCCAGCGCATCCCAGAACGGTGATTGCGCTTCATCGCTGCTGAAACCGACGATCTCGGTGATCACCGCTTGCGCAAAACGCTGCGAATGGGCGGCAATGAACAACAGGCGCGCCCGGGACAGCAACTCCGAAAACGGAGTGCGCACCAGCGTCGTGTCGATGTGAAAGCCCCGTAGCAACGTGTGGCCGCTGAGGTCCTGACACAACGACAACGCCGGTACGCCGTGCTCGATGTTCAGCTCCCGGGAGGCGCTGGTGAAGTGGCGGTTGCGCAAACTGTAGAACGGTTCGTTGAAGCCGGCGGTGGCAAGGATTTCCGAGCACCCCACCAGACGCCGGGCCGCGAGATCCTCCAGCACGAAGAAATAGTTCTCCGGGCCATGAGCCTCCACGTCTTTGTCGAACGAGGCGCAGGAGTCGAGAATCCTCAGGTGCAGGCGTTCAGTGTCGTCCGGCAAGGACGTGACACCGACCAGGCTGTCGCGCGCCAGTTGCTGTAACTGGGGCAGGTCGGTTAACTCGACTGGGCGTAAGACCAGCATGGATGTACTCCTGTATCAAAGGGTTCGGCGATGTGTGCCGAACCTGACTATCACTGTCGGTTTCCACGCATTAAATCGGCGGTCGCCTGATTTCTTGTCAGACGCCGCTCTTTTTCTTGTCAGCCGTTGCTCGGGTCGGGCAACGCCGTGCTGGCGCCCAGCTTGTTGAGGAAAAACAGATACACCAGGCCCAGGGCAATCCAGATCAGACCGAGTTTTTGTGCATCGACACCCATGTTGTACATGATGGCCGCGACGATGATGAAGCCAATCGCCGGGCAGACCAGGTGACGGATCACTTGGCCGGACTTCTGCCGACGCCAGTAGTAATTGATGACCGTCAGGTGCAGCAACATGAAACCGCTCAACGCGCCGAAGTTCACCAGTGAGGTGAGGGTGTCTACCGAGTTGATAAACACGTAGCAGATCACCAGCGATAGCACGGCCACCAGGTAGATGCTCAGGTAAGGGGTGTTGTGTTTCGGGTGAACCTTCGCCAGCACTTTCGGCAATTTGCCGTCCCGGGCCATGCCGAACAGCAGGCGCGACACCGCCGCTTGCGAGGTGATGGCGACCGCTACGCCCCAGGCCAGGGCGGTAGCCACGCCGGTCAGGGTTGCCAGCCAGCTGCCGGCAGCGATTTCGGCGATTTCATAGAACGCGGTGTCGGCGGAGGTGAAGCCCATGCCGGCCGCCAAGTCAGTGGCAATCCAGGTTTGCGCGACGAAGATCACGCCCATCACCAGCAGCGTAATCAGCGCTGCTTTGCCGACGCTGCGGCCCGGGTCCCCCTTGATTTCTTCAGCGAGGGTGGAGATCGCATCGAAACCGAGGAAGGACAGCACCGCAATCGACACGGCTTGCATCAGCAGGGCGAAATTGAAGGTTTGCGGGTTGTACAACGGCGCCAGGGTCAGTTGACCGTTGCCACCGCCGCTGTGCAGTGCATTCCAGGCGTAGAACAGGAAGATTCCCAGCACCACCAGTTGCGCCAGCAGAAAGACAATGTTCATGCGGGCGGTGAAGGTGATGCCCCGCAGATTGACGAAGGTTGCGCTGACCAGAAACGCCAGGATGAAACCGACCTTGGGAATATCCGGGTAAAGGTGATTCAGCGCCATGGCCGCGTACACGTAGAGCAGCGGCGGAATCAGCAGGTAATCGAGCAGCATCAGCCAGCCGGCGATAAACCCGACGTGCGGGTTGAGGCCGCGTTGCGCGTAGGAATACACCGAGCCCGCAATCGGAAAGGCCCGCGCCATGCTGCCGTAACTCAGGGCGGTGAACAGCATCGCCACCATGCCGATGATGTAGGCCAGCGGCACCATCCCGGGCGCTTCGGCGTTGACGTAGCCGTACACACCAAACGGGGCAATGGGGATCATGAAGATCATCCCGTACACCACCAGGTCTGTCAGCGACAGGCTACGTTTTAACTCTTGCTTGTAGCCGAATTCTTCTATTTCCATGAAGCCCTACTCCTTGGGATGAAAGCAGCTGCACGCTGCGGGTTTGACGCGATTTTTTACAACAGCGGAGCCAGATAACCTGCCCAACGACTGACGTTTTCAGAGGTGCGCAGCAAATCGTTGCGCACCTCGATCAACACCGATTCCAGTCCTCGTGCATCGCCGTGGACCGGCACAGTCATGTCGCCCAGCGGGTTGATTTTGTACGGCTCATTACCGGCGACCTTCAAGGGGTGCTGGCTCAACCCGTCAATCAATCGTTGGGCGTAGCCCTTGGCTTCGCCAAACAGCACGCCGATTTCCAACGCGCGCGGTTGGCCGTGGTAAACCGGGGTGAAGCTGTGAATGCCGACCACCCGGACCAGCCGCCCTTGGGCAATACGTTGGTCGATCAAGGTTTGCAGCCGGGCATGAAACGGTTTGAACAGGCATTCGCGGCGGTATTCGCGCGTGGCCTCGTCCAGATCCCGATTGCCCGGTATCGGATAAATCTCGCTCTGCGACGGAATGCTGTCCGGGGCATGGCGCGGGCGGTTGAGGTCAATCAATAGCCGTGAGTAATTGGCCGCCAGCAACGTCGCCCCCAGTGCCTGGGACAAATCTTCAGCCAGCGCCAGCGCGCCAATGTCCCAGGCGATATGCTCGCGAGCCGCGTCGTGACTCAAACCCAGGTCATTCAAACCGGGTGGAATAAAACGGCTGGCGTGTTCGCACACCAGAATCAACGGGTGCGCTGAGTCTTCGCGACTCAGGGTGTACGCGGGCTCGGTAAAAAGACCGAGTTCAGCGGATTCAGTACAGGCGTGCATAGTGCTCACAGCGTTCGGCGGGCGACAGCTGTTCCGTCAGCGTCAACTCCTCGGTTTTAAGGGCGAACCAGGTGTCCATCAACGCGCTCGGCAGGGCTTCGATCAGCGCCTCGCTGTTGCGCAGGCACTCGAGCGCCTGGGCAAGGGACGCGGGCAGGGCGACGATGCCACGGGCCTGGCGTTGTTCTTCGTTCAGGGAGTCGGGGATTTCATTAGTGATCGCGTTCAAGGCCAGGCGTTGCTCGATGCCCAGGCGACCGGCGATCAGCAGTGCGGCCATGGCCAGGTGCGGCGACGCCGTGGCGTCCATGGCGCGAAATTCCAGGTTGTATTGCGCCGCCACCGATTTGCCGCCCAGGCTCACCGTCGGGCAGATCCGCAGCGCTGCTTCGCGGTTGCGTTGGCCGAGGCACGCGTAGGACGCGCTCCAGTGATGCGGCTGCAAGCGCTCGTAGGACACCGGTGTCGGTGCGGTAAACGCGCACAGCGCCGGCAAGTAATGCAGGATGCCGGCGGCCCAGTGCTGGCCGAGGGTCGACAGGCCATTGATCGTGCCGGCGTCGTACATCAGCGGTTGGCCGTCCAGGTCCAGCAGGCTGACATGCAGATGGACGCCGTTGCACACGGCATGCTCGGACGTCTTCGGCGCAAAGCTCACGTCCAGGTCCATCTGCCGGGCGATTTCGCGGGTGATTTCACGCACGTTCACCGCACGGTCCGCTGCGGCCACACCGAGGGCGGGGCGGCAGGTGATTTCGTATTGATGCTTGCCGTATTCGGGCAGGAACATTTCCGGTTCGACGCCACCGGCGCGCAGGGCGCTCAGCAGCCAGCCACCGAACTCGGCGCCCTGACGCTGGGCTTCAAGGGAAAACGCCAGTTGATCGGCCGCGCCGCTGTTCAGGTTGAATTCATGTTCGAACGCGGCGTTGACCTGCAAGCCCAACTCGGCGCGATACCGCTCCACTTCATTGCGCAATAACGTGCGTGGGCAGGCGCCCCACGGGCGGCCATCGGTTTCGTGAATGTCGCTGTGGATGAAATCCAGCGCCGGGGCCGTGGCATCCGGGCCATTGCTGACCGTCACCCGGCTGCTCGGGTCGGGAATAAGCCGCAAATCGCCATACGCGCCCCACGGGTTGGTGGAGGCGATGATGTCTTGCGGGGTCAGGGCGCTGTTGGCCGGCACCCAGCCGCAGCCTGTCGCCAGGTAGTGTTCAAGTTCGTCCGTCGGAAACGAGCGACCACGCGTCACGCCGATCAGGTCGGTGGTGACGATGGTCGTCATGGGCAGCGGCGACAGGCGTTCGCTCATGGTTGCATCTCCTGCAACCGGCCGAGCACAGTCTGGGTGTCGGTGATCCAGCAGTAACCCTTGATCGCGTTCAGGCAGGCTTGATGACGCTGGGGCGTGTAGGTCGCACAGGCATCCTCCACCAGCGTCACCAGGTAGCCACGGTCGGCGGCATCACGTACCGCCATGTCCACGCACTGGTCAGTGACGATGCCGGCGATGATCAGGTGCCGCGTTTCAAGGTTGCGCAGCACGTAATCAATGTTGGTGGAGTTGAAGACTCCGGAAGAGGTCTTGGGCAAGACGATTTCGTTTTCTGTCGGCGTCAGGTCGTCGATGATCCTCGCCGGGGGGCTGCCCTTGGGTAAATGCATGTCCGACAGCTTGTGGTCCAGCGAGCGGTCGCGGCCATCGGCAGTCAGGCTTTCGATGATCGTGTGCAGCACGTTTTGCCGCGCGCTGCGAAAGGCACTGAGCAATCGGCGTTGATTGGGCACCACCTGCATGTGGGTGCGGGTCAGGAAGTATTCGCCGTCCGGTCCGTTGAGGTGCGGGTCGAACTGCGGTTCGAGCCAGGCCCGTTGCATGTCCACCAGCAACAGCGCGGTGTGGTCGGCAATGAACGGCAAGTCCCGGGGCGAGTGATGGGGGAGCGTGAACATCCTTATTTATCCTCCAGCAAATGGGTGTCGAAGTCGGCTCGCAGTGCATCGATGCCTTCCAGGCGATCGGCCAGCTCTGGGCTGCGCAGGGTCAGGCAGGCAATCAGCGCCTCGACTTGGGCCAGCGCCGGAACCAGGGTGTCGAAGGCCGACACCGATTCCACTGGCGCACTGATAATCAGGTCGGCCATTTCCCGCAGCGGTGAAGCATAGATGTCCGTGAACAACACCACCCGGGCGTATCGACTTTTCGCCGCATTGGCCACGCGCAGGGCTTGTGACTGGTAGCGGCGATAGTCGAACACCAGCACCACGTCCTGACGCTGCACGTCGAACAGCCGGTCCGGCAGTTGCGCGTTGTCTTCCAGGGCGAAACAGCCCGGGCGCAGCAGGCGCAAATGGTTGAGCAGATAACTGGCGAGGAAACTGCTGAAGCGCCCGCCAAAGCAGTGAACCTGATGGCGGGTGTCGAGCAGCCATTCCACCAGAATTCGCACATCTTCGGGCTGGGTCAGCGCATGGGTTTCCACCAGCGCCCGATGGGTGTTTGCCAGGTAATGACTCCAGGCGTCGCCTTTCTGAACATGAGAACGAAGCTGCAACAGGGCGCTGGGGGACCGGAGGCGGTGGTCCATGTCGCTGAGCAAGGCATCCTGGAAATCAGCGTAACCGCTGAAACCCAGTTTTTTCACCAGCCGCACAATGGTGGGGTCGCTGACACCGGCATGTTCGGCCAAACGTGACATCGGCCCCAGCCCGTTACGCGGGTACTGGTCCAGTAAGGCACGGATGACTTTGCGTTCCGCCGGCGTAAGGTCCAGGCCGGGATCGGTGATCAGGTCTCTGAGAGAGGGCATCCGGGCTCCTGCTGGATGGGTATGTCGGTTTTGTTTCATAAATCGCTAAAACAGTATTTATGTAGCGCATGCTACATGTCTAGCGAAACTTTCCGTGGTTTTTCAAGGCCCCAAAATGGGGCGAAAAGCCCGTGCGCTGAGGGCTACACGGAAGTCGACTGGCGTTGTAGTCCATCGCCCAGACGGGTGTCAGCAATTGCCGAAACTCAAGGCTCGAATGAGCCCGCGTCCTGTCGGTGCTGATGCAAACGAAACGCCCTGGATCAAGCGTCTTGCGGCACAATTGCGTCATTATCGGCGGCATCGAGCCTTTTTCCATTTCATCGACAGGGTGATAAACCGTGCAGGCAACCCGTTTGACCCTGATGTGCCACGCTCGAACCGTCGCACAAAAAATGTCGCGTTTTCCTACAAACGAGCCGTTGGAATTTTATGGCCAATTGGCGAAAGGTTCGCGCAGCGGCCAGTTCGATGGGGCACCACGGGTGCTCTGTGGGCCGGAGCTGCGCACGCAGCAGACGGCCGAGTTGTTTGGCAATGACGTTGAAATCGTCTCGGCTCTGAGGGATTGCGACTTCGGACGGTGGAGCGGGGTGCGGATCAATGACTTGCAAAAGTCCGACCCCGAGGCACTGCAAACCTGGCTCGATGACCCGAACTCGGCGCCCCATGGTGGTGAGTCGGTCGCGCAACTCGCTGAGCGCGTGGCGCAGTGGCTCCAGTCCCTTGAGGCAACACCGGGGCATTTCCTTGCCATCACCCATCCCTTTGTCATTCGTGCGGCACTGACGCAGGTGTTGCAGGCCAAGGCATTCAACCTGATCGACGTCGAACCGTTGTCGGCCGTCGAGTTGCGGTTCACCGGCCGCTGGCGCCTGCGTTTGCTTGAAGGAGAAATCTGATGAAAAAGCTGCTGGTCATCGGCATCGGCGCCGGCAACCCCGACTACATCACGATGCAGGCCGTGAAGGCACTGAACCTCGTCGACGTGTTTTTCCTGATGGACAAGGGCCAGAGCAAAGACAAATTGATCGACCTGCGCCGTGAGATTTGCGAGCGCTACATCACTGGTCACGACTACCGCTTCGTCGAAGCCCACAGCCCGGAGCGCGAGCGTGGGGAGGTGGACTACAAGACCAGTGTCGAAGCGCTGAACCTCGCCAAGCAGCAGACCTTCGAGCGGCTGATCAAAGAGGAACTGCCCGACGACCAGTGCGGCGGTTTTCTGGTGTGGGGCGATCCGGCGTTGTACGACAGCACCCTGCGGATTTTGCAGGCGATCCTGGCCTCGGGCCGCTGTGCGTTCGAGTATGAGGTGATCCCCGGTATCACCAGCGTTCAGGCGTTGGCGGCGCAGCACAAGGTGCCGCTGAATCGCATTGGCCGCTCGATTGAAATCACCACTGGCCGACGGCTGGCGGCGGGGCAGGTGAGCGATGCCGACAGCCTGGTGGTGATGCTCGATGCCGAATATTCCTACCATCAGGTGGCGGATCAGGAGACGGAGATTTATTGGGGGGCTTATCTGGGGACGCCGGATGAGATTTTGATCAGCGGCAAGCTCAAGGACGTGGCGCCGGAGATTGAACGCGTGCGCAAGGCGGCGCGGGTGGCGAATGGGTGGATTATGGATACCTATTTGTTGCGTAAGCCATAAAGGTACCGGTGTTCGAGCGGACCCATCGCGAGCAGGCTCGCTCCCACATTGGATCTTCAGTGTTTACACAATCCCTGTGGGAGCGAGCCTGCTCGCGATGGGGCCCTAAAACTCACCTCAGATTATTGCTTTGACCCCACGCCCAAACCGCTCCCGATACACCGACGGCGGCACCCCGACCACCCCCCGAAACGCCACCCGAAAGCTCTCCACCGAGCGATACCCACACTGCTCGGCAATCTGCTCGGTGTTTTGCCCGGTGCTCTCCAGCAACTCCCGTGCCCGCGCCAGCCGCTCATGCTGCAACCACGCCTTGGGCGGCATGCCCGTGGCTTCAGTAAACCGACGCAGGAACGTCCGTTCACTCATGGCCGCCTCGCTCGCCAGTTCGCGAACCTCCAGCGGTTCGTGCAAGCGTTCCCGCGCCCACTGCATGACACGGGACAAATCGCTGCGCGGCGTCGGGCTGACGGGCGTAGGAATAAACTGCGCCTGCCCGCCAGTGCGTTGCGGCGACATCACCAGGCGCCGCGCCACCGAGTTGGCCACCTGCGTGCCGAAATCCCGCGCCACCAAGTGCAGGCATGCATCGATCCCCGCCGCACTGCCGGCCGAGGTGATCAGTTGACCGGAATCGACATAGAGCACATCCGGGTCCACCAGAATGTTCGGAAAACATTCGGCCAGCTCAGCGGCGTAGCGCCAATGCGTGGTGGCGCCGTGACCGTCCAGCAGACCGGTCGCCGCCAGCACAAACACGCCAGAGCAGATCGACAGCAACCGCGCACCCCGCGCATGCGCCTGGCGCAGGGCGGCGAGCAAGGGTTCCGGCACCGGCGCGCTGCGGTCGCGCCAACCGGGGATGATGATCGTGCGGGCCTCTTCGAGCAATTCCATGCCGCCATCGGCCAGCACCTGAATGCCGCCCATGGCGCGCATCGGGCCTTGATCCACGGCGACGATACGATGCTCATACCAAGGGAAATCGAACTCCGGCCGCGCCAGACCGAAGATCTCCACGGCGATGCCGAATTCGAAAGTACAGAGGCCGTCGTAGGCCAGAATCGCGACCAATCCAGGGTTCGGTTGCATTTGGCGGAAAGTTCCCGGTGAGTGTCTTGTGCGCCACTGTAGCGGCAAGCGTCGGGCGGATAAAGTCTTCTCACACCCACCAAGACTTGGAGTACAGCCCATGACCAGCCTGGTCCGCGCCATTCCCGCAGCCCCTTCGGCCATTGCCCTGATGCACTTCAGCAACCGTCTGACCTATGAAACCGATTGTTCCGATGTGTACAGCAGCCAACAGGCCGGCGATGTGGACTTTGTCTTGGTGGACGTGCGCGGACCGTTGGCGTTCGAGCGCGGCCATGTTCCCGGCGCGATCAACATTCCGGGACGCCTGCTCACCGCCGAGGGCCTGGCGGGTTACCCGACCTCCACGCTGTTTGTGGTCTATTGCGCCGGGCCGCACTGTAACGGTGTGCACAAGGCGGCGGTGAAACTGGCAGCGCTGGGTTACCCGGTCAAGGAGATGATCGGCGGCGTGACCGGGTGGCTGGATGAGGGGCTTGAGTTGAGTGTTGCAGTGCGACAGCCTGCCACCACCGCCATCGGTTGCGAATGCTGAAATACAGACACCGCTGAACCATTGTGGCGAGGGGGCTTCTGTAGCGAGGGAGCTTGCTCCCGTTGGGTTGCGCAGCAGCCCCAAAATCTCGGCAACTGTCGAAGATTTTGGGAGCGCTTCGCACTCCAGCGGGAGCAAGCTCCCTCGCCACAAAAGCTCCTTTACCACAGAGCCCCCCTCGCCACAGAAGCCCATCAATCCTTAAGTTCAGCGACTGCTTTAGGACGCTGCCCACCACTCATCCAGCGTCGCCTGCAACCACTCGAACACGGCTGCATGGGCGGCGCTGTCCTGTTCCCCCCGGGGCAATGGCGACTCCTCTCCAAAGTGCGCATTGAGCATCGCCACCGACTCCGCATTCCACTCCGGATGAAACTGCAAGCCCACCCGCGTCGGCCCCACGCGATACATCTGCTGTTCACATTGATCACTGCTGGCCAGCACTTGCGCATCAGGCGGCAAGTCGATTGCGTCTTCGTGCCACTCCAGCACTATCAGCGTCCGGCCATCGACAAACGTCACGGTGGTCCAGCCGGTTTCGGTTCGATCCATCCGCCGCACGTTCCCACCCAGACTCAGCGCCAGCAACTGCGCCCCCAGACAAATCGCAAACACCGCCGCGCCCTGATCCAGGCTTGCCGCCAACCACTGCCGTTCTGTTTCCAGCCACGCCGGCCCGGCGTTGGATTCATAAGGCCCGCCCAACACGATCACGGGCGTCGCGCTCACCGGCGGTAACTGGCCGAGGTCGGCGCGAAAGACGTCCAGCGTCAAGCCTCGGGACCTGGCCCAATCGGCAATGGCGCCAGGACCTTCGGCGGGGTGGTGCTGGATCAGATTCAACGTTGGCATTGGTATTCTCTGTAGTTTTCGCGTGTAGGTTTTGTCTGAAAAAAGCGCTTGTCCTACAGTCCTTGCACCGACTTGGCGCACGCTTCAAGGGCTTTGAATGGGGTGGCCACTTTTCTATAAGTATTTGTCGCTTAAACACAATTTGCCCGTTTGAAGCCGCTCTAGACTGCCGGCCACTTCGATCGTCACCGACCGAAAGTCATTCGAAAGCTGCCAATAAAAGCCTCCGCACACAGGAGTTATAAATGAAGAAGCTAGTGATGTTTGGTGCCCTGGCACTGTCGATGTTGTCCCTGACGGCTGTGGCCGATGACGCCAAGCCGATCCGCATCGGTATCGAAGCCGGTTACCCGCCATTCTCGATGAAAACCCCTGACGGCAAACTCACCGGTTTCGACGTCGATATCGGCGACGCGCTGTGCGAGCAGATGAAAGTGAAGTGCACCTGGGTCGAGCAAGAATTCGATGGCCTGATCCCGGCACTGAAAGTGAAGAAAATCGACGCGATCCTGTCGTCCATGACCATCACTGACGATCGCAAGAAGAACGTCGATTTCACCATCAAGTACTATCACACCCCGGCCCGTTTCGTGATGAAGGCAGGTACCGACATCAAGGACCCGCTGACCGAACTCAAGGGCAAGAAAGTCGGTGTGCTGCGCGCCAGTACCCACGACCGCTTCGCCACTGAAGTGCTGGTGCCGGCCGGTATCGAGCTGGTTCGCTACGGCTCCCAGCAGGAAGCCAACCTGGACATGGTCTCTGGCCGCGTTGACGCGCTGCTGGCCGACTCGGTCAACCTGGACGACGGTTTCCTGAAAACCGACGCCGGTAAAGGTTTCGCTTTCGTCGGCCCGACCTACGAAGACGCCAAGTACTTCGGCGGCGGCGCAGGTATTGCTGTGCGCAAGGGTGATAAAGAGCTGGCAGACAAATTCAACACCGCCATCACCGAAATCCGCGCCAACGGCAAGTACAAGCAAGTGCAAGACAAGTACTTCGACTTTGACGTTTACGGCCAGTAATCACGCCGTGCAAAAAAGTGGCAACCGTTGACGCGGTTGCCACTTTTTTTATGCGCGCTCTCTGTTGAAATGAGATCCCTTGTAGGAGTGAGCCTGCTCGCGATAGCGATTTTTCAGTGGAAATTTGCTGTCTGACACACCGCCATCGCGAGCAGGCTCGCTCCCACAGGTGATTTTCGCCGCTCAGACATTCAGGAGTTTCCATGCAACGCATCGACCATCCTCTGCCCTGGAGCCACCTGGGCACCGAGCGCACCCTCAGCGTGTTTCGTTATGGCGCCGGCACCCGCAAGGTCTACATCCAGGCCAGTCTGCACGCTGACGAGTTACCCGGCATGCGCACGGCCTGGGAGCTGAAGAAACGCTTGGCCGAACTCGAAACCCAGGGCCAGTTGCAGGGCGTGATCGAGCTGGTGCCGGTGGCCAATCCGATCGGCCTTGACCAGCACCTGCAAGGCAGCCACATGGGCCGCTTCGAGCTGGGCAGCGGCAAGAACTTCAACCGGGCCTTCGTCGAACTCAGCGCCCCGGTGGCCGCGTTGATTGGTGATCGTTTGGGCAGCGACGCGGCAGCCAATATTGCGTTGATTCGCCAAACCATGGGTCAAGTCCTCGACGACTTGCCGGCACCGGCCTCGCAACTGGAAGCCATGCACCGCCTGTTGCTTCGCCACGCTTGCGACGCCGACATCACGTTGGATCTGCATTGTGATTTCGACGCGGCCATTCATTTGTACGCCTTGCCGCAACACTGGCCGCAGTGGCAATCCTTGGCCGCGCGTTTGAAGGCCGGGGTGGCGTTGCTCTGTGAAGACTCCGGCGGCAGTTCATTTGATGAGTCCTGTTCGTCGCCGTGGTTGCGGCTGGCGCGGGCCTTCCCCGAGGCGGCGATTCCGCCGGCCAACCTGGCGACGACACTGGAATTGGGCAGCATGGGCGATACGCGAGTCGATCAGGCCCAGGCCAATTGCGAGGCGATTCTCGGGTTCCTCGCCGAGCAGGGTTTCATCACCGGTACCTGGCCTGCGGCACCGAGCGAGTGCTGTGAAGGCATGCCGTTCGAGGGCACCGAGTACCTGTTCGCGCCGCATCACGGAGTGGTGAGTTTTCTGCGTGATTCGGGTGAGTGGGTGGAGAAGGGCGATGCGTTGTTTGAGGTGGTTGATCCACTGAGCGACCGCATGACCACCGTGCGCGCCGGGACCAGCGGCGTTTTGTTTGCGATTGATCGCGGGCGGTATACGCAGCCGGGGACGTGGCAGGCGAAGGTGGCGGGGCGTCAACCGATTCGGGTCGGGAAACTGGTTAACGACTGAGGATTGTCGCTGTTCTTTCGGGCCTCATCGCGGGCAAGCCCGCTCCCACAGTATTTGCGGTATTCACAAAACCTGTGGGAGCGGGCTTGCCCGCGATGACTGCATCAGCAGCACCGAATGTCCCCGGCAAGCTTCACAGTGTTAGGCTCTCCCCCGAATCCTGCACTTGTGAAGGAAGGCTTATGTTGAAGTTTCTCGCTCTGCTGACGCTGCTGGCCAGCGCCACTGTCCACGCTCAAACCCCGCTGCACACCGATCTGCCGCTCAAGTACCTGGAGCAGGCCAATCCCGAATCCCGCCACCAGCCCCTGGTGATTTTCCTCCACGGTTATGGCAGTAACGAGCAGGACCTGTTCGGCATCAAGGATGAATTGCCGGCGCAATACACCTTCCTGTCAGTGCGGGCACCGATGGTGATGGAGGAAGGCAGTTACAAGTGGTTTCGCGAGAAGGGCAACGCTGCCTACAACGGTGAGACCGATGATCTGAAGGCCAGCGGCCAGGTGTTGCTGGATTTCATTGCGCAGGCGGCGAAGAAATATCACACCGAACCCGACAAGGTGTTCCTGGTGGGTTTCAGCCAGGGCGCGATCATGTCCTACGAGGTGGCGTTGCGTCATCCCGAGGCGGTGGGCGGGATTGCGGCACTGAGCGGGCGGATTCTGCCGGTGCTGAAATCCGAACTCAAACCGGATGAAACACGCCAGAAGCTGGCGATCTTCATCGGTCATGGCACGGTAGACAAACGCTTGCCGTACATCGACGGCACTGAGGCCGACAGCCTGTTGCAGAGCTTGTCACTCAAGCCTGAGTTTCATGCCTACCCCGGCGTCGGTCACAGCATCAGTGCCACCGAAATGCAGGACTTGAGCGCCTGGTTGCAGCGCCTCAACCCTTGAGTCTTATTTGCCGCTGACGATCTGTTTGACCAGCGTTTCGTGGCCGCCATTGTCGCTGAGGCGCGAAATCACCTGAACGATCGCCATGCGCGTGTTGGACGCGGCCATCACGGTGGTGTCGAGGGTTTTGCCGCCGCCCTGGGTGGCGGTGCTGTCGATCTGCCGCAACCCGAGGCCGGTGCCTTTCTGGGTCAGGCTTTTTTCGCTGAGTTTGGTGAAGTCCGGCAGCGCCTTGGCTTGTTCGGTGGCGAAGTCGGCCGCCGCGGAGTCGAGGAACGGACCGTCGTTATCCTTGACGTTGGCGCCACCGGGAATGGTGTTTTCAGCGGCGATTACGACGGTTTTGGTGGTCTGGTTGGTGTACATGGTGCCCGTTGCCCCGGCAGTCCCGGTAGCTGCGTCGCCGGCCGGAAGCGGGTTGGCGATGAAGCCCTTGGGCAGGGTGAACTTGAACTTGCCGCCGAGCATCGAGACTTCTTGTGCAGGCGCTTTATCGCTGGCAGTGGCCTTGGCGGCATAGGCATTCAACGCCCCCAGGCTGGCGGCCGCCGTCAGTAACAGGACAACGGCTTTTTTACTCAACAATGACATTCGGAAACTCCAGGGATGATCGCGCATTCGTCGCAATCATCCCATGGAGGCTGCACTGCATTCCAGCGCGCAATAACGGTTGGAAGCTCCCCTGTGGCGAGGGCGCTTGCTCCCGCTGGGCTGCGAAGCGGCCCCTGCGCTTATTCAGATAAACCGCACTGGCAGGAATGGCGACTGCTTCGCAGCTGGACGGGAGCAAGCTCCCTCGCCACAAATATTCACCTCCAAACATTCTTACGCCTGATTCTGCGGAAACAGGTTACGACGGGTTTCTTCGTCGAACTCGGCCTTGAGCACCAGCTTCTCTTTCAACCCTTGCGCACGCTGGGCGGCAGGGCGGGCGCTGATTTCATCGAACAGACGCTTGACGTTCGGGTAAGCCGCCAGACCGTTCTCACCGAGGATGTAATGCGCGTAACTGGCCCAGCCCCACAGTGCCATGTCGGCGATGCTGTAAGTGTCGCCGGCCAGGTATTGATGATCGGCCAGACGCTGGTCGAGCACGCGGTAGTGACGTTCGACTTCCTTGAGGTAGCGGTTTTTCGCGTAGGGCAGGTCGTCCGGCGCGTGGTGCAGGAAATGCACGGCTTGACCCGAGAACGGCGACAGGCCGGTGGCGATGAACATCAGCCAGGACAGCAACTCGGCTTGGCCGGCGACGGAGGTCGGCAGGAAGCGCTGATGCTGTTGCGCCACATGCAGCAGGATGGCCTGGGAGTCGAACACGGTGGCGTCACCGTCGATCAGGGCCGGCACCTTGGCGTTCGGGTTGATCGCCAGAAAGGCTGGCAAGTGTTGCTCGCCCTTGAAGGTGTCAACGCCAATCAATTCATAGGGCGTTTGCAGTTCTTCAAGCAGCAGGGCAACTTTCATCGGGTTCGGCGAAGGGTGGAAAAAGAACTTCATGGTGTAGGCCTCAGTCAGTGGTTGGGAACTGAGGCTGATGGTGAGGCAAACCTGTTCGATTGACGTACGAGGTTGTTGCTCTACTCGTTCGGAATGATCGAACGTGTTGCGGGGACTTTATCGCTTGCACGCGACGTGGCAATCACCGCCCCGGCGATAATCAACACGGCGGGGACGATCAGGATCGGACCGGCATGGCTACGTCCCACGGCGATCAGTAATAACGTCGAAATCAACGGCGCCAGGTAGGAAAGCGCCCCCAGCGTCGCCAGACTGCCGTGTTTGGTGGCGTGGTCCCAGGCCAAAAACGCCATTCCCACCGGCCCGAGGCCAAGCACCACAATCGCGCCCCATTGGCCAACATCAGGCTGTACCGTGGTTTCAAACGCCAGGTGACAGATCAGGCCGGACACGGCCGACATGCCGCAGATCCCGCCGATGATGCTGCTGGGTACGTCGTTGAACCGTCGGTTGACCACCGAGTACCCGGCCCAGATCACCGCACAGCCGAAGGCCGCGAGATAACCGGCAATGGGCATCGATGCGCCAGTCTCAGGGCCATGTTGTTGCATGATGAACGCGGTTCCGGCCAGCCCCAGGAGCGCGCCGAGCATCTGCCGTTTGTGCAGCTTTTCCCCGGCCGAGAACGCCGAGAGCAGCACCAGCAACAGCGGCCACAGGTAGTTGATCAAGCTGGCTTCAGCCGCCGGGGCGACTTTGAGCGCGAAAAAATACAGCGCGTGATAAACGAAAATGCCCACGAACCCGGTCACCCAGACCGCCCAGGGCTGTCGCCAGCTACTGAAACCGGCGAGCCCGCGACGACCGAGAATGACCAGGCTCGCCGCAAACGCTATACCGAAGCTCAGCGTCAGCAGTTCAAACGGCGGAATGCCTTCGGTAAGGGTGGTCAACAGCGCGAGGCAGGACCAGAGAAATATCGCGATCACGCCAATGGCGGTGGCTGAATGGGGCGTACGGACGAGCGACGATGCGAGACTCATGTCTGTTCCTTCAGCACGTAGCGGGCGACATCCTGGCCCTCGGGATGTGAAGGAGCTTAGCGTTTGATCGCTGATCGTCCAGTCTCGGTCGTCGGGTTGACCGGTCGCGCCAGCAAGCGCCTGGTGATGCCCAACATTCCCACGGACACCGCAACACCGAGGGCAAAGGCGTTCATGCCCATGTCGGGCAACGCCAGCGCCAACACCAGGCAAAACGCCGCGAACGAATACATGCCGGTTGCCGTCGCCCGCAGCAATGCAGCCGTAAACGCCGGGCCACGGGTTTGCTGGGAAAACACCGCCATCACGCTGCCGAGCACCGGGAACACCGCGAGCAAACCGCTCCAGCCTTCGCCGACGGTGCTGGCGAGTAATGTCACGGCGAGGGTGAGCAGGGCGCCGGCGATCATGCGCAGCAGCAGTCTGTCGGACTTCGGCGCCGGGCCTGTAATGATGGGTTGCACGCTGGGAAACAGGTACGGCGCCGCCAGCAGCGCGGTGGCGGCCGCGATCACCGAGATCACCAGCGAGGGTGGAATCAGCGAGAGCACCACGGCCACGGCGGCCCAGACCAGCAGTGAAATCATCAACGCCCATGGCCATCCCGCCCGTTGAGCGACCTGGGCGTAGGTCACGCAGAAGGCAATCATCGCGAACATCGCCGACAACGCCGCCGTCGCTGATTGAGCGGCGAACACCTGGCCTTGTTCGATGGCAAGGAAGAACAGAATCGGCCCGACCACCACTGGCAATCCCGACAGCCAACCGGCCACGCTGGGACCCCAGCGTTTGCCAGCCAGTGAAATCAACAAGAGAAAACTTGGAATCACCAGCAGTTTGAGCATCAACACGCATACGTCTCCGACCTGAGTGAGGCGCCAACGTTAGCACTGCGGACGGTGGATTGCTCTAGGAATGAGGATATTTTGTATACAAAGCGCGCCGCTCAAATAATTGTACAAAGCTGATCTTTGCGTATAAGTTTTTAGCAGATGCCCACGGTGATAAGAACACGATGAACAGACCTCGATTACGCCTGCGCCACGGTGTGTTGTTGCTGGGATTGTTAGGCACCCAGGCCTTCGCCAATTGGCAGGAGGTATTGCCGGGTGCGCAGATCATCGGCACCGGCGAGTTTCGGGTGTTCGGGTTCGATGTCTACAACGCTCGGCTCTGGAGTGCGGCCCGGCCCTTGGCGCCGGACCAGCCGTTTGCCTTGGAGCTGATCTATCAGCGCAGCATTTCCCGCGATGATCTGGTGCAGGCCAGTGTCGATGAAATCAAGCGTTTGTCCGGTGCCTCGGTCAGCGCGGAGCAACTCGAGCGCTGGAAGGTGCAGATGCAACAGTCGTTCGTCGATGTAAAAGCCGGCACCCGCATTACCGGCGTTTATTTGCCGGGGCAGGGCGCGCGGTTCTTTGTCGGCCAGCAGCCGCAACACGAAGTGAAAGACCCGCAATTCGCCCGGGCCTTTTTCGATATCTGGCTCGACCCACGTACACGTAATCCCGAGTTGCGCCAGCAGTTGCTGGGCAGCGCCAAGCCTTGAGGTGCAGGACATGTTGAAAAATCTGCTGCTGGTGTTGTGCGTCTGCCTGGCTGGTTGCAGCGTCGATGTGCAGCGCTACAGCGAGCAAAACCCCAAGCTCGATCTACCCGGATTCTTCGTCGGGCGAGTGG
Source organism: Pseudomonas sp. LBUM1663 (assembly GCF_059695905.1). Taxonomy (NCBI): domain Bacteria; kingdom Pseudomonadati; phylum Pseudomonadota; class Gammaproteobacteria; order Pseudomonadales; family Pseudomonadaceae; genus Pseudomonas; species Pseudomonas sp. LBUM1663. Next base: position 3,915,983 of record NZ_CP166792.1, on the reverse strand, counting down.
ATGGCTGGGGGATGTTCCAGAAGCGCTCGGGCGAGGTGATCAAGCGCTTTCATGTACTGATCAACAGCCGAATGGACGGCCAGAACCTGATCATGCATGAAGCCTTTACCTACAGCGATGGCACGAAGCAGACCCGCGTCTGGACGTTGTACCCGGACGGCCCTGGCCGTTGGCGCGGTACGGCCGGCGATGTGGTCGGCGAATCCCACGGCGAGGTGGCCGGCAACGCGCTGCACTGGCGCTATGAACTCAGCCTGCCGGTGGACGACAAGGTCTACCAGGTGCATTTCGACGACTGGATGTACTTGCTGGACGAAAACACCATGGCCAATCGCTCAGCCATGACCAAGTTCGGTGTTGAGTTGGGCCAGGTGACGTTGTTCTTCCGCCGCCACGGCGCCTGATACCCGAGCATCTGCCCCTTGGGCGCATGGGCTGAAACGTCTAAGCTGCGCTTTTCCACCTGTCGACGGATGTTTGCGTGAAATTCAGTTTGCCAAAAGTCGCCACGGCGCCGTTTTGCCCGCCGGAAGTGGCGGGCAGCGTTGCCGTTGATCCTCGCGCCTCATTCTTCAAACGCATGCTGCGTTTTGCCGGTCCTGGCTTGCTGGTGTCCATCGGCTACATGGACCCGGGCAACTGGGCGACCGCCATCGAGGCCGGTTCGCGTTTTGGTTACAGCCTGTTGTTCGTGGTGCTGCTGGCCAGTCTGGCGGGGATGGTGGTGCAGTGTTTGTGCTCGCGCCTGGGCATCGCCACTGGCCGCGATCTGGCGCAGCTGTCCCGGGAGCGCTACAGCACGCGGACCGCGCGGACCCAATGGGTGCTGGCGGAAATCTCGATCATCGCCACCGATCTGGCTGAAGTGCTCGGCTGTGCGCTGGCCTTCCACTTGCTGCTGGGCTGTTCGCTGACTGTCGGCATCGCACTGACCGCTTTTGACACGCTGCTGGTGCTGGCCCTGCAAAACCGTGGTTTCCGCCGGCTGGAAGCGATCATGCTGGTGCTAGTGAGCACCATCGGCGTGTGCTTCTTCGTCGAATTGCTGCTGATCAAGCCGTACTGGCCGGACGTGGCCCGTGGTTTCACGCCGTCCCTGTCAGCCATTGGCGATGCCGCGCCGCTGTACCTGGCCATCGGCATTCTCGGGGCCACGGTGATGCCGCATAACTTGTACCTGCACACCTCGATCGTACAAACCCGAATGATCGGCAAGGACCTGGCCAGCAAGCAGGACGCGGTCAAACTGGCGCGGATCGATACCATTGGCTCCCTGGCGTTGGCGCTGATGGTCAATGCGGCGATCTTGATCCTCGCCGCGGCGGCGTTTCACAAGAGCGGGCATACCGATGTGGTGGACATCCAGGACGCCTATCACTTGCTCGACCCGCTGGTGGGCGGCGCCTTGGCCAGTGTGTTGTTCGGGGTGGCCTTGCTGGCGTCGGGGCAGAGTTCGACGTTTACCGGGACCATCGCGGGGCAGGTGATCATGGAGGGTTATCTGAACCTGCGGATTCCCTGCTGGCAACGGCGGCTGATTACCCGGGGGCTGGCGTTGATCCCAGCGTTCATCGGCGTCTGGCTGATGGGCGATAACGCGATCGGCAAGTTGCTGGTGTTGAGTCAGGTGGTATTGAGTCTGCAGTTGCCGTTTGCGTTGTACCCGCTGATTCGCATGACCAACGATCACAAACTCATGGGGCCGTTTGTGAATCGATGGCCGACGCGGGTGTTGGCGTGGGGGTTGTTTGCGGTGATCAGTGGGGCGAATAGCTGGTTGATCTTTCAGTTTCTCGGGTGACTGGGCTGGCCTCATCGCGAGCAGGCTCGCTCCCACAGTGGATCTGCGGTGAACACAAAACCCTGTGGGAGCGGCGGTGCGACGATTCGACTTGCTCGCGAAGAACGATGACGCGGTTTACCGTTGAAACGCATCCACCACAAAATCAATAAACACCCGGGTCTTGACCGGCATCAACGTCCGGCTCGGGTAGTACAACGAAATCGGCCCCGCATCGGCATGCCAATCGGGCAACAGGCGCACCAGTTCGCCGCGCTGGATATTCGCGGCCACGTCCGGCAATACCAGCAGCGACACGCCCAGCCCAAGGATCGCCGCTTCACGCATGGCCGACGGGTCATTGAGCACGATGTTCTCGGTCAAAATCGCCTGCGCCTCATTGCCCGCACCATCCTGCATGACCCACTGCCGGATTCGTCCTGTGCGGCTGCCGCGCATCACGATGCCGTTCAATCGGGGCAGGTCGGTCGGGTTGGCGGGCAGGCTGTGTTGCGCGAGGTAACCGGGTGAGGCCACCGCCACGATGTGCGCCGCCGCCAATGTTCGGGAGATGACCCCGGGCGTCAGTTCGAAAGCACCGCCGATGGCCGCGTCGTACCCCTCAGCAATCAGGTCCACCTGACGGTTTTCGAAATGCCATTCCGGTTTGATCAGCGGGTATCGCTTGAGGAATGCCGGCAGCAGCGGCAGCACATGATCGATGCCAAACGTCGGTGCCAGGCTGACCTTGAGCACACCGGCCGGTTCGCCCTGATCACTGCTCACCGCGTTGATCGCCGATTGCAACGCCTCCAGGTTGCCGCCGATGCTCGCCACAAAACGCTCGCCAGCCTCGGTCAGCGACAGTTTGCGGGTCGAGCGCTGGAACAGCCGCACACCGATGTTTCGTTCGAGGATCGCCACATTGCGACTGACCGCTGCGGGTGTCAGCGCGAGTAAACGTGCCGCCGCAGAAAAGCTGCCGGTCTCGGCGCTGCGGACAAACGACTCAAGGTTGGCAAGGGTTTCCATGGCTGACACCTGATAGCAATGCTTGAAGATGATTCAAGGCATTACCGTCTAATCAAGTCCTAATGGCAAGCGCAGTATTCACGCCAACGACAACCCCCTCGGAGTGAACCCTCATGATCAAAATTGGAATCATCGGCGCCGGCGCCATTGGCTCAGCCTTTGCCCAGGCGCTTTCACGCAAAGGCATTGAGATCGTTATCGCCAACAGCCGTGGGCCAGAAACCCTGGCTTCATTGGTGGAAGAACTCGGGCCAACGGCTCGCGCCGGAACCCGTGAAGAAGCGGCCACCCAGCCGGTGGTGCTGGTAGCCGTCAACTGGTCGAAATTACCGACGGCGCTGGCGGGCCTGCCAGATTTTGATGGGCGGATCGTCATCGACGCCAACAACTCGATTGAGGCACCGTCCTTCAAAGCCGTGGATTTGCATGGGCTTACGTCCAGCGAAGTGTTTGCCGAGTGGGTACCCGGGGCCCGGGTGGTGAAGGCGTTTAACCATTTGGCGGCGCGGTTGCTGGAAAGCGATCCGGCAGCGGAGGGCGGGCAGCGGGTGCTGTTTGTTTCGGGTGATGACGCCGAGGCGAAAGCTCAAGTGTCCGCGCTGATCGAGAAGTTAGGTTTCTTCGGGATTGATCTTGGGGAATTGAGTGTGGGAGCGAAGTTGGCGCAGTTTCCGGGCGGCCCGTTGCCCACCCTGAACCTGGTGAAATTTGCCTGACGGCTGGGGCAAAAAAGAACCCGGTGCTTCTGATGACTGTCAGCCCATACAGACACTGACTGTGGTGAGGGAGCTTGCTCCCGCTCGAGTGCGAAGCGCTCGCAAAATCTTCGACCATTGCCGGGATTTTGGGGCTGCTTCGCAACCCAGCGGGAGCAAGCTCCCTCGCCACAAAAGCCTGCAACGCAGGAACACCGGGGTGTTACCAGACCGCGCGGTTCTTCGTGGGTCCCCGCGCAGTCTGTTGAACGCTTTACGCCCGCTCGATCGCCAGCGCTACACCCTGACCACCACCGATGCACAAGGTGGCGAGGCCTTTCTTGGCGTCACGCTTGATCATTTCGTGCAGCAAGGTCACCAGCACCCGGCAGCCCGACGCACCGATTGGGTGACCGAGGGCGATGGCGCCGCCGTTGACGTTGACCTTGTTCAAGTCCCATTCCAGATCCTTGGCCACCGCCAGGGATTGCGCGGCGAAGGCTTCGTTGGCTTCGATCAGGTCCAGTTGGTCGATGGACCAGCCGGCCTTGTCCAGGCAGCGACGAGTGGCCGAGACCGGGCCGATGCCCATGATTGCCGGGTCAACGCCCGCGTTGGCGTAAGCGGCGATTTTCGCCAGCACTGGAAGACCCAGGGCTTTGGCTTTGTCGGCGCTCATCAGGATCACGGCGGCGGCACCGTCGTTCAGGGACGAGGCGTTGCCGGCCGTCACCGAACCGTCCTTCTTGAAGGCCGGTTTCAGTTTGCCCAGCGCTTCAGCGGTGGTGCCGGCCCGTGGCTGTTCATCGGTGGCGAAGGACAGCGGATCGCCCTTGCGCTGCGGGATCAGGATCGGCGTGATCTCATCGACAAAACGCCCGGCTTCGATGGCGGCCGTGGCTTTCTGCTGCGAAGCCGCGGCGAAGGCGTCCTGTTGTTCGCGGGTCAGGCTGTACTTGTCCGCCAGGTTCTCGGCGGTGATGCCCATGTGGTAATCGTTGAACGCATCCCACAGACCGTCGCTGATCATGGTGTCGACGATTTGCGCGTGCCCCATGCGCAGACCGGTGCGGGCACCGGGCATGACGTAGTTGGACAGGCTCATGTTTTCCTGGCCGCCGGCAATGATCACGTCGGCGTCGCCGCAGCGAATCGCCTGAGTGGCCAGGTGCAGCGCTTTCAGGCCCGAGCCGCAGACCTTGTTCAGGGTCAGCGCCGGCACGGTAAACGGCAGGCCGGCCTTGATCGCGGACTGGCGCGCAGGGTTCTGCCCGGCGCCGGCGGTCAATACCTGGCCCATGATCACTTCATCGACTTCAGCAACGTCGAGGCCGGTTTGCGCCAGCAACTGGCGAATTACCGCAGCGCCGAGGTCAACGGCGGAAACATTCGCCAAGGCACCCTGGAAACTGCCGATGGCAGTGCGGGTGGCGGCGACAATGACGACTTCTTGCATGGAATGATTCCTCACTGGGCAGCGAACTGCATTTCCGGAACGTGATCCGGCACGATCAGTTTACCGGCGGTCTTGGCGACAATCTCTTCGACGCTGACGCCCGGCGCACGTTCTTTGAGAATGAACGCGCCGTTTTCGATTTCAAGGTAAGCCAGGTCGGTCAGCACACGCTTGATGCACCCGGCGCCGGTCAGCGGCAGGCTGCATTGGGACAGGAGCTTGGACTCACCGTCCTTGGACGCGTGGGTCATGATGACGATGATGTTGTCGGCACCGGCCACCAGGTCCATGGCGCCGCCCATGCCCTTGACCAGTTTGCCGGGGATCATCCACGAGGCGATGTTGCCTTGCACGTCGACTTCAAAGGCGCCCAGCACGGTCAGGTCGACATGACCACCGCGAATCATCGCGAAGGACTCGGCCGAGGAAAAGATCGACGCGCCGATACGCGCGGTCACCGTTTGTTTGCCGGCGTTGATCATGTCGGCATCGATGGTTTCTTCAGTAGGAAAGGGACCCATGCCGAGCAGGCCGTTTTCCGACTGCAGCATGACTTCCATGCCTTCAGGAATGTAGTTGGCGACCAGGGTCGGAATGCCGATGCCCAGGTTCACGTAAAAGCCGTCCTGCATTTCGCGGGCGACGCGTTGAGCCATTTGTTCGCGGGAAAGTGCCATTGTTATTTTTCCTTCAGGTCCGGGGGCTGGGGATCACTTACGCACGGTGCGCTGTTCGATGCGTTTCTCGAACGTGCCACAAATGACCCGGTCGACGTAGATGCCAGGGGTGTGGATCTGCGACGGGTCCAGCTCGCCGGGTTCGACGATTTCTTCGACTTCGACCACGGTGATCTTGCCGGCAGTGGCGGCCAGCGGGTTGAAGTTCTGGGCGGTGTGGCGATAGATCACGTTGCCGAAGTGGTCGGCTTTCCAGCCTTTGACGATGGCGAAGTCACCGGTGATGGATTCTTCCATCAGGTACTTGCGGCCATGGAATTCGCGCACTTCCTTGCCGTCGGCAACCGGCGTGCCGACGCCGGTGGCGGTGAAGAACGCCGGGATGCCTGCACCGCCTGCACGCATTTTTTCGGCGAGGGTGCCTTGGGGGGTCAGGACGACTTCGATTTCGCCTTTGAGCAGTTGGTCTTCGAACAGTTTGTTCTCACCAACGTAGGAGGCCACCACTTTGCGAATCTGCCGGTCTTCCAGCAGCACACCGAGGCCGAAACCGTCGACGCCGCAGTTGTTGGAAACGACGGTGAGGTCGCGGGTGCCTTTGCGCTTGATCTCGGCGATCAGGTTTTCCGGGATCCCGCACAGGCCGAAGCCGCCGGCGATCACGGTCATGCCGTCTTCAAGACCTGCCAGAGCTTCCTCATAGGAACTCACGCGCTTGTCGAAACCTGCCATATGCACCTCTTTTATTCTTTGTGGGCGGCTGGCTAGCCGTATGGGGAAGGAGTGTCTCGCTGAAGGATTTATTTGTTAAGTTGATTTTTAAGGTTGATTGATAGATAAAACTCACCAATCACTCGTCCGTATTACGTTGGAGCCGTCGCCCGTGACAGTCAAGCAGATCCGCGCATTCCTGGCCGTGGCCCAGAGCCTGAGCTTTGCCGTGGCGTGCGAGCGGTTGCACCTGTCGCAATCGGCCTTGAGCCTGACCATCAAGGCCTTGGAGGAGGGGCTGGGCGGGCGGCTGTTCACCCGCAACACGCGCAATGTGGCGTTGACGGCGGAAGGCGAATCGCTGGTGCCCCTGGCTCGCCGACTGATTGCGGATTGGGACAACGCCGAGGATGAATTGCGCCAGCGCTTCACCCTCCAGCGCGGACGCGTGACCCTGGCGGCGATGCCGTCGTTTGCTGGCAATCTGCTGCCGCCGATCCTCAAGACCTTTCGCGCCCGGTATCCCAAGGTCAACGTCACGGTTAACGACGTGATCAACGAGCAAGTGCTGGAAATGGTGCGCGACCGGCAGGTGGAGCTGGGCGTGGCGTTTGAGCCCACACAGAGTTCATCGCTGGAATTCACGCCGTTGTATATGGACCGTTTCGTTGCCGTGGTGCCGGATGATTCGCCCTTGGCGCAACGGCACGACATTGATTGGCAGACCTTGCTCAAGGAACCGTTCATTACCTTGCAGCGTCCGTCGACGGTGCGGGTGATGCTGGAGGAACACTTGCAGGCCCGGGGGATGAAGTTGCCGGTGGAGTTTGAAAGCCATCAGTTGGCGACAGTCGGACGAATGGTCGCCAGCGGATTGGGTGTCAGCGCCGTGCCGGCATTGTGCGCCGGGCAGATGCGCGAGTTGGGCGCACGGTGCATTACCTTGCGCGACCCGGTGGTGGAGCGGGCGATTGGAGTGCTGACCAAGCCGGGGGTTGAACTGTCGGCCGCAGCGCAGGCGTTGTTCGATATCCTCAAAGCCGAGAACCTGGGCCAACAAGTGTCCATGCCCTGATCACCGTCCACCTCATGTGGGAGCCAGCCTGCTGGCGATTGCGGTGTGTCAGTCACCATGAATGCTGGATGTGCCGACCAAATCGCCAGCAGGCTGGCTCCCACAGGGAGTTGCGGTGATTCAGGAAGATAGGCGCTGAACCAATAAGGGCAACAGCTTTTCGCATGAGGCTTCAATCTTCAGGTCGAGGAGGTCATCCGCCCGGGTCTTGCCCAAATTGATCGCAATCAGCGGTTTGCCCTGATCCGCCACCACCCGGCACAAGCGAAACGCCGAGTACGCCATCAACGAAGAGCCCACCACCAACAAACCCGCCGCCTGTTCCACCGCCGCCATGGCCTTGGCCGCCGTCACCTGCGCGACGTTCTCGCCAAAAAAAACCACGTCCGGTTTCATCCGCTCACCCGCGCAATGCGGGCAGTGCGGCACCTGGAACCGCGCCTCGAACGCTGGATCCAGCAGCGTGTCGCCATCCGGTGCCTGCACCGCATCGACCCCGGCCAGGTAGGGATTCTGCGCTTCCATCAGTTGCTGGATCGAATCCCGCTCGCTGCGCTGTCCGCAGTCCAGGCACAGCACCCTGTGCAGGCTGCCGTGGAGTTCGATCACATCATGGCTGCCGGCCTGATCGTGCAAGGTATCGACGTTCTGGGTGATCAGCCCGCTGATCTGCCGGCTGCTTTGCAAACTGGCCAGGGCTTCGTGGGCCACGTTTGGCTGAGCCTGGCGCACGCGCGGCCAGCCTAGCATCGCCCGTGCCCAATAGCGGCGCCGTGATTCCGGGGCCGACAGGAACTCCTGGTACATCATCGGTTGCCGACCACGCCGCACGCCCTGGTTGTCGCGGTAGTCCGGAATGCCCGACGGGGTGCTGATGCCGGCGCCGGTCAGGACTATGAACGGCTGCTCGGCCATTAGTCGCTGGAGTCGGTCGAGTTGTTCGTGGGTGGGACGGTCAAGCATCTTCAACACTCCAGAGGGCCTTGAGTGTTTGCAGGGTAGCACTTGCCAATCACCCGGGCAGACGGTCTGTCCGGGTGCTGATCCGACACTTATTTGCGCGCCTCCAGAATCAGGTTGAACGGCGTTTCCGTGGCCCGCCGGAAAGTCTTGAATCCCGCCTCGGTAAACACCTTGCGCAGCCGCGCCTCACCCGCCTGGGCGCCGAGCCCCAGACCGACTTCCTGGGAGAGCGAGTTCGGTGTGCAAATAAAAGTCGACGCAGCGTAGAACAACCGCCCAACCGGGGTGACGTTGTCGTCGAGCGAGTCGTTGGCGAACGGTTCCACCAGCAGCACCGTGCCGTCCGGTTTCAATGCGTCATACGCGTGTTTTGCCGCGCCCACCGGGTCACCCATGTCGTGCAGGCAGTCGAAATAGCAGACCAGGTCATAGTCGTCGCCGGGGAAGCTTTTCGCGGTGCCTTGAAAGAACCGTGCGCGCCCGGAAACGCCGCCTTCTTCAGCGCGTTGGGTGGCAACGGTGACGGACGGTGCGTGGTAGTCGAAGCCGACGAACCGCGAGTCCGGGAACGCCTGGGCCATGATCACCGTGGAGGCACCGTGTCCGCAGCCGATGTCCGCGACTTTGGCACCCGCCTGCAGTTTGTCGACCACGCCGTCGAGGGCCGGCAGCCACTCGGCGATCAGGTGCGCCTTGTATCCGGGCCGGAAGAATCGCTCCGTGCCGCTGAACATGCACGGATGGTGGTCGCCCCAAGCCAGGGCGCCGTTGCCGCGCATGGCGTTGACCAGTTTGTCCTTGTCATGGAAAAACGACGCGACCACCCCGACACCGCCGGCGATATAGACCGGCGAGTCTTCGATCGCCAGCGCCAGGGCTTGCTCTTCGGGCAGTCGGAACTGGCCGCCCTCGTGTTCCATGTAACCGGAGGCGGCGTGGGCGCTGAGCCATTCGCGCAGCAGGCGGGGATTGCAGCCGGTCTTGTCGGCGAGTGCTTCAGGGGTGATCGGCTGACTGTCGGCCATGGCCCGGTACAGGCCGAGCTCTTCGCCGAGGATGACGTTGGCGAGCATCGCCGCGCCGCCCATGTCGCTCACCAGTTTGCCCATGAAATCATTGAGTCGGGCCTCGTCCATCACGTGTGCTCCTTCAGCAGGATCACGGTCCAGAGGCCTTGTTTATCGAGGCGTACACCTCTGGGCGGTGGTCGTGGGAATGAACAGGACGATAAGCCCGTCCTGCGTGCAGTAAGTTTAGCCCGAGCCCCGTGCGCGGCGGCCTGAAGCGACGAAAGCCCACATAGCCCGCTCCCACAGGGGGATTGGCGGTGTGTATCGCACTGTATCCAACCGCCGTCCCGATACATTCCACTTCATTCGCGGCGCCCACCGAACACAGACCAGATACAAACCTGCGATGAACTGTAAAGGCTACCCAGCGCCCGAAACCCGGGGCTGTCGAGGCACTTTTCAGGGTCGTCACAACAGGCGGCCGTCTTTGCTCGTGACTCCGTGAAGGGAACAATAATGACCACGCTCCTGCCTGAAACCGACCTGAAATCCGCTCCCGTCAACCACCTGCGCGTCGATCAGTACACCAACGGCCTCATTGGCCCCAGCCAGCCGATGCTCGGCCCTCTGGCCGACGGCGGCACCCTGATCACCGGCACACCGCCGGGTTGCTGGGGCCCGATGATCACGCCCGCCTTCGAGGGCGGCCACGAAGTGACGCAACCGGTGTCCATTGCCGGGGCGGAAGTCGGCGATGCGGTGGCAATCAAGATCAAGAGCATGCACGTCACCTCGTTGGCGACATCGTCCGGGGTCATGAGCTTCGTTGAGGGGCGCTACAACGGCGACCCGTTCGTCGCCAAATTCTGCTCCAAGTGCGGCACCGACCACCCGGCCAGCCATGTCGAAGGCATTGGCGAGGAGTCGATTCGCTGTAACAACTGCGGCGCCGAGGTCAGCGCGTTTCGCTTCAGCCATGGCTACGTGATCGTGTTTGATGCGCAGAACCAAGTCAGCCTGACCGTCAATCAGGACGTCGCCAACCGACTGGCCGGCAATGCCTCTGAAATGTCGGCGCTGCCGGAATTCGCCGCCCAGCATTCGATCCTGTCCCTGGCCCGTGCCGACATCCCCGGCGTGGCCGCGCATATGCGCCCGTTTCTCGGCAACATCGGCACCACACCGTCCCGTGACTTGCCCGACTCGCACAACTGCGCCGACTTCGGCCAATACCTGATCAACGCACCGCACCGTTTCGGCATGACCCGCGAAGAACTGCACGCGGCCAAGACCGACGGTCACATGGACACTAACTCGATCCGTGAAGGCTGCGTGTTGATCTGCCCGGTGAAAGTGCCGGGGGCCGGTGTGTACATGGGCGACATGCACGCCCAGCAGGGCAACGGCGAAATCGCCGGGCACGCCACCGATTGCTCCGGGGAAACCGAAGTGGTGGTGCAAGTGGTGAAAAACCTGACGTTGGAAGGGCCGATCCTCCTGCAAAACCTCGACGATCTGCCGCCGATGGCCCGGCCCATGAATGCCGAACAACGGCAAAAAGTCCGCGAACTGGGCGAGCGCTGGGGCCAGCACGAAATAGAGCAGAGCGGGCCGATCACCTTTATCGGCAGCGGCGAGAACCTCAACGTCGCCGTCGAGAACGGCTTGAAACGCGCCGCTTCGGTCACCGGTTTGCCGTATGACGAAGTGCTCAACCGCGCGACCATCACCGGCTCGATCGACATCAGCCGTTTGCCGGGCACCGTTCGCGTGACCTTCCTGTGCCCGATGAACGTGCTCGATCGCATCGGCATCGGCCACCTGGTGCGCGAGAAATACGACCTGGCGTAACGCCTGACAAGGGTCTGTACCCAAGTGTGTACAGACCCGCCGGCGATACAAGCGCTGCGATTTTCTGCCGGACCGGAACACAGGGCCGATACATCGCTTCGGTTAACTGTGATTCCGTACTGGCAACCTTGAGACCGACACCATGCAGACCCCCATCACCTCAGTTAAAGCGACCGTCGGGCTTGGCTTGCGTCGCGGTTTAATGAAGGACCTCCAGGCCGCCCGAACCGGCGATTTCGATTTCCTGGAAGTCGCGCCGGAAAACTGGATCGGCATCGGGGGCGCCCATGGTCATGCGTTGCGGGCCCTGGCCGAGCGTTTTCCATTGTCCTGTCACGGCCTGTCCCTGTCGCTGGGTGGGCCGGCACCGCTGGACGTCGGTTTTTTGCAGGAAGTCCGGGTGTTCCTCGATCACTACAACGTGCCGCTGTACAGCGAGCACCTGAGTTATTGCAGCGATGACGGTCATCTTTACGACCTGTTGCCGTTGCCGTTTACCGAAGAAGCGGTGCACCACGTGTCCGCGCGAATTCGCCAGGCCCAGGACATTCTCGGCCGGCGTCTGGCGGTGGAGAACGTGTCTTACTATGCCGCGCCGCAGCAGGACATGGACGAAGTGACGTTCACCAACGCGGTACTGCGTGAAGCCGATTGCGACCTGCTGCTGGACGTCAACAATGTCTACGTCAACTCGATCAATCACGGCTTCGATCCGCAGACCTTTCTGGCGGGCATCGATTCGGGGCGGGTGGTGGCGATGCACGTGGCCGGGCACTTCGATGAGTCCGATACGTTGAAAATCGACACCCATGGCGCGTCGGTGAAACCGGTGGTCTGGTCGTTGCTGGCCCAGGCCTACGCGCGGTTTGGCGCGCAACCGACATTGCTGGAGCGGGATTTCAACTTCCCGGCGTTCTCTGAACTGGTGGCCGAATTGCAGACCATTCGCCACTTGCAGGCTGAGGGGGTGAACCGTGGATAAGCACTCGCTGCATCAACAGCAATCCACACTGGGCCTGTACCTGCGAGATCCCGATCATTGCGCGCCTCCGGCCGGGATGGATGTGGCGCGGGCACAGGTTTACCGCGACCTGATTTTTTCCAACCTGTCGTTGTTGCTCAGCGGGACCTTTCCGGTGCTGATCAAGATTCTCGGTGATGAGCGCTGGCGTTCGCTGGTACGGATTTTCCTGCGGGACTACCGCGCGCATACGCCCAAATTTGGCGAAATCGCCAACGAGTTTGTCGAGTTCCTGGCCTCCGGCCCGCAGGCATTGAGCGAGGGTGTGTGGCCGCCGTTCATGGTGGAGTTGGCGCATTACGAGTGGGTTGAAATGGCGTTGCAACAGTCCGAAGCCGAGCCGTTGGCGCCGAGTGATGTGGCGTTGATTCTGGAGCGACCGTTGCAGGTGTCGCCGCTGGCGTGGCCGTTGGCTTATGCCTGGCCGGTGCAACTGGTGGGGCCGGATCATCAGCCGGACAGTGAAGCACCTCAACCCACGTTATTGTTGGTGCGTCGGGCCGAAGACTGGAGCGTGAAGTTCTCCGAGTTGAGCCCGCTGGCGTGGTGGTTGTTGCAGCGGATCGAGGAATTTCCCGAGCTGGACGGGCAGGCCCAACTGCAAGGGCTGGCGGTGGAGGCGGGGGCTGCCGGCTCGCCAGCGTTCATGGAGAGCGGGGCGGCATTGTTGCGGCAGATGCACGGGGAAGGGGTGCTTGGCATAAAAGCCTGACCCACCCCAATATCCCAACCACCACTTGACCCTGTGGGAGTGAGCCTGCTCGCGATAGCGGAGTGTCAGATGACAGTGATGTCGACTGACACTCCGCTATCGCGAGCAGGCTCGCTCCCACAGGGTTACGCACTGTTTATGGGGCGGAAAAGAAGTATCGCGTCAGGTGAAAGAAGATCGGCGCCGCGAAACAGATCGAATCCATCCGATCCAGCATGCCGCCATGACCTTTGATCATCGTCCCCCAATCCTTGGCGCTCAGGCTGCGTTTAATGGCGGACATGACCAGCCCACCCAGAAAACCCATCACCACGATCACCAGCGACATCAGCAGCGACTGCCAGAAACTGAACGGGGTCATCCAGAACATGCACCCGCCAATCAGCGTTGCCGACAGGCCGCCACCGACCAGTCCTTCCACGGTTTTCGACGGGCTCACCAGCGGCGCAACCTTGTGCTTGCCGAAGAGTTTGCCGAACACGTACTGCAACACGTCACTCAACTGCACGACAAACACCAGGTAGAACAGCAACAGCGCGTTCTGGCCCTTGAACCCTTCCAGGTCCAGCAGCAACAGGGCCGGCGCGTGGCTGATGCAGTAGACGCAAATCATTACGCCCCACTGGATCTTGGCCGCACGCTCCAGAAACGCGTCCGTGTCCTGGCTCAGCACCGCAATCGCCGGCAACAGCAGGAAGGCGTACACCGGGATCAACAGCGTGAACAACGAATACCAGTGCGTGCCGATCAGTACGTATTGCAACGGAATCAGAATGAAAAACGCCGAAAACAGCGCGTTATGGTCGCCCAGCCGGGTCGGCGTCAGGGTAATGAACTCCCGGAGCGCGAACAGCGAAATGAAGCCGAACAAAATGACCGTCGCATTGCCACCCAGCAGGTAGGACACGAAGAAGATGATGACCATGCCCCACCAGGCATTCACGCGCTGGTTAAGGTTTTCGATGGTCGAGATCGAGCCTTCCGTTGTCGCACGCCTGGCCAGTATCCGGCCGATGATCGAAGCAACGGCCAACAGGCCGGCGATGGCGCCGAAGAACCACAAAAACTTTTCATCAAGATTCATTCCGACAACCTCACAATCGCTTCACGCGCCCGATCCAGAAACACCTGTTTTTCCTCGCCACTGATCCGTTGCAGCGGGTCGCCGATACGGATCGTGCAGATGATGGGCAGCGGAACGTGTTTGCCTTTTGGCATCGAGCGATGCAGGTTTTCCAGGTAGATCGGCACCAGGTCAACCTCGGGGAACGCCTCGGCCAAGCGGTACAGCCCCGATTTGAACGGACCGGGCAACGCCTGGCTGCCGCGGGTGCCTTCGGGAAAGATGATGATCGAATGGCCAGCGCGCACCACGTCGAAAATCGGCTCCAGCACGTTGACGCCGGGCGCCGGGTTACGCTCGATCAGCACCGCATTCAGGCCTTTCTGCGAGATGTACGACAGAAACCGGTTTTTGCCCCAGTAGTCAGCGGCCGCGACCGGTTTCACGTTCACTCGGGCTTCCGCTGGCAGCGCCGCGATGATTGCCAGGGTGTCCATGTGGCTGGAGTGATTGGCGAAATAGATGCGCTGGCGCGTCAGGTCCGGCGGGCTTTCCCACCGGGCCGTAACACCGATGAGGAATCGAAGGACAGAAATCAGCGCGTTACTGATCCACATGGTGATTCCCCTTGAGCTGGCGCGAGATGGCCAGGGTTCGCGTGACGCAGGTCGCGGCGGATCCGGCCGCGATGATGACCAACGCGATCAACAGCACGTAGTGAGTGCCATAAACGGTGGCTTCGACCGCATTCAACACCAGTGCGGCGGTCATTACGGCCATTCGGTGCTGCTTGGCCATGGGGCCCATGAAACTCTGCTTCAGGCCAATCGAGCCACCAAACACCCTGACATACGCCGTCAGTGCCGCGGCCAGCGCCGCAAACCAGCCAAGATCGGCATACCCGATGGCATACCCCAGCGCGACGATCAGCAGGCTGTCGGCAATGCGGTCGGGGAATTCGTTGTAGAGGCTGCCGATGTCGGATTTCTTGCCGCCCTCGATCGCCACCATGCCGTCGAAGAGGTTGCACAGCAGGCGCAATTGAATGCCGACGGCGCAGAGGATCGAGCCGATGAGCCCGTTATCGAGATTCAGTGCCACCGCCCCGGCGAGCGCGAAGGCGATGCTGGCGACGGAGATCTGATTGGGGGAGATGTGTCGTTTCACCAGAAGGTCGGTGATGTGTTTCGCCCAGCCCGCAGAGCGCGTCTTGATGGGCCTTCGGTTGTCATCCATTTGCCAATATCCATATAAGTGTCGGTTGCTATCGGGTGCGCCACCGCGGCGCGTTGCGCGACGGTGCCCGACAATATAAAGGCTTTCCTGCGCCTTTGTGTCTGTTTACTGACTGGCAGGTCGAACCGGCAATTTCAACTCCGCACACAACCCGCCGCCTTCGCGATTGCTCAACGTCAACGATCCGCCGATCGCCAGCGCCAATTGCTGTGCTATCGCCAAGCCCAGACCGGTTCCGCCGGTGCTGCGGTTGCGCGAGTTCTCTACCCGATAAAACGGTTCCATCACGTGGGCCAGTTCCTCTTCGGCAATGCCCGGTCCGCGATCCATGACCTTCACCGAGAGCAGGCCGTTTTTCGCTTCCACACACAATTCAGCGGCCCCGGCGAACTTCAGTGCGTTATCCGTCAGGTTCACCAGCACCCGCCGCAGGGCATGCGGTCGGGTGTCAATCACCGCGGCACTTTTGCCACCCAGTTGCACGTCCTTGCCCACGTCCTGATAGTCAAACACCAGGCTGTCGAGGAATGAATCAAGGTCGGTGCGGCGGCTCTCTTCCGTGGCGCCGTGAACGCTGCGGGCATAGGCCACGCCTTCGCGCACCAGATGTTCCATCTCACTGAGGTCGCTCCACAGTTTGTCTTTCTCGCTGCAGTCGTCCATGAATTCGGCGCGCAGTTTCATGCGGGTGATCGGGGTTTGCAGGTCATGGGAAATCGCCGCCAGCAGTTGCATGCGCTCCTTCAAGTACGCGGCGATGCGTGCCTGCATCGAATTGAAGGCGATGGCGGCATGGGCGACTTCTGTCGGGCCTTTTTCGTCCAGGAGCACCGCGTGGGTGTTGGGATCAAGGTTGTCCACCGCCTCGGCAAGGCGGGTGAGGGGGCGGATGGCGATTCTCACGGCCAGCCAGGTGCAGAGAATCATCAGTGCCAACTGGCCCAGCAGAACGATGGGCAACCACGGTGACAACGGCACCATCGATGGCCTGACGTCGATGGTCACCGGGCTGCCGTCCGCCAGTTTCAGGTGCACCTGAAAATGTTTCTGCTCGCCGGGAATGTCCGTCACGGTCATCGGGTAATCCTTGCCGATGGCGTCCTTGATCGAAGTCACCGCGATGGGTGTATCGCTCATGGCCACGCCCGGTGAACCTTCGTCGAGCAAATAACGGTAGTTGCGGCGGTTCAGTTGTTGCAGCCAACTCATGCGTTCTTCGGCCGGTAAGCGGTCGAGGATGGCGATGGAGGTCGAGACGTCGGTTTCCAGGTTACCGAGCATGGTGTTTTTTGCGCTTTCGTAACGCTCGTAATACTGCGCGCCGAAGGACAGTGCCTGGGCGAGGATCAGGCCAATCAGAAAGATCAGCGAGAGTCGCGAGGCCAGGGTACGGGGCCAACGAAGGGTGAGGTTCATGACGGCGTACCGAGTACTTCAACCGCCAGGGAAAACACATAGCCCTCACTGCGCACTGTTTTGATGTAGGCCGGTTCCCGGGCATCGTCCAGCAAACGCTGGCGCAAGCGGCTGACCAGCAAATCGATGGAGCGGTCAAACAGGTCGGCGTCGCGACCCTGGGTGAGGTTGAGCAGTTGGTCGCGATTGAGCACCCGCTGAGGGTGATCGAGGAACACCCGCAGCAATCGGTATTCCGCGCCGCTGAGCGCGACCATGGTGCCGTCTTCATCCAGCAAGTGCCGGGCGGAGGTGTCCAGGCGCCAGCGCCCGAACGCCAGCAGGCGACCGCTTTCGGTGACCACCAGGTTTGGCGGCAGCATCCGCGTGCGGCGCAGCACGGCGTTGATTCGCGCGAGCAGTTCACGGGCGGCGAACGGCTTGACCAGGTAATCGTCGGCGCCCATTTCCAGGCCGATGATGCGGTCGGTTTCGTCGTTGCGGGCAGTGAGCATCAGCACCGGCGTGGCCTTGTGTTTGCCGGCGCGCAATTCGCGGCAAAGCATCAGGCCGTCGTCGCCCGGCATCATGATGTCGAGCACGATCAGGTCCACCGGCGTGGACTCAAGGAAGCTGCGCATCTGGCGTCCATCCGCGACGACCGTGGTGCGCAGGCCGTTCTTCTTGAGGTAGTTGCCTACCAGTTCCCGGATCTCGCGGTCATCGTCCACGATGAGAATGTGATCGACGTGTTCCATGGGGCCAAGCCTCTATCAATGGGGGATGTTGCGCAGTCTATCGAGCCTTGGCCCGCTCGCCCGCAGCCCTTTGTATTGCAGTGTATCTGGCGTAGCGGCGGATACACGCGAAGGCAAAAATACGATTTTCCAAGGGTTTTGTATCGCTCTGTATCAGGGGCCGGCTTTGATACGTACCGATTTACACGCGGCTGTTTTCGACACAGACGAGATACCTCGCGAGCTTCTAATGGGTTCCATCGAGGCAACCCACACCGCCTCGGCTCAATTGAACGACCTACCCATTGAAGCCTTGAGGAAACCGCCATGAACACCAAAACAATCTACGCCGCTTGCCTGTTTGCCGCCCTGAACATCTGCACCTTGTCGGCCCGTGCCGAAGCCGCCGATGTCAGCGCTAAAACCTACACCTACGGCACCCACCTGGACATCAAGAAAGTGGTGTCGTTGAAAGAAGACGCCACGCCTTCCTGCGGGGTTGTGAATGCCCAGCTGACCTACCTGGACTCCCAGCACAAAACCCAGGTGCTGGATTACCGCAAATTTGCCGACAGCTGCAACGCGGACAACTGAGTCCTTCGCTGATCGATTGCCAACCCTCTTTGAAACAGGAAGAACACCATGAACAACGTGACCCGCTTTTTGACCGCTGTTGCTTTCTCCGTAGCCGGCGCGGCTGCCCATGCCAACGCCGCTGTTGAACAGAAAAGCTGTGGCAGCGCGACCTGCTTCCAGCTGACGCCTGTGGCGGAGCAGGGCGGTCATGCCTTCCTGGCTGAGGATGGTTCCGGCCGCACGCCGCAGGGTCAGCAGCTGGAAAGCCAGACGGCCTGAAGCCCGAACACTGTTTTGTGAACACCACAATTCCAGTGTGGGAGCGAGCCTGCTCGCGATGGCGGTGTGTCAGATAACACTGATGTCGACTGACACTCCGCTATCGCGAGCAGGCTCGCTCCCACAGGGGGATGGGTGGTGTGTCGTCCCTCTCTATTTTCAAGGTGATCCCATGTTTCTCATCGCTTTCCTGGGCGGCATATTGACCGTCCTCAGCCCCTGCATCCTCCCGGTCGTGCCGTTCCTGTTCGCCGGTGTCAAACGCACGCGTTCATCCATCCTGCTCACCCTTGGCGGCATGGTCCTGACCTTTGCCCTGATTTCCAGCCTGGCCGTGGTCAGCAGCGAATGGGTGGTGCAAGCCAACAACACCGGTCGCCACGTCGCCCTGATCGTGATGGCGCTGTTTGCCCTGTCGCTGATTTCCGCCCGTGTCGGTGACTGGCTGGCCCGTCCATTCGTGGCGCTCGGCAATCGCCTCGATCCCGACACCCGGAAGATGTCCGGCCCGCTGGGTTCGGTCATGATCGGCGTCGCCACCGGGCTGCTCTGGGCACCGTGTGCCGGACCGATCCTCGGGGTGATTCTCACCGGCGCCATGCTCCAGGGCGCGAACGCACAGACCAGCCTGTTGCTACTGGCCTACGGCTTGGGCAGCGCGCTGTCCCTGGGCACCTTGATCTTCGCCGGTCGCGGCCTGGTCAATCGCTTGAAAGCGTCGATCCCGGTCACCGGTTGGCTGCGTCGTGGTGCCGGTGTTGCCGTGCTGGCCACCGTGGCGGTGATTTCCACCGGTGCCGACCGGACACTGCTGGCCGGCACCTCGTCCGAAGGCGTCAGCAGCCTCGAGAAAGGTGTGCTGGAAAGCGTGCCGAAAGTCGTCGACTACTTCGTCAGCAAGGTCAAGGCCGACTCCATGGACAACGCCCAAGGCGCCATGCCGTCGCTGTCCGGTGCCGTGCAATGGCTGAACTCGCCGGCGCTGAGCAATGATTCGCTCAAAGGCAAAGTGGTGCTGGTGGACTTCTGGACCTACGACTGCATCAACTGCCAGCACACCCTGCCGTATGTGAAGGACTGGGCGAAGAAATACGAGAAGGATGGCCTGGTGGTCGTCGGCGTCCACACCCCTGAATACGGTTACGAGCGCATCATCGACAACGTTAAGGACCAGGTGAAAAAGCTCGGCATTACCTACCCGGTGGCCATCGACAACAACTACGCGATCTGGCGCGCCTTCGACAACCAGTACTGGCCCGCTCACTACCTGATCGACGCCAAGGGCCAGGTGCGTTACACCCACTTCGGTGAAGGCGCTTACGAAACTCAGGAAAAGATGATTCAGCAACTGCTGGAAGAGGCCAAGGCACCTTCCGCGTAACCCTCGACATCAATGGCTCACAGGCTGCGCGCCGTGGGCCATTGGCTTTTTCTCCTGATTGCGCCGCCACGCCGCCGGTGGCGCGCCGTACTCTCGACGAAAGGCACGGCTGAAGGCCGTGTCGGTCTGGTAACCCACCTCTTCGGCAATCCACATCAACGAACGGTTACTGCTGCGTAACAGGTTCGCCGCCAGCAGCATCCGCCACTGCGTCAGGTACTGCATCGGCGAACTCCCCACCAACTGCGCAAAGCGTTCTGCCAACACCGACCTTGAGGTGCCGGCCGTCCGCGCCAGTTCATCCAGGGTCCAGGCGTGACAGGGTTTTTTGTGCAGCGCATTCAGGGCAGCACCGACAATCCGGTCGCCCACGCCGGCCAGCCAACCGGTCCGGCCTTCAGCGTGCTCGTTCATGTACAGGCGCAGCACTTCGATGAACAACACCTCGGCCAGTTTCGCCAACACACCTTCGCCGCCGGGCCTGGGCGAGCGTGCTTCGGCCAGCGCGTAACGGACTGAAGATTCCAGCCAGATTCCGGCATTCGAGCCGCGCACATTGACCCGGACCACCGCCGGCAACCCCGTCAGCAACATGCCCGCCAACCGCGTATCGCAGGCCAGATAACCGCACACCAGACGTGTGACCGCGCCGCCACCGCCGTAACTCAGTTGCCGGGGACGGCGCGCCAGCACTACGTCCAGTCGCTTGCCCGTGACCGGCGTCAGCCCCGGTTGCGAGCTCATGCGATGGGCGTCGCCCTGAGGGAATACCACCACATCGCCGGCGGTCAGCCGCAGCGGCGAATCGTTTCCCATCTCGACATAGCACTCGCCTTCGGTAATCAAGTGAAAGATCACCACCCTCTCGGCACCGGGCTCCAGAAAGGGGGCCGCCGTGTCGGCGCTGGGCGACTGATAGCACCAAGGCGCCGTGAACCTGGCATTGATGAAGATCGCACCGACCAGGCGGACGACGCGCAGGGTTTGGGACAGGGCGTCCATGGTGGCTTCCCGTGCGGCTGAGGGCTTTCTGATTGTGAGCGCGTTGCCGCGTAACGTGAATTCTCCGGACGATCGGGCAGTGTTGCCCGACGATCGGGCAGGACGCCGGCCCGCGCCGGAGCGATAGTTTGCCTACAGGGCCACTGCCGACCCTGTCATCAATAACAACAATGAGAGGTTGCCATGCCAAAGTTCGTCATAGAACGCGAGATCCCGGGTGCTGGAACACTGTCAGAAAGGGATTTGAAAGCGGCTTCGCAAAAGTCCTGCCGGGCGTTGCGCGATTTGCCGGAGGTGCAGTGGCTGCAGAGTTATGTCACGGGCGACAAGCTGTACTGCGTGTACATCTCGCCGAGCGAAGCGCTGATTCAGGAGCACGCCAGGCAGAGCGGTTTCCCGGCCAACCGCATTTCCCAGGTCACGAACATCATTGATCCGACCACGGCGGAGTAAGCCGGGCCTGCGTTCCAATCCTTACGGAGCAGATTTAATGAGTACCCCCCTTGATCTCACTGCCCTGAAAAACCGTCAGATGGCTTCTTGGGCCAGCGGCGACTACGCCGTGATCGGCACCACCCTGCAGATCGTCGGCGAGCAACTGGCCGAAGCCTGTGACTTGCTCTGCGACGAGCTTGTGCTGGACGTGGCCGCCGGCAACGGCAATGCGACGCTCGCCGCCGCACGCCGTGGCTGTAATGTCACATCGACCGACTACGTGGCCGCACTGCTTGAACGTGGCGAAGATCGTGCCCGGGCCGAGCGTCTGGAGGTGACCTTCCAGGTCGCCGACGCCGAGGCGCTGCCGTTCGAGGACGCCAGCTTCGATGCCGTGCTCTCGACCTTCGGTGTGATGTTCACGCCGGACCAGGCCAAAGCGGCTTCAGAACTGGCGCGGGTCTGCCGCCCCGGCGGTCGCATCGGCCTGGCCAACTGGACGCCTGAAGGTTTTGTCGGCCAGATGTTCAAGACCCTGGCCAAGCACCTGCCGCCACCGGCAGGCGCGCAACCGCCTTCAAACTGGGGAACCGAAGCCTGGTTGCACACGCACTTCGATGAGCGCGATTTCCAGGTGCAGGTGACGCGGCGGACCTTCAACTTCCGCTATCGCTCGGCGGCCCATTTCATCGATATTTTCCGCAACTGGTACGGCCCGCTTCACAAGGCCTTCGCAGCGCTGCCTCCCGACGGCGCGAAGGCCTTTGAAAGCGACCTGACTGAGCTGATCAACCGGATGAACAGGGCGGGAGAGAAATCGGTGGTGGTGCCGAGTGAATACCTGGAGGTCGTCATCACCCGACGTTAACCAGACAACACAAAATCCTGTGGGAGCGGGCTTGCCCGCGATGGCTGGCTAGCTGCCGATCCAAATGTCGACTGATAGTCCGCTATCGCGGGCAAGCCCGCTCCCACAGGAGTTGTGGTGTTTTTGAGACGGTTACTCATCCACCCGCTCGGTGTACACCACCCACACGCTGCAGGGCATTTTGTACAGCAGGTGCTCCACCGTGCTGCCGATCAACCGGCCCAGACCGCGATGGCCGACCCGACCCATGACAATCACGTCGACGTCATAGGCATCGGCATAGCGGCTCAGGACCTTGGCCGGGTTGCCCATGATCATGTGCCGCTGCTCGGGCGCGATGCCGTTGCGCTCGGCCAATTCGTTGAAGGCGTCTTCCTGGCAGTCGAACAGGGTCTTGGCCTTGCCGGAACTGAAAAACGCCGAGCCGTTGTCGAAGCCGAATTCGTCTGCGCTGATGGAGGAAAGGTCGTAGGCGTACACCACGTCCAGCTCAGCATTACAGGCACTCGCCAGTTTCGACGCTTCGTGCAGGATCCGGTCATTGAAGGTTTTGTAGTGATCATCGCGATGGAAAGGATCGACCGCCGCGACGACCTTGCGTGGCAGGGCGTGAACCGCATGGCTGACAAAATGCAGCGGCACCGGGCATTCACGCAGCAAATGCACGTCGAGCGGGGTAAACATCAGTCGCGACAGCAGCGATTCGTGCTCCAGTGCCTTGATCAGCACGTCCATCGGCTGCTCTTTGAGGTGAATCAGGATTTCTTCCTGCGGGCGTTCGACCCACGCCACCTCGGTGGTGACGTGGACGCCGATCTTGCGCAAAGGGCGGGCCTGCTCCTCGAGCCATTGGCGGTGTCGGTCGACATAGCCCAGACGCATCTGTTCCAGGGCCTTTTCGTTGACCAGGCTGGCGGTGGCCAGGCCTTCCAGGTAATCGAAAGCCACGATGTGCAACGCCGCGTCTTCGGCCTTGGCCAGCGCCGCGGCCCTGTCGAAGGCGGGGCTGTGTTCCATCAGTGGCGAGGCGACCAGCATGAAGCGTGATTGACCAGACATGACGAACCTCCCGCGTCGTTCAATCCCCTAAGTATTGACCATGATCGACCTCCCGTCCGTCAGTGCGGCGCAGGTTGGGTGGGCGTGGCAGTCAGAGGGAGGTCAGTCGTCGTTCCATGATGATTGTGCGCTCGGCACCGTGGAATTCGTCGCGGACTTTTCGAAAGCCCAGCTTGAAGTAGAAGGCTTCAGCGGTGATGGAGGAGGGGACGCGCAATATTTCGATTTTCGCTTCGGTGGCGATGGACTCAATCGTTGCCATCAATTGCCTCCCGAGGCCGCGCCCTTGTTGGGCGTGGTCGACAAAGACACTGCGTACAACATCGCGATCAAGGCTGGCCGTGGCCACCACACGACTGTCGATCGTTGCGACGAAGACCTGGCGTTGAGTCAGCAACATGCGAATGGACTCGGTGGAAAAGCTTTTTTCCACCTGCCCGATGATGTCGGGGGAGTAATCCAGGGCGTTGGACTGGCGCAGCGACTGGATGATGACCTGGCTGATGGCGGACGCGTCAGCTGCGGTGGCGGGCCGTACTTGCGGTTTCATAGTGCTACCTCAGTCCTTTGAACATCCAATTCACCTGTGGGAGCGAGCCTGCTCGCGATGGCTGAGTGTCAGTCGACATCTACATCGGCTGGAAAGCAGTCATCGCTAGCAGGGTAGCTCCCACAGGGATCTAGGCAATCTGTGCGCCGCGTGCTGCCAGCAGTTCCCGCAATACCGAACGATGGCAATGCGCTTCTTCTTCGCAATAACACCCGACCGCCAGCGAGGTTTGATGGGAGAGGGCAGCCAGCAGATCCAGCAATTGACTGGGCGCGGGATGGTTCATTTCGGCCTTGAACTTGCGCCGAAAGGCCTCCCAGGCTTTGTCATCGGAGGCCGCTTTGGCTTCGGCCACCAGTTCCGCACTCGGCGACAGCAGTGGCTGCCACACATCGTAAAAGTCCCGATGGGCGAACTCGGCCTTTGGTACCCCGCGAGGGGGGCGGCGTACCGTGCCGATCCGCAGCCCTTCATCAGGCGGGCGGGGCGAGCCGAGTCGAACGATATGAATGGCCACGTCACGTTACTTTTGGCGCGATCCGTCGAACCACTCCATGGCGGTGCGCCAGATGCAGATCCCCAGGAAGTAAGCCGACATCAGCAACCAAAGCCCCATGACCATCGGGTTGATGACCGGATGGTTGACCACCAGCGACAAGCTGCACAGCAGCCAGATGGCGGTCACGGCAATGTTGATCGGCATGAACTTGCGCACTCGGAACGGGTGCAGGAACTTCATCCGCGTCACTGTCAGCAAGGCCAGGCCGATGACGGTCAGGAAGGTAATCCACGGCGATGGGGCGATGATGTACAGGCACAGGGCCACGACGTTCCAGGCGGCGGGGAAGCCCTGGAAGTAGTTGTCTTTGCTTTTCATGTTGACGTTGCAGAAACAAAACAGCGACGAGACCAGAATCAGCGACACGGTCAGCAGCAGCGTGTAGTCCGGCAACGGGATGTAGCGATAGATGAACAGCGCGGGGATGAACACATACGTCAGGTAGTCGATCACCAGATCGAGTATCGATCCATCGAAACTCGGCAGCACCGACTGCACATTGACCTTGCGCGCCAGGGCACCGTCCAGGCCATCAACGATCAGGGCCACGCCCAGCCACAGCAAGCAATTGGTGGCCTGGTTTTCCAGCAAGGCGAGGGTGGCGAGGAAGGCAGTGACCACGCCGGTGGCGGTAAAACCATGGGCGCCCCATGCTTTGAGCCTGGCGATGTGTAGGGTGGATATCACGGGGGCGTTCTCCAGAAAGTGAAGCAAGCCAGTCATCACCCTCGTTATCAAGGGCGGCGGCAAACCGGTTCGGTTGCAGGTATCGACCGGAAATCCGGGAATAAGGTTCACCGTCTGTAAATCTTAGCTGGGCCGGCAAAAAATACTTCGGATTAATCCGCAAGGCTGTTCACTTAAAACCGGCACGTCAGGCACACCCGTTTTTGTGGCGAGGGAGCTTGCTCCAGCTGGGCTGCGTAGCGGCCCCAAAAAATGTGACAGCAATACCGGTTTTCGTGAGTGCTACGCACTCAAGCGGGAGCAAGCTCCCTCGCCACAGGCTAAACGGTAATGGCGCATTTGCCGGCGAGGACTATTGTTGCCTGACCGGGTCACTCCAATCGATGAGGACGTCGTCATGAACACCAGCGATTTGCTCGAACAACTGCTGCGGGCCGGCCAGGGCTCCGGGGCGCATCAGGGTGGCGGATCCGCTCAGGGAGGCATCGGCGGCGGCCTTGGCGGATTGCTGGGCGGCCTGTTGGGCGGTGGCGCCGGCTCAAGCGCGGGTGGTGGCGGATTGGGTGGTCTGCTCGGTGGCCTGCTCGGCGGCGGCTCACCCTTGGGCGGCTCAACCCGGACCCGCTCGGGTGGCGGCACCAACTATGCGGCCCTGGCGTCGCTCGGGATGATGGCATTCCAGGCGTATCAGGCGTGGCAACGCAGTCAGGCCGCTGCGCCGCAACAGGCGCCGCGCACGGTCGACCTGTTATCGGGCCCGGAAGTGGAGGACCACAGTCATGCGATCTTGCGCGCGTTGATTGCGGCGGCCAAGGCCGATGGCCGGATCGATGAGTCGGAGAAGCAGATGATCAGCACCGAAATTGGCCGCCATACCGATGACCCGCAACTGCAACAATGGTTGGATGACGAAGTTGCCCGGCCGCTGGATGCCGCCGATGTGGCGCAATCGGCGACGGATCCCGGCATGGCGGCGGAAATGTACCTGGCCAGCGTGATGCTGGTGGACGATCAGCAGGATGCCGAGCGCACCTATCTGGATGAGCTGGCGGCGGCTCTGAAGATTGATCCTGAGCTGCAAGTACATCTGGAGCAGCAGGCCAAGGGGGGCGTGGCTTAGCGACGTAACGCCGAACACCGTCTTTGTAGCAGCTGCCGAGCTGCGCGAGGCTGCGTCCGGCTGCGAAGCAGTCGTAAAATCAGGCAGCCGGTTCTTTCAGAAGTACCCGTACACCGGATTTGCGAGGACTACGGTCGAGCGCGACCCCGGCTCGAACGCAGCCTCGCAAGCTCGACAACTGCTACAAGGTAGGCGGGGGTTTGGGCACCAGGAAGATAACCCCGTGCGCTTCAGCAATTTCCAGTATCCGCGGCAAATCCTCGGGCACCCGAAGCTGATCCACCGCCGCAAAGAACTGGCCACCCCGCGGATCCGACACCACACCAATCATCTTCGCGGTAGGGCTGATGTTCTTGTAGGCATGGATAGAACCCCCGGGGATATGCACGTAACCCCCGGCCGAGACGGTGGTGGACTTACCCTCCACAGTCACTTCGACCTGGCCGTCGACCACATAAAACGCCTCGTCCCACGGATGAAAGTGCAGCGGCGGCCCACCACCTTGCACACCATCCTGAATATGCATTTCAAAGGGCTTACTGAGGTCGCCGCCCGCGAGGATGGTGATCGCCTCGCCCACGACATTTACCGGCACCGGCGAGTGCTCGATGACGTGCACCGTTCGCATGATTGCTCTCCGAAGATGACCCCGCACCCGCTGATTATAGGCCTCGTGTATCCGCCGGGCCGCGCTCCACAGGCCCGTCCGTCAGGGCGATTTCAACGCCGATTGAATTTTTTTCCACGCAAATCGCTCTGCTGATATAGAGACGTGTTGATTCAGCGTCCTGCCACTGGCCTCAGACCGAGAGATGCGCCCATGACTGCCCTGACACGACTTGAATCGCGGCCCGCCCACGAACACCCGATCCCGGCCGCCGGTAGCCTGAAACAAACCTATGAACACCTGCTGCTGGGCGACGACCCCGAGCAACGGCGCGCACTCGCCCGTACCTTTCTCGAGGCGCAGCTGGAACACGCCACCCATTTGCCTCAAGAGATGCCGACGGAACTGTCGGCACTGCAATCGTTCGTCGAACAACACAGCGTCGACGTCGCCCGCCAATACGCCGATTACCTGCAACAACGCAAGCAAGGCGGGCCGCGACAATTCTTTAGCAACAAGGCCCACGCGCTGTTTTTCCTGCAAGCCGTGGCTCCGACCAAACTGGTCGACGGCGCCTGGTTGTACGGCCTGTTGCGTCAATGGCGCGACCCGCGTTTCGAAGGGCTGATCTGCACCTATCTGGAAGAGCTTGGCGATGGCAACCCGGCGCAGAATCATGTGGTGATTTACCGCAAACTGCTTGCCGAACATGGCCTGCAAGACACCGGGGTGATCGCCGACGAGCATTACCTGCAAGGCGCGATACAACTGGCACTGGGCGAATCCGCCGACGAGTTTTTGCCGGAGGTCATCGGCTACAACCTCGGCTACGAACAGCTGCCCTTGCACCTGCTGATCAGCGCCTATGAACTCAGCGAGTTGGGCATCGATCCGTATTACTTCACCCTGCACGTGACCATCGACAACGCCAGCACCGGCCACGCGCAAAAAGCCGTGCAGTCGGTGTTGCAACTGCTGCCGGTGGAAGGCGATCGCGAAGACTTTCTGCGCCGGGTCGCGCTGGGTTACCGGCTCAACGACCTGGGGCAGGGCAGTCGCGCGATCATCGAATCGTTCGACCTCGACACCGAGTTGCTCAACATGCTTGAGCGCAAGCGCTCGTTCGGCCAGCACATGCATTCCGACTACTGCCGTTTTGAAGGCAAGACTGTCAACCAATGGCTGTCGGCGCCGGAGCAGTTGCCAGGGTTTCTCGCCGCTATGGAAAACAAGGGCTGGATCAAGCGTCATCAGGACCCGCAAGCCAGCCGTTTCTGGCAGTTGATCGAGGGTGACGGCGCCGCCATGTTCGGCGTGTTCAGCCCTTATGAAAAACAGTTGCTGCATGACTGGATTGCCGGCGACTGGACGCCTGAGCGCTCAGCCACGGCGGTTCGCCGGGGCACGAGTGTCGCGACCCCAGCGTCCGTGTCCGACAACGACCCGGATATCCAGAGCCTGCAAACCGCGTTGGACGGGCTTGGCGCATACGAGCAGATGCCGGTGCTGATCCCGTGGCTGTCGGCCCATCGGCATTCCCATCCGGCCGGCCTGATGGCCACGCGACGGTTCATCGAACTCAAATCCAGTTTGCGATAGGAGCACGGCATGAATCAGGAAGAGCAACTAGGCGCTGCCGATCTTGCGCTGGTGCAGCTGGGGCGCCGTTTGCAGGCCGATGGTTACCGGTTCATCACCCCGACGCCGCTCACGCACCAGCGGGTCAATGACCGCGCCTTCGGACAAAACGCCCGGACCTTGCGCGATGTGTTCGGCTGGTCGCGCTCGTTCGAACCGGGCCTGCTATCAATGGAGGAGCAACGGCAGTTGCAGGAGGCGGGCGTGCTGCAAGAAGGCAACGGCCGACTCAAAAGCCGTGTGCGCTGGTCCAGCCTCGATAATTTGCTGTTCGTGCACTCTGGGTTCCCCACCGACGCGGCTGACGCGGTGTTTTTCGGACCGGACAGCTACCGGTTCGCGCAGCTGATCCATGCCCATCTTCAACAAACCTTCGCGCCTATCCGGCGTGCCGTCGACATTGGTTGCGGCGCGGGTGTCGGGGCGATTGTGATTGCCCGCGCACGCCGTGAAGCCGAAGTGCTGGCCATCGATATCAATCCTGCGGCGCTGCGTTTGACGGCGGTCAACGCGGCACTGGCCGAAGTCGCTAACGTCACGGTCGAGGCCAGCGATGTGCTGCAGGACGTCGACGGCCAGTTCGACCTGATCGTCGCCAATCCGCCCTACATGGCCGACCCCACCGAGCGGGCTTACCGGCATGGCGGCGGCGCGCTGGGTGCGCAGTTATCGTTGCGCATTGTCGAGCAGGCGTTGCTTCGACTGGCGCCCGGTGGCTCTTTGGTGCTCTACACCGGGGTGGCAATGATCGATGGCCAGGATCCGTTTCTCGAGGCACTGACCCCGCGCCTCGAGTCGCCGATGTTCGGCTGGACCTATCGCGAACTCGACCCGGATGTGTTCGGTGAAGAGTTGCTGACACCGGGCTATCAACGGGTGGAGCGGATTGCGGTCGTGGCCTTGATCGTCACGCGCATCGGCCCCGGAATTGGGGGACGCGTTGAGCCAGCAGGTGCGCCATGAACAAGAATCTGGACGATTACAACCGCATGCGCGATTTCTCGGCGACCTCTGAACCCGCTGCGAAACGATCGGCCAAAAAAACCGCGAAAGACCATGCCTTGCAGTTCTGTATCCAGAAGCACGATGCCTCGCGGTTGCACTATGACTTTCGTCTGGAACTCGATGGCGCACTGAAAAGCTGGGCAGTGCCGAAAGGCCCTTCGCTGGACCCCAAGGTCAAGCGCCTGGCCGTCCACGTTGAAGACCATCCGATCGATTACGCGACGTTTGAGGGCAGCATTCCCGAAGGGCATTACGGCGCCGGTGACGTGATTGTCTGGGACCGGGGCGTGTGGATACCCCAGGAAGATCCGGCCAAGGCCTATGCCAAGGGCAAGCTCAAATTCGAGCTGCAAGGCGAGAAACTCGGCGGCTTGTGGAACCTGGTGCGCACGCACATGCCGGGCAAGCAGGAGCAGTGGTTTCTGATCAAGCATCAGGACAGCGCGGCGAAACCCGAAAGTGATTACGACGTGGTCGCCGCCGAGCCCGACAGCGTGCTCAGTGACCGCACCTTACTCCCCAAAAAGGCGAAATCCGCCGCTAAGCCCAAACCGGTGAAGAAGCCGGCGCGCAAGGTCGCGCCGAAAGAGCAGTCGGCGCAACTCACCGGTGCCCACAAGGCCAAGCTGCCCGACCAGCTCAAACCGGAATTGGCGACGCTGGTGGAAAAAGCCCCGCAGGGCGAGTGGAGCTATGAGATCAAGTTCGACGGCTACCGGATCATGGCGCGTATCGACCACGACGAGGTGAAACTCTTCACCCGCAACGGCCACGACTGGACCCACAAACTGCCCAAGCAGGCCGAGGCATTGGCGGCGCTGGGCCTCGAATCTGCCTGGCTCGACGGTGAGATGGTGGTGGCCAACGAGCAGGGCGTGCCGGACTTTCAGGCGCTGCAAAATGCCTTCGAATCCAATCGCAGCGGCAACATCCTTTACTACCTGTTCGACATGCCTTATCTCAATGGCGTGGACCTGCGCGAGGTGCCGGTCGAGGAGCGGCGGGTCGCGCTGGCGACGGTGCTCAAACCCAATCAAGACCCGCTGCTGCGCTTCTCCGATGCGTTCGGCGAAGAACCGGAAGCATTGCTCAACAGTGCCTGCCAAATGCAGATGGAAGGGTTGATCGGCAAGCGCCTGGGGTCGCCTTATGTGTCACGGCGCAGCAGTGACTGGATCAAGCTCAAGTGCAAGCATCGGCAGGAATTCGTCGTGGTCGGTTTCACCGATCCCAAAGGCGCGCGCAATGCCTTCGGCGCGTTGCTGTTGGGCCTGCATGACCGCGACAGCGGCGAATTGCGCTACGCCGGCAAGGTCGGCACCGGTTTCAACGAGACCACGCTCAAGCACATTTACGAACAGCTCAAACCCTTGCAGGTGAAAAAACCGGCGGTGGTCAATCCGCCCACCGGTTTTGACGCCAAGGGTGTGCATTGGCTCAAAGCCGTTTTGCTCGCCGAAGTCGCGTTCGCCGAGATGACCAAGGACGGGTCGGTGCGCCACGCGGTGTTCCATGGCTTGCGAGATGACAAGCCCGCCGAAGACATCACCGAGGAGCGTCCGAAAGCCGTGAAAGCCCAGACCAGCAAGAAAGCCGCGGCTGACAAACCGGCCACCACGACGAAAAAGAAACCCGCCAAGGCAGCGCCCGCGCCCTCGCAAATCGGCCTCGGCGACGGCAAGGTGCGCATCACCCATCCGGACCGGGTGATCGATGCGAGCAGCGGCACCACCAAAGTGCAGCTGGCGGAATATTACGCCAGCGTCGCCGAATGGATTCTGCCCGAGCTCAAGGATCGGCCCGTGGCGCTGGTGCGCGCCCCGGACGGTATCGCCGGCGAGTTGTTCTTCCAGAAAAACGCCGAGCGCCTGGCCATTCCGGGCATTACCACACTGGACAAGGACGTCACCGGCCAACCGGTGATGATCATCAACAACGCCGAAGCGCTGATTGGCGCCGTGCAGATGAGCACCGTGGAACTGCACACCTGGAACGCCACCACGGAGAATCTCGACAAGCCTGACCGCTTCGTCCTTGACCTCGACCCGGACCCGGCGCTGCCGTGGAAAAGCATGGTCGAGGCGACCCAGCTGACGCTGTCGGTGCTCGATGAACTGGGGCTCAAGGCCTTCCTCAAGACCAGTGGTGGCAAGGGAATTCACTTGGTGGTGCCGCTGACTCGCAAGCTCGGTTGGGAGGAGGTGAAAGACTTCAGCCACGCGATTGTCAGCCACATGGCGAAGTTGCTGCCGGAGCGCTTTTCGGCGGTGTCGGGACCGAAAAATCGCGTCGGGCGGATCTTCATCGATTACCTGCGCAATGGACTGGGCGCCACCACCATCTGCGCCTACGCCGCCCGCACCCGCGAAGGGCTGCCGGTGTCAGTGCCGATTTTTCGGGACGAGGTGGCGGAGCTCAAGGGCGGCAATCAGTGGAACATCCACAACGTGAAGGAACGGCTGGCGGAAGTCGGTGATGAACCCTGGGCGGACTTGAAGAAAACCCGGCAATCCATCACCGCCGACATGCGTCGGCGGGTCGGGATGAAAAAATAGGCCCCGACACAGCCTTGTAGCAGCTGCCGAGCAGCGCGAGGCTGCGTTCGGCGACGCAGTCGTCGTGAAATCAGCCCGCGCGGTGCATCAGGATGGCCGCATGCGCAGGTATTACGACGACTTCGTCGCCGAACGCAGCCTCGCGCTGCTCGGCAGCTGCTACAGGGTGCCGCTACCGGACAAACGCCTGCAAATCGCTGGTCAGTTTGTCGATCGCCACTTTGAAGTCTTTGGTGGTGATTTTCTGGCTGGCATTCGACAGTGTGCTGCCGAAGACTTTGCGCACAACCTTGGCCACGGTCTGGTTGTTGCTGGCGTCAATAAACTCGGCCTCGATGAACAGTGTGGTGTCCTGATCACGGTGGCCAGTGGCAGCGGAAACACCACCCACCACGGCGGCGACCGGAACCACTTCGTACCACTTCATGCCTTCGTTTTCGGCATTCACCCCGGTGATCGCCGCGCGCATGACCAGTGTTTTTGAACCCTTAGGCGCTGATTTTTCGTTCGATATCACTTGGTATTTCTGGCCCAGAACGCCTTTGACCTTGCTGGTCATGTAGCTCTGCAGTTCATCCAGGGTTTGCTGATTGACCCGCTCGGTCGGCTTGGGCGCCGGGTAGAGCTCCAGCGTTTTGAACGCCACCGTGTCATACGCATTCGGATTCCACGACGGGCTCACCCAGCGCATCGCGGTTTCGCCGCTGGTGGTGGTGACTTGCTGCAAGTTGTTGTAGTTGGACAGGAAGCCTGAGTACTGGTCCTTTTCGGTGACTTTCGAGGTGCAGCCGCCGAGTAGCAGGCTGGTCAATGCAACGCCGATGAATAATTTCCGGGACAGATTCATTGTGGTGTTCACTCCATGGATTTAGTCGTTTTTTTTCGATTGCAGGGCATCAAAAACGCCAGGTCATATTTCCGGTCAACGCTTGAATCCAGGCATTGTCGAACTGACCGGAAGTTCGAGTGCCCGACGTGGACTTGGTCTGGTCAACCGGCATGTCGCCAAGCCAGACCATGGCCCAGCTGACGTTAATGTCGGTGCCCTTGTTCAGAGCATAGGTGGCTCCGGTCGCAATGCGCCAGGATTCGCCCATGGGCACGGTAAATGTGCGGTTGCCGTCGGAAACAGCGCTGCTGTCGTAAGCCACGCCGAAATTCCACAACAGCTGCGGGGTGGCCTGGTACTGCGCGCCCAGGGCCAGTTGCCAGGTGTCTTTGAAATGAGCGTTGACCGTGGTCGATTGGGCCCCGACTGCGTTGGT
Source organism: Pseudomonas sp. LBUM1663 (assembly GCF_059695905.1). NCBI lineage: Bacteria > Pseudomonadati > Pseudomonadota > Gammaproteobacteria > Pseudomonadales > Pseudomonadaceae > Pseudomonas > Pseudomonas sp. LBUM1663. Next base: position 3,882,983 of record NZ_CP166792.1, on the reverse strand, counting down.
GTCGACTTGCACCGCAATATCGCCGAACTCGGACCAGTCCTGCCAGTTGACGGAGGCGAGCAAGGCCCATCGCGGGTCAAGTTGCTGGAACAGGCTCAGGGTCGCGGTTTGCGGCACGGTCATGTCGAGTTGGGTATTGGTGTTGTTGACACGCTCCAGCAGACGGCCGTCGCCTTTCACATCCAGCCGGTCTTCGAAGTCCAGATCAACCTTGCTGGTGTAGGCCAGGCCAATGCGGGTGCCGGGTTGCGGGGCGTAGATCACCCCCACATTCGCACCAAAACCCCAATCGTTGTCTTTGTACTTGAACTGGCCGTCGCTGCGGTCGGTGAAGCCAAAGGGTGAACGGTCGATCGCGGTTTGCGCTTGCAGCATGCCGTACATGGCTTTCACGCCGACGCCGACCGACCATTGCTCATCGAAGCGATACGCCACGCTGGGCACAAAAGACAAACCGGCGAGGCTGGCGTTTTGCGCGAAGTAGCGCCCGGACCATTCGTTGTCGTAGTTGGCGGCCAAGCCGAAGTCGCCGTAATTGCCGAATCCGACGCTCCAGTGGTCATCGAGTTGATGGCTGATGAAAAAGCTGCCGCCGGGAATCGGGTCGAGGGCGTTGCCACTGCCGCTGCCCGTTCCGTTGGTGTTTGAGTCGCGATCAAAGCTCAGGTCGCCGTAGAGCACCTGCAATCCGCCGGTAATTTGCGTACCTGGCAGATAGCTCATGCCCGCCGGGTTGCTGGCAATTGTTGAGGGGCCTTGGGCCCGGGCGGCGGCACCGGCGTTGGCAAGCCCCACGTTATCGGTGCCGATTTCATAGAGCATGATGCCGCCGGCCTGGGCCTGTTGGCAGCACAGCGCAAACAGGGTGAGGGCGGGCAGGGTGGCTGTTTTTAGCTGCATGGCGCTACCTCGGAAAATGTCCTTCACGAACGCGGGTGGCCGCTGTCGGCCACCCGTCTATCCACGGCCTACTTGGCCATTTCCGCCCGAGCCGCTGCAATCTTGGCTTTGACAGAGTCGAGGTTGAAGCTCGCGCCTTTTTGCATCGGTGGGAATTCAATCGCTGTTTCAGCCAGTTTGGCGACCTGTTGCTGAACGAACACGAAGCGCCAGAACTGGAACTTGAACCAGTCGAAGTACTGCTGGGAACCTTGAGCCGCCTGGTTTTCCGGCCAGCCCATACGCTCGAACGGATCAAGGCGAAGATTGGTCAGGATCGGTACGTCGACCGCCAATTTGGCGCCCATCCACCCGCCTGGCTGGTCGATAAAGCGATACTTGTAGTCGCCGATTCGCACCGCGCCCAGCGCACTCTCACCAAAGTAGAAGATTTCATTACGAGTCGACGGACCTTTGCCGGTGATCATCGGCGTCTGGTCATAGCCGTCCAGGTGCACCTTGTAGGTGCGGTCGCCCAGTTGTTTGCCTTTGAGCAGTTCCTGGGTAATGTTGGGGTTACCGGCCGCCGCGACCAGGGTCGGGAACCAGTCCATGCCGGACATGATGCCGTTGGCCACGGTGTTGGCCGGTACATTGCCAGGCCAGCGAACGATCGCCGGCACCCGGAAACCACCTTCCATTACGGTGCCTTTGCCCATGGCAAACGGTGTGGTGCCGCCATCCGGCCAAGTGAAGTTTTCCGCGCCGTTGTCGGTGGTGAAAATCACGATGGTGTTGTCATCCATGCCGTCTTTTTTCAGCTTGGCCATGACGTCGCCGACGATGTCATCGAGCTGCGCCATGCCGGCTTCCTGCTCCGACCAGCCATTCTGCGAATTGCGCATCGCTTCGTACTTGTCGGACAGGTGCGTGACGATGTGCATGCGGGTCGGGTTCAGCCACAGGAAGAACGGTTTGTTATCGGTCTTGGCCTTGTCGATGAAGGTGAAAGCCTTGTCGCGGATTTCGTCGTCGACGGTTTTCATCCGCTCGGGATAGAGCGTGCCGGCGTCTTCGATTTTCTGTTTGCCGACCTTGCCCCAGCGCGGCATCACCGTCGTATCGTCGGTGGCGGTCGCCCAGCTGTGGACCATGTTGCGCGGGCCGACGGTGGCCAGAAGTTCTTGCGGATAATTGGGGTGTGCCGGGTCTTCCATGGCGTCGAGGTGATAGAGGTAACCGAAGAACTCGTCGAACCCGTGCACGGTAGGTAGAAATTCGTTCAAGTCGCCCAAATGGTTTTTGCCAAACTGGCCGGTGGAATAGCCCATGGCCTTGAGCGCGGTGGCAATGGTGACCGCTTCGGCGGGAATACCGATAGGTGAGCCGGCCTGGCCGACCGTGGTCATGCCGGTACGGATCGGCAGTTCACCGGTGATGAAATTGGCACGCCCGGCGGTGCAACTGGCCTCGGCGTAATAGTCGGTAAACCGCATGCCTTCAGCGGCGAGCTGGTCGAGGTTGGGGGTCCGGCCGGCCATCATGCCCTGGTTGTAGACGCCGATATTGGACCAGCCAATGTCGTCGCCCATGATGACCACGATGTTCGGGGCGGGTTTGTCGGCCGCTTGGGTGATGCCGGGTAGAACCATTGCAGACAACACCATTGAAGCAGCTAACAAACGGGAAAATTTTGTCTGGTTCATGTGACGCTCCTGCCTACTGACGTAAATAACGAAGACCGACCCCCTCGACCTTTCTAAAATGCGTATTCCCCGCAAGAGCGTAGGTATGAACTGGTAAATTTCCAGTAAAAAATTGCCGCCGTATGCACTTGTCTCATGGGCTTTACAGCGTGGTCGGCGATGGCCGGATTCAACTGATCTTTTCGCACCAATCCCTGCCCGTCGACTCCATCACCAGCGAAACATTGGCAGCGGCTTGAGCGGGGAACGCAGGAACTGCCGTGCGGTTTGCCGGAGCAGCATCCCGTGAAAGCCATGATTGGGCAGCGCCGCCTTCACCGTTTTGATGTAGGCCCGTGGCAGGCCGAACGTCAGCAGGCCGAGCGACACATCAATGATATCGGCGCGCCGGAAGGGCTCGACGCTGAGCGCATGGTCGGCACCGTAGGGCCGCACTTTGTGGTGTTCCAGGATCAGCGCCGTCACTTCGCCGTTCAAGTGCGAGCGTTGCCGCTTGGCGAGGTAGTCGCTGGCCAGGCGCACCGAGGGCTCCAGGTAATCAATGGTTTGATCGGTCCAGATACCCAGGTCGTGAAACGCCCCGGCGATCTGCACGGCTTCGGATGGCAGGCCTTCAATGCCGCTGATCGCGCGGTAGAAGTTCAACACCCGGTAAATGTGATTGCGATAACCCGACAAATCGCTACCGATCGCCAGTGCGTAGGACGTCAGTATTTCGTCGGTAACGGGGAATTCGAGAAGGGGGTTCATCGGTTCGGACCTCAGGCGTCGCGCAACAGGTCATTAGCGTTGAGGATCTCGAAGGCGATCTCCGGGCGTTTCTCCAGGCTGCGGCGAATCGCGGCCGGGATCGACTGGCGGGTCTTGCGGCACAAGCCCGGCAACTCGCCGAGGGTGATGCCGATGCCGCGCATGGTACGTACTTCGTTGAAGCTGGGGATGATGTCCACGCGGATGCCCAGTTGTGCGTACATGCGGTTTTGCAAGCGTTCGAGGTCAGCCAGGCTTTGCAAATTTTCCAGACGATCGAGCAGACGCTTTTCTTCCTGTCGGGTCAGAAACAGGATGCGCACGTCCGCGCCCGGTGTTTCCAGCAACGGGTCTCGCCCGCAGATGCAGGCGCCGGGCGGGCAGGGTGAGCGAATCGGAGCAGAGGTCGTCATGGGCTTTAATCATAGAGCGCCCCAGGCGAATCGTCAGTCGGAAATATCGGTCACCGGGATGATCTGTTCGCCATCGGGCTGAGTGCCGGTCACGGTTTTCTTTTCCCGACGATCATTGATCCAGTTGTCCACCTGGGCGCCGAACTCGGCCGGGGCTTTACGTCCGACCCTGCGGGCAAGGTCGAGAATGGTCTGCTGGGCGAGGGCGTCTTCCATGCGTTGCTGCGCGGTCATCATGACGGCGTGAACCGAGCAATGACCTTCCACTGCCCACGTCGGCGGGGAACCCTCAAACAGCGCGCAACGCCCACGGATATCACGGCAATCGAAGATCAGCTTCTGGCCATCGATGGCGTTGACGATGTCCAGCACGCTGATTTCGTCCGCCGGCCGCGCCAGCTTGAACCCGCCGCGCACGCCCTCGGTCGCGACCACCAGTTTTGCCTTGGCCAGCTTGGTGAAGATTTTCGCCAGGTAGTCCAGCGGCACGCCTTGCAGCTCAGCGAGGTCGCGCACGCTTGCCTCACGGCTGTCGCCGTAATCGCCCACCAGAAAAAGCAGGCAGTGAATGCCGTACTCAACGCCTGCGCTGTAGAGAGACATGGTTATCTCCGACTGAATGAGTCGCCAATGTTACCAGCCGATGATCAGGGGCGCAACGAAGCATCGGGATGGTATTGATCGTCTAACTGTACCGTGCCGCTTATAGGTAGAAGCTTGCGTCTGGATTATCGAGGTAGCTGTATTTGTGATGATAACCATCGATAGAAGGTCATTGCGCCTTGTAACTCGGATCACTATAGTCGCCGTTGTCAGCTCGGCAACGAGTTCGGTCTTTGGTCTTCTTCGGAGTTAAAACAATGAAACAGCACATTCTGGTCATCGGCGCAGGTTTCGGTGGCATGTGGACGGCATTGAGCGCCACGCGCCTGTTGGACATCCATGATCACAACCACGTAGAAGTCACGGTACTGGCGCCTCAGGCCGAGCTGCGGGTGCGTCCGCGCTTCTACGAGCCGAATGCTCATCAACTGGCGGCACCCCTCGGCGATCTGTTCGATGCCGTCGGTGTGAACTTCATCAAAGGCGCCGCAGAAACCATCGACGTGCAGCAAAAAAGCGTCGGCTACACCGATGCGTCGGGTGCCAGACAGGTGTGCAGCTACGACAAACTCGTTCTGGCTACCGGCAGCGGTCTCGCGCTGCCGAACACTCCGGGCGTGGCCCAACACGCCTTTGACGTGGATCAGATCGAACAAGCGGTACGCCTGGAAAACCATCTGAAATCCCTGGCAAACCTGCCGCAAAGCAAAGCGCGCAACACCGTCGTGGTCGCCGGCGGCGGCTTTACCGGGATTGAAACGGCGACTGAAATGCCGGCGCGTCTGCGGGCCATCCTCGGCGAGGACGCTGACATTGAAGTGATCATCGTCGATCGCGGTGAAAAAGTTGGGGCGTCCATGGGCAGCGAAATCAGCCAGTCGATCGCCGAAGCCAGCACTGAGCTGGGCGTGAAATGGCGCTTGAAGTCGTCGGTCGTTGCCGTCGATGAAAACGGTGTGACCCTGGCCGATGGCCAACGCATCGACGCCAAGACCGTGGTCTGGACCACCGGTGTGCGGGCCAGCTCGCTGACCGAGCAGATCCCGGCCGAACGCGATCACCTCGGTCGCCTGCACGTCGACGCGCATCTGAAAGTCATTGGCCAGGACGACATTTTCGCCACCGGCGATGTGGCTTACGCCGCCACGGATGACATCGGCAACTACGCCCTGATGACCTGCCAACACGCGATCTCGCTGGGGCGTCATGCCGGCAACAACGTCGCTGCGCAAATTTTGGGTGTGGACCCGAAGGCGTACAGTCAGCCCAAGTACGTCACCTGTCTGGATCTGGGTGCGTGGGGCGCGGTTTACACCGAGGGCTGGGATCGCCAGGTCAAACTGGTCAAGCAGGAAGGCAAGTCGCTCAAGACCCAGATCAACACGGTGTGGATTTACCCGCCGGCCGCTGACCGCGCTACAGCGCTGGCGGCTGCGGATCCGATGATTCCGGTTGTTGCCTGAGAAGCGGGCGTCTCAATAAGACTGCCTGCGTGAAAAAATCCCACTCAAGTCACCTTGGGCGGGATTTTTTTATTCAGGTGCGGAAGGCTTGCCGGCCTACCAGCAACCACTTGCCGGACTTCTTTTGCCAGATCTGGAAGTTTTCGATTTCAGTCGGGACCAGCTCGGTACCCTTGATCGCCTGTGCCGAAAAATGATGGCGAACCAGCGCTACATCACCCGAGACGGTGATGGTCTGGTTCTGCATTTCCAGAGTTTTGAAAGCGCTCTTGCCCGTTTCGATCGGCGATGAAGTCTTTCTTGTCCTGGACCTTAATTGAATAGTGGCAAAACGACGAGGCAAGACTTCTATGGGCTGATAGAAGTCTTGCCGGGTAAAGGGAAGGGGGTTTGGATTACAGCTTCAGGCCAGCATCGACAACAGGGCACCTTGACGGTCCAGTTTGGCCAGGTCGTCGAAACCTCCGACATGGGTGTCACCGATGAATATCTGCGGCACGCTGCGACGACCGCTGCGGGTGAGCATTTCCTGGAATTTTCCGGGGGCCGATTGAACATTGATCTCCTGGATGGCGATGCCTTTGCTGGCCAGCAGCGCCTTGGCATTGCGGCAATAAGGGCAGGTGTCGGTGGTGTAAAGCGTCACAGTGTTCATGGGGTGTACTCCTCGGGTCAGACATCCGCCTCAAGCATCGATGGCAGGGAAGTCGATGTCGGTCAGGGCCAGGTTGTTGAGGTAGTTGGTCAGCGTCTGCGATGCAATGTGGGCGACCACCTCGATGATCTTGGCGTCGCTGATGCCGGCTGCACGGGCGGCTGCAATCTGTTCGTTGCTCAGGTGGCCGCGACTTTCGGTGATTTGCTGGGCCAGCGTGGCAAACGCATTGAGTTGACCGTGTCGAGCACTGACGATGTCTTGTGCGGACAGCCCGGCCTTGCCGGCAAACAGGGTGTGCGCCGCCAGGCAATAGTCGCAACCATTGACCTGCGAGGTGGCCAGGAAGATGGCTTCTTTTTCAGGGGCGCTCAGGGATGTTTTGCCCAAGGCCACCGACTGTTGCAGATAGGCCGACAGCACGGCGGGGGCATGGGCCAGCGTCTTGAAGACGTTGGGCAAGAAGCCGATTTTTTTCTGCACGCCTTCCAGCAGCGGGCGAGTGGTGTCGGTGGCGTGTTCAAGGCTCAGGGGGGCGATGCGGCTCATGGTGATGCTCCGTCGATTCAGGCGCGGTATGCGCTGGGTACGGGGTCCATGCTAGGGATGAATGCTGGCCTTGAGGGTGCAAATCGTCGAGGATATGCGACAGATCGTCCAGATTTGTTCGCGGGGAGTCGTTCCATGGATCGCTTGTCCACCTTGCTCACGCATTTCGGTGTCAGTGCCGGCACCTTCCACAGTGGCGATTTTTGCGGCGTCACGGCCTTTGATGGCGAACAGGCCACTGGGCACCTGCATTTGCTTCAGGCCGGCGAACTGACGCTCAAACTGGCTGATGAGCGAGTCCTGCAACTCAATGAACCGACGTTGATTTTCTTCCCGCGTCCTTATCGTCATCGGTTGTTCGCCAGCGAAGCGTCAGGCACTCAGTTGGTGTGCGCATCTCTGGAGTTCGACGGTGGGGCGGGCAACGCTCTGGCGGCCGCGCTGCCTGAATACCTGGTGCTCAAACTCGACAGCATCCCGACCATGGCCGGCACGCTGGACTGGCTGTTCAGCGAGGCGTTCGGCGGCATTTGTGGTCGCGAAGCGATGATGGATCGGCTGTTCGAACTGCTGGTGATTCAGTTGTTGCGGCACATCCTGACCAGTCGTGACCAGACGCCCGGGATGATGGCCGGTCTCGCCGACCCACGTCTGGCGAGACCCTTGAGCCTGATGCACGACTCGCCCGGCAAGGCCTGGACCGTGGCCGAACTGTCGGCGGCGGCCAACATGTCCCGGGCCAGTTTCGCCGACTACTTTCGCTCGGTGGTGGGGCAGACGCCGGTCGACTATCTGGTCAGCTGGCGGATCAGCCTGGCGCAAAAACGCTTGCGTGAAGGCAAGTCCATCGCGCTGATCGCCGATGAAGTCGGCTACGAAAGCCCTTCGGCGCTGGCCCGGGCGTTCCGGCGCAAAACCGGCAGCAGCCCGCGTGAGTGGGTGCAAGAGGCAAAACGCCCGCGGTGACCCTCCGGCCGGTTGAACACAATCCCTGTGGGCGTGAGATAGACTCATCTACGGGCACCGTCCGTGGGAGTGACACCTGTGGCGCAATCCAAATGGACTCACTGATCACCGCCGCCGCGCACGCACTCGCGGCGGGTGATCCCCTCGGTGCGCTGAACCGGGTTGCCTTGCGCGACGATGCACCTGCGCTGGCGCTTCGCGGCATCGCCATGGCGCAGTTGGGTGATCTGGTCCGGGCCAAGGCATTGGTGCGCAGCGCGGCACGCGCCTTCGGTGCGAAAGCGCCTGTGGCCCGTGCGCGGTGCGTGGTGGCCGAGGCCGAAATCGCCCTGGCTTCACGGGATCTCGGCTGGCCGGTAAAGGCGCTCGAAGCGGCGCGAGTGACCTTGCAGACGCATGGCGATGGCGCGAATGCAGCTCACGCGCGGTATTTGCAGGTTCGACGTTTGTTGTTGATCGGGTCTCTCGATGAGGTCGAAGCGCTGCTCGCCGAGCTTGATCCTGCGCGGCTGCCGCCGGCATTGCGCGCCGTTCATGAGCTGGTGGTGGCAGGGATCGCCCTGCGGCGACTCGAGACAAGAAAGGCGCGGTCCGCGCTCGAAAGGGCCGAACGCGCCGCGTCAGACGCCGGTATCCCGGCGCTCACTGCTGAGGTTGAACACGCCGTTCAAGTCCTCGACACGCCCGCTGCGCGACTGATTGCACGGGGTGAAGAGCACCCCCTGCGGCTGGATGAGGTGGAAGCGCTGCTGAGTTCACCGTCCCTGGTAGTGGACGCGTGCCGATACGGCGTGCGCGGCGCGGGGATGTCGGTGTCCCTGGCCAAACGCCCGGTGTTGTTCGCCCTCGTGCGGGCGTTGGCCGAAGCCTGGCCCGCAGACGTGTCGAGGGAAACTCTGATCACCCAGGCCTTTCGCTTGAAGCTCACCGATGAATCCCATCGCGCAAGGCTGCGCGTCGAAATCGGTCGGCTTCGCACAGCGCTGAAGCCTCTGGCCGGTGTCAGTGCGACGAAGCGTGGGTTTGCGCTGCAACCACAGATCGCTGACCACGTTGTGGTGCTGGCGTGGCCTGTCGAAGAGCCGCAGGCGGCGCTGCTCGCCTTCTTGGCCGACGGCGAATCGTGGTCGAGTTCGGCGCTCGCCCTGGCGCTGAAGGCCAGTCAGCGCACGGTGCAACGGGCTCTCGATTCGCTGGCAACCGCCGGCAAAGTGCAGTCGTTTGGTCGCGGGCGCGCCCGGTGCTGGATGACGCCGCCGCTACCGGGATTCGCGACGACTTTGTTACTCACAGCTTGGGTGCCGGGTGACTAGGATCCATCCCACCACCCAATGAAGAGGATGCAACCATGAAGCAATCATCTGCCGAGATCATCCGCGAATACGGACCCTTTCCGGGCGTCGACACCGTGCATGGTGTTTCTTATGACGGTGAGCATGTCTGGTTCGCCTCCGGAGAAAAACTCAACGCCCTCGACCCGGCAAGCGGTAAGGCACTTCGTTCCATCGATGTCGCCGCGCATGCGGGAACAGCCTTTGACGGCCGGCACCTGTTCCAGATCGCCGAGGATCGCATTCAGAAGATCGATCCTTCGAATGGCCGTGTGCTCGCGACCATTCCGGCGCCCGGCGGCGGTGGCGACTCAGGGCTCGCCTGGGCTGAAGGCACGCTTTGGGTGGGCCAATATCGCGAACGCAAGATCCATCAGATCGACCCTGATACCGGCAAGATTCTTCGCACGATCGAGTCCAACCGTTTCGTCACCGGGGTGACCTGGGTTGAAGGCGCGCTGTGGCACGGCACCTGGGAAGAAGAGGAAAGTGAATTGCGGCGAGTAGATCCGAACACCGGGGAGGTGCTGCAAAGTGTCACGCTGCCAGCCGGTGTCGGTGTGTCAGGGCTTGAATCCGATGGCGCGGACCGGTTTTTCTGTGGAGGGGGCAATAGCGGGAAGGTGAGGGCCGTTCGTCGGCCCGCCTCATCCTAAAACGTGAACTGACGCGAAGACCGGGGTGCGCTCTGGGCCAATTCGATCTCCAGCAGGTGTTCAACCAACACGTCATTGAGGAACCGGAACTGATCGTTGAGCCCGACCACTTCATTGTTGAAGTGGTTCGCGGCGGCTGGTATCAGCAATGCCTCGAAGTTTTTGTCGAACACCAGTGACAGCTCTTTGCGAGAGACGAATGGCTGCGAATAGAAGTTGTTGCCGAACACCGGGAAGCTTACTGAAAGGCTGATGGCGTGGATCATGATCTGCGCTCCTCGGCGAGGACAATGTAAGAAAAGACAGTCAGCGTAATGGCCGTCAGGGCCAGGCAGGTCAGCAGATGGATCAACATGATTTTCCCCTCCGGTGTGGGCTTTTGCCTTGGGATGGGTCGATCCTGCGCCTGGCGTTTTTTTAGCGGAAGGCAATCGTCGCGATGGTGATTATCGACGCCGTTGATAGCGGATTTTTTGGTGTTCTGGAGGGCCTCATCGCGGGCAAGCCCGCTCCCACAGTGTTCTTTGGTGAAACACAGATGTTGAAACAACGCTAATCCCTGTGGGAGCGGGCTTGCCCGCGATGAGGCCCTTAAAGTCGCTACCAACCCCAAGCGAACAATTACCGCCACCTATACTCAAATAAACAGGCCTTTGAACACCGGACATACCGTTCGGGGAGCACTGTAGGAACCGCGATCTTGAACCTGCGTTCGCTGATCGTCGCCGTGATGGTGGTGTTGGCGGGATGCGCCACGCCTGTGCGTGCCCCGGTGGTGGCGCCGATCGTGGTGGTCTCCGAGAGCACCTGGCGCCAGGTGGACCAGGAGATTGTCGCCGCGTCGCAGTCCGCCACCGAGCAGACCAAAATCTACGCCCGCGGCGCCATGGATTACTGGCGAACGCGAGTCTACCAACTGACCGAAGAGAACTTCATTCCCTGGTTCAGCAGTTACTGGACCCAGGAATGGCTGTCCATGAAAGTCAGCTGGTACACCCTCAGCGCCAAGGGCGAGCAGGATGCCTCGGCCAAGCGCCTGGCGGCCTACCTGCTGGAGCAATACCAGGAGCGCGTGCTGGCGCCGGTCGCGGTAGAGATCGATCCCGACGCAATCCTCGGCCTGGCAACCGCCTTCTACGTGGACATTGTTCAGGAAGAACTGCAGCGAATCTCTCAACGCCACGGCGTGCCGATGGCCCAGCTCAATGGCCGCATCCAGAAAATCCCCGCGATAGCACTGGGGCCGCCGCCTGCGCGCGATGCGTCGCTGTATCAGGTCGTGCACACCCAACCGCTGAATACGTTGCCGGCCTACGCGGCGTTGATCGAGAAGATCCACAAGGCAGGTGGCGACAAGGGCGTCGGGTCGACCGACACGGCGATGGCGCCCGTGGCCAAGCGCGCTAGCCAACGGATGGAAGCCGAAATGGCCCCTCGAGGCGCTGCCAGTGCCGTAGCGGCGGCGGCCGGCAAACTCGCCGGGGGCTTGATAACGGTGGGGGTCGCGGGGATCCGCGCGATGATTCAGGCCGCCGACCGGCCGGACAGCGAGGCGCTGATTCGCAGCAGCCTGGGCAATACGTTCGACAAGGCCTGGATGAAACTGGTGCAGAACCCGACCACCGGCGTCATGGCGGGAACGCTGTACATGGCGGCGCAGATCGAGGGCGACCTGGCGGGGAGCGCTGACGTACCGTCGGTCAGTTCGGGCGGCGGCGCTGTCGATTGGAGCCCGACAGAATCGACTAACCAGCAGACCGCTCCATAACCGAAGGAGAAACACCATGTCCTACGTTGATGGCTTCCTCGCTGCCGTGCCCACCGCCAACCGCGAAAAACTCAAGAAACACGCCGAAACCGCCGCGGTCATTTTCAAGGAATGCGGCGCGCTCAGCGTCACTGAATGCTGGGGCGACGATGTGCCGGACGGCAAGGTGACCTCGTTTCCCATGGCAGTGAAACTCAAGGAGGGCGAAACCGTGGTGTTCAGCTGGATCATCTGGCCAGACAAGGCCACCCGTACCGCGGGCATGGACACACTCATGCACGATCCCCGGATGCAGCCGGACGTCAATCCGATGCCCTTCGATGGTCAGCGCCTGGTCTTTGGTGGTTTTGAAGTGATCGTGAAGGCCTGATCCCGACGAAAGGATCACTCCGGCGACGGGGTGATCCTGCAACTTTTGCGGTTGCGGATCTCACTGTCCGTCGGCCGCTCCCTGACGAACTCGAAGCGCGGCTCACCTTCGCTATAGTGAACCAGCCAGCCCCATTCCAGCTCGGACTCATCCTGCCCTGGTTTCGGCGGCATTGCCCACCATGGCTCTTTGCTGATGATCTGTCGCATGGCCCCCTCCCTTTGATTCGGTTGGTTCAACTATAACGTGCATGTCAGGAGCTGCCAGGCATGACTGAAGAATCCCGTGAACCGTTCAAGCGGCTGTTTTTCGCGTTCAATTGCCCGCCGGAGCAACGCAAGGCCATTGCCCAATGGCGCAGCGCCCTTGAGCTGCGCAGTGGGCGTTCTGTGCCGGCGGAAAACTTTCACCTGACGTTGTTGTTTTTGGGGGCTGTCGGCGTGGCGCAGATTGGCGAGATCTGCACGGCGGCCGCGAAGGTTCACGTGCCAGGTGCTCCGCTGAGGCTGGCGCTGGATCGAATGGAGGTCTGGCGCAAGTCAGGGGTGTTGGTGCTGGCGCCGGAGCAGGCGCCGCCGGAGTTGTTGCGTCTGGTGTATGCGCTGGAACAGGCAATGTTACCGTTCGGGTTTGAGGAGGCGTCGAAGGCGTTTCGGCCGCACTTGACGTTGATGCGTGATTATCGAATGCCGGTGCCTGAGTCCGCGACGCCGCCTGAATTCTTTCTGCGTGCTGATCGCTTTGTCTTGTTTGAATCCCACAAAGGACGGTATCGGGCGCTGGCCGAATGGCCGCTGGGCCCCGCATAAAAAAAGGCGCCCGAGGAGGGCGCCTAAATTCACCTTAACCGAGGAAGCCAGGTGAGGCCGTTCTGCTGCAGGGAGCGTGCAGCGGTGGTAAGGCGCTGCGTGAACGGAAATCGAGAGATCACCCCATATTTTGGGTCAATGCTGTGTCCCTGTAGGAGCGAGGCTTGCCCGCGAAGAGGCCGTCACATTCAACATTGTTGGTGACTGAAACATCGCTTTCGCGGGCAAGCCTCGCTCCTACGGGCGCGGGCGCAATTATTTCCCGAGCTTCACCCGCGTCCAGCCCCGGGTCATTACCCGCTGAACGCCGATCGGCATATCCGGAATCGCATAAAGCGTCGCCATCACCGCTTGCGGCGGATACGACCCCGGATCATCCCGGATCGCCTCATCCACCAGCGGCGTGGCCGCCGCATTGGCGTTGCTGTAACCGATGTTGTTGGTGATCTCGGCGATGATGTCCGGGCGCATGAGGAAGTTCATGAACAGGTAGGCGTTCTCCACGTTCGCCGCGTCCTTGGGGATCGCGACCATGTCGTAGAAGCTGCCGGCCCCTTCTTTGGGAATGCTGTAATCGATCTTTACTTTGTCGCCCGCTTCCTGAGCGCGCGCCTTGGCTTGCAGCACGTCCCCGGAGTAACCGACCGCGACGCAGATGTTGCCGTTGGCCAGGTCGGAGATGTATTTCGACGAATGGAAATACGCCACCGACGGCCGAATTTTCATGAACAGCGCTTCGGCTTCGGCGATCTGAGCCTTGTCCTGGGAATTCACCGGGTACCCCAGGTAGTGCAGGGCTGCCGGGAGCATCTCGGTAGGCGAGTCGAGGAAGCTGATGCCGCAGGCTTTCAGTTTTTCCGCGTTTTCCGGTTTGAACAGTAAGTCCCAGGAGTTGGTCGGTGCATTGGCGCCGAGCACTTCCTTGACCTTGGCCGGGTTGAAGCCGATGCCGATCGAGCCCCACATGTACGGGAAGGCGTGGCCATTATCCGGGTCGCTCGCGGAGGCGTTTTTCAGCAGCACCGGGTTGAGGTTTTTCCAGTTCGACAGCTTCGACTTGTCCAGTTCCTGATAGACACCGGCCTTGATCTGCTTGGCCAGGAAACTGTTGGACGGCACCACGATGTCGTAGCCGGACTTGCCGGCGAGCAGCCGTGCCTCAAGGGTTTCATTGCTGTCGAACACATCGTAGGTCACGCGGATGCCGGTCTCGTCTTCGAACTTCTTGACCGTGTCCGGGGCGATGTAATCCGACCAGTTGTAGACGCGCAGAACCTTGTCATTGGCCTGGGCAACGGTGGCAATCGCGCCCAATAAGGACAGTGTCAGCAGAGTCCTGCCAAACATTTTCATCGGTACAACTCCATTCTTTTTCATTCAAAATCACACAGCAGAAATGCAGTGAAGACAAAACCCTGTGCAGCAAACACAAAACCTGTTGAGTAAACAAAAATCCTGTGGCGAGGGAGCTTGCTCCCGCTTGAGTGCGCAGCACTCACAAAATTGGCAGGGTTGCCAGAAATCTCGGGGTCGCTTCGCAACCCAGCGCGAGCAAGCTCGCTCGCCACAGGATGAGGTTCACTTACCTCATCAGCAACGGCACTACGCCGTCGCTTCCACCATTCGCTTTTCAGGTTGCTGCCACGATTCGCTCGCGGTCTGGTCCATCGCTTCCTGGATCGCACGTTTGCGGGTGGCTTCGGCGCGGCGGCTGAAGTACCAGACCATGAAGGTCACGATCGACACGGCCAACAGAATCAGACTCGCCACGGCGTTGATCTCAGGCTTCACCCCCAGACGCACGGCCGAGAACACTTCCATCGGCAACGTCGTCGACCCCGGCCCCGAGACAAAACTCGCCAACACCAGGTCATCCAGCGACAGGGCAAACGACATCATGCCGCCGGCCGCCAGAGACGGCGCGATCATCGGAATGGTGATCAGGAAAAACACCTTGAACGGCTTCGCCCCAAGGTCCATCGCCGCTTCTTCGATGGACAAATCCAGCTCACGCAAACGCGCCGAGACCACCACCGCGACATACGCCGCACAGAACGTGGTGTGGGCGATCCAGATCGTGACAATGCCGCGTTCCATCGGCCAGCCGATCAACTGCGCCATCGCCACGAACAGCAGCAACAGCGACAGACCGGTGATGACTTCCGGCATCACCAGCGGCGCAGTCACCAGACCGCCAAACAAGGTGCGACCCTTAAAGCGCGTGACGCGAGTCAGCACGAATGCCGCCAACGTCCCCAGCGCCACCGCCGCAATCGCCGTGTAGCAGGCGATTTCCAGCGAGCGCACCACCGAGCCCATCAGTTGCGTGTTGTCGAGCAGACCGGCGTACCACTTGAACGACCAGCCGCCCCAGACCGTCACCAGTTTGGAAGCGTTGAACGAGTAGATCACCAGAATCAACATCGGCAGGTAGATAAACGACAGGCCGAAAATCAGCATGAACTTTGAAAATCCGAAGCGTTTCATCCCCGTGCCTCCATCTCTTTGGCCTGACTGCGGTTGAACAGCAGAATCGGCACAATCAGGATCAACAGCATCACTACCGCCAGGGCAGATGCCACGGGCCAGTCGCGGTTATTGAAGAACTCTTGCCACAGCACGCGACCGATCATCAGTGTCTCAGGGCCGCCCAGCAGCTCCGGAATCACGAACTCACCGACCACCGGAATGAACACCAGCATGCAGCCTGCGATGATCCCGTTCTTGGCCAGCGGCACGGTGATTTTCCAGAAGTTGTTGAAGTTGCTCGAACCCAGATCCGACGCCGCTTCCAACAGGCTTTGATCGTGCTTGACCAGGTTGGCGTACAGCGGCAGCACCATGAACGGCAAGTAGGCGTAAACCACACCGATATAAACAGCCGTGTTGGTGTTGAGGATCTCGATGGGGTGATCCGTCAGCCCGGTCCACATCAAAAACCCGTTGAGCAAACCGTTGTTGCTGAGGATGCCCATCCACGCGTAGACGCGGATCAGGATCGCGGTCCAGGTCGGCATCATGATCAGCAACAGCAAAACGTTTTGCGTTTCCTTGCTGGCCTTGGTGATGGCGTAGGCCATCGGAAAACCGATCACCAGGCACATCAACGTACTTAAAAACGCGACCTTCAACGAACCGAAGTAGGCCGAGATGTACAGCTCATCCTGAGTCAGCAGCGAGTAGTTGCCGATGTTCAGCAGCAGCTGGAATTTCTGCTCGGCGAAGGTGTAGATCTCGGAGTAAGGAGGAATGGCCAGCGCCGCTTCCGAGAAGCTGATCTTCATCACCAGGAAGAATGGCAGCATGAAGAACAGGAACAGCCATAGGAACGGAATCCCGATGACGAGCTTTCGACCACTCGGCATCAGCCGCATGAACTGCTGATTGAGTGTTTTCATGAGCGCAGTACCACGCCACTGTCGTCTTCCCACCACACGTAGACTTTGTCGTCCCAGGTCGGCCGCGCGCCACGGCGTTCGGCGTTGGCCATGAACGATTGCACCACTTTGCCGCCAGGCAACTCCACGTAGAACACCGAGTGACCGCCGAGGTAGGCGATGTCATGCACCTTGCCTTGGGACCAGTTGTAGCGAGTGTCCGGCTTGAGGGTGCTCACCAGCATTTTTTCCGGGCGGATCGCGTAGGTGATCGACTTGTCCTGCACCGAGGTGCTGACGCCGTGACCGACGTAAATCTTCTGTTCCAGGTCCGGGCTGTGAATGATCGCGTGACCCTCAAGGTCTTCCACCACCGTGCCTTCGAAGGCGTTCACGTTGCCGATGAACTCGCAGACCATGCGGCTGACCGGTGCTTCATAAATGTCGACCGGGCTGCCGATCTGCGCGATCCAGCCCAGGTGCATGATCGCGATGCGCTCAGCCATGGTCATGGCCTCTTCCTGGTCGTGGGTCACCATCACGCAGGTCACGCCGACCCGCTCGATGATTTCAACCAGCTCCAGTTGCATCTGCGAACGCAGCTTTTTATCCAGTGCGCCCATCGGTTCGTCGAGCAGCAACAGCTTCGGACGTTTGGCCAGGGAGCGGGCGAGGGCCACGCGCTGACGCTGACCACCGGACAATTGATGGGGTTTGCGTTTGGCGTACTGGGTCATGTGCACCAGACGCAGCATCTCTTCAACGCGGGCGTCGATTTCGCTGGCGGGCAAACGGTCCTGCTTCAAGCCGAAGGCAATGTTCTGCGCCACTGTCATGTGCGGGAACAAGGCGTATGACTGGAACATCATGTTGATCGGCCGTTCATACGGCGGCATGTCGGTGATGTCGACACCGTCGAGGAAAATCCGGCCATCGGTCGGGCGCTCGAAGCCTGCGAGCATGCGCAGCAGGGTCGATTTTCCGGAGCCGGAACCGCCGAGCAGGGCGAAGATTTCGCCTTGATGGATCTCAAGCGAGACATCATCCACCGCGGTGGTTTCGTCGAATTTCTTGGTGACGCGGTCGACTTTCACCAGCACCTTTTTCGGTGCCTGGTGACCTTCAAGAGCCTTCCTGTAGATGCTGGAGGCGTTTGCCATGTGAAACTCCCAACAGGTTTCAGTCGTCGGGCCAACGCGGCCTGACTTAAGAGTGGATTGCTAGCCCGGAGCGGGCGATGCCAGTGAATCCAGCAGTGGTCACCTGTGGGAGCTAGCCCGCTAGCGATGGCGGTGTGTCAGTCGACATCAATGTGACTGGGCCGCCCTCATCGCTAGCAGGCTAGCTCCCACAGGGGGTATTGCGTTTGCTTCACTGGCATCGCCCGGCCCGGGCTTATTCGGCGCCGCCATCCTGGCTGCCTGGGTCGTACTTGTTGTTATCGCAGTGTGTTGTCGCAAGTCACGGACGCGCTAAGGCACGCCCGCCTGACTCGCGGGGGCAGTAAAGGGTTGTTTTAAGTCAGCGGGTTTTACGCAACGCGGCCCGTCGCCGGCACGCATCACCGAACGCCTGGAAAATGCTCAAGTAGGGCGGATTCGACAGGACCTGCCATTCCGGGTGCCATTGCACACCGACGGCAAACGCCTGGCTGTGTTCCACCGAAATCGCCTCGATCAAACCGTCCGGCGCAATCGCTTCGGCGCGCAGGCCTGGTGCGAGGCGGTCGATGCCCTGGCTGTGAATCGAATTGACCCTGAACTCGGTCGGCAACTCCAGCGCTTCGAACACGCCACCCGGTTGCACCGTCACCGCATGCGCCGGGGCGTATTGCACCGCCAGCTCGGGGCTGTCCGCTTCGCGGTGATCGAGCATGCCCGGCAGTTCGTGCACCTTCTGGTGCAGGCTGCCGCCGAACGCCACGTTCATTTCCTGAAAGCCTCGGCAGATGCCGAGCACCGGCACGCCCGCCGCAATGGCTGCTCGCAATAAAGGAAGGGTAGTGGCGTCCCGCGCCGGATCGTGATCCGTGCCGGGGGCACTGGCCGGGCCTTGATAGTGGAAGGGTTCCACATTCGAGGGAGAGCCGGTCAGCAGCAGACCGTCGAGATGCGCGAGCACATCCTCGATTTCAGTCAATTCGCCTAGGGATGGTATGACCACAGGCAGCCCCAAAGCCGCGACGCTGACAGCACGCAAGTACTTGTCGCCGCTGATGTGGTAGGGGTGCAGGCCAATCTGTTTGACGCACGCTGTAACGCCGATCAATGGCTTGAATGCCATTTTTATCACCTCGAAGTTTCACACTTGAACGAGCTTTTCCGGAGCTTAGCCTTGTTGATTTTAATTAACAACTCTCATGTAAAAAATTCTAAACGCCGATCGTCCGATCCTCAGGATTTACGCGGTGCTCAAGACTGATCTGGCACTCTCGCCCCCCAAAAAGGCCCGAAAATAAAGGTTGAAAGGCCAAGTGTTCGCTATTGACTTCACTTTGCCTTTCGGATTGACTGGGCTCGCAACAAGGTAGTGAACATAATATTTAACAGCTAAATAGGTGCAAAATGTCGGTCCCTCTGCGTACCGTTCAACTCAACGAAGCAAACGCATTCCTTAAGAAATATCCTGAGGTTTTGTACGTCGACCTTCTGATTGCGGATATGAACGGTGTGGTGCGCGGCAAGCGCATCGAGCGCACCAGTCTTCATAAGGTTTACGAAAAAGGCATCAACCTCCCGGCGTCTCTGTTTGCCCTGGACATCAACGGCTCCACGGTGGAAAGCACCGGCCTGGGTCTGGACATCGGCGACTCTGACCGAATCTGCTTCCCCATCCCAGGCACCCTGAGCATCGAGCCGTGGCAGAAGCGCCCAACGGCGCAATTGCTGATGACCATGCACGAACTGGAAGGCGAGGCGTTCTTCGCTGACCCGCGTGAAGTGCTGGCCAATGTGGTGCGCAAGTTCGACGAACTTGGCCTGACTATCTGCGCCGCGTTCGAACTCGAGTTCTACCTGATCGACCAGGACAACGTGAACGGTCGTCCGCAGTCGCCGCGTTCGCCGGTCTCGGGCAAGCGTCCGGTGTCGACCCAGGTGTACCTGATCGACGACCTCGACGAATACGTCGACTGCCTGCAAGACATCCTCGAAGGCGCGAAAGAGCAGGGCATTCCTGCTGACGCCATCGTCAAGGAAAGCGCCCCGGCGCAGTTCGAAGTGAACCTGCATCACGTCAACGACCCTATAAAGGCCTGCGACTACGCCGTGTTGCTCAAGCGTTTGGTGAAAAACATCGCCTACGACCACGAGATGGACACCACGTTTATGGCCAAGCCGTATCCGGGCCAGGCGGGCAACGGTTTGCACGTGCACATTTCGATTCTCGACAAAGAAGGCAACAACATCTTTGCCAGCGAGGATCCCGAGCAGAACGCCGCGCTGCGACACGCGATCGGCGGTGTGCTCGAGACCCTGCCGGCGCAGATGGCCTTCCTGTGCCCGAACGTCAACTCGTACCGCCGTTTCGGCGCGCAGTTCTACGTGCCGAACTCGCCTAGCTGGGGCATCGACAACCGTACCGTTGCCGTGCGAGTGCCGACCGGTTCCCCGGACTCGGTGCGCATCGAACACCGCGTGGCGGGCGCCGATGCCAACCCGTATCTGTTGATGGCGTCGGTTTTGGCCGGTATTCACCACGGCCTGACCAACCAGATCGAACCGGGCGCCCCGGTGGAAGGCAACAGCTACGAGCAGAACGAGCAGAGCCTGCCGAACAACCTGCGCGATGCATTACGCGAACTGGACGACAGCGAAGTCATGGCCAAATACATCGACCCGCTGTACATCGACGTATTCGTGGCGTGCAAGGAAAGCGAGCTGGCCGAGTTCGAGAATTCCATCTCGGACCTTGAGTACAACTGGTATCTGCATACCGTTTAACGGGCTGACACTAAACCTGTGGCGAGGGAGCTTGCTCCCGCTGGACTGCGCAGCAGTCCCCTTCTTTTTAGGTAGAAAGAGGGGTCGCTTCGCGACCCAGCGGGAGCAAGCTCCCTCGCCACAGGTTGCTCATCGCTCATGCCAGCAGTTAACACGATCAACTATTCCTCTGCGTCGAGTCACAACCATGACAAACACTCGCAGCGACTGGGAACAACGCTTCCAGTCCCTCACTATCGAAGGCCGCGCATTCATCGACGGCCAGTACTGTCCGGCACTCAGCGGCGACAGCTTTGAATGCATGAGCCCGGTCGACGGTCGCTTCCTGGCTAATGTCGCCAGCACCGACGAAGCCGACGCCAATGCCGCCGTTGCCGTCGCGCGCCGCACCTTCGAGTCCGGTATCTGGGCCAACCTTGCCCCGGCCGAGCGCAAGCGCATCCTGATCCGCTTCGCCGACCTGATCCTGGCCAACCAGGAAGAGCTCGCCCTGCTCGAAACCCTCGACATGGGCAAACCAATCAACGATTCGATGAACATCGACATCCCGGCGACCGCCAACGCGATCCGCTGGAGCGCCGAGGCTATCGACAAGATTTACGATGAAGTCGCCGCCACGCCGCACGACCAACTCGGCCTCATCACCCGCGAACCTGCGGGCGTGGTCGCCGCCATCGTGCCGTGGAACTTCCCGTTGATCATGGCCAGTTGGAAGTTCGCCCCGGCACTCGCGGCCGGCAACTCGTTCATCCTCAAGCCTTCGGAAAAGTCGCCACTGACCGCCATCCGCATCGCGCAATTGGCGCTGGACGCGGGCATCCCCAAAGGCGTGTTCAACGTCCTGCCAGGTTACGGTCACACCGTCGGCAAGGCGTTGGCGTTGCACATGGACGTCGATGTGCTGGCTTTCACCGGCTCGACCGCGATTGCCAAGCAATTGCTGATCTACGCCGGGCAAAGCAACATGAAACGCGTCTGGCTCGAAGCAGGCGGGAAAAGTCCAAACGTGGTGTTCGCCGACGCGCCGGATTTGCGCGCGGCAGCACAAGCGGCGGCCGGCGCGATTGCCTTCAACCAGGGCGAAGTCTGCACCGCCGGTTCGCGTTTGCTGGTGGAACGTTCGATCCGCGAGCAGTTCATTCCGCTGCTGGTGGAAGCGCTGCAAGCCTGGAAACCAGGCCACGCGCTTGACCCGGAAACCACCGTCGGCGCGGTCGTCGATCAGCGTCAACTGGACAACGTATTGCGTTACATCCAGGTCGGCAAAGACCAGGGCGCGCAACTGATCGCGGGCGGCAGCCGTACCCTCGAAGCCACCGGCGGCCTGTAC
Source organism: Pseudomonas sp. LBUM1663 (assembly GCF_059695905.1). Taxonomy (NCBI): domain Bacteria; kingdom Pseudomonadati; phylum Pseudomonadota; class Gammaproteobacteria; order Pseudomonadales; family Pseudomonadaceae; genus Pseudomonas; species Pseudomonas sp. LBUM1663. The sequence goes on along the minus strand of NZ_CP166792.1, from coordinate 3,861,417 downwards.
GTGGAGCCGGCAATTTTCGACGGCGTGACCAACGCCATGACCATCGCCCGGGAAGAAATCTTCGGGCCGGTTTTGTCGCTGATTACCTTCGACACCGCGGAAGAAGCCCTGGCCATCGCCAACGACAGCATCTTCGGCCTGGCCGCCGGTGTGTGGACCAGCAACCTGAGCAAGGCCCACACCTTCGCCCGTGGCTTGCGCGCCGGCAGTGTCTGGGTCAACCAGTACGATGGCGGCGACATGACCGCGCCGTTCGGCGGGTACAAGCAGTCGGGTAACGGTCGGGACAAATCGCTGCACGCGTTCGACAAATACACCGAACTCAAAGCGACCTGGATCAAGCTCTAATACCTATAAAAAAGCGACGGTCGCCGGCACGCTGCCGGTGGCCATCGGAGAAATCTATGAAACAAACAACACATGTAAACAGCTACTACGCCGCCACCCGCAACTTTACCGGTGACTTCCCCATCCTGGAACAAGCCGTGGACTGCGACGTCTGCATCATTGGCGCCGGTTACACCGGTTTGTCCTCGGCCCTTTTCCTCTGCGAAGCGGGCTACAGCGTGACTGTGCTAGAAGCCGCCAAAGTCGGTTTCGGCGCCAGCGGTCGCAACGGCGGCCAACTGGTCAACTCCTACAGCCGCGATGTCGATGTCATCGAAGAACGTTACGGCGACAAGACCGCTGAAGTCCTCGGCAGCATGATCTTCGAAGGCGCCGACATCATCCGCCAGCGCATACAGCACTACGACATCCAGTGCGACTACAAGCCGGGCGGCATCTTCGCCGCGCTGAACAAAAAGCAGCTCAAAGGCCTGGCCGAGCAGAAAAGCAGCTGGGAACGCTACGGCAACAAAAACCTTAAAATGCTCGACGCGGCGGACATCAAGCGCGAAGTCGGTTGCGACAACTACGTCGGCGGCCTGCTCGACATGCAGGGCGGCCACATCCACCCGCTGAACCTGGCCCTCGGCGAAGCCTCGGCCATCATCGGCCTCGGCGGTAAAATCTACGAGCAATCGGCAGCGGTGGAAATCACCTACGGCGAACCGATCACCGTGCGCACCGCCAAAGGCGTCGTGCGCGCCAAGTACCTGCTGATCGCTGGCAACGCCTATCTGCCGCAAGACCTCGACAACCGGGTCACACGTAAAAGCATGCCGTGCGGCTCGCAAATCGTCGTCACTGAACCGTTGTCGGAAAAGGTTGCGCGCAGCCTGATCAAAAACAACTACTGCGTCGAAGACTGCAACTACTTGCTCGACTACTACCGCCTCACCGCCGACAACCGCCTGCTGTACGGTGGCGGCGTGGTCTACGGCGCCCGCGAACCGGACGACATCGAGCAACTGATCAAGCCGAAAATCCTCAAGACCTTCCCGCAACTCAAGGACGTGAAGATCGACTACCGCTGGACCGGCAACTTCCTGCTGACCATGTCGCGCATGCCGCAATTCGGCCGCATCGAGAAAAACGCTTACTACATGCAAGGCTACAGCGGCCACGGCGTCACCTGCTCGCACCTGGCCGGCAAACTGATCTCGGAAATGATCCGCGGCGACGCCGAACGTTTCGACGCGTTCGCCTCGCTCCCGCACATGCCCATGCTCGGCGGCCGCACCTTCCAGGCGCCACTCACCGCCATGGGCGCCGCGTATTACGCGCTGCGCGATCGGTTCGGGATCTAAGCCCCGCGCAGAAACCTGTGGGAGCGAGCCTGCTCGCGATGACGGCGGCACATCCAACATTGATGTCGCCTGACACACCGCCATCGCGGCTCTCACAGGGACTAGCGGTGCAAACAAACTCAGCCAACACCGCAGTTCAAACTGTGGGAGCGGGCTTGCCAGCCACCATCGATGTTGACTGCCATACCCCCATCGCAAGACCACTCACACCCACAGTTTCCATCTGTGAACAGGCTGCCATCAGCCCCCAACAACCTTTTCACCCACCCATTCATCGAACCTGCTGAGCAACACCACCAAACGTGATTTAATACCCGCCTTTCACATTTCCGGGACAGGGAAGCGGTACTTTCGCGGCCAAAAGTCGCCCGCCATCCACCCCCATAACCCTTAAGTATTTCTCGCATAAGGCTGTCATGGACACGGGCTCACGACTCAAACTAGTACGCGAAAGCTACAAACTGTCCCAGCGCGAGCTGGCCCGGCGTAGCGGCGTCACCAATGCCACCATCTCCCTGATCGAACAGAATCGCGTCAGTCCCTCCGTCAGCTCCCTGAAAAAACTGCTCGAAGGCATTCCCATGTCTTTGGCGGACTTCTTCACCTTCGACCAGCCGCCGCGTGAGCACCAATACGTATTCCGCGCCAACGAACAACCGGATCTCGGCCGTCATGGCCTGCGGTTGCTGTTGATTGGCGCGTCGGTGCCGAGTCGGCAGATGCGCCTTTTGCGCGAGCAATACGCGCCGGGCGCGAGTTCGGGGGAAGAGCCGATTGTGCACTCGGAAGGCGAGGAGTGCGGGCTGGTTACGCGGGGGACGGTTGAGTTGACCGTGGATGGGCAGATTAGTGTGCTCAACGCTGGCGACGGCTACTACTTCCCGACGACGCTGCCTCACAAGTTTCGCAATATTGGCCAGGATGAAGCGGAAATCATCAGCGCCAACACCCCGGCTAACTTCTGATATCAATACGGACACCCTGTAGCAGCTGCCGAAGGCTGCGTCCGCGGCCAACAGCCACACCGAACGGAAGCACCTGCTACAGGGTTTAAGCAAAGTAAATGGACTTCACTTCATGACGACACACCACATCCGCGCCCTCGCACTCTGCATCTTCCATCACGATGGCAAGATACTGGTCAACGAAGCACTCGATCCCGTTACTGGAAAGCCCTTCTTGCGCCCAATCGGTGGCGGAATAGAGTTCGGCGAAACCAGCGCCCAAGCCGTACTACGTGAAGTCGATGAAGAACTCGGTTTATCCATCACCGATGTTCGCCTGCTCGGCACGCTCGAAAACATCTTCACCTATGCCGGCACGCCTGGGCACGAAATCGTGCAGGTCTACGATGCGAAATTCGTGGATGCCAACGTCTATGAGCTGCCCCACTTGAACGCTCAAGAAAGCGATGGCGCTGCCTTTGTTGCGAAGTGGCTGGCGCTCGACAGTATTACTGGCGAAACGCCGTTGGTGCCTGCTGGGCTATACGAGCTGCTGAAGAAGGTTGCGCTGCTGGACTGATGCTCTGTCATTAGAAATGGCGCTGTTTAACGTATTGATCGCCAAGGATGCGATCACCTTTCAAGGAGCGAAAATGACATTGACTGCCGAAGCATTGGTCAGCATCGCGATGACCAATCCAGTAAACGCGGAAATCACCTAGCGCTTGCCTTCACTGGGTTTGAACCAATGCATGCTCACGGCGGGCTGCCTTTTTCAGGCCGTCTGGAATCATCAGTCGAACCTGCCGCCAGCGTGGGGGATCAAGGACTACGACGTTTTCTATTTCGATGAGGATTTGTCGTGGGAGGCTGAGGATGAGGCCATTAACTCGGCTCAGCGCCTCTTTCAGGATCTCGGAGTTAGCGTCGAAATCAGGAACCAGGCTCGCGTCCATCTTTGGTACAGCCAGAGGTTTGGCGGATCTTATCCTCGGCTTCAGTCGACCAGCGACGGCATTGATCGTTACCTGATCGCCGGCACGTGTATTGGGCTGGATATTGAGACGGGTGATGTCTATGCACCCAACGGTCTGGCTGACACGGAACAGGGGATTCTTCGTATCAACCCGAATACTCCTCAACCCGATTTATTTGAACAGAAGGCGAAGAGTTATCAGGCTCGCTGGCCTTGGCTCAGGATTCATGAGCACGGGCTCACGACTTAGAAATGGAAAAAGGTGACAGATCTATTTAAATAAAAGACCTGTCACCTTTATCACGAGGCTGTCGCTGTGCCGTTCAGCTAAGGCGCCATGGATTTGCACTGATTGCGCAGACCGTCATCCTTGATGTTCTGGCAACCTCCGGAGCCTTGCTGGGCCTTGCAGTAATTGCGCTGGTCATCATCGCGAATGTTTCCACAGTCACTCGTACCTTCTGTTTGCGCTTTGCAGGCATTGCGCATGTCGTCGTTCTTGATGTTTTGGCAACCGCCGGAGCCTTGCTTGGCTTTGCAATAGTTGCGCTGGTCATCATCGTGAATGTTTCCACAATCACCCGTACCTTCCGTTTCCGCTTTGCAAGCGTTGCGCTGGTCGTCGTTCTTAATATTCTGACAACCGCCCCGGCCCTCACGCGCTTTGCAATAGTTACGCTGGTCATCGTTGCTGATGTTTTCGCAACTGGCGTAAACGTAACTGCTGAACATCAACAGCACGGCGAGGATTATTTTCATTGCACACTTCCTTGATTTTTCAGGGATCAGCCTGACGCTGGTTACTCCACCCATTTGATATCATGGGGGTGCCATCATATCGACATCAACTTGTAGAAAAGTTCCAGGGCAGAAAAATAGGATATGTGCACCGATAAAGTCCGGGTCTTTCGTCAAATCCCAAGCAATAAGAAAGGTGACAGATCTATTTGAATAACTAGATCTGTCACCTTTTTTAAGATCGTCAGGTAAAAGGGGACGCATTTATTTTCCTCAAATTTGACAAGCCCGATCATCCAAAACACTATCGACCCATGACCTACATCCCCCGCATGAACATGATGTGCACTTCCATGACCGCCGCTGGCGGGCTGTGAGGTCACGCGTTCACAGAATTTGACGTAGTTGCCCAAAGCCCCGCCAGAGATGGACGGGGCTTTTTAGTTCTCCGTCCACCGATGGCTCAAGGAGAATGAAATGCTCGAGATCAGACGCGCCCAGCCAAGCGATGCCCAAACCGCATTCGATATCCGCCTTCAAGCGATACGGCACCAATGCATCGGCGCCTATACCACAGAACAGATGCTTGCCTGGACGGCAGGCGCGGCCAAGGACGGGTACGGCGACCTGATGGAAAAGCACTTTTACCTGGGCTGTATTCAGGGTGAGCCGGTGGCGACAGGGATGCTTGATCTGGAGAACAGCGAAATCGGCGCGATCTTTGTGTTACCCGGTTTCATGGGAGAGGGCATCGGCTTAAAGATGCTCGATCATCTGGAATGCCTGGCGCGGGAGTTGGGCGTGAATGAAGTTAATCTGGACGCCACGTTAAACGCGGCTGATTTTTATCGGCGCTGCGGTTTCGTGGGTGACGAACCTGCTATTTACCATTCACCTGCTGGGCTTCAGTTAGCGTGTGTGCCAATGGTGAAGAGGCTTTAGCCTTGATCGGGGAGGGCGGGCAGGGGTTGCCGCCGCGACTTCTGCACAGACGTCAACCGCTCGTCCACTGCCCGGCACGTTCTCGCGGCAAATCCTTCCAATGTCGTGTTACCCACGCTCAGGAGGAACCAACATGATTAATCACAAAATGGCGGTGCTGACGCTCGCAGTCATGATGTCTGGCAGTTCGCTGTATGCGATCGCAGCTGACTCAACACCCGGGACCACCTCTACTGATGGCACGAGTCAAAGCCGCGACCCCGCACCCAAAAGCACCAACGCAGACCCCGACGCAGGTTCACTTCCTAAAGGGGCCGATGGCGGGACAACCGATAACGGCCCGACGCCTGCCGGATCGAAGACAGGTGAACAGGGGCAGGCGAGTGGTAGCAGTAGCGGAGGAAACTCGGGTGGGGGTTAGTTGCTCTTCAACCCACGCTGCTAGACAAGCCCGGCCCTGGAGCCGGGCTTTTTATTGCTTTCTTTATAGCCCGCCTCGAGCTGGGTACTCGCACTGACTTGCCCACCCATTTGCATTCGACCTGACCAATCATTTGCACCGGATTTGACCCTCCCGCTGTGTGGCCATGACCGGCAGAGAACGGCCAATAGCGGTCATACGTGTTTTCACGAACGGCCCGTTTGTATTTTGTATTCAACGGTTCTTTTCCCATTGGTCATTACTCATCGCCAAGCGAAAGCCGAGATGCGACATGGAATTCATAGGGTCTGCGCCCTGCCTGGCACTGGTTCGAAAACTCGTGCAGTAGCTGTCGCTACAAAGGAAAGATCCACCTCGGATGACACGCTGCGGAGCATTGGCCGTCACCCCAAGTTCGGGGTCATAGCTGTCGGAAGGCCCCACCGGGTTTACCGCTGCTTCGCCCGCCGGTTGACGTTTGAGCCCTACTCTAAACGCGTCGGCACGATACCAATCGGCGACCCATTGCCAAACATTCCCGGACATGTCGTAGAGTCCATAGGCGTTAGGTCGGTAACTGCCAACCGGCTTGGTGCCAATTTTGAATTTGTTACTGGTTCCGGTCACGGGAAACGGCTGTATTTCATCCCAGGTGTTAGCCATCTTTTCTCCACCGGGTGAGAAGTCATTCCCCCATGCATAATTCGCTTGTTCCAGCCCGCCTCTTGCGGCGTACTCCCATTCGGCCTCGGTGAGCAGGCGCTTGTGTGCCCATGCGGCGTACGCCAGCACATCTTCACGTGAAACCTGAACAACAGGATGAGTTTCCTTGCCCTCGATTGTACTGTTTGGCCCCAACGGGTGACGCCAGTCGGCTCCCGGGATAAATGCCCACCACTGGCTGAAATCATTAAGTGGGATCGGCCTGTCTGTGCCGACAAAAACCAATGCGCCAGGCACCAAGTCACTTTCATCCGGCTCTGGAGTCCCTGGCGGCAGTTGGACTTTCAGATCTTCCCATCTGGGTTTGCGTTCGGCGGTGGTGACGTAATGTGTTTCAGAAATGAAACGGGCGAAATCGGCATTAGTGACGTCATGGCGGTCGATCCAATACCCGTCGAGTCGAACCTTGTGCGCCGGCCCCTCGTTTGGGCGAGCCTGTTTATGGTCGCTCCCCATCAAAAATTCGCCGGCAGGAAGCCAGACCATATTCAGGGGGCCATTCTTTCCATCACCCAGCGTCAACGGCACGGGGCCGCGAATGTGCTGATAACCCGCAAACGCCAGGCAAGCCAACACGATCCCGGCGCAGACGATGGCAATACCCAAACGCCGTTTCCTGATAAGCATGTGCGCTCCTCCTCGTATCAGTCTGCGGCCCGTGCTGAACCTGCTGCATATCAAGATCAGGTATAGACACCACGCCTCCAAAGTCAACGGCCAGCCTCGTTGCCCATGGGATGGACTGGCGAGAGAACAAAACGGTTCTACACTCCGAGCTTGGGGTTTCGGGGGTTTAAAGGAGCTGGCCATGGCCACTGCGAACTGGACTCAATCATTACGACTGAACAACAGGCTTGGTGCAGGGCTGGTCTTTGCCATGCTTACGCTCTCCGCCAATGCGGCGCCACAGCAAGTCAACGGCACGCCCGGTTCACCCAGTGCGACCACGACCATCGACGGCAGATACCTACCCAACCCTCCCCCGGCGTTTGGCGGCGTCATCAACCTCGACGCCCCGACCTCGACGCCCTACTGGTCCCCGACCGTCGTACCTCCCAAAGACGCGCCGAATGTCTTGTTGATCATCACTGACGACGTCGGCTTCGGTGCGCCCAGTACGTTCGGCGGTCTTATCCCGACGCCGAGCATGGATCGTGTCGCGGCAGCCGGATTGCGCTTCACGCAATTCAATTCGACGGCACTTTGCTCGCCCACACGTGCCGCCTTGATTACCGGACGCAACCACCATTCTGTAGGTTTCGGCGTTATCACGGAAATTTCGACGGGGTATCCCGGTTACAACAGTGTCATCACCAAGGACAAAGTGACCATTGGCAAAATCCTCAAGGACAACGGCTATGCAACGTCGTGGTTCGGTAAAAACCACAACACGCCGTCATTCCAGATCAGTCAGGCCGGTCCGTTTGATCAGTGGCCTATTGGTATGGGTTTTGATTATTTCTACGGCTTCATGGGCGGCGAAACCAGCCAGTGGCAACCGGGCAATCTGATGCGCAACACCACGCCCATTCATCCTTACGTTGGAAAACCGGGGTGGAACCTGATCACCGCGATGGCGGATGACGCCGTTGGCTATGTCAATGAATTGAATGCACTCGATCCAAAGAAACCGTTCTTTCTTTACTACGCGCCCGGCGGTACCCACGCGCCGCATCACCCGACGCCCGAATGGGTCGACAAGTTCAAGGGCAAGTTCGACATGGGCTGGAACGCTGCGCGCGAACAGATCTTCGCCAATCAGAAACGCCTGGGCGTCATTCCGCCGACTGCCAAGCTCACACCATGGCCGGATTCATTGAAAAAATGGGACGAACTTTCGGCGGAAGAGAAAAAACTCTATGCCCATCAGATGGAAGTCTATGCGGCCTATCTCGCGTACACCGATCATGAAATCGGTCGGGTGATCCAGGCGATTGATGACATGGGCAAGCTCGATAACACGCTGATTTTCTACATCAGTGGTGACAACGGCGGTAGTGCAGAAGGCACCCCTAACGGCACACCAAACGAGATGACCACGTTCAACGGAATCGACGTGCCGGTCGCCGAACAGATGAAGCATCTGGATGCTTGGGGATCGGACCAGACCTATCCGCACATGGCCGTGGGCTGGACCTGGGCCATGGACACCCCCTTCAAGTGGACCAAGCAAATTGCATCGCATTTTGGCGGCACCCGCCAAGGCATGGCCATCTCCTGGCCGAACCGGATCAAGGATGCCGGCGGCATCCGTAACCAGTTCCACCATGTCATTGACGTTGAGCCGACGATTCTTGAAGCCACCGGCATTGATGCACCGCTCCAGGTAGATGGCATTGCGCAAAAACCTATCGAAGGCACGAGCTTGGCTTACCTTTTCGACAAGCAGAATGCCGAAAAACCTTCTACACGCACCACGCAGTATTTCGAGATGTTTGGAATGCGCGCGCTTTATCATGAAGGCTGGATGGCATCGACGACGCCCTACCGCGCACCTTGGGACATTACCTCTCAGCCACCCAAGGACATCGTCAATGGCGTCAAATGGGAGCTGTACGACATCACCAAGGACTGGACGCAGAATGACGATATCGCCGCCGCCAACCCTACAAAACTCAAGGAACTACAGGACCTGTTCTGGGTAGAGGCAAACAAATATCAGGTGCTGCCGCTCGACGCCTCCGCATTTACGCGCGTCATTGCACAGAGGCCGAGCATCGTGGCCGGACGCACCGAGTTCAATTACCTTTCGCCAGTAACCGGCATTCTTCCAGGCAACGAGCCCAACGTGTTGAACAAGTCCTACGTCATTACGGCTGACATCACTGTTCCTGAAAACGGCGGCGACGGTGTCTTAGTGACCGACGGTGGCCGCTTTGGGGGGTACGCGCTCTACCTCCTGAAAGGCAAGCCGATCTTCAACTACAACCTTGAAGGTGTTGCGCGATTCCGCTGGGAAGGGACCGAGGCGCTCACTCCCGGAAAGCACAGCATCAGCTTTGATTTCAAGTATGCCGGGCCGGGATTCGGTAAAGGCGGCACCGGCGTGCTGTCGGTGGATGGCAAGCCACTGGCTAGTCAGACGATCCCCCACAGCGTTCCATTCGTCTTCGGTGTGGATGAAAGTTTCGATGTCGGCTCCGACACCGGCACTCCCGTCGATGACAAGGATTACCAGGTACCGTTTGCATTCACCGGCTCACTGCACAAACTCACCGTCAAGCTCGAACCAACGCAGTTGAATGTCGCGGGCAAGGAAGCTGTTCAGAACAAGGTCGGCACCAAAGACTAGGAAAAAGCACGCGGGTCAACTCGCACGAGATGATCCGCGACTTACCTGCGACAGCCTGCTTTGTAACCATCGGATCGAATTCGCCTGTTGCAACTTTTCCTGAGGGTCTGCTTTGGGTCGACAGCTGCCCCTTCTTGACAGTCAGAAAATGGCCGTTCTCTGCCGGTCATGATTACAAAGCGTGCTGGTCAAATCCGATGCACTCGGTGGTCAGAACCAATGCAAATGATTGGTCAAGTCGAATGCAAGCGGGCGGTCAAGTGGAGCGCAATTTCGCACGAGCAAGGGTGGCGCTGCAAAAAATGCAAAAAGACCGGGCCATTCAAGATTCCACCACCTCAATCGTCCATTCGCCCAGCACGTTCTTCGTGACGTATTGGAACGGCACAAACATTCCATACGTTTCGAGGTAGACGTAAATGTCGGTGCTGTATTGGTAGGCATCTTGTATGCAGCTGATTACCTTGGCAGTCCCGGTCAAACTCGGGTGATACGTGCTGGCGGGTTTCTGCGACTGCACCTCACAGCTGTATCTGTTGTCGACCGGCACCAAGGCTCTGGGACCTTTCCCGCCGTTGGTATATCGAAGTTGCATATCCTGCGCCGTGTATCGAAGGAGTGCGCCGACCGGCATGTTCACCCAATCGCCCTCGAAGCGGAGGTTCGTCAGCGCCTTATTCTCGATCGTTATCTCACCCGCAGGCGTGCTGAATTCACTTTCAGCCAGGTCAATCAGGCCTCGGAAAGTGGCTTTGACCCACTGACTTCCTCGCTCTTTAAAACGCTCCGTCAGTTGATTGCCTGCCTCGCTTGAAAGGTATTTCGAGTCACGCCCGTTGAGCCGCACAGCTTGATCTGAATACTGTCTTGGCTCGGAGTTGTCATTGAACACCCGGCGCAGGTGCTGAATGCTTTTCTCCGGTTTGGGCATATTCAATGCCTCGATGGCTTTCAACACCGGGGCGGCAACGAGGGGGGCCGGTAGTTCGAAAGGCGACTGCTCACGCCCTTCAAATTGTTTGTATTGGTCCAGCGATTGCGGTTTGCCACAGGCTATCTGAACCAGCTGACGCTCATCGACTCCGAGGCTTTGCAAGCCGATGGCTTTAGGGTCTGTCTGCATGTCTCCAACGAGCACACGACTGTGAGTATCAAGGTAGAAACGGCTTAACGCGGTCAGCTCTTGCAGGGCGCAGTTGGCCATCCACCGCTGTCGTACCTGCCCATACAAGACGTTTTCGCCGGGCACCAACATCTCGCCGGGAAGTACGCGCGTCGTCCAGAAAGTCACCTTATCACCTTCTACTTTCAGGCTGCTGCGGTCGATCATCTGCCAATCCTGATGCTCGGGTGCCGAGAACACGCGCCATAGAGGAGGTGTTGTCTGGGCACACACCTGCTTGAACTGCGCACTTTGCAGGTACTGGCTCTTTTGTTCAGCAGGTAATTGCCAGGATTCCATCGAACGCCCCCGCGGGTTGACGGAGAATCGCGACATTCCCTCTTTGCTGCGGTAAATCATTTGCGCATCCGGCTGGCTGCAGTTGGCGTCGAAACGTGCCAGGTAGTGGAGCTCCGGACTTGGGGACGAAGTCACTACATAGGTGATCCGATCGCCCTCGCGAACGATCGAGTTCGGTTCGGGTGTCGCGAACAGCACACTGTTGAAAACCGCAAAACCCGGCTGGGCCTCAGGTGTTGTGATTTGAGCGGGTTTTGTTGCTTGGCATCCAGAGAGGATCACGGCAACGGTCAGCAGTGAAAAAAAGCTGGAAGGGCGGGACGTGGCATCCATGCAGGTGTACTTCATTGAAAGAGTGATGGCATATTAACATTGGCGCAGATTGCCAAACAGGACGCCGCTTGTAGCGACGATAGGGTGTTCGTGCAGCGCGCCCCGGGCAAAACAGGCCTCTGGATTTCAGGGCTGCTACTTAAATTATGGAGAGGCAAGGTGACTGGACAGGTTTTGAAATCGAAGTCGGTGAATTTTCTGGTCGCCGATGCCGAGGTGAATTACGACAACGTGGACGATTTATATTCCATGGCTGAGGCTGGCAATGTGGACGCGTTGGGCGATGTGCTGGAGGCCTTCAAGGAAGCATACGGAGGACTTTGGGTTGGCGGAAAGATGGAGCTGACCCAATCGATGGTTCGTTTGAGTGCCAATGCCATGAACCGCCTCGTTCAGGACGGGACGCTGGATATTGAACTCCCACTGGCCTTCATCCGAAAGGTCACTATTGAAGGCGGGTTCATGACGAAGATCATCCGTCTGGATACCGGCGCTGGCAGCGTTAAATTCCGGTGTTTTGGTGCGAAGGACATCGCCGCGCTGATAGAGAAGACAATCCTCTCGCCAACTCGACAGGCCTGAACAACACAAAAAACCCGCAACTCAGTGCGGGTTTTTTTACGACTCAACGTTGATCACTGACTCTTGGGTGCATCAAACCCACGCTGCTCAATCACCCGAAACACATCGCTCACATCCTGGACCATGATCCGGGCGATGTTGGTGACGGTGTTGATGTCGTGTTCGGCGTAGTCGGGGAGGCTGGTGCAGGCCATGAGGTTGAGGTATTTGAGGACGGCGTTGAGGCGTTCGCTGAGGCAGTTGTGGAGTTCGCGCAGCGGGGCGTCGTAGTCGATGAGCAGGACGGGGTAGTCGGTGGCGAGTTGGGACATGGGGGTGAAACGGCGGGGCGGATTGTTCGTTGGCATTGGATAAGATTCTTTATAAAAGGAATGAACTGCCACCTTCTTTGCTGCGAAACAAAGTGGGTGGCAACTGTGCGCGGGTTCGCAGACCAGGAAGAATCAAACCCGGCAGACTCGAGAGTCTCCCACGCACAGCCGCCATAAACTGCGACGCAGGCGAAGCTCGCCTGGGTGTCTTATGACGGTGCCGGCTGATTCTATTCTGTAGGGCTGCGAAACCCAATCGCTAACTTTGGTCAGCGACGGGTCGAATATAGGCGTCGATTTTGGTGCCTGCAAACGGGTGTGTAGGACCAAAATCGTTGCTTTGTGGTTGAAGGCGGATCCTGTATTCGACTGAATAACAGTCGGGGAATCAGAACGTGTTTAATGTCAGTTGAACCTTGCGTGCCGGATTTGCGGCTGCTGCGCAGCCGAACGCAGGCTTCGCCAACTGCTACGGGATGTGGGCATGTTTAAAATTTTGGCGGGGTTGGGGGCGGCTTCGCCGCCCAACGGGGTTAACCCCCTCGCCACAGGGGGTGGTTTCCTACACGATTTTCGGATATGGAAAATCAGAAGATTGCCAAAGCCCGCAAAAGCGGGCCTTGGGTTTTGCGCGTCAGGTTTACGCCTGACGGGCTGCTAATGCCGAGTAGCTGTTCATCAGGTTGCGATAGTTCGGAATGCGCTGGGACAGCAAGTTGCCCAAGCCTTCGATGTCGTTGCGCCAGTCGCCCTGCAACTCGCAGGCGACCGAGAACCAGTTCATCATTTGCGCACCGGCTTGCGTCATGCGGTTCCACGCCGCCTGTTGCACGGTGGTGTTGAAGGTGCCGGAAGAATCCGTGACCACGAACACTTCAAACCCTTCAGCCAGGGCCGACAGCGTCGGGAAGGTCACGCACACGTCGGTCACGACACCGGCAATGATCAGCTGTTTACGACCGGTCGCCTTGATCGCCTTGACGAAGTCTTCGTTGTCCCAGGCGTTGATCTGGCCAGGACGAGCAATGTAAGGCGCATCCGGAAACATTTCCTTGAGCTCCGGGACCAGCGGACCATTGGGGCCTTGTTCGAAACTGGTGGTCAGGATGGTCGGCAGTTCGAAGAATTTGGCGACGTCAGCCAGGGCCAGCACATTGTTTTTGAACTCGTTCGGCGAGAAGTCCTGCACCAGCGAGATCAGACCGGTCTGGTGGTCGATCATCAGGACTACGGCGTCGTCTTTGTTCAGGCGGTTGTAAGTGGCTTTGCTCATGATGAAATCCTTTCTCGGGAGGGGTAAGTGGCTTCGTTCAACATGGGCTCAGATTAATGATCTACAGGTAAGGGAAAAAGAGGGTGAAAACGGTTTGACTGTCAACTCGGATGGGACAATCGAGGCCCCACCCGGGACGTTGCGTCCACGCATATGTCGGCAGGTGGCAAACGTCATCAATGACGTCCCCATTCAGGCAAACGCATCTTCGATAAAGGCCTCCAACGCCTTGTCTTCCAATATCTCGATGGAGAAGTGCCCGAAGCGCTTGGGCAGCCAGATGATGCGGGTCCCGGACGGAGATTGCAGGTTCGCGCGGGCGAGTGGTTTTCCATTCTCGTCTTCTGGCTGAACACCTACGGCTATCAATTCGTCATAGGCCTTCTCGATGTCCGGTGTGGAGTAGCAGTGGCGGTAAATCATGCCTTCGCCCGCGGAGTCGAGGAGCGCCTTCAGGTTCCCCGCCAGCGGTTGTACCAGCATGAATCGCTCCGCACCGATCAACGCAATCGCGTAGCGCACGTGCAGACCACCGCGTTCCCAGACAAGGGTTTTAGAGATCCTGGCTTGCAGTATCTGTGCGTAGTAAGCACAGGCTTCTTCGAGGTTGTTGACCAGTACATCGACGTGACTGAACTTCAGCTCCATTGCATTCCTCCTGTTGAACCCGTGTCCATGGTAACGACCGCTGCCTCAGCATTTGAAGAATTTTCGTGTGGCTGTTTCGTGGACGAATAGTTGAACCACGAGCAGACCAACGGATCAGGATAATCAGCTGTTCTTTTTCCATAAGAGGATCCCACCATGCATGAATGGACCCTGAATTACCTGTTCAACGGCGAGTCCCGCACATACCTGTTCGAACTGGAGCAGCCTCGGTTGCCCGTCCATGAGGCAGCGATGCACTTGCTCCAGCTGCACTATGGCGACGGTGAAAACAGCCTGATCATGCCCACCGCGGACGCGACGCCGGCGCAGATTCTGGAACAGGCTGGGCGGGTGGGACTGACACAGATTACGGTCGTGAATCAACCCGGTTGATGCCAGGTACAGCGACGAGTACGGTCGATTTCCGTCGACGGGCGCTTGGCTAACTCTCACGACGGGCATCGGTCTGCTCGCCTGAGCACGGCGCTGAGGAAACGCTTTCCGTATAAGCCGACGGCAAGCCCCGATACGATGAGAACGACTGCAACGATTTTGTTGAATGACAGGGGCTCATTGAAAATCATGACTGAACCCAGCAGTCCGAATACCGGCACCAATAACGATAACGGCGCGACGGTGGACACTGGGTATCGTTTCAGGAGTGAATTCCACACCCAGTAGCCGAACAGGGTGTTGGGGTAGACCTGGAACAGGATCGACAGGACGGCACGGTAGTCGAGTTGATTCGCCAATGCGCTGTAACCCGTCGAGCCGTTGACCGCGTAATCAAGCGCGAAAAGAGGGATGGGCGAAAACGCACTGGACCACACCAGGAAAGCAAAGACCTGAGTGGTCCTGGCTTTTTTGTTGATGACGTTGGCCGCACTCCAGGCCACCGCGCCCAGCAGCACCAGGATCAGCCCGGCCGTCGTCACTGTCCCGTCAACAATCGAGATGATGCTCAACAAGCCACAGAAGGCGATGCCCATGCCCGCCAGTTGGTAGCGGGAAATGGTTTCCTTGAATATCCATGAGCCCAGCAGGATCGTGAAAAACGCGCTGAACTGAAGCACCAGCGAAGCGATGCCTGCGGAGAGGCCCGACTTGATGCCAAGGTTGACAACGCCCCAGAGTCCTATGCCGAAGACCAGGCCGTAACCAATGATGTAGCGCCACTGCACATCAGGTCTCGGAATGAAAAAGATCGCTGGAAGTGCGCAAAGCGTGAAGCGAATGCCGGCAAGAATCAGCGGGTCAATGGTGGTGAGGCCCAGTTTGATCACTGAAAAATTCACACCCCAAATGGCCGTAATCGAGATGGCGAGTAGCAGGTGTATGGCTTTCATGTTGATCGTCCTTGATTGGTCGGTGATAGATGACTCGTAAAAACCCAAAGCGCCAAAGCCGCAGCGCTGATTAATGTGCCCAGCAGGCTCACAGCCGTCCAGCCCCAGCGCGCATAAACCTGGGTCGCGGCGACCGCCCCCAGCGCACTGCCGACCGAGTAGAAGCACATGTAGGCGCCGACCATGCGACTCTGGGCGTCGGGTCGTGCGGCAAAAACAAGGCTCTGGTTGGTGACGTGTACGGCTTGCACCGCGAAGTCGAGCAAGATCACACCGCAGACCAGCGCGATCAGGGACGTCTCGGCAAAACTGATGGGCAACCAGGAAAGCGTCAGGAGCCCCAGCGAAAGGCCGGTCACCCGTTGTCCCAAACCTCGATCGGCCCACTGGCCGGCTCTTCTGGCAGCCAGGGCACCGGCGACGCCTGCCAAGCCAAACAGGCCGATGGCCGTGTGTGAAAGCGACAGTGGCGGAGCGCTCAGCGGCAGCACCATGGAGGTCCACAGCACGGAAAAAGCGGCAAAGATCAACAAGGCCAACAGGCCCCTGATCCGCAAAACCGGTTCGGTCATGAACAGCTTGAAGAGCGACCGGATCAGCGCGGGGTAGGTGTCTTGATTACGTGGCAACGCCGTGGCGGGCACCACTTTCCACAGGACCGCCGCGAGGGTCAGCATCAATCCTGAGGACACGAAATAGACGGCGCGCCAGCCCGCCAGATCTGCGATCAGCCCAGAGATAAACCGCGCCAGCAGAATGCCCAGGACAACTCCGCTCGTTAGGGTCCCCACGGCCTGCCCGCGTTGTGAGGGCGTTGCGAGCGCGGCGGCATAGGCGACAAGCACCTGAACCACCACGGCGAGTAAGCCCATCACAATCATGGCGCCCAGCAGCACCAGCCATTGCTGCGAGGCGCCGACGGCCGCCAACGCTATGGCAGACAGCATTACTTGAGTCAAAATCAGCCGTTTACGGTTGACCCTGTCGCCCAGCGGTACGATGAACAACAACCCCAGCGCGTATCCGGCCTGAGTAGCCGTCACCACGACTCCAATCAATCCTGAAGTGACACCCAGGCTGTCGGCCATCGAGGCGAGCAAAGGTTGGGCAAAGTAAACATTGGCGACGGCCAGCGCGCAGGTGACAGAAAACAATAACGTGAGTGACGGAGAAAGCCCCGAAGAAGGGTCCGTCCTACTGCTTTCTCCGGTTTGCGCAGGCGGCAATCCCGAAGGCTGCCCGGTGTTACGTTTGGCTATTGCGTCGGCATCTGCTGTCATGAACGCCTCCATGGCGTTAAGCTGGTTGCAATTAAAAACCTGATTTGATTATTGCTGAATCAAGTTTCAAATTGCAACCAGCTTGATCGACAGACTTTGCAACCGTTATCCAAAAGGTAAATACGATGGTCGAAGGCACTTCACCGCAACGCAGCGAATGCCCGGTAGCAAGAACACTTGAGGTGATTGGGGATCGCTGGTCGCTCATGATCCTTCGCGACGCCTTTGACGACATTCGCCGTTTCAGCGAATTTCAGAAGAGCCTGGGCGTGGCCAAAAATATTCTGGCCTCTCGACTGAAAGCGTTGGTTGAAGTCGGGGTCTTCGACGTTCGACCGGCATCAGATGGAAGCGCCTACAAGGAGTACGTCCTGACGGACAAAGGACGGGAGGTCTTTCCGGTGGTGGTCAGCATGAGGCAGTGGGGCGAACGTTTCCTGTTCGAGCCGCAGGAGACGCGTTCTGTGCTGTTGGACAACGCCTCCGGCCAGACCCTGATGCCGATGGATGTTCGTTCATCCACCGGGCAAAAACTGGGACCCTCAGACTGCCACCGGGTGAGACTTGTCGACGGCGAGTCGTGAATCGACAGCCGTTGAGTTGCCCACTCGGAGTTCGTCATCCGCGGTTATTGCGCAAGATGGAAAAATTCAACGCCGCCGCCACACAAAGCCACACAAGGTAGGGGAACAGGATCAAGCCTGTGATCACATCTAGCCGTATCGCCATCACCACCATGGCTGCGACCACCAGCCAGAGCAGCGTCAGGATCACCATGCTGGCGAAAATGCGGTGCGCGCCGAAGAACACCGGTGTCCACAGCGTATTCAGGGCAATCTGCGCCGCCCATAACGCCAGCACCATCTGGCTTCCAGGTATCAGGGACAACCGGTAACCGGCCCAGGCGAGCAGAAGATAGATAATCGACCAAGCGACCGGAAACAGCCAGTTGGGTGGCGTAAAGCTCGGTTTGACGAGTGATTCGTACCACTGGCCCGGTTTGAAAAGTAGGCCAGTACTGGCCGCAGCACCGCAGGCTAAAAGAAAAATAAGAAAGGTCATCATCAGTCCTTGGTTGAAGTCAGCTGTGTGGGGGTTGCAAAAACCGGTCGGCCATTCATACCGCTAGGCGCCCGGTACGCCAGGTACATCCATGTTGATCTTGCGCCAGGCGGCTTCGGACAAGCTGTACACCGAAAAGGCGATCAACCCCAGGGCCATCACCATCAAGATGACGCCGCCGGCCGGTAGATTCTGCAGCGCATCGAGGGCCTCCTTCATGCCGGGTGGGTCCATGGCTTTATAGCGGGAGCCACTGATGATCAGCAACAGGGCGATCTCGATAAAGACGACGCCACGGGCAATCAGACCGAACCGAGAGACCGGACGGACGTAGCGCATGACGTCTTCGTCCGCTTCAAAATATTTCTCGAACGACGACTTCCAGCCCTTGATGATGTGGGCAATACCTACACCAAGAGGGACGAGTGCGATGAGGTACACCAAGACATTCGAGTGCTCCCAGGACAACAGATGCGCCAGTAGATCCTTGGTCTGCCCACCGCCGGAATCGCCCGAGCTTCTGATGCCGCTGATGAGCAAACCCAATGCAAAAAACGCCAGCGCGCCGTTGACCAAACCTCCTGCCAACAGTCCTGCCCGAATGACCAGACCCTTCATATTGTTACCGTGATGATCAACGTCGCGCAGGGCTTGCAACACTCGCCAGCAGGCGAAGGCGAGCAGGCCCGCCACCACTAATCCGACTAAAACATAACCGAAAGGCTGGCTTAACACGGCCTCCAGACTCCGGTGACTGTCCTTCGGTTTTGTCGAATCTTGAGCCGCCAGCAGCGCGAAGATGCCAATGATCAGGTAAAGAACGCCCCGAGCGGCATATCCGCCCCGAGCGAGTACAACAAGGCTTTGGTGCGCAGACATGGGGGCTGATTCCAGAGAAGTACTAAGCAGCAGACCTTTCAGGGTGGGAGGGGTTCGATTGAAGGAGGACTTTGATCCGGTGGGGTGTCGCCTGAAGCAAAGGGCGTCCTGAACCTATGGGCCACTCCCAATCCGTATCACCGGATCGAGGTGGCCCATTCCAGGCCTCATAGACCTAACGTTTTCATCACTTCACATCGAACCGATCCAGGTTCATCACCTTGGTCCACGCCGCCACGAAGTCCTTCACAAATTTCTCCTTCGCGTCACTGCTCGCGTAAACCTCAGCCAGCGCCCTCAATTGCGCATGAGAGCCAAAGACCAGATCAACTCGCGTGCCGGTCCACTTCACTTCACCGGTTTTGCGATCGCGTGCTTCAAACTCCTCATTGGTCTGCGAGGTCGGTTTCCATTCCACCCCCATGTCCAGCAGGTGCTTGAAGAAGTCGTTGGTCAATGCCTCTGGCTGCTGGGTGAACACGCCGTGTTTTGATTGCCCGACGTTGGTGTTCAATACGCGAAGGCCACCCACGAGCGCGGTCATTTCTGGCGCGGTCAATGTCAGCTGTTGCGCCTTGTCGATCAACAGATGCTCGGCCGACACGCTGTAGCGGGATTTGAGGTAGTTACGGAAGCCATCGGCGATGGGTTCGAGGAAGCCGAAAGACTCGATATCCGTCTGCTCTTGCGAGGCGTCCATCCGCCCTGGTGTGAACGGCACCGTGACGCTGTGGCCGGCATTTTTCGCCGCCTGTTCGACACCTGCATCACCGGCCAGCACGATCAGGTCGGCCAGCGAGATTTTCTTGCCGCTGTTGTTGAACTCGCTCTGTATGCTCTCGAGTTTCGCCAGCACACTCGCCAGTTGCTCAGGCTGGTTGGCTTGCCAGGATTTCTGCGGCGCCAGACGCAGGCGACCACCGTTGGCGCCGCCCCGTTTGTCAGAGCCGCGGAAGGTGGAAGCCGCTGCCCACGCCGTCGATACCAGCTGCGAGACGCTCAGGCCCGAGGCGAGCACTTTGCTTTTGAGCGCTGCGACGTCGCTGTCGTTGACCAAAGCATGGTCGACCTCCGGGATCGGGTCTTGCCACAGCAGTTCTTCGCCGGGCATTTCCGGGCCGAGGTAGCGGGAGAGGGGCCCCATGTCACGGTGGATCAGTTTGAACCAGGCACGGGCGAAGGCGTCGGCCAACTGATCCGGATTGGCCAGGAAACGCCGCGAGATCGGTTCGTAGATTGGGTCGAATCGCAGGGCCAGGTCCGAAGTCAGCATGGTGGGATTACGCCGTTTGGACGGGTCGAAAGCATCCGGGATGGTACCGGCGCCCGCGCCGTTTTTCGCAACCCACTGGTGCGCACCGGCCGGGCTTTTGCTCAGTTCCCAGTCGAAGCCGAACAGGTTTTCCAGGTAGTTGTTGCTCCACCGGGTGGGCGTGGTGGTCCAGGTCACTTCCAGGCCGCTGGTGATGGTATCCGGGCCTTTGCCGGTGCCGAAGCTGTTCTTCCAGCCAAAGCCCTGGGCTTCGAGGCCCGCCGCTTCGGGTTCGGCGCCGACGTTGTCGGCAGGTCCTGCGCCGTGGGTTTTGCCAAAGGCGTGGCCGCCGGCAATCAACGCCACGGTCTCTTCGTCGTTCATTGCCATGCGACCGAAGGTCTCACGGATGTCTAAGGCGGATCTGACCGGGTCTGGCTCGCCTTCCGGGCCTTCGGGGTTGACGTAGATCAGGCCCATTTGCACGGCGGCCAGCGGGTTTTCGAGATTGCGGCCGTCTTCAGTGCGGCTCTCCTCATTTTTACCGGGTTCGGCGACGAGTGGACCGTCACCGGGAGCTTCCACGGGAGCGTTTTCTTTGCCGTAGCGGGTGTCGCCGCCGAGCCATTTGTTTTCCGAGCCCCAGTAGACGTCCTCGTCCGGTTCCCAGACGTCCGCACGGCCACCGGAAAAACCAAAGGTCTTGAAGCCCATGGACTCCAGCGCGACGTTGCCGGTGAGGACGATCAGGTCTGCCCAGGAAATTTTACGACCGTACTTTTGCTTGATCGGCCAGAGCAGCCGGCGCGCCTTGTCGAGGCTGACGTTATCCGGCCAGCTGTTGAGGGGTGCAAAGCGTTGCTGGCCGGAGCCGGCGCCGCCACGACCGTCGCCCGTGCGGTACGTGCCTGCGGCGTGCCAGGCCATGCGAATGAACAGCGGCCCATAGTGACCGAAGTCCGCCGGCCACCAGTCTTGGGAATCGGTCATCAGCGCCGTCAGGTCGCGCTTGACCGCCTCAAAGTCCAGGGTCTTGAATTCTTCGGCGTAGTTGAAGCCCTCGTCCGTAGGGTCGGACAGGGACGAGTGCTGGTGCAGGATCTTCAGATTCAGTTGGTTCGGCCACCAATCGCGGTTCGTCGTGCCACCGCCAGCGGCGTGATTGAACGGGCATTTCGATTCATTTGCCATGTGTGAGCTACCTTTGGTCGTGTTTCATCCGGCTATCGGCCCGGGGTGGGCGTTAGATAGCAACGAGCGAACTCAATGACATAGGCTGCAGGACCAACAGTTGGATCAACTGATTGTCTGGACCACACGGGAATTGGACAGCGGCGGTGGCCCACGGGTGGCCTAGTCAAGCGTCGGACTCATTCCTGTCTCCTTATCAGCACTAAACCGGCCAGCTTGTTCCGCCAGCGCTGGATACAGGTTAGACCCCACTTGGGAAGTCAGCTAATAGGTGGAGTATTGGGAGGTAATAGGCAGAGTCTTTTACGGATGTCGCGGGGAGGACCCGCGTCTATCTGGAGCTTAGACGCGGGTTTGCAGGCCTGAGCGGTTACTTGCGCACGTTCTGATACAGCATCAGCCTTGAGGTTTCATGCATGGCGCGGGTCAGCGCCGACAGGCGTTTGAACTCTTCAGGGTTTTTCTCGGCAACGTTGTCCCGTGGCGTCATCGAGGCCAGGTCGTGAAGGGTCGGCGAGCTGCCGTCGTGCTCCATCTGCACCATGTAGTGTTGAGTCACGCCGGCAATCAGCGGGAACGTGCCCTCACGCAATACCAGCGGCACCACGCGTTCACCCTCGGGCGCGGGCTGCTGGATATCACGGCCCATGCCGCTGTTGCGAAACTCAAGGCCGGCCATCCCCGCCACGGTGGGCAGCAGGTCCACCAGACCAACCGCTTCCTTGACCTGGCGCGTTCCGATCAAGCTTGGCGCGTGGATGATCATCGGCACCGCGTTGCTTTCCAGGCCCAGTTGCTCGTAGGCCGGTGCCAGGAACGGGATCTGCGCGATACGGGTGTTGTGGTCGCCAAACATCACGAAAATGGTGTTTTCGTACCAGCCGCCGGCCTTGGCGATTTCCATCAAGCGGCCGAGGTTGAAGTCCAGCAGGCGCACGGCGTTGTACTGCTCGACACTGCGCGATCCGGCAGCCTGTACTTCGGCCAGGGTAGGGTGCTTGACCTCGAAGCCGTCATTGCTCTTGGGGATCGTGAACGGGCGGTGATTGCCGGCCGTCTGCACATAGGCAAAGAACGGTTTGTCCTTGGGCAGTGCTTGCAGGATCTGGTCGGTTTCCTTGAAAAGGTCCAGATCGGAAATGCCCCAGACATCCACCACCGGCGATTTCCAGTCCCGCTCTTCGAACAAACGCACACCGTCGATGCTCTGCCGGATCAGGGCATTCATGTTGGCCCAGCCAGAGTTGCCGCCAATGGTGTAGATCTTCTCGTAACCGGTGAAGGCATTGATCAGCGTGTTTTGCTGGGTGATCAGCGGATTACGCGTCGCGGTTTCCTGTCGCGTGACATCAGGCACCCCGCTGATGCTGGCCCAGACGGTTTTCGCGGTCCCCGTCACTGGCACGTAGAAGTGCTCGAAGAACCAGCTCTGAGTGGCCAGCCTATCGAGATTGGGCGTCGGATTGATCGGGTTGCCGTAGGCCCCGACGGCACTGGTGCCTAGCGATTCAAGCATGATGAACATCACGTTCGGGGGACGCGAGCCCGGTATCTTGTACGGTTGGGGCGCCTGGTGCCGCACGAAATCAAGGGTCTGCGGGTCGGGCTTGTCGACGCCCAGGTAGTTGGCCATGACCGCGTAATGTTCGCGCACTTGCGCCTCGTCATAACGCGACTGTCCGACTTTGCCCGTATCGTAGAGAAACAGCACCGGGTTCAGGCCCAGCGCGGCGATCTGGTTATTACCCGAGAAGAACGCATCGCTCCAGCGCAACGGAACGGGGTTTTCAAGGTTCATGTTTTCGACACGACCCAAGATGCCCAGCAGCACCAAGACGACCATCAACGCACCGCCCCACGTCGCGGAGAGCTTGCGAATGACCTTGCGAGGGCGGTCCAGCGTGACGCGCTCCAGACGCACCAGGGCCAGTGTCACCAGCGCGACCGTCGCCAGCCAACCCAGTGAAATCCAGATCACCGGGTAAGTCTGCCAAACCATGTCGCGGGAGATCTGCGCATCCTCGATGAAGCGCAGCACGGTGGCGTTGATCCTCACGCCCAGGTAGGCGTAATGGCCAAAGTCGATGATGTAAATCAGCAGCAGCACGCTCAGGGCTGCGACCAGGTAAACGCGTGCGATGCGGCGCAGCAGACGGCTGCCGAGCAGGTTCCAGCGAGGCATCCAGGCCAGCAACGCCAACGGCAACATCGTCAGAATGGCCAGGCGCAGATCGAAATTGAAGCCGATGCTCAGGGTTTTCCAGACGCCCTTTGTGTCGATCAGGGCGTTGGGTTCGAACCCGGAAAAGCCGAAGAAGAACACCACCCTCAGCAGTGCGAACAGCACAAACGCAATCGCTGTAGCGCCTAGCCAGTAATGTAAACGTCTCGAGTGCAGCCAACCCATCCCTGTTCCCCTGTTGAAAAGTCGTTAAATCTCAAACGGATTTGCATTCGTCGGCCACCGCACCACGCCGCTTGCTTGAGCAGCGATACGTCCAGCGCAGGGCAAGCATCAGCAGTGCCCCGCAGCAGTACAGACCCAGCAGTGGATCAACCAGGTAATCCCAATAGTTTTGCGAAGGTTTGATCCCTGCAATGAAGGCCAGGGTTGCGCTGGCCAGCATCAAGACGGCCAGGCCATTGCGCAGGTAAAACAGGCCCAGCGTGAGCACTGCGAAGAAAATCAACATGGGGCGCGGGCTGTAGCCGATCCGATAGGGGTCCACATCACTCATGCCCAGAGTGGCCGGGTACAGCACCACGGCCATCGCGGCGAAGAGGATCAATACGCCGGTTTTGCCCCGTGCCGGTGGCAACATGTCCAGCCGACGCAAGCAGCCCCACGCCATGAACACCAGGGTGGTGATCGCAAGGTCATCAATGTAGCTGCGCAAATACGCGGCCAACGACAACCCTTCCAGCGAGATGAAGCTGACGGCCAGCAACGCGGCCAGCAGTGCGATCCGCCGGGTCCTGGGCAAACCGAACGAAGGCAGCACCAGAAAGATGATCATTGCGAAGCTGACATGGGCTTGCCACAGGCTGATCATTTGAGACGCTCGCTAAGCCATGCATCGTTAAAGGTAACGTGCTTGATGAAGGTGTTGTTCCAGGAATAAACCAAGTGATACATGCCGTCGGGACTGCGGATGAAATACGGGTATTCGTACTCGAATTCACACCCCTGGTTTTTACAGACACGGTTATCGAGGTTATCCAGGAACTCCGCTTCCAGTGCTTGGCGATGCGCGCCGCTGGAGCCGCGAAACTCTCTGCCGATGATCTCCTTGTAGGCTTCGGGAGAAAACGGCGCGCCCAGTGGATCGGGTGATTTGTCCAGGTCGCGCAACGAGCGCCAATCGTCCATTTTGGCGTCGGTCCCATAAAGGCTCAGCTTGAAGCGCCCCTCACTCAGGTCGTTGAGCGCCACCAGCAACCCATGTTCGGGTGTCGCGACGGCGGCGAGCGAGGAATTCGGATTCGAGGGGTCGAGCGGATAAGGCTCGCTCCAGGTTTGCCCGGCGTCGTCAGTGCGTGTCGCCAGAACACGGTGGTGGGTGTTGCCGGCATAACGCAGCAAGGCGATGCCGCGCTGGCCGTCCAGCGGCACCACCGTGGGTTGCAATGAATTCATGCCGTGGCTGATGCGGAATTTGTCGATCACATCGCCGTCTGCGCTCAGGTAGAGGTACTCGGCAAACTTGCCCAGGAACTCGTGATAGACCGGCAGGCCGATGGAACCGTCGGCATGAAACACCGGTGCCGACCGGACCAGGGTGCTGATGTTGAGAAAGGGCGAAGTGATCAGTTGGCGCGGAGCGGACCAATGTTCACCGAAGTCGTCGGAAACCATCACATTGACCGCGCTTCCGGCCCAGCCACCCATGGACACGGAGACATAAAACAGCCACACGCGATTATCCGGCGCGAGGGCCACCACCGGGTTGCCCAGCTTGCGGATGTATTTACGAGTGCCCTGCTGGGTCGAGTCCCGAGTGGCCAATACCTGTTCAGCACCCCATTCGCCGGTTTTCGAGTCGAACCGGGCGGAGCGCACCTGCACATCGGCTGCGCCTTCGCGGGAGCCAGCAAACCAGACCGTCATCAGACTGCCGTCGGGCAGTGCGGTGACCGCCGAGGAATGCACGAAATCCACCAGCCCGGAGGAGGCGAAACGGCTGGTATAGATGGGCTTGGCCACTTTGCCGGCCACTGCCATCACAGGACTGATCAGGGCAAAGGAAGAGTGCGTATTGGCAGGATTGATGATCCACGCGGTCGCAAACAGGCAGGACAGTAGAAGGTAAGCACAGAGGGCAGGAAAACTGGGAGGTTTGATGCGCATGACTACGTTGGCATCTCATGGACCGATAAGGCGCACAACCTAACACTCGGTAGTACACGATCGGGTTTTATGATTGGCTAAATTGTAAACGGGTATTTGTAGTGTGCGGTCATGTCGATGTGCGGAGTTTGACTGCGTGTCTGAGACTGCTGAACTAGAGGGATTGAGGCGGGCTGTAAGACATTTTGCCCGGGGCTGTCACTGTCGAGTCATTGGGGTGTGGGTTGTTTGTTCGGGCCTCTTCGCGGGCAAGCCACGCTCCCACAGGATTTGCGTCGTTCACATGAGGAGTGATCGACAAAATCCCCCTGTGGGAGCGTGGCTTGCCCGCGAATACGGCAGCACAGACACAGAATCTTTCAGACCAGAACCCACCTGGAACCTAGTTTTGTCTGTACGTCTGTAGGGTGAAGGCATTCCCTGCAGGGTCTTTACCCTCAAGCGTTATCTCATTGTCCTTGATCATCAGGATTTTGAGTTCGTCGGAAGCGCCGGACGCTAAGCCGTCGCTAAAGGTAGGCATGGAAGGCCCGGCAAACTTGGCAACCAGCGAGGGGGAAATGGCTGTGCCGTTGATTACGTAAGACTTGGGGATCGATTTCATGTCAGCCAATGTGAACGAAAGCAGGCTGGAATCGGCCGTCCAGCTGCCGGCTCCATTTACGCTGTACTCAAGCCGGTAAGGTTTGGTTTCAACGGTTCCGTCCACAAAGACAACGCCATTGACGTTGTACCGCCCGTTGCGGAAGTACTCTGTCATCCCCTTGAATTCGAACGTGCCGTTGGTGGTCGGGTAGGTGTAATCGGTCGTCCAGCGACCGATGAAGCGGGGATTGTTGGGGTTGGTTTCGTGAAGCGTGGCGTAGATCGTTGCAATGCCGCTTGACGCCGTAATCAAGGCCACAAGCGCGATCCAGGCTTTAGCGGATACTTTCTGTATAGCGGTGAAACTCATTGTGATGGATTCCATTCGATTGATGGGTCGTGCGAGAACATCTTCCATGGGAGGTGCCGAAACCGCACCCCGATGCATCAGCATCAGGGATGGAATATAAAACTTAAGGCGCAAGAGGACGCAATAAAAGTTCACGCGGTTTTCGTGATTCGGGACGCCACGGCCAGCCCGACGACGCCCGAAGGGGATAGCTACGAGGCCGCGCTGATCAACTGTCGCTACATCGCCAATGCTCTGTGGAGTACCGCGCAAACGCTTGAGTTGCTTGACGCGAAGTAAGTCAGCATCGGACGGCGCCTCGTCATTGGCGGCGCAGCCTTGAAAAACCTGCCTTTGGTCGGTGTGCCTGAACCGGATTCACGATGGATTGATCCATTCTGAAAGAACTCTCGGGGGGCACTGCCATGCACTCGTTTGCCAATCTGCTGACTCCAACGCAAGAGCAAAAGCTGCGTTCGCTCAACACCTGGCATCTTGTCCTTGAGGACTTGAAGCTGCGCATGGAGTGTCCCGATGCGTATCACGAGGAACTGATTCGTCAGTCTGACGAGATGGATCGCCTGGGAATCGTGAGCTGGCAGGAATGGCGCGACCTCAGGGTTGAGGCCGATCAAGCGTACCTGCGCGCCATCGCGGGTGAGGATTATCACGGAACACTTGATAAGCGGGAGTGCCTGATTTAATCGGGCCTACCCGCATGAGCAAAACGTGCACGCCGACCCCTGGAGCACTACTCGCCGAAACTGTGCATTGGCGTCCAGCGGCGTGACGGACGGCTGAATCAGGAACCCCTGGAGTCCGTCTGAATCGGTTGAATTGCAGGGAGCATCAAGTGCCCGAAGACGTGCACAATTAAGACCGGTTAAAACATCGCTACCATCAAAGGATTCCCCATGGGTTTAAGCAAACGCGATCAGGCACACATCGAGCGTCGCCTGATTGCCACCCTGACTGAGGCGTGTGAAACGGCCAAAGCGCACATCGTCGGCTTTGAATGGCTGACCCACGAAGTCGATTACGACGTGTTTCCATCCAGCTTGAGGGTTGTCTGGGTTTTCGACACCCAGGCCAACAAGGATCAGGCGCTGGCGAGCGGGCAGGGCGAGCGCATGGTCGAACTGACGGCTACAGCATTAAGCGAAGCGGATGTACACGTCAGATCGGTCTCGTCCCATGTGCAGTTCGATTCTGAAGAACAATGCCGGCGCGCCACTGGCGGCAATTGGCAGCAACGCCTGGCGCGCAAGCGCTAATCCTGCTGCGAATCGGCTTCGTACCAGCACGCTTTGGACTCAATACAGGAGTGTTTCTGCTTCATCGCCGTAAAAGGCGTATCCAGCGTACCGATCGCTATCGAAACCCACTCCGAAAATTTCCCCTTCGAATCAGACCAGAACAGCGAAGAGCCGCAGTGGAAGCAGAACTGGCGCGTAACACCTTTGGACGATTCGTAGACCTTGAGCGCCGTTGCTCCGGCAAAGACAGAAACCGCCGACCTGGGCGCGCTCGCATACGTCGCGAATGCCGCTCCATGGCTCTTCTGGCATTTTTTGCAATGGCAGTGGGTGACGGCTTTCAGTTCGGTGGATACGTGATATTCAACGGCGCCGCAGAGGCAGCTGCCTTGGTGAAGCTCATCCATGTTCATCGGTTCCCTGATTGACGTCGCGCTACCTTAGCGGCCCGGCGCAAGGTTTGGCGATGGCTGCAGCGATCAGAAAGCGGCGGCACGCAATCACACTGAGTTCCAGTGGCACCTACCGCATGTCGTAAAACACCGAAAGTCCGGCGTCAGGCTTCAAAGACTGGCTGGCGCAGCCGATAACGTGTTCATAAAAGCGACGTACCGAGAGGGCTACCCCATGTCTATAAAATTACGCTTGTTGCTGCTGATTGGTACGAGCTTGCTTACCGCGTTGATCGTGAGCCTGGTCAGTTACGTGGGAAACACCCGGATGGCCGAAGCGGTGAAGGACAACGAGGTCAGCATGACCGCGCTGCGCAATCACCTCGAAGCGGACATGATGCACGATGCACTGCGCGCCGATGTGCTGTCTGCGATGGTGGTTGGGCTGGGCAAAAGCACCAGCAGCAAAGCCGAGGTGCGCAGTTCCATCGAGGAGCATGCGGCGCATTTTCGTGAAGTGCTGGGTGAAAACCTCAAGTTGCCGGTCAACGACACCATCAAGGCGGGCCTGAACAAGGTCAAGCCGAGCCTCGACACCTACATCAGCGCGGCCGAGCGCATTGTCAGTCTGGCGCTGGAAAATCCGGATTCCGCACAAAAGGAACTCGGCACCTTCAATACCGCGTTCAGCCAACTGGAAGACCAGATGGCCACCCTCAGCGAGGTGATTGAAACAAACACCCAACAGACCAGCAAAGGCACCGAACAGGCCATCAGCAGTGCGAATTTCACCCTGGGTATCGTGCTCATCGCCAGCCTGTTGTTGCTGCTGATCCAGGGCCGCTGGGTGATTCTGAGTATCATGGGGCCGTTGCAGACCGCCAGCCGCATTGCCCAAAGCATCGCCCATGGCAACCTCAGCGAGCCTATCGTCGAACCGACCCACCAGGACGAAGCCAGCGCCTTGATTCGCAGTCTGGCCACCATGCAGCGTGACTTGCGCGGCATGATTGAGGTGGTTCGCAGCAATGCGCATGGCGTGAGTGGCATGAGCGTGCAGTTGAGCAGCGGCTGCCATCAGGTCGCCGACAGCAGCCAACAGCAAAGCGTTGCCGCCAGCACCATGGCCGCTGCCGCCAGTGAAATGACTGCCAGCATCGAGGAAATCACCCGTCACGCCGAACGCGCGCTGAACATGGCCAACCAGGCCGAGGCATTGGCCAAGGATGGTGGTCGCGTGATTCATCAGGTGGTCAATGACATGGACGGCATTGCGCGTTCGGCGCAGCAGTCAGCCCAGGTGATTCGCACGCTGGACAAGGAGTCCGAGGGGATTTTCAGCATCATTCAGGTGATCAAGGGCATCGCCGATCAAACCAACCTGCTGGCCCTCAACGCCGCCATCGAAGCTGCTCGCGCCGGTGAGCAGGGCCGTGGTTTTGCTGTGGTGGCCGACGAAGTCCGCAGTCTCGCGGGACGCACCAGCGCCTCCACGCAGGAAATTGCCAGCATGGTCTCACGCATCCAGCAAAGCACCCGTGAAGCGGTGACCAGCATGGAGGCGGGCGTTGCCCAGGTCGACAAAGGCATGGCCGTGACGGCCGACGTCGAGCGCGCGATCCGTGAAATCCTCGAAGCCACGCTCAATACCACTGAGTTGGTGAATGACATCACCCGCACGATCGGCGAGCAGAGCCTGGCCAGTAACGAAATCGCGCATCAGGTGGACATGATTGCCGGGATGTCGGAAGGCAACAGCAAGATTATTGGCCAGACGGCTTCGACGACGGATGAACTGTCGAGCCTGGCCGGCAAGCTTTCGCAGTCGGTGGATCGGTTTCGACTGTAGGCATCGTTAAAAGATCGCAGCCTCGTTTCACTCGACAGCTCCTACAGGGGAATGCAAAACCCTTGTAGGAGCTGTCGAGTGAAACGAGGCTGCGATCTGTTGATCTTAAAGGTACTTATCCGTAACCGCCCCCTCCGAAGCACTGGACACAGTCTTCGCATACTTGGCCAACACCCCGCGTTTGTATTTTGATTCCGGCCGTACCCAGCGGGTCTTGCGCTCGGCCAGATCAGCGTCAGAAACATCCACCGTGATCTGCCGGGTTTCAGCATCGATGGTGATCTTGTCGCCATCTTCGATCAGCGCAATCGGCCCGCCGTCAAAGGCTTCCGGGGTGATATGCCCCACCACGAATCCATGGGAACCACCGGAGAAGCGGCCGTCGGTGATCAGCGCGACGTCCTTGCCCAGCCCTTTGCCCATGACCGCAGACGTGGGCGAGAGCATTTCGCGCATGCCCGGCCCACCCTTGGGCCCTTCGTAGCGAATGACGATGACGTCGCCGGCCTGGACTTCACCATTGAGAATCCCGGCCAACGCACCTTCTTCACCGTGGTACACGCGCGCCGTGCCTTCAAAGCGCAAACCTTCCTTGCCAGTGATCTTAGCCACCGCGCCGGTCGGCGAGAGGTTGCCGCGCAGCACCACCAGATGAGAGTCTTTTTTGACCGGCCGATCGAACGGCAGAATCACGTCCTGGCCTTCGGGGTAGTCGGGCACGTTTTCCAGGTTTTCTGCCAGGGTCTTGCCGGTCACGGTCAGCACATCGCCGTGCAGCATGCCGGCCGCGAGCATGCGCTTCATCAACGGCTGGATGCCGCCAATGGCTACCAGCTCGCTCATCATGTACTTGCCGCTGGGGCGCAGGTCGGCCACCACCGGGGAGATCTTGCCCAACTCGACAAAATCATCCAGCGTCAACTCGACATCCACCGCATGCGCCATGGCCAGCAGATGCAGCACGGCGTTGGTCGAGCCGGCGAGGGCGATCACCACGCGGATGGCATTCTCGAAGGCTTTGCGGGTCATGATGTCGCGTGGTTTGAGGTCCAGCTTCAACAGCTCCATGACCTGCTGACCGGCGCGGAAACTGTCGGACGCCTTATCGCTGCCGACGGCGTCCTGTGAACTGGAACCGGGCAGGCTCATGCCCAATGCCTCAATGGCCGAGGCCATGGTGTTGGCCGTGTACATGCCGCCGCAGGACCCGGGACCGGGGATCGCCACTTCCTCGATCTGCTTGACCTGAATTTCGTTGATATCGCCCCGTGCATGTTGACCCACGGCCTCGAACACGGAAATGATGTCGGTGTGGCCGGCGCCCGGGCGGATGGTGCCACCATAGACGAAGATCGACGGGCGATTCAGCCGCGCCATGCCGATCAGGCACCCCGGCATGTTCTTGTCACAACCACCTACGGTTACCAACCCGTCAAAGCCCTCGCAACCGGCCACCACCTCGATGGAATCGGCGATCACTTCCCGCGACACCAGCGAATACTTCATGCCTTCGGTGCCGTTGGCGATGCCGTCGGAAATGGTGATGGTGTTGAAAATGACGCCCTTGGCGCCCGCGGCGTTCGCGCCTTTTTCCGCTTCAACGGCGAGTTTGTCGATGTGCATGTTGCACGGCGTGACCATCGCCCACGTCGAGGCGATGCCAATCTGCGGTTTCTTGAAATCCTCATCCGTGAAGCCCACGGCCCGCAGCATGGAACGGCCGGGCGCGCGCTCCACGCCGTCGACCACTTGAGAGGAGTACTTACGCAAATCGTCTTTGTCGCTCATGACGTTCCCTCCTGTCCAGATCGCTGGCCCGACCGGTATGGCCCGAAGCAACGCATAGAGTCTAGACCCGGCGGCGACAAAAATCAGTTTGCTAATCCAGCGACCCCGCACACACTTCCCGAAGACATCCACGCAACCACTGGTGCGCGGCATCGGCGTCCATTCGCGGGTGCCAGAGCATTGAAACAGTGATCACTGGCGTGGCGACCGGAAGGGGGAAACTGTGCAGGCCGGCGCGTAGCGTGCGGGTGTGGCGTTCGGGCACCGTAGCGATCAGGTCCGAGGCCCGGGCCAGCGCCAGGGCCGCGGAAAAACCGCCAACGATGGTCACGATCTCCCGTTCCAGACCGAGCGATTTCAAGGCGTCATCCATCGGCCCTTGGTCACGTCCGCGCCGCGAGACCAGGACATGCCGGCCGGCCGCATACCGGGCGGGCGTGATCTTGCCCTTGCTCAGTGCATGTCCCGGCCGTACCACGCCGATGAAACGGTCCTGATACAACGCGCGGGTGCGCACTTCCGGGCTGGTGGTGTCCGCGACAACGCCGGTTTCCAGATCGACCGTGCCGTCCCGCAGCAGCGTGCTGTCCTGGTTCAGTTTCTGCAAAAAGTGCAGCCGTACCCCGGGTGCTTCTTCGCTGAGCCGGGCAATCAGCGCTGGCCCGAAGTTCTCTACAAAGCCGTCGCTGGTGCGCAGGGTGAAGGTTCGCAC
Source organism: Pseudomonas sp. LBUM1663 (assembly GCF_059695905.1). NCBI lineage: Bacteria > Pseudomonadati > Pseudomonadota > Gammaproteobacteria > Pseudomonadales > Pseudomonadaceae > Pseudomonas > Pseudomonas sp. LBUM1663. Next base: position 3,828,792 of record NZ_CP166792.1, on the reverse strand, counting down.
CAAGTGCTTGAGGTCGAGCTGCTCGGCGGGGCGCAGTACCGCTTCGGCGTGCTGCACCAGTTGGCTGACGTGTTCGCGCAGTTCCAGTGCTCGGGGTGTCGGCACCAGGCCGCGTCCGGCTCGGACCAGCAGGGGATCGCCGGTGGTTTCACGCAGTCGCGCCAGCGCCCGGCTCATGGCCGACGGGCTCAGCCGCAGTCGTTGGGCGGCACGCGCCACACTGCCTTCGGTGAGCAGCGCATCGAGGGTAATCAGCAGGTTCAGGTCGGGAGTGGTCATGATTCAACGTTAGCACGGCTCGGCGATGACATGGCGTCGCGTGCAGGTATCAAGTGCAAGTGGTGCGTCTTCCGCCATGCCAGGCGCGGGCATACGCTGAAGGCCGACACTTCATCAAGGGCCCAACCATGAAACTCACCACGCCATCCGGCTCGGCTCGCTGGGCGCTCGCCAGCCTGTCGTTGTCGATGTTGATGCCTTCACTCGACACCAGCATCGCCAATGCCGGCTTGCCAGCCTTGTCCCACGCACTCGACGCTTCTTTCCAGCAAGTGCAGTGGATCGTCCTCGCGTATCTGCTCGCAATCACCACGTTGATCGTCAGCGTTGGACGCTTGGGCGACATCGTCGGTCGCCGTCGCCTGCTGTTGAGCGGGATCGGCATCTTTACCTTGGCTTCACTGGCCTGTGGCCTCGCGCCTTCGCTGGGGTGGCTGGTCGCCGCCCGGGCGGTGCAAGGCCTCGGCGCAGCGATCATGTTGGCGCTCACCGTGACGTTCGTCGGTGAAACGGTGCCCAAGGCGCAGACCGGCAGCGCCATGGGATTGCTCGGCACGGTGTCGGCGATCGGCACCACGCTGGGGCCGTCGCTCGGCGGCGTGTTGATCTCTGGTTTCGGCTGGCAGGCGATTTTTCTGATTAACCTGCCGCTGGGCATTTTGAATGGTGTGCTCGCGTATCGCTACTTGCCTGCGGATCGCCAAATGCCAAAGGCTCGGCGCGGCGGTTTCGACTTTGCGGGCACGCTGGTGCTGGCCTTGACGCTCGGTGCGTATGCGCTGGCAATGACAGGGGGTGAGGGCGATTGGGGTTCGCTCAACCTTGCGTTATTGCTCATCGCTGTTGCCGGGGCAGGCGTTTTCCTGTTCGTCGAGGCGACAGTTGCATCGCCGCTGATCAAACTGACGCTGTTGCATGATCGGGGATTGAGCGCGAGCCTGGCCATGAGCATGCTCGTCTCGACGGTGATGATGTCGACGCTGGTGGTCGGGCCGTTTTATCTCTCGGGAGCGCTTGGTTTGAATGCAGCGCTGGTCGGGCTCGCGTTGTCCGTCGGCCCGCTGGTTGCTGCATTGGCGGGCGTCCCCGCCGGCCGCCTGGTGGACCGTTTTGGTGCTCAGCGCATGACCGTTTTGGGGCTCGTCGCGATGGCGCTCGGTGCGTGTCTGCTGTCGATGATGCCGACGCGTTTCGGCGTCCTCGGCTACCTCGCGCCCATCGCTGTGATCACCGCCAGCTATGCGCTGTTTCAGGCGGCCAACAACACATTAATCATGACCGGTGTGAGCCAGGATCAGCGCGGCGTCATTGCCGGTCTGCTCAGCCTGTCACGCAATCTCGGGCTAATCACCGGCGCCTCGGTCATGGGCGCGGTGTTTGCGCTGGCGGCATCGACGACCGACGTCACCCGCGCAGCCCCGGAAGCGGTCGCCCATGGCATGGCAATCACCTTTGCGGTTGCGGCGGGGCTGATTGGCCTGGCGCTCGTCATTGCGTTGCCCGCGCTGAAAAGAGAACCCGTGGTGGCGTAACAGAGGCGAAGTTACGTCACTTATGCCTAGGTTGCGCCGGGGGGATATAGAGGGGCTAAGGATTCACCCACCGGTATGACGTGAAACAGGATGCGGGTTCTGAATCGTCAACCCGGGATGCAACGAATGCCAACGCAGGGCCTCATATGAAAAGGACGGGTCCACCGGTGCAGGTACGCATGGGATGGCCACGCGCACATTTACCCCGACAACAGGTGATTGCTTTTATGACCGCGGCTGACAAAAACCATGTGACTTGGCTGGTTGAACAATCGATGCTGCATGCCGCCAGGCAACGGGCCAAGCTCTATTCGGGGCAAGGTCGGTTGTGGCAACAGCCTTACGCCCATACCCGGCCCCGTGATGCGTCAGCCCTGGCCTCGGTGTGGTTCACCGCCTACCCGGCGTCCATCGTCACTCGCGAAGACGGCAGCGTGCTGGAGGCTTTGGGCGATGAAACCTTATGGCATGCCCTGTCGAAAATCGGCATTCAAGGCATTCACAACGGGCCGCTGAAAATGTCGGGCGGCCTGACGGGCACCCAACGCACGCCGACCATTGACGGCAATTTTGACCGCATCAGTTTCGAGATCGACCCGCAACTGGGCACCGAGGCGCAACTCCAGGCGCTGGTGCGCATGGCCGCCGCGCACAATGCGGTGATCATTGATGACGTGATCCCTTCGCACACTGGCAAAGGCGCGGACTTCCGCCTGGCCGAGATGGCCTATGAAGACTATCCGGGTCTCTACCACATGGTCGAAATCCGCGAAGAGGACTGGCCGTTGCTGCCGGACATCGCCGAGGGCCGTGATGCACAAAACCTCAGTCCGTTGCAGGTCGACGTGCTCCGGGACAAGCACTACATCGTCGGCCAGTTGCAGCGGGTGATCTTCTTCGAACCCGGGGTCAAGGAAACCGACTGGAGCGCGACGCCGATCGTGATCGGCGTTGATGGCAAGCCGCGACGCTGGGTCTATCTGCATTACTTCAAGGAAGGGCAGCCGTCGTTGAATTGGCTGGACCCGACCTTCGCCGCGCAGCAGATGATCATCGGCGATGCCCTGCACGCCATTGACGTCATGGGCGCGAAAATCCTGCGCCTGGACGCCAACGGATTCCTCGGCGTGGAGCGCAAGCTTGACGGCACGGCCTGGTCTGAAAGCCATCCGTTATCGATCACCGGTAACCAGCTGCTGGCCGGTGCGATCCGCAAGGCCGGCGGTTTCAGTTTCCAGGAGCTCAACCTGACCGTCGACGACATCGCCAGCATGTCCCACGGCGGCGCCGACCTCTCGTATGACTTCATCACCCGACCGGCCTATCAGCACGCGTTGCTGATGGGCGATACCGAGTTCCTGCGCTTGATGCTGCGGCAGATGCACACCCTCGGAATCGACCCCGGTTCGCTGATCCATGCCTTGCAAAACCACGACGAACTGACCCTGGAACTGGTGCATTTCTGGACGCTGCACGCCCATGACACCTACCTCTACCAGGGTCAGACCCTTCCGGGCAACATCCTGCGTGAACACATTCGCGAGCAGATGTATGAGCGTCTGGCGGGCGAGCACGCACCCTACAACCTGAAATTCGTCACCAACGGCGTGTCTTGCACCACCGTCAGCATCATCACGGCAGCGCTGGGGATTCGTGATCTCGACGCGATCACGGCAGCGGACATCCAACAGATTCGCCAGGTGCATTTGCTGTTGGTGATGTACAACGCCATGCAACCGGGCGTTTTCGCGCTGTCGGGCTGGGACCTGGTCGGCGCGCTGCCGTTGCCGGCCGAACAGGTCGAGCACTTGATGGGGGACGGCGACACCCGCTGGATTCATCGTGGCGCCTACGATCTGGTGGACCTCAATCCGGATGCGCCGCTGTCCGCAGGGCAAATGCCACGTCCGAAGACCTTGTATGGCAGCCTGCCCAGCCAATTGAAAGACCCGGATTCGTTCGTCTCGCAACTCAAAAAAATCCTCGCCGTGCGCCGCGCCTACGATATCGCTGCCAGTCGGCAGGTCCTGGTTCCTGACGTTCAGCACCCGGGGCTGCTGGTCATGGTCCACGAATTGCCGGCGGGTAAAGGCACGCAAATCACTGCGCTGAACTTTGGCTCGACGCCGATCACCGAAACCTTGCACCTGCCCAACATTGCGCCGGGCCCGGTGGTCGACATCATCAACGAGCGAGTCGAAGGAGATCTCACGCCTGAGGGTGATTTCACCATTACGCTGGACGCCTACGAAGGGTTGGCACTGCGCGTGGTGAGCAGTTCGCCGATGATTTGAGGGCGTTGACAGGCGTCAGGGGACAAGGTCCTGACGCCTGATCCTCCGCTGTCCGGGTGGGCGTTAATCAGCCTCGACACGCTTGAAGGACAATGAAAGGATTTTCTTGATGTACCTGGCCATGGGGGTTTCTATCTGTGTGTGAACGATATAAGACGCACTGATCATCAAGGCGATGGTGCCCCACAGTAGTAGGTGCGGGTTTACCGCCGGATAAGCAACGTTAAAGATCATAAAGCCGATCATTTGATGGAGCAGGTAAAGGGGATAAGTGAGCGCGCCTAATGCCGTCCAGTTCAATGCACCGATGGCTGCCGTTTTATTCGTTGCGATCAAAAGAAAGGTCATGAAGAACAGGGTAATCATGCTGGATACGATCAGAAGATCGAATTCGGTTGAGTATTTTGATTCGAGCAGTTGGGCCCAGACAATGGCGGTGTAGTTGGCCAATGCCAATGCTCCTGCCAACAGGAGCACACGTGTCGTTGTGAATCCCTTGGCCCAGATAATGTAGAACGTCGAGCCCGCGATGAAATAGGCCGCGTAATCGGTAATTAATATCGAACGCAGTTTTTCAAAAGCGAGTACTTCTGCGGTGGCGGAGACCAACAGCCACAGTACGAGGAAGGTCTCTATTTTTTCTATTTTCTTGAAACCCAACAGAATGGAGATCATCAGGTAGAACTTTATTTCGACAAACAGGGACCAGTAGACCCCGTCAATCGGCGGCACACCCATCAAGTCGCCAAGGAATGTCATGTTAATCATGTACTGGTAAATATCAGCCGTGAATCTTGGCCGGCCGATGGCAAGCGTGATCAGGAAAGTCAGGGTGCAGCACACCCAGAAAGCAGGGCAGAGACGAACGACACGGGATATAAAAAACACCCTGAGGTTATTGCTCGAAGCGGTCATCAGAATGACAAATCCGCTGATCATGAAAAAAAGTTCGACGCCCAGATAACCGTATTTGGCAGGCTCGGCCAACAACGGGTAGGGCATTACCGACATCTCGCCTTTTGCATACCCGCGAAAAGCATAGTGAAAAAACACGACGGCGATTGCCGCGAGGAAGCGCAGCAAGTCCAGTTCTTTCAGCCGGCGATGGATCATGTTTATGCGCTCCAGACGTGTTAGCGCTGAATGGAAACTGACCACGTTGCCGATTGAAATTTGACCCGGGCTGAACGCTATAGCAGCAGTAGCGCTTCGTGGAGTTCTATTGAAGGTGTCATGCCTTCTTTTTTGCGTCGGTTGTCGAGCCAGCGTCTGGTTTTGTCTATATCGAAGATCTGGCCCTGATCCATCAAGTTCAAAAGGAGCTCATCGGAAACCCGATAGCGCCCGCAGTGCGGGCAATCCCTTTCCTCCCACGGGCCTTGACACTGAATGCGTTCCGCCACGCCGACACAGATAAGGCAATTCATCGTGATCATCCATTCTTGTTATTTAACCGTCGCCCGAGAGCCGGTTGAGACGCCCGGTACGGGAATCGTCGGTGGCACGGAGGAGGCTGGAGCCCGGTCGACCCCTACGGTCGCTCGAAAGTTCAGGACGGTGGCGCTGTCAGGATAAACAGGTCGTATCTATCACCTGACCCGACATCAGCCAGGCGACGGTTGGAAGGCTATCGACGCCGTTGCCACACCTTGAGGTAGTCGACGCGGAAGGTGGAGGGCAGGTCAGCATCGTCGACCACGCCGAACCACTGCCACATGGCCTCACTGTCAAACACTACCTGCATCGGGAAGAAGAAATGGCTGTTCTTCGTTTCCCGGACCAGCACTCCATCGACGTACCAACGCAGGGTGTCGGGCTGCCAGTCGAAGCCGTAGACATGGAAGGTATCCGCCAGGCGCCAGGGACTGATCCAGACGCTGCCATCGGCGACATGCTCGGTGCTTTGCGGCGTGGCCCACAGGTGGGCGTTCATGTTGTACGAACGGTCTAACGCTGCGTTTTTCGTCTTGCCGCCGATTTCGAAGATATCGATCTCGGTGGCGTTGTCCGCCATGCCCGTCCACGCGAGCCAGAAGGCGCTGGAGCCTGCCGAGTTCATCGGTTTGGCGCGCGCCTCGTAATAACCGTAGAACCCACGCGAATGGGTCCGGACCATCGCTGAGGTGTAGTCCTTGAAACCGAGTTGTACGTATTTCTGCGGCAAGGTTTCCTTGCGAAAAACAATGTTCAGGTTGCCATTGTGGACGCTGGCATTGGCCGGGGTGAAAAGTGCCGGTTTGCGTCCGAGCGACTCGTTCCCTATGGCGTTGTTGGCGTGCCAGCGCTCAAGATCGAGGGTGGTGCCATTGAAGTCGTCGGACAGTTTCGTGTCGAGCACCCACTGGCCGGCATTAACCTGATCGGACAGCGGCAGATCGGCGTTGGTCTGGGCCGGCAATCGGCCCAGCGGTCCGACACGGGTCCAGGTATCGGCCTGTTTGGGAATGGCAACGGACCATTTATCCGCCAGGTACTGAAATGCTCGCTGGCGTTCTGCGAGGGAGGCAAACGCACGGTCGTATACCAGCACTTCCGCGATGTCGCCGCGAAAGTTGTCGGCATTGCCGACCACATTGCGCCCGACGGCATACGGACCAATCGGCACATCGTAAAGCTCCAGGACGGAGACGGTCGGCGCATACGCGGTGGTCTGTTGCAGGCTGATGGCGAAGTTCGGCAACACGTTGTCGTTGTGGGCGGTTTGCGGGCGTGAGCTGAACAACCGTTGCCAGGGATCGGCCTCGGCTTGTTCGGGCAATCGACGGGACACAATCAATACCGTCACAGGGCCTTTGGCGCTGCGGATGGTTTTACCCAGCAACGCCGAGACACCACTGAAGCGCACGACCGAATGACCATTCAGGGCGTTTGCCATCCGCTGTGGCTGCGAGGCGGCATCGTCCACTGTGGCGTGATGGGACTCGCCGGATTTGTCGTTCCAGTGCTGGACACGGTTCTGCGCATCCAGGGTCATTGATGATGCATCGGCCGCATCCAGCCACAGCACGAGCCCGGTGGTGGTTACACCGGGGGGCGCTTGTGCTGCGTTGCAAACCATCGAGACGGACAGCAGCAGGGCTAGAAGAGAGGCATTAAACATCTGCATCACTTCACGGCACTCAGCACTGGCATTTCGAATGAAGACTGATACCCCTGCGGATTACACGACTGCCACCGCCAGGTATCGATAATCATCTGTTGAAGATCGCGTTGCGCGGTCCAGCCCAATTCCCGCCCGGCCTTGCCGGGATCGGCCCAGCATTTGGCGATGTCACCTTCGCGTCGTGGTGCGAAGCGGTAGGGGATGGTGATGCCGGTGATGTCCTCGAAACTCTGGATGATCTGCAGCACGCTGTAGCCAATGCCAGTGCCCAGGTTCCAGAAGTTGATGCCGCTGTGGTGCTGCAACACCTCAAGCGCCTTGAGGTGGCCGATGGCAAGGTCGACCACGTGGATGTAGTCGCGCACACACGTCCCGTCCACGGTCGGGTAGTCGCACCCGTACACCGTGAGTTCGGGCATCCGTCCGATTGCCACCTGCGTCAGGCACGGCAACAGATTGTTGGGTCGACCTCTGGGATCTTCGCCGATCATCCCGCTTTCGTGCGCGCCAATCGGATTGAAGTAGCGCAATAACCCGATGCTCCAGCGCGGATCGGAATGGCACAGATCGGTGAGTAACTCTTCGATCATGAGCTTGGTGCGTCCATAGGGATTGACCGGTTTTCCGGTGCCGAAATCTTCGGCAATCGGCGTGCGTGTGGGCTCGCCGTACACCGTGGCCGATGAGCTGAACACCAGCTGGAACACGTTATTGCGCGCCATCGCCCGGCACAGGTTAAGCGTGCCGGCGACATTGTTGGCGTAATAGTCCAGTGGCTTGCGCACGCTTTCTTCTACGGATTTTAGGCTGGCAAAGTGCACCACGGCATCAATGTCGTAGCGGCTGAAAATCTCGTCGAGCAGGATCTCGTCGCGAATATCGCCAGTGATGAAATCGACCCGGGTGTGGGTCAGCAACTCAAGACGCCCGATGCACTCTCGACAGCTGTTACACAGGTTGTCGAGCACCAGCACATTGTGCCCGGCGTTGATGAGCGCCAACGCGGTATGGGAGCCGATGTAGCCGGCCCCGCCAGTAATCAACGTAGTTTTGCGCATGGTGAGGTCTTCCTGTCTCAGGTATTGAATTCAGCGAGCGGTGAACACCGATTTGAATTCTTGCGGCCAGCGCGGGTGCATGACGCTATACGCCACGGCATAGCTCAGCGCGCCAACCACGATGTTGCCGATCAGGTGCAGATAGCCGTGCAAACCCAGCTGCGGTGAAACAAACAGGACGGTCGCGGCCATGACGACCGAGGCAATCACGCTGCGGTAACTGGAGTCGAAGAACCGGTGCCAGCCGTAACCGATGGCCGCGATGAGCCCGCGGATTTGCAGCGGCGTGATGATCAGCATTCGCGCCAGCAGAGCGAGGGCCGCAGCCATGCCGCCATACAGGTTGCCGAGGGTGTAGACCAGCGCCAGCGCGAGAACGGTGGTTGCTACTTCAGCCTTGATCGTGAGGTGGCTGCGGTTGACCGCCACCAGTGCCGTCGTGGCGTACATGGCGGTGTTGCCAATGGCCGCCGTGCAGGCCAGCACTTGCAGCAGGGGAATGGCGTCGGTCCACTTGGCGCCGAATATCAACGGGATGAGGTCGTTTGCCGTGAGCGCGATGCCAATGAACAGGGGCGTCAACAGAAAGCCGCTCACGGCGGTTGAATCGCCAATGATCCCCAGGAGTCGCAACGGTTCTGCGCTACGCCGGGCGAATGCCGGCAGCGCATAGCTCAGCAGGCCGTTGTAAATCGCAGTGCGCGGCAGCTCGATGATGCGCATGGCCATGTTGAACATCCCGACCGCGTTGGCGCCGGCCGTCATCCCGAGCACCACGTTGACCCCGCGCTGAAGTGTTTGTGAGCTCAGTGCGTTAATGGCAACCGGTGCGCCGGATTTCAACAGTTCGCGCAAGACCGGACCGTCGATATGGAAGGCAATGCGGCGCCGGTCTCCGAGCATCAACACGATGATAGACACCAGTTCCATGACCACCGCCTGGGCAATCACCGCCCATGCCCCTAGACCCCAGAGTGCGACAGCAATGCCGGCAACGCCGCCAAACACCTTGCCCATCAAGGTGCGTGACGCCAGCATCTTGAAGTTGCCGTTGCGGCGCATCTGCGCCACGTAGACGCGCGCCATCATGGTGAAGAGGATTTTCACCGAGGCCACGGCCGTCATCCATTGCAGCACCGGGTCGGGCGTGTACAGCATCACCGCGCCCGAGATGACGACGATGGACCCCAGGCTGACGAGCACCGCCGCCCAGAAGGCCGTGGTGATGTGTTTGTCCTCCAGCCGTTCGAGTCGTACCAGCGGGTCTTCCAGAACCGATGAGTACACCAGGCCGATCAACTCGACGATGGCAATGATGACCGTGCCCACACCCAGTTCCGCCGGCGACAGCAGCCTGGCATACACGACAAACGTAATCATGGACAGGAAGATCAGGCCGAATTTCTCGGTGAAGATCCACCCTAAGGTAATGAGGCGATGATTGGCCATGGGCGTGGGACCGGTTCAATGAGCGGTGGTTGACGCCGTTGCCTTGCGCAAGGTTCTGGCGCGGGCGTAGAGGTAGCGCAAGGTCGGTTTGCCGTTGGCGAAGATCAGTGCTTGCCAGGAGCACTCAAGCATTCGCCGGTACACGTCGAGCACCTCGGCATGCTCGTCGCGTCGGGAAAAGGCATTGAGAAAGTCAGTGTGGTTGCCCAGCACGAAATCGATCCGTTGCTGCTTGCTGAGCTGCGCGCCATAGCGGGCCAGATACACCTCGATGAACCGGATCTTGTTCGGGTAGTACTTCTTCGGCTGCGCGGTCATGTTGCCGCCGTTGACCGTGCGCTCCAGAAGCACCTGCGGCACGGTGTGGATCTCCCAGTGTTCGGCGATCCGGGTCCACATGTAGCGGTCTTCGGAGTAACGCAGGCTGGCATCGAAGCCGCCGAGTTGCATGATCACCTCGCGCTTGACCAGCGCGGTGGAGACGCCATTGACGACGTTGGCGTGGATGAAATCGTAGAAATGCCGGCCGTTCTTGCGCCGGTTGTCCAGTTGCCGCCGGCCGTCGCTGTAATTGACCTGCGTGTAGCAGTCGATCAGCCCCACCGACCGTCCCTGACGACTGAGTTCGTCATACAGGGCCAGTTGCAGCTCCAGCTTTTGCGGACGCCATTGGTCATCGGCATCGAGCATTGCCACAAACGTCTCTTCAGAGTGCCGCAATCCGTGGTTGCGGGCGCTGGCCTGGCCTTCGTTGGCTTGCTGCAACAGCGTCAGGCGAAACGGCGCCACGAAGTCTTTGACCCGTTGGGGGCCGTCATCGGTGGAGCCATCGTCGACAACGATCACGTGATCGGGCAGCCGGGTTTGCTCGACCAGGGACGTCAACGTTTGCTCGATGCTGCCGGCGCCGTTGTACATCGGGATTACAACGCACACTGAATGCGCTAAAGGGGTGGCTTGGTCTGACACGGGTGTTTCTCCTTTGATTACGCCTGGGCTGAATCGCGCGGGAATCCCTCGCCAGACGGACGCTGGCGCAGGGGTGTCGGTGATAATTCGGGGTAGGTCGCGTGGTGACGCCGAAAGGACAGGGCCAGGGTGCAGAACACCAGGAACTCGGCGGAGCGGTAGTTGGGAATCACGTAAGCCACATAATTGGTGACGACGAACAAGCCGATGATCACCAGGGCGCTGGCGCGAAACTGCGCCGCCTGGTTCGCCGTCACGGCGCGGTACTGTTTGAACAGCGCTTCGCCCAGCAGCAACGCCAGGGCAGTCAACTGGATGACGCCGCCGTTGAGCAGGGTCTCCATGTACCCGCTGTGGGCGTTGCCGATGTAGCCCCAGCGAAGGATGAATGCATTGGCGTCGGGACTGGCCCAGAAGGCGCCGAAGCCGTACCCCTTGAGCCATTGTTGGTCGACAAAGGGCGCGAGCAGCTCCCAGATCAACGTGCGGTCTGTGAGTGACGGATCACGACCGGCGATCTCCAGCAGCCACCCAAGGTGGTTGTACAGCAGCAGGCAAACCAGCAGGAACACCAGCGTGCAACCGAAGAACAGCCACTGCGAGCGGTTGATACGCAGGCGGATCAGGGTGAGGAAATACCAGTAGCTCAACGTGCCGGAAAGAATCAATGCCACGCCGGTCGCCGACTGGGCGAGCAGGATGGCGATCAGCGAAAAAAACGAGCAGAAGAGGGCCCAGCGGTTGCGTTGGCGGATCATCGGCAGCAACAGCAGGATGGCGATCGCGTTGAGCCGTGCGCCGGCGTTCTTTTCGGCAAAAATGCCCTTGAATGCGCCGTCGCGAATGCCACCGGACAAGAACGCGACGCCAGGCATGACCACGGCGAGTATCAAGCCGATCAACGCCGCCACACCGATGGCACAGCCGAGCATGAAGGTGATTTTTTCAAGGGGGTAGTTGTAGGCAACGAAACCGGCAAAAAACACCACGCTGAGCATCGCGATGAACCGCTTGAGGCTCAGCATCGGATCGTGGGACCAGCCGATCGATACGATGACACTGAGCATGAACACCAGCAGAAAGAAGTTGCTGCGGTAAAAGGTTTTGCTGAGGAACACCTTGTTGCGGATGAAGAAGAACAAAGGCACCAACAGTGTGATGAGGCCGCAGATCTGGTTGGCGACGTTGCCTTCGAGGTCTTTATCGATGTCGCCGAAGCTGGAGGCACCACCCAGACTGAGCACAAACGTGATCACCTGGATGTAGAACAGCACGCCAAACAAGGTGAAACCATCGCGCAAGGTCGAATACCTGATCTGCAGTGTGCTCATGATGATGGGCTCCCGAGCAGCGCGGCGAGGTAGGTCTGCACCGCGCTGGCATTCATGAACCGGGTGGCCGCATCCAGGCGGGAATGACGTTGCAGGTCCCGCGGTGTGGAGAGTTGCAGCGCAACCGCCTGCGCCAGCGCGATCGGGTCGTCGACGGGGACAAGCGGAGCGACGAGGCCGCCGATGAGGATGTCCTGAGGACCATGGGGGCAGCGCGTCGCCACCACCGGTGTACCCGTGGACAAGGCTTCTACCAGGGCGTTGGGACTGCCCTCGAAGCGTGACGACAACACAAAGCAATCCGCCGCGGCCACTTCAGCCAGAGGTTCACAGGTGTAACCCGGCAGGTCGAAGCGATCCGCCACGCCCAGCGTTCGGGCCTGCTCGAGCAACTGCGACCTGAGCGGGCCTTCGCCAAAAATGATCAAGCGGGCGTCGGGATCCGGCAGCGCGGCGAACGCTGTAATCAAGGTGTCGAAGCCTTTTTGCGGCACCAGGCGACCCACGGCGACAATCACCGAACCGGGTTTTTCCAGCAGCCAGCGGTGGCTTGGCGGCCCAGGCAACTTGTCGCGGAAGTCGTTATCGAGCACCGGGTTGTCGGCAATGGTCACGTCTTGACGACGCGCAAGGGTGGTATCGATCAGGTCCTGGGCGACACCGCGCGAGACGCAGATCACTGGGTTGGGAATGAGCCGATACAGCAGCGGCGCCACCAGGTACGCGACCCGCACCATGAAGTCGGGGTTGACGTGCTTGTCATGGGAAAACGCATTGCGTTCGCTGACGTGCAGCCGTGCCAGCGTGCCGGACAGCGCGGCGGCGGCGATCGCCACCACGTTGACGTGAGTGAGGGCCGCCAGTTGCGCGTCAAAGCGATTGGCGCGCAGAAATCGCGCGAGCGCCGGCACCGCTCGCGCGGTGCGTTGGCTTTGCAATTCAACTTTTTTTACACGCGGGTCGAGGTTCGCCGCATGGAGGCCGCCGCCGGTGAGCAGCAGCAAGGTCACGTCATTGCCAGCGTCCACCAGGGCGCCGGCGAGGCGCGCCATCATTTTTTCAGCCCCGCCTGCGCTGAGGTCATGCAGGATAATCAGTAGCTTTTTCATTGGTTCCATACCTGGTAGTACGCTTGCGCGGCGTACTGGCTGGTGTACGGATGGATGGCGTCACTGAGCATTTTTGCGCTGGGTGCAACGCCGCTTTGTGCGGTCAGGCTTTGAAGCATCCCCCGCGCCAACGCCGGTACGTCGTTGACGGCGACCAGTTGGCCCAGTCGACCGTTGTCCAGCAGTTCCCTGGGGCCGGTCTCGCAGTCGCATGCCAGCACGGGCGTGCCCAGCGCCAGCGCCTCGATCAGGACGGTCGGCATGCCTTCCTGAACGGAGCTCAGAATGAACAGCCGTGCGTGCCTCAGCAGTGGATAGGGGTTGCTCAGGAACCCGGTGAAATGCACCCGGTGCGTGATGCCCAGTCGATGTGCCTGAGTGGTCAGTGCGTCGAGCAACGGACCGTCACCGACGATCACCAGATCGGGCAGTGCTTCACTGCGCAGCGCCAGGGCGTAGGCATCCAGCAACAGATGAAACCCTTTAGGTTCCACCAGGCGGCCCAGGCTCAACCAATAGTCGCGGGGAAAATCGGCGGACAGCGGCGCTTGTGCGGCTTGAAGCAGTTGTTCGGTGACGACGGCGTTGGGGCAATAGCGGATCCGTCGCCGACCCCAGGGCATCACGTCGACGAGTGACTGGCGCAAGGCGGTGGAGACCGTGACCACCTTGCCGTTACCGCAGAGGTACAACGTATAGAGCAGGCGCAGGCTTGAAGGGCCGGTTTTCTGTTCAGTGCAATCCAGTGCCGCGTGACGGCTGTAAATGACTTTGCAAGGACTGCCCAAGGTGGCGAACCAGGCGCAGAGGTTGGCTTGCTCCTTGGCGGAAATCACGTGGGTGACGCCTTCACGGCGAATGAGCCGGTGCAACTGCACGATGGACCTGAGCAGGCCGACGATGCCGTTGCCGCTGCCGAGCGTTTGAACACCTTCCGTGTCGGGCGTGTCTCCGTTCATGACGAAAAAACTCACGCGCTGGCCATCCTTGAGAAACTGCTCGGACAGCCGTTGCTGGACGCGCTCGACACCGCCGCCCACCTTGAAGTCCTTGAGAATAAACAGGATGTGCATGGTCATTCCTCAACGCTGATGGCGACTTTGCGTGACGCGATGAGCGCCAACAGGTGCACAAAATTGTTCGGGTAGTCGATGAGGTAGCGTTTGATCGTATGGGGCTCGCGATACATGCGATAAAACGCGCGCAGGTGCAGGCGATTGATCAGCGCCGGGTAATAGGTGCGCGTGGCCAGGGCTTCCTGGCGAATGAACCCGCCACAGGTGAAGGCGACACCGCGAAACCCCGCGCGCAACGCGTCCTGCTCGAACTGCTCTTGCAGTCCGGCACCCAGACCCACGATCAGGATGTCCGCTTCGCTGCGGCAGATGTCGGCCCGAATGCCCTCGGCCTGGGACGCATTGAAGTAACCGTTGTGGTAACCGGCGAGGGTCAGCCGCGGGTAAAGGGCCTTGATCTTGCTGACGAACAGTTCCAGTTCCACTTGCCGGGCCCCGACGAAGTACACGCGCTTGCCCTGTTGCTCGGCGCTGCGCAGTACAAGGTCGGCGATGGACGTGAAGTCAAAGCTGACCCGTCCAATCCTCCTGCCGGTCACACGCGACATGAAGGTCGACATCAGCATTCCATCGCAAAAATAGGCGACGGTGTTCGGGGGCTGCTCGAAAACGCGGCCGATGGACGCGAAGTTGATGAAGGAATAGGCCTGGTTGGCCTCCAGTAACTTCGTTGAGTATTGCCCGACTAATTCCAGCTTGATCATGGCGCCGCTCCTTTCAGATGACTGAGCGGGTCTGCCGGCCCACGGAGACGTAGGTAAAACCGCGTTTGCTCAACCGCTGCGGATCGAACAAGTTGCGCCCGTCAAAAATCAGCGGTTGCTTGAGCTGCCGGCCGAGCAAGTCGAAGTCCGGCGCTCGAAACGATTGCCACTCGGTGACGATGATCAAGGCGTCGGCATTTTTCAGGGCGGCCTCCTTGGTGCCGGCCAGGGTCAGGTCGTCGCGTGAACCGTAAATACGCTGGGCTTCCTCCATGGCTTTGGGGTCGAACGCCTGGACGCTGGCGCCGGCGTGCCACAAGGCTTCCATCAGTACCCGGCTGGGGGCTTCGCGCATGTCGTCGGTGTTGGGTTTGAAACTCAACCCCCACAGGGCAAAGGTCTTGCCGCGAAGGGCACCGTCGAAGTGATTGAAAATCTTCGTGTACAGGCTGGCCTTCTGTTCGTGGTTGCGCGACTCGACGGCCTTGAGTAGCCGAGCGTCGATGTCGACGCTGGCGGCGGCCTGTATCAGCGCCTTGACGTCCTTGGGGAAACACGAACCTCCGTAGCCCACACCCGGATAGATAAATTGATAACCGATGCGCGGATCAGAGCCGATGCCATGTCTGACCATCTCGATATCGGCACCCAGCTTTTCGGCGAGGCAGGCCATTTCGTTCATGAAGCTGATCTTGGTCGCCAACATGCTGTTGGCGGCGTACTTGGTCAGTTCGGCGCTGCGCAGGTCCATGACGATGATCTTTTCGCGGTTGCGATTGAACGGTTCGTACAGTTCCCGCATGACTTCTTCGGCGTGTTGGCTGTCGGTGCCGATGATGATCCGGTCCGGGCGCATGCAGTCCTCGACCGCGCAGCCTTCCTTGAGAAACTCGGGGTTGGAGACCACGTCGAAGGTCAGGTTGCAGCGACCGGTGTCGGCCAGCACCTGCTCGATGTGCGCGCGCACCCGGTCGCCGGTCCCGACGGGGACGGTGGATTTATCGACGATGATGTGATGCCGGTCCATGTTCAGCGCGATGGTTTGCGCAACGCTCAATACATGTTTGAGGTCTGCCGAGCCGTCTTCGTCAGGCGGTGTCCCCACGGCAATCAACAGCACATCGCCGTGGTGGACAGCGCTGGCGAGATCAGTGCCGAACTGCAGCCGTCCACTTTGGTAATTGCTGTGGACCAGGCTTTTCAGCCCCGGCTCGTAGAGCGGCAGCGTGCCATCCTTCAGCGCCTGTACCTTGTCGGCGTCGACATCCACGCACAGGACGTTATGGCCCACTTCCGCCAGCGCGGCGCCTTGGACAAGGCCCACGTAACCAATACCAAATACGCTCACATTCATGATCAAACCTCAGGTCGGCGTGACAGTGATCAACGAGGGGGCAGGGGTCAGTAGATGTTTTTCGAGAACAGCGTGAAGGGGGTCTTGATGAGGATCTTGATGTCCAGCCACAGCGACCATTGGTTGATGTAGTTGAGGTCCTGGGCGACGCGCAGCTGCATCTTTTCCACCGTTTCGGTTTCGCCTCGATGCCCGGTGATCTGGGCCAACCCGGTAATCCCCGGTTTGAGGCGGTGACGGGCCATGTAGGCGCGCACTTTGCCGGTGTAGTAAAGGTTGTGGGTGACGGCATGCGGACGAGGGCCGACCAGTGCCATTTGCCCGAACAACACGTTAAACAGCTGCGGTAACTCGTCGATGGAACTGCGGCGCAGAAAGCGGCCAAACGGTGTGACACGGTCATCATCACGGGTGGCCTGGTGCACTTCGCGATCGTCGTGGAGGCGCATCGAACGAAATTTCCAGACCTTGATCACTTCGCCGTTGCAGCCGTGGCGATTTTGCTTGAACAGCACGGGACCGGCGGAGGTCAGCTTGACGGCGATCGCCACGATCAAGAGCATCGGACTGAGGACAATAATGGCCACGGCGGCCAGACTGCGTTCGAACAGGTCCTTGCAGAACAGGCTGGCGGGATGGGAGCTGATCAGGCTTTCGTTGAGGTAAATGGCTGGCATCCGCTCGATTTCCGAGATCGAATGGTTGAGCAATACCATGCTGCCGAAATCCGGGATCCACACCACGTCGACATTCATGTCCAGCAGGTCGATGTACAGCGCTTCGATGGTGGCGGCATGCGTCATCGGCAGGACTATGTAGACGCGGCGCACGTCCAGGCGCGTGATGATTTCGCGGATCGCATCGACGTGGCCGAGCAGCGGCAGGATGCTGGGGGCCGGACCGCTGTTGTCGGCTGCGGCGATGAAACCCATGACCAGCGCACGGTTTGGTCTGGAGAGTTTTTTCGCCAGTTCATGGGCGGTCGGGCAGGTGCCGATGATCACCGCACGACGCTCGTTGCAGACCATTCGCGAGTGCAGTCGTGCGAAGTAATGCAGGGGCAGAAACATCGCAGCCTGGACGACAAAGCCCAGCACCGCCCAGACCATGATGACCTGGCGCGAGTAAATCGCACTGGTCTGGGTGATGAAGGCAATGGCCGCCAGCACGGCCAGCAGGATCAGCCAGCCGGCCAGTAACCGGCCGAGCCCGACCAACAGGCCATGACGCTTGTGGTAAACCTGCATCACGCTGTAGATCGGCACCGAGCCGAGCACCGTCAGAATCATCAGGATGCGGTATTCGCTGGTCAGGCTGCCAACACGCCAATACACGAGCAGCATCAGCAGCGAGGTTGCCAGCGTCATTGCACACAACCACTGCCCCCAAAACGTCAGGCCTCGGCGGTGTGTCATGTGAGCGGTATAGAGAGGAGTCATGGGCTTAACCTCAAGGCAGAATTAATGCATCAGCGCTGATGGGCGCGCACGGCGTGGCTCCCGCAGGCTTTTCCGTAGCTCGGCAGAGGTGAAGCAATGTGTGGTGATGGCAGAAAGACTGTGGTGAGGGGGCTTGCCTCTTTCGGCCTCGCCGCAGATTTTGTGGCGTTAGCGGGTGGCGAAGTCGTAGTTATAAAACGTCTTGGAATGGTGGTAGCCATACTTGCGCGCCTTGCGCAGGTCTACCTGGTTGAGCACGGTGCCAAATACCGGCACGTGGCTCTGCTGCAACATGGCAATGCCCCTCTGCACCTGACTGATCGGCGTGCTGTCGGCCTTGACCACATAGATCACCGCATCCGAATGCTGGGCCAGCAACAGTGCATCGCTGATCATTTCCGCAGGCGGTGAGTCGATAATGATGTGGCGGTAACGCGACTTCAGCGCCTCAAGCATGCGCGCCATGCGCGGCGAGCTGAGCAGATCCTGCGGCGGAGGCTGGCGTGACGGATTAAGCGATTCGGCGGGGGAAGGCAGGCGCGGCGCTGTGAACAGATCCCGCGAAGGGGGGATGACCATGCCGGCCGGCAGCATGTCCAGATTGCCCACCGAAACGATGCAGTCTTCAAGCCTGGCGGTGCCCGCAATGACATTGGCCAGTCCCGGGCTGTCAGGCGGAAAATCGAAGTTCACCGAAAGGGTTGGCTGGCGCATGTCGGCATCGATCAGCAGCACTCGCTCCAGCGAAGTGAGGGAACTGGCCAGGTTGGTGGCAATGGTGCTTTTACCCTCACCGGCAACGGTCGACGTCACGAGTACCACCTGCGACGGCATTTCACTGCTTTGCAACATCAGCCAGGTGCGCAGATTGCGGATGGTCTCGGAAAAGCGCGGGTTGTCGTTGTCTTCGAACAAGCGCGCCAATTGCCGGCGACTTTTCTTCATCACCAGCGGCACCACGCTGAGCAGGGGAATGTTAAGCGTGCTTTCAATCGTCTCGTCGGTTTTAAAGGTGTTACTCAGGCTGTCGAAGAGCAGCGCCAACGCGACCCCGATCACCGCAGCCACTAACCCGACGATCCCCACAATCAATGTTTTACGGGGCTTGCTCGCTTCTACAGGCACAATCGCCGGGTCGACGATGCGCACTTTGGTGGAGTCCATGTCGGCGGTGGCCGCGGTTTCCTTCAAGCGGGTGACGAAGGTTTCATACAGGGCGCGGGTGCTGTCGACTTCACGCTGGAACTCGCGCAACTGGAATTCCTTGCGGGCAATGTCCTGGATCTGCGCCTTGTTGCTGTTGAAGGATTGGCGCAGCGAAGCTTCACTGGCCGAGGCCAGTTGGTATTGCCGTTCGATCCCGGCGACGACCTGCTGCACCTGCAATTGCAGGCTGGTGGTGGCGGCGCGCAATTCCGATTGCGCGGAAATCAGGCTTGGGTGTTTCGCACCATAGCGCCCCGACAGCTCATCGACCTTAGCTTGTGCCTTGGCCCGGTCCGCCTGGAATTGCTGGACCAGCGGGTTACTCAAGACCGCCGGTACGCTGGAGAGTCGGCTCAGGTCGCCGTTGCTCAGGGCTTTCGCCTGGCGGTATTCACTCTCGGCTTCAGCGCGGTTGCGACGGGCGTCGACCATGCGATTGCCGGTCATTTCCAGTTCGTTGGCACTGATGGTGGCAACCCCGCCGACATCTACCAAACCTTGTTCCTCCCGGTAGCCCTGAAGCTTTTTCTCGGCAACACGCAGGTTGTCACGCAACTTGACCAGCCGTGTGTTCATCCATGCTGTGGTGGTCTGCGAGGACTTTTCGCTGGTATCGAGCTGACTGTCGGTAAAGCCATGGGCCAGCGCGTTGGCCGCCGCTGCCGCCAGGACCGGGTCTGGCAACTCGACCTCGATTTCGAGCAGTTGGCTCTTGCCAACGAACTTGACGCTGGTGTGCAGCATGAGGTTCTGCGTGACCTGATTAAAGACATCTTCTTCACTTGGCGTGTCTTTCACCGGCATCAACCGGCCCAGTCCCGGGATCCATTGAGCAAGGTCAAGGTCGGCCAGCCATTGGCGCGGCGTGAACCATGGCTTCGGTTGCTGGCGCGGATCGGTGACCGGGTTGGTCGTCAGCTCGAGTTTTTTCACCGCTCGCTCGGCAAGGTCCCGTGATTGCAGGAGCGCTTGTTGTGTCTGCAAGTAATCAGTGGCGTTGCTGCCTGAGTCCTTGACTTGCTGGAAGGACATCAGCGGCGGGGTTTTATCGTTGAACAGCAAGGTGGTGCTGCCGACGTATTGCGGGGTAATGCTCGAGACCACGACAGCCGCCAGCAAACCGCTCAGCAGGACCAGCCATCCGATGCTCCATTTGGCGCGCCAGATCACCCTCCACAGTTTGAGAAGATCAATGGTGTCCTTGTCTTCGCTGTACTGCTGATGCAGATGCGTTTGCAGAGGACGTTCGACGTAGGTGCTAGGGCTGTTGTCCATGATTAGAAAAAGCCTTGTGCAATGGAAATGGTGTCGCCGGGGGCAATCGTGGTGTTTCGCGTGACCTCATCGGTGAGGGTCGGGCCGCCATCACCGCGCAAGATGGTCACGCGTTTGATGGAGGCTCGCTCGGTCAGTCCACCGCCCAGAGCGATGGCTTTTTCCAGGGTCAATCCGGGTATGAAGGGATAGCTGCCGGGTTTTTTCACTTCGCCGTTGATATAAAACGAGCGGTATTCGATCTGGCTCAAGCTGACTTTCGGGTCGTTCAGATAGCCTTGTTTAAGTCCGTCGACGATGATCTTTTCGACCTGGCCGGGTGTAAGTCCCTTGGCGGAAATCTCACCCAGGAACGGATAGGAAAATGTGCCGGCATCGCTGAGGCGGATTTTTTTAATGCTCAGCTCCGGCTCGCCGAACACGATGATGCGCAAGACATCGCCAGCGGCCAGTTTGTACTGGGTACCAGGGTCTGCGGCGTAGGTATCGGGTAGCACAACCAGTGCGAACAATAGGCCCAGGGTGCGTGCGTTCATGTCGAAACCCTCTTAAAGGCTGACGTTGAAGCTGATCTGAAAAACGTTGCGGGTGTAGCTTTCGTCGTCGGCATCAGAGTCGTTGTCGCGATATCGATAGCCGAGTTCGATATCCAGCCATCGGCGCATCGCGTACACCACGGCCAGGTTGTAATCCTGAAGGTTGTCGGTTCGGCTTTGGCCTTCGTAGACATAACGACCGTACCCGGCTTGTGCCACCGTGGTGATCCGTTCGGTCCAGCCATGGCGCCAGCCGACCTGGGTGAAGGTGGACTTGACGGCATCGGCACCATCGTCGCCTTCGGCAAGGGCCTGGCGGGCCACGAAGGTGAACGTTGAATAGGTGCGAGGTTTCCATTGCAGGTCCACTTGCCACGTGGGGTTGTCGAGGTCTTTGGATTCGCTGCTGTCGAAGTCCTTTTTCTCATAACCGACACGGACTTTACCGGTGGTCTTTGCGGTAATGTCCCAGACGGCACCGGCAAGTACCGCGTTGGATTTGCTGCTGCGCAGGCTGTTGGGTTCCAGATAGTCAAAATTGGTGTGGTCGTACTCGATCAGGCCACGGGTATTGCTGCCGATGCGGTGATACCAGGTACTGGTCAGGGCGGCGGTATTGCGCTCTTTGTCGTCATTGATGCCGTCGGCGTTGTCGTAGCGAAGTTCCGCGTAACTGGCGCCGAAATCGATCTGGTTGTCAGCGCTCTTGGCGCCATAGGTGTAGAGGCCGCCGACTTTTTTGTTGTTGAGTTTGTCGTTGACGCCGTCGACCGCCGTGTCCTCGGTGCGCTCCCACTTGCGGTATTCGGCTTCGAGCTTCAGACGGTGCCGGTCGGTGAACTCCATGATGCTGTCCGCCCGCACCCGTTGTGCGGTGTTCGAGGCATCCGACTCGTCGTGGTAAATGTAGCGGGTGGGCTGCCAGGTCAGTCGGGTAGCGCTGTTGCGATCTTCGGCCTTGAGTTCGAAGGAGGGCGCCAGCTTCGTGATCATCGAGGACTGTTTGTTGGTCTCCAGTTCTCGAAAGTTATCGTCATAGCTTTCTGAAAACAGAAAGGTGGGAGTGAAATCGAACCCGTAAACATCAATAGGTGCCGGATCAATACTCCAGGCCATTCCAGGGTAGAGAGAGGCCATGATCAGTGCAAAAGGGCAGCGTGAATTCAAGGCCATATCATGGCTCCTGGAATGAGCTATCAGTCAGATATTGGATTGAAACGAGGGGTGCTGACGTTCGAGGTCACTTAAGGGCATGCAGATCGCCTGGTCGCGATTTAGAAACTGCAACAGGATCATGACGCGCTCAGCCCCATGCGAGGTGATGAAAATCCCCTCGAGTGTCGACAGTGGCCCGCGGATTATTTGCAGGTGGTCGCCGGGCGTAAGGGGCGGGTCATCGTGGGATACCGATGATTCGACACAGCGCCCACGCAGATGCTCGATGACGTTCTCGGCCACCGTCGCAGGACCATGATTGAATTCGACGAAACGACTGACGCCCCGAGTGGAGCGTATGGGCGCCCAGTTGTCATTACCGCCAAGATGGATAAACAGATACCCGGGGAAGAGGGATTCGCGCACCCTCTGTTGTTTGCCGCGAATCACGCGTTCACTCAACAGTTGGGGGTGAAAGACGACATAGTTTTGTTGAAGAAGATTGAGATGGGCACGTTCATCCTGGTGAGGCTTGCACTGCAGAAGGTACCAGTTAGAGCGTTCGGAACGGATTGCTGGCATGCTGGTAAACTCCGTGAATATCGAAAGTTTAGGCAGGCAGTGGCTCTATTGAGGCCCTAGAAGTATTTAAGCCAGGCAGGGTTATTGTTTTTATGAGATGGGCGAAGGAGTGTGTCATTAATGAGTCAGGGTGTGTTACATGGGCGTAACAGCGGGATAATGAATGTGCGCTATATGTGACAGCCTGTCGGGTATATAGCTTGATTCATTATTCGAGGACAAAGCTACCGCACGGTCCATACCAAGGGGCCGCAACAAACAAAGACTTCAGAAGTTGTCTGATGAGCAGCGGTAAACGAACAAACTGCACTCGTATTCTGTTTCATCAGGCCCGTGTAGTTATTGACCACTCTCGACAAACTGTCAAACGTTCCTTGTCAAAAAACATGCCTTCCATCCAATAGTGCACTCGGTAGTTATCAACCTATTGTTTTTAAAGCCAATTTATTGTCAGCTGAGCGGATTAAACTTTTTTAGCTATTGATAGTCGTCGTAGGGACAGGATAATCCGGGATGATGCCCCAATAATGGGGCCTGATATGAAACTTGGATCCACTGCCATTGCAACGCTATAACTAACTGCCGGTCATTGGGCAAACGGGGCGACATGATGACTATTCTCGTGACGGGCGCGGCAGGTTTCATCGGGTATCACACGGTCAAACGATTGTGCCTGGAAGGGCGGGAAGTTGTTGGTATCGACAACCTCAACGCTTATTACAGCGTGGAATTGAAACACGCTCGGCTCAAGCAACTGGGCGAATTGCACGGTTTCCGTTTTGAGAGAATGGACATTGTCGATAAGCCGTCCTTGATGGCGTTATTCAAAGACAGTGAGTTCACCGAGGTCGTGCATCTGGCGGCGCAAGCGGGGGTTCGCTATTCGCTGGATAACCCCGATGTGTATGCACAATCGAATCTGGTGGGATTCCTGAACGTGCTCGAAGCCTGCCGACACTATCGGCCTGCGCATTTGATCTATGCGTCGAGCAGTTCGGTGTATGGCGCCAACAGCAAACTCCCGTTCAGCGTCGACGACCCGGTCGATCAGCCGGTGTCGCTGTACGCCGCCAGCAAGCGCGCCAATGAATTGCTTGCCCACAGCTACTGCCATCTCTATGGGATTCGTGCCAGCGGCCTGCGTTTTTTTACCGTGTACGGCCCTTGGGGACGTCCTGACATGGCGCTGTTCACGTTCACCGAAGCGATGCTCAAGGGCCAGCCGATTGATATCTACAACCATGGCCAGATGGCGCGTGATTTCACCTATGTCGACGATATTGTCGAAAGCATCGCCCGTTTGCTTGCGAAGCCGCCGGTCCCGGACAAGGAGGCAAGTGGCATCAACCGGATTTTCAACATCGGGCGTGGAAAACCGGTCGCCTTGCTCGATTTTATCGAATGCCTGGAAACGGTGGTGGGCATAACAGCGCAGCGCAATTATTTGCCGATGCAACAGGGCGATGTCATCAAGACGTGGGCCGATGTGTCGGCGCTGGCAGACTGGGTCGGCTTCTCGCCCCACGTGGAAGTTGAAGCAGGCGTGAGGCAGTTTGTGACGTGGTATCGCGACTTCTATCAGGTCTGAGTCGTTGCTTCAGCCCAACACGAAATCCACCGGTTCGAGTGCCGGAGGCAGCTGTGTTTCTCCCAGCGCTGCAAGAATTTCCCGATCGATGTTGCGCACGATGGCGTCGATGGGCAGGTCGTTTTCGTCGCGACCAAACGGGTCTTCCAGTTCATCGCCAATCGCATCCAGACCGAAAAAGGTGTAGCTGACAATCGCCGTGAAAATCGGTGTCAGCCACCCCAGTGGCTCGGCCATTGCGAAGGGCAGCAAGAAGCAGAAGAGGTAGCTGGTTCGGTGCAACAACAAGGTGTAAGCGAAAGGCAGCGGCGTGTGTTTGATGCGTTCACACACGGCCTGGGCCTGGGTCAGGTGCGCCAGGTGATTGCTCATGATCGTGTAGCGCCATTCGTTGATCACCCCGGACTCGCTGAGTGTCGAACATTGCTGGCCGACCTGCTGCAAAATTTGCCCGCTGAAGTCCGGCACGTTGTCCTCTGGCAGCGGGTCAAGCCAGGAGCTACTGGCCGCCCGCTGATTTTCCAGGCGCAACTTCGCGTTAAGCGCATGGGCAAATCCGCACAAATGATGAAGCATTTTCCGGCGCTCGGTTTCGTCCTTGATGATCCGGGTTTCGCGGATCATCGAGCGAATCGCGACTATCACGTCGCCCCAGGCTTTGCGGGCTTCATACCAGCGGTCGTAACAGGCGTTGTTGCGAAAACTCATGAAAATCGACAGGGACAAACCCAGCAGCGTGAAGGGCGTCGCGCTGACCTTGGAGAAGTAACTCGGGTGCAAGGTCTCGACGAGCACGATGCCCGAAGCGAGCAGTGTCACCATCAGGCAGCGCAGGGCGATCTTTTTCGCGATCGAGCCCTTGATCGCACTCATGATGTTGAGGAAAGTCGGTTTCGGTCTGACGATCATGGTGTTCCGCCTGCGCAGATAACGGGTGATTCAAGTGTTGGATGTGCCGCACGTTCAGCGCGGGCGCAGGCTAAGAGCCTGTGGGCGATCCGTCCAATCACTGTTGCCGACCGAATGATCGATGAGCTCTATGACGCACCCCCTTACTGTGTAGCAGCTGCCGAGCCTGCGAGGCTGCGTTCGGCTGCGCAGCAGTCGTGAAATCAGAGCTCGCGGTGTATCAGTCAGACCATGCCAGCCCGGTTTACGACTGCTGCGCAGCCGAACGCAGCCTCGCAGGCTCGGCAGCTGCTACAGGTCGCGGAGCGGCAAGGTGTTTTGTTCACAGTGCATCGCCTAGAAGCTTTAAATATTCCGGGCTCTCGGAAATGGAATTGTGGCCCACCCCCGGTATGACCCGCAGCGTGGCCACGCCTTTGGCAAAATGCGTGTAGAGCTGCTCGGTGCTGGAGCGCGGTATGACTTCGTCGTGCTCTGCCGCGATCAGCAGCGTCGGTATCGTGATGTGCGCCGCGTACTTCCATGATTCAAACCGCTCCTGCAGCAACCACTTCACCGGAAACCACGGGAACTGGCGCACGGCGAGGTCTTCCAGGCTGTTGTAGGGCGTAATCAAAATCAGATTTGAGGCCGGGCGCTGGCTGGCGAGGCGCACGGCGACCCCCGAACCGAGGCTGCGCCCGACCACGGCGATGTGAGGATGAGTGTCGTAGACCTTGTCAAACAAAGTCATGGCATCGCGCTGAATCGACTCCTCCGAAGGCGAGCCGGAGCTTCCCCCGAAACCTCGATAGTGCAGCAAATAGATCGCATGCTCCGGGAACGCCTGGGCGAAGCCGGGCAAGTTGCGAGAGACATCCTCGGCATTGCCGCCGAAATAGATCAACGCCTTCGGCCCGTCGTGGGGCCTGACCGACACCCGCACGTCCGCATCGTCTACCGTCAGCGTGAGCAGCGTTTCGGGCGTCTCGATGGCGCTGGGCTGCGGGAAGTAGATGAGCGCGCGCTGAAACACGAACAGCGCCGCACAGAGCGCCAAGTACAACGCGGCCAGGATGACGACGATTAACACCAGGGTTCGTGGCATTCGGCTAACTTTAGTGGGCGACATTGACGGCTCTGGGCTGAGAAACCCAATCCACTGGATCGGAGCCAGAGTTTAGTTCATCGGTAGCGGGGCACACCGAGCCCGGCTACAGAGGAGGGCGCCCATGCCCATTGCTGCAAAATGGCTCGACGTCCAGCCCGGTGAAAGAACCGCGCTGATGCTGGGGTTTGCGTTCCATTTCTGCGTGCTGGCCAGTTATTACCTGGTGCGACCGCTGCGCGATGCCTTGGGTCTCGAGGGCGGAGCCGACAAATTGCAGTGGCTGTTCACGGCGACGTTCGGGGTGATGTTGCTGATGGTGCCGGTGTTTGGTGCGATGGCGGCGCGGCTGCCGGCCACGCGTTTCGTGCCGTTGATCTATCGCGTGATCGCCGCGTTGATGCTGGTGTTTGGTGTATTGATCGCCAATCACATTGCGCCGGTGGCCGTCGGGCGGGTGTTCTTCGTCTGGATCAGCCTCTACAACCTGTTCATCGTCAGCATTTTCTGGAGCGTGCTGGTCGACCGGTTTACCAGTGAACAAGGGCGACGGCTGTTCGGATTCATCGCGGCGGGGGGCACCCTGGGCACGTTCATCGGGCCGTTGCTGGCGGCGACCATGGCCACGCGTCTGGGCCCGGTGGCGTTGACCGTCGCGGCGGCGCTGCTGCTGGAAGTCGCGGTGCGCTGCTATCGGGCGCTGCTCTCCCAAACCCAATCGCAGTCCGGCAGCCGCTTGATGGATGATCGGCGCATGGGCGGCAGCATGCTGGCCGGGATCACCCTGATTGTGCGCTCGCCCTATCTGCTGGGGCTGGTGTTGTTCATGCTGCTGCACACCAGCGCCGCGACCTTGTTGTATTTCGAGCAGGGACGGATTGTGGCGGGTAGCTATGCTGATGTGGCCAGCCGCACGCTATTTTTCGCCGTGGTCGATTTGATCGTGTCGACGCTGACCTTGATCTTTCAACTGCTGCTGACGGCGCTGTTGATACGTTTGGTCGGTGTCGGCGGGGCGCTGGTGGCATTGCCGCTGGCGACCCTCGTGGCGTTTACCGCCATGGCCCTGGCACCCGTGCCCGCCACCGTCGCCCTGGCGCAGGGGCTGCGTCGTGCGGTCGAGTTCGCCATCGTGCGGCCGGCGCGTGAAGTGTTGTGGACCGTAGTCAGCCGCGAGGAAAAGTACAAGGCCAAGAATGTGATCGAAACCCTGGTGTATCGCGGTGGAGATGCCGCCAGTGGCTGGTTATCGGTGGGTTTGACGGCACTGGGCGCCGGTTTTGGTCTGATAGCGCTGGTGATCGTACCGTTTGCCGGGCTGTGGGGCTGGTTATGCCTGTGGCTTGCCAGGCACCAGGAACAAAGGGCTGACAGCAAAAAGGTGGAAGGACCACTGCATGAGCCACACTGATGGATACACGCGTCGCCAAATACTCACGCTGGCTGCCGGGGCTTCGGCGGTTTTCACCTTCGGGCCGGCCTTCGCTGCAACCACGCCGTCGAAGGACACAGGAGGCAAGAACATGCTGACCCGCGCCATTCCTTCCAGCTCCGAGCCATTGCCCATCGTCGGGTTGGGCACCTATCGCGGGTTTGATGTCGAGCCATCGAGCCCCGCCTACAAGCAGTTGCCCGCCGTTCTGCGCGCATTGTTCGAGAAGGGCGGAACGGTCATCGACAGCTCGCCGATGTACGGCCGGGCCGAAGAGACGACCGGTGAGTTGCTGTCGATTCATGAGCCACGTTCGCCGGCCTTCCTGGCCACCAAGGTCTGGACCCGTGGCCGCGAAGAGGGCATCGCGCAGATGGAACAGTCCTTCAAGCTGCTGCAAACCGATCGCATCGATCTGATGCAGATCCACAACCTACTGGACTGGCAAACCCATTTGCCGACCTTGCGAAAATGGAAGGAAGAAGGGCGCATCCGCTACATCGGCATCACCCATTACACGGCGTCGGCGTATGACGAGGTGGAAGCGGTGCTCAAGGCCGAGCCGTTGGATTTCTTGCAGATCAACTATGCGCTGGATGACCGCGGCGTCGAGAAACGCATCCTGCCGCTGTGCCGCGAGCGCGGCGTGGCGGTGATCTGCAATCGGCCGTTCGGCGGCGGCAACCTGCTCAGCCGCTTGAAGGACAAACCCTTGCCGCGCTGGGCGGCGGATGTGAGGGTCAACAGTTGGCCGCAGATGGCGCTGAAGTTCTTGCTGTCGCATTCAGCGGTGACCTGCGTGATTCCCGGCACCGGCAACCCGCGCTATATGGCGGACAACGCCGGCGCCGGTTTCGGGCCGATGCTGACCGGTGCGCAGCGCGAGCAGTTGATCGATATCGTCGGTTAGGCGCAAGTTATCGCTGGAGGCGATCAGCGACGATCCAGCCACACCGTCTGGGCATTGCAGAACTCGCGCACGCCGAAGTGCGACAGCTCGCGGCCAAATCCGCTTTTCTTCACGCCGCCGAAGGTGACGCGCGGGTCGCTTGCGCAGTAGCCATTGATGAACACACCACCGGTTTCCAGTTCGCCGGCCATCTGCTGGGCACGTTCGACGTTGCCGGTGTAGATCGTCGCGGCGAGGCCGAATTCGCTGTCATTGGCCAGTTCCAGCGCGTGGGCGGCATCGCGTGCGGTGATGATCGAGGCGACCGGGCCGAACAGTTCCTGCTTGAACGAAGTCATCTGGTCGGTGACATCACCGAAGACAGTCAGCTCGTAGAAGTTGCCCGGGCCTTCAGCCTTCTTGCCACCCAGCAGCAACGTCGCGCCTTCTTCCAGGGTGTCGCGCACCTGTTGATCCAGTTCATCTCGCAGATCGAAGCGAGCCATCGGGCCGATGTAAGTGTCGGCGGCTAGTGGATCGCCGACCACCAGGTTGCGCGTGGCTTCGACGAACTTGCGTGTGAATTCCTCGACGATGCCTTGTTCGACGATCAAGCGTTTTGCGGCTGCGCAGACTTGCCCGGTGTTCTGATAACGGCCAATCACGGCGGCTTTGACCGCTTCGTCGAGGTCGGCATCGTCGAGCACGATGAAAGGATCGGAACCGCCCAGTTCCAGTACGCATTTCTTCAACGCTGCTCCGGCCTGCGCGCCGATGGCCATGCCGGCGCGCACGCTGCCGGTGAGGGTCACCGCTGCGATGCGCGGATCAGCGATCGCCGTGGAGACGCCCTCTGGCGTGACGTTGATGACCTCGAACACACCTTCAGGGAAGTCGGCTTGCTTGAAGGCTTCCCGCAGCAGGTAAGCGCTGCCCATCACGTTTGGCGCATGTTTGAGCACGTAGGTGTTGCCAGCGATCAGCGCAGGAACGGCGCCACGCAGGACCTGCCAGATCGGGAAATTCCACGGCATCACCGCGAGAATCGGGCCGAGCGGACGATATTCAATGCGTGCTTTGCCACCTTCAACCAGAGTCGGCTCGGCGGTCAGCATGGCCGGGCCGTGTTCGGCGTACCACTCGCAGAGCTGGGCACATTTTTCGATTTCACCGCGGGCCTGGGTGATCGGCTTGCCCATCTCCAGGGAAATCATGTTCGCCATCGCTGCCGCGTTGTCGCGCAATGCCTGAGCCAGGGTGATCAATAGCTGTGAGCGTTGCGCAACCGCTGTGCTGCGCCAGACACGGAACCCGGCAGCGGCACGGGACAGTGCAGCCTGCAGCGCCGAAGCGGATTCAAACGGGTAGTTGCCGATCTGCTCGCCGGTGGCGGGGTTGATCGAAATGGCGTGGGTGAGGCTGGAAACGTTGGTCATGGCACCGTCCTGCTAGGTGGGAATACGCTCAGGTTACGGTGGCGTTTGTTTTCTGGAAACTGAATAATGCTGAGCATATCGTTCACGTTTGGAGAATGACTTTGGATCTGGTTCAGCTGGAAATTTTCAAAGCAGTGGCCGAACACGGCAGCATCAGCGTGGCCGCCCAACACATCCACCGAGTGCCGTCGAACCTGACGACACGGATCAAGCAATTGGAGCAAGACT
Organism: Pseudomonas sp. LBUM1663; assembly: GCF_059695905.1. Lineage (NCBI taxonomy): Bacteria > Pseudomonadati > Pseudomonadota > Gammaproteobacteria > Pseudomonadales > Pseudomonadaceae > Pseudomonas > Pseudomonas sp. LBUM1663. Next base: position 3,798,772 of record NZ_CP166792.1, on the reverse strand, counting down.
TGGGTGTGGACCTGTTTATCCGCGAGAAAAGCCGCCTGCGCCTGTCGCCAGCCGGTTGGAGTTTTCTCGATTACGCCCGGCGGATTCTCGACCTGGTGCAGGAAGCCCGGGCGACGGTGGCTGGTGAAGAACCCCAGGGCACCTTCGCGCTGGGGTCACTGGAGAGCACGGCGGCGGTGCGCATCCCTGGGCTGTTGGCGGCCTATAACCAGAAGCACGCCAAGGTCGAGCTGGACCTGTCCACCGGACCGTCCGGGACCATGATCGACGGCGTGCTGTCGGGCCGATTGGCCGCTGCGTTTGTCGACGGCCCGGTGCTGCACCCTGCACTGGAAGGCGTGCCGGCGTTCGAGGAAGAAATGGTGCTGATCGCGCCGCTCCACCATGCCCCGATCCACCGCGCGCGGGAGGTCAACGGCGAAAACATCTATGCGTTCCGCTCCAATTGCTCCTACCGCCACCACTTTGAAAGCTGGTTCGCCAAGGACGCGGCAGTGCCCGGCAAAATCTTCGAAATGGAGTCCTATCACGGCATGCTGGCCTGCGTCAGCGCCGGAGCCGGCCTGGCGCTGATGCCGCGCAGCATGCTCGAAAGCATGCCGGGCTGCACCACGGTGAGTGTCTGGCCGTTGTCGCCATCCTTCCGGTTTTTGTGCACCTGGCTGGTGTGGCGCAGAGGGACGGTGTCCCAGAGCCTGACCATGTTTGTGCGCCTGCTGGAAGAGCGCGGTGTAGTACAACCAGAAACCTGAATCCCTGAATAAACACAAAACCCTGTGGGAGTGAGCCTGCTCGCGATAGCGGTCTGACAGCCATGAATTCTTTGACTGACACACCCTCATCGCCAGCAGGCTGGCTCCCACATAGGTATCCATACCTGCATCATTCAGCCTGAGCAGCGAACCATTGCATGACCTGCGCGCACGCCGGATGAGTCGCCGCCGAAGGTTGCAGGCACAGCGAATAGACGCCGCGGGTCTTCAACGGGCTGCCGAACGGAACGACCAGCACCCCGCGATCAATCGATTCCTGCGCCAGGGTCAGATCGGTCACCGCCACCCCCAGCCCACGCGCTGCCGCATCAAGCGCCAACTCGTCGAGGTTGAAGGGAATGTGCCGATAGTCCTGCAGCGGCTTGCCGTCATTGGCGGCCAGCCATTCGATCCAGGCTTGCTGGTCGGCCGAACGATGCAGCAGCGGGAAACGCACCAGATCCTCCACCGACGCCAGCGGCCGAGATTCACTGGCGAGGCCGAGCGCACACACTGGCACCAGCGCTTCCTCGAACAGGGTCAGGCAGGCGGGATCGCTGGACGGTTCGGGCAGGTAGAGGATGTAGGCGTCGCTGTCGCTGGCCGGCTCGACGATCTCGGTCGCCACGGTTTCGATCGACAGGGAAATGTCCGGGTGGCAGCAATAGAAATCGCTCAGTTTCGGCAACAACCAGCGTACCGCCAGCGACACATGCATGCGGATGCGAAACGGGCGTTTTTGCGGAGACAGCCGATCCTCAAGGGTTTTCAGTTGATCGAGAATAGTGCGCGCGCTGGCCAATACCTGTTCGCCCTCCGGGGTCAGGCGAATGCTGCGGCTACTGCGCACGAACATCGGCACGCCGAAGTGACTTTCCAGCTGCTGGATTTGCCGGCTGACGGCGCTTTGGGTCAGGCAGAGCTTATGCGCCGCTTGGGTGAAGCTGCCCATCTCAGCAACTTCCACCAATGCCTGCATGGCTTGAAGGGAAGGGACGTGACGAATCTTATCCATGCGTTTTATGAATGGCTCAATGAGTTTATAACGTTGGTTGTAGCACCGAAGACCTAATAGATTCTAGTCCTGGCCGCCGCCATCAGACATTGCCTATGCAATGACCGCATGCGCCGGCGAGCAGAACGACAGTCTAGGCAGGTGACGCATGAATAATGAATGTGGCTGGATCGCGCAAGCAGGATGTGCCCCGGCGCGTGATGGTCTGATCGGCGCGCAAAAGGCCGATTGGCTGATCATCGGTGCGGGCATTACCGGCCTCAGTGCCGCCCATGCGCTGGCGCAGATGCACCCTCAGGCGCGCATCGTGGTGGTCGACCGGCAGCGCGCGGCCCAGGGTGCTTCGGCACGTAATTCCGGATTTGTGGTGGCCCACGAGCACCCCTCCAATGATGAATTGATCGGCAACTCCGGGTTTGCCGGGTTTGAAGTGGACACCACGATTTCCCGTGCCGCCAGTGCGGAAGTGCGCAAGGTGATCTCCCGACACAGCATCGAATGCGACTTCCGGGAGTCGGGCTATTTCTTCGCCGTCAGTGATCCCGGCAAGCTGACCCATATCGACGCCAAGCTGCACACCCTGCGGGCGCTCGGTGCATCGGCGGAGTTTTTCGAAGGCGAGCAACTGAAGCAGAAACTCGGCACCCGGCATTACCGCGCCGCGATCTGGTGCGGCAAGGGCAACGCGTTGCTGCAACCGGCAAAGTACGTGAAGGGCTTGCTGGAAGCACTGCCGGAGACCGTGACCGTCTACGAAAATACCGACATCACCGGCCTCGACCGTCTGGGGAAAGGGCGTGTGCGGGCCAGCGGCATCGATGGCAGCATTGAGGCGAAGCAGGTGCTGATCTGCCTCAACGCCTTCGTGCCGCGCGCGGGTATCCAGGACAGCGGCACCTTTGCCATGGAACTGAGCGCCAGCCTTACGCGGCCGTTGAGTGACGAAGAGTTTCGCAACATCGGCAGTGTCGAGCCCTGGGGCGTGCTGTCCACCCGTCCGCTCGGCGCCACGGTACGGCTGACACCCGATCGTCGGGTGATGATCCGCAACACCGCGGAATACCGCTCGCGGGATTTGTCCAGCCATGAACTGGCGATCCGTCGCCAGCACCATGTGCTGGGTTTGCAGCGGCGTTTCCCGTGGCTGACCGAGCAGGATATCCAGCACACCTGGACCGGACACCTGAGCGCCTCTCGCTCCGGGCAGCCGTTTTTTTCCAGGGTGGAAGAGGGCGTGTTTGCCGTGGCCGGCTGCAACGGTTCGGGCGTGGCGCGCGGCACCCTTTGGGGACGACTGCTCGCCGAACTGGCGTCGGGCGTTGGCTCGCCGTTGCTCGATTCAGTGATGGACAGAGCCCAACCCGGCTGGCTCCCGCCGCGACCCTTGCTCGACATCGGCGCGATGTTTCGGATGCGTGTCGAAGCCGTCCGTGCGAGGACAGAAATCTAGATTCCGGTTATCCCAAAAGAACAAAAAGGTGATTGAACATGCAGGCCCCTACTATTTCCCTGATGGTTGCGCTCACGACGTTTTCAGCAGTCAGCTACGCGGCCGAAGAGGTCAATATTTCCAACTGGAACGGCTACATCGCCGACGACACCTTGAGCAACTTCACCCGGGAAACCGGGATCAAGGCGACTTACGACATTCACGACAGCAACGAAGTCCTGGAATCAAAACTGATGACCGGCAATACCGGTTATGACGTGGTCAGCCCTTCGAATCATTTCCTGTCGCGATTGATCAAGGCTGGTGCGATTCAGAAACTGGACAAGAGCCAGCTGCCGAACTGGAAAAACCTCGATCCGGCGCTGCTGAAAAAACTCGAGGTCAATGACCCGGGCAACCAGTACGGCTATCCGTACATGTGGGGCACGGCGGGAATTGGCTACAACGTCGAGAAAATCAAAGCGATCTTCGGCACCACCGACGTCACCCATTCCTGGAGCCTGATTTTTGATGAGAACAACATCAAGAAGTTGAGTGAATGCGGCGTGGCGATCATCGATAACCCGACGCAAATTCTGCCGATCACCCTCAATTACCTGGGACTGCCACCCCATAGCCACGAGCCGGCGGATTACAAGAAGGCCGAGCAAACGCTGCTCAAGATCAGGCCTTACGTCCAATATTTCCATGCGTCCAAGTACGTCAGCGACCTGGCCAATGGCAATGTCTGTGCCGTGATCGGCTTCAACGGTGATGTGGTGCAAGCGGCCGCCAGTGCCAAGGAAGCGAACAACGGCATCGAGATCGCCTATTCGATCCCGGACGAAGGCTCGACCCTGTGGCTCGACATGGTGGTCATGCCCAAGAGTGCGCCCCACGAGAAAAATGGCTATGCCTACATGAACTACTTGTTGAAGCCTGACGTCATCGCCAACATCAGCAACAGCATCCACTACGCCAACCCGAACCTGGCAGCGGATACGTTGGTCAATCCGGCGGTGAAGCAGGACCTGGCGATCTACCCGCCGAAAACCGTGATGGACAAGTTGTTCACCGTCGAGGACCTGCCCGCCGCGATTGCACGGTTGAGCACACGGTTGTGGACCAAGCTGAAAACCAACACCTGACGCAAAGGTGCCTGGGTTCCGTTGACGGAACCCAGGCCGCAAAGCATCACGCTCGTTTCGGCAGTTTCCAGTTCGGCCGAATGAAGTGGCAGGTGTAACCGGTGGGCAGTCTTTCCAGGTAATCCTGATGCTCTGGCTCTGCCTCCCAGAACGGGCCCGCAGGGACGATTTCAGTCACGACCCGGCCGGGCCACAGACTGGAGGCATCCACATCGGCCGCTGTGTCCTCGGCCACCGCTTGCTGCTCTTCGTTCAGATAGAAAATCGCCGAGCGGTAGCTGAGGCCTATGTCGTTACCTTGGCGATTGGCGGTCGACGGATCGTGAATCTGAAAGAAAAACTCAAGGATCTGGCGGTAGCTGGTGATGGCCGGGTCAAACACGACCTCGATCGCTTCGGCGTGGGTGCCATGGTTGCGGTACGTGGCATTGGGCACATCGCCGCCGGAGTAACCCACGCGCGTCGACAGCACGCCTTTTTGTTTCCTTATCAGATCCTGCATGCCCCAGAAGCAGCCGCCGGCCAGAAGGGCGGTTTCAGTTTGCGTGGTCATCGCTTACTCCTCAGTGTTCATTGATGTGATCAGGTTGTTGCGCAGAGGCTCGATCGAGGTCTGCAGTGGCGTGAACTCATTCTGCATCAGACCGGTCGCGCCCGAGAACCTCGTTTCTGCCTTCCGACGGGTCGACGTGCAGGGACACGTCGAACCCGCCGCGCGTGCGTCATGCCGTGAGGACTTTCAGATCCACGTCGATGTTGCCACGGGTCGCCTTCGAGTACGGGCAGATCTGGTCGGCGGTGTGTGCCAGGGTCTTTGCAACGTCGTCCGTCAGGCCGGGCACGCGCAGGGTTAAACGAGCTTGAAGGAAGTACTCCGCACCGGTCTGACCGACGTCGACTTCGATGTCGACGGACATGTCCGCCGGCAGCACCACGTTCAGGTCATTGGCTACCAGCCCGACGGCGGCGGTGTAGCAGGCCGACCATGCACCGGCGAACAATTGCTCGGCGGCCGGGTGCGGCTGGGTGGCGGCGAACACGTGCGCAGGCTGGGCGTTGCCGGGCGACGAGAGGGCGATATCGAGGCTGCCGTTGTGGCCGCGCGAGGTGTTGCCGGTGCTGCTGGCGGTGGTGTGGGTTTTGCCAGTGGCCAGTACTTTTTCGATCTTGCTCATGGATGATTACCTGAATGTTTCAATAAGGTTTGTGTTCGTATGCGCTTACATCGCATACGACATGTAGGGTGTTTCTAGAAAGCCAATTGATGTCAAAGCTTCGCGGTGTATCAGGCCGTGATTACGTTCAGGGCCACGTCAATGTTGCCGCGGGTTGCTTTGGAGTACGGGCAGATCTGGTCTGCGGCGTGGGCGATTTCTGTTGCGACACCCTGATCCAGACCTGGAGCGCGCAGCGTCAGGCGTGCCTGGAGGAAGTAAGCGTCGCCGGTCTGGCCCAAGTCCACTTCGATATCGACGGACAAATCGGAGGGAAGCTCAACGTTGCGCTGTTTGGCAGCAAGACCGACGGCGGCGATGTAGCAGGCCGACCAGGCACCGGCAAACAGTTGCTCGGCTTTCGGGTGTGGCTGGGTGCCTTTGAATTCATGAACGGGTTTGTCGCTGCCGGGCGACGAAAGCACGATGTCGAGGCTGCCGTTATGGCCGCGCGAAGTGGTGCCCGTGCTGCTCATGGTGGTGTGGGTTTTGCCGGAGGCCAGGACTTTTTCGATCTTGCTCATGGGATGAATCCTCAAAGGTGCAGTAGGGTTTGATTGTATGGCGTATACGTTTGTATCGTATGCGATGGAAATAATACTCGCGCAGCCGCCCATTGAAGTCAATAGGGGAGAGGCCTGCTTGGCGACGAACGGTCGAATGGGAAGGAAGTGGTATTGGCTCCCGGTTCTGCGCACAACGAAAAAGCCCGCACAGGGCGGGCTTCGAAATCGAGTAGGTGGCCAGCGCTGGTCTCTGGCTTACAAGGTTTATCAGGCTTCTGACAGAACAGTTTTGTGCTGTCCTGCTTCACACGGCATAAGGGCTGGACCTCACCTCGGAGATCTTTCTAACCGTGTACCCTTAGGAGCGCGCCCCACGCTTCCTCGCTATCCTCTTGCGCATCAGTCTGCGTCTTCACCTACAGGTTTTAGAATAGCAAAGGCTGCGAAACGCAAACCGGACTTTTTAGACCGATTTCGTCCTTGGGCAACGGCGGCAGGATGGATAAATGCTATAGGGAACAACCCGGTACAGCCTGCCGGGAAGGCAGGCCGCAATGTGGGCCAGGCTTAAACCAGATTGAGGGTGACGTCGATGTTGCCACGGGTTGCTTTGGAGTAAGGGCAGGTTTGATGTGCGGCATCCACTAACGCCCGTGCGACGACAGGATCGAGACCAGGAAGGCTGACATTGAGGCGTGCCTGGAGGAAAAAAGCGTTGTCGGACTTGCCCAGGTCCACTTCGGCATCAACGGCGACGCCGCTTGGCAAGGTCACCTTCAGCGCAGCAGCCGCTTTACCTATCGCGCCGATGAAACAGGCCGACCAGCCAGCAGCCAGCAGCTGTTCCGGGTTGGTCCCAGCCCCTGAAGAGCCAGGCGGGGAAAGCTTGATGTCCAGACGTCCATCCGAACTCTTCGATTCGCCGTCGCGGCCGCCGGTGGTGTGGGTCTTGCCGGTATACAGCACGGTGTCGATTTCATTGATCATGACGGGTTCCTGCTAAAGGGTTGGGGGCCTCACCGTTTATGTCGCCGCGTTACGGACGAGCGGGAGAGGCCCCACTTTTCCACCTTTATGTAGTGCCTGTGTGTCCTAATCCGGTGGTTGTGTATCGCTGTGTAAGATCGTCAGCGAACATACACGCCGATACAAATCCGTTACGCCTGCCAGTTTTTTCGGTGAGCCGGTGCGCCCAATGGCGAACTGGTTGCACCGCCGTCGACGACAATCTCTGCGCCCACGACATTCGAAGAGTCGCTGGAGGCGAGGAACAAGGCGACGGTGGCCACTTCTTCAGCTTCGCCAATGCGACCGAGCGGGATCGTGGTGTTCAGTTTTTCCTCCAGCGCATCCATGCCCACTTTCACCGTGTGGGGGTTCCATACCGGTGTGCGTGCAGCGCCAGGGGTAATCTGGTTGACGCGAATGCCACGCGGGGCAAATTCTGCGGCCATCACCCGGGTCATGGAACGGACGGCGCCCTTGCTTGCCGCGTAGGCGCTGTAACCCGGCCATCCCATGACGGCATGCACCGATCCGTTCAAAATAATCGAGGCACCGGCCTCAAGGGACTGGTGGCAGAAGGTGTGTTGCGGATGGCGCCGGCGGCTGATGGAAGCATCTACAAGGAATACGTCCTGACTGAAAAGGGCAGGGCCTTGCAAACCGTCCTGATTGCCTTGTCGCAGTGGGGCAACGAGTTTTTGTACGAACCGGGCGAAACGGGATCGGTCATGGTCGACGCACAGGATCGTCAGCCGATCCAGAAACTGCAGTTGGTTTCAACGGACGGACGACGTATCAAGCCAGAAGACATCGTGACCAAACTGGGCGTACCGCACTGACGCACCCACGTGCTTGTATCTGAACGTATCCCCGGCGCCAGCAGTTACCTGGGCATACAAAACCATGCTGTTCTCGACACTTGCGCGATACACCGCGACCTCGTAATGAAGCCACCGCAACCGCGGCAATCATTGGAGAATTGCGATGTCCCGTATCAAATCCCGTCACACCGCAGGCCTGCTCGGCATCGCCCTGGCTGCCGCCGTATCACTTAACGCATTCGCGGCTGAAGAAGTGAAGGCGCCCGTTGACGCCAGCCCGGCAAAAAGCTGGCAGACAGGCCTGCACCGCACGGACCTGGTGCGCCAGGACCTCGACATTTCCAAGGGTGAGGTGATTCAGGTGCGTGTCGATTTCGACCCGGGCGTCACATCCCCCAAGCATTCTCATCCTGGCGTGGAAGTCGCTTACGTCATCTCGGGCACGTTTGAGTATCAGCTCGAAGGGCGGGCGCCAGTGACGCTCAAAGCCGGTGACTCCTTGTACATCCCCGCAGGCACCGTGCATCTTGCGAAGAACGTCGGTGACGGCAAAGCCTCAGAGCTGGCGACCTACCTCGTGAAAAAAGACACACCGCTGTTGATCCTTAAAGACTAATCAATAGCCGCCCGATGCACTGCATCGGGCGCCTCGTTGAACCGAGTCTTCAGATCCCGCCTGTTTCACCCGGCCAACCGGCCTGACGCAAGGCCTTGAGCAGTGTCTTTGCGTCCAGACCCGGCACGGTATGGCCGTTACCTTCAGTCGTTTCAGCGGCCAGCACGGCGTTGATGATCGCTTCTTCCACCGCTTCAGTCGCCGCCAAAAACAACTCGCTGATGTGGTCGTTGTTGACCATGCTCAGGTTGTCGCAAGTAGGCGCACCTTTCCCTTCGTAAGCGGCCGGTGGCACGTGTTGGTTGCCGGTGGCGAAGGCGATGAAAATGTCGCCGCTGTGGTCTTCGTTGCCGCCGCCGGTACCGGCAAGCCCGAGGCTGGCACGCTGTGCGAGGCGCGTGCATTGATGCGGCAGCAGCGGCGCATCGGTGGCCAGGCACAAGACGATCGAGCCCATCCCCGGATAAGGCAGCGATGCCTTGAGGAACGGTGAGTCAGCCTGTTCCATATAACGCCCGACCGGGTAACCATCGACGCGCAGTTCATTGCGAATGCCATGGTTGGCCTGGACGATCGCACCGACAGTCCAACCGCCCTGGGCCTTGCTCAATTGGCGTGTTGCCGTTGAGCACATGGACGCCGGCAAAACACGGTTACAGCCGCGTTGACCCAAACAATGGCCACACACCAGAACCCTTGTAGGAGCACTCAGTCCATCAGCGTAAACACCAACGCCTTCAACCCGCATTCAACATCAGCATCCGGAAACTCCGGCGGATTCTCCAGTCGCCGCTCGAACCGCAAACCCGGCGCTTCACGCATCACGCCATCAATCAGGAAATCCGCCCCGAACGCCGGATCGTTCATGCACGCCAGCACCGTCCCTTGGGGGCTGAGCAACTCCGGCAGCCGACGCAATACGCGCTGGTAATCCTTGGTCAGCAGGAAACTGCCTTTCTGAAAGGACGGCGGATCGATGATCACCAGGTCGTAAGGGCCCTTGCCGATCACCTTGCCCCAGGACTTGAACAAATCATGGCCGAGAAAACTCACCTTGCTCATGTCATGGCCATTGAGCCGATGGTTGTCGCGACCACGGTTCAGCGCCGGGCTGGACATGTCCAGGTTGACCACGTGTTCGGCGCCTCCCTCGATGGCGGCGACCGAAAAGCCGCAGGTGTAGGCGAACAGATTCAACACGCGCTTGCCATCGGCATTGGCCCTTACCCAGTCGCGACCGTAGCGCATGTCGAGGAACAACCCGGTGTTCTGCTTGCGGCCCAGGTCCACGCGATAACGCAGGCCGCCCTCGGTGATGATCAATTCCTCGATCGCTTCCCCAAGCAGCCATTCGGTGGTGCTTTGCAGCAGGTAGCGGTGTTGCAGCAACAGGGTCTGCGCCCCTGATTGTTGCCACTGCGCCGATTCAGTGACCGCCATCAGCAACCGCTTCAAATCTTCCAGCTGCGCTGCTTCAGGTTCCTTGAACAGCGACACCAGCACCACCCCCTGCAGCCAGTCGACGGTCAATTGCTCCAGCCCAGGCCAGCACCGGCCCCGGCCATGGAACAGCCGGCGGGTTTCTGCGGGTGCATCGGCCAGGGCTGTCAGCAAATGGTCGTGAAGGGTGGAGAGAGCGTCAGCGTTCATCGGGCAGGGCCAGCAGTTTGATGGGGGCGGCATTTTAAACACAATTGCGCCGCAGTTCTGCGGGGTATTACCAAACCTCATGCCCCTATGACATTTCATGGTTACAGCCCCTCAATCTCCCAGTGTTAAAAAATCGCAAACACAGCTCATCAACAACAAAAAAGAGCGTTTGCACCTATGACTGATTCTCTGCGCCACGACCCGCTCTCTTCGCTCCCTGACATTTGCCATGCGACCTCCACAGTCTGCGTGCATTTCTGATCATCCAAAAAATCACTGAAGAGTAATGACCCATGAAAGAACTCGACCTGTACATCGGTGAAGGTTTCGAAGGCCCGGGCGTAAACGCCGCGCATATCAACATTCTGATCGGCCCGCGTAACGGTCCGGCGGGGCAGGCGTTTGCCAATAGCCTGGCGTCGCCGAGCCAGGGCCATTGTCCGTTCATGGTGATCGCCCAGCCGAACATTCCGGTGAAGCCGATGACCCTTTATGTCAACAAGGCTGCGATCAGCAGCGACTTGCATGGCAACGCTACCTGGGGTGCGTCGCAGGCCGGGATCGCCAAGGCTGTTCTGGAAGCGCTGCTCGACGGTACCTTGCCGCCGGAAGCTGAAGACGAGTGGGCGATCGTCACCGCGAACTGGGTCAACCCGGCCTGCGATGACCTGGATGCGGTCTACCTGAACAACTACAACGCCTGCCGCACGGCGATCCGTGCCGCGCTGACCGGCAAGCCGCAAACCGCGCAACTGGCAGATGTGGTCGATCACATCAGCAACCCTTTCTACACGCCAAAAGCCTGAGGTCCGCGCCATGCAATACATTCGTCTTGGCCACTCCGGCCTGCAAGTCTCTCGCCTGTGCCTGGGCACCATGAACATGGGCACCCCGGACTGGAAACCGTGGATCTTCGATGAGAAGAAGAGCGAACCGATCGTCGCGCACGCGTTGGACAACGGTGTGAACTTCATCGACCTCGCCGACTTCTATTCCGCCGGCGTCGGCGAGGAAGTGGTCGGACGCATCGTCAAGCGCCTGGCCCGTCGCGAAGACCTGGTGATCACCACCAAGGTCGGTTACGGCACCCGCACCGGGATCAACGCCAGCGGCCATTCACGCAAGCACATCATGGACAGCATCGACGCCTCGCTGAAGCGCCTGAACATGGATTACGTCGATGTGTTCATGCTGCATTACTTCGACGTGAACACGCCGGTTGAAGAAACCATGAGCGCCATGAACGACATCGTGCGTTCCGGTAAGGCCCGGTACATCGGCGTGTCGACCATGCTCACCGGGCAACTGGCGAAGATCCTCATGGCCTGCGAGCGCAATGGTTGGGTCAAGCCGATCAACATGCAGCTGCAACTGAACTGCGCCTACCGCGAGGAAGAGCGCGAGATGATCCCGTTCTGCCGCGATCAGGGCTTGGGCGTCTCGGTGTTCAGCCCGCTGGCCCGTGGCTTGTTGACTGGTGACGTGCAGTCGACCCGCAACCAGACCGACTTTTTTACCCAGCAGATGTACAGCGACGAAGCCTCGTTTCAGATCGCGCATTCGGTACAGCGCGTGGCCCGTGCCCGTGGTGTGTCGAATGCGCAGATCGCCCAGGCCTGGGTCTCCAATCATCCGGGCGTGGATTGCATGCTGGTGGGCGCTGACACCACCGAGCAATTCGACAGTGCGCTGGCGGCGCTGGACACCAGACTCGACGCCGACGAGCTGCACGAGTTGGAACGCAATTACACCCCGTGCGACGTGATCAACGATTACACCGCCGGCAAACGTATCTTGCGTTCGGCCCGTCCGGGCCTGGAGCGCTTCAATCTGACTGAGGCTGTGGCATGAGCGCGCTGATCCGTAACGGCAATTTCATCGACGGCCAATGGACCAGCGGGGGGCCGACTTACCCGGTTTTCAACCCGGCCAATGGCGAGTTGATTGCCGAAGTACAAAAGGCCGGCGCCGAAGCCACCAACCTGGCCATCGACGCCGCCAACCGTGCCTTGCCTGCCTGGCGCAAATTGACCGCCAAGGAACGCAGCCAGAAGCTCAAGCGCTGGAGCGAGTTGATGTTGAGCAACCAGAAGGACCTGGCGACCTTGCTCAGCCGCGAGCAGGGCAAACCGCTGGCCGAAGCCATGGGTGAAGTGGTCTACGCCGCGAGCTTTCTGGAGTGGTTCGCTGAAGAAGCCAAACGCGCTTACGGCGACGTGATCCCGAGCCACAAGGCTGATGCGCGGATCATCGTAGTCAAGGAAGCCATCGGTGTGGTCGCTGCGATCACCCCGTGGAACTTCCCGCTGGCCATGGTCACCCGCAAGGTCGGCCCGGCACTCGCGGCAGGTTGCACGATGATTCTCAAGCCATCGGAAGAGACGCCGTTGTCGGCTTTTGCGCTGGCGGTACTGGCCGAACAGGCCGGGATTGCGGCGGGTGTGTTCAACATTGTTTCGGGCGATGCCGTGGCCATTGGTGGTGCGCTGCAAGCCTCAGGCATCGTGCGCAAACTGTCGTTCACCGGCTCTACCCGCACTGGCAAATTGCTGATGCGCCAGGCAGCGGACACGCTGAAAAAAGTGTCGCTGGAGCTAGGCGGCAACGCGCCGTTCATTGTCTTCGACGATGCTGATCTGGACGCTGCGGTCAAAGGCGCCATGGCCTCGAAGTTCCGCAACACCGGGCAAACCTGCGTCTGCGTGAACCGCTTCTTTATTCAGGACGGCGTGTACGAAGCCTTCACCGGCAAACTCGCCGAAGCCGTGGCGGCGATGCGGGTCGGCAGTGCGCTGGACGGCGAGACCGAGCAAGGTCCGCTGATCAACGCAGTAGCACTGGCCAAGGTTGAACTGCACGTAGGCGACGCGTTGGAGAAGGGTGCGAAGTTGTTGTGCGGCGGTCGTCGTCATGCGCTCGGCGGTACGTTTTATGAGCCGACCATCCTCGCCGAAGCCCACAGCGACATGCTGATCGCCCAGGACGAAACCTTCGGGCCGGTGGCGGCGTGCTTTCGCTTCAAGGACGAAGCCGAAGTCCTGCAAAAGGCCAACGACACGCCCTACGGTTTGTCGGCTTACTTCTACAGCCGTGACATCGGCCGTGTGTGGCGCATGGCCGAAGGCCTGGAAGCGGGCATGGTCGGAATCAACGAAGGGATCATTTCCACGGAAGTGGCACCGTTCGGAGGCATCAAGGAATCGGGCCTGGGGCGTGAGGGTTCGAAGTACGGTCTGGATGACTACCTGGAAATCAAATACCTGTTAATGGGCGGCCTGTAACGGCGCCAAACCTCGTGGGGGAAGGCTTGCTCGCGACAGCGGCGTGTCAGGCAACATAAATGTCGACTGAAACTTCCTCTTCGCGAGCAAGCCCGCTCCCACAAAAAAAGCTATCGGTTTCATTTCTCCGTCAATAACAACAATTGGAGACTTACATGTCCGTACAACCGGTAAAAATCGACGACCTGCCCATCGGGCGCTTCCACCTCAAAATCGCAGGACTGACCTTCGGCGCACACTTCACCGACGGCTACATCCTCGGCCTGATCGGTATCGCGTTCACGTTGCTCAGTCCGCAAATGCAGCTGGATGCGTTCTGGCAAGGTTTGATTGGCGCTTCAGCACTCATCGGCCTGTTTCTCGGCAGTCTGTTTTTTGGCTGGATCTCCGACAAGGTCGGCCGGCAGAAAATATTCCTGGTCAGCTTCGTGCTGATTACCATTGCCTCGGTGATGCAGTTCTACGCCGAGACAGCCATGGGACTGTTCCTGTGCCGGGTGTTGATCGGTATCGGGTTGGGCGGTGACTTCAGCGTCGGTCACGCCATGCTGGCCGAGTTTGCACCGAAGAAACATCGCGGTGTGCTGCTCGGTTCGTTCAGCGTGATCTGGACCTTCGGCTACGTCGCCGCTACGTTCGTCGGCACCGCCATGCTCAGCCTCGGCGACGATGCCTGGCGCTGGATGCTGGCCTCGTCGGCCATCCCGGCGGCGCTGATCCTGATTGCCCGCATTGGCACACCGGAGTCGCCGCGTTGGCTGGTGAACCAGGGCCGAATCGCCGAGGCGCGAGCGATCGTCAAGAAACACCTGGGTGACAACGTCGAACTCGACGAAACCCAATCCACCGAAACCCGTTCCGGCTACGCCGTGCTGTTCAGCCGTGAATACCGCAAACGCACCGCGTTCAATTGCCTGTTCTTCGTCTGCATCGTGATGCCGTACTTCGCCATTTACACCTTCCTGCCGTCGATCCTGCAAAAGATGGGTTTGGCCGAAGGCTTTGGCACGGAGCTGATGCTGAACATGCTGCTGATCCTCGGGGCGCTGATCGGCATCTGGTGCACGATTAAATTCTCTCGCCGCGGGTTCTTGATCAACTCGTTCATCATTCTGGCGGTCGCGTTGTTCATGTTGGCCGTGTTGCCGAGCAGCGCGGCGTTCCTGATGGTGTTGGTGTTTGGCTTGTTTACACTGGTGTTGTCGGCGGTGAGCAACCTGGTGGGGGTATTCCCGGCCGAGAGCTTCCCGACCGAAGTGCGGGCCAGCGGGATTGGCCTGGCGACAGCCGTCAGTCGCCTGGGTTCGGCGGTGAGTACATTCTTGTTGCCGGTGAGCGTGGCGGGGATCGGCTTGAGCCCGACCATGGGCATTCTGGCGGCGATTCTGGCGCTGGGTGCGTTGCTGTCATGGGCGTGGGCGCCGGAGACTAAATCGTTGACGCTGAGCCAGGCGTGCAAGGCGCAGAGTCCGGTGGAGGGGAGTGCAACGGGGGCAGCAAAAGTCGCGGCACCGATCTAATCAAGCCTCACCACCGTCTTCTGTAGCAGCTGCCAAGCCCGCAGCCTCGCGGGCTCGGCAGCTGCTACAGGTGCGGGTGATCAGGGATTACTGACCAATCCCAACCAATCGGTAAACAACCGCACTTTCGACAACCCCTGCTTGTCGTTCGCCACATCCAGCCAATAGCCATACGGCCCGATGACTTCTACCGGGGTGATCGGCAACAAACTGCCATTCGCCAGTTCCTTTTCGATCATCTGCCGATCAATCACTGCCAATCCACCCCCCGCCAGCGCGGTGTGGATCACCTGATCCAGTGTGCTGAACTCCAACCCTTGCCCCGCATCCACATCGTCGCGGCCCATCGCCGCCAGCCAGTTCTCCCAGACCTTCAAGCGCTTGCCGTCGTGCAAAATGTGCAGCAACGGAAACTGTCGCAGGTCCGGCGGTTGCCCGTCGTTGAACAGCTCCGGACTGGCCACCGCGATGTGCCGTTCCATCACCAGTAACTGACTGCTGCAATGGCTGGCGGCTTCGAGGCCGAAGCGGATGTGGCAATCGATTTCCGCGAGGTTGTCGTGGCTGGCCTGGTTGGTCACGCTCAGGCTGATGTCCGGGTAACGTTGGCAGAACACGCGCAAGTGCGCCGACAACCAGCGCGTGGCCCAGGTCGGTGGCGCGAGAATGCGCAGGCGCTGACGCAGGTTCGGCACGCGCACGGCTTGCAGGGCGCGTTCGATGTGGTCGAAGGCCTCCGCCAGATGCGGGGAGAGGGCGGTGCCGGTTTCGGTCAGTGACAAGCCTTGGGGCGTCCGTTTGAAGAGCGCCACGCCGAGGTAGTCTTCGAGCTGTTTGATCTGGCGACTGACGGCACCCTGAGTGACGTTCAGGACCAGGGCAGCCTGGCTGAAGCTGCGATGCCGCGCGACTTCCTCGAAGACACGCAGCATGTTGAGCGAAGGCAGTTGACGCATGGGAGGATGGCTCCGCACCGGCCTCGGGTGTCGCGTCGGGTCGGCTTATTGTTTTTGGATGGGGTTGTGGTGCCTATCTGACTATCAGGAGGGGGCTGATGCAAGTGTTGTCTGGACGGGCGTCTTCGCGGGCAAGCCCGCTCCCACAGGTTCGGTGATCCTGTGGGAGCGAGCTTGCTCGCGATGGCGTCCTTCAGGATGCTAAAAAACCCGGATCAGAAGTAATAACCGATGTTCATATACAACTGGTTTTCCCACTGGTCACTACCACCCGCGCCCAGACTCTGGGTGTAGCTGCTCCCGCCAATGTACGGATCGTTCTTGCCATAGATCCATTCCGTCGCGATCCACAGTTTGCTCAGCGAGAACGAGGTGCCGAGGATCATCCGTTGTGAGGTCTTGAAGTCGTCGGCGGATTTATCAAAGGCGCTGTAGTTGACGTACAGCTTCACGCCGCTGACCTGATCGAACAGGTATTTGCCGGCCACGTCATAACTCACATCCGCCACATACAGATTGCCGCGACTGGCGACGTTGTACGTGCCGTCGTAACCGCCCAGCGTCACCAGTTCATCAGTGCCGGCGTTGCGCGGCGACATCTGTTGCCGCGCCGCTTGCAGCTGAACACCCCAGGGACCGTTCTTGCCCAAGTAGTGAACGGCCACGGCGTTACGCCGGCCATCGTCATTGGTGTCCCTGTTCTGAAGCGACGACGTCAGGCCAGAAAGGCCGATTTCAGACTTCCATGGTCCCAGGTCCAGCGCCTTGGCCACGCGCAGCACCACGGTGTTGCGCTCCTGGTTGTCGCTGCCGTCGGCGACGTAACTGTCGGCTTCGGACACCACACTGGAGTAGGTGACCCCGTTGCTGGTGCCTTTGCCTTGCCACGCCGGGCGCAGGTAGTAACCGGCCTGGAGGTTCCAGTCGCCCGATTGCTGGATGTACTTGGCGCCAACCTGTTGCACATCTTCCAGGCCGATGACGTTGCCCAGGGTTTCGTAGAACGTGCTGCCGAAGTACGGCTGCAAACCAAACGGCACCGTGTTCAGGCCCACTTGCACCTGCTGATCGGTGTTGAACTTGTAGCCGGCCCACGCGAACTTGGCGAACTGGATGTCACCGTAGTTCTTGGTGTACTGGTAAGGGTAGGACCGCCCGTAGAAACGGTATTGAGCCTCACCGATCCACGTGTCGGAGTTGTACTTGGCGCTGAGGAACACGGTGTCCAGGCCGAACTTCTGGATGTCACGGTCCGGATCGTAATCCCAGCGGGCACGAATGGCACCGCCGAGGTCCAGGTTGTCGGTCACTTGTACCGCCATGGCAGGCGCTGCAAAGGTGCAGAGTAAAGCGAGGCAAGACGGACTAAGGCGCAGGGAAGCAGGGAAGTGCATGGGGCAGCTCTCGGTTATTTTTATTAGAGATGCCGGCCAGTCTTGCGATCAGCGATGCGTTGAACAAACGATAAAAAGCGCGAGTAAACCTTCGCCAGATGCATGTTACTGAGAAAATCCTGTAGGACAATGCACGGCGAGCGTGGGATGCTTTGCGTCTTGTCACTCATCCCGAGAGCCCTCCATGAAACGCAAAATGCCCGGCCTCAACGCGCTGAAAGCCTTTGAAGTGGCTGGCAGCACGGGCAGCTTCACCCGCGCTGCCGAGTTGTTGAATGTCACCCAGAGCGCCGTCAGCCGCCAGGTGCGTCAGCTGGAAGAACAGCTCGAAGAGACGCTGCTGGAACGCCGCCACCATCACCTCGAACTGACCAGCGCCGGGCGAATTCTGCTGCGGGCGCTGCATCAATCCTTCGACAAGATCGAACTGACCGTGCGCAGCATCCAGCAGAAATCCCATTCCAATCGCCTGCACATCAACGCGCCGCCGACCTTCACCAATCGCTGGCTGATGCCGCGCCTGGGGCGATTGCGGGAAAAGCATCCGGAACTGGAATTGAGCATCACCACACGGTTGCAGGACAGCCTGGCCGAAACCAGCACGCTCGATTGCGCGATCCGTTTCGGCGACGGCGAATGGGACGGGCTGGACAGCTCGCTGCTGTTCCAGGAGCGGCACATCGCGGTGTGCGCGCCGTCCTTGTATGGGCGGGAGTGGAGCGCGCAGGGCATCGACCTCAATCGCCTGACGTTGTTGCACGTCCTGGCCCGGGAAGACCAACGCTACCTGACCTGGAAACACTGGCTGGACGCGGCGCGCATTACCGGGGTCGATACCCAGGGCGGCTACGAGTTCGACCTGCTGGACCTGGCGATCCGTGCGTCCGTCGACGGGTTGGGCATCACCATCGCCGACTGGCACATGGTCGCGTCGGAACTGGCCAGCGGGCAGTTGACCCAAGTGCTGAACGTACATGTCGAAGGGCATCAGTCCTATTGGCTGGTGACCCGGCCGGAGCAGACATTGATGCCGCAGTTGCAGGTGTTCAGTCAGTGGTTGCAGGAAGAGATCTGGTTGGCGCAACGGCAGCTTGAGCCCTCGACCGCCGCCACCTGATAGACGCAGAAACCCTGTGGGAGCGAGCTTGCTCGCGATAGCGGTGTATCAGTCGACATCAATGTTGACTGGACTGCCCTCATCGCGAGCGAGCTCGCTCCCACAGGGAATCCCATTGTTTGGGGGTAACCTGCATTTTTCGAATGTTGCATCGCTCAATAAATCGTTTGTTCAACGCCTGCCAGATGCCAAGACTGCATCTCACTGGATAAAAACAACGATGGGCGATGCACATGCGACTCGAGCGAAATTTTGTTAATGGTCACTTCATAGAACCTGCCGGCGAAGCGCTGATCGCAGTCTTCAACCCGGCGACCGAAGCGCTGGTAGGCCACGTCTCGGCCGCGACCGCCGATGAAGCGGTCAATGCGGTGGAAGCCGCCGTCGCAGCCCAGAAAGTCTGGGGCAAACTCACCAGTATCGAACGCGCCGAACACCTGCGTTCCTTCGCCGACGCCCTTGATGCCTGCGCTGAAAATATCGGTGCAGCCCTGGCCGCCGAATCCGGCAAGAGCGTGGCTGATGCCAGCAACGAAGCCCGCTACGCCGCGCAGATCACCCGTTATCACGCCGAATGGGCGCGCCGGATCGAAGGCGAGATCATTCCCAGCGACAGCCCGAACGAAAACCTGTTTCTGCACCGTGAACCGATTGGCGTGGTCGCATGCCTGATTCCGTTCAATTACCCGGTTTACACGTTGCTGCGAAAAATCGCCCCGGCGCTGATTGCCGGCAACACCGTGGTGGTGCGCCCGAGCAACAACACTCCGACCTCGGCGTTCGAAATCGCCAAAGCTGTGCAGCAATCCGGTTTGCCCGCAGGGGTGGTGAACATTCTGACCATGGATCACGCCACGGCCGCCGCCGTTTGCACGCACAAGGCGGTCGGTTTGATCACCCTGACCGGCAGCGTCAACGCGGGGCGCATCGTGCTCGATTACTGCAAGGCCAACATCGCCAAGCCTTCGCTGGAACTGGGCGGCAAGACGCCCGCGATCATCGAGGCCGACGCCGATCTGGAAAAAGCCGCCAGCGACATCATTGCCTCCAAGACCACTCACTGCGGCCAGTTGTGCACGGCGGTGGAGCGGGTCTATGTGCAAGAAAGCGTCTACGAGCCATTCCTTGCCCTGCTGCAAGCCAAAATCAGCGCCGTGAAGTTCGGCGACCGCGCCACCGATGCGAACCTGATGGGCCCGTTGGTTAGCGCCAGCTCGCAACAGAACATTCATGCCATGGTTGAGCGCGCCGTCGCCGCCGGTGCTGTACTGGAAACTGGCGGTGTGTTGCCGGACGGCAAGGGGCATTTCTACCCGCCAACCTTGCTCAGCGGATGCCGCCAGGACATGGAAATCATCCAGGAAGAAATCTTCGGCCCCGTGTTGCCGGTACTCAAGTACCGCGACATCGACGAAGCGCTGGCCATGGCCAACGACCATCAGTTCGGCCTGTCTTCGGTGCTGTACACCGAGAACTACCGCACCACGATGAAAGTCGCCAACGCCATCGAGGCCGGCGAGTTGTACGTCAATCGCACCCCGGCGGACCCGTACCAGGGCTTCCACGCCGGCTGGAAACGCTCGGGCCTGGGCGGCGATGACGGCAAGCACGGCATGCTCGAATTCACCCAGACCCGTCTTGTGGTCATGAAGTATTGATCCACCCGCAACACGCCTCACGCCGCACCCATAAAAACAATTATCAGGGGCGCCCGGACCACCGGGCTGCCCGAGGTCTCCTAGATGTCCAAGCATGCATCCACTGCTGCCGCTGTTCAGGGTTCGAACGCGGGTTCAAAAGTCCACAGTGACAAGGGAAGTCGCTATTTCCAACTGATGCTATTAGTGCTGGCCGCCGGTGCGATCTATCCGATCCTGTACCTGCGCCAGGTCTACCAGACCACCATGCTCGAAGTGTTCCAGATCAACCACAGCGAACTGGGTTATCTGTACTCGATGCTCGGCACGATTTTCCTGTTGTCGTATCTGCCCAGCGGTTGGTTGGCGGATCGCATTGCCCCACGATTCCTGATTTTCTTCTCGCTGGTCGCCACTGGCGCCCTGGGCCTTTGGTATTCCACCGCGCCGTCGATGACCGGTTTGATGATCATCTTCGGTTGCTGGGGCCTGACCACCGGCCTGACGTTCTGGGCCTCGGTGCTCAAGCGCGTGAAAATGATCGCTCATCACACTGAACAAGGGCGTTTCTTCGGCATCCTCGATGGCGGTCGCGGACTGGTCGAAGCCTTGCTGGCGACCGTCGCGCTGGGGCTGTTTGCCTTCGCCACCGAAACCCGTGGCGAGTCCGCCGCTGAAGGCTTCAAGCACGTGGTCTACCTCTACGCCTTCACCTGTATCGCCATCGGCTGTGTGCTGGTGCTGATCAAGGACCCGAAGTCGATGGAAGACACGGCGGCGGTGGAGAAGGGCAAGTACAACCTGCTCAGCGACCTGACCACGCTGGTGAAAATCCCTGAACTGTGGCTGGTGACAGCCATTGTGTTCTGCGGTTATCACATCTTCTGGGCTACTTACAGCTTCTCCGATTACTTGCAGGGCGGCGGTATGACCGCGGTCATGGCCGGCACCATCACTACTATCAAGTTGTGGATGCGCCCGATTGGCGGGATCGGCGGTGGCTGGCTCGGTGACAAGTTCTCGAACATCTCGGTACTGATCGTGGCGCTGTTTCTGGCGACATTGGCGATGGTCGGCCTGATCGTGTTCCCGGCACTCAACAGCATGGGCCTGTTGATCGGCACGGTGATTTTCATTGGTTTGATGACTTACGCCATTCGCGGCTTGTACTGGGCGATCCTCGACACCTGCAACATTCCGCTGCGCATCACCGGCCTGGCCATCGGCATTGTCTCGGTCGTCGGGTACCTGCCGGACGCTTTCATTCCCTTGATCAACGGCTATCTCACCGAGCATTTCCCGGGTGCCTTTGGTTACAAGCTGTATTTCGGCTACATCGCCTTCGTCGGCCTGCTCGGGACCGTCGCGGCCCTGACCTTGCGCGCACGTATCAATCGTAAATCTTTGAACAAGACAGGTGCCTGAGATGAAAATCGTCGCCCTTGAAACCCATATCGTCGCCGTACCGCCACCGCACATCGGCGGCATGTACTGGCTGTTCGTCAAGCTCAAGACCGATTGCGGCATCGAAGGCGTGGGCGAAATCTACGCTGCGACCTTTGGTCCCAAAGCCATGCTGCCGATCATCGAAGATGTGTTCGAACGCTACCTGCTCAACCATGACCCGCACCACATCGAACGCTTCTTCCGTCAGGCCTATTCGAGCGGTTTCACCCAGCGTCCGGACCTGACCATGATGGGCGTGGTCAGCGGCCTGGAGATGGCGTGCTGGGACATTATCGGCAAAGCGGCAAACAAACCGGTGTATGAACTGCTGGGCGGCAAAGTCAACGAACGCCTGCGCTCCTACACCTATTTGTACCCGGTCAACAGCAAGGGTGAATACGACTACGACGACCCGGACCTGGCCGCCGAATGCGCCATCGAGAACATGAACAAAGGCTTCACCGCCGTGAAGTTCGACCCGGCCGGGCCGTACACCGCGTACTCCGGGCACCAGATCTCGCTGGAAGTGCTGGAGCGTTGTGAAACCTTCTGCCGCAAGATCCGCGAAGCGGTGGGCGACAAGTGCGATTTACTGTTTGGCACCCACGGGCAAATGGTGCCGTCCTCGGCAATCCGCCTGGCCAGGCGTCTGGAGAAGTACGACCCACTATGGTTTGAAGAGCCGGTGCCGCCGGGTCAGGAAGAGGCCATGGCGCAAGTCGCGGCCAAGACCAGCATCCCGATTGCCACCGGCGAACGACTGACCACCAAGTACGAATTCTTCAAGTTGCTGCAAGCCGGTGGCGCGTCGATTCTGCAGATGAACGTCGCGCGTTGTGGCGGTCTGCTGGAAGCGAAAAAGATCGCCAGCATGGCCGAGGCCTATTACGCGCAGATCGCGCCGCATCTCTACAACGGGCCGATTGGCGCGGCGGCGAGTTTCCAGCTGGCCACCTGCACGCCGAATTTCCTGATCCAGGAAAGCATCATGACCTGGGGCGGTTTTCATGCCGAAGTCCTGACCAAGCCTCTGCAATGGGAGGACGGCTACATCATCCCGTCCACCGAGCCGGGCCTGGGTGTGGAGCTGAACATGGACGTGGTGCGTAAGCATTCGCCCTACACCGGTGAGCGTCTGCACTTGCAAATGGCGCCGACCCCGGCTGACGTAAAAGACACATCGCCAGCCAGGGGCTGATGGGAGAGGGCGCAACCCCTCTGTAGGAGCGAAGCTTGCTCGCGAAAGCGGTGGGTCAGCCAATATCAATGTTGACTGATGCGACGCCTTCGCGAGCAAGCTTCGCTGCTACAGGAGGGGCGCTCGGTTTTTTTTGTACAACGACTTACGCGGTAACCGTGCATGACTTACGACTACATCATCGCTGGCGCTGGCGCCGCAGGCTGCATTCTTGCCAATAGGCTGTCGGCTTCGGGCAAACACTCGGTGCTGCTGCTGGAAGCGGGCGGCAAGGACAGTTCCCTGTGGTTCAAAATCCCGGTCGGCTTCGCCAAAATGTACTACAACCCGACCTTCAACTGGATGTACTACAGCCAGCCGCAAAAACAGCTGAACAACCGCGAAATCTACGCCCCGCGCGGCAAAGTGCAGGGCGGCTCGGGTTCTATCAACGCGATGATCTATGTCCGTGGCCAGGCCCATGACTTCGACGATTGGGCGGCAAGCGGCAATGAAGGCTGGGGCTTCAAGGATGTACTGCCGTACTTCCGCAAACTGGAAAACCATCCGCTGGGCGACAGCGAATACCACGGCGGAAGTGGCCCGATCAGCATCACGCCAATGAAGGGCCAGACCCATCCGATCTGTGATGTATTCCTCAAAGGCTGCGACGAACTCGGCTATCCCCGCAGCGACGATTTCAACGGGCCGAAATTCGAAGGCTCGGGGATCTACGACGTCAATACCCGCAACGGCCAACGCTGTTCCAGCAGCTTTGCGCACCTGCATCCGGCACTGAGCCGGCCGAACCTGACGGTCGAGCATTACGCGCTAGTGGACCGGGTGCTGTTCAACAACGGTCGTGCGACCGGGATTTCCATCACCCAGCACGGCGTGGTGCGCACCTTCGCCGCGAGCAAAGAAGTGATTCTGTGTGCCGGTGCCGTGGACACGCCAAAGATTCTGCAATTGTCCGGTGTCGCCGATCAGGCGCTGCTGGCCAGACACAACATCCCGTTGGTCAAACACTTGCCAGCGGTGGGGCAGAACCTGCAAGACCACCTGTGCGCCAGTTATTACTACAAGGCCAACATTGCGACGCTCAATGACCAACTCAGCTCGCTGTTTGGTCAGTTCAAACTGGGCCTCAAATACCTGTTCACCCGCAAGGGCGCACTGGCGATGAGCGTCAACCAAGCCGGCGGGTTCTTCCGGGGTAACGAGCAGCAGCACCATCCGAACCTTCAGCTTTACTTCAACCCGCTGTCGTACCAGATCCCGAAAAACAACAAGGCCAGCCTCAAACCCGAACCGTACTCAGGCTTCCTGCTGTGCTTCAACCCGTGCCGGCCAACCAGTCGCGGGCACATCGAGATCGCCTCAAAAAACCCGCGGGATGCCGCACTGATTGACCCCAACTACCTGAGCACGCAAAAGGACATCGACGAGGTGATCCAGGGCAGCCGCCTGATGCGCAAGATCATGCAGGCGCCGGCGCTCAAAGGCATCACCGTCGAGGAAGTGCTGCCCGGCCCGGCCATCGAAAGCGACGAACAGATGCTGCAGTATTTTCGGGAGAACAGCGGTTCGATTTATCACCTGTGCGGCTCCTGCGCGATGGGCGCGGACGAGCAGCGGTCGGTGGTCGACAAGCGCCTCAAGGTCCATGGTCTGGACGGTTTGCGCATTGTCGATGCATCAATTTTCCCCAACGTCACCTCCGGCAATACCCACGCGGCGGTGTTGATGGTGGCGGAGAAAGGAGCCGATTTGATTCTGCAGGACGCCTGATTTCATCACCTTCCCGTATCAAAAATGAATTTCCGCCGAGTCCGCTGCTCATACCTGTAAGCAGCGGATTTGAGCCCGCGAAATCATTTATGCGATCAGGGAGTGGCAAAGTCATGTGTCCAATACCGACGGCGGGCGAGCAGGCTCCTGATGGGTTGATTCTGGTGGTTGAAGATGACCCGCTGATTCTGGAATTTCTCTGCGAAATTCTTCAGGAAGAAGGATTTGTGGTTTTTCCGCAGGTCAGCGCGGATGCCGCATCGGAATACCTGGAACAGCACGCCAACGAGGTTGGGCTGTTGCTCACGGACATCACCATGCCCGGCAAACTCAACGGTGCGGACCTGGCCAATCAGTTCGGCGATCGCTGGCCCGACAAGCCGATCATGATCATGTCCGGTTTTGAAACCCCCGAATCCTCCGGGGTGCGGCATGAAGTGTCGTTCATCAAGAAACCCTGGGCGTTGGGACAACTGCTGGATTGTGTCGATGGGGCCCTCAAGTCGCGAAGGACTCTGTAGGTCGTGTACATTGACGGACCTGCCTGACACACAAAGGAAACTCATCCTTGTCTGCCGCCGAATCCGTTTTTAATACCCCGTATCGCGCGTTCCTGTTCGACATGGACGGCACTGTCCTCAACTCCATCGCCGCTGCCGAGCGGATCTGGACCACCTGGGCCGTGCGCCATGGCGTGGATGTCGAGTCCTTTTTGCCGACCATCCATGGTGCCCGCGCTATCGACACCATCAACCGCCTGGCATTGCCCGGTGTGGACGCCAAGGCCCAAGCCGACTGGATTACCCAAGCGGAAATCGAGGACGTAGAGGGGATTGTCGAGGTGTCCGGCGCGGCGAACTTCCTCAAGTCTTTGCCAGCCAGGCAATGGGCGATCGTGACCTCTGCACCGAAGGCGCTGGCGTTGCGGCGGATGGCGGCAGCGGGGATTCCCGAGCCTGATGTCATGGTCACGGCCGAAGATGTCAGTGCCGGCAAACCGGATCCCGCGGGCTACCGACTGGCGGCTCAACGGTTAGGCGTCGAGGTGACCGATTGCCTGATCTTTGAAGATGCCGCCGTGGGGATTCTTGCGGCGGAGTCGGCAGGGGCGGACCTTGTGATCATTACCTCGACTCATGACCATCCGATTCAGACGGTGCATGCAACATTAGCCGGCTACGACTCCGTTTCGCATCGAGTGGATGGCGATGGCCGGCTCTGTCTACATTCTTCGTAACACCATCCCCTGTGGGAGCGAGCTTGCTCGCGATGAGGGACTGACATTCGACATTTATGTTGACTGACACTCCGCCATCGCGAGCAAGCTCGCTCCCACATTAGGATTGTGTTTATTCAGTACAACCCGGGAATCAACCGCCAACTCCGGGCGCAGTAGGCTTCATATTCACCCCCAAACTGCGCCCTCAACAACGCCTCTTCCGAGTGAATCCGGGCAATCAGCGGAATCACCGTCAGCGCCGCCAGCAGCAACCCGACCCCCGAGCGAAACGCCAGGGCCCAGCCCACGGCGATGACCAGCATCCCCAGGTAACTGGGGTTGCGCAAGCGGCGATAAATCCCGTCGGTGACCAGACTGTGCCCCGGTTGAATCGCCACCAACCCGCTGAAACGCTTGCCCAGCACAAACACCGGCCACATCCGCAGCGCGCCGCCGATGATGAACAGCAACGCCCCCACCCAGCGCACTCCCTCGCCACCGAAGGTCCAGAAATCGATCCGGTCGGTGTAGGCCGGCAGGTACCCACTCAAAAGTCCAATCACCCCAAATGCTGGCAGCACCCAGCGGTTGGCCCGGTCTTCTCGTTCGCCGGAACTCAGATTGACCTCGGTGAACAGCGAGGCGACGACCATTGCCAAAGTGGCGACGACAACCACCACCAGCGGCGCATGGGCGAAAAACGCCGCAAACCCGCCCAGCCCCCACACTGCGAGACCGAGGTAGGCGAGGGTGGAAACAATGGCGAAGAACGCCAGCCTGGCCGAGATTTTCATGTGCACCCATTCCAGCTATGGACCGATTTCCTCAGTGTAGAAGGTCATGCCGATTCGCCGGTTTGGGCTAGCCTGAGTGAACGTTTCGGTCTGGCGAAAGAAGAGGCGCATGGGCCATTCGATGCGGGCGGGTAAAGAGCCCATGGGAGGTGCTCTTCGCTTGATAGCGATTGTGATGTTCCTGGCGGTCATCGGCGGCGTCGTCGCTTGCTCGACACCCTCGCTCGAACCCTGGTCGGCGCTCGTTCTGCCGCTGTCAGGTCCAGCAACCGAGCAAAGGTTGATGCCGATTACCCTGGCCGATGGCTTGGCCCTGCGGCTGATGCCGCTTTATCAAGCGGTCGACCTGCGAGCAGCGCTTCCTGCGCGCTGACGCTTACGCCGTCATCTGCGACCTGGCATTACGCCGAATCACCTGCGGCGGCTGGCCGAACGCCCGGAGGAAGGCTTCGCGCATGCGGCGACGGTCGGTGAAGCCCGCCTCGGCGGCGATCTGGTCGAGGGTCAGCCGTCCGCGCTCGAGCATTTGCCGCGCCGCCTCCAGACGCAGGTTTTCGATGGCCTTGGCCGGGGACTGCCCGGTCTCGGCGCGAAAGGTCCGGCTGAATTGCCGTGGGCTGAGGCGTGCCACTTCCGCCAATTGCTCCACCGATAACGCCGATGTCAGGTGTTCCCGGGCGTAGCCGAGGACGGTCTGAATGCGGTCGGATTTCGGCTCCATTTCCAACAAGGCCGAATGTTGCGACTGACCGCCCGCGCGGCGCTGGTACATCACCAGTTTCTGCGCCACGGCCCGGGCCAGGTCGGCACCATGGTCCTTTTCAACCATGGCCAGCGCCAGGTCGATGCCCGCGGTCATGCCGGCGGAGGTCCAGATGGAACCGTCGGCCACGTAAATACGGTCATCTTCCACTTTGATCGAGGGAAACCGCGCTTGCAGTTCTCGCGCATAGGCCCAATGCGTAGTGGCCCGCCGTCCGTCGAGCAGGCCGGCCTGGGCCAGCACGAATGCCCCCGAACAGATCGAAGCCGTGCGGCGGGCGGTTTTCACGCTGTCGCGCAGGTACGCCAACACTCCCTCGGGCGCCTGCTCGAGGATCGAATCGCCGCCGACCACGATGACCGTGTCGAACACCCGCTCATCGAATGCCTGGGTGCCGACACTCAAACCGCCGGAAGCCCTTAGGGAGCGGCCATCTTCAGAGATCACGCTAACCTCGTAGAGCACCTCTCCAGCGCTGAAATTGGCGTACTCGAACACCGACATCGCCGCCAGCGCCATGGACTGGAACCCCTCGAAAACCACGAACGCCACGGAAATCATGATGGTGCCCTCAAAAGCCAATGTCCGAAAAACGTACTTTAAACGTCATTTGAGACGAGCGTCAGTCAATTTATAACGGTTCACACCCGGCGACCTTATCGCCTTACTGTGAAGGAAATTGAACATGGCCCTTTCATCCAAAGGCACTGCACTGATCACTGGCGCTTCGTCCGGCATCGGCGCGGTCTACGCCGACCGTCTCGCCCGGCAGGGTTACGACCTGATTCTGGTCGCCCGCAGCCAGGGCAAACTCAACGCTTTGGCCAATCATCTGAGCGACGAAACCGGCCGCGCCGTGGAAGTGGTCGCTGCCGACCTCAAAGACAAGGCCGACCTGCTGCGAGTTGAAAGCATTCTGCGCAACGACGCGAGCATCACCGTGCTGGTCAACAACGCCGGTGTTGGCGCAGTGATGCCGTTGCTCGGCAGCCCGGTGGACGACATGGAAGCCATGATCAGCCTCAACGTCACCGCGCTGATGCGTCTGTCCTATGCCGTGGTGCCTGGCTTCGTCGCACGGGGCACCGGCACCGTGATCAACATTTCCTCCATCGTCGCCGTCGCTCCGGAAATCCTCAACGGCGTTTACGGCGGGAGCAAGGCCTTCGTGCTGGGCCTGAGTCAGTCAATGCACCATGAGTTGGCCGACAAGGGCATTCGCGTTCAGGCGGTGTTGCCCGGCGCGACCGCCACCGACTTCTGGAGCGAGGCCGGCAACCCGGTGGAAAACCTGCCACAAGAGATCGTGATGTCCGCCGAGGACATGGTCGATGCCGCGCTGGTCGGCCTGGCGAAGGGTGAAGTGGTGACCATTCCGGGCCTGCACGAAGGCGACAAATGGGACGCTTACGAAGCCCAGCGCCAAGTGCTGTCAGGCTCGTTCGGCCACTCATCGGCGGCACCGCGCTACCGGTAAACCGATAACCCTGGGGCAGGGTGAACTAAGCTTGGATAAGCATCGTTCATCGCCGGCTCGTCGAAACCTCGACAAGCCGGTGCTGCCAAAGGGAGCACACAATGCTTCACATCAGAACGCCTTTGATTCTGCACCCAGGCTTGTCAACGCCGACCCGGCGCATCTGGCTCAAGCTGGAAAACCTGCAACCCAGCGGCTCGTTCAAATTGCGCGGCATGGGCCTTTTGTGCAGTCAGGCAAAGGCCCAGGGCAAAAGCAAAGTCGTCTGTCCGTCCGGTGGCAACGCCGGTTTTGCCACCGCCATGGCCGCCGCTGCCTTAGGCCTGAAAGCCTGCATTATTGTGCCGCACACCACCCCGGAAACCACCCGCGCCAGGATCAGCAAAACCGGCGCCGAGGTGATCGTTCACGGCAAGGTTTGGGACGAGGCCAATCAACGGGCCAAAGCGCTTTCACAGGACGCGGATACCGAGTACGTGCCAGCCTTCGATCATCCCGTGCTGTGGGAAGGGCACAGCACCCTGATTGATGAAGTGCTTGAGGATTGTCCTGAAGTGGATGCATTGGTGACGTCGGTGGGTGGCGGCGGATTGCTGGCGGGCCTGCTGACCGGATTGATTCGCCACCATCGCATGGACTGCCGGATCATTACCTGCGAAACCCAAGGCGCGGCCTCCTTTGCCGCCGCCATCGAGGCCGGACATCCCGTCAGGCTGCCTCGTATCGACACCGTCGCGACATCACTGGGCGCTGCGAAAGTGGCCGCGTGGCCAGTGCAGCACCTCCTCGACTTTCCTCACGAATGCGTGGTGCTCAGTGATGACGAGGCGATCATGGGCGTGGTGCGTTACGCCAACGACCTGCGTCAGTTAGTCGAACCGGCGTGCGGTGTCTCATTGGCGGTGGCGTACCTGGACCATCCGGCGATCGCCGAAGCCCATGACGTGGTGATTGTGGTGTGTGGCGGGGTCAGCATCAGCGCGCAGCTTGTGGCCGGGTGGGCTCGCTTGTCAGCTGGGTGAAGCAAAGGGTAGGGCTGGAGACTATCCGGCTGTCGCGAGCCCCACCGTTACCTGTTCAACCTTCATTGGCCAGCAGCAGCGCCTTCCTGGATGAGGATGGCTCTGGCGAGCTCTTCGTCGCTGGCTTTGAGTCCGGGATTTTCCTGGCGAATCTGATTCAACACCGACTCCAGGTACACACCGCGAATCGTACCGCCACTGGCCACGAAGCTGGAGGCGTCATCACGGGCGGGAATCGCCAGTTTGTGGTCCTTGAACGTCGAGTACAGCGATGCGGAAACCCCGGCAGAAGTGGCGACATCGCCTGCGTCCACTTTGGCGAAGGCCGAACCGAAGGGCAGACACAACATGAATGAGGAGATGATAATCAGACGGCGCATAGCGGTGTCCTCTGAAGCGTGAAGCAAAAAAGGAAGTACCTCATCATTTAGGATGACCGGCGAACGCCAGGAGTTCCCTGTGGGTGCGTTATCCGCGCCCGATATCGTTCAAAACCGCAGCGTTGCCCCTGTGGTCAGCCACTGATCGCGTTCCCCCGTCAGGTTGCGGCCCACCACCAGATCGACGTCAATGCGCTCACCGACATGCAACCTCGGCCCGGCCTGCCACGCCTGTTCGCCGCCTTGTTGGCCGTAGCGTTCAGCAATCAGCGTCATGGAGCGCGCCAGGTCGTATTCAACGCCGGTGCCCCAGGTCCAGCGATGGTTTTGCGCGCCATCGTTATAGGCATGGCTCCAGCCGGCATTGAGGTTCAGGCGCAGGGTTTCGATTGGTTGGTAGGTGAATGGCAGGTTCAGGTCGACGCCATCGAAGGCGTGGGCCCGATTGAAGGCAAAGTGAGTCGAACCCGCCAGCGCCCACTCAAGGCCAAGGTCTTCCCGTGAGAATAGTTGCGCCTTGAATTGCGGGCTTAACTGGGTTTCCGAGTCCCCGTCATCACGGTTGTGCTGCAGCGCCGCTCCGAACTGCACGTTGGGCAGGCCTTTGAATGTGCAGTCCTGTGACACCACGCTCGTGCTGGATGAACCGTGCCGACCATTTTGATACCAGGCGTCGATGTTGCATTCGCCGGGTGCATTGATTCCGGCGTCATCCACCGCATATGCACCGCCGGCAGCGTTGGCGCTGGAGATAACGCTGAGCACCGCAATCAGGCCCAGGGTGACGCTGACGAACAACAAATTGCGGCGCAGGCGCCGGCCTTGAGCGGCTGGCAGACTGCGCACGAAGGACGCAAACAGGCGAGTAGGTTTTTGCATAAGTGTTACCTCGAAGTTTTTTGGTTAGCGATCAGCCCGTAACGCGGTCCTGTAGCAGCTGCCGAGCAGCGCGAGGCTGCGTTCGGCGACGAAGTAGTCGTAAACCCTGCGGACGCGGTTTTACTGGCGCACCGCGGGGGCTGATTTCACGACGACTTCGTCGCCGAACGCAGCCTCGCGCAGCTCGGCAGCTGCTACACGATCGCGGTGTGGCTGAGAATGGTCAGCCCCGATCCGCTACCGATAAGGTTTGCAAACCGGCTGTCCGGGCCCGGGCGACCAGCTCTTCGGTGTCTTCGCCGCCGGGCAGGGCGATCACCACGTCAGGTCGGCTGTCGAGCAACATGAAGTGGTTGCGCAGGCGTTCAGCCAACTTGCCGTGGCGCTGCCAGTTGGGCGGGTAGCGCACGATGTCGGCGCCGTGTTCCCGGGCCCACTCTTCGATGTCACCGCCCAGGTATTGATTGCCTCCATGGATCAGCACACGCACCGGTTGCAGGCGCTGGAAGGCGTCGAGGACCCGTCGGCACAGACGGCTGTCGGCGTAATAGCGGCCCGCGCAGATCAAGAGGCGCATGAGGGATTCTCCTTGGTCAGGTCGGTGCTCTCGACCGGTTGCTCGCCGGCCCGCTCCAGCAGCGGATAGCCCAGGGCGGCGATGTGGTGATGCACACGGCGGTAGTCGCGCAGGACCCGCTGGAAGATGTCGCCGGACTCCGCCCAGGTGTCCTTGTCTTCCTGCAACTTGCGAAAGTGCTCGCGGCTGGCGTGCGCTTCGAGCCTTCTGACGGTCTCCTTGCGATGGATCAAGTGGTGCGCGGTGGGAATGTCTTCACGCAGGAACACCGTGATCGCCAGGCTCAGGCTTTCCAGCAGCGCATCGTGCAGCGGCGCGATGTTGCCCAGCTCGAACGCCGAGAACCGTTCGCCACGGCGCAAGCGGCGCATGGCCAACTGCGCCAGGCTGCTGGAAAGAATGTCCGCGGCATGTTCGAGGTTGATCACGAACAGCAGGATTTCCTGGGAGCGATCGGCATCGCTATCACTGATGCCTTCCTTGCCGATGTCCGCCAGGTAAGCCCGAATGGCCGCGCCCAGCAGGTCCAGGGACTGATCGATGCGCCGCACTTCATCGGCACAGGCCGGCGCCGAGGTGTGGAACAGCTGCACCAGGCGGCCGAGCATCGCCGAGAGCATGTCGGCCATGCGCAGCGCTTCCCGGGCGGCGTTGGACAGGCCGATGTTGGCCACTTCCAGACCCGCTTCGTCGAGGTAGTGCGGCATGCCCGGATCGACATCCCGCTCCGGTGCCGGCAGCAAATGGGTGAGCCCTTTGGCGAGCACATCGGTCAAGCCGATGAACACCAGCGCCAGCAGCAGATTGAAACCGCTGTGCAGTGATACCACCAACACCGACGGCTCCAGTTTGAGTTCGGCCAGCAGCCCGGCGAACGGCAACACCACCAGGGCTCCCACCGCACGCACCAACAGATTGCCCAGCGGCAAGCGCCGGCCGACGCTCGAACCGGCATTGATCACCGAGGGCAAAGCACCACCAATGTTCACCCCGAGCACCAGCGCGACGAGGGTGGTTCCCGACAGCAGGCCGGTGGCGGCCAGCGAGACGATCAGCAACACCACCGCCACGCTGGAATGGCACAACCAGGTGAGGATCAATGCCACCAGCAACGCAATCAGCAGATCGCCGTCCAGGCTCTGCATGATCAGTTGGAAGACCGGCGCGCCTTCGACTTCCGCCAGTGTCGACCCGAGCATGCGCAGGGCCAACAACATCAGCCCCAGACCGATCAGCGCGCAGCCGACGCTTTCGTAGCGCGAGTCATCGCGCAGCCGGAACACCATCAAACCCGCGAGCAACACGATGGGTGTGAGGATTGATACGTCGGCGCTGAGCAGTTGCACCACCAGGGTCGAACCGATATTGGCACCGAGCATCACCGCCAGCGCCGGCGCCAGACCCAGGGTCCCGGCGGCCGTGAACGACGTCGCCATCAGGCTGACGGCGGTGCTGCTTTGCAGGATGCCGGTGATGCCGATACCCGAAAGCAGCGCCATCCAGCGGTTGTTCAAATTGTGGCCCAGCCACTGGCGCAGCGGCGTGCCGAAGCCGCGCAACAACGCCGAAGAAATCATGTGAGTGCCCCACAGCAAAAGTGCAATGGAGCCTGCGAGGTTGATCAGTAGAGTCGTTCCCGACATCAGGACTCTCCCTTTTTCGATAAGGCTTAACGCAGTTCTCTGTGGGAGCGAGCCTGCTCGCGATGGCGGTGTGTCAAACGACTTCTTTTTTGAATGTCAGTCCGCTATCGCGAGCAAGCTCGCTCCCACAGGGGTTATGGTGTTCAGGTGATTTGGGTTTGCCCCCGAATTTCGGGGGCTCAGGCCATCAGAACCACTGCTTGAAGCGGCGGATGTAAATCGTCTTCATGATCTGCGCGAACACGCAGTAGCTGAGCAGGGTGCCCACCAGCCAAGGGAAGTACGCCCACGGCAGCGGTTGCAGGCCGACCAAAGTGCCCAGTGGCGAGAACGGAATGTAGATACCCAGCGCCATCACCAATCCAGTCATCAGGATCACCGGCAACGCCGCCGTGCTCTGGAAGAACGGAATCTTCTGCGTGCGCAGCATGTGCACCACCAACGTCTGCGACAGCAACCCTTCGATGAACCATCCGGACTGGAACAGACCCTGCATTTCCACGCTGTTGGCGGCGAACACGTACCACATCAGGGCGAAGGTGGTGATGTCGAACACCGACGAGGTCGGCCCGATCCACAGCATGAAACGGCCAATGTTCTTCGCGTCCCACTTGCGTGGTTTACGCAGGAACTCCTTGTCCATCTTGTCCCACGGCAGCGACAGCTGAGAGATGTCGTACATGAGGTTTTGCAGCAGCAGGTGGATCGACAGCATCGGCAGGAACGGAATGAACGCACTGGCCACCAGCACCGAGAACACGTTGCCGAAGTTGGAGCTGGCGGTCATGTTCAGGTACTTCATGATATTGCCGAAGGTTTCGCGGCCCTTGAGCACGCCTTCCTCCAGCACCATCAGGCTCTTCTCCAGCAGAATGATGTCGGCCGATTCCTTGGCGATGTCGGTGCCGCTGTCCACTGAAATGCCGACGTCGGCGTCGCGCAGGGCAGGGGCGTCGTTGATGCCGTCACCGAGGAAACCCACGGTGTGACCGTTGGCCTGCAACGCCTTGAGCACCCGGGACTTTTGCAGCGGCGTCAGCTTGGCGAACACCGTGCGTTCTTCGACCCGCAGCTTGAGGGTGGTGTCGTCCATGGTCTCGATGTCTGGCCCGAGCAGCGGCGTGCCGGGTTCCAGCCCGACTTCGCGGCAGATCTTGCAAGTCACCACGGCGTTGTCGCCGGTCAGCACCTTGACGGTCACGCCCATGTCGCGCAGCGCGGCAATCGCCGGGCCCGCGGTTTCCTTCGGTGGATCGAGAAAGGTCAGGAAGCCGCGAATCACCAGTTCGCGCTCATCCGCGGTGTTGTACTGGTTTTTGCTCTGCGCTTTCGGGATCTCGCGGGTGGCGACCAGCAGCACCCGGAAACCGTCCTCGTTGTACTCGTTGGCCAGGGCCAGCAGGTCTTTGCGGCGCTGTGCATCGAGCGCCACGACCGTGCCGTTTTCGTGAATATGGCTGGCGATGCTCAGCATTTCCTCGACCGCGCCTTTGCACACCATCAGGTGATCGTCGCGGCTGTCCTTGACGATGATCGACAGGCGCCGACGGACGAAGTCGAACGGCAACTCGTCGACCTTGCTGTAGGCGAACGGCACCCTGAATTTTGGATTGGCGTTGGCGAACTGCACCACGGCCTGGTCCATCAGGTTTTTCAGACCGCTCTGGTGATGGCTGTTGAGCCACGCCAGTTCGAGGATCGTGTCGTCACGCCGGCCGTTGCTGTCGACGTGGTGCTCAAGAATGATCTTGTCCTGGGTCAGGGTGCCGGTCTTGTCGGTGCACAGCACGTCCATCGAGCCGAAGTTCTGGATCGCATTGAGGCGCTTGACCACTACTTTGCGCTTGGCCATGGCCATTGCGCCCTTGGCCAGGTTGGCGCTGACAATCATCGGCAGCATTTCCGGGGTCAGGCCGACCGCGACTGCCAGCGCAAACAAGAACGCGTCACTCCAGTCGCCTTTGGAGAAGCCGTTGAGCAGGAACACGATGGGCACCATGACCAGCATGAAGCGGATCAGCAACCAGCTGACGCTGTTCACCCCGCGGTCGAAGGCCGTTTGCACCCGCGAACCGACAATCGCTTTGGCCAGCGAACCGAAGTAAGTACGCGGGCCGGTTGCGACCACCACCCCTTTGGCCGTGCCGCTGACCACGTTGGTGCCCATGAAGCAGATGTTCGGCAGGTCCAGCAGGTTGGATTGATCGGCGGCGCTGCGGGTCGCCGACTTCTGTGCGACGTCGCCCAGGGTGTCGTACTTCTCGACGGGCAAGGCTTCGCCGGTCAGCACCGCCTGACTGATGAACAGGTCGCGGGACTCAATCAGGCGGATGTCCGCGGGGATCATGTCACCAGCGCTGAGCTGGACGATGTCGCCGGCCACCAGTTCGCGCATCGGCACTTCGCGCAGCACCGGGACGTTGCCTTTTTGTCCGCGCCGCAGCACGGTCGCGGTGGTGCGGACCATGGCTTTGAGGGCTTCGGCGGATTTGGCCGAGCGGTACTCCTGCCAGAACCGCAGCAGGCTGCTCAGGGTAACCATGGTCATGATAATGATGACCTTGGTCAGGTCCGCCTCGTCGCCTTCGCCCTGGCTTATCGGCAGCCAGTAATCGGTGAAGAAACTGATGCCGGCCAGGGTCAGCAGGACATAGATGAAGGGATTGTTCAGGGCTTTGAGCAGTTGGACGATGGCGTGAGGCGGCTTGTCGTGGGCGACCTCGTTATAACCTGCGCGGGCCAGCCGGCCTTCGGCCTCGAGTTCAGTCAAACCGTCAGGGGTGGCGTTGAGATTGGCGAGGGTCACGCCCAGGCCGTTTTGCGCTTCCCGAGCAGCGCGCATCGACAGTTTGGCGTTATCGCTGCTGGCGCCTTTGGCGCGAATATCCGGCGTTTTTACAGTCGTCATTGTGTGTGCTCCTGCCGCCGTCTTGCGGCACGACACACGGCTCGCTCATCTATTCATAGGTGAGCGAGTGTATGTCGAGTCGCAAACAGGCGATCAATTTCGAAAGTGTTGTTTTCTTGTGTTTTAACGTTCGCTGCGTATCAAGGGAAAGTTGATAAGCAGCGAACCGTCTACTGGCTTCGTCCATAACTAACTCCGATAACTTTGTGTTTTAACAGGTAATAAGAAGTTGCCGAATTCCCTATTAAGGAAAACGTTGCTGGAAGGACTTTGAAGTGCCTTCAGGTCAACTGAATGTGCAGGCTCCGCGGGTCAGGCCGAGCATTCGCGCAATGCGCCGACTCGGTGGTTCCTGGCTGTCGTCGAAGCTCCAGCGTTGCTGAAGCCGGCCCGTCATCGGACAGACGCGCCAGTTGGCACGAGGGTGTGCCTTGGCAGGGGCAGAAGGGTAGGAAAACGGGGCGCTGACCCGCGTCGTCAGCAGACGCTCACGGCACAGCTTGACCCGCATGGTCGATGCAAAGGCGCGCACGCCCGGCATTACGGTGGTTTTGAAGTTCATAACATGCCTCTGGACCGGACGGACGCCGGTGAGGCAAGTTACGGCGGAGCATCAAGCTCTAGCGCAGCTCACCCGACCGAAAAGTCGAGTCCCGTCATTGACTGGATTATGTGCCAGGTTCCGCGAATTCGCAGTGCACCGACAGCGACTAGATACTGTGTCCATTGGATTCTTTTGTGAGTTGAAAAAAGGCCTTCGTCGAAGGCCCGGGCAATTTACTCAGGGAGGTGGGTGAAGTCAACCTTCAATACCCGCCAAATACCAAGATGAATGGGAAAAACATCGAAACTTGATATTGAAGTTAGAACTGGTTCAGCTAATTGACAGTTAGTTGCAGGCCCTGTGATTAACGCGAGAAACGATGTCGATAATCCCTCGGCTAAATTCCGCTCGGACTGTTCAACCTTCAAACGACGAAATGGCCCCAGCTAATCACATTACCTGCGGGAGCGAGCCTGCTCGCGAAAGCGATCTGCCTGCCACCCCATCTGTTGAATGTGCAGGCGGAATCTCCAGCAAGCCCCACTCCCGCAGAAGTCACTCGTGACAAACCAGAACAATTGTATTGCCCATCCCTGTCTGTTTCCCCACAGACGGGCTCCTCGGGCGCTGTCAAAGCGCCGATTGATGTGCTGGGTCTGTCCAATGGCGCCCGTAGCGGTTTGACCTCACCGGGCAAAACCTGTTGCTGGACGGCGGCAGTTACCCTGGAACGTTCTGATTTTCTGGCTTGAAAGGCCTTGTAGCAGCTGTCGAGCCCCAGCGAGGCTGCGTTCGGCGACGAAGTCGTCGTAAAACCTGCATGTGGACTTCCTGAAGAACCGCGTCGCCTGATTTCACGACAGCTGCGCTGCCGAACGCAGCCTCGCTGGGGCTCGACAGCTGCTACACCCGTCGCGTCGCGGCGAAGTGCCGGTTATCAGCGTTTGCGATGCTTGCCGACGAGAGGACTATGCTTGCCAGTGCGCCCATCGTAATGGGAGAACTCTGATGATCAACATACGCACTGCCCGCATGCTTGCCGATTACAAGCAATGGGCCGATCAGCGCCTCTTTGACAACCTGGCCGCGCTGCCGCCGGGGGAGGTCCACAAAGAGCGAGTGTCGGTGTTCAAGAACATGATCGGCACCCTGAACCACATCTATGTCGTGGACTGTATCTGGCAGGCTCACCTCGAAGGCCGAGGGCACGGCTTCAAAACTTCACACGATCTGCTGCATCCCGACCTCGCTGATTTGCGCATGGCGCAAAAGGAGATCGATCACTGGTATTGCAACTGGAGCGCCCGACAGACCGAGAGGTCGCTGGATAAGCCCGTCGAGTTCACGTTTGTCTCGGGCGAAAGCGGCACCATGAGTGCCGGCGCAATGCTGCTGCACGTGGTCAATCACGCCAGCTACCACCGTGGCTGGGTGATCCAGATGTATTTCGACATCCCGGCGATGCCACCGATGACCGACATGCCGATCTTCCTGCGCGAGACTGACCCGGATTTCAACGCGCTCAGAGCACCGGCAACTCAGCCGACATGTGTTGGGCGATTCGCGAGCGCAACCAACGTTCTGCCGGATCGTTATCGTTGACCCCGTTCCAGACCATGGACAGTTCGGACAGCACGATATCAAACGGCGGGTCATCGGCCCGCAGCTGGCTGCTGCCTTCGATCAGCGCACACGCCGCGTAATCTGGCACCGTGGCCAGCATATCGGTGCCGGCCAGCAAGGCGCGCAGCCCGGCGAACTGCGGCACCGCCAGCACCACCCGCCGCGAGCGGCCGATGCGTGCCAGATCGTTGTCGATGGCACCGGTCAAATCCCCGGAAAAAGAAACCAGCGCGTGAGGGCGTTCGCAATACTCATCCAGGGTCAGGGGGCTGGGACGGTTATCGCCACGCAGAATCTTCACGCTCAGGTCGCGCAGTTTCTTGCGCTTAGCATTGGCCGGCAGCTCCGTGGTGTAGCTGATCCCGACGGAAATCTCCCCGGAGGCGAGCATCGGCGACATCAGCAGGTAATTCACCCTTCGCACTACCACCACAACGTTTTGCGCCTCTTCGCGTATTTGCTTGAGCAGCGGCGGAAACAGGCCGAACTCGGCGTCGTCGGACAAGCCGATGCGAAACACATCACGGCTGGTGGACGGGTCAAAATCCTTGGCCCGGCTGACCGCGCCGGAGATGGTGTCCATCGCTGGCTGCAATTCCTTGAGAATCACCAGGGCGCGCTGCGTCGGCTCCAACACCCGGCCATTGCGCACCAGCAACGGGTCGTCGAACAGATCGCGCAACTTGGCCAGCGAAGCACTGACCGCGGGCTGACCGAGGAAGAGTTTCTCCCCGGCCCGAGTCAGGTTCTTCTCGAACATCAGCGTTTCGAAAATCACCAGCAGGTTCATGTCCACGCGGCGCAGGTCGTTGCGGTTCATCGCGGTGTTCTCGATGGGGTTTGAGGTCTTTTCAGTAAAGCACCAAACCCTGTGGCGAGAGAGCGCCGGAGATGAGGGGGTACCGGTGATGCAGGACCCGCCTGAAATGAAATGCCTATCTGTGGCGAAGGGATTTACCTGTGGCGAGGGAGCTTGCTCCCGCTCGACTGCGCAGCAGTCGCAAATCCTGTGCCCGCGGTTTACCTGAATCACCGCAGTTGCAGGTTTTGGGGCCGCTGCGCGACCCAACCGGGGCAAGCCCCCTCGCCACAGGGTTTTGTGAGTTTTACGAGAAAAGGGGGACGCATCTATTTATCTATCCGCTGTGCCGCGAAGCGGCCCCAAAAAAAGCGACCGCTGCTTAATTC
This sequence comes from Pseudomonas sp. LBUM1663, assembly GCF_059695905.1. Classification (NCBI taxonomy): domain Bacteria; kingdom Pseudomonadati; phylum Pseudomonadota; class Gammaproteobacteria; order Pseudomonadales; family Pseudomonadaceae; genus Pseudomonas; species Pseudomonas sp. LBUM1663. The sequence goes on along the minus strand of NZ_CP166792.1, from coordinate 3,759,280 downwards.
AACGTCAGTTATTCACTCACCGCAGAGCGGCACTTATATGGGCAGATCAATCTTGTCCAACACCCGGTTCGCCGTGATCTCCGCCATCATGATGCTGTTGGAAATACCCAGCAGGGCGTAGCGCGACTCACCCTCCAGGTGATCCACCAACTGGTGGACCATCACGTCGACCGAGGCGAGTATTTCGACCAGATAAACCGCCAGGGTTTCGGCCGTGGCCTCGGGGTCTACGGAGAACAAAGTGCTGCGGGTTCGTGGGGTGGCTTTGATGTCGGCGTTCGATGGGAAGTGGAAGTCGAGGGCTCTTTCGGCGGCCTCGTTTAGTTTTTTTGAATCGGGTTCGTAGGGGGAGACCGGATCGGTTTCAGGTGGGTTGGGCGTTACTTTGAACATATGCTGAGTTTCCAAATTGGGTGCCACCCCTCTTGCGACTAAACGTAAGGGGAGGCAGCTGCACGCAGGTTAGTCGACCGGGAAACTCAGCAATCCGGCGCGCCCGAGGGCGCCCTGCGTACAGCCACCATCAAGTACAGGAACAAAGACCTGCATGACAGATGCATGCACAACTGAGTTAACGCGGGCGACTAAACCCGATCACTGATGAGCAGTGACGGGAATCAAGTTACCGAGCGGCCCCCAGGCGCACAAGCCGGCGGATTCTGGCGCAGCCGTAGGCAACGGCGCAAGGATTTGTAGCTTTCAGGAAGTATCTGTGAGGGTGTTTAAACAAGCGTGGTTTCGGTGTTAAACAGGCGTGCGCGACAGGATCTATTCATCCACCCAACTCTGTGGCGAGGGAGCTTGTCGGACCGCCGCACCGTCCCGCTCGGCTGCGCAGCAGTCGCAATTCCTGTGCACGCGGTTTGCCTGAATGACCGCAGTTGCAGGTTTTGGGGCCGCTGCGCGACCCAGCGGGAGCAAGCTCCCTCGCCACAAGGGTTTTGTGAACTCCAGACATTGAGGCTCTGCCAGCCAAAAGGTTTTTGATCGTTCCCACGCTCTGCTGCGTAATGCCTCTAGGGATGCTCCGCGTTCCAGCTTTCTAAAAGGAAGCGGAGCGTCCCGGGCTGCATTCCCACGCGGACGGTTCGACGCCTCGACGTGGGAACGATCAATGCGGGCCCGACTCGGTCAACACCTTCCTGAACGTCTCCACCAACGGCCGCAGATTGATCCGGTGCCACGCCGCCCACAGCGGTCTGGTGAAGCAAATCCACGGCACTTCCCGCAGGACCACGCCCGGCGGTGCGTTGCGGCTCAAGCCCTTCTGAATCATGGCTATGCCCAGTCCCGAGGCCACCAGCGCCAATGCAGTGAAGGGGCCGGTGGCTTCCATGCGGATGTCCGGAGTGAATCCGGCGCGGATGCAGGCGCTGACGAAGTCTTGGCGGCGGGTGACATTCTGGTGGTGCTGCACGCCGATCCACTCCTGATCGGCGAGGTCGGCCGGGGTCAGTGTGGCCTGTTGGGCGAGGGGATGGTGCTCGGGCAGGGCCAGCAGCATTGGGTCGTCCAGCACCTGGAAACCCAACAAATCCGGATCGTCGGCGACAGGCGGCTCACTGACTAGGGCGATATCCAGACTACGCTGGCGCAAGCCTTCAAGCTGTTCGGCGGAGCGCAGGTTGTACAACGCAACGTGCACGTTCGGCCGGTCGACGCGCAGCACCCGCAGGGCATTGGGCAGCACGCCGGCGTGCATGGCGTTTTCGATGTAGCCGATGCACAAGCCGCCTTCTTCGCCGCGACCGAGGCGTTTACCCAGGGATTCGAGGCGGCTGGCGTGGGTCAACAGGGCGCGGGTTTCGGCGAGGAAGGTCTGGCCGTCGCGGGTCAGGCGGATGCGCTGCTGGCTGCGTTCGAACAGGGTCAGGCCCAGGCGTTCTTCGAGCTGGGCGATCTGCCGGCTCAGGGGGGATTGGGAGATATGCAAACGTTCGGCGGCGCGACCGACGTGTTCTTCTTCGGCGACGGCGACGAAGTAGCGCAATTGGCGGATGTCGATCATGTCAGACCTGTCGGGACTTAAGTGCTGCGCATTATGTCTTGGACGGTCCGATCATCGCAATCTAGGATCTGCTCAACGGTCACTCAGCTGACCTCTGAAACTGACGAGGATTTGAACCATGAGCTTGAAAGACAAACTGCCCGGCGCGCTGGGTTTCGGTACCGCCCCGTTGGGCAACATGTTCCGCGCCATTCCTGAAGACGAGGCGCAGGCCACCGTGCACGCAGCCTGGGATGCTGGCGTGCGTTACTTCGACACTGCGCCGTTCTACGGCTCGGGCCTGTCGGAGATTCGCTTGGGCAACGCTCTGGCCCAATACAACCGCGACGACTACGTGCTGAGCAGCAAAGTCGGCCGGGTCATCCTGGATGAAGTCGAAGACGCCGCGGCCCGTGACTTGGGCGAAAAGAGCGGTGTGTTTGAACACGGCCGCCCGAACAAGATCGTCAACGACTACAGCGCCGATGCAACGATGCGCTCGATCGAAGACAGCCTCAAACGCCTGCAAACCGATCGTCTCGACATCGTCTGGGTGCATGACATCGCCCAGGACTTCTACGGCGATCAGTGGCTGGAATACTTCAACCAGGCCCGCACCGGCGCCTTCAAAGTGCTGACCCGTTTGCGCGAAGAAGGCGTGATCAAGGGCTGGGGCCTGGGCGTGAACAAGGTTGAGCCTTGCGAGCTGACCCTTGATCTGACCGAAGCGCAGCCGGACGGTTTTCTGCTGGCGGGTCGCTACACTCTTCTCGACCACGACCGTGCCTTGCAACGTCTGATGGACGCAGCCCTGGCGCAGAATGTCGAAATCGTGGTCGGCGGTCCTTACAGCTCGGGCATTCTGGCCGGCGGTACCCACTTCGAATACCAGAAAGCCAGCCCGGCGATCGTCAACAAAGTCGAGCAGATCAAACGCATCGCGGCTGCCCACGGCGTCGACATCAAGGCTGCTGCGTTGCAGTTCTCGCTGGCCAACCCGGCCGTGGCGGCGGTGATCCCGGGCTCCAGCCGTCCGGACCGGATTGCTGAAGACGTTGCCGCACTGACGGCCGTGATTCCCCCTGCGTTCTGGCAGGTGATGCGCGACGCAAAACTGGTGAACGAACGCGCGCCATTGCCCCTCTGAGGAGTTTGAACATGAAAATCGATCTGACTGGAAAACTCGCCATTGTCAGCGGCAGCACCGCCGGCATTGGCTTGGGCATCAGCAAGGCGCTGGCCGAATCCGGCGCCACGGTGGTGGTGATCGGCCGCGAGACGGCCAAGGTCGAACAGGCGCTGGCGAGTATTCGCCAGAGCGTGCCGGGCGCGCAATTGCGTGGCCTGACCGCCGACCTCGGCACGGCCGAAGGGGCCGAGCAACTGTTCGTCGCCGAACCGCGGGCGGACATCCTGGTGAACAACCTCGGGATCTTCAACGAGGTGGATTTTTTCGACACCCCGGACAGTGAGTGGACGCGCTTCTATGAGGTCAACGTGATCTCCGGCGTGCGCCTGTCCCGGCATTACGTACCGGACATGGTCAAGCAGGGCTGGGGCCGGGTGATTTTCCTGTCCTCGGAATCCGGCATCGCGATCCCGGCCGACATGCTCAATTATGGAGTGACCAAAAGTGCCAACCTCGCGGTGTCCCACGGTCTGGCCAAACGCCTGGCGGGCACTGGCGTGACGGTCAACGCGATCCTGCCCGGCCCGACGCTGACCGATGGCCTGGAGCAGATGCTCAAGGACGCCACCGCCAAATCGGGGCGAAGCGTCCGGGAAGAAGCCGATGCGTTCGTGCGCAAGGCCCGGCCGACGTCGATCATCCAGCGTGTAGCGAATGTCGAGGAGGTCGCGAACCTGGTGGCCTACATCGCCTCACCGCTGTCCTCGGCCACGACAGGCGCGGCATTGCGGGTCGACGGCGGTGTCGTCGACAGCATGGCGATCTGAATTTTTTTGATTGAGAGAGAGGGTTACATGGCAAAGGCATCAGCGTTTATCGACATTCCGGCTTCGGCCGATGAGGTGTGGCAATTGATTGGCGGCTTCGACACGCTGCCGGACTGGCTGCCGTTTATCCCGAAAAGCGAACTGAGTGAAGGCGGGCGGGTGCGCAGCCTGCAAACGGCGGATGGGGCGGTGGTGGTTGAGCGGTTGGAGACGTTTGATAACGCCGGGAAGACTTACAGCTATTCGATTTTGCAGGCACCGTTTCCGGCGACTGAGTACCTGGCGACGATCAAGGTCGAGGCCCAGGGGCAGGGGGCGCGGGTGACGTGGTCGGGGCGGTTTGCGCCTGTCGGTGTCAGTGAGGCAGAGGTTGAGGCGTTGTTTGCCGGGATTTATCAGGGCGGGCTCGAGGCCCTTCGGGCGAACTACCCAACCTAGCAGTACAACGCAACCTTTGTAGCAGCTGCCGAGCCTGCGAGGCTGCGTTCGGCGACGCAGTCGTCGTAAAACCTGCGAACGCGGTTTTCCTGATACACCGCAGGGTTTGATTTCACGACGACTGCGTCGCCGAACGCAGCCTCGCAGGCTCGGCAGCTGCTACGCAATGGTGTGGGGCTTCAGGTCTGTGGAATCAGGTTCTCCCCACAATCGAGCACCAACCGCGCACCACCCAACTCACTGGTGCCCACTTCCAGCGCAAACCCATGCAGACCGACAATCGCCGCGACGATCGACAACCCCAACCCGAACCCGCTTTTCTGATTCCCGCCCTCGGCACGGTAAAAACGCTGGAACACCGCTTCGCGTTCGCTTTCCGGGATGCCAGGTCCTGAGTCGAGCACTTCGATTCGCGTGTGCCCAGCGTCATTGACCCCGCGCAAGATCACCTCGCCACCGGGCGGGGTAAATTTGATCGAGTTGCTCAGCAGGTTCGCCACGGCTTCAAACAACAGCGCCCGATCGCCATTCAACATTGGCATCGACGCTGGCAGCTGAAGTTTGAACACCAGTTCGCCTTCCTCCGCCAGCGGCAGGTAAAAGTCATGCAGCTCCTGCAACAACGGCACCGGATCCAGCTGCACAAAACCCGAACGCCGCTGGCGATCTTCCAGTTCGGAAATCCGCAGCAATCCACGAAACCGCGCCATCAATGTATCCGCTTCACCGAGCACCGAGTCCAGTTGTACGGCCAGGGTCGAGCCGTCATCCGCCTGCTGCTGGATCCGGTACAGCTGCGCTCGCAAGCGCGTCAGCGGTGTGCGCAGGTCATGGGCGATGTTGTCGCACACCCCCTTGACCTCGTTCATCAAACGTTCAATGCGTTCGAGCATGGCATTGACGATGGCGGCGAGCATGTCCAGCTCATCGCGGCGGTTGGACAGCGGCAAACGCCGGGTCAGGTCCCCGGCGACGATGGCTTCGGCGCTGGCCTGGATCGCACGAATCCGCCGCAGCGGACGCCGGCGCAACAGATGCCAACCGGCGATGCCGGGCAGGATGGTCAGCGTCACGCCCCAGAACAACGCGTGCAGAATGATCCGGGTCACGGCAAACAACGAACCGTTATCGCGCACCAGCACCAGCCAGCGACCGTCCTTGGTCTGCGTCGCGACCGCGTCGCAACTGTCGGCGGGCAGGCTGGGGTCGTCAGACTCGGCGCAGTCGCCGAGCATGTGGATCTTGCCATCCAGCGGCAAGCCTTCGGGCATGTGCCGCAGCGCACCGCTGAGGTAACGGTGCTGCGAATCGAACAGGCCGTAGGCGTCGATGCCGCGAATGTCGAAGGTCATGCTGACGGCGAGGGCGTCGGCCAATTGTTCGCCCTGAAAATGCGAAAACAGGTGCTGGCGCTGCATTAGCGAGTGCTTGGCCAGATTGTCCAGGTAGGCGGACACCTCGTAGTACATGACCCCCATCAGAATCCCGCTCCAGAGCACGAACAGCGAACTGTAGAGCGCGAGCAAGCGGCTGCTGGATGAGCGCCAGCCGTTAGAGGGGTTCAGCAATGACATAACCCGAGCCTCGCACGGTCCGAATCAGTGGGACTTTGCCAGGCGGGTCGATCTTCTTGCGCAGCCGGCCGATGTGCACATCGATGAGGTTGGTGCCGGGGTCGAAGTGATACCCCCAGACCTCTTCGAAAATCATCATCCGCGACAGAATCTGCCCGGTGTTGCGCATCAGGAATTCCAGCAACTTGTACTCGGTGGGCAACAGCGTCAGCAACTGATCATCGCGGCTGGCTTCGTGGCTGATCAGGTTCAGCTCCAGATCGGCGACCCGCAGCGTGGTCGCCTGGGCGGTCACGGTGTTCTGGCGACGCAACAGGACTTCAACCCGGGCGGCCATTTCATCGGTGGCAAACGGCTTGGTCAGGTAATCATCACCGCCGGCCCGCAAGCCGCGCACCCGCTCATCGACGTCGGAGAGGGCGCTGATCATCAGGATCGGCGTGGCCACGCCCATGGTCCGCAGCGTGGTGACAATGGCCAGGCCATCGAGCTCCGGCAACATGCGGTCGAGGGTGATCAGGTCGTAATTGCCGCTGACCGCACGCTCCAGGCCTTCGCGACCGTTGTTGACCCAATCGACGTCGAGGCCGTGGCTACTGAGTTCGGCGACGATTTCCCGGGCGGTCACGGCGTCGTCTTCGATGGTCAAGATGCGGGTCATAGGGCTGGCCTGATAGTCAGTTCATGGCAGAGTGTGTGGGCATTTTGCCAAGAATAACCGGCGGCTTAATAAATTAACTTTCATGTTGCTTCATGAACGAGTCAGGCGCATTGATATCATCGGGCCACAACTCAAACAGGAAGCTGATCTGTGGGTACTTGGATTCGCCGCGGCGGGATGCCGATTGTTCTCTTATTGCTGTGCATTGCCAGTGCATCCGCCTGGGCCGGCAACACACCGTGTTCGGGAAAAAAGGGAGGCATTGATCGCTGTGACGGCGATCTGTTCCTGTGCAGTGACGGCTCGATCAGCGCTTCGAAGAAAAGCTGTTCCGGGACTTATGGTGGTGGCCAAAGCCAGGCCCGTCCGCAAACGCTGTTGCAGAGTAACGATGGCTGCACCTGCAGCACTGGTTCGTTTTGCACCGGCCCCAGAGGCGGCGTGTATTGCCTGACTCCAAGCGGCAACAAGAGCTACAAGCGCAAGTAGTTCGTACGCAATGCATAAAACCCGCTGCAATTGCCGCTTCCTTGCATTTTGCATGGATATAGGAAGTTCAAAATTTATAAGCTTTTGAAATAAAAAAATTTATTTAAAGTTCGCGACTGGCACGGTGACTGCACTTCCTTCTTTGAAGAGTTGTAACACCATCTTTCCTGCCTGGAGCGATACAACAATGAATAGATCCTCTGATGGTTTCTATCCTGCCGCAGAAGAATCAAGCACGCTCTCGGGTGTGTCCTGGGGCGCGATCTTCGCCGGTGCCGCTGCGGCGGCGGCGTTGTCGCTGATTTTGGTGCTGCTGGGATTTGGCCTGGGATTCTCGGCTGTTTCTCCGTGGGCCAACGAAGGCGTGAGTGCCAAGGGCTTGGGCATTTCAACGATCGTGTGGCTGGCGGTGACGCAAATCGTGGCGTCCGGGCTCGGTGGTTACATCGCCGGTCGTCTGCGGGTGAAGTGGGCCAACATGCACGGCGATGAAGTCTATTTCCGTGACACGGCTCATGGTTTTCTGGCCTGGTGCGTGGCCACGCTGGTAACCGCGACGTTGGTCGTCGGTTCGGTCAGCAGCATCGTCAGCGGTGGCGTGCAAGCCGGGGCGAGTGTGGTCGGTGGCGCGGCGAGTGCCGCGACTCAGGCCGCTGGCACCGCTGCGGGCAATACCGACAGCGACCAGTATGGCTACTTCGTTGACAGCCTGTTTCGCGATGATCGTCCGGCTGCCGTCAGCGATGACGCCGCCCGCAGCACCGTGACTCGCATCTTCGTCCGCTCCCTGGGCAACGACGGTCAACTGTCTGCCGAAGACCGGACTTACCTGGCGCAATTGGTCGCCCAGCGTACCAACCTGACCCAGGCCGATGCCGAACGCCGTGTCGATGAAGTCTACGCCCGCACCCAGAAAGCCGTGGCCGACGCCAAGCTCGCTGCGCAACAAGCGGCTGACACCGCCGCTAAAGTCGCCGCATGGACGTCGTTGTGGATGTTCATTGCGCTGCTGATCGGTGCGTTTTTTGCCAGCCTTGCCGCGACCTTCGGCGGTCGTCGTCGGGATGCCGTGGAGTATCTGGAAACCGACACCTACGTGACCACCACTTCCGTGCCACCTGTTCGCTAACCCAGGAGAATTACCATGCGCTCATTACTGCTGTTCTTTCTTGGCGTGCCCATCCCGATCATCATCCTGATCGCCCTGTTCATGCATTGATCGACTGAGGCTCATGCCTCTGCCGCTTCCGCCTCGGGTGGAAGCGGCGTTTTGCTTTCTGGCGTCCAATAAAGCGAAGATGCCCCACTGTGGGAGCGAGCCTGCTCGCGATAGCGGACTTTCAGTCGATGATGATGTCGCCTGATGCACCGCTTTCGCGAGCAGGCTCGCTCCCACACTTATTTTGCATTGATTCAAGAAGGGGAGAAGTACGTTGGACAAGAAGGAAATCAAACGGCAACTGCTGGCGATGCTCGACGCCGGGCGCTCCAAAACCGAGACGTTCAAGGCGTTCTCCGGTGGGGCGGTCAAGGATCGGGTATTGGCTTACTGGATTGGTGCCCGGCCGGATCCGGCCCTGCGGGAGAAACACTCACGCAAGGTCACCCTTCTGATCGCGCTGACCTGCATTCAGGCATTGCTGGGGGCGGTCTCCGGGTTTTACCTGGGCGCGATGATCGGCTCCGGTGCCGTGGTGTTTTTCACCCTGTTCGCGGCGTTGGTGCCGCTGGCGTTTGCCTGGGGCTTCTACAAGAACGTGGCACAGGCTTACACCATTTACGTGATTCTGACCGTCAGCCAGATTTCGCGGATGTTCAAAGGCTATGAAGAAGATCCGGTGATGACCGTGGTCGGCGTCGTTATCACCCTGGGCATGGTGTTCTTCGTCGCCTTGGTAAAAAACCTGTTGTTCCCGGACCTGGGCTTCGTCGGCTCGAAAAAGGTCAAGGGTGAGTACGTGTTCTCCAACTGATCGACAGATTGGGGTGCGGAGTCTTTCACTGGCCTGGATCAATATTCTCTTCTGCGATATCTCCTACCGTAAAAGATCCAAGCCCCTTCTGCGGCTTCGACTACATTGCTTTGACGCGCACCCTGTTGCGCTGTCGAAGTACCGGAGCGAGCTTTTTACCGAGTCGTTGGCCCGCAAGGTGTAGTGCAGCAAGGAGCTGTGGAACCTCACCTGAACTCTCATGGATGAACATCGCAATGCCACGTTTAGAAAGAACCTTCGATATCCAGCCGCTGCCGCGCGCGGATATGACTGTGCACATCAATGGCCAGCCGGTCAGCGCCGCCCTTGGCGAAACCGTCCTCACGGTCATTCAATCCCTTGGCCTGCGCCAGGTGGCCCGAAACGATCACGATCAAATCAGCGGCGCCTATTGCGGCATGGGCGTGTGCCAATGCTGCCTGGTGAAAATCAATGGGCGGCACAAACGTCGCGCCTGCCAGACCGTGGTGCGTGATGGCATGCGGGTCGAAACCCAAGTCAACCGCATCGTTGAGCAGGAGGGTGTATGAGCCTGCGTCCGGTGATTGTCGGCGGTGGGCCGGCAGGGATGGCGGCGGCCATTGAACTGGCCCGGCACGGCGTGCGTTGCACGTTGCTTGAAGAAGCTTTGCGGCTGGGCGGCGTGGTCTATCGCGGACCGTTGCGCGATGGTGTGCAACTCGACTATCTGGGACCGCGGTACTCGGAAGCGCTGGCCACCTTGCATGGCGAGTTTCAGGCGCACGCATCGCTGATCGATGTGCGCCTGAATCACCGCGTGGTCGGCGCCGAAGGCACGCGGGCGTTGGTGGTGCTGGACAGCGAGGAGCAGTTGCAGGAAGTCGACTACCCGCAATTGCTGCTCGCCGCCGGTTGCCATGAGCGCAGCGTGCCGTTTCCTGGCTGGACCTTGCCCGGCGTGATCCTGCTGGGCGGCCTGCAATTACAAATCAAGAGCGGAGTGGTCAAGCCGCAGGGCCCCGTGGTGATTGCCGGCACCGGACCTTTATTGCCGTTGGTGGCCTGTCAGCTGCACGCGTCCGGCGTGACGGTCGCGGGTGTTTACGAGGCGTGCGCGTTCGGCAAGATCGCACGGGAAAGCCTGTCGTTGCTGAACAAGCCGCAGTTGTTCCTCGATGGCTTGAGCATGCTCGCGTTCCTCAAACTGCACGGCATCCCGATGCATTACGGCTGGGGCGTGGTGGCGGCGCAGGGTGAAGGTGAGCTGAATGGCGTGACCGTGGCGCCGTATTCCAGCACCTGGGTGCCGGACCTGAGCCGTGCCGAGCAAATTGCTGCGCAAACCCTGGCGGTTGGCTACGGTTTTATCCCGCGCACCCAACTCAGTCAGCAGATGGGCCTGAACCATGGCTTCAGTGACGATGGTTACCTGCGGGCCAGTGCCAGTATCTGGCAGCAAAGCAGCGAACCTCACGTGCACCTGGCCGGTGACATGGGCGGCATTCGCGGTGGCGAAGCGGCGATGCTTGCAGGACGGATTGCGGCCACATCGATCCTGCTGCAACGGGACGTGCTGGACGCGGAACTGGCCCTGGTACGGCGCAATCGTTATTTGTCGAAGCTCAAGGCCATCGTGCGCTTTCGTGCGGCGGTCGATCGCTACACCGAGCGCGGCGCCGGGCAAACCGCGCTACCGGCCGCCGACACGGTGATTTGCCGTTGCGAACACGCGACCCGCGCCGACATCGACCGGGCGCTGGAGCAGGGCGTGCAAGACCTCGCCAGTCTGAAAATGCGCACTCGGGTGAGCATGGGCGATTGTCAGGGGCGGATGTGCGTCGGTTATTGCACCGACCGTTTGCGCGAAGTCACGGGTCGGCAGGATGTGGGCTGGTTGCGGCCGCGCTTCCCGATCGATCCGATTCCCTTTTCTGCATTCACCTGCGTCGGCATGGAGACCGCCAATCATGAGTAAGTTTTATGACGTGGTCATCGCCGGTGGCGGTGTGATCGGGGCGTCCTGCGCCTATCAATTTTCGAAACGCAAAAACCTCAGGGTCGCCTTGATTGACTTTAAGCGCCCGGGTAACGCCACCCGCGCGTCAGCCGGTGGCTTGTGGGCGATTGGCGAGTCGGTAGGACTGGGCTGCGGGGTGATTTTCTTTCGCATGATGTCGGCCAATCGCAAGCGTGAAGCCCAGGGTTCGGCGGTGGTGGTGGATTCCAGCACGCCGCACATCCTGCCGCAGTCGTTCTTCGATTTCGCCTTGCAGTCCAACGCGATGTACCCGGCGCTGCACCAGGAGTTGAAAGACCGTCACGGGATGGATTTCAAGTTCGAAAAGACCGGCCTGAAATTCGTGATCTACGACGAGGAAGACCGGCTCTACGCCGAGCATATCGTCGCCTGCATTCCCCATCTGGCCGATCAGGTGCGCTGGCTCGATCAGGCGGCGTTGCGCGCGGCCGAGCCGAGTGTCAGCCATGAAGCGAGTGGGGCGCTGGAGTTTCTCTGCGACCATCAAGTCAGTCCGTTCCGACTGGCCGATGCCTACACCGAAGGCGCGCGGCAGAACGGCGTGGACCTGTATTTCAACACCAACGTCACCGGGGTCTTGCACCATGGTTCTCGCGTCAGCGGCGTGCAGACGGCCGAGGCTGGAGTGTTTCACTGCAACACCCTGATTAACGCAGCGGGTGCCTGGGCGGCGGATTTGAGTGAGCAGGCCACCGGTATCCGGATTCCGGTGAAACCGGTGAAGGGGCAGATTCTGCTGACCGAGCGCCTGCCGAAAATCCTCAACGGTTGCCTGACCACCAGCGATTGTTATGTGGCGCAGAAGGACAATGGCGAGATCCTGATTGGCAGCACGACGGAGGATAAAGGCTTCGACGTGACCACCACCTACCCGGAAATTGCCGGGCTGGTGCAGGGGGCGGTGCGGTGTCTTCCCGAGTTGGCGGATGTGAATCTCAAGCGGACCTGGGCGGGACTGCGGCCGGGGTCACCGGATGAGTTGCCGATTCTTGGGCCGATGAATGGGGTGGAGGGTTACCTCAATGCCTGTGGGCATTTCCGCACGGGGATTTTGACGTCGGCGATAACCGGGGTGTTGCTGGATAAGCTGGTGAACGGTGAGGCGTTGCCGCTGGATATCACGCCGTTTTTGGCGGATCGGTTTGCGGTGGAGACCGTTGAGCTGAAGAAGTTGGCCTGACATAAGACCGGGTTATCGTTCTCGCGGGCAAGCCTCGCTCCTACAGGTCCGGTGCCCCCTGTACGAGCGAGGCTTGCCCGCGAAGGCGGCATCACCATCTCCCAATGACTCAAACCTTACCCGATTCCCGCTCCTCCATCTGATCCGCCTCAAACAACCTCGCCAACTCCGCCCGGGCTTCCTGGGCGGTCTGCAGCACCTTCGCCGCATCGTCATAAATCGCATGCTGAGCCTCCAGCACCTGTTCGTCGTGATGCTTGAAGCGCTTGATCCGCGCATCGGCCTGCGCCTGGGTCAGCCCCAGTCCGACCAGGGTGCGACGACTCATTTCCAGACTCGAATAATAGGTTTCCCGAATCGCCTCGGCACCAAGGTCCACCAACCGGTGCACATGCTGACGGTTACGAGCCCGGGCGATGATCTTGATGTGCGGATAGAGCTTGTGCACCACCTCGGCGGTCTTGATGTTGGTGTCCGGGTCATCGGTGGCGATGACAAAGTATTCCGCCTGCTCGACCTTGGCCGCGCTGAGGATTTCCGGGCGCATCGGATCGCCGTAGAACACCGGCACGCCGCCGAAGCTGCGGGACAGCTCGATGGTTTCCACGGACGTGTCCAGCGCCACGAACTTGATGTTCTGTGCCCGCAGAATCCGCGCCACGATCTGCCCCATCCGACCCATGCCAGCGATCACCACACGCGGTGCGTCGGTGTCGATTTCGCGGAATTTCTCCGGCACCACCACGGGCTGCACCTTCGGCGAATACAGGCGTGCGCACAGCAGCAACAGCAGCGGGGTGACGGCCATGGACAGGGTGATTGTCAGCACCAGCAAATCGTACAGGCGCGCCTCGAACAACCCTTGATCCCGACCAATTTTGAACACCACAAACGCGAACTCACCGCCGGCCGCCAGCACGATGCCCAGCCGAATCGCACTGACTTTGCCCAACCCACCGGCCAATCGGCCCACCACAAACAGCAGCGGCAGTTTGATTGCGATCAGCAACAGGGTCAGGCCCAACACCGTGATCGGCGCGCTGAGCAGCAGGCTCAGGTTGGCGCCCATGCCGACGCTGATGAAAAACAGCCCCAGCAACAGGCCCTTGAACGGTTCGATTTGCGCTTCCAGTTCGTGACGGTATTCAGAGTCCGCCAGCAGCAACCCGGCGAGGAACGCCCCAAGCGCCATCGACACGCCGACCAGGTCCATCAGCCACGCGGTGCCGATTACCACCAGCAACGCGGTGGCGGTGGACACCTCGGGCAAACCGGTCTTGGCCACCACGCGAAACACCGGGCGCAGCAGATACCGCCCGCCGATCACCACCACCGCGATACTGCCCAACACCCGCAAGCCGTGATTCAAATCCTCGGCCGCCGTGGTGGTGTGATCGCCGCCCGCCAGCAGCGGCACCATGGCGATCAACGGGATTGCCGCGATGTCCTGGAACAGCAGAATCGCGAATGCCAAGCGTCCGTGAGGACTGGTCAGTTCCTTGCGTTCGGCCAGGCTTTGCAGGCCAAACGCGGTGGACGACAACGCCAGCCCAAGGCCGAGGACGATGGCGCTATTCAGCGGCTGGCCGAAGACAAACAGCGCCAGCACGCCGATCACCGAACCGGTCAGCAACACCTGCGCCAGGCCCACGCCAAACACCGATTTGCGCATCACCCACAAGCGACGCGGCGACAATTCCAGGCCGATGATGAACAGCAGCAACACCACGCCGAGCTCGGAGATGTGGCTGACGCTTTGTGGATTGCCGATCAAACCCAGGACTGACGGCCCAATAATGACGCCGGCAAACAGATAACCCAGTACCGCTCCCAATTGCAGGCGTTTGGCCAAGGGCACGGTGAGCACCGCGGCGAACAGAAACACAACGGCGGCTTGTAAAAGGTTGCCTTCATGGGGCATGACAAAACTCCATCTACTCGGTACGGCGGGGGCGACAGGATAAAGGTTGGAGCCACAGGCGTCAGCAAAGAGCTGGAGTCATGCTGTTACACTTTGCATCAATTGGTTAAATTCATAGAGTAAGCTGATCAATCTGTCCGTCCCTCGAGTGCACACCATGGCGATCAACTTCGACCTCAACGATCTGCAAGCCTTTCGTGCCGTGGTCGAGCAGGGCAGCTTTCGCAAAGCGGCCGATACCGTGCGCATTTCCCAGCCAGCATTGAGCCGGCGAATTGAAAAACTCGAAGACGCCCTCGGTGTGCGCTTGTTCGAGCGCACCACCCGCAAGGTCAGCCTGACCCAGGCCGGGCGCGGTTTTATGCCGAGTGTCGAGCGATTGCTCGATGACCTCGACATCGCATTACTGGGCATCAGTGAAGTGGCTTCGACCCGGCTCGGCCATGTCACGGTGGCCTGTGTACCCTCGGCGGCTTACTACTTCATGCCGCGCGTAGTTGCCCATTACCACCGGCAATTCCCGCGGATCAAAGTCAAGGTACTGGACTCCAGCGCCCATGACGTGCTCAGCGCAGTGGTCAACGGTGAGGCGGATTTTGGTCTGAGTTTCATGGGCACGCTGGAGGCCGAGGTCGAGTTCGAGCCGCTGGTGCAGGAAGGTTATGTGGTGGCCTGTCGGCGCGATCATCCGTTGGCCGGGCGCAGCAGCGTGAGCTGGGATGAGTTTTATCAGCAGGATTACATCTCGCTGGACAAGACGTCCGGCAATCGTTTTTTGCTGGACCAGGCACTGACCGGCATCGTGCCGCAGCGACCGAGTATCTGCGAAACCCGTCATGTCACGACGATGATTGGACTGGTGGAGGCGGGGTTGGGTGTGGCAGCGGTGCCATTGATGGCGATGCCGGCAGCCGATCATCCGATCCTGACGCGGGTGCCGCTGACCGACCCGCAGGTGATGCGCAGTGTCGGTCTGATCAAACGCCGGGGGCGAACCCTGACCCCGGCGGCGTTGGAGTTGGAACGGCTGGTGGTGGAAATGAAAGTGCAGCCACCCGTTCTCAGCGGCTGACTGAATCCAGACCGGTTGCTTTCACGTCCGGCTGAGCGGCCGAGGAGGCCATATAGTCAAGCAGTGCCTTGGCTTCGACCGGGTGTTGCGCGCCGACCGGTATGCCGGCCGCAAAACGTGTCACCGACTGCATCGATTCCGGAATCTTCGCCACAAAACTGACCCCCGGCACTGGCAGCAATTCGCTGACTTGCTGGAATCCCAACTGATAGTCGCCCGTGGCAACCACCGAGCCGACCGGGATTTTCGGGATCATTGTTGATTTGGGTTTCAATTGATCTTCGATGCCCAGACGCCTGAACAGTTGATTCTCGATGTACACGCCGCTGGCGCTGTCGGAGTACGCCACTGACCGGGCCTCCAGCAAGGTCTTTTTCAGGCCGTCCACAGAGCTGATGTCTGGCTTTGGCGCGCCTGTGCGCACCACCAGACCGATCCGCGAATCCGCCAGTTCCACCCGTGAAGCAGGGTCGACCTTGCCTTGTTTGATCAAGTCGTCGAGGGCATAGCCGACCATGATGACCACGTCAGCCTTCTCGCCTCGGGCGAGGCGATTAGGGATCGCCTCCGGCGCCTTGCCCATCGACGGCCCCAGGGCGGTGTCGAGCGTGTTGCCGGTGGATGCCGCGAACTTCGGGCCGAGGATTTTGTAGGCAGCGGTAAAGCCACCGGAGGTCATCACGCGAATCTCTTCGGCCTGGGCGACCGTACTCAGGCCAAGGCTGGCCGCCAAGGCCAGGGCTGCAAAGTTAAATAGCTTCTTCATGGGCATTTTCTCGAAAAGGACGGGTTCAAGACATCGCCGGTTGCAGGCGACCGGTCGAGCGACGGTAGAGATACAGCGTCGCGCACAAGGCGCAGAGCGCGGCGAAACTCATCCAGTAGCCGGGCGCAGCCTTGTCGCCGGTGTACTGAATCAGGAAGGTCGACATCGCCGGGGTGAAACCACCGAATACCGCGGTGGCCAGGCTGTAGGCCAGGGAGAAACCGGCGACCCGCACCTCGACCGGCATGATTTCCGTCAGCGCGGCGATCATCGCGCCGTTGTACAAGCCGTAAATGAACGACAGCCACAGCAACACCAGCAGCATGTGCATGAAGCTCGGCGCGTTGACCAGGAAGGTCAGCGCCGGATACGCGGTGGCGAGGGTCAACAACGCCATGGCGATCAACACCGGACGCCGACCGATACGATCGGACAAGGCCCCGCCAAGGGGTAGCCAGAAGAAGTTCGACACACCCACCAGCAAGGTCACCAGCAGCGCATCGGACGTGCTCAGATGCAGCACGGTTTTGCCGAACGTCGGTGCGTACACGGTGATCAGGTAGAAGGCCGTAGTGGTCAGCGCGACCATCATCATTCCGGCGAAGACGATCACCCAGTTCTGCGCCAGTGTGCGGAACACTTCGCCCATAGTCGGGCGGTGTTTGCGCGCGGTAAATTCTTCGGTTTCTTCCAGGTTGCGCCGCAGGAAGAAAATGAACGGCACGATCAGGCAGCCAACGAAAAACGGTATCCGCCAGCCCCAGTCGGCAATCATCGCCGGCGCCATCCATTGATTCAGCCCATAACCCAAGGCCGCTGCGACAATAATTGCCACTTGCTGGCTGGCCGACTGCCAACTGGTGAAAAAGCCTTTGTTGCCGGGCGTGGCGATCTCCGAGAGGTACACCGAGACACCGCCCATTTCTGCACCCGCCGAGAAGCCCTGCAGCAATCGGCCGATCAGCACGATGGCCGGTGCGAACAAACCGATGGTCTCGTAACCGGGCACCAACACAATCAATATCGTGCCGCTGGCCATGATCGACAGCGTGACAATCAGCCCTTTGCGCCGGCCCACATCGTCGATGTAGGCACCCAGCACCACCGCGCCCAACGGCCGCATGAGGAAGCCTGCGCCGAACACCGCGAAGGTCATCATCAGCGAGGCAAACTCGCTGCTGGCCGGGAAGAACACGGCGGCGATCTGCGTGGCGTAAAAGCCGAAAAGGAAGAAGTCGAACTGTTCGAGGAAATTGCCCGAAGTGACCCGGAAAATTGCACCGGCGCGAGAACGCCCGGAAGGGATTGATGCTGTCATTGACCTGTACTCCACCGCTTTTATGACGTGCATTGCCTGGACGCAGTGCACGGTTCTTATTGAGGCGAATGGTGGAACAGGGCGATCGATATGATAAGTGCATTGTTGGCATGCATTAATGCGTGAAACGGATCAATGTGCGCCGAAGGAATGATTCACCGTGAGCGCAGTCGGAGTTGGGTATGCCATCAACGGAGGATCACCCATGAACAGCAAAACCCTCATCGCCGCCCTGGCCATTGCCGCTGGCGTTGCCGGTATCAACCCCATCGTTCAGGCGGATGACCCACCCGCAAAAACCGTCCAGCCTGGCGTCAACAACACCCGCGAACTGGTGGTCGGCGACCGCGCCCCGGACATGTATCAACGCACTGAAAAAGCACTGCGCAACTGGAAAGCCAAAGGCCTGAAAGCACCGAAGGAACAGGCGCAGTGGGTGCAGATCAATGACAAGTACATGATGGTGATGATCACCAACGGCACGATTGTGGACATCACTCCGGTGGAGCGTTAGGTCACCCAGTAACAATTGGCCAAGGAAGGTTGATTGAAATCGTCCGCTGCTCCGGTAAAGATCGGCGGCGATTTTGTTGACTGGATGTCAGGAGTACCCGTTGGAGAAGAAACCGCTCTACCGCAAGATCAACACTCGCACCTGGGGTGTTCGACACAACGATTACACGGGTGAATACCGTCATCAACGCCATACAAAAGCGGCGATCAATTGCGATGCATCCCGTGAGTCGATGCATGGAACCCGTCGGTATGGCTTCGATTACACACCGCTGTACAAGTTTTTACTGTCCAGAGTCGGTCGGCGTTGGGACGAAGTTTTCAGTGAGGCGGTTGCCAGGCTTGATCGCCCTGAGCCGGTTTTCTGGATGGTTGCGTTGCGTGAAAGTGAACAGAAGGATTACGTCAGGACAGATGAGTCCAGCTACTTCAGCGGCTTGTTCGTTGATGATCAAGGCTTGCTCGCAATAGTCGCGCCTGAGTTGACTGCCGAGAACATGGCCACGTTCTGCCACTGCTGCACCCATAGTTTCAACGGCATCCCTTACGGGCAGCGCAAGGGCTGAGCGGGTCATTCGACCCTGCTAGGACTCATCGTTTGTCCGCCCAACCTATACTGATTATTCCCGCTGCGTTTCGCCTCATACATCGCCAGGTCTGCAATGTGAATCAACCGGTCCATGCTCGGCGCATGGTCCGGGAACACCGCGACCCCGAGACTGGTGCCGATGTGGCGTTGGTCGTTGCCGATGGTGATGGGCGGTGACAGTTCGACGAAGATTTTCTGGCAGATGGTGCGAGCCTCGTCTTGCAGGCTGACGCCTTGGGGCAACCCTTGCAGAATGACCACGAATTCATCGCCGCCGATCCGGGCGACGGTGTCGGTTGAGCGCAGGATTTTCTTCAATCGCGTAGCGGTAGTGATCAGCACCCGGTCGCCGGCCGCATGACCGTAGTGGTCGTTGATTGCCTTGAACCCGTTGAGATCGACAAACACCAACGCCACCCGAGTGGCGCTGACGCGTGCCTGTTCTAGCGCTTCGCACAGGCGCTCTTCAAGCACCAGGCGATTCGGGAGGCCGGTCAACGGGTCGTAATGAGCCAGGTGTTGCAGGTAACTGGCTGAGGCTTTTTCCTCGGTGATGTCGCGCACCACACCCATCATCTTGATGGTGGCGTCATGGTCGTTCTTGACCACGTTGCCGGTTTCCCGCAGCCAGCGAATGCTGCCGTCGGGCCAGACCACGCGGTATTCCTCGTCATGGTTTTCACCGGTATCAAGGCATCGCAATTCCCCGGCCCGGACGTTGGCCCGGTCGTCCGGGTGTACGCAGGCGCAGAACAGTGCGTAGGAGGGTGTGACCTCGCCGATCTTGAAACCGAACATCCCGTAGATCGCGTCCGACCAGTAGAGTTTGTCGGTGTCGACATCCCAGTCCCAGGTGCCGATGCGTGCGAAGTACTGGCTGCGCTTGAAACGCTCGGCGTCGCCGTCCTGGCGGATGTGCAGGCCTTCGGACAGACTGGTAATCAACGCGCGTTGCTCGGCCAATTGTTTTTGCAGCGAGCGCTCGCGGCAGATCAGCGCAATGATCAGGGCAAGCATCACTGAGCCGATGGCTGCGCTGGTCCAGACGTCATTCATTCAAAAATTGCCATCGTGTCGTAGTGATCCGTGTGCCGTGGTGTCGCTTATCTTAGTTGAGGTTAATGCCAGGAACCGCTCGTATGGGTTGCCAATGGCGCACAATTCTGGGAAAACGGCGCCCATTACACCCTGTTGGGTGCGTGAACAATAGAGTGAATGTGATGAATGATGAATTGCAGATAATCGATCTTGAAGTGGGCGACGGCAAAGCCACCGTCAAAGGCGCGCTGATCACCACCCAATACCGCGGCTGGCTGGAAGACGGCACCGAATTCGATTCGTCCTACAGCCGTGGTAAACCGTTCCAGTGCGTGATTGGCACCGGGAGGGTGATCAAGGGTTGGGAGCAACAATTTCATATGTAGGGTTCAGCCATCGGTGCTCTTTGTACGTATTCCGACGAACGGTTTTGGCATCATTGTCCTCTGCAGGCCACGTAAACAAAGGCTTATAGCAAATATGGCTAATATTTAGGCTAAAATATCGCTAAATAACAGTTGCACATTAGAAAGAAATATGTTGACAAAGCTGAAAAAGATGCTACAATGGGGGCAGGAAGGGGAGAGAAACATTCTTTCCTGTCTCCGTTCGGTGCCGGGTTTTCCAACAGGCCGAACAGCCGCCCTCACAGGGGGTTCCTGTCGCCTCATCAGGTGGCGTGGCTAAATACCTGATAGGCAGTCTGATTCACTGTCGCCGTTACCGCCGTAGACGATAGGGGTCAATTGCTTTCCCCACGGCCACGAATTCGCAACAACACATCAGCAACACCCAAAAGGCCAGACCTTGAAAATCTGGCCTTTTTATTGTCCGCGATTCGCTGCGTTACAAGCACATACCAACTTACTCAAGGAGGCCGCATGGCACTTACCTACAAACACTGCTGCGTCTGCAATAACCGTTTCGCTTCACGAACACCGCACGGTCGCTTCTGTTCTGGCTTATGCCGAGTACGGAATCACCGAACACTTAAACAGGCTGAGCCAGTTCAACCAGAACAATCACAACCAGAGGAACAAACATCATGAATCAAATTCCTACACACAAAGAACGAATGGCTCGCTATCAAACACGCCAGCCTGTAACCCTAAGTTACCGCAAAGACACAGCCCGTGAACATTCGGTTATCGATCTTCAGGGCATGTACTACGACGTGTTAGCAGTCTTCAACAAACATATGGACGGCGTAGCGGTTCAAGAGCGAGCAGAGTTTGCAAGCATCGTCCGTGCCCTTGTCACTTGCTACCTTGAAGAATCCAATGATGGGCAAGTGGTGCGTGTTCTCGAAAACACAGTACACAGCTCTGTCGTAGCTAAGTTAGTTCGTGAAGAACTATGCCGCTTGGTGGGTGTGTATGTACCGGAAGAGGGAGAGGGTAGCGTAGAGGCACTTAATGCTGTTGTGCGTCAACGCCAACAACTGGCAGACGCTGCATATGCTGAATGCCGTGCTAAGCATCCGAGTATGACAATCGATATGACAAACCTGACAACAGCCGAGGCTCTATTGAAGTCTTTAGGCTTTCTTGAATCACCAACAGAGGAACTGGATCATGCTCAAGGATGAACAGAAGCGGAAGGACACAGCAGAGTACTTGAGGGCATACATTGCCAGACATATGCACAACATGAGCCCCGAGGCTATCGCTGAAGCGCTTCAAGTGCCTCTGTTTGCAGTGAAGCTGCACTGGCCCAACCCCGCTCGGTAATTCGTACTTCGCACACTAACACTGAAAACATAACGACTGATCAACTCTGATCAGCGAATCACTACGCCCGCTAATCGGGTAACACTACATTAATGGAGAATTAAAATGAGTAACAGTAACGTATTGACCACAGTAACAAAACAGATGATTGCTGAATGTAAAGCTGAAGCGGAACGTGCATACCTTAGCCGTGTTGGCGGATATGGAGAAATTTTCGGTGCTGAGCCTAACAGGCACGGGAATATTCCCCGGAAGTTGTACCGTGGAGCTGTAGTTGAGTTCACCGCTTTGGGTATCGATGCACTTCTAGGCTTGGTATTCGACAAGATTTCACAGGGCTATAAGCGATGCGATACACCGGCCTCAAGTTACGGGATGCAGCACATGGTATATCTCCTGAAACCTGATAGCGAGATTCAGGCTGATTTAGTTGTAGTGTTGAAAGAGGCCGAAGAAGAACTGCGTGCACGAGTTGAAAAGGCCAATGAGGCAGTCATTGCGAAAACTGTTGCTCAACGTAAGGCTCAGATTCTCAGAGAGCGTGAAGAAGCAGCTAAGTCCGCTGATGAGGAACTTGAAAAAGAACTTGAAGCTGAGGTTAGGGCTGCATTGAAAGGGGTCAAGTAAGTGTTAGACGCTACTACAAGGATTCTGATGTTGAGATACAATCCAACTAATCCGCTGTTGGAGTGGGTTAATCAACCACAAGTGGATCAGCCTGCTGATGTTGTATCACTCTCCAAGTCTGTGAAGAGTGACGACGGTAAGAACACGATCACGTTGGTCATGTCCTCGGCGGATTACACAGATAAACAAATTACGGAAGCTGTCACTGCATACAACCGGGAACACCCGGAGCATATGTCGCATAGTTTCCAACTTCCAGTGACCATGTACGGGATTCCAGCTAACAGTTGGGTTCTCGTATTACCAGAGAGAGGAACACAATGACACACACTCTGCAGCATCACCTGCGCCGCTTAGACGGCCATACACACCGTATGGCATACCTGCTATCAGTTACAGACAACTTCAGCCCACGCAAGCTCAACAAGGCTCTCAGAGAGCGTATGCGTTTGATGTCTAGCGTCTCCCGATACACATCAGTCTGGGTGAAAGTTCAAGATGGCTTCTTATTCCTAGTGAGTGGCCCGCTTGTGGTAACTGAGATTGCGTTTAGCTTCTTGTCGGAGTACCGAGCGACCGGGAGCTACACAGAGTCTCAGTTATACCGTGGCACGGCTCGCAAGCACTTCCATGAGGTTGTGCAATCACACTTAGAAGGGCACGTGCAATCGGGGCGTAGTTACGGTGCAAGCCGATGATCAATGAGAACATCGCCAAGCTCTCGGGGTTACTTAACTTCCAAGTTGATCTATCTGGGCTACATCGCTTCAACGCCAGCCTGAACCAAGTTGAGCAACGTATGAAGCGCATGTCTGCACAAGCTGATGCGTTCGCCAAGAAACTTGGAGTAGGGCCGAAAGAGCGTGCACAGAAGCAAGATTCATCGATCCGCCACAACTTGAACCGAGAGTTACAGCTCGAAACGGCTGTAGCCAAGGCCAAGCGTTATACGTTCCAAGCGGAATTGGCAGGCCAGAAGTTACAGTTTGCAGGAGCCAAGCAGAGTGCTTTCCTTACAACTCAGGCAATCAAGGATAAGCAGCAAACGGCTGTAGCTGAAGCCAAGTCTCACAAAGCCAACATTGAACGACTGAAGGCCCAAGGCCAGGAAATTAAGAATACATCCACTCTGGCAGCCGCTAAGGCCCGTCAAGCCGGTCTAGAGCAACGATTGGCCCAACAACAGGTTAAGACTGCAACGCTTCAACAGAAGCATGTGCAGAGCATGACAGCTACCCAGCGAGTTCAACTTGCACTGAATGAAGCTCGTGAACGTGGTCAACGTCAGGCTCAGAAGTTTGCAGCAGGCCAACAGCAGGCAAAGTTACGTGAACAGCGTCAGGCAGAGTCGCACGAGCAGAGGGCAGAGCGATTCAACTGGGCAGCATCTCGTCAGACGCACTGGGAGGCCAACCGCAACAATCCCAAGAGTGCTGACTTCGGCCTAGGTTCGTTCTCAATCGCTCTAGGCGCTGCGGGCGCTGCGTTGTACGCATTAACAAGTGCAGTGGCATACGCCAACGAACGAATCAAGCAACGCCAGACAGACGCCAGTACAGCGGAGCAGTTCAACACAGCCCTAGAGACAAGCGGCGGGAAGAACCCTCTGAACCAGAAGTTCAGTCGTGACAAGTTCGTTGAGATTTCCAACAAGTACGGTATGGAACTGTCTGTAGAGTCCGCGAAGGTCTACGCCAATTTTGTCGCAGGACAAGTAGCCCTCGGTAAGACACTGGAACAGGCCACGAAAATTTACGAAGACCAGTCAGCAGTTTTTAGGGCCGCTGCACTAGATAAGGAAGCCCAGAAGAGAGCGGCTTATCAGCTAGGCCAGATCAGGGCCAAAGGCAAGCCGGAAGGCTCTGATGTAAACGATTTGTTCGACGCCATCGGTGGTCCTGTAGCTAGTTCTATCCGTGCCGCTGCTGCTCAGCGTTTGAAGTTCAAAGGTAAGCCAGAAGAGCAAGCAGGCTGGTTCAAGAAGCAAGTCACGAAGGGAAACATCCTAGCGAAAGACTTCGATCAGGGTATGGCGAACTACCTCAGTGCCAACCAAGACGTTCTAGCGAAACAGATGAAGAGTATTGACGCTGATCAGACCCGTTCTGATAACGCCAAGTACATGAATGACAACAATCTGAACAGCAGCCAAGAGCTGAAGGATGTTATTCACGAACGTATTCAGGCAGAGCGTGAGTTAGCTGAAGCAATGAAGCCGATTAATGCCCTGTTCCTGGACTTGGACATTGGATTAACTCAGTTCAAGACCGCCCTTGTTCGGTTTATCACTGGTAAAGATGTGGACGGTAATGACAAGACGCCAGAGCAGAAAGCCGCCGCACTAGCCGCAGCCGGTGGTGCAGATGGGATTATCACTCTGCCGAATCAGAACACTACTCCACAAACTGAACAGCAAAGGCTGAATGCTAACGCTGCTGACCCTGTGTCCAACTTCTGGAATCGTATTCTAGGTGGTAAGGACTCCAAGGAAAGTGCTGCTGAAAACAAAGCTCGCTGGTCTGGTGTAAAAGTTCCAGAGAAAGACTTGTTTGGACTTAGTGCTGTTTCACTAAAGCTGGATAACTTGATCAAGAACCTCGATGTGGGTGATATGGCCGATGGGCAGTATCGTCGTTTCCGTCCTGATGTATTTGAGACATTCGATGCATCGACAGCGATGAAACGTGCTGCATCTCAGTCGGAGGTTAATTACCCAGTGCCGAAACAGCACTCTACTACTTCCGTGAACGAACTTACAACAAGCACTATCACAGCGCCTGTTACGATCAACATTACAGCGAAGACTGATGCAACTGCCGAAGATATCGCCAAGGGAGCGAAGCAAGTGTTTGATGAGCAAATTGCTAAGACCTTGAGTACTGCTAACGCAGGTGCCGGTACAGAAGTAGAGTAAACATGGCCTGTTCACAGCAGGCTTTCCCAACTAGCTAAGGAGCATTTATGAATCCCATAATTCACGCACTTGTAATTGCAACAGTGATTCAAATCATTGCCATGTTCGGCATGGGCGCTTTCATTTATGACCGTTCCACTGAGCAGGCTAAGTATTACGCCGCAGAATTGGTCTTGCATCACCGTAACGATGTACAGCAACAGTTCGCTGAAGAGCGGGAACAGATCAAGTCATACGTAGACCGAGCGATTGAACGCGCTACCTACAAACAAACCAAGTAACACGCCTACTGCAACTATCTTTGATAGTAGTGCCGCTGCCGTGTAAGCCACGTTTTGTAAGGGATACAGCCATATTCAGTGTCCTACATCAGTGCGAGAGCACTCCACAGGACACTTCATTACATATAGGAGAAACAAGTGAACACAATCTACAACAGTTCCGCTGAAGCGATGGCGGTTGCATACACCATCGCGAAAGAGAGCGGCAAGAAGGTTTGGCGACATGTCATTGAGACGAAGTACGGAGTCACACGCTGGGTGCTGTCATTCGATAGCGACCCCCAGAACGCAACGCGGGGGCTTGCAGCATGAAGAACTACACCTGCATGTGTTGCTTCCATGTCTTTGCGTCGAAGAAGTTCAAACCGTTCTGCTCACCATCATGCCGCCACGCCAGTGACGCAACATTAAAGAAATCCAATTCAGTCAACCCAGAGGGGACACAACATGACCACAGCAACACAAACAACAAAGCCTAAGGCTACACGTCAGTCACGTTACTGCAAGAACACCGATTGCAAGAAACAGTTCAAAGTAGCACCAACTTCCAAGAAGCTCTATTGCCAAACCAGTTGTTCCGCCAAGACCCAGAACAAGAAACGTCCTCGTGTTAACAGGCTCGACAAGGCCAGACGTACACCGTTCTTCTTCTATCTCGCCAGAGAATGCAAGCGTGCACAGTCGCTGCAAGTGCTGACAGGCCACACGGCAGAGTCTGTAGTCGCCCTGTACGAAGTGTGGAAATATGCTTTCAAGGCCAACCAATATGGTGCAGTACGCAACTTCGAACTGTCCCACATCGCCAGTGTAGAGAGTCCAACCACCCTTGGTCTGTTGTGTGCGGAAAACTTGTGTGTCAGCCCTAAGAAGCTGAACAAGGTTCACGGTACGCAGTATTACGGACACGGTAAGAAGATCAGCCGAACAAGCATTCTGCCCAAGCATCACATCTACAGTGATGAGCCGGAAGGTGTAGTGCTTGACCGAGTGATTGCTTACTTGGGCGAACAGTTGGTTGATGATGTTGTCCGTATTGCCAAGCTTCAGGCATCGCAGAGAAGTAAACACTTGGACTGGCTGAGCGACAACCTAGACCCAGCCAACCCAGAACACCGTAAACACATGGCCGCATTGCCGGGTATGACGACAGTGGCTCTGTCGAATCTGAAGAATCATTTGCAAGATAAACTGGCGAGTACGTTCGGTATCAAACGGTACACGTTCAAGTTTTTCGATGTTCTCTATCACGAACTGGAGCGTCATGTGCAATACCGTCCAGAGCTACAAGACGTGTTTAACGAAATCCAGCGAATCAACGAGTTGAAGAGCTACAGGAATTCCTGGGACATTGACCAATCTGAAGAACGTGCACTATTCGATCTGTTGCACGGTAAGTCGGTTACCGATGTGCAAGTCGCTCTTGATACTCTCGTGGACAGGAACACACCAGTTATCGACTACGACACAATTAACGCCTACGGTGGAGACTTCGTGCCAGAAGTCTTGGAACGTATCCCGGCATACGCACCGATCAAGTTCACAGTGCGGAAGGCTGTTGTGCAGACTGCCCCGGCAAGAGTACTGGCAACCCTGAGCATCATGCTCGACAGTGAGTCTCCTGACATCGGCTACAGTCGCCCCATGGTGGCCCCAGTGTGGGAAGTGACTCCAGACTTAGCGCCGTTCTGATATATACACTCAGCCCTGCCAGCAATGGTGGGGCTTTCTGTTGCCCAAAGAGACGCAACACGCCTACTGCAACTATCTCTGATAGTAGTGCTCCGACGAGTTAACATCGCTACAGGCCTTATACTACGTGGCTTGCAGCCATATTGTACCCTCGAAAAGTGTCCTAAACCAAGGGCGAAGCACTCACTCAACCTTCTTCGGGCGAAAGCCTCGGTAGACCCACTTCGTAGAAATCGCAATCAGGTAGATGCTCAGGTTAATCCCAACCCACCACGCAAAGTAATATGCGACAAACTTCACTTGCCTATCGGGCAATGTATCGAGCTTGCTCTTATACGCTTTCAGTACTTTGCTCAGACTTTCTGTTACCTCATATTTTCTATAATAAGAGCATTCATTTACGGTGGTGGATCGCCCAGCTTCTTTGTCTCGGAAATATTGATCGCAGTTCATCCAGAACCTAATGTCGCCACCATGTTCCATGGATGCCTGCTTCTGTGTGGGGAACGAGTCATATTTGAAGCTGATGGTTAACAGGCCAGTCAACACACACAACACAATCCCTAATCGTTGCCAGCCACTCATTCCGTTCTCCTTGTCACCACCCATCCACCTACGGCAGTGCGTCTCCTGTTGTGTGGCGATTATCTACGATGGCAGTCAGTGAAGACAGTGATTATGGAAACCTCCGAATAACCCCAATTTAACCTCACAAAACCTCAACGCTTACCACACGATTGACCTGGGCCTAACTGAGTGTCTGGCCTACAGCCCGCATTCCGTAGGGAGTCGCGTTCGCTGGGGGTTAAGCTTTTTCTTGTGAGGACGCTCAAGGTGGTTAAATTGCACAGAATCGACGATTTACGCACCGAAACACCGTTTTCCTACAAGGGATCGCAAGGAATTGCTTGCATTACATTGTTTGCTGCAATAGTCAAGCATATTTTTCTTGCTGCCTCTCACTTTGTGTGCAAACCTTGTCTCCGGGGATTGGCCCATGGGGAGACGTGTCATGCCATCGATTTCAGATTTGAAGAAACCAGTGAGCCCACAGGAACTATCGGGCGACCCAATCGCTGATGCAGCGACGGCTGCGATGTTGCGGAATGAGTCTCAAGAACTGGCTCGGATCAGCGCCGTGCTGTCTCAGGACTTTCCTACGAAGCTGGGATCGCCTCGGGCTCCTGTACATGAAATAACAATCGAGACGCCGCGCATCGTGAGCATGATGCAGAGACAGGCAGAGCAGGCCGCTCGTGTTCAGGCACAGGCAAATCCTGTTCAGGCACCAGTGGTGGCTGCTGTTCGTCCTTTCTGGAAGCGGTGGAGCTTCTGGGAGAAGGTCATCAAGACTGTTAGCGGGATTATCTTGTTCGGAATTGCCGTGTGGACGTTCTTGCAGGCATAGGGAAGATGCCTATAACAAACCTAGAACGACCGTTCAGAGAGTGTTATAGTGGCCCTCAGACGGATTCCAGAGGGCGAGAACATGACCACCAACACCCAAAACACTATCGACGTAGTGAGCTACTGCCGAGTATCCAGCCAAGGGCAGGGCGAGTCTGGTTTGGGTCTTGAGGCTCAGCGTGAGTACATCGACCGTGCAGCCAAGCAGAACGGCTGGAACATCGTTGGTGAGTTCGTGGATGTTGTGTCGGGCAAACTGGCAATCGAGGATCGTCCAGAAGGTGCCAAGGCTTTAGCCCTGTGTAAGAAGCTTGGTGCGAAGTTGGTAGTAGCCAAGCTGGATCGTCTGTCCCGTTCCGTTCACCACATTGCCCGTCTGCTGGATGAGGCAATGGATTTCAAAGTGGCAACGATGCCACAGGCCGACAAGTTCCAACTTCATTTGTTTGCAGCACTGGCAGAACAGGAGCGGTCGTTCATTGCCAGTCGTACCAAGGAAGCTCTGGCAGCTCTCCAGAAGCGTGCTGATGAGGGTGACGTCCAGTCTGCCAAGAAGATCGCCCGTCGCTCTGAGGCGCTGGAGAAAGGCCGTACCGACGCCAACCGGGCTAAGGCCAGTGAGGCTATTCAACAGCGTGTGAATTCGTGGCAAGAATCAGTGCGTGATCCGATAGACCTGTGTATCCGCAAGGGTGGTCGCACACTGCAACAGGTGGCTGACTGTCTGAACGGGAAGGGCATCACCACAAGCCGGGGCGGATCATGGTCGTCTATGCAAGTGAAGCGAGTGATGGAGAACCTGGCCCTCACGTTCCCTTCGAAAGAAATCGTTCTGTAACGTCCTGCAGGGCCAGTCTAGTGACGCTCTGTCACACCCTTGACCCCAGAGCAAGCACGGTTGTAGGTCGCCTGGAGTGGCGTTGTAGAGTCTCGTAGACTGATCTGGAAGGGCGGCAAAGGTTATTTTTGAAAAGCTCAGGTTTCCATTCACCCCGTCTGTGCACCGCTTAGCAGCGCCCCAAAAACCGCCGGATTATATTTCCCGCCAGATTCTCAAACCGATGTGCAAGTGGCCCGAATTTTTGGCGGCGGGGCATGGGTTCTGTGGAGAACGGTCTTGGTCCTATTGGGCACAGGCGCTGCTGTACAATCCTGCCGTGTTCGCCTGCATTCGGCTTACAGGGTGACAGCCCTTGGATGCAGGCGAGCCATTACGTAAACAGTGCGATGACCGCTACCACGACAGCCAGAGCGGCGGTGTAAGTAGCGATCTGAAACTTTCGGCTTTCGTCCTCTAGTCCTGCTAGCACTGATGCAAGGAGCGGGAAGTTCACACAGTGCCTATCAGTCTCAACCCCCAGCGTGAAGAAGTGCACCTTCGTGCTGTCCTCCTGCTTGTACCCGTACTTGTGCTCTAGATGGTAGTAAAGCCGCCCAAACACGATGTCGCCGTCTACATCCAGTTCCTTCGCAATCATCTTGCAGTTAATGGGTACGTAAATCTTGCTCACACGTCCGTTCTGAACGTCTTCACTCTGCATGTAGTTCTTAAACTCTTCGTAGTACAGCTTGTAGATGAGGCTGAGGATCTTGAGGTCAGATGGTGATTTCATGTCGGGCGTCCTTGGGTGAGGCTTGAGATTACCGTATCGATATCGACGTAGTGCATCACTGGTTCAACCTGGGGCTAAAGCTGCGCCGGGCACTCGTGCAGAGTCCAGCAAACACGGGGTACAAGTAGGCGCCGATTGCGCTGAATTACGGACCTAATATGTATACCGTAGGGGATCGCTCGGGGAGTGATGCACGTACAGCGTGAGCTGTAAGCGGTATGCACGGTTAGCGTGAGCTAACGACTGGATTCCCAGTGAACGGGGTTCACGACAGTAGTCACGTTTAAGAGTAGAGGATAACTATTAATAAATTATAACCATAATCCAAAGGGTGCACTGTCTTGAGCTTCGCTCACGGGTGTCCTGTTGAATGCTCCCGCATTCGGTTGTGCACGACAAACAAGAGCAAAGGCAGAAGCGAAGCGGATTGTGGAATATTCGATGTGGGTAGTCGTCTGATCGAAGATCGAAGGTGCTACGTCCTACGTTGGGTACTGTTGAAAGCGTTCGCTTTCGTCTGACTACTTCAGGTGTATCCCGTCTACAGCTCCGCTGTGTGTTCACCCTCCCGCAGAGTGCGAGGGTGTCCCCCCGGTAGTATGTATACTAGGTCGTTAATTCTGCGCAACGATGCACGGTGCTGAGCCCGTCATCATTGGGGCTCGTCAGAGGTGCTGGCGCGGTTATTCGTGTTGACGCCGAAGATCTTCATAGTCTTCCTCGGTCCAAACCGACTCGGCTGGTTCATCTGGTGCATCGGGTTCGCATTCTGGGTAATCCTTCTTAGGAACAAGAATCAGCTTCTCGCCTGACATGAGCTTGTACTTGTCCTCCCCGCGATCAACACCGGTATATCTGTACGTGACATCGGAGTGTGATGAAGTGATTCGGCCATCTGCGTTGATCGTGATTGAGTAATCGACAGTGCGGAGCATGGCGGCGAGGTGTTGCGGATCGTCTCTTTCGAGGTCCGACACTTTGCCTTTCTCCTGCCAAAACTTCACGAAGCTGTTTGATGGAGTTGTAGCGGTTGCACGCAAGATGACTAAGGCATTCTCCGCTGCTTCGCGTTCTTCCTTAGCTTGCCTGTAGGCTTCCTTGTTTCCGTCGTCAAGACCGAACTCTTTGACCATCGCTACAAGGTTTTCAAACTGCCTGTTCAGCTCCAGCAGCTTGGCTTCATGGGTGATGATTTCTTTCTCGTTCACGCCCATCTGTTGTTGGGCCATTGCTTCATCAGTAGCCCTGACAGACGTGTAACGGTAGATCGCATCCATCACAGGCTTGGGTACGATGTGCGAGTTTTCACAGTCCTTCAGGTTCTGCCGGGTCCGGCAACGCATAGAATGGGGCGAGCCATCCTTGTTCTGAATGATGTAGTTCTTGCCGCATGAGCCACAGCGAACCAAGCCGACAAGGAAGTGTTTAGCCGTCTTCACCGGACGTTTGGTCTTTACTTTCTCAGCGTGGATCTGGGCCTTGTAGAACAGTGAAGGTTCGACGATTTCGGGATACACACCGTCGATGATCTGATGGTCTGGCGTACCGGCTAATGTTTCCCACTTACCGATCACGGCCTTATTCTGTAACCAGCCTTTGACACCTGGCCCGCTGCATTTGGCTAGACGTTTAACACCAGATTCCCGCATCCGTTTGGCAATTGTGGCCTTGCCCATGCCGGATACGAACAGTTCAAACGCAATCTTGATCCACGGCGCCACGTCCTCACGGATAGAGCCATCGCTATTGAGCCAGACGGGCGTCATACGTTTGGGAGTAGTGCCCTCATTCTTGGCTGCGTTACGACGGAGGGTGTAAGAGTCGGTGATACGTCTGGATAATGACTGGGAGTAGCCGTGTGCCGCCTGAATCTTTGCCACAAGCAAGAAGATCTGAGTGCCGCCGACAGATGCCTTCGTGTACTCGGTGCCATCGTCCAGTGTGATGATAGACACGCCAGCTTTCAGGATTGGGCTGATGATCGATGTGAGCATGTCGAGAGGTTCCAAGCGACCAGCACGGTCGATGGCCTCAACTAACACCACGTCACCGGCTTTGATAGCACCTTCCTCAACGGCAACGAGAAGCTTCCCAAATCCACCGCCAGCTTCGATGTGCTCACCGTGGAATCCGCTCTTACCTAAATCCTTGAAACTCAGATCGCACAGGGTGAAGTCCGGGTGCTTGGTCAGCCACTCCGCAATCATGGACTCTTGGCGTTCAACGCTGCTACCGACTCGTTGACGGTCGCTTGAGAATCGAACGTATGAGATTGCCTGTTTCTTTTGCATGTGTGTGCCCCAGCGCCTGATAGTCGATATGGTATCAGAGGCGAGTGTTACATGTGAAAAAGCTGGGACCAGGGGATTATGGGGATGCAGGTGGGCGGCAAGCGCAAGTTGCTGGTACCGGCGCATTTGGCCTACGGCGAGCGGACGATGGGCGCGATCACGCCGAATTCGAATTTGATTTTTGAGATTGAATTGCTGGAAGTGCTGACGCGGGATGATTAATTGGCGCGCGGGCTGAAAGGGTATGTGCAGCGAGGGGGCAGGCCCCTCGCCGCAATCAAACGGTTTTCCCCACTATTCCCGCACGCCTATGAAAAGGTCCAGGTCAGTCGGTAGCTGCACATCAATGGTCATGGCGATTTGCTGGATTTGCTCGGCAGTCAGTAAACAATCCCCATAGGCGCTTTCATCAAGATTGTTCCAGCCCAGTACACGCATTATCACGTCTTCAAATTCTGGTAGGACGGTCAGCTCGTACCTTAAAAAGTCACCCTCATCATCACCTTTTGAAAATCCACTGATCCAAAAAACATAGCGGGTCTCCTGATCTATTCCCGGGTGGTTCTGGTGGGTGTTGCAAGCCTGGTGCCCGTCGCCTGACGCTGGGTGTTGAATCGCAGGTGTGTCTGTTTTGCTAGCCATGAGCGTCCTTGTTTCAACTTTTGAAAACGATGCGGACGCTATATCAACGGGCATTAAATGGATGTAGGTTTTTTCTGAATGTTCGGTCGTTTTTCCAAATTATGATGAGGGAAGGGGCGCCCTCACCACAGATTCTCGCTAGACTTTCGGATCAGACCTGAAACGTCTCCCGATACGCATACAATCCAGGCGTTCCCCCGGTCATCACAAACAGTAGATTGTCACCGCGCTGGAAGCGTCCTTGCCTGATATCACCCAACAGCCCGGCAAACGCTTTCCCGGAATACACCGGGTCAATCAACAGACCTTCGGCGCGAGCCATCAGGCGCACCGCGTCGAGCATGGCGGGGGTCGGCAGACCGTAACCGTCGCCCAGCTGACTGCCATCAATCACGATCTCTGACGCCTCAACGACGGCGCTGCTGCCCAATAACGTCAGTGCGTCCTGAGTCAGTCGCGCGGTTCTGTCCGCTGACGTGTCCCGATCAGACAAGACCGAATACGACTTGACCATCGACGTTCCCCGACCCAGCAACTGGAACCCCGCAGCGAGCCCGGCGTGGGTGCCGGCGCTGCCATTGGGCACGACCACCTGGTTGAAGGTGAGACCAAGTTGCGTTTCCTGCTGCGCGATCTCTGCTGCGCAACTTGCGTAACCGAGGCTGCCCAGCGGCGTTGAGCCCCCGGTCGGTATTACCAGAACCGTGCGCCCGGTTTCCCGAAGGTGGGCGGCGCGTTTCTCGGCCTCGGCCAGTGAGTCGCTGCCACCGGCAAGCACCCGTATGTCTGCGCCGAACAACTGGTCGAGCAGGACGTTGCCGTTCGCCTCGTAGTCCATTTCGGATTTTGGCACCGACCGGGTCAGAATCAGTTCGCAGGCAATGCCCAGGCGGGCAGACACGGCGGCTGTCAGCCGTGCATGGTTGGACTGGAGACCGCCGATGGTGATGACCGTGTCGACCCCGGCCGCGAGCGCCGCGCCGAGGTGGAATTCGAGTTTGCGCAGTTTGTTGCCGCCACCGCCGATCAACATGTGATCATCGCGCTTGAGAAACAGGCCGATGCCTTGTGCCTTCAAACCCAGCAGTTGTTCCAGGCGTTCGGCGCGCTGAATCGGCGTTGGACCTTGCAACAGGTCTGCCCGCGCGAAAGAACTGAGTGACGTGTCCAATAGGGTTTGCATCAATGGCGCCTCGTTATGCACTTTATTACAGTGACTCTAGGGACAAAGTCCCGGGTGATAAACGCATCGCCGGTTATTACTCCTTTAACCTGATGTATTGAATGCAAGGCAGGGACATGAGCAAACTCAAGCAAATGGAAGTCTTCGTCGCTGTCGTCGAGGCGGGCAGCTTCGCCGATGCGGCCAATGAGGTCGGCATGTCGGCGGTCATGGTCGGGCGGCATGTCCAGGGTCTGGAGAAAGCCCTCAATACCCAGCTGATTAAACGCACCACCCGCCGCCAATCCATCACGGCCGAGGGGCGGCTGTTTTACGAAGAAGCCAAATTGGCCCTGGACCAGGTGAAGTACGCATTCAGTCGGGTGGAAGCGTCCAACCCGGAACCTAGCGGCCTGCTGCGCATCACTGCGCCGATGAGTCTCGGCGTTTCCCTGGTCGGGCCGCTGGTGGCCGAATTCATGCAGCGTTATCCGCAGATCCAGGTCGAACTGATTTTGAGCAATGAAGTGATCGATCTGTACGAGACGTCATTCGATCTGGCGTTCAGGATTTCCGAGCTGATTGGCGTCAACCTACTGGCCACGCCGTTGCCGCCGTATCGAATGGTGATCTGCGCCTCGCCCCGGTATCTGGAAAAATGGCAGGAACCGCAGTCCCCCGAGGACCTGCACCGACACCGGATTCTTACCCACACGTCCTGGAACAACCGGTTTGCCTGGCCCCTGAGGAACGGCACCAGCGAAGTACCCTGGCCTGAAGGCGCGGTGTTGAAGAGCAATGACGGTCAGGTGTTGTTGCAGGCGGGCGTGGCCGGGGAGGGGATTTTGATGCAGCCCGACTTTTTAGTGGCGGCGGCGTTGGCCAGCGGTGAGCTGGTGAGGATCATGGACGCCTATGTTCCGCCGCCCAAACCGGTGCAGATGGTGTATCCGCGCTCCAGGAAGTCGCTGCCCAAGTTGCAAGCCTTTGTCGAGTTTGTCGCGGATCGATTGGGGTGACGGGGCGGCGTATGGCGGATCCAGATGATGTAGCGGTTTTTAGGCCGTCATCGCGAGCAAGCTCGCTCCCACAGGGGATCTGAGTCAACCCGATCCAATGTAGGAGCGAGCCTGCTCGCGAAGAACGATGACGCGGTCTTATGGCGACTCGCTAAAGACAGGAATACGCCCGTTCAGTGAAGGCCGGTACTTCCAGGCTAATCGATCCAGTGCAGGTTGATGCAGCAGAATCTCCTTCAATGTTGCACTGGCGATACTTAACGCCAACATCTGCCCCGGACATTGATGCCGCCCCGCACCAAACGTAAAACTGCGTCGCTGCGGGCGATCCAGAATTAAGGCGTCGGGACTGTCATTGAGTTGCGGGTCTCGATTAGCCGAAGCCAACAGCACCAGAACCACGTCGCCCGAACTGAGGCTCACACCCTCGATCTCGCACGGTGCCGCGACAAACCGACGGGTGTTCTGTACCGACGGGTCGAAGCGCTGAACTTCAGTGATCAAGTCGTCAACGGGCGTCGAGTCGCATAAAAGCGAAGGGTTTTTAATCAACGCCAACATCGCGTTGCCGATCAACCCGGCGGTGGCTTCATAAGTCTGGGAAAACAGACCGATCAGATTGGCAATCAGCGTTTCAGGATCGCCCGCGAATCGCGCTCGAATCCCGGCGAGCAGTGAGCTTTTATTGCCCGGATCATCCAGCAACTCAACGAAATACCCGCTTAACTGCTCCGCCGCAGCGTGGGCAGCCTTCAGTTGCAGCGGATCACTGAGCGGCGACAGACACGCCACGAAATCCGCCGTCAATTCGCTGATCGCCCGACCCTGAGCCGGCGAGAACCCCAACAGCGCCGCCACCACGCAAACCGGCCCGCGAAACATGGCGTTGTACAACCCGTCGGCATCCGGTGTGATCAACCGCGCGCTCACCAGTGCACTGACCTCGTCCGCATCAATCAGCGCCAAACCCGGCTGAATCGCCGACCTCGGGCAACGCTGGCGCTCGCCCTCATTCATCCGCATCAACTGCCCAAACACCTTGCCGGCCATGCGGTCGACAATGGCTTTGGGCACCGGCTCAGCGGCCGGCCGAACATGGCAATCCGGGTGCGCCAGCACCGCCGCAACGGCCTCGGCGCTGCTCGCTACCCACAGTTTCAGTGCTTGGTGAAAAACCAGCCCACCCTCGGCGCGCAGCCGGGCGTAATAAGGATAGGGATCGGCATGAGTCGCAGCGATGATCGGGTCCATGGGTCGCAGCCTTGTTCGTAGTGGGAGAAGTGTTGCTACTATCTCCAGTTCGAAACGGCCTTGATTCGTCCGGGAGCGAAATATGAACGTAGAACAACACGACATTGGCGTCTCTCAAGTGGCCGCTGCCATCGCGGAACCGGCCCGGACGAAGATCCTGTGTTCGCTGATGGACGGCCACGCGCGCACCAGCACCGAACTGGCGGCGATTGCCGACGTCAGCGCCTCCACCGCCAGCGCGCACTTGGCCAAGCTCAAGGAACTGGCGCTGCTGCGGTTGCACGTGCAGGGCCGCCATCGTTATTACAGCCTCGCCGACAAGCGCGTGGCTCAGGCGCTGGAAGCGCTGATGGTGATCGGCCAGAACACTGCGCCGGCCTTCAACTCGCGTACACCGGATCGCCTGCAATTCGCCCGCACCTGCTACGACCACATGGCCGGGACACTGGCGGTGTTGCTGCATGACCGGATGCTGGAAAAAGGCTGGCTGCTGGAAACCGACGAGCAGGTTTATCGCCTGAGCGAGAGTGGCGAGGCGTTGATGGAAGGACTGGGTATTGAAGTCAACGACCTGAACACCTTGCGTCGCCGCTTCGCGTGCCCGTGCCTGGACTGGAGCATGCGTCGGCCACATTTGGGAGGTTCGCTGGGGGCGGCGTTGCTGCAAAACGCGATCAAGCGCAAATGGGTGACGCAGGATCTGGACAGTCGGGCGCTGGCGTTGACGGCACTGGGGCGCAAGGCATTGGGGGCGCAGTTCGACTTGACGCTGGCGCAGCCAACCGTGCAACCCATCCGCGAACAACGGCCACCGCAACCTGCGCGTGATGTGATCTGACCCGACCAAGGGTTAGTTGATGGCTTGTGCCTTGAAGGTCGACCCTATACTGTATATCCACACAGTAAAAGGCGTGACCCATGGAACTCATCGACAAGCTCAGCATCCTCGCCGACGCCGCCAAGTACGACGCGTCTTGCGCCAGCAGTGGCGCGCCGAAGCGTACTTCCGAGGGCAAGCGCGGCCTGGGCTCGACCGACGGCATGGGCATCTGCCACAGCTACACGCCGGACGGGCGCTGCGTGTCGTTGCTGAAGGTTCTGCTGACCAACTTCTGTCTCTACGACTGCCAGTATTGCGTCAATCGACGTTCCAGCGACGTGCCTCGCGCACGTTTCACGCCGGAAGAAGTGGTGACACTGACCCTGGATTTCTACCGACGCAACTGCGTCAGCGGGTTGTTTCTCAGTTCCGGGATCATTCGCTCGGCGGACTACACCATGGAGCAACTGATCCGTGTGGCGAAGCTGCTGCGTGAAGACCACGAATTCCGGGGCTACATCCACCTCAAGACCATTCCCGAAGCCGATCCGGCGCTGATCGAGGAAGCGGGGCGCTACGCCGATCGCTTGAGCGTGAACATTGAACTGCCCACCGACGCCAGCCTGCAAACCCTGGCCCCGGAGAAGCAGTTGGGCTCGATCAAACAGGCGATGCAAACCATCTACACCGGTGTCCAGACCGTACTCAACGAACCCCGCGCACCTAAATTTGCCCCGGCCGGGCAGAGCACGCAGATGATTGTCGGCGCCGATGACACCGACGACAGCACCATTCTCCATAGCGCCCAGGCGCTGTACGGCAACTTCAGTTTGCGAAGGGTCTATTACTCGGCGTTCAGCCCGATCCCCAACAGCCCGAAAAGCGTGCCGCTGGCCGCGCCGCCATTGATGCGCGAGCACCGTTTGTATCAGGCGGACTTCCTGTTGCGCAGCTACGGCTTTACCGCAGGCGAGCTGTTCAAGGGGCCCGGGCACCTGGCGCTCGACATCGATCCGAAACTGGCGTGGGCATTGGAGAACCGCGAGGTCTTCCCGCTGGACCTCAATCGCGCCGAGGCATCGTTGATCGCACGCATTCCCGGTATTGGCCTGCGCACCACCGAGCGCCTGGTGGAATTGCGCCGTCAGCGCCGCATCCGCTACGAAGACCTGGCCCGAATGCGTTGCGTGCTGGCCAAGGCCAAGCCGTTCTTCATCACCAGCGACTACCACCCGCAGCAGGCCGAGGTCACCAGCCACTTGCTGTATCAGCAATTGCGCGACCGGCCGCAGCCGCAACAAATGGGGTTATGGGGATGATCAGTCTGGATTGCGATGACCTGTTCGACACCTGGCGCCAGCAGGCACGCTGGCTGCTCAGCCATGAGGTGGACCCGAGCCGGGTGAGTTGGGCCAGTGAAGGCGTGTCCGATCTGTTCGCCAGCGACGATGCGCCACCTCAAACCCAGGGGCCGTTTCACGCACGAATTCCGCGAACGCTGTTGGACACCCTGGAGCGCGCCGCTCGTTATAGGGGTGATCAACGCTGGAGTCTGTTGTACGAAGTGCTGTGGCGGGTCAGTCATGGGGACCGCACCGCGATGCTGGCCGGTGACAAGTTAGGCAGTGAATTTCATAGAAGAATCAAACAGGTACAGCGTGAAGCTCATCACTTACATGCATTTGTACGATTCGTCGCGATGCCTGAAGGTGAGGGCCCGCAGTACGTCGCCTGGCACGAACCGGCCCACGACATCCTGCACAGTGCCAGTGAGCATTTTATCGGGCGCATGGGGCGGCATCGCTGGCTGATTGCGACGCCCAGGGACGGGGTTTACTACGACGGTGAGCAACTGATCCACCAGCGCCAGTGCCCGGTTGAATGGCAGCAGCTGGCTCAAAACGTCGACGATCCGCACAGCGACATGTGGTTGACCTACTACAGCCATATCTTTAATCCGGCGCGCCTGAACCCTAAAGTCATGCAAGGGCATTTGCCGGCCCGGTTCTGGAAGAATCTGCCTGAGGGCGCGTTGATTCCGGGGCTGATCACCCAGGCACGCTCGGGTAAGCAACAGGACGGCCAGGCGAGCGGAATCAAGGACAGGGGCGGTAAACGTATTGCGCGGGGAGAGGTCGGGCATCGCTGATAAAAAAAGCCCCCCATCGCCAAAGCGATGGAGGGCTTCGATGCAGCCGGGGTCAGATCAAACCTTGACAATCCAGCCTGCTGGCGCTTCGACGTCACCGGTTTGAACACCGGTCAGCTCCTTGTAGAGCTTCTGGGTGACAGGGCCGACTTCGGTTTCGCTATGGAACACGTGCAGATGGTCGTTGTAGCTGATGCCGCCGATCGGCGTGATCACGGCAGCGGTACCGC
This sequence comes from Pseudomonas sp. LBUM1663, assembly GCF_059695905.1. NCBI lineage: Bacteria > Pseudomonadati > Pseudomonadota > Gammaproteobacteria > Pseudomonadales > Pseudomonadaceae > Pseudomonas > Pseudomonas sp. LBUM1663. The sequence goes on along the minus strand of NZ_CP166792.1, from coordinate 3,719,960 downwards.
AAGCGCCGGCTTCCTTGAAGTCGGACAGCTTGTCGATGAACACGTCACCTTCAACCACTTCCAGGCCCAGACGCGATTTGGCCAGTTCGATCAACGACAGGCGGGTGATGCCCGGCAGTACCGACGGCGAGTTCGGCGTGACGAACTTGTTGTCGTGGGTGATCCCGAAGAAGTTGGCCGAGCCGACTTCTTCGATTTTGGTGTGGGTCATCGGGTCCAGGTAGATGCAATCGGCAAAGTGGGCTTTCTTGGCCTGGGAACCTGGCATCAGGCTGGCCGCGTAGTTGCCACCGACCTTGGCTGCACCGGTGCCTTGTGGGGCGGCGCGGTCGTAGCTGGAGATCAGGAAGTTGTGCGGGGTCAGGCCACCTTTGAAGTAAGCGCCGACCGGAATGCAGAAGATCGAGAAGATGAACTCGGGGGCGGTGCGCACGCCGATGTTGTCACCCACGCCGATCACGAACGGCCGCAGGTACAGCGCGCCGCCGGTGCCGTAAGGCGGGATGAAACGCTCGTTGGCGCGGACCACTTCCTTGCAGGCTTCGACGAACTGCTCGGTGGACACCTGTGGCATCAGCAGGCGGGCGCAGCTGCGTTGCATGCGCGCAGCGTTCTGATCCGGGCGGAACAGGTTGATCGAACCGTCCTTGCAACGATAGGCCTTCAGGCCCTCGAAGCATTGCTGGCCATAGTGAAGGGCAGTCGAGCCTTCGCTGATGTGCAGCACGTTGTCTTCGGTCAGGGTGCCTGCGTCCCACTCGCCATTACGCCAGTGCGACAGATAGCGCTTGTCTGTCTTGATGTAGTCAAAACCCAACTTGTCCCAATTGATGCTTTCGTTACCCATGACACCCTCTATCACTTAACAACCGCCGAAACGGTTCAAGGCTTCTGACGTTTTTCTGGATGGGGACAACAATACTTCATTCCGGGCCTGTTTCGCAGCCCGGACTATCGGATCATTGGCAGATTTCTTAGCTTGCTCATGAAGTTTGCCTCCGATCCTTCATTGTTCGAAATCCTGTGGCGAGGGAGCCTGCTCCCGTTCGGCTGCGAAGCAGCCGCAAATCCGGACGACGCGGTGTGTCAGGAAGTCAGCGAGGGGCCGCTTCGCGACCCAGCGGGAGCAAGCTCCCTCGTCACAGTTGATCGCAGTTACAAGTGCAGCGCATGCCCCAAAGCGCGCAGCGCGGCTTCTTGCACCGCTTCGCCCAACGTCGGATGCGCATGGATAGTGCCGGCAATGTCTTCCAGCCGCGCGCCCATTTCCAGGCTCTGGCCAAACGCGGTCGACAACTCCGACACGCCCACACCCACCGCCTGCCAGCCGACAATCACATGATTGTCACGCCGTGCCACGACGCGCACGAAGCCGCTTTTGGATTCCAGCGTCATCGCCCGGCCATTGGCCGCGAACGGGAAGCTCGAAACGATGCAGTCCAGGCCCGCCGCCTTGACGTCGTCCGGGGTCTTGCCAACGACCACCAATTCCGGGTCGGTGAAGCACACGGCGGCGATGGCGGTCGGGTTGAACTCGCGGGACTTGCCGCTGATCAGCTCGGCAACCATCTCGCCCTGAGCCATGGCCCGGTGCGCGAGCATCGGTTCGCCGCTCAGGTCGCCGATGGCGTACACATTGCGCATGCTGGTCTGGCAGCGGTTGTCGATCTTGATCGCCGAGCCGTTCATGTCCAGATTCAACGCTTCAAGGTTCCAGCCTTGGGTGTTCGGCTTGCGACCGACGGCCACCAGCACCTGATCCGTTTCCAGGTTCAGGGTGTCGCCACCCGGTTCCAGAACTTGCAGCGTATTGCTAGAAGAATCAAAGTCTTGCACGCTGTGTTTCAAGTAAAGCTTCACGCCGAGTTTTTTCAGTTCGTCGTGTACTGGCTGGGTCAGTTCGGCATCGTAGGCCGGCAGGATGCGGTCCTGAGCCTCGACTACGCTGACGTCCGCACCAAGTTTTCGATAGGCAATCCCCAACTCCAGGCCGATGTAACCGCCACCGACCACGACCAGCCGTTTCGGCACGGACGTTGGGGCCAGGGCTTCGGTGGAGGAGATGATCGGTCCGCCAATCGGCAGCATCGGCAGGTTCACGCTTTTCGAGCCCGTGGCCAGCACCAGGTGCTCGCACTGGATTCGCGTGTCGCCCACATCCACGGTTTTGCCGTCGATCACTTTCGCCCAGCCTTGAATGACCTGGACTTTGTGCTTTTTCAGCAGCGCCGCGACACCGGTGGTCAGGCGATCAACGATGCCGTCCTTCCACTCGACGCTCTTGCCGATGTCGAGGGTTGGCGCGGAGACGCTGATGCCCAGCGCCGAATGCTGGCTGTGGTGTTGTGTCTGGTGGAACTGTTCAGCGACGTGGATCAACGCCTTCGACGGAATGCAGCCGATGTTCAGGCACGTACCGCCCAACGATTCGCCTTCCACCAGAATGGTCGAGATGCCCAGCTGGCCGGCACGGATCGCCGTCACATAACCGCCAGGGCCGCCGCCGATGATCAGCAGCGTGGTATTGAGAGATTGCATGCCTTACTCCACAAACAGGGTGGCGGGTTGTTCGAGCAAGCCGCGAACGGCCTGGATGAATTGCGCCGCGTCCATGCCATCGACCACGCGGTGATCGAAGGAGCTGGAGAGGTTCATCATCTTGCGAATCACGATCTGGCCTTTGACCACCATCGGGCGTTCGACGATCTTGTTGACGCCGACGATCGCCACTTCTGGCAGGTTCAGCACCGGGGTGCTGACGATGCCGCCCAAGGCGCCGAGGCTGGTCAGGGTGATGCTCGAGCCGGACAATTCATCGCGGCTGGCCTTGCCATTCCGTGCGGCCGTGGCCAAACGGGAGATTTCGGCAGCGTTGTCCCACAGACTGCGGGCTTCGGCGTGACGCACCACCGGCACCATCAAGCCGATGTCGGCTTGCGTGGCGATGCCTACGTGGACGGCGCCGAGGCGGGTGATGACCTGGGCTTCATCGTCGTAACGGGCATTGATCTGCGGGAAGTCGCGCAGGGCGACAACCAGGGCACGAACCAGGAACGGCAGCAACGTCAGCTTGCCACGGGTCGCACCGTGTTTTTCGTTGAGGTGTGCGCGCAGTTCTTCCACGGCGGTGACGTCGATTTCTTCGACATAACTGAAGTGAGCGGCGCGTTGCGTAGCGTCCTGCATGCGCTGGGCAATCTTGCGGCGCATGCCGATCACCTGGATTTGCTCTTCGTCGTTACGCTGGGCGTAAGCGGCGGCCACGGTCGATTGCGGCTGCTGACCCTGGGCCAGATAGGCGTCGAGGTCTTCGTGCAACACGCGGCCAGCAGGGCCGGTGCCACGGACCAGACGCAACTGAATGCCGAGGTCCAGCGCATGTTTGCGTACGGCCGGGGAGGCCAGCGGGCGTTCGTCGGCTTCGCGAGCGACCATCGGGCCTTGGCAAACGGCGGCTCGTGGCGCTGCAGCAGCCACCGGCTTGCTTTCCACCGCTGCAACTTTAGGCGTCGCAACCGGCGCTTCTTTCACCGCAGGGGCTGCCGGCTGAGCCGACTCTTTAACGTTGCCCGCGCCTTCGACTTCAATGCTGATCAGGATGCTGCCCACTGCCATGACTTCGCCTGGCTGTCCGCCCAGCGCAATCACCTTGCCGTGCACCGGCGAAGGGATGTCGACCATCGCCTTGTCGGTCATGACATCGGCCAGCACCTGATCTTCGACGACCATGTCGCCGACCTTGACGTGCCACACCGACAATTCAACTTCTGCAATGCCTTCACCAATGTCCGGCATTTTAATAACGTGCGTGCCCATTCAGACCTCCATAACCCGTTTCAACGCCGCGCCCACTCGGGACGGACCTGGGAAATACGCCCACTCTTGCGCGTGCGGGTAGGGGGTGTCCCAACCGGTGACGCGCTCGATCGGCGCTTCCAGGTGATGGAAGCAATGCTCTTGCACCAGGGCGACCAGTTCGGCGCCGAAGCCGCAGGTGCGGGTCGCTTCGTGAACGATCACGCACCGGCCGGTTTTCTTCACCGACTTGACGATGGTCTCCAGGTCCAGCGGCCACAGGCTGCGCAGGTCGATGACTTCAGCGTCGATGCCGGTTTCTTCGGCGGCAACTTGCGAGACATAGACGGTGGTGCCGTAGGTCAGGATGGTCACGTCTTTGCCGGGACGGGCGATGGCGGCAACGTCCAGCGGCACGGTGTAGTAACCGTCCGGGACCTGGGCGGCCGGGTGTTTCGACCATGGGGTTACCGGGCGGTCGTGGTGGCCGTCGAACGGGCCGTTGTACAGGCGTTTTGGCTCGAGGAAGATCACCGGGTCATCGTTTTCGATGGAGGCGATCAGCAAGCCTTTGGCGTCGTAAGGGTTGGACGGCATGACCGTGCGCAAGCCGCAGACCTGGGTGAACATCGCTTCGATACTTTGGCTGTGGGTCTGGCCGCCGTAGATGCCGCCGCCGCAAGGCATGCGCAGTGTCATCGGTGCGGTGAACTCGCCGGCCGAGCGATAACGCAGGCGCGCGGCTTCGGAAATGATCTGGTCCGACGCCGGATAGACGTAGTCGGCGAACTGGATCTCGGCGACCGGGCGCAGACCGTAGGCACCCATGCCCACGGCAACGCCGACGATGCCGCTTTCGGAGATCGGTGCGTCGAACACCCGGGAAGTGCCGTATTTGGTCTGCAGGCCTTCGGTGCAGCGGAAAACGCCGCCGAAGTAACCGACGTCCTGGCCGAACACCACCACGTTGTCGTCACGCTCAAGCATCACATCCATGGCCGAGCGCAGGGCCTGGATCATGGTCATGGTGGTCGTGGTCATGGCGGTTTCCAGCTCAATATGAGTGTTGTGGTCGTTCATGTCAGATCCCCAACTCTTGACGCTGGCGCTTCAAGTGCTCCGGCATCTCTTTATAGACGTCTTCGAACATGGTCGCGGCGCTTGGAATCTGGCCACCGGCCAAGGTGCCGTACTGCTCGGCTTCTTTCTGCGCGGCAATCACTTCGGCTTCCAGTTCGGCGCTGACGGCGACGTGTTCCTCTTCGGACCAGTGACCGATCTTGATCAGGTGCTGCTTGAGGCGCGCAATCGGGTCGCCCAACGGGAAGTAGCTCCAGTCGTCGGCAGGACGGTATTTGGACGGATCATCGGAAGTGGAGTGCGGACCGGCGCGGTAGGTGACCCATTCGATCATGGTCGGGCCGAGGTTGCGGCGGGCGCGTTCGGCGGCCCAGGCAGAGGCGGCGTAGACCGCGACGAAATCGTTGCCGTCGACCCGCAGGGAGGCAATGCCGCAACCGACGCCACGACCGGCGAACGTGGTAGCTTCACCACCGGCAATCGCCTGGAACGTCGAGATCGCCCACTGGTTGTTGACCACGTTAAGGATCACTGGCGCACGGTAAACGTGAGCGAAGGTGAGGGCGGTGTGGAAGTCGGATTCAGCGGTGGCGCCATCGCCGATCCACGCCGAGGCGATTTTGGTGTCGCCCTTGATCGCCGAGGCCATGCCCCAGCCCACACCTTGTACGAATTGGGTGGCGAGGTTGCCGGAAATGGTGAAGAAGCCATAGTCCTTGACCGAATACATGATCGGCAGTTGACGGCCCTTGAGCGGATCGCGCTCGTTGGACAGCAGTTGGCAGATCAGGTCTACCAGCGGTACATCGCGCGCCATCAGGATGCTTTGCTGACGGTAGGTCGGGAAGCACATGTCATCAACGTTCAGGGCCAGGGCCTGGCCGCTGCCGATGGCTTCTTCGCCGAGGCTCTGCATGTAGAACGACATTTTTTTCTGGCGCTGGGCGACCACCATGCGGTTGTCGTAGATCCGCGTCTTGAGCATGGCGCGCATGCCTTTACGCAGGATCTCGGAGGGTACGCCTTCAGCCCATGGACCGAGGGCATTGCCTTGGTCATCGAGCACACGAATCAGGCCTTTGGCCAGGTCGGCGGTGTCGGCGGGTTCAACGTCGATTGGGGGTTTGCGCACCGTGCCGGCGTCGGTCAGACGCAGGTAGGAGAAGTCGGTTTTGCAGCCAGGACGGCCCGAAGGTTCGGGAACGTGCAGGTGCAGCGGTTCATACGCTTGGTTCATGGCTTCTACGCTCGATCTTGTGAATTTCTTGTAGTGAGCTGACCGTCATTCTTCGATAAAAGAAATCTTGTCCTACAACAATCATAGGCCCGGCGCAGAAGAATATTTATCTCTGTTTCGTTGCGCCGGAGATCATTTGAGGATAAAAAACCTGCATAAACATAAAAAACAGGTGGTTTTGTCTCATGCGCAAACTGGACCGTACCGATATCGGCATTTTGAACAGCCTTCAGGAGAACGCCCGTATCACCAACGCCGACCTCGCACGCTCGGTTAACCTGTCGCCGACGCCGTGCTTCAACCGGGTCAAGGCGATGGAAGAATTAGGCCTGATTCGTGAGCAAGTGACCCTGCTGGATGCCGACCTGCTGGGGCTGCACGTGAATGTGTTTATTCATGTCAGCCTGGAGAAACAGGTGGAAGAGGCGTTGGCGCATTTCGAGGAGGCAATTTCGGATCGCCCGGAAGTGATGGAATGCTATTTGATGGCGGGGGACCCGGACTATCTGATCCGGGTGCTGGTGCCGACCATTCAGTCGCTGGAACGCTTCATGATGGACTTCCTCACCAAAGTGCCTGGTGTAGCCAACATCCGCTCGAGCTTTGCGCTCAAGCAAGTGCGCTACAAAACCGCACTGCCATTACCCGCCAACGGCCTGACCCTCAACAACTAAGCGAAACCCTCTGTAGAGCTGTCGAGCACCGCGAGGCAGCGTTCGGCGGCGAAGCCGTCGCAAACCCGGTAACCGAGTTTCTTCAGATTCACCGCAGACGCAGCCTCGCGCTGCTCGACAGCTGCTACGGGTTACGTGTTCGATCGTCCCCATGCGAGGGAACGATCGAACGTTAGAGTTTATTCAGGGGGATTTTCAGGTACACGACGCCGTTGTCCTCCGCCGGCGGCAGATTCCCCGCCCGCACATTCACCTGAATCGCCGGCAGCAGCAGCGTCGGCATGCCCAGCCCGGCATCACGCTGGGTGCGCATGGCGACGAACGCCGCTTCATCGATGCCGTCATGGACGTGGATATTGTTTTTGCGCTGCTCGCCCACCGTGGTCATGCAGCGGGATTCGCGGCCTTCGGGCGGGTAGTCGTGGCAGACGTAGAGCCGAACGCTGGCGGGGAAGGCCAGCAGTTTGTGGATCGAGGCGAACATCTGGTGGGCATTGCCGCCGGGGAAGTCGCAGCGGGCAGTGCCCACGTCCGGCATGAACAAGGTATCGCCCGCCAGGATCACATCGCCGTCGATCAAATAGGCCATATCCGCCGGCGTGTGCCCGGGCACATGCAGGGCCGTGGCCTTGAGGTGGCCGATCATGAACGATTCGTCTGGCGCGAACAGATGGTCGAATTGCGAACCGTCGCTGCGAAATTCCGGCTCAAGGTTGAACAGGGTCTTGAACACGCCCTGGACCTTGCTGATCGACTGGCCGATGGCGATTTTGCCACCCAGCTCCCGGCGCAGATAAGGCGCGGCGGACAGGTGATCGGCATGGGCGTGGGTTTCCAGCAGCCATTGCACCTGTAGTTGATGATCGCGCACGAAGGCAATGATCTTGTCGGCCTGCGTGGTAGCAGTGCGCCCGGCGGCGGGGTCGTAGTCGAGCACCGGATCGACGATGGCGCATTGACCGCCAACCTCTTCGTAAATCACGTAGCTGTAGGTCGAGGACGCGGGGTCTAAAAAAGCTTCAATCAAGGCGGGCATGGTGGCCGTTTCTTTCAGGACAAGCCAAGAGGGTAGTTTCATTTTCCCTGCGCTGACCAGCCCCGCGTTAATTGATGAAGGAAAAAATCCGCACGGGCTCTATCCTGTCAGTCATCGATACCGGGCGTACCCGGCTTTTTTTCGCGGATCACGAGTGTTTTATGTTGTTGGCAACTTTTTTTGGGGTGGTGATGGGCCTGGTCCTTGGATTGACCGGGGCTGGTGGTGGAATTCTCGCAGTACCGGCCCTCGTGCTGGGGCTGGGTTTGACCATGACCCAGGCCGCGCCGGTGGCGTTGTTTGCGGTGGGCAGTGCGGCGGCGGTCGGGGCGATTGATGGTTTGCGTCATGGCCTGGTGCGCTATCGCGCGGCGTTGTTGATTGCACTGTTGGGGGCGGTTTTTTCGCCGGTCGGCATCTACTTCGCCCATCAGTTGCCGGAAAAAATCCTGATGATCCTGTTCAGTCTGCTGATGGTCATGGTGGCCTGGCGAATGCTGCGTCGCGAGCGTCAGGAAGAAGGCCCGAGCGACCACGGCCACGCCAACTGGGGCCAGAAAAACTGCATGCTCGATCAGCAGACCGGGCGTTTCTCCTGGACCGCCAAATGCACCGCAACCCTCGCGGCACTGGGCGCGGTGACCGGTGTAGTCTCTGGCCTGCTCGGGGTCGGCGGCGGCTTTTTGATCGTCCCGGCCTTCAAGCAACTGACCGATGTGCAGATGCGCGGCATCATCGCCACGTCCTTGATGGTGATCAGCCTGATTTCCGCCATTGGCGTGATCGGCGCATTTCATGCCGGGGTCAGGATTGACGCATTGGGCGTGGCGTTCATCGTCGCCAGCATCGTCGGCATGATTGTTGGCCGAAAGCTCTGCGCACGCGTCCCGGCCCGGGCTCTGCAAATCGGCTTCGCCAGCGTCTGTGTCGTGGTCGCGGGTTACATGCTGTTCCGAGCGGGCGCTTAGCCGGTCTTACACCCTAAGTTCCGGGCCGTGCCTGCGCACGGTCTTACACCGAATTTGCCGCGCATCACCGGCCACTCCAAAGCACTTCAAAACCGCCCCCAAGGCAGCGATGCCGCCGCCGGTCATCCTTCGATAATCGCCTCCGACCTCGCAGACACCTATCGCACCCCGGTGATGGAGGGGTTGCGGGTGGCCGTGGGGATTCTCGACCCGGTGGACACCAACGACAGCAGCCCGTTGGGCAAGGCGTATCAGGAGAATCCGCGTACCGAGAGCGAGGTCACCTATCAGTTTGATGTTGCTGGCGCGAAGATTTACAGCTGGGTCAACGGCAGCTACCAGACCTCGGACAATACCGATTCCACCGTCCAGTCCGTCACCTCCAAAGGCGTCGGCTACGGTGTGCAGGCGAAGATGGGTGGGTTGTCGCTGACCGGCTCCGGTTTCCAGGCCAAGGGCATCAATCCGTTCTTCACCAACAATGCCGGCGAACCGACCCTGCGCAACGTCGACAGCGACGGTTACTTGCTGCAAGGCTCGTACAAACTGGGCAAAAACCGCCTGGCCTTGTCTTACGGCAAGACCAATGACGACGGCAATGGGGTGGTCGGCAGCGGGGCGGATTAGAAGACACCGACACTTTTGCGGTGGGGGCGGTGCTGAACTGGTAACCCTGTAGCGGCGCAAATTACCTGTGGCGAGGGAGCTTGCTCCCGCTGGAGCGCGTAGCGGTCCCTATTCTGGTCGCGCATCGGCCGGTTGGGGGACTGCTGCGCAGTCCAGCGGGAGCAAGCTCCCTCGCCACAAAAGCATCAGCCATCAAGCGCCCGCCCCGCCGACTCTCATCCCATCGAAGCGGCTACCCGCTACCCAAGTAGCATACGTCGCAGCCCGCAGGCTTCGTACACTCGTGTCTCATACACGCGCACCTGCGGGGGGTGGTCATGCAGCAGGTCCAGAGTGAAGGAGTGGTCAGCGGCATGTCCCAGGCCACCGATGCCCAACAAGTGGCTCAGGAGCTCGCGCGGCAGTTACTGCACCCGCATCTGGGCTTCGTGCTGTTCTTCTGTTCCGCCGAGTACGACTTGCAGGCGCTGGGCCAAGCCTTGCAACAGAGCTTCGGCGGCATTCGTCTGGTGGGTTGCACCAGCGCCGGGGAAATCACGCCGCTGGGCTACGGCCGCAACTGCGTGACGGCGGTGGGGTTTGATCATCGGCATTTTTCCATCGACGCCGAACTGATCTGCGAGATGGAGCGCTTCAGCCTGATCGACGCCCAGCAAATGGTCGAGCGCCTGGTCAGTGGCTGTCGCAGCAACACCTTGGCGCCGATCAAGGGCAACAGCTTTGCCCTGACCTTGCTCGACGGTCTGTCCAGCCGCGAAGAAATGGTCCTAGCTGCCTTGAGTGCGGCGTTGGGCGACATCCCGCATTTCGGCGGTTCGGCCGGCGACGACAACTACCTGACCCACACCCACGTCTATTTCGGTGGCGAGTTTCACAGCGGCGCGGCGGTGGTGCTGCTGGTCAATACCTGGCTGGATTTCGAGGTGTTCACCACCCACCACATCTTGCCGAGGGCGGAGAAACTGGTGGTCACCGGAGCCGACAGCGCCTCGCGCCGGGTCTTTGAGCTGAACGCCGAGCCGGCTGCCGAGGAGTACGCGCGACACATCGGCGTGCCGGTGGCCGAGCTCGATCACCGGGTCTTCGCCGCGCACCCCTTGGCCGTGCGGATCAACAATCAGTACTACGTGCGGGCGATCCAGCAGGTCCATCCAGACCTGAGCCTGAGTTTCTACTGCGCCGTGGAAAACGGCATCGTCCTCACCGTCATGACCCCCGGCCCGATGCTGCCGAATCTGCAAACCCTGTTCGAAGGCTTGCAGGAGCGCCTCGGCGATCTGTTGCTGACCATCGGCTGCGACTGTTTTCTCAGGCGTCTGGAACTGGAAGACGGCGGCAGCCTGGAGCAGATCGGGACGTTTTTGCGTGACCAGCGGGTGATGGGTTTCAACACCTACGGAGAACAGTTCAATGGCATGCACATCAACCAGACCTTCACCGGGGTTGCCATTGCCCGAGGCCGGTCCCTTGGACATCGTTGAGCTCCAGGCACAGCTCGCCAGCCTGCGCCACGACAATCAGAAACTGCAGCGCATCAACGGCGCGCTGATCGAGCGGATCGAATCCGGCGTCACGCGGGGCAATGATCCCTACGCGGCCTTCCAGCATTCGGTGGTGCTGGCCGAGCAGGTCCGTGAGCGCACCGACGCCTTGAACCAGGCCATGGCCGAACTCAAATCGGGCAATCACTTGCTCAGCGAAGCGCGCCTGCGGGCGGAAACGGCCCACCAACATTTGATCGATGCCATCGAGAGCATCTCCGATGCCTTTGTGCTGTTCGATGCCGACCAGCGCATCGTCCTGTTCAACAGCCGTTTCAAGGCGTTCTGGAGCAACAGCCGGGTGCGCATCAACGCCGGCATGCGCCTGGCCGAGGTCAAGCGCCTGATGTCCGCCACCGGGTTGTTCACTGAAGAACCGCGCGGGCATGCTGACGAAAACCTGATCTATCGCTTGCAGGACGGCCGTTGGTTGCAAGTCAGCGAACGGCCCACGCAGGAAGGTGGGCGGGTGATCCTGTTCACCGACATTACTGACGTCAAACTCAGCGAAACCGTGCGCCGCGAGCAAGCCGTGGCGCAGAAATCGCACTTGCTGCAACGAGCGGTCGACAACCTGTCCCAAGGCGTGGCCATGGTCAATGCCGAAGGCATCCTGGAACTGTGGAATCGGCGTTTCCTCGAGCTCAGCGGGCTGGCTCCGGTGGCGGCCCATCGGCCGTTTGCCGAAGTGATCGCCGACAGCGAGTTGAACCTGCTGACCCCGGCCAGTCGCGATGCCAACGGGCGGCACGTGCAGGAATGCGAGCAGCGCCTCTACGATGGCCGGGTGCTGGAAATCCGCAACCATCCATTGCCCACTGGCGGCTTCGTCAACACCTTCACCGACATCACCGAACGCTACCAGCACGCCGAAGCCCTCAGCGAAAGCGAGCGTTGGATTCGCCTGATCACCGACCATGTCCCCGCGTTGATTGCCTACCTCAATGCCGATCTGGTCTACGAGTTCACCAACAAGGTCTATGAAGAATGGTACTGCTGGCCTCGCGGCGTGATGCTCGGGCAGAGCCTGCGCGAAGTGCACAGCGAGCAGCATTACCAGCGCCTCGAGGCCTACGTGGCCCGGGCCCTGGCCGGCGAGAGCGTGACGTTCGAGTTCGCCGAAACCAACATCAACAATCAGGAACGCTACATGCTGCGCTCCTACGTGCCCAATCGCCTGGCCACCGGCGAAGTGGTGGGGATCTTTGTGTTGATCCGCGACATCACCGAGCGCCGCCGCACGGCCGAGGCGCTGCACCAGGCCTATCAGAATCTTGAGTTGCGGGTGCGCGAACGCACCACCGAACTGACCACCCTCAATGACCAATTGCTGCGCGAAATCGACGAGCGCCGGCGCGTGGAATCCCGTTTGCGCGAGGCCAAGCTTGAGGCGGAGCAGGCCAACCTGTCGAAAACCAAGTTTCTTGCCGCCGTGAGCCACGACCTGCTGCAACCGCTGAACGCGGCTCGACTGTTCACCAGCGCGTTGCTGGAACGGCGCGAGCCGGTGGCCAACGCGATTTTGGTGCGCAATGTCAGCAATTCGCTGGAGGACGTGGAAAACCTGTTGGGCACGCTGGTGGACATTTCCAAACTGGATGCCGGGGTGATCAAGGCCGACATCGCGCCGTTCGCCTTGAGCGAACTGCTGGAAAACCTTGCGACCGAGTACACCCAGGTGGCCAGCAGTGAAGGGCTTGAGCTGCATTTCATCCCGTGTTCGGCGCTGGTGCGCAGCGACATCCAGTTGCTCGCGCGAATCCTGCGCAATCTGCTGAGCAATGCCATTCGTTATACCTACAGCGGTCGGGTGGTGCTCGGGTGTCGGCGTCATCATCAGCGGTTGACGATCGAGGTGTGGGACAGCGGGATGGGCATTGCCGAAAATCGACTGGAAGAGATTTTCCAGGAGTTCAAGCGCGGCGACGTGCAGCGCCCTGATCAGGACCGTGGGTTGGGTTTGGGGCTGGCCATTGTCGAAAAAATTGCCGGGATTCTCGGTCACCGCATTCACGTGCGGTCGTGGCCGGGCAAAGGCTCGATGTTTTCCGTCGAAGTGCCCTTGAGCGCTACGGCGCCCAAAGCTCAACCGGCATTGCTGATGAGTGAGCCGATGCTGGAGCGTCTGCGTGGGGCGCGGGTGTGGGTGCTGGATAACGACGCGGCGATTTGCGCGGGGATGCGCACGTTGCTGGAAGGGTGGGGGTGTCGGGTGGTGACGGCGCTTTCGGAGCAAGACCTGGCGCGGCAGGTGGACAACTATCATGAAGAAGCCGACTTGCTGATCGCCGACTATCACCTGGATGATGAGCAAAATGGCGTCGATGCCGTGGCCCGGATCAACGCCCGGCGCGGTTCAGCGATCCCGGCGATGATGATTACCGCCAATTACAGCAATGAGCTCAAGCAGCAGATTCGTGAGTTGGGGCATACCTTGATGCATAAGCCGGTAAGGCCGATGAAGCTGAAGACGGCGATGAGTCATTTGCTTGGCCAGTCCCGGTAGTCCAGGTCGTAAACCGACCCTGTGGCGAGGGAGCTTGCTCCCGTTCGGCTGCGAAGCAGTCGTAAATCAGGCAACTCGATTTATCTGGAAGTTTGCAGGGGGCCGCTTCGCGACCCAACGGGAGCAAGCTCCCTCGCCACAGGGACCAGGGAAGCCCCAACATTCAACGCCGCAGGTAAGACCCGAAATCAATATCTCCGGCACTCAAGATCGCCTGCACCCGGTTGTGCACATTGAGTTTGCGCAAGATCGCCGAGACATGCGCCTTGACCGTGGTTTCGGCGATTTCCAAGGTGTAGGCGATCTGCTTGTTCGATTCACCCTTGGTCATGCGCTCCAGCACCAGCAATTGCTTACGGGTCAGGGCCTGGAGCAGTTCCGGCGGGAAGCTCGGGTTGTCATTCATGCGCCGGTGGGTGCCGCATTTTTGCGTGCGGATGATGTCCGGCGGCAAGTACACATTGCCATTGAGAATCTGCTGGATGGCCTCGGTCATCTGCACTCGGGGTGAAGATTTGGTGATGAAGCCCACCGCACCATAGGTGATGGCTTGCAGCACGATCTGCTTGTCCTGCTCGGCTGAAACGATCACCACCGGAATGGTCGGCGCCTCGTTGCGCAGGTTGATCAGGCCATTGAGGCCGTGCATGCCGGGCATGTTCAGGTCGAGCAGGATCAGGTCCAGGTCGTCGTGTTCCTGCGTCAGCAGCAGGGCGCTGTCGAGGTCGGCGGTTTCCATCACCTCGCTGCCGGGGAAACCGTCGCTGATGACGTTATGAATGGCTTCGCGAAACAGCGGGTGATCGTCGGCAATCAGAATTTTATACATAGCCTTTCACCTCATTATTTTCATTATGGTGTGGCAACAACACGCACGCGTAAAGGTCAGGGGAAGGGCTCGGGTTGGGCCGGTTCAACGGGCAGGTTGGCTGCCTGCCAGGCGTCCAGGCCGTCGCGGTACCAATACAGTGTCTTATAGCCCATGGCTGCGGCGCGTTTGACGGCATTCCAGCTCAGCCAGCAGTCAGAGCGGCAGTAGAAGACCAGCGGTTGCGCCAAGTCTCCTGCGGTCAATGCGTTCAGGTTACGCGCAAAATAGCCCTGCCAGTCAGCTGTCAGGTCGCCGTCGCCGGTATTGGCCAGCCAATGGCTGCCGGGCAGGTTTTCGTGGGGCTGGTCTTCGATGAATCGACCTTGCAGCCATTGGCGGCGGTAGACGTCGATCAGCATCGGGCGCGGTGTCTGGGTGAGCAGGGTTTGCAGGGCGGCGGTGTCGATGATGGCCGCGCCTTGAAGCTGATTCGGGGTCGGGCTGCGATAAAGGTTGATGCGATAGCCGTCGGCGGAGAATAGCGGCGTATCGGCGTGCGCGACGCCCAGCAACAGGCTCAGCGATAGCGCAGCTAGGGAAGGGCGCAACAGACGACGTCGGGCACGCGGCATGGGGTTCAATCCTTATAGTTATGAACCCATTACATGCCAGTCTCGGTGCGTTGGGAATGCGACGATAGACAGGAAAACCAGTACTAAAGTAGTAATTTCACCCGTGATCAACACAAATGTCCTGTAGGAGCCGGCTTGCTGGCGATGGCGGTGTGACAGATACACCGCATTGTCTGGATCGCCATCAAGCCGGCTCCTACAGAGGGTTTTGGTGTCAGTTGGTTTTTCGCAGGGCGGCGTGTTGCGGGTTGAAGGTGAGGACGGCGAGCAGGGCGAACAGCAGCGTCAGCCCCGCGCACACCGCCAGCGCCACTGGATTGAAGCGTTCGTACAAGGCAAACCGCACCAGCTCCACCGCATGGGTAAACGGGTTCAGCGCGCACAGCCAGTACAACCACTCGCTTGACTCGCGCATTTTCCACAACGGATACAACGCCGATGACAGGAAAAACAGCGGGAAGATCACGAAATTCATCACCCCGGCAAAGTTCTCCAGTTGCCGGATCGCATTGGACAGCAGCAGGCCCAGCGCACTAAGCATCAACGCCACCAGCAACAACGCCGGCAAGGCGAGCAACAGCCCCATGGCCGGTGGCTGCACGCCGTACACCCAGGCAATCGCCAGAAAAGCGTACACCTGCAACAGCGAAATCAGCGAAGTGGCCAACAGTTTGCTGCACAGCAGGAAGGTCCGGGGCAGGGGGCTGGTCAGCAGCACGCGCATGCTGCCCATCTCACGGTCGTAGACCATCGACAGCGAACCTTGCATGCCGTTGAACAGCAGGATCATGCAGGCCAGCCCCGGGATGATGTAGACCTCATAGGGAATGTAGGTGTCGTAGGGCTCGATGATCGCGATGCCGAGGGCTGCGCGAAAACCGGCAGCGAACACCAGCAGCCACAGCAGTGGCCGCACCAACGCACTGAGAAACCGTGTGCGCTGCAACACAAAACGCAGCCATTCACGCAACACGATGCCGCTGAAGCATTGCCAATACGCATTCATCGGGCGGCTCCTGATGTCGTCAAACGGGTGAAGGCCGAACCGAGGTCGCCGCCATGTGCCTGGCTCAAGGCATCCGCCCGCCCGCTAGCCACCAGACGGCCCTGATGAAGAATCAGCAAGTCATCGCTCGGCTGCACTTCATCCAGCAAATGGGTGGTCCAGAGCACGCTGATGTGCTGCTCGCGGCACAGACCTCGAATGTGTTGATTGAGCGCCAGCCGGCTGGCCGGATCGAGGCCGACACTGGCCTCGTCGAGCAGCAACAGCCGTGGCTCATGCAACAAGGCGCGTGCGATTTCCACCCGGCGGCGGTGACCGCCATTAAGTTCGCGGACCCGCTCGCGACGGCGATCCGTCAGCGCCTGGCGGGCCAGCTCGGCGTCGACCCGCAGGCCGGTCTGACGCCGGGACATGCCATGCAGCGCGGCGTGATAACGCAGGTTTTGCTCAACGCTGAGGTCCAGGTCCAGCGTGCTTTGCTGGAACACCACGCCCAATTGCTTGAGCGCCGGGCGCGCTGCGGTGCGCAACGAGCAGCCGCCGACCCGGATGTCCCCGCGCTGCAAATCATAGAGCCGAGTGAGCAGGGCAATCAGCGTCGACTTGCCCGCGCCGTTTGGCCCCAGCAACGCCGCGAAACGCCCGGGCGCCAGGCTGAAATTCACCTGCCGCAACGCCTCTCGCGCGCCATAGGCGAAGCTCAGTTCGCTGACTTCCAGTGCGTTCATGGCGTCACCACCACGCCCCACGGGTAGCGCCCGACTTTCACCGATTTGGTCACTTTGAGGCTGTCGACATCAATCACCGACACGTCACCGCTGACGCCGTTGGTGGCCAGCAACTGCTTTTGGTCGGGGGTGAACGACATCTGCCAGACCCGCCGGCCAACCAACAGATAATCAAGAATCTCGAAGGTTTTGGCGTCAATTACCGCCACATGATTGGCCGGCCCGAGCGCGACGAAACCGTACTTGCCGTCGGCGCTGAGTTTGATGCCCACCGGCTGGACTTTGTCCGGGTGCACGCCCTTGATCTGGAAGGTTAGCGTCTTGAGGATCTTGCGGGTGGCGACGTCGAGAATGGTCACTGTCCCGCCAATTTCCGCCGAGGCCCAGAGTTGCGACCCTTCAGGTGAAAACTCGACGAAACGCGGCCGTTGATCCACCAAGGTGCTTTCGGCCAGGGTCTGGGTGCTGGTGTCGATCCAGTGCAGCATGTTCGTGGTTTCGCTGGTGTTCACCGCCCACTTGCCGTCGGGGCTGACGGCCATGCCTTCGGGTTCGACGCCGACGTTGATCTGGCTCAGCACCTTCGAGGTTTCGGTGTCGATCACCGTCACCAGCGCATCGTCCTCGTTGGAAACGTATAGCCAGCGGTTGTTGGGATGCAGGGCGAACTGCTCGGGGTCTTTGCCCGAGGGCAGTTCCTTGATGATCTTGCGCGTGGCGACGTCCATCACCTGGACGCGGTCCGAGTCGCTGGCGCAGATGTACAGCAGCTTGTTGTCGTGGGACAGCAGCAAACCGCGCGGGCGTTGGCCGACGGGCAGGGTGTCGGTGACTTGCAACGTCTGCAGGTCGATCAGGCTCAGGCTGTTGTCTTTTTCGTTGGAGACCCAGGCGGTAGAGGCGGCGGCGTGCCCGGCGGCGAGCAGCAAGGCGCAAGAGAGCAGGGTGCGGCGCATGATGGATTCCTTTTTGTTGTAGTTGTTGTGGCGGATCAGGGAAAGCGGCAGCTGACCTCCGGCTTGTCGTAGCCAAGGCTGTCCATTTCGTTGAAGGGGTGCAGGAAACCGTCCTGCGGCGACGTGCTGACCAAGGCTCGGGGCTGGACGATGGGAATCGGTTGGCGCAACTGACCGTTCCACGGGCGATAACTGAGCTTGCGCCCCTTGAATCCGTCCAGCGGCAATTGATCGCTTATTTCCAGCGCACGGATCGCCACCGGATCGACCTGCCGCAATTTGCTCACCGCACTGGCGATGCTGCGCACGGCGATCCAGGCGGCGAAATCCCGGTCATTCATCCAGCGCCCGGCCAGGGCTTCGAAGCGTTTCTGCAATTGGGCGGCGCCGTAGGTTTCCACGGTTTTGTGCCAGCCCACCGGGGTCAGGCCCTGAGTGCCGGCGACTGGCCGTGGGTACCAGGTCTGGTAGGGCACGTATTCGCCAAAATCGCCACGTTCGTCCGCCACCAGCACCACATCGTATTCGGCGGTCTGGGTGAAGAGCGGCATGTCGGCCTGGGCGCTGCGACGCTGATCGTTGTCGAAGCTCCAGGCTTTTTCCGCGACCAGTTTCAGCCCGAAGCGTTTGGCGGCGCGACGCAGGGCGGCGGCGTAGGCCTGATCGTCCGGGGTCGGGCCGACGATCAGCAGCGCCCGTTGCCATTTGCGCACCACCAGGAATTGCGCCAGTGCATCGGCGAGCATCGCCCGGCTCGGCAGGGTGTGCAGCACGTTCGGCAGGCAGTCGGTGGTGCGCAGGCTGTCATCCGGGCTGCCGGCGTTGAACAGCAAGCTGTCGGGCAGCACGGCGCTGAGCCGGCGCAGACTCTCCACCGGCGCATTCACCACAAACAGGCGAAGACCCTGTGCATGCTGGGCCTTGGCCGCGTCGATCAGGGCATCCGGGCTGTCGGCATTGGTGCTGACGAGGCTGTAACTCTGGTTAAGAAAGCGCCCGGTGCTGTTGCTGTCGGTGATCGCCAGTTCGGCGCCGCGAAGCCCGGCATCGAGCGGTTCGCGAATCACGTTGGACAGCAGCGGGCCGGGGTCAGGCCGATAGCCCAGATAGCCGATCTGCACCTGCAACGGCGCATCCGCCGCCTGGCTCTGCGTCGCCAGCCCGGCGGCACAGGCAATCGCCAGCAGGTAGATCAGGGCGTAAGGGGCAAGCTGGCGCATAAAGGCACTCCATTACAGGTAGCGCCAGCATAGGAAGCCTGCGAGGCAGATTGAAATATGCAGAAAGTACCAGTCAGGCAGTACCAAGGTAGTAGCTCGCCCGGAGCGGCGCGGTTTTAGCCTGGGTAATGACGGCCATCACACTGGAGGAGATTGACCATACGTATTCTCAAAGCGCTGCTCCTGCCGTTGTTGTTGATCCTGACCCTGATCGGCGTCGACAAACTCCATGGCCCGCAACCGGCATTCGTGTCGGTATTGCCCGCGACACCAGGGCGCTAGGCGTGTCAGTCCTGTGGTGGATCAACCTGCGAGTCTGCGGTTTTTTCGCCGTGATCATGCGGGTGTTGCTCCACAAGCCCTACTACCAAGGGATTAGACGGCGGCCACCAAAGCAGCATGGGGATTGTGCGAGGCCGGTACCAAGATGGGTGCCATAGCCTCTTCAACGAGGTTTTGCGTGCAATCTTGAGGGCATAACAATGACAACAAAACGCAACGCCTTGCTCGTTGCCGGACTGCTGGCCGGTTTTATAAGTGCAGGCTCCGTCTGGGCCCACGGCAACGTGGTACCGCAGGCAATCGCCACTCCTGGCCTGACCCCGATCAAGGACGCCGGCGTGCAGGTGGATGCCGATGGATGGGCGGCGGTGAATCCGTATCGCTCCTCCCCGGAACACGATAAGGCCGTGGAAATCGGCTCTTCGGCGTACAACCAGAACTGTGCGGCCTGTCATGGCCTGGAAGCCAAGTCCGGTGGCATCGCCCCCGATTTGCGCATGCTCGATGTCGGTGACGCGGGGGATGAATGGTTCGTCGAGCGCGTGCGTCACGGCGCCGTGCGGGATGGCCGGGTCTACATGCCGAAAATGGCCGATTACTTGAGTCAGGAAGCTCTGTGGGCGGTGCGCTCCTACCTGGACACTGTTCACGTCGAGGAGTAACCCATGCGCCTGCTCGCTGTATTTTTCAGCGCTGTGTTGCTGTGCTGCCAGGCCGTGCAGGCGCAGGTTCGTACCTATGACGAAATGATCGCTGCCGGGGAGCTGAAAGTGGCGGTCTACAAGGACTTCGCCCCCTACAGTTTTGAAGACGCCGGCCAGCCTCGCGGGGTGGATGTCGAGCTTGCCGGAGCCTTGGCCAAAGCGCTGGGCGTGCGCCTGACGCTGATCTGGGCGCCCGCCGGCGAGAAGCTCGATGACGACCTGCGCGACTACATCTGGCGGGCCAGTCAGCTGCATGATCTGCAACTGGCCGACCTGATGATGCGCGTGCCGTATGACCGCGATTACGCGCAAAAACGCAACGAACTGGGTGAGCTGGAAAACGGCCATGTGGTGATGTTCGGGCCGTACCAGAACGAACAATGGCAAGTCGCCTATGATCGCCGCCGTCTCGACAAGGTGGGCAGCGTCGCGGTGTTCGAGCACCACCCGATCGGCGTCGAAGTCGACAGCGTGCCGTCGTTCTACCTGACCTCGGTGTTTAGCGGCATGCTCGCCGGCAAAACCCACCACTATCCCGGTGTCCCCCAAGCCTTCGCAGCGATGAAGGCCGGTGAAGTCGACGCGGTGATGGCGATGCGTGGCGAGATCGACTGGCAAGTTCACGAAGCCAACGATCCGCAGGTGGCGCTGGCGGAAAACGCCTACCCGAACATGGGCAAGCAGCTTTGGGAGATCGGCATGGCGGTGCATGAAAGCAACCGTCAGCTGGCCTATGCCGTGGAAGAGGCGCTGGAGGGCTTGATCCGCGAGGGTGCGGTCAAGACCATTTATGGTCATTACGGCCTGCGCTATGACGTGCCCGAGATGTACCAACCGTGAACTGGCGAGCGAGTTGTCTGTTGCTCTGCTGGTTACCCCTGGCGGCGCACGCTGCCGATATCGAGCCGGGCAAAGACCCGGTGCCCTCGGTGATGTGGGCCTTCTACCACAAGCAGATGCTCGCCAATGCGCCGTTCGTGTTCGATGACCGAGTCAAGCTGCTCGCGCCGCCGTTCGCCGAAGATGCCCGGCAAGTGCCGCTGGAAATCGACGCCCGGGCGTTCAAAGGCGAAGTGGTGAAAATCCTTGCCTGGGCGGAACTCAATCCGCTGCCGAAGATTGTTGATTTCAAACCGCTCGACCGCGTATTGCCGTGGCTGTCGATCCGCATCCGTATCGAGCAAGCCACGCCATTGCGCGCGGCGGTGCTGACCCGCGACGGCCTCTGGCATGTCGGCTCGACGCTGATCGATGCAGCGGGCGGTGGATGCACCGCGCCCAGCGTCGTGCGCACCGAGCCTGGCTGGGAAGAGCACATCGGCGAAGTATTGGGTGGTCGTTATCCACGCGGCGAGTTCAGCCGGGTGCGCTTGCAAGTGGCGCATCCGATGGACAACGGCATGGTCAGCGGCATCCCGGAATTCTTCATCAACCATGCCGAACTGCGGGACGGGAACGATCAGCTACTGGCACGACTGGAGCTGTTTCCCGCCGTCAGCGAAAACCCCAGCCTGGCCTTCGACATCGAAGGGGCAGGGCAGACGCGCCTGGTGCTGCGCGACAACAGCGGCAATCAGTTCGATGCGGCCATACCCTGACCCCAAGGAGCGCGTGATGCGCTGGATGCTGCTGTTGTTCATGAGCCTGAGCCTGCCGGCTCTGGCGGACCTCGACTACGTACTCAAGCCCCGGCAGATCGCTGAAGACACCTGGCTGCTGGAAGGCAGCACCGACAATTTTGCCAAGGCCAACGGCGGCAACATCGTCAATACCGCGTTTATCGTCACTGAACGTGGGGTGGTGGTGATCGACACTGGGCCGTCCAGACGTTATGGCGAAGCGATGCGCAAAGCCATCGCCGCGACCACTGATAAACCGGTGATTGAGGTGCTGCTGACCCATCACCACCCGGACCATGTGCTGGGCAATCAGGCCTTCAGTGATGTGCCAATCGGCGCGCTGGCTGGCACCACCGAGCTGTTGCATCGGCAGGGCGACGCCATGGCCGAGAATATGTATCGACTGGTGGGGGACTGGATGCGTGGCACCGAAGTGCTGCTGCCGACCCGGACGCTGGACCCCGGCGTATTGAATTTTGGGAATCACGATCTGCGCCTGCTGAGCCTGGGTGGGCACACCGGTGCGGATCTGGCTATTCTCGACCAGAAAACCGGCGTGCTGTTTGCCGGGGATCTGGTGTTTTACCAACGGGCGCTGACCACGCCCAACAGTCCGGGGCTGTCGGTGTGGCTGGCGGACATCGCCACACTTCAAGGCTTGCCGTGGACGCTGATCGTGCCCGGCCATGGACCGGTGGCTACGGACACGAAACCGTTCGAGCAAATGCGCGATTATCTCGGCTGGCTCGATCAGCTCATGCGCGACGGCGCCGCCAATGGCAGCGACATGAGCGAGATGATCCGCAGCCCCATTCCCGAGCGGTTTGCTGGCATCAGCTTGAGCCGCTATGAGCTGATTCGCAGCGTCAGCCATCTGTACCCGCGCTACGAACGCGTGCAGATGACCCGAATCGATTCCACCGCGGGCAAGTGACCCAGCGACGACACAACCCCTTGTAGCAGCTGGCGAAGCCTGCGTTCGGCTGCGTAGCAGTCGTAAATCCGGTTTGCACGGTTTTCCTGATGCTCCGCGAACTCTGATTTCACGACTGCTACGCAGCTGAACGCAGGCTTCGCCAGCTGCTACAGGTCGAGGTGAGACTTAACGTGTTGGCATCATCCGACCCGCTACTAAGGAACTAGCAATCTCAACACTGCGGGCAATTGTTCCAAGGGCGGCGGCGGCCAAGAATCTGCACCAGACCGGAAAAATTTCCCGGGTATAACAAAAACCCCAGAGGCAGCCGTCATGACCGAACCCGCACGTCGCCAACCCTTCGTCTTGAGCCTGTTGCTCAGTGCCATGCTGTTGTCCGGCACCGCGCTGGCCGGCGTCACCGACCAGGACATTCTCCAGGACCCCAAGAACCCGGAGCAGATCGTCACCAATGGTCTGGGCGTCCAGGGTCAACGCTACAGCCCGCTGGACACCCTCAACGTCAACAACGTGAAGGACTTGCGGCCGGTCTGGGCGTTCTCCTTCGGCGGGGAAAAACAGCGCGGTCAGCAAGCACAGCCGATGATCAAGGACGGCGTGATGTACATGACCGGTTCCTACTCGCGGGTGTTTGCGGTGGATGCACGCACCGGCAAAAAACTCTGGCAATACGATGCGCGCCTGCCCGATGACATCCGTCCCTGCTGCGACGTGATCAACCGCGGCGTCGCGCTGTACGGCGACCTGGTGTTCTTCGGCACCCTCGACGCCAAGCTCGTCGCCCTCAACAAAGACACCGGTAAAGTGGTCTGGAGCAAGAAAGTCGCCGACCACAAGGAAGGCTACTCGATCAGCGCCGCGCCGTTGGTGATTAACGGCAAACTGATCACTGGCGTGGCCGGTGGTGAATTCGGCGTGGTCGGCAAGATCGAAGCCTACGACCCGAAAAACGGCGACCTGCTGTGGACCCGACCCACGGTTGAAGGCCACATGGGTTACACCTACAAGGACGGCAAGGCGATCGAGAACGGCATCTCCGGTGGCGAAGCCGGCAAGACCTGGCCGGGCGACCTCTGGAAAACCGGTGGCGCGGCACCTTGGCTTGGCGGTTACTACGACCCGGAAACCAATCTGCTGCTGTTCGGCACCGGCAACCCGGCGCCGTGGAACTCGCACTTGCGTCCTGGCGACAACCTCTACTCATCGTCGCGTCTGGCGCTCAACCCGGACGACGGCACCATCAAGTGGCACTTCCAGAGCACGCCCCACGACGGTTGGGACTATGACGGCGTGAACGAGCTGGTGTCGTTCAACTACACCGAAGGCGGCAAGGAAATCAAAGCCGCCGCGACCGCGGACCGCAACGGTTTTTTCTACGTGCTGGATCGCACCAACGGCAAATTCATTCGCGGCTTCCCGTTCGTGGACAAGATCACCTGGGCCACCGGCCTGGATAAAGAGGGCCGGCCGATCTACAACGAAGCCAGCCGCCCTGGTGCGCCAGGCACCGAAGCCAAAGGCAGTTCGGTGTTCGTCGCCCCGGCGTTCCTCGGCGCGAAAAACTGGATGCCGATGGCCTACAACAAGGACACCGGGCTGTTCTACGTGCCGTCCAACGAGTGGGGCATGGACATCTGGAACGAAGGCATCGCCTACAAGAAAGGCGCGGCGTTCCTCGGCGCCGGTTTCACCATCAAACCCTTGAACGAAGACTACATCGGCGTGCTGCGCGCCATCGATCCGAAAACCGGCAAGGAAGTCTGGCGCCACAAGAACTACGCGCCGCTGTGGGGCGGGGTGCTGACCACCAAGGGTAACCTGGTGTTTACCGGTACGCCGGAAGGTTTCCTCCAGGCGTTCAACGCCAAGACCGGCGAGAAAGTCTGGGAATTCCAGACCGGCTCCGGCGTCCTCGGCTCGCCTGTGACCTGGGAAATGGACGGCGAACAATACGTCTCCGTGCTGTCCGGCTGGGGCGGCGCCGTGCCGTTGTGGGGCGGCGAAGTGGCCAAGCGCATCAAGGACTTCAACCAGGGCGGCATGCTCTGGACCTTCAAGCTGCCCAAAGACCTGGTCGTGGCCAAACACTGATCTAAATACCTACACAACCTGTGGCGAGGGAGCTTGCTCCCGCTCGGCTGCGAAGCAGTCGTAAACCGGCCAGCGCGGTGTGATAGATAAACCGCAGCGCCTGGTTTGGGAGTGCTTCGCCCTCCAGCGGGAGCAAGCTCCCTCGCCACAAAAGCCAGCTGATACCGGGGCACCTTCTACTACCAAATAACGAGAGTCCCCCTGCCAACGGCGCATTCGTCTGACGCGCAGGGCTCTCTACTATCGGTTTATCGCCTGTTTGCCCGACAGGCATCGACCCAGACAGAGGCTCACCATGATCTACGCACAACCTGGAACACCCGGCGCCGTCGTTTCCTTCAAGGCGCGCTACGGCAATTTCATCGGCGGCGAGTTCGTTGCCCCGGTCAATGGCGAGTATTTCACCAACACCTCGCCGGTCACCGGTGAAGTCATCGCCGAATTCCCGCGCTCCAACGCCGCCGACATCGAAAAAGCCCTCGACGCAGCCCATGCGGCGGCGGATGCCTGGGGCAAGACCTCGGCCCAGGATCGCTCGTTGGTGTTGCTGAAAATCGCCGACCGCATCGAACAGAACCTGGAAATCCTCGCCGTCACCGAAACCTGGGACAACGGCAAGGCCGTGCGCGAAACCCTGAACGCCGACGTGCCGTTGGCCGCCGACCATTTCCGCTATTTCGCCGGCTGCATCCGCGCCCAGGAAGGCGGTGCCGCCGAGATCAACGAGCTGACCACCGCCTATCACTTCCACGAGCCGCTGGGCGTGGTCGGACAGATCATTCCGTGGAATTTCCCGCTGCTGATGGCTGCCTGGAAACTCGCCCCGGCCCTGGCCGCCGGCAACTGCGTAGTGCTCAAACCCGCCGAGCAGACGCCGCTGTCGATCATGGTCTTCGCTGAGCTGATCGCCGACTTGCTGCCACCCGGCGTGTTGAACATCGTCCAGGGTTTCGGTCGCGAAGCGGGTGAGGCGCTGGCCACCAGCAAGCGCATCGCCAAGATTGCCTTCACCGGTTCCACGCCGATTGGTGCGCACATCATGAAATGTGCGGCCGAGAACATCATTCCAAGCACCGTCGAGCTGGGCGGCAAGTCGCCGAACATCTTCTTCGAAGACATCATGCAAGCCGAGCCACAGTTCATCGAGAAAGCCGCCGAAGGCCTGGTGCTGGCGTTCTTCAATCAGGGCGAAGTCTGCACCTGTCCATCCCGGGCCCTGGTGCAGGAATCGATCTACGAGTCGTTCATGGCCGAGGTGATGAAAAAGATCGTCAAGATCAAGCGCGGCAACCCGCTGGACACCGAAACCATGGTCGGCGCCCAGGCGTCCGAGCAGCAATACGACAAGATCCTCTCATACCTGAAAATTGCCCAGGAGGAGGGTGCCGAGCTGCTCACCGGCGGCGCGGTCGAGCGTCTTGAGGGTGATTTGTCGACGGGTTATTACATCCAGCCGACCCTGCTCAAGGGCCACAACAAAATGCGTGTGTTCCAGGAAGAGATCTTTGGCCCGGTGGTGGGTGTCACCACGTTCAAGGACGAAGCCGAAGCCTTGGCGATTGCCAACGACAGCGAGTTCGGTCTCGGCGCCGGCCTGTGGACCCGCGACATCAACCGCGCCTACCGCATGGGCCGGGCGATCAAGGCCGGACGGGTCTGGACCAACTGCTACCACCTGTACCCGGCGCATGCTGCGTTCGGTGGCTACAAGAAGTCCGGTGTCGGCCGTGAAAACCACAAGATGATGCTCGACCACTATCAGCAGACCAAAAACCTGCTGGTGAGCTACGACATCAACCCGATGGGGTTCTTCTAGACATACACGGGTACCTGTGGCGAGGGAGCTTGCTCCCGCTCGGCGGCGAAGCCGTCGCAATCCCGGCCCCCCCGGTGTGCCTGATGCACCGGGTTTTCGGGAATGGGGTCGCTCCGCGACCCAGCGGGAGCAAGCTCCCTCGCCACACTGTTTTGTGTAATGCCTACGCCTTCTAACACCCCCTACCAACGCATGCCGCCACCTCGTTCCAAAGTAGCATTCGATCACTTGGCGCCCCGTGCATTAATGGATTTACCGGAATGTCCCGGCACAAGAAGAGGATTGACCCATGTGGAATAAACCCGCGTTTACCGATCTGCGCATTGGTTTTGAAGTGACGATGTATTTCGCCAACCGTTGATTGTCCACCCGGCCAACCGTGGCGTTGGCCGGGCCTGCCTTCTGGAGGCCCCCATGCACATCCGCGTTCTCGGTTCCGCCGCTGGTGGCGGTTTTCCGCAATGGAACTGCAACTGCCGCCAGTGCGCCGGAATGCGCAATGGCAGCCTGCGGGCGCAACGGCGCACGCAGTCCTCGATTGCCCTGAGCGACAACGGTGTGGAGTGGGTGCTGTGCAATGCGTCACCGGACATTCGCGCGCAGCTTGAAAGTTTCCCGGCGCTGCAACCGGCCCGCCACTTGCGCGATACGGCGATTGCCGCGGTCGTGCTGCTGGACAGCCAGATCGACCATTGCACCGGCCTGTTGAGCCTGCGCGAAGGCTGCCCGCATTCGGTCTGGTGCACGGAACGAGTTCATCAAGACCTGAGCAGTGGTTTCCCCTTGTTCACCATGCTTGAGCACTGGAACGGCGGGTTGCACTGGCAACCGGTCGGGCTGGACCGTGAACCGTTCAGCATCGCCGCCTGCCAACACCTGCAATTTCGCGCGATTCCCCTGGTGAGCAACGCTCCGCCGTACTCGCCCAATCGCGGCCATCCGCAACCGGGCGACACCATCGGTTTGTTTATCGAAGACCGGCGCAGCGGCGCCAGCGTGTTCTATGCCCCGGGCCTTGGGCAAATCGACGACGAAGTGCTGAGCTGGATGCAGCGCGCCGATTGCCTGCTGCTGGACGGCACCCTGTGGCGCGACGACGAGATGCGCGTGTGCGAAGTCGGCCAGAGCCTGGGCAGTGAAATGGGGCATCTGCCGCAAAGCGGTGCTGGCGGGATGCTCGAAGTGCTGGAGGGGTTTACCCGCCAGCGCAAAGTGCTGATCCACATTAACAACACCAATCCGATCCTTGATGAAGACTCGGCAGAGCGGGCGTTGCTGGCGCGGCGGGGGATTGAAGTGGCTTTTGATGGCATGGACATCGTGTTGTAGACACTGGCCCCATCGCGAGCAGGCTCGCTCCCACAGGGGATCTCCACTGGACGCAAAATGTGTGAACAACCAAGTCCCCATGTGGGAGCGAGCCTGCTCGCGATGAGGCCAGACCAGACACCGCAGAACTCCCAGGAGAACCGCAATGACTGACACCCCGATGTCCCCCAACGAATTCGAGCAAGCCCTGCGCGCCAAAGGCGCCTATTACCACATCCACCACGCCTTCCACCAAGCCATGTACGCCGGCCGCGCCACCCGCGAGCAGATTCAGGGCTGGGTCGCCAATCGCTTTTACTACCAGGTAAACATCCCGCTCAAGGATGCCGCGATCCTCGCCAATTGCCCGGACCGTGACGTGCGCCGTGAATGGCTGCAACGCATCCTCGACCACGATGGCGTGCCCGGTAGCGAAGGCGGCATTGAAGCCTGGCTGCGTCTGGGTGAAGCGGTGGGGTTGGACCGTGAGCAAATTCTCTCTCAGGAACGGGTGCTGCCCGGCGTGCGGTTCGCCGTGGACGCCTACGTCAATTTCGCCCGTCGCGCCTGTTGGCAGGAAGCGGCCAGCAGTTCGCTCACCGAACTGTTCGCGCCGCAGATCCACCAGTCCCGTCTCGACGCGTGGCCCACGCACTACCCGTGGATCGACCCGGCCGGTTATGACTATTTCCGCACGCGCCTGAGCCAGGCGCGGCGCGATGTCGAGCATGGTTTGCGCATCACCCTGGCACACTACGTCACCGTCGAAGGTCAGCAACGCATGCTGGAAATTCTGCAGTTCAAGCTCGACGTGCTGTGGAGCATGCTGGATGCGATGAGCATGGCCTACGAGCTGGGCCGTGCGCCGTATCACACGGTGACCACGGAGAATGTCTGGCACCGGGGGATCGCCCTGTGAACCTGATCGAACAGCCACCCGGTCCGCCCTTGTGGTTATTGGCCGAGCTGACCTATCGCTGCCCGTTGCAATGCCCGTATTGCTCCAACCCGCTGGATTTCGCCCAGCAAGGTGAGGAACTGAGCACCGAAGAATGGATTCGGGTGTTCCGCGAAGCCCGGGAGATGGGCGCGGCGCAACTGGGTTTTTCCGGCGGTGAGCCGTTGGTGCGCCAAGACCTGGCCGAGCTGATCAAGGCTGCGCGGGACATGGGTTACTACACCAACCTGATCACCTCGGGCATCGGCCTGACCGAGCAGAAAGTCCGCGACTTCAAGGTCGCCGGGCTGGACCATATCCAGATCAGCTTTCAGGCCGCTGACGAGCAGGTCAACAACATGCTCGCCGGCTCGCGCAAGGCCTTCGCCCAGAAGCTTGCCATGGCACGGGCGGTGAAAGCCCAGGGTTACCCGATGGTGCTGAACTTCGTCACCCACCGGCACAACATCGACCAGATCGCGCAGATCATCGACCTGTGCCTGGAGTTGGAAGCGGACTTTGTCGAACTGGCCACGTGTCAGTTCTACGGCTGGGCCGAGCTCAACCGCGTCGGCCTGCTGCCGACCCGCGAGCAATTGCAGCGTGCCGAGCGCATCACCAATGAATACCGCGAGCGTCTGGAGGCCGAAGGCCATCCCTGCAAACTGATCTTCGTCACCCCGGATTACTACGAAGAACGCCCCAAGACCTGCATGAACGGCTGGGCCAACCTGTTTCTCGACATCACCCCGGACGGCACGGCGTTGCCTTGTCACAGTGCGCGGCAATTGCCGGTGGAGTTTCCCAACGTGCGCGAGCACAGCATCGCGCACATCTGGACCGAATCATTCGGCTTCAATCGCTTTCGTGGCGATGACTGGATGAAAGAGCCATGCCGCTCCTGCGATGAAAAACACAAGGACCTGGGCGGCTGCCGTTGCCAGGCGTTCATGCTCACCGGCGATGCCGAGAATGCCGACCCGGTGTGCAGCAAGTCGGCGCACCACGGGGTGATCCTCAAGGCCCGCGATGAAGCGGATGCGCCAGGGCAGGGCATGGAACACCTGACGTTGCGTAACGAGAAGGCTTCGCGGCTGATCTATCGCGGCTGAATCAAGGACGACACAAATCCCCTGTGGGAGCGAGCCTGCTCGCGATAGCGGACTTCCAGTCAAACGTGATGCTGACTGACACTCCGTCATCGCGAGCAGGCTCGCTCCCACAGGGGATTTGCGGTGAATACAATATCGGCCTGCTTGCTACCCATTGGTCTGATTGCATTCGCGTCGGGATGGGTTAGTGTGGTTCTACCTTCAAAACAATAAAAACAGGCTTTCCAATGAGCCAGAGTCTCAGCCAGCTGCGTAAATTCGTTTCGCCTGAAATCATCTTTGGTGCCGGTTGCCGGCACAACGTCGGCAACTGCGCCAAGACCTTCGGTGCCCGCAAGGTGCTGGTGGTCAGCGACCCCGGTGTGATCGCCGCCGGGTGGGTGGCCGATGTCGAAGCCAGCCTGCAAGCCCAAGGCATCGAGTACTTTCTCTATAGCGACGTGTCGCCCAACCCGCGGGTCGAGGAGGTCATGCTCGGTGCCGAGCTGTACAAGGAAAACCATTGCGATGTGATCGTCGCGGTCGGCGGTGGCAGCCCGATGGATTGCGGCAAAGGCATCGGCATCGTCGTCGCCCACGGGCGCAACATTCTTGAGTTCGAAGGCGTCGATACCATCCGCGTGCCCAGCCCGCCGTTGATCCTGATTCCGACCACCGCCGGCACCTCGGCCGATGTCTCGCAATTCGTGATCATTTCCAACCAGCAAGAACGCATGAAGTTCTCCATCGTCAGCAAGGCCGTGGTGCCGGACGTGTCGTTGATCGACCCGGAAACCACCCTGAGCATGGACCCGTTCCTGTCGGCCTGTACCGGCATCGATGCGCTGGTGCATGCCATCGAAGCGTTTGTTTCCACCGGTCACGGGCCGTTGACCGACCCGCACGCGCTGGAAGCGATGCGCCTGATCAACGGCAACCTGGTGCAGATGATCGCCAACCCGACGGACATCGCCCTGCGCGAGAAGATCATGCTTGGCAGCATGCAGGCCGGCCTGGCGTTCTCCAACGCGATTCTGGGCGCGGTGCACGCGATGTCCCACAGCCTCGGCGGCTTCCTCGATTTGCCCCACGGCTTGTGCAATGCGGTGCTGGTGGAACACGTGGTGGCGTTCAACTACAGCTCGGCGCCGGACCGCTTCAAGGTGATCGCCGAGACCTTCGGCATCGATTGCCGTGGCCTCAATCACCGGCAGATCTGCGGGCGTCTGGTCGAACACCTGATCGCCCTGAAACACGCGATCGGCTTCCATGAAACCCTGGGTTTGCACGGGGTCAGCACCGCCGACATTCCGTTCCTGTCGCAACACGCCATGCACGACCCGTGCATCCTCACCAACCCGCGTGAGTCCAGTCAGCGTGATGTCGAGGTCGTCTATGGCGAAGCCCTCTGACGAGCAGCAACGCGCGCTCGCCGGGCTACTGGGTTTAGGCAGCCACTCGGCGCGCAAGAGCCATTATCCGGAGCTCGCCGCACGGCTGGACGAGCTGGAAGCCGAGCGCAATCGCTACAAGTGGCTGTTCGAAAACGCCGTCCACGGGATCTTCCAGGCCAGCCTCACGGAAGGCATGCGCGCCGCCAATCCGGCGCTGGCGCGGATGCTGGGCTATCAGGACCCGCAAGAGGTGCTGTTTTCACTGGCGGACCTGGCGAGCAACCTGTTTGTCGGTGGCGCTCAAGAACTGGAGAACATCCGTGAAATGCTCCAGCGCGAGCGCAGCCTGCACGGCTATGAAACCCAATTGCTGCGCAAGGACGGCAGCAGCCTCGACGTGCTGATGAACCTGTTGCTCAAACCCGATCAGGAAGGGCTGGTGGAGGGCTTTGTCGCCGACATCACCGAACGCAAACTCGCCCAGCAGCGCCTGCAACAACTCAATGACGAACTGGAGCAGCGGGTCACCGCGCGCACCGATGAATTGCTCGAAGCCAACCGCAACCTGCAACAGCAGATCACCCAGCGTAAACAGATCGCCCAAGACTTGCGCGACGCCCGGGACGCCGCCGAAGCGGCCAATCGCAGCAAAGACAAATACCTCGCTGCCGCCAGCCATGACTTGTTGCAACCTCTCAACGCCGCGCGTTTGCTGATCTCGACGTTGCGCGAGCGCAAATTGCCGGACGTCGAGCAAGTGCTGGTGGAGCGCACCCACCAGGCGCTGGAGGGTGCTGAAGATTTGCTCACCGATTTGCTGGACATTTCCCGGCTCGATCAGGCTGCCGTCAAGCCGGATGTCGCGTTGTACCGTCTCGACGAATTGCTCGCGCCGCTGGTCTCGGAGTTCCAGTCGGTGGCTGAGGCCGCCGGTTTGAACCTGCGGGTGCAAATGGGCGACTACGCCATTCATACCGACTTGCGTTTGATGACGCGGATCCTGCGCAACTTTCTCAGCAATGCCTGCCGTTATACCGATGAGGGCAGCATTCTGCTGGGGGCCAGACGGCGCGGCGACATGCTGCGCCTGGAAGTGTGGGACACCGGGCGCGGGATCGCGGCGGACCGGCTGGACTCGATCTTCCTCGAATTCAATCAACTGGATGTCGGGCGCGCCGCCGATCGCAAGGGCGTGGGGCTCGGGCTGGCGATTGTCGAGCGTATCGCCAAGATCCTCGGCTACAAAATCGGCGTTCACTCGCGGCCGGGACGCGGTTCGATGTTCAGCATCGACGTGCCGATTTCCCATGAGGTTCCGCTGCCGATCAGTCTGGCTGCGCCGCAGCCTGGCACGGGTAATCCGTTGCCGGGTCGACGACTGCTGGTGCTGGACAACGAAGTGAGCATTCTGGAGAGCATGAGCGCGCTGCTCGGGCAGTGGGGTTGCGAGGTGGTCATCGCCACAGATGAGCACTCAGCGCTGGCAGCTTTGAAGGGACGGTCGCCGGAACTGATTCTGGCGGACTACCACCTTGATCACGGGGTGGTGGGCTGTGATGTGGTGCGGCATTTGCGCGAGCATTTCAGCCAGACGATTCCAGCGGTGATCATCACCGCCGACCGCACCGACCAATGTCGGCGCTCGTTGCAGCGACTTGGCGCGCCGCTGCTGAATAAACCGGTGAAACCTGGCAAGTTGCGTGCGGTGCTGAGTCAGATGTTGGGGTAGTCGAGAGGGCGATAGTGCAGGCTGAAACTCAGTTCGGCGGATTGACCTTGCTCCAGCAGACGCAGCCCCGGCCGACCCGGCAAGTGGTGGGCGTTGACCGGATGGCTGACCGGTTCGATGCAGAAAAACCCCAGGCCCACAGGGCAGTAGAGCAGGTAGTAATCGCTGCCGGTGGCCTGGCATTCCAGTTCATAACCGAGCTCGGGTTGCTGGATCAGACAGTGACCGTCCCATGCGCAGAAACCGTTGTCGACCAGCGTGTCCGGCAGCGTTTTGAGCTGATGAAAGTCCCACTCGGCGGGCACGTCCATCAGTTCGGTCGGCAGTTTCGATTCATTGCATAACCAGACTTTTTCAGCCTTGGCCTGTAGTCGCGTGTTGGTTGTGCGCGGAAAGTACGGGTGCAGGCCGAGCCCATACCACGCGGGGTGTTTGGCTAAGTGGGTGACATGCAGATCGATGCTCAATCGGCCCTCGTTCAACTGAAACCGCTGCCGGGCGCGATAGGCGAAGGGTGCTGCGCTGTTGAGTTGCAGGACGACTTCGTCATGGGTCTGCGACACCACCTGCCACGGTTGTTGCCAGGCGCTGCCGTGAATCGGCAGCGGATCGGTGAGGCTGTTGGGCGTCAAGGCGAGCCAGCCATCGGGGCAGTCGAAACCTCCTTCGGCGACGCGGTTTGACCAGGGGACCAGGGGATAACAGCCGAGTTTTCCCGGCAGGCCGGTGTTCAGTGCATGGGCGTCGTTGTGGCGCAACAGCGGTTGCCCGGTGCTGCGAACGGTCCAGTTGACAACGCTGCCGCCGAGTTCGGGGGCGAGGGTGAGGTGGGTGAGATTGTCTGTGAGTTCTAGAATGTTTGGCGCCATACCTGTTGAGCCCTGATGAGAGAAGACCGATGTTCCCTGTAGCAGCTGCCGAGCTGCGCGAGGCTGCGTTCGGCGACGAAGTCGTCGTGAAATCAGGCCGCGCGGTGCATCAGGGTGACCGCATGCGCAGGTTTTACGACGGCTTCGCCGCCGAACGCAGCCTCGCGCAGCTCGGCAGCTGCTACGGGAATGTGCGTGCCCCTCGTTAACGGAGGGGCGCTTTTGTTACAACACCAAATGCGGCAACCACAGCGACAGCGCCGGAATGTAGGTCACGGCCAGCAGCACCAGAAACAGCACGCAATAGAACGGCAGCAGTGCCTTCACGGTTTTTTCGATACTGACTTTGCCTACGGCCGACCCCACAAACAATACCGCGCCCACCGGCGGTGTGATTAATCCAATCCCCAGGTTCACCAGCATGATCATGCCGAACTGCACCGGGTCCACGCCAATGCCCAGAATCACCGGCATCAGGATCGGCGTCAGGATCAGGATCAGCGGCGCCATGTCCATCACGGTGCCGAGCAACAGCAGCATGACGTTGATGCACATCAGGATCACGTAACGGTTGTCCGACAGGGTCAGGAACATCGTGGTGATTTTCGACGGAATCTGCATCAGCGTCATGATGTAGCCAAAGCTCGCCGCGAAGCCGATCAGGATCATCACGATCGAAATCGTGCGCACCGTGCGGTGCATCAGTTTCGGCAGTTCACTCCACTTGTAGTCGCGATAGATGAACATGGTCACGAAGAACGACCACAGCACCGCAATCGCCGCCGATTCGGTGGCGGTAAAGATGCCCGACAAAATGCCGCCGAGGATGATGACCATCGCCATCAGGCCCCACATCGCTTCGCCGCAGATTTTCAGCGCCTGTTTCAAGGGGATGACTTCGCCCTTGGGGTAGTTGCGCTTTTTCGCGAAGATCAGGCACAGCACCATCAGGCACGCGCTCATCAGCAGGCCCGGGACCACGCCGGCCATGAACAGCGACGCAATCGACACCGTGCCGCCCGCGGCCAGGGAGTAGAGCACCGAGTTGTGGCTGGGCGGGGTCAGCAGCGCTTGCACCGAGCCGCTGACCGTTACGGCCGTGGCAAAGTCCCGCGGGTAGCCGCGGCGTTCCATCTCAGGAATCAGCACCGAGCCGACTGAAGCGGTGTCGGCCACTGAAGAGCCGGAGATTGCGCCGAAGAAGGTCGAGGCCATGATGTTGACCAGCGACAAGCCGCCACGCACAAACCCGACCAGCACACCGGCAAAGGCCACCAGCCTGCGGGACATGCCGCCCTCGGCCATGATCGCGCCGGCCAGGACGAAGAACGGAATCGCCAGCAGGGAGAATTTGTTCACGCCGCCGGCGACCTGGATCATCAGCGCCTGGAACGGGATATCGATCCACCACGCACCGATCAGGGCGGAAAGCCCCAGTGCGTAGGCGACCGGCATGCCGATCAGGATCAACGCAATAAAACTGCCCAACAGAATCAACGCGTCCATTCAGGCAGCCCCTTCGCTTTCTTCAACCAGGTCGAAACGCACGACCCGACGGTTGCTCTGGTCACCGAGCAAGAGTTTTTCCAGGACGAAGATCAGCGTCAACAACCCGCCAATCGGTATCGGCATGTAGGTAATGCCCACGCGCAACGTCGGCATGGCGCTCATGAACTGGTTCCAGGTCGACAGGCAGAGTTTGGTGCCCCAGATGGTCATGAACATGCAAATGGTCGCCATCAGCAGTTGCGAGACAATCGCCATCGCATTGCGCAGTCGGGGGGCCATGCGATCAGTGAGCATGGCCACGGCCATGTGCGCACCGGCGCGGTAACTGGCAGCGGCGCCGATGAAGGTGAAGACCATCATCAGCAAGATGGCGGTGGGCTCCGGCCAGCTTGAGCCGGTGCCGAGCACGTAACGGGCAAAGACGCCCCAGGGAATGATCAGGGAAATGGTCAGGACCGACAGACCGGCAATCCAGATGCAGGTCATGTATAGCCTGTCGTTGATGCGTAGCAGCAGATTCTTCATCGGGTTTCACCGTAACCGGGCGCGCACTGACATACACCACGTCAATGGCGCCGGGCCTTTCATGAGGGCAAGGAGGGTTACTGGACGGCTTCGATGCGCTTGATCAGGTCGGCGTAAGGCGCGCCGTATTTCTCGCGGATCGAGGCGGTCGCCTCATAGAACGGTTTCTTGTCGACGGTGATGAATTCGACGCCCGCTGCCTTGAGTTTTTCTTCACTGCTGGCGGATTTCGCGTCCCACAAGGTGCGCTCCTGCGCCTGTGCGGCCTTGGCGGTTTTCTTCACCAGGACTTGCTGCTCGGGGGTGAGTTTGTCCCAGGTGATTTTCGACATCACGATCGGCTCAGGCAGGATCAAATGGCCGGTCAGGCTGTAGAACTTGGCGTTCTGGTAGTGGTTGTGTTCGAGCAGGGTCGGCGGGTTGTTTTCCGCGCCGTCGATCACGCCGGTCTGCAAGGCGCTGAAGATCTCCCCGGTGTCCATCGCAATGCCGTTGCCGCCCATGGCGTTGATGGTCTCGATGAACATCGGGTTGCCTTGCACGCGGATCTTCATGCCTTTGAGGTCGGCGAGGCTGCGCACCGGTTTTTTCGTGTAGATGTTGCGCGTGCCGCCATCCATCCAGGCCAGGGCGACCAGGTTGAATTCGGAGTTGGTGATCTTGTCGAGGATCTCGTCGCCGACGTCACCGTCGATGACTTTGCGCATGTGCGCCTGATCGCGGAACACGAACGGCATGTTGAACACGTTCACGTCCGGTACCACCGGCCCGACGATGCCGAGGCTGACCCGGGCCATTTGGATGGCACCGACCTGCGCCTGTTCAACCACTTCTTTTTCCGAGCCGAGCACACCGCCGGCGAACATCTTGAAGGTCAGCGTGCCGTTGCTGTCGGCCACCAGGGTTTTGCCCAGTTGTTCCTCGGCTACCACGGTCGGGTAACCGGCCGGATGGATATCGGCGAATTTGATTTCCAGCGCCTGGGCGGCACTGCTGAGGGTAAAGGCCAAGGGGAGTGCAGCGGCGAGCAAGGTGCGTTTGAAGTCCATTGGGGTGTCTCCAGTTTGTTATTTTTTTTGTATTCAAGGCGCAGCGGTGCAGCAGAAGCCGTTAAAGCAGGTCGTTGAACAGCGGTTCCGGTAAACCTTTGACGCCGGGGTCGAGCGCGAACACGCCACCGGCCAATGACTGGGGATCATGGTCGTCACCGGGGCGGATCGAGGTCACGAACAGCGTGTCCAGTCGACTGCCACCGAAGGCGCACATGGTGGGTTTTTTAACGGGGATGGCGAGGGATCGGTCCAGTCGGCCGTCCGGGGTGAACCGGTGAATCAACCCGGCGTCGTTGGCACAGATCCAGTAGCCACCTTCAGCATCGACCGCAGCGCCGTCCGGGCGGCCGGGGAATTGATTCATGTCGACGAACAACCGCCGATTGGACGGCGTGCCGCTGTCGATGTCGTAATCGAAGGCCCAGATCTGCTGGACCAGGGGATGGGAATCAGACAGGTACATCGTCCGGCCGTCCGGGCTGAAGCCCAGGCCGTTGGGCACGATGAAGCCCTCGAGTCGCGCTTCAAGCGGCCCGCGTTGCCCGGCGCTGTAGCGATACAACGTGCCATCGGCGGCGTTGGCGCCCATGTTCAGCACCATGCTGCCGGCCCAGAAACGGCCCTGACGATCACAGCGACCGTCGTTCAGGCGCATGTCGACGCGGGCGTGATCGATAGGCGCGAGCAGTTCGCTGTCGAGGCTGCCGTCGTTGTGAGGCTGCAAATGGAAGAAGCCGCTTTCCATCCCGGCTACCCAGCCGCCATCGCGGTGACGGGCGATGCAGGCGAGCATTTCCGGAGCTGTCCAGGCATGGACGTGACCGCTGTCGGCGCTCCAGCGCTGCAAGCCACCGGCAGGAATATCCACCCAGTACAGGGCGTTTTCCTCGGGGACCCAGACCGGGCTTTCACCGACCGCGTTACGGGCATCGACAATCAATTCGGCTTGCATGGCAACTCATTCCCTTTGGTTTTTGTTGTGGGGATCAAGTGAAGTCAGCGGTTTCAGTCACCGAAAGGTCCGGACGCCACAAACGCGCCACCCTGGTAAACCCTGGCAGGGTCATCCGCGGCGGGCATCGGTTGCGCTTCGACTTTTTCGCGGAACACTTCAGAGCTGTCCTGCGGCGCATAGCCCAAGGCGGTCGCGAAACGGTTGTCCCACCAGACGTTCTTGTTGTCGGACATGCCGTAGACCACGGTGTGGCCGACGTTCGGCGCGTACAGCGCACGTTCGAGCAATTGGGTCAGGTCGCCAAAGCTCAGCCAGGTGCTCATCATTCGGCGGTTTTGCGGTTCCGGGAACGAGGAGCCGATGCGGATGCTGACGGTCTCGATGCCGTAGCGATCGAAATAGAAACTGGCCATGTCTTCGCCGTAGGACTTGGACAGGCCGTAGTAGCTGTCCGGGCGGCGAGGGCAGTGGGCGTCGATGGTTTCGCCTTGCTTGTAGAAACCGATGACGTGGTTGGAACTGGCGAAAATCACCCGCTTCACGCCATGGCGGCGTGCGGCTTCGTAGATGTGAAAGACGCCGCAGATGTTGGCGCCGAGGATCTCTTCAAACGAGCGCTCCGTCGATACGCCGCCGAAGTGCAGGATCGCGTCCACGCCGTCGACCAACTGGTGCACGGCTTGCTTGTCCGCCAGATCGCAGGTGACGACCTCTTCGCGATCATCGATGGCCGGGGACATGTCGGCGATGTCCGACAGGCGAATGACGTTGGCATAAGGGCGCAGGCTTTCGCGCAAGACTTTACCGAGGCCACCGGCGGCACCGGTCAGCAGCAGGCGATTGAAAGGGGCTGTGGAAGTGCTGGTCATGGGAGTCCCTGAGTGCGCAATTATTGTTGTAGGTTGTCGTATGACTTTGTCGAAGTATCGTTAGGCTTTCCGAGTCTTGTCAACGCGACTTTGGTTGAAAATGACGGAGGGTCATTTCACACATCCCTGTGAAAAGAGAATCTTCTAACCACAGGATTGATGTGAGCCTGCAAAGGATGTCTGCCTTACAACAACGAAATCGGGTAGCTGATGAAAATGCGGTTTTCATCGAATTCGTTGGTGCTGAAGCTCTTGCGAATGGTCGCGTTGCGCCATTTGACGTTGAGGTTCTTCAGCGGGCCGCTTTGCACGGTGTAGGCCAGTTCCGATTCGCGGCCCCATTCCTTGCCATCGGTGATCGCCCCGGTGTGCACGTTATCGCCGCTGATGTAGCGGTTCATCATCGTCAGGCCGGGAATGCCGAGGGCGACGAAGTTGTAGTCGTGGCGCAACTGCCAGGATTTTTCCTTGGCGTTGTCGTAGCTGGAGTTGTAGCTGTCGTTGGCCAACGTGCCGCCGCTGGTGCCGTTGACCCGCATCCAGACATCGTCGCCGCTGAGTTTTTGCAGGCCGACGTAGAAGGTGTTGCCGCCGTATTTGGCCGAGAGCATGGCGAATGCGGTTTTGTTGTCGAGGTCGCCGGCGAAGGCGCTGCCGTCTTCCTTGCCGATGAAATAACCGAGGTTGGCGCCCAGGGTCCAGTCGCCGATAGGCTGGCTGTGGCTCAGGTTGAAATATTGCTGCTGGTAAATGTCGCTGAGTTCCGAGTACCAGACGCCGACCTGGGTGCGCTTGTCGTTGAACGCGTATTCGCCGCCGCCGAAGTTGAAGCGGTCCGAGGTGAATGCGGCCTTGGTGTTCATGGACATGTCTTCCATGCTCGCATCGTTGCGCGGGCTGTTCTGGCGGAACTGGCCGCCGTAGAACGTCAGGCCGCTGATCTCGGTGGAGGTCACCTGGCCGCCACGGAAGGTCTGCGGCAGCGAGCGGCCGTCGTCGGAGCGCAGGATCGGCAGCACCGGCATCCATTCCCCGACCTTCAGTTCGGTCTTCGAAATTTTGCCTTTGAGGGCCACGCCCATGCGGCCGAAATTGTCGGCAGGGCGGCCGTCGTCGTGGATCGGCAGCAGCTGGGTACCGCCCGTGCCTTTGCCACCGTCGAGTTTTTGCGAGTACAGGCCCAGCACATCCACGCCGAAACCGACGGGCCCCGGGGTGAACCCGGACCTGGCGTCAAGGATGAAGTTTTGCGTCCATTCCTCAGCCTTGCCCTGGGGATAAGCCGGGTTGGTGTAATTGCGATTGATGTAGGCGTTGCGCAGGTTCAACGTGGCTTTGGCGTCATCAACGAAACCTTCTGCATAACTGGTCATCGGCAGGGCGAACGCCAGGCTGCTGCAACCGATCAGGCTTAGGGTGTGGCGGCGTACAAAGGTCGGGCGAGGGGTGCTGGCGAAGGAATTGCGGACGAGTTTGCTCACAGTGAAGCTCCCTTTTTTCTTGTTGTTTTTATTTTTTGTCATACGTCGTCGTACAACATTAGGGCGATTATTTGCGGGGCTTTCGGGGATTGTCAATTAGAAGTTATACGATGACTTGACGAGTTGTCGTCGGACCCCTGTGGGAGCGGGCTTGCTCGCGAAAGCGGTGGTTCGGCTTGCACGGGTGTTGACTGTGCTACCGCTATCGCGAGCAGGCTCGCTCCCACAGGGGATCCGGTTTCAGTTCATGATCATCGGGGGCAGGGTGCCCAGGAGGGAAACCGCTGCCACCGCGCCAATCCCCAGCAACCATTCGACGATCACACTGGTTTTCAGCGTGGCGAGGCGTTGCTCGCACTCCTTGATTCGCAACCGATTGAATAACGCCAACCCCAGCATCATGGCGACCAGCACCACCTTGATCAGCAGAATCAACGCAAACCCTGACAGCAGCGGCGTCGGCCAGAACTGCCCGGTGAGGACGCGCACGTTGATCAAACCGGTCACCAGCAACCCGGCGACCAAGGCGTAACCGACGCCACTGAAACGCTGCAGCATTGCGCGTATGTCATGGTTTGCCGGTTGCCGCAGGATCATCACCAACAGCATCAACCCGCCCAGCCAGGCGCCGACGCAAGTCAGGTGAATGATTTGATTGAGGATCAGCCATTGGCCTTGAAGGCCGTCGAGCATGGCGCCATGGCCGACCGGGGCGAGGGTCGCCAGCAGCAGGCTCGCGAGGCCGATCCGCAGGGAATGGCTGGAGCGCCAGGGCGTCAGCAGCAGTGCCACTAGCAAGGCATTGAACAGCAAATGCCAGCGCCAGACCTGACCGAAAAACGTATTGCCCAACACGAGCCGCAGGGTCGACGGATCGAAGGCTGCGTCCCAGGCCCCGGCCATGCTGGCGGTGATCAGCAGCAACCAACAGACGCCGGTCACCAGCGCCATCGCCGCGAGCCATCGGGTCACTCGCGCCAGCGGTTGGTTCAGCGCCGTGTCTCGGGTTAGCAGCAGAGGCCCGAACACCCAAGCCCCGAACAGTATCAGCTCCACGGTGAAATGCACAAAGCGGCACAGCACCATGGCGCTGGTCATGAATTACTGGCCAACCTTGAAGCTGTAGGCGCCTTCGCTTTTGTGGGTATCGACCGACACCGCATGCCATTCGACTTTGTAGGCTCCCGCCGTCAAAGGCACGGCTGGCGTGACGATCAAGGTCTTCTTGTCACTGCCTTCGGTGGCCAGGTTTTTCACCGGCACATCGGCGCCCTCCTTGCTGATCGTGACCTTAGTGAAGGTCGCTTCGACGCCTTCGGAAAACACCAGGCGCAATTCCGTTGGCGCGGCCACGGTGCTGTCGGCGGCCGGGGTCTGGCTTTTCAGATGGGCATGGGCAAACACCGACGAGGCGGCGAGCAGCGAACCGAGCAGGGCGGCGGTGGTCAGGGCTTTCTTGAGCAGCATCGTGAATACCTCAGAGGCAAGTTCGAAGAGGCGCCAGTTTACCTGCGAGCACCCGGGTAAACGAAGTTTCGTTTTTCCCTTGTCGCCGCGAGGTAGAGCGGATGCTAGTCTTGGCCAACGCTGTTGTCAGGGAGCCCTCATGGGCAATCACAAGATCGAGATTCGTCGCAGTAACGTCGAGAAGATTTTGCTGGGGGCCGAAAAGGTCTTCGCCGAAAAAGGCTTCGGCGGCACCGCCATGGCTGACATTGCCGCAGAGGTGCAACTGCCGCGCTCCAACCTGCATTACTACTTCAGCACCAAGACCGAACTGTACAGCGCGGTACTTTTCGATCTGCTGGAAGTCTGGAAGCAGGACGCGTTGTGCTTCGAGATGTTCGACGATCCACGCGTGGTGCTCAGCAGCTACATCCGCGCCAAGATGAACCACTCGCGCAGCCGGCCTTATGGGTCGAAAGTCTGGGCCAATGAAATCATCCACGGCGCACCCACCCTGGGCGTGGCGCTGGACGCGAGCCTGTACGACTGGGCCAAGATGAAAGAAGCGAAAATCCGCCAGTGGGTGGACGACAAACGCATCCTGACGGTGGAGCCTTCAAGCCTGCTGTACATGATCTGGGCATCGACCCAGCATTACGCGGACTTTGATCATCAGGTGAATATCCTCAATGACCATCAGCCGCTGTCGGACATGCAGTTCGAGCGGGCGGTGCAGACGGTGACGAGTGTGAT
The DNA here is from genome assembly GCF_059695905.1 of Pseudomonas sp. LBUM1663. NCBI lineage: Bacteria > Pseudomonadati > Pseudomonadota > Gammaproteobacteria > Pseudomonadales > Pseudomonadaceae > Pseudomonas > Pseudomonas sp. LBUM1663. The sequence continues at coordinate 3,677,776 of NZ_CP166792.1, read as the reverse complement.
ATTGCGGGGGATCGGGTTGGAGCCGTAGATCAAAAGATCGCAGCCTCGTTTCACTCGACAGCTCCTACAGGGAAACGCATTCCAATGTAGGAGCTGTCGAGTGAAACGAGGCTGCGATCTCTAGATCTTGATCCTAAATATCAAACCGCAACATGGTACGGATTCCTCGGGTCATGATTCCAGTCCAGAAACGGCTTGCCGTTCTCCATCGGCACCATCTCGATGCAATCCTCCACCGGGCAAGTGATCTGGCACAGGTTGCAGCCGACGCACTCATCATCAATCACTTCATACTTATGCGTTCCGTCTGCCTGCTTCAAACTGGCCACCGCCTGGTGCGAGGTATCTTCGCAAGCAATGTGGCAACGTCCACAGCCAATGCACGCGTCCTGATCAATCTTCGCGATCACCTGATAGTTGATATCCAGGTACTTCCAGTCCGTGGTATTGCCCACTGCGCGACCGGAAAATTCCGGGATGCTGGCGTAACCCTGACTGTCCATCCAGCGTGACAGACCGTCCTTCATCTCCTCGACAATGCGGAAGCCATGCAGCATCGCCGCGGTGCACACCTGCACCGAGCCGCTGCCCAGAGCGATGAATTCCGCCGCATCACGCCAGCTGCCAATGCCACCAATGCCGGAGATCGGCAGGCCTTGGGTCTGCGGATCACGAGCGATTTCAGCGACCATGTTCAGCGCAATCGGCTTCACCGCCGAACCGCAATAACCGCCATGGGTGCTTTGGCTGCCCACGGCAGGGTTGGCGACCATGCGCTCCAGATTGACGCTGGTGATCGAGTTAATGGTGTTGATCAGCGACACCGCATCCGCACCGCCACGATGGGCCGCACGGGCGGCGACGCGGATGTCGGTGATGTTCGGCGTGAGCTTGACGATCACCGGCAGCGAGCAATACGTCTTGCACCAGCGGGTGACCTGCTCGACGTACTCCGGCACCTGGCCTACCGCCGCGCCCATGCCCCGTTCCGGCATGCCGTGGGGGCAACCGAAGTTCAGCTCGATGCCGTCGGCGCCCGTGGCTTCCACCAGCGGCAGGATGAATTTCCACGACTCTTCGACGCAGGGCACCATCAGCGAAACGATCAGCGCGCGGTCCGGCCAGTCCTTTTTGACCTGGGTGATTTCCCGCAGGTTGATTTCCAGCGAGCGGTCGGTGATCAGCTCGATATTGTTGAAGCCCACCACTTCACGGTTGGCACCGAAGAGCGCGGAGTAACGCGAGGACACGTTGACCGCCGCCGGGTCTTCACCCAGGGTTTTCCAGACCACGCCGCCCCAGCCGGCCTCGAAGGCGCGAACTACGTTGTAGGCCTTGTCGGTCGGCGGCGCGGAGGCCAGCCAGAACGGATTGGGGGATTTGATGCCAGCGAAGACAATCGAGAGATCGGCCATTTACGCAGCCTCCACGTTGAGCATCAGTTGAGCGTTGATGGCCTCGGCCGCCCGTTTGCCATGCTGCACGGCTTGCACGGTGAGGTCCTGATCAAGGCTGGTGCAGTCACCGCCGGCATACACGCCGGGGATGCTGGTGCGCAGCTGTTCATCGACCTGGATTCGGTCGCCTTGGCGCTGGAGTTGGCGTGCCAGCGGATCGGCGAGGGCACTTGCATCGAAGGCCTGGCCGATGGCTTTGAAGATCGCGTCGGCAGCCAGTTCGAAGGTTTCGCCGGTGGCTTGCAGACGACCGTCCACCAGGTGCGTGCGGGCGAAGCGCATGCCGCGCACGTTGCCTTGGTCATCGAGCAGCACTTCTTCAGGTTGTGCCCACGTCAGCAAGCGCACCTGATTGGCTTTGGCGATGTCCTGTTCGTGGCCGGTAGCGCCCATTTCCTCGACGCCGCGGCGGTACACCAGATTCACGTCGTGGGCGCCGAGGCGGGCCATTTGCACGGCCATGTCGATGGCCGTATTGCCGGCGCCAAGGACGATGCAATGATCCGCCAGCGGCAGTTGGCTCAGGTCATCCGCCTGACGCAGTTCACGGATGTAGTCGGTGGCAGCGAGCAGGCCGGGTGCGTCTTCGTGAGGCAAGCCGAGTTGCTTGCTGGCGGCCAGGCCGAGGCCAAGGAACACCGCGTCGAATTGCTGATGCAGTTCGCTGAGGGTCAGGTTCTCGCCGAGTTTCTGGCCGTGACGGATTTCGATGCCGCCAATTTGCAGTAGGAACTCAAGTTCCTGCTGCGCGTAGTCATCCACCAGTTTGTACTTGGCGATCCCGTATTCGTTGAGGCCGCCAGCCTTTTCCCGTGCCTCGAAAATCACCACGTCGTGGCCGTGCATCGCGCTGCGGTGCGCGCAGGACAATCCGGCCGGACCGGCACCGACCACGGCGATGCGTTTGCCGGTGGCGGCGGCGCGCTGGAAGGGGTGTTCGCTGAAGTGCGCATTGTCGACGGCGTAACGTTGCAACAGGCCGATCAACACCGGTGCGCACTCGTGATCGTTGTTGCGCACACAGGCTTGCTGGCAGAGGATTTCTGTCGGGCACACCCGGGCGCAACTGCCGCCGAGGATGTTCGCCGAGAGGATTTTCTGCGCGGCGCCCTGAACGTTTTCCTGATGGATGTTGCGGATGAAGGACGGGATATCAATCTCGCTCGGGCAGGCATTCACGCACGGCGCGTCGTAGCAATACAGGCAGCGCGAAGCTTCCAGGTGCGCCTGACGGTCGTTGAGTGGCGGTGCCAGGTCGGTGAAGTGGCCGGCGAGGGCGGCCGCATTCTCATAGGGATGCGGGAGGTGGTTCAGGGACTTGATCACGGTGTTGGCCTCACGGTTATTGAGGTGATGCCTCTATCGGGCATTGGTTTTTGTGTTGCCTGGGCCGACGCCATCGCGGGCAAGCCACGCTCCCACATTCGGAATGCATTCCCCTGTGGGAGCGAGCCTGCTCGCGATAGGCCGAAGGCCGCTTTCAGCGTTTCACAGCCGTCGGCCTGTTCAACTCAGCCCGCTTGCTCAGCAAATCAAACACCGCCGGATACGCCGGCCGTTCGACATACCGCCCGGCACCACGCTCAGCCCGCAGATCACCATCGGCCCACACCACCCGGCCCTGGCTCACGGTATGGCTCGGCACGCCGCGCACGGTTTTGCCTTCGAAGATGTTGAAGTCGACCTGCTGGTGGTGGGTCTTGGCCGAAATAGTCCGCGTCCCCTCTGGGTCCCACAGCACCAGGTCTGCATCCGCACCCACGCGAATCGCACCTTTACGCGGGTAGAGGTTGAAAATCTTTGCGGTGTTGGTGGAGGTGAGCGCCACGAAGTGCTGCATCGACAGACGGCCGGTGTTGACCCCTTCATCCCAAAGCACAGCCATGCGGTCTTCAATGCCGGCGGTGCCATTGGGGATCTTGCTGAAGTCATCGCGGCCGGCGGCTTTTTGCTCGGCGCAGAAGCAGCAGTGGTCAGTGGCGGTGGTGTGCAGGTTGCCCGATTGCAGGCCATGCCAAAGCGCCTCTTGATGGCCGCGAGGACGGAAGGGCGGGCTCATCACGTAACCGGCGGCGGTCTGCCAGTCCGGGTGTTGGTAGACGCTGTCGTCCAGCAGCAGATGCCCGGCCAACACTTCGCCGTAGACCTGCTGGCCCTTGCTGCGGGCGTAGGTGATTTCGTCCAGCGCTTCCTTGGTCGAGACATGCACCAGGTACAGCGGCGTGCCGAGGGTTTCGGCAATGCGGATGGCCCGGCTCGCGGCTTCGCCTTCCACTTGAGAAGGGCGCGACAGTGGATGCGCTTCGGGGCCGGTCATGCCCTGGGCCATCAACTTGCGTTGCAGGTGATACACCAACTCACCGTTTTCCGCGTGCACGGTCGGCACCGCGCCGAGTTCCAGGCAGCGCTCGAAACTCGCCACCAAGGTGTCATCGGCCGCCATGATCGCGTTCTTGTACGCCATGAAATGCTTGAAGCTGTTGACCCCGTGCTGGCTAACCAGCTCCGCCATTTCCTCGCGCACCTGTTCGCTCCACCAGGTGATCGCGACGTGGAAACCGTAATCCGATGCCGACTTCTCGGCCCAGCCGCGCCACTGATGAAAGGCTTCCATCAAGGATTGCTGCGGATTGGGAATCACGAAGTCGATGATCGACGTGGTGCCACCGGCAAGGCCTGCCGCAGTGCCACTGAAGAAGTCTTCACTGGCCACGGTGCCCATGAAGGGCAGTTGCATATGCGTGTGCGGGTCGATGCCGCCGGGCATCAGGTATTGGCCGCTGCCGTCGAGCACTTCGGCGCCGGCCGGAACATCGAGATTGTCGCCGATGGCTTTTATCACGCCGTCGGCGCAGTAGACGTCGGCGCGATAACTTTCATCATGGGTAATAACGGTGGCGCCACGGATCAACAGAGACATTCCGAGTTCCTCGCAGGCAATGACCGACTTATGTCGATTCTAAATGTTTTATATGAAGCCAGCGCAAACAGGTGTATTCCTGTCAACGCTGTCAGGAATAGAAACTAGTCTGAGTTTATGGAATGAGCAAGAATATTTTTTATAAGCTTATGACTGTTTTAATGTATTGATTAATAAAGATTAAATTGTTAAATCACCAAAATGGTGTGGCCCCGAACCATTTTGACGCACTTGACAGGTTCTCAAAATGAACGAGATTTCTTATGTGAAATCAGCTGCTTGAGGATGGTCTATGGTTGATGCGCAACTTTGAAAAAAAGACCCATGCACCAGATTGAGCCCTGACGGTTCGGACAACTTGCCCGGCATTCGGCCTGAGTGAACAGGCAAGTAACCGAGGGACCATTTGAACTGTATATAAAAACTGATAAACATCAGTTGGTTGCGAAGTTTTTGTGGAACTGCCCGATGCGCAAACGGGGTGGCCGGCACGCTTATTGATGCCACCAGTCCCTGATGAGCAAAAAATAATTCAAAGAACAGTGGAGCGGCCATGCAACAGATCAGATCGCAAGTGACCGAGCGCGACGGCTTGTTTGAGCTCGAAGCCGGCAGCGACGTCCTCGACAGTCCCCGTTACAACCACGACATGGCACCGACCAAGGTGCGCGAGCGAACCTGGAACAAATGGCACATCACCGCGCTGTGGGTCGGTATGGCGATCTGCGTGCCGACTTACACCCTAGGCGGCGTGCTCACTGCTTATTTCGGCTTGAGCGTCGGCGAAGCGCTGCTGGCGATTCTGTTCGCCAACATCATCGTGTTGATCCCGCTGACCCTCAACGCCTTCCCCGGCACCAAGTACGGCATTCCGTTTCCGGTGCTGCTGCGTTCGTCCTTCGGCATCCTCGGCTCCAACGTTCCTTGCCTGATTCGGGCGCTGGTGGCGTGCGGCTGGTTCGGCATTCAGACGATGTTCGGCGGGCTGGCCATTCACCTGTTTCTCGGCTCGGTGTTCGACGGTTGGAAAGCCCTCGGCGGGACCGGTGAAGTGATCGGCTTCATGGTGTTCTGGGCCTTGAACCTGTGGGTGGTGATTCGCGGTGCGGACTCGATCAAATGGCTGGAAACTCTCTCCGCACCGTTGTTGGTGCTGGTGGGCGTCGGCCTGCTGGTGTGGGCCATGCCGAACGTGTCGATGACCGAACTGATGGCGATCCCGCCCAAGCGCCCGGAAGGTGCGAGCGTGGTCAGTTACTTTGCCGCCGGGCTGACCGCGATGGTCGGGTTCTGGGCCACTTTGTCCCTGAACATTCCGGACTTCAGCCGTTATGCGAAAAGCCAGAAGGACCAGATCGTCGGGCAGATTATCGGCTTGCCCCTGACCATGTTCCTGTTCGCCTCGCTGGGCGTGGTGATGACCGCCGCCTCGGTCAAACTGGTGGGCGTCACCGTCTCCGACCCGGTCACCCTGATCGGCCACATCCAGAGCCCGGTCTGGGTCGCGTTGGCCATGGCGCTGATCATCATTGCCACACTGTCGACCAACACCGCGGCCAACATCGTGTCGCCGACCAACGATTTTCAGAACGTCGCGCCCAAGCTCATCAACCGCACCAAAGCGGTGATTCTCACCGGCCTGGTCGGCCTGGCGCTGATGGCCCATGAATTGTTGAAGAAGCTCGGGTTGATCGTCTCGGATGTGAGCCTGGAGACCGTGTATTCGAACTGGCTGCTGGGCTATTCGAGCCTGTTGGGGCCGATCGCCGGGATCATGGTGGTGGACTATTTCCTGATCAAGAAACAGCAACTGGACCTGGCCGGGTTGTATCGCGATGACGTGTACCCGGCCTGGAACTGGTTCGGGTTTGTCGCGTTTGGCGTGCCGGTGGCGTTGACGCTGCTGTCGCTGGGCAGCGATGCGTTCAGCTGGTTCTACAGCTATGGCTGGTTCACCGGCTCGGCGTTGGGTGGGCTGATTTATTACGGGTTGTGCTCGATGCGGCCTAGCCCGACTGTCGTGAAATCGGCGGTGTGAGCACTGGCCTCATCGCGGGCAAGCCCGCTCCCACAGGGATTGAGGTCGTACACAAATGCTGTGTACATCCGATTCACTGTGGGAGCGGGCTTGCCCGCGATGACGGCCTCGAATTCCCCGATGAAATACCTGACGAAACCTATAACAACTGCCTGAGGAGATCACTATGAACGCTGCCGTAGACGTTCTGCAGTCCACCCATCAGCACATCAACCGCGACCGCTTGTGGCAGTCGCTCATGGAGCTGGCCAAACTCGGTGCCACGGTCAAGGGTGGCGTCTGTCGCTTGGCCCTGACCGATCTGGACCGCCAGGCCCGGGACATTTTCGTCAACTGGTGCGAGGAGGCCGGCTGCACCGTCAGCATCGACGCCGTCGGCAACATCTTCGCCCGCCGCCCCGGCCGCAACCCGAACCTGCCTCCGGTGATGACCGGCAGCCACATTGACACCCAACCCACCGGCGGCAAGTTCGATGGCTGCTTCGGCGTGTTGGCCGGTGTCGAAGTGCTGCGTACCCTCAACGATCTCGGCGTGGAAACCGAAGCGCCACTGGAAGTGGTGGTCTGGACCAACGAAGAAGGCTCACGATTCGCCCCGTGCATGATGGGCTCCGGTGTGTTCGCGGAAAAATTCACCCTCGAAGAAACCCTGGCCAAGGTCGATGCCGATGGCGTCACCGTTGGCGAAGCGTTGAATGCCATCGGCTACGCCGGCCCACGCAAGGTCAGCGGCCACGCCGTCGGTGCTTATTTCGAGGCGCACATCGAGCAAGGCCCGATCCTCGAAGACGAACACAAAACCATCGGCATCGTCATGGGTGCCCTTGGCCAGAAATGGTTCGACCTGAAACTGCGCGGCGTCGAAGCCCACGCCGGCCCGACGCCGATGCACCTGCGCAAGGATGCCCTGGTCGGCGCCGCGGTAATCGTCGGTGCAGTGAACCGCGCCGCCCTCGGCCATCAACCGCACGCCTGTGGCACCGTCGGTTGCCTGCAAGCCTATCCCGGCTCACGCAACGTCATCCCCGGCGAAGTGCGCATGACCCTGGATTTTCGTCATCTGGAACCGGCGCGCCTGGACTCGATGATCGCGGAAGTGCGCGCAGTCATCGAAACCACCTGCGAGGAGCATGGCCTGACCTTCGAACTGACTCCCACCGCGGACTTCCCGCCGCTTTACTTCGACAAGGGTTGCGTCGAAGCGGTACGTGGGGCTGCCCAAGGCTTGGGCCTGTCGCACATGGACATCGTCAGCGGAGCAGGGCACGACGCGATCTTCCTCGCCGAACTCGGCCCGGCCGGGATGATTTTCGTGCCATGCGAAGGCGGCATCAGCCACAACGAAATCGAAAACGCCGCGCCGGATGATCTGGCGGCCGGGTGTGCGGTGTTATTGCGAGCCATGCTGGCGGCCTCGGTAGCGATTGCCAGCGGCCAGTTGGCGGCCTGAAGTGCGAACACGATCGTAGACTTTGGCAGCGCCTGCGCCGCCGAAGCCTACGATCTACAGTGACTCAGTGGCGCGCCTGCATTGCTTTGAAGATCAGCATCCCCGCAAGCATCGCGATGACAAACACCCAGGCCTGCCAATGCCCGGTTGGCAATAACACCAGCGCGGGCCCGGGGCAGACGCCCGCAATGCCCCAACCGACCCCGAACAACAGGCTGCCAGCGATCAAGCGTCGATCGAGTTCACGACTGACCGGCAATTGCATCGGAGCGCCCAGCAAAGAGGTGGGGTGTTTCATCGCCCAATGAAACGGCGCCCAGGCCACCGCAATGGCAGCGATCATCACCAGTGCCAGGGAGGGATCCCATCGACCGGTGATATCGAGAAACCCCAGCACCTTTGCCGGGTTGGCCATGCCGGCCAACAGCAGGCCGATGCCGAACACCAGGCCGGCGAGGAAAGCGCTCAGCTTTTTCATGCTCAAAACCCCAACAGATGACGCATCACAAACACGGTCACAAAGCCTGTGCACATGAAGCTCAACGTCGCGACGATGGAGCGGGGCGACAGTCGCGAGATGCCGCACACCCCGTGGCCGCTGGTGCATCCCGAGCCATATCGGGTGCCGATCCCGACACACAATCCAGCGATGATCAGCCCCACGGCGCCCGTCTTGAATTCAATGGTCGGCCAGGCCTGAAACAACGCCCATAGCAGGGGGGCGACCAGTAGCCCGAGGATGAACAAAGCTTTTTCACCTCGACCGGAATCGCCGGGTGACATCAGGCTGCCCAGCAACCCACTGATCCCGGCAACCCGTCCATTGGCCACGACCATCACGCTGGCCGCCAAGCCGATCAGCGCGCCACCGGCCAACGCGGACCACGGGGTGAAGTTAATCGTATCGAGCATCATCGCCATTCTCCTGGCCGGTAACTAACAGCCTGCAAGCACGCGCCTGCTTGAGCTTAGAGCAGCACCTGCGAGAAAACCTTACGACCCAACGGTTGCCCACGGAAATCAATGGTGCCCAAGGGGTGATCGTCAGGGCGGACGGTATCATCAGCGCGTCGTTGACCTTTGATTTTGATCAGACGGGGCAGGTGAGCCGGATTTTCATCATGCGTAATCCGGACAAGTTGGCGGGGCTGGAAGCGTCATTGCTGTTGCAGTAGTTGAACCTGATACGAAGAAACCCCGGGCAGATCGGATCTACCCGGGGTTTCCTGTTTCAAGCGGCCCAAAGCCGTTGATCAATAACGCTGATACTTCGAACCAAACTCAGGGCGGTTTTCAGCGACGTAGAGTTTGCTGGCCTGGATGTCTTTGTGGTCAACGCCGACAGTGTTCACGTTCAGTGTTGCCGGTTGGCTGACGTTGGCTGCCGCAACGACTTGCGAGGTGGCATGTGGGGCGGCGATGGCGGATGTAGCGCCAAGAACTGACAGGGCGAAACCTAGACCAATGATGCTTTTCATGATGTTGCTCCAGTAGTGTGGGGAGAAGATGTGGCCACTGTAGTGCTGGAGCGTCGCGATGAGAAAACACCCTTGCGCATAGTTGATATCGAGCGCGTTGATCCACTATCAGCGGGGTGTGGTGTCGCTGAGCCAACGCTGCTTGAGTTGTTCGAGCCGTCCGTCGCGTCTCATCTCATCCAGCGCCTGCTGCCAGCGCGCCACCTGACGAGCATCGGTGAGCGGGGAAAACGCAATGTAGGTGCCTTGCTTCATCAGTGGCATTTGATAATGCAACTGACTGGGCGCCAGGCCTTCTTCCCGCGCCAGGGTGGTGATGGAGAGGGTGTCCGCCACCACGAATTCGGTACGGCCCAGGCGCGCCAGGCGCATCATTTGTTCGGGCGTTTCCACGCCGTATAAGTTGTTCAAACCCTGCTTCTGCAAATAGCTGTAGACCAGCCATTTTCGCGGGACGACGATGCGCCCCAGGCTACCGGCGTCCTGCAAATTGTGCACCGGTTGTTGGGTGCCGTTGGCGGAATAGAGTGCCGTTTCCACTTCCATCAACGGGCCGACCCACTGGTATTGGCCATCGCGCTCGGCGGTGCGCAACACGGTAAACACGCCAGTGGCAGGTTCGGTGGTTGCGACACGCAAGGCGCGCAGTAAAGGGACTTGTTGAATATGCACCTGATCGCCGGCGCTTTCGGCCAGCGCCTGCACCACATCGACACCAAATCCCACCAGTGTGTTGCCTTGCTGGAAATGCAGGGGCGGATGGTTGTCGGTGAGCAGGTTAAAATCGGCCGCCACCGCGGTAAATGTCAGGAAAGACAGCAGGCAACCGGCAATGCGCTTCATGAATCGTCCTTGATCGAATGAGGTGCAAATCTTAGTACGGGCTCATTCAACTGTCCCGAGAATTTGTCGGACTATTTCGTCAAACTTGAGGATTTATGGGTGTTGTAAACACTAAACAACTGTGGGAGCGAGCCTGCTCCCACATTTTATCTCCGCAGTGGCGGGCATATTGATCAGTAGCGCTGATATTTCGAACCGAACTCAGGGCGATTCTCCGCGACGACAATACCCCCTTGTACGGCATTCTTCGGGCTGATCGACGCGACACGTTCGCGCAATTCTTGCAGACGATCAGCGCCACCTTCGGCGACGCGATTCTCGATCAGGTGATCGGAACCACCTTCAGCCACACGATTGTTTTGCAGGTTTTCAGAGCCATATTCAGCGACGCGATTCTGTTGCAACCGGTCCGAGCCACCTTCCACCAACAGTTGCTGGATCTGGCTGTGGGACGCAGCGCTGACGGTATTGGCCGACGCCAGGTTCGACAGGCCGAGGCCGCCAACCAGTGCCAGACCGAGTGCCAGGGACGAGACTTTCGAGAAGTTGAACATGGTTGATTCTCCGTGCGCTTGAATGTGTGTGGGTCGGTAGCTGCTGCTATCCGGTGAACACAGTTAAACGCCGGGGTGTATCGGTGATGTGTGCTTGAACGTGCTGAAATCGGCTTCTACGTATCCGTTCGGGGTTCATATACAGACGGATACAAAACCCATGCGACTTTGCGCATAGCGCGGCTTTGGTCTCGTTCGAGAATCTGGAACACGCTCTGTAGTTACCCTGTGGCGAGGGGATTTAGCGTAACGTCGCACCGCACCGCACCGCACCGCCCCGTTCGGCTGCGCAGCAGTCGTAAAACCCGAACGCACGGTCTATCTGCCCGCGATCCAGCACTTTTACTGAATGACTGCCGTCAGCGTTTGCAGGTCATGGAAAATCGCCGCCATCAGTTGCATGCGTTCTTTCAGATAAGCGGCAATGCGTGCCTGCATGGCATTGAACGCCTTGGCGGCATGGGCGACTTCGGTCGGGCCTTTTTCGTCCAGGTGCACCGCGTGGGTGTTCGGATCCAGGGTGCCCGGCAGGTCTTCGCCCAGCAGGAAACGTTTCATGATTCTGCGCCGAGCAGTTCCACGGGGTAGGAGAACACGTAGCCTTCGCTGCGCACCGTTTTGATGTAGGTCGATTCCCGGGAGTCATCCATCAGCCGTTGGCGCAGACGGCTCACCAATAAGTCGATGGAGCGGTCGAACAGGTCGGCATCGCGGCCCTGGGTGAGGTTGAGCAACTGGTCGCGACTGAGCACGCGCTGCGGGTGATCGAGGAAAACCCGGAGCAAGCGGTATTCGGCGCCACTGAGCGCAACCATCGTGCCGTCCTCGTCCAGCAAGTGGCGGGCGGTGGTGTCCAGGCGCCAGCGGCCAAACCCCAGCAACCGGCCGCTTTCGGTAATCAGCAGGTTGGGCGGCAGCATCCGGGTGCGGCGCAGTACGGCGTTGATTCGCGCCAGCAGTTCGCGGGCGGCGAACGGTTTGGTCAGGTAGTCGTCGGCGCCCATTTCCAGACCAAGGATGCGGTCGGTTTCGTCGTTGCGGGCGGTGAGCATCAGTATCGGAGTGGCCTTGTGTTTGCCTGAGCGCAATTCACGGCACAGCAACAGGCCGTCATCACCGGGCATCATGATGTCGAGCACGATCAGGTCCACGGTGTTGGTTTCAAGAAAGCTGCGCATCTGTCGGCCATCGGCGACCACCGTGGTGCGCAGGCCGTTCTTTTTCAGGTAATTGCCGACCAGTTCGCGGATCTCGCGATCGTCATCGACGATCAGGATGTGGTTCACGTGTTCCATTGCTCAACCCTCTTATTATTCGCAGTCGCGCATTCTAGGGAGCCGCATCGCACCTGCCTGCCGGCCTTTGTATCTCACTGTATCTGGAGGTGACTTTGATACAGGGGCATACAAGACGGCTTTTTCAGGGGCGGATGTATCGAACTGTATCGGGTGCCCTGTGTGACACCTTACGCCTTAATAGTCCCGGTTTTACGACACATGGCAGATACCTCTGGCCGTTTAAATGGGTTCCATCGAGACAGGACGACTTGCCTCGCTCCACTGCCCATTACGACGTCGAGGACATCATCATGAACTGGAACAAACTGCTTGCCGCTGGCTTCTTTGCAGTACTGAACGTTGCAGCGTTTTCGGCGCATGCGGATGTTCAGACCCACAGTACCCATCTGGATATCAAGAAGGTGATTTCCACTGTAGAAGATGGCGGGGCAAATTGCGGGATTGTGAATGCGCGGATGACGTATCTGGATTCGAGCGGTACGCAGAAGGTATTGGATTACAGCAAGTTTGCGGCGTGTGGCAATCAGGGCGGCTGATCTCGGCGGCCTTCGGACCAACCATTTTCCCCGATGTATCCCGACTCCCAGATGTACCCAGTCCAACTGTGGGAGCGAGCCTGCTCGCGATGGCGGCCTGGCCGCCGACCAATCTCTTTCAGGTTTACATATCCATTTCTGCGGTAACGGCCGCTGGCGGTTTCGCTCTTACAGCGAGTCCCTTTTGGCAAACGCCCCAAAAGGAACCAAAAGGTCTCGCCCCGGCGTCCGACCCCTCGCCTAGGCTCGGCGTGCCTTCGCTCCGGCATTCATCTGGGGGCATCGCCTCCGGTCGGCTTCGCTTCGACCTCCTCTCGATGTGTGCGGCTTCGCCGCACGGCGCTACGCGCCTACCCCCCAGATGAACGCCTCCACTCAGCCTCCCGAAGGGGCGGGTAGATCAAGATCAGGAGCTGCAGGCGAGCTAACGCTCGGCCTGATGAGTGGTGAGAAGCGAACGGTTCACGCTGATCCAGTGTGGGAGTAAGCCTGCTCGCGATGGCGGCCTGACAGCCGACCATTTTCTTGCAGATGTACACCAACCCCCTGTGGGAGCTGGCCTGCCAGCGATGGCGGCCTGAAAGCCGACCATTTTCTTGCGGATGTACACCAAGTCTTGTGGGAGCGGGCTTGCTCGCGAAGGCGGTGTGCCATTCAGCATTAATGTTGGATGACACTCCGCCATCGCGAGCAGGTTATTGGGTGATTGTCAGGCGCCGTGCATCACGCAACCACCTGATAACAAGGAACATAAGCCGCGCCACCCGGCAGTTTCATCCGGTGCTGCGCAACGAAGGCCTTGAGCAGTTGATCCAGCGGATGCATGACCGCCGCATCGCCACGAATCTGGTAAGGCCCGTGTTCTTCGATCAGGCGGATGCCCTTGTCCTTGACGTTGCCGGCGACGATGCCGGAGAACGCGCGGCGCAGGTTGGCCGCCAGTTCGTGGGGTGGCAGGTCGCGGCTGAGTTTCAGGTTGGCCATGTTTTCGTGGGTCGGGTCGAACGGGCGCTGGAAGCCTTCGTCGATTTTCAGCAGCCAGTTGAAGTGGAACGCGTCATTGCGCTCGCGGCGGAACTGTTTGACCGCTTTGAGGCCTTGGGTCATCTGGCGCGCGACTTCGGCTGGGTCGTCGATGATGATTTCGTAGTGTTGTTTCGCGGCATCACCCAGCGTTGCGCCGACAAACGCGTCCAGTTGCTCCAGATACGGCGCCGCATGTTTCGGCCCGGTGAGCACCACGGGGAAGGGCAGGCCCGCGTTGTCCGGGTGCATGAGGATGCCGAGCAGGTACAGGAACTCTTCGGCCGTGCCGGCACCGCCCGGGAAAATGATGATGCCGTGGCCTACGCGCACGAAGGCTTCCAGGCGTTTTTCGATGTCCGGCAGGATCACCAGTTCGTTGACGATCGGGTTCGGCGCTTCGGCGGCGATGATGCCGGGCTCGGTCAGGCCCAGGTAGCGGCCGCCGTGGATGCGTTGCTTGGCGTGGGCGATGGTCGCGCCTTTCATCGGGCCTTTCATCACGCCGGGACCGCAGCCGGTGCAGATGTCGAGGCTGCGCAGGCCCAATTCGTGGCCGACTTTCTTGGTGTATTTGTATTCTTCGGTGTTGATCGAGTGGCCGCCCCAGCACACCACGATCTTCGGCTCGACGCCGGGGCGCAGGGTGCGGGCGTTGCGCAGCAGGTGGAAGACGTAGTCGCTGATGCCCTGAGACGTGCTCAGGTCAATGCGCTGGGCGTCGAGCTCGTTTTCGGTGTAGACGATGTCACGCAGGGCGCTGAACAGCATTTCCCGGGTGCTGGCGATCATTTCGCCGTCGACGAAGGCGTCGGCCGGGGCATTCAGCAGTTCCAGGCGGACGCCGCGGTCCTGCTGGTGGATGCGGATTTCGAAATCTTTGTAGGCTTCCAGAATGGTCTTGGCGTTATCAACATGGGCGCCGGTATTGAGGATGGCCAGGGCGCACTGGCGGAATAAGGTGTAGGTGCTGCCGGATCCGGCTTCGCTCAGTTGCTGTACTTCACGTTGAGAAAGGGTTTCCAGGCTGCCCTTAGGGCTGACGGAGGCGTTGATTACTTGTCGTTGGGTCATTCGATGATCCTTAAAACGATGCCGTTCAAACAGGCAAATGGCATCCGAATAGTGTGTATCCATGAAAGAAGATGGCACGAACTGCGCTGTATCGCCATGTTCCAAGGTGACGATGAAAAGATGAAGAGGCGCCCAGCATAGCTAAATCCTGCACAGGGGCGATAATGCACCGCAGTCTTTTCGCTCACCGAGCCTTTTACCACTGATGCAGGGAACCCCGTCACGATGTTCGAAATACAGCCGATGAACGCCGAACTCTTTCGAAAGCAGACGCGGCGCAGCACGGTCATTATTGCGCTGATATTCCTGGCGCTGGCGATGGTGCTGTCCACCGCAGCGGTGGCGTTGTTCGGCGAGCCTGGGGGCGACAATCTGCGATTTAATGTTGGCGGCGTGTTTGTCGCGGTGCTGCTGATGGCGGCGCTGATGCGCGGCACGTTCTGGTCTCAGGCCTGGATGGCGCCAGCGGTGTATGGCTGGCAACTCAAGCGCAGCCTGATGAGCATCACCAATGTGATGCATCAGGTGACAGCGGCGGTGGAGACGGGTGATCCGACGGCCATGAAGTTGCTGCGTTTCTACCATCTGGGCTTGAGCCAGATGCACGAACTGGACGGTAACTCCAGCGACCATGGGCAATTGAGCCGGGAAATGGAGCAACACAGGGCGCGGATGGAAGCGCTGGGCCTCGACACCGAACAGACGCAGTTGAATCCCGCCTGGCTTGAAGCGGTGAAGCAGACGCCGAAGTAAATCCCGTGGGACGGCCTCGTCACCCCCACACCAACCCGTCACAACGCGAGCGAATCGCCTATCTTGTTTCTGGTGGGGCATAGCGGTCCGAGTGTCAGACACGACTGGATGGCGCTAAAAGGGCGAACGGGAAATTTCGCCATGTCATAACGATTAAGGAAGCGTCATGGGACATCCGTCCATCAACGACCGTATTGAACACACCCGGCCCACCGCGCCTTGGGTGCCGGAGAAGATTGAGTCCAGGCTCAGGGTCCGTTACGCGGTTGTTTTGCTTGTGGCCGTGTGCCTGTCGATGACGGCCATTGTGATCTGGGAAGTCTGGAACTCGCGTCAGTACCACTTGCATGACAAAGCAGTGGCGATGTCCAACCTCGCCCAGACCTTGGCGTCACAAGCGCAGTCGTCGATCAAACAAGCCGATACGCTGCTGTTTGCCTTAGTGGACCGCGTCGAAAACGAGGGCGTGGCCCCGGCGCAGCTGCCCAGATTCAGACGTTTGCTCGCCGCCCAGCGCAGTGAGCTGACTCAGCTCCATGGCTTGTTCGTATTTGACGAAAAAGGGGGATGGATCGCCAATTCCAACGGTGCGGATATACCCGACGCGAACAATTCCGACCGTGAATATTTCATCTACCATCGCGATCATCCTGACCGCGGCCCGCATATCGGTCCGTCGATCAAAAGTCGATCGACCAGCGAATGGATCATGACCGTGTCACGCAGGATCAATCATCCGGATGGCAGCTTCGCCGGTGTGGCGCTGGCAACGATCTACCTCAACCATTTCCTCGGGCTGTACGACAGCATCGACATGGGTAAAAACGGCGTGATCAACCTGATCGCCGACGACGCCACCATCGTCGTTCGCCGGCCATTCAACGAAGCAGAAGTCGGCACCAGCGTCGCCAAGGGGCCGCTGTTCACGCAGCTGTTGCCCAAGGGCAGTTCCGGCACGGCAACCGTCAAGTCTTATGTGGATGGTGTCGAGCGAGTGGTGGGGTTTCGGCGGGTCGAGGGTTATCCGCTGATTATCTTTGCCGCGCTGGACAAGGATGATGTCCTGGCCGGCTGGCGTGAGGAGTCAATCCTCAGTGCCGCCATCGTGCTGTTGCTGCTGGTGTTTCTGGGAGGGCTCGGCTATCGCCTCATTCGCTTCATGAAGCAGCAGAACCACATTCAAAGCGTGTTGCTCGATGCCCAGGAAAAGCTCATCGAGGTCAACCGCAGCCTTGAATTGCTGGCGCTCGAAGACGCACTCACCGGGCTCTCCAACCGGCGTCAGTTCGATCTGTTCATTCTCGCGGAAATGGGCCGGGCCCGGCGCACAGTGACCCACCTCGCCATGCTGATGATCGATGTCGATCACTTCAAGAGCTTCAACGATCGTTATGGGCACGTGGCGGGTGATGAGTGTCTGCGCAAAATCAGCGCGATCATCAAGGACAACATCAAACGCCCCGGCGATCTGGCCGCCCGCTATGGTGGCGAGGAGTTCACGGTGGTGCTGCCCGGCACCGACTATGTGGGGGCGTTTCTGGTCGCCGAAAAAATTCGTCGTGCGGTCCAGCAGGCCGGGATCGAACACAGCGAATGCGCGGAGGGTACGGTGACCGTCAGCGTGGGGGTTTGCGCCTACAACCCGGCCTCGCAGGATCAGCCCGACGACCTGGTCAGTGCTGCGGACAAAGCGTTGTACGTGGCCAAGGCCAGTGGGCGGAACATGAGCGTCATCGCCAACTGACTTCAAACGAAGCGGTCACTGCCCTGGACCAGTTGGGCGGACAGGTACGATTGCTTGAGTTTTTCCAACCACCAGCCCAGCGCACGGCCGTCATGATCACCGCGCCAGCCGGCGTACAGGATGTTCGGTTCGCGCGGATCAGCCATCTGTTTTTCCACCAGCGTGCCGTTTCTCAGTAACGCGCCGACCCGATGCCGGGGCAACCAGCCCACACCCAGTCCAGCGCATTGGGCGAGAATCTTTGCGCGCATGGTCGGCACGGCGAGGACCGGTTGGCCGCCGGAGACACCATACGTGCTGCCTTCCGTGGCCCGGGACGAATCGGCCACGACAATCGCCCGGTGCTGCGCCACCACCGCCCGTGAAATCGGCTCTCTGGCCTTGGCCAACGGGTGTTTGGGTGAGACCGCGAACACCCATTCCATTTGCCCCAATTGCATCCAGCGCAGGCTGGCAATGGCCGGCGGCTCGTTGGTGGCGCCGATGATCAAGTCCGCACGGCCTTCACGCAGGGCTTCCCATACGCCTTTGAGTACTTCGTGGGTAATGCGCAGCGGTACGCCGGACTCAAGCGCATCGAACTCGTGAATCACCGGAATCAGGGCTTCGAACTCGAGCAATTCGTCGGTGACGATCCACAGCCGGCTCTCCCAGCCATTGGCTACTTGTTGCACCCTTTGGGTCAGCCGGGCGACATCCTGCATCAGTCGCGCCGCTTCGTTCACCAGCAACTCGCCAGCGGGGGTGAGCTGCAAACGGTAACGACGCCGGTCGAAGAGCAGCGCATCGAAGCGCTCCTCCAGTTGCCGCGCGGCGTAGGACACGGTTGAAGGTGCTTTGCCCAAGTGAGCGGCGGCCCGGGACAGGCTGCCGGTTTCGCGGATGGCTTGAAGCAACGTCAGGTCTTCAATCGACAGCATTTTCAATCCTCGGCGTGTGTTTCAGGCTGCCCGGCGTAACTTCCACAACCTGATCAGCCGAAGATAGACCACGGCGTTGATCACCAGCACCACGCTGCCCAGCGCCAGTTGAATCGCCGGAGTCAGCCCGGCGGGGTAGATGACCGGCCACACGTAGTGTTCGATGAAGCCACCGCCGTAACCGGTTTGCCCGGCCGCCTGGCGCATGACGTTTTCCCATTGAGTCAGGGGACACATCAGGTGGAAGACTTCCACACTCACGCCCCACACAGCGGCGGGCAGGTGCCACCAGATCAGCGGGCGCCATTTGAGCACCAGCAGCCCGCCGAACAGCACGAACAGAATGAACAGCAAATGAAACAGCACCAGTCCATCGGCGGCGATCCGGTAAAGCATGTCGACTCCCTGACGCGTTAGGCGAATGGTTCCATGCTACTCGGGTTCTGTTACTTGCTGCTGCCCAGAGCCATTCGTCAAGCGCTGCCCGCAAGTGCGCAAGATTGTTCAAGCCATCGAACGCAACTGCTGGCACAGTCTGGCGTCTTCCCCTGGTTGTAGAGCGTTATGTCGAACTCACTCATGCCGCGCAATGCCTTTCTTCGCGGCGCCGTGGCGATCATGCCGTTGTCCCTGGCCACCGCGCCCTGGGGCCTGCTGGCCGGGTCCATGGCCATCGAGGCCAATCTCACTCCCCTGCAAGGTCAAGGGTTGTCGAGCATCGTGTTTGCCGGGGCCGCGCAATTGGTCGCCATTGGCATGCTCAAGGGCGGCGCCGGGATCTTTTCGATTTTGCTGACCACGCTGTTACTGACCTCCCAGCATTTGCTGTACGGAATGAGCATGCGTTCGGTGATTGCACCGCTGCCGGGTCGCTGGCGCGTTGGGCTGGGGTTTTTGCTCACCGACGAGCTGTTCGCCCTGACCAGCCAGCATGACAAACAGCAGTTCAATCGCTGGTACGCCTTGGGCGTGGGCCTGACGTTTTACATCGCCTGGAATCTGTTCACGCTTGCCGGCATCGTCCTCGGCAGCAGCATTCCCGGTCTTGAGCACCTGGGGCTGGACTTCTCCATCGCCGCGACCTTCATTGCCCTGATCACCCCGGTGGTGCGCAACGTTCCGACGGTGGTCTGCGTCGCGGTTTCGCTGTTTTGTTCGGTGTTGTTCAGCTACTGGCAATGGGGCTCGGCGCTGGTGCTGTCGGGTTTGGCGGGCATGACCGCCGGATTTATCTGCAACAAATTCCATGGGGGGCGCACATGATGGTCTGGGCTGTGATTATCGGGATGGGCGTGCTCGTCTTCCTGAACCGCTACGTATTCCTCGAACCACGACTGCCGTTGCGCTTGAGCAGCAATGCCCGGCAGTTCCTCGGTTTTGCCGTGCCGGGGATGTTGACCGCGATCTGCGGACCGATTGTGTTCATGCCGGACAAACAGCTGAATCTGCAGTGGGACAACCCGTACCTGATCAGTTCGCTGGTGGCCGTGGGGTTGGTGCTGTACACCCGCAATACCTTGCTCAGCATGTTGTTGAGCATGGGGTTTTTCTTTTTGCTGCGCTGGTGGCTTTGAGTGGCGCTTTGGAAATTGTTCTACGCTTAAAGGGAATTCCTTCAGGAAGCGAGGTGAGTATGGCCAATGATCCAAAACGTCCAGGTCTGGATGAAGATGAGGATGAACCCACCGAAGAAGAACTTGAGCGGCAAAGGCGTTCGATACCGGACTGGAAGCACCCCGACGATGGTAAAGAACTGTCAGATCGTGACCAAGAGTGGCCGCTGAAGCCTTGACCGGTCAGCGCATACCAATAATCCCGCCATCAAGCGCAATGCTGTTCACTCAATCTTCAGTCGAACAAAAACCTGTGGCGAGGGAGCTTGCTCCCGCTTGAGTGCGAAGCACTCACAAAAATCGGCATTTTTGCCACATTCTTGGGGCCGCTACGCAGCCCAGCGGGAGCAAGCTCCCTCGCCACAAAATCAGGTGTGTCTGAAGTACTGTGTTTGAGTGAACAGCAATACGCATTCAAACGCGGCGGCTGAGGCCGTCAAATTGCCTCATTCCAGCGAACCTTAGTGATGCCCAATCGTTGAGCGCTCAAGCGAGCCGCTTCGGGGGAAGCGTGGGCGGCGATCTTTCGGTCGGAATGCGCAAAGGCATGCGCGGAGGCTGAACGAATCGCGTCCACATCGGAGAACTGTTCGGCCAGCTTGAAAAAGTGCTGGCGGACGCCGTCGAGCAGATAGTGCACGGCATAGGGAACGAGCTCGCTCATGTATCCTTCCTTAAATTCGCCAAGGCTTTGATTCAAGCGTCGAACCGGCAATTTGCAAAGTCTGGGGAGCAATCCTTGTGCGGATAAGAGCTAAAAAAAAGGCCCTGATGGGCCTCTTCTTCAGAGTGCAACAATGTCCGGTTCGTTCAATCGTGTGCTGAACTCAGCGGCGCATCACATCAAAGATCTTCCAGTGACGGAAAATCCGGGTGGGAGGCCCGATAGCCCAACGTCTTGTCGATCCAGGCATTCAGTTCGTTGACCATGACCGGCGGCTTGCCGGAGTAGGCTGCGAGGGTCGAACGCAGGATCTCGTTGATATTGGGGATGGAACGCAGGTTTCGGGTCTTTATGTATTGCCCGATAAAACAGTCAAGTTGATAGCGTTCTGTCAGCGACAGGTACACGCACTCCAGACCGCTGACTTGATTAATTACAAGATCGTCGCGCAACTTAGTTCTCTGCAAGGCTTGTTAGATTTAGGGATTTCCTTGTTTATTGACTCTTTAGTCAATTGTGTACTGCCAGGGGAAATGCGGCGCGCATGCTATCTGTAGTGTTACTAAATGTATGTACGATGTTTCAATTGTCAGACAAGCGGTTAGTGCGTCGTTTTGCCGCATTCCGGCAAGTGTTTCTTGGTTGAAACAGTCTGTGTAACGTTTATGTCGTTCAGTTAGTTAGTTGCCAAAATGGATCCAATTCAAATGAGCTTATTAATCAACATTGGACCCTGGTTCCTGACATTTCCCACTGCCTTATCGACCCTGTACCACTCGAACACTTCACTGACTTCTCCTTGCATGAGCACCATCTGCTCGGCACGCTCTTTGGGCGTGGCCGGGTCCAGCCATTCATGTGCCAGTTCCGCAGACAACACCACCGGCCGCCGGTCATGAATGTCGAGCATGCCGCCAGCGCTGTCCGCCGTGATGATGACGAAACCGTCGTCTTCCTTTTGCTCATTCCCACCAGAGGGAAACTGGCCGATCGCCGCGCAGCAGATCGGCGCCCGATCCCGGCGACGAATGAGCCACGGCTGCCTCGTCGAATCGCCGGCATCCACCCATTCGAACCAGTTGTCGATCGGCACAATCCCACGGTGCGGCCAGATTGCCCGGAAGAACGGGCCGTGAGCCACTTTCTCGCCCCGTGCGTTGATCGGCGCCGCCCGGTCCTTCGCCCAATGCGGCCGCCATCCCCAGCGCACAGAATCAGCGTGCAGCCCGTCAGGCTCAAGGTGCAGCAGGGCCAGCTGGGTGGTGGGCGCGGCGTTGTAGCGGGCCAGCGGTTCATCACCGACATGGTTGATCAGCGCGTCGGGAATGCTCAGCACCGCGACAAAGTCGTGAATGCCACGGTATTGCGAGAGTCGTCCGCACATCGGCTGATCTCCGGCTGGAAAGCGCTGGCTGGAGCGTTCAGCTTAGTCTTCAAATCACATGGGCACGCTGCAACTCGGTCAGCGACAACGCCTTCAATTGCGCGAGCAACGGGTCCCGTCGATCGCGAGGATGCGGCAGCTCCACAGCCAATTCCTGGCGAATGCTGCTCGGGCGATTGTCCATCACCAGGACGCGATCACTGAGGTACAGCGCTTCATCGACGTCGTGCGTCACCAGCAGCAAGGCGATGGCGTGACGCTCGGCCAGTTGCAGCAGCAGGTCCTGGAGTTTCATTCGCGTGAAAGCATCGACAGCGCTGAACGGTTCATCGAGCAACAAAACCTGCGGCCGCGAGTAGAGGCCGCGGGCGATCGCCACCCGTTGCGCCATGCCGCCGGACAAGGCTTTCGGTAACGCCTGAGCGAAACCGCCGAGGCCGACTTCTTCGATCAATCGCGCGACCCAGGCCTTGTCGTAATGGCTGTCGGCGCTGAAACCGATGTTTTGCTCAACTGTCAGCCAGGGCATCAGCCGGGGTTCCTGAAACACAAACGCGATGTCCCCGGCGTTGTTGCGCAGTTCACCCTGGAAGTCCTTTTCCAGGCCGGCGACGATCCGCAGCAAGGTGCTTTTGCCGCAGCCGCTGGGACCCAGCAGGCTGACGGTTTCCCTGGGGTGCAATTGCAAATGGATGTTCTTGAGGACGGTCGTGGCGGCGAAGGTCTTGCGCTCGACGCGAATGTCCAGCAGGTGGTCGGTCATGGCTCAATCCTCTGCGCTTTGGCCGTTGAAAGTGTCGCGCCAGGCCAGGAAGTGTTTCTCCAGGCCGGCGAGGATGCCGTCGCTGAGTTTGCCCAGCAGCGCCAAAACGATGATCGCGGCCAGGACGATATCCGGGCGTGACATCTCACGCCCGTCACTGAGCAAATAGCCCAGGCCCTTGGTGGCGGCGATCAGCTCGGCGGCCACCAGAAACATCCAGGCCAGGCTCATGCCGCTGCGCAGTCCGGTGAACAGGCCGGGTAGGGCGGCGGGCAGCAGGATTCGCCGGACCAGACGCAGCCGGCTGAAGCCGTACATTTGCCCGACTTCCACCCGTTTGCGGTCGATGTCGCGGATCGCCGCGACGCCATTGAGGTACACCGGAAAGAATGCGCCGATGGCGATCAGGACGATTTTCGAGGTCTCGTCGATGCCCAGCCACAGCAGCAACAGCGGCACCCAGGCCAGGCTCGGAATCGAGCGCAACCCGGCGAACGTCGGTTCCAGCCACGCTTCGGCTTCGCGGCTCAAACCGACCCACGCCGCGAACACCAGGGCCAGACTGGCGCCAATGGCGAAACCCAGCAGCACCCGCAGCAGACTGGCGCTGATGTGTTTCCACAGCGCGCCCTCGGCCAGGTCGCTGAGGGTCTGCGCGATCTCACTGGGGGCCGGCATCTGATAGGACGGCAACCAGCCGATACGCACGACGAATTCCAACACCAGGATGATCAGCACGGGCAGCGCCAGGCCCTTGAGGCGTCGTTGCCAGGCACTGCTCAAACGGCGGGGTGCAGGTAATGTCAGGCCGGCGGGCATTTCTTTGCTTTTGCTGGTCATGGGTTTCTCCAGTCACGACGAATCCGCGACGGGCGCGGATTCGGTTTCAACGGTGGCGAAGGTTATTGACGGGCCACGGTTTCCTTGAAGCCGGTGTCGATCAACTGATCGATCACCTGATCGACATTCACCCCTCGGCGAACCAGTTCTTCAGAAACCAGAATCGGTGCGGCCGCCTTGGAGGCAATCACATCGCTGGCGGTCAATTGCGGGCTGCTCAGGTCGGTGCGCGACAGTTGCAGCTTGGCCACCTCCAGCGGCAGACCGGATTCGCTGGCGAGCAACTTCGCCAGTTCCTCAGGGTTTTTCACCGCCCACTCCCGGGCCTTTTCATAGGCGCTCAGCACGGTTTCGATGGTCTGCGGATGCTCTTTGGCATAGGTGTCGGTGACGCTGACCACGCCATAGCTGTTGAAGTGGGTGTTGCGATACAGCAGGCGCGAACCGGCCTGGACTTCGCTGGCCGCCATGTGCGGATCAAGACCGGCCCAGGCGTCGACGTCACCTTTCTCCAATGCGGTGCGACCGTCCGGATGCTGCAAATGCACCAGCTCGACATCGTCCTTGCTCAGGCCGGCCTGTTGCAGGCTGCGCAAGGTGAACAGGTACGGGTCGGTGCCTTTGGTGGCGGCGATTTTTTTGCCTTTCAGATCGGCCACGGTTTTGTACGGCGAATCCTTGCGCACCACCAAGGCGGTCCATTCCGCGCGGCTGTACACGTAGACCGATTTGATCGGGCTGCCGTTGGCGCGACTGAGCACGGCGGCCAGGCTGGCGGACGAGGCGAAATCGACGCCGCCGCTGTTGAGGTATTCCAGCGAGCGGTTGCTGCCCTGGCTCAACACCCAGCTAACCTTGGTCTGAGGCAGGGCCTTTTCGAGGAAACCGAAGTGTTTGAGCACCAGGCTCACCGGCGAGTAATAGGCGTAATCCAGGTGCACTTCGGCCGGTGCGGTTTCGGCGGCCTGCGCCACGGGTTGCAGGCTAAGGGCCAGGGCACAGGCAGTCAGCAGGTACTTGACGTAAGGGAAGCGCAAGGTCGGTTTCATGGCACAGCTCCGGGCAAAACGGCGAGATTCTTATGTCCAAATAATTATTTTTTACCAATGCGTCCTGCATAAAAGGAATATTGCAGGCTCTGTGCCATGTACTGCAGTTGCAGGTTTTCCAGGGCTTTGGCGGCGAGGGCGTGGGGGATTGGCTGTACGGGTGAGAACACTCTGTTGGGCTGCTGTTGCTGAGCCAACAGCGGTGTTTGTTGGTGATGAGCTTATGCATAAATCGAATTTATAAGCCGGGGTATAAGAGCGTTAGGGTCTATACAAATAACGTTCCTGGAGCCCTCGATGAACTTGTCCCGATTCGTGCGCGGTCTGTTGACCAGCGCCTTGTTTGCCGCGCCACTGAGCTACGCCGCAGAACCCGTCGTGTTGCACGTCGGGGATCAGAACTACTACAACGTTCGCGCCTCGGTGGAAGCGTCGGGTGTGCTGGAAGGGGCGCCTTATACCGTCGACTGGAAGCACTTCCAGGCTGCCGCTCCGCTGGCCGAAGCGTTGAACACCGGCGCCCTGGATCTGGGCTTTCTTGGTGATTCCGGCTTCCTGTTCCTGGCGGCCAAGCAGGCGCCGGTGAAGTTGATCGGCGTGTCGCGGCAGAACCCCGACACCATCGCCTTGCTGGTGCCCAAGGATTCGCCGGTCAAAACCATTGCCGATCTCAAGGGCAAGAAAGTCGCTTACTGGCCAGGTGCCTGGAGCCAGCAACTGACCCTGCGCGCATTGGAAAAAGCCGATCTGCCGGAAGATTACGTCGAATTCATCAAACTGATGCCAATCGATGCCGCCGCGGCGTTACCGCAAGGCAGCATTGACGCCTTCCCAGTGTGGGAACCCTACATTTCCCAGCAGATTCTGTTCTCCGGCGCCCGACCGATTCTCACGGCGAAAAACCTCATGCCTGGCCTGAGCGCCATCGCCGCTTCGACGCAGTCGATCGACAGCAAGCACGAAGCCATTGCCGACTTCCTGGTGCGCCTGAAAAAAGCTCGGGCCTGGGTGGACAACCACACCGACGAGTACGCCGACCTCTGGGCGAAAAAGGCCAACCTCGACCAGAACGTGTCGCGTCATTGGCTGCGTCAGGCGCACATGACCGTCGGCCCGGTCGATGCGCAGGCGGCCAAGGATCTGCAGAGCACCGCGGACTTCCTGTTCAAGGTCAAGGCGCTACCGGCGGCATTGGCCACGGCTCCGCTTATCGACAACTCATTCCAGCAGTCGTTGGCGCAGTAAACCACGAGGGTGAGCGCTGGAACCAAACACTGTGTACCCTGATCCAACTCCGGCTTGCAGCCACCTGCGGGTCGACAAGGGATCAATGGGCGAAGGGTTTTTGCCGTTTTTAACGTGATGACCATTACGGTCTGGCCCAAGGCAAACCATGAAACAGTTGTTCAAGGTTCTCTCTGCGTTCGCCATCGCTGTCGGGCTGGTGGGCTGCATCGCCTCACCGATCGAACTGACCCCGCAGACCGAACAGCGTCTGCGCGCGCAGCCACCAATCCGCTTTCTGCTGACCTTCGACGACGGTCCCAGCGCGTCAAGTTTCTGGAACCCGAGCATGACGGTGCTCGACAGCCTTGCGCAGAACCCGGTGCAACCGCGGATCAAAGCGGTGTTCTTCGTGCAGACCGGCGCACCACGGGCCGGTGACAGCGACATCGGACGCGGGGTCATGCACCGGGAGCAGGCTGAAGGGCATGTGCTGGGTTTCCACACCGCGACCCACTCGCACACCAATCACTGCTCGCTGAGCCCGGAAGAGCTTGAGCAATCGTTGAGCAAGGGCAGTGCCGACATTGCCGCAATCACCGGCGCACCGCCCACCCTGGTGCGTCCGCCGTTCTGGAACTACGACAAACGTGTGTTCGCCGCCTACCAGCGGCACGACCTGCACCTGTTGCTGACCGACCTGAGCGCCAACGACGGCAAGATCTGGGGCTTTAACGCCAGTCCGCGTCGACGGGCCAACATGCTGCGGCAACTGTCCGAAGTACGTGAACGGATTGCACTGGGTGAATTGCCGACGGTGGACGGTGTGATTCCGGTGGTGGTGACCTTCCACGACCTGAATCGCTATACCGCCCGGCATGCCCGCGAATACCTGCAAATCCTACTCGACAGCGCCCGCGCCACCGGGGTGACGGTGGCGCAAAAGCCGTTTTACGACGACAGGGCAGCGCTGCAACGGGCGGCTTTGGCGCGCACCATCAGTAGCGGTTCAGAGGCAGTGAAGTTGCCGGGGATCTGGAATTGGCTGTGGGATGGGGATTCTCATTAGAACTTCAGCAAAATGAGAAACAGTCAGTAGGAGCGGGAGCTCGCCGGTTAACCTGGCATAAACACCGACCTGTGGCGAGGGGGCAAGCCCCTCGCCACAAAAGCGCCCTCACCACAGAAGTCCCTTTCAACACAGCCCCCCAGCCACGGTCATTTGTTGTCTGCTCCATCACCGGGGCAGCAACTCATCAATCATCTTCAAACAATGATTCAACCCCGGCGTCACATCGCCCACACGTCGACTGAGAATGATCGGCGAGGTCGCGTTGTCTTCCAGCAACGGCGTGAATCCAATGTCGTCGCGGTGCAGCAACTGCACCGACGCGGGCACCAGCGTCACCCCGATCCCGGCCCCCACCAGACCGATCGCCGTTTGCAGTTCGTTGGTCCATTGCGCCACGTGAATGCTCACGCCGTAGGACTCAAACAATGCAATCACGTGGTCGGCGTAGCTGGGGCGAGGGTTGCCGGGGTACAGCACAAAGGGTTCCTTGGCGAGTTGTCGAAGGCTGATCGGCCCGGCCAGCAGCGGGTGGCCGGCGGGAAGGGCGGCGACCAGCCGGTCTTCGGTCAATACCGTCTGGATGATCGCCGGGTCGTCGATGCGAATCCGCCCGAAACCGATGTCGATGCGCCCGGCCTTGAGCGCCTGCACCTGTTGCAGCGTGGTCATTTCCGAAAGCCCGAGCTCAAGCTCCAGAGGCTCGCCACTGCGCAAGCGACGAATCAGATCCGGCAGCACGCCATACAGCGTCGATGGCGCAAAACCGATGCCCAGCCAGGTCTTTTCCCCCAGGCCGATGCGCTTGGTGTTGTCGCAGACTTTGGCCAGCTGTTCGAGCAGGGCGGTGGAGTGCTCATGGAAGAAACGCCCGGCGTCGGTCAGCTTCAGCGGACGGCCGCGTTCGAGCAATAACACCCCGAGTTCATCTTCCAGTTGCTGGATCTGCCGGCTCAAGGGGGGCTGGGCAATGTGCAACAGTTCGGCGGCGCGGGTGAAATTGAGGGTTTGAGCCAACACCTGAAAATACCGCAGGTGACGCAATTCCATGGTGCCTCCAGGCATTGAGCAGTTGAATACCTTTAAGGTATCGAGCCAGACCAATTCTATATTGGCCGCGGGCAAAAAGCCGTATGAGAATCCATTTCAGAACTTCAAGAACCTGACGGGTATCGACATGCGTGCAACTGCCATTGAATCGATCGAGACGATCATCGTCGATCTGCCGACCATTCGCCCGCACAAACTGGCCATGCACACCCTGCAGAACCAGACCCTGGTGATCATCCGCGTGCGCTGCGCCGATGGCATCGAAGGCATTGGTGAGTCCACCACCATCGGTGGCCTGGCCTATGGCAATGAAAGCCCGGACAGCATCAAGACCAACATCGACAAACATTTCGCGCCGCTGCTGATCGGTGAGAACAGCGGCAACATCAATGCGGCGATGTTGCGCCTGGAGCGCAGTATTCGTGGCAACACGTTTGCCAAGTCAGGTATCGAAACCGCCTTGCTCGATGCCCACGGCAAGCGCCTAGGCTTGCCGGTCAGCGAGTTACTGGGCGGTCGCGTTCGTGATGCGCTGCCGGTGGCCTGGACCCTGGCCAGCGGCGACACCGACAAGGACATCGCCGAAGCAGAAAAAATGCTCGACCTGCGTCGCCACCGGATTTTCAAACTGAAAATCGGTGCCGGCGAAGTCAATCGCGATCTGGCCCACGTCATCGCCATCAAGAAAGCTCTGGGCGATCGAGCCAGCGTGCGGGTCGATGTCAATCAGGCCTGGGACGAAGCGGTCGCACTGCGCGCCTGCCGGATACTGGGCAGCAACGGCATCGACCTGATCGAGCAGCCGATCTCGCGCAACAACCGCGCCGGCATGGTGCGTCTGAACGCCATGAGCCCAACGCCGATCATGGCCGATGAATCCATCGAGTGCGTGGAAGACGCTTTCAATCTGGCGCGCGAAGGGGCGGCTTCGGTGTTTGCCCTGAAAATCGCCAAGAACGGCGGGCCACGGGCCGTACTCAGGACCGCCGCCATCGCCGAAGCCGCCGGTATCGGTCTGTACGGCGGCACTATGCTGGAAGGAGGGATCGGCACGCTGGCCTCGGCCCATGCCTTTATCACCCTGAATAAACTGGCCTGGGACACCGAGCTGTTCGGCCCGTTGTTGCTGACTGAAGACGTGCTAAGCGAACCGCTGGTCTATAGCGATTTTCAGCTGCACGTACCGCAAACACCGGGCCTTGGCCTGAGCCTGGATGAAGAACGCCTGGCGTTTTTCCGGCGCGACAAAACATCCACTTCCGTTCATCAAGCCTGAGGAGAGCATCATGCTATTCCACGTAAAAATGACCGTGAACCTGCCGGTCGACATCAACCCGGATCTCGCCACCCAGCTCAAGTCCGATGAAAAGGCCCTGGCCCAACGCCTGCAAGAGCAAGGCAAATGGCGTCACCTGTGGCGCATCGCCGGGCACTATGCCAATTACAGCGTTTTCGACGTCGACAGCGTTCAGGAGCTGCACGACCTGCTGATGCAATTGCCGCTGTTTCCGTACATGGCGATCGAGGTCGATGCGATGTGCCGGCATCCTTCTTCCATTCGCGAGGATGACCGCTGAACCCAGCCCGTTTAGTTCGCTACGCCCATAATTACAAGATGAGGAACCCCCAAAAATGAACGTCAAGATTTCCCACACTGCCAGTGCCCAGAAGTTTCTCGAAGACGCCAGCGGCTTGCTCAACGACGCTGGCGACCCGCGGGTCAAAGCCCTGATTTACCGCATTCTGCGTGATTCGGTGAACATCATCGAAGACCTCGCCGTGACCCCGGAAGAGTTCTGGAAAGCGGTCAATTACCTCAACGTGCTGGGCGCGCGTCAGGAAGCCGGTTTGCTGGTGGCCGGCCTCGGCCTGGAACACTACCTGGACTTGCTGATGGACGCCGAAGACGAGCAGACGGGGAAGGCGGGCGGTACGCCGCGGACCATCGAAGGCCCGTTGTATGTGGCGGGCGCGCCGTTGTCCGAGGGTGAGGCTCGACTGGACGATGGCGTCGATCCGGGCGTGGTCCTGTTCATGCAGGGTCAGGTGCGCAACACGGCTGGCGAACCATTGGCCGGCGCGGTGGTGGATGTCTGGCACGCCAATACGGGCGGCACTTATTCCTACTTCGATACCACGCAATCGGAGTTCAACCTGCGTCGCCGCATTGTCACCGATGCCGAGGGGCGCTACCGTTTCCGCAGCATCGTGCCCTCGGGCTACGGCTGCCCGCCGGACGGTCCGACCCAGCAATTGCTCGATCAACTGGGCCGTCATGGCCAGCGTCCGGCGCACATTCACTTCTTCATCTCTGCGCCGGACCATCGTCACCTGACCACCCAGATCAACCTCGATGGCGATCAGTACCTGCATGACGATTTCGCCTACGCCACCCGCGACGAGCTGATCGCCCACATCACCTTTAGTGACGACCCGCAGCGCGCGGCGTCCCATAGCGTCAGCGCCCGGTTTGCTGAAATCGACTTCGATTTCACTTTGCAGACCTCCGCGCAACCTGACGAGCAGCAACGCCACGAACGGGTTCGCGCACTCGAGGATTGATCGCCGGGCCTTGCGGAAGCGCGCCTGCTCCGGGCGGCGTTCCGACGAAAGCGGGGTGTCAGTCAACGTTGATGTTGAGGCTGATGGCCCTATCGCGAGCAGGCTCGCTCCCACAGTTGACCGGGTTTCTTCAGGGTCAACGCGGTCAAAATGTGGGAGCGAGCCTGCTCGCGATAGGGCCAGAACCTTCCATAGGTCAGCCCACTGACACACCATTGCAGGTACTGCTTAGAATGGCCCGACAACACCGATAACAACAACGAGAGTAACCCGATGATGCACGCGCAACTGTTGAGTCAGCGCAGCAGAGTATTCGACCAAGCCGACCCTTACGCAGTGTCGGGTTACGTCAATCAGCATGTCGGCAATCATTGCATCCTCATGCCCAGGGTCGGCCGCCCGCTGGCCAGCCTCGATCATCGCAAATTCGCCAGCCTCGACCTGTGCCGCATCAGCTACGGCGCCAGCGTGCGGGTGACCTCGGGCGCGCTGGAAACGATCTATCACCTGCAAGTGTTGCTGCGCGGCAACTGCCTGTGGCGCGGTCACGGTCAGGAACATTACTTTGCGCCGGGTGAATTGCTGCTGATCAACCCCGATGACCCGGTGGACCTGACGTACTCCGACGATTGTGAAAAATTCATCCTCAAAGTACCCACCCGGCTATTTGAGTCGGTGTGCGAAGAGCAACGCTGGCGCTATCCGGGGCAGGGCGTGCGGTTTCTGGAGAACCGTTATCAGCTCGATGAGCTGGAAGGTTTCGTCGGCCTGCTGGCGATGATTTGCCAGGAAGCCGAGGCCACCGAGCAGATCCCTCGAGTGCAGGAGCACTACGCGCAGATCATCGTCAGCAAGATGCTCAGCCTGATGAAAACCAACGTCATCCGCAGCAGCCCCGGCTCGCCGGCGGCGACCTTCGAGGGGATTGCCGATTACATCGCGCGCAACCTCAAGCAGGACATCGACAGTGAAGAACTGGCGCGCTTGGCACGGATGAGCCTGCGTTCGCTGTACGGCTTGTTCGAGCGCAACGCCGGCACCTCGCCAAAAAACTACATCCGGCAGCAGAAACTCGAACGCATCAACCGGTGCCTGAGCGACCCGACCTGCAACGTGCGCAACGTCACGGAAGTGGCCATGGATTACGGCTTCCTGCACCTGGGGCGGTTCTCCGACAACTACCGCAAACAGTTCGGTGAGTTACCGTCCGACACCCTGAAGCGCCGGCACTGACCCACCACAAATTCCGTAGCAGCTGTCGAGCCTGCGAGGCTGCGTCCGAGTGCGCAGCGCTCGCAAAATGGTTCACGCCGTCTTTCAGGTAGACCGCGTTGGTCCTGTTGGCGAGCGCTGCGCACTCGGACGCAGCCTCGCAGGCTCGACAGCTGCTACATGGAAGGGGGCCGTTTGCAGTAAACGGATACACGTCTGCACCCTTCGGATAGTCCGCCCCATCCCCCCGTCCTAGCATGGCCCTGCCTGAATAAAAACAATGGAGGCGGCGGCCATGTCCCTGCGACCCGAATACCTTCACTCCCTGCTTGAAGATGACAAAGAACAGGGCATCTACCGCTGCAAGCGCGAGATGTTCACTGATCCACGGCTGTTCGACCTGGAGATGAAACACATCTTCGAAGGCAACTGGCTGTACCTGGCGCACGAAAGCCAGATCCCCAACATCAACGATTTCTACACCACCACCATGGGGCGGCAGTCGATCTTCATCGCGCGCAACAAGGAGGGTGTGCTCAACGCCTTCATCAACGCCTGCAGCCATCGTGGCGCGACACTGTGCCGACACAAGACCGGCAACAAGAGCTCCTACACCTGCCCATTCCACGGCTGGACCTTCAACAACTCCGGCAAACTGCTCAAGGTCAAAGACCCGGCGGCTGCGGGCTACCCGGCGAGCTTCAACTGCGAAGGCTCCCACGACCTGACCAAAGTCGCGCGCTTCGAGTCCTATCGCGGTTTCCTGTTCGGCAGCCTGAAGGCCGATGTGGTGCCGCTGGTTGAGCACCTGGGCGAGTCGGCCAAGATCATCGACATGATCGTCGACCAGTCCTCCGATGGCCTCGAAGTGCTGCGCGGTTCCTCCAGCTACATCTACGAAGGCAACTGGAAGCTCACCGCCGAAAATGGCGCTGACGGCTACCACGTCAGCTCCGTGCACTGGAACTACGCCGCCACCCAGAACCAGCGCAAACAGCGCGAAGCCGGCGATAGCAATCCGACCATGAGCGCCGGGACCTGGGCCAAGCAGGGCGGGGGTTTCTACTCGTTCGACAAGGGCCATATGCTGCTCTGGACCCGCTGGTCCAACCCCGAGGATCGCCCGCTGTATGAGCGCCGCGACGAACTGTCCCGGGACTTCGGCCAGGCCCGCGCCGACTGGATGATCGAGAATTCGCGCAACCTGTGCCTGTACCCGAACGTCTACCTGATGGACCAGTTCAGCTCGCAGATCCGCATCGCCCGGCCAATCTCGGTCGACCGCACGGAAATCACCATTTATTGCATTGCCCCCAAAGGCGAAAGCGACCACGCCCGGTCGAGCCGGATTCGTCAGTACGAGGATTTCTTCAACGTCAGCGGCATGGCCACCCCGGATGATCTGGAAGAGTTTCGCTCGTGCCAGACCAGCTATCAGGGCAGCGTCACGACGTGGAATGACATGTCCCGCGGTGCCGAACACTGGGTCGAGGGCGCCGATGAGGCGGCCAGGGAAATCGACCTGCATCCCTTGCTCAGCGGCGTGCGCACCGAAGACGAAGGCCTGTTCGTGCTGCAACACAAGTATTGGCAGCAAACCATGCTCAAGGCCCTGGCCGCCGAACAGCCCGAATTGATCGCTGTGGAGGCCGTGCAATGACCCTCACTTATGACGCCGTGCGCGAGTTTCTCTACCGCGAAGCGCGCTACCTCGACGACAAACAATGGGACAACTGGCTGGAGATGTACGCCGCCGATGCCTCGTTCTGGATGCCGTCCTGGGACGATAACGACGAATTGACCGAAGACCCGCAGCGGGAAATATCGCTGATCTGGTACGGCAACCGCACCGGCCTGGAAGACCGCATCTTCCGCATCAAGACCGAGCGCTCAAGCGCCAGCGTTCCGGACACCCGCACTTCACACAACATCAGCAACATTGAGCTGCTCGAACAGGCCGACGGTCTGTGCAAGGTGCGCTTCAACTGGCACACCCTGAGCTTTCGCTACAAGACCGTCGACAGCTATTTCGGCAGCAGTTTCTACACCCTCGATGTGCGCGGCGAAAACCCGCTGATCAAGGCCAAGAAAGTGATCCTGAAGAACGATTACGTTCGCCAGGTCATCGATGTCTACCACCTCTGAGGCGGCCGTCATGACTCATTCCATTGCATTCAATTTTGAAGACGGCGTCACCCGGTTCATCGACGCCAATGTGGGCGAAACTGTGGCCGATGCCGCGTACCGCCAAGGCATCAACATTCCGCTGGATTGCCGCGACGGCGCGTGCGGTACCTGCAAGTGTTTCGCCGAGGCCGGTCGTTATGACTTGGGCGAGGAATACATCGAAGACGCGCTCAGCGCTGATGAAGCGCAGCAGGGTTTTGTCCTGACCTGCCAAATGCGCGCCCAGAGCGATTGTGTGGTGCGTGTGCCGACTTCATCGCAGGTTTGCCGTACCCAGCAGGCCAGTTACGACGCCACCATCAGCGCCGTGCGGCAGTTGTCCGACAGCACCATCGCGTTGTCGATCAAGGGCGAGTCGCTGAGCAAACTGGCGTTTCTGCCGGGCCAGTATGTGAACCTCGGGATTCCCGGCAGCGAGCAGACCCGCGCTTACTCCTTCAGCTCGTTGCAGCGTGACGGCGAAGTGAGTTTCCTGATTCGCAACGTGCCCGGCGGCTTGATGAGCAGCTTCCTTACCGGCATGGCCAAGGCCGGCGACAGCATGCGTCTGGCCGGGCCATTGGGTAGCTTTTATCTGCGCGACATTCGCCGGCCGTTGTTGCTGCTGGCGGGTGGAACCGGTCTGGCGCCGTTCACCGCGATGCTGGAGAAAATAGCCGAGCAGGGCAGCGAGCATCCGCTGCATCTGATCTATGGCGTGACCAACGATTTTGATTTGGTGGAGCTGGATCGGCTCGAAGCGTTTGCCGCGCGTATCCCGAATTTCAGCTTCAGTGCCTGCGTCGCCAACCCCGACAGCCAGCATCCGCTCAAGGGCTACGTGACCCAGCACATTGAGCCACGGCATTTG
Organism: Pseudomonas sp. LBUM1663; assembly: GCF_059695905.1. Taxonomy (NCBI): domain Bacteria; kingdom Pseudomonadati; phylum Pseudomonadota; class Gammaproteobacteria; order Pseudomonadales; family Pseudomonadaceae; genus Pseudomonas; species Pseudomonas sp. LBUM1663. The sequence goes on along the minus strand of NZ_CP166792.1, from coordinate 3,643,221 downwards.
AACGAGGGCGACGTCGACGTCTACCTGTGCGGCCCGCCGCCGATGGTCGAAGCCGTCAGCCAGTTCATTCGCGAACAGGGCGTTGCGCCGGCGAACTTCTACTACGAAAAATTCGCCGCCAGCGCGGCATAAATATCAGCAACGACACCGTCTCTGTAGCAGCTGCCGAGCCTGCGAGGCTGCGTTCGGCTGCGCAGCAGTCGTGAGATCTGTGCATGCGGTGCATCTGGAAGACTGTGCACTCAAGTATCACGACTGCTTCGCAGCCGAACGCAGCCTCGCAGGCTCGGCAGCTGCTACAGAGATAGCCGTTCCCGCGAAATTGATTTCGTATTGAGGTCCACATGAACAGATTTCACGAAAAAGTCGCGCTGATCACCGGCGCGGCGCAAGGTATTGGTCGGCGGGTGGCGGAGCGCATGGCCGCCGAGGGGGCGCGGTTGATTCTGGTTGATCGCTCGGACCTGGTGTTCGAGGTGCAGCAACAATTGGGGCAGGGCAGCCAAGTGCTTGCCCTGACCGCCGACCTTGAGCAATACAGCGAATGCAGCCGCGTGATGCGTACCGCCGTCGAGCGCTTTGGGCGACTGGATGTACTGGTCAACAACGTGGGCGGCACGATCTGGGCGAAGCCTTTCGAACACTACGAAGAGCAACAGATCGAAGCCGAAGTCCGTCGTTCTTTGTTTCCGACATTATGGTGCTGCCACGCCGCGCTACCGTTCATGCTTGAACAGGGCTGCGGCGCGATCGTCAATGTTTCGTCCATCGCTACCCGCAGCATCAATCGCGTGCCGTATGGCGCGGCGAAGGGCGGTGTCAATGCGCTGACTGCTTGCCTGGCATTTGAAACCGCCGGTCGTGGAGTTCGGGTCAATGCCACCGCACCCGGTGGCACCGAAGCACCGCCGCGGGTCATCCCGCGAAACAGCGCAGAGCAGAGCGCCGAAGAAAAAGTCTGGTATCAGCAAATTGTCGGCCAGACGCTCGACAGCAGCTTGATGAAACGCTACGGCACGCTGGATGAGCAGGCAGGCGCTATTCTGTTTCTGGCCAGCGACGAGGCGTCGTATATCACCGGCATGATCATGCCGGTGGGCGGCGGCGACCAGGGCTGAGGCGGCTGCGCAAACTTACAAGCGACGCTGGAAGGCTTTGACGATCTTGAGCGTGGCGTCGCTTGTGTTCAGGTTCTGGACTGCGTCCAGCGGATACCACATGCAATCGAAAATTTCATTTTGTGGCCGGGCTTCGTCTGAGTTGAGGACCGACGCCTCGAAAACATGGTGCCGGGTGCTGCCCGTTTCCAGTTCCATCAGGTACAACAAGCCGTCGACTCCCAGTCCAGTTTCTTCCTGGAGTTCGCGCATGGCGGCGCCCGCAGTGGTCTCGCCGCGCTCGACTTTTCCTCCTGGCAAGGTCCAGCGACACCTGGGTTTGCGCACCAGGAGAACATGCCGATCCTGCTCGCAAATGACTGTTGCCCGTACTTTCATGTGTTACTAAACCGCCGGTTGTCATAAAACAGTCATGAAAATGCAATATTCAGGCCCAAGCCTCTGTTTCAAAGGCTTGGAGTCAGGGAGGCGGTAGAAGTGCAAAGGAATGTCGAAAACCTGACACGACGTTTGGTAGGCACTTGGGCAGGGGGCGGGTGTAAGGTAGCCAAGTCAATCGTGGCTTATCACTGCCGAAAAGGAGGTGACTATGAGCGTTCCGATGCTGAATAAAACGCACATGAACGGTTATGACGTACTCAGCGTAAACAACGGCCCCTGGCGGGTGTGCACCAAAGGCGACCGTCTCGGTGCTTTTGGCAGCAAAGAGGAGGCACTGGCGTTTGCGGCAGCGCTTCCTGCCTACAGAGCAAGAGCGGTTCGATCGACGCCAAGCCAGAAATCAGAATGAGCGCAAGTTTGAAGCCCTGGGATGCCGGGGCTTTTTTTGTCTTGAGACCAGGCGTTGGAGGATTTTAAACGTGACATTTGGATGATAGGGTGGCCGCTTTCAATTCAAGGAAGAAAACATGTTGAAAGCTCGCTGGACTGCTCTGGCAATGTTGTCTGCTCTTTACCTTGCCGGTGTCGGTCAGGTTCTGGCCCAGACGCAAGGCGAAATCCACACCAATCAAAAGGTCTGCGATGTTTTCCGTACATTGGCCGGATCGATCATGCAGTCTCGGCAAAAAGGCGAATCGAAAGAAAGTCTGCTGGCCGTGAAATCGGGTAATCCTGATCACGACAAGTTAGGCGCCATGTTGATCAACGAAGCGTACAACCAGCCGGTCCTCGATTCTCCAGACCTCAAAAGCCAAGCCATTAACAGGTTCGCGGATAAGTGGCGGGACACCTGTAACAAACCCGCTTCCAGCTAGCTTGCCATCCATTGTTGGCTAGTAACCTCCGCCACCCGTACTGCGAGAGGGTTCCCTGGCTTTCTGCTGTGCGCGACTCCATTCCGCGCAGGTCATGAAACTTTTGTGGTCGACCTTGCCCCGGTCATCGAAGCTGATGTTGTAGGGCTTCTGTTGGCCTGCCTGGGTCAACTTGTAGTCAAAGCACGTGCCAGGCACCACCGTGCGGTCCGTTATCGTTAAAGGCCGACCGCCAATCTGCTGAACCTGATCCTTGCTCATGCCGGTCTCAACTTTGGCGACCAGAGGCTGGTCCCGATAAACGTGTGAATCTGTGCTGCAGCCACCCGTCGCCGCCAGCACGACGACCAGCGCCAATAGAGGCGTGTTCATGCCACCGCTCCCGTTAGTGAGCTTTCGGAGCTTTCGTCCGACTGATGATTTTGGCTTTCACTTCTTCTGCATAACCCGCCAGTCGCTCTTCATCGCCTTGAAATAGATTGCACAACTTCATGGCCGCTTGCGCATCCACATCATTGCCGGCCAGGCGGAGCTGCTCTGCGATGCGCAAGAGTTCCACTGCCGACCACCTCAGGTCCGACGCAAGTCCTTGCAGATCACGCCGAAGTTCGTTTTCATCTTCGTTGAGCCACATGATGACCTCCTGCTAATACCCCGCTACAAAAGAGTAGTCCCAATTAACGGGCGGGGCGTTAGCTCATCTGCTGCCCAATGCATGGGAGGTGCGCCGCTTGTCGGGAGAATGAGCGCGAACGAACCGGTGTGATGTCGTACTGAGGTGGCGAATGTTCGCTAGGGCGAGGCAACTTCAAATGACCAGCACCGATGATTTCAGATTCCATGCGCATGAGCTGATTGTTGATCTGGACGCAGCAACTACGGAGATGATGAAGCTTATTTCGGCCCATCAGTTGAGTGGGTCGGAGTGGGAGCGGGTCACTCAATGGCAGCATGAAGCGTATGAGCGATGGATGACGTATTTGAACGAACGGTCTTATCCTGACCCCGGCGATCACAACGTAACCCCCTGAGGACTGATTCTATAGATGGATGTCTGGATCGCTACGCGCTACATTTCCCGTTTTTCAGGATAAGGAAGCGTCATGCGGATGTTGGTTGGGGGAGTAGCGTTGGCGATGCTGGCGGGTTGTTCATTGCCGGCATCCCTGGTTCCAGGTGAGCCTAACGTCAGCAAGTACAGTAACAAGGCGCCCAAAGAATACGCCGCTTGTCTTTTGCCGCTATGGCAGCAGGAAGTCCCCAAGACGACTCAGACCGGTATTTCCAATGGCTACCGGATCAATGCGCCGAGCATTATCACGGCTGACGAAATTCTGGACGTCGTGAAATACAAGGACGGCAGTCGAGTCTCGCTGTATCAGGGGCCGCCGTGGGCCAAGTCGGACGCGATGCGTAAAGCGGTTCGCAGCTGCTTGTAAAGTGCACTCCGTGAGTTTCGTATAAGCGCCATATGTCGGAACCGAGGAACTGTCATTCACTGGAAAACTTCCAAGTGAAAACGTCCCTGGGAGTTTGGCGATGAATGATGATCAAAAGAAGCAAGCTCTGGCGGCCTGGCACAAGCTCCTGAACGAGCCCGAAATTCGCATGGATGCTGAAGAACAGTACGACGAGTTGCTCAAGGCCGCCGACGAGATGGAACGTACCGGGCTGATCAACAGCTCGGAATGGCGCAAGTTAGTGAAGGCGGCGGGTACTTCATTTGCAAAAGCGATAGAGGGCGTGGGCGGCGGCACTTAGCTGGGCCGCACACTGGCATTTAAGGCAACTCCTCCCAACTAACCTGGATCAAGCCATTTTCCTGTGCGTGGCTTCGCTGCGCATCAAAGTCTTGTTGATCGTGATTGTCCCCATACGAAAGCCCGATCCCTGAATGCAGGCAGGCGTAGTACCACGCGTCTGCTTCAGACATGTGGGAGTCGGGTTGAACAAAAATATGCCGGGTCTTATTGAAGCCATACGTGATTTGAAAATATCGAGGGCGGGTCATCCGAATCTCCAGGTGCTGCCAATACGACATTGATGGCGTAGTGCCAGTTCCTTCTGTTTTCGGACTTTTGTCTGCTTCAATAAATAAGCGCTTTTCTGCCTTTATTCAGCCTTGCACGCGCTCAGGGCACGTTGACGCGGGGACGCTCAGCTAGCATGCATTGAAGGCATTCGTTGTTGAGCTGCAAACATTCTTCCTCGGCTTCTTTCCGAGTCGGGTAGGTTGTGGGCAGCCTGCGCTTTTCTTCGTTGTCATAGAGGTTGAACCCAATGGGGGCGGTTTTGCAGTAGAAGCGCGTTCCGTTGCGCGTTGAGCCCGTTTCCGTGGGAATTGCGGGAACCACAACGAATCTTGGAATCATCCTCGCGTACTCCTTCTGAATTCACCTTAATGGATAGCGGCTAATGGCCACTACCGCAAGGGAGAATTTGAAGTATCCGATGAACAGGCCGGTCTGCTGAACAGTTGATGGCAGGGAAGTCATCAGAAGCTGGAGCGGCGGCGATCAACGCCAGAAGGGTTGCCGGTGTTTATCAGCCTTCGCTCTGCCAGGATGTTATGCAGTGCCTGGCGGGCGTCAGCGTCCAGCTGGTGCTCTCGTTCCTTGAGTTCAAGGAGGATGGGGCTGGACCAGGTGCGATAGGTTTTCTCGGCTTTGTGAATAGACGTCATTTATCCTCCTTGATCACGCGCCCGCTGGGTAACAGGGCCAATTCGATTCGGTAGAAACCCTAGTCGAGGAAACGGCTTTGCGCCAGTGAATTGCACTGCAATGGTGCGTTTATTGAAGCATGACAGGTCAAGTGGGTCCCTGATATCTCGATTGCCACTCACTTGATTAAGAAAAACAGAATTTTTAGATGAGGGGGTTGACCACGTATTTCAATGCTGTACTATTCGCCTCCCGCTAACGAGCATATTGATGCTTGGTCTGGCTTAAGTAGTTGATTTTATTAGTAAATTCAAAAACTTTTTAGGTTGCAATTTGAAAGTAGTGTGCTGTAGAATGCGCACCTCGGTTGAGACGAAAGATCTTAACCAACCGCTCTTTAACAACTGAATCAAGCAATTCGTGTGGGTGCTTGTGGAGTCAGACTGATAGTCAACAAGATTATCAGCATCACAAGTTACTCCGCGAGAAATCAAAGATGTAACCAACGATTGCTGAGCCAAGTTTAGGGTTTCTTAAAAACCCAAAGATGTTTGAACTGAAGAGTTTGATCATGGCTCAGATTGAACGCTGGCGGCAGGCCTAACACATGCAAGTCGAGCGGCAGCACGGGTACTTGTACCTGGTGGCGAGCGGCGGACGGGTGAGTAATGCCTAGGAATCTGCCTGGTAGTGGGGGATAACGCTCGGAAACGGACGCTAATACCGCATACGTCCTACGGGAGAAAGCAGGGGACCTTCGGGCCTTGCGCTATCAGATGAGCCTAGGTCGGATTAGCTAGTTGGTGAGGTAATGGCTCACCAAGGCGACGATCCGTAACTGGTCTGAGAGGATGATCAGTCACACTGGAACTGAGACACGGTCCAGACTCCTACGGGAGGCAGCAGTGGGGAATATTGGACAATGGGCGAAAGCCTGATCCAGCCATGCCGCGTGTGTGAAGAAGGTCTTCGGATTGTAAAGCACTTTAAGTTGGGAGGAAGGGCATTTACCTAATACGTAAGTGTTTTGACGTTACCGACAGAATAAGCACCGGCTAACTCTGTGCCAGCAGCCGCGGTAATACAGAGGGTGCAAGCGTTAATCGGAATTACTGGGCGTAAAGCGCGCGTAGGTGGTTTGTTAAGTTGGATGTGAAATCCCCGGGCTCAACCTGGGAACTGCATTCAAAACTGACAAGCTAGAGTATGGTAGAGGGTGGTGGAATTTCCTGTGTAGCGGTGAAATGCGTAGATATAGGAAGGAACACCAGTGGCGAAGGCGACCACCTGGACTGATACTGACACTGAGGTGCGAAAGCGTGGGGAGCAAACAGGATTAGATACCCTGGTAGTCCACGCCGTAAACGATGTCAACTAGCCGTTGGGAGCCTTGAGCTCTTAGTGGCGCAGCTAACGCATTAAGTTGACCGCCTGGGGAGTACGGCCGCAAGGTTAAAACTCAAATGAATTGACGGGGGCCCGCACAAGCGGTGGAGCATGTGGTTTAATTCGAAGCAACGCGAAGAACCTTACCAGGCCTTGACATCCAATGAACTTTCCAGAGATGGATTGGTGCCTTCGGGAACATTGAGACAGGTGCTGCATGGCTGTCGTCAGCTCGTGTCGTGAGATGTTGGGTTAAGTCCCGTAACGAGCGCAACCCTTGTCCTTAGTTACCAGCACGTAATGGTGGGCACTCTAAGGAGACTGCCGGTGACAAACCGGAGGAAGGTGGGGATGACGTCAAGTCATCATGGCCCTTACGGCCTGGGCTACACACGTGCTACAATGGTCGGTACAGAGGGTTGCCAAGCCGCGAGGTGGAGCTAATCCCAGAAAACCGATCGTAGTCCGGATCGCAGTCTGCAACTCGACTGCGTGAAGTCGGAATCGCTAGTAATCGCGAATCAGAATGTCGCGGTGAATACGTTCCCGGGCCTTGTACACACCGCCCGTCACACCATGGGAGTGGGTTGCACCAGAAGTAGCTAGTCTAACCTTCGGGAGGACGGTTACCACGGTGTGATTCATGACTGGGGTGAAGTCGTAACAAGGTAGCCGTAGGGGAACCTGCGGCTGGATCACCTCCTTAATCGACGACATCAGCTGCTCCATAAGTTCCCACACGAATTGCTTGATTCATTGAAGAAGACGAGAAGCCAGCCTGCACGGTGGCGGTTGTTGCTAGAGTTTAGAAATGAATATTCGGATGAATATTGATTTCTAGTCTTTGATTAGATCGTTCTTTAAAAATTTGGGTATGTGATAGAAAGATAGACTGAACGTTACTTTCACTGGTAACGGATCAGGCTAAGGTAAAATTTGTGAGTTGCTCTTAATTGAGTATTATCGAATTTTCGGCGAATGTCGTCTTCACAGTATAACCAGATTGCTTGGGGTTATATGGTCAAGTGAAGAAGCGCATACGGTGGATGCCTTGGCAGTCAGAGGCGATGAAAGACGTGGTAGCCTGCGAAAAGCTTCGGGGAGTCGGCAAACAGACTTTGATCCGGAGATGTCTGAATGGGGGAACCCAGCCATCATAAGATGGTTATCTTAAGCTGAATACATAGGCTTAAGAGGCGAACCAGGGGAACTGAAACATCTAAGTACCCTGAGGAAAAGAAATCAACCGAGATTCCCTTAGTAGTGGCGAGCGAACGGGGACTAGCCCTTAAGTGGCTTTGAGATTAGCGGAACGTTCTGGAAAGTACGGCCATAGTGGGTGATAGCCCTGTACGCGAAAATCTCTTAGTCATGAAATCGAGTAGGACGGAGCACGAGAAACTTTGTCTGAATATGGGGGGACCATCCTCCAAGGCTAAATACTACTGACTGACCGATAGTGAACTAGTACCGTGAGGGAAAGGCGAAAAGAACCCCGGAGAGGGGAGTGAAATAGATCCTGAAACCGTATGCGTACAAGCAGTGGGAGCCCACTTTGTTGGGTGACTGCGTACCTTTTGTATAATGGGTCAGCGACTTATTTTCAGTGGCGAGCTTAACCGAATAGGGGAGGCGTAGCGAAAGCGAGTCTTAATAGGGCGTCTAGTCGCTGGGAATAGACCCGAAACCGGGCGATCTATCCATGGGCAGGTTGAAGGTTGGGTAACACTAACTGGAGGACCGAACCGACTACCGTTGAAAAGTTAGCGGATGACCTGTGGATCGGAGTGAAAGGCTAATCAAGCTCGGAGATAGCTGGTTCTCCTCGAAAGCTATTTAGGTAGCGCCTCATGTATCACTGTAGGGGGTAGAGCACTGTTTCGGCTAGGGGGTCATCCCGACTTACCAAACCGATGCAAACTCCGAATACCTACAAGTGCCGAGCATGGGAGACACACGGCGGGTGCTAACGTCCGTCGTGAAAAGGGAAACAACCCAGACCGTCAGCTAAGGTCCCAAAGTTATGGTTAAGTGGGAAACGATGTGGGAAGGCTTAGACAGCTAGGAGGTTGGCTTAGAAGCAGCCACCCTTTAAAGAAAGCGTAATAGCTCACTAGTCGAGTCGGCCTGCGCGGAAGATGTAACGGGGCTCAAACCATACACCGAAGCTACGGGTATCACTTAGGTGATGCGGTAGAGGAGCGTTCTGTAAGCCTGTGAAGGTGAGTTGAGAAGCTTGCTGGAGGTATCAGAAGTGCGAATGCTGACATGAGTAACGACAATGGGTGTGAAAAACACCCACGCCGAAAGACCAAGGTTTCCTGCGCAACGTTAATCGACGCAGGGTTAGTCGGTCCCTAAGGCGAGGCTGAAAAGCGTAGTCGATGGAAAACAGGTTAATATTCCTGTACTTCTGGTTATTGCGATGGAGGGACGGAGAAGGCTAGGCCAGCTTGGCGTTGGTTGTCCAAGTTTAAGGTGGTAGGCTGGAATCTTAGGTAAATCCGGGATTCTAAGGCCGAGAGCTGATGACGAGTGTTCTTTTAGAACACGAAGTGGTTGATGCCATGCTTCCAAGAAAAGCTTCTAAGCTTCAGGTAACCAGGAACCGTACCCCAAACCGACACAGGTGGTTGGGTAGAGAATACCAAGGCGCTTGAGAGAACTCGGGTGAAGGAACTAGGCAAAATGGCACCGTAACTTCGGGAGAAGGTGCGCCGGTGAGGGTGAAGCATTTACTGCGTAAGCCCATGCCGGTCGAAGATACCAGGCCGCTGCGACTGTTTATTAAAAACACAGCACTCTGCAAACACGAAAGTGGACGTATAGGGTGTGACGCCTGCCCGGTGCCGGAAGGTTAATTGATGGGGTTAGCTAACGCGAAGCTCTTGATCGAAGCCCCGGTAAACGGCGGCCGTAACTATAACGGTCCTAAGGTAGCGAAATTCCTTGTCGGGTAAGTTCCGACCTGCACGAATGGCGTAACGATGGCGGCGCTGTCTCCACCCGAGACTCAGTGAAATTGAAATCGCTGTGAAGATGCAGTGTATCCGCGGCTAGACGGAAAGACCCCGTGAACCTTTACTATAGCTTTGCACTGGACTTTGAATTTGCTTGTGTAGGATAGGTGGGAGGCTTTGAAGCGTGGACGCCAGTTCGCGTGGAGCCAACCTTGAAATACCACCCTGGCAACTTTGAGGTTCTAACTCAGGTCCGTTATCCGGATCGAGGACAGTGTATGGTGGGTAGTTTGACTGGGGCGGTCTCCTCCTAAAGAGTAACGGAGGAGTACGAAGGTGCGCTCAGACCGGTCGGAAATCGGTCGTAGAGTATAAAGGCAAAAGCGCGCTTGACTGCGAGACAGACACGTCGAGCAGGTACGAAAGTAGGTCTTAGTGATCCGGTGGTTCTGTATGGAAGGGCCATCGCTCAACGGATAAAAGGTACTCCGGGGATAACAGGCTGATACCGCCCAAGAGTTCATATCGACGGCGGTGTTTGGCACCTCGATGTCGGCTCATCACATCCTGGGGCTGAAGCCGGTCCCAAGGGTATGGCTGTTCGCCATTTAAAGTGGTACGCGAGCTGGGTTTAGAACGTCGTGAGACAGTTCGGTCCCTATCTGCCGTGGACGTTTGAGATTTGAGAGGGGCTGCTCCTAGTACGAGAGGACCGGAGTGGACGAACCTCTGGTGTTCCGGTTGTCACGCCAGTGGCATTGCCGGGTAGCTATGTTCGGAATAGATAACCGCTGAAAGCATCTAAGCGGGAAACTAGCCTCAAGATGAGATCTCACTGGGACCTTGAGTCCCCTGAAGGGCCGTCGAAGACTACGACGTTGATAGGTTGGGTGTGTAAGCGCTGTGAGGCGTTGAGCTAACCAATACTAATTGCCCGTGAGGCTTGACCATATAACACCCAAGCAATTTGCTTGCTTCGAGCCCAAAAGCGAAAGAGCACCAGATTGCGGTGTGTGAAGACGAAATGAACCGAAAGTTCGAATTGTTCACAAACACCGAGATCTATCACATACCCATTCGCTGGAGCGTGCGCCGTAAGGCAAACGACCTGGCTACCGAATTTCTTGACGACCATAGAGCATTGGAACCACCTGATCCCATCCCGAACTCAGCAGTGAAACGATGCATCGCCGATGGTAGTGTGGGGTTTCCCCATGTGAGAGTAGGTCATCGTCAAGATTAAATTCCGAAACCCCTATCTGCGTATGCAGGTAGGGGTTTTGTTTTGTCCGCAGGAAAGTGGCGGGACAAAAAAGGATAACCCGACGGGCTATCCCAGGTTTCAGCAGCATCGTTAGTGAAACTTCGGCAGAACGTATTCTGCTATCTCTTCGATAACTTCAACTGCCGCTCGCTCACTACGGCGCAGATGTAAGCCAACATGCTGAACATCCGCGTCGAGCTGCGCTTGAAGCTCATCAATCAAGGCCAACATCAAATTTCGCCATGCTGGCTGAATGAATTAGAAGGCTAGCGCACCCGAGCCCAGGCTCTTTTCGAAGCTGTGGTGGCGTACTCGACGATTTCGTCAAAGTGTTGAACCTATGCCAAGGCTGCGCTGATGACGCTTTCCCATACCCAACTCAAGGCGTTCCACGCCGTTGCCGTCAACGGCAGTTTCACGCGCGCAGCTGAGCAGCTCTGCCTGTCTCAACCGGCGGTGTCCGATCAGGTTCGCAAGCTCGAGGATTACTCCGGGTTGATGGTGTTCTACCGCGACAAGCGTCTGGTGCGCCTGACTGAAGTGGGCGAGCGGTTGTTCGGCCTGCCCCGGCGCTTGTTTGATATCAGTGTCGATGCCCACGACATGCTGATGGATTACCGCACCCTGTCCACGGGGACCTTGAACCTCGCCGTGGATGCTCCGGTGCATGTGCTGCCCTATGTCGCACGTTTTTGCAGTCGTTATCCCGGTATCGATGTGAAGATTGAAACCGCCAATACCGATGAAGTGTTGCAGCGGTTGTTCGGTCATCAGGCCGACATTGCTCTGCTGGGACGCAATATCGAAGACGACCGACTGCTGTCGCTGCCGCTGCGTAGCGATCCGATGCTCGCGTTCGTCGCGTTTGACCATCCCTGGGCGCAACGCGAATCCATCAGCCTTGGCGATCTGCACTACACGCCGCTGGTCCTGCGCGAAAAAGGCGTAGTGACGCGCCTGTGCCCTGGAGGAAGAGATGGCAACCGCGGGCTTGCGCATCCGCAAGGCGATCGAAGTGGATGGCCGTGAAGCCGCGCGCGAAGCCGTGGCGATAGGTATGGGCGTAGGTGTTGTCTAGGCGACCGAGCTTGGCTTCAACTCGCGGCTTCGCGGGCTGCCAATCGTCGATAGTCAGCGATGCTTCACCGAGACACTGGTTTGCCTGCGCGCACAGAGTTCGCGGCGCATCCTGACGACCTTTTTTGACATGGTTCGAGAGAGGTTGGCTGAATGAGGTTTGGGCTGAAGTATGGCTGTAGGTTTTTGTCAAAAGCCAGAAACGAAAAAGCCCTGAATAATCAGGGCTCTATCGGTACAAATATGGCGGAGGCGATGGGGTTCGAACTCATGGACCTGTTACAGTCGACGGTTTTCAAGTCCAAAGATTAACCCTTATATTTCAATGCCTTAAGTTGTAATCGTTTCCGCTAGGCAGTATTCATTAACGCTCTGGAGGCCTCTGAAATCAAGGGGTGGCAGCTTACTTGCGGAAACGAATTTGGCCGGTTATTTGGAGTTCTGGGTGGGCTCATGATCGCCCTACATTTCACAGCTGCAATCGAGAGACTGCGCTTGATGGAAAGCGACTTTCATCTGAAGTGGGATTTTTGCAGCCAACCTGGTCAGTCGTGAAAGGCAGGAAACCCATAGCGGACGCTCAAGAGTGGAGCCGAATGGCTGTGAAGACGCCACAGTTACCTGAAATGTATCCATTACAATTTTTTGAATGTATTGGTCGGTTGATTTTACGATGGGCCTCAAGACTTTTCTGGCGCGAGAGCACCATGCACATTGCGATCCTTACCTTCGAAGGGTTCAACGAACTCGATTCGCTCATTTCGTTCGGCATCCTCAACCGGGTTCAAAAGCCTGGTTGGCGAGTGTCTATCGCCAGCCCCACAGATAAGGTGCTATCGATGAACGGCCTGAAAATCGAGGCGCAGGCGTCGTTGGAGGAAGCCTGCGGCGCGGATGCAGTGCTGGTGGGTAGTGGGAGATTGACTCGGGACGTCGTCGCGGACGAGGCACTGATGTCTCGACTGAAACTCGACCCAGCTCGCCAACTCTTGGGCGCCCAGTGCTCGGGCACGCTCATACTTGCAACGCTCGGCCTGCTAGACGACGTTCCGGCGTGTACGGATCTGATCACCAAACCATGGGTTGAAGAGGCCGGCGTGGCGGTGCTCAATCAGCCGTTTGTGGCCAAGGACAATGTCGCAACCGCTGGCGGCGGCTTATCGTCGCAGTATCTGGCCGCTTGGCTCATCTCCCGCCTAGCTGGTGCAGAGGCTGCACGTAGTGCTCTTCACTACGTTGCTCCGGTGTGGGGAGGGACGTTTACATAACGCGTGCAATGGCGAATATTTCGCCGTTTCTTTAAGTCGAGCAGTGGCTGCTAATGGTTCTTAGAGCGGTGATGGTTAATGCTCAGTTTTGTCGGGTAATCAGGCCGCGTATGCAGACTGGCCTCATGGTCGACCTCTTACGAGATGCTCAATTAACTTCCGGCGCTCCATCATCCTGGCCAAATACATGAGAGGCAGCCTCTATCCGCTCTTCGAGTTGGGCAATGTAGGTTTTAGCGTCCTCTAGGCTGGGGAACGAAACTGCCGTTTCGCCTAGCCAAACTTTGAAACCGCTTCCTTGCTCATTTGTTTCAATCGCGATTTTCATCTGCAAACCCTTTGCTGTTGAGGTGGCGGAGGGTAGCGCATTTTTTAGATGATTCAAAATGTATCAGAGGCTCTATGTCGGGGCTTTTGAGGCGAATTGATGTCATTCTTTAGCCTTCGCTAGGTCTTTCTCTAGGTGATCAAGGAGTGACGCCAATTTTAGCTCGGCATCAGCCAGCGCCTGCTCTGACGCGACTTCCCAGTACGGTGCGATTTCCAGCAAATCAGGTTCCGCCTCGGCCCGCAGGCACCATTGATGATGATCGTGCCATGAGCCGAGCGACGCTTGTACCGACTTCAATTGATCCCTGGATTTTGCCTTGAGCGCTGACAGCGTTGGAAACGCCTCGGAGAGGTATCTCGCGTTTTTCACGATGATCCTCAGCTCGTGCCGATCAAAATGTTTGTCCCGAAGTCCGGCGATCAGTTGAGTGATTCTTTTCTTCAGGGCTTTCTCTATCTGTCTTTTGATATCAACCAGTTCGCCGGCTCGCTCGGCTGCCCTGAATATCTCTGGCCATCGATCCAGTTCGGCAATTAGTTTGTCGAGCACTGAGCTGGCAGCGATCTTCCGATACTGCTCTGTCAGGGTTGCGCTTCGGCTGATTGCTTGGCGCGGGTGCCCCATTTTCCGAAGCTCATCAACGATGACCTCCAGATCCCTCGTGGGAGTCGTCGCTCTGCCAACCTCAGCGGCGGCCTGATTCAATTCGATAATCTCCGGCATCTTGCGCAGCGGTCGCAAAAGGCTTCGTATTTTCCGTACTGCAATCCTCAGATCATGCAGCGCTTCGCTGTCACTGTTGGCTTGCAGCCGAGCGCGCGAGTGATAGAGGGAGACCTCCAGGGAAATGATCTGAGCCACAAAATCGTCGACAAAAGACATCATCGTCCTCGCTTGTGAGTGTGTTCGCAGAGCGTAGCAGAGCTATTGTTCGTTACAGCCATTGCGCACGGGCACTGCAATATAAAATTCATCAAGTTGCCGCTGTGGATTCGCGGGAAGTCGATAAACTGAAATCTTTTGTCGCAGGAATGGTGTTGATGCGTCGTGTTGTTTTCAATCAAAAAGGTGGGGTAGGCAAGTCGAGTATCGTGTGCAACCTGGCTGCTGCAAGCGCAATGGAAGGCTACCGGACGCTCGTTGTCGACCTGGACGCCCAGGCCAACTCCACTTATTACCTCACCGGCCTGACCGGGGACGACATCCCGGTGGGTATTGCGGACTTTTTCAAGCAAACCTTGTCTACGGGGCCGGCAGCCAAAAAAAGCCGCGCTCATATCGTTGAGACACCCTACGACAATCTTCACCTCATCACTGCCAGCGGCGAGCTTGCGGATTTGCAGCCCAAGCTGGAAGCGAAATTCAAGATAAACAAGCTGCGTCGGCTGTTGGACGACATTTCCCAGGATTACGACCGGGTTTATATCGATACGCCGCCGGCGATTAACTTCTATACGTTCAGTGCACTCATCGCCGCGGATGCGGTTTTGATTCCATTTGATTGCGATACCTTCGCTCGTCAGGCGTTGTACCAGGTGCTGGCACAGGTGGCAGAACTTCAGGGGGACCATAATGAGTCATTGGTCGTTGAAGGGATTGTCATCAATCACTATGTCAGCACCACTGGCTTTCATCGCAATCTGGTTGAAGAACTCATCAACGAAGGGCTGCCGATTCTCCCGGTGTATCTCGGCAGTTCAGTGAAGATGCGTGAATCTCATGAGCAGTGCCGACCTTTGATTCATCTCGACCCGCATCACAAGCTGACAGGCCAGTTCGTTGAACTCTTGCATGTGCTGGAGTCGGCAAACTGAGCGAGCTGAAAGATCTGGAAATAATGCATTCCATCGACTTGAAGGTGAGCGATCAAAACGCTGCTTAACTGAACAGAGCGTTTTCACGGATCACTGTTCGAGCGAGGAGAAAGAAATGGCTGACAAAATTCGGGTGCTGTTTGTCTGCGCTAAAAACGATGTCCGTTCCTTGCTGGCCGAAGCGCTGCTTCGCCACACTGATTCTTCACACTTTGAAGCTTTCAGTGCTGGCCTCGAACCCGGCGAGGTTGATCCTCGCACCCTGGAATCTCTCGAACACATAGGCATAGAGAGCAATGGCTTGCGTAGCAAATCGATCGATGAATTTGAAGGACAGCAGTTCCACTACGTCATCACACTGTGTGATAAGTCTTCCGAAGAAGCCTCACGAATGCCGTCTTCCGATGAAGCGATCATGTGGAGTTTTGAAGACCCGACGACCAGTGAGAAACATGACCCTTTGCGTCATGCACTCCAGGAGATTCACGACCGCATCAAAATGTTCGTCACAGTAAAGACAAGGTCGTGATGTTTCGAAATTCAGGAGGAAAAAGCTTCTGAGCGTTGTTGCGCAGGCTCCGTGTTTCTGTGCCGTTGCTGCCAAGCTAACTGTGCCTGGACTTCAGCTGCTGCATTTAAAACGCTCTGCGCCCAATTCTCATCATCCGGACGCACGACCACGACGCGAAAACCGTGATCATAGCCTTCAATTTGCACGCCCTCGGAATCATCGACATGCAAGTCGATATCGAATGCGGGTGGAAACTTCGAAGGGGAGTTCGAAAGCCCATGCGCTGTCAGGGCATGGTTATGCCGAACACTGTTGACCACACCGTCAACGTGGATACCGTGCAGCAATAACCAGCGCCGGATGTAAGATGGTGTCCGACCGGACGACGTGTAGACCCAGATGCTGCATCCCTGTCGGCGTAACTCTCGGGTCAAGTCGCGTGTTCCCCTACGCAATGGCTCGCCCAGCCAACGATGAACAAAAGCCGGCAGCCTGCTGTGCTCGACAGCGCAGTGATGGGCCTGACAGGCCAACGTGTCATCGATATCAAACGAAATACGGATGCGCTGTCGGCTGAACGCGTCCATCGGAATGGAACGCTTGATTGCTTGCCACGCTCGACCGCTGGAAACCCGGCATCTGTCGAGCATCGGATACCTGCTCATCATTCGCCCCCCAGATAGATGGGCACTGGTTTGTCGCTCACAAAAAATTCCTTTGGATCAGGCGCTTGTTCTTCCAGGAAGGCTGCATATTTTTTCTTGATCTTGGGCAATTCGTACAAGGCCTTGACGCCATGTTTGGCGGAGTTGCGGATGACGGATGACGGGTTGAAGTAACCCTCGGCGTTGTCCAGCGTCAGTACGAACGGCGGCAGCCCTGCACGCATGAGCAAGTAACTGACGATCAGCGACCCAGTGCGGTTATTGCCTTCAATGAACAATTGCGGCTTGCTGAGGATCCGTACATAGACACCGGCCGCACGTTTCCAGACAGATTCGCTGCGATACGCACAGTACCAGTTGTACAAGTCCTTTATCCCGCCTTCAACGTTGTTGAAGAAGTGTTCTTCGGTAGCCGCGAGGTGCTGAGCGTACTCCAGACGACGTGCCGGGTCTCGGCCGCAGAGAACGGTGGCATTGATCTCCAGCATCAGGTTCAGTTGCTGAAGATCGAACAGATCGACACCACGGGCGACATAGTCGTCAATCAGCGCATAGCCATCAACCACATTACGCAGCACTTCGTCAGTCAAGGGATCACGCGGCTCGGTGAAGTGCCTGCTGAGCTCGGCAAAGCGCCCCTGCACCTTACGGAGTGCACGCTCGATTGCTGGCAAATCAAGACGACGCTTTGCGGACATTGGCAATCCTGATTAGAAGTGTGAGAGGTAAAAAGACCGAAGGCATGCCAATGTCGTTTGCCATTGGCTGCTTTCGGTCTTGACTGGACGTTTGTCGATTAGCTGAATTTGCCGCTGATGTAATCGCTCGTCATTTGCTCGCGGGGATTGTCGAATATCTGGGCCGTGGGGCCCATCTCAACCAGATAGCCGGTACGCGTACCCTGGGAAATATCCACCGAGAAAAATGCCGTGGTGTCAGCGACACGGATCGCCTGCTGCATGTTGTGAGTCACCAGCGCGATGGTGTAATCCTTCTTCAACTCGACCATCAACTCCTCGACACGGCGGGTGGCGATCGGGTCAAGTGCGGAGCACGGCTCATCCAGCAACAGGACTTCCGGCTCGGTCGCGATGGCGCGGGCGATACACAGCCGTTGCTGTTGGCCGCCCGAAAGGGACAGGCCGCTGACCTTGAGCTTGTCTTTTACTTCATCCCACAACGCCGCGCCCTCCAGGGCGTGCTTGACGCGATCACCCAGGTCGCCCTGGTAGCGATTGAGGCGTAGGCCAAAAGCGACGTTATCGAAGATGCTCATCGAGAACGGGTTTGGTTGTTGAAACACCATCCCGATATAGCGGCGCACGACCACGGGATCAACGCCCTTGCCATAAACGTCTTGCCCGAGGAAATGCACATGACCCTCGAAGCGAAAGCCTTTGACCAGGTCATTCATCCGGTTGAGGCTGCGCAGTACGGTACTCTTGCCGCAGCCCGAAGGACCGATGAATCCGGTGATCTTGTTTTTTTCGATCGGCACATGGCTGTCACGCACCGCCATGAAATTGCCGTAGAAAATCTTGTCCAGCTTGCAGTCCATGACCACAGGGACCTGTGTCTCGAGCGGGGCAACTTTTTGCGCAGATAATACATTCACACTATGTGCTCCCATTCTTAAAACTTTGGCTTGCCGAAGATTCGGCTGACGATATTCACGATCAGCACGATCATCACCAACACCAGCGAGGCCGCCCATGCGAGCTCAAGCTGATTGTCGAACGGCATGCCGGAGAAGTTGTAGATCAGTACGGCGAGCGATGCGGTCGGATTCATCACCGCCAGGCTGCCGTCGTGGTAGATCCAGTAGTTGCTGAACAGGGCGGTAAACAACAGCGGCGCGGTTTCGCCGGCTGCACGGGCCACCGCCAGCATCACGCCGGTCAGGATCGCTGGCAGGCCGGTAGGCAGTACGATTTTCCAGATCACCTGCGATCGGGTGCAGCCCATGCCGTAGGCGGCATCCTTCATGATCTTGGGCACCATCCGCATCGACTCTTCAGCGGTGAGCACGACGATAGGCAGCATCAGTACGGCCAGTGCCACGCCGCCCGCCGGTGCCGAGTAGGTACCCGTGGTCATCACCACCAAGGCGTACGCAAAAACCCCGGCCAAAATCGAAGGCAACCCGGTGAGCATCTTGGCGGCAAAGCGCGCGGCATTGGCCAGCTTGCTCTCCGGCCCCAATTCAGCCAGGAAGATGGCCGCCATGATGCCGACCGGAACCGCGATAGCGGCGGCGATACCGACCATGACGAAGGTGCCTGCCATCGCGTTGCCGAAGCCGCCGCCCGTCTCGAAACCGGTCGGCGGCAGTTCGGTGAATACCTCCAGGCTGAGACGGGCACCACCGCGCGTGATCAGCATGTAGAGCACGGAAATCAGGGGCACGCTGGCCAGCAGGGCGCCAGCCCAGACCAGCGTCGTCAACACCAGGCTGCGCAGGGCGCGGCCTTCAAACTTGCGCTGCAGACTGGGCAACGCGGCCGCAGGGGAAGTGAGGTCAGTCATCATTTAGTACCACGCTGGGCATAGACCATGATCATGGAGCCGATGACGTTCACGATCAGGGTGATCAGCATCAGGACCAGTGCCGCATACATCAACACCTCGATCTCGGTCGGTCCCGCCTCGGGGAAGTTCAGCGCCAACAAGGCCGCGAGCGTGTTGGCGGGTGCAAACAGAGAAAGGGAAATGTTGTTCGAGTTGCCTACCAACATGGCCAGGGCCATCGTTTCACCCAAGGCCCGGCCCAGACCCAGCACCAGCGAGCCGAAAATGCCGGTGGCAGCGGAGGGCACCATGACCTTGAGAATCGCTTCCCAATGGGTGGTTCCCATGCCATAGGCCGCCTGCTTGGTTTTCATCGGAACGCCGGTGAGGGCATCCTGCGAAACGGCGGCAATAGTCGGCAGAATCATGATGGCAAGCACCAGCGCGGCAGGTAACAGCCCCGGTCCGCTCAAGGTCGTGCCGAAAAAGGGGATCCAGCCAAGTTCACTGTTCAGCCAATCCGTGAGGGGACGAATGGCCGGGATCACTACGTAGATGCCCCACAGTCCATAAACGACGCTGGGAATGGCGGCGAGCAATTCGACAATGGTGCGAAAAACGGCCGCCAGTTTCGCGGGCAGGAAATCCTGGGTCAGGAAAATCGCCATGCTGACGCCGAAAAAGCCTGCGATCATCAAGGCGATGAAGGCGCTGTAGAGCGTGCCCCAAATGGCCGGCAGAATGCCGTACTTGCCCTGGTTCACGTCCCACACGGTCCCCAAAAGGACGTCAAAACCGTGTTTCTCCATGCCTGGAAGTGCCTTGCGTCCCACCTCGAACACCAAGGCAAAGACCAGCGCCAGAACGAGAACCACACCGATGCGCGCCAGTGCGCGGAAGGTGCGATCAACCAGAAAATCCTTTGCAGACGGTGGACGGCAGGCGGAATCCGGATTGACCGGTACGACAAATGGCTTGTTCATGGGCTATTCCGGCGTAGGGGAGAACGCTCTCGGCGAGGCTGGAAGCACACGCCGAGAGGTCTCGCGAGCGTCACTGGATGTTGGCGGAAGCTTTGCGAACCTGATCGACGACCGATTGCGGCAGGGGGATGTAGCCCATCGAATCGGCGATTTTCTGACCTTCAGTCAGGCTGTACTCGACCATTTCACGCATGGCTTTGGCCTTGGCCGGGCTTTCGTTCTGCTTGCGGAAGATCATCCAGGTGTAGGAAGTGATCGGGTAGGACTTGGCGCCATCCGGATCAGGCAGCCAGGCCACCAGGCTTTCAGGCATCTTCACCGCAGCCAGAGCTTCGGCACCGCTCTCGGCATTCGGCACAACGTAGTGACCGGCCTTGTTCTGCAATTGGGCAAAGTCGACCTTGGCCAGCTTGGCGAAGCCGTACTCGATGTAGCCAATGGCGCCCGGGGTCTGACGTACGGTAGCGGTCACGCCATCGTTTTTAGGCGATTTGATGAATTTGTCGCTGGCTGGCCAGTTGACGGTGTTGCCTTCACCCAACTCCTGCTTGAACGCCGGGTTGATTGCCGCCAAGTGCTTGGTGAATACCGCGGTGGTGCCGCTGGAATCTGCACGCACGACAACGGTGATCGGTGTAGCAGGTAGTTTCAGCTCCGGGTTGGCCGCGACGATCTGCGGGTCGTTCCATTGGGTGATCTTGCCCAGGAAGATGTTGGAGTAAACATCGCGTGGCAATTTCAGCCCTTTAGGACTGCCTGGCAGGTTATAGGCCAGGACGATTTCACCCGCTGTCATCGGCAGCAACTGCGCGCCTTCGGCAACCTTGGCGATGTCCTCGTCTTTCATCGCCGAGTCGCTGGCGGCGAAATCGACCGTTTTGTTCAAAAAGTCCTGCACACCTGCACCGCTGCCCTTGGATTGATAATCCACGGTGACGCCAGCGGTTTTCTTGCTGAAATCCTTGAACCAAGTGAGGTAAATCGGAGCCGGAAAACTGGCGCCGGAACCTGTCAGTCGAACGCTTTCAGCAGCGAAAGACACTGAGGTTGCACAAAGAGAAACCGTAATGGCGAGCGCAACAGACTTCATCAAATTTTTCATCGAAGGAACTCCTTGTGATAGCGGGCTCCGAAACTCTGCAACAATCTTGTTACGCCTTTATGAAAGTCCGATGGCACAAGATCCCGCTGATTGACTTGTCTGCCAGCTCGATATCGCCTTGCACCCGTAGCCGCCCTTGATACGGGCCTGCTTTGAAGCAAAAGTTTTTGTAATTACTTCGTAACCAAGTACGACTAACACTGAGTCAGGCCCTTCCCGACGCGAGTTGCTCCTATGCTATCAACCGAAGACACACTGATACAGCGCATCCGCCGTGAGCTGCTTGATCACAGTGACGAAGAGCTGGAACTGGAATTATCCGAAGACGGCACTGACCTGAATGCTCTGTTCGATGAGCAGGTAGAGGAAGGAAGTGAGAAGGAAGCTCGAAGAGTTTATTTCAGCGAACTATTCCGCCTGCAAGGCGAATTGGTGAAGCTGCAAAGCTGGGTGGTAAAGACGGGCCACAAAGTAGTCATTCTGTTCGAAGGTCGTGATGCCGCGGGCAAAGGTGGTGTCATCAAACGCATTACCCAACGGCTCAATCCTCGCGTGTGTCGGGTTGCCGCGTTGCCTGCACCCAATGACCGCGAACGTACTCAGTGGTACTTTCAGCGCTACGTCTCACACCTGCCAGCAGCGGGTGAGATCGTGCTCTTCGACCGTAGTTGGTACAATCGCGCAGGCGTCGAACAGGTGATGGGTTTTTGCAACGCCGATCAGTACGAAGAGTTCTTCCGCACCGTGCCAGAGTTCGAAAGAATGCTTGCACGCTCCGGCATTCAGCTAATCAAGTATTGGTTCTCCATTTCCGACCAGGAACAGCACCTGCGCTTTCTCAGTCGCATTCACGACCCGCTCAAGCAGTGGAAACTCAGCCCCATGGATCTGGAGTCCCGTCGGCGCTGGGAAGCCTATACCAAGGCCAAGGAAGTGATGCTGGAACGCACCCACATCGCCGAAGCGCCATGGTGGGTGGTGCAAGCCGATGATAAGAAGAAAGCAAGACTTAACTGCATCCACCACCTGCTCGGGCAGATGCCCTATGAAGAAGTAGAGTTACCGGTGATCGAACTACCGCAACGCGTAAGACAGGAGGATTACTCCCGCAGTCCGACGCCACCGGAACTCATCGTTCCTCAAGTCTATTAAAGAGAGGCTGGAGCGAGGCGCCCTTCGATTGGAGAGCAGCATTCGAAGCCGGATAGCCTGAACGACCGCCTCGCAAGCCTTCTAATTGCGGTGAAATCGGGGCACAGTGCCCCGGCATTTATAAGTCAGAAGCGAACGTGGCGTCCCCCTGTAACTGATGAGCGTCAGCGGTCGTCTGGCGACCCACCTTGAACCATGCGGCGTACAACGCCGGGACGAAGAAAATCGTTAGCAGCGTCGCCACCGTAAGGCCGCCCATGATCGCAATTGCCATCGGCCCCCAAAACACACTGCGCGTCAGCGGGATCATTGCAAGTACGGTGGCCAGCGCCGTCAGCATCACCGGACGGGCCCGGTGAATGGCGGCATCCAGCACAGCATTCCACGGGTCGCGCCCTTCAGTGATTTCGATCTGCACTTGATCGATCAGGATCACTGCGTTGCGCATGATCATGCCACCCAGTGCGATGATGCCCAGGATCGCAACGAAGCCCAGCGGCGACTGGAACACCAGCAGCGCCGGCACCACACCGATAAGGCCCAGCGGGGCGGTGAGCACTACCATCCACATGCGGGAGAAATTCTGCAGTTGCAGCATGAGCAATAGCAGGATGGTGATCAGCATCAGCGGGGCCACCGCGAGCAGCGCCTTGTTGGCCTTGTCACTTTCCTCAACGGCTCCGCCCGTGTCGATGCGGTAGCCCGAGGGCAGCGTCGCTTCGATGTCCTTGAGCAAGGGCTGGATCTCCTGAGTCACCGAAACACCTTGTTCGCCATCCTTCACGTCGGCACGCACCGTGATTGCCATATCGCGGTTGCGCCGCCACAGCACTGGCTCTTCCAGCTCAGAGCGCACTTGTGCGACTTGCGACAGTGGCACAATTGTTCCCTGGCGAGTGTAGAGGTTGATGTCTTTCAGTGTGTCGAGGCTCAAGCGCTCAGCGGGCACGGCACGGGCAACGATGTCGATCAGTTCCTCGTGCTCACGCAGTTGCGACAAGGTTGCGCCGTTCATCACGGTTTGGGTCGCCAGTGACACGTCGGCCGGGGTGAGACCGAGCGCGCTCGCCTTGTCCTGATCAAGCTCGACCTTTAGCGTGCGCACCGGGTCGTTCCAGTCGAGCTGGAGATCGCGCACCTTCGGGTTGGACGCAATCACGTTCTCCACCTCGCGGGCGATCTGCCGCACCTTCTGGGTATCAGGCCCGACGACGCGGAACTGCACCGGGTAGCCGACAGGTGGCCCCAATTCGAGCCGGGTCACGCGCACCCACGCCTGTGGGAATTGTTGGTCGGCCGAGGCCACCAGCCGCGCACGTACCCGCTCGCGTGCATCCAAGTC
The DNA here is from genome assembly GCF_059695905.1 of Pseudomonas sp. LBUM1663. Lineage (NCBI taxonomy): Bacteria > Pseudomonadati > Pseudomonadota > Gammaproteobacteria > Pseudomonadales > Pseudomonadaceae > Pseudomonas > Pseudomonas sp. LBUM1663. Next base: position 3,619,821 of record NZ_CP166792.1, on the reverse strand, counting down.
CTTGGTCATCACAACGAACTGGGCAAATCCCGGATTCGGCAACTCGGGGTTGAGCGAGAGATAGAAACGCGGTGCGCCGGCGCCGGTGTAGGCGGTATAGAAACGCACGTCCTCGTCCTTCGCCAGTATCTCCTCCATTTGCTTGACCTGCTCGGTCGTCGCGGCGAACGAGGAACCCTCCTTGACGCGCAGGTCTATGACCAGTTCAGGGCGCGAACTGTTGGGGAAGAATTGCTGCGGCACCAGCTTGATACAGGCCAGAGCAAATACCAGAGCGGCAACCGTCGCACCGATGACCACCCAGCGACGCTCGATGGCGGTGTCGATCAGGCGGCGCAGGCTGCGGTAAAACTTCGTGTCGTGCGGATCACCGTGCTGGTGGGTGCCCAAGTCGTTGGGCAGCATCTTGACCGCCAGGTACGGTGTAAAGATGCCGGAACAGATCCACGAGAACAGCACCGCGGCGCCAACGATCCAGAAAATGCCACCCGCGTACTCGCCGGTGGTGGATTTCGAGAGGCCGATCGGCAGGAAGCCCACGACCGTGATGAGTGCGCCGGTCAGGCGCGGCATGGCGGTGGACTGATAGGAGAAGGCGGCTGCCTTCACGCGGTCCATGCCGGTTTCCATCTTCGCCACCATCATCTCGATGGCGATGATGGCGTCATCCACCAAAAGTCCCAGCGCGATAATCAATGAGCCGAGCGAGATGCGCTCGAGGTTCCAGCCCATCGCCAGCATCACCAGCGCCACGCCGCCCAGCACCAGCGGCACCGTGGCAGCGACCACGAGTCCGGCGCGCCAGCCCAGGCTGGCCAGGCTTACTGCGATCACGATAATCAGCGCCTCGGCCAGCGCGTGCGCGAAGTCGTGGATGGCATCCTTCACCGTGGTGGGTTGGTCGGCCACGAGCTCCAGCTCCACGCCGTGCGGAAGTTCCGACTGGATCTTGGCGACTGCCGTGTCCATCGCCTTGCCAAGGTCCACGATGTTGCCGTCGCTGGTCATCGTGATGCCGAGCATCAGCACGGGCTGGCCGTTGTGACGGACCGTGTAGGTGGGCGGATCTTCGAAGCCACGTGTAACGGTCGCAATGTCTCCGAGCTTGATCTGCCGCCCGCCCGCAGAGATAGGCACGTTGCGAATCGCCGCTTCGCTGGCGAACTGGCCGCTCACGCGCACCATCACGCGGTCGCCGCGAGTGTCGATCTGACCGGCGGGCACCATGGCGTTCTGGCTCTTGAGGCTTTCGGCAATGGCCAGCGGTGTGATGCCCAGCGCAGCCAGGCGCTCATGCGAGAACTCGACGTAGACACGCTCGGCCTGTTTGCCGATGACATCGATCTTCTTGACCATCTGCACCTTCAGCATCTGGCGCTTGATGTCCTCGGCCGCGTCCGACAGGTCGGCTTGGCCGACGCCATCGCTCTTGACTGCGTACATCAGACCATACACGTCGCCGTACTCGTCGTTCAGGATCGGGCCGATCACGCCGTCAGGCATCTCGAGGCTCAGGTCGTTGAGCTTCTTGCGCGCCTGGTACCAGGCTTCGCGCTGGTCAGCCTTGGACGTGCCGCCGCGCACGGTGAGCGTCATGCCGGCATAGCCTTGCCGCGCGTAAGTGACCACCTTCTCGAAGTTGTCGATCTGCTCGAATTTCTTCTCCATGCGGTTTAGGACCTGGTCCTGCAACTGCTGGGCAGTGGCGCCCGGCCAGATGACCATGGCGGTCATGGACGGCACGGAAAAGTTCGGATCCTCGAGCTGGCCGAGCCGGGTGAAGCTGAAGGCGCCAGCCACCGCGACAATCAGGAGCATGAACAGAACAATGGCGCGATGGCGCAGCGCCCAGTCGGTGAGATTGAAGTTGTTCATCGGGTGGCCTGCTGCGTCGTGTTCGCGTCAACGATCGCCGTGTCGGGGAGGGCGACTTTGAGTCCGGACGTCATCTTCTGGACGCCGGCGGTGACGACCAATACGCCAGCCCGCGGCCCGGAGACGAGCACCTCGTCATTGCGATAACCCCAAACGGCCACACGCTCCAGATCGACGATGCCTGCCGGGTCCTTGCCCGTAGGCGTGACCACCCACAGCGCAGGCTGACCGCCGTTCTGCGTCAATGCCGTGGCTGGCACTGCCGCCACAGAGACACTGGTCATGACTCGCTCGGCCGTCACCGTGGCGGTGGCGCCCAGCGGCAGCGCCTGGACCGGCTTGAGCCGCGCGCGATAGGTTCGCGTCTGCGCTGCAGCCTGCGGTGATAGCTCGCGGAGCGTGACATCGAAGACCTCGCCCGGCGCACTGGCCAGCGAGGCCTTGAAACGCGCGTCCTTGAAGACGGCCAGTTGATTCTCGGGCACATCGATGACGATCTCGGATTCATCCGGATTCGCAATCGAGACAACCGATTGACCCTCCGCCACGACTTGGCCGGCCTCAAAGCGCAACGCTGTGACGACGCCGCTGCGCGAGGCGCGCAATACGGTGTACTTGAGCCGGTTGCGCGCAAGTGCGAGCTTGCGTGCCTCGGCCTCGGCAGTCGCATGCGCGGTTTGGGCATTGGTCTGCGCGCGCTCTTCGTCGGCTGCACTGACCGAGCCGTCAGCCTTCAGTGCGGTCAGGCGCTGGCGGTCCGAGTCGGCCTGGCGTGTCTGCTCGACGGCAACCGTCCATTGTTGTCGCGACGCTTCTTCGGCGAGGCGGTAGTCGCTGTCATCCAGTACCGCCAGTATGTCGCCTTCGCGCACAAACTGGCCGACATCGACCTTGCGCTGGGCGACCTTGCCGCCTACGCGGAAGGCCTGGTCGACTTCGTGCCGCGATTGCACGGTGCCAACGTAGCGATTGATATTGCGGGCATTGTCGTAGCTGATTTCAACAGTGCGAACCGGTCGTGGCGCTTGCACGGTCGGCTTGTCCGGGCTGCACGCGCAAAGCATGACGGCGACGGCCAGGGCGCCGGCCGCAGTAAGGGAGGTTTTCAAGGCGGTTCCTCTTTGTAAAACGAAATTCTCAGGAAAGTGGTGGCCGGTCGGCTGCGGTGGTTGCTGTGGGAGTAGCGGGTTGTTCGAACACTTGCCAGCCTCCGCCCAGTGCCTTGTAGAGTTGCACGCTATCGAGCAGCAGACGGGTGTTGCTGTCGTTGGCACTCAGGCGCACAGCCAGACGCGCCCGTTGCGCGTCTAGCAGCGGCAACAGGTCGATCTGTCCCCTGTCGTAGAGCGACTGCGCGTGGCTCAGCGCAGCCTCCGCGGACTCGACGGCCGACTGCAGCGACGCCGCGCGCTGGCGTTCTTGCGCTTGCGTGACGAGCGCGTTCTCCACGTCCTCGAGCGCACGCACAATGCCGTCTTCGGCGCGCAGTAGCGCCTCACGCTGGCCGCTCTCGGCGACCTCGTTGATCGCGCGCGTGCGCCCGGCGTTGAAGAGCGGCATTGTGAGCAGGGCGGCTACGTTGGTGAAGCGTGCGGCGCCCAGATCCAGCCCGTTCAGCTCAAGGCCCTGGCGGCCGTAGGATGCACCGAGGAACAGCCGTGGAAACCACTCGGCCGCGGCTTCTTTACGCCGCGCATTGGCAGCATCGAGTTGCGCCATCAGCGCCAATACATCAGGCCGACGTTGCAGCAGGGTGGCGGGCTGCCCCTGCCGGGCCTCGGGCGCAACCACGTTGACAGGGGAGGGCTGGATACTTGCGGCGTTAAAAGCCTGGTCACCGATCAAGACGGCGATGCGGTGCCGCGCCACAGCGGCCAGGGTTTCCAGCGGAGGGATCTGCGCGCGCGCCGAAGCGGCATCGGTCTGCGCGCGTTCGACGTCGAAGGAAGTTGCCAGTCCTGCGCGGTGGCGGGCATTCACCAGGCGCAGTGTCTCGTCTTGCGCTGCGGAGATCGCGCGCAAGGTTTCGGCCTGGCGCAGCGCACCGACCAGCGTGAAGTAGTTGCTGGCGACATCGCTCATTACCAGCAGACGCACGCCGCGTACGCCGTCCTCTGCGGCCAGTGCCTCGGCTTCGGCGGCTTCCGCGCCAGCGCGCAGGCGGCCGCTCAGGTCGAGTTCCCACGAAACGTCCAGGCCTGCACTCGCAGTCCTGGTATCTGGATAACCCTGCTTCTTGGCGGTGCTGTAGCCGCTGCTACGGTCTGAGCCGGAGGCGGACATTCCGACACTCGGAAAGAGCCAGGAGTTACTGATCGTCTCACCGGCGCGAGCGGCGCGCACACGCTCGGCGGCTATCTTGACGTCACGGTTCTCGTCCATCGCGCGGCGCACCAGATCCGTTAACACCGGGTCGTTGAAGGTCTTCCACCACAAGGCTTCGGGTTCCATCTCGCAGGCCTTACTTGCGGCGAACCTGGCCGGCACATTTACCGATGGCTTAAGGACCTCCGTGGAGCAACCGTTCAGGATCAGGGCGATGGACGCGGCGAGCGCGGCACCCTTTACGACACCGATTACGCGTTCGGCATGTTGCAGGGGCGTCTGCCCGGCGTTGCGGGTCAACAGGTGGGAAGTTGGAAGTCGCGGCATCGGATTGGACTCGTGAAGATTCGAGGTGGCATCAGCGTAGGGCTCGATGTGCGCGAAGTCGTCAGCGAAGGGTCGCCGTTCGGTCGCCATATCGAGCGCTCGTTCGTGGTAGAGGCGTCACTCACCGCTGGCATCTGCCGAGTGCTCGCCGGCTGCCAACGCGAGGTCCGAGGCAATTGACTCCAGCAGCTCTTCGGCGGAGGAAAACTCGCGTTGTCGTCCGGTGACCAGGTTTTCAAGGCGGCCCACCAGGGCCCCCGGCGCGGCGTCGCTACGCAGTTTCACTACGTACGAGCGGCGGCTCGGGTATTTGGATTCGGGGTTCAGGATCATCGCAAACCAGGGGGCAAGAAAGTTCGACGACAGCGTAAGCGGCTCCCTGGGGCGAGTCGTAAGCGAAAGGTCAGACTTCGGTCGGGACGGTTACACTTACCGCAGCGAAATCGCGTCGCTTCACGCCGGCTTGGCCGCCTGAATCAGCGAGCGCGCGCGCTTCGCCAGATCGGTTCCGTCAGTTTCCGGCGACTGGTCAACCAGCGTTGCCAATGCCAGATAGTCCTCGGCCGTAGCGTCAGGTTGCTCGCACAGGTCGACCAGCGCTTGCAGCTCCAGCCACGGTGCTTCCTGGGCGCGAGCTTCTTCAACTGCGCGCCGCACCGCAGCGATGCCGGCGTCGGGCTGAGCCAGTGCTCGCGAGATCGCTGCCTCCAGCAGCAATAGCTGCGGCAGGTAGACGCGCTCGCCCAGCTCTTCGCCCACCCGAAATGCTTCCTGCAATTCAACTTGCGCTGCGTCGCAATCACCTGCGAGCAGCAGCGCCTCGGTGGCGTAGCCGAGCACCTCGCTGGCACCGGAACGCATTCCAAGCCCGGTGTGTTCTTCATAGGCCTCGCGGATGCGACGGTAGCCATCAAGCGGTGCACCGTTGCGCGCGTCGGCCCAGCCGCGCCACCAGCGGCAAGCCGTACGCCCGAGTGCGAGCGAATATCCATCGACCAGCGCCTGCATGTCGTCGGCCAGCGCGGCTACACGTACGTGGTTTCCCATCCGTACCTCGATCAACACCTCCTGCCAGGCGGCGACCAGCCAGGTCATGGGTTGGCGCAACGCCTGCGCGCGTGCCCGTGCCAGCTGCAGGTGGATTCGGGCTTGCTCGACCAGACCAGAGCGGACGAGTTCTATAGCCAGCATGCCGTGCAGCATGACCTGAGGATCAGCCGCAAAAACCTCGTTCGTCCCGATGTCCAGAGGTTCGGCGATCGCGAGGGCGCGTTCGAGCCAGCGGCGAGTCGTTTTCGTGCGTCCCTGGAGGTGATGCACCTCGCCCTGGACGATGCACGCCGCCAGCATGAGTTCTTGATCATTTGCGTCGCTTGAGAGGATTTCGGCTCGCTCCGCCACTTCGAGCGCCAACGCATAGTCACCGCGCAGACCAAGCAGATAACCGAAACCATGCAGAAGCCGACCACGCATGGGGTGTTCGGGGACATCCGCCAACAGCCTGTACGCACATTCGAAGGCGCTCTTGGCTTCGCTGCCGACCCCGTACATGTGGAAAACCGAAACTCCTTGCAGCGTGGTCAGGGTGATTTCGAGCGAATTGCGCTCCGTCCCTTCGGGTGCCTGTTTCAGCAGAACCAAGGCGCGTTCAATGAGGCCAATGCACAAGTCAGGGCTGAAGTGCAGCAACGCAGCTTCTGCTGCCTCGGCGTAGTAACGCAGCGCAATCATCGGCTGCCGAGCCCGGTCGAAGTGCATTGCCAGCTCCGAGGCAGCAACCGGTACGCCGGTCGCGCGCTCGCGTTCGAGGGCCGCACCAACTTGGTGGTGGAGTTGGGTGCGCAACGAGCGAGGCGTTCGCTCGTACAGCACCTGGCGGAAGAGAGCATGTCGGAAAGAGAGGGGGGGCTCTAGAGTCTCTTCAACTTCTGTGGCCCGCGATCGTATGAGCCATACCTGTTCGCGTATCAGCTCTTCACAGGCGTGGGCCACCGAAGCGAGGTCGCGCTCAAGGGCCATTGAAACCGTCTCGATGCGGAATTCAACCCCGCACACCGCTGCGGCCGAAAGAAACGTACGATGCTCCGGACCCAGTCTGGCGATGTAGTGATCGATGATGGCTGCGAGGTTTTCGGGAACCGCCAGATCCGCAAGCCGAGCCTCGATGGTGGTTTTGTCGTCCTTTGGGTCCATCACTTCACTTGTAATCGACGAAACGAACAACGGCACACCGTCGGTCCGCTCGTGCAGGGCGCGCACGAAGGCTTCATCGCGTGCCAGCGAGGTCGAACGCAGCGCAATATAGTCAGCGACCTCGGTTTCCGAAAACGGGTCGAGCACTACTTCCTCGCACAGACGTTGCAGGCGCAGTTCATGGCGCAATGAACTGAGTGGATGATCGAGCGCAACCACCTCGGCGAGGCGGAAGCTCGACAGCCACATCAACCGCGTGCGGCCACGTCGCCTTGCTACATAGTTGATGAGCTGGACCGTCGCCCGATCGCTCCAGTGCAGGTCTTCGGTCACCAGCATCAGTGGACGCTGCTCTGTGTAGCGGTCCAGCAATTCGCCCATTTCCCTCAGCATGCGGTCCGGGCCGACACCGGCAAGCTCGCGCCTCAATGCGTCTTTCTCCTGCGTGGTACTCAACCACGGGAGTTGCAGCAACCAGGTCGGCGCTACATCGCGCAGCAGCGCCGGCAGAGTCGGGTCGCTGCGGCACAGATCGGCTAACGCCTCCAGCACCGGCAGATACGGCTCGCCGGCGCCGTAGTGCTCCACGCAATGGCCGCGTGCGCAGGCAATGCCGCCAAGGCTGGCGAGGAAGTGTTCGATCAACGTCGTCTTGCCAATTCCCGGTTCTCCAGCCAGCCAGACCACGGCGCGCTGACCGCCATCCGCCCGCTCCCAAGCCCGTTGCAATCTGGAGACCTCGTCGGTGCGGCCGATGAATGACGGTGACGAAGGTGTACCGGTCGCTTTAACCGTCGCGGATGCAGGCGACATCGAAAGTGCGGAGGAGGGTGGGGCGATGAAGCGATAACCGCGTCGCGACACCGTCTCAATGAAACGAGGATGCCTGGGGTCGTCGCCCAGCACCTTGCGCAGATCGCTAATGGCCGTTTTCAGGACCGAATCGCTGACGAACCGATGCCCCCACACGGCATCAAGCAAGGCATCCTTGGTCACCAGCGACCCTGGCTGGCGTGCTAGCACGCATAACAACGTGAAAGGCGTTGGTGCCACTGCCACCGCTTGCCCATTGCGCGACAAACAGGCGTTGGACTCATCGAGCTCGAACTCGACGAAGCAGAGCAAGACTGGGTTGGGATGGGGCTGCGGACGTGCCACGGTTGATTCCTAAAGACTAGACAGAGTGTGCGCCGCGATCTTCGCGAGGCCGTCTTCAGCTATGCCTCCAATGACAACGCTGATCAGCGCTGAAGCCAAGCGTCGCCGGTCGGAAACTGGCACACGCGCAAACTCGGTTCACGCCGCGCAATTCGGCTCGCCCCTTGGCTCCATCGCGGGTTGAGCATGATCTCAAAAAATAATGACAAAAACATCAATATTGAAATATCTCTCAATATTGAATACCTTGACCTTGCCTGACGATGAGACCTCGCGTCTCACGACTTCAATCACAACAAGGGCCCGAGATGAACAACAACAAGAAAGTTTGCGAATTGCCTCCCGCCGCCGTCGACGTGCTGGTTATCGGTTATGGTCCGGTAGGTGCGACCATCGCTGCGCTTCTGGGCCGCTATGGGGTCACGACTCTGGTACTGGACAAGGTCCATGACGTCGTACTTATGCCGCGTGCCATTGCTCTGGACAACGAGGCGCTGCGCATCCTGCAACAGGCCGGTTTGTCGGAAGACGCTTTCGATAAGATCGTTATCCCTGAAGTGAGGATGCACTCCCCGGTACTCGGGCAGTTTGGTCGAGCCAATACCGAGGGGTGCGTCGACGGCCATCCGAAACTCGTGACGTTCTATCAACCCGACCTCGAGCACGCGATGCGCGGCCAGGTTTCCCGGCTAAAAACCGTGACCAGCCTGGGTGGCTTCGAGCTTGAGAGCCTGGTCGAAGTGTCGGATTGCGTCTTCGCTTCCGTACGGGATGAAAATGGGCAGTCGCATTCCATTCGTGCCCAGTACCTGATCGGAGCGGATGGCGCCAGCTCCAGGGTCAGAGCGCTGATTGGCCAGGAATTCGAAGGGCAGACCTATGCGGAAGATTGGCTGATTGTCGATGTCAAGAACCGGCATAAGTCAGCGATTGATCACATCGAGTTTCTCTGTGATCCGCGACGCCCGACACCGCACATGCCCGCACCCGGCGGCAGGGAACGTTGGGAGTTCATGCTGCAACCCGGTGAGTCCCGGGAAGAGCTTGAGAGCCCGGAAAGCATCGCTCGGCTGATCGCGCCATGGATCAACCAGCAGGAGCTGGAAATCGAACGCAAGGCGGTGTATCGATTCCACGCGCGCTGCTGCAACAGATTCAGCAAGGGGCGCGTCTTTCTCGCCGGTGACGCAGCGCACATCACGCCTCCTTTCGTCGGGCAAGGCCTCGTTGCAGGACTTCGAGATGGCGCCAACCTTGCCTGGAAACTGGCTTGGGTCCTTCGCGGCCATGCCGCGCCTGCAATACTCGAAACCTATGACGTAGAACGCCGCCCCCATGCCCGGGCGATGATCAATCTGGCGAAACTCATGGGCCGCCTGGTGATGCCCAAGAACAAGATCGCCGCTTTCTTTGTCCACGGCCTGATGCGCACGCTGGCGTTGACGCCCACTACCAGGAGGTACTTCGAACAGTTGGACATCAAGCCGAGGAACACCTTCAAACACGGCCTGTTCGTGCAGCATCGCCGTGGCGACAAACTGGTACGCGGCAGCCTGTTTCCCCAGGCCTGGACTCGCAACCTGCAAAAGCAGATCAAACTGAGCGACGATGCACTGGGAGATAGCCTGACCCTGGTGGGTTTCGGTGTAGACCCGTTGTCACTGCTGACCCCTGATCAGATCGTTTGCTGGGAAAAAATGGGCGGCCACTTTTTAGAGGTCAGGGCACGAGGTCAACGCTCCGGCGGTAGCTGTGACTTCATCGAAGACATGAACCATGAGATCCTGCCGCTGGCTGCCAAGGGAACGCTCGTCGCGGTTCGCCCCGACCGTATCATCATGCACCACGCTCTTGGCGCAGAAGCAGGCAATCTCCTTCGAGACTGCAGAAACCTGCTGGCCAGCGAAGACGTAACGCCTGACAGCGTTTCCGTTACCATCAACGAGCCCATTAGATTACGAGCTTGATCATGCATTCCCCCGCACTTCCTTTAGAAGCTGATGCGCCAGAACCTCTCACGAGAGGTCACAAGAAGCGTGAGCGCACCCGTCGTGGCCTGGTGGACGCGGCATTGCGCCTTATCGCACGCAAGGAAGTGGGGGAGATCGCACTGCTCGAGGTCGCTGCGGAAGCCGCGGTATCTAACGGCACCATCTACAACTATTTTCGAACTCGCGACGAAGTACTGGAGGCGGTGGGCATCGCCATGGCCGCAGAGTTCTCCGATGCCATTTCCGCCATGAGCAGGGATGTGCACTGCGGCGCACAGCGTCTTTCGATCGGTGTGCGCATGTTTGTTTGCCGGGCCGCAGCCGACCACCAATGGGCGAATGCGCTGCTGCGCATCATCCATTTCGACCAGGCAATGCGCTCGCGTCTGGCTGACCATGTACTGGGCGATCTGCGTGAGGGGCTGCGTGCGGGCACTTTTGCTTATGGGGACGAAGGGGTCGCCCTGGACATCGTCCTGTCGTGCACAACCGGAGCAATGCGCTCCGTCGTCGAAGGGCGCGCAGTGGCGGAGCACGATCTGCGGGTCGCCGAAATGATTCTCCAGGCTCTGGGCGTCACACCTGCCAGAGCCAGGAAAATCGCCGGCAAGCCGCTACCGGCCTGATCCTCTACCTGGCTTGATCAATCCATTGCCGATAGCTCTTCGCCTGGCGACGAGCCTTCAGTTGATTGCCGATCAATGCCATGAGTGGCGACGTCCCGGGTTTTGTCCGTTTCCCTTGACTCAACAAGCCAAGCTGCTTCTTGATCACCGATGCCACTGCCAGCGATGCCAGCGTCTTGTTCTTCCAGCGGACGACGATGGGCTCCACTTTGACGTCCCGACCCACCATCCACTGTCTCGGCAGGGCCGGCTCGATTGCCAGTGCCGTGGCAAGTCCGACCATCGACACCGAGCCGCTCACCACTCTCTCCGCGACCTCCTTTCTACGCACGCCGCCGGTGACCATGAGCGGCATGCGCGCTATTTCTCCTATTTTCTCCGCGAACTCGAGAAAATAGGCTTCTCGAGCCAGGCTGCTGCCATCGCGGGTCTGTCCCTGCATAGCCGGGCTTTCGTAGCTGCCACCTGACAACTCGACCAGATCGATCGCCTTCTCGTTAAGCATTTCCACTACACGAGCCGCATCCTCGGCATCGAAACCGCCGCGCTGAAAGTCCGCGGAGTTGAGTTTCACAGCGACGCAAAAGATCGGTGCCACTCGCTGGCGAATTGCGTCGATGGTTTTCAATAGAATTTGCGCACGATTTTCCAGGCTGCCGCCCCAGCGGTCGTCACGCCGATTGGTCAGGGGCGAAAGGAATTGGCTGAACAGGTAGCCATGCGCGGCATGTATCTCCACGCCGGTGAATCCGGCGCGCTCAGCCAACACCGCCGCTTGGGCATAGCGCTCAATCAGCTCTTCGATCTCCTGCTCCTCCAAAGCCCTGGGCAGCACAAACGCTTTTGAAAGTCCGGGGATATCGACCGCAACTGCGGAGGGGCCCCTTGCCGGTTGGCCCATTGAAGCCAATAGCTGCCGTCCGGGATGATTGATTTGCATCCAGGCCTGAGCCCCGCGACTGCGGCAAGCATCGGCCCATAGCTTGAATTTGCCCAGGTTCCGATCGTCCTCAAGCACTACGCCTGCGGGTCCGGTCAAGGCGTGACGGTCAACCATGACATTGCCAGTGATGATCAGACCGGCACCACCCTCCGCCCAACGCTGGTAGAGCTTAACCAGCGCTTCCCCTGGAGCGTGATCCTCATTGGCAAGGTTCTCCTCCATGGCAGCCTTGGCGATTCGGTTTGGAATCACCGTGCCGTTGGGCAACCGAAGCGGTTTGAAGAGATTTGAGCCGGTCATGTTCTGTCCTCCAGCTGGTAAAAGTCGGCCAGCATAATTGAACACGAGTGTTCAATTATGTCAATGTGAAGGGATTTTGTTGATCCGGCGACATCGATCCTTGTATCCAGATTATTGGGATTAAGGCCAGTTTTCAGACATAAAAACCAAACCGCTTAAAAATATGGTTGACGTAAAATGAACACGAGTGTTCAATCGGTCCATAAGGTAATCCTGGAGAGAGAACCGTGGAATCCCTGAATCCAACACAGCGCCGCATTCATCAAGCCGCCTTTCGCCTGTTCGCTGAAAGAGGCACCTCTCAAGTGAACATTCTTGACCTCGCCCAAGAGGCAGGCGTGGCGCGCGGAACGGTCTATAGCAACATCGACAGCATGGAAAACCTGTTCGAGGCGGTGGCCAGCCATCTCGCGAGGGAGATGCATGAGCGCGTCAACAAGAGCTTCAATTCCCTCTCGGATCCAGCTCAGCGCCTGGCCAATGGCATTCGATTCTTCATTCGCCGAGCCCACGAAGACTCCCAGTGGGGCGCGTTCATCCATAAATTCGCCATGAGCAATTCGGCGCTGCGCGAAATGTTCAGCAGCCAGGCGACCAAGGATCTTCTGAGCGGGCTTACCACTGGGCGCTACACGTTTCAGCAGGAGCAATTGCTCTCAGTACTGACGTTGATATCGAGCAGCGTGCTTGGCTCGATTTTCCTGGTACTGGAAGGTCACCGGACGTGGCGCGAGTCGGGCTCTGATACCGCCGAACTGTTACTGCGGGCATTGGGTGTGCCGCCAGAGGAGGCGCGTGCATTGGCGACCATGGAGTTGCCGGCACTTCCATCTCTCGACTGAGTTCGTAATTGATTTGACTGAATAAACCTCTGAATTTTCAGGGGTTCGGGACAGCTTTGCCCTAAAAAACCGGAAAACAAGAACAATGAACAACAAAATTGAATTGCACCGGTTGGCGACGCAACAGCCCGCCCGGCATCCGCAGCCGACGGTGAAGGCCCAGGGCCTGACTCACCTGATCTTCCAACGGCCGGACTTGAATGCGGCGGCGCGTTTCCTGACTGACTTCGGCCTGACGGTAAGCCGGCAGGAGGCCGATACGCTCTATCTGCGGGCCACCGACGCCACTGCCTATTGTTACCGTGTCCAACGGGCCGAACAGGCACGTTTCATCGGGTTCGGACTTGCCGTGCAGTCCCTGGACGAACTGGAAAAGCTCACTCGAATCCCGGGTGCGTCATCGGTCGAGAAATCGGCACATCCCGGCAAAGGGTATTGCGTCAGGCTGACTGATCCTTCCGGTTTCATTGTGGAAGCCGTCTGTGACCAGACCCCGGGCAAACCTCTGTCGCATAGAGCTCCTTTGAACTGGAATCTGGCTCACGAGCAACCACGAATCAACGCCACGCAGCGTCCGCCGAACGCTCCCCCTGAAGTACTCAAACTAGGCCACATCGTCATTGAAGTGGCCGACTATCAAGCGACCTGCGCCTGGTACACGCAGCATTTCGGGTTTATTCCCAGCGATGTGCAGGTACTCCCCGACGGCACGCCTATCGTCACCTTCATGCGCCTTGATCTCGGTGACATTCCCGCAGATCACCATGCGCTCGCGATTGCGCAAGGGTTCATGGCCACCTACAGCCATAGCGCCTATGAAGTCGTCGATGCAGACGCCGTGGGTATGGGGCAGCGCGTCCTGCGGGAGCGGGGTTGGGAACACTCATGGGGCATCGGCCGGCACATTCTGGGCAGTCAGATCTTCGATTACTGGCAAGACCCGTGGGGCGACAAGCACGAGCATTACTGCGACGGCGATATTTTCACGGCCACCCGGCCTACGGGCATTCATCCGGTGAGCCCCGAGGCAATGGCGCAGTGGGGGCAGCGCATGCCCAAGAGTTTTACCAAACCCAAGTTGTCCCTGACCAATGTGCTGCTGCTGATCCGCAACCTGCGACGCAGCCCGGACCTGACCATCCGAAAGTTGGTAACACTCATGCGGATGTTCGGGTAGAGCTGCCGCCATGTCGGACAACTCAACCCGCTTTGGCCGGCGGGACGTGCTTAAAGCCGGCGCTTTGATTGCTGGCGGTGCGTGGGTCTACACCGTTGCCAGCCCGCCCTCAGAACAACACCACAGTTCTCGCGCCACCGAACGCGGGACAAACGCCGCTCCAGGAGTACCTTCAATGTCTGCTGTACACGTAGTCCGCTTTGAATATCAGAACGGTATCCACTGGGGCGTGCTTCGCCAGGGCCGTATCACAGTTGTCCCTGGTGCTTTCGAAACCACCGGTGACTTCATTAGCCAGAACAGTCTCGACGACCTCGCTCAACTGAAAGGTTCGGAGTTGGAGGCGGGCGAAGTAAAACTGCTGTCGCCGTTGACCCGTAACCAGCAGTTTGTCTGCCAGGGTGCCAATTACCGTCAGCACATGATCGAGTCAGGCATGGACCCTGATGCGAAGAAATTCAACATGATCTTCACCAAGGCGACGAGTTGCCTGGTGGCAGCCGACAGCGACCTGATCAAACCGCGCACCGTGCGTTTTCTCGACTACGAAATTGAACTGGGGCTGGTGATGAAACGCGCGATCACAGGCGCTGTTTCTGTCACCGACGCCAATCTGCATGAGTTCATCGCCGGCGTTGTCATTGTCAACGACTACTCGGCGCGTGACATTCAGATTCCCCAGATGCAGTTCTACAAGGGCAAAAGCTTCCGCACGTTTGGCCCGGTCGGCCCATACCTCTGTCTGCTGGATGCCACGAACATTCATTACCTCAAAGCACTGCAGCTGAAGCTGACGGTCAACGACCAGGTACGACAGAACGACAGCACGGCCAACCTGGTTTACGGTCCCGCTGAAACCCTGACCGAACTCTCCGCCTTGCAAGATCTCGACGTTGGAGACCTGATCGCCACCGGTACGCCTGCGGGCTGCGCTCTAACGATCCCTTCGCCTGGCAAAATGCGCATTGCAGCCCTTTTGCCAGAAGCTACCAAGTGGAAGCTTTTCCTCAAGGCGCAGGAAGGCCGGACGCAGTACCTCAAGGCCGGTGACGTGGTCGAGGCGCGTATTCGCAGCGCCGACGGTGTGATCGATCTCGGCGTGCAACGCAACCGAGTCGTGGGGGAAGCCTGATGGTTGTGCGGACCCTGAACGACATCGAAAGTCTCGAACGAGTGCCCTTGTCGGAGCGTGGTCTGGCTTGCAGCACCTATGAAGCGCTGCGTCAGGCGGCCGAGCGCACCCCCCAGGCACCGGCGTTAAGCTTCTTCGCCGATGCCGCCGATTTCCAGCGCACCCACGAGTGGAACTACTCCCAGCTCTTCGCTGATATCACCCGCGCGGCAAATGCCTTCGATGACCTGGGCATAAAACCGGGCGAGGTGATTGCCTTTGTTTTGCCCAATCTGCCAGAAACCCATTTCACGATATGGGGCGGGGAGGCGGCGGGAATCGTCATGGCGATCAATCCTCTGCTTGAGGCCAAGCAGATGGCAGGCTTGCTGAATGCCGCAAAGGTATCCGTGGTGGTGACACTCGCGCCGACTCCAGGCAGCGATCTGTGGCCCAAACTGGCTTCGCAGCTGGATCAGTTACCCAAGGTCAAGTCTGTTGTCTGGGTCAGCATGGAACCCTATGTCGCCGAATCTTTGCGTGGGGCTCTTAAAACCGTGGCACTGAAGGAGCGAGACTTACACAGTGGTATCGCGATCCACGATTGGCAATCGCTGATGAATACGCAGCCGCACACACACCTCAAGAGCGGTCGGCAAATCCGTCAGGATGAGTGCTCCTCCTACATCTGTACGGGCGGCACAACCGGGCTCCCCAAGATTGCCGCGCGTACCCATGGCTCTGAAGTATTCGACGCATGGGCCATCGACGCTCACATGCAGCCACGCAGTGGAGTCCAGGTTATGTTTTGTGGCCTGCCGCTATTTCATGTCAATGGCCAACTGGTGACTGGACTGATGCCTTGGACTCAAGGCGACCATGTGATCCTCGGGACGCCTCAGGGCTATCGTGGAGAGGGCGTGATCCCACGATTCTGGGAGATGGTCGAGCACTTCGGTATCAACCTCTTTTCCGGCGTGCCAACTGTCTATGCCGCGCTTCTGCAAAATGAATGGCAGGGCCGTGACCTGTCCAGTCTTCGCTATGCAATCTGTGGCGCCGCACCCATGCCGGCTGAGCTCTTCCGGGAATTCGAGCGCCGTACCGGGGTAAAGATTCTTGAAGGTTATGGTCTTACCGAGGGCGCCTGCGTTTCCTCAATCAATCCACCCTATGGCGAGCGTCGTATCGGCTCCATTGGGATACGGCTCGCCTACCAGAATATGCGCGCGGTCGTGCTCAATGATTCCGGAGAGTACCTGCGCGACGCCAACGTGGATGAGATCGGCCTCATCACGATCAGTGGACCGAACCTCTTCGAGGGTTATCTGGAGGAGCGTCATAACCAGGGCCTCTGGATCGGTATCGACGGTCAGCGCTGGCTGAATACGGGCGATTTGGGTCGCCAGGATGCACAGGGTTATTTCTGGCTGACCGGACGCAAGAAGGAGTTGATCATCCGCGGCGGCCACAACATCGATCCCAAGCAAATCGAGGAAGCGCTTCAGGCGCATCCCGCTGTCGCCCTGGCCGCTGCAATCGGCAGCCCCGATGCCTACTCGGGCGAGGTGCCGGTCGCCTATGTTCAGCTGCGCCCCGGGCAGGTTTGCAGCGCCGAAGAACTTGAGGCGTTCGCTCATAAGAACATCAGCGAGCGGGCAGCCGTTCCCAAGCGCATTGAAATCCTCGATGCATTGCCACTGACTGCCGTGGGCAAGATATTCAAGCCCGCGTTGCAGCAGCGGGAGATTGCCAAAGTAGTCCAGCAGGAAGTGGAACGTCTGGGGCTTTCGGATATTGCCGTTGAAGTCGTGCAGGACAATCGTCGCGGGCAGGTGGCCTGTGTCAGGGCCGGAACGGGCCAGGAATTCCTGGCTCCGCTCTTGGGGCGTTACAGCTTTCAAGTCGAGTGGATTTAATTGAGTTCCTGATTCGCAATCTGTAAGTCCGGCAGTCATGCCCTGGCGCTGTTTAGCCAGGGCGCTTTACACAACATCGATCCACTCCAACCGGCACTGAAAAGTGCACGGAAAGGCGAAGCCTTGCCTGGTGCAATCAACAAAAACAATAAACATGAGGTGGAAAATGAAACTGAATAGCCGTGTGATCCCGAGTGTTTCTACTCAGCGTAAGTGTGCAGTCTGGATTGAATTCAGCAGTGCCATCGCACTACTCAGCGCCTCTACCATTGCAAGCGCCAATGGCATTGCGTTAAACGAACAAAGTGCAAGCAGTGCGGGAACTGCTTATGCGGGAAGGTCATCTTCCGCGCTGGACGCGAGCACCATCTTTGGAAATCCCGCAGGTTTGACCAAGTTGAAGCGCGCTGAAATTTCAGGCGGGGCCGCGGTCGTCTCAGTGAGCGATGACATCAGTGATGGGCAGAGCAGTGCCTCAGGAACGAATAAAGGGGACTCGGTACCGCTGGGGGTTGTGCCCTTTGCTTATATGTCGACGCCACTTGATTATCGTTTTTCGATTGGACTTGGCCTCTATGCGCCAAGTGGTCTGATCAATGATTACGAGAGCTCTTTTCAGGGCCGCTACCATGGTTCCTATAGCACGACCAAGGAAGTAACCCTGCAGCCCACCATTGCCTGGCGGATCAATGATTACGTGTCCATTGGCGGCGGACCGACCATAAACCGTTTCAATGCAAAGCTTCAGAATTACCTGGCCACCGGCGCCTTGAACAACGGCGAGGACACACTGGTCACCATCAAAGGCGATGACACGGCACTTGGCTACAACGTAGGCATCCTGGTTGACTTTACTGAGGCAACCAGTTGGGGGATTAACTATCACTCGAAGGTGGACTATGAGCTCGAAGGGCATACTGAAGTTTCTGGCTCCCCGAGCGTCATCCCGCTGGACGGAAAGTATGACAACAAGATAGACCTCACGATGCCAGAATCCGTGGACACGTCTATTACCCATCATTTCAATAGTCGCTGGACGGGATACCTGGGAACCACCTGGAAACGTTGGAGCCGGATCAAGAAGGTCGAGGCCGTCAACAGCGGTCTTTCTCCCGTGGGGCAGGCGGCTGGCATGGGAACGGTGATCGAAGAAATGAATTGGCGTGACACCTGGAGCACCGCCGTTGGCGCCTCTTATCAATTGAACCAGCAATGGCTGCTGCGCGCAGGCTACGCCTATGATCCGTCGCCCATCAGGAATGCCGATCGCAGCGTGCGCATACCGGTTGGGAATCGCCAGGCCGTGACCTTGGGTGGCGCTTATTCGCCGAGTTCCGATCTGACGATAGACTTTGCTTACGGTTATCTCTGGGATTCCAAAGTCTCGGTAAAGCAACCGGACAACTCCGGTCTTCAACCGCAATACAGCGCCAATTACAACAATAGCGCGAATGGGTTTTCTGTGCAGGCAACCTATCGGTACTAATCGATTTGTTCCAGAGGATTTCCACTACGAACTGATTGAGTAGTTTTTTCAGCGCCCATAATTGAACCTGCTTTGGGTGCTTTTTACAGGGGGCGGACGCTACGCGTTCCACGGCGTTAGTAGCCATGACCAATCGAGGCGCTTTACCAAGCTCCTTGCTGTCGGTGCACTCTCCACAAGAGGGTCTCTGCTTTATCTCTGCGCCTGTCTGAAGGTCGCCGCTATCCGTGGCGATTGGGAAGACCCCGAACTCGCGTTTCGCGGGTTCGGGACGGCGCCACCGGACTGCAGCCCTCGAACGAAGCTATCCATTTGCCATCACCGTGTCCACCGTCCACTTTTGGCTGTGCCGCCTGTTGAAGACAGCCACATCCACCTGCGTGTCGAGGTCGAACCAGTGATGTCGAAAGGGTAGGGTTGCGGAAATGACCGAAAAGATGCGGAAACGATCCAGAAAGGGAAGACTAAAAATCGCGAGTTCCGGAAACGACAAAGCCCTGAATAATCAGGGCTCTATCGGTACAAATATGGCGGAGGCGATGGGATTCGAACTCATGGACCTGTTACAGTCGACGGTTTTCAAGACCGTTGCCTTAAACCACTCGGCCACACCTCCGTTTGCGTTGCGGGCGCCATAATACCTGAATGAAACACACTGTCAAACTCTCTGCATGGCTTGTTACAGAGCGTCTGTTATGATCTTTGCGACTGAACGTTTCAAACCAACAGGAGTGTCGCCATGCGCGAACAGGATTACGCAGTTAATAACAGCGTGCAGGCTGAGCAGCTAGAGGTTAGCCGCGTCCTGCGCAATACATACGGCTTGCTCGCTCTCACCCTCGCATTCAGCGGCGTGATGGCGTTCGTTGCTCAGCAGATGCGTGTCGGCTACCCGAACATTTTCGTGGTGCTGATCGGCTTCTACGGGCTTTTCTTCCTCACCAACAAGCTCCGTGACTCGGCCTGGGGCTTGGTGTCGGCATTTGCCCTGACCGGTTTCATGGGTTTTCTGCTCGGCCCGATCCTCAACCGCTACCTGGGCATGCAGGGCGGCGCTGAAGTCGTCAGTTCGGCTTTCGCAATGACTGCGCTGGTGTTCGGTGGTCTGTCGGCTTACGTGCTGATCACCCGCAAGGATATGAGTTTCCTCGGTGGTTTCATCACGGCAGGCTTCTTCGTGCTGCTGGGTGCGACGCTGGCGAGCTTCTTCTTCCAGATCAGCGGTCTGCAACTGGCGATCAGCGCAGGTTTCGTGCTGTTCTCCTCGGTCTGCATTCTGTTCCAGACCAGCGCCATCATTCACGGCGGCGAGCGTAACTACATCATGGCGACCATCAGCCTGTATGTATCGATTTACAACCTGTTCGTCAGCTTGTTGCAGCTGTTCGGCATCATGAGCCGCGATGATTAATCGCAGGCTTTAAGTAAAAAACCCGCTCAGGCGGGTTTTTTATTGCCTGAAATTCGGGATTATTCAGTGATGACAATGCTGCCATCGGCCTGCTGGCGGTAAATGGTATAGGGCAGAAGCAAGGTATCGAGAGCGCCGGAAATGACCACGTCGATCAGGACGATGGCCGGAGCATTGTCATGCACCTGCGCATCCCGACCTTTTTCAAGAGGCGCATTGAGCGTGCAAAAATCGTAGGTCACGCCACTGTAGATTCGCGGAACGGCGCCGCAGTAACTTTTTTGATCCTTGAGACCCTTCGCCGCCACTTCGTCACCGCGAATCACTGTTTGTATCGTGCCGCAACCCGAGAGCATCAGCGCCGCGAGTAATATTGCCTGAGTTTTCATACCGCCAATCCTTCGCCGGAAAACAGTCAATTTACGCGTTTCGAATCAAAATCGCACTCACGCCATCGGTGGCAAGCGACGTTTGACCGGGGTTTTCTTGACGATCGCGGTGTTGGTTTCAGCGTGGGTGTTGAGGCGATCGAGCAGGGTGTCCAGTTGTTCCATCGAGCGTACATGCAGGCGGGCGATGAAGCAGTCATCGCCGGTGACTTTGTCGCACTCGGTGAATTCGGGGATGGCCTGAATCTGCCGTTCGACTTCCTGCAACTGGCCCGGCAACGGGCGGATCCGCACGATGGCCTGAAGTTGATAACCAAAGCACTTGGGGTCGATTTCGACGGTGTAACCTTTAAGCACTCCACGCTCTTCGAGTCGGCGCAGGCGTTCAGCGACGCTGGGGGAGGACAGGCCGCTGATCTGCGCCAATGCCTTGAGCGAGCGGCGTGAGTCGTCCATTAATGCGGTGATGAGCACTTGGTCGATGTCGTCGGTCATGGCAAATCCCCTGTTAGGCAGTTGACAGAATACGCCTTGATAAAAAAGGCAGAAACCGAGTTTAGCCTGCTTTTTGCGCTGGAGATGTCCTTGGACGGATTGGCATAATTTTGCCTCAATCACAGGAGTCTGATGATGGACAAAAACATACGTCGCGGTTCATTCGAAATGACTGCCGCCATGCTGATTTCCGGGACCATCGGTTGGTTCGTGCTGGTCTCCGGGCAGCCCGTGCTGGACGTGGTGTTCTGGCGGTGCGTGTTTGGCGCCGGCACGCTGTTGTTGATCTGCGCGGCATTCGGCTTCCTGCGTCCGGGCATTCTGACCCGCACCACTTTCCTGTTGGCAGTGCTCAGCGGGGTTGCGATTGTCGGCAACTGGGTGCTGTTGTTCGCCTCTTACTCCCGTGCCTCGATTGCCATCGGCACGGCGGTTTATAACGTCCAGCCGTTCATGCTGGTCGGGTTGGCGGCTTTGTTTCTGGGCGAGAAGATCACCCTGAAAAAGCTGTTCTGGCTGGGCATTTCGTTTCTCGGGATGCTGGCCATTGTCAGCGCTCATGGCGAGCAGGGCGCAGGGGGTAACGATTACCTGATGGGCATCGGTCTGGCCTTGGGGGCGGCGTTCCTGTATGCGATTGCAGCACTGATCATCAAACACCTGACCGGCACGCCACCGCATTTGATTGCCCTGATCCAGGTCAGCACGGGGGTGCTGCTGCTCGCACCTTTCGCGCACTTTTCAGCGTTGCCGCAAGCCCCCAGTGCCTGGGCCAGCCTGGTGACACTGGGCATCGTCCACACCGGCGTGATGTATGTGCTGCTGTACGGCGCGATTCAAAAACTGCCGACGGCATTGACCGGGGCGTTGTCTTTCATTTACCCGATTGCGGCGATTTTCGTTGACTGGTTTGCCTTCGGTCATCGCCTGGAGCCGCTGCAGTGGATCGGCGTTGCCGCGATTCTGCTGGCCGCCGCAGGCATGCAACAGGGCTGGGGCTTGAAGTCTCGTCGGGCAGTGACTCAATAAGCGGGCGTCAGATGTTCCAGCGCGGCGCGGTCTTTGCCAGTCGCTGGCGCATCTCGTCGATGTTCGAAGCGAACTGGCGTATCAACAATTGGTAGCCCAGCGGGTTGTAGAGCGGTGCTTCAAGACTTGAATCAACCGGCAAATCGATGGGGCGACTGAGCCGCTGCACCGCGCCGGTTTTCAGCGCCCGGGCCATGCCGACCAGCTGCACGCGAATCTGCCGGTGTTCGGCTTTGAAACTCGATTGCAGATGCGCCATGGCGTCGCCATCCTTGGCATCCGGCCGGGTGTTGCCTAGGATTTCCAGGGTGCTGACGCACATCCGCAAATGCCGCTGAATTGCATCGAGTTCGGTCATGGAAATCTTCACTTCCTTGGACACCGACGGCATCAGCGAGCGCAATTGCACCATCGCCGCGTTCAGGCGATTCATCCGCTTCAGGTGTTCGTCATCGGAGACGGACTGACCATCAATGATGCGTCCATAAATCGTCGCACAATCGCGCAGCGAGTTGGCCAGGTTATAGCGCCAGGAAAAAACCGCATACGACGGCAGGGCGAAAGAAAAGGCCAGGGCCAGGGCCACGCCAATCAGAATGTCCACAGCGCGCCACAGCCCGTCGGAGATCGGGTTGTCGCCATGCCCGGCGACAATAAACACCGTGATCCCCGCCAGCAGCGCGGTGTAACCGCCCTTGCCGATGGCGTGATACGAGAAAAACCCGCACACCACCGACATCACAAAATAGGTCAGCCAAGGCATCCCGAGCCAGGTCTGTTGCGCCACCAGCAGCAGGCCGATTGCGGCACCGATCAACGTGCCGATGGCGCGCTCGGTGGCTTTTTTGCCGATGTTGCCGTGGTGCTGCAAACCGCCGATCACCACCAGCATCGTCACCGACGCCCACTCACCGTGGGGCAGGTTGATGCCGGTGGTCAGGATGATCGATGCCAGCAAGCCCAGCGACACGCGGACCGCGTGGATCAGCTTGGCGTAGCGATAGCGCCGATACGGGTCCAGCAACGGACGCAGTAACCGGCGCAGCAGCGGTGGCAGTCGATGGGCTCTGAACGTGTTCAGGCTCGGTGTCCTCAGAAGATGTAATCGGTGGTCAGGAAGCTCGAACTGCGTCCGCTGATGATCTCGCTGATGAGTTCCTTGTTGGATTCCTGGAACTTGGTCGCCACCAGCGTCCTGATCGAAAACACCCGCAACGCATCATGCACCGACAATGTGCCTTCGGCGGAGTTCTTGCGGCCATTGAACGGATAGGTGTCAGGCCCGCGTTGGCACTGGGCGTTGAGGTTGATCCGGCCGACCTGGTTGGCAAAGGTGTCCACCAGTCGACCGACCGCCACCGGGTTAGTGCCGAAGATACTCAATTGCTGGCCAAAGTCCGATTCCAGGACGTAATCGATCACCGTGTCGAGATGCTTGTAAGGCACGATCGGCACCACCGGGCCGAATTGTTCTTCCTGGTAGACGCGCATTTGCGGCGTCACCGGGAACAGCACCGCCGGGTAGAAGAACGACGCACGTGCTTCACCGCCATTTGGATTGACCACCTTGGCACCTTTGCTGACCGCGTCCGCGACCAGCGAGTGCAGGTAATCCACCTTGCTCGCTTCCGGCAGCGGCGTCAGCGAAACACCACTTTCCCATGGCATACCCGGTTTCAGAGTGGCCAGTTTGGCGTTGAATTTCTCGATGAACGACTCGACCACGTCTTCATGGACGAAAAGGATTTTCAGCGCGGTGCAACGCTGGCCGTTGAACGACAGCGAGCCGGTCACCGCTTCGTTGACCGCATTGTCCAGATCGACTTCCGGCAACACAATGCCCGGGTTCTTCGCGTCCAGGCCCAGCGCCGCGCGCAAACGGTGTGGTTTGGGGTGGAGTTTTTTCAGGTCGCTGGCGGCTTTGTTGGTGCCGATAAACGCAAAGATATCGATCTTGCCGCTGGCCATCAGCGCGCTGACGGTCTCGCGGCCGCTGCCGTAGATCACGTTGATCACCCCGGCCGGGAAGCTGTCGCGGAAGGCTTCCAGCAGCGGCCGTATCAACAGCACGCCCAGCTTGGCCGGTTTGAACACCACGGTGTTGCCCATGATCAGTGCCGGAATCAGCGTGGTGAAGGTTTCGTTCAGCGGGTAGTTGTAGGGGCCCATGCACAGGGCGACGCCCAGTGGAACGCGGCGGATTTGCCCGAGTGTGTCCTGTTCCAGCTCGAAGCGACTGGAGCGGCGGTCGAGTTCCTTGAGGGCGTTGATGGTGTCGACGATGTAATCGCAAGTACGGTCGAACTCCTTCTCCGAGTCCTTGAGGTTTTTGCCGATTTCCCACATCAGCAGCTTGACCACCGCCTCACGCTGTTCGCGCATATGGCCCAAAAACGTTTCGACGTGCTGGATGCGTTCGGCCACGCGCATGGTCGGCCACAAACCCTGGCCCCGGTCATAGGCGCGGACGGCGGCGTCCAGCGCGGTCAATGCGGTTTCTGCGTCGAGCAGCGGCGTGCTGCCAAGGATCACTTGTTCGTCGCCATTTTCGCCGGTCAGGTACACCGGGCTGCGGACTTGGGCGAGGGGGCCGGACCAGGTTTTCAGTTCGCCGTCGACCAGGTATTCACGCTGCTCGGTCTGACCGTCGAGGCGGTATTTTTCCGGAATGTCGCTTGAGTCGGGAAACAGGTTGCCAAGGATATGTGCTGTGGTCATGTCGCTACCCCGTCTGGATTGGGTGATGAACTGATGAATCGTTTTAGCAGACCTCGGCCTCGCTTGTCATGACTCATCTCATCGTTCGGCGGTTCAGGGTTTTCGATCGTGGAACGGCCGGCACCTTCGGTCATGGCCTCAGATGCCCCCCTTGTTGGCCCCCAATGCCCTCAACCCGTCCACGTCGGTGCCTTAGTGTTGGCCTGTACCTGATCACAATAAAAAAGGTGCTCCCGCGAGGGACGCCACACGAGAGGACAACATGCGGGCCAGTCGAGTCTCTGAAAAGCCTAGCCTTTGTTTGGCGTTGGTGGGCGGCGTCTTCGCCGCGCTGCTCAGCGGTTGTGGCGATGAGCCGAAAAGCCCGGCCGCACACAACGCAGCGGCCGCCGCCATGCCTGCTGACGGCGCACTGGCGCAGGTCTACGACAACAGCTGCAAGCTCTGCCACGCCAACCCGGCGGCCGGCGCCCCTTTGACCGGCGACCAAAAAGCCTGGGAGCCACGGGTGCAGCAAGGCGCCGACACGCTGCTCGACCACGCGATCAACGGCTACAACGGCATGCCGCCGATGGGGATGTGCATGCAGTGTTCGCAGGAAGAGTTCCTGGCGCTGATCGCCTTTATGTCCGGCCAGCCCATCCCACAATAAGAACGGCAGGGTGCGATTCATGACGATGGACCTGACACGGCGTCAGTTGTTGCAACGGGCGAGCGTCATTGGCGCCTTGACCGCGCTGGGCTCAACCCCTGCGTTGGCCGAACTCCTGCGCGCACCACGGCTGATTCCCTGGCGCAACTGGTCCGGCGGCCAGAGTTGCCTGCCGGCGGCGCGGCTGGCGCCCAAGAGCCTGGACGAACTGACCCAGGTTATCCGCCAGGCCCCGGGCAAGGTTCGTCCGGTCGGCTCGGCGCATTCCTTCAGCGCGCTGGTGCCCACCGACGGTACGTTGCTGTCCCTGAGCTATTTCACCGGGCTGCTCGATCACGACGCCCAAACCCTGCAAGCCGAGTTCGCTGCCGGCACACCGATGTCACGCATGGGCGCGCCGCTCAAGGACATCGGCCAGGCGCTGCAAAACATGGCCGATATCGATTACCAGACCCTGGCCGGGGCGATTGCTACCTCGACCCACGGCACCGGTAAAAACTTTCAATCCTATTCGGCCCACGTCTGCGGCCTGCAACTGGTGAGCGCCAATGGCGAAGTCCTGGACTGCGACAGCACACGCCATCCTGAAGTCTTCAGCGCGGCGCGGGTCTCGCTCGGCGCGCTCGGCGTGGCCACTAAAGTGCGGCTGCAAAACCGTCCGGCGTATCGCTTGCGAGAGCGCCAGTGGATCGCCAAGACCGAAGAGCTGCTGGAAGACCTCGACAAAAACACCCAGGAAAACCAGCACTGGGAAATGCTCGTGGTGACCCATTCCGACTACGCCTTGTCCATCGCCCTCAACGAAACCACCGACCCGGCCACACCGCCGATCCCGCCGGATGAAGAGGGCGGCAACGAGTTCGTGACGCTGATCGAGAAGATCGACAAATACGCCAGCGACTTCCCCGACCTGCGCCGTACCCTGCTCAACAATCTGCGTCACCTGGCCAGTTTCGATGACCGGGTGGGCGACTCGTTCGACATCTACGCCAATGTGCGCACAGTGCGCTTCAACGAAATGGAATATTCAGTGCCTGCGGAGCATGGCCCGGCCTGTTTGCGCGAGATTCTGAAGCTGATTCAGGACAAGGACCTGCGCACCTGGTTTCCCATCGAGTACCGCTACGTCAAAGCCGATGACATTCCACTGAGCATGTTTGAAGGCCGCGACAGTTGCTCGATCTCGGTCCATCAGCATTACCAGATGGATCATCACAACTTCTTCGCCGCCATCGAGCCGATTTTCTGGAAGTACAACGGCCGGCCACATTGGGGCAAGTTGCACACGCTCAACGGGAAAAACCTGCAGCCGTTGTATCCGCGCTGGCAGGAATTCATCCAGGTTCGCCAGGAACTCGACCCCAGCGGCAAATTTCTCAACGCGCATTTGTCGTCGATTCTGGGGGTGAGCTGATGGCCGTCAATCGTCGTAACTTTCTGCTCGGGACCGTCGGTGTCGGCGCTTTGCTTGCGGGTGTTGGCGCGCTGGTGCGACCGGGCGATCGGGGCGGGCCGTATAGCGACTATTTCCGCGCCCTCAACGATGAACTCAAGGCCTACGGCCCGATGCGGCCGGTGATGCTGATCGATCTGGACCGGCTGGATCACAACATCGACGTGGTGATGCTGTCGGTGAAGCGCGGTGGCAAGCACCTGCGCCTCGTGGAGAAATCACTGCCGGCACCGGGACTGCTGAGCTACATCGCCAAACGCGCCGGCACCCAGCGCTTGATGTCGTTTCATCAGCCGTTTCTCAACCATGACGCGGTGCAGTTCCCCCAGGCTGACATTTTGTTGGGCAAGCCGCTGCCGGTGCGTTCGGCCGAGTTGTTTTACACATCCCATACCGGACCGTTCGACCCGTCGAAGCAATTGCAATGGCTGCTCGATACGCCGGAGCGTTTGCAGCAATACCTGGCAATGGCCAAGGCGCTGGGCACGCGCTTGCGAGTCAACATCGAGCTGGACGTGGGCTTGCATCGCGGCGGCGTGGCTGATCTGGCGGCGCTCGGGCAGATGCTGACGCTGATCAGCGCGAACCCACAGCACCTGGAGTTCGCCGGGTTCATGGGCTACGACCCGTTCGTGGGCATGGGCGTGCCCGGGATATTGGGGACGCCAGAGGAGCTGTTCGCCAAGGTCATGGTGATTTACCAACGCTGTGTCGACTTCACCCGTCAGCAATACCCGGGGCTGTGGCGTGACGGGTTGACGCTCAATACCGCCGGTAGCCCGAGTTATCGCATGCACGAGCAGGAAAGCTTGAGCAGCGAAGTGTCGGTGGGCACAGCAATGCTCAAGCCGACGCACTACGATTTGCCGTCGCTGGTGGAGCATGTGCCGGCGGCGTTTATCGCCACGCCGGTGTTGAAGAGCACCGGTGCGGTGAACATTCCGGCGCTGGATGACAAGTCGAGGTTGTTTTCGTGGTGGGACGTTAACCAGCGCGAGACGTTCTTTATCTACGGCGGTCACTGGATGGCGGAGTTTGAGTCGCCGTCGGGGTTGCAGAGTAATGGGGTATATGGGCGCAGCTCGAACCAGGAAATGGTGAATGGCTCGGCGGCGGTGGGGCTCAGGGTTGAGGATCAGGTGTTTTTGCGGCCGACCCAGGCCGAGTCTGTGTTGTTGCAGTTTGGGGATTTGTTGGCGGTTCGGGGTGGGCGGATTGTGGATACCTGGCCGGTGTACACCTGACAAATGTCAGGTGTCCGTGCGATCGCCATCGCGGGCAAGCCCGCTCCCACAAGGATGATGCTGAACCTGTGGGAGCGGGCTTGCCCGCGATGGGCCGTCAAAACGCATACGGGATACTGACCTTCGCCCACAGCATCTCGCCCTCCGGCCGATTCTCCACATCGAACTCCTTGGCCCAGCGGATTTCCGCGCTGGCGTACTTCAAGAAGGTCAGGTGCAGCGCCGGCCCGATTGCAAACACTTGCCCACGCACGCCGTCATTCACATCCTCACCGTTGAACTGCACGGTCCTGCCGAACTGCTTGTCGTCGGTGGTCTGCTTCAAGTAATAGCCGTTCAGCCCCAGCATCAGGTTGTCGGTGATCTTGTAACTCGCTGAATAATCGAAGTGAAAAATCTGCCCCGACTTGTAATCGGTGTCCTTGTTTTTCTCGTTGAAGCTGTAAGTGGTTTTCATCGACACCTCGGTTCTTTCCGTCGGCAACCAAGTGAAGGAAAACAGCGGTTTGTAGGTGTAGAAATTGTTGCTGGTGTTGGCCAGCCGATCGACGCTGTACTCGCCGGTGGGCACGGTGATTTCCACGGCGGCGCCGAGGGTCAGGTTCTTGCCCATGTCCCAGAGAATGATCGGCGCGATGGTAGTGTCGCCCATGCCTTCGCGGGTGTCCTGCAAGCCGAACACCGCGACTTCCTGTTTCAGCCACGGCTGCGCGATGTAGCCCGCCAGCCGCCCGCCGAACACCCGCACCGGGCTGAGGTAGTCCAGGCGCGGAATGACCGCCGTGGATTCGATCTCGACATTCGGCACCTTGCCGCCCAGCGAACTGATGTTCAGCTTCCTGGACTTGTAATGGTTGTAGTAGAGGTTGAACGCAACCATGTTGTCCGGAAGGCTGTCGACCTCCAGCGGCAGCATGGAAAAGCCATCGGTGCCGGTGCCGATGTTGTCCACGCCGGCCTCGGTGGCCAGTGCCGCTTGAAGCGCGCAGACGCCGGCCAGGCCGATGACCAACAGGGGGAATGTCGTGCGGGTCGGGTTCATGTGTGTACTCATTATTATTGTTAGCGGGCGAACCGGCGGCCACACGCAGGCCGCAACATAGAAATAAGCGGTCTGCGCCATACAGGGCAGGGTATTGGCGGCCATTAGGGGGACTTCTGCGGACAGCGTTTAAACCCTGTGCTAACTTCCTTCGACATAACCGGTAACAAAAATAAGAATGCAGCCTGATCCGGAATGTCAGCCCCATGCAGATGAAAGTCATCGATCCCACCTTTGAATTGGCGCTGGTGTCGCCATTTCTGCTGCAAACCCTGGCCGAAGTCGCCGAGCAAAATGGCGTCAACCCCGACAGCCTTTGCCGAGGCCTGGGTTTTACCCTTGAAGACCTTCAAGACCCAGCGCAACGCATTTCCTATCGGCAAGCCGTGGCCATGATTCAGCGCGCCCTGAAAGTCTTACCCAATCAGGGGCTGGGTTTATGGGTGGGCGCGCAGAATGTGCTGGGCACGCTCGGGTTGCTCGGCCATGTGCTGTCGTTGTGCAGGACCCTGCGCGATGCCTTTGCGCTGGGCATTCGGCATCAGCACACCTCGGGCGGCATCGTGGTGTCGAGCGTGGAGGAGGCGGGCGATCGGGTGTTTGTCGACGTCGAATGCCGCTTGCCGTTCGCCGACGTGCAGTTGTTCGCGGTCGAGGAGTTTTTCGCCAGCCTGTTGGTGTACGGTCGGGCGCTGGTGGGGGCCGATTTCAAGCCGGTGGCGGTGGAGTTTATGCACGCCGCCCCGGACTACCTCAGCGAATACCAGCGTCTGTTGGGGCCGGACGTGCGTTTCGGTTGCCGGCAAAACCGCATGGTGATCGCCGCCCATTGGCTGGACGTGCGCCTGCCCAATCACCATTCCCTGGCGCTGCGTCAGGCGGTCAAATTGCTTGAGCTGGAAGCGGCACAGGTTCACCGCAAGATGGACTTGATCCAGGCTGTCGAGCGGGCGATATCACGGGACCTGACCGAGGGCAGTCACATCGAGAAGATCGCCGGCGACCTGAACATGAGCAGCCGCACCTTGCGCCGCCGCCTGACCGAACATGCGCTGACGTTCGAAACGCTGCTGGAGCAAGTACGCCAGGCCCGCACCCTGAGCCTGCTGGCCAACCCCGACTTGTCCATCGAGCGCATTACCGAAGAAGTCGGCTACAGCGACGTGCGCAGCTTTCGCCGGGCCTTCAAGCGCTGGACCGGCATGAGCCCGAGCGCGTTTCGCAATGAATCCCCACACTCACTAACGACAACCCCCCTGTAGCAGCTGCCGAGCAGCGCGAGGCTGCGTTCGGCGGCGCAGCCGTCGTAAATCCTGTGCTTGAGGTTTTCCTGACACACCGCAGTGCATGGTTTCACGACGGCTTCGCCGCCGAAACGCCGCCTCGCGCTACTCGGCAGCTGCTACAGGGAGTGCACACAAAGGCTCATCCCCGGTTAAACTCCACGCTCTTTTTCAAGGAGTTCATATGAGTTACTACCAGCCGGGCATTCTCGCCACCCCCGTTCCGCCTCAAGCCCGTCATATGTTCTTCGCCCTCGAGTCCGCCGAAGCATTGCCGGCCGCGCTCGACAACTTGATGCAACTGGTGGATGGGAAATCGGCGGTGGTCGGCTTTGGTGAATCGCTGGTCAAGGCGCTGCACGCGCAGATCGATGGTCTGCGACCGTTTCCGGCGCTGACCGGGGTTGGCGTCGACAACCCGTCGACTCAGCACGCGCTCTGGTGCTGGCTGCATGGCGTCGACCGCGGTGAACTGCTCAATCGCAGCAACGCCATCGAAGCCGCGCTGGCGCCGGCCCTGCGCCTGGTGCAGATGAACGAAACCTTCCGCCACATGACCGGCCACGACCTGACCGGCTACGAAGACGGCACCGAAAACCCGCACGACGAAGCCGCCGTGGCCGCCGCGCTGTTGGGCGAGGGCGCTGAAGGCCTGGTTGGTGGCAGCTTTGCCGCGATCCAGCAATGGCAGCATGACCTGAAGGGCTTCCACGCGATGCCGTCCCATGAAAAGGACAACATCATGGGCCGTCGCTTGAGCGATAACGAAGAACTCGATGACGCGCCGATTTCCGCCCACGTCAAACGCACCGCCCAGGAAAGCTTCGCCCCCGAGGCGTTCGTGGTCCGTCGCTCGATGCCGTGGATCGAAGGGGATCGCGCCGGCCTGATGTTCCTGGCGTTCGGTTTTTCCCTCGACGCCTTCGAAGCCCAGCTGCGGCGAATGAGCGGGCTGGAAGACGGCATCACCGACGGTTTGTACCGCATCAGCCGCCCGATCACCGGAGGTTACTACTGGTGCCCGCCACTCAAGGACGGTCATCTGGACCTGCGCGCCTTGCGCATCGGCTAAGGATCAAGGAGAGAACATGGACGTAGTGCGCTGGGGCATGATCGGTTGTGGCAGTGTCGCCGAACGCAAGAGTGGGCCGGCCTTTTACAAGGCCCCCGGTTCGGCGCTGGTGGCGGTGATGGGGCGGCGTCTGGACGCGGTGACCGACTACGCCGCACGCCACGGCATCGCCCGGATTTACACCGACGCGCAAGCGCTGATCAATGATCCCGAGGTGGACGCGGTGTACATCGCCACGCCACCCGACAGCCACCACGGGTACAGCTTGCTGGTCGCCGCGGCCGGTAAACATTGTTGCGTCGAAAAACCGATGTCGCTGAATGCCGGGCAAAGCCGTGAGATGCAAAAGGTCTTTGCCGACGCTGGATTGCACCTGTTCGTTTCCTATTACCGACGCTCGCTGCCGCGCTTTCAACAAGTGCGGCGGTGGTTGGAGGAAGGGCGGATCGGCGAGGTGCGGCATCTGTCCTGGACGCTGACCAAAGCGCCTTCGCCGAACGATCTGGGTGGCGCCTACAATTGGCGCACCGACCCGGTGATTGCCGGTGGCGGCTACTTCGCCGACCTGGCCAGTCATGGCTTCGATCTGTTTCAGTATTTGCTCGGGGACATCGTCGAGGTCACCGGTTTCACTGCGCGGCAGGCCGGTTTGTATGCCGCCGAAGACGCCGTCAGCGCCAGTTGGCGGTTTGCGTCGGGGGCCCTGGGCATGGGCTGCTGGAACTTCGTCGCCGACCGCCGCGAAGATAGGGTCGAGCTGATCGGCAGCAAGGGCCGGATCAGTTTTTCGGTGTTCGATGAGCACCCGGTGCAACTTGAAGCCGATGAACATCTGAGCCTGCACGTCGAGCATCACGAGCACATCCAGTGGCATCACGTGCTGGGCATGAATGCGCACATCCGTGGCGAAGCGCAGCATCCGGCGGTGGCCGAACACGCGCTGAAAACCGACTGGGTGATGGACCAGATCCTCAAGCGCACATAAGCCATGCGCTACGCAAGGCTGCTTTTGTGGCGAGGGAGCTTGCTCCCGCTCGGCTGCGTAGCCGTCGTAAATCGGCGCATGCGGTGTGTCAGGTGAGTTATTGGGGCTGCTTCGCACCCCAGCGGGAGCAAGCTCCCTCGCCACAAGGGGCATCGATGCCCATCGCACAGTGCACCATCCGCACTCAGCTCTAACCTTATGCTTAATCAGTATTTCTCAATGCCTGCATGGCCTCTCTAAGATCACGTCATAACTCGTTATAACAAGTGATCTGCCATGACTGATAACGTTCTATCCCTCAGCAGCATCCCGCTGCACACGCAACTGCGCGATGTGCTGCGTGCCCGCATCCTCGACGGCGAATACCCTCAAGACAGTCAGATGCCCTCCGAAAGCGAACTCGGCGCACTGTTCAAAGTCAGCCGCATCACCGTGCGCCAGGCCTTGGGCGATCTGCAAAAGGAAGGGCTGATCTTCAAGATTCACGGCAAGGGCACCTTCGTTGCCAAGCCGAAAACCTTTCAGAACGTCAGCACCCTGCAAGGCCTCGCCGAGTCCATGACCGGTCGCGGCTACGAGGTGATCAATCGCCTGCGCAGCTTCAAATTCATCCCGGCCGACAAGCTCGTTGCCGAGCGATTGCAGGTGGCCGAAGGCGAGACCGTGGCGCAGATCAAACGCGTGCGGCTGATCAATCGGGAACCGATCTCACTGGAAATCACCTACCTGCCCAAAGCCATCGGCGAACGGCTGGAGAAGGCTGACCTGGTCACCCGCGACATCTTTCTGATCCTCGAAAACGACTGCGGCCTGGCCCTCGGTCATGCCGATCTGGCCATCGACGCCGTGCTGGCCGACAGCGACCTGACCCAGGCGCTGAACGTCGAAGCCGGTTCGCCGATCATGCGCATCGAGCGCCTGACCCACGATGCCGCCGGCCTACCCGTGGACTTCGAACACCTTTACTACCGCGGCGATGCCTTCCAGTACCGTTTGCGGATCGATCGGCAAAAAGGGGATCAGGCATGACGCACAGCTCAATATCCAGAAGTACTCTGGAGCAGGAATACGACATCGTCGTGATCGGCGGCGGCACCGCCGGCCCGATGGCGGCGATCAAGGCCAAGGAGCGCAACCGTGAACTGCGCGTGTTGCTGATCGACAAGGCCAACGTCAAGCGCAGCGGCGCGATCAGCATGGGCATGGACGGCTTGAACAACGCGATCATTCCCGGCCACTCGACACCGGAGCAGTACACCAAGGAAATCACCATCGCCAACGACGGCATCGTCAATCAGGCCGCCGTCTATGCCTACGCGACCCACAGCTTCGAAACTATCGAGCAGCTGGACCGCTGGGGCGTGAAGTTCGAGAAGGACGAAACCGGCGACTACGCGGTGAAAAAGGTCCACCACATGGGCGCCTACGTGTTGCCGATGCCGGAGGGGCACGACATCAAGAAAGTGTTGTACCGCCAGTTGAAGCGGGCGCGGGTCAGCATCACCAATCGGCTGGTTTGCACGCGATTGCTGACGGACGAAGAGGGCGTGGTCAACGGCGTGATGGGCTTCGACTGCCGAACCGCCGATTTCCATGTGATCAAGGCCAAAGCCGTAATTCTGTGTTGCGGCGCGGCCGGACGTCTGGGCCTGCCGTCATCCGGTTACCTGATGGGCACCTATGAAAACCCGACCAACGCCGGCGACGGCTACGCGATGGCCTATCACGCTGGCGCCGAACTGGCGAACCTCGAATGCTTCCAGATCAACCCGTTGATCAAGGATTACAACGGCCCGGCCTGCGCCTACGTCACCGGCCCGTTGGGCGGCTACACCGCCAACAACAAGGGCGAACGCTTCATCGAGTGCGATTACTGGAGCGGGCAGATGATGTGGGAGTTCCACCAGGAACTCGAAAGTGGCAACGGCCCGGTGTTCCTCAAGCTCGATCACCTGGCCGAGGAAACCATCCAGAACATCGAAGAGATTTTGCATAGCAACGAACGCCCGAGTCGCGGCCAGTTTCACGCCAATCGCGGCACCGACTACCGCACGCAGATGGTCGAGATGCACATCTCGGAAATCGGCTTTTGTAGCGGTCATTCGGCGTCCGGCGTATGGGTCAACGAGAAGGCCGAAACCTCGGTCAAGGGCTTGTACTCGGCGGGTGACATGGCGGCGGTGCCGCACAACTACATGCTCGGTGCGTTTACTTATGGCTGGTTTGCCGGCACCAACGCGGCGGATTTTGTCGTCGGTCGCGAGTTTTCAGCGGTCGATGCCCGGCAGATCGAAACGGAAAAACTGAGGGTCTACGCGCCACTGGATCGCGAACACGGCCTGCCGCCCGCGCAAGTGGAATACAAGCTGCGGCGTTTTGTGAACGACTACCTGCAACCGCCGAAAGTGACCAAGAAGATGCAAATCGGCCTGCAACGCTTCA
Source organism: Pseudomonas sp. LBUM1663 (assembly GCF_059695905.1). Lineage (NCBI taxonomy): Bacteria > Pseudomonadati > Pseudomonadota > Gammaproteobacteria > Pseudomonadales > Pseudomonadaceae > Pseudomonas > Pseudomonas sp. LBUM1663. The sequence goes on along the minus strand of NZ_CP166792.1, from coordinate 3,585,333 downwards.
GCGATATCCAGCGCGACCTGGATCAGATCAAGGCCCACAACGCCCACGAACTGATGCGCGCCATGGAAGTCAGCATGATCCGCGACTGCGCCGAAATGGCCGCCCGCGCGTCCTTGTTTCGCGCTGAAAGTCGCTGGGGGCTTTACCACTATCGGGTCGATCATCCGCAACGCAACGATAGCGACTGGTTCTGCCATTGCCACCTGAAAAAGGGTGACGACGGATCGATGACCAGTTTCAAGAAAGCCGTCGAGCCTTACATCATCCTGCTCGACGCCGAAGAAATGCAGGCCTACGACCGGCTGCGGGTCGGCGCTTTTGCGGCCTGAGTATTACAAAAGAGAGAACCGTGAAATGACCTACCAACCCCAGGAAATCTTCTTCCGCTCCAACGCACCGGTCACGGTCGATGAAGACCTTTGCATCGCCCACAAAGGCTGCACCGTGTGCGTCGACGTCTGCCCGATGGACCTGCTGGCGATCAACCCGGCCACGCAAAAGGCCTACATGGCCTTTGACGAATGCTGGTACTGCATGCCGTGTGAAAAGGACTGCCCCACTGGTGCCGTGAAAGTCGAAATCCCTTATTTACTGCGGTGACTGACAGGACGCCTTCGCGGGCAAGCCTCGCTCCTACAGGTATTTGCAGTGGGACACCGATTTCGCTGGCAACAGAGAACCTTGTGGGAGCTGGCCTGCCAGCGATGAGGCCCGCTGAGACAACCCAAAGCCATCCGGAAACACCGGACGCTGGATTCACCCAACACCCCTCGTTTCCCACCACGCCTTGATCGTGGCGGAGACGAACATCCTATAAATGATTCGAGGGGATTCACCATGTCTTTGCCAACATTGCTGCGTGCCGCATTTGCCGGTCTGGTACTGGCTTCATTCACCCTGTCGGCCTCGGCCGAAACCATCCGCATTGCCATCGGCACCCAGGACACCACGATCAACTGCGCCGCCGGCGGTCTGTTGATTCGCGAACTAGGCCTGCTGGACAAATACCTGCCCCACGACGGCCAGTACAAGGACGCCCAGTACGAAGTCGAGTGGAAAAACTTCACCAGTGGCGCGCCGCTGACCAACGAGATGGTCGCCGGCAAACTCGACTTCGGCGCCATGGCTGATTTCCCAGGTTCGTTCAACGGCGTGGCGTTCGAAACCGCCGGCAAGCACAGCCTGTTCATCAGCGTGCTGTCGGGCAGCATCAAGGGCAGCGGCAATGGCATCGTGGTGCCGAGCGCGTCGGGCGTGCAGTCCCTGGCGGAGCTCAAGGGCAAGACCATTTCCGTGCCATTCGCCTCGACAGCTCATGGCATGTTGTTGCGGGCCGTGGCGGCGCAAGGCTGGGATCCGCTCAAAGACGTGAACATCATCGCCCAGCCGCCGGAAGTCGCCGGCTCGGCATTGCAGGCCGGCAAAATCGACGCCCACGCTGACTTCGTGCCGTTCGCCGAACTGTTCCCCAGCCGTGGTTTCGCTCGCAAGATCTATGACGGTTCCCAGGCGGGCGCACCGACTTTTCATGGCGCACTGGTCGATCAGAGCTACGCGAAAAAATACCCGGAAATCGTCGTTGCCTACCTGCGCGCAAGCCTCGAAGCCAACCAGTTACTGGCCGCTGAGCCGGAGAAGTACAGCGAGCTGATCGCCAAGGTCACCGGCGTCGATGCCGAGGTCAATTACCTGTTCCATGGCCCGCTGGGCGTGCAAACCCGTGACCTCAGCTGGAAACCCGAATACCGTCAGGCCGTCGGTACTGCCATCGACACCCTCAAGCTGTTGAAAAAGGCGGATCGCGGTCTCGATCTCAATACCTTTATCGATGACCAATACATCCGCGCCGCGTTCAAGGCGTCGAACCTGGATTACTCCGCGCAACTGGCCAACTACGGGCAGACGCCGCTCAAAGCGGTGGATGCATTGAGCGGTAAAGCCATCACCGACTTCAGCCATGTGGCCGAGATCTGGGTGCGCGGGGAACCGAAAGTCCGGCAGTACGCCTCGGCGGAAGCGGCGTTTACCGCTTTGGCGAGCCTGAAGCAGGAAGGCAAAAACATCCGCGCCGTGTATGCCCAGGCGAGTGACAGCGGGATCAAATTGCTTGCGGATCAGGCGTGGTTTGCCAGTGATGCCAAGGGCCGCCTCAGCGCATTCCTGCTCAAAGGCCAAGCCCAACAATTCGCCACGGCCCAAGGCGGCAAAGTCCTCGACTTCACCGACGCCACCACCCAGGCCGTCGCCGCCCGCTAACCCCAAAACACCGCAATTCCCTTGTGGGAGCGAGCAGGCTCGCTCCCATAAGGAATCGAAGGCGATGCAAATACCTGATTCACCAGAGATCAACTGTGGGAGCGAGCCTGCTCGCGATGGTGGACTGACATTCAGCATCGATGTCGACTGAACCACCGTCATCGCGAGCAGGCTCGCTCCCACAGTGAACTCGGTTGAGAGGAAGAATTATGTACCGATCATATATTCGCTGGATCCCAAGAGCCGCCTCGCTGCTGCTCTGCCTTCTGTTCTGGCAACTCGCCGCCAGCCACCACTGGAACCTCGGCCTGGTGACCTTCGCCAATGTCCCGACGCCACTGGCGGTGATCGAAGCCGCACTGGGCCTCGGCGATTCCGGCAAGCTTGCCCAGCACCTGAGCAGCAGCCTCAGTCGAGTCTTCGCCGGTTACCTGGCAGCGTTGATCATCGGCATCGCTTTGGGCCTGGCCATCGGCCGTTCGAAATGGGCCGAGGACTTGTTGCTGCCGCCTCTGGAAGTCCTGCGCCCAATCCCCGCAGTCGCCTGGATCCCTTTGGCCATCCTGATGTTCCCGTCCTCGGAACTGTCGATGGTCTTCATCACCTTCACCGGCGCGCTGTTCCCGATCCTGCTCAATACCGTGCACGGCGTCGAAGGCGTCGACCCACGCCTGATCGCCTCGGCCAAAAGCCTCGGGGCAGGGCGCCGAGCGATTCTGCTGGAGGTGATCCTGCCAGGCGCTGCGCCCAGCATCATCACCGGCCTCGCCATCGGCATGGGCACTTCGTGGTTCTGCCTGGTGACCGCAGAAATGATCTCCGGCCAATACGGCATCGGCTATTACACCTGGGAGTCCTACACCATCCAGAACTACGCCGACATCGTCGTCGGCATGTTGCTGATCGGGGTACTCGGGATGGGCAGCAGCCTGCTGATCAAACGTCTCGGCGGGCTGTTCACGCCGTGGCACCGGCCACGAGGAAAAGCCTGATGAGCGTGATGCAAACCCCTGAAGGGCGGATCGACATCCGCCAACTGTCCATCGTCCTCGGCGAAGGCCAGCAGGCCTTCGAGGCCGTGCAAGGCCTCGATTGCCAAATCGAACCGGGGCAATTCGTCTGCATTCTCGGGCCGTCCGGGTGCGGCAAATCGACCTTGCTCGGCGCACTGGCCGGGCATCTGCAGTCGTATACCGGAACACTGAACGTCGACGGCGCCCAAGTCTCGGCCCCATCGCCCCAGCGTGGCATGGTCTTCCAGCACCACACGCTGTTTCCTTGGCGCACCGTGCGCGACAACGTCGCCTTCGGCCTGAAAATGCGCGGTATCGACAAAACCGAGCGCCACCAGGCCGCCGATGAAATCCTCGCGCTGGTAGGGTTGGAAGGCTTCGCCGATCGCTGGCCCGACCAGCTCTCCGGCGGCATGCAACAACGAGTCGAGATCGCCCGGGTGCTGATCAATCGCCCGCGTCTGTTACTGATGGACGAACCCTTCGGCGCCCTCGACGCCCTGACCCGGTTGAACATGCAAGAACTGCTGCTGGACATCTGGACGCGGATTCGCACCACCGTGGTGTTCGTCACCCACGACATCGACGAAGCGCTGTTCCTCGCCGATCGCCTGCTGGTCATGAGCTCGCGCCCCGGTCGAATCATCGAAGACCTGCGCCTCGACTTCCCCCGGCCACGCACCACCGAACGGGTGACGAGCCATGCGTTCTCCTGCCTGAAACGCCATTGCCTCGAATTACTGCGTCACGAAGACGGTCGGCAGCTACCGCGCCTGAACCCTCTCGGACTTCCTCCTGAAAACAAACTGCCGCGATTTGCCCTATGACCTCTCTATTCGATGTAACCGACAACGACGACATTCTCGCCCTGCAACCACGCCTCACGGATGAAGATCCTGGCGTGCGCAGAATTGCCCTGATCGAACTGGCCGACCTCGAAGAACCGGACGGCCTGTTGTGGCTAGTCAATCGCCTGGCTGAAGACCCGACCGAAGAGGTGCGCGCTGAAGCCGCGCGATTGCTCGAAGCCTGGGAGGACGAGCCGGTGGTTGAAGCGCTGTGCCAGGCCCTGACTGATCCATCCTCGGCGGTGCAGTCTGCTGCCGCGCAGAGCCTCAGTCTGCTCAAGACCGAAGCCGCGGGCAGGGTGATTCTGCCGTGGACCGGGCATACCGACGTCAGCGTGCGCATCGCCGCGTTCAGGGCCTTGCGCGAATTGCGCTTTCCCGATGCTGCCTTGGCTGCTTCAGACGCCTTGAACGATGAGGACGCCGGTGTGCGTCGCGAAGCCGTCGGCGTCCTTGGCTGGCTCAAACAGCTCGATGCCTTGCCGGCCCTTGCGGAATTGGCCAGCGACGACCCGGATACCGAAGTCCGCCGCGCCGCCACCGGCGCCCTCGGCCTGGCCTCCGATGCGCAAGTATTGCCGGCGCTGCGCCAGGCCTTGCAGGACCAGGCCTGGCAAGTGCGCGAAGAAGCTGCGACGACGTTGGGCAAGGTCGGCCACGTTGACGCCGGTGCCGCTCTGGTCGACGCCTTGAGCGATGATTACTGGCAAGTCCGCCTGCGCGCCACCCGCAGCCTCGGGCGCTTGCGTTACGTCCCGGGCCTCGACGCGCTGATCGAAACCCTCGGCCACCGCATCAGCAACCTGCGCAAGGAAGCCGCGCTGGCCCTTGGGGAACTGAACGATAAAGGCGCCATCGCACCTTTGCAGGCCGCGCAAGACGATGGCGACCCGGAAGTGCGCAAAGCCGTGCGCATCGCCTTGAGCCAGCTGCAATGAACCCGCTGGCGATTGGTAATTCCCAAGGTAAACAACAGCTGCGATTGAACTGGCCGGATGGGCGCGAGCAGCTGCTGGGCCATGCCGAGTTGCGCCGACAGTGCCCATGTTCGCAGTGTCGTGCGTTTCGGTTGCAGGGGCTGACGGTGAAAGTCGATGAGCGCATCCGCGTGATTGAACTCAACCAGCAGGGGTATGGCCTGCAACTGATCTTCAGCGACGGCCATGAGCGCGGAATCTACCCGTGGCCTTACTTGGCACAACTCACTCTTGAGAACGACTGAATTCACTGTGGGAGCGGCGGTGCGACGATTCGACTTGCCCGCGATGGCATTGTGTCAGGCGACATCTATGTCGAATGAGAAGCCGCTATCGCGGGCAAGCCCGCTCCCACAGGGAGTAGGTGGGTCAGAAGGATTTGCTGATGCTTGCTACCACTGTGGCGCTGCACACGTCGTCGAACCCCCAGTTGCTGGCGCACTGGCTCTTCGACAGGTCAGTGTCGATATAACTCAAGCCCAGCATCACACCGACCAGTTCGTGGGTCAGTTTGACTTCCCATTCGCGGTACGAGTCTTCGGCTTCGCCCGACATCGTGTACAGGTGCGGGTCCTTGAAATCCATGTTGCCGTAGCGCAGTTTCAGGCCGGTGTCATAAGGCAACTCGGTTTCATAGCCGACGTAGCTGTAGAGCGAGCTCTGTTTGCTGTCGATCCCCGGCGCATCCGCGGAGTAATAGGCCGCCAGCTTCACCCCATAAGCGCTGAGGATTGCGTATGTCTCGCCCTGGTTGAACTGACTTTCCTTGGGGTAAGCGTATTTGAGATAGCCAAGGTCCAGGCTGACCGCATCGGTCGCTTGCCAGAGCCAACCGGCGTAGTAATCGACTTCCTGTCGGGTTTTCAAACCGCCGCCGAAATCGACATTTGAACTCCATGCGCCGAGGTACAGGCCGCTGCTGTGCGCCAGAGTCAAACCGGCCTGCACCGCAGGGTCATTCTGGGTTTGCGAAATGCCACGGGTGCGGTAGTCGCTGGCCAGGGTCAGGTCGACCAGCACGGCGAAGTCGTCATTCAAGGGCAAGGCCTGACTGCTCATGGGAAGAAGGCTCAAGGAACCGAGGGCGAACAGGGTGAAAGCTTTCATGGGGAGCGTCCCGTTATTGTGATTGTTATGGGCAGTTTTTTTGCGGCAAGGCTGCGCCGAACCCCCGCGACAAGCGCGGGGCAGGGCAGCGGGTGAAGCTGATTTTTCTTAGAGCGTCGGTGCGTAGACTTCGCGACCGGCGAACCAGGTTTGCAGCACCTGGGTGTCATGCAAGGCTTTGTTGTCGACGCTGAACACGTCGCGGTCCAGCACGATGAAGTCGGCTTGCTTGCCAGGGCTCAGTGAACCGATCTGCTTCTCCAACCCGATGGTGCGCGCAGCGTTCAGGGTGTAGGCGTAGAACATCGTTTCGCGGTCAATGCGCTCATCGGCATTCAACACGCCCAGCGGGCCTTCCCGGGTGATCGCCTGGGCCATGGCGTTCCACGGATTCGGCGAAGACACCGCCCAGTCACTGGCGCCGGCGATGGTCGCCCCCTGTTTAAGCAGCGAGTGCGCCGGGTATTGGTAACGGAAGGCCTGTGCGCTGACATACGGCTTGATCATGTCCAGGGTGTACTCGTCGGCGCTGGCCCACAGCAGTTGCATCGAGGCGATGACGTTGAGCGGTTTGAACCGCGCGAACTCTTTCGGGTTGACCATTTGCAGGTGGGTGATCGAGTGGGTCACGCCGCTCTGGCGATCCTTACGCGCCTGGGCGATACCGTTCAGCGATTCACGCACCGCGCGGTCACCGATGGCATGGATGTGCACCAGCCAGCCGCGCTGATCGATGGCGCTGACCAATTCGCCGAAGTGCTTCGGATCGATCAGCAGTTCGCCCTGTTTGTGCGAGTTGCTGTACGGATCGATCATCGCCGCGCTCTGCGCCGGGTATTCGATCACACCGTCGGCGAAGATCTTGACCCCGGGCAAGGTCAGGTTCGGGATGCCCTGGAATTGCTGGCGGACCTTGTCCAGAGTGTCGAGATCGGTCGGAACGCTTTTCGGGTTGGCCACCAGCAACGCGGCGACGTGGGCGCTCATGCCGCCACTTTCGGCCAGCGCTTTGTACACCGGCAGTACGCCGACGGTGTTCTCCGTGGGTTTTAGCGCGAACACCGGCTCGCCGGGCGCGGCGTTGGCGGCGGGGTCCATCCACGCGGTGATGCCCAGGCTGTTGTTGTAGCGCACGGCGGATTGCGCGGCTTTCAACATGTCGGCGGGGCTTGGCACCGGCATCTTTGAGGCGACGCGATCCCAGCCGGCGTCCACCAGGAAACCGTTGGGACTTCCATCGGCGAGTTTGCCGATGGTGTCTTTTTCGGCGTCCGGCAATGACTTGAGCAGCGCCGCATCAATCCCGGCGCGTTCGAGCATCACGTTGTTGGCCCACGCGGTGTGGTGATCGCTGCCGGTGAACACCACGGGCACCTTGGCCCATTCGCCGCTGTTGAATTTCTTGCCAAGGGCTTCGGCTTGGGCCCAATAAGCCGAACTCATGCCGGCCACGCTCAACACATCACCATGTTTCGCTTTGCCGTCGTCACGCCAGGCTTTCAGGCGTTTTTCCAGTTCGTCGAGGTCGACCACCTCGTCTTCCATATTGGCCGAGGCCATTTCCAGACCGCCGAATATGGCGTGGGAATGACTGTCGATCAGGCCGGGCATCAGGGCTTTACCGCCGAGGTCGACGACTTGGGTCCCCGACGCGATCAGGGCCTTGATCTGCGCATCGCTGCCGACTTGCAGCACTTTGCCGTCCTGCACCGCCAACGCCTGCACCTTCGATTGGGCGCGGTCAGCGGTGAAAATCTTGCCATTGATCAGCACCAGATCGGCGGCTGCCATGGCTTCCATCGAGGCAAAACTGACGGCGGCCATCAATAGATTCGGAATGAATCTTTTCATTGAATGTTTCCTTTTTATTGCGTCTGATGGCCAGATTAGTGGCTTGTCATGGCCAGTAGAACGCCTCGCTCACGAAAAACGTTTTTGCCTGAATGGAAAAAATATGGACAAGTTGGGTGCATTGAAAATGTTTGTGGTCACGGCGCAACTCGGCAGTTTCAGCCGCGCCGCCGAGCAACTGGGCAAGACCCCGTCGGCCCTGACCAAAGCGGTCAATCACCTCGAGGCGGAGCTCGGCGCCCGGTTGTTCGAGCGCAGCACCCGGCGGATTTTGCTGACCGAATCGGGTCGTCTTTATCTGGAAACCGCGCGTCAGGTGTTGCAGCGGCTGGAGGAGGCCGGCGAGGAAATCGAGCAGTTGCAGCATGGCCTGCGCGGCAACCTGAAAATCACCGCGCCGCTGGCATATGGGCAGGCTTTTCTCGATCAGGTGTGCGGCGGTTTTCTGGAGCAATACCCGCAGATCAACCTGCAAGTGGACCTGTGCGATGAGTTCGTCAACCTGCTGGAAAGTGGCTACGACCTGGCGTTGCGCGAGGGGCATGACGATTTGCCGGGACTGATCGCCCGCGTCGTCGGCAGCAATCGGCTGGCGTTGTGCGCCAGCCCTGATTATCTGGCGCGCAAGGGGTTGCCGGTCACGCCGGACACCCTCGATGACCACGAATGGCTGCTCTACCGTCATCCGTTGCTCAGCCGCGAATTCTGGTGGGCCGAGCGCGACGGGCAGCGCTTGAGCCTTCCGCAACCGCAATCACCACGGTTGCGCAGCGACAACTACGACCTGCTGCTGGCCAACGCGCTGGCCGGACGCGGCTTGCTGCACACGCCGCTGTGGAGTGCCGCGCCGTACATCGCCGACGGGCGGCTGGTGCGGGTGATGGCCGATTACGCCATCGATCCCGACAGTTTTGGCTCGTACATCCTGGCGGTGTACCCCAGTCATCGGCGGGCAACCGCCAAAGTGCTGGCTTTCATCGATTACATCGCAGGGTTTCTGGCGTCGCGTGGCTTGAGCTGACTGGCGGTCCTTGCCAGGAAAATGCCGAAAGAGTACAAATGTACTCCATGACGACTTTAACCCCCCGCCGTACCGCCATCCTGACCTTTATCCGCGATCGAATCGCGGAGCACGGCCAGTCTCCGAGCCTCGCTGAAATCAGCGAGGCGTTTGGTTTCGCCTCCCGCAGCGTGGCGCGCAAGCATGTGCTGGCGCTGACCGAAGCCGGCTTTATCGAGGTCAACCCGCATCAGGCCCGGGGCATTCGTTTGCTCGGGCAACCGGCGCGGCCCGAGTTGCTGGACATCCCGGTACTCGGTCGGGTCGCGGCGGGTACGCCGATCGGTGCTGATGCCGAAGTGCACAGCCGCTTGCTGCTCGACCCGTCGATCTTCTCGCGGGTGCCGGACTACATGCTGCGGGTCCAGGGTGATTCGATGATCGAGGACGGCATTCTCGACGGCGACCTGGTGGGCGTGCACCGCAATCCCGAGGCGTTCAACGGCCAGATCGTGGTGGCGCGGCTCGACGGTGAAGTCACCATCAAGCGTTTCGAGCGGGTCGGCGATGTTGTCCGGTTGCTGCCGCGCAACCCGGCCTATCAGCCGATCATCGTCGAGGCCAATCAAGACCTGGCCATCGAAGGGGTGTTCTGCGGTCTGGTGAGGCAAGGGTGATGGGCGCCGTCGTTGCGTTGGATACGCTGTTCAATGGCGGCCAGGTCTGGAAGGGCCGGCCTGCGCCACCGGCGGTCAGCCCGCAACCCACCGGGCATGCCGCGCTGGACGCGGCGTTGCCCACCGGCGGCTGGCCGGAAGCGGCGCTGACCGAAATCCTCCTGGCCGGGCAGGGTATTGGCGAGTTACAGCTGGTGTGGCCGGCGCTGGCGCGGCTGTCGGCAGCGGGCGAACGCATTGTTCTGGTGGCGCCGCCTTACGTGCCGTATCCCCAGGCCTGGCAGAACGCCGGGGTCGATCTGCGCCAGTTGTCGATCATCCAGGCCAGCGAGCGCGATGCGCTGTGGGCGGCGGAACAATGCCTGCGTTCAGGCAGTTGCGGCGCGGTGCTGTGCTGGCCGCACAAGGCCGACGACCGCGCGCTGCGGCGCTTGCAGGTGGCGGCGGAAACCGGCTCGACCCTGGCGTTCGCCTATCGCTCGATCAACGAAGCCATCAACCCTTCGCCCGCGGCCCTGCGCATCGCCATCGATGCCCGGCCTGCGCAATTGCGCGTGCTCAAGTGTCGGGGCGGGCTGGCCCGTTCGGCGCCGATTGCCTTTCCCGTGGGGCATTGAGGTTGCCATGCGCTGGGTCTGCATTCTCTTCCCGCAATTGGCGCTGGACGCGGTACTGCGTCAGCGCCCCGATCCCGATGAACCGTTGGCGCTGCTGACCGGCCCGGCCCAACGCCGGGTGTTGCAAGCGGTCAACGCTCCGGCGCGGGCGCTGGGCTTGCGTCCAGGCCAGTCGATGACCGCCGCGCAAGCCTTGAGCAAAGGTTTTGTCACGGCCGAATATGACGTCGCCGAGATCGAACACTGGCAACAGTTCCTGGCGGCATGGGCCTATCGGTTCAGCTCTCAGGTCAGCGTGCATTACCCGCGTGCCGTGGTGTTTGAAATCGAAACCAGCCTGGGGCTGTTCGGGCCGTGGCCGCAGTTCGAGGCGCGGTTGCGCGCCGAGCTCGGCGAACTGGGCTTTCGTCATCGGATCGTCGCCGCGCCCAACCCGGTGGCCGCGCGGGTGTTGGCCAATATGTATGACGGTCTGGTGGTGCCGGACGATCAAGCTTTGCGCTATCACCTGGGGCAGTTGCCCGTGGACCGGGTTGCCCTGGAGCCGGCGGTGGCCACGGCGTTGTCGCGCATGGGGTTGCGCACCTTGAGTCAGGTTCAGGCGTTGCCGCGCAATAGCCTGGCGCGACGTTTCGAGGCCCAGGTGCTCAAGCATCTGGATGCGCTGTTCGGCGAGCGACGACTGGCGCTGGCGTTTTACCTGCCGCCGGACCGCTTCGATGTGCGCGTCGAGCTCAACTTCGATGTGCAGTCCCATCAGGCGCTGCTGTTTCCATTGCGTCGCTTGACCGGCGATCTGTCGGTCTTCCTCTGCGGCCGGGACAGTGGCGTGCAGCGTTTCGACCTGCACCTGGAACACGCCGGCTTGCCGGACACGGTGATCAAGGTCGGCCTGCTCAGCGCCGAGCGCGATCCGGCGATGCTCTTCGAACTGGCCCGGGGGCGGCTGGAACAGGTGCAGGTCGAGGCCCCGGTGCGCGGCTTTCGGCTGCGCGCCGAAGACTTGCCGAGTTTCGTCCCGCAACGTCAGGAACTGTTCGACGACCGTCCGCAACAGTCCTTGCCCTGGGAGCAACTGCGCGAACGCTTGCGTGCACGGCTCGGGGATGACGCGGTGCATGGCTTGCGTTTCCAGGCCGATCACCGGCCAGAGTGCGCGTGGCAGGCGCGCGTCGACAGCCAACTCTGCGCGGGGTTGGCGGGCGTGCAGCGTCCGGGCTGGTTGCTGACGGAACCGCAGGCCGTACACGAAGGCTCGACACGGATCCTCATGGGGCCTGAGCGCATCGAGTCCGGCTGGTGGGACGGCGACGACGTGCGCCGCGATTACTACCTGATCGAAACCCGTTCCGGCCAGCAGGGCTGGGCCTACCGCGCGGTGGGCGAGGGCGGCCCGCTGTGGCTGCAAGGTTGGTTCGCATGAGCGTCGGGTATGCGGAGCTGCACTGCCTGTCGAACTTCAGTTTCCAGCGCGGTGCTTCCAGTGCCCTGGAACTGTTTCAGCGGGCGAAAAAGCACGGTTATCAAGCGCTGGCGATCACCGATGAATGCACCCTGGCCGGTATCGTCCGCGCCTGGCAAGCGGCCAAATCCGTGGAGCTGCCGCTGATCATCGGCAGCGAAGTGCGCATCGAGAACGGTCCGAAACTGGTGTTGCTGGTGGAAAACCTTGAGGGTTACCAGACGCTGTGCCAGCTGATCACGCGAGCGCGGCGCCGCACGCAGAAAGGCCAGTACCAAGTACTGCGCGAGGACTTCAGCGCGCCGATGCCGGGGTTGCTGGCGTTGTGGGTGCCGGACACGGTCGATGATTTTGCCAGCGGTCACTGGCTCAAGCAGACGTTCACCGATGGCCTGTGGCTGGCAGTGCAGTTGCATCGCGGGCAGGACGACACCCGGCGACTGGACGCCCTTCTGACCTTGGCGCGGGAACTGCGGATTCCAGCGCTGGCCAGCGGTGATGTGCACATGCACACCCGTGGGCGGCGGGCGTTGCAGGACACCATGACCGCGATCCGTCATCACCTGCCGGTGGCCGAGGCCGGGTTGCGGCTGCATCCGAACGGCGAGCGGCATGTACGCAGCCTCGATGCCCTGCAATCGATCTACCCGCAAGCGTTGCTCGATGAAACGCTGACCATTGCCCGGCGTTGCACCTTCGACCTCGGCCAGTTGCGTTACCAGTATCCCCGCGAGCTGGTGCCGCAAGGCCAGACGGCCACGTCCTGGCTGCGGCATCTGACCAAAGAGGGGATCGCGTGGCGCTGGCCAGACGGTCCGCAAGCCAAGGTGCTGGTGCAGATCGACAAGGAACTGGCGCTGATCGCCGAACTGGGCTACGAAAGCTACTTCCTCACGGTGCACGACATTGTGCGGTTCGCCCGTGAGCAGGAAATCCTCTGTCAGGGCCGGGGTTCTGCCGCGAACTCGGCGGTGTGTTTTGCCTTGGGCATCACGGAAATCGACCCGGATCGCACCACGCTGTTGTTCGAACGCTTTCTCTCCAAAGAGCGCAATGAACCACCGGACATCGACGTCGATTTCGAACACGAACGGCGCGAAGAAGTCTTGCAGTACGTGTTCCAGCGGTATGGCCGGACCCGCGCCGCACTTACGGCAGTGGTCAGCACCTATCACGCGGCCGGCGCGGTGCGCGACGTGGCCAAGGCCCTGGGTCTGCCGCCGGACCAGATCAACGCCCTGGCCGATTGCTGTGGTCACTGGAGCGATGCAACACCCCCCGTGGAACGCCTGCTTGAAGGCGGCTTCGACCCCGAGAGTCCGGTGCTGCGCCGGGTGCTGAGTTTGACTCAGCAACTGATCGGTTTCCCCCGACACCTGTCCCAGCACCCCGGCGGTTTCGTGATTTCCGAGCAGCCGCTGGACAGTCTGGTGCCGGTGGAAAACGCCGCCATGGCCGAGCGCACCATCATCCAGTGGGACAAGGACGATCTCGATGCGGTCGGGCTGCTCAAGGTGGATATTCTGGCCTTGGGCATGCTCAGCGCGATCCGTCGTTGTTTTGATTTGCTGCGCCGTCATCGCCATCTGGACTTGAGCCTGGCGACGATCCCGGCCGAAGACTCGCCAACCTACGACATGATCGGCCGTGCCGACACCATCGGCGTGTTCCAGATCGAGTCCCGGGCACAGATGTCGATGCTGCCGAGGCTCAAGCCCCGGACTTTCTATGACCTGGTGATTGAGGTGGCAATCGTCCGTCCGGGGCCGATCCAGGGCGGGATGGTGCATCCCTACCTGCGACGGCGAAACAAGGAGGAACCCGAGGTCTACCCGTCCCCGGCACTGGAAGTCGTGCTCAAACGCACCCTGGGCGTGCCGCTGTTCCAGGAACAGGTGATGCAGATTGCGATTGTCGCCGCCGACTACAGCCCCGGCGAGGCTGATCAGTTGCGCCGCTCCATGGCCGCCTGGAAACGCCATGGCGGACTGGAACCGCACAAGGATCGGCTGGCCGCCGGGATGAAGAAGAACGGCTACACGGCCGAGTTCGCCGCGCAGATCTTCGAACAGATCAAAGGCTTCGGCAGTTATGGTTTTCCCGAGTCCCACGCCGCCAGTTTCGCTTTGCTGACCTACGCCAGTTGCTGGTTGAAATGCCACGAACCGGCGGCCTTCGCCTGTGCGCTGATCAATAGTTGGCCCATGGGTTTCTACAGCCCGGACCAGATTCTGCAGGACGCGCGCCGGCATCATTTGCAGATTCGTCCGGTGGACGTGCGCGCCAGTGACTGGGATTGCAGCCTCGAACCGATCACCGGCGCGCAGCCGGCGATTCGCATGGGGTTGCGGATGATCAAGGGCTTTCGCGAGGACGATGCCCGGCGCATCGAAGCGGCGAGGGCAAAGGGTGTATTTGTCGACATCGCCGACCTGGGCGAGCGCGCGCGACTCGATGCTCGTGCCCAGGAGCAACTGGCCGATGCCGGTGCGCTGCGGGGGCTGGCCGGTGACCGTCATCGGGCGCGCTGGGAAGTGGCGGGGGTGCAGAAACAGCTTGGTTTGTTTGCCGGCCTGCCGAGTCAGGAAGAACCTGCGATCTATCTGCCCAAACCGACGGTGGGCGAGGACTTGCTGGCCGACTACAACAGTGTAGGCACCACCCTCGGCCCGCATCCGCTGGCGTTGCTGCGCGGTGAATTGAAAGCCCGACGCTGCCGCAGTTCGAAAGAGTTGATGGAGGTCGAACACGGGCGACCGGTCAGCGTCGCCGGGTTGGTCACCGGCCGGCAACGGCCGGGTACTGCCAGTGGCGTGACCTTCGTCACTCTCGAAGACGAATTCGGCAACATCAACGTCATCGTCTGGCGCGACCTGGCTGATCGGCAGCGAAAGGTTTTGGTCGGCTCGCAGTTGCTCAAGGTCGATGGCCGCTGGGAAAAGGAAGGCGAGGTGCGACACCTGATTGCCGGACGCTTGAGCGACCTGAGCCCCTTGCTGGACGGCATCAGCGTGCGCAGCCGGGATTTCCGCTGAACGGTGGAAGGCAGCTTCTGTGGCAAACAGGGCTTTTGTAGCGAGGGGGCTTGCCCCCGTTGGGTCGCGGAGCGGCCCCAAAACCAGTCACCGCAGTCATTCAGACAAACTGCGTTGAATGGTTTCACGACGGCTGCGCCGCCGAACGGGGGCAAGCCCCCTCGCCACAAAAGTCCCGCTGGCCACAGGTCAAGCTACTGACGCCAATAAAAATTAAACACTGTTCTCAGTGATGGCACTTTGGCATAATGCTGGCCGCCGACGTCCCGCACGTCGATCATCGATTTGATTCCCCCTCGCTTTTTCGCCGCTGCAACCCGCAGCGGTTGGCTATGGCCGTGCCGGGATAAACCGTTTTTTCAGAAGGAATGCACAGTGAGAATGATCTCTCGGATGTTGGTATCGGCGGCAGCGATTGCCCTTTTGGGCAGCATGGCCGGGTGCGCAACGGAAAGCTCGCGCGCCTTGCCGGTCGCAAAAGTCGAAAGCGCCAGCGTGGCGTATGCCGGTGTTCGTGTACCCATGGCGGTCGGCAAGTTCGACAACCGTTCGAGCTACATGCGCGGGATCTTCTCCGACGGCGTCGATCGCCTCGGCGGTCAGGCCAAGACCATCCTGATCACTCACTTGCAGCAGACCAACCGCTTCAGCGTGCTGGACCGCGACAACATGGGCGAGATCCAGCAGGAAGCCGCGATCAAGGGCCAGTCCCAACGCCTCAAGGGCGCTGACTTTGTGGTCACCGGTGATGTCACCGAGTTCGGCCGCAAAGAGACCGGCGATCACCAGCTGTTCGGCATTCTCGGTCGCGGCAAGACCCAGGTGGCCTACGCCAAGGTCAACCTGAACATCGTCAACATCAGCACCTCCGAAGTGGTTTATTCGACCCAGGGCGCGGGCGAGTACGCCTTGTCCAACCGTGAAGTCATCGGCTTCGGCGGCACGGCTGCCTACGATTCGACCCTCAACGGCAAAGTGCTCGACCTGGCCATGCGCGAGGCGATCAATCGCCTGGTGGACGGCATGAATGCCGGGGCATGGAAACCGGGTAACTGATCAAGGTTGATGACAAGGAGCGGTACAAGCATGTTCAAGACTTATGTGTCATGGGCGCTGATGGCGTCGACATTGCTGGTCAGTGGCCTGTTGGCCGGTTGCGCCGGCCCGAAAACCCTTTACCAGTGGGAAAGCTATCAGCCGGAAGTCTACGAGTACTTCAAGGGTGAAGAACCCAAGGAAGCTCAGGCCGAAGCACTGGAACGCGACCTGCAGAAGATCAAGTCCACCGGCAAGACGCCGCCGCCTGGCTACCACGCTCACCTGGGTCTGTTGTACCTGAGCATGGGCAAGGACGATCAGATGGTGCAGCAGTTCAGGACCGAGAAAACCCTGTTTCCCGAGTCGACGCCGTACATGGATTTTCTGCTTAAAAACGCCAAGACCGGAGACACCCAATGATCGCGCGCTCATTGAAACTGATGGCCGGGTTGCTGGCGCTGGCCGTGCTCGGTGGCTGCGTGAGCCCCAAGACCGTGGATTATTCGGCGTACAAGCAAGCTCGTCCGAAAACCATTCTGGTGCTGCCGCCGCTGAACAATTCGCCGGACGTCAAGGCGTCCTACAGCATGCTGTCGCAGGTCACGTACCCGTTGGCGGAAGCCGGTTACTACGTGCTGCCGATTACCCTGGTCGATGAGACATTCCGCCAGAATGGCCTGACCACACCGGCGGACATTCACCAGGCACCGGCCAACAAGCTGCAGGAAATCTTCGGTGCCGATGCGGCGTTGTACATCACCGTGACGGACTACGGCACGCGCTACATGATCATCAGCAGCGAAACCGTGGTGACCGCCACCGCGAAACTGGTAGACCTCAAGAGCGGCACCACCCTGTGGACCGGCTCGGCCCGGGCATCGAGCGAAGAGGGCGGCAACAACGGTGGCGGTGGTTTGGTTGGCATGCTGATTACGGCAGCGGTCAAGCAAGTGATCAACAGCTCCACCGACGCTGGTCACCCGATTGCCGGTGTGGCCAGTACACGGCTGCTGTCGGCAGGGCAACCGGCGGGGTTGCTGTACGGACCGCGTTCGCCGAAATACGGGACTGACTGAACCTGGTCTGTTTAAGGAAGTTCCTGTAGTGAAGTGCTTCCTGTGGCGAGGGAGTTTGCTCCCGCTCGGCTGCGCAGCAGTCGTCAAACTGAAGACGCGATCTATTTGAAGGACCGCGCTGACAGGTGTTGGGGCTGCTACGCAGCCCAGCGGGAGCAAGCTCCCTCGCCACAGTTTTAGATGAATTTCGGTTACTTGGCGACAGGCCAAAACCGCTCCCCACCCCCCGGTGCATCCGTCCACGCCTGCAACGACCGCGTCGGCAAATCGAAATAATCCCGGGTCCGCGCATAGCCATGCCCACCCATGCGTCCGATCGCATCCAGCCCCAACCGGGCGATGTACAAGGTTTTCGGGTCGAAAGCACCTGATCGAGGTTTAGCGTTCGCCAACACCTCTGTGGCGAGGGAGCCCGCACGGTTTGAATCGGCTAACCTCATATGAAACCATTGGCGTCGGTGATGCTCGAAACAAACGGGCCCGCGCCGTCCTCGCGTCGTTGCGATCCCGCAAGCCAGCCAATCACAGGGACATAAAGCCAGTCGATGCAGTTTCTATCTGATAGCCACGGGTGTGCCGGCTGGAACGGTGAAATGGCCGGGCGCATCCGCGCGTTCGACTGGAGCCAGACCGAGCTTGGAGACATAGACGCCTGGCCTGCGAGCCTGAGCAGCACGGTGCGGCTGATGCTTGCGTCGCCACTGCCGATGGTGATGCTCTGGGGGCGCGAGGGCTACATGATCTATAACGATGCCTACTCGACGTTTGCCGGTGGCCGCCATCCATATCTGCTGGGCTCCCCGGTCGAGCTGGGTTGGCCGGAAGTGGCCGAGTTCAATCGACATGTGGTCGATACCTGCCTGGCGGGCGGCACCTTGTCCTATCGCAATAAAGTGCTGGAATTGCTGCGAGACGGGGTCCCCGAAGATGTCTGGCTCGACCTCTATTACAGCCCTGTCGCCAATGATGAAGGGTTTCCCGCCGGGGTCATGGCGATGGTCGTTGAAACCACTGAATATGTGATCTCCGAACGCCGGCGCCAGGAAGCCGAAGACGCGTATCGCGCCGACAACGAACGGGTGCGCCTGGCGCTAAATGCAGGGGCTTTGCTTGGCTCGTTCGTCTGGGACATCAAGGGCAACGTGCTGTCCGGTGACGAGCGTTTTGCCCGGACTTTTTCCTACCCCTCCGAGCAGAACCTCGCCGACCTGCCCACCGACATTGCTGAAGCCAAGATTCATCCCGACGACCGCAGCTGGGTCCAGGAACGGGTCAGTCAGTCAGTGGCAACCGGCGAGCCCTTCAACGCCGAGTACCGGGTTTTGCGCCCCGACGGCAGCTATTTGTGGGTGCAGGCGAGCGGCTGTTGCGAGTTCAACGAGCAGGGCGAGCCGTTCCGCTTCCCCGGCGTGTTGATTGACATTCATGAACGCAAGATTGCTGAAGAATCTCTGCTCAAATTCACCCGCAACCTGGAGCAGCGCGTGGCCGACGAAGTCGATGCGCGGCTGGCGGCTGAAGAGCAACTGCGCCAGTCGCAGAAGCTCGAAGCGATCGGCGGCCTCACCGGCGGTGTGGCCCACGACTTCAATAACCTGCTGCAGGTGATCGCCGGCAACCTACACTTGCTGGCGCGGCACGAGCCGGACAACGCCAACGTGCAGCGCCGGGTCAGTGCGTCGATTGCGGCCGTCGAGCGCGGCGCCAAACTGTCTTCGCAATTGCTCGCGTTTGCCCGTCGCCAACCGTTGTCGCCAGCGGTGTGCGACCCACAACTGATATTCGAAGGGCTGGGTGAGCTGTTGCAACGGGCGCTGGGGGAAACCATCCAGATCGATGTGCAGGTGCCGCAAGAGCCTTGGTACATCAACGTCGATCGCAACCAACTGGAAAACGCCATTCTCAACCTGGCGATCAATGCCCGTGACGCCATGAAGGGCGAAGGGACCATTGAGCTGAGTGCCGGGAATGTAGCGCTCGATCGTAAATTCTGTGCCGGCAAGGGCATCGCGGCGGGCGATTATGTGCGTGTCGCGGTGGCCGACACCGGTGCCGGTATGTCGCCCGAAGTGCTCGGGCAGGCGTTCGAGCCGTTTTTCACCACCAAGGCCGACGGTCAGGGCACGGGGTTGGGACTGAGCATGGTGTTCGGGTTCGTCAAACAGAGCGGCGGGCACATCGAGATCTCCAGCGTTATCGGGCAGGGCACTCGGGTGCAGCTTTACTTTCCGCGCAGCTTGCGTGCATTGCCCAGTGAAACAACGCTGCAGGATTCACCGCAACGGGGCGGGAACGAAACCATTCTGGTGGTCGAGGACAACGAGGCGGTGCGCAGCTCGGCGGTGGAGTTACTGAGCGAGGAGGGCTATCAGGTCATGACCGCGGCCAACGGCGACCAGGCGATGCAGATGTTGTTGGATGGCGTGCGGGTGAACCTGATTTTCACCGATGTGGTCATGCCCGGCCTGATCAAAAGCTCGGACCTGGCAGCCTGGGCCAAGGTGCAAAATCCGCCGGTGGCGGTGCTGTTTACCTCCGGCCACACCCGGGACATCATTTCGCGCAATCACCAGCTCAGCCCGGATACCCATCTGCTGAGCAAACCTTACGGGCCCGAAGCACTGACACACATGATCCGCACGGCCCTGAGCGGCTGACCACATCCATTGTGGGACTATCCCCTGTGGGAGCGGGCTTGCTCGCGAAAGCGTCGTGTCAGTCGACATCAATGTTGAATGTTAAATTGCATTCGCGAGCAAGCCCGCTCCCACATGGGGTCTATGTTTTTCCAGTTATTTATCAAGGGCTCCCGATGACTTCAACGCGTACCTCCAATCCTCCTTCCGGCATGGTCAGGGTACGCGGTGCCCGGGAACACAATCTCAAGAACATTGACGTCGACATTCCACGGGATGCCCTGGTGGTGTTCACCGGCGTCTCGGGTTCGGGCAAGTCGTCGCTGGCGTTTTCCACGCTGTACGCTGAAGCGCAGCGCCGCTATTTCGAATCCGTGGCGCCCTACGCGCGGCGGCTGATCGATCAGGTCGGTGTGCCGGACGTGGATTCCATCGACGGCCTGCCACCGGCCGTGGCCCTGCAACAACAGCGCGGCACGCCGAGTACGCGGTCTTCGGTGGGCAGCGTGACGACGCTGTCGAGCCTGATCCGCATGCTGTACTCCCGGGCCGGCAGCTATCCGCCGGGGCAGCCGATGCTGTACGCCGAGGACTTCTCGCCCAACACGCCTCAGGGCGCCTGCCCCGAATGCCATGGCCTGGGCCGGGTGTATGAAGTCACCGAAGCCTTGATGGTCCCGGACCCGAGCCTGACTATCCGTCAACGGGCGGTGGCGTCCTGGCCCACGGCGTGGCAAGGGCAGAACCTGCGCGACATCCTGGTGACGATGGGCTACGACGTCGACAAACCCTGGCGCGAGCTGCCGAAAAAGCAGCGTGACTGGATCCTCTTCACTGAGGAAACACCGACCGTCCCGGTCTATGCCGGGCTCACCCCCGAAGAAACCAAAGTCGCGCTCAAACGCAAAATGGAGCCCAGCTACCAGGGCACCTTCACCGGCGCCCGACGCTACATCCTGCACACGTTCAGCCACTCGCAAAGTGCGCTGATGAAGAAGCGCGTCGCGCAATTCATGCTCGGCAGCCCTTGCCCGTTGTGCGACGGCAAACGGCTCAAGCGCGAGGCGTTGTCGGTGACCTTTGCCGGTTACGACATCGGCGAGCTGTCGCAGATGCCGTTGCTGCAAGTGGCCGAGGTGCTGAAACCGGTGGCGGCCCACAGCTACCTTGAACAAACCGATGAAGCGGGCGAGGTGTTGACTCACCGCCAGACTCGCGAGGCCCGTGAACAGCGCGTGGCCCACGGCGCCAGCGGCCATGCCAACGCGCCGGATGTGCGGCATACGCCTAACCTTTCGGTGGAGAAACGCCTGGCCGCGCAACGGATCGCTCAGGATTTGCTGGAGCGGGTCAGCACCCTGACCGACCTGGGTCTTGGTTATCTGGCGCTGGAGCGCAGCACACCGACGCTGTCGTCCGGCGAGTTGCAGCGGCTGCGCCTGGCCACTCAATTGGGTTCGCAGTTGTTCGGTGTGATTTACGTGCTGGATGAGCCGTCGGCCGGTCTGCACCCGGCCGATGGCGAAGCGTTGTTCGAAGCGCTGCAACGCTTGAAGGCTGCCGGGAACACCCTGTTTGTGGTTGAGCACGATCTGGAAACCATGCGCCGTGCCGACTGGCTGATCGATGTCGGCCCGGCAGCGGGCGAGCATGGCGGTCGGATCCTCTACAGCGGTCCACCCCAAGGACTGGCCGAGGTCAAGGACTCCCAGACCCGTGCCTACCTCTTCGCCGAGCAGGTCACCGAAGCCAGAGCCAGCCGCAAGCCGAGCGATTGGCTGCGTCTGGACGGCATCACGCGCAATAACCTGAACGACCTCAGCGTCGAGTTTCCCTTGGGGTGTTTTACCTCGGTGACCGGTGTCTCCGGTTCCGGCAAATCAAGCCTGGTCAGTCAGGCCTTGCTGGAATTGGTCGGTGCGCATCTTGGGCGCGGAACCAGTGCCAGCGAGCCCGAAGAGTTGAGCCTTGAGGACGATGCGCCGCAAGTCAGCGGCGGTCAGGTCACGGCCGGGCTGGAATCGATCAAGCGCCTGGTGCAGGTCGATCAGAAACCCATCGGCCGCACGCCGCGTTCGAACCTGGCGACCTACACTGGGCTGTTCGACAACGTGCGCAAACTGTACGCCGCCACCCCCCAGGCGCAGGCCGAGGGCTACGACGCCGGGCAGTTCTCCTTCAACGTCGCCAAGGGCCGTTGCCCGACCTGCGAAGGTGAAGGGTTTGTCAGCGTTGAGTTGCTGTTCATGCCCAGCGTCTATGCGCCGTGCCCGACGTGTCATGGCGCCCGCTACAACCCCGAGACGCTGGCGATCATTTGGCAAGGTCTGAACATTGCGCAGGTCTTGCAGTTGACGGTGGACGAAGCGGTCGAGGTGTTCGCTGAGCAACCGGGCATTCGCCGTTCTTTGGAAGTGCTGCGCGATATCGGCCTGGGTTATCTGCGCCTTGGTCAGCCAGCCACGGAGCTCTCGGGTGGCGAAGCCCAGCGCATCAAATTGGCGACCGAGCTGCAACGCAACCAGCGTGGGGCGACGTTGTATGTGCTCGACGAACCAACGACCGGTTTGCATCCGCGGGACGTTGACCGGCTGCTCGAACAGCTGAATACGCTGGTCGCGGCGGGGCACACGGTGATTGTGGTGGAGCATGAAATGCGTGTGGTTGCGCAGAGTGACTGGGTGATTGATATCGGGCCGGGGGCGGGGGATCAGGGCGGGAAGATTGTCGTTGCCGGCACGCCGCAGAAAGTGGCCAAGAGCAAGAAGAGCAGCACGGCCCCGTTCCTGGCCCGGACCCTTAACTAGTAGGAGCGAGGCTTGCCCCCGAATTGGGCGCCGCGGTCAATCAGACAAAACCGGTTATCGTTCTTCGCGGGCAAGCCTCGCTCCTACAGGATCGGTGTCAGGCGCAGTCGATCGTGCGCCGGACCTTGTCCAGCAGTTCATTGATCTGAAACGGCTTGATCAGCATCTCCATGCCATCACCGAGGAACACCTGGCGGTTGATGGCATTCTCGGCGTAGCCGGTCATGAACAGGATCGGCAACCCTTCACGCCAGCCTCGGGCGACATCGGCCAGTTCCCGGCCGTTCATGCGCGGCAGACCGACGTCCGTCAGCATCAGATCAATCGAGGGGTCGTTCTGCAGGCGTTCAAGGGCGCCTTCGATATCGCCCACCTGCGTGCAGCGATACCCGGCATCCACTAACACCTCGGCAACGAACATGCGCACCGACGGCATGTCCTCGACAATCAACACATGCTCGCCTGAGCCCTGTTGATCGACAGTCGCCGGTTCCGCTTCTGTGGTGGTCGAATCGGCACTGGCCGGCAGCATGATCGTCACTTCGGTGCCGCGACGGGCCACGCTGCGGATGTGTGCGTCGCCGCCCGATTGCCGGGCGAACCCGTAAATGCTCGACAACCCCAGCCCAGTGCCCTGGCCCAGTGGCTTAGTGGTGAAAAACGGGTCGAACACTTTGTCAATCACATTGTGTTCGATGCCCGTCCCGTCATCGCGCACAGACAGCGCGACATACGCCCCATCCGCCAGTTTCAGGTCGCCATGGGAATACGCCGCGTAAGTGCTGACCCATATATTCCCGCCCTGGGGCAAGGCATCGCGCGCGTTGATTACCAGGTTGAGCACGGCGCTTTCCAGCTGGATCGGGTCGACCAGGGCAATCGCGGCTTTGGAGGTCAATTCGAGTTTCAGCGCAATGTGTTCGCCGATGGTGCGCGCCAGCAATTCTTCGAGGGAACGGATGTGCTCGTTGATGTCCACCGGACGCGTATTGAGCGGTTGCTGGCGGGCGAAGGCCAGCAAGCGATGGGTCAGCGAGGCGGCGCTCATGGCCGAGTTCAGCGCCGCTTCGGCATAGAACTGGACCTTGTCGGTACGCGAATCGGCCACCCGTTTCTGGATCAGTTCCAGGCTGGTGATGATGCCGGTCAGCAGGTTGTTGAAGTCATGGGCGATGCCCCCGGTGAGCTTGCCCAGGGCGTCCATTTTCTGCACTTGCAGCAACTGGCTCTCGGTGCGCACACGTGCGGCGATCTCGTGTTCCAGTTGCGAAGTGGCATCGTCGAGACGGGCCAGGTGCGAGCGCTCGCGGTGGCGGTGCTCGGTAACGTCCTCGACGAATACCAGACTCAGTTCAGGGGTGCGATAGGGCGAAATCTGCCACTCGGTTTCCCGCAGCTCCCCCTCGATCCGCATATTCAGCGTGCCTTTCCAGCGTTCACCGGCGGTCAGGCGCAGGCGCAGTTCATCGAGGACGGCCTCCTGTTGCTCGGCGAAGCATTCGCGCAAGGTCTGCGGGTCGCGATTGTCCTGAATCAGTCGGGCGAAAGCATGATTGCATTCGTGGACGTTGAATTGCGCGTCCAGCACCGCGATGGGGGCCGAGACGTTGACGAAAATCTCGCGAAAACGCGCCTCGCTGTCCCGCAGGGCATTTTCCGTTTCACGCACCCGCAGCAGGGTGCGCAGGGTCGCCAGCAATACGTCCGGGTCCACGGGGTGGATCAGGTAGGCATCGGCCCCGGCGTCCAGGCCGGTGATGATGTCGCCGGTCTGGATCGACGCCGCCGACACGTGAATCACCGGCAACAACGCCGTGGCCGGTTCCGAACGCAGTTTACGGACAATGTCGAAACCGCTCATGTCTGGCAGGTTGACGTCCAGAATAAGGGCATCGATCAATTCGCTGTCGATCAGCGCCAGGCCGTCGCCACCGGTTCCGGCCTCCAGCACCACGTAGCCATGTGGCTCCAGGCGTCGGCGCAGGGCGTAGCGGGTGGCGACGTTGTCATCGACGATCAACAGGCGAATGTCACGTTTCATCGGCGGGCTCCATGGCGATGGCCAGCGGGATGATCACGAAAAAGGTCGACCCGACCCCGGGTGTACTCTCGACCCCGACCTCGCCACCCAGCAGGGCGGCGAAGCGTTTGCACAAAGACAAGCCCAGACCGGTACCGCGCAAGCGTTTTTGCAGGGGCGAATCGACTTGGGAAAAGTCCTCGAACAATGCGCCATGTAACTCGGCAGCGATACCTATTCCTGTATCGGTGACCGCAAAGCGTACATGGCTCGAGCCTTCGAGGGAGGCCGAGACCCGTACTTCGCCGCGCGTAGTGAATTTCAGCGAGTTGGAAATGAAGTTGCGCAGGATCTGCCCGAGCTTCTTGTCATCGGTGTAGAGGCGCGGAAGGCCGACCGGTTCTTCGAAGATCAGGTCCACGGCGGATGCATCGACGATTGGGCGAAACATGCCGCGCAGGGCGGCGAACAAGTCGAACATGTCGAACCAGGCGGGTGAGATGGTGATGCGCCCCGCCTCGATTTTCGCCAGGTCGAGCAAGTCGTCGACCATGTCGCTCAGCTCCCGCGCGGCGGTGCTGACGAACGCGACCTGCTTGTGTTGCTCGGGGCTCAGCGGGCCGTCGAGTTCATCGGTCAGCAGGCTGGCGATGCTCAGGATCGAGCCCAGCGGCGTGCGAAACTCGTGACTCATGTACGACAGGAAGCGGCTCTTGAGGTCCGACGCCTGGCGCAATTCCTCAGCCTGGTTGTCGAGTTCGGCGTAGAGCGCGAGCACGCCCTGATTGGTTTCATCGAGCTCTTCGCGCAGCGCCGCGGTTTCACTCTGCAAGCGCTCGATCAGCGCCGACTGTTCGTCGATCGGCGGCAGGGGCGACTCAGCCATGGGCGGCCTCCAGGGCAACGACTAGGACCGTCACATCGTCACGGCCGCGACAGAAATCGCGATGCAGGACCGCCGCAATCACGGCGGGATGACGGTGCACCAGGCCAGGGTAGTCGTGCAGGTTCCAACGGGACTGCAGGCCGTCGCTGTACATGATCAATAGATGTCCGTTCACGTGAGCGTAGTCAAAAGGCTGGGCTTTGCGGTATTGCCCGCCGACGATCCCCGGATGGGACGCCAGGCCACGGGACTTGTCCGGGGTGATCAGGCTGCCGCCGATATTGCCGATGCCGGTGAATCGTAGTGTGCCGAGGTGGCCGTCGAACTGCGCAATCGCGAGGGCACCGCCGCGGGTGCCGATCATGGCCTGGTGAATGTCTTCGAGCAGCCACACCGGCGAGGCAAACGGTGCCAGGGCGAAGGCTTTTTCACCGGCGCGGGCGGCGCGTTCGGCTTCCTCGCCATGCCCCAGGCCGTCGATCACCAAGGCGCTGAGATTCGCCCCGTCGACCGCCAGGTGCCAGACATCACCGCACGCCGGGTCGTTGTGCAGCGAGTGCTGGCTGATGCCGATGCGCAAGTCGGCTGCTTTGCTGGCGCGTGGATACAACCGGGCCAATAACACGGTGCCGCGCGAGTCGGTATAAACGTCAAAGACCTCGGTCTGGCGCGACACCGCCCCCAGACCAATGCCCTGCGTACCTCCCGTGGAAAAGCCGTCCGTCATGCACGCTTGCAGGTCAAAGCCTTGGGCGCGGTCCACCGCGAGCATCTCGATGCCGTTGGCGCTTTCGCCTGGCAGGATTCGCAGGTGCAATTCGCCCCTGATCGCATGCTTGAGCACGTTGCTGGCCAATTCAGTTGCCACTAGCGCCACGCGTCCGGCATCAACGGCGTCGAAACCGTGGTCCTCTGCGAGCTTCTGCGCGGTGCGCCGGGCAAAGCCGATCTGGCTGCTGTCCTCGATCAACAGCACCTGGGTCAGCGACCCCCCGATGTTCATGTCCATCGGGTGATCGTTATGCGAGTGCCCTGGCCGGGGACGGTGTCCAGTTCGAACTCATCAACCAGCCGTTTCGCCCCGGTCAAGCCAAGGCCCAGGCCGCTGCCGGAGGTCCAGCCGTCGGTCATTGCCAGTTTGATGTCGGGGATGCCGGGGCCTTCATCGCGAAACGTCAGGCGCAGGCCGACCCGCGAGTTTTCGTCGAGGATCTGCCAGTCCATGTCGCCACCGCCGCCATAGACCATGGTGTTGCGCGCTAGCTCGCTGACGGCGGTCACCAGTTTGGTCAGGTCGATCAGGCGCATGCCGCACTCGGTGGCCAGCTTGCGCGCCGTCTGCCGGGCCAGGACCACGTCCTGCTCGATTTGAATGGGCTGAGTGCCGCTGCTGCGCAGGGTCATTGCTCGCGTACTCGTTCCTGAAGCAGTTTCATCCCGCGCTCGACGTTCAGCGCTGTGCTGACGCCGGGCAAGGTCAGCCCGAGCTCTACCAGCGTGATGGCGACCGCAGGCTGCATGCCGACCAGCACGGTCTGGGCATCCATGATTTTCGACAAGCCGGAGATGGTGCCGATCATTCGACCGATGAACGAGTCGACCATGTCCAGCGCCGAGATGTCGATCAACACGCCGCGAGCGGAAGTCTTGCTGATGCGTTCGGACAGATCGTCCTGGAGCGTAAGGGCAAGCTGGTCATGCATGTCGACCTGAATGGTCACCAGCAGGAAGTCGCCCATCTGCAAAATCGGAATGCGTTCCATCGGCTTAAACCGTCTTGCTGACGGTGATTCCCAGACGGGCCAGGGCCAGTTTCAGGGCATCGGCCAAGTTGGCCTTGGTGACCACGCCTTGCAGGTCCAGCCCCAGATGAACGATGGTCTGTGCGATCTGCGGACGCACGCCGCTGATGATGCAATCGGCGCCCATCAGGCGAATCGCGGTCACGGTTTTGAGCAGGTGCTGAGCAACCAGGGTGTCAACGGTCGGCACGCCGGTGATGTCGATGATGGCAATTTCCGAACCGGTATCGACGATCCGTTGCAGCAGCGATTCCATCACCACCTGGGTGCGTTGCGAGTCCAGGGTGCCGATCATCGGCAGGGCGAGCACGCCATCCCAGAGCTTGACCACCGGGGTGGAGAGTTCCAGCAGTTCTTCCTGCTGACGCTTGATGACCGCTTCGCGGGATTTCTGGAAGGTACGGATGGTGTGCATGCCCAGCGCGTCGAGCAGCTCGGACACCTCCCAGAGTTGGTCGGCCAGTACACCCGGATTCTCTTTGTAGTGAGATTGCAGCAGGGAAAACAGCGGACCTTTCAGCGAAAAAATGAAACTGGCGGTCTGGTGCGAGTCCTGGCCGAGCAGGGCACGGCTGTGGGAAAGTTTTTCGAGGAATTGACGAGCCTCATCCCAACCCGGCGCGGCGATGTTGGGACCGTTGCCGTTTTCCAGGCCGGCGGTCACCAGTTGCAGAAAATCCGCGGTCTGCTGCTTTAGATCGTTGTCCTTGAGATTACGGTTGGCACCGCTGGCTTCCAGGCTGCGGATCCATTCACCAAGCAATTGCGTGTGGTTGTTTTTCATCGCGTCGAGTGTGCTGATCTGCATTGCTGCCATGTCCTTGTGCTCCTGAAATATGGCGGGCCGATTCCCCAAAACGATCGACCCGAATCAGTGACATTTGCCGTATGAAATAGTTGTGGGCCCGGGCAGGATTTTTTCGTCCTGCCCGGCACTTGCCCGGTAACTCTAGTCGGCACTGCCGTCGACGGCGATTTTTTGACCTTGAGCCTGCCGGTGCCTGTCCATTGGATTGAACCCCTGCCTCGGGATGGCTTCGAACCTTCAAGGCCCCGGCTGTTTGAATCGTAGGCTGGCCGTCACGAGCGAGGTGCGTATGAAAGACCAATCGACACAACGACAGGATCAATCGGGGGCGCCGGTCGACCGAAATGACCCGGCGATTGACCCGCAGACGCCGGGTGAGGGGACGCCAGAAGGGCAGCGTCAGGGCCAAACCACCGGCTCGCCAGGCGCCGATGCGGCGGTGGATCAGAAGAATCACCACACCGACAATGACAATGAGTTCAGCCCCGGTTTCAAGCCGAATCCGGACCGGCCAAACCCCGGCGATGACACGGATGCCGACATCGATACCGATGGCGGTTAGTTCAGCCAGCATGCAAAAAGGCCGCATCACTCGATGCGGCCTTCTTTTTGCGCTTTATTTGCTGGGGTGGGCGGCCTGGAGTTTTTTCGCCATCTCCAGGTGTTTTTCCAGTGCCGGTAGCATTTTTTGCGCGAAGCCTTTCAGCTCGGTGGCGCCGTTTACCTTGTCGTCCGTTACCGTGTTGGCCTGTTTTTCGAACAGCTTGATGGTGTCTTCGTGGGCCTTCACCTGATTATTGGCATAGGCCGCGTCGAAGGACTCGTCACGCATGTCGAGGATTTTTTCCTTGGCCTGTTTGACCAGCGTCGTCTCATCCGGCACCTCGATGTCATTCTTTTTCGCCAGGGCCGCCAGTTCATCGTTGGCCTTGGAATGATCGGTGATCATCATGTTGGCGAATGCCTTGATGTCGGCCGATGAGCTTTTTTCCAGCGCCAGACGGCTGGTCTCGATTTCCGCAATGCCACCGGCGGCTGCGTTGTCGACAAAGTCATTGGAAGTGGCGGCAAAAGCTGTGCTCATGCTGGTGCTCAAGGCGACGGCCAGGGCGAGGTGGCGCAGGGTGAATCCGTCCATTGGTCATTCTCCACATAGGGGGCGGGTAAGCGATCGAGGTGATCGTTATGCAATGGAGGCAGGCGCTCGGGCAAAGGTTTTATCGGGTTTTCGCCAGGACGACGAACGGACACCGCTGGTCTGATAGGCGGTCGACAGAACCCGCCAACCAAGGCCATTCTGATAGTTGGCGAACGCAATCGATCGCGTTTGCTGCCGATCAACAAACGGAGGTGTTCCATGCCGGTGCCACACGACCTTTATCAGGACCTGAAACTTTCAAAGGAAGATATCCAGCAAAAACGCTCCAAGGATCCGTTACTGGATTCACTGATCAACAAGTATTCGCAAGCGGACGCCGAGGTAGTAAAGGCTGAAACCGCAAAATCGGATGCGCCCAGCGATGACGCACTAAAGAAGCTCAAGGAGACGCGCGTGCAGGTTAAGCAAAAGATCGTTGACCGGCTCCAATTGCCGTCCTGACACGCCTTGCCCACCACCGACAACCGGTGACTGAAAAATTGGAACGGTGATCAATACCGGCACCTCGAAAGATCAGAGTCCGACCTTTTCGACTCCTTGCGAGGTGCCTTATGAACGAGCCCAAATTTCCAAGTGAAGAGCAGGGCGGGTACGACCCTATCCCGACCCATCCTGAACCGCTAAGCCCTGGCCGCACGACGGTCAACCCCGAAGACGAGCCGGGCATCGACGAATTGCCGAACAACGAAGGTGTGCGCCCGCTGGATGAAGACGACACCACCGCGATGGACCCTGAGCGGGTGCTTGAAGAGACGGACAACGCCGTGCGCGATAACGAGATGGACCCCCGCTAATCCAACCCCAAACATCCCCTGTGGGAGCGGGCTTGCCCGCGATGGCGGATTACCTGACACAGCAATGTTGACGGTGTCGCAGTCATCGCGGGCAAGCCCGCTCCCACAGGGATTTACGTTAGTTCTGGAGCGCGGTGTTCAGGGGCAGGCGCACCATGTTTTTTGCCTTCAGCGATCCCAGGTACAACCAGTCCCCGTACTCGCGCACTGTCGTGATCGGCGAGTAATTACCCGTGCTCGCATCTTGCAGGTTGGCAATCACCTTGCCGTCCAAGTCCAGACCCAGTGCAAAGGCACGCTTTTCCATGGGTTTGGGCAGTACCGTCAATGCCCGAACAATCATTTTGCGCACGAACGGGTGCTGTGCCGTGGCGTCGAGCAGGGCATTGCGCGGTGCGTAGAGCGCCACCCAGAAGCGGTCGCGGCCATTGAACGCGAGGTTGTCCGGCAGCCCCGGCAGATTGTCGATAAACACATCGTGGGTTCCGGCGTTCGGCCCGCTCAACCAGAAGCGGGTGATACGGTAAGCGCCGGTTTCGTTGACCAGCACAAAGCTGTCGTCCGGCCCCAGCGTCACGCCGTTGGCAAACTCCAGCGAGTCCAGCAGCACCGTGGTCTTGCCGGTCTGGAAGTCATAGCGCAACAAACGGCCGTCGCCCCCATGCTCGATGATCGCCTCGCCATCCTTGCCGTAGCCCCAGCGGCTGGAAGCGTCGCTGAAATAGGCGTAGTGCCCGGATTTGTCGATGGCGACATCATCGGTAAACCCGAAGGGCACGCCGCCCGCCTCGGTGGACAGCGCGATCAACCGGCCCTGGGCATCCAGGGAAAGCAACCCTTTGACGCCGTCAGCGATCACCAGCAGTCCGTTCGGGTGCCTCGCCAGGCCCAGAGGCCGGCCGCCGGTATCGGCCAGCACTTTGGTGTCCTTGCCGTCGAGGCTGGTACGGATCAGCCGGCCGTCGTGCAGCCCGGTGATGAGCACGTTATCTTCCAGCAACAGCGCCTCGGGCCCTTCGATGTCCGCCGGGCCGACACGCTCCACCCCTTTGAGCCGCTGATTGTCGGCATACACCCCGCTGGTCAGGGAAGGCGCCGGCGGCGGTGTCCAGGCCACCGGCCGAACCTTGGTCGGAAACAACAACAGAAAAGCCCCCAGGACAATGATCAGCAGCCACAACAGATGGCGAAACCTGAAGGCGCTTCTCACACGCTGACTCCTGCGGGGGTCAGGTTTTTCTGCGCCATTTCGCGCAATGCCTGCATCGACGCTGCGGATTCACGCTCGATGCGTCGCTTGAGCAGCAATCGATTGGTGACGCGCATCGCCAGGCCCGAAAACTGATACTCCAGGGTCCGCACAAAGCGCGTGCCTTCGCCCTGCACCTCGCATTCATAGGTCACGACCAGCGACAACCCGTGATCACCCCGCGCCCAGGCACTCCAGCGGCGTCCTGGCAGATATTCGTTGACTTCCCAGCTCAAGTGACCCGTGCGGCCACCGGCAAGGATGTCCTCCTCGAACCGCAGGCCGGCATGCAGCGGCCCACTTTGCCCCTGGACCTTCAGGGACGACGGATGCCACTCCGGCCACCGGGTGACGGTGCTGGCATAGGCGAGCACGTCAATCGGGTTTCCAGCGATAGCGATCTGGTGCTGCATGCGGGTCATGGTCGTTCTCGTCAGGGGCAGGGGGGCAGGCTCCGGCTCCCAGTACAGGGTGCCGAACAGGTAGTCCATCAGCGGAAACACGATATTGAAGTTGCGTTCCTGCATCAGCTCGCGGCGGTGATGCAGTTCATGCAGGCGGCGCATCTGGCGGATCCACGGCAGACGCGTGACCGGGTTGTCCGGCGGCAAATGCTCGCAGGCATGAAACACCTCGTACATCAGGTACCCGAGGACCAGACAGCCGCCAAACAATCCGGCGACGTTGGCATCGACCTGCTTGAGCAGCCACCAGACGGGCAGGGTGAAGACCACGGTGTGCACCACGATCAGCCAGGCCGGAAACAGAATCACCCGCCAGTCCCGGGCATGGTCGTAGGTCATGTGGCCGGGAGCGAAAAAGCTGTGATGGTCGCCGGCATGGCGGGCGTAGAACATCCGCGCGAAGCTCTTTTTGTGATGCCCCAGGTGCCGATGCACCAGGTACACGCCGAAGTTGAAGAACAACAGCGTCAACGGCACCGTCAGCCACTCCAGCGGCCGGATCTGATGCACGGTGCTCCAGAACCCACCGATGGCCAGCACGCCGAACAGCAGCACAAAGGCCCCGTGCAGCCATGGGTTGTAGCGCGGATGGATGTCAGCGCGATAGCGGTCGCGAAATGCCTGGGTGGTCTGCCTCACTGCGTTCACCTCTGCTTATTGTTATAACCAGCAGATTAGCTGATCTGCCCGCGCAAGCTTGAGCAAACCTGGATGACACAAGCGCCATGATCCGGTGTATTCAGGTCAGCGGGTTCCAGCGCTGGGACCAGTCGTCATCGGTCTTGATGACTTCACGCAATAAATCGAAGGCACGCTGCAGAGTCGCCGAGTCGCGATCGCGCGAGTAAACCAGGTAGGTCGGGTAACTGAATTCCGGGGCTTTGGGCACGGGTTCCAGTACGCCGCTTTCGAGGTAGCTCTGCACCACGCGTGTACGGAAGTAGCCGCTGCCGCCGTTTTCCAGAATGTATTGCAGGGCCAGAGGGCCGAGGTTGAAGCTCAGGGCGGCCTTGGCTTTTTCCGGCAGGGCGGCATCGTGCTGACGGCGGAAATCCGGGCCCCAGTCGATATACACGTAAGGATCGGGCCGCCCGGCGAGGCGTACCAGAATGAGTTTTTCTTCGAGGATTTGCTCGACTTGCAGGCGCGGCCAGTATTCGGGCTGATAGACCAGCGCCGCGTCCAGTACTCCCAGTTCCAGTTGGCGCAGCAGGTTCTCGCCGTCGCGGATTTCCATGCGCAAGGCGTGGCTGGGAATCTTCTCGCGCAGTTCACCGGCCCAACTGAGCATCAGCGGATTGCACAGACTGACCTCGCCGCCAATGTGCAGCACATCGCGGTAACCGTCGGGCAACGGCAAGTCCCGACGCGCGGCTTCCCAAGTCTCGACCAGTTGATTGGCGTACACCACAAAGGCCTCGCCATTGGGCGTCAGCCGCGCACCGGCACGGTTGCGCACGAACAACGTGCTGCCCAGCTGGCTCTCGAGTTTTTGCACGCGCGCCGTGATTGCGGTCTGGGTGACGTGGAGTTTTTCAGCGGCGGCGGCAAGACTGCCGTGGCGGACAATTTCCAGAAAGGTGCGAGCGAGATCGATGTCCATGGGGCGGCCGGTGAGGGAGGTGTGGGCATTGTAGGAGCACTCCCACCTTGTGGCGAGGGAGCTTGCTCCCGTTCGGGTGCGTAGCAGCCGGAGCATGTACGAAGGAATACATCTGAAGGACCGCGGCGGCAGGTTTCAGGGCCGCTTTGCGACCCAGCGGGAGCAAGCTCCCTCGCCACAGGTTTGTGCACCTGTCATGGTTTTCACATTGCGGGTGGAGTGTGCGCACTACACTGCAACCGTCTCTAGCCCAACGGCGCCCCCCCCATGACGGCAAAGCACGCAGCAAACATCCTCGATACGGTTGAAGGCAAACGCCTGGCCCGCCGCGACGCCGAGGCCTGGCGCGCGTGGGGGCCGTACTTGAGCGAACGCCAATGGGGCACGGTACGTGAGGACTACAGCGCCGATGGCGATGCCTGGCGCTATTTTCCCCATGACCATGCCCGCAGCCGAGCCTATCGATGGGGCGAGGACGGGCTTGCCGGGTTTTGCGACAAGGCCCAGCACTGGTGCCTGGGGCTGGGCCTGTGGAACGAGCGCGACCCGATTCTAAAAGAGCGCCTGTTTGGCTTGAACAACACCGAGGGCAATCACGGCGAGGACGTCAAAGAGCTGTATTTCTACGTCGATGGCGTGCCAAGCCATGCCTACATGCGCATGCTCTACAAATATCCGCAGGCCGAATTTCCCTATGCCGACCTCGTGGCCGAAAACGCCGGCCGTGGACTGGCGGACGCCGAGTACGAAATCCTCGACACCGGCGTGTTTGAGGACAACCGCTATTTCGATGTGACCGTGGAGTACGCCAAACACGCAGCCGATGACCTCTTCATGCGCGTCACCGTGCATAACCGTTCCGATCAGCCGGCACGCCTCCACGTGTTGCCGCAGCTCTGGGCGCGCAACACCTGGAGCTGGACGGCGGATGGTCAGCGCCCGAGCCTCACGCTGAACGGCGATGAGGTCCTGGCCCGACATCCACAACTCCCCGACCGGCAGGCCAGCGCCTGGGGCGAAGAAGGCAGCCAATGGCTGTTCTGCAATAACGAGAGCAACTTCCCCAAACTCGATGGCGTGGCGGCGAAGGGGCCATTCAAGGACGGCATCAATGATTTTCTGGTCGCAGGCGACAACGATGCGATCCGCCATGACGTTGGAACCCGGGTGGCGGCGCACTTCACCCTGGATTTTGAAGCCGGCCAAAGCCGATGCGTCTACTTGCGTTTTGCGCCGACCGGCGCGGTTCGGGTCAACGCCAAAGCCCTGTTCGAACGGCGTCTCAGCGAAGCCGATGATTTTTACGCGGCGCTGCAATCCGGTATTGGTGATGCGGATGCGCGCAACGTTCAGCGTCAAGCGCTGGCCGGATTGCTCTGGTCGAAACAGCTGTATTACTTCGACGTCAATCAGTGGCTCGACGGCGATCCGGCTCAACCTTCACCGCCATCCGGGCGTGCGCATATTCGCAACACGCATTGGCGCCACCTGTCGAATTTCGACATCGTTTCCATGCCAGACACTTGGGAGTATCCGTGGTACGCCTCGTGGGACCTGGGTTTTCAGGCAGTGGCTTTCGCGCTGATTGACCCCGGGTTTGCCAAGCATCAATTGTTGCTGCTGGTCAAAGACCGCTTCATGCACCCCAACGGCCAGTTGCCGGCCTACGAGTGGCGTTTCGACGACGCCAACCCGCCGGTGCACGCCTGGGCCTGTTGGCGGGTGTATCAGCAGGACAAGGCGCTGACCGGAACAGCGGACATGGATTTCCTCGAGCGGATTTTCCACAAACTGCTGCTGAATTTTTCCTGGTGGGTCAATCGCAAGGACGCCGAAGGCCGCAACCTGTTCCAGGGCGGTTTTCTGGGGCTGGACAACATCGCGCTGTTCGACCGTTCGGCGTTGTTGCCGCCCGGCTATCAGCTCGACCAGGCCGACGGTACGGCGTGGGTCGCCGCCTATGCGCTGGACCTGATGCGCATCGCTTTGGAACTGGCCAAGCGTAATGCGGTGTACGTCGATATTGCGGTGAAGTTCTTCGAACACTTTCTCTATATCGCCGGGGCCATCAACCGGGTCGACTCCGATGCCGAAGGCTTGTGGGACGAACAGGATCAGTTCTTCTACGACGTCCTGCATCGCCCCGATGGTGTGAATGAACCGCTGCGCTTACGCTCGATCGTTGGCCTGATGCCGCTGTTCGCAGTTCAGGTTCTGGAGCAGCACGAGCATGAAGGGTTGCCCGGCTTGCGTGAGCGACTGCTCGGTTTCATGCGACACCGCCCGGACCTCGCCAGCCTGGTGTCACGCTGGACTGAACCTGGGGAAGGCAACCGGATGCTGCTGGCGCTGTTGCGTGGCGAACGGACCAAGAACCTGCTCAAACGCATGCTCGATGAAAACGAGTTCCTCTCCGGGTTCGGCATTCGTTCACTGTCCAAAGCCTTCGCCGAACAGCCATTCGGCCTGCAAATCAATGGCGAACGACTCTGTGCCCATTACGAACCGGCAGAATCCGAATCGCGCCTGTACGGCGGCAACTCCAATTGGCGTGGGCCGGTGTGGATGCCGATCAACTACATGCTGATCGAGTCCCTGCGCGAGTTTCATCGCTATTACGATCAGAACTTTTCGGTGGAATACCCGACGGGTTCAGGGTTTCTGGCTTCCCTGGAAGAGGTGGCCGACAGCCTGAGTCAACGACTGACCCGGCTTGTGCTTCGCGATGAAGAAGGCAATCGGCCGTCAATGGCGGCGTATCCGCATTTGCAGGCGGACCCCGCCAGCCGCGACCTGGTGCTGTTCCATGAGTATTTTCATGGGGAAACCGGACGCGGATTGGGAGCCAGCCATCAGACGGGATGGAGCGCGCTGATTGCGTTGTTGCTACAACCCTGATTTCCCGCCCAACGCAGCCCCCCCTGTGGGAGCGGGCTTGCTCGCGAAGGCTGAGTGTCAGTCGACATCAATATTGAATGACACGCCGCTTTCGCGAGCAAGCCCGCTCCCACAGTGATCGGCGGTGTTGGCGAAGTCTTTGTTCAAAACGCAAAACACGAACAGCCAAACGCGCCCCAAAATCCCTTGAAGTCGCTGACCGGCGCTGACGACAATCGCGCCCGTTCATGGCTGTGCGCATGCACCGCGCACGCGCCGACGCATTGATGCACCTGCGCCGTCAGTGGCGCCACGGGCTTCCAGTGGCCCGGCACCTTGGCGACGGGCGACCACTCGGGGACCACAGGAATCGGCGGGGGGCCGAGCTTTTCGAATTCGACACTGCCGTAGACGATCTTGCCGTCGACAATGGTCAGCACCGACTCGATCCATTTGATCGCTTCATCGTCGATGTGGAAGTAGTCCGCCGACAGCGCAATCAGATCCGCCAGTTGCCCGACCTTGATCTGGCCTTTCTTGCCTTGCTCGGAAGAAAACCAGGCGCTGCCGTGGGTGAAGAGTTCCAGTGCCGTATCGCGGCTCAAGCCTTGCGGGTAGAGCTCCAGTCCGCCAACGGTGCGGCCGCTGACCAGCCAATACATCGATGTCCAGGGGTTGTAGCTGGACACCCGCGTGGCATCGGTGCCGGCACCCACCGGAATGCCTTCGGCGAGCATGCGCGCAATCGGCGGCGTGTGTTCGGCGGCTTTGGCGCC
Source organism: Pseudomonas sp. LBUM1663 (assembly GCF_059695905.1). Taxonomy (NCBI): domain Bacteria; kingdom Pseudomonadati; phylum Pseudomonadota; class Gammaproteobacteria; order Pseudomonadales; family Pseudomonadaceae; genus Pseudomonas; species Pseudomonas sp. LBUM1663. Next base: position 3,548,495 of record NZ_CP166792.1, on the reverse strand, counting down.
ATAGCGGTCGACGAAGTATTCGCCCTGGAAGGCCATGCGATCCTGAATGGCGATGCCACCGCCCAAGGCTTTGACCCGCTCGATGTTCTGCGGGGTAATGGTTTCCGCATGATCGAAAAACCACGGCAAACCGTCGAACGGAATGTCGCGATTGACCTTCTCGAACACGTCGAGCATGCGGCAGATGGATTCGTTGTAGGTGGCATGCAGGCGGAATGGCCAGCGTTGTTCCACCAGATGCCGCACCACCGGTTCCAACTCCTGTTCCATGGTTTGCGGCAAGTCCGGGCGTGGTTCGAGGAAGTCTTCGAAGTCGGCCGCCGAAAACACCAGCATTTCCCCGGCACCGTTGTGCCGCAGGAAGTCATCGCCCTGGCCGTAATGGGAGGTGCTGGTCCAGTTTTTGAAGTCGCTCAGCTCTTCCTTGGGCTTCTGCGTGAACAGGTTGTAGGCGATGCGCACGGTGAGCTGTTGGTCTTTGGCCAGTTGCTGGATGACTTGATAGTCGTCCGGGTAATTCTGATAACCGCCGCCGGCATCGATGGCGCTGGTCACGCCGAGGCGATTAAGTTCGCGCATGAACTGGCGGGTCGAGTTGACCTGATATTCCAGCGGCAACTTCGGCCCCTTGGCCAGTGTCGAGTACAGAATCATCGCGTTCGGGCGGGCGATCAGCATGCCGGTGGGATCACCGTTGGCGTCCCGCTGGATTTCTCCGCCCGGCGGGTTTGGCGTGTCGCGGGTGTAACCGACGACCTTCAGCGCGGCGCGGTTGAGCAGGGCGCGGTCGTAGAGGTGCAGCACGAACACAGGGGTGTCGGGCGCGGCTTTGTTCAATTCATCAATCGTTGGCAGACGCTTTTCGGCGAACTGGAATTCATTCCAGCCACCGACCACCCGCACCCATTGCGGCGTGGGCGTGCGATCGGCCTGGTCCTTGAGCATGCGCAGGGCATCGACCAGCGACGGCACGCCTTCCCAGCGCAGTTCGAGGTTGTAGTTCAAGCCACCGCGGATCAAGTGCAGGTGCGAGTCGTTGAGGCCGGGAATCACCGTGCGCCCGTGCAAGTCGACGATCTTTGTGCCGGGGCCTTGCAGGGCCATGGCCTGGGCGTCGCTGCCGACCACCACGAAGCGTCCGTCCTTGATCGCGACGGCGCTGGCCTGGGGTTTCTTGCGGTCGACGGTGTGCAGGCGTCCGTTGTACAGAATGAGGTCGGCCGGGGTATCGGGCATGGTTTTACTCCCTGCGAATAGCGGGCTGATCCAGGCACCGACGGCACCTGCCGAAAGGCCTTGTAGTACACGTCGGCGATTGAAACCGTCGTGCTCGTCAGGTGGGCTCATGGCAGTGCTCCGCGCAAATTGATCGGGGGCAAACAGCCGATGTCTGACGCATGCGGCCAGAAGGAATATAGACCGCAAATCCACAGGTAGCCGATTTCCGGGGGCGGAAAACGACGAATCCCGCCACAAGGGGCGGGATTCGTTTGCAGCCAGAGAGGTTCCCGAAGCGGGGAACCGCCGTCTTAGCTTGGGAACAGCTCGGACAGTTTCATGGCCAGCATCATGTCGCCTTCAGCGCGCAGTTTGCCGCCCATGAACGCTTGCATGCCGTCGGTCGAACCGTCGACGATGCCTTGCAGGGTTTCGCCGTCCATCACCAGAGTGACCTGGGCGTCAGGGTTTTCGCCTTCTTGCAGCTCGCAGGTGCTGTCTTTGACGATCAGCGAGAAGTTCTTGGTGTCGTCGATGCGGAAACCGAATACCAGGTCCAGACCGGCAGCGGCGGCTGGGTTGAACTTGGCTTTCATTGCTTGTACGGCATCAGCTACGGAGGTCATGGTTCGATCCTTTCTTGGGTAAATAGAGCTGGGTGATTACAGCCAGGGTCACAATAGTCCGGACTCAGCGAAACGTGATGAGTTCCGGTGCCTTCAACAGTTGCAAGTGCGCATGACCGTTGAAAGAAGACAATGCCACCTCGCGACCGCGAAACTTCAGCAGGTTGAGCGAGGTGTTGACGATTTGCCAGTTCAGTTCAAATGCCTGCCTTGCCGGCATCTGAGTAATGAGGTGGAGCAGGGCAGTGATGGTGCCGCCGGAGGTGAACACGGCGATTTTCTGGGTGTTGTCGGCGCTTTCGAGGATGCGGTGAAGACCGGCCTGCACGCGTTCGACAAAGCCCAGCCAGCTTTCCAGCCCCGGCGTGTCATAGGTGCCGGCGAGCCAGCGCTCGATGATCAGGGCGAAGATGCGCTGGAACTCGGCACGGTTTTGCGCGGCATTGCGCAGGATGTCCAAGGCTTCGGGTTCATCCTCCAGCATGGCCGGCAGCAGCGCGCGGATCACTGCGTCGGCGTCGAATTCGTTGAAGGCGCAATCGATTTCCAGCGTCGGCACCGGCAGGCCCACGGCAGCGAACTGTTCCAGCGCGCTGGTGGCCGTATGTTGCTGGCGGCGCAGGTCGCCCGACAGGCAGCGGTCGAAGCTGACACCCAGCTCGGCGAAGTGCTGGCCGAGGATTTCTGCCTGGCGAACACCGGTCGGCGACAGGACGTCATAGTCGTCTGCACCAAAGGAGGCCTGGCCATGTCGAATCAGATAGATGCTGCCCACGTCCGCGTCATCCCGGTACGTTGAAGGTTTGGCGAGGTTATGAGGATGACAGTGAGCTGTCAATGAAAAAACATACGCTTGTTTGAAATGCCCGTTGCAGGCCTGTTGCCAGAGGTTTCACGGCTGGCCGCCGAGGCGGAGCATGGGTATGCTGGCGTTGTCCCGCGCGTGTTTTAAGCCGCGCATCGTTTTGAAGGAGTCACTGTGGAGTTTTTGTCCGAGTACGCCAGTTTCCTGGCCAAGACCGTGACACTGGTGATCGCCATTCTGGTGGTCCTGGCCAGTTTCGCGGCGCTGCGCAGCAAAGGTCGGCGCAAGTCGGCCGGCCAGTTGCAGGTCAGCAAGCTGAATGATTTCTACAAAGGGCTGCGCGAACGCCTGGAGCAAACCTTGCTCGACAAGGACCAGCTCAAGGCCTTGCGCAAGTCCCAGGCTAAAACCGATAAAAAGCAAAAGAAGAAACCCGAGGCCAAGCCGCGGGTGTTCGTGCTGGATTTCGACGGCGACATCAAGGCATCGGCCACTGAAAGCCTGCGCCACGAGATCACTGCGCTGTTGACGTTGGCGACGCCCAAAGACGAAGTGGTGCTGCGTCTGGAAAGCGGCGGCGGCATGGTTCACAGCTACGGCCTGGCGTCCTCGCAACTGGCACGCATCCGCGATGCGGGCGTGCCGTTGACCATCTGCATCGACAAGGTCGCGGCCAGTGGTGGCTACATGATGGCGTGCATCGGCGAGAAGATCATCAGCGCCCCGTTCGCAATTCTGGGCTCGATCGGCGTCGTGGCGCAGTTGCCTAACGTCAATCGCTTGCTGAAAAAGCACGACATCGACTTCGAAGTCCTGACCGCTGGCGAATACAAGCGCACCTTGACCGTGTTTGGCGAAAACACCGAGAAAGGCCGCGAGAAGTTTCAGGAAGACCTGGACATCACGCATCAGCTGTTCAAGAACTTCGTCTCGCGTTATCGCCCGCAACTGGCCATCGACGAGGTTGCGACCGGTGAAATCTGGCTCGGCATCGCCGCGCTGGACAAGCAACTGGTAGACGAACTCAAGACCAGCGACGAATACCTCGCTGAACGGGCGAAGAAGTCCGAGCTGTACCACTTGCATTACGCCGAACGCAAAAGCCTGCAAGAGCGCATCGGCATGGCGGCCAGCGGGTCGGTCGATCGCGTCCTGTTGAGCTGGTGGAGCCGGTTGACTCAGCAACGCTTCTGGTAATTTTCTACGCCGAGCAAAAAAATGAAACCGTGGATATCCACGGTTTTTTTTGCCTTCAGAAAAGTCCACGGGAGAATTGCGAACTTTCCCAGGGCCATTGTCGATCGCTCCTGCATCCGACTGGACTCAGGCCGGGTAGGGTGATGGTCCTGAAATGACTGCAATGGAATGCACCATGAATGAACCCGACGATAATGTTGCCGGCCCCCATCCCGCGCCGTCTCTGCAAATGCGCACCGAGCTGAAAGCCGCCGTGGATCTCGCCTTGCCACAATCCCCTGGCCAGTTTGGCGAACGCTTGATCAAGGAAAAGTGGGGCGCGGACATCGACCCGCAGACGGCCTTGCTGGTCACGCTCGATTACCACTTCAAGGGCCATCCTGCCGAGAACGGTATCGAGCAGGGGCGAGTAGCGAGTTCCCGGTCGCTGCTGCAAGCACTGTTGTCCAACTATCAGACCGTGGGTGACGGGCGTTTTGCCGAGACGGCGTTCGGCCTGTACACGCCGCCGGACGTCGGGCCTGCGGTGCAGATCGTCGAGCACGTCGATGAGTTCGCCGATCACGGCAGCGGTAATCACCGGACCTATGAAGGCATCTACCGTCAAACCACCCCGCAAGGGTATGGGCCGCTGACGCAGATCAATCTCCGGCCCGCCGACTTCAAGAAGTGGGTCTGGGAGCTGGAATTGAAGGACTTGTATCAAGCGTCTCTCGATCAGGCATGGCCAGCCGACGCTGTGCTGGTGGCGGCCAGGCCTTACGCATTGAGAACGTCGGTCAAAGCGGCGTTCGTTATGGCGGCCTGGTTGCAGCGACATGAACAACGCCTGACACAAAAAGGTCTGGCACTTGCGATGCGGGCGGCAGGTCTGCCCGCCGATCAGCCTTGGGAAACGCTGACCCTGGAGCAACTGCAAGCACCAACTCGCGTGCCTTCAACCGTCAAGTTCGGCCTTCTGAAACTTTACCGCTACACCGCGACCGATATCTGGGCCTTTCGTGACACCGCCAGTGCCCGCCTGCTGGTGTACATCCCCGGCAATTCTTCCCCGCTGCATGAATTCGCCGATACCGCGCAACTGCACCAATGGGTTGTCACACAGGGCAAGTCCAGCGAGGCACGGCAGGCGCTGGCCCGTCACTTTGCCGAAGACGATCGCGAGGATGGAATGTTTCACGCCGGTGTCCTGACGGCGCTGGATGGCATGGCGCTTTATCCGGCAAAACACTGGCTGACCAACAACGCCGGCTTCTTCAACAACGATGGCTACTGGGACCCGAACGAATACATCGGCTACTACGATCCGAACGTCGCGACCGATCCTTTTGCCTGCTTGGTGCTGACGATGAAGCGGGCCGCACAGTCAGAGATCCAGGCCATCCGTGACGATGCGCAGGTCAACCGGGATCAGTTGAGCGCTGTCGTCGAACCCGTTGTGCAATGGGTCAACCGGTTCGGCCCGCTCGCCTTGTTTGTCCCTGGAGGCGAGGGGGTGCTGGCATTGGCCGGGCTCATCGACGCCGGTTATGGCCTGAATCAGGCGGTCAACGGCAAAACGCCGGGCCAACGCTCGGAGGGCCGGACCCGCACGGTGTTTGGCTTGCTTAACACGTTGCCGATGCTGGGTGTCGAGTCGGCGCTTAAGGGGGACGCGGCCGAGGCCGATAGCATGGCGGAGCACGTCCGCGAGCACGAGGCTGATCCGGAAGACCCGGGTGCCCGGCCGACGTCGGAACCGGCCGTGGCGCCAACGCCCTTGAGCCATCGCATCGAGCTGCTCCGTGGAATCGGCCCCTCGGTGGCCTCCTTCAGCGATGAGGTTCTGGCGCAGATCGCCAAGGTCAGCGCGGTCGACGATGACATGCTGCGGTTGATGCAGACGGGGCGGCCACCGACCCCTTTACTGGCAGACACGATCAGCCGTTTCAAGATCGATCAGGATCTCGGTCCTGCCGCAGACCCCGTGCTTTTCAACCAACGTTACCAAGTGCTGCAAAAGTCGGGGCATGAGTGGGTCCGGCTGTTTCAACGCGAATACCCGGGCCTGCCGACGAGCGCCATCGAGCAAATGCTCGACCGCTATGGCATCGACATCCAGGCATTGCCTGATGCAGCCGAGACCAGGCAAGTACTCGCGCGACTGGGCAGTAAGGCACGGCAATACCAGCAACATGTAAGGCTGGATCGAGCCTATGAAGGCTTTTATCTGCGCTCGGTCGCGAACGCCGAGACGGACACCCTGGCCTTGCGCTCCCTGAAAAATCTGCCTGGCTGGCCAAAAGACCTGCGAATTGAAGTCCTCGACGGTTCGTCCACTGGGCTGGTTATTGATCGTTGCGGCCCCCTTGATGCCTCTCATTACCGAAACGTCATCAAGGTGGGAAATCGTTACCTGCGACAAGGTCGGCAAACCGATTTCTACGACGCGCTCCTTGGCGTGCTGACGGACGAGGAACGCTCGGCGTTGCACCTCTCGTCAGCAGATCAGGCCAGCGCGTTGCGGCTCAAACTGAGCGATCGTGCATTGCCCCGTGCTGAAACCCTGCTCGGTCTGCAAAGGCTGGACAGAGGCATGGCCTTCGAGCCACAGGGGCTGCGCGGCGGGGGCTACCCGACGACCCCTCAGGGTGACGCCCTGAAGGTTCAAGCGATCAAGTTGCAGATCAAGGACATTTATCCGGATATCAACGACGCGGGCATTGATCAGGTGTTGCTGCTCGCGGAGGGTAGGGTGCAGGCGTATATCGACCTGCTGAATCTGCAACTGCAACAGCTCAACGTCGACTTGACCGACTGGGTCGATCAAGCGGCACAAGACCTTGCCGACATGGACGTTCCCTTCGTGGCCATGGGAGATGAAGACGCGGAGGGGATGAACCCTGCGCAAATCGCCGTGCACAATGCCCACCTGGTGCACGCCGCCCTGCAACAGGAGAGAGGCGTCAGGACAGAGCTCGCCGAGGAGCTTGTCGCCATTTGGCAAAAACGCGGGCCGCTGCAGGATCGTGTCTTTGTCGACGGACAGCTGCGCGGTGTCAGGCTGGACCTGGCTTTCGAGGACTATCACCGGTTACCCACGCTGAATGCCAGGTTCAACGATGTCATCGAAATGTCGATGCAAGGTTTTCACCTGACCGAGCACGACAGTTTGAACGGGTTCCTGGAGAGCTTTCCAAACCTTGAAGTGTTGAATCTGGTAGGTGTTGACTTGCGTCCTTTCTTCGTGGGGGGCGACGCAGGGCGCGCCTTGCCGCCCGTCATCGGCCAATTGCCTCAACTGCTCTCACTCAACTTGCGAGCCACGCAGTTGGTATTCACGGAGCGCGCCGCTTCACAGTTGAGTGATCTGACCCACCTGCAAACCCTGGACCTGAGCGACAACCCGTTGGGCGTACCGCCGGTGGTGCTGGGCATGAACAGCTTGCGCCAGCTCAGCCTGAGGAACACCGGGATCAGCCGCTGCCCGGTCGGGATCAAGGATGAGCCATACCTGGCGATGCTGGATTTGCGCGACAACCGTATTACCCGGGTTCCGCCCGCGATAATGAATCAGGCGGTGGCGGACGACCGCGTGCTGTTATGGGGGAATCCGTTGACAGACGAGGAGACGTTGCACCGGTTGATCAGCCATCGTGAACAGACGGGCGTCAATCTGTGGTTGAGCGCTCCGAGCGCAGATTATGGTTCGCCGACGGTGTGGTTGCGCGACTGCGACGAAGCGTTGCAACAGTCCCGGCAAGCCCTGTGGCAGCGATTGGCAGGTAAACCCTCCGGCACGCGGTTTTTAGCCGTCATAGACCGGCTGAGCCTGACAGCCGACTTTCGGGTCAGCTACCTGTCACTTCAGGCCCGGGTCTGGCGATTGATGCAAGAGGCCGATGCTACGGACGAAATATGGGGTCGAATGAGTGGCGGCAGCGGGCGGTTTGATCACCCATTGGCGGCATTCCGGGCGCTGGAGGCGCGTGTCGGTTTCTAAGCGAAGGAGGAGGCCTTGAACCCCGGGCGGGGTTCAAGGTGTGCCGGTATCAGCGGCGACGGAACAGCGGCAGCGGTTCGTCGGTGGCGGCCTGATAAGTCACCGAGAAGTCCTTGAGACCTTCAAGGGCTTCATGCGGGTCTTTATCGGCGCGAATGGCAAAGGCGTCGAACCCGCAGCGATGCATGTAGAAGAGCTGGTCGCGCAGCACATCGCCGATCGCCCGCAGTTCGCCTTTGAAGCCATAGCGGTCACGCAGCAGACGCGCATTGGAGTAGTTGCGGCCATCGGTGAAGGCCGGGAAGTTCAGGGCGATTACCTTGAACTGATCGACGTCGTCACCGATTTCCTCGGCTTCTTCATCGGCATCCAGCCACACGCCAAGACCGCCATCGCGGGCCTTGAGCATACGACTGTGCTCGCGCCACAGCTGCAACGGGACGATCAGGTCGTCGCAGTTGCTGATCTCGTCGATGTTGAAGTCCTTGGGCAACAAGTGCCAGGTTTCGTCGACGACTTCGTTGTTCTTAATGATTCGCTGCATAGACGCGCTCCTTGAAGAGGTCGATGCCAATACGCTGATAGGTGTCGATGAAACGCTCGTCTTCGGTACGTTGTTCGATGTACACGTCGATCAGTTTCTCGATCACATCAGGCATGGCTTCCTGGGCGAAGGACGGGCCGAGGATCTTGCCCAAGCTGGCGTCGCGGCTCGCGCTGCCACCGAGGGACACCTGGTAGAACTCTTCGCCTTTCTTGTCCACCCCGAGGATGCCGATGTGGCCGACGTGGTGGTGACCACAGGCATTCATGCAGCCGGAGATGTTCAGGTCCAGCTCGCCGATGTCGAACAGGTAGTCCAGGTCTTCGAAACGACGCTGGATCGACTCGGCGATCGGGATCGACTTGGCGTTGGCCAGCGAGCAGAAATCACCGCCAGGGCAGCAGATGATGTCGGTCAGCAAGCCGATGTTCGGCGTGGCGAAACCTTGCTCGCGCAACTCGCCCCACATCGCGAACAGTTGGGACTGTTCAACGTCGGCCAGAATGATGTTCTGCTCGTGGGAGGTGCGCAGTTGACCGAAGCTGTAACGATCGGCCAGGTCGGCCACGGCGTCGAGCTGCTTGTCGGTGATGTCGCCCGGTGCAACACCGGTCGGCTTCAGGGACAGGGTCACCGCCACATAGCCCGGCTTCTTGTGGGCCAGGGTATTGCGGGTGCGCCAGCGGGCAAAGCCCGGGTGCTGCTTGTCGAACTCGGCCAGTTCAGCCGCCTGATTGTCCAGGGCCTTGTAGTCCGGGTCGACGAAGTGTTTGGCGACACGGTGCACTTCAGCCTCGGTCAGCGTGGTCTGGCCACCGCGAAGGTGCTCCATTTCCGCGTCGACTTTCTGCGCGAAGACTTCAGGCGTCAGGGCCTTGACCAGAATCTTGATCCGCGCCTTGTACTTGTTGTCGCGCCGGCCATAGCGGTTGTAGACCCGCAGGATGGCGTCGAGATAGCTCAACAGGTCTTGCCACGGCAGGAACTCATTGATGAACGCGCCCACCACCGGTGTACGGCCGAGTCCACCGCCCACCAGCACGCGGAAGCCGAGTTCGCCGGCAGCGTTGTGCACCGGCTCAAGGCCGATGTCATGGACTTCAATGGCCGCACGGTCGGAGGTCGAACCGTTGATGGCGATCTTGAACTTGCGCGGCAGGTAAGCGAATTCCGGGTGGAACGTGGTCCACTGACGAACGATCTCACACCAAGGGCGCGGGTCAATCAGCTCATCGGCTGCGACACCGGCGAACTGGTCGGTGGTGACGTTGCGCAGGCAGTTGCCGCTGGTCTGGATCGCGTGCATCTGCACGGTTGCCAGTTCTTCCAGGATGTCCGGGATGTCTTCCAGCGCCGGCCAGTTGAACTGCACGTTCTGCCGGGTACTGATGTGGGCGTAGCCTTTGTCGTAGTCGCGGGCAATCTTGGCCATCATCCGCGTCTGGCGCGAAGTGAGCTGGCCATAAGGCACCGCCACCCGCAACATCGGCGCGAAGCGTTGGATATAGAGCCCGTTTTGCAGGCGCAGGGGGCGGAATTCTTCTTCGCTCAGCTCGCCTGCCAGATAGCGTCGGGTCTGATCACGGAACTGCTTGACGCGGTCCTCGATGATCCGCTGATCGTACTCGTCGTATACGTACATATAAGTCCTGTTCTCAGGCTTGGGCCGGTCGGTTCCAGTTGCGTTTTTCGCTTGCTGAAGTCTCCGATACTGCCTCGGCAATTCTGCGCGCACGGCCGCGCACTCCCTACGGAGCCGGGGCAAGATACCAGTTTGCAGTTATGCGCAAAAGTGATGTTTGAGTATATGTAAAGAACCAAAACGACTAACAAGATCTGTTATTGATAAACCCGTATTTGTCGTGAGGGCAATCGTCGTCTTTACTGTGGTCGAGTCTTTATGCAATCACCGATAAAACCGACAAGAGGCGATGCAATGAGCAACCCTACCAAAGCGACAAAACCTGATAGCACGGTCGATGCTTGGGCGATTCTGTTCCTGATCATCCTGGTCGTGGGCACCGCAGTATTTTGGGTCAGTCATCAATAACCGACCCCGTCCGGGCCCGGTTCCGACGATTGTCGGACGAAAACCGGAATAAACGCCGTTTACCGGGACTTCGCTGGCTATAATGCGCGGCGAAAATTTCCGGGGGCTCGGGCGTTAATGTTGAAGTTTGTCTACACCTTCCTGCTGATGCTTGGCGCGGCTTACGGCCCTGTCGCGCATGCAGAGTCGGTGTTGTTCCTCAATCCGGGGAAGACGGATGAGGCCTTCTGGATCAGCTATTCGCAATTCATGCAGGCGGCCGCCAAGGATCTGCACATAGATCTGCGCATTCTCTATTCCCAACGCATGCCCGAGCTCACCGTGGCACAAGCCCGCCTGGCGCTGCAAGGCCCTCAGCGGCCGGACTATCTGGTGTTCGTCAACGAACAATATGTCGCTCCGCAAATCCTGCGCCTGGCTCAAGGCAGTGGGGTCAAGCTGTTTACGGTCAACGCTGCGCTGACACCCAATCAGCTGAGCCTGCTGGGCGAGCGTTCCGATCGATTGGGCAGCCTGGTGCCGAACGATGAGGAGGGCGGCTACCTGATGCTCAAGGAGCTGATTCGCCAGCATCCACCGGTGGCGCCCGGTCAGATCATCGAGTTACTGGCGTTTTCCGGCCTGAAGATCACGCCGTCGGCGCAACTGCGCGAGCAAGGCATGATGCGCGCCTTGGCCGAGCACCCGGAAGTACGCTTGCGCCAACTGGTTTACGGCGGCTGGAACCGGGACCGGGCCTATGAACAGGCCAAATTGCTGTTCCGGCGTTACCCGAAGGCCTCGTTGGTGTGGTCTGCCAATGACGAAATGGCGTTTGGCGCCATGCAGGCATTTTCGGAGGCGGGTGGCGTGCCCGGCAAAGATGCCTTGTTCAGCGGGGTGAATACGTCGCCCGCCGCATTGCAGGCGATGGTTGACGGTCGCATGAGCGTGTTGCTGGGCGGGCACTTCACATTGGGCGGTTGGGCGCTGGTGGAGTTGCATGACCTGGAGCGGGGCGTGGATCTGGACCAGTACGGCGGGCGCGACCAGCTGATTCCGTTACTTCAACTGATCAACAAGGCCCAGGCCAAACGATTGCTGGCCATGGGCGCGTCTCCGGATTACGGGGTGAATTTCCGTCGTCTCTCGGCCAAGGGGCGGCCGACGACCTATCGCTATCCGTTCAGCCTGCAAACCCTGATGCGCTAACGCCCGGCCAGATGCACCACCAGCTGCACGATGCCGAACAGCGTCAATGCAAATACCGCCGTGAACAGAATCCCCAAAATCACGAAATGACTCGGCTTGCCGTGGGTGAAGTCCCGCGCCCGGTTCTTCCCGCTCTGCACCCCGAACGCCGCCGCCAGGACGCTGTGCAGCATCTGCCAGAACGTCGGCGGCTTGTTGTCGACTGGATCGTCCATAAACCCCTCGTCACTTATGTGTGAGAGCTAAGCATAGACAATCACTTTGGGGATGGCACACATCCTGTGGGAGCGAGATCAGGCTCAACCAGACATTTGTGGGCGACCCAAAACAACTGTGGGAGCGGGCTTGCCCGCGACGGGGTCCTGACAGTCAACATTGATACTGACTGACATGACCCTATCGCGAGCAAGCTCGCTCCCACAGGGGATCTTTGTTGGCCACAGTATTGTGGCCATGACACTGGGTTAGTTGTCGTACCCGAGGTTCGGTGCCAGCCACCGTTCGGTCACGCTCAGTTCCTGGCCTTTACGGGACGTGTAGCTCTGCACCTGGTCCTTGTCGATCTTGCCCACTGCAAAGTATTGCGCCTGCGGGTGAGCGAAGTACCAGCCGCTGACCGCTGCTGCCGGGAACATTGCGTAGTGCTCGGTGAGGAACACGCCGCTGCGGCCGGCCTGCATTTCGCTGGCTTCGGGGTCGAGCAGGGCAAACAGGGTGCTTTTCTCGGTGTGATCCGGGCAGGCCGGGTAGCCCGGGGCAGGGCGGATGCCGGTGTATTGCTCTTTGATCAGCGCCTCGTTGTCGAGCGTCTCATCCTTGGCGTAACCCCAGTGTTCCTTGCGGACCTGTTGGTGCAACCATTCGGCACACGCCTCGGCCAGTCGGTCGGCCAGTGCCTTGACCATGATCGAGTTGTAATCATCGCCAGCGTCTTGATAAGCCTTGGCCACTTCTTCAGCGCCGATCCCGGCCGTGGTGATGAAACCACCCACGTAGTCGGTGATTTCGCTGTCCTTCGGCGCGACGAAGTCGGCGAGGGAGAAGTTCGGCTTGCCGTCGGTCTTGATGGTCTGCTGACGCAAGTGATGCAACTTGGCAATCGGCTTGCCGTCATCGCCGTAGACTTCGATGTCATCCTCACGCACCTGGTTGGCCGGCCAGAAGCCGAACACCGCACGGGCGCTGATGAGTTTCTCGTCGATCAGTTTGGCGAGCATTTCCTGGGCATCGGCATACAACGCGGTAGCCGCTTCACCGACCACTTCATCCGTGAGAATGCGCGGGAACTTGCCGGCCAGGTCCCAGGAGATAAAGAACGGTGTCCAGTCGATGTATTCGGCCAGAACCTTGAGGTCGATGTTGTCCAGCACTCTGGAACCCGTAAAGGTCGGTTTGACTGGCGCATAAGTGCTCCAGTCAAACTGCGGCTTCTTGGCGATGGCCGCCGGGTAGCTAAGGCGTTCGGTGCGGGCGCTGCGATTGGCAGTGCGCTCGCGAACATCGATGTATTCCAGGCGAGTTTTCTCGACGAACGCCGGTTTCAATTCCTTGGACAGCAACTGCGTCGCCACGCCCACGGCGCGGGAGGCGTCGGTGACGTAGATCACCGCATCGTTGCTGTACTTCGGCTCGATCTTCACCGCCGTGTGCGCCTTGGAGGTGGTCGCGCCACCGATCATCAGCGGCAGATGGAAATCCTGACGTTGCATCTCGCGGGCCACGTGGACCATTTCATCCAGCGACGGCGTGATCAGACCGGACAGGCCGATGATGTCGCACTTCTGCTCCTTGGCTACTTGCAGGATTTTCTCCGCCGGGACCATCACGCCGAGGTCGACGATGTCGTAGCCGTTACAACCGAGCACCACGCCGACGATGTTCTTGCCGATGTCGTGCACGTCGCCTTTTACCGTGGCCATCAGGATCTTGCCCTTGGCTTCCGGCTTGTCGCCTTTTTCCAGCTCGATGAACGGAATCAGGTGAGCCACGGCCTGTTTCATCACGCGGGCGGATTTCACCACCTGCGGCAGGAACATTTTGCCGGCGCCGAACAGGTCGCCAACGATGTTCATGCCGGACATCAGCGGGCCTTCGATCACTTCGATCGGACGCGTGAACGACTGGCGCGATTCTTCGGTGTCTTCCACGATGTGCGTGGTGATGCCCTTGACCAGCGCATGCTCCAGACGCTTGTTGACGTCCCAGTTGCGCCACTCTTCGGTCTCGGCTTCCTTGACGCTGCCGTCACCCTTGTACTTGTCGGCGATGGCGAGGAGAGCGTCAGTGCCGTTCGGCGTGCGGTTGAGCACCACGTCTTCGACAGCATCACGAAGCTCGGCCGGGATCTGGTCGTAGATCTCCAGTTGGCCGGCGTTGACGATACCCATGGTCAGACCGTTGCGGATCGCATACAGCAGGAACACCGAGTGGATCGCCTCACGCACCGGGTTGTTGCCGCGGAACGAGAACGACACATTGGACACGCCACCCGAGGTCAGGGCAAAGGGCAGTTCGTCGCGGATGTAGGCACAGGCGTTGATGAAGTCCACAGCGTAGTTGTTGTGTTCTTCAATGCCGGTGGCCACGGCGAAGATGTTCGGGTCGAAAATGATGTCTTCCGGCGGGAAGCCGACTTCGTTGACCAGAATGTCGTAGGAGCGTTTGCAGATCTCTTTCTTGCGCGCTTCGGTGTCGGCCTGACCGGCTTCGTCGAACGCCATCACGACCACGGCGGCGCCATAGCGCTTGCACAGTTTGGCGTGGTGAATGAACTGCTCGACGCCTTCTTTCATGCTGATCGAGTTGACGATGCCCTTGCCCTGAATGCATTTCAGGCCGGCTTCGATCACTTCCCACTTCGAGGAGTCAATCATGATTGGCACGCGGGAGATGTCCGGTTCACCGGCAATCAGATTGAGGAAGGTCACCATGGCCTTCTTCGAATCGAGCATCCCCTCGTCCATGTTGATGTCGATGATCTGGGCGCCGGCTTCAACCTGCTGCAGGGCCACTTCCAGGGCTTCGGTGTAATTGTCTTCACGGATCAGCCGGGCGAACTTGGCGGAACCGGTGATGTTGGTGCGCTCGCCGACGTTGACGAACAACGAGCTGCGATCGATGGTGAACGGCTCCAGACCCGAGAGGCGGCAAGCCTTCGGGATTTCCGGAATGACACGTGGCGCATAACCGGCCACGGCTTTGGCGATGGCTTCGATGTGGCCTGGCGTGGTGCCGCAGCAGCCGCCGACGATGTTGAGGAAACCGCTCTGGGCGAATTCTTCGATGACCTTGGCGGTTTCCGACGGCAGTTCATCGTACTCACCGAATTCGTTCGGCAGGCCGGCGTTCGGGTGCGCCGAAACGTGGGTGCCGGCCTTGTTCGACAGTTCTTCCAGGTACGGGCGCAATTCGCTGGCACCGAGGGCACAGTTCAGGCCGACCGAGATCGGCTTGGCGTGGGCTACCGAGTTCCAGAACGCTTCGGTGGTCTGGCCGGACAGGGTTCGGCCGGAGGCGTCGGTGATGGTGCCGGAAATCATGATCGGCAGTTCGATACCCAACTCTTCAAACACGCCTTGCACGGCGAAGATCGCGGCTTTGGCGTTCAGGGTGTCGAAAATGGTTTCGATCAGGATCAGGTCGGCGCCGCCTTCGATCAGGCCTTTGGTGGCCTCGGTGTAGTTTTCCACCAATTCATCGAAGGTCACGTTGCGGTAGCCGGGGTTGTTCACGTCCGGCGACAGCGAGCAGGTGCGGCTGGTCGGCCCGATCACGCCAGCGACGAAGCGCGGCTTGTCAGGCGTTTCCAGGGTCTTGGCGTCGGCCACCTTGCGTGCCAGGCGCGCGCCTTCTACGTTTAATTCGTATGCCAGGCCTTGCATGCCGTAATCGGCCAGGGAAACCTGGGTGGCGTTGAACGTGTTGGTTTCCAGAATATCGGCGCCGGCATCCAGGTAGGCTTTCTCGATGGAGCCGATCACGTCCGGGCGCGTCAACACCAAAAGGTCGTTGTTACCTTTGACGTCGCTTGGCCAGTCAGCAAAGCGCTTGCCGCGATAATCCTGCTCTTCGAGCTTGTAGCTCTGGATCATCGTGCCCATGCCGCCATCGAGAATCAGAATGCGCTCTTTGAGGGCGTGCTTGAGAGCTTGAAGGCGAACACTGCGATCGGACATTGGGACTACTCGGAAAGACCATGACGAAGGGCCGGGATGATAGCAAACCTGTGCGCTTTTAGAGCATGTCCCGGATTTGCATGAATATCGCTCATGTTGGTGCGAGAGCCGGAACGGTAGAATCGCGGCGATTTTTCAGGATCGGGACCAGGGACATGTCGTATCGCGTCATCACCAGCATTTTGATGCTGCTTATAAGCTGGGATGCCGTGGCGCAGGGTCCGGCGATTTCCTACACGCGTGACATTCAACCGATCTTTACCGAAAAGTGCGTGGCCTGCCATGCCTGCTACGACTCCGCCTGTCAGCTCAATCTGGGCAGCGGCGAAGGGGTGGCGCGTGGCGCGACCAAAACCCCGGTCTACGACGGCGAACGCAGTCAGGCCGCGGCGCCGACCCGGTTGTTCTATGACGCTTTCGGCAAGCGTGCCTGGCAGCAGAAGGGCTTCTATTCGGTACTCGACGCCCAAGGCAGCCAGGCGGCATTGATGGCGCGAATGCTGGAGCTGGGTCACACAACCCCGCTGCAACCCAACGCCAAGTTGCCGGAAGACATCGTCCTGGGCCTGAACCGGGAAAACATGTGCGCCATGCCGACGGAGTTCGACGGCTACGCCAGTACCCACCCGAAAGAAGGCATGCCGCTGGCGGTCACCGGCCTGACCGACCAGCAATACCAGACGCTCCAGCGCTGGCTGGCCTCCGGGGCGCCCATTGATGAGCAAGGCCTGGTCCCCAGCGCAAAAGAAGCCTTGCAGGTGGTGCAGTGGGAAAATCTGCTCAACGCTCCGGGAGCCCGGCAAAGTCTGGTCGGCCGCTGGTTGTTCGAGCATTGGTTTATCGCCCACATTTACTTCAAGGACGGTGAGCCTGGGCATTTCTTCCAATGGGTGCGTTCGCGCACCCCGACGGGACAGCCAATCGACCTGATCGATACTCGCCGCGCGAATGACGATCCGGGCACGCAGGTTTATTACCGTTTGTGGCCGGTGCAAGGCGTGATCGTGCACAAAACCCACATTACCTATCCGCTGAGCGCAGCGAAGATGGCGCGGATCAAAAGCCTTTTCTATAGCGGCAACTGGCAGGTCGATGCCTTGCCGGGATACGGGCCGGAGCGCCGGGCCAACCCGTTCAGCACGTTTGAAGCGATCCCGGCTCAGGCGCGTTATCAGTTCATGCTCGATAACGCCGAATACTTCGTCCGCACCTTCATTCGCGGCCCGGTCTGCCGTGGCCAGATCGCCACGGACGTGATTCGTGACAACTTCTGGGCGCTGTTCCAGGCGCCGGAACACGACCTCTACATCACCGACCCGAACTACCGCGGCCAGGCCACGCCGTTGTTGGCGATGCCGGGACAAAACGACGATGTCGGCAGCGTCCTGGGCCTGTGGCATGACTACCGCGACAAGCGCAACGAGTACGAAGCGCTACGCCGGGACAATTACGCCGATCTGCCGGCGCCGAGCTGGTCGACCCTGTGGGCGGGCAACGACAACGCGCTGCTGAGCATCTTTCGGCATTTCGACAGCGCGTCGGTGAACAAAGGCCTGATCGGCGACGTGCCGCAAACTATCTGGCTATTTGACTATCCGCTGCTGGAGCGCACGTATTATCAGTTGGTGGTCAACTTCGACGTGTTCGGCAACGTGTCTCACCAAGCCCAGACACGCCTGTACTTCGATCTGATCCGCAACGGTGCCGAGCAGAATTTCCTGCGCCTGATGCCGGCCGATTCGCGGAACGATTACCTCGATGATTGGTACCAGAGCGGCGGCCGGTTCAAGATGTGGCTGGATTACGAGGCCATCGACAATGACAAGCCGACGGCACTGAAACTGGATGAGAAGGACCCCAAGCGCGACTTCGCGATGCAACTGCTGACCCGTTACGGCGAGCTCGATGCCAGGCCCGATCCGATCAACCGTTGCGACGGCGCTTACTGTTCGCGACCGAACATCGACCCGGCGTTGCAGAGTGCCGAGCAGGCGCTGAGTCGCCTGACTTCACGCCCGGCGGCCGGTTTGAGGGTCATCGATCAGTTGCCGGAAGCGACCATGCTGCGCATCGAGACGGCGAGCGGCAAGCGCGAGATCTACAGCCTGCTACGCAACCGGGCCCACAGCAATGTGGCCTTCCTGCTCGGTGAATCGCTGCGCTATCAGCCAGGGCTCGACACCTTGACGATTTTCCCGGGTGTGCTCAGCAGCTACCCGAACTTCATGTTCAATATTCCTGCCGACCAGGTGCCGGCGTTCGTCGATGCGATGGAAAACGCCAAGGACGCGCAACGCTTCGAGAAAGTCGTCGAACGCTGGGGCATTCGCCGCAGCCATCCGC
Source organism: Pseudomonas sp. LBUM1663 (assembly GCF_059695905.1). Classification (NCBI taxonomy): domain Bacteria; kingdom Pseudomonadati; phylum Pseudomonadota; class Gammaproteobacteria; order Pseudomonadales; family Pseudomonadaceae; genus Pseudomonas; species Pseudomonas sp. LBUM1663. Next base: position 3,530,364 of record NZ_CP166792.1, on the reverse strand, counting down.
AGTTCTGGTTTTACTTCCATGACCTGAGTCGCTACGTCCACGAAACCGAGCCGGTGGAAGAGGGCGTGCTGGACATGAACCGGTACGAGAATCTTTGATCGACCTTTAAGCGTGGGCAGGTGTCGGATTTCATAGGCACCGCCAAACCCCTGTGGGAGCGGGGATGTGTGGTGGTTTTGGGTTTGCGATCGGAGGAGCGCCGATGTTGATTTCAGTACAGGCACTGCGCGCCGTCGCGGCCTGGACGGTGGTCTGCCACCACTTCATGCAGATTTTCTTCGACTTCAAGGCCCGTGGCCCCGTGGGGCAGATGTTCATCGACAAGGGCGCGGTGGGCGTTGATATCTTTTTCGTCATCAGTGGCCTGGTGATCTTCCTGTCCACCGAAGGTAAATCGCTGCCGCCCGCACGGTTTCTCTTGTACCGACTGTTTCGCATCGTGCCGGCGTACTGGCTGTACACGGTGCTGATGGCGTTGGTGGTCGTGTTCGCACAGCCTGTGTTGCCGGATCAGACGGTCGATTGGTCACATTTCCTGCTGTCGTTGTTATTCATTCCCACGGAAAACCCCGGTGGCTACGGGATCTATCCGACCCTCAATGTCGGCTGGACGCTGAACTACGAAATGCTGTTCTACGTGCTGTTTGCCTGGGCATTGCTCTTCCGCTTGCAGGTTCGGCTGCTGATCGTCGGCGCGCTGCTGTTTGCGGTGTGCCAGGCGTGGACCGGTTATGGCTGGATCAGCGAGTTCTACCGCTCGGACATTGTTTATGAGTTTCTGCTGGGGATCGCCATCGGCATGATCTATCGGCGCGGCTGGATCAAACCCGGTTTCTGGCTGCCCTTGTTGGGGATTGGCGGCGCGTTGCTGGCGATTTATAACCTGGCGCCGCAGCCTCGCTTCCTGGCCTGGGGCGTCCCCGGTGCAGTGTTGGTGATGGCGTGTATGGCGCTGGAGCGCTATGTCGAGAACTCCCGGCTGTTAAGGGTGCTCGGCGATTGTTCCTACTCGGTTTACCTGATGCATGTGTTGGTGCTGTCGGTTGGCGGGTTTGTCGCACAGCGTTATGGGCTAAATCCTTACGTGATGTTCGCCGTTTGTGTGGTGGCCATCGGCGTGGCTTCCTGGGCAAGTTACGAATATGTAGAAAAATGCAGCTATCGGTGGCTTAAAGAGTGGATCGACGGCGAATCAGCGAATAACGCGGCTCCGGCTCTTTCCCGACAAAAATACTAGGACTTTGTACGGCGCGATGATTGGCGTAAACTGCGCCCAAGCCTGCGAGGAGTTTCCATGACCGCTATTACCATCACCGACGCCGCCCACGATTATCTGGCTGATCTGCTCTCCAAGCAGAACACCCCGGGTATTGGCATCCGCGTCTTTATCACCCAGCCTGGCACCCAGTACGCCGAAACCTGCATTGCGTACTGCAAGCCGGGCGAAGAAAAACCTGAAGACACCGCGTTGGGGCTCAAAAGCTTCACCGCATACATCGATTCGTTCAGCGAAGCTTTCCTGGATGACGCGGTCGTCGACTATGCCACGGACCGCATGGGCGGCCAGCTGACGATCAAGGCGCCCAACGCCAAAGTCCCAATGGTCAATGCTGACAGCCCGGTCAATGAGCGTATCAATTACTACCTGCAAACCGAGATCAATCCTGGGCTGGCCAGCCACGGCGGTCAGGTCAGCCTGATCGATGTGGTCGAAGACGGCATCGCCGTGCTGAAGTTCGGCGGCGGTTGCCAGGGCTGCGGCCAGGCAGACGTCACCCTTCGCGAAGGCATCGAGCGCACCTTGCTTGAGCGCATTCCCGAGCTCAAGGGTGTACGCGATGTGACGGACCATACGCAGAAAGAAAACGCCTACTACTGAGTAAGGTGTTCGCTGCGAAATGAAAAACGGCACCCGTGAGTGCCGTTTTTTTATGGGAAAATCACTGGCCCCATCGCGAGCAGGCTCGCGATGAGGCCCTATGGCCTGTAGAGATGCGCATGCCCCGCGCGATACAGCGACGACTCGCTGAACTGATCGCTCCCCAACACCCGACCCACCAAAATCAACGCCGTGCGCCGAAACCCTTTCGCCGCAACCTTCCCGGCTATGTCCGCAAGCGTTCCCACCACCCAATCCTGATCCGGCCAGCTCGCCCGGTGAATCACCGCGATCGGGCAGTCTGCGCCGTAATGCGGCAGCAGTTCGGCGATGATCTTTTCCAGATGCTGCACGCCCAAATGAATCGCCATGGTCGCCCCATGCTGCGCCAGGCTGCCCAGCTCTTCACCAGCCGGCATCGCGGTTTTGTCGGCATAGCGGGTCAGAATCACGCTCTGTGAAACGTCGGGCAGCGTCAGTTCAGCACCGAGAAGCGCCGCGCATGCCGCCGTCGCCGTAACACCTGGAACGATTTCAAATGCAATCCCGAGTTCGCGCAGGTAGCGAATCTGCTCGCCAATCGCCCCGTAAAGACTCGGATCACCTGAATGCACTCGCGCCACGTCCTGACCGTTAGCATGGGCGGTCTTGATCAGTTCAATGATCTGCTCCAGGTGCAATTCGGCGCTGTTGACCACCTGTTCGGCACAATGGCCTTCGAGCACGGCGGCGGGCACTAAAGAGCCGGCGTAAATGATCACCGGGCAACTGCGAATCAGCCGTTGGCCTTTGACGGTGATCAGTTCCGGGTCGCCGGGACCTGCGCCAATGAAGTAGACGGTCATCGTCCGTTCCTTTGAATAAAGAGTCTGTCAGAAAAGGGGCTTGGGCAAGGCTTCAGATGAAGATTGCTCATGATCGAAGGCGGGATTGTCGGGGATCTTACGCAACGCAGGCCAACGCCAGGGTGGCCTGAGCATATTTTTGTCGCGAAATCAGCAGTTTCGCCGGTGCCTGGGCCAGGTGTTCGGCCAGGGCCAGGGCGGCACTTTCCGCCACGCCGTAGCAGCCAGTGCGTTCGAACGCGATGTCCGAATGATGGCTGAGTTGCGGTTTATAACCTTCCAATTGCTCACGGCTGAAATACATCAGCGGCAACGCGAGTTGTTCGGCGAGTTCGATCAGGCCAGGCTCATTACGCTTCAAGTCGATGCTGGCCAGGGCCTTGATCTGGTGAAGTTCGATTTGATGAGCCTGCAATGCCTGATCGATCAACGCCCGCAGCGTGCTGGCGGGGCAGCCGCGCTGGCAGCCCAGGCCGACGACTAAAGTCGGCGCTGCGCGGGTATCAATCATGCGTGGTATTGGCCATCGCTTTTGCGGCGGAACAACCAGGCGCTGATCAGGCCCAAGGCCAGCCAGAACGCGACATTGGTCAGCTGCGACGCGATTTTGAACTGCGCTTCCAGCGCTTCCGGAGCCAGCATCGAGTGCACTTCCGGTTGCGGCGCGCCGATCACGTGCGGAACAGCGAGAATCGCTACGCCGAGAATCTTCATCAGCCAGTGGCGGCTGAACACGATCAACGCAATGCCGACGGCGGTGGAGGCGGCCGTACCGATCCACCAGAGTTGCCGTTGGGCCAGATCCGCCGCGGCAGTGCCCGGCAGTTCAGGCGGCAGGCCGAGGGTCGGCGCCAGCACGAACGTCGCGTAACCGGCCAGGCCCCAAAGCAAGCCCTGAGAGGTTTTGGTCGGTGCACGCAAGGTGTAGAGACCGGCGAGCATCAGGGCGAAACCGACGGCGACTACCAGGTTGCCGCCCGTGGTCGACAGCACGCGCTGCCAACCGTCTTCCGGTTCCCAGGCTTCAGCGTCGTGACTGTGAGCGGCGACACCGGCGGCGTGTTCGTGAACTTCAACAGCGGCCGGCCCGGATTTTTCGTAGGTTTCGGCCTGCAGAATCAGCGGCGAGACCCAGAAACTTTGCAGCAGGGTCAGCAGCAGGGCGGCCAGCAGTCCGGTGAAACCTGCGGTATGCGCAATTCGCTTGATCATGTCGGCAGGTCTCAATGGCACGGGAAGGCGGAGCTGTGACGGGTATCGTGCGCGGCATTGTGCACCGCTTCGATGTGCGAGAAACCGGCGAAATACACGAGGCACGCGCCAAGGATCGACGCGCACATGGCGGCGATCAGACGTTGGCTCAGGGTTGTGGCGGAGCTGGCGGAGTTGTGGTCGGTACTGCTGATGATCGACATGGCGCATCCCTCTGGTCTGTCAGCGGGTGAATAGAGCGCATGAAGACCCCTGCGAGTCGGGCGCGCAGAGGTTCAAACAGCGCCCGCCCACCGCGGGTTTGTTATTCAGTGACGTAAGGGTCACTTTGTGTTGCGGGCCGGTCTCCGGGCTCACGAGGGGCGCTGGCTTTCGCCTGAACCTGCAAGCATCACCTTCCCATGCCGAACTGCTGGCACAGTGGATCTGACGCTTCGCTCGCTTACCGTTGCGGGGGCAGCACCGGACTGACATGGCTTTGAGTAAAGCACATGATTCACCGGTTTCCCGTTTCACCCTGTGAAGGGCACCCGTAACAAGGCGTGTAGGAGAGCATGGGCGGGGGTTTGGCGTCAATTGGCATGGATTCTCAGTCGGTACCCAATACCTGTGGCGAGGGCGCTTGCTCCCGCTGGGGTGCGAAGCGGCCCCCGGCATTCCTTCAGGCGTACCTCTCAAGCAGGTATTGCGACGGCTTCGCCGCCGAACGGGAGCAAGCTCCCTCGCCACAATGGGGCGTGAGGTCTCACGAGACATTGACCCGCCTCCACACCATGCGTAGCCTTGCGCTTTCGAGGTTCTTCGGCATGTGCCGAAGCTAAGAAGGGAACGCGGTCAATGCCGCGGCTGCCCCCGCAACTGTGAACGGTGATGTTCGCTGCCACGCCACTGCAAACCCTGTCCGACAGGCTCGCGGGAAGGCGCAGCGAATGCCAGGCCAAAGCGCCCGGCACACCGTCAGCCAGGAGACCTGCCTCGAAACGAATTCTCACTACAACCGGGCGGGGTGATCCGGTGGCGAAATCTTCCGCGCAATCATCGTTGCGGTCGTCGTCCCGTATGCCCGCCACCTTGCCAAAGGGCATCCGATGAAAACACTGGCCAAACTCCCCGTCACCATCGTTACCGGTTTCCTCGGCTCGGGCAAAACCACCTTGCTGCGGCACATGCTCGACAACGCTCAGGGCCGCCGCATTGCGGTGATCGTCAACGAGTTCGGCGAGCTGGGCATCGACGGCGAAATCCTCAAGCAGTGTTCCATCGGTTGCACGGAAGAAGAAGCCAACGGCCGCGTCTACGAACTGGCCAACGGCTGCCTGTGCTGCACCGTCCAGGAAGAATTCTTCCCGGTGATGCGCGAACTCGTCGCCCGTCGCGGCGACCTCGACCACATCCTCATCGAAACTTCGGGTCTGGCCCTGCCAAAGCCGTTGGTTCAAGCCTTCCAGTGGCCGGAAATCCGCAGCGCCTGCACCGTTGACGCGGTCATCACCGTGGTCGACAGCCCGGCCGTGGCCGCCGGCACCTTCGCCGCATTCCCGGATCAAGTCGACGCCCAGCGCAAACTCGATCCGAACCTGGACCACGAATCGCCGCTGCACGAACTGTTCGCCGATCAACTGGCCAGCGCCGACCTGGTGATCCTCAACAAGGCCGACCTGATCAGCCCTGAAGACCTGGCTCGCGTGCGCCTGGAAGTCGCCGAAGAGCTGCCGCCAGCGGTCAAAGTCATCGAAGCCAGCAGCGGCCGCGTGCCACTGGACGTGCTGATCGGCCTCGGTGCCGGTTCCGAAGAACACATCGACAGCCGTCACAGCCACCACGATCACCATCATGAAGGTGAAGACGATCATGACCATGACGCCTTCGATTCGATCTCCATTGAGCTGCCGCAAGCCGACGAAAGCCTGCTGCTGGATGCGCTGACCCAACTGGTGGTCCAGCACGGCATCCTGCGGGTCAAAGGTTTCGCCGCGATTCCGAACAAACCGATGCGCCTGCTGATCCAGGGCGTGGGCACGCGTTTCGACAAGCATTTCGACCGTCAGTGGGGCGCCGATGAAGCGCGCACCACGCGTCTGGTGCTGATCGGCCAGGAGCTGGACGCCACGCTGCTTGAAGCGCAACTGCGCGCCGCGCTCAGCGTTTAAACCATGCACCTGCTCAGGACCCAGCCCGGCGGTTTCGTGTCGGATGACAACATCGCCGACCTTGGACAAACCCCCGCCGAGCTGGTGATCCTGTGCAGCGGCGACTCCAGTCTGGCGCTGCTCGCCGAAGCGGCGCAGCAGTTACCGGACGATTACCCGAGCGTGCGCCTGGCTAACCCGATGCAGGTGCAGAATCACGCGTCGGTCGACCTGTATGTCGACGAAGTGTTGCACCATGCCAAGGTCATTCTGATTTCGTTGCACGGCGGCATCGCCTATTGGCGTTACGGGGTCGAGCGTCTGGTGGAGCTGTCCCAGCGCGGTGTTCAGCTGATTCTGGTGCCCGGCGATGACCGCCCGGACCCGGAACTCAGCGACCTGAGCACCGTGGCCGCCGACGACCGCGACCGGCTCTGGCAGTTTTTGCGTCAGGGCGGCATGGCCAATGCCCTGGATTTTTTCCGCTGCCTGGCCAATCGCTGGCTGGATCGCGATTACGCTTGGGCCGAGCCGCAAACCCTGCCGCGCACGGCGATTTACCACCCGCAAAAGAGCCCCGCAGACCTTCACGATTGGCAAGCCGATTGGCAGGCCGGTCAACCGGTGGCGGCGGTGCTGTTCTATCGCTCGCATTTGCAGGCGGCGAACACCGCGTTCATCGATGTTTTCTGCCAGCGTTTGCAGGCGGCGGGTTTGAACCCGTTGCCGATTGCTGTGGCCAGTCTGAAAGAACCCGGCTGCCTGACGGTGGTCGAGGACCTGCTGGACGAAGTCGAGGCTGGGGTGATCCTCAACACCACAGGTTTCGCTCAATCCAGCCCCGAAGCGCCGCATCTGCGGCCGTTTCGACGCAACATTCCGGTGATCCAGGCGATCTGCGCCCAGGACAACGAGCCGGGCTGGCTTGCCAGTGAACAGGGCCTCGGCCCGCGTGATCTGGCGATGCACATCGCGCTGCCGGAACTGGACGGACGGATCATCAGCCGGCCGATCAGCTTCAAGGACCTGGCCTGGCGCAGCGAGCGCAGTCAGTCGGACGTGGTGTGCTATCGGGCGCAACCGGAGCGCATGGATTTCGTCGCCGAACTGGCACGGCGCTGGATCGACCTGGCGCGAGTGCCGAATAGCGAAAAACGCATCGCGCTAATCCTCGCCAACTACCCGACCCGCGATGGGCGCATTGGCAATGGCGTGGGCCTCGACACCCCGGCCGCCGCGCTGAACATCCTGCGGGCGCTGTACACAGAAGGTTATCCGTTGCCCGCCGAGTTGCCGGACAGCGGCACTGCGTTGATTCAACAGTTGCTCGGCGGTGTCAGCAACGACCTCGACACCATTGATCAGCGTCCCTGCGCGCAAAGTATGGCGATGGACGACTATCGGCAGATGTTCAACCGATTGCCCGAAGCCAATCAGCAAGCGGTGCTGGAGCGTTGGGGCACGCCCGAAAGCGATCCGATGTGCCGTGACGGACGTATGATGATCGCCGGGTTGCGCTTTGGCCTCACCTTCGTCGGGATTCAGCCAGCGCGGGGGTATCAGGTCGATCCGAGTGCGGTGTATCACGACCCGGACCTGGTGCCGCCCCACGGCTACCTGGCGTTCTACTTCTGGCTGCGCAACACCTATGGCGCCCACGGCGTGATTCACGTCGGCAAGCACGGCAACCTCGAATGGCTGCCGGGCAAGGGCGTCGGGCTGTCGGAAAATTGCTGGCCGGACGCGCTGCTCGGGCCGCTGCCGAACATTTATCCATTCATCGTCAACGACCCGGGCGAAGGCGCCCAGGCCAAGCGTCGCACCCAAGCGGTGATCATCGACCACCTGATGCCGCCGCTGACTCGCGCCGAAACCTACGGTCCGCTGCGCAACCTCGAGTTGTTGGCCGACGAGTATTACGAAGCGCAATTGCTCGATCCGCGCCGCGCCCGAGAGTTGCAGCGCGACATCCTGCAACTGGTGCGCGACACGCACATCGACCGAGAACTGCAACTGGACGACAAGCTCAACAGCGACGCTGATGCGGCGATCTGGTTGCCGCGGCTGGACACGTACCTGTGCGACTTGAAAGAGTCGCAGATCCGCGATGGGCTGCACATCTTTGGCGAGTCGCCGACCGGGCGCTTGCGCGTCGACACGTTGTTGGCGTTGTTGCGCATTCCTCGTGGCGATGGACGGGGTGCGCAATCGAGTCTGCTGCGGGCGTTGGCCAGGGCGTTCGAATTGGGGTTTGATCCGCTGGATTGTGCGTTGGCTGAGCCGTGGACCGGTCCGCGGCCCGTAGAGCTGCTGAGCGTTACTGATGAAGTGTGGCGCACGGCTGGCGATACCCGCGAACGGCTGGAGCTTTTCGCCGCCCAGTTGATCTCGCTGAAACTGAACCCATCTCAAGCCAACCACAATCCCTGTGGGAGCGGGCTTGCCCGCGAACGCGGTGTATCTGATAACTCATTGTCGCCTGACACTCCGCTTTCGCGGGCAAGCCCGCTCCCACAGGGTTTTATGTGGACTGAAGTTAGCGCCATCCTTGAGAGCCTGCGCGAAGTCGTCGCCCCGCGCCTGGACGCCTGCGGCCCCGCAGAAATGCGTGGCCTGCTCGACGCCCTGGGCGGTCGTTTCGTCCCGGCCGGCCCCAGCGGCGCACCGAGTCGCGGTCGTCTGGACGTGCTGCCGACCGGGCGCAATTTCTATTCGGTGGACGTACGCAACCTGCCGACCACCACCGCGTGGCGCATCGGTTTCCAGTCGGCCAACCTTATTCTCGAACGGCATCTGCAAGACCATGGCGATCACCTGCGTCAGCTCGGTCTGTCCGTCTGGGGCACCGCGACCATGCGCACCGGCGGCGACGACATCGCCCAGGCCATGGCGCTGATGGGCGTGCGCCCGGTCTGGGCCACCGGCAGTCAGCGGGTCGACGATTTTGAAATCCTGCCGCTGAGCTTGCTCGACCGTCCGCGGGTGGATGTGACCTTGCGTGTGTCCGGATTCTTCCGTGATGCCTTCGCCAACCTGATCCGCCTGTTCGACGCCGCCGTGCAAGCGGTCGCCGCGCTGGACGAGCCAGACGACCTCAACCCATTGGCTGCCAAAGTGCGCGCCGAACGTGAAGCGCTGATGCAATCAGGCCTGGATGAAGACGCGGCCAGGCGTCAGGCCGGTTGGCGCATCTTCGGGGCGAAACCCGGTGCTTATGGCGCAGGCGTGCAGGGCGCCATCGACGGCCGTCTGTGGCAAAGCCGCGAAGACCTGGCCGAGGTTTACCTGAACTGGGGCGGCTACGCTTACGGCGGGTCCGATGAAGGCACCGCCGCCCGCGAACAATTCGCCCAGCGTCTGAGTCAGGTGCAGGCCGTGTTGCAAAACCAGGACAATCGCGAGCATGACCTGCTCGATTCCAATGACTATTACCAATTCCAGGGTGGCATGCTCGCCGCCGTGGAAAGCCTCAGCGGCGAAGCGGCGGCCAGTTACCATGGCGATCACAGTCAGCCGGACTTGCCGAAGATCCGCACCTTGAAGGAAGAGCTGAACCGGGTGATCCGCTCCCGGGCGGCGAATCCGAAGTGGATCGACGGCGTGAAGCGTCACGGCTATAAAGGCGCGTTCGAATTGGCTGCGACGGTCGATAACCTGTTTGCGTTCGACGCCACGACCCAGTTGATCGACGATCATCAGTATGCGTTGCTGGCGGATGCGTATTTGCTCGATCCGGCAACCCGGGATTTTGTGCGTGAGCATAATCCGCATGCACTGCGCGACATGACCGAGCGCATGCTCGAGGCGCAGCAGCGGGGGATGTGGCAGGAACCGGGCGCGTATCGCGAGGCCCTGGAAAACTTGTTGCTGGATATAGAAGAAGACAGCTGAAATGGACCTGTGGCGAGGGAGCTTGCTCCCGCTGGGCTGCGCAGCAGCCCAAAAACCTGAATGCACATTTTGTCAGGCAGACCTTAGTGTCAGTATCTACTGCTGCTTCGCAGCCGAACGGGAGCAAGCTCCCTCGCCACAGGTTTTGAGTGTGTTCTTGAGATCGCTGTTACGGACCATGACCGAGTATTGAAGATGACCGACACCCCCCATTTCCCGCTCTCCGCCGTGGTCGGCGCCGACGATCTGAAACTCGCCCTCTATCTGACCGCCATCGACCCGAAAATCGGCGGCGTGCTGATCGAAGGCCCGCGCGGCATGGCCAAGTCAACCCTCGCCCGAGGCCTGGCGGACTTGCTGGCCAGCGGGCAATTCGTCACCTTGCCCCTGGGCGCCACCGAAGAACGGCTGGTCGGCACCCTCGATCTCGACGCCGCCCTGAGCGAAGGCCGCGCGCAATTTTCCCCCGGCGTACTGGCCAAGGCCGACGGCGGTGTGCTGTACGTCGACGAAGTCAACTTGCTGCCCGATCACCTCGTTGACCTGTTGCTCGACGTGGCCGCCAGCGGCACCAACCTGATCGAGCGCGACGGCATCTCCCATCGGCATTCGGCGAAGTTTGTACTGATCGGCACCATGAACCCGGAAGAGGGCGAGCTGCGTCCGCAACTGCTCGACCGTTTTGGCCTGAACGTCGCCCTCAGTGGCCATACCGCACCGGCCGAACGTGGCCAGATCATCCGTCGGCGTCTGGATTTCGACAGCGATCCCCAGGGTTTCTGCGTCGAGTGGGAAAGCCAGCAGCAGTCCCTGCGTGAACGCTGCCAGAAGGCGCGCGGCGCATTGGCGAACATCCCCCTGGATGATGCCGCACTGGCGCAGATCACCGAACGCTGTTTCGCCGCCGGTGTCGATGGCCTGCGTGCCGATCTGGTCTGGTTGCGCGCGGCCCGTGCCCACGCCGCATGGCGAGGGGCGAGCGCCATCGGTGAGGAAGACATCGACGCCGTCGCCGAGTTTGCCCTGCGTCATCGTCGTCGCGAGCAATCGCCACCAGCGCCGCAACACAATCAGTCGCCCTCGGCGCAATCTTCCAGCCCGAGCGAAGGCCAGGGCCAATGGGGCGAAATGCCCGCTCAGGCGCTGCCGGTTGGCGCCCGACGTGAAGTGCCGAGCTGGCCAAAAAAGCCCTAGGCATTCGCCCTCGATCTGACGCGGGGGCGAATGCCAGACCCCGCGCAGGCCGGCTGGATAACGGTAAACAAGGCAAGCGCCACGCCGCGCACAGCGGCTCGATCAACTGGCCCGGCACTTTGCTCAATGGTCGGCCGCGTCAGCGCAAAGATGTGCTGTTCCACCTGCGCACGCGTTCCTCCCATGAGCTGTGGCTGGTGATCGTCGACGCATCGGCCTCGACTCGCCGTCATCAGGCGTTGAGCGACGCCAAGGGTTTGCTCGCGCAAGTGTTCGACGATGCGTATCGCCAACGCGCGCGCCTTGCGTTGTTGACCGCCAGCGGTCAGGCGCCGAAGTGGCAGGTAGAAGGCTTGAAAGCGTCAGCGGGGTTGCGTGCCTGGCTCGATGGTCTGGGCGCGGGCGGCGGCACGCCGTTGTTGGCGGCGTTGGGCGAAGCGGGGCGTTGGCTGGCGACACGGCAAAAACGCTTTCCGGCGGAACAGCAAAGGCTGCTGCTGGTGACCGATGGGCGATTGAAGAACTGGCCGGGGTTGCCAGTGCTGGACTGCCCGGGGTTATTGATTGATATCGAGCGCGGGCCGATTCGGCTGGGTCGGGCCAGACAGATGGCGGCAGATTTGCATGCGGATTATCGGCACATTGATGAGCTGGTTTCAGGATAAGGGCTGTGTTGTCTGCAAGGGCCCCTTCGCGAGCAAGTCGCACCGCCGCTCCCACAAGATTGGTGAACGCTGCAGATCCCCTGTGGGAGCGAGCCTGCTCGCGATGGCATCACCCCGGTCCCGGAGAATCATGGCGAATCCGCATCGCTCCCCTATGCTCTGAGTGCATTCGATCACAGGAGTGAATCATGCGCGCACTTGCCGTTAACCATCAGAACGATTTCCGCGTCAAAGCCTATGCCGGCACCAATGGCGTGCTGTTGGCCATGGATGTGGCCGAACCCCGCCGCAAAGGCCTGCTGGGTTTCGCCATCGAAAAGCAGCAGGGCGACAAACCCTGGCAGTTTCTATTCAACAGCCTGACGTTCCCGGGTAAGACCCATACCTTCCCTCAATACCACGCCACCCCCAGCAATATCGCGCCGTTGCAGAAATTTCGCTGGGCCGATTACGCGGTCAATCCGGGGCTGACGATCCAGTATCGGGTCTATCTGGCCTACGGCAGCGCCGATGCGCCGCAACTGGGTGAATCCCTGGAGGTGACGGTCACTTCCGACGATGGCCATCCCGGCAACCAGAGTGTCAATTTCAACCGCGCCGTGGCCGCCAGTCAGGCATTCCAGCGCAAGTTTCCCGAGCTCGACGCGCTCCTCAGCGGCAAGGAAAGATTGCCCCTCGAAGCTTGGCCCGATGCCCCGCGCCAATGGCTGGAGAATGGTCTGCTCGGGCGTTTGCTGGGTTTTATCGAGCGTGCCGTTGGTAGCGAGTGGGCACTGGATGTCGCCATTTACGAGTACCAGTTGCCGGTGATTGTCGAGGCGGTGAACGCGGCGCAGGAGCGCGGGGTGCACGTTCGCGTTCTGTATCACGCGCAACCGGGCGAAGACACCACCGCCATGAACGAGGCCAGCCTGGAAAAGATCCCGACGGCAAACAAGCGCGGGCGCGTCACCCACAGTATTTTTCATAACAAGTTCATGGTCCTGAGCCGGTTGGATGCAGCGGGTCTGCGCCAGCCAGAAGCCGTGCTCTGCGGCAGCACCAACTTCACCCCCAACGGAATTTACCGTCAGGCCAACGTGGTGCATGTGCTGGACGATGCTCAGGTCGGCGCCCGTTATCTGCAAACGTTCGAGCAGGTCTGGAATACACCGGCGGATGTCGGCGCCACGCGACAGTGGATCACCGAACATAACCCGATGGACCCGAGCCAACCGTTGTTTGCCGGATTCTCCCCACGCTCGGGTCAGGGCGACTTGCATGAGTTCGTCGATATCATCAGTGCGGCGAAGAAAGACCTGCTGTTCGTCACCGCGTTCACCTTGCCAGCCGCCATCCTCAACGCGTTGCTCGGTAAGCCCCACGACGACATCCTGCGCTACGGCCTGCAAAACTCCGCGAGCAAAATCACCGGGTTTCATGCCGACCGCAGCGCCGAATTCACTACGGTGGCGCTGCTCAACACCGGCCTGGAAGGCTGGCTCATGGAAAGCAAGGAAGGCCAGAAGGGCAATCTGCTGGTGCACACCAAAGCCATCGTCACGGATTTCACCAGCGATTCACCGACGATCATCAGCGGCAGCCATAACCTCAGTGCGGCGGCCAGTAACAGCAATGACGAGAACTACCTGATCATTCGCGGCGATACCGACCTGGCCGATCGTTATGGTCTGGAATTGCTGCGGTTTTATGAGCATTACCGGTTTCGGTATTTCGCGAAGAAACTGGCGCTCAAGGAGGTGCATCCGTTGGTGGCGGATGACAGTTGGACTGATGATTATTATGTCGAGGGGGATTTGCGTCAGTTGTCCCGACTGCGTTTTTCCGGGCAGTAATCGTTGGCCTCATGAGCCCCATGGCGAGCAGGCTCGCGGCCACATTGGATCTCGGGCGTTCACAAATCCTGTGGGAGCGAGCCTGCTCGCGATGGGGGCGACGCGGTCCAGGCGCGTCAGCGGAACAGATTCGTTCGCGCTAACTCGATCACCTCATCCCCACGCCCGCTCATCACCGCTTTGAGCATGTACAAACTGAACCCTTTTGCCTGTTCCAGCTTGATCGTCGGTGGCATCGCCAATTCCTGAGTCGCGGTCACCACGTCCACCAGCACGGGCCCGTCATGCGCCAGCGCGCGGCGCAAGGCCGGTTCCAGCGCCTCGGATTCCTCGACACGAATCCCCAGGATCCCCATGGCATTGGCCATCGCCGCGAAGTCCGGATTGTGCAGGTCTGTGCCGGTATCCAGCAGCCCGCTGGACTTCATTTCCATGGCCACGAACCCGAGCGAGGCATTGTCGAAGACGATGATTTTCACCGGCAGCTTCAGTTGCGTCAGCGAAATGAAGTCCCCCATCAACATGCTGAAACCGCCATCGCCGGACAGCGAGATCACCTGCCGCCCGGGAAACGCCGCTTGCGCGCCAATGGCGTGGGGCATCGCGTTCGCCATGGAACCGTGATTGAACGAGCCGAGCAGTCGGCGCTTGCCGTTCATTTTCAGATAGCGTGCGGCCCAAACGGTCGGCGTGCCCACGTCGGCGGTGAAGATCGCATCGTCATCGGCCAGTTCACTGAGCAGGCGCGTGAGGTATTGCGGATGAATAGGCCGACCTGCCGCCGACGGTTGAGCCAGGTCATCCAGACCCTGACGGGCCTTTTGGTAGTGTGTGAGGGATGACTCGAGAAAGCTCCGATCACCACGATAAGGCAGGCGCGGCAGCAACGTGGCGAGGGTTTCGCCAACATCGGCGGCGATGCCCAGATCCAGCGTGGTGCGCCGTCCAAGGGCTTGCGGGTCGTGGTCGATCTGAATGACGGTGGCGTCGGTTGGGTAGAACTGCCGATAGGGAAAGTCAGTCCCGAGCATCACCAGCGTGTCGCAGTTGAGCATTGCATGATAACCGGAGCTAAAGCCGATCAGCCCGGTCATACCGACGTCGAACGGATTGTCCCACTCCACGTGCTCTTTGCCGCGCAACGCATGCACTACCGGCGCACCGAGCGCGTCGGCCAACGCCACCACCTGGTCGTGAGCACCCGCGCAGCCAGCGCCGCACATTAGCGTCACCGCTTTGCTCTGGCTCAGTAATTCGACCAGCCGATCCAAGTCGTGAGGCGCGGGGAGGGTGCGAGGTTTCGACAGCGCCGGCCAGGGCTTGAGGTTGTCTTCGACTTCCTGCAGCGCCACATCGCCTGGAATCACCACCACTGCGACACCGCGATTGAGGATTGCACTGCGCATCGCCCGATGCAGCACCTGGGGCATCTGCGCCGGGTTGCTCACCAGTTCGATGAAGTGGCTGCATTCCTTGAACAGTTCCTGGGGGTGGGTTTCCTGAAAGTAATTGAGGCCTACTTCCGAGGACGGAATCTGCGCGGCGATGGCCAACACGGGCACATGGTTTTTATGGCAATCGAAGAGCCCGTTGATCAAGTGCAGATTGCCTGGCCCACAGCTGCCAGCGCACACCGCCAGCTCCCCGGTGACCGCCGCTTCGGCACCCGCAGCGAACGCCGCAACTTCCTCGTGACGCACGTGCATCCACTCGATGCTGTCCATGGTCCGCAGGGCTTCGGTCAGGCCGTTCAGGCTGTCGCCCGTCAAGCCCCAGATGCGTTTCACGCCGGCCTGTTCAAGGGTAATTGCCAGTTGCCGGGCAAGGGTGATTTTCGCCATGGGGTGCTCCAGTGATCAATGAATTGTCCTCGGGGGTTAAAAGAGGACAACGCGGCGGCAACCATGACTCACCCTGATTCGAGATTACTTGCCCATCGCCTGCCGGTACTGCCGCGTGCGCCGGGCGATGTACAGCTGATCGAGAATCAACGCCCATATCGCCCAAACCTGTGGCCGGGTCTTGCGCCCGCGGCTCAGGCGATGCAGCTGGAATTTCACCACCGCCATGCTCGCCAGGGCGGCCAGTGGTTTGCGTTTCCAGCGGATCGGCGGCAATTGCGGGTGGCTGTTCTGGCCTTCGCGCCAGCGTTTAACCAGGTGCGGTTCGATGGCCAGTGCCGTGCCAATGCCGGCTATGGCGATGCCGCTGTCGAGCACCTGTTCGACGATGGCCAAGCGTCGGATCCCGCCCGTCACCATCACCGGCATGCTCGCAACGCCGGCCAGTTCGCCGGCCATTTCCAGAAAGTACGCCTCCCGGGCCAGGGTCCTGCCGTCGCGGGCTTCGCCTTGCATGGCCGGTGCTTCGTAGCTGCCACCGGAGAGTTCCAGCAAATCCAGTGGCTGTTCGTTGAGCCACTGGATCACTTGCCGGGCGTCGTCGGCGTCGAAACCGCCGCGCTGGAAGTCTGCAGAATTGAGTTTTACCGCGACACAAAACTGTGGCGATACGGCTTGGCGAACGGCGCTGACCACGGCCAGCAGCAGGCGGGCGCGATTCTCCAGCGAGTCACCCCAGCGATCATTACGGCGGTTGGTCAAGGGCGAGAGAAACTGGCTGATCAGGTAGCCGTGCGCCGCATGAATCTGCACACCCGTGAAACCGGCTTTTTCCGCCAGCGCAGCACTGGTGGCAAAGCGTTGGATGACCTCGGCGATATCGCTTTCCGACATCGGTTTGGGTTCGGCAAACAGCTTGGAAAACGAACCCAGATCCAGCGCCACGGCCGACGGCGCCCAGGCTTGCTGGCCGAGGTTGGCCATGGTCTGGCGGCCGGGATGATTGAGTTGCACCCAGAAATGCGCGCCACCGGAGCGGCCGATGGTGGCCCACTGACGGAACTGCTCAAGATGCCGTTCGTCTTCCAGCACGACACCTGCGGGGCCGGTCATGGCGCGGCGATCGATCATCACGTTGCCGGTCAGCAGCAGACCCGCTTCGCCCTCGGCCCAGGCCTGATACAGCTGAAACAACGCGCTGGACGGCGCCTGGCCGGTATCCGCGAGGTTCTCTTCCATCGCGGCTTTGGCGATGCGATTGCCGAGGGTCTGGCCGTTGGGCAAATTCAGCGTTTGAAAGGGCGACATGCTTGACTCCTCATCAGTGATGAGTAGAGGCTAAGCTTAAAGTTAACTTTAATGTCAAGCAGGCAAATGAGGCCGAGATGAAGATTGGTGAATTGGCGCAATTGAGCGGGTTGAATGCGTCGCGCATTCGGTTTTACGAGGCTCAGGGGCTGATCCAGCAGGTGGAACGCCTGGCCAACGGCTATCGACGGTACCCGCCACAAGTCCTGCAAACCCTGAAAATAATCCAGTGCGCGCAGCAGGCCGGGTTCAGCCTCGAAGAGCTGAAGTTATTGTTGCCGGACACGGTGACAGGCGAGTTCAAGCACGCTGAACTGGTGGCGAGCCTGGGGCGCAAAGTCGAACAGATCGAAGCGATGCAACTGCACCTGGCGCAGAGCAAGGCGCAGCTGCTGGGGTTGATCGAAAACATCCAGGCACGGCCCGAAGGAATGGCCTGCGGTGAGAATGCCGAGCGGGTGCTGGCGTCGATCAAGCATTAGTTCTGACCGAGACAGTTTTCGCCAAAGGCCTGGTAGCGCAGGACATGGGTGGTGCCCGCCGTATCAATGTAAGTCATCTCTCGTGGCAGGGGGCCGCAACCATCGTCGCTAGTCATGTTGAGCACTTTGGCGATATGGAGTGGCGTCGAATACTTGTAGTCCTCGACTTTCGGCGTGCTGGAATTGTCGACGGAAGCGGCCGCTGCAACACCGCTCAGACTGATAAGAAACAGGGCGGACAGAATGCGTTTCATGATGGGGCTCTCGTAGTGGCTACTGAACGATTTCAGTGGCAGTACGACGAGCCCCGTTGGGGTTTATTCCAGGCTCAGGGAAAAACTTTTCGGCGCCGGGATCGGATTGCGCATCAGCGTGCCGACTACCAGCGCCCCCAGCAAGGCCAGCAACCCGGCGACCAGAAGCAGCAGACTGAAGCCGCCGACGAAGGCCTGACGCGCCAGTGGCTCGACCAACGCACGCGCGGTTTCCGGCAGCAGGTTCATCGCCGCCGTCATGTCACCGGCGACCACCCGTGAGGCAATGCCCTGGGTCTGGCCAAGCCATTGCGTGCCTTGAGTCGACAGGCTGGTGCGTAACAGCAATTCGGTGTGGCTGGACAGCAACGCACCAAAGACACCGATGGCCAGCACGATCGCGCTGAAACGCATGGTGGTGCTCATGCCCGAGGCCATGCCTGTGCGCTCGCGGGGGACGCAGGCCATGATGTTTTTCTGCGTGTCGCCATTGAGCAGGCCGGCACCGGCGCCCGTCACGGCAATGGCCAGTGCGAAGGGCAGGTAGCCGCCGCTGCTGACCGCCCAGGCGCTGAGCAGGTTGCCGCTGCCGACCAGGGTCAAACCCACCGCCATCAGCGTGGCGGGGGCAAATCGATTGGCCAGCCGCGCGCCGATGCGCGGGAAAATCAACATGGTCGCGGCAAACGGCAACATCCCAAGCCCCGACGCGATGGCCGAGAAGCCTAGGCCGTTTTGCAGGTAAAACGGCAGCAACGTCATCATCACCTGGGCGCAACCGGCGTAGGCAAACATGCCGAGCAGGGCGCCGATGAAACGCGGATGCCTGAACAACTGCAGGTCGACCATCGGCCGCTGCTGCATCCGCTCAATCAGCACAAACAGCCCCAACAGCAGCGCGCCCCCGATGATCCGGGCGTAGGTAAGCGGGTTGCTCCAGCCGATTCGATTGGCTTCGATCAAGCCCCAGATCAGGCACAGCAAACTCGCACTGAACGCCAGGCTGCCCCAGGGATCGAGGCGTGCCGATTGGGTGTCTCTGGATTCCGGCACGGCGCGCCAGACCATGAACATCAAGAACGCGCCCACCGGCAGGTTGAGGTAGAAGATCCAGCGCCAGCCGACATATTCGGTGATCAGCCCGCCGACCGTCGGCGCGGCGGTCATCGCCACGCCCATGCACGCGCCCCAGAACGCCCAGGCCTTGGCACGTTCGACTTCATCGTGAAAGGTGTGGCCGATGGAGGCAAGGGCCGAGGTCAACAACAGTGCCGCGCCGACACCCTTGACCGCCCGAGCGATGTCGAGGAACAACGCCGTGGGCGCCGCGCCGCAACCGATGGAGGCAAGGATGAAAATACCCAGGCCCCAGAGCAGGGTTTTCTGTCGGCCAAAACGGTCGGCAATGCTGCCCGCCGGCAGCAACAAGGCCGCGAACGCCAGCATGTAAGCACTGACCACCCATTCAATGTCGGCAAAGTTCGCGCCCAGGTCCCGCGCGATGGTCGGCAGGGTGACGGCGACGATGTTGGTGTCGAGCACGATCAGCGAGCACACGCCGGAGGCCGTCAGCAGTGTCAGGCGTGGATTGACCCGGCTCATGACGTGATTGCCTTTTGGGCAAGATCGTTGACCGCAGCGGCGAAAAGGGGTTTGACGTACATGGCGTTGGCTCTCTACTGTGATTGCCAATGAGCTTATCGCGGTCGATTGTCGGCTTTGTTAGCCAGGCATCGGGACTTCATTACCTTTGAGCTAATGCACCATGGACATACGGCATTTCCGCTACTTTCTGGCCGTTGCCCGGCAAGGCAACTTTACCCGCGCCGCCGAACAACTCGGTATCGCGCCGCCGACCTTGACCCGACAGATCCAGGACATGGAAAACGAACTCGGCACGCGACTGTTCGTGCGCCAGACTCGTGAAGTCAGCCTGACCGAGGCCGGCGCCGCTTTGATGATCGAAGCCGAGGCGACGGTGCGGCAATTCGAATACGCCCAGCACAATGCCCAACGGGCCGGGCGCGGGGACATTGGCCATATCGAACTCGGTTACGTGGCGTCGGCGGTGTACTCGGGGTTGCTGCAAAAACAGGTGCAGGCTTTCAGTCGCGAGTGCCCCGACGTCAGTTTGAATGTGCGGGAAAGCCCCATGGCGTCATTGCCAGCCATGGTGGTCGAGGGGCGATTCGATGTGGGTTATGTCCGCTCACCGATTACCCTGCCCGACGGCCTGGAGGCTATTCGTCTGGACTCAGAAGGCTTTGTGCTGGCGCTGTCCTCCGAGTCCTGGTTGTGCCGACTGCCGGAGATTGCTCCGGAGCATTTGCAAAACGAGACGTTTATTCTGCCGGAGCAAATCAGTGGCACGTTGCAAGTCGCCGCCGAGGGCGGGTTTGCACCGAAACTGGGCGCGCAGCCGGGCGGGCTGGTGGCGGTGATCGCACTGGTTTCGCTGGGGCAGGGCGTCGCGGTCGTGCCGGAGTCGGTGGTCGGGCATGTCGGGTTGCCCGGCGTGGTGTTCCGCACAATCAAGGGCTGCGAGGCGACGTCGTGGTTGTCGTTGATTCATCGGCGGTTCGAGAAGTCGGCGGCGGTGGCTCGGTACATTGAGCAAGTGAAAAATCACTAAGGGCAAAAGCTTCGTCGGAACGCCGCCCGGAGCAGGCTCACTCCCACAGGGAACTTGTGAACACGAAGATCCAATGGGGGAGCGAGCCTGCTCGCAGAAAGCAATCTGCCAAACACCACCAATGCCCCCCAATCTAACAGCAAACCCGACGATTCAACCGCAGAGTGGCGCGAGGCACCGTGCACAGCCGGCGCAAGGTCCGTCGCAACCATGTCAGATCGTGCGTGGGCTTACGCTTCTCCCTCGCCGGTTTCACCCTGCCAATGTGCCTGGCGAAATCCGCCCTCAACGTTTCCTCGGTCCCGATCCCCTTGAGCTTCTTCAGCAGCTTCCCGTCCTTATAAAACAGCACGGTCGGAGTTCCGGTGACGTTCGGGTGTCGAGGCGATTCATGGGTGTTCAGCATGTAGATATTCGCGTGATGCCGATAACCCTCTGCAATCTGACGAAAGACTGGCCCGGCCATTTCGCAGGCAGGGCAGTGCTGACTGCCAAAGTACAAGATCACTGGGCGCCAGGTTTTAAGGGCTTTGCGGTAGGTCGGGGCCAGCGTGTTATGGGCGGTTATCGAGCGCATTGAAACCTCCTTTTTTCACTGTGCGTGAGAGTCTGTCGACGGTAAAGGAGTCGAGGCAGGTGGGTCTACTGTCAGAAATTACAGGTAACACGCTGCTCCAATTTGAATCGCCTTACGACGATTGTGGTGCAAGTACCCGAACCGTTGTAGCCAACGGTAGCGTTCGTTCCCCTGTGCGTTTCGTAACGTCCATTTTTAACGTTCACCCATCCATTTGATTCAAATCACTTTTCAATCTCCCCCACATTCCCCCCACAACCTGTGGCACACTTTCTGCTGTCTGTTCCGTTGTTACATACCTACGTCCGGTATAGCGGAATAAACATCATCCTGGAGTGCTTGCCATGCATCGCCGACCTTCCTTGTTTAAAGCGTGTATTTTTCTTGTCGCAGCTTCGGCTGCTGCCATGGGGGTGGCCCAGGCGGCGGACAGCAAGCTCGATAGCGTGCTGGCCCGCGGGAAACTGATTGTGGGCACGGGCAGTACCAATGCGCCGTGGCACTTCCAGGGAGCGGATGGCAAGTTGCAGGGTTTTGATATCGACATCGGGAAAATGATTGCCAAGGGTTTGTTCAACGATCCAACCAAGGTTGAATTCGTGGTGCAGTCCTCCGATGCGCGGATTCCCAACCTGCTGACCGACAAGGTGGACATCAGTTGCCAGTTCATCACTGTGACCGCCAGCCGGGCCCAGCAAGTGGCGTTCACCCTGCCGTACTATCGCGAAGGTGTCGGACTGCTGCTGCCGGCCAACAGCAAATACAAGGAAATCGACGACCTCAAGGCCGCCAATGACAGCGTGACCGTGGCGGTGCTGCAGAACGTGTACGCCGAAGAGCTGGTGCATCAAGCCTTGCCAAAGGCCAAGGTCGATCAGTACGACAGCGTTGATCTGATGTATCAGGCCGTGAACTCCGGCCGTGCCGACGCCGCCGCCACCGATCAATCGTCGGTGAAATACCTGATGGTGCAGAACCCTGGCCGCTATCGCAGCCCGGCCTACGCCTGGAGCCCGCAGACCTACGCCTGCGCGGTCAAGCGCGGCGATCAGGACTGGTTGAACTTCGTCAACACCACCTTGCATGAAGCCATGACCGGCGTTGAGTTCCCGACTTACGCGGCGTCCTTCAAGCAATGGTTCGGCGTAGACCTGCCGACCCCGGCCATCGGTTTCCCTGTCGAATTCAAATGATCCCGTGAGAGCGGGGCGTCGATGACGCGCCCCGTTCAAGGTACTGCTGACCATGAACTATCAGTTGAACTTTGCCGCCGTGTGGCGCGATTTCGACACCTTGCTGGCGGGGCTCGGTCTGGGCCTTGAACTGGCGCTGCTGTCGATCGCCATCGGTTGCGTAATCGGCCTGATGATGGCGTTTGCTTTGCTGTCAAAGCACCGCGCATTTCGGGTGCTGGCGTCGGTGTATGTGACGGTGATCCGTAATACGCCGATTCTGGTGTTGATTCTGTTGATCTACTTCGCCTTGCCGAGCCTGGGGATCCGGCTGGACAAGATCCCGTCGTTCATCATCACGCTTTCGCTGTACGCCGGGGCGTACCTGACTGAAGTGTTCCGTGGTGGCTTGTTGAGCATTCCCAAGGGGCAGCGTGAAGCCGGCCTGGCCATCGGTCTCGGCGAGTGGCAGGTCAAGGCCTACGTCACCGTGCCGGTGATGCTGCGCAATGTGCTGCCGGCTTTGTCGAACAACTTCATTTCGCTGTTCAAGGACACCTCGCTGGCGGCCGCGATTGCGGTGCCGGAGCTGACCTATTACGCGCGCAAGATCAATGTCGAGAGCTACCGGGTGATCGAAACCTGGCTGGTGACCACCGCGCTCTATGTGGCGGCCTGTTACCTCATTGCCATGATGCTGCGTTACCTCGAGCAGCGTCTGGCGATTCGCCGATAGGAGGCCCCCATGTACGAATCCCCAAGTTGGTTGCATGAGTTGTGGGTGGCGCGGGAAGTTCTGTGGCAGGGCTTTTTGACCAGTGTGCAGGTCTCGGCACTGGCGATCTTGCTGGGCACGATGGTCGGTATTGTTACCGGGCTGGTGCTGACCTACGGCAAGTTCTGGATGCGCGCACCGTTCCGGTTTTATGTGGACATTATTCGCGGCACGCCAGTTTTTGTGCTCGTGCTGGCCTGCTTTTACATGGCGCCCGCATTGGGCTGGCAGATCAGCGCGTTTCAGGCCGGTGCCTTGGGGCTGACGCTGTTCTGCGGCTCCCACGTCGCGGAGATTGTGCGCGGTGCGTTGCAAGCGTTGCCCAGTGGCCAGATGGAAGCGAGCAAGGCCATCGGCCTGACGTTTTATCAGGCGCTCGGCTACGTGTTATTGCCCCAGGCGTTGCGGCAGATCCTGCCGACTTGGGTCAACTCGTCGACCGAAATCGTCAAGGCCTCGACCTTGTTGTCGGTCATCGGTGTGGCGGAATTGCTGCTCAGCACGCAGCAGATCATCGCCCGCACCTTCATGACGCTGGAGTTTTACCTGTTCGCCGGATTTCTGTTTTTCGTCATCAACTACGCCATCGAATTACTCGGCCGGCACATTGAAAAGCGGGTGGCCTTGCCATGACTCAACCTCAAGTTTCGACACAGAACCAGGCCCTGCTGGACATTCGAGGCCTGCACAAACAGTACGGCAAGCTTGAAGTGCTCAAGGGCGTCGACCTGACCATGCAGCGCGGCAACGTGGTCACGCTGATCGGCTCCAGCGGCTCGGGCAAGACCACGCTGCTGCGTTGCGTGAACATGCTCGAAGAGTTCCAGGGCGGGCAGATCGTGCTCGATGGCGAGTCCATCGGCTATGACGAGGTCAACGGCAAACGCGTGCGTCACCCGGAAAAAGTCATCGCCCGGCACCGGGCAATGACCGGCATGGCGTTCCAGCAGTTCAACCTGTTCCCGCACCTGACCGCGTTGCAGAACGTTACCCTTGGCTTGCTCAAAGTTAAAAAGCTGCACAAGGACGAAGCCGTGGCGCTGGCGGAAAAATGGCTGGAGCGGGTTGGCCTGCTGGAACGCCGTGATCACTATCCCGGCCAGTTGTCCGGCGGTCAGCAACAACGCGTGGCGATTGCCCGTGCCATTGCGATGAACCCGAGCCTGATGCTGTTCGACGAAGTCACCTCGGCCCTCGACCCGGAGCTGGTTGGCGAAGTGTTGAACGTGATCAAGGGCCTGGCCGACGAAGGCATGACCATGCTGCTGGTCACCCACGAGATGCGTTTTGCCTTCGAGGTCTCGGACAAGATCGTTTTCATGAATCAGGGGCGTATCGAAGAGCAGGGGCCTCCCAAGGAGCTGTTCGAGCGCCCGCAATCGCCGCGTCTTGCCGAATTTCTCAAGAACACGCGGTTTTAACTTTTATATTTTTCAATCAGGAGAAACACTCATGAGCATTACTCGTTACGGCACCGGCAGCACCGCCGCTGGCGGTCAGCCTCGCCCTTTCGCCCGCGCCGTTGAAGCCGATGGCTGGCTGCACGTTTCCGGGCAGGTGCCGGCGGTGGACGGCGAGATCATTACCGGTGGCATCGTCGAGCAGACCCACCAGACCATGAAGAACCTGATCGCGATTCTCGAAGAGGCCGGTTATGGCCTGGAAGACGTGGTGCGTGCTGGCGTGTGGCTGGAGGATCCGCGGGATTTCACCAGTTTCAACAAGGTCTTCTCCGAGTACTTCAAAAGCGAGCACGCACCGGCCCGGGCCTGCGTGCAGGCGAACATGATGGTCGACTGCAAGGTAGAGATCGACTGCATCGCCTACAAGAAAAAGGCCTAAACCGTGGCGGGCCCATCGCGGGCAAGCCACGCTCCCACAGGGCAACGCAATCTAATGTGGGAGCTGGCCTGCCAGCGATGGCGGCCTAACAGTCGCCACCGCACTCTGGTTAAACTCCCGGCACTTTTATGGGAACCACTGACATGACCGAAGACACCATCAAGCGCCGGGCTCGCGGTCTGGACCGGGCGTTCGATATCCTCGATTTCCTCAAGGAAGTCGGCAAACCGCTGCGCCCGAATGAAATCGCCAGCGGCATCGACAGCCCGAAATCCACGATCTACGAACTGGTTGCTTCCCTGCTGGAACGACGCATCCTCGAACCCGTGGGCAAGGACGGTCACGTCTACCTCGGCCGTCAGCTGTACTTCCTCGGCCAAGCGCATTTGCGTCATTTCGACCTGACCCGCGAGGCTGATCACGCCTTGCAGGACATCGTCAGCCAGACCCATGAAACTGCGCAGATGTGCCTGCTCAACGGGCGCAAATACACCGTGGCGCTGATGAAAGAGGGCGAGCGGCATTTTCGTATTTCCTCGGACATCGGCGAGAACGCGCCAATCCCCTGGACCGCGTCCGGGCGTCTGCTGCTGGCGCACCTGAGTGATCAGGAGATCATCGACCTGATCGACCACGACGACTTCATCCTGCCCGACGGCGAACGCCTGCCGCTGGAGCAGTTTCTCAAGGAAATCCGTCAGGCCGGTATCGATGGCTTTTTCTCTTTCGATAGCGTCGCCGACACCTTCACCCATTGCTTCGCCGCCCCGGTCAAAGACCCGAGCGGCGTAGCCATTGCGACCCTGTGCATCGTTGCCCCACGGGACGACGCCAAGAACAATTACAACGACTATCGCCGGGTGCTGATCGACAGCGCCAATAGCCTGGCCCGGCGTATCAATGAATAACATCGGCTGCCTGCAGCCGTGAATGTGAGGAATTCGACCATGTCTTCTGCCCAAAACACTGCCGCCGTGGAAAAGGGCTTTGCCCAGACCGGCGCCAATCTGGTACGCGACGTCAGCCTGCCTGCACTGGTGCTGCACCGCGAAGCGCTGGAGCACAACATTCGCTGGATGCAGGCGTTTGTCAGTAACAGCGGCGCCGAACTCGCGCCCCACGGCAAAACCAGCATGACGCCTGCGCTGTTCCGTCGCCAACTGGATGCTGGCGCCTGGGGCATCACCCTGGCCAGCGCCACGCAAACCCGCGCGGCCTATGCCCATGGTGTGCGTCGGGTGCTGATGGCCAACCAATTGGTCGGTACGCCGAACATGGCGCTGATCGCCGATCTGCTGGCGGACCCGACGTTCGACTTCCATTGCATGGTCGATCACCCGGACAACGTCGCTGACCTGGGCGCGTATTTCGCCTCGCGCGGTGTGCGCCTGAACGTGATGATCGAGTACGGCGTGGTCGGCGGCCGTTGCGGTTGCCGCAGTGAAGCGCAAGTGGTCGCGCTGGCCAAAGCCATCAACGCCCAACCGGCGCTGGCGTTGACCGGCATCGAAGGCTACGAAGGCGTGATCCACGGTGATCATGCGGTTACGGGCATTCGTGAGTTCGCCGCCTCCCTGGTGCGCCTGGCCGTGCAGTTGCAGGACAGCGGGGCTTTTGCGATTGCCAAGCCGATCATTACCGCGTCGGGTTCGGCCTGGTACGACTTGATCGCCGAATCTTTCGAAGCGCAGAACGCCGGTGGACGTTTCCTCAGCGTGTTGCGCCCCGGCAGCTACGTGGCTCACGACCATGGCATCTACAAAGAAGCGCAATGCTGCGTGCTCGACCGCCGCAGTGATCTGCACGAAGGCCTGCGCCCGGCACTGGAAGTCTGGGCACATGTGCAGTCGTTGCCGGAGCCGGGTTTCGCGGTGATCGCCTTGGGTAAGCGCGACGTGGCCTACGACGCCGGTTTACCGGTGCCGCTGCTGCGTTACAAGGCCGGTGTGGTGCCGGCGAATGGCGATGACGTGAGTGCGTGCATGGTGACGGCGGTGATGGACCAGCACGCGTTCATGACCGTGGCGCCGGGGGTTGAGTTGCGGGTGGGCGACATCATTTCGTTCGGCACGTCGCACCCGTGCCTGACGTTCGACAAGTGGCGCACGGGGTGTCTGGTGGATGAGCAACTGAACGTCATCGAAACCATGGAAACCTGTTTCTAAGGTTTGAGACCGAGGCGCGGCGTTCGCCAGCAAGCCGGCTCCTACAGGGGAAACGCATTCCATTGTAGGAGCCGGCTTGCTGGCGATGACGGCCGCCCAGACAACATCGCGGCACCAGAGACCCCACAACAATGAACACCATCAACACCCTCGGCCCCAACACCCCGCGCATCGCCCTCATCGGCGAGTGCATGATCGAGTTGCAACAGCGCGCCGACGGCACGCTGCAACAAAGCTTCGGCGGCGATACGTTGAACACCGCGGTCTACCTGTCTCGGGAACTCGGCACGAGCGGCGTCGTCGATTACGTCACCGCGCTGGGCGACGACAGTTTCAGCGATGCCATGTGCAAGACCTGGGCCGACGAATGCATCGGGTTGGGCATGGTCCAGCGCCTGCCCGGGCGACTACCCGGTTTGTACTGCATCCAGACTGATGCGGCGGGCGAGCGACGCTTCCTCTATTGGCGCAACGAAGCGGCCGTGCGCGATTGCTTCACGACCCCGGCCGCCGCGCCGATCCTGGCGGCGCTGCCGGATTACGACGTGCTGTATTTCAGCGGCATCACCCTGGCGGTGCTCGGCGCGCAAGGTCGAGAGAAGTTGCTGGAAACCCTCATTGAGGCCCGGCAGCGGGATGCGCGGATTGTGTTCGACAACAACTACCGGCCACGCTTGTGGGCGACAGTCGAAGAGGCGCGGGCGGCTTATCGCAGCGTCTTGCCCTATGTCGATCTGGCGTTGTTGACGGTCGATGACGAGCAAGCGTTGTTTCATTTTTCCGATTGCGAGACGGTGTTTGCCGCTTACGAGCAGATCGGCACCCCCGAAGTGGTGCTCAAGCGTGGTGCCGAGGCGTGTCTGATTCGGTGTGATGGCGAGTCGTTCGAGGTGCCCGCGCAGAAGGTCGAACGGGTGGTGGACACCACGGCAGCGGGGGATTCGTTCAGCGCGGCGTATCTGGCCAGTCGGCTCAAGGGCGGGAGTGCGGTTGAGGCCGCTGAAGCGGGGCATCGGTTGGCGAGTCGGGTGATTCAAGTGCCCGGAGCGCTGATCCCCAAAGATTGAAACAAGCTTTTGTGGCGAGGGAGCTTGCTCCCGTTCGGGTGCGCAGCGGCCGTAAATTGGGGCCGCTACGCAGCCCAGCGGGAGCAAGCTCCCTCGCCACAGGGCCTTTAAGCCAAACCCATCAGTCCCGGTAAAACACCTGCACCAGGTGATAGCCGAATTTGCTCTTGATCGGCCCATGCACCACGCGTAATGGCTTTTTGAAGATCACCGCGTCGATCACCCCGACCATTTGCCCGGGCCGCACTTCACCCAGATCGCCGCCGCGTTTGCCGGACGGGCAGGTGGAGTATTTCTTGGCCAGCACATCAAAGGCTTCGCCCTTGGCGATGCGTTGTTTGAGCTGCTCGGCTTCTTCCGAGGTTTTCACCAGAATATGGCGGGCTTGAGCTTTCATTGGGGCATACCTTGCAACGGTGGTGGCTATGTTGATGCCAGCGGGGGCGCGCGATTATGCCTCAACTCACTCCGGTTGGCCGATCATCGTGCGAATCTTGTTGGCCAACAGGTCGATGGAAAACGGTTTGGCGACCATGTCCATGCCTTCTTCCAGGAAACCCTGGCGTTCGGCGGCTTTCTCCGCATAACCGGTCATGAACAGCACCTTGAGTTCGGGGCGATGCTGACGAGCGATCTCCGCCAGTTGTCGGCCGTTCATGCCCGGCAGGCCCACATCAGTCACCAGCAGATCGACCCGCAGGTCCGACTCCAGCAAGGGGAGGGCGGTCTTTGCATCCTCGGCTTCATGTGCGTGATAGCCCAGTTCGTTGAGCAGGTCGAGCACCAGCATCCGTACTGCCGGATCATCCTCCACCAGCACCACGGTTTCACCGGCAATCGCCGCCGGCGCCTCGCCGGTCAACGGCAGCAAGACGTTTTGCGGTTCTGTTGTGTGCAACCGCGGTAAGTACAAGCGCACGCTGGTGCCCTTGCCCGGCAAACTGAACAGGTTGACATGTCCCCCCGACTGCTGGGCGAACCCGTAAATCATCGACAAACCCAGGCCGGTACCCTGGCCGATGGGTTTGGTGGTGAAGAACGGGTCGAAGGCTTTGGCCAATACCGACGGTGTCATCCCGCTGCCGTTGTCGCTGACGGCAATCATCACGTAATCCCCGGCCTTGACCGATTCCAATGTGGTGATGTCGCTGTCGTCGAGGTACACATTAGCGGTTTCAATCAGCAACTCGCCACCATCGGGCATGGCGTCCCGGGCGTTGATGACGAGGTTGAGCAGCGCGTTTTCCAGTTGGCTGACGTCGGTGCTGACCGGCCAGACCTCGTCGGCCAGCAGCAGCTTGAGCTCGATGTGTTCGCCCTTGGTGCGGCTGAGCAAATCTTCCAGTGAGTGCACCAGATCATTAGCGTTCAGCGGCCTGCGATCCAGCGACTGACGCCGGGAGAATGCCAACAGGCGATGGGTCAGGGCCGCAGCGCGATTGGCTGAGGACACCGCCGCTTCGGTGAAGCGGCCAATCTCGGCGGTTCGCCCGTCAGCGATATAGCGCTGCATCAGGTCGAGACTGCCGATAATCCCGGTCAGCATGTTGTTGAAGTCGTGGGCGATGCCGCCGGTAAGCTGCCCGACCGCTTCCATTTTCTGCGCGTGGCGCAAGGCGTCTTCCGCGCGTTCGCGCTCGAACATCTCGTTTTTCAGCCGCTGGTTGGCTTCGGCCAGTTGCTGGGTACGGGCGGCGACCCGTTCCTCAAGGGTATCGTTGAGATTGCGCAGTGCCTCTTCCGTCTGTTTGCGCTCGGTTTCGTCGATTACGAAGATGTAGAAACCATTCACCGCGCCATCCGGACCGTGACGTGGCAGGTAGTTCATCAGCGCATGCCGCGTGCTGCCATCCCGGTGGGGAGCATCAATGCTGAAACAGCACGGCTTGCCAGTCAGCGCCTCGGCAATGTGCTCGGCACGCAGGGCATAGGCGTCCTCGCCCAGCACTTCACGAATGGTGCGGCCATAGAGTTCCTGCGGTGTCAGGCCAAACCAGTCCAGATAAGCGGCGTTGTTCAGGCGAAAGCGTTCCTCACTGTCCACGTAGCTGATCAGGATGGGCATGGCGTTGATGATCAGCTGCAGCTCGGTCTGGCTCTGGCGCAGGGCTTGCTCGGTGAGTTTGCGTTCGGTCAGATCCAGCGCGGCCCCAAGGAACCGGATCGGCCGGCCATGGTGGTCCTTGTAGCAGCGACCGCGGGCAAACACCCAGCGCAGGTGACCGCTGGGTTGCAGCAGGCGATATTCCTCGGCGTATTCGGTGCCGTGGGTGATGGAATATTTGATGCTGCGGGCGACCATTGCGCGATCTTCCGGGTGCACGGCCTGGAGGTAGGCGCTGATGGGCAACTGATTGGCGAGCAGCGGGTCGATGTTGTGCAGTTCGGCGAAACGCGCGTCGGCGATGAAGCGGTCTTCGCCGATGTCCCAATCCCAGGTGCCGACGGCGTCGGTGGCCGCCAGCGCCAGTTGCAGGCGCTGTTCGGTTTCGTGCTGGGCCTTGAGGCTGGCGGCCGACCGCTGTTCGAGTTCCAGCGCGATGCGGCGGCGTTCATTGGTTTCGATGGCAGTGACCAGAATGCCGGCGACCTGAGCTTTTTCATCGCGGATAGGACTGTAGGTCAGGTCCAGCCAGAAGTCGGAATCATCCTCGTCGCGCTGCAAGGTAAAACGTTGTTCGCTGTAGGTTCGCACCTGGCCTTGTAGGACGGCGCTGTAAATGGGGTCGGTAAAGTCCTGGAGTTCTGGCCAGATCTGGTGCGTCGGTTGTCCGAAAGCGTGCGGATGCTTGCTGCCGGCGAGGAGGGCGAAGCCGTCGTTGTAGATCTGCGTGAGCTGCGGCCCCCAGAGCAACAGCATCGGCATCGGTGAATGAATCACGATGTCGACCGCGGTACGCAGGCTCTGTGGCCAGGTACTGGCAGCGCCCAGCGGGGTGCGTGTCCAGTCCAGTCTGGCGATCAAGGCCTGGGCATCGCTGCCCGTCGGTGATGCGTTCATCAAATTGTCCTGCGCTTAAGTCGGTGTGGCGGCGTCTACTATCCTTGCAGGGTGGTAGACGCTGGATGACCCGCCATGGGTCATTGTTTTTTCATTGAATGCTTCGCGGGTGCTTTTTGCCATGGAAATCGATGCACTGTTGCAGATACTGGCTGACCGGAACGGATCCGATCTCTATCTCTCCACCGGCGCGCCACCCAGTGCGCGGTTCGACGGCGTGCTCAAGCCGTTGACCGATCAGCCGTTCAAGCCGGGAGAAGTCGCGGCCATTGCCGAGTCCATCATGGACGCCGAACAGCGCCTGGAGTTCGACCGGGAACTGGAGATGAACCTGGCGATCTCCCTGGCGGGTGTCGGGCGCTTTCGGGTCAACATCTTCAAGCAACGCAACGATGTGTCAATCGTGGCACGCAACATCAAGCTCGACATCCCGCGTTTCGAAGACCTCAAACTACCGGCGGTGCTGCTCGAAACCGTGATGCTGAAACAGGGATTGATGCTGTTCGTCGGTGCCACCGATTGCGGCAAGTCTACCTCTCTCGCGGCGTTGATCGATTATCGCAACCGCCACAGCACTGGCCACATCGTCACCATCGAAGACCCGATCGAGTACATCCATCGGCACAAGCAGTCGATCATCAACCAGCGCGAGGTCGGCGTTGATACCCGCAGTTTTCATGCTGCGTTGAAAAATACCCTGCGCCAGGCCCCGGACGTGGTGCTGATCGGCGAAATCCGCGACCGCGAAACCATGGAGCATGCGCTGGCATTTGCCGATACCGGTCATCTGGTGATCTCTACGTTGCACGCGCACAACGCCCATCAGGCGCTGGACCGCATCATCAATTTCTTTCCCGAAGAGCGGCGGATGCAGTTGCTGCATGACTTGAGCAACAACCTGAAAGCGTTTGTTTCCCAACGACTGGTGCGTACTCGCGACGGTCAGCGCAGGGCGGCAGTGGAAGTGATGTTGGGTACAGCGACGATTGCTGACTTGATGAGACGCAATGAACTCGATGAACTAAAAAACATCATGGAGAAGTCTGCTGAGTTCGGTATGCAGACGTTTGATGGGGCACTGTATGCACTAGTGGTGGAAGGCGCAATCAGTGAGGAGGAGGCACTAAAACATGCGGACTCGCTGAGTAATCTGAAATTGCGCCTTAAACTTTATGGCGCAGGGGCTTCGGCCGTTAATATGCGTAGCGGAGACTGGGGTTTGGTGGATTGATTAGGTTGTTAGCGTGAGTGGTTATGAAATATTGCCTTATGACAGTTTTACTGTTTAGTTATTCTTCGGTGAGCCAGGATTAACGTTCGTTGAATTAATCGGTGAGCTAATTTCATAAGGTTGTTATATGTCTGCTACGTTTAAATATAAAGACTATCAGTTGTCCGGGGCGGTTTCCGAAGTTCAACATCTTTGGTTAAAGGCCGATGCGGCTGAGCGACAGGTGGTCGTGCGCTTATTGCAAAGTGTCTTCGAGGATCAAGAGGACGAAGGGCCCTACCATTGGCAAGGCTACGAGTTTGAGCTGGCGAAAGGTTCTTCGCTGTATGAAGTCCATATGCCAGGCCGAGTGGCATGGAATAACCTGGCCAACTACACGGTCGTAATGGATGAACTCCGTCGCCACCGCCCCGAGAACATGGCAGCGACCCGTATCAACGAAAGCGGCGGGCTTGAGATATTCCGAAAAGACCGGTTAGTGTGGGACGTCGTCGACGTGAATATTGTCCAGGAGTCCCACTATTATCAGAAGCTTCTGGTGATAGGTGATAATGCCAAACAAGCCGGTGGTTACATTTATAGCGAAGATTTCGTCGATGTGGACCAATGGCTGAAGTTTCATGGCCTGACGGTTCCAAGGACTGCCAGCGAAACAAAAAACCTGATCGCGCTTTTCGAGTTCGATCCTGAGGTTGATGAGTTGGGTAACTATTGGGGGCAGCTTGTTACGGATGATCCGTCGTTAGCCGTCTTGTCGGTTGAGCAGCGCGACGCCATTCGGCAGGTCACCCAGCGTGTCGCCAAAAACACCAAACTGCTGGATAAGTTGTTCCGCGAAACGGGGCGCGTCATTGCGACGCACGATAATGCCGCTGAGCGGATTGTTCAGTTGATCAAGCATCCGGTGGCCCAAGCCTATGCCAGGAAACTCCTGGAGGAGTCGGCCTGGTTCGGCGCGCAATCCGGGCAAGACGTCTCTTCACAAGATCTTGAGCAACTGCTGGTAACCAGCCTGTTGCTGGATCTTTATCCGTCTCTGGGTAGCACCCAAGACCGCAAGCGTATTGCCGGGTTCGCTCTGTATGCGCCGAGCAACGTTGAGCGGTCGCCGGCCATGGTGCGCGAGGAACTGCAGGCCTTTCTCTATACCAAAGGCTGGGTTGATCCTGGCGCGGCGGCGCTGGCGTGTCATCTGCTGCTGGCGGACATAGCGCCGGAATTTCTGGTCAAGGGCGTGCCAGCATCGATGACGATGGGCTCGGTTGCCTGGGTCACCTTTTGCCATGGCGTTGCTCTGGCGGAAGCGGTCAGGAAGGGTGCGTCGCGTGTGCTGACGTATGCGCAGATCATGGCGTATGTCGAACTGGAACCTGTCAGCGAACCGCTGTCCCGACTGCGGGAGTTGGCAATGATCGATCCGATCGTTGACTGGGCGCTATTGAATGGCGTTATCAGCGCAAGCGAGCTGACTCAAGCGGCAAAGGAAACCACCGAGCGGGCAATCACGGCGTTCCAGGCATACGCGGAGAACTTCACCCATCTGGCGAGCGTCTATTCCATCCCCATGCCCAACCGCGAAACCATCGCGCGCGAAGCGTTGAAAGGAGCGGTGCCGGAGTGTGATTTTCTCGACGATAAAGTGCTTTATCAACACCCCGGCCTTTATGCATCCCCCAACCCTATGTCGATGGTCGGCTTGCACATGTCGGCGGATCTTGCGGGTGGACAATGGGATTTTCGCGCGGTATTTCCCGACAACGTTATTTCCAAAACGCCTGATTTGTTGGCCGGTGTGACCAATCAAAAAAGACCCACTCACTACGATCCCTCCGTCACCAGCCTTTATAGCCGCTTTCCAAGGTTACGGAGCCTGCCGGCCAACAATGTCGAATACCATCGCCTGTTACGGGATTATCTCGGCAATTTGAACAAAGCGCTGGCGACCAATGTGAAGTTGGCCCTTTCACACATGCTTGCCCATGATCTGGAGATTTTTCTAAAAGGTAAGATCGCCTTTTTTACCGTTCGTCTTCCAGCGATCAGAACCGAGTCTTACTTCTCATTATCGCCGGTGCCTATTTCAACGACCTACGAAACCCAGCAAAGTAACGATGCTGTGAAGGGGCGTTTTGGCATCGTTATGTTCGCTGCCCACGGCAATGCGGTTGCATGTTATGAGCTGTTTACCTTGCGGGGTGAATTACGGAAAAACACCACGCTGGCCTCGCTGATAACCTCAACCGGCAAATTGCGGACTGCCGCCCGAATGGATTTAAACGGGGAGCTGAATGCACATCAGCGACCTGCGACTCCCGAATTATTGCCTCTTTCGGTTGTTGAATACACTAGCGGCGTTTCCGCTGAGGCTGACGCCAGCAGCACCATGGGGATTATTGAAAAACTGGGTGAGCTCCCCGCACCAGCGTCTGTGACGGCGCGGCAGCAGAGTAACTACCGTAATTTCGGTAATCCGCAGCTGTTGCGAATTGCCGAGTTCGTTGTGAACAATCATCCGTTGCGCACATTTGACGAAATCGAGTTAATGGCCACGGTGCCGACAGCACTTGAAACAGAACGCAAGAATGGCGAAGAGACTGCAGATTACATCGTGAATCTGGTGGTTCCGTTCAAGAAGTGCATCGAGGATTTGTCTTCTGGAGAACACAATAAAGTCGTTGACGGGATCTACGGTTGCGTCATGGACTCTATGGCGTTGGGCGGCGCATTTGTGGGGGCTGGCGCCAAAGCGCTGTGCATCTCGTCGAAGGCGGTCTCCTTGTCGTCCAAAGGCGCCCGCCTGACCAAACTGGCGTTTCTGACATCCGTTTCCCTCTTCAACCCCGTGGATGATGTGCCAACGGTGTTTTATGGTGCCGGGAAACTCATCCACAAGGGCACGTTACGGTTCAGCAGGCAGGCTGAAGAGCTTCTCGGACTGGCAAAGTCCCAGTTGGGCAGACTCCATGGCAGCCACAAATCCTATGACCTGGTCCGCGCAGCCAGTAACGTCAACACCGGACAGGGTACCTGGCGACCCCGTGGTGCAATCGGTGAGGGACTCACGGTGGTGGCGGCCCGCAACAATTTTCAATGGTATGCCCTCGACCGTCTGGGCAAGGCCTGGGGGCCTAAACTCGACAACTTTGCCTATGTGGCCCCTGTCCGCCTGCCGCGAATTACCCAGACATTGCCCATCAGTTACACCCGCCAGTTCATTGAGCAAAGTCTGCCGCGGGCCCGGACGAAAATCGAAAACGCGATCAACGCCTTGACCCATCGTGACTTTGGGTCGCAGCGCAACCTCGTTGCCAGACTGCTGATGGGAAGCGATTCGAACGATGCAATCAATCAGTTGTTGAACTACTTGAGGGCGGTCAGGGCTGACTTTGCGGGCGTTTCCATCAGTAACTTCATCCTTGATCCACTCAAGGACACCCATCACATTGCGGCTTTCGACACGAGCGCTTACCAGCAGTGGAAAGGTGCAGCCGGGCAATCCGACGCGAAGTTCATTGAAATCTATACGCCTAATCTCAACCGGCACTTCATTGATCTGGGATTCAACCATGACGTCGTCGCAGACGACTTGATCCATGAGCTGTTTCACGGACCTGCGCAGATCGGTGATGTCGCCTATGCCCGCGACGCCGGCAACGCTGGCGGTGGACAGTCCCTGGACGTGGCGTCGCTGCTGAACCTGGCCTCCGGGCGGCTTGCGGTGACAGATGAAGGCAATGCCCGTCACGCCAGTTCCAAAGCCTTTGAAAACGCCGACTCACTGGCGGTAGTCACTTCGCTGCTGAGCCAGTTGCACACCGACGAGGGCGGGTTTGACCGCAACATGTCCCTCCTGCGAAACACACTTGAAGCAAACCCCGACAGCGCGATCGTCGATCCGGTGCGGATCACGTTGAACCATTCCGTGACTGCGCAGAGGCGTGCCTCTGGCACAGGCAGGCCAGGCACGAGCGTTCAATAGAACCGTTAAAAAGCGAGTTCCGGCCGATCCCGAAATTGCTCCAACGCCTCGGGATTGGCCAGCGCATCGGTGTTCTTCACCTTCTGTCCATGCACCACATTCTTCACCGCCAGCTCAACGACCTTGCCGCTGATGGTCCTTGGGATATCGGTCACCGTGACGATCTTCGCCGGTACATGCCGCGGGGTGGTGTTGGCGCGGATGACCTGGCGGATCTGCTGTTGCAAGGCCTCATCCAGCTCGACGCCGTCGCGCAACTTCACGAACAGCACCACCCGCACGTCATCTTGCCATTGCTGACCAATGGCCACGCTGTCCAGCACCTGCTGGACCTTCTCCACCTGACGATAGATTTCCGCCGTGCCGATGCGCACGCCGCCGGGGTTGAGCACCGCGTCCGAGCGGCCGTGGATCATCATCGCGCCGTGGGGCAGTTGTTCGGCGTAATCGCCCTGGGCCCAGACGCCGGGGAACTGACTGAAATATGAAGCGTGCAGCTTCTCTTGCTGCGGGTCGTTCCAGAAACCAATGGGCATGGCCGGGAAGTGCCGGGTGCACACCAGTTCACCTTTCTCGCCGATCACAGGCTTGCCATCGTCGTTCCAGACTTCGACCGCCATGCCCAGGCTCTTGCCCTGGATTTCGCCGCGACGCACGGGCTCAAAAGGATTGCTGTTCACAAAGCACGAAACGATGTCGGTGCCGCCGGACATCGAGGCCAGGCACAGGTCGCTCTTGAGGTCACGATAAACGTAATCGTAACTCTGCGGCGACAGCGCGGAACCGGTGCAGAGCAGGGTTTTGAGGCTGCTCAGGTCATGGCTCTCGCGGGGTTTGACGCCATGGGTTTCCAGGGTTGCGAGGAATTTGGGGCTGGTGCCAAAGACGCTGATGCGTTCATCGTCGATCAGGTCGATCAAACGCTGGGGATCTGGATGAAACGGCGAGCCGTCGTACAGCACCACGGAGCTACCCACGGCCAAGGCCGAGACCAGCCAGTTCCACATCATCCAGCCGCAGGTGGTGTAGTAGAACAGTCGGTCGCCGGGGCCGAGATCGCAATGCAGGCCATGTTCCTTGACGTGTTGCAGCAATACGCCGCCGGTGCTGTGGACGATGCATTTTGGCACGCCAGTGGTGCCGCTGGAGTAGAGGATGTACAGCGGATGGGCGAACGGCACGGAGGCGAAATCCGGCTCGCCGCCGATATCGTAGAAATCATCCCAAAGCGTCACGTTGGCCCGGGTGTGGAAATGCTCGATGTGTGCCTGTGGCCGGGCATAAGGCACCACGATCAACTGCTGCAACGACGGCAGGCGTTCGAGGATTTCATTGACCTTGGCAGTCTGGTCGACGTCCTTGCCGGCGTAGCGGTATCCGGCGCAGGTGATGAGCACTTTCGGTTCGATCTGGCCGAAGCGGTCGATGACGCCCTGGGTACCGAAGTCCGGTGATGAACAAGACCAGATCGCCCCCAGGCTAGTGGTGCCGAGCATGGCCACCAGGGTTTGCCAGGTGTTGGGCATGCACGCGGCGACGCGGTCGCCGAGGCCGACACCGGCGGCTTTCAGACTGTTTTGAAAACCGGCGACATGCTCGGCGAGTTCGGCCCAGGTCAGGTGTTCACGCTGGCCGTTCTCGCCAATGGCAATTACCGCCACGGCATCGTCGCGACGGCGCAGCAGGTGTTCGGCGAAATTCAGGGTGGCGCCGGGGAACCACTCGGCGCTCGGCATTTGCGGGCCTTCCAACAGCACCGCATCCGGTTGGTCGTGGAAACGGATGTCGAAGAAGTCGACGATCGCCTGCCAAAAGGCTTCGCGCCGGTCGATGGAAAATTGGTGCAGGGCGGGGTAGTCATCGAGGTGGATGTTGTGCCGCTTTACGATGAAGCGCCGGAAGGCTTCCATGCGGGTTTTGCTGATGCGCTCGGCGCTGGGTTGCCAGAGGATGTCGGACATGGCTTGCCTCTTTTTTCTTATGCGTACACACAGGCTACTGTGGAGCGAGCTTTTGTGGCGAGGGAGCTTGCTCCCGCTGGGTGGCGAAGCCGCCCCAAATGGTTCGTTCAGACCGTTTGCGGCTGCTGCGCACCCGAGCGGGAGCAAGCTCCCTCGCCACAGGGGTGTTGACTGATTACTGCGCCAACCACCCACCATCAATATTCCACGCCGCGCCGCGCACCTGGCTTCCGGCCTCACTGCACAGGAACAACACCAGTTCGCCCAATTGCGGCGGCGTGACGAATTCCAGCGACGGCTGCTTCTCCGCCAGCAAATCATGCTGCGCCTGTTGCGGCTCGATCCCGGTCGCGATGCGATCATCAATCTGCTTCTGCACCAGCGGCGTCAACACCCAGCCCGGGCAAATGGCGTTGCAGGTCACATTCGTCGTTGCCGTTTCCAGCCCGACGACCTTGGTCAAGCCGATCACGCCATGTTTGGCCGCGACGTAGGCGGCTTTACCCACCGAGCCCACTTGGCCATGCACCGAGGCGATGTTGATGATCCGTCCCCAGCCCTTGGCGCGCATGCCCGGCAGGCTCAAGCGGGTGCTGTGGAACACCGAGGACAGGTTGATCGCAATGATCGAGTCCCAACGTTCTACCGGGAACGCTTCGACCGGCGCCACGTGCTGGATGCCAGCGTTGTTCACCAGAATGTCGACGCCGCCGAATTCACGCTCGGCGTAGGCGATCATGTCGGCGATCTGCGCCGGGTCACTGACGTCGGCTGGATGATGGCCGACCTTGCCACCGAATTGCTCAACCTCGGCAATCACTTTGGACGCATCGCCGAAACCGTTGAGGATCAGATTGGCGCCGGCCTTGGCCAGGCTCAGGGCTATCCCTAAGCCAATGCCGCTGGTGGAGCCGGTGACCAGTGCGGTCTTGCCCGAAAGAGTCGTCATGTATACCTCACACAATGCCAGTGGCGTAGAAAGTACCGATCACCACAAAAACCGCCAGGGTCTTGATCAGCGTAATACAGAAAATGTCTTTGTAGGCTTCTCGGTGGGTCAGGCCGGTCACCGCCAGCAAGGTAATCACCGCGCCGTTGTGCGGCAGGGTGTCCATGCCGCCACTGGCCATCGCCGCCACCCGGTGCAGCACTTCCAGCGGGATGTTGGCGGCATGGGCCGCGGCGATGAAGTCATTGGCCATGGCCGCCAGCGCAATGCTCATGCCGCCCGATGCCGAACCGGTGATGCCGGCCAGCAGGGTCACGGTAATCGCTTCGTTGACCAGCGGATTGGGAATGCTCTTGAGCCAGTCGGCCAATACCAGGAAGCCCGGCAAGGAGGCGATCACCGCACCAAAACCATATTCCGACGCAGTGTTCATCGCCGCCAGCAGCGAACCGCTGACCGCACTTCGACTGCCTTCGGCCAACTTGCCGCGAATCGCCTGGAAGCCGAACACCAGCACCATGATGATGCCCACCAGCAAGGCCGCCTGAACCGCCCAGATCGCCGTGAGCTTGGCGATTTCAGTGGTCACCGGCGCGGCCATGCCCGGCAGCGCAAGGCTGTGGGTCTTGCCGTACCACTGCGGAATCCACTGGGTAAACAGCAGGTTCATGATGCCCACCGCCAGCAGCGGTGAAAGGGCGATCCACGGGTTCGGCAGTTTGATGTCGGCCGCGGTTTCCGGCTCGTTGCGCAGTTCGGTGCCATACCCTTCACCAGCGGCCTGGGCCTTGTTGCGCTGGCGCTGGAGAAACAGCATGCCGGCGCAGAACACGAAGATCGCGCCGATCACGCCCAGCCAAGGCGCGGCCCACGCCGTGGTGTTGAAGAAGGTGCTGGGAATGATGTTCTGGATCTGCGGGGTGCCGGGCAGGGCGTCCATGGTGAACGAGAACGCACCGAGGGCGATGGTTGCCGGGATGAGCCGCTTGGGGATGTTGCTCTGGCGGAACATTTCAGCGGCAAACGGATAGACCGCAAACACCACCACAAACAGCGATACGCCGCCGTAAGTCAGCAGGGCGCAGACCAGAACGATTACTAGCATGGCCTGGCGGGTGCCGAGCAGCCGAATTGCTGCCGCGACGATGGAGCGCGAGAAACCCGACAGCTCGATCAGCTTGCCGAACACCGCGCCGAGCAGGAACACCGGGAAATACAGTTTGATGAAACCGACCATTTTTTCCATGAACACCCCGGTGAAGGCTGGGGCGACGGCGGACGGGTCGGTGAGCAAGACGGCGCCGAGGGCGGCAATCGGGGCGAATAGAATAACGCTGTAGCCACGGTAAGCAGCCAGCATCAGCAGCGAGAGAGCTGCCAAGGCAATGATCACACTCATGGTGTGTCTCCTGGATTGTTATTTTTGTAGGTGGATCTTTTGTGGGAGAGGGCTTTAGCGAGATTCGTGCCATGAATGCAACATGTTGAAATACAAGGATATTTATCTGTTTGTGTAGAGAATTTAACTTTTTTGTCTCTGTTTTGAGATTTTTGGCGGCTGTGCGGACGTCTTCGCGGGCAAGGCACGCTCCCACAGGGTTTTGTGTTGGGCCAGGATTGCGCAGAAAACACATAACCTGTGGGAGCGTGGCTTGCCCGCGAAGAGGCCCTGTCTACTAATAGAGATCAATGTCTCTTTACAGAGACTCAGCAATCCCCAGCGCCACCATCTTCTTATACAAAGTAGACCGCCCAAGCCCCAACCGTGCCGCCGCTTCAATCACCTTGCCCCCGCATTGCGCCAGGGCTGTTTCTATCAACTGCCGGTCAAACCGCTCCCGCGCCTCACTGAATGTTTCATGCGCGAGCGCCTCAATCGCCCTCGGCGCCACACGCTCCACCGGCGTAAACGTCCCGATTGCCGCGCGGATGTCCCCTGCATTCAGCACCAGGTCGTCACTGAGCAGCGCCGCGCGCTCCAGCACATTGCGCAGTTCGCGGATATTGCCCGGCCAGGCATGCTGCCCCAGCAAATCCAACGCTTCGGTGTTCAACTCATGCTGGCTGCGCAATTCTTCAAGGATCGCTTCACTGAGCGCTGGCAAGTCATCAAGACGATCACGCAGGGGCGGTACGTTGATCGGCAGCACGTTGAGGCGGTAATACAAATCGGCGCGAAATTCGCCGCGCTTGATCGCCGCTTCCAGATCGGTGGAGGTGGCTGCAATTACTCGCACATCACTCTGGATCACTTCATTGGAACCGACCGGCTCGAACTCCTTCT
Organism: Pseudomonas sp. LBUM1663; assembly: GCF_059695905.1. Taxonomy (NCBI): domain Bacteria; kingdom Pseudomonadati; phylum Pseudomonadota; class Gammaproteobacteria; order Pseudomonadales; family Pseudomonadaceae; genus Pseudomonas; species Pseudomonas sp. LBUM1663. The sequence continues at coordinate 3,489,194 of NZ_CP166792.1, read as the reverse complement.
CCTGCAGCACGCGCAGCAACTTGCTTTGCAGCGGCAGCGGCATGTCGCCGATTTCATCGAGAAACAGCGTGCCGCCCTGGGCGATCTGCAACTTGCCGGCCCGGCCCTTGCGATCGGCGCCGGTGAAGGCGCCCGGCGCTGTGCCGAAAAATTCGGCTTCCAGCAACGACTCGGGAATTGCCGCGCTGTTGATGCTGACGAAAGCTTTGTGCGCACGTGGCGACGCACCGTGGATCGCCTGGGCCAGCAGCTCCTTGCCGGTGCCGGTCTCACCGAGCAACAGCACCGGTGACTCGGCACTGGCACTGCGCCGGGCGCGGCGTTTGACTTCCAGGCTGGCGGCGCTGGTCCCGATGAAGTGAGCGAAGTTGTATTTGGTTTGGCGCGACCGCAGCAACGAGCGGGTAGAGGCCAGTTCTTCCTGCATGCTCAGGTAGCGTTTGAGCATCGGTGACAGGCTGTGCAGCTCGTCGAACAGCGCAAAACCAATGGCGCCAATCACGGCGCCCGCGTCGTCGTGGATCGGCAAACGCATGACCACCAGCGGTTCTTTCGGCGTGTCCTGCATATCCAGCAAGATCGGCCGGCCGGTGCGAACCACCTCACGTAACAAGCTGCCCGGTATCACGCTTTCGCACGCTTTGCCGATCGCCACTTCGGCGGACTCCAGACCGAAGCGGCGGGCATAGCGCTCGTTCATCCAGACGATGTTCGCATCGCGGTCGACAATCACCGTGCCCTCGCTGGATTGCTCGATGATCTCGAACAGCGAACGGATCGCCAGCAGGCGAACGCGCTGGTAATCCTTTAGGCTTTCGGTGGTGTTCATAGAGGTCAGATCCAGAATATGTATTGTCTTGGAGGGCCCTATCGCTAGCAGGCTAGCTCCCACAGTGGACCGCGATTCAATGTGGGAGCTAGCCTGCTAGCGATTGTGGCGACGCGGCCCTATGCCTACCGCTGATGCGCCGCCGCCAACAGCTCTTTGGTGTACGGATGCTGCGGCGAATCGAACACGTCGTGGCTGGCACCGCGTTCCACCACTTTGCCGTCCTTGATCACGATCATGTCGTGGGCCAGGGCACGTACCACCGCCAGGTCGTGGCTGATGAACAGATAGGTCAGGCCGTGTTTTTCCTGAAGCTGGCGGAGCAGGGCGACCACTTGTTTCTGCACGGTGCGATCCAGTGCCGACGTCGGTTCATCCAGCAGAATCAGCGCCGGTTTCAGCACCAGCGCCCGGGCAATGGCGATGCGCTGACGTTGGCCGCCGGAGAACTCGTGGGGATAGCGATCACGGCTTTGCGGGTCGAGGCCGACTTCTTCCAGCGCGCGGATCACTTCGGCTTTGCACTCTTGCTCCGTCAACTGGCTATGCACTTCAAGCCCTTCGCTGATGATCTGCGCCACGGACATGCGCGGGCTGAGGCTGCCGAAGGGGTCCTGGAACACCACCTGCATCTTCTTGCGCCATGGCCGCAACTGCTTTTGCGTCAGACCGTCCAGCGCCTCGCCCTGAAAGCGAATGCTGCCTTCAGAGTCAAGCAAACGCAGGATCGCCTGGCCCAGGGTCGACTTGCCCGAACCGGACTCGCCAACGATGCCCAAGGTTTTGCCGCGTTGAATGTTGAGGCTGATGCCGTCCACCGCGTTCAGGTAAGTTTTACGCTGGAACAAGCCGCCACCGAGGGCAAACTGCACGCGCAGGTTGTCCACCTCCAGCACGTTCTCGCGCTCGTCCCGGGGCAGGGCTTCGCCTTCTGGTTCGGCGTTCAGCAGCACGCAACTGTAGGGATGTTTCGGTTCAGTGAAGATCGTTTCGCACGTGGCCTCTTCGACGATTTCCCCGGCCTTCATCACGCACACGCGCTGAGCGATGCTGCGCACCAGATTGAGGTCGTGGCTGATCAACAGCAGCGACATGCCGAGCCGCTGTTGCAGGGACTTGAGCAGAATCAGAATCTTGCGCTGCACCGTCACGTCCAGCGCCGTGGTGGGTTCGTCGGCGATCAGCAACTGCGGCTCGCAGGCCAGGGCCATGGCGATCATCACCCGTTGCCGCTGGCCACCGGACAGCTGATGGGGATAGGCCTTGAGCCGCTCTTTGGGTTTCTGGATGCCGACCAGTTGCAGCAACTCCAGAATCCGCGTTTGCGCCGCCTTGCCCGTCAGGCCCTTGTGCACCAGCAGGGTTTCGCCGATCTGCTTTTCGATGCTGTGTAACGGATTGAGCGAGGTCATCGGTTCCTGGAAGATCATCGCGATCCGGTTGCCGCGCAGTTCACGCAACACCTGGGGCGGGGCACCGAGCAATTCCTTGCCGCGATAGCGAATGCTGCCCGTGGTCCGGGTGCCGGTCTCGGGCAGCAGTTGCAGGATCGAGTGGGCGGTCACCGATTTGCCGGAGCCCGACTCGCCGACCAATGCCAGGCATTCGCCGGGATGGATGTCCAGGCACAGGTTGCGCACCACCGTCTGGCCATTGAAGGCCACACTGAGGTCACGGATTTCGATCAGGTTGGTACTCATATCAACAGTCCGCGTCAGGATCGTGGGTCAAAGGCATCACGCAACGCCTCGCCGATAAACACCAATAAGGAAAGTATCAGCGCCAGGGTGAAAAACGCGGTCAGCCCCAGCCACGGCGCTTGCAGGTTCTGCTTGCCCTGGCCGATCAACTCGCCCAGCGATGCGCTGCCCGCCGGCATGCCGAAGCCGAGGAAATCCAGGGCCGTCAGGGTGGAGATGGCCCCGGTGAGAATGAACGGCAGGTAGCTCAAGGTCGCATTCATGGCGTTGGGCAGAATATGCCGGACAATCACTTTTCGATCCGTGAGGCCCAACGCCCGGGCGGCTTTGACGTATTCCAGGTTGCGCCCGCGCAGGAACTCGGCACGCACCACGTCGACCAGCGCCAGCCAGGAAAACAGCGCCATGATCCCCAGCAGCCACCAGAAATTCGGCTCGACAAACCCGGACAGAATGATCAGCAGGTACAGCACCGGCAGCCCGGACCAGACCTCCAGCAAGCGTTGACCCAACAGGTCGACCCAGCCGCCGTAATAGCCTTGCAGCGCACCGGCGGCGATGCCGATCAACGCACTGACAAACGTCAGCATCAACGCGAACAGGATTGACACCCGCGCCCCGAAAATCACCCGGGCCATGACGTCCCGGGACTGGTCGTCGGTGCCTAGCCAATTGACACTCGATGGCGGGCTCGGTGCCGGTTTATTGAGTTCATAGTTGGGCGTGTCATCGCTGAATGGGATCGGCGGGAACAGCATCCATCCTCCGTCCTTGTGAATCAGCTTCTGCACATAGTCGCTGCGATAATCAGCCTGAAATGGCAGTTGCCCTCCGAATTCCTGCTCGGTGTGGCGCTTGAACACCGGGAAGTACCACTGCCCCTGATAACTGACCACCAGCGGCTTGTCGTTGGCAATCAATTCACCGCCCAACGTCAGCAGAAACAGGCCGATGAACAGCCACAGCGACCACCAGCCCCGACGGTTTTTCTTGAAGCGTTCAAAGCGGCGACGGCCTAACGGCGAGAGCTTGAACATCAGGCGTTCCTCGCGGCGAAGTCGATACGCGGGTCGACCAGGGTGTAGCAGAGGTCGCCGATCAGTTTTATCAGAAGCCCGAACAGCGTGAAGATAAACAGCGAGCCGAACACCACCGGATAGTCTCGCGACACGGCAGCCTCATAGCTCATGCGCCCCAGGCCATCGAGGGAGAAAATCACCTCGATCAGCAGGGAGCCGGCGAAGAACACGCTGATGAACGCCTGGGGAATCCCCGACACCACCAACAACATGGCATTGCGGAACACATGGCCGTACAGCACGCGTCGTTCGCTCAAGCCTTTGGCCCGTGCGGTGACCACATACTGGCGCGTGATTTCATTGAGGAACGAATTCTTGGTGAGAATCGTCAGCGTGGCGAAACCGCCGATCACCAGCGCCGTCACCGGCAACACCAAGTGCCAGAAGTAATCGGCGATCTTGCCCACGGTTGACAGCGATTCGAAGTTGTCCGAGACCAGGCCGCGCACCGGAAACCAGTTCAGCGAGGTGCCACCGGCGAAGACCACGATCAGGAACATCGCGAACAGGAACGCCGGCATCGCGTAACCGATGATGATTGCCGTGCTGCTCCAGATGTCGAAATGGCTGCCATGGTGCACGGCCTTGCGGATACCGAGCGGTATCGACACAAGGTAGGTGATCAGGGTCGCCCATAGCCCGAGGGAAATGGTCACCGGCATTTTTTCCAGGATCAGGTCGGTGACGGTCGCGCCGCGGAAGAAGCTCTTGCCAAAGTCCAGGCGCGCGTAACTCGTGAGCATAAGCCACAGGCGTTCGGGTGCCGGCTTGTCAAAGCCGTACTGCTTTTCGATGTCTTTGATCAGTTGCGGGTCGAGGCCGCGACTGGCCCGGGAGGTGCCGGACAGGGTTTCGCCGGAGCCGCCGCCGACACTGGCGCCACCGATGCCTTGCAAGTGGGCGATGGCCTGTTCCACCGGACCGCCCGGCGCGGCCTGGACGATGACGAAGTTGACCAGGAGAATGATCACCAGCGTCGGGATGATCAGCAGCAGGCGCCGCAGTATGTAAGCCCACATCAATGCGGCCCTCCGGGTGTGCCACGGCGGATTTTTTCGGCCGTCATCTGCTGGTTGGTCAGTGGCGTAGTGCTCACTTCCCACCAGCTTTCGATGGCTTCGTCATTACTGGCCTGCTCGTCGGGCATGCCGAACCGGTTCCACCACACCGTCGAAGTGCCCGGCGGGTAATAGTTGGGAATCCAGTAGTAGTTCCATTGCAGCACCCGGTCGAGTGCGTGGGCGTAACGCAGCATTTGCGGTTGGGTGTCGGCGCGGACCAGCCCGTTGATCAGGGTGTCGACCGCCGGGTTCTTCAGCACCATGTAGTTATTCGCGCCGGGATCGTTGGCTGAGATCGAACCAAAGTAGTTGAACAGCTCGCCACCCGGTGAAGTGGTGACCGGGTAGCCAGTGACGATCATGTCGTAATCGCGGCTCATCAGGCGATTCACGTACTGGGACGAGTCGATGCGGCGAATGTTCAGGTCGATACCGATCTGTTTCAAGGTGCGTTTGTATGGCAAGAGCAATCGGTCCATGCCGTTCTGGCTGACCAGAAAAGTGAAGCTCAACGGCGTGCCCTCGGCGTTGATCAGTTGGTCGCCGTCGGGTTTCCAGCCGGCCTGCTCGAGTAAGTCCAGCGCTTGCAACTGTTTGTCGCGAATCAGACCGCTACCATCGGTTTTCGGTGCTTCAAAGACTTTGGTGAAGACTTCGTCGGGGATCTGCCCACGCAGCGGCTCGAGAATGGCCAGCTCTCCCGCGTCCGGCAGCTTGCGGGCGGCGAGGTCGGTGTTGGAAAAGAAGCTCTGCTGGCGGATGTACAGGTCGCGCATCATCTGCCGATTGCTCCACTCGAAATCCCAGAGCATGGCCAGGGCCTGGCGCACACGGCGGTCTTGGAACATCGGGTTTTGCAGGTTGAAGACAAACCCCTGGGCCGATTGCGGGGCCTCTGTGGCCAGATGCGCTTTTTGCAGGCGGCCGTCGCTCAGGGCCGGGCTTTCGTAGCCGATGGAGTAACCGGTCGCGGAGAATTCGCGGTTGTAGTCGTAGGCGCCGCCACGCAAGACCTGGCGTGCGACGTCGGTATCGCCGAAGTACTCGATGCTGAAATGATCGAAGTTGTAGAGGCCGCGGCTGACCGGCAAATCCTTGCCCCACCAGGTGGCGTTGCGCTCGAAGGTGATGCTGCGACCGGAGTCGACCTTGCCCACCTTATAAGGACCGCTGCCCAATGGCGCCTCATAACCACCGCCATTGGCGAAGTCGCGGCTCTTCCACCAGTGTTCGGGAAATACCGGCAACGTGGCGATGTCGAGAGGCAGGGTGCGGTTTTCGTTGCTCTTGAAGTCGAACCGGACCGTTAGCGGCGCTTCGACCTCGACGCCTTTGACGTCGGCAAACTGGGTGCGATAGCGCAGGCTGCCCTGGGTCATCAGCAGGTCGAAGGTGTAGCGCACGTCCTGGGCGGTGATCGGTGTGCCGTCGGCGAAACGCGCCTTCGGGTCCAAGTAGAAGCGCAGCGACATACCGTCGTCGGAGCGCTCCATTTTCTGTGCCACCAGGCCGTACACGGTATAGGGTTCGTCCAGCGAACGCTGGGCCAGGGGCGAGTAGATCAAGCCGTCGATCTGCGTGACACCAATGCCTTTGTCGATGTACGGCAATATATGGTCGAAATGCCCGATCTCGATGGCCGAGCGTCGCATCGTGCCGCCCTTGGGGGCTCGCGGGTTGGCGTAGGCGAAATGACTGAAGCCGGCGGGGTACTTCGCCGGTTCGCCGTACACGGTCAACGCATGTTGCGGTGCTGCATTCACTCCGCCGGCACCCAATAGCAGGGCCACGGCAGTGAACAACAAAGTGGGGAAAGCCAGTCGCATTGTCAGCCTTAGAGCCGGGTGGTCGATAACCGCAATTTGTACGCTAGCGGCGCGTCCCTCGCCAGCCGTATTACGTATCCGAAACACAACGGCCCACCAAAAGGCGGGCCGTTGTGCAGAATATCAGAGCGTTGATCAGTCCTGACGGCTGGTCACTTCCAGCAGGTGATAACCGAACTGGGTCTTGACCGGGCCTTGCACGACGTTGATTGGTGCGCTGAAGACGACGGTGTCGAACTCTTTGACCATCTGGCCTGGACCGAACGAACCCAGGTCACCGCCCTGACGGCTGGACGGGCAAGTGGAGTTGGCTTTGGCAACTTCGGCGAAATCGGCGCCGCCTTCGATCTGGGCTTTGAGTTCGTTGCACTTGGCTTCCGAGGCAACCAGGATGTGACGGGCAGTGGCTTTAGCCATGGAAAATTCTCCTTTCAATGTTCAGTAAAGTGCGGAGCCTACCGGATTCAGTGGCCTATTTCTCGTCAAAGTTCCGGACAGATTAAAGGCCGGCATTTCTCAGGCGCTCGGCATGCTGCACATACAAGGCAATCGGGTCGATGCCCTTGCGCAGCGGGCCGGCGGTTTGACTGAGGCTGTCCAGATGATCCAGCGGATAGTCGGAACGGATGACTTTGCCTAAATGGGAGCTGTAGCGGCCAACCATGCCGTCATTTTGTTCCGCTTCGGTGGTGAAGTAGCGGGAGAAGGCCTGGAGGAAACCGTGCAGTGGACTGACCGCCTCCAGCCCTTTATCGAGAAGGTCACCCTGCAATGTCCCGCTCCAGGAGTAATAACGCACGCCGTTCACCAACTCGCGCCCCTTGCCGCCCCAGGTTTTCGGCAGTCCTTGCGGGTATTTGTCGTTGAAAGCGCCCACACCTTCGGTGGTCAAGGCGTTGAGCGCGGCGATGGCGTTCTGCGGCAAGTGCTGATGACCGCTGAGCAACGACAGAAAGTCAGCAAACAGCGTGGCAACCGTGGCCGCGACGTGTTCTGGCAGGCGTCCCGGTGTGAGGGCCTTGCGCAGGAAATCGGCCAGTTCCGAGCCGTGGTTCGGGCCGCTGACCGAAGTCACCGATGCGACGATCTCCGGCGCGATGGCGGCGGCGTAACGTGCCGCGAGGGCACCCTGGCTGTGACCGATCAGGTTAACCTGGTGGGCGCCGGTTCCTTCCAGCACCCGTTCGATCTGTGCCAACAGTTGGTCACCGCGCACTTCGTTGCTTTGGGTTGCCGAGAGGTGGGGGATAAACACTCTTGCGCCGGCACTTCTGAGGGCCTGTTTGACGTCATGGAAGAGTTCGACTTTGCCAATGCGATCAAAGCCGAAGAGCCCGTGGATCAGCAGGATTGGATACTGGGTGGTTGCATTCCGTAGCATGTTCATTCCTTTTTCGCGGTGGTTCAGAGAGGTGAATATGGGCTCACTCTAAAGCACACCAGCTGCTCGGCGATGTATGAGGAATCCGCTGTAAGCTGATGAAAAAGGTATAGAAAATGTAGGAAAGTTCGAAAGAGCATGAGGTCCGGTTCGGAATATTTGGACATCTTTTTGTCGTTCGCGGAGCGCATCAATGCAACGGCCTACTGTGCCTATGCCGTTTACCTATCAACCGATTCGCTTTTCAGACGGCCAGCCCTCGAATCGAGGGCTGGGCGGTTGGCGGTGGTTACGCCGGTCGTTGTACGCCGTTCTGTGCCCGCAGCCGGTCGGCTGCCTGTCGCAACAGGTGTTCCGTTCCGGTCCAGCCGAGGCAGCCATCAGTCACCGATACGCCGTAGCGCAGCGATGGGCTCAAGGGCTGGCAGCCTTCGAACAAATGGCTCTCGATCATCATGCCGATCAGCGATCGATCACCCTGCAGGCGCTGCTCAAGTACATCGTTGAACACGGCAGGCTGACGTGCCGGGTCTTTGCCGCTGTTGGCGTGGCTGCAGTCGACCATGATCCGTGCGGGGATCTTGAGTCGGGTCAAGTCGCTGTTCACTTGGGCGACGCTGTCGCGATCGTAGTTCGGCCCGCGATGACCGCCGCGCAACACCAGATGGGTGTCGGGATTGCCCTGGGTTTGAATGATCGCAGGATGCCCCTGGCTGTCGACACCGAAATGACGATGCGGGTGGGCGGCCGAACGCATGGCATCGCTGGCAACAGCCACGCCGCCATCGGTGCCGTTCTTGAACCCGACCGGCATGCTCAGGCCGCTGGCCATTTCCCGGTGGATTTGCGACTCGGTGGTGCGGGCGCCGATGGCGACCCAGCTCAGCAGGTCGTCGAAGTAGCCGGCCGCCATCGGTTGCAACAGTTCAGTGGCAATCGGCAAGCCGAGGCGCAGCATTTCGCGCATCAGTTCACGGGACAGCGTCAAGCCGCCGGCCATGTCATCGCTGCCGTCAAGCCGCGGGTCGTAGGCCAGGCCTTTCCAGCCGACCGTGGTGCGGGGCTTTTCGACGTAGGCGCGCATCACCAGCAACATCTGGTCGCTGACTTCGGCGGCAAGGCGAGCGAGGTTGGCCGCGTATTCGAGAGCGGACTGGGGATCGTGAATCGAGCAAGGGCCGACGATGACCAGCAGACGGGAATCTTCACCGTTAAGGATCGCGCGGACCGCGTCGCGGTGGGCAGCGACTTGCCGGGTGAGGGCGTTGTTGAGGGGCAGTTGCTGCTTGAGTTGCAACGAGCTGGGCAGACGCAGGGTCAGCGCTTCATTGGCGGGACTCAAGGTGGACAGCGGCAAAGCAGAGACGGACGAGTTCATATTCAGGCTTCCTGGGCTGGCGGCGGGTTCGTTCCCGCGCGCTCGGCCCTACTGGGGTGTTCGACAATTGGCCGGATTGGCTGCGTGTGTGTGCTTGCCACCTGTGGGTGACCGATCGGAGGCGGCAGGCTGTCCCGAGCGGAGGCTGCTAAATCGCCAGGCGGAAAAACTGTCGTAACGGTAATAAGTGGCGTAGTTCATTTCGTGAATCCTCTGGTTATCTGGTGTGTCGCTAAAAAATCCGGGGCTGAAAAAACAAAACCCCCGGTCGGGAAGCCGACCGGGGGTTGAGAATTCTCTGGTGGCGACCCGTTTAAAGTGGGCGCCGTGTGGGTATCAGGCGCGCCAGTGGCTAAACCAATACCCAAAATAAAAGCTGACCGGAGCACAAACGTCAGTCGCCCGGGCAGCCGCAACCGAGCGCGAGGCGCTGGCGGTACGAAGCTGTGAGAGGGCGTTGAACATGGTCTGTCTCCGATGAATGCGCCGAGCTTACTAGAGGCCGGTGCGCGGTTTCAATCAGAAAATACTATCGAGCACCGGCGGCGTTTCCTATCGCTTGAGTGCATCAGGGTTTATGACACACTTCGTGTTCCGCCCAACCTGTCACCTCACAAGGACGAAACATGACGACACTGACCATCGCCGCTGCACAGTCGATCTCCATCGCGGGGGATCTGGCCGCCAATATGGCCTGGCATCAGCGCTTCATGCAGGTTGCTGCGGAGCAAGGCGTCCAGTTGCTGGTCTTTCCCGAATTGTCGTTGACCGGGTACGAGCGTGGGCTCGCCGCTGAGCTGGCAATTGCACCTAATGCCGAGGTGCTGCGACCGTTGCGGGATTTCGCGCGGGAAGTGGGCGTGACGAGTGTGGTCGGAATGCCGATTCGTCTGTCGGATGATTCGCCGGTCTTGATCGGTGCGTTGGTCCTGGGCGCCGATGGTTCGCTCGGGGTGTACACCAAGCAGCATCTGCATCCCGGCGAGGAGGTGGCGTTTGCGCCAGGAACGGGTGGTTCGACCTTGATGATCGGCACCGATACGGTCGCGTTGGCGGTGTGCGCCGATTTTTCTCACGCCAGTCACGCGGCAGCGGCGGCGGAACAAGGTGCTGACCTTTATGCCGCGGGCGTACTCATCACCGAAAACGGCTATGCGCCGGATACTGCCCTCTTGGAAGGCTATGCTGGCACCCATTCGATGGCCGTGTTGATGGCTAACCATGGCGGTACGACCGGGGGCTGGGAGTCGGCTGGACGCAGTGCAATCTGGGCGGCGGACGGATCGCTGATTACCGCGGCTCCCGGCACGGGTAACGTGCTGGTCGTTGCGCGCCGAGACGCTGACGGCTGGAAAGGGCAAATCCTGACGGTCCTGAAGGCTTGAAGGGTTTCGAGTGGCGTCCCGCAACCAGCCCGGATCTGGACTTCGCCCGCGACCTGACCTGTCGCAACATGCTTCGCTACTACATTCAGCATGATCTGCTGTGGCAGGACGAGGCCTTCGATGTCGCCTGGGCCGGGCGCGAGAACTGGTTGATCGTCCGTGACGATGTCTTGCAGGGTTATGTGAGCCTGAGTCGCGACGCCAGAGCCTTGTACATCCGCGAATTGCACGTGCTTGAAGCATTTCAGGGGCGGGGTGCCGGTTCCTGGGCGATCGATCAGGTATTTGCCATGGCGTGCAAGGAACGGCGTCCGGCGTTACGCCTGACAGTTTTTGAAACGAATCCGGCCAAAGCGCTGTACGAGAGAAAAGGGCTGAAGGTAGTCGGCCAAGACGAGTGTTTCCTTAGAATGCAGCGCGATGTCGATGAGTTGCACCGCTGAAACACGCTGGCGGCAAGCCTTTCAAGATGTATTGAAACTTTTTATATAGCGCTTGCCGCTAGGTCTGCCAGTCGCTTTTTGCTAAGGTGTCCGGCAACCCAATAAGACCATATCGCGAGGTGTCTGCTTGATTAGGGTGCTAGTAGTCGATGACCATGATCTCGTTCGTACAGGCATTACACGAATGCTGGCTGACATCGATGGCCTGCAAGTAGTCGGCCAGGCTGAGTCGGGGGAGGAATCCCTGCTTAAAGCGCGTGAGTTGAAACCCGATGTGGTGCTGATGGATGTCAAGATGCCTGGGATCGGCGGTCTTGAAGCCACGCGCAAGTTGTTGCGCAGTCATCCGGACATCAAAGTCGTCGCGGTCACCGTGTGCGAGGAAGATCCGTTTCCTACGCGGCTGCTGCAGGCCGGTGCCGCCGGTTATCTGACTAAGGGCGCCGGGTTGCCGGAAATGGTCCAGGCCATTCGCCTGGTGTTTGCCGGGCAACGCTACATCAGCCCGCAGATTGCACAGCAACTGGCGATCAAATCCTTTCAGCCGACCAACGATTCGCCCTTCGACGCGCTGTCGGAACGCGAGATCCAGATCGCATTGATGATTGTCGGCTGTCAGAAAGTCCAGATCATTTCCGACAAGCTCTGCCTGTCGCCCAAAACGGTGAACACTTACCGTTACCGCATTTTCGAGAAGCTCTCGATCAGCAGTGATGTCGAGCTGACGCTGTTGGCGGTGCGTCACGGCATGGTCGATGCCAGCCTCTGAAATGACCGAAGTCTTCGATCCAGGCGCTTTTCTGTCGACCGTCAGTGGGCGCCCTGGCGTCTACCGCATGTTCGACAGCGATGCTCGCCTGCTGTATGTCGGCAAAGCCAAAAACCTGAAAAATCGGCTGTCGAGCTACTTCCGTAAATCCGGTCTCGCGCCCAAGACGGCTGCGCTGGTCGCCCGTATTGCCCAGGTCGAGACCACCATCACGGCCAACGAAACGGAAGCCTTGCTGCTTGAGCAGACGCTGATCAAGGAGTGGCGTCCGCCGTATAACATCCTGCTGCGCGATGACAAATCCTACCCTTACGTCTTTCTCTCGGATGGCCAGTTCCCTCGTCTGAGCATCCATCGTGGTGCGAAAAAGGCCAAGGGCAAGTATTTCGGTCCGTATCCCAGCGCGGGCGCCATTCGTGAAAGCCTGAGCCTGCTGCAAAAAACGTTTTTTGTTCGCCAGTGCGAAGACAGCTATTACAAGAACCGTACGCGCCCTTGTCTGCAATACCAGATCAAGCGGTGCAAGGCCCCGTGCGTCGGGCTGGTGGAGCCCGAAGTGTATGCCGAGGACGTTCGCCACTCGGTGATGTTCCTTGAAGGCCGCAGCAATGCGCTGACGGACGAGTTGTCCGCGGGCATGGAAGAGGCGGCGATCAACCTCGAGTTCGAGCGCGCCGCCGAGTTGCGTGACCAGATTTCACTGCTGCGTCGAGTTCAGGATCAGCAAAGCATGGAAGGCGGCACCGGCGATATCGATGTGATCGCTGCGTTCGTCAATCCGGGCGGTGCCTGTGTTCACCTGATCAGCGTGCGGGGTGGGCGGGTGTTGGGCAGCAAGAACTTCTTCCCTCAGGTCGGCATCGACGAGGACGTTTCTGAGGTCATGGCCGCCTTTCTCGGCCAATACTTCATTACCAGTCCTGAGCGCGACTTGCCGAGTGAACTGATCGTCAACGTGGTTCACGAGGACTTTCCGACCCTTATTACAGCCATTGAAGAGCTGCGCGGTCGCGAGTTGACCATCAGCCATCGGGTGCGCGGTACGCGAGCACGCTGGCAACAATTGGCGGTCACCAATGCCGAGCAGGCGTTGGGCGCGAGGCTGGCCAACCGTCAACACGTCGCCGCGCGTTTCGATGCCCTGGCAGAAGTGTTGAACCTGGACGAGCCGCCACAGCGGCTAGAGTGCTACGACATCAGTCACTCCAGCGGCGAAGCCACCGTGGCGTCGTGCGTGGTGTTCGGTCCGGAAGGCCCGATCAAGTCCGACTATCGTCGTTACAACATCGAAGGCGTCACCCCGGGCGATGACTATGCGGCCATGCACCAGGCCCTGACACGGCGCTTCAGCAAACTGAAAGACGGGGAGGGCAAGTTGCCGGACATTCTGCTGGTGGACGGCGGCAAGGGGCAGCTGTCGATGGCCCGCGACGTGCTGAATGAGCTGGCGGTGCCTGATCTGATTCTGCTGGGCGTGGCCAAGGGCGCGACGCGCAAGGCAGGTTTCGAAACCCTGTACCTCAACGACGCGGCCCACGAATTCACCTTGCGCGGTGATTCCCCCGCGCTGCATCTGATTCAACAGATACGCGATGAAGCCCACCGTTTTGCCATTACCGGGCACCGCGCCCGCCGTGGCAAAACCCGGCGCACATCGACGCTTGAGGGCGTTGCAGGCGTCGGTCCGACACGCCGTCGCGATTTGTTGAAACATTTTGGTGGATTGCAGGAGCTGTCTCGTGCCAGCATCGAAGAGATCGCCAAAGCACCAGGGATCAGTAAAAAGCTCGCAGAGTTGATTTATGCAAATCTGCACAGCGAGTAGAATGCCACCTCACCTCGTAGCCAGTTGTGCCGATGAATATCCCTAATCTGATTACCGTTCTACGCGTCCTGCTCATCCCGATCTTCATTTTACTGTTCTATCTGCCTTACCAATGGAGCTACCTGGCCTCCGCCTCGGTCTTCGCATTTGCCGCCGCTACAGACTGGCTGGACGGTTATCTGGCCCGTCGTCTGGAACAAAGTACGCCGTTCGGGGCTTTCCTTGATCCCGTGGCTGACAAGCTGATGGTGGCCGTTGCGCTGGTGCTGCTCGTGCAAGAACATGGCAACCTGTGGCTCACGCTGCCTGCTGCGGTCATCATCGGTCGCGAGATTGTCGTCTCGGCACTGCGTGAATGGATGGCCGAACTCGGTGCACGCGCTCACGTCGCCGTGTCGAACCTCGGCAAATGGAAAACCGCCGCGCAAATGCTGGCGCTGGTGATCCTGCTGGCCAATCCCTCGGACTTCACCTTCTGGGTCTTGATCGGTTATGCCTTGTTGTTGGTGTCTGCCGGCCTGACATTGTGGTCCATGGTCCAATACCTGCGGGCTGCCTGGCCGCATCTGAAGACCGACGTGGAAAAGAAATAAAACTTTTTTGAATCAAAGGGTTGACGGGGCTTCTGGATTCTATAGAATGCGCCACACCAAGACGCGGGAATAGCTCAGTTGGTAGAGCACGACCTTGCCAAGGTCGGGGTCGCGAGTTCGAGTCTCGTTTCCCGCTCCAAGTTTGTACGCATTTGATGTCGCGCTACATGACATCAAATGTTTGAGGCCGAGTAGCAAAATGGTTATGCAGTGGATTGCAAATCCACCTACGCCGGTTCGATTCCGACCTCGGCCTCCACTATAAACAAGCTCCGTAGATCTATGATTTACGGAGCTTTTTTATTTGCGCAGCCTTGCAAGATTTTGTCTTGAAAAGGGTATCTGCGAACTTGCTTCGCTGGGGCGGGATGTATATATTTCGTCCTCTGTTGCACAAGCCAGACAGCTTTACCGCGCTACCGCCCGAATGGCGAAACTGGTAGACGCATGGGACTTAAAATCCCCCGCTCGTAAGGGCGTGCCGGTTCGATTCCGGCTTCGGGCACCATATCTATCAAAGGCCTGCATGAGGACACTCATGCAGGCCTTTGTCGTTTCTGCTTCGCAACTTTTGACAGACGAACCTCGCCGACGTCAAACCTGGCTCTGCCAGACTCCCGTAGCAGCGGTGCGACGAACATAATCGCTGAAGTCTCGCGCGGGCCGGCCAAGTGCGCGCTGGACGCCATCGGCCAACGGCGTGTTGCGACCATCGAGCACCGTCGTGAAGAGATAAAGCACCAGATCAATCAACTGCGCAGGAAGTTGTGCCTGTTCCAGGGCCTGGCGATAGGCATCCGGCGGTACGGCGATGAAACTGATCTCGCGCCCTGTCCCTTGAGCGATCTCATCGACCGCTTGGGCAAAAGTCAGTGCCCGTGTCCCGGTCAACTCATAGAGTTGGCGTGAGTGCCCCGATTGGGTCAGCGCCTTGACAGCAATTTCGGCAATGTCCTCCACATCGACGAAGGGTTCCGCGATGTTGCCGACGGGGAGGGCCAGTTCTCCTTCAAGAATGGGTTCCAGAAAATGCGCCTCGCTGAAGTTCTGGAAGAACCAACTGGCCCGCAGGATCGTCCAGTCGACTCCGCTGTTCTGTATGATGCTTTCGGCTTGTTCCGCTTCAACCTCACCACGTCCGGACAGCAGAACCAGTTTGTAGACGCCACTTTTGACGGCCAGGTCGGTAAACGCCTGAATTGTGTCGAGGGCGCCCGGAACGGCGAGGTCAGGTTGATAGGAAATGTAAACAGCGTGAACGCCATCAAGCGCCGCCTCCCAGGTCCGTCGATTTTCCCAGTCAAAGGGAGGATTCGCGCCGCGAGAACCCAGGCGCACAGGCAATCCTGCGGCCTGGAGATGTTGGGTAATCCTGCGCCCTGTTTTACCGGTCGCACCGAGAACGAGGAGGGTGTCTTGAGTGGTTTTCATCGCGTTCATCTCCATCGGGTTAATGTGAGTGATGCTCATGTTAAAAAAATGATAATCGCTCATGTTCTGCCGTCAACCAAGGTTAGAGAGGAATCCGACATACGGAGGCAACCACTTGGGGGCGTTCTTGGGTGGTGCTAAGGTGAGTGCTTGTCATGTTATTGATCAGGAATCACGCCAGTGCGAAAGAAAGCCGCCACCGAGCTCGAGCAACCTGTTTCAGAGTCGACCCGCCGCAATCCCACGCAACAACGCAGTCGCGAGCGGCAGGAGCGAATCCTGGCAATGGCGACTCAATTGATCGCGACCAAGGGCAGCGACCAGTTAAAAATGAGCGAAATTGCCGAGCGCTCGGAGATCTCGATCGGATCGCTTTATCAGTACTTCCCTGACAAGAGCTCGATCATTCGCACGTTAGCCGAGCGTTATAACGCTGCAAGTCGTCGTTGTATCGAAGAGGCGCTGGTGACGGTGCAGGATGCGCAAGGGTTGGCGGATGCCTATTCAGACCTGCTGGATCAGTATTACGAGATCGTTCAGGCCGAACCTGCGATGCGTGATATCTGGTCAGGCATGCAGGCAGACAAGCAGCTGCTGGCGTTGGAGCTGGAGGAGGGGCGTGTGGCGGGCGGTTTGCTAGCCGATGAGATGCTGCGGGTGTTTCCAGGCAGCAATGCACAGCGCGTTGCTGATTCGGCCTTTCTGATCTGGCAGCTCGGTGAAGCGACCATGCGACTGGCCATTTCATGTGCGCCCGAAGAGGGGCGGCGGTTGTTTGAAGTGTTCAAGCGTATGTCGCTCGCTGAAATCATGGAGCCCGCGAGCATGAATACGCCCGAATCATCGACAGGACTGGGTCAAGCAAAGTCGACCCAGCTATCGAATCAGCCCTCTAAACAAAAGGCTGGCCGGTAAAACCACGGGGTAACCGTTGCAACCCGGCCATGGCGGTCAACCGTTGTACCCAGGCTGCTCGCCAGTCATTGGCGGTGTGAGTGACTTTGGCCTTGCGTGCAGCACGGCGTGCTGCGTTGCGTTCGGCTTTGCGCGCGTCCTTGAACACGTCCGTGTTTCGGCAGCTTCTGCACTTTACGCGGGTCAGTTCGCCGGTTGATGTGAGATTGCTGCCTTTGTGACCGCAGGCCAGATGCCCGCTGACTTTGAAGTGAGTGACCATGGGACGTCTCCTTCGTGACGTGTGACCGTTTGACCTCCAGCCAACGACGACGTTCGTTCTCTGTCCGGCGGGTAAAAAAAAGCCCCTGAAAAATCAGGGGCTCGTTTTTAGCGTGGCGAAGACACCGTCAACATCTGCCCAGGCTTCAACGCCTGACCGACACGCGGATTCCAGCGCTTGAGGTGCTGCATTTCAACGTTGAAGCGTTTGGCGACCATGTACAACGAATCGCCTTGCTGGACCTTGTATTGGGTCTGCGGCTTTTCCTTGGCGGCTTTGCTGTTGGTCCTGCTGTTCGTCGCCACAACGGTGTTGACGCGACCGCCGCTACGTTTGGCGGTGTCCTGCATCACCAAAGTCTGGCCGACCTTGAGGTTCTTGCCGGTCATCTTGTTCCAGCGCTGCAGGTCCTTGACGTCGACCTTGTTCGCCTTGGCGATGGCGGCCAGGTTGTCGCCGCGTTTGACGCGATAGGCACGTTTGAGGCTGGCGATTTCGGATTCATCGGCGCCTTCGAAGACCGGCTTGAGCGACTTCTTGCTGATCAACTCTTCAGGACGCATGGTCGAGAGGCTGGCGGTCAGCAACTGCGCCTTGGAGGTTGGCACCAGCAAATGCTGGGGGCCGTCGATGGTGGTGCGTTGTTTGAAGGCCGGGTTGAGCTGGAACAACTCGTCTTCGTCGATGTTAGCCACCGCGGCAACCTTGGACAGGTCCATGCGCTGGTTGATTTCGACGACCTGGAAGTACGGTTCGTTGGCGATCGGGTTGAGGTTCACGCCGTAGGCTTCGGGGGCCAGCACGACCTGGGACAAGGCCAGCAGCTTGGGCACGTAAGCCTGGGTTTCGGCAGGCAGAGGCAGGTTCCAGTAATCGGTCGGCAGACCCAGTTTCTCGTTGCGCTCGATGGCACGGCTGACCGTGCCTTCACCTGCGTTGTAGGCCGCGAGGGCCAGCAACCAGTCACCGTTGAACATGTCGTGCAGGCGGGTCAGGTAATCCATGGCCGCGGTGGTTGAGGCGGTGATGTCGCGACGGCCATCATAGAAGCGGGTCTGACGCAGGTTGAAGTAACGGCCGGTGGAAGGAATGAATTGCCAAAGGCCCACCGCGTCGGCCCGGGAATAGGCCATCGGGTTGTAGGCGCTTTCAATCACTGGCAGCAGCGCCAGCTCCAGCGGCATGTTGCGTTCTTCAAGGCGTTCGACGATGTAGTGAATGTAGAGGCTGCCGCGTTCGCCGGCGTTTTCAAGGAAGGACGGGTTGCTGGCGAACCACAGGCGCTGTTGCTCGATGCGTGGGTTGACGCCCAGGTTGTCCTGCAACTGGAAGCCCTGACGCATGCGCTCCCAGACATCCTGTGGAATTTGCGGGGTCGGCTTTTCGCTAAGCCAGATAGGTTTCTGCTTGGCGCGGGCGGCGATATTCGGAGTGTGTGTCGCTTCGGTCTGCGGCACATGGCTGGAACAGCCCGCCAGAGTGGCGGACACAGCCACCGCGATGGCTTGAGCCAGGCGGGTCAATGCGTCTGAATTGATGGCTTTACGAGTAGATGACGACATTGGCTGGAAGTAAGTTCCGGGCAAAAATGTCGGGCGATTCTAGAAAGCGCACCCTCTGCGGTCAACCATTCAGAATTTTTGTACCAACGGTGCGGCGACTTAGAACTTATCTTTCCAAGCCCGAAGAGCAGCAAAGACCGCACTCGGAGACCGGTTTTGGGTTCCATTCCGTTCGTCCAATTTTTCTTTAACGGATGTTTCATCAACACGTAAAAACGGGTTGGTCAGCTTTTCAAGCGCCAAAGTAGAGGGCAGCGTCATGATTCCGGCCGCACGTTGCTCGGTCACTTTTTCCAGACGTGCGGTGATGTCCGGATTGCCGGGTTCGACCGCTGCTGCGAATTTCAGGTTGCTCAGGGTGTATTCGTGGGTGCAATAGACCAGCGTATCTTCCGGCAGCGCAGCGAGGCGGCTCAGCGAGGTGTGCATCTGCTCGGGCGTGCCTTCGAACAAGCGCCCGCAACCGGCGGCAAAAAGGGTGTCGCCGCAGAACAACAGGCCGTGGTGGTAATAGGCAATATGCCCCAGGGTGTGTCCGGGAACCGCAAAGACATCGAATTCCCAGCCCAGCACGCTCACGCGGCCGTTGTCCTTGAGCGCCACGTCCCGCGCCGGAATGGTTTCGCTGGCCGGGCCGTAGACTTTCGCGTCTGTCGCTTTTTTCAGCTGCTCGACACCGCCGACATGATCATGATGATGGTGAGTGATCAGGATATCGCTCAATACCCAGCCCGGATGCGCCGCCAGCCAGGCTTGTACGGGTGCGGCATCACCCGGATCGACCACGGCGCAGCGCTGGGTGCGGTGGTCTTGTAACAACCAGATGTAGTTGTCGGTGAAGGCGGGCAGGGCACTGATCTGTATCATCGTCGGATTCGCCAAGCGGAAAACAATGGCGCATCTTAGAACTTCCTGGCGCGTTGGAGAATGCAATGACCGATAAAGCGTTCGCTCAGGCCGATCCTGAGTGGCTGAATTTGATCAGCGCGGCCCGTGAATGGCTGTCTGGGCCCATCGGGCAATTTCTGCTGGACGAAGAGCGGCGCATGCTCGAAGACGAGCTGGGCCGCTTCTTCGGTGGCTATCTGGTGCATTACGGCCCGTCGGCCCAGACGCCGCCGTCGGCACCTCAGGTTCAGCGCAATGTGCGACTTGGTGCGCCGTTGCCGGGGGTCGAGATCGTCTGCGAAGAGCAGGCGTGGCCATTGAGCGAGCATGCCGCTGATGTGGTGGTGATGCAGCACGGCCTGGATTTCTGCCTGTCGCCACACGGCTTGCTGCGTGAAGCTGCGAGCAGCGTGCGGCCCGGCGGGCATCTCCTGATCATCGGGATCAACCCCTGGAGTAGCTGGGGCTTGCGCCATGTGTTCGCTCACGACGGCTTGCGCAAGGCGCGCTGCATCTCGCCGTCGCGGGTCGGCGACTGGCTGAATCTGCTGGGTTTCGCGCTGGAGAAACGCCGCTTCGGGTGCTATCGTCCGCCGCTTGCGTCACCCGCCTGGCAAGCTCGCCTGGCCGGTTGGGAGCGCAAGGCCGGTGACTGGCAACTGTCGGGTGGCGGCTTTTATTTATTGGTGGCGCGCAAGATCGTTGTCGGCCTGCGACCCGTCCGTCAGGAACGCCGCGAACCGATGGGCAAGCTGATTCCATTGCCGATGGCCAAGGTCAACCGTCGTAACATCGAGCCGTAATACACTTTTTATTTCCCGGCCGGGTTTGCCCCGGCCTCGGGCATCGTCGGTCACTGATCGGCGAGCCACGGCATTTTCTGGATAGATTGGCATGAGCGATAGCGTAGAACTCTTCACCGACGGCGCCTGCAAAGGCAACCCTGGCCCTGGCGGCTGGGGCGCGTTGCTGGTGTGCAAAGGCGTTGAAAAGGAACTGTGGGGCGGCGAAGCCAACACCACCAACAACCGCATGGAGCTGATGGGCGCGATTCGTGGCCTGGAAGAACTCAAGCGCTCCTGCGACGTGCTGCTGGTGACCGACTCCCAGTACGTGATGAAAGGCATCAACGAGTGGATGGACAACTGGAAGAAGCGGGGCTGGAAAACAGCGGCGAAGGAGCCGGTCAAAAACGCCGACTTGTGGAAGCTGCTGGATGAGCAGGTGAACCGCCACAACGTCACCTGGAAATGGGTGCGCGGGCACATCGGCCACCATGGCAACGAACGGGCTGACCAACTGGCCAACCGTGGCGTGGATGAAGTGCGCGGGTACAAGCAGGCTTGATCGTTGGCGCCGCCATTCGCGAGCACTGTGTGCCGGAGATTCATGTAGGAGCGAGGTTTGCCCGCGAAGAAAGCGTCGCGGTATAACTGAGAGACCGCGTTATCGTTCTTCGCTCCTACGGGGCGTCACAGCATCAAGATCGCGGTGGCCAGTTGTTGGTCGGAGTACTGATCGCTGACCACCCCGCGTATCCGCAAAAACGCCGCCTCGATCCGCGCTCCGCGAATCGTCCCCTCGCTCGCCACAAACGCCGCCGCATCATCCTTGGCCGCCAGCACGATCTTGTCGTCGCTGAACGAGCCGCTGGTGCCTTTGGTCGAGCTCAGCGTCAGGCTCGCGGTGACGTCTGTGCTGATGACAAAACTGGTGGCGTGGGCGCCGGAACCCAGCAAACAGCTAGTCAATAAAGCCAGCCGTGCAGTCTTCATGACGATTTCGAACCCTGGGTAAGCAAGGGGCGCACGCTAGCATTCCATCTGCTTGCAGGACTTTATGAACATTGCCAATTATTGTTAAAAACTGCATGAGCGCCCGTCAGCTGGCAGTGCGCGCGCCGGATCCTGCGAGCGTGGTAACATCGCCGCTTTTGCACGATTGACCCGTTGAGAGCTGAGCACTGATGGCCACCAGATCCGTTGTACTCGATACCGAAACCACCGGCATGCCGGTGACCGACGGCCACCGGATTATCGAAATCGGTTGTGTCGAGTTGATCGGTCGGCGCCTGACGGGCCGGCATTTCCACGTTTACCTGCAACCGGATCGCGAGAGTGACGAGGGCGCCATCGGCGTACACGGCATCACCAACGAATTCCTGGTGGGCAAACCGCGTTTCACTGAAGTGGCCGATGAGTTTTTCGAATTCATCAAGGGCGCGCAGCTGATCATCCATAACGCGGCGTTCGACGTTGGCTTCATCAACAACGAATTCGCCCTGATGGGCCAGCACGACCGTGCGGACATCACGCAACACTGCTCGATCCTCGATACCCTGATGATGGCCCGGGAGCGTCACCCGGGGCAGCGCAACAGTCTCGATGCGTTGTGCAAACGTTATGGCGTCGACAACTCCGGCCGTGAACTCCACGGCGCCTTGCTCGACTCAGAGATCCTCGCCGACGTTTACCTGACCATGACCGGCGGCCAGACCAGCCTGTCGCTGGCCGGTAATGCCTCCGACGGCAACGGTTCCGGCGAAGGCGCGGACAACTCCGCCACCGAAATCCGCCGCTTGCCGGCCGATCGCCAGCCGACCCGGATCATCCCCGCCAGCGAAGATGACCTGGCCCGGCACGTGGCACGCCTGGAAGCCATCGCCAAGTCCGCCGGCGCTCCGTCGCTGTGGCAGCAACTGATCGAGGCCAAGGCGCAGGCTTGAATCAGATCTGATGTGACACGGCTTTTGTGGCGAGGGAGCTTGCCACAGGGCAATTGTTGAGATCAGGTGCACACGGCAGCTGCTACAAGGTGCGCTACACAGGTAACTGTGGAGCAATCTACCTGCAGGGCGCCGCCAAGCTAACGTCTCCATTTCCGTTGGAGATTGATGGCCACATGATGGTGCACTGATTGACCCTCTTCAGGGCATCGACGCTCGCCACATCCGCTTCAACCCTCTACCCTGAGCATATTGGCAGGCCACGGTCTGCAGCCTCAGGACACTGAGCCTCATGTATAAAGATTTGAAATTCCCGGTCTTGATCGTGCACCGCGACATCAAGGCCGACACCGTCGCCGGTGACCGCGTGCGTGGCATCGCCCGGGAACTGGAGCAGGAAGGCTTCAGCATCGTTTCGGCGGTGGATTACACCGAAGGGCGGCTGGTCGCTTCGACCCATCACGGGCTTTCCTGCATGTTGATAGCCGCCGAAGACGCCAGCGCCCATTCTCATTTGTTACACAATATGGCTGAGTTGATCGGCTTGGCGCGGGTGCGTGCGCCGGACTTGCCGATCTTTGCGCTGGGCGAACAGGTCACGCTGGAAAACGCCCCGGCCGATGCCATGGCCGAGCTCAATCAACTGCGCGGCATTCTCTATCTGTTTGAAGACACCGTGCCCTTTCTGGCGCGGCAAGTGGCCCGGGCGGCCCGCAAATACCTGGATGGTTTGCTCCCGCCGTTTTTCAAGGCGCTGGTGCAACACACTGCTGATTCCAATTATTCCTGGCACACACCCGGTCATGGCGGCGGTGTGGCCTATCACAAAAGCCCGGTGGGGCAGGCGTTTCACCAGTTTTTCGGGGAAAACACCCTGCGTTCGGACTTGTCGGTGTCGGTGCCGGAACTGGGCTCCTTGCTCGACCACACCGGCCCGCTGGCCGAGGCGGAAGCCAGGGCCGCGCGAAATTTCGGCGCCGATCACACCTTTTTCGTGATCAATGGCACCTCGACCGCCAACAAGATCGTCTGGCATTCGATGGTCGCTCGCGATGACCTGGTGCTGGTGGACCGCAACTGTCACAAGTCGGTGCTGCACTCGATCATCATGACCGGCGCGATCCCGTTGTACCTGTGCCCGGAGCGCAATGAGCTTGGGATCATCGGTCCGATTCCGCTGAGCGAATTCAGCCGCGAATCGATTCAGGCGAAGATTGATGCCAGCCCGCTGACCCAAGGCCGTGAGCCCAAGGTCAAGTTGGCCGTGGTGACCAATTCGACCTACGACGGCCTCTGTTACAACGCCGAACTGATCAAGCAAAACCTGGGCAACAGCGTCGAGGTCCTGCATTTCGACGAGGCCTGGTATGCCTACGCGGCGTTTCACGAGTTTTTCGCCGGCCGTTACGGCATGGGCACGTCCCGGGGCGAAGAGAGCCCGCTGGTATTCACCACGCATTCCACGCACAAACTGCTGGCCGCGTTCAGCCAGGCCTCGATGATTCATGTCCAGGACGGCGGCGCGCGGCAACTGGACCGCGATCGCTTCAATGAAGCGTTCATGATGCACATCTCGACGTCGCCGCAGTACAGCATCATTGCTTCGCTGGACGTCGCATCGGCAATGATGGAAGGCCCGGCCGGGCGTTCGTTGTTGCAGGAAATGTTCGACGAGGCGCTGAGTTTTCGTCGGGCCCTGGCCAATCTGCGTCAGCACATCGCTGCGGATGACTGGTGGTTTTCCATCTGGCAGCCGCCGTCGGTGGAAGGCATCGAGCGTGTAGTCACCGAAGATTGGCTGCTGCAGCCTGACGCCGACTGGCACGGCTTTGGTGGTGTGACTGACGATTACGTGTTGCTCGATCCGATAAAAGTCACCTTGGTCATGCCTGGCCTGACGGCGGGCGGTGCACTGAGCGAGCGCGGGATTCCGGCGGCGGTGGTCAGCAAGTTCCTTTGGGAGCGAGGGCTGGTGGTCGAGAAGACCGGCCTGTATTCATTCCTGGTGCTGTTCTCGATGGGCATTACCAAGGGTAAATGGAGCACGTTGCTGACCGAGTTGCTGGAGTTCAAGCGCAGTTACGACGCCAACGTCAGTCTGGCGACATGCCTGCCCTGCGTGGCGCAACAGAACGTCGCACGTTATCAGGGCATGGGGTTGCGGGATTTGTGCGATCAATTGCACGCCTGTTATCGCAGCAATGCCACGGCCAAACATCTCAAACGCATGTACACCGTGTTGCCGGAAATCGCCATGAAGCCGGCTGACGCCTATGATCATTTGGTGCGGGGGGAAGTGGAGGCGGTGTCGATCGATGCCCTGGAGGGTCGAATTGCCGCGGTGATGCTGGTGCCGTATCCACCCGGCATCCCGTTGATCATGCCGGGCGAGCGGTTCACCGAGTCGACCCGGTCGATCATCGATTACCTGTCGTTTGCTCGCACGTTCGACAGCAGCTTCCCCGGTTTTGTCGTTGATGTGCACGGACTGCAACACGAAGACGAGGGCAATGGACGGCACTACACCGTTGATTGCATCAAGGAATGAGGACCTTTCCCAGCATGCAACCGATCATGAATCCCAAATACCCAGGCCTCTCGGTGCGCGTCGCCGATGAGGGTTTCGCGCCCTACATCTGGGGCAGTGATTTCAGTTTTGAAGTCGCGGCCTATGGCGCAGCCGTAATCGGCAAACCGGTGGAGCAGTGGCAGGTAACGCCGATCACCCCTTATCGAAAGTGTTACGGCATTGATCCCGAGGAGTTCAGCAGTTTCCGCGATGCCGCCGACAGTGCGGTGTTCATGGCCTATCTCGATGATGAGCCCGTCGGCCATCTGGTGGTCAGCACCAACTGGAACGGCTTTGCCCATATCGACGAGTTGGCCGTGCATGCGCCGGCGCGCCGTCACGGTGTGGCCAAGGCGTTGCTGGACGTGGCGCAGTTCTGGAGCCGCAAAAAGAAACTGCCGGGCATCATGCTCGAAACCCAGAACAACAATCTGGGCGCCTGCCGACTCTATGAGCGCTGTGGTTTCGTGATAGGCGGGATCGATCATCTGCGTTATCGCGGCATCGACCCTAACACCGCCGAAGTCGCGCTGTTCTGGTATCGCCTGTTCGATAATCCGCTGGAAAACCCGCTCAGCTCGACAACATCGCCGCGGCTTGTTCCGTGAGGATGTCCAGCAGCACCTGAACGGCCGGCATGGGTTCGCCGTTCTTCAGGGTCAAGGCATAGAGGCTGATCGGCACCGCAGGCGCCAAGGGGCAGGCATCCAGGCCGCTCGACTTGGCCCCGAGGGCAGTGAACGGATCGACGATCGCCAGGCCTTCGCCAGCCTCGACCATGCTGCGCATCATCTGATGAGTCTGCACCCGCGTCTGGATGACCGGGGCAGGGCGCAAGGCATGCAGTTTGTTGTCGAGCGCCGGGCTCAGCGGATCATGACCTTCCAGGCCAACCATCGACTGGCCAGCCAGATCCTGCAACGAAATGTACTTCTGTTTCGGTTGCAGCCAGCCATGGGGCGCCAACAGCTGGAGCTTGCCTTGGGCAATCACCTGGCAATGAATGTCGGCATGGTCGGGATCGTGCAGGCTCAGCCCCAGATCGCTTTCACGCAGCAGCAGGCTTCTGACGATCTCGCGAGTGGGTTGGCTCAGCAGGGTGCAAGGCGCATCGGGAAGGCGTCGGCGCAGGGCGGCGATGCTGTGGGGCAATAACTGTTGGGCCAGCGGCGGGGTGCAGATGATGCGCAGCGGGTGCGCCTGATATTGCTTGAGGCTGCTGGCCAGGCGCTGGACCGGCTCAAGCGCGTCGTAAACGTGGGCGATTTCAACCTGCAACTCTCGCGCCTCGCGCGTCGCCTGCAAACGTCCACGCACGCTGGAAAACAGCATGAATCCCAACTGATCCTCGGCGTCGCGCAAAATGCCTTCGACCTCGGTCACCGGCAACTGCAGCCATTCGGCGGCGGTGCCCAGGTGACCGGTCTGCAAGAGCGCGTGGATCACTTCGATATGACGTAAACGCATGCGTGAAGTCCATGTTCAGCAGGTGAGGGAGTCAGTGACTGAATCCTAACTCAAGTGCGCGCATATGACTTCTGCTCATAACGCGGGGTTATGAGGCGGTGGTGATTTCCGGCCGGCTGCCGACGTAGGTGTCGGGTTCGCGCACGATGGTGATGTTCGATTGCACCAGCAAAAACTGGTTGTCGTCGAGCTTATTGACGCGATCGCCAATGGCCAGTTTGTAGGTGGTCACAGGCGCCGAGCCAGTGAAGCCGTCATGCGAGGGGGTGGATTCCTGGAACTCATGCACGGAATAAACGCGGCCTTCCGCGTCTCTTGCATGGAACTGACCGACGAGTACTGCTGCCATCTGCTTAGAACCTCTGGAGATAAATCACTCAATTTGCGGTTCTGTAGACCGTGGTTGGGCGAAGTAAGTTTTCCTACAGGAAAAAAATAGTCAGGGACGGTTAATTCAACAGCCCACTGGGTGAATCGTCATCTATAACTACAAGTCTTTCCAATCGAACAGTCGAGAATCTTCCATGAGCAACGTCTACACGATCGCCGTACTGGTCGGCAGCTTGAGAAAGGAATCGATCAACCGCAAGGTTGCGCTGGCCCTGGCCGACCTGGCGCCTGCCAATCTCAAACTCACTATCGTCGAAATCGGCGATCTGCCGCTCTACAACGAAGACATCGATGGGACTTCACCGCCGGCAGCCTACAGCACTTTCCGACAACAAGTGAGTTCATCCGACGCAGTGCTGTTCGTTACCCCCGAATACAACCGTTCGGTGCCGGCGCCGCTCAAGAATGCGATTGACGTGGGATCGCGTCCCTATGGCAAGAGCGCCTGGAGCGGCAAGCCAGGGGCGGTGATCAGCGTTTCGCCGGGCGCCGTCGGCGGGTTTGGGGCCAACCATCACTTGCGTCAGTCGATGGTGTTTCTGGACGTGCCGTGCATGCAGCAGCCCGAGGCGTACCTTGGGGGCGCCGGCTCGGCGTTCGATGAAGCGGGCAAGCTGTCCGAATCGGTGAAGCCGTTCTTGCAGAAGTTTATTGATGCTTATGGCAAGTGGGTCGAGCAGCATAAGAAAGCGTGACCTGAACGCAGGACATTCCTTGTAGCAGCTGCTACAGAAGTCAGGTTATTCAGTCTTTGCTTTACTGCATATTCGAAATTCCATATATTCACGCCTCGTTTGTCCAGAGGCGTGTTCCCGCATGTCCAGTTCCCGTAGCCCCGTCGATATTTTCAAGGCCCTGGCCGATGACACTCGCAGCCGTATCGCACTGTTGATCGCCCGCGAAGGCGAGTTGTGCGTGTGTGAATTGACGGCCGGGCTGAACCTCAGCCAGCCAAAGATCTCCCGTCATCTGGCGCAATTGCGCAGTCATGGTTTGCTCGCAGACCGCCGTCAGGGGCAGTGGGTTTTTTATCGCCTGCACCCGCAATTGTCGCCGTGGGTCATCACGCTGTTGCAAGGTGCACTGGCTGATCACGCTGACTGGCTGGCCGCTGATGTCGACCGTTTGCAGGCCATGGCTGATCGCCCGGCTCGCTGCTGCTAATCCCCCCGATTGTTCTTTGAAGGCCGTTCCGCATGCTTATTGCGTCGCTGATTTTTCTGCTGACCATCACCTTGGTGATCTGGCAACCCAAAGGCCTGGGCGTAGGCTGGAGTGCGACATTCGGCGCAGTGCTGGCGCTGATTTTCGGGGTGGTGCACCTGGCTGACATTCCGATTGTGTGGCAGATCATCTGGAACGCCACGGGCACCTTCGTCGCGCTGATCATCATCAGTCTGTTGCTCGACGAAGCGGGGTTCTTTGCCTGGGCAGCCTTGCATGTGGCCCGTTGGGGTCGATGCAGCGGGCGCAAGCTCTTTGCCTATATGGTGCTGCTCGGGGCGTTGGTGTCGGCGTTGTTCGCCAATGACGGGGCGGCGCTCATTCTCACGCCCATCGTGATTTCCATGCTGCTGGCGTTGCGTTTTTCCCCGGCGGCCACCCTGGCGTTCGTGATGGGGGCCGGTTTCATCGCCGACACCGCGAGCCTGCCGCTGGTGGTGTCTAACCTGGTGAACATCGTTTCGGCGGACTTCTTCAATATCACATTCAACCGTTACGCGGCGGTGATGATTCCGGTCAACTTCGTCAGTGTCGCCGCCACGCTGGCGATGCTGATGTGGTTTTTCCGTCGTGACATCCCCAAGGATTACGACCCCGAACAACTGGAACATCCGTCGACGGCGATCCATGACAAGGCGACCTTTTATGCCGGTTGGATGGTGCTGGTGATCCTCCTGCTCGGCTGCTTCGCCCTTGAGCCGCTGGGCATTCCGATCAGCGCGATTTCCGCCGTCTGTGCGGCGTTGCTGCTGGCCATCGCCGCCCGTGGCCACAAGATTTCCACGCGCAAGGTGATGAAAGAAGCGCCGTGGCAGATCGTGATTTTCTCGCTGGGTATGTATCTGGTGGTGTATGGCCTGCGCAATGCCGGGCTCACCGGGTATCTGGCGGGGTGGCTGGACGGGTTTGCGCAGTACGGCATTTGGGGCGCGGCGATGGGCACGGGGGTGCTGACGGCGCTGTTGTCGTCGATGATGAACAACCTGCCGACGGTGTTGATTGGTTTGCTGTCGATCGATGCGAGCCAGGCCACGGGGGTGGTGAAGGAAGCGATGATTTATGCCAACGTCATTGGCAGCGACCTGGGGCCGAAAATCACGCCGATCGGCAGCCTGGCGACGTTGTTGTGGTTGCACGTGCTGCAACGCAAGAATATTCAGATTGGCTGGGGGTATTACTTCAAAGTCGGGATTGTGTTGACGCTGCCGGTGTTGTTGGTGACGTTGGCGGCTTTGGCTTTGCGGTTATCCATTTAGAACGGGTGGCCTCTTCGCGGGCAAGCCTCGCTCCTACAGGATTTATTTCGAATGCAAATTCGGCGAACGACACAAAACCTGTAGGAGCGAGGCTTGCCCGCGAAGAGGCCAGCCCAGACACCACAACTCTCAGCCACTGCCCGGCACATTCGGCCAAAGATCCGCCACCAGAAACAAGCGCTCCGCTTCCTCCCAATCCCCGTCCGCGTTCTCGATCAGCCGCACCATCAGCTGCGCCGGGGCCAAAGGCTCCAGATCACTGAGCCATGCCTCAAGCTGCTCCGTACTCCAGGTCTGATCCTCCGGATAATGCGCCGGCGCCAGCCAGGCATGGCGGGGCAGGGGTTGCCAGCGGCCGAACGGGCGCTGCACGACAAAATCCGCCCAGTCCTTCTGATGCAGCCAGCTGCCGCGCAGATGCTGCGGATGTGCACCGTGGGGTGGCGCGGCTTGTCCTGGCCACGGATACAGCAGATAACCGCCCAGCCACAGATGCGCGCTGAACTGTTGGATATCCAGCGCCGCCAGCACCTCGCGACTCTCGGGTCGGGCGGAGATGGGCAATTGATGCTGTGACAGATGCGCCAGTTTGCGGTCCAGTCGATCATGACAACCCGGCCCGAGCCACTGCGCCGTGTCCTGTCCGTCGCCATTCTGCGGGCCCAGATACAGTTTGATCGCCAGTTCCAGGTGATGCACGCCGTCGCGATCGCGCAACAGCATGTCCAGCTCGCCCAAGGTGTGGCCTTCGCGGCGGATCGGCATGTTGGCGGCAATCAACTCGATACCCGGCGCATGGCGCACGGCGTATTGCCACAAGCGTTCGTAATACAGGCCCAGTCGCCGGGTCCTGGCCTGTGCCAGCCAGTGCAGCAGGTCATAACTGTCATGGTCGAGTTGCTTCAGCCAGCGTTCCAGCTGCTCAGGTGCCTGCACCCAGTCGCTGCCGGCCAGCGGATGGCGTTGCGGCCACGGGGTGATGTCGAGCATCGGCGGCGCGAGGATGACCCAGGCCAGGTCGCGCACTTCGGGGTGGCGCAACTGGTGGGGTAACTGGAGCAAATCGGGAAATAGGATCATCTTGCGAGCATAGCCCTAAACATGAGTACACCCTTGTGGCTGAAAGGATTTTGTCTATCCCGCGCTTTCGCCCATAATCGTGTTTTTCACCGGCGCGCAGGAACCCCATGGAGCAATTTCGTAATATCGGCATCATCGGTCGCCTGGGCAGTTCCCAGGTGCTGGATACCGTCCGCCGACTGAAACGGTTTCTGCTTGATCGTCACCTGCACGTGATCCTCGAAGACACCATCGCCGAAGTCCTGCCCGGTCATGGCCTGCAAACCTCGTCTCGCAAGATGCTCGGCGAAGTGTGTGACATGGTGATTGTGGTGGGCGGTGACGGCAGCCTGCTTGGCGCGGCGCGTGCCCTGGCCCGACACAATATTCCGGTGCTCGGCATCAACCGGGGCAGCCTCGGATTCCTGACCGATATTCGCCCGGATGAGCTGGAAGTCAAAGTCGCCGAAGTGCTCGACGGCCACTACCTGGTGGAAAACCGCTTCCTGCTGCAAGCCGAAGTCCGCCGCCATGCCGAGGCCATCGGCCAGGGCGACGCGCTGAACGACGTAGTGCTGCACCCGGGCAAATCCACGCGGATGATCGAATTCGAGCTGTACATCGACGGCCAGTTCGTCTGTAGCCAGAAGGCCGACGGCCTGATCGTCGCCACGCCCACCGGTTCGACTGCCTACGCACTGTCGGCGGGCGGGCCGATCATGCATCCCAAGCTCGACGCTATTGTGATTGTGCCCATGTACCCCCATACCTTGTCGGGCAGGCCGATTGTGGTCGATGGCAACAGTGAGCTGAAAATCGTCGTGTCCAAAGATATGCAGATTTACCCGCAAGTCTCCTGTGACGGGCAGAACCATTTCACCTGCGCGCCGGGCGACACCATCACCATCAGCAAAAAAGCCCAGAAACTGCGGCTGATTCACCCGCTTGATCACAACTACTATGAGGTCTGCCGGACCAAGCTTGGCTGGGGCAGCCGGTTGGGTGGTGGAGGCGACTGATGCTCGATCCCGCGCGTAGCTACGACCTGATCGGTGACGTGCACGGTTGCGCTCTGACCCTTGAGCACTTGCTCGACCGGCTCGGTTATCACAAACAAGGTGGCGTCTGGCGGCATCCATCGCGCATGGCGGTGTTCGTCGGTGACATCATCGACCGCGGCCCGCGGATTCGCGAGGCGCTGCACATGGTCCACGACATGGTCGAGGCCGGTCAGGCGCTGTGCATCATGGGCAACCATGAATTCAACGCCCTCGGCTGGGCCACGCCGGCGCCGCCAGGCAGCGGCAAGCAGTTCGTGCGTGAACACACGCCACGCCATGCGCGTCTGCTCGGTGAAACCCTGACTCAATTTGAAGGCCACCCAGCCGACTGGCATGACTTCCAGCAATGGTTCTACGAATTGCCATTGTTTGTGGATGCCGGACGATTCCGCGTGGTGCACGCCTGCTGGGATGCCGGTCTGATCGAGCCGCTGCGCGCGTTGTTCCCCAATGGTTGCGTCGACGAGCATTTCCTCCAGGCCTCGGCCGTGCCGGGCAGTTTCGCCTGCACCGTGTTCGATCGCTTGTTGCGCGGCACCGACATGCGTCTGCCCCACGGGTTGACCATGACCAGCGGCGATGGTCTGACGCGTTCGTTCTTCCGCACCAAATTCTGGGAAGACGACCCGCAAACTTACGGAGACATTGTGTTCCAACCTGACGCCTTGCCCGAACCCGTGGCCCAGACGCCCCTATCGTCAACGGAAAAAAACACCTTGCTGCGTTATGGCGTCGATGAGCCGCTGTTGTTTGTCGGCCACTACTGGCGCAGCGGCAAGCCGGCACCGATTCGTCCGAACCTGGCCTGCCTGGATTACAGCGCGGTGCTCTACGGCAAACTGGTCGCCTATCGCCTGGATCAGGAAACCCGTCTCGATCCGCACAAATTTGTCTGGGTCGATGTCGAGCGGCCGGAGGTGCTGCAATGAGTACCGTGGCTGTTTTACGCCTGCCGCTGGCGGTGGATTTGAGCGGGTTCGTCAAGCTGCTGCAACGCATGCAGGTGCCGCATCGGGTCAGCGAAGAGTCCGGTGAGCAGGTGCTGTGGGTGCCGGCCAATATCAGCGAAGACGTTCGTTCCTTGTACGAACGTTTCCCGGCGGGCGATCCTGATCAGCAACTGGACATTCCGGTCGCACAAACCACCAAACGCCCCGGTTTCGTCGAGCAGATGCGCCATGCCAAGGCAACCGGGTTGGTGCTGCTATTGAGTCTGATCGTCGGTGCGGTGACGCTGCTGGGGGAAAACCTCGGCACGATGCGCTGGCTGACCTTCCTCGATTTCCGCATCGTCGGCGAGTACATCCATTTTGTGCCCTTGGCTGACAGCCTGGCGGCGGGGCAGTGGTGGCGTCTGGTGACGCCGATGCTGATCCACTTCGGCATCCTGCACCTGGCTATGAACGGCATGTGGTACTGGGAGCTGGGGCGGCGCATCGAGTCGCGTCAGGGCAGTATCAACCTGATCGGCCTGACCTTGCTCTTCAGCTTGGTGTCCAACTACGCCCAGTATTATTTCAGCGGCGCGACTTTGTTTGGCGGGTTGTCCGGGGTGCTTTACGGCCTACTCGGGCATTGCTGGATTTTCCAGATGTTGTCGCCAAACCCGGCTTATCGCCTGCCGCGCGGCGTGCTGGTGATGATGCTGGTGTGGCTGGTGCTGTGCCTGTCGGGGCTGGTCTCGATGATCGGTTTCGGTGAAATCGCCAACGCGGCCCATGTCGGCGGGTTGCTCGTCGGATGCTTGACCGGTTTGTTGGGTGGTTTGTACAACCGCCGTAAACTGGCCGTCTAATCAGTTATGTATTAAAGCGCGGAGCCTTTGATGTCCTCTTTTAACGAAATGATCCAGAACATCACCCCGGATATCTACCAGAGCCTGAAACTGGCGGTGGAAATCGGCAAATGGTCCGACGGTGGCAAGCTCACCGCCGAGCAGCGCGAACTGTCGTTGCAAGCGATGATCGCCTGGGAAATCCAGAACCTGCCCGAGGAAGAGCGTACCGGCTACATGGGCCCGCAGGAATGCAGTTCGAAGTCGATCAGCGTGCCCAATATTCTGTTCAAGTCGGATGCCGTCCATTGATCGAGATTGGCCGTGGTGCAATCAGCAAAATGTCGGCGCGCCTTGACGGGCCGGATGTGCAGTACGCGTTTCGTTTGGATGACGTCGAGGTGCCGGTCAATCCATTGATCGGCACCACGGTGCGTCTGGAGTACCTGGGGGCGATCCATTGCACCCATTGCGGGCGCAAGACCAAAACCAGTTTCAGCCAGGGGTATTGCTACCCGTGCATGACCAAACTGGCGCAGTGCGACCTCTGCATCATGAGCCCGGAGCGTTGCCACTACGACGCGGGCACTTGCCGTGAGCCGGAGTGGGGCGAGAAGTTCTGCATGACCGATCACATTGTGTATCTGTCGAATTCGTCCGGGGTGAAAGTCGGGATCACCCGCGCCACCCAGTTGCCGACCCGCTGGATCGACCAGGGCGCCCGTCAGGCGTTGCCGATCATGCGCGTCTCGACCCGCCAGCAATCGGGGTTTGTCGAAGACCTGTTCCGCAGTCAGGTGGCGGACAAGACCAACTGGCGTGCTTTACTCAAGGGCGACGCGGTGTCGGTGAACCTGGCCGAGGTTCGCGATCAGTTGTTCGACAGCTGCGCCGAAGGGTTGCAAGGTTTGCAGGAACGATTCGGCCTACAAGCGATCCAGACTATTGCCGATGTAGACGTCCTCGAAATCCGCTATCCGGTCGAGCAATACCCGGCCAAAATCGTCAGCTTCAACCTGGACAAGAATCCGATTGCCGAAGGCACGCTGTTGGGGATCAAGGGCCAATACCTGATTTTCGACACCGGCGTCATCAATATTCGTAAGTACACGGCTTATCAGCTCGCCGTGCATCAGTAAGGACTCCAGCATGCGCACCGAACAACCGAAGATGATCTACCTGAAGGACTATCAGGCGCCCGAGTACCTGATCGACGAGACGCACCTGACCTTCGAGTTGTTCGAGGACCACAGCCTGGTCCATGCGCAACTGGTGATGCGCCGCAATCCCGAGCGTGGCCCGGGCCTGCCGCCGCTGGTGCTGGATGGCCAGCAACTTGAGCTGCTGTCGGTCACCCTGGCCGACCGAGAGTTGAGCGACGCTGACTACCAGTTGACTGAAAACCACCTGACCCTGCACCCGACCAGCACCACCTTTACGGTCGATACCAGCGTCAAGATCCACCCGGAAACCAACACCGCCCTGGAAGGTTTGTACAAATCCGGCACGATGTTCTGCACCCAGTGCGAAGCTGAAGGCTTTCGCAAAATCACCTATTACCTCGACCGCCCGGACGTGATGAGCACGTTCACCACCACGGTCGTCGCCGAGCAGCACAGCTATCCGGTGTTGCTGTCCAACGGCAACCCGATTGCCTCAGGTCCTGGCGAAGACGGCCGACACTGGGCGACGTGGGAAGACCCGTTCAAGAAACCGGCGTACCTGTTCGCGCTGGTGGCCGGTGACTTGTGGTGCGTCGAAGACACCTTTACCACCATGAGCGAACGCTCGGTGGCGCTGCGCATTTACGTCGAGCCGGAAAACATCGACAAATGCCAGCACGCGATGAACAGCCTGAAGAAATCGATGCGCTGGGACGAAGAGGTCTACGGTCGCGAGTACGATCTGGACATCTTCATGATCGTCGCGGTCAACGACTTCAACATGGGCGCCATGGAGAACAAAGGCCTCAACATCTTCAACTCCAGCGCCGTGCTGGCCCGCGCCGAGACCGCCACCGATGCTGCGCACCAGCGTGTCGAAGCGATCGTCGCGCACGAGTACTTCCACAACTGGTCGGGCAACCGCGTGACCTGCCGCGACTGGTTCCAGTTGTCGCTCAAGGAAGGCTTCACGGTGTTCCGCGATTCGGGCTTCTCCGCCGACATGAACTCGGCCACCGTGAAACGCATTCAGGACGTGGCTTACCTGCGTACTCACCAGTTCGCTGAAGACGCAGGTCCCATGGCTCACGCCGTGCGCCCTGACAGCTTCATCGAAATTTCCAATTTCTACACCCTGACCGTGTACGAGAAAGGTTCGGAAGTGGTCGGCATGATCCATACCTTGCTCGGCGCCGAAGGCTTCCGCAAAGGCAGCGACCTGTACTTCGAACGTCATGACGGCCAGGCCGTGACCTGCGATGACTTCATCAAAGCCATGGAAGATGCCAACGGTGTCGACCTGACCCAGTTCAAACGCTGGTATAGCCAGGCCGGTACCCCGCGTCTGGCGGTGAGCGAGTCTTACGACGCAACGGCGAAAACCTACAGCCTGACCTTCCGCCAAAGCTGCCCGGCGACCCCGGACAAGGTGGAAAAACTGCCGTTCGTGATTCCTGTGGAGTTGGGCCTGCTGGACTCGAAAGGGGCGGCCATTGCGTTGCGTCTTTGCGGTGAAGACCGTGCTCAGGGCACTTCGCGGGTCATTTCGGTGACCGAGGCCGAGCAGACGTTTACCTTCGTCGACATCGCTGAACAGCCGCTGCCTTCATTACTGCGCGGCTTCTCGGCACCGGTGAAACTGAGCTTCCCGTACAACCGCGATCAATTGATGTTCCTGATGCAGCACGACAGCGACGGTTTCAACCGCTGGGATGCCGGTCAGCAATTGTCGGTTCAGGTGTTGCAGGAGCTGATCGCTCAGCAGCAGAAGGGCGAGAAACTGGTGCTGGATCAGCGCCTGATTTCTGCCTTGCGCACCGTGCTGTCCGACGAGACGCTGGACCAGGCGATGGTTGCGGAAATGCTTTCGCTGCCGGGCGAGGCCTACCTGACTGAAATCAGCGAAGTGGCTGACGTTGATGCTATCCATATCGCTCGCGAGTTTGCCCGTAAGCAATTGGCTGAAGGTTTGTTCGAGGCGTTGTGGCTGCGTTATCAGGCCAATCGCGATCTGTCGAAGAAAACCCCGTATGTGGCCGAGGCCGAGCATTTCGCCCGTCGTGCCTTGCAGAACATCGCGTTGTCGTACCTGATGCTCAGTGGCAAGCCGGAAGTGTTGGCGGCGACGCTGGAACAATTCGAGACTAGCGACAACATGACCGAACGCCTGACGGCGCTGGCAGTGTTGGTCAACTCGCCGTTTGAAGAGCAGAAGGCCTTGGCGCTGGCGAGTTTTGCCGAGCACTTCAAGGACAATCCGCTGGTCATGGATCAGTGGTTCAGTGTCCAGGCGGGCAGCACGTTGCCGGGTGGTCTGGCGCGTGTTCGTCAGTTGATGGAGCACCCAGCGTTCAACATCAAGAACCCGAACAAGGTGCGGGCGCTGGTCGGTGCGTTTGCCGGGCAGAACCTGATCAACTTCCATGCGGCGGACGGTTCGGGGTATCGCTTCCTGGCGGACCTGGTGATCGAGTTGAACGGCTTCAACCCGCAGATCGCCTCTCGCCAACTGGCGCCTTTGACTCGCTGGCGCAAATACGACGACGCCCGTCAGGCGTTGATGAAAGGTGAACTGGAGCGGATTCGTGCTTCCGGTCAGCTGTCCAGCGATGTGTTTGAAGTGGTCAGCAAAAGCCTGGCCTGAGTTTGGCGATGCTCCCGCGGGGTTCACTCGGGCTCTGTGGGAGTTGGCTTCTCTGTCTTGGCGGCCTGACAGCCGACCAATTTCCTCCTTGGTGTACATATCCATTGCTGCGGTAACGGCGGCTGGCGGTTTCGCCCTTACGGCGAGTCCCTTTTGGCAAACGCCCCAAAAGGAACCAAAAGGTCTCGCCCCAAGCGTCCGGCCCCTCGCTAAGGCTCGGCGTTCCTTCGCTCCGGTATCCATCCGGGGACACTGCCCTCCGGTCTGCTTCGCGACGACCTACATGCAGCGTGTTCGACTGCGTCGAACGGCGCTACGCGCCACTCCCCGGATGAACACCTCCACTCAGCCTCCCGAAAGGGGCGGGTAGATCAAGATCAAAAGCTGAAGGCGAGCTAACGCTCGGCCTGATGAGTGGTGAGAAGCAAAAGCCGTACGCCGATCCATTGTGGGAGCTGGCCTGCCAGCGATGGCGGCCTGACAGCCGACCAGTTTCTTGCAGATGTACAGCAAACCTTGTGGGAGCTGGCTTGTCGGGTCGCCGCATCGCTGCGAAGGCGGCTTGGTAGTCGACGTGTTCTTTCGGATGTACGAAAACTTCTCGACGGCTGCGATCCTTTTGGCTTTGGCTTTGGCTTTGGCTTTGGCTTTGGCTTTGGCTTTGGACGTTGATCTTGATCTTGATCTTGATCTTGATCTTGATCTTGATCTTGATCTTGATCTTGATCTTGATCTTGATCTTGATCTTGATCTCTCGCCCCTTCGGCAGGCCGAGCGTAGGTGTTCATCAGGGGGTTAGGCGCTTAGCGCCGTGCGGCGAAGCCGCACACATCGAGAGGAGGTCGTCGCGAAGCAGACCGTAGGCGATGCCCCCTGATGGACACCGTAGCGAGGGAACGCGGAGCCTCAGCGAGGCGCCGTACGCCGGGGCGAAGACTTTTTGGTTACTTTTGAGGCGTTTGTCAAAAGAGACTCGCTGTAAGAGCGAAACCATAAGTCGCCGTTACCGAAAAAATGGATATGTACACCGAACACCGAACACCGAACACCGAACATCGAACATCGAACATCGAACATCGAACATCGAACATCGAACATCGAACATCGAACATCGAACATCGAACATCGAACACAGAAAAAAACCGGAAACCCTAATCACCCCACCTGATACCCAATCATTCACCCCACGACCATCCCCCTCAGGTTAACAAAACATAACGTGGCGTCGATTGTCAGACCTTTCCAAACCCCGATAGGATAAGCCAGCTTCCGAAGGGGCTCTAGATTGCGCATTTCAGGACTATGCTCCAGAACAGGCAATCCCGATGAGCACCCCTTACGGCGCCCTGAAAGGTTGAACGACCTAACAATAATAATGGGGGAAGGTCTATGAGTGAGCCTGTCATGGGTGTGGGTATTTGCCGCCCGCCGGCATTACGCAAGTTCGCGTTGCTGGCTACAGCGCTCTCGCTGTTGGGTTGTGCCGTGCTGTCGGCTCCTGCGTTGGCCGCTGCGGCGCCAGCGTCCGACATTGTTTATGCCGTTGAATCTGCCAAAGCCAGCAAGAGCCTGATGCTCGACATCGCGCACGCCGGCAAGCGCCTGGTGGCTGTTGGTGATCGCGGGCACATTCTGTATTCCGATGACCAGGGTGCAACCTGGGCCCAGGCCAAGGTGCCAACCCGCCAGTTGTTGACGTCGGTGTTTTTCGCCGATGACAAACACGGCTGGGCCGTCGGTCATGACGCACAGATCCTCGCCAGCGAGGACGGTGGCGCCACCTGGACCAAGCAATTCGAAGATTTGAAACGCGAATCGCCGCTGCTCGACGTCTGGTTCCAGGACGTCAACAGCGGCTTTGCCGTGGGCGCCTACGGTGCGTTGTTGGCCACCAACGACGGTGGCAAACACTGGGAAGATGCCAGTGATCGCCTGGACAACGAAGACCAGTACCACCTCAACGGCATTGCGGCGGTCAAGGATGCCGGGCTGTTCATCGTCGGCGAGCAGGGCAGCATGTTCCGCTCCGCCGACTGGGGCCAGACCTGGGAAAAGCTTGAAGGCCCATACGAAGGTTCGCTGTTCGGCGTGATCGGCACTGCTCAGGCCAACACGCTGCTGGCCTACGGATTGCGGGGCAATCTGTTCCGCTCCACCGATTTCGGCACGACGTGGGAACCGGTCGAACTCAAGGCTGCCCGCGGTGCGCTGGAGTTCGGGTTGTCCGGCGCAACGCTGCTCGACGACGGTTCCATCGTGATCGTCGGCAACGGCGGCTCGGTGATCCGCAGCAACGACAACGGCGAAACCTTCAGCGTGTTCAACCGCCCGGATCGCATTTCCGTTTCGGCAGTGACGGCAGCAGGCAACGGCAATCTGATCCTGGCGGGACAGGGCGGCGTCCGCGTCACCTCGCCAACCGGCGCAGAGAATGGCAAAAACGGGTCGTCCAAATGAGCCGGGCAAATAATAAGAAGGCGGGTCTATGACATCCTTGAGCAGTCATCATCAAGACAAGGCGACGTTTCTTGAACGCCTGATTTTCAACAACCGCCCGGCAGTGATCGTCATCTGCCTGCTGGTCAGCATCTTCCTGTTCTGGCAAGCGACGCTGATTCGGCCGTCCACCAGCTTCGAAAAAATGATCCCGCTCGAGCATCCATTCATTCAAAAAATGATGGAGCACCGCAACGATCTGGCGAACCTGGGCAACACGGTGCGCATTTCCGTTGAGGCCACCGACGGCGACATCTTCTCCAAGGAATACATGGAGACCCTGCGTCAGATCAACGACGAAGTGTTCTACATTTCCGGCGTCGACCGTTCCGGCCTGAAGTCGCTGTGGAGCCCGAGCGTGCGCTGGACTGAGGTGACGGAGGAGGGCTTTGCCGGCGGCGAAGTGATCCCGCAGAGCTATAACGGCTCCCAGCAAAGCCTCGACCTGCTGCGCAACAACGTGCTCAAGTCCGGCCAGGTCGGGCGCCTGGTGGCCAACGATTTCAAGTCGAGCATCGTCGACATCCCGCTGCTGGAGTCCTACCCGGACCCACAGGACCAGGGCAAGTTGCTGGCGCTGGACTACCGCAAGTTCTCCCACGAGCTGGAAGAAAAGATCCGCGACAAGTTTGAAGCGCAGAACCCTAACGTGCAGATCCACATCGTCGGTTTCGCCAAGAAAGTCGGCGACCTGATCGATGGCCTGGTCATGGTGGTGATGTTCTTCGGCGTCGCCTTCATCATCACCCTGATCCTGCTGTACTGGTTCACCAACTGCATGCGCAGCACCGTAGCGGTGTTGAGTACGACCTTGGTGGCGGTGGTCTGGCAGCTGGGATTGATGCACTTCTTCGGTTTCGGGCTTGATCCGTATTCGATGCTGGTGCCGTTCCTGATCTTCGCCATCGGTATTTCCCACGGCGTGCAGAAGATCAACGGGATCGCCTTGCAGTCCAGCGAGGCAGACAACGCCTTGACCGCTGCACGACGCACGTTCCGTCAGCTGTTCCTGCCGGGGATGATCGCGATCCTCGCGGACGCGGTGGGCTTCATCACGCTGCTGATCATCGACATCGGTGTGATTCGTGAACTGGCCATCGGCGCATCCATCGGTGTGGCGGTGATCGTGTTTACCAACCTGATCCTGCTGCCGGTGGCCATCTCCTACGTCGGCATCAGCAAGCGCGCCGTCGAACGCAGCAAGAAAGACGCACACCGCGAACACCCGTTCTGGCGCCTGCTGTCGAACTTTGCCAGCCCGAAAGTCGCACCGGTGTCGATCGTCCTGGCCTTGCTGGCCTTCGGTGGCGGCCTCTGGTACAGCCAGAACCTGAAAATCGGCGACCTTGACCAGGGTGCTCCGGAACTGCGTCCGGACTCGCGTTACAACAAGGACAACAACTTCATCATCAGCAACTACTCCACCAGTTCCGACGTGTTGGTGGTGATGGTCAAGACCAAGTCTGAAGGTTGCTCGCGCTATGAAGCCATGGCGCCGATCGACGAATTGATGTGGAAGATGCAGAACACCGAGGGCGTGCAGTCGGCGATCTCTCTGGTGACCGTGTCCAAGCAGATGATCAAGGGCATGAACGAGGGCAACCTGAAATGGGAAACCCTGTCGCGTAACCCGGACGTACTGAACAACTCCATTGCCCGTGCCGATGGCTTGTACAACAACAGTTGCTCACTGGCACCGGTGCTGGTGTTCCTCAACGACCACAAGGCCGCCACACTGGATCGTGCGGTG
This sequence comes from Pseudomonas sp. LBUM1663, assembly GCF_059695905.1. Classification (NCBI taxonomy): domain Bacteria; kingdom Pseudomonadati; phylum Pseudomonadota; class Gammaproteobacteria; order Pseudomonadales; family Pseudomonadaceae; genus Pseudomonas; species Pseudomonas sp. LBUM1663. Next base: position 3,448,289 of record NZ_CP166792.1, on the reverse strand, counting down.
CATGCGGTGCAGGACTTCGCCAAGGAAAACAACAAGGACGGCCTGGAATTCATCCTCGCGGCGGGTAACGCCGGCATCGAGGCGGCCACCAACGAGGTGATCAAGGAATCCGAGCTCACCATCCTGATCCTCGTCTACATCTGCGTAGCGACCATGTGCATGATCACCTTCCGTTCCTGGGCGGCGACCTTGTGCATCGTGCTGCCGCTGGTGCTGACCTCGGTACTCGGCAACGCCCTGATGGCCTTTATGGGCATCGGCGTGAAAGTCGCGACCCTGCCGGTCGTGGCGCTGGGGGTGGGGATTGGCGTGGACTACGGCATCTACATCTACAGCCGTCTGGAAAGCTTCCTGCGTGCCGGCCTGCCGTTGCAAGAGGCCTACTACCAGACGCTGAAATCCACCGGTAAAGCCGTGCTGTTCACCGGCCTGTGCCTGGCGATCGGCGTGTGCACCTGGATCTTCTCGGCCATCAAGTTCCAGGCCGACATGGGCCTGATGCTGACCTTCATGCTGCTCTGGAACATGTTCGGCGCATTGTGGCTGCTGCCGGCGCTGGCGCGGTTCCTGATCAAGCCGGAGAAACTGGCGGGACAGAAGGGCAACTCGCTGTTCGCTCACTGATCCCTGGCTCAAATAGAAAAGCCGCAACCTGGGTTGCGGCTTTTTTACATCTGAGGATTCACACAACCCTTTGTAGGAGCCGGCTTGCTGGCGATGGTGTGTCAGCCACATTGATGTCGACTGACACACCATCGCCAGCAAGCCGGCTCCTACAGGGGATTGCGTTGGTTAAGAGGGATCAGTGCCGAGCACGACGTTCAGCGCACTGCGCGCATCGTCGAGCTGAACGAGGGTTGCATGCCGCGCACCCAGCGCATCGCGGTTCTCGATCGCTGTCAGGATCGCCTTGTGCCTAGGCAGCGCCAGTTCGTGCAGGTTCGGGCGCTGGTTGGAATGCTTCAATGCTTCGGCGATTGCCACCGACAGCATGTTGCACAGGTTGGCCAACAGATCGTTGTGGGTCGCATCGGCGATGCGGCTATGGAAATCCAGGTCCGGCTGCAACAGCGCCTCCGGCGTCGGCGCGGCTTCCATTCGCTGGTAGGCTTCACCGATGGCGGCGATGTCCGCATCGGTCGCAAACTGCGCGGCGAGGGCGGCGGCTGCCGGTTCGATGATGCTGCGCACGCTGGTCAGTAAATCGAAGAACTCATTCTGCGGACTGCTTTGCATCAGCCAGTGCAGCACATCCGGATCGAGCATGTGCCATTCCTTGCGCTGCTTGACCACGGTGCCGACCCGCGGACGGGAATACACCAGGCCTTTGGCAACCAGCACCCGGGTGGCTTCGCGCAGCACCGGGCGGCTGACCGCGTACTCCTCGCACAGCAGGGCTTCGGCGGGCAGTTTGTCACACGGTTTGAAGCGCCCGGAAACGATCTGCATGCCCAATTCCTGGACGATGCGCGAGTGCATGCTTTTGCGGTCGGAGGGTTTGCGGTAATCCATGGGGAACGGCGCGATCCTGTGCGATGGAGATGCCGCGCATGATAACAGGCGCGGCGGGCAATCATCAGACCTGAAGTCGGCGATTGCTCTGTGGCGAGGGAGCTTGCTCCCGCTGGGCTGCGAAGCGGCCCAATCGGTCACCGCGATTTGTCAGAAAGATCGCGTCAATCGATTTACGACTGCTGCGCAGCCGAGCGGGAGCAAGCTCCCTCGCCACAGGTTTTGCTGTGAATGCAGAGTTGCAGGGGTTAGTGAGAGTGGCGGGGGACTTCGGAGCCGCGGCAGCCGACCAGGAAGTCGAAATCGCAGCCCTGATCCGCTTGCAGCACATGGTCGATGTACAGCTGACGATATCCGCCCACGATCAGATTTTGCGGCGGTTGCAGATCCGCCATGCGCGCCGCCAGTTCAGCGTCCGGGATGTCCAGGTGCAAACGCCCGTTTGCGCAGTCGAGTTCAATCCAGTCGCCTTCCTTCACCGTCGCCAGAGGCCCGCCGGCTGCTGCTTCCGGGGCCACGTGCAAAACCACGGTGCCATACGCCGTGCCGCTCATGCGGGCGTCGGAAATGCGCACCATGTCCGTCACGCCCTGGGCCAGCAGCTTGGCCGGCAAGCCCATGTTGCCGACTTCAGCCATGCCCGGATAACCCTTCGGCCCGCAGTTCTTCATCACCAGAATCGAGTTGGCATCGACGTCCAGTTCCGGATCGTTGATCCGCGCCTTGTACATGTCGAAGTTCTCGAACACCACCGCACGCCCGCGATGCTGCATCAATTTGGCACTGGCCGCGGATGGCTTGAGCACTGCACCGAGGGGCGCGAGGTTACCGCGCAATACGCAGATGCCGCCGTCGGCGCGGATCGGGTTGTCGAGGGTGCGGATCACTTCGTCCTGGCCGTAGATCGGCGCGTCCTTGGTGTTCTCGCCGAGGGTCTTGCCGTTGACGGTCAAGGCATTCGGATGCGGAATCAGATTGGCTTCGCCGAGGCGACGCAACACCGCTGGCAGGCCGCCGGCGTAGTAGAACTCTTCCATCAGGAAGCGCCCGGACGGTTGCAGGTCGACGATGGTCGGCATGCCGCGACCGATGCGGGTCCAGTCATCCAGGTCCAGCTCGACGCCGATACGACCGGCGATGGCTTTCAAGTGGATCACGGCGTTGGTCGAGCCACCAATGGCGGCGTTCACACGGATGGCGTTTTCGAAAGCTTCCTTGGTCAGGATCTTCGACAGCCGCAGATCTTCACGAACCATCTCCACCGCGCGCATGCCGGACATGTGCGCCAGTACATAACGCCGCGCATCCACCGCTGGAATCGCCGCGTTGTGGGGCAGGGAGGTGCCCAGTGCTTCAGCCATGCAGGCCATGGTCGACGCAGTGCCCATGGTGTTGCAGGTGCCGGCCGAGCGAGACATGCCGCCCTCGGCTGCGAGGAAATCGTCGATGGTGATGGTGCCGGCTTTCACCTGTTCGCTGAGCTGCCAGACCACGGTGCCCGAGCCAATGTCCTGGCCCTTATGCTTGCCATTGAGCATCGGCCCGCCGGTAACCACGATGGCCGGTACGTCGCAACTCGCCGCGCCCATCAACAGCGCCGGGGTGGTTTTGTCGCAACCGGTCAGCAGGGCCACGCCATCAATCGGGTTGCCACGAATCGCTTCTTCAACGTCCATGCTCGCCAGGTTGCGGGTGAGCATGGCGGTGGGGCGCAGGTTCGATTCGCCGTTGGAGAACACCGGGAATTCCACCGGAAAACCACCGGCCTCGATCACCCCGCGTTTGACGTGCTCCGCAATCTGGCGGAAATGCGCGTTGCACGGGGTCAGTTCCGACCAGGTGTTGCAGATGCCGATGATCGGCTTGCCGTGGAACTGGTGGTCGGCGATGCCCTGATTTTTCATCCAGCTGCGGTACATGAAGCCGTTCTTGTCGGCGGTGCCAAACCATTGGGCGGAGCGCAGGTTGGGTTTCTTATCAGACATAATCGATTCTCTTATTGTATGACTATATTGTTCGAGCTAGCGCGTAACATAAGCGCAAATTCGCCGCTTTGGAAGTGTTGTTGGCTAATTAGTAATACTATATAGTCGCCTTCAACGGAGGGATTGCCCTGGCGGTTTTCAGCGAGAGGCGTCCCCCGAGGTTCTATAACAACAAAAATCGGAGACCGATCTCATGAGCCAGGAACTGCGGCTTATTCGTCGCATCACGCTGAAACTGATTCCCTTCCTGATCCTGCTGTACCTGATCGCCTATGTGGATCGCTCCGCTGTAGGTTTCGCCAAGTTGCACATGGGCGCCGACATTGGCCTGGGTGACGCGGCCTATGGGCTCGGCGCAGGGTTGTTCTTCATTGGGTACTTCCTGCTGGAAATCCCCAGCAACCTGATGCTCGACCGCTTCGGTGCACGGCGCTGGTTCGCGCGGATCATGGTCACCTGGGGCGCCATCACCATTGGCATGGCCTTCGTCCAAGGGCCGCACAGCTTCTATGTCATGCGTTTTCTGCTCGGCGCGGCCGAAGCCGGGTTCTTCCCGGGCGTTCTCTACTACATCACCCAATGGTTCCCGGTTCGCCATCGCGGCAAGATCCTTGGCCTGTTCATCCTTTCCCAACCCATCGCGATGATGATCACCGGCCCGGTGTCCGGCGGCTTGCTCGGCATGGACGGCATCCTCGGTCTGCATGGCTGGCAGTGGCTGTTCATCGTCATCGGCACCCCGGCGATCCTGCTGACGTGGCCAGTACTGCGTTACCTGCCGGACGGCCCGCAACAGGTGAAATGGATGGACCAGTCTGAGAAAGACTGGCTGACCGGCGAGCTGAAAAAGGACCTCGAGGCCTACGGCCAGACCCGTCACGGCAATCCGCTGCATGCCCTGAAAGACAAGCGCGTGTTGTTGCTGGCGCTGTTTTATCTGCCGGTGACCTTGAGCATTTATGGCTTGGGCCTATGGCTGCCGACGTTGATCAAACAGTTTGGTGGTACGGATCTGGTGACCGGTTTTGTGTCGTCGGTGCCTTACATCTTCGGGATCATTGGTTTGCTGATCATTCCGCGCAGTTCCGACCGCCTGAATGATCGTTACGGCCACCTCGCCGTGCTTTACGTGCTGGGCGCCATCGGCCTGTTCCTCAGCGCCTGGCTGACGGTGCCAGTGCTGCAACTTGCGGCGTTGTGCCTGGTGGCGTTTGCGCTGTTTTCCTGCACGGCGGTGTTCTGGACTTTGCCCGGTCGTTTCTTCGCCGGTGCCAGTGCTGCGGCAGGGATCGCGTTGATCAACTCGGTGGGCAACCTGGGCGGCTACATCGGCCCGTTTGTGATCGGTGCGCTGAAGGAATACACCGGCAACCTGGCCTCGGGGCTGTACTTCCTGTCGGGGGTGATGGTGTTTGGGTTGGTGTTAACCGGCGTGGTCTATCGGTTGCTGGAGCGCAAGCATGTGCTGGCAGCGGATCAGTTTGCAGCCAGCGCTCGCGGCGCGACCCCTACCTGACACACATTTTGTGATCCTCACACTCCCTGTGGGAGCGAGCTAGCTCGCGATGAGGCCGGCACATCCAACATCAATGTCGCCTGTCAATCCGCTATCGCGAGCAAGCTCGCTCCCACAGGGGCCAGTGGTGTTTTGAATAACAGGAGAAAATCCATGCGTTTAGTGCAGTTCGAACTGGGTAACGGCGAGCGCCGGGTAGGCGTGGTCGAGGAAGGGCTGGTTCGCGAAGTGCAGGACGCGCGTACCGTCCGGGACCTTGCCCTGGCGGCGATCAAGGCAGGCGTCAATCTGCAGCAGCAGGTGAAAGCCCTGGGCCTGGGCATCAGCCATGACTACGCAGAACTGCTGGCCCAACTGCGGATCCTCCCTCCGCTGGATCACCCGGACCCGGCGCACATGCTGGTCAGCGGCACGGGCCTGACCCATCTCGGCAGCGCTTCGGCCCGGGACAAGATGCATCAGCAGGCCGGCGACGAAGCCGCGATGACCGACACCATGCGCATTTTCAAATGGGGCGTGGAGGGCGGTAAACCGGCGGCCGGGCAGGCCGGTGTGCAACCGGAGTGGTTCTACAAGGGCGATGGCAGCATCGTCGTGCGTCCGGGCCAGCCGTTCCCGCTGCCACCCTTTGCCGAAGACGCGGGCGAAGAGCCTGAGCTCAGCGGCCTCTACGTCATCGGCCACGACGGCAAACCGTATCGCCTCGGTTTCGCGGTGGGCAACGAGTTCTCTGACCATGTCATGGAACGCAAGAATTACCTCTACCTGGCGCATTCGAAATTGCGCAGTTGCAGCTATGGCCCGGAACTGCGGGTCGGCGAATTGCCGGCACATCTGGCCGGCACCAGCCGCATCCTGCGTGACGGTGAAGTGCTGTGGCAGAACGAGTTCCTCAGCGGCGAGGCCAACATGTGCCACAGCCTGGAGAACCTCGAGTACCACCATTTCAAGTACAGCCAGTTCCTGCGTCCGGGGGACGTACACATCCATTTCTTCGGCACTGCGACCCTGTCCTTTGCCGACGGCATTCGCACCCGACCGGGTGATGTGTTCGAGATCAGTCAGGCCGAGTTCGGCGCACCGTTGATCAACGGGATCGCACCGGTTGAAGCAGCGTTCGAGCCCGGCACCGTCGGCACCCTTTAAAGGAGACACCCATGACCCGGATTCTTGGTCACAACTACATTGGCGGCCTGCGCAGCGCGACCGGAACCGTCAAACTGCAGAGCGTCGATGCCAGCACCGGCAAAGCACTGCCTCATGATTTCTTCCAGGCCACGCCTGAAGAAGTCGATGCCGCCGCCAAGACCGCTGCGGCGGCTTACCCGGCTTACCGCAGCCTGAGTGCCGAACGTCGCGCGCAATTTCTCGATGCCATTGCCGATGAACTCGACGCCTTGGGCGATGACTTCGTCGCGGTGGTCTGCCGCGAAACGGCATTGCCTGCCGGACGTATTCAAGGGGAGCGCGGGCGCACCAGTGGGCAGATGCGTCTGTTTGCCAAAGTGCTGCGTCGCGGTGATTTCTACGGCGCGCGAATCGATCAGGCCTTGCCGGATCGCCAACCGTTGCCCCGTCCGGACCTGCGTCAATACCGCATCGGCCTTGGGCCCGTCGCGGTGTTTGGTGCGAGCAACTTTCCGTTGGCGTTCTCCACCGCCGGCGGCGACACCGCGTCGGCGCTGGCCGCCGGTTGCCCGGTGGTGTTCAAGGCGCACGGCGGTCACATGGCCACCGCCGAACTGGTCGCTGATGCGTTGATTCGCGCGGCGGAAAAAACCGGCATGCCGGCCGGGGTGTTCAACATGATCTACGGCGGCGGAGTCGGCGAAGCGCTGGTTAAACACCCTGCGATTCTGGCGGTCGGTTTTACCGGTTCACTGAAGGGTGGCCGCGCGTTGTGCGACATGGCTGCCGCACGTCCACAACCGATCCCGGTGTTCGCCGAGATGTCGAGCATCAACCCGGTGATCGTGTTGCCGCAGGCATTGGACGCTCGGGCCGACACCGTCGCCCGTGACCTGACCGCTTCGGTGGTGCAGGGTTGCGGTCAGTTCTGCACCAATCCCGGTCTGGTCATCGGGATTCGCTCACCGCAATTCAGCGCATTTGTGCAGCAGGTGGCAGGGCTCATCGGCGATCAGCCGGCGCAAACGATGCTCAATGCCGGGACGTTGGACAGCTATGGCAGCGGCCTGCAAAAACTCCTCGCTCACCCGGGCATCGAGCATCTGGCTGGCAGTCCGCAGCAAGGCAATCAAGCGCAACCGCAGTTGTTCAAGGCTGACGTCAGCCTGTTGATCAATGGCGATGCAGTGCTGCAGGAAGAAGTGTTCGGCCCGACCACGGTGTTTGTCGAAGTGGCGGATCAGGCGCAACTCAGTGCCGCGTTGAACGGCCTGCACGGGCAGCTGACGGCGACGATCATTGGTGAGCCGGCGGACTTCGAACAGTTCAACGAGCTGACGGCGCTGTTGGAGCAAAAGGTCGGACGGATCCTGCTCAATGGCTATCCGACGGGCGTTGAAGTCTGCGATTCGATGGTCCACGGCGGGCCATATCCGGCAACTTCCGATGCGCGCGGCACGTCGGTGGGCACGTTGGCGATTGATCGCTTCCTGCGGCCGGTGTGTTTCCAGAACTATCCCGACAGCCTGCTGCCGGAACCGTTGAAGAACGCCAACCCCCTGCGAATCCAGCGCCTGGTGGACGGCAAGTCTTCTCGCGACGCCCTCTAACGGCCAAACACCACCCCTGTGGGAGCGGGCTTGCCCGCGATGACGGACTAACCATCAACATCAATGTTGACTGTTCAATCGCTATCGCGGGCAAGCCCGCTCCCACAGTATTTAGTGTCATCAGCAAGTTTTGTGACCGGCACAAACCCTCCCTCACATTGAGCTATCATTGCGTCTTTCCCATTCAAAGATTGACTGCCATGACTGCCGCAACCGACACCTTGCTCGCCACCCTCGAACACTGCGATATGGTGGAAATCGACGGGCTGCACGCCTTCGAATTCTCCCTCGATGAAGACGACAATCTGCACATCGAATGCCTCGACGGTCGCGTGTCAAAACACTGGGAGTTCACCCCGGCCGAGGTCGAGGCCGCGACCTTCGATCCAGACCTGCAAAGCTGGCTGATCACCGGCAGTTCCGGCGAGCATCGGCTGGTGTGCATGACCGCGTTCCGCGGTGACGACGACGAGGAAGAAGAGCGTGAGGATGCATAAGCTTTGGCCGCTGCTGATGGCCGGCAGCATCGGCGCGATGGGCATTGAGGCGGCGTCGGCCAATGACTATCAGTTGTTGGTCGGTTCCTATACGGCGGGGCAGAGCCAGGGGATTTATCGCCTGAATTTCGACAGCGCCACCGGGCAGATCAACCCCAAGCCGCTGCAAGTGGTCACCAGCGAAAACCCGTCGTGGCTGACCGTTTCCAAGGATCAGCAGCGCCTGTTCGTGGTCAACGAAAACGGCCCCGGCCAGAAAGACCCGGTCGGGCGCGTCAGCAGTTATGCGATTGACCCAAAGACCCATGCACTGAGCCTGATCAATCAGGTGCAGAGCCTGGGCAACGAGCCGACCCATTCGAGCCTCAGCGGTGATGCCAGCCACGTATTTGTCAGCAACTATTCGGTGGTTGAAGACCCGGGTGGCACGTTGGCGGTGTTGCCGGTGGGCGCCGATGGCATGCTCAAGCCGGTAGTGCAGATGAGCAGTCACCCGTCGAGCCGGGTCAATCCCGAGCGGCAGATGTCGGCACATGTGCATTCGACGGTTTCCTCGCCGGACGGCAAGTACGTGTTCTCCAATGACCTGGGCGCCGACAAGATTTTTGTCTACCGCTTCGATCCGAAGGCCAACCCTCAGCTGCCGCTGGTTGCCGCCACCCCGGCGTCTGTCCAGTTGCCAGCCGGCAGCGGACCGCGTCATTTGCTGTTCAGCGCCGATGGCAAACACGCCTGGCTGACCATGGAAATGAGCGCACAGGTCGCGGTGTTCGATTACCAGAACGGCAAGCTTGAGCAAACCCAGATGGTTGATCTGGCCGCGGGGCAGCCTGTCTCCGACAAGGCTGCCGCTGCGTTGCACGCTTCGGCCGATGGCAAATTCCTTTACGTCAGCAACCGTGGCACCGCCAATCAGGTGCTGTTGTTTGCCATCGATCCTGCGACCGGCCACCTCAAGGAGCTGCAGCGTCGTTCGGTGGAAGGTGATCACCCGCGCGAGTTCAGCCTCGACCCGAGTGGCCAGTTTTTGCTGATTGCCAATCAGAAGAGCAACCAGATTGTCGTCGTCGAACGCGATGCCAAGACCGGTCTATTGGGTAAAACCGTACAGAAACTGCCGATGGATGCCCCGAGCGACCTCAAGTTTCTGGTGCGTCAATAGGCCGCAGGCCCCGGTTGATGGGGCCTGCATCCTTGTATTAATGAGGCTGATATCTGCTAATGCTACAAAAGATTTCAAGGCGCCAACCTCGAAGGTTAAGTTTGCTTCACGGCCCCACCGGGCAAACAAGCCAACTGAATCCGAGGAATACCGCCATGAACTTCAATCTCTTCTCCATCATCGCCGCATCCGCTATCTCTGCCACCGTTGCTCTGCCAGCCAGCGCCAACGTTGAAATCAGCGACAAAAAATCCCACGCCCAGAGCTACACCCAGAAATACCTGCAACAGAGCGCCAACTTCTACGCGGCACTGGATCACAAAACCCAAGCCTGAAATTCAAGCCCTGCACCTTTTATGCAGGAGCGAAGTCACTTGCGCCGATCGAGCTGAAACGCATCGAGAAGCCTGAGTGATGTCGCTCCTGCATAACGCGTTTACGACAGCATCACATTGCCATCAATCAAGCGCTTGATATCACATGGCCATGCGTTTAGATTCGACGCTGAGTTTTTGACTCCTTATCTGATAACAAGGATCGACAGCATGGCGATGCGTCTGGCAGTGGTTCTTCTGTTTCTCTATTCCACCCCCATTGTTTCGGCTGCCCAGCCCGTTACAGACGAGCCGGACGCGGCCCGTGAGCGCTTGATGAGTTTTATTGAAGACTGAAATAGTCTGGCTTAATGATTAACGAAGCTGATGGTGACTATGGAAAACCCTGAGTGGTTGTCACCGCTTTTTTGATCGATTCTGTGGGCTCTGAAACATGCCCACGGAGAACACCATGGCCAGCTCAATCATCACTTTTGCCAAATACGGCGCCTACCTGGCCATAGGTCTTTACGTGGCCCTGGTACTGGTCGTCAGCGTTTCGGCTCAATTGCAGCACACCGTTGAAGCACCCATTCAGGTCGCTTATCCCGCCATCCAGTTCGAACACCGCGCTCAAAACGTGCTGGTCGATCACGCAGAACTGGCGGGAGTGGCAGGGACATGAAAGGGAGCAAACTCTGGGTCATCGCCTTCCTCGCATTCATGACCAATGGCGCTTCCCTTTTGGGGATAGGGCAGGGCTCGGCAGGTTCCGTTGCACGGTCCATCGAAGCCAATCACAACCTGGCGCGCAACATTGAAACCGCAAAATCGCTTGGGCTGCTGGCAGGCAATCCGCCTATGAAACGCCAAGACGATTTCTTCGGGCCGTTCCAGGTGGATTGCTCGGTGCTGGAAATGTGTGAAGTGTTCGCCTAAGAGCCAGCTGCCCTCTGAGATCCATTGTGGCGAGGGAGCTTGCTCCCGCTGGGCTGCAAAGCAGCCCCAAAACCTGCAACTTCAGCAAGATTGCGTCAGCCGATTTACGACTGCTGCGCAGCCGAGCGGGAGCAAGCTCCCTCGCCACAGGGGGTGTTCGATTACTTCTGCATCACGCCTACAAACAACGTCGACTCCAGGAACCGCTGCAACCAAACCTGCAACCGCACATAAGGCGTCTGCCCGAACCATTCGCGATCGACATGGGCGAATTGCCGTATGAACGGCATCAACGCCACATCCGCCAGGCTCGGATGCCCGGCCAACAAGTAGTCGCGCCCCTCGAGCAATTCGTCCAGCTTGCGCAAGAACCCCTCACCCGCAGCACGATAGGTTTCCATCGGCTGCTCGGGGTAACGCTCGGCGTACTTGTAGCGATTCAGATGCACCTTGAACGCCAGATCGTTCTCTTCTATCAGGGCGGCAATGTGCGCCTGTCCGGCTGGATCAGCCTTGAGCAACCAATCCTGCGGATCGTTCTGCGCCAGGGCCCAGTGCATGATCGCCAGGCTTTCATCGATCACCTGACCGTCGACACTCAGCACCGGGACCGTGCCCTTGGCCGAGAGCGCGAGCATCTCGGCAGGCTTGGCTTTCAGGCTGACCTCGACAATCTGTACCGCAACGCCCGAATAGCGCAGGGCCATGCGCGCTCGCATGGCGTAAGGGCAGCGGCGGAACGAATACAGCGTATTCATTTCACCTCCAGGGTACTCAGGCCATTGCCCTGGCGGTGGACCTGGATCTGCACCGGAATCCGCTCATGCATTTCCTGTACGTGTGAAATCACCGCGACCTTACGTCCCTGGGCTTGCAAGCCATCGAGTGCGTCCATGGCCAGTTGCAGGGATTCCGGATCGAGACTGCCAAAGCCTTCGTCGATGAACAGCGATTCGATTTTCAGTGTGCTCGAAGCCATCGACGCCAAGCCGAGCGCCAGGGCCAGCGACACCAGGAACGTCTCGCCGCCCGACAACGAGTGCACCGAGCGCAGCTCATCGCCCATCTCGGTGTCCATCACCAGCAACCCGAGCATGCTGCCGCCGCGTTTCAGGCGATAGCGCCGCACCAGCTGGCGCAATTGCACGTTGGCGTGATGCACCAGCAAGTCGAGGTTGTAGGCCTGAGCGATCTTGCGGAAGGTGTCGCCGGTCGCCGAGCCGATCAACGCATTCAGGCGAGCCCAGCGTTGATACTCGCTGTAGGCGTCGGAAATCTGCTGCGCCAGGGCTTGGTTGGCATTCTGCCGACGCTGATCCTCGGCCTGTTCGGCGCGCAGTTCGGCGCAACGGTGTTCGCTGGCGGTGAACAGGTTTTGCAGGTCTGCCAGGGCCGTGGCGAGTTGCTCGGCGTCGAGATTGCCGTTGTTTTGCGCCTGATGATTGAGCAGGCGCTGATCCCGTTCCTGTAATCGCACGTTGGCCTGTTCGATGGCTTTTTCGCTTTGCTGCAAGTGCTGCCGCAGTTCGCTGACTTGCTGGTCGTCGACGCTCAGCAGCGCTTCCAGTCCGCCATCGTCGAGCTCCGGATGCAAGGCGCGCCAGTCGGCGATCTTTGCGCTCAGGTCGCGGTCTTCGGTTTCCAGGGCCAGCAGGCGCTCTTGTCTGGCTTTGAGTTCAGCGGCCAGTTCGACTAACCGTGTGTGCACGGTTTGCAGTTCCTGATGGGCCGTTGCCTGGGCAGTGCGCGCCTGTTCGACGGCTTGATCCAGTTGCTGCTGCCAGTGTTCGGCGCTGCTGTGTTCGCCCAGCAATTGCGTCAGCCGTTCCTGGCAAGCCTGTTGTTGCTCGGCAAGGACGGTGAATTGCTGTTGCGCCGCTTCCAGTGCCTGGGCGCGGGCCAGTTGGCGGTCCTGTTCTTTTTCCAGTGTCTGTTGGCGTTGTTGCTGTTCACTGAGCTCATCGCGTTGCTGATCGAGTTGCTCCAGGCGCTGGGCGATCTGCCGGTCGAGTTGCATGAAGGTCGCGGCGGGTTCGTTGCGCAAGGCCTCCAGTGTCTCGGCCGGGAGCAGGGTGCTGAAGGCGCTCAGCTCTTCGTCCAGGCGCTGGCGATCACTGCCCAGCTCACGCTGTTGGTTACTCAAGTGCTGCGTCGCTTGCTGGCTTGCCGCTTCGGCACTGCGCAGTTGTTGCTGAAGGCGAGCCGCGTCCTGTTGCAAGGTGAGCAGGGCGGTTTGCCGTTGTTCATCCTGGGTGATGCTCTGGTTCAACTGGCTGTTTTGCTGCGCCAGCCAACCGTCTCGTTTGCTCGCGTCCTGAGCCAGCAGTTGCGTCGACAACGGATGCGCTTCGAGGCTCGGCGTCAGGCCTTGTTGCTGGGTGGCGAGTTGCTCCTGTTGCTGCAACAGTTCTTTTTGCTGAGCGATCAAGCCGCCGACTTCGCCACGCAAATCGGTGAGTTTCTCTTTCAGCAGGTCAACGGCCTTCTGCGCGTTGGCCTGCTCGCTTTCATCGTGGCGACCGAGGCTTTGCAGTAACGCTTCGGGCTGATGATAAGGGTGGTCGGGGCTGCCGCAGACCGGGCAGGGCTGATCGTCCTGCAACTGTGCGCGCAGTTCTTCGACGCTGGCGCTGCGGGCCAGACGCTGACGCTCCAGCAGTTCGCGAGTGACGGTCAGGGTCTGTTCGGCGACGACCAGGTCGTTCTTGGTCTTCACACCGTCCTGGGTCAGGCGATCACGTTCCTGCTGAGCGCTGAGCTGGCGTTGCGAAAGCTCGGCGCTGCGCTTGTCGATCTCCTGCTGGCTGGCCCACAGCCGTGTCAGTTCTTCAAACGCCCGCAGTTGTTTGCGGTTGTCCTGCAACAGGTTGCCCAGCAGCTGGATCTGTTCGGCCACGGCTTCGGGCTCGGCACCGGCCTCTTTATAAAGCACTTCCAGATGCTGCTTTTGAGCCGCCAGTTCTTCGCCGGCGCGGGCGGCGCTTTGCTCCAGAGCCGCCAGTTCAGCCTGGCCCTTGTTCAAGCGATTACCGATCAGCATCAACTGTTGCAGGCGATCACGGTAGGCGTTCCACGCCTCGCTCAACGGCGCTAAATGCGTGCTTTGCTCAAGCTCGCCGGCAATCCGCTCCAGACGTGCAGCCACCTGCTTTTGTTGCTCGAGCAGGCCCTGAATCGTGTTCTGCCCTTGAGTGCTGGCCAGTTCCGTTTGTTGCTTATGTTCGGCACTCACACTGGCGTCTTTGACCAACCGGGCGAGGGTGCTTTGCTCTTCAAAGGCCTGGCGCAGCAACGGAGCTTTTGCCGTGTGTTGGCTTTGGGCTTCGACCAGCGCGGTCTGCGCAGCGCTCAAGCTCTGTTCGAGTTGCGCCTGCCGCTCGTTCAACTCGGCTTGCTGTTGGGTGTGCTGCTGAATCTGCGCCGCCAGCGGGGTGAGCTGGGCGGTGAGTTCGGTCTTGCGGGCGAACTGGTGCCGTTGCGGGGCCAGTTGCTCCAGGCGACTGAGCTTCAACCGTTCGCCGGCCAGGCTTTCCCAGTGCTGTCGGGCGCTGGTCAGTTGCTCGGTGGCGCTCTGTTGCTCGTCCTGCAATTGACGCAGGTCCTTGAGCCAGGTGTGCTGCAATTCAAGCTGTTTGAGCTGCGCTTGCTGGGTCTTGAGTTGCTGCTGCGCCTCGTTGAAGCGCTCATCGAGTTCGGCCCGGGCTTCGGGGGACAGCGGCGTCACGCCCGTGGCCTGATCCTGCAATAACTTGTGCGCTTCACGCGCCTCTTTGGCTTTGTCGAAGGCCCGGCGACCGAGGCGGGTGTAGAGCGCGGTATCGGTGAGCTTTTCCAGCAGTTCGCTGCGTTCGTTGTCGTTAGCCTTGAGGAAGGCACTGAACTCGCTCTGGGCCAGCAGCACGGCGCGGGTGAACTGTTCGAAGTTCAGGCCCAGCACGGCTTCGAGCTGGGTTTTGAACTCGACTTTCTGACTGGCCAGCAACTGATCCTGATCGATGTCGCGCAGACTCTGACGGCTGGCTTGCAGCTTACCGCCAGCCTTTTCGCGAGCGCGATTGGCTTCCCAGCGCGCGCGGTAACGCCGGCCGTCGATGCCGACGAAATCCACCTCGGCATACCCTTCTCCGGTGCCACGCCGCAGCAAGGTACGCGGGTCGCCGGTGCTGATTTCGCCATCGGCGTCCGGTGCCTTGGCAGACACCTGGGCGTTGCTCAACCGAGGAACGGCGCCAAACAGCGCGAGGCACAAGGCGTCGAGCAAGGTACTTTTGCCCGCACCAGTCGGCCCGGTGATCGCGAACAGGCCGGCACTCGCCAGCGGTTCAGCGGTAAAGTCGATTTCAAAGGGCCCGGCCAGCGAGGCGAGGTTTTTCAGGCGGATCGCGAGGATCTTCATGGTTGTTCGCTCTCCATCTGCACATCCTGCAACAGCTCGGCAAAGTCCTTCAGCGTTTGCTCATCGACCTCGCTGCCGTAGTTGTCCTGCCAAGCGCGGCTGAACAGTTCCTGAGGTGAGAGCTGGTCGAGTTCAATCAACGTGGTGCCGTCATCGACACCCTCGCGGCTGCCATTGCCGGCGTATTCAGCGGCGATCCGCACCAGACGCACGGCTTTGCCTTGCAGGGCGCTTTCCACCTGGTGGCGCAAGTCGGGTTGCGGCTCATCAAGACGCACCCGAACTTCCAGCCACGGCTGGCGCTGGATGTCGGCCAGCAAGTCGATATTCGGCAGGTCGGCCAGTTGCAAGAGGATTTCGGCCAGCGGCGCCGGGCCGATGCGTTGCAGGTTGACCGCGCGGGGAATCAGTTTCGGCTCGACGCTGACCAGGGTTTCGCCGTCGAGCGTGACGTCGAGAATCTGATGCTGATAGCCGATTTCCGAGAAGGACAACGGAATCGGTGAGCCGCTGTAGCGAATGCGTTCTTCACCGTTGACCTTCTGCGGCTTGTGCAAATGCCCCAGCGCGACGTAGCTGATGCTCGGCCCGAACAGGCTGGCGGGCAGGGCTTCGGCATTGCCGATGATCAGGCTGCGCTCGGAGTCTTCCGACACGGACCCACCGGCCATGTGCGCATGGCTGATGGCAATCAACGCCTGGCCAGGCTTGCGCTTGGCATTGGCCGCCTCGATCAGCCATTCATGAACCTGACCGATGCCGCGCAAGTAGTTGTCACCCAACTGCGCGCCAGTCACTTCGGCCGGGCGCAAAAACGGCAGCGCCAGGCACCAGCCGGCGATTTCACCGCTGGCATCCGGTAACGGCAACAACAACCGCTCGGCATCCAGTTGACCATCGTCGAGCCACAGTACTCGGCCAAGCGCGTGGGTGCGCAAACGGCGCATCAACGGCGCGGGCAGTTCGATCCGCGAGCCAGAGTCGTGGTTGCCGGCGATGATCACGATGGTCAGCAACGGTTGCTGCTCGTGGGCGCTGACGATGAATTCGTAGAGGCGCTCCTGCGCTTTGACCGGCGGATTGACCGTGTCGAAGATATCGCCGGCGATCAACAGCACGTCGGGCTGGTCCAGCTTCAGCTGGCGCAGCAGCCATTCAAGAAAGCAGGCGTGCTCGAAATCGCGTTCCTGGCCGTGCAGGTTCTGCCCAAGGTGCCAGTCGGAGGTGTGAAACAGACGCAAGGCGAACTCCGTAGGAATAAGGTAATGGCCGCGTGGAAAATGAGGGCGGCGAAAGGGGAGAGAGTTTAATGGCAAACACACTGGATGTGGCCAACCAACACAACCCTTGTAGCAGCTGCCGAGCCTGCGAGGCTGCGTTCGGCTGCGGAGCTGTCGTAAATGCTGCTTGCGCGATTTGCCTGATCCACCGCATATGCTGATTTTACGACTGCTTCGCAGCCGGACGCAGGCTTCGCCAGCTGCTACAGGGAGTGTGGTGGCCGTGATTATTTCGGGTACAGCGGCGGGAGACCACTGTCACCCACCGGATCCTGAACCCGTTCGGCAATCGGGATCGCCTTGATCGCCCGCCACAGATCTTCGCCTTGCCAGTGCTGGCCGGTTTCGCTGTAGAGCGCGCCGTTTAAGCCGTCCAGTGCGTCGGACAAAGGCACGAACCGGGCGGCCATGTCGGCCAGGGTTTCCGGCTGTTGCCGGGCCCAGGCGTCGAGGGCCTGGCGGGTGGCGTGGGAGTCGTTGGCCTGGCAGGCGCGTTTGAGTTCGTCGAGGACGGTGCGTGGGCTCGGGCCGGTCTGCGCGGCACGCAGGATTGCCGGTTGCCAGCGGGCGCGCCACCAGAGTCCGAAACCCAGCAACGTGGTGCAGGCCAGAATCAATGTGCTGAGTTTCCACTTCCACAAGGTTTCACTGTCGACGCCGGTATTCACTTGCGCGGTGTTAGCCGGTGTATCAATCACCAGGCTCGGATTGTTCGCCACTTGCAGGCTTCGGGCCGGCAGGCTGCTGTGTTCCAGGTGATCTTCGAAGGTGTTCCACCAGACCACTTCCACCGCGGGCAACTCGATGGCACCACTGCGGCCCGGCACCAGCGCTTCGCGATCTTCACGGCTGCCGATCAGGCCGCGCTCGGTGCTTTGGTTGCTCAGCACCGGTTGATCCGGGTAGCGGCGCAGTCCATTGACGTCGGTGGCGGGCAGCGGCGGCAGTTGGGAGCTGGCCAGGCCTTCGGCCTTCAAGGTCAGACTACGAGTCAGCGAATCACCTACCTGCGCATGGTCCGGCTCCGGGTTCCAGCTTTCGCTCAGGCTCAGGCTGCGGGCCGGCAACCAGGGCAGGTCGGCAGGGTAAGTAATGGGTTTGGCCTTGACCGTTAGCAGAATCGGCGCGGAGCTGACACGCATCAGTTTCCCGGACTTCGGCGCCTGGGTGGCGTCCTGGGTGGGCTGGGCGTCGACGAGCGTGGCGCTGAAGATCTGCGCCGGAATGGTCAATTCGCCGCTGTGTTGCGGGTAGATCGCATAACGCATTTCGATCACGCCGTGGCGCAGGCCGTTGATGGCTTTCTCGTAAGTGCGCGACTCGCCCAGTTGTTCGATTCGCGCATCGGGAATCTGCAACGGCGTCAGGCTGCTGTCGTCGTACAGCGACACCGAATGATAGATGCGCAAGGTCAGGATGGCCTGGGCCTGCACGTAAACGCTGGACTGATCGAGGCTGGCGTCGATGAACACCGGGGCCAGTTTGTTCGCGGTGTCCTGGGTTTCGCTTTCGACCACTTGCACGGTAATCGGCTGGCTCTGGACGTCGCCCAGCTGCAGCGGTGGAATCGTCACGCTGCCGTTTTCCTTGGGCAGCAAGGTGATGATCCAACGTGTAGTGGCGCGATTGTCGCCGTTCAGGGTGGTCAGTTGGTTAACCTGGCGGGTGCCACGCACTTCGAACAGCGGTTCCAGCGGCGCCAGGTCAGGCTTGCCGAACTGCGTCACGTCGTTGGATTCCAGGGTCAGTTCGACCGTCTCGCCGGAGTTCAGACGACTGCGATCGACACTGGCGACCAGCGCCGCCGCGTGGACCTGAACGGTGCTAAACAGCAGGGCGAGCATGAAAAGGGTGAAGCGGGTCATCGCGTTTTTTCCTGATCCTGATGTTGTTGCTGTTCGTACCAGAATTTGCGCCTGAGCAATTCACCCGGGTCATCCGGGATCTTGCGCAGCCATTGCTCCAGCGCCTGACGCTGTTCGCCATCGATATTGTCGCTGGCTGGCCGCATCGGTGGTGTGGTGCTTTGCTCGTCCCCCAGCTCGCTGCCCGGGACTTCATTGGTGCCCGGTTTCGGCGGCGTTGTGGCCTGTTGCCCGGCGTCCGGCGTGGTCTGTCCGGCGTCGGATTTCGGATGGTCGTTGTCCGCCGGTTGTGTGGCGGCACCCGGTGGCGGTTCTTGCTCGGTGTTCTGGGTCTCGTCATCGGCGGATTTCTGCGGCTCAACCGGTGGTGGTGCGTTTTTCTGCTTGAGCAGACTTTCTACCAGTGCCTTGTTGGTCTGCGCCGGGCGCAGATCCGGTTGACGTTCCAGTGCCTGATCGTAAGCGTCCAGCGCCGCTTCCAGCTCACCGCTTTTGGCCAGGGCGTTGCCACGATTGTAGTGGGCGTGCGCATCGTTGCCCTCGGCGAACCGCTGGGCGGCGCCGCTATAGTCGCCAGCTTCATACAGCGCGACGCCTTGCCACTGCGGATCCTCAAAATGCTGCGAAGCCTTCGCCGGATGGCCTTGCCTGAGCAGATGCAGGCCCCGTTGATCGGGGCGCAACCACAAGTCTTCAAAGTCGAAGGCATAGCTCGGTTGCGGCAACAGGAGCAGTAAAGGCAGGCAGAACAACCAGCCACGGCGACCGGCGCACGCCGCCAGCAGCAACAGCGGCAGCAGCAACCAGTAACCCTCATCGGCCCAGGTGTCCAGGCGCAAGGTCTGGCCGTCGTTGCGCAGGGTGCGTGGACCGTCAAGCAGGCCGAGCCCGCGCAGGTCGGTATCGCCCAGTCGCGCTGGGCGATAGCGTCCGCCGAGGTCGTTGGCAAAGGCTTTCAGGCTGGGACTGTCCAGGCGCGGCACCAGAATCGCGCCCTGGTCGTCCTTGAGGAAACTGCCGTCCTCTTGCGCGACCGGCGCGCCTTCGGCGGTGCCGATGCCGAGCATCAGGAACTGCGTCGATTTTCGGTCCAGTGCCTGGCGAATCCCTTCACGTTCCAGGTCCGTCAAGGTGGAACCAATCAACAGGATCCGGCCTTCACCCAAATCCCCCTGATTCAGCAGTGCCAGGGCCTTGGTCACCGCGAGGTCCGCGCGATGGCCTGCTTCGGGCATCAGCGAAGGCTTGAGCGCATCGAGCAGATTACGGCTGGTCGACAGGTCATCCGACAGGGGCACCAGGGTGTGGGCGCTGCCGGCATAGACGACGATTGCAGTCTGGGCGTCGCTGCGCACTTGCAGCAGGTCTAACAGTTTGCGTCGTGCCTGTTCGAGTCGGTTCGGCGCCACGTCGGTGGCGAGCATTTCCGGGGTCAGCTCAAGCACAACCACCAGCGGGTCGGCGGGTTTCTGACTGATTTGTTCGACGCGCTCCCAACTCGGCCCCAACAAGGCCAGGACGGTCAATACCCACGCCATGCCAAGGACGACCCACGGCAGCTTGTTATCGCGACCGTTGCCACCGCTCAGCAGTGCGGCGTGGAAGGCCGGTGGCAGGATCATCTGCCAGCGTCCGGCGCGTTTTTGCCGATGCCAGAGTTGCCAGAGCAGCCAGCCCAACAGCGGCACCAACAGCAACCACCAGGGGCGAAACCAGTACGGCCACAGCGCACTCATCGGCGCCTCCGCAGACGCAGGCGTTTGAGCCGCTGGCGCCAGTCAGGCAGTTGCGTCTGCAAAAACAGGTCCTTGGTAAACAGCCGTTGCAGTGGGTTGTCCGGCCAACGCTCGCGAACCACCAACAACATGCTCAACAACAACGCCAGTGCCAAAGGCCAGTGATACAACGCCTGCGCCGGGCGAGCCTGGGTCGGTTGTTGAGTCACTGGCTCAAGTGTGTCGAGGGTGTCCTTGATCGACTGCAGCTCTTTGCCATCGTGGGCGCGAAAGTACTGGCCGCCGGTGGCTTGGGCGATGGCCTTCAACGCCGGTTCATCGAGGTCCAGGCTCGGATTGACCCCGAGAAAACCCAAGGTGCCGCTCTGCTCCGGGTCGGCGCCGATGCCGATCGGGTAGATCTTCACGCCTTCTTTGGCCGCCAGCCGCGCTGCCGTGAGCGGGTCGATTTCACCGCCATTGTTGGCGCCGTCCGTGACCAGGATCAGCACGCGGCTCTGGGCTGGACGCATGCGCAGGCGTTTAAGGGCGAGGCCGATCGCGTCGCCAATGGCGGTGTTCTTGCCGGCGATGCCGATTCGCGCTTCGTCGAGCCACACGCGTACGGTGTGTCGGTCGAACGTCAAGGGCGCTTGCAGGTACGCCTGGCTGCCGAACAGGATCAGGCCGACGCGATCGCCGTCGCGACTTTCAAGGAAGTCACCGAGCAAGTGCTGAACCAGCGACAGTCGGCTGACGTCTTCGTCCTGCCACTGCATGTCGGGGAAATCCATGGAGCCGGACACGTCCACGGCCACCAGCAGATCGCGACCACTGGCGGCAATCGGCAGCGGTTCGCCCAGCCATTGCGGGCGCGCTGTCGCTATCAGCAACAACAGCCACAACAGAATGAACGGTGCTTGCTGGCGCCAGGCTGGCAGGTTGGCCCGGGCACGGCGGCGGGCCAGGCCTTCGAGGTCGTTGAGGAAACTGACTTTGAGCGCCGGTTCGCCGCTGTCGGCCACCGGCAGCAGAACGCGCATCAACCAGGGCAGCGGCAGCAGGGCAAAGATCCACGGCCAGGCGAACTCAAACATGTTTGCGAATCCAGGTATCGACGGCTTGAGTGAGGCCGGCGATGGCCTTGTCGTCGAGTTTGCATTCGGGTTTGTAGGCGCCTTCGACCAGCACCATCCAGCGTGTCAGGCCGGCGGCCGGGCAACGGTTGTCGAGGAACGCCAGCCACTTGCGCCCGTTGAGGGTATGGCTCTGACTGTAGGGGTAATGGTTGCGGCACAGGCGTTTGAGCAAGCCGTTAAGCTGCTGCAACCAGGCGCCGGCCGGTGCGCCGTCGTAGGGTTTTGGCATCTGCGCCAGTTCGGCCAATGCGGCGATACGCACCGGGTCCAGCGGTTGTTCGGCGCGCACGATCGGGCGTTTGTCCGGAATGAGTCGCCGCGCCTTCCACAGGCCAAAACCGATCAGCGGCAGCAAAAACAGCAACAGCCACCAGCCGGGCGCGGGTGGCCAGAATTCGATGGGCGGCGGGGAAATCAGCGGTTGCAGTTGATCGAGGCTGCTCATCGACCTTTCCCCGGTTTTTGTAGGTTCAGATACTCACGCAATTGCTCGACCATCTCGCTCTGGGTGCTCAACGGCATCAGCAATACCCGCAGCTTTTGCGCGAGCAGTTCCCAGCGGGCGATGCGGGCTTCGGCCTGGGCGCGGTAAGTCTGGCGCAGGTCGAAATTCAGCGTGTCGAGTTCCAGTTGCGCGCCACGTTCGGCGAAGCGCAGCAGCCCGGCGGCGGGGAGGGCGTGATCCAGTGGGTCGGACAGTGGCAGCAGCAACAGGTCGCAATGACGCGACAACAGACTCAATTGCTGTTCAGCACCTTCGGTCAAGGCGCGTTCATCGCAGATCACGATGACCAGGCTGCCGGGGCGCAGCACCTCCCGCGCCCGACGCAGGGCCATGTTGAGGGAATCACGGTTCTGCTCGCTTTCGGTGTGCAGCGACTGATTGACCCGCACCAGACGGTTAAGCAGTTGCAGCAGGCTTTGTTTGCTGCGCCGGGGCTTGATCTCGTAGTGCTCGTTGTCGCCGAACACCAGCCCGCCGACCCGGTCGTTATGGCCCAGGGCTGCCCAGCCGATCAGGCTCGCTGCCTGGGCGGCCAGCACTGATTTGAACATCAGCCCGGAGCCGAAAAACAGCCGACGGCTTTGCTCGACCATGATGAAAATCGGCCGCTCGCGTTCTTCGTGAAACAGCTTGGTGTGGGGCTCCTGGGTGCGGGCGGTGACTCGCCAGTCGATGGTGCGCACGTCGTCGCCGGCCTGATAAACCCGCACCTGATCGAAGTCCACGCCACGGCCGCGCAGCTTGGAGTGGTGCAGGCCGATCAGCGGGCTGCGCTGGCTCGGCGTGGAAAACAGCTGCACTTCGCGCACGCGATGGCGCATCTCGATCAGCTCGGCGAGACTGACGCGGATGCCCGGCTCGGGCGGCAGGAGGGCGTTCATCGGGGTCAAGCGACGGCTACGACGTCGAGAATCCGCTGGACCACCCGGTCCTGATCGATGCCAGCGGCTTCGGCTTCAAAGGACAGAATGATGCGGTGGCGCAGTACGTCGAACAGCACGGCCTGGATGTCTTCCGGGCTGACGAAGTCGCGACCGGCCAGCCAGGCGTGGGCCCGGGCGCAGCGGTCGAGGGCAATCGAACCGCGGGGACTGGCACCGTAGGCGATCCACTCGGCCATCTCCGGGTCGAACTTGGCCGGGGTGCGCGTGGCCATGACCAGTTGCACCAGGTATTCCTCCACGGCGTCGGCCATGTACAAACCGAGGATTTCCTTGCGTGCGGCGAAAATCGCCTGCTGGCTGACCCGGCGCTCGGGCTTAGTTTCGCCGTTAAGGGCTTCGCCACGGGCCTGTTGCAGGATGCGGCGTTCGACGGCAGCATCGGGGAAGCCGATTTTCACGTGCATCAGGAAGCGGTCGAGCTGGGCTTCCGGCAGGGGATAGGTGCCTTCCTGCTCGATCGGGTTTTGCGTGGCCATCACCAGAAAAAGCGGCGACAGCTCGTAAGTGCTGCGCCCGACACTGACCTGGCGCTCGGCCATGGCTTCCAGCAATGCCGATTGAACCTTGGCCGGGGCGCGGTTGATTTCGTCCGCCAGCACCAGGTTGTGGAAGATCGGGCCTTGCTGGAATACGAAGCTGCCGGTTTCCGGGCGATAGATTTCCGTGCCGGTGATGTCGGCCGGCAGCAGGTCGGGGGTGAACTGGATGCGATGGAACTGGGCTTCGATGCCTTCGGCGAGTTCTTTGATGGCCTTGGTCTTGGCCAGCCCCGGGGCACCCTCGACCAGCATGTGGCCGTCGGCAAGCAAGGCGATGAGCAAGCGCTCGATGAGTTTTTCCTGGCCGAGAATCTGCGTTGAAAGAAAGGTTCGCAGCGCTAGCAGCGCTTCACGATGTTCCATCGATGACTGTTCCTGGAAAGGGTGACCGAAGACGTTCGAATAACGCCAGGGCTGGGGGCGTTACTTTAATCCATCGCGGGGGGCGGCGACTAACGGCATTTTGTGCAAAGTGTGGGAAATGGTTGGGGAAATTGTTGGAGTTTTGTGAGGCTCCAAGGCTGGAGGTGTTCTTTCGGGCCTCATCGCGAGCAGGCTCGCTCCGACATTGATCGCATTTCAATCAAACGACTCGGTCACCTGTGGGAGCGAGCCTGCTCGCGATGAGGCCGGTCAAGGCACCCTCAAATCTCGCTTATATAGGTGCCAGTCCCCTTGAGGATGTTTTGCAAGGTTTCCTCGACCTCAGCCAGATCGCCAGCATCCGTACTGTGAATGATCTCCAGCGAATCATCGCCATTCAGCGCATCCGCATCCGCCGCCGCGATTTCAATCAGCAAGCGGGTAGGGCTCAAGGTCACTTTGACGCCATCCAGCGTCGAAGGCTCGCCGTCGAGGGTGATGTCCAGCGCGTCCTCGTCCGGGTAACGGGTCATCAGGAACATGTCGCCCTGATCGCTGTGGCAGCAGAGCATGGCCATGTTGTCTTCTTCGTCATCGCACGGGTTGACGATCAAGAGTGCGGTGGTCATTTGCATGGGGAAAATCCTGGCTCGGCGAGCATTGTGAACGCAATAAAAGGCGATTCTGCCAGCCCTCTGGAATTTCTGCTCGCCTGAGTGTAGAGGATGTGTCGTGAACACTTGGAGTGTTACTGGTCATTTCTGGTACGGATGTGCCGTAAAACCGGGGATAAAACGCCCGTTTTCCTGCGCGACTGCTAGTGTTGTTCGAGGCGCATGCCGTGAGCTGCGTACCGATGACCGAATATGTCGCAGCGCCGCAAGCACAGGCCTTGCCGCACTCGTTAAGCTGCGCATCGAATGGATATCCGTAAAGACATTGTGCAATTCATCGCACAGGCGTTTTTGCCGATAACCCTCATGGAAGGTGAATGTGACCTGAGTGTCTCGTCCAGCTTCACCCACCTGTCATCCTGTTTCCTCTGCCCGAGAATCAGGAACAGGGTGACGGATCGCCCCGAAAGGGGTTTTGCACGCGACGCTTCCATCAATAACAAGCCCAAGCGGAGTACCACAGATGGCGTTCTTCACCGCAGCCAGCAAAGCCGACTTCCAGCACCAACTGCAAGCGGCACTGGCCCAGCACATCAGTGAACAGGCACTGCCACAAGTGGCGCTGTTCGCTGAACAATTCTTCGGCATCATTTCCCTGGACGAGCTGACCCAGCGTCGGTTGTCCGACCTCGCCGGCTGCACCCTTTCTGCGTGGCGCCTGCTTGAGCGCTTCGATCACGCGCAACCGCAAGTGCGCGTCTACAACCCGGATTACGAACGCCACGGCTGGCAGTCGACCCACACCGCGGTCGAAGTGCTGCACCACGACCTGCCATTCCTGGTGGACTCGGTGCGTACCGAGCTGAACCGTCGCGGCTACAGCATTCATACCCTGCAAACCACTGTGCTGAGCGTGCGTCGCGGCAGCAAGGGCGAGCTGCTGGAAATCCTGCCGAAAGGCACCCAGGGCGAAGGCATTCTGCAAGAATCGCTGATGTACCTGGAAATCGACCGTTGCGCCAACGCGGCCGAGCTCAATGTCCTGAGCAAGGAATTGGAACAGGTTCTCGGTGAAGTCCGCGTCGCGGTCACCGATTTCGAACCGATGAAAGCCAAGGTCCAGGAAATCCTGAGCCACCTGGACAGCAGCCAGTTCGCTGTCGATCCTGAAGAAAAAGCCGAAATCAAAAGCTTCCTGGAATGGCTGGTGGGCAACCACTTCACGTTTCTGGGCTATGAAGAGTTCGTGGTTCGCGATGAAGTCGACGGCGGCCACATCGTCTACGACCAGGATTCGTTCCTCGGCCTGACCAAATTGCTGCGCACCGGCCTGACCTACGACGACCTGCGCATCGAAGACTACGCCGTGAAGTACCTGCGCGAACCGACCCTGTTGTCGTTCGCCAAGGCTGCACACCCAAGCCGTGTCCACCGTCCGGCTTACCCGGACTATGTGTCGATCCGTGAAATCGACGCCGACGGCAACGTCATCAAGGAATGCCGTTTCATGGGCCTGTACACCTCTTCGGTGTATGGCGAGAGCGTGCGGGTCATTCCGTACATCCGTCGCAAGGTCGAGGAAATCGAACGCCGTTCCGGCTTCCAGCCCAAGGCTCACCTGGGCAAGGAACTGGCGCAAGTGGTCGAAGTGCTGCCGCGCGATGATCTGTTCCAGACCCCGGTGGACGAGCTGTTCAGCACCGTGATGTCGATCGTGCAGATCCAGGAACGCAACAAGATCCGCGTGTTCCTGCGCAAAGACCCATACGGCCGTTTCTGCTACTGCCTGGCCTACGTGCCGCGTGACATCTACTCCACCGAAGTGCGCCAGAAGATCCAGCAAGTGCTGATGGATCGCCTGAAAGCCTCGGACTGCGAGTTCTGGACCTTCTTCTCCGAATCCGTACTGGCTCGCGTACAGCTGATCCTGCGCGTCGATCCAAAGAACCGTCTCGACATCGACCCGGTCCTGCTGGAAAAAGAAGTCGTGCAAGCCTGCCGCAGCTGGCAGGACGACTACGCCAGCCTGGTCGTCGAAAGCTTCGGCGAAGCCCACGGCACCAACGTGCTGGCCGACTTCCCGAAAGGCTTCCCGGCCGGTTACCGCGAGCGTTTCGCGGCCCACTCGGCCGTGGTCGACATGCAGCACCTGCTGAGCCTGAACGAAAAAAATCCACTGGTGATGAGTTTCTATCAGCCACTGGGTCAGGTCTCCGGTCAGCGTGAACTGCACTGCAAGCTGTATCACGCCGATACGCCGCTGGCGCTGTCCGACGTGTTGCCGATCCTGGAAAACCTCGGTCTGCGCGTGTTGGGTGAGTTCCCGTATCGCCTGCGCCACAACAGTGGCCGCGAGTTCTGGATTCACGACTTCGCGTTCACCGCCGCTGAAGGTCTGGAACTCGACATCCAGCAACTCAACGACACCTTGCAGGACGCCTTCGTCCACATCGTGCGTGGCGATGCCGAGAACGATGCATTCAACCGTCTGGTGCTGACCGCCGGCTTGCCTTGGCGCGATGTGGCGCTGCTGCGTGCCTACGCCCGTTACATGAAGCAGATTCGCCTGGGCTTCGACCTGGGTTACATCGCCAGCACCCTGAACAACCACACCGACATCGCTCGCGAGTTGACCCGGTTGTTCAAGACCCGTTTCTACCTGGCGCGCAAGCTGACCGGCGACGATCTGGAAGACAAGCAGCAACGCCTGGAACACGCGATCATTGCCGCACTGGACGAAGTCCAGGTGCTGAACGAAGACCGCATCCTGCGTCGCTACCTGGACCTGATCAAGGCCACGTTGCGGACCAACTTCTACCAGACCGATGCGAACGGCAAGAACAAGTCCTACTTCAGCTTCAAGTTCAACCCGCACCAGATTCCAGAGCTGCCGAAGCCAGTACCGAAGTTCGAAATCTTCGTCTACTCGCCACGCGTTGAAGGCGTGCACCTGCGCTTCGGCAACGTGGCTCGCGGTGGTCTGCGCTGGTCTGACCGTGAAGAAGACTTCCGTACCGAAGTCCTGGGCCTGGTAAAAGCCCAGCAAGTGAAGAACTCGGTCATCGTGCCAGTGGGTGCCAAGGGCGGCTTCCTGCCGCGTCGCTTGCCACTGGGCGGCAGCCGAGACGAGATCGCGGCCGAGGGCATCGCCTGCTACCGCATCTTCATCTCGGGCCTGTTGGACATCACCGACAACCTCAAAGACGGGGCGCTGGTTCCGCCGGCCAATGTCGTGCGTCATGACGACGATGACCCGTACCTGGTGGTCGCTGCGGACAAGGGCACTGCCACTTTCTCCGACATCGCCAACGGTATCGCCATCGACTACGGCTTCTGGCTCGGTGATGCCTTTGCGTCCGGCGGCTCGGCCGGCTACGACCACAAGAAGATGGGCATCACCGCCAAGGGCGCGTGGGTAGGCGTTCAACGTCACTTCCGCGAGCGCGGCATCAATGTTCAGGAAGACAGCATCACCGTGGTGGGCGTCGGCGACATGGCCGGTGACGTGTTCGGTAACGGCTTGTTGATGTCCGACAAGCTGCAACTGGTCGCAGCCTTCAACCACCTGCACATCTTCATTGACCCGAACCCGGAGCCTGCCAACAGCTTCGCCGAGCGTCAGCGCCTGTTCGACCTGCCGCGTTCGGCCTGGTCGGACTACGACACCAGCATCATGTCCGAAGGCGGCGGGATCTTCTCCCGTAGCGCGAAAAGCATCGCGATTTCCCCGCAGATGAAAGAGCGTTTCGACATCCAGGCGGACAAGCTGACCCCGACCGAACTGCTGAACGCCTTGCTCAAGGCGCCAGTGGACCTGTTGTGGAACGGCGGTATCGGCACCTACGTCAAAGCCAGCACCGAAAGCCACGCCGATGTCGGCGACAAGGCCAACGATGCACTGCGTGTGAACGGCAACGAACTGCGCTGCAAAGTCGTGGGCGAGGGCGGTAACCTCGGCATGACCCAACTGGGTCGTGTCGAATTCGGCCTCAATGGCGGCGGTTCCAACACCGACTTCATCGACAACGCCGGTGGCGTGGACTGCTCCGACCACGAAGTGAACATCAAGATTCTGCTGAACGAAGTGGTTCAGGCCGGTGACATGACCGACAAGCAACGCAACCAGTTGCTGGCGAGCATGACCGACGAAGTCGGCAACCTGGTCCTGGGCAACAACTACAAGCAGACTCAGGCCCTGTCCCTGGCGGCCCGTCGTGCCTTGCCGCGGATCGCTGAATACAAGCGCCTGATGAACGATCTGGAAGGTCGCGGCAAGCTGGATCGCGCCATCGAGTTCCTGCCGGCCGAAGAAGCCATCAACGAGCGCGTCGCTGCAGGCCACGGCCTGACCCGTGCCGAGCTGTCGGTGCTGATCTCCTACAGCAAGATCGACCTCAAGGAAGCGCTGCTCAATTCCCAGGTACCGGACGACGATTACCTGACGCGCGACATGGAAACCGCTTTCCCGCCAAGCCTGGTGAGCAAGTTCTCCGAAGCCATGCGCCGTCACCGTCTGAAGCGCGAAATCGTCAGCACCCAGATCGCCAACGATCTGGTGAACCACATGGGCATCACCTTCGTTCAGCGACTCAAAGAGTCGACCGGCATGAGCCCGGCGAACGTGGCAGGTGCTTATGTGATCGTGCGTGACATCTTCCACCTCCCGCACTGGTTCCGTCAGATCGAAGCCCTGGATTATCAGGTCTCCGCCGACGTACAACTGGAGCTGATGGACGAGCTGATGCGTCTGGGCCGTCGCGCCACGCGCTGGTTCCTGCGTGCCCGTCGCAACGAGCAGAATGCTGCCCGTGACGTCGCGCACTTCGGTCCGCATCTGAAGGAACTGGGTCTCAAACTCGACGAACTGCTGAGTGGCGAGATCCACGAAAACTGGCAGGCCCGCTATCAGGCATACGTCGAAGCCGGTGTGCCGGAGTTGCTCGCACGCATGGTGGCTGGCACTTCGCACCTGTACACCCTGCTGCCGATCATCGAGGCCTCCGACGTGACTGGCCAGAACCCTGCGGACGTGGCTAAGGCCTACTTCGCCGTGGGCAGCGCGCTGGACATCACCTGGTACCTGCAACAGATCAGCGCTCTGCCGGTTGAAAACAACTGGCAGGCCCTGGCCCGTGAAGCGTTCCGTGATGACGTCGACTGGCAGCAACGAGCGATTACCATCTCCGTCCTGCAACAGGGCGACGGCACTCAGGACGTGGAAACCCGTCTGGCGCTGTGGATGGAAGAGCACGAAGGCATGATCGAACGCTGGCGCGCCATGCTGGTGGAAATCCGTGCCGCCAGCGGCACTGACTACGCCATGTACGCGGTGGCCAACCGTGAGTTGCTGGACCTGGCGTTGAGCGGGCAAGCGGTAGTGCCTGCGCCAGTTTCAACAGCTGCCGAGCTGGAACCGGCGGCCTGATCAGGCGTTGAATGAAAAAGCCCCGTCTTGAAAGAGCCGGGGCTTTTTTTTTGAACGATGTATCAATTCAGATAACGAAGAGCGAATTGTCGTAGCCCCAAAAAGGTATCGTCTATGGAGTACCCGCCTACAACGACGATGCGGTCATTGGCTTGTACGACCATCGCGTATCCCATGTCTACGGATGAACCTAGTTTGGTACGGACCCATCCGCCGGTTCCTTTTTCTTTTCCTGTCCCGAATGTTGGATCCAGGGTGCCGTTGGGTAGGAAACGGGCAAGAATAATATCTGCGATTTCGCCACCCAGGCTATTCCCCTGCATCACTATTTTATTATCGCTCTGGAAGCCTATTTTCATAAACTCCACGTCAGAGATCGTTTTGTCGAGTGTGGTCAATAATGGTTTTCCGTCGTTGAATTCAGTATCAAGGCGACCTGCATTCGTGAGACGCAGTATCAAGCCTTCAGCCCTGTCCTCCTGCAGCGCACTGCCTACCGCTACCACCTTTCCGTCGGTATCCAGTTTTATGCTATAAATCTGGTCGTATTTAGAGGTGGCGGGGTTAATAAAGAATCCCTTCTCACCAAATTCGGGATCAATTGTATGATCGCCTTTGTAGCGTGCGACATAAGATCGCCATCTGTTATCAACATAAGTTGATCCGGCAAACAGAGTTTTTCCATCAGGCTGTAATTGCATTGAGGCGATGGTTGTTTGATTCTCAAGATACTTGACCTCAACAAAACCCTTGCCTCCACCAATGTTCGAGTCAATACTTCCGTTTTTGTGCAGTCGGTAGAGCACGCCGATCGTTTTTCCATAAACCAATTGGCTGGAAGATACAAGAACGCCACCATCGGAAAGTGGGATGCTTGCGGGGGGGACGTCCTGATATGTTCCACCTGATATGGCACGGATGATGGCTTTGCCTTTAACCCCAAAATCAGTGTTCAGGCTTCCATCCTGACGGTAAATGGCAAAGGCGTGATGATTGATTTTATCTGTTTCATGGTAAAGACCCGAAATCAGAATTTCATTGTTCTCAGTCAGTTGAATGCCTTTGATAATCGAGAAGAAACCAACTTTAAAGACATCTTTGACGATCCCGTTGCCATTGAATTTCAGATTCGTTGTGCCATCTTTTTTTAGGCTGATTATGGAATAATCATTCCACAGTCTGCCGGCCATGAATAAATCCCCGTTACGGGTAATAAGAGCAGCGAATGCTAGTCCAAATAATTCGGTTGTTTCAGTGGGGAGTACTTTTCCATTCCCATTAAAGCTGGGGTCGAGATTGCCTGCAGTGTCTATATTCATTGTTGAGTCCTCAAGTATTATCGGTGCCAGCGTCAATCGCTTGCATGGAAACTTGAACGGTTGATCAACGCATGGATGACATTTGATAGGACGGTAAATGCTCTGTCTACTGTCAAAGGTGACAGTAGACAGGCAGATAAAGCTGTGTTTTGGGTGAGCGGCCGGTTCGATGACTAGCGGATTTTTGAGGAGGGCTCGCTAAACATGGAGAGTTTTATCCTGACCTCCGCCCGTGCTGATCGACGCGTTCTCATCAGCTTAGCTACTCAGTAAGTGCCATTCAGGTATAACCCTGTTTCAGAACCAGGCGAGAAAGGCAGGTTAGTTCAAACAGCGCAAAACAAAACTCTCGATGCGCCCTTCAATAGGCATGGAGTGGCCGGTTACAACGATTTTATTATCGGCCTGTACCGCGATAGCCCGGCCCATATCGAGTACGCCGGTCAAATTGATGGCTAGAATACCGTTTTCGTTTCCGAAGTCAGTGTCCAGCTGACCATCAGGCATGTATTGGCCGATGATGATTTTGGTGTCTTCTTCAAATGCCGCACTACCGATAACAACCAACTTTCCATCATTTCGAAGAGTACCCGATTGCCAATAAAGCCCTCCTGGGGTGCTTTCGACGGGCGTCTGGACGGGCTTGCCATTATTGAACTCTTTGACAAAGCTGCCGTTCTTGTCGAGGCAAACAAGCAAGGCTTTATTAGGTAATTCGACTGTGCTGCTGAACCCGAGAATATGGGGGCCCATCAGTGCCAGTCCGTTAATTTCACCGGCACCGATGGAGTTGAGCAGCACGAACCCTTTGTCTCCGAATGAAGTGGACGGTGTCCCGTCGGGGTTGTATACAGCCACCAGCCCGAAGTGTTCGCCATCAACCCTGGCGGACCCCGCGACGGCGAACGTCCCAGCTGCAAGCGCGATCATCGAGCCGATCCAGGTCGAATATTCAGGGTGCCTGATAAAAACATAGCCCTTTTTCCCGGCTCCGAACGTTTCATCTAACGTCCCGTCCCTGTTTAGACGAATCATCAGCCCCGATGCATCTGCGATACTGAAACGATGATTACTGATGACTAACAGTTTTCCAGAAGGCAGCTCGACCGAATAGCTGGTTGCACCAACTGCAGTCTCAGTGAGGGATTGGATTTCACTCGGTGTTGACCCGGTCTCGGGCAGCGGGCGTAAGAGCAGAACGCCACCGTTGCCGAACTCTTTGACTGGCTGGCCATTTGTATCAAACAGCGCGAGACCACGTTCGGTGGGACCACCTAAATCTTCGAGCAAAAACACACCGCTGAGCAATATTTCACCGCTCTGAAGTACAGTAATGCCTTTGCCTTTTGATCTGTATCCCTCTGCGAACGTGCCAGTGACGACACCGTTTTCACCAAAACTCGAGTCCTGAGTGCCGTCGACGTTAAGTCGCACAATCGAAAACTTTAAGCCGCATCCACTGGCGATAAGGAGTTTTCTGTCGGGGGCTAATGTGATCCCGTCAGCGTCATTGCTGATGTGGTCTGGGTATTCAACCCATACAACACCATTACGGTTGAGCCCGAATTTTGGGTCCAGATAGTCTTGGTCAATAGTTGGCTTGCTGGTTTGCATGTTGACGCTCCTTTAGCAAAAAAAATTTGTAATGGTGCGTCGCAATTGATTGTTTTCGGTCGCATCAAAATACGTCGCACTGACGGAATAGATACGCAGGAACAAACAGGCAGTCTACTGTCAGACTTGACAGTAGACTGCCTGTTTGATCGTGATTCAAGGCGCAAGGAGTGTGCTGATGATTAATACAGTGTTTGATGTTTCTCCGAATCAATGGTTGACAGTTTTTCTGTCGGTTTTGTCAATAAATTACTGAGCGACTGGTCAAACCTTTGCAATGCCCGAACTCGCACATTCTGTTGTTCATTAATATCCGCCACGATCTCTTCGCTGCGTTTGTAGTCTGCCCATAACGGGCTCAGCGCTTTGGC
Organism: Pseudomonas sp. LBUM1663; assembly: GCF_059695905.1. Classification (NCBI taxonomy): domain Bacteria; kingdom Pseudomonadati; phylum Pseudomonadota; class Gammaproteobacteria; order Pseudomonadales; family Pseudomonadaceae; genus Pseudomonas; species Pseudomonas sp. LBUM1663. Next base: position 3,415,537 of record NZ_CP166792.1, on the reverse strand, counting down.
GTCATGCCCCTGCGCAGTGCCGATGTAGTTGAAGTTCGAATCATAGAAGTTCGCACTCACATCCGCTTCTATATCCGAACTGCGCGATGTGATCAATTGGCTGCGGGTGTCGACAATGGCGACCACGTCGGGTTTCGCCGCCCTTAGGCTTTGCATGTCCGGGTATACCGTCACCAAGCCGAACTGACGTTGCAGCGATGCCTTGACCCAGTCCACTGCATCGTCGGGTCTGGAGGTTGCCACGTAGGCGTCGTGGATCGGCTGTACCAGCAGGCTCTGGCCAAAACCGGTGCCGGCGTTGGCCTGGTAATACTTTAGATAATCGCGGTTGGCCTGGGTGTTGCGGCTGTAGACGATTCCCAGCGAAACCTGGGGGCCGTTAGGAACGTGCGTGGCGTTGCTGCGTCCAACCGGTTCAGAGAAGAGCCCGTCCAGGGAAGACTTGGCCTTGGGTGCAGTGGGGACAGAGCAGCCCGCCAAGACAATGGTCATGGTTAATGTACTGACAAGTGCAAGTTTCATGGCGTTACTCCAGTGAAACAACTTGAGTCGGAAAGTTGTACTGTCGGATGATCCGGCGTGTGTTTCAGACTAAACCTGTCACTGTGTCTTTAAATAGCCAAAAACTGCACTTCTTGGGTGGCCAATAGTTTAATTGGGTTTAAGCGATGCCCGGTAATTGCGCCGGGAAATAAAAAGGCCCGAAATGTTAATTCGAGCCTTTTTACTTATGGCTATCCCTTCAGCGATCAGTTTTCCAAGGGGATCAACACTTTCTCGTCGGGGGACAACACCATGAATACCAACAGTTTGGCAGGCTTGGTTGCACTGGCATTTTTCGAGACCAAATGTTCCGAGCCGGCCGGTTCGTACCAATATTGCCCGGCCTTGTAAGTGATTGCTTTCTCACCCTTAACTTGAGAAATGATCGAGCCTGAAAGCACGTAGGCCATGGCCGTGCCTTCATGCTTGTGGGCTATCGAGGATTGGCCGGGTTTGTAGTCGACCTCGATCATCATGGCTTTTTTGCCAGGCACGTTTTTCAGTGCTTCATCCTGCAAAACCGTGACCTTCTCCGAAGAGCCTTCGTGAGCAATGGCAGTCGCTGAAACGGTCAGGGCGAGGGCGGCCAGGGGAGCAGCAAGGAAACGCAAAGCTTTCATGGTTCTTCACCTGCGGTTAGTGAGTTGTCAGAACCAACGATAGTCCGCAGGCGGGGCCAATCAAACAGCCAATATTCGCGAAGGTGAGGGGACCAATCCTACGCAGGATTGATGTAGCAGCTGCCTTGTGGCGAGGGGGCAAGCCCCCTCGCCACAAGGCAACGGTTGTAGGGTTCAGCGAATCGGGAAGCTGTTGAAATCCACGGTTCTCGCCAGGTTTTCATCGATCAGGCCAATAAAGCCTTGTACTTCAGGGCAGTTGAAATGCGATTGCATGGCCGCTTCCGATTGCCAGCGGGCGCTGACGGTCCAGCGGTTGCTGTCCTCTGGGCAGCGGTCGACCATATAGGAATCACAGCCCGGTTGCTGACGCAGGGTGTCGACAATCTTTTGCAGTTGCTTACCCAGTTCTTCCGAGCGGCCGGCGGCGGCCTGCACCTGTACGGTATTGATCACTTCGTTGGACATTGCTCACACTCCTGAATCAGGCCGGACGAATCCTGCTCATTGAGGGATAACGCTTATGCAGGATAGGCCTGCACCTGTGGACCGCCAATAGCCAATCGCCGGATAAAGCCGCAGACCAATCGATCAGGCCACCTGCTGCAAAATGTCGCGCAAACGGTCTAGGGCGACGTCGATATCCAGGGTTTCGATGGCGCCAAAGCCCAGGAAAAGCCCGGCCCGTGGTGCTTGCTGGTAGAAAAAGCTGTCGATCGCGTAGAGCCCGACTTCGACCTTTTTCGCCAATTCGATCACCAATGGAATATCGATAGGCACTTTGCACATAACCACCATGTGGAACCCGGCCGTGGTGGGCACAGGTTCAAGCCAGGGTGACAGGTCGCCCGCCATGCGCGACAGGATCCGCTCGCGACGCCCGGCATAGATCGTGTGGCAGCGCCGGATGTGCTTGAGCAGGCAACCTTCGGCGATGAACTTGGCCAGCGCCCATTGGGGCAGGGTGGAGGTGTGCAGGTCGGTGAGTTGCTTGGCGCGGATGACGGCTTCAAGAATTGCCGGCGGCAACACCGCATAACCGAGGCGCAGTTCCGGCAGCATGGTTTTTGAAAAGGTCCCGACGTAGGCGACGATGCCGCGTTCATCCATGCTTTGCAGTGAATCGGTCGGGCGGCCTTCGTAGCGAAATTCGCTGTCGTAATCGTCCTCGATGATGATCGCCCCCAGTTCGTAAGCCCGTTCCAGCAGCGCAACCCGGCGTGCCTGGCTCATCGGCATGCCCAGCGGAAACTGGTGGGACGGCGTGACGTAAATCAACCGGGTGCCCAAGGGGATCTTGTCCACCTCAATCCCTTCGGCATCCACCGGCACCCCGATCACCGTCGCCCCGTGGGTGCCAAACAACAGGCGTGCTGGCGGGTAGCCGGGGTCTTCCATGGCGACAATGCTGCCTGGACGCGTCAGCACCCGGGAGATCAGGTCCAGCGCCTGCTGCGCACCGTTGCACACTACGACGTCTTCGTCCTGGCAATTGACCCCGCGGGAAAACGCGATGTGCCGGGCGATCGCATTGCGCAGTGCCGGCAGGCCTTCGGGCAGGCTGTAGAAACCTTTGGAACCGGCAATCTGGCGCAATGCGTGGGAGGTGCAGCGCCGCCAATCGTCCTGCGGGAACTGGCCTTTGCTGGTCGCGCCACCGATGAAGTCGTAGCGTAACGAACCCTCAAGGGTAGGGTGGCGCAAAAACACCGGCAGATTGCGCCAGGACTCGATCACCTCGAAGCTCGCCAGCTGTGAATGGCTTTGCTTGGGGACGGCTTTGGCTGTCCGGGCGTTGACGAAAGTGCCTTTGCCGATCACCCCGGTGAGGAAGTTCTCATAGGTCAGTTGCGCGTAGGTGTCAGAAATGGTCTTGCGCGAAATGCCCAGCTGTTCGGCCAGCAAGCGGCTGGGTGGCAGTTGCGTCCCGGCTGCCAGGCGGCCGGATTCAATGGCGCTGCGCAGTTGCTTATACAACTGGCCTGCCAGGTCCTTACGGCCGTTGATGACAACATGAAGTTCCATACCGGCGAGGCTCCTGGAGCGATTGAGGCGCGTGTGCGTCGCGCCAGATTACCCGCATGAGCCGCCGTGCAGAAGTTGCGTGGGCGAAAAACCCAGGATTGGTCTGCCGCCGAATGGTCAACGGCTTTTTCGCCGAATTGGATCTGTAACGCCGGTGCGTCAGCGCCTACCTTGGGGGTCTCTATTTGATCCAAGAGGGTCGCCCCATGAGTTCCCGCCTTGATTACTACAGTGCGTCGCCCAAAGCGATGAAGGCGATGATCGCTATGGAAGCCTTGACCAGCAACCTGAGCATCGAGCCCGCCTTGCTGCATTTGATCAAGATCCGCGCTTCGCAACTCAATGGCTGCGCCTTCTGCACCGACATGCATTCAGTGGACGCGCGGCGCCTTGGTGAGACGGATCGGCGCTTGTATTCGATTGTGGTGTGGCGCGACAGCGGCTTCTTCAACCCTCGCGAACGCGCGGCGTTGGCTTGGACCGAGGCGGTGACCTTGCTCTCTGAAAACCATGTGCCGGACGACGTCTACGCGCAGGCGCGTGAGCAGTTCAACGAAAGCGAAATGGTCGACTTGACCATCGCGGTCACCACCATCAACAGCTGGAATCGCCTGGCGGTGAGTTTTCGGCAAAGCCCAAGCAGCTGAATCGATTTTCCGCTCGGGGTGTCACGTCAGGTTCATAAACGCTGCGCAGGATGAGGTTTTCAAGGATAGATCGACAAGGAGTCATTGATGTCATTCATGGAATCCACCCGCGCCGCCGGAATCGATCCGGTGCTGGCGCAGTCTTTCCGGGTCAGTGCCCGTTGCGGTTGTTTCATGCAGGCGGCCCGCAGCCTCAATATCAAATCAACGCAATTGCGCAAACACCTGGCGCAGCTTGAAACGCAATTGCAGTGTTCGCTGTTCAATCATCAGGACAATGGCCTGGCCTTGAGCCTTGAAGGGTTGCAGCTTCAGGCGCAGTTGATCGCCCTGGCCCATGAGCACGACGTGCCGGTGATCGAACAGCCATTGATTCGACTGGCCGTGGCCGAGTCGATTCTGCATGACATCCTGGGACGTGATCTGGTCGCGCTGTTGCGACGCAACGCCAGCGTGCGCCTCGACATCATCACGCTGGACAGCGAACTGTCCCTGCAAGCGATCAGTGCCGACGTGGTGCTGTGGCTGGCCGGTACCGACTCACCGCTGCCAGGCCCGAGTTTCCCGGTCAGCGAGCCGCAGCGTCTGGCGCGACTGGACTATCTGCCGCACATCGCCAAACGGTATTCACGGGTGGCGGCCCGTCCCGACAGCCTCGATGATCTGGCTGACTTCATGTTGGTGCAATGGCAGCCGGATCGTCAGGTCGAGAGTTTTCGGCCATGGAACGGCGTGGTCGACCAGCGCCTGGCCGGCGTGGTGCATTTGCACTCTTATGAGCTGATGCTGGAGATGATCCGTTGCAGCGCCTGCATTGGTTTGCTGCCCAATTACATGAGTCGGTTTGACCGCGGCCTGATCGGGTTATCGGGGGTGTTTGACCAGCCGATGCAGAGGCAGGTTTGGATGGCGGTCAATACCGAGTCCACAGGGCGGGCAGAAGTGCAAATGATCGTCGAGCTGATCCACAATACCTTCAACGAGCGGCGTGAGTGGTTTGAAGCCTGACGCCGATCCAACCCTGGAGCGAGCCTGCTCGCGAAGAGGGAGTGTCAGCGACATCAATGTCGACTGTCACGCCGCCATCGCGAGCAGGCTCACTCCCACAGGGTTTGTCCCGCAATAGGGTTCTGGTCACATCACGAGAAGGCATCGTAGAGTGGGCGGCCATGTCTGCATCAAGGATGAGTCACCCATGCCCGCTACCGATTCTGTCATCACCCTCGAACGCTTCAGCGAATCCCACATCGAGGGCGTCACCGCGCTCTACAACGATCCGGCCATTACCCGTCAGGTCCTGCAAATGCCGTTTCAATCCACCGAGATCTGGCGCCAACGCCTGGCGTCGGATAACGAGCGGCTGGTGAAACTGGTGGCGCTGCATCAGGGCACTGTCATCGGCAACATTGGCCTGGAGCAGTTTTCGCGGATCCGCCGCAGCCATGCCGGCAATCTCGGCATGGCGGTCGCGGTGGATTGGCAGGGCAAAGGCGTGGGCTCAAAACTGCTGGCGGCGGCGCTGGACGTCGCCGACAACTGGATGAACCTGCAACGGGTCGAGCTTTCGGTGTACGCCGACAACGAAGCGGCCATCGGGCTCTACCGCAAGTTCGGTTTCGAGACCGAAGGCCTGTTCCGCGATTACGCCGTGCGTGACGGCCGGCTGGTCGACACCTTGAGCATGGCGCGTCTGCGTCGCACGCCCAGGTCCGACTGACTCAGTCACCCAGCGCGAACGCCACCGCCGACTGCGCATGCAGTTCGGTGGTGTCGAGCAAGGGCGGGGCGCTGTGCTCGGGATTGATCAGCAGGCCGATTTCGGTACAGTCGTCAGTCACTCGCCGATCACCCCTACGAACAACTCGTCATCGATAATCCGGCGCACGGGGTGGCGCTCTTCAGCGCTTTTGAAACTGGATCATAAGATCTAAATGTTAATCATGGCGAGTCACCGTAGATAAACAAAGTTATTCCTCTTTTCATATCGACTTTTCGGAAAATCAATTTTTGTCAACTGTCAGGTCTGACAGTTGTCGGAAGAAGTGCGTAGGTGTATTAAAGGAGGCGATAGCGTCACTATTAAAAGCGCTGGTTGTGGCTTGGAGAAGTGATGTTGTTAGCGCCTTGTATATAGAGTGTGCAAGGGATATTCATTTTATTTTAGGTGGATTGAACATGAGTGGCGAACGCAATAGCAAAAAAAGCGCGGAGGGTTCTTTTGTTGTGCATGTGGATGGGAAAGAGCCGATAAAGCAAGACTATAAATCGTTTGATGTGAAAGAAGGGAGTGTTGAAGTGTGGGTCCTGGAGGGTGTCGGCGGTCCTATGGCGCCTAGAACTCAGCTGTTGCTTGGTTTTCAGGGAGACTATCCCAGCGGGCGCCATGAGGCTACAAAACTGTTGAAAGTTGAATATAAAGAGTGGTCGGACATGCATGGATTTGAGTATAAGGCCAAATCGGGCTGGGTCGAAGTCAGCTCAACACCATCGCCGCGACGTATCACTGGGAAATTTGAAATGGTAGTGGGTATACACTCTAGTTCGCCACCTGGGGCTCCTTCGGAAAAAACGGTGTCGGGAGATTTTGATTTGACTAACGAGTAGTGTATTTTTTGAAGTAAATGCTAGTGCAAGACCTGCCCGTAGAGAGATTTTGCTCTGGCTGATTGTCGTTGTAAGTTTGCTGGTTCGTGATTGTATCAGGCACTTTCTTCTGTGCCTGATACAACACTTTTGTGACGAAATTATCGCTACCTCGAGCATGACACGCCTGTGTCGCACGCCCAGGTCCGACTGACTCAGTCACCCAACGCGAACGCCACCGCCGCCTGCGCATGCAGTTCGGTAGTGTCGAGCAAGGGCAGGGCGCTGTGCTCGGGTTTGATCAGCAGCCCGATTTCCGTACAGCCGAGAATGATCGCCTGGGCGCCACGCCGGGTCAGCGACTCGATGACCTGCTGATACAGCATGCGCGACGCCTCGCTGATCACCCCGACGCACAACTCGCCATAGATGATCCGGTGCACGGCGTTGCGTTCCTCGGCGTCCGGCACCAGCACCGTCAACCCCATCGCGCTCAGGCGATCCTTGAGAAAATCCTGTTCCATGGTGAACGCAGTCCCGAGCAACCCGACTTTCAGCGTATCGGCCTCCACGGCGGCTTGACCGGTCGGGTCGGCGATGTGCAAAAACGGAATATTGATCGCGCCCTGAATCTGCCCGGCCACCTTGTGCATGGTGTTGGTACACAGCACCACGCACTCGGCACCGCCAGCCTGCAGTCGCTGCGCCGCGTCCACCAGAATCGCCGCCGCGTCGTCCCAGCGTCCGGCATGCTGGGCCTGTTCGACAGGGCCGAAGTCGACGCTGTACATCAGCAATTTCGCTGAACGCAACGGCCCGAGCCGGTCGCGGACCTGTTGGTTGATGAGGCGGTAATACTCGGCACTGGACTCCCAGCTCATGCCGCCGATAAGGCCGATGGTACGCATGCGACTCTCCGATTTCTTGAAGTGGGAAGAGTGTCCATCGATTTGGGCAGATGATGCCAGTGTATTGAGTGGTTTATGTCTCGTTTGCCCAAGCATCTGCTTCAGAGACAGGCGAGTGATCAAGGTGCGACCAGTTGATCCGAGGCTACGTATTGAAAACTTGCGTTGCCGGAAATCGTCGAAGGCGGAATGAGCCTGATGACCGGCACCCAGATTCTGGCGGTGGTGGAGTCATAAAAATCCTTCTGGTTGCCACGGGCTTCCGCAAGACCGGCATTGTCGCCCCCTGCGATAAAAAAGAAGGCCATAAGAGGCAGCGTGTTCTGCATATTCTGCAGCCAGGTCTTGATGACGATTTCGTTTTGTTCGTTAAATCCGGTTGCGCCCAACATCCCCCTTGCCCGCACGGATTGATAAAACGCGTCTGCAGCAGGTTTACCTGTCGCCTCCGAAACATCAAAACCGCATTGGCGAATGTGTTGATTGTTGGGTGAGCTGTCCCAAACGGTTTTCCATTGCTCTGCCGTGGTGACGCCTGCACTACGGCAACGTTGGCTTTGAGACGGAAAGGACGCGTGATGACCACACGGTGTCACCCGGTTCCAGGTCCAGCCGTCGATGGGGAAGGAGCAAAGGAAATCGAGATCGACCTTGTCATGCGGCGCACCGAAGATGGGGTACAACATGAAACCGTTGTTTTTCCCCCACGCGAGTCGCCCGTATTTGGCATCCGCTCTGATGTAGGAAAACGAAACACCACCGTTTCCAACTGAAGTCGGGCTCGGATTCCATACATGGTGCGTTTCGCCAGGTCTTTTATCGGTGACCCTGAGGACAACGCCCGAACATAAAAATGCCGGTGCGGTGGGCGAGTTATTACAGTTGGCGTAGGTTCGGTTATAAAGTGTCGTTAGTAAGTTGACAACCTCCGGCCCTGTCATGGCTGCATGAGTTGTACTGGAAACGGTTACGTCCTGAACCGGGTTCTCGATATGGGTGCATCCCAGAGCGGACGCGATGAATAGCGCTATTATGATTCGTTTCATAATGTTGTCCGTTTCATGTTTATTGTTACTTGATGTATGGGGCTGGTCGTGTTTATTGAGCGACCGCCTGATCTGAGGCGACGTAAGTAAAAGTGGCAGTGCCGGTTGAACTGGTGGGCGGTGTCAGTCGAATAATGGGGACAACAATCTTCGGATTGGTTGAGTTGTAGAAGTCCCGTTGATTATATCGCGCGTCTGCCAATCCCTGGTTATCGCCCCCGGAGATGAAAAAGAACGCCTTGATAGGCAACGTGTTGGCCCGGCCCGCAGGCCAGGTGCGAATAATGATTTCGTTATGTTCGTTAAAACCGGTGATACCTAACATGGATTTCGCCAGTAACGACTGGTAAAACGCAGGTCCAGCCAACATGTTGCGATCATCCTCGACGTCGAATCCACATTGGCGCAAGTTTGGATTGCCTCCCGGCAGGTTCCATACCGCCACCGTTTGTGCTGCAGTCGTTACACCGGCGTCCTGGCAGCGTTTGCTTTGGGCAGGGTACGTGGGGGACGGGCCGCAAACCTCAGTCGAACTACGTTGCCAACCCCAGGCATCCATAGGGTATGAGCACAAGTATTGCAACTGGTCCTTACCGGCGGGTTGTTCAAGAAAGGGGTAAAGGATATAGCCGTTACCATAACCCCATGCCAGGCGCCCGAAGTTTGCGTCGGCCCTCAGGTAAGAGTATGAAACGCCGCCGCTTTTTACTGAGGTAGGACTGGGGTCCCATACCTTGTACTGCCCCGCGGGATCTTTCACGGTAACCCTGAGTGTTACGCCAGAACACAGGAACGCCGGCTGGGAGTCGACCTTGTTGCAATTGGGGAACTTCCTGCTATAAAACGTCGTTAGCTGAGCTGCTACCGCCGCGCCATTCCGGGCGTCAGGGCTGTCAAGGACGGAGACGTCATTCGTTGAAGTAGTGCGGGTAGATGAACAACCCATGATTAAAGCAATGAATACAATAACGATTGTATTTTTCACAATAAGGCTCCTTCATCAAAAGACGTTGGCGTGTTGGGTCTTTAATCACAATCGATGTTTTTGGCGTTTCAATAGTCTTGACGCACCGAGAAGTATTACGGTGCTTTTTCCGGTAGCGGGGTGACATGATTACAACCGGCGGCCAGTGTTAACTGATAACCGACATCAGGTCGCCAAGGCTCCAGGATCCACTGTGGTTTATCCCTTGCAATCTCTAAATGGCAGATCAGTTGGTGGCGCAGTCCATGGGTGTTTTTCCAATATCGGCTATTGGAGTAATCCCGTGTGAGTTCATCCCAAAGAAAAGGTGTTTGCTCTATCTGCGTTTCTCTTGCGCAGGGAGTCGGTGTTATCGCGATAGACCATTTATAGTCCCGTAAAAACCATTCGGCGTTTTCGATGTATTTCGCACACCGTTGTATTGAAATTGTCTTTCGGTCCTCTGCTGCGTTGGCTGTTAGCGGATCCGCATACGATAATGAGCAGTGACTCATTAATAATCCTGCGCAAAACAACGACCAAGGGTGGCGATTCATAGTGTCGTCCTTGAGTGTGGTGACGTTCTGGATATTTGTTGTCGGGTTTGTTACTAAACTTGCAAGCGCAAGATCCACGAAAACATTAAGCGATCACCACTACCGGTGCGAAGGATTGTGTAGTTGATACGCACCGGCAGTCCTGCACTTTCAGCAATCCAGGCGGGATCAATCGCCAGTCTCATCTGTGAGGTATTGGTAATAGGAACATCAGGTCCATAACGAGTGACTTTCCCGTGCCAGGCTATGCGTATTAAATATCCGCTGGTCATGCCGACATAGCTGACGGTTGCAGTGAATTTATCTGACGACAATGTGGGTTCAGGCAGATGTAATCTCTGGGCTGTAACGGTCAGGTCCAGGGGGAGGGACTTGAGTGGCTCGGAAATGCCGGGGTATTCAACCGTGTAGTACACCTCGGCGCCGCTGCCGATGCAGTCGATGACGTCCAGTCGGTCGATCAGGAATGTCAACGTTTGCCCTGGCTGCCCAATCGTTTGAATTTCACTGCCATAGGTGTTGTTTCGGCCAACCCAATACACTTTGACGGTGTGTCCGGTGAGCGAGCCGGTATAGGAAACCTGCACCCTGGCATGCTTGGCCGAGTACATGTCATCAAACGTCAGCTCCGTCCCGTTGTTTCCCAAGGCCTCCAGTACCTTAGGCGACTTCAGATCCAGAACCGGTCGTTTAACGTGTACATCGATGTGAGTCGTACTCGACCAGATCGCCTGCGGCCCGGATGAATTTCCGATTTGATCCACGACCCGGAAGCGCATTGCAAATCGAGGGTTATCATTTTGGAATGCGTCGGCAAAAAGCTTCAGAACGACTCTGCCTGCACCGGCTTGCGCTGTCGTCACCGTGTGCCGGACGGTGTGGCCGTCACAATCGAGGATAATCTCGTCGTGCGCTCTCAGGTAAGGGTAGGCGAGTGTGACATCTACCCCTTGGGCGGCACGAATGGCGTCCACACCTTTGGCGATCACATCCGCCGGAAGCGTCAATACAAGGTTGGGATTGTCCCCGGTTCCCGTTACCTCGCCGCCGGGGCGGGGGGTGTTGAACAGGAAGACCAGGTCCGCCGATGGTTCCGGCTCCTGACTGACGCGTTTGACCCTCAGACTAATCCGGTTGATCCCGTTCTGCAGGAACCCTCCTGGCAAATTCAGCGTGAATCTCTTGTTTTCCTCACCCGACTGGATCGTCTTTGAGACGCCGGTGGGTAGGGCATTGAGCACCAGCTCAGCAGTATCGAATTCACTCATGTTGAACCAGGGGTCGATCAACACCTGGAGGCCGGCAGGGGTCACCAGGATTAACCCGACACCCCCCTCGGGATTGTCGGGATGAATGACCGGGGTCGTCAACAGCGGTATCACGACTTTGTCTATCGACGTTATCTGGTTGCTCATGAACGGCGTTCCTTGGCGGTATGTTTTATATTTAATTTCGACTGCCAAGTCATCAAACACCAACAGGCGGGTATCAGCTACTGTCAGATCTGACAGGTAAACGGCAATAATTCGATGAAAATGCAGCCGCTCGTCGTTTTCACTCATCGTTAAAGGGCGCCCATACAGCGCCTTTCTCGTACACCGATGGCTGGCATCTGCCATGATCGGCTTCCGCAGCACCGCTTCAACCAAAGGAACACTGCAATGGACGACGTACAGCAACTGGGCGAGATGCTTCGCCACTACGCAGAAAGCGAAGCGCACAAGAAGCAAGTGTTTGAGTCGCAATCGGCCGTGTGGGCGACGCGTATCGGTGAATTGTTCGACCAGATCCAGCAATGGCTGGAGCCGGTCCAGGTGCCGAATCTGCTGGAGGTGAGTCGCGAGGTGTATGTCGCTTCTGGGCCGAGCGTTCCGGTCGAGGCGTCGACGTTCAAGACCGAGAAAATGAGCATTGTCATTGCCGGCAAACCGGTGGAGTTCGTGCCGGATGTGATGGGCGCCGGTGGGCAGATTTCGTTGGCGGTGATGGGGTTGACGGCTGCGCGGTATGGCAGCATTTCGCTGGTGTGCCTGCCGCCGTCGACCAACTGGCAATGGCGCAAGACCAATGGGCTGAAGGACCCGGATACGTTTGCCTTCGATGCGAACTTCCTGGCGCAGCAGTTGCAGAGCCTTATTCCCCGCGAACGCGGTTGATTCTCTGACCTTACACATATCCCTGTGGGAGCGAGCCTGCTCGCGATGACGGTGTATCAGTCAGCATTGATATCGACTGACACTCCGCCATCGCGAGCAGGCTCGCTCCCACATTTGGATTATTGGTGTGTCAGATTTCCAGGTTGCCCCATCCGGGTTTAGCTTCTTCCGGCGCCACCGCCTTCACTGTCTTCCCCGTCGCCAATTCCACCCGCCGCGCCACCTCAGGGTCATCGGCAAACGGAATCAGGCTCGCGTCCTCCAGGCTCTCGGCCGTCTGGTGTTTCAGGCAATACTCGATCGCCAGCCAAAACCCCACGACCCCAAACAGATTCAGCACTATCTCGGTCATCTCAAACCTCACGCAATCTGCGCTTCACGTTCGGCCATCGCCACGTCCGAAACCCGCACGGTGCGCCACGTGTTGTAGGCCATCAGCAGCATCCCGCTAAGGAAGAAAACCCCGCCGGCGAAGCGCACCACGAATCCCGGATGGCTGGCCTGCAAGGCCTCGACGAACGAGTAAGTCAGGGTGCCGTCGTCGTTGATCGCACGCCACATCAACCCTTGAGTGATGCCGTTGACCCACATCGAGGCGATGTACAACACCGTGCCGATGGTCGCCAGCCAGAAGTGCAGGTTGATCAGCGGCGTGCTGAACATCTGCTCGCGACCGAAGACTTTCGGGACCATGTGGTAGATGGCTCCAAACGTGATCATTGCCACCCAACCGAGAGCACCGGCGTGGACGTGGCCGATAGTCCAGTCGGTGTAGTGGGAGAGGGCGTTGACCGTTTTGATGGCCATCATCGGCCCTTCGAACGTCGACATCCCGTAGAACGCCAGCGACAGCACCAAAAAGCGCAGGATCGGGTCGGTGCGCAACTTATGCCAGGCGCCCGAGAGCGTCATCATGCCGTTGATCATCCCGCCCCAACTCGGCGCCAGCAAAATCAGCGACATCGCCATACCGAGTGATTGCGCCCAGTCCGGCAACGCGGTGTAGTGCAAATGGTGCGGGCCGGCCCAGATGTACAGGGTGATCAGCGCCCAGAAATGCACGATCGACAACCGGTACGAGTACACCGGCCGCCCGACCTGTTTCGGCACGAAGTAATACATCATCCCGAGGAACCCGGTGGTCAAGAAAAAGCCCACGGCGTTGTGCCCGTACCACCACTGCACCATGGCGTCGGTGGCCCCGGAATACACCGGATAGGACTTGAACCAATCCACCGGAATCGAGAGGTGATTGACCACGTGCAGCATCGCGATCACGACGATGAACGCGCCGAAGAACCAGTTGCCGACATAGATATGCTTGGTCTTGCGCTGCACCACGGTGGTGAAGAACACGATGGCGTAAGCGACCCAGACTACGGTCATCCACACCGCGCCGGAGAATTCGATCTCGGCGTATTCCTTGGTGGTGGTGTAGCCCAGCGGCAAGGTGATCAGCATCACCACAATCACCGACTGCCAGCCCCAGAAGGTGAACGCCGCCAGTTTTTCGGAGTACAGCCGCACCTGACACGTGCGCTGTACCGCGTAGTAACTGGCGGCGAATTGCGCGCTGCCGGCGAAGCCGAAGATCACAAGGCTGGTGTGCAGCGGACGCAAGCGGCCGAAGGTGGTCCACGGCAGGTCGAGGTTCATCTCGGGCCACACCAGTTGCGAGGCGATCCACACACCCATCGCCATCCCGACGACGCCCCAGACGATGGTTGCCACGACGAATTGGCGCACGACCTTGTAGTTATAGGCCTGTCCGATTGTTGCTGTGCTCATGGTCAATGCTTCCACGGTTGCAAAGTCTTGCCAGGCCACCCGGACTGGCATGCCGTCAACTGTAGAAACCCTGCCGGAAACAAAACAGACTCAGAAAAACCGAGTTTATGCGGATCAGATGCGAGGCCTGCCTGCGGTGATCTGACGCACTCTGATACGGTTTTTTAGCATTCAGGTGAATCTGTAACGCACTGCGCCGCAGGTTCATAGTCACTGCCACAAGCACCGCCACCCCTGTAGCAGCTGTCGACCTGTGGCGAGGGGGCTTGCCCCCGTTCGGCTGCGTAGCAGTCGTAAAACCTGCGGATGCGGTCTTACTTATGCAATTGAGGCGAATGGTTTTGGGGCCGCTTCGCAGCCCAGCGGGGGCAAACCCCATCGCCACAGTCGACAGCTGCTACAGGGTATGTAGAGCGTGCGATCCACCCTGATGAGGTAGCCACATGTATCAGTACGACGACTATGACCGGGCCCTGGTCTTCGAGCGGGTTGCGCAGTTTCGCGATCAGGTCGAGCGTTTCATGACGGGCGAGTTGAGTGAAGAAGAGTTCTTGCCGTTGCGTCTGCAGAACGGCCTGTACATGCAAAAGCACGCCTACATGCTGCGCGTGGCGATTCCTTACGGCACCCTGAGCGCCACGCAAATGCGCACGCTGGCAAGCATCGCCCGGGACTACGATCGCGGGTATGGCCACTTCACCACCCGGCAGAACATGCAGTTCAACTGGATCGAGTTGGCGCAGGTGCCGGACATTCTCGAACGGCTTGCCCAGGTCGAGATGCACGCGATCCAGACCTCCGGCAACTGCGTGCGCAACATCACCACCGAAGCGTTTGCCGGTGTGGCGGCAGACGAGCTGATGGACCCGCGACCGTTGGCCGAGATCCTGCGCCAGTGGTCGACCATCAACCCGGAATTCCTGTACCTGCCGCGCAAGTTCAAGATCGCCATCTGCTCGGCGGAGCAGGACCGCGCCGCGATCATGATGCATGACATCGGCCTGTATCTTTATCGCGATGACAGTGGGCAGCTGCTGCGGGTCATTGTCGGTGGCGGGTTGGGGCGCACGCCGATTCTTGGATTGCAGATTCGTGAAGGCTTGCCCTGGCAGCATTTGCTGTCCTACGTCGAGGCGGTGCTGCGGGTCTACAACCGCCACGGGCGGCGCGACAACAAGTACAAGGCGCGGATCAAGATTCTGGTCAAGGCCCTGGGCATCGAAGCGTTCGCCAAGGAAGTGGAGGAGGAGTGGCAGTACCTCAAGGACGGTCCGGCGCAGTTGACCGACGTCGAATATGAGCGGGTCGCCAGTGCCTTTGTGTCCCCTGACTACCGTTCGCTGTCCGACACGGACCTGGATTTCGGCACGCGCCTGGCCGAGAACCCGGCCTTCGCGCGCTGGGTCACACGGAACGTGCAGCCGCACAAGGTCGCGGGTTACACCAGCGTGGTGCTGTCGACCAAACCGGGCTTCGACTCACCGCCGGGGGACGTCACGACCGAGCAAATGCTAGCCGTGGCCGAGTGGTCCGAGCAGTTCGGTTTCGGCGAGATTCGTATCGCCCATGAGCAGAACATCGTCCTGCCGGACGTGCCCAAGGCCGATCTTTACACGCTGTGGTGCCTGGCCTGCGAGCAGGGCCTGGGTTGCGCCAATATCGGCTTGCTGACCGACATCATCGCGTGCCCCGGCGGCGACTTCTGCGCGCTGGCCAACGCCAAATCGATCCCGATTGCCCAAGCGATCCAGGCGCGTTTCGAGGACCTGGATTACCTCCACGACCTGGGCGACATCAGCCTGAACATCTCCGGCTGCATGAACGCCTGCGGTCACCACCACATCGGCAACATCGGCATTCTGGGGGTCGATAAGAACGGCAGCGAGTGGTACCAGATCACCCTCGGCGGCAGCCAAGGCAAGAACAGCGCCCTGGGCAAGGTCATCGGCCCGTCGTTCAGCGCCGCCGAAGTGCCCGGGGTAATCGAGCGGATCATCGCCACATTCGTCAGCTACCGCGAGAGCGAAGAACTGTTCGTCGACACGTTGCAGCGCATTGGTCTTGAGCCGTTCAAGGAACAGGTGTATCCGAAGATGCTGGAGGTTTCGGCATGAACAATCTGCTGCGGCTGGAAGAGGGTGGGGCGCGGATTGTGACTGACGATCCGTGGGTGCTGGTCAAGGATCCAGAGGGCGAGTTACCGGACGGGCCGCTGATAGTGCCGTTGAGTCGTTGGCTTCCAGAGCCAGGCCGGCACGCAGTCTGGCTGGGGCCGGATGATGAGGTGGAAAGCCTCAAACCGTGGTTTGACTCGTTGCCGCTGATTGCCCTGGATTTTCCGAGCTTTCGCGACGGTCGCGGTTACAGCCAGGCGTACCTGTTGCGCACTCGATTGGGCTGGACAGGGGAATTGCGCGCGATCGGGGACGTGCTGCGCGATCAGCTCAGCCACATGCGCCAATGCGGGTTCGACAGTTTCGCGGTGCGTGAAGACAAATCCGCTGAGGACGCCCTGAAGGGATTGGCCGGAATGAGTGTGTTGTACGGACGCTCGGTGATTGAACCGCGGCCGTTGTTTCGTCGGCGATAGGCCGCCGACGAGGCGGGCGCATCCTGTCTGGCAGGATGCGCCGGGCTGTCAGTTGATGCGGATCAGGGACGCGCGGGCGTCCGGGGAAAGCTGATCGATCTCCAGCAGCGTCAGGTCTTTTGGCGCTTCGGCGGTCAGGGGTTTGCCAAAGTTGCCCGCCGCATCCGTCGGCAGTTTGTACATCGCACCGGTCAATGGATCGACCACCAGCATGCCAATCAGACCACCGAACACCAGGTTGCCCCAGTACCAGCCACTCATGCTCGATTCCAGTGTCGCGCTGGTATCGGCAAAACCTTCTTTTTTGAAGGTGACGGTGTAGGACTCGCCCTTGAAGTAGCCACGGCCCGACGGCAGCGTCACAGAGTTGGGCGTGGAACCGCTGTGCACGACAACACCGGCCTTGTTCTTGATGACAAAGTTGGCACCGCTTGGCGTGCTCGACACGTTCACCGGGTATTTGCTGTCACCCACGATACTGGCGCAGCCTGAGGTCAGCAGTGCGGCGGACAGGGTGGTAACGGTGAACAGCGTGCGAAGGGCTTTCATTGTTGATCCTTTGGACAGGGCTTTGCCGTCTATGGCCGAGGCGCGCTTCATGCCGCCTCGAAGTTTTCTGGGGTGTTTTGCGCCGCGCACTTTATCACTGATATCAGTGGGCCATCATCCTGAATTTATGGATGAATCGATTATTCATGCGTAGGGGTATGTTGCGTTGCGGCGCAGGGTATTTTTGCTTGGGGCGCTGATGGCATTTTGGTAAAGTCCGCGCATTCTCAAAAAGGAGTCGGGTATGCGCAGGATTTTCGCGGTCGGGTTGGTGACATTGATGTTGGCGGGTTGCGGTGGTCCGAAACTGGACGGCACCAGCGACGAGAGCCTCACGGCATCGCTGGAAAAGGTCACGAAAGACATGCCACAAGACAAGAAAACCCAACTCCTTGAAGACTTGAAACTCATCACCTTCAGTAATATCGGCGAGGCTCTGACTGGCCAAATCACGGCCGAGCAAGCTAAAAACAACGTGCGCACGACGCTCAACGGTAAAACCGCTGAAGACGTCGCCGTCATCGCCGCCAACCTGCGCACCGAGCGTGCCTTCAAAGAAAAACAACAAGCCCTGGCCGAGATCAAGCAGCTGCAGGATATCCAGCAGATGGCGGAGAAAGCCAAGGTCGAGATGGCCAAGTTCCAGATTCTCAAGTCGGAATTTTATTTCACCGAGAAGAACAAGAATGTTGCGGCGCCGCACGGTCAACCCGTGGTGGTAGCAAAGGTCAAGAATGGCACGACGTACTCTGTGGCTCGTGTTGGTTTTAAAGGCACCGTGGCCAGCCCGGGCCGTGCCACGCCATGGTTTGTCGGCACAGTCGAATTGCCGATTCCCGGCGGTATAGAGCCGGGCGAGTCGCCGACCTGGGAAATCACGCCGAACCAGTTCAGCGACTGGGGCAAGCTTGATGCGCCCCCGGAAGCGCTGTTCAGCCTGGAAATCATCAAATTGGTGGGTGCCGACGGCACGCTGTTGTTCGACGCCAGCGGCCTGACTCCGCAGCAGACCGAGCGCCTGCAGGCGCTGCAAGACAAATACGCCGCTAACTAATCACTGAGATAACCGAGAACCCGCGCCAGCGGGCTTTCGGCTGCACGGAAGAAATCGGGAAAGGAGTCGAGTCGTGGGTGTGGGCAAGAAGGTTTTAGGGCTGATTGCGCTGTTACTGATGTTGGCGCTGTGGGCCAGTTATTTTTATGTGTTCAAGCAAAACCGTGACGGCCAGTTGGGCGGAGCCTTCGACAGCACGGCCTGGTGCGGCACGCCACCGGCCAGCGATGCTGCGGCGCTGGGCAAGGATCAACTGACGCTGCGCATCACCAACACGGTGCGCGGCGAGTTCATGCTCAGTGGTGCCGTGGTGGTGTCCGAGCGCACCTTCAACCGCTACGACCTGGGCCGCAACGAACTGCGCCTGCGTCTGGAACCCTTGCAGTGGTCCTTCGGCGTCACGCCGATTTTCCTTGAGCAGGTCAAGGTCCAGCCACTGAGCCGCAACCTCGCGTCGGCCAACAAAAGCGCCTACGCCGAACTCGAGCCAAGGCCCATCGGGGTGCAGGGCCGGGCCACGGATTTTCCCTTGGATACCTACCGTTATGGCTACAAACCGGTGTTGTATTACCTCAAGGGCAACGAGCGCATCGACCTGAGGTTCAAAAACATCACCACGCTGATGGAGATGTCGAACACCTTCACCCCGATCCAGAAGTACAACCGCGTCGACTACATCAACGAACGCAACTCGATGGTCCGCGATGAAGACTACAAGGCCTACGGCGCCCACGAGTGCGCGTTCAGCGTCGAGCGCAAAGGCTCGTTCAAGGTGATCGTGCTGCTCTTGTTGCTGGTGATGTGCCTGCCGCTGCTGCACGTGTTCTATCGCGATGAACCGGGGATCGATTTTCTCGCCACGCTGGTGAGTATCGGCGCGATTCGGGTGTTGCTGGTGGGGCCGATGAAAGACTTCCAGCTGTACACCATCGACTTCCTGTTCGCCGGGGTGATTATCCTGGTGGGCACGGTGTCGCTGATCAAGGCGATGCGGGCGAACAGTCGGCGGGAGTTGGCGTTGAAGAGTGGTTCTTCGTGGTAAGTCTGATCTGAAACCGAGTTGACGCCATAGCGGGCAAGCCACGCTCCCACAGGTTTTGCGCAATCCTGTGGGAGCGTGGCTTGCCCGCGAAGGGGCCATTGGATCAGACCCCAATCATTTCAACGCCGGATCAGCCAAGTTCATGGCCTTCCAGCCTTGCAACAGCACCCGCGCCTTCGGTTCCTGCCCGTTATCCAGGTAGTACTGGATCAGCGACAACCGCGCATTGCGGTTGGCCGGCTGCACTTTCAACAACCGCTCCAGCTCTGCGCAGGCCGCATCGACCTTGCCGCTGTCGTGCAACGCCACGGCCAGCACGTAGCCGTATTGGGCGTTCTGCGGTTCCAGTTGCGCGGCTTTGCGCAAGGCGGGCATGGCTTGGGCTGATTGGCCCGCACGCACCAGCGCCAAGCCCTGGGTGTGTTGCAGCAGGGCGGCGTCCGGATGTTCTTTCAGGCTCTGCGCCAACAGCGTCTGAGCCTCCTGGCTGCGTCCATTGGCTTCCAGCCATTGCACCAGCGTGACCAGCGCCGGGTAGAAATCCGGATCACGCTTGAGGGCGGTGCGGAGCAGCGATTCGACTTCGCCGTTGCGCCCGCTGGCCTGGTAGAGCATCGCCAGGTTGAGGTTGGCCTCGGCGCGCTCGGCCAGGCTCTTCTGCACCGCTTCGTATTCGGCAATGGCCGCATTCCAGTTGGCCTGGGCGCTGCCCAGTCCGTTACGGGCGACGCTCAGCAGGTCCCGGGCCGCGACGATCCGCACCGCCTTCACCGGATCGCCCAGCAACGGCGTCAGCAGCGATGCACGCTCCGGTGGCGGCAGGAACGCGCTGATCGCCCGCACCGCGCTTTCACGCACCTGCGGTGCCGGGTGGCTCAAGTCTTTGGTCGCGAGTTTCAACGCCTGTTCGCTCGGGTACAGCGGCAGTTCTGCGAGCAAGGTCGCCCGCTGAATCGCCGGCAGGTTGCTGCGCTGCAACTGCTCGTACAAGGCTTGCGCGGCACCGGGCTGACCGTTGCGAATCAGCCACAGGCTTTCGTCGTAGCGTGGCGCCTGCGCCGTGGTAGTGGTGTTCCAGAGCTTGAATTGCTCGGTGACCTTGTCCTCGGCCTTGCCCTGGTGACAGGTCAGGCAGGCGTCCGGCGTGCCGAGTTTTTTTGCCCGCTCCGGGTTGGGAATGCTGAAGCTGTGGTCATGCCGGAAGTCGTTGCCCATGTAGAACTTGCCGGGCATGTGGCAATCCACGCATTGAGAGCCAGGCTGGCCCGGGGTGTGGCGGGTGTGCTCGATGGAATCGTAGTTTTTGGCTTGCAAACCCTTGCCGTCGACGCCCGTCACCGAAGTCTTGCCGGCGGTGTTGTGGCATTGCAGGCAAACGCCATTGCCTGGGGCCTTGAGTTCGGTGCTGTGAGGGTTGTGGCAGTTGCTGCAACGCACGCCCTTGTCGAACATTTTGCTTTGGGCAAAGGAGCCGTGCTCGAACACTTCATCCTTGATCTTGCCGTCCAGCGCATACAACTCGCGGGTCAGGGTGCTCGGCAGGTAGTCGTCCATCAAGCGCTTGCCAACGGTGTAGCCGTCGTCCAGTGGTGCGCGGCGCGAATGGCAGCGGGCACAGGTTTCGATTTCGACCGTGGCGTCCTTGTCCTTGAGGTCGACCGCAAAGCCGGCGTGAATCAGATCGCCTTTCTTCGCCGTCCATTCCAGGTGGTTGGACGCGGGCCCATGGCACGCCTGACAACCGACACCGAGACTGTTCCACTGACTGTCGAAGGTGTTTTTGGCCGCGTCGAAATTACGCTTGTAGCCGGTGGTGTGACACTCGACGCACATGAAGTTGGCGTTCTGGCTCGGCTTGCTCCAGTGCAGCGGGTTCTTGAAATTCACGCCCTGGCCCGGATAGAGGTGGAACCAGCGGTTTTTCTCGGTATCCCAGGCCACGCCCAGCGCTTGCAAGCGACCTTCGCCGACCTCTATCAGGTATTGCTGCAACGGCGCGATGCCGAAGGTGTAGGCCACTTTGAAGTCGGCGTTCTCGCCGTCAATGCCGGGCGTGTTGACCCAGAATCCGTCGTCCTTGCGCGAGAAACGGGTGATTTCGTTTTGCGCCTTGAACGTGACGTTATTGAAGTCGCCCAGCATCGTCTCGGCATTGGCCTCCTGCATCGCCAACTGGTGATGGGAGCCTTGCCAACCCTTCATCTGGTCGCTGTGGCAGCCCTTGCACTGTTGCTCATCAACCATCTTCGCCGGTGTCACGACGACGGGTTGCGGTTTGGCCGGCTGAACGGCCGGCGTGCTGACGGGCACGGTTTTGATTGGCGCTGGCGTGCTGCTCAGCAGAAACCAGCCGATCGCCGCCACGGCCACCAGCAATACGCCGATGGTCACGGGAAACAGGTAGCGGTTAATCAGGGGCGGTGGCGAATCAGGGTTTGCCTGTGCTGCTTTATTTTTAGAGTTCGGCATGGCGACTTCCGTAGTCCAGTTGCGTTTGCCGTCAGGCGCGCATTCAAGCTAGGTGCAGCTTTGCCGGATGCTCTGCGTCTGTCAAATGGTGCGGTGGGAAACCTTATGAAGTGATCCCGATTGCACGGGTGGACGCAGCGGTCAGCACGGCCAGCGGCATGCATGACTGGAAGACGGCGCCGGCCACCGAAGCCGTATTCATTGATGCCATTTTCGTCGGAAGGCCGCCCGGGGCCACGCGCCCACAAGTTTACGCATTCCCCTGTGGGCGCGTGGCTTGCCCGCGATGGCGGCCGGGCAGGCACCGCATCACTCAATACTCAGCACGAGCCAACCGGTTGTAGCGGCTGATCAGCGAGTCATACCCTCGCGTAACGGCGTAAAAGTCATCACTCAAGCGCTGCGGCTCAGCCTTGTTCTTCCAGTCCTTGTGCAGAGCATTCAAGGCATCCAGATATTTCTGTGTCGGCCTGGCAATGTTGGACCAGAGATAACTGGGGACTTCGTTACGCTTTTGCGTTTCCGGCAATTGGCGTTGGCTGAACTGCTGCCGGTAATCCCAGGCCAATTGCAGTTCAGCGATGGTTTTAGCCAGTGCCTGCGGCGTCAGGGTTCGATTGTTCACGCCCTCGGCTACAAGGTTCAGCGTGTCCCTGGCCTGGATCATGTAGGCCAGCAAATACCAGTGAATGTCCTTGCCCAGACGTGCTTCGATCAGATTGAGTTGCTTGCGCCGTTGTTCAAGGTCCAGCGATTCAACCTGCTGCCTCAGTACCGTTGACTCCGTGAGGTAGTCCTCGGCCTTGGATCTGAATTGATCGGCAAAGGCGGGCTGCACCTCACTGATGACGGTCGAAAAACGCGCCTGCCGGTAAAAGGTGATTTGCTGCGTAAGGGGCATTACTTGCTGTAATGCCTGCGCGTAGGCATCGGCTTTCAACGCCAGCGGTGGGTCGTATTTCAGCAGCTTGAGTTTTTCGCTGATTTTCGGTGAACAGATATCCCTTTGAATGCCGGGCGCATCATTGGCACCGTTGTCGTCGAAATCATGCTGGTTGGCGATCCAGTCTCGCACTGGTTCCGCAGGTTGCTTCGGCGATTTGTACTGTTCGTAGGCCACCCGCCAATGCACGTCGACCCGGTTGATGCAGTCGATCACCGGTCTCAGGGCATTGGCCTGCGCGGTGAGCGGAGCGTCGTGTTGATCCAGCCACAAATCGATGCGGGCGACAACTTTCGAAGAGCCGGCCAGCCCCATCAGGATCAGCATCACAATGGTCACCACCGGGAACAGCCATTTCGGGTTCATGGCTGTTTCTCCTGGCCGTACCACTGCTCGACAGTGGCAGGTGCGTTGCATTCGCTGGCGGTGACCGGCATCCGGCTGCACAAGCGTTCGGTCCACTGTTGCAGGCCCTGGTTGCGGTTGACCGTACCTTGGCTTGAGATCACTTTGAACACGCCGAGTATTAAAACCAGCACCAAAATGCCTGCGCCTATCAGGCTGCGTTTGAGCAAGGGGCTGGCGTGTTGCCAGGAAACGTGTGGTTTAACCTCCCGTCGGCGTATAAGTCCGACACCCGTCAGTGTGGTGACGTAAACGATGCTGCCGACCACGCCATACAGGTTGCCAATGCCCGCCGCCATCGCAATGCAGGGTATCAAGTCGCGCAGCACTCCAAACGACAGGGGCATGAGCGAGGGCGAAAGTCGCACACTCAATCGATCGTCCAGCAACCAAAAGCGATGGGCAACGTGCGCCGTCAGCCAGTTGAGTACCCAACCGGCGACCGCGAATATCACCGACCAGAACACCGCGACGCCGATCAATCCGCCCAGACGCGTGCCCAACGGCGCGAACTGAATAAAGGAGCCGACCAGACAGGCCAGGACAATACCCAGGTACATCGGCCAGCTGTCATAGGTATGTTCCCAGTCACGCCAGAAGAACGGCGTGCCGCCGGGCAGGTCTGCGCAGATGTCAGGGTGGTTGGCGTACAACGCAGAGCTGAGCTTGCGGCATTGCACCCAATCGTCTTCGCGCAAGCGTCGGGCCAGGGCGCGGCGCTGACTGAACGTGCCCGGCGCCAACAGCAAGTGGGCGGCGCGATGCTCCGGCGTGGCGGCGGGCTCGGCGGCGAGGCGTTGTTGCCGCGCCAGAAATATCGGCGCTTCACGACGCTCCACCAAGCGCTTGCGCAGCTGCGACAACTGTTCGATCAGGTCTTCGTCCAGTTCCAGGCGCTGCCAGAGACTGAACCATTGAAAGGTTTGCATCGCCCATTCGAGCAGTGCTTCGGACGTCTCGAAGTGTTCGACGCAATGCCTGAGCACCGCATCTTCCATGACATCGACCGCGCCATGCTCAAGGGCGGCGGCATAACGTTGTTCGAGCTCGACACGGCTGACACCGTCCAGCGAACGGGTGACCCGTTGCAACGTGTCGACTTCAACCACCGTCAGCCCAGTCAGGTCCCACGGGGCATCGTCGCCCGAGTCATCCGCGCGCAATTGCTCCCATTCCTTGATGCTCAGCGCGTGTTCATACGCCTCACGCAGACGCTGAAAGCCCTCGGGGTCTTCATCCGGGCGCGTCTGTTTGAGCAGGATTGCATATTGGCGTTTGATACTGCGTGTATCGGCATCGGCCGGGAGGCCAAGGATGGTCCAGCAACTCATTGCGTGTGCAACTCCATGAAAACCCGCGACGCGATCCAGTGGTGGCATTTTGATCTTGCGCACCCTACCTGTTTCGCGTCGAAAAGTCCTCGGGTCTTACATTAGTCGCCGACAAACCAGCGGTAATACCAGTCGCCGAAATCGCCATGACCGAGGCTGCCTCCAGGGCGAGTTTCGGCAGCCACTTGCGTATGCGAGCCATCTGACTTGCTCCTTTTGTTCCTTTTGCTCACTTGCACCGCCCAAGCGCGACAAACGTTTATTGCAGTGCTGCGTAACGCTTTTTTATTGCACTTGTTCGGGAGCAGCCGCATCGAACGGATAGATTCGGCGCCACTCGGACGCCATGTCCACGATAGTCCAGCCACGGGTTTTGGCTTCGTCCAGGGCCTTGTCCAGGCGCCCGATCTGCGATTGACGGTCATAGGCCCATTCGCGCTTGGCGTCGGTGTGATGCACCAACCCCATGAATCGTTTGCCCGGGCCTGCGGCGGTCCATTGCAGCATTTGCAGATCGCCGTCGGAGTTGCCGAACGCCAGGATCGGCCGACGCCCGATCACCGCGTCGATGCTTTCCGGTTTGCCTGGGCCGTCGTCGTTGTGGGCCAGTTTTGGGGTGCGCATGATCGAAGCTTTGCCGTCCTTGAACTGGAACGCGGTGACAAAGGTGGTGCCGATGACTTGCTCCGGCGGTATGCCGTAAACCTTCTCGGCAAAGGCGCGCATGAACGCGGTGTCGCCCCCGGAGACGATGTAGGTCTTGAAGTCCTTGCTGCGCAGGTAGTCGAGCATTTCCAGCATCGGCTGGAAGATCATCTCGGTGTACGGCTTGCCGGTTTTGGGGTGTTTGGCCTGGCTCAGCCAGGTCTTGGCGTAGTCATCGAAGGCGTCGGTGGTCATGCCGGTGTGGGTGGCGCCGAAGATTTTCAGGATGCCGTCCATACCTGTGGCGGCGAGGGCCTGGTGATCGTTCTCCAACACGGCTTTGAAGGGCTGGGTGGTTTTCCATTCCGGGTGTTGCGGTGCGGTGCGCTTGACCTCTTCGAGGGCAAACAGCAACTCGAAGTACATCGGCTGCTCGCTCCACAATGTGCCGTCATTGTCGAAGACGGCGACGCGGTCCTCGGGTTTGACGAAGTCCTTGCTGGATTGGTCGGTGACGGCCTGGACGAACTCGATAATGTTTTTCTTCGATGGCCCGTCGTTCCACGACGGCAGGGGTTCGGCCGCGAGGGCCAGCAGCGGTATGCTCAATGCCAGCGCAAACAACAGCTTTAGCCCTTGGCGTTGGCGGATCGATATCGGGTTCGTCATGGGAAGTCCTTCTCGTAAACAGGGTTAAGTGGGCGTAAGGCGTGAGCAGCAGGAGACGGGTTGCGTTTGGCCTGACTATGCAGCGTAGTCAAGGATTTCTTCAGTTGGCGCTGCACCGGGATTTTCCGCCAGGCGTGTCGATCGGTGTGCTCCTGTGGTCTACGGAGTGGGAATTCATGGTTTAGCAGGCACGGGGTTTAGCAGTGGCATTTTCCACTGGCCGCTGACGACTTCCGGTTTTGGCAGGTACAGGCGTAAAACCCCATAGAACGGGCCTTCCGGCGCTGGCAGCCAATTGCTTTGCAGGTCCTTGGCCGGTGCCTTGTTTTGTAGATAAAGGGTCAGGCCACCGTCAGGGTCGAGCTTGAGATCGGGCAGCATCCGCGAGTTGATCAGGTAGCGGTTCAACGTATTGGCCACCAGCAGCTTGTTCTTGCCGTCGTACATCGTCAGCGACCAGAACGCATCGGCCGGGGGCAGGGCGCCTTTGTCGAAATGCAGGGTGTAATCGCGTTTTGAAGCGTCGAGCGGCTGACCGTCCTTGTCGACGAAATAGCCGATGTAATTGGCCTCTTCGGCCGAGTTGCCGAAAATCCCGATGTTGGCGCCGGCGTAGCGGTACAGGTAGTTGCCCTTGAGGTGATCGCGGGTGCCGAAGAAGTCGCCGCTGGTGACCTGCTGGGTATCGACTTTGTCTTTTTTGAATTGGGCAAATTCAGCCTTGGCATCGCGGATGCCGTCTTCCAGGGCCTGGCGCTGTTCAGGTGTGAAGTCGTGCAGCTTGAATGGCTTGCCGGCCTCGATGCCGATGGTCTTGAAGCGCGCGAGCAGGTCTTTTTCCGCATCCTGCGCCGGGGCGAAGGCCAGCATGAAGTTCAGGTAGCGGAACAGGTCAGGGGTATCGCTCATGGTCGGCGTGGGTTTGAGCCAGGCGATCTTCGGCGCCGCTGGTGGGGCCTTCTGTTTGACGTAGTGGCTCAGCGTTTCGACCTTGTAGCCTTTCTGGATCGCCTTGACCTTGGCCAGGTCCTTGTCATCGAACAGCTGCGTGCGATACAGGGCGTAGGCGATGTGGGTTTCACTGCGCAACAGACGATCCATTTTTACCGGTTGCTGACCCTGCCAGTTGGGGCCTGCGACCATGAAATGTCCGCCGTTGTTGCCCGTACTGCGGGTGCCCAGGTACGCGAAGTTTTGCGTGTAGGCGTCGATCAATTGCACGGAGTAATAACGGTGCTCGTCGATCGGCGGCAAGGTCAGCACAACGGGTTCGGCGCGCAGGTCCATCCACACAAAGGAGTAGGGCGTGTCCGCGTTGGGTGTGACGAACGCGGTGTCCTTGGCGGTGAACGCCTTCGCGGTGTTGCCGATCCGGTTGAACGGCGCCTTGAAGTTCGCGCTCTTTTTGTCCACGGCCTGGGTGTAGAGGGTTTTGTACATCTCCACCACCGGGAAGCCGTACAGGTAGGCTTCCTTGGCGATGCCGCGGGCTTCTTCGGGCGTAGCGGTGAAGTCGGCCCAGGCGCTGGTGCTCAGGGTGAGGGAGAGAACGGTGAGCAACAGGCGGTTAGTCATAGAACTTCCGTATTGAACCCAGGGCGTCATTCCACGGCCGTGATGTCGTCGAGTGCCGGGCGGGACGGCAGTTCGATCACCAGCGGACCGGCGTAGATCCAGAAGATCGCTTCATGGGCCGGCAGACTGGGTTGCATCGCAATCTTGCCGAATCGGGTATCGAGGTCCTGGGCACCGACGCCGCAACTGACGAACATGGTCATCAGGCTGTAGCCGGCCAAGCGAATTGCACAGTACATACGAGACTCCTATTTGCCGAAAGGCAGTTGTGTCGCGGTTGCCACTACTGCGTAATCTCTTTCCTATCAAGCCTGTAGGACACGTTTGTTGAAGTTAGCAGTTAACGTCGGATTCGCCAGCCGGACGGGGGCTTTGGATGTTTGTTCAGGTTTTCGGGATTTTTGTGCTTTGAAATTGAATGCAAACCTGAGGCTTGGGTGATGTGGCAGAAAAGCCATCGCGGGCAAGCCTGGCATCTGCAAGAGAACGCGGTGTGGTGATCGACTTGCCCGAGAAAAGTGTTGATGAGGTGGCGCTGGACGCTTAATCCCCTGCAATGTTCAGCGCTTTTTCATCTGCTCGCGAATCCGTTCTTCCTGCTCGCGCAGTTGCGGGGTGAACTCTTCGCCGAAATCTTCCGCCCCGTATATAGGGCGAATCTCGATCTCCGCTTCGGTCCCGGGCATCGGATTGGGGCAGCGTTTGACCCACTCGATGGCCTCCTCTTTCGACTTGACCTCCCAAATCCAGTAACCGGCAATCAGCTCCTTGGTTTCAGCGAACGGGCCGTCGATGACCGTGCGTTTTTCGCCGGAGAAACGCACCCGGGCGCCTTTGCTGCTCGGTTGCAGGCCGTCGCAGTCGATGAGGATGCCGGCCTTGGTCAGTTCCTCGTTGTAATTGCCCATCGCAGTCATCAGTTCCTCGGTGGGGAGCACGCCGGCCTCGGAGTCCGGGCTGGCTTTTACAATGATCATGAATCGCATGGTTTTATCTCCGCTGGATGTGAGTGATTCACGTGTTAGTCGAACGGCCGGGTCCTGAATCGACAGGGGTGCTTGAAATTTGTGGGCGGTGGTAGTCTTCCAGTCTCCCGGCCAATGGAATGCCACTGCTCATGCCCGTGCTGCAACTCACCACGCTCATCCCCGACCGCACGCCCGCGCAAGTCCTCGATTACTGCCTGGAAGGCGTCAACTTCCCGAAGATCTTCCCGGAACGGATCACGCCGCTCGGTGATATCGACATCAATAGCCTGCGTATCCAAGCCGGGCGCCAGTTCCGTTTTCGACACTGGATGTTCAATGTGATTCCGGCGAATTGGACCGTGGTAATCCGCGAGGTAGGCGAGCATCATTTCATCGATGAAATGCTCAAGGGGCCGATGGCTGCCTTTCGTCATGAACACCGGGTGGCGGCGGTAGAGGACGGTACGCTGTACACCGACCATGTAACGTATTCGGCTTTCGGTGGCGCGTTGACAGAAGCTCTGCTGGTGAATGCTTATATGCGCCGGATTTTCGAGGCGCGGCACCGCAATATGCTGCAGTTGTTGGCCTGAACCCGATTCGTAGGAGCGAGGCTTTGTGGCGAGGGGGCTTGCCCCCGTTGGGTCGCGAAGCGGCCCCATAGCCGAAGTCCAGGGGACTGCTGCGCAGTCCAACGGGGTGATGCGGCATTCCGACAAGCCCCCTCGCCACAAAGGCTCGTTCCACAAGGGATGTGGTTGTATACAAGTTTTGTACAGGGGATAGGTCGTCAGACCATTTCGTGGTTAACTTCGGCCTCTTCAAAATTCTCCACAACAACGTCAGAAGGACTCCGTTCATGGCTCAAGTCACTCTTAAAGGCTCCCCGGTTCAAGTCAACGGCCAACTGCCACAAGCCGGTTCCAAGGCGCCAGCCTTTTCCCTGGTTGCCGGCAATCTGTCCGACGTGACCCTGGCGAACTTCGCCGGCAAGCGCAAAGTGCTGAACATCTTCCCAAGCGTCGACACCCCGACCTGCGCCACTTCGGTACGCAAGTTCAACGCCCAGGCCAACGACATCGCCAACACCGTGGTGCTGTGCATCTCGGCTGACCTGCCGTTCGCTCAAGCACGCTTCTGCGGCGCCGAAGGCCTGGACAACGTACAGAACCTGTCGACTCTGCGCGGTGCCGAGTTCATCGAGAACTACGGCGTGGCAATCGCTGATGGCCCGCTCAAAGGCCTGACTGCCCGTGCCGTCGTGGTGCTGGACGAAAACGACAACGTGCTGCACAGCGAACTGGTCAAGGAAATCGCTGAAGAACCGAACTACGAAGCAGCGCTGGCCGTTCTGAAATAAGTAAAGCATTACAATTGTTAACGGCCTAGGGGGCGTTCTCACTGAATTTCCCCGCCGCGTTGTCGCCTTAAAGCGGGCCAGGCAAGGCGCAGGCCGCTGGTAATGGTTGCTCCCTTTCCAAGGCCTGCAACGCAGGCTGGCCCGCTTTAAGGCACAACCCGAAGGGCCGGGCCTGCTGTTGTGCAGGGCTGCGTTGCTCGAAGCTTATTTGGAATGACCAAACCACGCTTCTCGCGCCTTGCCCTACACAACAGCAGACCCGGCGCGGCGGGGAAATTCAGTGAGAACGCCCCCTCTGTCCAGGCCGTTTTCATTTGTGCTTCAGTGTCTTAGATAAACCTCCTGTTACGTAAGCCGAAGGTAAATTGCCGGTAAAGGCGCTTTGCTTAATACCCACCAGTGCTTATCGTTCAGCCTCCTGTAGAAAGAAGCTCACGCGCCCAATGGTTGATCATTCCATGCAATCCTCCGCTTCCCGTAATCCTCGTCGCTGGCTGCTCGGCCTGCTTGTCCTGTTGGTCATCGCTGGCCTGTGCTGGAAATTCTGGCCCGCCGGCACTGGCAATAAGGACGGTGCTGCGCCGAAAGCCGTGGCCGGTCACACCGGCAAGTCGGGGGGGATGCGTCCGGGCTTCGGCGGGGCGACCGGACCGATCCCGGTGCGCGTGGCGCCAGCGGTCAAGGGTGACTTCCCGCTGTACTACAAGGCGCTGGGCACCGTCACTGCGCTGAACACCATCAATGTGCGCAGCCGGGTTGGTGGCGAATTGATGAAGATCTCCTTCGAAGAAGGGCAGATGGTCAAGGCTGGCGACCTGCTGGCTGAAATCGATCCGCGCCCTTACCAGAACGCCTTGCTCCAGGCCGAAGGCACCTTGCTGCAGAACCAGGCCCAGTTGAAAAATGCTCAGGTCGACGTCGAGCGTTATCGCGGCCTGTTCAAGGAAGACAGTATCGCCAAGCAAACCCTGGACACCGCCGAAGCACTGGTCGGCCAGTACCAAGGCACGGTCAAGACCAATCAGGCGGCGGTCAACGATGCCAAGCTCAATCTCGAATTCACCAGGATCCGCGCCCCGATTGCCGGGCGCGTAGGCCTGCGGCAGCTGGACGTCGGCAACCTGGTGGCGGCCAACGACACCACGGCGCTGGCGATCATCACCCAGACCCAACCGATCAGCGTCGCCTTCACCTTGCCGGAAAACAGCCTCGATGTCGTACTGGCGCGCTACCGCACCGGCGCCAAACTGCCGGCCGAAGCCTGGGACCGTGGCGACACCAAACTGCAGGCCACCGGCGTGTTGCAGAGCCTGGACAACCAGATCGACGTCACCACCGGCACCCTGAAATTCAAGGCTCGCTACGACAACCGTGATCAGGCGCTGTTCCCCAACCAGTTCGTCAACGTTCACCTGCTGGCCGACACCCTCAAAGACGTGGTGCTCGCGCCGTCGGCGGCGATTCAATTCGGCACCAATGGCACCTTCGTCTACGCCCTGGACGGCGACAAGAAAGTCGCGATCCGCCAATTGAAAGTCGGTGCCAGTGACGGTGAAAACACCGTGATCACCGAAGGCCTTGCCCCCGGAGACCGCGTGGTCCTCGAAGGCACCGACCGCCTGAAGGAAGGCAGCGAAGTGGAAGTGGTCAACGACACCCAGGACGTGCCGACCACCCCGACCGGCCACCTGCAAGGCAAATCGGCGGCCAGTTCGACTGAGCCTGCGACCACCGACAAGGCGAAAAAGGGCGGCGCATGAACATCTCGCGGCTGTTCATCCTTCGCCCGGTCGCCACCACGCTGAGCATGCTGGCCATTATCCTGGCCGGTGTGATCGCCTATCGGCTGCTGCCGGTATCGGCATTGCCTCAGGTGGATTACCCGACCATCCGCGTCATGACGCTGTATCCCGGCGCCAGCCCGGATGTCATGACCAGCGCCGTGACCGCGCCGCTGGAGCGTCAGTTCGGGCAGATGCCCGGCCTGACCCAGATGGCGTCGACCAGTTCCGGAGGCGCGTCGGTGCTGACCTTGCGTTTCAGCCTCGACATCAACATGGACGTCGCCGAGCAGCAGGTGCAGGCCGCGATCAACGCCGCGACCAATCTGTTGCCCAAGGACCTGCCGGCGCCGCCGGTGTACAACAAGGTCAACCCGGCGGACACTCCTGTGCTGACCCTGGCCATCACCTCCAAAACCATGCTGTTGCCCAAGCTCAACGACTTGGTCGATACGCGCATGGCGCAGAAAATCGCCCAGATCAGCGGCGTCGGCATGGTCAGCATTGCCGGCGGCCAGCGTCAGGCGGTGCGGATCAAGGTCAACCCGGAAGCGCTGGCGGCCAATGGCTTGAACCTGTCGGATGTGCGCACCCTGATCGGCGCGTCCAACGTCAACCAGCCCAAGGGTAACTTCGACGGCCCGACCCGGGTGTCGATGCTCGACGCCAACGATCAACTGACCTCGCCCAAGGATTACGCCAACCTGATTTTGGCCTACGCCAACGGCGCGCCGTTGCGGTTGAAGGATGTGGCGGAAATCGTCGATGGCGCGGAAAACGAGCGCCTGGCAGCGTGGGCCAATGAAAACCAGGCGGTGCTGCTGAACATTCAGCGTCAGCCCGGCGCCAACGTCATTGAAGTGGTCGACCGGATCAAGGCCCTGCTGCCGAGCATCACCGACAACCTGCCGGCCGGACTCGACGTCACGGTCCTCACCGACCGCACCCAGACCATCCGCGCCTCCGTCACCGACGTGCAGCACGAATTGCTGATCGCCATCGCGCTGGTGGTCATGGTGACGTTCCTGTTTCTGCGTCGGGCCAGCGCCACGATCATTCCATCAGTGGCCGTGCCGCTGTCACTGATTGGCACCTTCGGCGTGATGTACCTCGCCGGATTCTCGGTCAATAACCTGACCTTGATGGCCCTGACCATCGCCACCGGTTTCGTGGTGGACGATGCGATCGTGATGCTGGAGAACATTTCCCGGTTTATCGAAGAAGGGGACAGTCCCCTTAATGCTGCGTTGAAGGGCGCCAAGCAGATCGGTTTCACCCTGATTTCCCTGACCCTGTCGTTGATCGCGGTACTGATCCCGCTGTTGTTCATGGCGGACGTGGTGGGGCGCTTGTTCCGCGAATTCGCCATCACCCTTGCGGTGGCCATCCTGATTTCCCTGGTCGTGTCGCTGACCCTGACGCCGATGATGTGCGCACGGTTGCTCAAGCGTGAACCCAAGGAAGAAGAGCAGGGTCGTTTCTACCGGGCCAGCGGTGCAACAATTGATTGGATGATCGCGGCTTACGGGCGCAAGTTAAAGTGGGTTCTCAAGCATCAACCACTCACGCTGATGGTGGCGATCGGCACCCTGGCGCTGACCGTGTTCCTGTACCTGGTCGTGCCCAAGGGCTTTTTCCCGGTGCAGGACACGGGGGTTATCCAGGGCATTTCCGAAGCGCCGCAGTCGATTTCCTTTGCGGCAATGAGCGAGCGTCAGCAGGAACTGGCCAAGGTCATCCTGGCCGATCCGGCGGTGGAAAGCCTGTCGTCCTACATCGGTGTCGACGGTGATAACTCGACGCTCAACAGCGGTCGCCTGCTGATCAACCTCAAGTCGCACAGTAACCGCGACCTGAGCGCCACCGAAGTGATCGCCCGTCTGCAACCGGAACTGGACAAGTTGGTCGGCATTCGCCTGTTTATGCAACCGGTGCAGGACCTGACCATCGAAGACCGCGTCAGCCGCACGCAATACCAGTTCAGCATGTCGTCGCCTGATTCCGAGTTGCTCAGCCTGTGGAGCGGGCGTCTGGTTGACGCGCTGGCGCAACGGCCGGAGTTGACCGACGTCGCCAGCGACCTGCAAGACAAAGGCTTGCAGGTTTATCTGGTGATCGACCGCGATGCGGCGTCGCGGGTCGGCGTGTCGGTGTCGAACATCACCGATGCGCTGTACGACGCCTTCGGTCAGCGGCAGATTTCCACCATCTACACCCAGGCCAGCCAGTACCGTGTGGTGCTGCAATCGCAGTCCGGCGAGAAGATCGGCCCGGATGCGCTGAACCAGATTCACGTCAAGACCACCGACGGCGGGCAAGTGCGCCTGTCGAGCCTGGCGCACATCGAGGAGCGGCAGGCGCAATTGGCGATCACCCACATCGGCCAGTTCCCGGCGGTGATGATGTCGTTCAACCTCGCGCCCGGCGTGGCGCTGGGGCATGCGGTGGAAATCATCGATCAGGTGCAGAAAGACATCGGCATGCCGCTTGGCGTGCAGACCCAGTTCCAAGGCGCGGCCGAGGCATTCCAGGCGTCGTTGTCGAGCACCTTGCTGCTGATTCTGGCGGCGGTGGTGACCATGTACATCGTGCTCGGCGTGTTGTACGAGAGCTATATCCACCCGATCACCATTCTCTCGACCTTGCCCTCGGCGGCGGTCGGCGCCTTGCTGGCCTTGCTGTTGAGCGGCAATGACCTGGGGATGATCGCGATCATCGGCATCATTCTGCTGATCGGTATCGTGAAAAAGAACGCGATCATGATGATCGACTTCGCCCTCGACGCTGAACGCAACCAGGGCATGGACCCGGAAACGGCGATCTATCAAGCGGCGTTGCTGCGTTTCCGGCCGATTCTGATGACCACGCTGGCCGCATTGTTTGGCGCGGTGCCATTGATGCTGGCCACCGGTTCCGGCGCGGAACTGCGCCAGCCGTTGGGTCTGGTGATGGTCGGCGGTTTGCTGGTGAGCCAGGTGCTGACGCTGTTCACCACGCCGGTGATCTATCTGTATTTCGACCGTCTCGGCCGGCGCTGGGGTCGCAAGTCTGAAGCCGCGGAAGCGGTCGAGCAGCCATGAATCTGTCCGGACCTTTCATCAAGCGCCCGGTCGCGACCATGCTGCTGAGCCTGGCGATCATGCTGCTGGGCGGCGTGAGCTTCGGCCTGTTGCCGGTGTCGCCGTTGCCGCAGATGGACTTCCCGGTGATCGTGGTCCAGGCCAGTTTGCCCGGCGCCAGCCCTGAAGTGATGGCCTCGACCGTGGCCACGCCGCTGGAGCGCTCCTTCGGCGCCATCGCTGGCGTCAACACCATGAGCAGCCGCTCCAGTCAGGGCTCGACCCGGGTGATTTTGCAGTTCGATCTGGACCGCGACATCAACGGCGCGGCGCGGGAAGTGCAGGCGGCGATCAACGCTTCGCGCAACCTGCTGCCGAGCGGGATGCGCAGCATGCCGACCTACAAGAAGGTCAACCCGTCCCAGGCGCCGATCATGGTGCTGTCGCTGACCTCCGACGTGCTGGAAAAAGGCCAGCTCTACGATCTGGCCTCGACGATCCTGTCCCAGAGCCTGTCCCAGGTGCAGGGCGTCGGTGAGGTGCAGATTGGTGGCAGCTCCCTGCCGGCGGTGCGCATCGAACTCGAACCCCAGGCGCTCAACCAGTACGGCGTGGCCCTGGACGATGTGCGCAACACCATCGCCAACGCCAACGTGCGCCGGCCGAAAGGTTCGGTCGAAGACGGCCAGCGGTTGTGGCAGGTTCAGGCCAACGATCAACTGGAGAAAGCCAAGGATTACGAATCGCTGATCATCCACTACGCGGACGGCGCAGCGTTGCGCTTGAAGGATGTGGCCAAGGTCAGCGACGGTGTCGAGGACCGCTACAACAGCGGCTTCTTCAACAACGACGCGGCGGTGCTGCTGGTGATCAACCGCCAGGCCGGTGCGAACATCATCGAGACGGTCAACGAAATCAAGGCGCAGCTGCCGGCGTTGCAGGCGGTGCTGCCGGCCAGCGTCAAGCTGAACCTGGCGATGGACCGTTCGCCGGTGATCAAGGCCACATTGCACGAAGCGGAAATGACCCTGTTGATTGCCGTGGCGCTGGTGATTCTGGTGGTGTTCCTGTTTCTCGGTAACTTCCGCGCCTCGCTGATTCCGACCCTGGCGGTGCCGGTGTCACTGGTCGGCACGTTTGCGGTGATGTACCTCTACGGGTTTTCCCTGAACAACCTGTCGCTGATGGCACTGATTCTGGCCACCGGGCTGGTGGTGGACGATGCCATTGTGGTGCTGGAGAACATTTCCCGGCACATCGACGAAGGCGTGCCGCCGATGAAGGCCGCCTACCTCGGGGCTGAGGAGGTCGGGTTCACGTTACTGTCGATGAACGTCTCGCTGGTGGCGGTGTTCCTGTCGATCCTGTTTATGGGCGGGATTGTCGAAAGCCTGTTTCGCGAGTTTTCCATTACGTTGGCGGCGTCTATCGTGGTCTCGCTGGTGGTCTCGCTGACGCTGACGCCGATGCTCTGCGCCCGTTGGCTCAAGCCGCACACGCCGGGGCAGGAAAACCGTTTGCAGCGCTGGAGTCAGCGGGCTAACGAATGGATGGTCGGCAAATACGCGACCAGCCTCGACTGGGTGCTGCGTCACCGTCGGTTGACCTTACTCAGCCTGTTCGTGACAGTCGGCGTTAACATCGCGTTGTATATCGTTGTTCCTAAAACCTTTATGCCGCAGCAGGACACCGGTCAACTGATCGGTTTTGTGCGTGGCGACGACGGGCTATCGTTCAGCGTGATGCAGCCGAAAATGGAAACGTTCCGCCGTGCCGTGCTCAAGGACGACGCGGTTGAAAGCGTCGCCGGATTCATCGGCGGCACCAACGGCACCAACAACGCTTTCATGCTGGTGCGCTTGAAACCGATCAAGGAACGCAACATTTCCGCGCAGAAAGTCATCGAACGCCTGCGCAAGGAAATGCCCAAGGTCGCTGGCGCGCAATTGATGCTGATGGCGGATCAGGACCTGCAGTTCGGTGGGGGTCGTGAACAGACCACTGCGCAGTATTCCTACATCTTGCAAAGCGGTGATCTGGGCGCATTGCGCCAGTGGTACCCGAAAGTTGTCACCGCTTTGAAAGCATTGCCAGAGCTGACGGCGATCGATGCCCGTGAAGGTCGGGGCGCCCAGCAAGTGACGTTGATCGTCGACCGCGATCAGGCGAAGCGTCTGGGGGTCGACATGGACATGGTCACCTCGGTGCTCAACAACGCTTACAGCCAGCGGCAGATCTCGACGATTTACGACAGCCTCAACCAATACCAGGTGGTGATGGAGGTCAATCCGAAATACGCCCAGGACCCGATCACCCTCAAGCAGGTGCAGGTGATCACCGCTGACGGCGCGCGGATTCCGCTGTCGACCATTGCGCACTATGAAAACAGTCTGGAAGACGACCGGGTCAGCCATGAAGGCCAGTTCGCCTCCGAAAGCATTGCCTTCGACATGGCGGAAGGTGTCACGGTGGAGCAGGGCAGTGCCGCCATCGAACGTGCGATTGCCAAGGTGGGCCTGCCGGAAGATGTCATCGCGAAAATGGCCGGCACCGCCGATGCCTTCGCCGCCACCCAGAAGAGCCAGCCGTGGATGATTCTCGGCGCACTGGTGGCGGTGTATCTGGTGTTGGGTGTGCTGTATGAAAGCTACATTCATCCGCTGACCATCTTGTCGACGTTGCCATCGGCCGGGGTCGGCGCGTTGCTGTCGATCTATGCGCTGGGCGGTGAGTTCAGCCTGATTTCGTTGCTCGGGTTGTTCCTGCTCATCGGCGTGGTGAAGAAAAACGCCATCCTGATGATCGACCTGGCGTTGCAACTCGAGCGCCATCAGGGCATGGCGCCACTGGAATCGATTCGCAGTGCTTGCCTGCAACGTCTGCGGCCGATTCTGATGACCACCCTGGCGGCGATTCTCGGTGCGTTGCCGTTGCTGTTGGGCCGTGCCGAAGGGGCGGAAATGCGCCAGCCGCTGGGCCTGACCATCATCGGCGGGCTGATCTTCAGTCAGGTGCTGACCCTTTACACCACCCCGGTGGTTTACCTCTATCTCGACAAACTGCGCCATCGCTTCAACAAATGGCGTGGCGTGCGTACCGATGCTGCTCTGGAAACTCCGCTATGACTGACCGTTCGCTTATCAATCTGGCCACGCCGCTGGCATCCGCCCGGGGCTCGCGTTTGCTGAGTCTGGCGCTGTGCGTGGCGATGCTCAGCGCTTGCGCTGTCGGCCCGGACTACCAGCGCCCGCCAGCGGCCGCGCCGGTGCAGTACAAGGAAGCCGCCGGTTGGCGTCAGGCCAGCCCGAGTGATTCCCTGGCCCGTGGTGCCTGGTGGGAGTTGTATGGCGATCAGCAGCTCAACGGTCTGATCGAAAAACTCAACAGCTCCAACCAGACCGTCGCCCAGTCCGAAGCCCAGTACCGTCAGGCCCAGGCCTTGGTGCGCAGCGCCCGGGGTGCATTTTTTCCGACGGTGGACCTGACCGTCGGGAAAAACCGCTCCAGCCAGGGCACCGGCAGCAGCAGTTCGAGCCTGACCAGTTCCTCCAGCGGGATTCGAGACACCTACACCGCGCAGGCCGGGGTCAGTTGGGAAGCGGACATTTGGGGCAAGTTGCGTCGGGGCCTGGAAGCCGACACCGCCAACGCCGAAGCCAGTTTTGCCGATCTGGCAGCGATGCGCCTGAGCCAGCAATCGGAACTGGTGCAGAACTATCTGCAATTGCGGGTGATCGACGAACAGAAACGCCTGCTGGAGGCGACCGTCGAGGCCTATCAGCGCTCGCTCAAAATGACCGAAAACCAGTACCGCGCCGGCGTCTCCGGCAAGGACGCGGTGGCTCAGGCGCAGACCCAGCTCAAAAGCACCCAGGCGGATATGGTCGACCTGATCTGGCAGCGTGCCCAGTTCGAGAACGCCATCGCCGTGCTGATCGGGCTACCACCCGCCGAGTTCAGCCTGGCCGAAACCAAGACCATCCCGGCGTTGCCCGAAGTACCGCTGGGCCTGCCGTCGCAGCTGCTAGAGCGTCGCCCGGACATCGCTTCCGCAGAACGCTCGGTAATGGCGGCCAACGCCAACATCGGCGTGGCGAAGGCCGCCTACTACCCGGACCTGACCCTGAGCCTGAACGGCGGTTATAGCAGCAGCACCTATGCCGACTGGATCAGCGTGCCCAACCGCTTCTGGTCGGTGGGACCGCAACTGGCCATGACCCTGTTTGATGGCGGCCAGCGTTCGGCCGAGGTCGATCGCAGTGAAGCGGCCTACGACGAAACTGTCGCCAAGTACCGCCAGACCGTGCTCGATGGTTTCCGCGAGGTGGAAAACTACCTGGTGCAGCTCAAGGTGCTGGAAGACGAAGCCGGCGTGCGCCAGGAAGCACTGGATGCGGCGCGCGAATCCCTGCGCTTGACGCAAAACCAGTACAAGGCCGGGGTGATTGCTTACCTGGATGTAGTGGTGGTGCAGGCCACTGCGCTGAGTAATGAACGCAGTGTGTTGAGCCTGTTGCAGAGTCGGTTGATTGCCAGTGTGCAGCTGATTGCGGCGCTGGGCGGTGGGTGGGACGGTGCGCTTCAGGTGAGCGAAAACAAATAGCGCGGCCCCTGTAGCAGCTGTCGAGCCTGCGAGGCTGCGTTCGGCGACGCAGTCGTCGTGAAATCAGGCGGCGCGGTGCGTCAGGAGAACCGCATGTGCAGGTTTTACGACGACTGCGTCGCCGAACGCAGCCTCGCAGGCTCGGCAGCTGCTACAAGCGAACGTGTCGTCATCGGGAGTCAAACAAGCGTTTCATCGGGTTGATGGCCATATGATTACGTTTGTCAGTGCGTTCTTTTACGCAATCAGTACAATCATCCGATTTGCCCTCCCGAGAACGGAAGCAGTACGGTAGGGCGATCGCGAGAAGTCACATGCTCATCGGTAGCTATTCACCCACGCTGGTTATCATTTCGCTCTGTGTAGCGATTCTCGCCTCCTATACCGCGCTCGACTTGACCGAACGCATTGCCACCGCCAAAGGCCGGGCCGTGTTCCTATGGACAGCGGGCGGCGCCTTTGCCATGGGCGTGGGCGTGTGGTCGATGCACTTTATCGGCATGCTCGCGTTCACCTTGCCCATCGACCTGGGTTACGACCTCACCCTTACGTCCCTGTCGCTACTGACCGCGATCCTGTCCTGCGGTTTTGCCCTTTGGCTGGTCAGTCAGCCAAGGTTGCCGACCTGGCAACTTTTGTTCGGCGCATTGATCATGGGCGCCGGGATCAGTGCCATGCATTACACCGGCATGGCGGCCATGCGCATGCAGCCGGGCATCGATTACGACCCGACACTGTTTGGTGCATCGCTGCTCATCGCCGTCGGCGCTTCCGGCGCCGCGTTATGGATTGCCTTCCGCCTGCGTCAGCACACGCCGTATGTGGGCCTGCTTCGCGCCGGTGCGGCGGTGATCATGGGGCTCGCCATCGTCGGCATGCACTACACCGCCATGGCCGCAGCACGCTTCCCGGACGGCAGCTTCTGTGGCGCCGCCATCAGCGGCTTGAACGGCAAAGGCCTCGACAACCTGGTGTTGATCACCACGCTCGCGGTGTTGAGCATTGCCTTGCTGACTTCGGTGCTGGATGCGCGTCTTGAGGCTCGCACTGCTGATCTCGCGCGTTCGCTGACGGAAGCCAACCGCGAACTGACCCAACTGGCCCTGCACGACACCCTGACCGGTTTGCCCAATCGCATGTTACTGGCCGATCGCATCGAGCAGGCCATGTCCAAGGTTCAGGAGCAGGGCGGTTGTTTCGCGCTGATGTTCATCGACCTCGACGGCTTCAAACCGGTCAATGATGCTTTCGGTCACCACATGGGCGATCAGTTGTTGCGTGAGGTCGGTTTGCGTCTGCGTGAGGAGATGCGCAGTCAGGACACGTTGGCGCGGATCGGCGGCGATGAATTCGTTCTGCTGGTGCGCCTCAGCGAGCCAAACGATGCGCTGAACGTGGCGGCGCGGCAGGTCGGTCTGATCGGCAGTTCGTTCCGGGTCGCCGAACACAACTTGCAGATTTCCGCCAGCCTCGGCATCGCGCTGTACCCGGGCAACGGTCAAACCGCCCAGGAACTGCTGATGAACGCCGACGCGGCGATGTACCACGCCAAGGGCGCCGGGAAAAACGGCTACAGCTTCTTTGACGCGTCGATGAACAGCAACGCGCGCAAACAGCTGCAATTGCTGCAGGATTTGCGCAATGCCCTCGATCAGCAGCAGTTCAGCCTCTATTACCAACCGAAGTTCGACGCCGGCAATGGTCGCCCGGTAGGCGCCGAAGCGCTGCTGCGCTGGGAACATCCGACCCAGGGCATGCTGCTGCCAGACAAGTTTATCGACCTGGCGGAAAGGACCGGGCTGATCATTCCCATTGGTGAATGGGTGCTGAACGAAGCCTGTCGCCAGATGCGCGAGTGGTACGTGCTCGGCTACACCGACTGGCGCATTGCGGTGAACCTCTCTGCGTTGCAGTTCTGCCATGCGGGCCTGGTCAAGAGCGTCTCCAAAGCCTTGGCCACGCATCAGCTGCCGGCCAACAGTCTGACCCTGGAAATCACTGAAACCACCGCCATGAGCGATGCCGATGCGAGCATGACGGTGCTTCAGGAACTCTCGGAAATGGGCGTCGATCTGTCCATCGACGACTTCGGCACCGGCTATTCGAGCTTGATGTACCTCAAGCGCCTGCCAGCCAACGAACTGAAAATCGACCGTGGTTTCGTCCGCGATCTGGAACACGACAGTGACGACGCCGCCATCGTGTCAGCCATCGTCGCCCTCGGGCAGGCGCTGGGCTTGCGCATCGTCGCCGAAGGCGTGGAAACCGGCGTCCAGCAAGACTTCCTGACCAAACTGGGCTGCGATTCATTGCAGGGCTATCTGCTCGGGCACCCGCTGCCGGCGGATCGCTTCATGGACGAAATTGTTCGTGGGGAACGATCGGCGACGGGCATTGTGCCTGTAGCCGCTGACGAGCCTGCTGCGTGGTGAGGGGCTCCTGTGGCGAGGGGGCTTGTCGGAACGCCGCACCGCCCCGTTCGGCTGCGAAGCGGTCGTAAACCAAGCCACGCAGTATGTCTGAAAGATGTACGGCGCCGCTTAGCGACCCAACGGGGGCAAGCCCCCTCGCCACAAGGGGACTCGACAGCTGCTACAGAGTCTCCAATACATACGACGTTGGTAGGGTCACTTGACGTGAGTCCATGCAAAACCGCGCAATGGCGGTTATTCTTGGCCCCGATTGCTTACGCGTGAAGGGGAAAGTCAGCATGGACAAAGTCATTGTCATCACCGGCGGCGGCCGCGGTATCGGCGCTGCAACCGCGCTGTTGGCCGCCGAGCTTGGTTATCGGATCTGCATCAACTATCAGTCCGACGAGTCGGCTGCGCAAAGCGTGCTGGCGCAAGTCCGTGCATTGGGTGCTCAAGCCATTGCAGTGCGCGCCGACG
Organism: Pseudomonas sp. LBUM1663; assembly: GCF_059695905.1. Taxonomy (NCBI): domain Bacteria; kingdom Pseudomonadati; phylum Pseudomonadota; class Gammaproteobacteria; order Pseudomonadales; family Pseudomonadaceae; genus Pseudomonas; species Pseudomonas sp. LBUM1663. Next base: position 3,373,766 of record NZ_CP166792.1, on the reverse strand, counting down.
TCAGCATCGAAGACGAAGTGATCAGTCTGTTCCACCGGGTGGACACTGAGCTGGGTCGAGTCACCGCGCTGGTGAATAACGCCGGCACCGTGGGCCACAAGTCCCGCGTCGACGAAATGTCCGAGTTCCGCATTCTCAAAACCCTCAAGACCAACGTCCTGGCACCGATCCTCTGCGCCAAGCACGCGATCATGCGCATGTCGCCCAAGCATGGCGGGCAGGGCGGCAGCATCGTCAATGTGTCCTCGGTGGCCTCGCGTTTGGGCTCACCCAATGAATATGTGGATTACGCCGCCTCGAAAGGCGCGCTGGACAGCTTCACCATCGGCCTGTCCAAGGAAGTGGCGGGCGAGGGGATTCGGGTCAACGCGGTGCGGCCGGGGTTCATCTACACCGACTTCCATGCGCTGAGCGGTGATCCGGATCGGGTCAGCAAACTCGAATCGGCGATTCCAATGGCTCGCGGTGGACGGCCGGATGAAGTGGCTGAGGCGATTATCTGGTTGCTATCGGACAAGGCTTCTTATGCGACCGGGACTTTTGTTGATCTTGGGGGCGGGCGTTAATCCCCAAGATCCTTATTGTCGAATCTGGCCTCATCGCGAGCAGGCTCGCTCCCACAGTGGATAGGTGTGAACACATTAATAGTGAACAACACTAAACTCCTGTGGGAGCGAGCCTGCTCGCGATAGCAATCTGTCAAACGACACAGAATTGTCAGAATGACCTGACGATGCGCCCCAACGTCTCCATCGCCTTCTCCGAATCCTCGGTCCACGGGCTGCCATAATTCAGCCGGATACAATTCCTGAACCGCTGCGTCGGTGAAAAGATCGGCCCCGGCGCGATGCTGATGCCTTGCGCCAATGCCATCTGAAACAACTTCAGTGAATCCATTTGCGGCGGCAATTCCAGCCACAGGAAGTAGCCGCCGGCGGGTTGGCTGACGCGTGTCTGCGCCGGGAAGTAGCGTGCGATGGCAGCGAGCATGGCGCTTTGCTGTTCTTCCAGGGCATAGCGCAGTTTGCGCAGGTGCCGATCATATCCGCCGTGTTGCAGGTAGTCGGCGATGGCGGCTTGGGCCGGCATCGAGGCGCACAGCGAGGTCATGAGTTTCAGCCGTTCGATCTTCTGCGCATATCGCCCGGCGGCGACCCAGCCAATGCGGTAGCCGGGGGCAAGGCTCTTGGCGAAGGAACCGCAATGCATCACCAACCCTTCTGTATCAAACGCCTTGGCCGGTTTCGGCGCCTGTTGACCGTAATAGAGTTCGGCGTAGACGTCGTCCTCGATCAGCGGCACCTGGTGGCTGCGTAACAGCTCGACCAACTCCTGCTTCTTGGTTTCGGGCATGGTCGCGCCCATTGGGTTCTGGAAACTGGTCATGCACCAGCAGGCCTTGATCGGGTGGCGCTCCAGGGTTTGCGCGAGTACGCCCAGGTCGATACCGTCGCGCGGGTGCACCGGAATCTCGACGGCTTTGAGTTTCAGCCGTTCCAGGATTTGCAGGCAGGCATAGAACGCCGGCGCTTCTATCGCCACGAGATCGCCGGGTTCGGTGACCGCTTGCAGGCACAGGTTCAGGGCTTCCAGCGCGCCGTTGGTGATCAGCAGTTCTTCCATCGGCAGCATCAGCCCGCCGACCATGTAGCGCAGGGCAATCTGGCGCCGCAGCTGCGGGTTGCCCGGCGACATGTCGGTGACGACCATGCGCGGGTCCATGTCCCGTGCGGCGCTGGCCAGGGAGCGGGACAGGCGCTGCAACGGGAACAGGGTCGGGCTGGGGAAGGCCGAACCGAAGGGCATGGTGGTCGGGTCCTTGATCGAGTCGAGGACCGAGAACACCAGTTCGCTGACGTCGACTTCGGTGGATTCATTGACCTGGCTGCTGATCACCGGCTCCGAGAACGGGCTCGGTGCGTGCGCGTTGACGAAGTAGCCGGAACGCGGCCGGGCGCGGATCAGGCCACGGCGTTCCAGCAGGTAATAGGCCTGGAACACAGTGGACGGGCTGACCCCGTAAGTCTGGCTGGCGTAGCGCACCGACGGCACGCGCTGGCCAGGACCGAGGACCCCGGAACGGATCAGCTCAGCGATGTCGTCGGCGAATTTTTCGTAGCGTTTCATCGAGTGCCTGGATTGAAGTTATTCAATGGGTACGCTGTTGTGGCGAGGGAGCTTGCTCCCGCTGGGGTGCGAAGCGCCCCCAGAATTTACGAATGCTACGCAGTCGAGCGGGAGCAAGCTCCCTCGCCACAGGAGCCCTGCTTTCCACAGGGCACCGCAGTCTAAGGGATCAACGGTTCATTGGCGCAACAAACCGGCTCTTGGCCACGCTGTAGATGTCCGGTTCGTCGCTGTCGGCAATCTTGAAACTGATCGTCTGCGAGCTGCTGCTGGGCCGTTCGGTGGTCATGGCCACTGACACTGGCACATCGACAATCTCGCCCGGCGCCAGGCTCAGCTCGGTCTTGCCTTGCAGCACGAAACCTTCGCCGTCCACCAGGCTCAGCCGGTAGTCCTGGCGCAGCTGGGTTTTGTTGATGACCTTCAGGCTGTAGATGTTTTCGATCTGCCCCTGACTGTTCTCGCGGAACAGGCCGCGGTCCTTGCTCACGTCCAGCGACACCATCGGCCGTTCGACCAGGGCAAGGGCGAGGGCACCGATCATCACCAGCAGCACCGCGGTGTAACCGATCAGCCGCGGCCGCAGCAGGTGTGTCTTGCCACCTTGCAACTCATGTTCCGAGGTATAGCTGATCAAGCCACGGGCATAGCCCATTTTGTCCATGATCGAATCGCAGGCGTCGATGCACGCCGCGCACCCGATGCACTCCATTTGCAACCCGTCGCGAATGTCGATCCCGGTCGGGCAGACCTGCACGCACAGCTGGCAATCGATGCAATCACCCAGTCCCACTTCGGCCGGTTTCACCTCGCGTTTGCGCGGGCCACGGTGTTCACCACGAGCCACGTCGTAGGAAATGGTCAAGGTGTCCTTGTCGAACATCACGCTCTGGAACCGCGCATACGGGCACATGTGCATGCACACCGCTTCACGCAGCCAGCCGGCGTTGATGTAAGTCGCGCCGGTGAAAAACAGCACCCAGAACAGACTGACACCGCCCATCTGCAAGGTCAGTAGCTCTTCGGCCAGCGGCCGGATCGGCGTGAAGTAGCCAACAAACGTCAGCCCGGTCAGCAGGCTGATGGCCAGCCACAGGGTGTGCTTGGTCGAGCGGCGGATCAGTTTGTTCAGGCCCCACGGCGCGGCTTGCAACTTGATCCGCTGATTGCGTTCGCCTTCGGTGATCTTCTCGCACCACATGAAAATCCAGGTCCAGGAGCTCTGCGGGCAGGTGTAACCGCACCAGACCCTGCCGGCGAACACGGTGATCGCGAACAGGCCGAACGCCGCAATGATCAACAGCGCCGAGAGCAGGATGAAATCCTGTGGCCAGAAGGTCGCGCCGAAGATGTGGAATTTACTTTCGGAAAGGTCCCAGAGCACCGCCTGACGGTCACCCCAGTTCAGCCACACGGTGCCGAAGAACAGCAAAAACAGAAACCCCGCACCGAAAAGGCGCAAGGTGCGGAACAGGCCGGTGAAGCTGCGGGTATGGATCAGGTTGTCGCTGGACTTGGCCTTTATCTTTGCACGTGAAGGCTCGAAGCTCTGTACTAAAGGGACGCTTTCTACGGTTCGGACGGGGATTCTTTCGCTCATGGTCTTTCGCTCATCAGCCTCCATCAGGCACGAGCACTATGACCAGCGATCTGTTTGCATAACAGACTCAGGTATTGCAATAAAAAGCGGATCAGATGGGGTTTGATCCGCGGCCTGCGACAACTTGATGCACCCCGTCACAGCAGGGCGCAGGCGCCTATATCAGGCGCTTGCGAGGTTTGTTGATCCGGGTCAGTCAAATCACCGAATCACTGTCGGTGGCCTTCAAATGCTTACGACCGTCCACTGCGCCTGCTACGGTCAATGCGTCGGCTTCTGCTTCGGTGATGTACACGCGCTGGCCGTTGAGCTCAACCGCCGACATGGCTTTATCGGAGTCGGTGATGATCGTGACGTCGGGGCACAGACGAATTTCTTCGCCGTTCTCGGTGATGAAAAAGCAGGTCTGGTTTTCGATGCGCACAGTCATGGAAGTGTCCTTTTTTCTGCGGGTTCTAAACTGTTAGGGCGCATCCGACGGTCATCGTTCTGTGCAACCGATTAATGGTCGGCGCGGCCCATCCTCCCATAACGATCAATCACAAGGATTGCACCATGAACGCCTGGTGGCATGAGGTTTGGGAAACGCTGCAAGCAGAGTTCGCCGACATCGCCGATGCGTCGCAACTGACGCGCATCACCGTTCGGCTGCTGATCGCGGCGCTTCTCGGCGGCATTCTCGGTTTCGAGCGTGAGCAAAAGGGCAAGGCTGCCGGTGTACGCACGCACACGCTGGTAGCCCTCGGTGCCGCATTGTTTGTACTGGTGCCGCAGATGTCCGGCTCCCAGGCCGATGCCATGAGCCGGGTGGTGCAAGGCGTGATCGCCGGGATCGGCTTCCTCGGTGCCGGCACCATCCTGAAAAACCAGGAAGGCGATGAAGGCCACGTCAAAGGCCTGACCACCGCCGCCGGGTTGTGGATGACCGCCGCCATCGGGGTCTCGGCCGGGCTGGGCCGGGAAGCGACGGCGGTGTTCAGTACGTTGCTGGCATTGGCGATTTTCAGCGTGATGCCAAGGGTCGTGAAGATGCTCGACAGGGACAAAGACGAGCAGGAGCGGCCGTAGTCATTACTCAGGCGCAACGATCACCGGCGGCATGGTGTTCGGTGGATCTTCCCGGGGTGGCGGTGTGGTGCCGGGCGGCTCTTGCTCAGGCACCGGTTCCGGCTCGGTCGGCGGGATGGTCGGGGTGTCGATGTTCGGATCCGGGGTTTCGGCGGGGATTGGAATACTCATCGTTGATGCCTCCACTGGCACATGGCGTAAGTCGTGCTTAAGTGAGTTGACCGTCGCGCAAGGGATTTGATTCCCCGGCAAATGGGCGTGAACTTTTCCCCGCGCTTGTCGCTCGGAACCTAAGTGAGTTCATTTCGGGACCGACGGGATTCGTGTGAACGACGACCAGACACAAGAGCGTCCATGGGGCGTTAAGGAGAGATGCTCGATGACTGCTGAAAAACCGACAGAGCTGAACTACAACCCTCATATGCCACTGTCGCAGGCGCTACTGCTGCCGCGTATTGCCATTGAAAACGTCATGCCGACCCTGGATGGCGGTCAGTTCGCGGCCAAGGCTGTGGTGGGTCAGGACGTGGTGGTGACCAGTAAAGTCTTCGCCGACGGCCACGACAAACTGGCGGTGCGCATACGCTGGCGAGCCGAAGGCGACAAGACCTGGCAGAGCAAGGTCATGACCGAGCTCGGCAATAACGGCTGGCAAGGCCAGTTTCGCGTTGAGGATCAGGGCCGCTACGTCTTCTGTATCGAAGCCTGGATCGATCAGTACGCTAGCTTTCTGTATGAAATCGAGAAAAAACACATTGCTGGCGTGCCCATCAGCCTGGAGTTGCAGGAAGGGCGAAACCAGGTGAAACAGGCCTCCGAACGCTCGGAAGGGCCGCTGAGCGAAGATCTGGCGGCGTTGCACCATGAACTGTCCGGTCTGCTCGAAGCCGAGCAGGTCGCGCTGTTTCTGCACCAACGTAGTGCTGACCTGATGGCCCAGGCCGATCACCGTGCTTATTTGAGCCTCAGCCCCGAGTTCCCGCTGGACGTTGAGCGCGAGCTCGCCCAGTTCGCCAGTTGGTATGAGTTGTTTCCGCGCTCGATCACCGACGATCCGGCCCGCCACGGCACGTTCAACGACGTGCACTCGCGGTTGGCGATGATTCAGGACATGGGTTTTGACGTGCTGTACTTTCCGCCGATCCACCCGATCGGTCGCAGCTATCGCAAAGGCCCGAACAACTCATTGACTGCCGGCCCCGATGATCCGGGCAGTCCTTATGCCATCGGCAGCGAAGAGGGCGGGCACGAGGCGATTCACCCCGAACTTGGCACCCGCGAAGATTTCCGTCGACTGGTGGCCGCCGCTGCGGATCACGGACTGGAAATTGCCCTCGATTTCGCGATCCAGTGTTCCCAGGATCACCCGTGGCTCAAGCAGCACCCGGGCTGGTTCAACTGGCGCCCGGACGGCACGATCAAATACGCCGAGAACCCGCCGAAAAAATACCAGGACATCGTCAACGTCGATTTCTATGCCAGCGATGCCATTCCCAGTCTGTGGGTCGAGCTGCGGGACATTGTGGTCGGTTGGGTGGAAGAGGGCGTGAAGATCTTTCGCGTCGACAACCCTCACACCAAGCCGCTGCCGTTCTGGCAATGGCTGATCGCCGATGTGCGGGCGTTGTACCCCGAGGTGATCTTCCTTGCGGAGGCCTTTACCACGCCGGCGATGATGGCGCGGCTGGGCAAGGTTGGTTACTCCCAGAGCTACACCTACTTCACCTGGCGCAATACCAAAACCGAACTGGCGACGTACTTCGCCGAGCTCAATGAGTCGCCGTGGCGCGAATGCTACCGGCCGAATTTCTTCGTCAATACACCGGACATCAACCCTGCGTTTCTGCATGAATCCGGTCGTGCCGGTTTTCTGATCCGTGCTGCGTTGGCAACCATGGGCTCCGGTCTGTGGGGCATGTATTCGGGCTTCGAACTCTGTGAAGCCGAGCCAGTGCCGGGCAAGGAGGAATACCTCAATTCCGAGAAATACGAGATCCGCCCACGGGACTTCAACGCGCCGGGCAACATCATCGCCGAGATCGCCCAGCTCAACCGCATTCGCCGACAAAACCCGGCGTTGCACACGCACCTGGGCCTGACGGTCTACAACGCCTGGAACGACAATATTCTGTATTTCGGCAAACGCAGCGCGGATGGCAGCAACTTCATCCTGGTGGCCGTCAGCCTCGATCCGCACAACGTCCAGGAAGCGAACTTCGAATTGCCGCTGTGGGAAATGGGCTTGCCGGACGACGCCAGCACCCAGGGCGAAGACTTGATGAGCGGCCATCGCTGGACCTGGCATGGCAAGTATCAGTTCATGCGGATCGACCCGGCGCATCAACCGTTTGGCATCTGGCGAATCACCACTTCCTGAAGGCACCGCGAGCCCCGTGGCGAGGGAGCTTGCTCCCGCTGGGCTGCGAAGCGGCCCTATATTCTCCAGGCTCATCTGATTTACAGGTTTTGCGACTGCTTCGCAGCCGAGCGGGAGCAAGCTCCCTCGCCACAGGTAGGCGTTCGGCTCACCGGCTGCACTGAATTCAACAGGAGTTTCAAATGGCGAAGAAACCCAAGGCAGCCACCTTCATCAAGGACCCGCTCTGGTACAAGGATGCGGTGATCTACCAGGTTCACGTAAAGTCTTTTTTCGACTCCAACAATGACGGGATCGGCGACTTTCCCGGCCTTATCGCCAAACTCGATTACATTGCCGACCTCGGCGTCAACACCATCTGGCTCTTGCCTTTCTATCCCTCGCCACGGCGCGATGATGGCTACGACATTGCCGAATACCGTGGCGTCCACCCCGATTACGGCACCATGGCCGACGCCAAGCGTTTCATCGCCGAGGCCCATAAACGCGGGCTGCGGGTAATCACCGAGCTGGTCATCAACCACACCTCCGACCAGCACGCCTGGTTCCAGCGCGCACGAAAAGCCAAACCCGGTTCGGCGGCACGGGACTTCTACGTCTGGTCCGACGACGATCACAAATACGACGGCACCCGCATCATCTTTCTCGACACCGAGAAGTCCAACTGGACCTGGGACCCGGTCGCCGGCCAGTACTTCTGGCACCGGTTCTATTCGCACCAGCCCGACCTCAATTTCGACAACCCGCAAGTCATGAAAGCGGTGCTGTCGGTGATGCGCTACTGGCTCGACATGGGCATCGACGGCCTGCGCCTGGACGCGATTCCATACCTGATCGAGCGCGACGGCACCAACAACGAAAACCTGCCCGAGACCCACGACGTCCTCAAGCAGATCCGTGCCGAGATCGACGCCAATTATCCGGACCGAATGTTGCTTGCCGAGGCCAATCAATGGCCGGAAGACACGCAGCTGTACTTCGGCGACACCGATAAAAAAGGCCTCAACGGCGACGAATGCCATATGGCGTTCCATTTCCCGCTGATGCCGCGCATGTACATGGCGCTGGCCCAGGAAGATCGCTTCCCGATCACCGACATCCTGCGCCAGACCCCGGAGATTCCGGCCAATTGTCAGTGGGCGATTTTCCTGCGCAACCACGATGAGTTGACCCTGGAAATGGTCACCGACAAGGAACGCGATTACCTGTGGAATTACTACGCGGCCGACCGTCGTGCGCGGATCAACCTCGGTATTCGCCGCCGCCTCGCGCCGTTGATGGAGCGGGATCGCCGTCGCGTGGAACTGCTCAACAGCCTGCTGCTGTCGATGCCGGGCACACCAACGATGTATTACGGCGATGAAATCGGCATGGGCGACAACATCTACCTCGGCGACCGTGACGGTGTGCGCACGCCCATGCAGTGGTCGATCGACCGCAACGGCGGGTTCTCCCGCGCCGACCCGGCGAGCCTGGTGCTGCCACCGATCATGGACCCGCAATACGGTTACCTGTCGGTCAACGTCGAAACCCAGGCCGGCGACCCGCACTCATTGCTGAACTGGACCCGACGCATGCTCGCCGTGCGCAAACAGTCCAAGGCCTTCGGTCGCGGCACGCTGAAAATGCTCTCGCCGAGCAATCGACGGATTCTGGCCTACACCCGTGAATACGCCGGGCCGGATGGCAAATACGAAACCATCCTGTGCGTGGCCAACGTATCGCGTAGCGCGCAAGCGGCGGAGCTCGACCTGTCGGCCTACGTCGGCATGGTGCCGGTAGAGATGCTCGGCGGTAACGCCTTTCCGCCGATCGGCCAGTTGAATTTCCTCCTGACGCTGGCGCCTTACGGCTTTTATTGGTTCGGACTCGCTGCGGAGAATCAAATGCCTAGCTGGCACGTAGAACCGGCGCAAAGCCTGCCGGACTTCACCACCCTGGTGCTGAAGAAACGCATGGAAGAACTGCTCGAAGCGCCGTCACGCGGCACGCTGGAGCAGGGCATCCTGCCGAACTGGCTGCAAAACCGCCGCTGGTTCGCCGGCAAGGACGCGGCCATCGAGAAGGTCAACCTGGCCTACGGCGTGCGCTTCGGTGATGCGCTGCACCCGGTGCTGCTGAGTGAAATCGAAGTCACCAGCGGTGGCCAGACCAGCCGTTACCAGTTGCCGTTCGGCTTCATTGCCGATGATCAGGTCGGCCCGGCGTTGCCGCAGCAACTGGCGCTGTCTCGGGTACGACGGGGTCCGCAAGTGGGTTTGATCACCGATGCGTTCAGCCTGGAAAACTTTATCCGCGCGGTGTTGCAAGGCATGCAGGAAAACACCGTGTTGCCTTCGGACGGCGGCGAGATTCGTTTCGAGCCGACCGCCGAGCTGGCCAAGTTGGGGCTGACGGCCGAATCGGAAGTGCGTTACCTGTCCGCCGAGCAGTCCAACAGTTCGGTGGTGATCGGCAGCAGCCTGGTCCTGAAGCTGATCCGCAAAGTCGCCTCGGGCGTGCACCCGGAACTGGAAATGAGCGCGTACCTGACCAATGCCGGTTTCAGCAACATCTCGCCGTTGCTGGGGTCGGTGGTTCGCCGTGACGCCAAGGGCGAAGACAATCTGCTGATGATCGCCCAAGGCTATTTGAGCAATCAGGGCGATGCCTGGGAGTGGACCCAGAACAACCTCGAACGGGCACTGCGCGACGAACTGGCGGACGCCATGTCCGAGCAGGAGCAGCACTACAACGCCCTCGGTGAGCTGAAAGACTTCGCCGGCATGCTCGGCCAGCGGTTGGGTGAAATGCACCAGGTGCTGGCGGCCCCGACCGATGACCCGGACTTTGCCCCGCAGGTCACCACGCAAAAAGATGCCATCGCCTCGGCCAAGGACGTCGCGGCGCAACTGGAGCACTCGCTGAAGTTGTTAAAACAACATCAAAGTGAACTGAACCCGGCGGACAAAGCGCTGGTCACTCGTTTACTGGACAACAAAAAAGCCATCCTCAGTCATGTCCAGGACCTGGGCAAAAAAGCCGTCGGTGGTTTGCGCATTCGCGTCCATGGCGACTTGCACCTGGGTCAGGTGCTGGTGATCAAGGGCGACGCTTACCTGATCGACTTCGAAGGCGAGCCGGCACGGCCGCTCAGCGAGCGACGCGGCAAGCACAGCCCGTACAAAGATGTCAGCGGCGTGTTGCGCTCCTTCGATTACGCCGCAGCGATGGCGATTAACGTACACAACGTCGACAACACCGCCGAAGCCCGAGCGGCACGGCAACGGGTCGCCGACCGTTATTTGAATGAAGCAAAACAGGCATTTGTCGACGCTTATCGGCTGGCGGCAGCTAGTCTTGCTCATGCGTGGCAAGATCCGGAAGGCGAGGACGCCGCGTTGGCGTTGTTCGGGTTGGAGAAGGCGGCGTATGAGGTGGCCTATGAGGCTGAAAATCGCCCCACGTGGCTGCCGGTGCCATTGCACGGTTTGTATGGATTATTGAGTGGGCTTAAACCCTTTTCCGATCTTGGTGGAGAGTAGTTATGAGTTTCTCGAACAAGGAACAGGGTCACGCTAAAGAAGCGCTGCTGCCCAGATCGCGGGATATCGACGCGCTGGTACGCGCTGAACATCACGACCCTTTTGCAATTCTCGGCCCTCACGTCGATGACGCCGGTGGGCAATTCATTCGGGCCTATCTGCCGGACGCGCTGAGTGTGCAGGTACTGGCCAGGGACTCCGGGGAAGAACTCGGCAACCTTGAGGCCACCCAGACACCTGGCCTGTTTGTCGGGCACTTCGATCGGGCTCAGCCCTATCTGCTGCGCACTCGGTGGGCGGGTGGCGAACAGGTTTCCGAGGACCCTTACAGCTTTGGCCCCTTACTCGGTGAGATGGACTTGTACCTGTTCGCCGAAGGCAATCACCGCGACCTCAGCGCCTGCCTCGGCGCGCAGTTGAAGACGGTCGATGGCGTCGACGGCGTGCGTTTCGCCGTGTGGGCGCCGAACGCCAAGCGGGTGTCGGTGGTCGGTGACTTCAACAACTGGGACGGTCGTCGGCATCCGATGCGCCTGCGCCATCCTACTGGGGTCTGGGAAGTGTTCATTCCGCGCCTGCAGGCGGGGGAAACCTACAAATACGAAATCCTCGGCGCCCATGGCATTCTGCCGCTCAAAGCTGACCCGATGGCCCTTGCCACCTCGCTGCCGCCAGACACAGCTTCAAAAGTCGCAGCCCCCTTGAGCATCGATTGGCAGGATCAGGCGTGGATGCAATCCCGTGCCGACCGTCATCTGCCGAGTGCGCCGCTGTCGATCTATGAATTGCACGCCGGCTCGTGGCAATGCGAGCTGGACGATCTGGGTGAAGTAGCACGGCAGTACACCTGGCACGAGCTGGGCGAGCGATTGATTCCTTACGTGAAGGAACTGGGCTTCACCCACATCGAGCTGATGCCGATCATGGAGCATCCGTTTGGCGGTTCCTGGGGTTATCAGCTGCTGTCGCAATTCGCCCCGAGCGCCCGCTACGGCTCGCCGGAAGATTTTGCGGCCTTCGTCAACGCCTGCCACCAGGCGGACATCGGCGTGATCCTCGATTGGGTGCCGGCGCATTTCCCCACCGATACCCACGGCCTGGCGCAATTCGATGGCACCGCACTTTACGAATACGGCAATCCGCAGGAAGGCTTCCATCAGGACTGGGACACGCTGATCTATAACCTGGGCCGCACCGAAGTGCACGGCTACATGCTCGCTTCGGCGCTGCACTGGCTCAAGCATTTCCACGTCGATGGCCTGCGGGTCGATGCCGTGGCGTCGATGCTCTATCGCGATTACTCGCGCAAGGCCGGGGAGTGGGTGCCGAACCGCCACGGTGGACGCGAAAACCTCGAAGCCATCGACTTCCTGCGTCACCTCAACGACGTGGTCAACCTGGAAGCGCCAGGTGCGCTGGTGATTGCCGAGGAATCCACCGCATGGCCGGGTGTCAGCCAAAGCACGCAACAGGGTGGGCTGGGCTTTGACTACAAATGGAACATGGGCTGGATGCACGATTCGTTGCATTACATTCAGCAGGATCCGGTGTACCGCGGCCATCACCACAACGAGCTGAGTTTTGGCCTGGTGTATGCCTGGTCCGAGCGTTTCATCCTGCCGATCTCCCACGATGAAGTGGTACACGGCAAGCACTCGCTGATCGACAAGATGCCGGGCGACCGCTGGCAGAAATTTGCCAACCTGCGCGCCTATTTGAGCTTCATGTGGGCGCATCCCGGCAAGAAACTGCTGTTCATGGGCTGCGAGTTCGGCCAGTGGCGCGAGTGGAATCACGATCAGCAACTGGACTGGTACCTGCTGCAATACTCGGAACACAAAGGTGTGCAGAAACTCGTCGGCGACCTCAATCGGCTGTACCGCGCAGAGCCGGCGATGCATGACCAGGACGACGCGCCGCAAGGCTTCCAGTGGTTGATCGGCGATGATGCGATCAACAGCGTTTACGCGTTCCTGCGCTGGAGCAAGGAAGGGCGGCCGGTGTTGGTGGTGGCGAACTTCACGCCGGTGCCGCGTCAGGCCTATCGCATCGGCGTACCGTTCGCCGGGCGCTGGGGCGAGGTGATCAACAGTGATGCGGCGATGTATGCCGGGTCCAACTATGGCAACAGCGGCGGGGCGTTTACCGAGGAAGAGCCGAGCCATGGGCAGGCGCTTTCGCTGGTGCTGAATCTGCCACCGCTGGCGGTGTTGATCCTGAGTCCGGAGGGTTGATCTAAAACCGCTTTCGCGGGCAAGCCTCGCTCCTACAGGTTTGGTGTCGATCATAAAAATTGCGAACGACACAAATCCTGTAGGCGCGAGGCTTGCCCGCGAAGGCGTCGGATCTGACAAAACATATCTTGAAGTCAGCCAATCACCACCGCATCCGCACACCCAGACTCCCGATCAATCCGTTCAAATCATTTTCATCCACATCACTGCTGTAATCGGCGCTGACGTACAGACTCACCGCGGGCGTGACTCTGGCCACCAGTCCCAAACCCACTTCGACCGTCGATGAGTTGCGGCTGCTGCTGATTTTGTCGACCTGATCGAGTGTCACCGTATTGCCGGTGTACACGGTGTGCCACAAGTTGGTCCGCACATAGGGTTCGACCCCCAGGCCGTTGATGTCGTAACTACCTTTCAACCTTGCGCCGACCCGGCCGCTCCAGGACGTCAGGTCGCTGGACGATGCATTGCCTGAACTGGCATAAGGCGTATCCAGCGTGATGCGCTGATTGATCAACTGCGCTTGCGGTTCGACCACCCAGTTATCGCTCACGCCAATCGGAAAACCACCTTCCACCGACAACGTTACCGCGCTGCCTTCGGTCGCCATCCGCGCGCCCTGGTCGTTACGGCTGTACCCGTTGACCCGGCCGCCACTGGCCGACAAATCCACGTGCCAGCCTTGTGGCCCGGTCAGGCTCCAGTAGGCGCCGAGGCTCTGGCCTTGAAGGTTGAGGGTGTCGTTGTCCGGGTCGGCGAGGGCGCGACTGGTCAACAGGCCGTTGCTGTTGCCTTGTAACTGCGTCATCCCGCCGATCAGGCCAACCCGCTGAGTATGGCCGCTACCACTCTGCAGGGTCAGGATCGCCGGGCCTTTGAATTCGGTGCTGCCAGGGCTGGAAAAACCCTGGGTCATTACATCGGTCTGTGCTTGTCGCGATGCCTGCCCGTACAGCTGGTCCCAGGCCGAAGGCGCGGCATCTTCGATGGTCAGGCGAGAACTTCGTGTATCGGAAGCGGCGCTGAAGTGGCCGGGGTAGGGGGCGGTGATATTGATCGTGGGCAAGGTCATTGCCGGAACATCCTGGCGATACCAGGGGGCGGTTTCATCCTCTGCGGGCCCGGCTTGCACCTCCATGGACGAACACAGCAGCAGAGAACTTGAGACAGTGCAAAAGGTGATTTTGATCTCTTGTTGGGTGAATGAAGTTTTCATGGGGGTCTACCTTGCAATCGCATGCCGTATCTCGCTCTGGCGTCTCTCCTACCCCGAATGAGGGGCGACCGAATGGATTGAGGCAAGCCGCTGGCCGCCCGATTTCGCGGGTGTCTGGAGGTTTGCCCCTGGTGGAATTTCCGGGGGTAGTAACGTGAAGCTAAGAAGACCCTTGACAGGGCGTCAAGAAAATGGCCGATAAGTGGTATGGGTATTTTAGGTCTCACAAGTGACTGATTTTCGGCGTACATCTAAGTTCTTGTTTGTTCGAAAAATCGTCAAAAAGCTCGCGAATTAGAGCTTTCTCACTAATTCGCTACAGATGCACTTCAACCGCCAACGGCAAGTGATCCGACAGGTGCGTCCAGGGTTTATTGCTGAGAATTCGAGGGTTGTGGCTGCTGGCGTTGCGCAGGTAGATCCGGTCCAGGCGCAGTAGAGGAAAACGCGCCGGGTAGGTCTTCGCCGGTCGGCCATTGTGGCGTTCGAAGGCTTCGTGCAGGTAATCGCGCCGGGCCAGGGCGGCGTTGCCTTGCAACTGCCAGTCGTTGAAGTCGCCGGCAATGATCACCGGCGCATTGTCGGGCAGGGATTCGAGCAGTAGGCAGAGCAGTTGGAGCTGCAACTGGCGATGGCTTTCCAGCAAGCTCAAGTGCACGCAGATCGCATGGACTTCAGCGTGCCCTGGCACATCCAGTACGCAGTGCAGCAACCCGCGCCGTTCGGGGCCAGTGATCGAGACGTCGAGATTGCGGTATTCGCGAATCGGGTATTTCGACAGCAGCGCGTTGCCGTGATGGCCATTGGGATAGACGGCGTTGCGGCCGTAGGCGAAATCGCTCCACATGCTGTCGGCCAGGAACTCGTATTGTGAGGTTTGCGGCCAGTCGTTGTAACGGGAAGAATGCCGATCGTGCTCGCCGACCACTTCCTGGAGGAATACAAGGTCGGCCGACGTACTGCGCACCGCGTCACGCAGCTCCGGGAGGATGAAACGCCGGTTGAGGGCGGTAAACCCTTTGTGGGTGTTGACCGTCAGCACCCTCAATCGATGAATCGCCGGGGGCGCGTCCAAGGGCACTGATTCAACGGCTTGCTGCTCGGAATCGCTGGTCACGTTCACTCCTCTGAATCTGGGCTGCTTAGTCATGCGACTGATTCAGCGGCGGGCAGTTCAGAGTGATTCGTCGCCATCAGCCTTCACACAAAAATGTAGCAGCTGCCGAGCCTGCGAGGCTGCGTTCGGCTGCGCAGCAGTCGTGAACTCAGACAACACGATCTGTCAGGCAAAACGCGAACGCAGGGTTTACGACTGCTGCGCAGCCGAACGCAGCCTCGCAGGCTCGACAGCTGCTACAGAGCGTGTCGGGTCAGACGAAGACAACTTCATAGGGCAAACGCATGCGCTCCAGAATCATCCGGGGCAGTAATGGCGCGATGCCGATGGCCGGTTCGCCGTCGAGCTGGCTGGCGTAGGCGTGGGTGGCGTGGCTTTTGCGTGCGACGGTCCAGGTGTCGAGGCGTATTTTGCGCGCACGATGCCAGGGGAACAGTCCTTGATCACGGGTCGGCCAGTGCCAGGCCCAGACGGGCAGCTCGTTGAGCGTCGCACCGACCATGCACGCCGCATTGGCGCTGGCGCGGCCGACCGCGTCATGATCCGAGGTGCCGTCCTCGCGCCAGGTGCTGAACACCACGTCGCCGGGGCGCAAATAACGGGCGATGAATTGAGTCAGTTGCGTTTCACGCTTGGCCAGGGCGTTGTCGGTAAAGCCGCCGCGAATCCACTTCAGGCTGTGCATCGGCAAACCGAGCCGGCGCAAGGCTTCGACGCTTTCCTGGCCGCGAAACACACTCAGGCGTTTCTCTGACCATTGTTGCGAGCCCGGATGGCTGGCGCTGCCATCGGTGATCGAGATCAATTGCAGGGGATGACCCAAGGAGGAAAGGAGCTGAAGCAAGCCTCCACACATGACCACTTCATCGCCAGGATGCGGCGCGATCACCACGGCACGTGCGCCAGTGGGGACCAGGGTCTCGGTGTTGATGACGGGGATGTTGTCCAATTGCAGGGCGCTGTTCCAGACCTGTCCCGGCAAGCTGCTTTCGATGAGGGAAACGGGTTTCATCGGGCTACGTCCTTGTTCTGTTTGAGAGCAATGTGCAGCGCTCCATACCCTGGATTGCCGCGAGCAGAGTATTGCTCAAGTCACGCTATTCGTCGCGTGGTGCTGTCATCTGATCCGGTTTTTTTTAACCAGCCTGTGCCAGGCCTCGCAAATAATCGCCGAAACCACCGCGTGCGCGGCTGTCCAGTCGAGCACTGGTCAGCACTTGCGGGCGATGGCTCCAGGCAATGTTTGCGCCACAGCGTTCGAGTTGCCGCACCAATTGCACATCTTCGTCACAGGCTAGCGGTTCGAAACCGCCGGCGCGCTGATAGGCGTCAGCGCTGATGCCCAGATTGGCCCCATGGATGTGCCGATGACCTTCGCGGGCCTGATAGTGCTGGTGATAGCGAATCTGAGCCGACTCATCGAACGACTCGTGCCACGCCTCCACCGTGACCGTGCCGCACACCGCATCGACGTCGAGGGCCAGTTGCGCCACCAGCCAATCCTGCGCCACACGGCTGTCGGCATCGGAACAGGAAATCCAGCGTGCCCCGCGCTCCAGCAGAAACCGCGCGCCAGCGGCGCGGGCCTGACCGACGTTACGCGCCTCGATCGCCAGACTGTGCACCGGATAAGCACCAACGATCTCCGAGGACCGGTCGGTGCAACTGTCGAGTACCACCAGCACCTCGACGGCTTCACCGCCCAGCCGCTCGTGTTTCGCGGCGAGCAGGGCCGCTTCAAGGCAGTCTTCGAGCAAGTCTTCTTCGTTATGCGCGGGGATCAGAATGCCAATCATCGCAAGCCCTCCAGAGCCGCCACGGAGCGTGGTTCACGACTCCAGAGTTCCAGTAGAAAATCCGCTTCCTGATGCAGGACCAGGCGCGGTAAATGCAAATGTTCGTGCAGCAAGTCATGGACCTGACGGGCATTCAACGGACAGCCGTCGATGGGCGGGCGCCAGTGGCAAGCCAGCAGTTGGCCGTCGGCGGCCAGCGATTGTCCGGCCTGTTCGATCAGGCGTTTCAGGTCATCGGCGTCGAGGTAGTAGCCGATCTCGCTAAGCACGATCAGGTCGAATTTTTCCTCCGGCCAATCGGCAGGCAAGCGACTGTGGCGGACTTCGGCGTGGTCGAACGGGCCGAGTCGGGTGCGGGCGAGCGTCACGGCGGCGGCAGCGGTGTCGCAACACAGCAGACGATTGCAGCGGCTGGCCAAGTCAAAGCTCAGCTCGCCGTTGGCGCAGCCGGGTTCGAAGATCGCGCGGTAGTGTGGGCGGGGCAGTGCGGCGAGGGTGATTGCGCGTTTGCGCTGTTCATACCAACGCTGACGGAACGACCAGGGATCATCGTTGCCGGCAAACAACCCGTCGAAATAGCGATCGTCGACGCTCATACAAACACCACTTCGAACGGTTGCAACAGTCGCTCCAGTACATAGGGCGCCAGCACGGGCGCCAAGCCGACTTGCGGGTCACCCTCCAACTGGCTGGCAAAGGCGTGGATCGCGTGGCGTTTGCGCGCGACCAGGTGCGGGGCGAGGAGGATTTTCCGCGCCCGGTGCCACGGCACGAAACTGTCTTCAGGTGATGCCCAGTGCCAAGTCCATACGGGCAATTCATAGACGGTCGCACCAGCGCGTTTCGCCGCTGTGGCGCTGGCCCGTCCCACGGCTTCGTGGTCGCAGTGGCCGTCCTCGCGCCACGTGGTGAATACCACATCGTTGGGGTGCAAGTGACGTTCGATGAATTCGCTCAATTCGCCTTCTCGATCAGCCACCTGGCTGTCCTTGAATCCGCCTCGCAGCCATTTCAGGCTGTGCAGTGGCACGCCAAGACGCCGCAAGGCTTCGACCGACTCCTGAGGCCGGACCGCGCTCAGGCGTTCCACCGGCCAGCGCTCGGAGCCGGGATGGCTGGCGCTGCCATCGGTGACCGAGATCAGTTGCAAGGGCCGACCGGCGGCGGCGAGCAATTGGAGGAAACCGCCGCAGCCCAACACTTCGTCATCCGGGTGCGGGGCGATGATCACTGCGCGGGCACCTTCCGGCACCAGGCTCAGGATGTCGATCACCGGTAACTGCGCCAGGTGGCTGGAGGTCTGCCACCTATGAAGCGGCGTGCCCTGGCCGACGATAGGGTTGGTTTTCATAACGTCCATGTTCCGGTAATGACGGTTTGGCCGAGGGCGGCGAGGTCCCGCTCGGCGTGGCTTTGGCGCAGGAACACCGGCAGGTCGGCGATCAATCGGGCGAACTGCCGATCCCTACAATAGGGACCTGCGCCGAGGGCGTGGCCGACATGCAGCATGACCTGTTCAGCGGTGTGTTCCACCACCGCCCGGGCGCGCCGGGCCAGCAGTTCGGCGTCGTCCAGCGGCGCGGCGTCGATCATCAGTGCGCTGACCCGCAAGACCTCGGCGGCGGCATGCAGCGCACTGTCGACGGCGCCGAGGTGGGCGAGGGCGTGGGGTTCCTCACGTTGGGCGCAATGGCTGCGCAGGCGTTCGGCGATGCTCTGTGCCGCGCCGTACCAGCAAGCGGCAATGCCGATGCCGCCCTGCCAGAAACCGGGCCGATCCAGGTAATCGCCGCGGTAGCCGATGGCTTGTCCTTCGGCGCCTTCGAACAGCACTTCGACACTGCCAGTGGCGCCCATGCCGACGGCTTGCCAGCCCTCATCGGTAAGGGTCACACCGGGTTGATCCAGCGCCACCGCAACCAGTTGCTGGCAGTCCTGATGATCCCAGGCCGTGAGCAACGCATGACTCAACACCGCCGCACCCGAGCACCAGGCCTTGCGTCCGTTCAGCACCACCATGTGACCTTGCGGACGGACGCGCACCCGCGCCTGTGGCGGTTCGGCGGCCCACATGCCCCACGTGCTGCCCGGCGTTGGCGAGCCACCGAGTTGCTGGATGATCGCCAGCGCATCGGTATGGCCTTCGTACAATTTGCACAACCCCAGGTCATGCCCACCGACTGCAGCCAACCGCTGGAATCGCTCCAGCGTCTGGCCGCCGCCCGGCAGCGCAAGCTGATCGAGTCCAGCCTCCACCAGCGCCCGCAGGCACCGGCCTAACGCCTGAGTATCGGCGTAGTCCGGTGGTTGGCGATCGAGAAAGGCTTGAAGGTCCATTTCACTCTTCTTCCTCATGCTGCAATTCGAACAGCAGCAGCGAACGGCCGGTGACGGAATACTCGTGACCGAACTCGAAGCGTTCCTGCCCGCGAATTGACGGTTGATTGGTGTCGACCATGCACGTCCAGTGATAGCCGTCCGGCACTTCCGGCAAGGTGAAGTTGACGATGTCGTGGTGTGCGTTGACCACCAGCAACAAGGTCGCGTCACCGCCCTTGCGACGGATACCGGTTTCCTGGGCGCGGCCGTCCATCAACATGCCGAGGCAGCGGCCGTGGGCTTCTTCCCACTGCTCGGTGGACATTTCGCTGCCATCCGGGGCGAGCCAGGTCACGTCCTTGACGCCGATGTCCTCGTTGTAATTGCCCACCAGGAAGCGTCCGCGACGCAGGATCGGATAGGCCAGACGCAACTTGATCAGGCGTTTGACAAACTTGAGCAGGGCCTTGCCGTCTTCGCTCAGGTCCCAATTGACCCAACCGATCTCGCTGTCCTGGCAATAGGCGTTATTGTTGCCTTCCTGGGTCCGGGCGAATTCGTCGCCGGCCACCAGCATCGGTGTGCCTTGGGACAGCAGCAGCGTGGCGAAGAAATTGCGCATTTGCCGCTGACGCAATTCATTGATCTCGGGGTCGTCGGTCGGGCCTTCGACGCCGTGGTTCCAGGACAGGTTGTTGTTGCTGCCGTCCTGATTGTTCTCGTCGTTGGCTTCGTTGTGCTTGTCGTTGTACGACACCAGGTCATTCAGGGTGAAACCGTCATGCGCGGTGATGAAGTTCAACGAGGCGTAGGGCCGCCGACCGCGCTGGTTGAACATCTCGCCGGACGCGGTCATGCGGCTGGCGAAGTCCGCGAGTTGGCCGTCGTCGCCTTTCCAGAAGGCGCGCACGGTGTCGCGGAACTTGTCGTTCCATTCGACCCAGCCCGGCGGGAAACCACCGACCTGATAACCGCCGGGGCCGCAATCCCATGGCTCGGCGATCATCTTCACCTGGCGCAGCACCGGGTCCTGGCGACAGGCCACGAGGAAGCTGTGACGTTCGTCGAAACCTTCGTGGTAGCGGCCGAGGATGGTCGCCAGGTCGAAGCGGAAACCGTCCACGTGCATTTCCGTGGCCCAATAGCGCAGGGAGTCGGTGACCATTTGCAGCACGCAAGGGTGACTCAAATCGAGAGTATTGCCGGTGCCGGAATCGTTGATGTAGTAGCGCTTGTCATCGGGCATCAAGCGGTAGTACGAGGCGTTGTCGATGCCGCGCATGGACAGGGTCGGACCTTGTTCATTGCCCTCGGCGGTGTGGTTGTAGACCACGTCGAGGATCACTTCCAGATTGGCCTCGTGCAGGTGCGCGACCATCTCCTTGAACTCGGCGATCTTGCCGCTGGCCAAGTAACGCGGGTCCGGGGCGAAGAACGCGATGCTGTTGTAGCCCCAGTAATTGGTCATGCCTTTGTGCAGCAGATGCTGGTCGTTGACGAAGGCGTGGATCGGCAGCAACTCCACCGACGACACCCCGAGCTTACGAATGTGTTCCAGCACATCATCGACCATCAACCCGGCGAAGGTGCCACGCACGTTCTCGGGGACGGAAGGGTGACGCATGCTGATGCCGCGCACATGGGTTTCATAAATGATCGTCTTGTCCCACGGCACGCTGACGCGATGGTCGTGGCCCCAGGTGTGCGCCGGGTCGATCACCTTGCACTTGGGGACAAACGGTGCGCTGTCACGTTCGTCGAAACTCAAATCGGCATCGGGATGCCCGATGGTGTAGCCGAACAATGCTTCAGACCATTTCAGCTGGCCGACCAATTGTTTGGCGTAGGGGTCGATCAGCAGTTTGTTGTGGTTGAAACGATGACCGTTGGCCGGGTCGTATGGGCCATAGACACGGTAGCCGTAGATCAGCCCTGGATGGGCGTCGGGCAAATAGCCGTGGTAGATCTCGTCGGTGTATTCCGGCAGTTCGATGCGTTCGAGTTCGACCTCACCGGCATCGTCGAAGATGCACAGTTCGACTTTAGTGGCGTTGGCGGAAAACAAGGCAAAGTTGACCCCCAGACCATCCCAGGTCGCACCCAGCGGGAAGGGCAAGCCTTCACGGATTCTCGAGGCCTCGACGTGAGGTTCTGGCGCGGCTTTCTTTGGACTGGACATAGATGCTCCTGCAAAAAAGGTACGGGTGAAAACTGTCACTTACGGTGATTACCCCCTGTGGGAGCGGGCTTGCTCGCGAAGGCGGTGGGTCAGTCAACATTAATGTCGCCTGACTCTCCCTCTTCGCGAGCAAGCCCGCTCCCACAGGGGGACGGTATTTCAATTCACAATGGCTCTTTATTTCGGGCGAGCGAGCCCACGGTGGCCAGCGGGCTGGCCACGAGGTCAATCAGGACGCGATAGTGAAGCGTCAGACAGCAGGCGGTTTGCGCGCTGCTTTAGGCTTCTTCTCTACAGCTTTTTCGCCGGGCGGAATCACCTTCGAGGCCGCAGCAGGCTTGGCCTTGGCTTTCGGCTCGGGGACCTTGCCATTGGCGGCTTTGGCCGCAGCAGGTTTGGCAGCCGTTTTACTGCCCGCAGCCTTGGGCGATTTTTTGGGGGCCAGGGCTTCGGCTTCAGCGAGCTTGCGCGCCATCTCCCAGTGCCGGGCTTCCTGGCCTTCGGGTTTGCCTTCCGATTCCCAGATTTGATAGGCAAACTCGCGAACGCGTTTATCGTCGGTATTCATCGCAATACTCCTGAACTGAACTCAAGCTTGGGTAAACGTTTGAATAAAGATATTGACCGGGAAATCCCCCAGCGCGGCGCTGATGTTCAGCTCCCTGTGGGGTGTGACTGCGGTGCTTGAAAAAAGTCCCTTCAGATTTTCCTCAGAGGCGGTGAACGGTAATTTGACCCGCGTATCGCCCCAGCGCAGAGCGTCAACCTGGGGTTTGGCACTGTTTTCCAGCAGCGGGGCGCAACGTATCGGTACGATCACGATGGCCCGTTTTCCCTGATGTTCGCGAGCAAAGGCCAGCGCTCGGTGAGCCTGGCTGCCAACTACCTCAAGGGCTTGATACGTCCCTCGCCGAAACAGATCCGCATGCTCGGACCGCAGGTTCAACACCTGCTTGATCAGGGTTTGCTTGATGTGCCCGTCACGCCAATTGGCCAACAAGTCGGGCAGATTCAACGGCACCTGCATCGCCTGTTGGCGGCGGGTGTAATCCACCGGCCGGCGGTTGTCCGGGTCCACCAATGAGAAGTCCCAGTACTCGTTGCCCTGGTAGAGGTCCGGGATCCCCGGCACAGTCATTCGCAGCAAGGTTTGCGCCAAACCGTTGATCGCGCCGGGAGCGGCCATCGTTTGAACCGCTTTGCCGAGGGCGGTACGCAACAACTCACCCTCCGGGCTCAGCATCAGACGCTCGATAAAGACCTGCATGGCTTTTTCATACGGCTCGTTCGGCGCGCTCCAACTGCTTTGCAACTTGGCTTCACGCAAGCCTTTCTGTTGCCATTGCCACAGACGCTTGGCGTAGTCCTGAAGCGCGGGCTGATCGTCAACGCGCAGGTCCAGCGGCCAGCTACCGAGAATGGCCTGATAGAGGATCAGCTCATCGCCGGCCGAGGGCATCTGATCGTCGTCACGCAAGGGTCGGGCAAGTGTCCTCCACAGCGGGACTTGCTCGGCGTACCAGGCACTGCGTTCACTCAACACCGCCAACCGCGCGCGGGTGTCTTCGCCGCGCTTGTGGTCGTGGGTGGCAGTGGCCAGCAGGTTGTCCGGAAACTGCTCCAGGCGATTGATGCAGACGGCATGGAAATCGGCGACCGGCGCACTGAATTGCTCGGTGCTGAAGCCCACGTCGTTGCGCGACAGCAGCACCGCCGAGCGATAGAACGCGGTGTCTTCCACCGCCTTGGCCGCAGCGGGTGAAGTCAATTGCTGGAACCGCACGCAGGCATGTTTGAGGATCTTGCGCTGACGGCCCACCGGGCGTTTGCGCCACGGTTCACCGCCGAGCCAGCCGGCCAGGCAATCGAGCACTGGCCAATCGGCCTCGCCCAAGGTTTGCCGTGCTCCGTCCATGGCCTGCTGGAAAAACACATCGTCTTCGGCAGAACGGCCACGCGGGCTGATGTAGGTGCGGTACACCGGGAAGTGCACGATCAGCTCCTGCAACGCCCGACGAATCGCGCCAAGGGTCAGGTCGCGGGTCATCAGGTCGTCCCGGGCCACTTGCAGCAACGCCTGGGCCACACTCTCGAAATCACCGGCCAATGAACCGTTGAGAATCTGCTGACGCGCCAGTTGCGCTTCCTGACGGAAGTCGGCGGGCCGTTCGCTATAGCGATTCCACAGATGGCCCAGGTTTTCCGCGCCTTGTGGATCGTGCTGCAGCAATGACAACTGGTTCATGAATTCGTAACCGGTGGTGCCGTCCACAGACCAGTCGCGGTGCAGGGTTTCGCCTTCGCCGAGGATCTTCTCGACGTAGATCGGCAGGTGCCGGTCTGGCGACAGCGTATCGACCCGACGCCGCAGTTTTCGGCAATAACCGCGCGGATCGGCGAGGCCGTCGATGTGGTCGATGCGCAGACCGTCGACCAGGCCTTCAGCCACTAGCTCGAAGATTTTCGCGTGGGTCGCTTCGAACACGGCCGGGCGTTCTACACGCAAACCGCCCAGCTCGTTGATATCGAAAAACCGCCGCCAGTTGATGTCATCCGCCGCCGTGCGCCAACTGGCCAGGCGATAACTCTGGCGCTCAAGCAAGTGGTGCAGGCGCTGGAAACCCTCGGGCGTCAGCGAATCGTAGGCTGTGAGATTCTGCTGGATGCACTGCAGTAGAGCAGGGTCACTGGCCAGTTCTCGCAGCTCTGCCTTCAACGGTTGCGCAAGGCTGTGAGCATCGGTCTGATAGCTCAAGGCACTGAAACGGTCGGCGAGAAACTTGAGCGGTTCGTCGTCGGTTCGTAGCAGTTCACCGTAGCTCGACGGGCAGATCGGGAAATGATGCTCGTAGTGCTCGACATAAAACGCGCCACGCTGTGCATCGAAGCGCAAGGGCAGGGTGCCGTCCTGCAAGGCGACGCCGTAGTCGCTGCCGAGGAACGGCAACAGCAATTGTCCCTCCATCAACGGGTCGGGCGAGTGCCATTGAATGTCGAAAAACTCGCCGTAAGGGCTCAGGCGTCCCCATTCCAGCAAGTCCAGCCACCAGGGGTTATCGCCGCCACCGACGGCCATGTGGTTGGAGACGATGTCGAGGATCAGCCCCATCTTGTGCTCGCGCAGGGTTCCGACCAATCGGCGCAAGGCGGCTTCGCCGCCCAACTCAGGGTTGACCGTGGTCGGGTCCACTACATCGTAGCCATGCATGGAGCCGGCGCGGGCAGCGAGCAGTGGCGAGGCATAAACGTGGCTGATGCCCAGGCTGGCAAAGTACGGCACCAGCGGCACGGCTTGATCCAGCGTGAAGCCTTTATGAAATTGCAGGCGCAGGGTCGCGCGCAGCGGTTGTATCAATGGGTGATTCATTGGTCACGCTCGCCAGCCTGAAGTCGCGCACAGGCGAGCAATTCCAGGCGCCGGGCGGCGTCCGGGTCATCGAGCAGCGCTTCACTGCCGCCGGGCAAGCGCCGCGACCAGTTGGGGTGCGCATCGATGGTGCCGGGCAGGTTGGCTTGCTGTTCGATGCCCAAGGCATCTTCCAGTGGCAGCAACACCAGCGGCGCGCGGGTATGACCGAGGAAGCGTACCGCCGCGTCCAGTATCTGGTCGGTCTCATGGGACTCTTCGCGGAAGTTTTGCGGGTCTTCGCTCAGCACGCGACGCAGGCCTTCACGCTCGCGTTCACGGTGTTGGCGCCATTCTATTTCACCCGTGGCATCGACCATGCCCAGTCGGGCGTTCCAGTCGATATCACGGCCATGCCACCAGCCATTGAGCGTCGGCAGGTCATGGGTGCTGGTGGTCGCGAGGGCGTTGTCCGGCCAGTCGAGAATCGATTTGAAGTGAGAATTGTCTTGTTCAAACAGCAGCACTCGCATGCCGAGGATTGCGCGCGCGATGAGTTTTTCCCGCAGGCCATCGGCGACCGTCCCGAGGTCTTCGCCCAGGACGATCGCCTGATGACGATGGGATTCAAGGCTGAGCAAACGCAGCAGGTCGTCCACCGGGTAATACAGGTAGGCGCCGTCGGCGGGCGGTGAACCGTTGGGGATCACCCACAGCCGTTGCAGGCCCATGACGTGGTCAATGCGCAAGCCGCCGGCGTGGGCGAAGTTGGCCCGGAGCATTTCGATGAACGCCCGAAAGCCGTTACGCACCAGGCCTTCAGGAGAGAACGCGGAAATGCCCCAGCCCTGGCCGGCGCGGTTGAGAATGTCCGGCGGCGCGCCCACGGTCAATGAGGCGAGCAGTTCGTCCTGGCGACTCCAGGCCTGACTGCCACCGCCGTCGGCACCCACCGCCAGATCAGCGATCAGGCCGATGCTCATCCCCGCGCTGCGGGCGGCGGTTTGCGCACGCTCCAGGCAGCGGGTGATCAACCACTGGCTGAACGCGAAGAAGCCGATGCGCCCGGCGTTCTCTTCGGCAAATTCGGCGAGGGCAGCACTGCGCGGGTCGCGCCATTGTTCCGGCCACTCGCGCCAGTCGAGGGTTTCACCCTTGGCTGCACGGGCTTCTTGAATGGCTTCGAAGCGGCAGTGGTTTTCCAGTGCTTCGCCGGCGGCATGGCGGAAGCTGCTGAAATCGGCATGCAACGGGTGTTCGCCTTGGACGAAGCCTTCGTACAAGGCTTGCAGCAAACGATGCTTGGCTTCAGCGGCCACGGGCCAGTTAATCAGCGGCTGTTCTTCCAGCTGTTGCAGTTCAGCGGCCAGCCCGGTGGCGTCAATCGCGGCACGCCATGCGCGTTCGCCGAGAATCGCGCCCGGCGCGGCGTAGAGGCTGTTGAGAAACAAACGGCTGGACGGTGAATACGGGCTGTAGCGCTGGGTGTCGCTGCCGAACATTGCATGCAACGGACTGATCGCCAGCGCCTCGGCGCCGCGCTCACCGGCCACTCGGGCGAGGTCTTCCAGTGCCTGGGTATCGCCGAATCCGCAGTCGCCGGGGCGACGCAGCGAATACAGCTGCACACTAAGGCCCCAGGTTCGCGGAATCGGACTGTCTACGGCATCGCCGACGCTGTAGCAACGGGTCGGTGCAACGGCCAGGGTAAAGGATTGCCCGTCAATGCTGACATGTTGATACCCGACCGGAACCAGGCCCGGCAGCTTCGCCTCGGCATCCAGTTTCAGGTTGAGCCGTGAGCCATCTTCCAAGTGGATCTCGCATGGCGTTTGCGGCTCAAAGAAATGCGCCAGGTCGAGGCTGACGCCGAAGTCGGCGGTAATGAGCGGCGGCAGGTGCCGGGTCTGTTGCACCTCCTGCAATTGCAGGAGGCTGGCGTCGATTTCCTGTGCGGTGCTGGCAGGGTGGCCGAGTCCGATCAGGACGTTACGCAATACCGAGGGGGCGACTTTCTGCGGGCGGCCGTTGGCGTCGATCCAGTCGACGGCCAAACCGGCACGGCTGGCCAGTATTTCCAGTTGCGCATCACTCATTGGCGCTCTCCATCCGGGGGTAGCAAGGGGGCTGCGGCCGTGAGGCTGACTAGCGCGCAATACGGGGCAAGGGTGCCCTGTTCCAACAGGCCAGCTGACTGTGGCGGAGTTTCGAACAACAACCTGGCGTCGGCCTGTGGGGAGTGGACCACTGGCGTGTCGCTGAGGTTCAGGTCAATGCGCAGCTGTCGGCCATTACCCAGTAGCCAGCGCGCCGTCACGGCACCGTCGGCCAGCACCTCGGCCCCCAAGGCCTGAGCCCCCGGCAGATGCGGAATGATGTGGTCATGGCGAATCCGCAACAGCTGGTGATACAGGCCCTGCATGGCCGATTGCCGGGTGGCGCTCAGTTTTGGCCGCGATGCTTCAAAGGTTTGTTGCGCGTTCGGATCCGGGATCTGTTCGCGTTTATGCGGATCAGCAAAGGCGCTGAAGGCTGCAAATTCACTACGTCGGCCTTCGCGGACCAGTTCCGCCAGTTCACCGTGGTGGCTGGTAAAGAACAGGAACGGCTCCTCGGCCGCGAATTCATCGCCCATGAACATCAGCGGGATCATCGGAGACAGCAGCAACAGCGCAGTTGCCGCTTTCAAGGCTTCGAGGTGGGCCAGTTGATGCAGCCGTTCGCCGAAAGCGCGGTTACCGATCTGGTCATGGTTCTGCAAAAACAGCACGAACGCGCTGGGCGGCAAGTGACCGCTGGGCTCGCCCCGGGTTGTACCGTGGCGGGTCACGTGGCCCTGAAACACGAAGCCCTGGCTCAAGCAGCGCGCCAGTTGTTCCGTGGGGTTGTCGGCATAGTCGGCGTAATAGGCGTCGGTTTCACCGGTCAGCAGAACATGCAACGCGTTGTGGCCGTCATCGTTCCACTGAGCGTCGAAGCCTTCTTCCAACAGGCTGGCCTGGTTGTGTTCGTTCTCGACCGTCAGCCAGACATGCCGCGCCGGATCGGTCTGTTGCCGAACCCGTTGCGCCAGTTCCTGGAGAAAGTCCGGGCTCTCGATGGCGTGCACGGCATCCAGGCGCAAGCCATCGAAGCGGTATTCCAGCAACCACATCAGCGCATTGTCGATGAAGAAGTCCCGCACCTCGCGCCGCCGGAAGTCGATGGCCGCGCCCCACGGCGTGTGTTTGTCTTCGCGAAAGAAGCCCTTGGCGTAGTGATGCAGGTAATTGCCGTCCGGGCCGAAGTGGTTGTAGACCACGTCGAGAATCACCGCCAGACCGTGGCTGTGGGCGGTGTCGATCAGGTGTTTGAGTTGTTCGGGAGTCCCGTAGGACGCTTGGGGCGCGTAGGGCAGAACCCCGTCATAGCCCCAGTTGCGATCGCCGGGAAACTGCGCCAGCGGCATCAGTTCGATGGCGGTGATGCCCAAGTCAACGAGGCGCGCCAGGTGCTGTTCGACTTCGCTGAAGCCGCCGAGCGCACCGACGTGCAATTCGTAGATCACGGCCTCGTTCCAGGGACGGCCGGTCCAGGCACTGTTTTGCCATTGATAGGCGAGGGGATCGACCACCACGCTATGGTCGCCGATATCACCGGCCTGCGCCCGGGAGGCCGGGTCCGGCACCTCCAGTTCGCCATCAATGTTGTAGCGGTAACGCGTACCCGCCGGGCAGCGAGTCTTGATCACGAACCAGCCATCAGCCTGAGGCAGTAGCGGCAAGGATTGTCCATCTTCCAGTTCGACACTGACGTAAAACGCATCTGGCGCCCACAAGGCAAAACGCGTGTGTTCTGCGTCCAGCATGATTGCGCCGTGGGGCCAGGTCTCAAGGGTCCGTAACGGCATCTTCGACAACCTCTTTTTTACTGTTTGCCCGATTTACCCAGGGCTTTGGCGACCAGTTGTTCGTAGAGTTCGGCGTAGGGTTCAACCGCCTTGCACCAGTTAAAGGGTGCGGCCATGGCGCGGCAACGCATGGCGTTGAGCAGGCCGGGGAAGGCGAACACCTTGAATGCTCGGCTCAGGGCCTCTTGATAGCTTTCGACCGTGGATTCGTCGAACAGGAAGCCGGTCACGCCGTTTTCAATGGTGTCGGCCAGACCGCCGGTGTTGCGTGCCACCGGCAGCGAGCCGAAGCGCTGGGCGTACATCTGGCTCAGGCCGCAAGGCTCGTAACGGGACGGCATCAGCAGGAAATCACTGCCGGCGAACATGCGACGGGCGTCGGTTTCATTGAAGCCGATGCGCACGCCGATTTGCCCGGGGAAGCGCAGGGCGAGTTCCCGCATGGCTTGTTCTTCTTCAGGCTCGCCACGACCGATGATCGCGATCTGGCCACCGTTGTCGACGATGTATTCGGAGACCGCTTCGGTCAGGTCCAGGCCTTTCTGATAGACCAGGCGCGAGACCACGGCGAACAGCGGGCCTTCTGAGTCCTCCAGGCCGAACAGATCACGGACATGAGCGGCGTTGACTGCTTTGCCGTCCCAGTCGCCAATGCCGAACGGGCAAAACAGGTGCGGGTCGGTGGCGGCGTCCCAGCTTTCATCGATGCCATTGGGAATACCGCTGAGCAGGCCTTGCTGGGTCTTGGCGGCGAGAAAGCCGTCGAGACCGCAGCCGAAGGCCGGCGTGGTGATTTCCTGGGCGTAGGTGGCGCTGACGGTGGTGATGTGGCTCGAATAGGCCATGCCGGCCTTGAGGAACGACATCTTGCCGTAGAACTCCATGCCTTCCTGTTGCAAGGCATGATTCGGAATGCCGAGTTCCGGGCACGAGCCAAGGCTGGTGACGCCTTGATAGGCCAGGTTATGGATGGTGAACAGCGTCGGGGTGCGCTGTCCACGCCAGTGCATGTAGGCAGGTGCCAACCCGGCGGGCCAGTCATGAGCATGCACCAGATCCGGGCACCAGTGAATTTGTGCAAGATTGGCGGCGATATCGGCGGCAGCAAGGCCCAGGCGAGCAAAACGAATGTGGTTGTCCGGCCAGTCGCGGCCGTTGTTGGCACCGTAGGGCGAACCTTCGCGCTCGTAGAGTTCGGGGCAGATCAACACGTAAATGACCAGACCGTCCGGCATGTCCATGCGTCCGATCTTGCAGGGTGGCAGTGCGGCGTGCCCACCCAGTTCACCGATGATATGGATCGGGTTTTCACTGTGCAGCACTTGCGGGTAACCGGGGATCAGCACCCGCACATCGTGAAGGTGAGACATAGCCCGGGGCAGCGCTGCGGAAACGTCGCCCAAACCGCCGGTCTTGACCAGATCGGCAATCTCGGAGGTCACAAACAACACTTTCTTTCTGTTCGGATTCTGACTGGCAGCCGGTGACAGCGTTTTGGTGCCTGGTACGCTGATCGATTGGGCGCTCGGAGCATTCACGGCGCTCGATTCGCCGACCTGCTGATGAGCACGCTCTCCCTGAATATCTAAAGCCGCACTAATCATATGAATCTCCCGTGTTGTTGATCTAATTCTAGGTCTGGCACCAACGGTGATCGTGGCCAAATCCTGTGGCCGGGCGCAAACGCGCTTCGCATCGGTGAGCAAGTGCTGCCCAATGCGCTAATGCAGAAAGGGTGGAGGGGCCGTTGCAAGGAATGCACCAGTCGCTGAGGCCCTACCTTTAACCTGACCTCTGGCCAGGACCAAAAGTTTCGAGTTTCTTACCACCAGATGCCTGACCGGTTTTACCTCGCGAAAATGAGTCTAGGCCAGATCCTAGAGCGGGGCAGGTCAACTGGCGAAATTGTTCGACAATCGGTTGGGAGAGGGTAAAGGCACAGCGCTTGTAGGGGGAAACGCACCGACGAAGGGCAGGTTTATTTTTCAGGATGGGTCAAAGCGGGACTGGCGAGTCACGGAAATGGGCGGGGTTTGCCGGGGGTTGCACCATTGCAGTGCGATCTGTTGGCGGTGGAGGGCCCCATCGCGGGCAAGCCCGCTCCCACAGGATTTATGCGATCCCTGTGGGAGCGGGCTTGCCCGCGAAAAATATCAAGCCAGACGCGGTTTACGCCCTGACACAAAATGACTCACATCATTGAACCCTGGCGTCGACGAATGCCCCGGTGTCACCAGCGAATCAATAAAAGCTTCATCTTCAGCCGTAATCTTCACCGTCTGCGCTTTGGTGTACGCATCCCACTGTTCCTCGGTGCGCGGTCCGACAATCGCCGATGTGACGGCGCTGTTGTTCAACACCCAGGCAATCGCGAACTCGACAATGCCCACGCCACGCTCCTGCGTGTACCGCTGAATCTGCTGGGCAATGCGCAACGACTCCACCCGCCATTCGGTTTCCAGAATGCGTTTGTCAGCACGACCGGCGCGACTGTTGGCGTCCGGCTTTACGTCCGGTGCGTACTTGCCGCTGAGCACACCGCGCGCCAGCGGACTGTAAGGCACCACGCCCAAACCATAGTTTTGCGCGGCCGTGATCTGCTCGGTCTCGGCCTGACGGTTGACGATGTTGTACAGCGGCTGACTGATCACGGGCCGGTCGACCCCCAACTGGTCCGCCACCCGAATCACCTCGGCAATCCGCCAGCCACGGTAGTTGGACAGCCCCCAATACCGGATCTTGCCCTGGCGAATCAGATCGCCAATCGCCGACACGGTCACTTCCAGCGGCGTGTTGTGGTCTTCGCGGTGCAGGTAATAGATGTCGAGATAGTCAGTGCCCAGACGCGTCAGGCTGGCATCGAGGCCATTGAAGATATGCTTGCGGCTCAACCCGCTGCGGTTCGGCAGACCGTCGACCGGGCCGAAACCGACCTTGGTCGCCAACACCCATTCGTGGCGGTTGCCGGCAATCGCTTCGCCGACGATCTCTTCGGAACGGCCGCCGGTGTAGACGTCCGCGGTGTCGATGAAATTGATGCCCTGGTCCCAGGCCTTGTCGATGATTCGCAGGGAATCTTCGGTGCTGGTCTGTTCGCCGAACATCATGGTGCCCAGTGTCAGGGTCGACACCTGTAAACCCGAATGACCCAGCGTGCGATAGCTCATGACGAAATCCTTTTGCCGGTGGGAAAGCTTCAATCAAATACCAGAACGTCTGCGCGCAGAAAAGTGAATTTATCGGCAAAGTGCATGACAACGCTCTTGCAGAAACGCCTGCAACACCTTGACCCGCTCCAAGACCTGCACCCGATGCGGACACAGCAAATTGAACGGCACACTTTCGCCTTGCCAGTCATCAAACAGCGTCACCAGCCGCCCGGCCTTCACATCGGCGGCAACGTCGAGCCAAGCTTTGTAGGCAATGCCATGCCCGGCCAACACCCAGCGGCGGGCCACTTCGCCGTCATCGGTGAGGTAGTCGCCGCGCACCTCAACCTCCAACACTTCATCCTGCCGACTAAAACGCCAACTGTTATAAGGCCGGCCGTTACGCAGGTAGAGCAGGGCGCTGTGCTCGCTGAGGTCCGCCGGCGTTTTCGGTGTGCCGTTGCGAGCGAGGTATTCAGGACTGGCGCAGGCCACACGACGATGCCCCGGCAGAATCGGCAACGCCACCAGCGTTGAATCGCTGGGCACCCCGAAACGCAACGCCACGTCGACGGTTTCGCGAAAGAGGTCTGAGTGGCGGTCATTGAGCAGCAGTTGCAGCTGGATATTCGGGTGCTGGCGCTTGAAATCGTCCAGCCACGGCAGCAACACATTGCGCCCGAAATCTGAAGGCGCGGCCAGTTGCAACACGCCGCTCAAGCCTTGAGTTTGATGCTTGAGCGCTTGCTCACCTTCCGCCAGCGCGGCCAGTGCCAGACGCACACTTTGCAGATAACGCCGGCCTTCTTCGGTCAGGCGCATGCTGCGCGTCGAGCGCGCGAACAGGCGGATGCCGAGGCGGGTTTCCAGACGTTTGAGGGCGATGCTGGCAGCGGCGGGGGTGAGTTCCAAAGTGCGGGCGGCGGCGGAAATGCTGCCGGAGTCGGCGGTGCGGACGAAGATCTCCAGGTCGAGGATCGAGCTCATGGGTAAAAATCCTTTAAAGATCTGGCGTTTTTACCGGGATTTTTTGTGGATTGGCAAGGTGAGGTGCGTAATAAACAGCAATGTTTAACGGACACCTTCAGACACGTACTAAGGCTACACAACCTTGCGCCGTTGCCTACGACTGCGCCAGAATCCGCCGGCTTGTGCGCCTTGGGCCTGGGTTTTATCGTTTCCCGGTCGCTGAAGAACAGCGATCGGGTTTGGTAGCCCGGTTTTTCACAAGGGTGCAACGCACCATTAATTGAGTCGGCTTTTCGTCTCAGTTTTATGGTGGTCATGCACAGGGCGTCTTCGGACGCGCCGGTTTCCTTGTGCCCGGTCTACCAACCTGCGTATGGCCACCACCCTTCGTTTGGTAGCAAGGGTGATGGCTCCATTTTTGGTAGCACGAGGAGTTTCATCTATGTTCAAACCAACCCCAAACCCACCAGAAACGGACGACGTTTCCCCCTACGAATCCACCGATTCAAAAAAGCTCAACGAAGCCGCCGAGCGCGCGCTCGATTTCCACTTCCCATCCAATGCCGACATCAAAGCCACCCCGCGAACGCGCAGCACTTTGTTTTCCGTAGACCCCGAGGCCACGACCGAAACCCTGGCGGTGTATCTGGTCGAGACGCTGGCGTCGGTCGATGTGATGGTTCACCAGTTGGTGGATCATCTGGAGGGTGAGTCGCGTTATGCGCTTTTGGGTATTTCGAACAGCATCATGATGGCGGAGATCACGGCGAACCGGGTGCTGGATAACGTTGGCCCGCAGGGTTAGCGTCAACTCTGGAGAGAGCACGTACTTCTGGAGGAGCGCTTACTTGTGGCGAGGGAGCTTGCTCCCGTTCGGCTGCGCAGCAGTCGTAAAACCGGCTTGCGCGGTGTGCCTGAAAAGCTCTCGGTTTCAGCTTTTGGGGCTGCTTCGCAACCCAGCGGGAGCAAGCTCCCTCGCCACAAAGTCCTGTCTAATCACAAAAGTGTGTCTAATCACAAAAGTGTGTCTGGCCACAAAAGCCAGTCTGATCACAAAAGAGTGTCTGGCCACAAAAGTGTGCCTGATCAGAAAAGCCTGTCTGACTTACCTGAGTGAGTCTGACTACGAAAGCATGGATGTCTATGCAAAATGAAAAACGGCCCGGAAGGGCCGTTTTTTGTTGATCGTTCCCAGGCTCCGCGTGGGAATGCCTCTAAGGACGCTCCGTGTTCCAGCTCTGGAAAGGGACGCGGAGCGTCCCGGGCGAGGGTGTCCTGAAGTTTGTGTAAACGATCATGCCTTACACCCGCAACGTCCGCGTCATGCGCAGTGCCAACAAGCCGCCGCACACGATCACGCCCGCCAGCAGATACAGCGCCGCATCGGTCGAGCCGGTGCTGTCCTTGACCCAACCCACCAGGTACGGACTCAGGAAACCCGCCATCTGCCCCATGGAGTTGATCAACGCCAAACCGCCCGCCGCCGCGCCCGCGCTCAACATCGCTGTCGGCACCGGCCAGAACATTGGCAAACCGGTGAGGGCGCCCATGGTGGCGATGGTCAAACCGAGAATCGCGATGGCCGGGGTCGTCGCGAAGTTCACGGCAATCAACAGACCCACCGCGCCCATCAGCATCGGCACCACCAAATGCCAGCGACGTTCTTTACGCAGGTCCGCCGAGCGACCGACCATCAACATAAACACCGCCGCCAGTAGGTACGGAATCGCACTCAACCAGCCGATCACCAGGTTATCGCTGAAGCCCAGGTTCTTGATGATCGACGGCAGCCAGAAGTTGATCGCGTAGACGCCGCTCTGGATGCAGAAATAGATCAGGCCGAACGCCCAGATCGCCGGGTTCTTGAACACGGCCAGCAACGAGTCGGTGGAGGTTCTCGGTTTGTTGGCAAGGTCTTCGGCGTGGTCGGCTTCCAGCACCGAACGCTCGAACGGCGTGAGCCACTTGGCATTGGCGTAGCTGTCGCTCAGCAGGAAATAGGCGAGGGCGCCGAGGATCACGGTCGGGATGCCTTGCAGCAGGAACATCCACTGCCAGCCCGCCAAACCGCCCTGGCCCGCGGCGAAGTGGTTGAGGATCCAGCCGGAGAACGGGCTGCCGAGCAGGCCGGACACCGGGATCGCCGACATGAACAGCGCCATGATGCGGCCTCGGCGGAAGGTCGGGAACCACTGCGAGAGATAAAGCACCACGCCCGGGAAGAACCCGGCTTCGGCCGCGCCGGTGAACAGGCGCAAGGTGTAGAACTCGGTCGGGGTGGTGACGAACAGCAGACAGGTCGAGAGCGTGCCCCAGACGATCATCATCAGCGCGATCCAGCGCCGTGGGCCGAATCTGGTCAGCGCCAGGTTGCTCGGCACGCCGCACAGCACGTAGCCGATAAAGAAAATCCCGGCCCCGAGGCCGTACACGGTTTCGCTGAATTTCAGCGCGTCGAGCATCTGCAGTTTGGCGAATCCAACGTTGACCCGGTCGAGGTAGTTGAACAGGTAGCAGATGAAGATGAAGGGGATCAAACGCAGGGTAATGCGTTTGTAGACGGCGTTTTTGTCGTCAACGATGGCCTGGGTAGCGGCGGCGCTCTGTGACATGGCGGGCTCTCTCTTTATTATGATTTTTTGCGATGCGCAGGGTAACGTTGATCGCCCTGAGAGTCTCGGCCACCCTCGGGGTGGCTGTCTTTGTGCCTGAGCACAGGGTTTGCAACCCAGCCCTGTGCGGGTGAACAACCCGTCCCATCACGCCTTGAAGGATCCCGATATGTTCGAACTCGATCACGACCTGGCCCAGGACATCGTCGACCGGGCGATGGCCATCCTGCCGTATAACGTCAACGTCATGGACAGCCAGGGATTGATTCTTGGCAGCGGCGAACCGGAGCGGATCAATACCCGCCATGAAGGCGCGCAATTGGTGTTGGCCAACGGCCGGGTGGTGGAAATCGATGCGCAGACGGCGATTCATCTCAAAGGCGTGCAGCCGGGGATCAACTTGCCGCTGTTGCTCGATCAGCGCTTGATCGGTGTGCTGGGGATTACCGGTGAACCCGAGCAACTGCGTACCTATGCCGAGCTGGTGCGGATGACCGCCGAAATGTTGGTGGGCCAGCGCAATCAGCAGGCCGAGCAGCAATGGCGGCGTCAGCGTTGCGATGATCTGCTGGCGCTGCTGCTGAGTGAGGCCGGGGATTCGCCGCGCTTGCTGGATGAAGCGCAGCAATTAGGCCTGAAACCGCAAATGACGCGGGTGCCTTATCTGTTTGAGTTGGGCATGGAACACGGTCCCGGGCAGACGGTGGATGCGCTCAGTGCCTGGCTGACCTCGCGCTACCCGGACAGTTGGTGCGTGAGCTCGGCGAAGTCGTCGTTGCTGTGGTGCCGACCGGCGAGTCAGGCGATCGAGAATGAACGGCTGCTGGAAAAACTCGACGGCCTGGGCTGGAACATTTTGCGCATTGCCGTGGGTGGGCAAGCGGATGGACTGTCCGGGTTGCGACGTTGTTATCGACGGGTCGGCGACTTGCTGGCGTATGGGCGCGAGGTGTTGCCGCGTTCGCGTTTACTCACGCTCCACTGTTATCGGCTGCCGGTGATGCTGTGGCGGCATCGCAACGATGACGCGCTGGATGAATTGCTCAAACCACTGCGCAAAGTCATTGCCAAGGACGGCAACGGCCAACTGCTGGCGACTTTACGCAGCTGGTGCGAGCACGACGGGCAGAGTCAGGCATGTGCGGATGCGCTGGGGATTCATCGCAACAGTTTGCGCTATCGGATGGAGCGGATTGCCGAGTTGAGCGGGGTTGATCCGCTGAAACTGGATGGGATGCTTGCGTTGTACCTTGGTGTCCAACTCCTCCCGCAAACCGACTGACCAACCCCCCGTTTCTGTAGCAGCCGTTGTGGCGAGGGGGCTTGCCCCCGTTCGGCTGCGAAGCAGTCGCAAAACCTGAACGCACCGGCTATCTGATGCACCGAGTTGTCTGAATTACGACTGCTTCGCAGCCGAACGGGGGCAAGCCCCCTCGCCACAACGTCAGCTGCTACAAGCTGCTACAACAAGTGTGTAGGTCGGGAGGTTTTGTGGAAATGAACAATAAACGCCACCCCCGCTTGTGCAGCGGACCGGCGTTATTGTGCAGGGCTGCTGGCAGCATGGAACGCATTGGAACTGGAGAATTCGCATGAAAATCGTCATCGCCCCCGATTCGTTCAAGGACAGCCTGAGTGCCCAAGGTGTGGCCGATGCCATTGCCCTGGGATTGGCAGAGGTCTGGCCCGATGCGCAATTGGTCAAATGCCCGATGGCCGACGGCGGCGAGGGCACCGTTGAGTCGATTCTGGCGGCGTGCGAAGGCGAATTACGCAGGACCCAGGTTCGCGGTCCGCTCGGCATCACCGTCGATGCCGCTTGGGGCTGGTTGCCGCAAACCCACACCGCAATCATCGAAATGGCCGAAGCCAGCGGCCTGCAACTTGTGCCGCCGAGCCAACGCGATGCGTGCGTCAGCAGCACGTTTGGCACCGGTGAACTGATCCGTGCCGCGCTGGATGCCGGGGCGCAACGGGTGATCCTGGCCATCGGTGGCAGCGCCACCAACGACGGGGGCGCCGGGGCGATGCAGGCGCTGGGCGTGAAGTTGCTGGACGTAAAAGGACAAGCGCTAGCCCCGGGTGGTCTGGCGTTGGCGCAACTGGCTCACATCGATCTGAGTGCAATCGACCCGCGCCTGGCCGAGGTGCGCTTCGACATCGCGGCCGACGTCAACAATCCCCTGTGCGGTCCGCACGGCGCTTCCGCGATTTTCGGTCCGCAGAAAGGGGCCTCGCCCGAGCAAGTCCGGCACTTGGACGCTGCCCTCGGACACTTTGCCAAGCTCTGCGCCCAGGCGTTGGGCAAGGACGTCCAGGACGAACCGGGCAGCGGCGCGGCGGGTGGGTTGGGATTTGCGGCCAAGGCGTTTCTGGAGGCGCAATTCAAGGCCGGCGTGGAAGTCGTCGCCGAGTTGGTCGGGCTGGCTGAAGCCGTGAAGGGCGCCGACCTGGTCATCACCGGCGAAGGGCGTTTCGATGCACAGACGTTGCGCGGCAAGACACCGTTCGGCGTGGCGCGCATTGCCCGGGAGCAGGGCGTTCCGGTGATTGTGATCGCGGGGACCTTGGGCGAGGGTTATCAGGATCTGTATGAACATGGCATCGATGCCGCGTTTGCCCTGGCCAGCGGGCCGATGACGCTGGAGCAGGCGTGTGCCGAGGCGCCGCGGTTGTTGCGTGATCGGGCGAGTGATATCGCGCGTGTTTGGCGGATGGCGTGTCGCAAGCCCTAACCAAAACGGTCAGCACACAGGAATCTTGTGGCGAGGGAGCTTGCTCCCGCTGGGCTGCGAAGCGGCCCCAAAATCTGCGGCCGCTGCGCAGCCGGACGGGAGCAAGCTCCCTCGCCACAAATGTTCATCAGGCCACAGCTGTGTTTCAACGGTGAAACACATGAAGTCCCGAAAATATTTTTCTCGAATCCCCGCGAAAATCCTAATTCCCAGCCGATATACCTATCAGGCGCACACAAACCTATTACAAAAGTTGCGCCCGGCTGAGCCCGCGTGCCCCAACGCCCGCCACTCCGTCATCACCGCAAGGACGCTCGCCGACTCAATCACCCGAGTATCGTCCTATGTCCCTGCGTAATCTGAATATCGCACCTCGAGCCTTCTTGGGGTTTGCCTTCATTGCCTTGCTCGTCATCGTGTTGGGCGTGTTTGCGGTGAATCGTATGTCGATCATCCGCCAGTCCTCGATCGACATGGCCAGTACCCAACTGCCCAGCGTCGGCTTTTTGGGCAATGTCACTGAAAACATTCTGCGCATGCGCATCCTGTCGTTCCGCATTCTGGTCAACCGCGAGCCGGCCAGTTTGCAGGAAGCTGAAACTCGCATTGCAGTGCTCACCGACAAGGCGCGCAAAGCCCAGGCCAGCTATGCCGAGTTGCCGGCGGGCCCGGAAGAAGCGGCGCTGTACAAGGTGTTCAGCGCGACGCTGGACAATTACATGCAAGCTCAGCGCGACATGATGGACCTGTCGCGC
Source organism: Pseudomonas sp. LBUM1663 (assembly GCF_059695905.1). NCBI lineage: Bacteria > Pseudomonadati > Pseudomonadota > Gammaproteobacteria > Pseudomonadales > Pseudomonadaceae > Pseudomonas > Pseudomonas sp. LBUM1663. Next base: position 3,334,754 of record NZ_CP166792.1, on the reverse strand, counting down.
CAGAACAAGGTGGATGAGATGCGCACCTTGATCAATACGCGAATCAAGGACGGCACCGACCTGATGGGCGAGCAGCTGAATAAGCTGGTGGCGTACAACCAGGATGGCGCCAAAGCGGCCGGCGTGCTGGCTGAAGAAAACTACAACACCGCCGTGAACGGCATCATCCTGGTGTCGGTGGTGGCATCGCTCCTGACCGTGCTGCTGGCCTGGCTGCTGACCCGCAGCATCGTCACGCCGCTCAATCGCGCGGTGCAGGCGGCGGAAACCATTGCCGGTGGCAATCTGATCAAAGCCATCGAGATCGACGGCAAGGACGAACCGGCGCGCTTGCTCGGTGCCTTGTCCGTCATGCAAGACAACCTGCGCAAAACCATCGAACAGATCGCCGGTTCCGCCACGCAACTGGGCGCTGCCGCAGAAGAACTCAGCACCGTGACCCAGGAAGCGTCGCGCGGCCTGCAACAACAGAACAACGAAATCGAACAAGCCGCCACGGCGGTCAACGAAATGACCGCCGCGGTGGAAGAAGTCGCGCGCAACGCCGTGTCGACCTCCGAAGCCTCGAATCAGTCGACCCAGGCCGCCCGTGAAGGCCGCGACCGCGTGGTGGAAACCGTTGATGCGATCCAGACCATGACCCACGACGTGCAAAACACTTCGTTGATGATCGAAGGCCTGGCCGCACAGGGTCGCGACATCGGCAAAGTGCTGGACGTGATCCGCGCCATCGCCGAACAAACCAACCTGCTGGCGCTCAACGCTGCCATTGAAGCGGCCCGAGCCGGTGAAGCCGGACGCGGCTTTGCTGTGGTCGCGGACGAAGTCCGGGCCCTGGCCCATCGCACCGCGCAATCGACTCAGGAAATCGAAAAAATGGTCGCCGGCATTCAGAACGGCACGGGCGAAGCCGTCTCGTCGATGCAGCAAAGCAATCAGCGCACCCAGAGCACGTTGGAGATGGCTCGCGCCGCTGGTGTGGCGCTCGAGCAGATTACCCAGTCGATCCACTTGATCAACGAACGCAACCTGGTGATTGCCAGCGCGTCGGAAGAGCAAGCCCAGGTGTCCCGTGAAGTCGACCGCAACCTGGTGAACATCCGCGACCTCGCGACCCAGTCCGCCGCCGGTGCCAATCAGACCAGCGCCGCGACCCATGAACTGTCACGCCTGGCGGTCGATTTGAATGCGATGGTGGCGCGTTTCGTGATTTGAGATAGGGTTGAGACTGTGAGTCCGCGCGCGACAGGAGAAACACATGCGCTATTCAGCCTTGACCCAACGAATCGCCGGCGATGGAGCGGCAGCCTGGCAGATTCATGACCGAGCGCTGGAACTGCGCGAGCAAGGAGTCGATGTGCTGCTGCTGTCGATCGGCGATCCGGATTTCGACACGCCGCCGCCTATCGTGCAAGCGGCCATCGACAGCTTGCGGGCTGGCGACACGCACTACCCGGAAGTGCGCGGCAGTCGTGGATTGCGCAGCAGCATCGCGCGGCGCCATCGACAGCGCAGTGGTCAGGCGGTGGACGCCGACCATGTGATCGTGTTTCCGGGAGCGCAATGTGCGGTGTATTCGGTCGCGCAATGCCTGCTCGATCCCGGCGATGAGGTGATCGTCGCCGAACCGATGTACGTGACCTATGAAGGTGTGTTCGGCGCTTGCGCGGCCAAGGTGGTGCCGGTGGCGGTGCGACCGGAGAACGGCTTTCGCGTTGACCCGGCGGATGTGGCGGCGCTGATTACGCCGAAGACCCGTGTCCTGTTGCTCAACAGTCCGAACAATCCGTCCGGTGCAAGCCTGTCCTTGAAGACCTGGCAAGCGCTGGCAGCGTTGTGCGTGCGCCATGATCTGTGGCTGATCAGTGACGAGGTCTACAGCGATCTGTTGTTTGAGGGCGAACACATCAGCCCGGCAAGCCTGCCGGGCATGGCCGAACGCACTGCGACGGTCAACAGCCTGTCCAAGTCCCACGCCATGAGCGGCTGGCGCGTGGGTTGGTCAATCGGCCCGAAAATGTTGGCCGAGCACCTGGTGCATTTGTCGTTGTGCATGCTGTTCGGCATTCCCGATTTTGTGCAGAAAGCCGCGCAAGTGGCACTGGATGAAGACCTGCCGGAAGTGGCGCTGATGCGTGAGGAATATCGCCAGCGTCGTGATCTGGTATGCGCCAGGTTGAATGGTTGCCCGGGGATCCGCCCGATCCGGCCGGATGGCGGGATGTTTGTGATGGTGGATGTACGGCCGACCGGGCTGTGCGCCCAAGGCTTCGCCGAGCGTTTGCTCGAAGGGTATGGCGTCTCGGTACTGGCCGGGGAGGCGTTCGGGCCGAGTGCGGCGGGGCATATCCGCATCGGGTTGGTGGTGGATCAAGTGAAACTGGCGGATGCCTGCCGGCGGATTGCCTTGTGTGCGGCGGACCTGCTCGAAGCGCGGCGGGCCTGAAGGTTTTGTGTTGGCAATACCGGCCTCATCGCGAGCAGGCTCGCTCCCACACAGGATCTGTGGCGTTCACAAATCCCCTGTGGGGGCGAGCCTGCTCGCGATGGCTGCCTGACAGGCGTCAAATGTCCTAAGCCAGCCACGCCCCGACATTCACCAGGTTCTTCGGCCGCTCCCCAGCCAACGCCACCAGCAGATTCTCCACTGCACATTCGGCCATCGCCTCGCGCGTCTCATGCGTCGCCGACCCCATGTGCGGCGTCGCCACCACGTTGTTCAACGTCAACAATGGCGAATCAACATTCAGCGGTTCACGCTCAAACACATCCAGCCCCGCCGCGCGAATCTGCCCGGTGCGCAACGCCTCGATCAGCGCCGTTTCATCCACCACTTTGCCCCGGGAAATATTGATGAAGATGCTCTCGGGGCGCATCAAGGCAAATTCCTCAGCGCCGATCAGCCCTTCGGTTTCAGCCGTGAGCGGCAAGGTCAGGCAAATGAAATCGGCCTGTTGCAACAGTTCAGTCAGGCTGCGGTACTGAGCATCAAAGCGTTGTTCAACCGCCGGTTTCGGCGAGTGGCTGTGATAGATCACCGGCATGCCAAAGCCGAAATGCCCGCGCTGGGCCAACGCCTCGCCGATGCGCCCCATGCCGATGATGCCCAGCGTTTTGCCGTGGACGTCGGTGCCGAAATGCACCGGGCCGATATTGCGGTTCCACTGACCGGCACGGACCATGTTCGCCAGTTCCACCACCCGCCGGGCCGTCGCCAGAATCAGTGCAAACCCCGTGTCCGCCGTGGTTTCCGTCAGCACGTCCGGCGTGTTGCTGAGCAGGATGCGCCGCTCGGTCAGGTAGTCGATGTCGTAGTTGTCGACGCCCACCGAGACACTGGCGATGGCTTCAAGATCGGGCGCCAGGTCCAGTAATTGTGCATCCAGTTTCAGACTGGCGCCGAGTAGACCATGGGCACGGGGCAGGGCGGCGCGCAGTTGTTCGATGCCCTCCGGGTTGAGGTTGTCGATCAGTGTCACGTCGGTGTGCTCATGCAGGCGAGCCATCAACAGCGGCGAGAGTTTCTTGTACAGCACGACCTGCTTTTTCATCGTCATCATCTCAACTTCAAATTCAAGGGTGAGCCGTAACTGGCCGTGGTGCAGCGGCCTTGGCCACAACCCGGTCACTGGCGCCGGGCTTGAGGAAAATGGTCAGCACCACCGAGAGCATCAACGCGCCGCTCATCAGCAAGTAAGAAGCGCCGGGCGAGCCGGTGGAGCTGTTCAGATAACCGACCAGATAGGAACCGCCAAACGATCCCAGCGCGCCCATGCTGTTGATCAGCGCCATGGCCCCGCCCGCAACGTTGGCCGGGAGGATTTCCGGAACGATGGCGAAAAACGGTCCATACGGCGCATACATGCAGGCGCCGGCGATCACCAGCAGGGTGTAGGACCACCAGAAATGTTCGGCGCCCAAGGCGTAGGAACCGTAGAACGCCATCGAGGCAATCAACAGCGGCGGCCAGACGAAGCGTTTGCGCTTCTGCAATTTGTCCGAGCCCCAGGACACCAGCAGCATGCCGATCACCGCCGCCAGGTATGGCAGCGCCGAGAGCCAGCCGGCTTCGATCATGTCCATCTGCGCACCGGCCTTGAGGATCGACGGCAACCACAATACGAAACCGTAGACACCAATGCTCCAGCAGAAAAACTGCAGCGCGAGGATGATCACTTTCGGCGAGCGGAAGGCTTCGGCGTAGTTCTTAACTGCTTTGATACCGACCTGTTCGGCGGCGAGGGCGCTTTCCAGGTCCTGCTTCTCCTGGTCGGTCAGCCACTTGGCCTGGGCCGGACGGTCATCGGCCAGGCGCCACCAGATAAACGCCCAGAGCACCGCCGGCAACCCTTCGATGATGAACATCCAGCGCCAACTGTAATGCTGCACCAGATAACCTGACACCACTGACATCCACAGCATGGTCACCGGGTTGCCAAGAATCAGGAAGGTATTGGCCCGGGAGCGTTCGGCACGGGTGAACCAGTGGCACAGGTACACCAGCATCGCCGGCATCACGGCGGCCTCGACCACCCCGAGCATGAAACGGATCACGATCAGCCAATAGGCGTTGGAGACGATCCCGGTCAACGTGGCGAGCCCGCCCCAAAGGATTAGACTGACGAAAATCAGTTTCTTGACGCTGTGCTTCTGCGCATAGATCGCGCCCGGCACCTGGAAGAAAAAGTAACCGAGGAAAAACAGCGCGCCGAGCATTGAAGACAGGCCGGGTGTGATCATCAGGTCGGCGGCCATCCCGGAGGCGGCAGCGAATCCATAATTGGCGCGGTCCAGATACGCCAGGCTGTAGGTGATGAAAACGATGGGCATGATGTACCACCAACGGCGGGTGGCGAGTGAGGCGGTTTTCATGGTGGTGCTCCTGAGCTTGTTGTTTTTGTCGCAGCAGGTAACGGGTCAAAAATCTTCAGTGACTGTGCGGGCCTCTTCGCGAGCTCGCTCCCACATTGGATCTAGGTCAAACACAAATCTCCTGTGGGCGTGAGCCTGCTCGCGATGGAGGTCTCAAACTCGACGGACATTTCAAGTCGGGTCGGCAACCCCTCCATATCCCCCCGACTTTGCACCGCACGGCTGCCAATCCAGTTGGCCCGCTGCACGGCATCGGCGAAGCTGAGGTTTTCGAGCAAGGCGCTGATCATCCCGACGGCAAAGCCATCGCCAGCCCCAACTGTGTCGACCACCGTTGCCACCGGCACGCCCGCAACAAACCCTTGGTCCAGATGCGTGCGGTAATACGCGCCATGCGGCCCAAGCTTGATTGCCACCGCTTCTGCACCTTGATCGAGATAAAACGCCGCGATGTCCGCCGGGTCGTCAAACCCGGTCAGCAAACGGCCTTCACTCAACCCCGGCAGCACCCAATGGGCGAGGGCGGCGAGGCGGTTGATCTCGCTGATCATCAGTTGCTCGCTGGCCCACAGGCTCGGGCGCAGGTTGGGGTCGAAAGACACGCTGCGCCCGGTAGTGCGCATGCGGGTCATCAACTCGAAGGACATTTCCCGGGCCGACGCCGACAGCGCCGGAGGAATGCCGGTAGCGTGCAAATGTCGCGCGTTGAGCAACGACGGGGAGATCGACTGCACCGACAAATGACTGGCCGCCGAGCCGCGACGGTAATACTCGACCGCCGGATCGCTGCCATCTTCGGTACGAGACTTGAGCTGAAACCCGGTCGGATGCGCCGGGTCGATGGCGACATGGCTGCAATCCAGGCCTTCATTTTTCAACGTATCGACGACAAACCGCCCCAGCGAATCGGCACCGACCCGGCTCAGCCACGCCACGTTGAACCCCAGCCGCGACAGACCGATCGCGACGTTACTGTCCGCTCCAGCAATGCGCTTGTGGAATTGGCTGACGGCCGCCAGATCACCGTTCTGCTCGGCGATAAACATGGCCATGGTTTCGCCGAACGAGAGGATATCGAACTCAGACATGGGCACTCTCCAGGCGGGATTGGCCGAGGCGGGCGAGGGTGGCGACATGGTCGGTGGTCAGTTGCACCAGATCATCGCCTTGCAACGGATATTCCACCGCGCGCATAACGCCTTGGGCCATGTGCCGCAACAGTTGTTCCCACAGGTGCACATCGCTGGCAGCCGGCGGGATGGCGACCAGTTTGCCGTCGGCCCGGCGCGCAACGGCTTTGCAATGCACGTAGCCGACATGCCGACCGAGCAACCGTGCGGCATGGATGGCCGACTGGTCCTGCCATTGCCAGTTGCCGATGTCGAAGGTCATCTTGATCGGCAGCCGGTGTTGCTCGACCTCGCCGAAGAAGCGTTGGAACGGCTCGATACGACCGCCGTGCAGGGTCTGGTCGTTTTCCACCAACAGCTGCACCGGGCTTTGCGCGAGGATCCGGCTCAAGGTTTGTAGATCGTTGTTGTCAGTGAAGTAGCCCAAAGAAACTTTCAGCCATTTAGCGCCGAACGTTTCGGCGCGCTGGAGGGTGGTGAGCAGTTCAGGGTTGGGTTTCGACTGACCGGCCTGCCACAGTTCCATCGGTGAGGAATAGATGCTTTCCAGGCCTTGTGCCTGGGTGGCATTAGCCAGTTGCAGCGGATTTTCATCGGTCAGCAACTCTTCGCGCCATTCAATGCGCGTGGCACCGGCAGCCGCCAATACCTCGATAAAACTGCCTTGACCGCGTTGGCGGACCAGATCGGCGCCGTAGCTCGACAGGCTGATGGAAACGGGTGGTTTATTCATTGTTTTGCTCCTCTGAAACCGGTTTCATTTTTGTTCAAAAAAAAGGATTGCTTGAGTGATGTGGTGTTTCAAGGCCTCTTCGCGAGCAGGGTCACCGCTGGCCAATGTGGGAGCGAGCCTGCTCGCGATGAGGCCAGAACATTCACCGCACATTTCCACGGGTCGACCCCCGCACCATCAACCGCGCCGAAAAATCCATCGTCCGCACCGGCCCTTCATCCCCGCGCAACCGCTTGAGCAAACACTCAAACGCGCTCGCGCCCATCTCCGCCGTCGGCTGGGCCAGCGCCGTTATCCCGCTGCCCACCAGCGGATACCAATCCAGATCATCCAAAGCGATCAGCCCGACATCCTCGAACAGATTGCACTGCAACTCACGCAAGGCATGGGTTGCGGCTAACGCCGCAATGCCATTGGCACAGAACAACGCTTTGGGATCAGGGCCGGGGGTGTCCAGGAAGGTTTTCAACTGCGCAGTCAGCTGGCTACCGGTTTCCACCACCGCGCCGGCCAGCGTCGGACGCTGCCCGATCTGTGCCTTGAAACTGCTGACCCGCTCAATCCGCGAACTTGTGCCGTCAAAGGGTTCAGTCACCATCAACACGTCGCGATAGCCGCGTTCCTGCAAGTGGGCGATGGCCACTTCAACGGCGGCCGGGTTGTCCAGACCGACCAGATCACTTTCAAGCTGCTCGACTTTGCGATCCACCAGCACCATCGGCATCTCCCGATGCAGCTCGCGCAACTCATCGCGGTGGTGGCCAAGGGTGTTCACGATCAAGCCTTCGATGTTGTACGAGCGAAGCAACGCCAGGTGCTGGCGTTCCTGCTCGTCGTCGCGATCGGTATTACACACCACCAGGCTGTAGCCGTGCTGACGGCAGGCGGTTTCCACCCCGTGCATCACGGCAATCGAATAAGGGTTACGGATATCGGCCACCAGCATGCCGATCAGGCGAGTGCGGCCACGTTTAAGGCCGCGGGCCATCTGGTTGGGGCGATAGCCGAGTTGGGCAATCGCCTGCTCGATGCGCAAGGCAATGGCATCGGAGAGCAGGGCGCGGTCATCGCCGATGAAGCGCGAGACGCTGGCCTTGGAGACGCCGGCGTGTTCGGCGACGTCGAGCATGGTGACGCGGCTGCGCTGTGCGGCGGAGAAGTCGTTCAAAGGACTGACCTTATTTTTGTAGGAGCATCTGAAACCGGTTTCAGGAGACACGATAAACCTGACTCCCGTCAAGTAAGTCTCCTCTAGATCTTCACGCTAATCCCGACAGGCGGTCGTAATACCTGTCAGATCTGACAGTAGGCAGTTTAAGAAAATCGGTGCTCAATATCTGAGAGCGCTTTCAACAATAAGTATGCACTGAACATTTCAATAAGCGAGAACCTGCGATGCCACGATCCAATGAACAAGTTACCGCCGCGGGTTTGCGCATAGACGGTGTCAGCGAGTCCGACCCAACAGGCCGAATTCCATTAGAGCAACTGATCAATGGGACGACTATCAGGATTCCTCGGTGGGATCGTTTTCCGGATCAGCCGGGGCGTTTTACGATTCTTCACATCTATTGGACACAAAACACAGTCAAAGTCGAAATATATAAGGAGACCTACACACAGGTTGACGACAAACCGGAGTTTACCTTTCCACTGACTCCGCAAAGAATGAGCGTGGATGGGGTCGCTTTTATTGAGTATGTACTTGAAGGGTTTGATGGGAATTTTGATCCCTCTCCTGTAAAGACACTGACGATTGATCGTGTTTTGGTACCGACTCTTAAAAGCCCCCGCTTTCCTGATGCCAATCCTTGGGGGTATGTAGGTTGCACTCCTCTTTACCCGGAAAGTCCGCCTATTTGGGAGAAAATTAGACTGCAAATATCGGCTGAACTCATTTTCAGAGAATTTGACGAGTTTGTCCTTGAATGGCAAGGCTTTGACTCACTTAATGGCGCGCCACCGGCGTTGACCCCATTACACCTGCTGCGCAAAACATTAAGTAATAACGATGCGGTTAATGGTTTTATTTTTGACATACCTTTCGATCCTTACGTAAAGCCAATGTTTAATGACGATTCAGGCGTTGCGCGATATACGCTTGTTAGAAGTGGTGTGCCGGTCGCGAAGTCTCACGCTGGCTTTGTGAAGATAGATCGAACTTCAAACGGTGAGGATATTCCGTGTGGTGGTGCACCATGAGATATAAATCGATCGTCCTTTCATTGGTTTTTGTTGTGCCGTTGTGATTGCTAAACAGGTGGTCTGTCTCCTGGTGAAAGTTATTGATGAGCGTTCGTGCTGTTCTCGTCGAGCCGTTAGCGTGCCGGGATTGATTTGGCTTGGACATTTTGTTCGGAGAAAAAAATGACTATTCAAGAGAAAATCGGTAAAGGAAAAAAGTTAACAGCCCAGGAAATAGCCAAGCATGCTCGTTTGGCGTTGCGCACGTCTACGGTTAACGTGGGCGTTACGGCCACTGCTCCGATAATTGTGGGAAAGATTGTCAACGATCTGATTCCAAAAGCGATTCTGGATCCGGGGCCGATGACTGTAAGATTCGACACTAAAACAATCGATGCGCCTCACGATAATGATGAATGGGAGCTTTACGAGCGCAAAGGACTGTCAGGAACTCCCTCATTAGTCGACAGCGATGCATTTGGGCCAATAGCAGGTCGGCCGGAGTTTGTTGATATTTCGGTGGCTACAACTGCGCTTGTCGATGATGACCAGACAAAGATCTCAACGACTTACCAATACCAATTTATCTTTTATAAAGGCAGTGATGGTAATCCGGATGAGTTGCCGTGGGTGACGGCGGAAATTGATCGTACTGCTCCAGAGCAGGATAAACTCTCCGGCATCAAGTTTAAGCCGGAGGCAGTTGTTTACCAGAACTTGCCGCCGCGTGGAACGATTGACGATGTTTGGTTAAGAGATAACGAGCATCTCACTCTAACCGTCAATACTGGCTATGAGTTCTATCGTTCGGATGATGAAGTTGATGTCTATATCGACACTAACTATGGGGCTGGTACACCTGTCCATAGTCAAACGTTGACCTCATCCACTGTGAATATTCCACGGGATAAGCTTCCAGAACTCGATTCGCTTTATTTTATCTGGTGCGTATTACGTGATGTGGTGGGCAATGAAAGCGACCCCGCTCTTTCTAACTCATTTAATGTTTCGCGTCTTCCGCCACCTTCGTTGATCCCTTGTGAAATTCCCAAGGGTATTTCACCGGATGTCATTGATCTTGAGGATCTTGAGGACCCCGTTTATGTGAATGTGCCATATACCACTAACGGCCAGCCGAACGATCGGATTACCCCGAGAGTCACCAGCGGAACATTGGCGATTTCTCTGGGCACTCAGCCCTTGGGTCAGGCGCCAAGAACCCTGCAGTTCCAGATCTCTACCAGTAGATTGTTGGCACTTTGGAATAATGCTACAGCGGCAGTCCCCATTACCGCCAATTATCAGTTTGCTCGTGGCCTGGAACCGTTACGTCCTTCCGTCGATACTGGTTCCGCTCTCGATTTTACAACGCGAGGCCCGATAAATCCGATTTTCCCTGGGCGGGAAAATCCCAATATGACTAGGGTGACTGTTGTAGGTCCCAGTAATACGCCAAACCACATTACTGCTGATGACCGCGGTGAAGACGCGGACATTAGTACACCAATGATTACTGCCCCCATAACTTGGGTGCCAATAGGCGACGAAACTGCAAGGCTTTGGTTCAACGGAAAAGAGGTACATAGCGAACTCCTGGCGGCCGGTTCGGTAACAGCATTGACTTTTACGATGGATGCTTCTGACATTGACGACGCAGGTCCAGGTAAAGCAATTGCATATTGGACGATCGAAGAGACGGGTGGTCGTAATGTGATCAAATCGCCTGATACTGAAGTAACCATCGATAACGTTCGGGTTTCTCTGCCCGCGCCAACAGTTCGGTTGTTCAATGGATTCGTATCATGCCGGTACCTAACTCGGCCCAATTGGGAGTTGCCAGTGACGGTTACGATTGATCCGACGTACATGCCGACTAACACAGTCGTAACAATAAAGTCGGTTGGTACTGAAGATGCACAAGGCCTGAGGGAAATTAGCGGCACTGAATTCAGTGACGATTACACAATTACCGGTGGCGAAACGGGTGGTGTTTTTGTAAAAAATATCCAGCCATACTTGACGAAGATAAAACCCATTCAGCCGCCGCGCAGTTCTGGCCTGCCTAATGGATATATAAAAATCTGGTATGAAGTCACCATTTTTGGTGTGCCGACTCCATCCTTGAATTTCCTCAATGAAGTTTCGTTACTGAATGACAGCGGGAATTACTGTGAGGGTACGCCAACCAATGAAGTCTGACTGAGTGTTTGCCGGGGGAGTACGCTCTCCCGGTATCTCTCCTATTGCAGCAGGTACATATTCCTCTTGTTTTTGCAGATTATTCCTACATACCAGGGTTGCGCATAGCGGTAGTGTGCCGGCATTTACGGAAGGCATCCGGTCGTTCGTAACTTTCACTTCTCGTTCTTCAGGGAACAAAAATCGGAAAACTCTCGTATGTGGTCAAACAAAAATGCCCCCAAAATAACGATGGCGAAAATGTGGTTGGGTGGTTCCTCGCTGTGTTTTTTTCCATTGTTGATGTGTCAGACAGTAAACGCCGGAACAATGGTGGGCGGCACTCAAACGATTACAAATGGCTCCAGTGTGGAGCAATGGATTCTTTCTCAAAATGCTACTTTGAACGTCGACGGGGCTCAGACACTCAATGTCACCGCGTTTGAATCGACGTTGAACGCGAGTGGTGCGGTGACTCAACAGATCACCGCCAGTCGCGGGTCTACGGTCAGCCTGATCAACACGACGGTAGTTGGAGGTAATGCACGAGCGGGACTGGAACTTGCCAACAGCACTGCCACGATCAGCGGCAGTGCAATCAGCGGCAATCGGCTGGGCTTGCAGGTGGGGCATGCTGTCGGCACGAACACTGGCTCCAGTGCCACGCTGACAGAAAGCAGCGTCATCGGTGTAACGGGAGGCGCTCGCGTAACGGCTTTCAGCACACTTGCGCTGGAGAAGTCGACGCTTGAGGGTACGGGCACAGGCAGTACCGGCCTCACTTTGCTCAGTGGTGCAGCGTCTGCAGAAAATGGCTCACACATTGTTGGCGCACAAAACGGCGTGACATTGGGATTGGAAGGTGCGGGTTTACCGGCCAGTCAATTGCGGCTGGATCAATCGAGTGTCCAAGGCAATAGCGGCGCAGCCATCGTAGTCGACAACGCCGGCATATCGGCGCCCGTATCTCGAATTGATGTTCTCAATGGGTCAACACTGGTCGGTAGTAACGGAACGATTCTGGACGTCAGGGGCTCGAGCGATGCTGCACTTAACGTGGAGCACAGTGACCTGACAGGCAGTGTCCTGGTGTCTGATAACAGCAATACTGCATTGAATTTTACCCGCGCTTCGCTGATAGGAGATGTGAGCGCTGATGCGGGTAGCACTGCCACTGTCGCGCTACAGCAGGCTTCGCAGTTGAGCGGTGTCATGAATAATGTTGGCACGGTTGGCATTGATGCCACGTCCAGGTGGAATCTGACGGGCAACAGCCAGGTTGGTGACCTTGTGCTGAACGGTGGCACGGTGAAGCTGGGTGCTGATAACGATTTTTTCCAATTGAGTGTCCATAACCTGTCCGGAAACGGTTTGTTTGAGATGAGGGCCAACTTCACGACAAATCAAAGTGATTTTCTAACTGTTACCGGTACCGCCACCGGTGATCATCAATTGCTGATTGCCAGTACCGGCAGCGAACCAGCCAGCGGCCAGCCCATCCAGGTTGTTCACACCGCAGGTGGGGATGCCCGATTCTCGTTGGCCAATGCTGAGGGTCAAGTTGATCTGGGGACGTTTTTGTATGGGTTGAAACAGGGCGGAACCGGCAATGACTGGTTCCTGGATCCTGAGAGTCGCACGATAAGCCCCTCCACTCGTGCAGTAAGGGCTTTGTTTAATATCGCTCCAACCGTTTGGTACGGTGAATTGACCTCATTGCGCAGTCGTATGGGAGAACTGCGTTTCAACCCGGACAAATCAGGCGCGTGGCTCAGGGCCTATGGCAACAAGTACAACGTCAGTGACGCTTTTGGTGGTGGCTACCGACAATCCCAGCAAGGTTTTACATTGGGTGCCGATGCGCCACTGCGTTTGGGTGACGGGCAGTGGTTATTGGGGGGAATGCTCGGTCATAGTTCCGCTGATCTGGATTTGCACCAAGGCACATCCGGTACGATTAAAAGCTACTACGTGGGTACTTACCTGACCTGGATGGATGACATCAGTGGCTACTATGTCGACAGCGTGCTCAAACTCAATCGGTTCCAGAACAATGCCAAGGTCGGGATGACTGACGGCAAACGTTCCAAAGGCGACTATGACAACAGCGCGATCGGTGGCTCTGTGGAAGTGGGGCGCCATATCAAGTTGGAGAAAGGCTACTTCATCGAACCTTTCACTCAGTGGTCCGCGGTGGTCATTCAGGGCAAGGATTACAAACTGGATAATGGCTTGCAGGCCGAAGGCGATCGTACACGTTCCTTGCTCGGCAAGGCCGGGGTCACAGTCGGGCGTGATTTGCAGCTGAATGGCGGTACTCATTTACAGCCTTATGTTCGCGGGGCATTCGCCCATGAGTTTTCGACGAACAACGAAGTCAAGGTCAACAATAACGTGTTCAACAATGATCTTTCAGGGTCGAGGGCTGAGGTCGGGGCGGGCATTGCACTCAATCTGTCGGAACGTTGGCAAGCGCATGCAGAAATTGAATACATGAATGGTAAAAATATTGAAATGCCAATGGGAGGCACTGTGGGCGTGCAATTCAAATGGTAGAGGGCTGTTTCGCATATCCAGGCTTGTAAATAGGTATAAAAGGGCCTGGGTTGAATACCGAGGCCCTTATTTCGGTCTAGCGAATGAGCGTCGGGCCGGAACGACTAAGAATTGTATTGAAGCGCCCGCTGCACAAATAATGTCCGGTCCCATCGGATTTATCTATGTCAGCATTGAATGTACCGATGAAGGTCAAGTTTTCGAGATCCAATTCGTATTGGATCGTCCCTGCCCGGGCTTTTTGAAGGGTCGGGTTGGCCAAGTCCTCATAGTTGTTATAGAAAAGCGAGACCTCATCATCGCCGTCAGTGATTTTTCCGATGTTACTTTGAATGTCTTTTGGAAATGTAATGGTGAACGTTTTTGCTTTGTTGTCGCTCCTGTCAGTCGCAATCACAACCCAAATTTCACCTCGACCTGGGGTTGACGAACTTCTTAGTTCGGTGAGTGCGGCGACAAAGTCAGAGCCATCTTCCAGATTTGCAGTAAATACCTCATCCAGAGCAAAAGGGGCACAACGAGCTTTCAAGGCGGTGTTGCTCATGATTACACTCTCCATATTTTTAGCTGGGAAATCCAGGCCGCATCTTTCGATGTAAAATGCTTGGATGTTTCATATAAGACCAGAATCAATATTTTGTACACTGTCAGATATAGCAGCTATACAAAGTGCAAATGTTGTGTTTGGTATTTGGTGGGATTCAGATTGCAACTGGGAAACATTAAATCTACTTTTTTAGCTAGATTGCTGACATTGCAGCAGCCACCAATATAGCTGCTGGTGTTTTAGAAGCATTTCAAGGTTTGCCTGAGGTCGAGGTTGGTATCGGCATATGGGGCGTGTCGATGGGTGTAGCCGTCAGCCAAACAATCCCGCCGCAATATTGATCGAAAACCCCAGAATCGCCGTGTTAAACACAAACCCGATCAACGATTGCGCCAGCACGATCTTGCGCATGTCCCGGGTCGCGACGCCGACATCTGCTGTCTGCACGGCCACGCCGATGGTGAACGAAAAGTACAGGAAGTCCCAATAGTTGGGCGTGGTCAGACCTTCGGCGAATCGTAGCGCCGGTTCCTTGCCGTTCCAGGTGTAATACAACCTTGCGTAATGCACGCAGAAGATTACCCCGATCAGCAGCCATGAACCGATGACCGTCAGTGCGGTGAAGCCGTAATGCAGGAGCTTGCGGGTGGTTTCCAGGTCCTTGCTGCCGGCCAGTTCGAAGGTGATGGTCGCGAGGCTGGCAATGGCGGCGATGCACACCACGAACAACACCAGCCCGGCGTTTTCGTCTTCGATCTCGGCAATGCGTTTCACGTCCGGCGCCTTGGCGCGGGCGGCGAGCCAAAACATCAGGATCAGGTAAGTCCAGACCCCGACATTCCAGCCAATGAGGATTTTGCTGATGATCGAATCGGCCGGAGCCAAAATGCCTGCCGCGACGCCAAGGGTGGCGGCAGCGGACAGACGAGGGTGGGTGCGGGCGAGAAAGGGCATGGGTGCTCGATGGGCCAGGGTATGCAAACACCTTAGTCCAGTGTGGTCTGTTCTGACCACACTGGAGAAAACAACACGCCCCCTGTGGGTCAGATGTCTTTATGGCGCTTGCGGACCAGCTTCATCACTACCACAAAAAACACCGGCACAAACACCACCGCCAGCGTCGCCGTGATCATCCCGCCAATCACCCCGGTGCCGATCGCTTGCTGACTCGCCGAACTGGCCCCGGTCGCAATCGCCAACGGCACCACACCCAGAATGAATGCCAGCGACGTCATCACAATCGGCCGCAGTCGCAGGCGCGCAGCTTGCAGCGTGGCGTCGATCAAGTCATGCCCCTCGTCGTACAGGCTCTTGGCGAATTCGATGATCAGGATCGCGTTCTTCGCCGACAGGCCAATGATGGTGATCAGCCCGACCTTGAAGAACACGTCGTTGGGCATCCCGCGAAACGTCACCGCGAGCACGGCGCCGAGCACACCCAGCGGCACCACCAGCAGCACCGACGTCGGAATCGACCAACTTTCATAAAGCGCCGCCAGACACAGGAACACGATCAACAGCGACAGCCCGAGCAAAATCGGTGCCTGACTGCCGGACAAACGTTCCTGCAACGACAACCCGGTCCACTCCTGACCCAACCCTGCCGGGCCGAGTGCAACCAGGCGCTCAATTTCCGCCATGGCTTCGCCCGTGCTGTGGCCAGGCGACGGCTCGCCGGAAATGCTGATCGCCGGGTAGCCGTTGTAACGGGTCAATTGAGCCGGCCCCTGGGTCCATTTCGCCTGAACGAAGGCCGACAACGGCACCATTTTTCCGGCATCGTTACGCACGTGGATCTTCAGCAGATCGGCCACCTGACCGCGCTGATCGCCTTCAGCCTGAACCACCACCCGTTGCATCCGCCCCTGATTGGGGAAGTCGTTGATGTAAGCCGAGCCGACCGCCGTGGACAGCACGTTGCCAATGTCGGCAAAGGACACACCCAGCGCGTTGGCCTGTTTGCGGTCGACTTCCAGCTGCACTTGCGGTGCTTCGGCCAGCGCGCTTTCGCGCACGTTCATCAGGATCGGGCTTTCCTCGGCGGCGGCGAGCAATTCGCTGCGCGCTTTCATCAGCGTGGCATGACCGAGGCCGCCACGGTCCTGCAAGCGGAACTCGAAGCCGCTGGAGGTGCCCAGACCGTCAACCGGCGGCGGCAGCACCGAGAAGGCCACCGCTTCTTTTATTTGGCTCAGCGCAATGTTGGCGCGGTCGGCTATCGAACTCGCCGAGTCGTCGCTGCCCCGATCCGACCAATCCTTCAGCGTGGTAAATGCCAGTGCGGCGTTCTGTCCGCTGCCGGAAAAACTGAAACCGAGAATGACCGTGCTGTCGCCGACACCCGGTTCCGTGGCGTTGTGCGCTTCAATTTGCTCCACGACCTGCACCGTGCGGTTTTTGCTGGCCCCCGGTGGTAGCTGAATGTCGGTGATGGTGTAGCCCTGATCCTCAACCGGCAGGAACGAGGAGGGCAGGCGACTGAAGCACAGGCACAGACCGATCAGCAGCACGCCGTAGATCAGCAGATAACGGCCCGTGCGTTTCAGTGCATAAGCCACCCAACCTTGATAACGCTCGGTCAAACGATCGAAACCACGGTTGAACCAGCCGAAGAAACCGCTCTTTTCGTGATGCTCGCCCTTGGCAATCGGCTTGAGCAGCGTCGCGCACAGCGCTGGGGTCAAGGTCAGCGCAAGGAAGGCCGAGAACAGGATCGAGGTGGCCATCGACAGCGAGAACTGTCGGTAAATCACCCCGACCGAGCCCTGCATGAACGCCATCGGAATAAACACCGCCACCAGCACCAAGGTGATGCCGATGATTGCCCCGGTAATCTGCTTCATCGCCTTGCGCGTCGCCTCTTTGGGCGACAGGCCCTCGGTGGCCATGATCCGCTCGACGTTTTCCACCACCACGATGGCGTCGTCCACCAGAATGCCGATGGCCAGGACCATGCCGAACATGGTCAGCACGTTGATCGAGAACCCCAGCGCCAACATGGTCGCAAACGTGCCCATCAGCGCCACCGGCACCACCAGCGTCGGGATCAGCGTGTAGCGGATGTTCTGCAGAAACAGGAACATCACCGCGAACACCAGCAGCATTGCCTCGCCGAGGGTGTAGACGACTTTGGTGATCGATACCTTGACGAACGGCGAGGTGTCGTAAGGAATCTTGTATTCCACGTTCGCCGGGAAGTAGCGCGCCAGTTCATCCATCTTGGCTCGCACCAGGGTCGCGGTGCTCAGCGCATTGGCGCCCGGCGCCAACTGCACGCTGACTGCGGTGGAAGGCTTGCCGTTCAGGCGCGTGCCGAACTGATATTCCTGACTGCCGATCTCGACCCGCGCCACGTCCTTGATGCGCACGGTGGAACCGTCGGGATTGGCTTTGAGGACGATGTCGGCGAATTCTTCCGGTGTCGACAATTGGCCTTTCACCAGAATGGTCGCGGTAATTTCCTGGGTAGTGCGTGTCGGCAAATCGCCGATGCTGCCGGCGGAGACCTGGGCATTTTGCGCGACGATGGCGGCGTTGACGTCGGCCGGAGTAAGGTTGAAACCGATCAGCTTCTGCGGATCGATCCAGATGCGCATCGCCCGTTCGGCGCCATACAACTGAGCCTTGCCGACGCCGTCCAGACGCTTGATCTCGTTCATCACGTTGCGCGCCAGGTAATCACTGAGCGCCACATCGTCGAGCTTGCCGTCACTGGAGGTCAGGGTGATCAGCAACAGGAAACCGGCGGAGACTTTCTCCACCTGTAAGCCTTGCTGATTGACCGCTTGCGGTAGCCGCGACTCCACGACTTTCAGGCGGTTTTGCACGTCGACCTGAGCCATCTCCGGGTTGGTGCCCGGCTGGAAAGTGGCTTTGATGGTGGCGCTGCCGAGGCTGCTCTGGGATTCGAAATACAGCAGATGATCGGCGCCGTTGAGCTCTTCCTCGATCAGGCTGACCACGCTCTCGTCGATGGTCTGCGCCGAGGCGCCGGGGTACACGGCGTAGATTTCGATCTGCGGCGGCGCGACGTCAGGGTATTGCGCCACCGGCAACTGAGGAATGGCCAATGCGCCGGCCAGCAGGATGAACAGGGCAACCACCCAGGCGAACACCGGGCGATCGATAAAGAACTGCGGCATAAAAAACGTCCTGCTTACTGACCAGAAACCTGGGCAAGTGGAAGAGGGGTGTTGTCGATCTGGACTTTCTCACCGGGCTTGGCGTGTTGCAGTCCTTCGGTGACGATGCGGTCGCCGGGTTTGAGGCCGCCGGTGACGATCCAGCGATCGTTCTGTACCGCGCCCAGTTCTACCGTTTGCTGGCCGATGCGCTGTTCGGCGTCAATCACCAACACCTGGGCAATACCGGCGCTGTCACGCTGAATGGACCGCTGCGGTACGCTGATGCCTTGCTGATTGACGGCTTGTTCGAGGCGTACCCGCACGAAGCTGCCCGGCAGCAAATCGAGGTCTGGGTTGGGGAATTCGCTGCGCACGATGATCTGGCCCGTGCCCGGGTCGACGGTGATGTCGGTGAACAGCAGCTTGCCCGGCAGCGGGTAAAGGCTGCCATCATCCTGAATCAGCGTGGCTTTGGCCTGGCCCTGACCTACTTCCTTTAACTGGCCGGAACGGAAGGCGCGGCGCAGGTCGTTGAGTTCGCGGGTTGATTGGGTCAGGTCGGCGTGAATCGGGTTCAACTGCTGGATCAGTGCCAGCGGTGTGGTTTCGTTCTGCCCGACCAGTGCGCCTTCGGTCACCAGCGCGCGGCCGATGCGCCCGGAGATTGGCGCAGTGACGGTGGCATAACCCAAGTTGAGTTTCGCCCGGTCCACGGCGGCCTTGCTGGCGGCGACATCAGCGGCGGTTTGCCGGGCACTGGCCCGGGCGTTGTCGTAATCCTGGCCGCTGATGGCGTTGCCTTCGATCAACTGGGCATAACGCTGTTCTTGCAGTTTGGCCTGGAACGCGTTGGCTTCAGCCTTGCGCAGCGCGGCTTCGGCGCTGTCGAGGTCAGCCTTGAAGGGCGCCGGGTCGATACGGAACAGCACATCGCCTTTTTTTACGTCGCTGCCTTCGCGAAAGGTGCGTTGCAACACGACGCCGGCGACGCGGGCGCGGACTTCGGCAATACGTGGCGCGGCAATCCGCCCGCTCAGTTCACTGGTGATCGACAGGGGCCGGGCTTCGACGGTTTCGACCCGCACCGTGGCCAGAGGCGCCTGTTCTTCTGCGTTCGAGGACTTGTCACAAGCGCTCAGCGTCAACGCCAGCGCCATCAGGCTGAGCTTGGCAAGCAGGTTCTTTGACATGTAATTACCCCAATAATGACTGCCCGCATCCTACGGGGAGGCGAGGAGAGTAGCGGTGAAGCTTTGTTGGTGCTGTGTGAAATTGTGTAAGGGTTTTGCTCGCGGGCGTGCGGGGGCGTATATCCTTGGCCGCTTGAAACTTTTTGCGACGGTCAGGCCGCCATCGCTAGCCTGCTAGCGATGGCGGCATGACAGTCGCCACTGCACTTTCTGGAAACACCCATGCCCAACATCCTCCTGGTCGAAGACGACACCGCGCTCTCCGAACTGATTGCCAGCTATCTGGAACGCAATGGCTATTCAGTCAGTGTCATCAGCCGTGGCGACCACGTGCGCGATCGGGCGCGGGTCAATCCGCCGGACCTGGTGATCCTCGACCTGATGCTGCCGGGGCTTGATGGCCTGCAAGTCTGCCGCTTGCTGCGGGCGGATTCGGCCACGCTGCCGATCCTGATGCTCACCGCCCGCGACGACAGCCACGATCAGGTGCTGGGCCTGGAAATGGGCGCCGACGATTACGTCACCAAACCCTGCGAGCCCCGCGTCCTGCTGGCCCGCGTGCGCACGCTGTTGCGCCGCAGCAGCCTCAGCGAACCGCAGACCGCCAACGACCGCATCCTTATGGGCAACCTGTGTATCGACCTGTCCGAGCGCACCGTGACCTGGCGCGATCAGCTGGTGGAACTGTCCAGCGGTGAATACAACCTGCTGGTGGTGCTGGCCCGACATGCCGGCGAAGTGCTGAGCCGCGACCAGATCCTGCAACGCCTGCGCGGCATCGAATTCAACGGCACCGACCGCTCGGTGGACGTGGCGATTTCCAAGCTGCGGCGCAAGTTCGACGACCACGCGGGCGAGGCGCGCAAAATCAAGACCGTGTGGGGCAAGGGCTACCTGTTCAGCCGCTCCGAGTGGGAATGCTGAGACGATGTTCAGGATCCTGTTTCGCCTGTACCTGGTGACCATCGTCTCTTATAGCGCGGCGATCTACCTGGTGCCTGACGTGGTGATCAAGGTGTTCCATGAGCGGTTCGTCACCTACAACCTGGATTATTCGCGCGGGCTGCAAACCCTCATCGTCAAACAGTTCCACGCTGTGCCCGAAGCGCAGTGGCCGGCGCTGGCGAGTGAGATGGACAAGGAATTCGCCCCGCTGCGTATCGTCCTCACCCGCTATGACGACCCCGATTTCACACTCGACGAACGCCAGCGTTTGCAGCGAGGCGAGAACGTCGTACGCATCGGCGACTGGGGCTGGCGCACACTCGCCGTGGCGCCGCTGAACCCGCAGAGCGTTGTCGAAATGGTCGTGCCGCCGGACCCAATGGACGTCAGCCTGTTGTACTGGAGCATCAACGTCCTGATCGGCGCGACCATGCTCGCCTGCCTGTTGCTGTGGCTGCGTCCGCACTGGCGGGACCTGGAGCGCCTCAAAGGCACCGCCGAACGTTTCGGTAAAGGCCATCTCGGCGAGCGCACGCAGATTTCCCCACACTCCAACATCGGCAGCCTGGCTAACGTCTTCGACACCATGGCCGGCGATATCGAAAACCTGCTCAACCAGCAGCGCGACCTGCTCAACGCCGTGTCCCACGAACTTCGCACACCGCTGACGCGCCTGGACTTCGGCCTGGCCCTGGCGCTGTCCGACGACTTGCCGGCCGCCAGTCGCGAGCGGCTGCTGGGGCTGGTCGCGCACATTCGTGAACTGGATGAATTGGTCCTGGAGTTGCTGTCCTACAGCCGACTGCAAAACCCGGCGCGGCTGCCGGAACAGGTTGAAGTGTCACTGGACGAGTTTATCGACAGCATTCTGGGCAGCGTCGATGAAGAGCTGGAGTCGCCGGACATCGTGATCGACGTGCTGCTGCATGGGCAACTTGAGCGCTTCGTGCTGGACCCACGACTGACGGCTCGCGCCATTCAAAACCTGCTGCGCAATGCCATGCGCTATTGCGAAAAGCGCATTCAGATTGGCGTCAAGGTCTGTCCGAAAGGCTGCGAAATCTGGGTCGATGACGACGGCATCGGCATTCCCGATGATGAGCGCGAACGGATCTTTGAACCGTTCTATCGGTTGGACCGCAGCCGCGACCGCGCAACGGGTGGGTTTGGTCTGGGGCTGGCGATCAGTCGCCGGGCGCTGGAAGCGCAGGGCGGCACGCTGACCGTGGAACCGTCCCCGCTGGGTGGCGCACGGTTCCGTTTGTGGTTGCCCACCTCCGCCTGATCCAACACAAAACTTGTGGCGAGGGAGCTTGCTCCCGTTCGGCTGCGTAGCAGGCGTAAACCAGCCAATGCGGTGTGACTGAAAGAATGCAGGGGGCCGCTTCGCGACCCAGCGGGAGCAAGCTCCCTCGCCACAGGGCATCAATGGCCGCAGGTTTTTGATCGCTCAGCCGAGTAATGCTTTTGATGGAATCAACCCGACCCCGGCCACTTGCATTCGCTCGACCGCCGCCGCCAACGAGCCGTCCAGATCAATCGCGCGGCACGCATCCATCACCACAAAGGCATTGAACCCTGCCGCCCGTGCGTCCAGCGCCGAGAACATCACGCAGAAATCCAGCGCCAGCCCGACCAGGTAAACGGTGTCGATGCCACGTTCTTTTAAATAGCCGGC
Organism: Pseudomonas sp. LBUM1663; assembly: GCF_059695905.1. Taxonomy (NCBI): domain Bacteria; kingdom Pseudomonadati; phylum Pseudomonadota; class Gammaproteobacteria; order Pseudomonadales; family Pseudomonadaceae; genus Pseudomonas; species Pseudomonas sp. LBUM1663. The sequence continues at coordinate 3,312,617 of NZ_CP166792.1, read as the reverse complement.
CAGCCCGGTGGTGGTCGTGCGATCTGCTTCCAGAAACGCGGAATAACTGTCGATGTCCGGGTTGCAGCCTTTGCGGATGATCAGTTGTGCGTGGGGCAGGTCCAGACCCTTGTGCAACTCGGCCCCGGCCGTTGCCCGAACACAATGATCCGGCCACAGTGTTTGCGGGCCGTAAGGCAGCTCGATGACCTCGTAAGGCTTGCGGCCGGGATGGCTTGAAGCGAACGAGGCGTGGCCGGGCGGGTGCCAGTCCTGGGCGATGATGACCTGTTTGAACTGGCTGCCGAGGCGGTTGATCAAGGGCACGATCAGGTCGCCCTCGGGCACCGGCAGCTGGCCACCGGGAATGAAGTCGTTCTGTACGTCGATGACCAGCAAGGCTGTGCGAGAAGCGATTGGCATGGGTAGGTTCCTCCTTGGAAAAACAGACGCCAAGCATAGGACAACTTCGCTCACACGCTAAGTCGACTTCGCAACAACTTCGCCATGCCTTCCAGTTCCGCCGCCGGGTTATGCCCGATCAGCATCCACGCATGTTCCATGTCTGCCCAATACACCACATTCATCCTGTGTCGAATTTCATGGGCGAAATGCCGGCTGCCACTGTTGGAGCGCTTGGCGCACAAGGCAATCGGACCATGCGCCGGGTCAAGATAGGTAATCTGCGCGATCGGCATGCCGTCGTACTCGAGAATTTGCGCGCGCTTCAATTCGGACCGTGGCAGGGCCAGTTGCGCAGGCGTCAGGCTCAGGCCCAGGCGTGCGTCGAGGGTCCGCAGTTGCGCCCGCTGTGAAGCTTCATCGACGGGCAAGTGTTCCAGGGTTTGCGGCACGTACAGCGACATATAGTCGGCGACCAGGCCCCGCCAGTTGCTCTTTTCCTGGCTCAATTGCCAGACAAGGAACAATCGATCCGCCACCACGCCGCTCACCACCAGGCTCGCCGCAGCGGCGAGGAACCAGCGTCGATTCATGGCCGGGCCTTCAGGCGAAGGCAAGGTGTCGAGCATCGATTGCAAGCGGTCGACGGGCGCGTGTTGAGCCAGTTCGCCGTAGGCTTCCTTGAACGGCAGGCTGCTGCGGGCCAGCCATTGCAGGCGCAAGTTGAGTGTCGAGTCTTCGGCGACGGCTGCGTCGATGCGGGTGCGCTGGTCGGCATCGAGCTGATCGTCGAGGTACGCCACCAGTTGCTCGTCCGAAGGTGTCGCGCGCTCGTTCATCGACGTTCTCCCGTGAAAGGGTTCGGCACTGTGTGCAGTGGCGGATATTCGGCCAGTTTCACCCGTGCGGCGGCGAGGCGGCTCATGACGGTGCCGATGGGCACTTGCAGCACCTCGGCGACTTCGCGATACGACAGGCCTTCAACGTAAGCCAGGTACACCGTTTCACGCTGGGCCTCGGGCAGTGCGTCGACGCGGCGGATGACCTGGGCGGCGAGCACATGAGTCTGCGCCACGGATTCTCCGTCAAACGACAACTGGCTATCGGCATCGACCAGGCCCTGACCCTGGCGCACCCGTCGGGAGCGCACTTCGTTGAGCCAGATCGAATGCAGGATGCTCAGCAGCCAGCGGTCCATGCGAGTGCCAGGGACAAACTGTCCGGCACGCTCAAGTGCCCGAACGCAGGTGGCTTGCACCAGGTCTTCGGCCACATGCCGTTGCCGGGACAGCAGCAGGCCGTAACGCCATAAACGCGCCAAATGCTGGCCCAGTTCTGCCCGTATTGCCTGATCGCTGGCGATGGCGACCTCCGTCTGTTCGGGGTGTCAGGTTTTCGATGAATCGTTGATGGCTTCGGCCAGGTCCTGATATTCCTCACACGTGCTGCCACAGATCGATTTGATCTGCTGCAATTGCTCTTGCGCCAGGTCCAGCCGACCTTTGATCACGTAAGCCTCGCCGAGGTATTCACGGACTTGCGCATACCGCGGGTCGAGTTTGACCGATTGCAGGTAATAACCGATGCCTTCGTCGGTACGACCCAGTTTACGCGTGGCATAGCCGCGGTAGTTCAGGGCCTTGGCCGTGTTCGGATTCTTGAGCGTGTCGAGCAGCGCCAAGGCTTCTTCGTAACGACCGTCCTTGGCCAGGCGGTAGGCGTAATCGGTGCGGTCAGCGTCCGGGACCAGGCTGCTGGTTTGCATGACGCACTTCTGCGACTTGGTGTCGAAAACCTGGCCTTTGGGGCAGTTGGGTTTGGCCGGGGCGTCATCTTCGCCATTGGCCAGGGCCAGTGAACCGGATAACGCAACGGCGAGCAGCAGCGGGGCGGTGAAAGCAGCAAGACTGATGTTCATGAGCAATGCTCCGCAAGTAGATTCGATTCAGTGTAAACCACGCCCCGGCAGCATGCGGCGGCCAATCACCAGCAGGGCGGTCAGCCAGTGCAGGCTCATGGTGAGGCGGTCGTAACATGGCGGTGAATTCGGGTTCAGGCTGTTCACGGGCAATTCTCATGGGGCGTTGATTGGAGAACACCGCAGGGTGAACAATTATTCATTTCTTTGGCGGAGAAAGCCGGCAAAAGTTCGATGAACAGATGCGGGCGTTGATTGCCGGGGAGCCTGATCTGCGTGGCAAGGATGTGGTGACCGTGCCTTATGAAACCGTGGCGTTTGTGGCGGTGAAGGGCAGTTAGATTGGCGGTGCGGCCTTCGCGGGCAAGCCTCGCTCCTACAAAGGCACCGTTTCCCCGTAGGAGCGAGGCTTGCCTGCGAAGAGGCCAGATCAGACACTACAGAACCCGAGGCAGTCCCGCTTTTGGCCGAACCACTGCCTTACTCCCCCAGGCAATGCCTTGTTATAGTCCGGTCCTCATTTTTGCCCCGGTAAAAGGATCACTGCCATGTCTCAGTACACCGCGTTCACCGTCGAACTGGCCGATAAAATCGCCCATGTGCAGATCAACCGCCCGGAAAAGATCAATTCGATGAACGCCGCGTTCTGGAGCGAGATCATCGAGATTTTCCAGTGGATCGACGACACCGATGAAGCCCGGGTTGTTGTACTCAGTGGCGCCGGCAAGCATTTTTCCTCCGGCATCGACCTGATGATGCTGGCCGGTGTGGCCAATGAACTGGGCAAGGACGTCGGCCGCAATGCGCGCCTGCTGCGCCGCAAGATCCTCGCCCTGCAAGCGTCGTTCAACGCCGTCGATAACTGCCGCAAGCCGGTGCTGGCGGCGATTCAGGGCTATTGCCTGGGCGGCGCCATCGACCTGATTGCCGCGTGCGACATGCGTTATGCCGCCGAAGACGCACAATTCTCGATCAAGGAAATCGACATCGGCATGGCCGCCGACGTTGGCACTTTGCAACGCTTGCCGCGGATCATCGGTGACGGCATGCTGCGTGAACTGGCTTACACTGGTCGCACCTTCGGCGCCGAGGAAGCGCGCAACATCGGCCTGGTCAATCGCGTTTACAGCGACAATGCCAGCCTGTTGGACGGAGTGATGGGCATTGCCCGGGAAATCGCCAGCAAGTCGCCGATTGCGGTCACCGGCACCAAAGAGATGATCAGCTACATGCGCGACCACCGCATCGACGACGGCCTCGAATACGTCGCCACCTGGAACGCCGCCATGCTGCAATCCACCGATTTGCGCGTGGCCATGGCTGCCCACATGAGCAAACAGAAACCCGAATTTCTGGACTGATTAAAAATGACTTCACGCTGGACCACCGCTGTACTGGACACCGATCAACCCGGCGGCTGGGCCGTGGCTCGCAGCCCCGAAGGCTTCCTGTTCGATGACAATGGCGCGCTGTTCCCTCGCGAATGGCTCAAGCGCCAGGACCTTTCGATCCTGGCCGAACATGGCATCGGTCACCTGGATGGCGAACCGGTCTACCTGCTGGAATTGCGCAGTCACAGCGAAGTACCGGGCTGCAACTGGAAAGGCTTGCGGGCGTTCATGCTCGACGGCGATCACACGGTGTACAAGGTGCTCGGTTATGCCGCGCAGATCGGCACCTGGTACCGCGAGCATCGCTTTTGTGGCAATTGCGGTCAGGCGGCGACGCAAGTTCCCCGTGAGCGTGCGATGTACTGCGAACCGTGTGATTTGCGTTATTACCCGCGCATCTCGCCGAGCATGATTGTGCTGGTGACCCGGGGCGATGAGGTGCTGTTGGCCCGTTCGCCACGCTTCGTGACCGGGGTCTACAGTACGTTGGCGGGGTTTGCCGAGCCGGGCGAGTCAGCAGAGGACTGCCTGATTCGCGAGGTGCGCGAGGAGGTGCAGATCGAGGTCAAGAACATCCAGTACCTGGGCAGCCAGTGCTGGCCGTTCCCGCATTCGATGATGCTCGGTTTTCACGCCGAGTACGCCGGTGGCGAGATTGTCTGCCAGGAAGACGAAATCGAAGACGCCCAGTGGTTCAACGTTCATGCGTTGCCGCCCTTGCCGGCGTCGCGCTCGATTGCCCGTTACCTCATCGACGTTTACGTGGCGCGGCGCTTAGGCCACGCTGAACCAGTGCTGCCAGGCTAACCGCACGGTCAAGCCCAGCACCACGGTGATGAACACCGGGCGAATGAACTTCGCGCCGCCGCTGATGGCGGTGCGAGCCCCGAAGAACGCGCCAACCATCACCGACAGACCCATGCTCAGGCCGATGATCCAGTCCACCTGCCCGGAAAACACGAACACCGACAGCGCCGCAATGTTGCTGACGAAGTTCATGCTGCGCGCCACGCCGCTGGCCTTCACCAGGTCGATGGGGTACAGCAGCAGGCTGCTGACAGTCCAAAACGCGCCGGTGCCCGGACCGGCCACGCCGTCGTAGAAACCGAGGCTGAAGCCTTGGGTCGATTGCCACTTCTTCTTGATCGGCGCATCGCTGTCCAGCGGCGCTTTCGGCGTACCGCCGAACAACAAATACAGGCCACAGGCGAACACGATCACCGGGAGCATTTTGTTCAGCCATTCGGCGGGCAGGTAATGCGCGACCACGGCACCGGTCAGCGCGCCAACCAGCGTACCGACGATGGCGTGAACCCACTGCCTTGGATGGAACAGCTTGCGCCGGTAGAAGGTAAAACTGGCGGTGGCGGAGCCGAAGGTCGAACTCAACTTGTTGGTGCCCAACACCAGGTGCGGCGGCAGGCCGGCAGTCAACAGCGCCGGAGTGGTCAGCAGACCACCACCGCCTGCAATGGCGTCGATGAAACCGGCAATGAAAGCGACGAAGGCCAGAATGGCCAGGGTGGTGAGGTCAACGCTGAGTTCGAAAGGCATGGAAATCGGCTTATTCGGCGGGGTGCAGCAAGAGGCTGCGGGGAAGGGCCGATATCTTACCTAGATCCAAACATTGCGGCGAGCCGTCTGACCTCATCGCGAGCAGGCTCGCTCCCACAGTTGAAATGCATTCCCCCTGTGGGAGCGAGCCTGCTCGCGATGGCGTCAGCCCAAACGACACATCACTTTGTCTGCGGCCCATTCCCGATCTGCCACACAAACGGCGGTTCAGTCCCGTTGATCGTCCAGTCCCCGACAATCCGCGCCTTGTAGATCAGCGGATTATGCGACGACACCGTCCGCGCATTGCGCCAATGCCGGTCCAGCGATTTGCCTTCGCGAACATCCGAAGCGCCCAGCGCATTGAACAACTGCGTGGTCGCCCGCAGGATCAATTCAGAAACCACCCCTTGTGCCTTGGCCGACTCGATTTCCGCGGCGACATTCGCCGCCCGCTCCAGCACTTCATCCCCCGAGAACCGCGCCAGGTAAGCCTGTTGCGCCGGTTGCGCCGCCTTCAAGGTACTCGCTTCGGCGGCGTACACCCACGCGGCGATGTCACCGACCACTTGCTGAACCTGCGCATCCTGACTGACGTGCTGAGCATTGCCGTGGCTGTAAATGCGTTTGCGTTCGCGGACCTGCTGCGCCACGTCCCGCAATGCCGCCCGACCGATCCCTGCAAGAGTTGCCAGCAAAACCAACTGATAGAACGCGGTCTGGTATTTGAAACGGGTGGCGAAGTCGATGATGTTCTCGGCGTCCACGTCGGCATCGATAAACCGCGAGGTGCCACTGCCGGTGGTGCGCTGGCCGAACCCGTCCCAGTCATCACTCTGCACGATCCCCGGCTGGCGGGTACGGACCGCGGCAATCACATCGCCGCCGGTGTCGCTGCGCTGGGCGTACACGTCGATCCAGTCGGAAAACAGGCTGCCGGTGCTGTAGAACTTCTCGCCATTAAGCCGCCACTGGTCGCCATGGGGCGAAACTTTGGTGATGACATCGCCGATCGTCACGCTGCCGATTTCAGTCCAGGCATTGCCGACGAGGTCACCGTCGACAAAGCGTTTTAACCACAGATCCCGGCCCGGCCCCGGCGGTGAGTTCAAGCGGTCTTCGACAAAGGCAAAATGCCCGCGCAGGGCCTGCGGCACGTTGGAGTCGGCTTCGGCCAACTCGATCAGCAACTCGAACAATTGCGGCAGGGACACGCCGCCACCGCCATATTCCACCGGCACCCGCACAGCGCCGAAACCGGCGTCCTTGAGCCATTGAATCGGCTCGAAGGGCAGGCTGCGGGACTGCTCGCGTTCTACGGCGCCGGCGGCGATGCGCTGGAAAATCGGCCGGAATCTTGAGGCGAGCGACTCATAGTCGGTGCCAATGGACAGAGGGTTGATTACTTGGTGTTCGGTCATGGGACGGCTCCTTGGACAGTGAATGCCAAGGAGGGATTGCACGGACCATGCCTGGCGCTTCAGGACAGTGTTTGCGCGACATGGTCGATTTTCAGATGTACCCAACTGTTGCCCAGCCAACAGCGCATCCGCAAATTGCCCCAGACCCACTGGCATCTGTGGCGAGGGAGCTTGCTCCCGCTGGGCTGCGCAGCGGCCCCAGAATTTTTGTGAGCGCTGCGCACTCAAGCGGGAGCAAGCTCCCTCGCCACGGTTCTCTCTCGAGTAACCAGCACTGGCACGGTTGCTGCTCTGACCCAAGGACTTCCCAACGTCCTGAGGACATGCCAATGAGTCAGCAAGCCGTCAAATTTGCCTACTGGGTGCCGAACGTCAGCGGCGGGCTGGTGGTCAGCAAGATCGAGCAACGCACCCACTGGGGCATCGACTACAACCGCAAGCTGGCGCAACTGGCTGAAGAGGCCGGGTTCGAATACGCCCTGACCCAGATTCGTTTCACCGCCGGTTACGGTGCCGAGTTCCAGCACGAATCGGTCGCCTTCAGCCATGCGTTGCTGGCCGCAACCACCAAACTGAAAGTGATCGCGGCGATCCTGCCGGGGCCTTGGCAACCGGCCTTGGCAGCCAAGCAACTGGCGACCATCGATCAACTGACTAACGGCCGGGTGGCGGTGAACATCGTCAGCGGCTGGTTCAAGGGTGAATTTCAGGCGATTGGCGAACACTGGCTGGAACACGACGAGCGTTATCGCCGATCCGAGGAATTCATCCGCTCGCTCAAAGGCATCTGGAGCCAGGACAACTTCACTTTCCGTGGTGACTTCTACCGCTTCGATAACTACAGCCTCAAGCCCAAGCCGCTGGGCCAGCCGGAAATCTTCCAGGGCGGCAGTTCCCGCGCAGCCCGGGACATGGCGGCACGGGTGTCGGACTGGTACTTCACCAATGGCAATACGCCTGAAGGCATCAAGGCCCAGGTCGACGACATTCGCGTCAAGGCCGCGGCCAACCATCATTCGGTGAAAGTCGGAGTGAACGCGTTTGTCATCGCTCGCGACACGGAAGAAGAGGCCCGGGCGGTGCTGGCGCAAATCATCGATCAAGCCGACCCGGAAGCGGTGAATGCCTTCGGTGATGCGGCGAAACAGGCCGGCAGGGCGTCGCCAGAGGGCGAGGGCAACTGGGCGAAGTCGACGTTTGAGGATCTGGTGCAGTACAACGATGGCTTCAAGACCAACCTGATCGGCACGCCGCAACAAATTGCCGAGCGGATTGTGGCGCTGAAAGCGCTGGGCGTGGACCTGGTGTTGGCGGGGTTCCTGCACTTCCAGGAAGAAGTGGAGTACTTCGGCAAGCGGGTGTTGCCGTTGGTGCGGGAGCTTGAAGCAAAAGCGCAGGTGAAACCACAAACCGCAGTCGCCTGAACACCACAAAACCCCTGTAGGAGCCGGCTTGCTGGCGAAGCGGTTTGTCAGTAAACGATGATGTCGACTGGATGACCGCTATCGCCAGCAAGCCGGCTCCTACAGTGGGATATGTGTTTACAGACCGAGATCGGACAGGCTTGGGTGATCATCAGGCCGACGACCCAGCGGCCAATGAAACTTGCGGTCGCTTTCCTTGATCGGCATGTCGTTGATGCAGGCAAACCGGTTGGCCATCAAACCGTTTTCATCGAACTCCCAGTTTTCGTTGCCGTAGGAACGGAACCAGTTGCCCGAGTCGTCGTGCCATTCATAGGCATAACGCACGGCGATGCGGTTACCGGTGAAGGCCCAGAGTTCCTTGATCAGGCGATAATCCAGTTCCTTGGCCCATTTGCGGGTCAGGAAACCTTTGGCTTCTTCGCGGTTGTAGGCGAACTCGGCGCGGTTACGCCACTGGGTGTCAAGGGTGTAGGCCAGCGACACGCGTTCTGGGTCGCGAGAGTTCCAGCCGTCTTCGGCCAGGCGAACTTTTTCGATGGCTGATTCACGGGTAAACGGTGGCAATGGCGGACGAACTTCGGCGTTAGACATTTATAGTCTCCCTTTCTAGTTAAAGTTCCAGCAAGTTGTCGGGCTTGGTTCAAGTGTTACAGGTCCAATAACTTTCGCGCCATGCATTGCGCATTATCGGCGGCACTGTGATCACCCATCACCAGCGCTACGGTAATGGCGCCGTCGATCAGGATCAGCAGCTGTTTGGCCAGCATCTGCGGGTCGGTAGCGCCATGTTCGGTGCAGAGCTCGCGCACGTAGTCGAGCAGCTTCTGTTTGTGGTCTTTGGCGACCAGGCGTACCGGGTCTTGCGGGTCGCCGGTTTCACCACTGGTATTGATGAATGCACAGCCACGGAAGCCTTCAGAGGCGAACCAGGCCTTGAGCACGGTAAACAGATTGAGCAGGCGGTCGGCCGGGGTTTCAGCCTGGTCGACTTCACTTCGGTACCACTTCATCCAGCGCACGTCGCGGCGTTGCAGGGCGGCGACGGTCAGCTCCTCCTTGTTGGCGAAGTAGCGGTAGATACTTTTTCTGGAGACGCCGGCGGTTTTCACCAGAAGATCCATTCCGGTGGCGGCGATGCCACTTTTGTAGATCAACTTTTCGGTGACATCCAGAATGATGTCGCGTGTGTCGTTGCTGGTAAGTTCGTTCATGTGGCGAACAGTAGAATGATCGTTCTCCATGGTCAAGTGGATATTTTATTGTTGATTGGGAAGCCATCGCTAGCAGGCTAGCTCCCACATTTGAAATGCTTTCCCCTGTGGGAGCTAGCCTGCTAGCGATGAGGGCACTACAGACGCCAGCAAGACCCAAGCCCCTCCATGGTGTAAGCTCTCGGGCTATTCGGAATTGACCCATTGCGAGCCCTATGCCGTCGCTTTTCAAACGCTCTCTGCTGCCTAAACTGCGCAGTTTTCCGCTGACCGCCGATGCCGTCACTATTCTTTCCGGCGCTGCCGAGTTCCGTCGTTGCCTGCTGGAAAAAATCGCCAGTGCCACCCAACGCATCTATATCGTTGCGTTGTACTTGCAACAGGACGAGGCCGGTCAGGAAATCCTTGATGCCTTGCACGCCGCCAAACTGGCGCGTCCGGAACTGGACGTGGTCGTGGTGGTGGACTGGCTGCGCGCCCAGCGCGGCTTGATCGGTGCCGGCAAACAGCCGGGCAACTCGGCCTGGTACCAGGAAGCGACGCGTACCCACGAAAGTGTTGTGCCGGTGTACGGCGTGCCGGTGCAGACTCGCGAATTGTTCGGCGTGCTGCATTTGAAAGGCTTTGTGATCGACGACTGCGTGATCTACAGCGGCGCGAGCCTGAATAACGTTTACCTGCACAAATTCGACAAGTACCGCTACGACCGTTATCACCTGCTGCAGAACTCCGCGCTGGCCGATTCCATGCAGCACTTGATCCAGCACGGTCTGGTCGCCTCCAAAGCGGTGCATCGCCTCGACCTGCCGAACCTGCCCACCACCCGCAGCCTGCGCAACGACATCGGCGATTTGCGCAGCCGCCTCAAGCACGCGGCGTACGACACCACCGCCGGCAGCACGGCGAAGGGCGGTTTGTCAGTCAGTCCGTTGCTCGGTGTGGGCAAGAACAACCCGTTGAGCCGGGTGATCTGTGAATTGATCGCCAGCGCCCAGCATCAGCTGACCATCTGTACGCCGTACTTCAACCTGCCACTGGCGGTGACCCGGGAAATCAACCGGGCCCTGGGGCGCGGCGTGAAAATCGACATCGTGGTAGGCGACAAGACCGCGAACGACTTCTTCATCCCGCCGAGCGAGCCGTTCAAGGTGATCGCCGCGCTGCCGTACCTTTACGAGATCAGCCTGCGGCGCTTTGCCAAACGCCATCAACACAGCATCGACAGTGGCAAGCTGAACCTGCATTTGTGGAAGGACGGCGACAACACCTATCACCTCAAAGGCATGTGGATCGACAAGCGCTATACCTTGCTGACTGGCAATAACCTCAACCCACGGGCGTTCCGCCTCGATCTTGAGAACGCGCTGCTGATCGACGACCCGAAGGGCGAGTTGCTGGAGCCGCGCAGTAAAGAACTGGGCGAGATTTTCCAGAACACCACGCGCATCCAGCGTTATCAGGATCTGGAAACGCTGCTGGAATACCCGGCAGCGGTGGCCAAGTTCCTCAAGCGTGTCAGTCGGGTGCGGATCGAGCGGTTGCTCTATCGTATTTTGTAAGGCTCAGTGCTGCCGAGGCTGTGGCCACAATGCCACCAGCAGCAACAGCGCAGCGGCAACCAGGTAGGGCAGGCGCCGTTCGATGTCGTAGATCAGCGTCGCCGCCAGCGGTCCGATGACCACGCCAAAGCCCTGCGCGGCACCAATCGAACCGGCGGTGGCGCCTTGTTCCGAGGCGTCGACCGCGTTGGCCGCCAATGCGGCGAACGACGGAAAGATCAGCCCCATCCCGCCCGCCGAGACGAAAAAGCACAGCCATAAACCCCACGCGGCATCCGCCAGGATGCTGCCGGCAAAGCCCACGGCCGCCACCAGTGCGCCCGCGCGAATCAGCCGTAGCGGCGGCCATTCGAGCCGCCGCACCACCAGTTGCGAACAGATCAGCGCGAAACCGACCATGGTCAGGGCGATGCCAGCGGTTTGCGCGGCATCGGCCGGGTTCATGCCGAGTCGGTCGAGGGCGAAGAAGCCGACGGTGATCTGCGCAATCGACACACAGAGCATCGCCACAAACGCGACGGCCATTGGGCGACGCAGTCGTGGATCGTTCAGATGAACCTTGCGCGGCGCTTGCCGCAGGTGCAGTTCCTGACCCTTGAGCTTGTAGTGCAGCACCACAAACGCCAGCAACGGCAGGATCGCCATGGCATAGAACGGCAAGCTCAGGCTGAAGCGCGACAACAAGGCCGCAATCGCCGGGCCGATCACCAGGCCGAAGGCGTTGGCCGCGCCCAGGGCCGCCATGGCTTTGGCGCGGTGTTGCGGCTCGATGTTGTCGGCGATCAGCGCGTTGCCGCCCACCGGAATCGCGGCATAGAACACGCCGATCAGGCCGCGTCCGATCATCAACCCGATAAACCCCAACAGCGCGGACGGCAGAAAACGCAACGAGGCATCGATGAACAGGCACAAGGCCCAGTAGGCGAGGGTGAAGCCGGCCGTGGCGATCAACAGAATCCGTCGCCGGCCATAGCGATCACTGGCCTGACCCCAGGGGCGGGCGAGCAACATCCAGATCACCCCGGACACCGTGACCGCCGCGCCGGCCTGCCAGGTGGCCAGGCCTAACACCCGGGCGATCGGCCCGATCAGGGAGACGAACGCCATCATCGACATGGAACAGGCCATGTTGGCGACCATGAGCGGGCGCAGGTCGAAGGCAGGGGTGGTCATGGTGAGTCTTCCGTGAGCTTTTGTTATTGGCGGGGGATGTTAGCGCGGGTTATGTGCTTGGCAGGAGGAATATTGGTGAGCGTGATAATGCCATCGCGGGCAAGCCCGCTCCCAAACGGATTTTGTAATCACACGAATCCCTGTGGGAGCGGGCTTGCCCGCGATCGGGACAGCCCAGACACTAGAAAAGCCTCAGTTCAAACCCAGTTTTCCACGCAATGTCGACAAATCCTCCGCCAACGTATTCACCGGCCCAACCAACGCCTTGCGGTCGTTCTCTTTCACCTTGTCATACGTCTCGAAGCCACCATCCCTGGTTTTGTACTTCGCCAGAATCTTGTTCACGCTGGCGAAGTTTTTGTCGACCTTGGCGATAAACGCCGCGTCCTGCTTTTCGATCTGCGGACGGAACAGGTCGACGATTTTCTTCGCGCCGTCGATGTTGCCCTGGAAGTCATACAGGTCGGTGTGGCTGTAGCGATCTTCTTCACCGGAGATCTTGGTCGCCGCCACTTCTTCAAGCAAGGCAGCGGCACCGCCCACCACTTTCTCAGGCGGGAAGGTCAGGCCGGCGACGCGGGTTTGCAGGTCTTTGACGTCTTTGTTCAAGCCATCGGCCAGTTCATCGAGACCCTGGGTGCTGTTTTCCGAGAACAGCGAATACTCGATGCGGTGGAAGCCGGTGAAGTCTTCGGCTTTCACGCCTTTTTCGTGGTCGTCGACGCGCGAGTCGATGGAGGCGTCGAGGTCGCTGAACAGCTCGGCAATCGGCTCGATCGACTCGTAGTAAACCCGGGTCGGTGCGTAGAGTTTCTTGGCGGTGGCCAGGTCACCTTTTTTCACCGCATCGGTGAACTGCTGGGTGTGGCTCGCCAGCTCATCCAGTTGCTCGGTGACGTAGATTTTGTAATCCGAAATCGGCTGCACCAGCTCCAGCGGCGCCGTCGCCGCGAAAGCCGACAGCGGGGTATTGAGCAAGCCAAGGGTCAGCAATAACGCGAGGGGCGACTTTTTCATGGGACGGTTCCGTGTGGGTTTTGTTCAGGTGTTTGTTTTGGGTGAGGTAGCGTCAAGCAGCGAGCGACCGATGAAGTCCTTGTCGCCCGTCACACCCGGCAGGGTGAAGAAGTAACCGCCGCCGACCGGCTTGAGGTATTCCTCCAGCGGCTCGCCGTTGAGTCGGGTCTGCACAGTGATAAAACCTTTGTCCAGATCGGCCTGGTAGCAGATGAACAACAAACCCATGTCCAGCTGACCGTTCTTGTTCACGCCGTTGGAATAGTTGAACGGCCGGCGCAGGATCAGGTTGGCCTGGGTCGCAGCGGTGCGCGGGTTGGCCAGGCGGATATGCGCGTCGAGTTTGGTCAGTTTGCCTCCCGGGTCTTTGGCGTAGTCCGGAACTTCAGTTTCATGGGCGCCGCCCATGGGCGCGCCGGTGGCTTTGATGCGGCCGAGAATGCTTTCCTGTTCCTGCAAGGGTGTGCGGTCCCAGCGCTCGACGAAGTTGCGGATGATCCGCACCGCCTGATAGCTGCCATTGGCGGCCCATGCCGGTTCGTCGCTGCCCGGTTGCACCCAGACGATCCTGTCCATGGCCTTGGCGTCGTTGGAATCCGGGTTCGCCGAGCCGTCGCGAAAGCCGAGGAAATTGCGCGCGCTCTGCGCTGGCACACCGGGTTTCGCCGGGGCCTGGGGCGGCACGCTGCCTTCCTGTTTCCAGCGCACCAGCAACAGGTCCGGCAGGTTTTTCACGATGTCGCGCAGGGCGTGGATGTTGGTGTCGGTGGTGTTGGCGCAAAACTGCAGACTCAGGTCGCCGTGGCAGCAATCGGCTTCCAGTGCATCGTTGGGAAAACCGACCATGCGGATTAGGCGTTTCGGTTTGGCACCGGCCAGGCCAAAGCGCTCGTCGAACAGCGACTCGCCCACCGATACGGTGATGGTCAGGTTGTCCGGCGTGACGACCGGGCCGAGGATGCCCGAATCCACCGGTGGCAGTTTCGGATCGACTTGAGCCACCGGGCCGCCCTGCATCAGGAACGCGATGCGCTCGTTGAGAGTGCGGAACAGCCGCTCCAGGTCTTCGCGATCACTGGCCAAAACATCAAACGACACCAGCATGCCCGACGCCGGGCGCGGGGTGACGATGCCGGTCTGGTGCTTGCCGTGGAACGCGTGGCGGTCGTCGGTCTTGTCGCTGCTCGGCGCTTCGGTGACTTGCGCGGGGCTTGCGGCCATCGCCGGGCAGCTCAGTGCGGAGCCTGCCAGCGCGACACCGGCGGCGCCCATGCCCATCAATACCCGGCGACGCTGGAGGTTGAAGTGTTCTGAATCGTTCATCGGTTTTGAGTCTTCTGCTTAAAGGCCGGAAAGGCCGAGGGCGGGATCGATGGCATCGAGTGCGTCGGCCAGTGCCTTGGCCTTGTCGGCGATCTGTTTGCGCTGCTCGGCAGTGACCGTGTCGTAGCTCGCGTAGCCGTCCTGGACCTTCAAACCATTCAGTTCGGCGTCGAGGGCGGTGATCGCGCTGTCGATCTTCGGCAACAACTCGGCGGCGGACTTGGTCAGCAACGGGCGCAACAGGTCGACGACTTTGCGCGCAGCGAAGAGGTTGCCAGCAAATCCGTTCAGGTCAGTGTGGCTGTAGCGTTCTTCTTCACCGCTGCTGGCACGCACATCGGCGAGGCTGTGGAGATTGCGCACGACAATGCTCACCAGTTGCTCCGGTGGCAGCGATTGCGCGAGCAGTTGCTGTTTGAGCGTGGCGACGTCGCTGTTCAAGCGCTGGGCAACCGGCGCAAGCCCGTCGAGGTTGCGTTGCTGGAACAGCGCGTACTCGATGCGGTGAAAACCGCTGAAGGCAGGATCCTGCTCGCGTTTCTCGAAGTAATCGGCGCGGGCGTTGATGGCGTTGTCCAGTTCAGCCAGACGCTGGGCGGCCGGGGCGATCCGTTGATAGGCTGCGCGAGCGGGCACATACAGCGCTTGTGCCTGGCTCAGGTCGCCAGCGGCGATGGCTTGCTCAAGGGCGGCGACGGCTTTGATCAGCGCGCTGCTTTGGCTGTTCAGGTACACGCGGAATTCCGACAACGGCCCCACGAACGCGACCATCGACGGTTTGGCCTTGGCGGCCGCGTCGGAGGCGGCGGTCGGGGTCACGTGCAAGGTGCCGCGCGGATTGCTCAGCAGTCCGCAGGTGATTGCGTAGTCGCCGGGCAGCAGGTTGGCATTGATGACTTGGCTCAGGCCTGGCGCGATGTTTTCCCGTTCTTCGACCACCAGCACGCCGTCGAGGATCTCCCATTCCACCGCCCGGTCCGAGCGATTGACGATGCGGAAACTGGCGCGGCCTGCCGGAACGGTCAGCGCATTCGGCTCGCAGCTGTGCGAGTGAATGGTCACCACCACTTCGTCATGGTTAACCTGGCGCTTGGCCGCCGCCATTTTCGAGGCGTAGTAGAACAGGCCACCGGCGGCGATCATCACGATCACCGAACCGGCCACCGCCCAGCGCAAGGCGCGGGGAGGCGAGGCCTGGGGAGGGGCTTGATTTGGCATGGGAGCCCTTATTGGCTGGAAACGGAAGAGGGTTGTTCAGCGGGTGGCGGGGCCGGGATGAAGAACATCACCAGCGCCACCACCAGGTAAATCAGATAGGCACCGAGGGTGCTGACCGTCGGCGCGTCCTGGTAACCGAACATGCCGGCCAGCACCGAACCCACCGGGCCGTCCATCGGCAGCGTTGCACTGAAATCGAACAGCACGGTTTGCAGGTGATTCCAGACGCCGGCTTCATGCAGCGCCTGCACCGAGTTGGCCAGAATGCCGGCCGCCACCACCAGGATGAACAGACCGGTCCAGCGGAAGAACGCGCCGAGGTTCAGGCGCATGCTGCCGGTGTAGATCAGGAAGCCGACGATGATCGCCAGGATCAGGCCGAGGAGGGCGCCGATCGGTGCCGCCGGGCCTTCGCTCTGCTGGAACACCGCGAGCAGGAAGAACACCGTCTCCAGACCTTCCCTGGCCACGGCGAAAAACACCATGGCGATCAGTGCCGTGACCTGGTGTTTGGAGCCAGTCAGCGCGTGGTCGAGGGAGACGTGCAGCGAGTGTTTGATCGAACGCGCCACTTTGCGCATCCAGAAGACCATGGAGCTGAGAATGCCCGCGGCCACCAGGCCGACCACGCCTTCAAACAATTCCTGTTGTTTCTGCGGGAACTCGGCGCTGACCAGCTCCAGACCACCGCCCACCAGCAGAGCCAGCGCAACGGCAAGGAAAACGCCGATCCACACGGCGGGCATCCACTGGCCACGGCCGGTCTGCTTGAGGTAGCTGGCGATGATGCCAACGATCAACGCGGCTTCAATGCCTTCGCGCAGCACGATCAGAAAAGGAACAAGCATTCAGCACCGTCTCGGGATTAGATAGGGTGCTAATTTGTAACATAATGACACTCATTCCCAAATGGTATTCATTGACATTTACCTGAACCTAACCTGAACAACTCTAAAGATCACACACCCCCTTGTAGGAGCGAGGCTTGCCCGCGAAGAACGATTACGCGGTATCAGGGCAAGACCGAGTCGCCTGCTTCGCGGGCAAGTCGGATCGCCGCACCGCTCGCTCCTACAGGATTGGGTCGCTGTGCGCTAAGATGCCGGCACTCAAACAAGAACAAGGCCCACCTAGGTAAATGTCGGAAAAAGACACCATCGCCATTCAACTGGTGCGCGAAGCCCTGTTGCAAAGCTGCGCCCCTGGAGCCGCCACCGACGAGGTGTTGAACAAGGTCGGCATCGATCCGGCGCTGCTGCACACCACCGACGCCCGGGTCCCGGCCACTGCCTATGCGCGGCTATGGCGCTTGCTGGCCCGGCGCGGGGACGATGAGTTTTTTGGCATGGACCCGCGCAAGCTCAAATCCGGCAGCCTTGAGTTTCTCTGCCGCAGTTCGATGATCCAGCCGAGCCTGGCTGCGGGCCTGACCTCAGGCCTGAGCTTTCTGTCGTTGATGCTCGACCGCATGCCCGCGCAGCTGGTTCGTCAGCAAAGCCTGGCGGAGATCGTGTTGCTGGAAGACGACCAGGACCCGCGCCGCGCCTTCACCTATTTCACCTACTGGATGATCGTGCACGGCGTTGCCTGTTGGCTGGCGGGACGGCGCATACCGATTCTGGCCATCGAATTGCGCTGCCCTGCGCCGGATTTCTGCGATGACTATCAGGTGATGTTCTCCGAGAACCTGCGTTTCGACCGCCCACGCACGCGGATGATTTTCTCGGCGGATTGTCTGGACCTGCCGATCAAGCGCAGCCCGGAAGAACTCAAGCGCTTCCTGGCCCATGCGCCGGCGAACATTCTGGTCAAGTACCGCGACCCGGAGAGCCTGGCCAGCCGGATCAAGCATGATTTGCGCCAGTTGCCTGCCGATCAGTGGCCGGAGACCGAGCCGCTGGCGCAGCAACTGTGCATGTCGGCCTCGACCTTGCGCCGGCGGCTGGCGGAGGAAGGGCAGACCTACCAGGGGCTCAAGGACAGCGTGCGCAAGGAGTTGGCCATTGTGTGGCTGGCCGAGCCGCAGATCAGCTTCGCTGAGATCGCCACGCGGTTGGGGTTTGCGGATGCGAGTTCGTTCTACAAGGCGTTTCGTAAGTGGTCGGGGTCGAATCCGGGGCATTACCGGAGTTTGATCCTCAACGAAGCACACTGATCCGAGGATTGTGTTGATAGGGCGGGCCTCTTCGCGGGCAAGCCACGCTCCCACAGGGTTTTGTATTGTTCACAATAATTACAAACGACACAAAACACTGTGGGAGCGGGCTTGCCCGCGATGGCGCCAGTTCAGACAACAACCCTCTTGAACCTTGGCCAAACCAGTCAAACAACTTGATAGCTTTGACCATTGCCCCGATCCCCGCGCGGGGCGAGTATTTCTGTGGTTTTTACGGTTCCCCCAACCTAATAAAAATACAGAGGGATTCTGGCAATGCGCGATTACTTGTCTGCCACGTCACAGTTCAATTATCAGCACACCGTCGACGCCGCCCTGGCCGGGGATTTGACTGCCCTCAACGCCTGTGTCGAGTGTTGCGACCGGCATGCCTTGCCGGGGCGCATTGCGCTGTTCTGGGAAGGCCGCGACGGCGCCAGCGCGACGTACACCTTCAAAGACTTGCAGGACAAAGCCGCGCGCTTTGCCAACTTCCTCCTGGCCCAGGGCGTAAAAAAAGGCGACAAGGTTGCCGGCCTGCTGCCACGCAACATCGAATTGCTGATCACCATCTTCGCCACCTGGCGCATCGGTGCGGTCTACCAGCCACTGTTCACCGCTTTCGGCCCGAAAGCCATCGAACACCGCTTGAGCAGCTCCGGCGCCAAAGTCGTGGTGACCGACGCGGTCAACCGCCCCAAACTCGCTGAAGTCGCCGACTGCCCGACCATCGTCACCGTCGGCGGTGCGAAAGGCCAAGGCATCGTCCGTGGCGATTACAGCTTCTGGGCCGAACTGGCCAATTATTCCTCCGAGTGTGAACCGGTGTTGCTGACCGGCGAAGACCCGTTCCTGCTGATGTTCACCTCGGGCACCACCGGCCCGTCGAAAGCCCTGTCCGTTCCGCTCAAGGCCATCGTTGCCTTCGAAAGCTACACCCGTGACGCCGTGGACCTGCGCCCCGAAGACGCGTTCTGGAACGTCGCCGATCCGGGCTGGGCCTACGGCATCTATTTCGGCGTCACCGGGCCCATGGCGATGGGGCATCCGATCACCTTTTACGACGGCCCGTTCACCCTCGAAAGCACCTGCCGGGTGATCAATAAATACGGGATCACCAACCTCACCGGGTCACCGACTGCCTACCGTTTGCTGATTGCCGGTGGCGACGAATTTGCCAAGTCGATCAAGGGCAAACTGCGCATCGTCAGCAGCGCCGGTGAGCCGCTGAATCCGGAAGTGATCCGCTGGTTCGCCGACAACCTCGGCGTGGTCATTAACGACCATTACGGCCAGACCGAACTGGGCATGGTCCTGTGCAATCACCATGGCCTGAAACATCCAATCCACATAGGCGCCGCCGGTTTTGCTTCGCCGGGCCACCGCATCGTGGTGCTCGACGATGAATACAAGGAACTCGGCGTCGGCCAGCCAGGCATCCTCGCCATTGACCGCACCCAGTCGCCGATGTGCTGGTTCGCCGGTTATGAAGGCTCGCCGACCAAGGCCTTCGTTGGTAACTATTACCTGAGCGGCGACACCGTCGAGTGGAACCCGGACGGCAGCATCAGCTTTGTTGGCCGCAGCGATGACGTGATTACCACTTCCGGCTACCGCGTCGGCCCGTTCGATGTGGAAAGTGCGTTGATCGAACACCCGTCAGTCATCGAAGCCGCCGTCGTCGGCAAGCCCGATCCGGAGCGCACTGAACTGGTCAAAGCGTTCGTGGTGATTTGTGAGCAATACCGTCCGACGCCAGAACTGGCCGAAGAGCTGCGCCAACACGTGCGCAAGCGTCTGGCCGCGCATTCGTACCCGCGTGAAATCGAATTTGTCAGCGAGTTGCCGAAAACCCCAAGCGGCAAATTGCAGCGCTTTATCTTGCGCAACCAGGAAATCGCCAAGGCTCAAGAGGCCGCGGTGAAGAACGTTCAAGCTTGAATCAAGGACACAATGATGCAGATCGAAAACAAGGTTTTCCTCGTCACCGGCGGTGCGTCGGGCCTCGGTGCGGCCACCGCTGAAATGCTGGTCGCGGCCGGCGCCAAAGTGATGCTGGTGGACATGAACGCCGAGGCGGTTGCGGCCCAGGCTGAACGTCTCGGCACGCAAAGCGTGGTGGCCGACATCAGCGACGAAGCCGCCGCCGAAGCCGCTGTGCAGGCGACGGTGAAAGCCTTCGGCGGCCTGAACGGTCTGGTCAATTGCGCCGGCATCGTGCGTGGCGAGAAGATCCTCGGCAAGAACGGCCCGCACGCGTTGGCCAGTTTCAGCCAGGTGATCAACGTCAATCTGATCGGCAGCTTCAATATGCTGCGTCTGGCTTCGGCGGCCATCGCCGAAACCGAAGCGGATGCTGATGGTGAGCGCGGCGTGATCATCAACACCGCCTCGGCGGCGGCCTATGACGGCCAGATTGGCCAGGCCGCGTATGCCGCGTCCAAAGGCGCAATCGTCAGCCTGACCTTGCCCGCCGCCCGTGAACTGGCGCGCTTCGGCATCCGTGTGATGACCATCGCCCCAGGCATTTTTGAAACACCGATGATGGCCGGCATGACCCCGGAAGTCCGCGCCTCCCTGGCGGCCGGTGTGCCGTTCCCGCCACGTCTGGGCAAACCGGGCGAGTATGCCGCGCTGGTCAGGCATATCATTGAAAACAGCATGCTCAATGGCGAGGTGATCCGTCTCGACGGTGCCTTGCGCATGGCCGCCAAGTAAGGAGATTTGTCATGACTATTGCCAACGATCCCATCGTTATTGTCAGCGCTGTCCGCACCCCGATGGGCGGTTTTCAGGGCGAACTGAAAAGCCTGACCGCACCGCAACTGGGTGCTGCCGCGATTCGCGCGGCGGTCGAGCGCGCCGGTATTGCGCCTGAGTCGGTCGAAGAAGTGCTCTTTGGCTGCGTACTGCCCGCAGGGCTTGGTCAGGCACCAGCGCGGCAAGCTGCGCTGGGTGCGGGGCTGGATAAATCGACCCGCTGCACCACCCTGAACAAGATGTGCGGCTCGGGCATGGAAGCAGCGATTCTGGCCCACGACATGCTCGTTGCCGGCAGCGCCGACGTGGTTGTTGCGGGCGGCATGGAAAGCATGTCCAACGCGCCGTACCTGCTGGACCGCGCTCGCAGCGGTTACCGCATGGGCCATGGCCGCGTGCTCGACTCCATGTTCCTCGACGGTCTGGAAGATGCCTACGACAAAGGCCGCCTGATGGGCACCTTCGCCGAGGATTGCGCCGAAACCAACGGTTTCAGCCGCGAAGCCCAGGACGCGTTTGCCATCGCCTCGACCACCCGCGCACAGCAGGCGATCAACGACGGCAGCTTCAAGGACGAGATCGTGCCGATCACGGTGACTGTCGGTAAAGAGCAGGTGCTGATCAGCAACGACGAACAACCACCGAAAGCCAAACTGGACAAGATTACCTCGCTGAAACCGGCGTTCCGCGAAGGCG
The DNA here is from genome assembly GCF_059695905.1 of Pseudomonas sp. LBUM1663. Classification (NCBI taxonomy): domain Bacteria; kingdom Pseudomonadati; phylum Pseudomonadota; class Gammaproteobacteria; order Pseudomonadales; family Pseudomonadaceae; genus Pseudomonas; species Pseudomonas sp. LBUM1663. The sequence goes on along the minus strand of NZ_CP166792.1, from coordinate 3,291,413 downwards.
GCACCGTGACAGCGGCCAACTCCAGTTCGATCTCCGACGGTGCAGCGGCACTGGTGCTGATGCGCCGTTCCGAAGCGCAGAAACAAGGTTTGAAACCGCTGGCGGTGATTCACGGCCACGCTGCGTTTGCTGATACCCCGGGCCTGTTCCCGGTAGCGCCGGTGGGTGCGATCAAGAAGCTGATGAAGAAAACCGGCTGGTCCGTGGACGACGTCGAGCTGTTCGAAGTCAACGAAGCATTCGCGGTGGTGAGTCTGGTGACCATGACCAAACTGGAAATCCCCCACGAGAAGATCAACGTTCACGGCGGCGCTTGCGCCCTCGGCCACCCGATTGGTGCGTCTGGCGCGCGGATTCTCGTGACCTTGCTCTCGGCCCTGCGCCAGAGAGGCCTGAAACGCGGCGTTGCAGCGATCTGCATCGGTGGCGGTGAAGCCACGGCCATGGCTGTGGAATGCCTGTACTAGGCCAACCTCACCCCTGTGGGAGCCAGCCTGCTGGCGATGACGGTGTGTCATAAAAGTAGATATTGACTGACACGACGCCATTGCCAGCAGGCTGGCTCCCACAGAGTTTTGTGCCGTACTTCGGATTTTAAGGATTCACCATGATTCCCAACGACGAACAACTTCAGATCAGCGACGCCGCCCGGCAGTTTGCCCAGGAACGATTGAAACCGTTCGCCGCCGACTGGGACCGCGAACACCGCTTCCCCAAGGAAGCCATCGGCGAGATGGCCGAGCTGGGCTTCTTCGGCATGCTGGTACCGGAAGAGTGGGGCGGTTGCGACACCGGTTACCTGGCCTACGCCATGGCCCTGGAAGAAATCGCCGCCGGTGACGGCGCCTGCTCGACGATCATGAGCGTGCACAACTCCGTGGGTTGCGTACCGATCCTCAAGTACGGCAACGATGATCAGAAAGAGCGCTTTCTCAAGCCACTGGCCAGCGGCGCTATGCTCGGCGCCTTTGCCCTGACTGAACCGCAGGCCGGTTCCGACGCCAGCGGCCTGAAAACCCGTGCGCGTCTGGAAGGCGATCACTACGTGCTCAACGGCTGCAAGCAGTTCATCACGTCCGGGCAAAACGCCGGGGTGGTGATCGTGTTTGCCGTGACCGACCCGAGTGCCGGCAAGCGCGGCATCACGGCGCTGATCGTGCCGACCGATTCGCCGGGCTACAAAGTCGCCCGGGTCGAAGACAAACTCGGCCAGCACGCCTCCGACACTTGCCAGATTCTGTTCGAAGACGTGAAAGTCCCGGTGGCCAACCGGCTGGGTGAGGAGGGCGAAGGTTACCGGATCGCCCTGGCCAACCTCGAAGGCGGCCGTGTCGGCATCGCCTCGCAATCGGTGGGCATGGCCCGCGCCGCGTTTGAAGCGGCCCGCGACTACGCCCGTGAGCGTGAGAGCTTCGGCAAGCCGATCATCGAACACCAGGCGGTCGCGTTCCGTCTGGCAGACATGGCCACCCAGATTGCTGTCGCCCGGCAAATGGTGCATTACGCAGCGGCATTACGGGACAGCGGTAAACCGGCCCTGGTCGAAGCGTCCATGGCCAAACTGTTCGCCTCGGAAATGGCCGAGAAGGTTTGCTCCTCGGCGTTGCAAACCCTCGGCGGTTACGGTTACCTGAACGACTTCCCGCTGGAGCGGATCTACCGCGACGTGCGGGTGTGCCAGATCTACGAAGGCACCAGCGATATTCAGCGCATGGTTATTTCGCGCAATCTTTAAGAAGGAGTCCATTTGTGAGTTACGAAACGATTTTGTTGGAAACCCACGGTCGTGTGGGCTTGATCACCCTCAACCGTCCGCAGGCGCTGAACGCGTTGAATGCGCAGATCGTCAGCGAACTGAACCACGCCCTTGATGGCCTGGAAGCCGATTCAAACATCGGCTGCATCGTGCTGACCGGCTCGAAAAAAGCCTTCGCCGCCGGCGCCGACATCAAGGAAATGGCCGAGCTGACCTACCCGCAGATCTACCTCGACGACCTGTTCAGCGACAGTGATCGCGTGGCCAACCGCCGCAAGCCGATCATCGCCGCAGTCAACGGTTTCGCCCTGGGCGGTGGCTGTGAACTGGCGTTGATGTGCGATTTCATCCTGGCTGGCGACAATGCGAAATTCGGCCAGCCGGAAATCAACCTCGGCGTGTTGCCGGGCATGGGCGGCACCCAACGCCTGACCCGCGCCGTGGGCAAGGCCAAGGCCATGGAAATGTGCCTGAGCGGGCGTTTGATCGATGCGGTAGAAGCCGAGCGCTGCGGGATTGTCGCGCGGATCGTGCCGGCGGATGAACTGCTGGAAGAAGCGCTGAAAGTCGCGGCGTTGATTGCCAAGAAGTCGCTGCCGATTGCGATGATGGTCAAGGAAAGCGTCAACCGTGCATTTGAAGTGAGCTTGTCGGAAGGCGTGCGCTTTGAGCGCCGGGTGTTCCATGCGGCGTTTGCGACGCAGGATCAGAAGGAAGGGATGGCGGCGTTTATTGCCAAGCGTGAGGCTGAATTCAAAGGCAAGTAATGCGGCGCTTTCACTGACGCCATCGCGGGCAAGCCTCGCGCCTACAGGTTATCGGTGTTCGCATGAACGACTCGTAACCTTGTAGGAGCGAGGCTTGCCCGCGATGCTTTTAGGGCTTACACCAAATAATTTTTCAGCTCCCGGGCAATCACCATCCGCTGAATCTCGCTCGACCCTTCATAAATCTGCGTAATCCGCGCATCCCGGTAATAGCGCTCCACCGGGTAATCCTCCAGATACCCATACCCGCCATGAATCTGCATCGCCGACGAGCAGACCTTCTCCGCCATTTCCGACGCAAACAGCTTGGCCTGCGAAGCCTCGGACAGGCACGGCTTGCCGGCACTGCGCAACCGCGCCGCATGCAGGATCAGCAAGCGCGCCGCGTTCAGCCGGGTGTGCATGTCAGCGAGCATATTCGCGATGCTCTGGTGCTCGATGATCGGTTTGTCGAACTGCACCCGATCCCGCGAATACGCCAGTGCGGCTTCGAACGCTGCCCGGGCAATGCCCAACGCTTGCGCGGCGATGCCGATGCGGCCGCCTTCGAGGTTAGACAGGGCGATGGCCAGCCCTTTGCCGCGATCACCCAGCAGATTGGCTTCGGGAATCGTGCAGTTGCTCAATGTCACCGCACAGGTGTCGGAAGCACGAATGCCCATCTTGTGTTCGGTGCGGTCGACGATAAAACCGGTGGTATCGGTCGGCACCAGAAACGCTGAGATGCCGCGTTTGCCCAAGTCCGGATCGGTCACGGCAAACACAATCGCCAGTTTCGCCCGTTTACCATTGCTGACGAATTGCTTGGCGCCGTTGATCACCCATTGCCCATCGCGCAGTTCGGCGCGTGTGCGCAGGTTGTGCGCTTCGGAGCCGGCTTGCGGCTCGGTCAGGCAGAAGCAGCCGATCGCCTGGCCGCTGGCCAGGTCCGGCAACCACGTTTGCTTCTGTTCTTCGGTGCCGTAGTTGAGTACCGGGCCGCAGCCCACGGAATTGTGGATGCTCATCAACGCGCCAGTGGCGCCGTCGCCGGCCGAAATCTCTTCCACCGCCAGGGCGTAGGCGACGTAGTCGACATAGGTGCCGCCCCATTCTTCCGGCACCACCATGCCCAGCAGGCCCAGTTCACCCATCTTCGCTACCAGGCCGTCATCGATCCAGCCGGCCTTTTCCCAGGCTTGCGCATGGGGCGCGATTTCGCCGCGGGCGAAGTCCCGGGCCATGTCGCGGATCATGACTTGCTCTTCGCTCAATTCGATATCGTGCATGGCTCAGTTCCCGCTCTGTTCAAAACCGCTGAAAAAACTCGCGACGTGCTCGGCGTCCAGCGCCTGCAAGGTCGGCGGGTTCCAGCGTGGTTGCTTGTCTTTATCGATCAGCAAGGCGCGCACGCCTTCGATCAGGTCGCCGCGCGCAAACCACTGAAGGTCCAGGTGCAGCTCAAGGGCGAAACAGTCTTCGAGACTCAAGTGCCGACCGCGACGCAGCATTTCCAGGGTGACGCCCATCGCCAGCGGCGAACGGCTTTCCAGCAGATCCGCCGTGGTCGTGGCCCATTCATGGCTGTCGGCGACCGTCACTTCACGCAGTTGCTCAACAATACTCGGCACGTCGGGCAGGGCGAAGAAGTGATCGATGGCCGGGCGCAACGCTTCCAATGGCGCATCGGGCAGTTGTTGCACCGCGAGTTTCGCCAGCAGGCCTTGCAGGTCCTTGAGCGGCGTTTCGTGCCATTGAAGCTGATCGAGTTGCTCGTCGAGCGAGCTGAGCTTTTCGCTTTCCAGGTACCAGTCGGCCAAGCCGCAATAAAGCGCATCGGCCGCGCGGATCTGCACGCCGCTGACGCCCAGATAAATCCCCAGTTCACCGGGAACCCGTGGCAAGAAGTGACTGCCACCCACGTCGGGGAAATAACCGATGGCCACTTCCGGCATCGCCAAGCGGCTCTTCTCGGTGACCACCCGCAAATCGGCGCCTTGAACCAGGCCCATACCGCCGCCGAGGACGAAACCGTCCATCAAGGCCAGCACCGGTTTGCGGTAGTGATGAATGGCGAGGTCGAGGGCGTATTCCTCGACGAAGAAATCTTCGTGCAACGTGTCGCCGCTTTTGAAACTGTCATACAACGAGCGAATATCGCCGCCGGCACAGAACGCTTTCTCGCCGGCACCGCGCAAGACCACTGCATGAACCTGCGGATCCTGCGCCCAGGCGTCGAGCTGGCGCTGCAGATGGCGGACCATGTCCAGGGTAATGGCGTTGAGACCGGAGGGGCGATTGAGGGTCAGGTGGCCGATGTGGTTGCGGACCTCGGCCAGCACTTCGTTTTGCGTGGCATCCATGGACGAAGTCGCCTTCGATGAAACCTGAGCAGTCATCACTAACTCCCTGCTTTTATTGTTCTTTATAGAGAAGCTCGCGCGCGAGCGATCCCGGATCGTACCAGTGCAAATTTGTGATGTACAACCGGGATATGTGCAGGTCCTTCCTGCATATTTGCATGGTTCTAATGTGGGAGCGGGCTTGCTCGCGAAGACGTAGTGTCATTCGCATCAATGTTGACTGACAGGGCCTCTTCGCGAGCAAGCCCGCTCCCACAGGGATTTGTGCCGTCAGGAACGTTGGATCAAGACTTCACCAATACTGCGACGTTTGGCGTGTAACTCGCTGATATGGATCAGTTGTTCAAGGTCTTCCGGGGTGACATCGAAGAATGCTTCCATCTCCTCCAGGGCGAGTTTCAAGTCCTGGGCGGTGATGGCCTGGCTGTCGATCGGGGGATGATCGGCCGGCACCACGGCCACCGGCTCGCTTGCACGCTTGGGGTAGCGAATTTGCGTCAGGTTGTTATAGGCCAGGGCGCTGAGCAGCATGGTCGATGCGCCGAGCATCACCGGGCCGAGGGCTTTCCAGTCCAGCGCGATGGTCGCAGGGTCTGCCAACACCAACAGCAGCGCCAAGGCTCCGGCCGGCGGGTGCAGGCAACGCAGCCAGCACATCAGCATTAGCGCCATGCCCGCCGCCAGGCAGGCGCTGCCAAGGGTTCGTCCGAGTACGTGAGCCACCAGTAGCGAAACGACGCCGGCACTCAAGTATCCGCCCAGAATCGACCACGGCTGGGCGAGGGCGCCGGAAGACACCGCGAACAGCAACACCGCCGATGCGCCCAGCGGCCCGATCAAATGCTGGGCCACTTCCATGCCGAACACTTGCGCGCACAGCCAGACGCTGAACAGCGTGCCCAGGGACATGCCGATAGCGGCACGGCTCCATTCGGAAGGTCGCGTGTTGATGGCGGCAGGTAACCAGCGAGCGAGCATGAGGCAAACGATCCGTTGGTAAAAAACCAGGAAAAAAAAAGGCTTATCTGGGAAACCCAGAAAGCCCTTGAAGGTGTTCCAACTATTGGGGGAGGAACGAGGCACAGTGTGCCGTGCATTCCCGATGCTGACAAATTCATATTAATGCAGCTTTAGTGCATTATTTTTGCTGTAACGCGACTCGACGACCGCTCATGAAACACAGAAACCCGCCCATGGCTGTCAGCGCGCTCAGGGCATAAAACATGGTGGGCGCCGGTGTGTGCATCAGCAGGAAACCGCAAATCACCGGGCTTAACGCACCACCGAGGGCCGCGAGGTTCTGTGCGCCGTAGTAACTGCCGCGCAGTTCTTCCGGGGCCAGGGTGTCGACGAAGAGAAATTCGGCGGGGTAAATGATCATTTCACCGAGGGTGAAGATGAACATCGCCACGCACCAGCTCACCAGGCTGTCGGCCAGACTGAAGCCGATCAGCCCGACAATAAACAGGCTGGTGCCGCCGGCGATCCAGTAACGCAGCTGTTCGCGCTTGAGGAAACGGCCGATCTGGTATTGCAGCAGGATCACGCTGATGGCGTTGCAGGCGAGCAGGGCGGCCATGGTTTCCAGGGCGCGCTTGGAATCATGAGTCACCAACAGGTATTGCGACAGGTACAGGGTGAAACGGCCGTGGACCACGGTGCTGAGCAGACAGCCGCAGGTGAACATGATCAGGGTGCGGTCATTTTTCAGGGTGATCAGCGTCTTGAGAAAACTCTGGGGCTGGCCGATCGCGGGTGCCTGGGCCGAGTCCTTGGGGATTCCGATCATCAGGAAGATGCTGAAAAACGCGATGCCGCCGGCAATCAGGAACGGCGCAATTGGGTACACGCCGGCAATCACCACACCGAGCATCGGGCCGGTGGCGTAGCCGATGTTGGTCAGGGTGTAGCGCAGGGAAAACGCTTTTGCGCGTTGGCCAATCGGCAGGTTTTCGCTGAGGATCGCCTTAGAGCCGATCAGGAACAGCGCCGAGGCGGTTTCGGTGATCACCAGGGTGGCGGTGGTCAGGTAGAGGTTTTCGGCGAAGGTCAGCAACACGAAGCCGATGGCGCTGGAGAGCATGGCGAGGATCAGCAGCCGACGCTTCTCAAGGCGGTCAATGATGTAGCCGCCGTAGAGCGCTAGCAGGGTGGCGATGAACACCGCGATGCCCAGCAGCAAACCGACATCCTGCTGGTTGAGGCCGAGCTTGTTGCTCAGAAACAGCGTGAGCAGCGGGCTGGTGATGGCGCGGCTGACGACGATGGTCAGCGAAACGATCATCAACCGGCGGATTACGAGCGAGTAAGTGGCCACGGTGGGGCAAATGTCCTTATTCAGATTCTATTGTGTTCGACGTTGGACCGAGGCGCGGCTATCGCGAGCAGGCTCGCTCCCACACTGGATCTTCAGTGAACATAAAATTTGAGATCACTACAGATCAACTGTGGGAGCGAGCCTGCTCGCGATGAGGCCAGTTCAGGCAATGCAAGACTCAAGTGAGCCACCGATCAATAGAACCAACTGATTCAAGCGCTTCCAGCCGCCACAATTTTTCGAGCAATTCCCCAGCCTGCTCCCGCGGCATCACCCGCCCGGCCAGACTGAAAAACTTCTCCTCCAGCGCCGCATCACTCAGCGGATTCCCCGGCGCGCCCAAGGGTGGGTCGACACAAAGACTCGCCTGCCGACCGTCCACCGTCCGCACGCGGATGACGGGCTCGCCATCCTCTGACAGTTGCGGATCCACTTCAAGACGAATGCGCGACATCCAGTGAGCAATCCGAGGGTCGCCCCGTTGTGCCTCGTCATCGGCCTCCAGCCGGCAATGTCCATGAACCAGCCGGGCGGCGAGGGCATAGGGCAAACTCATCTGTGCCGAGGCCAGCGTGCTGACATCCTGCCCACCGCACATGTCTTGAAGAAACCCGCACAACGAGATTTCGATGTCTTCAATCTGATCAGCGCCGACCTGCAGTTGATCCATTAACAACCCCAATGCATCGATTGCCGAATGAGTTCCCCGGCACGCGGCGTAGGGCTTGATCGAGCAGCGAGCGAGTTTCCACACGACGCCCAGGTCCGTATCGAGCGCGTTCGGGTCCGAGGCCACGCCGGCCAGGGTCCTGAGAAAACCGCCCCAGACATCCTCGAACAACTTCTTCGGCCCGCTGATGCCTTGTTGAGCAAACCGCGCCGCCAGTAATCCACCTTCGGCCGCGCGGCCGCTGTGCAGCTTTTTACTCTGCGAACCGTCGTGGATGAAGGCCCACAAACCACCGCTGAAACTTCCTGCGATGCCCAGTGCCGACACAGTTTGTGCGACGTCCAGGCCGAGAATCCGCGCACTCGCCGCTGCGGCGCCGAACACCCCGCAGGTCGCGGTCGAATGCCAGCCAGCGCCGTTGTGCGCCGAGTAGCCGCCGCAGGCTTCGAGCACGCGACGGCCGACTTCATAGCCAATGACCACGGCAGTCATCAACTCGCGACCGTTGACCGGTTCCGTCTGCATCGACACCGCGGCCATGACCGCCGGCAGCACCACCGCGCCGGAGTGATCGCAGCCCCCGGTATCGTCCAGTTCCAGGGCATGGGCGGCGATGCCGTTGAGGATCGCCGCCTGAGCGGCACCGAGCCGCAAGTCAGTGCCCCAGACCAACGTGTTGCCGGACTCACCGGTAAACACCAGACGCGCCTGTTTTGCCACTTCGCTGTCAGCCCCGGCCAATGTCGCGCCGAAGGTGTCGAGGATGTGCCGTTTGGCTTGCGCCACCAGGGCCGGTGGCAAGTCTTCAAAACGTGTGTCGACGCAAAACTGCGCCAGTCGCTGCATGCGTTCAGTCATACGAGGTAATCCCGATAATGCCGCTCATACACCGATGCCGGGTGATCGTCGGTCACGGTGACAGCCGAATCGGCCCACCATTGCGCGACTTCACCGGCTGTGGCGATCCATACGTCATTGTGCTGCTGAATGCCCTGGAGCAATTCACGCAACACGCCAATCCGCCCCGGCGTGGCGATGATTTCCGGGTGCAGGCGCAGCACGTAGCACAGGCCAAACCGGTGAAACCCGGCGAAGTCCATTTGCAGGTTGGCCAGGGTGTGGCTGTAAGAGGCGATTCGCGATTGCGCCGGTGGCACCGCCGGGCTGAGGTTGAAGGCGAAGTAGGGTTCGTCTTCCAGTTCGTAGTGCAGCGGTAGCTCGATCACTTCGGGGGCCGTGGGATGAGCGAACGGCAAATCATCGCCGCGCCACGACGACGACCAGCGAATGCCTTGGTCCCTCAACGCCTCAATGAAGCCCGGCGCACCGTTACCGGCCGGGATGCGAAACCCGGTCGGACGCTGGCCGGTCAACGCTGTCAGTGCTTCGCATCCTTTGGCGATCTCGGTGCTTTGCTCCGCCAGATCAAGCAGGTCGTAGTTCTGATGGCGATAGCCGGCGCAGGCGATCTCATGCCCGCCGGCCTGAATCGCCCGAAGGTGTTGCGGGTTTTCCTCGGCAACGATGCCCGAGATGCACCAACTGCTTTTTACGCCGAGTTCGGCGAACAAGCCGAGCAAACGCTCGACGCCGCGCTGGGTGCCGTAACGCCAGACCGACAGCGTCTTATCGCGCCCGGCGACTTCAGGCGCCTGGGTCAGGATGCCGTGGATGTCGTTGTAATCGACGGTCAGGACCACGGCGCAGCGGTAGCCTGTGGGCCAGACAGTGGAATCAGCCATGGTGATGCTCCTTGAGCCACCACTGGGCGACATCGCGGCAGGTGGCAAACCACACGTCGTCGCGCTGACGCATGTGTTCGAAGAGTTTTTCCAGCAGCAGGATGCGCCCCGGCTTGCCGGTGATCTTGGGGTGGAACAGGGTGGTCAGGCACAGCCCTTCATTCATCGCGCCGTCGTATTCGCGGCACCAGTTGTCGAGGGTCAGTGCGTAGCTGGCGGTGCGGTCCAGCCCCGAGGGGAAGTCCGGCGCCCGGGTGTAGGCGAGGGAGGCGTAATCGTCCATTTCCCAGCGGCCTGGGATTTCCACCAGCGGGGTTTCATGGCCCGACACTTTCACCAGGTACGGACGATCATCGCCGCGCATGCTGCTGGAATAAGTCACGCCGGCTTCCACCAGCATCGCCGGGGTCTCGGCCCGCCAGTCGCCGGACGGCGTGCGGAAACCTTCGGCGCGGATGTTCAGGTGGTTCCAGAACACCTCGCGGGATTTGTTCATCACGTCCTTTTGCTGTTCCAGCGTCAGGGCGTAAAAGGATTCGTGTTTGTAGCCGTGGTACGCCACCTCATGCCCGCGCTCAACAATCGTTTGGCACTGTTTCGGCCAGTTTTCCACGACCCAGGCCGGGACGAAAAACGTGGTCGGGATCCGGTATTCGTCGAGCAGGTCGAGAATCCGCGGCAGCGCCCGGTAAGGACCATAACCGCCGAAACCGAAGTACTCGGGCTTGCGCCATATCGAACCGTTGAGCATCGCATCGCCCGTCGGGCCATCGAGATCGAAGGCCAGGGCGAGGCAGGCTGTGTGCTGGTCGGGCCAGGTGGGTTGTGGTGAGGAGGACATCAGCAGTGCTCCAACTATTTATAAGGTAAACACCGGACCCTGTGGGAGCGGGCTTGCTCGCGAAGGCGGTGTGTCATCAACAAGAGATGTCGACTGACACGGCCCCTTCGCGAGCAAGCCCGCTCCCACAGGTTTATCGGTAGGCCACAAAATTGTGATCGACCCGGATCCGGTGTGGGAGTGAGCTTGCTCGCGAAGAGGCCAGTACATTCAACATCTCGCTGACTGAAACACCGCCTTCGCGGGCAAGCCTCGCTCCTACAGGGCAAGCATTACTTCCCGGCGTTGATGGTTACGGTTTTGATTGCACCCAGTTCCAGGTCCCATTTCTTCAGGATGGTCTGGTAAGTGCCGTCATCGACCATGCTCTGCAACGCCACCTTCACCGCTTCACTCAACTCAGGCTTTTTCTTGCTCACGCCAAGGCCGGTGAACTGCTGGGAGATCGGCAGGCCCACGGTCTTGTACATGTCCTTTTCCTGGGTCTTGAGATACGGCAGGGTTTCGCTACCCTGCATGGCCGCATCGATACGGCTCTGACGCAATTGCGCGCGGGCATCGGCCGAGCCTTCGGTGCCGACCACTACGATGGCCGGTTTACCGGCGCCTTCGCAGTGGGCCTTGCTGTATTCAGCAATCTCGGCCGGGAAGGTGGTGCGGCGGCTGGTGCCGACTTTCTTGCCGCACAGGTCGGTGATCTCGTTGAAGTCCTTGTTCTTCTGCAAGGTGTAGAACTGCGGGCCGCTGGTGAAGTAGTCGACGAAGGTCACACTGGCCTGGCGCTCGGCGGTGTCGGTCATGCCTGACATCACCATGTCCACGCGGTCGGTGGTCAGGGCATTGATCATTTGTTCGAAGCCGGTTTCCTGCCATTTGATCTTCACGCCCAGACGTTCGGCCAGGGCGTTGCCCAGGTCAACGTCGAGACCGGTGAGGGTGTTGGTGGCCGGATCCTTGAAATCCATCGGCGGGTAGTTCGGCATGATCGCTACCACGACCTCGCCTTTTTCCTTGATGCCGGCTGGAAGCTCAGCGGCGAACGCGAAGCCGGAGGCCATAACGCTTGCGAGTACTGCGGGGATAACGATGTTCTTCATGGTCGTTCTCTTATGAGTGTTGTGAGCGCTAAAGGACGCTTAGGTTCGAACGGCAGAAATGAAGCTTTGGGTGCGCGGGTTTTGCGGACTTATTAGTATTTCTTCGGGGCTTCCAGCCTCCACGATCTGCCCGCCGTCCATGAACACCATGCGGTTGGAAACCTCACGGGCGAAGCCCAGTTCATGGGTGACGACGATCATGGTCATGCCGGTTTGCGCGAGGTCGCGCATCACCGACAGCACCTCACCGACCAATTCCGGGTCGAGTGCCGAAGTGGGTTCATCGAACAGCATCAGCTTGGGACGCATGGCCAGGGCACGGGCAATGGCGACGCGTTGTTGCTGACCACCCGAGAGTTCGATCGGGTAGCTGTTGCGTTTGTCGGCCAGGCCGACGCGAGCGAGCAATTCCACGGCTTCTTCGTGCGCCTCTTTGGGCGAACGCTTGAGCACCTGGCACGGCCCTTCGATGATGTTTTGCAGCACAGTCATGTGCGGAAACAGGTTGAAACGCTGGAACACCATGCCGGTGGACAGGCGTTGACGGGCGATCTGCGACTCGTTGAGCTCGTGCAGTTTGTTGCCGACGACTCGGTAACCCACCAGCTCGCCGTCGACCCACAGGCCGCCCTTGTCGATCTTTTCCAACTGATTGACGCAACGCAGCAGGGTGCTTTTGCCGGAGCCGGACGGGCCGATGATGCACAGCACTTCGCCCTGTTCGACTTCGATGTTGATGTCCTTGAGGGCGTGGAACTGGTCGTAATACTTGTTCAGGCTCACAGCCTTGACGATGCTTCTCATGTGGGACTCCTCAAGAACGCTTGCCGGCGCCGCGAGCGAAACGGCGCTCCAGGCGGCTTTGACCGAAGGACAGCACGGTGACGGTGGCCAGGTACCAGATACCGGCGACGATCAGCAGCTCCATCACGCGGGCGTTGGCGTAGTAGATGTTCTGGGCGTTGTAGAGCAGCTCCGAGTACTGGATGACGCTCGCCAGGGAGGTCATTTTCACCATGCCGATGAACTCGTTGCCGACCGGCGGAATGATCACCCGCATGGCTTGCGGCAGGATGATCCGGCGCAGCGCTTGCAGGCGCGGCATACCGATCGACTTGGCGGCTTCGTACTGGCCGGTGTCCACCGACAGCAAGCCGGCACGCACGACTTCGGCGGTGTAGGCACCCTGGTTGATGCTCAAGCCGAGCAGGGCGGCCACGAACGGGGTCATCAGCGTCACGGTGTCCATTTCGAACAGGCCGGGGATGCCGATGGTGGGAAATATCAACGCCAGGTTGAACCACAACAGCAGTTGCAGGATTAGCGGCGTACCGCGAAACAGCCAGGTGTAAGTCACCGCCACGTAGCGCAGGATCGGGTTGGCCGACATGCGCATGATCGCCGTGATCACCCCGAAAACTATGCCTAGCGCCATGGCCAACACCGCCATGACGATGGTGTTGAGCAAGCCCCACATGATCGCTTGCGAGGTGAGGAACTGGCCGATGTACGACCATTCGATCTTGCCTTCGGCAAAGGCCCGCACCAGGCCGATGATCGCAATGACGATGACGGTAGCGAAGAAAATCCGCCCGTAATAACGCCGGGGCACGTGGTGGTACTGGGTGATATCGAACTGGTTTTCCGCCAGTTTTCGCTCCGACTGGAGTCGTTCTGCCTGAGTCTGGCTCATGTTGTTTCTCCGTACACTTGGTAATTCAGGCCAACCACAATCCCCTGTGGGAGCGGGCTTGCTCGCGAAGGGGTTGTGTCAGTCGCCATTCATGTTGAATGACCCACCGCATTCGCGAGCAAGCCCGCTCCCACAGGGTTTGCGTGCTGCGTCAGAGACGAAAACCCTGATAGTTCTCGGTCCACTCGTGCTGCGCCGCGAGGGCGGTTTTCAAGCGGGCGATCTGCTCGCGTACCTGTTGCGGCGCGGTTCCGCCCCAGCCACTGCGGGCAGCGATGGCGGCTTCGAGGGTCAGGCTGTCGCGCACTTCCGGCGTCAGGCGTGGATCAATCTCGGCCAGCAGCGCCGGGGAGGCTTCCCACAATTCGATGTCGTGTTTCTCGCAGGCCTGGACCAGCGCACCCGTGATTTCATGCGCTTCCTTGAACGGCACGCCACGCATGGCTAGCCAGTCGGCGACTTCGGTGGCCAGGGTGAAACCGAGCGGGGCCTGTCGACGCAGCTCCTCGGCGTTGACCTTCATGGTCGCGACCATCCCGGCCATGGCCGGCAACACCAGCAGCAGGGTGTCGACGCTGTCGAGCACACCGTTCTTGTCTTCGCTCAAGTCGCGGTTGTACGACAGCGGCAGGGATTTCAACGTCGACAACAAACCGGTGAGGTTGCCGATCAGCCGACCGGCCTTGCCCCGTGCCAGTTCGGCAATGTCCGGGTTCTTCTTCTGCGGCATGATCGAGCTGCCGGTGGCGTAGGCATCGTCCAGTGCAACCCAGCGAAATTGCCGCGACGACCACAGGCAGAATTCTTCGGCGAGGCGGGAAATGTTGATCCCGAGCATGCTGGCAATAAACAGGAACTCGGCGACGTGATCGCGGCTGGCCACGGCGTCGATGGAGTTTTCGCAGACGCCGCTGTAGCCCATTTCCTTGGCTGACTGCTGCGGCAGGCGCGCGATGGCGGACCCGGCCATCGCCGCCGCGCCGAGTGGCGACAGCGAGGTGCGATTGTCCCAGTCCACCAGGCGTTGCACGTCACGCAGCATCGATTGAGCGTGAGCCAGCAGGTGGTGAGCGAAGACGATCGGTTGCGCCTGCTGCAAGTGAGTGAAGCCCGGACAGATGCTCTCGATATGTTGCTCGGCCTGATCCACCAGCGCTTGCTGCAAGGCCAGCACTTCGACGGCCAAGGTGCGCACGTGATCCCGCAGGAACAGGCGCAGGTCGTTGGCGGTCTGGTCGTTACGGGAACGCCCGGCGCGCAGCTTGCCGCCGAGGGCGCCGAGGCGTTCGGTCAGCAGGCGTTCGATAAACGTGTGGACGTCTTCGTCGTCCAGGGTTGGTGCGATGCTGCCGGCGCGGAAGTCATCACCGATGCGCTGCAGGGCGTCGAGCATGGTCAGGGTTTCCTGCTCGCTCAACAGCCCGGCGCGTTGCAGTTCACGGGCATGCGCCTTGGAACCGGCGAGGTCATACGGGGTAAGGCGGAAGTAGCGCTCGGGGCAACGGGACAAGGCCGCCAGGGCTTCGGATGGGCCGCTTTTGAAGCGCGCACCCCAGAGACGGTCGGTGGTTTGAGACATTGTTGTTTTCCTCGTCGGTAAAGCGAACTGAAATCGGCGTGCCGGGCCTGGAACCCGTGCCGGGATCGTTAAACAATTAACCGGGCGTGGTCAGGCCAAAGCAGTTTCAATAGGGGCAGTTACGAAGTGGCGAGAACTGATCGAAGTGTCAGCTTTTAATAGTTCGAAATCAGTGAGTTGGCACTGAAGTACGGGGATTATTAGCGGTTGCCAAGCCTGGTTTTCTGTGTTCATTATTATTTACCAGCACTATTTTTGTTGTTGGACACAGAGTGTTGAATAGGGCGTCAGAGGTAAATAAGCATTATGGAAACCCCACTTTCCAATTCCGGAAACCCGCCACTTAAAACGACGCATCGCGCGCCGCTGGCCCTCAGTGGCCTGGATTTCAAACTGCTCAAAGTCTTCAAGGCCGTGGTCGAGGCCGGCGGCTTCAGTGCCGCCCAGAACGAGCTGAATGTGGGGCTGGCAGCCATCAGCAAGCAGATTTCCGACCTTGAAATCCGCATCGGCATGCGCTTGTGCACCCGAGGCCGGGAAGGTTTTCACCTGACCGAAGAAGGCAGTCTGGTGTACCAGGCGTCCATTGACTTGTTTGCCTCGGTCGACAACTTTCGTGATCGGCTTAGTTCGGCGCAGAATGAACTTGTTGGTGATCTGGGCGTAGGCGTTATCGACAATACAATCTCTGACGATAATTCACCGTTAGTTACCGCGCTTAGAAGGATCAATGAAGAGTCGCCTAAAGTAAGGTTTCAACTTCAGGCTTCGCAACTGGATGAAGTCGAAAGAGGCGTGGTAGAGGGGCGGTTAGTGGCGGGAATCGTCCCGGTTTATCAGAAGCGCGAAGAGTTTGATTATTACGCGCTCTATGAAGAACGCTCGGAGGTGTACTGCGCGGTTGGCCATCCCTTGTTCTCGATGCCGGACGCCGAAATCGGCAGTCATGTGCTCAAGGATTACGAGTTCATCAACCACCGCTACGCGATTCATCGCGACAAACTGAATTTCGCCCACTACGACAGCTTTTCAGCCTCGGCGACCCAGGTGGAAGCCGTGGCGTTGTTGATCAAGACCGGGCGTTTCGTGGGCTTTCTGCCGCAGCATTACGCCGCGTCGATGGTGGCACAGGGGCAATTTCGCGCGGTGCGCCCGGACCTGATCAGCATCGTCACGCCGTTCAATCTGATCCTGCGCCACAACACCGTGCGCAGTCCGCTGGTCAAGGCGTTTGCGCGGGCGTTGGGAGTGGATCTGAAGGCGCCAGTCTAAGGTTCAAACGCATTGCACAACGGCGTTCGCCGGGTAAACCGTGGCTTACTTCGTTGTTCAATACCGCTGTTAAACGTGGGCTCAATTGTGCGGCCCCCAATGTTTCAAAGCCGATGCGCTGATAAAACCCTTCATTCCATGGCACATCGCGAAACGTGGTCAGGGTCAAACCATCGAGTTCTCGATCCCGGGCACATTCAATGGCCGCTAACAGTAACTTTCGTCCAGTGCCTCGCCCTTGAAAGTATTGGCTGACGGACAGTTCCTGAATATGCAGTTCGTTGTCGGATTCAACCGCACTGAGAAATCCCATCAGTGCGCCATCGACTGTTTGCGCTACCCAGACATCCTCCTGCTCGATTGCCCGTTGATGGTGTTCGGCATCAGGAACCGCAGCATCGGCGAGCCAGGCGAGTGAAGGGTCACAGCGAAACAGCTCGGCCGCCGAGCGCTCGATGGCGGGGAGGGCGGCGGCGTCAATAAAATTCATGCGCGGCACTGTAGCAGCTGACGAGCAACGCGAGGCTGCGTTCGGCTCGGTCCGCGCTCGGGCGAAGCAGTCGTGAAGTCAGGCACCGCGGTTTATCAGGTGAACCGCATGCGCAGGTTTACGACGACTGCGTCGCCGAACGCAGCCTCGCGTTGCTCGGCAGCTGCTACGGGGCTAGCACAACGCAATCAGGCAACCACCTGAGCCGCCGGCCACTGCTGATGTGGAATCGGCAGTTTGCGCGATTCTCCACGCCCCATCGGGAAGTACAGGAAACCATTGCGGGCGAGGCGTTCGGCGTCGTACAGGTTGCGCCCGTCGAAGATCACCGGCGCCTTCAACCGTTGCTGGATCAGGTTGAAATCCGGCGCCTTGAACTGCTGCCACTCGGTGCAGATGATCAACGCATCGGCACCGGCCAATACCGATTCCGGCGTGCCCATCAGCATCAACTTCGACTCGTCGGGATACAAATGCTGGGTTTCCTGCATGGCTTCCGGATCGAATGCGCGCACGCTGGCGCCGGCGGCCCACAGCGATTCCAGCAGCACCCGGCTCGGCGCATCACGCATGTCATCGGTGTTGGGTTTGAAGGCCAGGCCCCACACGGCGAAGGTCTTGCCGCGCAAGTCGCCCTTGTAGAACGCGTTGATGCGCTCGAACAGCTTGTGCTTCTGCCGCTGGTTGATCGCTTCCACCGCTTGCAGCAGGTCGCTGGAGCAGTGCGCCTCTTCCGCACTGTGGATCAGCGCGCGCATGTCCTTGGGGAAACACGAGCCGCCATAACCGCAGCCGGGGTAGATGAAGTGGTAACCGATGCGCGAGTCGGCGCCAATGCCCAGGCGCACAGACTCAATGTCGGCCCCCAGGTGTTCGGCCAGTTCGGCGATCTGGTTGATGAAGCTGATCTTGGTGGCCAGCATGCAGTTGGCGGCGTACTTGGTCAGCTCGGCGCTGCGCAGGTCCATGAACATGATGCGGTCGTGGTTGCGGTTGAAAGGGGAGTAGAGGTCGCGCATCACATCGCGCACCTCATCACTCTCGCAGCCGATGACGATTCGGTCTGGGCGCCGGCAATCCGCCACGGCGGAGCCTTCTTTCAAAAACTCGGGGTTGGAGACGATATCGAACTGCAACAAGCGGCCGACCTTGATCAGGCACTTGTCGATATGCGCACGCAAGGTGTCGCCCGTGCCCACCGGTACCGTGGACTTCTCCACCAGAATCACCGGCTGCTCACGATGCCGCGCCACCGCTTCGCCCACCGACAACACGTAGCGCAGGTCCGCCGAACCATCGTCCCGGGACGGTGTACCGACCGCGATAAACAGCACCTGACCGTGCTGCACCGCGAGTTTTTCGTCGGTGGTGAATTGCAGGCGTTTGGCTTCGAGGCTTTCACGCACCAGACTGGCCAGCCCCGGTTCGAAAATGCTCACGTGGCCTTGTTGCAGCAATTCGACTTTCTTCTCGTCAATGTCCATGCAAACCACGTCATGGCCGACTTCCGCCAGGACGGCGGCTTGCACCAGGCCAACGTAACCACTACCAAATACACTAATTTTCATGAGGCACTCCTGAGTTCGGGCGCGCGCGCTGGACGTGAGTTGATGGTGATGACCCCGAGCATGACCAAAGCCACCCCGAGGGTTTTTGTAAGGCTGAAGGCTTCGTTGAACAGCGGCAGGCTGGCGGCCAACAGATACACCAGCGCGTAGCTGATGCTCAGCAGCGAATAGGCCCGGCCCAGCGGCACATCCCGCAGGGCGGCGAGCCAGCACAGCATTGAAAGGACGTAGGCCAGAATCGCCCCCAGCACCACGGTGACCGCCGCCGGATCGACGCTGGAAGTCAGTAGATGTTCGGGTGACGGCAAGCGCGTCATGCTCCAGCGCATGCCCAACTGCGCTGCGCTGCCGAGTAGCACACTGCCCATGGCGAAGGTGATTCCGCGACCCAGGCTCATGCGTGTTGCCCCAGCAGAATCACGCCGCCGATCACCAGCGCCACGCCCAGCCAGTGCTGGCGGTCGATGGGCTCGTGGAAGACAAACCGGGCGATCAGGGTAATCAGCACAAAATTCAGGCTGAGCATCGGGTAGGCAATGCCGACTTCAAGGCGCTGCAACACCAGCAGCCAGACCAGCAAGCCCAACCCCAGTGCAGCGAGTGCCAGCCACAACCACGGAGAGCGCAGTTTCTCGCCCCAGGCCGACGGCTTCGCGCGCCAGCTCTCGACGGCGTACTTCTGGGCGATCTGGCCCAGACAGGTCAGCAGGCACGCGACCAATAACAGAAGCAGGCTCATGACGCGCCCTGTGGAAAGATCAGAATCACCAGATTGCCTTTTTCATAGCGTTTGCCATCCTTGGGCAGTCGTTCGATTTCTTGCAGCTCGTCCTCACCCTTGACCCGCATCACCACGCCGACCGAGCCGTTCTGCCGGGCCTTGCGCATCCACTGTTGAACTTGATCGAGGTCGACGCGCTGCTGCACCGAGTCAGGATAGGCGAGGCCATATTTCAATTCGCCTATCGTGTTGTACAACGCCACGTCCGGGCGTTTCAGGCGCCAGGCCAGGGCCGAAGCGGCGCCCAGATCGTTGCTCAGCAGCTTGCCGGTCTGCGCCAGTTCATCGGCGTGATGGAGGATGAACTGGTCGGGCATCTTGTTGGCCACCACCGAGTCGGGCAGCCCGGCGGGCAGCAGACCGATCAGCAGCAGGCTGCCGAAGGCCGGTGCAGCCCAGCATTGCAGGGGCCTGAAGGCTTGCAGCAGGTTGGCCATGATCCAGCCGATCAGGCCGATGAACACCAGCACGAGGTTGTGCAGTTCATGGTCGTACAGCGGCTTTTTCAGTTGCAGGTAGACCAGGGCGAGCAGGGTGGCCAGGCCCAGCAGCAAGTTCAGCAAACCGTTGAAGCCCAGGACCCGGCCTCGCTCCAGCTTGAGTCGGTCGGCCAGGGCATGCCCCAACAGCAAGGCCAATGGCAGCAGGCAGGGCAAGATGTAGCTCGGCAGTTTGCCTTTGCTCAAGCTGAAAAACAGCAGCGGCATCACCAGCCACAACAGCAGAAAACCGATGCTGGCTTGCCCACGGGTTTTCCACGCCTGGCGCAGCGCCGACGGCAACAACGCAACCCATGGCAGACTGAACGCCACGAGCAACGGCAAATAGAACCACCACGGCGCGTCATGCTGGGCGTCGTCACCGGCAAAGCGACGGATGTGTTCGTGCCAGAAGAAGAACCGCCAGTAATCGGGTTCCTGCGAGTGAATTGCCAGCGCCCACGGCAGACTCACCGCGATGGCCACGACAACTGCCACGGGGCCGTAGATCAGCAGCTCACGCCAGCGTTTTTGCCAAATCATGAAGGGCAGGGCGATCAGCACCGGCAACAACCAGGCGAGAAAGCCCTTGGTCATGAACCCCATGCCGCAGGCCAGCCCCAGCACTGCCCAACCGATCAGGCGCGGGCCACGGCGGACGCTGTCCAGCGCGAACCACAACGCGACCAGGCTCAGATTGACCCAGAAGGTAAATTGCGGATCGAGATTGGCGTAACCGGCCTGGCCCGCCACCACCGTTAAACTCATGTATAGCAATGCACAGGCAAAACTTTTGCGCGGCTCGTTCCACAGTCGCCGGGCGACAAGGAAACACAACAACACACTCAGGCCCATGCTCAGCGCCGAT
Source organism: Pseudomonas sp. LBUM1663 (assembly GCF_059695905.1). Taxonomy (NCBI): domain Bacteria; kingdom Pseudomonadati; phylum Pseudomonadota; class Gammaproteobacteria; order Pseudomonadales; family Pseudomonadaceae; genus Pseudomonas; species Pseudomonas sp. LBUM1663. The sequence goes on along the minus strand of NZ_CP166792.1, from coordinate 3,271,151 downwards.
GCAAAGCGCACACCGAACAGGTTCTGGCCAAACAGCGCCTGGCTGGCGGCAATCACCCAGTATCCGGCTGCCGGCTTTTCGAAATAGCGCAGGCTCATGAAATGCGGCGACACCCAGTCGCCGCTCAGAAGCATGCCTTGGCTGATCTGCGCGTAGCGGGTTTCGTCGGGAATCCATAAGCCGTGGCTGCCCAACGGCAACAGATACGCCAACAGGAAAATCCCCAGCAACAGCGGCAATCCCCAGCGTTTGCTCATGCGCTTTGCACTCCCAGCCAGCCTTCCCGGCCTTCGAGCGTGCCGCGCACGACGCGGCCTGTTGGCAAAGCGTCCGGGGCTGCAGGAAGCAGATCGCCCAAGGGTTTGAAGCAGATGCCACGCTGGCGCGCATCGGCCAGCAGTCGACGAAAAACATTGGCCATCAGAATCCCTTCTACTTCGGCGTGGATCGTATAGACGTTGAGTTTTTCAGGAGTGAATCGATCGAGGATGAACCCATTGAAGTCCTTGGCTACGACAACAGGGCCGACCACTTCATCGAAGGTCGGCAGGTCCACCGGAATCTGCGGTGCCCCCAAGCCACCCCCGGCTAACCTCGGTTGGAACAAGCCCTGGCCTCGACAATCGCTGTTGTAGCGAAAGCCGAACGTTTGCTTGGCCTCGATCACGCGCTCGTCCGCGCGCCAACCGGCAGACGCCGAACAGTCGATTTTTTGCCCGAGGATGTCGCTGAGGGTGTCCACGCCCAGGCGGATCTGTTCGATCAGCTGCGCGTCACTCCAGCGCCCGGCATTGGCCTGCCAGCCATGGTGATCCCAGGCGTGCAGCCCGACTTCATGGCCCGCATCCCGGGCCTGTCGCATCAGGTGCCCGAGGTCGCGGCCGATGGGTTTTCCCGGCCAAGCCGTGCCGGCCAGCAGAATGTCCCAGCCATACAGGCCGGCAGCGTTGGAACGGAGCATTTTCCAGAGGAATTGCGGGCGGATCAGGCGCCACAGGTGGCGCCCCATGTTGTCCGGCCCGACGCTGAAGAAAAACGTCGCCTTGACCTGCGCTTCATCGAGGATTTCCAGCAGTCGCGGCACCCCCTCACGGGTGCCCCGGTAAGTGTCGACATCGATTCGAAGGCCTGCCTGCATCAGCGTGATTCTTCTTTAGGGTGCTCGGCCATTTCGAGCATGGCCTCGCGCAGGAAGAAATCCAGCGTGTTGCCGATGGTCTCGCTCATCTCCACCGTCGGCGTCCAGTCCAGCAGGCGCTTGGCGTTGGCGATGCTCGGTTTGCGGTGGGACACGTCCTGGTAGCCGGTGCCGTAGAACGCCTTGCTTTCCACGTCGCGGAAACCGGCAAAGGGCGGGAAGTTGTCGCGCAACGGGTGCGCTTCGAACTGACGCAACAGCTCTTCGCCCAACTGACGAATGCTGGCCTCGTTGTCCGGGTTGCCGATGTTGATGATCTGGCCATTACAGGCATCGTTCTCGTTGTCGATGATCCGGGCCAGCGCTTCGACGCCGTCGGCGATGTCAGTAAAGCAGCGTTTCTGCTCACCGCCGTCGAACAGGCGAATCGGCGTGCCTTCCACCAGGTTCAGAATCAGTTGGGTGATGGCCCGGGAGCTGCCGATCCGCGCCGAGTCCAGCCGATCGAGGCGCGGGCCCATCCAGTTGAAAGGACGGAACAGGGTGAAGTTCAGGCCTTTCTGGCCGTAGGCCCAGATCACCCGGTCGAGCAATTGCTTGGAGATCGAATAGATCCAGCGTTGCTTGTTGATAGGGCCGACGACGAGGTTGGAGGTGTCTTCGTCGAAGTTCTGGTCCTGGCACATGCCATAGACTTCGGAGGTCGACGGGAAGATCACGCGCTTGTTGTATTTGACGCAGTAGCGCACCAGTTTCAGGTTCTCTTCGAAGTCCAGTTCGAACACCCGCAGCGGGTTGCGGGTGTATTCGATCGGCGTGGCAATCGCTACCAGTGGCAGGATCACGTCGCACTTCTTGACGTGGTATTCGATCCACTCGGAGTGAATGCTGATGTCGCCTTCAACGAAGTGGAAATTCGGATGGCTGCGCAGGCGCTCGATGGCGTCCGAGCCGATGTCGAGGCCGTACACCTCGTATTGGTCGTCGCGCAACAGGCGTTCGGACAAGTGATTGCCGATAAAGCCGTTGACCCCAAGGATCAGCACTCGAGTACGACGCGGTGCGCGGCCGGATTCGGCGCCACGCAGCACGGAACCGTCGACCAGACCCAGTTCGTTGGCCAGTTGCGGACCGCTCAGGTACAAGCCGTTGTCGTTACGCTGGCCGGAGGTGATGACCAAAGAGTCTTCGCCGCAGGCAATGCGCAGCGGATCGACGCTGATCACCCGGCCCGGTGCCTGGCCTTCGTTGCCCTTGGCGACTTCTGCGCTCCAGACAATCAGCTTGTGTTCGCCCACGGCGCAGAACGCGCCCGGATAGGGTTGGGTGACGGCGCGGACCAGGTTGAACAGTTCTTCGGCCGGTTTTTTCCAGACCATTTTGCCGTCGGCGGGGGTGCGACGTCCGAACACCGTGGCGTCGGATTCGTCCTGCGGAGTTTCGCTGACTGTGCCTTGAAGCAGCGCCGGCAAGGCATCGCGAAGCAGGTCGATGGCGGCCTCGCGCAATTTGCCGTGCAGGCTCAGCGCGGTGTCGCTGCGCTCAATCGCCACCCTTTGCTGGGCGATGATCGCGCCGGCGTCGGCGCGCTTGACCATACGGTGCAGGGTCACGCCGGTTTCGGTTTCACCGTTGACCAGCACCCAGTTGGCCGGCGCACGACCCCGATAGCGCGGCAGCAATGAACCGTGCAGGTTGAACGCGCCTTTGCGCGCCGTGGCCAACAGCGGTTCGCTCAGCAGGCTGCGGTAGTAGAACGAGAACAGGTAATCGGGGTTGAGCTTGCTGATGCGCTCGATCCACAGCGGATGATTGGCATCTTCCGGGGCGTGAACCGGGATGCCCTTGCGCGCGCACAGTTTCGCCACGGAGCCGTAAAAGGCGTTTTCCTTTGGATCATCGGCATGGGTAAATACAGCGGCGATCTCGAAGCCCGAGTCGAGCAGGGTTTCGATACCGGCACAGCCGATATCGTGATAGGCGAAGACAACAGCTTTTGCGCTCATGGGAGGACCTGATCGGAAGAAATGGAAGTGAGGCCGTCAACGGTGACAACGGGTGCTGGCGTGGCGGGATGGCTACGCAGGACCTTCTCGACGAAGAACCGGGGGCGGGCGCGGACGTCGCTGTACATGCGGCCCAGGTACTCGCCCAACAGGCCCATGCCTATGAATTGCCCGCCGGTGAACACGAACAGCACGGCGAACAACACGAACGTACCGTCGCCGGCCCAACTGGCGCCGAAGACCAGGCGCAGGACAATCAGCGCTGTGGCGAACAGCAAACCCAGCCCGGCCATGGCGAAACCGACGATGCTCAGCAGCCGCAGCGGCGTGGTGGTCATGCAGGTGATCAGGTCGAACATCAGGTTGACCAGGCGCATGGGGCTGTATTTCGATTCGCCGTGTTCACGTTCGGCGTGCATCACCAGTATTTCCGTGGTGTGCCGGGCAAAGCTGTTGGCCAGGATCGGAATGAAGGTGCTGCGTTCGCGGCAAGCGAGCATCGCGTCGACGATGCTTCGGCGGTAGGCGCGGAGCATGCAGCCGTAATCGCTCATGGCCACGCCGGTTGAGCGTTGCACGGCGAGGTTGATCAGCTTCGACGGCCAGCGGCGCAGCGCCGAGTCCTGGCGGTTGTTGCGTACCGTGGCAACCACGTCGTAACCCAGCTCGGCCTGCGCCACCAGTCGAGGGATTTCTTCCGGCGGGTTTTGCAGGTCGGCGTCGAGGGTGATCACCACATCGCCTTTGCACTGCTCGAAACCGGCCATGATTGCCGCGTGTTGGCCGTAGTTGCGGTTGAGGATGACCGCCACCACCGGGCTGCACTCGCGATTGGCCGCGTCCTCGAGGATTTGCGCCGAATTGTCGCGGCTGCCGTCGTCGACCAGCACGATTTCATAATCATGGTGTAACTGCTGGCACGCCGCTTCGGTGCGCCGCAGTAATTCGGGCAGGCTGTCTTGCTCGTTGTAGACCGGGATGACGATCGACACGCAACGGATCGGATAGGGTTTCACAGGCGTCTGTCCAGGGTGTGTTCAATGGCGTCGACCACACGATTGACGTCATCGGTGGTCATGTCGGGGAACAACGGGATCGAGCACAGGCGCGCCGAGTTCCATTCGGTGTTGGGCAGGTAGATGTTGGGGAAACGCTGGCGGTAATACGTGTGCAGGTGAGTCGCGATGAAATGAATCCCGGTGCCGATGTTCTGTTCCTGCAAGGCTTTCATGAACGCTTCGCGGTCCAGCCCACAGCGTTCGGCGTCGATGCGCAGGATGAACAGGTGCCAGGCGTGCTGTTGCGGGTAGGCCGGGATGGCTAGCGGTTGCACCTTTGAGCCTTCGAGGCGTTGCAGGTAGGTACGTGCCAGCTCGGTGCGCTTGGCGTTGATGTCGTCCAGGCGCTCAAGTTGCACCAGGGCGATGGCAGCATTGATGTCGGCCAGGTTGTATTTGAAACCCGGTTCCATCACCTGGGCCTGTGGTTTGCGGCCGTGGGTCAGGCGGTCGTAGGCATCAACCCCCAAACCGTGGAACTTGAGCATGCGTACCCGGTTGGCCAGCGCTTCATCGTCGCTGACGAACATCGCGCCTTCGGCGCAGGTCATGTTCTTGATCGCGTGGAACGAGAAGATTGCCGTGCCTTTTGCGCCGACGTGCCGACCCTTGTAGAAGGTGCCTGCCGCGTGGGCGGCGTCTTCGATAACGGCGATCCCGTGTTTGTCAGCCAGTGCGTAGAGCGGATCGAGGTCAAAGGCGGCGCCGGCGTAATGCACCGGGATGATGGCTTTAGTGCGTGGCGTGATGGCCGCTTCGATGCTGGCCAGGTCACACATGAGCGTGTCGCGGTCAATGTCGACGAAGACCGGTTTGGCACCCAGCAGGCAAATCATGTTGGCGGTGGACACCCAGGTCTGAGACGGTGTAATCACTTCATCGCCCGGACCAACTCCCATTGCCAGTAACGTGATATGCATCCCGCCGGTGGCCGAAGAAAGTGCAACGGAATGACGGCAGCCGACATAGTTGGCGAATTGCTCTTCCAGTTGCTGGTTTTTCGGCCCGGTAGTGATCCAGCCGGAGCGCAATACTTGCTCTACGGCCGCTATTTCTTCATCGCCGATACTGGGGCGGGAAAAGGGGAGAAAAGCCTGACTCATGGGCACCTCGGGACAGAAGGATCGATGACATTCAAAATAAATCTGTTGGATCCAACAAAAGCGTAGGCGAAAAAAATGAAGCTGCATCAATTACTTGAATCAAAGTTTCAACATGCAGCATTCATTGACTTTTACCGAGTGAGTCGGCAGTTTGAACCAGCGCCAGGCTTGACCGGTCCGAGAAGGTTATGTCCGATTTTGTGAAAGGAACATGAAAAACCGGTCGTTGAATCGTTTATCTGAAAGTCATACAGCCACTGTTCAGGCTTCTGCCATTCATCGCGTTTTTTAGAAGAAAAGTCCTACAGAAAACCCCGCTTTATATGAAGGATGTTTCAATCGTTAGTTGTTTTTACTGAAGTGTTTCCACTCAAGGCCGTTTCGTTTGATTGATTTAGCTAATACCGATCCTGTTGTCTCGAAGACCAACCCGATGACCGTCTACCTGGCCCGACTGGCGCCCTCCAGTCAGTTGACCATGCGCTACGTTTTGCAGGATGCGGCCGACCGTTTGGGTTTCGAAGACATGAACGTCGAGGAGATTCCCTGGCATCAGCTCCAACCCGACAATGTGATTGCGCTGGTCGCAGCGCTGCGCGAAGACGGGTACGCACCGAATACCTCGTCGCTGTACGTCAATGCGGTGCGCGGGGTGATGAACGAGGCGTGGCGCATGAGCCTGATCAGTCAGGAACACTTGCTGAAAATGCGTTCGGTGAAAGGGATTGCCGGTACGCGTTTATCCCAGGGCCGCAACCTCAGGCGCTCGCTGATTCAGGAGATGATGGCGGTGTGTGCCGCCGACCCGCGTCCTCAAGGGTTGAGAGACGCAGCCATCATCGGGATTTTGTACGGTTCGGGAATGCGCAAATCCGAGTCGGTGAACCTGGACCTGTCACAGGTGGACTTCAGCGAGCGCAGCTTGCGGGTCACCGCCAAAGGCAACAAACAGTTGATCAAATACGCGCCGGCCTGGGCCTTTGAAAAGCTGCAGGACTGGCTGGAACTGCGCCGTTCGCACCTCAAGGAAGGCGAAGTGGACGACCCGTTCCTGTTCAACCGTATCCGTCGCGGTAGCCACATCACCCGCGAGCGCATCACCAAACATGCGATCTATTACATCGCCCGCCAGCGCGGCGCGCAGGTCGGGGTGAAAATCATGCCGCATGATTTTCGGCGCTCGTTCATTACCCGGGTGATCGAAGAGCACGACCTGTCGATCGCGCAAAAACTCGCTCATCACAGCAACATCCAGACGACGGCCAACTACGATGTGCGCGACGACAACGAGCGGCGTCGGGCAGTGGACCGCTTCGATCTCTGATGGACTTGATTCACGGTTCACCCAACACATGGGCATGACCAATGGTCGAGACGTGAACCGCGCTGCCAGCGGGTGGCGCGTACATGCCAGAGCTGCGCACCATCAATGATCGACCGTGCGGGTCGCCGGCGGCGGCAGGCTGCAACTCCACGGTCAAGGTGCAGGTGTTGCCGCTGAAATCCCGCTCGGTCACGACGGCGCGGCAGCCCACGGCGTCTGTCGGGCCGGGCTGGATGCTGACCAGTTGCAATTGCTCGGGGCGCAGCATGATCTGCGCCGCATTGTTGTTCCGGTGATTGTTGACCGGTATGCGGCCCAGATCGCAATGGGCCCACCCAGCCTCGATCCTGGCGGGCATGACCACGGCATCCCCAAGAAATAGCGCGGTTTGTTCGTCGTCGGGATAGCGGTAAAGGTCCAGAGGATGGCCAGACTGCACCAGCCGACCGTCGCGCATCACCGCCAGTTGATCGGCGAACGACAACGCTTCGCTCTGGTCATGGGTCACCAGGATGGTGGTGACGCCGGCGTCGGACAGCAATCGCGCGACCATTTTGCGCATCGCGCCGCGAAGACCGGTATCGAGTGCCGAAAACGGCTCGTCCAGCAACATCAAACGTGGTTGCTGTGCCAGGGCTCGCGCCAGTGCCACACGCTGTTGCTGACCGCCGGAAAGCTCATGGGGCCAACGTTGGGCCATGCTCGAATCGAGCGCCACGCTGTCCATCAACTCGGCGATTCGCTGTTGCTTCGCGTCGCCTTTGGTTGAAAGCCCGAAACCGATATTGGCGGCCACGGTCATGTGCGGAAACAGGGCGCCGTCCTGGGGAACATAGCCAATCAGGCGCTGATGCGCCGGGACCTCGTGGGTGTCGTCGACGAGTGTCTGACCCTCGAGCGAAAGGCTGCCCGTGTCCGGAAATTCGAAACCGGCGATCATTCGCAGTAACGTGGTTTTGCCTGAGCCTGAGGGTCCGACGATGACTGTCCGGCTACCTTTGGGCACCGACAGGCTGACGTTCTCCAGCGCTCGCTGGGAACCGTAATATTTGCAGATCGAGTTGAGTTCCAGAGCGTTCATCGTCCAGCCGTTCGTTTGGATTGGTGATAAAGAATTCCGGTCAACGGAAGTGACAGCACAATCATCAGCAAGGCGTAGGGGGCAGCGGCGGCATAGTCGATTTCGCTGGTCAGTGCCCAGAAACCGGTGGCTAAGGTGCGCGTGCCGTTGGGGGCGAGTAGCAGGGTCGCGGTCAGCTCATTGGTGATCGCCAGAAACACCAGCGCGGCACCGGCGGCAGCACCCGGCGCGGCCAGGCGCAGGGTGGTCAGCCACAAGGCCCGGGCGGGCGAGCGACCGAGGCTGCGCGCCATGTTTTCCAGTTCGACCGGTGCCTGCGCGATGCCTGCACGCAAACTCACCAGGGCGCGGGGCAAAAACATCAGCAGATACGCCAGCAATACCGTGATCGTTGTCTGGTAGATCGGTCGGGCGAAATGGATGGTGATGGTCACCAAGGCCAGGGCGACGACGATCCCGGGCAACGAGCTGGTGATGTAGTTGCAGCTTTCCAGCAATCGCTGCAGCCGCCCCGGTGAGCGGATCGACAGCCAGGCAATCGGGATGGCGGCGCAGGTGGTCAGGACTGCGCCGCAAATCCCGAACAGCAGGGTTTGTTCCAGCGCCGGCATAAGCTCCGCCCAGTCCCAGACTTGCGGGCCGCCCGCGATCAGCCATCGGCCCAAGGTGATCAGTGGCACACCCAGTGCCAGCGCACAGGTGGTGATTTGCAGCATCAAGCCAAGCATGGTGGCTTGAGCGCCCAAGCGCACAATCCGTTGCTCTCGTGCGCTGCCGGAGCCGACCCGGGCGTAACGCGCCGTACCGCGAGCGGCTGATTCGGCGGTCAGCATCACCAGGCAACACAGGGCGAGCACGCTGGCCAGCATGTGGGCAGCGGGGCCGTTGAAGGTGGACTTGAACTGATCGAAGATCGCCGTGGTGAAGGTGTCGAAGCGGATCATCGCGTACAGGCCATATTCGGCCAGCAGGTGCAGCCCCACCAATAGGGCTCCGCCGCAGATGGCCAGGCGCAATTGCGGCAATACCACGCGGGAAAAGATCGCCCAGGGCTTGAGCCCCAACGATTCGGCGACGTCTTCGATCGCAGGGTCGAGACGGCGCAACGTCGCTGCAATCGGCAAGTACAGGAAAGGGAAGTAGGCGATGACCGAGACCAGCACCCCGGCAAACAGGCCGTGAATGGGTGGAACCAGGCTGACCCACGCATAGCTGTGCACAAAGGCCGGCACTGCCAGCGGCGCGGTGGCCAGCAACGACCAGCCGCGTCGCCCTGGCAAGTTGGTGCGTTCCGTCAACCAGGCCAGGGCCAGCCCCAGCACAACGCACAGGGGAATCGTGATCACCACCAGCAACACCGTGTTGGTCAGCAACTCGCCGACCCGTGGCCGGAATACCAGCGGCACCAGCGTTGCCCAACCGGTTTGTATCGACACGCCGATGACGAAGGCTATCGGCATCAGCGCCAATAACGAAACCAGCACCGACAAACCGATCACCCACGCGCCACCGCGACCGGCGAAAACGCCACGGGCGCGGCGTCGCAGGTTGTCGGGTATCGCGGCGGGGATACCCGTTGGCAGGGTTTCAGGCATCACTTAAAGCAGTCCCGCCTGAGTCATCAGTTCCACGGCTTTTTTACTGTCGAGTTTCGAAGCATCGACCACAGGGGCGTCGAGCTGCTGCAAAGGCACCAGTTTTGGATTGGATTGGGCGTTTTTGCCCACGGCGTATTCAAACGACTTGCCGGTCTTGAGAATCTCCTGACCGTCCTTGCCGGTGATCCATTTCAGCAGCGCCTGGGCTTGTTCCTTGTGTTTGCTGGACGCCAGAACCCCGCCACCCGAAATGCTGACAAACGCACCGGGATCCTTGTGCTTGAAGTAGTGCAGGGCGGTGTTCTTGCTGTTCTCGCCGGTCTTGGCCTGGTCGCCGAAGCTGTAGTAGTGGTAGATCACGCCGCTGTCGATCTGCCCGGCATTGACCGCCTTGAGCACTGAGCTGTTGCCGCGATAGGCTGTGAAATTGTTTTTCATCCCTTTGAGCCATTCGAGCGTGGCCGCTTCACCCTTGAGCTCCAGCACGGCAGCGACGATTGCCTGGAAATCGGCGCCGGCCGGCGAAGCGCCCCAACGACCTTTCCAGGCGGGAGTCGCAAGGTCCATCAGCGATTTTGGCAGGTCGGCTTCGGGCAGTTTGCTCGGGTTATAGACAAACACCGTGGAGCGCGCGGCGATCCCGACCCATTTGCCATGGGCCGGACGATAAGCCGCATCGATTTGCTCCAGAGTGGTCGGCGCAACCGGTGCAAACAGCCCCGCGTTGTCTACCAGCACCATCGCCGGGGAGTTTTCAGTCAGGAACACATCGGCGGGGGAGGCGGCGCCTTCCTGCACGATCTGGTTCCCCATCTCGGTATCGTCGCCGTTGCGCACGGTGACCTTGATGCCGGTTTCCTTGGTGAAGCCCTCGACCCAGGCTTTGGTCAGACTTTCGTGCTGTGCGTTGTAGACCACGATGCCGTCGTCAGCGGCAAACACCTGCCCGGTGCTGAGCAGTGCAGTGGCCAGCAAGGCTGTTTTGAGAAAGGAAGGGATAGGGGAGATCATTGTGTTTGGCAGCTCCTGTCTTTTTAGAGACATGCACGTGAGTTCGATGGCCAATCAATGCGAACCATTTGCATGTTTTTAGTCGCAGGGAATGTAGAGATCAAAATGAGAAAAAAACGTCAAAGAAACCGTTAATACATGTCATTTTCATTCAGATTAGCAGCACCTCGGCCCCTTGCCCGATGGATCTGAATCAAACGATGTCATCACTGGCCCGATGGGCAGCCTTTTGATGTTCCGCCGGCGGCCTGACTGATCGCTGCGGCCAGACGCTTGACGTTGTTCTGATGGGCCACCACCAATTCATCAATGCTGGGGCCTGAAGGGGTCTGCAACGTGCTGCGGCAGGTCACCAGCGTGGTATCGCTCTCGTCGGAGCTACGCAGGCGCCATTTGACGTCGATCAATGCGTATTGACCTGGAACCGAGTCGAAGCGCTGCACATCCAGGCGAACGGACAGTTTGCGCTGAGGATTGTTGTTGAGCAGTTGATCGACCAAGGCGCTGCGCAATTCATCCACCAGGCTCGCGGCCCACCATTCGGTTTCGAGTATCGCGAGGCCGCTGTTGCCCTGGCGGATAACGATCTGCGGACGATCGACCTGGGGCGGCACACTGAGGCTTTCAATCTGGATCTCCGCAACACCGCCTCTGGATTGATTACCCAATTGCGCCGGAATCAGGGTGTGAAACTGAATCGGATCACTGCGGCAAGCGGTGAGCAGTAACAGCGCGGTGACCAAGGTGATCTTTAGCGGAAAAGCCATGGTGTTGCTCCTGTGGTCAGTTGCGCGGTGGCGCCTGCAGATCCATCGGTGCGGCGTTGTTGGGGCGGCCGCGAATCAGCGATTCCGGATGCCGTCCCAGGTAATCCGAGAGCTCACGCAAGGAGCGTGACATGCGTCCGAGTTCTTCCAGGGTCTGGGTCAGTTGTTCGCGCTGCGGTGAGTCTTCGGCGAGCGTCGAACTGGCCGATTGCAGCGTCTTGCTGACGTCGGCCAGGGTGGTTTGCACGCCCGGTAGAGTCTTGGCGTTGAACTGGGCGAGGCCTTTGCGCAGTTCGACGAGGTTGCTGTCCAGATTGCCGGCAATCCGCTCGATTGGCAGTTGGTTGATCTTGTTGACCATGCCTTCGAGTTTTTCCTGCAACTGTTCGAGGCTGCCGGGAATGGTCGGAATACTGACCGGACGGGCGCTCGGATCGAACGCGACTTTCTCGGCCTTGGGGTAGAAATCCAGCGCGATATACAGCTGACCAGTTAACAGATTGCCGCTGCGGGCCTGGGCGCGCAGACCATTCTCGATAAAGGAGCCCATCAGGCGAACGCCTGCGGCTTCATCATTGGGATCATGATTCAGCGCCTTGAGCATTTTGGTGTGAGCCAGACCCAGGCGCTGCGGGTAGATCACGATGCCGACGTTGACCGGAAAACTGCGCTTTTTCGCATCGAAATCCAGATTGATCGACACCACTTTGCCGAATTCCACGCCGAGGAATTCCACCGGGGCATCGATTTTGAGGCCACGCAGAGCCTGGTCGAATCGCAGGCTCAAGTATTGACCCTTGCCACTGGGCGGGGCGAGGGCGGTTTGCTGGTCGGGGAACAGTTCATAGGCATACTCTTCTGTCGCCGGTTTATCGTTGGGGCTGTACTCCGGCGCGCGGAAGGCGATGCCGCCCACCAGCAGCGATGACAACGACTCGGTCTTCACCGCAAACCCATTGGCGCCGACGCTGACATCAATACCGCTGGCATTCCAGAACCGGGTGTTTTCGGTGACATAGGCGTCATTGGGCGAGTGAATGAACAGGTCGATGTTCACGCCTTTGCCGTCAGGGTCCAGCGCATAGCCCACCACTTGGCCGACCGGAATTTTTCGGTAATAGACCGGCGAGCCGATGTCCAGCGACCCGAGGTCCTGAGTGTGCAAGGTAAAGCGCTTGCCCGGCTCGCCATAGGTAATCGGTGGCGGGTTTTCCAGGCCTTTGAAGTTTTTCGCGCGATTGTTGGCCTGGCCGATGTCGGCGCCGATGTAGTCGCCGGAGAGCAGGGTGTCGATGCCCGAGACGCCACCGGCTCCGATACGCGGACGCACCACCCAGAACTGCGAGTCTGCGCGAGTGAAGCTTTCCGCCTGTTTAGCCAGTTTGATCGTGGCGTTGACACTCTTCTGGTCGCTGCTAAGTTCCACGTCCGAGACCTGCCCGATCACCACATTGCGGTATTTGACCTCGGTTTTGTTGGCAGTAAGGCCGCTGCCGGTATTGAACGTGACGGTGATGGTCGGGCCTTCCTGCATCATGCTGTGGACCACCAGGGAAATGCCCACCAGTACCGCGATGATTGGCACGATCCAGACCAGCGAAACGCTGAAACGACGAGTCTTGATTGGGGCCTGGCCAGGGGCTTGCGGCCCGTCAATGGCTTGCGACTTCATCCATGTCCTCCTCGGTGTGTGAGTTTTTATCCTGCCCGTTATCCCAGATCAGACGCGGGTCGAAACTCATCGCTGCCAGCATGGTGAACACCACCACCAGGCCAAAAAACAGAATGCCCGGGCGCGGCTGGATATCGGCCAGGGCTTGAAACTTGACCAGTGAGGCCACCAGGGCCACCACGATCACATCGAGCATGGACCAGTAACCGATGACCTCGACGAATCGGTACAGCTTCGATCGCTCCTTGCGCGCCCACAGGCTGTCGCGATGCACCGTAATCAGCAACAGCATCAGGGCGACGAACTTGATGCCCGGCACCGCGATGCTGGCGATAAAAATGATCAGGGCGATGTCCCAGGCACCGTGCTGCCAGAACTCCAGCACGCCACTCATGATTGTGCTGTCGGCGCCGTTGCCGACCATTTTGGTGTTCATCACCGGCAGCAGATTGGCCGGGACGTAAAACACCAGGGAGGTCAGCAGGTAGGCCCAGGTGCGGGTCAGCGAGTTGCTTTTACGGTGATGCAACGGCGCGCCGCAGCGCTCGCATTCGTCGGGATTGAGGGTCATGTCACAAGCCAGTCCGCAACTGTGGCACAGGCACAGGTTGAGTTCGCTGGCGACCGGAGGCCTTGTCATAAGGTGTCCCACAGATCACGAACATCGCGCCCGGCGATGCGGATCATCATCAGGCTGAGCACGGCCAGGGCAAACAGACCAATGCCGGGCAGCACATCCAGCAACCCGGCGAGTTTGATCACCGCGACCATCGCCCCCAGCAGACAGACTTCGAGCATGCTCCAGGGCCGCAGGGTTTCCAGCCAGCGCATGCAGAACCTGAAACCGGGCGAGCGCCGGGAGGCGAGGGCATAGCTCAGCACCCAGATCAGCAGCAACAGCTGGAAGATTGGCGCGATGATCATTGCGATGGCGGCCACCATGGCGATGAAGGTAATCGGTCCGAGGCTTAAGGCCAGCACCGAGTCCCAGAGGGTTGCGCTGTTTTTCAGGCCTTTGAGGCTGATGCTCATGACCGGGTAGAAATTGGCGAAAATCCACAACATCAACGCTGTCCAGGTCAACGCCAGGCGTTGTTCCACCGTCAGGCCGTTATAGCGCTGGAGCACGCCGCCGCAGCGTGTGCACAGGGTTTTTTGATGTTTGGCGAGCGTGACTTTTTCATACACGCAGTCGCAGTGCTCGCAGATGATCAGTTGGTCAGTCGTAGCCATAGGCCGCACTCGCCAGGACGCAGGAAAGTCAGAGCACCTCCTCAATATAGAAGTGCCTCGCGATTGAGCAAATCGAAAGGACTAATCAGTTCATTGGGATCAAGGACCTGTGGCGAGGGCTTCTGTGGCGAGGGGGCTTGCCCCCGTTGGGTTGCGCAGCAGCCCCACATTTTCGGCAACTGTCAAAATATTTGGGAGGGCTTCGCACTCCAACGGGGGCAAGCCCCCTCGTCACAGAAGCCCAATTACCACAGGTTTTGCATACGGCTGATATTCAGCCAACCAGTTCGCGCAGGCGATACCAGAACATGCCCAGGGCCAGCAACGGCGAGCGCAGCATCGGCCCGCCGGGAAAGGTCATGTGCGGCACAGCGCTGAACACGTCGAACCCTCGACTCTGCCCGGCGTGAATCGCTTCGCCCAACAGCTTCGCGCACCAATGCGTGACGTTCAGTCCATGCCCGGAATACCCCTGGGCGTAGAACACGTTCGGGTGCTGACTCAAGCGCCCGACCTGCGGAAAACGATTGGCCGAGATGCCAATCCGCCCGCCCCATTGATAGTCGATGCGCACATCGCGCAGTTGCGGGAAGACCTTGAGCATCTGCGGACGCATGTACGCCGTGATGTCGGCCGGATCGCGCCCGGAATAATGGCAGGCGCCACCGAACAGCAAGCGTCGGTCCGCCGAGAGCCGGTAGTAATCCAGGCCGACTTTCTGGTCGCACAACGCCAGGTTCTGCGGTATCAATTGCGCGGCAACCTCAGGTGCCAACGGCTCGGTGGCGATGATGTAGCTGCCGGCCGGGAGCACCTTGCCGCTGAGTTTCGGTTCGAGTTCTTCAAGGTGCGCGTTGCAGGCCAGCACCAGACTACCGGCGCGTACCGTGCCACCGGCACAGCGAACCTGCACCGTGCTGCCATGGATCAATTCGATTACCGGGCTCTGCTCGAAGATCTGCACGCCGAGGGCGTGCGCTAGTTTTGCTTCGCCCAGCACCAGATTGAGCGGATGCAAATGGCCCGAGCCCATGTCGACCAGACCACCGGCATAGACCTCTGAATCCACCACTTGCTCACGGATCTGCTCCGCCCCGACCAGACGGGTTTCATGGGTGTAACCTGATTCGGCCAGACTTTCCTGCTCCGTCTTGAACGCCGCGAACTGCGCCTTGGTGTTGGCCAGTTCGCAGAACCCCCAGCGCAGGTCGCACTCAATCCCGTGTTCACGGATGCGATTGCCCACCAGTTCCACCGATTCGATCCCCGCACGCTCCAGATAGCGCACGCCGTCCTCACCGACGTACCGGGTGAAACCGCTGACGTCATGGCCGATGCCGCGGATCAGTTGCCCGCCATTGCGCCCGCTCGCGCCCCAGCCGATCCGCCGGCCCTCCAGCAGAATCACCGAGAGCCCGCGTTGAGCCAGTTCGATCGCCGTGTTGACTCCGGTGAAACCGCCGCCGATCACACAGACATCGGCCACAAGGTCCGAGGCCAGCGTGGGGTAGGGCGTCAGGCCATTGGCGGTGGCCGCGTAATAGGAATGTGCGTGTTCGTTATTCATTTGTTGGACTTCACTTTGCTCCAGGAACGGGTCATCAGTCGCATGATCGCCTGGGGCGGGGTGGTGGAAATGTAGAGTTTGTCGAGGACTGCCTGCGGCGGATAAACCTCAGGGTTGTTCACCAGCTCCGCGTCCATGTATTCCTTGGCGGCGGGGTTCGGGTTGGCGTAGCCGACCGAGGCGCTGACCTTGGCAATCACTTGCGGGTCCAGCAGGTAGTTGATGAAGGCATGGGCTTCTTTCGGGTTGCCGGCATCGGCAGGAATCGCCAACAGGTCAAACCACAAGTTACTGCCTTCCTTCGGAATGGCGTAGGCGATGTTCACGCCGTTCTTGGCTTCCTTGGCCCGGTTGGCGGCCTGGAACACGTCACCCGAATAGCCGAAGGCCACGCAGATGTCGCCGTTGGCCAGGTCCGACACATATTTGGAGGAGTGGAAATAAGTGATGTAAGGCCGGATGCTCAACAGCTTGGCTTCGGCTTTTTTGAAGTCCTCCGGGTTCTCGCTGCGCGGGTCCATGCCCATGTAATTGAGAATCGCCGGGAACACTTCATCGGCCGAGTCCATCATCGACACGCCGCACTGGCTGAGTTTCTTGATGTTTTCCGGTTCGAACAGCACGGCCCAGGAATCGATGTGGTCGATGCCGAGCACTTGCTTGACCTTGTCGACGTTGTAGCCGATGCCGTTGGTGCCCCACAGGTACGGCACGGAATGCTCATTACCCGGGTCGTTTTTCTCCAGCAGCGCCAATAGCTTCGGGTCGAGGTTCTTGAAGTTGGGCAACTGCGCGCGGTCTAGCTTGAGGAACGCGCCGGCCTTCACCTGACGGGCCAGGAAGTGGTTGGACGGCACGACCACGTCATACCCGGTGCGGCCGGCGAGCAATTTGCCCTCCAGGGTTTCGTTGGAATCGAAGACGTCGTAGATCACCTTGATCCCGGAGGTGGCCTGGAAGTCGGCGAGGGTGGTTTCGCCGATGTAATCGGTCCAGTTGTAGACGCTGACGGTGGGCTGAGCCTGGGCAACGGCACTGAACAACACGGCCAGCGCGGCCGGAACCATGGATTTCAATAGACGCATTCGACACCTCTTATTGTTTTGTTTGTGATCGTTCCCACGCAGAGCGTGGGACCGATCATGAAGGGAGTTAAACGCTAAGCATCAAGAACTCACGCTCCCAGGAGCTGATCACCCGCTTGAAGTTCTCGTGTTCGGCCCGCTTGACCGCGACGTAACCGCGCACGAACTTGTCGCCCAAATACCGCCCGATGGTTTCGCACTCTTCCATCTGCGTCAGCGCATCCTCGATGGTGATCGGCAGGCGCAGGTTGCGGCGCTCGTAGGCTCGACCTTGCACCGCAGCACTCGGCTCGATGCGTTCAACCATGCCCAGATAACCGCACAACAAACTCGCCGCGATTGCCAGGTACGGGTTGGCGTCAGCCCCCGGCAAGCGGTTTTCCACGCGCATCGAATCCGGCGTCGAGGTCGGCACTCGCAGGCCGACGGTGCGGTTTTCCTCGCCCCATTCGACGTTGACCGGAGCCGAGGTGTCCGGCAGGAAGCGGCGGAACGAGTTGACGTTGGGCGCGAACATCGGCAGCACTTTGGGGATGTACTTTTGCAGGCCGCCGATGTGGTGCAGGAACAGCTCGCTCATGGTGCCGTCGGCATTGGCGAAGATCGGCTGACCGCTGGCGATGTCGACCACGCTCTGGTGGATGTGCATGGCGCTGCCGGGCTCGTCGCCAATCGGCTTGGCCATGAAGGTCGCGGCGACGTTGTGCTTGAGTGCCGCCTCACGCATGGTGCGCTTGAACACGGTGATCTGGTCCGCCAGGTCCAGCGCATCGCCATGACGGAAGTTGATTTCCATCTGCGCCGGGCCGTCTTCGTGGATCAGTGTGTCGAGGTCCAGGCCTTGCAGTTCGCACCAGTCGTAGACGTCTTCGAACAGCGGGTCGAATTCGTTAGCGGCATCGATGGAAAAGGACTGACGACCGCTTTCCGCACGGCCCGAACGACCCAGCGGCGCCTTGAGCGGCAAGTCCGGGTCTTCACAGCGCTGGGTCAGGTAGAACTCCATTTCCGGCGCAACAATCGGCCGCCAGCCTTTGTCGGTGTACAGTTGCAGGACTTTCTTCAGGACGTTGCGCGGCGACAGTTCGATCGGGTTACCGAACTTGTCGAAGGTGTCGTGGATGACGATGGCGGTCGGCTCGATCGCCCATGGAATCACGTACACCGCGTCGGCGACGGGCTTGCAGACCATGTCGATGTCGGCCGGGTCGAGCAGGTCGTAGTAGATGTCGTCGTCGACAAAGTCCCCGGTTACCGTTTGCAAAAGCACACTTTCCGGCAGGCGCATGCCTCGCTCATGCAGGAACTTGTTGGTGGGTGCAATTTTGCCGCGTGCAATGCCGGTCAAGTCACTGACCACACACTCGACTTCGGTAATCTTGTGATCTTTCAGCCACGTGAGGAGCTGATCGAAAGGGGCATTCATAAAGACCTCGTTATTGGTTTTATTAACGTCGGGGAGGGCGGTTTCATCCACCACACACTTCCCCTGAGACGCGTTGACGACTATCTTGGGCGAGCCTTGCAGTTCCATCTATCCACTTTCAGCAGCACCAAAACGCACCAAACGAGTGCGTAAGGTCATTCATGTCAGCGTCCAGTCCAATACAGGTTCAAGCGTTCAACACCGACGATGTCGCCGCGCAGATCCGCGCCACGCCGGGTTGGGTCCAGCATTACCAGCAGATGTCGCCGGGGCATTTCGCCGGGCGCGTGCGCTATCTGGACCTGCAAGGCGTGGAGATTTACGAAGAGCAGATGAACACCCGGGTCGAACAGAATTTCAGTGCGCCCAAGGGTTCGCTGGCGTTCTGTTTCGACCGCAGCGACAACGCGCTTTACGTGTTGAATGGTGAAAGCCGCAACATCTGGATCACCCCGGAGAACTACCAGGAAATCGCCGTGGTGTTCGGTCCGGAATTCGTCCAGCGCCACGGTTTGAATGTCGCGCGGCTGGAAGGATTATTCATGTCGCCGCTGAACTCGGGGCAGAACGCATTGTTCAGCCGCTGGTTGAGCGGCACCTTGACCCGGCTCGCCGAAACGCTCGACCCACCCAGCAAAGAAGCGCTGACCCAGCAACTGCTCGAAGACTGCCTGCACATCCTCGACAACGCCTGTGTGTGCCTCGATCGCGGCGGCCTGCAGCGCCGCACCGAAGAACGCGCGGTGATGAAACGCATTGGTGAATGGGCCGCCGATTCACCGGAAGAAACCCTCAACCTGCTGGAGCTTTCCCAAGTGGCCGGGGTTTCACTGCGTCAGTTGCAGCACGCGTTCAAGGCCTTCACGGGGATGACGCCGACCCATTGGCTGCGCCTGCGCCGCCTCAACAGTGCACACCGCGAATTGCTCGCGCGAACGCCGAATGACACGACCGTTGCCGAAGTGGCGATGAATTGGTCGTTCTGGCATTTGGGGCGGTTTTCCAGCAGTTACCGGGCGTTGTTCAAGGAACTGCCGAGTGAAACACTCAAGCGCCATCACCCGTGCAGGACGTGATTCGCGAATTCCACCTCGCCGACTTGGCGCTGCATCCTTCCTGAAAGGCCGGCTTCTCTCGTTGTTCAAACCGTGGGTGCAGGTTTGGCCAGTTCAATACCCGCCGCACCCAACCGTTTGAGGATTTCAAACAGCAGATCGCTTTTGGTCGTGCCGACGATTCTCGGGCTGCTGACGTAGCCCGTGACCGTCAGCGTGATGCCTTCGGGGGACAGTTTGCTGAACCGGACGAAGGTAGCCGGTTTGTCGAGGATGGTTTCGTTCTCGCGGTACGTGTCGTACAGCAGGTTTTGAACTTGCTCCGGGTCGATGTCCAGCGGGAACATCAGCTCCAGTGTCGCCACCCCTTGTGCGCTGCCGCCGAGGGTCACGTTGCGCAGGTTTTGCGATATCAGTTGCGAGTTAGGCACGATGACGATCGAGCGGTCACTGAGTTGTATTTCAGTGGCCCTGACGTTGATGCGGCGGATGTCGCCTTCGACGCCGCTGATGCTGATCAGGTCGCCGACCTTGACCGGCCGTTCGGTCAGGAGAATCAGGCCGGAGACGAAATTCTTGACGATTTCCTGCAAACCGAAACCGATCCCCACCGACAGGGCGCTGACAATCCACGCCAGGTTGGTCCACTGGATGCCCAGGGATGACAGCGTCAGCAGAATCACCAGGGCGTAACCGATGTTGGCGAACAGTGTGCTGAGCGAGGCACACATGCCGGGGTCCATGTCGGTTTTGGGCAGGAACTCGTTATCCAGCCATCGGCGCAGTGAGCGAATCAGGTAGATGCCGATGAACAGGGCCAGCAGCGCATTCAGCAAATGGCCCGGGATGATATTGAGTTTGCGCAGACCATCGCCGCCGAGGATCGCGAACGTCTGGGTGAACAATTGCCCCAGCGTCGTGCCGACGCCACCGACAAACAGTGAAATCACCGCCAGCAGCAATAACCCGGCGCGACTGACACCGGACAGAATGATCGACACTTGCTCAAGGCGTACATCACCGATCCCGAGCAATTGTTTGAGCGCCTTGCCGCTGGGGCTCTTGGATGAAAACAGGTACTCACAGCTGTCTTTGAACAATTGCATCAGCAAGTAGAAGCCCGACAGGATGATAAAACCCCAGACCAGTTGGTACGTGATGAACCGTGCCAGGGAGATGTAGCCGATCAGCAGCGCAAGCAGCGATACAATCGTCGCAATACCGGCCAACGAATAAATCAGGCCTGCGAGGGTAGTACTCGATTCGGGTGCTTCCCCGGTGGCCGCGACGGCTCTGCGGACTTTGCTGGCACGGCGGAACAACGTGCCGATAATCAGCGTGACCACCAGCGCGACCAAACCGCGACCAAAGAGAATGGCGGGCGGGCTCATGCCCGTGACGTTGGTGATTTGTGCCAGCCCCACCAGAATCAGCAGCGTGACGGCCAGTATTCTGGGGAAGGGCTGGATCGCCAGCGCCACCGGATCGGCGATCGCCGGCAGTCGCCAGGAAGGATGTCGTGTCGACAGCAGCGCACGGCTCAAACCGGTAATCAGGATGCAAACGTAGATGACTTTTTCGAATTCATCGGCAAAGTTCTGAATCAACGGCGACAACGGTAATTGCCGGGTGAGCGCATAAAACAACAGTTGCATCGCAAAAGCAGTGGTCAGCACCGTGGCCACGACTGAGGCCAGTGCGAGCGAGCTTCGACGCAAACGTCCTTCCGGCATTCGATGAATACACACCCAGGTCAGCCCGCGCTCGGCGATTCTTCGTCCCCAGGACCAAATCCCCAGGGCCAGTACGATCAATGCGGCGGCGAACAGGCGCTCGCCGGGTTGCCAGGCGGCTTTGATTGCGCTGGAAGCCTGTTGGATGAAATCGCTCAGCCGTTGGCGGTCCTCCTTCAGCGGATTAAACAACGGCGCCCAGAACCCCGGTCCCAGAATACTGCCGCTGCGCAGCGTGACTTCGGTTTCCAGCAGGCTGCGGCGAATGCCGGCAATTTGAATGATGAGGCCGGCTGCATTGTTTCTAAGCGCTGTCAGGGTTTTCAGGCTGGAATCGACTTTGGTCTTTTGCTCGGAGAGATAGGCTCTTTGCGTCGAGATATCCGATTTCTCTGACGCCACATCGTCGAGTGATACCGGGCCCAACACATCAAGTTGGGCTTGCAGTTGCTTTTGTTCGGGCAGCAGGGATGACTGCAGGCTGTCCACATCGTTGATAAACGACTGAACGGAATCTTGCAAGCCGACCATCTGGGTGAGGTTATTGGCCAGCGAAATCTGTTGTTTGATTCGGTCAAGCCGGATTTGCAGGTCTTGCAGATCACTCTGGGAGATGGCAAACGATGAAGTTCCCGACGCAATACCTGGAGCCGGCGGTATGTCGGCGGCCGACAGCGCTCCGCCACTGGTTGCAAGTAGCGTGAGCACGACGAACATCATTGACTTCAATGCATTACGCATAGGCGTGCTCGACTCTGTGGTGGGTCGCTCAACCTATGAGGTTAGGCCATCACGCCAAAACGATCGAAAAGAATCATGCTCACCGTCTGGATCAGGCAGTACCGCGCTGGGAGAGCATGCCAGGTGATCTACACTTCTTGTTGCCGAATCAAGCCCGGAAGCAGTTATCAGCGGTCTACCACCCGTGTTCTTGCCGAGTGACGGGCTGCGTTGGAGGTCATTATGAGCAAGGTGTCATCCATCGGCCTGAGCATCGTATTGGCGGTTGCGTGTACCCAGGGTTGGGCTGCAACGGTTGTTCCGATGAAAGGGCAGAGTTCGCAACAGACCCAGTTGGACATCAATGAATGCAATAGCATCGCCGCCAGTCAGACCGCGTCGACCGCACAGCCTGCATCCGGAGGGCGATTGCGCGGTGCTGCCGTGGGGGCCGCCGCGGGCTCGGCCGGGGCAGAAGTGCGCGGGCGTCAGCATGACGAGTTTTATGATCGCGTCGACGACGACACGAAGCAGGACTA
This sequence comes from Pseudomonas sp. LBUM1663, assembly GCF_059695905.1. Lineage (NCBI taxonomy): Bacteria > Pseudomonadati > Pseudomonadota > Gammaproteobacteria > Pseudomonadales > Pseudomonadaceae > Pseudomonas > Pseudomonas sp. LBUM1663. The sequence continues at coordinate 3,249,035 of NZ_CP166792.1, read as the reverse complement.
TCGACAGAACCGCGCCAAAGAGACGGCCGCCGCCGGCGCTGTGGTGGGCGGTTCGCGTCAGCGTCAAGAGCGCCGGGCGCAGCAGAAAACCAGCGCCGCGAACACCTCGACGGCGTACACCAGTTGCCTGCAAGGCAAGGGTTATCAGGTTAATCCCTGAGCTTTTTGCGGCCGCTGCTCAAGCAGATAAACCATCAGGCAGGCATAGAGCGTGACGGCGAGGAACAAGCCCATGCGTACCGCAAACGCCGTGTACACGTCCTTGCCCGCGAGGCTGTCCTGAACCGACTGGCCCAACAGGATAATCAGCGTGATCAGGGTGTTGAGCCAGAACCCCGGGCTGAACCGGGTCGGGCTCAGGGCGTAGAGTTTGCGCGCCAGTACCAGACCGAACAGCAGCATCCACAAATAGAACATCCACAGGTGCACAAACAGGCTGAGGGCGCTCCAGAACAGGATTGCCAGCAGGCCTGCGAGCAAGGTCGAACCGACGAGTTCGCGACCGGCGGTGTGGGCATTGGTCGTGGAGCTTTGCTGACCCAGGCTGACGGCTTTGAGGATGATCGGCAGGTAACCGGCCGGGTCGATCAATGCCAGCAGGAACGTCGGCAACACGATCAGGGTTGCACGAAGCGCCACCCGACTGACTTCTTCAGCGGGCAAGGTGGGGGCGGGGGGCGGCGAGGGGGCATTCGGTGGATCCGGGAATAACCCATGACTGATCGCCACGACCGCAACGGCGAGCAGCAAGCCCTTGACCAGGGCACCGATGACCATCGCCGCCAGATCGAATTCGGCAACGCCGGCCGAGGAAATCATCGTCAGGCCAATCACCAGAAAGGTCACGATCAGCGCGTTGCCTCCGCGCAGACCGAAACGGAACACCAGGAACAGACTCAAGCCGACCAGTAGTAAGCCGCTGACGGGGTAATAACGCAGGATCGGGATCAACAACAGGCCGAGGCCCGTGGTCAACATTGCGGCCAACGCGAGCACCACCGCTGCCTTGAACGGCAACGGGCGGTTGATCGAAGCCAGCAGGATCAGGCAAAGCACCGGCGCCAGAAAGGGAATTGGCAACCCGAGACCGAAGCTCGCGGCGAGACACAATGCCGTGCCAGTGGCCAAGCGTAATGCGCGCTGTTCCCGGGGCGTGCGTTTAGTAGGCATAGCTCAGCCAGCTCATGAAACCCACAAACAGCCGACCCAACGGGTTCAACGGGTTACCTTGAGTCGGGAAGGCCATGACTTCGGCCTGCCCGCCAGCACGGATGGCGCGGCTGTCACGCAAGGCTTTTCGGGCGTCTTCGGAGAACTCGATAATCACCGGAAAACGCTGGGCCGGTCGCAGCCAGTCACGGCTGTTCTGCACACTGGGTAAGGTGCCAGGCGCGGGCGTCTGTCCGACACTGACTCCATAACCGACACTGCGCACGCGTCCGTCGAACACTTCGCCCGGGAACGCATCCAGGACGATCGCCACGGGTGTATCGACTTTCACCAGACCGAGGTTGTTTTCAGTCATGTCCGCGCTGATCCATACATCGTGGATGGCAATCAGGGTCATGACCGGGCCACCGGCCGCAGCGAACTGCCCGGCGTCGGTGCGCAGGTCGGTAATCAGCCCCGCCGAACGGGCGCGAATCTGCGTGTTGGACAGATCCAGCTCGGCTTTCGACAGCGCCGTCGCGGCGCTACGCAGCAGGGCGTTGTCTTCCTCGCTGCCGCCTTCTTGCTCGCGGGCGCGTTGCACTTCGGCGCGGGCGGCCGCAACCTGGCTGACCGCCTGTTCACGATTGGCGCGAGACACTTCGAGCAGTCGCACGGAAATGGTTCCGGGGTCTTCGCGGTACAAACCTTCCAAGCGTTGATTGTCCTGTTTCGCCTTGAGTTCGTTGGCTTGGGCAGCGCGCAAGTTGGCTTGCGCAGAAGCGATGCCGGCGGTGCTGGCGCCGATCTGCCGACGTGTCGATTCAAGGTCTGCGCGTGCCCGGTCGAGGGCAATCTGGTAGGGCTGCGGGTCGACCTCGAACAGCACGTCTCCCGCCTGGACGTCCTGATTGTTGCGCACGTTGACGCGGATCACCCGGCCGGCGACTTCCGAGGCGACCGGAATGACAAAGGCACCCACGCGGGCTTGTTGCGTATAGGGCGTAAAACGGTCGGCCGTCAGGTACCACGACAGGCTCAGGAGGATCAGGAGCAGCACCCATTTGATGCCTTTTTTCGCCGGGTCGGCGGCAGGCTCAGGAGGCTTGGGGGAGGGCGCCTCGGGGACAGGCTGCGCGGCTTCACTCATGGCTGTTTACCTTGTGGGGCAGGGAGGGCGGCGGGTTCGCTCAGCAGGTCGCCCCAGTCGGTGCGTTTTTCCATCTGCTGACGGGTGGCTTCATCGACTTTGGGCTGGGCGCTGTACCAACCGCCACCGAGGGATTTGTACAGGGCAATCAGATTGCTCACGGCGTTGCTGCGGGCGACCAGGTAGTTATCCTGTTGTTCGAGTAGTGCGCGCTGGGCATCGAGCACGCGCTGAAAGTCCGAGTAACCTTCGCGGTACTGCGCGCTGGCCAGCACCAGCGAGCGTTTGGCCGCCACTTCGGCCTCGCTCAGGATGCGTTCGCGCTCCAGCGATTTGATCAAGCCAGTGGCGGCATCGTCAGCCTCGCGCGCGGCCTGGCGGACTTTGTCCCGGTACGTCTCGATCAGTTGCTGCAACCGCGCATCCTGGACGCGCACGTTGTTGCTGATCTGGCCATGGTCGAACACGTTCCAGCGCAGGCTGGGACCGCCGATCAGGTCCAGGCTTCTGGACGTACCGTTGAGCGTGTCGGCCGACCAGACGATGCTGCCGAGCAAGGTCAGCGACGGATAGAAATCACTCTCGGCCACGCCAATCAATGCCGACTGGGCGGCGACGTTCAGCTCGGCAGCGCGCACATCGGGCCGACGCAGCAGCAGATTGGCCGGGACATCCTGCAGTACGGCGAGATCAATCAGTGGGATCAAGCCTTCGTTATTCACCAGTATCGGCAACGTGCCGGGCGGTTGCCCGATCAGCACGGCCAAGGCATTACGCGTTCGTTGCAGTTGGTCTTCGAGGGTGGGGATGGTGCTCAGGGTGCCGAGGTATTGGGTTTTGGCCTGTTGCAGGTCGAGTTCCGCTTGCTGGCCGCTGTTGAACAGTTTTTCAGTGATCTCGAAATTACGCTTTTGCTGTTTGGCGTTCTCCCGGGCAACGCGTAACCGTGCCTCGGTGGTGCGCAACGAAAAGTAGGTGTCCGCGACCTGAGCGCGCAGCAATACCAGCACGTCTTCATAGTTGGCCTGGGCGGCAAAATAGCTGGCGTCGGACGATTCGATGGCTCGGCTGAAACGCCCCCAGAAGTCGAGCTCCCAGCCAATGTCGAACCCGGCGCTGTATTGCCAGAAATGGCTGTCCTGGGGATTGGTGCCACCCGATTGCCGGCGATTGAAGTACAAACTGTCGGCGCTGGCCTGCTGCAGTTGCGGGTACAGACCGCTTTGCGCAATGCCCAGCTGGGCACGAGCTTCCATCACGCGCAGGCCGGCGATTTTCAGGCTGGAATTATGAGCATCCGACTCGGCGATCAGCTGATTGAGTAGCGGATCGTTGAAGACCTGCCACCACTGGCGGATATCGGGATTCGTTCCGCGCTGACTGGCGTGTTCAAGGGCCGCGGTGTTCCAATGCTCGACCCACGCTTCTCCCGGCGGCTGGAAGTCCGGCCCCAGCCGCACGCAGCCACTCAGGCCAAGTGCGGCGAGCAAGAGGAGGTGGCCTGGCAGGCTTTGCAAGGAACGGCCTCGAGGCATCGCGTATCGTCCAACCAGGGAAGGTCACTGGAGCATAGCCGCCCAAATGAGCAACCGGCTGCTAAGCTTCTCAGGCACCCTCAAACCTTCTGCGATCACTTATAGGCAGGACACTCATGAGTAGCTCCCAAGGTCATGCTGAACCCCATTCCGCTGGTTGGCGCTTCAAAGTGGGCATCGCCATTATTGGTGTAATGCTGGGTTCGTGGCTGATGGTGCCAGTCGCCGCAATGCTCGACATTCCTGGTTCAAGAATCGCCGCGCTGACCGGCGTTTTGTTCATCAGCAATAAAGTCCTGTTGATCCTGGTCATTGCGGTGATGGGCAAGTCCGGGTTCCAGCAGTTGAAGAGCAAGCTGTTCGGTTACGTCTCTGGGCTAGCGCCGTCTGTAGATGCCGAAGTGGGTCCGATCCGTCATCGGATCGGTATCGTGATGTTTTGTCTGCCGCTGATCTCGGCCTTTCTTGAACCCTACGTCGACACGTTTTGGCCGGGGTTCAGACCGAACTTGTGGCAGCTTCAATTGCTGGGCGATGCCATGCTGGTCGGCAGCTTTTTTGTGCTGGGGGGCAATTTCTGGGAAAAGGTGCGGGCGTTGTTTATCCGCACTGCGAAGGTCGTCAATCCAGGGGCGGCGTGAGGCGTGCCCGTTACCGCGAAATGATCCCGTGATCGATCGCGTATTTGACCAGGGCCGCGGGTTTGTCGATGTTGAGTTTGCGGCGGATGCTCAGGCGATGGGTTTCCACCGTGCGCACGCTGATGTCGAGCTCGCGGGCCATTTCTTTGTTATTCAACCCCTGAGCCATTTTGTACAACACCTGGCTTTCGCGGGGTGTCAGCTCGTTGTCGGTGCTTTTGTCGGCAATCAGCCGCTGGGCGATTTCGGCGCTGTAGAACGTGCCGCCACTGGCGATGGCTTCGATGGCGGCAATGATTTCCCGCGATGGTGAGTTCTTGAGCACATAGCCGCTAGCACCGGCGCGAACGGATTCACTGACGTATTCATAATTGTCGTACATGCTCAGCATCAGCACCTTCAGCGACGGGTACTGGGCGCGCAGCACGCGGGTCAGCTCAAGCCCGTTCATGTCGCGCAGGCTGATGTCGACCAGCAGCAAGTCTGGCTGGCAGCGCCCGACCATCTCGATGGCCTGCGCGCCACTCTCGGCTTCGCCCACGACTTCCAGGGGCGCCATGACCGCGAGCAGCGCTTTGATCCCGTCGCGGACCAGGGAGTGATCGTCGACCAGGGCGACGCGGATCGGGTAGGGCAGGTTCATCGCGGGTATTCACTCTTGTTGTAAGGGGGTGGGTCAGCGTTTTGCACCGGGCATTTTCATCGGCAGCAGCACGTCCAGCTCACTTCTTCCGGGCACCGATATCAGGTCGAAACGTCCGCCAAAATGCTCGACACGCTCACGGATATTACGCAGGCCGATGCCCGCATGACGACGTTCGACCTGGGCGACGTTGAAGCCGACACCGTCGTCGACCACCGTCAACCGCACGGACTCTTGTGACCCATGCAGGGTAATCGAAACGTTTTTAGCCTGTGCGTGGCGTTCGATGTTGGTCAGGCCTTCCTGCACAATCCGGAACAGCGAAACCGCTGCGCCGTCGACCAGGTCACAGTCGAATTCATTATCGTCGTAAGTCACGGTGAGACCGCTGCGCTGCTCGAATTCCGCGGCGAGCTGGCCGATCGCCGCCGGCAGGCCCAGGGTGTCGAGCAGCGACGAGCGCAGGTCGTGAGAGAGGCTGCGAACTTCGCCAATCGCGTCGCCGAGGCGAGCTGTAGCGTCTTTTAGTGTGTTCAAACCCTTGTCTTGTCCCGGGTCATTCTCCAGCAGCAGACTGGCCAGTTCGAACTGAAACTTGATGGAGACGAGCACCTGACTGATGCCGTCGTGCAGCTCGCGGGAGACCCTGGTGCGCTCTTCCTCCTGGAGGCTGACGATCCGCTGGGTCAGGCGCTGGAGCTTTTTATCCGCCAGGCGATGCTCGCTGACGTTGAGCGTCATGCCGCTGGCGAAGACAAACAGCACGGCCACGAGGGCTACTGCGGCAATCGCCAGCATGGTCTTGCGGATGCCCTGTGCCACTTCATCGCGCGCTTGCTGGGTGGCGCGCTCAACGTCTTCAAGGTAGATGCCGGTGCCGAGCATCCAGCCCCAACGGTCCAGCATCACTACATAAGCGAGCTTGTCGGTCACTTGGCCGGAGGAAGGCTTGTTCCAGGCGTAACGCTGAAAACCTTCGCCGGATTGCGCACTTTTGAGCAACGCCTGAATCACCGGTAAACCGTGGGGATCTTTCATGTCCCACAGGTATTTGCCCACCAGTTCCGACTGGCGCGCGTGCATCAGGCTGCGGCCCTCGCGGTCGTAGACGAAGAAGTAGCCGTTGATGCCAAAGCTGAGCTTGCGCAGTTCTTCCAGCACTTGTTGCTGGGCATGCTCGTCACCGTGGCCATCGTCGTACAGCGGTGCGATCAGACTCTGCGCCATTTCCACGTAGTTTTTAAGCTCGGCGCGTTTGCTCGCCAGGATGCTGTCTTCAATCAACTGCGCCTGTTGATCGCCGAGTTGGCGATTCAGGGAAATCACCAGCGCGCAGATCACCGCGATCGCCAACACCAGTGGCAGAATCCCGAGCGCGACGATTTTGTGTTTGAGCTGCATCTTGGCTCCTGACCGGACGGAGGGTAGGCGAAGGCCCGGCATCATATGCCAAAGATACGCGGCTCCAGTAGCGGTGCTGGACGGAATGACCTGCGGCGGTGGTGCCCGCCTATTGAAATACAAAACCCTGTGGGAGCGGGCAAGCCCGCTCGCACAGGGTTTTGCATTTAAACTTAAAGATCAGCGCCGCCTACGTAGAACTACGTAGATGCCATGTACGTAGTAACGCGGATTTATTTGTAGACGGCATACGGGGATATTGGGCCAGCTCCGCACCGCGGACACAATTATAAAAAATTACCGCCGCAGTCCACTGGCTGTCGGCAGGAGACACGCTATGCCCCGTCTGGCTAAACACCTCGCCTGGTTTGCCGTGGCTGTCCTGGGAGCGTTTGCGCTAAGTGTCGTGGCCCTGCGCCGCGGCGAAGCGATCAACGCCCTGTGGATCGTAGTCGCAGCAGTCGCTATCTACCTCGTTGCATACCGCTACTACAGCCTGTTCATCGCCACCAAGGTGATGCAACTCGACCCCAATCGTGCCACGCCCGCCGTCATCAACAATGATGGCCTGGACTACGTGCCGACCAACAAACACGTACTTTTCGGACACCACTTTGCAGCCATCGCCGGCGCAGGGCCGCTGGTCGGTCCGGTATTGGCGGCGCAAATGGGTTATCTGCCCGGCACGCTGTGGCTGATCGCCGGCGTGGTGCTGGCCGGTGCGGTTCAGGACTTCATGGTCCTGTTCATGTCCACCCGGCGCAACGGCCGCTCCCTGGGCGACATGGTCCGTGAAGAAATGGGCCGTATCCCTGGCACCATCGCGCTGTTCGGCTGCTTCCTGATCATGATCATCATCCTCGCGGTGCTGGCGTTGATCGTCGTGAAAGCCCTGGCCGAGAGCCCGTGGGGGATTTTCACGGTGATGGCAACCATTCCGATCGCGATGTTCATGGGCATTTACATGCGCTACATCCGCCCGGGTCGCATCGGTGAAATTTCCATCGTCGGCGTGTTGTTGTTGCTGGGTTCGATCTGGCTCGGTGGGCAGATTGCCGCTGATCCGGTCTGGGCCAAAGCGTTTACGTTCACTGGCATTCAGATCACCTGGATGTTGATCGGCTACGGTTTTGTCGCTGCGGTATTGCCGGTGTGGCTGATTCTGGCACCGCGTGATTACCTGTCGACCTTTCTCAAGATCGGCACCATTGTGGCGTTGGCGATCGGCATTCTGATCACCATGCCCGACTTGAAAATGCCGGCACTGACCCAGTTCATCGACGGCACCGGGCCGGTGTGGAAAGGCGGGTTGTTCCCGTTCCTGTTCATTACCATCGCCTGTGGCGCGGTCTCGGGTTTCCATGCGCTGATTGCCTCCGGCACCACGCCGAAACTGTTGGCCAGCGAAGGTCATGCCCGTTACATCGGTTACGGCGGCATGCTGATGGAATCCTTCGTCGCCATCATGGCGATGGTCGCGGCTTCGGTGATCGATCCGGGCGTGTACTTCGCCATGAACAGCCCGGCGGCGCTGGTTGGCTCTGATGCTGTTTCAGTTGCTCAGACCGTCAGCAGCTGGGGCTTCGCCATTACTCCGGAAGCGCTGCAAGCGGTGGCCAAGGACATCGGTGAAACCACGATTCTGGCCCGTGCCGGTGGTGCACCAACGTTGGCGGTCGGTATCGCGCAGATCCTGCACCACGTTCTGCCAGGTGAAAATACCATGGCGTTCTGGTACCACTTCGCGATCCTGTTTGAAGCGTTATTCATCCTGACGGCGGTCGATGCGGGCACCCGTGCCGGACGTTTCATGTTGCAGGATTTGCTCGGTTCGTTCGTACCGTCGCTGAAGCGCACTGAATCCTGGACCGCCAACCTGATCGCGACGGCCGGTTGCGTGGCGATGTGGGGTTATTTGCTGTATCAGGGCGTAATCGATCCACTGGGCGGCATCAACACCTTGTGGCCGCTATTCGGTATCTCCAACCAGATGCTGGCGGGTATCGCGCTGATGTTGGCGACCGTCGTGCTGATCAAAATGAAACGTCAGCGCTACGTCTGGGTGACCATGTTGCCAGCCGTGTGGCTGCTGATCTGCACCACCACCGCAGGCTTCATCAAGCTGTTCGATGCCAACCCGGCGATCGGTTTCCTGGCCTTGGCCAAAAAGTACAGCGATGCGCTAGCCAACGGTCAGATCCTCGCCCCGGCGAAGAGCATCGACCAGATGCACCACGTGATCTACAACGCCTACACCAACGCAACGCTGACGGCGCTGTTCCTGCTGGTGGTCTTCAGCATCCTGTTCTTTGCGCTCAAGGTCGGCATTGCCGCCTGGGGCAGCAAGGAACGCACGGATAAAGAAGCACCGTACCAGGCACTGCCGCAAGCGTGAGGGAGGAGGGCGCCAATGTTCAATGACCTGAGTCGCCTCGGTAAATACCTCGGTCAGGCCGCGCGTTTGATGGTGGGCATGCCGGACTACGACACCTACGTCGAACATATGCAGGGCAAACACCCGGACAAGCCGGTGATGAGCTACGAAGTGTTCTTTCGGGAACGGCAGGAGGCGCGTTACGGGAGCAAGGCCGGGCCTAAATGTTGTTGAGGTAACAGCCGGCTTGATGCAATACCTGTGGGAGCGAGCTTGCTCGCGATGACGGACTATCAGTCAGTATTGATGTTGACTGACACACCGCCATCGCGAGCAAGCTCGCTCCCACATTTGTTTTGTGTTGTCTTTCAAATCCCCAGCGACTTCTTCGTCAACGGTAAATCTTTAACCATGGACTAAACTCAGCGAGCCAATCGACTGCGAGGTGTTGTTCATGGCAAAGGACAAGAAACCCACCAAAAAACGTAACTCCGTCGACAGCGTGAAAATGTCGAACAAGGACTACCTGAGTGAACTGCGCCGACTGCATGTCGAAATAGTTAAGTTGCAGGAGTGGGTGCGACATAAGGGCATCAAGATCTGCATTGTCTTCGAGGGGCGCGACGGGGCGGGCAAGGGTGGAACGATCAAGGCGCTGACCGAACGGGTGAGCCCACGGATCTTTCGGGTAGTGGCGTTACCTGCGCCGACCGATCGAGAAAAAAGCCAGATGTACATACAGCGCTATCTGCCGCATTTGCCGGCGGCCGGCGAAGTGGTGATCTTCGATCGCAGTTGGTACAACCGGGCGGGCGTCGAACGGGTGATGGGGTTTTGCACCAAAGAGCAGGTTGTCGGTTTTCTGAAGGCTGTGCCCCTGGTGGAGCGCGCCATCGTCGACTCGGGCGTTATGTTGTTCAAGTATTGGCTGGAAGTCAGCCCGGAGGAACAGACCCGTCGGCTTGAAGCGCGTATCAAGGATGGGCGCAAAATCTGGAAACTCACCTCAATGGATCTGAAGTCGTACAGCCGCTGGTATGACTACTCGCGCGCACGTGATGACATGTTTAAGGCGACGGATACCGAACATGCCCCCTGGCTGGTGGCGAACTCGAACGACAAACGACGGGCTCGTTTGAACATCATCACCGATTTGCTCGGCCGCATTCCCTACGAAGAGGTGCCACGCGAGAAAGTGAAGTTGCCCAAGCGTCAGCGACCGGGCGGTTATCACGAGTCGGATTACCCACTTAGACGGGTTCCCGAAAAGTTCTGAGCGCGTCGCTTCATCTTTGATTGGCACTAAAGCGAATAAAACTATTGAAAAAACTTTATATAAGCTTTAAACGGGAAGAACACTGGCATATTGCTAGCAATTAATAAGTGAACATCGCCAGTTTTTGGCACAGGGAGCGCTGATGAGTTTTCGTCCATTAACCGACTCCCCGCGGCAATCCGTTGTCGCCACGCCACTGAAAAGTCGGCCAGATGCTGTCAGCATGTGTGCGGGCAATGAAGAAGCAGTCGACCATCTGCTGTCCTCGGCGCGCCATTGGGCTCACACCACCGCATGGGTGGTGTACCGTGCCGGCGACCAAATGCATTTGGTCGGGCAGGGCGACCCGCAGGTGAAGTGGCCGTCCAGCGTGGCGAATGAAGAATTTGAGGCCTTTTGCCAGGCCCGGCACTTGCACCGATGGCCGACCGGTCGAGGCGAAAGTGCACTGGGATGGCTGCTCGCGCCCATCAAGGATGCCGCGGAACCGGCGCTCGCCGATTTTGCCCAGCGTCTGGGCATGCAGATACAGACCGAAACCCTTGCCCGTGCGCAAATTACTCAACGTGTGCTGTATGAAATTACCTACCTCGCCAGTTCGACCCGCGACCGGTTTGTATTTTTGGTGGGGGTTCACCGGCTGCTGGCGAGCCTGATCGACGCCGAGAACTTCTATCTCGCACTGTATGACCCGCACACCGGCAAGATTGACTACCCGTATTACGTGGACATCATCGACGTTGATGCCGTCGAGGCCGAACACTACGAGTACCTCGATGCCTCGCACCTGTCGTTGACGGGCCAGGTGTTGACCACGGGCCAGCCGTTGCTGATCGACGCCGCCGGCATTCGCGCAGCTCAGGCCGATGGGCGCTTCTATTGCGTGGGGGATCGTCCCGAGTTCTGGATGGGCGCGCCGTTGAAAAATGCCTCGGATGACGTGTTTGGCATGCTGGCCATGCAGGTCTACGACGTTTCCCGTACTTACAGCGCTGAAGACCGTGCGCTGTTTCTGGTGGTGGCCCGTCACGTGGCCATGGCGCTGGACCGGATCCTGCACCGCGAGAACCTGGAAGGGATCGTCATGCGTCGCACCCTGGAGCTTTCGGCACTCAACGACGCCTTGAGGCAGGAAGTGGCAGAGCGTGAGCGCGCCGAACATCTGCAGAGCGCGCTGTTCCAGATTGCCGAACTGTCGAGCCAGCCTGGTGATATGGCTGAACTGTTTCAAACCCTGCATGGCATCGTCGGTGATCTGCTGTTCGCGCAGAACTTCTACATCGCACTGTTCGACGACACGACCAGTGAAGTGACTTTTCCGTATTACGTTGATGAACGGCAGACAACCTGCCCGTTGGCACGGCGTGGACGCCGGGGCCTGACTGAGTACGTTATCCGTCAGCGTCGACCTTGCCTGATTGACGCTGGCGAGGCTGACCGATTGCATGCGCACGGTGAAATCGAAATTGCCGAAGAGTGTTACCGGTCCTACTCCTGGTTGGGCATTCCCTTGTTCGATGCTGATGTGGTGCGTGGGGTGCTGGCGGTACAAAGCTATACCTCGCAAGTGCGGTATACCCTGCGTGACCAGGAATTGCTGACGTTTGTGTCGCGGCACATCGACACAGCGTTGTCGCGACGCACGGCCGCCGAAGCCATCCATTCCGCCAACCTCAAGCTCGAAGCCCGGGTGCAGAGCCGCACCCGCGAACTCGATCACGCCAATGCCAAGTTGCAACACGAAAACTCCCACGATGCGTTGACCGGACTGGCGAACCGTACCTACCTGCAACAGCACCTCAATCAGGCCTGGTCGCGATTCGGCAGCGAAGGCGGGCACCTGGCGGTGATGTTCATCGATCTTGATCGTTTCAAGATGGTCAACGACAGCCTCGGCCACCATTTCGGCGATCTGCTGTTGATGCAGGCCGCTCACCGTTTGCGCAGCTGCCTGCGTGACACCGACATGCTCGCGCGACTGGGGGGCGATGAGTTCTCGGTGCTCGCTCCCGAGGCGCCGCTGGACGTGGTGATCGACATCGCCGAACGGATTCTGGTGGCGTTTGACCTGCCGTTTTTTATCAATGGACATGAGGTTTTTTCGTCCTGCAGTATCGGCATTGTCAGCGCCGACAATCAGTTCCATCACGAGCCAGCCGACTTGCTGCGCGACGCCGATGCGGCGATGTATCGGGTCAAGAGTGCCGGTCGCGACAGCTACGCGGTGTTCAATCAGGAAGTGCGCCGAGAAGTCTCAGACCAGATGGAACGCGAAGGGGCTTTGCGCAATGCGCTCAAACGTACCGACGAACTGCTGCCGTATTTTCAGCCGATTGTCAGCGTTGAAACGGGTGAGCTCCTGGCTCTTGAAGCGCTGATCCGCTGGCATCAGCCGGGCGGCCGAGTGATTGCGCCCGGGGAGTTTTTGCCGAATGTCGAGGGTTTGCGTCTGATCGGTCGACTGGACTTGTACATGCTCACCAGCGTTGCAGTGATCCTCGCACACCCTCAACACGCCAATTGGCCGCCGGTGCATGTGAATTGCTCCAGCTACAGCATGACGCGCCCGGACTTCGCCAGTGATGTGCTTGCCCTGTTGGCGCAGCATCGGGTCGCGCCTTCGCGGATCTGCCTCGAGTTGACCGAAGGCGCGCTGGTGGCCGAGCCGGCTATTGCCCGGCAGAACATGCAGCAATTGGCCGACAATGGCATGTCAGTGGTGCTCGATGACTTCGGTGCAGGATTTTCATCTCTGAGCTACGTGCATCAATACCGTTTCAGCGGCTTGAAGATCGATAAGTCATTCATCCTCGAACTGACCACCAGCGCCCGCAGTCGCGCGATCGTGCGGGCAATTGTGCGGATGGCCGAATCGCTGGACCTGAGCGTGGTGGCCGAAGGTGTCGAGGATGAAGCGACGCTAATCTTGCTGCGCGAAATGGGGGCAGGGCAGGCCCAGGGTTATTATTTTGCCAAACCTATGGGCTTGGAGGCGTTGTTGAAAACTTCGCTGGTCGATTATTAGAGTTTGTTAATGTTTTGAGGCATTAGCGGACTAGGCACTATCGCTTTGAAGCCCTTATGCATATAACTACACTAAAGATGTATTTAGCATAGTTATAATTATATGGAATATAAAGTCTATGGTTACTTTGATGAGAAGGATCAGTTCAGATGGCCAATAACGTGCTTAAAGCCCTCGCTGCTGACGCTGAAGCATTAATCACGTTGCTGAATCTGGAGCCTCATACGGAAGGCGGTTTCTACCGCAGGACATTCCAATCGGATCAGTATGCGGCGATTGAAACGGATAGCGGTCCGCGTTACCTGATGACGTCCATCTACTATTTGCTGACCAACGAATCGCCAATAGGCCATTTTCATCTCAACCAATCAGACATCATGCATTACTACCATTTGGGAGACGCGATTCAGTACAGCCTGATTTTTCCAGATGGCACGTTGAAAACCGTGATGATGGGCAGCGATATAATCGCCGGACAAAAATTGCAGCTGCACGTACCGGGCGGTGTCTGGAAAGCTTCGCGGCTTATGGATGGATTGTCGGGATACGGGTTGATCAGTGAAGCGGTTTCACCAGGATTTGAGTACGAGGACATGGCGTTGGGTGATCGGCAGGAGCTCAGCGAGCAATTCCCGGAGCATTCGCAGCTGATTGGAGCGCTAACACATGAATGAGCGATTCAGTGAATTGAGCGTTTCAAAATCTGCGTGCAACCGGGCTAATCTCGAAACATGATGTTACGTGTAATGTATATTATGTTAAATCATGTGTCAGGACGGAACTTCTACCAATGTCGCATATTGCCAATAAATCGGACTTTGCCCGTAATTACCAGAATTCAACAAAATCAATCACATCCGTTCCCTACCTCCTTGGCTCTCGAGATTGCCTCTGCCCTGATTTTCGATTCTTCAGAGTTGAAAACCCGAATCCCAATCGTGGCTCTCAATAGCGCCAGCATGCCGAGCAAGTGTCTATGTTCCGTCATGGTCGAGTCTCCAATATAGCCTGATTGACGTTTCTGGGAGGCGGTCATTCACAGGAATGGGCTCCCCAACGATGTGCTGCGCGGCGACCGTCTGTGTCGGAACGCTATTATTCAGAGCTTCCAGTTTGATCAGGCGTGTGTTGACGAAGCCAAACAGCGTGTAGCCAACGATGGTGGCTACGCCGCCGAGCATCAGCGCCTGCGCGCCTGAGCTGTACAGCGCCAGGTAGCTATAGGCTGCGGCGATGTAAGCAACGATGTTGGTAATGAGCGCCTTGTTCGCCGGTACATTGGAAATCTTCTGCAGCGTCATCAAGGTCGCCATCGACAAGATGTAAGGAACCAGGTTAGTCACCACCGCCAGGGTCACCAGGGTGTCGAACTGCTTGGCTAGATCGGGGCTGATCGTGAGCAGCGCCATGGAGGTCTGCATTGCCAGCAGGATCAGCATGCTGATGATCGGCACCCCATGTTTGTTGGCCTTGGCGAAGATCGGCAAAAAGTAACCGGTATCCGCCGAACTCTTGAACACCTGTGCGACGGTGAATTGCCAGCCCAGCAGTGAGCCGATGCAGGCCAGCACCATCAGGCCCATAACGATGTTGCCGATCATCGGATTGAACATTTTGGCGAATACCAACCCGAACGGCGCAGTGGAAGAAACAAGCTCGGCGTTATCGACAATGCCTGCGATCACGTTGGTGGAGACGATGTAGATCACCGCCGCCCCCAATGTCCCACCTAGCACTGCGATGGGCACATTCTTCTCAGGGTTCTCCACCGCATCGCCGTTGGCGCAGGCCGATTCGAGGCCGAGAAACGCCCATAAAGTGATAGCCACCGAAGCGCCTGCAGCGTCGAACCAAGTTTTGTCGTGAGGGTTCCATCCCGCTACGTACACGCTGCTGTCGAACCAAAACCAGCCAACGGTGGAGACCAACACCACCGGAGCGATAACACCCCAGACCGTGACGGCGCCAATCCTGCCAGTAATGCTCGCCCCGCCGAAGTTAGCGAACGTGGTAATCCATAGCAAAGCAATGGTCGCCAGCCCTACCTGCAATGAGTCGAGTTTCATACCGAACAAAGTCTGGATATAACCAACAGCTGTGATACTGATGGCTACGTTCGCGATCAAAAGCGACAAGCCGTAGGTGTAGTTTGTTATGTAATTGCCAGACTTACCGAAGGTGTATTCGGCATACCCGCCCATGCCGCCGGTTTTACGACTGAGCATTCCGCAGTGTGCAAAGGCGTAGGCCAATGCCAATGATCCGGTAGCTGTGATCAACCAGGATAGGATTGAGATTCCGCCGACTTCGGCGAGTTTAGTGGGCAACAAAACAATCCCGGATCCTAACATGTTGACGGCGGTCAACATTGTCAGCTGCCCCACGCTCATTTTTTTTGCGACTGGCATTTCGTTACGCCGAAGAGAGATCGCGAAGCTTTTAGCTATAGCAAAGAATCTGTAATCATCAAGTTGCGGAGCGCGAATAATTTAGCTCTTTTAGGGACGAACAGTAGTCGCGGGCGGGAATGGCGCGTTAAAAGCGATAACGATATACGCCTGCGAACGCGTTCGGACTGGGTATTACGCATGCTTTGTAGTTATGAACAGGCTTTAAGAAACCTTTGTACTGACATCGACATGTTTCACCCCGACCATTCCACCGAAATGCAGTTCAAAAAATTTACTCTTCGTCATAAACGACAATAATAAAAAGTACAATGTGCTCAATCATCACCCTTGCTCATTTCCTACTATCGTTTATCGGTGGCAGTTCGACACTCGACTATTTTTAACAATGATGCAGTGAGAACATAATATGAAGCGATTAACCCCTTACAAACCATCGCCTTGTTGCTCGCATTGACCATGGGTTCGCGTCCGCTGCAAATGCCTGCACCCGCGCCCTTTTTGTCGGAGATGACGGACTCGTCCTCAACGGGCGCTCTATGGACTGGTCGGAAGATATGCACACGAACCTCTGGGGATTCCCAGCCGGCATGGAGCGCGATGGCGCCGCCGGAAAAAACACTCCAAAGTGGGTATCGAAATACGGAAGCGTCATTGCTACCGCCTATGACATTGGCAGCACTGAAGGCATGAACTCCGAAGGACTCGTCGCCAACGTCCTTTATCTGGATGAGTCTGACTACGGAAAGTTAGACCCATCACGGCCTCACCTGTGTATCTCCACCTGGGGACAGTATGTACTGGACAACTACGCGTCCGTCGCGGAGACGGTTGAGGCGCTCAAGTCCGAACCGTTCCAGATCATTGCTCCTACCCTGCCCAACGGATCGGGTGCACAAGTTCATCTCGCACTTTCCGACCCTTCAGGTGATTCAGCCGTTCTGGAATATGTCGCGGGCAAACTCGTGATTCATCGCGGCAAAGATTACAAGGTCATGACCACTACCCCACGTACGATAAACAAATCGCACTGAACGAATATTGGCAGAAGATTGGCGCGCTAACCTTTCTACCCGGAACGAATCGGGCTGCTGACAGATATGCGCGCGCCTCTTTTTTAATTGATTCAGTTCCGAAATCCGAGTCTAAAACCTACATCAGTGCAGTTCCTGGGAAATCGTTCACCTACCAGGCAGTAGCCAGCGTGCTCGGCTACCCCAGGAATAGCGTGATAGGCTTTCATGCGTCTAGAATGGCTCCTTCCAGCGCATCTATGCTCAAAGGCACTGGCTCAAATCAGGAACGTATTTATGTCGCTCAAAAATGCCTTTGCTGCCGTGCTTAAAGCGATGCGCGCTGGCAAAGGATTGACTCAGAGAAACCTTGCCTAAGTAAGCGGTCGAACATACGTCTCTAAATTGGAGCGAGCCCAGTCAAGCCCTACGCTGGAGATGATTACTGCACTGAGTGGCCCGCTCAATGTGAATCCTCTGACCCTGGTTTCTATTACCCTCAGCACCGAATTGGGGCAGTCCATTAAAGCTTTGCTGCGTAGCACTCAAGAAGAGCTGGCGCATCTAGCCCCGGCGGGAGTTCTCAAGGACTTGAAGATTCCGTCTGACGAGTTGCTAGTGCCGCGCCCCTCTACTAAGCCCTCAAGGAATCGCTCGGCGACGACGTCCCAGCAAGTTGAATTCTGCTTCGCTGAATAGATGCTGCCCTTGGCGCTTTCTCTCGCCTTGCCATCTGTACGCGTCTCATCTGATGGACAGCGTGGCCTCCAGCGAGCCCTCCGTCCCCCCCCCAAAAAAAATACGTACAACGTAAGTGTTCGGCAAACACACCTTCCATTCCCAGAAGCGTAGAAGCTCAAAGTTTCGTGTTTACGTCAGAGATCAGATACTTGCGGGCCGATAATTATGTGAAGGCCTATTAAGCGGTAGCGGTACCCAAGGCGACGATTTATCGTCCATAAAGCGCTCAAATCACGTAAGGCTCGAACAGCCTCCGGACATTCACCCGCGCCTTCAGCTTCGCGGCCAACAGGTACAAACCTGCCACCTTGCGATGCAGAAACAGTAAATCCACAGGTGGCGTGTGCCGGAAGTCGCGGTCGGCACCTAGTTCCCAACCGGTATCACGCAGGCGTACGGCCAGGTCAGACGTCGCAAAGTCATAGGCACCTTGATGCCTAAGTGGCTCGCAGGCCTGGGTAATGAGATCAGTGAGCACCGCTCGGTGTTTGGGCAGCGTTTCAGGCTGAAAGTAGCCGACGTCCAGTGCGGCATTGGTGACGGCGGCACGGTCTTCATGCAGGCCTGCAATCAGCAAGCGGCGATAAGCCTCGGCAGTGTTGCGGTCATAAAGTCGCGTGGCGCCGAAGTCCAACAACACCATCCGGCCGGTGCCTTGCTGATAACGGTAATTGGCAAAGTTAGGGTCGGTCTGCACGCACTGGAACTCGAACACCTCGCGCAGAAACAGGCCGAATAGCAACATGATGATCCGGTCGCGCTCTGCTTGGGGCGCGTGCTCTAGTGACTCCACCGCTACCCCGTCAACGAAGGACATCACCAAAATATTCGGCGTGCTGAACTGGGCATACGCACGAGGAACCAGAAAGTCAGGACTGTCCGCCAACAGTTGATCAAAGCGCTGTAAGTGCTCGGTTTCTTTCATGTAGTCCGCCTCATCCTGTAGCTGACGCTTGGCCTCTTGGAGCAATGGGCCGATGTCCATGCCCTTAGGCAGCATCCCGGACATGCGCAACAAGGTAGCAACGTTATCCACATCGCTCGAAATACTCTCGCGCACGCCAGGGTATTGCACCTTGATCGCCAGGAGTTGGCCGTCCTTTCCTTTCGCAACATGAACCTGGCCGATGGACGCTGCCGCCAATGGCGTGAAGGAAAACCGTTCGAAGCGCCCTTCCCAGCCCTTGCCCCAGCTTTCGTTGAGGACTGCCACCAACTGGCTCATGGGCATAGGATGAGCGTCGCAACGCAGACGAGAAAGGATTTCGCTGAACTCGCGCGGCAACAAATCACCTGCATCCATCGATAACAACTGCCCAACCTTCATGGCGGCGCCACGCAGTTGCGACAGTTGCTCGACCACCCGATGCACATTGCCCGACGTCAACAGCAGTTCGCTGAGCGCCGGACGTTTGCCCTGAACCCACTGCCGAGCGCCTTCGGCTAGCATGCCGCCCGCGACGCCCGAGGCCAAACTGCCAAAACGCATCAACCGCGATAAGCGGCTGCCAGGCACGGGCAACGAGCCGGGCTCACGAGGCTTCATGAATGAAGCGCCTCAACGATCGCGGCAAGCAGCAAGCAGACGCTCGCCACGAGGGTAAGCCGTAATCGCATCGGCAGGTACCAGGCGGGCAAGCTCGTAACCCGCATCAGCTGCCTGTCCTGCCGGAGGTGGACAACAAAGCCGATGACCAGCAGCAAGCAACCCAATGGCATTGGCAGTAACGTGGCAATCCAAGCAATAAGCGCAGGAATGACACTCCAGATGAACCTGTCGCTGCCCTGCTCGGCGCTCATGTCTTTCACGGTCATGGCGAAGCCCCAGTGTAAGGCGCCGACGAAGCTCAGGATGACTGCGCCATAGTTAACAAGCGCAATCGCAAACAACGGCCGATAGTCGAGAGAGAACGGGATCAGCAGCGCCAGAAAAATAAACGGCAACAGACCGCCATAACCCAGCAGGCTGACGTGCTTTGGCAGAGAGGTTGAAGGCAACGCGTTCATTTGTATTCCTTGCAGTGAGCGACACTCAAGACTGTAGGCCCAAAAGCAACGCTTGGGCGAGATTGATGGCGATCCGAAGCTGGGGTCAGCGTAATGAGTCGCTTTGTAGAATTAGGTCATTGCCCCATTGCTTTTCGGGCAAGCAGGCGACGGCATATGAGGAGTTTCGCATCCTTGAGATCATGCTCAGTGCCTGCATTTACCAAGTCGACCACACCCTAGAACCGTTCCAGTCTCCAGTTCTTAGTGAGCGGGTTTTTAAAGCGTTCCAATGCAATGCTAGCGACTGAGGCAACGATCCACCAACGGGTCAAGGATATCGAGCGAGATCATCAAGCATTTGGGCGCATTGCTGGACAGCTGAAGATGTTGGAGGACACTACTCAGGAAACGAGAGTAATTGCTGACACTATCGATGACTTTATCAAAAAATATTTCGATCATATGGACTCGGAGGAAAATATTTTCTTTCCGTTGGCAGATAAGTGGCTGTCAGACGAGCAGTGGCAGGAAATAAAGCGTCAGTGGCATTAATTGGGTCTCACCGTAGACCTTAAAAATTTAGCTACTACTTAGTCTGCGATCTAACAAGCTCGGTTGACACTGCTAGGCTTCAACTTCGCTCTGAGGAAATGTCGCCATGTCCCCCCCTCCCTTACTGCCGGACATACTCGAAACCCTTCACGAAAACCAGCTCGCGCTTGCCGACGCCATTGAGTCGATAGCAATGTGGATTGGTTAGAGGGGATCCGTTGGCGTTTCCAGTGCCGCCTTGGCGCTATTCCACGCCCGACTAATGCCGAGTCGGTCAATGTCCCCATTTCTCAAAGTCGCCAATTCGCTAGGAGGCAGCCGACTTTTTAGATTTACTCCTTCGAGCCGGCAGAGGCCAGGTCGCGGGTTTTCCACAGCGACAGCAGCACACCGCCCAGCAGCAGCCCCAGGGTCACGCTCAGGGAAATGACCGCCGGAATCTTGCCGATGATGCCGACCAGGAAGATCTTGCCACCGATAAACACCAGCACCAGTGCCAGCGCGTACTTGAGGTAGGCGAAGCGGTGAATCATCGCCGCCAGGGCGAAATACAACGCACGCAGGCCAAGGATGGCGAAGATGTTCGAGGTATAGACGATGAAGGGGTCTTGGGTGATGGCGAAGATCGCCGGCACGCTGTCCACGGCGAACACCAGGTCGGCACACTCGATCAGCACCAAGGCTAAGAACAATGGCGTCGCCCAGACCACGGACTTGCCGCTGGCGTCCGCCTGACGGACAAAGAAGCGCCCTTCATGCAGTCGCTCGGTCACCCGCATGTGTCTGCGCAGAAACTTCACCAGCAGGTTTTCGCTGAGGTTCGGGTGGGCATCGACCTTGCTGAACAGCATCTTCACGCCGGTCAGCAGCAGGAAAATGCCGAACACATAGAGAATCCAGCTGAACTCGGCGATCAGCGCTGCCCCCAGGGCAATAATGATCGCGCGCAGCACGATGACACCCAGAATGCCCCAGAACAGCACCTCGTGTTGATACTTACGCGGGATTGAGAGGAAGCTAAAGATCATCGCCATCAGGAACACATTGTCCATCGACAACGATTTCTCGATCAGAAAGCCGGTGTAGAAATCCATCCCGGCGTCTCCGCCCTTGACTTGCCAGACCCAGAGGCCGAACAGCAAGCCAGCCGTGATATAGCCAGCAGACAGCAGCAGACTTTCAGTAACGCCGATTTCTCGCTGCTCACGGTGGAGAACCCCGAGGTCGAAGACCAACAGGCCTATCACGATGCTTATAAAGACTAGCCACAACCAAGTGGCTGTGCCGAGGAACTCGGCCAGGAAGAACGGTTCTAGGGCAGTCATGAGCCCCTCCTCTAAGTGTCGAAGTTATAAAAACTGCAACTCCGACATGGCAGCGGTTAGCTGTCAGAGGGGCCCGGCATTGCGAAATTAAATCTAGAGAGACGCGTGGGATTTCTCAATCACGCAAGGGTTGCAAGGTATTTCAAGTGGGTAGGCCCCATCGGAATGCCGATATGATATTTGCATCCAGAGAATCTCAAGTAGAACATGACAGATCACCCATGTTATTGATACCGAACTTAACCATTAAATGAGCCTGAACATCCTAGATGAAAGACTCGATAGCTAAGAAAAAACCGCGAACGGAAAAGATCCTCTAAGTTAATAACGCAGTTACGAAAATAAAACGGACGCCTTGTCGGGCGCCCGGTTTTTAGTGGGGGCGCGCTGCGAGTTTAGATATGACGAACGCTTTCGCCGCATCGAGGCCAACGGCACGTTCAAGTAAATTTACATGCGATGGTTCCTTAGCCTTGACTAAGCGACTAGCGGTGTTTGTGAGCAAGTGGTGTTTGTAAGCATCTCAAGCTTCCGGGGACTCAGTCATCGCGACTCCTTTACGTCCCAGTTGTTTAACACCGTACATTGCCTGATCCGCTGCTTTCAGCAATGAGCCCAAACTTTGGCCATGATTAGGGCACAGAGAGACTCCGATACTGCACGACAGTGACAGCTCTCCTGCGCTTGTCGCTACTGTCTGCGCAATGGCTTCCAGCACCCGCTCAGCGTTGAGCTCAGCACTCTCTGAGTTGATAAGATCCGTGATCAGAATCACGAATTCGTCTCCACCGTAGCGTGCGACGGTGTCACAAGAACGAGTGACCTGAAGCATGCGATTGGCGACTGCCTTGAGAACCTGGTCACCAACCTCATGGCCATGCTTATCGTTAATGTCCTTGAAATGATCCAGATCGATCAACAGAACGGCAAACGCAGTCCCACTCACTGTCCAGTTTGAGAGGGCCTGGTCAAAACGATCGGCGAAGAGGTAGCGATTCGGCAATTGGGTTAGAACATCATGGGTTGCGAGATAAGCCGAGTGTTCGTGTTCAACCTCTGCTCTTTCAATCGCTTTGAAATGCCGAATTAGCACCACAGGCATCAATACGAACGCCCCCGCGAGAACTGCAAGGATTATCAATGTTTCCGAAGTCAGTACATCTCCTAATCGCAACTGACGCTCGAATGACAAGGTCATCGGTTGTGAAACACTCCTGATATCGACTCTGTCGGACAAAGCCGGTAACAGGAGGCGATCCAGGATACCGGCTTGCTTGGTCTCCGTTGAAAAGACATTGCTTTCAGGCCCCGCAGCGGTTTTCAGGACAGCGCTGACGTGAACAAGAGGATCTACATTCGCATAAATCACAGCATCCTGCAGCGACCCCGTCTTGATCAAAAGCAAAGACACCATCGTGCTGCCAAAGAAGTTGGGACGGGTGTTCTCTCGCGTTTGTTCAGGTCGAGTGACTGACTGCATCAGAATGTAAGCGCTACCGCCCTCGTACATTGAGAAGACCGGCGATACCACAGGTTTCTGGTTACTGTGGGTTCGAGCCAGCGCATAGGAGAGATAGGCGACGGTTTCCAGCCTGACGCCATAGATCGAGCTGGATTCAGGGAGCAATGGGTACATGAACAATACAGGCCAAGTCTCGTTGAGATAGACCTGATGTTGTGCAGGTTGATGAGTGAGGCTCGGAAAGTCCTTGAGTTCAAAGTCTGGCCGCCAAGTACTACGCAATAGATCTTCGAACGCAGCCTCTTCGCCAATAGGTACCGCCCTCGCCGCCTCGAGCATGTAAATATGAGGGTAAGCGGATAAAACGGCCGCCGCGTAACGGGCCGCCGCATCCGTATCGCTTTGATCGACAGCCTGGAGAAATGCAGAGAAACCGGCCAACACAGCTTCATTAGTATCAAGCTGATTGCGCACGACTCCGGAAATATTTTGCACGTATTCCGAGAAACGCTTTTCTCTGCGCTGAGTTTCGGACTTCAGCAGTAACAGGGCAGAAAAGCTAACCAGGCCGACAGCCAGAATAATGAACCCTACTAGGGAGCTGCGCCGTTTAGTAAGCGCCACTTTAATTTTCCAACGCGCAGAACGAGAGCCGTGCCTTGGCAAGCACCGTTGCAGCCAAACGTGATTGGGGGCGAACGACCGATGACATGCAGATTCGAAGGTCGTTTAGTATTGAAAACAATTCCCAAGAGATCAGATCTGATGCGCATATTTGCGATTCCAAAATGATGCTGGGCAAGGTTACCTCCCCAAAAATGACATAGCAGGCTTTCGGACTCATGCTCATCATTACGTCTCCCCTTTAGCATGTGCCCGAAAGAAAACTTTTCGAGCCCCATTTGCATGCTTCCTGCGCGGTCATCTCTGCAAGAAACCTCACTATAGGGCAATTTGCCATCATTCGCTGTGTCGGGTGCAATACCTTCGGTTCGAGTTCAGGCGTTTATAAGGGGAAACTCCAAGTGAAAGCTCGTACCTGCTTGAGTGCTATCAACGGTTATACAACCGCCATGCAGTTGCATAATCGAACGAACAATGGCCAATCCCAGACCACCGGAATCGTCGGGTTGATTGCGTGATGGGTCACACCGGTAAAAGCGCTCAAACAATCGTGGAAGATGTTCTGCTGCAATCGGCTCGCCGTGGTTGTGCACCGTGAGGTCGAGCCTGTGCTCCAAAACCCTGCTGCTGATCGTCACTGCAGAGTTGGGAATTGCGTAGCGCAGCGCATTCGCCAGCAAGTTAGCCAGTGCTCGACGGATCAAGCCTGGATCACCCAGCAACTGATCCTGGGTCTGGTTTATCAGTTGCACATCTCGTTCTTGCGCTACCCCTTCGAAATACTCACAGAGCTGCTCAATGAGATCGTGCAGGTTGATTTGCTCGAATTTTACGCAAGCGTTTGGCTGCTCGGTGCGAGCTAGAAACAGCATGCTGTCGATCATTCGGGCCAGCCTTTCATACTCTTCCTGATTGGAAACCAGCAGGTTCTGATAGTCCTCTATAGAGCGACTGCGTCTCAGGGTTTGTTGGGTATGTCCCATCAGGTTGCCTAGTGGGGTTCGCATCTCATGGGCGAGGTCTTCCGAGAAACGTGAAAGCTGGGCGAATCCGTCCTCAAGGCGTGCAAGCATCTGGTTGAGGGCACTACAGAGCGGTTTGAGCTCATTCAGTTCACTGAACTCATCCAGCCGCAGATGAAGATGCTGCACATCGATTCCGGCAGCACGCTTGGCCAGCAGGCGCACAGGGTGCAAGCCTCGTTGACTCACCCACCAGCCGAATGCGAAAGCCAGCAGCGCACCGACTGACATGGCCAACCAAAGTTTGAGTCGGTAAACCCCCATCATCTGCTCGCGCTCCCCCAACAACTTGCCAGCGATCAGGGTCAAGCCGCGATCACCCTGCATGACATCCTGCCAGGCAAGCCGCACTGGCTCGGAAGAGTGATCGTCAACGAGGCGAGCATGGGGCGCACCCGGCAACTTTGGAAAAGTCATACCCACCGGGTTGATTTCGATCAACACCTTGCCGGTGTCATCGACAATCCATAGCAGACTGTCGCGATTGCCCAACATGTTTTCGTAGAGCTTGGGCCGACCTCGCAGTTGCTCGATGCTGTCGCTATCGCTGATCAATGCCTGCATTCGCTCAAGGCGCCCCAGTAAGGCCTGGTCATCGCGCCAGGCAATCTCTCGCTGTAACGATTGATAAAGATAAAAACCAATTGAGCCCAGTAGTAGCGTGCTGACCAGTGCGAACATGATGGCCAAGCGCAGGCTCAGAGTGCGCGGATATAGATTCAGGATTGCACCTCGAGCATGTAACCGATACCACGGACTGTGTGTATCAATTTCAGCGGGTAAGGATCATCAACCTTGGCCCGCAGTCGTCGGATGGCGACATCGACCACATTAGTGTCACTGTCAAAGTTCATTTGCCAGATCTGTGAGGCAATCAGCGAACGCGATAGCACCTCCCCTTCACGACTAAGCAGCAAGTGCAGTAGGGCGAACTCCTTATTGGTCAGGGTGAGACGCTCGCCGCTGCGCGTTACCCTGCGTCGCAACAAGTCCAGACTAAGATCGCCAGCCACAAAATGCTCCACCTCGCGAGGCGGGCCACGGCGAAGCAAAGTGCGTACCCGTGCCAACAACTCAGCATAGGAAAAGGGTTTCACCAGATAATCATCGGCCCCCAACTCCAGCCCTTTGACCCGATCATCAACCGAATCACGTGCGGTGAGAAACAGTACCGGGGTCTGCCACTTACGCCGGATGATTTGCAGTAATTGCCAGCCGTCCAACCCCGGCAGCATGACATCAAGAATGATCAGATCGAACTCACTCTCCTGCGCCAAATGCTGGCCGTCCAGCCCGTCAAGGGCGATCTCTACCGCATAGCCCGATTCAGTCAGTGCTTTGCGCAGGTAATCCGCCATTTTCGTTTCATCTTCAACCACCAGGATACGCATTTTTTCCTCCAGGACTGGAGCACAGGCTAGCCCGCTTCGCTGATTTCTCACATTACATATTGGTAATCAGGAGGTAATCATTCTGACGGAGCGGGCTGGTCATGATGTCTGGCAATGACTCAGACAGACTCAACCAACCAAGGAAACAGCATGCGTACAAGCCTATCGACTTCATTGCTGATCACACTCGCAATGAGCTCTGCGTTCGCCGTTGCAGCCCCGGATCAGGTTGCGCAGCGCAAGGACGTGTCACTTGCAATGGCCAACGATTTGCTAAATGCCGCGCTGACAGCCTGTCACGCCGATGGCCGAACAGCCGTTGCCGCAGTTGTTGACCGTGGCGGCAATCTGGTTGCCGTACAACGCGATGACAATGTCGGCCCGCACAACACGTTAGCCGCGCAACGCAAAGCTTATACCGCCCTGTCGACCAAGACTTCGACGCGGTTGTTAGCTGAACGCGCTCGCGCTAATCCAGAGGCTGAAAACCTCAATACCCTTGATGAGTTGCTGCTACTGGGCGGGGGCGTGCCATTGAAGTTCGATGACCAGGTCATCGGCGCCATCGGTGTGGCCGGTGCGGGTGGCGCTGCACACGATGAACGTTGTGCGGAGGTCGCCATCAACAAAGTTTTACCTGCCGTTAAAAACTAAGGACATCACCATGACTGTATTGAAAAGTTTCTTCGCTGGCGCTGTATTGAGTGCCCTTTCAGCCCTTGCATCAGCGGCAACAAATCCATTGAGCGTGCATGTACTTAACTTGCAGGATGGCCTGCCCTCCCCTGGCGTCAACGTCACGTTGGAAAAACAGGATGGGAAAAACTGGGACATGCTCAACAGCGCGGCAACCAACGAGCAAGGTCGTATCACCGGGCTGTATCCGGAAGGTCGGGGATTGGAGAAAGGTACCTACCGTGTCACCTTCAAGACTGGTGAGTGGTTCAAGTCGCACAAAACGTCCAGCTTCTTTCCGGAGGTACCGGTCATTTTTGAGGTGGACGGTACCGTTCCTCACTATCACATCCCGTTGCTTCTCAGCCCTTACGGCTTCTCCACATACCGAGGGAATTGATCGTTAAGCGATACCAAATGGATACCGCCCGAAGGTGAAGACAGCCGCCCCTACTCAAAAGGGCGGCACTGTCGCTTAACTTTTCGGCATCAAAATCTTCAGCGATGACCTGGCCGACTCCTCAGAGTTGGTTCACGTTTTAGGGGGGAATGCCGGCGACAACTCCTTTCTGATCCTTGACCATGAATTGTGGGCCACTCATCAAAAGCCCTGGTTGGCCATGCTGAGAAAAGGGCATGCGGTCGATTTCACGGCGGAAAGAATGGCGCCCTTCCTCAGTCTGTTCCTCGGCGTACTTGATACAAACCTATACAAGATAATGTCATGCGCATAAGGCTGATCAGAAGGCGGTGATGCTTTACTTTGACGACGAATGCCCGCTCTGCGCTTGATAAATCAATGTCCTGCGCAGAGGCGCTAATGAGCCCCAACTGCTCTATTTGTCGGCGTCCGGTGTGATGGGCTTGAACCCTCAACATGGAGTTCGCGCGCCGCAAGCTTTAGGTACTTCGGCCACTAAAATGACTTGAGGTGCAATCCGTTCGCCCCTTTCGGTCGGATATCGAGTGCTCTGCCGATTATGCGACAGCTGCGTAAACCGATAGTCAATTGCCGGTGCTCAATCCCCTACCCGATCAGCGCAATACCCGCGATCAACATGCATTCCTCGCGTTCAACCTCAAATTATCTTGTACAAAACCATATCTTTGTATAGGTTTTGCGTTGACTTGATGAAAGTGCCAAGCAGTCCATAGCCACTGAGGTTCGTATGTTCAACTCGCAAATCAAAAAAGAACTGGTCGTCAGCCAGCAGCGCTTGGCTGACTGCGAAGCCAACCTCGCAGCATTAGGTGGCTCCATGGCTCTGATTGAGTTCCAACCTGATGGCACGATCCTCGGCGCCAATCACAATTTCCTGAGCGTAATGGGCTATCGCCTTGAGGAAATTCACTCCCGGCATCACCGCTTATTCTGTACACCGACCTACGCCAACAGCGTCGCTTATCAAGGTTTTTGGTCACGCCTGAGTAATGGTGAGTCCATAAACGACCGCTTCCTGCGCGTGGACAAACAGGGGCGTGAGATCTGGCTGGAGGCCAGCTATAACCCTGTTCGCGACGCCTTTGGACGGGTGATTAAGGTCGTCAAGATTGCTACTGATGTCACTGCTCGGGTGCAGAAGGAACAAGAGCAGGAAAGTCAAATCAACGCGATTAACCGTTCCATGGCAACCATTGAGTTCAACCGGCAGGGAGAAGTCATTAGCGCCAACGAGAACTTCCTTGCAGTGATGGGTTACCGCCTCGATGAGATTGTTGGCAAGCACCATCGTCTGTTCTGTGAGCGTAGCGAAAGTGAATCCAACGAGTATCGCCAGTTCTGGGAGCGCCTGAATCACGGCGAATTTTTCTCCGGTAACTTCAAGCGCCTCAACCACCAGGGACAAACCGTCTGGTTACGAGCGACTTATAATCCAGTGTTCGACGCAAACGGCAGCCTTTACAAAGTAGTTAAGTTTGCGAGCGATATCACTGCCCAAGTGCTCCGGCAGGAAACTGAGTCACGAGCAGCACGCATGGCTTATGAGACTTCACTGAAAACCGACAATACAGCGCACGAAGGCGCCCGAGTAGTGCAGGAGACCGTGGATGTGATGCAAAGCCTGGCTGGCGAATTGAATCACGCAGCCGAAGGTATCAATGATGTCAGTCAGCAGTCGGAAGTAATCAGCAGCATCGTGCAGACCATCCGTGGCATCGCCGAACAAACGAATCTTCTTGCGCTAAACGCAGCCATCGAAGCGGCTCGTGCCGGGGAGCAGGGTCGAGGTTTTGCGGTGGTTGCTGACGAAGTGCGCAATCTGGCTTCGCGCACAAGCCAGGCCACCATCAAGATTGTTGAGGTGGTGCAGCACAATCGTGAATTGGCCCAGGGGGCAGTGGCCAGGATGGAGTCGAGTAAAGACAAGGCAGAACAAGGAGTCAAATTAGCCGGTGAGGCTGGTCAAGTAATCCTGGATATTCAGGATAGTGCTCGCCAAGTCGTACACGCGATCAGCAATTTTTCGTCGACATTAGCACGGTGATTAAGCCCGCGGCATGTGCAAAATCTTGGTTTGATCGACACCTTCATAGTGATTGAAAAAACGGGGTTTGAATGAACGAAAAATCACGACCAGTATCTCCTTGTAGCGCCTGCAGGGAGGGCAATGAACTGGGTTTTGAGTTCAGTATGGCGTTCCAGCCAATCGTAGATCTGCGCGACAACAGTATTTTTGCCTACGAGGCTTTGGTACGTGGTTGCGATGGCAGTGGTGCCGCTGCCATTCTTGGAAAGGTGAACGAACAGAACCGTTATGCCTTTGACCAAGCTTGTCGAGTCAAGGCTGTTGAGCTTGCTTCGCGCTTACAAATACCCTGCTTTGTCAGCATCAACTTCTTACCCAATGCGGTATATCAAGCAGCCACGTGCATTCGTGCGACGCTTGAAGCCGCACGCAGATTTGGATTTCCTACCGAAAGGCTGATTTTCGAGATCACCGAAAACGAAGAACTGGTGGACAAGGAACATCTAAAAAGCATCATTCGAGAATATCGCCTTAAAGGCTTCAAGACAGCGATAGATGATTTCGGTGCTGGGTACGCGGGGCTCAATTTGCTGGCAGAGTTTCAACCCGACATCATCAAACTGGACATGGCCTTGGTACGTAGCATTAGCACTGACCCGGTTCGACAGGCAATCGTCCAAGGCATCCTCGGTGTAAGCAAAGCGCTCAATATTGAAGTGATTGCAGAGGGCGTAGAGACCAATGCTGAATTACAGCAGTTACTAGCCCTCGGCATTTACTTCTATCAAGGCTATCTGTTCGCAAGGCCCGAATATGAAACACTGCCTAACGTGAACTGGCCGATACCGAACATTGTGTAGGTATGAGGTTTACTCATTCTGGATCTATCACCTGAATAAATTGCGTGGGAAGACCAATTAACCAATAGGAATGGCTCTTTATCTATTCGGATCGGCTGACCGATAGCGATGCGAACACCATGCTGACATAGGCCTACCAAATTGCGGCAGGTCACTACGGCAGACAAATCACGCTCCCCGACACATAGGATCGATGAACTTGCTCTCGGTGAAACCACACTGGGGCGGCTGATCAACGTAACAGCTGTTGGTGCGGTTTATAACTGAACAAATACTGAGCTCAAGCGCCCAAAAGCCGTTTAGTCGTGGCCATCGACGTGCGCAAGGATTGCCCAGTGCGTTGTAACTTATTGAGCAAACTTGCACCCAGCCAAAGTTGGTATAGCGTCTCAGCCAAGTAGCGTGCGTCGTCGTTAGGTAGGCATTTTCCAACTTGTCCCTGCTCGATACAGGTGGTGATTCTCGAAACAATGTTTTCTGCCCCATCACGCAAAGTGAGACGCATAGACTCCGAAAGATCAGCCACTTCGGCGCTCAACTTTACGACGAGGCACTCGTCGCCATGTCCGGTCAAAATGCAGCGGTCTTGCCACCCTTGCCAGTAGTCCATCAGACACTCATAAGCTGTCAGCCCTGGCTGTGCCAGGCGCCGATCCATATCCGCCAGATAACCGACAAAATAGTCTTCAAGCAAGGCCTGGCCGTACTGCTCTTTGGACTTGAAGTAGTGATAGAACGAGCCTTTGGGCACGCCAGCCGTTTGCAGGATTTCATTGAGGCCGACACTGGTGAAGCCCTTCTCAGCCATCATGCGATGGCCGGTGTCGAGCAAGTGTTGGCGTGTGTCGTCGTAGGTCGATTTCATGACCGCAAAATACCAGACAATAGACCAGTCGTATATTTTTCAAGTCAGCGATTTTGCCACGGGAGCAGCGCTGGAAATATCCGTGAAAAATTACTAGACGACTGGTCTAATTGAAACCTATGCTTAGCGCCACCAAATCACATTACGCTGATGATGATCGAAGTCGATCCGTTTCATTAGCGTCAGACCTCCATCCAAAAAGTGCCCTATGAAAATTCTGATGGTTTTGACCTCACACGACCTACTAGGTGACACCGGCAAGAAAACCGGTTTCTGGCTCGAAGAATTTGTTGCTCCCTACTATGTCTTCAAGGACGCCGGTGCTGAAGTCACGCTCGCGTCCCCTGCCGGCGGCCAACCTCCACTCGATCCAAAAAGTGATGAGCCCGACGCTCAGACTGCTGAAACTAATCGTTTCCGAAATGATGCAGCTACCCAGCAAGTGCTCGCACATACAAAGCGCCTAGCCGACGTGAATGCTGAAGATTTCGATGCAGTCTTTTATCCAGGCGGCCATGGCCCCCTTTGGGATTTGGCCGAAGACAAGTACTCAATCGCCTTGATTGAAGCTTTTGACCGTAGCAACAAACCCCACGGTTTTGTCTGCCACGCTCCGGGAGTGTTGCGTCACGTCTTAGGAAACGACGGCAAACCTTTAATCCATCAGCTTGAGGTGACTGGCTTCTCCAACTCTGAAGAAGATGCCGTCGGCTTAACGACTGTGGTTCCATTCCTGATCGAAGATGAATTTCAGCGCATCGGGGCCCGCTACACCAAAACTGCTGACTGGGAAATTCATGTAGTCGTCGATGGACGGTTGATCACCGGCCAGAATCCAGCCAGTTCTGCAGCAGTGGCCGTAGCCTTGCTGAATATGCTGGGATGAACCTCTCCCTGCGTCTCTGAACACCTGTCAATTTGAGCACCATGCTCTGATTGCGCAGTGTTCTTTTTTTCGTTAGTTACAAGTCGACCGGTCTAATAACTATTGAGATCGACGCATCATGAAAGTAAGGCAGACATATGAGAAACAACAGCTTATTCAAAACCGCCACTCTCGGGAATCACACACTTAAAAACCGCATCGTACTTCCCCCACTCACTCGTCAACGCAGCACTCAACCTGGCAACATCGCCAATGAGTTGATGGCCAAGTATTATCAGCAACGCGCGGGTGCGGGATTGATTGTCACTGAGGGCACTCAGATCGAGCCCCGGGGACAAGGTTATGCTTGGACTCCAGGCATCCATACAGCCGAGCAGATCGCCGGATGGCGTAAAGTGACTGAAGCAGTGCATGCCCGCGAAGGTGTTATCTTCGCGCAACTTTGGCACGTAGGCCGCGTCTCTCACACCTCGCTACAACCTGAGAATGCAGCCCCTGTTTCGGCTTCTGCCATTGCGACCGAACGGGTCAGTGTCTTCATAGAAACAGAACCAGGTGCCGGAGCCTTGGTGAAGCCATCAGCCCCAAGAGCTCTGACCACTCGTGAAGTAGAAGAACTTGTACAGCTTTATATCCAGGCGGCACGTAATGCCATGGAAGCTGGCTTTGACGGTATTGAGCTACATTGCGCCAATGGTTACTTGGTAAATCAGTTCATTTCAACCCACAGCAATAATCGCGAAGACCAGTACGGCGGTTCCCTTCACAACCGCCTTCGGTTCCTGCGTGAGGTGGTTGCTGGGGTAGCCGAGTGTATTGGCAAAGAAAAGGTTGGCGTCCGTTTCGCGCCATTGTTCAGCAGCACCGATGAGGAGCGCACTTACCTAGGGATGGTAGAAGACGATCCTCATACCACCTACATCGAAGCGATCAAATTACTTGAGGATGTTGGGATTGCTTACGTCTCCATCGCCGAAGCGGACTGGGATAATGCTCCACGGATGCCGGAATCGTTCCGTCGCGCAGTCCGTAGTTCCTTCAGCGGCGCGATCATCTACGCCGGTCGTTACACTGCACAAAGCGCTACGCAGTTGCTGGATTCAGGACTGGCCGACCTTGTCGCTTTTGGCCGTACGTTCATGGCCAACCCGGATCTACCAGCCAGAATCGCGAACGATTGGCCGCTGAACCCTCTGAACTCAGCCACAGTGTATGGCGGTAACGCCGAGGGTTATACTGATTACTCCGTGTATGGCGGGTAACCGCTAAAAATGAGATGTCACTCACTGGGGCTCTGAAAATGATTGACGCAGAACTGCTGAAACTGGTGGTTGAAGCATCCAACGATGGCATCGTGGTAGCAGAGCAGGAAGGCGACGAAAACATCCTGATCTATGCTAACCCCGCCTTTCAGCGCCTCACGGGGTACAGCGTTGACGACATCCTGTACCAGGATTGCCGCTTCCTGCAGGGTGATGACCGTAACCAAACTGGTTTGACAGCAATCCGCGAGGCGATAAGGAATCTGCTCCCCTGCCGCCAAGTCATTCGCAACTATCGCAAGGACGGCAGCGCCTTCTGGAACGAACTGTCGATCACCCCAGTGTTCAACGACACAGATCAACTCACCTACTTCATCGGTATCCAGAAGGACGTCAGCGTCGAAGTTGAGGCTAGGGAGCGAGTGCGTGAACTGGAAGTTGAAGTCGCACAGTTGAAGATCCAACTGGCTCAATTGCAATCTAAAGCCTAGATGGATCCGCGCTTGATGGGTAGTGGCCTGAGACCTATACCAAAACTGCACCTCGTCAATTTATGTAAATCCCGTCAACCTCTGGCAAATTCCTATTTACAACTAATTCAAGGAATTCAGGTAGTTGGGCTGAGAATATTTATGCTGTCATGGAGTTGAAATGAAGAAATCACAGGGTGCATTTTCTTCTTTTTAACTTTTAGAAGGGGTTGAACCAGGAAAATCGGGTGGAGCGGGGGGAGCGGTTTTCAAGGGCTGGTCACAACCAAAGGTGCTTTCAAGCTACCAATCCTGATCCCTGTTCGAGCCAACTCAATACCCCGGCTCCAGTACTCGACGCACGAACCGTCTGATCATCTAGGCAGCTTCGGCTCAGAGTTCGATGACAGGCATCCAGGTCAAAACCTCAGCCGGCTACTGCTGCGGCGAAAATCACGTCTTCGATCCCGCTAACGACCTATATCTACGCCTATCTCAACCGCGTCAAGGCCAGCAAAGCGAACTTCGTCTACGGAGCATCGAAGGACCCTATAGATCTCGGAAATCACCTGCATCGTTGCGTCTTCGATCGTTCCTTCATTGCGGCATAAAGCCCAGCCGTTATCTGAGATCGCTCGCTCGAACGCTTCGGTACAAGCCACATGTTCTTCCAGCTTATGGATCACAGTACTGCTCAGCCCACGCCGTCGGGCCGCTGCCCTCGCCCATGAAATATCAGGGGCGGTGACAACCCCGACATGCAGGTCTGGCACTCGCACGTTTCGATCAATGTTCAACTGAAGAATCTCTGCAAACGGGATTATCCGGCGAAACGCGGCATCAGACGGGTACCAGCGATCGATCAAGATGATGCTGCCTGGTGGCTGTTTAGTCAGCACGTGCTGGGAAATCCAGGCACGGCTATCAGCAAAGCGCTCACAAACCCTCAACTCCAAATCCCGGCTGGGATTTCTGACGAGTTTGTTCACGAGGGCCATTGTTTCCCCCCTATAGGGATCGCTTTTTTTCTCGCAAAGCCGGATCACCTTTTTGTTGTCTGCCCTCAGTACTGTCGTGACGGCCTCCAACAGTGTGGTTTTGCCGGCTCCCTTGGGCCCATCTAGAGAAACAAACAGCGGACGATTCATTCTTCACATAACGATTGATATACGGTTATTTTTTTGCCCGATTCGTTCGCTGGAACCGCTTGGCGCGACTACACGAATCGAGTGAAGGGCACTTATGAACAGACGTTGATGAGCACTCTAACTCGTTTTGCGTTGCGCCCCCTAACCAAGGGCCGGTTTTCGCCTCAACCGGCAGGCGCAACCTTAGGAAAATGCCAGCTGCCATTCACCCCGCCCCGCCGTGCTAGCCCACTCTTATTTGATCCTGAAATGCTGAGCGCTCTTCATGTCATCGCAAATATACAATCAATTGGAGTATCGACGTCTTATATACTTCATTGAGTTGGGCTTAACCACCCAACGCAGTGTTTGTATAACGGATGGAGCGACGCCGGCTATACCCCCTACCGTCTTAGATAATCAACTGATGATTGACCATCCCTGATCTGCGGGCATCGTTCTAAATTACCCGCCTGAACCATCCCCCCATCTCTTTTACTACGTCCGGAGAGTGCGACGCGACGCGTGGCATTTTGCTGACTAGCACCCTTATGAATTCAGGGATAATTTCCGTTGCAATCTCAAGCAAATCTCCGTGCCCGCCATGGATATGATCACTCTTACGACGTTTAAAGGGTTGTCACATTCATGAGCTTTTCACCAGAAACGGCACGGACATTCATTCTCTCATCGCTGCAAAACTTAGGCGTTACCCACGATAAGTTACAGGCCATCGACCACGGTGCCGAAATCTACGGCCCGCAGGGGCTGTTGGACTCCATACATCTAGTCGGCCTTATCTCAGCAATCGGTGAAAGGGTCGATGACACCGCAGATAACTCCGAGAGTTTCTTCGATATCCTCGACGACGATCTGTTCGACAACTTTAAAGATATCAATCGAATCGAATCGTTATTAATCGGAAAATTCAGCCATGTCAGCTTTTGCTCCTGATAGCCAATATATCCACACCGACAAAATTGAAGACATCGACTATCAGTTGCTGGCCGATAAAGTGCCCACGCCTTTTTATGCGTACAGTGCCACGCAGATAAAAACAGACTTTGCAGAACTTAAGCGCATGCTCCCCCAGGACATAGATTATTTCTATTCCCTCAAGGCCAACCCGAATAAAACGCTGGTCGGGATACTGCATCAGGCCGGAACGGGCTGCGAAGTATGTTCCCTGGCGGAGTTGGAAATTGCTTTACGCCAAGGCGTGGCGCCGGGCGATATTATTTTCGTCGGGCCTGGTAAGCATATTAATGAGTTGACGCAGTGTTGCCTTGCCAGCATTAAAGCCGTGGTAGTCGAATCCATCGAAGAAATGGTTCTGCTCAATGATATTGCCGCTGGCCTGGGAGTAACCCAGAGCATTGCCCTGCGCATCAACCCCGACTTCATCGGCGAAAAAGCCAAGTTGGTGATGAGCGGCAAGCCTCGGCAATTCGGTATCGATGAACAACTGCTACCGCATGCATTCGCCACACTCGGGCAACTTGCGCAACTGCGCCTGGCAGGCATCCATGTTTATCTTGGCACCCGAATTCTTGACTGGCAGGCCCTGGCCAACAATACGCAAAACATCCTGACACTGGCCGCCACGCTCCAGCAGACCTATGACATGGACTTCGACTTTGTGGATGTCGGCGGGGGCTTTGGCGTGCGCTATTTCGACAAGGAAAAAGCACTCGACCTGGCCGCCCTGGGACAGGCACTGATGCCCGTAGTGAACGACTATCGTCGGAGTTTTCCACGCAGCAAGATCGTTATCGAGCTGGGCCGCTTCCTGATTGCGCGGGCTGGCATATTTGTCACGCGGGTCAACTACCTCAAGCCGTCCCGGGATGAGTGGTTTGCCGTGTGTGACGGCGGTGCCAACTGCCACGGCAGTGCTGCTGGCATCAACTCCTTGATCCGTCGAAATTTCCCGATGGCGCGTCTTGGCCCATCCCGGCACAGCGAACAGCATCGCTATCAAGTGACCGGCCCCCTGTGTACGCCCACTGACTTGCTGGGCGAAAACATCATGCTCGCCGAACTTCGCTCGGGGGATCTGATCGGTATCGGGCATTCCGGTGCCTATGGTGCCAGTGCATCGCCAGTGGGCTTTTTAAGCTTCGGTCACCCGGCAGAAGTGCTTGTGGAAAATGACCAGGCTTTTCTGATCCGCACGGCAGATAGCGTAGATGCCCTGCTGGCCCCCCAGGTGTGCCAGCGCTTGTCTTTGTCCAACGCCTGAAGGAATCGCCATGTCTCTGGAGTTTGCGGCTTCTCATATCTTGTGGCGTCAGTTTGAAAGGCAAAACGATGTGCCTGCCGTGGACGACGGGCAATTGAAAATAGTGAAGGACTTCGTCAACGGCTTTTTTCATTCACATGGCCATACCGGTCAGGCCCAGGACCTTCATGCCTACCGCTGGTATGCCGCACAAAACCAGGCGTTCAGGGCAATGCTGACACAGTTGGTCCGGGAGCTGGCAAACCAGGCTTCGCTCAAGGACCTCGATCTGCTGGTGCTCGCCCACTGGACGCCGGACGTGGAGGTCGGATGCTCGGTGACCAACGCTATTATTCATGAGGCGGGTTGCCACGACGCCTTTGGTATTGCCATCAGCGATCATGGCCTGAGCAGTGCGTTTCTGGCGCTGCAGGTCATTGAGGATTTCCTCGACGACAGGGACTGTGGCGGCCGTGGAAGAACGGCCCTGCTGCTGATCGCCGACCAGGATGCCATCATGTATGACAGCCCCAATCTGGCCCGTTTCAATCCCGCAGCCAGCGCTTGCGTCGTGATGTTGCGCAACCTGCCAGCCGAACTGACTGGCGGCCAACCCGGAAGCATCGGTTTTAAACACTATCGAAAAGTCCCTTTTTCGGCCACGCATCAGGCACTGGATGCCCTCCTCGTCACGTTGGATATGTTCACGTCCGAGGAAGACCGACTGCCCCTGCTGATCCTGACCACGCCGGGTTTTGCCAGACAGTTGCGCGAGCATGGGCCGCTGGCAACCCATTGGATCGAGAGCTGGGATGAGGCGTTACTCTCCTGCGCCCCCTGGGCCCGGCTGGAACAACTCGCGCCGAATAACCACCGTATTCTGCTGATGCTGCCGGAGGGTAACTCCCTGACCTGCGCGGGCTTTGTGGCGGGGGCCTGAGATGTATATCCATACGATTACCAGCCTGGTCGCCGCGAACCTTACAGCCCTGCCTGCCCTGGCGGAAAAATATGCATGGGGTCAGCGCAACACCAAGATCTTTGGCCGCTTTCATGGGATGGAATCGGCCAGCCTGTTTGAGCAGGAGGCGTTGCCTGACCTGATCATGCGGCTGTTGCAACAGTTCCGGGCCGAGTGTGACCCGGTACTGTTCGGGCGCATTGGCTATGTGGCCTGGGCGCACTCTCTGAATTGCCCCAGCCCTTTTGACCTGGTCCCCGCCCTGGCCAGCGACTTGCGTACATTTCTGGGTCGCCCGGAGCTTGAGTTTTTCTCTATCACCCAGGCGTCGTGCGCGTCGGCGCTGGTCGGTTTGAAGTTTCTCAACGCTAAACTCACTGCGGCTCACGCCAGGCAGGAAGACGTCTGTGGCTTATTGATCACTGGGGAAAAATGCTTCCACCACACCGTGCAATACGCCGATCAAAATGGCTATTTCGGCGAAGCATTTTGCGCGACCTTGCTCAGCGTAAATCCCTCGCCCGGCGCCTTGCGCGTGGGCGCCGTGCACGTTCAGCAACTGGCCGCCTACGGCACACGCATGCGCGAGACCAATCGCGAAAGTGAAAACGCCTACGATCACGCCTTTATCCCCACCATGCTTGAGACCGTGCACACCGCGCTGCAACAAGCAGGGCGGCGCCCTCAAGAGTTGCGCACGCTGATCCCGTACCACATCAGCCCGCCCACCTTCGACAGAATTGCCGACGGCGCAGGTTTTGCCCGGGACATCATCTACCGTCGTCATCTCTACCAACTGGGACATTGCTTTTGCAGCGATGCGTTCCTCAATCTGAAAAGCCTGCTGGCGCACCGCGATAACGCTATCGCCGTTGACCCCATTCTGGCCGTGGCGTCCGGCATCGCCGGCACTTTTGCAGCCATCGTTCTTGAATTGAATAATGAGGATGAGACATGAGCACAACCCATTTGACCCAATGGCTGGTGCTGGCTGCACACCAGTTCCCTGAGAAAACGGCGCTGATCGAGGGTGAGCATGCAGTGACCTGGGCCGCATTCCATCAACGTGTGCTCAATACCGCCGCCTACTTGCGTCAGCAGCAGGTTGAACGCGGCGACAGGGTCTTGGTATGGCTCCCCAATGGGGTGGATTTCGTCGTCTGCTTCTGGGCTGTGCAATATTTGCAGGCTGTGTTTGTTCCGGTGAATCCGGATACACCGCTGGCACGGGTCGGCTGGTTACTCGACAACGCAGAGTCACACCTATTGATCGCCCAGGCCGGGCAGGCCACTGCGCTGGCAGCGGGCCCCGGCAACTCTGACCTGCAGGTGCTGTTTGATCAAGCGCCCGGCGCGCAAGAGAGCGGTTCGCCACTGCTGTCCCTGCAACAAATAGCGGCACTCGCACCGGCGTTACCGTTGCCTGTTCGAGATGCGCTGGATATTGACCTGGCCTGCCTGATCTACACCTCGGGTTCTACGGGCGATCCCAAAGGAGTGATGTTGACCCAGCGCAATATGCTGAGCGCGGCGGACTCTGTCGCTACCTATTTGCAATTGGCGGCCAGCGACCGGATTTTCTGCACGATCCCCATGAGCTTCGACTACGGGCTGTATCAGGCGATCATGGCGGCCAAGGTGGGCGCAACGCTGATTATCGAAAAGGATTTCAGCCGTCCGCTCTTTGCCCTTAAACAGCTGGTCAAGCACAAAGCCACCATCCTGCCGATTGTTCCCACGCTGCTGGCGATCATTGCACCATTGGCCAAACGCTATGACTTCTCCTCCCTGCGCAAAATCACGAACACCGCGGCGGCCCTGCACCCCAGCGATATAGACCTGCTGATCTCCCTCTTCCCCCAAGCCGAGATTTTTTCCATGTATGGGCTGACCGAGTGCCATCGCTGCACCTGGCTTCCCCCTGCATTGTTGTACCGGCATAAAGACAGCGTGGGCTACGCCATCCCGAATACCGAACTCTGGGTAGTGGATGAAGACGGCGTGGCGCACCGCAGCAATGCCACCGGTGAACTGGTGATCCGTGGGGCAACCGTGATGCGCGGCTACTGGCGCAACCCTGAGCAGACCGCGAAGAAACTGCGGCCAGGCCCGTTGCCCGGCGAATCGATCCTTTATACCGGCGACGTGTGCCGGCTGGATGAGCAGGGCTTGCTTTATTTCCTGTCGCGCAAGGATGACATTCTGAAAACCAATGGCGAAAAAGTCGCCCCGCGAGAAGTCGAGGGCGTACTCAAACGAATGCCGGGGGTGCTGCAGGTCGCGGTGATTGGCGTCGCCCATCCTATCTATGGCGACGAAATCGTTGCATGTATCGAGTGCACAGCCCCCCTGGACACCGCGCAACTCAAGGTATTTTGCCAGACCCATCTCGAAGCCTATAAACGGCCCCACCGCTATTACTTCAGTGAAGCCTTGCCCAAAAACAACAACGGGAAAGTTGACCGCGGCCAGCTATCCGCCCTTCTTCCGCGCCGGGAAAACAACCTGAACATCGAGAGCACACAACAAGCAGGGAGCCAACATGTATACGCCAACCATCATTGAAGCCATCGGGCTGGTTCTGGAAACGTCAAACCTCTCGGAACTGAGTGCCCGGACTCACCTGGAGCGCGACCTGGGATTTGAAAGCGGTTTGTATATCGAACTCATCATGTACCTTGAGGAACGCATCGAGGACCTGGTGCTCGACCCTGCCACGCTGGAATTCCAGCACTTCGAAACCGTGGGCAGCCTGTCGAACTTCATTGAACTCCAACTCGCTAGCCGGGCGGCATAAATGGACGCTTGGTCTGAGCTCATAACGGTGTTTATGCGCTTTGAGGGTCAATCGCATACTGCCTGGCGCCACCACTCACTGACGTACAGCTATGCGGCGCTCGCTCAGCGGGCGCAGGATATCGCCATTGAAATAGTCCGCCAGCAGCCTCGACGCGAGACGCCACTGGCGCCGGTATTGGTTTATGGCCACAAGTCCTTCGATTTTCTGGCGGCCTGGTGGGCCTGCCTGCTGTGTGGTTGTCCGATTGTGCCGGTGGAATCAGACAACGCTCCCGAGCGGCTGGAACGGATTGCCCTTACGGTCGAGGCAAGCTTGATCCTGAACACCGATGCCCTCCCCCTGTGCGCCGCCAACTCCAAGGTGATTGCCCTCGCCGCCTTGCCCTGGCAGCAGCATGACCCTGCAGCGCTGCGACATTTACTGGACGGCACCCGCAGGCGGTTCGACAACGCGACCGACACCCCGCTGGCCTACATCATGTTTTCCTCGGGGACTACCGGGGAACCTAAGGGCATTCAGATCAGCCTGTCCAATCTGGTCGATTTTGTGGCCTGGATACGCATCGACTTTCCACTCGATGGGGCTATCACCGGAAATGTGCGGTATTGCTTCGATGTCTCCCTGTTTGAAATCTGGCTCGCCTGGCAGTTTCTGCAACCACTGTCCGTGCTCGACCATCGAGACTTGATCAACACCCGCAAGATGATTGCCCAGCATGCACACATGGCGCTGACCTGCTGGGTATCGACGCCATCGATGACGCGTCTGTACTTGCTGGACCCGACCTTCAATGCACACACACTGGCGCAGTTACGCCGGTTTATCTTCTGCGGCGAGACATTGCCCAAAGAGATCGTCACCCAGTTATGGGCGCGTTTTCCAGGTTGTGAGGTGATCAATACGTATGGCCCCACCGAATGTACCGTGGCGGCTTCACAAGTACTGATTACGCCGGACATGGTGGCTTCGTCATTGCCCCTGCCGATCGGCCGCGCCAGACCGGGTGCGGCACTGCACCTCGCCCAACCCGTGGACGCTTCGGGCCGGGGGCAACTGTTGATCAGTGGCGAGTGTGTCGGCCCTGGCTATCTCAATGCTGCACCTGCGCGTCAGGCCAGTTTCAGCCGGCAGGATGGGCAAGCCACTTACACCACCGGTGATATCGGCCTGTTTGATGGCACCTGGTATTACTTCCTGGGGCGTGAAGATGGCGAGGTCAAAATACAGGGGCACCGTATTGACCTGCATGAAATCGAACGCTTCCTGCGCGACCGCAACCTGGTCGCCGATGTGGTGGTAGAGCCGTATTGGCGCAAGGGCAACGCAGAGGCGATCCAGGCCTGCGTGATCCTCAATGCAACCTGCGAACTGTCACAACTTGGCCACGCCATGCAAGCCCATTTCCCCCCGTGGGCAATCCCGCGTTACTGGTACAGCACCCCCCGCACCGTACTCAATCACAACGGCAAACTGGATCGTTCAGCTGCCCGGCAACTGGCTTTGGACAACGGAGAAAAATATGTTTTCATCGCAAATCAAACCGCTGTTTGAGCGGCTGAAAAATCAGAGCACTGCGACCGCTTTGATCAACGAGCAGGGCACCTACAGCTTTGCCGAACTTGGCGTGCGCACCGCCGCGATTGCCCAGTTACTCGCGCCGTGGGCAGGCCGTAACGTTCTGGTTCACGGCCATAAGCAACTGGATGCCGTAGCAGCCATGCTGGCGTGTATCAGCCAGGGTTGCTGCTTTAGCTTTGCCGACCAGTCCAACCCCGTCCCGCGGATTGAGAAGATTGCCAGACTGACCCGAGCCGAGCTGATCCTCACGGCGACGCCACAGAAGCTGGAGGGTCTGGACCGCTGGCCACAATGGGTGACATCGACCCTGGAAAATGGCGACCCGGCATTACTGCCACTCGAACCTGAATTGACCCAGCCAGCCTTTTATATTCTCCCCACTTCGGGCAGTACCGGTGAGCCGAAGGGCGTCGTCGTCAGCTATGAGAACTTCGCCGCATTCTCGACCTGGTACAGTCCGATGATCCGCGACGGTATCGCACATGGATGCCATGTGAGCCATGCCTGCTTCTCCTTCGACATGGGCTTGCTGGATCTTTTCCCGGTGCTGTGCGAGGGCAGAGCCTTGCTGATGCTGGATCACCGCCACAACATGCTGCCGCGGCAAAATATCCGCCTGATGTCGCGCTATCCGCAAAGCCCGGTCACCAGTTGGTTTTCCACGCCGAGCTTTGTCGATTTGATGTTGAAGGACCCCTTGTTCAGCGGGGAGCAGTTTCCGGATCTGAAGCGGTTCTTTATGGCCGGCGAGCGTGCCTCGCTGGGGTTGGTGATCCAGCTGCAGGCGCGCTTCCCGGGCCTTGAGGTGATGCACGGTTATGGCCCGACCGAGACCACCGGCATGACCCATACCTTCGAGCTTGGACAGCCGCCCGAGCATATCGCAGGCCTGCTGTCCCTTGGCACAGCCTGCGGGTTGACCGGCGTCAGGATCGTGGATGCCGATGGTCAAAGTCTGCCGCCAGGCGAAATAGGCGAGGTGCGTTTGTACGGCCCGCAAGTCGCATTGGGCTACCTGCCTGAGGAGGACCCGCGTAACAGTGCATTCAGCCATGACGAGTTCGGACGTTACTACGCCACCGGTGACCGGGGGTTTGTGGATGAAGAACAATCCCTGTTTATCCACGGCCGGGATGACGGCCAACTGAAACTGAACGGCAACCGTATCGAGCTGGCCGAAATTGAAAGCAGTGTGTGCCGCTATGTGGAGGTCACCCAGTGTTGCGTGGTGCCGATCAAGGAAGAAGGCAAGGTCATCGACCTGCAACTTTTTATTCAATTGCGCGAGGACAGTGCAACCCACCGCGCCGCACTGCGCCAGTTCCTGGCAGAACAGTTACCGGCATACATGATCCCCAAATCCATGTTCTTTTGTCAGACCTTCCCCGTGACGCTGCATGGAAAGATCGACCGCCAACAACTGGTGGATCAGCACAAAGAACCGCTGGCCGTAAGCTGATGGCCACCTGCAAGCACATATAAAAAACTTCCCGCCACCGCGGCGAAAATGCCATCACTCCATGCACCGGCGCCGGACAGGCGCCGGCGTAAATCGTTTTCCCCAAGGATAAGGGCATCGCGATGCGTTTTAGTCATATCGGTTATGTGGTTGGCGACAGCGACGCAACGGCTGTCGCGGTTAAACCGTTTTTCCCGGTTATCGTCCGCTACAAAGAATATGTAGCCGCACAAAAAGTGTTCATCACCCTGCTGGAGACTGTTGATGGGCACAGCCAGATAGAGTTGGTCGAACCGCTGGAAAACAATCTCCCCTTGCGCGAGTTGTTGGCCAAATCTGGCAAGTCATCGCTGCCCTACCATATCTGCTTTGAAGTCGATGACTTTGACGAGCAATTCAAAGTTATGAAGAGCGCAGGCTGGATCGTTCTGACGCGCCCGTTCAACGCCTTTGACAGCAACCACCGCTCCAGCCACCTCTATCACCCTGATGCCGGGGTTATTGAAATCATGTCAGGCCCGCTATGAGTCAACTCTACGATGACACGTTCGCCGGGCAATCCTGCCCGTTGGGCGCAGACGCCCAGCAGATTGCTGACCAAC
Organism: Pseudomonas sp. LBUM1663; assembly: GCF_059695905.1. Lineage (NCBI taxonomy): Bacteria > Pseudomonadati > Pseudomonadota > Gammaproteobacteria > Pseudomonadales > Pseudomonadaceae > Pseudomonas > Pseudomonas sp. LBUM1663. Next base: position 3,205,080 of record NZ_CP166792.1, on the reverse strand, counting down.
TGCGCAACTTCGGCGACACACGGCAGATCATGGGGCAGTGGTCGTTCGCCCCGACGCTGAACTCTCTCGGCTTGCCGCAACGGTACCAGGTACCGCCAAGCCGTCAGGTGATCAGCCTGGCCGCACGCTATGAACTCTACGAACAGATCGGCTTCGTCTCCCCGGCGCTTATATTCAGCGCGCCCGGGCCGAGCATGGCGGCCTATGTCGTTGCCGGGCTGGGCAACGAACAGCAGCAGGATGCCTTTTTCGGCCAGTTCCAACAGGCATTGTGCTGGTCCTGTTTTGCGATGACCGAACCCACACAGGGAAGCGATGCCGGGGCCATGCAGACCACAGCGACACCGGTGGACGGTGGGTACCTTATCTCCGGGCGCAAGATGTTTATCGGTAACGGAGTCATCGCCCAAACCGGTGTGTTGTTTGCGCGTACCGCACCGGGGCAATTGGGGATCAATGCGTTTCTGTTTTCGCCACAAGACCCGGCCATCACCCGCCATCGCCTTGCGCTAACCGGGCTTGACGGTGCAAATCTGGCGCTGATGCAGTTCGACAACCTGTTTATCCCGGCAGGGGATTTGCTCGGGCAGCACTTGAAACCGACCCAGCGTTTTGCACAGTCGGCGATGGCTACGTTCGATGCGCTGCGCCCCTGTGTCGGCGCCCTGGCGCTGGGTGTGGCGCGACGCGCATTGCACGAGTGGCAAGCCTGCGTCATGCCTACCCCGGCACAGTCTCAACGGCTGTCGCACATGAAGCGTCGCTGGTATGCCGCTTACCGTGAGGCGTCGATGGTCTGTCAGCAAGCAGATGAACAGCAAACCCCGGGGAAAAGCCCCGGGATGGTGAAAACCGCCTGTGTGATCCTCGCCGATGAAATTGTCAGCCAGCTTATCCATGCTTTCCCCGCAGACACTCAGCCTGTACCGACAGCCCTGTGGCAGGCATTTCGTGATGTAAAGGCCTTTGAGTACACCGAAGGCACACGACAGATCCACCGACTGAACCAGAGTTTTTCACCTCGACAAGCCAGCCAGGAGTGCCGATGACTATCGCCCCTCTCGTGCAGGGTCAACTGAATATCGTCAGTACCTGTGAAGCCATCACGCCGGACAGCCGGCACTTTATTGCCACCCGGGAGCTACCGACCCGGGCGCGCTGGTATCAACACTGGCCACACATCGATTGCGGCGAACGCCTGCACGCCAAGGCCGCTGTGGACCTGTGCCGCAGCGTCATCAGTGAGCCGTATCCGACACAGTTGGTTTACGACAGCCTTCACCCGGCGGCGCGCGGTGCGACTCCCCTGCTGCAAAGCCTGATTTCCCAATGCCCGGGCTTCATCGAAATCTGGGGCGTATGCAGTGGGCAATTTGATCCGCAATACGCCAGTTCGCTGGCAAGCACCCTGCTTCAACCCGGGCAACGCCTGCTGTATCTGTATGACCCGCTGCAGCGCCTGAGTGGTGATCCCACGCCCCAGCTGGCAACGCTGCACTATCTGATCTTTTCTGCACAAGCCTAGGGGGAAGCAATGGATACCCAGTTTGCTTCACTGATCGAGCGCCTGGCCAAACCCTCCCTGCTGCCGATGCGTCCGGGTGAGTCGCGACAGCTGGCGACCATGAAGACCGAGGTGGTCACCTGCGGCGAATACCGCAGCCGGGTGCTGATAGAGGAAAACCACCACCCACAGGCCAAAAGCGCGCTGTTGCTGCACGGCTGGGGTGGTCATCCGATGATGATGTCTGACCTGCAAGCAGTGCTGCAGGCCCAGGGATACAGGGTCTACACACCCTTCCTGCTGGGCCATGACCCCCACGCGCCGGCCAATTGCGATTTGCCCGGCCAGTGCTCGTTACTGTTGGCAATGCAGACCCGATACGGCCCGTTCGATACCGTGGTTGCCCATTCGGCCGGCGGGATCATCACCGCGATGGCCCACTGGCTGGGGTTTACCCTCAACCGCGTGGCCCTGCTTTCAGCCCCGGCTTCACTGTCCAGCCTGTTGCGGCATTACCTGGCGTTGCTTAAGGCAGACGAACATTACCTGCCACTGCTCGGTAGCTATTACCAAAGCCGCTACCCCATGCCCGCCGACCTGCAGACCGCACACCCATACACCTTCCGCAGGGCGCGCGCACTCATCTTGCACGGCACGCAGGACCAAAGAATCAACCCGGCCGACGCCAGGCAAATCCATGATCAATTGCCGGATAGCCAACTGCATATCATCGAAAATACAGGCCACCTGGGGATTCTCTCGCATCAGCGTACCCAGCAGGCGCTGGCCGGGTTTCTTGGCGCGAAAAACGCCGACCATGAAAAAGGGAACACCCATGTTGGGGCATATTGAATCCATCACCATTCACATTCCCGAGCAGCGCAAGTCACTGGCCGAGGTCGGCCTCACCCTTGGGTTGACCGCGCTGGATGTCAGGATGTTTTCACGCTTCTACGGCCTGGAGAGCTTCCCGCGTCATCCCGGCACGGTGGATGACCTGATGCGCCAGCTTCTGGAGCAATTCGTCGCCACTCATCCTGACATCGTCGCGCGCATCCGGCATGTAGTGCATGCGCATACCGTGCCGACCCTGCGCCCGTTTCACGAGACCGGCAGGGTCGTGCTCGACGCATGCGGGTTTGCCCATGACACCGAGTACGGCAGCCTGACGATGGGCCACTGTGCGACCTCGTTGTCGGGCGTGGAGTATCTGTGCAGCCGCCTCAAGGACGGGGAATACGCCCTGCTGCTGATCGGCGAAAAAGCCTTCCACCCAAAGGTAGAACTGCTGGATGACACCACCATCATGGGCGAAGCCGGCTGTGCCGTGCTGCTCGGTCGGTCGGGAGACCGCGCCAGGGTCATTGCCCGGCACAGCGAGCAGGCCGGCCAGTTCAGTCAGCACAAGGGGAATGAGCCGAGAACCAACCCGGAATTCGCCGATGCCTATTTCGCGTTCGTCAGCAATGCCATGCGCCGTGCAGCGCAGCATTTCGACTGCGCCCTGGACGCCCTGGACTGGATAGCCCCGCATAATGTCAACCTGTCGTCCTGGCAGAAAATTGCCGACGCACTCGCCATCCCCCGCGCAAAGGTTTTTTTGCAGAATGTTCCCCGCTATGGCCATTGTTTCGGTGCGGACCCCTACCTCAATCTGGCCGCACTCATTCGTGGGCAACAGCTTGCTCCCGGCGCCAAAGTGATGCTGGTCAGCGTCGGAATGGGTGCCACCTTTTCCTCGCTGTTGCTTGAGTTACCTGCAGGCAATGAAATCCCTGTCTTTTGCAACCTCAAGCAATACCCGGATATGAGGCCGAATTAAGTTAACGCCTAGTTCTTCCTCTACGCGAACGCAACCACCTATGAGCGATATCACCCGCCGCTATCCACAACTTTACGCGCTGTCAGAGCGACTTCTTGCCGCCGGACAGCTCGAGGAAAACAACCTCCAACTGGCGATCGCCTGTCTGGATGACCCGGAACTCAGAAGCCTCGCCTGTATCGGCATACCTTCACGGTTCAACCCTTGGGAAACGCCGGCCTTTTCCAATGTCAGCTATCCCTGGCACCTGCAAATCATTGAGTACCTGAGCCGAACGGACGCCAGCGCCATGATGCTGTTGCCGGGTGCGTCCCTCAGTACCCGAGCCATCCTGACCCTGGGCAATGAACAGCAGCAGACACGTTTTTTTGCCTGCTTTGCCGAACGCCCAGCCTGGACGTTCTTTGCCGTCACGGAGCCCGAAATAGGTTCAGATGCCGGGGCTATCTCCACTGAACTCACGCACAGTGAACAGGGCTGGCGGCTCAACGGCACCAAAAAGCTGATCGGGGGCGCCATGCAGGCAAGCGCCGGCCTTGTGTTTGCGCGCTATCAACAAAGCCAGCGATTGGTCATCGTGTTCCCTGATGAAGCCGAGCCTGCCTTGTTGCGCGAGCCACTGGGCACCGTCGGTTTGGCGGGCGCCGGTTTAACGCGCTTGACGTTCAAGGATTATCGCGTCCAGGAAGACGACATCCTGGGGCACGAGCGCCGCGAACTCCTGCAAGGGCTCAATTCCCTGAGTCTGGTATTCGAGCGTCATCGGCCAATGGTGGCCGCCATGGCGCTGGGCACCACATTTGGCCTGCTTACCACCCTCGACACCCGTCCCTTGCCGGCCATGGCACGGCGCTCGGTCGCGCGGCTGTGGCGAAAATATCATGTGATCTACCAGCAAATGCTGACCGTGGCAGAAGGCTACAGCAACGGCCAGCATCAGCATGCCCTTACCAGCCAGCTCAAGCGTAATGCCACCCGCCTGGTCGAGGAAACCGCGTGCCACCTGCCCCATTGGCTCAATCACGACGACTGGCTGGAAGATCGCTTGCTGCGCAAGCGCTATCGCGACAGCTTTGCGTTCGAGTACATGGAGGGCACCAGCAACATCCACCTGCTCAATAGCTTCCGTCCGCCCGCAACCCAAGGGACCAGCCTGTGACACTCTGCCTCGATCCTGCCGATATCGTGTTCCAGTCGTTTCACCATACTGATCCGGCCATGCCCGAGTCGGACCCCCATATCCCGCACTGGCGTTCTTATACGCAGCATTTCTTTCGGGCCAACGGTAAGACGCTCAGCCCGCAGGACGATCGGGCGCTGGAGTGGGTCACCAGCACGGAGCGCGCCTCCTTCAGCGATATGATCGCTGTGCTGCTGCCCCGGCTGGCCACCGTCATCCAACCTGCGCGGGTGAAAACCGTGCTGATGGCGCATTGGACGCCAGACCTGCACATGGGCAGTTCGGTGGTGAATGCCGCCATCCATCAACTGGGACTTTCAGCCTGCCTGGCATTGGCGATCAGCGATCGCGGACCGGACGCAGGTCTGTATGCGCTGGACGGTCTCAATGACTGCCTGGCCGGCAAAGACGAGGACGGACTTTTGCTGATTGCCGAGCAGAAAAACCTGATGTATTTCTCGCCGCTGATGGCGGCCCTGCAACCGGAAAACAATGCCTGCGTTTGCCTGTTCAACAAGCAGCAACGCGGCTTGCGCTACCGGGGGTTCAGGCGCGCGCGCCTTGCGCAATGGTCCAGCGATTACCTTTCGCACGCCGTTGAGCAGTTGGGGTTGACCAAGGAACGCCTGACCCTGATCGGCCCATCCCGTCTACTGGAGGCGGCGCCTGCCGGCGCTCGCTCGTTTGCCGTCAACCCGAGGTTGCTGTGCGCGGGTCCTTTCGTTGCGCTGCGCACCTTCTGGGAGCCGCAACGTGACTACCTGCTGATCAGCGAAAATGATAACGGGATCAGCCTGTGCGGGCTCGCAGCCGAAGAGGGTCCACGATGAACATTGCTTCCCTGGCCACTTATATTCCACCTGCCCGCGTGTCCCTCGACGAGGTCGTCGCGCATCGCGGCGGCAGCCCGTCAGAAGCCCGAACATTTGGCCAACTGTTCGGCATGCGAGAGGCATCAACCCTGGCGGATGAAGAAAGCGCCGAGGGCTGCTTTCACGCCTTGCTCCAGCAACTGGGTGACAGCCTGGAGGAAGGGGAAAAGATTGATGCGATCATCTTGATCCAGGGCTTGCCCTCTCCCTCCTTGCGCCAAAGCGTCAACCTGCCATCCCTGCGGCAGCGTTCAAATTTTATCGACGTGGATGCACCGTTGCTGACCCTCAACCAGCAAAACTGCGCCACCTTGTTCTGGGGATTGCGGCTGGCCGAACGGTTGCTGGCAAGCGGCAAGCACCGCTGCGTGGCACTGCTGGCGGGCGATACGCTCGCCGACTTTGACCTGGCCGAGCGCTATATCCCGGGCTGCACAATGATTGCCGACGGCTTCGTGGCCGCCCTGCTCAAACCAGGTGGCGGTCAACGCAGGGTGTCGGGCATCCAGTGCTTTTATCACCCCGGATTCTGGCAAGGCCTGGACGGTACTCGCGAGGACACCAAACGCTTCTATCAGTCCCACAACCATCTGGTCGAGCATGCCCTGTCGTCCTACCCCGAAGACGTGCGCAAGCGTGCCTGGCTGCTGCCGCACAATATCAACCGCCTCAGTTGGCAAACCTGGTTGCGCCATCCAGAAAACCGCGACCGATCGGTCGCCACCGACCTGCTGAGCCAATGCGGGCACTGTTATACCGCGGACCCTCTGTTACTGCTCGACCGCTACGCCCCTCAGGATACTGGCCGCCCCGCCCTGCTGCTGTCGGTGGGCCTGGGCGGCTGGGTAGGTTGCGCCGCCATTACCTCAGACGCCTTGCCGGAGGCAGTCCATGCTCAATAACGCCAATGCTATTGCGATCGTCAAGCCGTCCGCGGCCAGGTTTGCGCAGCTGGGCTTTCTGAAAATTGCTGAAAGTGCCGTTCGCCAGCACGGGGACAAGGTCTGGATCGGTGAGGAAAAGGATGAAGTGCTGCTGCTGGCGGGCGCCCGACATATCCGTTTTTTCCTTGAGAACGAAAGCAGCTTTCACAAGGAGCTCGACAATGGCCATTCAGCCAGGCGGTTACTGCTGGGCCAGTCGCTGATCACGGCAAGGGAAGGTGAAGAATGGCACCTGGCCAGAAAGCTGACCGCACCGCTGGTCAATCCCAAATCAGCGTTGCTCAAACAAGGCACCCAACACTCCGCTCAGTGGCTGGTGGACACTCTCCAGGACCCGGAGAAAGATTCCATGCAGGAGATCTGCCTACAATGGGCACTGATGTGCGTTGCGCAAGGGTTCGTCGGCTCCACGCTCAGTCCTCTGCAACTGAATAGCCTGATCAATCACTTTCGCAGGATCTACCTGCAACTGATTGTCGATGAGCCGACAGAGGATTATGCCGCATTATGCCAACACCCGGCCCTGACCGCGTTCCGCGAGGAACTTGAGGCAATGATCGGGCCGTTGATTACTGGCGACGGCGGCGGGAACGTCGACATGCTGCAACGCTTTTGCCAGGCGCTCGATATCAAGGCCAATCCCCAGGAACGGGAACGGGCGATCAGCATGTTGCTGGGCAACTTGGTCGCCAGCGTGGATAACACCGGTATCGCACTGCTGTGGTGCCTGACCCACCTGTCACAACACCCGCATTACCAGAATCAGGTGCGTGAAGAGGCCCGCCACGGGACGCGCGACATGGCCAGCGCCATCGTCAAGGAATCGCTGCGCATGACCCCGGTTACAGCGTTTTTCGAGCGTGGCACCCTGGCCCCGCTGCAGATCGACGGTGTCAGCGTGCCGGCCGGAACCAAAGTGCTGTTCTCACCCTGGCTGGTCCATCGCAATGCGGCTTACTGGTCAGAGCCCCTGAACTTCAGGCCAGAACGTTTTCTTGAAGGCCGGAAAATTGCACGGGAGCACTTTGTGCCCTTCAGCGTGGGGAAGCGCAATTGCGTAGGCATGGCGCTCGCGCTGGACCAACTCACCACAGCCGTTGAAACGCTGTGCAGCCATTGCCATTTCACCCTGGCGGCATCGACCGCCCCCGCCGCACTCACACCGCTATACGGGCTGAATGTGATGCCCAGAGGCGCTATCAGTTTCACCATCGAATCCGTGGACAGGGTCACTCAGCATGAATGCATCGCCTAACCTGGCGGGAGATGCCATCCCGCAACTCAGCGTATTCTGTTTTTCTGACGTGGCCCGGGACAGCTTTGCGGAAAAGTATGAACAGTTACTGAGCACCGCCAGGCTGGCGGATGAGCTCAACTTCCATGCTATCTGGACACCTGAACGACACTTCCACACGTTCGGTGGGATGTTTCCTAATCCCTCCGTTGTCAGCGCCGCGTTGGCCGCCAGTACACAGCGAATCGCACTACGCGCGGGCAGCGTGGTGCTCCCCCTGCATGATCCGCTGCGCGTCGCTGAAGAATGGGCGCTGGTGGATAACCTCTCTCGCGGCCGGGTCGGCGTTGCATTTTCTGCGGGTTGGCAACGTAATGACTTCGTGCTCCAGGCGCAGAATTACCACCAGCGCCATGAGGTCCTCTTCTCCTCTTTGGAGCAGATTCAGGCGCTATGGCGCGGCGAATCCGTGACGCGCCACGAACTGTCCCTGCCGGGACATCCAGAACCGGTCACGTTGCAAACCTGGCCGCCCGCCTATCAAGCCGCCATTCCGGTTTGGGTCACGACGGGAAGCAATCCCTTGTTATTCAGCGAGGCCGGAAAACGCGGCCTGAATGTGCTGACGCACCTGATTTCACAAACCCGTGAACAGCTTCAGGAAAACTGCGCCAGCTATCGCCTTGCACGCCAGGACGCCGGGCTGGATCCGGCGGGCGGAAAGATCACGCTGATGATGCATACCCAAGCCGGAAAAGATCGGGAATCGCTGTTGCCACGTCTACGGCCGGCCCTGACGGGTTACCTGCGCGCTTTTATGCAGCTGTCTGACAATCTCAGTCAACCTTCGGCGCTTGAACAGGAGAAAACTGACAAAAAGCAGGCCTACACCCTTAAATGGGGAGTAGAAAAATACCTCAACCACTACGGATTGTTTGGCTCTGCCGCAGAGTGCCTGGAGCAACTGAAACAGCTCAAACGTGAAGGCATCGACGAAGTGGCAGGGCTGGTGGACTTTGGCATGCCTCAGGACAGTGTTGAAACAACGCTGCGCACACTGGCGACACTACTGTGAAATAAGGAGTTGTATGAACAACATGAATACCATGAAGCTGATGCTTGCGCTGCTGGCCAGCACGACCGGTTACTCTGCACTGGCTGCAGAGAAAACCTTTCCGCTGACCGCCTTCAGCAGCGTAGAAATCCGCCAGGGCATCAACCTGTGGATCAAATGCGCTGCAACGCCTTCAATGGTGGTCTCAGGCTCAGCGGACACGCTGAACAAGCTCCAGGTGACCACGAACGATAAGGCGTTGTTGCTGGTCAACGCCGCTGCGGAGAATGATCGCTTTGTCTCCCATGCGCTGGATATTACGCTGTATACCAGCGAGCCACTGACGGGGCTGACAGGCAAGGCAGGGGTAAAAATCGTGGCGCCGGCGTGTGCTGTCAATCAGTCCAAGCTGACGGTTGCCGGCAGCATGGGCGCAGACATTCAGATCGAGGGCAAGACGGGAGAGCTGGTACTTGACCTGGCAATGGGCGGCACTTTCAACAAAAAACCGCTGCCCTTCACGGCGCAGGTGGCGAATGTCCGCATGAGCATGGGAGCGGAATCATCCCTGTGCCATATTCCCCGGATCAACGGCAGCCTGTCTGCCGGCGCACGCATGTCCGTCAGCCCATCGGCTCAGGTCGATACCGGCGCCACGGGCTCTTTCGCCAGCGAAATTTCAACCTCTGATTGTTCGTAAACAGCTCAACCCTCAGTTTGATGGCAACCGAGCTGCCATTGAACTGATGGGTGCTGCGAGGCCAGGATCGCACCGTAGGCCAGACAGAAAACCCCTTCCCCTTGCACCTGGCAATAATGAATCTGCCCACGACTGGCAGGGGGTTCAACCACGACCTGCGCCACCCCGCTGGCGCCAGCCTGAGGGATGACACAAAAGCCGGCAAGCGATTGGGTCAGCCCCGTCCCTCGGGCCTTCAGCCAGGCTTCCTTGATACTCCAGAGCTGCGTAAATCGAGTGAGGTAGTTGGCTTCGTCAAGCGCCAACCAGCGTTGCTCATCCGGGTGGAAAAAGCGTTGGGCGATGGCTTTTTTTACTGCGACTTTTCCGCTGACGGCTTCCAGATCGACCCCGACCTCATAGTTCCGGCACAGGGCGATGGCGGCCGAATGACCGCTATGGCTCAAGTTGAAACGCAGCCAGGGTTGCTCGGGCAGCCAGGGTTTGCCGGTAGCGGTTCTGTCGATTCGCACTTGATCAATCGGGATCGCCAAGTAGGCAGCCAGCACCTGGTGCAACCAACCTTGCGCACGTTGGCGAACCGTCATTTCCGGCAGCCGATCGTTAAAGTGCTGCAACAGGCAGACACCCCGGCCTTCGATCAACTCAGGCAGGGGATTGCAACGGTAAATTGATGGTGACTTTGCAACCGGTGTGCTCATGGCGATTTTCCAGGGACAAGTATCCCCCGTGGCTTTCAGCAATTTGCCGGCACAAAATCAGGCCGATGCCGGTTCCATTGGGTTTGGTGGTGTAGAACGGCACGAACAGATTCTTCGGATTAGTCAGCCCCACCCCACGATCCAGGATGGTGATCAATAAGCGCCCCTTCTCCTCGGCCCACTCGATATCGATGCTGTCAGTGCTGCTGCCCATCGACTCATCGGCATTCTTGATCAGGTTGATCAGCAACTGATGGACCTGTACCCGATCGAGGCTGGCCATCATCGGACGTGGCCCGCTCAGGGTAATCACACGGTGACAGAACAGCAGCGGCAGCTCGGCCACCAGGGCCGTCAAATCCACGCGCTCCTTCAGCGCCGGCGCCAGTTTCCCCAACTGCCTGTAGCTGCTGATGAACGCGATCAGCTCCCGTGCCCGCCGGTTAATCAGATCGATGCCTTCGGTAAAACCGGGAGGCAGGTTGTCAGAATGATGCCGGTAATGTTGTTGCAGCATTTGGCTGATGGAGGCGATGGGGCTGAGGGAGTTGTTGATTTCGTGGCTTATCACGCGTAACAGATCTTGCCAGGCTTTCTGCTCTTCCTGACGCAACATGTCGTCAACATCACTGACAAACAACAGCGCGTTCTGGACGCCATCTACCATGTAGGTGTCACTGGTCACTTTGTACCGACCCGGTCGCCCTTCATGATCGGACACCACAGGGTATTCGGTGTTGGCATTGTGCAAAAGATTATCCAGCTGCCAGGTACTGGCCTTCTCGCCAATCAACTTTTCCAGGGAGGTGCCCAACATGCGCGAAGCTGCGTTATTACACCAGATCAGGCGATGGTTGCCGTCCAGGGCATAGATGGCAACCGTGATATTGGAGATCACTTTTTGCAGCAGGAAATCCATCTCCCGCTGCTGTTGGCGGTGGCGCGACAATTGGCTGGAAATATCGTTGATTTGCGCAATGACCCCCTCAAAGGCCCCCGCCCCGGTGGTCACCCCGCGCAGGCTGAAATCTTCCTGTTCCACCGCTTCCAGCAAGTTGGATATGACGTTGATTTTATAAATCAGTTGCTGAAAAAAGTGATAGCTGAAATACACCAGCGTCACACACAGCACAAACAGGGTGAAAAACTTGAGGTAAATGGACTGGTGCGGAAAAAGCCAAAGCAGCAGGTAAGCAATAATTCCGCCTATCGGTGCCAGACTGCACAGCAGCAGGTGACGTATTTCAAATGATTGGAATAACTTACTCATGGCATATTTTTAGTTTTTCAAGCCGGCGATAAAAAGCGCTGCGGCTGAGTCCCAAGGATTCCGCGGCCTTGACCGCATTGCCGTCATACTGACGCAGGCGCTGTAACAGCAGGGTTTCTTCGACTTCGGCCAAGGTGCATCCGTCCGTCACCCCTGATGACAAATCGGTGACTTGGCCCGTCGCGTTCTGAGATGACACCGAAAACGGCAGGCAGAGGTCTTCCAGATCAATCACATTGGCGCGACACAGCAATACGGCGCGTTCCAACAGGTGGCTAAGCTCGCGGATATTTCCAGGCCATGAATAATCCAGCAGCCCCTGGCGTGCCTGGGGCAATAACACCGGCCGGGGTCTGTTGTATTTACGCGCAAATCGTTTCAGGAAGCGCTCAGTCAACGGTTCGATATCTTCCAGGCGTTCGCGAAGCGGCGGGAGCTGGATTTGAATCAGGTTCATGCGGTAAAGCAGATCCTGACGGAACCGCCCCTCTGCCACGGCCTTTTCCAGGTCGGAATTGGTGGCGGCGATGATCCGGCATTGAGTGGTCTGGGTACGCGAAGATCCGACGCGCTCAAACTGCCGCTCTTCCAGCACCCTTAACAGTTTCACTTGCTGGGTCAGGGGCAGGTTACCGATTTCATCGAGGAACAGCGTTCCCTTGTCCGCCAATTCAAAGCGGCCGATACGGTTCTCCCGCGCATCAGTAAAGGCGCCTTTTACGTGGCCAAACATCTCGCTTTCAAATAACTGCTCGTTAATACACCCCATATTCACTTCGACGATACTGTGTTCGGAGCGCGAGGAAATCTGGTGGATATAACGCGCGAGCAGGCTTTTACCGGTGCCATTTTCGCCCAGGATCAGAACGCTGGTATCGGTCACCGCGACCTTTTCCACCACGCCGATCAGACGCTTCATCGCCGGTGAGCGGACAACCCATTCGCTGTCCATATCATCTTCGAGCGCCAGTTTGAGCAGCTTGTTTTCTTCGCGCAGGCAATTGCCTGACCGACGCGCCTGACTCATGGCAATCTGCTGCTGAACGATGCTCAGCAAACGCTCGTTATCCCAAGGCTTTTGAATAAAATCGGCCGCCCCTCCCCGCATGGCGTTGACAATAATGTCGACGCTTCCCCACCCCGTCATCGCGACAGCCGGCAAGCAATCATCGAACTTCTTCATCTCGGCCAGCAACTGCAACCCTTCCATGCCTGACGTGGTGTCTTTCTGAAAGTTCATGTCCATCAATACCAGATCAACAGGCTTGGCGGACAAATGTGCAAGCAGGCGATCGGCCTGGGTTTCCAGGGTCACGTCGTACCCTTGCATGCGAAACAAGATATCGAGGCTGGTCAGAATTCCAGCGTCATCGTCTATAACAAGGATGTGTTTCTTATCGTTCATTTCAAGCATCCAGCTTGGAGCGCCGTGCCCGGGGAGCACGGCGGTCGTTTATTCATAACGAATCGCGTCGGCGGGCGACATATTGGTTGCCCGTCGGGAAGGAAGCCAGACCGCCAGCGCCACAACCAGCGTAATCATCAGCGCCACCATCCAGAACAGGAGCACAAAAGGAGTGTTTCCGTTACCCAGAACGCGCGTCAGTTTGGGAGCGACAAAGAATGCCAGAGGCAAGCCGATGACAAGGCCGATCAATAACTGCTTGCCGCCCTGGATCATTAGCATACGTAACAAATTACTTTCAGTGGCTCCCATGGCCATGCGTAAGCCAATTTCCTGGGTACGCTGATTAATCAAGTTGCACATCACCGCATAAATACCCGTTGCAGCCAGTATCATCGCCACCAGGCCGAACAACATGAAAAGGTTGGCAATAAAATGCAAGCCAGCCGTATTACGGGCCAAGCGTTCATTCAACGTCTGGATCTGATTGACGGAAAGATTGCTGTCCACCTGACGGACCGCGTTGATCAGGGCGGGCCCGACCGTTTCAGGATGGGGGGCTCGCAGCACCAGCATCAACGAGGGCGCGGTTTGCTGCTCCAGAGAGCGGTACACCGTGGCGCGGTGGCGGAATGCGCTGAAAGGCCGCCCATGAATAACGCTGGGCGTCACCCCTACTACGGTGTACCAGCGTTGGTCATCGGTATCGCGAAATCGCAGGCGCTTGCCAATCACATCACGCTCTCCCGGCCAGAACTGTTCGGCAAAGGACTGGCTGACGACGACCACCTGTTGTGAGTCCTGAGTATCACCGTGGGCGAACTCCCTGCCCGCCATCGGGGTAATACCCATCGCCGACAGGCTGCCCGGCATGACCTGCACATCATTGACCATCGGGTAAGACCAGCGCTCGTTCCTGTTGTTGGTCGACGAGTCGACATCCACCTGGCGCGGCATGGTGAATTGTCCCACGGCACTGGTGGTCAATGCTGCGCTTTCAACCCCGGGAATCGCAGCAGCAGCGTCCTGCAGACGCTGGTAAAACAGGATACGGCTTGCATCATCAGGGTAATTATTAGCGTTGAGGTGGATTTGCGCGGTCAGGTAGTTACTGGTGTCGACACCGTAATCAGCGCGGGTCGCCTGGTAGACCAGTAATGCGAACAGCGCACTGATACACAGGATTGAGCAGGAGAGCCCCACTTCAAAGATAACCAGTATCCGCGAAACCCGACCTGCGCCACGGCTCTGCGCACCACGGGTGCCATCACGCAGCACATCATTGAAATTGCCACGGATGATTTTCCAGGCCGGCAATGCACTGGTGAGCACAGCCGTGATGATCACCAGGACAAGGGCATTGAAGACCAACACATTATCGAGTGACAGCTGCCACCAGAAAGGGATCTTATTGGGTACGAAACCAGGCAGTATCGTATTGGTTATCTCCAGCCCCCATGCAGCCAGCAGGACCGCCACTACACCGGACAAAAAACAGATAAACAAGCTTTCCAGCATCATTTGCAGTACCAGGCGGCCCGCAGGAGATCCGAGTGCCACCCGGATCGCGATCTCTTTGGAGCGCTCAGTCGTTCTTGCCAACAATAGATTTCCGACGTTACAGCAAGCCAATAGCAGCACAAAACTGACGGCGAGCAACATGACGATAAAGATCGGCCTGGTCTCCTCCCCCATGAAGTTTTCCTGGAACGTCAGTACCTGGGCGGAAAGCCCTTTATTACTTTCCGGGTGCTCCAGTGCCAGTGACTGCATCACCCTGTCGAGGTCGCGGTTGGCATCCTCAAGGGTCACACCGGGCTTCAACCTTGCATACACCGACACTTCCGGAGCGCCTTTACGCACCAGGTACTGCGAAGGCTCAAGCCGTGAAGGCAGCCACAGGTCATGGAAGAAAGGGAAGGCAAAATTTTGCGGCATGATACCGACGATACGGGTATGTATGCCGTTGATCTTGATATCGCGGCCAATGAGTTGCGCATCGGAAGCAAAGTAGTTCTGCCACATTGCGTAGCTGATCACCGCGACAGGCTCGGCCCCCGACTGAACGTCTTCCTGATTCAGCACACGCCCTCGAAATGGCTGAACAGCGGCATAGGAGAACATTTGCGCGGTGTTTCTGATGGCCATATAGGAAACGGCCTTGCTGCCATCACTGAGATCCGCGCGCTCGGCGTAGAAATAACCCATATCCTCAAGCTGGGTAGAGCGCGCCTTGATATCGCTATAGTCCATAAAGTTCAGCCCGGAATCGCTCAGGCTGACACCATTCACGGTCGGATTGACCAGCACCATGCTTTTTCCGTCCGGGTAAGGAAGCGGAGTGAACATGATGGTATTGATCACCGAAAACATATACAGGGTCAACGCCAGCCCACAGGACATGATCAGCACGGTGACAAAAGTGAAGCTGGGGCTTTTCAGGAGTAACCGCAAGGCATAACGAATGTCAAAAAGCATCTTATGCTTCCTTCACCAAGGTCAGTTGCCGAGCCGGTTCCCCATCGCCGACAACCTTTCCGTCAGACAGGACAATACTGCGCTGGGCACGCTCGGCCGAGCGAGGATCGTGGGTCACGATGCAGATCGTGGCACCCTCCTGATGCAGCTTATCGAGGATATTCAACACCGCTTCGGCGTTGTGTGAATCCAGGTTACCGGTGGGTTCGTCCGCAAGCAGGATAGACGGTTTACCGACAATGGCCCGGGCCACTGCGACGCGCTGCTGCTGCCCGCCGGAGAGTTGTGAAGGATAATGACGGCTACGGTGGGACATATTGACCTTGGCCAGGGCCTCGGCGACTCTCTGGTGTCGTTCCGTCTTGGATATGTCGCTGCGGTAGGTCAGTGGCAGTGCGACATTTTCTTCAATCGTCAAATCGCTGATGAGGTTGAACGACTGAAAGATGAAGCCGATGTCTCGATTACGCACCTGCGCACGCTGTTTTTTGGAAATGTTTTCAACATTGTGGCCGGCCAACTGATAAGTGCCGCTCGACGCCGTATCCAGCAGCCCCAGGACTGAGAGCAGAGTCGATTTACCACAACCTGACGGCCCCGATATGGCCACGTACTCACCCTTGGAAATGGTGAGCGTGATCTTGCTTAGCGCATGGGTTTCGACTTCATCGGTCAGGAAAATTTTGTTTACGTCAGTCAGTTCTACCAAAGGTTCCATCTTTACTATCTCCAGGGCATTGTTCCGGTAGCAGGCGCGAGCTGTATCAATTGGCAATTTCAATTTGTTCGGCACCCTGCCAGGCGGTGCTGTCACTGAGAATTATTTTGTCGCCAGCTTTAAGCCCGCTGGTGATTTGAATGTAGTCAGCAGAACCCTGCCCGAAATCCACTTTCATTTTGGTCGCGGAACGATCTTTTTCATCCAGCCGGTAGAGCATAGAGGGCAAGTTATTCTGCGCGAATGGGGGCCGTTCGACATACAACGAATTATTGATTTTCGTCACCGCAATCAATCCATCGACACTCAGATCAGGGCGCGCCTCCTGTGGCAGCGGCTGATTGAACGTCACATCCACCTTGACCGTACCGTTGGTAACCGCAGGATCAACCCTCGATAACACACCCGTAAACCGGCTCCGGCCCGTGTTAATCGTGACTGCTTGCCCGACCGCGAGGTCGCGCGACTGCAATTCCGGCACTTTGAGCTCGGCATACAGCTCTTTTTCTTTGGCTAGGCGCGCAATATCACTGCCTACCGTTACCCGCTGTCCGACCTGGACTTTCACATCCTGCAAAATGCCATCTATCGGCGATTTAACCTTGAGCGAATCTACCTCCTGCTGACTCAGTGCAACCTGTGACTCCATTTTGTTAAGGCGCATAAAATTGGCCTTTATATCCGCCTGGACGCTGAGCTTAAGCGTCTTTAACCGTCGCTCTTCAAAACCGACTTGCTGAGTATACTGTTCAGTCAGAATGCGCGTGGTTTCATATTCCAGCCTCGGTACGGCCAAAATGTATTTTTTCTGGGCAGCAAGACGCAATGTAGATGCAAGTAATCGACTCTTCGCGTCCATCATCAACGCCTCTTGATTGAGAATTTTATTTTGCAGTTCAGCATTTTTGGCCTCGGTTTCTGCCCGGCGTGCGTTAAGTTCCAGCTGGTTCTCCTGAAGTCGCTGTTCCAACGTCGGATTACTCATGACAACCAGTAACTCACCCTTGCTGACTTTCGTCCCGGCTTTATAAAGGACTTCCTCCACCCGAGCATCAACGTTCGCCGCGACCCAGTTGATGTCCCACGGTAACAGTACGCCATTGCCCCGAACCTCAACGGCGAAATCACCGTACTTGACCTCGGCAACCGTCACGCTACTACGAGCAACTTGGTAAGGTGAGAACCGATAGTTATAGATAATCAGCAACAGCGCCAGCAAAAAGACGCCACACGCAATGGCCTTACTGTGCTTTTTCAGTACATGTTTACTTCCCGGCTGCGGGATCGAAATATCCATAATAATACCAATATTAACAATCTGAATAATCAGCTGCACATTCCATGCCAAAACGTAAAAATCATGTAACTATCTGATGTTTAAGCAATAATAATAAAGGCAAGCTGTGAGCGACATGATGTCCATCACGGGGCGTCTCATTTTCGGAACGGCAGCAAAACGTGCACTTCTTATTAGCTGATTTCCATAGGCAATCCGCACGAACACTAGCAATCCCAATAATGGGACGCAAGATAGCAGCCTGCGAAAAAAATTTCGGAAATGGGATTTTACTTTCCCTAAATTGAGAAATGCTTAAAAAATACTTACCAAAACAACTACTTGAGCCCGCTAAAAATCTGGCATAGCAATTGCCTATTCATGTGTGAGTTAAAAGCCTATCCCAACAATAAAAATCTACGCCATTGAGCGCTGCAGAACGGAGTCTGTATGTGGGATCTTAAAATCTCGAACGCTGAAACGACCCTCTTTACAAAAAAAATAATGGACGACCTGTATACACGTCATTTTGAGATCTATGGCAAACATGCGCATACAGAAAAAGCGCTGTGCATCGTCACAGTTATTAACTACATCGTAGAGAATATTTCAGAGGAGATTACCTTGGAAGACCTGGAAAAAATCTGTGGTAAAACCCGGTTTGATATATGTCGAATGTTCAACCTGTTTTACAACGTAACACCGATAAAGTGGATGTGGAGAGTCCGACTGGCACTGGCAAAGGAGTTCATTCACTTGGCCCCGGAATGGTCATTGACCGACATCAGCTACGCCTGCGGTTTTTCTTCCCTGCCGCATTTCTCTCGAAGCTTCAGTAAAACCTATAATGAAACACCGCTAAAATTCAAACAATACGTGATGAAGTCGACCAGGCAGAGAGCAACGAAAGAGTCTTCTGAGTATGATTTTATCTTTGGTGTGCAACGAAATGATTTCTCACGCAGCATGCTGCTCAACAACATCAACTTTTTATAATCAACAAACCAGCTGAATACGCACGAACCTCAGGTCGCTCGTACAATCGAAAGGCACGAAAAAATCAGCGACACTGTGCAGCTGTTGCCCTCTATTACCGGGTAAAAGCAGAAGCGACAGTTGAGGCGATAGTCAAACTCGGCTAAAAAGAGTGGCGAGCGCTTGAGGGGAAGGCAGAGAAACGCAGAGGTGGCACTCAGTTATCTTAGTGATCACCCGCGACAGCGAACATAAAGCTAACGCTTTGAACGCTTGAGACCTATATTGATGGTGGCGCGCAAGCGCAGTACAGGATCAACCATCGCGAAATAATCTTCCTGCGCGGTAGTGTCCAGAAATTTAGAAATACGGCTAAACACCGTAGCATCGCGCAAGGCGCCATTGTGCCCCTTGCCTTCGGTTACAATCAGTTTGCTTTTGTCCAGAACATGGTTAAGTACCATGGCCTCTTCCAAATCGACACTCACATCTCCCTTGTCATGCAATATCAGAACTGGCTGTTTTATTTTTGCGATTAATTCGGGCCCGATTTTATCGGGGTGCACGCCATAACGTAACTGGTAGAGCTTTTTCATCGACGTTGCAATATGCCGGGGTAGTTTATTACCAAGAACAAAATTATCCAGCACTTCGCCGAAACTGCAAGGACTGCTGATCAAGATCATTCTTTTGAAAAACAGCCCTTGTAATGCGGCCATGCAGCCTACCAACCCGCCGGACGAGTGTCCGAGAACCACTGAGAAAGGACCGTATTGTCGCTCTATATCGATGACTGCCCTGGACAGATCGTAAAAAGACACGCCCTTCCCCGGGGACACTCCATGTGCCGGCAGGTCAGGTGCAAAGACGGTGTATCCCTTTGCCTGCAAACGCTGGGCAAGGTGCCTGAGCATGATGCTTCGCCCATCCCAGCCATGCAACAGCAATACTTTCTCTGTTTGCTGTACTGATTGAGGGTAAATAAACATCTTCACGAAGGTGTGCCGCCAGGTGAAATTTTCCTGCCGGCACTGGCTGAGCAGCATCATCTCTGCGGGCTTATAGGGCAACGGTCGGGTTTTTTCAAACAGGTGCAATGCATACAGCGCTGAAAGATAGGAAGACATCATGTCCAACGAATAGAGGTCGAACATCCTTATCAAACGGCACACGCGGACATAGTGAGTCGTCGGCCTGACTCGGGCCTTCATTAACAATGTAGGCCGAAGCCGCATCACCACCAGCACGCGAAAGTAATTTTGGTGGATCAGCGAAACGATCAGCAACAGGGGATAGATAACACTAAAGAACATGCTCATTTCCGATTTTATTCGCGAGCCGCCAATACTCGTTGGCAAATGCCAAAAAGTTAATTGTACTGAACATAATGATGATGCTCATGATCGCGCTCAAGTTAGAGAAACGTTCCCAGCCGGCCAATAAAACGATCACCATGAGCAGCTCGATGATCACCGTCAAAATCAATACACGACGCGCCTGATCAAGTTGCTCAAGTAAAGCTTGCAAAGACGCTACGAACGCCGTGAGGAAGAACGTCGGTAATAAAATCAGCATCATCTGTCTACTGGCTTCCCTGATCGTCCCGTCACCTGAAAGAATGCCGATCAGCGCTTCTTCACTAAAGTAGACCCCGGCGGTGAGCACCAGATAAAGCCCACCAATAAACATCAGCCCACGATGCAGGAGCCGTTTCAATTCCTCACCGCCACTGATCGTCAAACGTTGGTTTATCAGTATTGCCAGTGCAGAGCCGCATGCCACGGCGGGAATAACAATAAACATCCTGATCTTGGTAATAATCAGGAACGCGGCGACGTATTGTTCACCCAGCGTTCCAATCAGGGGAAACACCAGCAGCGAACTGAAAAACACCACGATAAAAGACGCAAAGATCGGCAAGCCAACCTGCTGGAGCAGGCCTTTTAATCGCGCAATGAACGCTTGCGGGCGGTCGTCCTGCTGCTGACGGCCGACACGCCATACCAGCCACGTCGCAACCGGGATCAGCAGGCCGGACGCCAAGGCATTGGCCACGATAATGGAATAGAAGCCCAAGCCGTAGACGTGGTAACTGGTATAGCAAATACCGGCGTTCAGGACGATATAGGCAATCACGAGGAACATGCTCAACGCACTCTTGCCCTGCCCTCGCAGGGCGCTGTTACACATTTCCAGGTGAATGAACGGCAACATCGAAAGGAAGTAGAGGGGAAGTGCCTCATGATAAAAGCGCCCACCAGACACGGGAAGCAGCTTCTCCAGCCAAGGCGAAGAGAGTGCGATCGTCCCACTGAGCAAGGCCACAACGAGGACGCCCAGCACGGATAAAATGGACGTGGCCGTCAGCACTTTCTGTTTTGACCAAAGGTTCAAAGACCTGGCGCTGAATACCTGGTTACTGATAGCCAGGCATTCGAGAATCGCCAGGAACAAAAAGCTGAACGGCTGGATCATCGACAACCAGTAAATCGATGTTGTCTCAGCGCCATGTCCCAAAATAGCGGTCTGGATGTTTTGTGAAAAAGACACTGCGATAGCCACGACAATCATTGGCCAGGCAAGCTTGAGCAGATCCGCAATATCCCGGCCTGCCCCCTGGCGTTGCGACAGAACCAGGCCCGGTGATGTGTTCACACGATCTCCCCCAAGCTATCGCGCCGTGGCATGGCGTAATGCCCCGTCGTTTTGCCATACAGGCTATAAATCATCATCGAGAGATAAGACAGCGTGTGCGTCGCGCCAAGCAGATAGCCATGGCCTCCCATCAATTTCTCCGCTCTGTTGGTCAGCTGGGTGATCTGCCAATGGTCTTCTTCAGCGTCCTGAAAATCCTGCGCCGCGATGCGCATTTCCCATTGCAACGCCAGCAGGCTGCAGTGACTGCTCACATCCGCAAACTCGGCTTTAATCAGCTGATGCCGGGTGGTTTTCACACCAAAGCTGCGGCGTGCGGACAAATGCGTCCAGCTCATGCCCAACATGCGCATCAACAGCCCCAAACGCGCGGCGACGGAGACAATGAGTGAGGTGTCATCGGCGGCTACCGCCTGCTCCCCTCCCAGGTGTTGAAGATCCAGGCCAATAGAGGCAAGCACCCGATCCGCCTGCGTTGATTGACCGGCCGTGACCTCTCGCTCATCCGGTACGAGTTGATAGCCTTGGCTGAACACCCGCCTGGTTTTATCGGGCGACTCTAGACGCAATTGCCGCACTGCTTCTGCGGGCTCATTGCCCGCAAACAGCTGATAAATTCTGTTAAACGAACCCTCAGGCATATGAGTTCTCCAACTGCACGTGCTGCTCAATCCAACTGATCAACTTACCGACCGTGGTAAATGCATCCTGATCGATTTGATCAGGCTCAAACATTAACCCAGGGACTTTTTCTTCGAGTGTCAATAGAAACTGCACAAACAACACCGAATCCAGATCCAAGTCTTCGTTGAAATCGGTTTCCAGACTGACCGACACGGCCGAAGACATAATATCGTTGAGTGCTTCATTAACCGCGGACAGAAGACTTGACATATAAACCCTCGCTATTTTCATTTTTTTCAATTAAAACGCATGACAGCGTAACGCCCATGCCCATGGTGAGGCAGAGAATTCTGTTCCCTGTGAAGTTCTCCAACAGGGCCGACAAGTTAAATAAAACATCCGAACAATAAGCGTGCCCATACTCACCAATATGCTCGGCAAACAGGATGCCTTTGAAATTCAATTTATCGGCGACTCTTTTAAGCATCGGCAGATCCAGATTGCATGGAACGATTGCGTCGATGCTTTCAGCTGGAACATTGAATTTATCCAGCGCGTACAGATAAAAATCATGATAAGCCTGCTCCAGCGACGTATATAACTCGCGCCGGCGCGCAGCAGACTCATGCCGGTGATTGTCATAAAAAGAGGACATGTGCCTGACGGCTGTATGCTTCAAATTCCACTGGGCAGGCCCCGCATTGAGCAGCATCGCCGCCGGTATTTCGGCCAACACGCTATTGTCCAGTCGATTAACAGCACTATGAAAAGCCTTCTCCCCCGTAAGAAGGAGCATTGGCTCGCCCCGCTTAATCGATCTGCTTTTTAATAAGTGAATCGCCGATAAGGCAGACGAGCAATGGTTCAAGCTGACGCTGAGTACTTCCCAATGCCCTATCCCGCATGCCTCGGCAACATCCTCAAGCCAATGATTATCAAAGAATGTGTTATGCGTTTGTGTTTTGGCATACACCAGGCACCCCTTGACTTCTTTCACATGAGGATTTGCAATAATCAGCGCGCACAGCGTATCGACAAGCATCTCTGCGTGCGTTCTGGAAGACATCCCGACGGAGTGTAAAGAATAATAACGCTGTAATACCTTGCAAGCACCCGGCTTTAAATCATGGGATTTCTCAAGCGTGCTCAAGGGTTCTAATGAAACACGATCCGGCAACCAACATAAATAATTAAGTGGCAGCATAATGTTCCCGCTGGAGTAATTTTTTAGTGCATATATAAACTACCCACATCGTCCCAGAAACGGATCGCGCTTTTTGCCTCAAATTGCTTAAAAGGGATGATTTTCCCATTTGCAGTTCCCACAAATGGAATTTTTACCGGCTAACGGCGACCTCGCGACGAAATCGCCCTCAAGAACGTCATCGCCGGCAGGTCGGACGTTCACGCCAACTCAATACCCGTCGCCTGCCGATACTGCCGCGGCGTGAAACCGGTCAATGCCTTGAACTGTCGTGTGAACGCACTGTGGTCGGTGTAGCCGCACTGCAGTGCGACTTCGGTGATGGGGACCTCGGTGTGCAGCAGTCGGTGAGCGTGTTCCAGGCGAACCTTTTGAATCATCTGCCGCGGCGTCAGGTGGAACACGCGCTTGCAATACCGTTCCAGTTGCGCCACTGAAATGCCAGCGATCCGCGTCAGTTCACCCAAGGTGATACGGCGGTTGAAATGCGCGCGAATATATTTATCCACTGCTGCGAGGCGCTGATAGGCCGGGTGGGCGTCACTGGCCGATTGCAGGTCGACCGAAATCCCGGCCAGGCCCATGATTTCACCGCTGCGGTTGTATAACGGGCGCTTATGCGTCAGGCACCAACCTGGCTCTCGACTGCCGTATAAGTGCAACTCCAGTTGGTCTTCCAGGACAAAGCCTTGCTCCAGTACACGACGATCCTGTTCGGTGTAGCCAGGCCCCAGTTGTGCTGGAAAGACTTCGGCACTGGTTTTTCCAAGCAGCGGTTGCAACTGCTTCAACCCGCAACGCTGAACCAGCGTGCTATTGGCCATGACATAACGCGCCTTCAAGTCCTTGATAAAGATCGCGGCATTGGGGATTACGTCCAGCATCGGCAACAGTAGTGCCACGCTCGCCAGTAATTCTTCGAGTGTATCGGGGCGATTCAGGTCGTTTCCTTGGTACAGGACTGCCAATGCGTTCTGCGTCATGACGCTAGTTCTCCCTCTCCGCGGACAAGCAAAAATCCTCCCTTGCGCCCTCTCCGCTCCGCAGCTGGCCTTCACTTCGGAGCCAGTGTCGAGGCGCGCGCAAGCAGATTGCCCCAAGGTCTACCCCGTGTCGAGAACCTCGGCATTGTGCTGATTTCGTCATTTGCAGCCATGGAAAACATCAATCGCAATCGTCCCTGACGCGCTCACTCTATCCGCAGCTTCGGTGGCCTGATGGTGGCAACCGACGGACCGGCACACTTCGAAAGGACAGGTAGATGAAACGAGTGCATGTCATCGACTCCAACACCGGCGGCGAACCGACTCGCCTGGTGATGAGTGGTTTCCCCCAACTGCCCGGCCAGACCATGATCGAGAAGCGTGATGCCCTGCGCGATCAGCATGACCACTGGCGCAGGGCCTGTCTGCTGGAGCCCCGGGGTAACGATGTACTGGTCGGCGCCCTGTATTGCGAGCCGGTCTCGCCGGATGCCACCTGCGGCGTGATCTTCTTCAACAATGCCGGTTACCTCGGCATGTGCGGTCACGGCACCATCGGCGTGGTCAACTCTTTGCACTACCTGGGGCACATCGCTCCGGGTGTGCACAAGATAGACACGCCGGTCGGCCCGGTCAGCGCGACGCTGCATGAAGACGGTACCGTGACCCTGCGCAATGTGCCCGCCTACCGCTATCGCCAACAGGTGTCGGTGGACGTCCCCGGGCACGGCAGCGTTTATGGCGATATCGCCTGGGGCGGCAACTGGTTTTTCCTGGTGTCCGACCACGGGCACGTGCTGCAACTCGATAACGTCGAAGCGCTCACTGAGTACACCTGGGCGATGCTCAAAGCCCTCGAAGCCCAGGGCATTCATGGCGAGGACGGCGCTCTCATCGACCATGTCGAACTGTTTGCCGACGACGACCAGGCCGACAGCCGCAACTTCGTCATGTGCCCGGGGAAAGCCTACGACCGCTCGCCCTGCGGCACCGGCACCAGCGCCAAACTGGCGTGCCTGGCGGCAGATGGAAAACTGGCCGCCGGTGAGCCTTGGGTCCAAGCGAGCATCACCGCCAGTCAATTCGTCGGCAGCTACGAATGGGAAGGCGAACGTGTCCGCCCGTTCATTACCGGCCAGGCCTTCATGACCGCCGATAGCACGCTGCTGATCGACGAACAGGATCCCTTCGCGTGGGGCATTTGAGCGAACACGCTGCACTTCCCCCTCAAACACATTGAATGAACGCTGCAAGGAGTGACAACAATGAGCGCCAACATCTTCACGGGCTGCATGCCTGCACTGATGACCCCCTGCACTGCCGAGCGCAAACCGGACTTCGACGCGCTGGTGGCCAAAGGTCGCGAACTGATCGATATCGGCATGAGCGCTGTCGTGTATTGCGGTTCCATGGGTGACTGGCCCTTGCTCACCGAAGCCGAGCGCCAGGACGGCGTGGCCCGTCTGGTCGCCGCCGGCGTTCCGACCATTGTCGGGACCGGCGCCGTCAACAGCCGTGAAGCGATTTCCCACGCGGCGCATGCGGCCAAGGTCGGTGCCCAGGGCCTGATGGTCATCCCTCGCGTGCTCTCCCGCGGTGCCTCGCCGGCCGCGCAAAAAGCTCACTTCGCGGCGATCTTGGAGGCTGCTCCAAATCTGCCGGCGGTAATCTATAACAGTCCGTACTATGGCTTCGCGACCCGTGCGGATCTGTTCTTCGAACTGCGCCGCGATCACCCGAACCTGATCGGCTTCAAGGAGTTCGGCGGTGCTGCCGACCTGCGCTACGCCGCCGAAAATATCACCTCGAAGGACGACGACGTCACCCTGATGGTCGGTGTCGATACCCAAGTGGTGCATGGCTTCGTCAACTGCAACGCCACCGGCGCCATCACCGGTATCGGTAACGCGCTGCCGCGCGAAGTGCTGCAATTGGTGGCCCTGAGCAAGCAGGCGGCCAAGGGGGACGCCAAGTCTCGCCGCCTGGCCAGAGAGCTGGAATCTGCGCTGCATGTGCTGTCGTCCTTCGATGAGGGCTGCGATCTGGTGCTCTATTACAAGCACCTGATGGTGCTCAATGGCGACCAGGAATACGCCCTGCACTTCAACGAAACCGATGCGCTCAGCGATGCCCAACGGCGCTATGCCGAGACCCAGTACGGTTTGTTCCGCCAGTGGTACAAAAACTGGTCGGCCGAACAGAACGTCGCCTGACCTCACCCTGACTGCGCCCGCTATGAAACCGCACGGTTTTGCAATCGGGGCCACTTTTTCCAGGAAGCGCCATGACTCTGCCTGCTGCACATAACCCGCACGACAACGCGGACATTGCCGTGGTCGGCGCCGGCATTATCGGTGTTGCCTGCGCTTTGCGGCTGGCACGCCAAGGCCTGCGAGTGGTGGTCATCGACCAGCAAGAGCCTGGCCGGGGCGCCTCGTTCGGGAACGCCGGGCATCTGGCGACCGAACAGGTGTTCCCAATCGCCGACCTGTCCATCCTCAAGCGCCTGCCCACCATGCTCATGGACCCGATGGGCCCGCTGCGCCTGGACTGGAAATACCTGCCGCGCGCCCTGCCCTGGTTCACGCGCCTGTTGCTGAACCTGCGCCATGCCCCTTTCCAGCGGACCGTCGCCGGGCTGCGCGCACTCAACGAAAGCAGCCTGGGCGCCTGGCACCGACTGCTGGAGGACATTGCCCGCCCCAATCTGCTGCGCGAAGACGGCTCGTTGCTGGTGTTCGAACGGGCCGACTCGCATAAAGCAATCGAAGCGCTACAGGCACGGATGCGCCATCAACACGTACCGATCGACTACTGGCACGCCAACGCGGTGCGCGAGGCGGCGCCACAACTCAGCGAGCGGATTCAGGGCGGTTTGTTCTTCCCGCGCACCGGGCATTTTCTCGACCCTTACAGGGTGGTCTGCGAACTGGTCCATGCCGCCAAAGCCAGCGGCGTGCACTTCTTCAAGCAACAGGTCCTGGGCGCACACCTGCAGGAGCACGGTGTCTCGCTCATCACCGACCAGGGTCGATTCACCGCCCGCCAAACCCTGATCGCCTGCGGCGCCCACTCCGCGAAGCTGACGGCAGCGCTGACCGGCAAAAAAGTACCGCTGGATACCGAGCGCGGCTATCACCTGATGTTGCCCCATGAACACGGGCGGTTGCCGTTCGCCGTCACCTCGCTGGAGCGCAAGTTCATCATGACCCCTATGGACGATGGCCTGAGATTGGCCGGCACCGTCGAGTTCGCCGGCCTCGACCGAGCTCCGCTGATGGCGCGTGCCTGGCAGTTGCACCGATTGAGTGAAGGCCTGTTCAAGTGTGACTTGAACGCTGAGGCGGCCACGCCGTGGATGGGGTTTCGCCCGTCCTTGCCGGATTCCCTGCCAATCATCGACCGGGTGTGCGACGGCAAGGTGCTGCTCGCCTTCGGTCACCAGCACCTGGGGCTGACGCAGGCTGCGGTCACTGCCGAACTCATCGCGCAACTGGCTTCGCCCGAGACCGCCCTTCCTTCCCAAGGGTTACCAGCCATTGATCCGTACAGGCTGGACCGATTCTGAAAAACACCCGCCGCCGGGCGGGTGTGGCAAGTTTTGAGCACTGACTTACACTGCGTACACCCATGCGAACCAATGACTGTTCAACGGATCGATAAATCCCACGGCAATCCGGGCATCAAGTAATGATCTGGGTGAAGCCAACATGAAAACGGTCACGGCCCTTTTCACCTGTCTGTTCGCTGCCAGCGTGTGCGCGGCGGCGAGCACCTGTGCCAATGCTGCGCCTCCTCCCGGCATCGACTGCGCCCAGGCAAAGGTCTCCGTCGAAAAGCTCATCTGTCGCGATCCGCAACTGATGCAGATGGACAATGAACTGACGCGTCTTTATCGCCTCGCGCTCACGGATGAACACTCGGTTCCGCCCCCGGACAACGTTATCATCGACCAGCGGTTCTGGGTCGCTGCCCGCAACGACTGTGCTGCGGGACATGAGCAAAAGGCGTGCATCATCCGCAGTTATGCCGAGCGCGCGCATCAATTGCGCCAAGGCTCGGCCATAGTCCGGACCAAGGACCCGGACCGACTCACCGAAGGCCCCCTGACGTATCGTTGCGCAGGGTTCAACGCGCTGATTGCCGCCACTTTCTTCAGCACGCAGCCGGGTGTCGTGTACCTGAAATGGGCCAACACCGCGATCACCCTGAACCAGGTGCCGAGCGAGTCGGGCACCCGTTACACCGGCAAGGATTACCAGGGCAACTACAGCTTCTGGCAAGACGGTGACGCGGTGCTTTTCCAGAAGCCAGGTTCACGGGAAATGAGTTGTACGGTCGAGCCGGTCAGTTGATTGACCCGCTCTCAAACACTCCCGACTTCCACCCTCCCTCCGTTCAACCGCACCGGCCAGACCCGCAAGCGCTGTTGCGGATACTCCAGGCAACTGCCGTCCGCCAGCCGGAAATGCTGCTTGTAGATCGGCGAGGCCACCACCAGATCACCCTTGATGCTGCCAATCAGGCCGCGACCGATGACATTCGCCCCGGATTGCGGGTCATGGTTGTCGATGGCGAAAAGGGTTTTGCCATCAGCGCCTGGCAGGTAAAACAGCGCCACTTGTGCGCCGTCGAGCCAGACGACGACGCCGGAGTTGCTGACCAGGTCCTGTTGCTCGCAGACGGTTTGCCAGGCGTCGGTATTTTCCAGGGGCGCGATGCGTCGGGTGGTGGGCTGGCTCATCAGGCAATCTCCTCGGTGACAGGGATAAGGTTGAGTTCGGCGGCCATGATCGGGCGTCGCTGACCGCGTTCCTGGACAAAGTGGATGTCCGGGTCCGGGCGTTTGTCGTTGACGAAGGTGCGGAAGCGCTTGAGTTTTTTCGGGTCCTTGAGGGCGTTGGCCCACTCGCATTCATAGCGGTCGACCACCAATTGCATCTGCGATTCGAGCTCTTCGCCCAGGCCGAGGCTGTCGTGGATGATCACGTCCTTGAGGTAGTCGAGGCCGCCCTCCAGGCTTTCGCGCCATACCGAGGTGCGCTGCAATTTGTCGGCGGTGCGGATGTAGAACATCAGGAAGCGATCGATGTAGCGGATCAGGGTTTCATCGTCGAGGTCGGTGGCGAACAGCTCGGCGTGACGCGGGCGCATGCCGCCGTTGCCAGCGATGTACAGGTTCCAGCCTTTTTCGGTGGCGATCACGCCGACGTCTTTGCTCTGGGCTTCGGCGCACTCACGGGTGCAACCGGACACCGCGAATTTGAGCTTGTGCGGCGAACGCAGGCCCTTGTAGCGGTCCTCGATGGCCAGCGCCATTTTCACGCTGTCCTGCACGCCATAACGGCACCAGGTACTGCCGACGCAGGACTTCACCGTGCGGGTCGATTTGCCGTAGGCATGCCCGGTTTCGAAACCGGCTTCGATCAGCTCGGCCCAGATGTCTGGCAACTCGTGCAACTGCGCGCCGAACAGGTCGATACGCTGGCCGCCGGTGATTTTGGTGTAGAGGTCGTATTTCTTCGCCACCACGCCGATGGCGATCAGTTTGTCGGCCGTGATCTCGCCACCGGGGATGCGCGGCACCACCGAATAGGTGCCGTTTTTCTGCATGTTGGCCATGAACGTGTCGTTGGTGTCCTGCAACGGCACCAGTGAGGCGTCCATGATCGGCTGGTTCCAGCACGATGCGAGGATCGAGCCCACCGTCGGTTTGCACACGTCGCAACCGGTGTGGCCACGGCCATGTTTGGCCAACAGTTCTTCGAAGGTGATGACGCCTTCAACCCGCACCAATGCGTAAAGCTCCTGACGGGTATAGGCGAAGTGTTCGCACAGGCTTTTATCGACGCTGACGCCACGGGTAATCAGCTCATGCTCGAACACTTGCTTGAGCAACCCGGCACAACCGCCGCAGCCGGTGCAGGCCTTGGTTTGCGACTTGAGCAGGCCGAGGTCGGTGCAACCACCGTCGATGGCCGAGCAAATGGAGCCCTTGGTGACGTTGTGGCACGAACACACCGTGGCCGATTCGGGCAACGCGCCCGGGCCCAGGGTCGGCGCGCCTTCGGACGAGGGCAGAATCAGGCTGGCAGGTTCCGCCGGCAAGGCAATCGCGTTCTGCATGTATTGCAGCAGCGTGTCGTAATAGCTGTTGTCACCGACCAGTACCGCACCGAGTACATGCTTGCCCGTCGCGTCCACCACCAATCGGCGGTAGCTGGCGGTGGTTTCGTCGATGAATTGATAACTGCGCGAACCCGGCGTGCTGCCGTGCGCATCGCCGATGGAGCCGACGTCAACGCCCAACAGCTTGAGCTTGGTCGACATGTCCGCGCCCATGAACGGCTCGGCAGCTTCGTTGCACAGCAATGCCGCTACGCCGCGCGCCATCTGGTAACCCGGGGCGACCAGGCCAAAAATGCTGCCGTTCCACGCGGCGCATTCACCGATGGCATAGATGTGCGGATCGCTGCTCAGGCATTGGTCATCAATCACAACGCCGCCGCGCGGACCGACTTCCAGCGAGCACTGGCGGGCCAAGGTGTCTTGGGCGCGGATACCGGCGGAAAACACGATCAGGTCGGCTTCAAGAAATTCGTCATTGGCGAAATTCATCCGGTAGCGATATTCCTCGCCTGGGCTGATCGACTGAGTGCCGCGCGACAGGTGCACGCCGACACCGAGGCGTTCGATCTGTGCCTTGAGCGCACGACCGCCCTGCTCGTCCAGTTGCACCGGCATCAGGCGCGGGGCGAATTCCACCACGTGAGCTTCCAGGCCCAGGCTTTTCAGGGCATTGGCGGCTTCCAGACCGAGCAAGCCACCACCGACGACCACGCCACGTCGGGCATTGGACGCAGCGGCACGGATGGCATCGAGGTCTTCTAGGGTGCGGTACACCAGGCGCGAATCGCCCTCGGCGCCTTCGATCGGCGGTACAAACGGGTAAGACCCGGTGGCCAACACCAGTTTGTCGTAAGCGACGCAGCCTTGCGCGGTGATTACCTGGCGCCGGGCGCGGTCAATTTCCAGGACCGGCACACCCAAGTGCAAGGTGACGCCCGGGGTTTGGTAGAACGAGGCTTCACCCAAGGCGAGCGACTCGGCGTCACGCCCGGTGAAGTATTCGGAAAGGTGCACGCGGTCGTAGGCACGCATCGGCTCCTCGCTGAAAACGTGCAGCCGATAGTGATCAAGGGCACCGCGCTCGATCAGCTGTTCGACACAATGATGTCCGACCATGCCATTACCGATCACGATCAGCGTTTGCAGCTTGTTCAACGCGGCGACATTGGAATTCATAAGAAGTACCCGACTAAGCCCATCACGGTTCAAAAAGCAAAAAAAAACGCCTGAAACCTTGCGGTTCCAGGCGTCTTTGCCTGTTCTTTTGCGGTGTTGAAACCAGACGTCTATGCCTGACATCACCGATGTTGCCCACGAATCGATCGTCGTTGACCGAGGGGGCTGCCCACTCGACTGCGTTCACGGTGGGCCTGATCGATGTAATGCAGCGATTGTGCCAAGCGCTGAATGTCAGTGTTTTACGGCGCCTTCCGGGGCTTTACGGAGATGAATGTTGCGATTTCTGCCTTGGCTTAGTGCATGCCGCCGCACGAAAGCTTTATTAAAGTGCATTCGCGCGCTTGGCTTATAGATACCAGCGATACTCCCGCGCATTGATCTCCTGCATGAACGCCAGATGATCCTGGCGCTTGTTCTCGCAATACACGTCCACGAACTCTGCCCCCAGCCCTTCGCGCAACTGCGGTTGATGCTGCATGGCGCGCACCGCTTCGAGCATCTCCAGCGGGAAGTCGACCCCACTGTTGCGGTCTTCATTGAGCGGCTGGATCGGTTCGTTGCCTGCTTCCAGGCCCTGTTCGAGTCCCACCAGAATCGCCGCCAGCACCAGGTACGGGTTGGCATCGGCGCCGGCCAGGCGGTATTCGATGCGCAGGTTTTTTGCATCCGATTCCGGAATGCGTAGGCACGCATCACGATCCTCGAAGCCCCAGCTCGCCCGGGTGGCGATGTTGGTTGTACCGCCCAACCGCCGAAAGGCGTTCTGGTTCGGCGCGAAGATCGGCATGCAATGCGGCAGCAATTCCAGGCAGCCGGCCACGGCATGGCGCAGTGACTGCTGCTGGTTCGCCGCGAGGATGTTATTACCGGCGGCGTCATACAGGCTGACGTGCACATGCATACCGCTGCCCGGGTGCTGCAAGTAAGGCTTGGCCATAAAACTGGCGCGGTAACCGTGTTTCAGGGCAACGCCACGGGTGCTGCGACAGAACAAGGCCGCCCAGTCCGCTGCGCGCAAGCCATCATCCAGATGCCCGAAATTGATCTCGAACTGACCCGGGCCGAGTTCGGCGGTGATCACCGTGGTATCGATGCCTTGGGCCCGCGACGCCTCGACCATCTCGTCAAGCACCGGCGCAAAGCGCGACAGGCGCTCGATGTGCATGTTCGGTTGATCATCGGCATCGTCAGTCAGGCCATCCCGGGGGAATTGCGGCAGTCCATCGCGCAGCTTTTTATCGAACAGATAGAACTCCAGTTCGAACGCCACCACCGGATGAATGCCTTTGCCCGCGAGGCGGTCCAACACCTGCGCCAGGACCTGGCGCGGTTCGAACACGATCGGCTGCTCGGTGCCGTCCGAGGTGATCAGCATTTGCCCCAACGGTTGCGCTTCCCAGCTCACCGGTTTGAGTGTGCCGGGCACCAAGCGGCGCAGCGCGTCCGGGTCACCGTCGTTAAAGCAGTAGTCGCCAATCTTGAACAATCCGCCTTGCACGCCCAGCAGCACACAGTTTTGCGGCAGCTTGAGCGCGCTGCCAGCCGCGACCTTTTCCAGCATCTCCACGGGATAGCGCTTGCCGTAGAAGTGCCCCGGAATGTCCAGGGAAATCAGGTCGACGTAACGTACATCAGGGTAGCGTTGGCGAAAGGCGCGCACCTCGGCCAGCAGATCAGCGTCCATCATGGTTAGTCCTATTGTGATGATCAGGTGTAGACCCAGAGCACTCGCGTGAGCTGCTCGGTGAGGTTGCCGTAGCGGCATCGGGTATGGCTGTCGAACTGAAAGCTGTCGCCAGCGTGCAAGGTGACGGCCTCGTCATCGCCCAACCACAGCGTCAACTCGCCTTCGAGCACGTAGCCGCCCTGCTCCGAACTGTCACTCAAGTGCCGCTCGCCGCTGCTGGCGCCGGCTTCGAGGTGACTTTCGAGCATGGAAAACGACGCGCGCATTTTCGGCGACACCAGAATGTCGGTGATGCCATTGGCGTAATACAGCGTGCGGCGTTCATCCGGCCGGGTGACCCACGGCAGTTCCTTGGGTTTGGGCAGGCTGTAGAAATAGGTGGTCGGCACGCCCAGGGTTTCGCTGATCGCCGTCAGGTCGGCCACGGTGGGCCGTGACAGGCCGCGTTCGACCTGCGAGAGAAAGCCAACGGAACGACCGATCTGGTCGGCCAGGTCCTTCAAGGTGTATTTCTTGTGCTTGCGCAGGTCGTGGATCAGGATCGCCAGCGCGGCGATTTCTTCTTGCTTGTTCATGCCTGGAATTCCGCCAAGTGATTCATCAAATGCTGTCGCGCAGTCGATACCACGCCTTGCCGATGGCTTCCAGCGGCGCCGCCAGGTATTTACCGCCGGGGAAGCTGGGGTTGCTCAAGCCCTGATACAACGCCAGTTCATCGCTCTGGCCGAGAATCGCGTCGGACACGGCGCGGGCGGCGGCCAGCGTGGGCAGCACGCCATGCCCGGAATACCCCTGAAGCCAGTAGCGATCACCCTGGCGACCAATGTCCGGTGTGCGTTTGAGTGTCAGGTCGATGTGCCCGCCCCAGGCGAACTCCAGCTTCACGCCTTTGAGCTGCGGGAAAACCCGTTCCAGAAACGGCCGGGTTGCGCCGGCAATGTCCCTGGGCATACCGCCCAGATACGTGCAGCCACCGCCGAACAGCAGGCGGTTGTCCGGCGTGCGACGGAAATAGTCGAGGACGAATTGGTTGTCGGTGACGCAGACATTGCTAGGCAACAGCGCCGTGGCCTGCTCGGCCGTCAGGGGTGCGGTGGCGACTTGATAAGTGCCCACCGGCAACACGCAACTGGCCAACTGCGGGTCAAGCTCGTCGAGATAAGCATTGCAGGCCAGGACCAGCACATCCGCGCGAATCGACCCGCGCTCGGTGTTCACCAGAAACTGACTGCCCTCCTCTCGATAACTCAACGCCTTGCTTTGTTCATGGATCCGGCCGCCCGCACGTTCGATGGCGGCGGCCAGGCCGAGGGCCAGTTTCAGTGGATTCAGGTGCGCGCCCTCAGGGTCATAAAGCCCGGCCTGGTAGCGCTCGCTGGCGAGCCATTCCGGCAACTGTTCACGGCGGATGAACTGCAAGCCGTTGTGGCCCCACTTGTGACTGGCTTCGTGCTGCCATTCGGTCAGCAGACCCACTCGACGGGGCATGACCGATGTCCACAAATGACCAGCGCGATAATCACAGTCGAAACCATGGCGAGCGGGCAACTCACGCAGTTCTTGCGCGGCCCAGCGCATGCCGTTCCACAACCGTCGCGCGCGTTCGTAGCCCAGCGCCGCTTCAAGCGGCGGCATGTCGCACGACCAGCCGAGAATCGCCTGACCGCCATTGCGCCCCGAGGCTGCCCACGCCACGCGGCTGGCTTCCAGCAGCGTCACACGCTTGCCGGCCAAGGCCAGGCGCAACGCAGTATGCAGGCCGCTAAAACCGGCACCGATGATAACGATCTCGGTGGTTTGCTCACCGGCAAGCGCCGGTCGGGTGGTCAGGCGATCAGCGCAACTGTGGGCGTAATAGCTGGCGACATGCTGCGTGGACTGCTGAAACATACAAGCCTCATGAAATTATCTTTTTATAATTTCATGAAAAACTACAGCATTTATTTCATGCAGGCAACTCAGGTGTGCGGCGATTTATGCCACGGGTAGCCTTGCGCGCTGAGTTGAAAGGCGTAATCGAACAGACGCTTCATGTACTCGCCATCGAATTTCTGATTGCGCGGACAGATAAAATCCGCGCCGATGTACGCCAGATTGAAGTCTGCGCCATCCTGCTGGGCGATCCGGTAAATGTGATTGAGGTCGCTGATCCCCTGGGTCTGGATCAAGGTGCTGATCGCTCGCCCGCCGATGCTCAAGGTCCGGCGCTTGGTGCCGGACCACTGCGGTTCCAGTTTGCCGTTGCGAATGACATAGAAGTGTCGGGCCCGGCGGATACGCGCGCCGGCCACACTGTTCAGCGCCATCACGGTGCCCGGCGGATAAAGGAACACCTGGGTGAGGACGCCTCCGTCCACATGCATTTCCTGAAACTGTTGGCCGTCGACCTCCACATCGATCATGACCGGTGAAACGGCGCCGGGAATGCTCATCGACGCGATCATGATGTTGCGAAACAGGTGCAGCGCTCCCGGAGCTCCGCTGGAAGCAATCGCACCCATGTTCCAGGTGACGGGCCGCCCGGCATCGAGGTCGGTGGTGCCGATCATCAGTAGCCGTCCCTTGGCGTATTGCGCCGCGATGGCCGCCAGCACGTCGGCGGTGATGTACTTGGCAATGAGGCGCGCCAGGGGCTTGCTGTCCGCGATGCCGTCGCTGGCCAGGCGGGTCAACACACTTCGCGCATGGAAAACGTCTTTCGGACCGATTGCGCTGCAGATTCCCAGGATGACCGGGTCATACTCAGGCCCCAGGTAAGCGAACGGAGCGACCAGGGCACCTGCGCTGATGCCGGTGACGACTTTGAAAGCCGGTCGGCTCCCATGCAAGGTCCAGCCGGCGATGATGCCCGCCGCGAAGGTGCCGGCGTCGCCGCCCCCCGAAATGGCCAGATAGTAGGCCAGTGGCAGCGCGTCGGTCGGCAAGTCTTTGTCGGCGAGCGCCTCGACCTCGCGATCGTTGGCCAGGCTCGCATCCACGATGAACGCCGTCAGGTCCCGGTCCAGCCAGTAGCGCGCATTCGGGATGCCCGGGATGACCGCTTGTTCCGTCAGCTCTTGCGGCACCGCATCACGGCGTTGCAGGCACCCTTCACGCAACATGTTCATCGTTGAGGCGCTGGGCCTGGGCAGAAATGGTTTCACAACGCCTCCTCCGTTCCCTGCCATCGACAGAGCGCACTCGACTGACTGGGTGAAAACCGGCCTTCGCCATCATGCGCGCGCCCAAAAAACCATGACTACTTTTCAGTCAGGCGGCGGTCTCCTGAAGACCAGCAGTTTGCCGGTGGCTCGCTGCACCACCTTGTCATTCTGATTGAGGGTTTCCATGAACATCGTCACCACGCCCCGGTCGGGCTTGGTGCTGGACGGTTCGATCGACTGCACGGTGCATTGCAGGCGCAGCAGGTCGTCGGGATACGTCGGCGTCGGCCAACTCAGCTCGATACCCAGCCCAATGATGCCGTCCGCCAACGGAACGCTTTCCACCAGCAGTTTCATGGTCAGGGCGGCGGTGTTCCAGCCACTGGCGGCCAGGCCGCGGAACAGGCTCAGCTCGGCGGCTTCAGGATCGAGGTGAAACGGTTGCGGGTCGTACTCCTGAGCAAAGGCCAGCATTGAGGCTCGGCTCACGTGCAGGCTGTCGCTTTCGAACTGCTGACCCAGTCTCAGGTCATCGAGGTAGAGTTTTTCCAAGGCATGTAGGGTCATGATTGATCCCTCCGCAGCGCATCAGAAATAGCCGATTTCGCTGATATCGATGGCCACCAGCAAGGCATCCATGTCGGCCTGACCGTCCTTCCCGCGTCGGTAGGCACGACGCTTGCCGGGCATGCGCAGCCCGTCAGCCTCGATGTAGTCAGACACGTACTGGGCGGCAGGCATACCACCACTGACGTCTACGTTGTAGTCGTGTCGTCTCAGCAGGAAGTCTTGGCCGAAGTAGAAATCCTGTTCGGCGCAGTGCGTGGCGATGCGCTCGGGAAAGCGCACCCGCAAACGGCGCCAGTGCTGTGCGCCTTCCAGCCAGGGGTCGATTTCCTCGGTCACCACTTCTGGCCATGTGAACAGGAAAGGCATGGTCAGGTAGGACCAGAGCGCATAGCCGTTGAAGTAGGCGCGATGCAGTGGATCCCACGGGGTGTTTTCGGTGTGGTCGCGGAAGGATTCCCTGGGCGCCTGGCGCTCGGCGATCACCTGCCCGTCGGTGGTTTCGATGGCGATTCTGTCGGGTGTGTACGCCGTCCGCTTGTCGGGCCCGCCGAAGGGGGTCACCGAGGCTTTCTGTTCGTGCAGCCAAACGGTCATCTGGCGGGGTGCGCTGTCTTGGGTCAGCCCTTTCGCGCCCCAGAGCGAGCCACCGGTCACGAGGGTGCCGCGCACGGTATTGAAGCTGTTCCAGCGGTCCAGACCACCATGGGCGATCAGCACCTGATCCAGCAGTTGATGATCCTGCGCATTCACAGTGGCGGCCCTCCTGTTTCCAATGGTCGATCCTGCACCCACTGCCAGAATAATTGATAGCCGACGGCAAGGACCACCGGCCCGATGAACAGCCCGATGATGCCGCTGGTGACCATGCCGCCCAAAGCGCCAATCAGCACCACCGGCATCGGCACATCGACACCGCGCCCCAGCAACAAGGGTTTGAGGACGTTGTCCACCAGGCCGGCAATGAACACATAGATGGCGAAAATAATGGTCACGGTGCTGGCGCCTTCGGTGGCAAAGACGAAGCCAATCACCGGCAGCGTAATCAGCGTCACCGGCAACTGCATGATGCCGAGCAGCAGCACCGCCAGGGCCAGCAGACCGGCACCGGGCACGCCCTTGAGAACAAAACCGAGGCCCACCAGCAGCATCTGGATGAACGCGATGCCGACTACGCCCAGCGCCACCGCCCGGATGGTGGCAGTGCACAGTTCGGCGATTTTCGGCCCCCGGGCCGGACCGCTGACTCGCGAGGCAATTTGGACTGCGGCGCGGCTGCCGCCTTCGCCATGGGCCATGAAAATACCGGCAATGATCAAGGCAAAGATGAACGTCAGGAAACCCATGCCAACGCCCGCGAGTTTGCCCAACAGGCCCAGGCTGACGTGTTTGATTTGCGGTACGTATTTCGCGGTCAGGTCGGGAAGATCGGTGGAGGCTTGAAGCCACAGATCAGAGAGTGGCTGGCCCACCACCGGCCAACTGGCGATTGACTCGGCCGGCGGCGGAATGTGAAAGCCGCCGCCCTTGACGGCTTCCATCGCCCGTTCGACCGAATCGGCAATCGAGGTGCCCAGCAGGTAGATCGGCACCATCAGGATGACAATGGCTATCAGAATGATCAGCGTCGCGACGTGCCCTGGTTTGTGGCTCCCCCTGAGTCGATCTTGCAGCGGATAGAGGGTAATCGCCAGGATCAGCGACCACAGCATCAAGTCGCGGAACGGGCTGAAGATTTCGAAACAAAAAAGCACCAGAACCGCGATCAACCCGGCGCGAATCAGTACATCGAGCAGGGTGAGGGTGAGCGTTTTCTCGGTAAAGGGCGTGGGCTCCACGGATGCCTCCTTGCAGATCACTGCAACGGTAGCGGATCGGTTAGCCCAGCATAGACGTTCAATACCCGGCGCGAGGCCTCAACGCAGTTTCAGTGGATCTACCAGTCCGGCAGCAATAGCCATGCCCACCAGGTCCGGCAGGGTGTTGGCCTGCATGCGCTTCATCACGCGCGAGCGATACAGGTCGACGGTTTTTGCGCTGACCCCCAGTTGCTCGGCGATTTCCCGGGTGGTGTAACCCTGCACCAGCGGCAGCAAGACATCGCGCTCGCGGGGGGTCAGTGTCAGCAAACGGGCCTGCAAGGCGTCATGGCCCTGATTGCCCGAACGGTTGGCCGCGCAGTTGCTCAGCGCCTGTTGCACGCTGTCCAGCAACAACTGCTCGTTATAGGGTTTCTCGATGAAGTCATGGGCGCCGGCCTTGAACGCACGCACCACGATGGGCACATCGGCGTGGCCACTGACGAAGATGATCGGCAGGTTCAGCTCCCGAGCGCGCATTTCTTCCTGCACGTTCAACCCGCCCATGCCGGGCATGCGCACATCCAGCAGCACGCAGGCGTCGAGCGTGGCATCACAGGCACTGAGAAACTCCACACCACTGGTAAACGGCAAAGCCTTGAGCCCGACCGATTCCAGCAGCCAGACCGTTGAATCGAGCATGCCCTGGTCATCATCGACCACATACACCACGTGCTCCGTCACACCTGCCATTGCATTATTCCTGTTGTTGTTTTGTTGGGCCGGCAAGCGGCAAGCGGCAACCCATCAGCAGCCCGACCGGTTGGCGCCGGGCCTGCAATTCACCGCCGAAACCTTCGATGATGCTGCGGCTCATGGACAAGCCAAGGCCCAGGCCATCGGCCTTGCTGGTATAGAACGGGGTAAAGATCTGTTCCAGTTCGGGCTCGCTGACGCCCGGCCCCTGGTCTTGCACGCGGATTTCCACGGTTGCACCACCGCCCTGCTCCGCCGTCATCACGATCAGCGAGGGCTGCCCCGGATGTTGTTCGCGGTTGGCGTCGATGGCATTGCGCAACAGATTGAGCAGCACCTGCTCCAGCAACACCCGGTCGGCATAAACGGGCGGCAGATTATCCGGCAGTCGATCCTCGATTGTCACTTGGCAATTGCTCGCCTCCCAGGCACACAAACGCACGGCCTCACGGGCG
The DNA here is from genome assembly GCF_059695905.1 of Pseudomonas sp. LBUM1663. Classification (NCBI taxonomy): domain Bacteria; kingdom Pseudomonadati; phylum Pseudomonadota; class Gammaproteobacteria; order Pseudomonadales; family Pseudomonadaceae; genus Pseudomonas; species Pseudomonas sp. LBUM1663. The sequence goes on along the minus strand of NZ_CP166792.1, from coordinate 3,165,766 downwards.
ACATCGGTAAAATTCAGCGCCTGCATGCGCCGCTGGCCTTTGCGCAGAAACGCCCGTAACCGCTTGATCACTTCCGAGGCATGGGTGGCGTGAAGGGTGATGCGTTGCAGCCCTTGGGCCACTCGTTCGGCGGCCTGCGGGTTGGAATCGAGAGTCTGTAGATAGCGCTGGCTGGCATTGGCGTAATTGACCACGGCGGCCAACGGCTGGTTGATTTCGTGGGCAATGCCCGAGGCCAGCTCGCCCAGCGTGACCAGCCGTGCGGTGTGCGCCAGTTCGTCTTGATGGCGGCGCTGTTGCACCTCGCGCAACTCACGCTCGGTCATGTCCCGCGCCACCAGTGAGTAATAGCGCTCGCCGCCGGCCGAACGGTGCGCCAGCAGCACCAGCGACACCGGCACTGAAGTACCGCCACCGGGGGGCTGCAACCGTGCATCGGTGCTCCACACGCCGTCGCGTTCAGCGCTGCTCCAGCCATCACGTTGAAGGCGCGTCAGGTCAGCGTTGGCGAATAACTGCGCCAGGGCCGGCATCGGTTGTTGCTCGTCGATATCGAGGATGCGCCGTGCGGCCGGGTTGAGGTACGTGACTTGCCCGTCAGGGTCGATGAACAACACCGGATCGGTGTTGGCCTCGACCACTTCCGCCAGGCGCCGCTTGTTCTCTTCGGCCTGCACCCGGGCCGTGATGTCCCTAGACACGCTGACCACCTCGACCACCGCGCCGGTGTAGGTTTCACGAATCGCCCGGCTGGCGGTTTCAAACCACAGGTAATGCCCAGCACGGTGGCGAATGCGGTACGTCATGGTGTGATAACCGTCCTGCTCCAGCGCGTCCCGCGCACGCTGCACCAGGTTGGCGAGGTCCTGGCCGTGGAACAGACCCTGGGCCATTTGTCCGCGTAGTTCTTCGGGCCAGTAGCCAAGCAATGTCCAGGATGCCGGCGAGGCATCGAGAAAACGCCCGTCCGGGGTGTGCCGGGAAATCAGGTCGGTGGTGTTCTCGATGATCAGCCGATACAACCGGCGTGCCGTGGCGGCTTCGCGTTCGGCCAGCACTTGTACCGTGGCGTCGCGGCATCGGGCGAGCACGCGGTTGTCCTGGGGGTCGGGGATAAATGTCCAGATCAGAATCTGCGCCTCGAACTGAGCTTCGACCCCTTCGATAGCGCGCTGCTGGTCGAGGCAGGCGCGCACCAACACGCGGTGATTGACCGGCAGAAAACCCAGCACGTCCGTCAACGGCTTTTCCGCGAGCAAGGCCAGCAGCGCCGCGTTGAACTCCAGCGGCCGGCCCTGTGCATCGAGCAACAGACTCGGTTGCGGATCGTGGCCCAACAGCGGTGAACCCCGCAGCATGCCGTTGACGCTACTGAGCAAGGTGGTCAGCAAATCCTGGACCCAGCCCAGCCAGTCGAGGCTCACACCGTCACAGACTTCCACCAGCAAGAGACCTGCCTGCCCCGCCTGCAAGGCCAGATCAAACACCTGGCCATGGCTGATGGCAGCGCGGCGCAATCGGCCGGACAGCCAGCAATCGAGTTGCCGGACCTGGGCCAGGTCCAGGCGCCCGGTCTCGCCCAGCCGATCAAACAGCAGTTGATCGCTGGCCAGCGACGGATCGCCCAGCCCCGGCGGGAAATGCTGGGCGGCGCCTTCGTGGCTGTAAATGCGCGCTGTGGGTTGCCAGCTCAGGTAAACCGCCCGCCGCACCTCGGGACATTCCTGTAACGCACGGCACAACGCATCCGCACGAGCGGCCAGGGACACGCCCTCGCGTTGCAGGCGCAACCAGCTGTGCAATCGAACGGGAGTCAGGGTCATCACAGGTCCGCGTTGTCGGGGGAGCCAAGAATATACCGGCGCCAGAGGTATAGCCGCACTCATTTGGAATCAGAAGAATCAAATATAGTATAACTACTATACTGCGTAGGTTGTACTTCCATACGCATGGCAGATTGTTATATAAAGCAGACCGGACATAAAGGATGGCCTCAGCGGCTACGCTGAACAGGCCATCCATAGAGCTAACAATCAGCCACCGAGTACCCGTCATGTCGATCTATGAACAAGGGCTAGGCCCTTCGGCTGTCAATCACATTGCTTTGTCGCCGCTCAGCTTCATCGAGCGCACTGCCAGCGTTTACCCCCACTACCCGGCCGTGATCCACGGTTCGATCCGTCGTACCTGGGCGCAGACTTACACCCGTTGCCGGCGTCTGGCTTCGGCGCTGGCCGGTCGTGGCATTGGCAAGAACGACACGGTGGCGGTGATGCTGCCCAACATTCCCGAGATGCTTGAAGTGCATTTCGGCGTGCCGATGATCGGTGCGGTACTCAACCCGCTCAATGTGCGCCTCGATGCCGAAGCCATTGCCTTCATGCTGCAGCACGGTGAAGCCAAGGTGCTGATCACCGACCGCGAATTCCATGACGTGATTCACGCGGCCATCGGCATGCTCGATCACCCACCGCTGGTCATCGACGTCAATGACCCGGAATACGGTGAAGGCCAGGCCGTCAGCGATCTGGACTATGAAGCGCTACTGGCCGAAGGCGATCCGGATTACGCTTGGCAATGGCCGGATAGCGAGTGGCAAGCCATCTCGCTGAACTACACGTCCGGCACCACCGGCAACCCCAAAGGCGTGGTTTATCACCATCGCGGCGCGTACCTGAACTCACTGGGCAACCAGATGACCTGGGCCATGGGCAACCATCCGGTGTACCTCTGGACACTGCCGATGTTCCACTGCAACGGTTGGTGCTACCCGTGGATCATCACCGCCATGGCCGGTGTGCATGTGTTCCTGCGCCGGGTCGATCCGCAGAAAATCCTCACGCTGATCCGCGAGCACCAGATCACGCACCTGTGTGCTGCGCCTATTGTGCTCAATGCATTGGTCAACATGCCGGAATCGGCAAAAGCGGCCATCGACCACCCGGTCAACGCCATGGTTGCCGGTGCTGCACCGCCCGCCAAAGTCATCGGCGCCGTGGAAGAAATGGGCATCAAGGTCACCCATGTCTATGGTCTGACCGAAACCTACGGTCCGGTGACGCTTTGCGCCTGGCATGCCGAATGGGATGAGTTACCGCTGGATGAACGGGCGCAAATCAAGTCCCGTCAGGGCGTGCGCTACCCGACGCTCGAAGGCGTGATGGTCGGCGACTCTAAGACGCTGGAACCCACCCCGCGGGACGGTCAGACCATCGGTGAGATCTTCATGCGCGGCAACACCGTGATGAAGGGCTACCTGAAAAACCCGACCGCCACGGCCGAAGCGTTCGAAGGCGGCTGGTTCCACACCGGTGACTTGGCGGTGTGTCATCCCGATGGTTATGTCGAGATCAAGGACCGACTCAAGGACATCATCATTTCCGGTGGCGAGAACATTTCCACCATCGAACTGGAAGGCGTGCTGTATCGCCATCCGGGTGTGATGGAAGCGGCTGTGGTCGCCCGTCCCGATGAAAAATGGGGAGAAACGCCTTGTGCGTTCATCACCTTGAAGGCTGACCACCAGGACGTTCGCGAGGCCGACATCATCAGTTTCTGCCGCGAGCATCTGGCGGGTTTCAAAGTCCCGCGCACGGTGATCTTCACCCTGTTGCCGAAGACGTCCACCGGCAAGATCCAGAAGTACGTCCTGCGCGACAGGGCTAAAGCACTCTAACCCGAACTGACGTTTTACCCACCCGGCGGCAGGTGTTTTACCTGCCGCTTCGGGCTCGTGCACGCCGAATTCAGCCCCGTCAAAACGCCTATAACAACAAATGTGGAGCCACCCATGATCGACATCCATTCAACCGATACCCAACGTTGCGAGCGCATTCGGACCAATCCGAAGTTCCTGCAATTAGTCAGCAGCCGTTCGCGTTTGGCCTGGTCGCTGAGTGCCGCCGTGCTGGGCACTTACTACGCGTTCATGCTGGTGGTGGCGTTTGCCCCGCAATGGCTGCATGCGCCGCTCGCCGAACATCGGATGTTGACTCTGGGCATGCCGGTGGGCGCGGCGATCATCATTTTTTCCTGGTTGCTGACCGGTTGGTACGTCTACCGCGCCAACACGCGTTTCGATGCACTGGGCGCCGCCATTCTTGAGGAGAGCAAGTGATGAACCTGCTTCGTAAGCTCATCCTCGCCGCTGCCGGCCTGTTGCCGGCCTCCATCGTCCTCGCGGCCCCGACAATAGGCGCAGTGGAAAAACAACCGCTGAACCTGCATGCGATCGGCATGTTCTTCGTCTTCGTGCTGGGCACCCTGGCGATTACCTGGTGGGCCGCACGGCAAACCAAATCGACGTCGGACTTCTACACCGCGGGCGGTGGCATTACCGGGTTCCAGAACGGTCTGGCGATTGCCGGTGACTACATGTCCGCCGCCACGCTGCTGGGGCTGTCCAGCCTGGTGTTCGCCAAGGGCTACGATGGCTTCATCTACACCATCGGCTTCTTCGTCGGCTGGCCGATCATCACCTTCCTGATGGCCGAGCGTCTGCGCAACCTGGGTCGCTACACCTTCGCCGACATCGTTTCCTATCGACTGGACCAGAACAAGGTGCGGATTTTCGCCGCTTTCGGTTCGCTGACGGTGGTGTGCTGCTACCTGATCGTGCAGATGGTCGGGGCCGGTCAATTGATCAAATTGCTGTTCGGTCTCGATTACCCGGTTGCCGTGGTGATCGTCGGTGCGCTGATGCTGGTCTACGTCATCTTCGGCGGCATGATTGCCACCACGTGGGTGCAGATTATCAAGGCCGTGCTGTTGCTGGCCGGCGGCACCACCCTGGCGGTCATGGCCATGTCGCAGTTCGGTTTCAGCTACGAAACCCTCGCGGATAAAGCCGTCCAGGCCCACGCCAGCGGCTGGAACATTATGGGCCCAGGCTCGATGCTCGCCGACCCGATCAACACCGCCTCGATGTCGCTGGGCCTGGTGTTCGGGATCGCCGGTCTGCCGCACATTCTGATGCGCTTCTTCACTGTGCCTAACGCCAAGGAAGCGCGTAAGTCGGTGTTCTACGCCACAGGCTTTATCGGTTTCTTCTTCCTGGTTGTCTGCACCCTGGGCTTTGCCGCGATGGTCATCATCGGCACCGATCCGCAGTACTACGTCAACGGTGAAGTCGGCGGCGCCTTGATCGGCGGCGGCAACATGGTTGCCATGCACCTTGCCAAAGCAGTCGGTGGCAACCTGTTCTTCGGTTTCCTCTCGGCCGTGGCCTTCGCCACCATTCTGGCGGTAGTCTCCGGGCTGGCCCTGGCCGGTGCCTCGGCGATTTCCCATGACCTCTATGCCACGGTGTTCAAGAAAGGCAAAGCCAGCCAGAAACAGGAAATGCGCGTGACGCGCATGGCCACCGTAGGCCTGGGCATCATTGCGATTCTGCTGGGCATTCTGTTCGAGAAGATGAACGTCGCGTTTCTGGTGGGCCTGACCTTCGGCATCGCCGCGTCGACCAACTTTCCGGTGCTGATCATGGCCATGTACTGGAAAGGCCTGACCACCAAAGGCGCGATCCTCGGCGGTTTCGCCGGCCTGATCTGCGCACTGGTGCTGGTGGTCCTGTCGCCAGCGGTCTGGGTCACCGTGCTCGGTCACGCTCACGCGATCTTCCCCTATGACCACCCGGCGTTGTTCTCCATGCCGCTGGCGTTCTTCGTGATCGTGGTGGTGTCGAAGCTCGACCGCAGCGTGCGCGCCGACAAGGAACGTAATGCCTACGCCGACCAGTTCGTTCGTGCCCAGACCGGCCTCGGCGCCGCCAGCGCTTCCGCTCATTGATTGAAAGGGCACGGCCTGCCGTAACGGCGCCGTGCCCATCGCACACCTTTTGAGGTTCACGTTATGCCCGAATTCAACGCCCCGCTGCGCGACATGCGCTTCGTGCTGCATGAAGTGTTCGACGCCCCGGCCCTGTGGGCGCGCTTGCCGGCCCTGGCTGACAACGTCGACGCCGACACCGCTGACGCCATTCTTGAGGAAGCGGCGAAAGTCACCTCGCACCTGATTGCGCCGTTGAATCGCAGCGGCGACGAAGAAGGCGCCCAGTGGCTCGATGGCCAGGTCAGCACGCCGATCGGCTTCAAACAGGCTTATGCCACCTTCATTGAAGGCGGCTGGGTGGGCCTTTCCGGTAACGCCGATTTCGGCGGCATGGGTATGCCGAAAATGCTTGCCGTGCAATTCGAAGAAATGCTCTACGGCGCCAACTCAAGCTTCGCTCTGTATTCGGCATTGAGTTCCGGGGCTTGCCTGGCGCTGGATGCCCACGCCAGTGAAGCCTTGAAAAAACGCTACCTGCCGCCGATGTACGAAGGTCGCTGGGCCGGCTCGATGTGCCTGACCGAGGCCCACGCTGGCACTGACCTGGGGATCATCCGCACCCGCGCCGAACCCCGGGCCGACGGCAGTTTCAGCATCACCGGCAGCAAGATTTTCATCACCGGCGGTGATCAGGACCTGACTGAAAACATTGTGCATCTGGTGCTGGCCAAACTGCCGGACGCGCCTGCGGGGCCGAAAGGCATCTCGCTGTTTGTCGTGCCCAAGGTGCTGGTCAATGCCGACGGTTCCCTCGGTGATGCCAACGCCGTGAGCTGCGGTTCGATCGAACACAAGATGGGCATCAAGGCCTCGGCCACCTGCGTGATGAACTTCGACGGTGCCAGCGGTTGGCTGGTCGGCGAGGCCAACAAAGGCCTGGCGGCGATGTTCACCATGATGAATTACGAGCGCCTGTCCATCGGCATTCAGGGCATTGGCTGTGCTGAAGCGTCCTATCAGAGCGCCGTGGCGTATGCCCGTGAACGTGTGCAGAGCCGCGCCCCGACCGGTGCGATTGCCCCGGACAAAATGGCTGACCCGATCATCGTCCACCCGGATGTGCGCCGCATGCTGCTGAGCATGAAAGCCATGACCGAAGGTGGCCGTGCGTTTGCCAGTTATGTCGGGCAGCAACTCGATCTTGCGAAGTTTTCCGATGACGCCAAGGAGCGCGACAGCGCCCAGACCCTGGTCGCGCTGCTGACGCCAGTGGCCAAAGCGTTCTTCACCGACACCGGCCTGGAAAGCTGCATCAACGGCCAACAAGTCTTCGGCGGGCATGGCTACATCCGCGAATGGGGCCAGGAACAATTGGTCCGTGACGTGCGCATCGCGCAGATCTACGAAGGCACCAACGGTATTCAGGCGCTGGACCTGCTCGGTCGCAAGGTGCTGGCCGATAACGGCTTCGCGCTGCGTCAGTTCACTGGGGAGATCCGTCGTTTCGCCCATCAGCCCGACGCGCCCTACTCCGTGCAACTGTTCGATGCCGTGCAGCGTCTGGAAAACCTCAGCGACTGGCTGCAAGACCAGGCCGCGACCAATCGCAACGAAATCGGCGCCGCTTCGGTCGAGTATTTGCACCTGTTCGGTTACGTCGCCTACGCCTGGCTCTGGGCGCGCATGGCCCAGGTCGCGAAGAAAAAACTCAGCGACGACCCCACGTTCTATGGCGCGAAGATCGCCACCGCCGATTTCTACATCCGTCGCCTGCTCCCGCGCACATTGAGCCTGGAGCATTCCATTCTCGCCGGCAGCGCCTCGTTGTACGGCCTGAGCGCCGAACAGTTCTAACGATTGAACCGACGCGGCGCCACGCTCCTCTCGATTCGGTGTCCGCGTTTTTTTATTGATAAGCCCTCGCCTGTCTGGCGAGGGCCGCGGGACCTGTCTTTCCATAATAAAAACAAAGGGGCTTCACCATGGACCGCAACACCCGCACCCTCGCTACCCGACTGTTACTGGCTGGCGGCGTCATCAGCCTCTCGGCCCCCGCAGCTGCGGACTTTGTCAAAGACAGCAAGGCCAGTCTCGAGCTGCGCAACTTCTATTTCAACCGGGATTATCGCCAGGACAACGCCGCCCAATCCAAACAAGAGGAATGGGCCCAGGGTTTTCTGCTGCGCTATGAGTCGGGCTTCACCGACGGTTTGGTCGGTGTCGGTTTCGATGCCATTGGCCTGGTCGGCGTCAAGCTCGATTCGAGTCCTGACCGCGCCGGCTCCGGCCTGCTCAAACGCCATCGCGATACAAGCAAAGGCGCTCAGGACGAGTACGGCGAACTGGGATTGACCGCCAAACTGCGCGCCTCCAAAAGCACGCTGAAACTCGGCACGTTGCTGCCAAAACTGCCGACGGTACTGGCCAACGATTCACGACTGTTGCCACAAACCTTCAAGGGCGGTCAGTTGAACTCGCTGGAGATTGAAGGCTTGACCGTGGATGCCGGACGGCTGACCCAGGTCAATCAACGTGATTCTTCGGACTACGAGGACATGGGCATCACCCGGACCGGCGCCAAAGGCATCACCACGCGGCATCTCGACAGCGACAGCTTTGATTTCGCCAGCCTGAACTACAAATGGACCAGCAACCTCGCCACCGGCTACAGCTACGGTCACCTCGACAATTTCTACAGTCAGCACCTGGTGAACCTGACCTACGTGATGCCGGTGACGACGGGGCAATCGTTCAAGACAGACCTGCGCTTTGCCCGCTCCACGGATGATGGCGGCAGCAATGTCGACAACAACGCGATTGGCGCCATGTTCACCTACAGCCTCGGCGGGCATGCGTTGGGCCTCGGTTATCAAGGCATGAGCGGCGACACCGGCTACGCCTACATCAACGGCACCGATGCGTTTCTGGTCAACTTCGTGCAGATCGGTGACTTCGCCAGCAAGGACGAAAAGTCCTGGCAGGCACGTTACGACTACAACTTTGCGGCCATGGGCGTGCCGGGGCTGACCTTCATGACGCGCTATATCACTGGGGACAATATCGACCTGGGCGGCAACCGTCCCGAAGGCAAGGAATGGGAGCGTGATACCGACATTGGTTATGTCGTGCAGAGCGGTCCGCTGAAGAATGTCGGGGTGAAATGGCGTAATGCGACGGTGCGTTCGACCAACTTCGGCAGTGATCTGGATGAGAATCGCTTGATCGTCAGTTACACCTTGCCGATCTGGTAAAACTGCATAACGGCCACCACCGCTTCGCCAGCAAGCCGGCTCCTACAAGGTTTGTGTCGTTCATAAAACATCGGCATAGCCCGATTCTGTAGGAGCCGGCTTGCTGGCGAAGGGGCCTTCAATGACACCAGGAATGTCGGCCCCGACCTTTCTCTCCCCCCGACACCATCCCGCGGCAGTGGCCATAGTAGGTTAAGATGCGTGCAAACCAGGCTCGCCACGAGACGCCCCGCATGCCAGATAACAGTCGGAACACGCCCCGTCTGATCAAGAAATATCCCAATCGCCGACTGTATGACACCCACACCAGCAGTCATCTGACGCTGGCGGATGTGCGCCAATTGGTCGTCGATAAAGTTGCGTTTCAGGTGGTCGATGCCAAGAGCGGCGAAGACCTGACGCGCAGCATCCTGCTGCAAGTGATTCTGGAAGCCGAAAGCGGCGGAGAGCCGATCTTCACCAGCGAGATGCTGATGGGGATTATCCAGTTCTACGGTCCTTATCAGGGCGTGCTCGGCAGCTACCTGGACAAAAGCATCCAGACCGTCATCGACATCCAGTCGCAGACCGGCGCGCAATCGTCCGAAGCGTGGAGCGACTTCATGCATCAACAGGCTCCGGTCATGCAGGACCTGATGCGCCAGTATGTCGACCAGTCCAAGGCCTTGTACCTCAATACCCAGAACCTGTTCGGCATGTTTGGCGCCAAGCCCGCCACCGATAGCGGGACGAAAAAAAATGGCGATGGGGAATAAACCCATCGCCATTGTTTGTGCCGCTGGCCTGATATGACTTACTTGTTACCGCTGGTAGCCTTGGCGCCCGCTTCCGGTGCTGCTTTGGCGGCAGCGGCAGTGGCGGCGTCAAAATTGCTCTGAGCCACATCGGAAGCCTGTTTCACGGCTTTCTGTGCGCTTTCGAACACAGTACTGGCATTCGCCAGGCCCGACTTGAAGGCAGCCACGACTGGCTCGGAACCGGCCGGTGCATTCTTGCTGATCGATTCAACAAACTCATTCACTTGCTGGGTGCCCGCCTCGATCTGACTCGACGTCAGTTTGGCGATGTCCGATTGCGTGCCCACGATCAGCGCTTGAACCTGACGATTGAACTCGGCCAGACGTTCGCTCTGCGCGCTCGGCTGGGTGAACGACGCCTGCAAATCGGCAAAACCTTGTGGATCACGAACGGCCAGCAGCTTGCGCACGCCTTCGAAGTGCTCTTCGGTGGAGTCGCGCAGTGCCTTGAACTGCAACTGGCTCAGCTGTTCAACGCTGGCGAAGACTTTGCCGCTGATCTGCTGCAAAAGATCGAGGTTGGCTTTCTGAGCGGTTTGCAGTTTTTCCGAATTGAAAAAAGACATGCTTGAATCTCCTGGTACTGAAAGGCCCGGATGGACCTGAGGACGCGAAGCGATCCTGCCAGCCATCGCGTTAGGCTGAATATTGCAGCGCACAAAACTATTTAGCAACGGCTATTTTGTGCGGCGCACAATAAAGTTCGCTTCCTTGACCGCTATTCCCTATACACTCGTGAAAATCGAACGGCCGGCTTGGCTTCTATTAGCCATGGCGACGTTCCCACGCATGGCGTCAGGAGTTCACGATGGGTCAGGAAGAAAATATTGCGCTGCAAGATGAGGGGCTTTCGACTCCGTCCGGTTTGTTCGAGCACCTGAACCATCTGCAGCGCCTCAACACCCGCAACGTTCTCGACGCCGTGCAACAGCGCCAGGCCAAAACCTACGCAGCTTCAAGCCTTGAACAGCTCAGACAGCCGACCGCCGCTGACTGGCAGGACTACTTCACCGACCTTGGCCAACGCAGCGTGCTGTTCTGGGACACCTTGCGTCAGCGCGGCGACAACACCCTGGCCCACGAACGCGCCGGGTATCCGCTGCTGCTCAAGTTCAATCATGAAACCCTGATTGCCGGTGAAGACCTGCCGCGCCCGGTCAACTACTCGCTGCTGCAGATCCTTGCGGGCCCCGGGCAACAGCTCGACAGCAAAAAACAACCGGTGATCATCATTGACCCGCGCGGCGGCCACGGCTCGGGGATCGGCGGTTTCAAACAGGATTCGGTCATCGGTGAAAGCTTGCGCGCCGGCCACCCGACCTATTTCATCTCGTTCAGCCATTCGCCACGCCCGGGGCAAACCCTGGCGGACATCGTTGAAGCCCAGGCGCAATTTATCGAAGAGGTCAGCTCGCGACATCCCGCCAGCGCCAAACCCGTGGTCATCGGTAACTGCCAGGCCGGCTGGGCCTTGATGGGCCTCGCGGCGACCCGCCCGGAGTTGCCGGGACTGATTATCGTCAATGGCGCGCCGCTGTCGTACTGGGCCGGCGTCAATGGCCGCAATCCGATGCGCTACACCGGCGGTTTGCTGGGCGGCGGCTGGATGGCACGCCTGGGCAGCGACCTGGGTAACGATCGGTTCGACGGCACCTGGCTGGTGAGCAATTTCGAAAGCCTCGACCCGGCCAACGCCTTGTGGGGCAAGTACTACCACTTGTTCAGCGAAGTCGACAGCGAGGCCCCGCGCTTCCTGGATTTCGAACGCTGGTGGGGCAGCCCGACTCTGCTCAATGGCGAAGAAATCGAGATGATTGTCGACGACCTGTTCATCGGCAACCAGCTGTCCGGCGGCCTCGGGCGCAAAAGCAGCGGACTCGACCTCAAACGCATCGAAGTGCCAGTGGTGGTGTTCTGCTCCTATGGCGACAACATCACCTCGCCGCAACAGGCGCTGGACTGGATCACCGACGTCTATCCCAGCGACCTCGCCCTGCAAAATGCCGGGCGCACCATCGTTTACCTGCGGCACGCGAGCATCGGTCATCTGGGCATCTTCGTGTCCGGTGAAGTGGCGCGGCGTGAGCACCGTGAGTTGCTGGGCGCCGTCGAAGCAATCAACGAACTGCCGGGCGGGCTCTATGAAATGCTCATCGAGGACCTGCCGGACCATTCGCCAACGCCCTATGCCGTGCGTTTTGAGCGACGACGTATCGCCGACATCCACGGTGAGGTGCAGCCGCCCCGTGACGACGACCGCGAATTCGCGCTGGTCGAGCGTGCCTCTGATTTCAACAACACGCTTTACGACGGATTTGTACGGCCGTGGTTGCGTCAGTTGATCAACGAACCCACCGCCGAACTGATGCGCAAGGCCCACCCGTTCCATCAGCAACAAGTGATGTGGAACAGTTTGAACCCGGCGCTCTGGTGGCTGGCAGGCAGCGCCGCCCAGGTGAGCAAGGATCGACACCCGGCAAGCCCATCCAATCCATTGCTGGCTTGGCAGGCATTGTTTTCCAACCAGATACAGGATGCCTTGAACGGCTATCGGGACCTGCGTGATGCCGCTCAGGAAATGAGTTTTTACGGCGTGTATGGCGCGCTCATCAGCCTCACCGGCAATGCACCGGCACGCAATCTCCAGGCGCACGCCGAGCAGCACGATAAAGTCCTGATCGAACGCCTTCAGGACGCCCTGCCCCTCGGCGGCTTGATGGAAGCCTTGATCCGGATCCTGTTCCTGCTGGGCCGCGACAGCGACGAGCCGGGCAAGCAAAGCGTCGAGAAACTGATCCTGCAATTGCAAGTGCTGCTGCAGGGTTACAGTGTCGAGCCACTGGACCTGCGCGAAACCCTGCGCCTGCAAAAACTGCTGGTCGCCACCCACCCGCAGGAAAGCCTGCACAGCTTGCCCCTGATGCTGACCGAGGTCGAAGAACGCCAACAAGTGCTGGCGGCCGTTGCCAATTTGCTGCCGGAGTTGCTGACCAGCGGCGCAGACAACCCGTTCTGGTGTGAGCTGCACACACTGCTCGATGTGCCGCTGCCGGGTTTCAGCCTGACTCAACCTCCGGGTGAAGCCGATGTTGTCGAGGAGAAAGCCCCGGCGATAACCCCGGCGCCGATCAAGCGGAAAACTCCGGTGGTCGTAACAGAGCCTGTTAAACAAAAGGCCCCGGTGGTCGTCTCTGAACCGATTGCTCCGGTAACGCCGACCAAAACGCGCAAACCGACCAAGGGCAAAAAAGCCGCGAAGAAACCTCCTGCACCGTGATGAGCAACCTGTGGGAGCGAGCCTATGTGTGTGGCGAGGGAGCTTGCTCCCGCTGGGTCGCGAAGCGGCCCCAAAAGCTATGCGACTGCTTCGCAGCCGAGCGGGAGCAAGCTCCCTCGCCACAAAAGCCCGCTCCACAGGGAATTCGTTGCTCACAACATATTGGAGCAGGCTCAAGCTCTGAAGAGCACCGCATCACACCGGCGCGGCTTCCTCGATCTCAAAAGATTCATCGGACCGGTACTGCCCCGGTGTCATGCCAAACCAGCGGCTACAGGCTTTGTTGAAACTGCTGTGGTCATGAAAACCAAGGAGATAGGCGACATGCTTCATGTTGAAGTGAGAATGGCGCAGGTAGAAATCGGCCAGTTGTCGGCGTACCGCATTCAGCACGTCCTTGAATTGCGTCCCTTCTTTTTCCAGCGCCCGTTGCAGCGTTCGCTTGCTGATGTTCAAGGCTGCCGCAATCGACTCCATGTCGCATTGCCCCTGCCCTTGACTCAGGCGCTGGGTAATCAGCGCGCGAATCCGCCCGACAATGCAAAAACCAAACAGCAGGTCCAGTTGCGCCTCGGCAAAACTGTCATGCAGCACCGCCAACGCTTCATTGGCCATGCTCAACGGCCGCAACAGCTCCTGTCCGTCGAACAAAATACTGTCGTAAGGCGCGTCGAATTGCAGATTGGGCCCAAACAGGCGCCGATGCTCGGAGATGTCTTCGGGCTCGGGATAGGTGAATTCTACGCTCAAGGGATGCGGTGCGTCGCCGCCCAACAACTTGCGGGAGAAACTCAGCAATGACGCCAGCGCGGCATCGGTGTACTGGCGCGGTTTGACCGAACCATGCTGTTGATGGTCGAGGCTGGACAAGCGGTAATGTTGCTGTTCGGCGGTAAAGAAAAGGCTGAACCCGGTGCCGATCAACGGACTGAAACGGACCAGGCGTTCAAGGGCCTTTTTCAGATTCAGGCTGGACATCATGGTGTAGCCGATGATCTGAAAGCTGCCGGGGTGGAAACTGCCATAGGCCCTCAAGCCAATGTCTGGGTCGCCCGAGGCCTCAGCGGCGAGTTCCCATAGTCGATAAATGGTCTTTCGCTCGCAAAACGCTCCTGGTTGGTCCGCGAGATTAACGTCTAGTCCAGCCTCCCGGCACAGACTGGCAACATCCAGTCCTTGAGCCGAGAGCGTATTTACCAGCACGCTGGCATAGCCTGAACTCATTCTATACATGGCGTCCTCAATGACCTGTGGAACCGAACATCCTGTCCGGAGCCATAACTGATCTGCGATGAATCAAAGATTAACGGGTGGTTCAGTTGCCAATATTGATCCCAGTATAGGTAATCCTCATTTTTAGCCACTGTTCCTGACCATTCGTCGCCCGGATGCAACTAAACCGGACATGGCACCTTTGGACACCAGCCCGTCACCTCCCAACACTTCCGCATCCCCCGCCAATACCGAACAATCCCCCCCATCTTGCAGCGCAAAACAAATAAAGGAACGAAGCTTATGAAGTCGCTTGGTCGTATTGCGTTGGTCACGGGTGGTATGGGTGGGATTGGCACGGCGATCAGCCAGCGCCTGTACAAGGAAGGATTCAAAGTCATCGTCGGTTGCAGCGCTGATTCCGCGCGCAAGAACGACTGGATTGCCGGTCAACTCGCGGCGGGTTATCAGTTCGAATGCATCTACGGCGACATCACCGATTGGGAGTCGACGCGCAAGGCATTCGAGATGGCACGGGAACAATTCGGCCCGGTCGATGTGCTGGTCAACAACGCCGGCATCACTCGTGATGCCTCCTTTCGCAAGCTGACGCACGAAGACTGGAACGCGGTCATCGGCACCAACCTGACAGGTTTGTTCAACACCACCAAGCAGGTGATTGAAGGGATGTTGGCCAAAGGTTGGGGACGGGTGATCAATATCTCCTCGATCAACGGTCAACGCGGCCAGTTCGGCCAGACCAACTACAGCGCGGCCAAGGCCGGCATCCACGGCTTCACCATGGCTCTGGCGCGGGAAGTGTCCGGCAAGGGCGTGACTGTCAACACCGTCTCCCCGGGTTACATCCAGACCAGCATGACCGCGGCCATCCGCCCGGACATCCTCGACACCATGATCGCGGCCACCCCCGTCGGGCGCCTCGGCCAACCTGAAGAAATCGCCTCGATCGTTGCCTGGCTGGCCTCCGATGAATCGGGCTACAGCACCGGCGCCGACTTCTCGGTGAACGGCGGCATGAACATGCAGTAGACCGATCAGGGCAAGGACGCCCTGCTCCCGCTCGACAAAATCTTAATGAGGTCACGCATGAACGAAGTCGTAATCGTTGCCGCTACTCGTACCGCCATAGGCAGTTTTCAAGGTGCCTTGTCTGCGATTCCAGCCACAGAGCTGGGTGCCGCGGTGATCCGCCGTCTGCTGGAGGAAACCGGCCTGGACGGCACGCAGATCGATGAAGTGATCCTCGGCCAAGTGCTCACCGCAGGCTCGGGGCAAAACCCGGCACGCCAGACGGCAATCAAGGCCGGCCTGCCGTTTAGCACCCCGGCCCTGACCCTGAACAAGGTCTGCGGTTCAGGCCTCAAGGCTGTGCAACTGGCCGTTCAGGCGATCCGTTGCGGCGACGCCGAACTGGTGATTGCCGGCGGTCAGGAAAACATGAGCCTGGCCCCTTATGTGCTGCCCAAGGTACGCACCGGTTTGCGTCTGGGTCATGCGCAATTGCAAGACAGCGTGATTCAGGACGGTTTGTGGGACGCCTTCAACGACTACCACATGGGCATCACCGCTGAGAATCTGGCCAAGCAGTACAGCCTCAGCCGCGAAGATCAGGACGTCTTCGCCGCCACCTCGCAACAGAAAGCCGCCGCCGCCATCGAAGCGGGCTACTTCAAGGGTCAAATCACCCCGATCCTGATTTCTCAGCGCAAGGGCGATCCACTGGTGTTCGATACGGATGAGCAACCGCGCCCGGGCGGCACGCTGCAAGCGTTGAGCAACCTTAAACCGGCGTTCCAGAAAGACGGCAGCGTGACCGCCGGCAACTCGTCGACCCTCAACGATGGTGCCGCCGTGTTGCTGCTGGCCAGCGCCGCCAAGGCCCAGGCCCTCGGCTTGCCGGTGCTGGCGCGCATCAAGGCTTACGCCAGCGCGGGCGTGGACCCGTCGATCATGGGCATCGGCCCGGTGCCGGCCACCCGTCTGGTGCTGGAGAAAGCCGGCTGGAGCCTGGACGACCTCGACCTGATCGAAGCCAACGAAGCGTTCGCCGCGCAATCACTGGCTGTCGGCAAGGAACTGGGTTGGGACACTGCCAAGGTCAACGTCAACGGTGGCGCGATTGCGCTGGGGCATCCGATCGGCGCGTCGGGCGCGCGGATTCTGGTGTCGTTGGTGCACGAGCTGATTCGCCGTGACGGCAAAAAAGGCCTGGCCACGTTGTGCATCGGTGGCGGCCAAGGTGTCAGCCTGGTCATCGAACGATAAAAATAAGAAACACAGGACTGCTTGCTTGACTGCTGACGCGGTGCCGAATTCCGGCACCGCGGTTTTTTTCTGCCCGGTTTTCCGATGTGGGCAAGGAGTTCCATGGACAATAACGCGCACACTTTCAACACCTTCTGGTCCGGGCAGGTCCCGTTCATTGCCTCCTTTGCAGTGCAACAATTACGCCTGTGGGTCAGCACCAATCCTTGGTTCACCGGCCAGGAATACGAGAAGTGGTTCGACCTGCCACGCACCACCCTGGAAAGTTTGCAAACCGAGTATCAAACCCAATGGGGTGATCTGGGCCAGCGCCTGCTGACCGGCCAACCGTTCTCCTTTGAAGATCGGCGTTTTGCCAGCGGCAACTGGAGCACGCCACTGTTCGGCTCCCTCGCCGCGTTCTACCTGCTCAATGCCGGTTTTCTGCTGAAGCTGCTCGATAAACTGCCGATCAAAGACAAGAAACCCCGCCAGCGTCTGCTGTACCTCGTGGAGCAAGCGATTGCCGCCGGGGCGCCCAGCAACTTTCTGGCGAGCAACCCCGATGCCTTGCAACGCGTCGTCGACACCCAGGGCGGCAGCCTGTTCACCGGCCTGTTGCACCTGGCCAGCGACCTGCAGGAAGGCAAGATGCGCCAGTGCGACAGCGGCGCCTTCACCGTCGGCGTCGACCTGGCCAATACGCCCGGCGAGGTGGTGTTCGAGAACGAACTGTTCCAACTGATTCAGTACTACCCACAAAGTGAAACCCAGTACCGGCGCCCGGTGTTCATCGTCCCGCCGTCGATCAACAAGTACTACATCCTCGACCTGCGCCCGGACAACTCGATGGTTCGCCATCTGTTGCAACAAGGCCACCCGGTGTTCCTGATGTCGTGGCGCAACTTCGATCAGGCGCACGCCGGCACCACCTGGGATGACCTGATCGAAACCGGCATCATCAAAGGCCTGCAAGTGACCCGCGAGATCAGCGGCGAGCAACGCCCCAACTGCGTAGGCTTCTGCATCGGCGGCACGCTGTTGAGTTCGGCGCTGGCCGTGCTGGCGGCGCGCGGCGACAAGGACATCGGCAGCGTGAGCCTGCTGACCACCTTCCTCGATTACCTCGACACCGGCCCTATCGACATCTTCGTCGACGAGCAACTGGTGGCCTACCGCGAGCGCACCATCGGCGGCCTGGACGGCCCCATCGGCCTGTTCAAGGGCGAGGACATGGGCAACACCTTCTCACTGCTGCGCCCGAATGATTTGTGGTGGAACTACAACGTCGACAAATACCTCAAGGGCCAGAAGCCGATTCCCCTGGACCTGCTGTTCTGGAACAACGACAGCACCAACCTTCCGGGGCCGATGTACTGCTGGTATTTGCGTCACACCTACCTGCAGAACGACTTGAAATCCGGTGAGCTGGACTGTTGCGGGGTCAAACTCGACCTGCGCGCCATTGATGCGCCGGCGTACATCCTCGCCACCCACGACGATCACATCGTGCCGTGGCGCAGCGCTTATGCCAGCACCCAACTGCTCTCCGGGACCAAGCGCTTTGTGCTGGGGGCCTCGGGGCATATCGCCGGGGTGATCAACCCGCCAGCCAGGGAAAAACGCCATTACTGGACCAACAATCGGGTTTCGAAGGAGCCCGACACCTGGTTCATGAATGCCCAGGAGCATGCCGGTAGCTGGTGGAATGACTGGTTCGTCTGGCTGGCAGATCAGTCCGGCGAGCGCCAGCCTTCCGTGCTGCACACCGGCAACGCGCAATACCCGGCGCTGGAATCGGCGCCCGGGCATTATGTGATGCAATGACAGACGGCCCCGCGCACTGACCGGTATTGCGCGGGGCCGTTCTTCGCGCGGCCTCGCAAAAACCCAAACACAGCACATCGCTTCAATATTCCCGCCTGAATCTGCGCAACCATGGTCTCCTCACTCACCCGTAAGGACCTCGCCATGGCCATCGCCAAAGCTGTACCCGGCAAAACCCTGCTGACCCCGACCGACCACACCCTGATCATGATCGATCACCAGTCGCAGATGTCCTTTGCGACCAAGTCGATCGACGCCGTCACCCTGCGCAACAACGCCGCCCTCGTGGCCAAGGCTGCGCGGGGCTTCAAGGTCTCGACCATCCTGACCACCGTAGCGGAGAAGAGCTTTTCCGGGCCGATCTTCGACGAAATCAAGTCGGTGTTCCCGGAACACAACGTCATCGACCGCACCAGCATGAACACGTGGGAAGACGAGCGCATCGCGGTCGAAGTCAACACGTTCGGCAAACAGAAAATCGTCCTCGCCGGCCTGTGGACCTCGGTGTGCATCGTCGGCCCGGCGCTGTCGGCCATCGACCAGGGTTTCGAGGTCTACGTGATTGCCGATGCCTGTGGCGACGTCAGCACCGAGGCCCATGAAATGGCCATGCAGCGCATGATCCAGATCGGCGCCCGCCCAATGACCTCGCTGCAATACCTGCTCGAACTGCAACGCGATTGGGCGCGTACCGACACCTACGATGAAACCGTGAAAACCTCGATTGCCAACGGTGGTTCCTACGGTCTTGGCCTGATCTACGCCAAAACCATGTTCGGTGCCTCGGAAGGCCATTAAGTGGTATTTCTCTAAAAGCGAGCGACTGCGCACTTTGCGCAGTCGCTGCTGCATGGTGATTGACGATGAAGTTTGGCAAGCAAGACCTTCGCACCGGGTTGCCCTTTTGGTTGTCGGTGCTGTTCGCCGGGACAGCCTGGGCGGATGAACCCGCACAAGGTTTTCTGGACGGCGCAACGTTTGACGTGCTCAGCCGCAACTTCTACCTCAACAGCGACTACCGGTCCCCTTCGTCGACAGGTAAAAGCTATAAAGCAGAATGGGCTCAAGGCTTTATCAGCGCTTTTGAATCCGGATTCACACCCGGCACGCTCGGCTTTGGCCTCGACGCCCACGCCTTTCTGGGACTGAAGCTGGATGGCGGCAAGGGACATTCCGGGACCGGATTGCTGCCCGTGAATGATGACGGCCGTAGTGAAGACAACTATTCCAGTGGCGGTGGCGCACTGAAAATCAGAGCCTCCCGAACCACCTTGGCCTACGGCGAAATGATGGTGGAAACCCCGGTGTTCGACACCGCAGACAAACGCCTGCAACCGGAATACGCCACAGGTTTTCTGTTGAATAGCCGCGAAATCGATGACGTGAATCTGCTGGCCGGGCATTTCACCGCGTTCAAAAACCAGGACAGTTCTTCGAGCAAAGGCAACTTCTACGGCTACGGCGCCAACACCGAAGCCGGCGGCATCACGTTTCTGGGCGCTGACTTGTTCACCCAACGCCCCGTCGGCGGCGCGCTCTATGCCTCAGAACTCACCGACACCTGGCATCAGTACTACGCCAACTTGCACCTGAAGCAGCCCGGGGTGTTCCTCGACGCCAATCTCTACCACACGCAAGACACCGGCAAAGCGCTGGCCGGCCCCATCGACAACACTGCGTTCAGCCTGTCGGGCAAGTACACCGTCGCGGCGCATGCCTTCACCCTGGCCTATCAAAAAATCAATGGCGACACGCCGTTCGATTTTGTCGGCGGCGACTCGATCTACCTCGCCAACTCAATCAAGTACGCCGACTTCAACGGCGCCCACGAACGCTCATGGCAGGCACGCTACGACCTCGATTTGAGCACCTTCGGCATACCCGGCCTGAACTTCATGACGCGTTACGTCACGGGCAGCCAGATCGACGGCACCCATGCGCCCAAGGGTGGCGCCTACAACCCTTTTGATGCGTCCATCGGCGAATACGTGCCGCAACAAGGCGATGGCGGCCGGCATTGGGAGCGCGACATCGACCTGCACTACATCGTGCAATCCGGCGCGGCCAAGGGGTTATCGCTGCAACTGTCCCATGTGTCGCATCGGGCCAATGCGGCGCAGGCAGGCGATGATATTGACCGGGTTTATGTGGTCATTCAGTACCCGCTGAGCTTCGGGCCTCTCTGAACGGGAAATGGCGGAAGGCAGCCGGAGTCGAACCTGCCCGGGAACCGGAGGGATGCACATATTGATGCAGGGGCTCCATCCGATCACGCCAATCCGATAAAGTGACCGCTCACTTGAACAGTCAACGACGGAAAATCGTACGGTATGGATACAGTCTCCCCCACTGCGCTCGTATTGCTGGAAAAAATTCACAGAACGCTGCTAAGGTTTTCGGAAAATTCCAAGTTAAAACATGAGGAAGCTGCAGCCAGAATCAAAAAGCTCCCGCACAAAAGAAAAACCACAGTCAACGAAGAGGTTGATCGGATTATCTCAGCAGCCCGTAAATCACTTGAAGCAGCCGAATCTAAACTTTCAAAAGTAAAAGATGATAATACGTTCGCTATTTTTCGTGCGGCTTATCGAGAAGCAAAGAGCGACGTTGAAACAGCAGAAAAAAAACTCGATGAATGCCAATCCCGCACAAAAAATGCAGCCTGGCTTAATGCTTACAGCATAAGAATTGAAGAACACAACAGGAACGTTGAAGACATACATGACGAAAAGAACGCATTAACAGAAATTCTCCGCAGCCAAGCTTTAGCTGAAGCCAACGCGGGGCTACTTCGGAAGGCGCTCATTCCAATCGATGATAATGTTCGCCGTCACGGCTGGCGTAAAACTGACTCGCACTCTATTTTGGCTTCGGTTCTTAAAGCCTTAAGCCATGGCAATATTGAAGACGCTCTTAATTCTACCAAATCAATCATCTTTCAAATGATGCCATCTCTTGAGCGCATTCAGATATGGCAAGATGAAAGTGATGCCATTTACAATGAGGCGCGCGCTATTGGCGGTACTGGAATTACTGCAACAGCCAACTTCGGGGGGATTATTTCCGATTCGACCAGCCTTGCATTACCTTGCCTCTCGGTAGAAGCCGCAGATATTGTGCAATTGGATTCAGACTTATCAGACCGCTGGTTTAACCTAATCCATCAGTTGACTGAACCGGACAATATTGCACATTGGGTACTCTGGGCGATCTACTGGGCAAGCTTCCGGTCGTCCCAAGATTTTGTTAAGGACAACGCAGATACCGATTTCAACGAAGAAAGCTGCACAGGTGAGTTTCTCAAAACGATTCGAAATGAGGCCAAGCTATGGGCAGGGCCAAGAATTGATCAAATGGGTTATCCAACAGTTAAATCCATTTTTGGCACGCTTGGCTTGGGCAGTACCAAGGGCGAAAGCAGGACCGGGGCGGACTTTGGAATCATCATCGACATCAACGTAGGGGGGCTAGTTGTTCGCAAGGTTGCGCTCCTGCAAAGCAAGGTCAGCTATAACGGCTGTGCCAACATAGGAAGTAATCGTACCGGCCCACAGGATCTGACCCAGCTTGAAAAGCTGAGTGATCCGGAAAGGGATTTTTATGTCTTTTATCATCGTCGCGTGCGTCAATCCTCTTGCCCCGGCCCTACTGTATCGCGGGTAAGAGATTTGATTTTTGACTGTACTGATCGTGCGGCACAAAAAGTAGAAGTGCGCACCAGAGACTATGGGTTCGATTGGTCCTGTTTCATTGCTTTTGGAATGTGTAACCCTTCCAGTGGAATCGGCAAATCCCTTTTGCCGGGAGAGGACGCGTTAAGTGTGCTGTCATCAAATTATCGAGATGTATTACCTTCGAAGCTCTTGATCGTGACTGCTGGTGGTGGTGATTACAGCTATGCACTTGAGCAGCAAATAAAAGATTACTACGCAGAACATGGGACTAGCTATCCGGATGGTCGGGTAGATGCGTCGTTCGATCCTGACGATGAAGATTCGCCAAGCAGCAATTGGTCACCGCCGTCGATGTCTTGATCAGTGACCAAACCTAGAACCCCGTAAAATGGCGGAAGGCAGCCGGAGTCGAACCTGCCCGGGAACGGATGCCGTCCCCAACCGGGTTTGAAGCCCGGCCGCGCCACCGGGCGCGATTGCCTTCCTTGAAGTCAGTTGTCTTTGCTTTGGGCCAGGGCATTGTCTTGACGCAGATGGCGCTTGTCGCCAAAGCGTCGGGTCAGGCCCAGCCGGTCGAAGTATTCGAGGATCTGGATGCTGCGCTTGCGCCCCAGGCCCACGGCATCGCGAAACGCCGTGACCTGAATCACCGGGTTCTGCGCGCCCAGTTGCACAAGCATAGCCGCCAATCGGCGGAGGGTTGCGTCGGGGTAGAACAGGTCGCGGACGACTTGATGCACCAACCCCAACCTCGCCATTTTGCGCAGCAGCAGGCGCACCGCCACTTCGTCATGGCCAAGATCGCGCACCCAAGGCGCATTGAACCCGGCTTGTTCAAACAACGGCTGCAGTTGTTGCCATAGGGCTTCATCGCCTTCGTTCAGGCGCACCTGATGCTCGGGCAGATGCAGCCACGGCCCGCTGGCAAGCAGAGCACCGCTGGCCAGCAGTTCGTCGAGCAGGCTGATGAACGTCGGACGGTCCAACGCAGTACCGGTGAAGCGCCGCAAGCGATCCCGGTCGGGGCCCATCTGGTCCGGCTCGATTTGGTGAAAGCGTGCCAGATGCTCCAACAACGGCGTTTTCAGGGACTCCCAACGGTCAGCGCTGAACAACAACAGTCCTTGGCGTGTATCGATCAAACGCACATCGGCGGGCAGCACCCAGGTGTCACGCGGCCGGTTGAACTGACGCTCCAGGCGCTGTGGATCGAGCCCTGTTTCGCTGTTCAGCAATAGCGCAGGCAGGACGTCTTCCAGATCTTTACGGGCGGCGAGTGAATGGAGCTGCGCCAATCGCTCGGGACTGCGACGGTGTCGGGTCGGCGCAAACGGGTCGAGCACCCGGCCACCGCCGAGAGTCCGTTGGGCGCTCTGGTCTCGCAGAATCAATGGATCGCCCTTCACCGCCTGCACCGGCGCATTCAGCAGGATCTGCGCGAACATCCGCTCACCCGGCGCAACGCTGGAACCTTCCAGCAGCGCCACTCGCCCCGTGACGTCCTGCGTCCCGGAATGAACATGCACCGGTTGAAAATGCACGAACGCCCTGGCTTCGCTGGCCAGCAACCGCATGTCGATGTCCAGGCGCTGCGTCGGTGCATACAGCCACTCGGACACCAGCCAGTGCCCACGGTGAATCTGCTCCAGTGCCAAGCGCTCGGCACTCAGGTTCAGCGCGACTCGCTGACCTGCAACCCCGATCTCTGCGGCCTGGTTTTGCGCATGCAAGCCGCGCACGCGCACGGTTTTGCCCAGCGGACCGAGCATCAGCGTATCGCCCACGGCAACCTGCCCGGACAGCGCCGTGCCGGTCACCACAATACCGGCGCCGGCGACGCTGAAGGCACGATCGATCGCCAGACGAAAACCGCCACGGGTGCTGCGTTGGAGCACATCCCGCTGCGCATCCAGCAAGGCCTGACGCAGTGTCTCGATACCCTCCCCGGTCACGCTCGACAGCGCAATCTGCGGCGCGCTTGCATACGGTCCGGGCGCGAGCAAGCTTTCGATTTGTTCGTGCACCACCTGCACCCGGCCCGGATCGACCCGGTCGCATTTGCTGATCGCCACCAAGGCCCGAGGAATACCCAGCAGTTCGACGATTGCCAGATGTTCGCGGGTCTGGGGCATGACGCCGTCATCCGCAGCGACCACCAGCAACACCAGATCGATACCCTGGGCCCCGGCCAGCATGTTGTGGGTGAAGCGTTCATGACCGGGCACGTCGATAAAACCGGTCAATGCAGCGCCCGGTTCCAGCGCTGCGTAGAGATAACCGAGGTCGATGGTCATGCCACGCTCGCGTTCTTCGCGCCGACGGTCGCCGGCCTGGCCGGTCAATGCCTGGAGCAACGCCGTCTTGCCGTGGTCGATGTGCCCGGCGGTGCCGACGATCACCCCGGCACCTGCAATTGATCGAGTTGCGCCAGCCACGCGGTTTCGTCATCCAGTTGGCGCAAATCCAGCCACAGCGCGTCGTCGTCAATTCGGCCCAGCACTGGAATGGTCAGCTGACGGAGCGCTGCCTCCAGCCCGAGCAATTGCCGTCCACGCAGGCGCTTGGACACATTGGGCCGCAGGCATAACGCCGCGCTCGGCAAACGAGCCACCGGTTGGCTGCCGCTGCCGATCATCCCCAGCGCCGCCACCGCGCTGACATTCCAGCCATCGCCCACGGCCTGCGCCAATGACGGTTGCAAGCGTTCCGACTGGGCAAGGATATCGGCTTGCGGTCGGGTCAGCAGGCGCAGACTCGGCAGCCGTTCGGCCAGCCGATCAGGATTGCGGTACAAACCCAACACCGCTTCCAACGCCGCCAATGTCAGCTTGTCGACCCGCAACGCACGCTTGAGCGGGTTCTTTTTGATCTTCGCGATCAGGTCTTTGCGGCCGACGATCAACCCGGCCTGGGGACCGCCCAGTAACTTGTCGCCGCTGAAGGTGACGATGTCCGCGCCATCGACCAATGCCTGGCGCACCGTGGGTTCGGCGGGCAAACCCCAACGGGTCAGGTCCAGCAAACTGCCGCTGCCAAGGTCTTCGAGCAGTGGCAGCCCGTGTTTGTGCGCCAGTTCAGCCAACTCGGCCGTCGGCACTCGAGCGGTGAAGCCTTCAATGGCGTAATTGCTCGCATGCACCCGCATCACCAGACCACTGCGCGGGCCAATCGCTGCCTCGTAATCCCGTGCATGGGTACGGTTGGTGGTGCCGACTTCGTGCAGTTTGACTCCGGCCCGGGCCATGATGTCGGGAATGCGGAAGGCGCCGCCAATTTCGATCAGCTCGCCCCGGGAAATGATCCCTTCCTTGCGTGCGCCCAGGCTGTTGAGCGTCAGCAGCACAGCGGCAGCATTGTTATTGACCACAGTCACGGCTTCGGCGCCGGTCAGCTCACGGATCAGGCCTTCGATCAGGTCGTCACGGTCGCCGCGTTTGCCGCTTTGCAGGTCGAATTCCAGATTAAGCGGGTAGCGGGCGGCCATTTGCACGGCTTCGATGGCTTCGTCCGGCAACAACGCGCGACCGAGGTTGGTGTGCAGCACCGTGCCGGTGAGGTTGAACACCCGGCGCACGTGGCTGCGATGCTGCAGGGCCAAGCGCTCGCCCGCTCTGCCGGCCAACACTTCGGGGGTGATTTCAACGGCGTCGAGTTGGCTCAAAAGCACCGGTTCGCGCAGGTCATCCAGCAACTGCCGCAGAGTGGCCAGCAGCGCGTCACGCCCATAGCGCTCGGCCAAAGGCAGGCACGCCGGATGGCGCAGCAAACTGTCGATGGAAGGCAGCCGCAAGGCTGGGCTGGCGGATCTGGCAGGCATCAAGCGCTCCCGCAAACGTTGACTGTCGCGCCTGAGTGTAGCCGTTGTGCTTAATCGCCTCCCGGAGCGAGCAGAAGATTCGGTGCCGGACGCAGGTAACCTTCCTGTTCCAGACGCATGTCCAGCATCAGGCTGGTCAGGTCGGTCGAGAGCGCTTCGGCCTCGGCATCGTTTTCCAGGTACAGCAGTTTCAGGTAGCTGCGGCAGCCGGGACAGGTTTCGGCGCGCAACGGTGCCTGATTGGCGGCATGGCGGTCGTCATCGAGGCTGACGTATTCCAGGCCTTTGCTTTGTTCGCAGTACACGCATTTGACCCGCACCACGTGCCATTCGCAGGCGCACAACGAGCACACCAGATAACGCAAACCGTTGTGTTTGCCGCGATGGCGAATGACCCCGGCCATGGCCGGCGAACCACAGGCCGGGCATTGGATGAGGCTCTCGCCAGGTTTCAGCGCAAGGTCTGGCGTGTTCAGCAGCCAATGACTGAAGGCGGCCTGCAACGCCGCACCGAGAAACGGCACCAGCGCCGCCGGCAGCAGCGAATACTGGCCGCTGACCAAGGCGATCGCCCAGGTTTTGCGTTGCCCGTTATTGGCGTTGCGCAAGGTGGCAACGGCGTTGTCGACGGCAGAGTGTGGCGGTGGCGAGTATCGCTGCAACAAAGCGTCGAGATATGCCAACCAGGTGTCCTCGCGCACCAGGCTGTCGGCGGCGAACGGTGGCAAACCGTGTTGCTGGCACATTCGCAGGCGCTCGGGGTCGAGCGGCGCCGCTTCAGGTGGATTGTCCAGCAGGTCCTGCTGAACACGGCACAGGTCGACCACCAGCCGCAGGTAATCGGCCAGTGGGTGCCCGTCCGCCATTTTTTCCAGGCGCTGCGCCCGCAGCGCGAACAGGTTGTTCGGTGGCAGATGCAGGAACGGCGGAGAACCCGCCGCCGCTTCGATCTGTCCAGGCTCAAGAATGGTTGCCAAAGGGCTTATCCTTTTTTGCTGATCGGCCGCTCAGGGTGCTCGTCTCGGGTCACTTCCCGATACCAGAGTTCATGGTGCTTCCTCGCCCAGGCGCGGCTGACCCAGCCATGCACCATGGCGCTGATCGAGCCCTTGATCCAGATACCCGCGTAGATGTGGATGATGATGCTCAACACCAGCACAAAACCGGCTAAGGCATGCAGCAGCATCGCCCAGCGAATCGAGGTGATGCCGAAGTATTCGCTGAAATACGCACGCCAGATCACCAGCCCGCTGAACAACAACACCAGCATGCACAGCAGCAAGGTCCAGAACAGCAGCTTCTGCCCCGGGTTGTACTTGCCGATCGGTGGCACGCCCTCCTCCTCATTGCGGATCACCCGCCCGACGCGCCGGAGCCACAACCGGTCATTGCTGATAAAGAAATTCGCCCTGAAGAACTGAATCACCAGGCCGAGAAACAGCACAAACATCACCACGCCCATGAACGGGTGCAGGATGCGCGTCCACGGCCCGCCTCCGAACAGGTTACTGAGCCAGAACAACGCCGGATGGAACAGCGCCAGGCCTGACAGGGCTGCCATGAAAAACAGGATCGCCACCAGCCAGTGATTGGTGCGCTGGTTCGAGGTGTAGCGCAGGATCTGCTTGCGGATCATGGTCTGTCCCCCTGCTTCGGATCATAGGTGTGCACCGACGGATCGACTTCATGCACCGCTGGGTCCTTGAGCGGCGGTAATTCATCCTCCTCGACCAACTGCGGCCCGATGCGCACGTAATGGAAGAACCCGGCCAGCACCGCCAGGCCCATGGCCAACAATCCCAAGGGTTTGCTAACGCCCTTCCACAATTCCACCAACGGGCTGATCGTCGGGCTGCTCGGCAAACCGGCGTAGAGCGTCGGCGTGTCCGCGTGATGCAGCACATACATGACGTGTGTGCCGCCAACGCCTTCGGGGTCGTACAGGCCGGCCTGATCGAAGCCGCGGCTTTTCAGGTCGACGATGCGTTCGGCGGCGTGTTCTTTCATGTCTTCCTTGCTGCCGAACACGATGGCCCCGGTCGGGCAGGTTTTCACGCAGGCCGGTTCCAGCCCCACTTCCACCCGGTCCGAACACAAGGTGCATTTATAGGCCTTGTGATCCTTCTGAGAGATCCGCGGAATGTTGAATGGGCAACCGGTGATGCAATAACCGCAGCCGATGCAGTGGTCCTGATCGAAATCGACGATGCCATTGGCGTGCTTGATGATCGCCCCCGGACTCGGGCACGCCGCCAGGCAACCGGGCTCGGCGCAGTGCATGCAGCCGTCCTTGCGGATCAGCCATTCCAGGTTGCCGGCGTCGGTTTCATGCTCGGTAAAGCGCATCAAGGTCCAGGTTTCTGCGCTGAGGTCTTGAGGGTTGTCGTAGGTGCCAAGGTTGTGGCCGACCTCGTCGCGCAGCTCGTTCCATTCCGAGCAGGCGACCTGGCAAGCCTTGCAACCGATGCACTTGGTGGTGTCGATCAGCTTCGCCACTTCCTCCTGATTGCGCACCGATGGCGAGACCGTGGTGGTGGCCGAACGGGCGATGATGTCTTGGCTGGCCATTTAGACTTTCTCCACGTTGACCAGGAATGACTTGGATTCCGGGGTCTGTGTGTTGCCATCGCCGAGGAACGGCACCAGGGTGTTGGTCAGGTAACCGTGGCGCGTGAGACCGGTAAAGCCCCAGTGCAGCGGGATGCCGATCTGGTGCACCACCTGATTGTTGACCTGCAGCGGACGAATCCGCTTGGTCACCACCGCCACCGCTTCGATGTGCCCGCGCTTGGAACTGACGCGGACCCGGTCGCCGGCCACGATGCCTTTCTCCTTGGCCAGCACTTCACCGATCTCGACGAATTGCTCGGGTTGGGCAATTGCGTTGAGCTTGCAATGCTTGCTCCAGAAGTGGAAATGCTCGGTCAGCCGATAACTCGTGGCGGCATACGGGTAGTCCTTGGCCACGCCGAGGGAATCCCACACTGAATCGAAGATCCGCGCCGCCGGGTTGCTGGTAGCTTTCTTGTTTTCCGGGTGCAACGGGTTGATGCCGATCGGCGTTTCAAACGGCTCATAGTGCTCGGGGAATGGGCCCTCGTTCATCTTGTCGACGGCGAAAAACCGCGCGATGCCTTCGGGGTTCATGATGAACGGATTCATCCCGGCTTCCGGCGGCGTATCAGCCTTGAAGTCCGGCACATCGGTGCCGCCCCAGGCTTTGCCGTTCCACCATACCAGGCGCTTTTTCTCATCCCATGGCTTGCCTTGCGGGTCAGCTGAAGCACGGTTGTAGAGAATGCGCCGGTTGGCTGGCCAGGCCCAGGCCCAGCCTTGATGTTGATGCATGCCGAAGGGGTCGCTGTTGTCGCGCCGGGCCATCTGATTCCCCGTCTCGGTCCAGCTGCCGCAGAAAATCCAGCAGCCCGATGCCGTACTGCCGTCATCCTTGAGCTGGCCGAAACCGGCCAGTTGCGCGTTGCTCTTGATCGTCGCGCCGGTGGCATCGGTGAAGTCGGCGGTGGCATAGCCGTTGATTTCCCGCGCCAGTTCTTCCGGCGAGGGTTCGTCGGCGATCTTGTACGGCCACGACAGTTTGAGGATCGGGTCGGGATAGGCGCCGCCCTTGGCTTGATAGCGCTGGCGCAGGCGCAGGAACAGCTCGCTCATGATCTGCACGTCGGTGCGCGCTTCACCCGGTCCGTCGGCGCCCTTCCAGTGCCATTGCAGCCAGCGGCTGCTGTTGACCAGCGAGCCGTCCTCCTCGGCGAAACAGGTGGTGGGCAGGCGAATCACTTCGGTCTGGATACCGGCGGTTTCCACATCGTTGTACGGCCCGACATTGCGCCAGAACTCCGAGGTTTCGGTGGACAGCGGGTCCATCACCACCAGCCATTTCAGCTTGGCCAGTGCCGCCATCACGCGGTTTTTGTCGGGGAGCGCCGCGATGGGGTTGAAGCCCTGGCACAGGTAACCGTTGACCTTGCCCTGACCCATCAGGTCAAACACTTTGAGGATGTCGTAGTTGGGAATGTCCAGTTTCGGCAAGTAGTCGTAGGCCCAGTTGTTCTCGAGCGTGGCGTTGTCGCGGTACCAGGCTTTCATCAGGCTGACGTGGAATTTGCTGTAGTTCTGCCAATAGGACAGCTGCCCCGGACGCAACGGCATTTGCGTGCGCTTGGTGATGTAGGCGGCGTAATCCTGCTCGGCGTCGCCAGGCAGGGTCAGGTAGCCCGGCAGCGAGTTGGACAGCAAGCCGAGGTCGGTCAGGCCCTGGATGTTGGAGTGCCCGCGCAAGGCATTGACGCCCCCGCCCGGCATGCCGACGTTGCCCAACAGCAGTTGCACCATCGCCGCGCTGCGGATGATTTGCGAGCCGATCGAGTGCTGGGTCCAGCCCAGCGCGTAGAGAATCGTCATGGTCTTGCCCGGTTGCGAGCACGTGGCGATTTCTTCCCAGATCTTCTGCATGGCATCGACCGGCATGCCGCAAATCTGGCTCGCCAATTCGATGTTATAGCGGCTGTAATGCTGCTTCATCAGCTGATACACGCAGTGCGGGTCTTGCAGGCTCGGGTCGGTTTTGACGAAACCGTCCTCGCCCAGCTCGTACCCCCAGCCGGATTTGTCGGTATACGCCCGCTTGGCGGCGTCGTATCCGCTGAAGATGCCGTCCTCGAAGCCATACCCGGCTTTGACGATGAACGACACGTCGGTGTAGTTGCGCACGTATTCGTGCTGGATCTTGTCCTCGGTCAGCAGGTAATTGATCAGCCCGCCCATGAAGGCGATGTCGGTGCCGGTGCGAATCGGCGCGTAATAGTCGGCCACCGAGGCGGTCCGGGTAAAACGCGGATCGACAACGATCAGCCGCGCCTTGTTGTGCGCCTTGGCTTCGGTCACCCATTTGAAACCGCACGGGTGCGCTTCTGCTGCGTTGCCGCCCATCACCAGGATCAGATTCGCGTTGGCGATATCGGTCCAGTGATTGGTCATGGCACCACGGCCGTACGTCGGGGCAAGACTTGCCACCGTCGGGCCGTGTCAGACACGCGCCTGGTTATCAAACCCCAGCATGCCGAGACTGCGAATGACCTTGTGGGTGATGTAACCCGCTTCGTTGGACGCCGCCGAGGCCGCGAGGAAACCGGTGGTCAGCCAGCGGTTTACCGTTTGGCCCTTGTCATTCTTCTCGATGAAGTTGGCGTCGCGGTCGGCCTTCATCAGGTCGGCGACGCGGTCCAGCGCTTCATCCCAGGAGATGCGCGTCCATTCGGCGCTGCCCGGCTTGCGCACCTGGGGATATTGCAGGCGCCCGGGGCTGTGAATGAAGTCCAGCAGGCCGGCGCCTTTGGGGCACAGGGTGCCGCGGTTCACCGGGTGGTCGGCATCGCCATCGATGTGAATGATGCTTTGCGCGACGTTCTTGGCGGTATCACCCTGGCTGTACATGATCAACCCGCAGCCGACCGAGCAATACGGGCAGGTGTTGCGGGTTTCATGGGTGTGGGCGAGTTTGAAATGGCGTACCTGCTCGGCGAAGGCAGGCGCAGGGAGCATGCCCAGCGCGCCGAGGCTCGAGCCCGCAAGGCCGATACCAGCGACCTTGAAGAACTGACGACGGTTGAGGTCCATCGTGCACTCCTGATCAGGTGGAGACCCGGTACTTTTGCCGGGTTTTTCTGGACGATCACGGTGGCGGCAGCGTGGCTACCGACACCTGAAACTCTAGACAATGGGAGAACTGACTGCCTGAAAACCGACCATCGGGCAATGCGCCGAATTCAGCCATCACCCCAAACCTGTGGGAGCGGGCTTGCCCGCGATGAGGTCGGCACAACCAACATTAATACTAACTGACCCTCCGCTATCGCGAGCAGGCTCGCTCCCACAGGGATTTGTGGTGGTCGGACTATTACCGTCTCGCTCCCACGGGGCTTGGCGATTATCATGGGCGCCATATCCAACCGGCCTTTATGAGACTGAGCATGACCTTCGATTTTGATCAGGTGTTCGACCGCCACGACACCGGCAGTACCAAGTGGAGCCGCTACCCGGCCGACGTGTTGCCGATGTGGGTTGCCGACATGGACTTCGCCGCACCGCCGGTCATCCTTGAAGCCCTGCGTAAACGCCTGGAACACCCGATGGTCGGTTACAGCGTGCCTCAGGAAGATCTGCGCGCCGCCATCGTCGCCGACCTCTGGAACAAATACGCTTGGCGCGTATTGCCGGAGGAACTGATCTTCCTGCCGGGTGTGGAATCGGGGTTCAACATGGCGCTGAAGGCGCTGGTCGAGCCGCAACAGAACGTCGTGGTTCAGGTGCCGAACTACCCGCCGCTGCGTCATGCGCCAGGTCATTGGGGCTTGAACAAGGTTGAACTGCAATTCGACGCGTTGGCTGACGGCACGTATGACACGCCGCTCACAGCCTTGAGCCAGGCACTGACCGGCGGCGGCGCGCTGTTGCTGAGCAATCCGCATAACCCGCTGGGCAAGGTTTTCCCACGGGAAGAACTGCAAGCGCTGGCCGACATTTGCCTGGAACACAACGCGTGGATCATCTCCGACGAAATCCACGCTGAGCTGTGCTTTGACGGCCGCGTGCACATTCCAACGGCATCGCTCAGCCCGCAGATCGCCAAGCGCACCATCACCCTGATGTCGGCGAGCAAGGCTTACAACATCGCGGGTCTGAAAACCTCCTTCATGATTATTCAAGACTCGGCGGTGCGTGCGCGGGTCAATCATGCCCGTTGCGGCATGGTCGACAGCGTCAACCCGCTGGGCATGGAAGCGACGCGTGTGGCCTACAGCGAAGGCGGCCCGTGGCTGGCCGGGTTGAAGGCGTACTTGCAAGGCAATCGGGATTATCTGGTGGAAGCGGTTCGCACGCGTTTGCCGGGTGTGACGATGAACATCCCGCAGGGCACGTATCTGGCGTGGCTCGATTGCTCGGCGCTGGGACTGGACAACCCGCAGCAGTTCTTCCTCGACCAGGCCAAGGTCGGCCTCAGCCCCGGCCTGGATTTCGGCGATAACGCCCGGCAATTCGTGCGCCTGAACTTCGGCTGCCCACGGGCGTTGCTGGAAGAAGGTTTGGCGCGTATGGAGCGCAGCTTGCTCAACCTCAAGGCCTGACAACACAACAAATCCCCCTGTAGGAGCGAAGGCGGTGTGCCAGTTGACACATGTATGACTGACACACCGCCTTCGCGAGCACGCTTCGCTCCTACAAGGGAATTACGTGGATTCGGTGTTTTGTGGACGCACTGAAATCCAACCGAACTCAAGGCAAAACACCAGGGTCAACCCTTTGAATCCTGTGCCTCGAGATCGGAGATTTGCCATGACTGACTATCCAAAACCACCCTTCCCCAAGCAACGCCAGCCCGTCCCCGGTTCCCAAAAGAAAATGGACCCGTACCCTGACTGTGGCGAAAAAAGCTACAAAGGCTCCGGCCGACTCGACGGCAAGATCGCCCTGATCACCGGGGCCGACAGCGGCATCGGCCGTGCAGTCGCCATCGCCTTCGCCCGTGAAGGGGCCGACGTTGCGATCGCCTACCTCAATGAACATGAAGACGCGCAGGAAACCGCACGCTGGGTCGAACAGGCCGGACGCCAATGCGTGCTGCTGCCCGGCGACATCGCGCAGAAAGCGCAATGCCAGGCCCTGGTGGACAAGACGGTCGAACGTTTTGGCCGGATCGATATCCTGGTCAACAACGCCGCCTTCCAGATGACGCACGAAAACTTAGAAGACATCCCGGACGAAGAATGGGTGATGACCTTCGACGTGAACATCACGGCGATGTTCAGGATCTGCCAGGCCGCGCTGAAGCACATGAAGGCCGGGAGCTCGATCATCAACACCAGTTCGGTCAACTCGGACATGCCCAAACCCACCCTCCTCGCCTACGCCACGACCAAGGGCGCGATCGCCAACTTCACCGGCGGCCTGGCGCAGATGCTCGGACCGAAAAACATCCGGGTGAACTGCGTGGCGCCGGGGCCGATCTGGACACCGCTGATCGTCTCGACCATGCCCGATGAAGAGGTGCAGAACTTCGGCTCGCAAACCCCGCTGGGCCGGCCAGGGCAACCGGTGGAAGTGGCACCGATTTACGTGCTGCTGGCGTCGGACGAGGCCAGTTACATCACAGGCCAGCGCTATGGCGTGACCGGTGGCAAACCGATGCTGTGACCGATCCCTTGTAGCAGCTGCCGAGCAACGCGAGGCTGCGTTCGGCTGCGCAGCAGTCGTAAAACCATTCAACCACGGTGTTTCTGGTAAACCGTGCATGCCGGGTTTACGACTGCTGCGCAACCGAACGCAGCCTTCGGCAGCTGCTACAAGTACCTCAGTGGACGCTGAAAAAAATGAACCCCAGACAAATCTCCCCGCTCAATACGTTTAAGCCCCCCCATCACGGGCCTTTCGAGGAGACGGTCATGTCCGCACCTATCCTCAAGCTCTTCACCCAGCCCAAATTCGCCTGGACGGATATTCGCCGCGAAGAGGAAGCACATCCGCGCCATTACCTCGCGCATTTGCTGCTGCTCGCGTTGATCCCCGCCGTCTGCCTGTTCATCGGCACCACCTATGTCGGCTGGAGCCTGGCCGAGAACGAAACCGTAAAACTCAGCTCCCAAAGTGCCTGCAACTCTGCGTGCTGCTGTACGTCACCATCATCGCCGGCGTGGCTGTGATGGGGGGATTCATCCGCTGGATGTCGCGCACCTTCGACGCACGGCCGACCCTCAATCAATGCATCGGTTTTGCCGCCTACACCGCAACGCCGTTTTTCCTGGCCGGGTTTGCCGGGCTGTACCCCAGTCGCTGGCTGGCGATTGCGGTATTGGGCGCCGCCTCCCTCTACTCGACGTTTTTGCTGTTTGTCGGCCTGCCGACGTTCATGCATGAACGCAAGGAACAAGGCCTGCTGAATGCGGCGTGTGTCTGGGGCGTCGGTCTTCTGGTTTTAGTGACTATTCTGGTTGAGATGATTCTGCTGTGGTTCAACGTGCTGACGCCTGAATACTTGCGCGCGACAGTCGGTTGATCTCCAGAGGCCCACAAACCCGGCCCACCCCCATCGAGTACCGAGCATGAGTTTCATTTTATGGGTGGCCGTGTTGGGTGCCGTGTTGCTGACGCTGGCGCTGACCTCGTCCTATCTGCGCTGGATGCCGGTGACCACCTCAGCGGTGTGCCTGGTGCTGGGTGCCGCCATCGGGCCGGCGGGGTTCGGGCTGTTGAAGCTGGACACCGCTGACGCTTCGATCTGGATGGAGCACCTGACGGAAGTCGCAGTGCTCTTCTCGTTGTTTGTCTGTGGCCTGAAATTGCGCTCGCACCTCAAGCATAAAAACTGGAGGGTCGCCTTCGGCCTGGCTGGCCCGGTCATGCTGTTGACCATTGTGGGCATCTGCTTATTGCTGCATTACGGGCTGCAAGTGTCGTGGGGCGCATCGATGCTGATCGGCTCGATCCTGGCGCCGACCGACCCGGTGCTCGCCGCGCTGGTTCAGGTCAACGACGCACGGGATGAAGACAGCGTGCGGTTCGGCCTTTCCGGTGAAGCCGGGCTCAATGACGGGATTGCCTTTCCGTTCGTGATTCTTGGCCTGCTTATGCTGCAACACGACGGCAACCCCGGCTGGTTTGGCGACTGGGTGCTGCGCAGTGTGATCTGGGCCGTACCGGCGGGTTTGCTGACGGGTTACTGGATGGGACGCGGCATCGGGCGCCTGACGTTGGCGCTGCGGATCAAGAACGACGACAGCACGCTGTCCCCGAACGATTACCTCGCCCTCGCCTTGATTGCGTTGGCGTATGTCGGGGCTGAGTCGATCCACGCCTACGGGTTTCTGTCAGTGTTCGCTGCCGGCCTCGGATTGCGTCAGGAAGAAGTCAGTTCCACCGCCAATGACGAACTGCCGGCCGAGCATTTGGTCCAGCCGGTGGTCGGCCATCAGAACGTCGAACCGCAACACGCGGTGCATGGCGACACCGACAACCTTGAAGACACTCAGGTGGCTGCGGGCATCATGATGGGTGACATGCTCGCCTTCGGCAGTCTGGTGGAACGGGCCATGGAAGTGTTTCTGGTGACGCTGCTCGGCGTCGTGCTGATCGCTCACTGGGACTGGCGCGCCCTGCTGGTCGGCGGTGTGTTGTTTTGCGTTATTCGCCCTTTGAGTGTCGCTGTGATGCCGTGGGGTCGATTGCTCGATTGGCGCCAGCGAATGTTGATCGGCTGGTTTGGCATACGTGGCATCGGCAGTCTGTATTACCTGTTCTATGCCTTGAATCACGGGCTGGGCCAGTCGGTGGCGACGTTGTGTATGGACCTGACCTTGTCCGTGGTCGCGTTGAGTATTCTGATCCACGGGATCAGCACGCAACCCACCCTCGCCCGCTATGAACGGCACAAGAAACAGATTATTTGATTTTTTGGCCAAATGTTCATGGCTGGATTCATCGAGTTTTCGCATTCAGATATTTGAAATCCCTGTGCACCCCGGCAGTCACAACCTTAATTCCGCCTGATTTTTTCAACACGGCGGGACCCGACAGATTCGGTTCCACTGTGGCGACGATGCCTTCAAAAGGGACCTCGGAAAGTTAAAGGTGCCGGTCATGATCCACTGTTCAACTCCCAATCAAATCAAAGCCTGCCGGGCATTCGCTCTGGAATGCAATCGCCAGATGTTTGAAGACGCCCAGGCGCTGAGCCGCTACGCCTTTGAGATGCTTGAAGGCGGCGATATGGACATGGAACGGTTTGAGCGCTATCGGGCGATGCGCAGGAAGGCTGATCTGAAGTTTCAGGAAGCGATCGAGCATCTGCGCGTGCTCAACGAGGATTTCCCACCGATCCCGATGTCGGTGAACAACTCCCAGCGGTTGCGCCAGCAGCTCGAGGATCGGGCTTAAACCCGCCTCCGCCAAGTACACCTGATTCTGTGGCGAGGGAGCTCACTGACTGAAAGGCCCGGCAAATTCGAAAATCTTGTAACCCTCGGCGGCCTGCTCCAGTGACAAGCGATGCGTAATGATCGCCTCCGGTTGCAGGCGTCCGGTTTCAATGTGCCCCAGCAGCTCCGGTAAATAGCGTTGCACGTGAGTCTGGCCCATCTTGAATGTCAGGCCTTTGTCGAAGGCATCGCCAAACAGGAAACCGTGGATGAACCCGGAATAGACCCCGGGCACGCTGACCACGCCACCACGGCGAACGGCAGCGATGCATTGGCGTAGCGCCTTGACGCTGCTGCCCTCCAGTTTCAAGGTGGCAAGCAAGGTTTCGGTGGTGCTGCCCTTGGCCTCAAACCCCACCGCATCGACCACGCCGTCCACCCCGCGGCTGCCTGCTGTCTGGCGGATGATCGTATCCGCCGGGTCGTCATCGTCATCAAAATTGATCGGGATCACGCCGTAGGTGCGCTGCGCATAGGCCAGCCGATAGTCGTGATTCCGCTTGCCCACCTGGAATGCCGCCATAGAGCCGGCTGAACCCAAACAACGCAGCCGGCGGTGGAATGGCCTTTTTATTGATAATTGCGCCCCGTCCCGAGTTGGTGGTTTCACAACTGGCAAACAAGTCCATCTGGCAGAAGAAACACTCACCACAAGCAATCACGAACGGGATCACCACACGATCGCCGCGCTGCACGGCGGTAACGGCTGTACCGGTTTCCTCCACGATGCCCATGAACTCGTGGCCAAAGATATCGCCATGCTCCACCGTCGGAATCTTGCCGCGATAAAGATGCAAATCGGATCCGCAGATCGCCGTCGCGGTTACCCGCAAAATGATGTCGTCAGCGGCTTCAAGGGTGGGATCGGGAACGTTTTCTACCCTGACATCGTGAGCTCCGTGATAAGTCATTGCGCGCATGGCGGCATCCTCGCGGGTTGGTTAAAAGACCTCGTTTGTCTGTATTAAGGGAGGGCGAGCGGTGAGCGAGTTCAGTTACATCCGAGGCGAATCTGATCGACGGTACGACGCCGATAATTCAGTTTTTAGAGGCAAAAAAATCTTGCCGCGAACTGCATGAGTCAATTTCCGGACTCATGCAGCCTGCACGACTTCATTTCGCCATCAGTCTTCTTAACCTTTTGTTTTATATAGAGTTACTTCAAGCGCTGAAGTGGGCACGACAAATGCTCCAGGACAATGAGCGATCTACGGCCATGAGACCGTTTGCGCCCATCCCCGTGACTATTTGAGAGATTCGACCATGAACGCCATCGACCTGTTGAAAGCCGACCATGAACGCGTAAAGGGCATCCTGACCCAGCTGAGCGAGTCCACCGAACGTGGCGTTAAAAAACGCACCGATCTGCTGGCCAAGCTTGAAATGGAAATTGCCATCCATACCCGCCTCGAAGAGGAAGTCTTGTATCCAGCGTACAAAAAGGCCGGAGGCAAAGAACAGGACGTCATGTACTACGAAGCCAAGGAAGAACACCGCACCGTGGATTCGCTGGTGCTGCCGGACCTGAAAGTCACCGACCCTTCCACCCCGGAATTCGCAGGTCGCGTGAAAGTGGTCAAGGAATTGCTGGAGCACCACATCGAAGAAGAGGAAACCGAAATGTTCCCTCAAGCCAAAAAGCTCCTGGGTAAAGCCACCCTGGAAGAATTGGGTGCGCAAATGGAAACGCTGAAAGCTCAGTACAAGAAAGAAATGAGCACGCCTAATCTGGCAGCATGATTCGGTTGGCTGATGTAAAGAAGCCCGGCATCTGCCGGGCTTTTTGCAGGTGCACATCAGCCGCCCGGGTTAGTCACCTGGATGAATACTGCGTAGCTGCCCAGCAACACCCAGAAGGTGGCGAAGATCCATGGCGTGCGCACGGAAAACAGCAGCGATTTGCGATACCCCTTGTGGGACGATTCCATTTCACTGAACAGCGGCGACTCATCGTAAGCCAGCCCCATCAATGGCTCGCTGCGCAGCAACTCACTTTGCTTGAAGTGCCAGTGATCAATGATGTCATAGGCCGCACGGATCCCCGGCCAGGCGTTCAGCGAACTGAGCAACCCAAGCAGCGCGAGAAACGGCGGCACCACCAGGGTAAAGAGTTTTCCCCACTCGGGATTGAGGTTGGACATGCAGGACGCGAAGGCAATCACAAGAAACGATTGCGCAGCCAGATAAGCATCGGTTCGATTGGCGAGGATGCTGGTTTCGTATTGAATTTCCCGACGGTAGAAATCCAGGCGCTCCTTGGGCGAACCGAACATTTTGGCGTTGTGTTCGGACAAGACTTCTTCGGCGGCAGGTTCGGTCAGTATTCTGGGCACGGGGCATACACTTGGGCTGTGAAAGCGTTTAGAAGAAACCTTCCCGGGCAAAGTTCAGCCGGATTCAATGCGCCTCGCTCGAACGCTACTTCGCCGCCGTGGTCCTTCAGATACAGACTCTAACTTTAAGGACCACGCATGGACTCTCTCGATTGGTTGCAATGGCCGGCGATGCTGGTCACGGTGCTGGCGGCGTGGCTGATAGGCTCGCAATCACCCTCGCGCAGGGTGTGGGGTTTCAGCTGCTTTATCGTCAGCAACCTCTTGTGGGTGATTTGGGGTTACCACACCCACGCCTATGCGTTAATCGTGTTGCAGTTTTGCCTGTGTGCCATGAACTTGCGCGGTTTCAGGAAGAACGCCAACGGCTGAGCGCAGCGCCAGTCATTTCATGGCCTGGGCAATGACCTCCACCAGATTGAGTTGGGTATACGGTTTGGACAAGCGCGGGAGCGCGGTCGCGAAGCCTTCAAGGCGCTCGGCATAACCCGTGGCGAGAATGATCGGCACGTCCGGCTTCAACGTCCGAATGGCCTGCGCCAATTGCGCGCCATTCATTTGTGGCATGGCCATGTCGGTAATGACCAGGTCAATATTCTGCTCGTGTTCGAACAGCTCAAGCGCTTGTGCACCAGACACCGCACTGATCACCCGGTGGCCGAGGTCCTCAAGCAACAGGCCGGTACTGGTCAACACCAGGCTGTCATCGTCCACCACCATTACGCACAATTGAGCCACTGGCGGTGCTTCCACTTCCGCTGAAGCGGGTTGGTTGAGCGCAGCAGTCGTGGCCGCGGGTATCCATAGTTCGGCGACCGTGCCGATGTCTTTCTGGCTCTTGAGAACGAATCGCCCGCCCAATTGTTCGATAAAGCCATGGATCATCGACAACCCCAGCCCCGTGCCTTTGCCCACGCCTTTTGTGGTGAAGAACGGGTCCATGGCCGAGGCCAGGGTGGCCTCATCCATGCCCTCTCCCGTATCGGCGACACTCAGGCACACATAGCGGCCGCGCTCCAGCAATAACGTTGATTGATCGGGGATTTCTTCTGTCCGGGTGCCGATGACGATTTTGCCGCCGTTGGGCATGGCATCCCGGGCATTGGTGGCGAGGTTCAGCACGGCCAGTTCGAGTTGATTGACATCGGCCATGACCGGAACGAGGTCGGGGGAAAAGCGTGTTTCGAGCTGCACGGAAGGCCCGAGGGAGCTGCGTAACAGGCCGCTGATCCCTTCTATCAGCACGGGTATCTCGACAGATTCGGACTTGAGCTCCTGACGTCTGGCGAAAGCCAGCATGCGTTGAGTCAGGGACACACCACGCAAGGCACCCTGGGTGGCGTTGTCCACCAATCGAGTGACTTTCGGATTGTCTCCCACGCGTTTACGGACGATTTCCAGGTTGCCAAGGATAACGGTCAGCAGATTATTGAAATCGTGGGCGATCCCGCCACTCAGTTGGCCGATGGCCTGCATCTTCTGCGCCTGGAACAACGCTTCACGGGTTTGCTCAAGCGCTTTCTGTGCGAGCGTGGCCTCGGTAATGTCCCGGGTAATTTTGGCAAAGCCGAGCAACGTACCCGTTTCGCCCCAGATCGGATCGACCACGACATGGGCAAAGAACCGTGTGCCGTCCTTGCGCACGCGCCAAGCCTTGTTTTCGAAGCGTCCCTCCCGCGTAGCCGTTTCCAACGCACGTTGCGGTTCCCCCGCTTCGCGGTCCTCAGGGGTGTAGAAGATCGAAAAGTGCTGGCCAATGACCTCTTCGGGCCGGTAGCCCTTGATGCGCTGGGCGCCTTGATTCCAGTTGGTCAGGCGTCCGTCCGGGGCAAGCATATAGATGGCGTAGTCAGTGACGCTTTGAACCAGCAACCGAAACTGCTGCTCGCTTTGTTTGAGGGTCTCTTCGGCCATTTTGCGGTCGGTGAGGTCCCGGGTGATCTTGGCGAAGCCCAGCAGCTTGCCGGTCGGATCGATAATCGGATCGATCACCACATGGCACCAGAAGTGCGTGCCGTCCTTGCGAACCCGCCAGCCTTCGCCCTCGAAACGACCTTCGCGGATCGCCGTGTCCAGTGCACGCTGGGGCAGACCGATAGAGCGATCTTCTTCGGTATAAAAACGCGAAAAATGCTGACCGAGGATCTCCGCCTCCTCATACCCCTTGAAACGTTTGGCGCCAGCGTTCCAGCTGGAGATGATGCCATCGGGGTCAATCATGTAGATCGCATAGTCCACCACGGCATCAATCAGCAGGCGAAAGCGCATTTCCTCGATGGAGTTGGTTTTGGACTGGTTATCACTCATCGATCACACCCGTGATTATTGTTTTGTTGAGTATGCGACAAACCGTGGCTTTGGTGAGCCAGAAAACAATCATGTACTGGAGCATAACGTTGTGACCGCCTATTCTCGACGCCAAACGCCATTCCTGGCGGGTTCAAGGCGTCCCCGATGATCCTGATTCTGTTACCCACGTCTGACTACGATCCCACAGAGAGCAGCGTTCCATGGCAAGCCATGCGCCAGGCCGGTATTGAAGTGCGCTTTGCGTCGCCCGAGGGATTGCCGGCCTACGCCGATTCGCGCCTGGTGGACATCGGTTTTGGCCCGTTGAACCCGTTGCTGATGACGCGCAAGGCCGACCTTGCCAGCTACGCCCGGATGATCGAAGCCCCGTCATTTCGCCAACCGCTGTCCTATGACGATGTCGACCCCAGCGAGTTCCAAGGGCTGCTGATTCCCGGCGGGCATGCCAAGGGCATGCGCAGCCTGCTGGATTCCGAGCAGGCCCGACGGATCGCCCTGCACTTTTTCAAGGCAGACAAACCGGTGGCAGCGGTCTGTCACGGCGTGCTGGTGCTTGCCCGCACCCTCGACCCTGACAGCGGACTTTCGGTGTTGCGGGGTCGCAAGGTCACCGCCCTGGTAGCCAACACCATGGAGCTGCCTGCCTGGGCAATCACCGCGGCCTGGCTCGGACGCTATTACCGGACCTATCCTCAAACCGTCGAAGCGGAAGTCACCGCCGCCCTGTCCAGCCCGATGGATTTCCTGCGCGGGCCATTCCTGGCGGTGCGTGATTCGGCGGACCAGCCACAAAGAGGTTTCGTCGTCCGCGATGGCCAGTTGCTGACCGCTCGCTGGCCGGGAGACTGTCATCGCTTCGCCGCCGAATGGGTTCGCCTGGTTATCGGTTCACGTATTTGACGATGCAGGCGTACAGATCGTTGTAGACATAATCAGGGACAACCTCGGCGTATGTCTGGGTTTTGAGTAACGCCAGGTGGCATTCTTTTACCACCTCGTCACGCTCACTCAGGGTGTGGACATGATTATTGATGATGCTGTCATAGGCGCTGTACACCGTTGGCGTCGTAGAGGGCGTCACGCCAGCGGTTGTGGTGTAGGTGATATGAGCACGCGAGACGCGTTCTTTCAGCGCCCCGAACCCGCGTTCATACACCGTGATTTGTGAGCGATCGACCGCCTTCGAGGCGGTTTCGAAGGCCAGGATGACCGCTTGCTCATGCCTCATGGCGGCCTCCAGCGTTGATCGCGTGACAAACCTTTCCAGCTCGCAGTTTTCCAGGCTTTTGAAGGCTCTTTTGATGCTCGAAACGTGAGCGAACTCCAGCGTGCAGCCAATGATATGCGTTTCGAACTGATAACCGGCCGCCGTCGCGAGTGGTGGAAATGCCGCGAAATCGATGCTGTCGAACGCACACTCCATGATGATGTTGTATTTGAGTGTGAAGGCTTCGGTGAAGATTTTGGCGCAGAGCTCTCGGACGAAAGCTTCGGTATGTTCATAGGCATGCAGCACGCCAAGCTTGATCATCTCCGCGTATTGAGGATGTTTCTGTCGGTATTCGGGCAGGTAGAGACGAACATACTTGTCGTAGCGCCTGGTCGGCAGGAGTGTGTTTTCCAGCAGGAAGGTTTTACCCGAGCCTTGAAGCCCGGCAACTACCAGGATTTTCGGCGTTTCCTCGGCCGTGATACCGCGAAACAGTGAGGTTTTGATGACATTGAACGCAGCAGTGACCTGCTCAGGGGAATAGATGTAGTTCGGTGCGGAGCACATACCTTGATTTCCTTATCAAAGAGCGGCTGAAAGTAATGCCTGCCCTTTGAATAAAGCGCTGTTTCCGCGTTTGTTCAAATGCGTGTGTCTTTCAAGATATGTATTTGTTTTAAAAGGTAAATAATCCTACACACCAGACGCTAGATGCGCCTGCTCGACCGACCACCAACGCGGCAGCAAGTGTTTGACCTTGCTGTCACCGAACCGGTCATCAATCAACATCACCACCCCTTGATCCTGCTGAGTGCGGATCACCCTTCCTGCCGCCTGCACCACTTTCTGCACGCCGGGATACAAGTAGGTGTAGTCATAACCGGCGCCGAAAATCGCCGCCATTCGATGCTTCATCTGTTCGTTGACCGGATTGAGTTGCGCCAGCCCCAGGGTGGCAATGAATGCACCGATCAGGCGTGCGCCGGGCAGGTCGATGCCTTCACCGAACGCTCCGCCCAACACTGCAAAACCAACGCCTTGGCTGTGCGTCGTGAACTGATCGAGAAAGGCCTGGCGTTGCCCTTCCGCCATGCCCCGGGACTGCGACCACAGGGTGATCTGCGGGTGTCGCTCGGCCAGTAACTGCGCAACTTGCTGCAAATAATCAAAGCTGCTGAAAAATGCCAGGTAGTTACCGGGGCGTTGGCTGAATTGCCGGGCGATCAGCTCGACGATCGGTTCGAGGGACGCCTGGCGGTGGACGAATCGGGTCGATATCTGGCTGACGATGTGCACTTTCAACTGGT
The DNA here is from genome assembly GCF_059695905.1 of Pseudomonas sp. LBUM1663. NCBI lineage: Bacteria > Pseudomonadati > Pseudomonadota > Gammaproteobacteria > Pseudomonadales > Pseudomonadaceae > Pseudomonas > Pseudomonas sp. LBUM1663. The sequence continues at coordinate 3,121,732 of NZ_CP166792.1, read as the reverse complement.
CGGCATGGAACGGAGATTCGACATCGATGCACACCGTGTCCGGCGGCGTACCCAGCAGGTCCGCGTAATAATGCCGAGGACTGAGCGTCGCGGAAAACAGCACCGTGCTGCGCGCAGCGGTCAAGCGCGGGCGGATGAAACCGGCCGGCACCACGTTGCGCAGGCACAGTTGCGACAGGTTTTGTTTGCGCTCCAGGTCACGCTTGCTGATGTCGAACAGAAACTGCTCATCGAAGAGTTCGGCCACCCGGCAAAACTGCAGCATGTCGAAGTAAAAATTCTGTAGGGCGCTGTCCAGGCCCTGAGGATGATCGTTGAGATAATCGCCGATGCTCGCGCTGCACGACGACAGCGCCTGGAGGAGCTTTTCCGGTGCCTTGTCGTAGGCCTGATACGGCGCCAATTGCAGATTATGCAGGGCATTCCACTCTCGATTGACCCGTTGCAACGGTTTTTTCAGGGCGTCCGGCGCGGTTTTTCGTACCCCGTTGAGGGTCGATTGATCGAGCGTGGCGCTGTACATCTGCCGGCCGCGCTCCACCAGGTTGTGCGCCTCATCCACCAACACCGCGACTTTCCAGTTATTGGCCTGGGCCAAGCCGAACAGCAACGCACTGAAATCGAAATAGTAGTTGTAGTCGGCGACCACCACATCGGCCCAGCGAGCCATTTCCTGGCTCAGGTAATAAGGGCAGACCTCATGCGCCAATGCCACTTGGCGCAAGGCGTCCTGCTTCAACAGGCTGAGTCCGCTGGCGGCCTGGCGGGCAGCCGGCAAACGGTCATAAAAGCCCTGGGCCAACGGGCAGGATTCACCGTGACAGGCTTTGTCCGGGTGCTCGCAGGCTTTGTCCCGGGCGATCATCTCCAACACCCGCAGCGGCGGCGCATCGGCGCTCTCCAGGATGACTTGCGCGGCATCCAGCGCCAGTTTGCGCCCCGGTGTTTTCGCCGTCAGAAAGAACACCTTGTCCAACTGCTGCGGCGCCAGGGCCTTGAGCATCGGAAACAGCGTGCCCACGGTCTTGCCGATGCCGGTCGGCGCCTGAGCCATCAGACAACGACCGGTGCTGACGGCCTTGAACACCGATTCCGCCAGGTGCCGTTGCCCCGGACGAAAGTCGGCATGGGGAAACGCCAATTGCTGCGCTGCGTGATTGCGCGCGTCGCGATGGGCCATTTCCTGCTCGGCCCATTGCAGGAACAGCCCGCAATGATGCTCGAAGAACGACTGCAGCTCCCCCGCGCTGAAGGCCTCGACCAGGCAGGTTTCCTTTTCGCTGACGATGTCGAAGTACACCAGCGCCAGATTGATCTGCACCAGTTCCAGCTTCTGGCACATCAGCCATCCGTAGACCTTCGCTTGCGCCCAGTGCAATTGCCGGTGGTTGGCCGGTTGCTTGCTCAGGTCGCCGCGATAGGTTTTGACTTCTTCCAGGCAGTTTTGCGCCGGGTCGTAGCCGTCCGCCCTGCCTTTGACCTTCAAGGTTTTGTACTGGCCTTCGAGGGCGACTTCGCTTTGATAGCCCTCGCTTCGTCGCGAGGCCACGGTGCGGTGCCCGACGATGCCTTCCAGCGCGGTTGGCGACGGCGTGAAACGCAGGTCGAGGTCGCCGACCTTGGCGGTGAATTCACACAGCGCCCGCACCGCAATGCCGTAGCTCAAGCGCTCTGCTCCGCCCATTGCACGTAGCAGACGGCGATCGGCATCTGATGTTCGTGACAGAACTCCAGCCAGCGCAATTGGTTGTCTTGCAGGCGATCGCCGGGGCCTTTGACTTCGATCATGCGGTAGGTCTTGTGCTGCGGCCAGAACTGGATCAGATCGGGCATGCCGGCCCGGTTGGCCTTGATGTCCAGCAACAGGCGATTGAACCAGTGCTTGAGGTGTTCGGCGGGCAGGCAGTCAAGCGCCTGATCCAGCAGTGCTTCGCTCAGCGCGCCCCAGAACACGAACGGTGACTGCACGCCCCACTTGGCGACGTAACGTTCACGGATGGTCTGGATATAACGCCCGTCATCGAGTTCGGCCAGACAGGCCTGGAACTCATCCGCTCGACGTGCATGGAAGTCTTCGTTTAGCAGGTCCACCGGCCCGCGCTGGAACGGGTGGAAAAACGCCCCCGGCAACGGAGCAAAAATCGCCGGCCAGCACAACAGGCCGAACAGCGAGTTGATCAGACTGTTCTCGACGTAATGCACCGGCGCCAAATCCTCCGCCAGGTGCGCCTGCACATGAAATTCGACCGACAGCGCCGGGTCTGTCCTGGGCAAGTGCAGGTCCAGTCGCAGCATTTCCCGGGGCGATGGCCGTTTCATCGCCGGGCCGCCCAGTTTGCGCCGCAGCCTGGGCAACACACGCAGCACATGCTGATGCTCGGTGGCGCTTTCCGGCGATTGCTCCGCCTGCGTGGCCAGATGCAGGGCCAACTGATATTCGCCACAACGCTCCAGCACACGGATAAGGCGCACCCGAGCGCCGGGATAGGCGCAGTCGCGGTAAATCGTCAACGCCATGGAAAAATCCGTGATGCGTTCGCAATGCTGACCAATCTGGAACAACAACTTGCCGCGACGTCGTTGCAACCACGAGTTGTCGAGTAGCACCTCGTTGACCTGCTCGACAATGTCCGCCACATCTTCACCGGCCTCGAAACGTTGCTGGCAGTGGTGCAGGTACAGGCAGGCGTCCACGTCTTCACGGCTGCGCAGGCCCCGGGATTCGGCACAGAATTCGACTTTCTCGTAGGTAAAGATACCGAGATCGGCCAGCACGAATTCCGACCAGTCCTGATACAGGTTGCCGAAGAACATCAGCCGCAAGCGGTCGCACAGGTCCATGATGGTCAGCGTGAACAGCCGGTCGTTCAGTTGCGGGCACCATTGCGCGAAGCTTTGTTCCTCGCAGAACTGCTCGCTCAGGGACGCCAGCCATTCGGTCTTCTTGCCTTTGGGTTGATCGATGGCGGTACCGAAGCAATGAAGAATCTCGGCCTTGAGCAGAACGTCGAACAGCTCCTCGAGCTGTAGCGGCGATTGCGCAGAGATCCAGCCTGACGTCAGCAATGGCTCGGCAGCACTGGCAATGTCGCCAATCTCGACGTAACTCAATTTGCCGGCCCTGAAATGCAGGCCCTTGCGCATCACCATCCTGACCAGCAGCGCCCGGGACTCGCGGGGCTGCCGACTGAAATCGCGGATGAAGGCCTGCTCCTCGACGCTCAGCACATCGGCATAACGATGCTCAAGCCAATCAAGCACTTGCATGAAGTTGTTCAGGTAATAGAACGGGTCGTCGAGAGGATTTGCAGTCACAGGGAAAAAGGGCCATGGCGAGCGAGTACTGGTTATGCGTACAGATACCAGCTCCGGTGTATCCGGTGCAAACGGAAAAGGATAAGCGGCGGCGCTATTTGGCTATTTTCGAGCGACCATCGAACTTTCTGCCGATCCATGGCACCAACCGGCATAGCGGCTTTTTTTATGCAGTTGAGAGGTGGGTATGAATATCAAGACTCTGGGTTTGCCCTTGGCAGCAGCGGCCTTCCTGGCCCTGGCCGGTTGCTCCACGCCAACGGTCGTGACGTTGCAGAACGGCACCCAGTATTTGACCGAAGACATGCCGAAAACCAAGACCAAGGACGGATTTTACGAGTTTGAGGATATTTCCGGCGCGAAGGTGAAGGTCAATGCCAAAGATGTAGCCACGGTTCGCGAGGAAGACTGAAAACCGCATTATCGTTCTTCGCGGGCAAGCCTCGCTCTTACAAGGATTCGCACAACCCTGTAGGGGCGAGGCTTGCCCGCGAAGAGGCCCTTACCGGCGCCACATCAACGTCAGGCGATTACGATCCCGGAACCAGACAAACTGTCCAGCCCAACCCCCACCAACGTCACCGAATCCCCGCCAAACGTCAGCACCGTATCCTGCCCCACCACCGAGGCATGAGCCCGATAGTCATCATTCGGCACGACCCCCTGAACCCCGAGAAATACCAGCTTGTCGTTCGCCTGATACCCCACCACCCGGTCCCGCCCAAACGCACCGCTGAACAGGAACGTATCAATCCCGCCCCCCGATTCCATCAGGTCATTCCCCGCCCCGCCCACAAACACATCGTTGCCCTGGCCGCCGATCAAATGATCGTTGCCGTCCAGACCGAACAACCAGTCGCCCGTCGCATGTGCCTTAAGCGTATCGGCCCCCGCACCGCCCTTCATCGATGACGCGTACTGAGTCAGGTTGTTGCCAACGGAAAGACCCTTGGCCGTCACGCTGTGCGTAACGTCATCCTTGAACAGCCCCCACAAGAACCCCGGTTCCTTGGTGACAATGCTGCCGATGTCCCGGGTGATGCTGATGCCGCCATTGGCATCACGGACGTAGAGGTTGTCGGCGCCATCGTTGGCAAAGTTGAAATTTTTCACCGACTGCTGCAAGTCCAGCACGTTGCTGCCCTTGCCACCCAATACGATGTTGTAGCCGCCACCGTCACGGAAGGTGTCGTTACCGTCACGCCCCTCCAGGTAGTCGTTGCCCTTGCCCCCCTGAATCAGGTCATTGCCGTCGCTGCCGATGATGAAGGTGCTGCCCTTGTGGGTTTCAGCGTTGCGATTCAGATCCTGAACCCAGGTATTGGCGCGCGCCGGGTCCGAAAGGTTGGCGACGATGATCGTCGAGTCTTTGCTGGTGAGGTCGTAGAACTTCGATTCGATCACCCGGTTCATGCCGTCGCCATAGGCGGTCGGCAAGTGCGAGATCCAGGTCGGGATGTTGAGGATGGAGAACGGCAGCACATTCCACGCGGTCGAGGCGTAGTGGTCGTTGAAGCTGACGATGTTATCGGTCGCCGAGGCCTTGGCGGCATCGTGCACACCCACCGACGACAGGTTGAAGGATGAACCGTCGAGGGCCCGAAACACCGGGTCGTTTTCATAGCCGACGTTGAGCACTTTGTCGTTGCTGCTCTGGGTCGGGGACGCATAGGCGATGTAGTTGGAATCCTTGTAGAACCCGGACCACTTATCTGTGCTCAAGTCCGCCAGGCTGTTGACCGCCAGCCCGCCGAGGCTGTGGCCGCTGACCAGCACGTTTTTACCTGACAGGCCATTGGCCTGGGCAAATGCCATGACGTCGCCGAGCAGATTGCCGAAGGCTTCGCCCACATAATTTTTCGCATAATCCTTGGGACCGAACGCGGCCAGCAGATCGTTGATTACATCGCCGATGGAGTCGCCGATCAAGGTTTCTCGCGGGCCGCTGGTGCCGCGAAAGGCGATGCCGATTTCGCTGAGATGGCCTTGAGCATCGTACTTGCCGAGGATCTCGACCTGCGCGCTGGTGTACCCGGCCTTCTCGCCGAAGAACGTTCCGCGCGCGTCGACCTTGCCGTCATAACCCAGTTGCGAGGCCGTGATGGGCGTCCAGCCGGCTTTTTGCACAGCCTCCAGTGCGGCTTTTTCCGAATCGGGGTTCCAGGGAATGCCGGGAATCACGCCCTGGGAATCGGTGCCACCCAGCAGCGCGGTAACCAGGGTCGCCGGCAAGCCCAGGCCGAAGCCGTTGTGCTGGTAACCGGTGGCAAAGCCATTGTCGAGGTTGTGATAGGAATACAGCGTGATCGCCATCGCGTCGGTAAATAACGCTTTGGAATCGGCTGTGCCGAAGTTTTTGTAGTCATAAACACCCATTGGTATTGCCTCTCTTTTGTTGGAATTGTCAGAGATAGCTCACAACCAGGACGCCTCGCTCACGAGGCGCCCCGGAGCATTTAGTGCATGCAGCCCTTACGCAAACGTGATGCCTGAAGCCGACAGACTGTCCAGTCCCACTCCCACCAGGGTCACGGCAAAATCGCCCACCTTCAGCACCGTGTCATGGCCCGACTGCGAAGCGTGTTGCCTGTAGTCATAGCCCTGCCCCGCGCCCTGAACGCCGAGGAACACCAGCTTGTCGCTGCCTTGGTAGCCATTGATCGCGTCAAAACCGAAGGCGCCGCTGAACAGGAAGGTGTTGTTGCCACCCGAACCCTGCATCACGTCGTTGCCCGCGCCACCGACGAAGGTCACCTGGCTTTTGTCGCTGCGCAGCAGGTCGTCGCCGGCATGACCGAACAACCAGTCGCCGTCGACGCTGGCCGCCAGTGTGTTGCCGTAGGCGTCACCGTTGAGCGAGTGGTTGTAGTGGGTCAGCTCGCTGCCATTGAGCAAGCCGTTGGCGGTGACGCTGTAAGTCACCTCCTTGCTCCCCCACCATGACCCCGACTCCTTGCTCACGAGCGCGCCGATATCGCGGGTCATGCTGATGCCGCCATAGGCGTCACGCACATACAGCGTACCGTCGCCATCGTTGGCAAAACTGAAGTTCTGCAACGGCTTCTGTAACTCGAAGGTGTTGCTGCCCTTGCCGCCCAGCAGGAGGTTGTAGCCACCGTCATCGCGGAACCGGTCGTTGCCGTCGCGGCCTTCGATGAAATCATTGCCAGCACCGCCCTTGAGCAAATCGTTGCTGTCGGTGCCGATGATGAAGGTGCTGCCCGTGTGGGGCTCGCCGCTGCGCCCGAGGTCCTCGACCCAGGTTTTACCCCGGGACGATTCCACCAGATTGGAGACGATCAGCGTCGAGTCCTTGTCGGTGAGGTCGTAGAACCGCGAGTCGATCACCCGGTTCAAACCGTCGGCATAGCCCAACGAGCCATGGGCCGACCAGTTCAGCGGATTGAGGATGCTGAACGGCACCAGGTTCTGTGCGGTGGACGCGTACTGGTCATTGAAGTTGACGATGTTGTTGGTCGCCGAATCCTGATAGCCGTCGTGCTTGCCCAGCGAACCTGTGCTGAACGTGGTGCCGTCGAGCACCCGGAACACCGGGTCGTTCTCGTAGCCGATGTTCAACACGTTGTTGCCGGTGGCGCTCTGAGTCGGTGAGGCAAACGCGATGTAGTTGGCGTCCTTGAAGAACCCGCCCCAGTTGTTGCCGCTCAACTCGGCCAGGCTGTTGACCCCCAACCCGCCGAGGCTATGGCCGCTGACCATGACGTCCTTGGCGCTCAGGCCATGGGCGATGGAAAACGCGGCAACGTCCTTGAGCAAAGTGTCGAAGGCGTTTTTCGCGTAGTTCGTCGCGTAATCCACCGGGCCGATAGCGGCCAGCAAGTTGTTTTTTATGTCGCCGAAGGTGTCGCTGTACCCCAGGCCTCCGGTGCCCCGGAAGGCAATGCCGATACCGATCAGCTTGCCCGCCGTGTCGTACTTGCCGAGCACTTCGGCTTCGGCACTGGTGAAACCGTCCTTCTCGCCAAAGAAGGTGCACTGGGCGCCGACCTTGCCTTGATAACCCAGCTGCGTAGCGCCAATCGGCGCCCAAGCGGTGGCCGGCAGCGGCTGACCGGTTGGCGTGTACGCATACAGCGTTAGGGCGATGGCGTCGCTGTACAGCGCCTTGCTGTCTGCATTTTTGTAATCAAACAGTCCCATGTTGTTTGCTTCCTTTGCGTTAAATCAGAACTGCCAGTCGAGTGTCAGACCTACACCGTGGTCTTTCTCGTTGGAGCCCAGCAGTCCGTTGTAATCCAGGCTCACACGCACATCCTTAGCCACCGCCAGACCGGCCCGCGCACCAATGACGGCGGCGTTACGATCCAGCGACACGCTCTGCACGCTGAACCCGGTGTTGCCGTTGGCGAAGGCCAGATGATATTCGGAACGGGTGTTGCTCAGGTTGTGCTGCCAACCCAGGGTGCCGGACAGTTCCAGCTGCTGTTTGTCCGACAGTGCAATGGCTTTGCTCGCCCGCACACCGAGGGTCGAGAGCACGGCGTCGCGGTTGGCTTCGCCACCCTTGAGCGCGGCGGCATCACCTTTCTCGGTGAAGCTGTCGCTGTTGAGGTGCACGTAAGCCAGGTTGGCGAACGGTTCCAGGGCCAGCGGTTGCAGGTCCAGGCGATACGCCGCTTCGGTAAACAGTTGGGCGGTGGTCGCATCGCGCTTGGATTTCTGTTTGCCGCTGACGTCGCCGAATTGCACGTCACGTTTCACATCGATGCGATGCCAGCTGTAAGCGCCGCCGACGCTCAAGCGAAGTGCATCGATTTCATGGCCCAGGTAGGCGCCCAAGTGGTAGCTGTCGACCGAGGCTGACGAATGCGTGCCATCGCCCATGCTCAACGAGCTGTCGCTATACCCGGTGACGAAACCCAGCCGCGTATCTTCAGTGATCAGACCGTCGACACCGGCCAGCAAGCCGCCGATGGAGCTGTTGGAACTGGCGTTGTCATGCCCGCCGTCGCTCTTGCCCCAGGCGCCGAGGACTTTGACCCAGGCATTGCTGCGGTCATCGGTTGGTGCCGCGGCATCGAACAGATCCCGCTCACGCAGACGTTCGCCGACGGCATCGCGCAGGTAACGGCTGTCATTGATCAGCAACGTGCCGATCGCCGGATGAATCTCACCGGACAGTTGCTGGAAGGCTTGTTGCGCGACCGCCGCCGTCGGCGACAACAGTAAGGTTTCATAGAGCGGATTACCGGCGCCAAGCTGCTCGGCAGCGGCAGCGACGGCGCGTTGGTTCGGAGTCTGGCCGACGCTGGCGAAGGATGCTGCGTTGCGCTCTACCGCCAGTTGGATACCCGTGGCCGAATAGTCGAGTGCGCCGCCGATGAACAAGTAGTTTGGCAGGACTGCGCCAAACCGCCCTTCAATCCCGCCGGCCGCTTGCAAAATGTTGTATTGATTGCCGAGCAGGGATTGCACTTCGCTGGTGGTCAGCAAGGTCGGGCTGTTTTCCAGGGACAGGCTGACGGTCGCGCCGTCGATCACGGCTTTACCGCCCGCGATGATCTGGTCGCTGCTGGTGGGCGACAGCTCCACCGCGTAGGTCGAGCCAGGCTCGAAGGTCACATCGCCCGCCACCTGCAAGGTGCCGATGGAATTGCCCGGCGCCACGGTGCCGCCGCTTTTCGCGGTCAATGCGCCGATGCGGCCGTTACCGCCGAGGATCCCGCTGTCGTTGACGGTCACGGCCGAGAGCAGCGAGCCGTTGATCGCCAATCGGCCCTGATTGACCAGCGTCGGGCCGGCGTAGGTGTTGGCGCCAGTCAGCACCAGTGTGCCGATGCCCTGCTTGGTCAGGCCGCCGTGGCCGGAAATGTCGTTACGCCAGACGTCCCGCCCGCACTGCACGTCGTTGCACACCCGTTCGGTCGGTTTGCCCGCGTCGATAATCGCGCCGATGCCCGGCAAGTCCGCGACAAACTGGCTGGAGCCGTAGGCACCCTGGATGCGGAACTCCTCGGGAATGTCTTGCTCGGTGACAAACATCGCCGGGCCATCGATGCCTTTGCGCAAGTTGATCATGCCCCAGCCGTACAGCGCGTCCACACCGGGTGCGCCCATGTCGGTGGCGGTGGTGCGCAGCACGCTGGCAACCTGGGCGCCAGTCATGTACGGGAAGCGCTCCATCAGCACCGCCACCGCGCCCGCGACGTGCGGCGCCGCCATGGAAGTGCCGTTTTTGTTGGCGTAGCCCACGGTCAGGTTATCGGCATTGGTGCCGCCGATGATTGCGCTGAAGATCTTGCTGCCGGGTGCCGACACGCAGAAACTCGCGGTGTAGCCGCAGCGCGACGAGAAGGTGCTGATGTTGTAGAGGTCCGGGCTGTTGAGGTCCGGGTTCTTCTGCAAGGCTGCGACAGTCATCCAGTTCGGTGCGATTTCGGGAACGAAATAACCGAGGCCGGCAATGGCGTCCGGGTTATTGAGGTTGTAGTCGTTGCCGGCGGCGAAGATCGTCACGATGCCGCTGCGAGCGGCCGCGATCGCACCGTCATAAGCGCCGCCCTGGCGCGTGCCGAGGATGGGCTGGATCTGATTGAACTGCAGTCGCGCGTCCTGCACGGTGAAGTGCGGATACGCCGGGTCGCGGCCGCCCAGGTCGAAGCGATCGGTGATGCCGATGCCCCAACTGTTGTTGATGATCCGCGCGCCGCTGGCGATCAACGCATCCCAACCAGCCTTGTACACCGCACCGTCGTTACCGAGGATGATGCCGTCTTCAGGGCCCGGATCGCCGTTGTCGGCGCTGATGATTTGCGCGCTGTACGCCACGCCGTGCATCGGGTTGCCGTCACGGCTGCCCGCGGCGATCCCGCCGACGTGAGTGCCGTGGGAGCCGAGCTTGCCGTCGTAGCCGACCGTGGGCGAACCGTCATACCGAAACGCATCGCCGGCTTTGACCGGGATGTACGGGTCGGTGTACTCGCGGATACCGCTGGTGACCAGAGTGACGACCTTGTTGGCACCGGAAAACTCCGGATGCTGGGCGTAAACCGGTTGATCGAAGATCCCCAGTTTCACGCCTTTGCCGCTGTAACCGGCGGCGTAGGCTTCCTGGGCATTGATGGCGCCCAGCCCCCAGTCAGCGTTGAACTCAGCGCTGCGCCAGCTGTTGGGATCGCCTGCACGACCGTTTTCCACGTAGGGCGCGGCTTGCGCGGTGCCTATCGAGGCCAGCGCACAAAGCAGGGCTCGGTTGAGTGCTTTCAAGGCGAATAGGTTGTTGTTCTTAACTTTCATCCAGCGACCATCCTTAGTTGTCTTGCCAAAATCCCTGTGGCGAGGGAGCTTTCTCCCGCTCGGCTGCGCAGCAGTCGCAAATCGGCTGGTGCGTTATCCCTGAAGAATCACCGTTGCTGGTGTTGGGGCGGCTTCGCCACCCAGCGGGAGCAAGCTCCCTCGCCACATTTAATGTTTGCCGCATTTGTTGCTTACCGCGTTAAAACTGCCAGTTGAGGCTCAGCCCTACACCATGGCTCTTCTCGCGGCTGGCCAGTTGGCCGGTGTAATCGAGGTTCACGCGGATGTCCCGGCTCAGGGCCAGGCTGGCGTGAGCGCCTACCAACGCCGCATCACGCACCATCGGCGAACTCTCCACCGAGAACACCGTGCTGCCGCTGGCGAACGCCAGGTGTTCCTCTGCGTCGGTATTACTCAGGTTGTGCTGCCAGCCGAGGCTCGCTCCCAGGTCAAGCTGCTGCTGGCCGGACAGGTTCACCGTTTTCAATGCGCGCACGCCCAACGTGCTGAGCACCGCCTCACGCGTGTCGCCACGGCTTTTCAGTGCGGCGCCATCACCTTTCTCGGTGAAACCTTCGGTGTCGAGGTGGACGTAGGACAGATTGGCAAAAGGTTCGAGCGCCAGCGGTTGCAGGTTCAGGCGATACGCCGCTTCACCGAACACTTGAGTGGTGCCGGCATCGACCTTGGCTTTCTGCCTGGCGCTGACGTCACCGTATTGCAGGTCACGTTTGACGTCGGCGCGGTGCCAGCTGTAGGCACCGCCGGCATTCAGGCGCCAGGCACCGACTTCGCGGCCGGCGTAAGCGCCCAAGTGATAGCTGTCGACCTTGGCTGATGAATGAGTGCCCGAGCCCATGCTCACCGAGCTATCGCTATAACCCGTGACCAGGCCGATCCGGGTTTGCTCGTCAATCGCGCCATCGACACCAGCGAGCAAGCCGCCAATCGAGGTGGTGTAACCGGCGGTGTCATAGCGATCATCGGTCTTGCCCCAGGCACCCAATGCCTTGATCCAGCCATTGCTTTGCGCGCCTTTGGCGTCAACCAGTCGCTCACCGATTGCATCGCGCAGGTAACGACTGTCGTTAATCAGGACCGAACCCAACGCCGGGTAGATTTCCCCCGACAACTGCTGGAACGCCTGCTGTGCGGACGTCGCGGTGGGCGACAGCAACAGGCTTTCGTACACCGCACTCCCCGCCCCAAGCCCTTCCACGGCGGAAGCGACGGCGCGTTGGTTCGGCGTCTGGCCGACGCTGGCGAATGTCGTGTCGTTACGCGCCACACTCAGTTGAATACCGGTGGCGGCGTAATCGAGGCTGCCGCCGATGAACAGATAGTTGGGCAACACCGCGCCGAACTGCCCCTGGATACCACCGGCCGCCTGCAGAATGTTGTACTGATGACCGAGCAGGCTTTGCACTTGTTGAGTGCTGAGCAAGGTCGGGCTGTTTTCCAATGACAGGCTGACCGTCGCGCCGCTGACCGTGGCCGTTCCGCCCGCGATGATTCGGTCACTGTCGGTCGGCGACAGCTCCACCGCGTAGGTCGAGCCGGGTGCAAACGTGACGTCGCCGGCGACCTGCAAGGTGCCAATGGAATTGCCCGGCGCAACGATAGCGCCGCGGTTGGCCGTCAGTGCGCCGACTCGTCCTGAACCGCCCAGCGTGCCGCTGTCATTGACGGTCACCGTCGAAGCCAACGAACCGTTGACCGACAGCAGGCCGCCATTCACCGTGGTCGACCCGCGCCAGGTGTTGTCGCCGGTCAGCATCAACCGTCCGGCACCGGATTTGATCAGGCTGCCTTCGTATACCCGGGTGCTGGCGGCAAGATCGCGCGCCATGCCGACGGCGTAATCCGTCTGATCCTGCTGGCTGGCACCGGCCGGCACGCCGTTCTCCCAGCTTTTGGTGCTCAACGTCTGTTGCCAGGCACTGCGTTCGGCCGCGTCTTCACTTTGTCGCTGGATCAGCGCGTTGTCCGAGATGTCGTTGCTCCAGACATCGCTCTGCCCTGCCCCCAGATTGGCGTCGAAGCGCCCGAGCAATTGCCCCGGTCCGCGCATTGCCCGTTCGAGGTTGGCCACGCCCCAGCCGACTCGGGTATTGGGCGCCTGGGTGACGGAACCGTCGAGTTGGGTGGCGGTGGTCAACAGGGTTTCCAGCGCCTGCTGGTTGGTCATGTACGGATAGCGTTCCATCACCAATGCCAGGGCGCCAGTGGCATGCGGTGCGGACATGGAGGTGCCGGACTTAATCGCATAACCGGCGTCGGGGATGGTGCTGTCGATCTTCGCGCCGGGGGTGGTGATGCACCAATACTTGGCGATCCCGCACTGGTTGTACTTCTGCTGGTTACTTTGATCCAGCCCCGACACCGCCAGCCAGTGGCCTTCCAGGTCCGGCTGGAAGTACGGCAAGGCCGAACGCACGCTGGCATTGGGGTAACCGCTGTTGCCGGCGCTGAACACGTTGATCACACCGCGACGGGAAACATCAGCCGCCGCATCGAGCCAGGTGCCTTTGTTCCAGTGCTGGGCGTAAGCGGCGTGCAAGTCGTCGAGGGTGCGATAGCTGACGTCCGGTGGCTGGCTGCCCCAACTGTTATTGATTGCCCGCACACCGGCGTCGGCCAAGGCGTTATAGACCGCTTTGAAGTAGCGCGGATCAGGATTGGGGCCGAACAGAAAACTGTCGTTCTTGTTGGTATTGCCGACGTAGACCTGCGCGTTGTACGCCACACCGTGCATGCCGGTGCCATCGCGGGAGGCGCCAAGGGTGCCAGCGACGTGGGTGCCGTGGGAGTCGTTGTTGGCGTTGAGGGTGCCGTCGACATTGAACAGTGAGCCGTCGACGTAGCTGCCGCTGGCCAGCACCGCGTGGTAACGGTCGGTGGCGAATTCGGGATGGGCTGCATCGAAGCCTGAATCGAGCTCGCCGATTTTCACACCTTTGCCAGTGATGCCGGCGGCGTAGGCCTGGTCGGCCTGCATGCGGGCCAGTCCCCAGTCGCGCTGAAATTCCACCGAGCGCCAACTGGCCGCATCGCCCAGGGTGCCGTTTTCCTGAGAAAGCGCCTGGGCCGAGCCTGGCGCTACTGAAATCCAGAGCAACAGCGTGCCGACCGACATCGGCTTGATCTGTACGTCCATGTTCAACTTCTCGCTTTTTTGGCGTTTTTAGAATTCTGGTTGCCCATTAGGGGCTGCAACGCATCTGTAGCATTTGGCTCAATGTGGCGAGGGGATTTATCCCCGTTGGGCTGCGAAGCGGCCCCAGCAGTTCGTTATCTACACGCACTTCAGGATTGACGACTGCTGCGCAGCCGAACGGGGATAAATCCCCTCGCCACAGGGGTGTTTCTTGAGGAAATCATTGGGGCCTCGGGCCTTGGCCGAATGCCTCGTCCACCTTGGCCAGATCCTGCTCACTCAACGTCCCGGCGTAGTAATGCAACTTGGTCCAGGCCATCAAGTAGTCATACCTTGCCTGAGCCAAATCCCGGCGGGTGGTAAATAGTTGTTGTTCGGCATTTAACGCATCCAGGTTCACCCGCTCACCGCCCAGGATGCTTTGCTTGGTCGAGACCACCAGCGCTTCCGCCGATTTCAGGGCTTTCTGATAAGCGCGCAACTTGTTCACCCCCGACAGGCAGGCACTGAATTGCCGACGCAGCTCGATCAGGGTTTCCCGGGTCTTGCCATCGAGTTCGTACTCGGCCTGTTCCATGGTCCGGCTGGCCTGACGGGTCGACGCCGACAACCCACCGCCGGCGTACAACGGCACGCTGACTTCAATGCCGATGGTGTTGGTGTCGTAACGCTGGTTGTAGGTGTTGCCGCTTTCCGATTCGTTCTGGCGCACCGAAGCGTAGGCACTGACTTTCGGCAGATGTCCGGCGCGGTTGCGTTCGACTTCATACCGCGCGACTTCCACCGCCTGACGCTGGGAGGCCAGGTTCGGGTTGTTGGCCACGGCCATCTCGTGCCAGGTGTCGTAGTTGGCCGGCAGCAGGCTGAAGGTCTGGAAGTTCTGGTCCAGCGGCGCCAGGTCCGTAATGTCGACGGCCGGCACGCCAATCAGCGCACCCAGTTCGCGCAAGGACGCGTCCTGCTCGTTGCGTGCCTCGATTTCCTCGGCGGTCGCCAGTTCGTAGCGAGACTCGGCCTCAAGAATATCGGTGCGCGTGCCCTCGCCTTGGCGGAACATCTGCTCGTTCTGCTGGAACTGCTGCTCGAAGGCCTTCTTCTTCGCCAGCGCGATGTCGATCTGATCCTGAGCGAACAACGCATGGGTGTAGTTTTCCAGCACACGAACCAGCAACTCCTGGCTCTTGCCGCGAAAAGCTTCGTCGGCAAACAGCGATTGCGCCACGCCTTTTCGATACGCCGCATAGGCTTCGTAATCGAGTAATGGTTGTTGCAGGGTCAGGTTCGAGCCGTAGCTGCTGTAGTTGCGGTCCTCAGTGAAATCCGGCCGACCTTCGTTAATTTGGGTGACCTTGGAGGTGTTCCGCCCCTTGTTGTAGGTGTAACCGATCCTGGGCAACAACCCGGCCCGGCCAATGATGCGGTTTTCAAGGCCGGCATCGCGTTCCTTCATGGCACCAAGGAACACTGGGTCATTGCGCAACGCTTGCTCGTAGATCTCGAACGGCCCCATGGCGGCCATCACACTGTTGCACGTCAGCAACGCCAGGGTGGCTGCGAGCATTGAAAGCTTATTCATACAGCCGAACATCCTTATTCCTCGGTCAACGCGGAACCTGCCCGGTCGAGCAGCGGTTTGAACAGATAGTTGAGGAGTGAGCGTTCACCGGTACGCACGAACATTTCCGCCGGCATGCCGGGCTTGATCACCAGACCGTTGAGTTTTTCCATGGCCTGTTCGCTGACGCTGCTGCGCAGCACGTAGTACGGCGCGCCGGTTTTCTCGTCGACCATCTGGTCGGCGGAAATCAGGCTGACTTCGCCGGGTACGCGTGGCGTTCGGCTCTGGTTGAACGCGGTGAACAGAATATCCACCGGCAAGTGGGTGCCGACCTTGTCGATCAGGTTGATCGGCAAGTGCCCTTCCACTTCCAGGCGGGTGCCTTGCGGCACGATCTCCAGCAAGGTTTCGCCCTGGCGGACCACCGCACCTTCGGTGTGAACGCCAAGGTTGACCGCGATACCGTCGGCGGTGGCGATGATCTCGCTGTGTTGCAGATCGAACCCGGCGGAAGTCAGTTGCTCTTCCAGGGTCACGCTTTTGAGTTGCGCGTCGGCCAGTTGCGTGCGGACTTCTTTCTGATATTCCTCGATGTGCTGTTGCAGCTTCAGGCGCGACTCGAGGATGCCCTGCTCGACCCGGCCGCTTTCACCGCTGTTTTCCGCCAATTGCTGCTGCACCTGCGACAGTTGCCGCTGGAACTCCATCAAGCGGTTGCGCGGGATGTAGCCGTTGTCTGCCAGGGGCTGAAGGTTACTCAGTTGTTGTTGCAGCGAACTGGCCTGAGCCGTCAGGTCCGTGCGCGCGCGGCGCATGCCGGCCAATTGCGCGCTGGCGCCTTCGATACTGGCGCGCAAACCCGCCTGCTCACGGGAAAACGCTTCGCGGCGGCTGCTGAACAATTGCCGCTGGCCTTCGAGGACCAGGGCCAGGCGTGGGTCGGGATCGTTGCTCAGTTCAGCGGGGAAAATCACTTGCTTGAGGTTGTCCCGCTCGCTCTGCCAACGCGCCAGGCTGGCCCAGGCCATGCGGTACTGCGCTTGCAGCGATTGCACGTCGGCCGCGACCTGGGTCTGGTCGAGCTGGAACAGCGGCTGGCCCTGCTTTACCACCTGGCCCTCGCGCACCAGAATCCGGCTGACCACGCCGTTGCTCATCGATTGCACGGCTTTGCGCTTGCCCGAGACCACGACTGTGCCTTGTACCGGGATGCCTTGGTCGAGCGGCGCCAGGCTGGCCCAGGTGAAGAAACTGCCGGCGCCGACGATCGCCAGAATCCAGCCCATGCGGGCAAAGAAACGCGCATCACGCTCAGGGCGTTCGGCGATGTAATCGTGTTCCATCGTCGCTTCGTTTTCAGTGTTCATGCGAGCGCTGGTCATACACCCGAATTCCTTGTCGTAGGCTGATACTGGCGACTCATGCTGAGCCCACCCGGTGCTTGCGCCGGTTTTTCACGTTGTTGTTCCTGGGCGCCGGAGAGTGCCTTGAGCACTTCCTGGCTGGGGCCAAAGGCCTGCAAACGACCGTCGTTGAGCACCAGCAATTTGTCGGCCTGAGCCAGCGCCGAGGAGCGATGGGTCACCAGAATCACGCTGGTGCCCTGGGCCTTCATCTGCGCGATGGCGCCGGCCAGCGCCGCTTCGCCCACGGTGTCGAGGTTGGAATTGGGTTCATCGAGCACCACCAGGCTTGGCTTGCCGTACAGCGCGCGGGCCAATGCCACCCGTTGCTTCTGACCGCCAGACAAGCCGCTGCCGTCCTCACCCAGCACTGTGTCGTAGCCCTGCGGCATGCGCAGGATCAGCTCATGGACGCCCGCCTGTTGCGCCGCTTCGACGACTTTTTGCGGATCCGCTTCGCGAAAACGGGCGATGTTTTCCGCGATGCTGCCGCTGAACAATTCGATGTCCTGGGGCAAGTAACCGATGTAAGGACCCAGGTCGTCGCGGTTCCAGAGATGGATATCCGCGCCGTCGAGCCGCACGGTGCCGCCGAGGGTTGGCCAGACGCCGACCAGCACCCGGGCCAAGGTCGATTTGCCGGAGCCGGAGGCGCCGAGTACGCCCAACACTTCGCCGGCACCCAGGCTGAAATTGACCATGTGCAGGGTCGCCGCGCGTTGCCCCGGAGGGCTGGCGCTGACTTGTTCGAAGGTGATCTGCCCTTTCGGCGCCGGCAGCGCCATGGCTTCGTCACTCGGTGGGAAGGCTTGCAGCAGCGAATCAAGACGACGGTACGCGAGCTTGGCACCGCTCCATTGTTTCCACACCGCGATCAGTTGATCGATGGGGCTCAGGACGCGGCCCATCAGAATGGAGCCGGCGATCATCATCCCGGCGGTCATGTCGCCCTTGATCACCAGCAACGCGCCCAGGCCCAGGACCAGGGATTGCAGGCACAGGCGCAAGGTTTTGCTCAGGGAGCTGATGATGGCGCCGGTGTCGCTGGCCTGATTCTGCAGGCCGAGGAAACGCGAGTGCACCTGGAACCAGCGCTTGCGCAGCACCCCGAGCATGCCCATCGCCTGAATGGTTTCGGCGTTGTGCAGGTGACTGGTGGCCAGTTGGCTTGACTTCTGGGAGAACCCGGCGGCTTCGCCCAAGGGCTTTTTGGTCATTGCCTCGTTCAGGCAAGCGAGGCCGATCAGCACCACCGCGCCCACAGTCGCGAACACACCGAGCCAGACGTTGAACAGGTAGATCACGAAGAGGTAGACCGGAAACCACGGCGCGTCAAAGAAGGCAAACAACGCAGGACCGGTGACGAACTGGCGAATGTGGGTCAGATCGCCAAGGGACTGACCAGCATTGCCCTCGCCCTTGAGCAGGTTGCGCTCGAACGCGGCCTGATACACCCGCAGGTTGAAACGGCGCTCCAGTTGGCTGCCGATGCGGATGACGATGAAGCTGCGCACGATCTCGAGCAAACCGATGAAGGCGAAAAATCCGACCACCATCAGTGACAACATGGCCAGGGTGGTTTCGTTTTGCGAAGACAACACGCGGTCGTAGACCTGGAGCATGTAAATCGACGGGACCAGCATCAGCACGTTAATTAAAGCGGTAAAACAACCGACGCTGATCAGGATGCTCTTATAGTCGCCCAATGCCTTGAATAACGGTGCGGTGGCCGGGCTCTTTTCCATCTTCATGGGTTCTTCCTGAGATGTTATTCCTCGTCATGCCTGACGAAGTTTCCATTAACTGTCCGCCTATAGGCGCAGATAGGTTTGGCGCACTAGCGCTTACAAACCAATAACAATTTTTAATCTGGTTTGGTGCTTATAACGATAATGACCGCTACTCTTTTCGCCGCAGCCTTTTCATTGCTGCGCCTGACGCACAAGTGTTATGACCAGCCCGGATTTCAATGTGGTTTTATAAGCGCCATCACGTTGACGGCTGAGAAATAGAATCTTCGAACCTTCTTTGCCCGTTATGGCCAGTCCATCTGGTTCCGGGAACCAACCGATAGCGGTTTCGCCGTTCAGCCAGGCGCTGAGGCAATCGGCGCCCTCACCCAATGTCTGCGTTGGCTGAAAGTCGATGACGCACACATTGGAGGGTTTGTCTTGCAACACCTGGGACTCGGGCGAGTCGTTTTTGGCGCTCAGGGTCGCCTGCCATTTGCCGGCCAGTTCCGAGGGATCTGCTAATTTCAGGCTGCTCGCCATGGCTGTCTCTCCAAAAAAAATCATCAACGTCGCCAGGAGCCACGCGGTTGTTCGGTGGGTAAAGGCTTTATGGGCCATAGGTCGTTGTACTCCGGCTGGTGGCCTTTGGCACAGAGGACGGCGCGTTGGCGCCGCCCTCCTTATCGCGTTACATCACGCAGCGATGTCCGAGAACGCCGCCTGGCCAACGGTGCTGACCAGGAAATCAGCCACGCCATGCCCGGAGAAGTCCACCGACAACTGGCTGTTACCGCCCGAAGAGGTCAACACTGCATCGCCTGCCGCACCGGTGAACGAACTCACGAAGTGCAGGCCCGCGCCTTTGGTGATGCCGGTCAGGTCAATCTTGTCCAGGCCGCTGACAAAATCGAGGATCTGATCAGCCACACCGGGCTTGGAGTCGCTGCTGGCCGCGAACACAAAGGTGTCCGAGCCGGTACCGCCCCACAGCTTGTCCGCACCGCCCGCGCCGAAGAGGATGTCGTTGCCGGCACCACCCTTCAGTTCGTTGGATACGCCATTACCAATCAGCAGGTCGTTACCCGAACCGCCATTCGCGTTCTCGATGGTTGCACCCTTGGCAATGGAAACGTTGCCAACCATGCCGCCAACGTCGGAAAACGAGGCTTCATTGAGGTTGATCTTCTGGTTCTGGGTAAAGCCGGAGAAGTCCAGCGTGTCTTTTCCGCCCGCATCCCACACCGAAAACACGACCTTGTCCGACGACGAAGACGCACTCAGGAAATCGCGACCGGCATTGGAGTTGAAACCGTAGGTGGTGTCACCGGTGCGGGTGGTGGTGTTGGCACCGTAGAGCTTCTGGATGGCGGCAATGTCGTCCAGCAGCGGGCCGGATGCATAAGCTTCCACGCCGGCCTTGCTGAAGTTCTGGTCGGTATTGCTTTCACTCCAGTAGCTCATGAGGCTGTAACCGCGGGTGTCTTCCCCGTAGGTCGCGTCGTTGTAGGTCGGCGCGCCTTCACCGGCGTTGTAGTCGCCGGGGTGGGCGAGGCCCAGGGTGTGACCGATTTCATGGGTCAGGGTTTGACGACCGTAGTTGTTCAGGTCCGGCGTCTTGTTGGGCGTGTAGCTGCTGTTGGTCAGGTACCACGAAGTACCGTCATAACCGGCACCGGTGCCAGGCAGGTAGGCGAATGCCGCTGCGCCGTCCTGGCCGCCGCTGTAGTTGCCGAAAGTCATGTGACCGTCGCCGCCCGTGGCCTTCTCGGTGAAAGTGACTTTGGCCACATCGGCCCAGGATTGCATGGCGAGCGCGGCCTGGGCTTTCTGTTGAGCGCTGAACTGACTGAAGCCGGTAATCCCGTGCTTGTTCATGGTGCTCGACGACGCCGAGGTCAGGAACGTGTAGGTCAGTTCGATTTTGCCGCTGCCGTCCTTGTCCTGGTAGGCAGCGCCATCGCGCAGCAATTGGGTCGCTGCCTCGTCGACGGAGTAGGAAGGTTTACCATTGACCGTGAGATTGCCACCTCGGTCATACTGATGGCTGAAGCTGTCGATCTGGTTGTACGCGGAACTGGGCGCAGCCAATGCTTGCAATGGCGAAAAGGCCTGTTCGGCAAGATCAATAGCGTTGTTTTTAACTTTCGACATAAACACACTTCCTTGTTTAGCAATGGAACAGTTTTTGTCAGATAGCGACAATCTCTGGCGAGATCGTCCTATCACTCGCCCAATGAAGGCGAAAGAAAACTGACACAATTCGAAATCAAACGTCTACATTTTTTTTGACGTCAAATTGTTCTGCCCCGGCAAGTACCCGGAAACAATGCCTGCGCTGTCGAAATATAGTTTTAAGTTGATGGTTTCGGACTAATTGTCTGACAATTGCGTATTTAAATATTAAATAGGGGTAAGTTGTTTTTTGTCGAAGGCGTCTCACTTTTCCGGACTTATCAATATGAGTGCCAGTGGATTGATATCAGACGGAGTTATATTGGATATGACATTTTGGCGACTGCTTCGCAGCCGAACGCAGCCGAACGCTGCTCGGCAGCTGCTACAAAGATTGCGGTGTACACGGATCGTGTAGCAGATGCCTAGCAGCGCGAGGCTGCGAAGCAGTCGTCAGGCACTCATAACCAACACGCATCCCACAGCGGATAATCATGAACCCGCGTCACTAGCCCCGCGCGTATCGGATTGGCGACGACATACCGAGCAAGATCTTTCACGTCCTCCTTCTGCCGCACAGCGCGATCATGATACCCCTTTTGCCATAACCGCCCTCGCCGCCCCAATGCCTGATTGACCGCCAAACCACTCCGGGATTTTATCCGGCACATCATCTCCGCCAGTGTCTTGTCGTGCAGTTGCACCAGGCAGTGCATATGATCCGGCATCACAACCCACGTTAAAAACTCCGCCCAACCCTCCTCCTGTGCCATACGCAACTCCCGAACGACCAACCTTCCCAACCGCCAATCCGCAAAAAACGGCTGCCGTGGTCAACGACAGCCGTTAGCAGATAAATACGTCCTGGCTCAGAAAAACGGCCGGTGCGTAGCAGGCCCGCATTTGAACAAACAGGCATTCCATGCCTCCTGATCCATTGAAAGGAGGCGCGGAATCTACAGCGTCGCCATCAAGCCCGACCCGCCGCAATAGCTACAAAACATGAACCCTCAACTCCCCGTCCGAATCTTGTTCCACACCCGCGTCCGAATCCGGTCAATGTTCAGCGGCATCGCCTCCAGGGCGAAGAGCTTGCCCATCATTTCCGGGCTCGGATAAACCTTGGTGTCGTTCTTGATGGCCGGGTCGATCAGGCTGTCGGCCTGTTGGTTGCCGTTGGCGTAGTGCACGTAGTTGCTGATGCTGGCCATGACGTCCGGGCGCAGCAGGTAGTTCATGAACGCGTAGCCGGCCTTTTCGTCCGGGGCGTCGGCGGGCATGGCGACCATGTCGAACCAGATGGCAGCACCTTCCTTGGGAATGGCGTAACCGATGTCGATGCCGTTCTTGGCTTCTTTGGCACGGTTTTCGGCTTGCAGGATGTCGCCGGAGAAGCCGACGGCCACGCAGATGTCACCGTTGGCCAGGTCGCTGGTGTATTTGGATGAGTGGAAATAGCTGACGTAGGGCCGGACTTTCATCAGCAGCGCTTCAGCTTTTTTGTAGTCGTCCGGGTTCTTGCTGTGGTGCGGCAGCCCGAGGTAGTTCAGCGCGGCCGGCAGCAGCTCTGGGCCGTTGTCGAGGATGGCGACACCGCACTTTTGCAGCTTGGCCATGTTCTCGGGCTTGAAGATCAGGTCCCAGGAATCCACGGGCGCGTTGTCGCCCAGCACGGCCTTGACCTTGGCGATGTTGTAGCCGATGCCGGTGCTGCCCCACAGGTACGGGAAACCGTGTTCGTTGCCCGGGTCGTTGGTCTGCAATGCCGTGAGCAATACCGGGTTGAGGTTCTTCCAGTTCGGCAGCTGGCGCTTGTCGAGCTTCTTCAGCGCCCCGCCCTGAATCTGCCGTGCCATGAAGTGGTTGGACGGGAATACCACGTCGTACCCGGATTTGCCGGTCATCAACTTGCCATCAAGGGTTTCGTTGCTGTCGTAGACGTCGTAGCTGAAAGCGATGCCGGTTTCTTTCTGGAAGTTTTTGGTGGTGTCCGGCGCGATGTAGTCCGACCAGTTATAGATCTTGGCGGTCTCGGCGGCGTGACTGAGGGACGCGACGAGCGCAAGGGGTGCCAGAGTCAGTGTCTTTCGGATCATGAGTCGATTCCTGTATGAGCTGTTGTGCTTTTTATTGGAGGGCTGGCAGGCAATCAAAAGATCAAAATCAAAAAATCAAAACGTAGGTCTTGCGCACGGTTTCCTGGATGTCCCAGATGCCGAGGCTGTTGGCCGGCAACATCAGTGCATCGCCGGCTTCGATATAGAGGATTTCACCGTCGTCCGGGGTGAAAGTGCAGCGTCCCTGGATGAAGTGACAGAATTCCTGCGCAACGATCTGCCGGCGCCAGCGGCCGGGCGTGCATTCCCAGACGCCGGTTTCGACGCCGTCGTCGCGTTCGACGCTGGTGGTCGAAGCCACTGCTACCGGCGCTCCCAACGGCACGGCGACGGGGTTCGACGCTTCCAGTTCCAGTGTTGCGGTGTTCTTGAATTGCGTGATGCCCATGGGAGTACCTGTCGATTGAGCCTATAGATGAAGAACGCGCCGTTTACTGCATGAAACCTTCCATGAACCCTGCCACCTTGCTCGCCAGCTTGCGGCGCCAGGGAGCCGTAGCCGGGTTGGCCAGGGTCTGGTCTTCGTGGACGAAGCTGCGGATGATCGCGTTGTAACCCAGCCAGCGGCAGGGCTCCGGCTCCCAGGCCCGGAGCGTTTCCAGACCGCCTTGAGGCATGACCCAAGGCTGGTGAACCAGTTCGGTATCGCGCTCAAGAATCAGATCCGCCAGGGTTCTGCCGCCCAGGTTGCTGGCGCCGACGCCCTCGCCGCCATAACCGCCGGACAAGGCAATGCCGCTGGCCTGATCGCAGAGCATGTGCGGCTTGAAGTGCCGCGACATGCCCAAGTTGCCGCCCCACGCGTGGGTAATCTGCACGTTCTTGAGTTGTGGGAAGAGTTCGCCGAACAGGTAGCGCCGCAACTCCACTTCGCTGGTGGTCAGGTCAAAGTCATGGCGCAATTTGCCAGCAAACTGATAGCCGCCCCGGGCGCCGAAGACCAGGCGGTTATCCGCCGTGCGCTGGCCGTAGGTGACCTGTCGGCTGCTTTCGCTGAACGCCTGGCCGCGGCTCAGGCCGATTTCGTCCCAGGTCGCGGCAGACAGTGGTTCGGTGGCGACAATCAGGCTTTGGACCGGTAACTGATAGCGGCCAAGGGGTGGCAACGTGACCGAATAACCTTCTACCGCTGGCACGATCCAGCGACTGCGAACCTGAGCCTTGGCAGTACGCAAACTCCCCGACTGCCACTGCGTGACCGCGCTGTTTTCGTAGATTTTGACACCCATGCGCTCGACCGTTTCTGCCAGACCTCGCACTAACTTTGCCGGGTGAATGGTCGCAACGTGCGGTGCATAGATACCGCCATAAGGCTTCGCAACTCTGATCTGTTGCGCCAGTTGCTCCGGGCTGAGCCAGCGGTAATCGCTTTCGGTCAGGCCTTGGCGGTAAAGCTTGTCCAGATAGCCGCGCAGGCTGGCTTCCTGCTCGGGATAGCGCGCTGCACAGTACAGCACCCCGCCTTTTCGATAATCGCAGTCGATGCCCTCACGTTCGATGGCAATCTCGACTTCATCAGGAATGCTGTGCAGCAGATCGAAAGAGGCGCGACGTTGGTCTGGCGGCAGACCGGCCAACAGACGGTCCTCGCCCAGCAAGTTACCCATCAGCCAGCCGCCGTTTCTGCCCGACGCGCCAAAACCGGCGGTTTGCGCTTCGACGATGGCAATGTCCAGGCCTGGCGCCAGACGCTTGAGGTAATACGCGGTCCAGAGCCCGGTGTAGCCCGCGCCAATGATGGCCACGTCGACGTCCAGATCGTGCTCCAGCGCTGGACGCGCCAGCAACGGCTCGTCGAGTTGGTCCATCCACAAACTGATAGTGCGCCACGCCGACATGCCAGACTCCGCCACTCAAACTTCGATAGCGTCGATCCTAGTGCGTGGGCTCAGGGACTGTCGTGCGCGCGTGCACGCAAAGAAATTTGTTTGACGTAAGCCTTGGGCGACAGCCCTGTGTGCTGGCGGAAACAACTGTAGAACGCCGACAAGGAGTTGAAGCCGGCGGCAAACGCCAGCTCATCAACGCGCAACGGTGGCGTGGCGGCGTCCAGCGCCGCGAGTAAATGCTGCAGCCGTGCCTGGTTGACGTAGCGATAGAAGCTCTGGCCCAACACTTGATTCAGCAGATAGGAAATCTGATTGCGGCTGTACCCGCACTCCTGCGCCACCCGCTGCAGATCGAGCTCGGGGTCCAGATAAGGCTGCTGGCGCTGGAAATACTGTTGCAGGTCGTCAGCCATGAAACTCAGCTGGCGCGGTGAAAGCCCGAGCCGACTGGCGGCCGGGCGCAAGTTCGCAGCGGTGTTGCTTTGCGGTTGTTCGCGCACCAGGGACGCGTATTCGTTGACCCGCCAGATCAACCCGTCGCGCACCGTGATCGCTTCACTGGAACGGAACGACACCAGCCCTTCGCCGCCGCGCAAGGTCATCTGGTACTGGATGAACGCAGTGTTGCCGTCCAGGCGTATGCGATCGGAATGCTCCAGCGCCTCGTCCGGGTTACGCGGCATGCTGCCGCGCACGTACTCGCGCAACTCATCCAGGCCCATGACCCGGTTCTGGAAAAAATCGTTGTACTGAATGTCCGGGTGATAAAGCGCCATGACACCGTCCAGATCCCGGTGTTTCCAGCACAAGTGGTAGCGCATGACCGTCTCGCCCGTGACCTGGGTTTGCAGCGGGCCATCATCATCGGCGTGCATAAGGGACTCGACGAAAAAAACGGAGCTTGCCGAAGTTCGGCCACGGCTTCAATGACCAGACCGAATCGCCGTAACGCCGAGCAAGGCCCGGCACGTGATCCACATCAAAAAAACGGTAGCAATCGCCAAACGGACTGAAAAAAATCACATGGTTTTCACATCTGGATGCTACTTTTAAAGGCAGTCACCGGTTGAGCCATTGAAGGCTCTTCCCTCCTAACATGAGCTAAAGGAAGCGCTCGATGAAGAAGGCGGGCAACACATGAATAAAGGGTCTTTCAGCAAAGTTACGTTTCCAAACGCCTGCCAGCTGATGCGCTGGCATTTTCATCCCATGGGATTCGAGGCGAGCATGGACGCGCCGGGCAGCATGATTGCCCGTCTGTTTGACCGTGCCAGTGGCGAGACCATGATCGCCATTGCAGGCATTCCTTGCGCAACCGTGATGAATGCCGCGGACGTAGAACGAATAATCGAGGCCGTGGAAGACGAACTTGAGTGTTTCATTCCTCCCGTGGCCCTCAAGAGTTATGCCTGAAGGTCAACCACCCAACAAAAAGCCCACAATATGTGGGCTTTTTTTGTGGGCTCGGGTTCAGGCCAGTGCCTGACCTTGACGGTGATCAGAGAAGAACGGCTTGTCCTTGCCAATTCGGTCAGACGCCTTGGGCATATTCGCCGCCTGAGTGTCCTGCCCATCGACATACCAGTAGCAATGACTCACCGCTCGCGTGATGCCGACGTAAGCCAGTCGCAGGATTTCGTCTTTCTGCGCGTTGTCGTATGGCTCGTTGTCGCCCGTCTTGCCAAGACCCGCCATCCGGTAAACCTGATTCTTGTAGGGAGAACTGGTCAGGTGCTGGCAATCACCGAGCAAGAACACTGCGTCGGCCTGCAAGCCCTTGGCGCTGTGATACGTCAGCTGTTTGATGCGCCGAGCTTCATAAGGCAAGCTAGAATCCACATTAACTACAGACTGAATATGCTTTTCAATCAATAACTTATCGCTGCTTTTTCGATAAAGCATCAAGATGGAGTCACCTTGTCGGTAATGCTGGATCAGGCGTTGAGCCATGCCCTGATCGTCGCGATCCATGACGTTCACCGGCAACAGCGCCTTGGGTTCACCGCTGGCCTTGGCCTTCTTTCCTGCAATCGACGGCGCTGCGCGGACGATATGCTCGGCCGCATCAATGATGTGCTGATGGCTGCGGTAGTTGTCACTGAGCATCACTTTCGTCGTGCTCGGTGACGGAAACTCCTTGTTGAACTCCATGAAATACGTCGGAGAACTGCCGCGCCAGCCATAAATGGACTGCCAGTCATCGCCGACGCAGAGCAAGGACGAACGTTGCGCACCTCGCCCCACGTGCATCGCCGGGCCGCGACTGCGGATCTCTGCGAGGCTGGCACGAATCCAGGAGACAATCTGCGGCGATACGTCCTGAAATTCGTCGATCATCAGATGAGACAAAGGCCTTAGCAACTCATCGCTCAGCAGCTTCAGATTTTCCGGGGAATGCTCGCTGAATAAGGCAAACATTCGGTTGTAGGTCATCACCGGTGGCTTTTGATCAAGTAAATGATCTTCCAGGGCGCGCCAGAACAGGCTCAGAGCCTCGAAGAAATACCGGTCCGGGTCATCTTTGGCGAAACTCATCTGGCCAACGGCATTCGGAACATCCAGGCCGAGGTTTTCGATAAACCCGGCGGCAGCCACAAAGCAGTCCAGCAAGGGCGCTGACCCCAGCTCACCCTTGACCTTGTAATCGAAGCCCGGGCCGGCGCTGGCATCCCCTGCCAAGGAAGCCAGTACGCGTTTTGAAGATTCGTAACTATCTAGCCATATCAATGGCTTACGACAGAAAGCTTGAAAAAGGGTTCGCTTCACCGCCCATTCCGCGCGAACCGTTAACTTGGCATTCGGGCGGCTGACTTGAGGGTTTTCCCGTGGGTCAAAACCGAGCACCACCCAGGCATCCAGCGTCGGGATGTAGCCGTGACAATGGAAGGTCGCACCATTGATGTCGAACACTTGGCGATTGGGCTCAATGCCTTTGATTGGCCAAGCGCCGGCGCGAAACCACAGGTCTTCAATCGTGTCGCAGAGCTCGTCGTCACGCTTGGCCGCCAACTCGGTCACCGCCATGCGTTTCTGCACATCGGGGTGATCGCGCTCAAGCTCCTTGAGCTGCAGGGCGTGACGGGACAACGGCTTGATCAGCTCGCGAAAACGCTCATCACGGGTGTGCAGGCTGTGGAAACAGGCATTGAGTTGCTGTCGCTGGGCGTCGTTGATGCGCAGGTCGAAGGGATTGCTGTCGACCTCCTCATCGCCGTTTTGCGCGCGATTGCTGAGGTTTTCGAACGCTTGCAGACGCTCGAAGCCAGGCAGGCTGCGAACCATTGGCAGGATGCGCGAGTGGAAGGTACGCACCAGATCCCGCGCCTCTTTGAGGCTCAGCGCCCGGCCCCACAATGCAAAGAGTTCGATCAGCTTATTAATGAAGTCTTTGCGCGACTCGCGGGTGAAGGTCACCACGGTCATAGAGCTCAGCTCGAACCCCAGATAATGGGTCAGCAGCAGGATACGCAATACCAGCGTCGTCGACTTGCCCGCGCCGGCCCCAGCAATTACCGATGTCGAAGGCGTTTCGCTGAAAATCATCTTCCACTGGGCGGCACTGGGCTGGGCGTGCGGTGGCAGCAGTCGGGCGACATCGGCCTTCATGCGCTTCTTCAGTTCGGCGCTCAAGGGCAGGCGCCAATCGTCGAACAAATTGTCGTCGACATTCGGCGGCCTATGCTCGGTCGAACGCGAATCTCGGATCAACAGCACCTGCCGGCCTTCTTCCAGCCCGTCGGCTTTCCCTTCCTTATAGCCGTAATCCACCCCGGCGCTGTGGCCGCTGCGAAAACCATCGGCTTGCCCGTGCAGCCACGATGCACGGTGTTGCGCACGCAGACGGGTCAGGCCATGACCAAAGAATCGGGCGGCCAGGCGCTTGAGCAATGGCATCTCGGCCAAGGGACGGAGTTCGGGAGGAAGATCGGGGGTGTGTTGCGGCACGCGGACTGACTCCAGGGTGTGAGGCTGTTGAGGGCTATGGTGTCCGTATTTGCCGTTGAGTTCTAGTGAAATGCTTACAGGTCATTGGCTTATACGATGAAGTGAAGGCCGAGTGAGAATGTTTCGAGGTTATTTGATATCAACTTAATCGATCATATTGAGGCATTTTTTACGCTTTTTATCGATTGGTGCCTGATAGATGATGCCCGCCATCAACCACCGGTTCTCGTTTCGTGGCTCGGCGCTCTGCCCCATGACGAACCTTTTCAGGAGACGATCATGCTTGAACTCAGACCTTTCAACTCCCTGGGCGGCGCCCACCATGGCTGGTTGGATGCGCATCACCACTTTTCGTTCGCCGAGTACCACGATCCGAAACGCATGAATTGGGGCAACCTGCGGGTATGGAACGACGACGTGATTGCCTCGGGCACCGGATTTCCAAAACACCCGCACCGGGACATGGAAATCATCACCTACGTTCGTGAAGGTGCAATTACTCACGAAGACAACCTTGGCAACAAGGGTCGTACCGAAGCGGGCGACGTTCAGGTCATGAGCGCCGGCACCGGGATCGCCCACAGCGAATACAACCTGGAAGCGAGCGAAACCAAGATCTTTCAGATCTGGATCATCCCGAACGAATCCGGCCTGGCCCCCTCTTGGGGCGCCAAGCCTTTCCCGAAAGGCCAGCGTGAAGGCTTCGTGACGTTGGCCAGCGGCAAAGCCGGCGACGATCAAAGCCTGCGAATCCGTGCCGATGCACGGCTGGTTGCCGCCAATCTGAAGGCCGGTGAGTCCGCCGAATATCGCCTGGACAGTGGCCGTCGCGCTTATCTGGTTCCGGCTACGGGAGTCATTGAAGTCAATGGCCTGCGTGCACAAGCTCGAGACGGCGTGGCAGTGGCAGATGAGCAGGTGTTGCGGGTTACCGCGATTGAGGACAGTGAAATTGTGTTGGTGGATCTGGCTTGATCGGGTAAATGCAGGGCAAAAAAAGGGGCGACCGTTGATGGTCGCCCCTTTTTACATCTGAATCTTTGTGGCGAGGGGGCTTGTCGGAACGCCGCATCGCCCCGTTCGGCTGCGAAGCAGTCGTCAGGTCTATATCACGTTATAGCTGGGGAAATGCCGGGGGCCGCTTCGCGACCCAACGGGGGCAAGCCCCCTCGCCACAGTCCCTCAATCACTTCGCCGAAATAGCGCCATCCACCAGGGTCTGAGCTTCAGCCACCAACTGCTTGAGATGTTCGTCACTGACGAAGCTCTCAGCGTAGATCTTGTAAATGTCTTCTGTCCCCGAAGGCCGTGCCGCGAACCAGCCGTTCTCGGTCATCACTTTCAAACCACCGATGGCCTGGTCGTTGCCCGGCGCGTGGCTGAGGATGCTTTGAATCGTTTCGCCCGCCAGTTGGGTCGAGGTGACCTGATCCGGCGACA
The DNA here is from genome assembly GCF_059695905.1 of Pseudomonas sp. LBUM1663. Classification (NCBI taxonomy): domain Bacteria; kingdom Pseudomonadati; phylum Pseudomonadota; class Gammaproteobacteria; order Pseudomonadales; family Pseudomonadaceae; genus Pseudomonas; species Pseudomonas sp. LBUM1663. The sequence continues at coordinate 3,091,806 of NZ_CP166792.1, read as the reverse complement.
GCTTGCTCAATAAGGTCTTCTGTTCAGGGTTGGCCTTGGCGTCGACGCGCACCGAGAACGGTTCGCCGAGTTCGTCGGTCAACGCTCGGTAGGCCTGGCTCGGGTCGCGACCGGTGCGAGCGGTCATTTCTGCCGCCAGCAATGCCGGAATCAAGCCGTCCTTGTCGGTGCACCAGACGCCGCCATCCTTGCGCAGGAACGAGGCACCGGCGCTTTCCTCGCCGCCAAAGCCGAGAGAACCGTCGAACAGACCGTCAGCAAACCATTTAAAACCGACCGGCACTTCGTACAGGCGACGACCCAGGCGCTTGGCCACGCGATCGATCAGGCCGCTGCTGACCACGGTTTTGCCCACGGCAGCATCAGCACGCCACTGCGGACGGTTCTGGAACAGGTAGTCGATGGAAACGGCGAGGTAGCTGTTCGGTGCCAGCAGACCACCGGACGGGGTCACGATGCCATGGCGATCGTGATCCGGGTCGCAGGCAAACGCTACGTCAAAGCGCTCTTTCAGACCGATCAGGCCTTGCATGGCATGGCTTGAGGATGGGTCCATGCGGATTTGCCCGTCCCAGTCGACCGTCATGAAACGGAACGTCGGGTCGACCTGTTTGTTTACTACTTCCAGGTCCAAACGGTAATGCTCGGCAATCGCCGACCAGTAGCGCACCCCTGCTCCGCCCAGCGGATCGACACCCAGACGCAGCTTGGCATCACGGATGGCGTCGAAGTCGATCACGTTGATCAGGTCGGCGACGTAGGTGTTGAGGTAATCGTGACGATGGGTCGTGCTGGCCTTCAGTGCCTGCTCGTAGCTGATGCGTTTGACACCGGCCAGCTTGTTGCCCAGCAGCTCGTTGGCCTTGGCCTCGATCCACTTGGTGATGTGGGTATCGGCCGGTCCACCGTTGGTGGGGTTGTATTTGTAGCCACCGCTTTGCGGCGGATTGTGCGACGGGGTGATGACGATTCCGTCCGCGAGGCCCGAAGTACGGCCGCGGTTGTAGCAAAGAATCGCGTGGGAAATCGCCGGGGTCGGCGTGTATTCATCACCCTCGGCGATCATCACGGTGACGCCGTTCGCGGCCAGCACTTCCAGGGCGCTCGCGCCGGCCGGGGTGGACAGTGCGTGAGTGTCGATACCGACAAACAGCGGACCGTCGATGCCCTGGGCTTCGCGGTACAGGCAGATCGCCTGACTGATCGCCAGAACGTGCCATTCGTTGAAACTCAGGTCGAACGAGCTGCCTCGGTGTCCGGACGTGCCGAAGGCTACGCGTTGGGTAGAGATGGCGGCATCAGGCTGGCCGGTGTAATAGGCCGTTACCAGTCGCGGGATGTCGACCAACAATTCTGCCGGTGCCGGTTTGCCCGCAAAAGGACTGAGTGTCATGCAAAACCTCTGGAATAGAGTGGTTCAGGAATAGGAACGCAGTTTACTGGCAGTTTGACCGCAGCGCGACGTTATCGATCCCGGGCGAAATGTTATCTATCGCCAAAGCCCCGCACGTGCTCAATCGATCGATTCCAGGCGCAAGGCATCGCCCAACAAACCCATGGCCGCAGCGAGGTCGTGGTCGCCGCCGAAGGTATGGCTCAGACGCAGGTGTTGCGCGTGCAACCCCTGCAGGCTGAACAGTTCTCCTGGCGCAATCACCACCTGGTGCCTGAGCAGGCGCTGGAACACCCGACGCACATCGACCTGACGCAACGACCGCACCCAGATCGTCGCTCCGCCCAAGGGTTCGACAAAGTGCAAGGCATCCCCCAGACGCTCCTGCAACAGCTGGGTCATGTGCACCTTGCGGTCCTTGAGCAGTCGCCGCAATACCAGCAAGTGCTGATCGATTCGTCCATTGCTGTATAGCCGTGCGATGGCTTTCTGGCGAATCGGCGACAACCGGAATGAACGCAACAGGAAATGCCGCTGCAGTTCGACGCTCAACTGGCGCGAGAGCAGATAACCATAAGGCGCTTCCGGCCCGATGGATTTTTCGAAGGTGGAGAAAACGATCAGCCGATCCGGGTTCAGCAGATCGCGAAACCGCAGGCCGTCGGGCTCGAATGCGAGCTCGCCGTAGCAGTCGTTCTCCAACACCCAACTGCCATGACGCTCCAGAAGTTCAGCGGTTGACTGCCTGTTGCTGTGGGAAGCCACGCTGCCGCGCGGCATGTTGAGGCTGGAAGAAAGCATGACCAGCCGCACCGGCTTGGTCTCCAGCAGTTGCTTGAGCTGCTCAAGGTCCAGGCCGCCATTGGCTTGCAAGGGCAACTCGATGACCTGGACATCAGCGTCCTGGAGCAAACGCAGGATCATCCAGTCGCAGGGCGATTCGACGACGACCGTGGCTTCCTTGAGACACAGCACAGCGATCAGTATCTCCAGCACCCCACGCAAATCGGCGCCGATATAGACATCATCGGCGTGCCAGCAACGTGCCGGAGACGAGGTATAGCGTGCGGCCAGTGCGGCGCGCAGTTCCAGTTCACCACAAGGTTGTGAAGTCGGTTGCGGCTGACGCGGATACTGACGCAGCAGTTCTCTTTCAAGCAGCAATAGCGGGCTGTCCAGAGGCTGCAACAACGCGGGTTCATCCGCGCTCAACACCAGCATTCCCGGCCGTCTGGCGTTCACATAAACAGTCTCGAGCAGGTCATTGCCGCTGCTGAGCGGGCGAATGGACGACACGGGCAGCGCGTAATAGCCGGATTTGGCGACCGAATACACCCGCCCTTCTTTTTCCAACAGCGAATAGGCGTACTGAATCGTCGAAATCGATACACTCAAACGGTCCGCCAACTGCCTCAATGAAGGGAGACGGACCCGCGTGTCGCTGACGGGCTCGTTGATGAGGTTAGTCAGGTAACGGTATACCGCCTGGTAGGCAAAGTCGGTTTCGCGTGGTCCTTTCATGGGTAATGGCCGAACACGCCACGCGTCGCGTGGGGTGGGTGGATGAACGCGGTAACCCCGGGCATTTTCAACGACCCGTTGACCGTTCGCCATCTGCGGCGTTGCCCGCGTCGAGGTCCAGCGCCTGCTCATTCGCATCACCGACTTCCGGCCCCTCGCCCCTCGCCACCGGCCCCATCCGGTAAAGCGTGCCGGTCAAGTTGACGGGCAACCCGCTGACGTCGACCATCCATTGCAGCACCTGCTCGGGCGCCGGCTTGCCCTGCATCGCCCGGTGCAGATCGGGTAACGCGACGAGCATGCCGGGATGACATTGACGTAGAAAACGCTCAAGCGAGGCTCCATTCTCGACAAAGGGCGCGAACAGCAAGCACACCAGTTGAGCCTCGCTCAAGCCGAGGCTTTTCTGGGCCTCGGCCGCCGCCAATTCACGCTGTTCGGACATTGCCGTCGGGTGGCCGAACGTCTCCATTGCCTGCTCGCAAAAGCGCTCGGGAAGTTGTTTGCGACGCATCATGACCAAAGCCTGCTGCACGTATTCAGCAACGCCCGCTTCATAGGTACGGCCGTGAACAAAACAGGCCTCCAGTCCCCGAACGTGCGCGGAAATCGAAAGGCTGACACATTCATTATCGCTAAGCTGTGCGGCCAGTTCGTCAGGCTGAAACCCGAGGAAATCGGTGAGCAGTGGCCAGCGATCTTCCAGATTACTGACCAGCATGTCGTGAATATCGATGAAGGTCGTGCGCCGACACGCCTCAAATGATTCGGCCGGCCGCCACTCGGCCTGGCCATGTTCAGGATAAAACTCGCGGTAGCAATCACTGCCCAGTTCATCCAGTCGTGCGAACAGCTCCTCGTAACCGGATTCAGGGCAAATCGATGCCTTGAGACCGGCCTTTTGCGCCGCTCGGGTCAATCCATCCATGAACTGCTTTTGCTGACGAGGCGTATCGCTGCTGACAAACGCATCGACACCTCGGTCCCAACGGCAGATTTGCCCATAAAACTCGCCCGCTGCCAGGTACCCGTCATCCCACAGATGGAGCGGTCCGTTCCAAGTTCGCCGGTGACCAACCATCAACAGATTGAGACGATTCGACTCGCGGCCTGCATCGGAAACCGGCACCAGGTGGTTGAATGGCAGGACTTCCCGGTTATCGACCATCACCACTTCGACCCGAGGATCGTCGTAGAGAAACAACGCACTGCAACTGCGATGGATGTTTTCAAGAGTCGTCGAGCTTGCGCCGTTCGCGCGCAAGGTCGCGACTCGCAGCTGAAACGTCGCAGGTGCCCGGCCGGCGATGCTCAATTGTGCGGCGCGCAGCAATGCAAGCGTGTAGCAACTGTTGCGGGTCCCGGACTGGATCGCCAATACCTTGTATTCGCCGATACGGTCCATGCCACCTGCGGCGACCACCAGACGCTGAATCATCAACTGCAATGCCGTGCGCTCGGCGCGCGAGAAAAAACTCAGCAATCGCTGCAATACTTGCTGATAAACATAGTTCATTGCCTGTTCATGGGTATGGGTCATCATTGCTTACCTGTTACGCATAGGTTCGATTTCACGCAAACAACTGTATGCATTGCACAAACGGCTGCCTGACATGATTAAAGTGTTGCGCTTGATATCAAATGCTAACACTTAGTTTTGAGTAATTATTTGAAATGAATCGAGCTTACTTGTGATCACGTCCGCTCACGATTGCAGGAGAGCCCCGCAGAACAAGCGCCCTGCGACCGAACGAGGGATCCTAGGAAATGTCCGACGGCGTCCCACAGACAGGTAGCACGAGAAATAAAGAAAGAAGTCGCCATTATTTTTTCGGCAATTGATCGATAACACGCTATTTGTTGAGTTTGTATTGCCGGAGCGCAACGAACACTATCTATCCAATACCCAGCCATAGCTCATTCCTTGAGATGAAAGTAATCATTCAATTATCGGGGCTTATAGGGTGATTAGAAGATACAGATTGAGAGCAAAAACCAGTTCAGTTGCTGAACTGACCCGTCGCAGATTGACGGAACGTCTCGGATTTTCGGAGGGGGAAATGCAAAAGTCCGTGCAAGCACGGACTTTTTTCAGCGGTGTTACGCAGGTTCGACCTGGAGTGCAACCCGTTCGCGACACGGGCATTCGTCCATGTAGCGGTGCGCCTCGACAAACTCGGAAAACGGGAAGACCCGAGTCTTGAGTGGCAGCAGCACGCGGTCAGCGGTCAGTTGGTTGATGTCGCGCAAGGCACGTTGCAGTGCGACCTGGTCCTGGATGATGCCCAACTCCGGCTTGCCGGTGAAGTTGCCGATGCAGTGAACGAAGAACTGAATGTTCTTCTGAAACGCTGCGCAGGCCGGGAACGGCGTCTGGTTACCACCTTGCAGGCCGTACAGCACCAGGCTGCCACGAGGCGCGAGCACATCGCCGAGCATCGACATCTGCGGACCGCCAAGACCATCGAACACCACGTCCACGCCGCGGTTATCGGTGATCTTGTTGATCTGCATCAGCAAGTCCTGTTCTTCGGTGACGATGACTTTCTCGGCACCGAGGGACAGCAAGTATTCACGTTCCTCCGCCGACTTGGTCGCGGCAATGACCCGAATACCCAGCGCCTTGCCCAGTTGTACAAAGGACGGACCGGCACAGTGGCTCGCGTCGGTCACCAAGGCAAATTGCCCGGGTTTGACCCGCGCCAGATCAACATAAGCGAAGTAGGCGATCAACAGCGGCGTGTAGTGCACGCTGGCTTCGATAGGGCTCAGCACATCCGGGTAGCGGGTCAGTGCCGAGCGAGGCAGAACGATCTGCTCGCCGTAGACCGGATAGTCGTTGGGGCTTTCAGCCGGGAAGCTGGCGACCTTGTCACCGACTGCCAAGTCATCGACACCCTCGCCGACCGCCGTGACGACGCCGGACATTTCATGGCCAAGGCCAGAAGGCAGGCGAGCGTGGGATGAGGCCAGGTTCTGGCGCCAGAGAATGTCGTACCAACTGATGCCAATCGCCTCGACGCGCACCTGCACTTCGCCCGGAGCAGGGAGAGCGGCCGCATGCTCTTCGCATTTGAGCACCTCGGCTGGACCAAACTTGTGAAAACGAATCGTGCGGGACATCGCAAACCTCGTCAAAGAAACCTCTAATGCCCTGAACTCTATCTGGGCTTTCTACCCAAGACTATCAGTGGCTATTAATAGTCGACATGCCTGTCATTGATTCCGCAGCATCCATTGGATCAACGGTTGTCGTAAAAATCTGCAGTAGCCGTTCAAGGGAAACTGAATTATTCGGTGCAGAGTAGCAGCCTTTCCCCGTAAGATTCATGCCGGCCATTGTTCTCATATGGCCGCTCTCGTCAAGCTTGATGACTCTGCCAGGACTCCAGATGAATCGTAATGACCTGCGTCGTGTCGACCTGAACCTGTTGATCGTTTTCGAAACACTGATGCACGAACGCAGTGTGACCCGCGCTGCGGAGAAATTGTTCCTCGGCCAGCCGGCCATCAGTGCGGCGCTCTCACGCCTGCGCGGGCTGTTCGATGATCCGTTGTTCGTGCGCACCGGGCGCAGCATGGAGCCGTCCGCCCGCGCGGTGGAAATCTTCGCCCTGCTCTCTCCTGCTCTGGATTCGATTTCTACTGCTGTCAGCCGTGCGGCAGAATTCGACCCGGCGACCAGTACGGCGGTGTTTCGTATTGGCCTGTCGGACGATGTCGAGTTCGCGCTGCTGCCGATGCTGCTCAAGCGTTTGCGTGCGGAGTCGCCGGGGATCGTATTGGTGGTGCGTCGGGCCAACTACATCCTGATGCCGAGCCTGTTGGCCTCGGGGGAGATTTCAATCGGCGTCAGTTACACCGCCGACCTGCCAGCCAACGCCAAGCGCAAAGTACTGCGCCGCAGCATGCCGAAGTTGTTGCGCGCCGATACGGTGCCGGGGCCATTGAGCCTGGATGACTTCTGCGCCCGGCCCCATGCACTGGTGTCGTTTGCCGGTGACCTGAGCGGCTTTATAGATGAAGAACTGGAAAAGCTCGGGCGCAAGCGCCATGTAGTGCTTGCGGTGCCGCAGTTCAACGGGCTCAGCACGCTCATCAGCGGGACCGATATCGTCGCGACGGTGCCGGACTACACCGCTGACGCGTTGACGGCGGCTGGCGGTGTCCGGGCTGAAGATCCGCCCCTGCCGGTGCGTAGCTTTGAATTGCACATGGCGTGGCGTGGTTCGCAGGATAATGACCCGGGTGAGCGTTGGCTGCGGTCGCGTATACAAATGTTCTTTGGGGATCCGGATAGTTTGGCCTGATCCTGAAGCGTTGTTGAGGCTGATGGCCTCTTCGCGGGCAAGGCCGCTCCCACATTGGAATGCATTTCCTTCTGGGAGCGTGGCTTGCCCGCGAAGGCCGCGACTCGGTCTCAAGCCAATTCCTTGCATTCCCCGCAATACAGAATTGTCATCAACCCAATTGATCGCCGTTTAATGTAAGGCGCATGCTAGAGGGCTAGCTTCAGACTTATATCATTCTGAATGATAGTTACCTTCGCTTCATTCGATTCGTGCGATACCAGCCCGCCGCTCATCATCCGCCCATCTCAATACATTGGCGGATGCATCCATGGAACAGTCACTCAAACATTTGCGCTTCCCATTGGCCATGTTGGCCGTACTGGTGATGAGCGCCTGCGGCAAGGCGCCGGAGTCTGCCGCTACCATGCCCGCGGCCAAAGTCAGCGTCGCCAAGGTCCTGGAACAACCGGTCAATGAGTGGGACGAATTCACCGGGCGCCTTGAAGCGCCAGAAACCGTAGAAATTCGTCCACGGGTCTCCGGCCAGATTGATGAAGTGGCATTCACCGAAGGCGCACTGGTCAAGAAAGGCGACCTGCTGTTCCAGATTGACCCACGCCCCTTCCAGGCCGAGGTCCGCCGCCTCGAAGCACTGGTTGCCCAAGGTCGCGCCAACGCCACCCGCAGCGAAAACGAAGCCCAGCGCGGCGAACGCTTGCGCACCAGCAACGCCATCTCTGCTGAACTCGCCGACTCGCGCACCAGCGCTTCCCAGGAAGCCCGTGCGGCCGTCGGCGCCCTCCAGGCTCAACTGGACCTGGCCAAACTGAACCTAAGTTTCACCCGTGTCACCGCCCCCATCAGCGGTCGCGTCAGCCGTGCGGAAATCACCGCCGGCAACCTGGTGACCGCCGACACCACCGCGCTGACCAGCGTCGTTTCCACCGACAAGGTCTACGCCTACTTCGACGCCGACGAACGTGTGTTCCTCAAATACACCCAGCTCGCTCGCCAGGGCAAACGCGGTGCAACCACGCCGGTTTACCTCGGCCTGTCCAACGAAGACGGCAACCCGCACCAGGGCGTGATGAACTTCGTCGACAACCAAGTCAACCCGAAAACCGGCACCATCCGCGGTCGCGCGGTCTTTGATAACGCCGATGGACAGTACACCCCTGGCTTGTATGCCCGTCTGAAACTGGTCGGCAGCGGCACCTACTCCGCCGTGCTGATCAACGACGAAGCAGTCGGAACCGACCTGGGCAAGAAATTCGTGCTGGTGATGGATGCCGACAACAAGACGGCCTATCGCTCCGTCGAACTGGGGCCGAAGATCGAAGGCTTGCGCATCGTGCGCAGCGGCCTGAACAAGGATGACACCGTCATCGTCAAGGGTCTGCAACGGGTTCGCCCTGGCTCGCCGGTCACCCCTGAAGTGATCCCGATGGCCAGCGAACAAACCCTCGCGGCACTCGCACAACAACGACAAGCGCTGGAAGCCAGCAACCTGCCCCAAGTCGCACCTGCCAAGGTCGCGCCGGGTTCGGTTGTGAAACTGGCTGCTGCGACTCCACGCGGTTAAGGGACGACAACTCCGATGAATTTTTCCCAATTCTTCATTTCACGGCCGATCTTCGCAGCGGTGCTTTCGCTGCTGATCCTGATCGCCGGTGCCATTGCGCTGTTCCAGTTGCCGATCAGCGAATACCCGGAAGTCGTCCCACCGACCGTTGTGGTCCGTGCCAACTTCCCCGGCGCCAACCCAAAAGTCATCGGTGAAACCGTGGCCGCTCCCTTGGAGCAAGCCATTACCGGCGTCGAGAACATGCTGTACATGTCCTCGCAATCCACCGCTGACGGCAAGATCACCCTGACCATCACCTTCGCCCTGGGCACCGACCTGGACAACGCACAGGTGCAGGTTCAGAACCGCGTGACCCGGACCGAACCGAAACTTCCAGAAGAAGTGACGCGCATCGGTATCACCGTCGACAAGGCATCGCCCGACCTGACCATGGTTGTGCACTTGACCTCGCCGGACAAACGCTACGACATGCTCTACCTGTCCAACTACGCCTTGCTCAACATCAAGGATGAGCTGGCGCGTCTGGGCGGTGTCGGTGATGTACAGCTGTTCGGTATGGGCGACTACTCGCTGCGGGTCTGGCTCGATCCGAACAAGACCGCTTCACGCAACCTGACTGCCACCGATGTGGTAACGGCGATTCGTGAACAAAACCGTCAAGTCGCTGCCGGTGCACTGGGTGCACCCCCTGCGCCGAATGCCACTGCGTTCCAGCTGTCGGTCAACACTCAGGGCCGTCTGGTTTCTGAAGAAGAGTTCGAGAACATCATCATTCGCTCCGGCGACAACGGTGAAATCACGCGCCTGAAAGACATCGCTCGCGTTGAGCTGGGCTCCAGCCAATACGCATTGCGTTCGCTGCTGAACAACCAGCCGGCGGTGGCAATCCCAATCTTCCAGCGCCCTGGTTCCAACGCGATCGAGATCTCCAACGAAGTGCGCGACAAGATGGCGGAGCTGAAGAAGAACTTCCCGGAAGGCATGGACTTCAGCATCGTCTATGACCCGACGATCTTCGTGCGCGGCTCCATCGAGGCAGTAGTCCACACCCTCTTCGAAGCACTGATCCTCGTGGTGTTGGTGGTGATCCTGTTTCTGCAAACCTGGCGCGCCTCGATCATTCCGTTGGTGGCGGTGCCGGTTTCGCTGATCGGTACGTTTGCGGTGATGCACCTGTTCGGCTTCTCTCTGAACGCCCTGTCACTGTTCGGCCTGGTGTTGGCCATCGGTATCGTGGTGGACGACGCCATCGTGGTGGTGGAGAACGTGGAAAGGCACATCGAGCTGGGAGAAACGCCCGTAGAAGCCACCAAGAAAGCCATGCGAGAGGTGACCGGGCCTATCATCGCGACGGCGCTGGTGCTGTGTGCGGTATTTATCCCGGCGGCGTTCATTTCCGGACTCACCGGCCAGTTCTACAAACAGTTTGCCCTGACCATTGCCATCTCGACCGTGATCTCGGCGTTCAACTCGCTGACACTGTCCCCTGCCCTGGCCGCCGTGCTGCTCAAGAGCCACCATGCGCCGAAAGATCGCTTTACCAAAGTGCTTGATAAACTATTGGGCGGCTGGCTTTTCCGTCCATTCAACCGGTTCTTCGAGCGCGCCAGCCATGGCTATGTCGGCACCGTAGCCCGGGTTATCCGCAGCAGCGGTATTGCCCTGCTGTTGTACGCAGGCCTGATGGTGCTGACCTTCTTCGGTTTCGCCCACACCCCGACCGGCTTCGTACCCGGCCAGGACAAGCAATACCTGGTGGCGTTCGCGCAACTGCCGGACGCTTCGAGCCTGGACCGTACCGAAGATGTGATCAAACGCATGTCCGACCTGGCCCTGAAACAGCCTGGCGTGGAAAGTGCGGTAGCGTTCCCGGGCCTGTCGATCAACGGTTTCACCAACAGCCCGAATGCCGGCATTGTGTTCGTGACCCTGAAACCGTTCGACGAGCGCAAAGACCCGAGCATGTCGGCCGGTGCGATTGCCGGTGCATTGAACGGCCAGTTCGCCGGGATCCAGGAAGCCTACATGGCGATCTTCCCGCCGCCGCCGGTACAAGGCCTGGGCACCATCGGTGGCTTCCGCCTGCAGATCGAAGACCGGGGCAATCTGGGCTACGACGAGCTGTACAAAGAAACCATGAACATCATCACCAAGAGCCACAACGTGCCGGAACTGGCCGCCCTGTTCACCAGCTACACCGTGAACGTGCCACAGGTCGATGCCGCCATCGACCGGGAAAAAGCCAAGACCCACGGCGTGGCCGTCAGCGACATCTTCGACACCCTGCAGATTTACCTGGGTTCGCTGTATGCCAACGACTTCAACCGCTTCGGTCGTACTTATCAGGTCAACGTCCAGGCTGAACAGCAGTTCCGTCTCGAACCGGACCAGATCGGTCAGCTGAAAGTGCGTAACAACAAAGGCGAGATGATCCCGCTGGCGACTTTCATCAAGGTCAGCGACACCTCGGGTCCGGACCGCGTGATGCACTACAACGGCTTCATCACCGCTGAAATCAACGGTGCGGCAGCCCCGGGTTATAGCTCCGGCCAGGCTCAGACAGCGATCGAGAAACTGCTCAAGGAAGAACTTCCAAACGGCATGACCTACGAATGGACCGACCTGACCTACCAGCAGATTCTGTCCGGCAACACCGCGCTGTTCGTGTTCCCGCTCTGCGTATTGCTGGCGTTCCTGGTGCTCGCGGCTCAATACGAAAGCTGGAGCCTGCCACTGGCGGTGATTCTGATCGTACCGATGACCCTGCTGTCGGCCATTACCGGTGTGATTGCTTCCGGAGGCGACAACAACATCTTCACCCAGATCGGATTGATCGTACTGGTGGGACTTGCGTGTAAGAACGCGATTCTGATCGTCGAGTTTGCCAAGGATAAACAGCAGGATGAGGGCCTCAGCCCACTCGCCGCAGTGCTCGAAGCTTGCCGTCTGCGTCTGCGTCCGATCCTGATGACCTCCTTCGCGTTCATCATGGGTGTTGTGCCTCTGGTCTTCTCCAGCGGTGCCGGTGCCGAAATGCGTCACGCCATGGGTGTGGCGGTGTTCTCCGGGATGCTCGGGGTGACCTTCTTCGGTCTGTTGCTGACGCCAGTGTTCTACGTATTGATTCGTAACTTTGTGGAGCGCGGTGAAAAGCGCAAAGCGGCCAAGGCCCTGAAACTGGAGGCGCAACAATGAGCCTGAAAGCCTTCCTGCCGAGCCTTCTGGTACTGGCCCTGAGTGCCTGTGCCGTCGGCCCGGACTACAAGACCCCAGCCACCGAGCCGGCCAACATCACCACCGCCACCGACGGCGCTGCCGGTCAGAAAAACTTCGACCGCTCGCGTTTCGAAGGCATCTGGTGGCAGCAGTTCGAAGACCCGACTCTCAACCAGTTGGTGACTCAATCGCTGCAAGGCAACCGTGATCTGCGCGTGGCCTTCGCCCGCTGGAAAGCGGCCCGGGCGATTCGCGATGACGTCAGCAATGACGCCATGCCCACCATCACCAGCCGCGCCAGCAGTGACTTGGGTAAAGGTCAGATTCCAGGCCAGACCACCAAACGGGTCAACAGCGAACGTTACGACCTCGGCCTCGACATGGCGTGGGAGATCGACCTGTTTGGTCGTATCCAGCGCAACCTCGAGTCCGCCGATGCCGAACAACAGGCGCTCGAAGCCGATCTGTACCAACTGCAAGTCACCATGATTGCCGAACTGGTGGATTCTTATGGCCAATTGCGCGGCGCACAGTTGCGCGAAAAGATTGCCCTGGCCAACCTGAACAACCAGCAGGAATCACGCAAGATCACCGAAAGCCTGCGTGATGCCGGCGTCGGCGATCAACTGGACGTGGAGCGTGCCGATGCACGCCTCGCCTCGGTCGAAGCCAGCGTGCCGCAGTTGCAGGCCGAACAGGTTCGGCAGAAAAACCGTATTGCCACCCTGTTGGGTGAGCGTCCGGACAAGCTGACTGTCGACTTGAGCCCAAAAGACCTACCGGCGATTGCCAAAGCCTTGCCGATCGGTGACCCGGGTGAATTGCTGCAACGTCGTCCGGACATCCTCAGTGCCGAGCGCAAACTGGCTTCCTCCACCGCCCGTATCGGCGTGGCCAAGGCTGATCTGTTCCCTCGGGTCAGCCTCAGCGGTTTCCTTGGCTTTACTGCCGGCCGTGGCTCGCAGATCGGTTCCGCGGCTGCCAATGCCTGGGCGCTTGGCCCGAGCATCACTTGGGCTGCGTTCGACCTGGGCAGCGTGCGAGCTCGTCTGCGCGGCGCCGATGCCGATGCAGAAGGCGCGCTGGCGACCTACGAGCAGCAAGTGCTGCTAGCGCTGGAAGAGTCGGAAAACGCATTCAGCGACTACGGCAAACGTCAGCAACGGCTGATCTCGCTGATTCGTCAAAGCGAAGCGAGCCGTTCAGCCGCAGACCTGGCCGAGATTCGCTACCGCGAAGGCACCGTGGACTTCCTCGTCTTGCTGGATGCCCAACGTGAGCGTCTGGCGGCCGAAGATACCCAGGCCTCGGCGGAAACCGATCTTTATCGCGGCATTGTCGCGATTTACAAAGCCCTTGGCGGTGGCTGGCAACCAGAGACAGTCGCCAGCAAGTAAGTTTTTAAAGAGCTCCTTTGGTTGGCCGCAACCAACCAATTTTTTAGCCCTGCGCCTCATTCGGTCGCGGGGCTTTTTTTTGCTTGTTCCGAATGCAACGCGAATCCCTGTGGGAGCGGGCTTGCCCGCGATTGCGGTGGGTCAGCCGCCATCAATGTTGAATGTTCGACCGTCATCGCGGGCAAGCCCGCTCCCACAGGGTTAGGGTTAGGGTTGACCTTGAGATTTGTGGTTTTCCAGGATGGTTACGGTAGCGGTAGTCCCTGCACGCAGGCGGTTCTTGGCAACATAGTCGGCATCAATCTGAATCCGCACCGGCACCCGTTGCGCCAGTTTGACCCAGGTGTAACTGGGGTTGATGTTGGCCAGCAGACGGTTGCCAGGCAGGTTCTCCCGATCGGCAATGGCAAAGGCAATGCTTTGCACGGTGCCGCCGAAGGTTTCGCCACTCATCAACTCAATCCTGACCCGATCGCCCTCCCCGATTCGCGGCAACTTGGTTTCTTCGAAGTAGCCACTGACGTAAAACGAATCGCTGTCGACCAATGCCAGCAGTGCGCCCCCCGCCGTGGCGTAGTCGCCCTGTCGGGTCAGCAGGTTGGTCACGTAACCACTGACGGGGGCTTCGACCCGGGTGCGCTGCAAGTCGAGTTCAGCTTGGGTCAAAGCAGCGATGGCGAGTTGCACATTGGCCTGAGCTAAACCGAGATTGGCCTGATTACGCAGCAACTCGGCCTGTGCCACCGCCACGTCCGTGCTGGATTTTTCCCACTCCTCGCCAGAGATAGCGGCGCGTTCCTTAAGGGTGCGGCGTCGGCGCTCTTCGCTTTGACGTTGTCTGAGCAACGCACCACTGGCGACAATCGTCGCTTCGGACTGTCCGAGGGAGGCTTTCGCTACTTCTACCGAGCGCTTGGCATGGTCTACCGCCAGGCTGTAGCGCGCGGGGTCGATCTCCAGCAGCAACTGGCCCTTGTCAACATGCTGGTTGTCCTGAACGCCGAGGCTGACGATGCGCCCCGACACGTCGGCGGACAACGTCACCACATCGGCGCGCACTCGCGCGTCGCGGGTCCAGGGCGCGCGGGTGTAATGTTCCCAGGCGAACCAGCCAAGCACAAAGGCCAGCAACACCACTGCAACAGTCGCGAGTCGGGCAAGGATCTTCTTCAAGGCATCAGGCTCCTATCACCAGGATCAGCGTTGCACACACACAGGCGTACAACGCGCCCTCGAACAAGGCTTCATGCCAGACGAAACGCAGCACTCCCAGGCGTCTCAAAATCCAGTCCAGCAGCAGAAAAATCGGCAAGGCCAGCAGCAAGGCCTGGGCGATTGGCGGCAGGTAGACGCCACCTATTTCCAGATCAATGGGCAAGGGCCGGCACTCCTTCCGGTTCTTTGGCTTGAAAGTATTGGCGATGTCGCTCGAGAAACGACACCACGATCAACAGTGCCACGCGCATCCGGAATACCGACCACAGGTGTTCATGAACCACTAACTGCAAGGCATCCATCTCATCGCCCAGGGCATGCAAGTGTCCGAGCAGCCGGTCAACGTCGACACCCGGTCGCCTGGCGACAAACCTGCCGGTCTCCCGGACCGAGGCCTGCAACCGGTTTTGTTGCTCGGTACTGAGCAAGGTGTTGCTCTGCCCCTGTTGCCTGAGCTGGTTCAACGCAACGCCCAGTGCCATGCACCCCAGGCTGACTTCGAACAGCTCGCTGGATTGCTTGTCATTGGTGGCCGGCAACAAGCCCAACATCATGGTCAGGCGGTCGACCATGCGGCTTTCAAACGCAAACTGCTGTTCATCGGTGGCCGGCGTCTTCAGCAAGGCGTAGACCTGCTCACCGTTCTCATTGAACAGTCGGCGTATCCGCAAAACCGGCCTGAACGGGAAGATCAACGCATAGACACTGAGCGCCAGCGCGGCGGCGCAGGTATACGCACCGGCAAACTCGAACCACAGAATGGCGGTATTTTGGCCAACGCCTACATTCTGCGGGCCCAGCAACAGCATGGTCGTCAGGCCAAGACCAATGCCTGTCCCGGTGGTTGGCGGACTGGACAGCCCCACCGCGACGGCATACAGCAACGGAGCCAACAACAAGGCGAGCAGCTCGAAGTCACTGATCATCGGTACCAGCATGAACAGATACAACGCCGACACCACCAAGGCCAGCCCCAGTCCCCTGGCAAAGCTCTGGGCGGCCAGCAACGGACGGGGAAACGTCGCCATCAGCGAACAGAGAATCCCCACCACGATCATCCCGCCACGGGCCCCGTCCCAAGCGGTCTCGATCCAGATCAGGCCGGCCACCAGCAATGCGACAAAGGCCCGGATCGCGTTCATCGCCGCCAAGGTGAAGTCCAGATGCAATGGATTCTCCTGGCCGCGGAACACGCAACTGGCCTCGCGGCCATCCTGGATCGCGTCGCTCAGCTCCAGAATCTGCCCCAGCTGCTCCAACATCCGCGCCTGCTCCCAGCGCAGCGCCCATGCCAGTGAACGCAGGGTGGCAGGCATCGTCTCGGTGAGTTGTTCGGCCTTATAGGCCTGGTCATCGAAACGCTGTTGCAACGCCGCGAAATGCTGCCGCGCATCGGCCGACAACGTGCGTCCCTTCACGGCCAACTCATCGAGAAAGGCCAGTTCTTCGGCGCGTAGAAGCTGAATCTCTTCGGGTAACTCGCCTTTCCAGCGCTCGGTCAGCAGTTCGCGCTGGTGGCGCAGCGCCGTCAGCCGTGAGGTCAGCAGCACCAGTTGATTGCCGAGCAACTGCACCATTCCATTGGCACTGCGTAACCGTGGGGCATCGAAATACAGATGCCGGCGCAAGCCTTCAAGGGCGCTGATCTCACCCAACAATTGCATCTGCCTGCGATGGAAATCACCTTCGCTCTCTTCGGTTCGAATGACCGCCGCTGCGTGGGTCGCGAGCAACTTGATGACATGATCAATCTTGGCGAAGTAGCTCCGGGCCACGGTCTCCGGGCGCGCGGTCAGCAGACTGACAACGCAGACACAGGCCACCGCCAGCAGCGTCTCGGTAACACGGGTGACGGCCAGCAGGAACGTGCCGTCCTGGTCAGGCACCGCCAGCAACGCGACAACGACCGCGGTGTAACCGCTGAGGACAAAGGCCTGGGAGCTGGTGTAGCGCAATAAGGTGCCGCCGGCGGTACACAGCGCCAGCCACAAGGCCAGCGTAATAATGAAAGGCATCGGCGCCTGGGGAAAGATTGCCATGATCAACACCGCGACTGCCGCGCCAAGGGTGGTGCCGATGACCTGGCCAAAACTACGGGCCAGGGCCATGCCACCCAATGGCTGGCTGACGATGACCACCGCCATGATCGACCACTTGGGCTGGTCAAGGTCAAACAGAAAGGCCAGGTACAGTGTCAGCAGCCCGGCCGCGATGGTTCTCAAGGCGAACAGCAGCACCCCTTGTCCGGGGTTGAGCATTGCCTTGAAGTACTGGAGCAGCGGTTGCATGGGAACACTCTTCGAGTCATCTCCAGCAAGCGTAGTCACTGGTTCATGGCTTCGACGGGTTTCAATGTCGACGCGACTTGTAGGCAAAATCGCCAGCATCGTGTTGAGTCAGGGTTTGACTCACACGCCCAGCTGACCGAAGCTGACAACTTTGCAAAAGCTGCCAGCCCCGGATTCCTGCATGCCCCAGTCCCGCCGCTACTTGCTCATCAGCCTCTGTGTGCTGTTCGCCATCGTTCTTGCCTGGTTTTTTCTGCGCAGTACGACCCCTGTGGTGCCGCAAGCCATCAAGCGCGGTTACAGCGAAGCGTTGACCCAGGCGCGCGCCGGGCAACCGGGGGCCGCACGGGTGCTCTACCAGCAACTGGGTCGCCCTGACCTGTCGCCCAAGCGCCGTGTCTGGCTGCATGCCGAACTTCCGAATTACCCGAGCCCGCAAGCCCTGAAACTGGCGGATGCAGACCTGCAAAACCCTTCGGCCGACGTGCGCATTGCAGCCATCAAAAGCATTGGCGGCCTGGTGCCCAATGGGCAGCGCAGTCTGCTGATCGGCCCCTTACTCGATGACAGCGAACAAAGCGTCCGGTCTGCCGCGATCAACGCGCTGCTGGGTTTGTCGCCGGATAACCTGGGCTTGTATTTCGGGCCTTTGCAGCAAGCCATCGATGCTTGGGAACGGGACCTGAAAAGCCTGCCGGAAAGCGCCGAAACCCAATACCAACTGGCCCGTCTGTACTTGCACAATGCCGAACTGAAAGAAGCGCAACAGGCCCTGGAACGCACACTGCAACTGGACCCAGCCAATCTGCCGGCGCTGGTGATGCAGATCGAAGTGCTGGATAAGCAAGGCCAGAGCGACGCAGCCCGGCAATTGCTGGCGAAACAGTTGAAGGCTCAACCCGACTCGGCCTACCTGCAACATGCCTTGGGGCTTTGGTTGCTGCATCACGGGCAAAGTGAGTTTGCCCTGCTTGGGCTGTCCAAAGCGGTCGAGATCGAGCCGAACAACAAGGATTACCGCTACGACCTGGCGACCACATTGCACGGTGAGCAAGAGCTGGAAGCGGCGCAAAAACAGTTGCAGGAAATCGTTCAGCGCCATCCGGCGGATCGCAAGGCGCGGGTGCTGCTGATCAATTACTGGAAAGAAAGCGGACAGTTGCAGAACGTGCAGATCCTTCTCGCGCAACTCGAACAGCTCAACCCCGATGATCCGGCGTTGCAGCAAGGCTTGTAACGTCCACCCTCTGGCAGTCCAGCAAAAAGGTTGAACCGTCACCACGGCAAAAGGTCAAGTGATCAGGCAGTCCATTCAGGCACTTCAGGCCTGCTGCCTCGCTTCCCCTAGTCATGAGAGGGTTATTTTTGTCTACATCTAACGAGTTGTTCAGTGCAAAAGCCGCCACCGGCATCGAAGGTCTGGATGACATCCTGGCCGGTGGATTGTCCCGCGGCCATGTGTTTTTGCTGGAGGGTGAACCCGGAACCGGCAAAACCACCGTCGCTTTGCATTTTCTGTTGGCTGGCGCCCGCGCTGGCGAGCGCTCGTTGTACATCACGCTTTCAGAAACCGAGCGCGAACTGCGCCAAGGGGCTTTGTCCCACGGTTGGGAGCTGGATGAAAACATTCATATCTTCGAACTGACCCCGCCAGAAAGCCTGCTCAATGCCGAGCATCAGCAAAGCCTCCTGTATTCCTCGGACCTTGAGCTGGGCGAAGCGACCAAGCAGATTTTCGAAGTAGTCGAACGGGTCAAGCCGACCCGGGTGGTCCTCGACAGCCTTTCCGAAATCCGCCTGCTGGCCCAGAGTTCCCTGCGTTATCGCCGGCAAATTCTGGCGATCAAGCACTACTTCGTGCGCTACGACGCGACCGTGCTGTTGCTCGATGACCTGACCACCGAATCCCTCGATAAAACCGTGCACAGTGTGGCGCACGGGGTGGTTCGCCTGGAAGAACTGACGCCTAACTATGGCGCCGAACGTCGGCGGATCCGGATCGTTAAGTACCGCGGTCAAAAGTACCGTGGCGGGTTTCATGACTTCACGATTATGGGCGACGGCGTTCACGTGTTCCCTCGCCTGGTCGCCGCTGAACACCGCGGCGGTTACATCCGCCAGCAGTTGACCAGCGGCATCAAGGAAATGGACGCCCTGCTCGGCGGCGGCATCGAGACCGGCTCCAGCACGCTGATTCTCGGCCCGGCCGGCACTGGCAAGTCGCTGATCTCTATGATCTTCGCCGCGGCAGCCGTCGCCCGTGGCGAGAAAGCCGCGCTGTTTATCTTCGATGAAGAACTGGGACTGCTGTTCGAGCGCATGAAAAACATGGGCATCGACCTGCAGGCGCTGCAAGACACCGGCAACCTGCTGATCGAGCAAGTCGACGCTGCCGAACTGTCTCCCGGCGAGTTCTCGCACCGGGTTCGTCGTTGCGTCGATGAGCGCAACATCAAAACCGTGGTGATCGACAGCATCAATGGCTATCAGGCCGCAATGCCTGAGGAAAGCGCGCTGGTGCTGCACATGCACGAGTTGCTGCTGTACCTCAATCGCCGAGGCGCCGCGACGTTCATGACCGTGGCCCAACATGGGCTGGTCGGGGACATGCAGGCCCCGGTCGACATTACCTATCTGGCTGACACGGTGATTCTGTTGCGCTACTTCGAAGCGATAGGCAAGGTTCGCCGGGCCATTTCAATTATCAAGAAACGCACCGGCAGCCACGAATCGACCATCCGCGAATATCGAATCGGTAGCCGAGGCATGACGATTGGCGAGCCACTGGATGCATTCCAGGGTGTGTTGCGCGGCGTGCCGACCTATCTGGGTGCCAGCCAGCCACTCCTCGAGGAGGATGACCGGTGAGTGTTGCCGAGGCGATGTCCGAGCGCGCAATTATTCTCGCGCCGCTGGGACGTGACAGCCAGATTGCGCTGATGATGCTTAACGAGGCGGGATTCGAAGGCCTTGTGACCCGGGATCTGGTCACGCTGTGCAGCGAGCTGGCACAAGGCGCCGGCCTGCTGTTGATTTCTTCGGAAGCCTTGCTGGGTTGCGATCTAGAACCGCTGCTGGGCTTGATCGAGGAACAGCCGGCCTGGTCAGACCTGCCAATCGTACTGCTGACCCACCACGGCGGCCCGGAACAGAACCCTGCGTCACGTCTCGGCCCGCAATTGGGCAACGTGACCTTCCTCGAGCGCCCGTTTCATCCGGTGACATTGATCAGCCTGGTCACTACCGCGTTGCGTGGGCGACGACGGCAGTATGAAGCCAGGGACCGGTTGATCGACCTGAGCCAAAGCGAACTGCGTCTGCAAAATACGCTGGAAACCCTCGAGCAACAGGTCGAGGAACGTACCGCTCAACTGCGACACAACGAAGAAGCCCTCAGACAGTCGCAGAAAATGGAGGCTGTCGGCCAACTCACCGGCGGCATCGCCCACGACTTCAACAACATGTTGACCGGCATCATCGGCAGCCTCGAGTTGCTACGTCGACGCCTGGCCCGGGGTCGCACCGATGACCTGGACGGCCTGATCGATCTGGGGGTGACCTCGGCCAATCGCGCGGCAGGTCTGACCCATCGTCTGCTGGCGTTTTCCCGACGCCAGTCGCTGGATTCCAAACCCGTGGAAATGAACACCCTCGTGGTGTCCATGGGCGAACTCTTGCAGCGCAGCATCAACGAAAGCATTCAACTGGACATGCAATTGAGCGAGGACTTGTGGGTGGCCGAGGCCGACCCCAACCAGCTCGAAAGCGCCCTCCTCAATCTGGTGCTGAACGCCCGCGACGCCATGCCCGAAGGCGGCAAACTGGTGGTCAACACCTCGAATCAACGCTTGGACAAAGGTTTCACGCAGGTTCACAGCAACCTGCAACCGGGAGATTACGTCGTGCTGCGCGTGACCGACACTGGCTGCGGCATGCCCGAAGGCACCATAAGCAGGGCCTTTGATCCGTTCTTCACGACCAAACCGATCGGGCAAGGTACGGGTTTGGGCTTGTCGATGATTTACGGTTTCAGCAAGCAATCCCACGGCCACGTGACCATCGAGAGCGAAGTGGGCAACGGTACGACGGTGAGCCTGTATCTTCCGCGCTACAACGGTGCGCTAGTTGAGGACACGCTGGAAGATATCGCACACGCGCCTCATGCCCAGGACGGTGAAACCGTGCTGATCGTCGAGGATGATCCGGCGGTACGGGTGCTGGTCAGTGCGGTATTGAGCGAGTTGGGCTACGCCTTCGTCGAAGCAGGCGATGCCGACAGCGCGGTGCCGATTCTCGATTCCGGCCAGCGTATCGATTTGTTGATCAGCGATGTGGGATTGCCAGGGATGAATGGACGGCAACTGGCGGAAATCGGTCGGCAGTACCGGCCTGATCTGAAAGTATTGTTCATCACCGGTTATGCCGAACACGCGGCGGTGCGCGGTGGATTCCTTGACCCTGGCATGCAGATGATCACCAAGCCGTTCACCTTCGACCTGTTGACGGCCAAGGTGCGGGAGATGATCCGAATCTGAAAGCCCCCATGACGGGGGCTTCGGGCTGTTTACGACAGCATTTCCTGCATCAGCTCTTGCAACACATCCAGATCGAACGGCTTGCCGAGGATCGGCGCCTTGCGCGTGATCGGGCTGTCGGTCTCGCGGATTTCCTGCGGATAACCGCTGATAAAAATCACTTTGAGTTCCGGTCGCAGCTTCACGGCAGGCTCGGCGATCTGCACGCCGGAGATCCCGCCGGGCAGGCGAAAGTCAGTGATCATCATGTCCAGGTGCGGCTTGCTCGCCAGTATTTCGAAGGCCTGCTCGCCGTTTTCGGCCTGCAGCACCCGGTAACCCTCACCCGACAAGTAAGCGGACAATACCATCAGAATCGAGGGGTCATCCTCGACAATGAGTACTACATCTTGTGCATCTTCACTCATGGGAAGCCTTTGTTCGGTCAGTAGCTGCTGATACGACCATGGGGTCGATCAGAGGTTGCGTTTATCCGGCTGTTTTCCTACAGCGGCAGGCAAACGCGAAATAAGGCGCCCTCGTTGATCTTGCTCTCGACGGCGATGGAGCCACCATGGGCGGCGACGATCTGCTCGGAAATAAACAGCCCCAGTCCCAGCCCCGCGACCACGGTCTTGGCTGACACCCGTTCGAACTGCTGAAAAATACGCCTCTGGTTTTCTTCACTGATACCGATCCCGCGGTCCTGCACTTCGACCTGTGCCTGACCCTCGTGACTGTAGACCCTCACATCGATCCGGCTCTTGCCACCATAACGCAAGGCGTTGGTCAGCAGATTTGAAATCACTTGCTCGATACGAAATTCGTCCCAGTTGCCGACCACTGGCTGTTCGGCGGTAAACGTCACGGAGCACTCGGCGGCGTCGACCTGCGGCGCGAAGTTTTGCAACAGGTTGCTGACCAATTGCACGAGGTCGAATTTCGTCGTCCGGATCGACAGCTTGCCGGTGCGGATGCGTGACACATCCAGCATGTCTTCAATCAGACGAATCAGGCTTTTGATCTGCCGCTCGTCACGGTCGACCATGGCGTGCATCTTGTCGAGGGTGAACGCCGAGGCGTTATCCCGGGCCAGGTGCATCTTGCGCAACTGGGTTTCGAGGATCAGGCCATTGAGCGGCGTACGGACTTCGTGGGCGACGATCGACATAAAGTCATCACGCATGCGCACCGCTTGCTCCAGTTCATTCTGGGTGGTCTGCAACTGCTTGAGCAGCGCTTCCTGTTCGCGGCGAGCCTGTTCCAGTTCTTCAACCTGTTGCTTCATCGCCTTGCTTTGGCGGTACAGGTCGACGAAAACGTTGACCTTGCTTTTGACGGCGTGAATATCCAGCGGCTTGTGCAGGAAGTCCACCGCCCCGCTTTCGTAGCCCTTGAACGCGTAGTTCAGCTCGCGGCCCGCGGCACTGACAAACACGATCGGGATGTTCTTGGTTTTCTCCGTGCCGCGCATTAACTCGGCCAGTTCAAAGCCGTTCATACCCGGCATCTGCACGTCGAGAATGGCCATGGCGAATTCGTGTTGCAGCAGCAACGACAAGGCTTCGTCTGCGGACAAGGCTTTGTAGACTATGCGGTCTTCACGCTTGATCAGTGCCTCGAGCGCCAGCAGGTTCTCCGGCAGATCGTCGACAATCAGCAATTTGGCTTGAATGTTACTTAGCATGCTCTTCGTTCCAGCTCGACAAGCAGACGGCTGATGCCGCGTATAGGGAGAATGTGGTCTGGCTGATGAGTATCCAGCGCCGCCAAGGGCATGGTCGCGACCTGGGCTTCGTCCGGGTCCTGCACAATGGTCAGGCCACCAGAATATTTGACTTGGGCCAGCCCTCGGGCGCCGTCGCGATTCGCGCCGGTTAGCAGCACGGCTGCCAGGCGTGAGCCATAGACATCGGCAGCCGACTCGAACAGAAAATCAATGGAGGGCCGCGAGTAATGCACGCGATCCTCCAGGCTCAGGGAAAAACTGCGGTCCTGCTCCACCGACAAGTGATAACCCGGCGTGGCGAAATACAAGGTTCCTGCTTCCACATGGATTTTGTCGCCGGCTTCCCTGACAGGCATCGAAACCCGGCGGGCAAAGACCTCGGCCAGTTGGCTGCGACGCTCGTCGGGCAGATGCAGGACTACGATGATCGGCAGGACGAAACCTTTACGCAACGGACTGAGAATGTTGAGCAATGCCTCCACTCCACCGGCCGAAGCGCCGATCACGATAGCTTCTATCGAAGGCAAATCCGCTTCACTGTTCATGATTTACGGTAAATCCGTTCTTGTTTGACCAAGGGCGCAAACTGATTGCCGAAGGCGGAAAAATCCGGGGTTTCCTTACTGCCCAGCACCAGGAATCCACGATGACAAAGGGATTCATGGAACAAACCGAACGCACGATCCTGTAGCTTTTTATTGAAATAAATCAAAACATTACGACACGAAATCAATTGGGTTTCTGAAAAGACGCTGTCCGTCGCCAGGCTGTGATCGGCGAACGTCACGTTCTCACACAACGTCTTGTCGAAAATCGCGTAGCCATACGCCGCCGTGTAGTAGTCGGCGAACGAACGCTGGCCACCGGCCTGCTGGTAGTTATGAGTGTAGGCGCGGACATTCTCCATGGAGAAAATCCCCTGCTTGGCCTTCTCCAGCGAGCGCGGATTGATATCGGTGGCGTAAATGATCGTGCGATCGAGCAAGCCTTCTTCGCGCAGCAGAATCGCCATCGAATAAACTTCTTCGCCCGTGCTGCAACCGGCGATCCATATCTTGATCGACGGATAGGTCTTGAGCAGTGGCACCACTTCCTTGCGGATTGCCAGGAAGTGCGAAGGATCGCGAAACATTTCGCTGACCGGAATCGTCAGCAATTGCAGCAATTGCATGAACGCGGTCGGATCGTGCAGCACCTTTTCTTGCAGGGCCGAAATGGTATTGCACTCGAATTGCGCCAACGCATGATTGACCCTGCGCTTGATCGAAGCGCCGGAATAATCGCGAAAGTCGTAGCTGTACTTGAGGTAGATCGCCTCGATCAACAACCGCAATTCGATCTCGCTGTTTCGCGCCACTGTTTCAATGCGTTCCACTAAATGCGTTCCATCTTCGGTAACCACACGCGAATCAGCGAAAACAGGCGATCCAGGTCGATGGGCTTGGCCAGGTAATCGTTCGAGCCGGCTTGCAGGCAGCGCTCCTGATCGTCTTTCATGGCCTTGGCCGTCACCGCAATGATCGGCAGCTTGCGCCAGCGCGGGTCCTTGCGGATCTCGATGGTGGCTTCGAAACCATCCATCTCCGGCATCATCACGTCCATCAACACCAGATCGATGTCCTCGACTTCATTCAGTTTTTCAATCGCCTCACGACCGTTCCGGCCGATGACCACGACTGCACCCTTTTGCTCCAAAGCGCTGGTCAGGGCGAAGATGTTACGTACATCGTCGTCCACCAGCAGCACTTTGCGGCCCTCGAAGACTTTGTCGCGGCTACGCGCGGTCTTGAGCATCCGTTGGCGTTCATGGGACAACCTGGATTCGACTTTGTGCAGAAAGAGTGTGACCTCATCCAGCAAACGCTCGGGTGAGCGAGCGCCTTTGATGATGATCGAGCGCGAGTACTTGCGCAGTTCAGCCTCTTCGTCCCGGGTCAGGTTGCGTCCGGTGTAAACGATGACCGGCGGGAACGAGCAGATATCTTCGGTGGACATGCGCTTGAGCAGGTCGTTGCCGAGCATGTCCGGCAGCTTCAGGTCGATGATCATGCAATCGAAAATGGTCGTGCGCAGCAGGTCTAGCGCTTCCTGGGCGAAGCCGACGGCGGTGATCTCGATGTCTTCGTCGCCGATCAGGCGAGCAATGCTGTCGCGTTGCAAATCATCGTCTTCGACCAGCAGCACCCGCTTGACCTTCTGGGTCAGCTTGGCTTCGAGGCGGGCAAACACGTCCTTGAGTTCTTCGCGAGTGGTCGGCTTGACCGCATAACCGATCGCGCCCATGTGCATGGCCGCCTCGACCCGGTCTTCCACTGAAATCACATGAACCGGAATATGGCGGGTTTCGGCATGTTCTTTCAGACGCTGCAATACGGTCAGCCCGGAATGGTCCGGCAGGCGCATGTCCAGCAGAATCGCGTCGGGAATGAACTCTTTGGCCAGATCGTAGCCTTCATCGGCCCCGTGGGCGACTAGGCACTGGTAACCCAGTTCGTGGGCCAGATCGTAGAGAATGCTTGCAAAGTTCGGCTCATCTTCCACCACCAGGATGCAACGGGTGGTGAATGGCGCCTTGTTGCGGTCATCGTCGAAACGCGGAATGTCGACTTCGGCGATCAGCGGCACCAACGGGGGCGTTGCCACTCTCGGTTTTGCGGCGACCGGGGTAGCCTGCATCGGCGCGACCGGCGCATCATCCGGTTCTACGTATTGCTGCGGCAGCACCAGGGTGAACACACTGCCCTGCCCCGGCTCGCTGGTGACACTGATCGAACCGCCCAGCAACGCCGCCAGATCGCGGGAAATCGACAAGCCCAAGCCCGTGCCGCCATAACGGCGATTGGTGGTGCCGTCGGCCTGGCGGAAGGCTTCGAAAATGCTTTCCTGCTGGTCGGCGGCGATGCCGATCCCGGAATCGCGGACGATAAAGGCGATGCCGTCGTTTGGCTGGGACGCCACCGTGAGGCTGACGGTGCCTTTTTCGGTGAATTTCACTGCGTTCGACAGCAGGTTCTTGATGACTTGCTCCAGACGCTGGCGGTCGGTGAACAGCATCATTGGCGAACCGGGCTGCAAGTCGACCTCGAATTTCAACTTCTTGTCAGCGGCCATCGGCTCGAACATCCCACGCAGTCCATCCACCAGACGCACAACGCTGGTGTTCTCGGGGTGCATTTCCAACTTGCCGGCCTCGACCTTGGAAATATCGAGAATGTCATTGATCAGATTGAGCAAGTCATTCCCAGCGGAATAGATCGACTCGGCGAACTTCACCTGCTCGGCGCTGAGGTTTTCCTTTGGGTTTTCTGCCAGCAACTTGGCCAGGATCAGCGAACTGTTCAACGGCGTGCGCAGTTCGTGGGACATGTTGGCGAGGAATTCGGACTTGTACTTGCTCGAGCGCTGCAACTCTTCGGCGCGCTCTTCAAGCTGGGCCTGGGCCTGATTGAGCTCGGTGTTTTTCAAGTCCATCGCATCACGCTGATCGGCCAGGATCTGCGCCTGATCGGCGAGTTGTTCGTTGGTCTGCTCCAACTCGACTTGCTGGGTTTCCAGGTGCGCCTGGGATTCCTTGAGAATCCGCGACTGCTCTTCGAGCTCTTCGTTGGCGGTCTTGAGTTCTTCTTGCTGAACTTGCAGCTCCTCGTTGAGCTGCTGGGTTTCGGCCAGCACTTCTTGCAAACGCTGACGATAACGAGCGGCCTCGATCGACGTACCGATGTTGCCGGCGATCAACTCAAGCAACTCAATGTCGCGGTCTTCCAAGGGGCGCAGGAAGCCCAGTTCGATTACACCGTTGACCCGATCATCGTCGCTGGTGGGCACCACGAGCACGCTTTGCGGCAGGCCTTCGCCCAAGCCGGAGCTGACTTTGAAGTAGTCGCTTGGAACATTATCGAGACGGATCAGGCGAGCCTGTTGCGCCACCTGGCCGACAATCCCCTCATCGCTGTAAATCTGCTGGTCGCGCTCTTCTTGCTCGCGGGAGAAACCGTAAGACGCGACACGCTTGAGGCCGCCGTGCTCTTCACGTACATAAATAGCGGCGACGGCGGAGTCCAGGTATTGCGCGCAGAACTGGAGGATGTTGCGCCCCAACAGGTTGAGGGACAGTTGCCCCAATACCTGCTCTGCCAGTTCGGTCTGGCCGTTGCGCAGCCACGCTTGCTGTTCCAGACGCCAGGCGCTGGCCTGTTGCGCGGCGAGGTTGGCACTGTAACTTTGGGACAGGTTGAGCAAATCGCGACGGCCGATGTAGGCCAGCAAACCGCTGATGCCGAGGATGAACAACAGGTAAAGAGTGATGCTCCAGATCGTGGTGCGGCGCACGTCCTCGTTGCGCGTGGTGCGCAACTGCTGCTCCATGTCGATCACTTCTTCGAATTGCTTGCGGATCTCATCGGTCAGCCGTTTGCCGCGCCCAGCCCTGACGGCACTGCGGTAATCGCCGCTGGCGCGCTGCAGATCGATCATTGATTGCGCGTAGCTGGCCCACTCCAACTGCAAGGCCTGGAGCCGGTGCAGACGGTCGGTTTGAACCGGGTTGTCGGCGGTGAGTTCGAGCAAGGTATTGAGCGCGACCGCGATTCTCGGCTTGGCCGTCTCGTAAGGGTCGAGGAAATGCTCATCGCCGCTGAGCAAAAAGCCACGCATCCCGGTTTCCAGATCAACGGTCAGCTTCACCGCTTCATTGGCGTTATTGATCACCCGGTCGGTGTGTTCGACCCACTGGATCACCGACAGCAGGTAAGTGATCAGCGAGACAAAGAACACTGCACTGAGCACACCGACGCCCAACGGCAGGCTGATGTTGCGGCTCAGGAGTTTACGGAATCGTTGCTCATCAACCGAAGACGCAGGGGTCATGGGAAGGCCTTGTCGAACTGTTCAAAACCAAGGAGTTTGCCCCAAAACTGGCACATTGATCCAATTTTCTGAGGTGTCTGCGGGCAAATCCCCGCATTTAGCTGCTCTTGTTCAAAGGAGCGGTTATCCTGCCGCCTGTTGTACAGCTATTCTTTTTTGCACAACGCCGGGAACTTGTCGGGATCTGCCACTTACTCATGCTAGAGCCCGGCGATTTCGATCGACCTGCGACCCTGAATTTAACTTGAGAGCCCTCTTATGTCCTCCGACCCGTCCATCATCCTGGTAGTAGAAGACGATGCCATCGTGCGCATGCTGATCGTCGATGTACTGGAGGAACTGGAGTTCAAGGTCCTTGAGGCCGATGGCAGCGAAAAGGCGCTGGAATTTCTCAACGATGAAGATCAACACATCGATTTGATGATGACCGATGTGGGGTTGCCGGTGATGGACGGCCGAGAACTGGCGACACAGGCGCGGATGCTGCGCCCTGAACTGCCCATTCTGTTTGCCAGCGGTTATGCCGAGAGCATCGAGGTGCCTGCAGGCATGCAGGTGATTGGCAAGCCGTTTTCCATTGATCAGTTGCGGGACAAGGTTAAAGGCATGCTCGCATAAATAAACAAAGACACGTCTTAAAAGGCACCGAACTCTAAAGAGAGCGGTGCTTGTTGCTTTAATACCAGCCAAGCAAAACCCATAACTTTCTGCAAGCAAGTAACACGTACTCACACAAGCTGAATTGCTTAATCACCTTAACTAAAAGAGGATTGCCAAACCTAATAGTAACGACTTATAAATGGATTTATTAATGAAAGACTCTGACATTGCAGTCACTTCCGATGCGCGTTTCTCTAAACCGTATCGCCTCTTCAATGCCCCTGACAAAAATATTAAAAGTGACGAAATAGAGCGACAACAAATTCTCACACTGCTGAAAAAAAATATCACTAAAACGGACGACGATCACCCCGTGCATTGGGATGGTATCTTTATCTCGGTGGAGAAGAACTCATCTTTCGAGCAGGCGCATCAACCCGGTGCTGTCCTGTTGCAGCGAATGATGGACAAGCCAGCCTTTAAACGCATTCTCGAACAACATGGCGTTAAAGCAGGCTCTTCGTTCGTTGTATTCCCCGAAGGGGAGATCTTCGTATTACCTCCTGACCAGGCAGGCCGCGTCACCGCCGCGATAAATCTTGATCCTGATCTCAGTGATGATTTGGCAGTGCTCACTGAAATCGCGTCAGCGATTGGGGGCGTTGTTTCCGTTAGCGAAACTGTCGGTGTCAAACAGTGGATGGCGTTTCACGAATTCGAGCTACCTAAAGATGTAAAAGACATAAAAAACCTGATCAAACATCTGCAGTTTAAATACAACCCCAGTCCTTCTCTCGGTAATTACTGGGGAATGATTTCACCCGGCGACGATCAGTCCGCCGTATTATCGCCTGCTGAACGAAGCAAGATCATCGCTTTGACGGGGCAATTTACCGGGCGCAAACAAAAACTCCTGACGGTTCTATGGCAGATCGTATTGGGGCCCAACTGGCACACAGCCAATCGTGTGACTCTAATGAACTACCGTCAACTTTTGCACGAGTTTGGCACTCCCCCCTTCTTGCAGTTCTGGGCTAAAGCGTATATCGATGAACTGGGCTGGTACGGTTCCAATTCGGGAGAAGAAATCTCTGACCTGTACGCGGAACAGGTCCTGATAACCGCCATCATTCTGGATATTTACCCCGCAGCAGGTGAAGATGAACCTCGCAATCATGTGGCCGGTTACAATCTTTACGCACCCGAGAATGTTGAGAAGTCAGCTTCAGCAATAATCGTCGAACTTGAGAAGCATCTTGAAGAAAGCCACAAAGTCCCGGCATACGTCGCGACCTTGTCTGCTTACTTGCTATTGGCAGGCAGGGCTCCAGAGCTCCTGGTCAAAGAACAACCCGATTCGCTGCTACTGGGCACATCTGAATGGATCACATTCTGTCGGGGCGTCGCCTTGGCAGAGGCGAACGCAATTGGGTCTGCGCTCTCCATGACTTATTCGGAGGTCATGCAACTCGAGGAGATTGAGCCGGTCAACAAGAACCTGGAAATTCTGCATAGCGTGTTAGCGGTTGATCCCATCATTGATTGGGCCTTGTTGAACAATATTTTTACGCTTGAGCGTGTCAACAGTAACTATCAGGCCGCCGTTGACGCTGCCATCGCGTCCTATCAAAAGTTCGAAGATCTATACACGCAGAACGCAAAATCCTTGGCCACCCCGCTACCCTCCCGAAAAGCGATATCGTTGGAAATACTCCAGCATATTGTTCCGGACTGCGATTTTCTGGAGGAAAAAATACTCTACGAAAAACAACGGGGATTCCATGAGTTTAACAATTTCGTGCCATTGGCCATGTCTATGGTCGAACTTAACATGTCCAATCATCTTGGGACACGTGACTGGGACTTGAAAAAAGGAACCAGCATTTATCAGCGCTTTCCTCGCCTGTTGCCTAACCTGGTTTCTGCGGAGGGGGTCTTCAAGCAGCGCTTTGACCAAGCCTATGCGCCATTGGAAAAAGCGATGGCCACAACACTAAACCTCGTTTTGTCGGCATTAGCGCCCATTGACCGCACTCGTCTTCTGTGCGGTGAGGTTACTCTCTTTACCCTTCGCCCATCGGTTGCCTTCATCCAGCCCCCAGAAGTGTTTCCTCAGGAAAAACAGAAAGACAAGGATGCCGCGACGGGGCGCTACGGCGTAGTGATGTGTGCGAAGTATGAAGGCCGACTGTACTGTTATGAGTTGTTCACGTTACAGGGCCTATGTCGAGAAAACCCTGAACTGGCAGCGCTTATACACAAGGAAAGTCTGCTACAGCAACCCGCACGGATCGATTTTACCGGTCATATTAATAGCTTGAGCAACGCTGCCAACATACATTTTTTCCCGACCGATATTGAAAGCTATACCCATGGCGTTCCTCACGGCGCTGTACTGTCCAGTCATGGGGCAATGGATAAACTGGGCACATTCCCTGTCTCCGGAAGAAACTCGAGCGAAATTCAGCAAGGCCATTACAAGAGTTTTTATAGCGGACAATTTAACTCGCTGGTGAACTTCATCTTGAAGCTTCGACCTGTCTGGACTTACGAAGAGCTACTGGAAGACTCGCGGGGCCGAACAAAACTGGAAATAAAACTCGCCAAAGAAGAGGAATACTTCGACACCTTTATCAATATCATCGTGCCGTTCAAGGCCTGCTACGAGGACTTTACGTCCGATGATCCGGACCGTAATAAAGGAAGCGCGCTGTCCTGCACGATTGAACTCGCAATTAACGTTTTGTTGGTGGTGGGTGTAGTCGCAAAGGCCGTTAGCATCGCCGGCAAGGCCGTCTCCACCGCCTCAAAATCGAGAGCGCTGGCCAAGGTCGGTCTTGGCTTCCTCAATTCGGCGTTCAACCCACTGGATGGAACACCTGAATTGCTTTTGGGTGCCGGAAAATATCTGAAGAAAGGTGTATTGAGTATTGGCAGGGTCGGACTTCACTCTTTGGAAAATGCTACCCATCAACTACGAAAACTGACCGGTAGTGCTCAATCCTACGACCTTATAAAGGCTGCGCAACGAACGGATTTCGGGCAAGGTATCTGGCGCCAGACAGATGTTGTTGCGGACGCATTCTTACTTTCAGCGGTGCGCAGGAATGACGATTGGTATGCACTCAACCGGCTTGGCGAGCCTTGGGGAAGAAAGTTGAAGAACTTCAAGCCGACCGCAAACTTCCACCTTCCAGGGCTTCATAAATTAATGCCCGAAAGCTACGCTAAAAGCATCATCAAGGAAGGTCTGCCTCTGGCGCGTAAGAAAGTTGACACTGCGATCAGTGTTATGTCTGACACCCGTTTAGAAGATGACGCAAACCTGGTGCTCAAGCTGCTTTTAGGAGACGCCTCGCCGCAAACCCGCCATCAATACCTCACCTACTTGAATGAGGTCAACGCAGATTTTACGAAGATCAGTCCCAGTAACGTCATTTTTGACGGTTCCAAAAATGCCGACGCGCTCGCAGCGTTAAACCCGACTTTATACAACGAATGGAAAGCTGCAAATACTACTGAGGCAACGCACAAGAAATTTATCATCATCAACACTCACAATTTCAACGATAACTACCGCAAGGAGTTTTTCAATCCGGGCACCACGGCAGACGCTTTAGTTCACGAGATGTTTCACGGTGCGCCTAATACAAAAGACTTCAACTATGCACTGGACCCGGATATGTTTCAAAAAGGTTACCAACAACTTGACGTAGGTCCTTTGCTGAACCTCGCTTCCGGTCATGCACCTGCGATTCCGGGAAAATATCCGCCTGTCTACCTTAAAAGCACCACAGCCCTAAAAAATGCAGACTCGTTCGCCATTACGACCTCGTTGCTGAGCCAGTTGGCAACCAACCGACCGGTCTACCTGGAAAATATAAAAACCATGCAATCGGCGCTTGAGCGAAGCCGCAACAGCTACATCGGCGCTGATGTATTGGTGAAACTCAATACGGTGTAACAACACGACCGCCGCCGCCGCCTGCTCTGCAGCGGCGGTGTTTCAGTCCAACATCGACCTTGTTGTGGTTTAATTGCGCGCCTCTCGCATCACTCAGCCCACAGACCGAGTCAAGGAAATACCGTTCATGAGCCAGCCCCGCGCAACCAAAGTCCTCGTCATTGGTTACGTCTGGCCCGAGCCTCGGTCATCGGCCGCCAGTGGGCATGTGATGCAGATTCTGGATACGTTTCTGCAACAAGGCTGGGACATTACTTTCAGCAGCCCGGCAGGCACCGGTGAACATCGGGCTGATCTGACGGCGCTGGGCATTCGCGAAGTGCCTATCGAGTTGAACAACAGCAGTTTCGACGCGTTTATCAGTGAACTGGCCCCGGACATCGTGCTGTTTGACCAGTTCATGATGGAAGAGCAGTTCGGCTGGCGTGTAGAAAAGCACTGCCCTGATGCCTTGCGTGTGCTTGAAACTTCGGATCTGCAAAGCCT
Source organism: Pseudomonas sp. LBUM1663 (assembly GCF_059695905.1). NCBI lineage: Bacteria > Pseudomonadati > Pseudomonadota > Gammaproteobacteria > Pseudomonadales > Pseudomonadaceae > Pseudomonas > Pseudomonas sp. LBUM1663. The sequence continues at coordinate 3,058,740 of NZ_CP166792.1, read as the reverse complement.
GCGGCACGCCCGGCATCAGCGCCTCAAGGACCGCTTGAAGGCCAGTGACGACAACAATGATTTCAGCGACCTGTTCGCACCGGCATTGCGCGAAGAGTTCGAGTTGATGGCCGATACCGATCTGGCCAAACGGGAAATTGCCGCGCTGTATCGTTGCGATTTGAACCTGATGATCTCTGAAGTGGAAATCGAGTTGCTGGTCGAGCAGTTCAAGATGCCGCGCAACTTGCTGCACTGGTGTCCGTTGATGGTCGAACCGTCGAGCGTGGTGCCGGCCGCCTTTGAAGATCGGGCGCACTTTCTCAGCATTGGTAACTTTCGACATGCGCCGAACTGGGATGCGGTGCTCTGGATGAAAACGGCGATCTGGCCGTTGATCCGTGAACAACTGCCCAGCGCTCAGTTGCACATCTACGGCGCTTACACGCCGCCCAAGGCCACTGCGCTGCATAACCCGGCCCAGGGTTTCCATGTCATGAACTGGGCGGAAGACGCCTTGCAAGTGATGTCGGCTGCGCGCGTGTGTCTGGCACCGCTGCGTTTCGGTGCGGGCATCAAGGGCAAGATAATCGACGCCATGCTGTGTGGCACGCCCACAGTCACAACACCTATCGGTGCAGAAGCGATGCACGGTCAGCATCCCTGGCCTGGCGCCGTGACCCGGACGGCACGTAAATTCGCCGATCACGCGGTGCGGTTGTACAAGGATGAAGCACTCTGGGCGAACGCCCAATCCATGGGACAGGCGTTACTGGCGGATCGTTATCGACAGTCGGAACATGGCCCGGCACTGATTGAAAAGTTATTGCACTGCCAACAGCATCTCGCACAACTTAGAAGTGACAACTTTACCGGCAGCATGTTGCGTCACCACCACCACAAAAGTACGCAATATATGGCACAGTGGATTGAGGCAAAAAACCGCGCCAACTAGATGTCAGGCATGACCTATACACACTTTGCATTGCCACACTCATTGACCACGCCAGCAACCCACTTTATATATAATCTGCCGGATTAAAGTTGAATTAACTCATTCGGCACAACTTATTCAAACCAACAATCAATGCAAGGATGCATTAAATGAACACCATTGCTCAAACAAACCTGAAACTTAACAACTGGATGGCCAGCACGCCGGCCATTGACACTTTGTCGCTCCGTGAATTAACCCTGCCGGGCACCCATAACGCAGGTAGCGACTGGAAAGCGTCATGGCCTCTGATTCCAGGCGCCCATTGGCTCGCCTGTCAGCACCAATCGTTTTATTCCCAGTTGTGCCACGGCTCCCGAGCGTTGGATATCCGCCTCGCGTTCGACGCCAAGGCACCTGGGCTTGGAAAATTCCGGATGCACCACAATGGCAACCGCAACAATCGCACCTTGGGGAACTTGTTGACCGACGTGAGACAATTTCTTGAGGAGAATCCTGATGAATTCATTGTCCTGGACTTTCACGAACTGCAAGGGGATGCGTTTGACTTCACTTTTTTCAACGACATGATGATCCATCTTATGGGTCATAAAATAATCCCCACTCAAAACTGGTCTATGAGTCTCCGTCAACTCAAACAAATCAGTTCTGAACAAAGGGTTCTAGTCGCGGCCCCATGGCATTGGGAGCTTGATCGAAACGTGTTCCTTGAGCAAATTGAACACAAATGGTCCGGCAAGGGCATCACGAGTGCTGCCGACTTGAAAAAACACATTACGAGTGTGCTGACACATCCGCCAGGCACATGGGCCCCATGGTCGTTGTCCGCGACCAGTTACAGTGCCCTCGGCGGCCCCGTGGATATACATAATGAGCTTGATGCGTGGTTCGACCCGGAAAAAAGCGACTGGGCGGCAAAGTGCAACATCATCAACGTCGACTTCATTGAAGAATCGCGAATTGTTTCATATTGCCGAACCGCAAACTTGCATAAAGCCAACAAGCGAACCAATTAGTCGGCCCGCCATTAAATGGCTATATATGTGCAACTATTTCTGTGACTGGCAATCTTGTTGCGCACTTCTATGCTGGGTCATGAAAGCCTTTCACGCAGGGCGATCAACACAGATGTGGCTTGCAGCCAACGCTGATACCTAAACTTCGTCGCCCCACGGAGTGGGCGCCTTAACGACAAGGAACTGTCATGACCCATAACACAACAGGTGCGCTGGACAAAAAAAAGTGGATGAGTAACGTTCTGGATATCCACCGATTAAAGCTGACCGATATTGTCTGGCCCGGCGCACACAACGCCGGCATGGATAAACAGGCGCCCAATTATGATGTGGTTATCGGTAACTGGACGACGTGTCAAAACGGTTCATTTGCCTGGCAACTGTCCAATGGCGCCCGGGCCTTTGATATCCGGCTGGGCTACACCGAGGGCGCAGACCAGTCGGTCTTCTATTTTCATCACAACGGATACCAGTCCCATAGGGTCCTCGATGAACTGATTACAGACGTATCAGCGTTTCTCGACCGTAATCCGGATGAGTTCATCGTGCTGGATTTCCACCAACTCGCGACGGGGCCAAACCTTTTGACTACCAGAAACTCAATGATCTTCTGGTGAGTCGACTCGGACAGCGAGTGATCCCCCCGACGATGCCACAAAAACCATCGGCGAGCTCAAGCGGATCAGTACTCGCCGCCGGGTGGTGTTGGCGGCGCATGGACGGCGGGAACTGGATGAGGATTACTTCTGGCCGCGCATCCCACACAAGTGGATCGACAAAAGGTTCACCGACACCGAGGATCTGAAAACCCACATTTCCAGTACGCTCGAAGACGCGCCTTACGAAACGTTCCTACGGTCGTTATCGGCCACCCGCTACGCGTTTCTGGGAGGGCCTCAAGACATCAAAAACCAGATCAATGACTGGTTCAATCCCACCCGGGATTGGGTGACGCGTTGCAGCATCATCAATACCGACTTTTTCGACGAGTCAGAGATCGTTCGTTATTGCTGGACCGCCACCAGCATGAAAGCCGTTTACGGCCATGCCTTGCATGAGCGGGCACCGGCCTGACGCCCTGTGCTTAGCACGCTGGCATTACAAGCCTGGAAAGAGGCATGATCAGGGCGCAATGACAATAAAAAGCGCCCTGACATGACCCGAACCGCGAGAGTCACCGATCCTTCCTATGAACTGATGGACGACCACAACGGGTTGTCGATCATCTATCGCCAGCATGGATTCCCCTGCCCTTTGGTGCGTTGGCATTTCCACAAGGAATACGAGCTGCACCTGATCGTCGCCAGTTCCGGCAAGGTGTTCATCGGCGATTACATTGGCAACTTCTACCCGGAAACCCTGTTCCTGACTGGCCCGAATCTGCCTCACAACTGGATCAGCCAGGTGGCCGAAGACGAGGTAGTGCCCAAGCGCGACATGCTGGTCAACTTCACGGATGAATTGTTCGAGAGCGGTCATCAGGTATTCGCGGAACTCAAGACCCTAGCGCCTCTGCTGGAGCGCGCGCAGTACGGCATCGAGTTTCGTTGCAAGCGCACCATCCGCCAGGCCATGACGTTGATGCAACGCATCGCTGACACTAAAGGCGTCACCCGGCTCGGGCACTTTTTCATACTGCTGGAGCTGCTCGCGGCTTCTGACGATTTTCAGTTGCTGTCGGGTGCCACCACGCCGCAACTGGCGGATGAACACAACATCGATCGCACCAACCGAGCGGTGGATTACATTTTTGCGCATTACGCCCGGGACCTGCCGCTCGAGGAGGTCGCCGAGCATTTGGGCATGAAGCCGACGTATTTCAGCCGGGTGTTCAAGCAAGCCACCGGGCGCTGCTTCATCGAGTTCGTCAATCGCCTGCGCATCAGCAAATCCTGCGAGTTGCTGGCCGATGGCGACAAACCGGTGACCGATGTGTGTTTCGAATCGGGCTTCAACAATATTTCCAACTTCAATCGGCGATTCCAGCAGCTCAAGGGCATGACGCCTTCGCATTACCGACGGCTGGCGGTGCAGCGGTTGACTGAGCAGAATCAGCACTGACAGCAATCCGTGTAGCAGCTGCCGAAGGCTGCGCTCGACTGCGAAGCAGTCGCAAAATCTGCCACTCTGCCTCCCCAGGATCACCGCACGCTCTGCGCCAGCGAGTGCTGCGCACTCGAACGCAGCCTTCGGCAGCGGCTACAGGATGTCCGGTGTTAATTCTTGCCTTTTCAGAATCCAGTGCAAAATAGTATCGATTCAAGTGCGACGGATGATTTGTCACATCCTCAATTGAAGGCTGTAATCAGTGCACATTCTTCCTGCCCTCGGAAGACACAAAAACAATAACTGTCCTTCTGTCCCCCATCGGGTGCAGAAAAGGAGTGCACGATGCAACCTTCGGTAAAAGCTCTGCTTGCCCTCACCTGCATGACCCTCAGCAGCGTCAGTCTCGGCGCTCAGCCCCTGACCATCGCCACCGTCAACAACAGCGACATGATCCGTATGCAAAAGCTCTCGAAGACCTTCGAGGCCGAGCATCCGGACATCAAGCTCAACTGGGTGGTGCTGGAAGAAAACGTCCTGCGCCAACGCCTGACCACCGACATTGCCACTCAGGGCGGGCAGTTTGACGTGCTGACCATCGGCATGTACGAAGCCGCACTCTGGGGTGCCAAGGGCTGGCTGGAGCCGATGAAGGACTTGCCGGCCAACTACGCCCTCGACGATGTCTTCCCATCGGTGCGTGAAGGCCTTTCGGTCAAGGGCTCGCTCTACGCCCTGCCGTTTTACGCGGAAAGCTCCATCACCTATTACCGCACCGACCTGTTCAAGGACGCCGGGCTGACCATGCCCGAGCACCCGACCTGGACCCAGATCGGCGAATTCGCCAGCAAGCTCACAAACAAAGACAAAGACAAAGAACAGTACGGCATCTGCCTGCGTGGCAAGGCCGGCTGGGGCGAGAACATGGCGCTGATCACCACCGTGGCCAACGCTTATGGTGCGCGCTGGTTCGATGAGAAATGGCAACCGGAATTCACCGGCCCCGAGTGGAAAAACGCCTTGAATTTCTACGTCGATACGATGAAGAAATCCGGCCCGCCGGGTGCCTCCAGCAACGGCTTCAATGAAAACCTGGCGCTGTTCAACAGTGGTAAGTGCGCAATTTGGGTCGATGCCAGCGTCGCCGGCTCTTTCGTCACCGACAAGACCCAAAGTAAGGTCAGCGATCACGTCGGCTTTACCTATGCACCTCACGAGACCACCGACAAAGGTTCGGCCTGGCTCTACTCCTGGGCGCTGGCGATCCCGACCAGTTCCAAGGCCAAGGACGCGGCTAAAACCTTCAGTGCCTGGGCCACTTCCAAGGAATACGGCGCGTTGGTCGCCGAAAAAGACGGCATCGCCAATGTGCCGCCTGGCACTCGGGCCTCGACGTACAGCGAGGCTTACATGAGCGCCGCTCCGTTTGCCAAGGTGACGCTGGAATCGCTGAAAGCGGCGGACCCGAGCAAACCGACCCTCAAGCCTGTGCCCTACATCGGCATCCAGTTGGTGACCATTCCTGAATTCCAGGCGGTGGGCACCCAAGTCGGCAAGTTGTTCTCGGCGGCGCTGATTGGCCAGACCACGGTCGACCAGGCGCTAACGGCGGCCCAGCAAACCACCGAACGCGAGATGAAGCGCGCCGGTTATCCCAAATAGCAACGGGCGGTGGGGGCAACGGTGCTGGTTTGTCTGAGATACCGAGTTGCCTCCATCGCGGGCAAGCCACGCTCCCACAGGTTTGACGCACTCTATGTAGGAGCTGGCTTTTGTGGCGAGGGAGCTTGCTCCCGCTGGGGTGCGAAGCGCCCCCAAAAGCTTTGCGACCGCTGCGCAGTCGAGCGGGAGCAAGCTCCCTCGCCACACAAGCCCGCTCCCACATTTTGATCTTCGTCTGTCTGTCCTAATCGGTTAAATGCCATGAATATTTCAACTGCCAAAGCTCACATGGACATCCCCCAACCGGTGCGTAAAAGCCGGCTGGCCAATCCCGGCTGGTTTCTGGTCAGCCCCTCGGTGGCGTTATTGCTGCTGTGGATGATCGTGCCGCTGGGCATGACCGTTTACTTTTCGATGATCCGCTACAACCTGCTCTATCCCGGCGAAAACGAATTTGTCGGGCTGGAGAATTTCACGTACTTCCTGACTGACTCCGGGTTCATGCCCGGCGCCACCAACACCCTGTTGCTGGTGGGCAGCGTGCTGCTGATCAGCGTGGTGCTGGGCGTGCTGATCAGTGCCTTGCTGGAGGCCAGCGAATTCCTCGGTCGCGGCATCGTGCGGGTGATGCTGATCTCGCCGTTTTTCATCATGCCCACCGTCGGTGCGCTGATCTGGAAGAACCTGATTTTCCATCCGGTGTCGGGGATTCTCGCCTACGTCTGGAAGCTGTTCGGCGCACAGCCGGTGGACTGGCTGGCGCACTACCCGCTGCTGTCGATCATCATCATCGTGTCCTGGCAATGGCTGCCCTTCGCGATCCTGATCCTGATGACCGCCATGCAGTCCCTCGACCAGGAACAGAAAGAAGCCGCGCGCCTCGACGGGGCCGGGCCGATCGCGATTTTCTGGCACCTGACCCTGCCGCACCTGGCCCGCCCGATTGCGGTGGTGGTGATGATCGAAACCATCTTCCTGCTCTCGGTCTTCGCCGAAATCTTCACCACCACCAACGGCGGTCCCGGCTATGCCTCGACCAACCTCGCGTACCTGATCTACAACCAGGCGCTGGTGCAGTTCGACGTCGGCATGGCGTCCGCCGGCGGCTTGATCGCAGTGGTGATCGCCAACATCGCGGCCATCGTGCTGGTGCGCATGATCGGCAAAAACCTGACAGACAAGACCTGAGGCCTGCGCCATGACCCTTCAACAATCCCGCCGTCTGCAAAGCCTGCTGCTCGGCACCCTGGCCTGGGCCATCGCGATCCTGATCTTCTTCCCGATCTTCTGGATGGTGCTGACCAGTTTCAAAACCGAAATCGACGCCTTCGCCACGCCGCCGCAGTTCATCTTCACGCCGACGCTGGAGAACTACCTACACATCAACGAGCGCAGCGACTACTTCAGTTTCGCCTGGAACTCGGTGGTGATTTCCTTCAGCGCTACCGCTTTGTGCCTGCTGATCGCGGTGCCGGCGGCCTACTCCATGGCGTTCTACGAAACCCAACGCACCAAAGGCACGCTGCTGTGGATGCTCTCCACCAAAATGCTGCCGCCGGTGGGCGTGCTGATGCCGATCTACCTGCTGGCCAAGAGCTTCGGCCTGCTCGATACGCGCATCGCGCTGATCGTGATCTACACGCTGATCAACCTGCCGATCGTGGTTTGGATGATTTACACCTACTTCAAAGACATCCCCAAAGACATCCTCGAAGCCGCGCGCCTCGACGGTGCCACGCTGTGGCAGGAAATGGTCCGGGTGCTGCTGCCGATCGCCAAGGGCGGTTTGGCCTCCACCGTTTTGCTGTCGCTGATCCTGTGCTGGAACGAGGCGTTCTGGTCGCTGAACCTGACCTCGTCGAAAGCTGCGCCATTGACTGCGCTGATCGCCTCCTACTCAAGTCCCGAAGGTCTGTTCTGGGCCAAGTTGTCGGCGGTGTCGACCCTGGCCTGCGCGCCGATCCTGATTTTCGGCTGGATCAGCCAGAAACAATTGGTCCGCGGCCTGTCGTTTGGCGCCGTGAAATGACCTGCCGACATGCAAATCCCTGTGGGAGCGAGCCTGCTCGCGATGAGGGAGTGTCATTCAGCATTAATGCCTCTGATACACCGCAATCGCGAGCAGGCTCGCTCCCACAGAAAAGCCCGCCCGGCTCAACTGAATAACAACACGTGGAGGCCCATCATCATGGCCAACCTGAAAATCAAGAATCTGCAAAAAGGCTTCGAAGGCTTTTCCATCATCAAAGGCATCGATCTGGAAGTGAACGACAAGGAATTCGTGGTCTTCGTCGGCCCGTCGGGCTGCGGCAAATCCACCCTGCTGCGCTTGATCGCCGGCCTGGAAGAAGTCAGCGGCGGCACCATCGAACTCGATGGCCGCGACATTACAGAAGTCAGCCCGGCCAAGCGCGACCTGGCGATGGTGTTCCAGACCTACGCCCTGTACCCGCACATGACCGTGAAAAAGAACATGTCGTTCGCCCTTGATCTGGCCGGCGTACCAAAGGCTGAAGTCGAGAAGAAAGTCGGCGAAGCGGCGCGCATCCTGGAGCTGGGACCGATGCTGGAGCGCAAGCCCAAGCAATTGTCCGGTGGCCAGCGTCAACGCGTCGCAATCGGCCGCGCCATTGTGCGCAACCCGAAAATTTTCCTGTTCGATGAACCGCTGTCCAACCTCGACGCCGCGCTTCGCGTGCAAATGCGCCTGGAACTGTTGCGCCTGCACAAAGACCTGCAAGCGACGATGATTTACGTGACCCACGACCAGGTCGAAGCGATGACCATGGCCGACAAAGTGGTCGTCCTCAACGGCGGCAAAATCGAGCAGGTCGGCTCGCCGCTGGACTTGTATCACCAGCCGGCCAACCTGTTTGTCGCCGGCTTTCTCGGCACGCCGAAAATGGGTTTCCTCAAAGGCAAAGTCACCCGCGTCGAGCGCCAAAGCTGTGAAGTCCTGCTGGACGCCGGCACCCGCATCACCCTGCCGCTGAGCGGTGCCCAGCTGAACGTCGGCGGCGCGGTGACCCTAGGCATTCGTCCGGAGCACCTCAACCTCGCACAAACCGGCGACTGCACCTTGCAGGTCACCGCTGACGTCAGCGAACGCCTGGGCAGCGACACCTTTTGCCACGTCGTGACCGCTTCCGGCGAAGCGTTGACCATGCGCGTTCGTGGCGACCTTGCCAGCCGTTACGGCGAAGCCTTGAGCCTGCACCTGGACGCCGAACACTGCCATTTATTCGATGCCGACGGCGTGGCGCTGACCCGCCCGCTGCGTGCAGCGGCCTGATTTAGAGAGCCTGTGATGAAACTCAACCAACAGAACCTCAACCGCCTCGCTCCCGAGGTGGTCCTGCCCGCCTACACCCTGAGCGATACGCGCCAGGGCATCGCCCACATCGGCGTCGGTGGTTTTCACCGCGCCCATCAGGCGTATTACACCGACGCGCTGATGAATACCGGCGAAGGCCTGGACTGGGCGATTTGCGGGGTCGGCCTGCGCGCCGAAGACCGCCGCGCCCGGGACGATCTGAAAGAGCAGGATTACCTCTTCACCCTGTTCGAACTGGGCGACACCGACGACACCGAAGTCCGGGTCATCGGCGCGATTCGCGACATGCTGCTGGCCGAAGACGGCGCTGCAGCGTTGATCGACAAACTCGCCAGTCCAGAGATCCGCATCGTCTCGCTGACCATCACCGAAGGCGGTTATTGCATCGACGACAGCAACGGCGAGTTCATGGCCCACCTGCCGCAAATCCAGCACGACCTGGCGAACCCGAACGCACCGAAAACCGTGTTTGGCTTCCTCTGCGCCGCGCTGGCCAGACGCCGCGCCGTCGGCACGCCCGCGTTCACCTTGATGTCCTGCGATAACCTGCCGCACAACGGCGCCGTCACCCGCAAAGCCTTGTTGGCCTTCGCCGCTTTGCGCGATGCCGATCTGCGTGACTGGATCGCCACCCACGTCAGCTTCCCCAACGCGATGGTCGACCGAATCACGCCAATGACCAGCACTGAACACAAGCTGCAACTTCACGACAAACATGCCGTCGACGATGCCTGGCCGGTGGTCTGCGAACCTTTTGTGCAGTGGGTGCTGGAAGACAAGTTCGTCAACGGGCGTCCGGCCTGGGAAAAAGTCGGCGTGCAATTCACCGACGACGTCACGCCGTATGAAGAGATGAAGATCAAACTGCTCAACGGCAGTCATCTGGCCCTGACGTATCTGGGGTTCCTGAAGGGTTATCGCTTCGTGCACGAGACCATGAATGACCCGCTGTTTGTGCGCTATGTGCGTGCCTACATGGATCTGGATGTCACGCCGCAATTGTCGCCCGTGCCGGGGATTGATCTGACGGATTACAAGAACACGCTGGTGGCGCGTTTCTCCAATCAGGCGATTGCCGATCAACTGGAGCGAGTGTGTTCGGACGGCTCGTCGAAGTTTCCCAAGTTCACCATTCCGACCATCAATCGCCTGATTGCCGATGGCCAGGAGACCAAGCGGGCCGCGTTGGTGGTGGCGGCCTGGGCGTTGTATTTGAAGGGCGTGGATGAGAATGGCGATACCTACTCGATTCCCGACCCTCGGGCGACGTTCTGCCAGGCCTTGGTAGCGGATGATGCGTTGATCACGCAGCGTTTGCTGGGAGTTGAGGAGATTTTTGGTACGGCGATTCCCCGTTCGCCGGAGTTTGTGGCGGCGTTTGAATGGTGCTGCAACAGCTTGCGGGAAGTGGGCGTGACGCGGACGTTGGAGCGGGTGTTGGAGTAAGTGCGGCGGTGAAACCACTGCCGTCTTCGCGGGCAAGCCTCGCTCCTACAACGTTAGTGTCGAGCCATATTTTGATGGTCGACTCCGGATCTGTAGGAGCGAGGCTTGCCCGCGAATGGCTTCACCAAGATCGACCTGACACACCAAGGATCTGCCATGACAAACCAACAATTATTCCTCGGCATCGACTGCGGCACCCAAGGCACCAAAACCGTGATCCTCGACGCCCACAGTGGCCAGGTCCTGGGACAGGGCGCAGCCGAGCACAGCCTGATCAGCGGCGCCAACGGTCGTCGCGAGCAAGACACCGGTCAGTGGCTGGAAGCGTTCACCTTGGCCACCCGCCGTGCGTTACTCGCGGCGAAAGTCGACGGTCAGGACATCCTTGGCATCGGCGTCTCCGGTCAGCAACACGGCCTGGTGCTGCTCGACGACCAAGGCCAAGTGCTGCGACCGGCGAAACTTTGGTGCGACACCGAATCCACCCCGGAAAACGATCGCCTGCTAGACCACCTCGGCGGCGAAAAAGGCTCACTGGAGCGCCTCGGCGTGGTCATTGCGCCGGGCTACACCGTTTCAAAGCTGTTGTGGATCAAAGAACAGCACCCGGACATTTTCGCCCGGATCGCCCGCATCCTCCTGCCCCACGACTACTTGAACCACTGGCTCACCGGCCGCAGTTGCAGCGAGTACGGCGATGCCTCCGGCACCGGGTATTTCAACGTGCGGACCCGCCAATGGGATTTGCAGTTGCTTCGAGACATCGACCCGACCGGACGCCTGCAAGCCGCGTTGCCGGAGTTGATCGATGCGCATCAAGCGGTCGGCACGATCCTGCCGAGCATCGCCGAACACCTGGGCATCAACCCGCAGGCGCTGGTGTCCAGCGGTGGCGGCGACAACATGATGGGCGCAATCGGCACTGGCAACATCAAGCCTGGCGCAATCACCATGAGCCTCGGCTCTTCGGGGACGGTGTACGCCTATGCTGACCAGCCGAAAGTCAGCCCGGATGCGTCGGTCGCGACGTTCTGTTCTTCCAGCGGGGGCTGGCTGCCGCTGATCTGCACCATGAACCTGACCAACGCCACGGGGGTCATTCGCGAGCTGTTCGACCTTGATATCGAACACTTCACCGATTTGGTCGAACAGGCGCCCATCGGTGCCGAAGGCGTGTGCATGCTGCCGTTCCTCAACGGCGAACGCGTCCCCGCTTTGCCCCATGCCACCGGCAGCCTGCTGGGCTTGACCATGACCAACCTGACCCAGGCCAACCTGTGCCGCGCGGTGGTGGAAGGCACGACCTTCGGTTTGCGTTATGGACTGGACCTGCTGCGCCAGAATGGCTTACAAAGCCGCAGCATTTGCCTGATCGGCGGCGGCTCTAAAAGCCCGGTGTGGCGGCAGATCGTCGCCGACATCATGAACACCCCGGTGATCTGTACCGAGCAGAGCGAAGCGGCAGCCCTCGGCGCGGCGATTCAAGCGGCGTGGTGCAAGTCTTGGGCAAACGGCCACGAGGACAGTCTGGCGGACCTTTGCGAGCGTTGCGTAAAGCTCGATCCGGCCAGTGAAACCTTACCGATTGCGGAAAATGTGGCGGCCTGTCAGCAGGCCTATGAACGCTATCAACAACATGTCGCAACCCTTTAAAGAGCGAACAACTATGTATCTGGTGTGTGGCGAAGCGCTGTTCGATTTCTTCAGTGAAGACGACGCCAGCGGCCTGGCTTCAAAAGTGAATTTCAAGGCGATTGCCGGCGGTTCGCCGTTCAATGTGGCGGTTGGACTTCGTCGGTTGGGCGTGGAGGCGGCGCTGTTTGCCGGGTTGTCCACCGACTACCTTGGGCGACGCTTGCAGCAAGTGCTGCAGGATGAAGGTGTACGCCCGGATTTCCTCGTGGATTTCGCCGCACCGACCACGCTGGCGATGGTCGCTGTCGGTGCCAATGGCTCGCCTCACTACAGCTTTCGCGGTGAAGGTTGCGCAGATCGGCAGCTCAAACCTGAGCATTTGCCTGAGCTGGGGCCGGAAGTGCGCGGTTTGCACGTCGGCTCGTTTTCGCTGGTGGTGCAACCGATTGCCGACACCTTACTGGCGTTGGTGCAGCGTGAAAGCGGCAAACGCCTGATCAGCCTTGATCCTAATGTACGACTCAATCCTGAGCCGAACATCGACCTGTGGCGCTCGCGGATTGCGACGCTGGTTGAGTTGGCGGATCTGATCAAAGTCAGCGATGAAGATTTGAGTCTGTTGTATCCCGAACAGGATCCGCAGCGAGTGATTGAAGGCTGGCTGCAGCATCGTTGTCAGTTGGTGTTCCTGACCCGTGGTGGCGAGGGTGCAACGGTGTTCAGCCGTGCACACGGTTCGTGGTCGGTGCCGGCGAGCGCAGTGAAAATCGCCGATACCGTGGGCGCGGGTGATACGTTTCAGGCGGCATTGATTACCTGGTTGACCGAGCAGCAACTGGATTCGGTTGAGGGCGTGCAATCCCTTGAGCGCGGGCAAATTGACGGGATGTTGAAATTTGCGGTGCAGGCAGCGGCGCTGACGTGCAGCAAGACCGGGCCGGATTTGCCGTATCGGCAACAGTTGGAAATACGCTGAATGTAAGGCCCTCATCGCGAGCAGGCTCGCTCCTACAGTGATCTCCAGCGGACACAGGTTTTGTGCTCGACAACAATCCAATGTGGGAGCGAGCTTGCTCGCGATGGCGGTGTAACACACGCCGCCAATCCAACGGTCACACCACCGAAAGCCTGAAAACGACGGCCAATTCCGGATCGCCGCAAGGTGTGACGCTGTCTTGTTCAGGAACGAATGACGAAGTATCCCCCGCATCCATTGGCCAAAACCCCGTATCTAAGGGTTTTCCCGATAGCCCAAGGCCTCCACACCTACGCCATTTGCGCCTTGAACGAGTCGGTTTAATGCTGCACCATCCGCACCAGCTTATTCAAAGGACGGAATTAAAGGCATGCTGGACGCGAACGCAACCCATATTTCCCTGACGCTGGAAGGCGTTTCCGTTGACCTGCAAGTGCTCAGCTTCGTCGGTCGCGAAACCCTCAATCAGCCGTTCTGTTTCGACATCGAACTGGTCAGCGCCCGTCCCGACCTGAAACTCGAAGAGCTGCTGCACAAGCCTGGCTGCCTGACCTTCGGCGCCACCGGCAAGGGCATCATCCACGGTCTGGTCTATCGCATCGAGCAAGGCGACTCCGGTAAAAGCCTGACGCGCTACAGCATCAGCCTGGTTCCGCAACTCGCTTACCTGCGCCACAACCATGACCAGCAGATTTTCCAGCATTTAAGTGTGCCGAAGATCATCGCCCAGGTACTGGAGGCGCGCGGCATCCTGGCCGACGCCTACAGTTTCCAGCTCGGCGCGATCTACCCCGAGCGCGATTACTGTGTGCAGTACGACGAGTCCGACCTGCACTTCATCCAGCGCCTGTGTGAAGAGGAAGGCATTCACTTCCACTTCCAGCACAGCACAAGCGGCCACAAACTGGTGTTCGGCGATGACCAGACGGTGTTCCGCAAACTCGCACCCGTGGCCTACCAGCAAGACTCCGGCATGGCCGCCACGAAACCGGTGATCAAGCGCTTCAACCTGCGCCTGGAAACCCGGACCTCCCGCGTCAGCCGCCGCGATTACGACTTCGAGAAACCAAGCATCCTGCCTGAAGGCACCGCCAAGAGCACCTTCGCCCCGGACCTCGAAGACTACGACTACCCCGGCCGCTTCGTGACCCGCGAACGCGGCAAACAACTGGCAACCCGTGCGCTGGAACGCCATCGCAGCGATTACCAACTGGCCGAAGGCAAAGGCGACGAGCCCACCCTGGTGAGCGGCCACTTCATGGCCCTGAGCGAACACCCGCGCGCCGAGTGGAACGATCTCTGGCTGTTGCTCGAAGTCGTGCACGAAGGCAAGCAGCCGCAAGTGCTCGGCAAAAACGTCACCAGCGACGTAACCCACAATAAAGACGATTTCCATCAGGGCTACCGCAACACCTTCCTTTCCACCCCGTGGGACGCGCACTTCCGCCCTGCCCTCGAACACCCGAAACCGAAAGTCCTGGGCAGCCAGACCGCCATCGTCACCGGCCCTCCCGGCGAAGAAATCCACTGCGACGAATACGGCCGTGTCAAAGTGCAATTCCACTGGGACCGCGACGGCCAGGCCAACGACAACACCAGTTGCTGGCTGCGCGTCGCCACCGGCTGGGCCGGTAGCGCCTACGGCGGCATCGCCATCCCACGCGTCGGCATGGAAGTCCTCGTCACCTTCCTCGAAGGCGACCCCGACCAACCACTGATCACCGGCTGCCTGTTCCACAAAGAAAACGTCGTCCCCTACGACCTGCCGGCGAACAAGACCCGCAGCACCTTCAAAACCCTCAGCTCCCCGGGCGGCAAGGGTTACAACGAGTTCCGCATCGAAGACAAGAAAGGTGCGGAACAGATCTACCTGCATGCCCAGCGCGACTGGGACGAAAACATTGAGCACGACCAGAAGATCCGCATCGGCAATGAACGCCATGACACGGTTGAAGCCAATGTTTTCAGCGAGTTCAAGGTTGAAGAGCATCGCATCACCCATCTGGACCGCAAGACCGAAGCGCGGGCGGATGATCACCTGACCGTGGCGGTCACCCGGCATGTGAAGGTGGGGACGGCGCAGTTTGTCGAGGCGGGTCAGGAGATTCATTACCACGCGGGGAAGAAGGTGGTGGTTGAAGGTGGGATGGAACTGACGGCCAAGGCTGGTGGGAGTTTCGTCAAGGTTGATGCGGGGGGGGTGACGATCAGTGGGGCTGAGGTGAAGGTGAATACCGGTGGCTCGCCAGGGGTGGGGACCGGGATTGGAATCCTCGCCCCACTCATACCCGGCCTCGCCGCCGCCGATATCGCCGGGCACCTGATGCAACAAGCCAAGCCCAATCCGACCTGGCTGGAACTGAACCTGCACTACGATAACCTTGAGCCGGTGCCGGGTGCGTCGTACCGCGTTGACTTCGCCGATGGCTCCACGCGTGAAGGCGTGCTGGATGACGACGGCTTCGCCCGGTTGGAGGATGTGCCGAAAGGACCGGCCAAAGTGTATTACGGCGAGGATCCGAGGCCGTTCAATCGTGAAAGCGTAACGGTCGTGCAGAACTCGGACGAGAAAGTTAACGAAGATTTACGCAAGCTCGGCCTGGACCCGGATCAGGTTGATTTACAAGCATTAGTGGAGAAAGCCGCAGGGAGGCTGACATGAGCGAGGCAGTAGCTGAGAGCGCAAACGAGGGTGGCGAAGACCGTAGCGCCGCCTATCAAGAGGCCGCGGTTGAACTGGCAAAAGGTATCGCGCTCGGCGCAGTGCCGTTTCTGGGCCAGGCCATCGACGCCTACGACACCATCGAATCCTCTATCGTTCTCTACAACGCAGAGTCAACGGATGGTAAGGAAGACGCGCAATTCGATCTGTTGATGGCCGTGATCGGCTGGGTTCCAGGACCGGGCGACGGCCTGAAGAAGAGCTTGCGAATCGTCAACAAAGACCCGCAACGCTACGCCCCGGTCCTGTTCGACCTACTTCGCTTCGTCCTCCAGGAATGCGGGGTTAAAACCAGCCCTGAAGAGCTGCTCAAACAGATTTTCGACGCTGGAAAGCTGCGTGCCGAACTCGACGAAATCATCACCGGCGTGAAAGGCTCCTCTACATTCCAGAGCCTGCCCAACTGGGCCAAAACATCGGTCGTCACCGTCCTCGCAGCCTCCCGTGACAACATGCCGGCCATGGTCGGCATCGTTGAGAAGCGGCTGCTTAAATGGAAAGGCATGCAGCGCAACAGTTCTGCGGCCTCCTCCGGCTCAAGCCACCCGAAAAGAGCTGAAAAGCCTGCCAACAAAGACTCGGCCGTTGCGGCAAAGGGAACCGATGGCGCGAGCGGCACCCATTCCAACCAGGTCGAAGCCTCCAAGGTAGGCCTTCAGGCCCCGTCCAGCATTTTGAATGAAGGATTGGGGGTGAGTGGGGAGCACATTGCCGACTACATCTGCGCAGTGGAGTTTGGCTGGGGCAAGGATTGGGATGGGCATGACAAGGGCGCGGATGGGAAGTGGCTTGAGGGTGTGCCTAGTGCGAGTAAGACGGGGAAGCTCTCGGCGGGGGGGAGTCCTAAGGCAAGTCACGTGCTTTACAAGCTGTCGGATGGTGCGAATGGGACGGGGATCGATGCCGTCTGGCGCGCCACTCCTTCCAACAATGGAGGCGAGAAATTTGCCGTTGTTGAGGCAAAGGCAAGCAAAGATGAAGACGCGCCGAAATTCATGCGTAAACCCAACAATACACGTAAACCTAGTGTTGGCTCTAAGCTAGGCGTATCCGGATTGGGCGATCCAAGCACACTGCTTGAACCCATCGAAAACGAACAAGATGCAAATGGTAAAAAAAGCGCGACTACCAAAACCACCGGCAGATCAAAAACGTCGCCTTCTAAAAGCTCAAAAATCAGTACGACCAAAACCAAAGAAATACTCGTACAGATGAGCGTGGAATGGATACTTAGTAACCTCCAAAAAGCTGTCGGCAATCGTATACTCGCCGCCCAAGTAGAAACCTCTTATAGTCGACATTTATTTTACTCCCCACTTTACCACCCGAGCTCCAGCCCAAAAGAGCATGCTGAGGCCAGAATAAAAAACTCAAATGAAAGTGAACACCATGCTCACAAAGCCTTTCATTACAACGAAGCAGAAGTTAAAGCGTTTGTAAACAAACGCAAAAAGTCCCTGACCAAAAAGTAT
The DNA here is from genome assembly GCF_059695905.1 of Pseudomonas sp. LBUM1663. Lineage (NCBI taxonomy): Bacteria > Pseudomonadati > Pseudomonadota > Gammaproteobacteria > Pseudomonadales > Pseudomonadaceae > Pseudomonas > Pseudomonas sp. LBUM1663. The sequence goes on along the minus strand of NZ_CP166792.1, from coordinate 3,041,497 downwards.
GGCGCACTGGATACACTAAAGATTGAGGTTTGACACCCATGAACATGCGACAGAATTTTTTTAGCACCAAACACTACGAGAACTTTCTCAGAGAACACGATGAGCTAATAGAGTTCTTCAAAATAAATAAATTTAAATCCGACTCTGCTTTGGAGGAAGCGTCTCAACGCGCCAAATACTTCCAGACTCTTGCTTTAGATAAATTACTCGCAACTTATACGGCGGGTGAAAACATTGATGCCCTTGCTCCTATGCTTGAAGACCTGGTGGAAAAGTACGAGATCCGCCAAAAAGCCTTGGCCGAGTATCAGGGCGTCCCGAACATATCGCCATTAGCAATAGACGACTGGCCGAACCAATACGAAGAAGCCGTCCAAGTGATCAGTCTGTGTATACTTCTACACCGAACCGACTTGCTTCCGCGCTTTGTCAAACTCATTGACGACGCAGGATATGCAGGTGAGGACACCCTTTATGAAGCCTTGCTAAACAAAGTAATGCCTCATCGGCACGATGTAGACGAATGGTATCACGACGTCTATACGTTACTTATTCAAGCAATCTACACCGATAACAAACAAGAACCGCCGAAACTTCTGAAAAAATATTGCCTGCAATGGTATCCAGCCTTTAAGCAAGCTCCTTGGCATGACACTCACCTTCAAGGAGATGAAGGAACTTACGTCGGTTACTGGGCATTTGAAGCCGGTGCAATTGCATTTTTGTATGGCATAGAAGACAGCAAAATAGATCATATGGTTTATCCAAAGGATTTAGTCGATTATGCCCGAAATTATCAGCCGACTAATGGATCTCAAGTTACTCGTGTAGAAGCAGGACAACCGTGCAGTAAGACAGGCTATTGGTTCACCCCGGCACAGGCCAACTCCAGACGTCACTTTCAACAAGGCGAAATCATGCCGAGTTTCAGTGATTCGAAATGGGGCGATACGCTTTGGTATTGGTCAGGCGAAGAATAACAACATAGATTAGATAGTAAGCAGATGTTGGCTATGGTGGGTGAATGCCGCCCACCCACTAGTGGAACCCTTGGCCTACAGGACAAAACAGGATGCAACCCATATATTGACCACCATGATAATCAGACAAAAATATTTTAGTGAATATCAATACCGTATTTTCCTGAAAGAGCATGACGAGGTAACTGAGTTTTTCAAAACAAATACTTTTCAATCTGACTCACCAGAGGAAGAAGCGACACTGCGCGCAACACACTTCAAGCAACTTGCATTCGACAGGCTTTTTGCTGCATATACTGCAGGAGAAGAAATAAGCACTCTAACACCATTACTTGAAGATCTGATAATCAAGTACGAAACTCGACAAGCCAAACTCGCCGAATACCAGAAAACACCTGATATATCTCCGCTTGCGATAAATGATTGGCCTGACGAATATGAAGAATGCGTGCAGGTCATAGGATTTTGTATTCTCTTACATCGCACTGATTTACTTCAGCGTTTCGTCAAGCTAATAGATGCAGCGGGCTACGCCGGGGACGATACTCTATACGAAGATCTGCTCATCAAATTACTTCCGAACAGACACGATGTAGACCAATGGTTTCACGACGTGTATTCACCTTTGATTAGGGCAATTTACGCAGAAAGCAAAGAGGAAGCGTCAACGCATCTGAAAAAATACTGCAGCCAATGGTATTCCGCATTTAAACAAGCACCATGGCATGACACTCATTTGCAGGGAGAAAATGGTAATTACATCGGCTATTGGGCTATAGAAGCAGGAGCTGTCGCATTTTTGTACGGTATAGACGACAGCAAAATAGATCATATGGTTTATCCAAAAGACTTGGTTGAATACGCCAGAAATTATCGACCGACTAATGGATCGCAGGTTGCTCGTGTAGACGCAGGGCAACCGTGCAATAGAACCGGCTATTGGTTTACTCCAGCAAAAGCAGAGTCTCGCCGTCACTTCAATCAAGGCGAGATAATGCCTGGGTTCAGTGACTCCCATTGGGGAGATACTATTTGGTATTGGTCGAGTGAAGAGTAAAATCGTCTACAATTTCCGCTCAGCCGCCACTTCATGCCCTGAGCGAAAACCCACGTTCCAAATGGAAGAACATCTTATTATTGCTCGAAGTTGTGCGCGAAGGCTGGCAACTGCTAGTACTCGGCAACAACGTCACCAGCGAAGCCAGTCACAACCACCTTCGCCGATCACCGAAAATGGTTAACATGATAAAAAGACAAGAATTTCTTACTCAGACCAGATACCAAGACTTCTTGGATTACAGCGAGGAAACGAAAGAATTCTGGAAAATCAACAAGTTTGAGTCAGACTCTCCTGCACAAGAGGAGTCACTGAGAGCAAGTCACTTTAAGAATGTTGCACTTAAGAAATTATTTATATCTTATACAGCAGGAGCTGAAATAGCTTCGCTAGAGCCATTGATTGAAGACCTGATATCAAAATACGAAGAGAGTCAAAGCAAGCTTTCAGCTTCTGAAGCTCTTGAAAATATCTCACCACTCGCTATTGACGACTGGCCAGATGAGTTCGAGGAATGCATTCAAGTTTTTAGCCTATGCATTCTGCTGCACAGAACAGATCTACTTAAGAGATTCGTTCAGCTTTTGGATGCTGCAAACTACAAAGGCGAAGACACTCTTTATGAAGACCTGCTCCGCAAACTCTTACCTGATCGCTATGATGTAGATGAATGGTTTCACGATGTATACACCCCTTTAATTCAAGCCATATACGCCGATGAGAAAGAGGAAGCATCACAGCTCCTGGATAATTACTGCAAACAGTGGTACGCCGCGTTCAAACAAGCCCCTTGGCACGATTCACATTTGCAAGGAGACGAAGGAAGTTATGTTGGATACTGGGCTTTCGAGGCCGGGGCCATTGCTTTTTTATACGGTATTGATGACAGCAAAATAGATCACATGGTCTACCCCAGAGATCTAGTCGATTACGCCAGGTGCCATTCAGCATCGAATGACCGGCTCAGACAATAAACCGCGCGCGCATAAGCTCGTGCCCCACTTCAGAAACGGGCGTCGAACTCAGTTCATGGAACTTCATTTCACCATAAGCCCAGCCCATACCCAAATCCGCTTGGCTGTACTGCTGGAGCGCGAAATGCTCAAGCATGATCAGCAGCAGACTCAATTACTCGGTTACGTCGAGCGTGTGCAGGATCGTTTGCTATCTCCGTTGCTGTTTGCACTGTGTCTTGGAGCCGGCGCGCTGGCGATTTATTTCCCCGAACGTCAACTCACTTCCGAAAAAATCATTTCGATGGTTTTATTCGGGGTGGTTTTCGTCCCGTTCTGGTGGTTTTTCTCAGGTCGTCTGCTGGGGTACCTGAGTACACGCATGGCCGCCAACCGTACCAAGCCGCGAGCACCTTTGCGTGGCTTGAACCAGCGTCTTATCGAAACCAGGCTACGCACAAACCTCGAAGCCACTGAAGGTGATTATCGCCTCCAACTCGATGACAAGGGTTTCACCATGATCAACCCCAAGGGCATCAAGAGCGGTTTAGCATGGGGACAGGTTGTGCGCGTGAAGGAGAGTTTTGATTTCTACTTTATTTCTTGCGCCGAACTGGATCGTAAGGGAAAGGCATATCTCATCCCCAGACACAGCGATGCCATGGACGCAGAGCAATATCAGCAAGGCTTGAAACTGTTTCTAAGCAGAGCACCCACCCCCACCTCGTGACGGCTGGTGAGGCCTCAAAGCCTGCCCCCAAGAGGCAGGCTCGCTTTTGCAGGTACGACGTCAGACCGGCGCCTTCCACCCCATCATCCGCTGCTGAGCCACCTGCAACAGATCAAAACCATCCTGAGTCAGCAGATAAAGCGCATGGGTAATGTGCGGGATATCTTGAACATCCCCGTGCTTGAAGCATTGGCAGTGAAGGGTTTCAAGTAGCTGGCTGGCGGCCCGGACCCGCTGTAAGGCGGCTTCGAGAATGTCTTGGGGATTGGCTTCGGTGTCGATCACCAAAGGACTTGAGTCGGTGACGTTGCTGTTGAATGAACGGTAGCGATCGGGAAACGGGTTTAGCGTGGGCATAGTAATTACTCGGGTATTAATTAGTAATCGCCAGCACCGTGACCAAACGGTGGGAGGCGGCTGTGTACAGGCTTGGTCAACCGACAACACCCAATCGGCTCGCCCTAAGGCGTCCCGCACACAGCCACCATTGCAACGCACCACGAGGACGTAGAAGTCCGCGGCGCGAATCATGGCACATATATGTGCGGTGTTATCAGGTGACCAAACCTGTCCGCTGATTTTGCAGCGAGCCCAAACAGTAAACGCCGCACCCCATCCGGCGAAAGTCGACAAGGCGTCTGACCTTGTAGGACCAAGCCGAAGATCCCGTAGATCGTTTCCCACGTGAAACCTCTGACAGAAACATCCTCGCGACAGGCGGCGTTCAGCCGGGTTAACCATCCGTTAACCGCGCGGTCCAAGACTTTACTGGACCGCACGCCCTCAGGTTCCTCTGACGCCCAGTGCGGCAGGTTCGACGCTCAACCGTCGAGCTGACTCAATGTCTGCACTGGAGATCGCCCCATGAACATCCGCACGCTGCTGATGACTTCCGCCCTCGCCTGCACCGCGTTTACCGGTCTTGCGCAGGCCAACGAGACGTCGTCCTCGCAAGCCACCCCCTATCACTACGGCATGCCGCTGAACATCGGCAAAGTGGTCGCGCTGACTGAGCCGAACACACTGGAATGCAAAGTGATCACGGCCGACATGAAGTACATCGATACGTCAGGCAAGCCTGAAGAAATCAGCTACCGGAAGCTTTCTGACGCGTGCAGTTATCAGAACTGACTGAAAGGTCTTATTTTGCACTTTGCGGTACTCCTGAGAGGGATCTGGCGCTATGCTTTGGCGCCTCCCTCACTGCCGCAAGGATTCGCCATGCAGTTATCGTTTCGCACCGTGTCGACCTTCACTTCCCTTTTGTGTTTATTGCTGGCCCTGGTCTGGGGTTTGATGCCGGATTGGTTATTGGCGATCTGGAGTATTGAGTATTCGTCTGCGGCAGGTTTTGTGGCGAGGCGCAGTGCGGTGCTGTTCGCGGCATTGGGCGTGATGTTTTATCTGGTCAGAAACGAGGCGCCGTCCGACACCCGTAATGCGCTGAGCACCGGGTTCACGGTGGGTTGTATTGGATTGGCGATACTAGGTTTCGGCGAATGGCTCAATGGCCATGCCGGGCCGGGCATTTTGCTGGCCGTGGTGGTTGAGTCAGCGCTGGGACTGGCGTTTGTCCAGGCCCGGCGCGTGTCCGCAGAACTCGAAACTGCAGGTTAAAGCGCTTTCCTGTCGGGATGCAGTGGCAGATTCGCTGCCCGGTTCTGCATGTCAGAGCGCAATTCGGCGATCAACTCATTTATTTCCCGGCAACCATTCAGGTGTTTGGCATTTATCCCAGTCTTTATCAAATCGAGGTGATCGGTTTCACGATCTGAATACACCTTGACGGTCATCGACAAGTCCGGCGACAGCGTGCATTGACAACGTTTCGGCAGAAAACTGCTTTCAATGATGTTGCGTAGTTCCAAGGCAGAAAGAAACATGGCGACCCTCTCCTAACTGTGAGACTGCCAAAAAATTCAACGTCGGTCCGTGCTGAAATCTCCCGCGTTTCTTCCTTATGCAGGGTTTATACGCTCCAAGCACCAGACCGTTCTCGCGTTCTGAGCTGACTCGTTAATGTGCCGGTCAACTTAAGATCTGCTTGAGCATAAAACATGCCGCAAATTTCGCCGTGCAGTTCATCGGTAAATCAATGATTTAACGGACGTGCCTGAAAATGGCTTCATGCAATCTGCAAGAAAGGGCAGCTTCAGCCCTGCAATTTGCATACATTCTCGAGCAGGTTTGCATTGGTGGCGGTCGGCGGTAAGAATGCGCCTGTCAATCCAGTATCCGCTGACCCTACTCACACGCAAGGAGGCATCATGGGTTCTTTGACCTGTATCAATACCGTCGGGCTGATTATTGCCAGTCTTTCAAGCGTGGCCTATGCGGCAAAGCTCGAAACCGTCGCGCCGTTTCCTAAACCGGAGAGCGGTTTTACCCGCCAGGTTATTCAAGTAGCGCCGCAGCCACAGGAAGAAAACTTCCAGGTTGAGGTGCTGGCTGGCAAGACGCTGACCGTGGACTGCAATCGCCAACGCTTGGGCGGCATCCTTGAGGAAAAAAACCTTGAAGGCTGGGGTTATCCCTTTTACCGCCTGGAAAAAGTCATTGGCCCGATGAGCACGATGATGGCCTGCCCCGACGGAAAGCCTAAAAAGGAGTTCGTACCGGTGGTCGGTGACGGATTCATGCTTCGCTACAACAGCAAGTTGCCGATCGTGCTCTACGTGCCCAAGGACGTCGAAGTCCGCTATCGGATCTGGTCGGCGTCGAGCAAGGTTGAGAAAGCTGTTCAGGAGTGACCAAGACGCACGCTGCCCCCCTCTGCTGATCATCCCAAGGAAGGAAATCATGAAGTCTGTCGCCCTACCCCTCATTGCCTTGGTCGCCTTTGCGAGCTTGCCCGCGAAGGCGGCCTGAAGGCCGACACCGTCATTTCGCCAGCCGCCTGAGCCCAAGCACCATCGCCCCCGCCCCAATCATCATCGCCGTCAGAAACAACGGATACGACACCCACCACGGTGTGCCCGCCGTCATCATGCTGAATTCGGACATGCCGCCAATACTCGCAATCAGATTCAGCGGCAAAAACACCACGTTGATTAACGTCAGTTTGCGCAGCAGGTTGTTCATGCTGTTGTTCATCAGGTTGCCCCGGGCGTCGATCAGCCCGGAAAACACCGTGGAGTAGATTTCCGCCTGTTTGTAGCACTGGTTGTTTTCGATGATCAGGTCGTCGATCAGGCCGATGGCTTCGGCGCTGAAATGTTCCTTGGCGGCATGATTGCGCAGTCGTGTCAGCACCGCGCCGTTGCTGTGAATCGCGTTGATGTAATAGATCAGGCTTTCGCTGAGGTTGAACATCTGGATCAGGTGCTGGTTCTGCATCGACGCGTTGAATTTCTGCTGCAACTCCCGGGCAACCAGCTTGATCACCTTCAGGTGACCCAGATAGTGATGGATGTTGTTGAACAGCAGATCGAGCAACACATCCAGCGGCGTGTTCAACCGCTGCCGGGTGCCGAGCCCGTGCAACGGCGAATCGTCGGTGGCGATCACCAGCAATCGCTGCGCAGAAAACAGCAAGCCACAAGACGACACTTCAAAAGCCAGGCTGCCGGCGCCGGAGTAATTCTCCGGGCGCTTCCAGATCAGAAACAGGTTGTCGGGGTGGAACTCGATGCGCGACACCTCATCGGGGTCCAGGGCCGAGGCCAGGGCGTGCTCATCGAGCTTGAAGTGGCTGTGCAACAAATCTCGCTCGGCGGCATCGGGGTTGCTGAACAGCATCACCTCGGCATCCAGACGTTCCACCGATTGCAGCGCGCCACCGGCCAGTTGAAAGCTTCTGATCATCGGCCGTTCACCAGGCCTGGCCGCGACGTTTCAGTTCCAGGCGACGGACGAACTCTTCCAGTACCAGCGAATACAAATCGTCCTGCAAGTACGCATCTTCGATACCGGCGTCCATGTTCGGGTTGTCGTTGACTTCGATCACCACCACCTTGTCGCCGGACTGCTTGAGGTCCACGCCGTATAGGCCGTCGCCGATCAGGTTGGCGGTTTTCACGGCCAGGTCCACTACGGCTCGCGGGGCTTCGTGGACCGCCAGGGTGCGGCATTCGCCGTTGATGTCCTGGCCCTTGGCCTTGTGGTTGTAGATTTGCCAATGGCCCTTGGACATGAAGTACTGGCAGGCGAAGATCGGTTTGCGATTCAGTACGCCGATACGCCAGTCGTATTCGGTGTAGAAGAACTCCTGTGCCAGCAACAGCACCGAGTGTTCGAACAGTTCGGCCGTCGCTTCGAGCAAGGCTTGCTGGCTTTCGACCTTGATCACGCCCCGGGAGAAACATCCGTCGGGGATCTTCAGCACCAAGGGAAAACCCAGCCGTTCGCCGACCCGTTCGAAATCTTCCGGCCGGTCCTTGTAGAGGATTTCGGTGGCAGGCATGCCGAGTTGATGGCTCTTGAGCAGATCGGTCAGGTAGACCTTATTGGTACAGCGCAGGATCGACGCCGGGTCGTCCATCACCACCAACCCTTCGCTCTCGGCTTTTTTGGCAAATCGATAGGTGTGGTTGTCGACGCTTGTGGTCTCGCGGATCAGCAGGCCGTCGTATTCGGCAATGCGCGCGTAGTCCTTACGCTCGATCAGCTCGACATCAATGCCCAAGGTCTTGCCGACGCGCACGAAATTATCCAGCGCCTTCGCGTTGGAAGGCGGCAACGCTTCTTGCGGGTCATGCAGGATCGCCAGGTCATAACGGGCCAGCCGTCGTGAGCGCGGCACGCGCCAGATCTTGCGACTGAAACTGTCCAGAGAGTTGGCGAATTGATCTTCCTGATCTTCGCGCAACTTATGCAAGGCGCCGGACTTTATACCTTCGATGTGCCAGCCATTGGTTCTGCGGAACTCAACTAACAAGATCGGACAGGGGAACACTTCGAACAACTGACGTGCCAGATCCTGCAAAGGTTCTATATTGGTTTTGCCGAAGTACAACGTCAGGGTAAAACCTTCGGTGTCGCTGTAAAGATGATTACTGAGGGCTTTTTCCAAGGGCTTGTCCAAATCATCCAGCGCCAGGCCGTACAGGGATTTTTTGGTCAGCTCACTGATGGTCCGCACCGACGGAATGACCTTGTGCCCCCGCGCTTCGGCCAGCAACGAGCAGTAATAGCCGTGCCCCAGGTACTTGTAGCTGCGGCACAGGTTGATCACCTGGACCCGTTTGCCCTGTTCGTTGTCCCGCGTCTGTTCGAGGTATTCCTGAGCGCTGACGATGTCCTCGCTGGGGAAATACGAGGCCCAGTCTTCCTTGCGTTCGACGATGATTATCAACTGACTTGAAGTTCTGCCTGCGTCATTTAAATAAGTTGCTGCCGGCAAAGTTTGCTCGGATACTTCGCGCCAATGACCTTGTACCGCTGACATAGTGATTGATCCGTTGGAGAACAAGACCTTTCCTATTAAGCACGAACTTTTTCGAAAGTCCCGTTTCGTTACGCAACTTTTACGGCGGTCATATGAACACTGTCTTTCGCTTGGCGGTAGTTGAAGACTTACCCGCGCTGCTGGAACTCGAACAGCAATGTTTCACCACGGACCGGCTCAACAGTCGCAGCTTTCTGTGGATGATTACTCGGGCTCATGGCCAGCTGTTGGTGGCCCAACGTGGGGAGCATTTGGTCGGCTATGCGGTGGTGCTGTTTCACCGGGGCACTTCGCTGGCGCGGCTTTACTCGATTGCGATCGCGGCCGAGGCGCGCGGCAGCGGACTGGGCAAGCAGTTGCTCGAACGCATCGAATCCTGCGCCCTTGAACATGATTGCGCCTACTTGCGGCTTGAAGTGCGGATCGACAACCCCGCGGCGATTGCCTTGTATGAGCGCAATGGTTACCGGCGTTTCGCGCTGATCCATGATTATTACCAGGACCATGCCGATGCGCTGCGCCTGGAAAAGCGCATTCTTGAACACCGTGATTCGCGCAACATCCAGGTCCCGTGGTACCGGCAGACCACCGATTTCACCTGCGGCCCGGCCTGCCTGTTGATGGCCATGGGGGCGCTGCAAGGTGATCGATGGCTGGAGCGTCGAGAAGAGCTGCAAATCTGGCGTGAGGCGACAACGGTGTTCATGACCGCAGGCCATGGCGGCTGCAGCCCTCAAGGCCTGGCGCTGGCGGCATGGCGCCGGGGCTTTCGGGTGCGTCTGCAACTGAGCATGGAAGGGCCGCTATTTCTCGATGGCGTGCGCGATGAGCATAAAAAAGACGTAATGCGCCTGGTGCACGAGGAATTCACCACGCAATTGCTCGAGACCGATGTGGAGCGAGTGATCGGAGGCCCGCTGAACCTCCCTCGGCTACTGGACGATGGCGGGCAACCGCTGGTGCTGATCAGCAGCTATCGGCTGACCCGCTCCAAGGCGCCGCATTGGGTGATCGTCACCGATTGCGATGACGAATTTGTCTACCTGCACGACCCGGATGTGGACCACAGCCAACATCGCCAACCGATGGACTGCCAGCATTTGCCGGTCAGCCATGGGGAGTTCGACAAGATGTGCAGCTTTGGCCGGGGCAAGCTTCGGGCGGCGGTGATTATCTACTGCCGAAAATAGACCTGTGGCGAGGGAGCTTGCTCCCGCTGGGTGCGAAGCGCCCCATTCAAGCGACTGCTCCGCAGCCGGACGGGAGCAAGCTCCCTCGCCACAAAATCCCCAGAGAGGTCGATCGGGTTACTTCAGGCCGATCTTGTAAAGCCCGCCGTCATCTTCATCGGTCAGCACATACAAATACCCATCCGGCCCCTGCCGCACATCGCGGATGCGCTTGTTGAGTTCGCCGAGCAAGCGCTCTTCGTGAACCACTTTGTCGCCATCGAACTGCAAGCGGATCAACTCCTGGCTCACCAGCGCACCGATGAACACGTTGTGCTGCCAGACTTTGAAGCGATCAGCGTCGTAAAACGCCATGCCGCTGAGGCCGGGGGACTTTTCCCAGACATGGTGCGGCCCCACTGCGCCTTCAGCGGTCTTGCCCTTGGCTTCCGGGATCGGTTGGCCGGAATAGTTGATGCCGTGGGTTGCCAACGGCCAGCCGTAATTCTTGCCGCGTTCGATGATGTTGATCTCATCACCTCCCTGCGGGCCATGCTCGTTCTCCCAAAGCACCCCGGTCCACGGATTGAGCGCCGCGCCTTGCGGGTTGCGCTGGCCATAGGACCAGATTTCCGGGCGCACGCCGGACTGACCGATGAAGGGGTTATCGTCCGGCACTTTGCCGTCCGGGTAGATCCGCACAACCTTGCCTTGCAGCTTGTCGAGGTCCTGGGCGGTCGGCCGATCATTGTTTTCGCCCAACGTGATGAACAGATAGCCGTCGCGATCGAAGACCAATCGTGAGCCGAAGTGGTTGCCGACCGACAGTTTGGGCTCCTGACGGAAAATCACTTTGAAGTCTTTGAGGGTTTTCAGGTCCTCGGACAATTGGCCTCGCCCGACCGCCGTGCCGGCCTTGTCGCCCGCACCACCGCCCTCGGCGTAGGACAGATAAACCGTGCGGTCCTGCTTGAAGTCGGGCGACAGGACCACGTCCAGCAAACCGCCCTGCCCCTTGGCCCAGACCTTTGGCACCCCATTGATCGGTGCCGAGAGCTTGCCATCGTAATCCACCACCCGCAGGTTGCCGGGCCGTTCGGTGACCAGCATGCCCTTGCGATCGGGCAGGAACGCCAGGGCCCACGGATGGTCCAGGCCCTTGGCAACTTGCCAGACCTCAAGGGTGCCCTGCTCGCTTTTCATATCCTGGGGCGGTGCCGCAAGAACGGGTGCAGTGGCGGTGATCAGGACGCTGGCGCAGAAAGCAGCCAATAGGGTTTTACGCAACATGCACGATTCCTTTTGTCGTTCGAATGGCCGGCAAGACGCTGTTCTGCCGTTCAACGGTTGCTGGTGTCTGCATCACGATGAGGCGGATTGGGAATGAATTTGGGCGGGCTGGCGGGAGCGGTTCGGTCCTGGGGATAGCGATTACCGACGCCGCCGTTATCAAGGGTCGGTGGACGCGGCACCGGGACGGTATTTGGCCCGCGAATGACCGGAGCTGCGGGTTGTGTGCCTTGCATGCTATTGGGATTGGCCCGGCGGATCGGGCTGTTGTAGGGGTTACTGGAATTGCCCGTGGGGCTCTGGGCCAGCAGCATTAACGAAGGTGGCGATGCCTGGGCCAGCTGACTCATCAGGCCACTGAATGCCAGTACGGTGCAGGCGAGCACGAATCTGTTCATGGGAAGCCTCTGGGCCTCAGCGTGGATAGAATCTTCGATAGCACGCTACGCCCGGGGTTCGGATTTGTTAACTAAAACCTCTTTCATAAGATGTAACACCAGTTGACGGCCCAGCAGGACCGGGCCGCAGCCCGCTGAAACTTTTGCGCCGCGCCGCGGGTCACCTGAACACATCACTCGCGAGTAGACGACCATGGCACGGGCAATCTGGAAAGGCGCAATCAGTTTCGGGCTGGTACATATCCCTGTGGCGCTGGTTTCGGCGACGTCTTCCCAAGGGGTGGATTTCGACTGGCTCGACAGTCGCAGCATGGACCCGGTGGGTTACAAGCGCGTCAATAAGGTCACCGGCAAGGAAGTCACCAAGGAACACATCGTCAAAGGTGTGCAGTACGAAAAAGGTCGTTACGTGGTCCTCAGCGAGGAAGAGATCAAGTCGGCGCACCCGCTGTCCACGCAGACCATCGACATCTTTTCCTTTGTCGACGCCGAACAGATCCCCCTGCAAAACATCGACACGCCCTACTACCTGGCGCCGGATAAACGCGGCGGCAAAGTCTATGCGCTGTTGCGCGAAACCCTCAGCAAGACCAACAAGGTCGCCCTCGCCCACGTTGTGCTGCATACCCGCCAGCACCTGGCGGCGCTGATGCCGCTGGAATCGGCGATGGTGCTGGTGATGCTGCGTTGGCCGGCGGAAGTGCGCAGTCTGGATACCCTGGAGTTAGGCACTGAGGTGACCAAACCCGAACTGGCCAAGGGCGAACTCGACATGGCCAAGCGTCTGGTGCAGGACATGAGCGCCGACTGGAAGCCCGAGGATTATCGCGACAGTTTTGAAGACAAGATCATGGCGCTGGTCGAGAAGAAGGCGAACGAAGGCAAGATCGAGGATGTGGAAACGGCGACGGGTGAAGAGGAACGCAAGACGGCGGATGTGATTGATTTGACCGAGTTGCTGAAGCGTAGCCTTGGAGGCAAGAGTGCCGGCAAGGCCGCAAGCAAGCCTGCTTCTAAAAGTAAAACCGCTGCCAAACCAGCGGCGGAAAAGAAAGCCACGAAGCGTTCCAGTGGCTGACTGTTTATAGGGGCATCCATGAGTTCTGCTGTGAAAGTGCCGGCCTCTTCGCGGGCAAGCCCGCTCCCACAGGGTTCAGTGTCCGCGCATTAATTGGCGGCAACCGCTGAACCTTGTGGGAGCGGGCTTGCCCGCAATGAGGCCCTACGCCGCAACACATCATTCAGATCAGCACAAAAACCGCCAGCAACCCACCAAAAATCGCCCACTTCTCAAGATAGTAAAGTTTGCGATTACGCTTCTTCAGCGCCTTGCCCCGCAGCCGAATCGAGTAGATTTTGGCAAACAGGCGGTTAATGCCACCGGTCTTGTCCCCCGCATCATTCGGGGCGCCCGCCGCCGACATCACGTTACGGCTGAACCAGCCATTGAACGCCGCCGCCCAGCGATACTTCATCGGCCGCTCGACGTCGCAGAACAGAATGATACGGTTCTGCTGGGTAGTGTTTTCGGCGTAGTGAATGAAGGTCTCGTCGAACATCACCGCTTCACCATCGCGCCAGTGGTAGTTCTCACCATCGACGTTGATGTAGCAACCGGCATCGTTGGGCGTTTCCAGGCCCAGGTGATAACGGTAAGAGCCTGCGTAGGGATCGCGGTGGCGGACCAGTTTGGACCCCGGCGGCAATTCGGCGAACATCGCGGCTTTGATCGACCCGATGCTTTGCACCAGTTCAGTGGTGCGCGGGCAGAGTTTCGTCGCCGAAGGATGGCTGTCGCCGTACCACTTCAAATAGAAGCGCTTCCAGCCGGTCTTGAAGAACGAGTTGAAACCGACGTCGTCGTATTGGTTCGAGCGCTTGATCTCCCCGGCCCTGAGCAGGTTCTGACCCTCCTTGCGAATTTCTTCCCAATGCGCCTGCAACGGACTCAGGTCCGGAAAATCGGCTGGATCGAGGTAAGGCTTGTTGGGGATTTTCGAGAACAGATAAAGGAAGCAATTGATCGGCGCCAGAAATGACGAGTGATCACTCAGCTGGCGCCCTAGCTTGTGGCGCACCCGACCGCGCAGGTGGACGTAGGCAATGGATACTACATAAACAGCAGCAATGATCAGTTTCACAGAAATCGTCACACGTCAGAAATGAACAAACTGCGTCCCCCGCCCACCCAGCGGCCCAGGGATTTTGCGCAGCGTCTGAATACGAAAAAGCGGTCCCGGTGGCGCGTCCTTGAGCCTCTGCCGATGATCGGCGCCAAGTGAAAAGTGGCATTTTAGTCTCATTTTGTAACCAATAGTTAACCTTCAAATGTGAAAATCTGTCCGTTGATGCCACCAAAGCGCCCGTGCGGCCTCAACGCCCTATCGTTTAAAGAGCCAGACCAGTACAATCGCCGCCAAACATTACGCGCCCCCCTTGGTTGATGACGGGAATGAACCCCGTCTCAGCGCACTTTGACTCGGGCCAAGCGCTCCATATGCTGCTGTCCACTTATTGCCAGATGGACCTTCCGCTTCTGACCGGGATGCATTTCCCGTGGTTCGGATACCGGAAACGGGTACTGAATCGGTACTGCCGCAACCCTAGCTACTCTGAATGCTTCGCAGGAAAAACCTTTGATCTCTACAGCTAACATCACGATGCAGTTCGGCGCCAAGCCGCTATTCGAAAACGTTTCGGTCAAATTCGCCGCGGGCAACCGCTACGGTCTTATCGGCGCCAACGGTTGCGGCAAGTCGACCTTCATGAAAATCCTCGGCGGCGACCTTGAGCCGTCCGGCGGCCAGGTCATGCTCGAACCGAACGTGCGCCTGGGTAAATTGCGCCAGGACCAGTTCGCCTACGAAGAATTCACCGTGATCGACACCGTGATCATGGGTCACGAAGAGCTGTGGAAGGTTAAAGCCGAGCGCGACCGCATCTACTCGCTGCCGGAAATGACCGAAGAAGACGGCATGGCCGTGGCCGAGCTGGAAACCGAGTTCGCCGAGATGGACGGCTACACCGCCGAATCCCGTGCCGGTGAATTGCTGCTGGGCCTGGGTATCGGCATCGAGCAGCACTTCGGCCCGATGAGCGAAGTGTCCCCGGGCTGGAAACTGCGCGTCTTGCTGGCTCAAGCGCTGTTCTCCGATCCTGAAGTGCTGTTGCTCGACGAACCGACCAACCACCTGGACATCAACACCATCCGCTGGCTGGAAAATATTCTGACCCAGCGCTCCAGCCTGATGATCATCATCTCTCACGACCGTCACTTCCTGAACAGCGTGTGCACCCACATGGCTGACCTGGATTACGGCGAGCTGCGCCTGTTCCCGGGCAACTACGACGAGTACATGACCGTGGCGACCCAGTCCCGCGAGCAACTGCTGTCGGACAACGCCAAGAAGAAGGCACAGATCTCGGAACTGCAATCGTTCGTCAGCCGCTTCTCGGCCAACGCCTCGAAAGCCAAGCAGGCCACTTCCCGCGCCAAGGCGATCGACAAGATCCAGCTGGCCGAGGTCAAGCCTTCGAGCCGTGTGAGCCCGTTCATCCGCTTCGAACAAACCAAGAAGCTGCACCGCCAGGCGGTCATTGTCGAGCGCATGGCCAAAGGCTTCGACGGCAAGCCGCTGTTCAAGGACTTCAGCTTCCAGGTTGAAGCTGGCGAACGCGTCGCGATCATCGGCCCGAACGGTATCGGTAAAACCACCCTGCTGCGCACCCTGGTCAACGAACTGACCCCGGATGCCGGCACCGTGAAGTGGACCGACGCCGCAGAACTGGGCTACTACGCCCAGGACCACGCGCACGACTTCGAAGACGACTGCAACCTGTTCGACTGGATGGGCCAGTGGACCCAGGGCGGCGAGCAAATCGTTCGCGGCACCCTCGGCCGCATGCTGTTCTCCAACGACGAGATCCTCAAGTCGGTCAAGGTTATCTCCGGTGGTGAGCAAGGTCGCATGCTGTTCGGCAAGCTGATCCTGCAAAAGCCGAACGTGCTGATCATGGACGAACCGACCAACCACTTGGACATGGAATCCATCGAGGCGCTGAACCTGGCGCTGGAGAACTACCCGGGTACGCTGATCTTCGTCAGCCACGACCGTGAGTTCGTATCGTCCCTGGCCACCCGCATCATCGAGTTGAGCCCTAGCGGCGTGATCGACTTCAGCGGTACTTATGATGACTATCTGCGTAGCCAGGGCGTTGTGTTTTAAGAGCAGCTATTAGTTGCAAGCTGCAAGCGGCAAGTAAAAGCCCTGTCCTGGTGACGGGGCTTTTTGCATTCGAGGCTGAATGGATTTGGGTGCCTATGGCCCCTTCGGGGGCAAGTCGGATCGCGAAAGGGCCGTCGAACTCAACGAATATAGTTAGCCTGCTTCCTTTTATTTCCCACCCAAGCCATGATGCAGCTCTCCCACCGCCGCCCGCGAACGAGCCGTCATGTCTGTGCAGCAACTGCCACCGCAAAGCTCCATGGCGATCACCCTGCAGATCGTCTCCATCGTTTTCTATACCTTTATTGCGTTCCTCTGCATCGGCCTGCCGATTGCGGTGTTACCGGGGTATGTCCACGAACAGCTGGGGTTCAGCACAATCATCGCGGGACTGACCATCGGCTCTCAATACCTGGCCACCCTGCTCAGCCGCCCAATGGCCGGGCGTATGTCAGACACCATTGGCACCAAACGGGCGATTGTCTACGGCCTGTCGGGGATTGTGCTGAGCGGTGTGCTGACGTTGATTTCAACTTTGCTGCAAAGCTTTCCACTGATGAGCCTGTTGATCCTGATCGCCGGTCGCTTGTTGCTCGGCATCGCCCAGGGCTTGATTGGCGTGGGCACGATCAGCTGGTGCATGGGCCAATTCGGTGCGGAGCACACCGCGCGCTCGATTTCGTGGAACGGCATTGCGTCTTACGGCGCCATTGCGATCGGGGCGCCGCTGGGCGTGGTGATGGTCGCCGAGTACGGCTTTGCCAGCTTGGGGATCGCGCTGTCACTGCTGGCCCTCGCCGCCCTGTTGCTGATCCGCAATAAGCCCTCGGTGCCGGTGATTCGTGGCGAACGCCTGCCGTTCTGGGCGGTGTTCGGGCGCATTGCGCCCTTCGGTGCCAGCCTGAGCCTGGCCTCCATCGGTTACGGCACCCTGACGACCTTTATCACCTTGTATTACGTCAGCCGTGGCTGGACCGGCGCGGCCTACTGCCTGACGGTTTTCGGGATCTGCTTTATTGTGTCGCGCTTGCTGTTTATCTCCGCGATCAGCCGCTTCGGCGGTTTCACCTCGGCGATTGCCTGCATGAGCATTGAAACGGTGGGCCTGGTGCTGCTGTGGCTCGCACCCTCCACCGCCTATGCGCTGATCGGCGCGGGCCTGGCCGGGTTCGGCCTGTCGCTGGTGTATCCGGCGCTGGGGGTTGAAGCGATCAAGCAAGTGCCCAACTCCAGTCGCGGCGCGGGTTTGAGTGCTTATGCGGTGTTTTTTGATCTGGCACTGGCGATTGCCGGGCCGTTGATGGGCGCGGTGGCGTTGAACCTGGGGTATTCGTGGATCTTCTTCAGTGCAGCGCTGTTGTCGGTGACCGGGCTGGGTTTGACCTTGATACTCAAACGCCGCGCAATGGCCTGATGGGCGGCGATTACTGATCGGCGGTTTGCATTCCAGCGCGGGTAGGCTTGCCCAAAGCGTGCGAGAAGAACCGCCCGGCTTCAGACACCATGTTGCGATGGATGTCCTCGCGGTCAACGCCGTCGGCATCGGTGCACAGCGCCGGCATGGCGGCGATCTGCTCTTCGTTGCACGGCGCCATGAATACGAAGTGCCCTGCCCCCGCCAGCAATTTGAAGTCCGGTGCGATCGGCAGCTTGCGTGCCAGGGCAGCGGCATTTTTGTCGAACGCCACCAGTTTGTCGCCATCGCCACTGTAGAGCAGCACCGGCACATGCACGTCAGCCAGTGTGTGGCGGCCGAACTTCAGGCTCAGCGGCGCCATCAGTAGCAAAGCATGCACCCGTGGATCTGCCACGGGTTGCAAGTCATCGCGGTCGACAATCAGTTCGCCTTGGGTGTTGCAGGCGTCGCGGTCGTCCGGGCGTTCCTGGCAGTAACGGCGCAGACGATCCAGGTCAGGCGTTGCGCCGGAGAGGATCAGCGCCGTTTCGCCCCCTGCCGAATACCCGATCACACCGACCTGATCGGCATTGACGAAAGGCGCGAGCATGCGATCGCCCAAGGTTGCGGTAATGGCTTCGGAGATCTGGATGGGCCGGCCGTAAAGGTTACTCAACGTACCAAGGCGGCTGTGGTCTTTGGAGTTGTCACCGGGATGGATCACCGCCACCACCACAAACCCTTTGCGCGCCAACGAGGTGGCGAGGTCGTGCAGGGCCAGCGGGGTTCCGGTGTTGCCGTGAGACAGCATCAGCATCGGGAAACGCCCCATGGCGACGCGGGTGTCCTCGCCTGCCTCGACGGTGTATCCCTCGATTTTGCTGGTGTGTTCCCGGTCGCTGGAGGGGTAGAACGCGATGGCGCGCATCGGCTGCAAATCCAAGGGGTCGAGAAAACTCATCTCATGGAAGCCGACGCTCCAGTGAGGATGCGGCGCAGGCGCGGCGTGCACTGAATTCAGGCTGCTGAGCAGGCAAATCAGAAACGTTGCACAAAGACGCACCATGGGATGCCCCACCTTGTTACTGGACCGGAGTCGGTAACCCTCGACTGCATAACCCGGGCCACAATCTGTAATGACCAGAAACAAAAAACTCCGTATCTGGCACTTGCGTGATCAGAATACAGAGTTTTTTGGGTGGTGCCTGAGCTGTTTGAACTCTTTACGCAAGTCTTACGCAGCGGCGAACAGTTGCTCGCTGATTTGCGTGTGAGCGTCGCTCATGGCTTTGGTGCGCACTTCGTCACCGTAGGCCAGGCCGTGGGCGCGAACAAACTCAATGTCGGTGATGCCGATGAAGCCGAACAGCACCTTCAAGTACTCTTCGTGGGCAACGCCAGTCGCCTGACCGGCATGCAGACCGCCGGAAGTGGAGACGATCACCACTTTCTTGCCACCGCACAGGCCTTCTGGACCGGCTTCGGTGTAACGGAAGGTCTGACCGGCAACGGCAATGCGGTCGATCCAGGCCTTGAGTTGGGTCGGAATGGTGAAGTTGTACATCGGCGCTGCAATAACAACGGCGTCGGCCGCGAGGAATTCGGCCAGGGTGGTGGCGCTCAGTTCGGCTTCGTGCTGTTGCGCGGCGTTGCGCAGTTCAGCGGTGGTGCCGGCAGCAACCAGGGTGGTGGCGGAGAAATGGCTGATGGCATCGGCGGCCAGGTCACGGTAGGTCACTACGGCGGTTGGCTCGGCTGCTTGCCAGGCTTTGACGACTTCGCTGCTCAGCAGACGGGAAGCCGAGTTGTCACCAAGAATGCTCGAATCGATATGCAACAGTTTCATAAGGGATCTCCAGGTGAGGATCGCCACCGGGCGATCTGATGGGGAGGATCCTACAGATGAAACCAATAGCTGATTAGCCCGCAACAATGCGATAGTTCGTCCCACTGATAGAACAATCGGATTTCAATCATGCAAGACCTCAACGACCTCTACTATTTTGCCAAGGTGGTCGAAGCCGGCGGATTCGCTGCCGCCGGGCGTTTGCTGGGGATTCCCAAATCCCGGTTGTCGCGACGCATTGCCGAGCTGGAAGAACGCCTCGGCGCGCGGCTGCTGCAACGTACCACTCGACAGCTGAAGTTGACGGCGGTGGGCGAACGTTACCTGCGGCACTGTCAGGCGATGCTGCTGGAAGCCGAAATGGCCGATGAAGCCGTGGCCAGTATGTCCAGCGAACCTCGGGGACGCTTGCGGGTGTCGTGCCCCGTCGGGCTGGCCCACGAAATGCTGCCGACGGTGATCAGCCGATTCCTCGAAAAGCATCCCCAGGTGCAACTGGAAGTCATGTTGCTCAATCGTCGGGTCGACCTGGTGACCGAAGGCGTCGATGTCGCGCTGCGGGTCCGGGAGTTGGGCGATGAAGATCCGCTGCTGGTGACCCGCCGCTTGCGCCAGGCACAGATGGCGATGGTCGCCAGCCCGGCCTTCCTGCACGGACGCGATATCAATCACCCCGAAGACTTGAAAACCCTGCCGGTGCTCGGCGCGCTGGAAGCTGACCGCATGGTGCACATCCGCATGCTCGATCAGCAGGGCAAAAGCTACGACTTGAGCCTGGAAGCGCGATTGGGCATCGACGATTTCATCGTGCGCAAGGCCTGCACGCTCGCCGGCCAGGGGTTCACCATGCTGCCGATGATGTATTGCGAACAGGAACTCGAAAATGGGTCGCTGGTGCAGTTGCTGCCCGACTGGTCATTGCCTGGCGGCTGGCTGCAAGCGGTCTACCCTCATCGGCGCGGGGTGATGCCGGCCGTGCGGGCCTGGCTCGACCATTTGATCGAATCATTCAATGCCTGTGGGGACCGATTGATATGAAGGCTGGACGCATGAGCGAAGAGGACGTCGCGCAATTCTGTCTCGCGCTGCCCGGTGCGCGGGAAGACTACAAGTGGGGAGGCGTTCGGGTGTTTTCGATTGCCGGGAACAAGATGTTCGCCTTGCAGAATCTGCGCGGCGATTCCCTGGCCTTCAAAGTCGACAAGGACCTGTTCCTCGGGCATTGCGACCGCCCGGGCATTCACCCGGCGCCGTACCTGGCGCGGGCCCAGTGGATCATCATGCAAACGCCCTACCCGCTGGGTCGCGAAGAGCTGCAAGGGTTATTGCAGCGCTCCCACCAATTGGTGGTGAGCAAGCTGCCCAAGCGCACCCAGGTTAGCCTGCTGCTTTAAAACAGCGCAAATAGGTGGGCGCCGAGGAACAGCTGGTCGATCCAGAACACCTGATGCATCAGCACAATGAGCCAGAACACCAGCTGGAACGAGACCTTGCGAGTCTTGTGCCGAAACACTTGCTGGGCCAGCAAGGCCCCCGGCCAACCACCCGCCAGCTCCACCGCGTGCAACACGTTCTCCGGTGTCCGCCAGCTGTCGGCGCGCGCCTTGCGCTTGTCGCTCCAGTAAAGGAAGAACGCCAGCACGCTGACGAGGCCGTAGGCCGCCAGTGGGATCAGTGAAACCCCGCGCACCCACAACGAAACCGAGCCGAACAGCGGCAGCGCGCAGAGGATCGCCAGCACCAGCAATTTCAGGCGTGGACGCTGGATCTTCTCTCCCCCGGACCTGCGTCCGGGGTTGTTGCGCGCGCTGGAGTCATTCATGGGCGTGCAGCGGCCCAATCGACCCAACCGAACTGCCAGGTCGCCAGGATGAGCAGACCGAACACAATGCGGTACCAGGCGAACGCTGCGTAGCTGTGGCTGGCGATGAACTTGAGCAAGCCCCGGACCGCAATCATCGCGAAGATGAACGCTGTGACGAAGCCGATCGCGAACACCGGGAAGTCAGCCGGGACAAACAGGTGGCGGTACTTGTAGCCCGAGTAAACCGCTGCGCCGACCATGGTCGGCATCGCCAGGAAGAACGAGAACTCGGTCGCGGTTTTGCGCGACAGCCCGAACAGCAAGCCGCCAATGATGGTCGAGCCGGAACGCGAGGTCCCGGGAATCATCGCCAGGCACTGGGCGAAGCCGACTTTCAAGGCGTCTTTCCAGGTGATGTCGTCGACGGTTTCAGCGTGTACTTCATGCTGGCGCTGTTCCGCCCACAACATCACGACCCCACCCACGACCAAGGCCGTGGCCACGGTGATCGGGTTGAACAGGTATTCGTGGATCAGATCGGCAAAAATCACCCCTAACACCACGGCAGGCAGGAAAGCGATCAACAGGTTTGCGGTAAAGCGCCGGGCACTTGGTTGCGTTGGCAAGCCGACAACCACGTCGAAAATCTTGCGGCGAAATTCCCACACCACTGCCAGGATCGCCCCGAGCTGGATAATGATGTTGAAGGCCATGGCGCGTTCGCCACCGAAGTTGAGCAAGTCAGCCACAATGATCTGGTGACCGGTACTGGAAATGGGCAAAAACTCCGTCAGCCCCTCTACAACCCCAAGAATCAATGCCTGAAAGGCGGTCCAAAGATCCATCAATCCCCCAAAGGCGATGCGCCAAGGCATGCCCCGTTAGTTTTTTAGTCGTTCACTGCGCCAAGCGTAGCCGAAGTCCCGCGCACAAAGGATCCAGACGAAACCGTAAAAATTCCGTGAAAAATCAACTTGGATTCAGGTTTTTCCGCGCGGGGCCGAAATCCTATCAGACAAGCCCTGATAACGCTGCTGCGTAATGAGACTTGGGTCGCATATGCCCGACCGGCAAAGCGTGGTTGGATGCTGGCAATCGTTTATTACAAGAAGAAGAAATCGGAGTGACAGCGTTATGAACAGCTTGCGCAGTGTGTCGATCAGCCGACGCTTGTGGCTCATCTTGATTGTTTCGGTGTTGATGTTATTGACCTTGGGCGTGTTGATGCTCAAGCAGATCCATAGCGACCTGTACCAGGCAAAAGCCCAGAAAACCCAGCACGTGGTGCAAACCGCCAGCGGCATTCTGACTTACTACCACGGCCTGGAAACCGCCGGCACGCTCACCCGCGATGCCGCGCAGAAGCAGGCACTGACCGCTGTGCGCGGGCTGCGCTATGACCAGAACGACTATTTCTGGATCAACGACTTGACGCCGGTGATGGTGATGCACCCGGCCAACCCTAAACTCGATGGGCAGAACCTCTCGGCAATCCGCGACCCGGACGGTTTTGCGCTGTTCAACGAAATGGTGGCCGTCGCCAAGGCCAAGGGCGCCGGCACGGTCAACTACCGCTGGCCTAAACCGGGCGCCAGCGACCCGGTCGGGAAAACCTCCTACGTCAAATTGTTCGAGCCTTGGGGCTGGGTGATCGGCTCGGGCGTGTACATCGACGACATGCAGGCCGAGTTCTACGGCCAAGTCTGGAAGGCTTCGTTCCTCGGCCTGGTGATTGCGCTGATCATGGCGTTGCTGGTGATCATGATCGCTCGCAGCATCGTGCGCCCGCTTCAGGACACGGTGAACGCCATGGCCAATATCGCCAGCGGTGAAAGCGACCTGACCCGCAGCCTCGACACCCGTGGCCAGGATGAAGTCACGCAGCTGGCACGGCACTTCAATGCCTTTACCGCCAAACTGCGAGGGGTGATCAGCGAGCTGCAAATATCCGCCAGCGCCCTGGGCCAGTCGTCCAGCGAGCTGGGCAACGATGCCGCCCAGGCCCAGCAACGCAGTCAACAACAGTCTCAGCAGATGGAGTTGGTGGCGACGGCGATCAACGAAGTGACTTACGGTGTGCAGGACGTGGCCAAGAATGCCGAGCATGCGGCCAGCGAAATGCGCGATGCCGAATCCCAGGCGCAGCAGGGGCAGATCAACATTGATGGCAGCTTGCAGCAGATCGACAAACTGTCCGGCACCATCGATCAAGCCGTGGAAGTGATTCGCACCCTGGCCGCTGAAAGCACCCAGATTGGCAGCGTGCTGGAGGTGATCCGTTCCATCGCCGAGCAAACCAACCTGCTGGCGCTCAACGCGGCCATCGAGGCTGCCCGCGCCGGTGAGCAAGGCCGAGGCTTTGCGGTGGTGGCCGATGAAGTGCGCCTGTTGGCCCAGCGCACCCAGAAGTCCACGGCGGAGATCCAGTCGATGATCGAACGCCTGCAGACTCACTCCGAAGCGGCGGTGAAAGTGATCGGCGACAGCAGCCGAGCTTCGCAACTGACCATCGAACAGGCCGGTCTGGCCGGTGCCAGCCTGAATGCAATCGGCCAGGCGCTGCGCAACCTCAACGGGCTGAATGCATCGATCGCCAGCGCGACCCTGCAGCAAGCCCATGTGGTGGAAGACATCAATCAGAACGTCACCCAGGCCGCGGGGTTGTCCCACAGCACTGCGCTGGCGGCGGAGCAGTCGAGTGTGGCCAGTGTGCGGCTCAAGGATTTGAGCGAGCAGTTGAACGGCCTGCTCAAACAGTTCCGCGTGTAAAAACCTGCAAGGCGAACACATCCCCTGTGGCGAGGGAGCTTGCTCCCGCTGGGCCGCGAAGCGGCCCTGAAATAGGCAATCCCGTTTTTTCAGATAAACCGCGATAGTGCCTTTACGACTGCTTCGCAGCCGAGCGAGAGCAAGCTCCCTCGCCGCAATGATGTTTCAAACTCCAGCCTCCGGTCGCACCTTGCCTTGCCTCTGGGTACAATCCGCCCCCCTCTTTCGTTTCCCCAAGGAACCCCCATGTCCGGCCTTGAACTGTTTGCTGCCACCCTCGGCGTGATTGCCGTCTGGTTGACGGTCAAACAGAACCCCTGGTGCTGGCCGATCGGCCTGGTCATGGTGCTGCTTTACAGCTGGATCTTTTTTGAAGTGAAGCTGTATTCGGACATGCTCCTGCAAGTGATCTACGCCGCGTTGCAGCTCTACGGCTGGTGGCAATGGACCCGCGCGGGTGAGGCGAATACCGGCCGGCAGGTCAGCCGGCTTGAGGGGAAATCGATCGCCATCGGCCTTGCGGCCGGCGCCATCGGCAGTCTGCTGCTGGGCGCCGCCATGGCGCACTGGACAGATGCCGCGCAGCCCTGGCTTGACGCTGCGCTGACCGGGTTCAGTCTGGTGGCGCAACTATGGATGGCGCAAAAGCGCGTGCAATGCTGGCCGTTGTGGATCGCCGTCGATGTGATTTTCGTCGGGCTGTTCATCTATAAAGACATGTACTTGACCGCCGCACTCTATGCACTGTTCCTGCTGCTGGCCGTTCAAGGTTGGCGCGAATGGCGCGCCGACCCGGCCTTGCGCGCATGAAAGTGCTGGTGCTCGCGGGCCCGGAATCCAGCGGTAAAAGCTGGCTTTCGGGCGAGATTCACGCCAATTTTGGCGGCATATTAGTCAATGAATACGTTCGGCACTTTATCGAAAGCGAAGCCCGTGAAACCCGCTACGATGACATTACCTCGATAGCTCATGGCCAGCTTATGTGGGAGGACGAAGCACGCGCCAGGCAACCGTCACTGCTGATCCTCGATACGCACCTCTTAAGCAATATCCTTTGGAGTCGCACGTTGTTTGGCGATTGCCCGGTATGGATCGAGCAAGCATTGCTGTCCCGGCACTACGACCTGCATTTGCTGCTGAGCCCTGAAATCGTGGCTTGGCATGACGATGGGCAACGTTGCCAGCCACAACTGACAGAACGCCAGGCGTTTTTCCAGGCCAGCCATGAATGGCTTGACCTGCACCGTCAACCTTGTCAGGTACTGCAAGGTGACTGGCAACAGCGCAAGGACGCGGCATTCGAGGCGGTGACGCGCTTGCTCAACGCCTGACCGGGGCCTCCCTCCCCGCCGCACCTGTCCATTCCTGAAACACTCATTCCTGCGCAAACCCGCGATCTAAAGCGGCCCGAGCGTTCCCGCAAGAAAATGTTAAGCCACTGATACAACCTGCCTTCAATGCCCCCAGCGTGCACCGCCGCCCGCATGGACTGCGTTTTTGCGCAGCTCTGTCTCAGTGGCGTTACACAATTTTTTTGACCACCCCGACAATTTAATTCAACCAACTGTTTTTTAAGGAAAAACAGAAAGCGGCACACCTTCTGCTCTCTACCTCGCAACGCTGATAAGGGCCAGCGTTCCAATTACAGAAGGAATTGCCGCCGTGGGGAAATTTGATAGAAGCATCTTTAGCCTCCTGTTGTTCGGATGCGCACTGGGCTTAACAGTTTGCCTACCCGTACAGGCTGACAACGGCATCATAACTATCAAACGTGATGTCCAGACCCGCAACGCAACCATTCCGCCGGTAATCCCCGACCCTAACCCCACGACCGTCAATGCCAACCCGTCGAGACAAATCCTCCAGCAAACGAACGAGTTGAGCGACGGCGACTTTGCCAACGTCGCCAGTGGTGCAGGCATCAACCGCCTGGTCACTCAAAACACCAACAACCTGGGCGGCAACATCAGCAACCAGAGCCAACTTTCCAACCTCCCTGCCGGACGTTCGGGAAATTCGGGCAACGGGATTGCCAACATGGTCAATTCAAACGTCCAGCAGGGCCTGGGTGCTCTGAAAATCATAACGGGAGACCGTTAAGATGAATCGTTCGCTGCTAATGATCGCCATGTTTTGCAGTGCATCGACCTTTGCCCAACCTCCCGTCATCAATAACGCCGACATCGACGGTTCAGGCATGCAGTACCAAGGTAACCTCACGGTCAACCAGGCGGCGGGCGATTTTCAGCAACAGGCCAACGCCCGGGCCATCGCCATTGGTACCAACGCCAGTGCGACCACTCAGATTCGCCAGCGTTTGCGCACCCAAGTCGACCCCAGAATTGATGCCCAGTCCAACATACAGGGCGACTCCTTCAGTCACGGCAACGGCGTACTGGGTGTCAACCAGAGTGCGGGCGCCAGTAACCAGCAAGCCAACGCACTGCGTATCAGCATCAGTGCTCAGCCGCAAAGTATCGACGACAGCGTCCTCATGCAACAGAACGTGGCGCTGCTCAACAACTCCGATCCAACTGACTCTGCACCAGGCTATCGCCAGGTCACTACCAGTGACCAGGCATTCACCGGTAGCCGTGGGGTGATCCAGTTGAATCAGAGCGCCGGGGTGGGAAACCGAATGGCAAACACCCTAAGCGTAAGGGTCGCGGATTGACCCGAAAAGGTAAGAAACAACACTTAACCTAAAATAAGTACGGAGAATCACCATGAAACCTTCGATGGCAATCAAGCCTCTGGTTTTCGCAATTGCTGCGGTCATGGCTGTTGCTGTACAAGCTGGGCAGCGTGACGACCACCACAATGGCCACCACAATGGCGGCCATAATAACAACGGTCAACACACCCCTCCTCCAACAAAGATCCCTGTTTACGCGACTGCCAATGCCTGGGATAACCAGAGCAGCACTGGCAACCGTATCCGTAACGAAGGGACTGTTAACGATGCAAGTATGAGCAGCTCTGCCACAGGCACCAGCGGCAACGTCGGTGTCAACGTGGCAGCAGGCAGCGGCAACCAACAAGACAACGCGGCCGCTATCGCAAACGCTGCAGCTGCAGCCACCGATAACAGCTTCGTGTTCGGCACTGCCTCTGCTACCGCTAGCGTTCGGCAATACAGCAACAATAACCGGGTCGACAACTACGGTGTCACAAACACTGGCGCGATGAGCGGATCGGGCAATAACGGCAGTGGCAATATGGGGATCAACGTTGCCGGCGGCGACCTGAACCAACAGAAAAACACCATGGCCATTGCCAATACCAATGCTCCACTCGGTAATGCAACAGCCACCGCCTCTGCCGATCAACAAGGTCCTGGCCTTACTGTGAATAACAGCGCCGATCGGACTTATCGCGTGGATACCATCACCGTTACCAATACGGCGAGCGGCAGTTTCTCCAAAGATAAGTCGTTCGAAGCGAGCGGCAGTCAAAGCGCTTCTTCCAGCTGGAACAAGGCCGGTTCCAAAAGCTATGACGCCAGCGGTTCAAAAAGCGTTGATATAAGCGGTTCTCACAGCAGTAATGCGAGCGGTTCCAACAGCAGCAATGCCAGCGGTTCCAACAGCAGCAGTGCAAGCGGTTCTTCGAGCGCTTCTTTGAGTGCTTCGTTGAACGCTACGTTGGACGCTACTGCGGCGGCTTCCAACTCCTCTACCGTCAATAATGGCTGGGGCGACCGCACTCGCAGCAGTTCTTCCGACGCATCGTTTAACGCATCGCTCGACGCGACGCTTGATGCATCGATAGACAAATCGTACGACAGATCGCACGAATCCTCGTACGACAAATCGCGCGATTCCTCGTACGACAGATCTCGCGATTCGTCGTTCGAAAAATCGTACGACAAGTCGTATACGAAGTCGTCTGACTCCTCGTACGAAAAATCGGGCAGTCAATCGTCCGAGTCTGCGTATGACAAAGCGAAAAGCTTCAGTGAAAGCAGCTCTTATGATTTGAGCAACACCTACTCCTATCAAGTGCTGACTCCAACTGGCTGGGCCAACCCTGTGACCAACACTGCAACCCTGACCGGTTCGGTGAATGGCGGCAGTGGCAACCTGGGCGTCAACGTGTCTGCTGGTGTGGGCAACCAACAAAGCAACTCGCTGGCCATTTCCAACAACTCGTTCTAATGCTGTCTCTGGAGGCCCCCTTACGGGGGCCTTTTTCAACACCACCAGAGGGCGTCCAATCATGCGTATTCTCGCCTTGGCATTTCTGCTTTGCGTGGCCACTGTGATCGAGGCAGCACAGATGCCGCTGTCCATCCTGCCGGGCGGCGCCTTGGTGTACAAGCCGATCCAGAGCGTTCGCGAGAGAAAATTTGCCGATCTGGTACAACAGAAAACCGACTTCAGTTGCGGCGCTGCTGCGCTGGCAACCATCTTGCGCCAGGCCTATTGGCTGGACGTGAATGAAGAACAGATCATCGAAGGCATGCTGGCACACTCCGATCAAGATCTTGTCCGTGTCCAGGGCTTCTCCATGCTCGACATGAAGCGTTACGTGGAGAGCATCGGCATGCGAGCCCGTGGCTATCGAGTAGCACCGGAAACGTTGAGTGAAATCAGAATCCCGGTAGTGGTCCTCATGGATATCCGTGGCTACAAACACTTTGTGGTCATGCAAAGGGTCCATAAGGGCTGGGTCTATATCGGAGATCCGGTACTCGGTCATAAACGCTACAAAGTCGACGACTTTATCAAAGGCTGGAACGGCATCGTCTTTGCCATCATTGGCCAGGGCTACGACAAAACCAATGCGTTACTCGACCCGCCCATGCCGTTGACCGCCAGGAACCGCGTCAACGCCTTCAGCCCGGTGCAAGACGCAGAGTTGATGGATTTTGGATTCATCCAAAGCGACTTCTTCTAATAACAAGGGAGCACGACGCTCCGGGAGCATCCCATGAAGACTCCAATCTGGCTGGCCGTGGTCTGCCTGGCCGCCAGCCTGCCGACACAAGCGCAGACGTTCAAACCCATTGAACTGAAGGATCAGGAGTTGGCAACCCTGCGTGGCCGCTATGTCATGCCGGGACGGATCATCAGTTTCGGCATTGCCATGACCAGCACTTGGCAAAATGCCAATGGTGAAGTGATCGGGGCAACTTCCTCGATGCAAATTCAACAATCGACTATCAAGCCGCAGTTCTATGTATCGATGATCGATGAAAAAGGTAATGGCTCAACGCGCTCGCAAGGTGCGAGCACGGGCACCGGTACCGGTACCGTCACTGGCGGCAGCGGCCTCAATACCACCGAAGGCGTAACTCAAGTCGTGCGGGCTGCCGGTGACAACAATACGGCCTACAACAACGTTGATATCAACGTCACAAAGGCCAACCAGGCTCCAGCAACGCAACAGCAGGGACAGGCACTGGCCTCAGGCTCGACGTTGGTCGGCGCCAATGGCGCGGGCTCGCTTAGCGTTTCTTCGACCGGTACGGGTGTGCAATTCAACATCGTGGCCAACAACAATCAGGGCAGTACCGTACAACGCCTGGCCCAGGGTGGGCTGATGCAGAACACGACGTTGCTCGGCAGTAGCAATCAGGTCCGCAACCTCACGTCCTTCAATGTTGTGTTGCGTGACAACGTGCCGACAGCGGGATCAGTGAGCGGCAATCTGGACCAACTCAAAGGTCTTCGCACTATCGGATTCTGATCTACGCTCAGTCTCATCAGATGTAGTCAGAAGGGACGGCTAACCCATGCAACGATCTTTAACGTTCAGAGCTTTGGTCTGTTTGAGTAGCCTGGCCCCGGCCACAATGCTATACGCGGCACCGGATCCCCAGGTCGAAATCCTAAAACAAGAACTCATGGAGTTGAAACAGCGTTACGAAGCACAGCAGAACGCGTTGATGGTACTTGAGCAACGCGTTCGTCAAGTCGAAGAAGCACCTGCGACACCGGCTCCCAAACGTCTGACCAAATCCCCCGCCGAACCCGTCAGGGGTGGCCAGGCGGTAGCCGCCGGTGCGCCGGGAACCACCGGAAGCTCATACGGCCAATCGCTCAAGGACGATTCGGAGCCTGCGCAAAGCGTTTCCAACCTGTATGACGAAGCCAGCGGCTTCTTCGGGGGCGGCAAGTTCAGCGTCGAAACCGGCCTGACCTACACGCACTACGATACCCGCGCCTTAACGCTCAACGGCTTCCTTGCACTGGACTCGATTTTTCTCGGCAACATCAACCTCGACCGCATCAAGGCCGACAACTGGACCCTGGACCTGACCGCCCGTTACAACGTGGCGCAGCGCTGGCAGTTCGACATTAACGTCCCCGTTGTCTATCGCGAATCGACGTATTCCTCCGGTGGCGCGGGTGGCGCAGGCCCGGTGACGTCTGACGCAACCGTTACTCGCGACCCAACCATCGGCGATGTGAACGTTGGCGTGGCCTACAAGTTTCTGGATGAGTCGGCCAACCTGCCCGACGCGGTCGCTACTCTGCGCGTCAAGGCACCGACCGGCAAGGACCCCTACGGCATCAAGCTGGTCGAAGATCCGAACAACGACAACCTCGCGGTACCAGAGGACTTGCCTACCGGTAATGGTGTCTGGTCGATCACCCCGGGTCTCTCGCTGGTCAAGACCTTCGACCCTGCCGTGCTGTTCGGCAGCCTGTCCTACACCTACAACGTGCAGGACTCTTTCAGCGACATCAGCCCTCAGGTCGGCTCCAAGGTGAAAGGGGACGTGAAGCTGGGCGATTCATGGCAGGTCGGCGCCGGTATTGCCTTCGCCTTGAACGAGAAGATGAGTATGTCGTTCTCGTTCACCGATCAGTTCGCCCGCAAGAGCAAGATCAGGCCGGACGGTGGTGATTGGCAGTCGATTTCCAACAGTGATTACAACTCGGCCAACTTCAACATCGGCATGACCCTGGCCGCCTCCGATAACCTGACGATCGTCCCCAACCTGGCCATCGGCCTGACCGACGACTCGCCAGACTTCTCCTTCAGCCTGAAATTCCCGTACTACTTCTGATCCACAACAACAAAGCCCCGCTGCGACTTCAATCCCAGCGGGGCTTTTGTGTGTGGAGCATTAAATCTGCCTCTAACGGATCTGATGTTTGTGCAACAAACGGTAGAAGGTCGGCCTGGATATCCCCAGCACTTTGGCGGCAATGCTCAAATTATCGCTGTGGCGGTTGAGTACATCGCACAAGGCTTGGCGTTCAGCGCGGGTCTTGTAGTCTTCCAGCGTGCCCATCGGCGCAGGAATGACGTGCTGGCTGATCAGCCCAAGGTCTCGCGCTTCGATCTGCCGGCCTTCAGCCAGTACCAGCCCGCGACGTACCCGGTTGGCCAGCTCGCGAACATTGCCCGGCCAGTCATGCTTGCCCATGGCAATCAAGGCGTCGTCGCTGAAGCTGCGGGGGCGGCGGCCGGTTTCATGGCTGTAGAAATGGGAAAAGTGGTTGGCCAGCATCGATAAGTCACCATGGCGCTCACGCAGTGGCGCGGTGACGACTTGCAATACGTTAAGGCGGTAGTACAAATCCTCACGAAAGCTTTTTTTCTCGACCGCCGATTCAAGATCGACGTGAGTCGCCGCCAACACCCGCACGTCCACCGGAATCGGCTGGCTGCCGCCGACATGCTCGATGTGTTTTTCCTGCAGGAAACGCAGCAGATTGGCTTGCAACTCCAGTGGCAGGTCACCGATCTCATCGAGAAACAGTGTGCCGCCATTCGCCGCTTCGATTCGACCGACCTTGCGTTGGTGGGCGCCGGTAAAGGCGCCTTTCTCGTGGCCGAACAGTTCGGACTGGATCAAGTGTTCTGGAATTGCCCCGCAATTGATCGCCACGAACGGTTTGCCGTGACGCTGGGATTGTCGATGGAGCGTGCGGGCGACCAGTTCTTTACCGGTACCGCTTTCACCACGAATCAATACCGGAGACTCCGTGGGCGCCAGCTTGCTCAGTAATTTGCGCAACTCGCGTATCGGCTTGCTGTCGCCAAGCAGCTCGTGCTCAGGCTGATCGATATGAATCGTGCCCTGCCCACGCAGGCGCGCCATGCCGAACGCCCGGCCCAGCGTGACTTGCACCCGGGAGACGTCAAACGGCAAGGTATGGAAGTCAAAAAACCATTCGCACACAAAATCCCCGACATTTTGCAGGCGCAGGACTTCTTGGTTGAGCACGGCAATCCATTCGGTACCGCTGCGGCTGATCAGTTCTTTGACGGCTTCCGGGCGTTCCAGATGAAAAGGTTGTAATCGCAGGAGGCCAACGTCGCACGTCCGGTCGCCGGCGTTTTCCAGGGAACAGCTGTCAACGTCCCAGCCCACAGAGCGAAGACCCGGCAACAGACGATGGCAGTCGTCACAGGGATCCACTACTAACAGACGTCGTAACGCAGGCGTTTCGATCATGACTGTTCCTTGACGCCAAACTTTAGGAAATATTATTAAAAACAGTCGTTTGGCGGATCTGGCTGTAACATTAGCAAGAATTTGACGCACCCTTGTACCGTTTGACTATAGGGACGTTGCATTATTAGTTATAAGAACGAGTTTGTTAGTTACCTAACGAGTTCAACCTTTCATCCAGCTTTCAGCAATCGACCCTGCATTGAGTATATGAAAGAAAGTTGAAATTTCTTTTGATTGTGTGTGACCTGACCCCCGGTTGAGGGCATCAGTACAAGTAACCAGCCGAACGGTAAGCCCAACCGACGGCCTGTCACTTGATTGGGCATATAGAGAGAAAGATCCCATGACCGCCCCGCTCCGTATCAACGAAGCTCTTTTGATTGCCGACCGCGCATTCCAACCTTTTCAATGCGTGGCCTGGGCCCCACAAGACGGCAATGGCGAACTCAGCCTGACCATCATCGACCGCACCAATACTCATATCCGCCGTGCACAGATTCCGTGCAGTGCCTACAAAGACCCGGCGCAACTTGAACTTCTGTTGGAGCAAGCTCGCGCCGAATTGAGCGAGGAAGGTTACACGCTGCAATCGTGGTCGATGCCGCACTAAG
The DNA here is from genome assembly GCF_059695905.1 of Pseudomonas sp. LBUM1663. Classification (NCBI taxonomy): domain Bacteria; kingdom Pseudomonadati; phylum Pseudomonadota; class Gammaproteobacteria; order Pseudomonadales; family Pseudomonadaceae; genus Pseudomonas; species Pseudomonas sp. LBUM1663. The sequence continues at coordinate 3,008,466 of NZ_CP166792.1, read as the reverse complement.
AACGCTGGCGGATGACTTAAGTGTCATCCGCCTGTCTTTTAGCGGACTCCTTCGGTAGTCACTGCGCCCACCTTCCAACTTGCCCGTCACGAATTACTTGGCAGGCTTTTCAGTGGTTCGAAAAGACACTGTTCTGGCACAAAGCGACCCTCCACCTGTTAGTTGTGACAGTTGTGCAATCGAGCGTTCAGGGTTTGAATGTTTTGCACACGCAGTTGCCCTCCCGGTCCCCGGGTTCCGGTCAGCTCGCAAGGAGACGCGCGCATGCCCAACCAGACTGCTTTTGCCCGGCCTGCCGTTCAGTACACGACGGGGCACCTCGATAAAAGCTTCGCCTCCAATGGCAAAACCCAGGTGTATTTCGCCGGCAGTACGTCGAGCATCGCCAACGGCGTGGCGATCGATTCGAGCGGTCGCGTTCTGGTGGCAGCCAAAGTCGGCACTCGAAGCGGCCATTGCTTTGGCCTGGCTCGCTTGCTTGAAGACGGTTCGGCAGACCTGGCATTCGGCGCTCATGGCAGCGTCATCGGGCAATTTGAGCGCGGCCATGAGGCCATGGCGGGTAAAGTCCTCTTATTGGACGACGGGAACATCCTGGTCGCCGGCCTGCACTATGAAGACGCTCACCGGACGCTGCCGGCCTTGGCGCTGTTCGACGCGCAAGGTCACCCGGTCAGGGACTTTGGCGACAATGGCTGCTGCGTCATACGCCTGCCGGGGAATCTGTCGCATGGCGTGCGCGACGCCTGGCTTCCTCCCGGCGTGCCGGGGGCCGAAGCCTGCGACGTCCAGGTACAGGCTGACGGCCGAATCTTGCTGCTGGCCAATCACCCTTTCGAACTGGCCGATCATGTGGGCGTGCTGATTCGCCTCACCGACACTGGCGAGCTCGATACCTCCTTCAACGGCCGCGGCTTTGTCATGGTCAGGCATTTGCTGATGAACTCCTGGCTCAGCAGCCTGATGGTGCAGCGGGACGGTCGGATCATGGTGGGCGGATCGATCAATTTCCCTGAAGAAGGCTTGCTGGCGCGCTACCTCCCCGACGGCAGCCTGGATGATCACTTCGCCGTGGATGGTTTCATGACTTTCAGTGTCCAAGGGCACAGCGCTCAGGTCAGCCAGATCGTCCAGCAGGACAATGGCGATTTGCATTGTTTTGGCAGCAGTCGCGACCCGATGCATTGCCTGGCGCTGACACTGCACTGCAACGGTCGCCCGAACACTCATTGCAACGGCGGCCAGCCACACCTGCTGAAGATCGGGCGCAGCGGCTGCCAGTGGAACGCAGCCCGACTCCAACCGGACGGTCGCGTGCTGGCGGTTGGCGCCACGATTGGCGGCGTCGAAGCCGACTTTCTGCTGGCCCGGTATTTACCCGGCGGACAACTCGATCCTGGTTTTGCCGAGGGCACTTGCTGGGTTCGTACCCGTCTGGGCCGCAGCCTGGACACCGCCACGTCAGTGGCCGTTCAGCCGGATGGAGGCATCGTCGTAGGCGGTTATTCGCTGGACGGCACCTACCGGGCGGTTGTGGTGCGCTATCTCGGTTAAACCAACGACTTTTCCCACACTTGATCTTCCCTTCGGCTTACGGCAAGTTGCGCGCTTCTTAATACAAGGAGTAGCCGATGTCCGGTTCAATGGCCCAGGCTTTCGCGCACAACTTTCTAGGCCACTCCCCCCGCTGGTACAAGGCGACCATTGTCGGCTTCCTGATTCTCAACGCCCTGGTGTTGTGGACGGTCGGTCCGGTGGCGGCCGGTTGGCTGCTGGTGCTGGAGTTCATCTTCACCCTGGCCATGGCGCTCAAATGTTATCCGCTGATGCCCGGCGGCTTGCTGCTGATTGAAGCGCTGCTGCTGAAAATGACCACACCCCAGGCACTCTATGACGAACTGGTGCACAACTTTCCGGTGATCCTGCTGCTGATGTTCATGGTGGCGGGCATCTACTTCATGAAAGACCTGCTGCTGTTTCTGTTCTCGCGCCTGCTGCTGGGGGTTCGCTCCAAGGCCCTGCTGGCCTTGATGTTCTGCTTTCTTTCGGCGTTCCTGTCGGCGTTCCTCGATGCCCTGACGGTGACGGCGGTGATCATCAGTGCCGCCGTAGGGTTTTATTCGGTGTATCACCGCGTCGCCTCGGGCAATGATCCGCGTCAGGACAGTGAGTTCAGTGACGACCAGCACCTGCCCACACTGCACCACAACGACCTCGATCAGTTCCGTGCGTTCCTGCGCAGCCTGCTGATGCACGGTGCCGTGGGCACGGCATTGGGTGGCGTCTGCACGCTGGTCGGCGAACCGCAGAACCTGTTGATCGGCCATGAAATGGGCTGGCACTTCGCCGAGTTTTTCCTGAAGGTTGCCCCGGTGTCGCTGCCGGTGCTGGCAGCAGGCCTGGTGACCTGCGTGCTGTTGGAGAAACTGCGCTGGTTCGGTTACGGCACGCTGCTGCCGGACAACGTGCGCGTGGTGCTGGCAAACTATGCGGCCGAAGACAACGCTGAACGCACCTCACGCCAACGCGCTGCCTTGATCGTTCAAGGGTTGGCGGCGCTGATTCTGATTGGTTGCCTGGCGTTTCACGTGGCTGAAGTCGGCCTGATCGGCTTGATGGTGATCGTGTTGATCACCGCCTTCACCGGCATCACCGACGAGCACCGCATCGGCAACGCGTTCAAGGACGCCATGCCGTTCACCGCGTTACTGGTGGTGTTCTTTGCTGTGGTCGCGGTCATCCACGATCAGCAGCTGTTCACGCCGCTGATCCAGTGGGTGCTGGCGCTGCCGGCCGATCAGCAGCCGGGCATGTTGTTCATTGCCAACGGTTTGCTGTCGGCCATTAGCGATAACGTGTTTGTGGCGACCATTTACATCACCGAAGTGAAACAGGCGTTCATCTCCGGTCACATGAGCCGCGAGCACTTCGAAACGCTGGCCATTGCGATCAATACCGGCACCAACCTGCCGAGTGTGGCGACGCCTAATGGGCAGGCGGCGTTTCTGTTTTTGCTGACGTCGGCGATTGCGCCGCTGATTCGCCTGTCGTATGGGCGGATGGTGTGGATGGCGTTGCCGTACACGGTGGTGATGGGTGTGCTGGGTTGGTACGCCGTCAGTTTCTGGCTGTAGACACCGAGCAAAATGTGGGAGCGGGCTTGCTCGCGAATGCGGTATATCAGTCGACATCCGTGCTGAATGACACACCGCTTTCGCGAGCAAGCCCGCGCCCACATTGGTTTTGTGCACTTACCGGGGGAGGATGTATTGCTCGATCGCCTGGGCCGCGCCGTCTTCGGTATTGGCACCTGTCACCACGTCGGCCTGGCGCTTCACCGCTTCTTCCGCCTGCCCCATGGCAATCGACAAGCCGGCGCGATGAAACATCGCGGGGTCATTGCCACCATCGCCCATCGCGGCAGTCTGCTCCAGCGGTACGCCGAGAAACTCCGCCAGTGTCGCCAATGCTGCGCCTTTATTGGCCTGCATCGCCGTCACGTCCAGATACACCGGTTGCGACCGAGAGACTTGTGCCTGGCCTTCAACTTTCGGCAGCAGCTGCGCTTCCAGCTCAATCAACAGTTGCGTGTTGTTACTGGTGGCAACGATCTTGTCGATGCGCGTCAGATACGGCTCGAAACTCTCGACCACCACCGGCGGATAGCCGAGGCCGTGCTGCTCGCGCGGGACCATCGGTCCGTTCGGGTCCTTGAGCAACCAATCCCCGCCACTGAACACCCAGACTTCAACGTCCGGCTGATCGGCAAACAGCGCCAACGCCGTCAGCGCAGCGGTGGCCGGCAAATAATGCGCGACCAGCAAACTGCCGTCCGGATGGACGATGGTGCCGCCATTGAATGCCGCCGTCGGCAGGTCGACACCGAGGGCTTCGATCTGCTGCAGCATGGCTTTCGGTGGACGCCCGTTGGCCAGGCTGAACAGCACGCCGGCCTCACGTAACGAACGGACGGCCTCGATGGTGCGCTGACTGAGGCTGTGATCGGGCAGTAGCAACGTGCCGTCCATGTCGCTCAATAGAAAACGGATGGGTTGTGGCGTGACGTCACTCATCCGAGGCTGTGCCAGACGCGACCGTCGCGGGCCAGCAGTTCATCAGCCGCCTGCGGGCCGTTCTCGCCCGCCGGATAGCGCTGTACGCTCGCGTCCTGCTGCCAGGCATCGAGGAATGGCTGCACGGCGCGCCAGCCGTTCTCGATGTTGTCGGCGCGCTGGAACAGCGTCTGATCGCCGGTCAGGCAATCGTAGATCAGCGTTTCGTAGCCGGTGGACGGCTGCATTTCAAAGAAATCCTTGTAGGCAAAACCCAATTCGATGTTGGCCATTTTCAGGGCCGGCCCGGGCCGCTTGGCCAACAGGTCGAACCACATGCCTTCGTTGGGCTGAATCTGAATCCGCAGGTAGGTCGGTTGCAGCTCATCGACCTCGGTATCGCGGAACTGCGCATAGGGCGCAGGCTTGAAGCAGATGACGATCTCAGTGTCACGCACGCTCATGCGTTTGCCGGTGCGCAGGTAAAACGGCACGCCGACCCAACGCCAGTTGTCGATCATGACTTTGAGCGCGACGTAGGTTTCGGTGTTGCTGTCGGGCGCGACGTTGGCTTCCTCGCGATAACCGGCCAGGGGTTTGCCATCGAGTTCGCCGGACGCGTATTGGCCACGCACCGAGTTGGCCCGCGCCTCTTCCGTGGTCCACGGGCGTATCGCGCCGACCACTTTAGCTTTCTCGCCACGGACCGCATCGGCGCCAAAGGCTGCCGGCGGTTCCATCGCCACCATCGCCAGCAACTGAAACAGGTGATTGGGCACCATGTCCCGCAAGGCGCCGGTGTGTTCATAAAAACTGCCACGGGTTTCCACACCGACGGTTTCGGCGGCGGTGATCTGTACGTGGTCGATGTAATGGTTGTTCCAGAACGCTTCGAACAGGCTGTTGGAGAACCGGCTGATCAGAATGTTCTGCACGGTTTCCTTGCCCAGATAGTGATCAATCCGGTAGATCTGGTTTTCGGACATGACCTTGAGCAAACAGGCGTTCAACGCTTCAGCGGTGTGCAAATCGGAGCCGAACGGCTTTTCGATCACCACCCGCCTGAAGGCTTCGGGCGTCTCTTGCAGCAAGCCGGCGGTGCCGAGGCGGCGCACCACTTCACTGAAGAAACGTGGCGCGGTGGCTAGGTAGAACACCGCGTTGCCCGTGCCGCTGCCGGCGATTTTCGCCGCCAGCGCTTGATAAGTGCTGTCGTCCAGGAAGTCGCCCTGGACGTAGCTGATGCCTTTGGCCAGTTTGGCCCACAGCGTCGGGTCAAGGGCTTCATCGCCCTTGCCGACTTTGGTGGCCGCTTCGGTCCGAATGAAATCTTCGAGCTTCTGCGCAAAGGCTTCGTCACTGATGGCGTTGTGGTCAACGCCGATGATCCGCAGTCCATCGCCTAGCAGACCGTCGCGACTCAGGTTGTACAGCGCCGGCATCAGCAAGCGCTTGACCAGGTCACCATGGGCACCGAACAAAAACAGCGTGGTCGGTGGTGCGGGTTCTGCCTTGGATTTATTGCGGATCAGACGAGTCATTTTTTCGAAGTCTCCACATGGCCGCCGAAGCCGAAGCGTTGGGCCGAGAGAATTTTGTCGCCAAAGGTGCCTTGGCCGCGCGAACGGTAGCGCGAGAACAGCGAGTTCGACAGCACCGGTACAGGCACCGATTGCTCCATGGCGGCTTCGATGGTCCAGCGGCCTTCACCGCTGTCAGCCACTGCACCTTCGTACCCGTCGAGTTTCGGATCGCTGGCCAGTGCGTCGGCGGTCAGGTCGAGCAACCACGACGACACGACGCTGCCACGTCGCCAGACTTCGGCGATGTCGGCCACGTTCAGGTCAAAACGCTGATCTTCCGGCAGGTTGATGCTGGCCTTGGTCTTGAGGATGTCGAAGCCTTCGGCGAAGGCCTGCATCATTCCGTACTCGATGCCGTTGTGGATCATCTTCACGAAATGGCCAGAGCCCGCAGGACCGGCGTGGATGTAACCGCGCTCGGCGCGATCGTCTTCCGACTTGCGGTCCTTGGTGCGCGGGATGTCGCCCATGCCAGGGGCCAGGCTGTCGAACAGTGGATCAAGGCGCTTCACCACCTCGGCTTCGCCGCCGATCATCATGCAGTACCCGCGCTCCAGGCCCCAGACGCCGCCGGATGTACCGACGTCGATGTAGTGAAGGCCTTTTTCCGACAGGTTTTTCGCCCGGCGGATGTCGTCCTTATAGAAGGTGTTGCCGCCGTCGATGATGGTGTCACCGGCTTCGAGCAAGGTGCTCAGGGAGTCGATGGTGTCTTCGGTCGGCGCGCCGGCCGGCAGCATGACCCACACCGCACGTGGCTTGGCCAGGCCTGCGACCAGCGCCGGCAAGTCGATGACGCCCTTGGCGCCTTCTGCGGCCAGGGTGTCGACGAAGGCGGTATTGCGGTCGTAAACAACGGTGGTATGCCCGTTGAGCATCAGGCGACGCGCAATATTTCCGCCCATGCGGCCCAGTCCAATAATCCCGAGTTGCATGTGCTGATGCTCCCTACTACAAATAATGTGTGTCAAAGGTTATAGCCCAACGCGACTAATGTGGGTTAGTCCAGAGCGTTGGCGTGAAGTTTCCGGGCATTGTGCCCGATCCTGACTGATAACGTCGGAAATCGAACTCAAGACACAACGACCATGAAAAATAAAAAAGTTCCCTTCAGGGGCAAAAGAAATCAAAATTGGCGCCGATAGTAATTCAGCACCCGATGTCGGGGCGGTTTTACAGTTGATGTAAGCCATTTGCGAGGTGAGCAATGGGCACAGTACAAGCAGCACGGCCAGCACAAACCCTTTACGTCACGATTCGTCGTGATGAATTGCGCCAGTTGAAAGAAGAGCGCGACCTGTTGAAGCAGGAGCTCGCGCAGCTGCGCTTACTCACACAAAGCTCTTCGGCTCAACCCTTGCCTGTCACTTCGCGCGCGCCTCACGCCTGATCTCCACGTTTGATTCGGAAACAGCCTTCTGCTGTTTCCGACACCGCTTCTCCGCCTTGCCGTTTGCGGCAACTCACAAAGTTTTCACATCGAAGTGTTGATAATCGAGGTCATTATGGCCGCTCGGTATCCGCGCGGCTTCCGTTCGTCGGCAACATGGAAGGCTCCCGACGTGTCGACGTGATTTCCTTGCTGGAGCGCTGAATGACGGTGTTTAAACGCAGCACTACGACTGCGAAAGGTTTCGATTGGGCAGGATTTCTCTGGTTGTTCCTGTTCTTCTGGTATTTTTCCGGTATTACCCAACTGCTGATCCAACTGACGGGCACCTCGGGCTTCACCGGGTTCCGCCAGGCCTTTGTGATGAGCGCTATCTGGCTCGCGCCGATGCTGTTGTTCCCTAGACAGACACGCGTCATGGCCGCATTGATCGGCGTGGTGTTGTGGGCCTGCTCGATGGCCAGCCTCGGCTACTTCTTCATCTATCAGCAGGAATTTTCCCAGAGCGTCATCTTCATCATGTTCGAATCGAACATCAGTGAAGCGGGCGAGTACATGACCCAGTATTTCGCCTGGTGGATGGTGGCGGCGTTCCTCGCCCACACGCTTTTCTCCTATTTCCTGTGGACTCGCTTGCGCCCGGTGTACATGCCCCGCGGGCGGGCGCTGGTTGCTGCGACGGCCATTCTGGTGGCCGTGGTCGGTTACCCGCTGATCAAGCAAACCGCGCGCACCGGCAGCCTGGCTGACGGCTTCGAGAAATTCGAAACCCGTATCGAGCCGGCGGTGCCTTGGCAGATGGCAGTGGCGTATCACCGCTACCTCGACACCCTGGCCGGTATGCAAGACATGCTCGACAGCGCGAGCAAGATCCCACCGCTCAAGAACCTCAAGGACACGATGGCCAACCAGCCAGCGACCCTGGTGCTGGTGATCGGCGAGTCCACCAACCGTCAGCGCATGAGCCTCTACGGCTACCCGCGTGAAACCACCCCGGAACTGGACAAGCTCAAGGATCAGATGGCGGTCTTCGACAACGTCATCACCCCGCGCCCGTACACCATCGAGGCGTTGCAGCAGGTGTTGACGTTCGCTGACGAAGAAAACCCGGACCTTTATCTGTCCACGCCGTCCCTGGTCAGCATGATGAAACAGGCGGGTTACAAGACCTTCTGGATCACAAACCAGCAAACCATGACCAAGCGCAACACCATGCTCACCACGTTCTCCGAACAGGCCGACGAGCAGGTGTACCTGAACAACAACCGCAACCAGAACGCCGCGCAGTACGACGGCGACGTGATCGCACCGTTCAACAAGGCCCTGACAGACGCCGCGCCGCGCAAGCTGATCGTGGTGCATTTGCTCGGCACGCACATGAGCTATCAGTACCGGTACCCGCCAAGCTTCAACAAGTTCACCGATCGCAAAGGTGTACCGGACGGCGTGCGGGACGATCAGGTGCCGACGTACAACAGCTATGACAACGCCGTGCTGTACAACGACTTCGTGGTGTCGAGCCTGATCAAGGACTACGCCAAGTCCGATCCTAATGGCTTCCTGATGTACCTCTCGGACCACGGCGAAGATGTCTTCGACTCCGCGGGCCACAGCACGCTGGGGCGCAACGAAGCCAAACCGACGGCGCCGATGTACACCATTCCATTCATGGCCTGGGCTTCGCCGAAATGGCGTGAAACCCACGACTGGAGTTTTGCCGGTGACTTGGGGCGTCCTTACAGCAGTTCGCAGCTGATCCACACCTGGGCCGACCTGGCGGGTCTGAGTTTCGATGAACTGGACCGCAGCAAAAGCCTGGTCAGCGACAGCTTCAAACCGCGGCCGTTGATGATCGGCAACCCGTATGAGCGTCAGACTCGTCCGTTGATCGACTTCAGCCTGATGAAACCGAAAAGCACGCCGGCCGATCCGGCAGTCGCGCATAAGTAATCTTTTGAGAGACCGGCTCCGGTCTTTCAATAAGCGAGGAACTTGTGGGAGCGAGCCTGCTCGCGATGAGGCCCTATCAGTCAACATAAGTGTTGAATGTCAGACCGCTATCGCGAGCAGGCTCGCTCCCACATGGGATTGCGCCAGCCCGTTGTTCCCGCACGTTAGCGCCCCCGAAACATCTTAAAATGACAATAATTCTCGTTTAGACCTAAATCCCCTCTCCCCCCTTCGTCTTTGAACAAACGGAATTTTTCCCTCGAAGACAAGGAGTCGGCTGCGATGTTCGCGCCTATCACCCGTTCCATGACCTTTACCCTGGGCCTGTGCAGTGCTGCCCTGAGCCCCGACCTGCTGGCTGAAACCGTCCCGGATCAAGAGCCGAGCCGCACCCTTGAACTGGGTGCCACCCATGTGACCGCACAGGGCTTGGGCAGCACCACCGAAAACACCGAGTCGTACACCACCGGCGCCATGAGCACCGCCACGCGGCTCAACCTGTCGATCAAAGAAACGCCGCAATCGGTGTCCGTGGTCACGCGCCAGCAGATGGACGATTTCAAACTCGGCACGCTCTCCGAAGCCATGAGCCAGACCACTGGCGTGGTGGTCCAGCACAACGACTCGGATCGCGTCAGCTATTCGTCCCGCGGTTACTCGATCAACAATTTCCAGATCGACGGGATGCTCAACACCTTCAGCTACATGAAGTCCGATTCCGACACCATCATCTACGACCGCATCGAAGTGGTTCGCGGCGCGACCGGCCTGACCACGGGCGCCGGCGACCCTTCTGCGACGATCAACATGGTGCGCAAACGGCCGACCGCACAATGGGAGGCCCAGGCCGGTGTCAGCGGTGGCAGCTATGACGATTACTACAGTTACGTCGATGTCGGCGGACCGCTGGCTTTCGATGGCCGCCTGCGCGGTCGCGGTGTGCTGGCTTATCGCGACAGCGGTTCCTACCGTGACAAGTACGCGCTGCAACGGGAAGTCGGCTACGGCATTCTCGAAGCCGACCTGACCGACGACACCGTGCTGGCCGTGGGTTACGACTATCAGGACAAGCAGGTGCAAGGCACGTCCTGGGGCACCGTGCCCTACTGGAATGCTGACGGCAGCAAAGCCAACCTCAGACGCTCCACCAACATGGCCACACCGTGGAGTTCCTGGCCGCTGAAGGACAAGACCGCGTTTGCCACGCTGGACCAGCAACTGGGCGCCGGCTGGCACCTCAAGGCGGCCTATACCCACCGCGAGAGCGACACCGACGGCAAGATCTACTACGGCGGTGGCGGCTTCCCCGAGGCGGATCGCAGCGGCATGTTCGCCAACGTCAGCCACATGGTCGGCACGCAGAAAATGAAGGCCTATGACTTCAATGTGTCCGGCCCTTATTCGCTGTTCGGGCGTGAGCACGAAATGATGATCGGCTATGGCGAAGCCGAACGCAGCGAAGACAACCCTTACACGGTAGACGGCCCACGGTCGCCGGATTACGAGAAAGTCCCCGACTGGAAGTACATGGGCGGCATTCCCAAATTCCCGGACACCGTCACCGGCCTCAAAGGCTCCGATGAAAGCACCCGGCAAAAGGCCGGTTACCTGGCCACGCGCCTGACCCTGACTGACGACCTGCACGCGGTGCTCGGCAGTCGCTACGGCACCTGGGAAATCTCGAAAACGGCCAACAAGTACGACGGTAATCTGCAACTGACCAGTGTCGAGACCACCAGCCAGCAGCACAACGACATGTGGACGCCGTACGCCGGGGTGCTCTACGACATCACGCCCGAGTACACGGCGTATGTCAGCTACACCGACATTTTCAAGCCGCAAGACGACCGTGACAGCAATCACAAATACCTCGAGCCGGTGGTCGGCAGCAACTATGAGCTGGGGCTCAAGGGCAGCCTGCTGGAAGAGCGACTCAACCTCGCCACTGCGGTGTTCTGGAGCAAGCAGGACAACGTCGCCGAACTGGATGATTCCGTACCGCCAGACCCGGTCACCAATGAGGAGTTCTTCAAGTCGGGGGGCAAAGGCAACAAGGTCCAGGGTTTCGAAGCCGAAGTCTCCGGCGAAGTGATGGAGGGCTGGAACATGACGGCCGGCTACACCTACACCCATTCGGCCAATGGCGAGAAGCAGCGCAACAACACCAACCAGCCGTTGAACATGTTCCGCTTCTCCACCGCCTATCGTTTGCCCGGCGACTGGCAGGCGCTGACCGTGGGCGGCGCGGTGAACTGGCAAAGCGACGTCTATCGCGCCGCCAGACGCCCGGTCGGTCGTGGCGCCGATGGCGAGATCATCACCGCCAGCACCAACATCCGTCAGGAGGCTTACACCGTGGTCAAGCTGATGTCGCGTTACCAGTTCGACAAGCACCTGTCGGCGTCGCTGAACGTCGATAACCTGTTCGACAAGAAGTATTACGACAACGTCGGCTTCTACAACGGCGTCTATTGGGGTGACCCGCGCACAGTCACGCTGAGCCTGGACTGGAAGCTCTGACGCGGTAATTCCCAAATAACGGAATCGGCGGATAATGGCCCGGCAACATTGCTTCATGGATGGAAGGCACCCGATATCCGTAGTGGGAGGCAAACCATGAAACGTACCGCGTTGATCTTCGCCAGTCTGATGATGTTCGGTTCGACCGCTGCCTTTGCCGAAGGCGGCGCCGAGCGCATGAGGTATTACTTCGAAACCCTGCACCTCAAACAACAGCAGGCTAATGGCGTCGAAACCAGATCTATTGAACTGAGGGTTCCGAACGATCAAACCGCACAAGTGACCGAAACCTATCGGCCGAAATAAACGATGGCAAACGGGCGTCCTGATGGACGCCCTTTTTTATGCCTGTTCGAAAGGTCTCACGCGCCCAGCAGCACACCGCAAATCCCGCCCAGCAGCACCAGCAACCAGGGCGGGCATCGCCAGAACAGCAGCGCCATCAACGCCAGGACCGCCAACAGAACATCCAGCGGACTGAGGATCGAAGTGACCCACAACGGCTGATACAACGCGGCCAGCAACAACCCGACCACCCCCGCATTCACCCCAGCCAGCGCCGCTTGCACTCGGCCATTGCCGCGCAAGCGCTGCCAGAACGGCAGGACGCCGATCACCAACAGCAGCGACGGCAGGAAAATCGCCAGGACGCCCACCAGCGCACCACTCCAGCCACTGATGGACGCGCCGAGAAAAGCCGCGAACGTGAACAACGGCCCCGGCATCGCTTGCGCAGCGGCGTAACCGGCGAGAAACACGTCATTGCTCAGCAATCCCGTGCTCACCACCTGGCCTTGCAACAACGGCAACACGACATGACCACCGCCGAACACCAGCGCCCCCGTGCGGTAGAAGCTGTCGAACAGGCTGGTCAGCGAGTCCGGCCAGTGATGCGCGATGAGCGGCAAACCCAGCAACAGCGCCACGAACATTCCAATCGCCAGCCAGCTTGCCCGTCGACTGACCCGAATCGACAGGCCCTCCCTTTGCGCTGCATGTGTGTTGTGCAGCAAAGCCAGGCCGATCACCGCCGCCACGGCCATCACCGTCAACTGCCCGCCAGTCGATGACCAGAGCAAAACCCCGGCAGTCGCCACCAGCATGATGCCCACTTGCACCGGACCTCGGCATAACGTGCGGGCCATGCCCCACACCGCTTGGGCAACCACGGCGACGGCGACAATTTTCAGCCCGTGAATCAAACCGGGCGGCAACGCCCAGCCTCCGTGGGTGATGCCGAATGCCAGCAGCGAAAGGATCAGCGCCGAGGGCAAGGTAAACCCTGCCCACGCCGCCAATGCCCCCGAATAGCCGGCGCGGGACAAACCCAGCGCCATGCCCACCTGACTGCTCGCCGGCCCCGGCAAAAACTGGCACAGGGCAATCAATTCGGCGTAAGCGGCTTCGCTCAACCAGCGCCGACGCGCCACAAACTCGCTACGAAAATAACCCAGATGCGCGACAGGACCGCCAAACGAGGTCAGCCCCAGGCGCAGGAAGATCAGAAAAATCACCCACGCCTTGTCTGTTGTCACGGGTGCCCTGCCCTGCGCGTCATCGAGGCTGTTCATGTGGCGTTAAAGGTCCTTGGCCCAGAACAGCATTCGGCCATGGGCCGGGTCGAACATGCCGGGTGCAAATCCGAACTTGCCATAAGACGCCTGCGCGACGGCATTGCCTTCGAGGACTTCCAGGGTGATCTTGCAGCAGCCGCGTTGCCGGGCGATGTCTTCTACTTTTTGCAGCATCTTCTGGCTCAACCCCTGGCCGCGAAACTTGGGCACCACCGACACATCGTGCACGTTGACCAGCGGCCGACAGGCAAACGTCGAGAAACCTTCAAAGCAATTGACCAGCCCGGCCGGCGCGCCGCCGACAAACGCCAATACGCTGAACGCATGAGGACGCTTGGCCAGTTCCCCCGGCAGTTGGCGCAGGATGTCTTCGGGCAATGGCTGCCCGCCGCCCATCGGGTCTTCGGCGTAGGCATTGAGTACCACACCGATCGCCTCGGCATGCAGGGCATTGGTATAGCTGGCCTGAAGCACCAGAATTTCTGTGGATTCCATTCCCATCGTCAACGTCCCGTCAAGTTGTCCCGACGCGTCGCTCGCGCCGGAAGGTCGACGGACATTATCGCGAGGCGCAATCGGCGACAACCCGAACCTGCCTCAAACGCCCCAGATCAGCGTTTCGGTCCAGCCCAATTCGGCAAAATCCTCGGCCCTCAGCTGCGATTCACCGATGCAGAAAAACTCGTCCAGTTGCGGCGGCTTGACTGAGGTGCCGCTGAGCATGGCGTGAACCTGACCGCGATGATGAAGCTGGTGTTCGAACAGGTGCGACAGCAGGCGCAAACGGCTGTCATGTTGCGGCGTGTCCCGGGCAATGGTCACGATTCGCCCCAGGTCGGCGTCGCGCAATTGTTCGCAGTAGGCAATCAGGCGACGATCAACATGCGCTTGTTCAAGTTGCAGGTCGACGGCCGCCGCGAACGGTTCGTCCTCGGTGAAAAACACATAACAATCAGGATGCGGATCGTCCCCGCGCAACTCCCGCTCCAGCGCATCCACGTAAAACCAGTCGCAGGTCAGGATGTGGTTGAGGGTGGCGATGAGGCTGGGGAAGAAGCTCACTCGCGGTGCCGCCAGTTCCGCCGGGCTCAGCTGATTCCAGGCTTTGGCGAGTCGATAATTGGCCCAGGCATTCTGATACGCCATGGTCAGCAAATGATGAGACAGAGGCTGATTCATATTCGCGGCTCCCAGCCATCAGGCTTCGGCGAAACGTTGCAGCTGCATTTCCTGTAACCGGCTTAACGTGCGGCGGAACGGGAATTCCAGATAACCCTCGGTGTACAACGCCGCCATCGGCACCTGCGCTTCGAGGTACAGCGGCACCTTGCGGTCGTAGCACTCGTCCACCAGGGCAATGAAACGCCGGACACCGTCGTCATGCACCGATAATTGCGGCAGCTCGCGATCACCGGCGACGACCCGTTCGGCACCGTCTTCCGTGCCTCGGGCGATGCGTCCTTCGCGTTTCTGTGCGCTCAGATTTGGCACTTCACTCAACAGAATAGCGCTGAACGTGTCGCACAGCGCCATGAAGTCCATGGCGGCGAACGGTTGTTCGCACAGGTCGGCGTAACGGCACCAGAGCACCGTCGAACTGGCCTGCACCACGTTAATCGAGCGGTAACCGACCGTGATCGGATCGCTGGACGTGGGCTGGCCTGCGGTCAACGCGTTGAACACTTCACCGAGCGCGCTGGGCTGCCCGGGCGCCGCCACCCAATACCGTTGCAGACCCGCGCCAGGATGCAGGCGATGGTCTTCGCCGCCATCCACCGCGATCACTTGCATGTGCTTTTTGATCGCTTCGATGGCGGGCACGAAACGGTCGCGGTTGAAGCCGTCGGCGTACAGTTGGTCCGGCGGCTGATTGGAGGTGCAAACCACCACCACGCCCTGCTCGAACATCACCTGAAACAAACGCCCGAGAATGATTGCATCACCGATGTCGTTGACGAACAACTCGTCGAAACACAGCACCCGCACTTCTTCGCTCAACTCACGGGCCAGCGCCTTTAACGGGTCGGCGGTGCCGGTCAGCTGGAACGAGCGCTGATGCACCCAACCCATGAAGTGGTGAAAGTGTTGGCGTCGGGCCGGGACCTTGAGGTTTTGGTAGAACTGATCCATCAACCAGGTCTTGCCCCGCCCGACCGGCCCCCAAAGGTAAACACCCGTGATCGGCGTGCGCCCTTCATGCAGGGCTTCGTGGCATTTTTGCAGCGCCCACACGGCATGTTCCTGGGCTTCGTCCTGGACGAAGCCCTTCTGTTCGATGGCGTGTTGCCAGGCGCTTAGGGGAGAGTCGACATTCATGCGCGGCAGTATGCCATGCGCTCGGGTTTACAGAGAGATGTCCAGCCGGGCGATCTTGCCCTGCTCGTTGAGGCGGAACATGTAGCGCAGTTCCAGCGGACTGCCAGGAAAGGTCCCGGAAATCAGGTTGTGCACCAGCACTTTGCCGGTGCGCTGCTGAACGTCGAGCACTTCGACCCGGGGTTCATAACGTTGCGCGGTGTCTTGCATCCACTGGGCGATGGCTTGCGTGCCGATCCGGTGCTGGCCCTCATCGAACACGTTGGCATCCTCGGCAAAAAAACTGCCGACCCGCGAGGTGTCGCGGGCATTGGCGGCGGCAATGTAGGCGGCGATGGCGGGCGCCAGTGAAGAGGCTGGATTGGACATGGGTGCGGCTCCTTGTTGATCGATTCTGGAGCCATGCTAGAACAGGTCTGTGTCAGTTCTTGTCAGGAGTGAAACGCCCAGCTTCATCCAATTGCATGTGCTTGCGCCAGGTGCGCAGCAGGTCGCTGCGCCGCCCAGGATAACGCTCGCCCTGCTCTTGAGCGGCCGAGATACGGTCGGTGCGAAACGTGCGGTAGGCACTGCGCAATTCACACCAGGCGACAATGATCCGCACTTCATTGAGAAAACCCAGCGCCAATGGCCAGATCAGTCGCTGACTGGGCACCTGTTGAGCGTCCGCATAATCGATGTTCAGCTTGGATTGATCGCGAATCGCCTGGCGAAACACGTTCAACGGCACAGCATTTTGCGGATATCCATAGCCGCGCGGGCCCGGCAGCACCGTCGGGTTGCGCAATGCATCTTGAGCTTCAGGGGCCAACACGGCGGCAATCTTCGCCAGGGCATCGGCCGCGGCTTTGCTCAAGACCTCGTCGCCACGCTGATCGACGTAACGCAATCCAAGCACGATGGCTTCGGTTTCGTCGGCATTGAGCATCAAAGGTGGCAGGAACAACCCGCTGCGCAACACGTAGCCGACCCCTGCTTCGCCGAAGATCGGTGCGCCCAGCGCCGTCAACTCGGCGATGTCGCGGTACAGCGTGCGTTCGGAAATCTGCAATTCCCCGGCGAGCGTCGCGGCCGTGGCCGGACGACTTTTGCCTCGAAGCACTTGCAGCAACGTGAGTAAACGAGTGGTACGCGACACGATCGGCAGGCTCTTTCCTGAAAAGTCGTCGGAGCTTAGCAGAGGCTGCTGTCAGAAATTGGCAGGAGCAAAGCACTGGCTGTCGTCATGCTGTGCGGACACTCCGGCACACCTTTGTGGCGAGGGAGCTTGCTGCCGCTGGCTGCGTAGCGGCCGCAATATGTAACAACAATGAAGATTTTGTGAGTGCTGCGCACTCAAGCGGGAGCAAGCTCCCTCGCCACAGGTAATGGCCCGACTGACGATGTCTAGAGTGAATAACAATGCCCCGGCGGTCGGCCCTTTTGCCCTGAATGAAAAAGCGTCTTGACGGGCCATATTACTCGCATCATATTAAATACATGTTGCTAAACATTTAAATTGCCCCAGCGTCATTCTTCAGGAGTTACCTCATGCATTACAAAGTCTTCGGCCGCAAAACCGGCTTGCGGGTTTCGGAACTGGCGCTGGGCGCCGGTAATTTCGGCACCGGTTGGGGGCATGGCGCCGAACGTGACGAAGCCAAGCGCATTTTCGACGGTTACCTGGAAGCCGGCGGCAACTTCATCGACACTGCCAACGGTTATCAGGCCGGCCAGTCGGAAGCCATGCTCAGTGAGTTCATCGCGCCGGAACGCGATCGCCTGGTCATCGCCACCAAATACACCATGGGCACCACGCCAGCCGCAGGCATTTCCCACACCGGCAACAGCCGCAAGAACATGGTTCGTGCCGTAGAAGAAAGCCTGAAACGACTCAACACCGATCACATCGACCTGTTCTGGGCGCACATCAGTGACGGCGTGACACCGATGGAAGAGATCCTGCGTGGCTTCGACGACCTGGTGCGTGCCGGCAAGATTCACTACGCCGGGCTGTCGAACTTCCCAGCCTGGCGCATCGCCCGTGCCTACGTATTGGCCGAAGTTCGTGGTTTTGCGCCGATTGCAGCGATTCAGGCCGAATACAGCTTGGCCGAACGCACCGCCGAACGTGAGTTGCTACCGATGGCCGAAGCCTTGGGGCTGGCGGCTACGATCTGGTCGCCGTTAGGTGGCGGGTTTCTCACAGGCAAGTACCGCAGCAATGATGACAACAACCGCGCCGCCAAACTCGGCATGCTGATCCACACCGAGAAAAGCGCCCACCAAACCGCCCTGCTCGACACCTTGCTCGCAGTGGCGGCGGAGCTTGAAGCCACGCCGACCCACGTGGCCATTGCCTGGCTGCGGGAAAAGGCCAAGCGCTCGACGACGGCGCTGATCCCGATTCTGGGCTCGCGCACTCGTGAGCAACTGGATGCGACATTGGGCGCGTTGACCGTGCAATTGAGCGCGGAGCAATTGTCGCGGCTTGATGGGGTCAGTGACGTGCCGAAGGGGGTGCCGCATGAAACGATTGCCGGTTCGGCAGCGCGGTATACCGGCGGTGAAACCCTCGACCTGCCAATCATTCCAGTGGCCTGAAAAAGCTTCGCGGGCAAGCCTCGCTCCTACAGATTTGTAGCGTTCACCGAGTTTGTGTTCGCCGCAAATCTGTAGGAGCGAGGCTTGCCCGCGAAGGCGTTTTACCGGTCTATTTTGTGCCTGGCCGCATACAGGCACAGCATCTCCATCGCCAATGTCGCCGCCGCCAGTGAGGTGATGTCCGCATGGTCGTAGGCAGGCGCGACTTCCACCACGTCCATCCCCACCAGATTGATCCCGCGCAACCCGCCGAGAATTTCCAGCGCCTGCACCGTACTCAAACCGCCGCACACCGGCGTTCCGGTGCCCGGTGCGAACGCCGGGTCGAGGCAATCGATGTCGAACGTCAGGTACACCGGGTTATCCCCCACCCGCGCGCGAATCGCCTCGACGATCGCCTCGCAACCCTGCCGATGCACCTGCCGCGCATCCAGCACCTGAAAGCCCTGGTGGTCATCATTGGTGGTGCGCAAACCGATCTGCACCGAGCGCGACGGATCCACCAGCCCCTCCTTGGCCGCGTGCCAGAACATCGTCCCGTGGTCGACGCGCTTACCCTCTTCGTCCGGCCAGGTGTCGCTGTGGGCGTCGAAGTGAATCAGCGACAACGGACCGTGTTTGCGCGCATGGGCCTTGAGCAGCGGATAACTGATGAAGTGGTCACCGCCGAACGTCAGCATCGCGCAACCGCCGTTCAGGATGTGCTCGGCGTGGGCCTCGATGCTTTCCGGCACCGAGTGCGGCGAGCCGTAATCGAAGGCGCAATCGCCGTAGTCAATGACCGCCAGATGATCGAACGGGTCAAAGGTCCACGGCCAGTGGCGTTCCCAGGCGATGCCCGTAGACGCGGCACGAATGCCGCGTGGTCCGAAACGCGCACCGGGACGGTTGCTGGTAGCGGTGTCGAACGGCACACCGCTGACCACCACGTCGACGCCGCGCAAATCACGGCTGTAGCGACGACGCATGAAACTGGTGATACCGGCGTAGGTACTTTCGGCGGCAGTACCAAAGAGGCTGTCGCGGGTCATGGCCTGATCGTTTTGCATCGGGACGTCCATGGTGATCTCCTATTATTTATTGGCGGCTACGGAAAGTGGTCCACAGGCGAGTGCGCGAGCGCATGTCCTTGAGGCTCATGCTGCGGTCGGCGTACAGCCGTTCGCGGGTGTCGGCCAGGGGGTAGATGTCCGGGTCGGTCCGCACGGCTTCGTCCACCAGCGGCGTCGCTGCCTGGTTGGCCGTGGCAAAGAACAGCGTGTTGGTCAACGCCGCCACGGATTCGGGGCGCAACATGAATTCTATGAATGCCCGAGCCGCTTCGGGGTGCGGCGCGTCCTTGGGAATCGCCAGGTTGTCCTGCCAGACCAGCGTGCCTTCCTTTGGAATCCGGTAGGCCACCTCGAACGGTTTGTTGGCCTTGCGCGCCTGGTCGGCGGCCATGCTGGCGTCGCCGTTGTAGGTCAAGGCGAGGCACACGCTGCCGTTGGCCAGATCACTGATCTGTCGTCCGGTGGCGACGTACAGCACATTGGGCTGCAACTGATGCAACAACGCCTCGGCGGCGGTCAGATCTGCCTTGTCGGTGCTGTAGGGATCTTTACCGAGATAGTGCAACGCCAGGCCAATCACTTCCTGTGGCGAATCGAGAATCGCAATCCCGCAGTCCTTCAGCTTGCCGGCGTATTGCGGCTTGAACAGCAGATCGAGGCTGTTGAGCGGCACATCTGGCAAGCGTTTTTGCACTGCCTCGACGTTCATCCCCAGCCCCAGCGTGCCCCAGGTATACGGCACGCCATAACGATTGCCGGGGTCGACGGCCGCCAGTTTTTCCAGAAGGTCCGGGTCGAGGTTGGCGTAGCCCTTGAGCCCTTCGTGAGGAATTTCCTTCAGCGCGCCGGCCGCCAGACCACGGGCCAACACGCTGGAGGACGGCACCACCACGTCATAACCGCTGCCGCCGGTGAGCAGTTTGGTTTCCAGCACTTCCGAGGAGTCGAACGTGTCGTAACGCACGTGAATGCCGGTTTCCGTTTCGAAACGCTGCAAGGTTTCAGGCGCCACGTAATCGGCCCAACTGTAGAGGTTGAGGGTTTTTTCCTCTGCCTGGGCCGACGCGGCCATGGCGATAAACAGCGCGGGTAAACACAGTTTGAATACGGGAGCCATGACGAACACCTGACCAGAGGAAGTGGTTGCAGCGTGCGCGCTCGGATACATTGGCGAAATATCAAGTTTATTAACCTGACTTTATTGCGGAGTAATGTTTGATGCTCGGTCAACTCCACGACCTCGACCTGCAACTGCTGCGCTTGTTTGTGCGCGTGGTGGAGTGCGGCGGGTTCAGCGCGGCGCAAGGGGAATTGGGTTTGAGCCAGTCGAGCATCAGCCAACAAATGGCCAGACTCGAAACCCGGCTCGGCTATCGTTTGTGCAGTCGCGGCAAGGGTGGATTCCGGGTCACGCCCAAGGGCGAACAGTTGCTTAGCGCGACGCGTGGACTGTTTGAATCCATCGAAGCGTTCCGTCATCAATCCAACGGCGTGGCGGGTCGGTTGATCGGCGAAGTGCGCCTGGGCTTGTCAGAAGCCCTCGATCAATCGGTGCTGCAAAAAGTCGCCGGTGCCATCCGCCGGTTTCGTGAGCGGGATGAATCGGTGCGCATCGAATTGATGAGCGCCATGCCCGGTGACATGGAACGCTTGCTGCTGCAACAACGGCTGGACCTGGCGATCGGCTATTTCTCCCAAGTGCAAAGCGCGTTTGACTACCGCGAACTGTTCACCGAAACCCAACACTTGTATTGCGCCCCCGGGCATCCGCTGTTCACCGACGATGCGCCAGACGATCAGGCGTTGCAGGCGTGCGACCGCGTCGATCATCCCTATCGTTTTCTGCGCAGTGACGAGCCATTTCAAGGCAAATTATGTTCGGCAAGGTCCGAGCAGGTCGAAGGCACCCTCGCCTTCATCCTGTCCGGCAAGCATGTCGGCTATTTGCCCGATCACTTTGCCCGCAGTTGGGAAGACAAAGGCTTGCTGCGTGCCGTGCGCCGGGATGACATGAGTTTTGATGTGGCGTTTCATCTGGCGCGCCATCGTGCGCAGGTGCCGGGGGATGCGCAGAAAGCGTTTGAAGAGGATCTGCTCGCCGCGTTTGAATGAACACGCACGAACCTGTGGCGAGGGAGCTTGCTCCCGCTGGGCTTCGAAGCGGACCCAAATCGGCTGACGCGGAGTTGAGTCTGTATTGCGACTGCTGCGCAGCCGAGCGGGAGCAAGCTCCCTCGCCACAGCTCCGTGCGTATCGTTTGCCCTCGGTGCGCGCTGCTGGCATCCTGCGCCTCCATTTTTTGACCTGGCCCCTGGCGCTTTCCTCGTGACCTCATCCGAACACGCAAAACCCCAGCCCCGCTCCGATCTGATCTACGGCCTTAACGATCGCCCACACCTTACCGCCACGGTCTTCGCTGCCCTGCAACATGTGCTGGCGAGTTTTGTCGGCATCATCACGCCCACCCTGATCATGGGCGGGGCACTCGGTCTGCAAAGCGAAGTGCCGTACCTGATCAGCATGGCGCTGTTTGTCTCGGGCCTGGGCACCTTTGTTCAGGCGCGTCGGTTCGGCCCGATAGGTTCCGGGCTGTTGTGCCTGCAAGGCACCAGCTTCTCGTTCATCAGCGTGATCCTCAGCGCCGGGTTCATGGTCAAGGCCCGGGGTGGCGGCACCGATGAAATCCTCTCGACGATCTTCGGCGTGTGCTTTTTCGCGGCGTTTATCGAAGTGGTGTTGAGCCAGTTCATCGGCAAGCTGCGGATGCTGATCACCCCCGTGGTGACCGGCACCATCATTACCCTCATGGGCTTGTCGCTGATCAAGGTCGCCATGACCGACATCGCCGGCGGCTTCGGCGCAGCGGACCTGGGCGCGGCCAGTCATCTGGCGTTGGCGGCGTTGGTACTCGGCACGATCGTGGTGCTGAACCGGGTCGATGTGCCCTTTCTGCGCCTAGGGGCGATTGTCATTGGCCTGACGCTGGGTTACGTCGTGGCCTGGCTGATGGGCGACGTCAATTTCGCCAGCCTGCCCGACGTGCCGCTGATGAGCGTGCCGATGCCGTTCAAGTACGGCTTCAATTTCGATTGGGTGGCGTTTGTGCCGGTGGCGGTGATTTTCCTGGTGTCGCCGCTGGAAGCCGCCGGTGACCTGACCGCCAACTCGATGATTTCCCGGCAGCCGGTCAAGGGGCCGATCTACATCCGCCGGATCAAGTCCGGCCTGCTGGCTGACGGCCTGAACTCGGCCATGGCGGCGGTGTTCAACAGCATGCCGATGGTGACCTTCGCGCAAAACAACGGCGTGATCCAGCTCACCGGCGTGGCCAGCCGTTACGTGGCGTTCTTCATCGCGGGGCTGCTGGTGCTGCTCGGGTTGTTCCCGATGATCGGCGCGGTGCTGCAATTGATGCCCAAACCGGTGCTCGGCGGCGCAGAGCTGGTGATGTTCGGCACCGTGGCGGTGGCCGGCATCAAGATCCTCGCCGAAGCCGGCCTGCATCGGCGCAACATGCTGATCGTGGCGATTTCCATCGGCATGGGGCTGGGGGTCGCAGCGGTGCCGGAAGTGCTGCGCGAGCTGCCCAAGGCGCTGCACAACATCTTCGAATCACCGATTACCGTCGGTGCGTTGTGCGCTATCGTGCTGAACATCTTCCTACCCGAGGAGTTCATCGAGCTGGAAGAGGACGATTTCGACCCGGAAGCTTCGATCTTGCAGGTCATGGAAAACCCCGATGTCCCGGCCAAGGGTGAACCCGCACGGCCTGCGGCGGTCGCACAGTTGAATCGCTAGAAAGGCTCGAGGGCTGAGCCGGTGGCGGTTCAGCCCTTTTCTTTATGAGAGCGTCTACATGCGCAGCATCCACGCCGTCATCCTTTCCCTGCTGTTGCTCTCCCTGAGCGCCTGCGCCCTTTTCCCCAATCGCGACCCGTTGAACATCAATGTCGTCGGCATCGAGCCGCTGCAAAGCCAGGACATGGAAGTGCGCTTTGCCGTGAAGATCCGCGTGCAGAACCCCAACGAAACGCCGATCGACTACGACGGCGTGGCGCTGGACCTGGAGGTCAATGGCCAGCCGCTGGCCTCCGGGGTCAGCGATCAATCGGGCTCGATTGCACGCTTTTCCGAAACTGTGCTGACCGTACCGGTGAGCGTTTCGGCGTTCTCGGTGATACGCCAGACCCTGGGCCTGAGCCAGACACAAACGCTGAATAATCTTCCCTACGTATTACGCGGCAAACTGGCGGGCGGTTTGTTTGGCACGATGCGATTTGTCGATACGGGCAAACTGAGCTTACCGGGGGCGACCGTCGGAACGCGGTAATACTGAAGGATCAGCAACGCTGAACATCCCATTGTGGGAGCGAGCTTGCTCGCGATAGCGATGTGTCAAGCGACATCAATGTGGGATGTGCCGGCCTCATCGCGAGCAAGCTCGCTCCCACAGGGTTGCTGGCCGGCCGGGAGATTTGTGATCGCCCCCATCGCTCCCGCAGGAGGGTCATGAGGTGAAGCGAACACCCGGTTTAGGCCGTTCATCGACGCTCAGCTCAAACACGTCCGGGCGCGCGTAGTGACCGGTCACGTCGAAGTCGTAACGGGCGCGGATCAAGTCGTCAGTGTCGATTTCAGCGGTGAGCAACCCCGCGCCGTCACGCAACGGCCCCGCCAGAATGTCGCCCATGGGCCCGACGATCACGCTGCCGCCCGCAATCAGCGGCCGATCCGCCGGCCAGTTGGCAATCTCCACGCCCAGGGCTTGCGGTGAATCCTGAACCTGGCAAGCGCTGACCACAAAACAACGGCCTTCATGGGCGATGTGTCGCATGCTGACCTGCCACATCTCCCGCTCATCCACCGTCGGCGCGCACCAGACCTCGATGCCTTTGGCGTACATCGCAGTGCGCAGCAGCGGCATCATGTTTTCCCAGCACACCACCGCGCCGATCCGCCCGACCTGGCTGTCGATTACCGGCAGCGTCGAGCCATCGCCCTTGCCCCAGATCAATCGCTCGGTGCCCGTGGGCATCAATTTGCGGTGCTTGGCGACCAGCCCGGCCTGAGGATCGAAATACAGCGCCGTGCAATGCAACGTGCTGCCGGCGCGCTCGATCACGCCGATTATGAGGTTGGCCCCGGTGCGCGCCGACAGCCCGGCCAGGGCTTCGGTTTCGGCCCCGGGCACATCGATGGCGTTGGCAAAATAGCGGGCAAACGCTTCGCGACCTTCCGGCAAACGGTAGCCCAGTTGCGTGCCAAAGCCCTCGCCTTTGGGGTAACCACCGAGCAACGCTTCGGGCATGACCACCAGCGCGGCGCCGGATTCGATAATTGCATTTTCCCAGGCAAGAATCTGTTCAAGGGTCTCGGCCTTACCGCCGGGCAAGGCGCCGATTTGCAACGCGGCAACAATGGATTTGGGCATGGCGATCTCTCCGAAAGCGCTGAGGTGTTGCCCATTCTCCTGCGCCACGGGATCATGAATAAAGCCCGATTCACTGCTGAATGATATAAACCAAATGAATATCGCCACCGTTGACCTCAACCTGCTCAAAGTTTTCGAAGCGCTGCATGAAGAGTCCAGCGCCAGCCGTGCGGCGTTGCGCCTGGGCGTGACGCAATCGGCCGTCAGCGCGGCGCTGCGGCGGCTGCGCGAGTTGTATGGCGATCAATTGTTTGTGCGCACCGGCCGTGGCCTGGCGCCGACGCTCAAGGCCAATCAGTTGAAACCGGTAGTGAGCGATGCGCTGAACAAATGCCGTCAGAGCCTGGCGATGGTCGATCCGGCGGCCGATCATTACGACGGGCGTTCGGTCACGGTGGGGTTATCGGATGATTTCGAGGTGGCCTACGGACGGCGATTGATCGAGACGATTGCGCGCAGTGCACCGAAGTTACGCCTGATCTTTCGGCAAACCCACAGCCAGATCGTCGCCCAAGCGTTGATGGAGCGCAGCATTGATCTGGCAATCACGGCGGGCGGGTTCAGCGAACGGTTGCTCAGTCGTCAGGTACTGGGTGAAGGCGGTTATCTGTGCCTGGTGGACCCACTCAGCCTGGCCCCGGGGCAACAGACCCTCACGCTTGAGGAGTTCGTCGCCCGCGAGCACATTCTGGTGTCGTCCGGTGGCTTTATCGGGATCACCGATGAGGGGTTGGCGGCGCTCGGGCTGAGTCGACGGGTGTGCGCCTCGACCACCCACTTTGCGGCGTTGCCGCACTTGCTCAAGGGCAGCCAGGCGGTGGCGACCATTCCGGCCCACGCCGCTCAAAGCATCGCCGCGCTCTGCGGCCTGGCGCTGCTGCCCTGCCCTTTGGCATTACCACGCTACCCGATCGAACTGGGCTGGCGCACCAACACGCTGCTCGATCCGGTGGTGTTGAAAGTGCGCGAGGCCATTGTCGCGAGTTTTGCCTGAGCCAAGCCTTACTTGGCAGCCATCAAGCGGTTCACTTCGCTGCGCACCATGTTCGCGAATTCCGGCGGCGACATGCCATCGAGTTCGGCGCGGACCCATTCAGCCCATTTGCCTTTGCGCTTGGCACGTTCGCCAAACAACCGCGCGGCCTCGCCCTTGGATTTACCAAGGTTGCTTTGCCAGAGGTCGAACAGACGGGATTTCTCATCTTCAAGCGCGGCGCGCTCAGCCAGGGGTTTGTCGGCCAGATTGAAGCTCATGGGAATTACCTGCTGCGTAAAATAGGCGACATCTTACACTGTAGGACGAAATGTCCGACTCGGGATTTTTTCTCGGCGTACAGTCAATGCGCAAATTCGCTGCAACTTTTTCAGTCGCCGCAGACTCCATTGTTCACTGCCCATTTACCTGCAAGGAGTACCCAATGGCCCGGAAAACCGCCGCACAAGTCGCCAATGACCAGATCAAGGATCAGGCATTCAGCGAACTTCAAGCCCTGATCGAAGAGTCGGAAAAACTGCTGAAAAGCAGCGCTTCACTGGTGGGTGAGGAAGCAGAGACCCTTCGCGGGCAAATCGCCCAGAAACTCCAGCAGGCCCGGGACTCGGTCACCAGTGTTCGTGAGCGCACAAAACCGGTGGTCGACGCGACCGAGACCTACATCGGTGGCCATCCATGGCAAACCGTCGCCATCTCCGCCGGGTTCGGCCTGGTGGTCGGGTTGTTGCTGGGCCGCCGTTAAGCAGAAACACATCGAACCCGTAGGAGCCAGGCTCGCCGGCGAAGGCGTATTTGAAATCGCCTTCGCCGGCAAGCCTGGCTCCTACAAAAAAAGTCTCAGCGCCCTGCCAGTTCTCGCAGGTTTGCTAGCGTCTGAGCGTTCAGCTGAATGCCTTGAGCGTTGGACTGAGCTCGCTGGTGATGACGTCGATCACCCGGCAGGCGCTTGAGCCCCACGCCGTGCATCTGCCGCACCAGTTCCTGGCTGCGCTCGGCGAAATTCTGCCCGGCGGCCTTGCTCGGGTCGATCACGATCAGCAGTTGGCCGGTCCAGGGCGTCTTGGCTCCCGGGTGGTTCGACCAATCGAACTCGAAGGAGAAGTTACCGCCGGTCAGTGCCGCCGCCAACAGTTCGACCATCATCGACAATGCTGAACCCTTGTGCCCACCAAACGGCAGCAATGCGCCACCCTCCAGGATCGCCTTCGGATCCTGAGTCGGCTGGCCAAGGCTGTCCACGCCCATGCCCGCCGGCAAGCGTTCACCTTTTTGCGCGGCAATCTGTACATCGCCATGGGCAATGGCGCTGGTGGCCAGGTCAAAGACAATCGGCTCACCGTCAGCCCGGGGTGCGGCGAAGGCGATCGGGTTGGTGCCGAACAGTGGGCGGTCGGCGCCGTGTGGCACCACACAGGTCATGCTGTTGACCACACTCAACGCCACCAGCCCTTCATAGGCAAAAGGCTCGACATCCGGCCATAGCGCCGCGAAATGGTGGGAGTTACGGATCGCCAGCACCGCAATTCCGGCGCTGCGGGCTTTTTCCACCAGCAATGCACGGGCCGCCGCGAGTGCAGGCTGGGCAAAACCATTGCCGGCATCGACCCGGACAAATCCCGAAGCAACGTCCTCGACCACGGGCACGGCCTGGCCGTTGACCCAGCCACTCTTGAGCGTCGAGACGTAACCTGGAATACGAAACACGCCATGGCTGTGGGCGCCATCGCGTTCAGCACCGGCGCAGTTCAACGCCAGGGTCTTGGCGACCTCGGCGGAGGTGCCGTGACGCAGGAATATTTGCTCAAGCAATACAACGAGCGCGTCGAAATCGAGCGATGGGGTGGTCGAACTGACGGCCACTTCGGGCGTTGCGGTCATCTGAAGCTCCAGTTTTATTATTGAATACGGGCACCAGGGGAAACGAGGTTGCTCGGCAACCAACAGCAGGCCTCGATTAAGCGCTGTTGTACCGGCGTCCTGTCAAGTCTCGTGCGCCTGTTCGGCTCAAGCAATATGTACCGCACCGAAGCACTCCGCTGACCTTAGTGTTTTTCCTCAACCAATAGCCTGCGATGGCTGCTGATTGCAGCCAATGAGGAAAAACCATGACTGAACCCATAACGCCGTATTTTTTTGACGAGGCAGAACGCGCAGCCACTGCCAGACAACCTGGCGAGCGCGAAAACGCGCTGAACTTCACCCTCGGCGACCTTAAATGGTTGAAGCACGTCTATCTGGCCACCGACGCTGCCCGTATCGCGCAAAAAGATTCAATGCACGTCTGCCAACTGTTGCTGAAGGTGACGGGCAAAACGGATATTCCATTGGCCGGCGCCTTTGCCATGAGTCGGCCCAATGAGGGAGAGGTCACGCTCTACACACCGTGGAAGGGCTTGATCAAGTTTGCGGACATGGCCAGCCTCAAAAGCAAACTCAAACAATGGCTGGTGCAGGCCGATGGCAAGCGCGAGCTATTGCGCTTTCTCTCCATCGAACAACGCAGTGCTCTAGCCGTCGCCACCGCTCCCGACATTGCCACGAAAGACATCGAAGGCGCGGTGTTCCAGGACCAGCAACTGACCCTCGATCACAATCAGGAACAGAACATCAAGGCGATGAAGGCTGAGCTGCTCAAGACGCCAACCCTGCAATCGATGCTGGACGACACGCTCAAGCACGCGTTGCACAAGGCATTCCCCACGCTGGACCACCGCCTGACCCGACTGAAGAGCTTCGTGAAGACAACTTCCGCCTTCGACGGTAACGAAGACCTGCACACGATTTCCTCGATCCCTCTGAGCGATGCACTTCTGCACTTCTACCTCACCAATCAGTGGCCAGCCGGCGATTCAAGGGTCGTCGCCAATCCCGAGCATAGCGTCAGCAGCGACGCTGATAACCAGACGTGGGAAAGCGCGGTAAAAGAAATCGCGCAGAGCTTCACGCCGCACTTGCACAGCCTGCTCGCCTTGTTCTGGAACACGCCCATGAGCACAGGCCTCTCCCGCTTGGCGTTTTTCACCGAGGGCTTGCGCGACACCTTTCACCTGAAGCTTCTGCAGCAGCGCCAGAACGGCATTTTAACCACGCAGGAATACCTGCGACTGATGAACGTCAGCCTCCCGCCTGACGCGCACGATCCGCTTCGCATTGAGAAAATACGCGTAACCGCGCCCTTCAGGCACTTTGCGGAGCTGGCCTCGACCTTGATGATCGGCGGCACCAACACCTTGGGATTTCTGTACTCCCCTTCCCGAGGTATCGAAGCGACGAGCAATCTGCCGGCGGTCAAAAAAATCGTGCTGGAGATGATGAAAACCGAAGGGCATGAAGACACCTTGCTCAACTTCATGTCGCTGGACGAACGCGCCACCTTTCTGGCGTTGGAGCCGATTGAGCGCCTGATTGATGGCAAACCGGTCATCGGCCCGGTGTTCACACATTTGATGGCCGACATCCTTGGCAAGCAACGGGACAACCTGTCCCATGCGCTGAGCCGCTTGCGCGAAAGTGAAGGTACGCTCGACCCCAATGCCTTGCTCGACAGCGCCCTGGATGTCCGGGGATTGATCGATGACCGTCTGCTGGCCCCCGACCCTTCAGGACGCTGGAGTACACGCGTGGATCGGCGCGGCAGCGCGCAACCGGCCACTGTGCGCGCCGAGTCGGCCAAAGAGGAGCTGTCGCTGCTCAACTCCGTCGAGCAGGCGCTCGATCAACTCCTGAAGAAACACCCGGCCATCTCCACGGCAACTCGCACGATCGCCGACGCGGAGCGCGTCCTGGGGTCCTCCGTGGCGAGCTTGCAATCGGCGTTTACTCACACGCTGTCAACGGCATTGCGCAGTGAACTGAAGCTGCGGGCCGTATCGCGCACGTTGGGTACGACGGAACAGGCGATCATCAAAACCGTGCTCGATAGCCCGATACATCTGCAAAGAGCGGCATTGAACGGTTTTTTGCCTGACGTGTTTTCCCTGGCGCTGAAGGCCGGCGACGCGGCGGATCCGTTGAAACTGGCCAGCTGTTTTGTGTTGACTGAACGAGGTGGCCTGGACCCAGTGCATTCGGGCAAGGCGATTTTGTGGACACCCGCGTTGGGGTTTGAAGCCTTCAAGGCGTTAACCCCGTTGCTGACCGAACTCGGTCGACGCGTTGCCGACGTCAACCATCGCTCAACGCTGCTGGAGAACCTTGGCCGCAACGAGCGCTTGCCTGGCAAGACCTACACGTTGGCGCCCCTGCAGCGGGTTTATGGGCACTTTCTTGATTATCTGCAAAAACCCTATGTGCACCTGAACCCGGCGTTTCTGACCGATGCCCTGGCGACAAAGCTTTCCGTCACGCCGCTGACCCATCTCCTGAACCTCGTCTCGCTGCGTAAACCGATGACAGGGCTCGACCGTGCCATCGACATAGCGCGGTCACTGACGACCCGACAAAAGCTGCCGGCATGGCTGGCCCAGGCGTCCGTGAAAGACCTGATAGTGCACGCCGAACTGCTTCAGCAATACCTCGACAACGTTAAAGACGACCAGGATTACCTGACCGGCATACGGTCACTGCAACGCACGGCACACCATGAACTTGAAAAACAACTCAAGGCAGACACCTTCAACATCGACCCAGACAACGTCCAGGTGCAAATCAGTGTGCGCCCGACATCAGCGGCCCGCACTCAAACACTGACCGACTTTGCCTTGACTCACTTCAAGACGCTGGATCAGCTCCATTTCAAGCTGTTATCGCTTGATAGCACCGTGATTCCCGAGGGCATGGACGAACGCTACATCAAAGACCTGATCCGCAACCTGAAACCGGGCGAGCATCAGCAGAAATTAGTGAGCGAAGCCCTGGCGGACACCCCGGGGAACGCAGACCGCAGGAAGCGCTTCTACACACAATTGCCCTGGCAGTTGATGCACTACGCCCACGCGGAAAAACTGCAGGAGCGTCTGAGCGAGACCGGGTTTGATCTGATCCAACAAGTCATGGACATGCCAGACGCCCTCGCCCGTGCAGCGGTCGACGGTGCCCACGCAATCATCCGTCCGCTTGAGTTCCTCGGTATCAAGCAGGGCCAATCGATCAAAGTGCCCGGTGTTTATCTGATCGGCTCAACGGCGGATCGCACTGCACCCCAAGTGCTGATTGCGCCTCACAGCCTTGGGCACGGGGTCAAAGAGTATGAAAATGAAGCCCAACTGCTGACAGAACTGAAGACCCGCGGACCGCTACTCGACTGGCTGCTCCTGAATCTGCAGAACCCTGACCGGACATTGCTGGAAACCAGGATGGCGACCACCCATCACCGCGTTGCCAGAACCGCGTCGTCGAGTACCACCACACTGGCCTCTCATCCGATCAAGGGGAATCTGTTCAAACACCTGCTCAATGACAACGCCGCCTTGCTGGGCCGATTGCTCGGTTGCCAGTCCGATGACCAAAAACAGGGCGAATGGGCAACCATCAAACATGTGCTGGGCGAAGACCTGCACGAGGCCTATACATTTTTCATGGGCAAACTCGCCTACCCGGAGACGGTGTGGCGCAGTTACCGCGACATCAAGCAATCCGCCGAAGACCTGCAAACCCATAAATGGGGCGCCGCCATCAAAGAGTTCATCAGCGGCATGGCCGAACTCTCCACGCTGCGCCAAACACTGGGGGATCAAACGCTGCTGTCTTCGACACCGGCCCTACCGGCACCGGAACAACCCGATACCCGGCTCAAATGGCGAGACATCGACGTCACAGGGCCCGAACGTACGCAGCGCAAGCGCCACGAAAGCATCAATGTCGATCTGGGTTCGCTGACATCAGACGCAACGCTTGGGCTGTACACCCATCCGACGACAAAACAACACTACGGGCCGGTTGAGGGAAAGGTGTTTCCAGTCATCAAGCGCGGCAACCGCTGGCGCATCGGCGACACTCACACGCTGGGCCCTCGTCTGCGCCAGAACGAATCGAAGCAATGGCTGCTTGATGGGCGAGAATCGGCACCTCGCTTCAGTCTGTTTGGACGGGTGGATACTGCAATATCGGTTTTTGACGGCATGAACGTCGATGCCATGGGCATGTCCCGTATCCGTCGACTGTTTCCGCAGAAGGCCCGTCAGATTGACGAAGCGCTGGACCTGGCCACCACCTATGCCTGGAACAGCTATCGAAATCTGCAACTGCTCAAAAGCTCCGACGACACCCTCACTCCGGTGCATCAACTCATCATGGATTTCCTGGGTGTGCCGCACGTGCTGCCCGCATATGTCGAGAAGATTGAAAAAGTCATGGGCGACGTTTTCACAGCGTTGCTGGAGCCCTCACTGAGAAAACCAAAGTCCAGCCGTTTTGCCGTCGGCAGGGTGACCGACGACGCACAAAACACCTTTGCCTTCATCGTGGCGAACGACACAAACCGGAGAATTCACCTTGCAGAAAAATTCTTCAATCTTGGATTCGACCACTACCGCCAACACCTGACCGACGCGGCCTTTCCGATCGACACCCATGCACGGGCGGTGACCTTGATTCATGAGTTGTCGCACATGGCCTGTCAAACCGAGGACATTTCTTATCTTGACCCCGGCAGACCGTTCACCGATCTGATTGGAACAGCCACCCCCCTTGCGGCTGAACTCAAACGCGCCTTGGCCAACGTGCAGAAAACGGCACTCTCGATCCAGACCCCCTATACCCGGCTGTTCATGAGCCAGGATCCTGATACCGGTGTGTGGGAAGATCCGGGCAGTACCTCCTACGAGGAATCCGATCGCATAAAGGACCGTATTCTGGCGTTGACCGGCGCGGAAAACCTGAGCGGAGCCCGCGAAACGTTCAAGAAAAACCCGCTGGTCAGGCTGACCGTACAGTTGAATAATGCCGACAGCGTGGCCTGGTTGGTCAGTCATCTGGGCCGTGAACTGCACGTCAGCACGCCCTGACGTCAAAAATAATTCTCATTTGATGGTTAATTGCCATGACGGCTGTTCTCGCAGGCTTCCCCTCAAGGTTAGAATGCAGGAAATCAGGATGAGTCAATGACCGACAACTCTCTCTCGCAAGCCGAATATGACGCCATCACCGATGCCGCTGCGCACTGGTGCATGCGTCTGCACGCCGTCGACTGCACCGCCGAAGAGCGGATCGCCTTCGAACATTGGCGTGATGTTCACCCGCTGCATGCGTTCGAGTACGAAGCCATGCTCGAGATCTGGGTAGTCGCGGGAGACTTACCGCGTCCCGAGGCCGTTACATCGGTGGCTCGCTTCAAACCGGCCACGCCTTGGCGCACGGTCGGCATCGCCGCCGCCGTGTGCGCCCTCGCGTTGCCACTGGCGGCGTACAGCGGCTGGAACATGGGCTGGCTACCGAATTCGTATCAGCATTTCGAAGCAAGTGACACGGTCCGTCAGATCACCCTGAGCGATGGCAGCCAAGTGGAACTGAACCTGGGCAGCGAGCTGACCTTCAGCAACTACAAGGATCAGCGCCGGGTCACGCTGGAAAAAGGCGAAGCCTTCTTCAGCGTCAGCCACGACCTGGCTCACCCTTTTGTTGTCAGGGCAGCGGACGGCAGGATTCGCGTCACCGGGACCAAGTTCAACGTCTGGATGTACGAGGATCAGGTACGCGTGAACCTGATTGAAGGCTCGGTTCTGGTCAGCAGCAACGATGACCTTTCGGGGGATGGCTTGCGCCTGGGGCCGTCGATGCAGGCGCGTTATAAACACGGCGACTTCACCCCGCAGATCAATCAGACCTACCCCAACGACAATTCCCTGGCGTGGCGCAGTGGCAAACTGGTGCTCGATGATCTGGCGCTGAACGATGCCCTGCCGTTGATCAACCGGTACCTGAGCAAACCGATCATGGTCGCCGACCACAGCACCGGCACGATTCGCCTGGGTGGCATCTACAACATCAAGGAACTGAACAACCTGGTGGCTTCCCTGCCGAAGGTGCTGCCGGTCTACCTGACCCGTAACAAGGAAGGTAATCCGGTACTCAATGCGATCCCGCAACAAGCCCCTAAAAGCTGAAAAGGCCGCAACCCTCAAGGGGATGCGGCCTTTTTTACTGCTTGAATCGCCCTCTTACTGAGCGGCCACCTTCCCGGCTTTTTCATCCTGCTCGCGGATCGTCTGCGCCTGGTACTGCGGATCTGACGTGATCTGCTGCTCGGTAAACGGCAACGGGCTCAGCTGCTTCTTCGAAAAGGCAACGGTCTGATCCCGTGAATACTTCGACGTCGGGTCGCTGGACAACGAGAATGCCAGCAGCCCCTGGGCGTGCGGCCCTTTGTCATCAAAGGTCACCACTTGCAAATAGCTGGTGCCGCTGATGACTTCGAGTTTGCCATCGCTTCTCGGCACGCTTTGAATGGCGTTGTACACGCCCAGGGTGCCTGGCCCGCCGTGGATCGGTGTCTGTTGCCCGCCGCTGCTGATCACCTGAATATCACCCCAGCGGCTGTCATCCTTGAGTCCCAGTTTTGTGACCTGCTCCACCGACGCCAGCATCGCCTCGCGAATCGCCTGGGTGACCTGCGGATTATCGAGCGCCAAGCCACGCGGCGTGTGCTGCGGATCTTTCGGATCGAACGCCACTCGCCAGATGTCCGGGACTTGCTGCAACGGTTCCATGACGTTCTGGAAGTGTACAAAGCCGAGTCCGCTGTCCAGATTCGCGCTGCGGTCCCACGCCTTGAGACTGGCACACAACGGAGCGAGCGTGGCGGCATCGGCGCCCAGATCGCTGGCGCAAAATTGCAGCAGGTCCGGCATCACTTGCCCGGCCTGGTACACCTGATCGTCCATCACCAACCGTTGCAGATCCGCCGCCGAGACTGGGCCTGCCTTGCTCAGCGTGCTCAAGCGGTCCAGGGCGAACCGCGAGCGCAAACCCAGTGGCTGGCCTTCCTGGCTGATCAGGGGTGAGTACCCGGTGAGCGGTTGCGCCGGGTTGGCCATCCACGCTGAATCGTTGGAGTGTTGTACGTAGTCTTTACGCAGCAGTTGCGGCAACTTGTCCGCCGCATAAATACCTTTTTGCGCCGCGTTCGGGTCGATGTCCCAGGCACAGGCGCTGTTGGAACCGTCGAGCACGATCAACTGCAACCCGACACGCGGGTCGCTGCACTTGGCGAGTTTGTCGGCACTGACGTTCGGCACCACCGACAGGTTCATGTACAGCGTCTGCCCCTGATCATCCACCGCCAGGGTGTTGACCCACGGAATGCCCTGAGTCTTGTGCACCGAGGCCTGCAAATCCTTGAGGCTGGTGGCCTGATTCATGGCGTACCACTGCTGCAACACCCGGTCGTTTTCCAGGTTGGCATCGCGCAGGCTGTAGGCGTACTGATTGTCCCAGTCAAGTTTTCCGGGCCACTGCACGATCGGACCGAACTGCGAGCTGTAGACCACGTGGGACACCGCTTTAGTTTGGCCATCAGGCTGTTTCACGTTCAGCGTCACGGTCTGCCTGTTCATCGGCAGCGACTTGCCATCGAGCAGATAACGGGTCGAATCCTTGGGATCAAGTTGCAGGCGATACAGGGTGAAGTGCTTGGACGTGTCCACGGTGTGGGTCCACGCCAAGTGCTGGTTGAAACCGATATTGATCATCGGTAGACCCGGCAACGCCGCGCCCATCACGTCCAGCTTGCCGGGAATGGTCAGGTGCATTTGGTAGAAACGCATCCCGCCAATCCACGGGAAATGCGGATTGGCCAGCAACATCCCGCGGCCATTGAACGAACGCTCGCTGCCGACCGCCACTGCGTTGCTGCCGCGATCCAGCGCGAACCGTTGCATGCGCGTAGCCGCCAGCTGAAACGACGACCCCTCGCCCACTGCCCGAGCAACGGCCTTGGGTGGCCTCGCCCCCGCCAGCGCTTCGGCGAACTGCCCTACTCCACCTTCCACCAACAGGCGGCGAGTCAACTTGACCAGATCCTGCGAGGTGATGTCACGTACCCATTCACCCTGGCACTGCTGCGGCAAACCTTGTGCATGGCGCTCGGCCAGCGCGCGGTTGTACCCGGCGACATAACCTTCGACCAGATCACGCACTGGCGGGGTTTGCGCCTTCCAGAACCCGGCGACGGCTTCAGGGGTATTGAGCCAGGTGAAAAACAGGTCGCTGACCTGGTTCTCGCGTTCCTCGACCGTCAGTTGGTCCGGGCCGAAATAGCGTGAACGCTCGCCATTGACGGTGACAATCTCATTGGCCAGTAAGCACAGGTTGTCCTGGGCGTAGGCGTAACCGATGCCATAGCCGAGCCCACGCTCGTTTTCGGCACGAATATGCGGCACACCAAAACTGGTGCGGCGAATGTCGGCGTTGGCCTGCTCCGGCGCACTGCGTGCATTTGCCGCAAGACTCAGTCCCACCAACATGCCCGCAAGGCTCAACCTGGTTAATTGCCTGGAAATAATCACGCTCGCTCCTGATCGAAAAGACAAACACCCTGCGTCAAACACGCATCGCGCCTTCCCCTAGGAACGAAACCCACAACAAAAATTTAGGCCGCAAAAGGCACTTTATCCCGCCTTCTCACAGGGCAATGACATGACGGTGACGAATTTTCTACATTCGAGCCTTCATTATTTGCGGTGCTCATACGTCTTATTGAATGAGAGCACCCATCACATTTCCTGGCCGGCTCGGAAAAGGAGTTTTTGCATGTACAACTCGCAACTGCCAATGGACGGTAGTCACGCGCCAAAAGGCTCAGCCATGGGCTCTGGTGTTTTCAGTCAACGAGGCGAGCGCAATGGTAACGAACGGATCAGATTGCTGCTCAAGAGCTATGGTCTGCGAACCAGCCTGATTCGCCTCAAGGTTATCGACGCCTTGCTGAGCGCCGCCGAAAGTGAGCGCAGCCTGGGTGTTCGCGGCGTGCACAGCCATTTGCTGGACCTGGATATTCCCCTGTCCTTCCTCAGTGTGCGAGAGGTGTTGAAACGCTTGTGTAGCGAAGGCGTGATCACACTCAATGCGGATAAAAGCTACAGCCTGCACCCGCACGCTGTAGCCATGCTCCATCGCGACTGATCAGCTCAAGGTGCGTCGATCAAGGCTTGACCTTGCGACGCATCACGCCATTGACCACCACCACGATCACCGCCACGCCGATGGCGATGTACTGAAACAGCTTCTCGCTGATGACGCCTGCGTTTTGCAGATACGAAAGGCCGAACATGATCCCCAATACCACCAGGGAGATCAGAATCGAGTATTTCAAACGTTGCGACTGAGTCATTGCGAATTCCTGAACCTGAAAAATGTGTCCGGTTTGTATCCGAAAGCATGCCAAGCCCCTACCTTTATGCGGGAATGGGACGCTGCAAACGGGGTCTCATGTTACAGCCGATGAAGAGATTTGGCTTTATTGCGGCGATAACCATGAGGATTTTCAAATGTTCCGTCGAATCACACGGTTGATTCCCCTGCTCGCGCTGCTGACGCTGAGCGGCTGCATCGTTTTCCCCCACGGCGGCTGGCACGGCGACCACCATTACGATCGCGGTGGACCGGGTTATTACCAGCATCGATAACGTATGACCCGTAAGTATTTGAACATCCACTTGTAGGAAAAACGCATATTCCGTCATTGCTAAACCAATGCCCGCCCCGTCGCGGGCATTTTTCGTACATGCACTTTCACTTGTTTTTTACTGCCCGCCCCTCATCGAAACTTGGCGAAAACTATTGAAGCTTTCAGTCTTAATAGTCCGTTTGAGGTATTCATACTCGCTTGATTAATCTTGGCGCATCGCAATAAGACCCACTATATAACTTCACGAAGAAGAACAGGGATGCCATGCACCAACCGCTCATAAACATCAGGCCCTATCAGGTATTAGGCTTTTGCCTTGCCATCACTTTTTTTGAACTTCTGACGTATATGGCTAGCGACATGATCATGCCGGCCATGTTGACCGTTACTCGTGAATTGAATGCCAGCGGGAGTCACGTCCCCTATGCCTTCAATCTCTATCTGGCGGGCGGCATTCTTCTGCAATGGCTTATTGGTCCACTGTCGGATCGGTTCGGTCGTCGACCGATGTTGCTCATCGGTTGTGCGTTATTCGCCCTGGCCTGTGCCGCGGCATTCAGCGTGCACAGCATTTATGCGTTCAACGGTTTGCGGCTGATTCAGGGCATGGGGCTGGGATTTGTCATCGCGGTCAGCTATCCAGCCTTGCAAGAAGTGTTCTGCGAAGCCGATGCGGTAAAAATCATGGCGTTGCTGGGCAACGTTGCATTGCTCTCTCCGCTGCTGGGGCCGTTGCTCGGCAGTCTGCTGCTGGAGTGGTTGTCCTGGCGGGAGCTGTTTTTACTGCTGGGTATCGGCGGCCTGTTGGTGTGGCTCGGGCTTTACCTGTTCATGCCGGAAACCGTGGGCACCTTGCGTCAAGACGGCCAGCGACTGGCAGCGGTGCCGTTCGAATGGCGCGGCACCGTGCGCCGTTATGCCGCGTTGCTCGGCAACCCGCGATTCCTCAGCGCCTCGGTCGCGCTGGGGGTCATGAGCCTGCCCTTGATTGCGTGGATCGGGCTGGCGCCGCTCCTGTTGATTCACAATCAGGGACTATCACCCTTGCAGTACGGCCTGTGGCAGATCCCGGTGTTTGCGGCCGTCATTCTCGGCAACCTGATACTCAATCGATTGATCGCCAACACTGAATTGCCGCAACTGATTCGATACGCGTTGTGGCCGTTTTGCGGCGGACTCATCGCCTTGCTCGCCAGCAGTTTCTACGGGGCGTCTACGCCTTTACTCATCAGCGCCCTGGCCCTTTACGCCATCGGCCTTGGCATGAGCAACGCCGCACTGTACCGGCTCGCGCTGTTTTCAAGCGACGACAGCAAAGGCCTGGTCTCGGCCATGATCGGCATGATCTCTATCGCCGTCATGGGCGGCGGCGGCTCGTTGATCGCAGCGGCCGGCGCCGGTGACAGCCACGAATCCTTCGCCCTGATGGCGGCTATTGCAGGGCTCGTGTGCCTGCTGCCCTTGCGCCTTTTTCTGCGGCGGTCCCACCTCCCGCTTGCTGCCTGACTCCACCCGATAGGTCCTTTGATGATTCATTTACCCCACACCGATGCGCTTTGCGCGTTAACGCAACCCTATTGCCTGGACTCCGTGCCTGAAGGCCTGTTCGACCGGGCCATGGGGGAAATCAGCCTGTTTCACTGTCACCACACGCCTGGCTATGAGCGCTGGCTCAACAGCAACGGGCTCGTCGCACAAGACCTGGAGACACTGGATGACTGGTCAAGACTGCCGCCGATTTTCGCTCAATACTTCAAACGTCACCTGTTGTTCGGCCCTGCGGGCGAAGGCGCGCTGGAGTTGACATCGTCCGGCACCAGCGGCCAGAAAAGTCGCCTGCGCTATGACCAGCGCAGCATGGCCGCCGCCCAAGGCATGGTGAGCCATATTTTTCGCCATTACGGCTGGGACACTCAGGACAGTCCCTGCAACTACTTGCTGCTGAGCTATGAACCCAAGGCAGCGATCACCTTGGGCACCGCCTACACCGACCAGTTTCTGTGCAGCTATGCGCCGGTCAACCGCATCGCCTATGGATTTCGCCTGACGGGCAACGGTCACGCGTTCGATGTGTTTGGGGTGATCCGCGCCTTGCAAGAATTCGCCGAAGAAGGTTTGCCGGTACGCATTCTCGGCTTCCCGGCGCTCCTGTCCCAGGCGTTGCAGCACATGGAAGACACCGGCGTCGCGGATCTGAATCTTCCGGCCGAGTCACTGGTGTTTCTCGGGGGTGGCTGGAAAACCCAGGCTGCACAGGAAATTCCTTTGTCGCAATTGTATGCACGCATCCATCGCCAATTGGGCATCGACCTGTCCCGCTGCCGGGACGGTTACGGCGCTGTCGAGCATGCCGTGCCCTACATCCAGTGTGCCCGGCAGCATTTCCATGTGCCGGTTTATTCGAAGGTCTTTGTGCGCAATCCATCCAATTTCACTGTTCAACCCTACGGTCAGCGCGGCTTGCTGGAGTTCGTGTCGCCGTACATTTCTTCCAGCCCCGCGCACGCCGTGGTCATGGGGGACCTGGCGACGCTGCACCCCGGTGCCATCTGCGGATGCGGCTTGCAGACCGACTGGTTTGAACTGCATGGACGCGCCGGCACGACCGCCAGCCGAAGCTGCGCAATGGCCGCATCTGAACTGATGGGAGGGGCGTGACATGTACTTGATCAATGGTGAACTGCGGGACGATGTCACCCTCGAGACAGCCCTCGAGCAACTGCACCTACAACTGCCACGACTGCTGAATGCACCGATCGACAGCGACACCGTCATCGACGCAGCGGCTCGATTTGCCCTGCAATTGCAAGCCGGAAGGCTGGATGTGCCCCTCGACAACGATCAACGATCGGGGCTTGTCGACTTCTGCCAGCGCAGCAACCTTGCCACCAAGCTTGAACGTGAGTTGGGGGTTCAACCGCGTTCGTTGCGGCGTATCGATTACCGGCAAGCCTGTTTCGAAAGCTGGCATCCGCTGGGACTGGTGGTGCATATCACGCCGGGCAATGCGCCGATGCTGGCGTTCTGCGCGGTCCTGGAAAGCCTGTTGGCCGGCAACATCAACTGGTTGCGCCCCAGCTCCAGCGATGAAGGATTGACCGCCCGGTTACTCGCGGCGCTGGTGCATTGCGACACCCGTGGCCAGTTGGCTGATTTCATCGCGGTGCTGCCGGTCAGCACGGCTCAGATAGCGCAACTCTGCGCCCGCGCCGATGGCGTCGCCGCCTGGGGCGGCGAAAACGCGCTAAAGGCAATTCGTCAGCAGATTCCGGCCGGGTGTCGCTGGATCGATTGGGGCCACAGGATCAGCTTCGCCTACCTGTCGCCCGACGCGGCGAGTGCTTCGACGCTGGACTCTCTGGTGGATGAAGTGTGCAGTCTGGATCAGCAGGCATGCTCCAGCCCGCAATGGCTGTTGGTGGACAGCAACGATCCGGCGGTTTTGCTGGACCTGGGTGAACGCCTGGCCGAGGCCTTCACACGTCGCGCCTCACACTGGCCGGCGCTGATTCCTACCGACCAGGAGGCTTCGGAAATCACCACCCGCACCGCGATGGCGAGGCTGGAACACTGCTTTGCGCAGCGGACCGGTCAGGTCTGGACCGGCCCGGGATGGAACGTCATCTGGGATCACCACCAGACGCTCGCGCCCTCGCCGCTGTTTCGTACCCTGCTGCTCAAACCGGTGCCGCAACACTTGATCGCCGAGACGCTATTGCCTTGGCGCACCGTCCTGCAAAGCTGCGCGTTGATGTGTTCTCCAGAGCAGACGCCCGGGCTGGTGCGCACGCTGGTCAATGCCGGCGTCACGCGTACCGCCCCGTGCGGGCTGATTCATGACGGCTACCCCGGAGAGCCCCATGACGGCGTCTACGCGCTGTCGCGCTTCAGTCGTCGCCTGTCGGTGAGTCTGTCGCCTGAGACAGTGCCTGGCCGGACAACGCTCGACGCGCTGCCGACCGCTGCGGATACATGCCATGAGCCGATCATGGACAAAAACACATTCATGACCCAGCCGGTCAACGCCATGGCACAGCTGTTTTTCCGCTCAGGGGGCAGCAGCGGCACGCCTGCCCTGGCCGGGTTCAGCTATCAGGACTTCCAACGGCAGATGCGCGCAGCGGCTGACGGCCTGTTCGCCGCCGGTCTCGACCCGTCAACGGATCGGGTGATGAACCTGTTTTACGGCGGCAGCCTGTATGGGGGCTTCTCCAGCTTCACCAAAGTCCTGGAATTGATGGGCGTTACGCATTTCCCCATGGGGGCGCCGCACGATGATGACTTCAGCGAAATGGCCCGAATGATCGTGGATCATCGCGTCACCGTGCTAATCGGCATGCCGAGTACGTTGCATCGCTTGTTTTCCAACGAACAGAGCCAGCTTCGCGCGTACTCGGGCATCAGCAAAGTGTTCCTCGGCGGTGAGCACCCGGGCCAGGCCAGCCTGCGCCTGATGGAAAGCTGCGGAGTCTCGACGATTCGCTCCGCGATTTATGGCTCGGTCGATGCCGGCCCGCTGGGGCATGCCTGCACGGCAACGGCAGACGGCATCTTTCATTTGATGTGCGACACCCAGCATCTGGAAATCGTGCATCTCGAACACGATTACCCGGTGCAAGCCAATGAGATCGGCCGGCTGCTGTTCACCTCCCGGGCCAGGCAAGGCCAGGCCGTGCGCCGGTATGACGTGGGAGACACCGGTCGCTGGATAACCGGAGCCTGCCCTTGCGGGCTCGAGTCACCGCGATTCGAATTACTGCAGCGCCACGGCAAGTTGATACG
Organism: Pseudomonas sp. LBUM1663; assembly: GCF_059695905.1. Classification (NCBI taxonomy): domain Bacteria; kingdom Pseudomonadati; phylum Pseudomonadota; class Gammaproteobacteria; order Pseudomonadales; family Pseudomonadaceae; genus Pseudomonas; species Pseudomonas sp. LBUM1663. Next base: position 2,966,675 of record NZ_CP166792.1, on the reverse strand, counting down.
GATAGGCACGGAATTCATTTCACCGTCGGCGCTGCAGGACAGCCTCGACCTACCTGTTCAATTTGTTCTGGACCACGCCTGCGATGGCAGCGAACGGCTGAAGGTTTTAGTGAACCTGAAGGCCGAAAAGGCTTATGAAAAGTTACTCACCCACGCCGCACTGACCAATGCCGTGAACGCCGCGCTCATCACGGTAGAAGTTCACGAGTGTGCCGAATCCGAATTCACCAAAAACAAACACAGCGGAAAAATACCGTTGGTTATCGACAACAGACATTAAACATATCGTTTGATTTTTAATTCTCACAACGCCTGATAAAAAAGAGAACCCAGTGAAAACAACTTATTCGCTTGAACAACTGTTGCCTTATATAAGGCAACACTCAAACTTTTACCGCACCCGCCTGAACCACTTACCGGCAGAAGGTATTACGCTAAAAGACCTGCCGTTAACCAATGTGGCCGACTATTGGGCTGACAGTAACGACCTTAATCATTGGCCTGTGTTGACCGGGGACATCGAAGACGCGTTGGTGTTTAAAACCGGCGGATCTACCAGCCAGGGCAAACTGACGGTTTACTCGACCGGCGAGTGGCAAGCCTTGGTCAGTACGTTTGGAAACAGTGTTTCCTCTCAGCTGAAGGACGGTGACAGGGTCGCCAACCTGTTCTTTTCCGGCGATCTCTACGCCAGCTTTCTGTTCATTCATGACTCGCTGGCGCACGTCAAACGTTCCATCTGTGAGTTTCCGTTCACCGGCGAAGTCAGCATGGATGTCTTGGCGGATGCGCTGGATCAGCACCGGATCAACGTGCTGGTCGGCGTACCGGCGCAGTTGTTGCGATTCGCGGCGTACCTGACCCAGCATCAACGGGTGCTGTGTGGGGTTGATACGTTGCTGTACGGCGGCGAAAGTCTGTTCGGCCCGCAATTGGCCATCCTCACCCAGGTATTTCCCAACGTGCGCATCGCTTCAATCGGCTATGCCAGCGTCGATGCGGGCCTGATCGGCGCTACGAGCCTCGACTGCGCCTTGGGCGAGCATCGGGTATTTGAACCCCAAACCCTGCTGGAAATCGTCGATGAACTGACCGGTGAAGTCATTGAAGAATGCGACCGCACCGGATTATTGGTGGTGACCAACCTGACCCGCCGACTCATGCCGCTGCTGCGTTATCCGGTGGGCGACCGCGCCTGCTGGTGTGAGCCCGGCAACACCCCAATGCGCAAATTCGCCCTCAAGGGACGTAGCGCCCATAGTCAGCGGGTTCGTGTGGGGTCGGCGTCGTTGTTGATCGACGAAATGCTCCAGATTGTCCAGCGCGTTGCTGGCACCGACCAATGGCAATTGCGCATCGAACATGACGGATACAAGGACATCGTCAGTGTGAAATGGGTGCCTGACGCTAACGCCGTGGCCACCGCACCGCGATGCCAGGCGCTGTATGAAGCGCTTGTGGCCCATTACACCGCGCTCGAGCATCTGAATCGCGAAGGGCTGCTGGAGTTGCGAGTGCTGTCCTGCAACGTCACCGACCTGAAGCTGCACCCACGTTCCGGCAAGCAGATGCGGGTTCTGGATTTGCGCACCTATGACGCGCCATCGCCGGAGACTGCGTGATGCCTCATCTGATTTTTCGACGCTACCGCCCTTCCGATGCCCGCGCTGTGAGCCAATTGTTTCGCGAGGTTTATGGCGATCATTACGTTCAACCGGATGTTTACCTACCGGACATGATCAGTCAGCACACCGCCGACGGTCGCTGGAAATCAATGCTGGCGGTGGATGAAGTACGTGTTCTGGGGCATGCCGCGTTGTGCCACGAATCGTCCCCGCAGAACGCGGAACTGGCTCTCAGCGTGGTGCATCCCGCCGCGCAGGGGCAAAGTATCGCGACCCGCCTGGGCCGGGAGTTACTGTTGCAGGCCGGAGCACTGGGCTTCAAGAGCGTCTTGATCAAGCAAGTGACCCACCATCCGTACACGCAACGCATGGCCGCAAACATCGGCTTCCACAGCACGGGAGTGCTGCCCGACTACGTTCCTTCGCCCTTCGCCGAACCGCACCCGGAAACCATTGTGATGGGTTGCCACGTGGTCGAAGGACAGGCGCGCCCACTTCCCGACATCCCCTGGCCCGAACGCTACCGGGGGTTTATGCAGCACCTGAGTTCGCTGTTCGGCACCCATCCAGAAATGACCACACAACCTTCGATACCCTTGCAGATCAAGCAGCACCATCACCGCTTCGACATGGTCATTCACCGCTTGACCAAACGTCTGCTCGACCAGATCCGGCAATTGCCCGGTCACTGGATGATCTCTGCCCAACTTGCGTTGTCGCGACACTTCGCCGAGGACCTTCGCAGTTTGACCACGCTTGGTTTCACCTTCACCGGGTTGATGCCTGCTCCCGGCAGTCATGGATGGTTTGCCCTGTTTCATCGAGGGGCGCGGCCTCGGTCCCTCAATCTGCATTGCCCCTACATGCAACAGTTGCACGACGATTTGCAGCGAAACACCGAAGCACTGGGCCGCGCTCGCTCAGCCGCTTGAGTCTTTTCGGTAAAACTCATTGCCTGGCTGCGCGCAAAGCTCCACCAGCCAGTCGACAAACACCCTCACCCGCCGGGACAACTGGCGGTGTGGGGGATAGAGCGCCGTCAGCGGCATCCCGGGGGGCGGCGTCGCTTTCAACACTTCGCACAAACGCCCTTCCTTCAATTGGCGGGCGACGTGGTAGTACGGCGTCTGGATCAGTCCGTAACCCGCCTCACAAGCGGCCAGGTAACCGTCGGCACTGTTGACCGATACGTGCTTGGGCAGGTCAATCAACCTGACTTGATCGTCGACCATGAACTCCAGCCCGAACCGCTTGCCGGTAGTGTTGGAGAAATACTCCACCATTTGATGGCCCTCAAGGTCAGCCAGATGTTGCGGGGTTCCATGACGCGCCAGGTACTCGGCGCTGGCGCAGGTGATCTGGTCAAGCATGACCAGCGGCCGCGCGACCAGTGAATCATCCAGCGCCGCCCCCCCGCGCAGCACACAATCGACGCCTTCACGAATAAGGTCGACAGGTCGGTCATTCAAACCGATGTCCAGCTCCATCAATGGATAGCGACGGGTGAATTGCGGCAATGCCGGAATCACGATCAAACGCCCGATCCCGGACGGCATGTCCACTCGCAGCAGGCCTTTTGGATTGTGGCGGGCGGCGGAAAACACCGCTTCGGTTTCCTCCAGATCGGCCAGCAACCGCACGCAACGGGGGTAATAGGCTGCGCCGTCGAGGGTCAGGCTGATCTGCCGCGTGGTCCGTTGCAGCAGTTGCACGCCAAGGTGAGCCTCAAGTTGCTTAATCAGGATGGTCACCGAAGCGCGGGGCAATTGCAGGCTGTCCGCCGCTTTGGCAAAGCCGCCCAGCTCGACGATCCGGGTGAACACGCGCATGGCGTTAAAACGGTCCATTGTCAGGCGATCCGGTTGATTATTTAGAAATTGCAAACAGTGATAGCAGTTTTAGCCGGTTTATCTTGGTTCTGTCGAGGTCAACACTACGGTCTTACACCACAGGGAGTTGATTTCATGCAAACACGTCAATTGGGCAAAAACGGCCCGCAGGTTTCTGCCATCGGGTTGGGCTGCATGGGCATGACCGATTTCTATACGACCGGTATCGATACCCGCGAAGCCACCGCCACCCTGCATCGGGCGCTGGAGTTGGGGATCAACCTGCTCGACACCGCTGACATGTACGGCCCGCACACCAATGAAGAGCTGATCGGCAAGGCCATCATCGGCAAGCGCGAGCAAGTGTTCCTGGCCAGCAAGTTCGGCATCGTCCGCGATCCGTCCAACCCCGGCGCCCGGGGCGTCAACGGCCGACCGGACTACATTCGCGCGTCTATCGACGGCACGCTCAAACGACTGGGCGTTGAAACCCTGGATTTGTACTACCAGCACCGGATCGACCCGCAGGTGGCCATCGAGGAAACCGTCGGCGCCATGGCCGAGTTGGTCAAAGCCGGCAAGGTGCGTTTTCTGGGTTTGAGTGAGGCGTCAGTGGCCACGCTGGAACGGGCGCACAAGGTTCATCCGATCAGCGCCCTGCAAAGTGAGTATTCGCTGTGGAGCCGCGATCAGGAAGAGAACGGTTGCCTGGCCGCGTGCCAGCGTCTGGGCATTGCCTTTGTCCCTTACAGCCCATTGGGCCGGGGCTTTCTGACGGGCGCACTGAAAAGCCCGAATGACTTTGCCGCCGACGATTACCGTCGCTTCAGCCCGCGCTTTGAAGGGGAAAATTTCGCGAAAAATCTGTTGCTGGTGCAGCAGGTACAAGCCTTGGCAGCCGACAAAGGTGTGACGGCGGGCCAATTGGCGTTGGCCTGGGTGCTGGCGCAAGGTGACTACCTGATCCCGATTCCCGGAACCAAACAGCGTAAATACCTTGAAGAGAACGTAGCTGCACTGGAGGTCAAGCTTAGCCGCGACGAATTGCAGGCCCTGGAAGCGATCTTCCCGGCCAATGCCACCGCAGGCTTGCGTTACCCGGAGGAAGTCATGAAGTTGCTTGACCAGTAACCGACGCCGGCCCACTCGGGATGTTGAGTGGGCCAGCGCTAAAAACGTCAGGCCTTGGCGTTGACGCCCTTGTCGGTAGGCACCGTCGTGCCATTGCCCTTGCCGTAAGTGTGCAAGTTCTGCAGAACGTAAATCGCCGTCTTGTATTCCGGGATCAGGCCAACGGCGTACTTGTCGCCCTTGATGCTGTTGTTCTGGATGGTGTCGAGTTGCGTGGCGAAATACTCCAGCGCATTGAATTTTGCATCCGGGTCGTTCTGCACCCCGAACCGGTTAAATTTGTCACCGGCATTCATTAGCGTCATCGCCGTAATATCGGAAATCAGGCCTCGTCCTTTGAGGAAGGCACTGAGATTGCCCAATTGTTTGGCCGATACATTTTCCGGATCGAAACCTTTCACGTTTCGGTGGATTTTCTGCTCATCCATTTTCGCCGTGTTCAGCGCGTTTGGATTGGTCCCCACCAGTGCCAGCATCTGCTTGACCCTGGCGCTGTGGGTGACAGGTTTGCCCCCGCCCGTATCCTGAACCAGCAACCCTGCCTTGGGTGTCCAGGCCCCTGTGTAGCCGATAGTCATGAATGAACTCCCGACCGCGTGACCATAAAAAATTCCTTGTTTAGTCCAGTTTTAGAGCGAGCGAGTATCAACCTGGCAACTAGCCATACCAACAACTATTTCCAGTTTTTACAATTTTTGTACATATTAGATACAAAGCACCAAGTGCCTGGTTTCATTGGTCTACACAAACTTTTTAAAAGTGGTCTAGCCAACTAATCAGCCTCTTGTACGTCTTGGTTAGTTTATTTGTATCAACATCGACACTGTCCGGCCCCTGACCGCTCGTCACCCTGCCCCTTTCTAGCACGCTCGTACCTAAAGCTCGCCAAGTGCAGGCCGATAGCCTTCGAAGCGCCGAATTTTCCGAGCGAAAACCACAATAAGAACGCTGCACAAGGACCGGTCCCATGCCCGCATTCCGTACCATCCAGGCTCGCTACACGCTGTTTCTGGTCCTTTTTATCCTGCTGTTGTTCATCCTGACGGTGGTCGGCATCAGCCAGTTGGTCGCCCCCAAGCTTCGCCACACCGAAGAACAGGTGGCCCTCAACCGCATCGCTGAAGTCGCCGAGCAAATCCAGGGCGAACTGAACAAGGTCCAAGCGCAACAGCGCAGCATCACCCAGACCATTCCGTTGCTCGACAGCGCCGCCATCGACACGGTGCTGCCAGGCCTGGTCGATCAGTACGGCGAGTTGAAAGTGTTCGGAGGCGGTATCTGGCCGTTACCCGGCCAGCGTGAGGCCGGGCGCAACAAGTTCAGCACCTTCTGGCACCGCGACGCCTCGGGCAAGCTGGCGGTCAATACGTTCTGGAACAGTGACGCCGCTCCCAACTATTACGACCAGACCTGGTACAAGGGCGGCATGCAAACCCCGCGCGGCCAATGCGCCTGGGCCGCTGCCTATAAAGATGACGCCAGCGCCGAGCCACGGACCAACTGCGCCATGGCCATTCAGAAAAATGGCGCGGCGTATGGCGTCTCGACCATCGACGTGACCTTGGGCTTCTTCAATGACTTGATCGCCCGCAAGGAAAAAGACCTCGGCGCCGAAATGCTGATCGTCGAAGCCGACGGCAAGATCATCAGCAACAGCTCGCGGATCAGTGGGCCGATCGTGCTGAAGAACATCAGTGAGCTGGCCGGCAACTCGCCGTTCGCCAGTCAAGTGAAGGCCGGCCTGCAAAACCGTGATCAGTCGCAGCGGGTCGAGTTCGACAACAACGGTGAAGCCAACACCTTCTTCATGCGCCCGATCGAAGGCACGCCGTGGTTCCTCGCCACGGCCCTGCCGACCAAGCTGATCACCGCCCAGCGTGACGATGTGCTCAGCACACTGAGCCTGCTGCAAATCCCGATGGTAATCCTGCTGGTGTTGCTGCAAATCTATGCGATTCGCCAACTGATCCAGCGGATGAAAATCCTCAAAGCCAACATCGACGCCCTGTCCGCGGGCGATGCCGACCTGACCAAGCGCATCACCATCCGCGCCGAAGACGAACTGGGCGCCATCGGCCACTCGGTCAACGCCTTCATCATTTACTTGCAGAACATGATCGGCGAAGTCACCCAGGCCACCGGCGCCATGGCGTCCAGCCTGGACAACCTGCAACGGACTTCCGCCCACACCAGCCAGATTCTGGTGCGTCATGCGTCTGAAACCGATCAGACGGTCACGGCGATCACCGAAATGAGTTCGACCGCCGAAAGCGTCGCGCAGAACGCCGCCGAAACGGCCGCTTTCACCCAGCGCGCCAATGAAAACGCCGACCGTTCACGGGTCGTGGTCGGTGAAGCGTCCAGCAGCGTGATCGCCTTGATCGATGAAGTGGCAAGCGCCACCCATAAAGTCGAAAGCATGCAGGAGGATGCGCAACGCATCACCGAGATTCTCGGGGTGATTGGCGCCATTGCCGGGCAGACCAACTTGCTGGCGCTCAACGCCGCGATCGAAGCGGCCCGGGCCGGTGAGCAAGGTCGCGGTTTCGCGGTCGTCGCCGATGAAGTCCGCGCCCTCGCCGCCCGCACGCAGGCCAGCACTTCGCAAATCAATGAAATGCTCAAGCGCCTGACCCAAGGCGTGAGTTCGTCTGTCACCGCGATGGAAAATACCCAGGCCAGTTGCCAGTCTGCGGCCGATGCCACGGCGCGAGTCAACACGGGGCTGGATGAGATGGCCGGCTCGGTCAGCCACATCAACAGCCTGAGTACACAGATCGCTACCGCCGCCGAGCAGCAAAGCGCGGTGACCGAAGAGATCAACCGCAGCATGGTGCAGATCCGCCACATGGTGGATGAGCTGGTAAAAAGCGGCCAGGCCAGCGAGCTCAATACCCAACAACTGCTGCAAGCCAATGCGCGTGTCAGCTCGATCATGGGGCGGTTCAAGGTTCGTTGACTGCTGCTGAATGACACCAGCTCCCTGTGGCCGGGGAGCTGTTGTGGTGAGGAGCCTTTGTGGCGAGGGAGCTTGCTCCCGTCCGGCTGCGAAGCAGTCGTCGCTTTTGGGTCTGCTGCGCAGCCCAGCGGGAGCAAGCTCCCTCGCCACAAAAGTTTGGCAGACCTGTATTAATTCGAAACAACCTCGTATCTCTTCGCGGCAAAAAATGGTCAAAATGCATCTTTTTTGGCCGCAACCCGAGACGAGTCCCCCATGCGAACCCACCTGCGTCTGGTCGCCCTGAGCGCCCTTTTTATCTCCTCCCTGGCTCAGGCCGCCGACCTGGTCCCGATCGAAGTCCACCGTGACGCCAACTGCGGTTGCTGCAAAAAATGGATCAGCCACCTCGAGGCCAACGGTTTCAAGGTTGAAGACCACGTCGAATCCAACATGAGCGAATTCAAGCAACAGCACGGCGTGCCGCCGCGCCTGGCGTCCTGCCACACCGGTCTGATCAACGGCAAATTCGTCGAAGGCCATGTGCCTGCGGATCAAGTCCTGGCCTTGAGCAAACGTGATGACTTGCTGGGTGTTGCGGCGCCGGGCATGCCCATGGGTTCGCCCGGCATGGAAATGGACGGCATGAGCGATGCCTGGCAAGTGATCGGCCTGAAAAAGGACGGCACTGACGTGGTGGTGGCGGACTACCCGGCCCATTGATCGGCGGCGCCTACATCGGGCTGTTTTTCGCGGCATTCGGTGCCGCGACCCTGCTGCCGTTGCAATCCGAAGCGCTGCTCGTCGGGCTGTTGCTCAGCGAGCAGTATTGGCTATGGTCGCTGCTGGCCATCGCAACGCTGGGCAACGTCCTCGGTTCAGTGGTGAATTGGTGGCTAGGCTGTCGCATCGAGCGGTTTCGCGACCGGCGCTGGTTTCCGGTCAGCCCGCGCCATCTGGAACAGGCCCGAAAACACTATCAACGCTATGGTCATTGGTCATTGCTGCTGAGTTGGGTGCCGATCATCGGTGACCCGCTGACGCTGGTGGCCGGCGTCATGCGCGAGCCGCTTGGGCGGTTCCTGCTGATCGTGACCCTCGCCAAAGGTGCTCGTTATGGCGTGCTGGCCCTGGCCACGCTGGGCTGGATCGGTTGAACGATCGGCGGCAGCGATTGCCTGTGTTTAATGTCACCCTAATCATGCCGATCCAGCATCGGCGGGTTTTCTATGGAGTTCACCCATGTCCCGTCCCCTTTCCCGCTGGCTGCCCGGCCTGTTTCTGACCGCTGCCCTGCCTGTTCTGGCTCATGCCGAAGGCCCGGAATACGGGCCGGAACTGCAAGGGTTTGAGTACCCCTATACGGTCAAGCACTTCGCGTTCGAGTCCCAGGGCAAATCCCTGCAAATGGGTTACATGGACGTCGCCGCCCACGGCAAGGCCAACGGGCGCAGCGTGGTGTTGATGCATGGCAAAAACTTCTGCGGCGCCACGTGGGACAGTTCGATCAAAGCCCTGAGCGAAGCCGGTTACCGGGTGATTGCGCCGGACCAGATCGGTTTCTGCACCTCCAGTAAACCGGACAACTATCAGTACACGTTCCAGCAACTGGCGACCAATACCCAGCACCTGCTCAAAGCCCTTGGCATCCAGAAGTCCAGCGTGCTCGGGCACTCCACCGGAGGCATGCTCGCCACGCGCTATGCGCTGCAATACCCCGATCAGGTCGAACAACTCGCGCTGGTCAATCCCATTGGCCTGGAAGACTGGAAAGCCCTTGGCGTGCCCTATCGCTCCGTCGATCAATGGTACGAGCGCGAACTCAAGCTCAGCGCCGACGGCATCCGTACCTATGAACGCAACACCTATTACGGTGGCCGCTGGAAGCCCGAATTCGATCGCTGGGTCGATATGCTGGCCGGCCTGAACAAAGGCCCGGGGCACACGCAAGTCGCCTGGAACTCGGCGTTGATCTACGACATGATCTTCACCCAGCCGGTGTACTACGAGTTCAAGGACCTGAAGATGCCGACGCTGTTGCTGATCGGCACGTCCGACACCACGGCCATCGGCAGTGACATTGCCTCCCCGGAGGTCAAGGCGAAACTCGGTCATTACGACGTGCTCGGCAAGCAAGTGGCAAAACTGATTCCGCAGTCCACACTGGTTGAATTCCCCGGCATGGGCCACGCGCCGCAGATGGAAGAACCGGCGAAATTCCACCAGGCATTGCTCGACTGGCTGAACAAAACCAATCCCGTGCGTTGATGAGGTAAGGCTGATGGCGGTGCAGATTGCGGTGATCGATGATTGGCAGGACGTGGCCCGTGACGTGGTCGACTGGTCCGTGCTGGACAGCCTCGGCGAGGTGAGCTTTATCCATGATTACCCCGCCGACAACGCAACCCTGGCGGAGCGTCTGGGTAAATTCGAAGTGATCTGTGTGATGCGCGAACGCACCCGGTTCGATGAAGACCTCCTGCGCCAATTGCCGACACTCAAGCTGCTGGTCACCGGCGGCATGCGCAATGCCGCGCTGGACCTCAAAGCCGCTACGGCACTGGGCATCCAGGTCAGTGGCACCGACAGCTACAAACACGCGGCTCCAGAACTGACCTGGGCACTGATCATGGCGGCGACCCGCAATCTCGTGGTCGAAGCCAATGCCTTGCGCGCAGGGAAATGGCAGCAAGGCCTGGGTGGCGACTTGCACGGCAAGACGCTGGCAATCCTCGGCCTTGGCAGTATCGGCCAACGTGTCGCGCAGTTCGGTCAGGTGTTCGGGATGCGCGTGATCGCGTGGAGCGAAAACCTCACCGCCGAACGTGCCGCTGAAGTGGGCGTGACCTATGTCAGCAAGCAGGAACTGTTCGAGCAGGCCGATGTGCTGTCGGTTCATCTGGTGCTCAGTGATCGCAGCCGGGGATTGGTCGACGCCCAGGCGCTGAACTGGATGAAACCCACGGCGCTGCTGGTCAACACCGCTCGCGGACCGATTGTCGATGAGGCTGCGCTGATCAAGGTATTACAGAAGAATCGGCTGGCGGGGGCGGCGCTGGATGTGTTCGACGTGGAACCTCTGCCGCTAAATCATCCGTTCAGAACGCTGGACAACGTGTTGGCGACGCCGCATGTCGGGTATGTCAGTCAACAGAACTACCATCAGTTCTTTTCGCAAATGATCGAGGACATTCAAGCGTGGTCGTCGGGTGAGCCGATTCGTCTTCTGAGCTAGGACCGCAGCGCCGCTCTCGCACTCGATCGATGTTGGTCAATACTGAACGCGAAAACCACGTATCCTCTGCGCCCGTTTCACGTCCAACCTCGCGAGGGCAGTTTGTCTAAAGGTATCGCTTTATCGGTCTCGGCCTCGGTGCTGTTTGCCGTCATGTATTACTACACCTCGCTGCTCACCCCCTTGAGCGGCGTGGAGATTTTCGGCTGGCGCATGCTGCTGACCGTACCGTGCATGACCGTGTTCATGGTGGTTTCCGGCGAATGGAAACGCGTGGTCGAAATTTTTCGGCGCATCGCCGGGAATCGGAAACTGATCGCCGGCCTGATCGCCTCCTCCGCCCTGCTCGGCGTGCAGCTTTGGCTGTTCATGTGGGCGCCGCTCAACGGCTACAGCCTGGATGTGTCGCTCGGCTATTTCCTGTTGCCGCTGACCATGGTGCTGACCGGGCGGATCGCCTATGGCGAGCGCCTCTCGTATCTGCAAAAAATCGCCGTGGTACTGGCCTGTCTTGGCGTGATCAACGAGGTGTATCAGGTCGGTGGTTTTTCCTGGGCAACCTTGCTGGTCTGCATCGGCTATCCGCTGTATTTCATCCTGCGCAAGCGCCTGGCCGCCGACAACCTTGGCGGTTTATGGCTGGACATGGCGTTGACGCTGCCGGTGGCGTTCTGGTTCGTGCAGAGTGGCGAACAGGGTTTCGGCGTGTTTGATCAACACCCGTGGTTATCGCTGCTGATCCCGATACTCGGGGTGATCAGCGCGTCGGCGCTGGTGGTCTACATCATCGCCAGCCGGTTGTTGCCGTTCAGTCTGTTCGGGCTGTTGAGTTATGTAGAACCGGTGTTGTTGCTGGGCGTTGCGTTGCTGCTTGGGGAAAGCATCAAGCCCGGGGAATGGTTGACCTATATTCCGATCTGGCTGGCAGTAGTGGTGCTGGTGTTCGAAGGGTTCAAGCATCTGGTCCGGCATCGCAAACCTTAAGCCGCACACAAAAACAAATGTGGGAGCGGGCTTGCTCGCGAAGGCGTCGTATCAGTCAACTCAGATGTTGAATGAACAATTGCCTTCGCGAGCAAGCCCGCTCCCACAGGTTTAGCGGTGAGCCGGCTTATTCGGTAGCAAGCACGCCACGACGAACCTGATCACGCTCGATCGATTCGAACAGTGCCTTGAAGTTGCCTTCGCCGAAACCATCGTCGCCTTTACGCTGGATGAATTCGAAGAACACCGGCCCCATCAGGGTTTCCGAGAAGATCTGCAGCAGCAGACGCTTGTCGCCGGACTCGGACGAACCGTCCAGCAGGATCCCACGCGATTGCAGCTGATCCACCGGCTCGCCGTGGTTCGGCAGGCGGCCTTCGAGCATTTCGTAGTAGGTTTCCGGTGGCGCGGTCATGAAGCGCATGCCGATGCTTTTCAGGTGATCCCAGGTCTTGATCAGGTCATCGCTGAGGAAGGCCACGTGCTGGATGCCCTCACCGTTGAACTGCATCAGGAACTCTTCGATCTGCCCGGCGCCCTTGGACGACTCTTCGTTCAGCGGGATGCGGATCATGCCGTCCGGGGCGGTCATGGCCTTGGAGGTCAGGCCGGTGTATTCGCCCTTGATGTCGAAATAACGGATCTCGCGGAAGTTGAACAGCTTTTCGTAGAAATTGGCCCAGTACGCCATGCGACCGCGATACACGTTGTGGGTCAGGTGATCGATGATTTTCAGACCGGCGCCGACCGGGTTGCGGTCAACGCCTTCGATGAACACGAAGTCGATGTCGTAGATCGAGCTGCCTTCGCCAAAACGGTCGATCAGGTACAGCGGCGCGCCGCCAATGCCTTTGATCGCCGGCAGGTTCAGTTCCATCGGCCCGGTTTCGATGTGGATCGGCTGGGCACCGATTTCCAGCGCACGCTTGTAGGCCAGTTGCGAATCCTTGACGCGAAACGCCATACCGCACACCGACGGGCCGTGCTCGGCCGCGAAGTACGAAGCAACACTGTGCGGTTCGTTATTGAGGATCAGGTTGATCTGGCCCTGGCGATACAGGTGCACGTCTTTGGAGCGGTGGGTCGCGACCTTGGTGAAGCCCATGATCTCGAAGATCGGCTCCAGGGTATTCGGGGTCGGCGATGCAAGCTCGATGAATTCAAAGCCCATCAGGCCCATTGGGTTTTCGTATAAATCTGCCATTTTGGCGCCTCATCATTTTTTAGAATTAACGGAACGTTAGTTGCTAAGAATGCTGAAGCCGGCGGGTGGCGCGCAGGAGATGCCCCGCACGCTGCGGGCGAGGAAGTCACCGTAGATCAATTGAAACCCGAAACTTTTCATTGTCGACCCAAGGCTGATGCGGGCGAGTCTTCTGCAGGCAGAAGACGATTATTATTGTATGCGTAACCCGATTCTACACAGCGTAAATAGGTTTGTCCGCCTTCTGTATCAAATCCCCTTTTTCCCTGCTCGCGCAAGGGGTTTGTTGCACAGGAAAATCCCCGCGAGAATCAGCCCGCCTCCCAGGCACATCGCCAGCGTCAACTGCTCGTCTAACAACAGCGTACCGAGGATCACGGCGGTCAGCGGATTCAGGGCAATGAACACCCCCGAACGCGTTGCCCCGATTCGGCGAATACCATCGTAATAACCGATGTAGGCCAGCGCCGAGCCCAACACGCCCAGGTACATCAGGCTCAACCATTGCTGAGGACCGAGGCTGATGAGCGCGCTGACACTCAGTTCACCGTGTATCGCACTAGCCACGCACAGCATCACGGTGCCGAGCAGAATCGAATACGTCACCGTCTGCACCGGCCCCAGCGAGTGGTTCAAGTCTTTGGAGAACAGCGAGTAAATCCCCCAGCCAATCACGCAGCCGAAAATCAGCAGGTCACCGATCCAGGCGTCGGCGTTGCCGGCCAGCAACTGCGAGTTGCGACTGACGATCACCAGGCTCGCCCCGGCGATACAGATCGCGATGCCGATAACCTTCGCCCGACTCATACGCTCCTTGAACAGCAGCCACGACGCCAGCCCGATCACGGCGGGGTTTAGCGCCACAATCAACGACGCACGGGACGCATTGATGTAATGCAGTCCATAAAAGAAGCACAGGTTGTAGAAGAAGATGCCGAAGAACCCCAACAGCGCCAGTTGCAGCCACTGCCTGGGGCTCGGTTTCGCCAGTGGCACGCGGGCCAGTAGCAAAAACAGCAGCAACGCCACGCTGGCCAGGAGGAATCTGAGGCTGGCGGCGAACAATGGGCTTAGGCTGTCCGCGAGAAACCGGCCGGCCACGAACGTCCCGCCCCAGATCATGGTGACAGCGGCGAGTTTCAGGTAAACCGGCACATCCGATGAGGCTGTTTGCGCATAAGCATTCATGAGGCGTAAGGACTTCAGTCAGGGTAGATGACGTATCATTCGACTAATGCACGATCATCGTAAAATGAGTAAAGACTCATGACCCTGACACAACTCGAGATTTTTTCGCTGGTCGCCGAACTGCGTGGTTTCACGGCGGCGGCCAATCGGCTGGGGATTTCCCAATCGGCGGTGTCGCATGCCTTAAAGTCGCTGGAACAGGAATTGGGTGTCGAGTTATTCCGGCGCCACCAGTCCCAAGTCGAACCGAGCGACATCGGTCTCCAGCTCTTATTGCGCGCCCGGGCCATGCTCGGGTTGGCCAACACCTTGCGCCAGGAAGCGGCCGATGCTCGCGGGATGAAGCGCGGCACTCTGCGCATCGGCTCGTTCGGCCCCACCTCATCGATCAAACTGCTGCCGCAGATCCTGCAGCACTACCGCGCCGCTCACCCCGGTATCGAAGTCCACATCGACGAAGGCCCGGACCGGCTGATTATCCAGTGGCTGGAAGAACGACGAATCGATATCGGTTTCGTGGTGCTGCCCGAAGATCGCTTCGATACTTTCACGCTGATCGAAGACCGGATGGTCGCGCTGCTGCCCTCCGATCATCTGCTGGCGGGTCGCGACAGCTTGAGCTTGAGCGACTTGTGTCACGACCCGTTCGTGCTGACCGAAGCCGGGTCTTCGGAGCTGGTTTCACGGCTGTTCAGTGCGGCCCGGCTGACACCGAACATCCGTTATCGCTGCTCGCAGTTGATCAGCACCCTCGACACCGTAGGCCGAGGCAATGCCGTGACCGTGGTCGCCGAAGGTTCGTTGCCCGACGACAACGACAGCCGCTACGTGAAAAAACCGCTGTCGCCATCCGTCAATCGGCAGGTGGGCCTGGCAGTGCTCGACCAACGTCAATCGTCGCCCGCAACGCTGGCGTTTATCCAGCTGGCTTCAAGCCTTGATTATCGTTGAGCGGCATAAGTCCCGACGGCCATCTATCATGCCCACTACCTGAACTCTTTATGGGAGACGTGCCGTTGCCCTCCCAGCATTTGAGAGCCGTCCTTCATCGTCACAGGCTTTGCGAATGCCACTGAACGCCAAGACCCACAAACGCGGCAAACGAATGGCTGTAACCCTCCTGAGCGGGGTGCTTCCAGTGCTGCTGGGGAGCGTCATTCTCTATATGCAGGCCGAGCGTGCGCTCAAGCAGAGCACCACGCTGACGGCCGAAGAAGCCATCCGCCAATTCGAATTGATGCTCGATAGTAACGCCCAGGCGGCACGAGAACTGCTGCCGCTGGCCGGTCAAAGCTGCAATGACGTCAAATTGGCCCTGCGTGAACAGGTCACCCGCGGTCCATTCGTGCGCGCGACGAATCTGGTGTGGGACGACAGCATTTATTGCAGTTCTTTGTTCGGTGACTACCACGAAAAGCTCAGTGCCGGCGACTACTCCAAAGGCCGGTTGCTACTGATGAAAGGCAACCTGGTCACGCCTGACACCGCGATACTGGTGTATCGACTGGGCGAAGGAAAACAGGGAGCTTTAAGTACGCTGGACGGTTATCACCTGAGCAACGTGCTGCGCATGATTGGTCGCAAGACGATCCTGTTGCTGCAAGTCGGTCCCAACTGGTTATCCGCCGACGGCAAGGTTCACGATGTCGCCCTTCCCGTCCTGCCCGTGGCCGAAAGCAAACTGACGTCCACGCGTTATGGCTTTACGGTCGCAGCCGGTTTCCCCAAGGGTGAAACCTGGCGCTACATGAGCAGCGAGTACCCGCCGCTGTTCAGTCTGCTTATCTTCTTCGGCGTGGTCGCGGGCGCAATCGGACATGTTCTGCAAATGCGCTCGTCGTCCCCCAGCCATGAAATGCAGCGCGCACTGGAGGCCGCCGAGTTCATTCCGTATTTTCAGCCCGTGGTACATGGCGATACTAAAACCTGGTCCGGCGCTGAAGTGTTGATGCGCTGGAATCACCCGAAGGAAGGCCTGGTGCGCCCTGACCTGTTCATTCCGTTTGCCGAGCATTCCGGGTTGATCGTGCCGATGACCCGCGCCCTGATGCGACAGACCTCTGCGCTGTTGGCGCCTGTCGCTGCCTCGTTCGACGGGCCGTTTCACATTGGCATCAACATCACCGCCAGCCACTGCCAGGACCTGGAACTGGTCGAGGATTGCCGGAAATTTCTCAGTGCCTTTGCGCCGGGCGCCATCAACCTGGTGCTGGAGTTGACCGAGCGCGAACTGATCGAGCCGACGGCCATCACGCACCAATTGTTCGAGCAGCTTCACGCCTTGGGCGTAATGATCGCTATCGATGACTTTGGCACGGGTCACTCAAGCCTCGGTTACCTGCGCCAGTTCAATGTGGACTTCCTGAAAATCGATCAGAGTTTTGTCGCGATGATCGGCGTTGACGCGCTTTCCCGGCACATTCTGGACAGCATTATCGAACTGTCGGCCAAGCTCGATCTGGGGATCGTCGCCGAAGGCGTGGAAACCGAGGAGCAAAGTGACTATCTGGCCGCACACGGCGTGAACTTTCTGCAAGGTTATTTGTTCGGTCGACCGATGCCCGGTGCCGAATTCATTAATGCATTAAGGCGCCATTAACCTGCGGTTTACGCGACGAGGCAACGAAGCGGCGCACCAAATTGAATCAAAAGACTACTGTAGTTACATGAAGAAAAAGACATGATTTACTCTTGGCCAATTAACTACTACAATTTTTCATGCCTGTGCAAGATTGGCAGGTGAGCCACTATCACCGAGTCGCTTCAAGGCTCTTGGCTTATAGCTTTGTTTGCGGTTGGTATCAGCCAAACACACTATTGGAGTAATGAATTTGTCCAGACTCGCTGAATTTCGTGCCGCTGAAAAGGCCCTTCAAGAACAGCTCAAGCAGCTGGAATCGCTGAAGAATGATGCCGGGCTCAAGAAAGAAATCGAATTCGAAGAAAAGCTCCAGGGGCTGATGAAAACCTACGGCAAAAGCCTGCGCGACATCATCGCCATTCTCGATCCGAACCCGGCAAAATCCGGTCTGCAGGCAGCAGCCCCTAAAACCCGCCGCGCTCGTGTGGTCAAGGTTTATCACAACCCGCACACCGGCGAGCTGATTGAAACCAAGGGCGGCAACCACCGCGGCCTGAAAGCCTGGAAGGAACAGTACGGTGCCGCTACCGTAGATTCCTGGCTGCGAGGCTAAGCACTCGCGGTGATAAAACAAGCCCTGCCAATGCAGGGCTTTTTTTATGAACGGCCTTTAAACGCAACGAGGGGAGTCGTTCAACTCGCTACTTACCGACTAAACTTTATGCTTAATCCGTTTGGGTATCTAAAAATTTCAGATCGCGCTGAAATCTGCAGTCACGCAAACCCTCAACTAAAGTTTCAAGCTGTTACGAGCCGCCGCAATTTCATGCTCACTTGCCTTATAAGCCTCAGCCTGCCCCGCGTAGGAAAAAACATAGGCCTTATCGGCATCCACCGCCGCGACCAATGTTTGCGACAGCACATGTCGACCGTTCTGTGTAATCGTGCAAGTAGTTTCCAATCCCGATAAGCGGCTCAAGGTCGCTGGATGAATTTTGTTGCAGACACTTTGATAGCCGCCTTGAAAAAAGTCCTTCTGCACCGACTTGCGCATTTCCAGCAACACGCCCTCCAGATTGACCTGATGACCGCTTTCTACTTGAGTCATGGTCAATTCCATCACCATTACCGGCGTGCCGCCCTGGTCGACTTTCACCGCGCGCTGCCGGGAAACCCCTGGTTTGGCATCATCTTGCGGAACGGCTTCGACCTCCCAGCCGCTCGGCCAGGTCACCACCGGTGCATCCGCATGAGCGCTGGTGACAGCTGACAGCAGGCAGAACAGGACGAAGGTCGATTTACGGAATCGGATCATTGCAATGAGCACTCACGGATTTAACCGTAAAGTCTGAGCCTCACCCGTCTGTCAGGCAATAGCCGACGGTTTGGGTTTGGTGATGTCAGAGCCCTTGCGTATCATTGTCGCCATTCGTTAGCCCCACTTTATTTTCCGGAGGGCCCATGAGCCTGCACGAATTGAACACTTTCCCCGGCGTGACTGCTCAACCTGACACCGCCACCCAGAAGTTCGTCTTCAACCACACCATGCTGCGGGTCAAGGACATCACCAAGTCCCTGGACTTCTACACGCGCATCCTGGGTTTTTCGCTAGTGGAAAAACGCGACTTTCCGGAAGCCGAATTCAGTCTGTATTTCCTGGCGCTGGTTGATAAAGACCAGATTCCGGCCGACGCTGCTGCCCGTACCGAATGGATGAAATCGATCCCCGGCATTCTCGAACTGACCCACAACCACGGCACCGAGAACGACGCGGATTTCGCCTATCACAACGGCAACACCGACCCGCGCGGCTTCGGCCATATCTGCATCTCCGTGCCGGACATCCGAGCGGCTTGCGAACGTTTCGAAGCGCTGGGCTGCGATTTCCAGAAACGCCTGAACGACGGGCGCATGAAGAGCCTGGCGTTCATCAAGGACCCGGATGCTTACTGGGTTGAAATCATCCAGCCAGCTCCGCTCTAAGCCCCACCACACATCCCACATTGGGAATGTGTGAGGCACAAAAAACCCCACGATCGCTCATGGGGTTTTTGTGTTTTCAGCGTTGGCGTTTAAGCCGGCGCGGAGGTGCGGATCAGGTGATCGAATGCGCTCAGCGAAGCCTTGGCGCCCTCACCCACTGCAATCACGATCTGCTTGTACGGCACGGTGGTGACGTCACCGGCAGCGAACACGCCAGGCATCGACGTTTCACCACGGGCATCGACGATGATCTCGCCGCGAGGCGACAGCTCGATGGTGCCTTTAAGCCAATCGGTGTTGGGCAGCAAACCGATCTGCACAAAGATCCCTTCCAGCTCGACAGACCGTGACTCGTCAGACTGACGGTCCTTGTAACGCAGGCCACTGACCTTCTGACCGTCGCCCAACACTTCAGTGGTTTGCGCACTGGTGATGACGGTGACGTTCGGCAGGCTGTGCAACTTGCGTTGCAAGACCGCGTCGGCGCGCAGTTGTACGTCAAACTCCAGCAACGTGACGTGAGACACGATGCCCGCCAGGTCGATGGCCGCTTCGACGCCGGAGTTACCGCCGCCAATCACCGCCACGCGCTTGCCTTTGAACAGCGGACCGTCGCAGTGCGGGCAGTACGCCACGCCTTTGTTGCGGTATTGCTGCTCGCCCGGGACGTTCATTTCACGCCACCGCGCACCGGTTGCGAGGATCACAGTTTTGGCTTTCAAGGTCGCGCCGCTGGCGAAGTGGACTTCGTGCAGCTCGCCGTTCTTGCCCGGCACCAGTTTGTCGGCGCGCTGCAGGTTCATGATGTCGACGTCGTATTGCTTGACGTGTTCTTCCAGCGCTACCGCCAGTTTCGGGCCTTCGGTTTCCTGCACGGAGATGAAGTTTTCGATGGCCATGGTGTCGAGCACCTGCCCACCGAAACGCTCAGCCGCCACACCGGTGCGAATGCCTTTACGAGCAGCGTAGATCGCTGCCGAAGCACCGGCTGGGCCACCGCCGACGACCAATACGTCAAAGGCTTCCTTGGCGCTGATTTTCTCGGCCTGGCGCTCGATGCCGCTGGTGTCGATCTTGGCGAGGATTTCTTCAAGGCCCATGCGGCCCTGGCCGAAGTTCACACCGTTGAGGTAAATGCTTGGCACGGCCATGATCTGACGATCATCGACTTCGGCCTGGAACAACGCGCCGTCGATGGCGACGTGGCGGATGTTCGGGTTCAATACCGCCATCAGGTTCAGCGCCTGGACCACGTCCGGGCAGTTCTGGCAGGACAGCGAGAAATAGGTCTCGAAGCTGAACTCACCTTTGAGCGAACGGATCTGTTCGATCACTTCAACACTGGCCTTCGAAGGGTGGCCGCCCACTTGCAGCAAGGCCAGCACCAACGAAGTGAATTCATGGCCCATCGGGATGCCGGCAAAACGCAGGCTGATATCGGCACCCGGGCGATTGATCGAGAACGATGGTTTGCGTGCATCGTCACCGTTATCGAGCAAAGTAATCTGACTGGAAAGACTTGCAACGTCTTTCAGGAGTTCGAGCATTTCCTGGGATTTCGCACCGTCGTCGAGGGAGGCAACGATCTCGATCGGCTGGGTGACCCGTTCCAGGTACGATTTCAACTGGGCTTTAAGAGTGGCGTCCAACATACGGGCGATTTCCATGCTGTTTGGTGAAGAGACTGAGACGAAAAAAAACGCCCGAGCGAATCTCGCCCGGGCGTTTTTATTTGGGCGGTTGCAGCTTACTTAGGTGCGGAAACCCGCCCTGATGATGCTTTCACAGACTTAGATCTTGCCAACCAGGTCCAGGGACGGAGCCAGAGTGGCCTCGCCTTCTTTCCACTTGGCTGGGCAAACCTGGCCTGGGTGAGCAGCGACGTACTGGGCAGCCTTGATTTTGCGCAGCAGCTCGGAAGCGTCACGGCCAACGCCGCCATCGTTCAGTTCAACGATTTTGATCTGGCCTTCAGGGTTGATCACGAAGGTGCCACGGTCAGCCAGGCCTGCGTCTTCGATCAGCACGTCGAAGTTGCGGGAGATGGCGTGAGTCGGGTCGCCGATCATGGTGTACTGGATTTTGCCGATGGCTGGCGAAGTGTTGTGCCAGGCAGCGTGGGCAAAGTGGGTGTCGGTGGAAACGCTGTAGATCTCGACGCCCAGTTTCTGGAACGCGTCGTAGTTGTCAGCCAGGTCTTCCAGTTCGGTCGGGCAAACGAAGGTGAAGTCGGCTGGGTAGAAGAACACGACAGACCACTTGCCTTTCAGGTCAGCGTCCGACACTTTTACGAAGTCGCCATTTTTGAAGGCGTCAGCTTTGAACGGTTTAACTTGGCTGTTGATGATAGGCATCGATGACTCTCCGTCAGGGTTGAAAAGTTTGGTTGAGAAGTTGATGGGGTGAATCCTACCCACTCGATCGCCGCCTGGCTCATTGGCAAAGCTCATGCTGCTGATTGGTTTTCGCTATTAGCAGACAGTATTAATAGAAGAAAACGGTATCTAGCGCGCCAATGGCTTTTCAGCGACTCGGGCCATTCCGAGAAACGGGCTGGCTTCAACATAGCGCATGGCTGACTTCACATCCTTCCAACCTACATAACTCATCAACGATTTCAGATCCCAACCACTCTGATGGGCCCAACTGGCAAAACCGCGTCGCAGGGAATGGCTGGTGTAGTGGTCGGCCGAAATGCCGGCGCGTTCCAGGGCCTGGCGCAGCAAAGGGATCACGCTGTTGGCGTGCAAGCCCTCCTCGCTTAAATGGCCCCAGCGGTCGATTCCGCGGAACACCGGCCCACGGACCAGCGCAGCTTCCGTGACCCATTGGATGTAGGCGTTCACCGGGCAGAGGCGCTGCAGGGCCGGGGTCTGGTAAGTCTTGCCGAGGTTCTCGCGATCGCTCTTGCTGCGTGGCAGGTAGAGGGTGATGCCTGAGCCGGCGCTCGCCTGCACGTGTTCGATCTGTACGCGGCACAACTCATCACTGCGAAAGCCACGCCAGAAGCCCAGCAAGATGAGCGCAGTGTCACGTCTGGCGCGAAGCAAACCCGGCTGATCGTTTTGCGCCCTGGCGTTTTGCGCCTCCTGTTCCAGCCATGCCACCACTTGCTCCAAATGCTGAAGCTGCAATGGCTCGGCCTGTTTCTCCTGGGCCGGGTGCAGCGCACGGATGCCCTTGAAGACCTTGCGCACCACCGGCGACTTGGTGGGGTCGGCGAAACCCTGGCTGTTATGCCACTGCGCCAGCGCGGACAAGCGCAGCTTCAACGTATTGATCGACAGCACGCCCGCATGGGCCACCAGGTAACGCGCCACGCTGTCACTCGTCGCCGGCAGGAAACCTCCCCAATTGACTTCGAAATGCTCGATGGCCGCCCGATAGCTGCGACGCGTGTTGTCGCGGGTGGCGGCTTGCAGGTAGCGATCCAGATCAGTCATGGGCTCATCTCTCGAAAATGTACCGCTTTGGTGAAGTAAAACCTGTAACGCGGCGTATCACACGGGGTAATACCAGTATATCCCGCATCAATAACTTACATTTTTTATCTTTTTATTGATGATGGTACACTGCGTACTTTAGTGGCATGTACCACAGTACGAAATCGTAGGAGAACACATGGCTCGTGGCGGCGTAAATAAAGCGGTGGTGCAGGCGGCACGTTTGGCAATTCTTGCCCGTGGCGAAAACCCCAGCATCGATGCAGTACGGATCGAGATGGGAAATACCGGCTCAAAAACCACCATTCACCGCTATCTGAAGGAGTTGGATGACGGCGGCGAACGTATCGAAACACCTTCAGAGCCCATCGATGATGAGCTGGCAGGCTTGGTCTCGCGCTTGGCGCAGCGCCTCAAGGAGCAGGCGCAAGAACCCATCGACCAGGCACGCGCGCAGTTCGATCAGCAACGAAAGGAGCTGGAAATCCAGCTGACTGCGGCCCGACAAGACAACGCTGAAATACACCAGCAATACGAAATTCAGAGCCTGGCCCTGACTCAAGAGTCCGAGGCCCTGCAAGAAACCCGCTCCATGCTGCAGGCGGAACAAACCCGCAACGCCGGGCTGAATCAGGCGCTGGCCGATTTCGAACTGCGCTTGCAAGACAAGGATGAGCAAATCCGCTCACTGGAAGAAAAGCACCTGCACGCACGCGATGCGCTGGAACACTACCGCAACGCCGTCAAGGAACAGCGCGAGCAGGAGCAGAGCCGCCACGAAGGCCAAGTGCAGCAGATTCAGATGGAATTGCGCCAGGCCCAGCAAAGCGCATTGGTGCGTCAGGATGAGATTACTCAACTGCACCGCGACAACGAGCGCTTGCTCACCGAGAACCGTGGGACGCTGCGGGAACTGGGGCTGTTGCAGGAGCAGCTCAAGCACACCCACAGCCGTCAGGATCAATTGCTGGAGCAGGTCAACCGCATCGACAGCGAACGCACCCTCCTCCAGGAACGCTTGCGCGCCGCCCTGCTGGAAAGTCAGTCGCTCAAGCAGAGCGTCGACGAGCAGTCGCAGTTAAACAAAGCGCTGGAAATCGATTTGCTCAAGACCCAGGCGAGCCTCGATGAAAGCCTGCGCCTGGCCGCTGTCATTGCAACAGCGCCAGACGCATCAGTGCGCGAAAAGAACGATTAACCGGCAACCGGTGTGCGCATGGTGACGAACTCTTCGGCGGCAGTAGGATGCACGCCGATGGTTTCGTCGAAATCGCGCTTGGTTGCGCCAGCCTTCAAGGCAATCGCCAAGCCCTGAACGATCTCACCGGCATCCGGCCCGACCATGTGGCAACCCAAAACCTTGTCGGTCTTCGCATCCACCACGAGCTTCATCAGCGTGCGCTCCTGACATTCAGTCAGCGTCAGCTTCATCGGACGGAAACGGCTTTCGAAAATCTGCACCTCGTGACCAGCTTCGCGCGCCTCTTCCTCGCTCAAACCGACAGTGCCAATGTTCGGCAGGCTGAACACGGCAGTCGGGATCATCTTGTAATCCACCGGACGATATTGCTCCGGCTTGAACAAGCGGCGCGCCACTGCCATACCTTCAGCCAGAGCGACGGGGGTCAGTTGGACACGGCCGATCACATCGCCAAGCGCCAGGATCGACGGCTCCGCAGTCTGATACTGATCATCGACCTCGACGAAACCTTTCTTGTCGAGTTTGACGCCGGTGTTTTCCAGCCCGAGGTTGTCAAGCATCGGCCGGCGCCCGGTGGCGTAGAACACACAATCCGCCTCCAGTTCGCGACCGTCCTTGAGTGTCACCTTCAAGCTGCCATCGGACTGTTTGTCGATACGCTCAATGTCGGCGTTAAATTGCAGGTTCATGCCGCGCTTGGTCAGCTCTTCCTGCAAATGCTTGCGCACCGCACCGTCGAAGCCGCGCAGGAACAGTTCGCCGCGATACAACAGCGTGGTGTCGGCGCCCAGCCCGTGAAAGATCCCGGCGAACTCGACAGCGATGTAACCGCCGCCCACCACCAGAACGCGCTTGGGCAGCTCTTTGAGGAAGAACGCCTGGTTGGAACTGATCGCGTGTTCATGCCCCGGAATCTCCGGAATCTGCGGCCAGCCGCCGGTAGCAATCAGGATGTTCTTGGCTGTGTGGCGCTCGCCATTGATTTCGACCGTGTTCGGGTCGACGATTTTGGCGTGGCCTTCATGCAAGGTCACACCGCTGTTGACCAGCAAGTTGCGGTAAATGCCATTCAGGCGATTGATCTCGCGATCCTTGTTGGCAATCAGCGTTGCCCAATCAAACTTCGCTTCACCCAACGTCCAGCCAAAGCCGGAAGACTGCTCGAAGTCTTCGGCGAAGTGCGCGCCGTAGACCAGCAACTTCTTCGGCACGCAGCCGACGTTCACGCACGTACCACCCAGGTAACGACTTTCAGCCACAGCCACTTTCGCGCCAAAACCGGCAGCGAAACGCGCAGCCCGTACACCGCCGGAACCGGCGCCAATCACATAAAGGTCAAAATCGTAGGCCATTTTCAATCTCCTCGGCAGGCAACCAGCATACCCGCAGACATCCGCTGGGCAAGCGCTGCAAGCGATATGGGGGCGGAAAATGAAAAAGCCACCCGAAGGTGGCTTTTCAATACAAGCAGGTCAAACGCTATCAGTAAGCCTTGCCAGTCTTGTAGAAGTTTTCGAAGCAGAAGTTGGTCGCGTCGATGTAGCCTTCAGCGCCACCGCAGTCGAAACGCTTGCCTTTGAACTTGTAAGCCATGACGCAGCCGTTCTGGGCTTGCTTCATCAGGGCGTCGGTGATCTGGATTTCACCACCCTTGCCTGGCTCGGTCTGTTCGATCAGGTCGAAGATGTCCGGGGTCAGGATGTAACGGCCGATGATCGCCAGGTTCGACGGTGCATCTTCAGGTTTTGGCTTCTCGACCATGCTGTGAACACGGTAGATGTCGTCGCGGATCATCTCACCGGCAATCACGCCGTACTTGTGAGTTTCTTGCGGGTCGACTTCCTGGATGGCAACGATCGAGCAGCGGAACTGCTTGTACAGTTTGACCATCTGGGTCAGGACGCCGTCGCCTTCGAGGTTGACGCACAAGTCATCCGCCAGCACCACGGCGAACGGTTCATCGCCGATCAGTGGGCGACCGGTCAGAATCGCGTGGCCCAGGCCTTTCATTTCGGTTTGGCGGGTGTAGGAGAACGAGCAGTTGTCGAGCAGCTTGCGGATACCGACCAGGTACTTCTCTTTGTCGGTGCCTTTGATCTGGTTTTCCAGCTCGTAGCTGATGTCGAAGTGGTCTTCCAGGGCGCGTTTGCCGCGACCGGTGACGATGGAGATTTCAGTCAAACCAGCGTCCAGTGCTTCTTCGACGCCGTACTGGATCAGTGGCTTGTTTACCACCGGCAGCATTTCTTTGGGCATGGCTTTAGTCGCTGGCAGGAAGCGAGTACCGTAACCGGCTGCTGGGAACAAGCATTTCTTGATCATATAAGTCCTTGAAAGGGCTGTGTGTACGAGTTTCGGCGCAGTCTAATCAGGCGGCGTGCACCTTACAATGCCCCGCGCTGGCTAACCGATGCCATCATAGAGAAATATTCCCGCGGATAGTTCCATCCAGATTTTTGCGCGGTCAAATCAGCGTAGCTCAAAGAGGCCGACAAACTGAACCACCATACGCTTATCGCCCCCCAATGCGAGCATTTGCCGGTATCATGGCGACTTTGAACCAGTGAACGAGACAGATAGATGACCGTAGCAAAAATCATCAACGGGTACACGGTCGACAAAGGAAAAGATGGCCAGTGGCACATTACCGCCGCGAATGGCGAAGATGTTTCCGGTCCGTTACCCAGCGAAGCGATGGCGATTGAAGTGGCGTCGGTGCTCGACTACACCCCCCCCGCGCCGAAGCGACGCGGCAAGAGTCAGGACTGATCTCCTGCGGCATACGCAGAGCCCTGCCATCCAGCAGGGCTTTTTTGTGGCCGGGTGCAAACAAGTGGCCATTCGCTATAACCTTTTGATGCCTGCGCTGTCACAGCGCTTAGCCCCATCATCCTGACGACGACAACGACATGACTAAATTTTTGCCCTTGATTGCAATCCTGGCCCTGAGCGGCTGCGCCACTTCCGAGAAAATGTACCTGAACAACGGAGAGCAAGGTCTGGAAATAGACTGTTCCGGCGAAGCCAATTCCTGGGCCACGTGCTATGAAAAGGCCGATGCCTCTTGCGCGGGCACCGGCTACCGGATCGTCGGTACCGACGGAACGCCTTCCACCAAGGAAAGCGACAAAACCCTGGGGGTCGATGTCGGCAACTTCAAGAACCGCAGTGTCGTGGTGGTCTGCAAGTAGGGCGCCCTGCCCTACATGTGAATTTCCGCAAATTTGATTCCGAGACCACGCACGGTCTCGATCAAATCGTCGAGACGAGCAAACGACTCGACCTCATCGTTATCATCCACCAGAAAATAGCTGCGCCCGGCGCTTTTCTTGAAAAACACGATCCATTCCCCCGGGTTCGCGGGATTTTGAATGACGTGGGTGGCAGAGATCAGTCCCTCTGTATGGCGTTCCCGTACCTGCTCTCGCTTCATGCTCGACTCCAGAAAAGACAATGCCGCCAAAGCATGACTTTGACGGCATCGGTGTGAACGGTGGCTAGTCTATCAGCCGGAAATGCAGACATTGGCGGCTTTTTGCACGTCTTTAGGGCGCACCGGCACATTGGACATACGCTCATGCAGCTTGATACCACTGCCACCCGAGCGATCTTCGATGTCGAATACGGCTGCCGGGGCCGACGAGAATTTCGCCGGCACGATCACGCGCATCCCGTCCTTGGTTGACTCCAGTTGCAGGGCGCCACGACTGTCAGCCAGTTTTTCAACCAGGCATTGCGCGTATTCATTGGGCTTTTTGCCTGAGATCACGTTCATGGTAGGCAGCGTCTCGTTTATCTCCGAAACACTCGCACAGCCACTCACTACCAATGCCAACGGCAAGGCCAACACACCCCACTTCATACAAAACCTCCGATAAAGACCCTCCGACAGCACAAATGCTGATTTTCTCCGAGGTTCATTGCGTTTATCGCTCATTGAATTCCGAATAACTGTTTTTAATTGTCAAAGCGAACCTCGACGACCGGATAATAACCTGTTCGGGCTGATAAACTGCGCCAATCGCCCATGCTATCGTTTTGATTTTGTAGAAAAAGCCCTTCTGGAGGCGCCTCATGAAATTTATCCACCAGCGCGAGCACCTCAACGAAGACGACATCGTCGTCATCCAGTGCTCCCAAACATGCAACATCCGCTTGATGAACGACGCCAACTTCCGCAGCTTCAAGAACGGCGGTCGTCACACTTATCACGGCGGTGCGTTCGATACTTTCCCGGCCCGGATTACTGCGCCGAGCACCGGTTTTTGGAACATCACCATCGACACGGTCAACCGCCGGCCGATCAGCGTGACCCGCAAACCGACCCTGACACACTCGATCAAGATCATCCGTCGCTCCAGCACGAAACTGAGCTGAGCTACGTTCCCACACGAATAAAAGCAGGTATGACCGTGGCCCAAACGACCAAGTACGTCATCAAATACAAACTCAACGGCGAACGCCGCTTCGAATTTGCCCAGCTCGAAAAAGGCACTGAAGAAGAAGCCAAGGCCGCGCTGGACGCCATTCATGGTTCGAGCGAAGACGTCATCAGCGACATCGCCGTCAGCAAAGCGCTGTAACGCGACCCGGCACCCGGAGCGACAACAAGGACGTCATGCTCCGCGCCCGTTTTGAATTCGACCGCAAGCGCCGGAGTGTTCACTCCCTTGGCACGCCCCAGACTGATCACCTCGACCTTTGGTTAAGGAGTCAGAACATGTCTACTTCCCCGATTCGCTACATCAGCGGCACTTCCAGCCTTGGC
The DNA here is from genome assembly GCF_059695905.1 of Pseudomonas sp. LBUM1663. Classification (NCBI taxonomy): domain Bacteria; kingdom Pseudomonadati; phylum Pseudomonadota; class Gammaproteobacteria; order Pseudomonadales; family Pseudomonadaceae; genus Pseudomonas; species Pseudomonas sp. LBUM1663. Next base: position 2,938,565 of record NZ_CP166792.1, on the reverse strand, counting down.
GTCTTGTTGTTGGCGTTCAGTGCCGAGGGCCTGTGCGCGCTGCTGCTCGGCGACAACTTGATCACGCTCGAACGCGATCTGGCGCGGCGTTTCCCTGGCCCGCCAACCCCGCAGCGCGATGAGGGTTTGATGCCAGCCCTGGAGCAAACCCTGCGCCACCTCGAAGATCTACACACCGTACTCGATCTGCCGCTGCACCTGACCGGCAGCGTATTTCAACGGCGAGTCTGGGAAGTCCTGCGGCAAATCCCTGTCGGCGAAACCGCCAGCTACCGTGATATCGCCCAACGCCTCGGTCAGCCCAGCGCTTCTCGGGCGGTGGCGAATGCCTGTGGAGCCAACCCGGTGGCCGTTATCGTGCCTTGCCATCGGGTGCTGCGCCAGGACGGCAGCCTTGGCGGTTATCGCTGGGGAATGGAGCGTAAACGGCAGTTGCTGGATCGCGAGGCTCAGCGATGAGAGAGCCCACCTTCGATGCGCTGGACTGGGCAGCCCTGGAGCAACAACTCGATCAGGATGGCTGCGCGATCATCAAGTCGCTGTTGAGTGCGCAGGCGTGCGATGACGTCAGCGCCCTCTACGCCCAGTCAGCGCTTTTTCGCTCTCAAGTGATCATGGCGCGTCACGGTTTTGGCCGGGGCGAGTACAAGTATTTCAACTACCCCTTGCCGGACACGGTCGCCCGCTTGCGCAGTACGCTCTACCCTCGACTGGTACCGATCGCCAATCGCTGGTACGAATGCATGGACCTGCCGACCCGTTTCCCAGGAACCCACGAAGCATTTCTGCAACGCTGCCATGCCGCCGGTCAGGAGCGCCCGACGCCGTTGTTGCTGCAATATGGCCCGCAGGACTACAACTGTTTGCATCAGGACCTGTACGGCGAACACGTGTTCCCGCTGCAAGTGGCGATTCTTCTGTCAGAACCGGACGAAGATTTTACCGGCGGCGAGTTTGTGCTGACCGAACAACGCCCGCGGATGCAGTCACGCCCGCAGGTGATCGGCCTGAAGAAAGGCGATGGTGTGATCTTTGCCGTGAGCCAGCGCCCGGTCAAAGGCGTTCGCGGCTATTACAGAGTGACGATGCGTCACGGCGTGAGTCGCCTTCACAGTGGAAAACGACATACCCTTGGAATCATCTTTCACGATGCGTTATGACCCCATGAGTCCGACCACCTTCGATCTGTTTGCCGATGCCGAACCCGAGCAGGAGCCCAGGCGTGAGCAGATCGGTGAACAGTCCTGCGTCTTGCGCGGCTTTGCCCTGTCCCGGCTCGATCGGTTGCTGTCGGCACTGGAAGCGGTTCTGACAGCTGCACCGTTCCGGCAGATGATCACGCCCGGCGGCTTTACCATGTCGGTGGCCTTGAGCAGTTGCGGCACTTGGGGCTGGACCACTGACCGCAGCGGCTACCGGTACACGCGCAATGACCCACAGACAGGGCAACCCTGGCCCGAAATGCCCGACGTGTTTTTCGAACTGGCACAAGCGGCGGCACGGGAAGCGGGATTTGCAGATTTTGTCCCTGATTCCTGCCTGATCAACCGTTATGCCCCCGGCGCCAAGATGTCATTGCACCAGGACAAGAACGAAGGTTCCTACGCCGCACCGATCGTGTCGGTGTCATTGGGATTGCCGGCCATGTTCCTGTTCGGCGGGTTTGAACGAAGCGATAAAAGCCAGCGCATACCGTTGCTGCATGGCGATATCGTGGTCTGGGGCGGCGTCGATCGTTTGCGTTATCACGGCGTCTTGCCGATCAAGGACGGCCATCACCCGCGACTGGGCGAGCAACGGATCAACTTCACCTTTCGCACTGCCGGATGACACCCTCGAATTCAACCGCAAGACTCGGAGTGCGGCGGCGTTGCGGGCTGGTTAATCTGAAAAAAACGGGTCAACGGACATGAAGCCATGACAACTCATTCGACAAACATTGCCGCCGAGGACGATCCTCGCTGGGCCGCCGTTGTTGCACGGGATCCCGGCGCCGACGGGCAGTTTGTCTATGCCGTGAAAACCACCGGAATCTATTGCCGCCCCAGCAGCCTGGCGCGCTTGCCGAAACCGCAGAACGTCGAATTTTTCGACACGGCGGAACAAGCCCGAGCGGCGGGTTATCGTCCGAGTAAACGGGCCACAAAAGATCAAAGCGACGTCGCCGCACAACACGCGGCAACCGTCGCTGCCGCCTGCCGCCACATCGAATCCGCCGAAAATCCGCCTGCGTTAAATGAACTGGCACAGGCAGCGGGCCTGAGCAGCTTCCACTTCCATCGCGTATTCAAAGCGGTGACAGGGCTGACACCCAAGGGTTACGCCACAGCCCATCGCTCACGCAAGGTTCGCGAACGCTTGGCCGACGGCGGCTCGGTCACCGACGCCCTGTATGACGCCGGTTTCAACTCCAACAGCCGCTTCTATGAATCGGCCGATCATCTGCTGGGCATGAAGCCGGGGGATTACCGCGCGGCGGGCCAGAACAACGACATCCGTTTTGCCGTTGGCCAGTGTTCCTTGGGCGCGATTCTGGTGGCGCAAAGTGAACGTGGCGTTTGCGCGATTCTGTTGGGGGAAGATCCGCATCAACTGGTCTGCGATCTACAGGACAAGTTTCGGCGTGCCAATCTGATTGGCGCCGATCACGAGTTCGAGCAATTGATTGCCAAGGTGGTCGGTTTTATCGAAGCCCCGGCGATTGGTCTGGACTTGCCGCTGGACGTGCGCGGCACCGCTTTTCAAGAACGGGTCTGGCAGGCGCTGCGGGAGATTCCTGCGGGCAGCACCGCCAGCTACGCCGATATCGCTCAACGTATTGGTGCGCCCAAAGCCGTGCGCGCCGTGGCCCAGGCCTGCGGCGCGAACAGTATTGCAGTGGCGATCCCGTGCCACCGCGTGGTGCGCAGCGACGGCAACCTCTCGGGCTATCGCTGGGGTGTCGAGCGTAAGCGTCAGTTGCTTGAACGCGAAACCTTGTAATCAGCGATTCACATCGACCACAACCCGCCCACGCAATTGCCCGGCGAGCAAACGCGGCGCGGCGTCGATGGCTTCGCTCAAGCCGATTTCATGGCTGATCAGTGGCAGCAACGCGAAGTCCAGATCCTTGGCCAGCCGATTCCAGGCTTCCACCCGCTTGGCTTTGGGTTGGGTCACGCTGTTGATCCCGGCCAACGTCACGCCACGCAAAATGAACGGCGCGACGGAGGCCGGGAAATCCATGCCTTGTGCCAGACCACAGGCGGCGACCGTGCCATTGGCCTTGGTGCTGGCGCAAGCGTTGGCCAGCGTGTGGCTGCCGACCGAGTCAATCACCGCCGCCCAGCGCTCCTTGGCCAGCGGTTTGCCCGGCTCGGACAGCGTCGCGCGATCAATGATTTCGCTGGCACCCAATTGCTTGAGGTAATCGTGCTCTGAGGTGCGGCCCGTGGACGCTACGACTTTATAGCCGAGCTTGCTTAGCAGCGCGATGGCGAAACTGCCCACGCCGCCGTTGGCACCGGTGACCAGGACTTCGCCCTGCTCAGGCGTTACACCGTTATGTTCCAGCGCCAGGATGCACAGCATCGCCGTGTAACCGGCCGTACCGATTGCCATGGCTTGAGCCGCGGTGAACTCCTTGGGTAGCGCAATCAGCCAGTCGCCCTTCAGACGTGCTTTTTGCGCCAGTCCGCCCCAGTGCCCTTCGCCCACGCCCCAACCATTGAGCAGGACCTGGTCACCGACCTTGTAGTCCGGATGCTCGCTGACTTCGACCGTACCGGCCAGGTCGATCCCCGGCACCATCGGGAATTTCCTGACCACCGGGCTGCTGCCGGTGATCGCCAGGCCATCCTTGAAGTTCAGCGTGCTATACGCGACGCGCACCGTCACATCGCCTTCGGGCAGTTGATCGTCATTGATCTCTTGCAGTGTGGCCCGGTAACCGCTGTCGTCTTTGTCGATCAAAATACCTTTGAACATCATTGCCTCTCAATGGAATCAATCCGGTTGTGGGGGCATTGAAATAACACAAAGAAACATCTCGCCGTACAAGACTTTAGCCAAACGAACAAAGCGCCGAGCGTTTCCATGACGTGTGGCTATGCCTTTTTTTGTGGGGGCCTGGAATAACGGAAAACGTCCCGGATACAAAAGTCGACTGGCTCTGCGTCAACCATTGCTGGTAAAAAACCGGTTCTACCCGTCGGAGAATCATTGAAATGAGCCAATGGCCAGACACCCGTATTCTTGACCTGCTCGGCATCGAACTGCCGATCATCCAGGCTCCCATGGCCGGCGCTACTGGCTCGGCCATGGTCATCGCTGCGAGTAACGCCGGCGGCCTGGGCTCGATGCCCGCTGCGATGCTGAGCATCGAGCAGTTGCGCGAAGAGCTGAAAACCATCCGCCAACACAGCCAGCGACCGTTCAACATCAACTATTTTTGCCATCAGACGCCAGCGGCCGATGAGCAACGCGCTCGGGACTGGAAACATTTGCTGGAACCGTACTATCGGGAACTGGGCGTCGATTTCGAAGCGCCCACTCCAGTATCCAATCGCGCGCCTTTCGATAACGCCGCCTGCGATGTGCTCGAAGATTTCCGCCCCGAAGTCGTGAGTTTTCACTTCGGCCTGCCGGAAAAATCACTGCTGGATCGGGTAAAAGCCACCGGCGCGAAAATTCTCTCCTCGGCGACTACCGTCGAAGAAGCCGTCTGGCTGGAACAACATGGCTGCGACGCGATCATCGCCATGGGCTACGAGGCAGGTGGACATCGCGGGATGTTCCTCAGCGATGACTTGAGCAGCCAAGTGGGCACATTCGCCCTCGTGCCTCAAGTCGTCGATGCGGTGAAAGTGCCGGTGATTGCAGCGGGCGGGATCAGCGATGCGCGGGGGGTGGCGGCAGCTTTTCTGTTGGGCGCTTCGGCGGTGCAGGTGGGGACGGCTTACCTGTTCACGCCAGAGGCCAAGGTCAGCGCGTCTCACCACAAGGCACTGCGCACGGCCAAGGAAAGCGAGACGGCAGTGACCAATCTTTTCACCGGCCGCCCGGCACGAGGAATCCTCAATCGGGTGATGCGCGAACTCGGACCCATGAGCGATAAAGCCCCGGCCTTCCCATTGGCCGGTGGTGCGTTGATGCCGTTGCGGGCCAAGGGTGAAGCGGATTTCAGCAATCTCTGGGCTGGGCAGGCATTCACGTTGGGCGTTGAAATGAGCACGGCGCAGCTGACTCGGCGACTGGCGGAGGAAGGTTTGGCCAAGTTACTCCGTCGGTAAGTCACGCTGTTGTAGCAGCAGCCTTGTGGCGAGGGGATTTATCCCCGTTCGGCTGCGTAGCAGTCGTCAATCCTGACAGTTCACTGTTTGAACGGACACAGGGGGCTGCTTCGCAGCCCAACGGGGATAAATCCCCTCGCCGTGGGCAACAGGTCCCGAGCAATCTCGGTACCGACACATTCCGTTTGCAGGCATTTCGCTATATATTCCGATATATAGCGTTTCACTCCCTCGTTGCATTCGCCTATCACGGAGCCGTTTCATGACCCTGCGTGCCTTACGTTTTGCCCCGACCTGCCTCGCAAGCCTGCTCGCCGTCTTCGCTTTCGGTTCCGCCCAGGCGGACGAAGTCCAGGTGGCCGTCGCCGCCAACTTCACCGCGCCGATCCAGGCCATCGCCGCCGATTTCGAAAAAGACACCGGACACAAACTGGTCACCTCCTTCGGTGCAACCGGCCAGTTCTACACCCAGATCAAGAATGGCGCGCCATTCGAAGTGTTCCTCTCGGCCGACGACACCACCCCGCAAAAACTCGAAGCTGAAGGCGACACCGTCAAGGGTTCGCGCTTCACCTACGCCATTGGCACGCTGGCACTTTGGTCAGCCAAGGAAGGTTACGTCGACGCCAAGGGCGATGTGCTGAAAAAGAACGAATACAAGCACCTCTCCATCGCCAACCCGAAAGCCGCGCCTTATGGCCTTGCCGCCACTCAGGTGCTGGCCAAACTGGACCTGACCGACAAGGTCAAGGACAAGCTCGTTGAAGGCCAGAACATCACACAGGCCTTTCAGTTCGTTTCCACCGGCAATGCTGAACTCGGCTTCGTGGCCTTGTCGCAGATCTACAAAGACGGCAAAGTCACCGGCGGTTCGGCCTGGATCGTTCCGGCCGACATGCACGACCCGATCAAACAAGACGCGGTGATCCTCAACAAGGGCAAGGACAACCCGGCCGCCAAGGCGCTGGTTGACTACCTCAAGGGGCCGAAAGCCGCCGCTGTTATCAAGTCCTACGGTTACCAACTCTAAATGACGCTGACGAGTGCCGATTTTTCCGCCATCTGGCTGACCCTGAAACTGGCGTCCCTGACGACGGTTATCCTGTTGATCATCGGCACTCCGATTGCGTTATGGCTGTCGCGCACCCGCTCGTGGTTGCGCGGCCCGGTCGGGGCAATCGTCGCCCTGCCCCTGGTCCTGCCGCCCACGGTGATTGGCTTTTATCTGTTGTTGGCCCTCGGCCCTAACGGCTTTGTCGGCCAATTCACCCAGTCATTGGGACTCGGCACGCTCACATTCAGTTTTGCGGGTCTGGTGATCGGTTCGGTGCTGTACTCGATGCCGTTCGTGGTCCAGCCGCTGCAAAACGCCTTTTCTGCCATTGGCTCCCGCCCGCTGGAAGTGGCTGCGACTTTGCGCGCTAATCCATGGGACACCTTTTTCAGCGTGATTCTGCCGCTGGCCAGGCCCGGCTTCATCACCGCGGCCATTCTCGGTTTCGCCCACACCGTCGGCGAATTCGGCGTGGTACTGATGATCGGCGGCAACATTCCCGACAAGACCCGCGTGGTCTCGGTGCAGATCTACGATCACGTTGAAGCCATGGAATATGCCCAGGCCCATTGGCTGGCCGGGGCGATGCTGGTGTTCTCCTTTGCCGTATTGCTGGCGCTCTATTCCAGCCGTAAAACCAAAGCGGGCTGGAGCTGATCGATGATTCATACGCGCCTGAAACTGAGTTATTCGGGGTTCACCCTGAAGGTGGATCTGCAATTGCCCGGCCGCGGAGTGACTGCACTTTACGGCCATTCCGGTTCAGGCAAGACCACGTGCCTGCGCTGTATCGCAGGTCTGGAGCAGGCCGAACAGGGCTTTATTCAGGTCAACGATGAAGTCTGGCAGGACAGTGACAAGAAGATTTTCGTAGCGCCGCATAAACGTGCGCTGGGGTATGTTTTTCAGGAGGCCAGCCTGTTTCCTCACCTTTCGGTGCTGGCCAATCTGGAATTCGGGCTGAAGCGCATCCCCAAGCCGCAACGCCGGGTCGACATGGCGCATGCCACTGAACTGCTGGGCATTGGTCACCTGCTGGACCGCCATCCGCAGCACCTGTCCGGCGGCGAACGGCAGCGAGTCGGCATCGCCCGCGCGCTGCTCACCAGCCCGAAACTGTTGCTGATGGACGAACCGTTGGCGGCGCTGGATAGCCAGCGCAAAAACGAAATCCTGCCTTACCTGCAACGCCTGCACGATGAACTTGATATCCCGGTGCTGTACGTCAGCCACTCACAGGATGAGGTCGCCCGACTGGCCGACCACATCGTCCTGCTCAGCGACGGCAAGGCACTGGCCAGCGGACCTATCGGCGAAACCCTGGCGCGACTCGATTTACCCCTGGCGCTGGGCGACGATGCGGGCGTGGTGATTGAAGGCCATGTCAGTGCCTATGACCCGCACTATCAGTTACTGACGTTGCAACTGCCCGATACCGACCTGAGCATTCGGGTGGCGCACGCTCCGATGACCCAAGGTCAGGCACTGCGTTGCAAGGTCCAGGCACGGGATGTCAGCCTGAGCCTGCAAGGCGTCGAGCACAGCAGCATCCTCAATCGCTTGCCGGTCACGGTGATCAGTGAAATCGGCGCCGATAACGCCGCCCACGTGCTGATCCGCCTGAATGCTGCCGGCACGCCGCTGCTGGCGCGCATCACCCGCTACTCCCGGGACCAACTGGGCGTGCACCCCGGCCAGCAACTCTGGGCGCAGATTAAAGCGGTGGCCGTGCTGGCTTAAATTCTTCGGCACCACGGCGAGCGGGCGCGGTCAATGGCTGTACAGGCCCCCTGACTTCATCGCCAAGGATCTCTCGCCATGTCCGATACCGCGCTGCCCGATGTGCTGCCACCCGACCTGCACTATGTCGATGACACGCAGCCTGGAATCACCCGCAAACTCTTGCGTGGAAAATTCTGCTACTTCGACCCGGCGGGCAAACGCATTACCGATCCTGACGAAATCAAACGCCTCAACGCCCTTGCCGTGCCGCCGGCCTATACCAATGTTTGGATCTGCGCCGACCCACGTGGCCATTTGCAAGCCACCGGACGTGACGCTCGCGGTCGCAAGCAATACCGTTATCACGCACGTTGGCGCGAAGTGCGCGATGTCGACAAATACTCACGCCTGCGGGACTTTGGCCTGGCGCTGCCGAAACTGCGCAAACAGCTTGAAACGCTGCTGGACGCTCCGGGTTTCAGCCGAGATAAAGTCATGGCCACCGTGATTACCTTGCTCGATGCGACGCTGATCCGGGTCGGCAACACCCAATACGCACGGGAAAATCGCTCCTATGGCCTGACCACCCTGCGCAGCCGTCACGTCGAGGTCAACGGCAGCGCGATCCTGTTCCAGTTTCGCGGCAAGAGTGGTGTCGAGCACCAGATCACCGTGAAAGACCGACGCCTGGCGCGCATCATCAAGCGCTGCCTGGAGATTCCCGGGCAAGACCTCTTCCAATACCTGGACGAAAATGGTGAGCGACACACCGTCAGCTCCTCAGACGTCAATGCCTACCTGAAAACCCTCACGGGCGCCGACTTCACGGCCAAGGATTACCGCACCTGGGCCGGGAGCGCCCTGGCATTGTCGGTGCTGCGCGAGTTGCAGTGGGAGCCTGAGTCGGACGCGAAGCGGCATGTGGTCGAGATGGTCAAGAACGTTGCCAGGCAACTCGGCAACACCCCGGCGGTGTGCCGCAAGTGCTACATCCACCCGGCGGTGCTCGAAGGTTTTATGCTCGGCGCATTGGCCCAACTGCCCCGGCCGAGGCTGCGTAAAGGCCTCAGGGCGGAGGAAGTCGGACTGGCCATGTTTCTGGAAAAAATGATCGCGGCGGCCGAACCGACGAACTGACTGTCCATTTTTTGCACGATCACAAAGAACTTCTATAGTTGATGTGGATACGAATCAGCTGCGGTGACGCCATGGAAGACATTTTCGTTGTGAAGCGTTGCAACAAGATCATCATTCATGGCCGCCGGGCCGGAGAAGCCGGCCACCCGCCACCCGACGCTGAAGTCTGGTTTCGCATCGCCGACACCCGCACCCAGGGCTTCATTGGTGACGGCTTCGATCTTGAAGAAGATGCCCGACGTGAATGCCAGCAGCTCAATGCCAGGTCCCAAGTGACGGCCCGACAGGCCTGAAGTCCGGGTCTATACTGAAATCAGCTGAAGGACCAGTGACCCCATCGGCAGAAAGCTCGCACCCAGCGGGCTTTTTGCTGCTATTTGTCAGGTTTCTTGAACGGAGGTGTTTGCCATGTCCGAAAAAGAGTCCATCACCACCCTGCTTACCCTGCTCGACTCCCGCCAAGCTCGACTTGCCGCAGCCTGCAAGGAGATTGCCGACTGGGTGGATCATCAAGGGGGGCACCCGACAGCCCTCAGAATTCGCGACCGCCTGAACGACATCGAAAAAGACGCGCCACTGATTCGAAACACCTTGTCTTCGTTAAAACCTGTCGACCCGCCTCTTCCGCGGTTCAGATGATTCGATCTGGACGCGCGATTCGAGAAACGGCCTGATTCAGGACGCATGAACGGCGACTTCATCGTCACCGCACCCGTGCCTGTCTGATTATCGTGCGCTTCACACCCCACCCGGCCTGGCGCTGGGCTTTTTTTTGCGATCCTATTTTCACGTAACGTTCACAACATACGCCTTACAGTGAGCCACTCCTTTGAAGTAATACCCCTGGTCTGCCCGCATGCAGACCTTTTTTTGCCTGTGATTTGAGGGCTTTCGAAGCTGTGGCTGCAATGACAGTTGTGGCGAGCGAGCTTGCTCCCTCCCCACAGGTTCTGCGCCTGCCGCACCGTCACCCCGGCAATTAACAACGCATTAACCCCCTGTCTTTTTCCTGTCGATACAAGCTGTTACTGTACGGCCCACAAAGCCCAAGCCGCCTGGATCGGATCTCTGACTTGAAGCGCCCCCTCCTCCTCTTCCTGATCAGCCTGGCCTTGAGCTCCACCGCAAGCGCGACGATCAGCGAAAGCCATGGTTATGCGCAGTTCGGCACGCTCAAGTACCCGGCCAGATTTACCCACTTCGACTGGGTCAACCCGCAAGCGCCCAAGGGCGGTACCTTGCGGGTGATGGCGTTTGGCACCTTCGATACGCTCAACCCTTACACATTCAAGGGCTCCAGCCCGGTTTCCACCCCCAATTTCCTGCAATACGGCATCAACGAACTCAACGAACCGTTGATGGTCGGCACCGGCCAGTACGCGCCGTCCGGCGATGAGCCGACCTCCAGTTATGGCCTGATCGCCCAATCGGTGGAATACAGCGAAGACCGCAGCTGGGTCGTGTTCAACCTGCGCCCCGAAGCGCGGTTCCACGATGGCACGCCGATTACTGCCTACGACGTGGCGTTTTCCTACCGTTTGCTGCTCAAGGAAGGTCATCCGCAGTACCGCACCAGCCTCCAGGAAGTGTTGCGGGTCGACATCCTCAACCCGCAGCGCATTCGATTCGTCTTCAAGCGCGCCGGCAATCCGTTGCAGATCCTGCGCCTGGGTGAATTGCCGGTGCTGCCGCAGCATTACTGGAAAGGGCGCGATTTCAAGGCCACCACCTTCGAACCGCCGCTGGGCAGCGGGCCGTATCGCATTACGTCGGTAACCCCCGGACGCCAGCTCATTTTTGAACGGGTCAAGGATTACTGGGGCAAGGACCTGCCGGTCAATCGCGGCAAGTACAACGTCGACCGCATGGAAGTCGAGTTCTACCGCGACAGCGATGTGGCGTTCGAAGCCTTCAAGGCTGGCGAATTCGACATTTACATCGAGCACCAGGCGAAGAACTGGGACAACGGTTACAACTTCCCGGCCGTGCGCCGCGGCGACGTGATCAAGGCGCAGATCCCGCACCAGATTCCGACGCAGACCCAGGGCCTGTTCATGAACAGCCGGCGTCCGACCTTCTCCGAGACCAAAGTCCGTGAAGCACTGGGGCTGATGTTCGACTTCGAATGGACCAACCGCACCCTGTTCAGCGGCGCTTATAAACGCGCCATGAGTTACTACCCCAACAGCGAATTCTCCGCCACGGGCCTGCCGGTCGGTCACGAATGGCTGTTGCTCAAGCCGTATCGCGAGCAGTTGCCCGCCAAGCTCCTCACCGAGCCGTTCAGCCTGCCAAAGACCGAAGGACGCGGCATCCCCCGGGAAACCATGCGCAAGGCCCTGGCGCTGCTGGCCGAGGCCGGATGGAAGCTCAATGGACAACGGATCGAGAACGCCAACGGCCAACCGCTCAAACTCGAGATCCTGCTGGTCAACCCGAACCTTGAGCGCATCCTTCAGCCTTACGTCGAGAACCTCGCCAGCATTGGCATCGACGCGCGGCTGCGCACGGTCGATCGCGCCCAGTACAAACAACGCCTCGATCAGTTCGATTTCGACATGATCCTGATGACGCTCAACCAGACGCTCAGTCCGGGCCTGGAGCAATGGCAGTATTTCCATTCCAGCCAGGTCGGGGTCAAGGGCAGTAAAAACTACGCCGGCATCGCCAACCCGGTGGTCGATCACCTGCTCGAACAATTGCTCGCCGCGCAAACCCGCGACGAACAAGTGGCCGCCGGCAAAGCCCTGGACCGGGTCTTGTTGTGGCAGCACTACATCATTCCCAACTGGTACCTCAATTATCACCGCCTGGCCTACCGCAACCGGTTCGCCTTTGTCACCACGCCGCCCTACACCCTGGGCCTGTCCGCGTGGTGGCTGAAATCTTCGGAGAAGGATCGATGAAACCCCTGAGCGCCCTGCTGTTGCAGGCCAGCGGTCTGCTGTTCGCCGGGCTGGCCTGCGCCGCCCCGCAACATGCCGTGACCCTGTACAACGAGCCGCCGAAATACCCGGCCGACTTCAAGCATTTCGATTACGTGAACCCCGACGCGCCCAAGGGCGGGATCTTTCGCCAGGCCGGGTTCGGCGGCTTCGACAGCCTCAACCCGTTCATCAGCAAAGGCGTACCGGCCGACGACATCGGCATGATCTACGACACCTTGGCCAAACAGGGCCTGGACGAACCGTTCACCGAATACGGGCTGGTCGCCGGCAAGATCGAGAAAGCCCCGGACAACAGCTGGGTGCGTTTCTATCTGCGCCCTGAAGCGCGCTTCCACGACGGTCATCCGATGCGCGCCGAAGACGTGGTGTTCAGCTTCCAGACGCTGACTAAGGACGGCGCCCCGCTCTATCGCGGTTACTACAGCGACGTCGAGGAAGCGGTCGCCGAAGACCCGCTCACCGTGCTGTTCAAGTTCAAGCACACCAACAACCGCGAACTGCCGCTGATCCTCGGCCAGTTGCCCGTGTTGCCAAAGCACTGGTGGGCGAACCGCGACTTCAACAAGGGCAACCTTGAAATGCCGCTGGGCAGCGGCCCCTACAAGGTGACCGAAGTGAAGGCCGGCCGCTCGATACGCTACGAGCGGGTCAAGGATTACTGGGGCAAGGACCTGCCGGCCAACCGGGGCTTCTACAATTTCGACGTGATGACCACCGATTACTACCGTGACAACACCGTCGCGCTGGAAGCCCTCAAGGCCGGGCAGTTCGATTACTGGCTGGAAATGACCGCGAAAAACTGGGCCAACGCCTACAACATCCCGGCCGTGACCGAAGGTCGATTGATCAAGGAACAGATCCCCAACGGCAACCCCACCGGCATGCAGGGTTTTGTGTTCAACCTGCGCCGCCCGGTGTTCCAGGACGTGCGCGTGCGTCAGGCGCTGACATTGCTGCTGGACTTTGAATGGACCAACAAGCAACTGTTCAACGGTGCCTATGTGCGCACCCGCAGCTTCTTCGAAAACTCGGAAATGGCCGCGACCGGCCTGCCCGACGCCGATCAACTGGCGATCCTCGACCCGTTCCGCGGCAAGATCCCCGAGCAGGTGTTCAGCGAAGCGTTCCAGAACCCGATGACCGACGCCAGCGGCATGATCCGCACCCAGCAGCGCAAGGCCTACCAACTGCTGCAAGAGGCCGGCTGGCGGATCGTCGACGACAAGATGGTCGACGCCAACGGCAAACCGGTGACCATCGAGTTCCTGTTGGCCCAGACCGAATTCGAACGTGTGCTGCTGCCGTTCAAGCGCAACCTCAGCGACCTGGGCATTGACCTGGTGATCCGCCGGGTCGATGTCTCGCAGTACATCAACCGCGTGCGTTCACGGGACTTCGACATGATCGTCGGCAGCTTCCCGCAATCCAACTCGCCGGGCAATGAACAGCGCGAGTTCTGGATGTCCGCCGCGGCCGACAAACCCGGCAGCCGCAACTCCATGGGCCTCAAGAACCCGGTGGTCGATCAACTGGTCGAACAACTGATCAACGCCGATTCGCGCAAAAGCCTGGTGGCCCATGCCCGGGCACTGGACCGCGTGCTGCAATGGGGCTATTACGTGATCCCCAACTGGCACATCAAAAGCTGGCGCGTGGCGTACTGGAACCACATCGGTCACCCGAAAGTCTCTCCCAAGTACGACATCGGCACCACGACCTGGTGGGTCAAGCCTGATGCGAAACCTGCGGTAGAAGTCGAAACCAAACTGCAAGCCGACCCTGCGGGCACGGAGTAATCAGATGCTGGCGTATATTTTTCGGCGACTGCTGCTGATCATCCCCACCTTGCTCGGCATTTTGCTGATCAACTTCGTGATCATCCAGGCAGCCCCCGGTGGGCCGGTGGAGCAGATGATCGCCAAGCTTGAAGGCTTCGAAGGCGCCACCAGCCGCATTGCCGGCGGCGGTGCCGAAGTCTCGGTGGCCGGCTCGTCCTATCGTGGCGCGCAGGGCCTGGACCCGATGCTGGTCAAGGAAATCGAGCACATGTACGGCTTCGATAAATCGGCGCCGGAACGCTTGTGGATCATGATCAAGAACTACGCCACCCTGGACTTCGGCGACAGTTTTTTCCGCGACGCCAAGGTCATCGACCTGATCAAGGAAAAGATGCCGGTGTCGATCTCGCTCGGGCTGTGGAGCACGCTGATCATGTACCTGGTGTCGATCCCGCTGGGGATCGCCAAGGCAACGCGACACGGCAGCCACTTCGACGTCTGGACCAGTTCGCTGATCATCGTCGGCTACGCGATCCCGGCGTTTCTGTTTGCGATCCTGCTGATCGTGGTGTTTGCCGGCGGCAGCTATCTGGACTGGTTCCCGCTCAGGGGACTGACTTCAAACAACTTTGATGAGCTGAGCACCGGCGGCAAGATCCTCGATTACTTCTGGCACCTGGCATTGCCGGTGACCGCGCTGGTGATCGGCAACTTCGCGACCATGACCCTGCTGACCAAAAACAGCTTCCTTGATGAAATCAACAAGCAGTACGTGGTCACCGCCAAGGCCAAGGGCCTGACCAATCACCGCGTGCTTTACGGCCATGTGTTCCGCAACGCCATGCTGCTGGTGATCGCCGGGTTCCCTTCAGCGTTTATCGGAATCTTCTTCACCGGCTCGCTGCTGGTGGAAGTGATCTTCTCCCTGGACGGTCTCGGTTTGATGAGTTTCGAAGCAGCGATCAACCGCGATTACCCGGTGGTGTTCGGCACGCTGTTTATCTTCACGTTGCTGGGGCTGGTGGTGAAACTGATTGGCGATTTGACGTACACCTTTGTCGATCCGCGCATCGACTTCGAAAGCCGGGAGCATTGAGATGAATTTGTCCCCGCTCAATCGCCGGCGTTTCGAACTGTTCAAGGCCAACAAGCGTGGCTGGTGGTCGCTGTGGCTGTTTCTCGTGCTGTTCGGCCTGAGTCTTGGCGCCGAATTGATCGCCAACGACAAACCGCTGGTGGTGCATTACGACAACGGCTGGTATTTCCCGGCGCTCAAGCGCTACCCGGAAACCGCGTTCGGTGGCGAATTTCCGCTGGAAGCCAACTACAAGAGCCCGTACATCCGTGAATTGCTCAAGGCCAAGGATGCCTGGGTGCTGTGGGCGCCGATCCCCTACAGCTACCAAAGCATCAATTACGACCTGAAAGTCCCGGCGCCGGCGCCACCTTCGGCCGACAACCTGCTGGGCACCGACGATCAGGGCCGCGATGTGTTGGCGCGGGTGATTTACGGCTTCCGCATTTCGGTGCTGTTTGCCCTGACGCTGACCATTCTCAGCTCGATCATCGGCGTGATTGCCGGGGCCTTGCAGGGGTTCTATGGCGGCTGGGTGGATCTGGCCGGGCAGCGTTTCCTGGAAATCTGGTCCGGGCTGCCGGTGTTGTATTTGCTGATCATCCTCGCCAGTTTCGTGCAGCCGAACTTCTGGTGGCTGCTGGGCATCATGCTGCTGTTCTCGTGGATGAGCCTGGTGGACGTGGTGCGCGCCGAGTTCCTGCGCGGGCGTAACCTGGAATATGTACGCGCGGCCCGGGCGCTGGGGATGCAGAATGGGGCGATCATGTTCCGCCACATCCTGCCCAACGCCATGGTTTCGACCATGACCTTCATGCCGTTCATTTTGACCGGCGCCATCGGCACCCTCACCGCGCTCGACTTCCTGGGCTTCGGTCTGCCGCCGGGCGCGCCGTCGTTGGGTGAGCTGGTGGCCCAGGGCAAATCCAACCTGCAAGCACCGTGGCTGGGCATGAGCGCGTTTGCCGTGCTGGCACTGATGTTGAGTTTGCTGGTGTTCATCGGCGAGTCCGCTCGCGATGCCTTCGACCCGAGGAAGTGAAATGAATCAGGACAATCTGATCGAAGTGCGCGACCTGGCCGTCGAATTCGTCGTCGGGGATCACTGTCAGCGAGTGGTGGAAGGCGTCAGCTTCGACATCAAGCGCGGCGAAACCCTGGCCCTGGTCGGCGAAAGCGGCTCTGGCAAATCGGTGACCGCGCATTCGATCCTGCGCCTGCTGCCCTACCCGCTCGCCCGGCATCCGTCCGGGACCATCGAGTATTCGGGGCAAGACCTGCTGAGTCTGAAGGAGAAAACCATCCGCCACATCCGCGGCAACCGGATCGCGATGATCTTTCAGGAGCCGATGACCTCGCTCAATCCGCTGCACTCGATCGAGAAGCAGATCAACGAGGTGCTGGGCATCCACAAGGGCCTGGTCGGCAAAGTGGCGACCAAGCGCACGCTGGAGTTGTTGGAGATGGTCGGCATTCCTGAGCCGCACAAGCGCCTCAAGGCCTTGCCCCACGAATTGTCCGGCGGCCAGCGTCAGCGGGTGATGATCGCGATGGCGCTGGCCAACGAGCCCGAACTGCTGATCGCCGACGAGCCGACCACCGCGCTGGACGTGACCGTTCAGCTGAAAATCCTCGAATTGCTCAAGGAATTACAGGCCCGTCTGGGCATGGCATTGCTACTGATCAGTCACGATTTGAACCTTGTGCGAAGAATTGCGCATCGCGTATGTGTCATGCAGCGCGGTTGCATCGTCGAACAGGCATCGTGCGAAGAGTTGTTCCGCGCGCCGCAGCATCCGTACACTCGGGAACTGCTGGCAGCGGAGCCCAGCGGCAAGCCGGCGACCAACGTTATCGGCCCGCCGCTGCTGCAGGTCGAGGACTTGAAAGTCTGGTTCCCGATCAAGAAAGGCTTTCTGAAAAAGACCGTCGACCACATCAAAGCGGTGGACGGCATCAATTTCAGCCTGCCCCAGGGACAGACCCTGGGGATTGTGGGAGAAAGCGGTTCGGGCAAGTCGACGCTCGGTCTGGCGATTTTGCGGCTGATCGGCAGCAAAGGCGCCATCCGTTTTGAAGGCAAGCAGCTAGACTGCCTGACGCAGGCCGAGGTTCGGCCGTTGCGCCGGGAGATGCAGGTGGTGTTCCAGGACCCGTTCGGCAGCCTGAGCCCGCGGATGTGCGTGAGCCAGATCGTCGGCGAAGGCCTGCGGATCCACAAGATGGGCACCGAGGCGGAACAGGAACAAGCGATTATTGCGGCATTGAAGGAGGTAGGCCTGGACCCGGAAACCCGGAACCGCTACCCCCACGAATTTTCCGGTGGGCAGCGGCAGAGAATCGCCATTGCCCGGGCATTAGTGCTAAAACCGGCGTTGATTTTGCTGGACGAGCCGACATCGGCTCTAGACCGCACCGTACAACGCCAAGTGGTGGAGCTGCTGCGTTCACTGCAAACCAAGTACAACCTGACGTATCTGTTTATCAGCCATGACCTGGCTGTCGTCAAGGCGCTGAGCCACCAGCTGATGGTGGTCAAGCAAGGCCAAGTGGTCGAACAGGGAGACGCGCAAAGTATCTTTGCCGCCCCCCAACATCCGTATACACAGCAGTTGCTGGAAGCCGCTTTCCTGGCTCCGGCCACTGCGCAATAACCTGAAAGAGAGGAGCAACACATGGGTTTTCTCGCCGGTAAGCGCGTACTGATCGTCGGTGTCGCCAGCAAGCTGTCCATCGCATCCGGCATCGCTGCCGCCATGCATCGCGAGGGCGCTGAGCTTGCCTTCACTTATCAGAACGACAAACTCAAGGGTCGTGTCGAAGAGTTTGCACAGAGCTGGGGTTCCAACCCTGACCTGTGCTTCCCGTGCGACGTGGCCAGCGATGAAGAAATCGCCAAGGTTTTCGTTGAGCTGGGCAAGAAGTGGGACGGCCTGGATTGCATCGTGCACTCCGTCGGCTTCGCCCCGGGCGACCAACTGGACGGCGACTTCACTGAAGCCACCACCCGTGAAGGTTTCCGCATCGCTCACGACATCAGCGCCTACAGCTTCGTGGCCCTGGCCAAAGCTGGCCGTGAAATGATGAAAGGCCGCAATGGCAGCCTGCTGACCCTGTCGTACCTGGGCGCCGAGCGCACCATGCCGAACTACAACGTAATGGGCATGGCCAAGGCTTCGCTGGAAGCTGGCGTGCGTTACCTGGCCGGCTCCCTGGGCCCGGACGGCACCCGCGTCAACTGCGTATCGGCTGGCCCGATCCGCACCCTCGCCGCTTCCGGCATCAAGAACTTCCGCAAGATGCTGGCCGCCAACGAAGCGCAAACCCCGCTGCGTCGCAACGTCACCATCGACGAAGTCGGCAACGCCGGCGCCTTCCTGTGCTCGGACCTGGCGTCCGGCATCAGCGGCGAAATCATGTATGTAGACGGTGGCTTCAACACCACTGCGATGGGTAGCCTGGAAGAGTAATCTTCTGCTAGCCCATAAAAAACCCGCCGGTTCTGGCGGGTTTTTTATGCCTGCATTATCAGGCCTGAAGCAAATCCCCTTTGGGTGCGCTTGGCCATTAAACAACCCGCCTCGTTTGGCGGGTTGTTTTGCTTGCGTGTGCGCAAAAACACTATTAGCTCAGGATACCCAAAACTTTCGGATCTCGACCTGCACCGGAGTCCAGATCAACCGCGAGGATGATTCGATTACCGGTGCGTTGCACAATAATGTCATTCACGCGGCCTGCTTGCTGTCGAACCACCCCGGAGTTACCAAAAGAAGTGTCGAGCGCACCGCCTTCTGTGATGCGCAGCCAGTACAGCTTCTGCTCAGGAAAATCCTCACTCCCTCCAACCACGATTTTTTTATCTGGTTGTACGGTGATGGAGGGGATGTTTAAAAAGCTGGTACCCAGATCAACCACCAACGGCGCTCCATTGTTGAAGGTATTATCCGAAGTGCCATCACCCAATACTCGTTGCACGGCAATATAACGTTTGCCATCGTTATTAATCGACGTGACAACTGCGATGATTATCTTGTCATCATCCACCACCATCGCACCAAAATTAGTGGAATCGTTGTTCTCCCAAAATCCGTCAATGCCGAAGGTTTTGTTCAACGTGCCGTCTCGGTTATAGCAAGCCAAGACCGCGTTCGAGTCTGATGATGGATGGCCAACAATCCCAAACACAACGATGCGTTCGTCTGACAGGACGCCGATGCTATAGATCGTCGTAATCGGCCCCTTGAACCTGACTTCAAAACCGGTATCGAGATTACCTTGGTCATCAAGGCTGTATACGCTACCCGCCGAATCGATAGTTGCGCCGTCGTTGTCAGCCAATTGGTAACTTTCGGCCACTAAAACATGGTTGTCAGCAGCGAGGCATCCCGTAGGTTCGTAAGTCTGCAAACTCTGCCCCGGAGGGACGGGATCGATGGGTAAAGGCAACACTTTTGTGCCAAAGACTAAATCAGGAACTCCTCTGTCGTTGAATCGCGTAATCGCAGCCTGCCGGGTAAAGGGGTCACTACCCGTGTCACCAATCAACAGGAATTTGCCATCTTCTCGAGCAAGTAAACGTGTGGTCCTTTCAAATTGACCTTTGGCGAAGTCCCACGGGAACGGTGGGAAGGTCGGATCGGAAGTGCCATCAGCCATGGCTCGATAAACCCATGAGACACTGCCTTTTTGAGCCACGTAAAGAAGTTTCCCGGCAGATGTTTCAACGACACATTGAGAGGAGTCTTGCGGAATATTGATCATCCCGTTGTCAGCAAATCCCACATCCACATCACCTGGTGCTTGTTGCTGCGTGTTGGCTTGCGCTGTCATGCCGTTATCCTCCTGAAGTAAGGGCTCCATGCAATCAGGGGAATGCCAACAAACATCCATCCCGACAGCCGGATCCGTTTGACAGCGCCACGATAGTGCGAAAGCCGAAACAGATATCACTGTCATAAATAACAGTATTACTGTCTTCAAGAGCCAAAATCCATTCTTTACAGCACATAATCTGCCACGCCTGCTTTAACCGGCAGGTTGCGTCAGGCACTTGGCAAACAACTGCTGGATCGGCTGTGTGCGCTGGCTGTAGCGCTGCAGCAGCACGATTTCGCGGTAGAACGTCAACTCGCCCAACGGGATAATCCTGACCTTCGCCCCATGTTCAAGCCATAGCCCGGCCTCGGGCAGCAGTGAAACGCCGAACCCGCATTCGACCATCTTCACGATGGCTTCCAGCTCATCCAGCTCCATCGCCACGCGCACATCAATCTGCTGTTCACGCAAAAATCGCGTTATCAGGCGTCCACCGAATGAGTTGCTGTCGTAACGCACGTGCGGATAGCTCGCGAGGATCTGCAACGGATCATCACCCTCAAGGTCCATCGGCACGATCAATACAAACGGTTCCCGGCGAATCACCTGCGCCGACAGCTCTTTGGGCAGTTCAAATGGCGGCTTGATCAATATCGCCAGATCCACCTCACCGGTATCGACCTGACTCAACAAACTCATCGACACGCCCGGCACCAGTTTCGGCTCCAGCAGCGGTGCCTGCTCCCTCAACCGTAAAAATGCCTGAGGCAACAACCCGGTCTGGACCGTGGCCACTGCGCCGATTTTCAACTCGCCACGGTACTCGCTGACATCATCACTGACGGCCATCCGGCTAAACGTGTCGAGGATCTGCTGCGCCATCGGCAACGCCCGTTGCCCCGCGGCATTGAGAATCGCCTGACGCCCGGTGCGATCAAACAAGCGGATACCCAGCGCCTGTTCCAGATTGCGCATCTGTGCGCTGACCGCCGACTGCGTAAGGCCAATGTGCATGCCGGCAGCCGCGAACGTGCCGTAGCGCGTCACGGCGATGAAGGTTTTCAATTCGCGCAACATAAGCATTCTCGATTGATCGAAATAATTTGAGCTCGACGCAAAAACTATCGTCTTTCAATCAAAATTCATAGCGCTAAACTCTGCTTCAACTCCTGAGAATCTGAGGCGAACCCGATGCAACTCTCCCCTTTTCACTTGGCCGTACCGGTTTACGATCTGGCGGCTGCCCGACGCTTTTACGGCGACATATTCGGCCTGGAAGAAGGCCGCTCCAGCGAGCATTGGGTCGACTTCAACTTTTTCGGCCATCAACTGGTGATTCACCTGGCACCGAAAAACGCTTCTCAGGAAGCGGCGCACACCAATGCCGTGGACGGTCATAACGTACCGGTGCCGCATTTCGGTGTGGTGCTGGGGATGGCGGAATGGGAGGCGCTGGCCGAGCGCTTGAAAGGCCTTGGAACACGCTTCGTGATCGAGCCAGGCATCCGCTTCCAGGGATTGGTGGGCGAGCAGTCCACAATGTTTCTCTTCGACCCTTGCGGCAACGCTTTGGAGTTCAAGGCATTTAAAAACATCAGCCAGTTGTTCGCCAAATGACCCGCCCGGCCCTTGACGCGACCACCCTCAGTGAAGCGGTGGTCAATGGCGATACGACCGCTGCCGCCATCGCCGAATCCTTTCTTGAGTGCATTCAGGCGCGGGAGCCGGATATCCAGGCGTTCGTCTCGTTCGACGACCGGCAGGTGCGTGCCGATGCTGCGCAGAACACCGGGCGCGGCCTGCTGGCCGGCGTCCCCGTTGGCATCAAGGATATCTTCGACACCGCCGCCTACCCCACGCAATTCTTCTCGCCCATCTACACCGACCATCAACCGTCACGGGATGCCCACGTCGTGGCGCTGCTGCGCCAGGCCGGCGCGCTGATCATGGGCAAGACCCACACCACCGAATTTGCCTACATGCACACCGGCCCGACCCGAAATCCTCACGACCTCGCTCGCACGCCGGGCAGCTCCAGCGCGGGTTCGGCGGCCGGGATGGCAGCGGGTTTCTTTGCGGTGGCGCTGGGCACCCAGACGGCTGGCTCGCTGCTCAAGCCGGCGTCCTATTGCGGCCTCTTCGCCTACAAACCGTCTTTGGGACTGGTGTCGCTGGAAGGTGTAAAGCCACTGGCGCCGAGCTTCGATACCGTGGGTTGGTATGGACGATCGGTGCGCGATCTGCACCTCGTGGCACGCGTGTTAATTCCCGGTTTTGTAGTGCCAGACGTCGAGCGGCGTCCACTGCGGCTGGGTTTCTGCCGAACCTCACGCTGGAATCAGGTGGACGCCGAGGTGGCCTGCGCTCTGGAGCAGGCCACGGATCAGTTGCGCAGCGCCGGCCATGATGTGAGCGAACTGGAGCTGCCCGATGAGTTTGCCGCAGTGTTCGACGATCACCAGCTGATCAACGATTGCGAAGGTGCCCGCTCGCTGGCCAAGGAATTCCAACGCCACCGTGCTCAACTGAGCCCTTCGACACTGGCCATGTTCGAGCGAGCGGCGGCGACCACCTGGGAGCAGGAATCCGCTGCCAAGGCGCGCCTGGCCATGCTTGCGCCCCGTTTGAATGAGCTTTGCCAACCGTTCGACGCCATGCTCGGCGCCTCTTGCGGGATGGTCGCGCCGATGGGTCTGGAAAGCACCGGACCGTCGGATTTCATCAAGTTGTGGGGGGCGTTTGGCTGGCCGCAGGTGAACATCCCGCTGGTACGCCCCCAACCGATGTTGCCGGTCGGGCTACAGATCATCGGAAAGTTCAGGGACGATGGCCGACTGTTGCGAACGGCCGCCTACGTTGCCGCAGCGTTGCAAGGCGCCGCTCAACAATGACCCGTGTCGTTCATCGCCTTATCGGCCAGGGCCAACACGTCTTCCGCTGTCGGGTTTAGCCGAGCATCAAACTCGACCTGGCCAATGCTGAAGTGAATGGCAAAGCTGCGATTGGCCGTGGCATTGCGCTCGGCGAGTATTTCTTCGAGCCGGGCCTTGATCGCGGACAGCTCTACAATGCTTGCACCCGTCAACAGGGCGACAAACTCATCGTTGCCCAGTCGACCAATCACATCGCTTTCGCGAAAGGCGATACGCAGCACGTCAGCGAAGGTCTTCAGGGCGTGGTCGCCTTCGGCGCGCCCGTACAGATAGTTGATTCGCTTGAAGTTATCGAGGTCGAAAAACAGCAGCGTCGCCGGCAATCCCAGCTGCTGGCAGGCGTCCATCCCCTGTTGGGCCAGCGCTGTAAAACCGTGACGGTTGGGCAGCAGCGTCAACTCGTCCATGCTTGCCATCTGCACGCCCATCAGTTCTTGCTCGGCCTTGCGGGCCAGGTCACGCAGCAGCTCACGCTCCTGCAATGGCGAACGTAACGGGTCTGTACAAGCACCGCGCTTGACCGGTTTGCCTGGGATCAGCATGACTCACTCCATTGGCGGATACGTACTTTAGAGTCGTGCATATCCGGTTTGACTCCCTGTTAACGGACCGCCGGTCAACTGCCCTGCACCGGACACGGGCCTCCAGCGTCCGCCCACAGCTTGAACTGGGTGACGAAAATGTCGTGCGGCACCGGCACCGGCGCCCTTCCCTCACCCGGATTCCAGCCCCACAGCACCAGCTTGTCCTCGCTGACGTGCTTGATCAGGGCCGCGAAATCACGGTCACCATTACTGGATCGATCCTTGATCATCGCGCACAACTGGTCGGCCGGCAGACCGATCCAGGCCATCTTGTGCGCCGCCGGCGGCAAGCTCCAGTGCGGCGCTCCCGGCGGTGCATGCGGCCCGTAACTGGCGGGCGGATTGGCCTCGGCGTGACAGGTCGCGCAGGGCAAACCGGCTGCGCCCTTGCCGTCCATGCCGCGCACAACATTCATCGCGTGCGGGATTCCAGCGTCAAACTGCAGCGGCGAATCGCCCGGGATATGACAGTTCTGGCAGCGCGGACTCTGGAAGACCTTCTGCACCGTATCAAACGCCTTGATGGCTTCCTTATCGTCAGCAAACAGGTCCTCGGCGTAGCCGACCAGGCCGATCAATACCACCGCGCCCAGAATCAGATGTCGTTTCATGTCACACCCCCGACAGTTGCAACGGCAGTTCCCGCAAGCGCTGCCCGGTTAGGGCGAACACCGCGTTGGCCACTGCCGGCGCCGTGGGTGGGACACCGGCCTCGCCGATACCGCCGGACCTTTCGGTGCTCGGCACGATGTGCACTTCGACCACCGGCATTTCGTTGAGCCGCAGCACTGGGTAGTCGTGGTAATTGGATTGCACCACCTGGCCATCCTTGAACGTCAGTTTGCTGTACAAGGTAAAGCCGAGGCCGAAGGTGATGCAGGACTCCATCTGCGCCGCGATGCTCATCGGGTTGACCGCGATCCCGCAGTCCACCGCGCACACCACCCGGTGCACGCGGATTTTCAAGTTGTCCTGGGACACCTCAGCAACCTGCGCGACGTAACTGCCGAAGGATTCATGCACCGCCACACCCAGGGCGTGGCCGTCCGGTAATTCCGCCTTCCAGTTGGCTTTTTCGACGGCGAGGTTCAGCACGCCCAAATGTCGCGGGTGCGCCTTGAGCAGGGTTCGTCGGTATTCCACCGGATCCTTGCCAGCCGCCTCCGCCAGTTCATCAATCAACGACTCCATGACAAACGCCGTGTGGCTGTGCCCCACCGAACGTAGCCACAACACGCTGATGCCGGTTTTCGGCGAGTGCAGTTCCACCTG
Source organism: Pseudomonas sp. LBUM1663 (assembly GCF_059695905.1). Taxonomy (NCBI): domain Bacteria; kingdom Pseudomonadati; phylum Pseudomonadota; class Gammaproteobacteria; order Pseudomonadales; family Pseudomonadaceae; genus Pseudomonas; species Pseudomonas sp. LBUM1663. Next base: position 2,913,977 of record NZ_CP166792.1, on the reverse strand, counting down.
GTGGTTGGCCAGGTCTTCAAGGTACGGGCTGTCGGCGACGCCTTCGACCGAGGTTTTGTCGACACCGTCCTTCACCATGGTCGCCGCAAACGCGGTGCCTTCCATGATCGACTGACCGACCATCACATGCTTCCAGGCCACGGGCATGCCGCCAGCGTCCAGGCCGATGCGTGCCTGATGCAGGAACGCCGAGCGGTAGTAACCGCCGCGGACGTCGTCCTCCCGGGACCAAACGGTTTTCACCGGCCCGCCGGCCGCCTTGGCGACCTGCACGGCTTCAGCGACAAAGTCCGAGGTCGGATTGGCCCGACGACCGAAGCCGCCGCCGAGGAATTCGGTGTGGATTTCAACCTGCTCGGGCTTGAGCCCGGTAATCTTGCCCGCGATCATTTGATCCAGGGTCTGGAACTGCGTGCCGGTCCAGATCTCGCATTTCTCCTTGCTGATTTTCACCGTGCAATTGAGCGGCTCCATCGGCGCATGGGCCAGGTACGGCACGCTGTACTCGACGTCGACGGTCTTCGCCGCCTTGCCCAGTGCTGCGGTGGTATCGCCGGCCTTGCTGGCCGAGACGCCAGGCGTGGCCGCGAGTTTGCGGAAGCTTTCCAGTAATTTCTGGCTGTCGAGGCCGGCGTTCGGTCCCAGGTCCCAGTCGATTTTCAGCGCATCGCGCCCCAGCTTCGCCGCCCAGTAATGCTCGGCAATCACCGCCACGCCAGTGGGCACCTGCACCACTTTGTGCACGCCCGGCACGGCCAGCGCCTCGGCACCTTCGAAAGATTTGACGCTGCCGCCAAACACCGGCGAACGGGCAACCATGGCCGTCATCAAGCCATCGAATTGCACGTCCATGCCGAACTTGGCCCGGCCTGTGATTTTCTCCGGTGTGTCCAGGCGCTTGGTGGGTTTGCCGATCAGTTTCCAGTCCTTGGCCTCCTTGAATTTGATCGAGGCCGGATCCGGCACCGGCAGCTTGCCGGCATCGTCTGCCAGTTCGCCGTAGGTCGCGCGGTTGTCGCCGGCGATGACCACGCCTGACTCGGTGTGAATCGCCGAGGGCGCGACGTTGAAACGCTTGGCGGCCGCATCGATCAGCATCAGGCGCGCTGCCGCGCCGGCCTGCCGATAGCGATCGAACTCCATCCAGGTCGAGGTCGAGCCGCCGGTGATCTGCATCCCGCCGAAACCCGCCATGCCTTAGTCAGCCGCCGACGCGGGTGAATGTTCAACGCGGATTTTCGACCAGTCGGCGTCCAGTTCTTCGGCGATCAACATCGTCAGGCCGGTCCAGATGCCCTGGCCCATTTCCGAGTGACCGAGCAGTACGGTGACGACGTTGTCGTTGCCGATCCGTAAAAACGCATTGGGCGCAAACACGTTGCCTTCATTCTCCGCCCCCACAGCAAAGCGATGCGCGCCGGGAATGACGAACGCCACCACCAGACCTCCGCCCAACAACGCGCTGCCTTTGAGAAAACCGCGACGTGACACAGGGTTGATGCTGTTCATGGTTCAGACTCCCTTCGACGTGGCATCAACCGATTTCGGCAGCGCGTTTGACCGCAGCACGGATCCTTGGGTAGGTGCCGCAGCGGCAAATATTGCCGGAGAGCGCCTGATCGATGTCGCTGTCGGTGGGTTGGGGGATCTTCGCCAGCAGCGCGGCGGCGGACATGATTTGCCCGGACTGGCAGTAACCGCACTGCACCACGTCGAGTTCGGCCCAAGCTTGCTGCACCGGGTGCGAACCGTCGGTGGACAAGCCTTCGATGGTGAGGATTTTTTGCCCGTGGGCCACCGCGGTGGCGGGCGTGATGCAGGAGCGCAACGGCGCGCCGTCGACGTGCACGGTGCAGGCGCCACACTGGGCCATGCCGCAACCGAATTTGGTCCCGGTCAGGTGCGCGACATCGCGCAGGACCCAGAGCAGCGGCATGTCCGCGGGGACATCCAACTCCTGATCCTTGCCATTGATGTTCAGGGTCAGCATTGCGAATTTCCTCAGACTCTCGGTGTTCTGAAGGGGCGTCGCTGTGACACGGAATGCCTACGCGCGCCTCCGGTTATCCCTACAGCTAAGCGCAAAATGCCGGGGGAGACCGGTTCATCGACCACCGGTAACCCAATGAAGGTGAACGGGATTGCTTTGTAGCAGCTGTCGAGCCTGCGAGGCTGCGTCCGGCGACGCAGTCGTCGTAAACCCTGCGAACGCGGTTTTCCTGATGCACCGCGGCGTCTGACTTCATGACGACTGCGTCGCCGAACGCAGCCTCGCAGGCTCGGCAGCTGCTACGGATCGTGTTGAGACTTAGAAGTCGGTAGACACCGACACCTCGCGCCACGTCTGCAACTCATCGGCGACGAAGACGTTCTTGGCTTCGATCGCCGCGACGCAGTCACTGCCCAGCGGCAAGCGCAGCGGTGCTTTTTTGGCTTCCACCAGGGTGATCATGACCTGGGCGAGCTTGTCCGGGTCGCCCGGTTGATTCAGGGTCACGGCCTTGGCAATTTTGCGCACTTCGCCCGCAGTTCCGTCGTAGTCGGCAATCGTGGCTGGGGATTCAACCAGCGAATTGCCCTCGAGGAATTCGGTCCGGAAATAACCAGGCTCGACTACGGTGACGTTGACACCCAGCGGCGCCAACTCTGCGTGCAGCGCCTCGCTCAGGCCTTCGACGGCAAATTTGGTCGAGCAATAGACGCCAAAGCCCGGCCCCGATCTGTAACCGCCCACCGAAGACAGGTTGATCACATGCCCACTGCGGGCGGCACGCATATATGGCAACACGGCCCGAGTGATGTTCAGCAAACCGAAGACGTTAGTTTCGTACACGCGGCGCACTTCATCGGCGCTGGCTTCTTCCACCGCGCCCAGCAAACCGAAGCCGGCGTTGTTGACCAGCACGTCGATGCGCCCGAAGTGCTCGATGGCCGCCTTGGCGACCGCAACACCCTGGGCTTCGTTGGTGACATCCAGAGACATGGCGAGCAACGCGGGTTGAGTGCCAAAACGTTGGGTGACGCTGCTGGCATCACGGGCGGTGGCCACTACGGCGTCGCCATTGGCCAGTGCGGCCGCCGCGATCTTGGCGCCGATACCCCGGGAAGCGCCAGTGATGAGCCAGACACGTTTGAAAGTGTGGGAAGTTGTCATGATCGAGTTCCTTGTTTGGGTTGGGGTGAGCACAAGGTACGCAGGAAGATTGGTCGGAAAAATGCCCTCGTGTTACAAGCACTATGAAACTGTCTTTCATAATGGCGCCGAGATGAATCACGATCCTTTCGATGGCTTGACCGAGTTTCTGGCGGTGGCCGAGCACAAAAGCTTCACCCTCGCCGCCACCCGGTTGGCGGTGACGCCCACGGCGGTCAGCCATGCGATCAAACTGCTGGAGCGGCGCACCGGCGTGTTGCTGTTCCAGCGCACCACGCGCCGGGTGGCGTTGACCGAGGCCGGCGCCAGCCTGTTCGCGCGTCTGCGACCGGCGGCCAGTGAAATCGACGAGGCGCTGGCGGTGCTCAGCGGTTTCCGCGACCAACCGATGGGCACGTTGCGTATCACCGCGCCGCGCCTGTCCGGCGCCTTGTTGATCGAGCCGCTGATGCCGCTGTTTCGTGAGGCTTATCCGCAGGTCAGCCTCGACATTTCCCTGGACGACGCCACGGTCGACCTCATGGAAAGCGGTTTCGATGCCGGGATCCGGCTGGGAGAGTCCATCGAGAAAGACATGATCGCCGTGCGCCTGACACCGGACCTGCAATGGTCGGTGGTGGGTTCACCAGCGTACTTCGCCAGGGCCGGCAAACCGCTCAGCCCGGAAGACCTGACCCGGCATGCGTGCATCGGCTTCCGCTTTGCCAACTCCGGCAACGCGCATCGCTGGGAATTTCGCCGCGACGGGCGAGACTTCACGGTGGGCGTCGAGAGTAGCGTGCTCGTCAATGATCGCAAGCTACTGATCAGCGCCGCCCGAAACGGGCTCGGATTAGCTTACGCCTGCAACCTGGAGATCATCGACGAGCTGGCGAACGGTCAGCTGGAGCGAGTGCTGCAGCCGTTTGTGCCGCTGAGTTCGGCGTTGTACCTGTACTTCCCCAGCCGCACCCAGACTCAACCGAAACTGCGCGCGTTCATCGACATGGTCACGCAGTGGATCGCTGATCGCGGTGGCCTTGGGCGTTAGAGTCTCGGCTTAAGCAGGATGCCGGTGTAGTGCATGAGAAACAGAGCGAAAGCGCTGCTCCACAGCAACGCCGAAAGGCCCAGCCCCCACGCGGAAAACGGTACCAGAAACACCCGGCTCCCACCGGCGATCACCAGCAAGGCAAATCCCAGTACCACGGCGCTCGACGGCTGCAACAGTCGCCCGGTATGACCCAGGCTGACCCGTGCAATCATCGCCAGAATCAACCCGCCGATTCCGCCGACCGCCAAGGCGTGCGTGGCCAGACTTTGCTGCGGCATAACGCCTGCGTGCCACAACGCCATCGCCAGCGCAGCAACCACCAGCCAGGCATAAGCGAGGTACAGCGACCAGAGCAACGGCACGCGCCAGATACCCCGATCATGCCAGCGCCACAGCCGCAGCCCGTGCAACGCACCCATCAGCAGAAATAACGTGGCCAGCCAAGGTCTGGGCGCATCGTTTAACCCGCTGGCAAAGGACATCGCCGCGAGCAGGCTACTCAGCAACAACACTCTGGTTGGCCACGCGTGCGCGGCGGGTGCTGCAGGACGGTTCAAGCCACGCTGGATGAAAAAGGGAATGACTCGGCCGCCAATCACCGTCATCAGCGCCGCCACCAGCCACAAGGCTGCCAACACGCCACGCCGTTGCAGGCCCGCGTCATCGATCGCGATGCCCCACAGCGTCATGGCCTGACAGCTGGCCATCAACGTGATGACCAGCAGAATCGGGTAGTTTTCGCGCTTGCCGGCGGCCACCAGATCCCGTCCGATCGCCCAGGCCAGCAGTGGGAGAAAAGGCACTTGCGAGGCTAGCAACAGGCTATCGGAAATGGGCAGCAACCAGGCCAGTCGCGCCAGCAGCCAGACTAGCACCAGCCCCATCAAGGGCCAGCCGTTAAGGCTTGGGCGCCCTGTCCAGTTGGGCACTGCGGTCAACAGGAACCCGGCGATGATTGCCGTGGCAAAACCGAACGGCATTTCATGCCGGTGCCAAGCCAACATCCCGCCAACAGGCTGCGCGCCCGGCAGTCGCCCGTACAACCAAAGCGCCCAGATCGCCACCGCGATCGCAGCGAACCCGGCGCCTGCCAGAAAGAAGGGTCGAAAGCCAAGACTGAAGAGGGGCGCAGCGGCGAGTCTGCGCATCAGGCCACCGCCCTGGCCAAACCTGTACTCAACCGATGCTGGGCCAGCAGTCGCATCACGTAGCCGATCTTGAGCAAGGTCGGCCCGATGATGGTCATGGCATGCATCGTCACCAGCGCCACGATTGGCACATGGCCGTCGTAGAGATACGCGCCGTAGATGCCCGCCAAAAGCAGCGCCAGACCCGCGACCAGCACGCGACTCGACAGGTGCAGAACGTTCTGAGGATTGTTGAAGAACTCGAACATTTTTCCGTACTCCTGAAGCAGTTCAGTTGTACGTTTTACTTATCAAGTCTCGTGCCAGCTATTTAGTCCATTTAAATCAGTACCTTGAAGCGACATGAGTCATAACGACAACTTTCTTTAATGGTCGATATGACTCAAATCATTGTCATTTTGACTCGATCACGCCAATGCCTGAGGGCAAATGTCGATCTACGGTCCAGCCAATCGACGGCAAGGTGGCTACGCTGATAATCCAGCATGAATCACCCTAGAGGAGCATCACCATGCAACGCGTGCAAAAACTGACTCCCTGCCTCTGGTTCGACAATCAGGCCGAAGAGGCGGCGACGTTTTACTGTTCGATCTTCGATCACTCGAAAATCACCGCCATCACTCACTACGGCAAGGCCGGCCAAGAGGTTCATGGCATGCCCGAAGGCTCGGTGCTGACGGTCAGTTTCGAACTCGACGGACAGCCCATGACGGGACTCAATGGCGGTCCGTTGTTCACGTTCAGCGAAGCGATTTCCTTTCAGGTCAACTGCCAGACCCAGGAAGAAGTCGACTATTTCTGGGGCTCGCTTTCCGCCCATTCGGAGAACGAACAGTGCGGTTGGGTCAAGGACAAGTTCGGCCTGTCCTGGCAGATCGTGCCGGTCGCCATGATGGACATGCTCAAAGACCCCGACACGAAGAAATCCCAACGCGCGATGCAAGCCATGATGCAGATGAAAAAACTCGACATTGCCGCGTTGCGGCGAGCCTTTGACGGCGAGAGCTAATACACTCCGTTGCTGGCCTGCCGAGGACACTGACGATGAAGCACACCGTTGCCAAAGACGCTGACACAGCACCCCGCTTCTGGCGTGACGATGCCCTGCCCTTTATTGAAGCCCGTTCCATCGCCGACGGCCGCGAGGTCTGCTACACCCGGCATTCCCACGAGCACTTTTCCATCGGTGCGATCACCGCCGGGCGCAGCACCTACCTCCATGAGCAAGCGCAGTTTCAGGTCAGCGCCGGCACCGTGGTGTTGATGAACCCCGATGATGTGCATGCCTGCAATCCGATCGACGACCAGCCGTGGTCGTACCTGATGCTGTACGTCGAAACGCCCTGGCTGACCGATCTGCAACATCAGCTCGGTTTCAGCCAGGACTCGGCCTTCAGGCGGTTTTCCGTCACCCACACCCGCGATGGCAACCTGTTTGCCGGCCTCAACGGCCTGTACGAAATACTGGTTGACCCCTGGCAGGACGTGCTGCGCAAACACAGTGCGGCGGTGGAGTTTTTTACCGAGGTGCAACAGCGGCTCAACCCGATCGATCAAGCGCTGCGCGAACCCAATTTCAAGCTGGAACGGGCCGCCGACTACATTCGCGACAACTGCACACAGCCGCTCAAACTCGAGGACATTTGCGACGCGGCTCAACTGTCGCCGTCCTACCTGATTCGCGCCTTCAAGCACCATTACGGCATGACGCCCCATGCCTTTCTGGTCAACCGGCGTATCCAGTTCGCCCGTGATCAATTGCGCAGTGGCAAGTTGATTGCGGATGTAGCACTGGAAGCGGGTTTTGCCGATCAGGCGCATTTTCAGCGGGTATTCAAACAGCACTTGGCGGCGACGCCGGGACAGTACCGCGGCTAAGCCAAAACTGTTAATTCGTTAGCGAGTTATTTTATTTACATAGCAATTATGCAGACCTCGCACACTCTAAAAAACACACAACGACATATAACTTAAATGACAACGTAGTTATCTCTTATTTATGCTCCCTTCAAATCACCCACCAACTTGACACTAGAAGATGGAGCTTCTCACTTGAGCAATTCATATAACAACCTGTTTCGTTCCAACAACCAACGAGAAAAACAATCAGTCACTGACGCCATTACGCACTTCCTCAGTGATGACGATGTCATGAATACTATTGAATGGTCCTGGGACCGCTTATCGGTCACACGCACGACCGACTCCCACTTTGATAACTTGCATCGCCCCGCCGCCCTGTGTCTGTCGAGACTTATCCGCCATCCTGACTTTTTAAAGATCCGTTCCGAACACTCCATCCCTGCGACAAGTTCCTTTCAAGTCGATGAGTTGGGTCATCTCTATTACACCCATGAGAACGTCAGCAGCCGTACTGTCGATTCCGAGGTTGTCACCGTCGGCTACTTCTCTACCCGCACAGACATTACTCACGCGCTCGCCGGCCATCAATCGTTCGAGGAAGACCTTCAACTGTTGGCAAGCATGGCCAGGTTGACCGGCGGATGGGTGACCGCTACCGAAAAAATGGCGGTCAGTCAGTGGTTGCGCGTTCACGGCCTGGCACTGCCGGGCACCGTAGAAAGCGCCAAAGAGTTGATCGACTTGATCAATCACTCGACATTGCCGGACAGCCCGACGTACGAAGATTACTGGCAACTGCTCAATACCCCGGAAGACTCTCCGTTCAATCTCACGGAAGAAAACCGCGCAATCATTCGCCGTATCTCCGAGGACCAGACGGCAGGCGAAGTTCCACTGGTGAACCTGCTGGGAGATTCGCTGAGACTCGAAAGCGGCTCCGCCGATGGATTGCCCACCAGCCAAGGCTACCGAATGGCAAGGCTGATCGATATCGCCGTGTGGGCCGCCGACAATGGGCAAGAATACATCGATGCCCTGGGATGGTTCGCGGAAGAAACGGCCCCCAAACCCACTGAGCCGTTTATTGAGCAGTTGATCATTGCGGCGATGCTGCTTGACCTGGACCCTGACGCTGACCGGGCCAGTACCACATTTGCCGGCTTCGACCTCTATTCGAAACGTTACTTGCTGGCCAGTCCGGCAGAGGTGCGCAAGCAACTTGAACAGCATCTGGTTTCAGCCTGCAAACTCTATGAACTCTTTGCGCCGCTGGTGGCAGAACTGATCCTGGGCGGCATGGCGCCGGAATATCTGGTCCGTGATCTGCCGCCCGAATTACGTCTTGGAACGCCCGGCTGGGTTGTGTTCACCCAAGCCGTCCATTTCGCCGAGTCGATTGTTCCCGGCGTCTCGCGCAACATGACATATCAGCATTTGCTCGGTTTTGGCCGGATAGCGGAATTGAGCCCGACCATCAAAACCCTGTCGACAACGGTATCGGTCGACCCGGTCATCACCTGGGCCTTGATGAACAGGCTTGTCACCCGGGACGCCGAAGGCAACCTGAGCGCGGAAGCCGTGACGCTGGCCATGGATGAATATCAACAACACGTCGATATGATCAACAGCGCCGTGAATCAATTGGGCAAACCATTACCCCATCGCAAGCCGCTTGCGCTGAAGGAGCTGAAATCCTGGGAAGTGGACTGCGACCCGGAGGAGTTGTTGGTCAAGCATCGCGGTACCGGTGGAGGGGCTGGAAGAAAGGTATCGGTGATAGACCTTTATATGGGCGATGAACTTCACACCGAGGAGTGGGACCGGACTCATGGGGAAAGCATTTATAAGTCTTTCCCTCACTTAGTCCGTATGCCGCCTGTTGCCGAACTGTACGAGCCCGTCTTTGACGACCATATCGATGCAATGACCCATGCGTTATCCGCCTCGATCAAAGTTGCTTTTTCGCAACTTCGACCACAGGACAGGCAGTTTATCGAAGAGGGGCATTTGGCAATCTATCAGGTTAATTCGTGGGGACCAGGAGGACTTGACGGCGTCGTTCCATTGGGCGAAAGAGGTCCTTACGGAACCATTATCTATGCGCGAAAGGACTCGCAAATTCGCTGCTATGAGCTTTTTCCACTCAGAATGGAATGCGTCGTAAACAAACAACTGACTGAAGCGTATTGGTTAAAAGGCGTCGACGTTGACTTCGAAAAAAACTATCCAGAAAAAAGACTGTTTAGCGAGGCCCCCATAGACGACGAGGCCTATTATAAAAACCTGGCACCCCGTAGTGACCGGCGCTCCCAGGTGATTTTCCATAAGCTCGGCGAGTTCAACATACCCTCTGACAATACCGACACCACCTCGCCGAACCGCTACTTCCGCTCCCAACGGAAAAATGAAATCAGCGATTTTATTGCCAAGGAGAATCCGTACTTCAACAAAGGCGCGCTGAAAACACTGAGCCTTGACGAAACGGAACGCGAAAAAGCAATCGCCAGTACCGATGCCGTATTCAATGTCATTTTGAACCTGATCATTCCGTTCAAAGGGTGCATCGAGGACCTTTCCTCAGGTGTTCCAGCAAGACAGCGGAGCGCGATTCTGGGGTGTGTCATCGACGCCGCGGCGCTGGTCATGTCATTCGCCATCATTGGCGTAAAAGTCGTCGCAATCAGTGCAAAAGCCACGACCCTGGTTTCGAAGCTGTTGTCTGCCTCCACAGTCGTGGCCAGTACCGCAGTCAGCCTGGTCAATCCGGTCAGCGGCGTACCGCAGCTGTTCAAGGGTGGCGCCCGGCTGCTCGGCCGAAGCGTGGCGAAACTGAGCGGCAGCGCCCTTTCCGCTTCACACGCGGCCAGACAGCAACTGCGTTACCTCACCGGCGCGAACAGCTACAACCTGATCAAGGCCATCGACCATACCGGCGCGGCGCCCCGGATCCGCATGTCGCTGGACTCGGTGGCCCATGGCCGAGCGCTGTTCAAGGACGACAGCATTCAGACTGTCGAACAGATTGTGGCCCGTCTGGGGGACAAGAACATTCGATTACCCGAGAGTGCAACCCACCTCGAACTGGAGCATCTGTTCAATAATGCGGTCATCGAATCGGCGACCCAATTCAAGCAAGCGCAAGATCTGGAGGCCTTGATTGGTCGAATGGCGGTCGATGACCTGTTCGCGGCGGTCCTGGATAAATCGCAATACGGCTACACCACCGCACGCTCCGCATCGGGTGCCCAAGGTTATGCCGACACACTGGCCACCTTTGCCCAGGTCGAAGCAAAAAACGTCAATTACATGAAGGGTTACCAGCAAAACGTGCTGAAGCAGGACCTGGGCAAGGCGCCGTTCAACCAGGCCATGGCGGAATCAACGTTCAACCCGAATGGTTTTACGGATAATTCGCAGCGGGCAGGCGCCTGGATTGTCAACGGTTCGACCTCCCCCGGTAATGACGTTGACAGCATCGTTCAGGTCCTGCGCGACTACGCGGGCAACGAAAAATCGCTGACCGATCCGGCGGTGATCAAAGAGGTGCACGCACGGATTGCCCCTGCAACCTCGGACATCGTGCGCATTGGCGTCAATGACAAGAAGTACGCCAGCAACATCAGTGGCTTCGCCGCAATGGAACAGCATCTGAAAACACTGGACACCGGCCATGAGTATTTCGACAAACATTTGCTGGCGACCGTCGTGGGATTCCACGGTTTGGGCGACGGCAACGGTCGTACCGGTCGTGCGCTGTACGCCATCAGCCAACTGCGAAACAACCGCTTCACACCGCTGACAAAAAACGAGTTCAGTTTGCTGCACGGCCTCGATTGAGGTGAGTTGCCTGGGGGCTAGGAAGCCAGCAGATACACGGCACTCGCCCCCAGCAATAGCGCCATGACCCGGTTGAACCAGCGCATGCCTGCCGGGTTATTCAGATAACCCTGCAGGAAAGTTCCGGCATACACCCAGCACCCCACCGACACGTAGCAAATCACCAGATACACCGCTGCGAACTGCCAGACCAACCGTGCCTCGCCGTCCGCGACGAAGGCGCCCATACCCGCCACACAAGCCAGCCAGGCTTTCGGGTTGAGCCATTGCATCACCGCGCCGTACAGCATCGACGGTGCCCGACGCGACTCTTTCGCGTCGATGCGACCATCGTCCGCCGCAAGCTTCCAGGCCATGAACAACAGAAACGCCACGCCCGCCAGTTGCACCACCCGCGTCAGCGCGGGCCAAAGGCGCAACACCTCATGCAGCCCCAGGCCCATCAACACCAGCAACAACACAAAGCCCAACGTGGCCCCGGCCACATGCCGCTGACTGGCGCGGAAACCGAACTGCGCCCCCGAACTCAACGCGACAATGTTCACCGGCCCCGGCGTTATCGACGCCACCAGGGCAAATGTCGCCATGGAGATAATCAGACTCATCGCACACCTTCTTCAATTCAGGAAAACCAGCGCCCAAGGTACTGAGCGCCTTGCCCTGCGTATTGAAGAAAACTGCCTAATGCGCACCGCCGTTCGGCGGCACACGCTTCCTGTAGCAGCTGGCGAAGCCTGCGTTCGGCGGCGAAGCCTGCGTTCGGCGGCGAAGCCGTCGTGAAGTCAGGCAATGCGGTGTTTCAGGGGAACCACATGCTCCGGTTTTACGACGGCTTCGCCGCCGAACGCAGGCTTCGCCAGCTGCTACAGGATTCGTGGTGTGATTGGCAGCCGCTCAATCATCCTCATGCAACTTGATGCCCCGAGCGTGCAGCAGATGCGGCACGATCAACACCAACAGGGTCAGCGCGAGGAACGACGCGGCGATGGGTTGCGTCAGAAAAATCATCCAGTCGCCCTCGCTGATGGACAACGCGTTACGCAGTTGCTTCTCAGCCATCGGCCCCAGCAGCATGCCGACGATCACCGGCGCGACGGGGAAATCGAAGCGCCGCATCAGCACCCCGCCCCAACCGATTGCCAGCATCAGCAGCAGGTCGAATGAAGAGTGGCGCATGCCGTACACGCCGATGGTGGCGAACACTAGAATGCCGGCGTTCAGGTACGGTCGGGGAATCTGCAACAACTTGACCCACAACCCCACCAACGGCAGGTTCAATACCAGCAGGATGACGTTGCCGATGTACAGCGAGGCGACAAGGGTCCAGACCAGATCGCCCGAGGTCTGGAACAGCATCGGTCCCGGCTGCAGGTTGTAGTTCTGGAACGCGGCCAACAGGATCGCCGCCGTCGCCGAGGTGGGAATGCCGAGTGTCAGCAGCGGAACCAGGGACCCGGTGGCGCTGGCATTGTTGGCGGCTTCGGGGCCGGCCACTCCTTCGATGGCGCCCTCGCCCTTGCTGCCTGCGAACTCTTTGGGAAACTTGCTCAGTTTGCGTTCAGCCGAATAGGACAAAAAGGTCGGGATTTCCGCGCCACCGGCCGGAATCGAGCCAAAAGGAAAACCGATCAGCGTGCCCCGCAACCAGGCAGGAATCGAGCGTTTCCAGTCGGCGCGCGTCATCCACAACGACGTCAGCCGGTGCCGACCGGACGCCTCTTCTTTTTGATACAGCAGGCTGTACAACGCTTCGCCCACGGCAAACAAGCCGACCGCCACGAGCACAACCTCGATGCCGTCCACCAACTCCGGCACGCCCAGGGTGTAGCGGGCAATGCCCGAGGTCGAGTCGAGGCCGATCAAGCCGATGGTCAGGCCAATCCCCAGCGAAGCGAACCCCCGCAGCATCGACGCGCCGAGCACCGCCGACACGGTCGTGAAGGACAGCACCAGAATCGCGAAATACTCCGCCGGACCAAACTTGAGCGCCAACGTAGCAACGATGGGTGCAAACAAAGTGAGCAGGACCGTCGCGATGGTGCCGGCGACAAACGACCCGATGGCTGCCGTCGCCAGGGCCGGCCCTGCCCGTCCGTTACGGGCCATGAGGTTGCCTTCCAGGGCCGTGACCATGGACGACGACTCCCCGGGCGTATTGAGCAGGATAGACGTGGTCGAGCCGCCGAACTGAGCGCCGTAATAGATCCCGGCGAACATGATCAGCGCCCCGGTAGGGTCGACCTTGGCGGTGATCGGCAACAGCAGCGCAACGGTCAGCGCCGGTCCGATCCCCGGCAAGACGCCGATGGCCGTGCCGAGCAAACAACCGATAAATCCCCACATCAGATTGATCGGCGTCAGCGCGGCGGCAAAACCGATGGCCAGGCTAGAGAGAATATCCACCGTGTTTTATCTCCTCAGATCAAGGCGTTGATCAGGGGCGGAAGGGAAACGCCAAGCCCGGCATTGAACAGCCAGTAAATCGGCAGCGTCAGGGCAATGCCGATGGCCAGGTCGCGCACCGGGCGGCGACTGCCAAACCCCCGCGCCGAACAGACGAATAACAACCCGGCTGCCAGCACGAAACCGATGAGGTTGATCAACACCGCCACACCCACCAACCCCGCAGTCACCCAGGCAGCCCCGAGTTTGCCGCCGGGCAGCGCTTTGGCAGACTCGTCCTCATGGTCGGCCAGCTCGCGAAAACCACCGGTGACGGCCTGATAGCACAGCAACAGACCGACGACGCCGAGGAACACCGCTAATGCGTAGGGATAGACGTGAGCGCCGAGAATGACGAACCCCATCTCCTCGGGAAACCGGTAGGCGCCGACTGCTAACACTGCACTGATGGCGACCACACCGAGGCCAATCGCCAGTTGTACCGGCATGACTCCACGAGACGGGTTCATTTGATCAGCCCGACCTCAACCAGCATCCCATGCAGCCGCACGTGTTCTTCGTCGACGAATTTGCCAAATTCATCGCCGGTCAAAACGTTGGGGGCCCATTTATTGGTCTCGACATTGGCTTTCCAGCCATCGCTGGCGGTGGCGGCCAGCACGGCGTCAGTCACTTCCTTGCGTTGCTCGGGTGTGAGGCCCGCGGCACCGTAAACACCCCGCCAATTGCCGATGATCACGTCGTAGCCACTCTCTTTCAGCGTCGGTGCATCGATGCCGGCAATGCGCTCGGGCGCGCCGATGGCAAGCACCCGGAACTGGCCGTTTCGGATGTATTGGCCCAGCTCGGCATAACCACCGGTGATCACCTTGATCTGGCCACCGAGAACCTGAGCAACCACTTCACCTCCACCCGCGAACGCCACGTAGTTCACCTTGTTGACGGGGATTCCCATTTTGCTGGCCAGGTCGGCGATCCCGATGTGATCAATCGAGCCCTTGGAGCCACCACCCCAGGTGATGCTGGACGGTTTGTCCTTGAAGGCTTTCAGCAAGTCCTCCAGGGTTTTGAACTCGGACTCCTTGCGCACGGCAATCACGTTGTATTCGGTAAACAGCCGGGCGATCGGTGTCACGTCCTTCAAGGTAATTTGCGGCTTGTTCTGTTCAATCCCCGCGACCATGATCGCGCCGACCACCAGCAGCGCATTCGGATCGCCCTTGGTGCTGTTGGCAAATTGCGCCAGCCCGAGCGTACCGCCGGCGCCCCCCTTGTTCTCGAAGGTGACGGATTTGGCTGCCTTGGCCTCGACCAGGGCCTTGCCCAGGTCCCGTGCGGTCTGGTCATAACCGCCACCGACCGAGCCGGGGGCCATGAACTTGACGGTGTCCAGCGCAAACGCGGGTGTAGAAAGCGCGGCAGCCGTCATGGCCACGGCAATGGAACGACGGAACAAGGCGAGCATATGGAGTCTCCCGATATTGTTTTTGTGGGTGCCGATTGAATCTCGCTCAGGAGCAAACCCTGCTCACTGAACATGCGTCTGTGAACAAGCGTAGGTCATGCTTCTGATTGGTGACGTCCTTCGCTCAGCTGAATGCTTTACGAGATCCTTCGGCGGGCAACGTGGGTGGGTGTAATGCGGCGGGCGCAGTGGCCTGCGGGCGTTTCGCCAGGCGGACTTTGCGGGCGATGTCCACAAACGGCGTGACGATCAGGCTGCAGACCGTCAGGTAACGTTCGTGATCCTGCTCACCGGTGCCGAAGCGGATGGCTTCTGGTTTCGAGTTGGTGACATAGAGCGTGCCGAACATCCAGTCCCAGAGTGACAGGTTGATGCCGAAGTTCTTGTTGATGTGTCGGGGCGCGTCACTGTGGTGAATCTGATGCTGCGCCGGGCTGTTCAACACATGCTCGAACAGCGGCCCGAACGACAGCCAGACATGGGTATGGCGCAGGTTGGCGGCGAAACCGTTGAGGATCAGCACCAGCCAGGTCACGCCAAACAAGGTGTAACGGCTGATCTCGCCGCCACAGGCGTACCAGAAGACCCCGGCAAAGGCGGCGATGCAGACCGTATTCGTCAGTTTCTCGACAATTTTTTCCACAAAGTGAACCCGGCTGGCGGTGGCCGGGACCAGGACCGGAGCCGAATGATGGACCTTGTGGAATTCCCACAGCCATCGAGTATGAAACGCCCGGTGGCCCCAATAGTTGGCAAAATCCTTGACCAGAAACACCCCCAATCCATACAGCAGCGAGAGTGCGAGATGGTCCCCCACTTGCACGCGTGCGCCCCACAGATTGGTCATGAAACGGACGTAGTCCCCGGAACGCAGAATGTACGGATCCACCAGGCCGACGATGGGCACCACCAGCGCAACTTTCAGGATGGCGCGAACGAAGTAGTAGCGGTAGTCCAGCAACGCCGAGCGATGCAAATGCACCTTGGTGCCGCCGATGAATTGCCCGAAAGAACGCGCGTCGGTCAGCCCGCGGGATTTGCGGTAGCGAAACAGGCCGTAGGCAACGCTGTAGGAGGAAAGGAGAAACACCAGACCGAAACGGCCGTTCAAATCGAAGATGCCAAGAAACTGGTCGGTGACCGGCGTAATCACCCACAGAGACAGGTAGTCATAGACAAGCGCAAGAACTTCCACGAACGGCTGGCCTCCGTCACCGAGAGGAAAGTGTAGATGACGCCGCACGGAATGGCTTCCCTACGTATAAGCCCCCACCACCCGCTTCACTTTCTCCAGCGCTACGCCAAGCGCGCCCATGTCCACCGAGCCCAGCGCCAGGCGGATCGCGTGCGGCACATGGACCGAGGTGGCAAACGGTTCAGCGGTCGAGACCGCCACCTGCTCGCGCATCAACGCCATGGCGATCTGGTCGGCCCGTGCGTCTTCCGACAAGGGCAGCCAGATAAAGTAGGAGGATGGATGGCGCACGAAGTGCAGGCCGGCCAGATGCTGGTCGGCCACGGCCTGGCGGGCCTGTGCGTCTGCACGCTTTTGCGCTTCCAGTAGGCTGACGGTTCCATCATCGATCCAGGCGCAGGCAATCGCCGTCAGCACCCCGGGGGTATTCCAGGTGGTCGCCCTGATCGTCCGTTCCAGTGCGGGCACGGTTTGCAGGGGGGCGGCGACGAATCCGACGCGTAGCCCGGTGGCGACGCTCTTGGAAAACCCTGAAACGTACACCGTTCTTTCGGGAGCCAGTTGCGCAAGTGGTGGCAGCGAATCTTCGGCCAGAAACGCGTACGCAGCGTCCTCGATGATGTGCAGGTCATGCTGGCGTGCAATCGCCACCAGGCGTTCACGCTGATCGGCGGCCATCACCCATCCCAGCGGATTGTGCAGCGTCGGCATGGTGTACACGGCGCGCACCGATCGGCTTCGGCAGAGCTTTTCCAGCGCCTCTAGATCCGGACCGGTGTCGGTCCCGGGAATGGGCACGACTTCCAGATGCAGCGTTTCAGCCAGCACCTTGAAACCAGGGTAGGTCAACGCATCAGCCGCGATCACATCACCCGGCTGCAGCAACGCCATTAGCGCCACCGTCAATCCATGCTGCGCGCCACTGACGAGCAACACCTGTTCTGCCTGGACCGTCAGCCCGCGCGCCACCAGATGACGCGCGACCGATGCCCGCTCATGGGGGCGGCCCGCATGCGGTTGATAGCGCAGATGGGATTCCAGGTCACCGGACAACGCGAGTTGACGCAAGGCATTGCGCAGCAGATCGGCCTGCCCCGGCACCGAGGGATAGTTGAAATTGAGGTCGATCATTCCTGCCGCGACGTTGGGCTGATGAATGCCCAGGCTGGGCGGCAGCGAAGTCTCCCGGACGAAAGTCCCGCGCCCCGTTTCACCACTGACCAGGCCCATGGCCTCCAATTCCGCATAGACCCGGCTGGCAGTGACCAAGGCCAAACCATGGCTGGCGGCGAGCAGACGATGAGTCGGCAAGCGCGTACCGGGAGGCAAACGCCCTGAGCGGATATCGGCTGCAAAGGCGTCCACCAGCGACTTGTACCGGGAGCGAGGCATAGGGAAATGTATCCATGACAATTTTTTGATTGTATCGATAGTCAGCCATACGATGCGCTGAACGCAATCCCGCCCCTTGAGTGAACGCCCAATGGAACGCACATCGAAGCTGCAAAACCAGACCATGGAAAAGAACACCAGCGGGTTGATCAATGGACTCATCGGCGTCCTGATCTTCAGCGGTTCGCTGCCAGCGACACGGGTGGCTGTCCTGGAATTCGACCCGGTCTTTCTGACCGTCGCCCGAGCCACCATCGCCGGCGTACTGGCGCTGTGCATGTTGTGGCTGTTCAAGGAAAAGCGTCCTGCGCGCAACCAGATGCTGCCCTTGGTCATCGTCGCGATGGGCGTGGTAGTCGGGTTTCCGCTGCTGACGGCGCTGGCACTCCAATATGTGACGTCCGCGCACTCCATTGTCTTCGTCGGCATGTTGCCGCTCGCGACCGCCGCATTCGGCGTGTTGCGCGGTGGCGAGCGTCCCCGGCCGGCGTTCTGGTTCTTCTCGGTCCTGGGCAGTTTGCTGGTGGTCGGGTTCGCCGTGTCCCAGGGGCTCACCGCTTCGCCGGCCGGCGACATCCTGATGCTGTTGGCCATCCTCGCCTGCGGACTCGGTTATGCCGAAGGCGCGAAACTGTCCAAAACCCTGGGCGGCTGGCAGGTGATTTCCTGGGCGCTGGTATTGTCGCTGCCAATCGTGGCCCCGCTGACCTGGTGGCTGACGCCCTCTTCGTTCTCGGGCATCAGCGCGCCGGCCTGGTTGAGCCTGGCGTATGTGTCGCTCTTCAGCATGCTGATCGGCTTCGTATTCTGGTATCGCGGGCTGGCCCAAGGGGGGATTGCCGCCGTTGGACAGCTGCAGCTGCTACAGCCTTTTTTTGGATTGGCGCTAGCGGCCACGTTGCTTCACGAGCAGGTCAGCCTCGGGATGCTGGGGGTTACTGTTGCGGTGATTTTGTGTGTGGTGGGTGCGAGGAGGTTTGCGAGGTAAACCGGCGGTGCTCGGCGAAACCGGCCGAACTAGCGGCAACCAAAAACCCCCAGTGATCGGCTGACCACTGGGGGTTCTTCGCGTTTGAAACGCACGAGTCGCTGCTATGTCACTTCTGGCCCTGATTAACAGCCAATCATCAGTCAGCCACTCACCACAGCAAGCAGCACTTACTTGGGCAGATCAATCTTATCCAACACCCGGTTCGCCGTGATCTCCGCCGTCATGATGCTGTTGGAAATACCCAGCAGCGCATAACGCGACTCACCCTCCAGATGATCCACCAACTGATGGACCATCACATCGACCGAGGCCAGGGTCTCGACCAGATAAACCGCCAGGGTTTCGGCCGTGGCCTCCGGGTCTACGGAAAACAGGGTGCTGCGTATTCGCGGAGTAGCTTTGATATCGGCATTCGACGGGAAGTGGAAGTCGAGTGCCCGCTCGGCGGCTTCGTTGAGTTTTTTGGAATCGGTAGATTCGTAAGGGGAAACGTCGTCGGTTTCCGGGGGATTAGGTGTGGCCTTGAACATGGTGATGCTCCTTGATTAGTGGAGCCGCCACCGTTCGCGGTCAAACGAGTAGAGGTGGCAGCTGTACGCGGGTTGACCGACCGGAAATCAAGGAATCCGGCACACCCGAAGATGTCCCGCGCACAGCCACCGCAAAAAAGCCGAAGCTTTTTTTGGACACTGGTGCGCCTTGATTGAATCGGACGGTCAAATCCGGACGCTGAATTGGCAGCGACCCGGAAACGATAGAGCCCAGGCCCAAGGCGCACAAGCCGGCGGATTCTGGCGCAGCCGTAGGCAACGGCGCAAGGATTTGTAGCTTTCAGGAAGTAAACCCGACGGGTTTTAAACAAGCCCCCGCAAATCATGTTGAATGAGCGCGCGCGCACTCACGGCGAGCAACAAAAGTGTACGGCGACTTGCGTCCATCGCTGTACGGAGAAAGCCCCCCGCCGACCATGATAAAAATACCGCTCTCGTTACCGGAGACCTGTCATGGACCTCGCCACGCTCACGCTGTTTATCCCCGCCTGCTTCGCGCTGAACATGGCCCCGGGCCCGAATAATCTGCTGTCGGTCAGCAACTCGACTCGCTACGGCTACCGCATCTCCTGCGTGGCGGGGATCTGGCGGTTGCTGGCGTTTGCCGGGATGATTGCCTTGGCCTCGGCCAGGTTGGCGGTGGTACTGCAAACTTCCGAGTTGCTGTTCTACGGCATCAAAATCGTTGGCGCGGCGTATCTGTTTTACCTCGCGTGGCAATTGTGGCGCGCCGATCCAGGCGTCGAAAAAGCCACGACGGGTGCGTCGGTCGGCGTGTTGGCCCTGGCGCGACAGGAGTTTCTGGTGGCGGCCGGCAATCCTAACGATAGGCAATATAAATACCCGAATAATCTGCTTTAGATTTGCGACGGGTATTCGACAACAGCACATCTCTCGTCGACAATCGACACTCTAGGATCAAGGTAGTGAGACCGAGCTTACTCCATTCGGCTTCGATGACTTTTTAGGCCAGTTTTGCGTAGGGTTCTGAAATGACGGAAGAAGAGCATGAATATCGCTGCCCATTGAGTGCGGTGGATCGCCGACTCGGTGATGTACACCGCCATTGGCATGAGGCTGAGCGTGGATATTTCGACCCTGACACGTTTAGGGTTGCGATCCAGACTGCAATTCAGACGCTGCGCACTGTCAGTTTCATCTTGCAGAGCAACAAGCGGATTTTTAGTAACTTCGACCCTTGGTATGAGACTTGGCAATTGAAGCTGCGCGCTGATCCATTAATGCGCTGGATGGTGGATGCCCGAAACAAGATCGAGAAACAGGGAGATCTGGAGGCACACAGCTTTGTTCGAGCTGAGATCGTCGCGTCATACTACGAAGAAGGCCCACGCATTGACGTACCCGCCGAGCTCTTCCAAAGCCCAGCAGAACTGATTAATAGCATTCAAACTGAAGAATTACGGAATCATGTGTTCAAGGACGGCATCCTGCGTATCCAACGACGCTGGGTTGAAAATAGTTTGCCAGACTACGAGCTTCTAGACGCCGTAGGGATAGCTTACGGAAAAATTGCCGAATTAGTGGATGACGCTCACCGTGAGTTAGGCTTGGAACCACCTTCCACAATGGTCGGCGACGTTGATCACACTTCAGGCAGAGAATCGCGCGGGGGTAGACTACCTTGCATGATTGGTCACGGCGACGCACGCAGCTCTGATATATGGCTTGCGACGGGCCAGGCAATGGAGCTGAAACAAGAAAAAATCGAGATCGACTTAGCCGAAACAGAGCAATCTTCCAAAAGGTATGGGTTTGATCCTAAGGACATATTCCCATCAACAGCTCCTGGGCCGGAATCGAAGCTAAATGACCTATTCGCTACTGCCCGCAAAATGTTCACAGTAGATGGCCATCACATCACCATTGCATTCCTCCTTAAGGGCGCAGATATCGTAACGGTGTCGCCATTGGCCGTTCAAGAACACGGGGAAAAGTACCTTGTCATGAGAATGCTTGCAAATGAGGTTACCAAGCATGGAGCAGATGCTGTAATCATCATCGGTGAGGTCTGGTCAGCCCGTTATGATCCGAGCAAACCTTATCGTCGAGCAGTGGATGCACCCGACAAAAATGAGTTTCTTACGGCCACTCTCGTGTGTAAAACCGGTGAGCCGGTACAACTGCACGCCCAAATCATTCGCGACAATGATGCTGTGACCCTCGCAGAAACGGAAACATTACGGAATCAGGCGCAAATTGCTTTCGCTCCAATCTACTCTGCTTGGGGGCGCGAGATTCCTAGTGCATGGAAAGACGTATTACGATCCCAGAATAATTAGTGTCTTGGCACCCCAATGCGCGGACGAAACTACTGCCCCCTTAACAGCTATCTGATCTGCTCATGTGGTCGATGTGCACATCGATCACACAGCCTCAAAGTGAAAAACCCTGCTCGCCGAGATACAACCTAGCCCCGGCCAGATCCACAAGTCTTGGAAATCAGGTTAGGCTCAAGTAACCCTCACGATGTTGAATATGAATATTCACCTTATGGAATGGGCTACTATCGGCCAAGTGGCCGCAACTGGACACCCTGTTAGCTAAACAGTAGTGTCTGCGTTGAAGGTTTCGAACTGAATTGGGAGTGCCCATGGAAGAAGAATCCAAAGCAGTACAAGAAGTGGCGAAGGCGGCCGGCCAAGCCATCGACGCAGCACGAGAAGCTGGGGGGTTCATCGCGCGGTACGTTTCTGGACCTCTTGAACAAGGAGTTGGAATCTTTGAGGACCGCTTAAAGTACATGCGCTGGGAGCGTCAAGTTCGTTACATGCAAAGAGCGCAAGAGTTCCTTCGTCTTGCGGGCCTCACGTCTCCGACACGACCCGTTCCTTTAAACCTGGCGATACCGCTAATGCAGGGTGCAACGCTGGAGGAGGATGACGACCTTCAAGATCGATGGGCTGCTCTCCTCGTCAACGCAGCCAATGCCAACTTCAGGGGCGAAGTTCGGCGCTCATATGCCACGATCTTAGAGCAGCTAACACCTCTTGACGCACAGGTCCTTGACGTGCTTTTAGCACTACCCTTCGAACAGAGTCAGCACGACGGCATAATCACTGCTCAGTTGCCGACACATGCCCGTGTGGCGGTAGAGAAGGATGAGTTATCACTTCCGCCGGAAGAGGTTGTCCTGTCGCTCAGCAACCTAACTCGTTTGGGATGCATCCGTCCAACAATGACGTGGGGGGGCGGTGAGAGCTATGGAAGAGTGAACCCAACAATCGCAGGTAAGGCATTCGCGGATGCTTGTCGCGCGCCAGGAATCTAACCACTATTTCCAGACGACGGCCTATAGCCCCACCTACCACCAAGTGGCGCCACCTTCCGGGCAGGAGTTCTGGCGAGCGCCGGCAACCCCAAGGCGATCCTGTTCTTCACCGCATTCCTGCCGCAGTTCGTCGACCCGACCCGTGCCGTGACGCAACAGTTTGCGCTGCTCGGCGCGTTGCTCCTGATGCTCGAATGGATCGCCATCAGCGCCTACGCCTACATGGGCCTGCACATGCGCCGCTGGTTTGCCGAGCCCCGGGGCAAGCGGCTATTCAACCGTTGCTGCGCGGGGTTGTTGTCGGCGGCGGCTTCGGTATTGTTGATGGCGCGTCGCGCCTGAGTTCCAGGGCAAATTTTCCGGCGGAGCCGTCGCTCAGCTCGCCTTATGCCCCGCTTCGCGAGCCATTTTTCAGAGCAAGTCTGATACAGTCGTCCCCCTTTAAATTCGTTGACAGGAAGTCAAGCATGGCAAAGCCAGCTGCACGAATCACCGACCCAACCAGTTGTCCCATCCCGGGGCACGGTTCCAAAGCTATCGCCTCCGGTTCTCCTGATGTGTTCTTTGACGGTCTTGCAGCCGCTCGCAAAGGTGACACGTGTACCTGCGGTAGTGCGCTAGCCTCGGAAGTGTCCGGCACAGTGTTTATCAACGGCAAAAATGCCGCACTGGTCGGTACTGTCGGCACCCATGGCGACGTCGTGATCGGCGGTTCGGGTACGGTCATCATCGGAAGCTCCCACACCCCTACCCCCTTTACTCCGCCTACGCCCATGGTTATTCACGGGAACTGGATCGGTTTTAAGATTCCGACCGTCGAAAGCTATGAAGGGCTTTCCTGCGTTGCACATTTCGAAGACGGATCGGTGATGCAAGGTGTGTTTGATGCAAAAAACACCGTCACATTTTCCAACCCCACAGGCAAGACCTGTACCGCAATCGATTACGGCGTCGAGGAAACCTCCGACAGCGCTTCGATCCTCGAATCCATCCTCAGCACAATTCAGAGATAAGGAACATCTCGTGACGGAACCCATGCTCATTACGGGCAGTTATCTCTTGAAAAAAGAGCATGATCTACATAGCTCACCTTTGGAAATGGCGATTGCCGGTATGGAAGGCGCAGCAGCACGTTTTGCCACTGACGCGATCAAGGACGCCAATACTCGCTTGAAGTACCAAAGCAAGATAAAAGAGATGTCACGTCTGGTTGAAGCCGAAGTGCTTGCGGGCAACGTTACCGCTAAGGACGGCGTGGCGTATTGCCAAGAAATGCGTAACAACATCATGAACGAGCATCGGAAGTTCACATCTGCTCAAGGTGTTGCCGTTGCGAAATATATCAAGCTGAACGGGCCAACCCTGCAAACCACTCTGGATAAGTACGCTCACTCGCTTTACAAGAAAAATTTTGATCTGTTAACCGATGTAGAAAAATCCAAAGTCCATTATTTGATTTTAAAAAAATCTGGCGTGGACAACAGCAAAGTTACTCGCGGCACCAAGAGAATGAATGTGGCTGGCAAAGTCGCGTGGATTGTGACTGCGGCTTTTGCCGCCTCCGAAATATACAAAGCCGACAATAAAACCAAGGAAGCCGGAAGACAAGGAATAATCCTGGGTGGTGGCGCAGCCGGTGGAGCTTTGGCTGGGCTAAGTATCTCATTACTGTGTGGTCCTGCCGCCCCGGTGTGTGCCATTGCTGTCGTGGTCGCTGGCAGTATTGCGGGCGGCATTCTTGGCGACTACGTTGCGGATAGTTTTGACGAAGAACTCGAGGAGTTTCTGACATGGGACGTTCAATGACTGACGAGGAGCGTTCATATGTTTACTGGGCTCTGTCTGACGCGTTTGTTGACACGGAAATTGACTATGAAACCATTGCACGCCAAACCGAAGACTACGATCCTGAAGAGATCAAAAAAATTCTTTATCATGAAGTAGCACCTGTCTGCCATACAAATCTTGAGACAGTAATCCCCATGATATGGTCAGCCTTCAATTTAGAAAACTTGGAGGCTGACATCAATAATTCGTTGCAAGCCAGAGAAAACAGTTATCTACGACGCCAGAAAGACAAACTACTAATACACTGGCTTGAGTTTCGATACAAATATATATGGCGGGAAATTTCTAAACACTACCGCAAATAAATCTTGCCTCTTATTACTCGAAAATAATCCTGCGCATGCCTTCCAAGGAGAAATATTTCTTTTCGGCACCAAGTACTTTGAAAAACGCCGGTGACGACGATGGCAAAAACCACATGCATTGAATGCAAATCTTCTGAAACAGCGCCACTCACGCGCAACCAGAAGCTCGGTTTTCCAGAGATAGAAAAAACTGGAGCAACCATCGTAGGCAAAGGTAAACCCGGTTTCCCGGGGCGCACCACGATTCCACCGACCAGAGTCGAAATTGTTCGGCCAAAACCCTGAGGGAGCAGACATGTCCATTACAAATCCACAGGTGATTGATATCTGGGCCATCCCTACCTGGGAACCTGACAATGTGGTGTTGTTCATCTCTGACCACCTTGAATGGGGCGGCAAAGCTGAGCAAGGCGAGCATCTGCAATTGCTGCAGGACAAACTCAATACCTACGTTGCGTTCATCGAGAGCGGCGAGATCTACACCGAGATACCCAATGCCCTTGGAAAGCACCCCATCATTCGCATCAACGGCTTGTATGAGCTGCCAGAGCAAGGCGAGATTTTTATTGACCGCGCTGCTGAGGTCCTAAAGGAAGTGGGTATTGGACTGGAGTTCGTGCTTGACGAGAGCGACGCGATACGCAACATGTGACCGAGGGAACATTTGACCGGCGATGAAGCCAGCCGGTCTTGCGGCCAACAAAAACCCCCAGTGATCGGCAGACCACTGGGGGTTCTTCGCGTTTGAAACGCACGAGTCGCTGCTATGCCACTTCGTGCCCTGATTAACAGCCAAACATCAGTTAGCCAGTCACCGCATGAAGCGGCACATACTTGGGCAGATCAATCTTATCCAACACCCGGTTCGCCGTGATCTCCGCCGTCATGATGCTGTTGGAAATGCCCAGTAGCGCGTAGCGCGACTCACCCTCCAGATGATCCACCAACTGGTGCACCATCACGTCGACCGAGGCCAGAGTCTCGACCAGATAAACCGCCAGTGTTTCGGCAGTGGCCTCTGGGTCTACGGAAAACAGCGTGCTGCGTATTCGCGGGGTGGCTTTGATGTCGGCATTCGACGGGAAGTGGAAGTCGAGAGCCCGCTCGGCGGCCTCGTTGAGCTTCTTTGAATCAGGTTCGTATGGGGAAACCGGATCGGTGTCCGGCGGGTTTGGTGTGACTTTGAACATGGTGAAACCTCGTTTACTGGTGAAGCTGCCACGTTCGTTTCCAAGCGAAGGGGTGGCAGCTGTACGCGGGTTGGAAAACCAGGGTAAACGAGCCCGGCAGACCTATAAGGTCTCCCACGCACAGCCACCATAACGGAATGCACATAGTGCGAAAAAGTACGTTATGAAGAGGTGCTTTCGTGTCGTTTACCCGTCGAGTTTCCAAGCCCGACCGCTGAGTGTTCAGCGGCAAGGAAACGATAGAACCAAGGGCTACGACACACAAGCCGGCGGATTCTGGCGCAGCCGTAGGCAACGGCGCAAGGATTTGTAGCTTTCAGGAAGTAAACCCGACGAGTTTTAAACAAGCACCCTCAAATCCTGTTGAATGACGGGCGCGCACTCAATGCGAGCAATGAAAGTGTACGGCGACTTGCGTTCACCGCTGTACGGGGAAAGCCCCTCGCCGTTCATGATAAAAATACCGCTCTCGTTACCGGAGACCTGTGATGGACCTCGCCACGCTCACGCTGTTTCTTCCCGCCTGCTTCGCCCTGAACATGGCGCCGGGGCCGAACAATCTGTTGTCGGTCAGCAACTCGACCCGTTACGGCTATCGCATCTCGTGCGTGGCCGGGATCGGGCGGTTGCTGGCGTTTGCCGGGATGATTGCCCTGGCGTCGGCCGGGTTGGCGGTGGTGCTGCAAACGTCCGAACTGCTGTTCTACGGCATAAAGATTGTCGGCGCGGCCTATCTGTTTTACCTCGCGTGGCAATTGTGGCGCGCCGATCCGGGCGTCGAGAAAGCGGTGACGGGAACGTCGGTTGGCGTGTTGGCGCTGGCGCGACAAGAGTTTCTGGTGGCGGCTGGCAACCCCAAGGCGATCCTGATCTTCACCGCGTTCCTGCCGCAGTTCGTCGACCCGACCCGCGCGGTGACACCGCAATTCGCGCTACTCGGCGCGTTGTTCCTGATACTGGAATGGATCGCCATCAGCGCCTACGCCTACATGGGCCTGCACATGCGCCGCTGGTTTGCCGAGCCTCGGGGCAAGCGGATATTCAACCGATGCTGCGCGGGGTTGTTGTCGGCGGCGGCTTCGGTGCTGTTGATGGCGCGTCGGGCCTGAGTTCCAGGGGTTGACGGGATGCAACGCAGGTTCAAACTGCGTTACATCCCGTCTCAACTCTCGCCGAGCCTTGAATGAACCTGAACGTTGTCTATGCCCTGGGCGCCGCTGCCTTGTTTGGAGCGAGTACCCCGTTGGCCAAGGTGTTAGGCCTGAACCTCTCACCGGTCCTGCTGGCCGGGTTGTTGTATCTGGGCAGCGGACTGGGCCTGACAATTGTCAGATTGATCCGTGACCGGGGCTGGCAGCCCAGCGGCCTCAAATCGTCTGAATGGCCTTGGCTGATCGGTGCCATCGCCTTTGGCGGCGTGCTGGGGCCGGTGGCGCTGATGTTTGGCTTGACGCTGACCTCCGGCGCCACGGCCTCGTTGATGCTAAACCTCGAATCGGTTCTGACAGCCGTGCTGGCCTGGGTGGTGTTCAAAGAGAATGCCGACCGACGCATCGTCGCCGGGATGCTGGCTATTGTCGCCGGCGGATTGCTCCTGGCGTGGCCGCACGATTCGGTGCAGCCACAAGGCTGGATCGGGCCACTGGCAGTAGCACTGGCCTGTGCCTGCTGGGCGATCGATAACAACCTGACGCGCAAAGTGTCGGCGTCGGATGCCGTGTTCATCGCAGGCATCAAGGGCTTGGCCGCCGGGCTGGTGAACTGCTCTCTGGCCCTGGTGCTGGGCGCAAAACTGCCCCACATCACGGTGCTTGGGCCGACATTGATCGTCGGTTTCTTCGGTTATGGCATCAGTCTGGTGCTGTTCGTTCTGGCGTTGCGCGGGCTGGGCACCGCACGCACGGGCGCCTACTTTTCCACGGCGCCTTTTCTCGGCGCCGCAATGGCCCTTCTGCTGTTCGGTGAGACGGTTTCCCTGACGTTCTGGATCGCGTCGTTGCTGATGGGCCTGGGCGTCTGGATACACCTCAGGGAACATCATGCCCACGAACATCAGCACGTGGCACTCACCCATGGCCATCGGCATGTGCATGACGAGCATCATCAACATGAGCATTCGTTCCAGTGGGACGGGACCGAACCGCACAGCCACGAACATCAGCACACGCCGATCCGCCACAGCCATCCACACTTTCCGGACATCCATCACCGGCACAAGCATTAGCAGGTG
Source organism: Pseudomonas sp. LBUM1663 (assembly GCF_059695905.1). Classification (NCBI taxonomy): domain Bacteria; kingdom Pseudomonadati; phylum Pseudomonadota; class Gammaproteobacteria; order Pseudomonadales; family Pseudomonadaceae; genus Pseudomonas; species Pseudomonas sp. LBUM1663. Next base: position 2,886,083 of record NZ_CP166792.1, on the reverse strand, counting down.
GAAAAAGAGCGTTGGTTTTTTCCGCGAGCATCCGTATATTCGGATATCCATATATACGAGCCGCCGCAATGACTATGCGTCCCATCACAGTTCTCTTCATGTGCACCGCCAACAGCTGCCGCAGCGTGTTGAGCGAAGCGCTGTTCAATCACATGGCACCCGTGGGTTTTACGGCGGTGAGCTCCGGCAGCTTCCCCAGCGGCCGGCTCAATCCCCAGGCCGTACAAACGCTTCACAACCTCGGTATTTCGACCGAAGGCCTGTACAGCAAAGACTCTTCGGTATTCGCCGACTCCCCGCCCGATATCGTCATCACTGTGTGTGACAAAGCCGCCGGGGAAGCGTGCCCGGTGTATTTGGGCCCGGCGATCAAAAGCCACTGGGGCCTGGCCGATCCGTCGGACGTGGAGGGCACCGAGCAAGCGATTCAGGCCGCGTTTAACGCCACCGTCGACACGATCAAGCAGCGGTTTGCAGCGTTTTTCGCGCTGGATCTGCAAAGGCTTTCGGATGTTGAACTGAAAGTCGAATTGGACCGCATCGGAGCCCTGTGATGAACGACGACCTGCCCAATCTCGATCTGCAGTTGCTGACGCTTTCAACCGAAAGCACTTACAAACCGCGCATCCTGCTGCTCTACGGCTCGACGCGCGAACGCTCTTTCAGTCGCCTGCTGACCGAGGAAGCCGCACGAATTCTGCGTCTGATGGGGGCCGAAACGGTGATATTCGATCCCTCCGGCCTCCCCCTACCCGACGATGCCTTCAGCGACCATCCGAAAGTCCAGCAACTGCGCGAGCGGGTGCTCTGGTCAGAAGGTCAGGTCTGGTGCTCACCGGAACGCCACGGTTCGATGTCGGCTGTGTTCAAGGCGCAAATCGACTGGATCCCGCTGACGATGGGCGCGGTTCGTCCGACCCAAGGTAAAACCCTGGCGGTGATGCAGGTCTGTGGCGGCTCCCAGTCGTTCAACACGGTCAATCAACTGCGTGTGCTGGGCCGCTGGATGCGGATGTTGACCATCCCCAATCAATCGTCAGTGCCCAAGGCCTTCATGGAGTTCGACGAGGCTGGCCGGATGAAGCCTTCGGCGTATTACGACCGTGTGGTGGACGTGATGGAAGAACTGATGAAGTTCACATTGCTGGTGCGTGGCCGCGAGGATTTTCTGGTGGACCGTTATTCGGAACGTAAAGAGAGCGCCGAAGAACTGTCGAAGCGGGTCAATCAACGTTCGATCTGAGTCAGCGGAATTCCCTGTCGATTTTCCGGTGGAGGCGACGGTCAACGCGTCTTATGCTCAGCCCATGAACCTACAGAACGCTTTGCTTCCGCCCCACGCCGAGATGGTTCGCGCCATGCTCGAACGAGACACCGCCTACGAGGGGGTGTTCTTCACTGCGGTCAAGACCACCGGGATTTTCTGTCGCCCCAGTTGCACGGCGCGCAAGCCCAAGCCGGAGAACGTTGAGTTCTTCGCTCACGCCGATGAGTGCATGTCGGCGGGCTATCGAGCGTGCCTGCGTTGCAAACCGCTGGACGCCGCGGCCATTGCGCCGGACTGGGTGCAGGCGTTGCTCAAGTCGGTCGACAACGATCCCGACCAGCGCTGGACCGATGCCCAGCTCGTGGCCGAAGGCATCGAGCCGCTGAAACTGCGTCGCTGGTTCAAGCAGCATTTCGGCATGACCTTCCACGCCTGGTTGCGCACCCGTCGCCTGGGCATGGCGCTGGGCGGTATCAAACAAGGCGATTCCATCGACAATGCGGCGTTCGACTCGGGCTACGAATCCCTGAGCGGCTTTCGCGATGCGTTTCAAAAATCCTTTCACATCACACCGGGCCGTGCAGCCAACAGCGAGCCGCTGCTGTTCACGCGCCTGACGACGCCGCTGGGGCCGATGATCGCCATGGCCGAACGCCGTGGGCTGGTGCTGTTGGAGTTTCTGGATCGACCGGCGCTGACCCGGGAAGTCGAAGAATTGCAGAGCCGTTATGGCTATGCCGTAGCACCGGGGCACAACGCCCATTTGCAGCAGATTGAAGCCGAGCTGGCGCAGTATTTCGCCGGCAAACTCACTGAATTCACCGTTGCCCTGCACTTGCCCGGCAGCGAATTTGCGCGGCAGGTCTGGGCTGAACTGGCGAAGATCCCCTACGGCCAGACCAGCACCTACGGCACCATCGCCGCGACACTGGGCAAGCCCGGCGCCAGCCGCGCCGTGGGCCTGGCCAACGGGCATAACCGTCTTTCGATTGTGTTGCCCTGCCACCGGGTGATCGGTGCAGACGGCTCGTTGACGGGCTATGGTGGAGGGCAACCGCGCAAGGCGTTTTTGCTCCGGCTGGAAAAAGCCGCCGTGCAGGTGACTGACCAACTCGCATTCTGATCCCCTGATTTTCTGCAAACGTCATAAGGAAGGACATTCGATGGACACGCCATTTCATCAACTGCACCACGACGGCTTGTTGATTCTGACCAACGTCGCCGACGCCACAGGGGCGCGCATCGTCGAGCAACTGGGCTGCAAAGCCGTGGCCACCAGCAGCGCGGCGGTGGCCTGGGCGCATGGGTATGCGGACGGCAATGCCCTGCCCCTCGAACGCCTGATATCAACCGTCGAATCCATCGCCCGGGTGATCTCGGTGCCGTTGACCGTCGACATCGAGGCCGGTTATTCCGATGAACTGACGCGGGTGGCCGAAGTCGTTGATGCGGTGATCGCGGCCGGTGCGGTGGGGATCAATATCGAGGACGGTGCTGCCCCGCCTGAGTTGCTGGCACGCAAGATCGAAGTCGCCCGGCAGATTGCCGATCAGCGCAAGGTGAAACTGTTCATCAATGCCCGCACCGACGTGTACTTAAGGGGCCTGGTGCCTGCCGAAGACCGCGTCGCCGAAACGCTCAAGCGCGCCGCGTTGTATCAGGCGGCGGGTGCCGATGGGCTGTTTGCGGCGGGCGTCACGGCGGAGTACGAGATCGCTGCGCTGTGCCAGGGCACACCGTTGCCGGTGAACGTGCTCGGGCTGCCGGGTTTGCCGTCGCTTGAAGCGCTGCAAGCACTCGGCGTGCGGCGCCTGAGTGCCGGCTCGGGCATCGCCGAATTTCTATATGGCGCCATGGCCTCATTGGCCAAAGGTTTTCTGGAGACCGGCAAGCTCGACAGCAGCCACCTCAAAGCCTTCACGTATGGGGAAATCAACGCCCTGCTGAAACCTGCCGGGAACGCTTGATCGTCATGCCCGATCCCTACCTGCCCGCGACCGAGTTTCTATCTTCCATCGATGACGACTGGCGGCTCCACATCGCCGCCGTTGGCCCCTGCCTGCATGAGCCCCACACAGCTCGCGATCCTTATGAATCGCTGGTGCGGGCGATTGCCTATCAGCAACTGCACGCCAAGGCCGGGGATGCGATTGTCGGCCGGCTGCTAGCGTTGTTCCCGTCGACGACGTTTCCAAGGCCTGAGCAGATTCTGGCGACAGGCTTTGATCCACTGCGCAGTTGCGGGTTTTCCGCGGGCAAGATTGCGACCATTCAAGGGATTGCGCAGGCGGCTCTGGACGGTGTGGTGCCGGATTACGCCACGGCTTTGGCGATGGACGACGAGGCGCTGATCGAGCGGTTAATCACCTTGCGCGGGGTTGGGCGCTGGACGGTCGAGATGCTGTTGATCTACAGCCTGGATCGCCCGGATATTTTGCCGGCGGATGACTTCGGGGTGCGTGAGGGGTATCGCCGGTTGAAGGGCCTGGAGGTGCAGCCGACGCGCAAGCAGATGGTTGAGATTGGCTTGGCGTGGCGTCCGTATCGGACGGTGGCTTCCTGGTATTTGTGGCGGATGACCGGCAAGTAGACCGCGTTATCGTTCATCGCGGGCAAACCCGCTCCCACAAGGATTTTTGTGTACGCAGCATCTGTTGCCCGACTCATAACCTGTGGGAGCGGGCTTGCCCGCGATGACGATTGCCCATTCACCGCATCAATCAAAGCCGCTCACAACCCGGATTTCAACCGACTAAACGCCCGAATTAGCGCGCGGTTGAACGCCTTGCCATTGTCATTCTTGCTATACAACGAGGCTCTCACCTGCGCCGACGGATACGTCCCCGGATCATTACGAATCGCCGGATCAATCAACCCGTCCGCCGCCGTAATCGCATTGGCGTAGTGAATGGTGTCGGTGATCGGCGCAATCACTTCAGGGGTCATCAGGTAGTCCATCAACGCCAGCCCGGCCTCGGGGTGCGGGGCATCCTTGGGAATGACCATGGCATCAAACCAGATCAACGTGCCCTCCTTCGGGATCCGGTAACTGAGCTTGAACGGTTTGTTCGCCGCCTCGGCCTGCCCGGCCGCGATGGCCACGTTGCCGTTCCACGACATCGCCACGCAGGTATTGCCGTTGGCGAGGTCGCTGATGTTCAGGTCATTGTCGAAGTAGCGGATGTATGGCCTGATCTTCGCCAATTGTTGCTCGGCCAGTTTCAGGTCATCGAGGTTCTGGCGGTTGATGTCCAGGCCCATGTACTTCATGACTGCGGCGAAAACCTCGTTCGGATCGTTTAGCAGACTGACCCCGCAATCGGCAAATTTCGACACCACCGCCGGGTCGAACAGCATCGCCCAACTGTCCCGAGGTGCGTCGGGCAAACGCTGTTTGATCGCCTCTTCCTGATAGCCGACGCCGGTGGTGCCCCAAGCGTAGATCCCGGCGTAACGATTGCCGGGATCGAACGCCGCCATGTGCTGGCGGAACTCCTCGCCGACGCCGGCAAAGTGCGGCAGCTGTTGCAGGTTCAGTGTTTGAATCGCCCCGCTCTGGATTGCCCGGGACAGGTGCTGCCCCGCCGTCAGCACTAGGTCATAACCGCTGCGGCCGGTCAGCAGTTTGGTCTCGGCAGTTTCAAGGGAGTCGAAGTGATCGACCACTACATGGATGCCGGTTTTCTTTTCGAAGTTGGTCAGGGTATCCGGGGCCAGGTACTCGCCCCAGATGTACAGATTCACCACCGGTTTCGCGGTGTCGGCGGCCTGCACACACAAGGGTGCAAGCACCAGCAATACTGCTTGAGTCAGTTTGTGCAGGCCCATATTTAAACTCCCTTCCTGTTACTGGCGGGGGCGGCGTATTGCGGCATGGTGATGCAGGCGACGTTGCCGCCACCGAGGAGGATCTCCCGGGAGTTTTCGATGCCGACGATTGTGTGTTTCGGGAACAATTCGGCCAGCGTCGCCTGCGCCGCCTGATCGTTGCGATCACCAAACAGCGGTACCACGATCGACGTGTTGCCGGCGTAGTAATTGATGTACGACGCACAGATTTGAGTCCCGGCCTGACGGCTATGGGTGCTGTCTTGCTGGTCCAGGCCTTCGGCTTCTTCAGCGGTCCATTCCAGCACATCCGGTTGCGGCAGCTTGTGCACGATCAACTCCCGGCCACGGCTGTCGCGGGTGCTGCGCAAAATGTCGTAGGCCTCTTGATAGATTTCCCACTGCGGGTCATCGCGATTGTCGGTCCATTGCAGCACCACCTCGCCGGGGCGCACGAAGCAGGCGAGATCGTCGACGTGGCCGTCGGTTTCGTCGAACTTGCACCCTCGTGGCAACCAGATAATTTGCTCGGCACCGAGGTAATCGATCAGACGACTGGTCACTTCTTCCTTGCCCAGATGCTGATTGCGATTGCGGTTGAGCAGGCATTGCTCGGTGGTGAGGATGCTGCCCTGGCCGTCGCTCTGGATCCCGCCCAGTTCGGCAATCAACGGCGCGCGATAACGGTCGAAGCGTTCGATTTCGAGGATCTTGCTGGCGATCTGATCGTCTTTGTCCCACGGGTAATACAAGCCGCCGTCGAGACCGCCATAGGCGTTGAATTCGAAGTCGACGCCGCGCACTTCACCGCTGTCGTCGTTGACCACAAAGCACGGGCCACTGTCGCGGAACCAGGTGTCGTTGCACGTCATTTCCACCACCCGGACCTGAGGCGGCAGCTGGCGGCGGGCAGTGGCGAATTGCGCGGCGGAAGCACACACCGTCACGGGTTCACTCTGGGCAATGGCGGTGACGATTTGCACCCAGACTTTCTGCGCAGGCTTGGCACCGTTGCGCCAGACGTCGGTACGTTCCGGCCAGCCGAGCCAGCAACCGGCCTTGGTTTCGAATTCGCCGGGCAGGCGGAAGCCGTCGAGTTTCGGGGTGGAATCGAGCAAACGTGCCATGGTCAGACCTCATCAGCGGGGGTTGGAATGACCACAGGCTAAGGGCGTCGGCGCCCTCCTCGCCAACGATGATTATTTCGGAATACTTGAATTCAACTCATCAATCGATCAGCTGATCGTTGAACCATTCCAGCATCTGCGCCACGGCCGGACGCTCCAGGCGCACTCGCTCGCACACCAGCGCATATTGCCCGAGCGCGGTCATGCTGGCGGTGAACGGCCGGACCAGACGACCGCTGAGCAAGTCTTCCTGGGCGGTCAGATTGTCGCCCATGGCCACGCCCTGCCCTTGCGCCGCCGCTTCGAGCGCCAGGCCCGCGTGGGCGAAATACAGTTGGCGTTCGGGACGCTGATCGCCGGCATGACTGGTGAGCCAGGCGGTCCAGGTCTTGCCGTCCTGATCGTCGTGCAGCAGGCAATGGCGTGCCAGGTCCTTCGGGGTTTTCAGGGTGCCCTGGTTGAACAGGCCGGGGCTGCACACCGGGAAGAATTGCAACGCAGGCAAAGGACGGACGAAGTACGCGCTGCTGTCGACCGGGCCCGTGCCGTAGGTGATCGCCAGATCGATGTCTTCCCCCGGCGCCGTGGCGTCGATCGGTTGTTCGTAGAGGTGCAGGGTGATGTGCGGATAGCGTGCATAGAAGTCCGTGAGCCGACTCATCAGCCATTTTTGCGCGAGCTCGGCGGTGACCGCCAGGCGCAACACCGCCAGCGACGACGGGTCGCGCAATTCATCGCAAGCTTCGCCGATCAGTTCAAAGGCGTGCTGCAGGCTTTGCATCAACCGGCCCGCGGCCATGGTCGGGCGGATTTGCCGGCCTTCGCGGATGAACAAAGAGACGCCCAAGTGCTCTTCGAGCTGGCGGATCTGATGGCTGACGGCGCTGTCAGTGACGCACAGCTCGGCGGCGGCCCGGCCGAAATGGGCATGGCGGGCAGCGCATTCGAAGGTTCTGAGTGCTGCCAGGGAAGGCAATCGTCGCATGAGTTCAGCCCCGGTGGTGAAGGCGACCATGCTGCCTTGGGCCATGGGTGGGCGTCCAGCGGGACCGCGATGAGGCCAGCACATTCACCAAAAATCCTGCGGTCCATCACCCGCCCTTATCCACCATGACTTCCCCCAAAACCCGGCGCATGTTGGTGTCTCAACCGGAGGGATTCGACATGCTAAACGCACTCAAGCACATCAATTCAACCTCAGCCTTCAACCGCTGGGCCGGCTTCGAAGTGACCGCAGCCGCGAGCGGCGAAGCCGAACTGACCCTGGCTTTTCGCGAGGCCGACATGGCGCAATACGCCGGCTTCCTCCACGCCGGCCTGATCGGCGCGCTGCTCGACACGGCCTGTGGTTTCGCAGCCGGGACGGTCGCTGGCAACGTGCTGGCTTCGCACTTTTCGGTCAACTGCCTGGCGCCCGCCGTCGGTGAAGTGTTCATTGCTCGGGGCCGGGTGGTAAAGGCTGGCAAGAAACAGGTGTTCGCCCGCGCCGAGCTGTTCGCGCAAATCGGCGACCAGTTGAAACTGGTGGCGACCGGCGATGCGATTCTGGTGCCGGTCGACGTTCGCTGACGGTCTAGGCTGTCAGGGGTAAACCAACCCTCGTCGGAGGTTCCCATGCAGCTCGAAGGTGCCTGCCATTGCGGCGCTGTGTCGTTCAGTTTGACCAGTGCCCACCCCTACCCGTATCAGCGTTGCTACTGCTCGATCTGCCGCAAGACCCAAGGCGGTGGCGGTTATGCAATCAACCTCGGTGGCGATGCCCAGAGCCTGAAAGTTCGCGGCCGCAAGCACATCGCGATTTATCACGCGCGACTCAAGGAAGAAGGCGACAAACGTGCACACAGTAGCAGCGCCGAGCGGCATTTCTGCAGCCTTTGCGGGTCAGGTTTGTGGCTGTTCAGCCCTGAGTGGCCTGAGCTGATCCACCCGTTTGCCTCGGCCATCGATACTCCATTGCCGGTGCCACCGGAACACACGCACTTGATGCTCGGCTCCAAGGCGCCGTGGGTGGAAGTCGATGCGCATCCTGCAGACCAGCAATTCGACGTCTACCCCGAGGAGTCCATCGCCCAATGGCATGAACGCCTGGGTTTGAGCCGCTAAAGCCGCTTCACAGTCTTTGACAGTTTCCCGACAAAGCTCTCAAAGATTGCCGGCCGGCAGCCGCCTAGCATGGGCGCATCCAACCTCCCCTCGGGTGCTCCCATGTTACGTTCGCTGTGTCTGTCGTTGACTTCGTTTTGCCTGCTGCTTCCCGCCGACTCATTACGCGCTGAAGACTGGCAATACACCTTGCGCGCCGGTGCCGCCAGCGTGCCGCGTTACAGCGGCAGCGACGAGCGCGTGGTGGCGCCGCTGCTGGGCGCCAAGGTGATCAGTCCCTATGGCCTCTTTCTGGACACGGAAAAGGGATTGGGCTGGGCGTTTGATGAAGACGACTTTGGCCTGAGCGTGTACATCGGCGCGAGCGATGTGCGCAAGGATCGCAAGACCGGGTTCGAAGGCTCGGACGAGCTCAACGGCATGGGCTCGATCAAGTCGCGGCCGGCGCTGGGTCTGGACGGCACTTACCACATGGGCCCGATCATTCTCGGTGCCAGTTTTGAGCATGCACTGGAAAAGGACGATGACGATCACGACACCGGCTCAGCCTGGAATCGCCTGAAGCTGAGCATCAGCGCACCGTTTTATGAGGGTAACTACGGCAAGGTCACGGGCAGCCTGAACAGTCAGTTTGGCGACAGCCATTACGTGCGCACCTGGTATGGCGTCAGCGCCGCCCAGGCTTCGCGCAGTCAGTTCAGGGCGCATGACACTCATGGCGGGCTGGTAAGTCGCGGGGCGGAGTTGACCTGGTCGATGCCGATTGATGAGCAGTGGAATGTGTCGACGGTGCTGGCCGTGCAGTATCTGGCGGGTGATGCGGCGGACAGTCCGATTGTCGAGCGGCGGATGCAGACTTCGGTCGGTGGGCAGGTGGTGTACACCTTTTAGCTATCCGGGTTTGCTGATGACCTCATCGCGAGCAGGCTCGCTCCCACACTTGGAATGCATTCCCCTGTGGGAGTGAGCCTGCTCGCGATGGGGCCGGTGAGCTCAACACAATCAATCCAGATGCGCCCACGTCATGCGAAACGACGCCCCACCCCAAGGCGAATCCCCCACTTCCACCTGCCCGCCATGGGATTGCGACACACGCCGCACCAACGCCAACCCCAAACCAAAGCCACCCGTGCGGCGATCACGGCTGGCGTCGAGGCGCGAGAAAGGTTCGAAGATTTTCTCGCGCCCGTCCACCGGCACACCCGGCCCATCATCGTTGACCCGCACTTCGTAGCGATCACCGGTACGGACCAACGACACCTCCACCCGCTCATCGGCATAACGAATGGCATTGCGCAGCAGGTTGATCACTGCCCGGGCCATGAAGCGCGGTTCGATACGAACCTCGTCGACCTGACACTCGACAATCAATAACTGCACCCCGGCAGCCTCGGCCTCCAGGGCCACGCTGCCGACCACGCTGTCCAGCCAACTGTTGGCCTGGATGTTTTCCCGGGTGATGACCGTGGCGCCGCGCTCAAGGCTGGCGTAGGTCAGCAGCTCGGAAACCATTTCTTCCAGCTCGCCAAGGTCCGCGTACATGTCGGCAATCAGTTCGCGGTTTTGGGTCGGATCGGGTTGTTGCTTGAGCTGATCGAGTTCGAATGACAACCGGGCAATCGGCGTGCGCAACTCGTGGGACACCGCGTTGGTCAGTTCGCGCTGATTGGCGATCAAGCCTTCGATGCGCGCCGCCATCAGGTTGAAGTGCCCGGACAGGTCACGAATGTTCGAACGCTTGGACAGCTGGATCCGCGACGACAGGTCGTTATCGCCAAAACGTTCGGCCGCCAGGCGCAGTTTCTCCAAGTCTCGCCAATGCGGGCGGACCCAGAACATCAAAACCAAACCGATCATCACCGCGATCATCAGATACGCCGCGGCAATGTAGAACGGCATCAGGCTGGGCTCGGCCGGCAGCTTGATGCTGAGCAACTGCGAACCCTCGTCGATGCGCGAGATGAACTGCGTGTACTTGTCACGGATTACCAGCAGCCCGTGGGCCAACTCGGCTTTCTCCTGATCGGTCAGGGACAGTTGACTGCTCTCGACCAGCGTCAGGCCCAAGCCATAGTGCGGGCGCACCGCTTCCAGTTCGCGCTCCCGGTCCGAGCTGTCCAGATCGCGTAACTGCTCCGCCAGCGACCAGGCTTGGCCACGCACCGCCTCGCGGTTGTAGCTCTGCATCTGACCATCGAGAAGCGCATCGAACGTGCGCTCGACCGTTTGCAACCCCAGTACCAGGCCGACCGTCATCACCAGAAACAGCCCAAGAAATAACCGCAGCATTTACAGCTCCCACGCAAACGGATTGAACAAATAACCCTTGCCCCAGATGGTCTTGATGCACACCGGTTCGCGCGGGTTGTCCTTGAGCTTGCCGCGCAACTTGCTGATGTAGACGTCGACACTGCGGTTGAGGCCGTCAAACGCAATACCGCGCATGCGGTTGAGGATGTCGTCGCGGGACAGAATCTTGCCGGCGGCACTGGCCAGTAACCACAGCAGTTCGAATTCCATGGTGGTCATTTCGATGAGCTCGCCCGCCAACCGCACTTCGCGACAGCTGCGGTCGATGCTCAGGTTGCCGAACTCCAGGGCGCTGTACACGCTGCTGTCCGGCGCCTGACGCCGTTGCAACGCACGCAGGCGGGCCAGCAGCACTGGCGGTTTGATCGGTTTAATCACGTAGTCGTCGGCACCGGACTCCAGGCCGAGGATGTGATCGAGGTCATCTTCCTTGGCGGTCAGAATGACGATCGGCGTGTCGGACACGCTGCGGATCTCGCGGCACACGTGCAGGCCGCTCTGCCCCGGCAGCATCAGGTCGAGCACGACGATTTTCGGTTTGAATTCGAGGAATGCAGCCAACGCGAGGTCGCCGCGGTGCACCTGGCGGACCTCAAAGCCATGTTGGGACAGGAAATGCGCGATCAGCCCGGCGAGCTTCTCGTCGTCTTCCACCAGCAATACTTTGCCAAAACCCAGGTTATCCATAACGACTGTCTGCCAACCCTTGTGTGAAGTGGGCGGCATTATGGCGCCAATCGGTGACGGGACGGTGATGAAGGGCAGCAAAAACCGGCCTCGCGGGCCGGTTTTCAGTGATCTTTCATACTCTTAAGAGTTTTTAACAATTAAGACGCAAAGATCTTCACGCCGCTGCCGGGACCCCGCTGTGAAAACGGAACTCCACGTCCGGTGATTCGATCAGCTCCTGCTCGGCAGCGCGGACCCGGTCAATGACCTGGGCAATGTCCTTGGCATCACCGTACTGGTAAGCCAGTTTCAGATAACCCTGGAAATGCCGCGCTTCGCTTTTCAGCAAGCCGAAATAGAACTTGCCCAGTTCTTCGTCCAGATGCGGCACCAGTGCCTCGAAACGCTCGCAGCTGCGGGCTTCGATAAACGCGCCGACCACCAACGTGTCCACCAGCTTGACCGGCTCGTGGCTGCGCACCACTTTGCGCAGGCCCGAGGCGTAACGCCCGGCAGACAGCTGACGCAGTTCGATCTTGCGTTTTTTCATCAGGCGCATGACCTGCTCGTGGTGCACCAGCTCTTCCCGGGCCAGGCGCGACATCAGGTTGATCAGGTCGACATGGGAGTGATACTTGGCGATCAGGCTCAACGCCGTGCTGGCCGCCTTGAACTCACAGTTCTTGTGGTCGATCAGCAACGTTTCCTGATCGGCAAGCGCGGCCTGGACCCAGCCATCGGGGGTTCGGCAGCCGAGGAACTCGTGAATTTCGGGAAGGATCATGGGGCTCACGGAATAAAAGGTCTGAATCGAAGGGCGCCGATTATACCGGCCTGCCGCCAGACCACCAGTCGCCGCCGTTGATATGCATCAAGTACCGGGTTGGCGACGAACAACTATAGTTGTCCAACGCAGTATTTTTTACCTTCCTGGAGATCCCGATCATGCAAGCCATTCGCAGCATCCTGGTGGTCATCGAACCCGAACACTCGGAAAGCCTGGCGCTCAAACGGGCCAAACTGATTGCTGGCGTAACCCAGGCTCATCTGCATCTGCTGGTGTGCGATCGCAAGCATGACCATAGCGGCATGTTGGGCGTGCTCAAGGCAGCCCTGATCGAGGACGGCTACAGCGTCACCACCGAGCAGGCCTGGAATGAGAGCCTGCATGAAACCATCGTCGATGTGCAGCAGGCGGAAGGCTGCGGGCTGGTGGTCAAACAGCATTACCCCGACAGCCCGTTGAAAAAAGCGCTGCTGACCCCGGCGGACTGGAAACTGCTGCGTTATTGCCCGACGCCGGTGCTGCTCGTCAAAACCTCGAAACCCTGGACCGGCGGGGTCATTCTCGCGGCCATTGACGTCGGCAATACCGATGGCGACCACCGCACGTTGCACGCCGCGATCGTCGATCACGGTTACGACATCGCCAGCCTGGCAAAGGCCAAGTTACACGTGGTCAGCGCGCATCCGTCACCGATGCTGTCGGCGGCAGACCCGACGTTGCAGCTCAGCGAAACCATCGAGGCGCGCTATCGCGAGCAGTGCAGATCGTTTCAGGCCGAGTTCGATATCGATGATGACCACCTGCATATCGAGGAAGGTCCGGCGGATGTGTTGATTCCATTCATGGTGCACAAGCTTCAGGCGGCGGTGACGGTGATTGGCACTGTTGCGCGGTCCGGGTTGTCCGGGGCGTTGATCGGGAATACGGCGGAGGTGGTGTTGGATGCGGTGGAGAGCGATGTGCTGGTGCTGAAGCCGGATACGATCATGGATCATCTGGAGGAGATTGTGACTCAGCATTGAGATTCAACAAGCATTTGTGGCGAGGGAGCTTGCTCCCGTTGGGTTGCGAAGCGACCCCAAATCAGCCGGTGCAGTGTTTCAGACAATACTCACTGGCCGATTTGCGACTGCTGCGCAGTCGAACGGGAGCAAGCTCCCTCGCCACAGGTTATGTGTTCAACCGCCGAAGGCGTCTTTCAGGAAGCCGGGGGCGATGTAGCGCTGGTAATGCGCCTCCGACAGCAAAAAGAATTCCCGATCAATGGCGTCACGCAATTCCGGCAGGTTCCAGTCGCGAAACTCCGGCATCAACACCATCCCGTAGGCTTCCAGGTTGTTGATCACCCGCGCACCACGGGCGATCAGCTGATATGCCCAGCAATACTCGGATTGATGGGGCACAAAGCGGATCTTGCGCTGCTCCAGTTGCAAGCGCAGGCGCTGGGGATCGAAGATTTCCAGCTTGCTGGCCATCACCTGGGACAACAGCTGCTCAAGACGCAGCCACACCGCGCGCTTTTCCTCCTCGTTGTAACCATTCCAGTTGATCACTTCATGGTGGAAACGCTTGCAGCCACGGCACACCAGATCACCGTAAACAGTGGAGCAGAGGCCGACGCAGGGGGTCTTGATGGTCTGATTGGGCATAGGTCAGGGGAACACGGGAAAGCAGAACAGGCCGGCATGTTAGCCCTTTGTCTAACATTCATCACCCCTCAAAGTTCAGGGGCTAACTTACCTTTATATTTTTTTTGCCGTAGAATCAGCCAGCCTTTTAAGGCGCCAATGTCCGTTAGAAGCTGTTTTCAAAGCGTCACGAGCACAGTCGTTCCTTCAGAGCGGAGTTGGCGATGGGTTTTTCCAGCGGGGAAAAGCCCAACGCCAACCCTCATCAGCTCCCCGTTCTGCAGGCGTAAAACTTTGAAAGCAGCTTCTGTAAGGAATTGCCGGTAATTCTGGCTAAGTGGCCCACAACGCCACGCAGCGCATGAGTACGGCAATTTCGGGATGAGCGTCCCGGACACCCATTTGGGACCACTGATGAGGGTAATAACTGTGCTTGAAGCCTACCGCAAACATATCGAAGAGCGTGCAGCACTGGGTATCGTTCCCCAGCCGCTAAACGCCGAACAAACTGCAGGCCTGGTCGAGCTGCTGAAGAATCCTCCGGCTGGCGAAGAAGCTTTCCTCGTTGACCTGATCACCAATCGCATTCCGCCAGGTGTGGACGAAGCAGCCTATGTAAAGGCCGGTTTCCTGTCTGCCCTCGCCAAAGGCGAAGCAAAATCCCCTCTGATCGACAAGAAACGCGCTGTTGAACTGCTTGGCACCATGCAGGGCGGCTACAACATCGTGACCCTGGTTGACCTGCTCGACAGCGCCGAACTGGCCCCAGTTGCTGCCGCTCAACTCAAGCACACCTTGCTGATGTTCGATGCATTCCACGACGTCGCGGAAAAAGCCAAGAACGGCAACGAACACGCCAAAGGCGTGCTTCAGTCGTGGGCTGACGGCGAGTGGTTCAAGAACCGTCCTGTGCTGGCCGACAAGATCAGCCTGCGCGTGTTCAAGGTCACCGGCGAAACCAACACCGACGACCTGTCCCCTGCTCCGGACGCCTGGTCCCGCCCGGACATCCCGCTGCACGCCCTCGCTATGCTGAAAATGGCCCGTGAAGGCATCGTGCCTGACGTCCAGGGCGTCACCGGTCCGATGAAGCAGATCGAAGAAATGCGCGGTCAAGGCTTCCCGATCGCCTACGTCGGTGACGTGGTCGGTACCGGTTCGTCGCGTAAATCGGCGACCAACTCGGTGCTGTGGTTCTTCGGCGACGACGTTCCTAACGTGCCGAACAAGCGTGCTGGCGGTTTCTGCTTCGGCAGCAAGATCGCTCCAATCTTCTACAACACCATGGAAGATGCTGGCGCACTGCCAATCGAGTTCGACGTTACCAACATGAACATGGGCGACGTGATCGACCTGTACCCGCATGCTGGCAAAGTCTGCAAACACGGCACCGACGAAGTCCTGACCACCTTCGAAATGAAGACCCCGGTTCTGTTGGACGAAGTTCGTGCCGGCGGCCGTATCCCGCTGATCATCGGCCGCGGCCTGACCGACAAGGCTCGCGCCGAACTGGGCCTTGGCCCTACCGACCTGTTCAAGCTGCCTGAAGCACCTGTCGACACCGGCAAAGGCTTCACCCTGGCACAGAAAATGGTCGGCAAGGCGTGCGGTCTGCCAGAAGGCAAAGGCGTTCGTCCTGGCACCTACTGCGAACCGAAGATGACCACCGTCGGTTCTCAGGACACCACCGGTCCAATGACCCGTGACGAACTGAAAGACCTGGCGTGCCTGGGCTTCTCGACCGATCTGGTCATGCAGTCCTTCTGCCACACCGCGGCCTATCCAAAGCCGATCGACGTGACCACCCACCACACCCTGCCAGACTTCATCATGACCCGCGGCGGCGTTTCCCTGCGTCCGGGCGACGGCATCATCCACAGCTGGCTGAACCGCATGCTGCTGCCGGACACCGTCGGCACCGGTGGTGACTCCCACACCCGTTTCCCGATGGGCATTTCGTTCCCGGCCGGCTCTGGCCTGGTAGCGTTCGCCGCCGCCACTGGCGTTATGCCGCTGGACATGCCGGAATCGATCCTGGTGCGCTTCAAAGGCAAAATGCAACCGGGCGTCACCCTGCGTGACCTGGTTCACGCCATTCCTTACTTCGCGATTCAGGCTGGCCTGTTGACCGTCGAGAAGAAAGGCAAGAAAAACGCCTTCTCCGGCCGCATCCTGGAAATCGAAGGCCTGGACAACCTGAGCATCGAGCAGGCTTTCGAGCTGTCCGACGCCTCGGCTGAACGTTCGGCTGCCGGTTGCACCATCAAGCTGTCGAAAGATTCCATCACCGAGTACCTGAACTCCAACATCACCCTGCTGCGCTGGATGATCGGCGAAGGCTACGGCGATGCACGTACCCTGGAACGTCGCGCTCAAGCGATGGAAGCCTGGGTTGCCAACCCTGAGCTGATGGTTGCCGATGCTGACGCCGAATACGCTGAAATCATCGAAATCGACCTGGCCGACATCAAAGAGCCTGTGCTCTGCGCGCCAAACGATCCGGACGACGCCCGTCTGCTGTCCAGCGTTGCTGGCGAGAAGATCGACGAAGTGTTCATCGGTTCGTGCATGACCAACATCGGTCACTTCCGCGCTGCCGGTAAACTGCTGGATCAAGTCAAAGGTCAGCTTCCAACCCGTCTGTGGCTGTCGCCGCCGACCAAAATGGACGCTCACCAGCTGACCGAAGAAGGCTACTACGGCATCTACGGCAAGGCCGGCGCACGCATGGAAATGCCAGGCTGCTCGCTGTGCATGGGTAACCAGGCACGTGTAGAGCCGAACTCCACCGTGGTGTCGACGTCGACCCGTAACTTCCCGAACCGTCTGGGTGACGGCGCGAACGTCTACCTGGCCTCGGCCGAGCTGGCGTCTGTTGCTTCCATCCTGGGTCGCCTGCCGACCGTCGAGGAGTACATGGAATACGCTGGCAAGATCGACAGCATGGCGGCTGATGTTTACCGCTACCTGTCCTTCGACCAGATCGCCGAGTTCCGTGAAGCTGCTGCGAACGCCAACATCCCGGTCGTTCAAGCCTAACGCTGCAACGCAATAAAAAACGCCGCCCATCGTGAGATGAGCGGCGTTTTTTTATGCCTGCTGGGTTCGCACATTCCCCCTTGTGGGAGCGAGCCTGCTCGCGATAGCGGCCTGTCAGTCGACATAGATGTGGCTGCCAGACCGCTATCGCGAGCAGGCTCGCTCCCACAGGTTATGGCGATGGATTGAGGGCTTGCTGCACCGCGCCGTCGACGCTCAAGCCACTGAGCATCACCTGCTCCAGTTCCTGCGTCGGTAATTTCGCGAGCACGGCTTTGGCTTCGTGCTTGAGCCGCGCCAGGATCAACAGCATGTCCAGCGCCCGCACCTGCAAAAAGAACGCTTCCAGCGCTTCGATGCTGGTGCCGTCCAGGTCCGGTGATTCTTCCAGGCTGAGAATGATGGTATGCACCGGCGGCTCCGCGTGCCGGGCCAGATGCAGTGCGCCGCCCAGAATGCGCTCTACGTTAGCGAAAAACAGCGCCTCGCTGGGCCTCACGATCAGCACGCCCGGGATTGCCCGGGCATCGGGATGACGTTGCAGGTCGACATAATCATGGCCGTCACCCATTTGCCCCAACACTTGAATATCTGCCGATGACATCTGTTTGAGCATCAGCACCACGCTGATCACCACCGCCACCAGCAAGCCGTCCAGCACGCCAAGCACCAACACGGCGGCCACCGCGCAGATCACCAGCAAACGGTCGCGACGCCAGATGAAATACCGACCCAATGGCTGCAGGCTCAAGCCGCGCGCCAGTGCATGAATGACGATGGCGCCCAGCACCGGTTCGGGCGTCAAGGCAATCCAGGGCAACACGGTCAAGACAATCAGCAACACCACCCCCGCCGCTACCACACCGGCCAGGCGTGAACCGGCACCGGCCGCCTCATTGGCCGACGTCGCGGAGTAACCGGCGCCGGTCGGCATGCCGTGGAACAGGCCTGACAGCAGATTGGCCGCACCGAGGGCCAGCAGATCGCGGTTCGAGGAAACCCGGTCACCATGCTTGAGTGCAAACGAGGTAATCGATCCATAGGATTCGGCATACAGAATCATCACCATGGCAAACGCCAATTCCCCCAGGTGCAGCCAGTCCGCAAACGGCAGCACCGGCAGCCGGGGCACTTCAAGGCTCAGGTCGATCACACCGATCAGTTTCACTCCGTAGGACGGCAGGTTCAGCCATTGCCCGGCGGCAATGCCGAGTGCCACCACCAGCAGGCCTCCCGGTAATCGCCGAAAACGTGCGCACACCCACAACACCAGCAAAGCCACCGCTGCGACTAGCAAGCCAGCCCGATTCCACTGCGGCCATTGCTCCAGCAATTGCGGCAGGAAACGGATCAGATTGCCGTTGCTCAAGCGCACGTCAACGATGCTCGCCACTTGCTTGAGGATGATGGTCACGGCCAGCCCGAATGCGAAGCCGCGCAGTACCGGTTTGGCGATAAATGACGTCACGCTGCCGAGTTTGAACAGCCCGGCCAACAGGAAGAAACCACCGGTCACCAGCACCAGGCCGATCGCCAGGGTCATGCGCAGGCCTGAATCACCGTTGGCCAGCGTGGCGGTGGCGGCGGCCAGCACCGCTGCCGAGGAAGAGGTCGCGGAAACAATGGCAAAACGGCTGGTGCCGAACAGTCCGTAGCACAGCAACCCGGCAAACAGTGCAATCACCCCGGCCTGGGGCGGCAGCGCCGCAATGCTGGAGTAGGCAACGGCCTCGGGCAACAACAAACCGGCAATCGACACACCGGCCAAAACGTCGAGCCAGCGGTTTGGCGGATCGGCACGGGGTTGCACCGATGCGCCGTGGGCATCTGCCATAAAGCGTCTCCAGAGAAAGGGGCAATCCTGCGGCAAACGGTCTACGACGCGCTGATGCAGCCGCAAGCTTAGCCGCTAATCCCGGGGAACGGCTGCGCTGGGTCAGGGGGTGCGTCCTTCTACGCAATAAAAAACGCCGCCCATCGAGAGATGAGCGGCGTTTGTTGATAGCTTTAACTCCGTGAGATCGCGTTATCGTTCATCGCGGCAAGCCACGCTCCCACAGGTCCTGCGCAATTCCTGTGGGAGTCGGGCTTGCCCGTGATGACGCTCTCAAAACCCCAAAGAATCTTTCAGGGAAAAGATCAACGCCGAAATCGCCACCAGGCCCACCGCCGTCACGAAGACATTGGACGCCTGGCCTCGGAAGCGCGCCATCGCCGGCACTTTGCGGATCGCGTACATCGGCATCAGGAACAGGATTGCCGCAATGACCGGACCACCGAGGGTTTCGATCATCCCGAGGATGCTCGGATTCAGGGTCGCGACAATCCAGCACACCACCAGCATGAACGCGGCGGTCATGCGGTCCAGCGTCTTGGGCGCCGGGCGTTTGCCGCTTTTCACGATCAAGCCTTTGAGGCCTTCGCTGGCGCCGATGTAGTGGCCCAGGAACGACTTGGAAATGGCCACGAAAGCAATCAACGGCGCGGCAAAGGCAATGGTCGGATTGCTGAAGTGGTTGGCCAGGTACGACAGGATCGACAGGTTCTGCGCCTTGGCTTCCGCCAGTTGCCCCGGCGACAGCGTCAGCACGCAGCTGAAGACGAAGAACATCACCATCACCACCATCAAGATGTGGGCGCGGGACAGGATCTGCGAGCTGCGTTCTTCAGCGTGTTCGCCGTAACGACGCTTCTGGTCCACCGCAAACGCCGAGATGATCGGCGAGTGGTTGAACGAGAACACCATCACCGGAATCGCCAGCCACAGCGTGTGCAGCAGTGCCGACGGTTCAGGCAGGGTCGACGCCGTGGCCAGGATGCCGCCGTTCCAGTGCGGGATCAGGAACACCGCGAGGAACAGCAGCGCCACAATGAACGGGTACACCATCAGGCTCATCGCCTTGACGATCACCTGCTCGCCGCAACGCACCACCGCCAACAGGCCGAGGATCAGCACCAACGACAGCACGGCGCGCGGTGGCGGCATGATGTGCAATTGATGCTCGAGGAAACTGCCCACGGTGTTGGTCAGGGCCACGCTGTAGATCAGCAGGATCGGGAAGATCGCGAAGAAGTACAGCAAGGTGATCAGCGCACCGGCCTTGATGCCGAAGTGTTCTTCCACCACTTCGGTGATGTCCGCGCCTTCGCGGCCGGACAACACGAAGCGGGTCAGGCCACGGTGCGCATAAAAGGTCATGGGGAATGCCAGCACCGCCAGGATCAGCAACGGCCAGAAACCGCCCAGGCCCGCGTTGATCGGCAAAAACAGGGTACCGGCTCCAATGGCCGTGCCAAACAGGCCGAGCATCCAGGTGGTGTCATGGCGATTCCAGCTGGTGAGAGTCGCTGGTGTCGCCGCTACATAGCGTTCGTCGACGCTATTGGCCTGATCATTCATCCGATGGGATCTCCGCATTCCGGTCATTTGCTACCCGGTCAGGACGAGTCGGAAAAATCCGACGGGCAGCGCCCTGGCCGAAACAGGGGCGCGATTGTCCGGGATTAATGAACAGAAGCAAAGACTTAGCTGAGGAGTGGTTGTGCGGATCAGATCTTTGTGGCGAGGGGGCTTGCCCCCGTTGGACTGCGCAGCAGGCCCATTTTTGGGGTCGCTTCGCGACCCAACGGGGGCAAGCCCTCTCGCCACACACGACCTTTGGCCGCCTTAGATCGGATTTTAAATAGATGTTTTGACAAATCTATTTAACAAAGGATTGGCGCCATGTATTTTCAATTCACCTGCTGACCGGCAGCCCTCTTTTACGGAGACCTCCCATGCCACTCGTTCGCGTCGATATTAAGAAGAACCAGGACCCGACCTTCGCCAAGCGCATCGGCAAACTGATCTACACTGCCATGCATGCCACTATTGGCGTCCCCGAGAACGATAACTTCCAGATCCTCGCCGAACACGACGAGAACCACTTCATCTTTGACCCCGTTTACATGGGCATCAATCGCACGGACAACCTGGTGATCATCCAGATCACTTTGCGGGAAGGCCGCACCCTCGAGCAGAAAAAACTGCTCTACAAAACCATCGCCGAAAGCCTCAACGCTGAACTGGCTGTTCGCCTGGAAGATGTCTTCATCAATCTGGTGGAAGGCAAGCCCGAGAACTGGTCATTCGGCAATGGCATCGCTCAATACGCCAACTGATTGTCGCCACACCTGGCGTTTTACAAGGTCCCCGGAGGACATCTCATGAAACAGGCCGCGTATATCGCGTTCGCTCTGCTCGGCCTGATCTGGGGCACCAACTTCATTTTCATGAAGTGGGCCGCAGAATGGATTACGCCCACCCAAATCGTGTTTCTGCGGGTGTTGTTCGGGTTCTTGCCGATCCTGGCATTCGCCCTTGCGCGTCGAAGCCTGAGTTGGTCACACCTGCGCTACAGCCATCATTTCCTGGTGATGGCGCTGTTGGCGACGGTGATTTACTACTACGCCTTCGCCAAAGGCACCTCCTTATTGCTGTCCAGCGTGGCCGGGATGCTCAGCGGTGCAATTCCGCTGTTTTCCTTCGTCACCGCGTGGCTGTTCCTGCGTGCCGAACCGCTTAATTCCCGCACGGCTTTCGGCATCTTCCTTGGTTTTGTCGGCGTGATTCTGATTGCCCGGCCCTGGAACAGCCTGGCGACCGGTGTCGATGTCAGCGGTGTGCTGTACATGATCGCCGGCTCGCTAAGCGTCGGCTGCTCGTTTGTCTACGCCCGACGCTTCATCACGCCGCTGGGTTTGTCGCCGCTGGCGCTGTCGACCTATCAGATCGGTTTCGCCCTGGTGCTGATCACGCTCATCACCGACATGCACGACATGGCGCGCATCTCGCTGGACCCGGTGGCGTTGGCGGGTGTGATATTGGGCCTGGGGCTGGCCGGCACCGGTGTCGCCTACATCCTTTATTACTTCATCGTGCAACGGCTCGGCGCCCTTGCCGCTTCGGGCGTCACCTATATACCGCCGGTGATTGCCTTGCTGATCGGCTCGCTGCTGGTCGGCGAGCCGATCAAGAGCCTCGACCTGCTGGCGATGCTGCTGATCCTCGGCGGCGTATACGTCCTGCAATCGGGAAAGAAAAATCCTTCGACCGGGCCGACTGTTGCCGCGAAAGTCATTCACTGACACGCGCCCTACAGTTCCTTATGATGCCAGTCATCTAAACACCTTCCTTACCTGTGAGCCGCCATGCCTCGAGTCTCCCGCAAACAAGCCGAACTCAACCGCGAGATCATCGTTGAAGCCGCCACGCGGCTGTTTCGCGAGCGCGGCCTGCACGGGATCAGCGTCGTTGACGTGATGGGCGCGGCCGGCCTGACCCATGGCGGGTTCTATGGTCATTTCGACTCCAAGGAAGCGCTGGCGAAAGAGGCCTGCACCCGGGCGTTCACCCAGTCGATGGAACGCTGGAAGCAGAAAATCGACGCCAACGATGACAGCGTTTCGGCCCGCACGAGCATCATTGCGCCCTACCTGTCGGCGGCCAATCGCGACAATCCGGGCGAAAGCTGCCCGGTCACGGCGTTTGCCGGCGACATGTGTCATGAAACCGCCGAAAGCGGTTTGCACCAGACCTACACTCAGGGGCTGGAAGCCTTGCTGCAGATGCTCACCCCCTTGATGGGTTCGGATCAGCCCGAAGCCAATCGCCAACAAGCCTTGGTGGATTATTCCTTGATGGTCGGTGCGCTGACCCTGGCTCGCGCTACACGCGGGGATGGTCTGTCCGATGAGATTCTCGACGCCGCCCGCCATTTTCTGACCTCGCAAGATGAATCAGTCTGATCAACGGCGTGTGCAATCCCCGGTCGTTGCTAAACTCCTCTGGAATCAGCAATCTGAAGCAACATTCGAGATCCGACATTCAATATCCACAGGAGCCCAGCATGCCTGCAACCGTTCTGGTACTGGTTGAAACCATCAACGATTACTTGCCGATTCTCGAACATCAGGGCTTTCACCTGATTCTGGCCCCGACGCCGCCCGAGCGCGCCGCCGCCATCACACGGCATGGCCCTCAGATTGATGCGGTACTGACTCGCGGTCCATTGGGCCTGTACGCCGATGAAATTGCCGCTCTGCCCAACCTCAAAATCATCTGCGTGATCGGCGCCGGTTACGAACACGTCGACCTGCAAGCCGCCGCCGACCGGGACATCACCGTCACCAATGGTGCTGGCGTCAACGCCTCTTCAGTCGCCGACCATGCCATGGCGATGTTGCTGGCGCTGGTTCGCGACATTCCCCGTTGCGACGCCGCTGTACGCCGCGGCGAGTGGCCGAAGATCATGCGCCCCTCCCTGGCCGGCAAACGCCTGGGGATCCTTGGCCTCGGCGCGGTCGGCATGGCCATCGCCAAACGCGCCGCCGCCGGCTTCGACATGACCGTGAGTTACCACAACCGCCAGCATCGTAGCGACGTCCCTTATACCTTCTGCTCGACGCCAACCGAACTGGCTCGCGCCTCGGACTTTTTGATCGTTGCCACGCCCGGCGGCCTGGGCACCAAACACCTGATCAATAAACACGTCCTCGACGCCCTGGGCCCCAAGGGGTTCGTCGTGAACATCGCCCGAGCCTCGGTGATCGCCACCTCAGACCTGGTCAGCGCGCTTGAACAGCGACGCATTGCCGGAGCCGCGCTGGATGTGTTCGATGCCGAGCCTCATGTGCCGGATGCATTCAAGGCACTGACCAACGTGATCCTGACGCCGCATGTCGCGGGGTTGTCCCCGGAAGCGACCCAAGGCACCGTTGAACTGGTGGGGCGCAACCTGGTGGCGTTCTTCTCCGGCAGTCCCGTGTTGACGCCCATTGCCCTGCCGGCCTCACTGAGCAACGTTGTGCCCTGAGGGCCATTCAAACAGGTGTATCAAAAGCAATGATTGCCCGGCAACACGCTCACCTATAAGGGCCGTTCGTGGTTGTGGGTGCCGGGTGCGCGCATTAGATTAGCCAATAATCGCAGGCCTCCAGAATAAGCAGAAGGGATAAGCATGGCGCTTACTGACCAGTCCACCCGTATCCGCACCGGCGAAGAACTCGATGCCAGCCTGATCGATCCGTACCTCAAGGCCCACATTCCGGGCTTGAGTGGCTTGCCTCAGATCAGCCAGTTTCCAGGCGGTGCGTCGAACCTGACCTACCTGCTGGAATACCCGGAGCAGGAGTTCGTCCTGCGTCGGCCGCCGTTTGGTCACAAAGCCAAGTCCGCACACGACATGGGCCGCGAATTTCGCATCCTCAATCAACTGCGCGACGGTTTTCCGTATTGCCCCAAGGCCTATGTGCACTGCACCGACGAATCGGTGATCGGCGCCGAGTTCTACGTGATGGAACGGGTCAACGGCATCATCCTGCGCTCCGAACTGCCGCCGGAACTGGGCCTGGACTCGGCGCAAACCGAAGCCCTGTGCAAAAGCTTCATCGACAAGTTCGTTGAACTACATCGGGTCGACTACGAGGCCTACGGCCTGGGCGACCTGGGCAAGCCCGAAGGTTATGTGTCGCGGCAGATCAAAGGCTGGAGTGATCGCTACGAAAAAGCCCTGACCCCGGACGCGCCGAAGTGGGAAGCGGTCAAGGCCTGGCTCAACGACAAGATGCCGGCCGATCACCCGACCTCCAGCATCGTCCACAACGACTACCGCTTCGACAATGTGATCCTCGACCCGAACAACCCGATGCAAATCATCGGCGTGCTCGACTGGGAACTCACCACCCTAGGCGACCCGCTGATGGACCTCGGCAACACCCTCGCCTACTGGATCGAAGCCGCAGACCCGGCGCCGGTGCAACTGATGCGTCGCCAGCCGAGCCACGCCCCGGGCATGCTGACCCGCCGCGAATTCGTCGATTACTACGCCGAGCGCTCTGGCATCCAGATCGACAATTTCGACTTCTACTACACCTACGGCCTGTTCCGTCTGGCCGGCATCGTGCAGCAGATCTACTACCGCTTCTTCCACGGTCAGACCCAGGACAAACGCTTCGCGCAGTTCATTCACATGAACAAACTGCTGGAGCAGATGAGCCTGCAAGTCATCTCGAAATCCAGCCTCTGATCGTGCAGCTCTGATTGCATTCCCTGGCCCAATAACAAGGAAAAAACATGTCCAAGACTCAGTTGTTCGACCTCGACGGCAAAATCGCCTTCGTCTCCGGTGCCAGCCGCGGCATTGGTGAGGCCATCGCCAAACTGTTGGCCCAGCAAGGCGCCCACGTCATCGTCTCGAGCCGCAAGCTCGACGGCTGCCAGCACGTGGCCGACGCAATCATCGCCGCCGGCGGCAAAGCCACCGCTGTCGCTTGCCACATCGGTGAAATGGAACAGATCAGCCAGGTCTTCGCCGGCATCAAGGAACAGTTCGGGCGTCTGGACATCCTGGTCAACAATGCGGCGACCAACCCACAGTTCTGCAACGTACTGGACACAGACCTCAGCGCTTTCCAGAAGACCGTCGACGTCAACATCCGCGGCTACTTCTTCATGTCGGTCGAAGCCGGCAAACTGATGCGCGAAAACGGCGGCGGCAGCATCATCAACGTCGCCTCGATCAACGGCATCTCGCCGGGCATCTTCCAGGGCATCTACTCGGTGACCAAGGCCGCCGTGATCAACATGACCAAGGTGTTCGCCAAGGAATGCGCGCAGTTCGGCATCCGCTGCAACGCCCTGCTGCCTGGCCTGACCGATACCAAGTTTGCGTCGGCATTGGTGAAGAATGACGCGATCTTGAAGACCGCGTTGCAGCAGATCCCACTCAAGCGAGTAGCGGATCCGAGCGAGATGGCCGGTGCGGTGCTGTACCTCGCCAGCGATGCGTCGAGCTACACCACCGGGGTTTCGTTGAACGTGGATGGCGGGTTCTTGTCCTGATTCAGTGCTCAGGATGAACAAAAGGCAGCCTCAGGGCTGCCTTTTGCCGAGCAAGTTCCGGCTCACTCTTTACGCAATCGCACCCTTGTCACTCGCCGCTCTTCGACCTCGACAACGGTCATGCTCCACTCCTGCCAATTGAGCTTGTCGCCAATGACCGGCAGACGATCCAGCAAACTCATGACCAACCCTGCGAGCGTCTGATAGTCATCCGTCGCTTTAGCCTGGAAGCCAATGTGTTCGCGAATCTGGCTGAGATTCAGCGCACCGCTGACGAGGAAACCTCCAGACTCGGCAACGATGTTCGGGCCTTCGATTTCACTGGCATCCGGCAACTCACCCGCGATGGATTCGAGGATGTCGGTCATGGTCAGAATACCCATGAAGTCACCAAATTCGTTCACCACGAACGCGATGTGAGTCGACTCTTTGCGCATCTGTTCCAGTGCGTTGAGAATCGTGAAGTTGTCCAGCAAGTTGATGGCCTGACGGGCAATGGTTTCCAGGTTGGGCTGGTGCCCGGCCAACAGCTCTTTGAGCAGCTCCTTCTTGTGGACGAACCCCAAAGGCTCATCAACGCGTCCCTCGCGGATCAACGGCAATCTGGAGTACGGCGAGTTCATCAGCAGGGTGCGGATCTCTTCTGCGGAATCGGCCAGGTCAATGTGGTCGATTTCCGCACGCGGGGTCATGACACCGCGTATCGGGCGTTCCGCCAACTGCAGCACGCCACTGATCATGACGCGCTCCCGTCGATGGAAAACCTGCTCGGCGTCTGCGCCTGACAGCATGTCAGCGATTTCCTCGCCAACTTCATCGGCCCCCAACTTGTGGCCACCCAGCAAACGCAAAACGGCATGCGCAGTACGCTCACGCATAGGGCGATGACCTTGCACGTTCTTCTTGCGGCGTGAGCGAGCCACCTGATTGAACAGCTCGATCAGGATCGAGAAGCCGATCGCTGCGTAGAGATAGCCTTTCGGAATGTGGAAGCCAAGGCCCTCAGCGGTGAGGCTGAAGCCGATCATCATCAAGAAGCCCAGGCAGAGCATGATGACGGTTGGGTGTCCGTTGACGAAGTTGGTCAATGGCTTGCTCGCGATGATCATCAAGCCAATGGAGAAAATCACCGCGATCATCATGATGGACAAGTGTTCCACCATGCCCACGGCAGTGATCACAGCGTCCAGCGAGAAGACGGCATCCAGCACCACAATTTGCGCGACGATAGGCCAGAACATCGCATAGGCCGCATTGCCTGAACGCTGTGTCACATGCCCTTCAAGTCGCTCATGCAATTCCATGGTTGCCTTGAACAACAAGAACACACCACCGAACAGCATGATCAAATCCCGGCCCGAGAACGTCTTGTCGAAGACCTCGAACAAAGGTTCGGTCAGGGTGACCATCCAGGAGATGCTGGCCAGCAAGCCAAGACGCATCAGCAACGCAAGGGACAGCCCGATGACACGCGCCCGATCCCGCTGCTCTGGCGGTAGCTTGTCAGCCAGGATGGCAATGAACACAAGGTTATCGATGCCGAGCACCAGCTCCAGCACGATCAGGGTCAGCAGGCCAAGCCATGCCGTGGGATCAGCAATCCATTCCATAGGAATTATTCAGTCTCTCGTAGAGTGGGGGCGAATGAGTGAATGGCAGAAACACACGAACGCCTGCTCGACGGAGCGAATTGGATGTTCAGGGAAGGCGCAAGAAAGAGAGGTTTCACCGAGCGCAAGCAAGGAGGTGAAGCCCTGGAGATGACACGGTCAGTCCTGGAGAAGGACATCGCCGAGAAGCTTGCAGCCGGGATTTCGAGGTTAAGCGATATTAGAAAACGGGACCTGCGCCGAATAGCGGAGACCGAATGGATACAGCGTGCGGATTGAAAATAACAACTGGGAGGTTCCAGGAGGGTGCTCATATAGACCTGAAAGAAATTGGGGATGAGATCCTACAATGTTTCGGAGCGCCTCATACGAGACGAGTTATTTCAGAATCTGACAAAGCGGCAATAAGGATCAGGAATGGCGATGCACCGAATTTTGCTCCCAGTGACTCCCCCCTCCGGCCAACTCTTCCTGACCGCACAGCGCTGTCGCCCTTTCGCTGATCCCTTATACAGACCGTTAAACGAATTATTATTCCAAGGATTGCTTTACGGGAATTTATATTCCATAAATAGATTCCCAACAACAAAAATCCCAAAAGGCCCCAGCTATGCGCGAACTCGGCATCGGACTCATCGGCACAGGTTTCATGGGTCGCGCCCACGCCCTGGCCTTTCGTAACGTCAGCGCGGTGTTCGAGCTCCCGCTGAAGCTCAGACTGACCGCCCTGGCCGACGCCGATCCACACCGCGCACGGCACTGCGCCGACGCCTGGGGCTTCGAAGCCGCCCACACGGACTGGCAACATCTGATCGATGACCCCAAGGTCAATCTGGTCGCCATCACCACCCCCAATCACCTCCACTACCCAATGGCCATGGCCGCCCTCGCGGCTGGCAAAGCGGTGTATTGCGAGAAGCCTCTGGCGTTGAATCTGCAGCAAGCCAACGCCATGCGTCAGGCCGCCATCGTCGCGGGCGTCGTGACGCGGGTGGGTTACAACTATCAGCACAACCCGATGATCGGGTTGGCCCGGGAGCTGATCGACAGTGGCAAACTGGGGCAGATCATCAGTTTTCAGGGCGAATTCAGCGAAGACTTCATGGCCGATCCTGCTTCACCGTGGTCGTGGCGCTGTGATGCTGAGCACGCGGGGGGCGCGCTGGCGGATCTAGGCAGTCATTTGCTGGCAATGGCGCGCTATCTGGTGGGCGATGTCGAATCGGTGTGCGCCGACGCTCAAACCGTACACCGGCAGCGTCCTGCGACGGCTGGCAGCCAGGAGCAACGTTGCATTGCGGTCGACGATCAGGTCCACGCGCTGCTGCGGTTTGCCAACGGCGCACGCGGTACGTTCAGCAGCAGTTGGCTCAAGCATGGCTACAAGAACCACCTGAGTTTCGAGATCAGCGGCACGGAAGGCACACTGGCGTTTGACCAGGAGCGCTTGAACGAGCTGCGGCTGTATCGCGCCGGCCAGGACGGCTTCCAGCGCTTGCTCGCCGGGCCGAACCTGCCGGGTTACGCGGCATTCAGCCCGGCTGCGGGTCATCAGTTGGGATACAACGAACTCAAGACGCTGGAAGTACATGACGTGGTGATGGCCCTGGCCGGCCTTTCACAGGGTGGGACTGACTTTGAGCAAGCGTGGGAAGTGGAACGTCTGGCGACCGCGATCCGGTTGGCGGCAAGCGAATCACGCTGGGTCAGGATCGAGGACGTCTGAGGTTCAGGCGCCCACGGGTTTCGGCACCGGTGAGGGTGCCGGGTCAAATCCGTACTCAACGCGACGAAGAAAGCAACGATGCGGTCGCTCAGACCTACTGAGTGACGCAACGGGTCAGCGTCGTTTGCCGGGTCACTTCCTCCGTCACTCTCGCGTCGCCCATCACATCGGTTTGTTCATTGGTTTCACACGTGCGCTGCGGTACAGGCGGTGGAGCGGCGGGCGGTGGAGGTGGCGGACTGGCGCAACCGCTGAGAATCGCTACGCAGAAGGCGAGCGACAGAGGCGAAAAAGCACGTTTCCCAAGACTGTTCATAGGCTGTCTCGCGATAAGTCATCGACACTTTCCGCGACCCGACACCCCTGCCGCGAAGCCGCGGACTGGTCACAGAAAATAATACCCTCGCATTTCTTATAGCCTAGTCAGCTGCCAATGCCAGCAAATGAGGCACTTAGCCCCTTTTCAACGCTGAAAAACGACAGCTCCTACGAAACGGCATCCGACCGCCGATCCAGACTATTGCTCTCCAGCTCATAACTCAGCTCCTCAATCAACGCCGTAATCGCTTCCGGGGTCCTGAGGTGCGCGACATTCAACCCACTGACCACCAGATCCACCTGCCCCGACACCGGGTGATACAGTTTCACCGTCACCGAGTTGTCACCCGATACGCTGCATTCACAAGCCAGCGGGGAAAAGTGCTGTTCCAGTTGCGCGCGCAATTGCGTCAGATAAATCATTGCGATTCACCCATGGGCCGGCTGACCCCATCGACTGGAAACCTGTTGAATTGGCCAAGCATGCGACTGTTCCTTAAGCTGTTTCGTAGAGGACACGACACCGGTCAAGGACCCGTGTCGCACCCTTTAAGACTAAGAATTGTCAGCGCCCGCCAGAACATCTATTTGCACTGCCCCATCTAGTGCATTTGCACCTTATCGCTGCCCCTTCGGCCTCCACTCGCTGGAGAACAAACCGCGCTCCCTCGCCCACACAATCGCCTCGCTGCGACTGTGCACATCAAGCTTGGAATACACCGTCGACACATGGTTGCGCACCGTGTTCGGTGCCAGTTTAAGGCGTGCTGCGATCTCCTTGTCCGCCAGGCCTTCGCAGATCAGGCCAAGCACATCGCGCTCACGGGCGGTCAGGTCGGTGAAGGACACGCTGGGTAATTGCGGCGAGTTGATGTTCTTCACGTTGGCGAGTTTTTCGATCAGCGTGCGGGTAAACCAGGAGGCATCTTTCATCACCTCCTCGATCGCCGACACCAGTTCCAGCTCGGTGCGCTTGCGTTCAGTGATGTTCATCAACACCAGCAGGTAGCAAGGGTTGTCCTGAATGTTCACGGTGTCGGCCGACACCGTGCAGTCAATCACGGTCGAGTCTTTCCTGCGAACCTTGACGTCGACCCGATCCAGGCTTCCGGCCTTCTCCAGCGCCGCAAACAACCGGGTGCGCGCGCCTTTGTCATCGATGAAGTCGATCTCTGCAACGGTTTTTCCGAGCACCTCTTCACTCGGATACGCGAGGGTATCCAGGAAAGCTTCGTTGACGTCGATCACCACCTGATCCTGCGCATCGCAAACCAATGTCGGCACCGGCGTCAGGCGAAACGCCTTGGCAAATCGCTCCTCGCTCTGGCGCAGAGCAACCTCGGCCTTGTGCCGCGGCTCCATGTCGACGAAGGAAAACAGCATGCAGTCTTCCTCGTTGAACTCCAACGGTTGACCGGCGACGATCACTTGCTTGCTGCCGCCGTCAGGCAACTTCAGCTCGGCCTGCATCTGCGGGATCGTGGCGTGCTCGCGTAGACGCTCGATGGCCAGGTCTTTTTTTTCGGCCCCGTCCAGAATGTCCAGTTCATAGGTCGAAACCCCGATCACCTGGTCGCGGGCATAGCCGGTCATTTCCAGGAAGCCCGCATTGACCTTGATGTAACGCAAATCGCTGAGACGACAGATCACCGCCGGCGCCGGGTTGGCGTGGAAGGTCTTTTCGAAACGCTGCTCGGCGCTGGCCCATTCCGTGACATCGTCCATGATCAACACCAGCGACTCCGGCTCGCCGGCGCTGTCGGCCAGCACCATGCTGCGCACGTTGTGAACCCAGGTGCGCTCTTCGTCGTGGGTCGGAGTCACCTCAACCAGGACATCGGCAAACGTCTCGCCCTTGGCCACGCGGTTGAGCGGGTAGTTCTCTGGTGGCACCGGGTGATTGTTGCGATAACGCAAGACAAAACGCTTGGCGTATTCCTTGGCATTGAGGCCCAACTCGCCGACCCGACTGACGCCATGCATGGCCAACGCGGCTTCATTGGCCCACAGGATGGTCTGATCGAGCTCCAGCAGAATCACCCCATCGGACAAACCGGCGATGATCTGCTGCAACTGACGGCGATTGGTTTCGGTGGTCAAGACGTCCTGGCTCATTGGATCTCCAAGGTTGCGGCGGCGCAGTGACGCGCCGCCCTGTGAAGATTACGACCGCAGGGGGTTGGGATAGTGCAAAGCACCTGAAGCTGAACTGGCTGCGCAGCTGTTGTGAAATCAGGCTATGCGGCGTTTCAGGTAAACCGCAATTATAGGTTTTACGACGGCTGCGCCGCCAAACGCAGCCTCGCAAGCTCGACAGCTGCTACAGCGGCCGGGCGAGTCGTTCGGCGAGGGCTTTGGCCTGGCTGGCCACGTCGGTGACGGCCGTGCTTTCCCACCACATGCCGCGCAACGGCGGACCCATGGCGAACAGGCGTTGGGCGACCAGTCCGTCAGCGTCCAGCACGGCGCCATCAACCGCAGCCGCAATCCCCAACGCCAACGGCCCCGGACGAATCAACCCGCGCGCCAGCAGTTGCTGCGGTAGCGGTCGGGCCACCCGGCGCCAGTCGTATTCGATGCCGCTGGAATTGATCAACGCTGCGCCGCTGACCACCGTGATTTCAACCTTGCCACGACGGCGGATGCGGATGCTCACCCGCCCCTCGACCGTCGATTCCAGCCCTTTGAACGACGCGGCCTGAATCCGCAACCGCCCTTCCTTGTGCAGCCGCGCCACCAGTTCTGCACTCAACGGTGGCGAGCGGTGGTGATGGCTTTCCCACCAGGGCCGCACATGCCGCACAAACTGTCGGCGCTGCACGTCCGTCGCCTGATTCCACAACCGGCCGATATGCGCCCGCACGGTATCGAGCGGCGCCTGCCAGTCGATGCCTTGAGCGAGGGCGTCCCGGCAATGCCGGCGCAGTTCGCGCACCAGCTGACGAGGCGTGCGAATGCTCGGATCCTCGGCGAGAAAATCCCCCCAGGCCGGCGGTTGCCGGCGCACGTGCGGCAGCAAGCCGTGCCGGGAAAACACTTCGATCGGCCCGCGATGCCCGGCCTGCTCCAGCGACACCACGGCATCGACCATGGTCAGGCCCGAACCGATGATCAACACCGTCGACTGAGGATCCAACCGGCGCATAGCCGCGACATCCCACGGATCAAGCGCCGCAGCGTTCAAACCGCTGGACTCGGTCTGCGGTGTGCGCGCAGCGGGAAACATCCCCGTGGCCAGCACCGTGTAAGCGCCTTGCAAACGTTGCCCGTCACTCAGGGTCAGCAGCACCGAGTCGTCCCGGGTTTGCAGATCAACCACCTCGGCCCGCACATGCTCGACCGTCGAACCGTTCACCGCCCCCACCGCTTGCGACTCTGCCAGACGCTGCTGCACGTACACCCCAAAAAGCCCTCGCGGCGGAAACAACTCACTGACCGGAACATGTTGCTCATCGGACTCCGGCCAGCCACCGGCCGCGATGTGCCCGGTCAGCCATTGGGTCAGGTCATCGGCGTTGTCCGGGTCGACACTCATGCGCGCGGCATTGCCGTTGAGCGTATGGCCCAGCTCGACCGCGCTGTACGCCTCGCCCCGGCCAAGCTCGGCGCGCGGCTCGATCACCAGCACCGAACGCTTGCCAGGCAATCGCAACAACTGCGCCGCCAGCATCGCGCCGCTGAGGCCGCCGCCGACGATCAGGATGTCCGCGTGGCGGATGGCGTCGGTCGCCTGTGCGCGTTGGGTTTGAGTCATGGCGTTCTCACTGGTCAATGTTTACCTGCTCGTCACGATTGAGTTGCGCAACGATCTCGACAATCTCCTGGACGATAATAGGCGCCAAACCCATGGAAGGCTCATCAAGCAGTACCAAAGTAGGACGCGTCTTCAGCGCCGGTATCGTAGAACCTGTTGCCGTAGATTTGCGCCGTGTCTTGATCGGAGCGAATGCGCGTTTCGAAGGCGCCAGCGTTTTTGCTTTCGGATTTGGACTTGGAGAAAGCATTGCCAAAACTACAGTCCTTCAGGACTTTGCCGAAGTTATGGTTGGGCTAGGGTTGTCACGGGCCGACTCCAGGGTTCTGGTGAATACACCAGAGCTTTGCAGAAGTCGTGCCCGAACCTGATTCTGTTTTATTTCAACAGGTTAGGAGATTTTTAAGAAAAGCACTTGTAGCTTCAGAACAGCAAAGTGTCTGTCCAGTGTTCATCGGCGAACAGTTAGATCACCACGTTACGGACAAACCGCGCAGCCACCGGCCCATCATTGCGATAACCATGGGGCTGGTTGCTAGGGAACATGTAGAACTCACCGGCAGCAATGTGCTGCGGCGTGTCGCCCAGCATCAACGTCAGGCAGCCTTCGAACACATAGATCTGCTCACTCCACCCCTCCGCATCCGGTTGCGACGGATATACCTCCCCCGGTTGCAGGCACCATTCCCACTGTTCCACCTCGCGGGTGGCGGTGGCCTTGGACAGCAAGACGGCTTTGCTGCCAGGAATTTTCCCGGCCCAGGCCACTTCGTTGATGCGGCTCGGGTCGCGGGCATCCGGGGCTTGAATCAGATCGCTGAACGCCACGTCCAACGCTTCGGCCACGCGGTCGAGGGTGGTCAGGCTGACGTTCTTCTCGCCGGCCTCGATGGCCACCAGCATGCGCCGGCTGACCCCGGACTTTTCGGCTAGCGCGGTCTGGCTCATGTCGGCGGCATGGCGCAGGCGTCGGACGTTCTGGCTGACGTGCTGGAGGACCGAAGCCCGCGGGGTAGAATCTTTGTGCACTATATTGCTCACTCGGTAGGGTTGGGCAGTATACTGCGCAACATTCGGCGCATTGTGCGTCGCCCTCAGGTAGCGCGCAAGGTCATGACGTCTGTGAACGCCTCTCCCACTTCTCCCCGTTTCTCGCGGTTCAGCAAAGCCGAGTGCGTGCTGGTGCTGATCACCATGGTCTGGGGCGGGACATTCTTGCTGGTGCAGCATGCAATGACGGTCAGCGGGCCGATGTTTTTTGTCGGCCTGCGCTTTGCCGCGGCGGCGATCATTGTCGCGCTGTTCTCCTGGCGTCACCTGCGGGACCTGACCCTGTTCGAACTCAAGGCCGGGGCGTTTATCGGCGTGGCGATCATGCTCGGTTACGGTTTGCAGACCGTGGGTTTGCAGAGCATTCCCAGCAGTCAGTCGGCGTTTATTACCGCGCTGTACGTACCCTTCGTACCATTGCTGCAATGGCTGGTGCTGGGGCGGCGTCCGGGGTTGATGCCGAGCTTCGGGATCATGCTGGCGTTTACCGGGTTGATGCTGTTGTCCGGACCGGCCGGCGCTTCCTTTAACTTCAGCCCCGGTGAAATCGCCACGTTGATCAGTGCGGTCGCGATTGCGGCGGAGATCATTCTGATCAGCACCTATGCCGGTCAGGTCGATGTGCGCCGGGTGACGGTGGTGCAACTGGCGACCACGTCGGTGCTGGCATTCCTGATGGTGGTGCCGACTCAGGAAGTGATTCCGGATTTCTCATGGTTGTTGCTGTGCAGCGCGTTGGGCCTGGGTGCCGCGAGCGCGGCGATTCAGGTAGCGATGAACTGGGCACAGCAGAGCGTTTCGCCGACCCGGGCGACGTTGATTTATGCGGGTGAGCCGGTTTGGGCCGGGATTGTCGGAAGGATCGCCGGGGAGCGGTTGCCGGCGATTGCACTGGTGGGTGCGGGGTTGATTGTGGCGGCGGTGATTGTGAGTGAGTTGAAGACCAAGGGTAAAGATCGCGAAATGATTGAGGACGAGTTGGAAAGCGAGCCCGTCGATTCAAATGAATGAGCATCACAACCGACGTTCAAGCTTCCAACTTTCCAGGATCAATCCGATCCCGCGCTTACTCTGGTAATGACCGGATAATGTCAGCGAGATCATCTCTGGTGAAGCCGTTGGATTTTATGGCCGCAGCCACATCGTCCTTGGAAAGCGGAAAGCGCTTGAAGATTTCCTTGAGCGTATCGGCATCAATATTTGACATCCACAGCGGATCGATAAACGAGCCTCCATATTCCGGCTTCATTGGCACTTCTTCGTGTGCTATTGCCCCCTTGTGATTCAAGTAAACGACATAGCGGTCATGCCCTTCAGGAAAGCTTTTGTCATGATAAAGCGTGGTACCGAGGGGAAGCACGTAGTAGTTTTCATCACCATTCGGCCCCTCAATAAGCAACGGCTCTTTAGTCTTGATCATTTCCGGGTCGTGGGCCCTCGACACATTTGATGCAATAAACGCCAGTGCAGCCGCATTAACCAGTAACAAAACACCCAACCAGCAAAACAACTTTTTATTCGTAAACATCCTGTTTCCTATAACGCCACGATTATGTCCTTGATCAAAATAATAACCTGTGGCGAGGGAGCTTGCTCCCGCTGACTGCGCAGCAGTCCCTCTTTGGGGCCGCTTCGCAGCCCAGCGGGAGCAAGCTCCCTCGCCACAGGTTCAGTGCCACGTTTGAGTGACGGGTATCAACGTCAGTCCACGCGTCAAAACGGCTCGGCTGTATCTCTCAAGACGTATAGTTCCTTAACTTTGCACGTGTACCTTATCGTCCGCAGCAAAGTCATATGGCAACTGTACGTGGGGCATCTTCGGATGCGCCGGGTGCCTTGAGACCGGTCCGTCAACCTGCGTGCAGTTGCCACCCTAATTTCGTTTGACGGCGATCTAGTGGCAGCTCTTGTTCTTCTCAAGGAGCTACACCCATGACCAACCCAACCACAAATCCACCCCCTTCGCCCGCTGCGACCACGTCGACCACCACCTCTTCGCCGTACAACCTGACATCCCGTTACTCGACGCCCTCGAACACGCCGCGGTCTACCTCAGCTGCGCCGAAGCCCTCGCCCATCAAGCCCCCTCCGCCACCCGCCCGGAACATAAAGCTTCATTACGCTGGGCCAGCCAGCAAATGCTCGGTACTGCGCGCTCGTTGGTTCAAGCATCCATCGACGGGATGCACGCGACCCAAGCGGGAGGTGATGTATGAACCCGCATATGCCGATGACCAACAATGACTGCGACATACCGGTGTTACTGGTCGCCACTCAAGCGCCGCTGGACGTGTTGCACAGCAATGCGGCACACGGTTTCTGGCTGTGACGCAAATGATGGAAAGCTTGGCCAGTCTTGATATCACTCAAGCCAAGGGGGCCGATGTGCAGCAACTCGCGCATGCTGCGGCAATGTTGCTGCGGGATGGGTGTGATGTGATGGATGTACTGGGGCGGCAGATTAGGGCGCAGCTCTAACGGTCGTCATTTGATCGCTTGGATTGATGTTGGCTGTCAGGGCCTCATCGCGAGCAGGCTCGCTCCCACAAGGGATCTGCTGTGTACACATAACCTCAACACAGCACAGATCCATGTGGGAGCGAGCCTGCTCGCGAAGGGGCCGGACCTGCTAAAACAGTCCTTTGAAACAATGTAAATCAGGCTTTTCCCATCTACCTTTGTAGGATTGTGCGACAGCTTGGCGTTTGGTGATCCGGGAGCTGGCACGTATGATGCTTCACAAACTTCCGCAGATTAGAAGCCTATGTCCCTGATAGTTCTACTGCTTCTGCCTTTTATCGGCAGCTGTCTGGCGGCTTTGCTGCCACACAACGCGCGCAATACCGAATCTTTGTTGGCTGGCCTGGTGGCTTTGATTGGCACCATCCAGGTTGCCCTCTTGTACCCGCAAATCGCCGATGGCGACGTCATTCGTGAAGAATTTTTCTGGCTGCCCAGCCTGGGCCTGAACTTCGTCCTGCGCATGGACGGCTTCGCCTGGCTGTTCTCGATGCTGGTGCTGGGCATCGGCACGCTGGTCTCTTTATACGCCCGCTATTACATGTCGCCGGACGATCCGGTGCCGCGATTCTTTGCGTTTTTCCTGGCGTTCATGGGCGCGATGCTCGGGCTGGTGATCTCCGGAAACCTGATCCAGATCGTGTTTTTCTGGGAGCTGACCAGCCTCTTTTCCTTCCTGTTGATCGGTTACTGGCACCACCGCGCCGATGCACGACGCGGCGCCTACATGGCGCTGATGGTCACCGGTGCAGGCGGATTATGCTTGTTGGCGGGGGTCATGCTGCTCGGCCATGTGGTCGGCAGCTATGACCTGGACAAGGTCCTGGCCGCCGGCGACCTGATTCGCGCACATGCCCTCTACCCTATCCTGCTGCCCCTGATCCTGATCGGCGCCCTGAGCAAAAGTGCGCAATTCCCCTTCCACTTCTGGCTGCCCCACGCGATGGCGGCGCCGACACCGGTTTCGGCCTATCTGCATTCGGCGACCATGGTCAAGGCCGGGGTGTTTCTGCTCGCGCGGCTCTGGCCGTCGCTGTCCGGCAGTGAAGAATGGTTCTACATTGTCAGCGGCGCCGGGGCTTGCACCCTGTTGCTTGGCGCGTACTGCGCGATGTTCCAGAACGACCTCAAGGGTTTGCTGGCCTACTCGACCATCAGCCACCTCGGCCTGATCACCCTGCTGTTGGGCCTGAACAGTCCGCTGGCCGCCGTGGCCGCCGTGTTCCACATCCTCAACCACGCCACGTTCAAGGCGTCGCTGTTCATGGCCGCCGGGATCATCGACCACGAAAGTGGCACCCGCGACATCCGCAAGCTCAGCGGCCTGATCAAGCTGATCCCGTTCACTGCCACCCTGGCGATGGTCGCCAGCGCCTCGATGGCCGGTGTGCCGCTGCTCAACGGCTTCCTGTCGAAAGAGATGTTCTTCGCCGAAACCGTGTTCATCAACGCCACGGCCTGGGTTGAGATGACCTTGCCGATCGTGGCGACCATCGCCGGTACGTTCAGCGTCGCCTACTCGCTGCGTTTTACCGTTGACGTGTTCTTCGGCCCGACCGCCACCGACCTGCCCCACACCCCGCACGAACCGCCACGCTGGATGCGCGCACCGGTTGAGTTGCTGGTCTTCGCCTGTCTGGTCGTGGGGATTTTCCCGGCGCAGGTGGTCGGCCCGTTGTTGTCCGCGGCGGCCCTGCCAGTGGTGGGCGGCACCTTGCCTGAATACAGCCTGGCGATCTGGCACGGATGGAATGCGCCGATGATCATGAGCCTGATCGCCATGTCCTGCGGCATCGTGCTGTATCTGTTGTTGCGCAACCAGCTCAAGCTTGGGCGTTTCAGATACCCGCCGATCATTGGCCGGTTCAACGGCAAGCGCCTGTTCGAGCGCAGCCTGGTCATCATGATGCGCCTGGCCCGTCGGCTGGAGCGGCGAATCGGCACCAAGCGCCTGCAAACCCAATTGTTTCTGGTGGTCCTCGCGGCGGTGTTCGCCGGGTTGATCCCGATGCTGCACAGCAGCCTGAGTTGGGGCGACCGGCCGAAGATTCCCGGCTCGATCGTATTCGTGACCCTCTGGCTGTTGGCGATTGCCTGTGCCCTCGGCGCAGCGTGGCAGGCCAAGTATCACCGGCTCGCGGCCCTGACCATGGTCAGCGTCTGCGGCCTGATGACCTGCGTGACCTTTGTCTGGTTCTCGGCGCCAGACCTGGCATTGACGCAGCTGGTGGTTGAAGTGGTGACCACGGTACTGATCCTCCTCGGTCTGCGCTGGTTGCCGCGCCGGATCGAAGAGGTGTCGCCGCTGCCAAGCACCCTGCGCAAGGCACGCATCCGCCGTATCCGCGACTTGCTGCTGTCGACCGTCGTCGGTGGCGGCATGGCGTTGTTGTCCTACGCGATGCTGACGCGCCAGACGCCGAACCACATTTCCTCGTTCTTCCTCAGCCGCGCCCTGCCCGAGGGCGGCGGCAGCAATGTGGTCAACGTGATGCTGGTGGACTTCCGTGGCTTCGATACCCTCGGTGAAATTACCGTGTTGGCGGCCGTGGCCCTGACCGTCTTTGCCCTGCTGCGCCGCTTCCGCCCGCCGAAAGAAAGCCTGCAATTGCCGGCCCAGCAACGCCTGCTGGCGCCCGACGTGGTCACTGACCTGGTCAACCCGCGCCAGGCCAGCGACACCGCACTCGGTTTCATGATGGTCCCGGCAGTGCTGGTTCGCCTGCTGCTGCCGATTGCCGTGGTGGTGTCCTTCTACCTGTTCATGCGCGGGCACAATCAACCGGGCGGCGGTTTTGTCGCCGGGCTGGTGATGTCGGTCGCCTTCATCCTGCAATACATGGTCGCCGGCACCCAGTGGGTCGAGGCACAAATGAGCCTGAGGCCGCTGCGCTGGATGGGCACCGGCCTACTGTTCGCCACGGTCACCGGGCTCGGCGCGATGGCGGCCGGGTATCCGTTCCTGACCACCCACACCTGGCATTTTGAACTGCCAGTGCTGGGCGACATTCACGTCGCCAGTGCGCTGTTCTTCGACATCGGCGTATACGCCGTGGTGGTCGGTTCGACGCTGTTGATCCTCACCGCCCTCGCCCACCAATCGGTTCGGGGTCACAAGACCGCGGCCCTGCCCAGATCCGTCGCCACCAAAGGAGCCGTCTGATGGAAGAAGTCATCGCAATCGCCATCGGCGTACTCGCCGCGTCCGGCGTCTGGCTGATCCTGCGACCACGGACATTTCAGGTGGTGATGGGCCTGTGCCTGCTGTCCTACGGCGTCAACCTGTTCATCTTCAGCATGGGCAGCCTGTTTATCGGCAAGGAGCCGATCATCAAGGACGGCGTGCCACAGGACTTGTTGCACTACACCGACCCGCTGCCGCAAGCGCTGGTGCTGACCGCCATCGTGATCAGCTTCGCCATGACCGCGCTGTTTCTGGTGGTGCTGCTGGCATCGCGCGGCTTGACCGGGACCGACCATGTCGATGGCCGGGAGCCTAAAGAATGAATGCGATGACACACTTGATCGCCGCACCGATTCTGCTGCCGCTGCTGACCGCCGCTTTCATGCTGATGCTCGGCGAGAAACACCGTCCGTTGAAAGCCAAGATCAACCTGTTCTCCAGCCTTCTGGGCCTGGGGATTTCCGTGCTGTTGCTGCAATGGACGCAAACCACGGGCGTGCCCGGTTCGATCGGCGTCTACCTGCCGGGCAACTGGCAGGTGCCGTTCGGTATCGTGCTGGTGGTCGATCGCCTGTCGGCGTTGATGCTGGTGCTGACCGGGATCATCGGCGTCAGTGCCTTGCTGTTCGCCATGGCGCGATGGGACGGCGCCGGTTCAAGTTTCCACGCGCTGTTCCAGATTCAGATGATGGGCCTTTACGGCGCGTTCCTGACGGCGGATCTGTTCAACCTGTTCGTGTTCTTCGAAGTATTGCTGGCGGCTTCCTACGGGCTGATGCTCCACGGTTCGGGCCGGGCGCGGGTGTCGTCGGGC
The DNA here is from genome assembly GCF_059695905.1 of Pseudomonas sp. LBUM1663. Classification (NCBI taxonomy): domain Bacteria; kingdom Pseudomonadati; phylum Pseudomonadota; class Gammaproteobacteria; order Pseudomonadales; family Pseudomonadaceae; genus Pseudomonas; species Pseudomonas sp. LBUM1663. The sequence continues at coordinate 2,845,468 of NZ_CP166792.1, read as the reverse complement.
TTGCATTACATCTCGATCAACTTGCTGGCTTCGTCTCTGTTCCTGATCGGCGCGGCGCTGATCTATGGCGTTACCGGCACCCTGAACATGGCCGATCTGGCGCTGAAAATCCCGCTGGTGCCGGAAGCCGATCGCGGCCTGCTGCATGCCGGCGCGGGGATTCTCGCGGTGGCGTTCCTGGCCAAGGCCGGGATGTGGCCGCTGAACTTCTGGCTGGTGCCGGCCTATTCCGCCGCCAGCGCACCGGTGGCTGCGATGTTCGCGATCATGACCAAGGTCGGCGTCTACACCTTGCTGCGCTTGTGGACCTTGCTGTTCTCCGGCCAGGCCGGGGCGTCGGCGTACTTTGGTGGCGACTGGCTGATCTACGGCGGCATGGCGACCATCGTCTGCGCCGGCGTGGCGATCCTCGCCGCACAACGGCTGGAACGCATGGCCAGTCTGAGCATTCTGGTGTCGGCGGGGATTCTGCTGTCGGCCATCGGCTTTGCCCAGCCGAACCTGATCGGCGCTGCGCTGTTCTACCTGGTCAGCTCGACCCTGGCGTTGAGTGCGTTGTTCCTGTTGGCCGAGTTGATCGAGCGCTCCCGCTCGGCCAATGAAATGCCGCTGTTCGATGACGGCGACCTGCTGCCCCGCCCGATGGAATCCCTGCAACCGCCCAAAGGCATCAACCTCGACGACGAACAGAAAGCCGTGGTCGGCCAGGTGATTCCCTGGACCATGGCTTTCCTCGGCTTGAGCTTTATTGCCTGCTCGCTGCTGATTATCGGCATGCCGCCGCTGTCCGGGTTTATTGGCAAGCTCGGCTTGCTGAGCGCCCTGCTCAACCCGTTGGGGTTGGGCAATAGCACCGATGTGCCGGTGTCGAACGCGGCGTGGGGTTTGCTGGCGTTGCTGATCCTGTCCGGACTGGCGTCGTTGATTGCCTTCTCGCGGTTGGGCATCCAGCGTTTCTGGACACCCGAAGAGCGGCCATCACCGTTGCTGCGACGCTTCGAATGCGTGCCGATCATCGTCCTGCTGGGGCTGAGCGTCGCGCTGACCTTCAAGGCCGAACCCCTGCTGCGCTACACCCAGGCGGCCGCTGATGCGTTGAACAACCCGCAGCAATACGTCATGGCGGTGCTGGGCACGCGTGTGGTGCCGAGCCCGGAAGCCAAGGCGGCGATGCTGGAGGTACAGCCATGAAGCGTCTGTTTCCGGCACCGTGGTTGTCGCTGGCGTTGTGGCTGTTGTGGCTGGTGCTGAACCTGTCGATGAGCCCCGGCAACCTGTTGCTCGGCGCAATATTGGGGTTCTGCGCGCCACTGATGATGCGCAAGCTGCGGCCGCTGCCGATCCGCATTCGTCGTCCGGGGGTGATCCTGCGTTTGTTCTTCCTGGTCGGTCGCGACGTGCTGGTGTCCAACCTCGTCGTGGCCTGGGGCGTGCTCAACGCCGGTCGCCGTCCACCGCGCTCGCGGTTCATCAAGGTCCCGCTGGACTTGCGCGCTGCCAATGGCCTCGCGGCGCTGTCCATGATCTGCACGGTGGTCCCCGGGACGGTCTGGTCGGAACTGGCGCTGGACCGCAGCATCCTGTTGCTGCACGTGTTCGATCTGGACGATGAAGCGCTGTTTATCGAGCACTTCAAGGCGACCTATGAGCGCCCCTTGATGGAGATCTTCGAATGAGCGAATTGCTGTCGAACGCGATCCTGCTGAGCCTGTTCATTTTTTCCCTGGCGATGATCCTGACCCTGATTCGCCTGTTCAAAGGCCCGTCGGCCCAGGACCGGGTTCTGGCACTGGACTACCTGTACATCATCGCGATGCTGATGATGCTGGCGCTGGGCATTCGGTACGCCAGTGACACTTACTTCGAGGCGGCGCTGCTGATCGCCCTGTTCGGCTTCGTCGGCTCGTTTGCCCTGGCCAAATTCCTGCTGCGTGGCGAGGTGATCGAATGAACGCGGAACTGTCTCTGTGGGTTGAAATTCCGGTGGCGATCCTGCTGGTGCTCGGCAGTTTGTTTGCGCTGATCGGCGCCATTGGCCTGGTGCGGATGAAGGATTACTTCCAGCGCATGCACCCGCCGGCACTGGCCTCGACCTTGGGGGCGTGGTGCGTGGCGCTGGCCTCGATCATTTATTTTTCGGCGCTCAAGTCCGGGCCGGTCCTGCACGCCTGGCTGATTCCGATTCTGTTGTCGATCACAGTGCCGGTGACCACGTTGCTGCTGGCACGGGCGGCGCTGTTTCGCAAGCGCATGGCGGGGGATGATGTGCCGGCTGAGGTGAGTAGTCGGCGCACGGAAAGCGGGAGTTAGTTCAGAAAAATTGTGTTGGATGTCAGGGCCTCTTCGCGGGCAAGCCTCGCTCCTACAGGATCGTGGGAAATCACCAACGTGTGATCGACCCAAAACCTGTAGGAGCGAGGCTTGCCCGCGAAGCTATTCAGATCCAGGCCACTGCCAACAACCCCGCCCCCAACACCACACACAGCGGCGAATACGCCCAGGTGTCGAGCCGGGCAAACTTCGAATCCTTGACCTGCTTGAAGAACCCCACCAGATTCGAATCACCGATCGCCCGGGCAAACATCAGCATCGCAATGGCGCTGATTACCCATTGCAGCGACCAGTGATGCACCGTCGGCAAGTACAAACCGACCCGCAGGCACACCAGCATCGCGATCAACAGCAATCCCACCGCGACCAGCAACGTGGCAAACCCCGACGGCTTGAACGCTGGCCTGGATTCCCCGCCACCCTCTGGCGATATTCGCGGGACCGCAGCCTCGCTACCCAACTTGCCGCCCGCCGCCCAGTACAGGTGGACCAGGCTGATCAAGAGAAAGATTGCAGCAATCCATTGCGCGACCATTAGGCTCATATTCAGACATCCAGCGTGAAATGTCGCAGCAGGATGAACCTCATTGAACGATTTTGTAAGGGTATTTGTCATCGACGGTGGTAAAGTGCCGCTCCATGAAACTCGCCCGAACTGACCGCACATTGATAGCCTGGATGCTTTATTGCTGCGTCCTGTTCAACGTGTTTGCCTGCAGTATCGGTCACGGGCAAATGGTCGGGATGCAACTCAATGGCGTCGGCGGCCAGTTCTGTTCGGTTGATCCGGCCACCCAGGCACCGGCCTCAACGAACACCTCCGAAGACAACCTGCCGACCCTGTCCAAAGCCTTCGGCTGCCCGCTATGTTCCACCGGCGGCATGGGCCCGGCGCTCAACTCCAGCCTGACGCTGGCGATCCTCCCGGAGCAACACAGCCCGCCCTTGGCTGTCGTCGCCAATGCCGACCTACCTGCCCGCCTCACCTGGCCCTCGGCCAATCCTCGCGCCCCGCCTTTCGCCTGAAGTTCTTCGCCTTTTCCGATCAGCCCACTGCGCCAACGCGTGGCGTTTGCCTGTGCGCTGTTTCCTAGACAAGTCTTCAGGATTCATCGATGAAACATGCTTCTTTGTTAGTAAGCCCGTTGCTGGCCAGCCTGTGCGGCTGCCTGTCTGTAAACGCCTGGGCGCAATCCACCGTCGACCTCGCACCCATAACCATAGATGGCGAAGCGACGGATGAGCCGGGGTTGAGCCTTGATCAATCCAGCGGCATGGCCTCGCGTCTGGGCCTGAGCGTGCGTGAAACCCCCGCCTCGGTGGCCATCGCCGACCGCAACGACATCGAGCGCCACGGCGCGCAAAACTTCCAGGACGCCGCCAACACCCTGCCCGGCGTCAATGCCAGCGCACCGCCGGGGTTCGGCGGGTTCATCTCCTACCGCGGTTTCACCAGCAGCCAGATCACCCAGATGTTCAACGGCATCAACGTCTCCAGCGGCCTCGCCCGGCCGGTGGATGCGTGGATTTACGATCGGGTCGAACTGGTGGGCGGCCCGTCGTCGCTGATCAATGGTGCCGGCTCCGTGGGCGGCTCATTGAACTACGTGACCAAACTGGCGACCCGCGAAGAACAAGCGGTCGAAGGTCGCGTCAGCTACGGGACTTATGACACCACCGAGACTGCGTTCGGCCTCAACCACGCACTCAGCGAAGCCGGCGCCGATGTGCAGCACTACGCGCGGCTCGATGTCAGCCACAACGCCGGCAATGGCTATATCGACCGTCAGGAGCGCGATGCCTGGAGCGTCGCGTTCTCGCTGCTCAGCGACCTGACGCCCAACCTGTCCCACACCCTGGCGCTGGAATATCAGGATGAGCACGAAGACAGTCCTTACTGGGGCACGCCGGTGCTCAACCCCAAGGCCGGCGAGCTGAAGATCGACAAGCACAATCGCTTCAACAACTACAACGTTGAAGACGGTCGTTACGAGCAACGCACGATCTGGGTTCGCTCGATCATCGACTACCGGATCAACGACAGCACCACCTTGCGCAACACCCTGTACCACCTCGACAGCCAGCGCGATTACCGCAACCTGGAAACTTACCAGTACAACGCCGACAACAGCGCGGTGAATCGCTCCACGGCGTATCAGGTCCGGCATCAGGGCGAGCAGAACGGCAACCAGTTCGAACTGCGCCATGACAACACGCTGTTTGGCCTGGACACCACCTGGTCTGGCGGTTTCGAGTACAAGATCAACCAGACCACCAACTCGCCGCTGAACGTCAAAGGCGCCAGCACCGTCGACCCGAACAACTTTCAGCCGGGGCACTTCTATGACATCCCCGGCACCCGACCGGGGTTCGTCAGCGACAAGACCAACGAGGTCACCACCAAAGCCCTGTTCGCCGAAAACCGTCTGGCGCTGACCGACAAATTGGCGTTACTGACCGGCGTGCGTTACGACGACATCGATCTGGACGTGACCAATCATCGGGCAGTGACCACCAGCAATCCCCGTCATTTGAAACGCAGCTGGGATCCGGTGACCGGCCGGGTCGGCTTGACCTACCAGTTCATTCCGTCCGCCAATGTCTACGTGCAATACAGCACCGCCGCCGAACAGCCTAATGGCACGCAGGATTTCAACGTGTCCACGGGCAAGCAATGGGAAGTCGGCAGCAAGTTCGATTATCTGGACGGGCGCGGTTCGGCAACGGTGGCGGCGTACACGATTGAGCGCAAGGATTTCGCAGTGACCGATCCATTGGACCCGACCCTCAGCATTCCGGTGGGTCAACAGACGTCGAAAGGCATTGAATTGGCCAGCTCGTTGCGGATCACCGACAAGCTGTTGGCCGAGGGCAACTTCGCATGGGTTGACGCGCAGTACGACGAATTCACCGAGAAGAATGCGGCCGGTGTGGTGGTTTCACGCAAGGGCAACACGCCGACCAACGTGCCGGACCGGGTCGGCAATCTGTGGCTGAGCTATGACTTCGCACCGCAATGGCAAGGGGGTGTCGATGCGCGTTATGTGGCCTCGGTGTTCGCCGACAGCGCCAACACTATGACGGTGCCGTCGTACACGCTTTACGGCACGTTCCTCAGTTACAAGGTCGACCGGCACACCACCGTCACCGGCCGGGTGCGAAACCTGACCAATGAGGTGTATGCCGAGTTTGCGCATGTGTCGCCGGCGTATTACCTCGGGACACCGCGGACTTTTGAATTGGCGGTTCAGACCCGGTTTTAAAAGCATTGTCGGAATGCCACAGGATCAGATGCCAGGCACCAATCCTGTGGCAAGCTCCCTCGCCACAATAGTCACTGAAGACTGGCGGAGACTTTATCCGCCACATCCTTCGGCACCCACGCCTGCCACACCTCAGGATGCGCCTTCATGAACGCCTGCGCCGCCTGACGTGGCGGGGTGTGCTTTTCGCTCATTTCAGCCAGCGCCTTGTTCAAGGGGTCGATCGGAAAATCGACCTTGCTGAAGAAATCAGCAATCTGCGGGTACTGCTTCTGAAAAGGCGTAGACACACCAATCGACAGCTTCGAGGCCAGCGAGCGCGTCGGTTTCGGATTGGGGTTGTCAGCGTCCGTCAGGGTTTTCCAGGCTTCGGCATCAAAGGGCGGCTCCTCCAGCTGAATCAGCTTGAAGCGCCCGAGCAGCGGCGTCGGTGACCAGTAATAAAACAGCACCGGCTTGCCACGACGGATCGACGAACTGATCTCTGCATCCAGCGCTGCGCCGGAACCGCTGCGGAAATTCACATAGCTGTCGTTCAGGCCATAAGCCGTGAGTTTCTGTTTGTTCACCACTTCCGATGTCCAGCCAATCGGGCTGTTGAGGAAGCGCCCCTTGCCCGGGCTTTCCGGATCGCTGAACACATCCTTGTACTTGGGCAGGTCGCTGACACTGCGCAAACCTGGGGCCAGTGGCTTGATGCCCTTGGCCGGGTCGCCCTTGATCACATATTCCGGCACCCACCAGCCTTCAGTTGCACCCTTGACCGTGTCGCCCAGGCTCACGACCTTGCCCTCGGCTTCAGCCTTGACCCAGACCGGGCTGCGACCGGCCCACTCCTCGCCAATGACCTGAATGTCATTATTGGCCAAGGCGGTTTCCAGGGTGATGGTGGTCCCGGGCAAGGTGTCGGTCGGCAGGCCGTAGCCCTTCTCGACGATGATCCGCAGGATGTCGGTGATCAGGCTGCCACTTTCCCAGTTCAGGTCGGCAAAGTGGATCGGCGCCTGGGCAGCGGATACCGGAACGGGCGAACTCAACACCCCTAACGTGGCCAGGGCAACGGCCAACAACCGTCGAAATCCTTTCATGCTTTTGCACCTCGTGCTGTTCACAGCAATAGCAGGATGGCCTGACAGAAGACCGCAAGCCTCTGAATACTCAGTCAACTGACTGTAGTAGAGGTTCCTGCTTTCGAGGGGTGTGATTTAATTTTCGGAAGTTTCCTGCAAGCGTGCCAGCTCTCTTCTTACCATGCTGGCGTAAGCCGCCGGGCGCAGCGTGTAAATCTGTGACGCCACCCACGTCAGCCAGCCCCCCTGCAGAACAGCCTTGTGCTCGAACAGTCGTCGGGCTTCGACGTGCGCACTGGCCTGGTTCTGCTCGTGGAAATCGGCGCGGGTCAGGGTCATTACTCGCTGGCCTTGAACGTGATCAGTTCGCCTTTGCGCCACTTGGCGGCTTTGGCGGTCACGGCTTTCAGGGTTTTGGTCAGGCCTTCCTGCAACTGCTGGTGCGCGGCGAAGACCATCACCACGCTATGACCTTCCTTGAACACAATCGCGTGACCTTCCGCAGTAGTGACAAAGGCGTAATCGCCCAGCCCGTAAACCGTCAGTTTGATTTCACGGAACTTGATGTCGAGCTTGCCGCCTTCACGACTGGGCAGAACCGAAGCGCTGAAATGATCGCCGACCTTGAGCTTCAGCCCCGGCTTGTCATCGACCACCAGCGCATCTTCGGTGTCGATCTCGGCAATGTAAATGCCTTCAGCGTTCTGTTCGGTGATGTAAACGAAACGTGACTGAAACTGTTTAACCAGCTTTGCGCGCAAATCACCCAGCACGAACAAAGCATGCATATCGAGATTACTTACTGCCAAGGAAACATCCCCACATCTGAAAATGATGCCGCACGCAGAAAAGGCGCACAGCAGAAAAAAGCGGCCATGCCGAAGTTTTGCCGTAAGACCCGGGTTGAAATCTTGAGCCGAGCAGAGCGCTCATGCCTCGCGAGGTCACTGAGATTACTGGAATATCGCTCGCGCCGTCCTCTGTGAAAGTCGTCAGATGTTGAAGGAAAACGCCCTTCTTGCAGCCAGAGGAAACCGGATTACCAACTTTAGGGAAAAAACTCTCTAAAAAAAGCACTTTTCCGACATATCGCAAGTAAAAAATTGCTTTAGATGAACACCGTTCGCCCACCAATGCAGGTGATTCTAGAGCAGCGATGCTCACCGAGACTACCCAAAACGACGTACACACGTCGGTAAAACAATGAAAAGGACTTCACATGTGCACCCTGACTCACTTCGCTTCCCCCCAGGCAGCGCGCGCAAACAATTACGCCCCGTTGCACCCGGCGGCGTTCCAGCCGCATCAATTGCAGCCTGAAAGCCTACTGCTGCCACGCTTCCAGGTCGTGCTGGCCGGTAACGCCTTCTTCCATATCAAGGAAATTTCCACGGGTCGTGTAAGAGGTTTCCGTGGCTGCCATAACGAAGCCTGCGCACTTGCCCGCTCACTTGAATCTCGCCTCTGACGCGCTCGCCTGCCTTCATGTCTATAGACGTTTCGTCATGCCGGCGACTTAACTCAGCCGCCGGCAGGCAACTACTGCCATACTGCCCGACCAATGAAATCCGTCCCCAGGACGGACGGCATTCAACACAACACTCTATTTCCAAGGGAAGGCAGCTACGTGACGGAATTTGATATCGGTGAGTTTTTTATCCGGGGCGAAGCCAGAGAGGTCGAAGGCGAATTCCAGGCAGTCATTGTCATGCGTGCCAAACCGCCGTTGACCACGGTGACGTATCACCAGGTCGAGAAGGATCGCTGGTTCAAGACCTCGGACGTCGCCGCCATCGCCGCCAAAGAAGCTGCCCAGGCTCTGAAAACTGCTGTCGATGAAGGTGCATTGAAAGCCTGATCGCCGGATTTGCAGTCTATGCTCTCTCCTGCTTCCCCACATCGCAATCGAACTCCTGAAGCGCGGCCCCCTCAGATGCCATGAAGCCGCACCTCAGATCTCGCACTCGACGCGACCCGCAAGGAGATGAAGATGGATTCACCTACACACGACTTGAAAGGCTTGTTCGACCAGCTCGGCCTGGACTCCAGCGAGAAAGCCATCGACGATTTCATCGCCAGTCATTCGCCGCTGGCCGACGACAAGAAACTCATCGATGCCGAGTTCTGGACGCCGCAACAAGCAGGCTTCCTCAAAGAACAATTGCGTGAAGACGCCGATTGGGCGCGGGTGGTCGACGACCTGAACCTGCGCATGCACCAGATTCACTAGCTCGCCTGTCTTCCGTCTGCGATAAACCTGTGGCGAGGGAGCTTGCTCCCGTTGGACTGCGCAGCAGGCCCGTCTTGGGGTCGCTACGCAGCCCAGCGGGAGCAAGCTACCTCGCCACAGTTGAGTTTCAGACTTGCTCACCGGTTATCAGGTTGAGCATCTAGCGAGGACTCTGCGGCTTGTACCCCAACCGCAAACCACCCCAATGCCTGCCTTTAAGCATGATAGGCACCGAAAGGTCGTGCATCAGTTCACCAGTGTCACGGGTGTAGGTCTGCAACAACACCGGCTGTTGATGGCTCCCACAGCGAATACCAGTGCGGTCGGCGAATTTGCGCTTGGTGCGGTTTTGTAGCGTATCAACCTGCGCATCGCCGGTCAGCGGCTGACTGAAGATTTTGTTATGGGTGGGCACGTAACCCTGCTGAGTGCAGGCGATGGCAAACACCAGGCCTTCGTGGCGCGGCAGCAACGGTTCCTGGATGGCGGGCAAGACCTGATCGGTGTAGCGATCGAAACGCGTCTGAAACTTGGCCGGGCTGGTGTTCGGGATCGCCTGGTAACTGCGATCAAACAGGTCATCGAGGCTGACACGGCCCTGATCGATATCCGCTTCGAAACGTGCGGCAATCTGGCTGGCGCCTTCGCGGGCCAGGTCATAAATCCTTTGGTGGTAGTCATCCAGTCCGACTTCGGCCAGACGCTCGCTGATGGTTTCGGCCTGACCCTCCATTTGCACCGCTGCCTGAGCCAGGCGCTGAGTCTGTTGGTCGCTGATCGCCAGGTCGCTGCGCATCTGTTCGATGGCGTGGAACAGGCTGTCGAGTTGTTCGCGGTTGGTGTCCGCCCCCTTGGCAATCTCCCCGACTTGATGCTCGACGCCAGCGGCCAGACGCGCAATGTTTTCCAGGTGCTGGCCGGTGTGCTCGACCTGCTCGACACCGGTGTCGAGATCGCTGGACAGTTGCCGGATCTGCTCCACCACCTGCGCCGTGCGTTGCTGGATATCGGCGACCATCTCCCCGACTTCGCCAGTCGCCGTCGCCGTGCGCGCCGCCAGACCGCGAACCTCATCCGCCACCACCGCGAACCCCCGACCATGTTCCCCAGCCCGAGCCGCTTCAATCGCGGCGTTCAAGGCCAGCAGGTTGGTCTGACTGGCGATGGACTGAATCACCAGGGTGACCCGTTGAATATCGTCACTGCGCAGGCTCAGGGCTTCGATCAGTTCACGGCTGTTACTGGCGCGCTGACTGAGCTGATGCATGCGGCTGATGGACTCGATCAGTTCCGTGCGCCCTGCCGCGCTGCTCTGATGAGCTTCGCTGGCGGCACTGAGGGCTTCGCGGCTGAGTTTCGAAGTGGCTTGTTCGGTCGCGATCATCACTTCGGCATTGCTGACGATTTGCGCCGCCGCGTCGAGTTGCGATTGCAGTTTGTCGGCCAGTTGCTTGACCGAAAAGGCCACGCCCGCGGCCGACAAGGCGTTATGACTGGTGGTATAGGAAAGATCGCGAGTCAACTCGGCGATGGCGCTGGCGCCGTCGACAGTTGTTGCTTCGGGCGTGGCGCGCGAGCGCAGGCGAGGCAACCAGATCACCAGCACCGCCATTGGCAGACAAAGGTAAAGCGACCAGCCACCCAGCGCCATGCCACACAGCAAGAGCATCAGGGCGATGCTTTGCAGGGTTGGCGTCAGCCAAAGGTTTTTCGGCAAAAACACTGGTGCAGGCACTGCCGCAACCAGAGATCCGTCTCTCGTCATCTTCGTCACCCCATGTACCTTCTAATTGTTGTGCCTGCATTAAACGCCACTACAGGGCCATTATCTATGGTCCATTAGTAGTGGTCGTTACAGCAGATCAATAGAAGTGCTTGAGGTTTTCGCAGACGACAAAAAGCATCGCGGGCAAGCTCGCTCCCATAAGTTCGATGTGAACCCTGTGGGAGCGTGGCTTGCCCGCGATGCGGAGCGTTACGGAATCAGGCCTGACGCTGGTGCTTGTCGATCTGTTCGTGACGCTCTTGCGCTTCGATGCAGTATTTGGTGGTCGGGCTGATCAGCAGGCGTTTCAGGCCGATGGCCTCGCCGCTGTCGTCGCACCAGCCAAAGCTGTCTTCTTTGATGCGTTCCAGAGCCTGTTCCAACTGAGGCAGCATGCGCTGGTCGCGATCAATCGCGTTCACCAGCCAAGTGCGCTCTTCTTCGACAGAAGCAGCGTCGGCCGGATCGGCTGGAGTGTCCAGGCTCTCGATGGCGATGCGGTTCTGTTCGATGCGCTCATGGGTTTCGACTTTCATGTTCTGCAACAGCTCGTAGAAGAAAGCATGTTGCTCGGCATTCATGTAGTCATCCGCCGGCATGGCCAGCAACTTGTCCTTTGTCATTGATATCTCTATAAAAAAACGTGCATTAAGGCGAATTAGGGAGCGTTCCGGTGGACCAGGTCTGGCCATCGGAAAGGCGCCGTTTATTCCAAGCGCCACCCGGCACTCAATTTACGAGGGCCGGCAGTCTAAGGCCGACTTGAGGCCTCAGCAACTGAAAAGACAGCGAATTTGTCCGACAAAGCCCGGAAAGTGCTCTATGGCAGCCTCTGCGGTGATTATCGGAGTGCGTTTATAGCAAGAAATTCAATCGAGCGGCTGTATAGAGAAGACAAACGGCTGCGCCACGCGGGTCAGGCGTGGCGCATTGGCTGTCCGTTCTACGACTCAGCGCTTGAGTTTACGCTTGTTGCGGTATTGGTCGATCACCACAGCCACCACAATAATCAGCCCCTTGATGATGTCCTGAATATACGCATCCACCCCGACAAAGGTAAACCCGCTGGCCATCACCCCGAGAATCAACGCACCGATCACGGTGCCGGTGATGCGCCCGACGCCACCGGCCAGGCTGGTGCCGCCGATCACCGCCGCGGCAATCGCGTCCAGCTCATAGGACATGCCCATCCCCGCCTGCCCGGTCGCCGCACGTGCCGAGGCCACGACACCCGCCAGACCGGCCAGCAACCCGGCGATGCTGTAGACGATCACCAAGTGACGCTTGACGTTGATCCCCGAGGTGCGCGCCGCCTGCATGTTGCCGCCGATGGCGTAGGTGTACTTGCCGTACTTGGTGTAGCGCAGGGCAATGTGAAAGATCACCGCGACGACCAGGAAAATGATCACCGGCATGGCGCCATGTCCGATGGCCGTGTAGGAATCCGAGAGCATGCTCACCGGCTGACCTTCGGTGTAGAACCGCGCCAGGCCACGCGCCGAGACCATCATGCCGAGGGTGGCAATGAACGGCGGAATCCCGGTGATGGCAATGATGCTGCCGTTGATCGCGCCGGCCAGCAGCCCGACGCCGAGCCCGGCGATCACCGGAATCCACACGGGCAAGTCAGTCAGTGACGGAAACACCGCCCGGGCGAAATCCGAGGTCTGGGCCAGGCTCGCGGCGATCATCGCCGACAGCGCCAGCACCGAACCGGAGGACAGGTCGATACCGGTGGTGATGATGACCTGGGTCACGCCAATCGCCAGCAGGCCGATGATCGACACTTGCAGGATCATCAGCACCAGACGCTGGGAGTTCATCAGGAAGCTCTGGTCGCGCACGATCCAGCCGAAGACCTCGAAGACCAGGCCGATGCCAATCAGCACCAGGAAGATACTCAACTCGGTCGGAAAGCGCCGGCGACTCTTGACCGGTGCCGTTGCTGGCTTGTTTTCCAGTATCGCGTTCATAACCCACCTTCAATAGAAATCTGGCATCGAATACATACCCTGTGACCAGTGATTGCCTGTGGCGAGGGAGCTTGCTCCCGCGCCACAAGTAAACTCAATCACCACAGAACTGTGCCCACCTTTGATTTAATGAACCGCGGACATCCCCGAGGCCAGTTGCATGACTCGCTCCTGGGTCGCTTCGCTGCGGTCGAGGGTGCCCATCAGGTCGCCCTCGTGCATGACCATCACCCGGTCGCTCATGCCCAGCACTTCTGGCAGCTCCGAGGAAATCATGATCACCGCCATGCCTTCGCTGGCCAGGTAGGAGATGAGCCGGTAGATCTCGGCCTTGGCGCCGACATCGATGCCGCGGGTCGGCTCGTCGAGGATCAGGATGCGTGGATTGGTCATCAGCCAGCGCGCCAGCAAGGCTTTCTGCTGGTTGCCGCCGGACAAGGTGTCGATGCACTGCTCAAGCGACGGGGTTTTCACCCGCAGTTTCTTGCACATGTCTTCGCACAAGACCCGCAAAGCTTTCTGCTGGATGAAGCCGTGGCCGGCGTAATGCGGCAGCACCGCCATTTCCATGTTCTCCAGCACCGACAGGCACGGGAACAGGCCGCTGAGCTTGCGATCCTCGGTCAGCAACGCGAAGCCCTTCTCGATCGCCATGTGCGGATCGCTGATGCGCACCACTTCGCCATCGAGGCGAATCTCGCCACCGTCGCTCGGAGTGATGCCGAAAATTGCTTCGGCGACGTTGGTGCGGCCCGAGCCCATCAACCCGGCGATGCCGAGGATCTCACCGGCGTGCAGGTCGAAGGACACCCCTTTGAAAATGCCGTCCAGTTTGAGGTCGCGCACCGACAGCAACAGATCGCCAATCGGTTTCTCGCGCACCGGGAACAACTGGCTCAGCTCGCGACCGACCATCATCGAAATGAGGCTGTCGCCGTCCATGCTGTCAGCCCGTTGCAGGCCGATGTAGGCGCCGTCACGGAACACCGCCACTTCATCAGCGATGGCGAACACTTCGTTCATTTTGTGGGTGATGTAGATGATGCCTTTGCCCTGGCTTTTCAGGTCGGCAATGATCGAGAACAGGTGGGCGACTTCCTTGTCGGTAATGGCCGAGGTCGGTTCGTCCATAATCAGGATGTCGGAGTCGTAGGACACGGCTTTGGCAATCTCGACCATCTGCCGTTCGGCGATGCTCAGGTTGCCGACCTGCTCCTCCGGGTCGAGGTTGATCCGCAGTCGTTCGAGCAGTTTCGCGGTGCAGCGGTGCATCTCGCGGTGATCGATCATGTGCAGACCGTTGAGCTGCTCGCGGCCGATCCAGATGTTCTCGGCGATGCTCATGTGCGGCATCAGGTTGAGTTCCTGATGGATCATTGCGATCCCGGCCTGCAGCGCGGCCAGCGGTGTATCGAACACCACCGGTTTGCCGCGAAGGCGCAGCTCACCTGCATCCGGCTGGTAGATGCCGGCGATGATTTTCATCAGGGTGGACTTGCCCGCACCGTTCTCGCCCATCAGCGCCAGGACGGAGCCGGGGCGCACCCGCAGCTGCACGTCGGACAACGCCACCACACCGGGAAAACCTTTGCTGACGTTGATGATCTCCAGCAGGTACGGCTCATCGACAGGTAGTGCGGTTGGCTGGATACCCACCAACGGGGTGCTCGAAGCAGTCGCTGAAGCGAACATGATCAGGTACTCCATCAGCAAGGTCGCGGTGGCAACCTTGCGTGCTTATTGTTGTTATGGGGCGGACGGCCTATTTGAACGTGTCGACGTTTTGCGGCGTGATCAAGCGGTATGGCACCCACACGGCCTGTTCAACCGGCTCGTTTTTGGCCATTTTCACAGCGGTGTCGATGGAGCCGTCGGCCTGACCTTTGGCATCCTGAAACACCGAGACCGCCAGGCTGCCTTTCTTGATCGCGTTCAAGCCATCCGGCGTACCGTCGACGCCAGCGATCAGCACGCTGCCCTTGTCGACGCCGGCCTGTTGCAGGGCCATCGCGGCACCAATGGCCATTTCGTCGTTGTTGGCCACGACCGCATCGAACTTGCGGCCCTGGGTCAGCCAGTCGTTGACCAGGGTCATGCCTTTATCCCGCAGCCAGGTACCGGTCTGTTCTTGCTCGATCTTGATGTTCGGGTATTTGGCCAGCACCTCTTTCACGCCTTTGGTGCGGTTGGTGGTGGAGTTGTTCGCGAGGTCGCCCAACAGAATCACGATGTCACCCTTGCCGCCCATTTTGTCGGCCAGGTATTGCATCTGCATTTCACCGGCTTCCAGGTCGTTGGACGCTACCGTGACCACACCTTTAGGCAGCTTCAGGTCATCGGGACGACGGTTGACGTAGACCAGCGGGATGCCGGCCTTGACGGCGGCTTCGGTGATTTTCTTGGTGGCGGCGGTGTCCACCGGGTTGACCACGATGGCATCGACTTTCTGGCTGATGAAGCTTTCGACCTGGCTCAACTGCTTGACCACGTCGCTGCGGGCGTCTTCGAATTGCAGCTGCACGCCATCGGGATAGGACTTGGCTTTCTTGTCCATGGACTCGCGCAGGTAGGTCAGCCAGGTGTCATCGAACTGGGACATGCTGACGCCGATCTTCATGTCGGCGAGTGCAGCGCCACTGGCAAACATCAGGGACAAGGCCAGTGAGGCAAAACGGATCTTGGTCTTCATGAAAAGTCTTTCTCCACATTCTTGTTGGTTTTATGGATGAGGCGTGACGATTTTCAGTAAGCAGGCAAGCGGGAAACGCGTTTAAAACCTGTGCGAGGCAGTTCGCTGGAAATGACTTTATTGGAATATTATTTCTATATCAACTCATTTTAGAATTTTATTCTGATTTTATTCCATGACGCTCAAATGGGTTTAATTCCACCGCCTGACGCCGCTCGAAGCTCAGCCGCGCAGCGTCTAGAACGCGGGTGGTCGCCAGTGCATCACGGGCTTCGACAGGCAGTGGGCCACCGCTCTGTAACGCGGTTTGTAGCTGCAAATAGAACTGATTCCAGCACCCACGCTCCGAGGGAACGCGCTCGCGCACTTCGCCCTGTTCGAACCAGCCCCAACTGCGATGCTCTTCCACGCCCCAGCGCTCACCCTCGGATTTCGGCGACAGCCCGGCGAGCGCCGAGGCTTCCTGCCCGTCCAGACCATCGACGCTGTAACAACCTTGAGTGCCGGTCACGCGGAAACGCGGGCCGGGGGTGTTTTGCAGGCAACTGCCGCCGAGGTGCGAGACCACTCCGTTGGCGTGGGTCAGGGACACAAAGAAGCCGTTGTCGAAGGCCTGGCCTTTTTCCTGGTAATCCAGTTCGGCGTACACCCGGTTCACCGGGCCGAACAGCAGCAACGCCTGATCCACCAGATGACTGCCAAGATCACGCAGGAAGCCGCCGCCACTGCCGTTGTTTACCGACTGCGGCGAGTAACGCTCGATCCGCGATTCGAAACGGGTGACCTGGCCCAGGGCGCCGGACTCAATGAGCTTGCGCACGGTGAGGAAGTCCGAATCCCAGCGGCGGTTCTGGTAGACGCTGAGCTGTACGCCCTGGCGCTCGGCCATGGTGATCAGGGTTTGGGCTTGCTGCGCATCGGCGGCAAACGGCTTGTCGCTGACCACCGCCACGCCGTGTTCGATACCATCGAGCACCAATGCCGGGCGGCCCTTGAGCGGTGTGGAAATCACCAGCACATCGACGCCGGCTTCCACCAGTTGGCCGATGCTGTCGAAGGCCGGTACGCCGGGGTGTTCGGCCGCCAGCAACTGTCGGCGTTCCGGGGAACGAGTGACCACGCCCACGAACTTCGCCGCTGGCAGACTGCTGATCAGCGGAGCATGGAAAAACCGGCCGCCATGGCCGTAACCGACAAGTCCGATGCGCATGAAAATGTTCTCCTTATAAATAGCTGCCGGATATACACGCCCCCTGTGGGAGCGAGCCTGCTCGCGATAGCGGAGTGTCAGCCGACATTAATGTTGAATGTGCTGGCGCTATCGCGAGCAGGCTCGCTCCCACAGGGGACGGTGCTCAACCGTAGAAACGGGGGCGGTCAGGGAGTGTGAGTTTTACGATCTGGCCGCTGTTTTGGGCTTCGATGCAGGCGTCGGCAGCGACGGCGGCGGCAAAGCCGTCCCATGCTGACGGGCCACCGACCTGCCCCGCTCGCACGCCATCAATGAACGCCTGCAACTCAACGTCGTAGGCGGCAATGAAGCGATCCTTCCAGTCCATCAAAATCGCGTTCGACAGCTTCGCCCCGCTGCGCAGTTGAACCTGCGAAGGCTCCGGCAGTTTGGCGATGCCGGTCTCCCCCACCACTTCGCACTGGATGTCGTAGCCGTATTGGCAATTGACGAACACTTCCACGTCGATGCGTGTGCCCTTGGCGGTTTCCAGCAACACAATCTGCGGGTCTTTCAAATGCGCGAGGGCCTTGCTGCTCTTGCGCGGGAACACCACTTGCACCGACACGTAATCGTCGTCGAGCAACCAACGCAGCACGTCGAGTTCGTGGATCAGCGTGTCGGTGATGGCCATGTCGGTCTTGTAGTTCTCGCCCACAGTCGGGTTGCGGTGCGCGCAATGGAGCATCAGCGGTTCGCCGATCTGACCGCTGTCGATCACCGCTTTCAGTGCGCGATACCCTTCGTCATACGGACGCATGAAACCGACCTGCACCAAGCGCTTGCCGTGGGCCACTTCGGCCTCGACGATGTTGCGGCAGCCTTCAGCGGTGACGGCCAGGGGCTTTTCGCAGAACACCGGTTTACCCGCTGCAATCGCCGCCAGCACAAACGCTTCATGGCTCGGGCCCCAGGAGGTGACGAGGATCGCTTCGACTTCCGGCGCGTTGATCAGCGCCAGGCCGTCGGGATAGACCTCGGCGGTCAGTTTCAGGTCGGCAACGACCTTGGCCGCTTGCTGCAAATTGATGTCGGTGACGGCGACCACCTGGCTGTTGAGCAAGGTCTGGCTGCAACGACGAATGTGATCCTGGCCGATGGCCCCGGTGCCGATGACGCCTAACTTTAATGACATGTAAGGACTCCTTGGTGTTCGATTCAGGGCAATCAGTACTGACGGGCCTTGACCAGTCGTTCATTCAGGGTCTTGGCCACTGCGTTGGTGCGGGCGCTGGTGGAGACTTGCGCCACGCCGACCCGCCACCACGACAGATAGCCGTGAATCATGGTTTTGGGCAGGACCTTGATGTCGATCAGCGTCGACACCGTCTGCAAGCGCGCATCCGCCAGCGCGGCTTTCAGCTCGTCAGCGGTGTTCACTTTGTAAGTCTTGCAGCCATAGGCCGCCGCGCTCATGGCGAAATCCACCGGCACGAACCCGCCATCGAGCTTGCCGGTGTCCGGGTTGCGGAAACGGAATTCGGTGCCGAAGCTGTCCATGCCGTTACCCATCTGCAGGTTGTTGATGCAGCCGAAGGTCATGTTGTCGAGCAGCACCACGTTGATCTTGCGTCGCTCCTGGATCGAGGTCGCCAGCTCCGAGTGCAGCATCATGTAAGAGCCGTCGCCGACCAGCGCATACACCTCGCGATCCGGCTCGGCGAGTTTCACGCCCAAGGCGGCGTTGACCTCGTAACCCATGCAGGAATATCCGTACTCGACGTGGTAAGTGTTCACGCCCTTGCTGCGCCAGCTGCGCTGCAAGTCACCGGGCAGGCTGCCGGCGGCGGCGACGATCACGGCGTCATCGGCGAGGGTTTCGTTGAGCACGCCGAGCACACGACTCTGGGTCAGGCAGGAACCGGTCAGCTCGATGAATTCGCGCAGGACTGCCGGGTCCATGGGGTCGTTGATTTCCGGTGTGAAGTCTTGGCTCTGGTACTCGATCTGATAGAGCCGATCGACTTCCTCATCCAGCTGAGCCTTGGCCTGACGCGGTTGATCACCCCATGCGGACCGGTAATCGCTCAAGGCTTCGGCCAAGGCCTGCAAGCCGATTCTGGCGTCCGCCAGCACTTGCACGCCATCCAGTTTCAGGGCATCGCACGGGCTGATATTGAGGTTGAGAAATTGCACGTCCGGATGCTGAAACAGGGATTTCGACGCGGTGGTGAAATCGCTGTAGCGGGTGCCGATGCCGATGATCAGGTCCGCCTCTTTGGCCAACAGATTTGCGGCCAGGCACCCGGTTTCGCCAATCCCGCCGACGTTGAGCGGGTGGCTGGACACCACCGCGCTCTTGCCGGCCTGGGTTTCGGCGAAGGGAATATCGAAGCGCTCGGCAAACGCCTGCAACGCTGCATTGGCACCGGAATAACGAACCCCGCCGCCGCAAATGATCAGCGGTTTGCGCTTGCCTTTGAACAGCGCCAAGGCGTCGCCAAGCATCGCTTCCGTGGCCGGACGTCGCTCGATTCGGTGCACGCGTTTTTGCAGGAAATAATCGGGGTAATCGTAGGCCTCGGCCTGCACGTCTTGCGGCAAGGCCAGAGTCACCGCGCCGGTTTCGGCAGGGTCGGTGAGCACGCGCATGGCGTGGATCGCCGCCGTCATCAACTGCTCGGGACGGTTGATACGGTCCCAATATTTGCTCACGGCCTTGAACGCGTCGTTGGTGCTGATGCTCAAGTCGTGGAACTGTTCGATTTGCTGCAACACCGGGTCCGGCTGCCGGCAGGCGTAGACATCGCCGGGCAACAGCAGCAAGGGGATGCGGTTGGCGGTGGCCGTCGCGGCGGCAGTCAGCATGTTCGCAGCGCCCGGGCCTACGGACGAGGTACAGGCGTAGATTTTGCGCCGCAGCTGTTGCTTGGCGAAACCGATGGCGGCGTGGGCCATGCCTTGCTCGTTGCGGCCCTGATGGACGATCAGGTCGCCGCTGTCCTGCTCCAGGGCTTGACCCAGGCCCAGCACGTTGCCGTGGCCGAAAATGGTAAAGATCCCGGCCACGAATTTGCTCTGGACGCCATCGACCTCGATGTACTGGTTATCGAGGAATTTCACCAAGGCCTGGGCCATGGTCAGTCTTGTTGTGGTCATAACCGATCCTTCAATACACGAAGAAACCTTGTGGGAGCGGGCTTGCTCGCGAAAGCGGCGGCACATTCAACATCTAAGTCGCCTGACACACCGCTTTCGCGAGCAAGCCCGCTCCCACAGGGGATCTTCATTAGCCTTGAGATTTTTGCAGGTGGTTCATGCTCGCGCCGATCGCCTGTTCGATATCGGCCAGGCCATGGACGCTGTCGGAAAACGGTTCGAACGACAGGTAGCCGCTGTAACCACCGCTGAGCAAGGTGTCGATTTGCGCCGCGTTACCGAGGATGTCGCCCTCGCCCACCAGCACCCGATGGCCGTCGCGGATTGTCGCCAACGGTGCCTCGGCATCTTCGACGCCGGAAAGGTGCACCAACCCGGTCAGTTCGGGGAAAAACTCGGACTCGCCCGCAAGGTGATGGTGAAAGGTGTCGTGTACCAACCGGAACACATCCAGCCCACCGACAGCCTTGATCGCCTCCACCGCCGTGCGCTTCAGACGCAGCGAGCACTCCTCGAAGCCCAGCGGCTCAATGAATCCGAGAATGCTGTGATCGCGCAGGATCGGCGCCAGTTCACTCAAGGCAGTGCGCAACCCGTCGGCGCGTTCGGCTTCGCTGCGCATATCGGTACGATCATTCAGCGGACACATGACCAAACCCTGCGCGCCGCAATCCCGGGCATAAGCCGCCAGTTTCAAGGCCTGTGCCCGGCGCTCGTCATTCCACACATCAAACGGGTACAGCGCGTTGATTGACAGCACGCTGATGCCTTGGGCCGCGCACAACTCGCGGACGTGCACGGGCGCGGTGCCGTCTTCGATCTCGACGCCTTGCAGGTCGTTGCGAATCTCGATGGCGTCAGCCTTGAGGGCCACCGCCAGGTCGATGAACGCGGGCAGGGACAAGCGTGGGGCGACCATACGGTTCAGGGCGAAACGCAGGGGTTTGCTCATTATTGTTGTTCTCCGCACAGGTGAATCACTTGGCCGTCGGCATGCTGAATTCAGGGCCCTTGGCGATGCTGTCGGGCCAGCGTTGCATCACGCTTTTGTAGCGGCTGTAGAAGCGGATGCCTTCTTCGCCATAGGCGTGATGGTCGCCGAACAGCGAGCGCTTCCAGCCGCCAAACGAGTGCCACGCCATAGGCACCGGAATCGGCACGTTGATACCGACCATGCCGACCTTAATGGTGCGGGCGAAGGCTCTGGCAATGCCGCCGTCGCTGGTGAAACACGACACGCCGTTGCCGAATTCGTGGGCGTTGATCAACGCCACGGCGCTGGCAAAGTCCGGGACGCGAACGATGCCCAAGACCGGTCCGAAGATTTCCTGCTGATAAATGCTCATCTCGGTCGTGACGTGATCGAACAGCGTCGCGCCGACGAAGAAGCCGTTCTCGGCTCCCGGCACCTTGAACCCGCGACCGTCGACAATCAGCTGCGCGCCTTGCGCCACGCCTTCATCTATGAAGCCTTCGACCTTGGCCTTGTGTTCCGCCGTCACCAACGGTCCCATGTCGCTGTCGCCCTGCATGCCGTTGCCGACCTTGAGCTGATCGATGCGCGGCAGCAGCTTGGCAATCAGCTGGTCACCGACATCACCCACCGCAACGGCAATAGAGATCGCCATGCAGCGCTCGCCGGCCGAGCCGAAAGCCGCGCCGATCAAGGCGTCTGCGGCCTGATCCAAATCCGCGTCCGGCATGACGATCATGTGATTCTTCGCCCCGCCCAGCGCCTGAACCCGCTTGCCGCGCGAAGTAGCCTGCTGGTGGATGTACTCGGCAATCGGCGTCGAACCGACAAAGGAAATCGCCTCGATGTCCGGGTGTTGCAGCAACGCATCGACTGCCGACTTGTCGCCCTGGACCACGTTGAACACGCCGTCCGGCAACCCGGCTTCGGTCAGCAGGCGAGCCATCAGCAAACTGGCAGACGGGTCGCGCTCGGAGGGTTTGAGGATGAAGCAGTTACCGGTGACCAGCGCCAGCGGGATCATCCACAGCGGCACCATCACCGGGAAATTGAACGGCGTGACGCCGGCGCACACGCCCAGTGGCTGGCGCAGGTTCCAGTTATCAATGCCGCCACCGATATTGTCGCTAAACTCGGTTTTCAGCAGGCTCGGCGCACCGCAGGCGTATTCCACGATTTCGATGCCACGGGTGACTTCGCCCTTGGCGTCGGAAAACACCTTGCCGTGTTCGCGGCTGATGATTTCGGCCAGTTCATCGTGATGACGGTCGAGCAGTTCCTTGAACTTGAACATCACCCGCGAACGGCGCAGGGACGATTGCTCGGACCAGGCCGGGAACGCTTTCAGGGCCGAGGCAACGGCATCGTCGACGGTCTTCGAACTGGCCAGCCCGACGCGCGCTTGCACCTCGCCGGTCGCCGGGTTGAAGACATTGCTGAACCGCTCGCTGCCGCTGTCTTGCACTTGACCGTCGATGTAATGGCCGATGACCGGGGCGTTGCTCATTGTTCTTGTTCTCCGTGCAGAAAGTGAGATTCAGAGATCAAGCAGCCAACTGTGCTGCGGATCGTTATGGAACTGCCAGACGCGTTTCGGGCCGGCCATCACGTTCAGGTAATACGACTCGTAACCGTAGGGCACGCTGACCGGGTGATAACCTTTGGGCACGATCACGAGGTCGCTGTTTTCCACGGCCATGGCTTGATCGATGCTGCGGTCGTCGGTGTAGACGCGCTGGAACACGAAGCCCTGGGGCGGGTTGATCTGGTGGTAATAGGTTTCTTCGAGAAAGCTCTGGTGCGGCAGGTCGTCGGTGTCGTGTTTGTGCGGCGGGTAGCTCGACGAGTGTCCCGACGGCGTGCGCACTTCCACCACCAGCAGCGAATGGGCGGGGTCGGTGTCTGGCAGGATGTCGCAGACGTAACGGGTGTTGGCGCCCTTGCCGCGCACGCTGCGCTTCATGCTCTCGGGTTTGATCAGCCGTGGGCCGAGGCCTTTTTCGGTTGAGCCCGGTGCGGCGCAGACGGCGATCTGCACATCGCTCAACGCAACGACCTGAGCCTGACTGCCCGGCGGCAGATAAGCGGCGAACGGCGATTTGTCTTCGAACACCGACTGGCGATCGCCGATATTGTCCCAATTGAAGGCGCCCTGCCCTGGCGCCTCGCCCTTGAGGCTGATCCGACCGCTGAGCAGCACCAGGCACAGCTCTTTATCGCCCGCCGCCACCGGCAAGGTTTCGCCCAGGCTCAAGCGGTAAGCAGCGAAGCCGACGTATTCCAGCTCATCTTTACCCAACTCGACCATGGTTCGGCCACGGGCGTTGCTTTTGACCAGCAGGCTCATAAGGCAATCCTCTCGTCGAGCAACGCACGCAGGGTGTCATAGCCTTTTTTCGCGTAGACATAGCTCGGCGCCACGGCCGGGTCTTGCTCGGCCTCGACCACCAACCAGCCGTGGTAATCGTTGTCCAGCAACACATCGAGCAGCGCGGCGAAATCGATGTCGCCATCGCCGGGCACGGTGAAGGTGCCGTTGATGATGCAGTCCGGGAAGCTCCACAAGTTATTGCGCGCCAGTTGCACCACCGGTTTGCGCACGTCCTTGAAATGCACGTGGCAGATGCGTTCGATGTGTTTGCGCAAGACGTGCAACGGCTCGCCGCCGCCCATGTAGCAATGACCCGAATCGAACAGCAGACCGACTTCGCTGCCGGTCAATGCCATCAGCTTGTCGATGTCGGCCGGGGATTCAACGTAAGCGCCCATGTGGTGGTGATAGGCCAGGCGCACGCCTTGGGACAGGGTGAAACGCGCCAGTTCGGTGAGCTTGTCGGCGTATTCCTGCCAGGCCTGCTCGGTGTGAAAACGCGGGCGTTCCACCAAGGGGATGCGCTGACCCTGAATCGAGTCGGCCACTTCACCGTAAACCAGCACCTTGGCGCCGTTCTTCGCCAGCAGCTCGACGTGACTGCCGATGGCGTCGATTTCCTCGGCCACCGAACGGCGCGCCAGACGGCTGGAATACCAGCCAGACACCAGCGCCAGATCGTAAGGCCGCAGCACGTCCCCGACGCCTTTGGCATCTTTGGGGAATTTGCCGTTGAGTTCGAAACCTTCGTAGCCGATCTCCTTGCCTTCGCTCAACGCGGTGCTCAGCGGCGTCTCGCCACCGAGGGACGGCAAGTCGTCGTTGCTCCAGGAAATCGGGTTGATGCCAATTCGGATAGCGGGCATGGCTGCACCTTTTGTTGTTTTTTCTAAAATGTTCAACAGATCACCTGTGGCGAGGGAGCTTGCTCCCGCTCGGCTGCGAAGCAGTCGTAAAACCTGTGCATGCGGTTTAGCTGATACACCGAGCCAGTTGAATGGGGACTGCTTCGCATTCCAGCGGGAGCAAGCTCCCTCGCCACAAACAGCTCCATTAATCAGGTGCGTTGTTCAAGCGCGGGCGGTGCGCCAGGCGTCGATGAGTTCGACGAAGGTGTCCTGCACCTGGCGGATCAGCGCTTCATCGTCGATTTCACCCGCCAGCCACGCGCGGCTCGGTTCCTGGAATATCGTGCGGCCCACGGCGAAACCTCGGCATGTCTGGCTCTGGCTCGCTTGCTGAAACCCTTCGGCCAGTGCCGCCGCCGGCGCATTCAGCCCCAGCAACACCACGCCCCGGCAATACGGATCGCGTTCCTGAATCAACTCATCAAGCTGTTTCCACTCCTCGGCACTTTGCGCTTCGATCTTCCACCACGCCGGGTAAATCCCCAGGTTGTAGAGGCGTTTCAGCGCGCGATACAGCACGTCCGGATACGTCGACGGATGATCCTTCGGCGGGATGATTTCCAGCAGCAGTTCATGACCGCTGACCTGGGACGCCTGATACAACCCCTTGATCTGCGCTTCCTGTTCCAGGCGCAGCAACGGCTCGTCATCGGGATGAAATTGCACCAGGCACTTGATGATTTGCTCTTGCGGCCAGGCAATCAGGTTGCTGCCAATCGAGCGTCCATGTTCAAACGCCAACGGCCGCGAGCCCTGCACTTCCACCGGCCGCGCCACCCACCAGCCACGACCGGTGGCGGCGTTCAGCGAGTCCTGGCCGAAACGTTGATCCGCCAGCAAGCCGACATCAGCCTCGATCCCTTGCTCACGCAAATCCGCTTCAACCCGCTCCACGGCTTTGATAAAGAGTTGCTTGAGTTCGCAGATAGCGTTGAGGTCGCGGCCGCCCTTGTGCGCCAGTTCCACCAGTTGTCCACGGTGATCAAAGGCAAAGATGAACAGCTGCTTCCACTGTTTGCGCGGCACGCTGACCTGATGCAGACGCTGCAGCACTTCGTCCTGATCCGGCCGGGTAATCGGCACCGGGCTGTTGAACAGGTAATCGAGTTCGGCCCGGGTCGGCATCGCCGGGGCGCAGGCATGGCGCGACACCACCAGACCGCCGCAAGCATTGGCCAACTGGCAGCAACGCTCATCGCTGGCGTCCTCCAGCCAACCGCTGAGGAAACCCGACATGAACGCATCGCCGGCCCCCAATACGTTGAGCACTTCCACCCGAACGCCAGGGTAAATCGCCCCGTCTTCAAGCCGCACCGGAATCACCCCGCGAATCACCGTGCAACCCTGCGGGCCAAGCTTGACCACCAATGTTGCATCGCTCAGACGCCGCACATTACGCAACGCCGTGAGCAAATCCTCCGAACCGCCCGCAATCAAAAATTCCTCTTCAGTGCCGACAATCAGATCAAAACGCGGCAGGATTTTCTGCACATGCTGGCTGACGTTCTGATCCGCCACAAAGCGCGTCTCCCCATCAGCCTTGCCCGCCAGCCCCCACAACACCGGCCGATAATCGATATCCAGCACCCGTTTGACGTTGTGTTTCTCGGCGTAATCCAGCGCCTGGATGCTCGCCTTGTAGACGCCGTCGGTGGAGAAATGCGTGCCGGTGATCAGCAAGGCTTTGCTGGAGGCAATAAAGGCTTCGCTGATGTCTTCGGCCCGCAGCGCCATGTCGGCGCAGTTTTCGCGGTAGAAGACTAAAGGAAAGGTTTCGCGGTCCTTGAGACCGAGCAGGACCATGGCGGTCAGGCGTTCCGGATCGACTTTGACGCCGCTGACGTCACAGCCTTCACGCGCCAGGGATTCCAGCAGGAACCGGCCCATGTGGTCGTCCCCGACCCGGCTTAACATCGCCGATTTCAGCCCCAGCCGAGCGGTGCCGAACGCAATGTTGGCGGACGATCCCCCAAGGTATTTGGCGAAGCTTGAAACATCTTCCAGCCGCGCCCCGACTTGCTGCGCATAGAGGTCGACGCCAAGGCGCCCCAGGCAAATCAGATCCAATTGACGCCCACTGGCAAAACGAGTCTGGCCCATGCTGGCTCCTGTTATTTTTATCAGCCTGCGTTCGGGGCGATGAAGGCGCCGAACGCTCTTGGTGGGATGCAGACTAAAACGACCGGGACCGAACAATCAATAATTATTCCAAATAATTTTTACGTGGAATATTTTTTCCAATAAACTTTTACAAAAGCATTCCAGACACAGTGCATCGTTTCAGCAAACCGCACGCCGGCCGCAAGCTCAAGATTTTATTCCGGCCTACCCTGTAGACTGCGCACAGCCAACCTATTGTCAGGGGACGACAAACATGTCAGCCCTATAAGAACAAGCCAGAAGGATTCCCTATGTCCCGCACCGATCAGCCGGCTACGACCGAGAGCACGCCCGACAGCGATCTCGTCAGCCCCCCGATCAATGCCGAGCGTCTGTTGCAGCTGATCACCAACGAATACGAAAGCCTGCCGCGCCAGCTCAAACGCATCGCCAGCTACATGAGCCAGCAAAGCGACCGGATCATGGTCGACCGCATCAGCGACATCGCCCGCGAGTGCGAAGTCCACCCGTCGGCCATCGTGCGGTTTTCCCAGCGTTTCGGATTCAGCGGTTTCAGCGAGATGCAGGCCCTGTTCCGCGAGGCCTACACGCACAAGACCACGCCGGTGCAGAACTACCAGCAACGCATTCGCAGCATGATCGCCAACAAATCGCAGAAAGCCAGCGGCGGCGACCTCGCCCGCGAGTGCATCGACGCGACCCTGTCCGGCATCGAGCGACTGGGGCAAGAACTCGATGACGAGGCTTTCGACAAAGCCGTGGACCTGGTGGTCAACGCCGACAACATCTACGTGGTCGGCGTGCGCCGCTCCTTCGCCGTGGCCGATTACCTGGTCTACAACCTGCAACACACCAACAAACGCATCCACCTGGTCTCCGGCCTCGGTGGCAGCTACCGCGAGCAGATGCGCAGCGTGCGCGCCAATGACCTGGTGATCGCCATCAGCTTCACCCCGTACGGCAAGGAAACCCAACACTGCCTGCGCATCGCCCAGCACAACCAGGCGAAAACCCTGATCATCACCGACAGCAACCTCTCGCCCCTGGCCAAACGCGCCAACACCGTGCTGCTGGTCAACGAAGGCAGCTCGTTCGCCTTCCGCTCGTTGAGCGCGACGTTGTGCTTGTGCCAGGCGCTGTTCATCGCCGTGGCCTATCGCCTGGAATTGAAGGTCGACGAGATACACGAGCAGGTCGGTTTCGAGGATTAAGCAAGGCCGTTTGCAGGTCGCAAAACCTCAGCTAAGGTAGTCCATCCCGACATGGACACCTGAAGGAGCGGCGCAATGAAACTGATCGGCATGCTGGATTCGCCCTACGTGCGGCGCGTGGCCATTTCCGCCCGGCACCTGGGCATCGACCTGGAGCACGAATCGGTTTCCGTGTTCCGCCACTTCGAGCACTTCCAGCAGATCAACCCCGTGGTCAAGGCGCCGACCCTGGTGCTGGACGACGGCGAAGTGCTGATCGACTCGACCCTGATCATCGACTACCTCGAAGCCCTGGCCGGCCCCGGCAAAAGCCTGATGCCCGGCGACCTCAAGCAACGGCTGCGCGCATGGCGCCTGATCGGGCTAGGGTTGGCGGCGTGCGAAAAGTCAGTGCAGCTTTACTACGAACGCAACCTGCGTCCGGCCGAAATTCAATACCAGCCGTGGGTTGAGCGCGTTGAAGGCCAACTCGCCGCAGCCTATTCAGCGCTTGAACGCGAGCTGGAAAAGCAGCCACTTGCAAACGGCGCCTTGATCGGACAAGACGGCATCACCCTCGCCGTCGCCTGGAGCTTCACCAACCTCGTGACCCCGGATCAGGTCGATGCCTCACGCTTCCCGCGTATCGCCGAATTCACCGCGCAGGCGGAAAAGCTTGAGGCCTTCATCAGTACCCCGATAACCTGACCGGCCCCTTCGAACGGACCCAACCATGACCGCCGCCGAACAACCTGCCCCGGCGCTGCACGACGGGTCCACTATGCGCTTTCTGCGACTGGCGACGAGTACGCGGGATAATCGATGTAGCCATGCGCTCCCCCGCCGTAGTAAGCCTCCCTTCCCGCTTCGGCCAGTGGCCAGCCATGGCGCAAGCGATTGACCAGATCGGGGTTGGCTATAAACGGCCGGCCAAACACAACCAGGTCGCTTAATCCTTCTTCGATGGCCTGCTGCGCTGTTTCAAGGGTGAACCCGCCCGACACCATCAAGGTGCCGTCGTAAGCTGCGCGGAAGTCTTTTTGAAAGTCCGGCGTGCCGAGATGACTCGCATGCAAGTAGGCAATCTGGCGTTGCGACAGTGCTCCGGCCAGAGCGAGCCAAGTGGCCTCTTCGCCATCGAACGGGTGCAGGTCCGCCAGGTGGGCAAAAGGCGACACGCGTACACCCACCTTCGAACTGCCGATCTGCGCACTCACCGCATCGACCGTCTCAAGCAGCAATCGCAGGCGATTCGCAATCGGTGCACCACCGTAACGGTCTTCACGCGTGTTGAAGCCGCCGTTGATGAACTGTTCAAACAGATAGCCGTTGCCGGCGTGAATCTCGACGCCATCAAAACCTGCCGACATGGCATTGGCCGAGGCCAGGCGAAAGTCTGCAATGACCTGCCGAATACCCTCAGCATCCAAAGCCACGGGCGCACTCACCGGAACTTGCGCAGGCTTGCCGTCGCTGTCGTAAGCATGCACCAACATTTGAGAGGCGGGCATGGCCACAGGCGCGACAGGTGAGCATCCGTCCAACAATGAAGAATGCGAGACGCGCCC
The DNA here is from genome assembly GCF_059695905.1 of Pseudomonas sp. LBUM1663. Lineage (NCBI taxonomy): Bacteria > Pseudomonadati > Pseudomonadota > Gammaproteobacteria > Pseudomonadales > Pseudomonadaceae > Pseudomonas > Pseudomonas sp. LBUM1663. Next base: position 2,816,686 of record NZ_CP166792.1, on the reverse strand, counting down.
CACATGCCAGAGCTGGAGGAACATGCGTCCCCCGGCTTGATGAACCGCATCAGTCACCCGCTTCCAGCCTTCAATTTGCGCTGCGCTGTGGATCCCCGGGGTATACAGGTAGCCACGTCCCTGCGGAGAAACCTGCGCGCTTTCACTGATGATCAGGCCGGCTCCGGCGCGCTGGGCGTAGTAGGTCGCCATGTCTTCAGACGGCACGGTGCCCTCGACGCGAGCGCGGGTCATCGGCGCCATGACGATGCGATTGGGCAGCAACTGACCCGCAAGGTCATAAGAGTCGAAAAGTGATGACATGAGTGATTCCTCCGCCTGATCTCAGGCATGTGACGGGAAGTACGGCAGAACGTGCTCGCCGAGTTCGTCGAGGATTTCGCCATAGGGTTGACGGCTGACCTTGGGGTTGAGCGCGATATGCGAGACACCGGCAGATTGCGCGTGCTCCAGGTAATTGCGCAGGCCATTGCGCCCCGCCCGGAAGCCGCCCTGGATGCGCTGGAATGGCTGATCCGGCTTGTCGCTGAGGTCGAAATAGCCGCCCAGGCCCAACGGTTTGAAAGCGTTGCGGTTCTCGGCCTCCTGCACGGCGGCGTGCCAATTCTCGCCCAACGATGCCAACCGCTCTGGGCTTTGGACGCCGGCAAGATAACCATCAAGGTGCTGAGCCAACCATTCAACGCTCTGTTGCGCCTGGCCGACAGCAATTGAGGGAACGCGGCCATACGGCGCTTTCGGCACCAGGTCCAGGTTTCCGTGTGAGCCACCGAATCGCTCGGAGCGGAAACGCGGAAAGCTCTGCTCGATCAGGGTTCGAAACACCGAAAAGGCTTCACGGTAGCGATCGCCACGGGATTCATAATCGATGCCCAGCATCGGGTAATCACTGTATCGATCACCCGAGGACAGCCCCAACACCAGTCGACCTTCACTGAGTTGATCGAGGGACGTCGCTTGCTTGGCCAGATACATCGGATCACGGGTCGGCAGCACAATACCCGTGGTGCCCAGGACAATGCTGCGGGTGGCGGCGGCCAGGTAACCGATGTAGACCAGCGGCTCAAAGATCTGCGCCACATCGCCATAATCCGGGTCGTAGAAAGGTATGTCGCGCATCCATAAGGCACCAAAGCCCAGCGCTTCGGCGCGTTGCGCCATCTCCACGTGATCACGCATGGTCGGCGCCGGTCTGCCCGGGTGGGTTTCGAGGGGCAAAATCAGGCCAATCGTAAGCGCTTGCGGTTTAAACAAGCGTTGAAACCCGGGATGGCGCTCAAGCGAAGGATGGGCGGTCGGTAACGTGGCAGGTTGAGCTGGCGGCGAGAAGTGTGTGGCGGTAGTCATGATGGCAGTCCCGTGAGTGACGATGACTGACATATTTATTGATTCCTCAGGCTCGATAAACAGCAGTTCGAGACCGTTACACGGTCCACTGAGTCCCCAATATCGCTATCTTTCCCAAGGCACGCCTGTTTCCCAGCGCTCGATCAACAGGTCAATAAACCTGCGAACGCGGGGGGACAGGTGACGCTTGCTGGTGTAGACGACTCTGATGGGATCAGGAGGTGCGCGAAAGGATTTCAACACTTCAACTAACGTGCCGTCGCGCAGGTCGTTACCCGTAATGTAGGTCGGCAGATGAATCAGGCCGATGCCTGCCAGCGCCGCCTCTCGCGTGGCTTCTGAACTGTCGATGTTCAGTCGCCCCGGCTGTTCGTACAGATGAAGGCCGGCAGGTGTCTGGTAACGCCAGACGGTCGGCCGCTCGCCACTGAACAACGCGATGGTGTCATGCCCGACAAGGTCAGCGGGCGTTTGCGGCACGCCGCGTTGGGCCAGATAAGCAGGCGATGCACACGTCGCGAATTGCTGCCACGCCACGGTACGGGTAAATAATTGGGAGTCATCTTTGGGCATGCCAATTCGTATGGCGATGTCGATGCCCTCCTCGACCAGATCAACAAAACGATCGGTAAACCAGACATCCGCCCGCAGTTCAGGCCACTGCTTCAGATAAGCATCCAGAATCGGCAGAATGTGGCGCTGACCAAAGGACAGCGGTGCCGTGAGCTTAAAGGTGCCGGTGGGCCGCCCTCGGCGCAAGGCCATGGTCGCTTCCACTTCATCCAGGTCTTCGAGAATCTGACGCCAGCGCTCATAGGCGACCTGCCCCTCGTCCGTCAGGCTCAGTTTGCGCGTCGTGCGATTGAGAAGCCGTGCGCCCATCCGGCTTTCCAGGCGAACTATACTTTTTCCCACCGCCGACCGGGTCAGACCGAGAGAGGCCGCCGCCGCGGTAAAGCTTCCAGCCTTTACGGCGCAGACAAATGCAGCGATGTCACCAAAACGGTTGGCTTCCATGGGTCGCTTTACTCCAGGACATGCAGAGAGTGTATGCGGAGCATGAGGCCCATCAAATTTCCTGTTCATTTATCAATAGGACCGGATCATGATCCTCAAGCGCGCAGGCTCGCAACCCTCGATAAAAGCCCCTGAAGCGTACTTCACAGGCACCGTCCGTATGGACCCACTCAACTCCCCTCCCGAACCGGCCCGAGCGTCCATCGTCAGCGTCACCTTTGAACCCGGCGCTCGTAGCGCCTGGCACACCCATCCGCTGGGTCAGACGCTGATCGTCACCGCAGGCTGTGGTTGGACGCAGTGTGAAGGCAAACCGATCGTAGAAATTCGTGCCGGCGATGTCATCTGGTGCCCGCCGGGCCACAAACACTGGCACGGAGCCAGCGCCACCACCGCCATGACCCACATTGGAGTCCAGGAAGCGCTGGACGGTGTGAGTGTCGTCTGGATGGAAAAGGTCACCGACGAGGAATATAACGTCGGTCCACCCGCGGAATGATTTGACCCATGATCCTGCAAATATCGCCGAACTCACCGCGCAAGCAGAAAAGCTTGAGGCCTTCATCAGTACCCCGATAACCTGACCGGCCCCCTCGAACGGACCCGACCATGACCGCCGCCGAACAACCCGCCCCGGCGCTGAAGGAAATCTTCAACGCCGAACGCCTCAAACACATCGCCACCGAAATGACGTCGGTCTACCCGACATTCAACGCCAAAGCCTTCCTGAAACTGGCCAACGACGGCCTCGCCGACCTGTCGATCATGCAACGCATGGCCCGCGTCAGCGAATGCCTGCACGCCGTGCTGCCGCTGGACTACGACGAATCCCTCGAAGTCCTGCGCGCCCTCGCCCCCCGCCTGAACAGCGGATTTGTCAGCATCTCGCTGCCGCATTACGTGGCGATGTATGGCGCGCATGATTTCGAGCGCTCGATGGAAGCGCTCAAATACTTCACCGCGTTTGGCTCTGCGGAATTTGCGATTCGGTATTTTCTGCGCAGCGATCTGCAACGGTCGTTGGCGCTGATGCAGGCATGGTCTCGGGATGAGAACGAGCATGTTCGGCGCCTGGCCAGCGAAGGCAGTCGACCGCGGTTGCCGTGGTCGTTTCGGTTGGAACAGATTCAGAGTGATCCGACATTGGCGGCGGCGATTCTCGACAACCTCAAGGCGGATGACAGCCTTTACGTGCGCAAGTCCGTGGCCAATCACCTGAATGACATTACCAAGGACCATCCGGAATGGGTGCTGGACTTGATTGAGGGGTGGTCGCTGGAGAACAAGCACACCGCGTGGATTACCAAGCATGCGCTGCGTAGTTTGATCAAACAGGGAAATCAGCGGGCGCTGGCGATTATTGGGGCGAGTGGTAAAGCGGAGGTTGAGATTGTTGGGGTGAAGGTAGAGCCGGCGGTGATTCGGTTGGGGGAGAAGATTATGTTGTCGTTTGCGGTGAAATCCACGGTGGCGGAGAGCCAGCGGTTGGTGATTGATTATGCGATTGACTACGTCAAAGCCAATGGCAGCACTTCGGCGAAGGTGTTCAAGCTGAAGGCGTTGACGCTACCGGGCAAGGCGACTGAACGGGTCAGTCGTGGGCAGCAGATTAAGGAGCTGACCACTCGGAAGCACTATGTGGGCAAACACGCAGTGCACATCCTGGTAAACGGCGAACGCCTGGCCACCACCTCCTTCGAAATCCTCGCCTAACTTTTTTGTAGCAGCTGCCGAGCAGCGCGAGGCTGCGTTCGGCTGCGAAGCAGTCGTAAAATCAGGCAACGGGTTCTTTCAGGAAAACCGCGTTCCCTGGCATGCGAAGACCACGTCCTCAAACGCATCTCGTTACTCTTGGACTACGCTACTGCGTTGGGCGCCAGAAGGCGGACAAGGTAACGGATCAGGTGGGAACTCCGGGTGAGCAGCCGGAGCCAGGAACGATGTATCGCATCTGCAGATGCATACAGTGGGAGCGTGCGCAGTCCCTCCCACCATGCCTGCTGTCGTTAGCGTATACCGCGCCGGCAGATTGCATCCGACAAATCCGAATTCCATCACCCAGACGGCCGACGAATAAGCCAGTAAAAGTAAAGTCGCCTCCGAAGAAACTACCTACGAGGAGAAACTCTTGGTGGACGTAGTCATAATTCTTGTACACGGTACGTGGCCCCGAGGTTTTCTCTTTTCAATCTGGCGTCGATTGACTTGCTGTTTTAGACGAACACATTCGGCGCCACGTCCCATTTGGAGCAGCTGTCCCGGTCGATTCGCAGAGGACTTGAAGCATGCTTTGGATTCCGAGTTAAACGTTAAAATCGAGGAGTTCGCATGGAGCGGAAAAAACCGAATTCGCGCAAGGCGGGGTGCCGCAGTGAAACTGGCCCAACTTATTGATGCTCGACACGACGCCGGTGCCCAGCGGATTTTCTTGGTTGCGCATAGTCATGGTGGCAACGTAGCCGTAGCAGCCAGCAATGTTACGAAAAGACCAATTGATGGATTAATTGCCTTGGCGACGCCCTTTATTAGCGCATCCCCACATAAACAGTCCCCCGAAGAGAGTTTTCTTTACAACAGCTTTGTAAAGATCCTTATGTTCCCGTTGTTTTTGCTTACCATTCTCCCACTCGTTGTGTTGAGCAGTTTCGCGGAAAAGACAAAAGAGCTCGTTAACTACTCAACCTGGCCTACCAGTCTACAAACCAGCCTCGACTACGTCGCTATGTTTATCTTTCTTATTCTTCTCGCTTTATCAATTCTATTATTTTTCCGCCTAATTAATCGAGTGCGATCAAGCAAGTTATTTACGTGGCATTCAGATTGGCAGGAGTATTTAATAAAACAACATCTGAAAATCAGATGCCTTGTTATTCGTGCAAGTGGGGATGAAGCCCACACAGCTTTAATGATTGGGCAAATGTTAGAATTTTTTCAACGGATGATATACGCGGCGGTTTCGTATTTGGCCAATGCAATATTCAACAGGGCATGGAAAAAAGTTTACAGCTTCTGGTTTATTGTTACGATTATCTGGGAATTTTATCCTCTGCTTGTTTTCATGGGATTTATAAATAGCCCCGATTTGTTGGAACTGACTCGACCCGCAATCGATTCTTTTAACCCTAAAGATGACAATATTCGCATATTGCTTTACTTTACCTTGCCCGCTCAATTTGCATTCATAGTAATACTGATGGAGTATTCTCTCGCCGCTTTGGTGATACTGATATCTGCGATGGGTCTTGCTTTGGCGTCGACACGATTCGGACTTGACTTAATGTTGTTTTCACCGTCGCTTGATCTTAGTGTAGAAGACGGCCCCATTGATTGTCCGTTCGAGGGTGTGTTTTTGAGTAGAAACTCTGTCGATAATTTTCGACTCGGATACAGGCATGGCATCTACCAAATTCCAGAAACCGTTGATATGGCGGCGCAGTGGATAAACACTTCATGCGGCGCCCCGATAATGCACTAACCTGCTATTAACAAAGGCCGATTCACTTTATTAGACAACGTGTATGATTGCTTAGTGCGAGAGATGTACAACCTGCGATAGGTGCTAGTCAACACCAACCGTGAAGCGTGGTCTCTGCCGAAGAAGCGCATTCGACGCACTATGATCTACACTCACCCGATAGTTGAATTCTCATGCCTGGTACTTTGCCGCCGGGTGAATAGATCTCTTCCTATAGGAGCGATTCGTATGGCAGACGACGCCAATCCTGAAGTCCCCGTCCCCCCCGATGTAGGCGGTGCAGAGGACTTACCCCCGGAATTGATTCAACAGTTGAAGGCGCGGTTGATAGACGCATCCAAGGTACATAACGTTTGGGCCGATCCAATCATGTTTAACGGTGGCACAATCCTGGTGTTGCTATTGACGACGCTGGCAACACTACTTCCTAACACAGCCGCTGCTTGGGTGGCGCCCTTGTGCTCCGCCCTCGCTGGGCTATTTGTTGCGATGGAGCGAGCCCTCGGGTTCGGCGCCCGCTGGCGTTATCACCGTGAAATGCGTTTTGCCTATGAATCAATTATCGACATGCTGGATTTTTTTCCGGTCATTCCTGCCTCCGAACGCCCAAAATATATCCGCGACATCTTCGCGGCATTGTATGCCGTTCGATCACGGGAGTCGGCTATTCCAAATGCGGGAACTAATTCGGCCCCGACTTAAATACGTTTTATTTTTTGATATCGGCAGGCTTCGCGACTTCTATTCGTCCTCGCATAACCTGTAGCAACTGCCGAGCACCGCGAGGCTACGTTCGGCTGCGAAGCAGACGTGAACAGGCAACAGGTTCTTTCAGAAAAACCGCGTTCCTGGCATGCGAAGACCACGTCCTCAAACGCAGCCTCGCGCTGCTCGGCAGCCGCTACACATACCGGCACCGATTGCCTGTTAAGTAAATCCACCCCGCTCTTCCCAGCCCCATCTTGCCAGCACATCAAAAATGACAACATCGCCTGATGGTCGCGCTTTATTTTGTCTTTTTCGTGGGTGTGCATCTGGTGTGAACACCGATCTGACCCTGCCCGACTTCTTCCTTGAGCTGTTCAGCTGCGTACTGACATGCCTCCAGATTCTCGTACTCAGCATGATCAATCGATACAACGGGCGACGCGCCGCTAAGAACGACCCAGAGAATGTACTTCATGATGCCTCCGATGCTATGAGAAGTGAGGGAGTCTACCTGTGGATTGATGGCCATGGCATGAGGGGCATTAACTCGGCATGGTGGTGGCTGGAGGCGAGAGGCAAAAAAGGGGACGAATGTTTTTTTCCGTCCCTTTTGGAAAATACATCCGTCCCCCTTTTTTTGTTCCTATTACGCTGCAAGGCTTCGCGACAGGCAGCAATCGGCCAGAAGCGGACGATCGACTACGCCGCTGAGGGCCAGAAGTAGTCAGTGAAATTCGCTTGTCGACAGTACTACTAAACGAGTTGGTGATTGGTGACAAGCTGAGCATTGAGGTAATTGTTGGCGCGATTTTTTGAGGCCTGCCCGACATCGTGTACCTACGTTAGGCGCTTTACTAAGCTGGCTTTGGCGAAGCGGCACGTGATCACTTCAAAATATCGATGATAGCCGTGCCTTTGAAGGTGATTTCTTCAAACTTCAGGGAGTGTAACCCTGCTTTAGACACCTCCTAAGTCGCCCATACGTCAATCAGTTCGCGCGTTCGCGCATTGATGACCGAGTTTATAGGCCGTCGTAGATGGCATCCAGCCATGAAAGCGCTTGTGTCTATTTTAGCTGCCTGCTACGTTCAGGCTAAGCAGGGAATCATCAGGCGGGAAGCCAATGTTACGCCCCTCTGAAAATGTGACCAGCCAAAACACCAATGTCAGAGGGGAACGGTTACATGGAAGGCTTTCATGATCCTATTAGGCATTTAAAATATCTTCGGCAATCTTTGTCACAAGATAATGAATCAATCGGCTTTTTTTTATCTGCGGGATGTCCTCTCTCAGTAAGTATGCCAACAGATGAATGGCCATTAATCCCTGATGTAGCAAACCTTACAAAATACATTAACAGTCAGTTGGTGAAAGACGCTCAATATAAAATTCTTTTGGCTGAGCTGGTTAAGGCAGAACGAAACTCTGAAAATATAGAAGACACACTAAGCTTCTTAAGAAGTCTCTTAACTGTATCCAAAGGCGGAGACGTTAGAGGTTTAAGTGAGGCTAGTCTTTTAGACCTTGAGAAAAAAATCTGCAAGATTATTGTTAAAAAAATTGATGTATTACTTCCAAGTCAAGACACTCCATATCACCAGCTGTGCAAGTGGATACGCTCTATAGACAGAAAAACTCCCGTCGAAATATTTACCACGAATTACGACTTGCTTATGGAACAATCACTTGAGGATCTTGAGGTCGAGTATTTCGATGGGTTCGTGGGTGCCCGTAGATCGTTTTTTGACTTGCGAGCTCTAGAAGACAATCTAATACCCGTTCACTGGTCTAGACTTTGGAAAATTCACGGATCAATTAACTGGTACAAAGAAGAAGTATCTGGCCAGAAGAAAGTTTATCGATCTTCGGAGATAAAGGAGGACGCATCCCACCTGATTTATCCTTCGCACTTGAAGTATGAAGAAAGCCGGAAGATGCCTTACCTCGCACTCATAGATCAACTAAATAGATTTATTCGTAAAAAGTCGTCATTACTCATAATGTCAGGCTACTCATTTAATGATGGCCATTTAAATGACACCATAATAAACGCTCTAAAAGCAAACCCTACAGCGATGGTGCTGGCGCTTATGTATGGAAATTTCGAAGATCAGCTTCCTGACGGGTTAGCGAAAGAAAAGTACCCTGAGGCATATCGATTAGCAAAAAACCAGCACAATCTAAATATTTGGACATTCAACAAGGCCATTATTGGTACAAACCCAGGGCGGTGGTCTCTATTTCCTGAAAACGACGATGCTGACCTGGATATCAGAGCATTTATTACTTCTACCAAGATTGATAACACATCAGGCAAGACAGAGAACATTATCAAGCTTGGTGACTTTGCTGTCTTTACGAGCTTTTTGAAAAGGATAATCGGCTCAGCATCAGGGGGAAGTTAATGGCTAGCAAAGAAACCTACTTGGGCGATGTCCAAGATGTAAACGGGACGGCGGTTAGCATTTCATTATCCAAGCAGTCATTAACAGGTTTCATTTATATCGACGGCCAAGGATATAGGGTCGGACAGATTGGTAGTTTTGTAAGAATACCCATAGGCTTTTCTGATTTATTCGGAATTGTCAGTCAAGTAGGTGCAAGCGCTGTACCGGAAAATAAAAACAGCATCGACGATCAAAGTAATAGATGGATGAGAATCCAGCTTGTCGGTGAGGGTCAAAGAAATGGTTCATTTCAACGAGGTCTATCACAGTACCCCACCATTGGGGATGAGGTTCATTTAGTATCCGAAAAGGAGCTAAAAACAATTTATGGCCGTCCAGATCGACCATATTTCGTAAAGTTAGGTCATATCTCAAACGCTGAATCTATACCGGCCCTGATTGACATTAATAAGCTTGTCACTCGTCACTCCGCTATCGTTGGCACGACAGGATCTGGTAAGTCCACAACGGTGGCAAGCATTATGAATGCGCTGTCCGACACTGAGAAATACCCTTCCTCGCGAATTATTATGCTCGACTTACATGGGGAGTATGGTTCTGCCCTTAAAGACAAGGCTGACATCTTCAAAATAAACTCATTTAAGTCGTCTAAACTCGCAGAAAGCGAGCTGCGAATTCCATTCTGGGCGTTAAATTTTGATGAGCTATGCGAAATTAGCTTTGGCGAGTTCAGCAACGAGAAAGAAAAAAACGTTGTTATGGAGCGAGTTCATAAACTTAAAGCCGAGTCGATCGCGAAGTATCCAAGAACTGGCGCGTCCCTTGATTCGGTTAGTGTTGATTCCCCTATTCCTTTTAGTATTCACCATCTGTGGTACGACCTTTTCATCGAGACATTTGCAACTTACTACAAAGGCCGCCCAGGAAAGCCGATGGATAATCTTGCCTTTGAACTTGACCCCGCTGGCAAGGAGCTAAGAGGAAATCCCGCTGCTGGGATACCTCCAATATTCAAGAATATCGTTACCGAGGCCAACGAGGAGAAAATCAACTATCTGCCAGGCTCATTGAACATAGGGAAAAATGTTTTGCTGCTCGGCACAAAACTTCGAATACCTAGGTATGACTTTATATTTCGTCCCGGCGATTGGATGCCGGAAGCAGACGGTTCAGTAGTGACTGATCTAGACAAATTACTTGAGAGTTGGATTGGCAGAAAATCGATATCTATCTTAGATTTATCTGGCGTCCCTCCAGATATATTGCAAACCACTATAGGGGCGGTACTAAGGATACTGTATGAAGCTCTTTTTTGGGCAAGAAACCTATCTCAAGGTGGCAGGCACCGTCCTTTATTAATCGTCATGGAGGAAGCGCATATATATCTCAATGACAGTTTCAAGGGTATGGCTTCTAAAATTGTACAGCGGATAGTAAAAGAGGGGCGAAAATACGGTATAGGCGCAATGATCGTCAGCCAACGTCCGTCTGAAATAGACCCTACAATTCTTTCTCAGTGCGGGACCTTTTTTGCTCTTAGATTGACCAATTCGACAGATCGCGCGCACATCACCTCTGCACTCTCAGACAATCTGGACGGATTGACTAGTATGCTGCCCATCTTGAGGACAGGGGAGGCGATTATCTTAGGCGAGGCGGTAAAGCTTCCTATGAGGACCTCTATTCTAGCTCCGCCGAAAAATCGACGACCAGATAGCCAAGATCCTATAGTTTACGATGAGTTTCCTATCGATGAATCTCTTTCTCCCGGTGGATGGGGAATAAAAATGGAGGGCAGTCCTAACTATGAAGAACTAGTAGAAACATGGCGAGCTCAGAACCCCCGAATTGATAAGATAAAACCTTAGGAGTAATTATGGAACGAAGCCCGGTGTCATCTGCAAACGTAGAGTCTGTAGGCTACGACGAAGACAGTGGAACTTTAGAGGTGGAGTTTAAAAATGGTACGCTTTACCAATACTTCGATGTACCACAAAGCGCCTTCAATGGGTTGGTAAATGCCGACTCGGTTGGAGGTTATCTCGCGGAAAATATTAAAGGCGTGTATAGATATTCTCGCGTTTGAACAAGTATCAAAATGGAGTGGAGTTCTCGTCTGGCTATGTGAATAAGTACGCGGACATCCACTCTAACAATGAGCTTTCCCTACGCCCGAGCAGAAATATTCGTCCTTCATCCTTGGCCCCTCTGCTTCAACGCTTCACCGCGGGCATTGCGCTTATTGTCGCTGCGCCTAACGTAAACAATATGCGGGCGCTGTGAATCGCCCTTCATTTTGTAGGCGGCGATTAACTGCTTTTGGCCGATTGCTGCCGATAACTGGCGATCGCGAAAGGCAATTTTTGTCGTCTTCTGCCTTTCAGAAAGGGAAGCAGTATCGCCATAGGCCATATGTGAAGGTTTTAGGGAAATTTAACAGTCGGAATTGCATTTATTCATAGGGGTATCGGCTTTGAAACAGATTCAGCGGATTCTTGCACAAGGTCACTTTGATGGGTTTTGCCTCATTTACGCTTTGTTCAATGGATACAAGGCTCTCAAAAGTCCCGAGGTAAAAGCTTCGGATTTCGCATCGAAGAATTCACATTCTTGGAGACGGGTTATCGGTAGTACGCCCTCTCTGCACAATTTCGTCCTTGGTGAAGGGAGTGATTTTGGTGAATTGAAAGATTCGACTGATGCGAAACTCAAACAGAGATTTGTCGGCACTTGCATGGAAGCCCTGACTGATGGCGTCAGGTATAAGTCCTCAGTATCGAAAGTCGAAATTTCGGATCTGGCTACCATTGATTTCAGCGATTCTGTGGTGGTTATTTGCGTGACAGACAAAGCGAAATCCGAGAATGGGAAAATGGGTGATCACTGGGTTTGCATCGTTGGCCGGGATGAGGAGGAAGACAAATACCTTGTGGCTTGTTCCTTCACTCATCAACGTTACGGATTCACAGAGCGTCAGGATGCGGAAACCAAGCGGTTTTATAATACGACAATCGCATATAAGGGCGTGAACCGAACCACTATCTACCCGGACAACATCAACCTAGTAAGCATTATCCCTAGTTGATATAGGCATGAGGCGCGATATCGACTGGCTGGCTGAAGCCAGTACTGATCCGGTTTCGTCCGAACGCGGAGGCGTCACAATACTAATGCCGACTTACTAACCTCCCCTCTGTGACGACGGACTAACCCACCACCACAGAGGGAATTGCCCTTACTCCTTCACCTCAACCTTATCCAACGCCTGATTCACCGCCAATTCCCCCAACATCACCACTTGCGTAATACCCAACAACGTCTTGCGGTGTGAGTTATCCAGCAACGCCGCGAAGTTGCTAAGCATGGTCGTCGCCGAGCCCAGTGATTCGCTGGCGTTGGCCAGAAGGGATTCGGTGTCGTATTTGGGGTTGGCGAGGAACATGGGTTCGGGTTCGTGGGTGCTGGCCATGATGTTGGCACCTGGATTGAGGTAGTGGTCGAGGGCGCGTTCGGCGGCTTCGTGGAGTTTTTTGGAATCGAGGGATTCGTAGGGGGATGCCGGATCGGTGTCCGGTGGGTTTGGTGTTGGTTTGATCATGAATAAAACTCCTGATACGAGTTTATAAAAAAGGGAGCCATCACCCTCGCTACCAACGAATGGGTGGCGGCCATACGCGGGTTGGTAGACCGGTCGTATCAGTTCCCGGCGCCCTCGAAAGGACCCCGCGCATGGCCACCATAAAAGGTGATGCTATGCGCCGTGATACGAAACCGGGCTACCAAACCCGATCACTGTTTTTCAGTGACCGGGAAACGATATAGCCCGCCCCACAGGCGCACAAGCCGGCGGATTCTGGCGTACGCGTAGGTAATGACGCAAGGCGTTGTAGCCGTTGGGACGTAACACTGAGTGTCTTTAAACGTGTGCGCTTGAACATGTTTAAGGCATCAAAAATCGGGAGGAAAATTCTCGGCTGGAATTTATGGTGTCAGGTTTGACGCCATCGCGAGCAGGCTCACTCCTACTGGGGACTTGTGGTGAATTCGAGGTTTTGGGGGGTAATGGGTATGGCCGGTGTCTGGGCGGCATCGGGTTCGGGATTATTCTCGCGCCCTCGGACGCAGCCTCGCGGGCTCGACAGCTGCTACAGGCGCATTGCGCTGACTGGGCATTGATAATCCGCCCCACCACTTCGAGCGGGATACGGATCATCTACTTCCACGGTCTGGAAATCCTGCAAGACATCTGTGCAAGACACCAGGCGCGATGATGAGCTTTAGCCCTTCAGCTCGTCCTTCATATCATCCAGCTCATCGATGATTGCGTCATCGCTGTCCACCATCGCCTCTTGCATGTCTTGAGCAATGGTTTTTTGGACTTCCATCACCTTTTCGGCGAGCGCTCGGCCTTGTTTGGAGCCGAGGATGATGGCCATGGCTTGTTCGGGATGCTTGTTGGCACGGATCATCAGATCGAGTTCGTCGTTGTCGAAGTGATCGGCATAGATGTCGACCATTTCGCTTTTCAGTTCGTCCGGATCGAGTTTGTCCCGCACGACGTTGCGAATCTGTTCCCGTTCCAGCATCGGGTAGCGGGAAGCGTAACTGGCCGATGCCATTTCCACGATGGTGCTGTAGTTTTTGGTCAGGCCGCTGGTCTCGATCAGCTCCTCGGCCTTGTCCTTACTGGCTCCACAGCCAGCCAGTGCAGCTGCCAGCAACACAGCCAGCGTTATCTTTCTCATGCTCATGAGCATTCTTCCTTGATGAGTTTGGAGGTGCGGATCGCTTAGCGACGATTCAAGTGAATCGCGCCGATGACCACGAGCAGGACGATGACGCCGATAAACGCGCCGAAAGCAGGGAACATTGCGGCCGGCCAGATCAGGCCTCTGCCCAGGTTGTAGGCGAAGCTGGCGTGGGAGTAGATGGTGAACATCCAGGAATAAAGCGCGTAGATCAGGCCAATGACGAGATAGCCGGAAATGATCTTTCCCTTGAGCGACATGATGTCTTCCTTGTGGACCGAAGTTAGATTTTGAGTAACATACTATTTCAGTGATGGCATTTCAACATCGCCATCACACCCCCAACTCAATTTACAAATCCAACCATTTTGATAGATAGGTTTAAGCTCACAACTTTCTTGATAGCCACGGATGGCCAAGCAGGCCCGCGAAGCAATGGCGTCAGATACGTTGTCGGTAGTTGCTAAACGAGGTTACTTAAGCGAACAGATCCTGGCTTGCCACGAGGCAGGCATCGCCCTCTATGTAACGAAGCCGATGACATATGGAGCCAAGGCTGGCCGATTACTCTTGGATGTCATTGCTCCTAAAAAACGATCTTCATTGCGAGAAGGTTGACCGTAACCTTCTGGCGAAGTCAGCTACAGTTATTTGAAATTGCGCACGAGTTCTCGAAGGTGCAACTGTATGCAAGGTATTTGGATCAGGAAGCCATCTGATGGGCTGACGGTTATTTTCCTACACGGAGTACTGTCTTCCGGAGATACGTGCTGGACTGCCTCGTCCGGAGCTTCTTGGCCTTCACTCCTGGCAGACGAGACTGCTCTCGCACGCATCGGCGTCTATGTATTTAGCTACGAGACGGGCATTTTCAGCGGTTCCTATAGGCTAGGAGATGTGGTCGATACTTTGAAGGAGTTGATGCGGCTTGACGGAATTTTTGATTGCCGGGGCATAGTCTTTGTCGCTCATAGCATGGGCGGCATTATCGCAAGAAAGCTCCTCGTCGAACGGGCAAACGACTTCCACGACTGCGCCCTTGGACTATTTCTCGTCGCTTCGCCGTCAGTCGGCTCATCCTACGCGAACTACATCGCTCCACTGGCACGTTTGTTTGGTCATTCACAAGCCGACGCCCTGCGCTTTTCACAGCAGAATGCCTGGCTGATGGACCTTGACAAGGAGTTCACAAATCTCAAGGAAGCTCGGAGACTTTCTATAGTCGGAAAGGAGCTAATTGAAGACAAGTTCATCCTCCTGCCGGGTCTGATCCGTAAGCAGATAGTCGAACCCTTTGCGGGGGCCAAGTATTTTGGTGACGCGGTCAAGATTGCTGGCTCGAACCACTTCACCATCGCAAAACCGACTTCCGCCGATGCGCTACAGCATCGACTTCTTGTTCGCTTCCTGAATGATTTTTCTAAGTCGCTCGGCAAGAGCCTTGAGCTTGCCTCGGAGATCGAAAGTCGATTGACCGACCAGTTGTCCGCATGCCGTGTAGCACAAGTCCCGTTTCGTGCGTTTCACAAGCTTTTCGCTCTACTGTCCACTAACGCTAGGTTTGCGGCGAACTGCTTCGACGCAGCAGGTGCTGGAACAGCCAAGAAAGTGACCGATTGGTGCTGGCGCTCCATCCAAAAGCAAACTGAGGATGAGCGTGAGATTGGCCAGATCACGCCGATCCGGAGGATTTTCGACGATCCGCTCGTCGCGAGAGCGCGTGAAATTGCAATGTCTGAGGGAGCGACAACTGTTGACGAACGGCATCTCTTGATGAGCTTTTTTGACGACTCTCGAAGCGGCACCAGAACGGTGTTAGCCCGAGCGCTAGGGCCCGAGAAACTGGAGAAAATACTGTTTTATGCTCAGTCCGAACGGCCTAGAAGCTTCGTTCAAAGTCCAACTATTCCCCCTCCCTATAACTGAAGACAGTTTGTGATCAACGATCTCTTTACTGGCGGGTGTTGTATCAACACTTCACCCGCGAACAAATTCGGCTCCACCCGCTAAGCTTCACCGAGTCATTCGGGTTTAACCCGTCAGGAGGATGAAAATGGGTTGGCTGCGTCAGATCTCCGCTCGATTGGGACTTGGCTCGCCAAGCGCACCGCCTACTGCCGATCTGCACGTCTCCTTTGAAGACGATGGTGTCAGCGCCGACGCGCCAGTTCAGACTGCTGTGCTGCAGGTGGGCCCACTGCGGCCCGGCGATAGTATCTTTGGAGACTATGAGATTAACTGCCTCCTGGGGGCGGGTGGTTTCGGCGAGGTATACCTAGCTGAAATGAAGCCACAAGGTCGAGCGGGAATGCGCTATACAGTTATAGGCGTTCCCTTCGCCCTAAAGCGCGTCCGTGCTGCTAATCCAGCTGCGATCCACGCCCTACGCCATGAATTGCGTACCTGGGGTGAATTGCCTCAGCATCCCAACCTGCTGCGCTACCGATTCTTTCGGGTCTCCGGTGATGAGCTATTTATTGCCTCCGAGTATGTGAAAGGCGGCTCGCTTGCGGACCGCTTGAGCGCCGGACCGCTTCCCGTCGCCCAGATCATCGACCTCGGGATGCAGATCGTCTGGGGGCTTGCTGCCCTGCATGAGGCTGGGTTCCTGCATGGTGATCTGAAACCCAGCAATGTGCTGCTTGACGACGAAGGCATGGTGGCTCGGCTCTGCGACTACGGCCTATCTCGACGAATCCCGATTGATGGCGACAAGATGCATCACACCCTTTGGGACGCGCCACGCGGCCACACACCTGCCTTCTCCTCGCCTGAGCAAGCTCGAGGGGAGGAGATGGACGTCGCTGCCGACGTCTGGAGCCTCGGCGCTCTCCTGCTCGCCGCTGCTATGCCCGACGCGAATTGGTCGGACTGGCGCGGCCTCGGGGTCGAAGTGCAAGATTGGGTAAAAGGTCTGCCACCCGGCTTGGCACGGGTGATCCTCACAAGCTTGCAGGAAGAGGCCTCGGCCCGCGTGTCGTTGGAGAAGATCGCAGCGGATCTGTCCGAAGCATGGACGCAGGTGGCAGACGGAGACTACGACCGAGCACGACCAGCAGTGCTGCACGCGCCACGCCAGGAGCTGTCGCAGGATTGGTACGCGGCCCGCACTATCGCGCTGCAGAGCGGTGACTTCCTCTTTGACGAAATCGATGCAGAGGAGTCAAAGGATGTGCAGGATGAGGCCCGACTGAAGCACCTAAACGAGCTCATGGACGTATGCCCTCACGACATGACGGCTATCTCCGCGTCCGCAGGTCGGACCGCTGCAGCTCAGGACTTAAAAATCTTGGAGATGCTTGAAGGGGCCTGCGCGGTCTATCGCGGGCTGATCCGCTTGGGCAGCATTGACCTTACCGCTGATCTCGCCCATGCGGCGCGTGCCCTCAGCGATTTTCACAAGCGACGCGGAGACCTACAGGCGGCTGCGAAGGCGATGGCCCAGATCGCAGAGGCCGACACTACTCCGGTGACGACGGATGCTGGATTGATCGCCAACCGCTACGAGTCTCTCCGGCAGGCGGCGGTGTGCCTTGACATGGAGGGCCGGCCTCACGAGGCGATCGCCATTCTCGACAAGGCGACTGAAGAACTCGGTGCCGCACTGCGGTCGGTGCCACCCAAGGTTTCGGCCCAGGAAGGTCTCTACCGACTGCAATTTTTGATGCTGGTCGACCGTGGCGTGGCGCTCTCCATCGCTGATGAACCAGACAAGGCTCTCGAAGCATTCGAACTCGCGTTCGTGTTTGAGGCCAACATTCCGCCAAACGAAGTCGAAGAAGACCTGATCGGACCAAAGCTTCGGGCTAACGCCCTCGTGCAACGAGCGAACATGCTGGACTGTATCGGTCAGAGCCACAACGCAATAGCGGACTATGAGCGCGCTATCGGACTCCTTGAAACGGCCGAGAATTCTCAAGCGATGACGGAGGATTTGGAGTCTGCGAAGCTGAACCTAGGTGTGACGCTGACCAAACTGGGAGACACCGACCGCTCAATCCTCCTCTTGGAGGCAGTGGTGGCCGCGCGCGCCTCGCGGCTCGCTCCAAAAGCAGAGGATGCGGATCATCGGTTCCATTGGGAGCGGCCGGTGGGTGCCGATTGGGAACCGCGCCACCGCCTAGCCTTCGCGCACTATACTCTCGCTGACGCGCTCAACCGGGCCGGTCAAGTGGAACGAGCCGAGGCGTCCGCGGAGCAGGCCCACGAGATTTGGAAGCGTCTCGTTGAAGATGAGGGACATGCTCAACTTGGCCAGTACCAGTTTCACGCGATGATGCAGATTGGGATGATTGGCATCAATAACGATGAATAACCGCGAGCGAGCAGATCCCTACATCTCGCTGCACCAAAACCTTCATACGATCAGACTTGACGGCACCACACAAGTTACGGCCCTGGAAAATGTAGACATTCAGGCGTAGTACCTTGAGTGGTGGATGCGGCGAATTCAGAAGGTCCAGCGCATAACTTTCTTGCTCCGTGCAGAGGAGCGGCCAACCATGTTGCAAGCGCCAAATACGCTCTACGCTCTTTGCGTGCTCATAGCTCCTTCTGAATAGAGCAAACATTGGGCAGGTTTCTATGCAGTTTTGTCAGTCGTGCAATGTCGATTGCGCTTTTGGCAGTCGACGGGGTACAGGTCTCAATCTCGTCGAGCGTCGCTTGACCACCATAAAATCGCAGTCCTGAGAATGGACCGCCGAAGGTGACGCTATGCGTCGATGCTGTGGGTCTACCAAACCCATCGCTGTTTTTCAGCGACGAGACCACGATAGAACCCACGCCCTAGACGCACAAGCCGGCGGATTCTGGCGTATGCGTAGGTAATGGCGCAAGGCGTTGTAGCCGTTGGGACGTAACACTGAGTGTCTTTAAACGTGGGCTTTGAAACCTGTTTAAGTGCATCAACAGTTGAGCAAAACATCCGAGCTTGGATATGGGGTGTCTGGTCTGGCGCCTTCGCGAGCAAGCCCGCTCCCACAGGGGATTGTGTTAGGTCCGGGGGCTCGGGGTGGTAATGAGCGCGTCCGGTGTCTGGCCGACACCGGGTTCGGGTTTATCGCTGGCGCTGGTTGATGGGATTACTGGATCGGCCGGGCAGCATGCGGGTCAGGGTGTTGTCGCGGACCCAGTAGTGATGGAATAACCCCGCCGCTGCGTGCAGGCCGATCAGCCAGTAACCCGCGCTACCCAGCAGTTCATGCCAGTACTTGAATTGCTTGGCCAGGTCCGGATCGACCGCCACCGGCGATGGCAGGTAGAACTCAAAATAGGGCATCGGCTTGCCGCCAGCTGACAGCATCAGCCAGGCCAATAACGGCGTGGCGATCATCAATACGTACAACGCCAGGTGCATGAGGTGCGAAACGCCGGTCTGCCATTTGGGCAGTGCCGGGGTAATCGGTGGCCGAGGCGTCAGGCGTCCGAGCAGTCGCACCCACACCAGGGCGAAAATGCTCAACCCGAACAGGCCGTGCAGTCCGAGGAACATTCCCCTCAAATGACCGCCGCGGGGCAGCAGGCCTTTGATTTCGATGCAGGCATACACGCCCACAAACAACGCCAGCATCAGCCAGTGCAAGGTGATCGAGAGTTTTCCGTAACGTTGTACTGCTGAGTCGCGGGTCATAACGGGCCTCATAAAAGTCATTGCCGGCTGCCGAGTCATTCGTGCGGCCGGGGTGCGGTGTGTTACCGCACCGACGGGCCACACCCTGCCCGCCGAGTCTTAAGACAATCTGAAGACAGCGGCAGATGATCTTTTTGTCACCTTCAGATTCCGTTAAGAAATGCCTTCGATACTTCTCCCACACTTACCCGGGAGGCGTCTTCCAATGCCTGACTTTGAATGGAATATTCCTCTACCCCTGCGTTTCGGCCAGGCCGAAACGCCGCCGATGAGTCTGGCCAGAGCGTTGCCGGACGACGTCGAGCGACCAGTCTTCGAAGCCTTTATTCAACAACGTTTTCGTAAAGCCCATGGCGCCGACATTCGGCATTTCATGCCGGAGCTGTTTGGCATGCGTGATGCTGAAGGCACGCTGTGTGCGGTGGCCGGTGTGCGCATGGCGAATGCCGAATCGTTGTTTCTGGAACGTTATCTGGATGAGTCGATCGAGCCGCTGATCAGTGCTGCGGCCGACCGCCCGGTGGATCGCGCCGGCATTGTCGAGGTCGGCAATCTGGCCGCCAGCGACACCGGCAGCGCGCGAATGAGCATCATCGCCATCACTTACTTGCTGGCCATGGGCGGACTGGAATGGGTGGCGTTCACCGGCAATATCGGTCTGGTGAACAGCTTTCATCGCTTGGGCTTGGAACCGGTGACGCTGTGCGCGGCCGACCCTGAGCGGCTGGGGGATGAGCGCCAGCACTGGGGCAGTTATTACGAGAGCAAGCCGTGGGTGCACGTCGGCAACATTCGCGCTGGTTTCATTCATTTGCGCAACATCGGGATGTTCAATCGCCTGGGTTTGCCGACGTCCCTTGAGGAATCCAGCCATGTCGCCTGAAACCGAGCGTTTCAAACAGACCCTGCGCAGCCATGCCGAGCGCAAGACCAGCGCCATCGCGTTGTGGGGTGACCAGCAGACGGTGGATTACGCGACGCTGTACGCCGAGGTGGTGTATCGCCAGCAACGCCTGCGCGATGAGCAGGTCAAGGTGATCGCGCTGGCGTTGGACAATGGCGTCGACGCGATGCTCTGGGACTTGGCCGCGCTGTTCGAAGGCTTGACGTGCCTGACGCTGCCGCCGTTTTTCAGCCCCGCT
The DNA here is from genome assembly GCF_059695905.1 of Pseudomonas sp. LBUM1663. Taxonomy (NCBI): domain Bacteria; kingdom Pseudomonadati; phylum Pseudomonadota; class Gammaproteobacteria; order Pseudomonadales; family Pseudomonadaceae; genus Pseudomonas; species Pseudomonas sp. LBUM1663. The sequence continues at coordinate 2,796,209 of NZ_CP166792.1, read as the reverse complement.
CAGCGCGCCCATTGCCTGGAACAGAGTCAGGCCGAACGGGTGATTGCCGAACCCGCGCTGGACGACGAATTGCAAACGGCCGGCTACGAGAAAACCGGTGAGTTCTGGCGCCGCACGTTCAGCGGCCCGAACCGTATGCCGGAAGGGACCGCCAAACTGACCTTCACCTCGGGCACCACGGGCACGCCCAAAGGCGTGTGCCTCAGCGCCGAGAGCCTGTTGACGGTCGCTCGCGAACTGAATCAGGCCAGCAAACCCACCGATCCGCAGCATCACCTGGCCCTGCTGCCCCTGGCGATTTTGCTGGAAAACCTCGGTTGCTATGCGGCGTTGTATGCCGGGGCCACGTTGAGTTTGCCCAGTCAGCAAACCCTGGGAATTCAGGGGGCCAGCGGCGTTGATGTGCCGCGTCTGCTCGGTTGCCTGGCCACCCGGGCGCCCGAGAGCCTGATCCTGGTGCCGCAGTTGTTGCTGATGTTGGTCAGCGCCGCCGAGCAGAAAGCCTTCAGCCCTTTCTCGTTGCGGTTTGCGGCGGTGGGTGGTGCGCGGGTGTCCGAGGAATTGCTGCATCGCGCACAACGCATCGGTATACCCGTTTACGAAGGTTATGGGCTGTCGGAATGCGCCTCGGTGGTGTGCCTCAATCGCCCCGAAGCGCGCCGCCCCGGCAGTGTCGGCAAGCCCCTGTCCCACGTAACGATTCGCCTGGCCGAGGACGGCGAAGTGTTGGTCAAGGGTTCGAGCTTGCTCGGTTATCTGGGCGAGGCGCCGCACACCGATGAATGGTGGCCGACCGGCGATCTCGGCGAGTTTGACCCGGACGGTTTTCTCTACCTCAAGGGGCGCAAGAAGCATCAATTCGTCACCAGTTTCGGGCGCAACGTCAACCCGGAATGGGTCGAGGCCGAATTGACCCAGCGCCGCGATATCGCCCAGGCCTTCGTCTACGGCGAAGCCATGCCGCACAACCACGCGCTGCTCTGGCCCCATCGCCCGGACTGCACCGACGCCGAACTGGCTGCCGCCGTCGCCGAGGCCAACGAGGCCTTGCCCGGTTACGCCCAGGTTCATCACTGGACCCGTCTCGATCAACCCTTCACCCCCGCCAATGGCCTGCTCACCGCCAATGGCCGCCCGCGCCGTGACGCCATCGTCGAGCGTTACCGGGCGCAACTGACCGACTCTGTATTTTCCGAGGAATCCGCATCATGAGTTTTTTCGACACGCTGCAAGAAGCCACGCAACACGAACGCCATGAACTGTTCAATCTGCCGGTCATCCGCGATGCCCTTGAGGGCAAGGTCAGCCTCGAAAGCTACCGCGCTTTTCTGGCGCAAGCCTATTACCACGTGCGCCATACCGTGCCGTTGATGATGGCCTGCGGTGCGAAATTGCCGTCGCGCCTGGAATGGCTGCGTGAAGCGGTGTGCGAGTACATCGAGGATGAATACGGTCACGAACAGTGGGTGCTCAACGACATCGAAGCCTGCGGCGGTGACCGCAACGCCGTGCGCGACGGTCGTCCGAGCCTGCCGATTGAATTGATGGTCAGCTACCTCTACGACCTGATCGCCCGCGACAACCCGGTCGGCCTGTTCGGCATGGTCAACGTGCTGGAAGGCACCAGCATTGCCCTGGCCACCCACGCCGCTGGCAGCATCCGCGAGCGTCTGGATTTGCCGGAGAGCGCCTTCAGTTACCTCAGTTCCCATGGCTCTTTGGACATTGAGCACATGCAGACCTATCGCCGGTTGATGAATACCCTCGACGATCCGGCGGACCAGGCGGCGGTGATTCACGCCTCCAAAGTGGTGTACCGGCTTTACACCGACATGTTCCGCGGCTTGCCGCGTGACGGGGAGGCCCTGCATGAAGTTGCATGAAGCCCGCGTGGTGCTGACCGGTGCCAGCGGCGGCATCGGCCTGGCGATCGCCACCGCCCTGTGTGCCAGTGGCGCCCGGGTGCTGGCGGTGGCTCGGCATCAGGAACCGCTGATGCCTTTGCTTGAACGCTATCCGCGACACCTGTGCTGGGTCGGCGCCGACCTGACGGTGCTGTCCGACCGACGCAAGGTGCTGACCGCGGCCGAAGCGATTGGCGGGGTCAACTTGCTGATCAATGCCGCCGGGGTCAATCATTTCGCCATGCTCGAACAGCTGGAGGACAGCGACATCCACGCCATGCTGGCGGTGAACATCAGCGCGCCGATCTGCCTGACCAAAACCCTGCTGCCGCTGCTCAAGCAAGCCGAGAGTGCGATGGTGGTGAACGTCGGTTCGACTTACGGCTCCATCGGCTACCCCGGTTACGCCAGCTATTGCGCAACCAAGTTTGCCTTGCGCGGGTTTTCCGAGGCGCTGCGCCGGGAACTGGCGGACACCCGGGTCAGCGTGCTCTACGTCGCCCCACGCGCCACCCGCACCAGCATGAACAGCCCGGCGGCGCAGGCGTTGAACGATGCGCTCAAGGCTAACGTCGATGACCCGCAAACCGTTGCCTCTGCGGTGGTGCATGCGATTGCCGGTGACCGGCGCGACTTGTACCTCGGCTGGCCGGAGCGCTTTTTTGTGCGCCTCAACAGCCTGCTGCCCAATCTGGTGGACCGAGGCTTGCGCAAGCAATTGCCGTTGATCCGTCGCCTCAGTCAGAAGCCCGACAACGAGAACCTCAAACCATGAAGAACATCATCGCGTGCCTGCTGCTGGGGGCTCTGAGCCAAAGCGTCTGGGCGCTGGAGCCCGCCGACCAGCAACGCCTGCAGGGCATCCAGCAAAGCTGGGCGCACATTCAATACGAAGTCCCGGAAGCGCAACGCACCGCAGCCTTCGAGAAACTGGCGGCCCAGGCTTCGGCGTTCACCCAGGAACGCCAATCGGTGGCGGAAGCGTGGATCTGGTCCGGTATCGTCAGCAGCAGTTGGGCCGGTGCGCAGGGTGGGCTCGGTGCGCTGAGCAAGGTGAAAGCGGCGAAAGCCGATCTGGAAAAAGCCATGGCGCTGGACCCCAAAGCCCTGCAAGGCTCGGCCTACACCAGCCTCGGCGCGTTGTATGACCGCGTCCCCGGCTGGCCCATCGGTTTCGGTGATTCGGACAAGGCCGAACAGTTACTCAAGCAGGCCTTGCAACTCAACCCGAACGGCATCGATAGTCTGTACTTCTGGGGCGATCACCTCTACCGTGAAAAACGTTACAGCGAAGCTAAAGTCGCGCTGCAAAAGGCCCTGCAAGCCGCCCCAAGACCAGGCCGGGAAATCGCCGACGCCGGGCGGCGCAAAGAGATCGAAACGTTGCTGGTGGACGTGAACAAGAAAATCGACTGACAGGAGTCCGTGTGCGCTTATTACTGATTGAGGACGACGTGGCCCTCGGCGAGGGCATCCATCAAGCCCTGGGCCGCGAAGGTTACACCGTCGACTGGCTGAAGGACGGCACCAGCGCCTTGCATGCGCTGCTCAGTGAAACCTTTGACCTGGCGGTACTCGACCTCGGTCTGCCGCGCATGGACGGGCTTGAAGTGCTGCGGCGCTTGCGCGACAGCGGCTCCAACCTGCCGGTGCTGATCCTCACCGCCCGGGACGCGACCGAAGACCGCATTGCCGGGCTGGATGCCGGGGCCGACGATTACCTGATTAAGCCGTTTGACCTGGCGGAACTCAAGGCTCGCCTGCGGGCCTTGTTGCGCCGCAGTGCCGGTCGCGCCCAGGTGCTGATCGAACACGCCGGCATCAGCCTGAACCCCGGCACCCAGCAGGTCAGTTACCTGGGCGAACCGGTGGCGTTGACGCCCAAGGAATATCAGTTGCTCCACGAATTGCTCTCGCCGCCGGGGCGGGTCATGACCCGCGATCACCTGATGCAGTTGCTGTATGGCTGGAACGAGGAAGCCGAAAGCAACACCCTGGAAGTGCACATTCATCACCTGCGTAAAAAATTCTCCACCGACCTGATCCGCACCATTCGTGGTGTCGGATACCTGGTGGAGGAGCGCCGATGACGTCAATCCGGCGCCGCACCCTCACGCTGATCATTGGCCTGATGCTGGTGGGGGTGGCGGTGATCAGCCTGTTCAACCTGCACGACAGCAATCACGAAATCGCCGAAGTCTACGATGCCCAACTCGCGCAAAACGCCCGGCTGTTGCAGGGTGTGATGCGCATGCCGATGGCCAGCAAGGAACACGCCGATCTCTATCAGGCCTTCAACAAGGCGCTGGGCGAAGCGGAGCCTCGGGTTGACGGCCATCCCTATGAATCGAAAATGGCCTTTCAGGTGTGGAACCGCAACGGTGAAGTGCTGGTGCACACCGCCAGTGCGCCCTCATTCAACGCGCCGCCGACCAAACCCGGCTTCAGCGACGTGGTCGACCTGAACAACCGCCACTGGCGTGCGTTCCTGCTGGATGACAAACAGAATGACTTGAGAATCTGGGTCGGCGAACGGGACGACGTGCGTTCGGACTTGGTGGACCGGATCGTGCGGCACACCTTGTGGCCCAATGTGCTGGGCAGTCTGATTCTGGCGGCGATGATCTGGATGGCCATCGGCTGGGGCCTCAAGCCACTGGAAGACATGGCGGCGACCTTGCGCGCGCGGCACAGCGGCTCGCTGGAGCCGCTGCAATTGACCCCGTTACCCAGTGAACTGGAACCGATGCAGGCGGCGCTCAACCGCATGCTCGCGCAGATTCAGGAAGTGCTGGGCCGCGAGCGGCGCTTCATCGCCGATGCCGCCCACGAAATGCGCACACCGCTGGCCGTGCTGCGTGTGCATGCGCAAAATCTGCTGGAGGCCGGCACCGAGCAAGAGCGCCGCGAATCCCTGGAGTTTTTGATTGCCGGTGTCGACCGCACCAGCCGTCTGGTCAATCAATTGCTGACCATGGCCCGCCTCGAACCCAAAGCCATCGCGCCGGTACTGCGCAGCATCGACCTGGCCAACACCGTGCGCGACAGCCTCGTGCAGCTCACGCCGTGGTTGCTGAGCAAGAACCTTGAACTGGCCTTCGAGGTCACCGATCGCCCCTTTGAAGTGGTGGCCGACGCCGCCGCCATCGACATCGCCTTGAACAACCTGATCAGCAACGCGGCCAACTTTTCCCCTGAGCATGGGGTGATCACGGTGCAGCTCAATCAGGCGGACGGCTTCTATTCGCTGAGCGTCGAGGACCAGGGGCCCGGCATTGACGAAGCGGATCGTGGGAGATTGTTCGAACGGTTCTACAGCCGTGGCAATGCCCATGGCGCGGGTTTGGGCTTGACCATCGTCAACACCATCGCCACCCGACTGGGCGGACGCATCACCCTGACCAACCGCCCGGAAGGCGGCTTACGCGCAACGCTGTCGATTCCCGACAGCCAACCCCGCGATCCGCTACAACGCACCACGCGCGAGTTGCCGCCGAATGCTTGAGTGATCCGGACAGGATGTGGTGAGCCAGCTGACGCCATCGCGGGCAAGCCCGCTCCCACAAGGATTTGCGTCGACCGCAACACTCAACAACGACACCAAACCCTGTGGGAGCGGGCTTGCCCGCGAAGACGGCGGCACATCCAGCCTCCCTCTAACAGTCATACCCCGCAGCAAGCCATTTACAGTTCCCTCACTTTTTAGCACTCGCCAAATAATGCGCCACCAACGCATTCGCATGCCCATGCCCCACACCATGCTCATCCTTCAACCAAGCCACCATTTCCATATGCTTCTTGCCACTCACCGTCCCGAGCAGCTCCAGCCAATGGCTGATCGGCTGCCCATACTTTTTCTCGATGGACGGGAAGTACGACGCCGGGCCTTTCACTTTTGCATCTTCGCTCATGCTGCAAGCTCCCTGTTTCGCGACGGAGTGTCGGATAACGCTCCTTGTCGTCATCCCTCGAATTGAAGGCCAGGATGGCTGCGCAGTCCAGCGGGAGCAAGCTCCCTCGCCACAGGGGTTGTATTGTTTGCTTCATTGCTTGGCTGATCAGAGTTTTGTGATGAATTGCCAGGCTATCCCATCAACAACCCCTGCTCCGCCTCACACAACTCCACCACGTAATCCCACATCACCCGCAGCCTTACCGACTTGTGCAACTCCCGCCGCGTGCTGATCCAGTAGCTGCGCTCGATGGTTTCATCGGGAAACAGAGGCACCAGCTGCGGATCGGCGCTGGCCATGTAGCACGGCAACACTGCAATCCCCAACCCCGAGCGCGCCGCCTGTTGCTGGGCGATGACGCTGGTGCTGTGGAAGACCACCTGCGGGTTGCGGCAGAAGCTGTTGAGGAACATCAGTTCCTGGCTGAACAGCAAGTCGTCGACGTAGCCGATCCACGCGTGGCGGCCGAGGTCTTCGCGACTGTGCAGCGGGGGTGCCTTGTCGAGGTAGGCCTGGCTGGCGTAGAGCGCCAGGCGATAGTCGGTGAGTTTGCGGGTGACCAGCATGTCGGCGGCCGGGCGTTCGAGGTGGATGCTGATCTCGGCTTCGCGGTTGAGGATGCTGACGAAGCGCGGCACCGCCACCAGTTCCACTTCCAGTCCGGGGTAGCGTTCGAACAGGCCGTTCATGCGGCTGGCGAGGAACATGATGCCCAGCCCTTCGGTGACGCCGACGCGGATTTTGCCCAGGGGCGCGGTGGATTGGGTGATTTCCTCTTGCGCCAGCAACGCGACGTTTTCCATGGCTTCGGCGTGTTTGAGCAGCGCTTCGCCGGCCGGGGTCAGTTCGTAGCCCTGGGCGTGCTGGACAAACAGCGCGGTGCCGAGGCTCTTTTCGATGGCCTCGATGTGCCGGGCGACGGTGGCGTGGGTGGTGTTCAAACGGCGGGCGGCGGTAAGCAAACGCCCGCTGCGCTGCAACTCGAGAAAAAACCGCAGGTCATTCCAGTCGAACATGAGTCGTCCTTGGGGTTACGCTGTGTGAGTCGCTGTCTAAAAACGCACAGCGGCTGCGCAAAAACTAACATTCTTTTGACGAAAGCTAACAACTAGGATGACCGACAACAAGAACAACAATACGAGGTCAGGGATGCAGACTTCCCTTGATGAATTCGACTACATCGTGGTCGGCGCCGGGCCGGCCGGTTGTTTGCTGGCGAATCGGCTGTCGGCCGACCCGCAACACCGCGTCTTGCTGCTCGAAGCCGGCGGCCGCGATAACTACGCGTGGATTCACATCCCCGTGGGCTACCTGTTCTGCATCGGCAACCCGCGCACCGACTGGTGCTTCAAGACCGAAGCGCAACCCGGCCTCCAAGGTCGCGCCCTGAGTTACCCGCGCGGCAAAGTGCTGGGCGGCTGTTCCTCGATCAACGGCATGATCTACATGCGCGGCCAGGCCGGCGACTATGACGGCTGGGCCGCTGACGGCAATCCGGGCTGGCGCTGGAACGACGTGTTGCCACTGTTCAAGAAAAGCGAAAACCATTTTGCCGGCGACTCGGAATTTCATGGCGCCAGTGGCAACTGGCGGGTCGAGCGTCAACGGCTGTCCTGGCCGATTCTGGATGCATTCCGCAGCGCCGCCGAACAAAGCGGCATCGCCAGCATCGATGACTTCAACCAGGGCGACAACGAAGGCTGCGGCTATTTCCAGGTCAACCAGAAGGCCGGGATTCGCTGGAACGCGGCCAAGGCGTTTCTCAAACCGATCCGCAATCGACCCAACCTCACGGTGTTGACCGACGTCGAAGTGGACCGCGTGCAGCTGGAAAACGGCCGTGCTTCGGCGGTCAGCACCCGCTACCAAGGTCAGGCGAAAACCTTCAAGGCGCGCAAGGAAATCGTGTTGTGCGCGGGCTCCGTCGGTTCACCGAGCATTCTGCAACGCTCCGGCATCGGCCCTCGCCCACTCCTGGAAAAACTGGGGATCGGCGTGGCTCATGAGCTGTCCGGCGTGGGCGGCAATCTGCAGGATCACCTGCAACTGCGACTGATCTACAAACTGGAAAACGCCCGCACCCTGAACCAGATCGCCGGCAGCGTGTGGGGCAAGATGGGCATGGGCCTGCGCTATCTGTACGACCGCAGCGGCCCGCTGTCGATGGCGCCGAGTCAGCTGGGTGCGTTTGCCCGGTCGGGGCCGGAACAGACTTCGGCCAATCTCGAATACCACGTGCAACCGCTGTCGCTGGAACGCTTCGGCGAACCGTTGCATGCCTTCCCTGCTTTTACCGCGTCGGTTTGCGATTTGAGGCCGCAGAGTCGGGGGCGCGTGGAGATTCGCTCCGCCGATCCGCAGGAAGCGCCGCTGATTCAGCCCAATTACTTGAGCCATCCGGAAGATTTGCGGGTCGCCGCCGATGCCATCCGCCTGACCCGCCGCATCGTCGCCGCCCCGGCCCTGCGAGCGTTCAAACCTATTGAGTATTTGCCCGGCGACAGCTTGCAGACGGAAGAAGAACTGCACGAAGCCGCGGCGCGGATAGGCACGACGATTTTTCATCCGGTGGGCACCTGCCGCATGGGCAACGATGCGGAGGCGGTGGTCGATGCCGAGTTGCGCGTTCACGGGATTCCCGGCCTCCGCGTCGCCGATGCTTCGATCATGCCGCGCATTACCTCGGGTAATACGTGCTCGCCTACGCTGATGATTGCCGAAAAGGCTGCGCAGCTGATCCTGAACCCTGCGGTACACACCGAACCTGTGGGAGCGGGCTTGCTCGCGAAAGCGGCATTACATTCAACGTAAGTGTCGACTGACCCACCGCCTTCGCGAGCAAGCCCGCTCCCACAGGGGATCGCGCAAGATTTACGGACGTTGAAACACCGCTGCAAGGAACACGCAACACCAGTGGAACAACAAAAACAATCACTGTGAGGGATACCGATATGTCAGAACATGTTCAGCCCCTGGATGCCACGCGCAGCGTCGACGCCAGCCCCGATACTCGCAAAGTCATCTTCGCGTCGTCACTCGGGACGGTGTTCGAGTGGTACGACTTTTTCCTCTACGGCGCCCTCGCGGCGGTAATCAGCAAGCAGTTTTTCGCCGGGGTCAACGACACCACGGCGTTCATCTTTGCGCTGATGGCGTTTGCCGCCGGTTTCATCGTGCGGCCCTTCGGCGCGCTGGTGTTCGGCCGGCTGGGGGACATGATCGGGCGTAAATACACGTTCCTCGCGACCATCATCCTTATGGGCCTGGCGACTTTCTGCGTTGGGCTGTTGCCGACCTATTCGAGCATCGGCATCGCCGCGCCGATTATCCTCGTGTTGCTGCGCATGCTTCAGGGCCTGGCCCTGGGCGGTGAATACGGCGGTGCCGCGACGTACGTCGCCGAACACGCGCCGATGGGCAAACGCGGCTTCCACACCAGCTGGATTCAATCCACCGCCACCCTCGGCCTGTTGCTGTCGCTGCTGGTGGTGCTCGGTTGCCGTTATTTCACCGGCGAACAGTTTGAAGTCTGGGGCTGGCGCATTCCGTTTCTGTTTTCCATCGTGCTGCTGGGCATCTCGACCTGGATTCGTTTGAGCCTGCACGAGTCGCCGGCCTTCGTGAAAATGAAAGAAGAAGGCAAGCTCTGCAAGTCGCCGCTGCGCGATTCCTTCGGTAAATGGGAAAACCTCAAAGTCGTACTGATCGCCCTGTTCAGCATCAACGCCGGGCAAGCGGTGACCTTTTATGCGGCGCAGTTTTACGTGCTGTTTTTCCTCACGCAGTTCCTGAAGATGGACCCGGCCCTGGCCAACAGTCTGCTGATTGTCAGCGTGATCATCGGCGCGCCGTTCTTCATCTTTTTCGGCTGGCTGTCGGACAAGGTCGGACGCAAACCGGTGCTGATGATCGGCCTGTTGCTCGCAACTGCGTTGTACTTCCCGATCTTCAAATCCATCGCCCACTACGCCAACCCGGCCATCGACCAGGCCAGCCGTCAGGCACCGATCACCGTGCTGGCCGACCCGGCCACTTGCACCTTCCAGTTCGACCCGGTGGGCAAGGCGAAATTTGACAGCCCGTGCGACAAGGTCAAAACCTTCCTCGTGAAACAGGGCCTGCCCTACAAGTCCGAAGCCGCACCGGCCGGCAGCGGCGTGCAGGTCAGCGTCGGTGACGTGAAAATCGATGGCTATGATGAAGCCGCCCTGCGCGGCGCGGTGACCTTGGCGGGGTATCCGTCACAAGCCGACACGCAACAGGTCAACAAGGCCATGATCGTGGCGCTGATGGTGGTGCTGATCATTATTTCCGCCATGTGCTACGGCCCGCTGGCGGCGCTGATGGTCGAACTCTTCCCGACCCGCATCCGCTACACCTCGATGTCCCTGCCGTACCACATCGGCAATGGTTGGTTTGGCGGATTCCTGCCGACCGTGTCGTTTGCGTTGGTGGTGTATACCGGGGACATTTTCTACGGGCTGTGGTACCCGGTGGTGATTACCGCGGTGAGCCTGGTGGTGGGGATGATCTGTCTGCGTGAGACGAAAAACGTGGATCTGGATACCAACTGAAGTCACTGCAATCCCCTGTGGTGAGGGGATTCATCCCCGTTGGGTCGCGAAGCGGCCCCGATCCAGCCGCCTCGATTGTTCTGACACCGAGGTGGCTGGTTTAGGCCTGCTGCGCAGGCCAGCGGGAGCAAGCTCCCTCGCCACAGGTTAAGCTCAACGACATCGGCAGCCCCGCCATTCCACAGACCGAGGCCCCATGATCATTTCATCCGCATCCGACTACCGCGAGGCTGCACGTCGCAAACTCCCGCGTTTTCTGTTCGATTACATCGATGGCGGGGCGTATGCCGAGCATACGCTGCGGGCCAACAGCGCTGATCTGACGGGTATCAGCCTGCGTCAGCGCATCCTGAAAAACGTCGAAACCCTAAGCCTTGAAACCACCCTCTTCGATCAACCGCTTTCAATGCCGGTCATTTTGGCACCGGTCGGCCTGACGGGTATGTTCGCCCGTCGAGGTGAAGTGCAGGCGGTCAGAGCGGCGGAAAAAAAAGGCATCCCACTGTGCCTTTCAACCGTATCGGTGTGTTCGATCGAGGAAGTCGCGGCGCAGAGCCAGCAATCCATCTGGTTTCAGCTGTACGTGCTCAAAGACCGGGGCTTCATGAAAAACGCCCTGGAGCGTGCGAAGGCCGCCGGGGTGAAAAACCTGGTGTTTACCGTCGACATGCCTACCCCGGGCGCCCGCTACCGGGATGCGCATTCGGGCATGTCCGGGCCTTTTGCATCGTCGCGACGAATGCTTCAGGCCATGACCCGCCCCGACTGGGCGTTCAACGTCGGCGTCATGGGCCGCCCGCACGACCTGGGCAACATCTCGAAGTACCTGGGCAAGGCCGTCACCCTGGAAGATTACATGGGCTGGCTGGCCAACAACTTCGACCCTTCTATCAGCTGGGCAGACCTGCAGTGGATTCGTGATTTCTGGAAAGGCCCGATGATCATCAAAGGCATCCTCGACCCGCAGGACGCCAAGGATGCGGTCAGCTTTGGCGCGGACGGGATTGTGGTGTCGAACCACGGCGGGCGGCAGCTGGACGGCGTGCTGTCCACCACCAAGGCATTGCCGCCGATCATGCAAGCGGTGGGCAATGATTTGACGGTGCTGGTCGACTCGGGGATCCGCTCGGGGCTGGATGTCGTGCGGATGCTTGCCATGGGTGCCAAAGGCATATTGCTGGGGCGCTCCATGGCCTACGCGCTGGCGGCCGATGGGCAACGCGGGGTGGAAAACATGCTGGATATTTTCGCCAAGGAAATGCGCGTGGCCATGACGCTGACCGGGGTGACTTCGATTGGGCAGATTGATGAATCGACGCTGGTGGGGGCTGTTCGTTGAGGTGAACACGCCCGATTAGTACGGGCAGCTGTGCACCTAAGCTCGCTTCAGTCAATGAAAACCTGTGACGAGGGAGCTTGCTCCCGCTTGAGTGCGCAGCACTCACAAAAATCGGTAGGGTTGCCCCGTTTTTGGGGCCGCTACGCAGCCCAGCGGGAGCAAGCTCCCTCGCCACAAAAGCAGGTATGCCTGAAACATCGCGCGTGAGTGACCAGCATGACCGTCAACACGAACCCTCACTCAACGTCTTTGAGCACCTCAAACTTGACTTGATCGGGATAGAACGCCACATACCCGCGAATCTGTTCGACCGACACCTTGGGGTCTTCATAGCGCCACACCGCGTTAGCGCCCTCATGCCCCGGGATCTGCAAACTGTAATAAGTGGCGTCGCCCTTGTACGGGCAATAGGTCGTGTGGTCGGTGCGAGCGAAATACTGTTCGTCGATGTCCTCCCAGGGAACGTAATACACCGGAGGATAATTGGCCTCCAGCAGCACCAGTGCACGCGAGGAGGCGGCCACCTGAATACCATGAAACTTCACCAGCAGGCTGCCCGGCTGCTCGGCGATGGTGATGACAGGACTGGGACCGGAGCTTTTCATGGAATACGTTCCTCATGACGGTGATGGACCTGTGGGAACAAGATTTGCGCCCCGCTCATGTGGCGAGGGCGCTTGTCGGAGAGCCGCACCGTCTCGCTGGGCTGCGCAGCGGCCCCAGAATCTGAGACTGCGAAATGTCAGGTATAACCCAAAATTCGCCGACACGACGGCCTCGCAGCCGAACGGGCCGTTTTGACTGGCGCAAACAAACGCAACAGATTTGCTGTACATCCATACAGATAATGATTGATCCATTGCTCATCACCGGCCATTCTGTGCGCCTCTTGCACACTTGATGAACGATGGTGGTTATGCAGCTGTACCTCTGTGAAAAACCTTCCCAGGCCAAAGACATCGCGGCGGTACTCGGCGCCAAGCGTCGGGGCGACGGTTGCTGGCTGGGAACGGACGTCACGGTGACCTGGTGCATCGGCCATCTGCTGGAAACCGCGCCGCCGGATGCCTACGACGCGCGCTACAAGCGCTGGGTGCTGGCGGATCTGCCGATCATTCCGGAAAAGTGGAAGATGACGGTCAAACCGCGCACCGCCAGCCAGTACAAGGCGGTCAAACGCCTGCTCGGCGAGGCTGATGAGTTGGTGATCGCCACCGACGCCGACCGCGAGGGCGAGATGATTGCCCGGGAGTTGGTCGAGCATTGCCGCTATCGCGGGCCGATCCGGCGACTTTGGCTGTCGGCGCTGGACGATGCGTCGATACGCAAGGCGCTGGCGGCGCTCAAACCGGGGGTCGAGACCTTCAGCCTTTATCATTCGGCGCTGGGACGTTCCCGGGCCGACTGGTTGATCGGGATGAACATGAGCCGTTTGTTCACCTTGCTGGGCCGCCAGTCCGGTTATCAGGGCGTGTTGCCGGTGGGCCGGGTGCAGACACCGACCTTGCGGCTGGTGGTGGATCGCGACCGCAGCATTGCCGATTTCGTGCCGGTCGCCTATTGGGCCATCGACGTGCAGCTGTTGCACGACGGCACGGCGTTCACCGCCCAGTGGCGTGCGGCATCCGACGTCTGTGACGATCAGGATCGCTGCCTGAATCAGGCGCTGGCCCAGCAAGCGGCGGCGGCCATCAGCAGCGCGGCGAGTGCCCGGGTGGTCAAGCTGCGCACCGAGCGGATGCGTGAAGTCGCGCCGTTGCCGTTCGACTTGGGCACCTTGCAGGAAGTCTGTTCGAAGAAGCTCGGGCTCGGCGCCCAGGAAACCCTCGACATCGCCCAGGCGCTCTACGAAACCCACAAGGTCATCACCTACCCGCGCAGCGATTGCGGTTTCCTGCCGCTGAGCCAGCACAGCGAAGCCCCGGGCATTCTCGCCGCGCTCCGGCAAGCCGATCCGTCGCTGAATGCCTTGAACGATTTCCTGGAGCCACAGCGCCGCTCACGGGCCTGGAACGACGCCAAGGTCACGGCTCACCACGGCATCATCCCGACGGCGGCGGCCAAGCATCTCGACCGACTGGTGGGCAAGCAACGGGCGGTCTACACCCTGATCCGCGCGCGCTATCTGGCGCAGTTCCTGCCCAACCATGAATACGACCGCACCCAGGCCGACTTCGACTGCGCCGGTGAAGCCCTGCGCGCCGTCGGCAAGCAAATCGTCGAGCCCGGCTGGAAACGCGCCCTGCCCGAGGCGCTCGCCCCGGCCAAGGGTCGCGAGGCACCGGCACCGCAAACACTCCCGGCATTGGCCGAAGGCCGTGACTGCGCGGTGGCCGATGTGAAGCTCAAGGACCTCTGGACGCAACCGCCCAAGCCGTTCACAGAAGGCGACCTGATCAAAGCGATGAAGAACGTCGCCAAACTGGTGGAAGACCCGCTGCTCAAACAGAAGCTCAAGGACACCACCGGCATTGGCACCGAGGCGACCCGCGCCTCTATCATCCAGGGCCTGCTCGACCGCGGTTACCTGATCAAGAACGGCAAGGCCCTGGCCGCGACCCCGGCGGCCTTCAGCCTGATCGATGCCGTACCGCGCGCCATCGCCGACCCCGGCACCACGGCCATCTGGGAACAGGCGCTGGACATGGTGCAAAGCGGCGAGATGAGCCTGGAAGAATTCGTCACCAAACAAGCCGCGTGGATGAGCAAACAGGTCGCCCGTTGCGCCGGCCTGAGCCTGACCATCAGTGGGCCGGCGAGCCCGGCCGGCCGTGGCGCCACCCCATGGAAAAACAAACGAAAACCCGCCAAGCGCAAGCCGTCGACAGGCGCCAAACGCGCGGCGAAACCGGCCAGCAAAGCTTGAGGGCACTTCGAATGGACCGTGATGGTCTAGTGTTCTTCAAGCCCGGCGATGGCCCCTTTTCTGAAAAGGCATCGCAGCCTCGTTTCACTCGACAGCTGCTACAGGAACCTTGTTTATGATTATCGTGCACCACCTGAACAACTCCCGCTCCCAACGGATTCTCTGGTTGCTGGAAGAACTGGCCATTCCTTATGAGCTGAAACGCTATCAACGCGACCCGAAAACCAATCTGGCCCCGCCGGAATTGAAAGCGATCAACGCCCTGGGCAAATCGCCGGTCATCGAAGATGGCGCGCAGAAACTGATCGAGTCTTCCGCGATCATCGATTACCTGATCCGTCGTCATGGCCAGGGGCGCCTGCAACCCGATCCTTCTACCCCCGCCTACGACGAATACGTCCAGTGGCTGCACTTCGCCGAAGGTTCGGCCATGCTGCCGCTGATGTTGAACCTGTACGTCGGGCGTCTGGGTGAAGCCGGTGCACCGCTGCATCCGCGCATCAACTCCGAAGTGGCCAACTACCTTGGCTACCTCGACACGGCATTGAGCCAGTCCGATTATTTGCTGGGTGACACATTCAGCGCCGCCGATATCCAGATGAGCTTTATCGGCGAGATTGCCCGCGCCCAGGGCAAGCTGGGCAACTACCCTCATGTAGCGGCCTGGGTTGAACGTTTCCAGGCACGCCCTGCTTACGTTGCTGCGTTGAAGACCGGCGGGACTTACGACTTCGCGCCTCACTGAGTGATCCCGAAAGGGCCACGGACGGCCCTCGATCTGGAGAGAACCCAGCATGCCCTCGATAGCACTGCATGCCGCACAACGCGACGAACTGGAAACGATCGAAAACCTGATGCAGTTCTATATGCACGACTTCAGCGAGTTTCTACCGCTGAAACTCGGCGAGCACGGTTTCTTCAATATCCGGCCGACTCTGGATTACTGGCGTAACCCCGCAACCCGGCCGTTTCTGATCAAAGTGGATGGAGAGCTCGCCGGTTTCGTGACGGTGGACGACGACGTTCATATCGAGGGTGCCGAGCACAACATCGGCTACTTGTTCATCAGCCGGCGCTTTCGTGGCCAAGGTGTCGCGAGGTTTGTCGTTTCCACCCTCTTGAGCCGGTTCCCCGGTCAATGGCAGATTTTCCACATCGACGCGAACCCGCCTGCACGGCGCTTCTGGGCCAAAGTGATGCCCGAGTTCGCAAGCGATGAATTCACCCTGCATCAACGGTCGGTAGACGGTTATCCCTGCACCTTCTATCGCTTCCAACACCTTCTGCCATCGTCCTGACCAGGGCGTTGCGGCGCTGCTTTTTAATTCCAAAGCGCTTTGTCCGACAATATGTAGTGACTGAAAATAATCACTACATAACGGTTGACGCCTCCGATTTGCCCTTGCATGATGCAGACATCTCCCCGATCGGGAGTACAGCAACATGTTTGAGCAAGCTCGTCTGACCGCCGAGCTGTTTTTCCCGGATACACGCTGCCCACAAGGCAGATTGAAGAAGCTGACCTGGCCCGAACGTCCAGTACAAGGACGAGAAGCGCTGGCGATCAATCCTCATGAAGCTTGTGGCCGACCCTTAAAAGTCGGCGGTGGCCTCCAGGTTTTCGCTGCTTCTCTTCGTTGTGACGCTATTGCGTAGCAGTTATTCAACACGACTACATGCAACAGAAGCGAGACCCCGTCGAATTGACGGCCGACCGCCGACGTCCTGGTTTCGGTGCCAGGGATCAACTAACCGATGGGCTACCTGTATTAGCGAATCAACTTTGAAAGATCACCAACTTGGTCAAGGGGCATATTATGAATCTGAACAATCAACCTACTATCGATGAACTGGCTCATCTGTTCGCGACGCAAAAAGACAGCCACGACAGCCACATTCTGTGGATCAGCAAATCGGGCGAGGTTCAAATCGACTGCCTGTCGCCGCACGCCCATGAAGCGGAGTTCGACCAGAACAACCAGAACCTGTTGGCCCGACTGAAGATGTACCGTCGCGGCCAGGGCTATGTCGGCAAAAAAGCCGCGGCTGACAAGGACTTCATCGGTCATGTTCTGCAAACGCTGAAACAGGCGTGGTCCTCGATGCACAACCAGAACGAAGTTCGGGTGATTGACCGGTTCTACTGATATCCCCCACTGCTCATCAATAAAAAAGGCCCCGCTCGTCCTATCGAGCGGGGCCTTTTTTTGTTTGTCGCGAGCGTAGTAAATACAGCTATCGTTAAGCGTATTCGCTGTTGTGCCCATGGAGACTTGCGATGAAAAGTACCCTGACTTTCCTGTTATTACTGGCTACCGCAACTATTGCTCAAGCAAACAGCGTCGAAGGTGTTCCTTCTTTCGATGTGGAATGCCCCGGAAAAATCATCATTCACGCGGATCAGGACGGTCCGGTGTTGATCAACAACAAAGAAGCTGACACAAAAGCCATTAGCGAGCGTCGCTTCGAAGCCAAGGGTTCGGGCATCACGATTTCGATCGTTCTCGCCGATGACGACTCGGTGACCGTGAGCTCCACGGGCAAAGCCCCCAATGGCGTCTGCCAATCACTGGACGACTGACTCCGTCGCCACCGCCCCTAACACCAGTTTCATAAACGCCACTGACGCCGCGCTGTGATAGTTGTTCTTGCGCCGAAGCAGCGCCGCACCGCGAGTAGGTGCATCCCCAAGCAATGGAATTTTGCGCAGAGCCCGGTCCTGAGTGGCGATGGGTGCCGGGAGGATGGTGGCGATGCCCGTGTGCCGAATCACCTCCAGCAAGGTGCTCACCGAGCCTTTCGGCCTTTGCTTCAGCTGGGGGAAACCCAAAAAATTCGGTCGATTGTTGCTTGATCTGAAATGCCCGCGTCGCGGCGCTCCCGGTCCACGGGAGCGCTGCACTCACAAGGTCGCCCTGATCAGTGATCGTCTTTTGCTGACGATGATGGCCGACGCTCGGCGGTTTCTTCGGCGTTAGGGGGAACTGGATTACTGCCCGGCGTGAACACGTGGGTCAGCAAGTCCCTGGCATCGATTTCCACGACGCCCGGCACCGAACGGGCCAGAGCAACAGCCTGCTCACACTGTTTATGGGTGTTGACCCGACCGCTCAACGCCACCGTACCCGCAAAGGTTTTGACATGGATCTGCAGGCCGAGGCTGGGTTCGGCCAAGGCCAGGGCCGACTTAACCCGGCCGGTAATCCATGTGTCGTGCACGACCGTTTCCAGATCGTGGGAGTAATGCCGAAAAGAATGAAGTTTCATGACGCAGTCCTCACTCGGAACACAGACGCAAACACACCTTAATTATAGTGCGATCGTTGCCTGTGCCCGGAATGCTCAGCGTTTGACCGACAGATCGGTCTGGGTCATACGACTGCGAATGGTGAACACCCCGTCTCCCGAAAGAATGGCGCTGCGGGCAAACAGGCGACCGCTCTCCCAGTTCGAAAGCCCCAGTTCCGGCTTGTTCAGCGCATATTGGCCGTCGACCCAGCGGGTAATCCCGTTGCCCACAAACGGCGCGTTGACCGCGTTGTAGAAGCGCTCATGCGCCGCCCCGTCTTCACTGATCAGCGACACGGTGAACTGCGGGCTGTAGCGATTGAACAAGGCGATGGCGCTGTCCAGGTCGTCAACGATTTTCAGGCTGACTTCCGGGGTCTCTTCCCATTCCCACTCGCGGCCCAACTGATCCTCGGGTAACGGCTCGGCCAGTGCCTCGGTCTGGTAGCCTTCGGCGCGATACACCTCAACGCTGCCGGTTTGCCATTCAGTCGGCAACCACGATTCGCTGCCCTCGACGATATGCAACTTGCAGCCTTGGCCCCGGGCGGTGCCGGCCTGCTGGAGGGCGTCGAGAAACAACGGCACCAGCTCAGCGGCGCGGTCGCGCTGGATCAGGCAGACGTTCAGGGTGTTGCAGACTTTGCGGTCCAGAGAATTGCGCACCACGGTGGCGAAGCGCTGGGCATCAGCGTCTTTGTCGGCGATCAGCCAGGCGCCACCCGTGCCGTGCAGACTGACGGCGGTGCCGGCCTGTTGGGCGATGCTGCCCAGTTGGCTGACCGCCCGGCCCGAACCCCGAGCCACGGCCAGCGACAAACGACGGTCGGCGAACATCGCCCAACCGGCGGCGTGATTGACGCTTTCCACCAACGACACCGCGCCGTTCGGCAAACCGGCGTCGCGGAGTGCCGGGTTCAATGCGTGGGTGACGATGGCCTGAGCGGTGCCCAACGCATCGCTGCCAATGCGCAGCACGGCAGTGTTGCCGGTGCGCAACACACCGGCGGCGTCGGCGAACACATTCGGCCGGCCTTCGAACACAAACGCGACGATGCCCAGCGGCGACACCACTTGTTCGACTTTCCAGCCGTCGTGTTCGACGCAACTGATGACCTTGCCGCGAGTCGCCGACGCATCGCGCCAGGCGCGCAGGCCGGCGATCATGTCGCGGCGCATGCGCTCATCGGCCAGCAGTCGCGTGGTGGAGCGCCCGCGGGCCTTGGCACGCTCAATGTCGGCCAGGTTGGCGGCCTCGATCAGCGCCCAGCAATCGGGGGTTTCCAGCCGTTGGGCAAACAGATCGAAGAACGTGCTGATCGCCTGATCCGAGACGCTGGACAGCGCGCTGAACGCCGCTTCGGCGCGCTCGATGGCGACGGCGGCCGCCTGCTGATCCGCCACCGGGATCAGCAACAACTCGCCGCTGACCTGCTCCACCAGCAAATGGTCCCCGGGCTGAAAGCGCGCGGCCAGTTCGGGGCTGACGACAGTGACACGATTACCGGCAAAAGGGATCGGCGTGCCAGCGACTAGACGTTCGAGCGCAAAAGACATGAAGCGGTTTCACCATGCTGTGGGCGGCTGGAAAATGTATAGGAAAATCCACGGAGCGTCATTAACCGCTCAGGCCCTAATGCCTCAGAACACCGACCAGCCAATTCGCTGGCTCAACAATTCCAGCGCCGCCATACCGGCCAGCGAGTTGCCGGCGGCATTCAGTTCCGGTGACCAGACGCACACCGTGAACTGCCCCGGCACCACCGCGACGATTCCCCCGCCCACACCGCTTTTGCCCGGCAAACCGACGCGGTAGGCGAAGTTGCCGGCTTCGTCGTACAGCCCGCTGGTGGCCATGATCGAGTTGACCTGCTGGGTCTGGCGGGCGGTGAGGATCTGTTCGCCGCTGTGTTTGCAGAACCCGTCGTTGGCCAGGAAGCAGAACGCCCGGGCCAGGTCCACGCAATTCATGCGCAGCGCGCAATGGCTGAAGTAGCTGCGCAGCACGGCCTCGACGTCGTTGTGAAAATTGCCGAACGACTGCATCAGGTACGCCATGGCCGCGTTGCGCGCGCGGTGCTGATATTCGGATTCGGCGACCTTGCCGTCCACCATTACCTGCGGGTTGCCGGACAGCCGGCGGACGAAGTCGCGCATCGACAGAGCCGGCGCGGCAAAGCGTGACTGGTTGATGTCGCAGATCACCAGGGCACCGGCGTTGATGAACGGATTGCGTGGGCGGCCGCGCTCGAATTCCAGCTGCACCAGCGAGTTGAACGGTTGCCCGGAAGGCTCGTGTCCGAGGCGCTCCCAGATCGCCTCGCCGGAGTGATCGATGGCCTGCACCAGGCTGAACACCTTGGAAATACTCTGCACCGAGAACGGGGTGTCGGCATCGCCCGCGCAATACAGCTCGCCATCGTTGCTATACACGGCAATGCCCAACTGATTGGCCGGCACCGTGCCTAGGGCGGGAATGTAGTCAGCCACCTTGCCCTGACCGATCAGCGGCCGGACAGCATCAAGGATCTCGTTCAACAGCGCTTGCATGCCGGGCTCCGAAGTCTCGCCCCGTGGGATTGCGGGGACACGGAGGCTAGACGCTGTTGGCCGGCGCTGGATCACAGTTTCCTGAAACACCACCCCTGTAGCAGCTGTCGAGCCCCAGCTAGGCTGCGTTCGGCTGCGCAGCAGTCGTGAACAAGCGGCTCGGTAGTCCAGATGAATCGCATGCACAGGGGTTACGACTGCTTCGCCGCCGAACGCAGCCTCGCTGGGGCTCGACAGCTGCTACAGGGTTGCGTTCTAGCTGAGGAGTTCCAGGGGCTGTGTATCTGAGTGTGTACAGACCCGCCTGCGACACACCTCATCCATAAAACCCCGGACCAAAGACACATCGCAGATACACCCGCTTGATGAACTGTGCGTGTCGATTGGCCCAGCCGATCAAAGCGCTCAACTCACTCAACGCTACGGAGTATCACCATGTTCAAGCTCTCGACTTCTTCCCTGACCCTCGGCCTGATCATCGCCGGCGGCCTGGCCCTGTCCAACGTGGCTTCGGCTTCCGAATCCGAAGCGTTCAGCATGAAACAGCTGGCCCACGGCTACAGCCAGGTCCAGGCCGACACTGCGGAAAAACCCGCTGAAGGCAAGTGCGGCGCCGGCGAGTAACCCGATTGCGCGGGGCAACCGCTGCCCCGCCTTCCTGACTGAACGGAGATCAAGCTCATGAACACCTCAATTTCATCGGCCGTGAAAGGCCTGCACCTGAACCTCGACCGTGCCGGCAGCTGGCTCGCGCCTTTGACGCTGCGATTGTTCATTGCCTGGGAATTCTTCGAGTCGGGCCTGGAAAAATGGAACGGAGAGAACTGGTTCGCCGACATCCAGGACGCCTTCCCGTTTCCGTTCAACCACGTGCCGGCCACGCTGAACTGGGAACTGTCGATGTGGGCCGAACTGATCTGCGCCCTGGCCATCCTGGTCGGCTTCGGAACGCGGGTATCGGCCATCATTCTGATCGTTGTTACGATTGTCGCGACCGCTGCCGTTCACTGGCCGGCCGATTGGTCTACATTGAGTGAGCTTGCCCAGGGTTACGCCATCAGCAACAAGGGTCACGGCAACTTTAAGCTGCCGCTGATCTACCTCGCCGCCATGATGCCGTTGTTGCTCTCGGGTGCCGGCAAGCTCAGCCTGGATGCACTGTTGGCCCGATTTTTCTGGCGTCGCACTCAGCATTGACCGACCAGAGGTTCGGGCGCGTCCTCCACTCCCTTGAAAAACGGAGCAATCGCCATGAGCCTCACTCTCTACGGTTTTGACGGCAGTACCTATGTGCGCACAGTGAAAATGCTGCTTGCGGAGAAAGACGCGGACTTCGACCAGGTGCAGGTCAACGTGATCAAAGGCGAGCCGCACCTGCCGGAACATCTGGTGCGGCACCCCTTCGGCAAGGTACCCGTCATCGACCATGACGGTTTCCGGGTGATCGAAACCGGCGCGATCGTGGCCTATCTGGACGAAGTACTGCCCGGGCCCTCCATCACACCGGATAACGCCCACGACCGCGCTCGCACCCACATGGCCCAGGGCATCTACGATTCCTATGGCTACGGCAACCTGGTGCAGGTGTTCGGCTACCATCTTTTTCCTGACTTCATTGGCGGGCAGAATGAAGAGTCGCGCCGCAAAGGGATCGAGAACTCGAAACGGGTGTTGCGCGAGCTGATGAAAATAAAAGGCACCGATCCGTATATCGCAGGTCTTGAACCCAGTATCGGTGACTTTTACCTGGCACCAGGCTGCGCCTACATCGCGATGACGCCGGATGCGCCACAGGTGTTTTCAGTGGACGGTTTCGACGGATGGTGGAAACGTATGCAGTCTCTGCCAAGCTATAAGGCCACGCAGCCGAAATAAGCCTCAACCCCACTCACTTGCGTAGACAGGAGCCACCATGAGCGTGACCACCCAATGGATCGAGATCGACAGCGACGAAGGCACCTTCGGCGCTTACCTGGCGATTCCGCATACCCGCAAAGGTCCGGGGATCGTGCTGATCCAGGAAATCTTCGGCGTGAATGAACACATCCGTTCAGTCGCGGAGCAATACGCCGCCGATGGTTACCTGGTGATTGCGCCGGACCTGTTCTGGCGCAATGGCCACCGCATCGAACTGACTTACGACGAAGCTGGCTGGAAACGCGCCGTCGAACTGATGAACGCCACCGACATCGACAAGGCGCAGAACGACATCAAACTGGCCATCGAAGCGCTGGATGCGCAACCTGGCCTGGACGGCGGCATCGCTTCCATCGGTTATTGCTTCGGCGGCTTGCTGTCCTACCTCACCGCCACCAATGGCCTGGTGGATGTGGCTGTCGCCTACTACGGCGGCGGGATCCAGAACCATCTGGACCGCGCCGACGAAATCGAGGTGCCGTTGCTGATGCACTTCGGTGAACAGGACAGCCACATTTCACTGGAAGCCGTGGAAAAAATCGCCGAGCGTTTCGACAACAACGACAACGTGGAAATTGTTGTCTACCCGGAGGCCGAACATGGTTTCAACTGCTCGCATCGCGACAGTTACAACCAGCGTGCAGCGGCTGAGGCGCATGGCAATACGTTGATCTTTTTGGGGCAGGAGTTGTAAAGCCTGACGCCAACGCAAAAGGCACCTTCATCAAGCGATGAAGGTGCCTTTTTTTTGCACCGCGCTTACTTGATCAGCATCCCCAGCGGACTCAGCGGCCCGATCGGCATCAGTTCGAAGGTCAGCAAATCGACTGCCCCCAGCGGCAATGCCTTGAGCAAACGATCAGCCTCATCGACCGAATCAACGGTCATCAGGAAGATCACCCCCGCTTCGTTGTCGCGCATCCAGAACTGTTCCATCTTGCCGTCCAGGTACAGCTGCAAGGTAGCGGGCACTTCGGCGGGCAGGTAAGCGACGCGCTGTTCGGCGGTCAGGGGTTTGAGTGTTCCGATGGCCATGACTTTCATGATCACACCTCTTCCGTTTGCGCAGTGACGGACAGCTTCGGCTGGTCGTTGCGTTCGTGAACATGGCGATGGGGCGTACGGTCGATGTTGAGGCTCAGTATTTCCGGACGGCTGTAGTGACCGCGGCCGTCCATCTGACGTTTACGGATTTCGATCTGGAACAGGTCGATGTCAGCGATCACTTCGCCCTCGCCTTCCGTCAGCGCGCCGACCACTTCACCTTGAGGATCGATGATCGCGGTGTAGCAACCGCCGGAGATCGGACCGATCTCGCAGCCGGTGTCAGCCATGATTCGGGCTTGCTGCTCCGGGTACAACCACGCGGTCGAGTTCACCACGAAGCAAGCCGATTCCAGGGCGTGCATGCGGATGCTGACTTCCATCTGGCGGGTGAACAGCGGACCGGCGAATGAGCCCGGGTACATCGAGGCGTGAATCTGTTCGCCATCTTCGATCAAGGCGTAACGGGCCAGCGGGTTGTAATGTTCCCAGCAGGCCAGTTGGCCGATACGCCCGACCGCGCTGTCGGTCGCACGAAGGCCTGAGCCATCGCCCATGCCCCAGATCATGCGTTCGTGATAGGTCGGCGAAATCTTGCGACGCGCCTGAATCAAGGTACCGTCAGCATCGAACAGCAACTGGGTGTTGTAGAGCGTGCTGCCGTCGCGTTCGTTGACGCCGATGGACACCACCATGTTGGCTTCTTTGGCTGCCTTGCCGATGGCATCGGTGGTTGCGGAAGGGACAACCACGGCTTGTTCCAGCAGTTTGTAGTGCTCGGAACCCATTTTGAAAGGGCTCTGCACAAAGGAAAAATAGGGGTAGTACGGCACGATGGTTTCGGGGAAAACGGCGAACTGCACGCCCTTCTCGCCGAGTTCACGAATCTTGTTAACGACTTTTTCTACCGTGCCTTCACGGCTATAGAGAACAGGAGCAATCTGGACGGCGGCGGCTTTGACAATCGAC
This sequence comes from Pseudomonas sp. LBUM1663, assembly GCF_059695905.1. Lineage (NCBI taxonomy): Bacteria > Pseudomonadati > Pseudomonadota > Gammaproteobacteria > Pseudomonadales > Pseudomonadaceae > Pseudomonas > Pseudomonas sp. LBUM1663. The sequence goes on along the minus strand of NZ_CP166792.1, from coordinate 2,771,805 downwards.
ATGGCGGTGATCTCGCTGAGGGAATGGGCTTCAACGAGATCAATATTACGGCAATCATATTTCGTCTCAAATGACTAATTCACCACCTTTTAGGACATGTCCGGCGTCAAGCTCGGTTGGCGCGCTGGATCACTTGCGGCGGCTGCCCGAACGCCCGGATAAACGCCCGGCGCATACGCTCGCGATCACCAAATCCGGTGTCGGTGGCCACCACATCGATGGAGTGCCGACCGGTTTCCATCATCAGCCGGGCGGCTTCCACCCGCAGGTTTTCGATGGCTTTGGCGGGGGATTGACCGGTTTCGGCATGGAACACCCGGCTGAACTGCCGTGGGCTGAGATTGGCTGCGCCGGCCAGTTCTTCGACCGACAGCGCTGATTTGAGGTTGTGTTTGGCATAGGTCAACGCGGCCTGGATACGATCGGTCTTGGGCTCTAGTTCGAGCATCACCGAAAACTGCGACTGCCCACCTGCTCGTCGGTGATACACCACCAGTTGCCGGGCCACCACACGTGCGACCTCGGCGCCCAGATCCTTTTCCACCAGCGCCAGTGCGAGATCGACACAAGCGCTCATGCCGGCGGCGGTCCAGATGTTGCCGTCGTTGATAAAGATGCGATCTTCTTCGACCTTCACTTTCGGGTACGCCCGCTGCAAGGCCGGCGCATGACACCAGTGAGTCGTCGCCCGCCGACCATCCAGCAAACCCGCCTCCGCCAGCGCAATCGCGCCGGTGCAGATCGAGCCCAGGCGTCGGGTGGTCTGGCTGGCGTTGCGCAAAAACGCCACCATGCCCGGCGATGTCGGGCGGATCAGATTGTCGCCCATCACCAGCAGCGTATCGAACGTGCGTTGGTCGAATGCGCTGGTTTCCACACCGAATCCGGCAGAGGTTTTCACTGAGCCGCCCTGCTCGGACAGCAACGCGATGCTGTACACCGGCTCGTCGGCCGCCATATTGGCCAACTCGAAGGTGGCGCACATGGCGAGGCCCAGCACCTGGAAGCCGGGGTAAACGATGAGTCCGATGGTGTGCACGACGACGGCCCCTTATGACCTTAAAGGTGGTGTGCCGACTTTACAGTCAGCCGACCTGCACTGTACGCCCGTCGCCATGCGCTGTGTAAGAACCGTCGATGACCTCCTCAGGGCATTAATCCCACGGCCGGACCTTCAACCGCAGAAGTCCCTTGATACCGGGCGCTCGGGGTTGATCAAACGGCAGATCAATTTCGATAAAGTCATCGCCTGTTATATGGACCGTTTTAGTGATTGCGCTGTGTGGGTCTTCCATCCAGGCAAGGCTGACATTCCAGTCACCGTTCGCGTTTTCGGGTGGCGTCAACTTGACGATGGCGGTTCCTCGAAAAAGATCCGTGCCTTCATAGTGGGCATCGGGCCAGAAGCGATGATTGATGATGTAGTCCGGCACTTTGGCGGCAAAGGTCATCACATACGAAAGTGCCTTGTCCGTATCAACTTTTCCGCGTTTGGAGAGAAATACGCTGGACAAATACACCGTTCGTTTACCGTTATCAGGGCCTGTGAGCTCTTCATGCGAGCGACAAGCCGGCGAGTCTTCGATCGATTGTCGCCGCGTAAGAAACCAGCGCTTGCCTTTGGGGGCGGCACGAAATTCGAATTGATAACCGGCTTCAAGTTTTGCGCCATCATTCACTTTTTCCTGAATGACTGCGGGTAAGGAAACACTCTCGACCAACAGGCTGATATCGACCCGAACGTCTCCAAAGAGGAAACGCACCAGATTCTGATAAGCCTCCTCGGAGTTGACGATGCCGAAATAGCCGGAATGCGAGCGATAGGCATAAGCCGTGGCTACCTGGGTCGGCTTAAGGTTTTTATCCAAGCCCCACAGGGACGCGTTGTCAATTCGCACCAAGCCGTCGGAACCGTTGCCGACAAACGCCCGAACGACACCTTGCGCCACCTCGTAATCACCGCGATTGGTGCCGACCATGCAAAAGATCCGCTCCGGTTTTAATGCACTGGCGGGTATCAGATCCACCCGCCCCTTAAACTTGTGAGAAATATCCTGAAGATTCAGATACCTCGCCATGATGTCCCGGTTGAACGTGTTCTTCTGGTCATCTGTCAGCCAACTGGGGACGTTCAAGCCAAGCACATCGATGCCATTGTGCGGCGTGGCAAAGGTGAACAATTTGTTGACCGTCTTGCGTGCCTCTTCGAAGTCCGAGTCGATGCTTTGAAGGAATGCCCGGGCCACCAGGCCGCCCATTGAATGCGCCACCAGATAGCATTGAAACTTTTTCGGGTCCATGACCGAACCATCGGCCTCGCGATACTGGCACACCAGGGTTTTGATTTTGAGGATCAAGGCGTTCAGCCGTCTGGCATATTCTTCGATATTTCGAGCGTTGCCATCCCCTAGATAAATCGATCCGTCGTCGTAATACCGCAGTATCACGATCGAGCGCGGAGGAATGCCGGGGATGGGTTTGCCTTCGTCATCCTTGGGCGGTTCCCACCCTTCATCCATGATGTCCAGCCCATTCTGGTAGACATGCTGGTATTGGTATTCAGTAGTCAGGCGCACCAAGGGCGATTCGAAAACGAACTTCTCGGGTCGCTGAGCCTTATTGGCAGTGGCGCGATACAACGTTGAACCGACGTTGAAACCACAGAACGGATCCGCGGCGGTTTCATTTCGTTCGTCGACCGTCATCGCGTAACCACGGATGTAAATGATGGGATAACCGTGTGGCATGTTTGCACGCCTCTTTTCGCAGTAGCAGGACGGTGCGTTGATTAAGTTGGCTAGTTCAACCCGGCACCGAGTGTTTTGATGGTGTTACAACCAAACTTAGATAGCACGCTACAGAGTTTCGATAAATGACCACACCCATACTTCGATCATGGTGGTGATAATAGGAGCGCGCCGAATTGGCCATGGAACATTTCGGAATCAGCCCGTCAGCGATATTTCGATTGGTCATTACCGATAGCACCGTGGATCCAAATAAAACTCACGCTCTGACAATCAGGATATTTATTTAACAAGGACTTGCACCGATCTCCTATGGACTGCTTTACACAACACTTCTGTAACAAACGTATGATTGGCCGCCGACAGAAATGGATCCAAAAAGTACAACTCAAAACCCGACGCCCCACCGATAACGGGAATCGCCCTCTCAGTGCAACAGCTTTATTAATCCAAACTAAAGAAATGTCGCAAGACAAGGCGCCGGGCTCAAGACCGGCCCCGCTAACGCTGCCCGACACACTGCAGCCCGCTAAAAATCAAACTGGACATCGCACTAATATTATTTTGTAGCCTGATTACAAAGCACTCTGATTAGCACTCAACGAACTGCAACTCGACCTTCCCTGGTTAACCCGGCACGCCATTCAAGCGACGTATTAAGTCAGTAACCATTCAACACGAAACATCGCGCCTTCGTTTAACACCCGACAACTTCCCCGACATTTATTCACACCCAACAAAGCAGCCAGAAACGAAAATCTCAACACGCAGACTATTTTCAGTCTGCCACCCGCTATCTTGATCAGGTCTATACATTAAAAGTAACAACCGGCCGACACTCCGAGGAAATGGCCATGGATAACAACAAGGATTCGGGTACTAACCTGGCGTTCTGGCTGCCAGGCAGCGCAGTTATCCTCAGTTTGGTCGTATCAACGTTTGCATTGACCCGTGAACCGTTTCTGGAACCACGGCCCCTCGGTGCACAGTTTCAGGCGCAATTGCCCATTGAAGCGCGGTTGTGGCAGGACCCGTTCGACGCGCTGGAGCGTTATCGCAAGAAGCTGAAGGATAGCGACAATCTGGATGCCAAGCAGTTTTGCATGCCTGGAGTTTCCTTGCCGGCTGACACAGCCTCTGCGCCGGACATCATGGTGGCGCTGGTGGAAGGTGGCCCTTATGCCGACGAAGTTGAGCGGCGGCGTCGTACGCGCTATGCCCTGCTTGCCGGGTTCAAGAACTCGCACAGGGTGCCGGATCAGGAACAGTACATCCATTGTCTGAGACTCAAGGCCGACCTTTCGGTTGATCCCTCGGCCACCGATAAATTTCTGGACGTTCCCTATGAAATCTTTGTCTCCAATCCACTGGATCGGCCCGCAGGGCTTGAAGGAGGTCCGAAGCCAGCGAACCAGACGGTTGTGTTCTGGCTGAAACAAGACGCGCTGGGCTCAGAGCCGCTGAAGCAACTGGAAAAACTGCGCCAAAGCCTGGTGTGCAAGACTGCGATGAACGGTTGCCCGCTGGCCGACAATCACACCGTCCTCAAAGTCATCGGCCCCGCCACCTCAACCATCCTGCGTGGCATGTATCAGGATGACGCCAACGGCGAGGCAACCGCCAATGTCGAGATCTACTCCCCCTTGGCCACCGCCGACAACATAACGCTCAACAACAGCATCAACATTCCGACGCCACCACCACAAAAAAAACTGCCCATGAAGTTGCTGCGCACTGTCAGCGACGACGGCACCATGACGCAATTGATCCTGGAGGAAATGAAACTGCGCGACGTAAACCCGGCTGCCGGTTTGCGTTGCAGCAAAGACAATTTGCAGCGATTCAAATCCAGATGCGTGGAAGAAAGCTGGCCACGGCCATCTGACCGTATCGCGTTGATCTCCGAGTGGGACAGTTTTTACAGCCGGGCACTGATCGAAAGTTTCAAGGGCTGGGTTGCGGGTGAAGCCGGGCTGACGGAGAAAGATGACAAGACGGTGGTCGACAGATGGGTCTTGCGCTTCAGCTATCTGCGAGGCCTGGACGGACGCCTCCCGGAGGAATCCGCGAGCAGTGATAAAACAGCCAGCACCGATGCCAGCAAAAACGCCAAAGACGCGAGCAAAATCGACCTCAGCCCACTGGAGAAAGCCGACGGCAATTCCCAGCTGGATTACCTGCGACGCCTCGCCGACCACATCGCCCGGGAGGACGAAGCGTATCGACGCAACGGCGAAAGCGGCATCGGTGCCATCGCGATACTGGGCGTCGATGCCTACGACAAACTGCTGGTGTTGCAGGCCCTCAAAAGTCGCATGCCGTACAAGTTGTACTTCTCCACCGACCTCGACGCACGCATGTTGCAACGAGGCCAGGCAGAAACCACCCGCAACCTGATTCTGGCGGCACCTTATGGACTGGCGCTGACACGCGCCCTGCAACAAGACGTGCCGCCGTTTCGCGACAGCCTGCAAAGTTCGGTGTTTGTTTCTGTGCTGGCGGCCTTGGCGCCACAATCCTTCGATGCCAAGCGAGCGAAATTCGACTACTCGAAATCGGATTTGCTCTCGCCCGGCATCTATGAAGTCGGCATCAGCGGCTTTATCCCACTGGCGAGCCCGGTGACGCTAAAACGCCCCACGAGTTGCGAAGCGCCGACACTCTTATCCAAGTCAGACCACGGCATACTTCCACACGACCTTATGTCGTTGCGCTGCCTTCAGGATCCCTCGCCCCCGCCCTATCCAGTGGCCTCCCAGTCCGTGCGCGATCGATTCATGCATGCCCAATCGTTCTTCTGGGCCGGGCCACTGACGTTCATGCTGCTTTTAATCACCGGGTTCATTGTCTGGCGCTGGATCTCGGGAACGAAAGTCGAGCCCGACGCCAAGCTTGACTGGGTGCGCGGTGTGCCCATGACGCTGTATATGGTCGCGGCAGCCTGTGCATTTATTGCCACTCGCTTCTGGCACGCGGAGTTTCTCTGGTTCACGTTCGTGTTGATCCTGCTGGGAATTATTTCTTCGAACCTGACACGCCGCTCCGAGCAGTCGGCACACAACGACTCGACTGCCACACCTGGCAGTGGCTTTTACGACTCTTCGGCGTGGTACATCGTTGTCCCCCTCGTCGGCTTTATCCTTGCGTTGATGCTGGCGTATCAGATGCGCAGCACATTGACCGGCAACGGGCTGGGTGAACCGATGTTCCTGTTTGAAGGCATCAGTGCCTGGCCAACCGTGGCGCTGCGCGTGGCCGCCGTACTGATCTCGCTCTCGGCACTGGCATGGGGCTGGCGCAACCTGCGCATCAACAGGATCGAGATCGAAAAGAACTACCATTTACTGAATTACATGCGCCGATATCAAATAGGTTTGTGCGCGCAGGTTCTACGTTTTATTCGCAGAGGCAGGCGTTGGAACTTGCGCCGCTGGTGCAACGAACTGGGGCATTTCCTGCTACTGATTTTTTTCCCGCTGATGAGCGCCAATGACAAATGGTCGAAGACCTGCACATCCCCACAGGCCACTTGCGGGGACGGGCGGCAGATGATTTCCATCGCGCGTTTCTGGGGTGAGCATTGCATTTGCGGGTCGTTCGGTGCCCGAATGCTGCGCGCCCTTCTCGCCACGTGGATTTTCGTCGTGGTCACCAGTGTGCTGTTTGTGATTTGGCCAATGGAGCGGATTCCCGTACGTGGCGAATCGATGGGATGGCTCATCAGTTGGCTGATTCCTACCCTGGTTTTTCAGGTGCTGGTGTTCTGGGTCGTGGATGCCAATCTGCTGCTGACGCGATTCATCCGCCACCTGAGCGAGCATCATGCGATCTGGCCCAAAACGTTGCAGCGCGAACATCAGAAAATCTTCGGCATGCTCAAGCATCCCTGCATCGACGAGTGGGTGGATCTGCAGCTGATCGCCAAACGCACCTCGGCGGTCAGCCGCCTGATTTATGCGCCGACAGTGGTCATGTTGATCCTGCTGGCGTCTCGCAGCAGCTTGTTCGATAACTGGCCGACACCGCCCAGTATCGTCATCACCTTTCTGCTGACCGCGCTGATACTGCTCGCCTCCGCGCTGTCGTTGCGCCGGGCGGCGGAAAAGGCACGTACTGTTGCATTGAGTCGTCTGGATACCTATCTGCTGGAAACGCCAAAAGCTCGCGATCCCGTTCGCTACGAAAAATTCCAGATGATCCGCGACCGCATCGCGACGCTCAACACCGGTTCGTTTTCACGCTACTCCGAAGAGCCCCTGGTCAGAGCGCTGTTGTTGTCACTGACCGGCATAGGGGGTTCGGCACTGGTCGATGCGTTGAACTACGCGAAGTTCTAGCGGCATGTCATGGGCGCCCATTGAGCGCCCATGGCCTTTTAAATGACGACCTACTTCGCCGACCCATCATGCGGTTTGTAAAACCGGAACATCCCGGTTTCAGCGGTTTTGATGTACTCCTTGGCCCAATCCGGTTTCACCGTGCGGTCATGAAAATACATCGCGCCACCGGTGCGATCCGGGAGCTGCTTGTTCAGTGCCTTGCGCGCGATTTCCTTGGCCAAGGCATATTGCGTCTCTTCCTGAACCGTGTCCGGGCGCCCGTCGCACCACCACGAAAACTGGCAGCTCTTGGTCTCGGAACCTTGCTTGACCACCGCGCACACGGTGTCGGGGAAACCGGCGTGGCCGAGGCGGTTCATGACCACGTTGGCGACCGCTTCCATGTCGGCGGTGTCCTTGCCTTTGGCCTCCCAGTAAATGGAGCGAGCCATGCAGGTGATGGGGTCGTCCAGCGGTGACTTGCCGACAGGATCGACCGCCTGGACTTCAGGTTGGGTGATTGCCTCGGATTTCGGTACGGGCAGATCGCCGCCCTTCTCCGCGGCTTTCTGCTCAAGCACTTGGGCCTTGTCTTCAGCCACTTCCTTTTTCTGCTGCTGGTCGTCGGCAATCACCTGGCCTGCGATAAGGGTAATGACGAGAAACGTAGCTGACCATTTGAGGAACATGGCGGAGACACTCTGTGTGGCGTCGAGGGAAGCGCCCGTTTGGCGACTTGGCTTAAGTGTAGTAGCCAAATCATGTCAGCAGGCGGACAACTAAGCGCAAAAAGGCATTGCGCGACATGGGGTGGAATCGCGCATCATGAGCGCAATCAATTCAAGGGAGATTTCCATGCGCGTCCTGTCATCCGCTCTGCGTTTTGCCGTGTTGCCGCTGGGGTTGCTGTGCGCTGCCACCGCCATGGCGAACGAAGAGACGCAACTGGTCGAGTCGATCAACGTTTACCGCAGTCAGGTGCAGCGTTGCGCCGGTCAGGCGTCATCGGAATTGCCGCCGCTGACGAGCGATTCGCGTCTGGTGTTATCGGCCAGCGGGCCCGTCGAGTTGCAGCAGGCCATGGCCCGCGCGTCGTACCCGATGGTCAACGTGCAGGCGATCACTTTGTCCGGCCCGCGAGATGCGCAGTCCGCCATCACGGCGATCAAGGAGAGCTTTTGCCAAGTGGTGCTGAACCCGCAATTCATCGATGTCGGGGTCAGCCACGAGGGTCGAGACTGGCGCATTGTGCTGGCGCGACCGCTATTGACCGCGCGCCTGGGCGACGCCGCCGTGGAAGGCCAGAAGCTCCTGGAAATGCTCAACGCCGCCCGTACCCAACCCCGCCAGTGCGGTCGTCAACCGTTTGCCGCGACCACTCCGCTGGCCTGGAACGCAACGCTGGCGACCGCGGCCCAGGAACATACCCGGTCCATGGCCAATAACAATTTCTTCGACCACAAGGACCGCGACGGCCGCACACCGGGGGATCGCGCAGAACTGGCGGGTTACAACTATCAGGAGGTCGGCGAGAACATCGCTGCCGGGCAAGACACCCCGCGCAAGGTCGTCGATGGCTGGCTGGCCAGCCCCGGGCATTGCGCCAACCTGATGAACCCACAGTTCCGCGAACTGGGCGCGGCCTATGCGGTTGATCCAAAGAGTGACGCCGGGATCTACTGGACAGCCATGTTCGGTACGCAATAGGGGCGATGTTCAGAGCGGTGGTTCACCGCTCTTACAACGTGTGTTGTTGGTTGCCGATGTCTTTGGCTTTTTCGATTGCCCACGCCAAAGCGTCTTCCATGTCCAACAGATGCGGGCGCGGGTCATTGTCCTCTTCGATGACCGAGCCATCCGGCCGGTAAACGCCGATGAACATCTTCAGGGAGCCGTCCCTCAATATCTCGGCTTTCACCTCGATCCTGCATCCGTTGGAAAGCGTTTCCTTGTGTTCCTCATGGCGTTCAGTCATCGCTGCATCCTCTCGTCGGTGATAGCCGAGTAACGGGTTAATCGGGAATAACCCCCTTCTGTGCAAGCCGTTTCAACGCGTTGATCATGATCTCCTCATTGTTGACGACTTCGGTAAAACCCGCACGCCGAATCTTGTTCATATCGGAAATCATGTCGAACTCGGTGTTGAAGATGAAATCACCGAACGGCCAACCCACCAGCTTGTTGAACGGCATCGGGTTCAAGTTGTGGGCGTTGGCCAGACGTTCCCAGTCCTTTGCCTTGCCGGGCATGTGCCTGGCGAGGCAAAAGGGTTGAGGCGGCGCGACGTCCATACCCAATGCATGCCCGGCTTTGCTCCAGAGGCGCTCCCAACGGAACGGTTCGCCTACCAGGTTGAACGCTTCATTGCGCGCCGTCGGTGCCAGGGCCGCCCAAAGGCTGGCGCGAGCGAGCCAATGGGCATCGGTCACTTGCGCGACCACTTCGCGGTAGGTACGCATGGAACCCGGAAAGCGCAACGGAACACCGGCCGCCTTGCTCAACGCTGCGAACACACCGATCACCATCGCAATGTTCATCGGATTGCCGGCGATATCCCCCACCACCACATCGGGCCTGAGAATGGTCCAGTCGAGTCCTTCGCTGGCTTGACGTTCACGCAGCACATCTTCCTGCGCGTAGTAGAAGTTCGGCGCAATGTGGCGTGGGTCGTCCTCGTAAAACGGCGCCACGCTGGCCCCCAGATGAACGCCATAGACCTTGGCGCCCTGGTAATGCACCACGCGTTGAAGCGGTGCGCCGACCGCTTTCAAACCATCCAGCACGTTGCGCAGCATGGCGGCATTGATCTCGGATTCGCGCGCCAGATCCGGGTCGGTCTGCAACGCGGCGTAAAACACGTGAGTGGTGTCAGACGCAGAAGCCAGTGCGGCCTGGGTCGCTCGGGGATCACTCAGGTCACAATCGATCGTCTCGACACCTTCGACGAAGGTCTTGCGCAGGGCTCGAACCTTCCAGTCAGGGGCGTTGACCAGTGCCTCAACCAGCGCGCTGCCAATAATGCCGCTTGATCCGACTACCAGGGCTACGTGGGTATTGCTCATGACGTGATCCTCATTGTTTCACTGGGCAGTTGCCATTGGCATAAAAGTTATCATCGAAAAAACGAAAGCAATAGGCGATAGTTATTGAATCTTTCGGTCCTAATGGTTGTTAATCCAATGCTGGATTCCATCGACGAATTGCGCCTTTTCACCGCGGTTTTTGAGGAAGGCTCTATCCGGGCCGCCTCTGAACGCCTCGGCATGACAGCCGCAGGCGGCAGCAAGCGCCTGCTCGCCCTTGAAGATCGTGTCGGCCGACGGCTGTTCAACCGCACCACACGAAAATTGAGCCCGACGACGGATGGGCAAAAACTCTATCTGCATGCTCAAGCCATCCTCGCCAGCGTCCAGGACGCCGAACGAGGTTTGTTCGATGAGACCGAAATCAGCGGACGCCTGAGAATCACCGCCTCTGCCACGTTTGCCTTGGTTTACTTGTCGGGCGTCGTTAGCAGCTACCTGAGTTGCTATCCGAAGGTTATCGTGGACCTGGACCCGACGGACCGGATGGTCGACTTGGTGGCCGAAGGCGTTGATCTCGCGATTCGCCACGGCGTCATGGCCGACTCAACCCTGATTGCACAGAAGATTTCACCCTCCCGGCGCCTGGTGTGTGCCGCCCCGGCGTATTGGGAAAAGCACGGTATGCCCACCTCGCCAAAAGAGTTACCACTGCATGACGGGCTGATAATCGGCAAGGAAAATCGCTGGACACTGGCACGAGACGGCGTCGAAAAAACCGTCAAAATGCGCAGCCGTTTCGAATCCGGCCTGGGCGAAATCGTGCGTCAAATGGCGCTCGACGGGCATGGCATCGCACTGCTCGCGGACTGGCATGTCGGCGATGACTTGCGCTCCGGGAAACTGGTGGAGGCGTTCGTTGACTGGACAGTCGAGCCCTCAGGCGGAATCTATGCGGTCTACCCTTCAAGGGAAAACATCGCCCCTACTGTCCGCAGCTTTGTCGCTCATCTCAAGGAATGGATGGCGACCCACCCGATTGAAATCGACTCCGGGCCTTTCTAACTCCACACATCCCCTGTAGCAGCTGCCGAGCAGCGCGAGGCTGCGACGAACCTCCCGGGACAGCGGCGTAATGCCACCTATACTCCATTCCACCAACCCCGCCCGGGGCCTGCACAACCAACAATAAAAAGCAGAGGTGGAACATGGTCTGGCAGCAAATTTACGATCCCTTCGGTAACCCGGTGCTTTCAACCATTATGGCGGCGGTACCGGTGGTGGTGATGCTGGCATCCCTGGCGTTTTTCCATATCAAGGCGCATCTGGCGGCCTTGCTGGCCCTTGGCTCGGCTTTGTTGATTGCCATTTTTGCCTTCGGCATGCCGGCGAACATGGCTGGCTCGGCGGCACTCTACGGCGCCGCCAACGGCCTGCTGCCGATTGGCTGGATTGTGCTCAACATCATCTTCCTGCATCGGCTGACCACCGAAAACGGCTCGTTCAAAGTGCTGCAGGATTCCCTTGCGCGCATCACTGACGATCGACGCCTGCAACTGCTGCTGATTGCCTTCTGCTTCGGCGCCTTCTTTGAAGGGGCTGCCGGGTTCGGCACGCCAGTGGCGGTGACCGGGGCGATTCTGATCGGCTTGGGCTTCTCGCCGCTGGCCGCCTCTGGCCTGGCGTTGATCGCCAACACCGCGCCCGTGGCGTTCGGTGCACTGGGCACGCCTATCATCACCCTGGCCAAGGTCACCGGCCTGGATGAAATGGAGCTGTCGATGATGGTCGGCCGGCAGTTGCCGTTCTTCTCGGTGCTCGTGCCGTTCTGGTTGATCTGGGCCTTTGCCGGCTGGCGCAAAATGCTGGAAATCTGGCCAGCCATTCTGGTCGCCGGGGTCAGTTTCGCCGTGCCGCAGTTCCTGGTGTCCAACTACCACGGGCCGATGCTGGTGGACGTGATCGCCGCGCTGATCTCCATGGCGTGCCTGACCGGTTTCCTCAAGGTCTGGAAACCGGCCACGATCCACACATCGGCCGCCCTGACCGGGCGCGTCGACAACTCGAAAATCGACCCGGAACATGAGCAAAAAACCGAGGCCAACGCGACCTTTGCCAGCGATGCCAAACCGGCGGTGATGCGCGCGTGGATGCCGTGGATCATCCTCACGGTATTCGTGTTCGCCTGGGGCACCCAGGGCTTCAAAAACATGTTCGATACCCGCCCGGCGATCGATCCGGCGACCAACTCCGCCAAGCTCGATCCACAAGGCAAACCGATGCGCGAAGCGAATCCGATCTTCGCTCCAGTCGTGACCTTTACCACCCTGCACCAGCAGGTCGAAAAGGTGCCGCCGGTGGTGCCTGTGCCTAAAACCGAAGAAGCGATCTACAAGTTCACCTGGTTCACCAGCACCGGCAGCGGCATCCTCCTGGCGGCCATCGTCGGCGGCCTGCTGATGGGTTATTCCATCCCGCAACTGGCGCGCCAATACCTGCGAACGCTGTGGGTGGTGCGCTACTCACTCATCACCATTGCGGCCATGCTCGCGCTCGGCTTCCTCACCCGCTACTCGGGCCTCGACGCCACCATGGGCCTGGCCTTCGCCGCGACCGGCATCTTCTACCCCATGTTCGGCACCCTCCTCGGCTGGCTTGGCGTGGCGTTGACCGGCTCCGACACGGCCTCGAACGTGCTGTTCGGCGGCTTGCAACGAGTGACCGCCGAACAATTGGGCATCAGCCCGGTGCTGATGGCGGCGGCCAACAGTTCCGGCGGGGTGATGGGCAAAATGGTCGACGCCCAGTCGATCGTGGTCGCGTCCACGGCCACTCGCTGGTACGGGCATGAAGGGGAGATTCTGCGTTATGTGTTCTTCCACTCGATTGTGCTGGCGATATTGGTCGGTGGGTTGGTGACGTTGCAGGCGTATGTGGCGCCGTTCAGCAGTATGGTGGTGGGCGGGCGCTAGACGTCTAACGGTCTATAACCCGGGCGAGTAGCCCGGGTTATGGCTTGCAACGCCGGATCAAGTCAGACGCCCCTCCGTCAGCGACGACACCAACGGCTGCACCAGATGCTGAGTACGAACGTCATCGCCAATCACTGCGACGTCGTTGCAGGCGGTGAGGGGGTTCCTGGCGTCGTGCTTCGAAAACTAAGTCACTGCGCCAAACACTGCTTTACTGATTCAGAATTCGAATCAACGGGAAGCGCCCCCATGGACCGTCTCACCGCCAAAGACTTCGCCCCGGAAATGCTGGAGCTCTACGACTACTACGCCCACGGCAAGATCAACCGGCGCGAGTTTCTTGATCGAGCGGCGCTGTTCACCCTTGGCGGTTTGACGGCCAGCGCCCTCCTCGCCTCGCTGAGCCCGAACTACGCGCTCGCCGAGCAGGTTGAATTCACCGACCCGGACATCCTCCCCGAGTACATTTCCTATCCATCGCCCAAGGGCCACGGCAATGTCCGCGGCTATCTGGTGCGCCCGGCCAAAGCCACCGGAAAAGTGCCGGCGGTGCTGGTGGTGCATGAAAACCGCGGGCTCAATCCTTACATCGAGGACGTTGCCCGGCGCGTCGCCAAAGCCGGATTTATTGCCCTCGCCCCCGATGGCCTGAGTTCAGTGGGCGGCTATCCCGGCAACGATGAAAAAGGCAAGGCGTTACAAGCGACTGTCGACCCGGAAAAACTGATGAATGACTTTTTCGCCGCCATTGACTGGTTGATGAAAAATGACAAGACCACGGGAAAAGTCGGCATCACCGGGTTCTGTTATGGCGGAGGTGTCTCCAATGCGGCGGCGGTGGCCTACCCGGAACTGGCGGCGGCCGTGCCCTTTTATGGCCGCCAACCCAAGGCTGAAGATGTGCTGAAAATCAAGGCACCGCTACTGCTGCATTACGGTGAGCTGGACAAGGGCATCAACGAAGGATGGCCGGCGTATGAGAAAGCGCTGAAAGCCTCGGGCAACACCTACGAGGCGTTCATTTACGCAGGCTGCAATCACGGCTTTCATAACGACTCCACGCCTCGCTACGATGAAGCTGCCGCGAAGCTCGCATGGGACAGGACCGTGGCCTGGTTCAACAAATACCTGGTTTAGGCTGCGATCTTTCGGGTTGTTTGCAGGTGTGGGCTACGCAGCTATCGATTGCTTTGATCTTTTAAATCATGAAACCGAATTTTTTATTTTTCAGCGGCGAGTTCAGGATGGCGCCACCTCTGATAATTCGGGCGAAAGCTTCATGAACATCAATTTTGCGTTTGCGTGCTTGATCGTGGTGTCGTTTGCGATTGCGCTGGGGCATGGCTGATCGCTCAGGCGCGTGCTTGCACCACTTCGATGCCCAGCTTGCGATAGTCATCGATGTCGCCCGACGCCACGTGACGCTCGGTAATCAGGGTGTGCAAACGTGAGCACGGCACGACGATGTACGGCTCCACCGCACCCAGTTTGTCCGCCGTGGTGACGGCGATCACTTGAGAGGCACTGTCAAACAGCGCCTGCTTCACTGGCACCTCATCAAAATGCAGCGAGCTGATGCCGACCTCCGGATGAATCGCACACACCCCGGTAAACAGCACGTCAGCCTTGATCCCCTGCAACAAGCGCACGGTCTCGTGACCGCTGACCGACATCGTCGCCAGGTTAAGTTGCCCTCCCGCCAGAATCACCTTGATGCCTGGGTATTGCGCGAGGGTAATCGCGGTCAATGGCGATGTGGTGATGGCCGTGATGGAAATATTCGAAGGCAAGGACCGGGCGATCTGCAGCGTGGTACTTCCCGAATCGAACATCACGATCTGACCGTCCCGGACGTGTCGCGCGGCGAGTTTCGCGAGGTTCACTTTTACCTCGTCGGTTTCACCCACTCGAGTGAGGAAATCCTTGCCCGTGTCCTTGGGACGAGGCAGCGCACCACCGTGCACGCGTTGCACCAGACCGGCGTTGTGCAGTTCCGACAGATCGCGGCGAATGGTGTCTTCCGAAACGGCGAAATGATGACTCAATTCCGAGGCCATGACCTTGCCGTCGCGTTCGAGGATCAGGAGGATTTTTTGCCGGCGCACGGAAGGAAGCTCGGCTGCCGAATGCTGATCTTGCATGT
The DNA here is from genome assembly GCF_059695905.1 of Pseudomonas sp. LBUM1663. Taxonomy (NCBI): domain Bacteria; kingdom Pseudomonadati; phylum Pseudomonadota; class Gammaproteobacteria; order Pseudomonadales; family Pseudomonadaceae; genus Pseudomonas; species Pseudomonas sp. LBUM1663. The sequence continues at coordinate 2,756,601 of NZ_CP166792.1, read as the reverse complement.
TTATGCCTGATTTTGCGTGTTTGTGCGAGATTAGCCAAACCATTGCACAAACACAATCGCGGTTTTGTTTTCTGGCAAACTCCCCCGGCGCCTCCCTCCAGAGCAGTCAACCCATGCATTTCGCCCTTGTCTCAAACGGTTCACTCCTCACGCCTGAGCAGCCCGACGCAACCGTGCCGTGGTGGAGTTTCACCAAGACGGTACTCGCCGCCGCAGCATTGTCGCTGGTGCGTGATGGGTTGATCGGTCTGGATGATGTTGCGCCTGAAGGCCCGTTCACGTTGCGCCAGTTACTGCGGCATGAAGCCGGATTGGCGGATTACAGTGAGCTCGCGGACTACCACGCCGCCGTGGCCCGCCATGACGCACCTTGGTCAGCCGCTGAAATGCTGCAACGGCTTGATGCTGCCCGTTTGCGTTATGCACCGGGAGACGGTTGGCGATACTCGAACGTCGGCTATTTGTTCGTCGCCAGACTGATTGAGCGCGTGACTGGCCTCGCGCTTGGGGAAGCGCTGACGCGACGTGTGTTGTCTCCACTCGGTTTGTCGCGGGTGCGCCTTGCAACCACGCGAGGCGATCTGGAGGGCGTGGACATGGGAGCGGCCTCGACTTACGACCCAGGCTGGGTCTATCACGGTTTGCTGGTCGGTTCAGTTGCTGACGCGGCCCTGTGCCTGGATCGTTTATTGGGCGGGCACCTGTTGCCGCAATCATTGCTGCGAGAGATGCAAACGGCACGCGCACTGGGCGGACCGATGGCAGGACGCCCCTGGGTGGTTCCGGGGTACGGCCTCGGTCTGATGCAGAGCAGCGTGGAAGGTGGCCTGACCTTGAGCGGTCACACGGGAGCCGGTCCGGGCAGCATCATTGCGGTTTACCGCTGCGTTGATGGCGGCCGTTCGGCGAGTTGCGCGGTTTTTGATGAAAGTGGCAACGAAGGCGCTGTGGAGGCCGAGGTCGTGCGCCACCTGATAAGCGCGGCACTTGAATAAATCTGAAAATCATCTGACCAGCCTCCCCCACCAAGGGCGGTGACATTAATGTGGCGAGCACACAAAACCTGTGGCGAGGGGGCTTGCCCCCGTTGGGTCGCGAAGCGGCCCCCAAAAACGGCAGCCGCGTTCATTCAGGTAAACGGCGGGCACAGGATTTACGACTGCTGCGCAGCCGAACGGGGGTAAACCCCCTCGCCACAGGTATGGGGGCGTTCAGACCAATGTGTGGAGATCATAAAGTGTTGTGGCGAGGGGGCCATCAGACCTCGGTGTGTGGAATTCACCAATGTCCTGTGGCGAGGGAGCTTGCTCCCGTTGGGTCGCGCAGCGGCCCCAAAACCTGCCACCGCATTCATTCAGGCAAACCGCGTGCACTGGACTCACGACTGCTGCGCAGCCGAGCGGAAGCAAGCTCCCTCGCCACAGGTACGGGGTCGATCAGACCAATGTGTGGAGATCATAAAGTGCTGTGGCGAGGGCAGTCAGACCTCGATGTGGGGAATTCACAAATAAGTTTGGCGGATTGATGGATCACTTTGGATGTACGTCAGTTGCTAGCGACTCGCGCCCCATCACCGGGCGTCACCAACGCCTTCAACGAAGCATCAAACTGCTTCAACGCATTCAGCTGCACCGCATTTTGCTGGTCAATCTGCGCAGCAATCTCCGGGGCGGCTTTGCCATGAACCCAGACCGAAGGCATCTGCTGCTCACGTGATCCTTCAGCCTTACCAATGTATTGCAGGTTCGAGTCGTAGAACTTGGCCAGGAATCGCGCTTCGACCTGGTTGTTACGCTTGGACACCAGACGGCTGTAGGTGTCCAGCATCACCACCACATCGGGGTGGGCTTGCACCAGGGCGTCGAGATTGTCGTAGACGGTCACCGAAGCGAATTGTTTTTGCAGCGAGCCCATCAGCCAGTTGATCGCCAGTTTCGGATCGGAGCTGCTGACGAAGGCGTTGCTGATGCGCGAATCCAGCGCCGGGTTCTTCGCCCCCTTCAGCGCGACAGAATGGTACTGCTCAAGGTATTCGATCGAGTTGAGGGTGTTTTCGCTGTAGAGCACGCCCACCGATTGAGTGTGCTGCAAGCGGGCGGTGCTGTCGGCCATCGGCAGGAAATGGCAGGACGGGTCGGCCGCGTAGGCCGGCACGGTGGCGGCAACACTGCCGGTCAATACGGCGACAAGGGCCAGCAAGGTAGAGATTCTCATCGCGCAGGTTCCTTCAGAGGCGACTTTGGTATGACGCTATCCTCCTCTCATGACAAAAAAACAGAACTTGCATTCCTTGATGGTGATTATTGATTAAACGAATGGTTGCGAAGTGAGGCGTCAGGGTGACTCAGCGCCTGCCCCTGAGGTTGAACGTGATGGCGAGTGGATATCTGCGAGAAGCCGATTATGCTTCAGGAAACCTTGCAGTGATGCGAGGCCGTCAACCTGTGTGCATGCTTCGCGCAATCCGTATTCCAACGACATCAGCCCAAGGGCCTGGGTGCGGCAAAAGGTAATGAGCGACTCCGGCCTATAACAAGAACGACGGAGAAGACTCATGGCCGCAATCGACAACACTTCCACGGGCAGCGCGCCCCACCACGGCATCACCAAGGAGGAGCGCAAAGTCATTTTTGCCTCGTCCCTGGGCACCGTGTTCGAGTGGTACGACTTTTACCTGTATGGCTCCCTGGCCGCGATCATCGCCAAGCACTTCTTCGCCGGCGTCAATGAGACAACGTCCTTCATCTTCGCGCTGCTCGCGTTCGCCGCCGGCTTCGCGGTGCGCCCTTTCGGCGCCATCGTGTTCGGGCGACTGGGCGACATGATCGGGCGCAAGCACACCTTCCTCATCACCATTGTGATCATGGGTATCTCCACGGCCGTGGTGGGTTTTCTGCCCGGCTACGCGACCATCGGCGTGGCGGCACCGATCATCCTGATCACCTTGCGCCTTTTGCAAGGCCTGGCGCTGGGGGGTGAGTACGGCGGCGCGGCGACCTACGTCGCCGAGCATGCGCCGAAAGGCAAGCGCGGTTATTTCACCTCGTGGATTCAAACCACCGCGACCCTCGGGCTGTTCCTTTCTCTGCTGGTGATCCTCGCCTGTCGCACCGCCCTCGGCACCGAAGCCTTCGAGGCCTGGGGCTGGCGGATTCCGTTCCTGCTGTCGATCCTGCTGCTGATTGTTTCGGTGTACATCCGCTTGCAGCTCAGCGAGTCGCCGGTGTTCCTGAAAATGAAGGCTGAGGGCAAGTCCTCCAAGGCGCCGCTGACCGAATCCTTCGCCCGCTGGGACAACTTGAAAATCGTGATCATGGCGCTGCTCGGCGGCACCGCCGGCCAGGCCGTCGTCTGGTACACAGGGCAGTTCTATGCGCTGTTTTTCCTGCTGCAGACGCTGAAGATCGACCCGCAGACCGCCAACTTGCTGATAGCCGGTTCGCTGCTGATCGGCACGCCGTTCTTCGTCATTTTCGGCAGCCTGTCCGATCGCATCGGCCGCAAGGGCATCATCATGGCCGGCTGCATTATCGCGGCGTTGACTTACTTCCCGATCTTCCATGCGTTGACCCAATACGGTAACCCCGACGTGTTTGTTGCGCAGGAGAAGAACCCGGTCACGGTGATCGCCGATCCCGACCAGTGCTCGTTCCAGTTCGACCCGGTGGGCAAGGCCAAATTCACCAGTTCCTGCGACCTCGCCAAGACAGTGCTGGCGAAGCGGGCCATTCCCTACAAGAACGAGAAGTCCGAACCGGGCACTGTCGCGCAGGTGCGCATCGGCGACAAAGTGGTCCAGAGCTTCGAAGGCACCGGCATGCCGGTTGCCGACTTCAAAGCCAAGAACGACGCCTTCACCGCCGCCCTCGGCACCGCGCTCAAAGAGGCCGGCTACCCTGAGAAAGCCGACCCGGCCAAAACTAACTACCCGATGGTGCTGTTACTCCTGACCATCCTCGTGATCTACGTGACCATGGTCTACGGCCCGATCGCCGCCTGGCTGGTGGAGCTGTTCCCTGCGCGCATCCGCTACACCTCGATGTCGCTGCCCTACCACATCGGCAACGGCTGGTTCGGCGGCTTCCTGCCGACGGTGGCGTTCGCCATGGTCGCGGCCACGGGTGATATCTACTACGGCCTCTGGTACCCGATTGTCATCGCCGTGATGACGGCCGTCCTGGGCATATTCTTCATGCCGGAAACCAAGGATCGGGAGATTCATCACACCTGATGCTGGCACCTGTCCTCTCGTGCGAGCGAGAGGGCACTTCTGCTTCGGATCAAACGGTCTACGCTCATCCATATTGTTTCGGGGTTCCTTCCCCGGATACTGACGGGGGCACCGGTGATGATTCGTATCCTGTTGAGCGCGTTTTTGCTTGCACTGAGCATTCCGGCCCTGGCCGGAGTGACGCCCTTTCCTGCCGGGTTTCGTGTTCAGGACATCCCGGTCGAAGGCGCCACGATTCATGTGCGCGTCGGCGGCAAGGGCCCTGCCGTGGTGATGCTGCATGGCTTTGGCGACACCGGCGACATGTGGGCGCCACTGGCCGCCGATCTGGCCAAGGACCACACCGTCGTGGTGCCGGACCTTCGTGGCATGGGCTTGTCGTCGATCCCGGACGGCGGCTACGACAAGAAGACCCAGGCGGGGGATATTCGTGGCGTGCTGGCAGCGTTGAAAATCGAGCACGCGGTGGTCATCGGCCACGACATCGGCACCATGGTCGCCTTCGCCTACGCCTCGCGTTATCCGCAGCTGACGGATCGCCTGGTGGTGATGGATGCGCCCGTGCCGGGCATTCCACCGTGGAACGAGATTGTTCGCTCACCGATGCTCTGGCACTTCGACTTTGGCGGGCCGGATGCCGAACGCCTGGTCGCCGGTCGCGAACGCATCTACCTGGACCGTTTCTGGAACGAGTTCGCCGGCGACCCGACCAAGGTCGATGAAGCCACCCGTCAGCATTACGCCAAACTCTATGCCCGCCCCGGCGCCATGCACGCCGCTTTCGCCCAGTTCCGCAGTATTCGTCAGGATGCGGTGGACAACGAAGCCTCGATGAAAACGCGCCTGACCATGCCGGTGCTGGCCATCGGTGGGGAAAAATCCTTTGGCAACAATGAAGCGATCGTGATGCGCAACGCGGCGGACAAGGTGACCGAGGTGGTGATTCCAGGGGCGGGACATTGGCTGATGGAAGAAGCGCCGACGCCGACCATTCAGGTGATTCGTGAATTTATTACGCAGTAGAACCGCAACTTCCCCTGCGTAGCAGCTGGCGAAGCCTGCGTTCGGCTGCGCAGCAGTCGTGAAATCGGTAAACGCGGTGTTTCAGGAGAACCGCGTGCTCAGGTTTTACGACTGCTGCGCAGCCGAACGCAGGCTTCGCCAGCTGCTACATTCCCCAGCGCTTTGTAAAACGAATTGAACCCCGCGCCTCATCGTGTTTTCGAAACCCTATAAGCGCCGATCTTTGATCACGAGCAGCGCCATTGGAGAGGAATTCCCGATGAACCGTAGACTGTTGTTTCTGCTCGCCAGCCTGAGCCCCACGCTGGTATTCGCTGAAGGCTGTGACGTCCTGACCCGATCCCAAAGCCCCTCCGTTCCGGTGATCGAGTCCCATAGTTGCTATGAGTACGAAGGCATGGCGGTGAATGCCATCGATTGGTCATGCAGCAACGAGAGCAAGGAGATGCTCACCAGCACCAAGAAAAAAGTCGAACAGTGCGACGATCATTATCAGGCCGCCTGCATCGCGACCCTGACCCAGGAATCCCTGGCCAACCCTCACTCCACCAGCAAGGACAAGAACAGCAAGTCGCTGAACATCCCCGACAATGCCCAGGTCACCACGTATTACTACGGCGCGGAACACTTGGCCCAATCGAAGATTGATTGCGAATCGGGCGGTGGTCACTGGAAAGCGAAGTGATGTCGCTGGCTGATACGTCGCCGTTACATTGCGCTATTCGCTGTATCTGCGGTGTTACCTTACCGACCGTGTTGTCACTTCTGCGGTGCCCGGCGAGCCAATAGAGTATTGGCTTCGGTGTGTTGGCCGGGTCGAGAACGTCTCGACGCGGCTGTCCGCCGATCCCCCCATCACGGAAGAGGTGACACCATGAGTTTCGTAACCGTTGAAAAAAACCAGAGCAGCGCCCCGTCGGAAGCCGATATGAAAAAGGCCATGACCGAATCTGGCGGCAAACCCGGGGAAGTCACCGGGAACAACGCGGCCCGGAAGCTGACGTACACCGGCACGGTCAATCACACCGTATATGAGAACAAGCTGATCGAGATTGCCAAGGGCAAACGAACCAGTTGGAACTTTGTCTGGGCCGACGCGAAGGTGAGTACACCGGCGCATTAAGGCTACGGCGGGGCGGGCGCACGGCCGCCCCGCTGTTCACCTCGCGGATCCCTTGATACAACCCGGTTACGCAGGCTGTTACCTTGCTGGTTTAACACCCCTCCCCGCTGTAACGCCAAGACACTTCGCCGCCCTGAATCCTGCGCCTACTGTAAAGCCGTCAATGTGTTTAGAGGGTGCTGCCCCGATCACTTGTCGGATTCGCTGCCCGCTGGCCATTGATTGCCTAACACAACCAAGGAAGAGGAAAGCCATGAGTAAGTCGAGCGCTGTAAGCAAGCAAGCTCTGCAACTTCACAATGATGTGCAAGAGGCCCTCAAATCGTTCCAGAGCATTGCCCCCACGGCTCTGAAAACGTCGGACTACAGCAAGGTGCTGACGTCGACCCTGGCGGCCACGCAAAAGTCAGTCACCATCGAGATCGCAGCCGATGACCTGACTCTGCTCAAGCAGTCAGGCTACAAGCTGTGCTTTGCCAAGAAGGTCGGCAACGAAGCCTATAACGTTGTCTGGCAGTCCTATGACAAGTACCTGAGCAACAACGGCTTCAGCTGGACCCCGCAATACCAACTGTTCGGGTCCAATACTTTTCAGGCTGACGTGACGGTGAAGGTCTCGACCAACATCGTCACGATTGGTCTGGGGCAACAATCGATACTCAGCCCGGAAGGCTTGCTGGGCAATGCGGTGACCGGCGGCCCAGACATTTCCATCACTCTGGATAACGAATACGGCCCGATCCACCCCGGCATCAACCAGTTGTCGGTCGGCATCGACGGCAAGCAGGTCAGCACCCCGATCTACGTTGCCACGAACCAGGTGGTCACCGGCAATACTGTTCTGACCCCGGTCGAGACCATTCTCGTGTGGTTCGAGCAGAACGTGCAGACCAGCACCATGTTCAGCACGTCGCGGTCCAAGGCCATCGAAATCGACCTGACTGTCGTTAACGATGCAACCCGCCTCTACGAAGGCGGGGCATGGAAAACCGTGTAATCGTCTCACCCGGGGGCAACCTCGCGGTTGCCCCTTCTACTCAGAAAACATCACCACTTCCCCGGGCGAAATAGCCCGTCAACGACCGACAGATGGACTCCGCCAGATCTTCCTGGGTCGCGATGCCGTAAGGTTGATTGCGATCGAACTGCTCGGACCAGCGGATCCGCCCCTGTGCGACATCAATCAGGCGCACCGATGCCCGGACACGGCTCGGTTCCACCCGCACGCTGCCCTCAAGGGAATAGTTACCGCGCCCGGCACGTACAACGTCCAGTGCCTTGACGCTGGCGTGTGACACCTTCATCAACACGTGGTTGCCATGGCTTTGCGCCTGCTCGAACGACTCGAACAGCCGGCAGCTCAATTCTTCAGACAAGCCCTTGGTGAAGTCATCGCCGTCGCGGGTGATGCAGGTAAATGGCTGAATCTGCAAAACAGGATGGCGAGTCGCGATGGTTTTGGGTCTGATCCGCTGGTAAGCCAGCCGATAACAACCGGCGGGTATGCTCAGGCGCACCGGGTCCTGCTGACCCAGGGTGGCGTAATGGATCGCGAGTTTGCGCCGCAACCGGCCCACCTGCACGCGCACTACCGGATCGTCGCCGGTGCAGTAAACCGCCGGGTCACGGCGAAACACCGCGATGCCGATGGCATGCTCGGTGAGCGGGACATTGGAAAATTGAAGATCGTGATCGACCAGGAAACGCAGCAAACTGCCCATGCGCCTGGACTTGGCAAACACCGGACTGGCCAGCAACAGCGCCAGCACCCGCTCTATCTCTTCGTGATCGAGTGGCTCGGGAACGCCCTCGGCACTTGAATGGCCTACGTGCTTGATTACCATTGCCTGCCTCCGTGCAGGTTACCGACAATCGCTCGCCACCTATGTAGAAGTGGATATTGATACTGAAGTCGTACTCCATGGCCACGCTCAACGCCCGATCCCGCAAAGGCTCGGACGCTGCAACGTCGAAGCTTAGCAGCCGTAACGAAATGGGGAGGATATTGTGTTGATCGCGGCGTTCGCCCAAGTAATCAGCAGCAACGCGTCGTGCATTGCTTGCCGCCGTAGCGGGCTTCCTGACGCTCGCGAAGAAACGCCGAATGGCTCATCACCGGCTCGTCCGGGTGTTTAAGCGCCATCTGGGCGACATAGTTGTCGTAATCGGGGACGCCGACCATCAAACGCGCGCTCTGGCTGAGGAAGCGGGCGGCTTGCTGCAATTTACGGAACATGGCGAAGCTCTCATTGTGATGGGGGGACGCGCCCATGAAAGCGCACTTATGTATCTGGAATGTGTCCGCGCGACAATGTGTCCAATACCAGCCATCAACCGCAACGCATAACCTGTAGCAGCTGGCGAAGCCTGCGGCTACAGAGGATCGTGCTATGGCCGGGTAGTCAGTGGCCCGGGCGTTTCTGCTGATCCGTAGTTTTCAGCAGTTTCTGCACCTGTACCAAAACCACCCCTCGTCCAACAATGAGCGAAACACGGCCACAGTTTGTTAATATCCACGCGCTTTTTTCGTTTGACTCATCAGGCGCTACAGATTTCCCGTCGCAACACAGGAATGCTTTTCCATGAGTACGTTGTTTACCCGCCGCACGGTCCTGCGCGGTATGGGCTTGTTGAGTCTTGGCCTGCTCGCCGGCTGCGATGACAGCTCCAAGCTGTCGTTCAAGTACGGCAAGGACCTCAGCGACAAGATCATGGGGCGTACCTTCAAGCTCAAGGACGCCCAGGGCGAAACGAAGATGCTCACCAGTTATCGCGGCCTGATGCCGATGGTGTTCTTCGGTTTCACCCAATGCCCGGCGGTCTGCCCCACGACCCTGGCCCGCGCGGCACAGGCCAAGAAACTGATGGGCCGCGACGGCGAGAAGCTGCAGGTGATCTTCATCACTCTCGACCCGGAACGCGACACACCGCAAATGCTCGACGCCTACGTCAAGACGTTCGACCCGAGTTTCGAGGCGCTGCACGGCACCCTGGAAGAAACCGCCGCCACCGCCAAGGAGTTCGGCGTGTTCTTCGAAAAGATCCCGAGCGGTTCGACCTACACCCTTTCCCACACCGCGACCAGCTACGTCTTCGACTCCCGGGGCAACTTGCGCCTGGGGCTGTCCGCGTCTCTTACGGCTCAAGAGTGCGCAGAAGACCTGCTCACCGTCATGGAAGTCTGCTGATGAATTCGATCCACGCAAACACCGTTTTCTCGCGACGTGTAAAACAAGTGGTCCTGGGATGCGCCCTGATCGGCATGGCCTGGCAGGTATCGGCGCAAACCAAAGTGGACGACGCCTGGGTCCGCGCGACCGTTGCCGGCCAGCCATCGACCGGGGCCTTCATGACGCTGCAAGCCGACAGCGACAGCAAGCTGCTCAGCGTGCAATCGCCTGTCGCCAAAACCGTACAAATCCACCAATCAACCATGAAAGACGATGTGATGAGCATGCGTCAGGTCGAGTCCGTCGCGCTGCCGGCCGGCAAACCGGTGAGTTTTGATCCCCACGGTTACCACGTGATGTTGATGGACCTGACGGCGCAGGTGAAGGAAGGCGATAAAGTCCCGCTGACCTTGATCGTTGAAAATGCCAAGGGCGAGAAAGAGACGATCAAGGTGGACGCCGAGGCTCGGGCACTGGGCATGGCTGATCACAGCAAGATGCATTAAGGCTGTTCTCCCAAGCAATGCCACCCATATTTGTGGCCTGGTGGAGCTTTTGTGGCGAGGGGGCTTGCCCCCTCGCCACTAGAGCCCCCTCGCCACAGGTTTTATGCTCGGCTGAACATTGTTTTGAGTGACAGCATTCAATTAAGGATCAGGGTTTCTCAGGCCGAGCGACTCTTATTTGACGAGTCGCTTTTCCTTGGAAGGCCGGTAGCCGAAATACGAGCTGTAGCACTTGCTGAAATGGCTCGGTGACACAAAGCCACACGCCACCAGCACGTCCACCTGGGACAGCTCCGTATGCTGAAGCAGCCGCCGCGCTTCGGTAATCCGCAGCTCCATGTAATACCGTTGCGGTGTGGTGCCCAGTTGCTCCTTGAACAAACGCTCAAGCTGTCGGCGGGAACGCCCCGCGTAGACCGCGAGTTGCTCCAACTCCAACGGCTCTTCGAGGTTGGCGTCCATCAGCTTCACCACCTCGCGCAACGGCGCGCTCACACAGACATTTTCCGTCGGTTTGATCCGTCGGTAACGGGACTCCTCGAACGCCAGGATGTCCTCGATCCCCTCGACGAGCGCTTTTCCGTACAGCCCTTTGATCCAGTCCAGCGCCATGTGGAAGGCCCCGGATGGACTCGAAGCCGTCAGCCGGTCTCGATCGATGATGTAGGGCTCGCTGCTGACCTGCGTCGCCTTGCAGAAATCCGCCAGCGCCGGGCGATGTTCCGGGTGAATCGCGCAACGGTATCCGTCAAGCAACCCCGCCTTCCCCAGGAACCATGCACCATTCCACAACCCGGCCAGGCTGACACCCTGATCTGACGCGGTCCGCAACAGGCTGATCAAGCCTTCGCTGGCCTTGAGCTCAGTCCTGTAGCCTCCGCAGATCACCAGCAGGTCCAGCGCTTTGACCGCTGCACAATCGATACGGGCATCGGGCCGAATGACCAGGCCCAGATCGCTGACGACCTCGCCATCGTTCAAACCAAATGTGCAGGAAGAGAACGATTCAGGCCGTAGCAGATTGGCCGTGACCACCGTATCCAGCGCTTGAGTAAACGCCGGCAGCGAGAAATGTTCGAGCAGCAGAAAGCCTGCGCGGACCGTTTGCCGGGTCCCATCAGGGTGTTCATTCAGATAGCGAAGGTTCTTGCCCTTCATGCCTCCGCTGAATTGGCGTCGTTCGATCAATGCTCGATCCACTCCATTACGTACCGAACCGGTTGTCTGGTGGGTTGATAAAGCGCCATGTTAACCCGCGGCACCACTACGGCGTATCGACTCGAGCGCCAGACAGCGCTCTGCCTCAGTTATTTATACTCAAATGCCAGCTTAATAATATTTTACCGATACCAGGGTCATCCCTAGTCTTGAGCCCAAGAAATGGCAGGTCGTTCGCGGCCTAACTCCAACTTCGAAGGGTATTGAGATGACCACTGAAAAAATAAAAACAGATACGCTGATTGTTGGCGCCGGTCAGGCTGGCGTGGCCATGAGTGAACACTTGAGCAAACTCGGGGTGCCGCACCTGGTGCTGGAGCGCAGCCGCATTGCTGAGCGCTGGCGCACCGGGCGCTGGGATTCGCTGGTGGCGAATGGTCCAGCGTGGCATGACCGGTTCCCGGGTCTTGATTTTGACGACCTCAGTCCCGACGAATTTGCCCCGAAAGAACGCGTTGCCGATTACTTCGAGGCCTACGCCAAGAAATTCAATGCGCCGATCCGTACCGGCGTCGATGTGCTGAAGGTTGAGCGCAATGCCGGTCGCCCGGGCTTCACCATTGAAACCTCTGAAGGCGTGATTGAAGCCAACCGCGTGGTGGCGGCCACCGGGCCGTTTCAGCGTCCGGTCATCCCGCCGATTGCGCCGACAGATCAGCCTTTCATGCAGATCCACTCGGCCGACTACCGCAACCCGGCACAACTGCCTGAAGGCGCGGTGCTGGTGGTCGGCGCGGGTTCGTCCGGCGTGCAGATTGCCGATGAATTGCAGCGTGCAGGGAAGAAGGTTTACCTCTCCGTCGGTGCCCACGACCGGCCTCCTCGCGCTTACCGCAACCGTGATTTCTGCTGGTGGCTGGGTGTGCTGGGCGAGTGGGATCAGGCGGCGATGAAACCGGGGCGGGAGCACGTGACCATCGCGGTCAGCGGCGCCCATGGCGGGCGCACGGTGGACTTCCGTGGACTCGCCCATCGCGGCATGACGCTGGTCGGTCTGACTCAATCGTTCAACGGTGGCGTGGCAACGTTCCAGCCGAACCTGGCCGACAACCTGGCGCGTGGCGATGAGAACTATCTGGCGCTGCTGAATGCCGCCGATGCCTACATCGAACGCAATGGCCTGGACTTGCCGGAAGAACCGGAAGCACGCCACGTGTTCCCGGATCCGGAGTGCGTGACCCACCCGATTCTTGAACTCGATCTGGCCAAGGCCGGCGTGACTTCGATCATCTGGGCCACCGGTTTTACCACGGACTACAGCTGGCTCAAGGTCGATGCCTTCGACGATAACGGCAAGCCGCAGCATCAGCGCGGTGTGTCGAGTGAGGCTGGTGTGTATTTCCTCGGGCTGCCGTGGCAGTCCCGTCGCGGCTCGTCGTTCATCTGGGGTGTCTGGCATGACGCCAAGTACGTGGCGGACCACATCGCGATTCAGCGCTCTTATCTCGACTACCACGATGCGGCGCAACGCGAGGCTGAACAGGCCCCGGTCGCCCTCAAAACCACGGTCAGTGCTTAAGCCTTTTTCTGTCAGGAGCTAAAAATGTCCACGCCAACCCATACCCGTATTCGCATGTTCAACACCAAGGAAACCTATCCGAACCAGAGCCTGGACAACGACCTGTGCCAAGCAGTCCGGGCCGGCAATACCGTTTATGTTCGCGGCCAGGTCGGGACGGATTTCGAGGGCCGGCTGGTGGGTCTGGGTGACCCGCGTGCCCAGGCCGAGCAAGCCATGCGCAACGTCAAGCAGTTGCTGGAAGAGGCTGGCAGCGACCTGAGTCACATCGTCAAAACCACGACTTATCTGATTGATCCGCGGTATCGCGAGCCGGTGTATCAGGAAGTCGGGAAGTGGTTGAAAGGTGTGTTTCCGATTTCGACCGGGTTGGTGGTGTCGGCGCTGGGGCAACCGCAGTGGTTGATGGAGATTGATGTGATTGCGGTGATTCCTGAGTAAAGAAGTAGGCCGCGTCGCGGCCATCGCAGGCAAGCCAGCTCCCACAGGGTTAGTTGTCGTGCACAAATTTTGCGGCCACTAAAAAACCCTGTGGGAGCGGGCTTGCCCGCGATGGCGGCCAAACAGACACCTCATTTGCCAAGGCCAACCAAGGAGCAAAACCCATGACCTTCTCCATCGCCGCCCGATGCCCCGAAACCGGTCAGTTCGGCATTGCCATCAGTTCCTCCAGCATCGCCGTCGGTGCCCGTTGCCCCTGGCTGCTGCCAGGCGTCGGCGCTGTCTCCACACAAAACATCACCCTGCCGTCGTTAGGCCCGGAAGTGCTTGCCCTGATGGAGCAAGGCCTGGCGCCCGCCGAAGCGCTGGACAAGGTGTTGACCCGCAACGGCTACAGCCAGTACCGTCAGATCACCGCCATCGACCACCTCGGCCAGACCGCGCATTTCAGCGGCGCGCAAACCCTCGGCAACCACAACGCCGTCTCCGGTGAACAATGCGTCGCCGCCGGCAACATGCTCGCCGACCGCGCGGTGATCGAGGCCATGGTCGAAGCGTTCGAACACGGCGAAGGCCAACTCGCCGACCGCTTGCTCGCCGCGATGAAAGCCGCCATCGCCGCTGGTGGCGAAGCCGGGCCGGTGCATTCGGCGGCGATGGTGGTGGTTGGCGAACTGACTTGGCCGATCATCAACCTGCGGGTCGATTGGGCGGATGAAAATCCGATCGGCCAACTGGAAAAACTCTGGGATGCTTATCGCCCACAAGTTCAGGACTACATCGACCGCGCCCTCGCCCCCGACAAGTCCCCTGGCTACGGCGTCGCCGGAGACGACCGATGAGCGGCAGCCGTGATTTGCTTGAAACCCTGGTGGCGTTCGACACCACCAGCCGCGAATCCAACCTGCACCTGATCGAGTTCGTCCGCGACTACCTCGCTGGCTTCGATGTGCCGTGCGAACTGGTCTACAACGAGCAGCGCAGCAAGGCCAATCTGTTCGCGACCATTGGCCCGGTGGATCGGCCGGGCATCGTGCTGTCGGGGCACACCGACGTGGTGCCCGTCGACGGCCAGCCGTGGACTGTTGCGCCGTTTGAACTCACCGAGCGCGACGGCAAATTGTTCGGGCGCGGTACGGCGGACATGAAAGGCTACATCGCTTGTGTTCTCGCACTCGTTCCGTCGCTGGCGAAGGCGAGGCTACGGCTGCCCGTGCACATTGCGCTGTCTTATGATGAGGAAGTCGGCTGCCTTGGCGTGCGCTCGTTGCTGGCAGAATTGGAGCAGCGCCCGGTCAAACCGATGCTGTGCATTATCGGTGAGCCGACCGAACTCAAACCGGTGCTCGGGCACAAAGGCAAGCTGGCGATGCGCTGCGATGTTCACGGTGAAGCGTGCCACTCCGCCTACGCACCGCTGGGGGTCAATGCCATCGAATACGCCGCCGAACTGATCGGTGAACTGGGGCGGATCGGCAACCGACTCAAAGCCCCCGAGCATCACGATGCGCGGTTCGATCCGCCATTCAGTACCGTGCAGACCGGGGTGATTTCCGGTGGCAAGGCCTTGAACATCGTCCCCGCCGATTGCCGCTTCGACTTCGAAATCCGCGCGTTGCCCTCGCATGATCCAAGTGAAGTGGCGCAAGCGTTGAAGGCCTATGCCGAGCAACAGGTGTTGCCGCGCATGCGTGCTGTGAGTGAACAAAGCGAGATTAGATTCAGCCAGCTGTCGGCATATCCCGGATTGGCGACTGATGCGCACAGCGAAGCGGCTGAGTTGATCGCCATGTTCTGCGGTTCCCGAGCATTTGGCACCGTGGCCTTCGGCACCGAGGGCGGCCTGTTCGACGCCGCCGGCATTCCCACCGTTGTCTGCGGCCCCGGCAGCATGGACCAGGGCCATAAACCCGACGAATTCGTCAGCCTCGAACAACTCCATGCCTGCGACGCCATGCTGCAACGGATGCTGCTATCGATCACTGAATAGCAAAGATTCCGAACACCCAAAAAATCCCTGTGGGAGCTAGCCTGCTAGCGATAGCGATCTGTCAGCCAAATCAGTTTTGACTGTCAAATCGCTATCGCTAGCAGGCTAGCTCCCACAGGTTTTCGGGTGTAAGGCGGCATACATTTTTTAACGTCTATACCCACAATCTTACTAATTTATCTATCCGCCCCCACCGCACATCATCACTCCAACAAGAAAAGCGTTGCCCCCGTGCAGCGCTCACCGAAGTACGTCCACGTACTCAAATTGCCTTGGAGTCCGTCATGGTTACCACAGCAACAACCGCCGCCCCGCTCATCGAAAAACACACCATCGGCTACGTGCCGCCCGAAGATCGCCACGGCAAGACCCGCGACCTGTTCACCCTCTGGTTCGGCGGTAACATCGCCCCGCTGCCCATCGTCACCGGCGCCCTCGGCGTGCAGATGTTCCACCTCAACCTGGTGTGGGGCATCGTCGCCATCCTCGTCGGCCACTTGGTCGGCGGCGTGCTGATGGCGCTGCACTCGGCGCAAGGTCCGCAGATGGGCATCCCGCAAATGATCCAGAGCCGCGCCCAGTTCGGCTCCCTCGGCGCCCTGCTGGTGGTGCTGATCGCCGGCATCATGTACATCGGCTTCTTCGCCTCCAACATCGTCCTCGCCGGCAAGTCCCTGCACGGCGTGGTCGACAGCGTCCCGGTGCCCGTGGGCATCGTCATCGGCGCCCTCGGTTCCGGCATCATCGGCATTATCGGCTACCGGTTCATCCACGTGCTCAACCGCATCGGCACCTGGGTGCTCGGCGCCGGCATCGTGCTCGGTTTCGGCTACATCTTCACCCACGTGCAGACCGCCGACTTCCTCACCCGTGGCAGCTTCAACCTCTCCGGCTGGTTGGCCACCGTGTCGCTCGCCGCGCTCTGGCAAATCGCCTTCGCGCCCTACGTCTCCGACTATTCGCGCTACCTGCCGGCCAACGTGCCCGTGGCCGCGACGTTCTGGACCACGTATCTGGGCACCGTGCTCGGCTCCAGTCTCTCGTTCATCTTCGGCGCCGTCGCCGTCCTCGCCACACCCGTGGGCATGGACACCATGGATGCGGTCAAGCTCGCCACCGGCTCCATCGGCCCGTTGATGCTTGTGCTGTTTTTGCTCAGCGTCATCAGCCACAACGCCCTTAACCTGTACGGCGCCGTGCTGTCGCTGATCACCCTGGTGCAAACCTTCGCCTACCGCTGGATCCCGACCGCCAAAAGCCGCGCCGTCCTCTCCGTCATCGTCCTCGCCGCCTGCTGCTTCGCCGCCGTCGGCGCCTCCGCCAACTTCATCGGCCACTTCGTCGACATGGTGCTGGTGCTGCTCGTGGTGCTGGTGCCGTGGACCGCGATCAACCTGATCGACTTCTATGCCATTCACAAAGGTCAGTACGACATCAACTCGATCTTCAAGGTCGATGGCGGGATCTATGGACGCTACAACCCGCAGGCATTGTTAGCGTATGCGATCGGGATCGCGGTGCAGATTCCGTTCATGAACACGCCGCTGTACGTCGGGCCAATCTCCGAACACATCAACGGCGCTGACTTGTCCTGGCTGGTCGGCCTGCTCATCACCTCGCCGCTCTACTACTGGCTGGCCAACCGCGACACCGCCTACAAGCGCCGCCTATCCACCGGAAAACTCGCCAACTCGATCTAACTCACCCCGCAATCCCTGTAGGAGCGAGCCTGCTCGCGATGAGGCCCTGACAGCCAAAACAAATTTTTCTGACAGACCACCCTCGCGAGCAACCCTGATCAAATCTCCACCCAAATTTAATGAACCCTGCCCACCACGACTCACCTAAGAGAAGGACTATCTGGAGGGTGACTCATGCAAATCGAAACAATCTGGATCGTGCTGACAGCCGTTCTGTTGCTGGTCGAGCTATGGGCAATCAACCGAGTGCGCAAAGCCGAAGGCAAATCGAGCAACAAACTCTTGTGGATCGTAGCGATCGTATTTGTGCCGCTGATTGGGGTGGTGGCGTGGGCATTGGCTGGACCGAAACACACCGCACACAACCCGCATTCACCCCAGGCCCGGCAATGAAGTCAGGAGAGTTCGCTATAACCCGCTTCTGATCGACAGGGGGCCGTCCCAAGGACGGCCACTCGCCGCAGCCCTTTTCATCCCAAGGCACTCAACGATGCCAAGGCACGTCATCAACAGCATTGATGCCGTATTGCGCGCGAGCCTTGGCATGCGCCTGCGTATCCACCATGGCAAGCGCCGCCAGGACGATGTGATAGCGATCCACTTCAAAAAAGTCGCGTAATGCCGAGCGTGTGTCGCTACGGCCGAAGCCATCAGTCCCCAGGCTATTGAAGGGTGCCTGAACGTCGCGCTTGCTTCCGAGTGAGCAGTCATTGCACTGGGCCCTCGACACCACCGTGTTAGAGAATTGATCAGCGTCGTTCTGAAAACAGCCAAGGTCAGCCGTGAGGGCCCGGCAAAAGGCAGCTTCTGGTTAGAAGCGCGCTACTTTCGCCGGAGCCCACCATTGAATGGCAACCTGCCGATTTTGCCGCGCACGTGCCTCGCGCATGCACTCTGCGTTACTTGCAAACAATGTCCCGGCTTGTTGAACGAGTTTGCGCCACTCGGTACTGGTAATCAGGCCTTCGCACTCCATGGTGTCAGCAGACTTCAATAGCCTGTCGTACCTGTCTTCAGCATCGATGCGGTTTTCGGGCAGTGTAAAGAGCTCTTGCCACGTTGTTACGGCCAGCCTTCTTCGCGCCTCTTTCATCGTGCTCCCCCCCGGTTCTCGTGGGGAGTAGATATCAACAGCGCTCACGCGTTCCATTTAACTTGACCGCATTCAAAGAGCGCCGGCTATGTTCGCCAGCGAACAGACGAACAACCCTTCAAGTCTCCACACTGAAGCTGAAAAGCTACGTCCACCAAGCGCTGCTCGGGGCTGGCGCACTGCGTTGGCGCACCTATCAAAACGCACGCAATTGCATTGTGCGTTTCAGGCTCAGGACCTTATGAACAGCATATGGACTCGCATACAGAAAGTAATTTCTCGCTCGTCCGGCATTTGGCGAACCCGACAGTTTTCCCAACCGCGATTCGAATACGAGCCGATATTGCGCTCGGAGCTTTTCAGCGCCGACCAGATGGCCAGTCATGGCATCGCACTTGCCGGCCAACATCGCTTGACCACGCTGTCCGCACGTGACTCGATGCTGCACAGGCTCGACGATAACGAGGAGCTGCTCAAGCGCAGCTGCACGGCGCTGTCCAACTCGCAACTGTCCAGCCGACGCGTGACGCCGGCAGCGGAATGGCTGCTGGACAATTACTATCTGGTCGAGGACCACATCCGCGCCGCCAGAACGCACCTGCCTAAAGGCTATAGCCGTGAGTTGCCACGGCTGATCAACGGCCCGTCCGCGGGGCTGCCTCGCGTCTATGACATCGCCCTGGAGACCATCTCCCATGGCGACGGTCGAGTCGATGAGGACAGTCTGAGCCGCTTCATTCTTTCCTATCAGACCGTGATGCCACTTGCGCTGGGCGAGCTGTGGGCGATACCGATCATGCTGCGTCTGGCATTGATCGAAAACCTGCGGCGAGTGGCCTCCCGGGTCATGGCCAATGCCGATGATCGCAATCTGGCTGATGACTGGACCGAGCGCTTGATCGAAACCTCAGAACGAGACACCAAAAACGTGGTGCTGACCGTTGCTGACATGGCGCGCTCCGCTCCGCCGATGACCCCCGCCTTTGTCGCCGAATTCACCCGCAGCCTGCAGGGTCAGAACGCAGCCCTGGCTCTGGCGCTGAACTGGATCGAACAGATGTTGAGCGAGACAGGCTCCAGCATCGAACGCCAGGTGCAGCTTGATGCGCAACAACAGGCAGCGGATCAGGTGTCCATTGGTAACAGCATCGGCAGCTTGCGCCTCTTGTCCGCCACTGACTGGCGCGAGTTCGTCGAGTCGATGAGTCATGTCGAACAGATTCTTAATGAAGACCCGGCGGCGATTTACCGGGCGATGGATTTCAAAACCCGTGACAGCTACCGGCATGTCATTGAACGCCTTGCTCGAAGAAGCCCCCAGCACTCGGAAATCCAGGTCGCCCGCGCCGCGATCAATCTCGCCGCAACCGGAACCGCGTCAGTCTCCAGCCAATTGCTGGCCCACCATGTCGGGTATTACCTGATCAGCGCAGGGTTGCCGACGCTCGAGCGACGGCTCAACGCCCGGGTACCGCTTCATGAGCGCTGGAAACGTTTGTTGCAACAGTCACCGCTGGTATTTTATCTGGCGCCGGTGGCTTTTCTGACGCTCATCTTCGCCTGGCCTCTACTGGCCTCTGCGCAGCGCGACGGGATGCCCGATACGGCGCTTCTGATGATGGCGATTCCATGCCTGATCATGACCAGCCGACTGGCGATCAGCCTGATCAATTGGCTGGTCACGTTCAGCATGCTGCCGACGACACTGCCGAAAATGGATTTCGCCAACGGCATTCCCGATGACGCGCGATGCCTGGTGGTGATCCCGACGCTGATCGCCAGCCCGGCAGATGTGGACGAACTGGTGGAAGGTCTGGAAGTGCGCTTTCTCGCCAACCGCGACAGCAACCTGTATTTCGCCTTGCTCAGCGATTTTCTGGATGCGACTGAAGAGTCACTGCCCCAGGACGCCGAGTTGCTGACACGGGCCTCCCGTGCAATCACCCTGCTCAACGAAAAATACGCGGACGGACTCAGCGACCGATTCTTTCTGTTGCATCGGCCGCGTCGCTGGAACGCAAGCGAACGCGTGTGGATGGGACACGAGCGCAAACGCGGCAAGCTGATTGAACTCAACGCCCTGTTGCGCGGCAATGGACTGGATCGTTTCAACGCCATCGTCGGCGACCTCACGCCGTTGCGCGGGGTGCGTTACGTGATCACCCTGGACACCGACACCCTGCTGCCGCGCGACGTCGCTCGCCAATGCGTGGCGGCCATGATGCACCCGTTGAATCGTCCGTTGTTTGACAGTGCGGGCGAGCAGATCATTTCCGGCTACGCGGTGTTGCAACCGCGAGTGGGCATCAGCCTGACCAGCGCCACGCGCTCAATCTACGCCCGTCTGTTTGGCAGTGATGCCGGCGTCGATCCCTACACTCGGTCGGTCTCGGATGTTTACCAGGACCTGTTCCAGCAAGGCTCTTTCATCGGCAAGGGCATCTACGACGTGGACGCGTTCACCTGCGCTCTGGAAGGATGCTTGCCGGATAACCAGATTCTCAGCCACGACCTGATCGAAGGTTGTTATGCACGATCCGGCCTGCTCAGCGACGTGCAGGTCTACGAGCAACACCCCTCGCGCTATGGTGCCGATGTCAAACGACGGCATCGCTGGGTCCGCGGTGACTGGCAATTGCTGCCGTGGACATTGCCCTGGGCGCGCAACGCCGACGGGAAATGGGTGCGCAACAGGTTGAGCGTCATGGCACGCTGGAAGATTCTGGACAATCTGCGACGCAGCCTGGAGCCGCTGGCGCTATTGCTGATGTTTGCATGGGGTTGGTTTGCCAGCAGTCAGCCGATGAACTGGACCCTGACAGTCATCGGCCTGATGGTGATTCAACCGTTGCTTCGCGCGGTGACCGACCTGATGCAGCCCCCCGCCGATGTGCCCTTCGGACAATACCTCAGGGCGCTGCTGGGAGATCTGGCACAGGACCTGGCCCGGGCGTGTCTGACGCTCGCCTGGCTGCCCTTCGAGATGTTCTACAACGCCGATGCAGTCTTGCGCTCGCTTTGGCGAATCGGCTTCAGCAGACGCCGGCTTTTGCAATGGCAGCCCTCGCGCGAGGTGGAGCGCACCACCGATAATCAGCTGCTTGGCCTCTATCGCCAGATGTGGATCGCGCCGGTGTCGGCCCTGATCTCACTGGCCCTGCTGGCACAGGATCCGCAGACGCTGGCCATTGCCAGTCCGCTGCTGTTGTCGTGGCTGGCAGGCCCCTGGATCGCTTGGTGGCTCAGTTCAGCACCCAAGCAGTCGGAGTTCGCACCGTCAACGGAGGATTTGCGCTTCCTGCGGGTGCTGGCGCGCAAGACCTGGGCATTCTTCGATCAATACGTCGGGCCTCAGGATTACTGGCTCCCACCGGACAACGTGCAGGAAGAACCCAGGCCTACCATTGCCCACCGCACCTCGCCGACCAATATGGGCATGTCCTTGCTAGCCCACCTGGCCGCCCACGATTTCGGCTACTTGAGTACCGAACGGCTGCTGTCCCGGCTTGCGCCGTCGTTGGACAGCATGGAGGGTCTGGAGCGTTATCGGCAGCACTTCTATAACTGGTACGACACGCAGACCCTCGAGCCGCTGCGTCCGCATTACGTCTCCACCGTCGACAGCGGGAACCTGGCGGGCGTGCTGCTGACCTTGAGCACCGGCATTGCGCAACTTGCAGACGCCCCGATGTTTGGCCCTGCCGTGATCAAGGGCCTGCGCGATACCCTGGATATCCTTGCAGACTCCCAGCGCGCCTCGGGGGCGGATGAATACGCCCTGAATCAACTAAGAGAAGGCCTTGAACATGCCTCGCAAGCGGAGACTACCGAGGCGCTGGCAGACCTGCTACAAACGGCTCACGTCACGGCCACAAGCAAGCTAACGGACACCGACGAGGAAAGCCTGTACTGGCGAGAAGCGTTTACCCGGCAATGCATCGACTGGACAGAGGAACTGCAGCGCTATCAACTCCCTGCCCCCTTGGTCGCGACTGAAGCTCCATGCACCTTGCGTCAGCTGGCAGGTCTGAACCCCGCCGACTGGGCAAACGACCATCATCCTCAAATCGAGCAGGTGCGCAGTGACGCCGGGAAGCGCCTGGAGACCCTGGAGCAGCTGGCGCTATTGGCGACGTCGCTGGCGCAGATGGATTTCTCGTGGCTTTACGACAACCAGCGTGACCTGTTCGTCATCGGGTACAACGCCGAGGAGTGCAGGCTCGACACCGGTTATTACGACCTGCTGGCGTCCGAGGTGCGGCTGACCAATTTCGTGGCCATCGCGCAAGGACAGATCCCCCAGCGCGCCTGGTTCACCTTGGGAAGGCTACTGAGTGAAAACGCTGGCGTACCGACGTTGCTGTCCTGGTCGGGCTCGATGTTTGAATACCTGATGCCGATGGTGTTAATGCCCAACTATGACGGCAGCCTGCTGGACCAGACTTGCCGCGCCGCCGTGTCGGTGCAGATCGACCATGGCAACAGGCTCGGCATTCCCTGGGGCGTTTCGGAGTCGGGTTACAACACCGTCGACGCGCACTTCAATTATCAATACCGCGCTTTCGGCGTTCAGGTCCTGGGGCTCCAGCGCGGGCTGAGCAATGACGTCGTGATAGCGCCCTATGCCAGCGCCTTGGCGTTGATGGTCGATGCCGATGCAGCCTGCAAAAACCTGCAACGCCTGGCCTTACAGGGATCTTCAGGGCGTTTTGGCCTGTATGAAGCGGTGGATTACACCGAGGCCCGCTTACCGCGCGGCCAGCGCTTCGCCGTGGTCCGGTCGTTCATGGCTCACCACCAGGGCATGAGCCTGCTGGCCTTGACCAGCCTGCTGCTCGATCAACCCATGCAACGCCGATTCGAGGCTCAACCGGCGCTGCAATCAGCCTTGCTGCTGTTGCAGGAGCGGGTGCCCAAATCCGCCGCGCCGTACCTGCAAACCGCACAGTCGCCAGTGCTCGGCGAAGTTGGTCAGGGCCAGGATACGGGGCTTCGGGTGTTCTCTGATCCAGGACGCAAACGCCCGGCCGTGCAGTTGCTTTCCAACGGTCGCTACCACGTCATGCTGACCAGCGGCGGCGGTGGTTACAGCCGGCACAATGAAATGGCCGTCACCCGTTGGCAGGAGGACACTTCTCAAGACAATTGGGGGATGTTCTGCTACCTGCGCGATGTCCAGACCAACACGGTCTGGTCGGCGGCGCACCAACCGACGTTGCAAAAACCCGAGAGCCACGAGGCGATCTTCTGCGATTCCCGTGCAGAATTCCGCGCGCGCAATCTGGATTTCGACACGCACCTGGAAATTGTCGTCTCACCTGAAGACGACATCGAACTGCGCCGCCTGCATGTCACAAACCGAGCCTCATCTGCCAAAACCCTGGAGATCACCACCTACGCCGAAGTTGTGCTGACATCCCCAGCCAGCGACGCAATGCACCCGGCATTCAGCAAGTTGTTCGTGCAGACCGAATTACTGCCTGCGCTTCAGGCCATTGTCTGCAGCCGCCGCCCCCGCGCCAGCGATGAACCAACGCCGTGGATGTGCCATTTGCTGGCGGCACACGGGGTGGACATCGATGCGATCTCGTACGAAACCGATCGCGCCCGGTTCATCGGTCGAGGACGCAGCCTTGTGTCACCTGCCGCCCTGGATGCCAATTGTCAGCGCTTGTCAGGAAGTGCGGGCCCTGTGCTCGATCCGGTGGTCGCGATTCGCTGCAGGATTACCCTGCAACCCGGCCAGCAGGCCACCATCGACCTGGTCACTGGCGTAGCCGACAATCGGGACGGCTGCCTCTACCTCATCAACAAATACCGCGACCGCCACCTGGCCGACCGGGTGTTTGACCTGTCCTGGACGCATAGCCAGGTGCTTCTGCGTCAGCTCAACGCCTCGTTGTCGGATGCCCGTCTGTTCGAGCAGATGGCCTCGTCGCTGCTGTATGCGAACGCCTCGATGCGCGCCGACAATGCGGTGCTGATTGCCAATCGCCGCAATCAGCCGGGACTCTGGGGCCAGGCCATCTCCGGTGACCTGCCTATTGTTTTGCTGCAAGTCCACAGCCTGGACAACATCGCCTTGGTGCGGCAACTGATTCAGGCCCACGCCTACTGGCGACAAAAAGGCCTGGTGGTCGATTTGCTGATCTGGAACGAAGATCAGGCGGGTTATCGCCAGCAACTGCAAGACGCGATTCTGGGCCTTATCACCTCAGGCAGTGAAGCCACTCTGCTGGATCGCCCGGGCGGGATTTTTGTGCGCCCCGCGCAGCAGATGTCGAATGAAGATCGCGTGCTGTTCCTCTCGGTTGCCAGGCTGGTGCTGAACGAAGATCTGGGCAGCCTTGCCGAACAGATTCACCGCCGCAAAGTATCACCGGTGCACGCGCCGTTTGTGGCGACCCGGCATTTTCAGGCTCGGCCGGCATCGGTACGACCGAACCGTCCCTTCCTGCTGTTGAACAACGAATATGGCGGCTTCAGCGCCGATGGCGGTGAATACATCATCACCGGGCTCGCGCCCGATCCGACACCCGCGCCTTGGGTCAACGTGATCGCCAATGCACATCTCGGCACAGTTGTATCGGAGGCCGGCAGCGCCTACACCTGGGCCGAAAACGCCCATGAATTTCGCCTGACGCCCTGGCACAACGATCCGGTCACCGATCGCAGCGGCGAAGCCATTTACCTGCGTGATGAAGAGACCGGGCACTTCTGGTCTGCAGCGCCTCAACCCTGCCCGGGACAAGGCCCGTACCAGACCCGTCACGGTTTCGGTTACAGCGTGTTCGAACATGAAGAAGACGGCATTTACAGCGAGCTGTGGATCTACGTGGCGCTGGATGCGCCGATCAAATTCTCTCGGCTATTGTTGAGCAACCGCTCGGGACGCCGCCGGTCATTGTCGGTCACAGGGTATGTGGAATGGGTGCTGGGCGATCTGCGCAGCAAATCGGCGATGCATGTGGTTACCCAATCGGACCCCGCCAGCGGGGCCTTCTTTGCCCGCAACGCCTATTCGGTTGAGTTTTCCGAGCGGGTGGCGTTCTTTGACACCGACACGATCGATCACGGTGTCAGCGGTGACCGTACTGAATTCATTGGCCGCCATGGCACCCTCGCCTCACCGGCAGCGATGCAGCATGCCGGGTTGTCCGGGCGCATGGGCGGTGGTCTGGACCCTTGTGCCGCCCTGCAAGTGTCGATCGAACTCGGCGAGGGCGATACTCGGGAAGTCATTCTGCGTCTGGGGGCAGCGTCTTCCAGTAACGCCGCCACAAAGCTGGTGCAGCGTTATCGGGGCAGTCTGGCGGCCGCAGAGGAATTGCATAAAGTACGGGAACACTGGCGCGCATTGCTCGGTGCGATTCGTATTGAAACGGGCGCGTCTGCGGTCGACGTCATGGTCAACGGCTGGTTGATGTACCAGGTCATCGCCTGCCGTTTCCAGGCCCGAAGCGGTTTCTACCAGTCAGGGGGTGCCATCGGTTTCCGCGATCAGTTGCAGGACAGCATGGCGATGATCCATGCCGATCCGGCAGCCGTGCGGGCCCATCTGTTGCTGTGCGCCGGCCATCAGTATGTGGAAGGCGACGTGCAACACTGGTGGCACCCGCCGATGAATCGAGGGGTTCGCACAGCCTGCTCCGATGACTTTTTGTGGCTGGTGGCCGCCACCAACCGCTATGTTGAAATGACCGCAGATGTGGGCGTACTGGAAGAGAACGCCGGGTATCTGGAAGGACGCCAACTCGGGGCCGGCGAAGAGTCCTACTATGACCTCCCCGGGGTGTCGGACCTGCGAGAGTCGCTGTATCGACACTGCGTGCGTGCCATCGAACACAGCCTGCGCCGCGGCCATCACGGGCTGCCGCTAATGGGCTCCGGTGACTGGAACGACGGCATGAATCGCGTCGGCCATCTGGGTGCAGGTGAAAGTGTCTGGCTGGGCTTCTTCAGCTACCAAGTGTTGGAGCAATTTGCGGTGACCGCCCGCCTGCACGGTGATCACGAATTTGCCAAACGCTGCAGCGACAGCGCGGTGACACTGCAACGCAACCTCGAACACAGTGCCTGGGACGGCGCCTGGTATCGCCGTGCCTGGTTCGATGACGGGCAACTGCTCGGCTCGGCGAGCAATGAAGAATGTCGTATTGATTCCATTGCTCAAAGCTGGTCAGTCCTGTCAGGTGCCGGCTCCGCAGTGCGCCAGATCCAGGCCATGCAGTCACTGGATGAGCATCTGCTAAAACGTGAGATCCGTGCCGTGTTGCTGCTTGATCCGCCGTTCGACAAGGGTGCCCTGGACCCGGGCTATATCAAGGGCTACGTTCCTGGCGTGCGCGAGAACGGAGGTCAGTACACCCATGCTGCTGTTTGGGCGGGCATGGCGTTTGCGCAGTTGGGTGAAGCCGGCAAAGCGTGGGAACTGTTGAATCTGATCAATCCCGCCGACCCTGCGAACAATGTCCGAATCGACACCTATAAGGTCGAGCCCTATGTCATGGCTGCTGATGTCTACGGCGCTGCGCCCCATGCCGGGCGTGGAGGCTGGACCTGGTACACCGGATCTGCCGGCTGGATGTACCGGCTGATAGTCGAGTCATTGCTGGGTGTACAACGCAGCGGCCGCACGCTCAGAATCGAACCGCTGATGCCCGTCGACTGGCCGGGCTTTATCTTGCACTACCGCTTCGGCAAAACCCTCTACCACTTTGATGTGCGTCAGGGCAGTTCGACCTTCACCTCCATGACGCTCGACGGCCAGCCCTTGAGTGACGCTGCGCTGACACTGGATGACGACGGCCTGGAGCGTTGGGTTCGGGTGGATTGCCGCGCCCGAACACCCAGGCCTCGGGCGCTGGAATACGAACGTGCCGCCGATGAGTAGACATTGATCGCCAACCTTGGCGTGCATGGGAGTACCCTGAGCCGGCACACCCCTGCTCCGCCAAGGATGCTCTGCCATGCATGCCTCCCACGCACCAAGCGACAATCATCTACTTGCGGCGCTACCGGCCGTCGACCTCCAGCGCCTTGTTCCGCACCTGGAGCAAGTCAGCCTGGCGCTGGGCGATGTGCTGTATGAACCGGGGGATACCTTGCGGCACGTTTACTTTCCGACTGACGCCATCGTTTCCCTGCTTCATGTCACGGAAAATGGCTCGTCAGCAGAAATCGCCGTGGTCGGTAACGAGGGTTTGATCGGTATTGCGCTGTTCATGGGCGGCGAAAGCACCTCCAGTCGGGCTGTGGTGCAAAGTGCCGGTGGTGCATTTCGCCTGCCGGGGCAAAAACTCAAGAAAGAGTTCAACCGTCATGGCGATCTGCTCCTGCTGATGCTGCGTTACACCCAGGCGCTGATCACGCAGATGTCACAGACCGCCTTGTGCAATCGCCACCATTCGATCGATCAGCAATTGTGTCGATGGCTGCTGTTGTCGCTGGATCGCCTGCACGGCAATCGCCTGAACATGACCCAGGAGCTGATCGCCAATATGCTGGGCGTACGCCGCGAAGGCGTCACTGAAGCGGCAGGCAAACTGCAGCGCCAAGGCGTCATCGAGTACAGCCGAGGCCAGATCACGGTCCTGGATAGAACCCGCCTTGAACGGCTCAGTTGCGAGTGCTACCTGGTGGTCAAGACGGAAACCGACCGCCTGCTGCATTACACCCGTCGTCAGGACGAGTGATGCGTTCGAATTGATTACCGGCGCAAATACCGGCTGTCCCATAAACCTGCCAGCGAGCGGATATTGCTCCCGCTAACCTCGCATAAGACTAGGGCGAACAGGCAGCCCCATAATTGAGCAATTTTATCAACGAAAATATTGAGCCAATTCTGCAGACCTGGGAAGATTTTGCGCGAACGATTGACACACCAGGCATGCCGCTGGATACCAAACTGAACGTGGTGTTTATCCTGACGCATCATTTGGTGCGGATGGTCGTGCTGCACTTTGCACCGGCGCTGATCGTGCAGGCGCGGCGCTGGCGGGCAGAGTGATTGCCGAGAACGGCAGATCGACGCTAAACAAATTGCTTGCGCGCAACCCGCAACGCCTCCCGGTCTGGAGGCGTTGTGCTGTGTGCTGACGGGAGGAAGGGACTACACGGGAGAGATCGTCGCCAGGGCACCAATCAAAATGGTTAACACCAGAAATCCGCCGAGGAAAATTGCCATCTTGCCCATAGGGCCTCCTACATTATGAGTTTACGGTGCAGTGACTGCGCGACTGCGGGCCGTGCTGTCATTGTGAGCGTGCGGGTGGGTGCATTACAGAGGCAGATGGCGAAGGAAAATACGGATCAGAACGGCGGATGTGTAGCAGCTGTCGAGCTTGCGAGGCTGCGTTCGGTTCGGGCCGCGTTCGGACGAAGCAGTCGTAAAATCATGCGACTGGTTCTGTCAGAAGCACCGCGTTTACCGGATGGCGAGGACTTCGTCCTCGGACGCAGCCTCGCAGACTCGACAGCTGCTACATAAGACTTGTGCAGATTTTCCTGTGGCGATGGTCTGTCCGTTCGCCACAGGGGGTTGGTGGAGTTACGCTTTTGGCTCGACGTTATCCAGCGCCTGGTTCACGGCCAATTCTCCCAACATCACCACTTGCGTGATCCCCAGCAGGGTCTTGCGGTGTGAGTTGTCCAACAGCGCTGCGAAATTGCTGAGCATGGTGGTGGCCGAGCCCAGTGATTCGCTGGCGTTGGCCAGCAGGGATTCAGTGTCGTACTTGGGGTTGGCAAGGAACATGGGTTCCGGTTCGTGGTTGCTGGCCATGATGTGGGCGCCCGGGTTGAGGTAGTGGTCGAGGGCGCGCTCGGCGGCTTCGTGGAGTTTTTTCGAATCGAGGGATTCGTAGGGGGATGCCGGATCGGTGTCCGGTGGGTTTGGCGTTGGTTTGATCATAGATGGAACTCCTGGATAACTAATGAGGAGCCATCACCCTTCGCTACCAAACGTAGGGTGGTGGCCATACACAGGTTGGTAGACCGGTCCAGGAACCCGGCGCCCCCGAAAGAGCCCTGCGCATGGCCACCATAAAAAACAGAGATGAAAACGACCTCTGCAAGAAGGTGGCGCTATGCGCCTGGACATACCGGGCTACCAAACCCGATCACTGTTTTTCAGTGACCCAGGAACGATAAAACCCTCACCCCAGACGCACAAGCCGGCGGATTCTGTCTTACGTGTAGGGAGTGGCGCAAGGCGTTGTAGCCTCCATGCGGTAACAGCAAGCTTCATTTAAACGTGTCTGATTTTTTGTTTAAACAGGCTGCGGGCAATCCTCATTCGATCGTCACTTCAACAACCACCGCGACATCAACCGCGTCGTCAAAGGCATCAGCCAATACACCATGTTGAACGACACCAACCCGGCAACCGTTACCTTGAATACCCAGCCCGGCCATCGCAGATCAGCCAGTTCAAGCACCACCGCCAACCCCCAAGGCAACAACACCGTCAACGGTAGAACGATCAACCACGACAGCACCCATTGCTTCCATCGCGCAACAACCACCCGCCCCTGCACCGGCTCAAACCAGAATTTCGAATCATCGTCAGTACGGTGATAATCCTGCCGCAACCAAGGCAAAGACTCGCGCAACAACGCATACCGAACCTGAGATTCCAGCCACGCCACAACGTGCCCCTTGCTGACAAAGCGCAAAATGATCGCGTAACGCAGGTGCGAGCCAACCGGCATGACCACGTCCGTCGCCAGGTAACCCGGAAACTGTCGGTGTGCGTCGATGGCCTTGTTCATCCATTGCTCATACAACGCCTGATGCTGCGGATTCACCTCATGCACAATCACGCTGACGCCAATCTCGGCGTCGAGGCTCATGGTTGTTGCCGCCGGAGCAGCGCCCGCTGATAGATGCGTTCACGCGCCAGAATCATCGGGTCGTCACTCGGTGCAATGCCGTCGATCAAGCGCCCGGGATTGAAGTCGAGGCGCTGTTGGGCGGATTGCTGCTCCCCGGCCGGGACAAGCGCATCGAGGGTCAGAATCCCCAGTTCAACTTCATCATGGCTGCGCGACCATGGGATCGAACCATCTTCGATGGCATCCCCGGGCGCAGCCAATTGCACCACCAGACGCAACTTCACAGCGCCCCTGCCCAATCGTGCGCCGATCTCGTCCTGCAAATAATCCGCAGGCATCGCGGCGGCTTGCTGCTCACTCAATGCCGGTTCTGCCCGCAACGGTTCAATCCGATAGCGACCGACATGCGCTTCACCCTGACGGTTGGTGAACACCAGGGCATTGATGCCGAAGTACTCGATACCGGCGTAACTGCTCGGTGCGGGCTTGGGCGTTTGAAGGAAATGCTCGGCTCGCGGATGGCTGGCCAGAAAGGTTTGCAGCGGCAGCGGGTCCGGCGGTGTGGCGACATTGGCGGCGATGCCTTGCAGAAAACTCAGGAAGTCTTCGGGCGTGGCCACCGGAAAGCCGTCGAACGAGTGGGTCACGATATCCGTGGATTCACCGTCCAGCAGGGTAAAACGAATGGCCAGGCCATGAGGACTGGCCATTGGGTCGCCGTCCTCGGTGGCGGGTACGCCGCTGAAGTTGGAGAACCGCAGCAACACTGGCACCGGTTGACCCTGCAAATGCGCAGCTCGACTCAATACCGGCGCGGGTGGCGACGCCATGAAGGTTCCGCTGAGCAAAACACCCTTGGCATGGGTCGCGCGAAAGCCCGGATGGTGGCCGAACGTCGCGGTCAGCGCGTCAAGTAACGCGTCGTAAAGTCTGTCCTTGGACATGGGGGCACTTCTCATGGGTGACACATCATTCTCGTGGGCGGCAAAAGCGGAGGACGCGGTCAGCGTCCCCGCCAGCAGCGCGCCGATCAATAATCGGGTGGGCCGCATTAGATTCAGCCCTTGCGCAGACCGGGATTGAGGGCGATGTGTTTGTACTCGACAAAATCATCCATGGCCGCCACGCCGTTCAGACGCCCCTGCCCCGACTGTTTGAAACCACCCTCTTCAAACTCGTCGTAGACCACGGCCCAGTCATTGACCCACACCGTGCCCGCCTCCAGTTCGCGAGCCACCCGCAGCGCGCGGTCGACATCGCGGGTCCAGACACTGGCGGCCAGGCCGAACTCACTGTTGTTGGCCAGTTCGATGCCTTCGGCTTCGCTGTCGAACACCTGCAATGTCAGCACCGGGCCGAAGGTCTCGCGCTGGACGATGGCCATCTCGGGGTCACTGACCCGCAGCAGCGTCGGGCGATAGAACGCGCCCTTGGCCAACGGCCCCTCGGTCACCGGGCCGCCGCGAACGATGACTTGGGCGCCGGCGGTGATCGCCTCTTTGACGATTTGATCGACCCGCTGCACGTTGGGCTTATCGATCAACGGCCCCATGTCGCTGGCCGAATCGGCAGCGGGCCCGACGCGCACTGCTTCCAGTTTTGCGGCCAGTCTCTGGGTCAACGCCGTGGCGATATCCCGTTGCACCAACAGCCGCGAACCCGTCATGCAGAACTGGCCGGCGAATACCGTCAGGGCTTTCACCAGGGTCGGCACGGCGGCGTCCAGGTCGGCGTCGTTGAACACCAGCATCGGCGTTTTTCCACCCAGCTCCAGGCCAAAACGCTTGAGGTGCTGGGCACCCGAGGCTGAAATCGCCCGCCCGGTGCTGGTGCTGCCGGTGAAGCTGATCACCGGAACACGCGGTGACTCCACCAGATGGATCGAGCCCGCCGCGCCCTGCTCGCTGAACAGATTGATCACGCCGCGCGGCAGTGACAGCGCCTCGCTCATGATCCGGGCCACCAGGCAGTTGGTCTGGGCGGTTTGTCCCGGCATCTTGATGACTGTGGTGCAACCGGCCGCGAGCGCCGGTGCCAGCGAGCGAATCATCAAAACCACCGGCGAGTTCCACGGCACGATGATGCCCGCCACGCCCACCGCCTGACGAATCACCAGGGAAATCTTGCCGGGTTTGGGCTCCGCCGCACGCCCGTATTCGGCACGCGCCAGCGCCGCGTAATAGCGCAACTTGGAAGGCACCATGCCGACTTCAAACGCGGCTTCGGGCCGAATCTTGCCGTTCTCCAGTGCCAGGGTGTCGATCAGCTCATTGGCGTTGCGCTCGAAGGCGTCCGCCAACTCCAGCAAGACCTGAGCGCGCAAGTGGCGGTCATCTTTCCAGGGTGATTCGGCAAATGCCCGTTGCGCGGCCTCGATGCCGGCTTGCGCTTCGTTCAAGCCGCCTTCGGCGTATCGGCCAATCTGCTCGTAGGTCGCCGGGTC
Organism: Pseudomonas sp. LBUM1663; assembly: GCF_059695905.1. Classification (NCBI taxonomy): domain Bacteria; kingdom Pseudomonadati; phylum Pseudomonadota; class Gammaproteobacteria; order Pseudomonadales; family Pseudomonadaceae; genus Pseudomonas; species Pseudomonas sp. LBUM1663. The sequence continues at coordinate 2,724,310 of NZ_CP166792.1, read as the reverse complement.
GATGGAGTCTTTGTAAACACCGGAGTCCAGCCATTGGCCGTCGATCCAGTTCAATACCGGGGTGCTGTTCATAGAGGCAGGTTCCTGAGGATTAAGCGTAGAGACGGGCAATGTGCTCGGCAGTGGCAATCACGGTGATGTTGGTGGCGACCGAGGGCACGTCGGGGAAGATCGACGCATCCACCACGCGCAGCCCCTGCACACCGATGACCCGCGCTTGCAGGTCGACCACCGCCCGCGCATCCCCCGGTTTGCCCATCGGCGCCGTCGAGGTCGGGTGGTGATAGGTGTCGAGACTGGCTTTGACGCTGGCCAGCAACGCCTCGTCCGAGTCGTTGCCTTGACCGGGGTTGAGCTCGGAATGGATCAACGCATTCAGCGGTCCCGTGCTGCCGATTTTGCGGGCCAGGCGGATGCCATCCAGCAGGCGCTGGCGGTCCTTGGGCTCGGCGAGAAAATTCAGGTCGATGATCGGCGCCACGAACGGATCACGGCTGGCCAGGGTCACCTTGCCCCGGGACAGTGGCCGCGTCAGGGCGACGGCGAGCACGAAGCCGACGCCGGTCGGGCTCTGATCATGAGGAAACAAGTGGGTAGCGGTGATGTGCAGATCCAGCTCGCCATTCTCGGCGGAACGGCTGTGGGTCCAGAGCTTGGCGCCGATGGCGGGCGACTGGCTGCCGATTGCGTCAGGCCTGGCGGCATAGGCGTTGTAATAGAACGGGTGATCCACCAGGTTCTGCCCGACCGGTAGCTCAGCGACGGGTGGAATCTGCAAGGCACGCAAGTCTTTGCCAGGGCCAACCCCCGAACGCAAGAGGATCGCGGCGCTGCCGTAGCTGCCGGCGGAAAGGATCACTTCAGCGGCCAACAATTTTTCACCGTTGGCCAATTGCACGCCGATCGCACGTTTGCCGTCGAACAGCACTTTGTCCACCAGGCTGTCGGTCTGGATCTGCAGGTTGTCGCGGGCGCGCACCTCGTCGGTGAGGTACGCCATGCCGGTGTTGACCCGCACGCCGTTGACGATGTTCATTGGGTACGGGCCCACACCATGGGCGTCAGCGCCGTCGAAGTCCTCGATCACGCGGTAGCCATTGGCGAAGGTCGCGTAGATGAACGCGCGCTGCATGGGGGTGACATCGGCCTTGCCGAGTTGATGCACCGGCAACGGCCCTTCATGGCCGTGCAACGCGCTGGCACCACCGCTGTGGGTTTCCAGTTTTTTGAACGACGGCAGCAGCTCTTCGTAGCTCCAGCCTGGCAAATCCCAACGCTTGAAATCGGTGGCGCGGGCACGGATGGCCACCGCGCCGTTGATCGCCGAACTCCCTCCCAACACCTTGCCGCGCAAGGCGCCGATGGGGTGGTCGATGTAGCCGGGACGGGTCTTGTAACCCCATTCGAATTCAGGATTGGCGTTAGCGCCGACGATGTCGCTGCTGGCCACTATCTCGGGGTAATTATGCGGACCGTAGCCATGGCCGGCTTCGAGCAATAACACCTGACGCGTGGTGCTCTCGCTCAAGCGACGGGCCAGCACCGCGCCCGCCGAACCACCGCCAACGATGATCACATCCACTGGCGCGCGATCAGCGCCACGCTTGCCAGCCATACCGCTGGACTCCAACGCCTGCGCCAAACCACTGCCCGCCGCCAACGTCGCAGCGGCCACAACTCCGCCGGCCAGAACCGCCCGGCGAGCAGGATTTTCAAGGGTACTCTTCATCCGTTTTCTTCCCTGTCAGACGTCAGAATGCGTCTGTTGGGAAAAAGCATATGGGACGGTGCGCAGGCTCATAAGCCGGCAAAAGACGATTCCCGGTTTCGTTTTTCCAGAACGATTGAACGCGTGTGAGCCGCAAGCATTTGCTCCCACACCGGCGGGTTGCCGATCTGTTCGATGAGGAAACTGGTCAGCGCATGAAGCTTGGGCGACGCTCGCTGGGATTGCCGGTAGACCGCCGAAATATTGCCACCACGCGGGGCATAAGGCGCCAGCACTTCCTTGAGTTCACCGGCCACAATCGCCGGCGCTGCCAGGAAGGTCGGCAGAATCGCCAGGCCCATGCCGGCCTTGGCGCCTTCCATGAGTTGATGGCCATTGTTGGTGCGCATCCGGCAGCGCACACGGAACGATTCCAGGGTGTTGTTCACCGGCAGCGTCCACATGCCGTGGGGTTCGCGATTCACATAGAGCATGGCGAAATGCCGGGACAGCTCTTGCGGGGTTTGCGGTGTGCCGTGAGCGGCCAGGTATTCCGGGCTCGCGCAGATGATGTGGCGGTTGGGCGTGATGGTCTTGGCGACCAGCGAGGAGTCCGGCAACTCGCCGATGCGGATGGCCGCGTCAAAGCGTTCTTCGTGCAGATTGACGTGGCGGTCATCGAACTCGATATCCAGCCGCAACTCCGGGTAACGCACCGCGAAGGACGACAGGATCGGTGTCAGGTAGCGAATGCTGAAGGCCATCGGCGCGGCAAGCCGCAGCACACCGCGCAAGCTCGATTGAAACGCCTGCACCGCGTCTTCGGCGTCTTCGACATCCGCCAGAATACGCACGCAATAACGGTAAAACACATCGCCCGACTCCGTCAGCCGGGCCTGACGCCCCCGCTCCAGCAAGATACTGCCCAGGCGCTTTTCCAGTTGCTGGATCCGCAGGCTGACCATGGATTTTGCGATACCCAGACGCCGAGCGGCTTCGGAAATACTGCCGGTGTCCACCACCATGACGAAAGAATGCATCTCGGACAGCTTGTTCAAGTTTTAGTCATCCAGAGAAAAATCGGGGGCATGCCCTAATGCCAGCCAGTTAAGCCTTAACGCAGACTTTGTAGCAGCTGGCGAAGCCTGCGTTCGGCTGCGCAGCAGTCGTGAAACCTGAGTTTGCGGTCTTCCTGAAACACCTCATCGTCTGATTTCACGACTGCTGCGCAGCCGAACGCAGGCTGCGCCAGCTGCTACGGATTGCGTTATGGCTTAACTGACTGACGGGATTGTTTAATGGCATCAGCCAACTTTTCCGCCGTCATGATGACGGTCGGGTTCAAGTTGATCAGCGGGATCTCGGGGAAGATGGAAGCATCAATCACGCGCAATCCTTCCAGGCCATAAACGCGCCCTTCCTCGTCCACCACGGCACCCGGGTCAGCCGGTAAGCCCATCGGCGCCGTTGAACACGGATGCTGCAAGGTGCCCACGCCTTTCGCCAGCGCCGCACGAATGTGCTCGTCGCTGTCGTCAGTCGCTGGGCCCGGAAAAAGCTCTTCCACGATCAGGCTCTTAAGCGGTTCGGTGTTGGTCAGTTTACGGGCCAGACGGAAGCACTCGATCATCCGGTTCATGTCATCCTCAGTCGTCAGGTGATTGAGTTCGATAACCGGTGCGTCTTGGGGATCGCGACTGTTCAAACGCAAGCGACCGTGGGATGTGCAATGCATCAACTCCAGCCCCAGCGAAAAAGCGACACCGGTTGAACTGATGGCAGGATCGAGCAGATGCGAGGGAGAAATCCCGATGTCCAGTTCCTTATCCGAACTGGCGTAGGACGAATGGGTCCACAACTGCGCCCCCACTACCGGACGGTCTTGCCCCTTCAACGATTCTGTCCCACTGAAATTCATCCAGAAGAACGCATGATCGAGCAGCCGCACACCGACCGGCGCATCTTTTACCAAGGGAATATCCAACGCTTCAAGGTCTGCCCTGGGGCCGATGCCTGAACGCAAAAGAACCGCGGCAGACCCATAGGCGCCAGCGCTCAGAATCACTTCTTTGCTGTGGACTTTTTCACCGCCTGCCAACAGCACCGACTGAACCTTGCCGCCTTCGAACAACACCTTGTCGACAAGGCATTGATCGAGGATCGACAGGTTGTGGCGAGCGCGTACTTCACGCGTGAGGTAGGCCATCCCGGTATTAACGCGGACGCCGTTGATCACGTTCATCGGGTTGGGGCCGGCGCCGTTATTGGCCTCGGGGTTGTTGAAGTCGTCGACTTTGTTGGCGCCGCACGCCCATGCCGCCTCGACCATCGCGCGCTGTACCGGGGTGATGTACTCCATAGACATCTGGTGAATCGGCAGCGGCCCTTTGCGGCCATGCCATTTGTCTTCGCCGTGGGCGGTGCGCTCCATTTTTTTGTAATAGGGCAGCACTTCTTCAAAGCTCCAGCCTTTCAGGCCTTTGGCGGTGAAACGCGCGAAGTCAAAGGGCAACGCTCGGCACGCGACGGCGCCATTGATGGCAGAACTTCCACCCAAGACTTTTCCACGCGGGGCGTAGACCGCTTGCGGTTGCTCGACCGGGGTTGCGAAATACCCCCACTCGTAACGTTTATCACCGTTGGCCGCGATGATAGTGCTGCTGTAGATCTCTGCCGGGTATTCATCGGGGTCAAAGGCTCGACCCGCCTCAACCAGCAGCACATTAAGCTGTGGGTCTTCCGACAAACGCGCCGCCAGTACGGCACCGGCAGAACCGCCACCTAGAATGACGAAGTCGAATACGTTGCTGTACACAGTCATCTTTATTTCCCTATCGATAGCGACGTTCAGCGCGTGGTGTTGAGCGCTTCGGTAATGACCCTGGCCACGTCGGCTGGTCGAGACTGATGCGGCACATGGCTGGTCGGCAGCGCCGTCGTTTTGGCATTGATTTTCCGGGCGAGTGCGCGTTGCAGATCAGGCGCAATCATGCGATCGCGCTCACTGACGATGTACCACGAGGGTTTCTGCTGCCAGGCGGCCACGCTGATGCGCTCGTCGAACGCCCGGGAATTGATGGCGCCTTGGGTGGCGGCCATCACCCGCCCCTGGGCAGCGGGCACGTCCGGGGCAAAGTCCTGCTCGATACCGTGTTGCGTGAGCGACAGATACCCGGCCTTGTCAGCCACGAATTCGCCCATGCCCGGCGACGGCGGATAGTCCTTGCCGACCTCGGCCGTGGTCTGCCCGACGTCAGGGACGAAGGCGGCCACGTAGACCAGCGCCGCGACCTTGTCGCTCGCACCGGCCTCGGTGATCACGCTCCCGCCCCACGAATGCCCGACCAGCACCACCTTGCCCGGTGCCGCTTCAATCGCGCGGCGGGTCGTGGCCACATCATCCGCCAGCGAATTCAAACCGTTCTGCACGGCCCGTACTTTCACGCCTTTGGCCTGCAGCAACGTGATCACCTTCGCCCAGTCTGAACCGTCGGCAAACGCACCGTGCACCAGCACCACGCAAGGATCGTTTGCAGCGTTGGCGTAACCCACCGAACCCAGTGTGGCCAAACCCAAAGACATGGCGAGAATCGTCCTTCGTAACATCTGAAGCTCCTTTAATGAACCAACCAAACGGCGGCAATCTAGGCGCTTTGCTGTCGTGTGAACCAGTCCCGAAAAACGGGTTTGTCTTTCCCATCCATTGGACGATCGTTCTTGTATAGTTGGCCTCTTTTGGCCAAATGGATGCCGCCCGGTGCTCGATCTCAATGACCTTCAGTACTTTGTGATGGTGGTGGACCACGGCGGCTTCGCGCCGACCGCACGGGCGCTGGGCATTCCAAAATCCAACCTCAGCCGCCGCATTGCACTGCTCGAAGAACGCCTGGGCGTGCGCCTGATCATTCGCAACACCCGCAACTTCAAAGTGACGGAATTAGGGCTCACGTATTACGCCCATTGCCGGGCCATGCTCAAAGGGGCAGAAGCCGCTGAAGCCGCCGTCGCCATGACCCGCACAGAACCCGGCGGCTTGTTGCGCGTCACCTGCCCGACAGTGTTACTGGAAGAATGCGTCGGCGGCATCATCACCCGCTTCATGGCCATGCACCCGCGTGTCGAAGTGCATCTGGAAGCCAGCGACCGCCAGGTCGATGTGGTCGCCGAGGGCGTTGACCTGGCCCTGCGAGTACGCCCGCCTCCCCTTCAGGATTCGGACCTGGTCAACCGCGTCATGTCCCAGCGGCCACAATGCCTGGTGGCCAGTCCCGCGTTATTGAACCGCCTGGGTGTACCCCACGAGCCGGAAGAGCTGGCACGTTTCCCCAGCGTCCATCACGGCAGCCCGCAACGTGATTACAGTTGGACGTTGTTCCATCAAGATGGCGCGGAATTTACGATCCAGCATCGTCCGCAATTAATCACCAAGGGACTGCCAATGCTGCGCTGCGCGGCGATAGACAGCGTTGGCATTGCGCAGATGCCGATGTCGCTGGTGCATGACTTTATCGAGCGCGGGCAACTGGTGGTGGTATTGCCTGACTGGGCGCCGCGGACTGAGATGATCTATGCGGTGTTTGCGAACCGGCATGGGATGCTGCCGTCGATGCGGATGTTGATTGATTTTATGGTGGAGCAATTCAGGTTGCTGGATGATCCGGCGCGGGGGATGCGTGGGAGTCAGTTTGTTTGATGAGGCCAAATGCTGGACCTTGCAGGTGAGCTGCCAGACGGCCGCTATTCCACTGCTATGCTGATAGCATCTGTTTCTGCGATCGAGACGAGTAGCATGGCAGTACAAGGCAAGCAATCCTCGTTCACGCTCAAGGCCATGGCCTACTTGGCTGGTATTTTCGTTGTCGCTTGGGTTGCCATAAATTCGCTCGAAACTTATTTCGAACTGACATTGTTGGCCGATACCACGAGCTGGCTGCTACGTTTGGGGGATTGGCTTTTGCTGGAAACGCCAATGCCAAATTGGTCGCTGCTGATGATTATCGCGATTTTAATCAGCACGCTGTCTGTAGCGATTTACTACGTCCGCCTCCCTGATGGAACTGACGGCGAGTTACACGAGATAGAGCGAAAGGTTTACAAAAAGAACAACCCTCAGTTTCCAAGGTTGACAGATAACCAAACGCTACTGATGGAAGTTTTAGCCTACCATGCGAACTTCAGAAAAGTTGCCAACCTGAACTCGGTTTGCAAACTTGTCTCACTCAGCACGTTAGAAGTTGAAGCCGGTCTAAAGCAACTCCAGGCTAAACGTCTCGTGACGCAAAAAGTGACCCGAGGTACGTTTGGCGCCACCATTTTTGAACTTACTTTGGCAGGTAAGGATTATGCGTTAGAGCGATTTGACCTTACGTAGCAGTGAAATAATCGCCATCGCACGGATTCCCAGCCATGCGGTGCCTCTCTTGAACATTTACTTTGGGTTGCAGGCATATGCGCCGAGATGAGTTTTCTCCTTGAAAACCAGCGCCCACAAAAAAGCCCGCTGACTGTAACCGGTTCGGTGGGCGTATTACTGAGAGGCGCGTTGAAACAGCCGCACAGATGGACGTGCAATGATCAAAAATCCTTAATCGCTAGGCGGCCAGCTCGACGTAACTCGACTCCCCTCCTCCAGTCGCAAACGACAACTTATGCAAAATAAGACGAGCAGCACCATAGAAATCAAGCCCCGAAAAATTCGGGGCTTGATGGGTCAGACGACATCAGGATTTACGTCCTCCACCTCCACTCATCCCATCATCCTTGCGCCCTGTTCCAGAGGACTTGTCGCGGTCATCGGCGAAATTGCCACCGCGTCCGGTTCCTTGCCCGCCGCTGGACGATTGATCAGCCTTGTTGGGCTGCTGTCCACCGGAAGCCTGGCCGCCTTTTTGGCCTGGCTTGGACATGTTTTCCTTATCGTCGGCAAATTCCCCTCCGCGATTTGTACCCTGCCCACCTCCGGACATGCGGTCTTTATCGCGCGATGGTTGTCCGCCGGAAGCTTGACCACCTTTTTGGCCTGCTTCAGACGCCCGTTGTGGATCATTGGCAAAGTTTCCGCCAGACGCTTCTCCGCCTTTCTTGCCGGCTTCTGAAGCCTTGTCCCGGTCATTGGAAAAATTGCCTGGATTGTTGTTTCCTGTATTGGCCATTTTGGTTCACCTCTACATCGTTGGCACGAGCATGGGCCCGTACAATTCGGAGGACACGCAAAAGGGAAAGTTTGAACGGAAATACGGGGCTCACGACGAGCGGATTTGAACGTTTGGTTCCATTGAAATGGCGCTCATTCGACTGACGGCTGTCCCATTCGTCGATGCCACCTTACGATGGCTTTTCACACCAGATAATCGATGTTTACTAGACTGAATAGCGCTTGCAAGCCCTCCCTGCATCGCACTCAGGAGGTCAATCAATGACTGAACACATCGTGCATTTTCATTGCCAGATCGACCAGGCAACAACCGAACGCTTCAGGGATTGCTGCCTTGAGGCCATCGACCAAGGTGCCACCTCCCTTTTGTTGAACCTGTCCACTTGCGGGGGCAGCACCAATTTTGGCTTCACGCTCTACACGTTCCTGAAGTCCTTGCCAGTACCACTTTGCGCAATCAACGCCGGCAATATCGAGTCGATGGGCATCATCATGTTCCTGGCGGCAGGTCGGCGCATCACATCACCTCATGCACGCTTTCTGATTCACCCGATGAACTGGTACTTCAGCCAAAAATCCGTCGACCACCAACGGCTGAGGGAATATCTGTCCAGCCTCGACAATGACCTCGCGCGCTACGTGCAAATCTTCATGATCGAAACCGCTGATGCAGCGACCAAACTCGATATTTTTCATTGCTTGTCCGCGGAGGAAAAGGTTATCGCCGCACATGAATCGCTGGCCTATGGCATAGCGCATGAGATGAAGCAGATGGTGTTTGCGGATGACGTCAAACACTGGAAGGTCAGTGGCGGATGATCGATCTGACAACCGGATACAAAAAGCCCACTGACCGTTACCGGTGCAGTGGGCTTTTTACTGCGTGACGCGTTGAAACAACGGCCTTATTTAATCCTGCGGATCCACCTGATCCAACACCCGATTCACCGACAACTCTGGGAGGGAAATCATCTGCCGGATGGCCAGCGCCATGTTTCATTGTGGGCCGGTGCGGATTCCGAAGCGCGAGGCTAAGAAGAAAGGTAGGGATTCACTGAATCCTCGAGCATGCCCAACAGTTCAGGATCCATGTAGCGAAAGTCGTCGGGAATATCCAGAGAGTGAATCCGCTTGTGTTCAAGCAGACGAGCATACTCGGCCTGCAGGCGATTCAGGTGTTTGCGCTCCATGACAAAAATGACATCGGCCCAACGATTATCCGCTGCGTCGATGGGTTGGCGTGCGTTCGGACTAGTGCCCGCTGAGCGGGCACTGAAGCCAGGTCGACGGCGCCAGATTGCTTCCGCAGTAGGGCTACGCCATTGGTTACGGCTGCAGACGAACAGGAGGTTAGTCACACTTGATCCAACAATTGGCGGGTGGTGCGGATGGGATAGCTCATGCCGAGTTGGCGTGCCCTGACCAGCTTGTCGGCGCGGTTGTACATCAGCTTCCAGTTCTTTTCCGGCTTGAACTTCAGCGGACGAACCGCTTTGTCATTGCCGCGTTTACGGGCCTGTGTGCGTCTCCAGGCGCGGGTTCTTTCCATGATCATGTCCTCGTGAGTACCGGGTTCAGCAGCCGCGGTAATACGAGTTGCGAGTATGGTAAGCGTGAATTGGGGGAGTGGCCAGGCGGGTGTAGTTATCGAATTCCAGCGGCGGCAGTTTCTGGGCCGAAAGTAGACGTAGATGAGGCAGCTTTGGGTTGTGGATTCAACCGGTCGCGACAGGCAGAAATCGGCCAGAAGCAGTCAGTCGCCAAAAGCAGCACTCGGGAAGACTGATTCCTCGGCATAATCATCCGCCCGGCTCGATCTAGACGCCAACTCTCCTAAATACGCGACACCGTAAAAGAGAGACCGAAGGACATGACAGCCCGGAACTGCCTTTTATCGATTCCCATCGGCGGTTCTACGTGACCGCAACCGCCTCACTATCTACACTGCCTGAGACGTCAAAAACACCTTCAGCACGCTCGGGATAACGCGCATGGACCTTCAATACCGCAACAACGCACGCGTGAAGGGCGACGGGCCGGCTACGCTGGTCTTCTCCCACGGCTTTGGCTGCGATCAAACCATGTGGCGCTATATCGTCGACCACTTCACAGGGCGGTTCAAAGTCGTGTTGTATGATCTGGTCGGTGCGGGTCAGTCCGATCTCGGTGCGTATGACAAAATAAAATACAACTCGCTGGCTGGGTACGCCCAAGACCTAAGCGAAATCATCGATCAGTTCGCCACTGCCCCGGTGATTCTGGTCGGCCATTCCGTCAGCGCCATGATCGGTGCGTTGGCAGACCGCCTGTCCCCTGGAAGAATCGCCGCTCACGTGATGATTGGTCCTTCTCCCTGCTATATCGATTCAGGCGACTACGTGGGCGGATTTAAACTCGAAGACATCCATTCTCTGCTCGACACCCTCGACAGCAACTACCTCGGCTGGTCCAGCACCATGGCACCCGTGATCATGGGTGCGCCCGGTCAACCGGCGCTGGCCGAAGATTTGACAAACAGTTTCTGCCGTACCGAACCCGAGATCGCCAAGCAATTTGCGCGGGTGACGTTCATGTCGGACAACCGCAAGGACGTCGCGGGCCTGACTACACCAACCTTGATCCTGCAATCCACCGACGATCTCATCGCGCCCGTTGCCGTGGGTGAATACCTAAACGCTGTACTCCCCAACAGCACGCTCTGCCTGGTGGCCAACGTCGGTCATTGCCCGCACATGAGCGCACCAAGTGCCTGTTCCGAAGCCATGGACAGCTTCCTGTCACCGTGGGTAGGCGCTCGTGTCGACTGATGAGCCGCCACTGCCCGACCCGCAGACGCTATTTGAAGGCGCGCCTTGCGGCCTGGTAGTGACGAAAGAGGATGGCACGATCTTGCGCGCCAACCTGACTTTCAGTCACTGGATCGGCTTCGATTCCCACGTGTTGATCGGCCGGCGTTTCCAAGACCTGCTGACCATGGGCGGCCGCATTTTCCATCAAACCCATTGGGCGCCGTTGATGCGTATGCAAGGCTCTGTGGCCGAGGTGAAACTAGAATTGGTTCACCAAGATAAACGCTCCATCACCATGTTGCTCAACGGTGTAAGGCGCGAGCACGCCAGTGGCGCGTTTTATGAGCTGGCGCTGTTCGGTACCACCGACCGCGACAAGTACGAGCGTGAACTGCTTAGCGCCCGCAAAATCGCCGAAGGTCTGTTGCGGGAGAAAACCGCCGCTGAAACTGCGCTCCAGCAAGCCCAAGGCGAACTGAGCAAGGCCTATGAAAAAGCCAAACGTCGCGCCTTGTTCGCCGAACAAATGGTCGCCATCGTTAGCCACGACCTAAAAAACCCGCTGACCGCGATCAAAATGGCCTCTGACATCCTCGCCCGAGGCGAACACACCACCAAGCAAGTCAAAATGCTCGGCCACATCAGTCAGTCGACGGACCGCGCCCAACGGATGATTGCCGACCTGCTGGACTTCGCCATGGCCAGAGTCGGACGCGGGATTTCGATCACTCCTGCTTCGGTTGATCTACACGCACTCGTCAGCCTGAGCGTCGATGAATTGCGCATTGCGTTTCCTAACGCCACGTTGCTGCATCAGCGCAGTGGGTCGGGTAGCGCTTATCTTGATGCGGATCGTGCGCAGCAGATTATTGGCAATCTAGTGGCCAACAGTGTGGCTTATGGTGATTTGAAACAGCCGATTATTGTTACTTCACGACTCGAAGAGGATCAAGCCGTGGTGTCGGTGTGTAACCAGGGTGCGGTGATCCCAGAGTCGCTGATGGCCACTTTGTTCGAGCCTATGACCCGTGGCACGAAGACCTACAGCGATTCGCGTAGTGTAGGACTTGGGTTGTTTATCGTGAGGGAAATCGCATGGTCACATGGTGGAGATGTTTCGGTCAGCTCAAGCGCCGAGGAAGGTACGACGTTCACTGTCTACTTTCCGAAAAACCTTATTTAAAAACCTCGGTAATCCAACAAAGTTGGTAGCTATCGGCCAGAAGCAATGGGATGGACTCCTCCTCACTTCGGCATCTTAAGTGCCAGACTGAAAGTGCGAATCACAGTCAACGGTGAGAAGGAGTCCACACATGAAGCTTATGCGAATTGGGGTCGACCTGGCCAAGAACGTGTTTCAGATCCATGGCGTGGATTGTCATGAGCTACCCGTCTGGCGGCAGCGTTTATCGCGCGATCGCTGGCTGCAAACGGTGCTGGAAAAGATCGAACCCGGATGTTAGATCGGCATGGAAAGTTGCGGTGGTGCGCACCATTGGGCGCGGCAACTACAAGCACGCGGATTTCGGGTGAAGCTGATCGCGCCGCAGTTCGTCAAACCGTACGTCAAGAGCAACAAGAACGACGCCAACGATGCCGAGGCGATCTGTGAGGCGATGAGCCGCCCCAGCATGCGCTTCGTCGCCGTCAAGACCATCGAACAACAGGATATCCAGGCGACGCATCGCATCCGGGCCGGCTTAATCGAACAGCGGACGGCCAAAGCCAATCAGATTCGTGGGCTGGTCGCCGAGTACGGCCTCATTGCGCCGAAGGAATTACTGATGCTGCGTCGCGCAATACCGTGCTGGCTAGAAGATGCAGATAACGGTTTGACGGCACGCTTTCGTCGTCTGCTGAATGGCTTGTGGAATGACCTGTACGCACTTGATGAGCGCGTAAGCGAACTCGATGGCGAGATATCTGCGATCGCGGCAAGTGAGCCAACGGCGGTCCGTTTGCAACAGCTGCGTGGCGTCGGCCCGATGATTGCCACCGCGCTGGTTGCTGCCATCGGTGATGCCAGTCAGTTTGCCAACGGCCGACAATTGTCGGCCTCACTAGGGCTGACACCCAGACAACACAGTTCTGTCGGAAAGGACCGATTACTTGGCATCAGCAAGCGAGGAGATGCCTATTTGCGAACGTTGATGGTCCATGGTGCTCGATCGGCACTACGCACGGCCAAATCCAAATACGACCGTCTCAGCCAGTGGGCTGTCCGTTTAGCCGAGCGCTCACATCCCAATGTGGCCGCTATCGCGCTGGCCAACAAAACTGCGCGTATGGGTTGGGCAATGCTGCGCAACGACACTGATTACCAACCGGACAGGGCCGCCGCCTGACCCACAGACCTAAATGCTAACGAGTAAAAAACTGCCTCCCACGATTGCGAAGCAACCCTAACGATGGCAAACCGGTCGAACCGGCGTCAGCAAACCCCTCAAGCGTCCAAGTGCGCGAAGCACGTAGAAGCGATTGGGAGCTGACGCGCGAATAGCCCATCATGGCCCTGCATCGAAACGATGGTGTATCAAGAGGCCGAATATACGTGTGCAGTCGGCACGGGCGCCAAAGCGAAGGAAGCTTCCCAACGAGGAGGAGTCCATATACGGACCCTCCAAACCCCCTCGCTCTCCCCTCGAAATTGAAGTCTCTCCTTCCCGCAAGGGCGCGTAGATAATCCCTCCGTCCGCCGAACCTTGCATAGGTATAGGGGGTATGCCTATCATGCGCAATGCATAGGTAGGGGGGGTATCCAATGGGTCATATTGCAGCAAACAAAGACGATCTTCTCAAACGCGTAAAACGCATCGCCGGACAAATCCAAGCCGTTGAGCGGGCATTGGACTCGGACCTCGATTGCGCCAAAACACTGCACCTTGTTGCCGCTACTCGCGGAGCCATCAATGGCTTGATGGAGGAAATCATCGAGGAACACGCGCGGGAGCATGTCGCGAACCCTGCTCTCAGCGAAGAAGAGCGTAACAAAGGCGTCGAGGAGCTTCTTGAAGCCATTCGCCGTTACTCCAAGTGAACGCATCCAGGAACACGCTCATGAACAGCACGAACATCAACTACACACACGACCATGTGTTCCTTGGCTCAGCACACGACGAAAATGCCAAGCGTACGCTTTGGGTTGTGGCGCTGACCGTTGTGATGATGGTTGGCGAGATCACCGCTGGCTATATCACGGGCTCGATGGCGTTACTGGCTGATGGCTTTCACATGGCAACTCATGCCGGCGCATTGGGCATCGCGGCGGCCGCTTATGGATACGCAAAACGCCACGCTTCCAGCCAGCGCTACAGTTTCGGTACCGGTAAGGTTGGAGACTTGGGCGGATTCGCCTCGGCGCTGATTCTCGGTATGGTCTCCCTGGGAATTGGCGTTGAGTCTGTCATGCGCCTCTTGCAGCCAACGGAAGTTCAGTTCGGCACCGCTACGCTCATCGCGATTGCCGGTTTGATCGTCAACATTGTCAGTGCCCTGCTGCTGGGCCACGGGCACAGTCATGGGCACGATCACGATCACGGCCATGCCCACGCCCATCACGGGAACGACAACAACCTGAAATCGGCCTACGTCCACGTCATTGCAGACGCGCTGACTTCCGTTCTGGCCATTGCTGCATTGCTCGCCGGCCGGTATCTCGGCTGGGTGTGGCTGGACCCGGTCATGGGCATTGTCGGCGCCATTGTTATTGCGCGCTGGGCATGGACCTTGATGGGGGCCACCGCAGGAGTACTGCTGGATCAGACAGATGCACACGTTGCCGAGGAAATCCGCGAACTGGTTGAGAAACCGGGGGATGCCACTGTCACGGACTTGCACGTCTGGCGGGTTGGACCGCAAGCCCATGCGGCCATCGTCAGCGTCCTTGGTGAGGCCACTGCGAACGCCGATAGCATTCGTGAACGTCTCAAGCCGGTTCACGAAGTCAGCCATCTGACGGTCGAGTTTCGACCTGTCTGATTAAGCGCCTCCCCACCATTGTCTCCAAAGGAACCCGCAATGCCTCTAGGGAAACGTGAACTGGCACGAATCGAACGTCGGTTGATAACCACGCTTACCGAAGCATGCGAGACAGCAAAGGGTGAAATCAAAGGCTTTGCTTGGCTCACCCACATCGCTGACCTGAACGCGTTGGCTGAAACCCTAAAGGTAATCTGAGTATTCGAGACCCTGGCTGCAGAAAGCTCGCCCTGGTTGACGCTAAGGCGCGCATCTTTGAGTTGACGTCCATCGCGTTGAATGACGCCAACATCTACCTGATCCCTTCAGACCACAGTGTCCGCTTCGACTCTGAGGAGGAGTGTCAGCGAACTCACGGAGGCGACTGGAAAATCCGCCTGACTCAATCACGTATGGCCAAAGGTGGCTGACAATGGCTAAAGAAATCGAGAATCCCTGCATCTCAGTTTGCCAGCTCAGTGGTGATCTGTGTGTGAGCTGCGGGCGAAGCAAGGAAGACATCAGAAAGTGGAAACGCATGAAGCGGCCTGAAAAAATGGCCGCGGTGCAAAGGGCGAATGTGCGCTTGAAAGGGCTGAAGAAAGCACAGGAATAGTCACTTGCTCTGGATGACCGCTATGGGTCGATTGCAGCCGGTGGTGACAGGCAGCAATCGGCCCAGAGTGTGTAAAAACGTTTTTCAGCGAGATCGGCGCCCAAATCAGGGCTGAAAATCACGCATCTACGCAAAATCTAGGCCTGCTAACCAGCCGATAACTTCAGATTTCACATAGAAGCGCAGACTTCAATTTTGACTAAGCGTTTTTACACACTCTGGGCCAAAAGCAGCCATCGAGTGTCGACGAAACTAGGGGCGATTCAATCATATTCAGTCCAGTCGCTGCCTTGAACGTTGGGCTCACACGGTCGGTACGCTGAAGTTCTGGATGGGCGCCGCACATTTCCCTACCAGAACGCTCGACCGGGAGAGTAACGAGATGAGCCCGCGTATGATTGCTTAAACCTTGAAACGTCCGACCTGCTGCTGCAGTTCATTGCCCAGCCGTGCCAGCTCCATCGTGGAGGCTGCTGTTTCTTCGGATGCCGCCGCAGACTGCTCCGCAACATCGCGCACATTCAATACGCTACGGTTGATCTCCTCGGCCACTGCACTCTGCTCTTCCGCCGCGGTGGCGATTTGCATGTTCATGGCTTGGATAAGTGAGACAGTTTGAGTGATAGCTGCCAGCTCGGTCTGCACTTCATGGGCACGGTTCACTGTTTCATCAACCAGCGTGCTACTGGCACTCATCATGTTCGCGGCGTTCTGTGCACCCGCCTGCAAGTTACTGATCAGTTCTTCAATCTGACGGGTAGATTGCTGGGTGCGCTGTGCTAAACCACGGACTTCATCAGCGACCACCGCAAAGCCGCGCCCGGCTTCACCGGCGCGAGCAGCCTCGATGGCAGCGTTTAGCGCCAGCAGATTCGTCTGCTCGGCGATGCCATTGATGACGGTCAGCACAGTGCTGATACCTACACTCTCATTGTTAAGGTGGGCAACTGCGTCGGCGGAGCGGCTGACTTCTTCGGAGAGCTTATCAATCTGGATCAGTGCCCGCTGAATGGCGGCGTTCCCCTGGACTGCCTGTTTGTCTGCGCTCTGCGCTGCAACCGAGGCCTCTTGAGCGTTCTGTGCGACCTCATGGACGGTTGCCGCCATCTCATTCATCGCAGTGGCGACTTGATCTGTCTCCAGCCGCTGGCTAGTCACACCAGCGCTGGTCTGCTTGGTAACTGCCGAAAGTTGCTCCGCCGCCGAGGCGAGCTGGATGGTGATACCGTTGACATGCGACAGCAGCTCACGCAAGTTACGACGGGTCTTGTCCATGGCGCGAAGCAGTAACCCGAACTCGTCATTGCGCTGCTCAAAATGGTGCTCGGTCATGTCGCCGCCGCCTATGCGCTCGGCGATTTGCAGGGCCTCCTGCAACGGGCGCGTAACCTGACGGACGATCAGCCAACCGATCAAGGCGGCCAAGGCAAAGCCGAGCACCGTCAAGGCGATCATTCTCAGCTTGCTGGTAGACGCTTCGCTGATGCTTTTCAGGTTTTGATTTTCAACAATAGCTTCGGTGTTTTCATAAAAGCTGGCGAATTGTTGCGCCATTTGTCCCTGAACTTCCTTTTCGCCGGCGACCAGTTGAGGAAATTCCTGCACTAGAGTGATATAGCGTTCGACGTTGCTCTGAAAAGTTTCAAGTTGTGCAGCTTGGGCCCCGGGTAGCTGCCCTACCAGCGGCTTCACCGCCGCACGCACTTGGACGAACTGCGCCGTCAGAACATCCAATGACTTTTGCGACTCGTCCATCAAGTAGCCACGTATTGAATAGCGCATGAGGCGGTTCTGCTTGCCCAGTTCCGCCGCGTAGAGCGCAAGTCCAGCTTCAGTCTTATCTAACGGAATCTGCGGTGCAGTCGGCGTACCTACCAGACTGCGTTCCATGGCAGTAACAGCCTCATCAGCCGTATTACCGGCCGCCACCCAACTGGCGCGCTTGGCTATCTTGGCTTCGCGCAACCCAACCTTCTGCTTAAAACCGCGCTGATACTCTTGCGCCGCTAAGGTGATGCTTTCGAGCCGGCGTACGTCTTCTTGCTGGGTAAAGTTTGCCTTGCGCTTTTCAACCGTGTCCACAATTTTGCGCACCGCACTATCAATCTTGCCAATCTGATCTGAATCACCGGTAGCGTCATACACCATCTGTGCATAGCGAATATCATTCGCCTGATTGAGAAGTTCCGAGACCGTTTTGACTTTCCCACCGCGATCAGTGAGCGAGTCCAAGCTAAGGACTCCGCTGCCAGCGACGATCACAAGCAACAGCACAACGGTTGTAAATCCTAGAGCCAGCTTCAACTTGACGCTGAGGTTTTTCATATACAATTTCCTGTAGATTAATAGCGTGCAGCGTCTACGCAGTCGTCGACCAGTTATCGGCTGTTCTCAGGGCAGCAAACGGCCAGAATAAGTTCGTTTCAGGCGTCACCTAGCGACCTGTTGTGTTGAAAAAGTCGGTTTCTGAGAGAGCTGCTTTTTGGCGGCTCCAAAATAGCTCGACTTCGGCATTGCTTCGTAAAAACCTATACAGCTCCAGCTCCGTCTTCTGAGCGAATCGAATTTCATCACGGCCTTTATTCTCCCTTAAGGCGCTCACGGCGAAACAGCGGCCGCGGCTAGATTGCCGAGCGCCCATACAGCACACTCAGCCCGGCCCGCCCCTTGAGCGCATCTCCCAGCGACTTGTCGGCACGCACGGCAAAAGCGTCGAAACCACATTGACGCATGTGCGTTAACTGGTCGCGCAGCACATCACCCACTGCGCGCAGCTCACCGCGCCAGCCCAGACGAGTACGTAACAGATAAGGGATCGCAACGCGCAGCATGTGGGCATGCTTTTGCAAGTACAGGCCGTTCTGCAGGCGCAGAGGCAGAAACTCTTCCTCGCTCAGTTGACCTGCGATACGCCGCTCCATCTGATCGCGGAACGGGCAGCACGCTCGCGCACCAGCGCGCGATCGTACTCGTCGTAGCGATACGTGCAAGGCGTCCTCATCGTCGCGGTGCGACGACTATGCACGCCGGGCAGACCAAAAAACAGCGGCAGAAAAGACTAAAAAAAGCAGATCAGATGCCCGGAAAAGCTCACACCACGCAACAATACTAATTTTCCAGAAACCTGAATTGCCCAGGATCTATAGACACATCTGACTGGCAGCTTCTGGCCGTTTTCTGCCCGTCGCGACCGGCTGAAAACGGCCAAAAGCAGACTGTCGTTACGGGCCATTGGGACGGAGATTTTGAGCTACTCTCTCCGACACTAGCTTTAGGTAAGCTTGAACACTGCCAGAGAAGGCATCTCCAGGAGTGGCGTATTTAATCAATTCTTTCACCGCGCCCTCTTCTTCCAAAGCAGTCCACTGGCAGCAACACATCATGTTAGCGGGCTCGATATAACGTACTGCATAAGTTCACAGGAAGTGGTAAATGCGATCCGCACAATGAGCACAACGCGTATCGGCATTGATGGAATAGATGGCGCGGGCAAGTCAACGCTGGCCCGAGAAGTCTCTGAAGCCCTTGGACTTCCTTGTATAAGCCTCGACTCCTTCCTTGAGAAAGATATGAAAGGGTATGTTGAGCACATCGACTACCTGAAGCTTAAGGCTACGCTGGAGAAGTTTGAAGGCTATGTAGTGGAAGGTGTTTGCCTGCGCCAGGTGTTGCGGCGAATTCAACTGGCACCCGCAGTAAACATCTATATCAAGCGAGTGCAGCATGGAGTCTGGTCAGATGAGGCCAATCTAGATATCAGCGAGCCAGTCGATGTCGTTCTGGCTAGAGAAAGAGAACTCGCCAGTCTGTTTTCGATTAGTCTGGTAAGTAATCTCGGGTTGGCAGAAGAGGTCATTCGGTATCACGCTGAATTTCGTCCGCATAATCACGCTGACGTAACCTATGCTGCCGCGCATTAGCAATTCACTGCTGGGACGACGATTCGGAAAGGAAACAGAATTTTATACTCCTTGGTTTAAACGTCTGTTTTTTGACCTATTGCTGGCCGTAACGAGAGGCAGAAAGCGCCCCGTAGCTGCCGGCAACCGGCAAAAAACAGCCGCAGTGCCGTATGCTAAGAGGAAAATGGTGCAAGCGCTTTGACTTCAGCAGGACGTTGATGGGATATAGCCCTCCGGCGGGTAACCCCTCCCAATCTGTCTGCACGTCTCAGTTCGATCATCCCTGTGGCGTCGCTGATACACTATTCCTACAGCAGCCCTTTGGGCAGCCAATGAGTTGGGCCGAGAAATGGATATCAAAGAGTTTGGCCTCGCTCATCGATTCGATATGAGAAAATGCGCAGTAGCATCAGGTGGTGGCAGCTTCGAGTTGACGGATCTGAAAACTTCGCCTGTCGAATTCTTGAGCTTGGCGGAAGACGATTTTGAACGTGGCGGTTTGTCAGCCCTTGTCAATGCAACGACTAATATTAAACGTGCGATTGTCTGTCAGCTTGACCAGTTGTTGATCTCGTTTGGTTATCCGTCATTCAGATGGAATGTGCCGAAAAAAAATAGGGAAGTTGAGAGCACTCGGCTTATTGGCGCCGAGTCTTTTGCGTAAAGCAGTTAGCATGCGGAATATTCTTGAACACGAATACGAAACTCCTGAGCTTAAAATAGTTGAGGAGGCGTTGGATATCGCGAGTCTATTTGTAATGTCTGCTTCTGCTATGTTCATTCCTTTTGAAGATGTGTTGGAGTTTTCGCTGCCAAACGGTCCTGCCGAGGGTAGCCCTGTAACGCATATCACGGCCGGATTAAACCGAGAGTCTCGAGGTGTTTTCTATACTGTCTATGCATATGAGCCCGGCGGATATGGTGGACTATGCGTTGGTCAATGTGAAATTCAATCAGGTCACGTGCTTTTCGAGTCAATGGTCAAGCTTTCCGCATCTCTGATGCTTCGATACAAGGTCAATCAAGCTCTTAAGGATTTTGACGCCGCCTACGCTAAGCTATGAATATTCGTTAACTTTTATTAGCGAAGGGATAAATTATTTGCCGTAAAACTAACGGCTTTGAGGGGCAGCAAACGGCCAGGAGCGGACGGTCATTTATCGGCGGCTCCCGGCCAAAAACAGGCACTCAGTTGCGTCTACGAAGTCGGGGTGATTCAGTCTGTATGTCGCCATGTTCCATAGCAGGCGTTGACCCCAGTATTGCATGTCATAAAACTCAGTAAAAAGCATGAAGGTAAATAACAAAGGAGTCTGGAAATGAGAAAAATAATACTGCTAATTATATACCTGACTGGTGGGGTCGCGTTATACCCATGGGTCGATGTTCTAGGTCACTTAGCGATGAAACTCGACAACCTATATTCTTGGGCTTTTTTGAATTCAGGTACTGATATGGCGATTTATCAGCTGGCTAGCTTTTCATACGCTAGCCTGTTCCACTTGATTTTGGCTGCCATTTTTTCCGAGCCTGCGAAAAGCTGGGTTAGCACGATAACTTGCGCAGATATCGGGTATCTTTTTTTAAGGCTATTTGGCTTCTTTTTGTTATGTCTTTTGATACTCGCCTTAGTAGGGGTAAGTGTAGTGAAACGTCCATATTCAGGTTTCCATATGTATTTTTCGGTTCTTGTTGCGTGTGTACTACTCGGTGGATGGGCATGGTCTGTCAAAGATTTTTTTCTTGCTGTTATTAATTACAGTGCGAGGCGGTTTGTATAAGTTGGTCGCCCCCGTCTTCTCAGTACCTCCCGCGACGCCTTATCCATAGCCCTGGTCGGCCGAAACGAGCCCTGCCCTTATGAGTACGGCTAGAAACTCAAGAAATGCGGTGAGATGTAGTTGTGTGCAAAGGGGAGAAGCACACTCACTCATAATGCGTACTCTCCGGCTCTGACTGACACCCATCGTTGGCTAGCGTCAGATTTGGGTCGATGGCAGCCCTTCACAACAGGCAGCAATCGGCCAGAAAAAATCATTCGGATGCGCCTAGGAAAACCGACAAGGAGACACGAGGACAAATGGACTTCATCTTAGATGTGGTAGCTCATCGCATTGGCGTTTACGTGCTGGGCTTGCTGAGTTGCGGCAGTTTCAAGGGAGAAAGTGGTTTTGCCTGGGGCTGGGCAGTCGCAGTCGGCGGCTTGATACTGCTCTCTCCATTCGCGGCTTTCATAGCCTGGCTCATCTATACCAGTGGCCTGTAAACTGATGTCTGCTATGGGTCGATTGTTGCCTGTCGTGAAGGATGTACCGTTTGTCAAGCATACAAGCCATACCCTGCCGCGATGATCAGCGGAGAAACCAGGAGCGTTGCCCAGAACCCAGATTTTGGAACAGCAATGACGCAAATGATCGAGATCATCAGCACATAGATGCCAACCATTTTAAGTAGCGCGAGATCGCCAACGGCTACGGCGTGGATCGCTGTCTGCCCTGCGAGCATAAAAAGCGGCCCCAGCATGGTAAACCAGAGGGCTGCACGCCGATCTTCGTGCGCCCTGAACTGGTCAACGAAGCCAGTATTTACAGCGGCGGCGAATGCTGCTTTGAACTTGAAAATACCGAATGGAATATGGAGCACACCCAAGGAGAACAGGGTCCATGCGACGATGTTTGACATGTCTTATATGCTCCGTAACGGTTATGTAGTTTAGAAGTGGTCACGGCAAATGCGACATTGCTCTGGGAGAAACGCAGCATGGTTGACGGCAAGGACTGCAGCCCTCGAACGAAGCTATCCATTTGCCATCACCGTGTCCACCGTCCACTTTTGGCCGTTTCTACCTGTCGTCACCGGCTGAAAACGCCCAAAGCGGACTCTGACCAGCATTTGGTTAAGAGGGGGACTTTAGCCCGTCCCATTGAGCGAAGCGAACGATTTGAACCAGTTGTTATGCATGTTTTACTAGCCGTTTCTTTAAATGATACAGGTTAGTCCCGATTGGGCGATCCTCAAGAACACCATAAATCTCATACCCATGCCGCTCATAGAACTGTTTAGCATCAACGGTTTTTAAGAATGCAACTACTGCCCCATTGTTGGCACCAATCGCTTCTGCTTTTTCCAAAAGCATCGATCCTACTTTTTTACCGCGATGAGATTCCTTAACCCAAAAGGTGTCAATTTCTAAGCCATCCCAGTAACAATTACAGCTTATTGCACCGATGTAGTCGCCTACTTCATCGTGTGCAACCACCATAAATATTTTATCTTCCGATTCTGGTGGTAGATTTGGATATTGAATTCGAAGATATTCTGAAAACCTATTATTCAGAACTCCTTTATCCTTTTTTGTTGGAGAACCCAATATATCAAGCTTGATTTCCACTTTATTGCTCCTTAAATTCAACTTTGAGGTGCCGAACGGCTTTCGACATAACATTCCATGTTCATGCGTAATCCCTTGAGCAATCAAAAAATCGAGTCTGTAAACGCGACATCAAGAAGGGGAAAAGCGACATATTACTTTGCACATTACTGACGTATTAGCTGCGTGTCCATGGTCTGCTTCTGGCCGATCGCTGCCTGTTGCAAGGGGCTTCAATCGACCCAAAGCAACCCTTGATGTATGTTTGTTGTCGCCAAATGTTATTGGCATTCATGGAGGATTCTGACTGATGGCACGTGTGGGATTGATACTGACACCCGGTTTTGCAGACTGGGAATATGCTTTCATTGCTGGAACTGCGTCCCCGTTTTACGGGATCGACGTCAGGTTTTTCGCTTCTGCTACGGGGCAGTTTCGTTCGCAGGGTGGATTGGCTGTAACTGTCGATAACAGCTTGCAGCAATGTCTGGACTGGAAACCGGACGTTGTCGTCGTCATTGGAGGAATGGTCTGGGAACGTGCAGAAGCACCGGATATTCGAGACTTTCTTCATGTTAGTCGTTCAAGTGGAGCGACAATTGCCGGTATCTGTGGGGGAACGCTGGCACTTGCGAGGGCAGGTCTTCTAGACACGGTTCCTCATACCTCGAACAGCGCTGACTTCTTACAACAGAATGCCGTAAGTTATGAAGGCCGCACGCTTTATCGAAGCAGTTCAGTAGCTGTGATTGCAGACCGCATCATTACTGCTCCAGGCGCCGCCCCCGTTAGCTTCACCTGCGCAGTGTTCGAAAGTGCCGGTCTATCTTCAGAGATCATTTCTCAGTTCAGGTCAATGTTGGCAGCGGAACATAGGTGACCGCGTCGTCCCTGCATTTCGGGCACATTCTCAGGAGATAATTTATGAGCGCTGGCGACGTACCTGTGGGGCAAGTGGTACGAGGCTACGTAACCTTTGTAGGGAGTGAGGGATCGTGGGTCGGAGCGCAGTTCATGAGCTTCAGCTATAGCGCCAATGGGAAGCGATTTCACAAGTCTCTCAACGAAACCATTGACGCTTGGTCAACTGCAACTCTCCGTAAAGCCTCATACGGGCTGAAGGTAGGCGACCCGGTGTCGGTTTGGTGCTCTCTCAGCGACCCAGAAGTGTGTTGCATCGGCGAAAAACCAGCCGAAAAACCAGCAATGTTGCGTTTGATTGAGGCTCTGGGAGCGGTAGGGTATTTATGAAATTGATCCACGCTGTCCAAGCCGACGTCCGACTCTGTATATGTTTCGAGGCATTTGCTGTGTAGGCGTGCTGGATCATCCGATGCCTGAATCTCGGTGCGGAATGGCAGCTTCTGGCCGATTGCTGTCTGTGGTGAGGGGCTCGGCACGGATTTAAAACTGACCGACCCTGTCTATCGTGATTTGAGCTAGGGCAGGTTGCTGATTTCGAGTCCGGTGAGCCGTGCCATCTACTCGAAAGCT
This sequence comes from Pseudomonas sp. LBUM1663, assembly GCF_059695905.1. NCBI lineage: Bacteria > Pseudomonadati > Pseudomonadota > Gammaproteobacteria > Pseudomonadales > Pseudomonadaceae > Pseudomonas > Pseudomonas sp. LBUM1663. The sequence continues at coordinate 2,700,320 of NZ_CP166792.1, read as the reverse complement.
AAAGGGCGCAAATTGAATACCTGGGACAGTTTTCAGCCGGCAGGACAGCCGTTATCAAGTCAATGCTCGGCCAGCGGCAACAGCTTGGCTACACCATCATCACCCACTGATTCCTAATAGCCATTATGCGCAAGAAGTTGCGCAGTTATTTCGCAAAAAAACCTACTGCATCGCTGAGCGACAAGCCCGCCAAGGCCTCCAAGGCCTCCAGCCAGGTGCGCAAGAAGTTGCGCACTTTGAGGGGGCTTTTCCCTTCAAAATCACTTAAGCGATTGAAAACCTCGGCCATCCACCCGGTTTACCTAGCCCTCAACATTTCTGGCACGGACCTTGATAACAGTCAGGCACCCACCGGGCGATACCGCCTCCCGGGCACCTCACTTTATTCAGCAAGGAGCACATCCATGGCTACTCCAGCGTACATTTCCGTCACTGGCGAAAAACAAGGTCTGATCACTGCCGGCGCGTTCACCGCCGACTCGGTTGGCAACACTTATCAAGAAGGTCACGAAGACCAGGTCATGGTTCAGGCTTTCAGCCACGACGTGATCATCCCGCGTGACCCACAGTCCGGCCAGCCAACCGGTCAGCGCGTTCACAAGCCAGTCGTGATCACCAAGGTCTACGACAAGGCTTCGCCACTGCTGCAAGCTGCTCTGACCTCCGGCGAGCGCATGAGCGAAATCGTTATCCAGTGGTACCGCACTTCGGCTCAAGGTACCCAAGAGCACTACTACACCACCAAACTGGAAGACGCGATCATCGTCGCCATCAACAACAAAATGCACAACTGCCAGGATCCGTCGAACTCGCACTTCACCCACCTGGAAGAAGTACAGTTCACCTACCGCAAAATCACCTGGACCCACGAAGTATCCGGTACTTCGGGTTCCGATGACTGGCGTCAGCCGGTCGCCTAAGTCAGGCCGACCGTCACAAGCATCGGCCAGCTCTGCTGGTCGATGTTGTTTCCGCCCTTCCAGAATTTCGCGTCCGTTGACCCGGTTTCCGGGTGTCAGCGCATGCCGCAGCACTGCACGAGGAACAAGGGATGTTCGCGCCGGCCAATCAAACTCACTTTGCCCTGACCATCGAAGGTCTTTCCAGCGACTTTCAGGTCTTTTCCCTGCAAGGTCGGGAAGCCATCAGCCAGCCTTTTGTGTTTGAGGTGGAGCTGGTCAGTGAACAGCCGTCCCTGGACCTCGAGACCCTGCTGCACAAACCGGCCTTTTTGCAGCTCTCGCCTGACGGCAGCGGCATCCATGGCCAGATCTATCGCGCCGCCCAAGGTGATTCCGGCAAACGCCTGACCCGCTACGCGGTGACCCTGCGCCCGCAACTGTCCTACCTCGCGCACCGCATCAACCAACGCATCTTCCAGAACCTCAGCGTGCCGAAAATCATCGGCATGGTCCTCGAAGGGCACGGCATCCAAAGCAATGCCTATGAATTCAAAGTCGGGGCGATCTATCCCGAGCGCATTTACTGCGTTCAGTACGATGAATCGGACCTGCAGTTCATCCAGCGCCTGTGCGAGGAAGAAGGTATCCACTACCACTTCCAGCACAGCGCCACGGCCCACAAGCTGGTGTTCGGCGATGACCAGACGGTGTTTCCGAAACTCGCCCCCGTGGCCTACCAGCAAGACTCCGGCATGGTCGCCAACAACCCGGTGATCAAGCGCTTCGACCTGCGCCTGGAAACCCGTACCAGCCGCACCACCCGCCGCGACTACGACTTCGAAAAACCGCGCATTACCCTCGAAAGCGAAAATCGCGGCGACGCCCTGCCTGACCTCGAAGACTACGACTACCCCGGTCGTTTCATCGACCGCGAGCGCGGCAAACACCTGGCCAAGCGCAACCTGGAACGTCACCGCAGCGACTTTCAACTGGCCGAAGGCAAAAGCGATCAGCCGTTGCTGGTCAGCGGCCATTTCCTGGCCCTGACCCAACACCCGAAAGCCAAATGGAACGACCTGTGGCTGCTGACTGAAGTCCTGCACGAAGGCAAACAGCCGCAGGTGCTGGAAGAGTCGGTAACCAGCGACACCACTAGCCTCAAGGGCGATTTCCACCAGGGTTACCGCAACCGCTTCCAGGCCACCCCGTGGGACGTGCCAAACCGCCCGCCGCTAACGCAAAAGAAGCCGCGCATCCTCGGCAGCCAAAGCGCCGTGGTCACCGGGCCCAAAGGCGAAGAGATCCACTGCGACCAGTACGGCCGCGTCAAAGTGCAATTCCACTGGGACCGCGAAGGCCAGGCCGACGACAAGACCAGCTGCTGGCTGCGCGTCTCCTCCGCCTGGGCCGGCGCCCACTACGGCGGCATCGCCATCCCGCGGATCGGCATGGAAGTGCTCGTCACCTTCCTCGAAGGCGACCCCGACCAACCGCTGATCAGCGGCTGCCTGTACCACAAGGAAAACGTCGTCCCCTACCCCCTGCCAGCGAACAAAACCCGCAGCACCTTCAAAACCCTGAGCTCCAAGGGCGGTGGCGGCTTCAACGAACTGCGCATCGAAGACAAGAAAGGCCAGGAACAAATCTTCCTGCACGCCCAGCGCGACTGGGACGAAAACGTCGAACACGACCAGAAAATCCGCGTCGGCAACGAACGCCACGACACCGTCGAGCAAAACAGCTACAGCGAATTCAAGGCCGAAGAACACCACACCGTCTACGCCGACCGCAAAGTCGAGGCCCGCGCCAACGACCACCTGACCGTGGGCGTGAACCAGCACATCAAGATTGGCACCGGGCAGTTCATTGATGCCGGCCAGGAGATTCACCTGAGCAGCGGCATGAAAGTCGTGTTGGAAGCGGGCAGTGAACTGACCCTGATCGGGGGTGGCAGCTTCATCAAGATCGATGCCAGCGGTGTGACCCTGAGCGGGCCGGTGATCAACATGAACTCCGGCGGCGGGCCGGGAAGCGGGACGGGTGCTTCGCCGTTGTTGCCAGGGGTATTGAAGCAGGCGGATGCGGATAAGGCTGGGCAACTATTGATCCCTGCGCAACGGCAAGCATTGATGCAGAAGAAGCCAATCTGCGCGATCTGCGAGAAGGCCAAACTGGAGGCGCAAAATGCTTAAGTCCGATTGGCCCCTGGAAAATGGGCTGCCTCAAGGATTGCCGTGGAATAGCACGGTCGGTTTGCTGCTGGATGGCGTCAGCGTCGAAAAACTGCCCCAGCACCTTTATCAATGGTCGGACGATCCGGTGTTCGAGCCTCTCTATCTCGGTACCCAATGGACTGCATTGGGCGACGTTTCGCCGTGTCTGATTCAGATAAAAGCGCAGAACAATCCCATCCTCGCAAAATTTCTGGCTGAGCCTCGCCAGGAATGGGGCTACCTGGTGTTCAGCGATCAACCCTGGGCACAAATGGTCGAGCACTTCCGCTGGCTGACCAGCGTCATGCTCCCTCAGGGTGAAGAAGTCCTGCTGCGCGTCGCCGACCCTGCCGTAACCCACGCATTGCTCAGCCACGCCGAGAGCATCAAGGACCCTACCCTGTTCGGCCCTTGCTCGCAGATCGTCGCCGCCGACGCGGCGCTGGGCTGCTGGCACATCAACCAGCGACCGGGCAAAGCCTCCCAGCCCAACCACAGCAAACGCTACCGCTTGAGCGACGAGCAACTCAGCCAACTGGACGAAGTGAATTTCCGAAGCATCGTCCTGCGCCTCGACCAACACATGCACGAATACTTTCCGACCTATCAGGCACAATCGACGCCGTTGCAGCGCTGGGAACATCTGCACGCAATGGCATCGACCTCGTATGATCGCGGCTTCAACACCGAACTCGACATCACACTTTATGCCAACATTCACGGATTTCTCGGTGAGCGAGCGCTGGAGGAACATCCCGACCTGGATGCAATACTCAAGACCCCATCGGAACAAACGCCCGCTCAGCGACTCGAACGGGTTGCTGATATTGCCCAGGAACGGGCTGAAACCCCGCTGAGGAGCCAAGGATGACAACGCCAACATTGACCGGCAAAAGCCCGAACAACGTTGCAAAAAGCCGGGACGACGGCAAGTGTGCGATGGGCGGCTGCTCGCTGATGAAGGCTAAAATCCAGCTCATCCCACTGCGTTACGGTCTAGTCGAACGACTAGACCCATCCAGCGCACTGGCGATGCCGTACAAAACCACTTCTCGCCCACTAGGCATTCGCTTGATGCGCGACGGTTGGCTCTACGTCATCGTCGACAAAAAACCTCAAGCCGTCATGCACGAATACCGAATCCAGAACGGCATCGTGACCCAACTGCTGTGGGAAAAAGGCGAAATCACCGCCAACAAACGCGAAAGCAACGTGGGCGAAGCCGTGCTGGTCTTCCCGCGTTTGAGCAAGCTCTATGTCAACTACTCCGAGGTGCAATGGACCGCCGCCAAATGCGCGCAGGTCATCAAGCACAAGTCTGAACGTGAGTACTTCATGCAAAAGGTCGATCTCACCAATGCAGACCCTGAGAAAGGCGCAGCTAATCTACTGACTCCAAGTCAGGCGGAAAGGTGGATTGCGGAGATTGCAGAACAGCCGAGTAAAGGTCCAGCGCCGACGGGCGCCAAACCCGAAGAAAGCAAAGACTATCTCTGGGAGCAAGCATCGCACTTCAAAAAGACTCAGCTGGGTGCGCTGAAAAAACAGGTCAAGGCAGAAAACGAGCGTGACCATCTGTATATGGTCATACAGGATGACATCGGTGTGCTGCGCGACCTCGCCGAACATCAGGATTTGGTAACTGGATGGATCAGTGACTGGAGTGATGCGGAGGCAAACCAAAAGAAGTATGTATTTGGTTGCTACATCGAATCCTTGTACACAGTCACCGGCGATACCATCCTGAATGCTGCGCAAGGCGATCCACGCTTTGCCAAACTCAAGGACGAAACAAGCGAAGAGCAACGGCAAGCCATCGTCGATTACGTCAACGTTAAAAATCAAACTCAGTATTCAGGCGCTGGTACGCATCGTGGGGCTATTGCAGCTTCAAAGTCGCGGATGCGTACGAGTCTTGGACCTTTGCATTCCAAGTACGAAGACCTGATCGAGACCATCGAAGACAATGCGCATGAAGCGCTCAATGGCGCAAAAATGGGACAAGAAGGTATCAACGACCTGATTGACCGACCGGCTATGGAAGCCTTTCTTAAACAACAGCGAGCACAATTAAGCCGTTGGAATAAGCGACTGGATCTGATAACTGAAGATCGAATAAAAATAGTATGCGAAAAACGCTTCTATAAATCTGCTTGGTATTTTGATCCGAAATTTGGAACCCAACTTGAATCGGCTCTTGCTACTGAATACGCGTGCATGAGAGATATATGTCGCACCGACAAGGCTACCGAAGCGATTGCAGACCTAATAGAAAAAGAGCCAGGTTTTACAGTTCCAACTTTCTTTACTGCAAGTTTGACCGACCAGAAGGATCTGTTTGCGAAAATTGGCTCATTAATAAAATCGGCTCGGGATATACCCCTTTCAGCAAAGGACTTCCAAGGACTGCAAAAAACTAGTCGAGAGTTCGTAACACTCCTGACCCAAGATCTCGCGGCATCAATCAATCTAAGCAACGATGGTATAACTTTCGATCAAGCACGAAACACAGTTTACGAACCTGCCAAACAACTCCGCTTGGCGAATGCTCTAGAAGAAGCTATAGAAGGACTACGCAACGGCCGGGCAATAGACCCATCTAAAGTTCTGCGAAATATTCCCGGCTCAGCATGGATCGACGTACTAAGAACATTTGGCAAAAAAGGAATTACTCTTGAGTTTGCTTCTGCAAGCCAGCTTCATGCGTTCGAAGCTGACATGGCGAAACTCACCGAACTTCGCCAGCAGATGTCCTCGCTCAAAAACAAGATCAGGGAGACATTGGCTAACGAGCGAAAAGGTCGAGCCCCCAAGGGAAGCTATCGATCTTTGGTCGCACAGCGTAAATCTGTTCAGCTATCCGTCGCCCCGTTAGAGAAAAAAATCGCGCCTGCAATGATTTCTGTTGGCGAAGGCCCGAGTAAAGCAAGTATAAAAATTAAAGGCCTAACCAGCGCCCAAGAAGCAGAATTCCACCGAATGGCCGAAGATCACCGCTTAAACACAGGCGACAAGGTAAGAGGATTAGGAAAAGATATATTTCAATCTGCGGGAGGCGACATCTTCGCATCAGCTGTATTTGTCGTGCAATTAATTAGCTTCGTCACTGTTTATTCAGAGCTAAGAAGAAAACCCAGCTGGGATAAAACTGATTACATTGCATTTGGCAATGCTTTCTTCTCTGCAAGCGGAGGAGGCTTCGCGGCTGCACAGGGGATATCAGCTACTACTCTAAACGTAGTCAAAAACAACTATTCAAGTGCAGCCGGCAAAGTTCAGCTAGCCGCGCGCATGGGAAAGCTCACGGGGGGGCTGGGGCTAGCCGCTTACGGGTTCGGTATGGCGGCGGCAGTCACAAGTCTGTATGGGGAAAAAGGGTCTGTCGCTCGTTGGACTGAAGCCTTGAGGTCGGGAGATAGTGCAAAGCTGGCGGGTGCCAGCATGACAATCGCAGGCGACTCTGGACAGTTCGTCGTTAACGGTTGGGCAGTTGCACGAACAGGGCAATATATGTTTGAAGCGGCTTCAAATGTTAGCCAAGCAAGAGCTGTCGCTTGGGTCACAGCAGGTGGCAAACTTCTGAGCGTTGCTGCGAGAGCCAACTTAATAGGGTTAGGCTTGACGGTGTTGCAGCTAGGTGGCGAGTGGATTTACAACCGAAATAATAAAACGAAGCTTGATAACTGGCTTCAGCAGGGCGCGTGGGGAAAGAAGAACCAAAATCGCGGATTCCAAGAAGACCGCATGCAATTGGCAGAGATCACTTCAACCCCTCAGGTCCGTCTGAGACAAATAAACAACAGACCTATTGCAGTGATAAGCATTCCAAATATAACGATTCGAGAGCTGGATGATGTTGGATTTGGCCTCACCGCGTATTGGTCAAGCAATCTCCAGCGCAATGACTGGGAGCCTTGGACTGAACCTTTGCTATATCAACTCAATTTACTGAGCCCACCAGACGCGCCACTCGAATTGGGGTTAGCAATTTTTGCACATGAGGCCAACGCCCAGCATGGTCTTGCGATAAAGTTGCGATACCATCCACTCCCTGGAGTCCAAAAACACCAGGAAATAATGTTTGAAACCAAGACACTGAACGTTGGAAGCGGGAAGGAATTCTCAACAACTGGGTTTCTTAGCGCACGAAATACAACCGCTCAAGCAGTCATTGTGACCACCGACACGCTGACTGTGCTCGAATCATCAAAACAAGCCGGGCAAACCTAATGTCTTCAATAAATGAGCAATCCAGCGACGATCTCAATCTCAAAAAAATGCGGCCCGTGGCTGGTGAGAAGCGCAGATTCGCGACAGGTGAAGCATTATTCCTCTCCCCGCTTCCGATACCAACGGGCAATGCCCCCATGGATTTGGGCGGAAGCTTTGTTGAGGTAAATGACACATTCCTCGACGTAGGCAGTAGTAATTTCGGCAAGGCTTTCCAAGCTAGGGCAATGATTGGGCTCGGTATGATGTTCATTTTCTCATGCCTCATTGTTCTGCCTTTGCTTGCAGGATCTACTACCTGGGGAAACCCATTTTCCGAGTCCTTTTGGGACAGAACAGCAGGCATGTTCCATTTCGGTGTGACCTTTAGTATTTGGGGAGGAGGAATAGCGGCGCTCTTGGGTACTTACGTTATCTTGAGCACTACCAGAGCGAAGTCGCGCACCCGTCCTATTAGATTCAACCGCCAACGTAGTGAAGTCTGTTTCTTTCCCGAAGGTTCTGACGTCCCCGTCATTCAACCATGGGAAGAGACAGTATCTTGGCTTTCAATCAGTACAGGTGTTACTGGAGTAGGAGTAACAAGCGCCTATACATTTGGTATGGCGTTCGACGATTCCAAAGCTGACGTAGTGCATTTTGTGAGACAAGGCGTGATGACTTCTGCTCATGCCTTGGGTAAGTGGGAAGCCATACGGATCTATATGGAAAAAGGTCCAGAGTTCTGCCCTGGCAAAGCACCCTACGAGGGTCGCCACACTTTCGATCAAGAACGACAGGACATTCACGAGGAATACCAGCACAACGAACGTTCCGCTTTAGGAGTTGGTTGGTGGTACCTGACACACCTGATCACTTGGTGGCGCTTTCCATACTGGGTGGCGGAGTGGGACCATCGTTTCAGTATGAAGTCTCTACCTGATTCCATTGCCGAGTGGTCCAAACCTCTTCCGTCTGAACAATGGGCCAAGCCAAGCCCAGCGCTTAAAGAGCAAAGCTCGAAAATCGAAAAAGCCTTTGCTCAAGGGCAGGATTTTATGACGTACTTCAAGGCAAACCTAAACGAAAGCAAGGCAGAAGAATCAACAAATAGCTGAGCTATATAACTGCCAAAAATCAGGTGGCCCGATAACCGTTAGATCAAGTCTGAACTTTTACAAAAAACTGGAAAACGCGATCATCGTGGACATCAAGGATTACATGCACAACTGCCAGGATCCGTCGAACTCGCACTTCACCCACCTGGAAGAAGTACAGTTCACTTACCGCAAAATCACCTGGACCCACGAAGTATCCGGTACTTCGGGTTCCGATGACTGGCGTCAGCCGGTCGCCTAAGTCAGGCCGACCGTCACAAGCATCGGCCAGCTCTGCTGGTCGATGTTGTTTCCGCCCTTCCAGAATTTCGCGTCCGTTGACCCGGTTTCCGGGTGTCAGCGCATGCCGCAGCACTGCACGAGGAACAAGGGATGTTCGCGCCGGCCAATCAAACTCACTTTGCCCTGACCATCGAAGGTCTTTCCAGCGACTTTCAGGTCTTTTCCCTGCAAGGTCGGGAAGCCATCAGCCAGCCTTTTGTGTTTGAGGTGGAGCTGGTCAGTGAACAGCCGTCCCTGGACCTCGAGACCCTGCTGCACAAACCGGCCTTTTTGCAGCTCTCGCCTGACGGCAGCGGCATCCATGGCCAGATCTATCGCGCCGCCCAAGGTGATTCCGGCAAACGCCTGACCCGCTATGCGGTGACCCTGCGCCCGCAACTGTCCTACCTCGCGCACCGCATCAACCAACGCATCTTCCAGAACCTCAGCGTGCCGAAAATCATCGGCATGGTCCTCGAAGAGCACGGCATCCAAAGCAATGCCTATGAATTCAAAGTCGGGGCGATCTATCCCGAGCGCATTTACTGCGTTCAGTACGATGAATCGGACCTGCAGTTCATCCAGCGCCTGTGCGAGGAAGAAGGTATCCACTACCACTTCCAGCACAGCGCCACGGCCCACAAGCTGGTGTTCGGCGATGACCAGACGGTGTTCCCGAAACTCGCCCCCGTGGCCTACCAGCAAGACTCCGGCATGGTCGCCAACAACCCGGTGATCAAGCGCTTCGACCTGCGCCTGGAAACCCGTACCAGCCGCACCACCCGCCGCGACTACGACTTCGAAAAACCGCGCATTACCCTCGAAAGCGAAAATCGCGGCGACGCCCTGCCTGACCTCGAAGACTACGACTACCCCGGTCGTTTCATCGACCGCGAGCGCGGCAAACACCTGGCCAAGCGCAACCTGGAACGTCACCGCAGCGACTTTCAACTGGCCGAAGGCAAAAGCGATCAGCCGTTGCTGGTCAGCGGCCATTTCCTGGCCCTGACCCAACACCCGAAAGCCAAATGGAACGACCTGTGGCTGCTGACTGAAGTCCTGCACGAAGGCAAACAGCCGCAGGTGCTGGAAGAGTCGGTAACCAGCGACACCACTAGCCTCAAGGGCGATTTCCACCAGGGTTACCGCAACCGCTTCCAGGCCACCCCGTGGGACGTGCCAAACCGCCCGCCGCTGACGCAAAAGAAGCCGCGCATCCTCGGCAGCCAAAGCGCCGTGGTCACCGGGCCCAAAGGCGAAGAGATCCACTGCGACCAGTACGGCCGCGTCAAAGTGCAATTCCACTGGGACCGCGAAGGCCAAGCCGACGACAAGACCAGCTGCTGGCTGCGCGTCTCCTCCGCCTGGGCCGGCGCCCACTACGGCGGCATCGCCATCCCGCGGATCGGCATGGAAGTGCTCGTCACCTTCCTCGAAGGTGACCCCGACCAACCGCTGATCAGCGGCTGCCTGTACCACAAGGAAAACGTCGTCCCGTACCCGCTGCCGGCGAACAAAACCCGCAGCACCTTCAAAACCCTCAGCTCCAAGGGCGGTGGCGGCTTCAACGAACTGCGCATCGAAGACAAGAAAGGCCAGGAACAAATCTTCCTGCACGCCCAGCGCGACTGGGACGAAAACGTCGAGCACGACCAGAAAATCCGCGTCGGCAACGAACGCCACGACACCGTCGAGCAAAACAGCTACAGCGAATTCAAGGCCGAAGAACACCACACCGTCTACGCCGACCGCAAAGTCGAGGCCCGGGCGAACGACCACCTGACCGTGGGCGTGAACCAGCACATCAAGATCGGCACCGGGCAATTCATCGACGCCGGCCAGGAGATTCACCTGAGCAGCGGCATGAAAGTCGTGCTTGAAGCGGGCAGTGAACTGACACTGATCGGCGGTGGCAGCTTTATCAAGATCGATGCCGGCGGCGTGACCATGAGCGGGCCGGTGATCAACATGAACTCCGGGGGTGGGCCGGGAAGCGGGACGGGGGCTGCGCCGTTGTTGCCGGGGGTGTTGAAGCAGGCGGATGCGGATAAGGCTGGGCAAGTCGTTGCCCCTTCCCTTGCTTCGTATAAAGCGCAAGCAAAAACGGGGGTGCTACTACCTACCCCTTCATGCCACCTCGATGCTTCCGGCCATTGCCCCATTCACCAGCCGGGGAAATCAGCATGATGGAGTCTATTCCTTCGCCGTTCGAACGACCCTCGTCACCGGGCACGATGTGCTTGATTCTGGATGGCAGCTTTGATGCGGATTTGCTGGCGCGTCTGTTTCAGGGTGACGAACAATCTCGCCCTCGGTGTATTCCACTGTTCCTCAATACGCCATATGCCGAACTTCAACCGGCTGGACCTTACGTTGTCGTGTGCCCTGCAAAAGGCGAATCAACGGCGTATGCCAGTGCCCTGCTGGAGCAGTCCGATGCCGGCTGTGTGGCCTGGCTGAGCAACGAGCAAGACTTGGACAACGGGGTTGAACATTGGCGAAGCCTGCTCACTGTGCGCACCGACGACGCGCCGCAACAGATGATGCGGTTTTTCGATCCGCGATGGTTAGAGCCCTTGCTGCGCAGCCTTAATGAAACTGAGCGCAACCAGTTTATTGGGCCATTCACCGCCATGGCCTGGCGTAACGAAATGGGCTGGCGGTACTACGCCAGGGCGGCCCAGAGCCTAGCGGCCGCACTGCAACCGCCCGCTTGGCTGTACCTGAGTCCGGAGCGCGAAGAGTCGATTGAGCAAGGTCGATTGAAGGTCATTGCAGCACGCTTTGCCGAAGACTATCGCGAAGTGTTGCCTGCCCAAGACACTGTCGAGTTTGTACATCGTCAATTGCTTGCCGGACAACAAGCGGGCTACCAACAAATGGCAGATCAGGAGCGCTGGCTACGCCTCGCCATAAGCCGTGGAGATTCCTTTTGGGCGACTGCCCCGGATGCAGAACTTCTGGCTCGTAACGACGTGGCGCTGGGTGAAAAATTGACTCAGCTGGAAAGCCTCTGAATCACAAGGACGATGAGCAATGAGCAACACCTATACCGTCAAAAGCGGCGATATCCTCGGCAACATTGCTAGCGCAAACAAATGCTCTGTGGCGGATCTACGGGCACTTAACCCCATTATTACCGACCCCAACCACATCAAAGCCGGTTGGGTGCTGCAGTTACCAGCCACTAAAGTGTTGCCGCCACCCAAGCATGCGGACAACCAGAGCACCACCAGTGTCAAGGGCGAAGCTCAATGCAAGGACGAACTGGTGGACGTGGTGCATATCACCGGTGAAGACACTTTTTATGTTCTGACGGAAAAAGAGTCAAAAGCACTCAAAACGCAGACTGACCTCGTCAAGAACCTTATGGACGAGCTGCACCAGAACCTGGCCAAGGCCACCCAAGCGAGCAAATGTACCAAGGCATCAAATCCTCAGACCAGTTGCGCCTGCTCGCGATGTGTCAAAGACGCCTGGAACGCCAAGGCTGAAGATGCCGGGTTGGTGCAGCGATCAGAGCCACCGCCGGAAAAAGCGACCACAAAGGCGGTTACGCGCAAAGAAGACTTGCAAGGTCAGTTGGCAACAGTGCAGCAGGCACGTGATTGGTATCAGCGTTATACGCCAAAAGTTTCGCTTGGGGGCAACTACCTGGAGAGCAACTGGAAACAGCTGCAAGCCAAAAAAGTACTCGAATTGAACGCCGAGATTGAATCACTGCGAACCAAGATCGCAGCGCAAGGAAAGGCCGAAGCCGGCGACAGTTCCACCAGCGCCAACAGCGCTGCGCCGGACATCAAGCATGGCAAGGGAAAAGCCACCGAAAGCCAAAAAGGTCGACAAGTAAAAACTGGCATTACCGTTATCGAAGTCATCTCGTTCAGCGACCCAAGCCGCCGGCACTACATACCGATGAGTTACCGGGAACAACTTGACTGGAAAGTGAAGGTCAGCACGAAGGTAATGCAGGGCAAGCCACTCGATAAAAACCTGGCTAAAGAGCTGTTCAAGGACATCAAGTCCGCCGTCAATGAAAGCCGAAAAACCAGCCCCCTTGGTAGTCTGGAAGCCAAGTTTACGAGCTGGACGAGCAAAGACGACAATCTGCTTAATGCCCTGCATAAAGAATGCTCCTGGACTTCCAACCAGGCAGACTCGACGAAATACGCCGTCTCTGCCGAAGCCCACGCCTTCCGTTTCGCCGCCACCGCCAGCGCCGGCATCAACAGCTGGGAGCCCGGCAAAGGCAACATCGAAGTGGGCGTGAAAGGCAGTGCAGCGATCTCGCTGGCGGAAGGCTCTGTTGCGCTCAAGAGCTTCTTCCCCGATCAGGGCGGTTACGTGGTGCGGATGCCTTACCGCAATGCCGAGGGCAAAGAAGTGGTGAGTGACATCGGCATTTTCCGCCTTGACGGCAAGGTCGAATTGTCGTGCTTCGCCGGGGCGACAGCCCAAGGCCAGGCTGGCGTCAAAGCGCAATATAAACCCAAAGAAGTTGAGGCGTCGGGGGCTACAGCGTTGCTCAGCACGCCGAGCATTGCGGTGGATAAAAAGCGCGGAGGCAGCGTAGGTTTGAAGGGCAACGCCTTCGCCGGTGTACAAGGTGGCGGCACAGTGACCGGAACGTTGAAGTGGCTTGATCCAGCCAAGCAAGGGGGCGGCAAAATTGTCGCGGGCCAGGCGAATGATAGTGGCAGTACAGACTGGGCGAGTCTGGTTGAGGTCAAGGCTGAAGGCAATGTGGCGCTTGGCGTTGGAGCAGGTTTTGATTTCAGCATTATCATTCGAAGTGATCGCTTGGAAATTAACTGCAAGGCCAGCCTGGTATTTGGTCCAGGGGCCGGTGGTGGTTTTGGAACGGCGGTCGATTTAGAGCAGGTCGGTAACCTGGCATATGTGTTTTGCAGTGCATTGTCGAAAGCGGATTTTCACTACCAGCTTGCGGTGACTCAGGATGCTTTCAATTACATGGCCAGGGGTCTATTCCAAATTGCAACTAATCCAGGGCAAGCAGCGGGCAAGGCATTTGAGGATGGATCCCGTAGCATGGGCCTTTGGTGGAAACAACGTGAGGCTACTAAACAGGAAGCACAAAATTTGGCGAGGTATCTGCTCAGAAACCAAGCCATTAACGTGAATGACAAAAAAATCCCGCTCAAGATGCTGCCACCAGAAACCATTGGACCGATGGTATATCTACTAACCGAAAGCTTTGTTGAAAGCTGGGCTGAAGACCAGCAAAAGGCAGTCGTACTATTGCTGTCTCATTTGCACAGCTGGCGGCACTTCTTCGAAGTATTAGAACACTGCTCGAAGGGTGGTGAAAAAGTCCTAGCCATGGATAGCCTGAGTCGTATCAATGCCCTATTAGATGGACAAGAACAACGCGAATTCAATAAGTTTATCGGAAGCTTAGCGGTCAACGACAATACTTCATCGCGTTCAGGTGGCATGCTGGCGTGGACGCCGGGTCCATCATGGCGCAAAGAAGATGTATTAGTCGCCGCACGACGCAGTAATCTGTTTGACGGCTTGGCTTGATTCTACAATTTAAATAAGGGCGCCACTGGCGCCCTTATTATTTATCTAGCTATAGCGGTTTACCTGACTGAATAGCGCAGCGAAAACCAGTGCCTGGATAGTACGCTTTTTGGATAGGTTTATCTGGCCAACGCCGTACGATAGGAGCAGCAAATAAAGGGGCCTCTGGATAATTCGAGCCACGCTTTACTTTCTCTGTTCCCGTCGCAGGTCCTTGCGGATTCTCTAGAGGTGAGTTTTGATAATAATCTTTACCGTACCAGTCATTAACCCAGTCAGTAGCATTACCTGACAAATTGTATATACCTAAAGGATTTGGGGTGAATCTGTTAACAGCAAACGTCTCGCCTCCGCCTTCTACTGGAAAGTTTTTCCCATAGTCTAGACTACCGGTATCTGTAGGAAACAGCACATGCTCGCCACGGTTGCGGGCGGCATACTCCCATTGTGCTTCTGTGGGCAAGTCTATTGGATAACCGCTCAATTGGCCAACCCATTGACAGTAATCCTTGGCCTCCTGCCAGCTTTTTGTAGGAGCCGGTAAATTCGGCGTATACATATTTTGTAGATCTGCTCTGTCTCGGAATTTTATATCAAACACCGGCTTACCCTGCGCGGTAAAAAACAGGTCAAAATCACCTAAGTTAGTTTGAAACTTCGATAGATAATAGCTACTTAGTTTTACCGGATGAACAAAGTCGTCGTTACCATCTGGGCTGATATTGCACATCTGCTCAGGATCTTGCCCACAAGGCCAAGTACACACATCCTTTTCGTCGTACTCACAAATCCAACCGAAGTCTCCCATATCAAACTGACCACCCTCGACAAACACCATATTGTCGATGGACTGCACGACGGTGTTGAGTACCTTGCCGCGCAGTTCGCTGGATAGATCAGGGTACGTCTTCGCAATGGTGGCAGCGATGGCGGATACTTTCTCTGGCGCAAGACTCTTGCTATTTGGCAAAGGACCGGATTCCGCCTCGCAACCGACTAAAAACATCATGGCTGGCAGGGCAAGTACGAGCTGACGTAGCACTGGAAATATCCTTATAAAATGCGACAAAGGCCGAACATTAACATCCCCTGCCCTTACAACAAAGTCCCACACAAAGCCTTTCAAAATGTCGGTAATTACCAGGACGTTTCATCGACCGCGAGCGCGGCAAA
Source organism: Pseudomonas sp. LBUM1663 (assembly GCF_059695905.1). Classification (NCBI taxonomy): domain Bacteria; kingdom Pseudomonadati; phylum Pseudomonadota; class Gammaproteobacteria; order Pseudomonadales; family Pseudomonadaceae; genus Pseudomonas; species Pseudomonas sp. LBUM1663. Next base: position 2,684,900 of record NZ_CP166792.1, on the reverse strand, counting down.
TATTTAGCGAAGCGCAACCTGGATCGTCACCGCAGTGACTTCCAACTGGTCGAAGGTAAAGCGATCAGCCGTTGCTGGTCAGTGGCTACTTCCGAGCCCTGACCCAACACACGAAAATCAAGTGGAACGAACTGTGGCTGCTGACCGACGTCCTCCAAGGAGGCCTCCACTATCAATGGGACGCCGCGAACCGCCTCGCGCAAATCACTCTGCCCGGCGGTGCAACCCGTGCGTTCACCTATAACGCTTACGGCAAAGTCACCGCCGAACGCGATGAACTGGGCCGCGTCACCCGCTACGAGTATGCGGATAACCTGCATCTGGTCAGCCGTCGCATCAACCCGGACGGCAGCCAACTGCGTTACCACTACGACAACTCGCGCCTGTTGCTCAGCGAGATCGAAAACGAACGTGGCGAGCACTACCATCTCGATTACTACCCCAACGGCCTGATCCAGCAGGAAACCGGCTTCGACGGTCGCCGCACCGCTTACGAGTACGACCTCAACGGCCAACTGCTGAAGAAAACCGAATTTGGCGACGACGGTAGCGAACTGATTACCGAGTACCAGCGCGACGCCGCGGGCCGCCTGCTGGTAAAAACCCTGGCCGATGGCGAAGAAATTCACTACAGCTACGATGCATTGGGTCGCCTGGTTAACGTCGACGACGGCCACTGGCCTCTCGCCTACGAATACGATCTGCAAGACCGACTGATCACCGAACACCAAGGCTGGGGCACCACGCGTTACGAGTACGACAAACTCGGCCAACTGAGCCACTGCCGCCTCCCCGACGGCAGCAAACTCGACTACCGCCACCAATCCGGCGGTCGCCTGAGCAGCATCGACCTCAACGGCTCGCGCCTGACCACTCACCAGTTCAGCGCCGGCCGCGAGCAGCAACGTCAACAAGGCCTGCTGCTCAGTCAATACCAGTACGACGAACAAGGCCGACTGCAAGCCCACACGGTGGGTCAGCAAGATCGCAACCTGTTCCAGCGGCGCTACGCCTACGATGCCAATGGCAACCTTGCGGGCATCGACGACAGCCGCAAAGGCAATCGCAGCTACCACTACGACCCGCTCGACCGACTGATCAACGTCCGCGGCACCACCCCGGAAAGCTTTGCCCACGACCCGGCGGGCAACCTCCTGGGCCAGGGCGACCAGCCAACCGCAAACCTGGCCAACGTCAAAGGCAACCGCCTGCTCATGCAGGGCGACCGCCACTACGATTACGACGCCTACGGCAACCTGGCGCGCGAACGTCGAGGAGCCGGCCAGAAACTCGTCACCGAATACCGTTACGACTGCCAGCACCGCCTGATCGGCGTCAGCCTCCCCGGCGGCAGCAATGCAACCTACAAATACGACGCCTTTGGCCGCCGCATCTCCAAAACCGTCGATGGCCACACCACGCAATTCCTGTGGCAAGGCGAACGCCTCATCGCCGAGAGCGCCGACAACCGCTATCGCAGCTACATCTACGAACCGGGCACCTTCCGCCCATTGGCCATGCTCGATGGCGAAGGCCCGCTCAAAGCCGAGCCGTTCTACTACCAACTCGACCACCTCGGCACCCCGCAGGAACTCACCGACTACAGCGGCCAGATCATGTGGTCGGCGAAATACCGCGCCTACGGCAACCTCGCCACCCTCGACATTGCTGAAATCGACAACCCGCTGCGCTTCCAAGGTCAGTACTTCGATGGGGAAACAGGCTTACATTACAACCGGCATCGCTACTACAATCCGGGCACTGGACGGTATCTGACGCCGGATCCGATCAAGCTGGCTGGGGGGTTGAATAACTACCAGTACGTGCCTAACCCTACGGGGTGGGTGGATCCGTTGGGGTTGATGTGTGTAAAGGGGGACTGTCCGGATGCCTCCCCTACGCTGACACAGTCACAAATTGAGGAAATTACTGCGATTCCGAAAGGGTCTCGACCAAATCCAAGCGAGTATCTTTCGTCGGAGTACATATCCAATCACGTGGCTCAGTTTGACAGCGGCGCTACCAGATTTATGACTCAATCGAATCTAGACAAATATGGTATCGGTCAGCGTGATGGTACGTCTTTCATCATGCCTAAGACGGAGGCGGATAAATTACTGACCTCTACTAAAGGGAATGCGTCAGCATTAGAAAACTCACTTGGACTATCACCAGGCTTTCTAGAAAGCAATAAGCTAGTTCGAATTGACATCACCAACCCTAGAGAGCTTAACTTAAGAGTTCCGTCAGGAAATGAGGCGGGTGCCAATGAGTTTTGGATTCCTGGTGGTAAACTGCCAAACGGAAATAGCGAGGCAGTAATTGATGTTGGAGGTATTCATCCTCCAAAACTAGAAGTATCACCGCTGGACTTATAGGCAAAACAATGAAATTCAATGATATTTTTTTCAGCAAAAACGAACGGTTCTCTATAGGAATTGAAGAAGAATCAGGAAAATTCTATGTTTCGATACCAGTAAGCAACCGAATGGTTGACTATGAAGAGTATTTCGAAATTGATAAGAGCACTTTTGACACATATATAAAAAATCCAGCTTCAGCACTAGCATTTGTCGAACGCTGCCGAAACCGAGAAGTAGACTATTTATTGATAATCAAACCTGGAATAGATCGTGGAGTCGCAACTTAGAGCAGAAAATGGAAAGACATTTTTTCCTCTTTTGGAATTCCAAAAGGGAGAAGACACCCTCCAATAATCTTCCAAAAAAAGCGAAAAAAGGAAAATAGGGGACAGATTTATTTTCTACGCAATCACGAAAATAAATCTGTCCCCTTTTGGTTGGTTGGAGATGCGCGATTCAAGTTCGAAATGCCGAATGGCAAAGAAAGTGGTGCCTATCCAAAAGAATGGGTCCCCGGTGGAGCAACGAAAAGCGGGACTAAAGAGGCAGCCCTGATAGGCTCTGAAAAAATCCAACACAACAAAAATGTTGATGAATTACTAAGCCAATTTGAGGACTGGGAGAAACTCCAATGAAAACTAAATTTCAGATCGCGCTGGAAAACAACGAGCCGGCAGAATTCTTCAAAGGTCAAGGACAATATTTTTCCCGAGATCCTGACTGGGGAGACCACCTCTACATCAACAACTGGCAGGGGCTCTGCGGGTACCTTAAACTGAAAGACAACCCAAATGAAATACTGCTTGAAGCATTCAGTAAATACTTAATATCGCTGAAAAACACCTATGAAGATGCGGACTCCTTACTACTAAACATCAGTTGCTACTACTCAATGCAAAAGGACACACCTTTCATGTCCGCCGATGGTTTTGATTTGGTATCGAACCTTAACGAACCAAACAAAAAAATAATCGGAGATCTATTTAGAATACTTCGTAGTGAGTACGCCAAGAAAAACGCAGGCAAACCCGTGATAAGTCTCGATCAATTCCTGTCTGAAATCAAAACAAACGGCTGTAAAGTTGACTTAGAAAAACTGTAGAACGTAAAGCAGCAAGCGAGGGAAATTGGAGGCCATCTGCTATTTTTTTTGGGGAGCAACCAAACTCGAACCAAAAGAAATAGCTTTAATTGGATCAGAGCGTATTACCCATGACAGGCGGGTGGGGACGTTGTTGAAAAACTTAGACGGGCGGAAAACAATCCCAATGCAAACCACGTTCGAAACTGCCTTAGATCAACATGAGATCTCCGAATTCTTTAAAGGAAATGGTATCTACTTTGCTAGAGGATCCGACTGGGGTGATCATCTATATGTAAGCAACTGGGCAGAAATGTGCGGCGTACTTGAAACCCAGAAAGCTGCGCAGAGCTTATTGTCGACTATATTTGAAGAGTACGCGAGATACCTCAATGAAAATTACGAAGACGCTGAAGGTCTACTTTCAAACATAACAGCATATTGCATAACAAGACAAAAATTCCCATTTCTATCCGTCGACAACTACGACCTGATCAAGAGTCTCGACAACAAAAGCAAAGAAAATATAGGCCGCCTATTTAGACTTTTAAGAAAAGAGCACGATATAAAAACCAAAGATCTACAAATGCTTTCGTTCGATCAACGACTTCAAAAACTAAAAAGCAACGGCTGCTCCATTGATCTTGAAAATCTTTAAATGACAGAAATTTTCCCTCCTTTTTTAAAATCAGCCCCCTCTTTAACCGAAGCCAATTTTTATGAGTGGGAACATCTTCAATGATCAGCAACTTTGAAAAAGCATTAAACAGAGATGAAATCCCAGACTATTTCAGAGGATCCGGCATCTATTTAACAAGAGATCCCGACTGGGGTAATCAACTACACATCATCAACTGGCAAGGGCTTTGCAGCTTTCTCGAGACACAAAAAAATCCCGTATCTATTCTAAATAGCGCGTTTCAAAAATACGTAATTACCGTAAAAAACAGTCTAGAGGACGCAAACGACCTTCTCGAAAATATAGGGTGCTATTACTATATGCGAAAAAAGGCACCAGTCTTATCTGAAAATAGGTTTGACCTAATCCTCGATATGTCTAGCAATGAAAAGCAGATAATATCTAAAAGCATGGAATTTCTGCATCAAGAAATAAATAAAACGACGAACGCGCAGGACATTGAGCTTTACAACCGGCGACTGTCAAAGCTTATTAGTGATGGCGGCCCTAGCGATATCACGAACCTTTAGAGAAAAAATGAAATTCTATGACACGCTAACAAGCATTACCGAGCGCTTCTCTATTGGTATAGAACTGGAAACTTGAAAACCCTATGTTTCGATACCCGTCAGCAGTCGTCTGGTGGATTACGAAGAGTACTATCAGATAGATGGAGTTGCTTATGAACTCTACAAGTCTGATCCAACTGCAGCTTTAGAATTTGTTAAGCTCTGTAGGAACCGGGAAGTCGATTACCTGCTCATCTTTGAGCCCGGCATAGATCGTGGAAAGGCTACATAGCCCTGAAAAACTCAAAAAAAGATCCATAATCCGGGTCTCAAATGGTTTCACACATGACAGGAGTCTACCGATGCCTTTTGCGGATCTGCAAAATGCGGTTAAGAGTGCCGGGTTCTCCGTCATCGAGATCTCGGACCAGCGCGCATTTTTCGGCTGTTGGTCGTTGACTGTCGAATACCATGGAGCAACCTACCTGATCGTCAATGAAGGACGCGATGGTTGGATGATGTTCTATCACGTTAGTACGGTGGGAACACTTACAGAACTGGATAAGAAAGAGTCGGCCTGGATGGACGATGTCGATAAGGTAGCCCAATGTCTGACTTGGCTCTCTGACTGTCTGTGCCCCACAAAACGACAAGATCCCGACAAAGCAGAAAAATTGAGAGAGTCGCCACTCGCAGAACGCCAACCTATCAATCAATCAAACAAGCAGGATCTCTCGTGAATAAGCACCAGATCAGTCTTTCAAACGGATGGATTGCAGAATTCGAAAATCAAGGTGAATTTCGCATGTCAGCTGAAGGCTGGAATTTGGTTCTGCAAGGACCGGATCAGCGAAGCATCCAGTACTTCAGAGACAAAATCATTGTGGTGAACGATGACGACGGTGCGCAGGCAAAAACATGTATTCGACTATCAAATGATGGCGTTTACGGCTATTTGAGCACCGGGCTGGATCAAGGTTGGGTGATTGATTTTGCGCGAGGTATGATCGCTCCGCACAGGATAAGCATCTCCCACAGCCATGACGGATACGATGAAAGCATCTCGATGTACGAACAACCTGCCTTCAAACGTGCACGCGAATATATTAGCGTGACAGGCAAATATATTTATCTGACCTTCCCCCTCACTAAAGATGAAGATTTCCCTAAGGTATGGGAGGAATATCTGCGGATTCGGAGACGGCAACTGGACGAGCTTTACTTCAGAAATTGATCCGTAAGCACTGGCTCAACCATTACAGACCCGTGCTTCAGAAATTTCCTGCAACCTCTATCGTCTTCCATGAACTAGCACTCCCAGCTCTCCATCGATAGCCTCTCCAATCAGCTATCAAGAACTCAGACAACACAACCAATCAGAGAGCTTGAAAATAAAAGGACGGCTATCATGTTCATAATCAAAACAGAGCAAAAAACAAATTCGTACATTGGTGGCAACCCTGTACTTCCGCCTGGAGTAAATCCACCTACAAGCCATAACGATGTTCCACTGACTTTTTTCTTCACCATTGAATTCCCTGCCGCGCACAAACTCAGCGGCTACACGCTAAGCTTTTTCTGCGCCACAGGTGAATTCGATGAAAATCTTTTGATACCTGAAATACTCGAGACAGGGCTGAAAGATGCAACTATTCCAATCGGCTTTTTAAAATCGTATCAAAAGCTTTTCAAAACATATCTATTCAAAACAGAAACCGCTCAAAAAGTGCCAACTATAAGCTCCAACATAAAACTCCAACATCTGGAATTTTCAACCAAAGCTCATGGCGAAATTTTTGGTTGGACCGGGCTATCTCCTGAATGGATCCTTGAGGACGAGGCCCCATCCAGTTACGAAGGTGAAGGTTTCGACTTCCTGTTCCAAGTAAGATCGGAGCAGACCTTTGCCATTACCGACACAGCCCCACCACAAAAAGATATGGATGTATGGGGTGGCGAAACAGACAGAGAAGAAAGAAATTATTTCTTCTTCAATCAAAATGAAGTGTATTTTTTCGGTCAATGCTCAAGGGCATTCGACGACAATGTATACATTTTTACTCAATGCGACTAAGCAGAATAACAAAAAATACGGGCGATCTTACGATCGCCCGTTTTTTTATACATTCACCGCCAACAAACTTTCCTCAATCTCATACTTAACAACCACCCGATTTCTATAAAGCCGCTCATTCCCCAACACCTCACTCCCCTGCCCCTTACTCCTAACCTCCCGCCAAATCTCATTCTCCCGAAACACCCTACCCCCCTCGCGCAAAAACCGATGCCCGACCTGGTAAACGTGATACCGAAACTCCCGCACCCGATCACACAACAATTCCCCCTCCAACTGCTGCTCACCAACCTTCAACTTCAATTGAAAATGCCGATCCGTCGGGTTATGCAATACCAGATCAACGTAGTTATAAAAAATCGCCGCCCCTGAACCGAACGGCAGCACCCGTCCTTCATCAGGAAACGGATCGAAGCTGTGGTTCGAGCGTTCAACCACCACCAGCGGCGAGTGAATGGCCATCCAGTGGATGAGGTTGCTCAGTTGGCAGATGCCGCCGCCGATGCCGCTGCGGGCTTCACCAAATGACAGCTCCATGCCTTCGACGTAACCGCGTTTGCGGGTCGGTCGGCCCACCAGGCGGCAGAAGGAAAAGTGCTCACCCGGCGCAATGACGATTCCGTCTATCGATGACACGGCCAGTTTGAGGTTGATGACTTTGTTGTGTTGCAGCGCAATATCGGAGTTGCCGAGTTTACGAATCAGCTTGGAGGTGTGTTTGAGGTAGCGAAAGGGTAAGCGGGATTCCGCGTTGATCGAAACGGCGTATTGCCGACTGGAGAAGCGCCAGGCTATTTGCCGAAACAGTCTTTTTTGCCACACGCGCAGCCAGTAGAGGGCTGGGTGATAAAGGGAGAGTGGTTTCATCCGTGTCAGAACGGCAGAGGCCGTTTTCATCCTTGATCTGAATGCCGCGCATCTTAACGTATTGCTGCAGGTGCGTATCGCCCCTCAAGAAGGTGTTCGCCCAGTGTAATGGCCTCGGCAATCCATGCACTGGTAAAGAGCCTTGCCACTGGGCGAACGGGAAGTATTTTAATAGAAGTCGGGGAAGTTGTCCGCATACATATCATGAAATTTATCGATACAACATTAATTAAATGTCATCTCCAATATTATTTGTACGACAACAAAAACTCACCAGTTCGACCATTAAAACTGATTGTTCTTATACAAAAAAACTGTACAAGAACAATCAATATCTAGAGTTAATACTCAACTTCAGTGCTTGCTGGTCACTTTCAGTATGTCGGTGTAGGTCACGACGACACTCTGTCCAACTTTCAAGTCTTTCAGTTTCGCTTGAACTTCGGGTCTTACCACATCAACGGTTTTGGACTGGCCGGCAGGGTTTTCGAAGGTCACCTGGTTTTTCTTCGTGTCGATTTTGGTGATTTTCAGTTGGACCTGCACCTGGCGGTAGGCTTCGCCGCCCGGGTTGTCGCTGCCGGGGGCGGCTCGGACTTCGCCGGTGCGCTCGACTGTGCCTGGCAAGCCTTTGTCGACATCCGTGTCGAGGTAGGCCGCGACGGAGCTGGTGACCTCGACGTCGACTTGATCGCCGACTTTCAGGTTATCGAGGTTTTTCGCCTTGTCGGTCAGTTGCACATGGACCTGACGCCCTTCCGGTCCTTCCAGGACAACCCGGTGATTAGCCGCATCGACCGAGACAACTTTGGTGGTGACCTCGTCCGCCTCCACAACGGCAGACAGCGGAATGTCCGCAGCCATGGCGCCAAGGCTGGTAGCAGACAGCAAGGTAGCGAGGGTGATGGCTTTAGTCAGTGCGTGGAGTTTCATAAGCATACTTTCCCTGTGATTGGGTGGCAGCAGACGGCTCTGGCCCTAGGGTCAGCGCCGACTGTGCAACTCAGCATAGACGCAGTTCAGGGAGTTTTTGCAGTTTCTTGCGCGGTGGATTCGCCACTGTCGGTGCCCTTGCCGTTTTGCTTGCGCCGGGTCGGGTCGGTGGGGCGCAGGGCGTCGTTGTCGCGCTCGACTTCGCCCGGTGGTCGCGGCTCGTCGGGGTGTTCAGCGGTGTCGGGTGATGGGGGTTTCATGGCGGTTCTCCTCAGGCTTCGGGGTCATCGACTTCTTGGGCGACGTTCAACGCGGGCGAGTCTTTATGGGATTGCTCGGCCTCGGCCTTCAAGGCCTGCCATTGCTCCAGGTCGATGGCGCCCTGCCCCAGCAAGTCGTCGGCCACCCGCAGCAGTTCGCTGTAATGGGCGTCGGGGGATTGTTGCCAGTAGGCCTTGTCTTCGAACAGGCGCTGCCAGGCATCGAGGTCGGGGGGTTTTAGGTCTTCGCTCATGAGTGAGCTCCTGCGAGGCGTTCAAACGGTAGAGGCTTGCGCTACGGTTGGAGTTCCGAGGATTTGGTGGGGAGCAAGATCAGGAGATCGCAGCCTCGTTTCACTCGACAGCTGCTACAGGGGATCAGTAGCCGGTCATTTCGAGGTATCCCGTGCCGCCGTTGAATTGCACGGGACCTTCCCAATAGGGAATGCGCAAATTCATCCAGGCGTTGGGGTTGAGGGCGGTGATGGAAATGTCGAGGTGTTTGGCCGGGATTTTGATCGCCCAGCGCACCGGCATTTCACGCCCGGCGACTTTTTCGGTGTCTTGCGGTGTGAGGCTCATGTCGTCGGCGTGCAGTAATTGCGTCTGGCCTTGAGCATCGATCCACGTGCCTGTGAGATAAGGCGCGCCGTCCTTTTGCCGCATGCGATAAAGCATGACCTGTTCACCGCTGTCCAGGTGCAGCGAAAACCAGTCCCAACCTGTTTGATTGGCCGTCAACGGCTGACTGCTCCATTCGCGATCGAGCCAGGCCGGACCGCTGACCTGATAAGTTTTGCCATCGATTTCCAGCGCGCCACTGGCCTGGAAGAACGGCTGGCTGTAGTAATACGACGCCTGCCCTTGTTCGGATTTCTGACTGAAACCCTTGTCGCCCTGAAGCACCAGCGGACGGGTGGACGTCAGCCGCAATTGGTAGCTGAAGCCCTTGTCCCGCGCGCTGAGTTGCAGATCCGCCAAGGCATCGGAACCTTGGCTGCTGAAGCGCCAATCGTCGATCCAGGCATTGAACGGTGCGAGACTCACCCCAGCCTGACCCACGCCGCCACGGGCGTAGCGTTCGGCAGCGTGATGGGCTGTGGCCGACGTCACGGCCGCGTGCCCCAGCCAGATAGTCTGATTGCCCCAACCCGACTGCTCCGGGACAGCTTTCAATGCGCTGCGAAACAACGTCCATTGCACGCCAAACTCGCGGCCCTGATCGTCCTTGAGGTTGGCGGTGACATACCACCATTCGATGCGAAAGCCGTCATGCGGCCCATGATCGGCCGGGAAGCTGAACACCCGACCCGGCACCACCGGGGTAAACGCGGCGGCCTCGCCTCCGAGCCCCGCAAAGCCTTTATCGACAGGCGCCGAGTTGTCACAGCCGCTCAATAAAACCAATAGCAACAAGCCAACCTTAATCCTCATGCGCAAACGTCCTCAGCAGGTCCGCCGGTTGCGTGCGGTACAGCGAATACAGCGGCCACGCCGATGCCAGCAATGTCGCGAGCAACGCCAGCCCCATCAACTGCACCAGCTGCAACGGAAACACCCGCAACGGCAATCGCCAGCCAAACGCCTGCACGTTGATCACCGTGTCCAGGCACCACGCCAACGCGATCCCCAATGGCAATGCCAACACCAGCGTCAGCACCGCCAGCAACCAGGTTTGCCCGAGGTTGAGCAGCATCAATTGCCGCCGCGTCACGCCCAGCGCCCACAGCGGCGCGAGTTGGCCGAGGCGGCTCTGGCTCTGGGTCAGCAGGCTGATGAACAACGCCACACCGGCGACGGCCAGGGTCAGGCTGTTGAGCGCGGCGGTGGCGGCGAAGGTGCGTTCGAACACTTGCGTCGACCAGCCCTTGAGCCGCGCCTGATCGACAATGCGGCTGTCGTCCAGGCTGAAACGTGTTTGCAGCGTTTTGAGGAACGGCGCAATCAACGCTGGCTCGATGCGCAGGTTGAAACGATTGGGCGTGAGCTGCGGCCACCCGCGCAGCAGATGATTGCCGTTCACCAGTATGTGGCCCTTGGGATTGCCGTAGTCGGCGTAGATCCCGACGATCCGCGGCGACCACGGGCCGCCCGGCGTGGGAATGGTCAGGTGATCGCCGAGCCGCACCTTCAAGCGCCGGGCCAGTTGCTCGCTGAGCATCAGCGCATCGTCCTTGGCCAAACGGTCCCAGGGGTTGTCGCCCAAGGCTTCCAGCAGCGGCCAATGCTGGCGGTAGGTCGGGTGATCGATCACGCCGAAGATATCTGCCGGCCAGCCTTTTAGCTGGATCGACACCTGCCAGTTGGGCAGCACGGCCGTCAGTGAAGGCTGCTGTTTGAGCCAGGTGTGCAGTTCCCGGGACTGCGCCGGGTTTTGCGGATTGACGTAGAGCTCGGCGGTCAGGCGTTGTTCGAGCCAGTCGTTGAAGGTCTGGCGAAAACCGGCGGTCATGCTGCCGGCGCCGATGTTCGCCGCCAGCGCCAACAGCAGCGCCATCAGGGCCAGGCTCAGCGCCGGCAGTTGCTGACGGCAGTCGGCGAGAAACCATTGGCCGAGCACCGAATGACTGCGGCTCGATGCCAGGTTCAAGACCAGATTCAGCACCACCGGCAAGACCAGTGCGGCACCGATCAACAGCGCCGCCATCAGCACAAAGCCACTGGCCAGGCTGTCACCCCGGAACAAGGCGATGAGCGCGATGACAGCAGCCAGTGCCGCGACCCAACCCTGACGCCGTAACCAGCGCGCGTGAGCTTGATGCCAGGCCTGCGGATCGGCCAAAGCCAGCAACGGAAGACGTGCCGCCCGCAGCAGACTGTTGGCCCCGGCCAGCCACGCGCCGAGCAGGCTCAGGCCCACACCGCTGAACCACCACCACGGACTGAGGCTCAACTGCCCCGCCACTTCGGCACCGTACAAACCGCGCAAGCTGGCAGCCACATCCGGCAGCAGCACGCTGGCCAGCAGGTAGCCGCTGGCGACGCCGGCAAGGCCGCCGATCAGCGCCAGCGCTCCCAGTTCAACCACCAGACACGTGATCAGCATTCGAGCGCTGACCCCACAGGCGCGCAGGGTTCTGAGCAAGCCTCGACGTTGCTCCAGCGCTAGCCCGATCGCGGCGTGAACGATGAATAGACCGACCACGAAGGACAGAAACCCCAAGGCATCGAGGTTCAAGTGAAAGCTTTCAGTCAGCCGCGAAAGGTTGTTTTCTTCCCCACTGGTTTTGAGCTGTAACTGGCCTTTGTATTGATCGGGCAGTGCGGCACTGAAATCCTTGGGCAACAGCAGGCGCGACAGTTGCTCCGGCAGGCCGAGAATCTGCTGGGCGAAGCCAACGTCCACCAGCAACATGCCGGGGGCCATATCGGTTTGAACGTGCAACGGTGGCAATGCCACACCGCTCACGCTCAGCGGCTGTTCACCTTCATGCAGACCCAACGCCTGCAAAGTCTGCGGCGAAATCCAGGTGCGGCCCGGCGGGGTGAAAAACTCGACAATTTGCTCGATCGCCAACGACCGCCCCGCCACCGCCGAGCCGGCCGGCAGCGACACCGGTTCGATGCCCATCAGCTGTAGACGTTGCTCCTCATGGCCCTTGAGCGTCACCCGCCCTTGCAACACGGGCGATACCGGCCAGCCCGCGCGACGCAGGTCGACAAACAGTTGCTGGGAAAAGGTCGCGCCACTGGGCGCACTGAGGCTGGCTTGCGGTTCGCCGCCGATCAACTGACTGGCTCGAGCATAGCTATCACGCGCCTGGCTGTTCAGTGCCTCTACGCCGGTCAGCAGGCTGGTGGCGAGCCAAAGCCCGGCCAGCACACTGAAAAATTGCACCGGGTGCTGCCACCAATGACTGAGCAGCGCCCGCAACGTTTCACGAAAGACGCGCACCTCAGTGCTCGCCCGCGCCAGCCAGATGGCCGCGGTGCAGCACCACTTGTTCCGCCAGGCGTGCGGCAACGCGATGACTATGCGTAACCATCAACAGGGTGATAGGACTGTCGTCGAGCAACTCCAGCAGCAACTTCAATACTTCATCGCTGGTGGCTTCATCGAGGCTGCCGGTGGGCTCGTCGGCCAGCAACAATTTCGGTTTCGACGCCAGGGCGCGACCCAAAGCTACTCGCTGCTGTTGCCCACCGGAGAGCTGCTCCGGGTAACGCCGCAGCAAATCACTCAAGCGCAGCCGCTGCACCAGGTGCGCCTGCCAGCGCGGATCATGCCGCCCGGCCAGGCGCGCCTGAAACGCCAGATTGTCCTCGACCCGCAGGCTGCCGATCAGGTTGAACTGCTGGAACACCAGGCCGATTTCAGTCCGTCGCCAGTTCGCCAGTTGCCCTTCGTTCATCTGGTCCAGCCGATGTTCGCCGCTTTGAATGCTGCCGCGATCGACCTTGTCCAGGCCGGCGATCAAGTGCAGCAAGGTGCTCTTGCCACTGCCCGACTCGCCCATCAGCGCCAGGCTGCTGCCGGGTTTCAATGTCAGGTCGACACCTTGCAGCACCGGCAATGGACCTTGCGCAGTGGCGTAGCTTTTGAAGACGCCCTGGACCTGAAGCATGGGGGGAGGCTCGCTGATGGCAGTGCGCCTAGGATAGCGGACGGTAGCGGCACCGCGTTATCGTTCTTCGCGGGCAAGCCACGCTCCCACAGGACCGCGTCGTTCACAGCATTGGTAAACAACGCGGTCCCGTGGGAGCGTGGCTTGCCCGCGAAGAGGCCGGATCAGACAACCCAAAACCTCACTGCCCCACCGCCACACTCGTCGCCGCCTGCCCCGGCGTCACAATGCTCTTCAGATCAATGTGCTTCCACTCAGGCTTGGCCCCCAGCCGCGCATTGAACCGATAGTTGAACGTAAACTCGTCCGCGGTCGGCACGCTCAACGGCTTGCCATAAACCGCCTCGATTCCCGCCAGGTCGTAGCCCATCAACTGCAACAGCGTCGGGAAGATGTTGTAGTGACTCGACCGATCCTTGTTCGCGGCCAGCGCCTTCGGCCAATCCAGTGTGCGCAACTGATCGCCTTGAATCACCACCAGCGGCACCAGACCTTCCTCTTCCACCGGATCGCCCCCGCAGTGCGTATTCAACCCGGGATTGCCCCGCTCATGCAGGTCTTGCCCATGGTCCGAGGTGTAGATCAGCAGCGCATTGCTCATGTCCGACTGGGCGAAAACCCGGGAGAAAAACTCACCGACGTTCCACAGCAGCGTGTTTTTGTAGGCATTGCGGTACAGCAGCCAGTCATCCGGCTGACCGTTGAAGCCATCGCGCTTGCCGGTGTCCGCGATCTCGACAAACTGCCCGCGAGGCAGTGTCGGACGATAGGCCATGAACGCGTCCGGGTACTTGTCATGCACCGGAAAATGCGCGCCCACCTTGTTGATCACCACCAGCTCGGGCTTGCCGTCGTTGAGCAGGTCGATCAGTTTCGCCGCTGCCGCCATGTCGCGATCACGCACGCTGGTCTGGTCGAACTGCACAAACTCGTCGATGTCCTTTTTCTCGGCTTCGTTCATCAGGTTCTGCAAGTTGCCACCGGTGCGCTGGGCATCGATGTACACGGTGCGCAGGCCCGCCTTCTTCGCGTACTGCCAGATCGACGGCATCGTGCTGTTGATGCGCATGTAGTCGGCGCGGGTGCCGCCGTACCGCAGGGTGATGTTGGTGTCGGCGCTGCAATTGGCAATGGACGCGGCGTATCCGTAATTGAAGATCGCGACGCCCGGGCGCGGTTCCTTGAGGTTGCTGTGCACACCGAACGGGGCGTTGATGTCCAGGTAGTTGCCGGAAATGCTTTCGTCGATGACCAGCACGATGTCGTGCCCCGGCGGCGCGTCGTTGCGCGCCAGGCTCACAGGCTCGCGCGGACCGACGGTGTTGTGCAGGGCTTCATAGGTGAACAGGTTCAAATAGGCCAGCGGCGTGTACATGATCGGCAGGCCACGGGCGCCTTCGCCGGCTCGCACAAACAACACAGCACTGAGCAGCAGCACCCCGAGCACCGGCGCCGCCACCAGCAACGCACCGGGCAGCGGCATTCGCCGACGCGGTTTGAGCCCGATGCCGAACAACAGCAGCAAGCCGCCGACCACCCCGCTGATGATCGCGTCGCGGTACTGGTACGCCGCCTCCTGAATGAACCCACCGGAATACACCAGCGATACGAAGCTGCTGTACGTCAAGTAGTCGGCCGTGACGCGCGTATAGACATCGAAAAACACCGCCGAGACAAACATCGTCAGGGCAAACACATGACGGATCAGTGTCTGGCGAATGTAAGCGGTCATAAAAATCGCCACAGTTAGCGCGATAAACATCCCGCCAAACAGCAGCACCGGGAAACCGATTCCCATTGCGCTCAGGCGTTCCAGGTAATAGTCGTAGTTCTTAACTAAATAGAGAACTAAGAGCAGTTCTTTGAGGTATCGAATCATAGTATTTCCGATGCTCGCGGCCGTCCGTTGGCCAATAGATTGTCGGCCATTTTTTGACACTAGCACCGGGCCATCAAAGCGCAAGAAATGTCGGGTTTTTACACAAAGCGTCAAAAAAACGTTGACTCAAATCTGACACACCTGACCGGCTGTAACCCTTGTGTTTCATGCCCTACGACCGTTTATCGTTTTCTTGGAAATATGAAAAACCCGTCAAAACCGCGGCAAATCCAGCAGCGGCAAGCACTTGATGGCAAAACGCCCCAAAAATGGGGCTGTTATAGCAGTGCAACATGTCATTTTGCTGACACGTTTTCCCAGCGCTGGGCTATACCCCTTTTGACAGTCTTATTTAAGTTCTTTCCACCGTCTTACGAGGCACGCCAATATGGACGTGAGCGTATTTGGTACGGGCTATGTTGGCCTGATACAAGCAGCGGCACTGGCCGATGTCGGACATCGTGTCTTATGTGTCGACATCGATCCGAACAAGATCAAGCAATTGCAACAGGCCGTGCCGCCGATCAGCGAACCGGGGTTATCCGGCACGCTGGAAGAGAACATCAAGGCCGGCCGTTTGCTGTTCACGACCCAGGCCAGCGATGCAGTCGAACACGCCGAGCTGATTTTCATCGCCGTCGGCACGCCCGCCGATGAAGACGGGTCGGCCGACCTCAGTCACGTACTGAATGTGGCCCGCCAGATCGCCAGTTACATGGAGGCCGATCGCACCCTGATCATCAAGTCCACCGTGCCGGTCGGCACCGCGGACCAGGTGTCTGCCACCGCCAACGAAGAACTGCTGCGCCGTGGCAAGAGCGCCCTCACTGTGCGGGTGGTCTCCAACCCCGAGTTTCTCAAGGAAGGCAGCGCCCTCGCCGATTGCATGCGCCCGGACCGGATCATCGTCGGCACCGACGACGACGAAGCCCGCGGCCAGCTCAGCGAGCTTTACGCGCCGTTCTGCCGCAACCATGAAAAGATCATGTTCATGGACAACCGCAGCGCCGAGCTGACCAAGTACGCGGCCAACGCGATGCTCGCCACGCGCATCAGTTTCATGAACGAACTGGCTAACCTCACCGAGCTGCTGGGAGCTGACATTGAAGCGGTGCGCAAAGGCATCGGTTCGGACCCACGCATCGGCTACCACTTCATCTACCCGGGTTGCGGTTTTGGTGGCTCGTGCTTCCCCAAGGATCTGCGTGCCCTGCTGCATACCGCCGAACACAACGGCATGCCTTTGCGCCTGTTGCGCAGCGTCACCGACGTCAACGACAGCCAGCGCCACATCCTTTTCAGCAAACTGAAAGCGCAATTCCCCAACGGGCTGGCCGGCAAATCCATCGCGATCTGGGGCCTGGCGTTCAAGCCCAACACCGACGACATGCGCGAAGCCCCCAGTCGTTACCTGATGGAAGCGCTGTGGGCCGAAGGCGCGAGCGTGCAGGCTTATGACCCGGAAGCCATGTCCGAATGCCGACGCATTTACGGCTACCGCAATAACCTGCACCTGTGTGCCACCCGCGACGACACACTGGAAGATGCCGACGCCCTGGTGATCTGCACCGAGTGGAAAAACTTCCGCGTGGTCGATTTCGACCTGCTGGCGAGCAAGTTGCGCTCACGGGTCATCGTCGACGGTCGCAACCTCTACAACCCGGAACAGGTGGCGGCGGCTGGGTTGCACTACAGCGGCATCGGCCTGCGGCACATCGTTCCCGAGGCTCCGCGACCATGAAGATACTCGTCACCGGAGCGGCCGGTTTCATTGGTGCCCATTGCGTGTTGCGGCTGATCCGTGACGGGCACCAGGTGTTCGGCCTCGACAATTTCAATGATTACTACGACCCGCAACTCAAACACGACCGAGTGAATTGGGTGCAGGAGCAGGTTGGCGCTTTCCAGCTCGCGACGGTTGACCTGGCCGACGGTCCGGCCATCGAGGCGCTGTTTGTCCGTGAAAAGCCCGAGGTGGTGATTCACCTCGCGGCCCAGGCCGGGGTGCGTTACTCGCTGGAGAACCCACGGGCTTACCTCGACAGCAATTTGAGCGGGTTTCTCAACATTCTCGAAAGTTGCCGCAACCACCCGGTCAAGCACCTGATCTACGCCTCGTCCAGTTCGGTGTATGGCGCCAACCAGCACACGCCTTATTCGGTGAAGGACGGCGTCAACCATCCGCTGTCGCTGTACGCCGCGACCAAGAAAGCCAACGAGCTGATGGCCCACAGCTACAGCCACCTGTACGGCATTCCCTGCACCGGCCTGCGGTTTTTCACCGTGTACGGACCCTGGGGTCGGCCAGACATGTCGCCGATCCAGTTCGCCCGGGCGATTGCCGAAGGAACGCCGCTGAAGTTGTTCAACTACGGCGAGCACCAGCGCGACTTCACCTACATCGACGACATCATCGAGAGCATCGCACGCCTGATCGACCTTCCACCGCAAGCCAACGCCGAATGGGACCGTGAACAACCGGACCCGGCCAGCAGCATGGCGCCGTGGCGGATCTTCAACATCGGCGGCCAGCACCCGGTGGAGCTCAAGGATTACCTGGCGCTGCTGGAAAAACACCTTGGACAAAAAGCCCTCGTCGAGTTGCTGCCGCTGCAGCCGGGCGACGTGCTCAACACCTGCGCCGATGCCAGCGACCTGGCTCGGGCGACCGGATTTCAGCCTTGTATCGAGCTGGATGAGGGACTCGGGCGCTTCATCGCCTGGTTCCGCGATTACTACCCACTGCCTATCGCCCACGCGCCGCTAGCGGCTGAACTTCAGCGGAGGATTCTATGACTGGACATGAAAAAACGGTGCCCCTGCAACAGATGCGCCGGGACAAGCGCCTGGACCCGGAGCACCGAATGCGCCTCGACACCGCGATCCATATGCAGGGTCGTGGCTGGATGACCGGCCGTGACGGCGGTCGCCCCTGGACGTTGTCGCGCACCAACCGCGTGGTCGCCTGCTTCGGCGCGCTGGTCATTCTGCTATTGATCTCGCCCATCCTGTTGGGCCTGGCACTGGCGATCAAATTCAGCAGCCCGGGACCGGTGATGTTCGTGCAGAAACGCACGGGCTACCGCGGTCGCAAGTTCGGCATGTACAAGTTTCGCACCATGGTGGCCAACGCCGAGGAGCTCAAGGAGTCCCTGCGTCACCTGAACAAGCACGGTGCCGACGCGATCGATTTCAAGATCGACAAGGATCCGCGCATCACCGGCATCGGTGGTTTCCTGCGGCGCAGCAGCCTGGATGAGCTGCCGAACCTGATCAATGTGGTGATGGGCGACATGCGCCTGGTGGGCCCGCGGCCAACCTCGTTCAACGCGTACCGCTACAAGGACAATCACCTTGCACGCCTGAGCATCTACCCCGGCATGACCGGCCTGTGGCAGATCTCCGGGCGCAGCAATATCGACTTCGACCAGCGCGTTGAGTTGGACCTCAGCTATATCGCCGAGCAGAGCCTGTTGCTTGATCTGAAGATCCTGTTGAAAACCCCCTTCAAAGTATTCAGCGGCCACGGAGCGAGTTAAATGGACGGTTCATCAGCCAAAAGCCTAAGCATTGCCAACCCGAGCGAGTCCAACCTGACGTCGACCGTGCTCGATCAAGATCTGCGGATCCTATTCCTCACCGCCGCCAACCCCGGCGCAGGCACCACCACCAGTGCCCTGGTGTTGGCCAGTCAGCTGGCGCAAATGAGCAGCGGCGAGGTGCTGCTGGTCGATGCCAGCCAATCATCGACCAACCTCACGCAGCAGCTGGGGCTGACCAAGGAGCGCGGTTTTCGCGACCTGCTGTTCAACACCCAGAGCCCGCCATTACTGCAGGACTGCGTGGTGAACGTCTCCAGCCTGCCCTTCCACATCTTGCCCAACGGCCGGTATGTACGTGGCACCGAGCACCTGACCCCTGAACGCCTGGGCCCGTTGCTCGATCAGCTCGGCAGTCAGTATCGCTTTGTGGTGATCGACGGCGACGCGGTGTATTCCGCCGCCGACACCATGATCATCAGCACCCAGGTGGACGGCGTGATCATGGTCGTGCGCTCCGAAGATACGCGCTGGGAAGTGGCCCAGGCGGCGGTTCAGCGCTTGACCCAGGCCGGCGCGAAACTGGTCGGCAGCGTCTTCAACCGGCGCAAGTACTACATGCCGAAATGGCTCTACAAAAACCTGTGAGCAATCAGAAAAGGATGACGACATGAACGCCAAAATGCTTGTCCTGCTGTTGCTGCCGCTTGCAGGTTGCTCCAGCACTTCCGAAACCCAGAACATGCCGGTGAATATCCTCACGGCCTCACCGGCCAACGCCCAGGCCACCGATATGCCCAAAGTCGAACAGACCTTGCGGCCACAGGACGTGCTGGACGTGATCTTTCACATCAGCACCAGCGGCTCGGACGCCTACCGCATCCAGTCCGGTGACCAGATCGGCCTGAACTTCACCGCCGCCAGCCAGCTCAACGGCAATCAACTGGTGCTGCCCGATGGCACCATTGAACTGCCGGGCGCCAACACCTCGGTGAAAATCGCCGGGCTGACGTCCGAACAGGCGCGTGAGGAAATCCAGCGCGCCTACCAGCGCAAACAGCTGTTCCAGCCTAACCGCAACCAGCTGGCCGTGCAGGTCATCAGCCCGTTGAGCAACGAGTCGAACCTCAAAAGTGCCCTGAACCACCCCGCTACCGGCATGAGCCGGGAGATCACCGTGGGCACCGACGGCTACGCCAGCTTCCCGGAAATCGGCGCCGTGCCGCTGCAAGGCATGACCGTCAATCAACTGGAAACCTTCCTCAACAAACGCTACGCGCAACTGCCGGGGCGGATGACCGTCGACGTGCTGCTGAAGTCCACGGCGGGTAACGAAATCTATGTGCTGGGCGAAGTTGGCCAACCGGGTTCCTACCCGATTCGCCGGCCGGTCTCGGTGCTTGAAGCGCTGACCCTGGCCCGTGGCAGCAACACCAAGGCACGGCTCGATTCGGTAATGATCATGCGCCGCAACGGTAACCAGGTGCAGGCCGTGCGCTATGACGTCGAAAAAGCGCTCGCCGGCGATGCGTCGCAGATTGCGTACCTGCAGCCGGACGACATGCTCTATGTGCCGAAGACCAAACTGGCCAGCGCCGGTGAGCTCGCGCGGCAACTGGCGGACGTGGTGTTGTTCCAGGGCGTGGGCTTCAGCTTCGGCTACCGCGTCGACAACAAAGACAGCAACAACAACTGACTCTCAGGTGACCGACCATGAATCCAAAGGAAAACTACCTGCACGAGTTCTTCAGGATCTTCTTCGCCAACAAGCAGTTGGTGAAACGAGTCTTCCTGGTCTTTGCAGTGATCGCCCTGGTCTTGCCGCTGATGCTCAAACAGAGCTTCGATATCACCGCCCAGGTGATCGTGCAGTCCAAAAAACTCTCACAGGGAGACGCCACGACGTCCCTCAACCAGGAGAACGCCTCGTTCATTCCACCGTCCCTGGCGGACATGGAAACCGAGAGCAATATCCTGCGCTCGCCGGCGTTGATCCGGCAGACCATCAGCGAGTTGCGCGACAAGGGTGAGTACACGCCTACCCCTGGCATTTTCAACAAACTGGTGACCCAGCCATTCAAACAGTACGTGACCACGCCACTGCGTGAATACGTGATCAACCCGATGAAAGCCACCCTGGGCCTGGAAACCGACCCGGTACGCGACACGGCGCTGGATGCGCTGACCCAACAGGCGATCGACAGCCTGAAAATCGAGACCCTGCCAGGCTCCAACGTGATCTCCATCATCTACAGCTTCGACAATCCGGCCCAAGGCACCAAGTTCGTCGCGGCCTTGTTGCAGAACTACCTGACGAGCCGTCAGGCACTGCAATCGATCGACTTGCCGCAGTCGTTCTACGAAACCAAGAAGAAGCAATACCAGGTGCGCCTCGATGGCCTGGAAGGCACTCGGCTGGGTCTGCTTGAAGCGGTCGGTTCGTCCGATCCGAAGGAAGAAATCACCTTCCGCCTCAACGCCATCAACACCGAGGAGCAAGCGCTCAACCTGTACCGTGATCGCCTGCTGCAAAGCCAACGCTGGCTCGACTACCTGAAAACCAGCCTGGCCGCAGCGAGCAACTCGAAACTCAACGACTACACCTTCCCCTACACCTTCACCACCACCGTGGACAACGTGGCGTTTGAAGACCGCGAGATCAAACAGATGGGTGAGGCCCTGACCACACAGGTCAGCCGCTACATGAACGACCTGGCGATCTTCCAGCCAGGCAGCGAACCGATGTTGCTGACCCGCGAGCAAATCGCCCGCACCCGTCAGCAGTTTCTGAAAGTGGTCAGCAACCGGATTCAGGAGCGCAACACTGACCTGGCGATTGTCAGCTCGGTGATCGACCAGAAAACCGCGCGCATTGCCGAGTTCAAGAACCGCATCCACCAGTTGCAGGAAACCCAGAGCAAGCTGCGGCAGATGGACACCGAGATCAACGCGTTGCATGCGGCGTTCTCGACCTATGCCCAGCGCTTCGCTGAAAGCAGCAGCGCACGCTCGCTGGACAACGACCTGTCCAACGCACGGGTGCTCAGCCCGCCGTATGAGCCCACCGAAGCGGCGTTCCCGAAACCGATGCTGATCATTCCATTCGGGTTGTTCACCGGTCTGTTGCTGGCGATTGCCCTGGTCTACGTGCGTGAGTTCTTCGATCACCGTTTCAAACACCCAGCGCAAATCACCCACGAACTGGGCTTGCCGGTGCTGTTGGTGATCAACGATCAGAACGTGGAACCGACCAATCCGCACAGCAACTGGTCCGTGCCTGGCCTCGTGCATTGGGTGCGCAATTGAACGCGCCGCTCATCCCTTCCCTGCCGATCATTCATTTGCTCAGCAGCGGTGGCTTCTACGGGGCTGAGCGGATGCTGCTGGACCATTGCCTGGCGACGCCGGGGCAGCACCAGGTGCTGTTTCTCGATGCGCCGCCAGACTTGATCGCGCGGTTTCGCCAGGCGGGGGTCGACTGCCGGGGTTGCGCGGGGTTGGGGGAACTGCTGGCGCATTTGCGCCAGCGCCGGGCGGAACGGCCGTTGATCAATACGCACAACTTCAAGGGCCTGTTGTTTGGCTGGGTGGGCGCCACGTTGTTGCGCCTGCCGCTGGTGATTACCCAGCACGGTTTCACACCGCGCAGCCGTAAGCAGAAGTTCTACACCTGGCTGAGCCTGCAACTGTGCCGCACCGCGTCGGTGAATCGCGTGGTCTGCGTTGCCGAAAGCATCGCCGTGCTGTGCCGTCAGGCCAGCGTCCGGGCGGAAAAGCTGCAGGTGATTCCCAATGGTTTACCGGCGGCTACCGGACTGTTGCCGCACAGCGTGGACCGCCAGCGTTGGCTGGCCGGTTACGTCGGGCGGCTGAGCAGTGAAAAGGGCCCGGACTTTTTTCTCGATGCGCTGATTCCACTCTGCCGGCAACACCCGCAACTGGACGCCGTGATGCTCGGCGACGGCCCGGAACGGGAGGCGCTGCTGGCGCGTATCAACGAAGCGGGTTTACAGGACCGCATCACCCTGCCCGGTTACCAGACCGACATGAGTGTGTGGTGGCGACAACTCGATGCGCTGGTGATCAGCTCGCGCACCGAAGGCACGCCGATGATCCTGCTTGAAGCGATGCAAGCCGGCGTGCCGGTGGTGGCGTTTGGCGTCGGCGGGATTCCCGATGTGCTGCAAGACCGGCACAACGGCCTGCTGGCGACACCCGCCGACAGCGCCGCCCTCGCCCGGCAGATCGGCTCGTTGTTGACTGAACCGGCCATGGCCCGCGACCTGATCGACAACGCAAAACGAACGCAATTGGACCGTTACGACCTCAAGGCCCTGGCCGAACGCTGGTCGCAACTTTATCTCCGTACTGCACGGGAGGCACGCGCGTGATCTTTCCGCTCTCGATCGTCAGTTTGTTTGGCCTGGTCTGCCTCGGTTTGTTGGCCAGCCCTTATCCGTATCTGGCGCCGGGGGCGGTGCTGGGCCTGGTCGGTGTCGCGCTGCTTTACCGAAAACCCACCTGGGGCTTGCTCGGGATCGCGGCGTTGGTGCCGTTCGAAGGTTTCTTCAAGGACAGTTCGCTGTCGGGCACCAAGTTCCTCGGCGCGTCACTGGCCGTGATCCTGATGCTGCAACTGGCCATCCACCAGCTGCCGTCCGAACGCCTGCGCAGCAACATCTGGCGTTACCTGATCTGGTTCATGGTCTTGTACCTGCTGAGCGTGCTCAACACCGATGACATGGGCATGTCGATGGGGCACCTGCGGGAACTGAGTGTCGGCCTGGTGCTGTTTGTGATCACCTTGCTGATCGGCCGCGAGCTGAACATGGATCTGTTCGCCAAGATGGTCACCCTCAGTGTCACGGCGACCTGCGTGCTGGCGATGTTCTCCAGCAAATACCAGGACCAGGGGCGCGCTGCCGGCCTGCTGGAAGACCCGAACGCCTTCGCCATGCTGATCGCTTTCGCCGTGCCGCTCGGCTTGCTGCTGGTGGTGCGCAGCCCGCACTTTTTGCATCGGTTGTTCTGGGTCGGTTGCTGCGTCTTGCTGCTGGGCGGCATGACCAAGACCGAATCCCGTTCGGGGCTGGTGGTGCTGTTCCTCAGCCTGCTGATCGGCGTATGGCACTACCGCGTCGAGCTCAAACGCATCCGTCCGAGGCATCTGGGGTTCGCGATGCTCGGCCTGGTGATCGTGATTCCGCTGGCCCTTTATGCGATGCCCAAGGGTTACATCGAGCGCATTCAGTCCTTGAGCATTTTGAGCGCCGGCGCCAAGAGCCAGGACCAATCCCTCGGCCGTCGCGCCTCCTACATTGTGGTCGGCAGCGAGATGATCCGCGAGAACCCGCTGCTGGGCACCGGTCCCGGGACGTTCCCGCTGCACTACGCCACCACCGGTTATGCCAAGGCGTTTTCGGCCAACCGCAAAATCGGCGACCTCTACCGTCGCGCCCACAACACCTACCTGGAAATCTTCAGTGAGCTGGGGATTCCCGCCGGCCTGTTGTTCGTCGGCATGCTCGGCCTGGGTTTGTACAACCTGGTCCGCGCCCGTCGTGCGTGGATGCAGCGACGCAACCGCGAGCAGGCGGATCTGTTGACGCACCTGAGCATGAGTTTTCTGTCGCTGGCGCTGTTTTTGATGTTCCTCAGCGCCCCCAACCAGAAGTACGTGTGGATCATGCTCGCCTTGACCAGCGTGCTGCGTTTGAAAGCCGAAGAAAGCCCACACCTGGAGGCCAAGGCATGAGCCGCATCAGCATTGTCATCCCGATGTACAACGAAGCCCGCCACATCGCCCGGACCCTGCTGGCTGCGCAACGCGCCGCCATCGCCGCCGGGCTGGAATGCGAGCTGATCGTGGCCGACAACGGCTCGGAAGATCAAGGCCCGCACATTGCCCGGCAACTGGGCGCGCAGGTGCTGGTGCTGCCGGGCTTGATGATTGGCGCCTTGCGCAATCGCGGCGCCGCTGTCGCCACCGGAGATTGGCTGGCCTTTATCGATGCCGACGTCGAGTTGCCCGAAGACTGGCTCACGCTGTTGTTGAAAATCGAGCCCGCGGTTCAGGTCGACGTCCTCGGGCTGGATTTGCACACACCGGCCGAAGCTCCGTGGTACGCCAATGCCTGGCAACGTCGCACCTTGCGTCCGAACAACGAGACGGTGCAAACGGTGCGCTGGCTGCCCAGTTCCAACCTGTTGATGCGCCGCCCCTGGTTCGACAAGGTCGGTGGCTTCGATGAAAGCCTGCGCACCGGCGAGGACAAGGATTTCACCATGCGCCTTTCCCACGCGGGCGCCCGCCTGCTCTCGGTCAATCAGACCGTCGCCTTGCATTGGGGTTACGAGGGCAGTTGGCGTGAATGGATGGGCAAGGAATTCTGGCGCCAGGGCAGTCACCTGCAGCTATTGCGCAGCCATGGCATGAGTCTGCGCCTGCTGCGTTTTCCGCTGATGTCGCTCGCCGCCTGGATGTTGGATTTCATGGCGATCTCCGCCTTGCTCGATGGCTTCCCTCATCATGCGGCGATCATGTTGCTCATCACCAGCCTGCCGGCACTGGCCTTGAGCATGCGTCAGACCCTCAAACACCGCGACCTGCTGTTGACTCTGCAACTCTGGGGCCTGCACTGGCTGCGTCTGCACCTGGCCGGTGCCGCGTTCGTTCTCAGTCTGTGTCATTGGAAAGCCAGGAGGCCTGCCCGTGGCTGAATTCATTTTCTGGTTGTGCCTGTTGTTGCCGGTCTACGCCTACCTCGGTTATCCGCTGCTGCTGACGTTATTGGCGCCGTTGTTTGCGGCGCGCCGCCATGCGCCACCGGAACCGATGAACATCAGCATCGTGATTGCCGCGCATAACGAGGCGCGGCACATCGAACACAAGTTGCGCACCTTGCTCGCTCAGGATTATCAATCGGCCTCGCTGCAGATCATTCTGGCCAGTGACGGTTCGACCGATGACACCGTGGCCTGTGCGCGCAAGGTCGTCGACCCGCGCATCACCCTCCTCGACCTGCCTCGCCAGGGCAAGGCCGCGACCCTGAATGCCGGCGTGGCGTTGAGCACCGGAGACATTCTGGTGTTCACCGATGCCGACAACCAATGGTCCCGCGGCACCCTCGGTCACTTGCTGGCGCCGCTGTGCGATCCGCAGGTTGGCGCTTGCGCCGGGCACATGGTGATCCCGGTCACCGGCGGTGGCCTGAGCGTCGGCGACAGCCTCTATCGGCATTACGAAGGCTGGCTGCGCAGGGTGGAAAACCGCACCGGCTGCATGGTCTCCGCCGACGGCGCCCTGCTCGCCCTGCGCCGTGAGTTGTTCCAGGAGGTGCCGGCCGAGGTCAACGATGACTTCTTCATCAGCACCTGCGCGCCGGTGGCGTTCAAGCGCATTGTCTATGTGCCTGAGGCGCAGGTGATCGACCACGGCGTCGATGAAGCGGATAAACAATTCCGCCGTCGTCAGCGGGTCACCGTCGGGGGTCTGCAAAGCCTGGCCCAGCGCAGCGAGCTGCTCAATCCCCTGAAGCATGGCCTGTATTCGATTGCCTTGATCAGCCACAAGTTGATCCGCCGTCTGGCGCCGATCCTGTTGCTGCCGCTGTTGCTGAGCAATTTCTGGCTGTGGGAAGAACACGGTTTCTATCGCCTGAGCCTGGTCGCGCAACTGCTCGGTTACGTCGTGGCCATCGCCGGCCTGCTGGATTCGCAACACCGGCTGCCCAAACCTTTCCGCCTCGCCGCGTTCCTGCTGGTGACCCTGGCCGGGATGAGTATCGGTCTGTGGCAGTTCCTGCGGGGGCAGCGGTACGCCCAGTGGAACCCTGAGCAAAACCGTTGAGGATTGAGCCATGGCGATCAGACAATTATTAAAACGCACCAGTGGCTGGCTGTATCTCAACTCGCCGGTAGGCCGCAATCAACTGCAAGGCGCCGGCGTGATCCTGATGCTGCACCGGGTGCTGGCCAGCGACCACGCCGCCGACCTGCCCCATCGCAATGAGCTGTGCGTCGGGCCGAAGGCCTTCGAACACTTGCTGGTGTGGCTGAAAAAACACTTCGATTGCGTGTCGCTGATGGACATCTTGCAACCCGGCACGGTGAGATCGGATCGCCCGAAAATCACCCTGACCTTCGACGACGGTTGGCGCGACAACGCCTTGAACGCCTTCCCGTTGCTGCAAAAATACCAGGTGCCAGCGAGCATTTTTCTCTCCACCGATTTCATCGGCAGCCGCCAGCGGTTCTGGTGGGAGAGCATCGGCGAAACCCTCTGGGGTAGCCACGGTGAACGGGCGCGGATGCAATTGATCGACTGCCTGCGACAGGTCGGTCGCCCCTTGCCGGTGCCCTTCGATGAACTGGATGTGGAGCGTCGCAGCCTGGCCTTGCTGCACTTTCTGCACAGCCTGAAATCCCTCAGCCCTGCTGACCTGAATCGATTGACCGACGAGTGCCCGGACGAGTCATTGCCCCAGGCGCTGGACTGGCATCAGGTGCGCACGCTGGAAGCCTCGGGGCTCGTGCGGTTCGGCCCGCACGGCGCCAGCCATTCGATACTCACCGGTCTCGACGATCAGCGTCTGCATGAAGAACTGAGCCGCAGCCGCGATGCCTTGCACAATGGCTGCAACCGGCCGCTGCCGGTCTACTGCTACCCCAACGGCGACAACGATGCGCGGGTACGCGAACACGTTGCCGATCATGATTACCCGTTCGCCCTGGGCACCGGCACCGGGATTTATCGGGGCACCGACGACCCCTTGAACCTGCCCCGCTTCGGCGTCAGCCAACGGGTGGCGCGCAATCCGCAGCTGTTGTCCTGGCGTTTATATCGCGGGGCCCGCACATGAGCCGCAGCCATTACCTCAAGCACCTGGCCCTGAGCATGGGCACCAAACTGGCGATGATCGGTTTGCGGCTGATGCGCAACGTGTTGCTCGCACGGATCCTCGGGCCGAGCGAACGGGGTTTGTTTGCCCTGCTCAGCACCTTGCCCGACCTGATCAGCGCCGCCACCAGCGGCGGGCTGAATTCGGCGGTGGGTTTTCAAGCAGCCAAGCAGCGACCCATGGGGTTGCTGCTGAGTCAGGTGCTGGTGTTCGGTTGCTTGCTGGCGGGTCTTTTGACCTTGCTGGTGGTTGCCTTGGTGCGTGAGTTCGGCAGTGAACTCGACGTCACCACCCAACTGGGCCTGCTCGCCTGGCTGTTGTTGCTGGCGGTGCCGTTGACCGTACTGAAAAGTGGCCTGCTGACCTTGCACAACGCATCGGGCGCCGTGGTGGCCTTCAACGCGTTGCGCCTGGTGGAATCCCTGGCGCCGCTGCTGCTGTTTCTCGCCTTGTTCTGGATGTGGAAAGACTCCGCGCTGGAAGCGGCGCTAATCAGTTGGCTGGCAGGCATCAGCCTGGTAGTGCTGGCGGGCTGGTTCTGGCTCAAACACGATCAGCCCCTGAAATTGCAATGGGACCGCGCCAGCCAGAACGAGCTGCTGCGCTACAGCGCCCGCAGCCATCCCGACCTGCTGTTCCAGCAAGTGATCCTGCGTTCCGATTACCTGTTCATCGGCGCCCTGCTCGGCAGCACCGCGCTCGGTCATTACGCCATGGCCAGCGCCGCCGCCGAGTTGCTGCTGATCGTCCCGGAAGCCGTGACCACGCCGTTGATGAAACGCCTGCTGCAACAGGAAGAAGGCATCGACAAAGTGACCCCGCTGGCCCTGCGCCTGACCGCCACGGTGATGCTCGGCGCCTGCGTGACCATGGCGGTGATCGGTGAGTGGCTGATCGTGACGCTGTTCGGCGCGGCCTATCAGCCGGCCTATCCGGCCTTGCTGGCATTGCTGCCGGGACTGTTGGGTCTGTGCTACGCGAGCATCCTGCGCCTGGACCTGCTGGGCAAGAACCGTCCTGGCACGATTTCGCTGTTGATGGGGCTGGGCGCCTTGCTCAACCTGGCGCTGAACCTGGTGTTGATCCCGGCTTACGGGATCGTCGGCGCGGCGGCGGCATCGTCCATCGCCTACGTCGCGGTGACCTTGGCGTTGCTGGTGATGTACTGCCGGTTGAGCGGCGTGCCGGTCTGGCAAACCCTGATCATCCTGCCCAGCGATGTAGCGCCGATGCTGCACATGCTGCAACGGAAGTCGGCATGAAACGCCTGATCCTGCTGTTGAGCCTGGGCCTCGCGCTGAGCGCCCAGGCGGCGCCCATGCGTTGGGCCGATATTCGCGACGGCAGCCTGTACCTGCAACCGGATCGCCCCGACACCCTGACCGTTCGCTGGGCGCCGGCGTGGCAGGCGGATGCCAACGAAGAACGCCTGTACCTGCTCGACGGCCAGGGCAAACTCCTGGGTGAGCGCCTGATCGCCGCCAGTGAATCGCGCGGCAGCCAGAGCTGGTCGTTGGCCCCGAGTGCCTCCAGCTATCAACTGGAAATTCCGGGCTACAGCTTCCGTCGCTACCGGGTTGAACACGACGAACACACGGTGGCGCTGTTCGCCCCGGCCAAGGTGCATTTCAGCGCCGAAACCCACAATGGCGATGAGCTGTACTTCAAGGTGGCGCCGGGTGAACACGCGGTGTTGGCCGGCAAGTTCCACGGCGGTGTCAGTGCCCTGCAAGCGCAGAGTGTGGGCGACGGAAAGCAAGTGACGCTGGCGCTGAAACCGTATCGGGGCTATTGGCAGTTCGACAAGGTCGAGTTGCCCGTCGCACCAGAAGCACAGGTCTGGCGCCTGCGCCTGCAAGGCAGCGGCAAAGTGGCGTTCTGGCTTGACGGCACCGCCAACCTCTTCGCCCAAAATCCGCAGCAGCTTAAGCCCCTGCGCGAGGACGATGGCCAGGTCCGGCTGACGTTGCACAATAAAACGCTGGGGCCGACCCCGAATCTGGGCATCGCCCTGCCCTACGTCAAGGTGCCGGAATCGAGTTTTGCAGTGCTCGATGCACTCAAGCCTCAGGCGGGGACTTATTACAGCTTCGTCGACATCACGGCGAAGAGTCCGCACTACGAAGATGATTTCCGTCGGCTGTATCAGGACCGTTTCGGCATCACCCAGGACATCACCTTGTTGGCCGGGAGCCAGCGCCAGGCGGACCTGCGCGCCGACACCCAGAGCAACGCCGGGCTCGACGCCTGGCTCGCAGCGACCCGGGCCCTGGGTGGCAAAGGCACGCACTACATCGGTTTTGCCGACGAGCCGAACCTCAACTACCCGGACTACGCCAATTACCAAAGCATCTTCAACAGCATGGCCCGGCAAGTACGCAGCAATCCCGCCAACGCCAAGGCTGGCGTGCGCATCGCCATGCCCGCCAGTTCGCGGCTGGTCAACGGCCCGTTTGCCGACAACGCCGCCGACAAGCGCGGCATCGATTGGGCCAAACGCTTGCTGGCCGAATCCGGCGACAACATCGATGCCCTGGCCTGGCACGAATGGATGATTCGCGACCTGCTGGCAACACGGGTCTACCGTGACAGCGTGCGCCGCGCCGCCGATCTGGTAGGCCTCGACGCCCAGGGCCGGCCGCGCAAAGCCTTGCTGCTGGACCAGACCAACATGTCCAGTGGTTCCAGCCTCAGCCCTTACGATCAGGAAACCCACTTCGCCTCCTTGTGGTGGGCGTCGGTCGTCATCAATTCGTCCCAGGACGGCTTGCTGGAAATGCTGGGCTGGTTCCAGGCTGCTGACGAACCGAACTACCCCAAAGGCATGTTGCGTGTCCTCGGCGACGATCGCTTCGAACTCAAGCCCGTGGGCCTGGCCCAGCAATTCATCCGCGAGCATTGGCTGCACAACGTGATGCTCCTCGATAACGACGCCTTCGAGGTCGATGTGCTGGCCATGGCCGAGGACCAGAAGCGCAGCCTTCTGGGCGTCAATAAAGCCACGCGCTTGCAGCGTGTGGCCCTGAACGGAGCCCCATGTCCGCTAGCCAACGGTTCATTACGCTACCTCGGTGCCGACAACCGCGCCCGCGACGCACCCTTCAATTGCAAGGACGGTCGCGTCAGCTTCGAGCTGCCAGGACGGACCCTGTTCAATCTCAGCTGGAGCGCCTCATGAATTGCCAACTATTGCATTGCGACCCCGGCCATTGGCCGCGCCTCGCATCACTCCACTCACGGCCGAGACCGTCAGGAGTCAATAAAATGAGCGTTTTGCAGAAACTCAGCCAACACATCAGACAAAAAGGCCTGCGCGCCACCCTCAGTAAAATCTGGAAGCACTACGTGTATTCCCACCAGGAACTGTTGTGGATGGAGCGCGATCTGGTCAGTCCGGTGCCGCCGTACAAACTCAGGCCTTACCCGCCGCTGCAAGTAGTCGCCATCACCCCGGAGAACGCCGTGGCGTTCACCCGTTACTTCGGTGACCGCGTGGACACCATGGCCGAGCTGGCCCGGGAGGGTTACACCGGGCAGATGCACCTGGACGATCAAGGCGACGCCGTGGCCTTCATCTGGGGCGCGGCACGCAACTATCACGACAAGCACTATTACGGCTGCTGGTTCCCGGTGAAAGAAGGTGAATTCTTCGAATTCGGCGGCGAGCTGACCCGTGCGTACTGGGGCACCGCGCTGTCGATGGACCTGCAAACGCAATTGTGGAAAGCCATGCTGGCCCAGGGTTGCCACACGGTGGTGGATGTCTGTGAGTTCCACAATGTTCCTGCTCTCAAGCTGCACATACGCACCGGCTACAAGGAACAAGGGCGGATCATGAACGTCTACGAGCTGTTTGGCCGCTGGCGCTTCTACCGCGAAACCCATTACAGCGGCTCACGCCTGGATGCCTTGCGCAAACCGGCACGTGAACCTGCTACAGCAGCGGTGACCTGACCCTATGGCAGCACGATTCGAATGGCGCACTTCGTTGTGCGCCGCTGATTTCCCGGAAACGGCTTATGAAGCGTTACGTCTGCGAGTGACGGACCACACACCGTTTAACACACTGGCCTGGATGCGCGCGTCCGAACAGGCCCTGACCACCGGGCAACGCTTGCATGTGTTGCTCGGCTGGCAGGGTCATGAGCTGGTCTTGTGTTTGCCGTTGGTGGCCTCCGTCGAACGTTTTTCCAGGCTGCCGTTTCGCGTGCTGCATCACCTTGGCTATCCCCTTGCCGACCGCCTCGCGCTTCTCGCGAAAACGGACTCGGAGAACATTCGCAAGGCACTGATCGAGATCCGTCGACAGCTTCCCCATGCCCTGCTGCAACTCAACGAGTTGTCGGAGCCGGTCGGCGAAGAAAGCGCGCTGACCGAGTGGATGGCGCACAGTTCGACCGGTGAACGGCGCCTCAGCTGTCGGGTGCCGGTGCACGTGATCAGCGATTCGGACCACCAGGAAGTCTCGGGTGACCCGCGCTATAAACTGCGCCGCGCACGTAAACGCATCGCGGCCTGTGGCGCTGTCGTTCGGCGGATTACGCCAGACGGGGCGACCATGGGCCCGTTGTTGCAGGCCATCAGTGAAGTCGAAGCGGTCAGCTGGAAAGGCGATGAAGGCGTCGGGATTTTTTCCGACGAACGCCACCGACAATGGATGGACCGAGCCTTCACCGCCCTCGCCGAACAGGGGCTGGTGCGGGTCGTGGTGCTGGAACTTAACGGGCGCTGCATCAGCTACCGCCTCGGCTTGCTGGAGCAAGGTCGGTTGTACGATTACAACCTCGCGTTCCTGCCGCAATACGCCGATCTGGGCAGCGGCCGGGTGCTGCTCGAAGAGTGGATTCGCTGGGGGCTGGACGAGCACTGGCGCTGGATCGATGCGTCGCGGGTGAGCCTGGAAAACTCCAGCCATCAACTGCACGAACGCATGACCGGACAATTGGAGCATTGGCGCTGGAGTTTCTATTCCTGGCGCCCCAGCGGTCTGGCGTTGGGCCTGGCCCTGAGACTTTGGCAGCGACTCAAACCCTTATTGCAGAAATGGCAAGCCAAACGGGCAGCAGCGACCGTTGCCACTGCACCTGCGCCCGTTGCCGCAGTGGTCAAAGCAGCGAAGCCAACCGACACAAACAGGGAGAGCGACCATGCCTCGCCAAGTCATAGTCAACGCTGACGATTTCGGTCTCAGCCCGTGCGAAAACGCGGTGATCCTCGGTGCCTTCCAGGCCGGGGTGATCAGTTCCGCCACGGCTATGGCCAATATGCCGGCCTTCGAAGCGGCATGCGTCATGGCCCAGCATCCGTTGCTCAAGGACCGGATCGGCCTGCATTTCAACCTCACGTATGGGCGCCCGTTGAGTCAGTCGATTCTGGGTCGAAGGAATTTCTGTGACAGCAATGGGGTGTTCGATCTCAACCTGTCCCGCCATCGCCTCTGGCTCAGTCGGGGGGACCGCGACGCGGTGCTGGAGGAGCTCAACGCCCAATGGCAACGCTGCGTGGACAACGGGGTACGGCCCAGCCACATCGATTCCCATCAACACGTTCACAACATTTGGCCCATCGGTGAAATCGTCGCCCGCTTCGCCGCAAGCCAAGGGGTGGCCGTGCGTCTTGCGCGCAATCTGGGGCAAAACCTGAGTGTGCCCAAGCGCGTGTTCAAGACGTTGCTCAACAATCGTTTGCAGAGCCTGGCCGGTGTGACCGCGGATTATGTGTGCACACCAGTGGACCTGCGCAATGACGTAATGCCGACCGACGGCGTGCTGGAAATCGTGGCTCACCCGACACAGCTTGGCGCTGATTTCGGTGATGCCTATTTGCACCCAGAAGAGTCGCTGACCCTCATTCTAGAGCGGCGCCTTCAAGGTGTGCCGCGGGTTTCCTATGGCGCTATGAACAGCCATTTGGTGACCGGTGAAGCAGCACTCGAATGAGTTACATACGTTGCAACACATTCAAAGCTGGCGCTTTGATATGAACTTTCAAGCTTGATCTATACCCATCAAAAGCGTTTCCACCCACACCCTGGCCTTGGCTAAGGAGAGCGTCATGAGCATCATCGAAAAGCTTCGCGAACGCATAAAACAAAAGGGCTTGAGCCGCACGTTCAACACGCTGTGGAAACGCTACGTGTTCTTCCACTGGGAGCTTTTATGGATGGAGCGCGACCTGACCAGCCCGGTACCGCCGCACAAACTGCGTCCCTATTCGGGCGTGCGCATGGAGACCATCACACCGCAAAACGCCATCGCTTTTACCAAGAATTTTGGTGACCGCGTCGAGACCATGGCCGAACTCGCGGCCGAAGGTCACACCGGGCATATGTACTTGGACGAAGACGGCCACGCGATCGGGTTTATCTGGGGCAGCACGCGCGATTACCACGACCGCCACTATTACGGCTGCTGGTTCCCGGTCAAACCCGGTGAGTTTTTCGAGTTCGGCGGTGAAATGACACGCGCCTATTTCGGCACCAGCCTGTCGGTGGACGTCCAGGTCGCCCTGTGGGACGCGATGCGCGCCCAAGGCTGCCACAAGGTGGTGGACGTCTGCGAAACCCACAACATCCCGGCGCTGAAGCTGCACATTCGCATGGGCTACCACGAACAGGGTCGCGTCACCCACGTCTACGGCCTGTTCGGTCGCTGGCGCTTCTACCGCGAAACTCGCTACACCGGCTCGCGGCTTGATCCGCTGCGCAAACCGGGACGGCCGGTGGTTACGGGGGCGGCGAACGCCTGACTACCGAACCAGAGACCGAGTCGCGGCCTTCGCGGGCAAGCCTCGCTCCTACAGAAGATATCCAGAACACGCCGATTTTGTGTTCGACGGGATTCAAAATGTGGGAGCGAGCCTGCTCGCGATGGCCGCGACTCGGTCTCAGCGCTTCACCCCCACCAACGTAAAACACAACGGCAACTGCGCTTTCTGCTTCTCATACCGGTCATAGAGTTCCTCGCGGTTGGAATGCGGGTACTCCTTGAAGTGGCTGATCTGCAGCCCCGCCTCGATGGCGCCGGTGAAGATGGCGCCCAGGGTGTGGACGAACCAGTAGGACGACGCGGCTTGCTGGTCGACTTTGCCTTCGTAGACGATCGGCTGGTCCTGCACGAACGGCTCGCTGCGAAAGTACGAGCTGTCCAGACGATAGGGATCCGCGGCCTCGGGGTCGACCATTTCCAGGAAGGGGTGGGTTTCGTACACCACCAACGCACCGCCGGGCTTGAGGGTCTGCGCGATATGGTGGAAGAATTCGCCGATGTCGGGCATCCAGTTCAAGACGCCGATGGTAATCAGCGCCACGTCGAAGCGCTCATGCAGTTCAGCCGGCAGGTGATGAATGTCGGCCTCGATGAACTGGGGCTCATGCGGCGAGCGGGACGCCAGTTCCCGCGCCTGATCGAGAAACGCCTCGGACTGGTCGACGCCCACCACGCTGCGAGCCCCCAGCGCAAACAGCGAAATACTTTCCCGTCCGTTGTTGCAGCCCAGTTGCACCACGTCCTTGCCCTCGACGCCGACCTGCTCCAGCACACCGCGAAGTGTGTCATCGATGCAGCTAAAATCGCGATGACTGACCGCCTTCACCAGGGCCTGCCAATCGGGCGCATCCTTGTGGTGTCGGGCGGAGTCGTTCCAGGCATCGCGGTTGCTGGCGATGGCATTTTCTTTGGTCGGCATTTCCATTGCGCACTCCAGGATTCGGGGCTTTGTTGACCGGCACGAGTCTAGATCAGCGTTCTGAAAAACCCATTGGGCATTTGTTGGAATGTTGTAATCCAGGCATCGCGGACGCGTGCCCGCAGGGCAGCTATAGTTAATGGCCTTGGGGAAGTGCGGGAAAACCGATTTTGCAGGTGTTGCCATGAAAAAATCTGATCTGACGCTGTTGATCACCCTCAGCCTGACCGCCATCACCGGCGCCCATGCGGACGACACGCTGACACCCACCACCGACTACAGCAGCAACTTCAATTATTACGGGGCCGACCAGCCCTTCGCCCACCCGGTGCCGCCCTCCCTGAGCACCGTACCGCCGGGGTCATACATCCCGACCGCGCCTCAGGATTTCATCCCGATTGCCAGCCAGCATGAGTTCTACGACTCAAGATTGCCGACCGTCGCGGATGCCTCAGTCCGGGTATTCATCCGCTCCTACGATGCGGTACGCGGCGTCTACGTCAACGAAGAAGTCCTCGACCCCTCGTGCGTGCTCGAATGCCTCATCCGTCAGGGGGCGACGTTGCAGTAATCCTCACCACTGACGTTTGTCCGGGCGTGCGAGGCCGAGTTTTTCAATTCGATATCGCAGCATGTCGCGGCTCAGGCCCAGCAAGCGTGCGGACTTGGTGACGTTCCAGTCGGTCTTGTCGAGCATTTTGCGCACCATGTCGCGCTCGACTTCCGGCAGGTTCATCGACTCGGTGCCGTTGTAGGTCGGGCGCGGTTCGTGGTGCTGGGGCTCTTGCAGCAAGATCGGATCATCCACCAGGCTCAGGCAGACGTTGAGCTGATGGGCGGCAATCGTATCGCTCTGCGCCAACAGCACGGTTTGCTCGAGCATGTTGCGCAATTCGCGCACGTTGCCCGGCCAACTGTAGCTGAGCAGCAACTCTTCAGCCTGATCGCTGAAATGCAGGTTCGGCTTGCCATAGCGTTTGCCGTGGATCGCCAGGAAATGCCGGGCCAGCAGCAAGATGTCTTCGCCGCGGGCATACAGGCGCGGTACCTTGATCGAAATAATGCGCAAACGGAAGAACAGGTCTCGGCGGAACTTGCCCTGTTGCACCATTTGTTCGAGGTTGCAGTTGGTTGCGCTGATCACCCGCAAATCAACCTTGCGTTCCTTGACCGAGCCGACACGGCGGATGGTCCGGTCTTCCAGCAGCTTCAGCAGTTTGGCTTGCAGCAGCAGGTCCATTTCACCGACTTCATCGAGGAACAGCGTGCCGCCATCGGCCGCTTCCACCAGGCCGACTCTACGGTCCTTGGCGTCGGTGAAGGCGCCCTTCTCGTGGCCGAACAGTTCCGACTCCACCAGATTGGAAGGGATCGACGCGCAGTTGAATTCAATGAACGGGCCCTTGGCGCGCGGGCCGTCGAAGTGCAGCGCCCGGGCCACCAGTTCCTTGCCGGTACCGGTTTCGCCTTCCACCAGCACGGGCGGCAGGTCGGTGTTGGCCATGCGCCGCTCGGCGTCGAGCAACTGGGCAATGGTGTTTTTCAAGTATTGCATCGGGCCCGATTCGCCGATCAACGCCTGTACTCCTGACTTCTGCGCCTCGCGCTCCTGATAAAACGACAGCGTGCGCTCCATTCGATCAGTGGCCAGGGCCTTGTCCAGCAGCAGCTTGAGCTCCGGCAAGGCCACCGGTTTGGTGACGTAATGAAAAGCGCCCTCTTTCATCGCCACCACGGCATCTTCGACGTTGCCGTAGCCGGTCATCATGATCACTTTCAGATCCGGCGCGCTGATGCGCAGCTTCTGGATCAGGTCGTGACCGCTCATGCCCGGCAGCGAGTTGTCGGTCAGCACCACATCAGGGGTGAACGTACCCAGTTTATCCAACGCCTCTTCAGCCGAGTGGCAGACCGTCACCTCGAAGTCTTTGCGCTCCAGGTAGGTCTGAATATTCTCGGCCAGGAGTTCATCATCCTCGACCAGCAGTATGCTGTGCTCCATATTCCCCTCCCGTTGCCACTTTAAAGTTGAGACAGACGCGGGTTCCTTCCTGCTCCTGGCTGGTCAGTTCGACCGAGCCTTCGAAACGCTCCATTATTCGTTTGACGAGGGCCAGGCCAACACCCAACCCTCCCTGTTTGGTGGTGAAAAACGGCTTGAAGACCATCTGTTGCTGCTGTTTGGTCATGCCTTTTCCGGTATCACTCAAGGTCATCCGCACCTGTCCGGATCGGGGCTGTTCGATATCGATACTGAGCAGGCCGCCCTTGGGCATGGCCTCCAGGGCGTTGGCAAACAGGCTATTTAGAATCTGCGTGAGCAGCACCTGTTGGCTGACGACCGGTGGACAGGTCTGCGGTGTGAAGCGCACCTCCACGTTCGAACGTCGGATCAGCGCGTCGAAAGCACTCAAGGTGTCGTCGATGGCCAGCACCAGGTCCACCGTTTCGGAGTCGTCGTTCATCGGCCGCAACGACACCAGCAACTCCCGGACCCAACGCGACATGCGATCGACCTGGTTGATGATGTCGCCGATGTTTTTCTGCGCACTCTGGCTGGCGATTTCCTGGGCCAGTTCGGCGCTGGAGCGTATGTTCGCCAGCGGATTGCGCAAGCTGTGGGCGACGGCCGAGGACATTTCCCCCAAGGCGACAAAGGTCTCGTTAGTGATCAATTGCTTTTGCTGGCTCTGCAGCAACTTGGACGCACGCCGCACGATCCAGAACAGCCCAAGGTAGATGACCAGGCCGCCGAGCAGGGTCGCCAGCCAGATCGCCTTGAAGCCACGCTGGATGCGCTCCACCAGGTCCGCCGGTTCCTTGTAGATCTCGACCATGGCAATGACCTTGCTTTTGTCGGCATTGAACATCGGGATGTAATTCTCGATGAACAGATACTCAGGCTCACGCAGCAGTTTCTGTTCAGGACGCTCGTCGTCGATCTCGTGGTAGCTGGTGGACACCAGTTCTTTCATTTCAAAGGATTCGTCCAGTTCTTCATCACCTTCGATGCGCATGCCGATCATCTGTGGATTGGTCGACCAGACCACCGTGCGATCCAGTGCGTACACCACCGCCAACAGCGTGTCCGGCAAGTGCTCGACATGATCGAGAAACTCTATCCGGGCCGCGGCACGGGAGCCGGGATCTACCTCGGGATAGGCGTTGTCCTCGCGCGGATCGAGCATCTCGCCCATGGTTCTTTCGCGGGTGATGCCGGCATGACGAATTTCCGCATCGCCGATGGCCTGGATGAACTGCGCAGTCAGCATGGAATCACGCTCGATGCTCTCATCGACGACAAATCGCGTAGACACATACCCCAACCCCAGCGCCACCGCAGCAATGATGAGAAAGCTGCCCAGCGAAAACCAGCGCAGCAGATTGAACTGTCCACTTCGACCCAGGCCTTTTGCTGCCGGTGTGTCCGGCGCAGGTACTTTTTGTTGTTCCAGCGTCTGCATGGGAGTGTCCTGGCTAAGTGCATCAAGCCTTTCAGCCGTGTCTGGGATCAGTGTAGGTGGCATTGATCGCGGTCGACGGCTTCACTGATAGTATTTCGCCGCTATTGCAACTGCGCCGCTTGCAGCGGTTGCTGACGATCGGTTTCTTCCTGCAAAAATCCCATAATTGACTGCGCAGCGTTCTCATCCAGACGCAGGTTGGGCATCGGGATTTTGTCGAAACGTTCAAACAGCTCCAGCGCGATCGGGTCCTTTTCCGCGAGCATGCGGTCCGGTTCACGGATCCAGCGGCTGAGCCAGGCCGGGTCGCGTTGCCGAGTCACGCCAATCAAATCCGGGCCGATACTGCGCAGCCCGATGCCCTGCCCGTCCAGCGGCCCCAGGCTGTGGCACGACGCGCATCGGGTGCGAAACAGTTCTTCGCCATTGCTCGGCGGACGGATCTCGGGCGCATCGGCGTAACTTTCTTCAACACTGGGTTTCTTCCAGTTCTGCAACGTGTTGGCCAACTGATCGGCGAGGATCCACGGGTTCTCGAACGGCGAGGCTTTCATCCAGCGACCGGTGCTCTGGTTGCCGACGATCAGGCTCAGGTTGTGGTCTTTGCTACGTCCGTTGTCGACGCCTTCGATGAACAGGCCGAGTTTTTTTCGCAGATCGGTGACCGCTTCGAATTCACCGGTCAGAAACCTCCACCCTGGCCCGACCTTGAAGCGTTGTGCGTAAGCCTTCAGCACTTCTGGCGTGTCGCTGAGCGGATCAATGCTGATGGAGTAGAAGAAGATGTCCTGGCCGACCCGGTCGCCCAACAACTTTTGCACCTGACGCAAGCGTGCGGTTTCCAGCGGGCAGGAGTCGCTGCACGAAGTAAATATGAAATTGATCACCACCACCTTGTCCTTGATCAAGTCATCGAAGAAACGCACCTGCTGACCGTCCTGATCGGTCAGCAGGGTGTTGGGGAAGTAATCGCTGCCCCAAGGTGTCGCCGATTCCGTCGGCGACAGCACCCCTTCGTGGGCGAGCAGCACCTGGCTGGCCAGGAGACAGGTCACCAGGACCAGAATCAGGTGCATGCCCAAGGCGCGGGAGCGCGGCGTAGGCGGTGGCGTGTCGGCTCCCCTGCGCTTCATTTTTTCACCGTCACTTGTGGGCCGAAGCCATCGCCATTACGGAAGGTTGGCAGCGCGGCGGAGTTGACGTAGCGCACGCCATCCCAGCTAGGCAACGGTGTCGGCATCAACTGGAATTGCCCGGGTTTCTCAATATCCCAGCGCAGCAGCATCGAGTTGTCTTCATGCTGAGTGTTGTGACAGTGCTCCATGTAAGTCCCGGCAAATTCGCGGAAGTTGATCGCCATCTCGACGCTGTCCAGGCCATCGTTTTCCGAACCGATGCGGTACACGTCCTTGCGTGCCCATTTTTCCCATTCCGGTGGCGCCTTGCCGCCGCGGCTGAGGATGATGCCCTCCTCGAAGTGCACGTGCACCGGGTGGCTCCAGCCCTTGCCGCCAGCCTTGATGTTCCAAACTTCCAAGGTGCCGAAACCGCTGACGCCGGCATCGGTGGGACCGGTTTTCAACTGCGTTGCCGTGTTCAAGCGACGCGGGTCCATGTGGAAGCCGAAACCGCCATCAGTCTTGACCGTCCACGGCGCTTCATCGGTGCCGTCGGAACGGCCAAAGGTGAAAGTGCGGTGGCGCGCCTGGGACAGCAGGACCTTATCAGCGGCATTGTCGCGATGGATTTTCAGCGGGATCATCACCAGGCCTTCGGCTTTACCCGGTTTGGCCGGTTCGTACGCCGCTGGGTCCATGGCCAGATCCTGACCGGTGTAGGCCTTGACGTTCAGTTGCAACACCTTGCCAACCGCAGGGTCGCCCTTGTCCCACTGCGGTCCTTTGCTGCCTTGCTTGATCACCGCCAGGTATTTCTCCGACAGCACATCGCTCAGCGAGACAGGTTCTTTCGGACCTTTGCCATCGTCATGGGCGAGCAGGTTGACGAAGAAAATCTTGTCGCCTGGCTTGATGCCGTTTTTGGCGAAGTTGACGATGATGTCGAAGCGCTCGGCAATGCCCTGGGTTGGCAGGATTGCATTGTGGTTCTGTTTGTCACCGTCGGCGTCGAGATCCATCGTGCCGTCGAATGGCACGCTGTGCTCCATGATGTTGCCGTCATTGGCAATCATGTGGAACGGCACTCGGGCATAGGACACACCGGAGTTTTTCGGCCCCTGAAACTCGCCACTGGTGCCCTTGATTTCACGCACGAGCGCCAGTTTGTAGTAACGCGACACCGAACCGTTGAGCATGCGGAACCGATAGCTGCGGGCGCGCACGTCCAGGGTCGGTTTCCACTGCCAGTTGACCAGCACCTGGTCACCGAGGAAGCCGTCGGTGTTGAACGGGTTGAACCACAGCTGACCAGCCTGATCCCACGCCTTGTCAGCGAACACCAGGTTGACGTCGTAGTCGCGGTTGCCCCACGGCAAGGCGCTGCCGCTGGGGAGACGCAGGTTGACGCCGTCGTTCACCGACTCGTTGCCACGGTCCAGGGCGCTGTAGTAATTCATCATCGCCGCGTTGCCCTTGTAGACGTTCTGCGCGGTGAAATCGAGCATGTGGTCGTGGAACCAGTGGGTGCTCATGGTTTCGCGCCAGTCGCCGCGGATCTTGATCGTGCCGTGGTCGCAGGTCTTGCGGCTGGGGCTTAAATCGTTGGTCCACAGGGTTTCGCCCGGCGAGCAGGGGAACGCTGCGCGTGGATCATGGGCGTCGGTGTTGATGCTGTCGTAACCGGCCAACTGGATCGGCCAGCGATAGTCGTAATACTGCCCCGGGAAGAAAAAGGCGTTGGCATAGCCGTCGCTTTCCGCCGGTGCGTGACCGTTGTGTTCGTGGGTGCTGATGGTGTGCAGGCCAAAGCCCATGTTGGCCGACGGGTCGATTGGTAAGCCGTTGTAATGGCGCATCAGCACCGGCTGACCGTAACGCACCATCAGCAATTTTGGCGGCAAGGTGCCGTCGAAGGTCCAGACCGAGTTGTGGTTCTGCACCGGCATGCTCGGGTGAAAACGCGCGTCGACGCCTTTGGCGGTGCCGTCCGTGGCCGGCACACCGGCAACGTTGTGATAGAGGCCACCGGGGCCGAACTCACCCAGCGCATAGCCATGCATCTGATGGCTGTCACGCCAACCGCTGTTGACCCTCGCCCCGGTTTGCACGGTTTTGTAGGCCGTTTGTGGGTAGAACTCGTTCCAGCGCTGATGCGACCAGCCTTTTCCTGGCGGCCGACCTTCAGCAGAAGAACCGATATGGCGGTTGAGAAAATACTCGATCTGCGCCTGCCACGGGTTGCGGTCCACCACGTTCGAGAACTGGCTGGGGAACGGCGTCAGCCCCGGTTGACGCAAGAAGGCATCCAGTGCCGCACTCGGCGGTGCACTGCGGGCCGCGCTGGTGGGATCTTGTTGAGGCAACGGCCCAATGGCCGCCGGCGGAAAACCCAGCGGCGCCGCCGGTGTGGTGGGGTCGAGTTTTTCCGGGCCGAACTCTTCGAACAGCACAAGCTGCTGAGTGAACGGCTGAGCACCAAACAACGGGCTCGGCTTGCCATTGGTGGGGTAATTGAAACTGGTCTGCACCGTCGGCGGCAGAATGTTTTCCTTACGTGTAGTGTCTCGGCTGCCTTTGACGCCATCGGGCAAATCGAAGGAGTCTTCGTTGGCCTCGGGCATGGTCAAGATGGCGTTCAACGCCGCCGCTTCGTCAGCGGGTTCGTCGTAATACCTGGAAGGATCGTTCGGCTCGGGCTCTCGTTCGTCATCGATGGGGCTGGCACGCAGCGTCGCTGTGCTCAGTGTCATTGTCAGAAGGACGCTTAGAGGCGTTATCAGGCCAAACCATTTGAAGGGGAACCGCGCTTTTCTGTCCATCACCAGCCGCCTCGAAATCGTGAAGGGGGTAGTGGTGGATTTGCAAGGACCTCGCCAGATTTGTAACAGTTTTATACAAAAGCATTAACACTCTACAAAACAATGGCTTATCAACATCAATGTGCCATGACCGGGGAAAACGACTGGGTCCTGACACCCGCTAGCGGGGAAAGTTCACACCCCGTTTCAGGGGATCCGCTTGAACGACAGACGGACACTCGTGCCCTCGCCTTCACGGCTGCCCAGGGTCACCGCGCCGCCAAAACGTTCCATGATCCGTTTCACCAGCACCAGCCCGACACCCAGCCCGCCTTGCTTGGTGGTAAAGAAAGGCCGGAAGGCCATGCTGCGCTGTTCTTCGTTCATGCC
This sequence comes from Pseudomonas sp. LBUM1663, assembly GCF_059695905.1. Taxonomy (NCBI): domain Bacteria; kingdom Pseudomonadati; phylum Pseudomonadota; class Gammaproteobacteria; order Pseudomonadales; family Pseudomonadaceae; genus Pseudomonas; species Pseudomonas sp. LBUM1663. The sequence continues at coordinate 2,641,795 of NZ_CP166792.1, read as the reverse complement.
CTTGCCGGTGTCGCTCACGACGACGCAAATCCCCCGCGTATCGGTTGGCTCCAGGGTGATGGTCAGCGTGCCGCCCCTGTCCATCGCTTCCACGGCATTGGCCAGCAAACTGTTGAGGATCTGCGTGAGCTGTACCTGCTGGCTCAACACCATCGGCGTCTCCTGCGGCTCGAACACCACCTTCACCCCGGCCTTGGCAATCTGATGCTCGAAGGCCATGAGGCTGTCATGCAAGGCCGCCACCAGGTTCACCGGCTCGGCCTCATCGTTGAGCGGGCGTAACGACTGCAGCAATTCCCTGACCCACTTCGACATGCGATCCACCTGACCGATGATGTCATTGATGTTTTTATGGGCCGGGCCAGTGTCGAACTCCAAGGCCAGTTCGGCGCTTGAACGGATGGTCGCCAAGGGGTTGCGCAGGCTGTGGGCAACCGCCGAGGACATCTCCCCGAGCGCCACGAAGGTTTCGTTGGTGATCAATTGCTTTTGTTGGGTCGCCAGCAGGATTGCTGCCCGGCGCACGATCCAGTACAGCCCCAGATAAATCAGGCCGCCGCCCAGGGCCGTGGCCAGCCAGATCAACGCCAGACCGCGCTCCATACGGTCGATCAGGTCCTTGGGTTCCTTGTAGATCTCGACCATCGCCGTAACAGTATCGCCATCGGCATCGAACAGCGGAATGTAGTTCTCAATGAAGATGTAGTCCGGTGGCGTGATGAACTTTTGCTCCATGCGCCCCTTGTCCACGTTGTGATAGCTGGCCGAAACCGGCGTCCTCGAGGAGAAGGCCTGGTCCAGATCGTCGTCGGAATGGATCGTGGTGCCCATCAGCGCCGGGTTGGTGGACCAGATCACCATGCGGTCCGGGGCATAAATGTTAGCCAGGATCACGTCGGGCAAGTGCTCGATATGGTCAAGGAATTCGCCGCGGGAACTGGCGCGGGCCATGGGGTCAACCTCGGGAAAGTCCCTGTCCTTGCGCGGATCCAGCAGCTCGCCCATGGTCCGCACGTTGGGGATCGAGACATGGCGCACCTCGGCCGAGGCAATCGCCTGAATGAACTGGGACGTAAGCAACGCATCGCGCTGCACGCTTTCGGTAATCACGAAACGCGTCGACACCGCACCCAGCGCCACGGCCACCGTGCCGATCACGGCCATGCTGATGAGCGAGAACCAGCGCAGCAGATTGAACGGCTGTTTGCGCGAGCTCAGGCGGATATCGCCCTCTTCTTTCTGGAGGGTTGTGGTCTGACTGGTCATGGACGTTGTTCCCGGAAACTCCCTATAGGGTTATAGCCCACTGGCCGGTCTTTGCCCGACTTCGGGTTTTGTCCCCCCCACCGATTCCCCGCATACCCCACTGCCCCCATCTACCCCCAATGCTGGGGACAGTCGCCCGCTTCCGCCCTCGGTCCCGTGAAACCGTTTGCGCGCGCCAAGCCTTCACTGCGGGCCTCTGCCGGGCGTTTTGAAAGATTGGTATGGAAGTTGCCAAAACCCTCTCAACTGACCCATCCCTACGGGGCAGGTACTCTGATAGAGGGAATACTCATGCACCCTTTACTGTCCAAAACGGCGACCGCCCTGGTCGTCAGCGCTCTAGCCCAAGGTGTTGCCCAGGCAGCGCTGTTTGCCGTCGACCCCGGTCCCTATGTACCCGCCAACGGCTCATTCGCCGCCTGGTATCAGGACACCCATGGTCGAACCCTCGATCTGTGCCTGTCCAAGGCGGTCAGTTCGCGAGTCCCGAGCGCTCCAGGCGCGCCGACCTACATGTGTAATTTGTTGCCAGCCCCCGGGATCTTTGACGATGCACAACCTGTAGTCTTCCCGACCAACTTCCCCGATGAAGCGTTCTGGTTCACCGGCGACGGCGCCATTGTCGATGCAGCCCGAGGCATCGACCTGACCTATGTCAGTGCCGTCGAAGCGGCCTTCGGCGGTGGCGACCCGCTCGAAGGTGATCAAATCAGCTTTGCGCGCATCCGCATTCGTGTGGACGTGCCCACTGCCGGCACCTATGTGATCACCCACCCCTACGGCGTCGATGTGTTCAACATCGATACCCCCGGACGGCGGGCGATCAACATGACCCGGGACATCGGTATCGGCGTGCCGAAAACCTATGACGGCGCCCTCAAGGGTGATGTCGGGCCGTTCCTGCGCAGCGTCAACGGCCCCTACACCGAAACTAATCCGGTGACCGGTGCGGCGGAGCAATTCGTCGGCGACCCGAACCTTTCGGAAGCCTTCACCGGCAGCCCTTTCAACACCAATTTCATCCGCATTGAAGGGCCCAACGGACTGGACTTGCGCACAACGGTGATGGCCATCTCCGGCAAGTTATCGACGGTGGTCCGTCCGACTCCGATGATCACCCAGCGCAGCACCTACTCGCGCAAGGCCGGTGCAAGCGCCCCGGTGGCCCAGCAAGACGTGTTCGTCATGGCCCCGCCGCCACCGGCCACCGTGACCCTGGACAGCAACAACCCGGCGCTGCACCTGACCGAAGCTGACACCACCGGCAACTGGTATGCGCAGTCCTCGAACAACCCGACGTTGCCGAGCACCCTGCAAGTGACGGCCGACAACCACGTGGCCATCCCAAGCAGCACACCGACCACCCTGTCGATGTCGCTGTCCGACCTGGTTGTCATTCAGCGTGCCGAGTACAGCCTGAGCACCGGGCAAATAACCGTCGTGGCCTCCACCAGCGATGAGACCTCGCCACCGGTGCTCACCGCCACGTCCGGCACAGGAGTCGCCATCGGCGCCCTCAGTGGCGACGGCGCAGTGAAATCACTGGCCACCGGTATCTCGCCGATTCCACCCGCCAAGGTTCGAGTGACGTCCTCCAATGGCGGCACCGATACCGAAGAAGTGGTCATCCTGCCATGAACGCTCACATGCCCAGATCCTCATCAGGAGGCATCATGAACAATTGGCCACGCCTGGCGCTCAACGCCCTGGGACTGACTCTATCGCTGTCCGGCAGCGCATTCGCGCAACTCGCGGCTGTCGACACCGGCCCATATACCTTCGCCACCGGGAAATTCCCGATGTGGTATCAGGACAACAATTTACTCTCGATGGAACTGTGTCAGTCCCGGGCTGCCAGCTCGCGGGTGCCTGCTGCCACGCCACCGGCCTACATGTGTACCCTGCTGCCGGCACCGGGCGTTTTCGACGACACCCTGCCGATGGTGTTCCCGGATAACTGGCCAGATGAATCCTTCTGGTTCCTCGCCGAGACCACCATTCCCAACAACGCCGCTGGCTATGGTATGGACGCCTATGTCGCCGGGATAGAAGCAGCATTTGCCGGCGGCAATCCGCTCGATGGCGATCAAATCAGCTTTGCGCGGATTCGCATGCGGATCAACGTACCCGTCGCCGGGACCTACACCATCACTCACCCTTATGGCGTGGAAACGGTCAATGTCACGACTCCCGGTCGACGCGCAATCAACATCACACGCGACATCGGCGTCGGTGTGCCGGGGAATTTCACCGGTGCACTCAACGGTGCCATCGGACCGTTCCTGCGCAGCGTCAACGGCCCTTACACCGAAGTGAACCCGGACACCGGGGCCGTAGAAACCTTTGTCGGTGACCCGAACCTCACCGAGCCGGTCACCGGCAGTCCCAACAACACCAACTTCGTGCGTATCCAGGGGCCGGCGGGGACCATCGAAACCAGCCTCTTCACCGTGTCCGGCAAAGTTCTCGACAACCGTGCACAAACCCATGTGGAGCTCGGCCGTGCCACTTACCGCCGCACTTCCTCGGGTACCGGCAGCAGCACCCGGGTCGAAGTCTTCGGCAAAGCGGACAACAGCTCGACCCTGTGCATGCGCGAAACCCTCGCCCTGGTACCCGGCCCACCGCCTACGCCCTGCCAAACCACTATGGTCGGTGACAACAATGGCTTGTTCTTCGGCAATCACCTGATCACCGGCCCCTTACCTCCGGTCGTGGTGATCACTGCCACCAACCCTACCGGCACCACCCGACCTACAGCGGTGTCGAGCAAGCTCACCGACCTGGTGAAAATCCAGACCGCTCGCTACAACTGGAGCAATCACAGCTTGCTGATCGAGGCCACCTCCACGGATGAAGTGGCGGTGCCGGACATGGTTGCGCAAGGTTACGGACGTCTGTCGAAATCCGGCACCCTGCAAAAACTGACCGTTGCCGACCTGACCCAGCCACCGGCCACCGTCACGGTCAAATCCGCCGCTGGTGGTAGTGATACCGAGCCAGTCGTGGTCGTCGGGACGGCACCGGACACCGGGGAAAACCAGGCGCCGCTCTCCGTCGCAGACGCCGGCAGCACCAGCTTCGGCGTGCCGCTGACCCTCAACCTGCTGGCCAACGACAGTGACCCCGACGGCAACACGCCGCTGAGCATCACCGCGCTGACCCAACCGGCTGCCGGGCAAGGCACCGTGGCATTGAGCGGCACGACTTCGGTGGTCTACACCCCGCCGGCCGTGGTCAATGCACCGCTGACAACGACCTTCACCTACAAGGCTCAAGACCTCAAAGGCCTGGCCTCGACCGCTCCGGCGACCGTGACCATCACCGTGGCGCCTAACCAACCTCCGGTGGCCGTCGCCGACAGCATCGCAACCCTCGGTGTGGCGATACCGATCAACGTGCTGGCCAACGACACCGATCCTGAAGGCAACGTGCCGCTCGCCGTCGCCAGCCTGACCCAACCGGCAGCGGGTCGCGGCACCGTCACTACCGACGGCACCGTGATCACTTACACCCCACCGGCCACGGTCACCACGGCCTTCACCACGACCTTCACCTACATCGCCCGGGACAGCTTCGGCGCCCTGTCGACGCCGGCGACAGTCACGGTGCAAGTCTCGCCACGACCTGCTGCGGAAACTTTCACAGTGACCACGGCAACGGTGTCGGCCCGCTCCAATAACCGCTTCACCTGGGACTTTGCGGGCACCTCATCGGTGATCACCGGCAACACCATCACCGTGCAGGTCACCACCCCAACCGGGCTGGTAACTCTGGGCACCACCACGGTGCCAGTGACTGGCCGCTGGAGGTTGACGGTGAACAACAGCACCACGGTGATCCCGTCAGCTAATCCGACGGCGACCATCCGCTCGTCGCAAGGCACCGTGCGCACCGTGACGGTCATCGCCAACTGAGCCCTCGCCCCACCCGCCATTTGGTGGGTGGGGCCGGCCTCTTCCCACAGGACAACGCCATGAAAACGCCGACCGCCGCCCTGCTCTGCCTGCTTCTGCTTTGCAGCAGTGCCGGCGTGCGCGCCGACGATTTGATGGAGAACGACGACCTGGCACCCTCCGCCGACCTCGGCGAGTTGCCTCCACCGGTTGGCCAGCACGCGCTGATCGACCAGAACGGTCAGGCCAACGTGGCGCTGGTGCAACAGAACGGCCAGTCGTTGCTCGGCACCATCGTCCAGTCGGGCAGCAACCAGGAAGCCTGGATCCTGCAACAAGGCAGCGACCTCATGGCATTGATCACCCAGCAAGGTTCCGGCAACGCCGCCTCAATCACACAAAACGGTAGCCACAACCGCGCGCAGATTTCCCAGAACGGCAATAACAACGACGCCAGCATCGACCAGGCCGGTACGGGGCTTTCAAGCGCCGTGACCCAGTCGGGAAATGGCATGAGCGTTTCGGTCAAACAATATCGCTAAAGCACTGCACCACTTGGAGGTTTCATCATGTTCAAACTGACGCCCCTCACCGCCGCCATACTGGTCATTGTCAGTGCCCAGGCGATGGCCGACGACAGCGTTTCCACCCAGGCCCAGGTCGGCACCGCCAACATTGCCGAAGTGAAACAGACCGCGGCCCCGTTCAGTACCGCAGCCCAACAGCAACTCGGCCAAGGTAACGATGCCATGGCGGTGCAAGACACCGCCACCGGCACCATCACCCAGGATCAGGTCGGCGACTTCAATGCCAGTTACGGTGAGCAACTGTTCGAGAACGGCAGCACCATCGTCCAGCAACAGGTCGGCAGCCTCAATACCAGCCATGCCAGCCAGTCGATCGGCATGGGCGAAAACCAGGCGCTGCAACAACAGGCGGGCAGTGGCAACTTCTCGTTCCTCTATCAGGACAGCCAGGAAGCCACCAAAGGCCAGACCTTCCAGTTCGGTGACGCCAACGAGGCCAATATCGAGCAGATTCAACTGGGCATCGCCAACAACGCAACGATCATCCAGTACGGCACCGCCAACTACGGCACCGCCGAACAGATCGCGCACATGGGCGGCGAGATCGGCATCAACCAGGCCGGCGAAGGCAACTATGCCTATGGCGACCAGCGCGACGGCAATGGCGGCGTCGTGACCATCAACCAGTTCGGCGACTTCAACGCCACGGAAGTCTGGCAAGGCGGACAAACCGGCAGCGAGGCCACCGTCAACCAGTACGGGCAAACCAACGAAACCGTGGTCGACCAGAGCTTCGGCCAAAACAACAACGCCCAGGTCCTGCAAGTCGGCGACGTCAACGCCATCTACGCCGACCAGTTCGACTCCGTCGGCTCGGTGCTCGCGCTGTACCAGCAAGGCACCGGCAACGTGCACTTCACCTACCAGAGCGGCGACAGCCATGTGCTGAACGCCACCTCCGTGGGTACTGAAAACAAGGTCTACGCCAGCAACTGGAAAGGCCCGCAACTGGGCGGCCAATTCGGCAGCAACCAGCGTGCGACCGTCACCCAGGCGGGCAACGGCAACATCGCCAGCTTCAAACAGGATGGCGTCGGCCACATCATGACCACCAACCAGACCGGCAGTGGCAACAAAACCACCATCAGCCAGGCCGATTCCTATAACGAGCTGTACTTCGACCAGAACGGCAGCGACAACATCCTGATCGCCGACCAGCGCGGCACCACCAACCTGGCCCAGGGCACCACCAACGGCACCGGCAACACCACCGAGTTCGACCAGTCCGGCACGGGCAACCAGGCGTTCACCACGCAACTGTATGGCAGCGACAACATGATTACCGTCAAACAGGCTGACACCATGAACGTCGCCTACGTGACCCAGGGCGGTACCGGGAACACGGCCAGTGTTGATCAGAGTGGCGTGACACAAATGGCGACGGTCCAGCAGTTGGGCAGTGACAACCGGGCGACTGTGTTGCAGCAGTAATCGCAAGGCATAAAAAACCGCGGCCCTCGGGGGTGGGTCGCGGTTTTTTTTCGGTAAGGCGGTGGCGAATTGGATGCCTGACAAGCCGCTTTCGAACAATTACGCGGCCCACCTGATGAACTCAAACTGTGGCGAGGAAGCTTGCTCCCGCTGGGCTGCGCAGCAGACCCAAACCCAGCAACCGCATGTCCACTGATACTCCGCATTCACCGGTTTTACGACGGCTTCGCCGCCGAGCGGGAGCAAGCTCCCTCGCCACAGAAACCCTCTCACCACAGACTTAGTGTTTACGCCTGCGGATCAATGTTATCCAGCGCTCGATTCACCGCCAGCTCGCCCAGCATGATGATTTGCTGAAGGGCCAGCATCGTGTTGCGTTGCGGACCTTCGAGAAACGCGGCGAAGTCGCTGGCCATGACACTGGCGGAAGCCAGGGATTCGCAAGCATTGACCAACAGGGTTTCGGTGTCGATATCCGGGGCGATGAGGTAAATGGTGCTGGGCTTGCGTGGTGGAATCGCGTTTTTCAGCGGATTGAGATAGTGATCCAGCGCACGGTCGGCGGCTTCGTTGAGTTTTTTTGGGATCGAGGGGATCGTAGGGGGAAACGTCGTCGGATTGCGGGGGATTGGGTGTGGCTTTGAACATGGTGGATCTCCATTTATACCTGTTGGAACCACCAGCACCTGTCGCTAAACAAGTAAGGGTGGCGGCTGTACGCAGGTTAGCGAACCGAGAGGTATAAGACCCGGCAGACCCGAGGGTCTCCCGCGCACAGCCACCATATCGAAACTGCAGACATTCGCCTGCAATTAAAGATGGAGCGTTGTTGCGCTTATACCTGATCAGGTCGCTAAACCCGGCCGCTGAATTCAGCGACCCGGAAACGATAAAGATCAGGCACAAAGCGCACAAGCCGGCGGATTCTGGCGCAGTCGTAGGCAACGGCGCAAGAATCTGTAGCTTTCAGGAAGTAACGCTAAACACTATTAAACATGACCTTCGAATCAGCACACATTCCCTGTGGGAGCGTGGCTTGCCCGCGATTGGACCCTCAATCCAGCCCATCACCTGCTGACTAAACCCTCTCCCCCAAACGCCCCCAGGATTTCGGACTTGCCCTACACGTTTTACCGAATCCTCCGGCATTCACAATTGAGCCTCATCGCCAGAGTGCCCCGTTTCCAAGGACCGGGCATAACGCGTGACAAAACTCATCCCCCAACACCAACTCGCCGGAGAGCGCGGCCAGGTACTCGACAGCCATCAAGCTGCCGACGCGCTTCGCCAAGCCCTCAACTACCCGTACGACGTGCAAGGCTTCGACGACCTGCTGAATGCCGTGGGCGCCAACCGCTCCAACTACATGCAGGCCGCCCACCAGCAGAAACTGATCAACGCCGTGAGCAGCGGCGATTGGGCAGTGGTCACGCCTCGCGTCAATCCGGATAACGGGGGCGGCTCATGGAATGGATTCAAGACCCAACCCGAACCACCCCCGGCGCAACATCTGGTCGAAGATCACGCCTTCACCCAGCCGAAACCAGCGGAGTCGGGATTTCATATTGTTGAAAGGCCCATGAGCCTTGAGTCCCTGGAGCGCTCGCTGTACGAGAACTTGCCAAGCGATGCGCTACGTCGCGAATTCCGTTCGCTGAATCGTCATTTGGGTGAGCACGTGAAGCCGGGGCAAATGGTGATCTTCAGCGACTCACGGCATTACATGTGCCGGCGTGAAGAGGCGCAGATGATGATTGCTGCGCAGAAGGTTAACGAGGCGCTCAGGGATCTGAGTGATGAAGAGGCTTCGTTCATGGTTGAGCACCATGAGGTCATAGAACCGTTTCTAGGTATCACTTCAGGTGGACTAGGCGTGGCGTCGTTTATGATCAGTCGTCACTTGGAAGACCTCGCAGACACTCTCAAAGAATTGGAACGCCTACATCAAGAGCAGTACCAACAACATCGTCATCTTCATTCACCAGAATTTTTTGCTCGACGCAAACGCCTGATGGCGAAACTGGACGCCGGATTCGGGCCTTTGGTGCGCAAGGGACTCGGGCTCGCCGATCATCCCAAGCTCAAAAGAGCGTTGGGGCTTTCATCTCGAAAAACTATTCATCATTGGAACAAAGCAGGTTCTCCAACTCAGTTACCAGGGTACGCAACGAACATCTCAGCAGTTTCTCAAGCCGTTAAATATATGAAGACAGGTGGTTACGTGGCGATTGCTCTGGGAGCAGGTTCAGCGGCAATGAAAATTAGCGAGGCTTGCCGCAGTGGGCGCGAAGAGGAGTGTCGTCAGGTGAAGTTTGTGGAGGGCTCGAAATTGTCTGGCAATGTTTTGGGAGGCATAGCGGCTGGCCGACTGGCCCCTCTGGTTGCCCCTGCAACCTGTGCCGCCATCGGAGTTGGAACGGTAGGGTTAGGTGGACTCGTTTGTATGTTGGTAGTGAGTGGGGCCGTGCTCGCCGGTACCGCAGACGGGGGCGCCGTTCTCGGTGAAGTTGCCGGCGAAATGCTTTATCAGGTTACCGCTCCATGAGTCAGCATGACTGGGCATTTTTGGCGTCTTGTTTACTTTGGGCGGCAGTGATGTTGGTGAACACAGCGATATCGGTATACGCAGCCTACGTCAAAGCAGAGGACTGCCAGGCGCACTTTGTGAAATCGAATCTGGTCGAGCAATACCGATTTGAACCGTTCGGTAGCTTCTTGAGCCGGCTAGGAAGTATGGGAATGGTCTATTCCCTATTGGTATTCAAATACCAGCGCCGTTTAGATCCCGTCGCAATCGAAGAAGTGAGGACGTTTCCTGCACACCTGCGACCTTGGATTGTAATTCCTGGCCACATCAATCTGTTCTGCGTTGTCTGGATGTTTGCAATGTGTGGTTGGGCCAAATATACGGGCCTTGTTTAGCCGAGCCAAGGGAGCGGACGGACTCCCGTGTTTAAAAGAATTATGCGACCTGAAACTGCGAGTCGAACTCAAGTTTGAAAAATACAAAGACATCGCCTGTAAGTTTGATCCGTTGATCCATTGGGGACTCTCGATTCCAGGGCATGGTCAGGCACCTCCTGACCGTATTTCACACCTGTAAAGGATGTCTCCGGTTTCTACCCGGGCAAGCCAGCTCCCACAGGGTAATGGAACACTCCTGCGGAGATTGGTCGGCTGCCAGGCCGCCATCGCGAGCAGGCTCGCTCCCACAATGGATGGGTACACACCGTAAGCTTTTCACCACTCAACAGGCCGAGCGTTAGCTCGCCTGCAGCTCTTGATCTTGATCCACCCGCCCCTTCGGGAGGCTGAGTGGAGGTGTTCATCCGGGGAGTGGCGCGCAGCGCCGTTCGACGCAGTCGAACACGCTGCATGTAGGTCGTCGCGAAGCAGACCGGAGGGCAGTGTCCCCGGATGGATACCGGAGCGAAGGAACGCCGAGCCTAGGCGAGGGGCCGGACGCTTGGGGCGAGACCTTTTGGTTCCTTTTGGGGCGTTTGCCAAAAGGGACTCGCCGTAAGGGCGAAACCATAAGTAGCCGTTACCGCAGCAATGGATATGTACTCAGTCAACAAGAACCAGGTCGGCCCGAAGGCCGCCTCGGCTCACTCTTCCTCACCCTCCGGCACAACCTTGTTCTGAGTCAGATAACGATCCAGCGTCGCATTATTCTCAGGCGAAGAATTATCCCCGGCCACCTGCCACAAATGCCGCTCAATCCCCTGGGCCAAAAGGTGCCCAACGGCCGCCTCGATCGCCGACAACACACACAACTGCGCCGGTTCGTTGGTGGTGTACCCGACCTCAGCCTCAAGCAACTTCTTGAACTCGATAAACTTGAACACCCCGGCACTGCGACCCACCGAGTAAATCGTCTTGCTGGTCATCACATTCGCCAGCACCTGCCCACTGCGCACATCCACCGCCCGCAGGTTGACCGTGACCTGATCGACCCGATACTCACGGGAAATATCGATCCCCAGGTAGCGCGCCCCTTCCCCGCCACTGCGCACATTGGTGTCGTAGGCGATGATTCCGCCTTCGAGCATCATGTTCGCCGCTTGCAGCGGTGGCAGTTCACCCTGGATGTTCACCGGCGTATTGGGCTTCTTCTGCGAGGCGCGGATGATCTTGCGCTCGGTCAGCAGGTTTTGCAGCCCTTCACGTTCCAGCACCACAAACCAGCCGCTGGCCTGCAACGCATCCATCAACATACTCGCCGCGCCCTGGGTCACGCTCGTCGAAAACGAACTGGCCGGGGTCGGTTTGTACTGCCCGGTCTGGTCCCGGAAACCGTACACCACCGCCATCAACCGGCCCTTGGGTCGTGGCATGTTGATCAAGTCGTAATAGGTCGACGCCCGGGGTGTCAGGGTCGGTGATTCGGTGTCCTGCTCGGCACCCACGTTCTCGCGCAAACTGCACCCTTGCAATACCGCCAACATCAGCCCCAGCGCTATTATTTTTTTCATGTCCGTCTCTCCCCATCGACCCAAATCCCCGTCAAGGGGCGAGGCCATTCACCTGGATTTCCGAAATTTCACCGGTCGCTCGGTCGGTCACTTCAATGGTCAGTGCACCCGAGTCGTCGACGACGTTGACGATAAAGGCGTCGGTGGACAGGCTCCCGGTGTTGCCCGTGGAGATGTTGTCCAGCAACTGCCCCAGCAACCGTGATTGCAACTGGCTGGTGAAGCGTTCGAGGGCCGAAGTCCCGGCCACCGACGTGCGGTTTTTCAGGTCAGGATCGTCGTAGTCGTTTTGTGCCTGAGCGTTGTTCAGCAACCAGGTACCGTTCAACGGGTTGCCGCCGAACGACGGGTTGATGGGCGTGTAAACCAGCTCCGTGGCCTGCACCAGGCTGCAACTGCCCAGCCCGATCAACCAGAGCCCGAGGTTCCGTGAGACAGTTTTCGTTTTCATAATTCGTCCCTCTCAAGGTCCGTAGTGTCCTGCAACAAGGCTTCCAGTTTGCGCTGGACAATCTGTCCGCGAACCCAGTCGGCGGCGTCATAGGCCTCGTCCTTGAGTTCCACGGTGTTCGGCGGCAGGAAGCGCCGATAAACCAGTCGCTGCTGATATTCCACGGTCACCAGGCTGCCCCAGCGTGCCGAAGGTCGTTCGCGTACCACCAGGTTGAAATCCATCGGGCTGGTGGCGCGCAGGCGTTCACTGAACGAGTAGTAAAAATCGTGGCCGATGTGCGAAATCGTGTCATCGACGATAAAGCCCAGCATCTCGTCGTCCTCCCCGGCGCTGGCGAACGTCGCCACACACACGAGGATCAGGGCCGGCAGCCATTGGCGGTTCATGGCGACAACGCCTGTGGCAACGTGGACTGGTTTTTCACCGGGCCCGAGGCGCCATCGAGGAAGGCTTTCTCGGCCACGAACTGCCAGTCCTTGTAGCTCGCCATGCCGGTGAAGTCCGACCACTGACTGGGAAAATCCGACTGTTTCAGCGGCAGGTCCGTGGAGGGACTGTTGAGCCCGGTGATGCGTCCGTCGAACCCACGCATCAGCGTCCATTCGCCCCCGCCTATGGGGTCCGGGTAGAGCTGGCGAATGTGATGTTTGGGCGTTGGAAAACGCTCGTCTTGCAACAGGTCTTCAAGCTCTTTCGGGTACTGCGCCAGCCCCGGCGAACTGCGGTAATAACTGCGCAACGCCTGGGCGTATTGCGTGCCGACCCACAGCAACTGACGTTCGCGATCACGGCGCGAGGCGGTTGACCACAACTCGCCGGCACTGGCCAGGCCCATGCCCATCACCATGATCAGAAACAGCACGCCCAGGTAAGTGAACCCGGCCTCGTCGGCGGGCTTACCACTCGGAATAAAGGCTGCCATCACGCGCCCTCCCTGTGGCACCGCTTTTGATATCGGCCACCCCGCCCGGTACACCGTCCGGCGGCGCGACCAGCACCCAGAGGTCCTTGCGTTCGGAAATCGGGTCCATCGGCGGGTTGCGCAAGTAACGCTGTTCCACCAGTTGTTCCAGGGAATCGGGATAGCGCCCGGTGTCGCCGTAGTAGTGATCCAGGGCTTCGCGCATGGCCGACAGGCTCTGGCGCAGCGTGGTTTCTTTCGAGGCCTCGAGGCTGTTGAAATAGCGTGGCAAGGCGATGGTCATCAGGGTCGCGATAATTGCCATGACCACCATCAGTTCCAGTAGGGTAAAACCCTTTTCCCGACGCATGATTCACCACTCCTTATACGCGATGCCGTTGAGACCCTTGCCGCGTGCATGGGAGTAAACGTCGAAGACGTCTTCGCCCTCCCGCGGGTTTTGAGCCGTACTGTCGTAAGAGCGCAAGCCCCAGCCACCGTCGTCGTCACGCTTGACCGGCGTCAGCGGGTCATGGGGCACGCGCCGTAGAAAGTAGAACTTGGCCCCCTTGGCGCTGCGCACATCACGCACGCCTTCCACCAGCACTTGCAGATTCGGTGGATAGCCGCTGCTGTTCAGCGACTTCTCGATGTAACCGGCGTCGAAGGCACGTTTGTAGGCGTCGATGGCGTCGCGGATCTGGTACAGCGCCGCACGCAATTCCTGCTCTTTGCCCCGGCGCACCACGGTCTCGGTCAGTGGCGCGGCCATGCCGGCCAACAGGCCGATCAGGGCCAGCGTCACCACGACTTCGATCAAGGTAAAACCACGTTGCGAGGCGTTCATGATCAAGGCTTCTCGACGACAACAGTGGTGGTAATGGCAGCAACCGGCCGATCGATGTGTTCATTCTGAATCGGCGCTTGCATCCGGCGGTCCGGCGCCTGGATGTGCATGCTGGTTTCGGTGCCGGTGGGGAATTCCATGTCCGACGGGCTCTGGTACGGCAGGTTGCGCACGATCCGCGGAGTGATGGAGAGCACCAGTTCCGATTTGCCGACGGTGTCCTTGTTGCTGCCGAACAACCGGCCAAGACCGGGGATGTCGCCCAGGCCCGGAATCTTGTTGCCGGTGGCGCCATGGTCGTTACGCACCAGGCCAGCAAGGATCTGGGTTTCGCCGTCATGCAAGCGCAGCGTGGTCTGGGCGTTACGGGTGTCGACCTGAACTGGAATCGTGCCCTGACGTGTCGGTTCCAGTGGTGTGGCGTTACTGACTTCGAGTGCGATCTTGATCGCCACTTCGTTGTTCAGATGGATGGTCGGCTGCACTTCGAGCTTCAGACCAACGTCCAGATAGGTGACGCTTTCGGTGATCACCGGACCTTGGGTCGACGGCACGGAGGTGGCGCTGATGATCGGCACACGCTGTCCTATGTGGATGCGCGCCTGTTCACGGTTGCTGACGCGAATCACCGGGCTGGCCAGGGTGTTGATGTCATTGTCCTGAGCGTTGATCTTGGCCTGAGGCGACGGCGAGATGCTGATCCGGCTGGAATCGATGCCTTTGAGTTGATCGAGCAGGGTCACGGCCGAGCCGTCGCTGTTGACCACGCCGAAGGTGCTCGGCCATTGCAGCCCCAGGTCGAGAATGCGTTGGGTGGCGACTTCCATCACCTCCACTTCCAGCACCACTTCAGGGTTGGACTGGTCCTGCGACTGCAAGAGTTTTTCGGCCATGCGTATGGCGTCTTCGGTGTCGCGCATGGTCAGGGTGTTGAGGCGTTCATCGACGAACACGTCACGGGTCTTGAGCATGGTCTTGATCATGTTCAGCGCAGTGTTGGCATCGATGCTGGTCAGGTAGAACGTGCGCATCACCAGCTCTTGATAATCCTTGAGCTTTTGCGGCGAGTCGGGGTAGATCAGCAGGGTGTTTTCGTTCACCACTTTCTGATGCAACTGGTTCTGTTGCAGCAGCAGTTCCACGGCGTCTTCGATGCGCACGTCACGCACGAAGATGGTGGCTTTCATGTCGGGGCGCAGGTCCTTGTCGAAGATGAAGTTCAAACCCGCGACCTGGGACAGCACTTCGAAGATGGTTTTCAGGTTGGCGTCGCGAAATTCCAGGGTCACCGGCCGGTCGAGACGGGTGCGCAGTTGCGGATAAGGGATCACGTTGCGGCTTTGCACCAGACGAATATTGTCTTGCAACTCCAGGGCGCCGCCATTCGTGGGGTCCAGTTCGAGGATCTGTTTCACCTGACGGTCGGCGCCGTAGATGTCGCCGCGACGCAGGTCGCCCCGGGCCAGTTCGAGTTTGTCATCGAGACTGCGCATGTGCTCTAGCTGGCGCATTGAATCCTGGGCGCGGCGGTTGTGGGGTTCAATGGTCAACACCCGGCCATACTCCAGACGGGCCGAAGCGAAATCACGCTGGGCGCGATCCATGTCGGCCTGGGTCAACAATGCGGTCACCGCACGGGCACGGCCGCTGGTCAGGGCCAGGTGCAGTTCGGTATCCCGAGGGTTTTCCTTCAGACCTTCTTCAATGCGCGCCAGGCCGGCTTCGTACTGCCCTGACTCCATCAAGTCGGTCGCTTCCTGCTTGGCAACCTGCGCCGAGCTGCACGCAGCCAGCCCTACGCATACGCAAAGGCTCATCAGCAAACGGGATCTGTTCATTGCGTGCTCCCCACAGACAAGGTCTGGGACAAATGCAGAGGCAGGTAGACAAAGCTGAGTTCCACATCGGAAATCCCCTCGATCCGCCAGGTGTCGTCGATCACATCCCCTTTGCGTACGACGTATATTTTTTCGCCGTTCTGCAAAAACACTTGCAGGTCGGAACGGTCATTCAGCTTGCCGACGAACTGGAAAGGCATCGGCGGTACGCTGGGGACTTGCACCACCGGGGTCTGGTTGACGGGTTGTTCGGTGACGCTGGCCAGTGTCGGTGCAGCCTTCCAGCTGCGGGCGGCGAACAGGTCGCCGGACGGGCTGAGGTCCTTGATCACCGCGGGTTTGCCACTGGCTGAAGCGGCCGGCAGCGTGCCGCGGATTTTGCTTTTGGCGGGCGTGGCAGCGGTCGCAACCGACGCATCGCCTTCGTCCGACGGCATGAAGTAATCAGGCCCCCAGGTCAGCGCCGCGGCCACGCCGAAGAACGCCACCCAGCCCACTACGCGTTTGGTATTCATCATGACCTCGACAGGTAAAGGGTCATGCGGATCCGCCCGGTCAGGTCGGTGTCGGCGATTTTTTTACGCTGAAACTCCACGTCCTCCACCACCACGGCTGGCAACTGGCCGAGCAACGCGTGCAGGAAGCGCCGCAGTTGTGGGTAGCTGCCACGCACCGGCAGCAGAATCTGATAACGGGCCAAGTGGGTCTTGGGGTCGACGCCCAGTGAGTATTCACCGCGGGCCAGGGTGATGTGTTCCTGGGCGGCCAGCGCGTAGATCTTGTCGATGGCCACAGTGGCTTGGGGCTGCGACGGCAGTTTGCTGCGGAAGTCGTCGAGCTGACGTTGCGGCACCACCGGGGCGGCGACACTGCCGTCTTCAACCTTGGCCAGGTACTCGCCGGCTTCGCGGGTCTGCTGGCTGAGGGTTTGCAATGAATTCCAGTCCGGCATCAGGCCACCCAGGGCCCAGGCCAGCGCCAGCAGCAACATCGCCAAGCCAGCCAGGCCGGGCACGCCCAGGCCTTGGAGGTATTCGTGGACGATCAATCTAGGGATTCGCATCGCCGATCTCCCAGCTAGCCGACAGGTTGAATTGCACCGGTTGTTCCGGCGATTTCACGACAATTTCGTGGCTGAGCAGCGACACATCGGAGAGCTCATCGCTGGCTTCGAGACGGCGGTGGAAGTCGAGCATCGCTTCCAGGTCCCGGGCCTCGGCGCTGATGCGCACCTGGCCCTTGCGGGCATCCGGGGTCAGGGTCAGTAAAGCGATGTTGTCGCGCGGCATCGCTTCGAGCATGGCGAACAGACGTTCCCAAGGGCGGCGCAGTTGCTGCGAGACCTTGCGCATTTCCGCCAGGTTCTGTGCTTGTTCGCGGGTTTCGGCCGGGCTCAGGGTGACTTTGCTGCCGGTGTCGCCGGTGAGTTCGCGCTGGGCGTGCTGCAAATGGCCTTGCTGTTGCGAGGCCTGTTCGGCGACGTGCTGCTGGGCGACAAAACAGGTCACGACCAGCACCACGCCGCCCGCCAGCAGGCTCCAGCCCAATGGGCCCGAGCGGCGGCGTGGCTGGAAGTCGAGCGTCAGGGCGCGCATATCAGGCCACCGCCCGGGACATCACGTACAAACTATCGCGTACGCCAGTCCGGTCCTCTTCAAGGGTGCGCAACTGCACACCGGGTACGTCGGGTTGCACATCGATGCGAGCCGGTGCGTGCAGGTAAACGTTCAGCGGCCGTTCGCTGGTGGAGGCCTGCAACTGGCTTTCCCGGCCGATCAGCGCGGTCAGTGCGGCATCGCTGTCGCTGCTGCCCACTGAACGCACCGAGGTCCAGCGCCCTTCCCTGGCCAGCAGCAAGACACTGCGAACCGGCTCGGCGACCACGAACAGGAAGTCACCGGCGTCGAGGCTTTTATCGAAGTGATTGAACGCCGCCATCAGGTAAGGCTGCACCGAACGCAGTCGCAGGCCGCGACCGCTGACCAGGCTGCGCAGACGCGCCAGCAGGTCTTGCGGCAGCGCGGTGGCGATCCGGTCGTAACCCGCAGGTTCGGCCGACAGCACCATGCTCCAGGGTTGGGCCGGTACACCGTAGAGGTCTTCGAAACACAGTTGGGCAAACCCGAGCAATTCGTCGGGGCTGCTGATCTGTTCGCTCCAGGGCACCAGGCAGAAGCGGCTGAAGTGGCCGGAAATCACCACACTCAATTCCGCACCGGCTGGCGCGTGTTCGCCCAGCAAGCGGTCGAGGGTTTCGAGGGCGACGGTCCAGGCATGGAAGCCTTCGTCGATAAAGCCGACGCTGCCCAGCCACAGGGTGTCGCCACCTTTGCGCTGGCCCAGGCCGACACCACTGGCGCCGAGCACGGCGACATAACGATCACGAGACAAAAGTGACACGATTGATCTCCTCGAGCGTGGTCCGCCCCTCAGCTACCAGTTCCAGGGCTGACTCGCGCAACAAGCGCAAGCCACGTTTGCAAGCGTGTGCCTTGATCTTCGAAACGGGTTGGCGCTCGACGATCATCTGCCGCAGTTCGTCGTCCAGGTGCAGCAGCTCGGCAATCGCGGTCCGCCCGCGATAACCGGTGCCCCGGCAATGGCCGCAGCCTTTGCCGTGAACGAAGTGGTAATGATCGACCTTCTGCGGATCGAGCCCGGAGAGGCGCAGTTCTTCATCGGTCGGGGTGCTCGGCGCGCTGCAACTGGCGCACACCAGACGGATCAACCGCTGGGCGAGCACGGCGTTGAGGGCCGAGACGAGGCTGTAGGGGTCGATTTCCATCTGGGTGAACCGGCCAATTACGTCGAACACGTTGTTGGCGTGAATGGTGGTGAACACCAGGTGCCCGGTCAGTGCCGATTGCACGGCGATCTGTGCGGTGTCGGGGTCGCGGATTTCACCGACCATGATCTTGTCCGGGTCATGGCGCAGGATCGAGCGCAGGCCACGGGCAAAGGTCAGGCCTTTCTTTTCATTGACCGGGATTTGCAGCACGCCCGGCAGTTGGTATTCCACCGGGTCTTCAATGGTGATGATCTTGTCCACGCCGTGGTTGATCTCAGTGATCATGGCGTAGAGCGTGGTGGTCTTGCCGCTGCCGGTCGGGCCGGTCACCAGCACCATGCCGTAGGGTTCGGCGGCTAACCGGCGCAGCTGGCGCAAGGTGTCTTCTTCAAAGCCCAGTGCCTGCAATTGCACGCCGCTGACCTTGTCCGCCAGGTCTTGTTTGTCGAGCACCCGCAGCACTGCGTCTTCGCCAAAAATGCTCGGCATGATCGAGACCCGGAAGTCGATCTGCCGGCCGCTGATACCGATCTTGAAGCGACCGTCCTGAGGCACGCGTTTTTCGCCGATGTCCAGTTCGGCCATGACTTTGACCCGGGAGATCACCTGCTCGGCGAACTCGCTGCCCTGGATTTTGCTGATGTTGTTCAGCACGCCGTCGATCCGGTACTTGATCACCAGGCCGCTGCCGGTGGTGCCCAGGTGGATGTCACTGGCGTGCATTTTCAGCGCGTCGTAGAGGGTCGAGTTGACCAGTTTGACCACCACGCTGGCGTCTTCGCTGATGCTGGTCAGGGACAGGCTTTGCAGGGTATCGATTTCGATATTGGCGTCGGCCTGGGCGTTGAGCGATTCCACCGCGTGGAAGCTCTCTTCGTGACGCGCCAGGTAGGCTTTCAGGTCGTCGGCGTGCACCAGGTACAGTGGCGCGCCGTGCAGGCAATCATCGATCCAGGCCAGGCGCGACGTGTCGAACGGGTCGGCAAACACGCCAATGACCGCATCGTCATGACGCAGCAGGATGAATTCGCGCTTGAGGCATTGGGCCAGGGTGACCCGGTCGAACACCGGGGTGGCTTGAAACAGGGTGTCGGTGTCGAGCACCGGATAATGCAGGGTAGCGCCGAGGCACTGGATGAAGGGCATGGGGGCCAGTTCGCACAACACCCCGAGGGCCTCCAGAACCCGCTCGCCGGAACTGGTTGCCCGGGCCCGGGCCTGGGCCAGTTGTTCACTGGAAAAGCGAGACGGTACACATTCCAACAGCGCCGGTTCTACGGCAAGGGATAGACGGTCCATGGCATGCTCTCCAACGCCGGGGGCTTTGAGCCCTGTCGACGCGGCAGGCCATTGCGGCGTATGCCGGAACGTCTTGTCGCGCCACTACTCCCCGGTGAGCAATCGTTCGTCGTCTGGTGCCTTGGAGGTCGATGAACTTCGTCGACGATCTGCCAGCACCCAACTACCGTCGTACAGCTGCAGCGGGAAGCTTTCGGTCCTGCTCTGGCGTCGTTCGACGAATCCTTCGGATGGGCTCGCGCCTGTTCGGTTTTCCCGCTCCATCCCTAAAAGGTCACAGACTGCACGGGCCAATTCCGCCAACGGAAACGGTTTGAACAGGATATGGCTGACTCCCAGTTGCCGGGCCCGCTCACAGACTTCAGCGGTTGGGTGCCCGGTAATCAGCACAAAATGGCACTTCCTGTTCTGGCGGACGGCATCGAGCACCTGAAAGCCTTCCATATCGGGCAAGCGGTAATCGAACACCATCACATCGGGTGAAAAACGTTCGGCTTCGCCGATGGCTGTTTCACCGTTGTGAGCTATCCGGACTTCCAGCGCTTGCGCCTGCAGGTAACCCTGGAGGTTTTCCGCCAGCAGCTGTTCGTCTTCAACAACCAGTACTTTGTTTAACAAGGTGGACTCCTTGAAACTGCAGGTCCGATATTCGTGCCTGGGAGTACGCGCCTCAATTAGGCTAACGCACACTTCATGCCAGACTGAGCGCCGGTTTTCGACCGCTTCATCTCTATGATTTTCATGAAAAAATCTTTTCGTTCAGGAACCCCGTCCCCCAAAGGCGGGGAAGCGCTCGGATTTGCCCTGAAGCTTTCCCCACATTTGGGGGGGGAACCTTCAATCGTCGTCAATCCGCTCGATTCGATTGCTTGATCGCAACTGCCCCAGAACCTGTAGACGAGCCTGGGACTTTTGCTGTCGGGCAAGATAAGCCCGAACCATTTCAAGTCCCTGAGTTTCTGAGACATCGGCCGCCTCCTGGTGGTTCTGTAGGTAAATCAAATGCCAGCCCAAAGGCGTGCGCACCGGCGCGCTGACCGCGCCCGGCGCCAGGGCAAACGCCGCTGCGTCGAACTCCGGCATCATGCGCCCACGAGGAAAATAGCCCAGATCCCCGCCCTCGGTGGCGGAAGCATCTTCGGAGCCGGCCCGGGCAACGCTGGCAAAGTCCTCGCCCTGGCTGATTTTCACCTGCATCTCCTCTAAGCGTAGCCGGGCTGCTTCAACTGTGGCGGCATCGGCGCCCTGAGGCACTTTGACCAGGATGTGCCGCGCCTGGATTTGCTCAGGTGTGCTCATTTCGGCGCGATGTTCCTCGTAGAACGCGCGGACCTGTTTTTCGTCCGGTTCAGCCACCTGGAGCAGGTCGGCAAAGACCTTTTGCGCCGCGAGCTCGCGGCGTGTGTACTCGGTAAAACCGGCTTCATCGAAACCGGCGTCTTCGAGCCGGCGGGCGAACACTTCGGCACCGCCCATCGCTTGCCGCGTCTGCTCAATCTGGCTTTGCACGACTTCATCGCTGATCTTCACCCCGCGTTTGCGCGCTTCCTGCCACAGCAACTCCTTGTCGATCAGGGCATCCAGTGCTTTCTGGCGCAACTGCTTGTACGCCTTGGGATTGCGAATGCTGCCCACTGCGCGGCCCTGGTCCTCCAGGTATTCGGCGAAATAGCGCTCGAGGCGGAACTCGGAAATTTCCTCGCCATTGACCCGCGCGGCAGCCGGGCCGTTGCTGCAGAAGGCCACAGGGGCCCACATCGTCAGCAGAATCAGCAGCGTCTTGAGTTTCATCATCAGGCCTCCCGTCAGGGTGTCGCGGCAATGGGTTTGTACGGTGCGACCAGAAAGAAACGCTGGTCGGGCAAATCTACGGTGACGATATGAGCACCGCTCAAGCCCAGTCGGCGGCCCGGACCGAAGCTGAGCAGCGGGGTCAGCCCGGTGTCGAAATCGTGCAAACCTTCCAGGGCACTGATGAGTTTTTCGCGGCTGGCGTCGCGTCCGGCCTGCTTCATGCCTTCGCTGAGCAGCAGCATCGAACTGTAGGCGCCGACTTGCAGCACCGCGTGCTCACCGCCGAGCCCCTGGTGTTCGCGCAGTTGCGTCAAGGCCAGGCGCCCGGCCAGCGTCCAGTCACTGGGCACGAACGGATAAGCCAGAAACACCCGCCGGGAAAACCCGCTGGGCAATTGAAACAGGTCGCCGGCCACCTGATTCGACGCGGCGAACAGGTAAGGCACCTGCCCCGCCGTTTGCAGGCGCTCGGCGAGGTGACTGAAACCGACGCCGCTGCCCAGGTAAAACACCGATCGCGAGCCCAGCGGCAACTCGTCCTGCGCCGAGTTGTAGGCCTTTAGCCGCACTTGCTGCCAAGCGTGATCTTGCAGGTACTGGCCGAGGTTTTGTGCCGCTTGCCGTTGGCTCGGCTCGTCCGGGTGGACAATCAGCGTCGGTCCCTGGAGCAAGCGCAAATTGGCGGCACCGTAGTCGGCCAAGGCGATCAGTTGCTCGCGCAGCCCGGACAGCGGTTCGAAAATCTGCCGACTGGCTGGCGCCATGCCCTGCAACGAGAGCGGCCCGATCAGTGGAATGCCGGCGCGTTCCAGCCGCGTGACCAGTTCGGTGTCGAGCGCAGGTGCCAGTGGTGCGATCAGGGCGAACACCTGTTCCTGCTCAATCAAGCGGTCCAGTGCCTGTTCGGCACTGGCGCGGTCCGGGCCCGGATCGAGGATGGTCAGGCGCAATTGCCGGCCATGGATCCCGCCCGCCTCGTTAATCCGCGCCACGCTGCCCTTGAGCACCGCCGCCACCGTGGTGCCCTCCGTGCTCAGCGGCCCCTGTCTCGGCAACAAGGTGCCCAGGTGCAGGCTGTCGGCGGTCAACCCGGGGTCGCGGTCATCGGCCACGCGCTTGAGGTAAGCCGTGAGGTTGCGCTGATCATTCATCGAAAGCACGAACCGGGGCATCGCCGGGTCAAGCCGATTGTTCGCCGAATCGCGCCCTTCCTGGATCGCCCGGGCCAGTGCGCCCTCGGTGTAGGCCGGGTAATTGCGACCATTGATCTGCTGTTGCCCGTAACTGCTGGAGAGCCGCGACCAGCTGATGTCCGGCGGCCGTACCCCGCCTTCGGGTCGCCCCTGGGCGTCGGCGCCATGGCAATTGGCGCAGGGCAGGCTGGTGGCGGGCAGCAGCATGTCCGCCGCGCCCACCCGAGCCATGATCGGCTCACCACTTGCCGACACGCCCTCGCGATACAGCCGTTTACCGGCACTTTCGCTGGGGCTCAGCGGCAACGCATTGGCGCTGAAGCTGATGCCGCCAATCAGTAGCAGGCCGAGGACGAGGGTAATTTTCATGGCACTTACTCAACGACCAGCCACAGGCATTGTCAGCAACTGCAAGCGCTGAGCAATGGCGGCGGCCGGTGCATCGGGACGGATCTTGCTCCAGCGCTTGTTGGCCACGTCACCGACAATCAGCTGCGTCGAGTGCTGCTCGGGGGTCGGCACAATCTGGCCGATGCGCCCCAGTACAAGGTCCATTTGTGCCTTGTCGCCGGTGAGAAAAAGCCAGTGGGGGCCATCGACGCCCTGCTTCAAGGTGTAAGCCTTGAGTACCGCCGGCGTATCGCGCAGCGGATCACTGGTAAGGGAAATAAAGGTGATGCCATCGGCCTTGTCGCCCAGCACTTCACGGACTTCCTTGAGCTTTTGGGTGATCAGCGGGCAGGCATCGTTGCAACTGGTGAAAATCACGTTCAGCAGCACCACACGGTTTTGCAGCGCGTCACTGTAGAAGCGCAACGTGTTGCCGTTCTGGTCCTGCAACGGCGTGTCGGTGAACCAGGTTTTCGCATCCCGGGTGCCGCCGGCCGGTTGCGCAGCGGCCACCGCCGGCGCGGGCTCCTGGTGTCCTTCGTGGGAAAACGCCATAAAGCTGATGACGCAAAAACACATCGTCAGGAAGATCAGAGCGAGGGCTTTCATGGTTGATGCTCCATGGCAATGGCCGTGTGTTTGGCGTGGGCGTTGCGCTGGCCGCTGAGTTTCTCGACCTGGCGGGTCAGCACGGCCGGGTCGGTGAAGCCGTAATAACGCGTCCAGTGGCGGCTGTTGCCGTCCCCCACCAGAATCAGCGGTTGATGGCTTTTGAAGTCACCGCTGAAGGAGCCGAGGCCCTTGAGGGTTTCGTTGATCGACTGCGAGCTGCCAGTCAGCCAGCTCCAGCCCGGCCCCTTCTGGAAGCTGCGGGCGTAGTCGTTGAGGCGCTTGGCGTCATCGCGCTGCGGGTCGATGCTGATGGATACAAGCTGCACCTCGTTGCCGACCCGGGCGCCGAGTTGCGTCTGTACCTTGCCCATGATCGAGGACACCACCGGGCACACCGTGGTGCAACTGGTGTAGATGAAACTCATGACCACGATCTTGTTGGTCACCAAGTCCTTTTCCAGACGTACCGGTTTGCCGTTCTGGTCCACCAGCGCGACGTCGGCGAATTTGACCTGGGCGCTCTCAGAACTGGCGCTTTTGGCCGGCATGTCGTGGCCGGCGTGTTCATCCGCCGAGTGCGCCAGGGCTTGACCGATGCCGACGGCCAACAGGCAGAACGTCAGCAGTCCACGGTGTGCGAATCGGTTCATGTCGGTTTCCTCTTCAGTGAGCAT
Source organism: Pseudomonas sp. LBUM1663 (assembly GCF_059695905.1). Lineage (NCBI taxonomy): Bacteria > Pseudomonadati > Pseudomonadota > Gammaproteobacteria > Pseudomonadales > Pseudomonadaceae > Pseudomonas > Pseudomonas sp. LBUM1663. The sequence goes on along the minus strand of NZ_CP166792.1, from coordinate 2,617,350 downwards.
CGCCGGGGATTACCCGAACGCTGGCAAAGGTCTTGTCATCGAAACTCGCGCCAAGGGACGCCGCGCGCACGTGCAGGTACCAGGCGCCGTTCTGGTCGAGGGTCACCGGGGCTTCATAGATGCCGTTGCCTACTTCAAGGGCCGCGACCTGTTGGGCGCGAGATGTCGGGGCGCGGAAGTAGCGCACCTGAACGTCCTTGACCCCGCTGCGCTGTGCCTTTTGCTGGCCCTGAACAATGCGGAACCGCACGGTGTAAGGGCTGCCGAGGGCGGCCGTGGATTTATCGAGCATGAACTCGACCTTTGGCACGCCGGGGAGCCTGGCGAGGTTCGGGTCCGGCTCAACCAGCGCCGTGAAGCAATGGATGATGTTCGGCTGGTTGAGCAGGAACGCCACGTCGAAACGCCCGGCGGCTGGCAGCTTGATCCGCGAACTGTAGAGCCCTGGCTCGACCTCGCGCAGGCTGCGGTCGATGACCATGGCGGCCCGCGCCACCTGCCCGCGATTGGGGTAGCCGGACATCGGCGCGTTCATGCCTTCGGCGTAGAAATAGGTGGTGTTGTCCACCGGGTTGACCACGAACACCGCGTTGTCGTCCCGCGACACCGCCAGGCTCGAGGCCAGCGGCAAATCACCGGCCAGCCGTGGCGCCTGTGGCCCGGCTTCGAAGCCCTGGGTGATCGGCGTGCGGCCGGCCCCCAATGACGAAAGGTTGATCATCGTGACTTTGGCCGAGGCCAGTCCGCGGACATAGGCGTAAGCCTTGGTGAACACCACTTGGTAGGGTTCGGCGGACACGTCCAGTTCGTGGATCATCGAATCGGTGGCCGCGTCGATCACCGTCACCTGGTTTTCCAGGGTGTTGAGGACGATGCCGAAACGCCCGTCCGCGCTGAATCCCATCGGACCCAGGCCCTGTTTCATCTTGATCACCCGCCGAACCGTAAGGCTGGCGGTATCGACCACGGTCACGCTACCGTTCTTGCCGTCGGCGACATACACCGCCTGGGACAGCGGCGAGTACGCCACCGACAGCGGGTGCGAGCCGGTCTTGAGTTGCTTGCTGATGGTCAGGCTGGCGATGTCGATGATGCTCAGGGTGCCGTCGTCGCGGTTGCTGACGAAGGCAAAACGGCTGTCCTTGCTGAAGGCGATTTCATGGTGCCCGGCCCCGGTGGCCAGGTGTTTGAGTGGCTTGAGGCTGCGGGTGTCGATCACCGTGACCCCGGACTGCTCGACTGTCTTGGCGTTGTTGCCGACCCACAGCAGGCGCTCGTCCGGTTGCAAGGCTACGCGCACCGGATTGCTGCCGGCGGCAACCGAGTCGACCAGTTTGAACTGCTCGCTGTCGATCACCGCCACTGCATCGGCGGTCGGCATGGAGACGAACACCCGTTTGTTGTCCTTGGGCGTGGTCCAGTCCATCGGCGGTTGCTTGATGTCGATCCGTGCCATGGTGCTGGTGATACCGCCCACCGACACCGACGGGTCGACCACCGAGACACTGGCGTCGCGGTTCATCACCAGCAGGAAGTAGCTGTTCAGGTCGAGCAGCGGCCGCGCGCCGATGCTCGATTTCAGGAAGACCCCGACCCGGGATTTGCAGCTTTTCTCCCGGCCCTGGGCCTGGTCGGCGGCAATGGTTTCCGGGTCCAGCCAGGCACCGGGATTGATGCCCGACAACGGCTGACCTGAAGCCCCGTCCCTGACGCGGAACTGCACGTCGGCAAACTCGCCTTCACGCAACACACCGTCCTTGGCCAATGACTTGACCTCAAGCGCCACCGAAATCCCGTCACGGGAGAGGTTCTGACTGCTCCAGGTGTTCGGCAGTGCGACTTCGCTCAGCAGGTTGGGCGGCGCGGTGCGCCAGACGCCGAAGCTGATGAGTGCCACCGCAACGACCAACGCACCACCGGCGATTGTTGTAGTCCTGTTCATTACCCTCTCCCCTTACAGATCTGTGCCTGCCTTTCCCTGTGGCGAGGGAGCTTGCTCCCGCTGGACTGCGCAGCAGTCCCATTTTCAGGGCCGCTTCGCGCCCCAGCGGGAGAAAGCTCCCTCGCCACAGATCACTCATCGCTCGTTCTTTCTCTTTACTGGCTAGTGCCCCTACGGTGCCGGTGCCGGTTCTGGCTCGTTGGTTACCCGCAGCAATCCCCAAAGCCCGGCGGTGTTGCCGTAGGCGCCGTAGTCGCGGAACAGGTAGTCGCCCGGTATTGCGTTGCTGCCCCCGGCGCTCGGGTGCATGAAGCTGAAGTGCGCCGCCGGCAGGATGCTTTCACGCGCGCCGATGTACATCGACATCGGGTTGTAGCCGAACCGCACCGACCCCACCCCTGGCGTAGCCATCGGATAACCACCGGTATCGCTCTTCTCCGACTGGAACGGGTTGACCGACCAGACGTGACCGTCCAGTTGGAAGGTCGTGCCGCGACTGCCACCGGTCGGCATCAGGATGTGGGTGCGGAACGGTTGCCCCGGTTTCACATACAGCACCGGTGTCTGCGGATCACCCCCCACCAGCGCATTGCTGTAAGCCATATGCGCGTTCGGCACATCCCCGTAACCGGCACCGTTGGCGTGCCCGAACGGCGCATCCGGCGCCAACCCGAAGCGGAACCAGATCGGCTCGGCCTTGTAGTTGATGGCCATGCTCGAGTTGTCCTGTGGATCGGTCGGCACCCCGAAGCCTTCGGCGGCAATGCCTTCCACCGGCCGACCGTTGGCCCAGCGGATGTTCAACGCTTTCTGCCAGACCATCGCAAAGTCGCGGTAAGTGGTCTGCCCTGGCGCCGTGACCGTTGCGTTGGTTTTACGCGCATCCTCAACCCAGGTCGCGCCGGCCGGCAGGATGGTCATCGCCCCACCCAAGCCTTTTTGCGGTTGTTTGATGAGGTCCGCTGGCGTGATATTCAGTCCGCCGAACTCCACTGCCGTGGCGTTGATGTTGTCGACACTGCGGCCCAGTTGCGAGATCGGTTTGCCTTCACGCTCCAGGTGCCCGGCGTAGTACTGATAGGTACGCGTCGGGTACGCGCCGGCATTCCCCACACGCGGTGGCACGGTCTGAGTCGGGTTGGCGCCGACGTTGGTGCCATCGGATTTGGTGATGTCATACGCCAGCAGTTGCGCATGCAGGCCAACGTGGCTCGACGGCCGCAGCAGGTTGTTGGTGAAGATGGTCGAACCCTGGCCATTGTTGCGATCGCGCTTGACCAGCCCTTGCATCACGGCAGTCTGGGTCAGGTCAGGCATGACCACAGGCAAGCGGTTTTCCAGCGTGACGTTGATGCAGTCACCCGCCGCTGCGCGCAATACCAGCGGCTCCACCGGTACACCTGGTTTCATTTTTCCGGTGACCGGATCGAGGTCGGATTTGCGCACGTACAGGATCGCAGTCGGATCATGCAACGGGCCGCTTTGACCGCCGATGGTGATGGTTTCGCCATCTTCAGGATCGACCACGGTGACCTGAGGGATATTCACCGGCCGCGAGTTGAACACCAGGGTGCCACCCGCCGGATTCAACGGCCCACCCACGTGTTGCCCGATACCGGCCGGATCGCCGATGGTCAGGTTCAACGGATTGCGCAGGATGTCGTTGGCCAGCGCTGCAACCACTTCATAGTTGCGTTGCACGGTCGGCCGGGTGCCGATGCCGTTGGGGTTGGCACTGATCCGTGGGCAGGCGCCATCGAATGCCACGGTATTGCGCATACCCATTGGCTTGGGGTTGTTTGGCACGGCGAACAGATCGCTGCGCTGGGCCGTGTAGTTGCGCATCACGCCCCAGATACCGTTCCAGTAACCTTCAATCGAAGCGTCCATCGAGTACAGGTAATCCCCCGTGGTCGCCGCCGAACTGGAGAGCATCGAGACCGGCGCGTTGAAGCCCAACTGTTCGGAGATACCGACCATCTGCGACGAGCGCCAGCCGGAGTTGGAGCTGTTGCCGAAGCCGGAACCGCTTTGCAGCCATTTCACGCCGTGCAGGGTCACGTTGTGCTCTTCTTCGTGACCGCCGGCATGCACTCGCAGCCGCACATTGTCACCGGTGTAAGTGCGCAACATTGGCGTGAACGGGTCACCCGGTTCCGCGCCGCCACGGTTGACGTGTGGCGGGAACAGCGTGGTGCCGCCGGTTGGACCCGTGGCTGCGGTGACCAGGTTCGGTGCCAGGTTCATCGCCGGGATGGCGCGGTCAGTACGGCTTTGCATGGCATACGCCAGGTCGCCGCCGAGGCCGTCGGCCTGCATGCCGCGCTTGCCGTCCGGGCCGACCTTGTTCGGGTCGTACACCCGCAGGGCCAGCGGTTCGTTCCGGTAGTTGACCACGAACATGCCAGGGTCATCGACCGAGATCGCCTGTGGGCATGGCCGAGTCGGACAACCCGGCACCATGCCGCCCTGCACTTCAATGATGCCGTCGAGCAAGGTGCTGGCGTTGTTGCGTACCGGCGGGTTGATCGCGTAGCGGAAGCTGTCCGCGGTGGCCGGGAAGGCTTGCGGATTAGGCACGCCATTAGGCCCGGCGCCCACATACACACCGGCTTCATAGGCGTGCTGGAAGTCGCTGTATTCGAGGAAGAACTCACGGAAACTGTCGTTCTTGCCGTCGCCATCCAGGTCACCGGTAGAAATCACCGCTTGCCACGACGTCGGCCCGCCGTCCTGGCGCGCGCCGCTGTACAAAGGCTCGCCGGTTTCCGCGTGGAACCAGGTGGAACCGGCCGGTTCAGCCAATACGGTGGCGTACAGGCCAATCTGTTGGTGAGTCGATGGGCCCAGGTGGTCGTGGGTAAAAATGGTCCCCAGGCCACGGTCGACACCTTTGGCGTTCACCACCGGATCGACGAACCAGCGCTGCATCGCCGTGCGCGCCCCGACCCAATCCGCCCGGCCAAACTGACCGAAGTACGGGTGATTCTTGGCTTTCGGGCAGGCCGGCGTGCCGTCACGTGGATCGGTGCCTGTGCATTGGTTGAACTCGCGAATGGCGTGGATGCGTTCTTGCACGGCCCCCGGGGAAAGCACGCCGTCTTCGTAGTTCCAGCCGTTGGCAGAACCGTCGGCCGCCGTCAGGTCCCATTTGGGCAGGTGAATGTGCTGGCCGATCACGTCGGTCGGCGTGCGTACCTGATAGTCGTCCATCTCATAGGTGGCCGGCACCAGGTTGGTTTGCTGGTATTGCACGCAGTCGAAGGTGTTCATGCGCATCACCAGCGGCTCTGGCGGACGCTGCTTGGTGATGACCGGCCAGGCGTCTTCCCACAGGGCCAGGATGCGCGCTTGCGGGAAGTGGTAGCCGACCTTGTTGTACACCGCGTCGAACTGGATGTTCGCCGCTTTGTAGACCCGAGGACGGTCGGCGGTGAAGGTCGAGGAGCCGGTATAGGACATGCCGTCGATGCGTTCACCGCTGGCAAACTCGCCGGTGCCGGCGCTGCTGGTCAGGCGTTTTTGCCGGTCGTCCATACACGGTTCGTAGTACGGCGCGCCGGCAATCGGCAAGGCACCGTTGGTGCGGAAGGCCTTCGCCACGATTTGATTGCCGGGAAGCAAGGCAAAGCTTGGGTGGTCCTTTTTGGCGTGGAAAGCCATGGCCGCCTGTTCGACTTCGGTGCCCTCTTCCGGCATGTAGATGGGTTTGGCGCGGGTCACTTCCTTGGAGAAATCCAGCGATGTGGTAATGGTGTGCGCCACGCCACCGGCGGAGAAACCGTCCAGGGAATGACGCCCCAGGCCGCCGTCCCAACCACCGGACGAAGCCGGGTCGAGGTTGGCCCACAGGGCGTTGCCGCTGGTTTTCAAGGACTGGGCCTTGGCCGCGTCGAGCATGTCCAGCGGTGGAGTCGGTGGACGTTGCCCGACCGAGGTTTCCATGCCGCCGATCCAGAACGGATAGCCAGGATTTTTCAGGCTGCCGTCGGCATTGCGGTTGGCTTCGCTGCGATCCACCAGGGCCAGTGAGCCGATGGCCTGAGGCCCGCCGCTGCCGCCGTGATGTTCGCCGTCGTCATCTTCTTCGTCATCGTCGTCACCGCCGGCGACCAGGGTTTCGCCAATTTTCGGCACCACCGCGACCTTGCCTGGCATCGGCGCCATGGCTTTGCCCGGCAGCGGCACTACCGCAGGAATCGGGGTCCCGGCAACGATTTCGCCATCGGGCAAGGCCCGGGCGCCCGCCGCCGGTTTGCCACTGCGCAATGCGTAAGGTTCGCTGTGGTAACCGTCGGTGCCTTGTTGGGAGACTTCGAGTTTGGTGCCTTCTTCAAACACGTCGTGTACCCGCCACATGCTCCACATGCCTTGGGCGAAGTGCGGGTAGAAGTGGCAGTGGTAGATCGCATCACCCGCGACACGGTTGCGGTTACCCGAACCACCGTTGGCGATTTCATAGGTGTAGCCGGCGCCCGGGCCTATGCCCTGGGCATCCACATAGTCGGAGTTGTCGTCGTTGGGATTGAACAGCCATTGATGACCGTGCAGGTGGAAGATGTGCTGCTCGTGGCCATTGTGGGTGTTGCGGAACTTGATGAAGTCACCGATGTAGCTGTGGTTGACGTTGGACGGCTCGGACGGATACAGCGCCATGGTCGCCTTGACCCCGATCTGGTCGGCCCTTGGCACTTGCCCTGGAAGAATGCCTTCCAGGCCAGCGTTGGCCGGCACGTCCACCAGCATCGCCACGTCGCCGACGGTGTGCGAACTGAGGAAAAATTCTTCGTAGGCGCAGGACAGGCAATCGTGCATCGGCCCGACGCCCAAACGGTTGGCCACCACCTCGGCGCCCATGCCGCCGGAGCCATAGTTGATCATGAACGAGTCGCGGGTCGGCTCCAGCACGTGGGCCATGACCGGGTCTGCCCAATAAGCGGGGAATGCCTGGGTCGCGGCGGTTTCATCCTGGAACTGCGAGGCGAAATCGCGGAACGGTTCCAGCCGGTTCGGAATCGCCGGGTTGCGTTTGCCGATGGCTTCCAGCGGATAAGTCGACGGCGGGAAGCTGCCGTCGGCATTGCTGCCCATCACAATCGCGTCGCTTTCGCTGGAGATGATTTCATTGCCGTCGACCATGTTGATGATCGGCGTGCCGGCCTTGCCTTCACGAATCCACGGTTGGCGTTGCGGGTAGCGCGCCTGGTAATCGACGATCGGTTGACCGGCTGGGGTGCGGCCGGTACTGGCCAGGCGCATCTCTTCTTCGGTCACGGTGTTGCGATAGCTGCGGCCGCCCTTGGGCACCACCACCACCTGGCCGAACAGGCCGTTGGCAACGTTGCCGGCGTCGCCTTCACCACCGAAGGTCGCGCCACGGCTGCTGGCGGCGAATGCACCTTCGCGCTCAGCGAACAACGTATAGGAACGGGTGCCGCCCGGGGCCACCAGCGAATTGCCGTTGCGCCCGGTGTAGGAGGCGATGTCGTCAATGCTGTTGACCGCTTGCATGCCGTTGACCTGGAAGCCGACATGGCGGTCAGCGACTTGCTCATCGACTTTGAACTGATCGACGTTACCGACTTCGACCTCACCCTCAATCTCACCCTCCTCCCCGTTTTCGTGGCTTCCGGGGTTGGCCTGGTAAGCCAGAAGATTCTGCAGGTTGATCGTCAGGCAGTCACCGGCAGCAACCCGCAACACCAGGGGGCGCGGACGCTTGTCGGGCCGCAGCGAGACTTTGCCCGGCACTGCCGCGCCGCCCTGGGCCAGGGACACATTATGGTCGTCGACCACGTCGCGGCGCAGGGCGAACATCATGCCGTTGACGTTCTGCGCGCCGAGGCGGTTGAACATCAGCGGCTGATCCAGCGCCACGACGTTCGCCACCAGATTGCGCTCGCAGCGCAGTGCTGCTTCAGCCAGCTCGATGCCAAACATCGACGCCACCATCAGCGCAAATTTAAACAAGGACGAAGCGTAGGGTATGCCGGTCATGATCACGGGCCTCGCTGTGGGTTCTCACAGGAATAATTCTCGACAAATCCCCTTGAGCAATCCGCATGCCATAAAAAATTCAGTTATTTTTCAGCCGTTTACAGCAACGATTTGAGAGCTCGGGGGATATCCCCCAATTTTTCCCCACTTTTCGGCCCGGTCCTTGTTGCCCCACTATTGGGGGACGTGCCCCACGTCCGCCAATCACAGCGGCGCATCCACGGCCATGCCCTGCAAGCGCCGGTACTGTCGCAAGACACTGGGTACATAACGCTGGGTTTCAGCGAACGGCGGGATTACTCCGCCACGGCTCAGCACCGCTTGTGGCCCGGCGTTGTAGGCCGCCACGGCGAGGGTGATGTCGTTGTCGAACAGGGTCAGCAGGCGCTTGAGGTATTTGGCGCCGCCCTGGATGTTGGCCTTGGGGTCATAGACGTTTTTTACTCCCATCTCCCGGGCGGTATCGGGCATCAATTGCATCAGCCCTCCGGCGCCTTTGGGGGACGTCGCATCCGAGTTGTAGCGGGACTCTTCGCGGATAACGGCATGCAACAGCGCCGCCGGCAATTCATTGGCCATGGCGGCCGCCGACACCAGCTCTGCATAAGGTTGCCTGGCAATCATTTGGGGCTGCTGGTCAAGACCGACCAGCGAGGATTGGGGCTCGTGAATGACCCGTTCATAGGTGCGGCCGGGACGGTGAACATTGGACAGTACGTAACTGCCCTTGGCGTCCACGGAAACGAACACATCGGCCTGTGCGACGCTCGTCAGCAGCAAGCAGCCGAGCAGTCCTGTGGTGAGTGTTTTCATTATTTTGCCTCCCCTGCCCGGCCCCGAAAAATGGGGCTAATGCCCCAATGGCCGGTAGTAAACAAGCCATACGCAAGCACTGTGCCGAAAGCGCAAAGGCCCGTAATACCGGGGTTTCAGAAGGATGTCCGGGGGTGAGCATGGCAATTGCATATGCCTTCATGGCGACCCTTCTGCCGACTGTGTGAGGTCATCATGAATCAGCGTTTGCGTTCCGCCCCGCGTCCTCAAAGCGGGTTCACTCTGCTCGAACTGTTGGTGGTGCTGGTGGTGCTGGGGCTGTTGGCCGGCATCGTCGCACCGAAGTATTTCGCCCAACTGGGCCGCTCCGAAGTGAAGGTGGCCAAGGCACAAATCGAAGGCCTGGGCAAAGCGCTGGACCTGTACCGTCTGGAGGTCGGTCATTACCCGTCGACCGAACAGGGTTTGCAGGCGCTGGTCACTGCGCCGAGCGATGAAACCAAATGGACCGGTCCGTATTTGCAGAAAAAACTGCCGCAGGATCCGTGGGGCCGTAACTACAACTACCGCTACCCCGGCGAAAACGGCGAATACGATCTGCTGTCCATGGGCAAGGACGGTCAACCCGGCGGCGAAGGCGAAAACGCCGAAGTCACCAGCTGGCAATGACGAGGGTCGCGACCATGCGCTTTCATCTCAAGGCAGTGGGCAAGGCCGGCGTGGTCTCGATGACCGTCGAGGCCCAAGGGGACAGCGAAGCCCGGCGCATCGTCGAAGACCAGGGCTTGCGGGTGGTCAGCCTGCACGTCGAGCGGCACTGGCGCGCGTTGCGTTTGCAAAAGCGCGAGACCTTCAACCTGGTGTTGTTCAGCCAGGAACTGACCACTCTGCTCAATGCCGGTCTGCCGTTAATCGATGCGCTGGAAAGCCTGGCGGAAAAAGAGAACGCTCCACAGGCCCGTAAAACCTTGAGCGAACTGGTGCGCCTGCTTTATGAAGGCAAATCGTTCTCCCAGGCATTGGCCCAGCTGTCGGCGGTGTTCCCTCCGCTCTACGTGGCGCTGGTGCAATCCAGCGAGAAGACCGGCGCCGTGGGCGATGCCCTGGGCCGCTATGTCAGCTATCGCCAGCGTATGGACGAGGTTCGGCAAAAAATCGTCAGTGCCTCGATCTACCCCCTGCTGTTGCTGGTGGTTGGCGGTGGCGTGGTGTTGTTCCTGATGGGTTACGTAGTGCCGCGCTTCAGCCTGGTGTTCGAAGGGCTGGGGTCGAATCTGCCGTGGCTGTCGCAGGTGCTGATGAGCTGCGGGATGTTCCTGCACGCCCACCAGGGTGAATTCTTCGGCGCATTGGCGGCAATCATCGTCGCCCTCGGCTTTCTTCAGCGCCAACCGGCCTTTCGTCGGGGCGTCGACCGTGTAATCGAAAAACTCCCGGCGGTCCACCAACGCATCTTCATGTACGAACTGGCTCGCTTCTATCGCTCCCTGGGCATTCTGTTGCAGGGCGGCATCCCCCTCGTCACCGCGATGGGCATGGTTCGCGGCTTGCTCACCCCCGCCTCCCGCGTGCGCCTGGACCAGGCCTGCGAACGGGTACGCGAGGGGCAATCACTGTCGGCTGCACTGGAACTCAATCACCTGGTGACCCCGGTGTCCCTGCGCTTGCTTAGAGCGGGCGAACAGTCCGGCAACCTCGGCCAGATGATGGAACGCAGCGCTGACTTCTACGACGAAGAAATCAGCCGCTGGATCGAATGGTTCGTGCGGCTGTTCGAACCCTTGCTCATGACCTTCATCGGCCTGCTGATCGGGGTCATCGTGATCCTGATGTACATCCCGATCTTCGAGCTGGCCTCGAGTATTCACTGACCCTCTGGAGCAGGGTCGCGTTGTACCGTTCATCGTTCATCCACATTGCAACTGAATTAATCAGCGCGCTGCGGTGTTCTCCCATTGAATCGAGCAGCAAGTTGCATTGTTCATCAACGTTCCAACCTGAGTAACAAGACGGAGAACGACATGCACATCAACAAGCTTTTACTTGCAGTAGCTATTGGCGCAGTTCTGTCGGCGTCTACCGTATTGATTCCGGACAGCTTGTCCGGGGTATCGAGTGCCCAGGCCAAGGATGGTGGTAGTGGTGGTGGCGGCGGATCGGGCGGCGGTGGGGGTGGTTCCGGCGGTGGCGGCAATGGCGGCGGGGGCGGTGGTTCCGGCGGTGGCGGCAATGGCGGTGGCGGCGGAAACGGTGGCGGCGGCAATGGCGGTGGCGGCGGAAACGGTGGCGGCGGCAATGGCGGTGGTGGCGGAAGCGGTGGCGGCGGCAATGGCGGTGGTCACGGCGGGAGCGGAAGCGGTGGCAATGGCAGCGGCGGTAACGGCGGCAGTCACGGAGGAAGCGGCAGCGGTGGCAACAGTGGCAGCGGCGGCAATAGCGGCAGCGGTCACAGCGGCAGTGATAATGGTTCAGGACACTCCGGCAACACAGCCTCCTCCGGACGCAGTGGCACTCACGCCGAACCCGGTGACGACAACGGCGTGCATCGTTCCGGCGAAATCGGTGATGACCACGGCGTGCATCGCTCCGGCGAGATCGGCGACGACCACGGCGTACATCGCTCCGGCGAAATCGGTGATGACCATGGCGTACACCGCTCCGGCGAGATCGGCGACGACCACGGCGTGCATGTCGGTGGCGAGCCAGGCGATAACAAAAGGACCTGACAGTCACTAACCTTCAAAACTCCACAAATCCCCTGTGGGAGCGAGCCTGCTCGCGATGGCGTCATGTCAGACAGCATATTTGCTTAATGACCCACCGCCATCGCGAGCAGGCTCACTCCTACAGTGAAAAGGGTGAGCCTTACAACCCACACTCAACCCGATCCAGCCGCTCGCGCAAAAACTCGATCAACGCCTGCACCGGCCGCGAACTCTGGCGATGCTGCGGATACACCGCCGACAACGTCAGCGGCTGCGGACGAAACTCATCCAGCACCGGCACCAGCCGCCCCTCCTTCAGCGCCGAGCCGACAATAAACGTCGGCAAGTACGTAATCCCCATCCCGGCCACCGCCGCGTCCTTGAGCAACTCCCCGTTATTGACCCGCATCCTGCCCGTCACATTGACGCTCAGCGGCTTGCCCTGCCCTTCGAAACGCCATTGCACCTGACGCCCGTGGCCATAAGGCAGGCAGTCATGATTGTGCAAATCTTCGGGTTTGAGCGGCGTGCCGCGTTCAGCCAGGTAAGCCGGGCTGGCGCAGTACACGCGCTGGATGGCGGCGATGCGGCGGGCGATCAGGGTCGAGTCTTCGAGGACGCCGATGCGCAATGCCAGGTCGTACCCCTCGCTGAGCAAGTCCACTGGCCGATCGCTCAAGTCCACTTCCACCGTGACATCGCGGTAGCGCTGTAAAAACAACGGCAGCAGACACCCCAGGTGCGCCAGCGCAAACGACAACGGCGCACTCACGCGGATGGTGCCGCGCGGCTCGGTGGTCTGGCCGGCGATGCCCTGCTCCACTTGCTCGACTTCACCGAGCAACCGTAACGCGGACTCGTAATAACTCTGGCCCAGCGGCGTGACGTCGAGCCGCCGCGTAGAGCGGTTGAGCAAGCGCACGCCCAGACGCTCTTCGAGCTGCATCAAGCGCCGGCTGACAAATTGCTTGGACAGGCCCAATTGATCAGCTGCCGAGGTGAAGCTGCCGGAGTCCATGACCTGGCAAAAAATACGCATATCTTCGAACGGGTTCATTGTCACGCCTTGGTTGACAGTCAAACACTTTATAGCTGCTTTTTCCCTTTTGGGCGACCTATTAATCTGTGTCCACGGTGTTGCTGAGGCCTGGACCCCAGCGCCAGCAGCGACCCGACCTCAGGTCATAAAACTCTAATTAACTAAAAAGGATTTGCCCCATGAACATCGTCAACAAAACCCTGACCGCGTCCCTTCTCGCCCTTTCCATCGGCAACGCATTCGCCGCCGGTAGCCCGGGTGTCGAACACAATACCCAGGCGTTCCTCGAAGCCCTCGCCGCCGGCGGTGGCAAGCCGCTTGAGCAGTTGAGCCCGAAAGAGGCCCGTGCGGTGCTGACCGGTGCGCAAAACTCGGTGAAGGTTGATCTGTCGGGTGTGGACGTCAGCGACCGTGCGATCAAGGTCGACGGACAAACCATCAACCTGAAAATCGTCCGGCCGGCCAAGGTCAAAGGTGAATTGCCGGTGTTCATGTTCTTCCACGGTGGCGGTTGGGTGCTGGGCGATTACCCGACTCACCAGCGTCTGATTCACGACCTGGTGGTGGGTTCCGGTGCCGTCGCGGTGTATGTCGATTACACACCGTCGCCGGAAGCGCATTACCCGACTGCGATCAACCAGGCTTACGCCGCGACCCGCTGGGTGGCCGAGCATGGCAAGGACATCGGCGTCGATGGCAAGCGCCTCGCGGTGGCCGGCAACAGTGTCGGTGGCAACATGGCGGCGGTCGTGGCGTTGATGGCCAAGGAACAGAAAACCCCGGCGCTGCGCTTTCAGTTGTTGATGTGGCCGGTGACCAACGCGCAGTTCGACAGCGGCTCGTACCAGCAATTTGCCGAAGGTCACTTCCTGACCAAGGGCATGATGAACTGGTTCTGGGACAACTACACGACCGACCAGGCCGAGCGTGCGCAGATCCATGCCTCGCCGCTACAAGCCAGTGCCGAACAGCTCAAAGGCTTGCCCGCCGCCCTGGTGCAAACCGCCGAGTTCGACGTGTTGCGTGACGAAGGCGAAGCCTACGCCCGCCACCTCGACGCAGCCGGTGTGCCGGTCACGGCGGTGCGTTACAACGGCATGATTCACGACTTCGGCCTGCTCAACCCGCTGAGCCAGATTCCGGAGGTGAAAGCGGCGGTTCGTCAGGCGGCACTGGAACTCAAGATTCACTTGAACTGAGTCACCTCGCCTCGCCACACAGCAATGTGTGGCGAAGCTGCTTGCCCTTGTAGCAGCTGTCGAGCCCCGGCGAGGCTGCGTTCGGCTGCGAAGCAGTCGTGAACCCTATAGGCGTGATTTTCCTGAAAAAACGCATCGCCTGATTTTACGACTGCTTCGCAGCCGAACGCAGCCTCGCCGGGGCTCGACAGCTGCTACATGAATCGAAGTGATCCTTAGTCGGAGTTCCCCATGTCCTTTGTCCTCGCTCACCTGCTGTCCTGGAGTGCCCTGCTGCTGGTGATCGACGCCGTGCTCTGGCACCTCGCGCCGTTCAAGCATCGCATCACGCGGGTTGGCGTGCGGCTGGCGTTGTTTGTGCTGTTCAGCGCGCTGGTGATCAATGCCGGTGTGAGCCCGTTGCAGGCGCCGTTGTTCGCCGAGGATCGCGTCGCGCAATTGGGCGCCACGGCGTTGGGGATTGTCTGGTGGCTGTACGCCGCGCGGGTGTTCACCGAAGTCATCGGCCTGGTGCTGATGCGCCGCATCGGTCACAGCGGTCGCCTGTTGCAGGACGTCATCGGCGCGCTGGTGTTCCTGATCGCCATCGTCGCGGCGGCCGGTTACGTGCTGGAGCTGCCGGTGAAAGGCTTGCTGGCGACGTCCGGCGTGGTGGCCATCGTCGTCGGTCTGGCGTTACAAAGCACCTTGAGCGACGTGTTTTCCGGGATCGTGCTCAACACCACCAAGCCCTATCAGGTGGATGACTGGATCATGATTGACGGCGTCGAAGGCAAAGTCCTCGACATCGACTGGCGCGCTACACACCTGCTGACCAGCGCCGGCAGCACCGCGGTGGTGCCGAACTCGGTGGCGGCCAAGGCGAAGATCGTCAATTTGAGCCGGCCGAACAACATGCACGGCGTGTCGATCAGCATCCAGGTGCCCAACCACATTCGCCCGCGCCGGGTAATGGAAGCACTGGAGCGCACGCTTCAAGGCAGCAGCAGTTTGCTGCTCAACCCGGCGCCGAAAGTGGTGCTCAAAGAGGCTGGCGAAGCCATGTCCGAGTACGTGGCCAGCGGTTTTATCGCCGAGCTCGGCAAGAAGAGCGAAGTGCGCAATCAGCTGTTCGACCTGGCGCATCGGCACCTCGAAGCGGCGGGAATTTCCCGGCAGATCGATGGCGTGATTGAACCGACGACCCGTGCGCGGGCGTTGCTGGATGAGGTGAAAGTCTTCCGTTCCCTGAGCGAGGACGAGCGTGATCAATTGGCCCAGTCCATGGTCCCGCAACAATACGCGGCGGGTCAGGTGGTGCTGGAAATGGGCGAAGTGCCGGACAGTCTGATGGTGATCGCCACGGGCGTGGTCAGCGCCACCGTGCCCGATGGCACCGGGCAAACCGAAGCCGGGCGCATGGGGCCGAGTGAGGTGATGGGCGAACAAAGCATCCTCACCGACACACCGTCCCAGGCCACCTTCACCACCCTGACCTCGTGCATCATTTACCGGATCGACAAATCCCTGACCCGTGGTTGCATGGAACAACGGGTTGAAGTGGGTCGGTCGTTGAACAAGCTGCAGGCGGTGCGGCAGCAGAACAGCCGGTTAGCGTTGATGGCCAAGCCGGCGCCGATCAAGAAAAGCGGCTTCCTCAGCTGGCTGCAGAAGCGCCAATCTGTGTAACGGATCACGCGGTTTCATGTAGCAGCTGTCGAGCTTGCGAGGCTGCGTTCGGCTGCGAAGCAGTCGCAAGACCTGAGTGCGAGTTTTTTCTGACTCACCGCATTGGTTGAACTAACGACTGCTTCGCAGCCGAACGCAGCCTCGCAAGCTCGACAGCTGCTACAACAAGCTCACTCGCCAGACAAAAAAATGCCCGCACAGTCGCGGGCATTTTTATGGATCGCCGAGCTTACTTCGCCGTCAGCGCCACGTAGCTGTTCATCAAATTGCGATAGTTCGGAATGCGCGGCGACAGCAGGTTCGCCAGGCCTTCCATGTCGTTGCGCCAGTCACCCTGCAGCTCGCACGCCACCGAGAACCAGTTCACCAGTTGTGCACCGGCCGCGGTCATGCGTGCCCAGGCTGCTTGCTGCACGGTTTCGTTGAAGGTGCCCGAGGCGTCGGTCACCACAAACACTTCAAAGCCTTCCGCCAGTGCCGACAGCGTCGGGAACGTTACGCAAACGTCGGTCACCACACCAGCGATGATCAATTGCTTGCGGCCAGTGGCTTTAACGGCTTTGACGAAATCTTCGTTGTCCCAGGCATTGATCTGGCCTGGACGCGGAATGTACGGCGCGTCCGGGAACAGTTCCTTGAGCTCAGGCACCATCGGGCCGTTCGGGCCGTTTTCGAAACTGGTGGTGAGGATGGTCGGCAGCTTGAAGAACTTGGCCAGGTCCGCGAGGGCCAGCACGTTGTTCTTGAATTCGTTCGGCGAGAAATCCTGGACCAGCGAAATCAGGCCGGTCTGGTGGTCGACCAACAGGACTACGGCATCGTCTTTGTTCAGGCGTTTGTACGGAACGTTGCTCATGTGAAGCTCCTCGATGGATGGGTATTACGCATGGCGCCGACGCAGTGCATCGGCGCGTGTTGTGATCGTCAGAACGCGAAGCACGAGCAGCCGAACGCGCCCCAGAAACCCGCAAAATCGCTGACCGGCGCGTTCGACAAACGGGCCTTTTCATGGCTGTGGGAATGCACGCCGCACGGCCCGCTGCAATGGTGAACCTGCGCCTGCATCGGCGACGTCGGACGCCAATGACCCGGCACCTTGACCACCGGCGACCAGTCCGGCAGCACCGGCACGCTGGCAGGTCCGAGTTTTTCGAAATCACCGGCGGCGTACACCACCTTGCCGCCGACCACGGTCAACACTGACTCGATCCACTTGATGGCTTCTTCATCGACGCTGAAAAAGTCCGCGCTGAGCGCCGCGACGTCAGCCAGCTGGCCAACCTTGATCATGCCTTTCTTGCCCTGCTCGGAGGAAAACCAGGCGCTGCCGTGGGTGAACAGCTCCAGTGCGGTCTGCCGAGACAGGCCCTCGGCGTGCAGTTCCAGCCCACCGACCGTGCGGCCGCTGACCATCCAGTACAACGAAGTCCATGGATTGTAGCTGGACACCCGCGTGGCATCGGTGCCGGCGCCGACCGGTACACCTTCGGCCAGCATGCGCTTGATCGGCGGCGTCGCCTCGGCCGCTTTGGCGCCGTAACGCTCGACAAAATACTCGCCCTGAAACGCCATGCGATCCTGAATCGCAATACCGCCCCCCAGCGCCCTCACCCGCTCGATGTTTTGTGGCGTGATGGTTTCAGCGTGGTCGAAAAACCACGGCAAACCGTTGAACGGAATGTCGCGGTTGACCTTCTCGAACACGTCGAGCATGCGGCTGATGGATTCGTTGTACGTGGCGTGCAAACGGAACGGCCAGCGCTGCTCGACGAGGTGGCGGACCACCGGTTCCAACTCGTCTTCCATGGTTTGCGGCAGGTCCGGACGCGGCTCGAGGAAGTCCTCGAAATCCGCCGCCGAGAACACCAGCATTTCCCCGGCGCCGTTGTGCCGCAGGTAATCGTCGCCCTGATGCAGGGTCACGCTCGACGTCCAGTTTTTGAAGTCGGTCAGCTCTTCTTTCGGCTTCTGCGTGAACAGGTTGTAGGCGATACGAATGGTCAGCTGCTGGTCCTTGGCCAACTGCTCGATCACTTGGTAATCGTCGGGATAATTCTGGAAACCACCGCCGGCATCGATAGCGCTGGTCAGGCCGAGGCGATTGAGTTCGCGCATAAACTGGCGCGTCGAATTGACCTGATACTCCAGCGGCAACTTCGGCCCCTTGGCCAGCGTCGAGTACAAAATCATCGCGTTGGGACGCGCCACCAACATGCCGGTCGGCTCACCGTTGGCATCGCGCACAATCTCGCCACCCGGCGGGTTCGGCGTGTTGCGCGTGTAACCGGCCACACGCAAAGCGGCGCGGTTGAGCAAGGCGCGATCGTACAAATGCAGGACAAACACCGGGGTGTCCGGCGCCGCCTGATTGAGTTCTTCAAGGGTCGGCATGCGCTTTTCAGCGAACTGGAATTCGTTCCAGCCCCCGACCACCCGCACCCATTGCGGCGTGGGCGTGCGATCGGCCTGATCCTTAAGCATGCGCAAGGCATCGACCACCGACGGTACGCCTTCCCAACGCAGTTCGAGGTTGTAGTTCAAGCCGCCGCGAATCAGGTGCAAGTGCGAGTCGTTGAGGCCGGGAATGACGCAGCGACCCTTGAGGTCGATGACCTGCGTGCCCGACCCGCGCAGGGCCATGGCTTCGGCGTCGGTGCCGACCGCAACGAAGCGACCTTCGCTGATCGCCACCGCGCTGGCGCGTGGGTTTTCACGGTCAACGGTATGAAATTGGCCATTGAATAAAATCAGATCGGCGTTCATCGCGTTTCCTTGGACGGAGTGGATTGAGACAGCCAGGGCGCGAACAGACGCGTCGCCATCGGCATGAACAGGTACACCACCGAGACAACGATGGTCAGCGTAATCAGGAACGTGGCCACCACGTAATTGGACAGGATGGCGTTGAGTTGCAGCAGAGGGCCCCAGAGCAGCGGCACCAGCAAGGTGTGCGGCAGAATCACCAACAACGTCACCACGGCCTGCTTCCAGCGCGGCGGCGGTGGCGAAGCGGCGTCGGCTTGCGGCGCGAACCAGAATTCGTTGACTGGGTTGACCTCGGTCTGGTCGCCATCGGCGAGCATCGGCGTGGCTTCGTTGACCAACTCAAAGCGCTGCGGCGAATCGAGCCAGTGCTGCATCGCCTCGGTGGAACAAAAGCGCAGCACGCAGGTGTACATGTCCAGGCCAGCGTTTTTACCGCGCATTACGTCCACGCCCAAATGCCCTTCCTGCTGCCCAGCGATGCTGACAATGTTGCGCAACCAGGCTTCGTAAGGCACTTCAAAACCGGCCTTGACCCGGTGCTTGATGACCAGGGTCACGACTTCCTCGAAACGATTGGATTCAGGCATAACGCAAAGCTCCGGCAAATCGGACATTGAGCGCCAGCCGTCCCGGCCCGGCGATAAGAAGGCTGGTGAACACAATCAACAGCAGCCAACCGAACTGCCCTTCATCGAGACTCCATTGCGCGTGCACCACCAGCAGCGCAATCAGCAGCACCGCCAAAATCGGCAGGCACGCCAACCGCACCAACACCCCGGCGATAATCAGCAACGGGCACAGCACCTCGGCAAAAATCGCCAACATCAACGTGACGTTCGCGCCCAGGTGAAACGGGTCTTCGATGACTTGCAGTTGAGCGCTGTAGTTAAGCAGCTTCGGCAAACCGTGCACCCACAGCAGAAACACACCGCCGCTGACCCGCAAAAACAGCAGTCCGAGATCCTGCGCCCGCTCATCCCATCGCGATGTATTCATGGGCTACCTGCACAAATGAAAAACCACCGGCGTTCATGCGCCGGGACCTGGTTTGATAGTGCCGGGACGGGAGCGGGGAAAATTGGATGTGTGTGCTCTTTTTGCGGATGAGCCCGGATCTACAACCGACGAAGATCCCTGTGGGAGCGGGCTTGCTCGAGAAGGCGCTGAGTCATTCAGCATTGATGTTGGCTGATACGCCGCCATCGCAGGCAAACCAGCTCCCACAATAGAATTGAGTACATCAGCAAAATATTGGTCGGCTGTCAGGCCGCCTTCGCAGGCAAGCCAGCTCCCACAATAGAACTGGGTACATCAGCAAAATATTGGTCGGCTGTCAGGCCGCCTTCGCTGGCAGGCCAGCTCCCACAATAGAATTGGGTACATCAGCAAAATATTGATCGGCTGTCAGGCCGCCATCGCAGGCAAACCAGCTCCCACAATAGAATTGGGTACATCAGCAAAATATTGGTCGGCTGTCAGGCCGCCTTCGCAGGCAAGCCAGCTCCCACAATTGGAATGGGTGCATCTGCAAAATATTGGTCGGCTGTCAGGCCGCCATCGCTGGCAGGCCAGCTCCCACAATAGAATTGGGTACATCAGCAAAATATTGATCGGCTGTCAGGCCGCCATCGCAGGCAAACCAGCTCCCACAATAGAATTGGGTACATCAGCAAAATATTGGTCGGCTGTCAGGCCGCCTTCGCAGGCAAGCCAGCTCCCACAATTGGAATGGGTGTATCCGCAAAATATTGGTCGGCTGTCAGGCCGCCATCGCAGGCAAACCAGCTCCCACAATAGAATTGGGTACATCAGCAAAATATTGGTCGGCTGTCAGGCCGCCTTCGCAGGCAAGCCAGCTCCCACAATTGGAATGGGTGCATCTGCAAAATATTGGTCGGCTGTCAGGCCGCCATCGCGAGCAGGCTCGCTCCCACAATGGATTGGTACACACCGTAAGCTTTTCACCACTCAACAGGCCGAGCGTTAGCTCGCCTGCAGCTTTTGATCTTGATCTACCCGCCCCTTCGGGAGGCCGAGTGGAGGCGTTCATCTGGGGGGTGGGCGCGTAGCGCCGTGCGGCGAAGCCGCACACATCGAGAGGAGGTCGAAGCGAAGCCGACCGGAGGCGATGCCCCCAGATGAATGCCGGAGCGAGGGTACGCCGAGCCCAGGCGAGGGGCCGGACGCTGGGGCGAAGCCTTTTGCTTACTTTTCGGCGTTTGGAAAAGTGAGTCGCCGTAAGGGCGAAACCATAAGCAGCCGTTACCGCAGAAATGGATATGTACACCTGAAAGAAATTGGTCGGCTATCAGGCCGCCATCGCTGGCAGGCCAGCTCCCACAGTTGGATGGCGTACATCAAGGGGAACCTGGTCGGCCCGAAGGCCGCCACGTTCAAGCAGAAACCGGCAAAGGCCTCGACATGAACTCACTGATCCGCGACCGCAACCACCGCTCCGCCGGATCATTGTCATGCACCCCGCTCCAGGCCATCGACAACTGCGCCGCATCAATGGGAAACGGCGGATCCTCCGCCCGCAAAGCACACCCCTCAACCAGCGCACACGCCGCATAATCCGGCACCGTGGCAATCATCTCAGTCCCGGCCAGCAACGCCCGCAACCCACTGAACTGCGGCACACCCAATACCACACGGCGGCTGCGGCCGACCTTGGCCAGATCCAGATCGATGTTGCCACTCAAGTCACCGGAGAACGACACCATGGCATGCGGCCGTTCGCAGTATTCGTCGAGCGTCAGCGTCCCCGGCCGCTTGTCCCCGCGCAGCACTTTGCAGGGGATGTCCCGTAACTTCTTGCACTTGGCATTCGCCGGTAAATCCGTGGTGTAACTCACCCCCACGGAAATTTCTCCCGAGGCCAGCAATGCCGGCATCAGCAGATAGTTGGCGCGACGCACCACCACGACAATCCCCGGCGCCTCTTCCTGCAGTTGCCGCAACAACGGCGGAAACAACCCGAACTCGGCATCGTCCGACAGCCCGATGCGGAACACATCACTACTGGTCGTCGGATCGAATTCCTTGGCCCGGCTGACCGCCCCGGAAATCACATCCATCGCTGGCTGCAACTCCTTGAGAATCGCCAGCGCCCGCGCCGTCGGCTCCATGCCGCGGCCATTGCGCAGCAACAACGGATCGTCGAACAGATCCCGCAACCGCCCCAGCGCCGCACTCACCGCCGGTTGCCCCATGAACAGTTTTTCAGCCACACGGGTCAGGTTCTTTTCGAACATCAACGCTTCGAAAATCACCAGCAGGTTCATGTCGACGCGACGCAGATCGTTACGGTTCATAGGCACGGTTTCCTTGTGTGTTCAGCCGGGGACTTTACTCGATCAGCGGTACTTTGGCCGCACGCTTGTAAGGCCCGTATTCCAGCGGCACCCACTGGAAGTGCTTGCCCTCTGCTGCGATGTGACCGATGCCCGGAAACGGCAAGTGCGCCGCCGTCACCCAGGTCTTGCTCGCCGCCGCCTCACTGAACACTTTGGCGCGGCTCTTGATCGCCTGCTGGCTGTCGACGTCAAAGCCGATCGACACTTGCGGGTGCTCGAACTGCACGGCGAGGTTATGCACCAGATCGCCCATGAACAGAATGCTTTGCCCCTGCGAGGTGAAGCGATAGGTGGTGCTGCCCGGCGTGTGCCCGCTTTCAAGCTCGGCATCGACCACCCCCGGCACGGGAGACTGACCGGCAGCGAAGGTCTTGAAACGGCCTTCGGCCACATACGGTGCGGTGGAGTCCTGGGCAATTTTGAAATACGGCCTGGCACCCTCGGGTGCCTTGGCCAGGGCTTGCGGATCAAGCCAGTAATCGGCCTCTGCCTTCGCAGCAAAGACCGTGGCGTTGGCGAAAACCGGTTTCTGCTGGCCGTCGACCAGCCCGCAGACGTGGTCCAGGTGCAGGTGGGTCAACAGGATCGTGTCGACTTGCGCGGGCTCATAACCGGCGGCTTTCATGTTGTCCGAGAGCATACCGGCCGTTTCGCCGATGCACTGGCCAGCGCCGGTATCCACCAGGATCAGTTGCTTGCCGGTATTGATCAGAAACGCGTTGAACGCGGTCTGCACGCCTGGCGTTTCAATCGAACGACGGGCCAGCAGCGCGCGGATCTGACTCTGGGTCAGGCCCTTGAGCAGTTTGGGCGACAGGTCGTTGTAGCCATCGAACAACGCCGTCACCTCAAAGTCGCCCACCGCCAGGCGGAAGTAGCCCGGCACTTGTGTGCCGACCTGCGCCGGTGCCTGCGCCGAGGCAATCCCGGACGCCAGCGCAACCGCGAGCCCCAGCGCGCAAACCAGAGAATGTTTCATGCCTTCACCCTTGATCGAGTCAGAAAAGCGGCGATGTGAACGCCGTCGGATGATGGCGATTTTGCACGGATCGTGCCCGTGGAAATTGCAGCAATGTGCTGAGTTAGCGCGTTGTCACCTCCTGTAAACCGACGGAATTAACAACGTTTAACTCGCCTGCCAGAGCCCCGCGCCCAAGAATGAAGCTCACCGACACGGACATTTGTCATGGCCCATTCTCAGCAAAACGTCGCCCGCGCGACTGTCACTGAAGCGCGCAAGAAAACCATCGGCGGCCTGACCCCGTGGCGCGAAAGCCTGGCCAAACAACTGATCCTTGAGCGCCTCGGTGAAACCGTTGAAGTGACCGAACTGGCCCGCGCCTGCGCCCTGTCGCGCAGTCATTTCTCCCGCGCGTTCAAGTGCAGCACCGGGCTCTCGCCGCAAGACTGGATTCGCCACCAACGGATTGCCCGGGCCAAGCAGTTGATCCAGAGCACCGACCTGACACTGACGCAAATCAGCCTCGAATGCGGCTTTTGCGATCAGGCGCATTTCTGCCACATCTTCACCCGCAGCGAAGGCATCAATCCGTTTGCGTGGCGATGCCGCGCTGTGCGCGCCCTACCCCAACGCCCCGCCTACTCCGCTCAAACTCACGCGCAATAGACTTGGAGCCGCACGCTCTGTAGCAGCTGTCGAGCCCGCGTTCGGCCTCTGTAGCAGCTGTCGAGCCTGCGAGGCTGCGTTCGGCTGCGAAGCAGTCGTGAAATCAGCCAACGCGGTGTTTCAGGAAAACCGCGTACTCAGGTTTCACGACTGCTTCGCAGCCGAACGCAGCCTCGCAGGCTCGACAGCTGCTACAAAGCCTTTCGTTGCGACACCGGTTGCGTCAGCCCAACGGGGTCAGGCGCTCCAACGCCTCGGCCACGCCAAACCCATACGCCGGATCAGCCTTGGTGCAGTTGTCGATATGGCGCTGACGAATCGCCTGCGGCACGCCGTTCATGGCCCGTGCGGTGTTGTCGAACAGCAGCTGTTTGCGCACCGGGTCGAGCAAACGGAACAGGTTCCCCGGCTGCTCGTAATGGTCCTCTTCCAGGCGATGATCATAGTGCTGCGCGAAGCCTTCCAGCGGCAGCGGCGGCTCGGCCAGCTCCGGTGAATCCTGCCACTCGCCCAGGCTGTTCGGGAAGTAACTGGCGGTGCCGCCGAGGTTGCCGTCGGTGCGCATGGCGCCGTCGCGGTGGTAGCTGTGGGCCGGGCAGCGCGGTGCGTTGACCGGGATGTGATTGAAATTCACCCCCAAGCGATAGCGCTGGGCATCGCCGTAGGAAAACAGCCGCGCCTGGAGCATGCGGTCCGGCGAGAAGCTCACCCCCGGCACCACGTTGGCCGGCGAGAACGCCGCTTGTTCGATTTCAGCGAAGTGGTTCTCGGCGTTGCGATTGAGCTCCATGATGCCCACTTCGATCAGCGGAAACTCGCCGTGCGGCCAGACTTTGGTCAGGTCGAACGGGTTATGCCGGTAGTTGAGCGCCTGCTCCTCTTCCATCACCTGGATGCACAGCTTCCAGCGTGGGAAGTTGCCCTGCTCGATGACTTCGTAGAGGTCGCGCAGATTGCTTTCGCGGTCTTGGCCAACCACCGCGGCAGCCTCGGCGTCCGAGAGGTTTTCGATGCCTTGCTGGCAGACAAAGTGAAACTTCACCCACACCCGCTGGTTGTCACGGTTGATCAGGCTGAAGGTGTGGCTGCCGAAGCCGTGCATGTGGCGAAAACTGGTGGGAATCCCGCGATCGCTCATGACGATGGTCACCTGGTGCAACGCCTCGGGCAGCAGGGTCCAGAAGTCCCAGTTGCTGGTGGCATTGCGCAGGCCGGTGCGCGGGTCGCGCTTGACCACGTGGTTGAGGTCGGAGAAACGCAGCGGGTCGCGAAAGAAAAACACCGGCGTGTTGTTGCCGACAATGTCCCAGTTGCCTTCGTCGGTGTAGAACTTCACCGCGAAACCACGGATGTCACGCTCGGCATCCGCCGCGCCGCGTTCGCCGGCCACCGAGGAAAAGCGCACGAACAACGGCGTTTCCTTGCCCACTGAGCTGAAGATATCGGCTTTGGTGTAACGCGTGATGTCATTGGTGACGGTGAACGTGCCGTAAGCGCCCGCGCCCTTGGCGTGCATGCGCCGCTCGGGGATCAGTTCGCGGTCGAAGTGGGCGAGTTTTTCCAGCAGCCAAATGTCTTGCAAGAGCGCCGGCCCACGAGGGCCGGCGGTCTGGATATTGAGGTTATCGACCACCGGCGCGCCGGTGGCGTTTGTGAGCTTTTTCATGAACGTGATCTCGATGGTTGTCTGCTCTCATCAGGAGCGAAAACCGGCGCGGATCTACGCCCGCGCCGGGGTACATCAACCCTTGAGAAACGCCAGCAGATCAGCGTTGAGCTGATCCTTGTGGGTATCAGTCAAGCCGTGAGGGGCGCCGGGGTAGATCTTCAGCGTAGAACCTTTCACCAGTTTTGCTGAGGCGATGCCCGCCGCTTCGAACGGCACCACCTGGTCTGCGTCGCCATGCACCACCAGCGTCGGGATGTCGAACTTCTTCAGGTCTTCGGTGAAGTCGGTTTCCGAGAACGCCTTGATGCAGTCGTAGGCGTTCTTGTGGCCGGCCATCATGCCTTGCATCCAGAACCAGTCGATCATGCCCTGGGACGGTTTGGCGTCCGGTTTGTTGAAGCCGAAGAACGGTCCGCTGGCGAGGTCGATGTACAGTTGCGAACGGTCGACCAGGGACGCCTGACGAATGCCATCGAACACTTCGATCGGCAGTCCGCCAGGGTTGGCTTCGGTCTTGAGCATCAGCGGCGGCACCGAGGAAATCAGCCCGGCCTTGGCCACGCGGCCGGTGCCGTGGCGACCGATGTAGCGCGCCACTTCGCCACCGCCGGTGGAGAAGCCGAACAGCACGGCGTCTTTGAGGTCCAGCAACTCGATCAACTGCGCCAGGTCATCGGCGTAGGTGTCCATGTCGTTGCCGGCCCACGGCTGGCTGGAGCGGCCATGACCACGACGGTCGTGGGCAATCACCCGGTAGCCTTTGGAGGCCAGGAAGATCATCTGCGATTCCCAGCTGTCGGCGTTCAACGGCCAGCCGTGGCTGAAGACGATGGGTTGGCCGGTGCCCCAGTCCTTGTAGTAAATCTCGGTGCCGTCTCGGGTCGTGAACGTACTCATGCGATGTCTCCTTTGCGAGTGTTGGGGGTGTATCAAAGCGGTGAAGGGTTCATTCGTTCAGCCAGCCGCGCCACCCGCTCGCCGAGGTGAGCGGCGGTGCAGCGATCTTCGGGAGGTGGGGCGAGGTCCGGGGTCTGTTCGACATTCGACTGGGCCATAGCGCCGAGCGAACTGCCGAGGCGATTCATTTGCCCGTCGAAGGCGCCGATGCTGGAGCGCGCCGGCAGCAGGCCGAGGCCGACCCAGATCATCGAGTGCTGCGCGGCGAACACCGCCATCTGCAGCAATGTGTTGAGTTTGTCGCCGCACAGGCAGCCGGAATTGGTGAAGCCGGCGGCCAGTTTGTCGCGCCACGGCTGGGCGAGGTAGAACGCCGCCGTAGACTCCATGAAGCCTTTGAACGGTGCCGACGCGCTGCCCATGTAGGTCGGGGCGCCGAAGATGATGGCGTCGGCGCTGTGCAACTGGTCCCAGTGCTGGTCCACTTCATCGACCGGAACCAGCAGGCAGGTGCTGCCCACGTGCCGTTCCACCCCCTGGGCCACGGCTTCGGCCATGACCCGGGTGTGCCCGTAGCCACTGTGATAGACCACCACCACGTTGCTCATTGCGGCGTCCTCATGACAAGTTGATCCCTTTGCAACACCGCCGTCCCCTGTGGGAGCGAACTGTGGTGAGGGGATTTATCCCCCGTTGGGGCGCGAAGCGGCCCTGAACCTGTGAATGCGGTGTTTCAGAAAAACCGCATTCACTGGGTTTGCGACTGCTTCGCAGCCGAACGGGGATAAATCCCCTCGCCACGCAGGCTCGCTCCCACAGGTTGCGTGGCACATTCAATATCGATGCGAGCTGACCCAGCGCTTTCGCGAGCAGGTACGCTCCGACAAGACCAGCGGGTGTTGAAGCAGCAGAGTTTTGGGCGTAGACCAGACACAGGACGAGTTAAACGTTGTTAATTTTCATTGGCGCGCCAAAAGCCTGAACACCTGCTTTGCTACGGTTGCACCCCGTAAACACGGCACCCGCCCGTGGCGCCGGGTACGGGCAGTCGCCGCGAACACCCGACAGTCACTCGAACCCTCGTTGCGTTGCCGGAAAAACCTGACGAATATGCTCGAAAACCGCGAACCAGACGGCTGCAAGCAGGAGCGACACGTTGACCCTTCCCCCCGAGCAGGCCATCCATTTCGGCCCCTACCGGATCTATCCCGGACAACGCCTGGTGCTGGAGGCCGACCAGCCCCTGCGCCTGGGCCGGCGCGCCATGGATATTCTGTTGATCCTGTTGGAACACGCAGGAAACGTGGTCAGCAAACAGCAACTGATCGCCGGGGTCTGGCCCAAAAGCGTCGTCGAAGACATCAACCTGCGCGTGCACATGGCGGCGCTGCGCAAAGCCCTCGGCGACGGCCAGGCCGGCCAGCGCTATATCGTCACCGTCGCCCAGCGCGGCTACAGTTTTGTCGCGCCATTCTCGCTGGAACCGATCGATCAGCACCCCGCGAGCGAAAGCCTCGAGCCGAACGCCCATAACCTGCCCATCCGCCGGACGCGCATGATCGGCCGTCAATCGCTGGTCGAAAACCTGGTCACGCAACTGTCACGCCAGCGCTTCATCACCCTCGTCGGCCCCGGTGGCATCGGCAAGACCACCGTGGCACTGCGCGTGGCCGAACTGTTGATCGGTCGCTATCGGGACGGCATTCGCCTGCTGGACCTGGCGCCGATCAACGACCCGTCTCTGATCACCGCGCATCTAGCGACGCTGCTGGATTTGTCCCTGCACGACGCCGAACCGATGAACAGCCTTGCCGCGTTCCTGCGCGAGCGGCGGATGCTGCTGGTGATCGACAACTGCGAGCACCTGATCGACGCCGTCGCGCTGCTCTGCGAAAGCATCCTGCGCGCCTCACCGCACGTGCACATCCTGGCCACCAGCCGCGAAAGCCTGCGGGCCGAGGGTGAGTTCGTCCAGCGTCTGGAATCGCTTGATTGCCCACCACCCATCGCTGTGTTGGACCGCGCTCAAGCGCTGACCTTTTCTGCGCTGCAACTGTTCGTCGAGCGGGCCATGGCCAGCCATGACAGTTTCGAGCTGAGCGATCACGAACTGCCGCTATTGATTGAAATCTGCCACCGTCTGGACGGCATTCCGCTGGCCATTGAACTGGCGGCGGCGCAAGTCGGACACTTTGGCCTGAGCGGTTTGCTGACCCAGCTGCAAGGCAGTTTTCGCCTGCTTACCCAGGGCTGTCCGTCGGCACTGGGCCGACACCAGACCCTGCGCGCCACGCTCGACTGGAGTTTCGAACTGCTGAACGCCTGCGAACAAACCTGCCTGCGCCGCTTGGGTGTATTCAGGGGCGGCTTCACGCTGGAATCGGCCGCGGCGGTGATCGTCGGCGAACACATCGAGCCCGGCGAAGTGTTTGGTTCGATCACGCAACTGGTGGCCAAGTCGTTGCTGAACGTGGAAGTGGGCGACGAAGAAGTGTTCTATCGCTTGCTCGACACCACGCGCAGCTACGCCCTGGAAAAACTCGACCAGACCGTGGATCTGCCGGACACGCGAAAGCGCCACGCCGAGCGCTGCCTGGCCTTGATGCATCAGGCTCAAACCGACTGGGAACTGATCTCCACCGGCCTGTGGATCGAGCGTTACGCCCGCAGTCTGGATGACATCCGTTCCGCCCTCGACTGGGGCTTGAACGCTCAAGGTCCGCAGGCACTGGCGATCCGTTTGACCGCGACTTCGACGCCACTCTGGCAGGAACTGTCGCTGCTCAAGGAACACGGCGTTTACGTGCGCAAGGCTCTGGCCCTGCTTGAGGCGGCGCCCGAGCCCTGCCCTCATTTGCAGATGTCCCTCAAACTGGCCCTCGGCAGCTCCTGCTACCACACCCAGGGCGGCACGGCCGAAACCATCGCCGCGTTCGTCAGCGCCAGAACCCTGGCCAAACACAACAACGACGTGGCCGGCCAACTGCGGGCGGTGTCCGGGCACATGGCGGTCAACCTCAGTTGCGGCCATTACCAAATGGCGCTGGAGCAGAGCCAGCTGTTCGACCGTCTCGGTGCGCAGGGCGATCCCGTGCTGTCGCTGAGCACTCACCGCTTGCGCGTCCTGGCCCTGCACTTTGCCGGCAATCAGCAACTGGCCCGGGTGAATGCCGAACAGGTCATCCAGCGCATGGCCCACAGCGGGCACCTCAACCGTTTCACCCACGGTTTCGGCGTGCAATACGATCAGAGCGTGGCCGCCCTGACGATTCTGGCGCGCATCCTCTGGCTGCAAGGTCAACCGGAACAAGCCTGGCGCACCGCCCGTCAGGCACTGGACATCGCGCTCCAGATCAACCACGGCACCTCCATTTGCTACACCCTGGCGCTGGCCGGCTGCCTGATCGCCCACTACAACGGCGACAGTAAAACCGCCCGCGAACTTTTACGGCTGCTGCTGGAGCAGGCGCAGAAACATTCGGTGCTGCTGTTTTATTCGTGGGCGCAACACTATGCGCAGGTGATTGACCAGGCTGAAGCACCGTCAGCTCCCCCACCGGGCGCCGGGCTGATCAAGGAAATCATGGTCACGCTGGACACCGCGTTCGTCGATGAAACCTTGTTGCAACGGGCCGATACGGGGGCGGCGGGATGGAGCACGGCGGAGATATTGCGAGCCAGGGCTGATGCATTGCTGGCTGAGGAAAATCCGCCAGAGGTGGATTGTTTGAGCGGACGCTATCGCGAGCAGGCTCACTCCCACACAAGCGCGGTGGCGGAAGAGGTATTGGTTCGGGCATTGAATGTGGCCAGGCATCAGGGCGCCCTGGCCTGGGAACTGCGCAGCGCCACCTCACTGGCGCAACTGTGGCAGCGCCAGGGTTTGTACCGCCAAGCCCATGAATTGCTGGCGCCGATCTACAACCGGTTCACCGAAGGCTTTGCCACGCCGGACCTGAGCAAAGTCCGGCGGCTACTCGACGAACTCCATGGGCAACTGAACGCCTGAGACCCAGCGCGCACGGCTAATGTAATGCGAGTAGCGCCGCTCGAACGTGCGCAGGTGGCCGCTGTGCTCGAGTTTCTCCAGGGCATAGGTGCGCGTGGTGTTGAGCAAGCGATAACGCGTCGTGCCGTTGACCTGATCCATAGAGAGCAACGACTTGGCGACCAGCCGCTGCACCAGTGCCGCCAGTTGATTGGGCTTGAGCACCTCGCAACTGCTCACGCCAATCGCCGCTTCGAGGGTGAAGGACATCTTGAACACCGAGAGCCGCTGCAACACGGCTTGCTCCAACGGGTTCAGCCGTTCATAGCTCCAGTCCAGCGCGGACTTGAGGGTCTGATGCCGGGGGACGGCCGTGCGCCGGCCCTGGGTCAGCAACTGAAAACAGTTATCCAGTTGAGCCTGCAAACCGACCAGCGCCAGCGCATCGATCTGCGCCGCGGCCAGTTCAATGGCCAGTGGCAAGCCGTCGAGCCGACGGCAGATTTCACGCACCGCCTTGAGGTCCTGCTCGCGCAAGGCAAACCCTTGTTGAAGGGCTCGCGCGCGACTGACGAACAACTGCACCGCCGAGTAGCCCATGGCCTCGGCCACACTGTGCAACGCCGACGCGGGTGGCACCGCCAGGGACGGCAAGCGCTGAACCGTTTCCCCCGTTGCCATGAGCGGTTCACGACTGGTGACGAGGATCGACAGCCGAGGCGCCGACGCCAGCAAATCGTCGACCAATGTCCGGCAGCGTTCCAACAGGTGTTCGCAGTTGTCGAGCACCAACAACATATGCCGATTCGCCAACACGTCCAGGGTCGTGCCGACTTCCAGTTCCAGGGTTTGAGTCAGATGGTCGACCACTTGCGCGGGGTCATCGAGCGCCAAGAAATCCACCAGCCACACGCCATCTTCATAGTGCTGCAACAGCAGTTCGGCCACGCGTAGCGCCACGGTGGTTTTGCCGATACCGCCGGGACCGACCAGGGTCATGAAACGCCGCACCGGCAACTGCCGGACCAGACTGCCGACTATCGAATCCCGGCCGGTGACAGGCGTGAGCCGTGCCGGCAAATTGTGTTGATGTTTTTGTGCGCTCTCAAGCGAGACTAAAGTCCCCACAGGCACCCGCTCCACCGGGGCAATAAAGCTGTAGCCGCGCTGGGGAATGTTGACGATGTAGCGCTGGCCATCCTGCCCGTCGCCCAGGGCCCGACGCAGCGCCGCAATGTGCACGCGCAGGTTGATTTCTTCGACCACGGACGTCGGCCAGACGTGGGCAATCAACTCGTCCTTGCTGACCACATGGCCGGCGCGCTCGACCAGCACCTGGAGGATATCCAGTGCCCGACCGCCCATGCGCAGCGGCCGATCACCGTCCAGGATCAGCCGTTGCCGCTGGTGAAATGCGTAGGGGCCGAACCGCAGCACCGTATCGCTGTTTAAATCTCTGAGGCTGTTCATGCACGTTTGCGTGCTGAAACCTGGCCCGGCTCACAGTGCAGAAACATCCATCGCACCCACCTTCCAGGCTCCCGCACCTCCATTGCAAAGAGTTCACGGCTATCTTGGCAGGCCTCGGTGACGGTACAACTGCCATGGGGGGAGCATCACGGCCATTGCGGTGCGCAACACGGCCAAGAACGCTCTAGCTGAACTGTTCGCGGTACTTGGCCGGGGTCAGACCGAGCTTTTCGCCGAACAGAAAGCGCATGTGCCGCACGCTGCCAAAACCACTTTTAAAGGCTACGGTCTTGAGTGGCAAGTCGCTGGTTTCCAGCAGATTCCTCGCGCAATCGATACGCGCACTTTGCAAAAACTCCATGGGCGTCATGTTCACGTCCCGGGCGAACATCCGGGCGAAGTGCCGCGTGCTCATGTTCGCCAGGCTGGCCATGCGTTCGATGGTGAAGGCTTCGTCGAGGTGTTCGAGCACATGGTTCTGCACGCGGGTGATCGGCGTTTCATGCGGCGCGACAGCGGCCATCAACGGACTGAACTGCGCTTGCCCGCCCTGGCGCTTCATGACCACCAGCAACACCTTGGCCACGTCCTGGGCGACTTTCTTGCCGTGGTCTTCGGCGACCACCGACAGTGCCAGGTCGATGCCGGCGGTGACGCCGCCGGAGGTGATGAGGTTGCGGTCCTGAACGTAAATCTGATCGGTCTGCACCGTCGCCTTGGGAAAGCCTTTGATCAGTCGCTCGGTGTAATGCCAGTGCGTGGTGACGCGATAACCGTCCAGCAGACCGGCATGCCCCAACACGAACGCACCGGTGCAGATCGAGCCGTAGCGCCCGGCGCGATCGACGGCGTCTTTGAGCCAGCACAGCAACGGTGGATGTTTTTCGTTGTACGCGCCCGGGCCGCCCGGGACGAGCAACAGGTCATACCCGTGATAGGCCTGATCGATGTGCAGATCGGTCTGCACGCTGACGCCGTTGGAAGCCCGCAGCGCGCCATGCTCGGTGCCGATGGTCGACAGCTCATAACGGTCATCGGCTGCCAGATATCGATTGGCGATGGAAAACACTTCCATGGGCCCGGCCATGTCGAGCAGCAGAAAGTCCGGAAACAACACCATAGCCACGGTTTTCATGGGTTCACAATCACTGAAGTCAAAAGAAGATCCATCTGCCGGACTCAGTCCCTGTGGGAGCGGCAGATAAGGGATGCTGTGCATTATGGCCAATGTACGGCGCCAGCGTCGGAGAAGAATAGCTGATTGCCCGTTAATCACTGTCAACTTGAACAGGACAGTATTTCAATTTCCACCTACTTATTGCACCAGCCAGTAACCATTAACCTTCTCCTCACTCGGACGAATCAACGTCCCCACAGGAGATTTCATCATGCTGACCCTTCGCAAAGCCTCGGATCGCGGCGCCGCCAATCACGGTTGGTTGAAGTCGTTCCATACCTTTTCCTTCGCCAATTACCGCAACCCGAAAGAGCAGGGTTTTTCCGACCTGCTGGTGATCAACGATGACCGTGTGGCGGCCGGTAAAGGCTTCGGCCAGCACCCGCACCGCGACATGGAGATTTTCTCCTACGTGCTCGAAGGTGCGCTGGAGCACAAGGACACCCTGGGCACCGGTTCGGTGATCCGCCCCGGTGACGTGCAATTGATGAGCGCCGGCAGTGGCGTGGCGCACAGCGAGTACAACCATTCGGCCACGCGGCCGGTGCACTTTCTGCAAATCTGGATCGTGCCGGAAGTCAGCGGCGCCAAACCGCGTTATCAGCAAGAGCACTTCAGCACCCAGAAAAAACGCGGGCGCCTGCAACTGATCATCTCTCCCGACGGTGCCAAGGGTTCGCTGAAGTTGCGTCAGGATGCTCGGGTGTATGCCGCGCTGATCGACGGCAAGGAAAGCGCCACCCTGGAACTGGCCGCCAACCGCTACGCCTATGTGCACGTGGCCCGTGGCAGCGTCGAACTTAATGGTGTGCAGTTGCAGGAAGGCGATGGCGTGCGGGTTCGTGAGGAGCAGGTGCTCGCGTTGAGCAACGGTGTGGATGCTGAAGTGCTGGTGTTCGATTTGCGCCCGCAAGAACTGCCGGAAATGCCATGACCTTGAATGACCTGGGGGCCTTTGCCCTCAGGCTTTACCCGCCAATCACATCATCTGTGGCGAGGGAGCTTGCTCCCGTTGGACTGCGAAGCAGTCCCCTTCTCTTTAGGTAGGTAGGGGGCCGCTCCGCAGCCCAGCGGGAGCAAGCCCCCTCGCCACAGGGGTTGTGTTGGTTCTTCGATTAGCGGCGACTTATTCGCCAGTACCAGAAAACACCGCGACAATTTCATCAATCACCGCACGGACCCGGGCGGTATGCCGCAAGTCCGCGTGAGTCACCAGCCAGACGTCATACGGCACCGGTCGGGTGCGCTCCGGCCACAGTCTGACCAGTCCGTCCCTCTCCCCCATGTACACCGGAATTTCCCCGACCCCGAGCCCCGCCGCGATGGATCGGCGCACCAGCAAACTGGAACTCAGACTCGCCACAATCCGCCCACGTCCCAGCGGTTCCGAAACCAGCGTCATGTCTTTGTTGCCCTGCAGATACGGCTGATACACCACCAGATCATGCCCCTCGAACGCCGATCCCGGCGCCGGCACGCCATGGGCGTCCACATACTCCTTAGAAGCAAACAAGCCCACCGGCCAGCGTGCGATGCGACGGGCGATCAGGTCCGGGTTGTCCGGCCGGGTGTTGCGCACGGCGATGTCGGCTTCGCGTTTGGCCAGGCTGAGAATCTGCGTGGAAGCGTCCAGTTGCACGCGCACGTCGGGGTGCTGTTCATGCAAGTGGGCAATGGCCGGGATCAGAAAATCGATGGCCAGGGAATCGGTGGTGCTGACCCGCACCAGCCCGGTCAGTCGATCGTCGAGCCCTTGAATCCGGCGCTCCAGTTCCAACGCTGAATGCTCCATTTTTTCCACGGCCGTCAGCGCCGCCTCCCCCACCGCTGTCAGCGCATAGCCTTCAGAGGTGCGCAGAAACAGCGTTGCACTCAACGACTTCTCCAGCGCCGCGATCCGTCGGCCGACCGTGGCCTGATCAACCCCCAGCACCCGCGCCGCGCCCCGGAGCGTCGACGCTCGGCACACCGCCAGAAACACCCGTGCGTCATCCCAATTCATACGGCTCTCTCGTTGATGCAGATTTGCATCACCATAGCGCAAACTCGCTGCGTTATTACATCGACCGATCGGGATAGTCTGGAGGCCAGCGTAAAATCCTCTCAGGACCTTTCCCATGCACACCACATCGACCACACCGCGCAGCGCGATCTGGCTGCCGATCTTCGCCGGCCTCGCCGCCAGCCTGGTCAGCATCGGCCTGGCGCGGTTTGCCTATACGCCGCTGATTCCCTCATTGATCCAGGCGCACTGGTTTTCCGCCAGCGACGTGGTGTACCTCGGCGCCGCCAACCTCGTGGGTTACTTGATCGGTGCGCTGATCGGCCGGCCACTGGCCAACCGCACGTCGAATAAAACCGCGTTGCGCCTGATGATGCTGGCCGTGACCTTGTCGTTTTTTGCGTGTGGTTTTCCGTTGTCGGTGAGCTGGTTCTTCGGCTGGCGACTGCTGTCGGGGGTTGCCGGTGGCGCGATCATGGTGTTGGTGGCCGCAACGGTGTTGCCCCATGTGCCGGCGTCCCGCAGAGGTCTCGCCAGCGGTGCGATTTTCCTGGGCATCGGCCTGGGCATCGCCGGCTCGGGAACGATTGTGCCGCCGCTGCTAAGCCTTGGCTTGCAGCAAACCTGGTTTGGCCTGGGTCTTCTTTCACTGCTTCTGACGGCCACGAGTTGGTTCGGCTGGCCAAAAGAGGCGCATCATCAAGCCGTTGCGGTATCGATCGAGAAAACCACCACGCCAACCGACCCAGGGGTTTACCTGTTGTTCGCCCAATACGCTTTCATGGCCGCCGGGCTGGTGCCGGCCATGGTGTTCCTGGTGGATTACGTGGCCCGCGGTCTCGGCGCCGGGCCGCACATCGGCGCGCTGATCTGGGTGATGTATGGACTGGGCGCGATCATCGGGCCGGTGAGTTACGGTTTTCTGGCCGATCAACTGGGTGCGAAATTGAGCATCCGGTTGGTGCTGGTGGTGCAGGCGATTGCCGTCGGCCTGCTGTCGATTTCCAGCTCGTTCACGGCGCTGGCCGTGTTGGCCGTGATCCTCGGTTCGTTCCCGCCGGGCATCGTTCCACTGGCGCTGGCGCGAGTGCACGAACTGCTGCCGAACCATCAACAGCAGCAGATTGCCTGGAGCCGCGCGACGGTTTCATTCGCCACCTTCCAGGCAATTGCAGGGTTTGCGTATTCGGCGCTGTTCAATGCCAGCGGCGGTCAGCATGGGTTGTTGTTTGGGATTGCAGCGGGCGCGATTGTGGTTGCGCTTTTGCTGGAGCAGGCCATGCGTTTACTGAACAAATCCCCTGTGGGAGCGAGCTTGCTCGCGAAGACGTAGGCAGATCCAACATCAATGTGACTGACACACCGCTATCGCGAGCAAGCTCGCTCCCACAGGGATCGGTGGTTTGGAATGAATCATTGGTTCACTTATGCGATCCCATTTACAGAAGACTTTCTCGACAGGACTCCGACATGACATTGCCCCACACCATGACCCTGATTGAAATCACCGAGCCCGGCGGCCCCGAGGTGTTGAAGCCGCGCCAGGAACCGATACCCACGGCCGGCGCGGGCGAAGTGCTGATTCGTGTGCACGCCGCCGGGGTCAACCGCCCCGATGTGATTCAACGTGCCGGCAAGTACCCGATGAAACCCGGCATGAGCCCGATTCCCGGACTGGAAGTGGCCGGTGAAGTGGTAGCCGTCGGCACCGGCGTCAGCGAATTCATCGTCGGCGACAACGTCTGTGCGCTGACCAATGGCGGCGGTTACGCGCAATATTGCGTCGCACCGGCCAGCCAGACGCTGCCGATTCCTGAGGGCTTGGATTGGGTGCATGCAGCGGCCGTCCCGGAAACCTTCTTCACGGTGTGGGCCAATCTGTTCGACATTGGCGGCGCCAGCAAAGGCCAGCGCGCGTTGATTCACGGCGGCACCAGCGGCATCGGCACCACGGCGCTGATGCTCTGCCGCGAGTTCGGCGTCAAGGCCTTCGCCACGGCGGGCAGTGAGGAAAAGTGCGCGGCGATTCGCAAACTGGGCGCCGAGGCGATCAACTACCGCGATCAGGATTTCGTCCAGGTCATCCAGGAAAAAACCGCCGGCAAAGGCGTCAATGTGATCCTCGACATCATGGGCGGCTCGTACCTGAATCAGAACATCGCGGCACTGGGCATGGAGGGGCGCCTGGTGATGCTGGGTTTCCTCGGCGGTGCCCGTGCCAACGATGTCGACCTGATGGCGATCATGGGCAAACGCGCGATGATCACCGGCTCGCTGATGCGCTCACGCACCCGTGAAGAAAAAGCCTCGATCGCCGAACAACTGCGCGAGTACGTATGGCCGGTACTCGCTGCCGGGCGTTGCCTGCCGATGATCGACAAGGTTTACCCGTACACCGAGGCCGCGCAGGCCCATGCGCGGATGGAAGCCGGCGATCACATCGGCAAGATTGTGTTGCGCATGGACTGATCCCCTGTGGGAGCAAGCCAGCTGGCTCCCACAGGTCGAAAAGATTCCTGTCCGCACCACGCGTCTGTTAAAAACCGAGCTTCAGTTTTTTTCGGCGAACCACACAAATGCCCGCTCCCCTTCTCACTCGCCTGCGCCGTCGCTGGCTGCCGCTGCTGTGCATGGCCGCGCTGGTCGTCGGCTTGCCCGTGGGTTGCGGCGTCCTCAAATACAAAGAGCGCGAACTGCTGTTCCGCATCGAGCCGGGCACCGCCGGCTGGTATCGCGGTTTGCCGAAGGACGTTCAGGAATTCGATATCAAGCCGGCCAGCTTCAAGGGCGGGCAAAACCTGCATGCCTGGTGGTGGCCGGCCGCGCGTCGTGATGCGCCGTCGATCCTGTATCTGCATGGGGTGCGCTGGAACCTGACCGGCCAGGCGTTTCGCATCGAGCAGTTGCGGGCGATGGGTTATTCGGTGCTGGCCATCGATTACCGCGGCTTCGGCCAGAGCAAGGGGGATCTGCCGTCGGAAGCCAGTGTCTACGAGGACGCCCGCGTCGCCTGGGAGCGCTTCAAGGCGATGCAACCGGACGCCAACAAGCGCCTGATCTACGGCCATTCCCTGGGCGGCGCGGTGGCCATCGACCTCGCGGCAGACCTGGCGGCGCAGGCGAAAATGGACCACAGCGCGATACCGGTGCGCGGTCTGGTGATCGAATCCACCTTCACCTCACTGGGTGATGCGGTGGCTGCGGTGGCCGAAAACAACCTGCCCGTCACCTGGCTGCCGGTGCGCTGGCTGCTGTCGCAGAAATTCGATTCCATCGACAAGATTGTCGACATCGACATGCCGCTGCTGGTGGTCCATGGCCAGGCCGACGCGTTCATGCCCTCGCGCTTCAGCGAGCAATTGTTCAATGCCGCCAGCGAACCCAAACGCCTGTTACTGGTGCCCGGCGGTACGCACAACAACAGCATGAGCCTGGGTGGCAGCCAATACCGCCAGGCGCTCGAAAGTTTGATGAAGTCCAAACCACCGCAAATTGCTGGGCCTAGCGGTAACCCCGGGCTTGCAGGTTGAACAACTGCGCATAACGCCCGCCCGCCGCCACCAGACTGTCGTGATCGCCACGCTCAAGGATCGCGCCCTGATCCAGCACAATGATGTGGTCCGCGTTGCGCACGCTGGAAAACCGGTGGGAAATCAGCAACGTCATGCGGCCTTCGGTGTGCTCGCTGAAATGCTCGAACACCGCCGCTTCCGCCGCCGGGTCGAGTGCCGAGGTCGGCTCGTCCAGAATCAGGATGTCGGCGTTGCGGCGCATGTAAGCGCGAGATAAGGCGATCTTCTGCCACTGCCCCCCGGATAACTCCTGGCCACCGGCAAACCAGCGGCCCAATTGCGTGGCGTAACCTCGATCCAGCCCCTCGATAAACGGCGCTGCCATGCCTTCGGTGGCCGCTTCTTTCCAGCGTTGTTCATCGTTGAACGCCAGCGTATCGCCGACGCCGATGTTCTCGCCGACGGAGAACTGGTAACGAATGTAATCCTGAAAGATCACGCCAATGCGCCGGCGCAGCGCGTCTTCTTCCCACGCCTGCAAATCGCTGCCGTCGAGCAAGATGCGCCCGTGATCGGGGCGATACAGACGGGTCAGCAACTTGATCAGCGTGGTCTTGCCCGAACCGTTCTCCCCGACCAGCGCCAGGCTGCGCCCCGGCACCAGGTGCAAGTCAATGCCCTCCAGCGCAGCGCGACTCGCACCCGGATAACGAAAACCAACGTTCTCGAATCGCAAACCATCGCCGGGCACCGCCCCCACCGTGAGATGCCCGGCATCGGCCACCACCGGTTCGGCGAGGTATTCGTAGAGGCTCGACAGGTACAAACCATCCTCATAGAGACCGCTGATGGCACTCAAACTGCTGCTCACCGCCGTCTGCCCCTGCTTGAACAGCACCAGGTACATGGTCATCTGCCCGAGGCTGATTTGGCCGTGGACGGTATCGACCACCACCCACGCATAGGCCAGATAAAAAGCGCCAGTGCCGAGCAACCCCAGCACAAATCCCCAGCCATCGCGGCGCAAGGTCAGCCGCCGATCCTCGGCATACAGGCGAGCAAACGTCTCGCGATAACGCTTCAACAGCAACGGCGCGAAGCCGAACAGCTTGACCTCTTTGATGTAGCCCTCGTGGGAGAGCAGCGTCTCGATGTAGTTCTGCTGCCGACTCTCCGGCGCCCGCCGCGTGAACAGCCTGAACGCATCCCCGGAAAAATGCGCCTCGGCGAAAAACACCGGCAACGCACCCACCACCAGCAACACCAGCGCCCACGGCGAAAAATGCACCAGCAACACGCCGAAGCTGATCAACACAATCAGGTTCTGGATCAACCCCAACGACTTCATCACCAACGCCAAGGGCCGCGTCGAAGCTTCACGCCGCACCCGCACCAACTTGTCGTAGAACTCGGAATTCTCGAACTGCACCAGCGACAACGTCTGGGCCTTCTCCAGAATCATCGTGTTGACCTTCTGCCCCAACTGCACCCGCAACAACGACTGCTGAACCGACAGTGCCCGCTGCGTCCCGGACAGCAACGCGAGCACGCCAGCCTCGAACAACACGTAACGCACCACCGGCCACAACGGCGCACTGCCCTGCTGCGCGTGCAATTGCATGGCCGCGACGACCGCATCGACAATACGTTGGCCCAGCCACGCGGCCAGAGCCGGGAGGACACCGGCGATCAGGGTGGCCAGGACCAGGCCGAGAAACAGACCGCGAGAGGTGCCCCAGACCAGGAGCAAGGCGCGTCTGGCCTGATCAAGCAATGAGGTGAAACGGGAAAGTGCCGCAGGCATGGATTGATGAACTCGGCAAAAGAAGGTCGCTAATCACGACAATGTCGTCATGGTACTTCAGCTGGACAACTGGGCAGGTAAGAAACCCTGTGGCGAGGGAGCTTGCTCCCGCTGGGCTGCGCAGCAGCCCCAAAAAAGGCACTGCTGCACACCCAACATCAGTTACCCACTCACCCCAGCAAACCGTACCTACCTGGGCAAATCAATCTTATCCAACACCCGGTTCGCCGTGATCTCCGCAATCATGATGCTGTTGGAAATACCCAACAGCGCATAACGTGACTCACCCTCCAGATGATCCACCAATTGATGAACCATCACGTCGACCGAGGCCAGAGTCTCGACCAGGTAAACCGCCAGGGTTTCGGCCGTAGCCTCCGGGTCGACGGAAAACAGCGTGCTACGTGTTCGCGGGGTGGCTTTGATGTCGGCATTCGACGGGAAGTGGAAATCGAGGGCGCGCTCGGCGGCCTCGTTGAGTTTCTTAGAATCAGGTTCGTAGGGGGAAATCGGATCGGTGTCCGGCGGATTGGGTGTGACTTTGAACATGGCAAAACTCCTAGAGAAATGGAGCTGCCACCATTCGCTGCGAAACGACAAAGAGGTGGCAACTGTACGCGGGTTCGCAGACCAGGACTCTAGGAACCCGGCAGACCCGAAGGTCTCCCACGCACAGCCGCCATGACATGAATGACAGACGATGAATCGTCTGCTCACGAGCGGTAGACGTTGTGCGTCTAGAGTTTACCCGGGCTGCGAAACCCGATCACTGAAGGGCAGTGACGGGAATCAAGTTACCGAGCGCCCCCAAGGCGCACAAGCCGGCGGATTCTGGCGTAGCCGTAGGCAACGGCGCAAGGATTTGTAGCTTTCAGGAAGTATCTTCAAAGATGTTTAAACAACCCCCCTTTCATGATTAAACAGCCGCACATGATTGCCCAAAAAGTGCCCGCTCAAAACGCTCACTGAGAGTCCTGAAACCGCCCCCGATACCGCCCCGGACTCTCCCCCGTCCACTTCTTGAACGCCCGATGAAACGCGCTCGGTTCCTGAAAACCCAGCTGTTCAGCAATATCACTGATACTCGCCCGACTCTCACGCAACTGCTCAAACGCCACCCCGCGCCGCACTTCGTCCTTGATCTCCTGATACGAACACCCTTCCCGCTCCAGTTTGCGGCGGAAGGTGCTGGGGCTCAGGTGTTGTTCCAGGGCGAACGCCTGCAAGGTTGGCCATTGGCTGTAATGGCTGTTGCGCAGGCGCTGATGGACCTGCGACGCCAGGCCGTGCTGGTTGCGGAAGCGGATCACCAGCCATTGCGGCGCCGTGCGCAGGAATACTTTCAGTGAGGCCAGATCCTGGACCACCGGCAGGCGCAGGTAGTGGCTGGCGAATTCGATTTCGGTGCGTTCGGCGCCGAAGGTCAGGTTGGGGCCCCAGAGCAATCGGTCGTCGCTGAGGGAAACGCGCTCATGGCGAAAATCCGCGCGGTCGATGGGGATGCGTCGCCCGCCGAGCCAGCACAGCAGGCTGATCATCAACACCAGGAACGTCTCTTCACCGAATCGGCTGGCGTCTTCGTTTTGCGCGTGGGTGTCGAGGCTGATGATGGCGCGTTTGCCGCGCACGGTCAGGGTGCCGCGAAAGTCGCGCAGGAACAGCGCGAAGTTGGCCAGGCACTGGCGCATGGCTTTGTGCAGGTCGGGTTCCTGGATCAAGGCGCGGCAGATCAGCGCGAAGCTGCCGGGCGGCATGCCGTGGGAGTCGAGGCGGAAGAATTCGTCATTCAGTTCGCGGATCTGAATCAGCCATAGCGCAGCAAACGCGCTCGCCGGCACGCGTGCGGTCGGCTGCTCGATCAATACCGGGTCGATGCCCGCCTCTTCCAGCGCAGCTCGCGAACGCTGCGGATTGTGCCCTTGCCCATGGATCATTGCCTGCACGAAGTAGGCCGCCACCGAGTCCTTTTCCCGCATTTGA
The DNA here is from genome assembly GCF_059695905.1 of Pseudomonas sp. LBUM1663. NCBI lineage: Bacteria > Pseudomonadati > Pseudomonadota > Gammaproteobacteria > Pseudomonadales > Pseudomonadaceae > Pseudomonas > Pseudomonas sp. LBUM1663. The sequence continues at coordinate 2,575,778 of NZ_CP166792.1, read as the reverse complement.
ACGCTTCACTCCCCATCGCCCGACTGGCAAAAAACACCAGCACCGTTGAACAGTTGCGGCATAGGACAACCGCCCTGCCGGTTCTAGACTCGCGGCCAATAGTACGCCTTCGGCCGTTGCGGCGGCCAAGGTATCGCAGGGTTTGATCGGAAGGACGGAACATGAATCTGCAAAAAATCGGCGTGATCGGCGCAGGCACCATGGGCAACGGCATTGCGCAAGTCTGTGCCCTGGCCGGCTTCAACGTGACCTTGATCGACATCTCCGAGAGCGCGCTGCAAAAAGCCCTGGCCACCGTTGGCAAAAACCTCGACCGGCAGATCGCCAAGGAAACCCTGACCGAAGCGCAAAAGCTCGATGCCCTCGCCAGGATCCACACCAGCACCGATTACAGTAGCCTGCAGAACGTGCAGATGGTGATCGAAGCGGCCACCGAAAACCTCGACCTGAAACTGCGCGTGCTGCAACAGATTGCCGCGCAGGTCAACGCCGAGTGCGTGATTGCCTCCAATACCTCGTCGCTGTCGATTACTCAACTCGCCGCCAGCGTTAGCCAGCCTGAACGTTTCATCGGCCTGCACTTCTTCAACCCGGTGCCGGTGATGGGCCTGATCGAAGTGATCCGCGGCCTGCAAACCAGCGACGCGACACACGCCCTGGCGCTGGACATGGCCACCACCCTCGGCAAAACCGCGATCACCGCTGGCAACCGCCCGGGCTTCGTGGTCAACCGGATTCTGGTGCCGATGATGAACGAAGCGATTCTGGTGTTCCAGGAAGGCCTGGCCAGCGCCGACGACATCGACGCCGGCATGCGTCTGGGCTGCAATCAGCCGATCGGCCCGCTGGCGTTGGCCGACCTGATCGGTCTGGACACCGTGCTGGCGATTCTCGAAGCGTTCTACGACGGCTTCAACGACAGCAAATATCGCCCCGCTCCGCTGCTCAAGGAAATGGTCGCCGCCGGCTACCTGGGACGCAAGACAGGACGTGGCTTCCATGCCTATGCCTGAGCGTTGCTCGCGCTTCGCCGAGTACCGGGACATCGTGCTGGAGTTGTTCGCCAGCAAGGGGTTCGGGCAGGTCGGCATGCGTGAGCTGGCAACGTGCCTGGGGCTGTCCCCGGGCTCGTTGTATCACCATTACCCGAGCAAGCAGCACTTGCTGCTCGACCTGATCGAGGAGTTCTACGAAGAACTGCTGTCGACCCTTGGGCGCATCGATCAAAAGACCTCGGCGAAACGCGACAAACTGCTCAACCTGATCCGCGCGCATTTGAATCTGCACCGGGAAATGCCGTGGCATTTTCGCCTGGCGGAGCGCGACAGCGGCTGCCTGAACGCCGAGCAACAAGCGCGTGTTCGCCAGTTGCGCGAGCAATACGAACGCAAGTTGCTGAAGATGCTCGGCGCCCCGTCCCGTCTCGGCGAGCAGGGTTTGAAGGCCGCCGGACACGCCATCGCCAACTTGCTCAACAGCGCACCCGGCTGGCTGGCGCAACATCCACTGGATGAAGCGCTGCGCGATGAGCTGCTGGAAAACCTGGTGATCGGCGCCGTTGAACGCTTGCTGCGCCCGTCGCCCGCCACGCGGGCGGTGGCCTGAGTTGTCAAGCAATAAGCCCCGCCCCTCCCATAAAAAAAACGTCTAAACAAACCCGGCACGACCCCACGTCTAACGCTTTGCTACTTGGAGTCCATTCATAGACCAATGTGGGTCTCCAGTCCCACTGGTTACCGGGAGCAAAAAATGAAAATCAATCCCTACCTCATCTTCAACGGCGACTGCAAAGCCGCCTTCACTTTCTATGAGCAAGCCCTGCAAGGCCAGATCGAAATGATGATGACCTTCGGCGAAAGCCCGGCGCGCGAGCACTTTCCGGCGGACCTGCATAACCTGATTATTCACACCCGCTTGTCGGTGGGCGATCAGGCGATCATGGGTTCGGACACCACACCGGATCGCCCCACGGACGACATGAGCGGTTGTTCGGTCTCGCTGAACGTCGACAGCATTGCCGAAGCGGAGCGTGTGTTCGGTGCGTTATCAGAAGACGGCAACGTGCAAATGCCACTGGAAAAGACTTTCTGGGCGGCACGCTTCGGGATGCTGGTGGACCGGTTCGGTGTGTCGTGGATGGTGAACTGCGAAAAGGATCAGTGACCTTTCAGGTGTAAAAAAGGCCGACTTGAAAGGGTTGGGCTTTGTGGAAACTCCCGGACCGTCTGCTACCGTCAACAAGCGACCCCGCTTAGCAACGGTCCTGCCGGAGGAAATCCACCATGCCTGCTCATGACGCGTCCTGGTCCACCCGTTTCAAACTGTCGCTGCTGGCTGGAGGGCTCGCCGCCAGCCTGCTCGCGCTGAGTGGTTGCGCTACTGTTGATGCGCAGACCACCGCGTATGTGGGCGTCGAGCATCCTGCGCCGACGCTGGCAAGCGAAGTCGTCGTGCTACGCACCGAACCGCTGCGTCCGCACATCCGATTGGGTGAAGTGCTGATCGATGCGAGTGTCGATCCGGCCCCACCTATTACCGACGTGGAACAAAAACTCCGGGAAGAAGCCGCCAAGCTCGGCGGCGACGCCGTGGTGGTGGTGTATGACCACATCCAAGCGGTGGGTGCCTATGTCAACGGGCCGCTGTGGGCTCGCGATGTACAAACCATCGAGGGCCGCAAACTCAAAGGAATTGTCATCAAATACAAGTAATACCTACCTCCCAGATGACAATGGAGACTGAACTTGAATGACGTGGTCGTTGCCCTGATCGTGTTCGCTTGCCTGTTCGGCACCGCCTTGCTCGGCTCTTACGTGCGGGAGCGATTACCCAGTCAACACCTGAGCGATGACTCCGTCGCCGTCGTAAAGCTCGCCACCGGCCTGATCGCAACCATGTCGGCGCTCGTTCTGGGTCTGCTCGTCTCGTCCGCCAAAAGTACTTTCGACACGGCCAACGCCGAACTGGAGGGCGCTGCGGCCGAAGTCGTTCAGTTTGATCGGGTGCTGGCCCGCTATGGACCGGACACCCAAGAGATCCGCACTCGTCTTAAGCACAATTACGCTGAAGTCGTGCAAATGCTTGCCTCGCGCAACCGAACTCAATTGGAAAAACTCGACGCCCCCGAAGCGATAGCCCGCTCTGAGGCGCTGCAACGCCAAGTGGAAGCACTCTCTCCCACGACCGACAGCCAGCGTACACTCAAGGCGTCCGCCTTGCAGATCATGAATACTGTGTTCGCAGCACGCTGGCTGACCCTGCTTCAGTCCAATCAATCGATCCCGCCTGTCATGCTGGTTATTCTGACGTCATGGCTGGCGATAATCTTCGGATCATTCGGATTGTTCTCACCGCGCAATGGCACGATTGTGGTGGTGTTGCTGTTATGTGCGCTGTCGACCGCTGCGACGATTCTGCTGGTTGAAGAGCTGAATCGACCATTGGACGGGTTTATCAGTGTGTCGCTTGATCCGATGTGGCATACGCTGAATCGACTCGGACAATAAGCAGGTGCGGCGCTGGAAGAGAACCTTCACACTCGAATCTCGGCCCACAGCCTTGCGCTTTGCCTTCGATGGTCACCTGACGTTCAGTTCAATCGCTGGCTGTTTCATCTTCATTCTTACGCGTAATGCCTAACCCTTCACGCAAACCACCTGCCGCAAGGTGTGCACCACCTCCACCAGTTCGCGCTGGGCGTGCATGACGTGGTCGATGTCTTTATAGGCCATCGGGATCTCATCAATGACCGCCGCATCCTTGCGGCACTCGACATGGGCAGTGGCGCGGACCTGATCTTCGACGGTGAACAGGCTTTTCGCTTGGGTACGGCTCATGACGCGACCGGCGCCGTGGCTGCAGGAGCAGAACGATTGCTCGTTGCCGAGCCCGCGGACGATGAAACTTTTCGCCCCCATCGATCCCGGAATGATCCCCAACTCGCCCTTCTGCGCCGACACCGCGCCCTTGCGGGTGACCAGAATATCCTGACCAAAGTGCCGCTCTTTCTGCACGTAGTTGTGGTGACAGTTCACCGCTTCCAAAGCGACTTCGAACGGCTTGCTGATCACTTTGCGTGTGGCCTGAATCACCGCGTGCATCATCAACGCACGGTTCTGTCTGGCGAAATCCTGAGCCCAGCCGACGGCTTCGACGTAATCATCAAAATGCCGGCTGCCTTCCTCGAAGTAGGCCAGGTCACGGTCCGGCAGGTTGGCGAGGTGTTGACGCATGTCGGCCTGAGCCAGTTGAATGAACAAGTTACCGATGGCGTTGCCGACCCCGCGTGAACCGCTGTGCAGCATGAACCAGACCCGGTTGGTTTCATCCAGGCACACCTCGATGAAGTGGTTACCGCTGCCCAGCGTGCCCAAATGTCCGCGATTGTTGGTGTTGGCGAGTTTCGGGTATTTATCGGTGATCGCCTTGAACCGTGGGTTCAGCGCCGCCCAGGCCTGATCGGCCTGCTTGGGGACGCTGTCCCAGGCGCCTTTGTCCCGCATGCCACGACCAACGGTGCGGCCATGTGGCACCGCTTTTTCGATTGCGCAGCGCAATCCATGCAGGTGATCCGGCAAGTCAGTGGCGGTCAGCGACGTGCGCGCGGCGATCATGCCGCAGCCAATGTCCACGCCGACAGCGGCGGGAATGATCGCACCCACCGTCGGAATCACACTGCCGATGGTAGAGCCCTTGCCCAAATGCACGTCAGGCATCACCGCCAGGTGTTTGAAGATGAACGGCATCTTCGCGGTGTTGATCAATTGCTGCCTGGCTTCGTTTTCTACCGGGACGCCTTCGGTCCAGAGCTTGATCGGTTTGCCGTGGGCGACTTCCAGTAGTTGGTAGGTAGGTGCTTGCATGTTTTCGAACAAGTGGCGCTTGGGCCCCTCGAATTCCTCGGTTATTTCCTGGTTTCCATCAGCTTGTCAGCGAGCGCTTCGGCCCGCTTGATCAACAGGTTCTGCCTGGGCTCCTTTTGATGAAAGAAGCACCGCTATCTTACGCCCGAAGAGCCCCACCCAAGTATCTGAAGGCCAAGCAACACACCAAAGATTTCTCCATGTAGGAAATTTCATCTAACAATTTTCGGGCAGTTTTCATACTGGGCTCGGTTATAAACGCGGGGATCACCTCAAGCCGTTATTAATCTCCGACTACTTCAAGAGAGTGACTACTGTGCTGAAAAACTCCGGATCGAACGCAGGCAAAAGCCCCATGCCCAACGTCCCGTCTCCAGCAAGTCCCAACACGCCGCCCGCGGGACAAATACGCAGGAGCAGTAAGATTTTTCCCCCGATCGAAAGCGCCCAGGCGTATTCATCAAGCACATTAGTCCCGTCCCCTCGCGCAGCGCCCGTTATTACCCCAAAACCTGTGCCGTTTTCAGTCCCCAGGACCTGTTCCGAGTGTGGGACCTATCACCAAGGCCCCTGCACGACTCCTCGAGCCAGTGAAGCACCTTCGCAAAAACCGGCTTCGGCGCTGGAAATGTATGAACGACACCAGGCGAACTATCACCCACAGGACCGAATTCAGCCGTTCGAAATCATGCAATCGGTGACGGATGACAACCTGAAGTTTGGTGACAAGAAGGCAACCGACGCCGAGCTTTTGAAAGTGGCGGACAAGAAGTTCACCCTCCGCCACTACACCACGTCAAAAGACGGCCCCCCACCGTTCAACACTGTTTCTTCGAACTTTGAACTGGTGTACCGCAACATCAAAACATTGCAAAGAACCCAGGGCAGCAACACCAACCAGGATGATTGGGTGCGCCTGGGTAATACAGCGTTTACCTTCTTTCTCTTGGCAATCGACGGCGAGGTAGCGAACCGAAAGTTTCTCGCAGGGGCAACGCATTACGCGGAAATTGATCCGGAAAACCCGGAACAAATGACGGCGGCAGGTCTGGACAATGCGGAGTTTTTCGCCTCCCCGGACTTGCTGCACATCAAGGATCTGTCGAGTGCCAAAGCGGTTAAAGGCCCGTTGAAAGACCTCAAGGCGCTGATGGTTGCAAGCTCCGGTCTAAAGCCCATCAGCTTGGGTCGTACACCTGCCCAAGGCCTGCTCAAAGCTATCGACGATCAGTTCGCCGGCACTTTGGAAGTGAAACTGCCGGGTTCGGTAATCGTTGCTCAATGGCACAGGGTTTAGAGGGAATTCAACACCAGGGGAACGTTCTGTATTGCTGTTTCCTTGTCGCCAGATCATCGTCAGCAGGCATCACGCGGCCAATGGGGGGCGATGACGGGGCACAAGATCGACAGGGTTCTACGCGTGAAGCCCCCAGAATCAGCTACCCGCACTGCCGTGCGCTTCTTCAAAGAAGTAATCCTTCCAGCTGGCGGCCTTGTTTTTCAGCACGCCCAGTTCCTGGAGTTTTTCGGCATAGATAAAGGTGCGCTGCGGCACGACGGTGAAGTCGATTTCAGGGTCAGCGACGATTTTCTCAACCAGTGGGAGGGGCAATTTCGATTGCTCCACGCGGATATAGGTCTGGGCGGCGGCCGGCTTATCGGCCTTGATGATTTGCTCGGCCTCAGCCAACGCCGCGTAGAACGCCTTGTAGGTTTTCGGGTTTTCGTCGTGGAATTTTTCGGTGGTGTACAACACGTTAAACGTGGCCTGACCACCCAGTACGTCGTAGGAACTCAGCACCTTGTGCACGTTGGGGTTCTGCAGTTCCTGGTACTGGAACGGCGGGCTGGAAAAATGTGAGTTGATCTCCGAGCCGCCGGCAATCAGCGCTGACGTCGCGTCCGGGTGGGCGAGGCTGATCGAGATGTCGTCAAACTTTTTGTAGTGTTCAGCGCCGAACTGCTTGGCCGTCTCGATCTGCAACGTGCGTGACTGGAAACCTACCCCCGCCGCCGGCACCGCGATGCGATCTTTTTCAGTGAAGTCTTTGAGGCTCTTCACGTTTGGATTATTGGTCAGCAGGTAATTGGGCATCGACCCGAGCGATGCGATGGCCTTGACGTTCTGCTTGCCCTTGGTCCGGTCCCAGATGGTCAGCATCGGCGGCACGCCGGCCGACACCACATCCAGCGCGCCGGCCAGCAGCGCCTCGTTCATCGCCGTGGCACCGGAGATGCTGTTCCAGTCGACCTTGATGTCGAGCCCCTGCTCCTTGCCATGTTTCTCGATGAGTTGCTGATCGCGCACCACATCGAGGATCAGGTAACCGATACCAAATTGCTGGGCAATGCTGATGTTGCCTTCGGCCTGAACGCCGGGGCTGAGTAACGCACTCACCGCCGCCACAGAGGCGGCCAACAGGGTCAATGCGGAGCGCTTGAAGGGAGTCGCCATGAAAACCTCAACGTGATGGGAAGAACCATGGCAGCACCGGGCCGCCGACAAAAAAAAAACGGCCGAGGCCGCTAATAACTCAAGACGCAGATCCTGTGGGAGCGTGGTTTGCCCGCGAAGAACGATGACGCGTAATACCTGAAAAACCGCGGTGCATTCTTCGCGGGCAAGCCACGCTCCCACAGGTTTTTCGTCGCTCGTGACTTACCGGTATTAGCCGAGGCCGCAGATGTTGAATGTCGAACCAGCTTTTCAGAGCTTGGCGATGGACACCTCGGTGGATTTGACGAAGGCAATCACCTCGCTGCCCACTTTCAATTCAAGGTCGCGCACTGAACGGGTGGTAATCACCGAGGTGACAATGCCGGAGGCGGTTTGCACGTCGATTTCGGAAACCACTTCGCCCTGCACGATTTCCTTGATTACACCTTTGAATTGATTGCGGACGTTGATCGCTTTGATGGTCATGTTGAGGCTTCCTGTCTGGTGTCGGACACATCCGCATGGATGCGCAGGCCTTCAAGGTGCACCAGCCACACCTACAACAAAAGGAATATATAATTATCTATTTATACCGATATGGAATATGAAGATCTGCATCCAGATGGCTGTAGGATCAGGTCAACACGCCACCGCAATAAGAACCAAAAAGAATTAATAAATACAAAATAAGTATTTATAGCTATATGAATACCCGCGTACTCTCAGGTCATCCCGTCATTCATCACCACAGTGAAGTGCCCCATGAATCCGACTGACAACCTCATCGACTTCGCCAGCTACCGTAAACGCAAACAGGCTCAGCAACGGGCTCGGGCCATGTGGGAGATGTACGCACGCAATGCCGGTCTTCAGGCTTTCCAATGGGTTCAGGCATGCCAATCGACCGAGACACGTCAGGCTGAATGCGAACGAACCCTCGCGCTTTCTGGCGAGCGCGGACGAACCTGTACTGGATCTGAATAACCTTGAGCATCTGGAGGAAGACCCCATCTGCGAGCGGGTCGCGCAGAACCTGCAACGTCTGCGGAGCAAGCGTCATCTGTCCCTCGACGCCCTGGCCCGGCAATGCGGCGTGAGCCGGGCCATGCTCGCTCAGATCGAATCAGGACGCAGCGTGCCCTCGATCAAGGTGCTGTGCAAAATCGCCAAGGGCCTGAAGGTTTCGGTGGCCGCGTTTCTTGAGCATCGGGCTTTCGAAGGGGTGGCAGTGCTGTCGGCCAGCCAGAGCAAACGCCTGGTCAGTGCCAGCGGCGCGTTTGTCAGCCGCGCGTTGTTCCCGTTCGACGTGGCGCGCCAATCGGAGTTTTACGAACTGCGCCTGAGCCCTTTGGGTGAGGACGTCTCCGAGGGGCATGGCCCTGGCGTTCAGGAAAACCTGGTGGTGTCTCAAGGTGTGCTGGAAATCAGCGTCAACGACGAGCGTTACCTGCTCTCCACCGGTGATTCGATTCTGTTTTATGCCGACCAGCCCCACCGCTATCGCAACCCTGCCGACAGTGAAGCGGTGGCGTACCTGGTGGTGACTTACCCGGAACGCCTGGACTGACAAACACCGAGCCTGGCTCCTACGAAAAGCAAAAGCACATGAAAAAGCCCGGCTAATTCGCATTAGCCGGGCTTTTTCAATGGCGATGGATCAGCAGGTGCAGCACATCAGCGGCATGCCATTGCAGCTCATCATCATCGGCATGCTGCAGTCGTTCATCATCTTCATCATCAGAGCGCAGCAGTTTTTCATCATGTCCATGTTCATGCCGGCCATCGGCATGATTTTGCACATCATGCAGTCAGCCATCAGGGTGCATTCCATCACGCACTTCATCGATGGCATCGGCATGCCCATCATTGGCATCGGCATCATCATGTTCATCATCGGCATGGCCATGGCCGACTGAGACATGCACATCATGCTCATGTTGCCGCAATGCATCATCATCGGCATGCCGCAGTTCATCATCATCTGCATCATTTCAACGCTGTTCTTGAACATCGCCATGTCCATGCCCGCGGCCGGCATCATCTTGCACATCATGCCGTCGTCCATCATCTCGCAGCTCATGGTCGCCATCATCATCGGCATGCCCATCATCGGCATCATCGGCATGTTGGCGTTCATCGGCATTTGCATCTGCATGGCGTTCATCATGGTGTGGCTCCCTGAAGGATTGATAGTTGGACAAAGCTGATGGAGCGGATTCTAAGCAATGGCCAACGCACAACAAGATGACGATCAAACAGCTGGAAACAACGCTGGAGCAACCTTAACGGGGCGAACAGAACGCCGGCATCTGCCACAACGAGCTTTCAGCTTTGATGACAGATACCTTGAGAGTCATAGCGCGTTTTGTCCGGTTATGGATATGCGCTCGAAGCCTATATAAATAACCGAAAGAAATAATCGTTCTAAACAGCGCCGGGTCATTTTCAATAAGGGATCGATAACTCCACCCAGAGGTTATCTGGCGCATAACTCAGGCCGACCGGGTGACTCGGATCCGTCGGTGAATCACTGAAGGCCTTGAGTTCGACGGCCGGTTGACCATCACCTGAAACAACCCGCTGTTTCGTCCTCTGTTGCAAGGCACTCAGCAGATCCGGATAGGGCATTTTCCAGTCTTTGCCTTTCGCAATATCAGCGTCCACCGGGATCATCGCCACCAATCGGGGATCGTGCATTTTCTCCAGCCCTGCCGCACGAGCGGTGGCGTTGTGGCTGCAGTGATGACCGACTTTGTAGAGCGTGACGCGGGCGAGGATGTCATCGCGCGTCAGCGGCGCAGGCTCGCCTGTCACCGCCTCTTTGGGATAGGTCTGATCGCCCCAGGACAGCCAGTTACCCACTTGGGCATCGCCGGGGAAGAGCAGGATCTGTCCGTCCGGCAGTTCGAACGCCAGCACCAGACTCGTGTTGTTAGTGTCCGAATCCATCTTCAAGGCCAGGGTCTCCGCCCCATCCAGCCATTCGTCTTCGATGCAACGCCATTGGTTGTCGGCGCTGAAATAGCGTTGTTCGATGCTGGCCGAATCTTCACCCTCCCCGATATGGGTCTCGGAATCGCTCTGCGCCTTTGCGCACACACGCTGATAAGGCGGGGCAAACGGGATATCGGCAGCGGGTGGAACCACGCCGTTGAGCCGTTGAGTCCGCTCCTCCAAGGCCATGGCTTCGTCCAGGCTGGTCATGTAGACCTCTTTACCCGCCCCCCTGCTCGGCAAGTCCTTGCGCAAACGCGCTTCGGAGCGCGGCGGCCCCATGACATACGCCTTTAGCGTTTCGAGGGCGGCAGGTCGCACAACATCTCCGGGGTCCAGATAGCGGGTCGCTTTCGATCCGGCCTTGGCCTTGAGCTTTTCGAGGGTCGTGCGCTTGTCCTTATCGGCCGCAGCGGCAAGCGGCTCGATGAACGCCGACAGGCCATGCACCGTCTTGATTCGCGCATCCTCGTGCAGTGCCGTACCGCTCCCACTCAGGCCCACGACACTGGCCAACGCCACTTTCGCCTTTTTGAAGCGGGCATGCAGCGCAACTGCCTGGGCATCATTCAGGTTCTCGGTCCAGGCCAGCCAGAGTTCACCGATGCGGAAGTCATCACCCAAAAAACGCGCTTGCTCATAGAGGAACCCGGACAGGTGATCATGATGTTCGTGGGTCACCACTACCAGGTCCAGCGAACCGCCGGTGGTCTTGTGAATGTCGTCGACGATGCGTGCCATTTTCAGCTTGCCGTCCTTCGCCCCTTGAAGCACGCCGCAGTCGATCAAAATATGGCGAGATGTCTCGGCTTCCGAATAACGAAGCAGAAAGCAGTCGCCGAGAATTCCGCGGTACATGCGAATCGCTACCTTGCCTTGCAAATCAGCCTGGGTCATGGCGTCACACTCCACGGTGGGTCATGGCAAAGGGATTATCGTCCGGGCTCGGCTGTCGATACGTCAGGGCAAGGCCGTCATTGCCGGTTTGAAGGAAGCGTCGCTGGTCGTCCAGTCGCTCATCGTCATTGATGCGCTTACGTATGACGTAGCGCAGGCTGCCATCACGCAGGTCTATGATCAGTGTCGCGCCACCCCGAAAAGTGAAGTCATACGGGCTATGACCTTTCTCCCGGGGCGCTTGCAGATCTTCCTGGCGTTGTTGCTCGACATCGAAATAGCCGCGACGACGCTGAGTAATCTCGACCACCAGTTGCCGAAGATCCTGCCCGTCCGGCCCTGCCCTGCGACACGTTCGGACCGAGTGCACTTCCACGGCGGGTTGAACACCATCCCCTCCCATGAACAATGCACCTTGCATTCTTGTTGCGTCCGGTTGGGCCGCGAAGTAAATCCCTAATGCCTTCTCCCATTCTGCGTCGTGCGCTGACTCTGCCATCAGCCAGTTCCATACAACCTGTCGATTGTGCTCTGACTGCAGATATGCCTTGCCCCGCAGGTACTGTGGCGTGAGATCGAGCGATCCCCCCAACCAGTTGCGTGACGGTTTCGGGGACGCTTCGAAGTCGAGAAGGTCGTCGGCTGTCAGTTGAAGCTCGTCTGTTTGATACCTCTTCAGCGATTCCCAAAGCAAGCTGTCCGGCGCCAGCGACAGGCACTTGTCCGGAAAAATGCCGCGCCGGCGAAAGGCCTGGATCACTGCCAGGCGATAGTGCATGGGGTCATCCGGCACAAGGTCGTTATCGGCCGTGACGATCGCCCGCAAAAACTCACCAAAGTGCACATCCACCGGCGGCAAATAGTCCAGTGCCCGAATGCACATGCGCAGCACATGATCGGCAGACTTCACGGCTTCGCGGGTCAGGCGTGCGATCAGTTCTGTCGACAGGTTTGCCGTCGACGCCTTGTCATGCCCTGCCAGCCGGAAAAGATCGGTCGTGCGTTGTTCGTAAATGGTGATAAAAGCGTCGAAAACAGCGGCGACCAATATCGCGCCGCGCTCATGAGGTTCGCTCAAACGCGAAAGTCGTGTCGGGTCCGGCAAACCGTCCTGGCCTTTCTCGTCGATGGCTTCGCGCAATGCCGAATAACGACCCGAAGCCTCACCGAACTGGCGAGCCAGACCACTCAACCAGGACCGCTCACTCAAGTTGCCCCGGCGCGCCGCCAACTGACTGGAGACCACTTCGGGCAAGGTGAAATGCATCAATAGCGCGACAATATCGGCAAAGGCTTCATGAAACGCCAAACTGTCGACGCTGGTCGACTCGACGTAACGACGATGCAATCCATCCAGAATGGCGTGGGTTGTTTCATGGGCAACAATATCGTGGGACAGCGCCGTGAATATCCAGCCGCCCGGCAAGTTCACCCCGGCGTCACTCAGCGAAGCCTTGAAGTAACCGAACAACAACGCCTTTTTCGCCGGACTGTAATAGGCGTTGGCCTCGCGCAGTGCGTGGGGATAAATACGTAACCTGCGTACATAGACGTGGGTCGGTCTGTTGCGCTCATCTTCGACAACGCGGGGTGACCAGAACACCTTGCGGCCCAGCGCCCGCTCGAACACTTTGATGGTTTTCATCGCAACGGCGAAGACCATCTGCTGATGGAAACGCGGGTCACCCTCGGAAGGCGCGACACCGTCCTGAGCCAACAAATACGGGTTGTTCAAATCCACCGGTTTGTAGAACTGGCCACTGGTTGGATCAACGTCGATGACTTCCAGATACTCGTTCACCGGCCCCGGCAACAGATCGGCTTCCCAGCGTTGTTCCCAAGGTAATTCGATGGTCGCGTGGTTGACCCCTACCGTTTCCATTTGAGTCGAGGCTTGCGGGTCGAATGCATAGACCCGCAGTTTGCGCATAGGCGGTGGTGGGTAGTCGGACTTATCCATTGCGGATCTCCTTGTCTGACGAACTGGCGTTAGAGCGATAACTCGACCCCAATCCATGGGCCGCCCTGGTGGCATAAGGTCTAGTTGGTGGGAGGCGCCGGGTCAAGTTGAGGTTTTTTTGTCCGCGACAACCATTCGTCGTATATCAAAACCCGGCGCGTAATCGGCGGCCCTGTCTGGCTTAGGGATTGCACAAGCCGGTCTTGGCAGCCCCAGAACGACGTAATTCTGACGCGGCGCCATCTAATTAACGCTTGGTCAGTCCCCCCGGAGATGTAACGTGTCAACTCTCAATGAAATCGCAGCGAACCACGCGAGAAAAATGGCTATGGCAAAGGCAGAAGAGTCGACCGGGCTGAATGAGCGACATCTTCAAATCGTCGGTAGCGTTGAAATTCGCACCAGTGATGAACAACCGCACGTCCCGCTGCACTTCATCGCCGTGGCGCAGGACACCCACCTCGCTCAGGCGGCTGGTTACTAATGTAGGCCCTGACGAAAAAAAACCCGGTTCAATAGCCCGGGTTTTTCTTTTGCGATCTATCCGAAGCCCTTGCCCACGATTTTCGCCGACGCAACCTAAACTCAACTGACACGAGCTCGCCGGCGATTGGCGGATGAGGCACTGTCATGTTCGAAATCTCAGAGGTGACGCGGGTGAAGCGCTTCGCCGCAAACACGGTTGGCCGAGATTTCGCTGTCGGCGACATACATGGCCACTTCACTCGGCTGCTGGCTGCGCTGGATGCAGCCAGGTTCAACCCCTCGGTCGATCGCCTGTTCAGCGTTGGCGATCTGATTGACCGCGGGCCCGAATGCCGTGACGCGCTCGACTGGCTGGACAAGCCATGGTTCTACCCAGTGTGCGGTAATCATGATGACTACGTGGTTCACTTCGACACCTGCGACGTCGATAGCTGGATCTTCAACGGCGGCTTATGGTTCACGCAATTGTCGCTGTCCGAACAGAAAGAGTTCGCCGAGAAGTTCTCCGGGTTGCCTATCGCAATCGAAGTCGAAACAACACAAGGCCTGATCGGCATCGTGCATGCCGATTGTCCGTTTCCATCATGGAGGCAACTGCTTGGGGAACTGGAATCGCCAGTCGGCAGCCAGCACCTGATGCAGGTGCATAACCGCTGCATGTGGTCACGAAGCCGACTCGAACAGCGGGAGATGCAGGGCGTTGAGGGATTGCGCGCGCTGGTCGTTGGGCATACACCCGTTCGTCAGCCCGTCAGGCTTGGCAATGTGATTCATATCGACACGGCTGGCTGGAAGCCGGATGTGGGTCACTTCACCCTTCTCAATCTCGAAACGCTTGAGACCGCGCTTTGATGGTTTTCTTTTTCAGTTGAGGTGTCTCGTTCTTTACGAAAAGCGCTGAGAACGCCAGTTGCATGGCAAAGACAAAGAAGAAAACAGGCTCGACAGGCCAACGAAAAATGATGGATGCCCCCCAACCAAGCATGACAACAAAAGCAGCGATCAGGCGATGTCGCCTCGATATCCGATTGGAGACTTTCGCTGTCCACGCATTGAAACTTGAGTACCAACTCATTCCATCCTTCTCCTTCCTTGGTTCGGCGTCATTGTATGATTTTCCGCAAAAGTCCTGCATGTAAAAAGTCGAAGGCGTATTTGCTCACTTTGGGAGTCCCATCGAGCTTTCTCATACCTACCGCTCGTCCTGAAATCAGCACGTTCACCCTCCGCGCACTTCCAATGCATACATCCACTCGCACAGCAGGTGCAAACGATGAACAGCAAAATTGCCGCTCTCATGCTCGCGGGGCTTCTGCCGATCTGCTCGCTCTACTCGCTTGCGGCCGAGAAGACCACGGAAGACGCTACTATCCCACCGAGTGCTCTTCCCGGGCTTAACCAGGGGGGCGAGTCCAACAAGGAAAAGGCTGACAAAAAGGGTGAGGAGGCTGCGGGGTCTAATTCCGGTGCGGAGTCGGCGGAGATGGAAAAAGATGCTGCTAGCTCGAGTGGCTCGGGCAATGAAGAAACTAAGCCGAAGCAGTGAGCGGTGAGCGGTGAGCGGTGAGCGGTGAGCCCATAGTCCGTATTAATGGAGCGTCACAACCCTGCGACTTTCGCCAATCCTGATTCGGTCCAGTGCCCGGTTTAGCGAATCCAGGGCATCGAGGAGGGCTTTCGCCTCAACTTCCCGACCTTCCCCCCAAAGGCGTTCTGCCATTTTGTTCAGGGCCTGGATTGAGCGCTCGATTTCAGCAGCAGTCGCTGCTTTGCTTTCCGGCTGTTTCTTCAGCATTGAGTAACCCTTGTGCCCGGCGGTGTTTGTCTTCAGTTGCTAGCTCAAGCGTTTCGGCCACTAGAACACGTTGGTCTGATCCGCTGAGCTTGTGACGCTAACCACGGCATTCTTTGCGCTCTGGTGCAGCTTATCGCGATCATACGCCGGTTGATTGCCATAGCCCTCGAAGGCTCCCGAGACTGGAGCAGTGACGAAGCACTTACCGTAGCGCCAGGCTCCAGCACCTGGAAAATACAGGTTGCTAAGGTTCTTAAGCGATAATTTGGCATACATAAACCGTCTATAAAGCTCTATCGACATAAACTGCCAAAACAACGCCAGTATTGAGTTGAATACGCAACCACCTGCCCTCCCCCTTGGACCTAGAATTTATCTCCCTCATCTGTCACTGAGCTGCTCCAGAATGGAAGATAAAGCGCTGTATCTCTTAGCCCTCTCTATGATCTTTTTAATGCCCGGTCCGGACATGATCCTGCTACTGCAAACCGGAGCAAAACAAGGCCGGACTGCCGCAATGGCAACGGCACTCGGCCTTGCCCTCGCTCGAGCCTGCCACGTCACATTGACCGCGTTGGGGTTGGCGACGATGTTCAAAGTACTACCTTGGACGTTTGATATCGTTAAATATGCAGGCGCTGCTTATTTGCTCTGGATAGGGTTACACATGTTCAAAAGTAGCGCGCTAAGCTCACCAGCAGTTCTTGAGAAACCCGTTGCATCGTCTTCCATGAAGGTGGCTTTTCGGCGCGGTCTTTTGACCAACCTGCTCAATCCGAAAGCGCTACTGTTCAGCTCGATATTGCTACCGCAATTCATCGAGCCCAGCCGTTCTTCGGTATGGGAGCAATTTGCGGTGTTAGGCATCGTTCTCGTGATTACAGGGCTTGTATTCGACAGCATTTTTGCAAGCGCCAGCGCCTGGGTAGGCCGATGGCTGAATCGAAGCGTGCTGGCGCAACGCATTCAACAATGGCTATTCGGTACGCTGCTCATCGGGTTTTCCGTGCGACTGGCACTGGTGCAACAAGCCTAGAGCTTAATCATCAAAGCGCTTTTCATATGGCTTCCGCGGTACCGGCATCTTCGTTTTGTTCAACGCCACCGCGGTGTGGCCTGCTACACAGAAATCACAACCATGATTACGAGTGACTCTCTTATGAATCATCGATTCGAATCGAACTCGATCGGCGCCCCGAATAATACTGAAGTATGAGACCCACATATAAAGTGACTATCGCCTACACACCTATGCACGACTGATTATTTCGCTCTGGAAAGATACTCTAGTTTCAAAGGTTCCAGAGGACTTCATCATGAACAAGCTACTGATGAAAACAATTGGCATTGTCTCCTCCCTGGGTTCGATCTATTTGAACTCGGCAGTCGTCAATATGGAATGTGGCTCAAACCTGAATGACCCGTTCTTTGAAAATGGATCCCCTGCCTGCAACGCTAATAGTGCGCCAACATCATTGGAAGCAAACTCAACGCATGCAGCCTTCATAGTCCGCGACGCTGATCGCCTGAGCGCAGGATCGCACCTTGTAAGCCCGCGCAAGTTCTATGCTCATCACGGTATCTACCTTGGCGATGGCAAGGTCGCTCATTACTCTGGATTGAGCGCATCGCTGCAAGCTGGCCCGATCGAAATCACTGACCTGGATCGCTTCGGCAACGGCAGTTCCATTTGGGTGCATGAGGAACAATGCGCCTTTTCCAGCGAGGAGATCATTGTACGGGCCCTGTCGAGAGTCGGAGAATCACAGTACAAAATCCTGTCAAACAACTGCGAACACTTTTGCAATTGGTGCATCAACGGCAATAGCTACAGCGCACAAGTTGCCGAGTATCTCCACCGCCCTTTCAGCCTGGTGCGCATGATCTTCTCGTCGAGGACGGGTTTGATTGCTTAGTCTCTGTCGTACGCTTCCCCAACTTTACGTTAACTGTCTTCACGCATAGGAACACGGGTACGACGTCGTATGTCGGTACGAACCAACACACTTCGCTATCCGATATGGGTTTTGCTTGCTGCAATTTCACCATGGGTGTTCACTGCAATCACCCGTGATGAATTGCATTCCCAGCAGGCCTATTGATTGATATGAAAATCTCAATTGAACCGACGGTAGCTGTAGAAAATCCCGAGCACCCTGCCCCTCATACGCTCCTCCAGAGATTTGGCGCCGCTACGCTTGCAGGCGCCATCTTCATCATCGACACACTCACTTCCATCCATATCGCCATAGCGGTGCTCTACGTCGCCGTAATTCTGATGTCGGTGAACCTGTTTTCCCGTAAAGGTGTGATTGGCGTTTCGCTCTCCTGCTTTGGATTGACGTTGGCCGCTTTTTTTCTTTCCCATGGCAGCGACTTCAATAGCTCCGCGTTCGCCCGTTGCCTGGTCAGCCTGTCCGCGATCGGTATCACCACCTTACTGGCACTGAAAAACAAAGCAGCCAATGACGAGTTGCAGGAGCAGGTGCGGATGCTCGCGCAAACCCACGACGCCATCATCGTTCGAGACATGAATGGCATCATCACTAAGTGGAGCCCGGGCGCCGAAGCCTTGTATGGCTGGTCTAAAGCACAAGCTATCGGGCGGGATTTTCGAAAGCTTCTGCGGCCTCAACTGACGCTCAGCTGGGAGCAAATGATGAACTCGCTGATAGATACCGGCCGATGGGAAGGCG
Organism: Pseudomonas sp. LBUM1663; assembly: GCF_059695905.1. NCBI lineage: Bacteria > Pseudomonadati > Pseudomonadota > Gammaproteobacteria > Pseudomonadales > Pseudomonadaceae > Pseudomonas > Pseudomonas sp. LBUM1663. Next base: position 2,557,651 of record NZ_CP166792.1, on the reverse strand, counting down.
AGGTTGTGGAACACCGATGCGACGGAACGGCTGTGACGGTTGTAAGTCGTTGCTCCCTGTCACGGGACGAGGGCAATCAGCCAAAAGCAGTTTTGGCCACCCACAACGACATCACCGAGCAAAAAAGGGCCATCAATGCCCTGCGGCGCAGCGAAGCATTTCTGGCCGGTGCTCAATGGCTGAGTCAGACCGGAAGCATTGGTCTGAAAATCCCAAGCGGCGAGATGTATTGGTCCGACGAGGCCCGGCGGATATTCGAGTTCGGCGACGAAGAGGAACCGCTGCTGTCCAGCGTCCTGAAAAAAACCCATCCGGATGATCTGGACCTGATCAAAGTGTCGATCAAGCACGCTTACCAGAAAGAGCCTCACATCAAGGTGGAGTATCGGCTGTTGATGGCCGACGGGCGAATCAAGCATGTGCAAATGCTCGCTCATCCCGTCCAGGATGCCACGGGGAATTTTGAATACATCGGGGCGCTGATGGATGTCACGGATGCAAAGACGGCGGAGGAAGCACTGCATCGTTCGCAAACCGAACTGGCTCACGTGACCCGGATCACTACCCTGGGTGAACTGGCCGCATCGATCGCCCATGAGGTCAACCAGCCCCTGGCCGCCGTGACCACCAATGGCACTGCCGGCTTGCGCTGGTTGAATCGCGAGGAGCCAAACATCGACGAAGTGCGCAGTGCGATGGAGCGGATGATGAGCGAGACCCATCGAGCGAGCGAGGTGATTCGGCGTATCCGGGCAATGTCACGCAAGACCGATCCTCAAAGCGTCCCGGTTGATCTCCAGGAGGTCATAGAAGAGTCATTGGCGCTGGTCGATAGGGAGGTCAGACGGAACAAAATTGTGCTAGACCATCAATACGATACCGAGGCAGCCCAGATTATTGGTGACCGCGTCCAACTCCAGCAGGTCATCATCAATCTGATCATGAATGGTGTGCAGGCAATGGCCAATACCAAAGGTAAACATCGCACGCTCCATGTAAGCCTTCGACGTTCTGATGCAGGCGAAGTGTGTGTTGATATCAAAGACAACGGCCCCGGTATTTCGCCGCAAAGCATGCCCAAACTCTTCAACGCTTTCTACACCACCAAACCCGACGGAATGGGTATGGGGTTATCCATTTGTCGATCGATCATTGATGCCCATGGCGGCCGTATATGGGCAACGAGTGAAGCAGGGGAAGGCGCGGCATTCCACTTGTCCTTCCCCGCCAGCAATGAGGAATCTGCGTGAACAAAGATATTTCTTCCATGGATAAGGGGTCCATGGACAAGGGCCCTGTTGTCTTTGTGATAGACGACGAGGCCCCCATGCGCGAAGCGCTCAGTAGTCTCTTTCGTTCGGTCGGGCTTCAAGTGCAGACCTTTGCCTCGCCGACAGAGTTTCTACAACTGCCCGATCCCGATGCGCCCAGCTGTCTGGTCCTCGATGTTCGGCTCCAAGGCGCCAGTGGCCTGGAGTTCCAGCATCAGTTAGTGGAATCGAAGATCGCATTGCCCATCATCTTTATCTCGGGTCATGGCGACATCGCAATGTCAGTCAAGGCGATGAAAGCCGGGGCCGTGGATTTTTTGGTCAAACCGTTCCGCGACCAGGATTTGCTGGATGCCGTCGCGGCTGCTCACCACAGGGATGCCAAGCGCCGGGAAATCGACCAGCAGGACGCCGAATTGCATACCTGCTACCAATCGCTGACAGCCCGTGAGCGAGAGGTCATGGCCCACGCAGCCAAGGGTCTGATGAATAAACAGATTGCGGGAGAAATGAATCTGAGTGAAATCACCGTCAAAATCCATCGCGGGCATGTGATGAAAAAAATGCACGCAAAGTCGTTTGCAGACCTGGTTCGAATGGCACAAGCCATGGGGATCGGACCAAAACGCTGAGCAACACATACGTGTGTATGATTTCTTTTAAGGCTATTGGCAAATAGAGTGGAATTGGCGCGATAGCTTTTCAGCTGTTTCGAATCCATTGATGTCGCGCCAGGATCTGCGCAATGAATAAAGTCCCTGTGATTTCCATTGTCGACGATGACGAATCTGGCCGAATCGCACTTAGTAGCCTGGTGCGCTCGATGGGCTGTGAGCCCAGTCTTTTTTCCTGTGCCGAAGATTTTCTCGCCTGTGCCAAAAGCTACGGCACGGACTGCCTGATCTCAGACGTTCAAATGCCGGGCATGACTGGCCTGGATCTGCAATCTGAACTCCTTAGTAAAGGGCACGACATCCCCATTATTTTCATCACCGCCTACCCGGTGGAGTCGGTTCGCAAACGTGCAAAATCCGCGGGAGCGATCTGTTTTCTCAGCAAACCATTTGACGGACAAGTGATGATTGACTGTATTGAGCAAATCCTGAGAAATAGAGAGACAGGCTTTATCGTAAACTGACAACCGCGATGCGCCCTGTCAAACCCCACTGTTTAACTAAAAATATTGATTATCGCTATTCCGACGCCGCCCGCCCTGCTTAACTAACACACCCATACTCAAGTATTAGCCCCTACCACTTATACCTTAGACAAGTGAAACCTACGTAGAAGTGTTAATTAAGTCTTCATCATTCACTCTACAACCAAGCCAACGAAAGCGGCACTTCAATTAAATACCGGCCTTCAAAGCCGATTAATTTATTTGATTATTACCGTCCGCTTAGAGGCTCATAGGCAATGAGTCAGATGTCCATTGAACATCGCTCTTGCGCACTGAAGCACAATGGCGGGCCGCAGCCCTTTTGGTGATCACGATGAACAGAAACGATCTTCGCAAAATCGACTTCAGTCTTTTGATCGTTTTCGAAACGCTGATGCACGAACGAAATCTTACCCGTGCCGGTGAGAAATTGTTTCTCTGCCAATCGGCGATCAGTGCCTCCTTGAATCGACTGCGTCAGTTTTTCGATGACCCGCTGTTCATACGCATGGGTAGAAGCATGGAGCCGACGAGCAGAGCATTTGAAATACAACTCACCTTGACCCCTGCCCTGGACACCATGGCGGCTGCGCTGAGCAACATGAATGAATTCGATCCCCTGACCAGTAGCAGCGTGTTCAGAATTGGCCTTTCGGATGATATTGAATACTCGTTGCTGCCTGGCCTGCTGCGCCAACTGCGTATGGAAGCGCCTCAAGTCAGTTTTGTCGTGCGTCGTACCGACCACTCATTGCTGGCCAATCAGCTGGCGACAGGCGAGGTGTCACTGGGCGTATGCCATTGCCGCGAACTCCCCGCCAATGCCAAACGAAAATTCCTGCGCAGCATCCGCCCCACGGTTTTAAGCGCCAACACCATGGCGGGGCCTCTGGATCTCAACGAGTACTGTAATCGCCCACACGTCTCTGTTTCGGTCAACGGCGAAGCATCCGATTACATTGACCGAGCATTGGGATCTCTGGGGCGGCAACGTCAGATCGTCTTGGCTGTTCCGCAATATAGCGCGCTTAAATCACTGCTTGAGGACACGCAGATGTTGGCCGTAGTACCCGATTACGTCGCCAAGGCCATGACACGGCAAGGTGGTTTACGTGCCGACCCCGTTCCGATGTCGCTTCCAGAACTTGATCTATCCATGTCATGGAGCGCCACGCTGGACAATGATCCAGGCGAACGCTGGCTTCGTTCGCGCTTCAGTCATTACCTGAGCGAAAAAAGTGCAACATTGCTCGAAATAAGTGCAAAAAAAGAAGCAGCTTAAAAATTCTGGCAATAATTCAGGCTAACCCTGTCTAATTATTTCAATAATTGGTGAGCAAAGGCACGACCTATCCCTCAGTCAAGAACAGACAACATGAAATTTAAACAGTATTAGATTTATCCCACATAACAAACAGATCATTACTCCCTCTGATTCTTAGACGATATTGAGCACGACCTCTAGAATTGATCTCCGCAATTTCACCCAGACACTGAACACCGGAACTTGAACATGAAAGCACTCATCGAAGGTTTCATCAAGTTTCAAAAAGAAGTTTTCCCGCAGCGAACGGACCTTTTCAAATATCTCGCCACTACCCAAAATCCAGAAACGTTATTCATCACCTGCTCCGACAGTAGAGTCATTCCGGAGTTACTCACACAGCAAGAGCCCGGAGAGCTATTCGTTATACGCAACGCTGGAAACATAGTTCCATCCTATGGGCCACAGCCGGGTGGTGTCACCGCCTCTGTCGAGTATGCCGTTGCGGTACTTGAGGTCCATGACATCGTCATTTGTGGTCACTCGGATTGCGGTGCAATGACGGCGGTTTCCAGTGGCAAATCATTGAATCATTTACCGGCAGTGGCGGCGTGGATGAGCTATGCGGAGTCGGCCAAGGTAATCAACGCGACCCGTTCCCACGCATCCGAGAAAGAACGTGTCAGCTCAATGGTTCGGGAAAATGTAATCGCTCAGCTCTCCAACCTGAAAACCCATCCCAGCGTCAGATTGGCTCTGGAACAGAAAAAGCTGAATCTGCATGGTTGGGTCTATGACATCGAAACAGGGTCCATCGTCGCGCTCGATGGCAGAACCAACACATTCGTTCCATTGGCGGAATTTCCAGAAACAACGGCATAGGGCTCACCTGCTCCCTAAGCACATTGCCTGCTTGACCACGATGTCCCCACACGTTCGGAGTGAAAATCATGGCTGAATCTGAAACCCGTCCCCCACTACCCCCTTTCGATCGCGAATCGGCAATTCTCAAAGTCAGGCTTGCCGAGGACGGCTGGAACAGCCGCGATGCAGAAAAAGTCTCACTCGCCTACACACCCGATACCCGGTGGCGCAATCGCGTCGACTTCGCGGTAAACCGGGCCGAGGCCGCAGCATTCTTGACACGCAAATGGAACAAAGAACTGGACTATCGACTGATCAAAGAGCTGTGGGCTTTTACCGATAACCGCATCGCTGTGCGTTACGCCTACGAATGGCACGACGACTCAGGTAACTGGTATCGCTCTTACGGAAACGAGAATTGGGAGTTTGCTGAAAACGGACTGATGGCTCATCGGTTTGCCTGCGTCAATGACATGCCAATCAACGAGTCGGAGCGAAAATTTCGCTGGCCGTTAGGCCGTCGCCCTGACGATCATCCAGGTCTTTCTGATTTAGGCCTGTAACAACCGGCGTTCGACAGACGATGTAGCGAAACGAGGAAGTGAAGATGGTCAAGATTCTGGTTCTCTATCATTCGATGTATGGCCATATCGAAACGATGGCGCAGCATGTAGCTCAGGGTGCTAGTAGCGTCCCGGGGGTTGAAGTCACGGTAAAGCGTGTTCCTGAAACCATGGATCCTGAGGCATTCAAAGCGGCACATGGCAAGACTGACCAGGCGGCTCCCGTAGCCAACCCTGCCGAGTTATCTGGTTACGACGCCATCATCTTTGGCACGCCGACGCGCTTTGGCAATATGTCAGGACAGATGCGCAACTTCCTCGATCAGACTGGCGGCCTGTGGGCTAGCGGAGCACTGGTTGGCAAGGTCGCCAGTGTATTTACATCAACGGGTACTGGCGGTGGCCAAGAGATGACCATCACCTCGACGTGGACGACACTTGCTCATCACGGCATGGTCATTGTGCCTATCGGTTATTCCGATCCAGCCTTGTTCGATGTATCGCAACCAGGCGGCGGTACCCCCTATGGGGCATCCACCATTGCGGGTGCTGATGGCTCCCGCCAACCGGACCCGCGTGAATTAGGTATTGCTCACCACCAAGGGCAATACGTCGCAAAAATTGCAGCGAAACTCAAGGAATAGCTCTTCCCCCTATGGCTCCCAGGCTTCCACATAGTGGTGCCTGTTGGCTGAGGTGATTGCTAGGCGGTGCCACAGAAATATCCGTGTTGTTTGACGTTCAAGAAAGGTTAGGGAGCGATTTATGGCAGTCGCTCATGATGATCAACATGGTAGGTACCGGGTGCTTGCCATTCGGAGGCAGCATGAAAAACCTAAGTGTTTTAACCGTTATTGTCGGACTTTCACTGTTCAGCGCAGGTACAACGCGAGCCGACGAGGTCCTCTCACAAACCGGCGACACCACAGCGGGTGCCGCCTTTGGTGCAGGAACTGGAGTATTAATTGGAGGTGCAGTCGGCGGACCTTTTGGAGCGTTGATCGGAGCAGGATTAGGATTGTTGGGAGGACGTGAGGTCCAGACAGCAAGCGGTTTGGAGGAGCGCGCTTACACCGTTCGGAGTAGTACAGGCGAAGAGCAAGTAGTGCGCTCTCCGCGCGAAGAGTTTGCCATCGGCCAACAGGTAAGTGTCAAAGGCAGACGACTGCATGCCGTTACTCCCTAAAATTTACGGCTGTGGAAGTAGATTACGCCAGCCCTGACTTATACCTCTGCGACCTACACAAAGCTTCGCCTCGTCGGCCAGATCGAGGCGAAAGCTTCAGCATCCCCACCGCAGCGCTAATAGCCTCGCCAATGCCTCTGGCAGATCGCTTAGCCAATCCCTGAAAGGCCGGACCGTTATCGATTCAAGATCATGCACATGAGACTGCGTGGTCCAGACCACATCGTAACGAGCGAGAATCTCAATCATGTCGCTGCGCTGATAAGTCTTTTGAAGGGCGGTCACCGCAAGCTCTCGAAAGGCTTGTTCGACCGCACCAGGCCATAACACCGCACCGACAGTGCTTGCCACCGCTCCGTACTGATGGATGCGGTGAGCGATCCCGGGGTCGAGTTTTATAGCCTCGCCTTCCTGAAGTAACGCGATTCGCTGTCGACCGGCACGAATATCCAGTTCGCCCTTGAGCGCCACCACCAGTTTGGTTTCCTGACGATGCATCAACGGCAGGTTGTGAGCATGTAAGGGCAATACAAACCGCATCGCCGTCCCCGCCCCTCCAATGCTTGCCTGAACCACGTCAATCCAGACCGGAAAGCCATTGGGGATCAACAGCAGCGCCTCTGAGTTTTCAACGTTCATGAATGCTCCGACCTGCATCTATAGGAACGACTTATGCGCAGGATTGGATATCGGTCTTGGACGCTATCGGGCAAACGGCAGAAGATTGCTTCACACCCAAGCAACACAAACCTGGCAACCGCCACCAAGCAAACCCGATAGGAGAAACACCATGCAACAGTCCCACGCTTACAACGACACCAGCCTCGAGCTGACCGCGAAAATCCTCGACGCCAAGGCGCGCAAAAACCTGTCCTTCGAACAAGTGACTGAAGGCACCGGCCTTGGCCTGGCTTACGTCACCGCTGCCCTGCTCGGCCAGCACCCGCTGCCTGAAGCCGCTGCCAAAGTGATCGGCGAAAAACTGGACCTGGACGCTGACTTGGTCGCCCGCCTGCAAATCATCCCGCTGCGCGGCAGCCTGTCGGGTGTTCCAACGGATCCGACCATCTACCGCTTCTACGAAATGATCCAGATCTACGGCACCACCTTGAAAGCCCTGGTACACGAGCAGTTCGGCGACGGCATCATCAGCGCGATCAACTTCAAGCTCGATATGAAGAAAGTCGAAGATCCGGAAGGCGGCCACCGTGCAGTGATCACCCTCGACGGCAAATTCCTGCCACTGCGTCCTTTCTAAGGATGCAACCGGACCTGTAAATCGGCCCGCAGCCTTGCGGGCCTGCTTCAAAAAATTTCTTAACCCTTTCGATCAATCACCACATTTGAATGGAGGATTCGTCATGAAAAAAATTCTGTTTCTCGCCCTGTCACTGACCGCCTCGCTGTCGGCCTACGCCCAGCCAGCCGTGGTCCCACCGGAGGCCGTTCCCTATGCGTATGGCATGCACCTGGATATCGCCAAGGTGATTCACATCACCCCGACGGCGGATGTCTGTGGCCCGACGCCCGTGCAAATGACTTACCGCGATTCGCACGGTGAAACCCACATCCTGGAATACAGCGTGATCGGTAGCGGCTGTACCAACTGATAGTCACTCACTCAACACTCAATGAAAGGTAAACATCATGAAAGCGCTCATCGAAGGTTTTTTGAAGTTCCAAAAAGAAGCATTTCCTCAACGTACTGACCTGTTCAAACACCTGGCTACCACGCAACATCCAGGCACCCTGTTCATCACTTGCTCCGACAGCCGTGTGGTGCCGGAACTGCTGACCCAGCAAGAGCCTGGCGAACTGTTCGTGATCCGTAACGCCGGCAACATCGTGCCGTCCTACAGCCCGCACTCCGGTGGCGTGTCGGCCACTGTCGAATACGCCGTCGCCGTACTGGGCGTGACCGATATCGTGATCTGCGGCCATTCCGATTGCGGTGCCATGACCGCTGTCGCCAAGTGCAAATGCATGGATCACCTGCCTGCGGTCGCTGGCTGGTTGCAACATGCCGAGTCGGCGAAAGTCATCAACGAATCGCGCCCTCACGCCAATGAAGCGGCCAAGGTCAGCTCCATGGTGCGCGAGAACGTCATCGCCCAACTGGCGAACATTCAGACCCATCCGAGCGTACGCCTGGCGCAGGAAAAAGGCCTGGTGAATCTGCATGGCTGGGTCTACGACATAGGCACCGGTTCGATCGACGCCCTGGACGCCGACAACAAGACATTCAAGTCGCTGGTCAAACATCCGAACACCGTTGCCGTTCATGCCCGTCCCGCGCAAGCGGTTGCCTAAATCAGCCTCTGATTTTCAGGAGTACTCAACATGCTTGAAGTCACTATGTACACCACCACGACCTGCCCCTACTGCCGTAATGCCAAGCGTTTGCTCGATGCCAAAGGCATTTCGTACAAGGAAATCGATGTGCGCTCAATCGACGTGAAGAACGAAATGGTCAGCCGAAGCGGTCGCCGTACCGTCCCGCAGATCTTCTTCGGCAACTGGCACGTTGGCGGCTTCGACGACCTGGCTCAACTTGAAAGCGAAGGCGGCATCGACGAGGTACTCAACCCGCGCATGGCGGGATGAGCGCCGATGACGCCAACTCACAATTCCAGCACCAGGGGGGCATCGCCCTCCTTGGCTTGCGCTGGCACCGCACAACAAATCAGTACTTCCCCATCGACCGGCATTTCAGCCGGCAGATTCAGATAGTGCACTTGGCCGCTGACCAATTTGGTACGGCATGTTCCGCACGATCCACCCCTGCAACTGAAGTCCGGGTTCAGACCACGGCTCTCCGCCAACTCCAATAGAGTCCCGCCACCCGGCTCCCACCGTGCTTCTTTTGCCGAGGCCGAAAACAGCACTTTGACCGGGCTGCTTGCCGCCGGTATCTGCGCCACCGCCGGGGTCAATTGGTCCCGCTGACGAACCAGGGTCGAAGGACCGAAAGTCTCCGCGTGAATACGGTCATCGCCAATACGCAACTCACGCAGGCCGTCGTACAGCGCCTGTGTAAAGGCACCAGGACCACACAGGTAGAAGTCGTAATCGTCCAAGGGCAACAATGCCTTGAGCAGTTCAACATCCACACGCCCCACCACCTCAAAATCCTCACCAACGCGAGCGTGAGTTTCCGGCTGACTGAGCAGACGCAGCGCACGAATTTTGTCCTTGGCTCGAGTCGCCAGTTCGTACAACTCATCGCGAAACCCGAGTTCCCCCAGGCTGCGCGCACTTTGGATGAACCAGGTGGGTCGAGTGCGACGGATACGTTCGCCTTCATAAATGACTTCCCGCAGCATCGACAGCAGCGGGGTCACGCCCACGCCCGCGGCCAGCAAAACCAACGGACGATGCTCATCGGCTTGCACCGTGAAGCGCCCTTGAGGGGCACGGGCGTCAACCAGATCCCCGACCTGAACGCGGTCATGCAGATGGGACGAGATAAGTCCGTCACGCTTGACGCTGATGCGGAAAAAACTGTCCGATGGCGCGCTCGACAAGCTGTAGGTTCTGACCAGTGACGCCTGTCCTTCAGCAAGGCAAAAACGCACCGGCAGATGCTGGCCAGCCTCGAACCGAGGGATGCCTGCGCCATCGGCGGGTTCAAAGTAGAAGGAGCGAATGGAGCTGCTCTCGTCAACGATTCGCGTCACCCGCAACGGTCGCCATTGATCGCGCAAGGCATCGGCTTGCAATCGTCCTTCGGCTTGCTCCCAACTGCCGGTCAGCAGGCTATTGGGCGAAAAACCTTCAAACCGCCAACGTAGGGCCAACACGGCCGGACGTCGAACCACCTGCTCCACGGTCAGCGTCCAAAGCCGCTCAGCTCCCTGAAAGGCAGCAATCTCCGGCCCCTCGAGAATGATCTCGGTACGCCCGCTGACTTGCAGCATGTCGCCTGTTTCAAAATTGATGAACACCAGCCCCGCGCGCGGGTTGAGCAGGAAATTACCCAAGGTGTTGAAGTGCAGGTTGCCGGCGAAATCGGGAATCGTCAGCACGTTGCCATCGATCCGAACGAACCCCGCGTTACCACCCCGGTGCGAGACATCCACCGAGCGTTGGGCTGGATCACCGTCCAGGTCGACATAGCTGGCGAGGAAAAAGGTATCGGCCTTGCTGATGGTCGCCTTCGCGGCTTCGTCCAGTTGGTTGAGACGTTCGGCCGGGACATTGGCTGAGGCTTGGCCAAGGCTGACCGGCTCAACGCCTCGCAACTGAATGTATTGCGGGCAGTTGCCAAATGCGTGCACCACAGAAACGGCAAAACCGCCTGGCGAGGCGGTGCTGATGTTGCCGTTCATGCGATTGCGCCTTCGGGTCTTCAGGTCAATGCCCAGCAGTCCCACCGCAGCGCCCTGCTTAAGGGCCGCCCTGACCGGATCACCCTCGGCGGGGAGGCGGTCGAGTTGCAGCACGCGCGGATCGGGTGAATGGATGAAGCCAGGGGAGCCTTCGATCAACGTGGCCCAAGGCATCCCTTGTTCATCGACCGCGCCCACCACCAGGTAGGGCAACTGGTTGTAAAACATTCGGTGCTGATCAGGCATGTAGTCACGTACGACCTTGCGTCCGAATATCTCCATCTGATCGGCGACGCCGACGCTTTCCTGCAGTTCACGCTCACCCGCATGCCAGGGGGATTTTCCCGGCGCGTCCGACTGATTCATGATCACCTCTACGCATTCGTAAACAGGTGCCCTTCACCCGCCGCCCGGCGAGGAATGGTTGAATCCCCGGCAGCGGGGTCTAATACGCAGTTGCCGGTGATCATAACTCTGCGCTTTGCAACCTCATGAAGCTCGAGACAGACCCTGCACGCACTCGAGCAACCTGGAATCGCCTAAGTGGGTAGCGACCCCGCTATGGAAGCCCATAAAGCTTTTTTCTGTCTTGATCAGTTTGACCGGATGGACGAATTTGCTCCCCTTTGGCGTAGGCCCGAACCACTGCTGGGCGCTTACTGATTTTCTCTAGCCAAGCGGCGACGTTAGGGTAACCATCGAGCGTCATTCCTTGCTTGTCATGTTGCAGCACCCAAGGATAGATCGCCATATCGGCAATGGAGTACTCGCCGGCGACGTAAGGTCGTTCGCTCAATTGCTGCTCCAGAACGCCATACAAACGTTCGGTCTCTTTACTGAACCGTGCCACGGCGAGCGGCACATGTTCAGAGGCGTAATTAAGGAAGAACACTGCCTGTCCCAATATCGGCCCCAGGTTCGCCGCTTGCCAGAACAGCCACTGCATGACTTCAGCCGCCCCTTTCGCATCCGCCGGGATGAATTGCCCGCGGCGCTGAGCCAGGTACAACAGAATCGCCCCTGACTCGAAGACCGATACACCCGTCTCTCTGTCGACTATCGCTGGAATGCGCTGATTGGGCGAAATCCGGGTGAACTCAGTGGAAAATTGCTCACCATTGCTGATATTGACGGGATGCGCGACGTAGGGACGTTCCGATTCCTCAAGAAAAACGGCGACCTTCTGCCCATTGGGGGTTGGCCAGTAGTAGTAATCGACAGCATTGGAAAGATTGGACATTGGGTTACCTTTTTCGGCAGCAGAATGAAAACCTAGGCCACATACTCGTCAGTGCTCAGCACTTCGGCATACCCGAACTTCAAGGCGGCCATGAACGCAGCATGCACCAGATGCGCAGGAACCTTGACGTCGTTGAACTCCAGATCGTGGGTCGTACAGGCATCGTGAATAACCGTCGCCTCGAACCCGAAGTCGTCAGACGCGCGGGTGACAGCATCGATGCACATGTGGCTCATGTTGCCGACCACGGTGACCCGTTCAATTTCGTTATGTTCAAGCACTTCCAGCAGTTCAGTTTCGCGGTATGGGTTCATGAAATGTTTGACGATGACCAACTCATCCCCAAGGTTGCGCACCTTCTCGTGCAATTGCGCGCCGTCAGAGCCCGGGACAAAAAACGGTGCATCAGGCGCTAAAGTCTCGTGACGGATATGGATGACCAGGTCACCCCGCTCACGTGCTGCTCCAATCACACGAGCCGCATTGTCAGCGGCCGAGTCAGTAGCGTTGAGTTCCCATTTGCCGCCGGAAAAATAGTCGTTTTGAATATCAACGACGATGAGTGCTGTGTGGGTCATACGGTTACCTTGGTAAAGAGTCGATTCGGAGTGGGTGGATCATTTCAGGGCACTTGCGGCGTTTCGTACCAATCACGGTCGGGTGTGGCGAAGCGCATCTTCTTGCGGATAAAAGCGGCATTTTCGACGCCGGTTATTTTTTCGAGCAGCACGAATGCAACTTCCGTGGCAGTGCCCGGCCCGCTTGAAGTGATGATCTGGTCATCAACCACCACGGGGCGATCGACAAAGCGTGCACCGGTTTCCAACAGTTGGTTTTTCCGCTTGCCGCCCTCCTGATGGTAGGTCGTGGCGTTCCTGTCACGCAGCACGCCGGCCACGCCCAGGCACACGGAAGACACGCAAACGCTGGCAACGGGTTTACCGGCTTCGACGAAATGCCGGATGGTCGCCAGGAAGGGTTCGCTCAAGGCTTCCTCGTAAAAACCCGACGGTTCAAATCCACCCGGCAGTGCCAAGGCATCGAAGCTGCTCACGTCCAGATCGCTCAATAAAAAACTCGGATTGAGCGTGAGACCGAAGGTGGTCACGATCTTTCTGCGAAGGCCGGCGTTGACCAGTTCCACAGGGTGCTCACCCAGCAAGTTGGCCCAGCCAAGCACATCGGTAAAAGCGGCCATCTCCAAGGGTTCTACGCCGTTGGCCAGTAACATAAGCACGCGTTTCATCGGTCATGAGCCTCTGCTGTACAGCATGGAAGAGTGTGTGTGCTTATGCTCCGCCTTAACCGCGATGTAGAGAACGACCACAAAATACAATCCACTATTTCGCTTACTGAAATGCTTCGCCGACTCCAGCCGCTGGAACGGCGTGGTCGTGATTCTGGAAAAGATGGCTGTCCGGTGTTCGCGGCTTCCAACCCGCTTCGCCCCCTCAAGGGCGACGCACAGTCAGTGGCGGATGTACTGAAATGCATCAATACCCCAGTGGTACTGGTTGGGCATTGCTATGGAGCCAGGCAACATGCAGCAGCGAAGCTTGCTCGCGATGGCGTCGGGTCAGTTGATATCTCTGTTGAAGGTGCCGGCTTCTTCGCGAGCAAGCCACGCGCCTACAGGGTTTTGGATCAAGGAGCATCCGGCTGCATGGCCGGATGCTCGCGCAGGCCGTTGACGATGTGGTCGACAAAACTGCGCACACGCATCGAGGCCTTGCGCCCTTCGCGGTACACCACGTGTACCGGCAACGCCGGTAACTCATAGGGCTGCAGCACACGCTGCAATCGCCCAGTGTTCAAATACTCGTACAACGGATAGCTCACACACTGGGTAATACCGGCGCCATGAGCGGCTGCATCGATGGCCGCCTGCACTGTTGCGCAACTGATCCGCGTCCGGGCTTTTAAGTGATTCACCCCACCATCGTGGTGAAAGTCCCACTGGACCCTGTCTCGATAAGCATGTGTGGCGACCAGCCGATGATTTCGCAAATCCTCCGGTACGCCGGGCTCACCGTGAGCAGCCAGATAAGCAGGGCTGCTGCATACCATCGAGCGAACAAAGCCCACCTGCCGTGCGATCAATGACGAACTGGGCAGATTGCCGACCAGCACCGCCACATCGATTCCCTCTTCATTCATGTTCGGAAAACGATCATGGTATTGCGCAAAGACTTTTACCTCGGGATACAGACTCATGTAGTCCGTCAGAATCGAGGTCATGACATAACGGCTGAACAGCAAAGGCATCAGTACCGTGAGATTGCCTTGGGCCTGAACGTGCAAGCCCTTGGCCGAAGCCTCTGCATCTTCGATGGCCCTGAGAATGCGTGAACAATCGGCCATGAAGCCGGCGCCGGCCTCGGTCAGCGACACCCCGCGGGTGCTTCGTAGCAACAGCGGCACGCCAAGACGTTCCTCCAACCGTGCAATGGCGCGAACGACCGTAGGTCCGGACACATCCAGACGACGGGCCGCAGCCGCCAGACTAGGCCGCTCCGATAGCGCTTCGAACATCAGCAATTCATGGTAGCGGTCCATCAGTTGGAACCCTTCACCACAGCTTTGAGCGCCATGTCCTTGCCCAGTCGATCCGCGAGAAAATCCACAAAGGTACGAACCTTTGCCGGTATTCGGGTGCTCTTAAGGTAAACCACTTGAATAGGCAGCGCCGGCGGTTCGAAGTCCTCCAGTACCAATTCCAGTTCGCCAGCCGCCACCTGGTTGGCCACCTGATAGGACAACACCCGCGTGACGCCCCAGCCCAGGCTGGCGATATTGATCGCGGCCTGATTGGCGGTGACCACCAAGCGCGGTTCGAATCGAAAGCTCAGTGCGTTGCCGTCGTTGACGAATTGCCAGTCGCTCAGCAAATGGCTGGCCGAAGACATGACGATGTTGGCCGTATTGAGTTCACCGGGATGACGCGGCCTGCCATAGCGCTCGAAATAATCGGGGGTACCGCAGATCACCTGACGTACTTCGCCGACTTTGATGGCCTGCTGATTGGCCTCGTGTAAATGGCCGATTCGTATGGCCACATCGATACCCTCGTCGGCCATGTTCACGACACGATCCACCAGCAATGCATTGAGGTGCACTGAGGGAAACTGGTCCACGTAGTCGGCCAGCAGCGGCGCGATGTACAACTCGCCAAACAGCACCGACGCAGTCACGGTCAAATGTCCGCACGGTATCGAGTAACTACCGGCAGCCGCCTCCTCCGCCTCGTCGATATCACTGAGGATACGCCGACAATCCTCTAGATAGCGTTGACCCGCTTCAGTGAGATGCAGGCTGCGAGTGGTTCGAGAAAGGAGTTGTGTGCCGATTCGCTCTTCCATCGCGGCGATGGCACGGGTCACGCTGGGGGGAGAGATTTTCAACCGGCGGGCGGCGGCGGCAAAGCCTTCTTCCTCGGCTACTGCCATGAATATCTGCATTTCTTGAAAACGATCCATAAGCGCCCCTGTCTTGATGAGAGGACAGCGAGGTATCTGGCCGCTTGCGCGGGAAGAACTGTTTGCCAGTATCGTCGGCTACAGCGACTTTCGCACGCGCCGTCGGGCTGGCGGCATGTACGTAAAGCGTCCTGGGAGAACTGCGAAACAAATGAAAAGGAGCTGGCCGGGGTTATTTTCCCGGCAAGCTCCTTCGGAATCGGGTCAAGCCTCTTGCAAGCCTACAGCGGTACGTTGCATGCCAACGAAGTTCGGCAACCCTTCGATTCTGCTCAACCAGGCACGGACATTCGGGTAGTCAGTCAGCGCCACGTTACCTTCCGGTGCGTGGGATACGTAAGTGTAGGCGGCAACATCGGCGACGGTCGGCTTGTCGCCGGCCAGGAATTTGCTCTGTCCCAGCTCCTGCTCCATGACCTTGAGCAGGGCATGAGAACGTTTGATCGTTTCTTCGGCGTCATAACCGGCACCAAACACGGTGATCAAGCGCGCAGTGGCAGGACCCGAACTGATTTGACCGGCGGCTACTGACAACCAGCGTTGAACCCTGGCTTGCTCTACCGGATCAGTCGGCAGCCATTGGCCCTTGCCGTATTTGGCGGCCAGATAAACCACGATGGCGTTGGAGTCTGCCAGGACAGTGCCGTTGTCATCGATCACCGGCACTTGGCCAAAACGGTTGAGCGCCAGGAAGTCAGGCGCTTTGTGCGCGCCCTTCATCAGATCCACGAATACCAGCTCGGTTGGCAGCCCCAGCAGGGACAGCATCAGTTCGACTCGATGAGAGTGGCCAGACAAAGGGTGACGATAAAGCTTGATCGCTTGCTGGGACATGACGTGCTCCGATTGTTGTTTGAGTTCGACCCGGTGATCGCGTCGATGGAGTTATCTTCCCCTCCTCTCGTAAACAGCGGAATGACCAGCAATTACAATCCAGCATTTCATTGCGTGTAATGATCATTTTTTGCCGAACCTACTGCCCCACCGACACACCCAACATCAAGTCCATAAAGGCGACTGACGCCGCGCTGTGGTAGTTGTTTTTACGCCGCAGCAAGGCGGCTCCGCGCCGTGGCCCCTTGTCCAGCAGCGCGATCCTGCGCAGGGCGCGGTCCTGGGTAGCGATGGGCTCCGGAAGAATAGTGGCGACTGCCGTGTGCCGCATGACTTCCAGCAACGTATTGACCGAATTGACCTCGATCACCACCTTGGGAGTGATCTGCGTCTTGGCGAAATACTCATCGATGCAGACACGGGTGGCGAAATCGGGAGTCAGCAACGCAAAGTCCAGTTGAGCGACCTGCTCGGCGGTCAAGGGTTTCTTACAGTCGTATAACGGATGATTCCGCCCCACCACCAGCCCCAGGGTTTCAATAAAAGCCGGGATCGTTTCGATGTCAGCATTTCTTACATCGTCAAACGCAATGGCGATATCCAGTGAGTCATCCGCCAGGCCGGTTTCGATATCGGCCATGGAGAGTTCAAAGATCTCCAGATGGATGTTCGGATAGAGAGCCATGTAGTCACGCACCAACGATCCTACCAAGTACGCCATGAACGTCGGTGTCATGGCCAGGCGCAGGGTGCCGCGGGACAGATCCTTCACATCGTGCAATGCGCGCTTGCCCGCTTCCAACTCAACCAATACGCGACGTGCACATTCGATGTAAGCCTGCCCCGCATCGGTAGGTTTTACCGTGCGCGAAGTCCGGTCGAACAGCACAACGCCGAGGGTCTCTTCCAACTGCCGGATCTGTTGCGACAAGGTCGGCTGGGAAACATGCAGCGCCTCGGCGGCGCGGGTGAAGCCGCCGTTATCGGCGACCGCCAACAAATAGCGCAAGTGTCGTAGCAGCATGGAATTCCCCTCTATAGGCCCCGCTTATGCGTTGCATTGTATATCGGTCTTGGACGCTATCGAGCAACCAGCAGAACATTGCTTCACACCCAAGCAACACAAACCTGGCAACTGCCACCAAGCAAACCCGATAGGAGAAACGCCATGCAACAGTCCCACGCTTATAACGACACCAGCCTCGAGCTGACCGCGAAAATCCTCGACGCCAAGGCGCGCAAAAACCTGTCCTTCGAACAAGTGACTGAAGGCACCGGCCTTGGCCTGGCTTACGTCACCGCTGCCCTGCTCGGCCAGCACTCGCTGCCTGAAGCCGCTGCCAAAGTGATCGGCAAAAAACTGGACTTGGACGCCGACTCGGTAGCCCGTCTGCAAATCATCCCGCTGCGCGGCAGCCTGTCAGGTGTTCCAACGGATCCGACCATCTACCGCTTCTACGAAATGATCCAGATCTACGGCACCACCTTGAAAGCCCTGGTTCATGAGCAGTTCGGCGACGGCATCATCAGCGCGATCAACTTCAAGCTGAACATGAAGAAAGTCGAAGACCCGGAAGGCGGCCATCGTGCAGTGATCACCCTCGACGGCAAGTTTCTGCCACTGCGCCCTTTCTAAGCGGATACAGGCCCGCACTTCTGCGGGCCATCACCCACCACCCAATATTTCCAGAGTAAAGACCATGAAAACCATGAATACGATTGTTGCCTTGTTCCTGACCGTTGCCGCCGGTAGCGCTTTCGCCGCCAATGACGCACAGACTGCGCGCACCGGCGTTCCATTCGATGTGGCAAAAACCATCAGCATCTCCGACACCAGCCAGGCATGCGGGGTTGTGCAAGCCGAGATGGTGTATGAAGACTCCAAAGGTGAGCGGCATATTGCAACGTACCTGGTCGAGGGTGGTGGTTGCAGTACGGGCTGAGTAACCACAACGCTGAATGTGCAGCCTGATCTGAAGCGATGTTCACTTGAAAATGTCGTGTTCAAGACAATGACTTAGAAAATATGATGCAACAGCTCAAAATTTCAGACTGCACATTCAGCTCTACCCTGAAGGGCTTACGCCCATCACGAATATAAAGATTTCCAGTGGTTCAAATCTGCTATCGCGCGGCTTCAGCAGCGGGAAACATATTTCATTACCAAACAACCTCACGGCGCCTACACTGCAAGATGAGCGAAATTTTGTATATGGAGATAACAAACCGGCACGCGAGAACTGGAGTCACGGACGCTACAGAGTGAGCTGCCTGGGTAAGTTCATCTATAGTCAGTGACGCCTATGAATATGGCATCAGCTATCGACTCGCTTTTGCGGTCACTTTACCGAAAACCACTGTGCCAGGTCGCCCGAGCTTGCGAATCATGAACGGGTCAGCAACCGGTTCTTCGGATTCACAATGTCCCCAGTCGATCACCTTCGGCCAATTTAATCTGCTCCCTGCCCAACGGCTGTTATTGAAAACAGGGAAACCGATTGAACTCGGAAGTCGCGCCCTCGACGTCCTGATTGCCCTGGTTGAGCATTCGGGTGAGGTGGTCAGCAACCGCGATCTGATCAGAATGGTCTGGCAGGACGTGATTGTCGTTGAGAGCTGCCTGCGTGTGCATATCTCCGCGTTACGAAAAGCCTTATCGTGTGCCGAAACGGACGTGAGCTATATCGCCAATGTTCCAGGTCGCGGCTATAGCTTCGTAGCCTCCGTCTCCCGTGATTCTGATTCCGACACTGCCCAGGTATCGCCCCCGACCTCGATCAGCGCGCTGCCGCCGCGATCGATACGAATGATAGGCCGTGACGAAACAGTCCCTGACATCTCGCAACTGATAATGCACCACCGTTTCGTAACGATCTGCGGCCCCGGCGGTATGGGCAAAACGACGGTTGCGCTAGCGGTGACCCATCATTTGGTGGCGCATTTTGAAGGCCTTCTTCTCTTCCTGGATGTCAGTTCCATCACCGATCCTGCTTTGTTGCCAGGCATTCTGGCGTCCGCGTTAGGCATTCGATGTCACGGCATGGACCCTCTTCAAGCGCTGGTCGCTTTTTTGCGAGAAAAGCGATTGCTGCTGGTGCTCGATAGCTGTGATCACGTCATCGTGGCCGCTACTTATCTTGCAGAGAAGCTATTTGGAGAAACCGAACAACTACACATTCTGGTGACCAGTCGCGAGCCGTTGCGGGCTGAAGGCGAGCATGTCCATCGATTGTGTTCTTTGACTTACCCGCCAGAGATGTGCGGTTTGACGGCAACTGGCGCGCTGAAATTCTCAGCAGTGCAATTACTCGTCGAGCGAGTTCATAACAACGATAACGCGTTCATCCTGAGCGACAACGACGCGCCGATGGTTGCGCATATTTGTCGCAAACTCGATGGCATGCCTTTAGCGATAGAACTGGCAGCTGGCCAAGTCGAGGCCTATGGGATCCAGGGCATTGCCGAGTTACTGAATAGTCGAGTCAGCGTCAGCCTGTTTTGGGACGGCAGGCGGACAGCGCTGCCACGCCATCAAACGCTAATGGCCATGTACGATTGGAGTTGTGACCTGCTATCGGAAACCGAAGCTATCGTGCTACGACGGCTGTCGGTTCTGATCGGTATTTTTTCCCTGGAAATGGTCACGGCAATCGTCAAGGCGGAAATCGATGAGTCATTGGTTATCGACGCGATTGGACGCCTGGTCAAAAAATCTTTGATTCTGGTTGAGCGTGCTGGTCGAACGATGCGTTACAAGCTGCCTCATACACTGCGGGCGTTTGCACTGGAAAAGCTACGTACCCACGGTGAAGTGGATTTGGCGATCGAGCGTCATGCCATCTTCCTGTTATCAATGCTGGAACAACTGAACGTGCCAGGTGAGACACTTCCTGAATACGAGCGAATTCAACTGTACATTGAGCACTTGGGGAACATTTGCTCAGCATTGGAATGGGCGTTTTCCGATCATCGCAACCTGCTGCTCGGCATCCGTCTCGCCGCGGCAGCCGCACCCCTATTCCTCGGTTTATCGATGCTGGATGAGTGTCGGCGGTGGAGTGAGCGGGCCCTGACGGCACGAGTCGAAGTAGCCAATGGAGCGCCTCCGCTCAAAGTGCAGCATTGGCCATGTTCAATCCCTTCAATGATGGCGTCAGGCACCTCACAAACCCTGCCGGTCAACCCTCACAAGGGAATTGAATCCGTCGCAAATATTAACGACATCCTGCTTCGTCAATTGCAGCATTCTGTTCTGCCTGGATCCGAGGGGATACGGAGCCCTAATGATATCCAGTGGCAGAAGCTAAATCTCAGTACGCGAATGACTGAACCTAAAATTATCGCCATGATGCAGCGGGCGTTGGAAGACAGTGGCAATCCTGTCGGTGTGCCGGGGTTCTCGCTCCGAACATGCAACGCGAATCCAGACCTAAAGCCGTCGCTCGTGAACGAGGACGAGTTCTCTTTCGGTGATGACTATCGCATTCGGGCACTGGCGTCTTTGGCTAGAGTTTTATGGCTACGCGGATACCCCGATCAAGCCGCCCGAATTGGACGGCAAGCTTTGGGTGATGCCTACAACTTGCGCCATCCCGCGACCATCTGCCTTTCGCTCATTTATGTGGCCACTGTTTTTTTATGGATGGGTGATTGGAACAATGCCGCACAGACAATTGATAAACTGATCGCGACGGCCGAAGAGAATGCCTTCGAGCACGATCATGCCGCGGGTATAGGCTTAAAAGGCATTCTGCTGATCGGCCAAAATAGAGTGGATGCAGGCATACACCTCTTGCATGAATGCTTGAACGTGCCGAGTATTGAGAACCATCAGGTGCTCACCACCATGTATGTGAGATGCCTCGCAAAAGGGGTTGCAGCCAAAGGCCGATATGACAATGCGATCGAGATCGCCAGCGGCGCACTGGAAATGGTCGAGAACGTCGGAGAAACACTCGATACTCCAGAAATTTTGAGGGTGACCGCAGACTTGTATGCGTATCGACCGAGCCCAGACCTGGCCTTGGCCGAGCAATACTTGAATCGCTCACTGGCCTGCGCCGAACGCTTATCGGCCTTGGCTTGGGAACTGCGCACCGCTATCTCTCTTACTCGTCTGCATCTTTTGCAAGGCCGGGACGCCGAGGCAGGCCAGCGACTGCAGAGCGTCTACAGCCGATTTTCCGAGGGCTTTGATTCAGCTGATCTGCGTGCTGCAAAACAATTGCTGAACTCATTGAACAAGCAAAGCGCATTGAAAATCACCCCAAGAGGACATCTGGCCACGGGGCCGGATTCAGTCCCGTGACAGACGGCTCAATCAAACCTTGCCACCCAACATTCCGAGTACTTCTTCGGTAGTCCATACGGCGTTCGCCATGAACCGGTAGTTGATTATCGCTGCCAGATAACCATCACCTTCCGGAAGTTTCGGTCCCGCCACTGCATCACGCACCACCGCCACTTCGAATCCCTGTTCGAGCAGCTCGCGCATGTGTGATTCGACGCAGAGATTGGCCAGCATCCCCGTCAGAATGACTTGGTCGACGAGCTGCTTGCGCAACTGGAGAGTCAAGTCGTTGACCTGGGGCCCATAAAGCTTGTGCGGTGAGCAAACAAAGGTTTTACCGTCCTCAATGTAAGGCTTGAACTCCGGCATGAAATCGCTTCCCGAGTTGGCGAACCCATCCAGATTGATGGCGCTTTTTCGATCAAACAGTTTCATTGAGTGCTGCATGACTTCCACGGGAGCCTGGATCTTCCAGTTGTGATCAGTGGCCCAGTAGTAATGCGGTGAAATGGCCACGGTAATACCTGCCGCTTTGGCGGCCTTGAACAAACTCAACAGGTTCGGGACGAGATTCTGTTCTGTCACTGATTCCCCCGTCATTGGCCACGCAAGGCCCTTGGAACTCATGAAGTCGATCTGCGGATCGATCACCACAAGCGCTGCGCGGGAAAGATCCAGCTTCATCGTCGACTTCGGCAGCGCTGGATTTTTCGGAGCGGCGTACTTCTCAAGTCCTGCGGGTACAGCTTTTTCGGCGCCGAATGCAGGCATTGCGCCTGCTGCCACGGTTGCAACAGCACCCATTACAAATGAGCGCCTACCGATGGGGTAGAGTTTCTCAGACATGATTTCTCTCCAGTCAGTTATGACCTTCAACTGCGTAGAAATGCCAATAGATCCTTGTTGAGTTGTTCTCTATGGGTTTCCGTTAATCCATGGGGCGCCCCGGGATAGACCATCAGGGTTGCATTAGGAACAAGCTTTTTCGAGGCTCGGCCGGCGGCATCGATCGGCACGATCTGGTCATCGTCGCCATGGACGATCAGGGTCGGTTTGTCGAATTTTTTCAAATCTTGGGTGAAGTCAGTTTCCGAAAAAGCCTTTATGGAATCGAAGGTGTTTTTAAACCCGCCCACCATTCCCTGACGCCACCAGGAATCGATCATCCCCTGGGAGGTTTTGGCCCCTGGCCGATTGAAACCATAGAATGGCCCCGACGGAATATCCCTGAACAACTGCGAGCGGTCAGCGATCATCCCGGCACGAATGCCGTCGAATACGTCGATAGGTAAGCCGCCTGGATTTGCATCAGTTTTCAACATCAGAGGGGGGACGGCAGATATCAAACAAATTTTTGCCACACGCGATGTGCCGTGCCTCCCCACATACCTGGCGACCTCGCCTCCGCCCGTGGAAAAACCCATGATCGAGGCGTTTTTCAGGTCCAGGGTATTGATGACTGTGGCCAAGTCATCAGCGTAATGATCCATATCATTACCGTCCCACGGTTGGCTGGATCGGCCGTGTCCACGTCGGTCGTGAGCGATCACCCGGAATCCCTGATTTGCGAGAAAAAACGCCTGACCATCCCAACTGTCGGAGTCGAGAGGCCAGCCATGGCTGAGGGTGACTACCGGTCCGGTTTTCGGCCCCCAATCCTTGTAGTAAAGAATCACACCTTCGCTAGTGGTGATCGTGTTTGCAGTGACGTTGTGGGATTTTGCCGGTTCCGCCGTTTGTGCTTGAGCGGACTTTGGCAGCACGGTGGTAATCGCTGCGCCAAGACCGATCAGCACCAGACTGCGGCGAGTTGCCTCATCATGGGAAAGCGGAGATTTGTCTGTCATTTTTCTACTCCGAAAGCCAGCAACGAGATCAGTGACACCTGATCACGTTATGAGCGGGAGACGGTCAAACTATGAGCGGCCGTAAACGTGTCAACGAGTAAAGAGATGTGAAACGGTGTTATGAAGTGCAAAGCACCAAATTGGGTCGGCGCAATACGATGAGGACGGTGTTGGATCAACGAGTCTGCTAGAGGCGGCGCGTTAAAATGGGAAATTCAGGCAGGGCTTCAGGCGCACAAGAACGTTTTTACACAACCTCATTCGAGGATGTGTAAAAACGTTGAAGGGGGATTTTTGAACGGCAATTCAAGCCGATTCGCAAGCTTCGGTACCGCACTGCTGTCACGGGCACTCGGCGTGCTCTATGACGAGGTTACTGAGGTGGTGTGGACTTGAAGCTGGGGAGTGTCTGAATCCGATTCCACCAATCAGCAAAGCCACTGATGGCAAATATTTGCTCTGCGTCCGGAGTCATCGACAGGTAAGCACAAGCCGGCGCCAGATAAAGATCACCAATGCTTAGATCCTGCCCGGCGATAAACGGGTCGCTGCCTTTGATTTTCATCAATTCGCTCAGCACCAGTTTCGATTTCTCGATGCCTTGGAGGCGAGAGGTGTCGTTCTGTCCACCAATGAAGTCCGGGAACAAGTAATAACCGAATACTGAGGCCATCGAACCGTAGCCATAGGAATCGTAGATTGCTTGGGCCATGTGACTCCTGGCGCGATCCTTAGCGGTTTTGGGCGTCAGCGAAGGGCCCGGGAGCACCTCATCCAGATAGCTCATGATCGCAGCGGTTTCGATCACCCTGAAATCGTCGTGATCAATGACCGGGACCTTACCGAATGCATTCCGTGCAAGGTGCTCCGGCTGATGCGGTTCACCTTTCATCACGTTTACCTGTAGCTGATTAAACTCCGCACCTTTCTCCTTTAGCAGCATCTTCACCGTGCGTACGTATGGACTGCCATCAAAACCGTAGAGAGTGAGGCTCATGACGAATGCTCCAATCTGGATGGACATTATCGAGACCCTGGCCTGCACGCACTGTTGCGATGCCAGAAGAACCGAGTCTGCAACACATCAAAACAAGCTTGTCGGCATACGGGGGCAACGGCGGCACGAAGGCCGCGAGGGAGATCAACGTCAGTTCGACGTTGCTGTAACCGATATTGAGGTGACGTACACCTTGGCAAGCCAATTTAATGTAGACCATCCGATGAGGCGTGAACGGAGCGGTCGGGTCGATATTTTCCGATGCTCGCTCTTCCCGCTCCGGTCAAATCCAACTCAATTTCAAGCAAAAGCGCGCGCCTGACTCCGCTTGTTTTTCTGTGCGAGCTTGCCTACCAACCGAATCGCAATGGCTGAAAACATGATGCCAAACGGCAATACATACCAGGCGCTCAGGGGAATGCGCTTGAAGTTGGAATACGTGAACACTGCTGCGAGCACCCACATCCCACTGACGTGCAAGGCCTTCCAGGTTTTGCGACCTATCAGACGTGTGGTGGTCTTGAAGGACGTCAAGGTCATCAACAGGATGAACAGATAGCCAAGCGTTCCAGGGATGTTGGTCAGGGTGCTTCGACCGGGCCAGAACTCAGTGTTCAGTTGACCGTATTGGTAGATCAGGATCGCATGTAGCAGGTGAGAGAACGCGAACGCCAGTCCAATGAAACGACGCTCGCGAACCAACGCTCTGGAAAACGGTGACGGTACCAGAACTGCGAATGCAGAGGCGGTGAACGCCACGAGAAACAGAGCAAATGAGGTACGCGCCGTGGCGCGGATAGCGCTGCGCAGGCCCTCTACCAAGTCTGGATTCAACGCCAGGATCAACGCTGTCATCACCCATATCAGCAAACACAGCAGACCGAACAGCGACCAGCCTTCGTAATGAGGTAATTGGACTTTCATAGCAAGACTCTTGAAAAAATGTAGTGGTTTGGCCGTTTTCCATCATCTGCCAGAGACAGGTGTACGCAGGGTCACAAACTCTTCCGCTGACGTCGGGTGCACGCCGATGGTTTCATCGAACAGGCGCTTGGTGGCGCCCGCTTTCAGCGCGATGGCCAGCCCCTGGATGATGTCTCCGGCGTCGGGGCCGACCATGTGCGCGCCCAGCACCCGATCAGTCACAGCATCCACCACCAGCTTCATCAGCGTCTGCTCGGACGATTCCGTGAGAGTCAGTTTCATCGGTTTGAATCGGCTCTCGAAAATCACTACCGGGTGGCCATTGTCCAGCGCCTGTTCCTCCGTCAGTCCAACGGTGCCGATATTGGGTTGGCTGAACACTGCGGTGGGGATGTGTCGGTAATCCACCGGGCGATACTCTTCGGGTTTGAACAGGCGACGCGCGACCGCCATGCCTTCCGCTGTGGCGACCGGGGTCAGTTGCACTCGGCCGATCACATCTCCCAATGCCAGAATCGATGGCTCGCGGGTTTCGAAGTTGTCGTTGACGTCGATGTAACCCTTGTCATTGAGTTCGACGCGGGTATTTTCCAGGCCCAGATTGTCGAGCATGGGCCGGCGGCCAGTGGCGTAGAAAATGCTGTCGGTCTCCAGTTGACGACCGTCGTTGAGCGTCGCCAGCAGACTGCCGTCCGCCTGTTTGTCGATCTGCACGATATCGGTGTTGAACTGCAATTGCAGACCGCGTTTGGTCAGCTCTTGCACAAGGTGCGTACGAACCGATTTATCGAACCCGCGCAGGAACAGGTCACCGCGATACAGTAGGCGGGTGTCAGCACCCAGGCCATTGAAGATCCCGGCAAATTCGACGGCGATGTAACCGCCGCCGACCACCAGAACGCGCTTGGGCAGCTGCTTGAGAAAGAATGCTTCATTCGAGGTGATGGCGTACTCGCGACCTGGAATATCCGGAATCTGGGGCCAGCCACCGGTGGCAATCAGAATGCGTTCGGCGCTGTAACGCTGGCCGTTGATTTCGACGTGATGTTCATCGGTCAGCCGTGCATGACCTTCGAGCAAGGTCACGCCACTGTTGACCAGCAATCTGCGGTAAATGCCGTTGAGTCGTTCGATCTCGCGGTTCTTGTTGGAGATCAATTTTTCCCAGTCGAATTGCGCCTTGCCGGCGGTCCAGCCAAAGCCCTCGGCCTGTTCGAAGTCGTCGGCAAAATGGGAACCGTAGACCAGCAGTTTCTTTGGCACACAGCCGACGTTGACGCAGGTGCCACCGAGGTAGCGACTCTCGGCAACCGCCACTTTCGCGCCGAACCCTGCGGCAAACCGCGCTGCACGTACACCGCCGGAACCTGCACCAATCACAAATAAATCGAAGTCGTAGGTCATCTCAATTCTCTGCAAGGTCGCACAACACATGTGCAGCCAAATATCGTTAAAGGGGAGAGAAACGAAGTTTCAATGCACGCAAAATCGGGGCGCATAGTTTCAAGACCGAAGTCTTGTGCTGATGCGTGCCGGATCGGTGCGTGACAGATGCCGCCCTGGATTCGCTGGCCAGCGCTCCCATCAAGTGGGGCAGCAAAAAGCCGACTTCGTATTCGGTATCGGCCATGGCTGGAGTATCCAGCCAAGGGTTACCGTCGCAGGAATGAGCGACATCAATCATTTGGGGACTCCCTGGATGGACACTGCATTAACCCGAAATGGGTCAATTGCTTCTGGGTTCAGTCTCACCATCCATGGGCAATAAGAGAACCAGCAGGGATGTCATGACTTAATTGTGCTGAGTGAAATAATCCAGGGATGTGTTGCTCTGAACATACTGATCAAGCGCCGCATAAGCGTCTTGGGCGAGGTCATTGATCACCTCAAAGTGGCAAACGCCAGAGCAACCATGGGTTTTAAATGTTTTCCGATAAGCGATTCATGCGCGACTTTCCCGCAGCAGCTGACGAGCTGAGTCGGCCATCACGGTAAGAGAGCCTGCCAGCATCAAAACGTCTTTGAGCACCAGGCGACCGCCACCGGACAGGTAGGGAAAACCGTGTTGAGCGTCGCCTAGAGCCCCCACCCAGGCTTCGGGCGTGGTGATCAGAAAGCTCAAAGTCACCAGCGGCGTACCGAAGGCCAACGCACCACCGAGTAATCCGGTGCGTCGTGAGATCGGATTGGACAGCACCAACAGTCCAATCAGGAGTTCGACAATGCCCAGGCCGGTCGAGAACCCGTAGGTGTTGTTGGCTGTCTGCCAGGCGCGCTTGTCCGCGTTCAGTTCGCCTTCATGTGTCAGGTGAGCCTTGTACTCTTGCGGGTGTTCGTAGAAGAACGACATGAAGGGGCTGTTGGCGACAAACGGTGTGATGCTATCGGCTTCGTAGGGGACGAATTTGAGTGCGCCGATCCACAGGAAAATGACGCCGATTGCCAGTCGCATGAGCGAAGCGCCAAAGGTATCCACTTTGCTGAGCAACCGTAACCAGGTGGTAAATGAGGTGAGCATGAGACTTCTCCAGAACATTGAATGTGGAGCTAGTCTGCGGGTTTGGCGAACGGTGCTTTTGTTCGTCATGCTCAAGTTGTTGCTTGATCGTCTCAACGTGACATTCATATTTCAAAGACGAAAAAAAGCCCTGGCACTTTGCAGTGCCGGGGCTGTGGTGGACGCGATGTCGGATTAGTTCTTCAACGTATCAAACGCTTCAAGCGTGCGTAGCGAATAGATGTACGCAGCGCCCGCGTTCATCGAGATAGCGGTGGCCAGGGTCGCCGCCACCTCTTCGCGGCTCGCGCCAGCCTTGATCGCTGCGTTCGTGTGTGCGGCGATACAACCGTCGCAACGAGTCGTGACGGCCACGGCGATCGAGATCAACTCGCGCGTCTTGACATCCAGCACATCGTTTTCGGCAGCAGCTTCACCGAGTGCCATGTAGGCTTTGACCATCTTAGGGTTGCTCTTGCCCAGTGCGCCGAAGGCTTTCTGGATGGTGGGCAATAATTCGGACCAGTTATTGAACATAGCGTTAATTCCTGAACAGGTTGAGTGTACTGTTTCGACACACTCAGTTTTCTTCAGTGGCGCGGTTCAAGTTTGTTCAATCGGCTCAGCTTTTATTGCGAAAGACTCAAAATGAATTCAATTGATAAACTCATCAGCCTGGCCAATGTTCGCGGCAGCCTGGATTTGCGCTGCCAGTTTGAAGGGGATTGGGCACGGGAGCATGAGCAGGAGGCCCTGGGCAAGGCGCCCTATCACATCGTGCTGGCCGGAGAGTGCCGGGTAGATTTTCCCGATGGTCAACGCGTTCCCATGAAGGCCGGGGACATTTTGCTGCTGCCAAGGGGCGCGCCGCATGTCATGCACAGCCCTGGTAAAACCGTAGCGCCGACTGTGCCGAAAGTCACCAAAGGTGGTGTTGTGCCGATGCATCGTATTGGCGGGGCAAGTCGCGACTTCGACATGCTTTGTGGCGGGTTTCACTTCAATCGCACTTCACTGCTGTTTTCCGCGCTGCCTGAGTATCTGGTCATCCCGCCCACCGCCAGTGGGCAGTTGCCTGCGCTGGTGGAAATGCTGCGCGGTGAAGCGGACGGCGACCAGGTCTGCTCCAGATTCATGCTCGACGCGCTATCCCAGGCGTTGTTCACCTTGATCCTGCGAGCGCACCTGGCAAGCGATGGCCAGACCACCGGTTCACTCGCCTTGCTCAGCGATAAGCGCCTTGGACGCGCGTGGCAGGCCATGTTGGCCGACCCTGCATTCGAGTGGACCGTTGAAGGACTGGCGGAAATGGCGAGCATGTCCCGAGCAACATTTCTGCGCGCCTTTGCACGCGTGGCAGGCGCATCACCCTGGGTGCTGTTGACTCAGGTTCGCATGGAAATGGCGTTCAATCTGCTGAGCCACTCACATCTGGGGTTGAGCGATATTGCCGTGCAGGTCGGCTACCAGTCGCAGTCGGCCTTCAGCAAGAAATTCAAGGAGTTTTACGGGGAAGCGCCGGGAAAACTGCGCCGCGGGATTTAGTTTTCCGGCTTCTCCATCTGCCGGAAAACAAAGCGGTCGACATCGCGATGTCTCTCGCGAAATTGACGATTCCTTCCTTGCCTTGCTGCTTACCGAGCCAAGGCAGCACCCCGACGTCACCTGCAGCTTCCCAACTGGCATTTCAGCGAACAGCAGCGCGAGTGCAGGAGCGTCTCCAGATCAAAACCTTCGATCAACTCCACCAACGTCCCGACAACCTCCTCCGCTTGCGGCTTCCCGACAGCAGTGGTGGGCACGATCAGTTTCATGGTTCTTGGGTGGCACGATCCATTGCTCCCAGAACATAGCCTGGGTTTTATTTACCTGCCGGCAGTGATCGGCATCGCACTGACCAGTATGGTCTTCGCCCCGTTCGGAGCGACCCTGGCACATAGGATGTCACCCAGGATCCTGAGGCTGCTGTTCGCCCTGATGCTAGTGTTGGTGGGAATAGACTTTTGACGTGATTCGTCTGCTTGTGAGCATGCTCGGCACTGCCCATCGTTTGAGCTGCTACGCTTTTCACTATTGCAAAAAACGGTCATCCGTCCCGTGTCAGGTTCATAACGGCAGAGCGGATCAGTTTTCAATCAGCGCCGACGACTCAGGTGCTTTTATGAAAAGAAAAACTTTGCCCGCCGCGATCATGCTCGCGAGCCTCTCATTCGGGACAAATGCCGCAGAAACCAAAGCGCATGGGTTCTTCGAGGACAGTCAGACAACTGTCAGTTCACGCACCATGTACTACGCCAATGACAATCACGACGGCGGAGCCGATCAGCGCGAAGCGGCCACCGCGCTCAAGTTCGGGTTCGTATCGGGCTTTACTGAAGGCACCGTCGGCTTTGGCCTCGACGTGTCATCGCTGGTTGCCATTCATTTGGATGGGGGTAAAGGCCATCACCCTGATGCCAACACGTTCTTCCCCAGCGATACCGATGGCTCCGCCTCCCATTCGTGGAGCAGAGCAGGTGCCAATGTCAAAGCACGCTTTTCAAAGACCGAGGTCGCCGTAGGCAATGTATTCACGCCAAGCCTGCCGATACTCGTTGCCACGGATTCGCGGTTGGTCATTCAAAACTTCGGCGGTGGCATCATCACGACCAAGGAAATCGACGACCTTACGCTCACCGCTGGCAAAATTGATCAGTCCTCCGGTAGAGCTACAAGCAACCCTACCGGGCTGGCAGTTGCAGGCGGCACGAAGGATTCAAACGACTTCCGCTTCGCAGGCGGTGACTGGAAAGTCACCAAGGATCTGATGCTTCAGTACTACTTCGCCAGACTTGAGAACTACTACAAGCAGGACTTCCTTGGCCTGGTTCACGTACTTCCGTTAGGCAATGAGCAGTCATTCAAAACCGATCTGCGCTACTTCGACAGTAGCTCCGACGGAAAAAATGGCGAAGCAGGATACCGTTTCAATAACAACGCAGGTTATGCCAAAACACCTGGAGAGGTGGATAACAAGACCTGGAGTGCCATGTTCACCTACAGCCTTGGAGGTCATGCGTTCATGCTGGGCCACGAAAGTGTCAGCGACGACGGAGGGTTTGTATGGCTTAACCAGGGCAACGTCGTAGATGGTCGAAATCGACCGGAGGGGAACGGAGGTACGGCGTTCTATCTGTTTACCGATGCCATTGTCGGCAACTTTTCCCGGGCCGGAGAGCAAACCAATTTTGGTCAGTACTCCTATGACTTCTCAAAACTGAATATGCCTGGGCTGAAAGCGTCGGTCGCCTACCTCAAAGGCGACAACATCAAAGATGTAAACGGTGGAGGCGATCTTTCGGAATGGGAACGTGACATGAGGGTCGACTACGTCATCCAGGCAGGACCGTTGAAAGGCTTTGGGACAACCTTGCGCCATGGCACCTATCGTAGTGACAACGCGGCGGTTGCAAACCAGGATCAGACCCGCCTGATTTTCAACTACAGCCATTCTTTGTAGATCCCCACAGCGTTACCTACCTGGGAGGAGCACATGTGAATCAAGATTCTCTCTCGGACTCAACTCTCGATAAAGGGCCAATAGTCTTCGTTGTTGATGATGATGAGTCTGTGCGCATCGCATTAAGCAGTCTCTTCCGCTCGATGGATGTGCGGGTCGAGACGTTCGCCTCCGCCGCCGCATTCATTCAACGCCCCGATCCTCAAGCGCCGTGCTGCCTGGTGCTGGATGTCCGCCTCCAAGGATCCAGTGGCCTGGACTTCCAGCGCGAATTGCTTGAGGCGGCGAATAAGTTACCCATCATCTTCATATCCGGACATGGAGACGTCGCGATGTCTGTTAAAGCGATGAAGGCTGGCGCCCTGGACTTCCTGGTCAAACCATTTCGCGACCAAGACCTGCTTGACGCGGTATCGGCTGCACTCAGGACAGATGCAAAGCGCCGTGAACTGGTCAAGGAGGATGCCGGATTACATGCATGCTACCAGTCACTGACTGCGCGGGAACGCGAAGTCATGGCCTATGCCGTGAAAGGCCTGATGAACAAACAGATCGCCAGCGAGATCTGTATCAGTGAAGTCACTGTCAAAATTCACCGTGGTAACGCGATGAAAAAAATGCAGGCGAAGTCGTTTGCTGATCTGGTCCGAATGGCTGAATCATTAGGCATAGAAGGGAAGCAATGAATCAACTCCATGCGTATTTACGGTGTCTTTTGAAGCAATACGCTCCTGGAGTCTCAGGCTCACGCCCATCTGCATCAGCCCCGCTTTCCCCTCTCATACTATTCCCCCTCATATTCCTACAAATCTTGTTCAGCTGAACGTCAGCAAACCACCAGAACAATTCAAACAATTTAAAGTCTTGATGCCCGTCACTAATACTCCAGTATTAGTCGTTAGCACTCACGCACTAAAAAATTCGACCTTATGTAGAAGTGCTTATCAGTGGCGGCAGCCCTATTCTGTGTTCAAGCAAATGGAAACGCTGAACCATAGACACCAGTGACAGAAGCAACAGCTCCAATAGATACATAACTACGTGAAACCTCAGACACTACCTATAGTTTTTACAATGGCCACCAACCACTAAAAAGATACTAATCGACATCATCAGTCAAACTGGAGAAGCACTGTGAAACAGTCCCACGTTTACAACGAAGTTAGCATTGCAGTAACGGCCGAAATTCTGCAAGCCAAAGCAAGCAGAAACCTGTCATGGCAGGACCTGTCTGACGGTACAGGGCTGGGACTGGCATACGTCACCGCCGCACTCCTTGGTCAGCAACCGCTGCCAGCTGATGCAGCCAGGATCATCGGCGAAAAACTGGGCCTGAACGCCGAGATCGTGGCGTTGCTGCAAATCATTCCACTGCGTGGAAGTTTGTCAGGTGTCCCAACTGACCCAACCATCTACCGTTTTTACGAGATGATCCAAATCTACGGAACCACGCTGAAAGCGCTTGTTCACGAGCAATTCGGCGATGGCATTATCAGCGCAATTAACTTCAAGCTGAATATGCAGAAAGTTGAGGATCCTGAAGGTGGCCACCGCGCGGTGATTACCCTCGACGGTAAGTTCCTGCCACTGCGTCCATTCTGATAGTGCAACAGGCATAACGGCCCGTGGTCCGTGCGGGCCAACTGAAAACCACTCAAACGTAACGAGTTCACACCCGTTAAACTGGAGATCACTCTCATGAAAAAATTCCTGTTTCTCGTCTTGTCCGTTACGGCTTCTTTATCAACATACACGCAAGAAGCCAACGCAACTCCGGTAGTTGACACTTATAAATACGGAATGCATCTGGACGTTGCTCACGTGGTCGAAATATCACCGCCAGCAGATGTCTGCGGACCCACACCAGTGCGCATGACATACAACGACTCTTACGGCAAAAAACATATCTTGGAATACCGCGTCATTGGCACAGGCTGCACTAATTGAGTCGTAATCCAGGCATCAGTTTTTTCGAGGATAAAAAAATGAAAACACTCATTGAAGGTTTTTTGAAATTTCAGCGAGAAGCATTTCCACAACGCTCAGACCTGTACAAACACCTGGCAACCACCCAACATCCCGGCACGTTGTTCATTACCTGCTCTGACAGCCGCGTCGTACCGGAACTGCTGACGCAGCAAGAGCCTGGCGAACTGTTCGTGATCCGTAATGCCGGCAACATCGTGCCGTCCTACAGCCCCCATCCAGGCGGTGTAACAGCAACGGTTGAATATGCCGTCGCGGTACTCGGCGTCACCGATATCGTAATCTGCGGGCATTCCGATTGCGGCGCCATGACTGCGGTAGCGAAATGCAAGTGCATGGACCACCTGCCCGCAGTCGCCGGCTGGTTACAACATGCCGAATCAGCAAAGGTTATCAACGATTCCCGGTCTCATGCGAATGACGCGGCCAAAATCAGTTCCATGGTGCGGGAAAATGTCATCGCCCAACTGGCCAATATCCAGACCCATCCAAGCGTTCGCCTGGCACAAGAAAAGGGCCTGGTGAATCTCCATGGCTGGGTATACGACATCGAGTCTGGATCTATCGATGCCTTGGATACCGACAACCGCAACTTCAAATCGCTGATTGCACACCCAACCACCTGTGCAGTACCCGCCCGCCCTGACAGCGCAGCTGCGTAAATATCAACGCGCAAATCTCGACTATTTCAGAGAGTGAAATATTAGATTGTACTTTTTGATCGTTCTCACGCCATTGATACAAGCAGACCATGATCCACGCAGTCGATCGATCCGTAACAGGTAACAGATGTCTGTGCTCGATGACCCGTGGGCTTCTCGATGGCGCAAAAAAAGCTCTGAAACGCTCCATAGACGTTGCGCCAACGCCCTGCCAATGAAGGCGCAGACGGTTCTGCACCCGTTTCTAATTAACCTGACTGCGTCAATCTTCTATACACAGGAACATTCGATGAAACAGTTATTTGCAGGCCTTGCTCTCGCAGCAACAATGATCAGTTCGACCGCTGCAATGGCCGCTCCGATCAAACCGACCGTTGTGTTGGTGCACGGTGCCTTCGCCGACTCCAGCAGTTGGAACGGTGTGGTCAAGATTTTGGAAAAGGATGGCTATCCGGTTATCGCGGCCTCCACCCCTCTTCGCTCGCTCAAGGGCGACGCACAGTCGGTAGCTGATGTGTTGGCGAGTATCAAGACGCCCATTGTCTTGGTCGGACACTCTTATGGCGGTCCGGTCATCAGCGAAGCTGCCTACGGAAACGCCAACGTCAAAGCCCTGGTTTACGTCGCTGCTATTGCACCCGATGCAGGTGAGTCCACCGCAGACCTCGCGGGTCGCTTCCCAGGTAACACACTTGGCCCAACCCTCGCGCCACCGGTTGAATTGGCCGACGGTGGTAAGGACCTCTACATCCAACAGGACAAGTTTCACGATCAGTTCGCCGCGGATGTGTCGAACGCCGACGCCAAGGTGATGGCTGCGACCCAACGCCCTGTGACCGTAGAGGCGCTCAACGAAAAGTCGAGCGAGCCGGCGTGGAAAACCATTCCTTCATGGTTCATTTACGGTGACAAGGACAAGAACATTCCTGCGCAAGCCCAGGCGTTCATGGCTGAACGAGCCCATGCCAAAAAGACCGTGGCGGTCAAAGGCGCGTCTCATGTCGTGATGGTGTCCCATCCGAAGGCCGTTGCCAGCCTGATTGAAGCGGCTGCCAGCGCCAAATGACGATTGCTTGCAACCGTCATATGAGCGGTCGCGGCATTCGTTCAACCCGCATCTGGCCGAAAGGCCGGATGCACTTGCAGCCCATCGACAATGTAGTCGACGAAACTGCGTACACTCAGCGTTGGAGAATTTGTGATGACTTCAAAATTGCTCGTTCTAACCACGACCGCCAGTATTCTCTGCGGGCTAATTTTTTCGATTGCGGCAGACGCTGATTCAACCTCCGGCCCACTCTTAGAGGGATCGCCAATTTTCGGCGTGACACTCCCATCGGGCTACCGAAACTGGCAATTTGTCAGCATTGCTCATGAAGAAGGCGATAAACCTGACATCCGTGTGATTCTGGGAAATGACGTCGCCATGAAAGCGTTTAGGGATGGAACACTTCCATTTCCAGATGGCACTATCATCGCTCGGCTCGCTTATAAGTATGAATCCTCCGCGCAAAACAACGCGGTGTTTGGTCGGGACCAGTCTTTCGTCGCGGGGGAGCCCACTAACGTCCAGATCGAAGTCAAAGACTCTAAGCGTTACGCCAGTACAGGCGGATGGGGTTACGGGCAGTTTGAAAACGGCAAACCCAATCCCAGTGAAAAGATCATTAATGGCTGCTTCGCTTGCCATACGAAATTGCCTCCTGCAACGGACCTGATTTTCACGAAATATTCCGAATAACCGGTCATGGCTAGAGAACAACCTTCACCAGACGGGTGCCAACCGATGCGAGGATTGCTTCAATTATGCTGGCTCAATTTCCGTAGCCGTCAATCGGCACGGAAGCGCTGGCAGAGCGATTCTTGAAAATGCTCCAACAGAAAATCGATGAACACCCGTGTTTTGGCCGGCAACGATTTTTTGGAAGAGTAGTAAACCGAGACCACGCCTAGATCAACATACCAATCAGGCAATAAGCGAATCAACTCACCGCGTTGCAACCAGGGCCACGCGCGATCCAAAGGAAGCAACGCGACGCCTAGCCCCATCACAGCACAGCTACACAGCGCTTCTGGGTCGTTCATGATGGCTGTTGGTTTTAGGTTAAGGTCGAACCGCCCTTCCCCATGATCACGAAGCGTCCAGTTCAGCAAGCGCCCTGAGTTGGTCGAACGCATTACGATGCCATCAACCCCCTGCAACTCGCTGGGCGTAGTGGGTAGCCGCTTGCCTTCCAGCCATGACGGCGCAGCGACAGCCACGAGATGAAGTTTGGCCAGTTCTCGAGCCACCACGCCAGGTGACAATTCCATGCCGCCACCGATCGCGACATCAAAACCTTCACCGATCAAGTCCACGCGACGGATCTCTAAATGCCAATCCGGCACCACAGCTGGGTAACGCTGCTTAAAGGTCTTGAGCAATGGCAATACATAATCGTAAGCGAATGACGGTGACAAATTGACACGCAATCGCCCTGCGGGGACCTCTCGAGCTTCGCCTATCTGATGGATGGCGCCCTGGATGGTTTCCAGGCCTTCCGCTACCTGTTGGTAAAACAACTCTCCCGCCTCGGTGAGGGTGAGACTTCGCGTGCTGCGGTGAAACAACCGCGTACCCAGATTGGCTTCAAGCCGCGCCACATTCTTACTCACGGCAGCAGAGGAAACCCCCATCCGCCGAGCCGCTTCGGAAAAGCTGCTGGCTTCCGCGGCACGGACGAAGGATTCAAGATTACCCAGGGTTTCCATGATCATCTCCAACTTTTGGTTGAAGCTGATTCTACCCATTGAGGACTAATTAATCCTTGATGCTTTGGTCATGATGGGCCTCCTCCTGGTTATCAAGATAGGAAAGCAAACATCATGGCTAAAATTCTCGTTACTGGCGCGACAGGCAGATTGGGCAATGCAGTCTTGCGTTCACTGGTACAAAAAATCCCGGCGTCAGATGTTGTGGCAATGGCACGTGATATTGAAAAGGCTGAGCCTCTGGCGGCATTAGGTATAGAAGTGCGCTACGGGGATTACACCGATTACGATTCGTTGGTTGCGGCATTCGAAGGCGTAGAAAAAATCTACTTGGTGTCAGCCGTAGCGTTCAGTGATCGTCTTGCCCAACATAAAAACGTGATCGTTGCCGCCGGCCGGGCGGGTGTTCGCCATGTGGTTTACACCAGTATTCAACGGATCAACGATGAGCTGGCACCTATTGAAGGAGTGACGGAGAGCGATATAGCTACCGAGCGACTGCTAGAAAAGTCGGGCCTCACGTACACAATTATTCAACATCCGCTATACGCCGACGATTTGCCCTTCCTCATCGGCGCCGACGCAGCAAAAGAAGGCTTCAGTGCCCCAACAGGTCAAGGTCGAGCTAGCTTCGCCACTTACGCCGAGCTGGCAGAGGCCGGTGCCTCACTATTAACCCAAACAGGGTATGAAAACCGCACTTGCCTGCTGAATGCGGGACAGACGTGGTCATTCCAGGACATCGCTGACGGGTTGGCTCGACTGACGGGAAAGCCGATTGAATACCAGCCAATTTCCGCTCAAGCATTCATCGCCGCTCGAGAGGCTGACGGCTGGCCAGCCTCAGTCGCGAAATTCCTCAGCGGCTGGGGTAATGCGATTGATAAAGGCGCTTTCGATCAGAGCAGCCCTGCGCTTGAAAACCTGCTGGGACGCAAGCCGAAAGATCTTGAGGGCATTCTACGGGTAGCCTTCTCTCTATAAGTATTCGTTCTTCGATCCCTCCCATGCAGTTGTGAGTTAGCAGCGGATTTGGCACCGACCAGGATCTTGTAAGAGATTCCGAGCTGACCGCTAGAAGCCGCGGCCGACGGATCTTTCGAGGGTTCAGCGGCACTGGCAGGTATCGGTCAGGCTCTCGGACGCGATGGTTTGATTCCAAATCGGCCCTTGGGCCTTGTAATCAACGGGTCTTCAGAAGGCCCACAGCCCGTCAGCAATCAATTCGAAGATGCGCCATCCTGTGAGTTAGCAGCGGATTTGGCACCGACCAGGACCTTGCAAGAGATTCCGAGCTGACCGCTAGAAGCCGCGGCCGACGGATCTTTCGAGGGTTCAGCGGCACTCAATCGGTGCCAACTACCTGCAAAATGGTTTGTCACCAAAACAGCAAGAAGTCGGGTGAATTTGCGGTCTGTTTGGCACTGCGGTTTGGGCCCAAAAACGTCGAATTTGGAGGTATGAGGCAGGCTCTCGGACGCGATGGTTTGATTCCAAATGCGGCCCCTGGGCCTTGTGATCAAAGGGTCTTCAGGAGGCCAACAGCCCGTCAGCAATCAATTCGAACAGATGCGCCCTCCCCGCGCTCTGTTCCGTTTCCCGAGCGCACAATCGGAAGTCAGGCCTAAAGGTGCTTTCGCTGCTTCCGTTTGTCTTCAAAGGCACGGCCCGCGTGACGTACAGCCGGTTTCGATGATTTGGGATGGTGACCTTTAAGAACGAAGAATCGGAACTGAGCTTCCAAGGTTTAGCGTCGCGGAGCGGGTGAGGGAAAACGCCCTAATTGCCCGGAAACAAGGCGCTAGGCAAGACCATCTGACATGCGAAAAAGCTGAGAAAGGAAGAGAAATATCAAACAGTATTGGTGCCAAAGGCAGCGCGAAAAAGGGCCAAAAACGGCGTGAACTCACAGAGTCACGCAAATGTCACGCACATGAAAAAGGCCAGTGCTGTGAACATTGGCCTAAGACATTGAATTATATGGTCGGGACGGAGTGATTCGAACACTCGACCCCTAGCACCCCATGCTGGGGACTGTAGCGACCCAAGCAATTGTTTTATAAGGATAACAGCCCTCTTTGAGGGTAGCAAAACATCCGATTTTTTGTGCTTATGCAAACGGAAACACGCGGCCTCCAGAGGAGGTTTTGCGCAACCATCCCCGGCGTCCTGCCGACCGAACACCACCCCAAAACTCTACAGCTCGTCGCCTCACCCTCGCCCGAATCCCGCGTCTCGATTACTGTATATACAAACAGTATCGATAAGGCATGACCGTGGACCCCCTCGAAATCGAAGACACCAGCGACTGGCTTGGCTGCCCGACTGAGCTTGAGACCTGTCGTTCCTTCCTGCGCATAACCGAAAACGAGGTGCAGGAACTGACCCTGCAACTGCGCAAGGCCCGGGAGGACATCTTCGGCCTGGTGCAAATGCACGCTGACGTCACCAAAGAATGCGGGGCGCTGCGTGCCGAACTGACGCAGGCCAAGGCCGACCTCGCAGATTCAAACCGTAGAGCCACCGATATCGAGACGAAAAGCAACTGGGAGCTGATGGCCAACAGCAGGCACATCAGCGAACTAACCCTCAGGGTCCACGAACTCTCCGGCGAGAAAGCATTGGCCGGGCGCAGATGATATCGATGGCCCACGCGGATCTCGCCCTAGCGAATCCCAAGCAATTGGGATTTACTGCTCAGGGAACTTCAGGGGCTCCGCAATGAAAAAGGCAAAACCAAAAAAAACATGGACGTGTGGTGCGTGCAGTGCTTGCTGCGCATCCTTAAACATAGACACCCCCGAGCTGAAAAAGCCAGCAGACACCCCATGCACCAACTTAAAGGCGGAGGGAGGATGTTCGATCTACCTGACAAGACCCGGGGTCTGTAGAAGTTGGCAATGCGCATGGCTCACATTTGAACTAAAACACAGGCTTAGGCCTGAGAAGTCCAGCGTCTTGATACGGTATGACACATCCCCACTGAGATTTACGCTGCAACCAATCGGAAGCCCTGTGCAGCACCTAACAACGACTGATGTCTTAGAGTTTATTGCCGCGTGCGTCAGCAAAAACACTGAGGTTGCAATAAGTGTCCCCACCACCCCTGGTTATCAAAGTGCTCGAAGCGTGCTGAACGGGACCATTACCGAAGCAGAATTAGCCAGCGAAGAAGCTCTTAGAATGAAAGTAATAATGGCGATTCAGCACGCAACCAAGCAGAAGACTGATGCTGTAAATGAATTTATTGCCATTGAACCTAGGTGACAGGACTCAGGCGAGCGCCCTGCGCACACCTTCGATCAGCACCGAATCAGGGTATATGTAGCCGGCGTTCTCATGGTGGATGATCGCCTTGACGAACCCCTTCATCACCTTTGGGTGAGTCAGATCAATCTCGGCGCCGGGCGGCGTGTTGGTATTCGCCTCAACTGCGCGCACGTAGGCCGCCGTGTCGTTCTCCACCGCCGGAGCCCAGCGGTTGATGATGGCCTTCACGGTCTTGAGGCCATGCTTGCGCTGGTAGGTCAGCAGCAGTTTTCCCAGGGCGCGGATACCGTTCTCGGGCGCATCGAATCGGGCAAAGCGTCTCTCGATAGCAGGGTCTGGCTTGAGCTGGCCCTGCCATTGATTGACCGGGTTGTAATCAATGTTACCGGGGTTGCGGTTGCGCACCCCTCGCGTCTCGGTGCTCGACATCATTTTTCTCCTGGCAAAAAAAATCCCGCTCGATGGCGGGTTGCGTTGGCAGCGAGCGCTTACTCTTAGGGTGCGGGCTCGTCATTGAGCAGCAGAGGCATTTCCGCCGTTTCGGGCATCTCTACCGGGGCCGGATCGGGGACCAAGATGTGAAGGGTGATCATGTGCTTCAGGTCATAGGGCTGACCGTCCTTCGTTACGGTGACAGTCAACACGCCATCGGCGAAGTCGGTCTCCACGTCAGCACGATTGTCCACCTGGTTGACCGTGTAACCCCAGCCTTCATCAATTGGCGGGAAAGGGACCATGCCTAGGCTTCCCGCTATCTGATAGACCCCTTTAGAAATCTTGGCGGAAGTCACGTTGGTGTCGCCTTGGGTGACAAAGTCGTATGTGGCGCCAGTCGCACCCAGAACGTTAATCGCTGCTCTTGCCATAGTCAGATCGCCTTCAAAGTGCCGTCAGCAGCACGGGTGGTATTGCCTGTGTGATAGAACTTGCACCACGCACTGAAACCAGCTCCGCCCCGAAGAGAGCGAAAGCCAGCTTCGGCCTGGATGTAGTCGATCGCGAATTGCCCGCCATATCCTCCGCCCGCATCAGACACGGTGGAAAACTGCAGAAATGACCCGTACCCAGATCCGAAATCTGGGCGCCCAACGGCTGCCGCCGAATATTTATAGAAGCCTGAAGCGTACACAGCGGGCCCGTTGTTCATGTCAGTCGACGCGGGCAGATTGAAACTCGTCCCAAGGCCGAAAGCGCCGACTTGCATGACGTTGCCGGCGGCCATACCAATCGTGGCTGTTGCAGCATTGCCAAGCCCGAGGCCGGCGCGGGCTGAGATTTGATTACTTCCCCCGGTGCCGCCTTGAGCAACGGACAGCGCCGTGGTCAGTCCACTAAGCGCAGTAATGTCATCGTTCGCGCCAGACTTTGCCGCCCCCAGGGTGGTGCGCGCGG
Source organism: Pseudomonas sp. LBUM1663 (assembly GCF_059695905.1). Classification (NCBI taxonomy): domain Bacteria; kingdom Pseudomonadati; phylum Pseudomonadota; class Gammaproteobacteria; order Pseudomonadales; family Pseudomonadaceae; genus Pseudomonas; species Pseudomonas sp. LBUM1663. The sequence continues at coordinate 2,516,351 of NZ_CP166792.1, read as the reverse complement.
CGGGCGCATCAGCATCATTCAACATGCCTTGGATAAACCCCGACAGATCGCTGATCCCGGTACCGCCCTTGTTCGCCGGCAAGATGTCGTAGTTGCCGGTGGTTCCCAGCGCGGCCAGCTTCGCGCCGTACAGATTGACCAAGGCCCGCAGAGCATCCGCCGAATCTTTGACGTAGCCCTGCATTGGTGCCAGCGCATAGATGCCGGCTGCATTCGTCGCGCCCTGGTAATTGGGCGAGATAGACATCGCCGTGTCGCTTACGATGTTGGTCACTTCGTACCAGCCGCCGTCCGGTCCGCGAAAGGCATCGCCGACCCGGCTGTTGGCAATGAATGCGGTACCCGCGCCGATCACGGCATTGGAATTTTGGGTAACAGAGACCGTTCCTGATTTGTACCAGGGCATTGAGTATCTCCAGAAAAATATGTGCAGATCGAAAGAGATCAGTCCAGTAATTTGGCGCAGAGGAATGGACGGTGACCTTGGTCAGTCCAAGCAGTTGTTGCGAGGCTGTACATCATGATTCGGCCGTTGGCGTAATCGACGCCAAGAGCGCAACCGCCACCCGACGCGTTGTTGTGGCAATTCATGGCGAAAGGATTTAGGGAGATATACTCGCCCGGGCCGAGCATCTTGTTAATTCCCCAGAAATAGCGGTGACCCACGGTCAGCTGCTCGTCTCCGAGGTACGTCCAGTTTCCTGCCGCGAAGGTCACAACGACTGCCGGCGCGCCACTGTCGTAAACAAGCGCCGCGTTCTGGTCCCACAACCGCAGCCCATAGGCTGCCGTACCCATGGACGCCCAGGCGGCCACAAAGTACTGGCCGCTTAACGTTGCGTTGACGTTAGATGCCTTCATGGTGAACCCGGTCCAGTTTCCGGGACCACCGGTGAACCACACCGATATCGGAACCTGAATCGCTCCCTGATCCGGGCGAATGAACACCAGCGGCGGGTCCTGGCTTGTGATGGCCCTGGCAAACACCCCCGATGCATTGGTAGTCCCCGAATACGCACCTTTGGTGAGCATGCAAAGTCTGGGGGCCTCGGCGTCAATCTGGACAAATGCATTGTCGTTGATGCTCTGAAAACCAAAACTCATGTCGAGTACCTTATCGCGTAGGCCTTGGCGGCAACCGTTGAGCCAATAGTGGAAGCACTTGATGATGGGTTTTTGCGCCTGACAACCACCTGGCCCACTGCCGTCGTGACGAACGGATAGGACTTTTGATTCCCGCTCCCGTCGGTTTCGGAGGACTGCACATCCTGTGCCCTGGTCGGAATGATCATGAACACGCAGTTAGCCGGATTGAAGCCCGGAATGTTCAGCGTGTAGTCGGGCGCGACTCCACTGAAGTCGATCACGCCCTGCCAGATCACCTGGTAGGTGAAGCTGTTGGTGTCCATGGACAGGCCACCGCTTCCATCAAAAACACGCAAGCCAAATGAAGCCATGGTTCACCCCAGATAGCCGAGCCGGACACGCAATACGTTGTTGGCGTCGTAGACCGAAACGTTAAGTGAGTTGATCACCAGTCGACCCTGGCCAGGAACAATGCCGTTGATCTCCAGTGTCCCGTCCTTGTTGAGAATCCAACCCTGCTGACCGGCGATGTAGTTCGTTGAGCTGATGTAGCTGCCAATCTTGGCGTTGGTGATGGTGCCGTCCGCAATAAAGGCGGAGTTGATGAACACCTGGCCCCCCTGCACCGCAAACGGAACCGAGATGGCGCCGCCGGCTATGGTGTTCACGACCGCGAACCGGTCCGCGCTAACCAGGAACTGGCTTTGCAGACCCGCACCAGTGTTCTCAATGCTCAGGCCGATACCGGCGGCGATGTACTTGCCATCGGCCGCGACCTGCATTTTCACCGACCACATGGTGTTCAGCTTGCCGGCAGTGTCCGCGTAGGCCGTCGACGTCTGTTGAATGGCGGCCGCGTTCTGCCCCACCGACACGTTCAACTGGTCAATCTTGGTGGCCGTCGCCGACTCGTTGGTGGCCACCACCTGTTCCAGCTCGGTGATGTTGGCCGCGTTCTCGCCGATCTTCGCATCGAAGGTGGTGATGCGCTGCGCGAACGCCTCGTTTTCGGAGCTCCGAACCTTGGATTCCGAAGCGATGGCCGCAGTGCTTGTCCAGCCCTTGAGGGCGTCGGCCAGATCGCCTTCCCCGCTGTCGTCGCGGTATGACGCCTGCAACGCTTGGAACACGGTCGCCTGCGCCGTGACAACACCGTCGAGCTCTGTGATATCGGCGGTGTTGAAGGCAACCTGTTGCGCCAGCCCGTTCGCCGTCTCGATTGACTCACCGACATCCAACCAGTAGGTCGCATTCGGCGGCGGGGTGTTGATTGGCACCTCACCCTTGGCCTGAAAGATTTTCCCATCTTCCACAACCATCTGGTCTTTCTCGTAGACCTGATCCGGTTTGTAGGCTGCCAGACCATCGAGCGCGTCGATCTGTTCCTGAAGCCCCGGGATTTTGTTGATCTCGTCCTGCAGGTCCTGGCCAAGTTCCGTCTCGCCAATCTGGCCAGCGATCATTTCCAAAATGGCCGAAGCGTCAGAGCTCGACTGGCCCATGACCCCAAGCCCGACGGGATAGAACGGACCGATGTTGCCAGTACGGTCAACCAAGCGCGCCCAGAAGAAGAATGTCACGCCGGCACGAAGGCCCTGCATTGAGTACTCTTTCTGCGGATAGGCCAGATCTGCCAGCTTGGTCGCAGCCTCCAGGCTGGTCGATGCCCCGTACCATATCTCCGTGCGCTGGGTATCCTCGGCACCAGCTGGGAACCCCCACTTGAGATTGATGCCGAACAACAGCGGTGTGGCGATGAGGTGCGTAACAGATGGTGGAAGGCCGGTTTTGCCGAGCAAGTCGGTCAGCACAGAGTTGGTTGGGATGGATGAAACATTCATCGCACTAACCGCCCGCACCCTGGCCAAGTATTGGCCGGAGTAAATCCCTCGTACATCCACGGCCAACTCGCCCGTGCGCGGAACCTTGATCCACTCCCGCGCGCCCCAGCGCCATTCGACGTCATACCCGACAGCACCGGGTGCGGCGTCCCAGGCAATAGTCATGTTGGTGACGGCAATGCCCTGCTCGATCACGACGTGCTGACTGAGCAGCACCCGCGCCGGTGCCTCTTGTGTCCCGATCGGAATCCCACTGATCGGACGCGTATCTACAACAGCGCCGAAGTCGATTGCGTCGAACTTGCTCGGTTCGTGCTGGATAGCCTCGATCTGGAATTGATGCCACTCCGGCCGCGTGACGTTACGCACATAGAACTGCATCACCTTCAGATCGTCGAAGTCGATCACCCAGCCACACTCAGCCTCGGGCACTTCGCTGTAATCAGCCATGACCGTGACAGCGCGACCGCTAAACGACTTAATGACGCGCCCTTCGGATTTCCCGCTTGGCAGGTTCAACAGCAGGCGGGCTCCGGTGGGAATCTCTAGGTCACGATCCAGCGTAATTACCCGGCCGTTCACCGACGAGATGCGCCCGCCATTCGCGCGGCCGGCCAGCATGGGATCGCCAACAGCGATCACCTGGCCCGGCTTGGGGATGTGTCCGTCCAGCCCGACGCGGAAGGTACCGCCCCGGGTTTGCAGTTGCTCGGTCAACAGCGCCCACTGGCCAGCCCGCTGGGCCTGACCCAGCGAGGTGCATCCAAAAGCATCGACGGCAAGCTCCCGCACGGAGCCCAGTTCGCTCAGCGCCTCGTCGTCGAACACCGGTTCTTTGTCAGTTTCAAAGCCCTGTCCGGGGTTGTCCCACGAAACCATGGCGTTGGTGTGCCGATCGCGCCAACGCGTGCCGTCGTACTGGATCGCTCCGTTGTTGAGGATCTGCGCGGGGCTATAGCTGAATACCGGGTCGCCGGGCATATCGGCGTTGACGACTACCTGGCTTCCGTCCCAATAGGCCATGCCGTGGAAGATAGAGGCCAGGTCCTGCAGCACCGCGTAGGCTTCGGCCTGCTTCTGAAAGTACAGGTTGCAGGTAAAGCGTGGTTCCTGCCCGCCTTTACCGTCCGGCACCATCTGGTCGCAATACTGGGCGATCCGGTACAGCGACCAGCGATCCACCATCGTTGCGTCAATTCGCTCACCGAGCCCGTAATACGGGTGCAGCACCAGGTCATAAAAGACCCAGGCCGGGTTGTTCGTATACGCCTCTTTGAACGTTCCATCCCAAACGCCATTGCTGGTGCCGGCGCCGCCGGTGGCATAGGTTCGGGTTTCAGGGTTGTAGTTGGTCGGAACGCGCACGATGCGGCCGCGCATCAATACCGCGATCTTGGCGATATCGCCGCCGAACTGCTGGGCGTCGTATTCAATGCACCCGACTGAAGTAAGCGGATACTCCTGGTCACTGTCGACGACCTCAGCGATGGCTTCAACAACCATGCCGTCCTGAACGAGCGAACTGTTCGCCTCAGGAGTCAAGCGCCGGGCGCGGATCGTCCATCGGCCGCCATCCGGCAACTCGATGCGGTGCGACCGCTCGTACTTGGTGATGTTTTTCCGATCGACAAACGAGGTCAGGATCTGGACAAAGGGGCCGTTGTCGGTGGATATGTCCACGGCATAGTCGATGCGCACGCCGTTAATGTTGCCGCTCGAGTCCTGGCTCTGGAGTTGTGGCCAGCTGAAGCGAAGACGCACGGCATCGATCATTGCGTTGTTGATCGTGTGCAGCCAGGGCGCAGTAGTGAGCAGCTCCTGCCCCACGGCAATTTCATTGCTCGACTCGGAAACGCCTGCAAGGCGCGCTTGATTGAGTTCGCCCGACCGGAACTGCCATTTCACGCCGGGATAATTGATGGTCCCGTCCGGAGCCTGAATAGGCGTGCCATCCAATCGCACGGACTGCAAGCCATTCACCGGCCCGACGATCGGCCCCCAGCTCCAGAGGTAAACGATGCGGGCAGTGGCGATCGACGGAACGCTGTTGGTAGCGATGCTAGGCTGCTTCTGCTTTGCCTGGCCGCCCTTTGCGCCCATCACCGACCGGCGTTTCTTCGCTACTGCGCCCATTCCGGGATCTCCATAAATGCAAAAACCCGCCGAAGCGGGTTGTGGGTGTTTCCGAGGGATCAGATGTTGTCTTGCGTGTAGATGCCGCCAGACTCTACGGCCCCGCCGATCTCCCGCTCGCCGTAGAGCAGTGGGTATGGGTTGCCTTGGGCGATGGTGGTGACGGCGCTGCCAAAGCCATAGCTCGGATTGTTGCCGTCCTCATTCTTGTCGCTGGTGTTGGCCTTGGTCGTCGGAGACAGCATTTGCACCACGCCGCCCAAGCCAACCGCTGCGCCGGCCGCCAATAGGCCCAGGCCCAGCGTAGAAGTCGTACCGCCAGTGAACAGTCCGGCGACTACCAGGGCCACGCCAAGCAGGGTCTGAAACATGCCAGCCTGCTTGCTCCCTTGAATGATCGGCATGATGCGGATCGCACTTGGCCCTGCCGACTTGAGATCGAGCTCCTGCTCACCGACATTTCGTTCGTCGATGAACACCGCGAACACCAGACCGCGCTCTTCGGCGCTGCGCAGGAACTGCTCGAAACCCGGCTTCATGTTGCACAGTGCGCTCATGGCATCGCGAAAGCCGTACAGGTCGAGCAAGTACTGGCGGCCAAAGCGCTTGCCCAGCACACCGCCCAGTTTGATGGTCGTCATTGTCATGGGCGGTAGTCCTTATGCCTCAGTATCAGTTTCACCCGGTTGGCCTGCGACCAGCCGAAGATTTCACGCCCGGCCAGGCGACCCGCCATGTGGTGGTAGATGAAGGGACCTGAGCCGCCAAGCCTTGCTGCTGGCTCGCTGACAAACGCGGGCTCGTCTCCCAAATAGATCGCGGCGTGGTTGGGATGGAAACATGGTCGCCCGGGTGTTGGAATTTGCAGAACCAACATGTCACCGCGCTGGGCGTTTTCAACCTGGTAGAAACCCGTGGCCTTGAAGTTGTCTTCATAAAGGCTAGGGCCCTGCTCGTCCTCCCACCACAGGTCATGGCGCTCAAAGTTCGGCAGCTGAAGGCCCGCCTCTCGGGCGTACCAGTCTCGGCAAGCGGCCCAGCAATCCAGAAGGCCATGGGAGAAGTCCCGCCCCAGCAGCGGCGCCTGAAATCCGACTGGCTTGAACCACTCGAACTCACCGCCAGGCCAGCCCACGATGCCCCAGGGCAGTTCGTGCAGTTCGCAACTGACGCGATCGGCCATGCTCGGCGACGGCGCTTTGTCCGGATGGCTGTGAATAATTGCGACGACGGCCCCGAGATCTTCGGCGGCCGCCAGGTCGCGCTCATCGATCTGGAAATTCTCCCGGGCGGTCTTCGCTTTGTTGCCGCAAGGGACATAAATGCGGCCTGACTCAGTGCTGACCAACACACCGCACGCCTCGGCAGGGTAATCACGCTCGGCGTGAGCACGGATCTCTGCCTGCAATTTTTGATTGATCCGCATGATTACCTCGAAGATGCGATCAGGCTCGCGCCCATGGATCCGCCAAATCGGCGGGTATTGCCGCGAAGCTTGCAGCTGCTCCACCAGCCGCCACAGCGATCAAGCGCGGGGTTGTCCGTGGGCTCATTCTTTTTCGTGAACATCGCGGCACCCATGTAAGCGCACGCCTCACCCCGGTAGCCTCCCCGGCAGGCCCAGCGGCACAGCTTGGTGATCTGCTGCGAGGGCAGCATCTGTCCTTCCATGTCCGTTGGACCGGACAGGTCGAACGTCAGCGATTCGAATGTTTCGGAGGTCTTCTGCTCGATGTACCAGAGGTTGATCTTGCTCTGGTTGCTGGCAGTTGGATTGCCGTCGGGGAAGTTGGCGGCGTCCAGAAAGTGGCGGAACGTTTCGATGACGCGGACCTTGGCACCAGCCAGATCCCGAAACTGCAAGCACAGCGCGGTCAGTGCGCCGCGCACGCCACCCAGCTCGTTGGCCACCTGCAAAGTGGGCGAAGCAGGCCGGCCATCACCGCGGATATCGAATCCCTTCGCTGTGATCTGGAGTGGGGAGTACAACTGGCCCTGCCAGATGATGTCGCCTTCCTGCGCGTGACCGTGGAAGCGCCACAGATTCGCGCCCAGGCGCGTGGCGTCGAGCTCGAATAGGCGGATCTGGTTACCCGGCTCAAGTTTTTGGATGTCTGCGTTGTAATTCATAGTGCTCCAGAAACAACAAACCCCGCACTTGGCGGGGTTGATCAGCTTGGGACATCAGGGCCTATAGACCTGCTTGAAGACGAAGCTCAGCGTGAAATTGTCATTCCCAAGCGGGCGTGGCTTGTACCCAGTGCATTTGTAGTAGCCCTGAATTCCTCCAGGCGGCGTCCACAAAAACGACTTGTAGCCCTCGTGACGATCCAGAAATGCCCAGACCAGCGGCAGCTCATCACCGGCCTCCAATGAACCAGTGTGCGTGAGATTCCACGCCTGGCTCTTGGTGTTGATGCCTATACCGCCGGACTGGACATACCCATCACCGAACTCGTTCTCCCAAGTTCTCTGGGAGACGTCACCATCGGCGCCGAGCTGCACGTCATAATCAAATACCTCAGCCATCAGTTGCGCCTCCAGAGTCGCCCGCCCTGGCGCATTTCCCGATCGAGGAACTGACCGAAGCTGGACTCAAGGCCGGCGCTGATTGATTCGCCCTGCATTTGTGCCTGTTGGTCGCTCATGCCTGGCTGCGCTTGCACGGAAACTGGTGCGTTGAAAATGATCGACGGTGGCCCGCCACCTGAAGAGTCGGTACCGGAACTACTTCCGGAAGGACTGATCATTGTGGCCTTGCCATTGGCCATAGCTTCCAAGGTTCCCACGCCGATTCGCGCAGTTGCTTCGGAGTTGAAAACGAACTCGCCGCGGTGGACCGGGCCGGCAACTTCGTCGCGGCGACCGTCGCCGGTGTAGCCACCCTCCATGAAGCCAACACCCGACATCGCAGTCATGCCCACTGCCGATGCCAAAGGACCAGTGACGCTCAACGCTGTCGCCATTGCCGCAGGTGCGGCAGCAGGACCGATGATTGGAATCGCGGCCGTCGATGCGTAGGCATTCAAGCCAGCCTGAAGCGACATCGCCGCCGCGTTCGCGCCAAGTGTTCCCGCAGCAGTCGCCTGGGTCGATTTTCCCACCAACAATTGCACGCCTTGATAGATCAGCCACTGGGCCGCCATATCACCCAACGCCTTGAGCATCGACTTTGCGAAGTTGCCGACCATGTCGCCCAAGGCGTCATCGGCATCTTCCGCGCCGCTGGCCACGTCCGAGAAGAACGTGCCCAGGTCACCAGTAGCGGTATCCAAGGCGCCCGATGTGAAGTCGGCGGCGATCTGCGAATAGTCCCGAGCAGCATCGGCATAGTTGGCCCACGCTTCGTTGACACCATTCATCCAGTTCGACTGGTACTCGTCGACCTGCTGATAAAACATCTCTTGAGCAATTAGACGCTCTGCTAGTGCCTCCTTGAGCACTGTGGTTTCACTGGCGTAGAGCTCCGGTGTGATCTGGTCGGTATTCCGCTGCTCGTTCAAGCTGGCCAGATCTGCCGCGTATTTCTGCCGAAGGGCCAAGTCTGCCCGCATACGGTCGCGGGCCTTGTCGCCCATGCCAATGCCGGCAAGCTCCTGATCGAATCCGTCCTGGGTGGTCTGCGTACCCGTGGCCTGGGCATTCTTGAAAGCCGTCAGCTTCAAGTCGTCTTCGTTGGCCTTCTTGATCTTGTTCAGCGCGTCCAGTTCGGCGGCCATACCCGTGAGCCGCTTCTTCTGGGCCTCGGTCAATATGCCGAGCTTGCCTTCCTGAAGCTCAAACGACAGCTTCTGAACTTCGGTCGCGTCCTTCTGCTTGTCGCCGGTGGTGTTGATCAGTTCGATCTGTCGCTTGTAGCCTTCCTCCGTCGACTCGAAGGCTTTGAGTTGCTGCTTGGCCGCCGACTCTGATTCGCTGGTGTTCTTTTTGGCTGCCTTGGCTGCGGCATCGTCAATTTCTTTCTGAGAGTCCTTGGCAGCCGCGGCCGAGCGGATCGCAACAATCATCCCTTCCGTGAGTTTGGTGTTTTCGGCAATGAATCGATTCGCCGCCTCCAACGCGGTCTTGTCCTTCGCGGTGCCGAGATCTTTTTGCAGCTGCTCGAGATACTTTTGGCCAACCTGAGCTGCGGCGGCCTTTGCGGTCGAATTCTCCCTCTGCGCCTTGGTGTTGGCTTCGGTTTCTCCAGTAAGTGCAGCAACAATTTCTTTCTGCTTACCGAGCTCACCGGACAACTTTGTAACAGGCCCTTGGCTCTCCTCCATTGCCCGAGCCATCGACTCGGTGACACCGGGAACAAGGCGAACCTGGTCAGCAACAGACTTCCAGTCAACGGTAATTCCCGCAGCCTGGTCTTTCGATGCCTTGCGAACCAAATCCAATGCGGCCTGAGCTTCCTCTGGAAGAGGCGTAAGCCCTGCCATGAGCCCGTCAGCGCCAGCAGCCCCCATGCCACGCAAGTCGTTTTCAAACTTGTCGGCAATTGCTCCTGACATTTGGCCGAGATCGGACTGCAGGTCTTCAACTTGCGACTTCAGTTCGCGAAGGGTTACCGACTGGGTGGCCCTATTCAAATCGCCAAAACGCTTAATCAACTTATCAAGTGGATCAGTCAGATCTCCGAGCTTCTCCTCCAAGAATCCTGAATTATCACGAAGAGTCAGAAAAGCGGTTGCGGCTCCGATCGCTAACGCCGCTATCCCTACTGGACCACCAAGAATTCCGAGAATGCCGGCGCCCGCCCGGCTCACACCCGCTTGCGCTACAGAGACCGCCGTTGTCGCGCGAGCCTCAACCATTCGCGCCTCTGCCAGTTGCAGCGACATTTGAGTTTGAACAGCCGTGCCTCTCGCAGCGACGGCCTCCCGCTCTGCGAGAAAGACCGAGGTTGCAGCTTTCTGCTGCTCTGCTTGCGCGACCAATAGCACGGAAGCAGCTTGGGTTTTCCGAGCTGCGGCATCTTGGAGAGCCGATTTCACAGCAATAGCAGCAGAGCCTGCAGCGCTCCGCCCATAACCTGCAAGAGCTCCAATGGCTGCAAGAATAGCAACGTCGGCGAGCGTCTCGAAGTTGGCTCCCAGCACCCCTATCCCTTTGGCTAAAACACCCGTGAAGTCAGTGGTTTCGTTCAACCTACCGATATAGATCGAGAATGCATTCGATAGATTCTGGACTGCGTCCCGCACCGCGGTACTCATGCTGTCGGCAAGCTTGCCATTTGCTGTGGCGGACTTCTGCAAGCCGTCGGTCAATACCTCGAGGCTGAGCTTACCTTGGGCGCCAAGACTACGAATTCCTTCGGTTGTTTTACCGGTAGCCTTCGCGACAGTCTCGACGATAGTTGGCATGGCCGCCAAAATCGATTGCCAGTCACCAGCTTCTACTTTCCCGAGTTGAAGCGCCTTGGAATAAGCATCGATTGCTGATTTTGCCTTATCCGCAGAAGTGGAGTTGGTCACCAGCAAGAAGCTGAAGCTGTCCAAAACATCCAACGCTTGGCCAGTGTTCAAACCCATCGACTTCAGGCTTTCCGAAGTTCGGATGTACAGTTCCTGAGCTTCGCTTAAAGGGCGGTAGGTACGCTTCGCTGTGTCGATCAGACGCTCTTGCACCTGGTTATATTCACCGACACTGCTTGTGGCCAGCCCGACGCGGTCGCTCATCTGAGAATAGGAGTCAGCCGTCTCGATAATTTTACCGATAGATGCGGCACCGATAGCTGCTGCTAGGGCGCTCTTCATCAGAGCAGATGCACCAAGCGCACTTTCACCGGCACGGTCGAAAGCTGTATCGATACGCCCCAAGCTTTTATCGATTTTCCCTGACGCCTGAGCAACGCTAGAATCAGCGCGAGCCATTTCCTGACGCAACTGTGCAGTCGTCGCCTCGATGCGGACGAGCATCCCCTGTACGTCAGTATCAGCCATGCTTTTCTCCAGGCATAAAAAACCCGCCGAAGCGGGTGGTAAAGTAAAAATTAATGACAGAACTTTGACCAGGCTTCCTCAAATTCACCTGGACTCATTCGATCATCTTTCTCAAAAACGACCATATCTTTGTTCGGGGCGATGAACCTCTTGAAACCGGCATATCCCCCGAACGAGTTCTTAGAATTAACCTCACCGCAGAACCCGCGCTGATCACGAAATTCAGCGCTGCCTGGATCTTTTAAAACTGCGGTTACTGACTCCCTAGCTATGCGCTGAAATCTTATCTCCGTCATTTCGGCGTCATGCTTTGCTTTATCCGCCTCCGACTGTCCGCACGCCGCCAACAATAAAATAAACGGAAGCGTCACTATCAGCTTTTGCATTCATCAATCCCTCGTCCATTGTCGATGGAGATTATCAAAATGCTACGCTGACCGCCTCCCGGTAAGCGCCTGACGAAGCTTCGCGGCCACTGTGGACGGTTTCGGCTTGTCCTTCTTGCCGGCGGGCTTGCCGAACGGATTAGTCATCTGCGCCCACTCTACGCGGGCATCCACGGCCAGAAACAACTCAGGGAGCGGCGTGCTCCAGGCTACTTCAGGTGACCAGCCAAGCCATCCGGTGGCTACCGCGTAAAGCCGGTCGACGTAACTTCCGTCCTCGACAGCACTTACGCCTTCGCCGGCTGAGCCTTTCCCGCGTCGGCCCCCTTCGGATTGTAAAGCGCTACCAGGTACGCGTTGAGCTGGACCGACACCTCGAGGACGCCGGCCTGCCAAACTTGCTCAGGTATACCCTCGGCGGCTTTCCCAGTCAGGCCTGCGCCGCTTGCAACGATCACAGCGCAACCGTCAACGCTCAGGGCATTGATTGCCTGGGACGCGCCGCGCAACCCGCCGAAGTGAGCCTCAATCGCTCGCACGGCGCCGAGGGTTGGCTTCAAGGTGTAAGTCTCGCCGTCGAGCGTAATGTCGACGGTACCGAGCAAAGTCTTGCTCATGTGTCAGGTCCTTGAAAAGTCGGGGCCGAAGCCCCGCAGGTTACGGCGCAACAGCGACCGGGAGGATTTCGAGAATGTCGGAGTTGATGCCGATGGTGACGTTGCGGCGAACCACGTTGTCAGCCGCGCCGGCGGCGACAGTGTTATTCATCACCTTGCCACGCAGATAGAACGTGGTCGGCAACAGAACCGGGGTAGCGTCAGCGTCGCCGTCGTTCAGGGTGATCTTGATGTTGTAGTCGCCCTTGCTGCGATCCTTGTGAGCGATCTTCAGCTTGGCCTGGCCGAGGTCGCCGTTGTCGAGGCCGACAGTCAGGGTCAGGTCGCCGGCATCGGCGGTGCCTTTGTACTTGCGCACCCGGCCATCGCGCAGCGAGGTAAAGGTCACAGAGCTGAAGGTATCGCCGAACTCGCCAAGGTCCTCGACCTCACCAATGTCGACGTAGGTATCAGCCTTGTAGAGCGCTTCGGTGTCCGCGCCATTCTTGCTACCGATGCCGATCCGGCAGCCGGCGGCTGTATTGAGGTTGTCTTCGGCCATGGGGGTTCCTCCAAGGGCACATTGGATAAAGCCGCAGGGCGGCCGGTGTTGGGAATTAGTGGGTGGTGATGACGCGGACTGTGATTGATCCCTGGTACGTGACGCCGTCGGCATCGCGCTGGGCGTCGGCCTGTTCGACTCGCACTGATACTGCCCGGCCAACTGTCAGCGGCAACCGGCGCTCGTCCAGAGCAGCAACGATCTCGCCATTGATGCGCTTCACTTCAGCCTGGCCGTGGGCATCAGACCAGACCGACAGGTAGATCAGGCGTTGTTCGCGCTTGCGCCCGGCGATAGGGCTGGTGTTCGCCGAGATTTCCCGGTCAAACGAGATGTATGGCATGGGCGTGTCCATCGGCGCGCCGTCGTACACCGGGCACGAAACCTCAGCCTCTTCGAACGTCGATAGCAAGGTGTTGAAGCCGATGGACATGCTGTCGAGCGTGCCTTCTTTCATCAGTTCGTAAGCGTCGCGGGCATAACTCACGGCGAGATTGATCTTGCCCTTGAGGTGCAGCCCGTGATCGTCTTGGGTGAACTCAGAAGATCCGACCAAACGGGTCAGGTCGTGGAACAGGGCCAACTTCAGTCGGCCGGCGCGGGTGGTCTTAACCTTGGTAAATGCCCCTGGCAGGATCACGTCGTCGCCCAGGTCGATGTTGTTGAACACCGCGGCATAGCCCTCGAAGTTGCCCGCGTCATCGACGGCCTTTACCTCGAAGGGAACTTCAAGTTTGCTGAACATTGGTCTGCATCTCCCACCGGGTGACCCGGCTGTATTCTTCGCCTTCCAGGCGCGGCAGGTTTTCCTTGTCGCGAACCTCGTTGATGCACATCCAGCCCGAACCACCAGAGCCACCAAGTGCCGCCTGGTAGTAAGTAGCGCGACCCGCACTGTCGGCACGCAACAACCCCTCGACGACAAACTCCACAAATTGAGGTTTATCGCGAAAAAGCTTGTCGTTGATTTCATCCTCGATGGCATCGAGGTAAGGCTTGAGGCCGAACGTCACAAAGCCACTGGTCTGCTGCTCCAGATTCGACCCCATGATTGAGGTCTTCCCGGCACGGTTGGCCAGGTACAGAGGAACTCCGTAGCAGCCTGCAAGGGCTTCCTCTTGGAATTGTTGAGACTCAATGAACTGGCTGTCCTTCTGGCTCAGGCCTGCGGGAACTATCTTTGGGCCGCCCTGCAAGATGCCCATCGAGCCGATATCGTTGACGTCGCCTTTGCGCACGTCAGGAAACTTTTCCATGATCTGGGCCTGCTGGGCCTTAGTCAGGAATTGCTCATATATGACATAGCCGCCAGTGAACCCGCCTTTGCGCATGAACATCGCGGACCAGGCCTGCGCGGTCTTGGCCAAACCCATGGATTCCGCCATGCACTCGACAGGCGATAGTCCAATAATTCCGTCAACACTAAACAGCTTGAAATGCAGCATGTTCTCCGGCGACACCGGAAAGCGACCGCCATCCAGTGTGACCCAGTAGATCAAGTCGTCCGAGGTGTCGACTTCTACGTTGTCAGCACTGACCGGGATAAAGCCGATCCAGTCGCCGTTGTCGGCGCGTTCGATGATGCTGTATTACCTGCACATCATGTCCGCTGACGGCGCCGAGATGTACATGGGCCGCTGGTGGCTGTTCAACCCCTACTCCCGCACCACGCACAAGCCGGCGCTCTGGTGGTGCCCGTGGTCGTTCCGTATCCACCACATCATGCGGCCGGACGAAGACCGGGATCCGCATGACCACCCGTGGAACGCTCGGACGATCATCCTACGCGGCTTCTACAAGGAGCAGCGCCGAGACAGCGGGAACGGCGACATCGATTACTGGCGCGAACCCGGCGACACCGCCCGCCTGATGCACGGCGAGTACCACCGCATCGACGAGGTATCGCCCGGCGGCGTCATCACCCTGTTCATCACCAGCAAGTGGCGTGGTGACTGGGGCTTTCTGGTCAACGGCGTCAAGGTCCCTTGGCGCACCTACACAGGCACGGACAATTGAAGAGGTATTTCAAGGTGAGCGAACCAAAAGTGATTTACCTCGGCCCGGCCTGCGAGACAGACACCGGCGACGGCAGGACTTGGGCAGAGGATAACCCTTGGCCAGACTGTGAATGCGGACACCGCCCAGTGCAGTACGTGCTCGGCGAGACCTTCAATCGCATGAAGGCCGAGCGTGACGCCCTGCAGCTGCGCCTGAACGCAGCGGATCAGCGGGTTGATGAGTTGGAACGAGACAAGGCTCGGCTCGATGCACTGGAATCGAATTGCTGGGATGTCCGCTACGACAGTAGCCCCAACGGCGATGCCGGCGACAGTTGCATCAGCATCGAAATTGTCGGCCATTGGATGGACAAGCCGACCGAGCGCGTGATCGGCGAGGACTACAGCGAGAACCTTCGCGCCGCCATTGATCAGGCGATGACCGCTCCGGCTTACCCACCGGCACGACCAGAGTACCCGGAGCTGGATGAACACCTTGAGCGCGAGCATCAGATCCCCGGCACATCAGGCATGCGCCTGAACATGCTGGCCAACCAGGGCGAATGACCATGGATAAGCGTGACGCTGATCTCGAACTACACCACCGCACCTGGGCCATCGATGGCGACCTGTACCGGTGCCGCTTCTGCCAGCGCGGCTGCCTTGCCAGCAAGGCGGCAGAGAAGTTCATCCATGCCGGTGACTGCTTAGTAAAGGACACCGCCTGCGACTATCCGTGGATGGTCTTGGCGGAAATGACGGCGGCGGTGGCACGCCCTCAAAGCGATGCCGAGCGCGATCGCCTGCGGGCGATCATCGAGAATTACCCGAACGGCGATCCGATCGAATACAACGCCGCCGTTCGCGCCATCGCCTCAAGACCTCAGTAACCCCTCCCCCTTCAAAGTCAGCCGCTATAGCGGCAAAGGAACAGTCATGCCTAGAGATCAGCTCGCAGCACAACTGAACGGAATTCAGTATCCAGCGCACAAGGCCATCACCAAAGACCAGATCGCGGCCGCCAAAGCTGCGGGCCTCGTGATCGTCTTCGGCGCCAGCGATGACCTGATGGAATTCGAAGGTGCCATCCGTGATGAGTTCGGCTGCTACGGCGGCGGGGCTGCCTGGCTAGATTCAAAAGGCCTGCTTGATCGGGATCAGATTGATGATGGCGATGACGAAGCGATCGCTGACTTTGTTGAGCGACGTAAGACTGCCTCATCTATCAAAGCTATCTGGGATAAGGACGGCTTCAGCTGGATCTACGAAACGGATATTCCGCACTCGACTTTCGACGTATGGGAAGGCGAGGACGGCTACTGCCGCGGCATTGTTTTTGCGCTCGCTGATCTGAAATCACAGGTGACGCCATGCTCCTGACCTGCATGGCCAGCTGCGCCCTCTTCTTCTGGCTTCCATTGGTACTGACCATAAAGGCGGTGATCGGATGAAAGTAACCGACTCAGAAATCCTGCAAGCCATCTGGCGAGCGCAGGTGCGCAAAACTGGCAAAGGCGTCATCACAAATTACGTTGGCGGTGGCAAGGCACTGAGTAGCGGTGATAGCCAGCGATACGCTCAGGGGTTGCACATGATCAGCCGTCGAGCGTGGGGCGTTCCGCTGAGCTATGCGCAGTTGCGACGCCGCACATTGGCGCTGATCAAAGGTAGCTCCCTGCCATGGCGCGCCGAGTTCAACGGCGCCACGCTCTGGATCGACGATCAACGAGCAAGGGATGTGTTCGAGTATGCGCGCCAATGGTGGCGCGACCTTGGTGTGCCCGAAGGATTCGACGAAGAGCATAAGCGCATGCGCACCGTTCAAGTTGACGGCTTCGAAGACAAGGCTGCACAGCTTGAGGTCGAACTTTTGGAGCGATTCGGTAGCCTTGAGGTGACGCCATGATCGCCCTCGCCTGGTTCGCCTACGTGTACTGCTACAAGGGGCCGCGATAAATAGAAACCGCCCCATCAGCCACCGAATGAACCAGACAGGGGTTCGGTAACTGATGAAGCGCAAGCTTCAACAATAGCTCACCCAATAAATTTGTCTCACGCAATTCGTCGTCTCTCCCCTCGTCTGATTTCCACATTCCACATTCCACATTCCACCTACCAGCCTGCCGGTGTACGGCGGGCGCGCACCTGGAAAAAATAATGACCATCACCTCACCGGTCATCCGCTACCACGGCGCGAAGTTTCGGCTCGCGCCGTGGGTGCTTCAACACTTCCCGCCGCACACCTGCTACGTCGAGTCCTTCGGCGGAGCGGCCGGCGTTCTGATGCAAAAACCCCGATCGTATGCCGAGGTTTACAACGACCTAGACGGCGACATCGTGAACCTGTTCCGCGTTTTTCAGGATCCTGTTGCGCGATCGGGACTTATCGAACGGTTGGTATTCACGCCCTATTCCCGCGAAGAGTTTGAATTGTCATGGGAATCGACCGTTGAACCGATCGAACGTGCACGCAGAACGATCATCCGCGCCCAGATGGGTTTCGGGTCCGCCGGCGCAACGAAGGGTGTCACAGGGTTTCGCATCGATACGAAGCGCCAGTACGGCACAGCCCAATCACTTTGGGCTGCGTATCCGGAACAACTTGCCGAAGTTGGCCAGCGTCTGAGCGGCGTGCTGATCGAGAACCGCCCGGCGATCGAAGTCATCACCGCTCACGACGGACCCCAGACCCTGCACTACGTGGACCCACCCTACGTGCACGACACCAGGTACAAAGGCGCGTCGAGCGGGCGGTACTACAAGCACGAAATGGACGATGCCGCGCATCGAGAACTGCTCGGCGTTTTACTCGAGCTAGAAGGAATGGTCGTGCTCTCTGGTTACCCGAGCGAACTGTATGCAGAGCTGCTCCCGGGCTGGACCAACTACAGCACCTCGGCGCGAATCTCGGCAGCTCGAGGCACCGCCAGCCGAACCGAATGCATCTGGCTGAATCCCGCCTGCGTCGATCGAGTCAGCCAAATAGGCTTAGATCTGGGCGAGCGAGCCTAACACTTTCACCACCTTCTGCCGCCACGCGCGGCATGGAGCACCCAATGAAACGAGAACTGATAAAGATCAGTGAGTTCCAGCGCCGGCGCTGGGGCGAGAACGGAACGCCGCAATGCCCGCAAGCCATCCGCAACCACATCCGAAACGGCATGGTGCCCGGGGAGCAGATCGGGAAACTCTGGTACGTTGACTGGACCGCGTTCAACCGGTCGAGCGGCAACGACCTGGTCGCGATGGTATTGAAAGGAGCTGCATGATGGTCCCACGGCCGCGCAACAAGGCGAACAAGAGCCTCCCGCAGAACCTGTATTTCGATTCGCGGCGTTCGACTTATCGCTACCGGCGGCCAACCGACGGTAAGTGGTTCCCGTTTGGCAGCGACCGAATCAAGGCGATTGATGCCGCGAAGCAGCTGAATCTGGAATTCATGCGCGGCGCTGACCTGATCGGCGCCGTGATGGGCAACTCATCGGAGTCATTTGCTGGCTTCCTCGATACCTACGAACGCGACGTTCTGCCACCACGCGAGCTGGCCAAAGGAACGCTGGGCCTTTACGCCGTGCACTTCCGGCGCTTCCGCAAGCAGTTCGAGGGCAAGGCCGTCGATCAGATAACCATTCGCATGGTCGCGGAGATGCTGGACGCGCTCACTCCCCGCACGGCGAACCAGTGCAGGGCGCTGCTGATCGACATCTTCAATCACGCAGCGTCCAAAGGATTGTGCCCGGACAACCCGGCGGCCAGCACCATCAACCGGATCGAGAAGAAGCAGCGCAAACGCCACACGGTTGAAGGACTGAAAGCCATCCGGGAGAAGTCGCCGGCTTGGCTGCAGAACGCAATCGACCTGGCGTTGATCACCGCCCAGCGCCGGACAGACATCCTCGATATGCGTTTTGATGGCAGTCGGGAGGGTTACCTGTACGTGGTGCAGAAGAAGACGGCCAAGGCCAGTGACGCGGCATGGATACGATTTCTGATAACGCCGGAGTTGCAGGCGGTCATCAGCCGATGCCGTGACGATGTCGTATCGCCCTACCTGGTGCACCGAAAGCCCGAGCGCCGGAAACAGAAACAGGCGCAGACCAAGGATCACTGGACGAAGGTTGAAGAGAGGTATTTGACGCGAGCATTCAAGGAAGCCAGGGAGGCGGCGAACTGCTACGCGGGGTGGAAGGAAGAAGAGATGCCGGGCTTCCACGAAGTGCGAGCGCTATCGCTGCACCTGTACAAAAAAGCCGGGAAGGATGGTCAGAAAATTGCTGGCCATGCGAGCGAGGGCATGACCAGAAACTACCAGCGGGAGCACGAGGAAATCATCTGGTCCGAGGCAATACCGGACCTGAATATCAGCGAAATCACCGGGTAGTTTTGCGCCAGTTTTGCGCGGGTTTTGCGCAGACACAAAAAAGCCGATCTATCTGATCGGCTTAAGTGTCTGATTTTACTCAGGAATAATGGTCGGGACGGAGTGATTCGAACACTCGACCCCTAGCACCCCATGCTAGTGCGCTACCGGACTGCGCTACGCCCCGACTAGGCGTGAAACCTGTTCCTCTCCTCGAAGAACGCTCAAGAATATATCGCAAGCTTTTGAAAACTGGAAGTATTCAAATGCAGGAAATTATTTCTTGAGGGCAACCAACACATCTTCCAACTCAGCAATCATCTGCCGAATCATCTGTTTGTATTGAGTGGTGTCGTCTTTGGCTTCATCACCGGATAAACGCAGGCGCGCGCCGCCGATGGTGAACCCTTGATCGTAAAGAAGCGCGCGGATCTGCCGGATCATCAGCACGTCTTGTCGCTGATAATACCGGCGGTTTCCGCGCCGTTTGACGGGGTTGAGTTGAGGAAACTCCTGTTCCCAGTAGCGCAGCACGTGCGGTTTTACGGCACACAGCTCGCTAACTTCACCAATGGTGAAGTAGCGTTTGCCTGGGATGACGGGTAGCTCGTCGTTATGACTTGGTTCCAGCATAAGCCTCAACTCGGGCCTTCAACTTCTGCCCTGGACGAAAGGTGACCACACGGCGAGCCGTGATCGGGATTTCTTCACCCGTTTTCGGATTGCGGCCAGGCCGCTGGCGTTTGTCCCGAAGGTCGAAATTGCCGAAACCGGACAATTTGACTTGTTCGTTGTCTTCAAGAGCGTGCCTGATTTCTTCAAAAAACAGTTCGACCAATTCCTTGGCCTCCCGTTTATTCAGGCCCAGCTCTTCATACAGACGTTCCGCCATCTCAGCTTTCGTCAGAGCCCCCATACGTCACTTCCTTAACGTGGCGTTCAACCTTTGTTCGAGCGAGGTGAGGATGTTTTGCGTCGTGGTATTCACCTCATCGTCATTAAGAGTGCGCGATGGATGCTGCCAGGTCAAGCCGACTGCAAGGCTTTTTCTATCAGGATCAATGCCTTTACCCTGATACACGTCAAATAGCCTGAGGTCTGTGAGCCATTCGCCTGCATTTTCACGGATTACATCCAGTACGGCACTGGCCGCAACGTCTGTGGACGCAATCAGTGCCAGGTCACGACGCACTTCAGGAAAGCGTGATAACTCCTGGAATTTTGGCATTTTTCCCAATGCCACTTCGGCCAGAACCAGCTCGAAGACGAAAACCGGGCGGTCGAGACCAAGGGTTTTCGACAATTCAGGATGGATAGCGCCGACGAAGCCGACCAGACGACCTTCACGTTCGATGCGCGCGGTTTGACCCGGATGCAGCGCAGGGTGTTTGCCCGGCGCGAAAGTGAACGAATCCAGCGCGCCGGCAAAGCCCAGCACCGCTTCCACATCGGCTTTGACGTCGAAGAAATCCACGACATCCCGCCCCTGAGCCCAGCCTTCCGGCAGACGGCTACCGCAAACAACACCCGCCAGCATCGGTTCTTGCTTCAGGCCTTCCAGCTGACCAACGAAGCGCAGGCCGCTTTCGAACAAACGGACGCGATCCTGTTGACGGTTCAGGTTGTGCTGAAGCGCCTTGACCAGACCGGGCCACAAGGATGAGCGCATGGCCGCCATGTCGTTCGAGATCGGGTTGGCCAGCAGCAGCGGCTCGACACCCGGATTAAACAACTCGAATTGTTTCGGATCGATGAAACTGTAGGTGATTGCTTCCTGATAACCACGCGCCACCAGCAGGCGACGCAGTTCAGGCAGATCGCTCCGCGCTTCGGCTTTGGCTTGCGGCGCCAAGCGAGCTTGCGGGTAACGAACCGGCAGACGGTTGTAGCCGTACAAACGGGCCAGCTCTTCGATCAGGTCGACTTCCAGACTGATGTCGAAACGGTGGCTTGGCACTTCAACACGCCACTGCCCTGCCCCGTCGGCGGAAATCTTCAGGCCCAGACCGCTGAGCAGACGCTCGACTTCGGCCGACTCCATTTCCATGCCCAGCATCTGGGTGATGCGCTGCGCACGCAGGGTGACCGGTGCGATCTTCGGCAGGTGCTGTTCGCTGACGGTTTCGATGATAGGGCCAGCTTCGCCGCCAGTGATTTCCAGCAGCAGGCCAGTGGCGCGCTCCATGGCTTCACGGGCAAGTTGCCAATCCACGCCACGCTCGTAGCGGTGCGAGGCATCGGTGTGCAGGCCGTAGGAGCGGGCCTTGCCAGCGACGGCAATCTGATCGAAAAAAGCGCTTTCCAGGAATACATCACGAGTGGTCGTGGTGTTGACGCCGCTGTGCTCGCCCCCCATGACGCCGGCGATGGCCAAGGCGCGGGTGTGGTCGGCAATCACCAGCGTATCGCTACGCAGGCTGACTTCCTGACCGTCGAGCAGTACCAGCTTCTCGCCTTCTTCGGCCATGCGCACACGGATGCCGCCATTGATTTCAGCGAGATCGAACGCGTGCAGCGGTTGACCCAACTCCAGCATCACGTAGTTGGTGATGTCGACGGCAGCATCGATGCTGCGCACGTCGCCACGACGCAAACGCTCGACCATCCACAGCGGCGTAGGCTTGGACAGATCGACGTTTCGGATCACACGCCCCAGGTAACGCGGGCAAGCGGCTGGCGCCAGCACTTCGATCGAACGCACTTCGTCATGCACGGCTGGCACGACAGCAACCACCGGGCGGGTGACTTCAGCGGCATACAGCGCGCCGACTTCACGAGCCAGACCGGCCAGGGACAAGCAGTCGCCGCGGTTCGGGGTCAGGTCGACCTCGATGCTGGCGTCGTCCAGACTCAGGTACTCACGGATGTCCAGACCCACTGGCGCATCCGCCGGCAACTCCATCAGACCATCGTTGCCTTCGCCGACTTGCAGCTCGGCTTGTGAGCACAACATGCCGTTGGACTCAACGCCACGCAGCTTGGCTTTCTTGATTTTGAAGTCGCCCGGCAGTTCGGCACCGATCATGGCGAACGGGATCTTCAGACCCGGGCGCACGTTTGGCGCACCGCACACAACCTGGAAAGTCTCCGAGCCATTGCTGACCTGGCAAACGCGCAACTTGTCGGCATCCGGGTGCTGCTCGGTGCTCAGCACCTCGCCCACTACCACGCCGCTGAATTCACCGGCGGCCAGCGTAACGCTATCGACCTCAAGCCCGGCCATCGACAGGCGAGCAACCAGCTCGTCGCGACTTACCTGCGGGCTTACCCAGCCACGCAGCCATTGTTCACTGAATTTCATCCTGCTCTCCTAAGAATTCGTTACGACTAGCGAAATTGCGCGAGGAACCGCAAGTCGTTGTCGAAGAACAGACGCAAGTCGTTCACGCCGTAACGCAGCATCGCCAGACGCTCAACGCCCATGCCAAAGGCAAAGCCCGAAAACTCTTCCGGGTCGATCCCGGACATGCGCAGCACGTTCGGGTGAACCATGCCGCAGCCCATGACTTCCAGCCAGCCAGTTTGTTTGCAGACGCGGCAGCCTTTACCGCTGCACATCACGCATTCCATGTCGACTTCAGCGGACGGCTCGGTGAAAGGGAAGTACGAAGGGCGGAAACGCACGGCCAGTTCCTTTTCGAAGAACACGCGCAGGAACTCTTCGATGGTCCCTTTGAGGTCGGCGAAGTTGATGTCGCGGTCGACCAGCAGGCCTTCGACCTGGTGGAACATCGGTGAGTGGGTGATATCGGAATCGCTACGGTACACACGGCCTGGGCAGACGATGCGGATCGGCGGTTGTTTCGACTCCATGGTGCGGACCTGTACCGGCGAGGTATGGGTGCGCAGCAACATGTTGGCATTGAAATAGAAGGTGTCATGCATCGACCGGGCCGGGTGATGGCCTGGGATGTTGAGCGCTTCGAAGTTGTGGTAGTCGTCTTCAACCTCAGGGCCTTCGGCGATGCCGTAGCCAATGTGGGTGAAGAACTGTTCGATACGTTCCAGAGTACGAGTAACGGGATGCAGACCACCCGAGGTCTGGCCGCGGCCAGGCAGGGTCACGTCAATGGACTCGGCAGACAGTTTGGCGGCCAGATCGGCCTCTTCAAACAGTGCCTTGCGGGCATTGAGAACCTCTGTGACACGCTCCTTGGCAACGTTGATCAGGGCGCCGACTTGCGGACGCTCTTCTGCCGGCAAATTCCCCAGGGTCTTCATCACCTGAGTCAATTCACCCTTTTTGCCAAGGTAGTGAACCCGGATTTGCTCCAGGGCATTGATATCTTCAGCGCTTTGCACAGCCTCTAGTGCTTGAGAGACGAGCGCGTCCAGGTTTTCCATGTACAGACTCCAGATACAAAATAGGGGAAGAGCTTGAAGGCTCTTCCCCTATTTATGACGTTTAACACCTGGCCCCACAGAGGTGAGGCCGGGTGACTGTCGGGGGTACTTAAGCCAAGGTGGCTTTAGCTTTCTCGACAATCGCAGCAAACGCCGCTTTTTCGTTCACTGCCAGATCAGCCAGAACCTTACGGTCGATCTCGATGGACGCTTTTTTCAGGCCGGCGATGAAACGGCTGTAGGACAGACCGTTGATACGTGCACCAGCGTTGATACGAGCAATCCACAGAGCGCGGAACTGACGTTTTTTCTGACGACGGTCACGGTAGGCGTATTGGCCTGCCTTGATTACCGCTTGCTTGGCAACACGGAATACGCGCGAACGAGCGCCGTAGTAGCCTTTAGCAAGTTTCAGAATTTTTTTGTGACGTTTACGGGCAATGACGCCACGCTTTACACGAGCCATGAGTTACTTCCTCTATTCTTGACTAAATTAACGAAGGCGCAGCATGCGCTCGACTTTTGCCACGTCACACGGTGCCAGCAAGCTGCTACCGCGCAGTTGACGCTTACGCTTGGTCGACATTTTAGTCAGGATGTGGCTCTTGAAAGCGTGCTTGTGCTTGATACCGTTAGCAGTTTTCAGAAACCGCTTAGCAGCACCACTTTTCGTTTTCATTTTTGGCATGTTCGGATACTCCGCATTCAGTTGATAAACATAATCAGAAGGCCTGCCGTGCCCTGATGATTACTTCTTCTTTTTCGGGGCGATGACCATGATCAGCTGGCGTCCTTCCATCTTAGGATGCTGTTCGACCGAACCGTACTCGAGCAAGTCACCTTCAACTCGCTTGAGGAGTTCCATCCCCAGCTCCTGGTGGGCCATCTCACGGCCGCGGAATCGCAAGGATACCTTGGCCCTGTCCCCATCACTCAGGAAACGTACCAGGTTGCGCAGTTTTACCTGGTAATCCCCTTCCTCCGTCCCTGGACGAAACTTGATTTCTTTAACCTGAATCTGCTTCTGGTTTTTCTTGGCTGCGGCAACCTGCTTCTTCTTCTCGAAGATCGATTTGCCGTAGTCCATCAGTTTGCAAACAGGGGGTACTGCATCGGCGGAAATTTCCACCAAATCCAGCTTGGCCTCTTCAGCCTTAAGAAGCGCGTCTTCAATTGACACAATCCCAAGCTGTTCACCTTCAGCCCCAATTAACCGAACCTCGCGTGCCGAGATATTCTCGTTGATCGGGGCTTTCGGTGCAGCTCGTTTATCTTGTCTCATTTCACGCTTAATAGTAATTACTCCGAATCTGGGCGACCACGCCGGGAAACCGCTTGCGCGAGAAACTCAGCGAACTGGGCGACGGGCATCGAGCCCAGGTCAGCACCTTCACGAGTACGCACAGCGACAGTCTGCATCTCGACTTCCCGATCTCCGATAACCAAGAGATAAGGAACCTTGAGCAAAGTATGCTCGCGGATTTTAAAGCCGATCTTTTCATTTCTCAAGTCAGACTTGGCACGAAATCCGCTTTCGTTGAGGGTTTTTTCGACCTCGGCGGCAAAATCGGCCTGTTTATCAGTGATATTCATAATCACTGCCTGGGTCGGAGCCAGCCACGCAGGGAATGCACCCTCGTAGTGCTCGATCAGGATTCCGACGAAACGCTCGAAGGATCCGAGGATCGCCCGGTGCAACATCACCGGGTGCTTGCGACTGTTGTCTTCGGAGACGTATTCGGCTCCCAGACGGACAGGCAGGTTAAAATCGAGCTGAAGGGTACCACACTGCCAGACACGGCCGAGGCAATCTTTCAGCGAGAACTCGATCTTCGGACCGTAGAACGCACCTTCGCCCGGCTGCAAATCGTAAGGCAAGCCAGCGCTATCAAGGGCTGCAGCCAATGCAGCTTCAGCGCGATCCCACAGCTCGTCGGAACCGACGCGTTTTTCCGGACGAGTGGACAGCTTCATTTCGACGTCTTTGAAGCCGAAGTCGGCATAAACGTCCATGGTCAGCTTGATGAAAGCGGCGGATTCGGCCTGCATCTGCTCTTCAGTACAGAAGATGTGGGCGTCGTCCTGAGTAAATGCACGCACGCGCATGATGCCGTGCAGCGCACCCGATGGCTCGTTACGGTGGCAAGCACCGAATTCGGCCAGACGCATCGGCAACTCGCGGTAGCTCTTCAGGCCCTGATTGAACACTTGCACGTGGCAAGGGCAATTCATTGGCTTGATCGCGTAGTCGCGGTTTTCCGACTGCGTGGTGAACATGTTATCGGCGTAGTTGGCCCAGTGCCCGGATTTCTCCCACAGGCTACGGTCAACGACTTGCGGAGTCTTGATCTCCAGATAGCCGTTGTCGCGCTGTACCTTGCGCATGTACTGCTCGAGCACTTGATACAAAGTCCAGCCGTTCGGGTGCCAGAACACCATGCCCGGCGACTCTTCCTGGGTGTGGAACAGGCCCAGGCGCTTGCCGATCTTGCGGTGATCGCGCTTTTCAGCTTCTTCGATGCGCTGGATGTAAGCCGCCAGCTGCTTCTTGTCCGCCCATGCGGTGCCGTAAACGCGCTGCAATTGCTCGTTCTTGGCATCGCCACGCCAGTAGGCGCCCGACAACTTGGTCAGCTTGAAGGATTTCAGGAAACGCGTGTTGGGCACGTGCGGACCGCGGCACATGTCGACGTATTCTTCGTGATAGTACAGGCCCATGGCCTGCTCGTTCGGCATGTCCTCGACCAGGCGCAGTTTGTAGTCTTCGCCACGGGCCTTGAACACTTCGATCACTTCGGCTCGCGGAGTGACTTTCTTGATCACGTCGTAATCTTTTTCGATCAGCTGCTGCATGCGCTGTTCGATCGCGGCCAGGTCGTCCGGGGTGAAAGGACGCTCGAAGGCGATGTCGTAATAGAAGCCTTCGTCGATGACCGGACCGATGACCATCTTGGCCGTCGGGTACAGCTGCTTGACCGCGTGGCCAACCAGGTGGGCGCAAGAGTGGCGAATGATCTCCAGCCCCTCTTCATCCTTTGGCGTAATGATTTGCAGCGTGGAATCGCTGTCGATGATGTCGCTGGCGTCGACCAGCTTGCCATTGACCTTGCCGGCTACGGTGGCCTTGGCCAGACCTGCACCAATGGATGCGGCGACCTCGGCTACGGAAACCGGGTGATCGAATGAACGTTGACTGCCGTCGGGAAGAGTAATAGTTGGCATGGCGCCTCCTCTCCTAGTGGTGACCCCTACCAAAGGTCACGTGGGTTGGGATGAGCCAGTACAAGATCCGATCCAGGCCATTCAATGACGAACGCCTGCCTTACAGCGGCAGGAGCCTTGCGGCCAACCGGAAAACCGAACCAGAGTGACTGGGATTCAAATCAGGGTTATTCGCGCCGTTGCCGCCACCGGGACTGAAGGTCATCCGGAGCCTGCAAAAGCCCGAGCGAGGCATGCTAGCACAGATGAACGGTCGTCGATGCAACGAGGCTTTATGCCGGGGCAAATCGTGCAATTTATGCCAGAGTGCTGAACTTGAACCCCGCTTTACCCCTCAGATAACAAGACATTGACCCAAAAGGAGCATCCCAGCATGCGTCTGAATCGTTTGTTCGCAGTCGTCGCCCCCATTGTTTTGCTGCTGCCACTGGCCGCCCATGCCGATTGGCCGAAGGGCGAGCGCGAGAAGTACATGGCTCAATGCACAGAAGCGGCCACTCCGCAGATCGGTGCTGCAGCGGCGAAATCTCACTGCGCTTGCGGTGCTGACTCGATCAAGTCTTATCCGGCGGCTGATATTCAAGCTTTGATGGACAACAAGGCCACCCCGGAATTGCAACAGAAAGCACTGGGCCAGATAGCTAAATGCAAGGCCAATACGCCGGTGAAAAAGTGACAAAAAAGTCCTTTTGACTCGACTAATCACTGATAAAAAGCGCTGCATTTGAGCTTTTTCGTACAATTTATGCAGGTTTTACAGGTTTTTTTATCGTCTTTACTTTCGGCTGAAAGCCTTGTAAAACGGGGCTTTCAGCTACATCAAGCAGCAAACGGAACGCGACTGCAGGGCAAACAGCACGTCCGGGGGGCTCCCAAAGCGAACATTTCGACTATGATACCCCGGTGTGCCCAGTTGGCCTGAGCAGCACAGCACTACTGAAAATATATGTTTCTTGGAGATACACCATGTCTAATCGCCAAACCGGCACCGTTAAATGGTTCAACGATGAAAAAGGCTTCGGCTTCATCACTCCTCAAGGTGGCGGTGACGACCTGTTCGTACACTTCAAAGCTATCGAAAGCGACGGTTTCAAAAGCCTGAAAGAAGGCCAGACCGTTTCCTTCGTGGCTGAGAAAGGCCAAAAGGGTATGCAAGCTGCACAAGTCCGCGCTGAGTAATTTTCAGCCGCACTAAAAAAACCCCGTCCATGTGACGGGGTTTTTTATGGGCGAAGAAAAAGGCTGAAGCGATCAGCCGCAGTTGACGCGGGTGACCACCCGGCTGGCATCGGTGTTCAGGTTCAAGCGATCGGAGCGGTATTCCAGCGTCACCATATCGTTAGGCGACAGGAATCGTGCGTTCTGTGCACCTGCGCGGGTACGCGCCTGCTCAAGCAGTGCGGGCGAAGCCGCTTTGCCGATGGCGAATTCGGCTGCCTTTGCCTCACAACGGCTGTGACCTGTGTCAGTCGTCGCTTCAGGGTCTGCTGCCGACTCGGAAGACGTGCTGCTGCAACCAGCCAACAGAGTGACGGCGAACAAAGTACCCAATGACGCGAGCTTCCAAGGCATGAAGCCTCCTTATTTCCAATAGTTAAGCTGAGATCTTGCGACCGCCAATCCGGTATTTGGTTTCAAGGTGAGTGCCACCACCCTGCCCTCGAACCGCGCGAGCGGCGAGTTTGCCTGAGCCGCGCCCAGTCGTTCATCACTCAATCGTGACTGAATATGAACAGCTCTCAATAGACGTCGATGTAATCGAACGGTGGGTTCGGCCAATTCTCTTTCAGCGCATTGAAGATCTGCATGACCCAGACCTCGTCGCTGGCCGCGACCAATCCTACATAACCGGAACCCTTGGCCCACGTCTCCAGACGAAACAGTAGCCCGCTGATATCGGTGCCGCCTACAACACCCGATGAAATGTAGGCCATTCCGCCCTTGGTCACCCGCAGCTGCGTGTGTTCATCATCACTGGCAGAGGCCAGCAGCTGGCGCACCGCCTCAAGGGTCAAGCCGTCGGGTGTGTTCAAATCGATCTGCACAGCGCTGTCCTTGAAAATTCGTCGAAGACCAAGTGTCGCATAGCCCTCTTCTCATGCCTAAGTCGGAGTGCCAAACGCCGCGCAAAATGGTTAACTCGACACTCAGACTTTCCCGACTTCACGAGCGCCATCATGTCCACCATAAGCATCGACGCCAACATCACCGTCAAGTGGCCGCAGGGTCACAGCTCTTACAGCCCGGGCAGCCCGGAAGAGTTCGCAATCATTGGCATCGATCTATTGGTCAAGGAACTGGGTACTGAAGCGGCCAGGAAATTCATCGCGCAGATATTCGAAAAATACCCCGCCGACTATATCGGCCTGACAGAGAACGAGCGGGCTTAAAACCCGCAGGCTGGCACCTGCGGGTTAACGCTTACTTCAGACGAGCCAGACGCTGGGTCAGCAGGTCGAAGAACCCCTGGGCGTCGCCGCTTTCCACCCAGAACGCGTTCTTCGGCGCTTTCAGGCCGTCATACCAGTCGACGATGGTTTGACCGAAGGTCGGGCCTTCGCGGCTATCAACGACCACATTGACCGAACGACCGGTGAACAATTCAGGCTTGAGCAGGTAGGCAATGACGGTGGCGTCATGCACCGGGCCACCCGGAATACCGTAGTGCTCCATGTCGCCTTTGACGTACTCGTTGAGAATGTCGCCCACCAGTTTGCTGGCATTGTTGTTGATCGCTGCGATCTGCTTCAGGCGCGCCTCACTGGTGAGAATCTTGTGGGTCACGTCCAGCGGCAGATACGTCAGCTTCACGCCACTCTTGAGCACCACTTCCGCAGCCTGCGGGTCGGCGAACAGGTTGAACTCGGCCACCGGGGTGATGTTGCCACCGTTGAAATGCGCGCCACCCATGATCACCACTTCCTTGATGCCCTGAACGATTTCGGGTTCCTGGATCAGCGCCAGGGCCAGGTTGGTCTGTGGACCGAGCATAGCGATGGTGATGCTGTGGGGCTTGGCGGCCTTCAAGGTGTCGATCAGGTAACTGACCGCATTGCCTTCGGCCAGGCCTTTCTTCGGCTCGTGCACGGTCACACCCGACAGGCCCTCCTTGCCATGGATGTTCTCGGCATAGATCGGCGTGCGCATCAACGGTTTCGGTGCGCCCGCGTAGACCGGCACCTCCTCTCGCCCTGCCCACTCACGGGCCAGTCGCGCATTGCGCGAAGTCTTGTCCAGACGCACGTTGCCAGCGACGGTGGTCAGCGCACGGATATTCAGTTCTTCCGGCGACGCCAACGCAAACAGCAAGGCGACGACATCGTCGGCACCCGGATCGGTGTCGATGATCAAATCGATCTTTTCCGCCGCCTGGGCGCTCGTTGCAGTAATCAGGGACAAAAGCAGCAGACTCCGGAGCAGGTGGTGCAGTTTCTGAGCATAGCGGTGCATATCGCACTCCTTGTGCGTGGGGAAACAAATTGTGTACAGCGGGTTAGAACGTCACTCCCGAGACCAGCACGATGTTGCAGTACGGCGCACATTCGCCGGTACGAACAATCGCTCGCGCCTGTCGACTGAGGACTTTGAATTGCTCATGACTGAGCAGCTCACGCTGGCCCAGCGCGCCTTTGGCATTCAGCTCATCCAGCGAGCTCAAGGCGGGTGGTTGTTTGTCCAGAATTTCCTGGGCCAGCACATGGCGCTCAACCTGCATTTCGCTGAGCACGACGTTCAAGGTGCTGACGAAATCCGGAATACCCTGGGTCAGGGCCAGGTCGATCATTTCGACGCCTGGCGGTACGGGCAGGCCGGCATCGCCGATCACGACCATGTCCCCGTGCCCCAGGGAAGCGATCAGCCGAGACAACGCGACGTTGAGCAAAGGTGTCTTTTTCATGGTGCTTTGAACGCCTGTACATCGGACAAGGTGGGAATAGAGGGTTGCGCGCCGGCACGGGTAACTGAAAGCGCCGCGGCGACCTGGCCGAAACGGATCGCTTCAGCTTCAGTTTTGCCGGACGCCAGCGCGGCAGCAAAACCGCCGACGAAGGTATCGCCGGCCGCCGTGGTATCGACAGCCTTCACCTTCGGTGCCGGGAAATGTTCGAAGCCTGTGCCGTTGGCGAACAGTGACCCTTGCGCACCCAGGGTGATGATGACCTTACCGGCGCCCAGCGTGATCAACCGGGTTGCGGCGGTTTCGGCGGACGCAAGGGAGTCAACCGACAAACCGCTCAGAGCCGAGGCCTCGCTTTCATTGGGAATCAGGTAATCGATGGACGCATACCAATCCGCTGGCAGCGGACGACTGGCCGGCGCCGGGTTAAGGATCACGATTTTGCCCAGCTCACGGCCGCGCTTGAGGGCATGACCCACCGTGGCATCCGGCACCTCCAGCTGACAAATAATCACGTCCGCCGCCTGCAACACGGCATCGAACCGGTCGATCACCTGTGGCGTCAGCGCACCATTGGCACCGGCGACGATCACGATTGCGTTCTGGCTGTTGTCATCGACCACAATCAAGGCCACACCGCTGGAACCCTCGACAGTGCTGACGGCCTGGCAGTCGATCTGCTCGGCCAACAGCGCCCCGCGCAGTTCTTCACCGTAAGCATCGCTGCCGACACAACCGACCATCGACACCTGGGCCCCCAGCCGCGCCGCCGCGACCGCCTGGTTCGCGCCCTTGCCGCCTGACACCGTGGCAAACGACTGCCCGATCAGCGTCTCACCGCCACGGGGCAACCGTGGAGCCCGGGTCACCAGGTCCATGTTCAGGCTGCCTATCACCACTACTTTTGCTGGCATACATCACTACTCGTCAATTCGGTTTCAGCGGTATTCGTCGAACACACCGGCAAGCGGCGCAGTCGATTCTCGCAGGACAATACTGGGGGTCACGATCCGTTGATCGGTGGCCATGTCGGGTGTTGCGATTCGTCGTAACAGAACCTCGGCTGCCATCTCACCGAGCTGCAGGATCGATTGGCCCACGGTGGTCAGCGCCGGGTAGACATAACGGCTCATCTGGATATCGTCGAAGCCGATCACCGACAGCTCGGTCGGTACACGCACATTGCGCTCGGCAGCCGCTCGCAACACGCCGATGCCGATCATGTCGTTGCCGGCGAAGATCGCGCTGGGCGGGTTCTTTTCCAGCAGAATCGCGGCGGCGTTGTAACCGCCCGTGCTGGTGAAATCACTTTCCAGCATGCGTTCGGGATGCACCTCCACCCCCGCCTCCTGCAAGGCTCGGCAATAACCGGCCAGACGCATCTGCGCCACGCTGGTACCTGCCGGGCCACCGATGGTGGCGATGTCCCGGTGACCCAGCTCAAGCAGATGCCGGGTGGCCAGGTAGGCGCCGTATTCGTGGTCGATACGCACCAAGTCGGCATTCACACCCTCCAGCCCGCGGTCGACGATGACCATCGGCGTGCGCACGCCGGCGAGACCTTCTGCCAGCCCCGCGTCGCCACCGGCCGAGGCCACGATCAACCCGTCGATGCGTTTTTCCAGCAGCACGCGCAGGTAGCTGCGCTGTTTGTCCGGGTTGTCGTCGGAGTTGCAGAGGATCACGCAGTAGCCGTTACGCTCGCAGTAATCCTCAATGCCCCGGGCCAGTTCGGCGAAGTACGGGTTGAGGCTGTTCGGCACCAGCAAACCGATGGTCGCCGTGGTCTTGGCTTTCAATGAGCGAGCCACGGCGCTCGGCACATAGTCCAGGGTCTTGATCGCCGCCTCGACCTTGATCCGCACCTCTTCGCTGACCGGCCGGGTCTTGTTCACCACATGGGACACCGTGGTGTAGGAAATCCCCGCGAGCGCCGCTACATCCTTGATCGTTGCCATGACTCAGGTCCGCCGGCTTGCGCGCTGACTGCGATAAGTATCAAGCACCACCGCCACCACGATCACTGCGCCGGTGATGATGCGTTTGGTCGGCTCAGTCGCGCCTATCTGCGCCAGGCCCGCCGCCAGTACGGAAATGATCAGAACCCCGAAGAAGGTGCTGATCACCGAACCACGGCCGCCCATCAGACTGGTGCCGCCGATCACCACCGCGGCGATCACTTGCAACTCAAGCCCGGAGCCGGCATTCGGGTCCGCCGCTTCCAGACGGGAAATCTGGAACAGCGCGGCAATACCCGCCAGCAGCCCCATCAGACTGAATACCAGGATCTTGTAGGGTTTTGGATTGATCCCTGCCAGACGCACCGCTTCTTCGTTGGTGCCGATGCCGATCAGGTAGCGACCGAACACGGTACGGGTCAGCACGGCCTGGGCGATGATGATGATCAGCAAGGCAATGATGAACGATGGAGAGATGCCAAAGGCAATCGGGTTGGACAGCCAGGCGAAGGCGTCACCGATGTAAGCCGTACGCGAACCGGTCATCTGATACGCCACGCCGCGAGCCATTTCCAGCACGCCGAGGGACACGATGAACGACGGAATTCGCCACGCCACGGTGATCGATCCGGTAATGGTCCCGGCCAATGCCGCAATCGCCATCCCGAGCAGCGCTGCAGGCAGGACGCTCCAGCCCCAGCCGAGAATTGCCACGCTGACGGCCGACGCCGCGAGCGCCAACACCGAGCCGACCGACAGGTCGATACCGCCGATGATCAGCACGAACGTCATACCGACCGCCAGCACCATCAAATCGGGAATCTGGTTGGCCAGGGTGCTGAAAGTGTCGTAGGACAGGAAGTGGCTGCTCAATACCGAGAACAGCGCAACCATCGCCAGCAAGGCACCGGCCAGGCCCAGATAGGTGCCCAGGCCGTAGAAATTGCCACTACGTTTGCCGGCAGAAGATGCAGTTTTCATGGAAGTTCCCTAGGCGCTGCTTCGTTGAGCAACGCATCACGTTTTTGGTAGCCGGCGAACGCGGCAGCAAGCAAGTCATCCTGGGTCCAACTGTCGCGCTCGAAGGTGTCGATCAGGCGCCCCGCCGACAACACGCCGATCCGGTCGCAGATCAGCATCAGCTCACGCAGGTCGCTGGACACCACCACCAGCGCTTTGCCCTGGCGGGTCAGCTCACCGAGCAGCGCATAGATGTCGAACTTGGCGCCCACATCGATGCCACGGGTCGGTTCATCGAACAGCATTACCGAACAGTCACGCTCCAGCCAACGACCGATCACGACCTTCTGCTGGTTGCCACCCGACAGCTCGGAGACCAGCTGCGTCGGGCTCGAACTGCGGATGCGCATGGCATCGATCTGACGCTGGGCCAGGGACATTTCGTCAGCGTTGTTGACGATGCCGCCACTGGAAATCACCGGCATGTTGCCCAGCGCGATGTTGGCGCTGATCGATTGAGTCAGCAGCAGGCCTTCGCCTTTGCGGTCCTCGGTGATCAGGGCGATGCCGTGACCGACCGCATCGGCCGGCGAACGGATACTCACCACCCGAGCCGGCGAACCCAGCGCGACGGTGCCGCTGTCCGCCGTGTCGGCACCGAAGATCAGACGCAGCAACTCGGTGCGCCCTGCCCCGATCAATCCGGAAATCCCATAGATCTCGCCGGCGCGGACTTCAAAGGACACATCGCGAACTTTGTCCGAGCGAGTCAGCCCTTTGACCGTCAAGGCGGGAGCGCCAATGTTGCGCGGCCCCAGGTCGATGTGTTCGCCGAGTTCACGACCGACCATCAACGTGACCAGTTGCTCGCTGTTGTAATTGGCCATCGGCTCGACGCAGACCAGGTTGCCGTCGCGCAACACCGCAATGCGCTGGGCCACTCGCGCCAGCTCTTCGAGCCGGTGGGAGATATAGATGATCGACACGCCACGCGCTTGTAGGCGGGTGATCTGCTCGAACAGCATCTCGACTTCACGGGCGGTCAACATGGCCGTCGGTTCGTCCAGGATCAGCACATGGCAATCGCCGATCAGGTTGCGCGCGATCTCGACCATTTGTTGGTGGCCGATGCCGAGTTCGCCGACCAGGGTGTCCGGGTCGATCGCGTCGAGCCCGACCTGGGCCATGGCCTCGATCGCGGCTTTGCGCAGTTGTTTGCGGCTGATCCAGCCGCCATTGCTGGGCAGATTGTCGAGAAACAGGTTTTCCGCCACCGACAGGGTCGGCAACAGATTGAGTTCTTGCATGACCATGCGGATGCCCAGGTCTTCGGCCTGGGTGCGGCTGCCTGGGCGGTATTCCTGCCCCTGGAATTGCATGTGGCCGGTGGTCGGCGTGACCAGCCCGCCAATGATTTTCGACAGCGTGCTTTTGCCGGCGCCGTTCTCGCCGGTCAGCGCCAGCACCTCACCGCGCATCAACGTCAGGTCAATGCCGGTCAGGACGGGTTGGGCGTAGGTCTTGCCGATGCCGCTGACCGAGAGGACAGCGTTCGGGGCGGAAACTGACATAAAACTCTCCATGCGCTCGCCCTGTCGGGCGAGCACCATTGTGTCGCCAGAAGGGTTACTTGGTGACCAGCTCTACCGGAGTTTCGATCACGCCATTGGCGCCGCTGTCGACCTTCTCGCCCTTGATGATTTTCAGCGCTGTCTCGATACCGAACACGGCTTGCTTGGCGGCAAACTGGTCAGCGGTCGCCAAGACCCGGCCGTCTTTCAACATTGGCTTGATGGCGTTGATGTTGTCGTAACCGACCACCTGCACCTTGCCAGCCTTACCTGCCGCACGCACAGCGGAAACGGCACCGACGGCCATGCTGTCGTTGCCGGCCAGCAGGGCTTTGACGTCCGGGTACTCGCTGAGGATCGAGGCGGCAACCTTGTTGCCCTTGTCGATCTCCCAGTCACCGGACTGCAACGAAACAACCTTGATCTGCGCCGCTTCCATCGCGTCCTTGAAGCCTGCGGTGCGAGCCTGGGCGTTGGTGGTGGTGGACACACCTTCGATGATGCCGACTTCGTCACCGGCCTTCAGCTGCTTGGCCAGATACTCGCCGACCAGACGTGCGCCTTTGCGGTTATCCGGGCCTACGAACGGGACGGTGATGTTCTTGCTTTTGACCACGGCCGGGTCGAGCTGGTTATCGATATTGATCACGGTGATACCGGCATCGATGGCTTTCTTGATCACCGGAACCATGGCCTTGGAGTCGGCCGGCGCGATGACCAGCGCATTGACCTTCGCCAGAATCATTTGCTCGACGATGCGCGTCTGCCCAGCGGTATCCGTTTCGTCCTTGATGCCGTTGGAGATCAGTTCGAAATCGCCGGAATGGTCTTTTTGATAAGCCTTGGCGCCGTCTTCCATGGTCAGGAAGAACTCGTTGGCCAGGGATTTCATGACCAGCGCGACTTTGGGTTTTTCAGGAGTCTCGGCGAAAGCCGAAGAGACAGGCAGCGCGGCAGATGCGGCGGCCAGCATAGCGACAGCAAGAAGACGTCCAGCGAATGGCAGCTTCATGGGTTCACTCCGATCTTATGATTATTGTGAGCAACGCTTGCGCTG
Organism: Pseudomonas sp. LBUM1663; assembly: GCF_059695905.1. Classification (NCBI taxonomy): domain Bacteria; kingdom Pseudomonadati; phylum Pseudomonadota; class Gammaproteobacteria; order Pseudomonadales; family Pseudomonadaceae; genus Pseudomonas; species Pseudomonas sp. LBUM1663. Next base: position 2,480,453 of record NZ_CP166792.1, on the reverse strand, counting down.
GCGTAAGCTTCATGGCGTCCGTCAAGGGACCGAGCCATCAAGAACAGCGCGCAAACGTTTGCGTAGACCGAACTATGCGAACCCTGCTGTGATTTGTCAACGACCTGTTTTGTGTCTCGGTTGGCAAAAACCAACCCCGCACATCACGCGGTCGTGCTGACCAGCGCGCCAGTGCTGGAGTCCTTGGCCAATTCTTTCACCAGATTGCCCGTGACCTGGGCCAACGCGCCATTGGTCTCGGCGATCTGCCCCTGGATCGACATGACAGCGGTGGCTTTGGCTTCCTCGGTTGGATAAGACGCTGCCTGAGCAGCGGCCAACTGCTGCTGTTGTTCGCGCAACTGCTGTTGCAGTTCCTGCATGCGTTTGAGCAGCACCTGCACCGCAATACTTTGAGTGCTTTTGCTCTCGGATTTGCTCCCGGATTTGCTTTCGCCCTGAACAGCACCACCGGTTCTGACCTGATTTTCTTCTTTTCCAGTCAGTTGAGTCGACGCTTCTTCCGTCGCTTCGCTCAAGGCATTGATCGTGGACGGAGTCTTGCCACCGATGGTGATTGCGCCCGCATTTGGAAAACCGACAGAAAAAGACATGTGAACTCCCGAAAAAAATCCTTTGAAGGGACATCGACCTGCGCGCGGGTTTCTTTAGCACCAATTTTCTATCTGGCAAGGCCATGTGTTCACCAGAAGTCGTAGGCCTTTTCGGAGAGCCGAACGCGAAACCTCAACTTATTCGGAAACCCGGACACGAGACTGTTTAACGCTGGTAACCCATTGGGTAAATATTGATATAAATCATCCAGTTAAAAGTTTTTCTCATTCAACGTAGGGCTGGTACAGATCCTGCTCTTCACCTAGACCCCAAGCGTTCAGATCTGCCTGGGGCGTATCTAGATGAACTTGCATCAGCACCGTCTCACTACTAGAGAGAAAATAATGAAATCTGCCTTCAACACCTTTATTCCGGGCGCTTTGGCCCTCCTGCTGCTCCTGCCTACCGCTCTTCAGGCAAAAGAAGTCGAAACCCAACAGAAACTGGCCAACGTGGTGATCCTCGCCACCGGCGGCACCATTGCCGGCGCCGGTGCGAGCGCCGCTAACAGCGCGACCTACCAGGCGGCGAAAGTCGGTATCGAGCAGCTGATCGCCGGGGTTCCAGAGCTCAGCCAGTTGGCCAACGTTCGAGGCGAACAGGTCATGCAGATTGCCTCGGAAAGCATCACCAACGACAACCTGCTGCAACTGGGTCGTCGCGTCGCCGAACTGGCCGACAGCAAAGACGTCGACGGCATCGTGATCACCCACGGCACCGACACCCTGGAAGAAACCGCGTACTTCCTGAACCTGGTGGAGAAAACCGACAAGCCAATCATCGTCGTCGGCTCCATGCGCCCGGGCACTGCAATGTCTGCTGACGGCATGTTGAACCTGTACAACGCCGTCGCCGTCGCCAGCAGCAAAGAAGCTCGCGGCAAAGGCGTGCTGGTGACCATGAATGACGAGATTCAGTCGGGTCGCGACGTCAGCAAAATGATCAACATCAAGACCGAGGCGTTTAAAAGTGCCTGGGGCCCGCTCGGCATGGTCGTTGAAGGCAAATCCTACTGGTTCCGCCTGCCGGCCAAGCGTCACACCATGGATTCGGAATTCGACATCAAAACCATCAAAACTCTGCCTGACGTCGAAATCGCCTATTCCTACGGCAACGTCAGCGACACCGCCTACAAAGCACTGGCTCAGTCCGGCGCCAAAGCGATCATCCATGCCGGCACCGGCAATGGTTCGGTCTCTTCGCGCGTGGTTCCTGCCCTGCAAGCCCTGCGCAAGGATGGCGTGCAAATCATTCGCTCGTCCCACGTCAACGCCGGTGGTTTCGTCCTGCGCAATGCCGAACAGCCTGACGACAAGTACGACTGGGTCGTGGCACATGACCTGAACCCGCAAAAAGCCCGCATCCTGGCCATGGTCGCGCTGACCAAGACCAACGACAGCAAAGAGCTGCAACGGATGTTCTGGGAATACTGATTCGCCCTCGCCCGACCGATTCCGGTCGGGCACTGCATTCACCACTCGCCAGCCTGGGCGAGTGGTTCATACCCTGTCTGATACTCCGATAAAAATTTTCCCTTCTTCCTACACCAAACGGAAAAAACTGCTGTCAGAGGATTTTCTTGAATTTTAAGCAGTTGCGAAAATGCCTACAGTTAAATACTGTATGCACGTACAGCTTAATAAGGATAATTCCGTGGCCTCCACCTCTGCTTCTCCTGATGCCTATCAACGCATGGGCATACGTGTTCAGAAAATCATCAATTCCCCCACCGCTCAGAAAGCCAAAGCCGCACTGATCTTCCGTTTACCGGACGAACCTGTGGATGAGTGGGAGCAATTGCTCGAAGAAATTGATGAGAACGACAACGTCACCCTCGCCTATCGCGACGATGGCGGTGTGCAGATTTTCTGGGTTGTGCCGAAGGAAGATTGAGTCAATGAGTGTCCGCTGGTTTGCTTTGCTGTTCCTGTTCATCACCCTCGGCGCCCAGGCCGGCGCCCCACGCACCTTCAACGAAGCCAAGAAAGTCGCCTGGAAGCTTTACGAGCCGCAATCCACCGAGTTCTATTGCGGCTGCAAATACACCGGCAACAAGGTCAACCTTGCAGCCTGTGGGTATGTACCGCGCAAGAATGCCAAGCGCGCTGCCCGCATTGAGTGGGAGCACATCGTTCCCGCCTGGCAGATCGGCCATCAGCGTCAGTGCTGGCAAGAAGGCGGGCGCAAGAACTGCACGCGCTACGATCCGGTCTATCAAAAGGCCGAGGCTGATTTGCACAACCTGGTGCCGAGCATCGGCGAGGTGAACGGTGATCGCAGTAACTTCAGTTTCGGTTGGCTGCCGGTGCAATCGGGTCAATATGGCTCGTGCCTGACCCAGGTCGACTTCAAGGCGAAGAAGGTCATGCCCCGCCCTTCCATTCGCGGAATGATCGCCCGGACGTATTTCTACATGAGCAAACAGTACGGTTTGCGCCTGTCGAAACAGGACCGGCAACTGTACGACGCGTGGAACAAGACCTATCCGGTTGAAGCCTGGGAACGCCAGCGTAACCAGAGCGTGGCGTGCGTGATGGGTCGCGGCAACGAGTTTGTCGGGCCCGTGGACATGAAAGCCTGCGGCTGATCGACCGCAGAAAACCAAAAAGGCCTCGGGTATTTATGCCCGAGGCCTTTTTACGTTTCTATCCGCCGCTTTTGTTGTAGCGCCAGTAGCCCATCAGATTGAGTGACTCCCGAGCGATGCCGCGCTCCTTGATCAAGTGCTTGCGCAGGCTCATCACGGCCACCGTTTCCCCGGCGATCCAGCCGTAGAAACCGTCGCCAGTCGAGTCGGAGGTTTCCCAGAGAACCTCTTCATCGACATCGACCTCGGCCAGCTCCACTGATTCGTGAGCCTGCGAAGAAGTAACCGGCAGCTCCGCCCGACGGACCGCATCGACCATCAGCGCACCTGCCACCTTACCGCTGGAATGATCCCGGACCAGCCACCGCACAGACAACCCAGGCCATTCAGGAACCGGCAACGCGTCTTCTGCACTGTCCACCTCGAAAAATGCCTGAGTCGTCGGCGGCTCGGCCAAGACAGCCATCTCATCCAGAATGCCAAGAGCGGCAGGCAATGCCGTGGCATCGGCCACCAGTAACAGATGCTTGAGCGTGTGAGGCGGCTTCCATTCTAAACCTCCCGCGTCTTGCGCTGAAAACCGGCGATCAGGTGCGACAATCTGGATTGACTCGCCCGCTACCGACCGGATTGCCCAACGGGAGGCCGGACCGGCTTCACCGTGCAATACGAAGTCGATGTCCACTTCGCCTTGCTCGGCCCGCAGATGCCGGATGGTGTAAGTGCGCATTGCCGGACGCTGGTTGGCCGGCATAGAACGGTAGCGCGCATACCAATGCTGATCATGAGCCAGTCTGGCAGGCGACCCGTCTTCGGCTGGAAAGAACAGTTTGACGCGCCGATCCGGCGCCCAAGTGGCCATTTCGGTGACCATCGGACCGGCCAGGGTCACGCGCATTAAATGCGGGCTGAGGGTCTTTTTGTGCGCCAGGACTGCGTCGAATATTTTGTAAGGGGTGGCGGAGGCCATGGAGAGCTCCTTCTGGGAATCGACAGTGACTACGCTTAGAGACGAGTCAATGTGGATCCCCTTTAAGGGGCTTCGCCAGAAGGCTTGCGCGAAAACGGCTGTTACTGGGCTACGGGACGCTCAAGCACCAGCACTTCGATGTTCTGTTTCTTGGCCCGGGTAAGCGCCGCAGCCACCTCGGCCTGCTTGGCATCGGCCTCGGCTTTCGAATTGAATGGTCCGAGCAGAATCCGGGTCTTGCCGTTTTCCTTGACGATGCTGGACACAAAGCTGTGTTCGATCAGCCAGCCGCTCAAGTCGCTGACAGCCTGGGGCGTTTCGCCTCGCACTTCGACATCCCATTGCGGCCCGGTGACTGCCGCAGGTGCGGAAACGACTGCCGGCTTCGGCTTTTGAGCGTCAACGCCCTTACCTTGATCGCATCCAACCAGTGCCAGTACTGCGATTACCAAGACCATTTTGCGCACAACGTGTCCCTCTGAATGCTGAAAGCGGCGATTTTAGCATTCATGAATACTTCCCGAGTGCCGCAAAATGGGCGCAAAACAACGAGAATGATGGTTGCGGCCTCTGTATAGTTACGCCTTGGGAATTAATGCAGCATCTGCGCGTCAGAAAGAGGCACCCAAACCGTGAGACTTCGCACTAATCTATACATACCACCGACCTCTGCACTGTTCGAATCAGGTGCCCTACAAAGCAATCAAGGAGAAGACCATGCTGATACTCACCCGCAAAGTCGGTGAAAGCATAAATATCGGTGACGACATTACGATCACCATTCTGGGCGTGAGCGGCCAGCAAGTTCGCATTGGCATCAACGCGCCGAAAGACGTCGCAGTGCATCGCGAAGAAATCTACCAACGTATTCAGGCTGGCCTGACCGCCCCGGACAAGCCACAAACTCCCTGAATCCTGTTGCAGTCAGTAGCCAGCCCGTTCAGTCCCGGACAACGGCTGGCTAAAGATTCAAGCGTCGTATCGCCATCCGTTCGCCCCTTCCTGCCAAAAACATGAAGCCGATATTAACGGCACGCCCCCTGCCCTGACTGTCAGACGTTTCGGATTATCCCCGAGGAAGAACGTGATCAGACTCGGCTAACCAAACGTCACGCCGCGCGCCATGCCCGTGGCCGCCACGACCATCAGCAACACCAGCAGCCCCTCGACATGACTGATCCGTGCAAACAGCTTCGCGCGCCCGGTATCGATCGCCGCGCCACGGCTCAGCGCGATCCGCCATTTGATCAGCGTGATCATTGGCGCGACCTCAAGCAGCAGGATCAGCACGAAGAGCGTCATTTTGAGATGGAACAAGGGTTGGTGAAGGTAGTAATCCGTACCTTTTTCATACCCGCCGAAGGCCCGCATCCCACCTGTGACCAAGAGCAGGACGGCAGAGATGCCCCACAGGTTATCGGCCATCAACACACGACGAGCCTCCCCCGCTCCGGCAGCCAGTTGGCGAAATGCCGTGCCCCGCATCAGTACCGCCCAGAACCCCAAGGCAAAAGCCAGCAGGTGAATTGCCGCAAGCGACCAATGAACCAGCATCTAAAGACTCCCATTAGACTGAGTTTGAGTTTGGCCAGTCAGTAGTAGTCCAAAAAACCAGGATTCGCCCTGTTCGCACTGAGCATTTTCCATAGACGCAGGACGGCACATCGGCGTTTTTTTTAAAGCAAGGGGGGATGGTTGAAGCGGTCCTAATGATGTTCGAACGAACCAGGACAAATTACAGGCAAAAAAAAATCCCAAGCAGCTGATGGAAGCTTGGGACTTAAAAATGCATAAACCGTGGTGGTGAACGCGAAGCAATCTTACCTAAAACCGACACTTGTAACAATATATTTTGAGGACCGTTCGGTTAATAAATTTCATAAGTGCTTAAATATCCACACTATTTTTGTGGACCATGATCAAGCCTGCAAAAGCCAGTGTCGTAACTGACGCTTTTTCAGAGCGAAACAGAGAGCCCAGCACTAGGGCTGGGCTCTGGTTATTATCTGTTTTCCATCATTTTGTCAGCGAGCGCCTTGGCTCTTTCGATCAACAGGTTTTGCCTGTCCTCGTGAGTAGCCCCTCCTACAACCGGGGCCGTCAGGTTGCTTTCCGCAATCAACGCAGCGCAGAAGTATTGATCCCAAACAGCCTTGTCCTCGGACGCCTGTTTGTTCATTTGGTCGGCGATCATATGCGGCTCCTTTTGGTGAGGTAGCACCGATATCTTACGCCTGAATCGCAGACAACCTCAGTCGCTGGAGACCAACGCAAACGCGCCGGCACATAAACTTTCCGACGCACGACAGGTTCATTTCCAAGGACTCGTTAACCTTCTGCAAATTCTTGCCGATGTCTCTGGTTCAGGGCATAGGAGCAACACAGATGAGAAATAATCAACCCGTTACACAACGTGAGGTTGCCCTTGGGCCTCAACAGAAACTCATCTCGACAACGGACTCACGAGGGGTCATTACTTACTGCAACGACGCCTTCGTAGAAATCAGCGGTTTCAACAAGTCAGATCTGATAGGCGCCCCTCAAAACATCGTTCGTCATCCTGACGTGCCATCCGCCATATTCGCCCATATGTGGAGTGCCCTAAAACAAGGCAACCCTTGGATGGGTATCGTCAAGAATCGCTCCAGGAACGGCGACCACTACTGGGTCAACGCCTACGTCACGCCCATTTTTGAAGGGAGCCAAGTCGTTGGTTATGAGTCGGTCCGGGTGAAACCGAGCATCGATCAAATCCGCCGCGCTGAGGCCCTCTATAAACGAATCAGCCGGGGCAAGTCAGCAGTTCCTGGCAGCGACAAATGGCAACCCGTCTTGATGGACTGGCTGCCGTTCCTGGCCATGGGTTTGGCGGGGACTTTGGGCGGTGTTTTACTCAGCCCTCCCTTGGCAGCATTGGTAGCCGTAGGTGTATCGGCTCCGATGGGGCTGATTGCTTCGCGCCGGCAGAAGCGCGGTGCACTGCATCTGCTGGAAATGGCAGAGGCTTCCACTTCCGACCAACTGATCGCGCAAATGTATAGCGACGAGCGAGGTCATCAGGCGCGTCTTGAAACGGCCTTCGTGAGCCAGGCGTCACGTCTCAAGACTTGCCTGACACGGTTACAAGACACCGCAGAGCAGCTCACCGGTCTGGCCGGGAGATCTGACGCCCTTGCCTCCGACAGCTCCCGTGGACTTGATCGCCAACGAATCGAAACCGAGCAGGTGTCGGCCGCCGTCAATCAGATGGCAGCTACCACGCAAGAGGTCGCAAGCCATGTCCAGCGCACCGCCGACGCCACCCAGGAAGCCAACGTGCTGACAGGCCGTGGACGCGACGTCGCCCGGGACACCCGCGATGCCATTCAGCGGCTCTCCAATGTGGTAGGCGAGACAGGCCAGACCGTCGCGCAATTGGCTAAAGACAGCAACGAAATCGGGACGGTCGTCGATGTGATCAAAGGCATTGCCGATCAAACAAACCTGTTGGCACTCAATGCCGCAATCGAAGCTGCACGCGCGGGAGAAATGGGTCGAGGTTTCGCGGTCGTCGCAGACGAAGTGCGCCAACTGGCCCAGCGAACAACCGAGTCGACGACCCAGATTCACGGCTTGATTTCCAAGCTACAGGTCTCTTCAAACAATGCCGTGAAGACTATGGAAAGCGGCCAGCGCCAGGCCGAAGAAGGAGTTGCGTGGGTGCTGGAGGCCGATAAAGCCCTGATCGGCATCAGCGAAGCCGTCGCCAACATCACCGATATGACAACCCAGATAGCGGCCGCGACTGAAGAGCAATCAGCTGTCGCAGAGGAAATCAGTCGCAACATCACCACCATCGCGACCCTAGCCGATCAGACGTCTGAACAGGCCAGGCATTCCGCCGAGGTGACCAAGGAATTAACGCAGACGGCTAAAACTCAATACTCGCTGGTTGAGCGCTTTAACCGATAACCCCTGCTCTGAATGATCAGGGAGCGGAACAGAAAAAGCAGGATGATCAATCCTGCTTTTCAACACAGCTATCTGCTCGTTGCTCAGCGCACAGGCCCGTGCGCGATGGCCGAAAAGCTCACTTATTCCTCTGCATCCAGCCGATCAACATAAAAGCGAGCCCTGGAATGAGCAGCCCGGGCGCCATGTAACTGAACGTGCCTTCGTTCAATAGACCGGTCAAGCCAAAGCTGAATCCGCAGATTGCCAGCGGGATGCCGGTTAGAAACATCGGATTTCGAAATGCCTTATCCATAGCAGTATCTCCTTAAGAATTTCGCGGACTGAACTATACCGTTTGTCGGTGAGCGCCGGGAACTGCTAAACACCAGTGTCTAGTCCTGAAATAGGTTTACACCTATTTCACCCCAACGCCCGATGCACCGCATCGGGCGTTTTGTATTTCAAAGACTGGTGCGGCCGCTCGCGGTTGTAGATCGATATCGACTCACCCACCATCTTTTTCGCCTGCATTAAATCCTGTGGTCGCTGAAGCAGAAGCTCCGTCTTCAAGATCCCGTTGACACGCTCTGCCAAGGCGTTTTGGTAGCAGTCATAGCCGTCCGTCATCGAACACCGGATGCCGTGTTTTGCGTGCAGTTCCTGGTACATACCCGAGCAATACTGACTGCCTCTATCCGAATGATGGACCAGCGACTGCTCCGTTCGACGGTGTTTCACCGCCCGGCGCAATGCACCCGCTACCGACTCTGCGTGTAGGCTTTCATGAACGTGATAGCCCACGATCTTTCGCGAAAAAGCATCCGTCACAAGGCTCAGATAGGCCACACCTTCCTGAGTTGGCAAATAGGTGATGTCAGCCACCCAGACTTGCTCCGGGCCGCTTGCAACAACCTGATCAGGACCGGGCTTGAGCAGGTTCGGATGACGTCGAAAGCGATGATGGCTGTCAGTCGTCTTGTGATACGCCCGCTTGCGGGCCACCAATAAACGCCTCTAGCGCAGAATTGAAAACAGCCGATCTCGACCCACTTTCAGCTCAAGTTGAGGCTGGCAATGCAGCAAATAATGCAGCTTTCGGGTGCCCAGCCGCGGCTGCCGCTGACGTTTTTGCTGAACAAAATCGGCAACTTTCTGATCCAGAACCAGACGAGCAGCATCGGCGCGATTGCGTTTGTAGTAAGCCTGTCGGCTTATCCCCATGAACTGGCAAGCCCTGCTGATACTCAGGTTTTGGATTCGTTTTTGCGCGAGGACTTGCCGGGACGCTTTTTTACGACAGAGAGACCGTAGTCATTTTTCAAGACATCGACGACCGCCTCGAAAAACTGCGCTTTCTGATTGGACAGCGCCAACTGTTCTTCAAGCTCTTTGATGCGTTGCTCTGGCGTTAACGGTCGGTTTTTGTCGGGCATAGACCCCATCCTCGGCGAGCCAACGTATGTGCCTGGGCTCCGGCTGCGCATCATCAAACACTAACCCCACCTTCTGCCGCCACGCGGCGCGGAGCATCATCATGGCAAAAGTCATTGCCTACATTACGGCCAGGCTGCCGCGCCTCATGGAGGTCGGCGAATACAGGAAGCTGCGCTACGCAGGCGGCAAGCCGAGTCTGCAGCAGTTGAAAAAATGGATTGAGGATGGCGAAGTGATAGGAGAGGTAAAGGGCGGGATGTATTTCGTGGACTTGCAGGCGGCCGTGATTGGATCGAACGATCCGTTGCTCGCCAAGATGCTGGAGGTAGGCTGATGGCACCCCCGCGCGCCAGGACTATAAAGAACCGGGACCTTCCAGCGAACCTGTACCCGAACGGGAAATACTGGCAGTACAAAAACCCGATCACCGGCAAGAAGACCAGCATCAACAAGCCGATGGCTGAGGCCATCAAATTAGCCAATGCCGCCAACGCCAAACTGCTGCCGCTGCTGGCTGATGACGGCTCGCTGCTGGCCATGATCACCGGTGACGCCGCGCCGAAGTTCAGCGGTTGCCTGGAGCGTTTCGAAAAGGAATGGCTGACCACCAAGACTTACGCAGCAAGCACCTTGAAGGAAATCAAATTCAAGCTGGCTCGGTACCGCGAGGACCTGGGCGACTTGATGATGGGGCAACTGGATGTGCTGACGGTGGCTGAGTACCTGGATGGTTTCGAGAACAACGCCTACACGAAGCACCGGGGGCTGCTGGTTCAAGTGTTTGCGTTCGCCGTGGCCAAGGGCCTGTGCGATCGCAACTCAGCCGAATTGACCCTGGTCAAAAAGGAGGCCGAGAAGAAGCGCCAGCGCCACACAGTCGAGGGGTTGAACAAGATTTTGGAGTACGAAGGGACGCCGGTCTGGCTGAAACGCGCCATCAGGCTGGGGTTGCTGAGTCTTCAGCGGCGGGAAGATATCGTGGAGTGGCCGAAGTCGGCCGTGGACCTCGAGCAGAACACCATCAAGGTGTCGCCCGGGAAGACGCAGAACTACGATAAGCCCGTGCACCTGGAAATTGTCATGGGCCAAGCGCTGCGGGAAGTGGTCATGGAGTGCATGCGGTCGCCGGTCGTCTGCCCGTACCTGATCCACTATTCGCCGAAGGCGCGGAAACGGACTCAGCTCGACGCGAAGTTGCACTGGAACGCAGTGACGGCGGATTACCTGACCAAGTCTTTCGCTCAGGCGCGGGATGATTCGAACGCCTATGAAGACGTGCCTACCGGCGAGCGACCCACCTTCCACGAGATCCGCGCACTCGGCGCATGGCTGTACGAGCAGCAGGGTTTCGCACAGGAATACATACAGGGCTTGATGGGTCACGCGGATGTGAAGATGACCGAGCACTACCAGGCAGGGCACGGCGATGACGCGGTGGTTTACATGAAGGTCAAAGCCGACCTGAAGGTGTAGCGCCGCGACTATTTACAGGGATATGCAGAACGGAGCGCAAGCATAGTTATAGTCACATCCTTGTGCGTCAACTTATCAGGATGCTCACCAAGGTACTTAACGACGGCCCTAACCCCCGCCTGCTCCATGTAATCTTCAGGAAGGCATACTCGTAAATGTCCGTCTTTTAATTCACTGCCAAGGATTTGCAACGTACTACGGACACCGTGAACCACCCCCACGCAGTAGCCCATAGCACCTGCATCGTAATTTGCCTCTGATGGCTTCCCGTCCCAGAAATTAAGCAGACCTTTGCAGGAACTAAAAAACTTCGCCCCACCATCATCAGCGAGAGCAGTTACGTTTGCCGTTAAACCACAAATCACTGCCGCCGCTACTATCCATGTCTTCATGATTACCTCCCTAAATGAGCTACCGTGAAATGTTTTTAGGCGGCCCGATCGATTGTGGTGGATCTAGCCATTACTTAGAACCCAGTGGTCGTTTGCCCAAAATATTCCCAAAGTTTGCCCAAACACCAGACAACAAAAAAGGGCCCACCTTTCGGTGAGCCCTTCTAGACCGCCCAGCAGAGCGGATTTTGTTTGGTAGGCGCGATTGGACTCGAACCAACGACCCCCACCATGTCAAGGTGGTGCTCTAACCAACTGAGCTACGTGCCTGCTGTGAGGCGGCATTCTACGGAATTCCGGAGGGGTGTCAACACCTTTTTTCGAGCTAACCCTATGAATATGCAAAATATTTAATTTCGCTGCGGCAAAGAAGATTTTCCGGTGGCTGGCGGTCGATTTTTAACTCGGGTAGGATCGATGCACTCGTAAAATATATTAAACAGAGGCAGCCGGATGGCGAACACCCCCTACCCCGAATCCTATTACGCCGCGTCGGCCAATGCGGTTCCGCCGCGCCCGGCCTTGCAGGATGACGTAGAGACTGATGTCTGCGTGATCGGTGCCGGTTACACCGGTCTGTCCTCTGCCCTGTTTTTGCTGGAGAACGGTTTCAAGGTCACGGTGCTGGAAGCCGCCAAGGTGGGTTTTGGCGCGTCGGGCCGTAACGGCGGGCAGATCGTTAACAGTTATAGCCGTGACATTGATGTGATCGAACGCACCGTCGGTCCCAAGCAGGCTCAATTGCTGGGGCAAATGGCGTTTGAGGGCGGGCGGATCATTCGTGAGCGGGTCGCCAAATATAATATCCAGTGCGACTTGAAGGACGGCGGCGTTTTCGCCGCCATCACTGCCAAGCAGATGGGCCATCTGGAAGCGCAGAAACGTCTTTGGGAACGGTTTGGTCATACGCAGCTTGAGTTGCTGGATCAAAAGCGTATCCGTGAAGTGGTGGCCTGCGAGCAATACGTCGGCGGCATGCTCGATATGAGTGGCGGGCACATTCATCCGCTGAACCTGGCGTTGGGCGAAGCGGCCGCGGTCGAGTCGCTGGGCGGCACTATTTATGAGCAATCTCCGGCGGTCCGCATCGAGCGCGGCGCGCATCCGGTCGTGCATACGCCACAGGGCAAGGTCAGGGCCAAGTTTATTATCGTGGCCGGCAATGCGTATCTCGGCAATCTGGTGCCGGAGCTGGCGGCCAAGTCGATGCCTTGCGGCACTCAGGTCATCACCACCGAGCCTTTGGGCGATGAATTGGCCAAGCGTCTGCTGCCACAGGATTACTGCGTCGAGGACTGCAATTACCTGCTCGATTATTACCGCCTGACTGGCGACAAGCGCCTGGTCTTCGGGGGCGGTGTCGTCTATGGTGCGCGGGATCCAGCGAACATCGAAGCGATCATCCGGCCGAAGATGCTCAAGGCGTTTCCGCAACTCAAGGACGTGAAGATTGATTACGCCTGGACCGGCAATTTCCTGCTGACCCTGTCGCGCCTTCCTCAGGTCGGACGGATCGGCGACAACATCTACTATTCCCAGGGTTGCAGCGGCCACGGCGTCACATACACGCACCTGGCGGGCAAGGTGCTGGCCGAAGCGCTGCGTGGCCAGGCTGAGCGTTTCGACGCGTTTGCCGATCTGCCGCACTACCCGTTCCCCGGCGGGCAATTGCTGCGCACACCGTTTGCCGCGCTGGGTGCTTGGTATTACGGGTTGCGGGACAAGTTCGGGTACTGACTGACACTGCAAAACCACTGCGGGTGCTCGCGATCGCGGGGGGTCAGTCAACACCGATATCGAATGTGATGGCCTCATCGCGGGCAAGCCCGGCTCCCACAGGGATCAGCGCATGGCTTTAGAGCCGATCCCGCGCGATGCCGCTGCGGATTCGCAGGATGTCGGCGAGTACGGCGAGGGCGATTTCAGCTGGGGTCTTGCTGCCCAGGTTCAGCCCGATGGGCGCGTGAATCCGCGCCAACTCCGCGTCTCCCAGACCACCAACCCTGCTCAATCGCTCGAAGCGTTTTTGCGAGGTCTGCAGGGAGCCCATCACACCGATGTAAAACGCCTCGGTGCGCACGGCTTCCATCATCGCCAGGTCGTCGATGCGCGGATCGTGAGTCAAGGCCACCACCGCGGTGTCGCTGTGGCAGCCGCCGTCGGCGATAAATACCGACGGCAATTGACGGCGAACCTCGACGTTTTCCAGCACGACACCTTCAAGCACCTCGTCCCGTGGATCACAGAGAATCACCTCGAAACCGAGGGCAACCGCAAACTCCGCGCACGCCTGAGCGACGCTGGAATACCCCGCCAACAACAAACGCTGAGCCGCGCCGATCCGCACGCGCACCCTGTCAATTTCACGTTCGATGCGCACACCCTGTTCGCGATCAGTGAACAGACTGCGCGCACCGCTCGCCAGATCAACCTCGCGGATCAGCCGACGCTGGCCCAGCAACGCCGACTCCAGTTCCCGCAAATGAGCCTGAACCTCGCACCCGGATTCGAGCTTCTCCACCAGCACATCAAGCACGCCGCCGCAGGGCAGACTCACACGAGAACGCGGATCATCGCCTTCGCCATAACGGACCACGCTGACCGCATCGAGAAATGCCCCCTCGGCGACGCGTTCGAGAAAGTCTTCCTCGACGCAGCCGCCGGACAGCGAGCCGATCCAATGACCGTCGGTGTTCACTGCCAGCAACGAGCCCGGCGCACGCGGCGCCGAGCCATAAGTGGCGAGCACCGTGCACAGCCAGATGCGCTGCTCGGCCATCGACCATTCCAGTGCCCGTTGCACGACTTGCAGATCGAGATGCTGCATGTCAGTGCGCCTTGTGCTCGAGCGGCGGCGCATCGGCCCGCAACGTCTGCAAGTCGCTCACGGCCAGATCACCCGACTGACCACCCCACCCTTGACGCAGGTAGTTCAGCAGATCGGTGAGTTGCTCGTGGCTGAGCTTCTCGGCGAAGCCCGGCATGGGTTGCATGTGCTCGAACCCGGCAAACTTCTGCTCACCGATACCGTCATCGATCACCCGCACCAGGTTGCGCGGATCTTCCAGGCGCAGCGTGGTGTTGCCGCGCATGGCCACGGCGATGTGCGGCTTGCCCTCGCCACCGACCGCGTGGCAACCGGCGCAGACGTTCAGGTAATCCTGACGACCGCGCTGGGCGCTGGCACTGAGCTTGTCCAGCGGCACGTCGGTCAGTACCTTGGCGGCCGGCGGTTGATCGCCGAGCAGGAAGGTCGCCATCGCCGCCAGGTCCGGGTCATTGAGGCCTTGGGTGCTGTTGTGGAACACCGGGAACATCTCGTTGAACATCGTGCCTTGGGCACTCATACCGTGTTTGAGGAACGAGCTCAGGTCCTGATGATTCCAGCCGCGAGCGGCCAGGTCATTGGCCAGCAGGCTGGGCGCCAGATAGCCATTGAGCAGGCCGCCGGTCATGCGTTTGTCCTGCTGCATCGCGCCCGGCAAACCCCGTGGCGTGTGGCATTCGCCGCAGTGACCGAGCACGTCGACCATGTACTGGCCGCGTTTCCAGGCTTCACTTTTGCCGTCGGCCGGTTCCAGTTTTACGTCCTTGCCGTAGAGCATGTTCCAGCCCATCAAGCCCTGGCGCACGTTGAACGGAAAGCTCAGGCTCGTGACCGGTGCTGCACGCTCGATCGGCTCGACGGTTTTCAGGTATGCGTGGATCGCATCGGAATCTGCGCGCGGCATCAAGTGATACGAGGTGTACGGCATCGCCGGGTACAGGTTCGCACCATCGCGACGCTTGCCCTCGGTGAGCGCGGCGAAGAATTCGTCATCGTTGTACAAACCAATGCCGTGCTCTTTGCTCGGGGTGATGTTGGTGCCGTAAATCGTGCCGAACGGCGAGACGATCGGCAGACCGCCCGAATACGGCGCGCCACCCGGTGCGGTGTGGCAGGCCATGCAGTCCGCCGCACGGGCAAGATAGGCGCCGCGAACGACTTGATCATCCGCATGAGCCAGCCACACAGGCGCAGCCAGACCCACTGCCAACGCCAGGCGGGACAGTAAATGCTTCATGCTCAACCCTCCTTGACCAGGCCGAGATCGGTCAGCACGTTGCGCGTCGCGCTGTAATACCGCACGTAACCAGTGCAGCGACAGATGTGGTGACCGAGGCTGTCCTCGATGACTTTTTCCAGCTGGCTTTTGACGATGGGCTGACGCTGCAGCTTCTCCACCAACACCGTCGCGGCGTTCACGAAACCCGGTGCGCAATAGCTGCACTGGAAAGCAAATTCATCGACGAAGCGCTGCTGGATCGGATTGAGTTCGATGACCTGACCCTGCTCATCGCGGGTCGCGTGGCCTTCGATGGTCCGCACTTTTTTGCCTTCGAAATAATGCGCACCGGTGATGCAGGTGCGCACTTCTTCGCTGGTGCCGTCCGGGTTGTCGACGATCACCACGCAGGCGTGGCAGATGCCCTGGCCGCAGCCAAGACGCGAGCCGGTGAGGTTTTTGTATTCGTGCAGATAGTCAATCATCGGCAGGTCATCAGGGATGTCCACCGGGCCGACGGATTGACCGTTGAGGGTCAGTTGAAGCGGACGGTTAGCCATTGAGGGCCTCCTTGATGCGTGCAGAAGTGATAGGCAGGTCGCGGACCCGTTTGCCGATGGCGTGCGCCACGGCATTACCGATGGCGCCGACCACCGGGATCATCACCACTTCGGCGATGCCCTTGGATGGATCGCTCGGCGACAGCGGCGGCAGGATCTCGGCCGTCTGTTTCCAGACCGCCACGTGGCGCGCCATCGGCAAGCGGTAGCGGTTGAAGTTCCAGTCACCCTCCCCCGGCCCGCCTTCGTACAGCGGCATCTCTTCCATCAACGCATGGCCGATGCCCATGGCGATCCCTCCTTCGAGCTGGCCCTTGACCAGTTCTTCCACCAGTACTCGACCGCACTCGACCCACGAGTGGTGGTTGAGCACTTGCACTTCGGCGGAGCCCTTGTTCACTTTCAGTTCCACCAGCGTCGCGACCGGGCTGTAGTAAGTCACCGCCGCGTTGTTCAACTGCGTGTCCGGGTAATGCACGTTCTGGCGATCCAGTAAGTGGAAACCGGCGCTGTTCATCTGCGCCTTTTTCACGCTCGGCGCGCCGTCGCCGTACTTCACCGCCAAGCCATCCAGCGGCAGACGTTCGCGCACGCCATCGATGCTGAATTCGGCCTCGGCCCAGCTCCAGCGGTTGAAACCGTGCACGGTCGCGCCGGTCACCAGGCCTTTTTCGTGGGCGTGTTTGGCCAGTTGTTCGAAGCTCAACGGCTGCATGCCGTTGGCGGTGAGTCGGCCGTCGACCCAATGCGCATCTTCACGGCGCACCACATACGGGTTGGCCTGGCCGCCGTAAGGGCCCTGGCCCCAGATCTGCAACGCCGCCGGCCACAAACCGTGGTTGAACAACACGCGCGCAGCTTCACGGGTCGCGTGGCTGAAGTAGTAGGCGGAATTGGTCGCCGATGAGGCCGAGGCGAGCTTGCCGACCCAGCGCGGATTACGCAGCACATTGTCCTGCTCGGCCTGGCTCATGAGGTACGGGTTGCCGCCGGTGATCAGCTGCAACTCTTTCCATTCGGTCTCGCCGGTCTTCACTTCAGTCGCCGGGATGCCAAGGAAATCCGCCACGACCAAGGCTTGCGAGGTGGACATGCCGGTGCCGATTTCGATACCGATGTGGCGCAGGGTGATGTGCCCATCAACGGTGAATTCGATGCTGGCCATCGGCGCTTCAGAACCGGTACCGAAGTCTTTCTGGCAAATGGCAAAACCGACGCCGTACCAGTTGTCCGGGTCCTGGGCTTCGCGCTGCTTTTTGATCGCGTCGCGGTTTTTCCAGACTTCGTGTACGGCGGCTTTATCGAGAATCTCGTGCAAGCGCAATGCACCCGCCGGCACTGCGCCCTGGGTGTTTTTCATGCCCGAGACCATGGCGTTTTTCTTGCGCAGATCAATGGCGTCGATGCCGAGGCGATCGGCAATCTCATCGACCATCATCTCGGTCGAGGCCATGCTTTGCAGCGTGCCGTAACCGCGCATCGACCCGGCTTCAACGGCGCGGGAATGGTAGGCGGTGACCTGCAAATCGTTCTGCGGCATGTAATAGATCGATTGCGCCGCCGTGGCACCAACCGCCGCCACCGATGGGCTGTAGTTGATCCGTCCACCGCCGTCGACGTTCATCTCGGCGCGGAAAATCTTGAAGCTGTGATCGGTCTTGTCCACCGCCAGTTGGTAGCGGATGTCGAACGGGTGACGCTTGATGCCGCTCTGGAACTGCTCGTAGCGATCGTTGGCCAGACGCACCGGCACACCGGCGCCGTATAACGCCGCAAGCGCCGCGTAGTACACGAAAATGTTGTGGTCTTTGGAACCGTAACCGACGGTGTAGCCCGGGTGCATGTTCAGGTTGGCCAGGCCGAACCGCGACGGCGCGATCATCTTCGCGGTCTCGGTCGCGGTTTCCAGCGGGCACTGGGTGGCAACGACGAAATGCAGGGTCTTGGTCGCGGGGTCGTACCAGCCGTTACCGTTGTCCGGCTCCATCGCGGCCGGTTCGATCGACGGGGTTTTGTAGCGCTCGTCGAACACCAGCCAGTTGTCGGGTGGCGTGTCGATCTGTTGCTTCATGCGCTCGGCGTAGAACAGGCCGCGCTCGGTCAGGTTGCCGTGCAGGTTCGGTTGGGAATTCCACACCGGGCGACGGTTTTTCAGCATCGGGAACAGGATCGAATCCTTGAGGCTGGCGAATTCATCTTCGTCCGCCGAGGTCGCGCCGCCCACCCGCACGTAGCGGAAACTGCCATAGGGATCGCCTTCGTAGAACGGCACTTTGTCGCCGTAACGAATCGCTTTGTCATTGAATTTGAGCTTGGCCTTGGCCTGACGGAAACGCTCGAAGTCGTTCCAGATCAGGATCGCCACCGGGTGACCGATGAACATCGGCACCTTGCCCTCCGGCAGCAGCGGATCCGGTGCGTGCTCTTCCGGGAAGACGATGCCGTCCTTGTCCAGGTCGGCGGCGGTGACGATGCGGTCCGGCTGCAAGTCGGCGCCGAGCCACGTCAGGTCGTAACCGGCGTAAATGCGATCGGCCTTGGTGGTTTTCAGCAGCATGGCGTGGCCTTGCTGCTGCGGCCAGCCCGGCATGTCCTTGGCGCGGATGTCGCGGGCAAAAACCTTGCTGCCGCAAACCTTGGACAAGGCATCGTTACGCGAGCGCGCCTTGCCGTTGTTGCCGAGCCATTGCTCGGACGGCACGGTCACGCTGTTTTCCATCAAGGCCGCCAGCGCCTGACTGCTGAGCGGCGTGAGCGTCACGCTCACACCCGCCACCAGCCCGCCCTGAAGGAACGAGCGCCGGGATATTTCACGGTTGGACATGGATCATCCTCTGGGCGGTTATGGGTCCGCCCTTCTGGTTATGTTCTGGGGATCTCGAGTCTTGCAGAAGCCCTTTTTGACGAGGCAAAGGGCCGTGTTGACAGTGCAAAGCTGACCGAAAGGTTAACTTTATAGATTTATGCGCTTTTAGAAAACAACTGGTAACAAAAATCTGACCGAAGAATCAAAAAGCCGCTGCCTTTCGGCGCAGCAAATCGATGAACAAGCCCAACTCGCGGCTGATGTGCTCACCCTTGCGCAGCAGCAATCCGAACGGCGCCAGTTGCACATCCAGCTCTACCGGCAGCGCCACCACCAGACCCATTTTCAGGTAGTCGCGCAACGCGGTTTCCGAGAGCACCATGATGGCGTCGGTCAGTTGAATCAGTTGCTGCATGGAATACACCGAACTGCATTCGATGATGTCGGCGGGCGTCGGCAAGGCCAGGCGCTGCAAAGCCTGATCAAGCCCGATGCGCGCCGGGCTGGTCTCTGGCTGCAGGATCCACGGCCAGCCGCTGACCAGTTCCGAGAGTTCGAGTGTTTCCCGCTGCACCAAGGGATGCCCGGCACGAACGACGACCAGCAGCCGTTCGTTGCCCAGTTGTTCGAACTCGTAATGCTCGCTGTCGGTGGCGGCATTGCGCCGCGCGATGGCGAGGTCGATGCGGCCCTGTTCCAGTAACTGGATCACCTGGTCGCTGGTGTCGCCCATGATGCGAATGCGCAACTGCGGATTGAGCGCCTTGATTTCGGCAATCGAATCCATCACCAAGTCCGGTGCGGCGCCCATGATGGTGCCGATGGACAGATAACCGTAACCGCCCTGCTGCCGCGCGATCAGGTCTTCGGCGCAGCGGTCGAGGCCGCTGATGGCGGATTCGGCGAAACGAATCAATTCACTGCCCAGCGCCGTCGGCCGCATTCCGCGGGGCAGGCGCTCGAACAGATCGCAGCCGAACATGTCTTCAATCTCATGGAGCATTCGGGTCGCCGCCGGTTGCGACATGTTCAGGCTTTGCGAGGCGCGGTGCAGGTTCTGACTGCTGCTCAGCGTCACCAGCATGTGCAAATGCTTGTAGCGCAGGCGGTTGAGCAGGCTGCGGGAGATGATCGGCGAGGACATGGCGGGCCTTTGTTATCGATACCCTCAAGGTATCAGTTGTGAGCTAGATTCGATTTGTAACGCATCGATCCACGGCCGTACAGTCTTTCCCATAAGAACAAATGCCCTTCCAAAGGAAAACTGCGATGAAGACTCTACCCGCGCCTCTGCTCGCCAAAATTTCCTGGCGGCTGCTCCCCTTCCTGCTACTGATGTACATCATGGCCTTCCTCGACCGCGCCAACGTCGGGTTCGCCAAGCAAGCCTTTCAAGCCGACACCAATATCAGCGACGCCGCCTTCGCCTTCGGTGCCGGAGTGTTTTTTGTCGGTTACGCGCTGCTTGAAGTGCCGAGCAATCTGATCCTGCACCGAGTCGGCGCCCGCCTCTGGATGTGCCGGATCATGGTCACCTGGGGCCTGGTCTCCGCCGCTATGGTCTTCGCTCACACCGAAACCAGCTTCTACGTCCTGCGCTTTTTGCTGGGCGTGGCCGAGGCCGGTTTCTTCCCTGGTGTCATTCTTTACCTCACCTACTGGTTCCCCAGCGCCGCGCGTGGCAAAGCCATGGGCTTTTTCTACTTCGGTGCACCGCTGGCGTTCATCTTTGGCAGCCCGTTGTCTGGCTTGCTGCTGGAGCTGGACGGATTTGCCGGCGTCCACGGCTGGCAATGGCTGTTCGCGGTTGAAGGCTTGATGGCCACGGCGGTGGGCGTCTGGGCCTATTGGTATCTGGACAATCGCCCGGCCGACGCGAAGTGGCTGACGGTTGAAGAACGCCAGCGAGTGCAAGGCATCCTGGATCAAGAAGACAGCCACAAACAGAATCACGGCCGCAGCTTGCTCAACGTTCTGTGCCAACCCTCAATCCTGTACTTGTGCCTGATTTATCTGCTGATTCAGGCCAGCGTCTACGGCGTGGTGTTCTATCTGCCGACCCAGGTCGGCGGGCTGTTGGGCACCAAGGTCGGGCTGATGGTCGGGTTGGTCACGGCAATTCCATGGATCTGCGCGATCGTCGCGGCGTACCTGATCCCCGGCTACAGCGACCGCACCGGCGAACGTCGCCGCACTGCCTGCCTGACGCTGCTGATGTCGGCAGCCGGGATTGCCTGCTCGGTGACTTTCGCCAGCCCGTTCCTCGGCATCGTCGCCCTGTGCTTCGCCGCTTCCGGCTTCATCGCCGTGCAACCGGTGTTCTGGACCTTCCCTTCCAGCTACCTTGCCGGCAGCGCTGCTGCAGCCGGGATCGCCTTGATCAACTCGTTCGGCGCCCTCGGCGGCTTCATCGCCCCGGTCCTGAAAAACTGGGCCGAAGGCGCCTTCCATTCACCGGCCGCAGGCTTGTACGTGCTGGCCGGCACCACCGTCATCGCCGCTTTGCTGGTCCTGGGCATCCGTTCACCTGTCCAGAAGCCTTCCAACACACCGGCCACCGTATAACCTGAGGAGTCACACCATGGGCATTCCAACCATCAAACACGTCCGCGCCTTCACGTTGAGAGGCGGCGGCGCGGATTATCACGATCAGGCGGACGGTCACTGGATCGACGATCACATTGCCACGCCGATGAGCAAATACCCCGAGTACCGCCAGAGCCGCCGCACCTTCGGCATCAACGTGCTCGGCACGCTGGTGGTCGAGATCGAAGCCAGCGACGGCACGGTGGGTTTTGCCGTCACCACCGGTGGCGAGCCTGCCGCGTACATTGTCGAAAAACACTTGGCGCGCTTCCTCGAAGGCGCACGGGTGACCGACATCGAAAAAATCTGGGACCAGATGTACCAATCGACCCTGTATTACGGTCGCAAAGGCATCGTGATCAACACGATCTCCGGCGTTGATCTGGCGTTGTGGGACTTGCTCGGCAAGATCCGCAAAGAGCCAGTACACCAGTTGCTCGGCGGTGCGGTGCGCGACGAATTGCAATTCTACGCCACCGGCGCCCGTCCGGACCTGGCGCAGAAAATGGGTTTCATCGGCGGCAAGATGCCGTTGCACCATGGCCCGGCGGAAGGCGAGGAAGGCTTGCGCAAGAACCTCGAAGAGCTGGCGACCATGCGCGAACGGGTCGGACCGGACTTCTGGCTGATGCTCGATTGCTGGATGAGCCTGGACCTCAACTACGCCACCAAACTGGCGGTCGGCGCCCACGAGTACGGTTTGAAGTGGATCGAAGAAGCCCTGCCGCCTGACGATTACTGGGGCTACGCGGCCCTGCGCAACAACGTGCCCAAAGGCATGCTGGTGACCACCGGCGAACACGAAGCGACCCGCTGGGGTTTCCGCATGCTCCTGGAAATGGGCTGCTGCGACATCATCCAGCCGGACGTCGGCTGGTGCGGCGGAATCACCGAACTGGTGAAGATTTCCGCATTGGCCGACGCTCACAACGCGCTGGTCATTCCTCACGGTTCTTCGGTTTACAGCTACCACTTTGTCGCCACCCGCCATAACAGCCCGTTCGCCGAATTCCTGATGATGGCGCCTAAGGCCAACGAAGTGGTGCCGATGTTCCACCCGCAATTGCTCGGCGAACCGGTGCCGGTGAATGGCCGCATGCGCCTGTCGGCACTCGATCAGCCAGGTTTCGGCGTGACCCTCAACCCGGAATGCCAACTGCATCGGCCGTACAACCGCTGAGAAAGGACCCCGCCATGAACATGCCTCGCAACGCTTTCAAGGCCGCACTGAAAAACCCGGCGACCCAGTACGGCATCTGGGCCGGTTTCGCCACCGGCTACGCCGCCGAAATCGTCGCCACCACCGGTTACGACTGGATGCTGATCGACGGTGAACACGCGCCGAACACCGTGCCCGGCGTACTCGCGCAATTGCAGGCGGTGGCGCCCTACGCCACTGCACCTATCGTGCGTGCGGTGACAGGCGATGCCAACCTGATCAAGCAACTGCTGGATATTGGCGCGCAAACGCTGATGATCCCGATGGTCGAAACCGCCGAACAAGCGGCCGCCCTGGTGCGCGCCATGCGTTACCCGCCCCACGGCATTCGCGGCGTCGGCGGCGGCTTGACCCGCGCCACGCGCTGGGACGGCGTGCCCGACTACCTCAACACCGCCCATGAGCAGTTGTGCCTGATCGTTCAGGTGGAATCGCGGACTGGCGTGGGAAACGTCGAAGCGATCGCCGCCGTCGAAGGCGTCGACGCTGTGTTTATCGGTCCGGCGGATTTGTCCATCGGCCTCGGTCATGCCGGCAACCCTGGCCATCCTGAAGTTCAGGAACGCATCCAGCACGCGGTAAAAGCGACGCTCGCCGCCGGCAAGGCCTGCGGCATCCTCGCGCCAAACGAGGAAGACGCGCGCCGCTATCAAAGCTGGGGCTGCCAGTTCATTGCGGTGGCCATCGACATCAGTTTGCTGCGCCAAAGCGCCATGACCACCCTCGCCCGTTACCGCGCACCGGCCACCGAACACGCGCCGTCGCGCACTTATTGATCAGCCAAGGAGTCGCCCAAATGCCGTCCGTGCCTGTGTACGAAAACTTCATCAACGGCCAGTTTGTGGCCAGCGCTGCCCATCTCGATGTGATCAACCCGGCCACCGGTGTCGTGCTGTCCAAGGTTCCGGCCTCGATGGCCGAAGACGTCGACCGCGCCCTTGCCGCCGCGCGCGCCGCGCAAAAAGACTGGTCGCGCAAACCGGCGATTGAACGCGCCGGGCATCTGCGCCGGATCGCCGCCAAGCTGCGGGAGAACGTCCAGCACTTGGCGCGCACCATCACCCTGGAACAAGGCAAGGTCAGCGGTTTGGCGGAGGTCGAGGTCAACTTCACCGCTGACTACCTCGACTACATGGCCGAGTGGGCCCGGCGCATCGAAGGCGAAATCATCACCAGCGACCGGCAGAACGAAAACATCTTTCTGTTTCGCAAACCTCTGGGCGTGGTCGCCGGGATTCTGCCGTGGAATTTCCCGTTCTTCCTGATCGCCCGCAAGATGGCGCCGGCCCTGCTGACCGGCAATACCATCGTGATCAAACCCAGTGAAGAAACCCCGAACAATTGCTTCGAATTCGCCCGGCTGGTGGCCGAAACCGACCTGCCGCCTGGCGTGTTCAACGTGGTCTGCGGCGATGGTCGAGTGGGCGCGGCGCTGAGTGCGCATAAGCGCGTGGACATGATCAGCTTCACCGGCAGCGTCGACACCGGTTCACGAATCATGGCCGCCGCCGCACCGAACATCACCAAGCTCAACCTGGAACTGGGCGGCAAGGCGCCGGCCATTGTGCTGGCGGATGCCGACCTCGATCTGGCAGTCAAAGCCATTCGCGATTCGCGGATCATCAACAGCGGCCAGGTGTGCAATTGCGCCGAGCGGGTGTACGTCGAACGCAAGGTCGCCGACCCGTTTATCGAACGCATCGCAGCGGCAATGAGCGCGACCCGTTATGGCGATCCGATTGCTCAGCCTGAGGTGGAAATGGGCCCGCTGATCAACCGTCAGGGCCTGGACAGCGTCAACCGCAAAGTGCGCACGGCGTTGAGCCAGGGCGCGAGTCTGGTCAGCGGCGGGCAGATTGCCGATCTGCCGAACGGCTTTCACTTCCAGCCCACGGTATTGGCCGGGTGCAGCGCCGACATGGAAATCATGCGCGAAGAGATTTTCGGACCGGTGCTGCCGATCCAGATTATCGACGACCTCGACGAAGCCATCGCCCTGGCCAACGACTGCGACTATGGCCTGACCTCGTCGATCTACACCCGTGACCTGAGTAAAACCATGCACGCGATGCGTGAGCTGGATTTTGGCGAGACTTACGTCAACCGGGAGAACTTCGAGGCTATGCAGGGCTTCCATGCCGGGGTGCGTAAATCCGGGATTGGAGGGGCGGATGGCAAGCATGGGCTTTACGAGTACACCCATACGCACGCGGTTTACTTGCAAGGCTGAATCCTCAGCCGCCACATTCACCCGTAGCAGCTGTCGAGCCCCAGCGAGGCTGCGTTCGGCTGCGAAGCAGTCGTAAAACCTGAGTACGCGGTGTTCCTGAAGGACCGCATCGCCTGATTTCACGACTGCTTCGCAGCCGAACGCAGCCTCGCTGGGGCTCGACAGCTGCTACGGGTGAATGTGGCCTTATAGTTGGATCGATCAGAAATCCACGGTCGCCGAAAGCAGGTAAGTTCGCGGCGTCGAGAGCGTCAACCCCGGCTCACTGTCATCCGACGCGCCGGCCGAACTCCAGTAGCGCTTGTCCGCCACGTTCTCGATATTGGCGCGCAGTGTGATGTTCTTTTCCTCGACCTTGAACGCGTAGCGCGCGCCCACGTCGAAACGCTCCCACGAGTCGATCTCCTTGTTGTTGGACTGGTCCAGATACTGCGAACTGGAATAGATGCCGCGGCTGGTGAGGGTCAGGCCCTGCACAGTCGGCACGTCCCACTCGGCGCCCAGGTTGACGTTATATTTCGGCGTGGCCGGCGCCCGGTTGCCGTCGAAGGTGCCATTGGCGGTGTTGGTCAACTCACTGTCAATGTACATGACGCCGCCAAGCAGGCGGAAACCCTCGAGCGGTTCACCGAACACACTCAGTTCCACACCCGTGTTTTCACGCTTGCCGTTCGGGCCAAAGACCCGCGTTGTGGCGTTGGTCTCATAGGCCGGCTGCTTGATCCGGAACACCGCAGCGGTCAGGGCAAACGCGCCAGCGTCATACTTGGCGCCGACCTCGACCTGGCGGCTGATGAACGGCGGGAAAATCTCGTCTTCGTTGATTGAGGTCGACGGCGCGATCTTGCCCTGGCTCAGGCCTTCCATGTAGTTGGCGTACAGCGACAGCTTATCGGTGGCCTTGAACAGAATGCCGCCCGACGGCGAAACCTTTTCCTCGTCGTAGGCGGTGTCGCCTTTGACGTTATCCGACCAGTCGTCAACCTTCACCCGCTGCCAGCGCGCGCCGAGGGTCAGCAGCAGCCGGTCATCGAAGAAGCCCAGGGTGTCGGACAACGCCATGCCGCTGAAGCGGTTCTCGGTATAGACCTTCGGATCCTGTCGCGTCGGTCTGGCCGGCGTGGGGGTTTCCACCGGATTGTAGAGATTGCTTGGCGCCGCCGCGTAACGTGCGCCGCCATTCTCGAAGTCCATGTAGAAGTAGCTGGCGGCCAGGTTGACCTCGTGGCTCACCGGGCCGGTATGAAACCAGTTGCGCACCCCAGCCGTGGCCGTCCGGACGTTTTCGTCGCGGGTGAAATCACGGGGTTGAACGCTGAAATCGCCCTTGTCGTTGGTGACCGCCACGGCATGCCGGAGGAAGTCATGATTGCTTTTGCGCGCGCCCACACCGCCGTACAGCATGACGGAATCGTTGACGTCGAATTCGGCGTTCACCGTGCCGAAGGTGTCGTTGGTACTCGCCTTGCTCCAGGGTTGCGCATAGTTGTGACGCACATCGCTGGCATGTGGAACCTGCGCGTTGGCGTTGACCTGCACGCGCTCCTGCGGCGCGTCGGTGTCACGCTCGGTACGCCCGATGTCCGTCGAGAGACGTAGGCGCTCACCGCGAAAATCCAGGCCCAGAACGGCCATCTCGCGGTCGACATTCTGCTGATCCCAATCGGTGTCGCCGGACTGCTTGACGCCGTTGAAGCGAATACCGAGTTTGTTGTCTTCACCAAAGCGCCGGCCAACATCCACGGCACCGCCGACCTGGCTGTCGGAAGCGTACATACCGGTAAACGAAGTGATGGGCTTGTCGGTGGCGCGCTTGGACACCACGTTGATCCCGCCACCCACGCTACCCCGCGGCGAGATGCCGTTAATCAGTTGGCTCGGACCTTTTAGGACATCGACACGATCGGCCATTTCCATGTCGATCGAGTAGGTCGGCAGGACGCCGTAGAGACCGTTGTAGGCGACATCACTGTTGAACAGGCTGAGCCCGCGAATGGTGAACTGCTCATAACGCCCTCCCGCCGGGTTGGTGGCGCGAACCGACGGATCGTTGGCGATCAGGTCGCCCAAGGTCCGCGCCTGCTGGTTCTTGACCACCTCGCTGGTGTAGGTGGTCATGCTGAACGGCGTTTCCATGAAATCTTTGGAGCCCAGCAAGCCTTGCGAACCGCGACGCGCGACTTGGCCGCCAGCATACGGATCACCGTCCACCGGGTCGATGGACCCTAGAATCGAGGTCGCGCCGAGTTGCAGGCCGCTGCCTTCGGGTGCCGGGGTCAGGATGTAGGCCTGCTCCCCCACCGGTTGCAATTGCAGGCCGGAACCCTGCAAAAGCCGGGCAAAGCCCTCCTCCACGGCGAACTCGCCGGACAGACCGGAACTGTTGCGACCGCTCACCAGCGCCGGGTCAACCGAGAGGTTGACGCCCGCCAGCCCGGCAAAACGGGTCAGTGCTGCACTGAGGCTGCCTGCCGGCACCTGATAACTACGTCGAGGCGCGTCTTCGGCCCAACCGGCGGTGATAAACAAAGGACAGGCACTGAGGCTCAGCAACAGGCTCAAGTGCATTAACGGGCGCAGGCGGGATGAAGCCAAACGCGGACTCGACGGGAACACTGCGGGCATTGAAGAAGCTCTCTTGATTCGTTCACTTGCCTTGAATGACAAGCGACGCGAAAAAAGGGGACACACTTCAAACACTATTTTTGCGCGGCAGCAGCTTGACCCAATAACGAGTACGCGAATGCACCTCCAGCGGCAAGCTGGCCGCCAGCAGCGCGAGGATACGATCAGTGTCTTCCAGGCGAAAACTGCCGGTGACACGCAGGGATTCCAGTTCCGGCTCCCAGCGCAGCACGCCCGGGCGATAGGTGCTGAGTTCGCGTAAAAAATCCCCCAGCGGTTGGTTCTGTGCCATCAACACACCGTCTCGCCAACCTGGGGCGAGCACGTCGAAGGGCTCTACAGCGCCGGCACCCGCGGCCTGAAGGCTGACTTGCTGGCCGGCGCGCAATGAAAACACCGGCCCGTGCAAAGGCTGCAACTGCACCGCGCCGTTGAGCACCGACACCCGGCAACCCGTCTGCCACTGGCGAACACACACTTCGCTTTGACTGATGACTACCTGGCCGAAGTGGGTCTGGATCGTCAGCGGCGACAAACCGGGGACTTTCAAGGCTACCTCGCCCTCCACGAGCTTCAATAGCCGATCATTCAGATCGATATCGACGGCGCTCGCGGTGTTCAATTGCAGCGAGCTGCCATCGGCCAACCGGACTTTCTTGCCCTCCCCGGTCGCCGTCCTGAGGTCCGCGCCCCAGACATCCAGAGGCAACTGCCGACTGATCAGCCAAGCGGTCGGCACCAACGCCACCGCTCCCATGGCGCGCTTGAGCACCGCACGCCGGCTCGGCTGCGGCCGATCCAGACTGGCCATCGCCAAGGCTGACGGCACGTCAGCAAAACGTTGACGCAAGAGTTGCGCTTTCTGCCAGGCCTGCTCGTGGCTGGAATGGCTGTCGCGCCAGCCCTGCAACTCGGCTCGGTCCCGCTCATTGGCGGTGCCCGACTCCATGAGCGCCAGCCACTGCGCGGCAGCCCGCATGACTTGTCGGGCGTCTGCCGAAGGGGCTGAACCGATCACAGGTCCACCAGCAAGCAGTGTTCGTAGGCTTGGGCCATGTAGCGCTTGATCGTGCGTTCGGAGACTTGCAGGCGCTCGGCGATTTCCTGGTAACCCAGGCCTTCCAGTTGGCACCAGAGAAACGCTCGTCGTACCGGGGTCGGCAACCCATCGAGCAATTCGTCGAGGGCCTGCAGGGTTTCCAGCAGGATCCAGCGCTGCTCGGGGGATGGCACGCAGTCTTCAGGCAGCAACGCCAGTGCATTGAGGTAAGCCTGTTCGAGGCTGCGGCGCTTGTAGAAGTTGGTCAGCAGTCGTTTGCCCACGGTCGCCAAGTAGGCGCGGGGCTCTTGCAGGTCAGCAATGTGCTGGGAGCTGGCGAGCACGCGCACGAACGTATCCTGGCTCAGGTCCGCCGCATCATGACCATTGCTCATGCGCCGTCTCAACCAGCTTTCGAGCCAGCCGCGATGGTCGCGGTACAAGTCATGGAAGGTTTGCTCCTCCGGCATCGCTGCATCGCTCATTTCAAGAAGCCCTGTGCCGAGGAGTTATCGTAAATGAGAGTGATTCTAATTAATGTCAGGCGTGTGAAGGAAGCCCTTTATGCATCGACTGAGCAGAAAGGTTCATTTGGGAGGGTATTGAGGAGAGGAAAAGCCAAATCGCAGACACAAAAAACCCCGGTCTTTCGACCAGGGTCTTTGCTATCGACTCGAAGATTGCCAGAGGCTTTCTTCGTAGCTCCAAGGCGTTCAGTGGGCCTTGAGGCAGATATGGCGCAGCGGACGGGACTCGAACCCGCGACCCCCGGCGTGACAGGCCGGTATTCTAACCGACTGAACTACCGCTGCGTATCGCTTTGGACTTGCGTCCAAGTAACTCGTCTGACTGAAAGCTCCGAGACGTTTCAATCTCTCTTTCAATCTCGAACCAGGGCAAGCCTGACTCGGAAAATATGGCGCAGCGGACGGGACTCGAACCCGCGACCCCCGGCGTGACAGGCCGGTATTCTAACCGACTGAACTACCGCTGCGCGTCGGTGGAGGCTTTTAAAGGCTTCCATCTTGCTTTCGCAAGACTCTCGGATTTGGTGGGTGATGACGGGATCGAACCGCCGACATTCTGCTTGTAAGGCAGACGCTCTCCCAGCTGAGCTAATCACCCGTTTGCATCTCCGAGGCCGCGAAATTTACGCAGGTAGCGAACCTAAGTCAATAGCAGGATTGAAGTTTTTCTGAAAAAGACAGAATCGTGTCATTCCGCTTCATAGTCGCAAACCGTCAGACCGCTTTCGCGAGCTGGCTCGCTCCCACATTTAGAAAGCCTGTTGCCTGACGAAACACGGTCCACTGTGGGAGCGAGCCTGCTCGCGAAGGCGGTGGCAATTCAACCTCAATGCTGAAGACAGCCCCCCTGCCCTGTTACTCGCTGTAAATCATCTTCTTGGTCATGCCGCCATCGACCACAAACTCCTGGCCCGTGACGAACCCGGCATTCTTCGACAGCAGCCACGCCACCATCGCCGCGACGTCTTCGACAGTCCCTACCCTGCCCGCCGGATGCTGGGCATGATCGGCATCGGTCAGGGGATCGGCACGCCGTGCCGCCGGGTCCCGCGCATCGATCCAGCCCGGGCTGACCGCGTTGACGCGAATTTCCGGCCCGAGGCTGATGGCCAACGCATGAGTCAGGGCCAACAGGCCGCCCTTGCTCGCCGCGTAAGCCTCTGTATCAGGCTCTGATTGCCCGGCACGGGTCGAGGCCAGATTAACGATCGCACCGCTGTGAGCGCGCAGATACGGCGCACAGTGTTTGGCCAACAGCATCGGCCCACTGAGATTGACCGCCAGCACCCGATTCCAGTAAGCCAGGTCGAGGCTTTCCAGGGTCATGTTGTGCGGGTCGGCCACCGCCGCGTTGCACACCAGCGCATCCAGGCGCCCGAATTGCCCCAGCACCTCGGCGACGCCCAGCGCCACTTGCCCCTCGTTCGAGACGTCCATGGCGATGAACCAGGCGTTTGCGCCCAGCACTTTAGTCACTTTCGAACCACGCTCTCGATCAAGGTCGGTCAGCACCACCTGCCAGCCTTCGCTGATCAGCCAGGCCGCGATCCCCAACCCGATGCCGCGTGCGGCACCGGTGACCAGTGCAACGCGGCCATGGGTGCCGGTACCCGGCGTCGCCAACTCGATCACAAGGCCGCCAACCCGCGTGCCAGATCGGCTTGCAGGTCAGCGACATCTTCCAGACCGACCGCGATGCGGATCAGGCTGTCACGAATGCCCGCCGCTTCACGCTCTTGCGGCGCCAGACGGCCGTGGGAGGTGGTGCTCGGGTGCGTGATCGTGGTTTTGCTGTCGCCCAGGTTGGCGGTGATCGAAATCAGACGGGTCGCATCGATGAAGCGCCAGGCGCCCTCTTTGCCGCCCTTGACCTCGAAACTCACCACGGCGCCGAAACCTTTCTGCTGGCGCAGGGCCAGTTCGTGCTGCGGATGGCTCTTGAGGCCAGCGTAATGGACTTTCTCGATGCCGTCCTGCTGCTCCAGCCACTCGGCCAGTTGCTGGGCGTTGGCGCAATGCGCCTTCATGCGCAGGCTCAGTGTTTCCAGACCTTTGAGGAAGATCCAGGCGTTGAATGGGCTCAGGGTCGGCCCGGCGGTACGCAGGAAACCCACCACTTCTTTCATCTGCTCGCTGCGACCGGCGACAACGCCGCCCATGCAACGGCCCTGGCCGTCGATAAACTTGGTCGCCGAGTGCACGACGATGTCCGCGCCCATCTTCAGCGGTTGTTGCAACGCAGGGGTGCAGAAGCAGTTGTCGACCACCAGCATCGCGCTTTTGGCATGAGCGATTTTCGCCAGTTCGGCGATGTCCACCAGCTCTGCCAATGGATTGGACGGCGACTCGACGAACAGCAATTTGGTGTTGGCCTTGATCGCCGCGTCCCAGCCGGACAAGTCCGCCAGAGGCACGTAATCGACTTCGATGCCGAAGCGTTTGAAGTATTTTTCGAACAGGCTGATGGTCGAGCCGAACACGCTGCGCGACACCAACACGTGGTCGCCGGCGCTGCACAGGCTCATGACCACTGCCATGATCGCCGCCATGCCGGTGGCCGTAGCCACCGCTTGTTCAGCGCTTTCCAGCGCGGCAATGCGCTCTTCGAATGCGCGCACGGTCGGGTTGGTGTAGCGCGAGTAAACGTTGCCCGGCACTTCACCGGCAAAGCGTGCGGCCGCATCGGCGGCGGTACGGAATACATAGCTGGAAGTGAAGAACATCGGATCACCGTGTTCGCCTTCCGGCGTGCGGTGCTGACCGGCGCGAACGGCCAGGGTATCGAACGCTACGCCTTCGAGGTCGCTGTCCAGCCGACCGGCATCCCAATCCTGACTCATGCTGTCACTCCTTGCCTTGCTCTTTTGGTAGATACAAAACCGGCCCCTCAGGGCCGGTAGTTACTCAGTTGTTATACAGATCAATGATCGCGCTGACTGCCTGCGTCTTGACCTTGGAGGCATCGTTACGGGCCTGCTCGATCTTGTTCAGGTAGGCCTCGTCGACATCGCCGGTGACGTACTGGCCATCGAACACCGCGCAATCGAACTTCTCGATCTTGATCTTGCCGCCACCGACCGCTTCGATCAAGTCAGGGAGGTCCTGATAGATCAGCCAATCGGCGCCGATCAGGTCGGCAACGTCCTGGGTCGAACGGTTGTGGGCGATCAGCTCGTGAGCGCTCGGCATGTCGATGCCGTAGACGTTCGGGTAGCGAACGGCCGGGGCTGCGGAGCAGAAGTAGACGTTTTTCGCGCCGGCTTCACGGGCCATCTGGATGATCTGCTTGCAGGTGGTGCCGCGAACGATCGAGTCGTCCACCAGCATCACGTTCTTGCCGCGGAATTCCAGTTCGATGGCGTTGAGCTTCTGGCGCACGGATTTTTTCCGCGCCGCCTGGCCCGGCATGATGAAGGTCCGGCCGATGTAGCGGTTCTTCACAAAGCCTTCGCGGAACTTGACGCCCAAGTGATTCGCCAGCTCCAGGGCCGCGGTGCGGCTGGTGTCCGGGATGGGGATAACCACGTCGATGTCGTGCTCCGGACGCTCGCGCAGGATCTTCTCGGCGAGTTTCTCGCCCATGCGCAGACGGGCCTTGTAGACCGACACGCCGTCGATGATCGAGTCCGGACGCGCCAGGTAGACGTGCTCGAAGATGCACGGGGTCAGGGACGGGTTGGTCGCGCACTGACGGGTGTGCAGCTTGCCGTCTTCAGTGATGTAGACCGCTTCGCCCGGTGCCAAGTCGCGAATCAGGGTGAAACCGAGCACGTCCAGGGAGACGCTTTCGGAGGCGATCATGTACTCGACGCCTTCGTCGGTGTGACGCTGGCCGAAAACGATCGGGCGGATGCCGTGCGGGTCGCGGAAACCGACGATGCCGTAACCGGTCACCATCGCCACGACCGCGTAACCACCGACGCAACGGTTGTGCACGTCAGTGACCGCGGCGAACACGTCTTCTTCGGTTGGCTGCAACTTGCCGCGCTGGGCCAGTTCGTGCGCGAACACGTTGAGCAGCACTTCCGAATCGGAATTGGTGTTGACGTGGCGCAGGTCAGATTCGTAAATCTCCTTGGCCAGCTGTTCAACGTTGGTCAGGTTACCGTTGTGCGCCAGAGTGATGCCGTAAGGCGAGTTGACGTAAAACGGTTGAGCTTCGGCCGAGGTCGAGCTGCCCGCGGTCGGGTAACGCACATGGCCAATACCCATGTGGCCGACCAGGCGCTGCATGTGACGCTGATGGAACACGTCACGCACCAGGCCATTGTCCTTGCGCAGGAATAACCGGCCATCATGGCTGGTCACGATACCGGCAGCGTCCTGGCCGCGGTGCTGGAGGACGGTTAGCGCGTCATACAGCGCCTGATTGACGTTCGACTTACCGACGATACCGACGATGCCACACATGCGACGCAACCCCTACTTAATGGATCTGAACTGAACACAACTCACTGGGGCGTTTTGGCCGTCGGCAAGAGGTGCTCCTTGAACGGTATTTCAGCGGGTACGCTGATACCGCTGGCAAGCCACTGACTGCTCCACCCGAGGATCAGGTTTTTGGACCAGTCTGCGACCAATAGAAATTTTGGCACGAGCTGTGACTGTTGCCACCACC
The DNA here is from genome assembly GCF_059695905.1 of Pseudomonas sp. LBUM1663. Lineage (NCBI taxonomy): Bacteria > Pseudomonadati > Pseudomonadota > Gammaproteobacteria > Pseudomonadales > Pseudomonadaceae > Pseudomonas > Pseudomonas sp. LBUM1663. Next base: position 2,446,814 of record NZ_CP166792.1, on the reverse strand, counting down.
CGTCCTGCTGTACCGGCCCCAGGCTCAACAGCCCGACCGCCACGACCACCAGCAGCACGCCACGCGCGGCGCCGAAGGCCATGCCGAGGAATCGATCGGTCCCGGACAACCCGGTAACGCGAACCAACTCGCCGATAAGATAATTGATCATTGCGCCTACGATTAACGTGGCGACAAACATGATGGCACAGCCCGTGATCACACGAGCCGATGGCGTTTCGATGTATCCGGCGAGGTACTCGGACAATGAACCACCGAACATCCAGGCGACGACTCCTGCGATGATCCAGGTCACCAGCGATAATGCTTCTTTGACGAAGCCGCGGCTCAGACTGATCAATGCGGAGATGGCGACGATTGCAACGATCGCCCAGTCAACCCAGGTAAATGGCACAGTGCAGCCTACAGACGGATAAGGCGGCGCATTTTAGCAGAGCGCATGGCTATCGGTAAGCTGCGATTGTCAGTGCATTTCAAATCGGGGCGATAGTTTTTAGCCACGCTCAGGCTGGAAACGCACCACGAACCCCTTGAGGTTCTTCTGGCGGCCCAACAAGTCGCGCAGGCGATCGGCTTCGGCGCGTTCGATCAGCGGCCCGACAAACACCCGATTCTTGCCATCGGCAGTACGGATGTAGGCGTTATAGCCCTGACTGCGCAGGTCTTTTTGCAGACTTTCGGCACTTGCACGGCTCGACAGGCTGGCCAGTTGCACCGACCAGCTGACCGACAGACCGTTTGCATCGACGCGACTCTGAGTCGTGTCCGGTTTGCCCGGTGCAGCCGTAATCGGCTGGGCAGGCGGCGTAGTCGGTGTGGCAGGCTTGGCGACAGGTGCGGGAGCGACCGGCTTGGCGGCAGGCACCGGCACCACTGGGGCACTCGGTGCAATCGGCGTGGACGGCGCGGCATCTTGCTGAGCGATTTCATCATCACTCGGCACAGGTTCCTGAGGCAGCGCTTGTGGCTCGGGCACCACCACGGGCTCGACCTGCACTGGCGGCACCGAGGGCGCTTGCGGCGCAGCCGGGGCTTCGACCGTCACCTGACGCTGCTCATCCTGACGGGAAAACAACATTGGCAGAAAAATAACCGCCAGCGCCACCAGAACCAGGGCGCCAACCATGCGCTGTTTGTATGCCTTATCCAGCAATGCCATTTGCCGCTTCCTCCGTGGAGCGCCGGGCCAGCCATTCAAGGGCCTCGGCAACACAATAAAATGATCCGAACAACAGAATCTCGTCGTCGCTCGTCGCCAGTGCGCACTGCCCTTCCAGGGCGGCGGCCACGCTGTCATAGGACGTTACCGAGGCGCCAAGGTTCTGCAACGCCGCCCGCAAATCGGCCACCGGGCGCGCACGCGGTGAATCCAGCGGCGCGACAGCCCATTGCTGGACACTAGCATTCAATTCACTGACAACACCATCCAGATCCTTGTCCGCCAACAATCCAAACACTGCCAGACGCTTGCCGACCGGCGGACGGCTGGCCAGACGGCGTGCCAGATACTCGGCCGCATGAGGGTTATGCCCCACGTCCAGCAAAAGGTTCAGACGCTTTCCCTGCCAGTCGAATTGACGGCGATCAAGACGACCGACCACCCGCGTCGACGTCAGGGCATCAATAATTTGCGCATCCACCCACGGCAAACCTAGCAACAGATAGGCCTGCAAAGCCAATGCGGCGTTTTCCATCGGCAGATCGAGCAACGGCAAATCGTGCAGCTCGACCACACGCCCTTGAGCGTCAAGACCGCGCCATTGCCAATTGTGATCGGTTACACCGAGGTCAAAATCGCGCCCACGCAGGAAAAACGGGCAATTGAGCTCGCGGGCTTTATCCAGCAGAGGTTGCGGAGGGTTCAGGTCACCACAGAGTGCGGGCGCGCCCTGGCGGAAGATGCCGGCTTTCTCAAAGGCCACGGATTCGCGGGTATCGCCCAGGTAATCGGCGTGATCGACGCCAATACTGGTGACCAGCGCCATGTCAGCATCGACCACGTTGACCGTGTCCAGACGCCCGCCCAAGCCAACTTCCAGCACCACAGCATCAAGCCCTGCCTGTTGAAACAGCCAGAACGCCGCCAAGGTGCCCATTTCGAAGTACGTCAGGGAAGTGTCGCCACGGCCCGCCTCGACCGCAGCAAAGGCTTCGCACAACTCGGCATCAGTCGCTTCGACGCCGTTGACCTGCACCCGCTCGTTGTAACGCAGCAGGTGCGGAGAATTGTAGACACCAACGCTCAGGCCCTGCGCCCGCAGCAACGAGGCCACGAATGCACAGGTAGAACCCTTGCCGTTGGTGCCGGTGACCGTGATCACCCGAGGCGCCGGCTTGCCCAGTCCCATGCGGGACGCTACCTGCTGCGAGCGCTCCAGGCCCATGTCGATGGCCGAAGGGTGCAACTGCTCAAGGTAGGCGAGCCACTCGCCAAGGGTACGTTCGGTCATAGGTTGGCAGGTACCGGTGGAACCACGATCGGTTCGATAGGTGCGGCAACGAATTTCGGCGTCGGCAGGCCCATCATTTGTGCCAGCAGGTTGCCCAGGCGCGGACGCAGTTCCTGACGGTGAATGATCATGTCGATTGCACCGTGCTCCAGTAGGAACTCGCTGCGCTGGAAGCCTTCCGGCAGTTTTTCGCGAACGGTTTGTTCGATCACGCGCGGACCGGCGAAGCCGATCAGGGCTTTCGGCTCGCCGACGATCACGTCGCCCAGCATCGCCAGACTGGCGGAAACGCCGCCGTAGACCGGATCGGTCAACACGGAGATGAACGGAATGCCTTCTTCACGCAGACGCGCCAGCACCGCGGAGGTCTTGGCCATTTGCATCAGGGAGATCAGGGCTTCCTGCATCCGCGCACCACCGGAGGCGGCGAAGCAGATCATCGGGCAACGGTTTTCCAGTGCGTAGTTGGCGGCGCGGACAAAACGCTCACCCACGATGGCGCCCATCGAACCGCCCATGAAGGAGAACTCAAACGCCGAGACCACCACCGGCATACCCAGCAGGGTGCCGCTCATGGAGATCAGTGCGTCTTTTTCGCCGGTCGCTTTTTGTGCAGCGGTCAGGCGGTCCTTGTACTTCTTGCCGTCGCGGAATTTCAGACGGTCAACCGGCTCCAGGTCCGCGCCCAGTTCGGCACGGCCTTCGGCGTCGAGGAAGATGTCGATGCGCGCGCGGGCACCGATACGCATGTGGTGGTTGCACTTAGGGCAAACGTCCAGGGTCTTTTCCAGCTCCGGACGATACAGCACAGCCTCGCAAGACGGGCATTTGTGCCACAGACCTTCAGGCACCGAGCTCTTCTTGACCTCGGAACGCATGATCGAAGGGATCAGTTTGTCTACTAACCAGTTGCTCATGCTTTCTTTCTCCAGTACCGGCGGCCCGAACGCTCTGGTTCGCAGCCCCGCGTATGCCCTTGAGCTAAATTCATGTGTGTGGCGATGATCGGTGGATGGCCGGGTCAGCGAAACGTGACCTGCGTACAACCCATCAATCCTCAGCCGTGCCTGCTTTGTGCAGCGCAGTGCATTTTGGGACGGCGGCAGTCTGCCAGCCGTCACATCAACTACGTGCTACTCCGTACCGCCTTGATGAATGCCTGAATCTTTGCGTGATCCTTGATGCCCTTGCTCGCCTCTACCCCACCGCTGACGTCCACCGCGTAAGGCCGGACCCGGGCGATTGCCTCAGCCACGTTATCCGGCGTCAGGCCACCGGCGAGGATGATCGGCTTGCTCAAGCCCTGCGGTATCAGAGACCAGTCGAACGCCTCACCGGTTCCACCGGGAACACCTTCGACATAGGCATCGAGCAGGATACCGCTGGCACTTGGAAACGCATCGCAGGCCGCCGCGATGTCGTCGCCGGCCTTGACCCGCAACGCCTTGATGTACGGGCGGTGCCAGCCTTCACATTCGGCTACGGTTTCGTCGCCATGGAACTGCAACAGGTCCAGCGGCACGGCGTCGAGCAGTTCGCCCAACTCGCAGCGGCTGCTGTTGACGAACAACCCCACGGTGGTCACGAACGGCGGCAGCAACTTGATAATGTCGCGCGCTTGCTGGAACGTAACCGCCCGGGGACTCTTGGCGTAAAACACAAACCCGATGGCATCCGCCCCGGCCTCGACCGCCGCCATCGCATCTTCTATGCGGGTAATCCCACAAATCTTGCTGCGAACGGCTGACATGTCGATAAAACCCCAGGGCAAATCCGAGAAAGTCCCGGATGGTAACAAATGCGTTCGAGGGCGTCAGCCGTCAAGTTCAGAGAAGCCGGTGAGGAAGTGTGGGCCGATGTAACGCTCAGGCAATTGAAACTCGTCGCGATACTCGACCTGCACCAGATACAGGCCGAATGGATGCGCCGTCACTCCGCCAGAACGACGGATCCGGCTCTCCAGCACTTCCTTCATCCACTCTACCGGCCGCTCGCCGGCACCGATGGTCATCAAGACACCGGCGATGTTGCGCACCATGTGGTGCAGGAAGGCGCTGGCGCGGATATCCAGGACAATCATCTTGCCGTGGCGCGAGACACGCAGGTGATGCAATTCCTTGATCGGCGACTTGGCCTGACACTGACCGGCGCGGAATGCGCTGAAATCATGGGTACCAACCAGGTACTGGGCGGCCTCGGCCATGCGCTCGACGTCGAGCGGACGGTGGTTCCAGGTAATTTCTTCGTTGAGGTGCGCCGGGCGGATCTGATCGTTGTAGATCACGTAGCGATAACGGCGGGCGATGGCCTTGAAACGCGCATGAAAATGCGCCGGCATGACCTTGGCCCAGCTGACACTGACGTCGTGGGGCAAGTTGATATTGGCGCCCATGACCCAGGCCTTCATCGAACGCTCGACCTGCGTATCGAAATGCACCACTTGGCCGCATGCATGCACGCCCGCGTCAGTACGCCCGGCGCAGAGCAGCGACACAGGTGAGTCAGCGACTTTGGACAAGGCCTTTTCGAGGGTCTCCTGCACGGTGAGCACGCCGGAGGCCTGGCGCTGCCAACCGTGATATCGCGAGCCTTTGTATTCCACGCCCAACGCGATCCGGAAAAAGCCGTCGGCCGCCATTTCGGCAGCCGGGTTATCTATATTTGCCAAGGAGTCACAGCCTGCTGATGTGCGCAAAGGCGGGCATTATAAGGCTGCGGCACCGGGACGCCAGTGCAACAGTCGAGACTGCGTTGAATGTTAGGGCCCCATCGCGAGCAAGCTCGCTCCCACAAGGGATTGATGCCAGTCACAAATATTGCGGCACCACGATCCCTGTGTGAGCGAGCCTGCTCGCGATGGCGACAGATGCAACGCCGCCAACTCATCAGTGAAACAAAAACGGCAGCCTCAATGGGCTGCCGTTCTGTTTATTGCCTGCCGACCACTCAAGCCAGACGCGAAAGCATCTCCTTGGCTTCGCTCTTCTGGCCAGCATCTCCTTCACTGACCACCTCATTGAGGATGTCCCGAGCGCCGTCGTTGTCACCCATGTCGATGTAGGCTTGGGCCAGATCGAGTTTGGTGGCGACTTCATCAGTGCCGGAGAGGAAGTCGAAGTCCGGCTCGTCCGCTGCAGAAGCCAACGCGTCTTCTGCGGTAAAGGTCGGCTCACTCATGCTCTGGGAGAGACGATCCAGCTCGGCGTTGACGTCATCCAGCTCAGCGGCAAAGGCGTCCTTGACCTCAGGCTCGGCCGGGGTGGCATCCATTTCATCGGCCAGCGACAAGTCAAAATCGGCGGGCAACTCCAGGTCGTCCTGCGGAATTTCAGGTTTCACTGGCTCAACAGGCAAGTCCTTCACGCCTTCATCCAGATCCAGCAGGAAGTCATCTTCAGCGAGGATCGCCGGAGACGGGTCGCCGCCCAGATCCATGTCCAGGTCGAAGTCCGACAAGTCGTCGAGGTTTTCCTTGATTTCGGTCTGTTCCTTCAATACAGATTCAAAGCTCAGGTCGTCGTCCAGCGGGAACTCTTCAAGGTCAGCGACCGATTCCGGCTCTGGTTCAACCACCGCCGGAGAAGCGGCTTCCAGATCATCCAGGCTCAGGTCGAAGGCACTGTCCAAGTCATCAACCGGTGCTTGCGGCTCGTCCAGCAGCAAGTCCTTGACGTACTGCGCGTCCAGCTCGGCAGCGATGGCGGCAGCAGCAAGACCACCGGCAGCCGCGATAGCCATTGCAGGGAAGCGGCTTTTAAGCTGCTCGACCTGGGCGAAGTTGTCACCGTTGGCGACCAACTGACGCTCTTGGGCAACAAATGCATCGCGGTCGCCCTGCTGACCGTAGACTTCCATCAGTTTCAGACGCAGGTCGCTGCGCTGTGGCTCTTGCTTGATGCCGTCTTCGAGCAACGCAGCCGCCTGGTTCAGACGACCGGCGGTTATGTGCGACTGAGCCTTGGTCAGTACATCGTCATCGCGCTCGGCAGCTGGCGATACCAGCGGCGCGGCGATCGGCGTTGTCATTACATCCGGGGCTGGCGCTGGCGCGGGTGTCGGCGCAGGAGCTGGAGCTGGAGCTGGAGCTGGAGCTGGAGCTGGAGCTGGAGCAGTAGCGAGTATCACGCTCGGCGGCGGAACTTCCAAACCTTCGAAGCTGCTTTCCGGCAGGTCCTGCTCGGCGGAGAATTCCTTCTCTTCTTCCAGGGCACGCGCCATGCGCAGGTGTTTCTCGGCTTCTTGCTGGGCCTTGCGGCGACGTGCCAGCAACAGCAGCAAGAGCAGCAGAACCACCGCACCACCGCCTACCAGCCCCAGCAGGACCGGATTGGTCAGCAGCTCATTGAATTTCTGGTCGTCAGAGGCGACTGGGGTCGGCTCGACCGGAGGCTCGGCAGGCACGAGAGCCGGAGCGGCTTCAGGTGCCGCCGCCTCGGGCGCAGGCGCTACCGGAGCAGGAGCCACTTCAGTCGGTGCCGCCGCAGGGTTGGCCGCCAGTTCAGCAGAGATGGCCGGAGCGGCCGGCGCTGGAGTCGAAGCCGGTGCTCCCGCTGCGCCTTCAGCCTGCAATTTGGCCAGTTGATTGTTCTTCAGCTCGATCAGGCGCTGCAGCTTATCCAGCTGACTTTGCAGATCGGTCATGCGGCTTTTCAGTTCGGCGTTGTCACGACGGGTCGTGTCGAGGCTTTCCTGGGTCACCGCCAGTTTGTTGTTCAAGGCTTTGGCATCACCTGCAGCGCCTTTGCCTTTGCCCTTGCCGGTTTCGGCAGAGACCAGGCTCAGGTTGTCTTTTGCCGCTTGCGACGGGGCTGCGTCAGCGCGGCCACGCTTGGTGGCATCGAGTTGCTGCTGTCCGGTGCCGGGCTTCGCCACATAACGACGACCCTGGCGCCATGCGGTGTTCTGTGCGGCGACTTCAGCGATTGCCTTGGGTTGCGGCAGGCCGGTGCTCTGCGCCTGATCCGGCAGGCGCAGCACCTGGCCGGTTTTCAGCCGGTTGATGTTGCCGTCGATGAAGGCATCCGGGTTCAGCGCCTGGATAGCCAGCATGGTTTGCTGGACCGACCCGCCATTACGCGCCTTCTCGGCGATTTCCCACAGGGTATCGCGCGGCGTGGTGGTGTATTGGGACGGCTTGGTGGCACCGGTCACCGGCGCAGTGACCGTTTGGGTCGGTGCAGGCTGCGCAGCCGCTTCAGCGGTCTGCGGGGAGAATTTGGACGGATCGAGCAGCACGCTGTAATCGCGCAGCAGACGACCGTTTGGCCACATCACCTGAACCAGGAATTTCACCATGGGTTCGGACAGTGGTTTGCTGGACGTTACACGCAGGATGCTTTTGCCGCTGGCATTGAGCACGGGCGTGAAGGTCAGGTCGTTGAGAAACGCCTGGCGATCGACACCGGCCTTGGCGAAATCTTCGGGCGAAGCCAGGCTCGGCACCACTTCTGCGGCGGTGAGGTCCTTGACGTCGAGCAGCTCGATTTCCGCCACCAGAGGTTGGTTCAGCGTCGACTTCAGGGTCAATTCCCCGAGCCCGAGGGCATGCGCCATACCGGAGGACAGCGCCGAGGCGGCCGCTATTGCTAACACCAGTTTGCGAACTTGAACCATAGCCTCATCCTTTGTTTGAACATTCCTCGGCCAGCGAGAAGGTGTTGATAGCCGCTGCCGTAAGGCATTGCGCGCGGCGACGAAGGGCCGTCACGCGCGATCATTTCATTCATGCCCCGGAAAGCCCCGAAGGGTGCTCGCCATCAGCAATCCGGCCAAGCATAGCGCTCGACCGGACTCATTCGAAAAATTGTTGCCAAGTATCTTTTACAGCAGGTCTTTTATCAACAATTCAGCCACCTGCACAGCATTGAGCGCGGCGCCTTTACGCACGTTATCTGACGTCAGCCACAAATTAAGTTCCGACGGGTCGTCGATTCCGGCGCGAACCCGACCAACGTAGACCACGTCCTGCCCTACCGCATCGCCTACCGCCGTCGGGTAATCGCCGGCTTCCACCAGTTCGATACCCGGTGCGTCTTCCAGCGCCGCGTTGACTTTCGCCAGGTCCACAGCGCTCGCTGACTGCAAGGTCACGCTAAAGCTATCGCCAAAAAACACCGGGGCTTGAATGCAAGTGACGGAAATCTTTAATAAAGGCAGCGCCATGACCTGACGCAGCTCACGCACCAGGCGTTTTTCCAGCAGCGTATGACCCTGTTCATCAGGCTTGCCGACCTGAGCCAACAGGTTGAAGGCCATCTGCCGATCGAAGAAGGTCGGCTCCAGCGGACGCACGTTGAGCAGCTCGGCGGTTTGTCGGGCCAACTCGGTCACGGCTTCTCGGCCCTGGGCAGAGACCGCCAGGCTGGCGGTCAGGTTGATGCGTTGCAGGTCGAGCAAACCGAGCAACGGCGCCAATACCACGGCCAGTGTGGTGGCTGACGGGCTTGGGCTGCTGACCTGGAATGGTTTTTTCAAACTGGACAAAACGTCGGCGTTGGCTTCCGGCACTACTTGGGGCGCCTGATCGGCCGGCAACGCGCCGGACAGGTCGATCAGCGAGCAACCGGCGGCGGTCGCACGCGAGGCGAAACTCAGGGTCACCGCCGGACCGGCAGCGAAAAACACCAACTGAACCTTGCTGAAATCGAATTCATCGACTTCACGCACCCGCACGTTCTTGCCGCGAAACGGCACCGAATGCCCGGCGGATTCGCTGCTGGCCAGCAGGTGCAGGTTACCGACCGGGAAGTCGCGTTCTTCGAGAATCTGCACGAGCGTTTCGCCGACAGTACCGGTGGCGCCGATCACGGCAATATCAAAGGACTGGCTCATGGTTCTACCTCTGGCGAAACGGGGGAGCGGCACTTTACCGGGTGGGTGGCGTGCAGGCAATTTCTGCCGGGGATTTGCGGTGGCTGATCTGGCCCCTTCGCGGGCAAGCCCGCGAAGGGGCCAGAACAGGCAACCGATCAACATCAGCCTGCCGGGCATAAAAAAACCCGCACCTCTTTCAAGGCGCGGGCTCTTTGGTTACTTCAATCGATCAACGCTCAAGCAGGATCCGCAGCATGCGACGAAGCGGTTCGGCCGCGCCCCACAGCAGTTGGTCGCCGACGGTGAACGCGCCGACGTACTGCGTGCCCATGTTCAGCTTGCGCAGACGGCCAACCGGTACGTTCAGGGTGCCGGTGACTTTCGTCGGGCTCAGTTCCTGAATGCTGGCTTCGCGGTTGTTCGGCACCAGCTTGACCCAAGGGTTGTGCTGGCTGATAAGCCCTTCGATGTCGGCAATCGGCACGTCTTTGTTCAGCTTGATGGTCAGCGCCTGGCTGTGGCAGCGCATGGCGCCGATGCGCACGCAGATGCCATCGACCGGGATCGGGCTCTTGAAGCGACCGAGGATCTTGTTGGTCTCGGCCTGGGCCTTCCATTCTTCGCGGCTCTGACCGTTCGGCAGTTCCTTGTCGATCCACGGGATCAGGCTGCCGGCGAGCGGAACGCCGAAGTTTTCAGTCGGGTACGCGTCGCTGCGCATGGCTTCGGCCACACGGCGGTCGATGTCGAGGATCGCGCTGGCCGGGTCGGCCAGTTGATCGGCGACAGCCGCGTGGGTCGCGCCCATTTGCTTGATCAGTTCACGCATGTTCTGCGCGCCGGCACCGGAGGCCGCCTGATAAGTCATGGCGCTCATCCACTCGACCAGACCGGCTTCGAACAGACCGCCCAGGCCCATCAGCATCAGGCTGACGGTGCAGTTGCCGCCGATGTAGTTCTTGGTGCCCGCGTCCAGCTGCTGGTCGATGACCTTGCGGTTCACCGGGTCCAGCACGATCACCGCGTCATCCTGCATGCGCAGGCTGGAAGCGGCGTCGATCCAGTAACCCTGCCAGCCGGCTTCGCGCAGTTTCGGGAAGACTTCGCTGGTGTAGTCGCCACCCTGGCAGGTCAGAATCACGTCGAGGGTTTTCAGCTCTTCAATGCTGTAAGCGTCCTTGAGTGGAGCAATGTCCTTGCCCACGGACGGGCCTTGGCCACCGACATTGGAAGTGGTGAAAAACACCGGCTCAATAAGATCGAAATCCTGCTCCTCCAGCATCCGCTGCATGAGCACGGAACCGACCATACCGCGCCAACCGATCAGACCTACACGTTTCATCGCAACTACACCTTCTTTAAAAAGTGGGCCGCTGCTTTCAAGAGTGAAAGTTGCAGCGGGCCCGAGAGATTACAGATTCCGCAGCGCGGCGACTACTGCGTCGCCCATTTCCTGCGTTCCGACTTTAGTGCAACCGGCCGACCAGATGTCGCCCGTGCGCAGGCCCTGGTCCAATACCAGACTGACGGCTTTCTCGATGGCATCGGCCGCGTCCTGCAGGTTGAAGCTGTAACGCAGCATCATCGACACCGAAAGAATGGTCGCCAACGGGTTGGCAATGCCTTTGCCAGCGATGTCTGGCGCCGAACCGTGGCAAGGCTCGTACATGCCCTTGTTGTTGGTGTCCAGTGACGCCGACGGCAGCATGCCGATGGAACCGGTGAGCATCGATGCCTGGTCAGACAGGATGTCGCCGAACAGGTTGTCGGTAACGATCACGTCGAATTGCTTCGGCGCACGCACCAGCTGCATGGCCGCGTTGTCGACGTACATGTGGCTCAGTTCGACTTCAGGGTAATCCTTGGCCACTTGCTCGACGATTTCGCGCCACAGCTGGCTGGACGCCAGGACGTTGGCCTTGTCCACCGAGCACAGCTTCTTGCTGCGCACCATGGCCATGTCGAAACCGACACGGGCGATGCGGCGGATTTCGCTTTCGCTGTATGGCAGCGTGTCGTAGGCCTGACGCTCGCCGTTTTCCAGGGTGCGGGTGCCGCGTGGTGTACCGAAATAGATGCCGCCGGTCAGCTCACGGACGATCAGGATGTCCAGGCCCGAAACGATTTCCGGCTTCAGGCTCGACGCCTCGGCCAGTTGCGGGTAGAGGATCGCCGGGCGCAGGTTGCCGAACAGGCCCAGTTGCGCACGAATCTTCAGCAGGCCGCGCTCAGGGCGGATGTCACGCTCGATGGTGTCCCATTTCGGGCCGCCCACGGCGCCCAGCAGCACAGCGTCGGCTGCGCGCGCACGGTCAAGGGTTTCGTCGGCCAGTGGCACGCCGTGCTTGTCGATGGCGGCGCCGCCGATCACGTCGTGGCTCAGCTCGAAGCCCAGGCTGTACTTGTCGTTGGCCAGTTCCAGAACCTTGACGGCTTCGGCCATGATTTCCGGGCCAATACCGTCACCTGGGAGAATCAGAATCTGCTTGCTCATGCTTTCCTCATGTCATCAGTCGGTGCGCCCAAGGGCGCACCCGGAAAAATTCTATCGTCCGGAGCCTATCGTTCTGCAATCAGCACCAGCACATCGGTACTGAACGAACCATCGGCCTCAATCTCAAAATATTCGCGTACTTCATTACCCATCGATTGCTGCAACTCACGGATCGCCGCGCGCATCACTTCCGGCGTGCGCATGCGCTCGACCCAGGAGTTGTACTCCAGCCGCAAACGTTGACGGGTGGTGCTACGGGTATGCAACCCCGCTTCGCTGACCTGACGCAACCACTCGCCGGCGGAATAATCGCGCACGTGACTGGTATCTCGCAGCACTTCGACGCTTTGCAGGTAAGTGTCAAACAACGGACTGCCCGGAGACATCACGTCAATGAACGCCGCCACCCCGCCCGGTTTCAGTACCCGGCGAACTTCGCGCAAGGCCAGGCCGAGATCGCTCCAATGGTGCGCCGAATAACGGCTGAAGACGAAATCGAATTCGCCGTCGGCGAACGGCAGGCGCTCGGCGGCACCGTTAACCGTGGTTACATTGCTCAAGCCACGGTCGACAGCGGCGGCGGTGACCACGTCGAGCATCTGCTGGGACAGGTCATAGGCCACCACTTCCTTGACCAGCGACGCCACGTGAAAACTGACGTGACCGGCGCCGCAACCCAGGTCCAGCACCCGAGCAGTGCCCTGCCCGGCCAGTTCGGCCTGTAGCAGCGCGAATTCGGTGCCTTGAGCATGTACGGCGCTGCTCAGATAGGCCGAGGCCTGTTCACCGAATTGCTTTTGGACGACCTGGCTGTGCTGGGCGGTGCGGGTCATGGGGACTTCCTTTTTTGGGGTGGAGTCTTGTGTTGCCTTCAATGGCCTCATCGCGAGCAGGCTCGCTCCCACAGGGTTTTGTGAACGCCGCAAATCCAATGTGGGAGCCAGCCTGCTGGCGATGGCGTCATTACGACTTACGCAAAATCACGCGTCGCGAAACAACCACGGCTGGCTTGCCCGATGCTTGGCTTCAAACGTCGCAATCGCCTCATGGTCCATCAACGTCAGGCCGATATCGTCCAGACCGTTGAGCAGGCAATGCTTACGGAAGGCGTCGATTTCAAAGCTCAACACCTTGCCATCCGGACGGGTCACGGTCTGGGCTTGCAGATCAACCTGCAACTGATAACCCGGGGTCGCTTCGACCTGCTGGAACAGCTCATCCACTTCAGCGTCGCTCAAGATGATCGGCAGCAAACCGTTCTTAAAGCTGTTGTTGAAGAAAATGTCGGCGTAGCTCGGCGCGATAATGCTGCGGAAACCGTATTCTTCCAGCGCCCACGGCGCGTGTTCGCGGCTGGAACCGCAACCGAAGTTCTCACGGGCCAGCAATACGCTGGCGCCTTGATAACGCTCGGCGTTGAGCACGAAGTCCTTGTTCAACGGTCGCTTGGAGTTGTCCTGATACGGCTGCCCGACATCCAGGTAGCGCCACTCATCGAACAGGTTCGGGCCGAAACCGGTGCGCTTGATCGACTTCAAGAACTGCTTCGGGATGATCTGGTCGGTGTCGACGTTGGCACGATCCAGAGGCGCGACAAGACCAGTGTGCTGGGTAAAAGCTTTCATGCTGCGCTCCTTAGATCAATTCACGGACGTCGACGAAGCGACCGTTTACAGCTGCCGCTGCGGCCATGGCCGGGCTCACGAGGTGGGTACGGCCACCGGCGCCCTGACGGCCTTCGAAGTTGCGGTTGGAGGTCGAGGCGCAATGCTCGCCCGACTCCAAACGGTCCGGGTTCATCGCCAGGCACATCGAGCAACCCGGTTCACGCCATTCGAAACCGGCGTCGAGGAAGATCTTGTCCAAGCCTTCCGATTCCGCCTGGGCCTTCACCAGACCCGAGCCCGGCACCACGATGGCCTGCTTGATCGTCGAAGCCACTTTGCGACCTTTGGCGATCACGGCGGCAGCACGCAAATCTTCGATCCGCGAGTTGGTGCAGGAACCGATGAACACGCGATCCAGCTGGATATCGGTGATCGCCTGATTGGCGGTCAAACCCATGTATTTCAAGGCGCGTTCGATCGAGCCACGCTTGACCAGGTCCATTTCCTTCGCAGGGTCCGGCACGTTCTGATCCACGGCCAAGACCATCTCGGGCGAAGTGCCCCAGCTGACTTGTGGTTTGATCTGGGTCGCGTCGAGTTCGACAACGGTGTCGAACGTGGCGTCTTCATCAGTCACCAGGTCTTTCCACGCTTCGACGGCCAAATCCCATTCCGCGCCTTTCGGAGCGAATGGACGGCCCTTCACATAGGCCACGGTTTTTTCGTCAGCGGCCACCAGGCCTACGCGAGCGCCAGCCTCGATGGACATGTTGCAAATGGTCATGCGGCCTTCGACCGACAGATCACGAATCGCGCTGCCGGCGAACTCGATGGCATGGCCGTTACCGCCAGCAGTGCCGATCTTGCCGATCACGGCCAGGACGATGTCCTTGGCGGTCACGCCGAACGGCAATTTGCCTTCGACCGACACCCGCATATTCTTCATTTTCTTGGCGACCAGGCACTGCGTGGCGAGCACGTGCTCGACCTCGGACGTGCCGATACCGTGAGCCAACGCGCCAAACGCGCCGTGGGTCGAGGTGTGGGAGTCGCCGCAGACCACGGTCATGCCCGGCAAGGTGGCGCCCTGCTCCGGGCCAATGACGTGGACGATGCCTTGGCGCACGTCGTTCATCTTGAACTCGACGATGCCGTATTCGTCACAGTTGTCGTCGAGGGTCTGGACCTGCAAACGCGAGACCTGGTCGGCAATGGCTTCGATGCCGCCCTTGCGCTCCGGGGTGGTCGGTACGTTGTGGTCCGGGGTCGCGATGTTGGCATCGATGCGCCAAGGCTTGCGCCCGGCCAGACGCAGGCCTTCAAAGGCTTGCGGCGAGGTCACTTCGTGAATGATGTGACGATCGATGTAAATCAGCGCGGAGCCATCGTCGCGCTGTTTGACCAAGTGCGAATCCCAGAGCTTGTCGTAGAGCGTTTTGCCGGCCATCAGACGGTTTCCTCATCAGCTTGTTTCTATGCCCCGGGCTGTTTGCATAACCCTTTGGCTTGTGAGGTCGATCCTAGGGGGTTACATTAAATAACTCAAATTCATATTTTTCATGCTTTGGATAACCAACTGGAATACCGCAATGGACCTGGCCAATCTCAATGCTTTCATCGCCATTGCCGAGACCGGAAGCTTCTCCGGCGCGGGAGAACGGCTGCACCTGACACAACCGGCGATCAGCAAGCGCATCGCCGGACTGGAGCAGCAATTGAAGGTGCGGTTGTTCGATCGCCTGGGCCGTGAAGTCGGCCTCACCGAGGCCGGTCGCGCCCTGTTACCGCGGGCTTATCAGATTCTCAATGTGCTGGACGATACTCGCCGCGCCTTGACCAACCTGACCGGCGAAGTGACCGGACGCCTGACGCTGGCCACCAGTCACCACATTGGCCTGCACCGTTTACCGCCCTTATTAAGGGAGTTCACCCGACGCTATCCACAGGTGGCGCTGGATATTCAGTTTCTCGATTCGGAAGTGGCCTACGAGGAAATCCTCCATGGCCGCGCGGAACTGGCGGTGATCACCCTCGCCCCGGAACCCCATACCTTGGTCAAAGCCACGCCGGTGTGGGACGACCCCCTGGATTTCGTGGTCGCACCGGAGCATTCGCTGATCAGCAACGGCCCGGTCAGCCTCGCTGACATTGCCCTGCATCCGGCGGTGTTTCCCGGCGGCAACACATTTACTCATCACATCGTTCAGCGCCTGTTCGAGGCTCAGGGACTGACGCCGAACATCGCCATGAGCACGAATTATCTGGAAACCATCAAGATGATGGTCTCGATCGGCCTGGCCTGGAGCGTTTTGCCGCGAACGATGCTCGATGATCAAGTTGCGCGAATACCCTTGCCGGGCATACAACTGACTCGCCAGCTAGGCTATATCCTGCACACCGAACGGACGCTGTCGAACGCGGCACGGGCCTTCATGGCCTTGCTGGATGCGCAAATCGATCTGCCAGGGACTCTCGGCTAAGCTGTGCTACTTCTATAGAGCCTCGAGTCACTGAACCTGACACCTCACTCAGCCAAGGCTTGCCAATGCCGAAATCTGTTGACCGTATTCCGCCGATGCCACGTATACAGGCGCTTGACCCGAAACGGTCCGAGCAGAGCTGGGAAAGCGCGCCGCAGTTGCTGGCTGCCCTCAACGGTGCGCGGCTGGGCGCCTGGTATTGGGACATCGAGCGCGGGCAGATCAGCTGGTCGCGGGGCACTCAGGCGCTGTTCGGCTTCGATCCCCGGCAACCGTTGCCGGCCGATCTGGAATACCTCGACTTGCTGCCCCCGGAGGATCGGGCAAAAACCATCCGTGCCTTTCATGCCGTGATCGCCGGCGCCCCGCTGGAGCAGGCGATGCACCACCGCATCCGCTGGCCGGACGGCAGCCTGCACTGGCTGGAGATCAACGGCAGCCTGCTGCCGGACAAACACGGCCGGCCACGGATGATTGGCGTGATCCGCGAAATCACTCACCAGCGCCAGCGCGAACAGGCGCTGAGCAGCTCGGAAAAACGCTTTGCCACGCTGTTTCACCTGTGCCCGAACATGGTGCTTCTGACCCGCCAGGAAGACGGCCTGATTACCGAAGCCAACCAGTATTTCGAAAGCCTGTTCGGCTGGCCGGTGCAGGACGCGATTGGCCGAACCACCGTCGAACTGGGCCTCTGGGTGCACCCTGAACAACGGGACATGCTGGTCAAGGCAACCAAGGCCAAGGGCGAATTGACCAGCATGGAGGTGCAGTTCCGCGCCAGCAATGGCCAGATCCACGACGGCATCCTCAGCGCACAAAAGGTCGAACTCGAAGGCCAGCCGTACCTGCTGAGCACTTTCCTCGACACCACGGAACGCAAAGCCGCCGAACACGCGCTGAAAGACAGCCAGGAACGCCTCGACCTGGCGCTGGATTCGGCGCAACTCGGCACTTGGGACTGGCACATTCCCAGCGGCATGTTGTACGGCTCGGCGCGGGCTGCGCAGTTGCACGGACTGGAAGCCAAACCCTTCCATGAGTCCTTCGACGCGTTTTTCGAAGGTGTACCCGACGAAGAGCGCGGCAGTATGCGCGACGCTTACCGCAGCCTGCGCGAAGGGCCGGCCGGCAATTATCAGCTGACCTATCGCGTGCAGCTACCGGACGGCAGTTCACGCTACCTGGAAAGCCGCGCCCGCCTCTACCGCGATGAAAACGGCACCCCGCTGCGCATGGCCGGCACCTTGCTGGACATCACCGATCAAGTGGAGCGCGAACAACGGCTGGTGGCCTCCGAAGAGAAATTCGCCACGCTGTTCCAGGTCAGCCCGGACCCGATCTGCGTGACCCGCCAGGACACTGGCCAGTTCATCGAGATCAATTCCAGCTTTACCCAGACCTTTGGCTGGAGCGCCGCCGAAGTGATTGACCGCCGCGCCGACGAAATCGGCCTGTGGGACGCGTCAGCGAAAAGCCTGCAACGGATCGAACAAGTCATCCGCGAACAGGGACTGAACAATGTCGCGATCGTCGCCCAGCACAAAGACGGGCAGTCCCTGACCTGCGTGATTTCCAGCCGGCAGATCAGCGTCGGCGACCAGCCGTGCATCGTCACGACCCTGCGCGACATTACCCAGCAGCAACGCTCCGAAGCGGCACTCAAGGCCAGCGAAGAGAAGTTTGCCAAGGCGTTTCACTCAAGCCCGGACGCGATCACCATCACCGAGCGCGACACCGGGCGCTATCTGGAGGTCAACGATGGTTTCTGCCGCCTGACCGGCTATCGCGCCGACGAAGTGGTGGGCCGCACGGTGTATCAGGTCGGCATCTGGGCTGAAGAAAAACAACGCTCGGCGCTGCTGGCCGAGCTGCAGTTCAAGGGCCGGGTGCACCATCAGGAAATGCTTGGCCGCAATAAGCGCGGCGAACTGCTGACCGTCGAAGTCTCGGTGGAACCGATTACCCTCAACGAGACCGCGTGCTTGCTGCTGACTGCCCGGGACGTCAGCCTGCTGAAAAATGCCGAAGCGCAGATCCGCCATCTGGCCTACCACGACCCGCTGACCAACCTGCCGAACCGCGCACTGTTGATGGATCGCCTGAGCCAGCAGATAGCCCTGCTCAAGCGCCACAACCTGCGCGGTGCGCTGCTGTTCCTGGACCTCGATCATTTCAAGCACATCAACGATTCCCTCGGTCACCCGGTGGGCGACACGGTGTTGAAAATCATCACGGCTCGCCTTGAAGCCAGCGTGCGCATGGAAGACACCGTCGCGCGCCTGGGAGGCGACGAATTTGTGGTGCTGCTCAGTGGCCTTGAGGGCTCGCGTAACGAAGTCAGCGCCCAGGTTCGAGAGTTGGCGGACACGTTGCGTGAACTGTTGTCGGAGCCGATGTTCCTCGACGGCCAGCGCCTGCAGGTGACGCCGAGCATCGGCATCGCGCTGATTCCCGACCATGGCTCAACCCCGACCGACCTGCTCAAACGCGCCGACATTGCGCTTTACCGCGCCAAGGACTCGGGCCGCAACACCACGCAGATGTATCACAACACCATGCAGAAGGCCGCCAGCGAACGCCTGCGCATGGAAACCGATCTGCGCCTGGCCCTTTCCCGCGGCGAGTTTCATGTGCATTACCAACCCCAGGTCGACGCCCGGGGCAACCGCATTGTCGGCGCCGAAGCGCTGGTGCGCTGGGACCACCCGGAACTCGGCCCGCAATCGCCCAGCGAGTTCATCAAGGTGCTGGAGGACAGCGGGCTGATTCTGGAAGTGGGCACCTGGATCATCGACGAAGCCTGTGGGGCCTTCAAAAAGCTGGTTGCCAAAGGCCTCGTGAACCCGCTCAGCTTCAGCCTGTGCGTCAACATCAGCCCGAGGCAATTTCGTCAAAACGACTTCGTCGAACGCATCGAACACAGCCTCAGCAGCCACGGCCTGCCCTGCTCGTTGCTGAAACTGGAAATCACTGAAGGCATCGTCATCCAGAACCTGGAAGACACCATCAACAAAATGCGTCGCCTGAAAAAACTCGGCGTGAGCTTTGCGATGGACGACTTCGGCACCGGCTACTCCTCGCTGACCTACCTCAAGCGACTGCCGGTCGACACGCTGAAAATCGACCAGTCGTTCATCCGCGATGCCACCACCGACCCCAACGACGCCGAAATCATCCGCGCCATCGTCGCCATGGCCCGCAGCCTGGAATTGAAAGTGATCGCCGAAGGGGTGGAAACGGCGGAGCAGCTGGAGTTTTTGCAGGGGCTGGGGTGCCATTTTTATCAGGGGTACTTGCACAGTCGGCCGCTGCCGGTGGAGGAGTTTCAGAAACTCCTGAAATAACGCGGCTATCTGTAGCAGCTGCCGAGCAGCGCGAGGCTGCGAAGCAGTCGTGAATCCTGTGCTTAAGGTTTTCCTGACACACCGCAGTGCCTGATTTTTGCGACTGCTTCGCAGCCGAACGCAGCCTCGCGCTGCTCGGTAGCTGCTACAAATCCTGCGAATGATTACTGACAAAAAAAAGGGCGCCAAATGGCGCCCTTCTTATTGCTCTGGCCTATTACTGCAGAGCTGGTTTTTGCGTCCCGTTGATCGGGATGCGTTTGGCTTTTGCCTCTTCCGGCACGATGCGCAACAGGTCAATACTCAACAGACCGTTACGCAGGTCGGCGGCCTTGATCTCGATGTGATCGGCCAGGCGGAACGACAGCTTGAACGCACGCTGGGCGATGCCTTGATGCAGGAAGGTCACGCCTTCAGTCCCGTCGCGTTTGCCGCCACTAATAGTCAGCACACCCTTCTCGACTTGCAGATCCAGGTCTTCTTCCTGGAAACCGGCTGCCGCCACGACGATGCGGTATTGGTCATCACCGTGTTTTTCAACGTTGTAGGGTGGGTAGGTGCTGCCTGGCTCGTTACGCAGGGCGGTTTCGAAGAGGTCGTTGAAACGGTCGAAGCCTACCGAGGAACGGAACAGTGGGGCCAGGGAAAATGCAGTAGTCATGGTTCAAATCTCCTGAAAACAATCAGCAAGGTTTTGTCTCCGCGACCCGAATTCGGCATCGCGTAATCCCTAGATAGGGATCGCCGATTGCTTTTCAAGAGATTATTTTCAGATTTTTCTCAGGCCGCTTCCGACACCTGTAGCCCTAACAAACGCGAGACTTGATCCAGTTCGGTTTCCCGGCGCAGGACAGTGAACAGCTCCACCGCCTCTGGATAATTGCGGGTCAGCATCGCCAGCCATTGCTTCAAACGACCCGGCGATTGGCGTGCTGTCATCTGAGCCTTGGCCTGCAGCCAGAAATCCTGAATCAGCGGCAGCAACTCTGCCCAGGTCATCTCGACCACTGCTTCACCGGCCCGCGCCGCTGCGATTTGCCGGGCCAGGTCCGGGCGCGATACCAGGCCGCGACCGAGCATGATGTCTTCCACGCCGCTGATTTCGCGGCAACGGCGCCAGTCTTCAACGCTCCAGATGTCGCCATTGGCGAACACTGGGACCTTGACCACTTCCTGCACGCGGGGGATCCATTCCCAATGAGCAGGCGGCTTGTAACCGTCGGTTTTGGTCCGCGCGTGAACCACGATGTGCGCCGCGCCGCCTTCGGCCAAGGCCGTTGCGCACACCAGCGAACCGTCCGGGCTGTCAAAACCAAGGCGCATTTTTGCGGTAACCGGAATGTGGGCAGGTACAGCGCGACGGACGTGTTCAACGATTTCGTTGAGCAGCTCAGGCTCTTTAAGCAGGACGGCGCCGCCACGGGACTTGTTGACGGTCTTGGCCGGGCAGCCGAAGTTCAGGTCGATGACCTCGGAACCCAGCTCGCAAGCCAGCGCGGCGTTTTCAGCCAGACACACCGGATCGGAACCGAGCAACTGCACACGCAGCGGCACACCGGACGCGGTGCGGGCGCCGGTCAATAATTCCGGGCCGAATTTGTGGTAATAGGCAGGCGTGAGCAGTTGATCGTTGATCCGAATGAACTCGGTCACGCACCAATCGATACCGCCCACACGGGTCAGCACGTCCCGCAGGATGTTGTCGACCAACCCCTCCATGGGCGCCAAAGCAATTTGCATGAAAAACACACTCGACGAAAAACGTGCGGCAGTTTACTGGATTCTCTGCCGAAAGACTTGCATCTGCCTCTGTGGCGAGGGAGCTTGCTCCCGTTAGAGTGCGAAGCACTCTCCATTGCAAGGGACCGCTTCGCGCTCCAGCGGGAGCAAGCTCCCTCGCCACAGGTTCGCGTCAACTTGGAACTTGCAACGCCGCGCCGTAGCCTTCGATGAACTCGGCGGGCATACGCTTGGGCTTGCCGGTGGACAGTTCGATGCAGACGAAGGTGGTTTGCGCGCGCAGCAACGTGGTGTTGTCGCTGGGGCGCTTCAACTGGAAGTGGCGGGTCATTTTCAGGCGCTGATCCCAATCGACAATCCAGGTCGCCAATTGCAATTCATCGCCTTCATAGGCGGAGGCCAGGTAATCGATCTCGTGCCGCACCACCGCCATCGCCCGATCCAGCCGACGATACTCGACCAGGTCCAGACCCAGCCGCTGCGAGTGGCGCCAGGCACAGCGTTCGAGCCAGGTCACGTACACCGCGTTGTTCGCGTGCCCCAGCCCGTCGATGTCCTCGGCGCCGACTTCCAGATCAATGATAAATGGCGTTGCCCGATCCCAGCCCATGCCCCACTCCCGGTCAGATGATGTCGACCGGGGCAGTGTAACGGATGCTTAGGCCGATTGGCGCGATTGCAGGCTGCGACCGGCCAGCAGTGATAGCACGCCATCAATCACCCGAGGATCCGCCAGCACCCGCTGATGACCGCCCTCTTCCAGGCGTAACAGCCGACTGTCGAACCAGGCCTCGTGGATCAACAGGGATTCCTTGACCGAGACGAAGTTGTCATCTTCGGCGTGGACGATCAGGCCGGGCATGTCGAGCTGGTAGTGCGCAACATCCAGCGTTGCAGCGCGCATGCCGACGTCTTTCTCGACCTGACGGATGAACGCCGAACGCGCTTTCGGCGGCAGTCGCACATAGCGGGCGAAACCGCGCAACACGCCGAGAATTCGCGCCGGTGCCGCGATGGTGACCAGAGTTTCGGTGCGCAAGCCCAGCTGTACGGCGAGCATCGCACTGGCGCCGCCCATGGAGTGACCGATGACCGCTTGCAGTGGCGGCAACTCGGCAGCCGCTTCGAGCATGGCCCTGGCAAACAGCACGACATTCGCTTCGCTGCCCGGTGAGCGACCATGCGCCGGACCATCTAGAGCAACAACCGTGTAGCCGGCATCGACCAGCGCCGTGATGAGGCCCGCAAACTGCGTCGGCCGCCCTTCCCAACCGTGCATCAACAACACGGCCGGACCTTGCCCCCAACGCAGCGCCGAGAGGCCGAAGCGCAAGGTGATTCGTTCGGATTTGGCCAGGAGCGGCAATTCCCAGTCACGCGGTGGCAGCTCTCGCGGCGTCATGAACGCCAGTCGCATTTTGCTCGCGACCAGTTTCGGTGCGAACCAGCCCAAGGTGCCATTAACGCCACGAACCCACTTCAACGTGCTCATCGCTCTCACTCCTCAGGCCAATGCCTTCAGGTCATAGCACCGCCGACTTGGCGGCGCGCAGCAATCGATCGGACAACTCTCCTGGCCCCAGCGCCCGTGCCAGAGCCAGACCACCGACCATCAAGGCCATGTCGGCCAGGGCTTTGTCGGTGTCTTCCGGGCTGGCCGCCAACTGCGCGACCATCATTTCCACATGCTCATTGAGCGCCACGCGAAACGCGTCCGGCAGGCGCCCCAACTCACCGACAGACGCCGGGATCGGGCACGCTGAATCCGAGGAATCACGGTGTTTGCGTGACAGGTAAAACGCAGCCACCAACGCGCGACGTTCTTCGCCGGTCAATTCGGCGTCCATGTCGGCGATCAAGCCACGGCGGTGACCGAGCAGTTGCTTGAACGCTTCAAGCATCATGGCGTCCTTGCTTTCGAAGTGCGCATAGAAGCCGCCAACCGTCAGGCCGGCTGCGCCCATCACTTCGCCCACGCTCGGTTCGGCCGGGCCGCGCTGAATCAGCGCTGCGCTGGCGGCCTTGAGAATGCGTTCGCGGGTTTGAGCTTTTTTATCGTTCATCGTTGCCTCCGAATATTACGACTAGAATATTATTCTCATAATAATTTTCCGCAAGTCGTGGATGTGACCGCTGGTCTGAAGAACAGTTTGAAAGAAATGGGGGGATTTGGCCAAACGCCAGACAAACAAAAGGGCCATTCAATAATTGAATGACCCTTATAAAATCCCGCAGAGCGGGTAATCGTGGCGTCCCCTAGGGGACTCGAACCCCTGTTACCGCCGTGAAAGGGCGGTGTCCTAGGCCACTAGACGAAGGGGACGCAAAACCTTCTATACAACTGATCAGTGCTGAGAGCTGATCGATTCAAGGCCGGTGTGGCCAGACCTTGAACTGTAAAATTGGTGGAGCTAAGCGGGATCGAACCGCTGACCTCCTGCATGCCATGCAGGCGCTCTCCCAGCTGAGCTATAGCCCCGGATTTTTCGCCTCGCGGCGGAGCGACATCTTGCAACATCGCTTCTGTAAAACTGGCGTCCCCTAGGGGACTCGAACCCCTGTTACCGCCGTGAAAGGGCGGTGTCCTAGGCCACTAGACGAAGGGGACGCAAACCCTTCTATACAACAGATCAACGCTGAGTGTTGATCGCTTCAAGGCCGGTGTGGCCAGGCCTTGAAGTGTAAATTGGTGGAGCTAGACGGGATCGAACCGTCGACCTCTTGCATGCCATGCAAGCGCTCTCCCAGCTGAGCTATAGCCCCTCATCGCTGAGGACGGGGCGAATCTTAATGGCGCTTCGGAAAGCTGTCAAACTTATTTTTAAAATATTTCAAAGTTTTTTGCCGACATAACAATCACTTACCGCCCTCCCCCCGGAAAAACGGGGGTGGCACCGAAGATCACGATCAAATGATCGCAACCTCCGGCGGTGCCTATAGGGTCAAACGTCCTCAGGCGATGTTGCCCAGGAGTTTTTCCCACTCCTTGTTTTCCTTCTTCGACACGCCGCCCAGCAAGTCAATCGCCTGGCGCAGACGGAAACGCGTCAGGTCCGGGCCGAGGATTTCCATCGCATCGAGCACCGACACGGAACTGGCTTGGCCAGTGATCGCGGCGAACATCAGCGGCATGGCGTCACGCAGCTTCAGTTCCAGGGATTCGACCACCGCCTGAATCGTCGCAGTGATGCTGTCTTTCTCCCACTGACGCAGGCTTTCCAGCTTCCACAGGATCAGCTGCATCAACTGACGCACCTGATCGCCCGAGAGCTTCTTCGATTCGAACAGCTTGGCATCCGGGTTCACGCCACCGGCAAAGAAGAAACCGGCCAGCGGTGCAACCTGGCTGAAGGTCTCGACGCGACCCTGCACATGCGGCGCAATCTTCATCATGTATTCAGGGTTGAGGGCCCAGGTTTGCAGGCGCGAAGCGAACTCTTCCACCGGCAAATCACGCAGCCATTGGCCGTTGAGCCACGACAGTTTCTCGATGTCGAAAATCGGCCCGCCGAGGGACACGCGACTCAGGTCGAAGTTGTCGACCATTTCCTGCAGCGAGAACTTCTCGCGCTCGTCCGGCATCGACCAGCCCATGCGGCCGAGGTAGTTGAGCATCGCTTCCGGCATGAAGCCCATGCGCTCGTAGAACGTCACCGAGGTCGGGTTCTTGCGCTTGGACAGCTTGCTCTTGTCCGGGTTACGCAGCAGCGGCATGTAGCACAGCTCCGGTTGTTCCCAACCGAAGTATTCATAAAGCAGGATCAGCTTCGGCGCCGATGGCAGCCACTCTTCACCGCGCAGAACGTGGGTGATGCCCATCAAGTGGTCGTCGACCACGTTGGCCAGGAAGTACGTCGGCAGGCCGTCGGTCTTCATCAACACTTGCATGTCCATGCGATCCCACGGGATCTCGACGTCGCCACGCAGCATGTCCGGCACCACGCAAACGCCTTCGCTCGGCACTTTCATGCGGATCACATGAGGCTCGCCAGCGGCCAGGCGGCGGGCGACTTCTTCTTTCGAAAGCAACAGCGCACGGCCGTCGTAACGCGGGGTTTCGCCACGCGCCATTTGCTCGGCGCGCATCTGGTCCAGCTCTTCGGCGGTGCAGAAGCACGGGAAGGCGTGGCCCATCTCGACCAGCTGTTGGCAGTACTTCTGATAGATGTCGCCGCGTTCGCTTTGACGATACGGACCGTGCGGGCCGCCAACGTCCGGACCTTCGCTCCAGTTGATACCCAACCAGCGCAAGGCGTCGAAAATCTGCTGTTCGGACTCCCGGGTCGAGCGCAACTGGTCGGTGTCTTCGATCCGCAGGATGAACTCGCCGCCATGCTGCTTGGCAAAGCAGTAGTTGAACAAAGCGATGTAAGCGGTACCTACGTGGGGGTCCCCGGTAGGCGATGGCGCGATGCGCGTGCGGACGGTGGTCATGGCAAGTCTCGAAATGAAGATAAAACAAAGGGCGAATGGTAACAGGCGATACCCGCCCGGCTCCAGTGAGCAGGGCATTTAAGCCAAGGTTGCGTCTACAACGGGCCTGAGCCGCGATGAATGATCGATTATCAGCCGATGGCATTTACCCACTATCGACTGTATGCCAGATTCACCTGCTGATAACTTTCCTTACAATTTCTCGACTACAGTCTGCCCCATGCCTGCCCAACTCAAGCGACGCCTGTTTATTTTCCTGCTGATCGTCCTGCTGATTGCCGGGGGCTTCTTCGCCCAATGGTTCTTCAAGGGGCGGTTTTATGAAAGCACCGACAACGCCTATGTCCAGGGCGAGATCACCCGTGTCTCGAGCCAATTGGGCGCGCGCATCGAACAGGTGCTGGTGCAGGACAATCAGCACGTCGAGAAAGGCCAGTTGCTGATCAAGCTCGAAGGCGATGACTTCCACCTCGCCGTCGACCGCGCCAATGCCACCCTCGCTACCCGACAAGCCGAACGTTTGCAGGCGCAAAGCAAACTGACCCAGCAAGCCAGCCTGATCGCCGCCAGCGAGGCGCAAGTCGCCTCCAGCCAGGCCAGCCTTGGGCGTTCGCAGATCGACTTGTCCCGCGCGCAAACCCTGCGTAAACCCGGCTACGTCTCGGAGGAACGGGTGACCACCCTCTCCGCCGACAACCACATTGCCCGCTCGCAAGTGACCAAGGCCCAGGCCGACGCACAAAGTCAGCGCCAGCAAGTCAACTCCCTGAGCGCCGAGATCAAGCGCCTCGACGCGATGATCGCCAATGCCAAAACCGACCTCGCCCAGGCCGAACTGAACCTGACCCGCAGCGAAATCCACGCGCCGATCAGCGGCCTGATCGGCCAACGCGCGGCTCGCCAAGGCCAATACGTGCAGGCCGGCGCTTATCTGCTGTCGATCGTCCCGGACCAGGACATCTGGATTCAGGCCAACTTCAAGGAAACCCAGATCGGCCACATGCAGCCCGGCCAGAACGCCACGCTGACCTTCGACGCCTACAGCGACACACCGATCGATGCTCGGGTCGACAGCCTGTTCGCTGCCTCGGGCGCGCAGTTCAGCCTGTTGCCGCCGGACAATGCCACGGGCAACTTCACCAAAGTCGTACAACGGATTCCAGTCAAACTGACGTTCGCCGCGGACAACCCCCTGCACGGCAAAATTCGCCCGGGGATGTCGGTCACCGCCAAAGTGAACATCAAAGACGCCCCTGACGATGGCCGGTGATCAACTGATCCGCCCGGTCGGCGAACCGACCCGGCGGGACTGGATTGCGGTGATGAGTGTGATGCTCGGCGCCTTCATGGCCGTGCTGGATATCCAGATCACCAACTCGTCGCTCAAGGACATTCAGGGCGCATTGTCGGCGACCCTGGAAGAAGGCTCGTGGATTTCCACCTCCTACCTGGTCGCGGAAATCATCATGATCCCGCTGACCGCGTGGCTGGTGCAGCTGCTGTCGGCGCGACGCCTGGCGGTCTGGGTCTCGCTTGGATTTCTCGCCGCCTCCCTGCTCTGCTCCATGGCCTGGAGCCTGGAGAGCATGATCATCTTTCGCGCGCTGCAGGGCTTCACCGGCGGCGCACTGATTCCGTTGGCGTTCACCCTCACGCTGATCAAACTCCCGGAACACCACCGCGCCAAAGGCATGGCCATGTTTGCCATGACCGCGACGTTCGCGCCCTCCATCGGCCCGACGCTGGGCGGCTGGCTGACGGAAAACTGGGGCTGGGAATACATCTTCTACATCAACATACCGCCCGGCCTGATCATGATCGCCGGCCTGATGTACGGCCTGGAGAAGAAAGAAGCGCACTGGGAACTGCTCAAAAGTACCGACTACATGGGCATCCTCACGCTCGGCGTCGGCCTCGGTTGTTTGCAGGTGTTTCTGGAAGAAGGTCACCGCAAGGACTGGCTCGAGTCGAACCTGATCGTGACCCTGGGCAGCATCGCGCTGGTCAGCCTGATCACCTTTGTGATCGTGCAGTTTTCCAAGCCCAATCCGCTGATCAACCTCAGCATCCTGGGTAATCGCAACTTCGGTTTATCCAGTATTTCCAGCCTCGGGATGGGCGTCGGTTTGTACGGCTCGATCTTCCTGTTGCCGCTGTATCTGGCGCAGATCCAGAACTACAACGCCCTGCAGATCGGTGAAGTGATCATGTGGATGGGCGTGCCGCAGTTGTTTCTGATTCCGCTGGTGCCGAAGCTGATGAAATACGTGTCGCCGAAATGGCTGTGCACGCTGGGCTTCGGACTGTTCGGGTTGGCGAGTTTTTCGTCGGGAGTGTTGAATCCGGACTTTGCCGGGCCGCAGTTCAATCAGATCCAGATCATCCGGGCACTGGGCCAGCCGCTGATCATGGTGACCATCTCACTGATCGCCACCGCGTACATCCTGCCGCAGGACGCGGGGTCGGCGTCGAGCCTGTTCAACATCCTGCGCAACCTCGGCGGCGCGATCGGCATCGCCCTCCTCGCGACCTTGCTGGATGCGCGGACCAAGACCTACTTTGATTATTTGCGTGAATCCATCGTGCCGAGCAATCCGCAGGTGGCGGAGCGAATGGCGTTGATGACGGACCGGTTTGGCAGTGAGACGGCGGCGCTGGGCAAGCTGAGCGAGATTGCGCATCAGCAGGCGTCGATCATGGCGTACAACGATGCGTTTCACTTTGTCGGGATTGCGCTGGGGATCAGCATGATTGCGGTGTTGTTGACCAAGGCATTGCCGGCTGGGCTCAAGGCTGGCGAGGCGCATTGATTTCGACATACACGAACCTGTGGCGAGGGGGCTTGCCCCCGCTCGGCTGCGAAGCAGTCGTAAAAAACGCTAGCGATATAAACCTGACACATCACGGCGTCAGGTTTTAGGGCCGCTGCGCAGCCCAACGGGGGCAAGCCCCCTCGCCACAGGTACAGCGTTTCGCCATCAAACCGTAATCAACCGATCCCGCAACTTGCCAATCTCATCGCGCATCTGCGCCGCCGCTTCAAACTCCAGATCCCGCGCCAGTGCGTACATCTTCTCTTCCAGGGCTTTAATGCGCTTGGCGATCTCGCCCGGCGAGCGCAGTTCGGCTTCGTACTTGGCGCTTTCCTCGGCGGCCTTGGCCATGCCTTTGCGCTTCTTGCTGCGCGAACCCGGCACGGTGGCGCCTTCCATGATGTCGGCCACGTCCTTGAACACACCCTTCGGCGTGATGCCATTGGCCAGGTTGAAGGCGATCTGCTTGTCGCGACGACGCTCGGTCTCGCCGATCGCCCGCTCCATGGAGCCGGTGATGCGATCCGCATACAGAATCGCCCGGCCATTGAGGTTACGTGCCGCCCGGCCAATGGTCTGGATCAGCGAACGCTCGGAACGCAGGAAACCTTCCTTGTCCGCATCGAGAATCGCCACCAGCGACACTTCCGGCATGTCCAGACCTTCGCGCAGCAGGTTGATCCCCACCAGCACATCGAAGGTGCCCAGGCGCAGATCGCGGATGATTTCTACCCGCTCCACGGTGTCGATGTCCGAGTGCAAGTAACGCACCCGCACGCCGTGGTCGGCCAGATAATCGGTCAAGTCTTCGGACATGCGCTTGGTCAGTGTGGTGACCAGCACCCGCTCTTCCAGCGCCACACGCTTACCAATTTCCGAGAGCAAATCGTCGACCTGGGTCAGTGCCGGGCGGATTTCGATCTGCGGGTCCACCAGGCCGGTTGGACGGACCAGTTGCTCGACCACGCGACCGGCATGTTCCGCCTCGTAATTGCCCGGCGTGGCCGAGACAAAGATCGTCTGCGGACTGATGTTTTCGAACTCGTCGAAGCGCATCGGCCGGTTATCCAGCGCTGACGGCAAGCGGAAGCCGTATTCCACCAGCGTCTCTTTACGGGAACGGTCGCCCTTATACATGGCACCGACCTGCGGCACGCTGACGTGGGATTCGTCGATCACCAGCAAGGCGTCGGCCGGCAGGTAGTCGAACAAGGTCGGCGGCGCCTGGCCGGATTCACGGCCCGACAGGTAGCGCGAGTAGTTTTCGATGCCGTTGCAGTAACCCAGTTCGAGGATCATCTCCAGGTCGAAACGGGTGCGCTGCTCCAGGCGCTGGGCTTCCACCAGTTTGTTGTTGGTTCGCAGGTAATCCAGGCGCTCCTGCAATTCGACCTTGATCCCTTCGACGGCGCCCAGCAGGGTTTCTCGCGGGGTCACGTAGTGGCTTTTCGGATAGAAGGTGAACCGCGGCAGCTTGCGGATCACTTCGCCGGTCAGCGGATCGAAGGCCGACAGGCTCTCGACTTCGTCATCGAACAGCTCGATGCGGATCGCTTCGAAGTCGGATTCCGCCGGATGGATATCGATCACATCGCCGCGCACCCGGAAGGTCGCCCGGGCAAAATCCATGTCGTTGCGGGTGTATTGCAAGTCCGCCAGGCGGCGCAGCAACGCGCGCTGATCGAGCTTGTCGCCGCGATCCACGTGCAGAACCATCTTCAAATAGGTTTCCGGACTGCCCAAACCGTAGATGCACGACACCGTGGTAACGATGATCGCGTCCTTGCGCTCCAGCAGCGCCTTGGTCGCGGACAGCCGCATCTGCTCGATGTGGTCGTTGATCGAGGCGTCTTTCTCGATGAACGTATCCGATGACGGCACATAGGCTTCGGGCTGGTAGTAGTCGTAGTACGAAACGAAGTACTCGACGGCGTTGTTCGGGAAGAACGCCTTGAACTCACCATACAACTGCGCGGCCAGGGTCTTGTTCGGTGCCAGCACCAGGGTCGGACGCTGCACCTGGGCGATCACGTTGGCGATGCTGAAGGTCTTGCCCGAGCCGGTCACACCGAGCAACGTCTGGTGCGCCAGCCCGGCTTCGATGCCCTCGACCATCAGGCGGATGGCTTCCGGCTGATCGCCGGCGGGCTCGAAGCGGGTGACTAGCTGGAATTCAGACATGTATACCTCTGGTATCGCGCCAGCGCGGTCAAACCGGCAGCAACGAGATAGGCCGCAAACGACTCACGTCGCCCGAGGAAAAAAACAGGATTGTGCTCAATGTGGTGTCGATTGCCTGCGCTTTCAAGGCAAACGTCCTACATCCCTTGAAGTCTTTGATGCCGGCATTCGACTAACGGTCGAAAAATAATCGAAAAAACTTAACCTAAAAGCCGAATCGTCTGTCGCCTTCAATCGCAGATGGCCTCTATACTAGCTCCCCGTTTGTGCACCGCTCTAGTGCATTCGGCTGGAGCGCGACACGTCCCTCCACACTCCATTCAGAGCCGCCGCAAAAATGAGCCTGTTCTCCGCTGTCGAAATGGCACCACGCGATCCAATCCTGGGCCTCAACGAAGCATTCAACGCCGATCCACGTACCACCAAGGTCAACCTGGGGGTCGGTGTTTACTGCAACGAGGAGGGGCGAATTCCACTCCTGCGCGCCGTTGTCGAAGCCGAGACGATTCGCGTCGCTCAACACGCGTCCCGTGGCTACTTGCCAATCGACGGCATTGCCGCTTACGACCAGGCTGTGCAGAAACTGCTGTTCGGCAATGACTCGCCACTGATCGCCGCTGGCCGCGTCCTCACCACCCAGGCCGTTGGCGGCACAGGCGCCCTGAAAATCGGCGCCGACTTTCTCAAGCAACTGCTGCCGAACGCCGTCGTGGCGATCAGCGACCCGAGCTGGGAAAACCACCGCGCTCTGTTCGAAACCGCCGGTTTCCCGGTGCAGAACTACCGCTACTACGATGCCGCGACCCATGACGTTAACCGTGCCGGCCTGCTTGAAGACCTGAACGCCCTGCCGTCCGGCTCCATCGTTGTACTGCACGCCTGCTGCCACAACCCGACCGGCGTCGACCTGAGCCCGGCAGACTGGAACAACGTCCTGGACGTGGTCAAAGCCAAAGGTCACGTGCCGTTCCTCGACATGGCCTACCAGGGTTTTGGCGATGGCATCGACGAAGACGCTGCTGCCGTGCGCCTGTTTGCTGAATCGGGCCTGACCTTCTTCGTCTCCAGCTCGTTCTCCAAATCCTTCTCGCTCTACGGTGAGCGCGTAGGCGCCCTGTCGATCGTCAGCGAATCGAAAGAAGAAAGCGCGCGCGTGCTGTCGCAAGTCAAACGCGTGATCCGCACCAATTACTCCAACCCGCCCACCCACGGTGCAAGCATCGTCGCTGCTGTGCTGAACAGCCCGGAACTGCGCGCCCAGTGGGAAGAAGAACTGGCGGAAATGCGCCTGCGGATTCGTGGCATGCGCACCCAGATGGTCGACCTGCTGGCGAAAAACGCGCCCCAGCGTGATTTCAGCTTCGTCGGTCGTCAGCGCGGCATGTTCTCCTACTCCGGCCTGACGGTTGAGCAAGTTACCCGTCTGCGCAGCGAGTTCGGCATCTACGCCCTGGACACCGGCCGCATCTGTGTGGCGGCGTTGAACCAGAGCAACATTGATGCAGTGACCAAGGCCATCGTTGCGGTAATCTGAGCCGTTGCGTGATACGAAAAACGGGAAGCCTTGGGGCTTCCCGTTTTTTATTCGTCGCAGATAAGTGTCAAAGCGCTATCGGCGCCCTCTAAACTCCACACAACGATGCACCTGTAGGATCGCCGCACCGCTCGCTCCTACAGGTTTTGTGTACACCCTGAATTCTGAAGAGAGCCCACATGAAAAACGATGACCTACGCGCCGACCGTGACGAGCTGGACCATTTCGTCCCTCGCACCCCGGCCAAACGCGGTAACAACCTGGTGCTGCAAGTGGCCGCTGGCGTATTTCTCGGTGGCCTGGCCTTGTGGCTGGTGCAACTGGCCGCCACGATGCTGTACGCCAAGCTGATGCTCGCCACGGTCACCTTCGGCGGTTAAGCCAGTTCGGTGGCACGCTGACTGGCGGCATCGTCATAGGCGACGTAGAGCGATTCGGCGACCTGACTCTTGATCGCTTTGGCGCTTTCCAGACCGAGGACGAAGCCTTCAGCCTTGCCGCCCGCACGGTTCAAATCATCAGCGGTGCTGGCCTGAGTGATTGCGTCAAACAGCTTCTCGGCGTGCGGGCCGACACCTTTGGGCAAGCTGATCTGAGCGATGCTCATGCGAACACCCCGTTGTTTGGAGAGGTGAGGACTGGGTGATTCATGGCACGTACCTTTTCGGCGAATGGCCGGCAGCGCGTGTAACCACTTCCGGGCGGCCATGGTAGACCTCTGAGGCGATTCTGGTAACCGCCCGGGGTCGATAAACCACCGTCCGTCTCCATGAATCCATCAAGTTGCTAACAGATGCTTGACTTCTCTTTTTGAATCAGTAACATACACGCCATTCCGCGATAGCTCAGTTGGTAGAGCAAGTGACTGTTAATCACTGGGTCCCTGGTTCGAGTCCAGGTCGTGGAGCCAGACAGTAATATCGAAAAGCCCCTGAATCGAAAGGTTCAGGGGCTTTTTTGTGGGTGTTGGAAAAGCAAAAGGCCGATCTGTCTACTCAACAGATCGGCCTTTTTTAGCAGGTGATGCCGTTAAACATGCTCACTGCTTTTGGTGTGAGCCGCTCGATGCTCGCTCGACTCATGCGCCGCTTCCACCACCGGAATCTCGTTCCCGTCGCAGTCACGCAGCTTGCCTTCGCTGAAGTAATCCCCTTCACGCAAGGCCGCCAGATCCTGGTAACGCAGAACCCGCTCGGTACCGGCCGCAAACACCGATTGTTGATCCGAGTTACCGGCGGTGAGGTGGTTGAAGGCCAGGTTGAGCACGATGGCCATGATCGCCGAGGAGCTGATGCCCGAGTGGAAGATGGTCGCAAACCAGCTGGGGAAGTGGTCGTAGAAGTTCGGTGCAGCGATCGGGATCATGCCGAAACCGATGGAGGTAGCGACGATGATCAGGTTGACGTTGTTGCGGTAATCAACCTTGGACAGCGTGCGGATGCCGCTGGCTGCCACGGTGCCAAACAGCACGATGCCGGCGCCACCCAATACGGAGGTAGGTACCGCGGCGATGACCCGGCCCATGAACGGCAGCAAACCGAGTATCACCAGGAACAAGCCGCCGGTGGCGACCACGAAACGACTCTTGATGCCGGTCACGGCCACCAGCCCGACGTTCTGGGCGAAGGCGCTTTGGGTGAAGGAGCCGAAGATCGGCGCGATCATGCTCGACAGCATGTCGGCGCGCAGGCCGTTGCCCAAGCGTTTGGAGTCGACCTTGGTGTCGATGATTTCACCGACGGCGAGGATGTCCGCCGAGGTTTCCACCAGGGTCACCATGACCACGATGCACATCGACAGGATCGCGGCAAAGTGGAACGTCGGCATGCCGAAGTGGAACGGCGTCGGGAAGCCGAACATCGGGCCTTGCGTGACTGACGAGAAGTCCGCCATGCCGAGGAACACCGCGATGATCGTGCCGATGACCATCGCCAACAGGATCGACAACCGGGAGATGGTCGCGCTGCCGATCTTGCTCAGCAGCAGCACCAGCACCAGTGTCACCGCGGCCAGACCGATGTTGGCCATGCTGCCGAAGTCCGGGGCGTGGCTGTTGCCGCCCATGGCCCAGCGCGCGGCCACTGGCATCAGCGTCAGGCCAATGGTGGTGATCACGATGCCAGTTACCAACGGCGGGAAGAACTTGGTGATTCGCGAGAACACCGGCGTGATCAGCAAACCGATCAACGATGCGGCAATCACCGCCCCGAGAATCGACTGAAATCCGCCCTCCCCGCCGCTGCTGACAATCGCCACCATCGTCGCAACGCCGGAGAAAGACACGCCCTGCACCAGCGGCAACTGACACCCGAAGAACGGTAAACCGAGGGTCTGCAGTAATGTCGCCAAGCCCCCCGCAAACAATGAAGCAGCAATCAACAAACCGATGTCCGCCGGCGAGAGTCCGGCCGCCTGGCCGATGATCAAAGGCACCGCGACGATGCCGCCGTACATGGTCAGAACATGTTGCAGGCCGTAAGCCATATTCGCGCCGACCCCGAGGTTTTCGTCCTCAGGCCGTTGGTGTGAAACATGGGGCGTTTTCATGGTTGGGGGGTTCCCTGGTTTTTGTTATGCGCACACTGTATGCAAGACTTAGGACAAATGTCTATAGAGTTGTATACAACTAATCAGTCAGATAATGGACATATGTCCATGTCGCCCCTTAGCTGCGCGCCTTTCCCCTCCCCTTCATCTGCCTGCTCCCCTGCCCGCTAGTCTTTTGCATTCCAAGCGACCGCCGGCACGGACGCCTCTCGCTTATACATATAAAGTATGCATAATGAAGTCATTCGAAATTCAGTATCACAAGGCAAAAAACGCGGCCAACAAATTAAAGCATCGCGGCATCAGCCTCGCTGAAACAGAACCGGTGTTTTATGACGAACGAGCACTGACGATTCAGGACAACCATCACGATGAACAGCGCTGGATCATCATGGGAATGGATGCCAAGTCTCGCTTGCTGGTCGTTGCGTATACCTACCGCGATCCGAATTTCGTTCGAATCATTTCCGCGCGCCTCGCCAGCAAAAACGAGCGTCGCCGCTATATGGAGAATTGACCGATGAAAGATGAATACGATTTCAGCAATGCCAAGCGTGGAGCGGTTGCCTCCAGCAAAGGCAAAACCCGAATAACCATCATGCTCGATGATGTCGTCATCGAAGCGGCACGTGCCACGGCTGAGCGCGAGGGCTATGGCTACCAGACGGTGATCAACAACACCCTGCGCCAGGCGTTGCTCAACAACAGGGAAAAACCTGCCGAGTCTGATCAGTACACGGCGGTAGCGAATGCCGGACATTTCAAACAAGGAGTAACAGCTTCTGAACTGAAGAGCCTGGAGAAAAAACTGTCAGAGGTGTTGAGCGAAATCCATCGTGTGATGGAGCCTTGAATGTGTTCCGGTTCAATCCCCATGCCGGCTCCCTGAGTGCATGAAATGCTGATATCAGCTCAAAGGAAAAAGGCAGACATATTGACTCTGCCCTTTCGCTGCGACGGCTATGCCGTCTGAATCAACTGCTTAAGCACCTGCCTCAACCCCGCATGCTCCGGCACCCGAATCCCGAACTCACGCGTCAGCAACACAATCAACTCCTCCACCTCCGTCACCTGCTGCCGTTCGCTCTCGGCGCCCACCCGATGAATCGCAAAACTGCCGTTGTTCAACGTGCGCCTCCAGCCATCCCCGGTGCGCGCGACCATCAGTTGCTTGGCAAACGATGACTCGGGGTAGGTCGAGACGTACCAGTTGCCGACGGCGTAATCGATGTCTTCCTGGCGTTGCAAGTCGAAGATATACATCGGCCGCCACTCACCGCTGACGTTGGCACGCAGGGTGTAGCCGTC
This sequence comes from Pseudomonas sp. LBUM1663, assembly GCF_059695905.1. Classification (NCBI taxonomy): domain Bacteria; kingdom Pseudomonadati; phylum Pseudomonadota; class Gammaproteobacteria; order Pseudomonadales; family Pseudomonadaceae; genus Pseudomonas; species Pseudomonas sp. LBUM1663. The sequence goes on along the minus strand of NZ_CP166792.1, from coordinate 2,411,069 downwards.
TGCATGGCGCTCGATGCGATACGGCTCGTGAGGAGTGTGCTGTGCGACATCGGTGTCGAGCATCAGCGGAGCGGTGGGCACCATGCCGCCGAAGCCGACGTCGGTGATGTAGCGCACGCCGTCCAGCGTGACCAGGCTGAAGCGGTGCGTGCGGGCAGTCCAGGCGCCTTCGGGCTGGCCCATGACCACTCTGCCGGTAATGCCGCATGCGTCAAAACCCAATTCCTGCAGCAAGGCTAGAAACGCGTAGTTGAGCTCGTAGCAATAACCGCCGCGCCCTTCTTGCAGAATTTTCTGCTCGATGGATGGCAGGTCGATACGTACCGGCTCGCCGGCCAGCGTGGTGAGGTTTTCAAACGGGAAGGCCCCGGTGTGGCGCAGCTGAAGTTGGCGCAAGGTGTCCAGGGTCGGCGCCGGGGGCGCGTCGAACCCCAGGCGTTGCAGGTATAACGCACGGTTAGTCAGGCGTGGCTCGCTCATTGCTCGGTCCTTCTGCAGGGGGCCGCGGATCTCTCCGCCGATGGGCGCCATGTATAAGGGATAAAGCGGTTCGACTGACAATTGATTTAGCCAATCGCCCACCCGCTGAACATCAACGCCGTTTGCGCGAACTCAAGCGAATCCACGTCGGCGCGTGATCGCTGGCGTGCGGTTCGTTGCGCACCCAGGCGTCGACCCCGGCCTCGTGCAGATAGGGGCTCAGCGCCGGGTTGAGTAGCAGGTGATCGATGCGCAACCCCGAGTTCTTCTGCCAGTGCTGCCGGAAATAATCCCAGAAGGTGTAGAGCCGATCCTCGGGGTACAGACGACGCAGGGAATCGGTCCAGCCCTGATCCAGCAAGCGCTGGTAACACTCGCGACTCTCCGGTTGCAGCAAGGCGTCTTTGAGCCACGAGCGCGGGTTGTAGATGTCCAGGTCGGTGGGCACCACGTTGTATTCGCCGGCCAGCACCACCGGATGCTCGCTGCTTTGCAGGTCCTTGGCATAGGCGATCAGCCGTTCGAACCACGCCAGTTTGTAGTCGAACTTCGGCCCGGGTTGCGGATTACCATTGGGCAAATACAGGCAGCCCACCAGAACCCCGTGCACCGCAGCTTCCAGGTAGCGACTGTGCGTGTCGGCGTCATCTCCCGGCAGGCCGCGCCGGCTCTCCAAAGGTTGCGCATCACGGGCCAGAATCGCCACCCCGTTCCACGACGACTGGCCTTGCCAGATGGAGCCATAGCCAATGGCCTCAAGCTCGGTGGCCGGGAATGCGCTATCGACCGACTTGAGCTCCTGCAAACAGGCAATGTCCGGTTTTTCTCGCTCAAGCCAGGCCAGCAGATTCGGCAGCCGGGCACGCATGCCGTTGACATTGAAAGTGGCGATTTTCAGGTTTTTCATAGGCCGGGGCTCGCAACGGATGAACGATATCCAGTTGTGACCGGAGGGCGCCATGGCAGTTGCGACGACAACCGACACAGGCGACTAAAGGTTCCCCCCTTACAACGGATGCTCATCACGCGATGCCTTGAGCAATGGCAGCAGCGCCTGGTTTTCCATCGGCCGGCTGAGGTAGAAACCCTGCACTTCATGGCACTGGTCCGAGATCAGGAAGTCCAGTTGCTCCAGGGTCTCGACGCCCTCTGCGGTCACTGTCAGACCCATGGCCTTGCCCAGGTTGATGATCGCCTGCACCACCGCACGGTCGTTACCGGCGCCGCTCATGGACGAGATAAAGCGCTTGTCGATCTTGATCCCGTCGAACGGATACGTGCGCAGGTAACCCAGCGACGAATAACCGGTGCCGAAGTCGTCCATGTTCAGACGCACACCCAATTCCTTCAGCGCGTTCATGGTCGCGAGCGCACCGTCGACATCGTTGAGCATCACGTTTTCGGTGATCTCCAGCTCCAGTCGACTGGCCGGCAAACGGCTCTGGATCAACGCCTCCCTGACATCCTCCACTACGTCACTGCGAACAAACTGCACGGGCGACAGGTTGACCGACACCATCAGCTCACCCGGCCAGGTCAGCGCCGTCTCGCACGCTTCACGTAAAACCCAACGCCCCAAGGGCACGATCAGATCCGTTTGCTCGGCCAGCGGAATAAACGAGTCGGGGCTCAGCAACCCCTGCACCGGATGCTGCCAGCGCAGCAACGCTTCAACCGAGACGATCTGCTTGCCATCGACGTGATAGCGCGGCTGATAGTGCATCACGAACTCGTTGTTTTTGATCGCCTGGCGCAGGTCGTTTTCGAGTTTGCGGCGATGCTGGATCTGATCGTTCATGTGCGGCGCAAAGTAGCACCAGGTTTTCTTACCGTCGGATTTGGCCTGATACAGCGCGATGTCGGCACATCGAATCAACTCCTCCGGCATGTGCCCCTGGCGCCTGCTCAAGGCGATGCCGATGCTCGCACCGATGTGCAGCGTGTGATGGTCATAGTGGATCGGCTGGTGCAAGCTTTCGAGGATACGTTCGCAGATCCGGTCGATTTCCGTGTGGATGTCCATGCCATTGAGCACCAGCACAAACTCGTCGCCGCCCAGTCGTGCGACCAGGTCAATGTCGCGCGTGCATTCACGCAAGCGGGTGGCCACCTCCAGCAACACCGCATCGCCGGCCGGGTGACCAAGAGAGTCATTGATCGGCTTGAAGTTGTCCAAGTCGATCATCAACAACGTCAGCGGCGCCGAATGCTCCTTCAGCACCAAAGCGTCTTCGAGGTAACGCGCGAGTTTGTTGCGATTGGGCAGGCCGGTCAGCGCATCGTGCAACGACAGATGCTGGATCTGCGCATGGGCAGCGACTTCATCGGTGATGTCGCTGGCCGTGCCGCGGTAACCCAGCACTGCGCCTTTGCTGTGGATCGGTCGCGCCGACACCCGACTGACACGTTGCTGCCCCGACTGATCGCGATAGGAACAGCGCAGATGACTGACGCTGTGCTCTTCGTTGAGTTTGTTCAGCCACAGTGACAACGGCGTGGTATCGCAATACAGCAACTGCTCGATGTCCTGCCCCAGCCATTGCTGATCGGAAAAACCGGTGACGGCGCCGAAACGCCCCGACAGGTACGTGATCCGATGCTGGTCATCGATTTCCCAGATCCAGTCGGAAGCGGCCTCGGCCACTGCCCGAAAACGCTCTTCACTGGCCTCCAGCGCCTGGTTCGACAAATCGAGGTTGATGTAACTGGCATCCACGTGCCCGGACGTGCGCAACACATAACGAAAGAAGTAAGTCGTCAACAACCCGAGAATCAACAGTGCGCCGCCCAGTGGCGGTAGCAGTGACCAAAGCAACTGATGGCCTGGCTGCTCGAGCCGCGACACCAGGCTATAACCGGTGCCCGTGAGTGCCACCGCGGGCTGACCGGGAGCAAGGGTGTTGTCAGGTGCGAGGCTCAAGTCATGCAAACCATAGTCGGCACTCAAGGCGCTGAGCTTTTCAGGACTCAATTGATCGACGAACACCAGCACCGACGTGCTTTGGGGATCGACCGCCGGCCTTTCGTCATTGGGCACGATCGCCGCCGCCGTCAACAGCGCGGGCTTTCCCTCGAAGAGCGTGAACCGGCTGATGGGGACAAGCAGGCTTTCCTGGCCCTGCACTTCCTTGATCAGTGCCGCCATCGCTATCGACAGCCGGGCCGCCGCGTCGTCCTGGACCTGAAGGCCGCGTACCACGGCGTATTTGGTTCGCTGATGGTCGACCACAAAAACGCCGTCGTAATGATCCATGGTGAACAGGGTTTTACCCATGTTCTGCTCAACGTAAGCCCACTGTGCATCGACTTCGCCATTCAAATGATCGTAGGCGGTGGTCCAGGTTGCATAACTGGCGACGTAGTTTTTCGAGGCTGAGATGCGGTTTTCCAGCGCACGCTGGGTGTAGAACGTGGTCTTGGCCAGGTCCTGGGCATCGAGCCGGCCGGCAATGTTGAACAAGGCAACCAGGGCAATCAGCACCCCCAATACAAATACCAGCCCGACGGACCAGACCAGGTTCCGTGTGATCGGCGTATGGCGCGCGGGGGCGGCGGCGGTCGTGGCGGTGAATTCCATGCATGGGATCCTGTCAATCGATTGCCTGCGTCCATTGACCATAGCAGCCAGGGTCCAACATCGCGCCACGACTATTGCCAATCGACAGCCGCTACCCTGTAATGGCGCGCATCACCCGCGGACCTTATCCCGAGAACCTCTCGCTCATGGACACCCTGGACGGTCAACGAATCACCCTGCGCGCCCTGCAACCCGGCGATGCCGATGCGCTGGTCAACGCCGCACGGGATGGCGAATTATGGAACCTGACGGTCACCGTCGTGCCCTCCCCGACCACCGTCGACAGCTACTTGAAGAAAGCCCTCGACGGGCGCGAGGCGGGAACGGTCCTGCCCTTCGTTATCGTGCTCAAGGACACGGGCGAGGTCATTGGTTCGACACGCTTCTGGAAAATCGACCGCCTCAACCGCAAGCTCGAGATCGGCAGCAGCTGGATCTCTGCGCGCTGGCAGAAAACGTTCGTCAACACCGAGGCAAAATACCTGATGTTGCGTTACGCCTTCGATGTGCTGGACTGCGTGCGGGTGCAATTCACTACTGATGAAAACAACCAGAAATCGCGCAATGCGATCTTGCGACTCGGCGCGCAACAGGAAGGCATCGTGCGCCACGAACGGATCATGCCGGATGGCCGAAAACGCAACTCGGTACGGTTCAGCATCATTGATGAGGAATGGCCGTTGGTGCGGGAGCATCTTGAGAAGAAACTGGCTGAATACAGCCCTCGTTAACACTTTTAGTCACTGTGGGAGTGAGCCTGCTCCGAACCCGAAAAGCAACGCACCATCGACCATTCGTCATCCCGTCAACACCCACCACTCGGCACGTCACACCATCAGCGGTAACGACTCATCTTTGGAGACGTGGACTGATGAACATCAAAATCACCACTCTGTTGTTGACCGGTTTGCTGGCAGCAACAGGCGCCACTTACGCAGCCTCCGGCGATAACACCGACGCGACGGAGACCGGATCCTGGTATCGCGGCTGCTCAATCATGGCACCCGATAACTATCCGGACCAACCCTCTGATCGATATACCCCTGACCGCGGCAACGGCGGATACGGATCGTCTAGAGAGGGCAATGGTGGAAATGCCGGTGCCAGCGGCTCGGGTGCAGGCGGCGGCACGGGAGCTGCTGGTGGTGGGACCGGCGGTGCGGGAGGCGGGACGGGCAGCTGGACACGTAGACGCAGCCAATGAGGTGAAATCGTCGGCAGCTTTCTATTGAGTCACTTACCGTAACTGCCCTGAACGCCGATGGTATCGGCGCTCATCGACCCGCCGTGACCACAGGAGCATGGATCGCGACCGGCTCGGCTTTTTTACCGATCTGCGACAACGGCATCACCGTGTAGCCCGCCTGAATCCTGTTCACCGCCGCGTAGTCCACGGCCCCGCTGACCTCGGTCCTGCCAATGATCCAGACGAAGGACGTAGGCGCCGGCAATTGACTCAAGCCCGCCGGCACCGTTCCGGTCCATCCCGGTGGTGTCACCAGAAACTCACCGGCCTGTGTGCCCGTCGCATACCCACCCGGCGAGGCGAACACATCGCTCCACATGTCGAGCATCGACAGCACGTATAAACGTCCGGCGGTGTCCGGCGCGGTAATCACCAGCGGCTCCTTGGTCAAATCGAGCCAGGCAATGGAATACAACGTGTCGACGTTCGACTGCACCACGTCTTTGAAATCTTCGGAGGGGTACTGCGGCACAGTCACAAAGGCGTTGGCTTCTTGCGGCGTGACTTTCGATTGAGCCTGGCTGGCCTGCGGCAAAACAATGGAAACTGCGAGGGTTAGAGCAACGGCTGTCAATGCTTGAGGTATCAACATTCTGGCGATCGTCCGTGCTGTGGGGAGCCCTGTCGGGTTCGGCAGGGCTACCGGAACTCTAGACGATCAAAACAGACGGATCTGACAGGTAGACAGACGGACAAGCGACTGTTGCACGGATGAAACAACGGCACAAAACGTCTCAACGATCTGAGCGCATCAACGCCTCCACGCCGCCCTCCAGCGACAACACGGCTGCACGGTTTCGACCGGAATGCTTGGCCTGATACAACGCCGCATCCGCTCGCTCGATGAACACTTCGATGCTGTCGCGCCCGGTCGGCACAAACGCGTAACAGCCAAGGCTGACCGTCACGAAACCGGTGGGTGAACCGCTGTGAGTGATGTTCTTGTCCATGACGCTGCGGCGGATCTGTTCGGCAATCACCAACGCACCGTGAAGGTCGGTGTCAGGCAGCAGCACCGCAAACTCTTCACCGCCATAACGCACCGCCAGATCGGCTTTGCGGTGACAGCAACTCTTGATTGCCCGTGCCACTTCCGCCAGACAGTGGTCTCCTGCCACGTGGCCGTAAGCATCGTTGTAGCGTTTGAAGTAATCGATATCGAGCATGATCAGGCTTAGCGAACTCGACTGCCGGGCACCGCGCCCAAACTCGATGTCCAGCGCCTGCTCGAAGAGTCGGCGATTGGCCAAGCTCGTCAGGCTGTCGTGAGTCGCGATCAGCTTTAGTGCTTCCTTGGCCTTGCGCAAATCGGCCTCGACCTGCACGCCAACGCGCACCTGGCGAACGAACACCCAACCGAACAGGCCCACACCCAACACCACCAGGGCAACGATGACGCAGGACTGAAACGCGGTGCCGTACCAATCCTTGAGAATCGAATCCCTGGACGATGCCGCCGAGACCACTACCGGATAGGCATCGAGCTGACGATAGCCATACAAACGCACAACGCCATCGACCACCGAACTGATCATCGCGTTGCCGGCGGGCGCGTTGGGCAAAAGTTTCTGAAAGATTTCGCCCTTGGCCAGGGATGTGCCGATCTGCGATTCCACAAACGGCCTTCGCGCCAGCAGCGTGCCGTCGGTCAGCGCCAAAAACATCGAGCCATTGTCATCGATGCTGAAGCTTTTGAAGAACTGATCGAAATAGGCCATTTTGATTCCGGCCAACACCACGCCCTGGAAGTTGCCGTTCTTGTCGTTCACCCGTTTGGACACCGGAATGACCCACTCGCCATTCTCCCGACTGCGAAGTGCTGGCCCGATGTGCGCGAGGGTCGATGCGTTCTGCTGGTGGAACGTGAAGTACTCTCTATCCGACACGCCCGGACCGCGGGTCAAATCATCGAACGAAGTCACGACCCACTGCCCTAGCTTGTCGAACAGAAAAATCCCGTGCAATTGGTCGAGCGCCTGCACCCGCCGGGCGAAGATTTTCTGCAAACGTGGCTTTTGTGCCGCGCCGTAGCCATCGATCTGAATCCAGTCCACCAGACTGGTCAACACCAGGTCGGCCTTCATGAAGGTGTCTTCGGCCTGCTGTGCCATGGCGCGAGCCAGGTTCGAAGACGCGACTTGCGCCACATCCAGCGCGTGGCGCCGCGATTGCTCCAGTTGCAGATAAAGCAGACCACAGAGACAGAGGCACACCGCCGCGATAAACAGCACCGCTGCCTTGAGCAGAGATAACCGTTTCAAAGCGCCACCCGGAGTTTGTTGCGGGTCTTGACTGAGGATAGGCAAAAGCTCTTCCTTTAAGGGCAAGGCATGGGCAAAGGCCCAAAGCCCTTAATTTTTGTGAGCTTAGTCTACGCGGGGGTGAGGGGCAATTGTCCTTTGGCCAGCCGCCGCATTGCACTGTGCAAATGCGCCCGCGCACTTTCGGCATCGCCCAGGCGCATTTGCTCGTAGGCCTGCTGGGCAATGTCGTGGGGCACCGGTTTGAGTTCGCGCTGGGTCGCCATGGCCATCAGTTGCACTTGCGCGGCACGCTCCAGGTAGTACAAATCATCCCAGGCCTCGGCGATGGTCGGCCCGGCGATAATCACCCCGTGGTTCTTGAGGAACAGGATGTCGGCATTGCCCATGACACTGGCGATCCGGTCGCCTTCGGATTCATCGAGGGCCAGGCCGTTGTAATCCTCGTCCACCGCCGTGCGGCCGTAAAATTTCAGCGCCGTCTGGCCCAGCCACAGCAGCGGCGGACCTTGCAGCAAGCACAACGCCGTGGCGTGAGGCATGTGAGTGTGGAACGCCACTTTCACCCTCGGCAGCTGTTTGTGCAGTCGGGCATGGATGTAAAACGCGGTCGCCTCAGGCTGCCCTTCCCCGTCCACAACATTGCCGTGGAAGTCGCACACCAGCAGATTCTGCGCCGTCACCTCGGCGAATGCGTACCCGTAGGGGTTCACAAAAAACAGATCATCCCGGCCCGGCACCATCGCCGAAAAATGGTTACAAATGCCCTCCTCCAGGTCATGCAGCGCGGCCAGTTGAAAACACGCGGCCAACTCGGTGCGGGCGGTGATGACGGCTTGTGAATCCAGGTTGAGATCGGCATAACGCGCGGAACGCGAACCGCCTGCAAGGGTGTGTGCCATGACGAGGTCTCCGTGTTGTGTTACCAGCCGAGGGATGTGAACAAGGGCACGACCTGATCCAGCGTGCTCAATATCGCATCGGGTCGGTAGTCCGGCAGCAATTGCCGACCCGTGCCGCGGTCAATCCACACACAGCGAAAGTGCATGTCTCTGGCAGCGGCGTGATCCAGTGTCGGGCTGGCGCAGATGTGGACCACTTGATCCCGGCTGACACCAAGCTGCTCGTGAGCGTAGTCAAACAGTCGCGGATTCGGCTTGTAGGCCCCGGCCTGTTGCGCAGTGATGACCCGATCGATATGCCCGCCGAGTTGCGCGACGTTGCCGGCGATGATGTCGTCGTCGGTGTTGGAGACGATGCACAGCTTGAAGCCCATCGCCTTGAGTTTCGCGAGGGTCTCGATCACCTCAGAGAACGGCGGCATTAGCGGAATCGCCCCGGCCAACCGCTGACTGTCTTCGGGCAGGCTCGCCAACCCCAACTCCTCCAGGGCGAGCTGCAACCCGAGCGTGCTCAGTTGGCGAAAAGAGCGATGCGGCGGGATCTGCTCCAGCCGATGTTCATGCCGGTCGTAGACCTCGATGAGGCGATCGGCTTCAACGCTGTGGTCGCCCTTGTCGTGCAGGATGTCGGCGACCACGGCCTTGAGGCCTTCATCCCACTGGATCAACGTGCCGTAACAATCGAAGGTCAGCCATTCGGGGCGTGGGGTGTTTTTGAGTGTCATGTTTGTATCCTCTGAAGGGTGATCTTCAGATTACGAGCCGTTGGTGATAGTGTGAAATTAAATTAATATCGACTAGTCAGTTGAAAATCAAATATCAAGGAGATCGCCATGCTCGATCTTGAATTGCTCAAGACCTTCGTCTGCGTGGTCGATGAAGGCAGCTTCACCCGCGCCGCCGAACGTGTCCATCGAACCCAATCCACTGTGAGCCAACAGGTTCGCAAACTGGAAGAATTGGTCGGCCACCCCTTGCTCCTGCGTGACCGCACCGGGCAGAACGTCACCGTCACCGAGCATGGCGAACTGCTGATTCACTACGCCCGACGCTTGCTGGCTCTGTCTTCTGAAGCGGTTGAAGCCTTGGCCAGCGACCTGGATCTGGAGATCCTGCGCATCGGCGTTCCGGAGGACTTTGATGCGCGGCGTATGGCGCTGATCCTCGCCGGCTTCAATCGCGCCCGCCCGCAAGCCCGGTTGGAAACGATCAGCGGCATGAGCACGGATCTGAAGCAGAAACTGGCATCGGGTGAGATCGACATCGCCCTGGTCAAACGCGAACCGGACAGCGGACCATGCTGGGCGGCGTGGCCGGAAGTGCTGGTGTGGGTCAAAGGCGCGGGGGTGGACTCGGCCAACGGCGTGTTGCCATTGGCGTTATTTCCTCAAGGGTGCATTTATCGGCAGCGGGCGATCCGCTTGCTGGACGTGGCACAGCGCCCCTGGCGTGTTGCGTTTGGCAGCCATAGCTTGACCGGAATCCAGGCGGCGGTGGCTTCGGGGTTGGGGATTTCCGTACTGCCGGCTTCGGCGGTGTTGCCGGAGCACAGCGTGTGCACCGATCTGCCGGAGTTGCCGCCGACCGAGCTGGCGTTGATCAGCCGGGAGGGCGCGTTGACCGGGTTGCAGCGGGATCTGGTGGAGTTTTTGCGGGGAGAGTTGACGGTCTTCGGCAATTGAATATCGCGTAGAAATGATTTGTCACGCTTGTGTCGCTGACATGACGCAGCGCAAAGCCCGGATGGCATTGAAGGAGCTACGATTACTCTTACATCACGACAGGGAATCGAAATGAGTAAGGCAGACGAACTCGCGGCGAAGCTGAAACAGACCCGGCCTACCAGCACGGATCAGATGATCGACAGTTGGCCCGGCCAAGTCTACGAGTTGTATGAGCAAATCGAGGCATGGCTGCTGCCAGTGACCGAGGTAGGGTTGGCCCTGCGGCGCAATCCTACGCATGTCTTCGAGTGCGATTCAGAGGGTGCGACTTTTGATTACGCGATTGACCAGCTATTGATCGAAGGTAATGAGCACTGCATCACCTTCGACCCGGTTGCGCGCTTCACCGAAGATGGCGCGGGGCGTGTCGAGATTCACTCGAAAGGCAAAGAACTCGCGCTGCTGCGCACGGTGGACGAGCATGGCGAGACGCATTGGTGGTTGCAGGCGATTGAGCGGGCCGGAGAGCAACTGGATGCGGTTGCGTTGACTGAGCACAACTTGTTGGCGGTGGTGCAAGAGGGGCTGGGGCTTTAGAGGGCTTGAATACCGGAAAGGGGATGGACTTATTAAATCAATCCCACTCCCCTACTGCCGCGCCGGCCCCGCCGCCACCACCGATCCCACCGCCGAATGCAAATCCAGCACTGGCACCGGCGACGGCCGATTCAGCGCCCGCAACACCGGCGCATCGTAACCATACACATCAGGCTTGAACGCCACTCGCCCGTCACTGCCCAAATCCACAGTCCAGTACGCCAGCAACACCGGCACTTTCACCGGAAGCCGAATGTTCTCGGTCTTGCCACTGGCCAGCTGCTTTTGAATGCCTTCGCTGTTCCACCGGACCGGGTCGTTGAACAACAACTCCACAAGCTGCAGCGGATTCTCTACCCGAATACAGCCTGAGCTGGTCGCGCGGATGGTTTTGGCAAACAACTCGCGGTGCGGCGTGTCGTGGAGGTAAATCGCATAGTCGTTGGGAAAGCGGATTACCACCTGGCCCAACGAACTGTCAGGCCCGGCGTCCTGACGCAACGTGAGGCCGCGCGGGTTGGCCCAGTCGACGGTCGACGGGTCGAGCACATTGCCTTCGCGATCGAGCACTCGAATGCGGTTGGCCGCGAGGTAGCCGGGATTGCTCTGAACCTTTGGCAGCATATCTTCCTTCAGGATCGTTGGCGGCACGGTCCATGTCGGGTTAAACGTGATGTAAGTAATCTGCGCCTGGAAGATCGGCGTATTGCGAGCCGTTTTGCCGACCTGCACCCGGGATCGCCAGATCGGCAGGCCATCACGGTACATCGCCACTTTGTAGCCGGCGATATCGACGATAACGAACGTGCCCTGGAGTTTGTAGAGCAGCCAACGTGCGCGCTCCATGTTCACCCGGACCTGATCGATGCGCGCATCAACGGGCACGTTCAGCGCTGCCAGTGTTGTCGCCCCTGCCATGCCGTCCGCGCCCAGGTATTGCTCGTTTTGATACTTTTTCACCGCTGTGGTGACGGCGCCGTCGTACTTCGTACCGTGAATCAATCGCGGATCGAGAAAACCGGCCGCGACCATCCGCGCGCGCAACTGCGCCACAGCCGGTTCGTCCATGCCGGGTTTGAGCGAATGGTCGACCACCACTTTCGGCCAACCACCTCGGTCCCGAATGCCGCGCAGTTGCGCCAGGGCCTGACGCAAACCGACGTACACCGCTTCTTGCGGCGGTGCCTGGGCAAAAGCCTTGGCCACGTCGTGATTGTCGAGTGCGGCGAAGAAAGCATTGACGTCGTCACGTGGATCGACGCCATTCGAGTCAAAATTCCAGTGAATGTCGAGCCGCGAAGGGTCGACCTTGCCCCGCCGCAACTGAAGCAGCGCGGTGATAAACGTATGCGTGGTCGCCAAATCGAAAGCCGCCCGCTGCTCGGGCGTAACCGGTGTTGTCTGCATCGTGGTTTGCGACCGGACCAATTCATCGATATGAAAGTCAGCCGGGGTCAAGCCATCGGCCTCAGTCGCGTTCAGGCTGGCGATCAATTGCGCAACATCGCTGTCATTCGTCCACGCCGCGCGGTAGGCACGATGCGTATAAAAATCCATGACCAGACGGCTGACATCCACCCGCCGATTGCGTGGTGCGGTCAGCAGCGGCGGAAATGCAGTTTTCAGCGGTTCAAGCGAGGCCTGAATCGCTTGACCGACGTTATCGCCCGCTGCCGCCTCGATAATGGAGGTAGGCGCATTTAGCGGCTCAATCGACGACGTTTCCGCAAGTGCTGTGCCGCTTATCAGAAAGCCCATAAAAAATACGCGGCTTATGACGAATAACCTTGTTAAAAGCACCATGAATAATCCTTAATCCCCCGCATTCAACGCCCGGCTTGCAACGCACTGCTAGACTCGAACTTAACATGATGAGACATCTATATGGCGCCACTACGTTTTGGCTATCTACTTTCGGCCCTGCTACTGACTGCAATGTCCGTACCGTCAGCCTACGCCGATTCGCTCGCGGCCGCCCTCATCAAAGCGGCCCCGAAAGCTAACGCCAACGTCATCAACCTCGCCGTTCGCGCCTCGCAATGCAGCATCGCTCAAGGCAAAGATCCTGTCCAAAGACTTGCGGTTATTGATTATTCCCTGCCTTCGACCGAACAACGTTTATGGGTGTTCGATTTAAAGAAGCGCAAGTTGCTGTTTCATGAACTGGTCGCCCATGGACGCAACAGCGGCGAGAACATGGCCGTCAACTTCTCCAATCAGAATGAAAGCTTCGCCACCAGCCTCGGGTTGTATCGCACCCAGCAGAGCTATGTCGGGCAGAACGGTTACTCGCTGCGCATGGAAGGCCTGGAGCCGGGTTTCAATGACAACGCGTTTGACCGGGCCATCGTGATTCATGGCGCGCCTTATGTGAGTCCGGTCCTGGCCCGTGCGAATGGGCGTATTGGCAGAAGCCTTGGCTGCCCGGCGGTAAGGCCGGCGGTTGCTCGTCGGCTGATTGATTCGATGAAGGGTGGGCAACTGTTGTTTTCTTACTACCCGGATCAGCGTTGGTTAAAGTCTTCTTCGTATATCAATTGCGGCAGCGGTACCGTGGCGTCAACCTCCAAAACCACTGTCCGCAAGTGAACAATGTGTGATGCTTGCAGAGCGATAATCACCGCCTCTGCTTCTGAAAGGCACTAAATACGAGAAAGGGCGCCCGCCAAGGAGCGCCCTTTTTCATTTTCGGCCTCTGCGCTTTTAGCTATTACACTCAATGTCGCTTCAACCCCACTCCATCACTAAAGCCCGACAAAAATGAAAACCATAAAAAGCACAATGATGCTCAGTGGCCTGCTCGCTCTAAGTGTTGGCATTCAAGCCCAGGAAAGCGCCTCGCATCTGGACAGCATCATCCAGCAAGGTGAACTGCGCGTGTGTACGACGGGCGACTACAAACCCTATACCTCCAAAGCCGAGAACGGCGAATACTCGGGCATCGACATCGCCATGGCCCGCTCATTGGCCGACAGCCTGAGCGTCAAGGTTGAATGGGTACAGACCACGTGGAAAACGCTGATGCCCGACATGCTGGCCGGCAAATGCGACATCGGCGTCGGCGGTATCTCGGTCACCCTGGAACGTCAGAATAAAGCCTTCTTCAGCACCACACTGGATGTCGACGGCAAAATCCCGTTAGTGCGCTGCGAAGACCAAGCGCTGTACCAAACCGTCGAACAAATCAACCAGCCTTCGGTTCGTTTGGTTGAACCGGCCGGTGGCACCAACGAAGCTTTTGTTCACGCGTTTCTGCCCAAGGCGCAATTGAGCCTTCACGACAACGTGACCATCTTTCAGGAACTGCTGGATAAGAAGGCCGATGTGATGATTACCGATGCGTCGGAAGCGTTGTATCAGCAGAAACTTAAACGCGGGTTGTGCGCGGTTAACCCGAGCCAATTCATGCAGTACGGCGAGAAGGCTTACTTGCTGCCCCGCGATGACATGACCTGGAAGTTATACGTCGACCAATGGCTGCACCTCGCCAAAGTGACCGGCAACTACCAGAAAGTCCTGAGCCAGTGGATAGCAACGCCCGCGCCCAAATAAACACCACACCCACGACCCCTGTAGCAGCTGGCGAAGCCTGCGTCCGGCTGCGAAGCAGTCGCAAAATCAGCACCCACGGTGCATCAAATAACAACGCGCCCCTGCGGAAACATCTTCCGCCGGGGCGTTACTCCTTAATCGTCGTGCAACAATTCCGAGCTGTACTCGCTGAAACTGCTACCGATCGCGCTTCCGCCAAGGTTTAACTTGCTGGCACCATGGCCGTCGAACGATTGGCAGCCTTCTGAAAAACAGGTGCTGGTGCTGACGCCTGAGCAGGCACTTAAAAGCAGAGCGCTGATGATCATCACTACTTTGAAGAGATTTGAGATCATTTTTCAGGTTCCTGGGGGCTGAAAGCGTGGTAGTTCGGCTACTCCTCATCCTAGGACGCTAATTCGTCAGACATCATGAAACTTGGCTGGGCGACAGGATTGGTTCAGCTAAGGCGGGTTCTTGATGCAAAAAAGGCGCTCTCTTCTACTGCAACGCAACGCCAGTAAGACTCGTCTCAACCTCAAAAGCCCATTCCTGATAAACTCCCCCACCTCCCAGCCCCACCGATTTCAGATCCCCAATGCCCCCAATCAGCGCCACACCCGCCCCGCTCTCCCGCCGTTTCTCCGTCGCCCCGATGATGGATTGGACCGATCGCCACTGCCGTTTTTTCCTACGTCTATTATCGAAAAACGCCCTCCTCTACACCGAAATGGTCACCACCGGCGCGCTCCTCAACGGTGATCACGAACGCTTCCTCCGTCACAACGAAGCCGAACACCCGCTGGCCCTGCAACTCGGCGGCAGCGTCCCTCTCGACTTGGCCGCCTGCGCCCGCATGGCCCAGGACCACGGTTACGACGAGGTGAATCTGAATGTCGGCTGTCCGAGTGATCGGGTTCAGAACAATATGATCGGCGCGTGCCTGATGGGGCATCCGCAGTTGGTGGCGGATTGTGTGAAGGCGATGCGGGATGCGGTGTCGATTCCGGTGACGGTGAAACATCGGATCGGAATTAATGGGCGGGACAGTTACGAGGAGTTGTGTGATTTCGTCGGGACGGTTCGGGATGCCGGGTGCACGAGTTTTACGGTGCATGCGCGGATCGCGATTCTGGAGGGGTTGTCGCCTAAGGAGAACCGTGACATTCCGCCCCTGCGTTATGACGTGGCGGCGCGGTTGAAGGCGGATTTTCCGGAGTTGGAGATTGTTCTTAACGGCGGGATCAAGACACTGGAGGCCTGTCACGCGCATTTGCAGACGTTTGACGGTGTGATGTTGGGCCGCGAGGCGTATCACAATCCTTATGTGATGGCTGAGGTGGATCAGCAGTTGTTCGGCAGTACGGCGCCGGTGATTACCCGGGCGGAGGCGCTGGCGCAGTTGCGGCCTTATATAGCGGCGCATATTGATGCGGGCGGTTCGATGCACCATATCACCCGGCACGTGCTGGGGCTGGGCACCGGGTTTCCGGGGGCACGCAAGTTTCGGCAGTTGTTGTCGGTGGATATCCACAAGGCTAAAGAGCCTTTGGCGTTGCTGGATCAGGCAGCTGAGTTGCTTGAAGGGCGTTAATCCGTTTTATCTTTCAAATACCAGGCTGGCGGGTCCGCAGCCTGGTTCAAGTGTCAGAGCGCTGCTGCTTCAGTCCAGTTAACCCAACCGAATGCCCATGTGGCCAGGATCACCAGACCGAATGCAATTCGGTACCAGGCGAACGCGGCGTAGCTGTGGCTGGCGATAAACTTGAGCAAGCCACGCACGGCGATCATGGCGAAGAAGAACGCTGTGACGAAGCCCAAGGCGAAGACTGGCAGGTCGCCGGCCTGGAACAGATCCCGATACTTGTAGCCTGAGTAGACGGCCGCACCGACCATGGTTGGCATGGCCAGGAAGAACGAGAACTCGGTGGCCGCCTTGCGCGACAGTCCAAACAGCAACCCACCGATAATGGTCGATCCTGAGCGTGAGGTACCCGGTATCATCGCCAGGCATTGAGCGAACCCGACCTTTAAGGCGTCGGTCCAACGCATGTCGTCAACATGGTCGACATACACCACATGTTCCCGCCGCTCAGCCCACAACATAATAATACCGCCCACTACCAATGCCACCGCCACGGTGATTGGATTGAACAGATACTCGTGAATCTTATCGGCGAACAATATACCCAATACAACGGCAGGCATAAAGCCGATCAATAAGTTCAAGGTAAACCGTTGCGCATTGAGTTGGGTTGGCAAGCCTGTGACGATCTCGAGGATCTTGCGCCGAAACTCCCAGACCACGGCCAGGATGGCCCCCAGTTGAATGATGATATTGAAGGCCATGGCACGCTCACCGCCGAAGCCGAGCAGGTCCGCGACAATGATTTGGTGCCCTGTACTTGATATGGGTAAAAACTCTGTCAGCCCTTCCACCACGCCTAAAATCAATATCGTTACGGTAGTCCAAAAATCCATTAATCCCCCTCACCCACAAAAGCAGATCTGCTGACGAACTGACGGCTATATCGCCAACGAGTCAGTAAAACGCATTCAGACCTGGATTAAAACTCAACGTTAACAAATGTCATAACTGCCACCATGAGTCATGGACGTTATATAACAAGAAATATCGTTTAGTTCCAAACTAAAGCCAGACTCAAACCAGTACTTAAAGCAGCCTAGTTCTGGTAACTCATAAGACCTCAATAAAAAATACAACTAAGGCAGCTTCAGCCGCCCACCCAGGCTTATTGAACTGGAAAAGCGGGACATTGCGCGAAAAGATGGCACAATGATGCCCCTTTGCCACTGTGCATGCCAAGCTTCAGGGGCACAAAGGATCTCGCCAGATTGGTCAACAATGTTAAAAAAATTGTGACCCCTGCTTGAAAACCCGGGAAATGTTACCAATTGTCAGTCACAAATGAGAATTGGTGCTTTAACATCCAAATGACAGCACCCAGCCGAGTCAAAGCATGATGCTTACAGGGAAATTAACGAATACCAGCCACAGCCACACAAAGGAGGTGACGGGTATTCTCACCATTGGGCGGACCCATAGTTTAGCTGAGGGTTTCAGGACATTAGTTGCAAGATATGTAGCGCATGATATACCCGTTGATACCATGTGTTTCAACAACTTGTTTAGAAAAAATGAGGACTCCCATTCATACCGTGCAGTATTCATTGTCATTGACAGCCCACAGGCGTTTGATGAAAGCATCGCCTTGGTGGAAAATATGCGTGCCGATAACCAGGCCCTTATTATCTTTGTAGCCATCACCGGAAAAGGCACCTACAACAAGATGAGATACTATCTTGCTGGCGCCGACCACTGCATTAAATTCAGTACGCTTCCAGAAGATAACCCGGACGTACTTTCCGAGTTTTTTAATAGCGCAGAATGGCACAAGCAGCACAATTTGCTCTTGGACCCGACGCGTATGTGCCTGATTGGAGACTATAAAAAGCTGGATGTATCGTTTCCGGAAATGAAAATCCTTGAAGCATTTTCCGAAACAAGAAACCAAATATTGAGCCACGATGAAATCGCCAGAATCATGGGGCTGAATATAACGTTTTATGACCCAAGGGCCTTGGAAAAATCTATCAGCCGCCTTCGCGGCAAGATAAAAGGCATGTATGGCACTAACGCCATTCAAAGTATTCGTGGGCATGGATATCGTCTCGTCAGGGGTCTGATCTCGACCGCCTGATGATTATAATATGCAGGGAGTTATTGCATTATGAACGCAACGATGAGCGCGTCACATATCTATCGTGCGAGTCATTATCTGTCTCGACAATTGATCCTCACTCGTGATGACTGCCCATTTGGCAGCGAGATCAGAATACAGTTTGACGACAGTCCGGCTCAGCCAGCCCATGCAACTTTTGCGGCAGCCATGCAGCAGATGAGCGGCATCTACAGTGAAGTGCTCATGCAGACCCGGCTGATTGCCTTTTCGCTGAAAGATTATAATATATCTAGCAAAAACAAATACTTAAGTCGTAGATTTGTCTGCGTCGGACAATCAGACCTTGCCGATTCAGCACTCACGGAAGAGTTGATACAGTCCAGCGACGCCCTGCGCAATTTTGGCCAGACGCTGGTTATCGCTTTCAATGAACTGCCCCTTTCGGCGGTCAGTTTCAGTGATAAAAAGAAGATTCTCAACAACGTGTATTTGTTGAAAGACCACGGCATAGAAATCGCGTTCGATGGTTACAACATCGACAATGAAAGTATCGAGATCTTTACAACCCTGAATCTTTTCGACTATATCAAGATCCCTCTTTCAGCCCTAGACTTGAGCCTTAAACTGACAGGCAACCCCGAGTTATTCAATCGTCTCCACGAACGCATGACCATGCTGACCCACACCACCAAAGTCGCCTTCATAGCTGACAGAGTGGAGCATGCCGCGAGCCATATACTGGCGCGCGCGTTGCCTTTTGAATATTTTCAAGGGAGCCATTACTCCCCTGTCGACAACCTTTTGAATTAAAAACCGAGTGTGCCCTTCAGGAGAGAGACATGGAAAGCAGTACACCCCTCCCCAGAAAATATTTTGTCGTAGTTACACACAGCCCGGCATTACAACTAGAGCTTGAGGCTTTACTATCAAGCGAGCGATATAACTCATTTGGTACGTCGCAGGCAAAGATGTTTGTTGAGGGTGTTGCCCTACCCTCTTCCGCCCCTAAACTCATGGAATTTATTTCCCCTCACCTGGACAGAAGTGTCCCTCCAGTTATCAGACATGATACACAGCGCATACTCTCGTCATTCGAATCCGAGTGGCGAGCGGCCCAGTCCGATACGCGGTGCAACAACATATCCTCACCGGCGGATGAAGACCGGGACGCCACCCAGGATTCACTCTCCAATGAGGCGGTCAAATCACATTATCCCTATACAGAAGCTTGGCGATTGAGTCATGGCAATGGCGCATTGATCAAAGATGACGTAGAGGTTGTCTTGACCGGACTGGAAGCAACACTGGTCAAGAAAATGCTGCACCATGATGAGCGAGTCGTAAGTAAAGATGATCTTATTCGGAGCATCGGCAGAGAACCCGAACATTATCGAGGCCTGGAAATGTGCTTGAGTAGGCTACAGGAAAAGTTCAAAAGTGCCAGCAATGGTGAACGTTTGTTCCGGGCCGTCAGGAATCGTGGCTATTGCCTGATTCAAAAAATAGTACGGGGAAAAAGTCTCACCTGAATCAATAAGACGACCGCAATGGTAGTGCATACAAAAACAAAAAAGCACCCCACCATTTCACCCTACTGTTCCTCCCCCCTCCTCAGATAATTCGCTTGCCCCCTCCTGAAATCAACTTTCATTATTGACCATTTCTAACACCTCGCCGCCTCAATATAACCAGCACACCCACTTACCACTCGTTAAAAGTCGTCAGACAGCTTTCTGCCCAATAAATTAATCTATTCACTGACGAGCGCGCCGCGCAGTGGTGTTTCGACCGTCAATGTTTTGCCATCTTATAAAAACAATAATATTTGTTACATCAACTTGGCTCTTGTCTGTCGACACGCGAATGGACGTATTTTGGGGATATCGCATGGTTAACAATCTTCGTATCAATCGAAATACCCACCTCAAAGGATTGACCTTCTGGGGACAATGGGCACTGGGTCAGGGCTTTGTTGTTGCCCTGTTGTTTCTATTGGTTTATTACCACACCGGGACGGTTGAGTTCTATTACCGAGTGTGCGCAATCCTGACGGTACTTGCCTCGGTGCCCGCCTATACTTGGAGTGGCGTCTACGCAAAGAAAGATAATTACTTGGAGGGATTGGGACGTTTGTTGATGGGCTGGACAATGACCCTGGCGGCGTTGGCCTGTGTGGCGTTCATCTGCAAGGCCGATGAACTGTTTTCCCGTCAACTGATCTTGGTATGGGCAGCCTGCGGTTATCTCGGACAGGCTCTGTTGTACGTGCCGCTGCACGGGTTCTCGCAATACTATCAACGGTCACTTCAAAGCGAGCATAAAACCCTGATCGTCGGTACGGGTGAGTTGGCGCTGGGGCTCGCCAGGAAATTGCGCAGCCTTGAACACTTCCCGCTGGTGGGGTTGGTCAGCACCGACACCACGCTCCCGCTCGCGATGGGTTCACCGCCGATCGTAGGCCCGCAGGAGCAGTTGCTGGAGTTGATCAAGGCCCATGACATCCGACGTTTGTACATCACGCTGCCCCTGAGTGAAGCGGCAAAAATCGAAGCCATGTACATCGATTTGCTGGGGGCCAACGTCGACGTGGTCTGGGTGCCGGATTTGAACAGCCTGACGCTGCTCAATCACTCGGTAAGGGTCGTGGACGGCTTGCCGGCGATCTACTTGAATGAAAGCCCGTTGACCAGCCAGCCGACCGCCGCACTGAGTAAAAGCCTGCTGGAAAAGAGCGTGGCGCTGTTGGCCCTTGTTCTTCTAAGCCCGTTGCTGTTGCTGATTGCCCTGGCCGTTAAACTCAACTCCCCCGGTCCGGTGTTCTTCAAGCAGGACCGCCACGGCTGGAATGGCAAGGTGATCCAGGTCTGGAAGTTTCGCTCGATGCGCGTGCACGATGATCTAGAGGTCAAGCAGGCCAGCCGTAACGATTCACGAATCACTCCGGTTGGACGCTTTATCCGTCGCACTTCTCTGGATGAGCTACCGCAGCTGATCAATGTGCTGCAAGGCCATATGGCCCTGGTCGGACCACGTCCCCACGCCGTTGCACACAACGATTACTACTCCGGGAAGATTCTCGCCTACATGGCTCGCCACCGAATCAAACCGGGGATTACCGGGCTGGCTCAAATCAACGGTTGCCGTGGCGAGACCGACACCATCGACAAGATGCAAAAGCGTGTGGAGATCGATCTCAAGTACATCAATAACTGGTCGTTGTGGCTGGACCTGAAGATTCTGGTAAAGACTCCCTTCACGTTGCTGTCAAAAGACATCTATTGATCGTTTGAATGCCAGGCACCGCAAAATGACAAGGGGACGCAAGTCCCCTTTTTCATGGGCGTGTATTGCGCGCTGAGTTGCACTCACACCCCTGCCAAACCAGCCCCCCTGATACGCGGCAACACCTGTTCAAGCCGGGAGCCAAGTCAGCCCCCGGCTTATCGTTGCAAGTGTGTCGGGATAACGCAGAGAACCCTGCGCAAGATGGCGCTGCTCACTAAAAGACCCTCCAGGTCGCCCCTTCCGGTCGACCGCGATGCGATCTGCAGCACTATTCGCCCTGCAGATCGCCCGCCTTCACTCAGTGATCTTGTCGAAGTTACGGTAGAACAAGTCGCTGTCACGGCTATCGGTCATCGAGTGCAGCCAGTAGCTGCGATTGAGCCGTGCACCGCCGTCCCGGGTCAGCGGCGACCAGACGATATTGGCCCGACGCATGGTCGACATGCTCATCAATTCGTCGAAAGGAATAGAGATGTAGATACCCTTGTCGAAACTGCCTTCGCCGTATTCCGCTTTTGTCGCGGTGGTGAGCGTGGCCCATGCACCGAATCGCACACCATTGCGGAACTCCCGCGACAGGTCGATCGTCGCGCCCCAATCCCGCGCCAGGTAACGGCCGACACTGACGGCTGCCTGGGTATCGAAAGGCAAGTCGGTATAGCCGGTGATGTGGCCGGTCACGGTCGAGTAATCACGCAGGCCAAAGCCCTGATTGAACTCGCGTTGACGCACGTAGTTCAGGTCTGCACCCACCGACCAACGCTGGCCTGCCGGACGGAACAGCACTTCACCGCCAACCCCGGCAAACATCGACTCCAGATAGCCGCCGTAGACCATGCCATATAGGTCCCTGTCCAATTGCTCGGCGTGGTTGAGCTGGAACGTGGGCATGGTGACGTCAGAGGTCGTCAGGTACTTGCGCAGGTCGGTCCGCACCCGGGGCAAACCACTTGGAGCGTCGTAGGTAAAGTTGTCGTAGTTGTTCACCAGGTTGGCGCTGAGCAGGCCGCTCCACCAGGTATTGCGCGTGAAACGATATTCGGCGTCCGCATCGGCACTCAGCTGATAGAGCAAACCGTCAGGGCCACCGACGTTCTGTTTGTAGCCCAGCCCGAAGCCATAGTTGAAGGGATCGCGCGCAGCAGTATAGAGCGTGGTCTCGGTGTGCGGCATCGCCCCGTTGACCTCAGTGGTGCGGTGCAAGGTTTGCAGCGGCTCCTCATTGTTGACCACTTCGCGAAAGGTCTCGCGCGGTACGCTGGTTTCTTCAAGCGGCATGTCATAACGCTTGTTCACCAGGGTAAACCAGTCGATATCGTCGTTGACGCTGTTGTCCAGAATCCGGCTGGCCCGGCCGACCGCTTTGGCCGAATCGAAATAGTTCGTCTGCTCGCCGTACACAAATAACTCGGGGCCGCGCTGAGTGATGCGCTCGACTTTATAGCCGGCATTTTTCTGCAAGCGCTGGGACACGTTGGCCCAGTTGACCTGATCCGGTGGAGTGGCGGGTGCTTGTGTCGGCAGACGCTCCGCTGGCGGATCGTAAGTCTTGGCCGGTGCCTTGCGGCTGACGAAGTTGGTGTGCAGGGTGATGCCGAACATCGCGGTATTGCCGCGCTCCCAACCCGCGCTGAGATCGACCGAATCGGTCAGTTTGAACACGGCGCCGATGTTGATGGGCGAATCTTGCTTGATGGCGTTGTCTTTCGGCTCGTTTTTGTAGTCGTTGCCTTCGTATTCGAGCTTCAGGCTGAGCGGGTCCCAAGGTGTCTGGTAGGTCACGCCGCCGAACAATGAAGGTCGCCCACGGAAATAGGCATTGGTGTTGACGTCACCGGTGCCCTCGCCGTCCGGCCGGGTCTTGAAGCGATCAGCCGCCCAACCCAACGGGTTGTCGAAATCGCCTCGATTGCCGATGTATCCCCAGGCAATACCCGCGCTGAAATCAAAGTCGTCATAGCGTTTGTTAGCGACCAGGAATTCGCTGGAGAACAGCCCGGTCCCCCCGATGTCCCGAAAACCCAGGGCCAGTTCAGGTGCCCAGTGGCTTTCTTGCCACAGGCGGACCTTGAGGTCCACGGCCTTGTCCTTGTAACTCTGGTCGCCACTCAACGATTCGGGGCCATACCGGCGGTTAGTGATCGCGGTATAGCGAAACGAACCTTCCAGCCATTCAAATGGCTGCAATGAAACGCTGTAACGGGTATAGGGGTCGGTTCGACTGGCATTCACACTCAGCTCGCCGGCCGGTGCCATTCGGGCCGTCGGCGTTTGCATCAAGCCGACGCCGCCGAAATCATTTTGAGTCAATCGCGGCTCTGCGTGAGCCAAACCACACGGCAACAACAGCACTGCAGCAAAACGTAAATTCAAGGAACCACCTCAGCCAGTTGCGTGGCAAGAAATTCGGCCAACTGCTGATTCAGTTCAGGTATAGGCGGATTAAGATCATCGGTTTTGACAGGGACCAGGATTTTGCTGCCCGCTGCTGGCACCTGCCCGCTTTCGCGATTCCACGGCGCAATGCCGACACGGCGGGTGACGCCATCGGGCTGAACGATCCAGAGGTAATCGGCTTCGGCATCGGCCAGCAGTGAACACCCTTGCAGGTAATCCCGCGCTTCTTGCAGCGGGCTATAGGTGAGCCGGCACGGTTCGGCGACAGCGCCCAGCACCTCAACCACATCGGAACGCATCGGGTAAACCAGGCTGTCGCCGTCATCGAGGCGGAAGTTGCGAGCGAACCCGACCTCTACCGCGATCGGATCCAGCACTGCCAATTCGCGCCCGGTAACCGGCATGCGGCTGACTTGCTCGTACAACCGCAACGCCAATGCCGCCCGGCTGGGCCGATCGAACAGCAATGCGGTGCGTTGCAGCACCTTCAAGTCGAACAGGACCCCCGCCTTGAGTCGGGTCTGATCCTCATGCAATGGTTGTCGCAGCCAGGCGGCCGCCAGCCAGTAGCTTTCAGGGTTGGGTTGCGCCAAACGCATCACGTCCAGCACGCGCCCCCCGGGTTGCAGCTCGACCGGCCCCGGATTGTGCACATCGCCGCTGACGTTGACTGCTGCATTCACGACACCGGAGATCAACAACAGGCACGTCCATAACACCTTGGGAAACTTCAACGGACAGCCCTGCGCTCAGAGGTCAACTGCACGATCTTCACCCTGAGTTGCCCTGTCAGTTGCTGTTCACTCTGGAGGATGAAACCGTTATCCGGATCGACCCAATAATGATTGGTCGCGCGCAGGCCAATAGCCGGTGCTTCTATCTGCTCATCGACACGCAGCACGGCGTATTCCTTGTCCAGGATCCTGAGGGTTTCCATGGGTTTTCGAGTGAAGCGACTGCTCACGGCAACACCGACTTCGTAACCTCGATAGAGATCGATCCAGCGCTGGCTGGTGTATCCGTCGGGCAGTCGGTGAAGGCCTTGCTTAAACGGCGATAGCGCTTCGATACGGGTCCCGTCCAGGTCACCTTCAAAGCCCAGGCCGACAGTGCGAACCGCCAACCCGTCGCGCAGCAACAGCACCTGCTTGCCGGACGCGACCCAGTACTGCAAATCGCCTCGCTCACGCACCATCGCCAACACCCCTTCGCCGGAAGGGGTCGTCAGCTTGAGTTGCGGATACTGAACTTCGGCCACTTGCGCCGGGGTCAATTCCAGATCGTCAGGCCCGGTGACCACGGCTTTGAAGTTCGCCAAGGTGGCCTTCATCAGCGGATTACATCCACACAACAGCAAGGCCGCCATCAAGCAGACGCTAACTTTCAACGTTCTCACAGTGGGACCAGACCTTATCTGCTGTTGGCTTCACTTAAGTTGTTTTGTGCCGCCGCGCCCATACCGAGAATCGAGGCCGATGGCACCAATTGACTGATGAAGCGGTTCCAGCGGGTGACGTTGGCAGGGCCCACGTAAACAATGTCCTGGGGACGAACATCGAAGTGAGTGGCGAGCGCCATGGCCGAAGGCGATTCGGCTAGCAGTTGATAGATTTTGGCGGGTTCTACATCGAGGTTTTCCACGCCCCGGATGACGTACACAGCGTTGCCGTTCGAAGTAGTCTGGTTCAACCCCCCTACCGAGCCAATGACGTCGGAAAGATTCATGGTGCGGGTCTTGAACGTCAATGCACGCGGCTGATTGACCTCGCCCATCACGTAGATCTTCTTGCTGTCGTTGTACGGCAGATACAACTGATCGCCACCTCTGAGATAGACCTTCTGCAACTCGGCATTCTGTTGATTGAGCGCGTCGAGATTCAGCGGATAAACCCGCCCGTTTCGCGTCAACAGCAACCCGGACAAGTCCGCATTCAGCGGATCGACACCGGCCGAACCCAAGGCTTCAACCACGTTGAGCGGGTTGGTGGAAATCGCTTGAGGGCCTGCTCTCAATACGGCGCCCGACACCACCACTTTCTGACTGGCAAAGCGCAACACCGCGACATCCACTTGCGGGTCCGAGATGAAGGTCGACAACTTCTCGGCAATATCGGATCGCAGTTGCTGGATGGTCTTTCCGGCGGCCTGGACTTCTTTGATGTAGGGGTAATAAAGCGTGCCATCGGACCGAACAAGACGGCCGTTTGCATCGATCTGCTGTTGCGCGCCAGAAGGTGCGGTCAGCTCGGGGTGATCCCAAACCGTGATGTACAAGACATCGTTGTTGCCAATGCGGTATTCGTCGGGCGTGGTCAACAATTCCGGGGGCAATGACTCACGTACCTGAGTGGCCCTGTCCATGGCGATGAGCTTGGGGGTGATCGGAATAAGCTCAACCCGACTGTTTTCGCTGGCGCCTTCGCGAGTGATATCGCTGGTGCTCATATGTTGACCTGGCGAAAACATACAACCTTGCAAAGCAATACTTGCCAGCATTAAAAAAGGAACACTACGAATCATAATGGCACTACGCTATTCAAGGGCAAACCCAAAACAAGATCGCCCAGTGTTAGCCGGGCAATCTTGTGTGACACCTGCGGTATTTATCAGTTTGTGCCGGTGGTACCGGTAGTGCCTGTAGTCCCGGTACTTCCGGTCGTTCCGCCATTGGAACTTCCGCCGCTGTTAGACGCTGCAACGGCACCTGCAACCAGCGCAGTGCTGGCCAGCGCCGCTTGTGCCGCCGTGACATCACCCAACACTTTTGTATCCAGCGAAAGAGGTGCTTCTACTGCGAAAGCCCCGCTGCTCATCATCGACAACACGGCAATTACCATCATCTTTTTCATATCAAACTCCTTCCTGCGTGTTCTTTATATCTACGGACTTGCGGGATGGGTTTCCAGTCAATTTTCCCGACCATAATTAACATCGAGTCCTGATATAACAGTTCAGCAGAAAAACCGGACGCTGACGGCCTGTTTAAAGCCTTACTCGAGGTAGCCCTTGGGATGGTTCGATTGCCAACGCCAAGTGTCCGTCATCATCTCCTGCAAGTTCCGCGTGGCCTTCCAGTCGAGCTCCTTCGCCGCCTTGGAAGGATCGGCCCAACACTTGGCGACATCGCCCGAGCGTCGCGGCATCACGCGATAAGGCACTGGACGCCCCGAAGCCTGCTCAAAGGCCCGCACTACCTCCAGAACGCTGTAACCGTCGCCCGTGCCCAGGTTCCAGATATTGATTCCGGTACGCGTCGAGATCGTCTGCAATGCCTTGAGGTGCCCGTCCGCCAGATCCACCACGTGGATGTAGTCGCGCACGCCGGTGCCATCGACGGTGGGGTAATCGTCACCAAATATCGACAACTCCTTGAGACTGCCGACGGCCACCTGGCTGATGTAAGGCACCAGGTTATTGGGAATCCCGCTGGGGTCTTCACCCATGTGGCCACTGGCGTGAGCGCCGATCGGGTTGAAGTAACGCAACAACGCGATGCTCCAGCGCGGCTCTGCCGCAAACAGATCCTGCAGCACGTTTTCGATGAACAGCTTGGATTGCCCGTAGGGATTGGTCGGCGTACCGGTAGGAAAATCTTCTCGAAT
This sequence comes from Pseudomonas sp. LBUM1663, assembly GCF_059695905.1. Lineage (NCBI taxonomy): Bacteria > Pseudomonadati > Pseudomonadota > Gammaproteobacteria > Pseudomonadales > Pseudomonadaceae > Pseudomonas > Pseudomonas sp. LBUM1663. The sequence goes on along the minus strand of NZ_CP166792.1, from coordinate 2,383,823 downwards.
CGGCATCTGCTCAGGCGCGCCGTACACCGTGGCCGATGAACTGAACACCAACCGGAACACGCCCGCCGCCGACATCGCCTGGCACAGCGTAATGCTCCCGCAAACATTGGCCTCGTAATACTCAAGCGGCTTGCGCACGCTCTCGCCTACGGCCTTGAGCCCGGCAAAATGCAGGACAGCATCAATGGAATGCTCCTGAAAAATCCGGTCCAGCAATGCTCGGTCGCACACATCCCCGCGAATCATTGACGCGGTTTTGCCGCAGATGGCTTCAATGGCGTGCAGGGACGCGTCAGAGCTGTTGCAAAGGTTGTCCAGCACAACCACGTCGAAGCCCGCCTCAAGCAGCGCAAGTGTAGTGTGAGAACCGATATAACCGGTTCCACCCGTTACCAGAATCTTCATAGAGCGGTCCATAGTGGGGTATTTAAGTGCTCAATGACAGGTGATGTTAAATGCGCACATCACCCATTGACGCCAAACACTTATTAGCACTTCAGAACAACCGACACTATTAACAGACACCGACTAAAATTAACTAAAAGGTATCAGTCCCGACAACTAATAACATTTACCCCACTCTACACCTGCTAATAATTGCCAATAAACCCCCACTCAGGTATTAAAGTACAACCTCCGTAATACTTCAAAACTCACAGCCCTACTCGATATTGTTTTCCGTGTGGCTGTGGAATGACTTTCCAGGATATATCTATGATTCGTAAATGCTTGTTCCCCGCCGCCGGTTATGGCACGCGCTTCTTGCCTGCTACTAAAGCCATGCCGAAGGAAATGCTGCCAATCGTCAACAAGCCTTTAATCCAGTACGCCGTTGAAGAGGCACGGGACGCCGGTCTGCAGCACATGGCAATTGTGACCGGCCGGGGCAAACGTGCGCTGGAAGACCATTTCGATATCAGCTATGAACTGGAACACCAGATTCGCGGCACCGAAAAGGAAAAGTTTCTGGCCGGCACCCGGGAGCTGATTGAAACGTGCACGTTCGCCTACACCCGTCAGGTCGAAATGAAAGGCCTGGGGCACGCGATTCTCAGCGGTCGTCCCTTGATCGGTGACGAACCGTTCGCCGTGGTGCTGGCGGATGACTTGTGCCTGAACCTGCAAGGTGACGGCGTACTGGCGCAGATGATCAAGCTCTACAAAAAATTCCGTTGCTCGATCGTGGCCATTCAAGAAGTGCCTCGAGATCAGACTCACAAATATGGCGTGATCGCCGGCGAGTTGATTTCCGAAGGGATCTACCGGGTCAACAGCATGGTCGAGAAGCCGGCACCCGAGGACGCACCGTCCAACCTGGCAATCATTGGCCGCTACATTCTGACCCCCGATATTTTTGATTTGATTGCCGACACCCAACCCGGCAAGGGCGGCGAAATCCAGATCACCGACGCACTGATGAAGCAGGCGCAAAATGGCTGCGTGCTGGCCTACAAGTTCGAAGGCCTGCGCTTTGATTGCGGCGGTGCAGAAGGCTATATCGACGCCACCAACTTTTGCTATGAGCAGCTGTATCTCAACGGTCTTTGACCCACTCACTCACTCAGGCAGGCCACTATGACCACTGCAAAACGCTCGGTAGACATCGAACAGAAAGCGGGCAACGTTGGGGTGATGGCCTGGCTGTCAAAAACCCCGTCGTTATCCTCCACTTCGGCGGCCTGGTTTGGCACAGCCTTGTTGGTTGAGCGCATCGGGGTGTTCCCCTCTTCGGGCGATATCCATCGCCCGGTCAGGGATCCTTTTGCACTCTTGAATCATCTGAAAAGTCTGTACGCCCACCAGGCCCTGGATATCGATGAACGCGACGGGCTTAAAGTGATTTTCAATGATTGGCGATTCCGGGTTCGCGTGCGCTATAGCGACCCGGCAATCGTCGTCAATATTGAAACGCGATGTGATCCTGACTTGATACCTGTGAAAACGGCAGAGCTGATGAGCCATCTGGAACGCTTTGAACGGTGAATGATTATTTCAAAGCAGAACCACACTGACCCGACGACTCACTGACACCTCCGACAATCAGGCGATACACATAATCGGCGATAAGCCGACCGCCCGAACCCGGGATGGGATGGATGTTGTCCGGGCCGATCATGGGCGTCGGCCCATCATTGGCGTAGCGCTTGAAGTCGGGACCAAAGGTGCACTGCAAACTCGAATACACGATGTGCTCCGAATGCGCCCAAGGCTCAAGCACCTGAGCGTACTCCGACATCGGATAGGCACTGGAGCGCGTTGTGTCCTGACGCAGGATTACGTTGATGCTCGCGGCCGGATGAACTTCGCGAATCATCCGCACCAACCCTTTCATGTTCTCCAGATAGTCCTGGGGCTTGACGCCAAACCCCTGGTCATTACCGCCTAACATGATCAGGTAAACGTCCGCCGGTATCTTGGAAACAACGGCCTTCCATTGGGTTTGCCATGGGCGGTCGTTTTTATAAAAGTCACCTGAGGCGGCGCCGGAAGCAGCGAGTTTGGAGACCCTGACGCCGCCCTGATTATTCGCCAGCCACAGACCAAACAACGTCGGCGCACCTTTCACCACTTCGAGCCTTAACGACCATTCATCATTGACGGGGACGCTAAGTTGCACTTCCTGAACACCTGAACCGGCCGTCGTCAAAGGATGCCAGGTATCTGAAGGCGTCCACCGATAGCGCATCTCACTGGTTTTGCCATTGCCCAGGTAGAGCAACTTGGCGTCGGTAATGGCTGTATTGATGGTTGCTGTTTCTTTGGAGTCTACTTCAAGAAAAGCACCGGCCTGCCCGGTCACGGTGCGGCTGTCCGGACTCGCCTGGCCAAGACTGGAAACGTCCCAATCCCCACCGAAGTAGTTCTTGCTGCCGCGGGTGTATTTGAAATTCGTACCGCCAAGCGCGGCACCGTGATTGAACCCGACGTAACCAGGCCCGGCGAAACCAAACTCTTTCGCCAGGTGCTGAGTGAGGGCATTGAGATAAAAGTCCTGCCCGGCGCTGTAACTGTCGCCTATCACCGAGATGGCCAGCACCTCCCCCGCTTTACCCTTAGCCATTGTGGAAAGCCGCTCGCGTGAACTTCTCACTTCGACAACCGGAGCAGGAACAGGGCGCACATCATCGACATCTACCATTGACTCATCCCTCTATCAGGAAGCCGGCTGAATAGGCACTCAGGATTGAGGCACCTTCAACCCGACCTCTGAAGTCTTTTTGCGGGTAACACGCTCGCCCAAAAACAGAACGGAAGTCAGGGTGAAACGGCTGAAAACGTTCGACAACAGCACAGGCCCCAACAATCCGCACAGCACGCCGCCTGCGACCAGAACGCTGTCGTCCGTGGCGCCCAAACGCCCCAAGGCAAACCGCGAACTGGCGGCAAACAGCACGTGAAAAAGGAAAATGGCGTAAGAATATCCACCCAGCCAGATCAGGGCTTTCGAACGCATGTCAGTCGACAGTAGCGCCACACAGGACATACAGCCAACAAGCAAACCGACAACGCTTCTACGATCGACAATGAGTTCGCGATCCACGGCGGCGACATACAGCAGCACAGCCGATATCAAGACGAACACGACCGGCCCGATCACTTTCAGCGATTGCTTTAAAGCGCTGACCTTTTCGTGGCAAATCATCCCCGTCACGAAAAATGGCAACAAATAGACCGCGCCATTGATGCCAAACGCATCAACCGGAAAAGCCGGCAACAAGAACACCAGCGCCGAAAACAAGAACAGCAGATACAGCCGCGTCGCCGTCTGCAACAGACCGCGCCACTGCAGAAAACCGACAAACACAAAGATGATGAAGACGGCCTGCAAAAACCAGAAATGGTTAACCGGTATGTAGAACGACAACAAGGCGTCGATTAACCCGACCTCCTTGTTAACGCCAGGCCCGACAACCTGCAGCACCGAAAACGGAATACCGACAAAAAACAACGGCACGATCAACCGTCTCACCTTGCCAACGCAGTAAGCGGAGAAGTCATTGCCTCTGATTTTGTATATCGAATAGATGTAGCCCGATATGAAGGTGAACAGCGGCATCCTGACGTACACCATCGAATCCGCCAACACCCGAAATGGTGATCCCAGGTCTATTTTCAGTCCGCCGCCCAACGGCCCTATCACGTGATAGAGCACCAGCAGCAGGCATGCCAGGCCTCTGAGCGTTTCTATTTCCAACGATTTTTTCTTGCTTTGCATAAACCACAAACCTCAGCGCAAGACGCTTGATTCAACCGACTCAGGCTTTTTTGAGCGCAACTGTAATCCCAGGCCCAGAAACAGCACCGGCACCACCATGGAGAAATGTCGGGCAAACGAGCCGAAGTCAGGCTCGAACAACCCCTGCACCAATAAAAAGGACAGTGGGATCGCAATCAGCTCTTTGACTTTCGGCTCGATGGTTGAGCCTTTGTAATGACTCGACGTCATCATTTTGAACATCAACAACGAGGTCATCATCATCAGGACGACGAAGATGATCTGGCCCAGACCGGAGAGCAGAATCAACTCCACCGGGAAAGACAGCCTGAAAAAGATGCTCATCGAGTCCACGGCCTGCGACACGAAGTCACCGCCGTTAATCCACGAAACGATCAATGACTTCGAGCCTTCTTCACCCAAGGTTCGCTGTTCATTGTTACTGGCGCGAATGGATGAAACCGAATAGCCGACCAGCAACTGAATGGCCGTCGCGATCACCAAATAGAACATGAACAACATCACGAAAAAGCTGAAACGCGACACATGCTTCTTCATTACGCACACGCCGACCCAGACCAGCGAAAACAATATCCAGTAGGGTCGGATCAGCACACCGTAAAACAGCGCAGAAAGAAAAAAGCCCGCGCGGTAACGCCTCGAAAAGGAGAAAAACAAAATGGCGATTACCGCCACCGAGACAATGATTTCCTTGGTCAGGTTATCGAGGAAAAACGACCTGACCACCCCCCACAGGCACAAGGTCAGGAAGATCGTTATCGGTATTCTTTTGAAGATGAAGATCGGGATAGAGGTCAGAAACAGGTTGCACAACATCCCGTAGGCCCACGCATTGGTCAGGTTGATACCGGTGGGACGCAGCAGGTAGGCGGAGCACTCATAGGAGGACCGGTCTGGTGAAAACGGATTCCAGAAATTGCAGTTGTCTGAACGAACGTATGACGTCCACAAGGTCATGGCATCGGGGCCAGGATCGCGGTGCATAAGCAGCGGCATCGCAATAGACAGAAAAAGACCACACAGCAGAATCAGCAATGAAATGGGCGAATCGAGTTTTCTTCCGCGAAACTCTATAGACGGTAGAGAGATGGCCATTACAAGGCCCCCTTCGACCGGGAAAACCTGGTCAGCAAAGCAATGACGGCCAACTGCACCGTGATCGAAAAGACATTGCCCCACGCCGCGCCATAAATTGAATAGTGCTTGATGAGCACATAGCTGACGGGCAGTGAAACCACTAAACAGATCGCCGCGCTGGCTAACGAAACCCGACTGTTCTTCGAGGCAATAAGACCGCCCCACACGATGTCGCCGACGGCGCGCAGGGCAAAAGAGAAAATCAGAATCGCTAAAATCCGGTTATCCGGACGCGGGACTGCTGCGTCCACGTAGTCGAGCAGGATGTTGAAGAAAGCATAAATCAGCACAGCCACTGCGCAGGAAACAATCAACGAGCGCAGCACCCATTGATTAACGAACAATTGCCGGACCGTCAGCGCCTGCTGGTTATTTTTATAACGTTTGGCGAGCACGGGAATGCCCACCACTGCAACAACGGCGTAGGACAGCGCTTGCAACGTATTGGCCGCAGACCAGGAATACACGTACTTGCCGAGGCTGGCATACGGTTCAATGTCCAGAATCAGAAATCGTTCAGCGTACTGACTTAATGCGATCAGCCCGCCTCCCAGATAAAAGGGCAACCCTGCCTTCCAGACCGAAACCGTGGTGACGGCACTGACGTCGCGGCCCTTATGAACGTTAACCACAATGAAGTAACCGGCCACGATGACCAACAGGTTGGTGGCCACCCACAACCAAAGCACACTGGCGATAGTGGACACTACGCCCGTCATCAGTCCGCCCACGGCAAAGAGCGCCCAGAGGCCGGTCTTGATGAAAAACAACAACGCCCCCCAGTTGGCCTTTTGTGCGGAAAAGACAAACGAGTTTATTTCGAAGGACAGATGCTCGGTGAGCAGCAACAGCGTGACGCAGGCGATCAACGCGGCACTCGCCTCAACATCGCTGAACAGTGAGTAGAGTGCGACCGTGACCACCGATAACAACAAACCAACGGCCAGGTACAGAATCAGTACCTTATCAACGACAAGCTTCGTACTGCCCCCCACGCAGATCAGCCGGTTGATTTCAGAACTGAACCCGACGCTGTAAAACTTGGAAGCGATCAATGAAGCGGCCACCACCACCCCGTAAAAACCCAATGCCTCATAACCCAGGTAATGCGTGATGGCCAACACCAGTAAAAACTTTGCGCCTAAAGCACCTCCGCGTAGCAACAGCCGAAATATCATCGAACGATCCCTTTGATGATCGTGTCCATATGCTCCGTTTTGGCTTCGATTTCTTTGCAGGTGTCCGTCAGTTTTTTACCGAATCTGGACAACGCGTTCGGGGCGTAAACCGTGTCAATGATCGTGTCGACATTGATGTCCCCGCCATTGATCACCCAATCTTCCACGCCCATATCCTGATAGGCGCCAAAACCTTTGCGTTCATAGCTGATATGAAACGCAGGCACGCCGGCGAGTAAAGACTCGATGGCTCCGTGCAGCCTTACGGAGATGACCAGGTCGGGCTGATACTTGGACAGGGTCGCCTTCAAGGGCAAGAGGTCCTCGGTAATGCCAAGTTCCCGATAGAACGCTCCGTCATCGTTGCCACGGACGGCGCTTTGAACAGCGCAGACCACTTTGCTTTTCGCCCTAAGTCTCTTCAAAAGAAGCTTCAAGTTGGCAACGTAGGCGATCTTTTTCTCTTTGCTCCATTCCGGCGGCTTGCGTAAAACCACACAGACCACGGCCGGCGATGACGCACAGCGGGTGAACTTGGGTTGCACCAGAATCTTTTTCGCCAACGCCTGGACCGCCAGGTCTGGCGCTCGATGAACATTTTCATTGGATTGGAAAATAGCCGACGACCTGTTGTCACGGACAAACACCGCATCGGCACTGGCATAGTGATTTACGATCGCGCTGCTCTCACCGTGGAACGGGCCGATACTTTGCGGCAGGTAAACCGACGGCACCTTGCTCAAGATCGCCGTTTCGAGCTGTTTGGCGTGACCCAGCTTCAGCTTGATGTGTTCAAAGGCGCTCTTTGACCGCATGTACCCACCGCCCACCCCGACGATCAGATCACTGGTGCTCAAGAGGTCGGCGAGTGGCGCGTAAGACTGTTTAAGGAAAACCGCTTCCTTCACGCGCCCCAGTCCTTTTGCCGCCATGACTGGCGCGTCATACCGCTTATAGGGAAGGTAACTGAATGATTGGGGGTCTGACGCAACGACATTGATTAACGTGTCGGCACCGAAGTTTCGCAGCACCAAGGCAATTGCCAAATCCACCAGGAGGCCATCACCGGAATTGGATGCACTGTAGCCATGCAAAATAGTTACGTTCATATCTTGATATCTACTTAATAAGTTTGAGCGGAATACACGTCATAGGTTTGCTGGATCATCAGCGTTGCGCTGAAGCGTTCGCGCACCCGCTTGCGGCTAGCGGTGCCGAGCTCCAACAATTTTTGTTTCTTGATGTTCACTAAGATGTTGCCGAGCGCCTGGTGATCGCCCGTCGAAAAGATATAGCCCGTGACATCGTGCGTAACCAGTTCAGGGAGCGAAGTGCAGTCGCTGGCAATAACGGGCACGCCCATGGCCATGCCCTCAAGGGGAACCATGGCAAAACCTTCCCAGCGGCTGGGGACAATCAGGGCATCGGCAGTTTTATAGAGGGCATTGACTTCGGCCGGGGTCACCCAAGGCAGGTATTCAACAGCGTCAATGACGGGGCACTCTACCGGCTCCTCATTCACGGCACTGCCGACCACCGTCAGTTTCAAGTCGGTGCGCTCGACTTCCGTGAATGCCTTGAGCAACACATCAAAGCCCTTCTGATAGTCCAGTCGCCCCACAAATAAAAGTTGAATATCCGTGCACTGACTGGACAGGCTCTCATCGTTTTTATAATGAATACCGTTGTAAATCAGTTTCATACGGTGGCGGTCGATACCGAACGAGGCCGCTTTATCCAGTTCATACTGGCTGACACAGATAATGACATCCGTGACTTTTTGCAAAAGCCGCTCAATCAGTGAATACACTTTCTGTTTGGCGGGAGAACTTTCCATCAAGAACGAAAACGCGTGCGGGCAGTAGATGATTTTCGGTGACCGCCAAGGGCGCAAGATCAGACACACACATCGGCCAATAACCCCGGAAAACGTGCTGTGCAAGTGCACGACATCCGGTTTTTCCTTGAAGATCACTCGGATGAGTTGCCAGGCAAACCGCAGCAGCGACACGACATCTCTCTTGTTTCGGGAGAAGGTCCTGATGTCTTTTTCATCAATGCCATGCAGTTCTTTTTTCTGGTCGAACGGAATCAAATACACCAGTTCATACTGCTGGGCGTCGCCCTTGGGAGGGGTTGATATCGTCCGGATGACCGTCGCAACACCACCTTTAATCGTTTCCGCCACATGTAGTATTTTTTTCACAGTTCACCCAACTCCATTATCGTAGTCGCAAGGCAACAGGGACCGGAGAATGGTTAGTCCACTCTCAGTCCATTACCTGGCAAATAGAACTCGCATTACGACTTGTCAGCGGCGTACTCGTAGTTGTAATAGCCATAACTGCCATTACCGTAATAGCTGGACGCTCGCTTCTCGACACCGTTGAAAATTGCGCCTTTCAATTCGATGCCGTTTTGAGCAAACCGACGAATCGTCAATTCGATCTCTTTGGCTGGATTGACGCCGAAACGCGTCACGATCAAATTAATGGCGGCTTCACGGCCAACGATGGCCGCATCGGTCACGGCCAGAAGAGGTGGCGTGTCGATGATTACCACGTCGTAGAGTTCACTCAGTTCAGCGAGGAGTTCTCTGAAGTTGGCATGCATCAACAGCTCGGACGGGTTGGGCGGTACTTGCCCACGACTGATGAAATGCAGGTTATCGACTTCGAGTTTATTGATCGCTTGCTCGATACTGCAGCGCTTGGTCAACAGATCGGACAAGCCATTGCTGATCGGTGTCGCCAAGGTCTTGTGCAGATGACCTTTGCGCATATCGGCATCGATCAGTACGACCCTCTGCCCACTTTGAGCGATGACCGCGGCCAGGTTAGAAGAGACAAATGTCTTGCCTACCTGGGGGCTCGGACCGGAAATCATGATCCGGTTGTTGTTTGCATCCAACCCTGCAAAATGCAGGCAGGTTCGCAGGCTGCGTATTGATTCGATGGACAGGTCGGTGGGATTACGCAGGGCCAATAGAAAAGACTGGCTGTTGGCGCTGTCGCCCAATCGGACTTTTTTAGTGTCCTCTTCTTGTTGCAGTGTGCTGTAAGGAATGGAGGCATAAACCGGCAGACCCAATTGCTCGATCGCTTCCGGCCCTTCGAGTCCTCTGCTCAGCGATTTACGCACTAACACCAGCGCTACACCGACAAAGCCACCCAGCAAAGTCGCAATCAAGATGATTAGGGCTTTGCGAGGTTTGACCGGGGTAGTGATGTCGACGTCCGCCGTATCAATCAACCGCGCATTGCCGACCGCCCCCGCCCTTACGATGTCGAGTTCCTGGGATTTGTTCAGCAACTGGGTATAGATTTGTGTCGCCACCTCCACATCACGGGTCAGGTTCAACAGTTCCTGCTGTGTAGCCGGAAGACCCTGGACTTTCTTTTCCAACCCTTGTCGCTGTTTGTTCAAATCCCCCATCTGCGCCATCAATGCACGGTAGGCCGGGTGCTCTCGGGTGAACTTTCGATCCATCTCCGCTTGCTGGAGTTTCAGATCCGAGATGCGCGTATCCAGCACCACCATCTGTTCCAGCACAGACTTGGTTTCGAGGGAGATGTTGACTGTATTTCCGCGGGTCTGATAGCTGTTCAGTGCGTTGCTGGCTTTGACCAGATCGTCTTTGACTTGCGGGAGTTGTGCCTGAAGGAACTCCAGACTCTGGGCAGCCTCGGCAGAAGTGCGTTGCACATTCTGCTGCACATAAAGCCTTGAGATTTTGTTGAGAATCTTCACCGCCAAGGTGTAGTCGGTGCTGGCCAGGGCCAGACTTATAATGCCCGACTCTTTACCTTGCTCGGAGACATCGAGGGCGTCCTGGTAATTCTGAATGGTGACAATGCGTGGATTGCGCACGACTTCAAATTTAGTGCCCGGATTCGCGGCCATGCTCGCAATAAGGACCTCGACACCCTCCTGCGCGATGGCTTCGCCTGCGGCGCCATCGGCCAACAAACCACCGTTGTCATCGTAGAGCTTGAATCGATTCTGCTCTTCGGCAACCAGCATCAACTTCTTGCCCAACAGTTCAGCCGGCAGATCAAGCTGTTCGATATCAAGGCGCTCGCCGCCCCATGCATAACTGTTCATGCCAAAGCGCGGTGGCGAGACACTTTCCGTGGGGCTGTTTTTATAGCGCCGAGCAAGAAAGCCGCCGACGACGGGAAAGGTGTTGGGCGTAATCACAATATCAAGACGCAGATCATCGACCGTTTTACCGATAACCGCGCGAGACTTGATAATGCCGATCTCGGTAGCCGCCGGTGATTGTCCACCGAGCATGCTGCTGATATCCGAGAACCCCAGCATGTCGTTCTTCTTCGGCTCGACCTGGACCAGGGCGTTCGCCAGATACACGGGCGGCGATAAAATCGAGTACGCGGCACCGGTCACCATGAACGCCCCGGTGATGGCACCTATTAACCATTTATGGTCAATCAATGTGCCTAATAAACCGAGCAGATCAATCTCGTCTCTGTCTTTATCCCGGGTGCTGATTACTGACGGTAACTGCATAAGGTCTATTCTTTTACCATTATTACTAATCTGAAAATCATCCATCAACGTCCGAGGCGCTGCGCCCATGAGCAAACGGCATCTTCAATCAATGCATGGGCATGGATAAACGCAGCTTTTCCTTGACGATACGGGTCCTTTATTTCGCGTTCGCTCTGCCACTTCCCCAGAAGAAACACTTTGCCCCTGGCGTGTGATGCAATCTTTAGTACGCCCTGTACATGCTCTTTTTCCATCACCAGAATGAGGTCTGATTCATTGACAATGGCGGGCGTAATCTGCCGCGCTTTAAACCCTTGGTCTTCGTGACCCTGTTCTTCAAGAACCCGAAGTGCGTCGGGCTCCATAGACTCACCCACCCGAGCGTTCAATCCCGCGGAGGTCACCGAAATACCTGAAGGTTGCAACGCATGGCGTAGCAACAGTTCAGCAGTAGGACTCCGGCAAATATTGCCGACACAGACCACAAGAATCTTTCTGAACAAGGCTACTCTTCCCGTGTAGTGTCGGTTCGGCCTACGTATAGCGAGGATATAAGTGAACCAACAAGACCGTCCCGCATTCAGAGAGGGCCCCATCATGAAAATACTTTCGTATTAAATACCACGGCACACAAAAAACGCCCAACCAGAAAACCGGACCATAAATAACACTCGCAAAATGGAAGTTATTTATCCGACCAATATTAACAATGGGCGTCGGGGATGGAAAATTGATGATATCGCTGTATTAACTGACTAATGCTATGTTCCCCTGCCCCTACCCGGGACGACTACAGGAATTTCCCGTTATGCCCTCCACGTGTTTTCGACTGATTGCCACTTCAACACTATTTATACTTGGCGCCTTCAGCCCTGTTTACGCCAGTCAGGCTTTTTCAGCGCTGGCCCAGGACAACAAGACAATAGGCGTTCAGGTGAAAATCCAGAATTTCTCGACGGCCGACGCCCATCAGATCAAAGCCTCAGGGTTCGGATTCGTGCGCCTTGGCGTATGGACGAACAGCCTGGGTAACCCGGCGTATCAACAGCAGATCAATGAAGCTTTCGCGGCTGCCAAATCCGCCGACCTGCCCGTATTGATGACCGTTCGCTCAACCAAAGCGTTAACCCACAAAACGCAAAGCAGTGGCAGAGATCTCACCGCTGCGGGAGATTCACTCGCCAACTCGGTCATCGGTCTGGAAAACGCCTTCAGTAAGCAGCTTGTCGCCATTGAAATCTGGAATGAACCGGACTTGCCAAAATACTGGCCTACCCAGGATTTTGAAGGAACGTTTGTGCCGTTCATGAGCGCGGTGTGCAACGCGTTACAAAAGCGGGATCATTCAACACCCCTGATCGGGTTTGGATTCGCGAAGGCGCCCACCAAAGACTCCAAGGCGACCGTCGCACTGACTGAAATCCTGAAAGAACACCCACACTGCCTCAGTGCTGTTTCTTATCACCCGTATGGCATGTCGGGCACCGAGATCAGCCGTGCTCAAGCGTTTATCCTTGATAACTTCCATGTACCGGGGGTCATTACCGAATGGGGAGTGCCATCACTCAGTTCCATCGGAGGCACCGCCGGACAAGCATCACGCATTACAAGATTCATCTCGGATGTCAAAAAACTGAATATACCGCTGACCTCCCTGTACGAATGGAAAAACAGCGACTCTGGCAGTAATGATCGCGAGCGAAGTTTTGGATTAAAGTCGTCCGATGGAACATCAAAACCTGCGGAAGCCGCCGTCAAAATGTTATTGAAGTAACTCTGTCGAATGACCTCGCACACCGTTAACAGGGGCTTTTATTAATCCATGCCGTATAACTCGCGGCGTCCATTGCCAGTGACTCCTCCACAAGCACCTCGAACAATACGACTTGCGCTTCAAACCGCAGGTCATGTTTGGACTTCTGTGAATCGTTCATTTGTGCCATCAACACGCGAGTGACTTGACTGGGCATGCTGTGTTTCACTCGATTTAGCCAGCCGGGAATTTTCTTTGCGGCTTTCACTCTTCCCATTTGAACCAGACCCGTCATATTGTCCGGATGGTTCTTCTTTGATGCGGCCATCAGCTCTTCAAATACTTCGGTCAATTTCTTCAAGACATAACCGAGAATAAAGTCATCGAAGGCGTCCACAATTGCAGACACCCTCTCCCCTTGTGAAGTCATTTCCCCATCCAATACCTACATTTATCCGCGCCACATTACATGCCATCCGAGTAGCACTAATTGACATCTTATAACGGCTGAACTTGACCATTTTTAACACCGGTTGGCGCCCGAATGCAGGCATGCCAGCTCAGGCGCCAGAATTGCCACAGAGCCGTCAACGGTCAGTTGCTTTGAACCTGCGCGCGGTTTTGGCATCGTATTTACCGAGACCCGCGCCCCGCCTTTCAAACATCCGTTTTCCGGTTGTTGCCAACGGGGCCACCGATACGTAGATGCGCCCTTGAGTGGCTGTCAGCGCTCGGGTAATGTCATTAGACCCATAGGACAGAGCACGCCCATGACTTCCAAGCTGGAACAACTCAAACAAATGACTACCGTAGTTGCCGACACCGGCGACTTCGAAGCTATCGCTCGCGTAAAACCCGTCGACGCTACCACCAACCCTTCCCTGCTGCTGAAAGCGGCGGCCATTCCCGGTTATGCCGAGTTGCTGAACGCCTGCGTTCATGACTGCCATGGCGATGTGGGCCTGGCCAGCGACCGCTTTGGCGTAGCGGTAGGCCAGGAAATCCTGAAGGTTGTACCGGGCCGCATTTCCACTGAAGTGGATGCGCGCCTTTCGTTCGACACTGACGCCGTATTGAAGCGTGCGCACCGTCTGATCGAGCTGTACGACAAGGCCGGCATCGGCCGCGACCGCGTGTTGATCAAGATCGCCTCCACCTGGGAAGGCATTCGCGCCGCCGAGAAGCTTGAAAAGGAAGGCATTCAGACCAACCTGACGCTGCTGTTCTCGTTTGCTCAGGCAGCGGCGTGTGCTGACGCCGGTGTGTTCCTGATTTCGCCGTTCGTAGGCCGCATCTACGACTGGTACAAGAAAGCCAACGGCAACGACTACACCGGCGCGGATGATCCGGGCGTGCAGTCGGTGACGCGCATCTACAACTACTACAAGGCCAATGACTACAAGACCGTGGTCATGGGTGCGAGCTTCCGTAACCTGAATCAGATTGAGCAGTTGGCCGGGTGTGATCGCCTGACCATCAGCCCGGACCTGCTGGAAAAGCTGGCGGCGGACACTGGCAAGCTGGAGCGCAAGTTGGCCCCGGGTCATGCGGGTGAGGCGCGCTTGAGCCTGAATGAAGCGCAGTTCCGCTGGTTGTCCAACGAGGATGCGATGGCGACCGAGAAACTGGCAGAAGGCATTCGTCAGTTCGCTCGCGACCAGGAAAAACTCGAAGCACTGCTGCAAGCCAAGCTGTGATCTAGGACAACGCAACGCAAAAAGGGCGACCCCTTACAGGTTCGCCCTTTTTTATGCTTTAAATTCCGGTGTTTGCGGTGGAGCCCGCCTGCTCTACATCCATCTCAGGGGATCAATGACGTTCTAAAGCATTCACCAAGTCATGGAAAGCTTCACGATTGGAGTCGTTCAGGCCCATGAGGATTTTGTGTGCCTCAAGCACTTTGATCCGCACGACCTCCTCGGACTGATCCTGATCTGGCAGGTCGGTCAGGCATTCAGGGCACGGGATCGGGCGGTCAACAATGTTGAACACTTGCTCGAAGCCCATGGACTGCAGCAGACGGGTGATGTCTTCGTGGGTGGTGACGACGGTCGGCAGCAGGCCGACCTTTTGCCGCGACAGGATCGACAGTTTGGCCAGCAGGCCAAGGGTGGTGCTGTCGATGCTGCGGGTTTCGGTCAGGTCGATCACGATCGCGTTGAAGTTCAACGCGGTGAAGATCCGCTCAATAGTCGCATCCAACGCCGAACACAGGGTCAGGCGAACTTCACCGACGAACTTCAGGACGAAGGTGCCATCCTGCTCGGCGAACTGGATTCTACCGGTACTCATTAAAGATTCCTGCTCAACACCAACAGGGCGATATCATCCGGCATCTCCCCTAGCGTGGCCAATCCAAAAACCTGCCGCAGACCATCCAGGCTGCCGCCCGCTGCCTTGACCCGTTGGGGCAAAGCCGCTTCTTTTTCTTTGAGTGTAGGCTCTGGCAAAAGGTCCAGAATGCCATCGGACATCAGCGTCAGGCTGAACGTCGGCGGCAACTCCAGCACGTGGTCTTCATAGGTGGCTTCATTGAAGAGGCCCACCGGCAGACCACGACCTTCCAGATAACGAACACTGTCTGGCGTGTACAACACAGGCAACGGCAAATGACCACCGATGCTATAGGTCAACAAACCTGTCTCCTCGTCGATGACACCACCGACCATTGTGACGTGTTTACCCAGCTTACAACTGATCAGGCCTCGGTTGATATGACCAAGGACCTCTGAAGGCTTGAATTCCGGCAATGTGCCGCTGCGCTTGGATTCGAACAGCAAGCGCGTGGTCATGAACTTCAGCAGCACGGTGACGAAGGCTGAAGAGGCGCCATGACCGGAAACGTCCGCCAGGTAAAAAGCTACCCGACGCTCGTCGACCCGAAAGTAGTCAACGAAATCACCCGACAGGTACAGCGACGGGATGATCTGGTGGGCGAACTGGAACTCGTCGATGGTCCAGGGGCTGACCGGCAGCATGTTCATCTGCACCTGGCGACCGGCGTTCTGGTCTTCCTGGAGCAGGTTCAGGCTGGCGGCGAGCTCGCGGTTGGCCTTTTCCAGCTTCTCGCGGTAGCGCTGGTTTTCCAGCAGCAGGCGCGCACGATCCAGGGCACGGCGCACAGAATGCTCGAGCACAGCCAGATCTTCGAGAGGCTTGATCAGGTAATCCGCCGCACCCAGGCGCAAGGCCTCGACCGCGTCGTTCATCACACCGGCACCCGAAACCACAATCACCGGGGTTTGCGGCGACAGCTCAGTGACCTGGCGAATGAGTTCGAGTCCGCCCATCTGCGGCATGCGCAGATCGCAGATGACCAAGTCGGGCTTGTCTTGCTCGAATACCTGAAGACCCTGCTGGCCATTGCTGGCCTGCAGGACACTGAAACCACTGTCTTCCAAGTAGGCCGCGAGGCTCGCGCGCACTACTTCGTCATCATCGATTATCAGCAGCGTGGCACTGGTTTTTGGCATGTGGGCAAACGGCGCCAGAATTAGGTTGGCGTAGCAGGCAGGGGGTTTAGCCCGGCTCACACTACTGGATTCGCTTTCTAGCCTCTCTACTGCACTGTTTTCGAGCGTTTGCCCTACACACAGGTACACCAGAGGTGCCCTTCTAAGGCGCAGACGGTACTCCCATCCGCGGGGCGTTTCAAGCTCACGCCGATGGTCGCTTGACGTCTTTACTTGTCAAATCACCGGGAGTTATAAGAACAGGCAAAACCGTAACCCAATGAAAGGATGAAGCCCATGAGTCAAACCGATCGGGACTACAGCGAAAAGCGCGATTTCATCCGCATGCGGGTCGATGCCGATGTGTCGCTGATTCACGAAGGCGATGAGGTGCCAGCCGTCTGTATAGACCTTTCCAGCAGTGGCATGCAGGTTGAGGCACCCCGCTTGTTCAAGGTAGGTGACCGGCTCAGCGTGCGCATCGATTCCGATCACGTAGCGCTCAAAGGGCTTGAAGCCGACACCGAAGTGGTATGGGTGAAAGAACAGGACGGTGGCAGTCAGAAACTCGGGCTTACAATCTTGAAGATGAAATAAGCCCGGATCCAAACGAAAGAAGGCGGCCGATTGGCCGCCTTCTTCATTTTATGGGGTCGAGATCAAAAATCGTCTTCGACCTGGCCGTCTTTGACTTTGAACTCGCGGTTCTGCAAATACGCATTGCGGATGAAGGTGTATTTGTCGCCGCTGATCAACTTCTCGCTCGACAGCAAGCTGGCGCGGGTGTCGACGATGTTCAGGCCGAAGATCGAGTTACGCACGGGCACGTCGTTGATATAGCGGTACGGGCCGGTGTAGCCGTCGACGTACTTGGATGGCGCATCGCGCAACGTGCTTGGGCCCAACAGCGGCAACATCACATACGGACCGCTGCCCACACCCCAGTAACCAAGCGTCTGCCCGAAGTCTTCGTCGCTACGATTCAGGCCCATTTTAGTGCCGACGTCGAAGAAGCCCAGCAGGCCGAAGGTGGTGTTGAAGATCAGACGCGCAGTATCGACGCCAGCCGCGGCCGGTTTAGCCTGCAAGACGTTGTTGGCAAGGTTGGTGACATCACCGACATTGCGGAACATGTTGTGGATACCGTCTTCCAGAAACTGCGGCGTCACGAACTCGTAGCCTTGAGCGATTGGCTTGAGTGCATAAGTGTCGACGAAGTCGTTGAACTTGAAGATTGGACGGTTGACGCTTTCCCAAGGGTCTTCTTCCGTGGCAGCCTGGGCTGCGAACGGAACCACCAACACGCTGGCACACACACAAAGCTGAGCTAGACGATTGCTCCAGCGCATAGAAAACTCCTTGGATTGTACTGGCATGGGCGCTTGGCCCAGGCGATAAGCTGGCTAGTATAAGACGGAAAAGCCGGTTTAGGGCAGCCTCGCGCGTGATGACCTACGGATGATTCGTCCTGACTGAGAGCGCTTCACATCAGTGTCATGCAACTGTCACCGGCAGCACATAGCCTTATCGTTATTTCAGGGACGTTGATATGCCGCACGCCGAAGCCTTGCCTGTTGCCGCACCCAGCCTGACCGCCGTACTGTTCGGGCTCAGTGGTTGCCTGGTGGATTTCGGCGCCCGGATGCGCCAGCACGACACTCACACGGCCGAGCACGCCGAGGTCACGCCCGGCGCGCTGGACAGCCTGAACAGCTTGCAACGCCAGCAGATTCCTTGCGCCTGGCTCGACGAGTTGCCCCCCGCCCTCACCCATTCCCTGGCCAGCGCGTTGCCTTCGTGGATCAAATCTTCGCAACATCCTGCAACAATCAATCCATGGCCCGCCCCGAACGCTTGCTGGCAAGCCCTGATGGCCTTGAATGTCGAGCAACTGGATGGCTGCGTGCTGGTCAGCGGTGAACCGCGATTGCTGCAATCGGGACTGAATGCCGGGTTGTGGACGATCGGCCTGGCGTCCTGCGGCTCGCTCTGCGGGTTGGCGCCCAGCGAATGGCAGGCCTTGAGCCAAAAGGAGCGCGAACACCTGCGTGGTAAAGCGACCGTGCAGTTGTTCAGTCTGGGTGTGCATTCGGTGATCGATCACCTCGGTGAGCTCGACACCTGCCTGGCGGACATCAGCCTGCGTCGGCTCAAGGGCGAAAAGCCCTGATCGAGATCATGCAGGTTGCGCGGGAGTGGATTAATCTAAAGCCAAGCCATAGACCTTTGGCACGCTGCTGCGGTCTATGCCAGTGCTTATCGATAAAAGGAAGAACGCCATGCCTGCCCGCGAACTGCAAGAACAACTCAATACTCTGCGCGAGCAATTGGAACAGAATCCACCGCTGACGGAAGCCGAGCGCGAAGACCTGCACGCGCTGATGCAACAGATCGAACTCGAGCTTGAGCTGGAAACCAAAACCAAAGACTCCAACCTCGCCGACAATGTGAACCTGGCTGTCGAGCGCTTCGAAATCGAACACCCTACCCTCGCCGGCACCTTGCGCAACATCGTACAAGCCTTGGCCAACATGGGGATCTGAACCCGCCAGATGCAAAAAAGCCCCGCTATCGCTAGCGGGGCTTTTTCATATCTGCGACTTGAAATGCAATCCCCTGTGGGAGCGAGCCTGCTCGCGATGAGGTCAGCACATTCAACATTAATGCTGTCTGACACCCCGCCATCGCGAGCAGGCTCGCTCCCACATTAAATCTTCATTGGCGGACCAGGCGGTGGTTCGGCAATTGCACTTCTTCAGTACTGCGATACGGGTTGATGTCCAACCCACCACGCCGCACATACCGTGCATAGACCGTCAACTTCTCCGGTTTCAGCAACCGCTGCAAGTCGAGGAAAATCCGCTCCACGCATTGCTCATGGAAGTCTGAGTGCTGACGGAAGCTCACGATGTATTCCAGCAAACTCGCGTGATCCAGCGCCGCGCCACGGTATTCCACCGCCACGCTGCCCCAGTCCGGCTGGCTGGTGACCGGGCAGTTGGATTTGAGCAAATGACTGTGCACGCTCTCTTCGACAATGCGCGAATCATCGCAACGCAGCAGCTCCGGGCGCGGATGTTCGTAGTTGCTGACGCTGATTTCCAGATCATCGATGCACACACCCGGCAACGCCACGACGCCTTCGGCTTCGACATCCTTGAGGCTGCGAATCCGCACGCCAACCGGCTTGCCGGCAGCGGCCGACAGGTCTTTGACCAGCGTCGCTTCAAGGGTCGCGGTATCGGTAAACGGCGTCTGATTCAACGAGTTCAGGTACAGCTTGAACGACTTCGACTCGATGATGTTCGGCGAATCCGCCGGGATGCTGAATTCACCAATCGCCACCACCGGCTTGCCCGACGGCAACAGCCACGACAGCTCGAAGCAGTTCCAGAAGTCCACACCCTTATAAGGCAGGGTTTGCGCCGTCAGGCCCAACTCCGCCCATTTCGCGGTGCGCGGGATCGGAAAAAGCAAGGACGGCGTATAAGTGGCGATGTATTCGCTGGATTTGCCCAGCGGCGAGTGTTCGGCTGCGGGATGCATGGCGGAAACCTGACTGAAGAATCAGCGGATTCTACCAGCCTTTGCGCCCGCCTTTGAGTGCTTACTGACTGACAGTCAGTTTGCCGACCATGCCCGCCTGGTAATGGCCGGGAATGTTGCAGGCAAATTCCAGGTTGGTGGCCTTGGTGAAGGTCCAGGTCAGCTCGGCCGTTTTTCCCGGCTCGACGAGGACGCTGTTCGGGTCGTCGTGTTTCATCATCCCGTGGTCCATGCCAACCATCGAACTGTGGTCCATTTCCTTCATGCCTGTAGGTGTGAGCATGCCGCTCTGCTGCATCTTCATCATTTCCTGCTGATGCCTGGCATGCATCGCCGCATTACCCAGGTTGAATTCGTGCAACAACTGGCCTTTATTCACCAGCACAAAACGAACCGTCTCACCGGCTTTGATATCGATCGCCTTGGGGGTGAACGACATGTCACCCATCACCACCTCTACACTGCGGGTAGCCTTGGCCGCCGGGGCCGGTTGACCGAAATCGTAGGTATGCGCCGGCGCTGCCCACACCGGCGAGCTCAGTGCCAGCAAACACGCGGCCAGCCTCAGAGGTTTGCGCAAAAACATAGTCGTACTCCAACTAGATAAGGTTCAGCCTGTGGAAAACTCTAAACTGTCGCCACTGCCCGCAACCTGACAGCCAGATTACAACTTTGTCAGGTTGACCTGTATTAACGCTGCCCACGGTATAAAGCGTTCGTTCCACTTGCCTCGAGTTGCCCATGAAGCTGCTGATCGTCGAAGACCAACCGAAAACCGGCCACTACCTGCGCCAAGGCCTGACCGAGGCCGGTTTCAACACCGAGTTGGCGGCCGACGGCATCACCGGGCAACAACTGGCCTTGAGTGGTGACTACGCGTTATTGATCCTTGATGTGATGCTACCCGGTCGTGATGGCTGGCAAATCCTGCAGGCGGTGCGTGGCGCCGGTCTCGATACGCCAGTCCTTTTTCTGACGGCGCGAGATGCCGTTGAGGACAGAGTCCACGGCCTCGAACTCGGGGCTGACGATTACCTGGTCAAGCCGTTCGCCTTTTCCGAATTGCTGGCTCGGGTCCGCAGCCTGTTGCGACGCGGCAGCGCTACGCCTCAGGAAACCAGCCTGCAACTGGCCGACCTGCGCCTGGACTTGATCCGCCGTCGGGTGGAGCGCGGCGGTCAGCGCATCGACCTGACCGCCAAGGAGTTCGCCCTGCTGGAAATGCTCCTGCGGCGCCAGGGCGAAGTGCTGCCCAAATCACTGATCGCCTCCCAGGTCTGGGACATGAATTTCGACAGCGACACCAATGTCATCGAAGTCGCGATCCGCCGTTTGCGCCTGAAGATCGACGATGAATTCCCCAACAAGCTGATTCATACCGTGCGCGGCATGGGTTATGTCCTTGAAGAGCGCCCTGCCTGATGCGTCGACTCTCGCTGAGCAGTCGTCTGGCGCTGCTGTTTGCGGCCTGTACCGCCGTGGTTTCATTGTTTGCCGGAGTGTTGTTCAGTCGCGCCAGCGAGGCGCACTTCGTCGAACTCGATCAGCAGTTGCTGGACGGTAAATTGATGGATTTGCGCCGCGCACTGCATGACGTTCAGTCGAATGAAAGTGAAGTCAGGCGGGCGGATGAACTGAGTCGGCAAGCGGACCTGTCGCTGCGAATTACCGGCAGCGATGGCCAGCGCTGGTATGACAGCTCGGCGCGCTTGCCGGAAAAGCTCCCGCAAAAACCGGGCATATCCACGCTGAACGACAACGGCACCGATTACCGTGTCCTGAACGCGCCGTTGTTTGTCGACCGGCCTGACTCACCGCAACTGACCTTGCTGCTGGACATCACCCATCACCAGCACTTTCTGCAACGCATGCAGCACCTGATCTGGCTGACCGTCGGCTTGTCCGCCCTGGCCACCGCGTTGCTCGGTGCATGGGCGGCACGCAGTGGTTTGCGCCCGTTGCGACGCATGAGTGCGATCGCCAGCGGCGTTTCGGCGCAATCGCTCAATGCCCGACTGCCCGAAGAGAATATGCCGTCGGAACTCAAGGAATTGGCCCACAGCTTCAACGCCATGCTCGGACGCCTGGACGACTCTTTTCAACGGCTCTCGGCGTTTTCCGCTGACATCGCCCACGAACTGCGCACGCCGCTGTCGAACCTGCTGACCCACACCCAGGTCACCCTTACCCGCCCTCGACCTATCGAGGACTACCGCGAAGCGCTGCACAGCAACCTCGAAGAACTGCAATGGATGGCGCAACTGGTCAACGACATGTTGTACCTGGCCAAGGCTGACCATGGGTTGTTGATGCCCAAGCGCGAACCGCTGGAGCTGGCGGAAGAAGCGGACCTTTTACTGGAGTTTTTTGCGCCGTTGGCGGAGGACGCTCAGGTCAGGTTGAGTCGTGAAGGCAGTGCGCGCATGGAAGGTGATCGCAGCATGTTGCGGCGAGCGCTCTCCAATTTGCTGGACAATGCGTTGCGGTTTACGCCCGCTGATGGCGAGGTGCGGGTGCGGATTGTCGATCAGGTCAAAGGCTTGAGTTTGACGGTCGAGAACAGTGGGGACGGGATTGACGGCGCGCTGCTGCCGCGTTTGTTTGATCGCTTCTACCGGGCTGATCCAGCGCGGCAGGAAGGCAGCAGTGAACATGCGGGATTGGGGTTGGCGATCACTCAGTCAATCATCCGCGCCCATGGCGGGCAGATTCGCTGTGAATCGGATGAGGGATGGACAAGGTTTGTGATTGAGTTGCCGAAGGGGGATTGAGGCCAGCAGGTCTGGCCCCATCGCGGGCAAGCCCGCTCCCACAGTGACCGAGTTGAATCACAACGCTGTGAACGACTCGAAACCCTGTGGGAGCGGGCTTGCCCGCGATGACGGTGTGACGGCTTACGAATACCGCAACGCGTGAGCTGGCTCGATCTTCGCCGCACGCCAGGCCGGGTAGACCGTCGCCAGGAAGCTCAGAACGAACCCCGCCGAGCAGATCAACAACACATCCCCACCCTGTAATTCCGATGGCAAGTTACTGACGAAATACACATCCGAACTGAAGATGTGCTGGCCACTCACCCGCTCCATCCATCCCACCAGCTCACTGACGTTCAACGCTGCAATCACGCCGAGTACGCCACCGATCAAGGTGCCGACAACCCCGATCACCGTGCCCTGCACCATGAAGATCGCCATGATCTGCCGCGGTGTGGCGCCGATGGTGCGCAAGATCGCGATGTCCGCGCCCTTGTCGTTCACCACCATGATCAACGTTGCAATGATGTTGAACGCCGCCACGGCGACGATCATCAGCAACAGCAGGCCGATCATGGTTTTTTCCATCTTCATCGCGCTGAACAGACTGCCCTGGGTATGGGTCCAGTCGTCGGCCCGGTAGGCGGTGCCGAGACCCGCAGCCACATCGCTCGACACCTTCGGCGCCGCGTACAAATCTTTAACGGCCAGACGCACGCTCTGTACCTGGTTCGGTTCCCAGTGCTGCATCTGCGCGGCATCGGCGACGTGGATCAGCGCCATCGAGCCATCCAGCTCGGCGCCGACCTTGAACACGCCCACCACGTTCAACCGCTGCATGCGCGGGGTAATGCCGCCCGGTGCGCTGCTGACTTCCGGCACGATCAGGGTGATCTTGTCGCCGACATTCAAGCGGAAACGCCGCGCGGTGATTTCGCCGATCACCACGCCGAACTCGCCCGGCTTCAATGCATCGAGACGGCCCTGAACGATGTGCTGGGCAACGATCGACACCTTGCCTTCCAGCGCCGGATCAACACCGCTGACCTGAATCGGCTGCATCGTGCCTTTATAGGAGAGCATGCCCTCCATTTCGGTGAACGGCACGGCGGCGGTAACTTCCGGGTTTTTCATCGCGGCGGCGGCCACGGGCTGCCAATCGTCGATCGGGTTCACGCCGACGATGGTCGCGTGCGGCACCATGCCGAGGATGCGCGAGCTCATTTCGCGCTGGAAACCGTTCATCACCGACAGCACCACGATCATCGCCAGCACGCCGAGGGCGAGGCCGATCATCGAGGTCATCGAGATGAAGGAAACAAAGCGATTGCGGCGCTTGGCGCGGGTATAGCGCGTGCCAATAAAGATCGATAACGGTCTGAACATTCGCTGGGGCACCGTATAAAAATAAAAGACCCGGCGTACTGTTCAGCACGCCGGGTTTCGGTCAATCAGATGGGCGTCAGGCAACCTTCCTGCAAATGCAGGACGCGATCCATCTGGCGAGCCAGGTTCATGTCGTGAGTCACCACCAGGAACGCCGTGCGCATCGAGGTGCTGAGTTCCAGCATCAAGTCCTGAATGCCCTGTGCGGTGTGGGAGTCGAGGTTGCCGGTCGGCTCGTCGAGCATCACCAGGCCTGGCTTGTTCACCAGGGCGCGGGCAATGGCCACGCGCTGACGTTCGCCGCCGGACAATTCCGAAGGTTTATGCTCCAGGCGATGCCCCAGCCCTACCCGCTCCAGCAACGCGGTCGCACGCTGACGCGCTTCCGGGATCGCGGTCTTGCCGATCAGCAGCGGCATGCAGACGTTTTCCAGCGCGGTGAACTCAGGCAGCAAATGGTGGAACTGGTAAACGAAACCCAGCGACCGGTTGCGCAACAGGCCGCGATTCTTCTCGCTCAGGGCCGACAGCTCTTCGCCGTCTAGCCACACGCTGCCCTTGGTCGGCGTGTCGAGACCGCCCAACAGGTTGAGCAAGGTACTTTTGCCCGAACCCGAGGTGCCGACAATCGCCACGCGCTCACCCGGGTGCAGCTCCAGTTGCAGGCCGGCCAGCACTTCTACCGACTCCGGGCCTTCCTCGTAGGATTTGCCCAGGTCGCGGCAGCTCAAGATTGCTTTATCACTCATACCCAACTCACTCATAACGTAGCGCCTCCGCAGGCTGGGTGCGCGCGGCACGCCAGGCTGGATACAGGGTGGCGAGGAAACTCAGGACCAACGCGGCGGCGCAGACCATCAATACGTCCTGGCTCTGCACTTGCGACGGCAGGTAATCGATGAAATACACGTCGGCGTTCAGGAATTTGTGACCGATCAACCCTTCGAGGGCCGAGATCGCGGCGCTGACGTTCAACGCGGCGAAGATCCCCACCACGGCGCCGATCAGCGTGCCGATCACGCCAATGACCGTGCCCTGGACCATGAAGATGGCCATGATCTGCCCCGGCGTGGAGCCCAGGGTACGCAGAATTGCGATGTCGCCCTTCTTGTCGTTCACCACCATCACCAGCGTGGAAATGATGTTGAACGCGGCCACAGCGACAATCAGCAGCAGCAACAGGCCGATCATGGCTTTTTCCATGCGGATCGCCTGATACAGATTGCCGTGGGTGCGGGTCCAGTCACGGGCGTAGAAATGGTCTTCGCCGAGTTGCTGGGCGATATTCCACGCCGTGCGCGGGGCCTGGAACAGGTCGTCGAACTTCAGGCGAATACCCTGGACCTGATCCGGCTTCCAGCGATGCAGCTTCGCCAGATCCTGCAGGTTGGTGACACCCAGGTACCCGTCGATCTCACCGGCGCCGACATGGAAGATGCCGACCACGGTAAAGCGTTTCATGCGCGGGAACATCCCGGCCGGGGTCACCGTGACTTCCGGCGCCACGAACGTCAGCTTGTCGCCGATCGCTGCACCGAGTTTGGCGGCCGCCTTGTCACCGATGACAATGCCGAAGCTGCCAGGGGTCAGATCGTCGAGTTTGCCCTGCTGCATGAAGTTATCGATGATCGAGACCTGGCGTTCCAGCGCAGGGTCGATGGCGTTGAGCAGGACCTTGGAGACCTTGCCGTTGTTGGTCAGCAAGCCCTGCATCTGGGTGAACGGCGCAACGGCCGTCACCTGCGGGTTCTGCTTGACCTTGGCGGCCAGGCTTTGCCAGTCGCTGATCGGTTCACCGGACTCGATGGTCGCGTGGGGCACCATGCCCAGCACGCGGGTGCGCATCTCATGATCGAAGCCGTTCATGACCGAAAGCACAACGATCATCACGACCACGCCGAGGGCGAGTCCGATCATTGAGGTCAGGGAAATGAACGACACAAAATGATTGCGACGCTTTGCACGGGTATAACGCGTGCCAATAAATACGAAGAGAGGTCTGAACATGTCGGGGCTTGTTCGGAGGGAAAAGGAACGTCCTTGTGGCGGGGGTCGATAACCAGCTTTACACTCAGACCACCGCCGCTACCATGGGTTCGCCATGTCGACATTAGATGAAGAAGATCGCCGCGAATACTACCGTATCGAGGACACGATCGCACTGGAAATTCGGCCCCTGTCCGCTCCCGAAGCCGCAGGCCAGGAAGTGTTGCAGGATGCTTCCCCACTGTTCAACTTGCTCAGCGAACTGCACCTGAGCGAATTCGAGTCGCAACACCTGCTGCGCCAGATCAGTGAGCGCGACCGCAACCTCGCTGCGTTTCTGAAATCCCAGAACAAACGCATCGATTTGCTGAGCCAGGTGATCGCCATCACCGTGCTCGGGCAGATCGGCGAGCCGCAGCCGGTGATCATTTCCGAAGGCGGTATCGACTTTCAGTACCCGACGCCCATCGCCGTGGGCGCGCATCTGTCGGTCAAACTGGTGCTGATGCCGCAAGCCCTCGGCCTGCTGCTGCGGGCCAAGGTCACGCATTGCGATCGCAAGGCGGGCGCCTACGACGTTGGCACCGAGTTCGAATACCCGACCGACGCCCAACGCCAATTGCTCGCCCGCTACATTTTGCAGAAGCAGGCCCAGGAACGACGTCTGGCCCGCGAAAACGAATCAGGCATTTAATTTAAGGAAGAACCGTGACCCTCATCTACGGCCATCGCGGCGCCAAGGGCGAAGCACCAGAAAACACGCTGACCAGTTTTCAGCAATGCCTCAAGCACGGCGTGCGCCGCTGCGAACTGGACCTGCACCTGTCCATGGACAACGAGTTGATGGTCATCCACGACCCGACGCTCAAGCGCACCACCGACCGACGCGGCAAGGTCGTCGAGCACACGGCGGCGGAGCTGGCAACCTACGACGCACGCAAGGGCGGACCGGGATGGATCAAGCCCTGCCCGATCCCCACGCTGGAAGAGTTGTTCGAGAAATGCGATTTCGAGCATTGGCAGCTGGAAGTCAAAAGCGCTTCTCGCACCCGTGCCGCGACGACCGTACTGGCGATACGCGAAATGGCTCAGCGTTTCGGCCTGCTCGACAAGGTCACGATCACCTCGAGTTCACGTGAGGTGCTGAAAGCCGCACTGGACCTGGTGCCGGACGTGTCTCGTGGATTGGTGGCTGAATATGCGTGGCTCGACCCGTTGAAGGTCGCCCAGAGTTATGGCTGTGAGATTCTGGCGCTGAACTGGACCCTGTGTACGCCGGAACGCCTGCAGAAGGCGCAACGTCAGGGGCTGCATGTGTCGGTATGGACAGTCAACGAGCCCGCGCTGATGCGCAGACTCGCCGACTTCGGCGTTGACAGCCTGATTACAGACTTTCCCGGTTTGGCCAGCGCCACCCTCGAGAATTGCTGAAATCGGTCTCCCCGGCCGGCTCAGGCCACCGGCCGGAGCCGCTCAAAAAAGCCGGTTGAGGCCATCGTACGCCGCTACCCGATAGGCTTCGGCCATGGTCGGGTAGTTGAACGTCGTGTTGACGAAATACTTCAGGGTGTTCAGTTCGCCCGGCTGGCTCATGATCGCCTGACCGATGTGAACGATCTCCGACGCCTGATAACCGAAGCAGTGAACGCCCAGCACTTCCAGGGTCTCGCGGTGGAACAGGATTTTCAGCATGCCCTGAGGCTCGCCGGCAATCTGTGCACGCGCCATGCTCTTGAAGAACGCCTTGCCCACTTCGTAGGGCACCTTGGCCTGGGTAAGCTCCTGCTCGTTCTTGCCGATCGAGCTGATCTCCGGAATGGTGTAGATACCGGTCGGCACGTCGTTGACGAAGCGCCAGCTGTTGTTATCGACGATGCTGCCAGCGGCCGAACGGCCCTGGTCATGCGCAGCACTGGCCAGGCTCGGCCAGCCGATCACGTCACCGGCACCGTAAATGTTCGGCACGCAGGTGCGATAGGCTTCGTCGACTTCGATCTGGCCACGGCTGTTGACCTTCACGCCGATGTTTTCCAGACCCAGCTGATCGGTGTTACCGGTACGACCGTTGCACCAGAGCAAGGCATCGGCCTTGATCTTCTTGCCGGACTTGAGGTGCAGGATCACGCCGTTGTCCACGCCTTCGACGCGGTCGTAGTCTTCGTTGTGGCGAACCGTGATGTTGTTGTTGCTGAAGTGGTAGCTCAGGGCCTGGGAAATTTCCGAGTCCAGGAAGCTCAGCAACTGACCGCGATTGTCCACCAGTTCAACCAGAACACCCAGGCCACTGAAGATCGACGCGTATTCGCAACCGATTACGCCAGCGCCGTAAACAATGAGTTTGCGCGGGGTGTGGCCGAGGCTGAGGATGGTGTCGCTATCGTAGATGCGCGGGTGATGGAAATCGATGTCCGCCGGGCGATAAGGACGCGAGCCGGTGGCGATGATGATGTGCTTGGCCACCAGTTTTTCGACCACACCGTTGGCGCAGACCACTTCGATGGTTTGCTCGTCGGCGAAGCTGCCAGTGCCGAAGAACACGTCGACGCGGTTGCGGGCGTAGTAGCCGGTGCGAGAGGCGACTTGTTTGGAAATGACTTTTTCGGCGCTTTTCAGCACGTCTGGAAACGAGAACCAGCGTGGCTCACCAATGGCCCGGAACATCGGGTTGGTGTTGAACTGCATGATCTGCCGGACCGAGTGACGCAGTGCCTTAGACGGGATGGTACCCAGGTGGGTGCAGTTGCCGCCGACCTGGCGACGGCTATCGACCATCGCCACCTTGCGCCCTGCTTTGGCGGCGTTCATTGCCGCGCCTTCTCCCGCCGGGCCGGAACCCAGTACCACCACGTCGTAGTTGTAGACAGCCATGCGTACTCCTCAGAACAGGCCGCGGCGCCCTCGGCACCTGCGGCTAAATCACGCCGATCTGTGGCGTGAAGGAACAATTTGGGGCCAATGCAGAACCCGGACACAGTCTATAGAAGCGTCAACGCCGGGCACATTAACCCTTGGTCGCGTCGTAGGCTAGTTTTGCCTGCACTACAACGCCAGTCTTCAATGCACGAACTGTCGTAATCATTCGGTTTTGCCGCCGCTGAGGCGCTCAAATGCCTGATTGGTTCGTGTGACGAAACCTGTATCGGCACGGATCACAAAAAATGCGCCGATATCATGTTTTTCTGCGTAGTCCCAACCGCGCTCCGGGCCGAGAATCAGCAACAGCGTCGATAAGCCATCGGCCATTAACGCTGAAGGATTAATCACCGTGACCGACGCCAGGGTGTGTGAGACCGGTGCACCGGTGCGGGCATCGAAGGTGTGGGAATAGCGCCGACCGTCCTGCTCAAAATAGTTGCGGTAGTCGCCGGAAGTGGACAGTCCGTAGCCGTCGACCGCGATGATTTTTTGCGCCACTTGCTGATCGTCCCGGGGCTCTTCCAGCGCGACCTTCCAGGCTGAGCCGTCGAGTTTTATGCCCGCGGCCTTGAGCTCGCCGGTGACTTCGGCCAGGTAGTTGCGGATACCCAGCGCTTCGAGTTTGTCGGCAATGGTGTCGACGGCGTAACCGGCGGCGATGCTGTTGAAGTCGACTTCGACGGCGGCGTCCTTGCACAGCTGATCGCGATCGATGCGCAGGTGTTGGTAGCCGACCCGCTGCCGCACTTCGGCCAGTGCCTGGGCCGCAGGGACTTTTTCCTCACGGGCCTGCGGGCCGAACCCCCAGAGATTCAGCAGCGGTTCAACGGTCAGGTCGTAGGCGCCTTCGCTTTGTTCGGACAGCTGCTGAGCAAAGCGGATCAGTTTGAGGATCGGCGCAGGCATTTTCTGACAGCGATTGGCGGGGAGATCGTTGAAGCGCTCGATGTCCGAGTCGCTGCGGTAGGTCGAGAATTGTCGATCCACTTCAGCGAGGATACTTTCTACTTCGGCCTGCACCGCTTTCGGCCCGGGCGTGGAGGAGTGCCTTACGTATTGAATGGAATAACGACTGCCCATGGTTGGGCCGTCGAAGCGTTCCAGACTGTCGCCGTTGCCACAACCGGACAAAACGCCGACCAGCATCACAATCCCAGCCCACCGTCCAGTTAACAAATCTTCATCTCCCCCAAAAACCGCGCCCGCCATTATGGGCTTCAGAGCGCAGGGGAGCCAGACCTGCCTCAACTGCCTGCCAGACGCAAAACCTGTGGGAGCGAGCGTGCTCGCGCAAGTCCCTTCGCCACACAGGCTCCCACAGGAGCAGCGCTTTCAAACAAGATTCACCAGAGGGAGTATCTACAAATGTCCTCCAACACGAGCAAAGGCAAAGCGATTTTTCGCGTTGTCAGCGGTAACTTTCTCGAAATGTTCGACTTTATGGTCTACGGCTTTTACGCCACCGCCATCGCCAAAACCTTCTTTCCTGCCGACAGCGCTTTCGCCTCCCTGATGTTGTCGCTGGCCACTTTCGGTGCCGGCTTCCTGATGCGCCCGCTGGGTGCGATTTTCCTCGGCGCCTACATCGACCGTCATGGCCGCCGCAAAGGCTTGATCATCACCCTGGCGATGATGGCTGCCGGTACGGTGCTGATTGCCTGCGTGCCGGGTTACGCCACTCTCGGCGTGGCCGCGCCGCTGCTCGTGTTGTTCGGCCGTCTGCTGCAAGGCTTCTCGGCCGGCGTGGAACTGGGCGGCGTATCGGTGTACCTGGCAGAGATTTCCACGCCGGGTCGCAAGGGCTTCTTTGTCAGTTGGCAATCCGCCAGTCAGCAAGCCGCGGTGGTGTTCGCCGGTCTGCTGGGAGTCGGTTTGAACCACTGGCTCAGCCCCGAAGAAATGGGTGACTGGGGCTGGCGCGTTCCATTCCTGATTGGTTGCATGATTGTGCCGGTGATCTTCGTGATTCGTCGTTCACTGGAAGAAACCCCGGAATTCCAGGCCCGTAAACACCGCCCTACCCTGCGGGACGTCGTCCGCTCGATCAGTCAGAACGTTGGCATCGTCATCGCCGGCATGGCGCTGGTGGTGATGACCACCGTGTCGTTCTACCTGATTACCGCCTATACCCCGACCTTCGGCAAAGCCGAATTGCACCTGTCGGATCTGGATGCGTTGCTGGTGACGGTCTGTATCGGTCTGTCGAATTTTTTCTGGCTGCCGGTCATGGGTTCCCTGTCCGACAAGATCGGGCGCAAACCCCTACTCCTGGCGGCGACCATTCTGGCGATCCTCACGGCCTATCCCGCCCTGTCATGGCTGGTGGCGAACCCGAGCTTCAGTCATTTGCTGATCGTCGAGTTGTGGCTGTCGTTCCTGTATGGCTCGTACAACGGCGCCATGGTGGTAGCGCTGACCGAGATCATGCCGGTGGAAGTTCGTACCACCGGTTTCTCCTTGGCCTACAGCCTGGCGACTGCAACCTTCGGCGGGTTTACACCCGCGGCGTGTACTTACCTGATCCATGTGCTGGATAACAAGGCTGCGCCGGGGATCTGGCTCACTGGCGCGGCGTTGCTGGGGTTGATTGCGACGCTGGTGCTGTTCAAAGGCAATCGGCATGAACTGCGGACTGCGCAGGCAGCGGTGGCTGGCGGCGCCTGATCTATAGCCTTAGCGGGCAAGCCTAGCTCCTACAGGTCGTGTGCGATGTCAGAGTTGACGCATAACCTGTAGGAGCGAGGCTTGCCCGCGAAGAGGCCTGCACATTCAACACCCATGCAACTGACAAACTGCACAAACAAAAACGCCCCGACCAAAGTCGGGGCGTTTTCATGTGCAGCTAAGGCTTAGCGCGGGAAGGCTGGCGGGTTTACACCGGCCATGTCTTCCATCACGCGAACCACCTGGCAGCTGTAACCGAACTCATTGTCGTACCAAACGTACAGAACAACGCGGTTGTCTTGGGTGATGGTCGCTTCAGCATCCACAACGCCTGCGTGGCGCGAGCCAACGAAGTCGGTGGAAACCACTTCCTGCGAATTGACGTAGTCGATTTGCTTATGCAGATCGGAGTGCAACGCCATGTAGCGCAGGTAATCGTTCATCTCTTCACGGGTGGCGGCTTTCTCAAGGTTCAGGTTGAGAATGGCCATCGACACGTTTGGCGTCGGAACACGGATCGCGTTACCGGTCAGCTTGCCGGCCAGTTCAGGCAGGGCCTTGGCAGCAGCGGTGGCAGCACCGGTCTCGGTGATCACCATGTTCAACGCGGCGCTACGGCCACGGCGATCGCCTTTGTGGAAGTTGTCGATCAGGTTCTGGTCGTTGGTGTACGAGTGAACCGTTTCAACGTGACCGTTGATGATGCCGAACTTGTCGTTGACGGCTTTGAGCACCGGCACGATGGCGTTGGTGGTGCAGGAAGCAGCCGATACGATCTTGTCATCCGCGGTGATTTCACCGTGGTTGATGCCGTGAACGATGTTCTTCAGCTTGCCTTTACCCGGCGCGGTCAGAACAACGCGATCGATACCCGGGCAAGCCAGGTGCTGGCCCAGGCCCTCGGCATCACGCCATACACCGGTGTTATCCACCAGCAGCGCGTCTTTGATGCCGTATTGGGTGTAATCCACTTCAGTCGGGTTTTTCGCGTAGATAACCTGGATCAGGTTGCCGTTGGCGGTGATGGTGTTGTTGGCTTCATCAATGGTGATGGTGCCATCGAACGGACCATGAACCGAGTCACGACGCAGCAGGCTTGCACGCTTGACCAGATCGTTCTCGGCGCCCTTGCGGACAACGATGGCGCGCAGACGCAGGCCGTCGCCACCACCGGTTTTCTCGATCAGGATGCGCGCCAGCAGACGGCCGATACGACCGAAGCCGTAGAGGACAACGTCGGTGCCTTTGCGAGCGGAAACGTTCTGCTGACCAACGACGTCAGCCAGTTCTTCGCGGACGAACTGCTCGGCAGTACGGCCATTGCCTTCGGCCTTGAACTTGACGGCAAGCTTGCCCAGGTCAACCGAAGCGGCGCCGAGCTTGAGCTCGCTCATCGCCTTGAGCAGCGGGAATGTTTCGTGGACGGACAATTCGCTGTCATCGGACTGACGATGACGAGCAAAGCGGTGAGCTTTGAGAATCGCAATGACTGAACGATTGATCAGGCTGCGGCCATAGATCGAGCTCACCACGTTGTTATTGCGGTAGAGCTGACCGATAAGCGGAATCATCGCTTCTGCGAGTGCTTCACGGTCGATCCATTCACCAAGACACTGGTCGGGCTTCTGAGTCACGGGAACCTTCCACATGTAGGGGCAGAAAAAAGGGGCTACATTATGCCGCCGAGTGAGTCCTGTAGCAATGCGCGCCTGTCGTGCGATCCGTAACAAATTCAGGTTCAAAAAAATCACGCAGCGACGGAGCCCAGTAAAACCGGGGCTTTCAGCGCAGTCAATTTTTTGGAGATACCGCTGTCTTATCCGTAACCCTCCGTAACACTCGGTCGTTTTGCCACTACATAATCATCAATTTCAGGTAAAAAACCGGCGAATTTTGTCTTTACCACTACATTTCGCCAAACCTGCGTAATAGACACAGTCTGCAACTGACAGGCGGCACCCGGGGCCGCTACAATTACCGACTTTGTCGCAACGCTTGGAGCTCAACCTTCCGTGCCCGTTCTGCGTCTACCGCTTCTCCCTGCCGCGGCAGGTAAACAGCACTGGGGCAATCTGCCCGGTGCCGCCCTGAGCCTGGCCATCGCCGAGGCTGCCAGCGCTGCCAAGCGCTTTACCCTGCTGCTGACCGCCGACAGCCAAAGTGCCGAACGGCTGGAACAGGAGCTGAGTTTCTTCGCCCCGGATTTGCCTGTGTTGCATTTCCCGGACTGGGAAACCCTGCCTTACGATCTGTTTTCGCCACACCAGGACATCATTTCCCAGCGCATCGCGGCCCTATACAGGTTGCCGGAGCTGAGTCATGGCGTCTTGGTGGTGCCGATCACCACCGCGCTGCATCGCCTGGCGCCGACCAAATTCCTGCTCGGCAGCAGCCTGGTGCTGGACGTCGGTCAGAAGCTCGACGTCGAGCAAATGCGCACCCGGCTCGAAGCCAGCGGCTATCGCTACGTCGACACGGTGTACGAACACGGCGAATTCACCGTCCGCGGTTCGTTGATTGACCTGTTCCCGATGGGCAGCAAACTACCCTTCCGTATCGACTTGTTCGACGATGAAATCGAGACGCTGCGTACTTTCGATCCGGAAAACCAGCGCTCCATCGATAAAGTCGACACCGTTCGCCTGCTGCCCGCGCGGGAATTCCCGCTGCAGAAAGACGCTGTCACCCGCTTCAAGGCACGCTTTCGTGAGCGTTTCGATGTCGACTTCCGCCGCTGCCCGATCTTTCAAGACCTGAGCAGCGGGATTACACCGGCCGGTATCGAGTACTACCTGCCGCTGTTCTTCGACGAAACCTCGACACTGTTCGATTACCTGCCCCAGGACACGCAGGTGTTTTCCCTGCCGGGCATCGAGCAGGCGGCGGAAAACTTTTGGAACGACGTGCGCAATCGCTACGAAGAGCGCCGCGTCGATCCGTCCCGTCCTTTATTGCCACCGGCCGAGCTGTTCCTGCCGGTGGAAGACTGCTTTGCGCGCCTGAAGAACTGGCCGCGTGTGGTAGCGAGTCAGCAGGACGTGGAAACCGGCGTTGGCCGCGAGCGCTTCCCGGCGCGCGAACTGCCGAATCTGGCCATCGAAGCCAAGGCCACTCAGCCGTTGGCGGCGCTGGCCGGTTTCCTCGACGAGTTCCCCGGGCGCGTGCTGTTTACCGCCGAGTCCGCGGGCCGTCGTGAAGTGCTGCTGGAATTGCTCGAACGCCTGAAGTTGCGACCGAAAACCGTCGACAGCTGGCCGGACTTTGTCGCCAGCAAGGAGCGGTTGGCGATCACCATCGCGCCGCTCGACGAAGGCCTGGTACTCGACGACCCGGCCCTGGCGCTGGTGGCCGAAAGCCCGTTGTTCGGTCAGCGCGTGATGCAACGTCGTCGTCGCGAAAAACGCGCCGATGCCAACAACGATGCAGTCATCAAGAACCTTACCGAGCTGCGCGAAGGTGCGCCGGTGGTGCACATCGATCACGGCGTCGGTCGCTATCTGGGTCTGGCGACCCTGGAAATCGACGATCAGGCTGCCGAGTTCCTCACGCTGCAATACGCAGAGGGCGCCAAGCTCTACGTGCCGGTGGCCAACCTGCACCTGATCGCGCGTTACACCGGTAGCGACGATGCCTTGGCCCCGCTGCACCGCCTCGGCTCGGAAACCTGGCAAAAAGCCAAACGCAAGGCCGCCGAGCAAGTGCGCGACGTCGCCGCCGAGTTGCTCGACATCTATGCCCGTCGCGCCGCTCGCGAAGGTTATGCCTTCGAAGACCCGAAAGCCGATTACGCAACCTTCAGCGCCGGTTTCCCGTTCGAAGAAACCCCGGATCAGCAAACCACCATCGATGCAGTCCGCGCCGACATGCTCGCACCGAAGCCGATGGACCGCCTGGTCTGCGGCGATGTAGGTTTCGGCAAGACCGAAGTGGCCATGCGCGCGGCGTTCATCGCGGTGCACGGCGGTCGTCAGGTGGCGATTCTGGTGCCGACCACCCTCCTCGCCCAGCAGCATTACAACAGCTTCCGCGACCGCTTCGCCGATTGGCCGGTGAGCGTGGAAGTAATGAGCCGCTTCAAGTCGACCAAGGAAGTGAATGCCGCCATCGCTGACTTGGCCGAAGGCAAGATCGACATCGTCATCGGCACTCA
This sequence comes from Pseudomonas sp. LBUM1663, assembly GCF_059695905.1. Taxonomy (NCBI): domain Bacteria; kingdom Pseudomonadati; phylum Pseudomonadota; class Gammaproteobacteria; order Pseudomonadales; family Pseudomonadaceae; genus Pseudomonas; species Pseudomonas sp. LBUM1663. Next base: position 2,348,153 of record NZ_CP166792.1, on the reverse strand, counting down.
TAAACTGCTGTCCGACGATGTAAAAATCAAAAACCTGGGGCTGGTGATCATCGACGAAGAGCACCGTTTTGGTGTCCGTCAGAAAGAACAGCTCAAAGCCCTGCGCAGTGAAGTCGACATTCTCACCCTGACTGCAACGCCAATTCCGCGCACGTTGAACATGGCAGTGTCAGGCATGCGCGACCTGTCGATCATTGCCACGCCGCCGGCCCGTCGCCTGTCGGTGCGGACCTTCGTCATGGAGCAGAACAAGAGCACGGTCAAAGAGGCCCTGCTGCGAGAGTTGCTGCGCGGCGGTCAGGTCTACTACCTGCACAACGACGTGAAGACCATCGAGAAATGCGCCGCCGACCTCGCCGAACTGGTGCCGGAAGCGCGGATCGGCATCGGCCACGGGCAGATGCGCGAACGCGATCTCGAACAGGTGATGAGCGACTTTTATCACAAGCGCTTCAACGTGCTGATTGCCTCGACCATCATCGAGACCGGCATCGACGTGCCGAGCGCCAACACCATCATCATCGAGCGTGCCGACAAATTCGGCCTGGCGCAGCTGCACCAATTGCGTGGCCGGGTCGGTCGCAGTCACCACCAGGCTTACGCTTATTTGCTGACGCCGCCGCGTCAGCAGATCACTCCAGACGCGGAAAAGCGTCTGGAAGCGATCGCCAACACCCAGGACCTCGGTGCAGGCTTCGTGCTTGCCACCAACGACCTGGAAATCCGTGGCGCCGGCGAACTGCTGGGCGACGGTCAGAGCGGTCAGATCCAGGCGGTCGGTTTCACCCTGTACATGGAAATGCTCGAACGCGCGGTGAAGTCGATCCGCAAGGGCGAACAACCGAACCTCGATCAACCGCTGGGCGGTGGTCCGGAGGTCAACTTGCGCGTCCCGGCGTTGATTCCGGAAGCCTACTTGCCGGACGTGCATGCCCGACTGATTCTCTACAAACGCATTGCCTCGGCCACCGATGAGGAAGGCCTCAAGGACCTGCAAGTGGAGATGATCGACCGTTTCGGCCTGCTGCCGGAGCCGACGAAGAACCTGATACGCATCACCGCATTGAAGTTGCAGGCCGAACTGCTGGGCATCAAGAAAGTCGACGGTGGCCCGCAGGGCGGCCGGATCGAGTTCGCGGCGCAGACCCCGGTCGACCCGCTGACCCTGATCAAACTGATCCAGGGCCAGCCCAAACGCTACAAATTCGAAGGTGCCACGATGTTTAAATTCATGGTCCCGATGGAGCGCCCGGAAGAGCGCTTTAATACTGTAGAGGCGCTGCTTGAGTGCCTCATTCCGAAAACTGCTTGAAGGACGCCGCATGCGCCTGTTTCGTTTACTGACCGTGTTGATAACCTTGGTCGCCCCTATGGCATATGCCGATGACCTTTATCAGATTGAAATGATTCTGGTCCGCCAAAACGCCGTGCCCGCCATTGTTAGCCGCGCCGCCCCGGAAGACTGGAATGCCGGCGCCAAGCCGATCAGCCCAGACAGCCTGCGCACGCCGAGCCTCAATGGCGAAGTGGAAAAGCTCACCGCCAGCAACGAATACACCGTTTTGCTGCACAAGGCCTGGCAGCAGACCCTCGGTGAAGAGGCCACTAAGGTCGCAATCAGCGAAGGCACCGAACAATTTGGCCAGTTCCCGATCGAGGGCACGCTGAGCTTGAAACTCGGACGCTTCACCGACGTCGACGCCGATTTCTGGGTTAACCAGATCGACGCCAACGGCATGGTCACCGCCAGCGAACGCCTGAAACAGGAAAGCCACACCAAGAACGGCCAGCTGAACTTCCTCGACAATGGCCACCTGGCCCTGCTGATCAAGATCACCTCGCTCACCGCCCCTGCGCCTCGGCCAGTCCCCGATGAAATTCCGGACTGATTGAGTCCATATGTCAGCGACCCTGAGCAAACCCCTGGCACCTTCCTGGGTCAGCCGATTCAAGGAACAGAGCCTGGAGCGTGGCCGTCGCTACGCGCTGGAGAACCGCGTCAGGATCGTCGAGGCCGGCGACTCTACAATCATCGCCGCTTGCGAAGGCTCTGGCGGCAACGTTTACCGTCAGACCATTCGCCTGCGTGAGTCAGCCAAAGCGACCTTGCTGATGGTCGACGCCACGTGCACGTGCCCGGTTCACGCCAACTGCAAACATTGCGCAGCGGTGCTGCTGAAGGTTCAGGAAACCCTCGCCTATCCCGCCGCCGCACAAGACGCCGAGCTGCTGGAAAAACTGCAGGCTGTGCTGGAAAACCGCAGCCCGAAGGCGCCACCCCAAGTGCTGGTGGATAACGTGCAACCAGTGCCGCGCCTGTGGCTGGCGAGCATCGAGTTCAGCGCCTTCGAACCACGCAACGGCAAAATGCAGCGCTACATCCAGCATCGTGCGGCGTTGTCGTTCAGCTATCTGGATGAATACGTTTCCGGGCAGAAGAACGCCGACGTACTGATTCGCCAGGAAACCCAGACGCTGCGGATAAAACGCCACCCGGAAGTCGAACAGACTTACCGGGAGCAGCTGCGAATCCTCGGTTTCAAAGTCGCCACCCGCCAAAGCAAAGCCCTGCCGGAAAGTGCTGGCGAACTTTATGAGATGGTCAACGACAGCGCCTGGCTGACTTTCACCCTCAACGAACTGCCGAAGCTGCGCACTCAAGGCTGGGAGCTGCAGATCGACGAAGATTTCGGTTTCGACCTGACCGCCGTGGACGACTGGTACGCCACCGTCGAGCAGGCACCGGAGCGCGACTGGTTTGATCTGGAGCTGGGGATCATCGTCAACGGCGAGCGCTTGAGTTTGCTGCCGATCCTGCTGAACCTGATGCGCTCCCACACCGAAATTCTCAATCCGGAACGCCTCGCCCGCCGACGCGACGACGAATTGATTCTGGTGAATATCCCCAACCGCCCGAATTCCGAGTACGGCCCTTTGCAGGTCGCCCTGCCCTTCGGCCGGTTGAAACCGGTGTTGGCGACACTTGGCGAGTTCTACCTGCAAGAACCCGGCGAAACCACGCTACGCCTGAGTAAGGCCGACGCCACGCGCCTGAATCCGCTGGAAGGCATGCCGCTGCTTTGGGAAGGTGGCGAGCAGATCCGCACGTTTGCCCAGCGCCTGCGGGACATCAAGGACTACACCGCGACAGCCCCCGAAGGCTTGAACGCGACCTTGCGCCCGTATCAGCTGGAGGGCTTGAGCTGGATGCAGTCGCTGCGGCAACTGGAAGTCGGCGGAATTCTCGCGGACGACATGGGCCTGGGTAAAACCCTACAGACGCTGGCGCATATTCTTAGTGAGAAGAACGCCGGACGCCTCGACCGGCCGTGCATGGTGGTGATGCCCACCAGCCTGATCCCGAATTGGCTCGACGAAGCCGCGCACTTCACGCCACAGCTCAAAGTGCTGGCGCTGTACGGCGCCAGTCGCAAAAAACACTTTGATCACTTGACCGATTACGACGTGATCCTCACCACCTATGCACTGCTGCCCAAGGACGTCGAACGCCTGGCCACGCAGCCCCTGCACGTGCTGGTGCTGGACGAAGCGCAATACATCAAGAACCCCAACAGCAAGGCCGCCCACGCGGCCCGCGAGCTGAATGCGCGTCAGCGCCTTTGCCTGAGTGGCACGCCGCTGGAAAACCACTTGGGTGAGCTGTGGTCGCTGTTCCACTTCCTCCTGCCTGGCTGGCTTGGTGACGTTAAAAGCTTCAACCGCGATTACCGCGTACCGATTGAAAAGCGCGCCAGTGAAGTCAGACTTCAGCACCTCAACGGTCGGATCAAACCGTTCCTGCTGCGCAGGACCAAGGAGCAGGTCGCGACGGAATTGCCGCCGAAGACCGAAATCATCCACTGGGTCGAACTCAACGAAGCCCAGCGTGATGTCTATGAAACCATGCGCCTGGCGATGGACAAGAAAGTCCGCGATGAGATTACTCGCAAAGGCGTGGCGCGCAGCCAGATCATCATTCTTGAAGCGCTGCTGAAACTGCGCCAGGTGTGCTGCGATTTACGCCTGGTCAGCGATGCCGTGCCGCCGACTCGCGGCAGCACCTCGGGCAAGCTCGACAGCCTGATGGAAATGCTGGACGAGCTGTTTGAGGAAGGACGGCGGATTTTGCTGTTTTCGCAGTTCACGTCGATGTTGGCGTTGATCGAGGTCGAACTGAAGAAACGCGGTGTTGAATACGCGTTGCTGACGGGACAGACCCGTGACCGCCGCGCCCCCGTGAAGGACTTTCAGAGCGGCAAACGTCAGATCTTTCTGATCAGCTTGAAAGCGGGCGGTGTCGGCTTGAACCTGACGGAAGCGGATACGGTGATCCATTACGATCCGTGGTGGAACCCGGCGACGGAAAATCAGGCGACAGACCGGGCGTATCGCATCGGCCAGGAGAAGCCGGTGTTCGTCTACAAGATGATTGCCCGCGGCACGGTGGAAGAGAAAATTCAGCACCTGCAAAAGGAAAAATCCGACCTGGCGGCCGGTGTCCTGGATGGGCGCAAGACCGGGGACTGGAAGTTGCAGAGCGATGATATTGAAGCGTTGTTTGCGCCGTTGCCGGATAAGCTCGAGAAGCGCTGAGATCTGTGTCGCCTGGTAGATCGCCATCGCGGGCAAGCCACGCTCCCACAGGTTCAGCGATCATCCTGTGGGAGCGTGGCTTGCCCGCGATAGGTTCAACTCGTCTTCATTTAAGAGATCGGAAATCAGGACTTGAGATTTGGCAACGGCGCAAACAGCGCCTCAATGTCACTCTGCTCAAGCTTCCAGCCAACCGTCGTTCCACCTTCAAGCACCGCCCCGGCCAGTGCGGCCTTCTCCAACTGCAATGCCTGAATTTTTTCTTCTACGGTGCCACGGGCTATTAGCTTGTAGACGAACACAGGTTTGTTTTGCCCGATCCTGTAGGCCCGATCAGTCGCCTGGTTTTCGACCGCCGGATTCCACCAGGGATCGAAATGGATGACCGTATCCGCTGCTGTCAGGTTCAGACCTGTGCCGCCAGCCTTCAAACTAATCAGAAACAGCGGCACTTTACCGCTCTGAAAATCCTTGACCGGTGTGCGCCGATCCGTCGTCTCACCTGTCAACAACGAGTAGCCCTGACCACGTTGCTGCAACTCTTCCTCAATCAAGGTGAGCATCGAAGTGAACTGTGAAAACAGCAAAACCTTGCGGCCTTCATTGAGCAACTCTTCCAGCATCTCCATCAGGCTGACCAGTTTCCCGCTGCCAGAGCGAATAGCCTTGGCGGTGAGCGGCGTTTTGATCAACCGCAGATCGCAGCACACCTGACGCAGCTTGAGCAATGCATCGAGGATGATGATTTGACTGCGCCCGACACCACTGCGGGCAATTTCGTCACGAACCTTCTTGTCCATTGCTACGCGCACGGTTTCATACACATCCCGCTGCCCATCGCTGAGATCAACCCAATGCACAATCTCGGTTTTCGGCGGTAATTCGGTTGCCACCTGATCTTTCTTGCGACGTAGCAAAAAGGGCTTTATCCGGGCCGTCAGATGTTGCATCCGTTCGTTATTGCCGTGCTTCTCGATCGGCGTGCGGTAGTCGCGATTGAAGGTTTTGCTGTCGCCAAGCCAGCCAGGCAGCAAAAAGTGAAATTGCGACCACAACTCGCCGAGATGATTTTCCAGCGGAGTGCCGGACAGACACAATCGCTGGCGGGCCTGTAGGTCTCGGGCTGCTTGAGCCGCTTTGCTGACCGGATTCTTGATGTTCTGCGCCTCATCGAGAATCAGCACACTCCAGACCTGAGGCTGCAAAACCTCCAGATCGCGCGGCAACAGCGCGTAGGTGGTCAATATCAAGTCGTAGTCGGCAAGGCTCGCAAAGTCTTTTTGCCGCGCCGCACCATGCAGTGCCAAGACCTTCAACTGCGGGGTAAAGCGCTGCGATTCGTCGAGCCAGTTGGGGATCAGGCTGGTGGGCATCACAGCCAGTGCCGGACGATCAAGCCGCCCGGCCTGTTTTTCTGTCAGCAGATGAGCCAGGGTTTGCAAGGTTTTCCCCAGGCCCATGTCGTCGCCGAGAATACCGCCGACCTCCAGTTCTCGAAGGGTTTGCATCCAGTTCAGCCCTTCCAGCTGATAAGGTCGTAGCGTCGCGTTCAGGCCCTCGGGCGCCGGGACATGAGCATGGATCGACTCCCGTAAACGCTTTGCAAAACTGCGCAGTCGTTCACCGCCCTGCCAGACCAGCGGAATGCCTTCCAGCGCACTCAGCCGCGCCGCATCTGGAACACTCAAACGCAACGAGTCGCCCAGGTGTTTACCCAGGTACAACTCGCCAAGGGTCGCCATCAGCGGTTTTATCCGGCCAAAAGGAAGTGCGACTTTGCCACGGGGTTTGCCACCGAAACGCCCATCGCCAAGTTCAATCAGTAGCTGTTCGTCATCATTGCGCTGGGCCAAGCTCGCAGGTTCCATCAACTGTGGCTGGCTACGTAGCAAATGCAGCAGGATGGGCAACAGGCTATGACGCTCGCCGTTGACGACGATGCCCAGCTGCAAATCGAACCACTGGCGCCCCGACTCCTCCTCGACTTCTGCATACCACTGTTCGACGGGGTGCAAGTTGAAGTGAAAGTTATCGCTGATATCGATCAGCCAATTTTTCTCCCGCAGCGCCGGGATGCCATCCTGCACAAAGGCAAGCCAGGCCGCGTCATCCGGCAGGGCGAACATTTCGCCCGGACGATCCAGGTTGCTTTTGCGTGTAGCCTTTTTAAAACCGTGTTTTTGCAGGGCTTGGCGCAAGGCTTTTTCGGCGACAGGGTTGCGTTGGATGCGCTGGGTTTCGGTACCTGAAAGGATCAGCACCTCCGGGTTTCGGTCCGACGTCGGTTGGCCGTTGTAGGTAAACGCCAATGCAGCCCGATGCTCTGGCTCATACTGCCAGCGGATGTAACGCTTGCCGCTGGCGAGCGCCAGGTGAGCCTGAGGAAAAATGCCTTCGACCACCCGTTCCGTCAGGGCGTGCGGAGGTGGTGCTGCCCGGGTCGCAGCGGTCATCCGCTGGCTGAACTGCATCGCCTGACGTGCAGGAATATCGGGAGCCAATGACAAGTGACTGGCCAGCTTTTCATCCAGCTCGCTGAACAGCGGTCCGACTTGCAGCCGCTCGCGATCCAGATAATACAAGGGTTCCAGGGCCAGGATCGTTTCCACTGGCGCTTCGTCGCTGCCCCATTGAGGACGAAAACTGCCATTGGACTGTTCGGCCCAGGAAAATTGACCTGTTCTCCGCATGCCCGGGGTCAGGGGTTGCGGTTGCGGTTGTTCGAGATCGAGGAAAAGGCGCGAGGTTCGCAACAGCATTTCGATAAGTTCGGCGCCACTGCTGCCTTCCAAGGGGTAGCCGGCGTAATAGGCGTGATGGGAGTGAACGGCGACCAACAATCTGGCGATCCGCAGATCCAGTTCAGTCAGGTAACCGGGTTGCCGAATCAGCGTATCCGACAGCGAGTACACCGGCTTGATGTCTTGCAGGCGGCCGTCCTTAAGCTGACGGGCCTTGAAAATTTCCAGCGTCCATTTCCCGACAGAGGGTGTTGCCCTGAGTTTGTAAAACAGGCGCGTGCCCGCTCCCTGCGCCGACTCGTCAGGGGGATTGCTTGCAGAAGGAATACCGTCGATCCAGCGCTCCAGTTCACGATTCAAGTGAACCTGGACGGCACTTTCAGGCGCGTTAACGGGATGTTCTTGCAGGTGATAGATGACTGCGGCGCAGTGCTTGCAATTGAACATGACAGGGCAGGAACAAACGCATTGGAGCTGCGCTTGCCCACGCCGATCTTCAGTGAGCTCAATGACCTGCTCGTATGCCTGCGTCTGGGAGCCGATGCACGCAGCGATAACCATAAGGTCATCAATTTGATGGATCGTTATCCGATCCTCATCCGCGTACCTGCGAGCTTTTTCCAGAGAGCGATGGCTGAACACCTCTGCCCAGGGTAGCGCATGAAGTTGCTCAGTTATTGTGGTCATGAAATCAACACCGCTTGAAACTCATTGAATCGTAAAGCAGCCAAGTACCTCATCCGACCGCGCTGATACTCAACCCGCCAACACCCGCGCCAGCGTCGACTTGACCTTGCCCATCCCATCCTGCAACGCCTGCTCGATCTCGGCCATGGTGATCACCGCCGTGGACTTGCCCGCTGCCGGGTTCACCACCAGCGCCAGACACGCATAATCCAGCTCCAGCTCACGCGCCAATGCGGCTTCCGGCATGCCGGTCATGCCGACGATGTCGCAGCCGTCGCGTTCCAGTTTCGCGATTTCAGCGACGGTCTCCAGACGTGGGCCCTGGGTGCAGGCGTAAACGCCTTGGCTGCTGTAATCGACGTCTTCAGCCGCCAACGCCGCGATCAATTGCTGACGCAGCGCTTCGCTGTAGGGATAGCTGAAGTCGATGTGGGTGACGTGTTCCAGGTCATCGGCGAAATAGGTGTGTTCGCGACCGCTGGTGTAATCGATCAACTGATGCGGCACGCAGAAATGCCCGGTGCCCATTGCGGCATGGATTCCGCCCACGGCGTTGACCGCGATAATCGCTTCGGCGCCGGCCTGTTTCAGCGCCCAAAGGTTGGCGCGGTAGTTCACCTGATGCGGCGGGAAACGGTGCGGGTGACCGTGGCGGGCAAGGAACAGGACTTCCTTGCCGGCGTATTCACCAATCTGCACGTCGGCTGAAGGCGCGCCATAAGGGGTGTCCACCGCCAGTGACTGACGAATGTTCAGGCCTTCGAGTTGAGTCAGGCCGGTGCCACCGATAATCGCGTAAACCGTCATAACGAAAAGTCCTTATTCAATCAGTTGAGCTTCTTTAAGCGCGCCGATGGCGGTCAGCCAGCGCGGATTCTGACGGTATTCAGTGTTGGCATACGACTGGCCACGCATCCGCGTAATGCGCTTGGACGGTTTGACCTTCAAGCGCTGGGCAGCGCTCAAAGCCAGCTCCGCTGCAGCGCGGTCGTTGCACACCAGGCCCATGTCGCAGCCGGCAGTCAACGCGGCTTCGATACGGCTGGCGGCATCGCCTACCACGTGGGCGCCGGCCATGGACAGGTCGTCGCTGAAGATCACACCATCAAATTGCAGCTCGCCGCGCAGGATGTCCTGCAACCAGCGGCGGGAGAAACCGGCTGGTTGGGAATCGACTTGCGGGTAAATAACGTGGGCTGGCATGACGGCGGCCAGTTGCTTGCTCAATCTGGCGAACGGCACCAGGTCGTTGGCGCGGATTTCATCGAGGCTGCGTTCGTCGTTCGGGATCGCGACGTGGGAATCCGCCTCCGCCCAGCCGTGGCCGGGGAAATGCTTGCCGGTGGCGGCCATGCCGGCGCTGTTCATGCCGCGAATGAATGCACCCGCCAGCAGTGCTGCGCGCTCCGGGTCACCTTCAAACGACCGGGTGCCGACGACGGCGCTGCGCTGGTAATCCAGGTCCAGCACCGGGGCGAAACTCAGGTCGAGGCCGACGGCCAGCACTTCGGTGGCCATGATCCAGCCGCACTGCTCGGCCAGGTATTCGGCGTTCGGATTGTCGGCGATGGCGCGCATGGCCGGCAGTCGCACGAAACCCTGGCGCAGACGCTGAACGCGACCGCCTTCCTGATCCACCGCCAATAGCAGGTCGGGACGAATGGCGCGGATCGCAGCGCTCAACTCGCGCACCTGGCGCGGGTTTTCGATGTTACGGGCGAAAATGATCAGGCCGCCCACTTCGGGCTGACGCAACAATTGGCGATCTTCAGCCGTCAGCCAGGTACCGGCGACGTCCACCATCAACGAGCCTTGCAGGCCAGCAGTCATAGAGATTCCTTGATAACGAAAAACCCGGCTCGCACGCGTTCGCCGCCCTGGGCTGTGCCCGGCAGGTCGGCGATATCAATGGGGAGCGGGTTCAGAACGAGAGTCGGCATGGGCGGCTAGCTTAGCGGATGTCAGCCGCCGCGCCCACCCGTGCGCAGCTAAACCTTGGCGGCAGCCGAGGCCGACTTGTTGCGCGGACGCAGTTGCGCAGTGGCCATGGCCGCGTCGGTGACGCCGGTTTCGGCACGCATGCCCGCGGCCAGGAATGGCACCATCAGACGCATCACTTGCTCAATGGAGGTGTTAACGCCGAAATCGGTCTCGGCAATGGCCCGCAACGCCTTGATCCCCGACATGCTGAACGCCGCGGCGCCGAGCATGAAGTGCACGCGCCAGAACAGTTCGATCGGCGGAATACGCGGCGCAGCTTCGTTGACCAGCGTCATGTAGCGGCGGAACACCTTGCCGTACATGTCTTCCAGATAACGACGAAGGTGGCCCTGGCTCTGACTGAACGCCAGCCCCAGCAAGCGCATGAAGATAGACAGATCGTTGCCGCTGCGCGGCTGCACGACGAGGGCTTGCTCAACGAGAATTTCGAGCAGCTCTTCGAGTGTCGGCTTGTTTTCAGGCTTGGACTGGCGCCGCTCCAACTCTTTATCAAGGCTCAGGCAAAACGGCCCGAGAAAGCGCGAGAAGACAGCCTGGATCAGCGCCTTCTTCGAACCGAAGTGATAATTCACCGCTGCCAGATTGACACCGGCTTTGCTGGTAATCAGGCGTAACGAGGTTTCGGCGAAACCTTTTTCCGCGAACAACTGCTCGGCAGCATCAAGAATGCGTTCAACGGTTTCCGACTGGGCCATGGCTACTCCGCCTGACAAACACTTGTTTGAAACATACGTTTCAGCCTGTGCGTTGTCAAGCCTGCCGGTTCGTTTTGGGAATGGTCGGTCAGCTATTTAACCATACATCGGCGAGGCTTTAATCAGCCGGCTGATCGACCGTCCAGCAGCCGGCGAAAAAAGGGGCATTGCCAAGACCGTTTCACTGTATATAATCCCAGTCACTGTATAAAAAGACAGAGCGATCAATATGCTAAAGCTGACGCCACGCCAAGCAGAGATTCTGGCCTTCATCAAACGCTGCCTAGAAGACAACGGCTACCCGCCGACCCGTGCGGAAATCGCTCAGGAACTGGGTTTCAAGTCGCCCAACGCGGCGGAAGAGCACCTCAAGGCGCTGGCCCGCAAAGGTGCGATCGAGATGACCCCGGGCGCGTCCCGCGGCATTCGCATTCCGGGCTTCGAAGCGAAAGCCGATGACTCCACCCTTCCGATCATTGGCCGAGTGGCTGCCGGTGCGCCGATTCTGGCCCAGCAGCACATCGAAGAGTCCTGCAACATCAACCCCGCCTTCTTTCATCCGCGCGCTGACTACTTGCTGCGCGTTCATGGCATGAGCATGAAGGACGTCGGCATCTTCGATGGCGACCTGTTGGCCGTCCACACCACCCGGGAAGCCCGCAATGGCCAGATCGTCGTGGCGCGGATCGGTGACGAAGTGACCGTCAAGCGCTTCAAGCGCGATGGCAGCAAGGTCTGGTTGATTGCCGAAAACCCTGAATTCGCCCCTATCGAAGTCAACCTGAAAGATCAGGAACTGGTGATCGAAGGCTTGAGTGTCGGCGTCATTCGCCGCTAAAGGAGGCTTTATGCAGTTCCCACACACATCACAGCAAGCCCAACTGCCGTTGTTCGAGGCTTTCATGGTGCAGCCGTTGGCGCCGATACTGAAAGAAGTGGTCGAGTTGCCCTGGAGCGCCGAACCCGAAGTCTTCAGCGAGCTTTCACTGCGTGGTGCGACCGGGAACTGCCTGAACCTTCTGGCGCCGATTCTTCGTGAATTGAGTCAGGATCAGGACGCGCGGTGGCTGACACTGATCGCCCCGCCCGCCAGCTTGACTCAGACGTGGTTACGGGACGCCGGCCTTAACCGCGAACGCATCCTGCTGCTGCAACCTCGCGGCACTCAGAGCGCTCAGCAGTTGACCTGCGAAGCCTTGCGCCTGGGCCGCAGCCATACGGTTGTCAGCTGGCTCAACCCATTGAACGCAAACTCACGGCAACAGTTGATCAGCGCAGCCCGTACCGGGGATGCGCAGAGCCTGAATATTCGCTTGGGTTAATGTGTCAACAATGCGCGCTATGCATAGCGCGGGGCTTCTCAAAGGACAGAGAAGCCGGTTCGTAGCCGTATTAGCAGAAAGCGACGAATAGGATCAGTGGAGGATCCGCGAACTCTCATCCGTATTGAATTCGCCTTCAACCAGGCGTCCTGCCATCTGAACACCGACGCTCAACATCGCCTTGGCGACTTCCACGTGTTGGCCCTGCAGGAAAGCCTTGGCATCCTCGGAGAAATCCAAAGTAACCAGAGAACCCTCGTCCTCGGCCCTGCGCAGCTCGATCCGGCCGTCTGGTAACTCGACAATTTCTAGAAAGGACGTTGGCATAAAGGTCTGTTCTCCACGAAAGGCGGGGATTATATAGGCATCGGCCAGGCTTCGCTCGGTAACTTGACCAGCAGCGCTTTTAATCACGCCGCCGGCTCTCAGTCGATCAGCACTCGTTCAATCCTTCGCGAAACCGGATCGCCAGCCCTTTGAGGTTCTGACGCCAGCTCTCCAGCTCTTCGCGACCCAACTCCTCAAGCGCCTCTTCTTCATCCAGGTTAACGGCCAGGATGAGCGGCTGAGTCACGTCGCCCTTGGGTTTATGCGGAGCGCGAGGCGGTTGAAACATCGCCGCGTGAGCCGCCAGCAGCTTGGCCAGCCAGGTTTCCGGATTCTGGGCAAGCTCGAACATCTCAGCCATCTCGGGAATGGCAATGGCCTCCAGCACTTCGCGAGTCAGCAACATCTCTGCCCGAGGCGCACTGGCCTGAGGCAAGCGATAGAAGCCGGCGATTTCATGGCACAGCCCCAGCAACGCACCGTACAGGTGAAACAACGCCGACTCGCGCCCAGCCTGAATCAGCGCCAAGGAATTCATCGCCCGCCCCTCTTCGGCCTTGGCGAGCGCTTCCAGCGACAGGCCGGCGAAATAAATCTTCTGGTTGGTACGGGTATAGAGTTCGTGGGCCATGACGGCAGCCTCCACAACGAAATAATTGCTTCACGCAGGTCAGACAGTGTCGTGGATCAGCCGATCTCACCGCAAGCACAAAACAAAAAGGCCGCATGAAAACCCGAGGGTTGTCATGCGGCCTTTTGTGTACAGCTTCTTTACGCTTTGGCTGCCGGACGCTTGTCTTCGACCGTCCATTTTCCGCCGTCGTAGTACGCCTTCCAGCCAGTCGGCTTACCGTCGACTTCAGTCTGCACGTACTGCTCTTTGGTCTTGCGGCTGTAACGGATCACCGCGGGCAAGCCGTCCGGATCTTTCTTCGGTGCTTCACAGAGGAAGTGGTACTTCGGATCGATCTCATCCTTGTGCGGCACAATTTCGATGACCAGCGGAGCACGCGTCTCGCGGTTTTTCGGGAATTGGCTGGCCGCCAGGAACAGGCCGGAAGCACCGTCGCGCAGGATATAAGTGTCGTTGACCTTTTCGCATTTCAGCTCAGGCATCTTCACCGGGTCCATCTTCGGCGGCGCCGCATCACCGCTTTTCAGCAGTTTGCGGGTGTTTTTGCACGTCGCGTTGGTGCAACCGAAGAACTTGCCGAAACGGCCGGTCTTGAGCTGCATCTCGCTGCCGCACTTGTCGCATTCCAGGCTCGGACCTTCGTAGCCCTTGATGCGGTAGGTGCCCTCTTCGATTTCATAACCAGCGCAATCCGGGTTGTTACCGCAGATGTGCAGCTTGCGCTTCTCATCCAGCAGGTAAGCGTCCATCGCCGTGCTGCAGATCGGGCAACGGTGCTTGCCGCGCAGTACCAGGGATTCCGATTCACCCTCGTCGTCCGCCGCGATTTCATCGCCCGGTACCAGGTTGACGGTAGCCTTGCAGCGTTCTTTCGGCGGCAGGCTGTAACCCGAGCAACCCAGGAACACGCCGGTCGATGCAGTACGAATCTGCATCGGACGACCGCACAACACGCACGGAATGTCAGTCATCACCGGCTGGTTGGCGCGCATGCCGCCTTCGGCGCTTTCGGCTACTTCCAGTTTCTTCTTGAAGTCGCCGTAGAACTCGTCGAGCACGTTTTTCCAGTCGCGTTCGCCCTGGGCCACATCATCGAGGTTCTCTTCCATGCCGGCGGTGAAGCCGTAGTCCATGAGATTGGAGAAGCTCTCGGCCAGACGTTCGGTCACGATGTCGCCCATCTTTTCCGAGTAGAAACGACGATTATGCAGCGCAACGTAGCCACGGTCCTGGATGGTCGAAATGATCGCTGCGTAGGTCGAAGGACGACCGATGCCGCGTTTTTCCATTTCCTTGACCAGGCTCGCTTCCGAGTAACGCGCCGGTGGCTTGGTGAAGTGCTGGGTCGGATCAAGCTTGATCAGCTTCATCGCGTCGCCCTGGGCCATGTCCGGCAGCACGTCGTCATCGCCAGGCTTGGCAATTTGCGGCATGACGCGGGTGTAACCGTCGAACTTCAGGATGCGGCCCTTGGCGCGCAGCTCGAATTCGCCGGCACCGACGGTGACCGTGGTCGACAGGTATTGGGCCGGCAGCATCTGGCAAGCGAGGAACTGGCGCCAGATCAGTTCGTAGAGCCGCTCTGCATCACGCTCCATGCCCGACAGCTTGCTTGGCTCGGTGTTGGCGTCAGACGGACGAATCGCTTCGTGAGCCTCTTGTGCGCCTTCCTTGCTGCTGTAGACATTCGGGTTTTCCGGCAGGTACTTCTTGCCGAACTCGCCTTCAATATAAGTGCGCGCCATCGTCACGGCATCGGCCGAGAGGTTGGTGGAGTCAGTACGCATGTAAGTGATGTAGCCGGCTTCGTACAGACGCTGGGCCATCATCATGGTTTTCTTCACGCCGAAGCCCAGGCGGTTACTCGCGGCCTGTTGCAGGGTGGACGTGATGAACGGTGCCGACGGCTTGCTGCTGGTCGGCTTGTCTTCGCGCTTGACGATGCTGTAGCTGGAAGCCTTGAGCTTCTCCAGCGCGGCCATGGCCTGGGCTTCGTTGAGCGGTTTGAAGGCTTCGCCTTTCTCGCGAGCCACATCGAAGCGCACGGTGGCGCCCTTGGCGGTGCCGAGGTCGGCGTGGACTTCCCAGTATTCTTCCGGGTTGAACGCGCGGATTTCACGCTCACGCTCGACCACCAGCTTCACGGCAACCGATTGCACGCGACCGGCGGACAGGCCACGGGCGACCTTGGCCCACAGCAGCGGCGAAACCATGTAACCCACCACGCGATCGAGGAAACGACGCGCCTGTTGTGCGTTGACACGGTCAATGTCCAGCTCGCCCGGTTTGGAGAAAGCTTCCTGGATCGCTTTCTTGGTGATTTCGTTGAACACCACGCGCTTGTAGCGGCTGTCGTCACCACCGATGGCTTCGCGCAGGTGCCAGGCAATGGCTTCCCCCTCGCGATCCAAGTCGGTTGCGAGATAGATGGTGTCAGCATCTTTGGCGAGCCGGCGCAGCTCTTCTATGACCTTTTCCTTGCCCGGGAGGATCTCGTACTTGGCTTTCCAGCCATGATCGGGATCGACACCCATGCGCGAGACCAGCTGCTTGCGCGCTTTCTCTTTCGGCGTGAGCACCGGACCTTCACCCGCGGCAGCCTTGCCGCGCTTGGCGGCAGGCTCTTTGCTGGCGCTAGCCGAACCGCTGGTGGGCAGGTCTCGGATATGGCCGATACTCGACTTCACCACGTATTGGTTACCCAGATACTTGTTGATGGTCTTGGCCTTAGCCGGGGATTCCACAATGACCAGCGATTTGCCCATGGATCAGAAAATTCCTGAATTCTAGAAGTGAAAGGCGGTTGGCGCCTGACGCGGCACCGCTATATATAGTGGCTACAAGGTGAGGTCAAGCGCAGGGTCCTGCGCGCACTCAGCTTATGGCTTCGAAAAAAGGCTCGGTTCGGCTTGCACCAAAGCAAAGCGTGGCACCTGTTCGCCGTCAACCTCGACCGACTCCAGGAACATGCTCAAGGGACGCACCCAAAAGCCGTAATCGCCATACAGGGCTTGGTAGAAGACCACTTCTTCTTCGGTTTCCGAATGCCGCGCAATGCTGAATACCCGGTACTGCGGGCCTTTGTAATGCTGGTAGAGCCCAGGTTGTATCGGCATGGTTTGGCCCTCACTCAAATCTTTTAAAAATAAAAACAAAAAATAAATTCAGAAAAACAAAAACCGGGGCACTTGGCCCCGGCTTCCGTCAACGAAACGCTTAAACGCGTTCGAAGACGGTGGAGATGCCTTGGCCGAGACCAATGCACATGGTGGCAACCCCGAAGGTGCCGCCATTCTGCTTCATCACGTTCAGCAGAGTGCCGGAGATACGGGCACCGGAGCAACCGAACGGGTGACCCAGGGCGATCGCGCCGCCGTGCAGGTTAACCTTCTCGTTCATCTTGTCGAGTACTTTCAGATCTTTCAGCACTGGCAGGGCCTGTGCAGCGAAAGCTTCGTTGAGCTCGAAGAAGTCGATATCGTTAATGCCAAGGCCCGCACGTTTCAGTGCTTTCTGAGTGGCCGGTACTGGACCATAGCCCATGATTGCCGGGTCCACACCCGCAACTGCCATCGAGCGGATCACAGCCAGCGGCTGGATGCCCAGGTCCTGTGCACGCTGTGCCGACATCACGATCATGCACGAAGCACCATCGGTGATCTGCGACGAGGTACCGGCCGTCACGGTGCCGCCCTTCGGATTAAACGCTGGCTTCAGAGCCGCCAGGCTTTCCAGGGTAGTTTCCGGACGAATGGTTTCGTCGTAGTCGAACAGTTTCAGGAAACCGTTCTCGTCGTAGCCCTGCATCGGGATGATTTCGTCTTTGAACTTGCCTTCCAGGGTCGCCTTGTGAGCGAGCTGGTGGGAGCGCACGCCGAAAGCGTCCTGTTGTTCGCGAGTGATGCCGTGCATTTTACCCAGCATTTCAGCGGTCAGGCCCATCATGCCCGAGGCTTTTGCCGCGTACAGCGACATGTGCGGGTTCGGATCGACACCGTGCATCATGCTCACGTGGCCCATGTGCTCGACGCCGCCGACGACGAACACGTCACCGTTGCCGGTCATGATCGCTTGTGCGGCAGTGTGCAGCGCGCTCATCGACGAACCACACAGACGACTGACGGTCTGGCCGGCAGCAGTGTGCGGGATCTGCGTCATCAGGGACGCCATACGGGCGATGTTCCAGCCCTGCTCCAGGGTCTGGTTTACGCAGCCCCAGATCACGTCTTCGACTTCGTTCGGATCAACCTTGACGTTGCGTTCCAGCAATTTGCTGATCAGGTGCGCCGACATGTCTTCGGCGCGGGTGTTGCGGTGCATGCCGCCCTTGGAGCGGCCCATCGGAGTACGACCGAAGTCGACAATCACGACGTCTCTTGGATTCAAGCTCATAAAATTTCACTCTCGCTCAAGTGTTGGGACGCTTAACCGAAGAACCGTTGGCCGGTTTTGGCCATTTCACGCAGTTTTGCGGTCGGGTGGTACAGCGCGCCCAAATCAGCGTACTGGTCAGCCAGGGCAACGAACTCGGCAACACCGATCGAATCGATGTAGCGCAGCGCACCGCCACGGAATGGAGGGAAACCAATACCGTAGACCAAGCCCATGTCGGCTTCGGCGGCGGTTTCGACAATGCCGTCTTCCAGGCAACGCACGGTTTCCAGGCACAGCGGGATCATCATCCAGTTGATGATGTCTTCATCAGTGACTTCGCGCTGCTCGTAAACGATCGGCTTGAGCACTTCCAGCACCGACGGATCGGCCACTTTCTTTTGCTTGCCTTTCTTGTCGGTCTCGTAAGCGTAGAAACCCTTGCCATTCTTCTGGCCCAGGCGCTTGGCTTCGTAGAGCACGTCGACAGCCGAGCGACGGTCGTCTTTCATGCGGTCCGGGAAGCCTTCAGCCATCACGTCACGACCGTGGTGACCGGTGTCGATGCCGACCACGTCCATCAGGTACGCCGGGCCCATTGGCCAGCCGAATTTTTCCATGATCTTGTCGATACGGACGAAGTCCACACCCGCGCTGACCAGCTTGGCGAAACCGCCGAAGTACGGGAACAGGACGCGATTGACCAGGAAGCCCGGGCAGTCATTGACGACGATCGGGTTCTTGCCCATTTTCTTGGCGTAGGCAACGGTGGTGGCAACAGCCAACTCGCTGGACTTCTCACCACGAATCACTTCAACCAGCGGCATCATGTGCACCGGATTGAAGAAGTGCATGCCGACGAAGTTTTCCGGACGCTTGAGGGCCTTGGCCAGCAAGGTAATGGAAATGGTCGAGGTGTTGGACGCGAGGATGGTGTCCTCTTTGACCTTGTCTTCGACTTCAGCCAGAACAGCTTGCTTGACCTTCGGGTTCTCGACGACGGCCTCGACGACCAGGTCAACGTGACCGAAATCACCGTAGGACAGGGTCGGACGAATGCCGTTGAGCACTTCAGCCATTTTCGCCGGGGTCATGCGACCTTTATCAACACGGCCGACCAGCAGCTTGGCGGCTTCAGCCAGGCCTTGCTCGATACCGTGCTCGTTGATGTCCTTCATCAGGATCGGCGTACCTTTGGAGGCCGACTGATAAGCGATACCGCCACCCATGATGCCGGCGCCCAATACAGCGGCCTGCTTCACGTCCTTGGCGATTTCGTCGTAGGCCTTGGCCTTTTTCTTCAGTTCCTGATCGTTCAGGAACAGACCGATCAAGCTCTGCGCGGCAGAGGTCTTGGCCAGTTTGACGAAACCGGCGGCTTCGATTTCCAGCGCCTTGTCACGACCGAAGTTTGCGGCTTTCTGGATGGTCTTGATCGCTTCGACCGGTGCCGGGTAGTTCGGACCGGCCTGACCGGCCACGAAACCCTTGGCGGTTTCGAAGGCCATCATTTGTTCGATGGCGTTCAGTTTCAGCTTTTCCAGCTTCGGCTGACGCTTGGCCTTGTAGTCAAACTCGCCAGAGATGGCGCGCTTGATCAGTTCCAGGGCCGCTTCCTGCAGTTTCTCAGGGGCAACCACTGCATCGACGGCGCCGACTTTCAGCGCGTCTTCAGGACGGTTTTCCTTGCCAGCGGCAATCCACTCGATGGCGTTGTCAGCACCGATCAGGCGCGGCAGACGCACGGTACCGCCGAAGCCCGGGTAGATGCCCAGTTTGACTTCCGGCAGACCGATCTTGGCCTTGGTGGACATGACGCGGTAGTCCGCCGCCAGGCACATTTCCAGACCGCCACCCAGAGCGATGCCATTGATCGCGGCGACAGTCGGGACGTTGAGGTCTTCGAAATCGCTGAAAATCTTGTTGGCTTCCAGGTTGCCAGCAACAAGCTCTGCATCAGGCAGCTTGAAGTTCTCGACAAATTCGGTGATGTCGGCGCCGACGATGAAGACGTCCTTGCCACTGCTGACGATCACACCCTTGATCGAAGCATCTGCCTTGATGGTGTCTACGGCCTGACGCAGTTCGTTCAGGGTTAGACGGTTGAACTTGTTGACGGACTCACCCTTGAGGTCGAATTTCAATTCGACGATGCCACTTTCAAGAGCCTTAACCGTGATGGCTTTACCTTCGTAAATCATCAACTGATCTCCACGATATGGAAGCTGAACAGTACACGTCGGACGCAGGCGAATGGCTTGGCAGGGACGCTTATCGTCGATGCTACGCCAATCCACCCGGCACACCCGCCAACGCGATAGTCGGGATTCTGTAGGAGCGGTCTGAAATACAAACGCTCAATTCATACGCCCGTTTGATTTGGGTACGTCACCTTCACGGAATTTCCGGCAATTGTCAATCGCCCAAAATACGGGTTGAAACGCGACTTTGCGGTCACTTCCGTACTGCGAAGATCTTCAACACGCCTCTGCATGTGAAGCCATTCATAGAATCAATAGTTAGAAAAGTCGCCCTAATTCTCTGCAGCCTTTGTTTAACAAGGCTACGCTGGCGGGACCCGGAGAAAAAAATTGAACACTTTTGGCGAACGCCAAGCGTAAGATCAGCCGCACAAAGATTTACCGGCCTGCCTGGCCAACCCCAGCCCGATGATGATGTCGGGCTTTTTATTGCCTGCCTGTCAGAGATTTCGCGCCATTGCAGCGCGAAATGTCCGTGAGTCATGCCAGTGCTTTCAGTACCGCATCGATATCTTGCAACACCGTCGCTTCGCCCTTCTCGCCCCAATACAGGGTGATCATCTGCTTGTCCGCTTCAACCTTGTAGACGTTGGCTGGCAATTTTTCGAAATAACTGAGCAGCGTCTGGTCTTCGCAAACCTCCTGCCACTGGTTCACCCACACACCCGGTGACTTTTGCCAGTAACTCCAGCACGCCGGCTGATTGCCACGACGCGGTCGATGATACTGAGCACAAGGGCTCGGCGGCTCCTGGCTCAGCCAGTGCGGCCACTCCTGGGGCGCAAGCTGCATGGCCAAGCCGATACGCCGCGCCTCCATGCGCAGGGCCATGCGCCCGCTCTGTCCACGGGACGGTCGCAACCATGCCAGCGGACTCAGTACCACCAGCAGGATTGACACCACTATCCAGACCGTCATATCTGTACTCCCGATTCTTGATGGGCGCTTTGAGTCACTTTGGAACCATTGCGCTTGAAACCAGCCATACTTACCAATATTGCAATCCTCAGGAGGAGCACTTCATGCCCTACCACCATATTCTGGTCGCTGTAGATCTAACCGAAGAGTGCGACCCTGTAATCCACCGTGCTCGTGAGCTTTCAGTGAGCAATGGCGCGAAATTATCCCTGGTCCACATCGTCGAACCGATGGCCATGGCCTTTGGCGGCGACGTCCCCATGGACCTGTCACAATTGCAACAGCAGCAGTTCGATCAGGCCAAGGAACGCCTGGACCGACTGATCCTGAAATATCCGGAACTCACCAAAGAATACAGCCACCTGACTTATGGCCAGCCACGCCAGGAGATTCATCACCTGGCCAAGGAACAAACCTGCGACCTGATCGTGGTGGGCAGCCATGGCCGACACGGCTTGGCATTGCTACTGGGTTCGACGGCCAATGACGTGCTGCACGGTGCGCCGTGTGATGTACTCGCGGTGCGCCTGATCAAAAGCTGACAACACGGACCAATGTGGGAGCGGGCTTGCTCGCGAAGGCGGCTTAACATTCAACAAATGTGCTGACTGATACACCGCTTTCTCGAGCAAGCCCGCTCCTACATTATTGGATCTTTGGCAGCCCAGTAGATCGCATTCCATACGAAAAGCCCGGCGCTCATCACTGAACGCCGGGCTTTTTTGTTACAGGATCAATCAGGCATCCAGCTCGGCCCAACGCTCGACCATCACGTCGAGTTCAGCCTGCAACTGCTCAAGCTGAGCGATCACGGCAGCGGTCTCGGCCGCAGGACGCTGGTAGAAACCGCCATCGGCCATCTGGGCCTCGACGGCAGCGATCTGCTGTTCCATGGCTTCGATCTGGGCCGGCAACATTTCCAGCTCACGCTGCAATTTGTAGCTGAGCTTCTTCTTCGCCACCGGTGCATCGACTGCCGCAGTAACCGGTGCCGCTTCCGCCGTCACGACCGCAGAGGTCAGGTCGGCCTTGCCGGATTTGCTCTCGGTCACGCCCAGCAGGCGCGGCGAGCCGCCCTGACGCAGCCAGTCCTGATAACCACCGACGTACTCGCGCACCTTGCCCTCACCTTCGAAGACCAGGGTGCTAGTGACCACGTTGTCGAGGAATGCCCGGTCGTGACTGACCATCAGCACGGTGCCGTTGAAGGTCAGCAAGACCTCTTCCAGCAGCTCGAGGGTTTCTACGTCGAGGTCGTTGGTCGGTTCGTCGAGGACCAGCAAGTTCGCCGGTTTGCTGAACAGTTTCGCCAGCAACAGACGCGCACGTTCACCACCCGACAGCGCCTTCACCGGCGTGCGGGCACGCTGCGGGCTGAACAGGAAGTCGCCGAGGTAGCTCAGCACGTGACGGCTCTGACCATCGATATCGATGAAGTCGCGACCTTCGGCCACGTTGTCGATCACGGTCTTTTCCAGGTCCAGCTGATGGCGCAACTGGTCGAAGTAGGCCACATCGATGCGCGTCCCCTCTTCCACTGTGCCGCTGGTTGGTTGCAGACCGCTGAGCATCAGCTTCAGCAACGTGGTCTTGCCGGTACCGTTGGCGCCGAGCAGACCGATACGGTCACCGCGCGTCAGGACCATCGAGAAATCCTTGATCAGGAACGGCCCGCCCGGGTGAGCGAAGCTCACGTTCTCGAGGACCATCACCTGCTTGCCGGACTTGTCGGCGGTGTCCAGCTGAATGTTGGCCTTGCCGGTACGCTCGCGACGTTCGCTGCGCTCGACGCGCAAGGCTTTCAATGCGCGGACGCGACCTTCGTTACGGGTGCGACGGGCCTTGATGCCCTGACGGATCCAGACTTCTTCCTGGGCCAGCTTTTTGTCGAACAGAGCGTTGGCGGTTTCTTCAGCGGCCAGGGAGGCTTCTTTGTGCACGAGGAAACTGGCGTAGTCGCCGTTCCAGTCGATCAGGCCGCCGCGATCCAGTTCCAGAATGCGCGTCGCGAGGTTTTGCAGGAATGAACGGTCGTGCGTGATGAACAGCACGGCGCCCTGGAAATCCTTCAGCGCTTCTTCGAGCCAGGCGATTGCACCGATGTCCAGGTGGTTGGTCGGTTCGTCGAGCAGCAGCAGGTCCGGCTCGGAAACCAGGGCCTGGGCCAGCAGGACGCGACGACGCCAGCCGCCGGACAATTCGGCGAGGGTCTTGTCGGCTGGCAACTGCAGACGGCTCAAGGTGCTATCGACCAGTTGCTGCAAACGCCAGCCATCGCGGGCTTCGAGGTCGTGCTGGACGTGCATCAGCTTGTCCAGGTCGGCGTCGGTGACGATGTTCTGGCTCAGGTGGTGATACTGCGCGAGCAGCTCGCCGACACCGTCCAGGCCTTCAGCCACCACGTCGAACACGGTCCGCTCGTCGGCTACCGGCAATTCTTGCGGCAATTCGCCAATCTTGAGGCCGGGTGCACGCCAAACGGAGCCTTCGTCGGGCTTCTGGTCGCCCTTGACGAGCTTCATCATGCTGGACTTGCCAGTGCCGTTGCGGCCGATGATGCACACCCGCTCACCACGGGCGATCTGCCAGGACACCTTGTCCAACAACGGCATAGCGCCGAAAGCAAGGGACACATCGCTGAATTTGAGCAGGGTCATGAGCTTCTCCAAAAACCGGGCGCGCATTCTACCTGACTTGAGGCTTCAGAAGGCCGGCAATTTCAATGTCGAAGCACTCTGCATGACAATTGTTGCGAACTTGTGCCGAGAGGCCGGCAAAGCTTTCGCCCGTTGCTGGCAAAAGGCTAAGCTACAGATAATTCAGTGCAGGTTAAGTCTGCACTTGTCGTGATTTCTATGCCCGGACGTCTCATGCGCAGTCGCCTCTTCAGTCTTTTATCTTGCTTGCTTCTTTCTGCCGCTGCCGTTCAAACCGCCCAGGCGGTGGACCTGTCCACCCAGCGCCAATATTACGATGAGGCCAAGCGTGCCCTGGCCAAGGGCGATACCGGCCCTTACTTTCGTTACAGCCAGGCCCTCAGCGACTATCCACTGGAGCCGTACCTGGCCTACGACGAGCTGACCGCACGGCTGAAAACCGCCAGCAATGCCGAAATCGAAAAATTCCTCGCTGAACACGGTGATCTGCCCCAGGCCAACTGGATGAAATTGCGCTGGTTGCGCTGGCTGGCCGATCGCGGCGACTGGGCGACCTTCGTCAAGTACTACGACCCCAAGCTCAATTTCACCGAACTGGACTGCCTGAACGCGCAGTACCAGATCGGGCACAACCAGAAAGCCGAAGGCTACGCCAACGCCAACAAACTCTGGCTGACCGGCAAATCCCAACCAGCCGCCTGCGATGCGCTGTTCGGGCAATGGGCCGCCGAAGGTCAACTGACCGAACAAAAACGCTGGGAGCGCGTCAAGCTCGCCGCCCAGGCGCGCAACTATCCGCTGGCCAACAGCCTGGTCAACGGCCTGAGCACCCTCGCCCCTCGCGGTCGCTTGCTGGTGGATGTGGCGCAGAAACCTGAACTGCTGAACCAGCCATCGCGCTTCACCCCCGCCGACGAACCGATGTCCGACGTGGTCAGCCTCGGCCTGCGCCGCCTGGCCCGCCAGGACCCCGACAAGGCCATGGACCTGCTCGATGGCTATGCCAGCAGCATGCACTTCTCCCGCGATGAAAAAGTGGCAATCGCCCGCGAAATCGGTTTGACCCTCGCCAAACGTTTCGACCCTCGCGCGCTGGAGATGATGACCAAATACGACCCGGAACTGCGCGACAACACAGTGTCCGAATGGCGTCTGCGCCTGTTGTTGCGGCTGGCCCGCTGGGACGATGCCTATCAGTTGACCCGTCGCTTGCCGCAGGATCTGGCGACCACCAACCGCTGGCGCTATTGGCAGGCCCGCAGCCTGGAACTGGCGCAGCCGCAGAACCCGGAAGCGCAGACGCTATATAAGAACCTCGCTCGCGAGCGCGATTTCTATGGTTTCCTCGCCGCCGATCGTTCGCAGTCCCCTTATTCGCTGATGAACAAACCGTTGGTGATGAGCCAGGCACTGATGAACAAGGTGCGCAACACACCAGGCATTCGTCGTGCCCTTGAATTCCACGCCCGCGGGCAAATCGTCGACGGCCGTCGCGAGTGGTACCACGTCAGCCGTCACTTCAGCCGTGACGAAATGGTCGCCCAGGCAAAACTGGCCTACGACCTGAAATGGTATTTCCCGGCGATCCGTACCATCAGCCAGGCGCAGTACTGGGACGATCTGGACATCCGCTTCCCGATGGCCCACCGCGAAACCCTGGTGCGTGAAGCCAAGGTCCGTGGTTTGCACTCGAGCTGGGTGTTCGCCATCACCCGTCAGGAAAGCGCGTTCATGGACGACGCCCGCTCCGGCGTCGGCGCCAGCGGCCTGATGCAGCTGATGCCCGGCACCGCCAAGGAAACCGCGCGCAAGTTCAGCATCCCGCTGGCCTCGCCACAGCAAGTGCTCGACCCGGACAAGAACATCCAGCTCGGCGCCGCTTACCTGAGCCAGGTCCACAGCCAGTTCAACGGCAACCGCGTCCTCGCCTCCGCTGCCTACAACGCCGGCCCCGGCCGTGTGCGCCAGTGGCTGCGCGGTGCGGATCACCTGAGCTTCGACGTGTGGGTGGAAAGCATCCCGTTCGACGAAACCCGCCAGTATGTGCAGAACGTGTTGTCGTACTCGGTGATCTACGGCCAGAAACTCAACTCGCCACAGCCGCTGGTGGATTGGCATGAGCGGTACTTTGACGATCAGTGATCCTGATTGTGGAGTACGAATAGAAATGCCCGCATCGATTGATGCGGGCATTTTTTTGGCGCTCTACTTAGTCGGTACTTAGTCGGTTACTGGGTCGGTCAGAGCGTTGTGCCCGTCACTAAACTGTAACGCTGCCAGCCGCGCGTACAGCGCATTGCTCGCAATCAATTCCTGATGCTTCCCTATTGCCACCAGTTTCCCCTGATCCATCACCGCGATCCGGTCGGCGTTTTTCACCGTGGCCAAGCGGTGGGCGATGACCAGGGTGGTGCGGTTTTTCATCAGGCTCGGCAGGGCTTGCTGGATCAGGTGTTCGCTTTGGGCGTCGAGGGCGCTGGTGGCTTCGTCCAGCAACAGGATCGGCGCGTCCACCAGCAGCGCTCGGGCGATGGCCAGGCGTTGGCGCTGGCCGCCGGACAACCCGAGGCCACCATCGCCCAGGTGGGTCTGGTAGCCGTTGGGCATTTGCTCGATGAAGTCGTGGGCGTAGGCGATTTTCGCCGCTTCCTGAACCTGGGCCAGAGTCGCCGTCGGGTTGCCGTAGCGGATGTTCTCTTCGATGCTGCCGAAGAACAGGGCCGGGTTTTGCGAGACCAGGGCGAAGCAGCGACGCAGGTCGAGCGGGTCGAGCTGGGTCAGTGGCACGCCATCCAGCAGGACCTGTCCCGAGGCAGGATCGTAAAAACGCAGCAGCAGATCATACACGGTGGATTTCCCGGCACCGGACGGGCCGACCAGAGCGAGGGTTTCGCCCGAATTAATGGTCAGATTCAAGCCATCGACAGCATAGCTTTCCGGCCGCGACGGGTAGGAAAAGCGCACATCGCGCAATACGAGATTGCCTTCTACCCGATCAGGCAAGGTGACCAAACCTGAGGTGGGCGCCTGGATGATGTTTTCCGAGCGCAGCAATTCGGCAATCCGCTCGGCGGCGCCCGCCGCGCGCTGCAACTCGCCGATCACTTCGCTCAATGTGCCGAAGGCGCTGCCGACGATCAGGCTGTAGAAGACGAAGGCCGCCAGTTCACCTGCCGAGATCCGTCCGGCGATCACGTCCATGCCGCCAACCCACAACATCACGCCCACCGCACCGAGCACCAGCACGATCACCAGCGTAATCAGCCAGGCGCGCTGGAAAATGCGTTTGCGTGCCGTGTTGAACGCCTCTTCCACCGTTACGGCAAAGCGCTGCTCGTCCTGGACCTGATGATTGTAGGCCTGCACGGTTTTGATCTGGCCAAGGGTTTCGGAGACGTAGCTGCCGATGTCGGCAATCCGGTCCTGACTCAGGCGCGACAGGCTGCGTACCCGACGGCCGAAAATCAGAATCGGCGCGATCACCAGCGGCAACGCCACGACCACGATGCTGGTGAGTTTGGGGTTGGTGATAAACAGCAAGACGATCCCGCCGATCACCATCAGCAAATTGCGCAGGAACAGCGACAGCGAAGAGCCGATCACTGATTGCAGCAACGTGGTGTCGGCGGTCAGCCGTGACTGGATCTCGGAGCTGCGATTGTCTTCATAGAAACCCGGATGCAGATAAACCAGGTGGTTGAATACTTGCTTGCGGATGTCCGCGACCACACGCTCGCCGATCCACGAAACCAGATAAAAGCGCGCAAAGGTGCCAATCGCCAGCCCGACCACCAGCACCATGAACAGGCCGATGGTCTGGTTGAGCAAATGCGCCGATTGGGTCATGAACCCCTGATCCACCAGCAAGCGAATGCCCTGCCCCATCGACAAGGTGATGCCGGCGGTGATGATCAGCGCGAGCAAGGCGCCAAGGGCCGGCCAGCGATAAGGGGCAAGAAAACGGCTGGTCAGGCGAATCGCGCGGCGGTGACGGGCAGAGAGCATCGGGTTATCCAGTACGCAATTGATGGGGCCAGCCTATACCGCTAAAGTGGGGTGGAACTCTGTAAATCACAATGAGTCAGGTTAATTATGACCACAACGACTAGCGCCTAGACGCTATTGGTCTAAAGTCCGGGTGGCAACACTGCGGTATTTCTGGTCGACTGATGTTGCCGCTCAGGAGAGATCGCAGGGAGTTGTCACAGCCCGGTCACCTGGCGGTTTTAAAGTAGGCACACAACCTGATGAGGAGACAGGCCATGTCCTTGCAAAACAGCAGCGATGACAAGATTCAAGTGATCCGCACACAGCCAGACCAGTCTCTGGGTTGCTCAATTATTGATAAGGATGGGCGTGAAGTACCGATCACTGAAGACATGATCCAGCAAGCGTGCAGCGAACTGGAGAAGCGATTGGTCAAGCCTGCCGAACAAGAGTGATATAGCCACCGTCTTCTTGACCCGGCCCTGATGGCCGGGTTTTTTGTGGGTGCTTATTCGGGAATTGCGGTGCAGCCATTCGCGGGCAAGCCTCGCTCCCACAGATTTTGTGGTCGTCCACCTGTTTTGCGAACAACTCAGATCCTGTGGGAGCGCGGCTTGCCCGCGATGGGGTCAACTCGGTCTCAAACAGCCGTTGCGCCCAATGCCGCCACAATCTTCAGCAACTCAGGCGAATTTCCCTCAATCCGCACCGTCAACCCATCAATCTCCCGACGCTGCGGGTAATGCTTGCGCAACGCATCAAACGCCGCACGCTGCTCGCTCACACTGCCGACAAGGCTGCGACGGAAATCCGCATCGTCCCGGCGCGGGTCGTACACGCCGCGGCACAACATCGCCAGCGCCCAGGCCGGATCGCTCTCAGCGTGAAGGGTCACGTGCGACAACCACGGCGCCGGCAGCAGATCGCTCAAGCTGACCTGGGCCGGTTGCCCGATAAATTCGCAATACGCCTGATAGATCTGCGCCGTCCCCCGTTGTTTGCCATCCAGGCTATAACCGGCAATGTGCGGCGTCGCCAGCACGCAGAGTTCGGCCAGCGCCACATCGACTTCAGGTTCGCCTTCCCAAACGTCGAGCACCGCTTGCAGGTCTTCGCGTTGCAACAACACTTGGCGCAGGGCGGTGTTGTCCACCACCGGGCCACGACTGGCGTTGATCAGCCAAGTGCCGGGCTTAAGCTGATTCAGGCGATTTTTATCAAACAGGTGCCAGGTCGACTGGGAACCGTGTTTCTTCAAAGGGGTGTGCAGGCTGATGACATCGCATTGCTCGATGATCTGTTCGAGGCTGACGAAATCGCCCCCTTCGGCGGCTTGCCGTGGCGGATCACACACCAGCACGTTCCAGCCCAGGCCTTGCAGCACCTTGACCAGGCGCCCGCCGACTTCACCGGCACCGACCACGCCGTAAGTGCGCTGAGTCAGGTCGGCGCCTTCGATTTCGGCCAGGGTCAGCAGACTGCCGAGCACGTAATCGACCACACCCCGGGCATTGCAGCCAGGTGCGCTGGACCAGGTAATGCCGGCCTGCTGAAAATAATCCAGATCCAGGTGATCGGTGCCGATGGTGCAGGTGCCGACAAAGCGCACCTTGCTGCCTTCGAGCAAGGCACGATTGACGTTGGTCACGGAACGCACCAGCAGCACATCGGCCTGCTCGACGGTGGCGCGGTCGATGGAACGTCCCGGCACCCGGCGGATTTCGCCGAAACCTTCGAAGAAGGCATCGAGCAGCGGAATATTTTCGTCGGCAACAATCAGCATGGCAGGCTCCTTTGGCGGGTTGGCAGTGTAGGCGGAGATGACCGTAGTGGGCCAGCGGGCATTAAGGTCACTCCATACCCGTGGCGAGGGAGCTTGCTCCCGCTGGGTCGCGCAGCGGCCCCAACCCTAGCGATCCGGTTTTGACAGGCTTATCACTTGCAAGGCTATGGGACTGCTGCGCAGTCCAGCGGGAGCAAGCTCCCTCGCCACATAGTGTTCGGCATTAACCCGGATCGATGATTACAAATAGCTAACACAGGACTTTTCCTGACCACTGCGTCAACGCGTAGAATGCGCCGCCTCGTGCATCAAAATCTTTGGACGTTTCGCCCTTGAATTCCGTGACTGACCGCCCCGCCGCTATTTCCCTCACCCGCCCGGCCCGGGTTCGCCTGGAGCTGAAAAACCTGCTCGCCCTGGCCTTGCCGATCATGGTCGCGCAACTGGCGACCACCGCCATGGGCTTCGTCGATGCGGTGATGGCAGGTCGGGTCGGCCCGCGCGATCTGGCGGCGGTGGCGCTCGGCAACTCGATCTGGGTGCCGGTGTTTCTGTTGATGACCGGCACCTTGCTGGCCACCACCCCGAAAGTCGCCCAGCGTTTCGGTGCCGGCACCCACAGCGAGATCGGCCCGATTGTGCGTCAGGCGTTATGGCTGGCCTTGGTGGTGGGCTTGATAGCGACCGGCATGCTGTTGAGCGCCGAACCGATCCTGCACCTGATGAAGGTCGATCCCGAGCTGATCGGCCCGTGCATGCAATACCTGCACGGCATCGCCAGCGGTCTGCCCGCCGTTGCCCTCTACCATGTGTTGCGTTGTTTCAGTGATGGCCTGGGACGCACACGTCCAGCGATGGTCCTCGGCTTGTGCGGGTTGGCACTGAACATTCCGCTGAATTACATCTTCATCTATGGCCACTTCGGCGTCCCGGCCATGGGCGGTGTCGGTTGCGGCTGGGCCACGGCGATCGTGATGTGGGTGATGGCGCTGGGCATGGCCGGCTGGGAGCGCTGGGCGCCGGCTTATCAGTCGAGTCAGTTGTTCAGCCGTTTCGACTGGCCGCAATGGTCGGTGATCAAACGTCTGCTGGGCATCGGCCTGCCCATCGGCATCGCGGTGTTCGCCGAGTCGAGCATCTTCGCCGTGATCGCCCTGCTGATCGGCAGTCTTGGCGCCACCGTGGTCGCAGGCCATCAGATCGCCCTGAACTTCAGCTCGCTGGTGTTCATGATTCCTTATTCCCTGGGCATGGCCGTGACCGTGCGCGTCGGCCAGGCGCTCGGTCGTCAGGAACCGCGTGAAGCGCGCTTCGCCGCCGGTGTCGGCATGGGCACGGCGCTGGCTTATGCGTGTATTTCGGCGAGCATGATGCTGTTGCTGCGCGAACACATTGCAACGATCTACACCGCCGATCCGACGGTGATTCGCGTGGCAGCGATGCTGATTGTGTATTCGGCGCTGTTCCAGTTTTCCGACGCGATCCAGGTCACAGCGGCCGGTGCACTGCGCGGTTATCAAGACACTCGGGTGACGATGATCCTGACGCTGTTCGCCTATTGGGGCATTGGCTTGCCGGTGGGCTACGCACTGGGCCTGACCGACTGGTTCGGCGCGCCGAGCGGCCCGAGCGGGCTGTGGCAGGGTTTGATCGTGGGCTTGAGCTGCGCGGCGCTGATGCTGTCGATCCGCCTGACGCGCAGTGCACGCAAGCGGATCCGCATCAGTCATTCAGCGGGTTAAGCGAGCTTCTTGCGGATCCAGTAGAGGTAGGTGCCTGCCTCTTCGTGCTGCGCGACCAGTTCATGGTCGAGAAACACGCAGAACTTGGGAATGTCGCGACGGGTCGAGGGATCGGTCGCGATCACCTTGAGCAGGCCGCCGGGTGCCAGGTCACGGATGTGCTGGTGCAGCATCATCACCGGTTCCGGGCAGTTGAGGCCGGTGGCGTCGAGGGTGCCGTCTACCGGCGTATCAATCATTTCACTCATGATTCACTCCTGAAACTGGCCGGCATTGTCGCGCATTGCCGGGTGCCTTAACAAATCGTACTGACTGTAACTGTGGCGAGGGAGTTTGCTCCCGCTGGGTCGCGAAGCGGGCCAAATTCTGGCTATGCGGTCTATCAGAAGATTTCGGCGCCTGATTTAAGGGCTGCTGCGCAGCCCAGCGGGAGCAAGCTCCCTCTCCACAAAAGCCTTTCAGCGGGACTTGGGTTTCTTTACGTCGAGTCGGCGCAAATGGCAGGTCACTTCTTCACGGTCGTGATAAAGCTGCTTGCAGCCGATCTCGACCCGGATGCCGCGCTCCTTGAAGCCCTCGGCAATGCGTTCCAGCAAGCGTTTGACTTCGGCGTAACGCTGTTTCATCGGCAACTTCAGGTTGACCACCGCCTCGCGGCAATGCCCCTCGCCAATCCATTCTTCCAGCATCGCAGCGTTGCGCGCCGGTTTCTCGACGATGTCGCAGACCATCCAGTCCACCGGTTGCTTGGGCTTGAAGGTGAAACCGTCGGCCATCAAGTGTTGCACCAGACCGGTGTCCATCAGGCTTTCGGCCATCGGGCCGTTGTCGATCGCGGTCACCAGCATGCCGCGGTTGACCAGTTGCCAGGTCCAGCCGCCGGGGGCGGCACCGAGGTCGACGCCGGTCATGTCGCTGTGCAGGCGCTCATCCCACTGATCGCGGGGGATGAAGTGGTGCCACGCCTCTTCCAGCTTCAACGTCGAACGACTCGGCGCATCACGCGGGAACTTCAGGCGCGGAATGCCCATCGGCCACATCGCCGAGTTGTTGGACTCGGCCAGCCCCATGAACACTTCGCGGCCGCTCTTGAAGGTCAGCAGCAGGCGCGGCTTGTGCGCATCTTCGACCAACTTGCCGGCTGCCATCAGCGCCTTGCGCAGGTGGCCTTCGAATTTCTTGCAGAAGTTCGACAGCTCCTTGCCATCGTTGGTGTCGACCATTTCCAGCCACAGGCTGCCGCACAGCGGGAAGTCCGCCATGTGCGCGAGGATCACGCTGATGCGGTCGGTTTCCGGCAGATCGATGAAGATCCCACGAGCCCACTGGCGCGGGAAGATCAGCTCGGCGAAACGCTGGCCACGCATCAGGCGCTCGGCGCCGTCTTCTTCGGTGCAGATGAATTCGGCGCAGGCGCTGGCGGTCTTGGCCTTGGCATAACCGGCCACGTTCAGCCGTGCGGCGTGTTCGGAAATCTCGGAACAGACTTCGCCTTCGAAGCCCGGCCGGCAATGCATAAAGAGGGTGTTCATTCTTACTCCTGGGCAGTTGGCGAAGAATTCAGCCACTGCGCGATGCCCAGGCTTGCGTTGAAGCAAAGCCTGTCACGAAAACCGGCGCATGATAGCCGAGTTCGGAACCTTGGACTTGGCCATAGAGTCCAGTTATTAGCTTTAACGTTCAAACAGGGCTAGGTTGAAAGCTCTGTCCGTCCCCTCAGTCCGTAGCCGTGCGGACTCAAAGGAGTGATCGCAATGCCGTCCCTCGATAGCCTGAAAACCCTTAAAACCTTACAAGTCGACGACAAGACCTATCACTATTTCAGCTTGCCGGATGCTGCCAAAAGTCTGGGCGACCTGGACAAGCTGCCGATGTCGTTGAAAGTGCTGCTGGAAAACCTGTTGCGCTGGGAAGATGAAAAAACCGTCACCGGCGCCGACCTCCGGGCAATTGCCGCCTGGCTCAAGGAGCGGCGCTCCGACCGCGAAATTCAATACCGCCCCGCGCGGGTATTGATGCAGGACTTTACCGGCGTGCCTGCCGTGGTCGACCTGGCCGCCATGCGCGCCGCCATGGCCAAGGCCGGTGGCGACCCGCAGCGCATCAATCCGCTCTCCCCCGTGGATCTGGTGATCGACCACTCGGTGATGGTCGACAAATTCGGCAGTTCCAGCGCCTTCGAACAGAACGTCGACATCGAAATGCAGCGCAACGGTGAACGTTACGCGTTCCTGCGCTGGGGCCAGAGCGCCTTCGACAACTTCAGCGTGGTGCCACCGGGCACGGGCATTTGCCACCAGGTCAACCTGGAATACCTGGGCCGCACGGTCTGGACCAAGGACGAGGACGGCCGCACTTACGCCTTCCCCGACACGCTGGTCGGCACCGACTCCCACACCACCATGATTAATGGCCTCGGCGTGCTCGGTTGGGGCGTCGGCGGGATCGAAGCGGAAGCCGCGATGCTCGGGCAACCGGTGTCGATGCTGATTCCGGAAGTGATCGGCTTCAAACTCACCGGCAAGCTCAAGGAAGGCATCACCGCCACCGACCTGGTGCTGACCGTCACACAGATGCTGCGCAAGAAAGGCGTGGTCGGTAAATTCGTCGAATTCTATGGCGATGGCCTCGCCGACCTGCCGCTGGCCGACCGCGCGACCATCGCCAACATGGCCCCGGAATACGGCGCCACCTGCGGTTTCTTCCCGGTCGACGACATCACGCTCGAGTATCTGCGCCTGTCTGGTCGCCCACTGGCAACCGTGAAACTGGTCGAGGCTTACAGCAAAGCCCAAGGCCTGTGGCGCCTGCCGGGCCAGGAACCGGTGTTCACCGACACCCTGGCGCTGGACATGGCCAGCGTCGAAGCCAGCCTGGCCGGGCCGAAACGCCCACAGGACCGGGTTTCGCTACCGAATGTCGCGCAGGCGTTCAGTGACTTCATCGACCTGCAATTCAAACCCACCAGCAAGGAAGTCGGTCGCCTCGAAAGTGAAGGCGGCGGAGGCGTGGCGGTGGGCAATGCCGATCTGGCGGGCGAAGCCGACTACGAGTACGACGGCCAGACTTATCGATTGAAAAACGGCGCGGTGGTGATCGCGGCGATCACTTCTTGCACCAACACCTCCAACCCGAGCGTGATGATGGCCGCCGGCCTTGTGGCGAAGAAAGCCGTGGAGAAAGGGCTCAAGCGCAAACCGTGGGTTAAGAGCTCGCTGGCCCCCGGCTCGAAAGTGGTCACCGACTACTACAAGGCTGCCGGCCTGACCCAGTATCTGGATGAGCTGGGTTTTGACTTGGTCGGCTATGGCTGCACCACCTGCATCGGTAACTCCGGCCCCTTGCCGGAGCCGATCGAAAAAGCCATCCAGGCCGCCGACCTGACCGTCGCCTCGGTGCTGTCGGGCAACCGTAACTTTGAAGGTCGGGTGCATCCGCTGGTGAAAACCAACTGGCTGGCGTCCCCGCCGCTGGTCGTGGCCTATGCGTTGGCCGGTACGGTGCGCACTGACATCAGCAGCGAGCCGTTGGGCAACGACAAGGACGGCAATCCGGTGTACCTGCGGGACATCTGGCCGAGCACCAAAGAGATTGCCGACGCGGTGAGTCAGGTCAACACTGCCATGTTCCACAAGGAATACGCCGAGGTGTTTGCCGGCGACGAGCAATGGCAAGCGATTGAAGTGCCGCAAGCGGCGACGTATGTCTGGCAGGACGACTCGACTTACATCCAGCATCCGCCGTTCTTCGATGACATCGGCGGCCCGCCGCCGGTGGTCAAGGACGTCGCGGGTGCCAGGGTCCTTGCGCTGCTGGGCGACTCGGTGACCACTGACCACATCTCCCCCG
The DNA here is from genome assembly GCF_059695905.1 of Pseudomonas sp. LBUM1663. Classification (NCBI taxonomy): domain Bacteria; kingdom Pseudomonadati; phylum Pseudomonadota; class Gammaproteobacteria; order Pseudomonadales; family Pseudomonadaceae; genus Pseudomonas; species Pseudomonas sp. LBUM1663. The sequence continues at coordinate 2,313,585 of NZ_CP166792.1, read as the reverse complement.
CCGGCAACATCAAGGCGGACAGCCCGGCCGGTCACTACCTGCGCGAGAAAGGCGTGGAGCCGCGGGACTTCAACTCCTACGGTTCCCGTCGCGGCAATCATGAAGTGATGATGCGCGGCACCTTCGCCAATATCCGCATTCGCAACGAGATGCTCGGTGGCGAAGAAGGCGGCAACACGATCTACATCCCGACCGGGGAAAGGATGCCGATCTACGACGCGGCCATGCGCTATCAAGCGTCGGACACGCCGCTGGTGGTGATCGCCGGGCAAGAATACGGCACCGGCTCGAGCCGCGACTGGGCGGCCAAGGGCACCAATCTGCTGGGCGTGAAAGCGGTCATCGCCGAAAGCTTTGAGCGGATTCACCGTTCCAACCTGGTGGGCATGGGCGTGCTGCCGTTGCAGTTCAAGCTGGATCAGAACCGCAAGAGCCTGAACCTGACCGGCAAGGAGACGCTGGATATCCTGGGGTTGACCGGCGTGGAGTTGACGCCGCGGATGAACCTGACACTCATCATCACCCGCGAGGACGGCAGTCGCGAGAAAGTCGAGGTGCTGTGCCGGATCGATACGCTCAATGAAGTGGAATACTTCAAATCGGGAGGGATTTTGCATTACGTGTTGCGACAGTTGATTGCGTCGTGACCCACCGCTGACAAAGACACCGCCTTCGGGCGGTGTTTTTGTTTGTGAAGTGCATCTCTATAATCCCCCGCCACTTCCACAGGTGTTGTGTACGACAAATAACCCCTGTGGGAACGAGCCTGCTCGCGATAGCGGTCTGACAGTCACTGAATGGGTGTCTGCCCTACCGCTATCGCGAGCAGGCTCGCTCCCACAGGGGATTGCAGCGCCCTGCATATTTCTGGACACAAGGATTTTCAATGATTGCCCTGCCATGGACTTACCTGGCCCTACTCTCCCTCGGTTACACCCTCGCTCTGACCTACGGCCATCTCGGCTGGCTGGCCGGCATCTCCGTCGCGTTGCTGCTCGTCGCCGGTTTCGCGGTCCGCCAGCAAAAACTGCCCATCGCTCGCTACCTCGGTCACGGCGTGTTCATCATCCTCGCCCTGGCACTGGCGATGCACTGGCTGCCCGGTTTCTACAACGGTCGCGGCATCGACCCGCAACGCTTCACCGACGACGCCGTGCCTTTTTCCATGTACCTGAATCAGGACAAGCCCCTGATCGGCTTTTGGCTGTTACTGGTGTGCCCGTGGATTGTCGGCCGGCGCTCTTTGCGCCTTTCGGCCTATGCCACCGCACTCGCCCTGCCCCTGAGCACCATCCTTGCGTTGGGCGGTGCACTCTTGCTGGGGATGATCAGTTGGGCGCCGAAGTGGCCGGATCAAGCCGGGTTGTGGATCCTGAACAATCTGCTGCTGGTGACGCTGGTGGAGGAAGCGCTGTTTCGTGGTTACGTCCAGGGTGGGCTGAGCCGGCACTTCAAACACCTGCCCTACGGTGAAAACCTGGCGTTGCTGCTCGCCTCGCTGTTGTTCGGCCTGGCGCATGCGGGCGCGGGTTGGCAATGGGTGCTGCTGGCGAGTCTGGCAGGTGTCGGCTATGGTCTGGCGTACCGTTTCGGCGGATTGGGGGCGGCCATCGCCACCCATTTCGGCTTGAACCTGCTGCATTTCGCACTGTTCACCTACCCGATGCTCGCCAGCTAATGCAATGGCCGTTTTGCGACGCGCCACTGATTATTGAAAAAATATCTTCAATAAATTCCTGACGCCGCCGACAACCTCTCAAAGCCTTGCGGATTGAAAAAGCCATGCGTAACAACCAGCCCACCACACAACGCGAACGGACCTTCCCGGCTCAGCAACGGTTGATTTCCACCACCGATGCCAAGGGCGTGATCACCTACTGCAACGACGCCTTCGTCGAAATCAGCGGGTTTTCTCGTGAAGAACTGATCCGTGCGCCGCATAACCTGGTCCGTCACCCCGACGTCCCGGCGGCGGTGTTCGCGCACATGTGGGGCACACTGAAACAAGGCTTGCCATGGATGGGCATTGTCAAGAATCGCTGCAACAACGGTGACCACTACTGGGTTAACGCCTACGTCACACCGGTGTTCGAAGGCAATCAGGTGATCGGCTACGAATCGGTGCGGGTCAAACCCACCGCCGAGCAGATCCGCCGCGCCGAAGCGCTCTACCAACGCATCAACCAGGGCAAGTCGGCCGTCCCTTCGACAGACAAATGGTTGCCGGTGCTCCAGGACTGGCTGCCGTTCATTCTGGTCAGCCAGCTGAGCTTCATGATCGGTGCGTCGCTCAACTCCCAGTGGGGCTTCGCCCTCGCCGCCGGCCTTTCGGTGCCGCTGGGCCTGCTGGGCTTGAGTTGGCAACAGCGTGGCCTCAAGCGCTTGCTGCGGCTGGCCGAGCAGACCACCTCCGACCCACTGATCGCGCAGATGTACACCGACAGCCGTGGCGCCCAGGCACGTCTGGAGATGTCGATTCTCAGCCAGGAAGCCCGTCTGAAAACCTGCCTGACCCGCCTGCAGGACACTGCCGAGCACTTGACCGAGCAAGCCAAGCAGTCCGACACCCTGGCTCACAGCAGCTCCAGTGGCCTGGAACGTCAACGCGTCGAAACCGAGCAAGTGGCCACCGCCGTCAATCAGATGGCCGCCACCACCCAGGAAGTCGCCAGCCACGTGCAGCGCACCGCCGACGCCACTCAGGAAGCCAATCGCCTGACCGGTCGCGGTCGTGACATCGCCGGGGAAACCCGCGAAGCCATCCAGCGCTTGTCGGTGGTGGTCGGTGAAACCGGGCAGACCGTGACCCAACTGGCCAAGGACAGCGACGAAATCGGCGGCGTTGTCGATGTGATCAAAGGCATCGCCGACCAGACCAACCTGCTCGCCCTGAACGCCGCCATCGAAGCGGCCCGTGCCGGTGAGATGGGCCGTGGTTTTGCGGTGGTCGCCGACGAAGTGCGTCAACTGGCACAACGCACCAGCGAATCCACCGGGCAGATTCACGCCCTGATCGCCAAGCTGCAACAAACCGCCAGCACCGCAGTACAAACCATGGAAGCCGGGCATCGTCAGGCTGAAGAAGGCGTGGCGCGGGTACTGGAAGCGGATCAGGCGCTGGTGGGGATCAGCGAAGCGGTGGCCAACATCACCGACATGACCACCCAGATTGCGGCGGCGACTGAAGAGCAAAGTGCTGTTGCCGAAGAAATCAGCCGCAACATCAGCAACATCTCGCAGCTGGCCGACCAGACGTCGGAACAGGCGCAGCACTCGGCGCTGTTGAGTGAAGAGCTGACGAAGACGGCGAATACCCAGTATTCGTTGGTGGAGCGGTTTAACCGCTGACCGCTAACTGTAGAACTGGAACCCGGACGGTGAAAACCTCCGGGTTTTTTTATATTTGGACATCGTGAAATGTTGACAATCGGGGAGCACCTGTCAGATCTGACAGTAGACGGATAAACCCAGGAGACTTATCAAAGAGACAGTCGCTTTGTCCATCGGACAATGACGGCCAATCTCTTACCAGCAAAAGGATTTCATGATGACAACTCACACTACCTTTATTCCAAAAAAACACGGCACGCTTGCGAATGAAAACATCCTTAAGTGGAAATACGGCGCCATCGAAAAGACAGCAGAGTTCAGTGACTTCCTCCAAGGTGATTTTCACGGTGAGCTTTACTGGAGTATTGGCGGAGGAATGGGAACAGTCGAAGAGGAGAACAGTTTTATTTTCAGTATGACGTTGCCCTACAAAGGTGACGACGCGCTCAAGGGCATCTATACGCTGGCTGACGGGCTGACGTTTACACATGTCCACTCGATTCCCGCACCGCCCGGCTTCCATGGTTTCCGAACGGTGGAGGCAGACTCCGCCACCCTGAACATCATCAGTTACGATCGTGATACAGACATCGTCGTCGGAACATTCGAAGCCCTGTTCAAAAGCCGTGGTTATCGTCTGAATCCAAAAGGCACATTCACAATGAAGAGACTGCGGCCGCCAGCGCAAAAGCCAGGCGAACAAGGGGAAAGCGCCCTGTGAGCCTGAAAGAGTCAAAATAACCGGACGAACCCGCCCCACATAGGTTTTCAGTGTTGAAGATCTCACTCACAACACAACCCAAAAGTGGGAGCGGTCTTGCCCGCGAACAGCCCCTCCTCGGCGCTCATTATTTCACTGAAGAAATGCAGCTACCCGACTCGCCGCAGCCGCCAAATGCTGCTCATGGGTAAACCCCGAAGCCTTCAACGGCTTCAAATCATGGTCCCCCGCCACCAGCCAGAACACCTCGATGCTCGCCGCCAACTCATAACCTTCGACCGCCTCACGATTGCCCAGCGCATCCCGCTCACCCTGCACGATCAATGTCGGCGTCTTCAACGAAGACAAATGTTCGACCCGAGGCTTCTCCGGTTTACCCACCGCATAAAACGGATAACCGAGGCACACCAGCGCATCCGCCTCCAGCTCATCCGCCAAAAGACTGGCCATCCGCCCGCCCATGGACTTGCCGCCAATGGCCAGACGCCCAGTGACATGGCGTCGCACCACGGCATAGACCTCACGCCAGCACTCGAGCAGTTTCGGTGCCGGATTCGGTGGGCGCTTGCCCCCGTCAACACGCCTTTGCGCCATGTATGGAAACTCGAAGCGCAGCACGTTGACGCCTTGAGCCGCCAAGCGCGCAGCCATGTCGTTCATCCAGCCGCTGTCCATCGGCGCACCGGCACCGTGGGCGAGGATCAACGTGGCCGATGCAGGTCCTGAGGCGGCATTCCACAACCATCCATGATCCTGCATACACCGCGCCCATTGATCCCCGTCAATACTGGCCTTGTGCTCTTTGTCCATGCTTGCCTCGCTTTTAGTCTGCCTATAACTCCAGGCGAAGGAAGCGCCTGCCTTGCGCGGCTTACTCGCAAAGACGGGCCTTCACTTCGGCTGAACCGTGGATGGGGAACCATGAACACTTCTATCAGTACCGCCTACAACTACAAGGTGGTCCGCCAATTCGCCATTATGACGGTGGTGTGGGGCATCGTCGGCATGGGGCTCGGGGTTTTTCTCGCGGCCCAATTGGTCTGGCCTGAACTCAACTTCGATTTGCCGTGGACCAGTTTCGGCCGCTTGCGCCCATTGCACACCAACGCGGTGATCTTCGCGTTCGGCGGTTGCGCCCTGTTCGCCAGTTCGTTGTACTCCGTACAAAGGACTTGCCAGACCCGCTTATATGCTCCCGCAGTTGCCGCGTTCTGCTTCTGGGGCTGGCAGCTTGTGATTCTCTTGGCGGCCATCAGCCTGCCGCTGGGTTACACCAGTTCCAAGGAATACGCCGAGCTGGAATGGCCGATCGACATCCTGATCACCATCGTCTGGGTCGCCTACGCCATCGTGTTTTTCGGCACGCTGGCCAAGCGCAAGACCAAGCACATCTACGTCGGAAACTGGTTCTTCGGTGCGTTCATCATCACCGTGGCGATTCTGCACATCGTCAACAACGTTGAGCTGCCGGTGAGTTTCACCAAGTCCTACTCGGTCTACGCCGGTGCCACCGATGCCATGGTCCAGTGGTGGTACGGCCACAACGCCGTGGGCTTTTTCCTCACTGCCGGTTTCCTCGGGATGATGTACTACTTCGTGCCGAAACAGGCCGAGCGTCCGGTGTACTCCTATCGCTTGTCGATCGTGCACTTCTGGGCGCTGATCACCCTGTACATCTGGGCCGGTCCGCACCACCTGCACTACACCGCGCTGCCGGACTGGGCGCAGTCGCTGGGCATGGTGATGTCGCTGATCCTGCTGGCACCAAGCTGGGGCGGGATGATCAACGGGATGATGACGCTCTCGGGCGCCTGGCATAAGTTGCGCAGCGACCCGATCCTGCGCTTCCTCGTCGTGTCCCTGGCGTTCTACGGCATGTCGACCTTTGAAGGGCCGATGATGGCCATCAAAACGGTCAACGCCCTCTCCCACTACACCGACTGGACCATTGGCCACGTTCACGCCGGCGCCCTCGGTTGGGTGGCGATGATTTCCATCGGCGCGCTGTACCACATGATCCCGAAAATCTTCGGTCGCCCCCAGATGCACAGCATCGGTCTGATCAATGCGCACTTCTGGCTCGCGACCATCGGCACCGTCCTGTACATCGCCTCGATGTGGGTCAACGGCATCGCCCAGGGCCTCATGTGGCGCGCAGTCAACGAAGACGGCACGCTGACCTACTCGTTCGTCGAAACCCTGGTGGCCAGCCACCCAGGCTTCGTCGTGCGACTGGTGGGCGGTGCGATCTTCCTCAGCGGCATGTTCCTGATGGCTTACAACACCTGGCGCACCGTGCGGGCCTCGCAGCCTGCCGAAGTTGCCGCTGCCGCGCAGATGGCCTGAGGAGTCCGCCATGAAACACGAAACAATCGAGAAAAACGTCGGCCTGCTGATGCTGCTGATGGTCCTGGCTGTGAGCATCGGCGGTCTGACCCAGATCGTCCCGCTGTTCTTCCAGGACGTGACCAATAAGCCGGTGGAAGGCATGAAGCCCTACACCGCCCTGCAACTGGAAGGCCGCGACATTTACATCCGCGAAGGCTGTGTCGGTTGCCACTCGCAGATGATCCGGCCGTTTCGTGCCGAGACCGAACGCTACGGGCACTACTCGGTGGCCGGGGAAAGCGTGTGGGATCACCCGTTCCTCTGGGGTTCGAAACGTACCGGGCCGGACCTTGCCCGGGTCGGCGCGCGTTACTCGGATGACTGGCACCGTGCGCACTTGTATAACCCGCGCAACGTGGTGCCGGAGTCAAAAATGCCTGGCTACCCATGGCTGGTCACGCAAGCAGTCGACAGCAGTCACACCGAAACCAAGATCCGCACCATGCGCACCCTCGGCGTGCCGTACAGCGATGATGACATAAGTGGCGCCGTCGCCAGCCTCAAGGGCAAGACCGAAATGGACGCACTCGTTTCTTACCTGCAAGTGCTCGGCACTGCCATCAAGAGCAAGAGGTGAGCCATGACCATACCCTTCGAAATAGTGACCACGATGAGCAGTGGAATGATCCGCGGTCTTGGCACAGTCGTGGTGTTCGTGGCCTTCGTCGGCCTGACGCTGTGGGTGTTCAACAGCAAGCGCAACCCGGAATTCGCCGAAGCGCGTTTGCTGCCGTTCGCCGATGAACCCCTGGCCGACGACGCCACCCAAGAACCTGAAACTAGGAGTACCCGGCCATGACCACCTTCTGGAGTACGTGGATCTGCGTACTGACCATCGGCAGCCTGATCGGCCTGACCTGGCTGCTGATCGGGACCCGCAAGGGCGAAACCAAGGGCAGCGTCGACCAGACCATGGGCCACAGCTTCGACGGCATCGAGGAGTACGACAATCCGCTGCCGCAGTGGTGGTTCATGCTGTTCGCCGGCACGCTGGTGTTTGCCGTGGGCTACCTGATTCTTTATCCAGGCCTGGGCAACTGGAAAGGCGTCCTGCCGGGTTACGAGGACGGCTGGACCGGTGTCCACGAATGGGAAAAGGAGATGAACAAGGCGGACGCCAGGTTCGGGCCGATCTTCGCCAAATTCGCCGCCATGCCCGTTGAAGAAGTGGCCAAGGACCCGCAAGCGCTGAAAATGGGCGGTCGCCTGTTCGCGTCCAACTGCTCGGTGTGCCACGGCTCGGATGCCAAGGGCGCTTTCGGCTTCCCGAACCTCGCCGACAGCACCTGGCGCTGGGGCGGTGATGCCGAGATGATCAAGACCACGATCATGGGCGGTCGCATGGCGGCAATGCCGGCCTGGGGTGAAATCCTCGGCGAGGCCGGCGTGAAGAACGTGGCCGCGTATGTGCGTCATGAACTGGCCGGCCTGCCATTGCCGGCTGGCGACACCGCCGATCTGCAAGCCGGACAGCAAGCGTTCAGCACCACCTGCGTAGCCTGTCATGGTGCGAACGGCCAGGGCACTGAGGCCATGGGCGCGCCGAACCTGACGCAACCGGCCGGATTCATCTACGGTACAAGCCTGGCGCAACTTCAGCAGACCATCCGACATGGCCGCCAGGGCCATATGCCGGCGCAGAACGAACTGCTCGGCAACGACAAGGTGCAACTGCTGGCCGCTTACGTTTACAGCTTGTCCCACGGTCTGAGCACCGAGCGCTTGCAAGCAGAAGGCAAACGCGAATAAATCTCGACCGCTCTATTGCCGCATTCTCCCGAATGCGGCAGTTCCCTGCCTCTTTGCGACCAAGTGTCGCACCCCTCCGTTGGTCCTCCTTTCGGTTCACCAGATTCGGGTCTAAGCTTGATTCGATGCGGACTGGCATGAGCCGGTTCCAGGTCGCCCTTGCCCGATGTGTTCGACGAATCTGCTCGATGACAGGCCGCAAAGGCTGGTAGATACCGGCTGTCGTGCCAATTGCCGTCGGTCACCCGATCGTTGTGTTTGAACACACCCCGTAACAACTGACCTGACCCCCTCACCCTTTTCGTTCGCTGCGACATTTTGTCCGAGGCCAATTTTGTCCTTACGCGGCGCATGGAAAGGCCGCAGAATCAGCTTTTGAAAGCATTGACCCAGGTCATGGCGCGTTGCAATGACCCCCCGCTTTCTACATACTTGCGGCCGATTTTTACTCCTAATAAAACACCCAAACCGTGGAACCTTAGAATGAGCACAGCAATCAGTCCGACTGCTTATAACTATAAGGTAGTCCGCCAGTTCGCCATCATGACGGTGGTCTGGGGGATCCTTGGCATGGGGCTCGGTGTCTTCATCGCCTCACAGCTTGTATGGCCGGAATTGAATCTCGGTCTGCCGTGGACGACTTTTGGACGCTTACGCCCGTTGCACACCAACCTGGTGATTTTCGCCTTCGGTGGTTGTGCACTGTTTGCCACTTCTTATTACGTCGTGCAGCGAACCTGCCAAACGCGACTGATTTCCGACAGCCTCGCCGCCTTCACCTTCTGGGGTTGGCAAGCGGTCATTGTCGGCGCGATTATTACCTTGCCGCTGGGTTACACCACCACCAAGGAATACGCGGAACTGGAATGGCCCCTGGCTATTCTGCTGGCCATCGTCTGGGTGTCCTACGGTCTGGTGTTCTTCGGCACCATCACCAAGCGCAATACCAAGCATATCTATGTGGGTAACTGGTTCTACGGTGCCTTCATCGTCGTGACGGCGATGCTGCACATCGTCAACCACGCGTCCCTGCCGGTCAGCTTCTTCAAGTCCTACTCGGCCTACGCCGGTGCGACTGACGCAATGATCCAGTGGTGGTACGGCCACAACGCGGTCGGTTTCTTCCTGACCACCGGCTTCCTGGGGATGATGTATTACTTCGTTCCGAAGCAGGCCGAGCGTCCGATCTACTCCTATCGCCTGTCGATCGTGCACTTCTGGGCGCTGATCACCCTGTACATCTGGGCCGGTCCGCACCACCTGCACTACACCGCGCTGCCGGACTGGGCTCAGTCCCTGGGCATGGCGATGTCGATCATCCTGCTGGCTCCGAGCTGGGGCGGCATGATCAACGGCATGATGACCCTGTCGGGCGCCTGGCATAAGCTGCGCACCGACCCGATCCTGCGCTTCCTGGTGGTGTCGCTGGCCTTCTACGGCATGTCGACCTTTGAAGGCCCGATGATGGCCATCAAGACCGTGAACTCGCTGTCGCACTACACCGACTGGACCATCGGCCACGTACACGCCGGTGCCTTGGGCTGGGTAGCGATGATCTCGATCGGCGCCATCTACCACATGATCCCGAAACTGTTCGGTCGCGCGCAGATGCACAGCATCGGCCTGATCAACACGCATTTCTGGCTCGCAACCATCGGTACCGTTCTGTACATCGCTTCGATGTGGGTCAACGGCATCACCCAAGGTCTGATGTGGCGTGCAATCAACGACGACGGCACCCTCACCTACTCGTTCGTCGAAGCCCTGCAAGCCAGCCACCCTGGTTTCATCGTTCGCGCCCTGGGCGGCGCGTTCTTTGCCAGCGGCATGCTGTTCATGGCCTACAACGTATGGCGGACTGTACGCGCCTCGAACCCGGCTGAAGCCGAAGCCGCCGCTCAGATCGCTGTAGTTGGAGCTCACTGATGAAGCATGAAGCAGTCGAGAAGAACATTGGCCTGCTGGCCTTCTTCATGGTTATCGCCGTCAGTATCGGCGGCCTGACCCAGATCGTTCCGCTGTTTTTCCAGGACGTCACCAACAAGCCGGTCGAAGGCATGAAGCCTCGCACCGCCCTTGAACTGGAAGGCCGCGACATTTACATCGCCAACGGTTGTGTCGGCTGCCACTCGCAGATGATCCGCCCGTTCCGTGCGGAAACCGAACGTTACGGCCACTATTCGGTTGCCGGTGAAAGCGTCTGGGACCACCCGTTCCTGTGGGGCTCCAAGCGTACCGGTCCGGACCTGGCCCGTGTCGGCGGTCGTTACTCCGATGACTGGCAGCGTGCGCATTTGTACAACCCGCGCAACGTGGTGCCCGAGTCGAAAATGCCGGCCTACCCGTTCCTCGTGGAAAACAAGCTCGACGGCAAAGACACCGCCAAGAAAATGGAAGTCTTGCGCACGCTCGGCGTCCCTTACACCGACGAAGACATCGCCGGTGCCAAGGATGCTGTGAAGGGCAAAACCGAAATGGACGCGCTGGTGGCCTATCTGCAAGGCCTGGGCACCATCATCAAAAGCAAACGGTGATTTAGATGGATATCGGGATGATTCGTGGCCTGGGCACCGTTGTTGTGATGGTGGCCTTCATCGGTCTGGCGTTGTGGGTGTTCAGCCCCAAGCGCAAGTCGGAGTTTGAAGACGCGACCTTGCTGCCTTTCGCGGATGATCCCGAAGCCATCAAGCACGTCGAGCAAGCTTCTAGGAGTAACAAAGAATGACTACGTTCTGGAGTCTGTACGTCACAGTCCTCAGTCTCGGCACCATCTTCGCCCTGACCTGGCTGCTGCTGTCCACCCGCAAGGGCCAGCGCGCCGAGCAGACAGAGGAAACGGTTGGCCACTCCTTCGACGGGATCGAGGAGTACGACAACCCACTGCCGAAATGGTGGTTCATGCTGTTCGTGGGCACCATCATCTTCGCCCTGGGCTATCTGGTGCTGTACCCGGGCCTGGGTAACTGGAAAGGCCTGTTGCCGGGTTACAACTACCTGGATAACGAGAAGCAGACCGCGTTCGCCAACGGCCAGACCGGCTGGACCGGCGTTCACGAGTGGGAAAAGGAAATGGCCAAGTCGGACGCCAAGTTCGGTCCGATCTTCGCCAAGTTCGCTTCGATGCCGATTGAAGAAGTCGCCAAGGACCCGCAAGCCCTGAAGATGGGTGGCCGCCTGTTCGCCTCCAACTGCTCGGTCTGCCACGGCTCCGACGCCAAGGGCGCTTATGGCTTCCCTAACCTGACCGACGCCGACTGGCGCTGGGGCGGTGAGGCAGAAACCATCAAGACCACCATCATGGGTGGCCGCCACGCGGTCATGCCGGCATGGGCTGACGTGATCGGCGAGCAAGGCGTTGCGGACGTTGCTTCGTTCGTACTGACCAACCTCGATGGCCGCAAGCTGCCGGAAGGCACCAAGGCCGATCCGGTTGCCGGCCAGAAGCTGTTTGCCGCCAACTGCGCCGTGTGCCACGGTCCGGAAGGCAAAGGTACCCCGGCCATGGGCGCACCGAACCTGACTCACCCGGCAGCGTTCATCTACGGTTCGAGCTTCGCTCAACTGCAGCAGACCATCCGTTACGGCCGTCAGGGCCAGATGCCTGCGCAAGAACTGCTGCAAGGGAACGACAAGGTTCACCTGCTGGCCGCTTACGTCTACAGCCTCTCTCACGGTGAGAAAGCGCCGACGGAAGACGCTCAGTAAGGCACACGCCTGACGCAACAAAGAAGGCCCCGTCAGTGATCTGGCGGGGCCTTTTTCATGGGCGACTGGCCCAGATCGATTTCACCGGTACCGTATCCAGCAGCTTGCGGCTCTGCCATTGATTGCCCTTCACCAGGTTGATGTGCAACTGCTTGCGATCCTCCGAGAAACTGGCAACCAGGTAGGTTTGCTGAGAAGTGGCACCGCTCAGGTACATCGGCACGCCGTTCACTTCATAGGCATCACCACCTTGATCATGGAGATGACCGGCGAAGATGGCAGTGACCTCATACTTCCTGATCATCTGATAAAAGCGCCGTGTTTGCTCACTGTCACCCATCATTTCCTGTGGCTTGTGCATGTTGATAATGATGGCGTAACCCTGAGTCCGAGCGACTCTCAAATCGTTTTCAAGCCAATCCAGGGTACTGGTGATGTCGAACGTCGTCGGGTTTAACGCATGAGAAATCCGGGTGGCATAGGTCGGCTCATTATTGAGTTGCACCATATGGACATCGCCTATGTTTTTGGAATAGGCGAGACTGCCGGAGTACAGCCGACTCAGAAAATTTCCGGTGACTTTCAAGTCAAAATCATCAACCTTGCCCTCATGGTGTTCTTTAAACTCCACGATACTGCCGGCCGCACAGTTATTGCTGAAGCAATCATCCACGTTATTCTCATAATCGTGGTTACCCAAGCCATACAAGAAATCGCCATTGAAGTATTTCTTCAACATCGAATTCATGTAAGAGCGCTGCCAGCCGTGACCGAAAGCGGTGATGTCACCATTGATCATCAGTGGTACATGGGATTGCGCATGGTTCTTACGGAAGTCGGCAATACTCGCCAACTGGGTCTCCACCAACCATTTCGAGCGTTTATTGAAATCCGCCTCGGACTCGGGCTCTCTGCGGTCGAGCTTGTCTGTCCACGGGTATTGCGTATCCGAAGCGAAGATCATGTGACGTGGAGCACCTTCTATTGAATAGGCCAAAGGCGCCATAGACAGCAGACAAACGCCCAGCACAAACCGCTTAACTTTCTTAGAAATCATAGAATTCCGTTTCCATTAGTATTAGATAAAGTGCGCAACCAGCAAGCCGCGCCGAATTAACTTATTGGAAACAGACCAAAACATCAAACAACCAAGTAACTTCAATTAAATAAATATATTTCTGTCGCACACCAACGAACAATCACCCCACCAAGTTAAACTTGGTTAGTTATGAGTTTTGCTGGCTTGATACTGCAAGGAGACAACTATGAAGTTACAGCCGCCATGGCGTGTATTCCAGCGGCAGACCTCCCGGACGGATGAGGTCCGCAGCTCGCCGTCACCTCGTCGGCCAAGCAGCGGCGAGGAATCGCCCCACCTCTGATTCTGCACCACGAAAAAACGTCCATAATCTACAAGTCAATTGATTCAAGTCACTACACCATCAATTGAATTTGCCCAACGCGACCAAAGGTCGCACCCTTGAGCTAGAGCGACAGGCGTATCATTGCGCCACTGCAACACCTCTTTTTGACCGCGGTCGGCACGTACTGACCGAGGCATTTTTCCACTGCCGTGGGATGCAATGATGAGCAATCAGATTCCGGTACACGACGTCACACCGCCCGCCAAAGACGCAAACAACAGCGTCGATCTTTATGCCTCTCGAGAAAAAATCTACACCCGCGCCTTCACCGGCCTGTTCCGCAACCTGCGGATGATGGGCGGTGCCGGGTTGTTTCTGCTGTATTTCGGCACGGTCTGGCTGAACTGGGGCGGGCATCAAGCCGTTTGGTGGAACCTGCCGGAGCGCAAATTCTTCATTTTCGGTGCGACCTTCTGGCCCCAGGATTTCATCCTGCTCTCCGGGATCTTGATCGTCAGCGCCTTCGGCCTGTTCTTCATTACCGTGTACGCCGGTCGAGTGTGGTGCGGTTATACCTGCCCGCAAAGCGTCTGGACGTGGATTTTCATGTGGTGCGAAAAGGTCACCGAAGGCGACCGCAACCAGCGCATCAAGCTCGACAAGGCGCCGATGAGCGCCAACAAATTCCTGCGCAAATTCAGCAAGCATTCGATGTGGCTGTTGATCGGCTTCGTCACCGGCATGACCTTCGTCGGTTACTTCTCGCCCATTCGCGAGCTGACCATCGATTTCTTCACCGGCGAAGCGGATGGCTGGTCGTATTTCTGGGTCGGCTTCTTCACCCTCGCCACCTACGGCAACGCCGGCTGGCTGCGTGAGCAAGTGTGCATTTACATGTGTCCGTATGCGCGCTTTCAGAGCGTGATGTTCGACAAGGACACGCTGATCGTTTCCTACGATCCGCGCCGTGGTGAAAGCCGTGGCCCGCGCAAGAAAGGTGTCGACTACAAGGCCCAGGGCCTGGGCGACTGCATCGATTGCACCATGTGTGTCCAGGTCTGCCCGACCGGCATCGACATTCGCGACGGTCTGCAAATTGAGTGCATCGGCTGCGCTGCGTGCATCGATGCCTGCGACAGCATCATGGACAAGATGGACTACCCGCGCGGGTTGATCAGCTACACCACCGAGCACAACCTGTCCGGGCAAAAAACCCATAAACTGCGCCCGCGCCTGATCGGCTATGCCGTGGTGTTGCTGGCCATGATGGGATTGCTGGCGGGCGCGTTCTTCATGCGGTCGCTGGTCGGTTTCGACGTCAGCAAGGACCGCGTGCTGTATCGCGAGAACGCCGAAGGCCGGATCGAGAACGTCTACAGCCTGAAGATCATGAACAAAGACCAGCGCGACCATACCTACGTACTTGAAGCCTCAGGCCTGCCGGACCTCAAACTGCAAGGCAAGCGCGAGATCAAAGTCGCCGCCGGGGAGATTTTCAGCCAGCCGGTCGAACTGTCGATCGCACCGGAAAAACTGCCATCGAGCACCAACGAGGTGAAATTCATCCTCAAGGATGCCGACGACGACAGCATCCACGTTGAAGCCAAGAGCCGATTCATCGGCCCACAAATTCGTTGAGAGAAGTGATCATGCCCGCAGCAAACGCCGCAAGCCCTTGGTACAAGCATCTTTGGCCATGGATCATCATCGCCATCCTGGCCTGTTCCGTGACGTTGACCCTGTCCATGGTGACGATCGCGGTGAACAACCCGGATAACCTGGTCAACGACAACTACTACGAGGCCGGCAAAGGCATCAACCGCTCCCTTGATCGTGAGCTGCTGGCCCAGACCCTGTTGCTGCGGGCCAGCGTTCACCTGGATGACGTGACCGGCGAAGTCGACCTGCGCCTGAGCGGCAACAGCCAACCTGAAACCCTTGAGCTGAACCTGATCTCACCGACCCAGCCGGAGAAGGATCGCAAGATCACCCTCGCCCGCAGCGAAACCGAACAGGGCCGCTACATCGGTCAATTGAGCGACAAGATTGAAGGCCGTCGCTTTGTCGAATTACTGGGCACTCAGGACGACCACATCTGGCGCATGTTCGAAGAAGAGCTGGTCAGCCATGACAAGGAACTGCTGCTGGGTGACGAGCCGCTGCAAGGCGCGGAAGACCTGAAGAAGTAAGTTCCAGTGAACACGGTCAACTGTGGCGAGGGAGCTTGCTCCCGCTGGATGCGAAGCGCCCCCTGAAACCAGCAAACCGATTCTTTCAGTCATAGCGCGTTCGCAGGTTTACGACTGCTGCGCAGCCGAGCGGGAGCAAGCTCCCTCGCCACAATGGTTTCCATGGCAGCACAGATGACCACGCCAACCCCCTGCTACCACTGCGCCCTGCCCGTCCCGGCCGGCAGCCGCTTCACCGCTGCGGTCCTCGGTGAAATCCGCGAGTTCTGCTGCCCGGGTTGCCAAGCCGTGGCGGAGGCAATCGTGGCCGGTGGTCTGGAAAGCTATTACCAGCACCGCAGCGAGTCATCGGCCAACCCCGAAGCCTTGCCGGTGCAGTTGGTGGACGAGTTGGCGCTCTACGACCGCGCCGACGTGCAAAAGCCTTTCGTGCGCCACGACGGCGAACTCGCCGAAACCACCCTGTTGATGGAAGGCATCAGCTGCGCCGCCTGCGGCTGGCTGATCGAGAAACACCTGCGCGCCTTGCCGGCGGTGGCCGAAGCGCGACTGAACCTGTCCAACCATCGCCTGCACGTGCGCTGGGCCGACGCGCAATTGCCGTTGAGCCAAGTGCTCAGCGAACTGCGCCACATCGGTTACGCCGCCCACCCGTACCAAGCCGACCGCGCCAGCGAACAACTGGCCAGCGAAAACCGCCTGGCCTTGCGCCAACTCGGCGTGGCCGGGCTGCTGTGGTTCCAGGCGATGATGGCGACCATGGCCACCTGGCCGGAATTCAACATCGACTTGAGCCCCGAGCTGCACACCATCCTGCGCTGGGTCGCACTGTTCCTCACCACGCCGATTGTGTTCTACAGCTGTGCGCCGTTCTTCAAAGGGGCGATGCGCGATTTGCGCACCCGCCATCTGACCATGGACGTGTCGGTGTCGCTGGCGATCGGCGGTGCCTACATCGCCGGCATCTGGACCTCGATCACCGGCGTCGGCGAGCTCTATTTCGATGCCGTAGGGATGTTCGCGCTATTCCTGCTGGCCGGGCGTTATCTGGAACGTCGCGCCCGGGAGCGCACCGCCGCCGCCACCGCACAGCTTGTCAACCTGTTGCCCGCTTCGTGCCTGCGTCTGAGTGCCGACGGCCAGAGCGAACGCATCCTGCTCAGCGAACTGCGTGTCGGCGATCAAGTGCTGGTGCACCCGGGTGCGATCCTGCCGGCCGACGGCAAGATCCTCGATGGCCAGTCGAGCATCGACGAATCGCTGCTGACCGGCGAATACCTGCCGCAACCGCGCACGCTGGGCGATGCAGTGACCGCTGGTACGCTGAACGTTGAAGGCGCGTTGACCGTGGAAGTCCTGGCGTTGGGCCAGGACACGCGACTGTCGGCCATCGTCCGCCTGCTGGATCGTGCCCAGGCCGAAAAGCCGCGACTGGCGGAAATCGCCGACCGCGCCGCACAATGGTTCCTGTTGCTGTCATTGATCGCGGCAGCGGCAATCGGCCTGTTGTGGTGGGAACTGGATTCGTCGCGAGCCTTCTGGATTGTCCTGGCGATGCTGGTTGCAACGTGCCCGTGCGCCTTGTCGCTGGCCACGCCCACCGCCCTCACCGCCGCCACCGGCACGTTGCACAAGCTTGGTCTTTTGTTGACCCGCGGCCATGTGCTGGAGGGTCTGAACCAGATCGACACGGTGATTTTCGACAAGACCGGCACGTTGACCGAGGGTCGCCTGGCGTTGCGCTCGATCCGTCCTCTCGGCGCGCTCGACAGCGATCAATGCCTGAGTCTCGCCGCAGCCCTGGAAAACCGCTCCGAACACCCGATTGCCCGCGCCTTTGGCCGGGCGCCGTTGGCGGCCGAAGAAGTCCTCAGTACGCCGGGGCTTGGCCTCGAAGGCCTGGTCGGCACGCAACGCCTGCGCATCGGCCAGCCGGGTTTTGTCTGCGAACTCAGTGGCGCGGCCGAACCGGTCATGCCCGATGAAGCGGGGCAATGGCTGCTGCTCGGCGACGACCAAGGGCCGCTGGCGTGGTTTGTCCTCGATGATCGTTTGCGTGCCGATGCACCGGCGCTATTGGAAGCCTGCAAGGCCCGTGGCTGGCGCACCTTGCTGCTGTCGGGCGATACCTCACCGATGGTCGCCAGCGTGGCAGCCGAACTGGGCATCGACGAAGCCCGGGGCGGTTTGCGCCCGGATGACAAATTGCAGGTCCTGCACCAGCTGCACAAGGAAGGCCGCAAGGTGTTGATGCTCGGTGACGGCGTCAATGACGTGCCAGTGCTGGCCGCTGCCGATATCAGCGTGGCGATGGGTTCGGCCACCGATCTGGCGAAAACCAGCGCCGATGCGGTGTTGCTGTCGAACCGTCTCGATGCGCTGGTGCAAGCCTTCAGCCTCGCGCGGCGCACCCGTCGGGTAATCATCGAGAACCTGCTCTGGGCCGGGCTGTACAATGGCCTCATGTTGCCGTTCGCCGCCCTCGGCTGGATCACGCCGGTCTGGGCTGCGGTCGGTATGTCCATCAGTTCGTTGACCGTGGTGCTGAACGCCCTGCGCCTGACTCGCCTGCCGAGCACGCCTGGCGCCCGCCCCACACCAGAAACCCGCCCGCTGCCGGCCTGAGCCGCGCGGGCATGGAGTCCAGATGCCAGCTCTCTACGTGATGATCCCGGCCGCGCTGCTGATCGTGGCCATCGCTATCTATATCTTCTTCTGGGCGGTCGACAGCGGTCAGTACGACGACCTCGACGGCCCGGCCCACAGCATTCTGTTCGACGACCAGGACCCGAACCACAAAGCCGCGGTCGACGAAGCCAGCGGCCATCCGGCCAAACCGGACGACAAGGCGCCTCCGCATGCTTGAGTTGGCGCCACTGCTGGTGTCTGCGGTGATTCTCGGCCTGCTCGGCGGTGGACATTGCCTGGGCATGTGCGGCGGCTTGATGGGAGCGCTGACCCTGGCGATTCCCAAGGAGCAGCGCAGCCGCCGTTTTCGCCTGTTGCTGGCGTACAACCTGGGGCGAATTCTCAGCTATACAACGGCCGGTCTTTTGATCGGCCTGGCGGGTTGGGCAGTGGCCAACAGCCCGGCCGCCATGTTCATGCGTGTGATCGCCGGATTGTTGCTGATCGCCATGGGCCTGTACCTCGCCGGATGGTGGAGCGGCCTGACCCGTATCGAAAGCCTCGGCCGCGGCCTGTGGCGGCATATCCAGCCGGTTGCCAACAAACTGCTGCCGGTGTCGAGCCTGCCCCGCGCGTTGCTGCTGGGCGCGCTGTGGGGCTGGTTGCCATGCGGGTTGGTTTACAGCACGTTGCTGTGGGCGGCGAGCCAGGGCAATGCGCTGGACAGTGCATTGCTGATGCTCGCGTTCGGACTCGGTACGTGGCCGGTGCTGCTGGCCACCGGGCTGGCGGCGGAGCGGGTCACGGCGTTGTTGCGCAAGCGTAGCGTGCGGATGACAGGCGGATTACTGGTGATCCTGTTCGGCATCTGGACCTTGCCGGGGCCGCATCAGCATTGGCTCATGGGGCATTAGATCGGTGGTGCCCCATCGCGGGCGAGCCCGCTCCCACAGGTTTTGTGAACACTGCAATCCCTGTGGAAGCGGGCTTGCCCGCGATGAGGCCCGAACGGGCAACACAAATCCTGACCGTTGATGCAAATCAAGATGCCCCCGCGTCGCACCCCATAGACTCGCTAACACTGCCAGCCTATCCGGGGGAATGCCCGCATGATGCTCGACGCCATTCGTTGGGACACCGATCTGATCCGCCGTTATGACTTGGCGGGTCCGCGCTATACCTCTTACCCGACCGCGGTGCAATTCGACGGACAGGTCGGCACGTTCGACCTGTTCCACGCCCTGCGCGACAGCCGTAAGGCCCTGCGCCCATTGTCGCTGTACGTGCATGTGCCGTTCTGCGCGAACATTTGCTACTACTGCGCCTGCAACAAAGTCATCACCAAGGACCGTGGCCGCGCCCTGCCCTATTTGCAGCGCCTTGAGCAGGAAATCCAGCTGATCGCCTGTCACCTCGACCCGGCGCAAAAAGTTGAACAACTGCACTTTGGCGGCGGCACCCCGACTTTTCTCAGCCACGACGAACTGCGCCAGTTGATGGCCCAGTTACGCAAGCACTTCAATCTGCTGGACGACGATTCCGGCGACTACGGCATTGAGATCGACCCGCGCGAAGCCGACTGGTCGACCATGGGCCTGCTCCGTGAACTGGGTTTCAACCGGGTCAGCATTGGCCTGCAAGACCTCGACCCGGCGGTGCAACGGGCGGTCAATCGCCTGCAAAGCCTGGAAGAAACCCGCGCCGTGATCGACGCCGCCCGGACCCTGCAATTTCGTTCGATCAACATTGACCTGATCTACGGCTTGCCGAAGCAGACCCCGGAAAACTTCGCCCGCACGGTCGACGAGGTCATTGCGCTGCAACCGGATCGGCTCTCGGTGTTCAACTATGCGCACCTGCCGGAACGCTTCATGCCGCAGCGGCGGATCAACAGCAACGAGTTGCCGACGCCGGCGCAGAAGCTGGAAATGCTGCAGCGCACCATCGAACAACTGACCGCTGCCGGTTACCGCTACATCGGCATGGACCACTTCGCCCTGCCCGACGATGAGCTGGCGATTGCCCAGGAAGAATCGACCCTGCAGCGTAACTTTCAGGGCTACACCACTCACGGTCATTGCGATCTGATCGGACTGGGGGTGTCGGCCATCAGCCAGATCGGCGACCTTTACTGCCAGAACAACAGCGATCTGAATCAGTATCAGAACACGCTGGCCTCCGCCCAACTGGCAACCAGCCGTGGCCTGCTGTGCAACGCCGATGATCGCGTGCGGCGGGCGGTGATTCAGCAGTTGATCTGCACGTTCAATCTGGAGTTCGCGGACATCGAACAGGCTTTCAACATCGATTTTCGCGGTTACTTCGGTGACCTGTGGCCGCAGCTACAGACCATGGCCGATGACGGTTTGATCAGCCTCGACAATGAGCGAATCAACGTATTGCCCGCCGGTCGCTTGCTGGTGCGATCGGTGTGCATGGTGTTCGATGCCTATTTGCAACAGCACAATCACCAGCGGTTTTCGCGAGTGATCTAGTTGCCGGGTAGCAAAATGCTGGCTTTACGACCCTGCGGCAAAATCGCCGCGTGCCTGAATGTCCTCCCGTGAGTTACCCTTACGGCTTATGTGTGTTTTCCCACAAGGATTGAAGAAATGTCCGAGCCAGTAAAGCTGCGCGCTCATAGCCAAGCCCATTGCAAGGATTGCAGCCTGGCCCCCCTCTGTTTGCCACTTTCTCTGAATCTGGAAGACATGGAAGCGCTGGACGAGATCGTCAAACGGGGTCGCCCGCTGAAAAAAGGCGAGTTCCTGTTCCGCCAAGGCGATACTTTCGATTCCGTTTATGCAGTACGCTCCGGCGCCCTCAAGACCTTCAGCCTGAGCGATGGCGGTGAAGAACAGCTCACCGGCTTCCACTTGCCGAGCGAACTGGTTGGCTTGTCGGGCATGGACACTGAAAAGCACCCGGTCTCGGCGCAAGCCCTGGAGACCACGTCGGTGTGCGAAATCCCCTTCGAACGCCTCGACGAACTGGCCCTGCAACTCCCACAACTGCGCCGTCAGTTGATGCGGGTGATGAGCCGCGAGATTCGTGACGATCAACAAATGATGTTGTTGCTGTCGAAAAAAACCGCCGACGAGCGCATCGCCACGTTCCTGGTCAACCTCTCGGCACGTTTCCGTGCCCGGGGCTTCTCGGCCAACCAGTTCCGCCTGAGCATGTCGCGCAACGAAATCGGCAACTACCTGGGCCTGGCGGTGGAAACCGTGTCCCGGGTGTTCACGCGCTTCCAGCAAAACGAACTGATCGCCGCCGAGGGCAAGGAAATCCACATCCTCGACCCGATCCAGCTCTGCGCACTGGCCGGTGGCTCGCTCGAAGGCTGATGGCAATGATTGCGGCTGAGCGAAACAGTTCAGCCGCCGTTATACTGCGACGTTTGCAGCCTGCCAGGACACCTCGACGATGCTCATCGAATCCTTCGACATCAAATCCCTGATCCGCCCCGTGATCGACTTCCCGAAGCCGGGCGTGATCTTTCGTGACATCACGCCTCTGTTCCAGTCGCCCAAGGCCCTGCGCCTGGTGATGGACAGCTTCGTCCACCGTTATGTCGAGGCGGACTTCACGCACATCGGCGCGATGGATGCGCGTGGTTTCCTGATCGGCTCGGTGCTGGCCTATCAGTTGAACAAGCCGCTGGTGCTGTTCCGCAAGCAAGGCAAACTGCCGGCCGACGTGTTGGCCGAGGGGTATGCGACCGAATACGGCGAAGCCTTTCTCGAAGTGCACGCCGACAGTTTGTGCGAAGGCGACTCGGTGGTGATGTTTGATGACTTGATCGCCACTGGCGGTACGCTGATTGCGGCGGCGAACCTGATTCGGCGCATGGGCGCGCGGGTTCATGAAGCGGCGGCAATTATTGATCTGCCGGAGCTGGGTGGTTCGCAGCGGCTGGAAGAGATGGGGATTCCTACGTTTTGCCTGACGCAGTTTTCGTTGAGCGAGAAGTAAGGCGGCGTTCTCACTGACGCCATCGCGGGCAAGCCTCGCTCCCACAGTGATCTACGCCGTACACAAGATTTGTGTCTGACGATAATCCTGTGGGAGCGGGCTTGCCCGCGATGGCGTCAGCCGCTACACCACAAGATTCAAAGCCCCATCTGCTTGCTAATGATCTCGTTCATCACTTCCCGCGTCCCGCCGCCGATCGACAGGATCCGGTTATCCCGATACAGCCGCTCCACCAGGCTCTCGCGCATGTAACCGAGGCCACCGAGGATCTGCACCGCATCCGTGGTAATCCGGTCTGCCGTGTCGGTCGCGAAGTTCTTGGCCATGGAAATCTCCTTGATCACGCTCTGCCCTGCCGCCATCTTCGCCGCCTGACGGTAAGTGAATTCCCGTGACACCTCCAAGGCCGTGGCCATTTCCGCGAGGCGGTGCTTGAGCACCTGGAACTTGCCAATGGGTTTGCCAAAGGCTTCGCGCTGACGCGCCCATTTCAGGCTTTCCTCAAGCGCCAGCTGCGCCGTCATGTTGGCCATCAACGCCAACGCCAGGCGTTCGCTCTGGAAGTTGCCCATGATGCAGGCGAAGCCCATGTTCTCGGCGCCAATCAGATTTCCCACCGGCACCCGGCAATCATCGAAGAACAATTCGGCCGTGTCCGACGCCCACCAGCCCATCTTCTTCAACTGACGGCCGACAGTGAAACCGGGTGTGCCTTTTTCGATCAGCAGCAGACTGATGCCACCGAAACCCGGCTCACCGGTGCGCACCGCCACGGTGTAGAAATCCGCGCGCACGCCACTGGTGATAAAGGTTTTACTGCCACTGACCCGGTAAAAGTCGCCGTCACGCAAAGCGCGAGTTTGCAGGTTGGCCACATCGGAGCCGCCGCTGGGCTCGGTGACGGCCAGCGCGCTGATCTTCTCGCCGGCCAGCACTTGCGGCACGACACGATCACGGATTTCGGGCCGGGCCCACTTGAGAATCGGTGGCAGCCCGATGTCCAGCGAACCGAGGCCGGCCACCAGGCCGCCAGAGCCACAACGCATCAGCTCTTCGCTGGCAGCGACCTTGGCGAACAGATCGCCTTCGTGACTGCCGCCCAGGGATTCGGGATAGCCGATCCCCAGGATTCCCGCCGCACCGGCCTTGAGATAAAGCTCGCGGGGGAAGCTTTCAGCTTCTTCCCACTGATCAATATCCGGAAGGATCTCACGCTCGACGAAACGTCTGACGCTGTCGCGGACCAATTGGTGGCTGGGATCGAAATATTCCTGAAAGGCAGGCATCGGCGAACTCCACTGAAGGTTCAGCGAAGTTAACCGAGCGCTTGCTTGGTTTTCAACAGGATTGTTGTGAATCAGATGGACCGAGGCGCCTGGATCGCCAGCAAGCCGGCTCCTACAGAGATATCACGCGCCCCTCTAGGAGCCGGCTTGCTGGCGATGGCGTCGGTTCAAACACTACAAGGCTATCGGCTTACGCCCGGCAAACGAATGCGCCAACGTCCCGCCATCCACCAGTTCCAGCTCGCCACCCAACGGCACACCGTGGGCGATACGCGAGGCAATCAAACCTTTGTTACTCAACAACTGCGCAATGTAATGCGCCGTCGCCTCACCTTCCACCGTCGGGTTGGTAGCCAGAATGACTTCAGTAAAGGTGCCCGCCTCTTCAATCCGCGCCAACAGCTGCGGAATGCCAATGGCCTCAGGTCCCAGGCCGTCGAGCGGCGAGAGATGGCCCTTGAGCACAAAATAGCGACCCCGGAACCCGGTCTGCTCCACGGCGTACACGTCCATCGGACCTTCCACCACGCAGAGCAAGGTGTCGTCACGGCGCGTATCGGCACATTGTGGGCACAGGTCGTCTTCGGTCAGCGTGCGGCACAACCGGCAATGGCCCACCCCTTCCATGGCCTGGCTCAGTGCCGACGCCAGTCGCGAACCACCGCTGCGATCACGCTCAAGCAGTTGCAGCGCCATGCGCTGGGCGGTTTTCTGACCGACACCCGGCAAAATTCGCAGGGCATCGATCAGTTGGCGAATCAAAGGGCTGAAGCTCATGGGGAAACGTCCGACAAATCAACGAGACGCGGTTTATACCCGCGCCTCTGTATAGCGTCAATTATTCAGTCCCGGGCGACCCGCACCACCAGTTTGCCGAAGTTGCGTCCTTCCAGCAGACCGATGAAGGCCTCAGGCGCATTCTCAAGGCCATCGACCACGTCTTCGCGGAACTTGACCTTGCCGTCACGCACCCACGGCGCCATGGCACTGACGAACTCCGGCTGACGATCACCGTAGTCGTCAAACACGATGAAGCCCTGGATGCGCACGCGCTTGGTCAGCAAGGTGCGTTGCAATTGCGGCAGGCGATCCGGGCCGGTCGGCGCTTCGTGGGCGTTGTAGGAAGCGATGAGGCCGCACAAAGGAATCCGCGCCTTGGCATTGAGCAGCGGCACCACCGCATCGAACACCTTGCCACCGACGTTCTCGTAGTAAATATCGATACCCTCGGGGCACGCCTGGGCCAGTTCATCGGCGAAGTTCGGGCTCTTGTGGTCTACGCAAGCGTCGAACCCCAATTCCTCCACCACGTAGCGGCATTTTTCCGCACCGCCCGCTACGCCCACCACGCGCAGGCCTTTGATCTTCGCCACCTGGCCGACCACCGAACCCACCGCGCCCGAGGCGGCCGCGACCACCAAGGTTTCGCCGGCCTTGGGCTGGCCGATGTCCATCAGGCCCATGTACGCGGTCATGCCCGGCATGCCCAGCACACCCAGGGCCATGGACGGGGACGGCAAACCGCTCGGCACCGGAATGATGTTGCGACCGTCGCTGATGCTGTGGCTCTGCCAGCCGGTGGCGCCCACCACCAGATCGCCTTCATGGAATTTCGGATTCAGCGAGCGCTCGACACGACTGACAGCGCCACCGGTCATCACCTCGCCGATTTCCACCGGCGCGGCGTAGGACGGTGCATCACTCATACGACCGCGCATATAGG
This sequence comes from Pseudomonas sp. LBUM1663, assembly GCF_059695905.1. Lineage (NCBI taxonomy): Bacteria > Pseudomonadati > Pseudomonadota > Gammaproteobacteria > Pseudomonadales > Pseudomonadaceae > Pseudomonas > Pseudomonas sp. LBUM1663. The sequence continues at coordinate 2,288,527 of NZ_CP166792.1, read as the reverse complement.
GGTCCAGCGAGAGGTATTGAGTCTTGAGCAGGACCTGGCCGTCGGCAAGTTCCGGCAGTGCTTCCCGTTCCAGGCGAAAATTCTCCGGTGTCGGCGCGCCTAAGGGGCGCGACGCCAGGACGATACGTTGGTTGAGGGTCAATGCGTCTGGCATGTGAGCGTCTCCTGTGATCGATGAATTCGGCGGTATAGGGGAGCAGACCGTTGTGGTGGTGTGGCGTTCGATGTTTCTGCCTTTCATTGTGGCGAGGGAGCTTGCTCCCGCTGGGTCGCAAAGCGGCCCGCTCTTTAGCTGAAATGAAGGGGACCGCTGCGCAGTCCAGCGGGAGCAAGCTCCCTCGCCACAGGGATTAACCTGGCCTGACAAAAACAAAAATGCCAGGCGCACTGCCTGGCATTTTTTTGTAGCTCATCCGACGCGCTTTGGCGAATCAGAACGGCAGTTTCATACCCGGTGGCAGTTGCATGCCAGCGGTCATGTTGCCCATTTTGTCCTGGCTGTTGGCTTCGATCTTGCGCACGGCGTCGTTGACGGCGGCGGCGAACACGGCTTCCAGCATCTCTTTGTCGTCTTCGCTCAGGCCTTCAACCAGGCTCGGGTCGATGGTCACGCGCTTCACGTCGTGACGACCGGTCATCACCACGGTGACCATATCGCCACCGGCTTTACCGGTGACTTCAGCGTTGGCCAGTTCTTCCTGCATCTTGGCCATTTTTTCCTGCATCTGCTGTGCCTGCTTCATCAGGCCGGCCATGCCACCTTTCATCATGGGAATCACCTCAAAAGTACTTGGATTTAAACAGCGCCCGGCCCTTGGGGCCAAACGCCTTCAGTTATTAGCCCTGACTGACCAGGGCTTCGACAGGTTCAATAGTATCGTTGCGGACCACCGCACCGAACTGCTGCATCATTTGCTGGATGAACGGATCACCGTGGATCGACTCCTCGGCCTCGCGCTGACGGTTCGCACGACGACGGGAAGCGGCCTGGGCCGGGGTTTCCTGCTCCGGCTTGATCAGCTCCATGCTCAGGGTCAGCGTGCGCCCGTGAAACTGGTTCAACGCATCATTGAGACGCCGTTGCTGGGTCGCGTTGAACAAGGCGCTGTGGGCCGGGTCCAGGTGCATCAGCCAGTTGTCACCATCGACGGCGATCAGGGTGCAGTTGGCGGCAATGCTGCCGGTCATGCCCGAGATCGGCAGTTTCGGGAACAATTCCAGCCATTGCAGGGCCAGGCCGGTGGCGGGCATGGCGGCCGGCTCAGGCTCGGGTTCCGGCGCTGGCTCGGCAGCGTGTTCGCTGGCCAGCTCATCGAGGTAACTGTAGGCCGAATCCATGTCCGGCTCGATGTAGTCTTCGTCCAGCGGCGGCTCGTCATCCAGGTCCACGCCCGGTGTGGCAGCATCGACGTCGGCCACCGACGGTTCCGGGATCGGCGCAGCGGCCCACTCCGGCGCGTCCGGCACCACGCTGTCTGGCGTCGGCAACGGCATGGGCGGCAGATCAGGTTGTTCGCTGGCGGTTTCAAGCACCGGCTCGACGGCGGGTTGCTGGACGGGTTCCAGTTCGACCGGGTCATTCCACGGCAAATCGACCGCCGCCTCGACCGCGACCGGCTCAACCACAGGCTCGGCCATTACAACGGGTGCAACCGGTTCAGGCGCGGGAGCAGGCACCGCCTCAGCGACGGGCTCAAGCACCGACATAAGCGCAGGGACAACGGGGGCAACTGCCGTAGCGACTACCGGCGCGGCAGCCACTGAATTTGCGGAATCAACTGTGGCCTGGCTGATCCCCACTGGCTTTAGCGGTTGCCTCGGGGCGTCCGCGGTGTCCGCCGGTCGGAACGCGAGCATTCGCAGCAGGACCATTTCGAAGCCACCGCGCGGGTCTGGCGCCAGCGGCAAGTCGCGACGACCGATCAGGCCCATCTGGTAATAGAACTGCACGTCTTCGGCCGGCAAGGCCTGGGCCAGTGCCAGCACCCGATCGCGGTCGCCGTGACCGTTGTCGACGCCTTCAGGCAACGCCTGGGCAATGGCGACACGGTGCAGCACGTTGAGAATTTCGGAGAGCACGCCGCTCCAGTCCGGGCCTTGTTCCGCCAGATGGCGGACACCTTCGAGCAAGGCCTTGGCGTCGCCTTCGATCAGCGCATGCAGAACGTCATAGACCTGACCATGATCGAGCGTGCCCAGCATGGCCCGCACATCGGCAGCCATGACCTTGCCTTCACCGAAGGCGATGGCCTGGTCGGTCAGGCTCATGGCGTCACGCATCGAGCCGTCGGCGGCGCGGCCCAGCAGCCACAGTGCGTCGTCTTCGAACGGCACGTTCTCGACGCCCAGGACGTGGGTCAAATGCTCGACCACGCGCTCCGGGGTCATGTTCTTGAGGGAGAACTGCAGGCACCGCGACAGAATGGTTGCAGGAAGTTTCTGCGGGTCGGTCGTCGCCAGGATGAACTTGACGTAGGGCGGCGGCTCTTCAAGGGTTTTCAACAGCGCATTGAAGGAATGGCTGGAAAGCATGTGCACTTCGTCGATCAGGTAGACCTTGAAGCGCCCGCGGCTCGGCGCGTATTGCACGTTATCGAGCAGCTCGCGGGTGTCCTCGACCTTGGTCCGGCTCGCGGCGTCGATCTCGATCAGGTCGACAAAGCGGCCCTCATCGATTTCGCGGCACACCGAACACTCGCCGCACGGCGTCGAAGTGATACCTGTTTCACAGTTCAGGCATTTGGCGATGATCCGCGCGATAGTGGTCTTGCCGACCCCGCGCGTACCGGTGAACAGGTACGCGTGGTGCAGCCGCTGGCTGTCCAAGGCATTGATCAGAGCCTTGAGCACATGGGTCTGGCCGACCATTTCGCGGAACGAGCGCGGACGCCATTTACGTGCAAGAACCTGATAACTCATCGAAAACCGTCGCAACGAAGGAACAGAAGCGGCTAATGCTAGCGGAGCAAGGCCAAAATTGCATCCGGTGCGCTCGTCTAATCTGGCTAAGATGCACTTTGGGGGGCTTTTTATCGGCTCAGGTTTATGACGTACCGGAGCGTTTATGCGTTTTGCCTTGGGGGCGTTGCTGTGGATAAGTCTGAGCGTCGCCGCCGCCGAAGCGCCGCTGCGTTTTGTGGTGCCCGACAGTTGGGCGATGCCGATGGTGCAACTGGAGCGCGGGCGTGTAACCCAGGGGATCCTGTATGACGTGATGCTCAGCCTCGCGACCCAAGTCGGCGTGCCGGTCGAATTTCATGTGTTGCCCCGGGCGCGGGCGCAAGGCGCCATGGAACACGGCGAGGTCGATGTCCGCTGCTATGCCGCGCAGTCCTGGCTGCCGAATCAGTCCGGCGACTACATCTGGAGCATTCCGCTCTGGTTTCAGCGCGACATGCTGATCAGCCGGCAAGATCCGCTGCCTTCGGTAGTGCCTGCAAACCTGTCGCGACAAGCCATCGGCACCGTGCTCGGCTACTCCTACCCCACCTTGCAACCGCTGTTCGACGCCGACCGACTGCACCGCGAAGACGCGCGCAACCAGGAACAAGTGCTGGAAAAACTCCACGCCGGGCGCTATCGCTATGCCGTGAGCAATCAATGGACACTGGACTGGTTCAATCAGCGCCTGTTACCCGACAAGCAACTCAAAGGCGTGGCGGTGTTGCAGGAACAGAGCGTCGGTTGCTACGTGCGCAACGACCCCAAGGTGCCAGTGCAACGCATACTGCGCACGTTGCTGCGGATGAAAATGTCGGGGGAGATTGATGACATTATCCGGCTTTATATAGGTTCGGAGCCTGGCCCCCCCTAAAGCAAATCTTCTGATCAACACCGAGCCATGTGGGAGCGAGCTTGCTCGCGATAGCGATATGTCAGTCACCATCAATGTTGAATTGCAGACCGCTATCGCGAGCAAGCTCGCTCCCATAGGAGATCAGTGTGGATTACCGGACTTCAGCCAACCTGGTCCAGCGATTGCCATTGCGGCGGCGCGACAAACCCGGCGACCCAACCCGGCACGTCGGCGGGGGGCATTGGCCGGGCGATGAAATAGCCTTGAGCCACTTCACACCCCAGTCGCAACAGCAACTCACCGTGCTCGATACTTTGCAGCCCTTCAGCGATCACCTGCCGGCCAAACGCCCGGGCCAGGCCGATCACCGCGGTGGTCAGCGCCAGGTCATCGCGATCATCCAGAATGTCGCGCACAAACGACTTATCGATCTTGATGGTTTGGGTGCGCAATCGCTTGAGGTAGCTCAGCGACGAATAGCCAGTGCCGAAGTCGCCCAATGAAAACTGCACCCCCAGCGCCTGACAGGCCTGCAAACAGTCGCTGACGTGCTGGATATTCTCGACCGCCACCGACTCGACGATTTCCAGGTCGAGCATCTGCGGCGCAACATCGACATGCCGGGCGAGGACGTGCCTGAGCCGGTCGACGAAATCCGCGCGCTGGAAATGCCGTGCCGCGATATTAATGCTGATCGGCCAGCCCTGCCCCGCCTGCTGCCAGCGGTGCAATTGCGTCAGCACCTGATCCATCACCCATTCGCCGATGTCGACGATCAGGTCCGTCTCTTCCACAAACGGCAAAAACTCCCGAGCCGGCACCATGCCGTTTTGCGGATGTTCCCAGCGCAACAGCGCCTCGAAGCCGACCACCACGCCAAGGCGCATGTTGACCTTGGGCTGGAAATGCAGACGCAACTCATCGGCGGCCAGCGCCTGGCGCACGCGCTCGACCGTCTGGTGAGTGGCCTTGACCTCCTGATCCCTGGACACGTCGAACAGATGGAATCGGTTGCGCCCGCGCTGCTTGGCCACGTACATGGCCTGATCGGCGTGACGCAACAGGGTTTCGGCATCTTCATGGTCGAGCGGAAACAGCGTGACGCCGATGCTGGCGAACACATTGATGTCCTTGCCGTGCAACGTATACGGCGCCGAAATCGCTCCCAGCACCCGGTTCAGCGCCGCGCGCAATTCCGGCAGATCCCGCACGTAACGCAACACCAGCACAAACTCGTCGCCGGCCAACCGCGCCACGACATCTTCGCCACGCACGATGTGGCGCAAACGCTTGGCCACTTCCACCAGCAATTGATCGCCACTGGCGTGACCGTAGCCGTCGTTGACCGCCTTGAACCCGTCAAGGTCGAGCATGCAGACGGCGAGCGGGATGTTTTCCTGCCGGGAGAACTCCAGCGCCTGGTCCAGCAGATCCGAGAGAAACGCACGATTGGGCAGCCCGGTCAGCACGTCGTGCCCGACCCGCCATTGCAGGGAATGCAACAACTGGCGTTTTTCGCTGATGTCGAAACGAATCGACAGGTATCGATCGACCCGTCCGGTCGCGTCATTGAGTACCGGCACCATGGTGCTTTCAACCCAGTACAGGCTGCCGTCCTTGGCGCGATTGCAGATATCGCCCTTCCAGACGTTGCCCAGCGCGATGGTGCGCCACATGCCGGCGAAGAAATCCGCGCTGTGCACGCCGGAATTGAGAAGACGATGGTTCTGCCCGAGCAACTCGTCGCGGCTGTAGCCGGACACGGCGCAGAACTGATCATTGACGTGGGTGATCCGGCCGCTCAGGTCGGTCTCGGAAAAAATGGCGGCGGCATCCACGGCCCTGCGGTATTTCTCATCCATGAATCAGGCTCGCTGTCGCTAGCGGTGGGACTGCGCAAACACGTTTTCACTCCATGACCCGCATTTGATGACCGCGCAGAACCGGAGATCGGCTAGTCTCAAAAACCTCGTGCAAGGCTGGCAAAGGAGCGCAATGCTGGCGGTTTCGCATCGCCCATTTTCGGGAAATAGATCACCATTCCCCCCTTATTGGCGGCGATTCTACGAAACGCATCACATTTTGCAAAGCAAGGTGATGGATCATGCAGTTGCCTAATGCAAAAATCTATCGTTAAGTTCTTGATTCTAAATGGGAATTGAGCGATGCAAATTTCAAGTTTGGGTCCAGCCATCCGACGCTACCGTAAGGTCGCGGGGCTTACTCAGGCTGAACTCGGCGAAAAAACCGGTTTTGACCCCAAAACCATCAGCCGCTTTGAAACCGGAACCTATACCCCCAGCGTCGAAGCCTTGTTCCTGCTTGCCGACGTGCTGGACGTAAAGCTGAAAGCCTTTTTCGCAGATCTGGGCGATGAAGATGAACAGCGGGCGTATCTGTTCGGTGTCATCCACAAAGCCACCCCGAAGGATCTGGGAAAGCTGATCGCAGCGGTTGACCAGGCCTTGTCCAAGCCTTAGTGGCGGAAATGAAAAAGGAGGCCGACGTGTCTGATACGACACGTCGGCCTCCTTTTTTACGTTCATTCCAGAAATCGGGAACGACAAAAAACCGCCTGGATCAAGGGCCATGGCAGCACACACAAAATAAGTATTTTCAGGCAGATAACGCGAGAGAGGACTCGCGGTGCGTTATGGAGGCAACCCCACCAGCCACACCCCGGCACACAATGTTCCCGCTGTGGCTGCTTCCTTCCGGATCTGACCAGGTTCACGGGTAATCGTTGCGGGGGGACCGATGGGGTCACCATAACGACGCTCACCTGACGGCGAGCCGCGCCATTGTACCTATCTGAGACGAAGTTACAACCGTTCGGGGGGATTAAAAAATATGTGCTGGTTCAAGGACATGCAAAATCTGCAGAACACCGCAGCCCTGTAGCCCTGTAGCAGCTGTCGAGGCTGCGAGGCTGCTACAAGCGGACGGAGTTGGCTAGAGGTCTTGCAGCACTTCATCCGCCCTGCCGCCCTCTTGCTGGATCACCAGATGGATGAAGTGCAGCTTGGCAATCACTGCCGGCGGCAGGACGAACGGGTAGAAATCCGGCTGGCCCATGCTGCGTGATAATTCATTGAGCATGCCGGCCAGTTCGATCCATGCGTTGACGAACGACAGGAACGCCGCGCCGCCGGGATGCTGTGGATCGTAGAGCGTGTCGAGCGGGAATGGCTGGTAGTCGAAATCCATCTCGCGCGCGCTCATGCCAAACCCCAGCGCCGTATCCACCGCGTCCATCATGTGCAGGTAATGCGCCCAGGTTTCCGCCCAGTCTTCCCACGGATGCATGGTCGCGTAGGCGCTGACGCAATGTTGCTGCCAGTCCAGCGGCGCGCCTTGCTGGTAATGGCGCTCGAGGGCGTCGGCGTAGCTGAGACGCTCGTCGCCGAACAGGTTGCGAAACGGTTCCAGCCAATGACTGTTGGCGATCAGCCGGTCCCAGTAATAATGCCCGACCTCATGACGAAAATGCCCGAGCAGCGTGCGATAAGGCTCGTGCATTTGCACCCGGACCTTTTCGCGGTGGGCGTCGTCGGCTTCCTTGATATCAAGGGTGATCAGGCCATTGGCGTGACCCGTGGTCGGCGGCTTGCCTTCTAGGTCGACACCGATGAAATCGAAGGCCAGGCCAGTTTGCTCATCGACAGTTTTGGGAATCACCTGCAATCCAAGGCTGATCAACTGCGCGACCAGACGACGCTTGGCGGTTTCGACCTGGCGCCAACGTTCGTGGTTTTCGGCAATCGACAGGTCAGGGATGGTGCGATTCAGGCTGCAGGCGATGCACAGCGCATCGTGGTCATTGGCCGGCAGTAGCCAATTACACGCGGCCGGGGAATCGAGGTTGGCGCAGCGCCGGAACAGACCGGCCCCGGGGTCGGCGTCGAGTGACCAAGTGTCCGCCAGTACCCCCGGTTGCAGCGAGGACAGTCGGCTCTGCTCCGGCTGATAGCCCAACGCCGCCGAACAGGCCAGGCACTGGCTGTTGCGAAAGAACAGCGACTGCCCGCAGCGGCACTGCCAGACCTTGCTGTTGCGCGAACTTTCGCCGATGAAGGGCGCGGCAATGCGTGAGCTGAGCTGTTCGAAGAAGCGGTACATGGCGATCTCTCCCTGGGGCCTGCCAAGACTAGATCATTGCTGCGCGAAGATCGTTCCCACGATATACACCCCTGCATGCATTGCGTTTGTGGCGAGGGGATTTATCCCCGTTGGGTTGCGAAGCAACCCCAGATCCGGCAACCGCTTTATCACAGACAGATTGCGGGCAACGGCCTTGCGACGACTTCGTCGTCGAACGGGGATAAATCCCCTCGCCACAGGTCTAGCGTCAGACAGAGATGCCGTGTTTTTTCAGGAAATCGACAAACGCTTCTTCGTCGAGCACCTTCAATCCCAATTCATTGGCCTTGGCCAGCTTCGAACCGGCACCCGGCCCAGCTACCACGCAATGGGTCTTGGCTGACACCGAACCCGCCACCTTGGCGCCGAGGCTTTCGAGTTTGTCCTTGGCGATGTCGCGGCTCATCAATTCCAGCGAACCGGTCAGCACCCAGGTCTGGCCAGCCAGCGGCAGGCCTTCGACGACTTTCTTCTCGCTCTGCCAGTGCATGCCGAAATCGCGCAGCTGTTTCTCGGCGGACTCAGCAATCTGGCGATTTTCTTCAATCGCGAAAAACTCTCTAACCGAATTAGCCTGTTTCTCCGGCAATGCCTGGCGCATGTCCAGCCAGTCAGCGCCGAACACACCTTCCAGCGAACCAAACTTGTCCGCCAGCTTCTGCGCCCCGCCCGGCCCGACCGACGGAATGTGCAGCTTGTCGAGGAAACCACCCAGCGTGGTACTGGCGGCAAACTCGGCACCCAGTTCGCCCTGATCCTGAATCTGCAGACCGTGCTTGAGCAGTTGCGAAATGACCTGCTGGTTATGTGCATCTTCAAAGAAGCTGTGAATCTCGTGAGCCACTTCCAGGCCGACGTCCGGCAAGTACGTGAGCACTTGCGGCAATGCCTGCTGAACCCGCTCCAGCGAGCCGAGAGAGCGCGCCAGGACCTTGGCCGTCTCTTCGCCGACATCAGGAATCCCGAGGGCGTAGATGAACCGTGCCAGGCTCGGTGTCTTGCTGTCCTTGATCGCAGCGAGCAGTTTATTGCTCGACAGCTCGGCAAAGCCTTCCAGATCGACGATGTCCTCGAACTTCAAGGCATACAGATCGGCTGGGGAACTCACCAAACCTTCATCCACCAATTGTTCAACGCTCTTGTCGCCGAGGCCTTCAATGTCCATCGCACGACGGGAGACGAAGTGAATAATCGCCTGCTTGAGTTGCGCACCGCAGGCCAGACGACCGACGCAGCGGTAGACCGCGCCTTCGCTGACGGTCTCGCGACCCTTGCTGCGCTTGACCAGTTGCGTGCGCTCGACATGCGAGCCGCAGACCGGGCACTTCTCTGGAATCTGCACTGGACGCGCGTCGTCCGGGCGACGCTCCATGACCACTTGCACCACTTGCGGAATCACATCGCCCGCACGGCGAATGATCACGGTATCGCCGATCATCAGGCCCAGACGCGCCACTTCGTCCATGTTGTGCAAGGTCGCATTGGCCACGGTGACACCGGCGACCTTGACCGGTTTCAAGCGCGCCACAGGCGTCACAGCGCCGGTGCGGCCGACCTGGAATTCCACGTCGAGCAGTTCGGTGAGTTCTTCCATGGCCGGGAATTTATGGGCAATCGCCCAGCGCGGCTCGCGAGCGCGGAAACCCAGCTCACGCTGGGACGCGATGCTGTTGACCTTGAACACCACGCCGTCGATTTCATAGGCCAGCCCGTTACGGCGCTCGCCGATGTCGCGGTAGTAATCCAGGCATTCATCAATGCCGTGCGCCAGTTTCAACTCGCGACTGATCGGCATGCCCCAGGCCTGGAGCTGTTTGAGATTGCCAATGTGCGTGTCGGCAATGTCCGCCGAAATCTGGCCGATGCCGTAGCAGCAGAACTCCAGCGGGCGGTTGGCGGTGATCTTCGAATCCAGCTGGCGCAAGCTGCCGGCCGCCGCGTTGCGCGGGTTCGCGAAGGTCTTGCCGCCGACTTCCAGTTGCGTGGCGTTCAGGCGCTCGAAACCGGCCTTGGACATGAACACTTCGCCGCGCACTTCCAGGGTCGCTGGCCAGCCCGTTCCCTGCAATTTCAGCGGGATATTGCGCACGGTGCGCACGTTGACGCTGATGTCTTCGCCGGTGGTGCCGTCGCCGCGCGTCGCGCCGCGCACCAACACGCCGTCCTGATAAAGCAGGCTGACCGCCAGGCCATCGAGCTTCGGTTCGCAGCTGTATTCAACCGCCGCGCCGCCGCCAAACAAATCGCCGACCGGCAGGTCGAGGCCTTCCGTCACTCGGCGATCGAACTCGCGCATGTCGGTTTCTTCGAAGGCGTTACCGAGGCTGAGCATCGGCACTTCGTGGCGCACCTGAGTGAACGCCGACAGCGCTGCGCTGCCGACGCGCTGGGTCGGCGAGTCGCTGGTGATCAGGTCGGGATGGGCCGCTTCGAGGGCCTTGAGCTCATGGAACAACCGGTCGTATTCGACGTCCGGGATGCTCGGCTCGTCCAGCACGTGATAACGGTAGTTGTGCTGATCCAGCTCAGCGCGCAGCTCTAGAATGCGGGTTTTGGCGGCGGTCATGGGTGTTCTCTCATAAAGCAAAAGAGCAGCCGAGGCTGCTCAATCTTCTAAACAATAGCGTAACGACGCATGTTCTGTGGCGAGGGAGCTTGCTCCCGCTCGGCGGCGAAGCCGTCGTAAAACCAGCGATTGCGGTGTGTCTGAATGAAGGGGGCTGCTTCGCAGCCCAGCGGGAGCAAGCTCCCTCGCCACAGCAAGCTCCCTCGCCATAAAAAGCTCTCCTGACATAGAGAGCTTCGTTTTGGATCAGCGCTTCTGGGTCAGGGCGCGGCGTTCGAATTCGACGATGCGCTGACGGTAATGCTCGATCGTCTGGGCGGTCAGCACGCTGCGCTGGTCGTCTTTCAGTTCGCCGTTCAGCTCCTGGGACAGTTTGCGCGCCGCGGCCACCATCACGTCGAAGGCTTGCTTCGGGTGACGCGGGCCTGGCAGGCCGAGGAAGAAGCTCACCGCCGGGGTGCTGAAGTGGTCGATGTCGTCCAGATCGAAGATGCCCGGCTTGACCGCATTGGCCATGGAGAACAGGACTTCACCGTTGCCGGCCATGCTTTCGTGGCGGTGGAAAATATCCATCTCGCCGAAACGCAGACCGCTTTCCAGAATATTCTGCAACAGCGCCGGGCCTTTGAAGCCGGCAGCGTCACGGCAGATCACGCTGATCACCAGCACTTCTTCGGCTTGCGGTTGTTCCTTGTCACTGATCGACGGCGAAGCCTTGGTGTCATCCGGGAAATCGTCGTCACGGCTGCTGAAGCTCGGGCCGCCGTCCAGATCCAGGCTGAGGTTCATGTCGCCCTGGGAAGGCTCGCCATGGCCACGCTTGCCGCGCTTGGAACCCGACTCACGCGGTTCACGGGCAGGCATGCTCACCGACGGCAGATCGTGCTCGTCCAGTTGCGGTTCTTTATGCGTGTCCAGCACGCGGGGCGGGCCCAACAGCTCGGCGCTGGTGTCCTCGTCCGGCAGGTTGGACAAACTTCGGTCAAGACGGAATTTTAGTTTTCCCTTGCCGCCGCGCATGCGACGCCAGCCATCGAAAAGAATACCGGCAATGACAATAATGCCGATGACGATCAGCCACTCGCGCAGACCGATTTCCATGTAATCCCGTGCCTCTATAAAAAATGCTGAAAAATAAGGGGTTTACAACTCGCAAACCGCTTTAAAACGTGGCGCCAACTCTATGTTCTGACAGGCGTTTTGCCCACGTATACGAAAAATTGACATTAAACTAGCACGACCAAAGGTAACTTTACACCGTCTGTCACAATGGCTAGCGCGAATATGTCGATTGGCCAGCAAGTCGAGACAGTAAAAAAAGTCCTACAGACAGAAAATACCTGCCCTACAAACGCCGACTCAGGCCTCCACCATCGCCATCGCCTCCTCGACATCCACTGCCACCAGACGCGAACAACCCGGTTCGTGCATCGTCACACCCATCAGTTGCTCGGCCATTTCCATGGCGATCTTATTGTGGGTGATATAGATGAACTGCACCGTCTGCGACATCTCTTTGACCAGCCGTGCGTAGCGTCCAACGTTAGCGTCATCCAAGGGTGCATCAACTTCATCGAGCATGCAGAACGGCGCCGGATTCAACTTGAAGATTGCAAAAACCAGGGCCAATGCGGTCAGGGCTTTTTCGCCACCGGAGAGCAAATGGATGGTGCTGTTCTTCTTTCCTGGCGGCTGCGCCATGATCGTTACCCCTGTATCGAGTAGATCTTCGCCCGTCAGTTCCAAATACGCGCGTCCTCCACCGAAAACTTTTGGGAAAAGCGCCTGTAAACCGCCATTGATCTGATCAAAGGTATCCTTGAAGCGGTTTCGGGTTTCCTTGTCGATCTTGCGAATCACGTTCTCGAGGGTGTCCAGCGCTTCCACCAGATCGTCGTTCTGCGCATCCAGATAACGTTTACGCTCGGATTGTTGCTGGTATTCGTCGATGGCCGCCAGGTTGATCGCACCGAGGCGCTGAATCCGCGCCGCAATGCGTTCGAGTTCTTCTTCGGCGTCCTTCTCGTTAGCCTCGGCGGTCAGCGTGGCGAGTACGCCGTGCAGGTCGTAACCGTCTTCCAGCAACTGATCTTCCAGCGTCTTGCGGCGCACGGTCAGGGCTTGCCATTCCATGCGCTGGGTTTCCATTTGCCCGCGAATCAACTGCGATTGCTGCTCTGCCTGATTGCGACGTTTTTCCGCATCACGCAATTCACGGTCAGCGTCTTCCAGAGCGATCTGCGCCGTTTTCAGTTCTTCATCGACGGTCATGCGTTTGTCGAGCAACTCTTCGAGTTTCAGGCGCAACTCTTCCAGCGGTGCTTCGCCCTCTTCCAGATTAAGGCTCAGCTGTTCACGTTTCTCGGTCAGGCGCTCGGACTGCATCTCCAGCCGCTCCAACGCGTGACGCGTGGAGTCGTGTTGCGCCTTGAGCGACCCCAGACGCACCGCCAGTTGATGGGCGTGATCCTTGTGTTGCCGGGCTTCCTGACGCACCCGATCAAGTCGCTCGCGCAGGCTGTCGCGCTGGGCCAGCAGCAACTCGCGTTGCTCGGTGTCCAACGCCATGGCGTCGAGGGCTTCCTGCAATTGCAGGCGCGCTTCACCGATGTTTTCGTGCTCCAGCGCGCGTTGCTCAGCCAATTCGGTGAGCTCTTCGTCCAGGCGTGTACGACGCAGGGTCAGTTGTTCGGCCTTGGCCTTGCCGGCCGACAACTGGGCTTTCAACTCGCCTTGCTGACGCGCTTCGTCTTGCAGCAAACGACGCAAATGTTCGCGACCGTTTTCCTGCTGACGCTGCTGCGCCCTGAGCGTCTGAAGTTGGGTTTCGAGGGTTTCGACCGTGGCTTCGCGCTCTTCGCGCTCGATGCTCAGTCGCTGGATCTCGTGACCACGGGCAAGCACGCCGCTTTCCGCTTCGCTGGCCCGGCGAACACGTAGAAAGTGTCGGCCAACCCAATAGCCGTCGCGGCTGATCAAGCTCTGGCCGACGGTCAGCTGACTGCGCAGGGCCAACGCCTGTTCAAGATTCTCAACCGGTTTGACCTGCCCCAGCCACGGCGACAGATCGATCTGCGCTTCAACCTTGTCGAGCAAGCTGCCGGGCACACGCACACCATCGCTGGCCGGGCTGAGCAAACGCAAATCGCCCTGGGCAAAACCGGCAAGATCGAAATCGCCGAAGTCGTCCACCAGCACCGCTTGCAGGTCGGCACCGAGCACGGTTTCCACCGCCAGCTCCCAACCCGCTTCAACGTTCAAACCTTCGGCCAGACGCGGACGGTCCGCCAGATGCTGTTCGCGCAGCCATTCAGCGGTGCCGGTGCCCGGATCGAGCGCGGCCTGCTGCAAGGCTTCGAGGGAGGCGAGGCGACCGTTGAGGCGCTGCAAATCGCCTTGGGCTTGCTGCTGCGCGGTCAGCGCGTGCTGCAATTCCTGACGCAGTTGTTCAAGCTTTTCGACCTGAGCTTGTTCACTGGTCTGCAAATCCTCAAGCGTCGCTTCGGATTCAGCGAGCTGCTCGCTGAGCTCCATGATCGCCGCGTCTTCCGGGTCCGCCGAGAGCAACGCGCGCTCTTCGCCAAGGCGCTTCTGGCGATCGGCCAAACGCTCCATGCTGGTTTCGAGTTGCTGAATGCGTGACTGCTGGACCTCGGACTGGCGGCGCGGCTCGGCGGCCGTGAGGTTGAAGGTGTCCCACTGCTCCTGCCAGCCGTGCATGGTGGTTTCGGATTCTTCCAGCGCGGCGGCGGCTTCTTCGGCGGCGGCGCTGGTGACTTCCTGCTCCGGCGTGAGCATGTCCAGCTCTTCACCGAGGGTCAGCAGCAAGGTGCGGTCGTGACCCAGGTGCGATTCGGTTTCCAGGCGCGCGCGCTCGGCTTCTTTCAGATCATCCTGCAACTGCCGCAAACGCTGCTGACCGTGCTGAATGCTCTGCTCGACCCGGGCAATGTCGCCGCCCACCGAATAGAAGCGCCCCTGCACCAGATTGAAGCGCTCTGACAGGTCATGGTGCCCGTCACGCAAGCGTTCGATGGCCGCATCGGCGTTGCGCTGTTCAGCGACCAACGCTTCGAAGGTGACTTCCTGATTGCCAATGACTGCTTCGCGCTGCCCGACCTGTTCGTTCAACGCCTGCCAGCGCAGCGCCGACAGTTGGGCCTTGAGCTGACGCTCCTCGCCTTTGTATTCCTGATACTTCTTGGCGGCCTCGGCCTGGCGATGCAAACGCTCAAGCTGGCGCTCGAGTTCTTCACGCAAATCGGTCAGGCGGGCCAGGTTTTCATGGGTGCGACGAATGCGGTTTTCGGTCTCGCGCCGACGCTCCTTGTACTTGGAGATACCCGCCGCTTCTTCGATAAAGTTGCGCAGGTCTTCAGGCTTGGACTCGATCAGCTTGGAGATCATCCCCTGCTCGATGATCGAATAGCTGCGCGGGCCCAGGCCTGTGCCCAGGAAGATGTCGGTGATATCGCGACGACGGCATTTGGTGCCGTTGAGGTAATAGGTGGTCTGGCTGTCGCGGGTCACTTTGCGGCGAATGGAAATTTCTGCATAGGCGGCGTATTCGCCAAGCAGCGTGCCGTCGGAGTTATCGAACACCAGCTCGATACTCGCCTGGCTCACCGGCTTACGGCTGGTCGAACCGTTGAAGATGACGTCGGTCATCGACTCGCCACGGAGGTTCTTGGCCGAACTTTCGCCCATCACCCAACGAACGGCGTCGATGATGTTCGACTTGCCGCAGCCATTGGGCCCGACCACGGCCGCCATGTTGCTGGGGAAGTTCACGGTGGTCGGATCGACGAAGGATTTGAACCCTGCCAGTTTTATGCACTTGAGCCGCACGCTTAAGCGTCCGTCAGGGCAGAAACCACCAGATCGCTGCTGCGCTGGGCATAGGCCGTCAGCACTTCGCGGATCTGCGGAAAGTCACGGGCCAGCACGGCGGCGAGCAAGCGTTCGAACAACTCCAGGAACTCGCTCATCGAGGCCTTGCGCTGGTCCAGGGCGAGGAAATACGCACGGCTCATCGCCGGTTGCAGGTTCTCGACGGTTTCCTGCAAGTACGGGTTGTTGGCAAACGGGTACGCGGCGCGCATCACATTGAAGCTGTCGTCGACGAAGGTGCGGATATCCTGACGCTCGTAGCTGGCGGCCAGGCGCTGCTGGATCTGCACGAACGGCGCCATGTCGGCCTGGACCTGCCAGCCTTTGGCCACGGCATTGCCCAGCAGAATATAGAGTTCGCTCATCAACGTGCACAGGCTCTGCACCTTATGGGCAGTGAGCTCGGTGACGTGGGCACCGCGTCGCGGCAGGATCGCGATCAGGTGGCGGCGCTCGAGGATCAACAAGGCTTCACGGACCGAACCGCGGCTGACATTGAGGGCCAGCGTGACCTTCTGTTCCTGGATGCGCTCCCCGGGCTTCATTTCGCCACGAATGATGCGTTCGGCGAGGTGGTGAGCAATTTGCTCGGCGAGGCTGTCCGGCGCCTTGAACGTCATGGTTGTCCTTCAAACTCTTCGATCTGCACAAGCGGCGCAGTGTAGCGCACATGAAGGGTCATGGCGGAGTGCCCACTCAGCGGTTTTTGGCACGAATCAAGCAAAAAGCAGGCTAACCCGCGAGGGTCAATAATGAAGGAACGAGTCGTTGATCGACAAAATGGCTTTTCCTGACCTTTAAGTCAGAAAATCATTGACCGCAAAGTCAGACCTGATAAATTCGGTCCAAGTCGGTTAACAACAATAATGAGTCTGCGAGGCCTTCCGTGATCCAGTTTTTACTTAACCAGGAACTCCGTAGCGAGCACGCCCTGGACCCAAACCTGACCGTGCTCAATTATCTGCGCGACCATGTGGGCAAACCCGGCACCAAAGAAGGCTGCGCCAGCGGTGACTGCGGCGCCTGCACCGTGGTGGTCGGCGAGCTGCAAACGGATGACGATGGCCGCGAACACATTCGCTATCGCAGCCTCAACTCGTGCCTGACGTTCGTGTCGTCATTGCACGGCAAACAACTGATCAGCGTCGAAGACCTCAAGCACCAGGGCGAACTGCACAGCGTGCAGAAAGCCATGGTCGAGTGCCACGGTTCGCAATGCGGCTTCTGCACCCCGGGCTTCGTGATGTCGCTGTTCGCGCTGCAAAAGAACAGCGATCAACCGGATGCTCATAAAGCCCACGAAGCACTGGCCGGCAATCTCTGCCGTTGCACGGGCTATCGACCGATTCTGGAAGCCGCCGAGCAATCTTGCTGTGGTAAACAACCGGACCAATTCGATGCACGCGAAGCCGACACCATCGCCCGCCTGAAAGCCATCGCGCCTACCGACATCGGCGAACTCAACAGTGGCGACAAGCGCTGCCTGGTGCCACTGACCGTGGCCGATCTGGCTGACCTCTACGACGCTTATCCACAGGCCCGGCTGCTGGCCGGCGGCACGGATCTGGCGCTGGAAGTCACGCAGTTCCATCGCGCCCTGCCGGTGATGATCTACGTCGGCAACGTCGCCGAAATGAAGCGCATCGAACGCTTCGACGACCGCCTGGAAATCGGCGCTGCCACCGCCCTCTCCGATTGCTACGAAGCCTTGAAAGCCGAATACCCGGATTTTGGTGAATTGCTGCAACGCTTCGCTTCTTTGCAGATCCGCAACCAGGGCACCCTCGGCGGCAACATCGGCAACGCCTCGCCGATCGGTGACTCCCCACCGCTACTGATCGCGCTGGGCGCGCAGATCGTTTTGTGCAAGGGCGAAACCCGTCG
Source organism: Pseudomonas sp. LBUM1663 (assembly GCF_059695905.1). NCBI lineage: Bacteria > Pseudomonadati > Pseudomonadota > Gammaproteobacteria > Pseudomonadales > Pseudomonadaceae > Pseudomonas > Pseudomonas sp. LBUM1663. Next base: position 2,271,251 of record NZ_CP166792.1, on the reverse strand, counting down.
CACCCTGGCCCTGGAAGATTACTTCATCGATTACCGGGTCACCGCGCGCCAGGAAAGCGAGTTCATCGAGAAAATCATCGTGCCGCGTGCCAGCGCCGAACAGCTGTTCCGTGCGTACAAGGTTTCCAAGCGCCTGGACGATGATATTTCCGCCGTCTGCGCCGCGTTCAACCTGCGCATTGAAAACGGTGTGATCGCTGACGCCCGCGTCGCCTTCGGCGGCATGGCCGCGATCCCAAAACGTGCGAATAACTGCGAAACCGTGTTGCTCGGCGCGCCATTCAATCACGCCACCGTCGAACGCGCCTGCGCCGCGCTGGCCGAAGATTTCACACCGCTCTCGGACTTCCGCGCCAGCAAGGAATATCGCCTGCTCAGCGCGCAAAACCTGCTGCGCAAATACTTCATCGAACTGCAAACGCCGCACATCGAGACTCGGGTGACCGCTTATGTCTAATCATCACGCCGTAGAGAAGACCCAGGCCGAACTGGCTGAACTGTTCGCCAAGGACCTGACCACCGGGGTCGGCCGCAGCGTCAAGCACGACAGCGCCGCCAAGCACGTGTCCGGTGAAGCGCAGTACATCGACGACCGGCTGGAGTTTCCGAATCAGCTGCACCTTTACGCACGCCTGTCGGACCGCGCCCACGCGAAAATCATCAGCATCGACACCAAGCCCTGCTACGCCTTCGAAGGCGTGCGCATCGCCATCACCCACGAAGACGTGCCGGGCCTGAAAGACATCGGCCCCTTGCTGCCGGGCGATCCATTGCTGGCCATCGACGACGTGCAATTCGTCGGTCAACCCGTACTGGCCGTTGCCGCAAAAGACCTGGAAACCGCACGCAAAGCCGCCATGGCCGCGATCATCGAATACGAAGATCTCGAGCCGGTGCTGGACGTGGTCGAAGCGCTGCGCAAACGCCACTTCGTACTCGACAGCCACACCCATCAGCGCGGCGATTCGGCCGGCGCATTGGCGACTGCCGAACATCGTATTCAAGGCACGCTGCACATCGGCGGCCAGGAACACTTCTACCTCGAAACCCAGATCTCGTCGGTGATGCCGACCGAAGACGGCGGGATGATCGTCTACTGCTCGACGCAGAACCCCACTGAAGTGCAGAAACTGGTGGCCGAGGTTCTGGACGTGTCGATGAACAAAATCGTCGTCGACATGCGCCGCATGGGCGGTGGTTTTGGCGGCAAGGAAACCCAGGCTGCGAGCCCGGCGTGCCTGTGCGCAGTCGTCGCCCACCTCACCGGCCAGCCGACCAAGATGCGCCTGCCGCGCGTTGAAGACATGTTGATGACCGGCAAGCGTCACCCCTTCTACGTCGAATACGACGTCGGCTTCGACAGCACCGGTCGCCTGCACGGCATCGCCTTGGAACTGGCCGGCAACTGCGGCTGCTCGCCGGACCTGTCGGCGTCAATTGTCGACCGCGCGATGTTCCACGCCGACAACTCGTACTACCTGGGCGATGCGACTATCAACGGTCACCGCTGCAAAACCAATACCGCGTCGAACACCGCTTACCGTGGCTTCGGCGGCCCGCAAGGGATGGTCGCCATCGAAGAAGTGATGGACGCCATCGCCCGTCATCTGGCCCTCGATCCGCTGGCGGTGCGCAAAGCCAACTACTACGGCAAGACCGAGCGCAACGTCACCCATTACTACCAGACCGTCGAGCACAACATGCTCGAGGAAATGACCGCCGAACTGGAAGAAAGCAGCCAGTACGCCGAGCGCCGCGAAGCGATCCGTCGCTACAACGCCAACAACCCGATCCTGAAAAAAGGCCTGGCGCTGACCCCGGTAAAATTCGGTATTTCCTTCACCGCCAGCTTCCTCAACCAGGCCGGCGCACTGATCCACATCTACACCGACGGCAGCATCCACCTGAACCATGGCGGCACCGAAATGGGTCAGGGTCTGAACACCAAAGTCGCGCAAGTCGTGGCTGAAGTGTTCCAGGTGGAAATGGACCGCGTGCAGATCACCGCGACCAACACCGACAAGGTGCCGAACACCTCGCCGACCGCCGCATCCAGCGGTGCCGACCTCAATGGTAAAGCCGCACAGAACGCGGCTGAAATCATCAAGAAACGCCTGGTGGAATTCGCCGCCCGGCAGTACAAGGTCAGTGAAGAAGACGTGGAATTCCATAACGGCCACGTGCGGGTTCGCGATCACATCCTGACCTTCGAAGCGCTGATCCAGCAGGCGTATTTCGCCCAGGTGTCGCTGTCGAGTACCGGCTTCTACAAGACCCCGAAAATCTTCTACGACCGGAGTCAGGCCCGTGGTCGGCCGTTCTATTACTACGCCTTTGGTGCAGCCTGTTGCGAGGTGATCATCGACACCCTGACCGGCGAGTACAAAATGCTGCGTACCGACATCCTCCACGACGTCGGCGACTCGTTGAACCCGGCCATCGACATCGGTCAGGTCGAGGGCGGTTTCATCCAGGGCATGGGCTGGCTGACCATGGAAGAACTGGTGTGGAACAACAAAGGCAAACTGATGACCAACGGCCCGGCCAGCTACAAGATCCCGGCCGTTGCCGACATGCCGCTGGACCTGCGGGTGAAGCTGGTGGAAAACCGCAAGAACCCGGAAGACACGGTGTTCCATTCCAAGGCAGTCGGCGAGCCGCCGTTCATGCTGGGCATCGCGTCGTGGTGTGCGATCAAGGATGCGGTAGCAAGCCTGGGTGACTACAAGCATCAACCGAAAATCGACGCACCGGCGACCCCGGAGCGGGTGTTGTGGGGGTGTGAGCAGATGCGGCAATTGAAGGCGGCGAAGGCTGTTGAGGCTGAAGCCGAGTTGGCTTCGCTCTGATACCGAGGCGCGGCCAATCGCTAGCAGGCTAGCTCCCACGGGATTCGTGAGGAATCCAAAATGTGTGGACACCACAAAACAATGTGGGAGCTAGCCTGCTAGCGAAGAGGCCCGAACAGACAACAGAGATGTTGAGGTGAAACATGTACAACTGGATCGACGCCCTCGCCGACCTGCAATCCCAGGGTGAACCCTGCGTGTTGGTGACCATCATCGAAGAGCTCGGCTCGACGCCGCGCAATGCCGGTTCGAAAATGGTCATCAGCGCCACCCAGGCCTTCGACACCATCGGTGGCGGGCACCTGGAATACAAGGCCATGCAGATCGGTCGCGAGATGCTGGCCAGCGGCAAGCAGGACACCCATCTGGAGCGCTTCAGCCTGGGCGCCAGCCTCGGCCAGTGCTGCGGCGGCGTGACCGTGTTGCTGTTCGAACCGATGGGCCAGGTCCAGGCGCAGATCGCCGTGTTCGGCGCCGGCCATGTCGGCCGGGCGCTGGTGCCGCTGCTCGCCAGCCTGCCCTGCCGGGTGCGCTGGATCGATTCGAGGGAAGCGGAATTCCCCGAACAGATCCCCCACGGCGTGCGCAAAATCGTCGCCGAAGAACCAGTGGATGAAATCGACAACCTGCCCGCCGGCAGCTACTGCATCGTCATGACCCACAACCACCAGCTCGACCTTGAACTCACCGCCGCGATCCTCAAGCGCAACGACTTCGCCTACTTCGGCCTGATCGGTTCGAAGACCAAACGGGTGAAGTTCGAACACCGCTTGCGCGACCGTGGTTTCGACAGCGCCGTGCTGCAACGCATGCGCTGCCCGATGGGCATCGGCGAAGTCAAAGGCAAGTTGCCTGTGGAAATCGCCATCTCCATCGCCGGCGAAATCATCGCCACCTATAACGCCAGTTTCGGCCAGCAAACTGCCAGCGCCGGATCATCGATCGCCAAACTGCTGCCTGCTTCACGCCGCAGCCAAGCCACGAATTGAGAAATTTTATGCCTCTGACTCGCAAAGCCTACCGCGCCGCCATCCTGCACAGCATCGCCGACCCCGCCGAAGTGGGCATCGAAGCCTCGTATGAGTATTTCGAAGACGGCCTGCTGGTGGTCGATAACGGCCAGATCAGCGCCCTCGGCCACGCCAGCGACTTGCTGCCGACCCTGCCCGCCGATATCGAGATCACTCATTATCAGGACGCCCTGATCACCCCGGGCTTCATCGATACCCACATTCACTTGCCGCAAACCGGTATGGTCGGCGCTTACGGCGAGCAGTTGCTGGACTGGCTCAACACCTACACTTTTCCGTGCGAAAGCCAATTCGCCGACAAGGCTCATGCCGACGAAGTCGCGGACATTTTCATCAAGGAATTGCTGCGTAACGGCACCACCACCGCGCTGGTGTTCGGCAGCGTGCACCCGCAATCGGTGAACTCATTCTTCGAAGTCGCCGAGCAACTGGACCTGCGGATGATCGCCGGCAAGGTGATGATGGACCGCAACGCTCCGGACTACCTGACCGACACCGCCGAATCCAGCTACGTGGAAAGCAAGGCGCTGATCGAGCGCTGGCACGGCAAGGGCCGCCTGCATTACGCGGTGACCCCGCGCTTCGCCCCCACCAGCACCCCGGAACAACTGACCCTTGCCGGCCAGTTGCTCAGCGAATACCCCGACCTGTACATGCAGACCCACATCAGCGAAAACCTGAAGGAAGTCGAGTGGGTCAAGGAACTGTTCCCCGAGCGCAAGGGATACCTCGACGTTTACGATCACTACCAGTTGCTGGGCGAGCGCTCGGTGTTCGCCCACGGCGTGCACCTGTGCGACGACGAGTGCGCGCGGCTGGCGGAGACGGGTTCGGCGATTGCTTTCTGCCCGACCTCAAACTTCTTCCTCGGCAGCGGCCTGTTCAATTTGCCGATGGCCGAGAAGCACAAACTCAATGTTGGTTTGGGCACGGACGTGGGCGGTGGTACCAGTTTTTCGCTGCTGCAAACGTTGAACGAAGCGTACAAGGTCATGCAACTGCAAGGGGCGCGCCTGAGCCCGTTCAAATCGCTGTACCTGGCGACCCTGGGCGGTGCGCGTGCGCTGCGTCTGGAAGACAAGATCGGCACGCTGAAACCGGGCACCGACGCCGACTTCCTGGTGCTGGACTACAACGCCACGCCGCTGCTGAGCTATCGCTTGAAGCAGGCCAATAACATTGCCGAGACGTTGTTTGTGTTGATGACGCTGGGGGATGACCGGACGGTGCTGCAGACGTATGCGGCGGGGAATCAGGTGCATCAGCGTTAAGATATTTCGGGCATAAAAAATCCCCCGTTGCTTTACCGCACCGGGGGATTTTTGTTGCCTATCAGATTGCTATCGCGTGCAAGCCCGCTCCCACAGGATCGCGGTGAGCGTGCAACCGACATCCATCCAGTGGGAGCGTGGCTTGCCCGCGATGGGCGCGCCTCGTTCTACCTTAGAGTTTGACCGCAGGCCGCCCAGGTTTCTTGGTCTGCAATAAATGCGAGAACACCGCATGCAAATCATCCGACGCGCTTTCCTCGTCGAGGTTGAGCTTGCTGTCGATGTGATCCATGTGATGCATCATCAGGTTCACCGCCAACGCACCATCACGCGCTTCGATGGCGTCGATCAATTGGGTGTGCTCGTCGTAGGAACAGTGGGAACGGTTGCCGCTTTCGTACTGGGCGATGATCAGCGAAGTCTGGGACACCAGGCTGCGCTGGAAGCTGATCAACGGCGCATTCTTCGCCGCTTCGGCCAGTTTCAGGTGGAATTCGCCCGACAGACGGATACCGGCGCCGCGATCGCCACGGGAGAAGCTGTCGCGCTCGTCGTTGACCATCTGCCGCAACTCGGCAATCTGCTCGGCGGTCGCGTGCTGAACCGCCAGTTCAGTGATCGCCCGCTCCACCAGACGCCGGGCCAGGAATACCTGACGGGCCTCCTCGACACTCGGGCTAGCGACCACAGCGCCACGGTTCGGACGCAGCAGCACTACGCCTTCATGGGCCAGGCGCGACAGCGCGCGGCGAATGATGGTGCGACTGACCCCGAAAATTTCCCCCAGCGCTTCTTCGCTCAACTTGGTGCCGGGCGCCAGACGCTGTTCGAGGATGGCCTCGAAGATATGTGCGTAGACAATATCGTCCTGGGTACCGCTGCGGCCGGCTTTGCCTGCTCGCGGTTGTTTCTTGAGGGGCTGCAACTGTTCGTTCATGGGCACTCGAGTCGGGAGAACTGCGGCGAATTGACCGTGACTGTAATACGGCACAGTGGGTCGCTGGCAAGTATCGCGTAAAAAACACCACGATTGTACACAATGGATGGTGGCAACACGACTGTATGGCTGTTTGTCGCTTCTGCTGTATCGCAACGGTTGGTTACTTTTGAGTTTAGGCTTGAACAAGCAAATATGTGGTCAGTAAAGCTTTTGTGGCGAGGGGGCTTGCCCCCGTTCGGCGGTGAAGCCGTCGTAAATGCTGTGCACGCGTTCTAGCTGATTCACCGCTTTGCCTGGTTTTGGGGCTGCTTCGCAGCCCAACGGGGGCAAGCCCCCTCGCCACAAACGCCACGCTGAATTTACCGCTAGCCATAAGGAACACCGCTGTCATGAACGACGCCACGCACACGCAGCTCCGCCCCTTGGCCGATACGTCACCGTCGGCGATCGTCGCTGGCTTCATCGCCATGATGACCGGTTACACCAGCTCCCTGGTCCTGATGTTTCAGGCGGGACAAGCGGCGGGCCTGACCAGTGGGCAGATTTCGTCGTGGATCTGGGCGATCTCGATTGGCATGGCGGTGTGCTCGATCGGACTGTCCCTGCGGTATCGCACGCCGATTACCATCGCCTGGTCGACCCCCGGCGCGGCGTTGCTGATCACCAGTCTCGGCGGCGTGAGCTACGGCGAAGCCATCGGTGCCTACATCACTTGCGCAGTGCTGGTGACCATTTGTGGTTTGACTGGCAGCTTCGAACGATTGGTGAAAAAGATTCCGGCGTCATTGGCCGCGGCGTTGCTGGCGGGGATTCTGTTCAAGATCGGCAGTGAAATCTTCGTCGCCGCGCAGCATCGCACCGGGCTGGTGCTGGGGATGTTCTTCACTTATCTGTTGGTCAAGCGCGTGTCGCCGCGCTACGCGGTGCTCGCAGCGTTACTGATTGGCACGGCGCTGTCCGGGTTCATGGGGCTGCTGGACTTCAGCGGTTTCCATCTGGAAGTGGCAACGCCGGTCTGGACCACGCCGCACCTCTCCCTGGCCGCGACCATCAGCATCGGTATTCCGTTGTTTGTGGTGGCAATGACCTCGCAGAACATGCCCGGCATCGCCGTATTGCGCGCCGACGGCTACACCGTGCCGGCCTCGCCGCTGATCACCACCACCGGCATCGCCTCGCTGCTGCTGGCGCCATTCGGCTCCCACGGGATCAACCTGGCGGCCATCAGCGCGGCGATCTGCACCGGGCCGCATGCCCATGAAGATCGCAACAAGCGCTACACGGCAGCGGTCTGGTGCGGGATTTTCTACGGGATTGCCGGGGTGTTCGGCGCAACGCTGGCGGCCTTGTTTGCGGCGCTGCCAAAAGAGTTGGTGCTGTCGATTGCGGCGCTGGCGCTGTTCGGTTCGATCATCAATGGCCTGAGCATTGCCATGACCGAAGTGAAAGAACGTGAGGCGGCATTGATTACCTTTATGGTCACGGCGTCGGGGCTGACGCTGTTTTCCATTGGGTCGGCGTTCTGGGGGATTGTGGCGGGGGTGTTGACGCTGGTGATTCTGAATTGGCGTAAAGCCTGAAAAGCAAAAGCACGCAGCCTCGTTTCACTCGACAGCTGCTACAGGGCATGGAATCCATTTAGCAGCTGTCGAGTGAAACGAGGCTGCATGCTCTTGATCTTCCGGACATAAAAAAACGGCGACCCTTGGGCCGCCGCTTCTTTTATGACATCAAGCTATGACATCAAGCTACCGGATTGATCGGCTTTTCCGGGTACCAGACGTCGATCAGCGGGCTGACGGTTGCTTCGGTCAGTTCGCTGCGGCCTTTGAGCCAGGCTTCAACAGCAGCGCGCTGCTCTTCGGACACCGAGCCACGCTTCTGCAGGCAAACCAGACCGAAGTCGTCGCCGCCAACATAACCCAGACCGTTGGCTTCCATGGCTTCTTTCAGGAACGCGTCGAGGAAAGCATCAATGGCTTCATCAGCCAAATCTTCTTTGAAATCCAGGTTCAGTTCGAAACCCAGCTCTTTTTTTTGACTATTTAGGCATTGATGTCATTATCTCTTAAACGGCTCTACCACGGCGCCTACAAGCATTTATGGACATCAATAAAAAATGACAATTGTCAAAAACACCCTTGCCATTGCTTACCATCCTTTCACAAGGATCGACCAAGAAGTTGCAGATCTCATCGTTCAGGCTGCTGAGGCTCACCGAGAGTCCGAGAACTTGAGAAACAATACTATTCGTCCCCAGATTCAGCTCCTTGAAGCCTACTGCGATATCACCGAGCAGCGGATCACGATGGAGACACTCAGGAGCCCTGCGATCGAGGCGATCCTGAGAAGCTTCACGTCAGCCATGGCTGGAAATGAGCTGATTGACTTGCCACATAAAGAAGCAGTCAAGTTCAGCCGCCGCCTCTATCAGACGCTGGCCACAGCACGAATCGCGCGCCCTGACCTCCACGACTTCAGTTGGGACTTTGCTCTCTTCAAACCTGATACAGCCGTTTGTGCGACGGTGAAATCGGCGGACGAGTACAAGAGATGGTATTGGGCGGGCTGGTCATTGCATCGCCAGAATATTTACAGCACTCATTTCAGGCTTGCCCCACTGGTAAAGCCTTATGGAAGAACTTTCGTCGAGGACATGTTTGCCCAGATTGAGAGGTACTACCGCGGACGAGCAGGTAGCCCTCTCTCCGAATGGAGCAACATGTTTGATTATCTCAAGGAGCATTCTCCCCAATGGCCCATCAGTACGTTTAAAACGGAGGACGGAGTGAAACGTTTTATGCACGCTTTCACCCGCCATCACTTCATGAGGGCCAAAAAAGCAGGGAATGACGGCAAAAGCAGAATCAAAGCCTGGAATCGATTCATAAATGGTGTTGAAGCGTGCCTTTGCAAAACGGGTGTCTGGGCGAGCCTCACTTCACCGATCCGACGCCCTCCTCCGTCCACCAAGTATGGCTCTGAGACCAGGCTGCGCGAGAACGAGGACGGCCTGCTGGTACAGGAGAAGCTACTCACGACCATCCCACTGCATGTCACTGATGCAGAGGCGATCGACGTGTTGTTCTTCCACATCAAGAACGATCTCGCGACAGTGCGTAAGTGGGCTAACCACGAGGCGGCCGCGCTGAAATTGCGTCATGCCCACCGGGTCTCCCTGGCGCAGCAGGGCACGCCAATCACAGTGCATCAGGGCCGTGGGCTGTCCAAGCAGCACACGCTCGCGGACATCTGCGCTACCTTGGAAACTCTCGACTCCAAAGTGCCACAGGCCTTCCTGTGCAAGATTCACAAGCAAATCACGGGCGAAGACTGCAGCGCCGCAAGCCTCGCTCACACTTACGGCTTCCCATTCAAAGGCAGCCTGTACCCCTTCCAGTGCCTTCTGGTGCTTGAGCACCCAGAGATCACACCGGACTTCTTGAGGGGGTTTGAGCTCTATAACCAGGCGGGCCAGCTCTCAGGGTTTGACGAAGAAAAGCGTCTGCTGATTGGTTACAAAAACCGGAAACAACCGGATGTTCGAGAGCAAATCATCGAGCTAAACGACACCTCATTTGCCCTCGTGAAAGACATCATCGAGATCACGGCTCTTGGCCGCCGAAAGCTGAAGAGTCATGGCAATGACGCTTGGCGGTTGCTGTTTATCAGTTCGAGCAAGGGCACGAGCACCTTCGGGGCCGACGCCCAGATCCTGTGGAACGAGAGTAAATTCGTCAACAATCGCAATCTGCGACAGGACTTGATTGCTCAGTTCAAACCACACAGTGATCTTCCGGAAAACGAACTGATCAAGTTCATCCAGCGTGTGCGGCTGGGCAGAATCAGAGCCTCTGCAGCGGTTGCTGTTTTCATTACGAGCAAAAGCACGGAGGCCATGTCCAGAGCTCTTGGCCACCAGAACTACTATCCAGGACTGCTCAGCCACTACCTCCCGGAGGCTCTGTTGGCTTTCATCAAGGCTCGATGGATCAGGATCTTTCAAAAGGCAATGGTCTGCGAGGCCATGAAGGACAGCCCGCACCTGCTTCGCGTGACGAAGTTCAATAACATGGATGAGCTCGATACCTTCCTGGATAACCACCGGATCAAAGAGATTCCGCCTGAAGCTTCCGATCCTGAACGCAAAGAGCAGCGCAAACCCATTGAAACCAGTGAAGCCGTGCTTTCCATCGGAGTGCCGTTCCTCTCCTCCTTGCTCTCGCTGGAGGCAGCAGTCACCGCATCCAGCAGTCGCGAGCGGGTATGCGGCAAGGCTGAGTACTGGGCGTCATTTGCAGGAAAAATCAAAACCGAGATTTCCAGTGGTTATGACCGGCTGCTGAAGAAACACCTGGTCGCGGCTTTGAAACTGGTCGATGCAAAGAAGATGGAGGCGCTGATCTATGTCCCTGCTCACTGGTCGTGAATCCGGATACGAGTTTCTTGATGACTTTGACCTGGTCGAAGTATCCCCTCACACATCAGCACCTTGGTTACTCAGCGAGTTTGCTGAGAATGTCTGGGTAATTCAGACCAACCAGAAAAAACCCGTTGAACTCGATTGGGGGGCTCAGCTCTGGGATGACAGCTTCTTGACCGACGCCAAGAATGAGATCCTGCTGCGCTCGCTGAAGCATCTGCTCATCATCAGTGCAAACGGCGTCAATGAGGAGTTTGCTACGCTCGGCCTGGCGTCTCAAAACATGCGCGTGTCCTGTGCATCGAGGCTTATCGACTACCTGCTGATCAACGCTCAAAGCTACGACCTCATCCAGTTCGGTTTAGGCGCGTTGAACGCCGATGATTTGAAGGGAATCCTCAATCAGCTCGCCTCCCAGACACACTCAGAAGACTCCATTTATGCATGGCATGAGCGCGCTTCTGCGTACTGCAAGCAGCTGCTAATCAGCCTCAGTGATGCCGAGGCAGAGAAAATCTTCACCGAACACCCCAGTATGCTGGAGGTCAGCGACGACATCCTTGAAGGTCAGGGACTCGACATCAACGCCTCTGACATTCCCAAGATTCGTGCGGCGATGATGAGGGCCAATCTGTATTACGGGAACAGTCACCACGGCTACAAGGTCAGCACAAAAGCGCTGTCTGAGCGCCTTTATCCGGACACGATCCGAGGACGGCAGAATGCAAAATCAGCGCTGATGGAGCTGAGTTTTTATCCCAACGAAAAGAGCTACAGACGAGAGTACCCCGGAGTCAAGGTGACCACTGGAGAATCCGAGATCCTCCAGTTCTCGTTGTACTTTTACTACCGATATACATTAGTAAATAGCGCATCGCTCAGTACGTTAGGGCTCCCCGCCCCCGCTGACACGGATACGGAAACGATCAAGGAGTACTTTCCAGCGCTTAACGACTCATCTCGATTCAGAAGCGTACCGTCCGCCAATTTGTTGAAGCTGTTCCGACGCAGTATGGAGTTCCATGTCGAGCATGGAAGGAAGATTCTGAATGGCTTCGTCAGGGTTGCAAGCCACTGTCACGCGCACGGCATTCCAATGACCCAACTGCCTGATGCGGAGTTCAAAAAAGTCATTGGCCCTGAACTCGTCAGCTTTGGTGTGCAAAAACTTGGGCTCTCCAGTCATCGCCGAACCCGATACAGAACTCGGCGAAAAGGAGACAGGGAGCAATACTTCCGACGGATGCGTGCGAATCACGGACTGCTTGAGTTGGTGTACGTCTATCTGGGCAGCATCCAATTGACCGTCGGGATGATCATGGCGCGACGCGTTGATGAGCTGGTGACTTTGGAGACTCAAAAGTGCCTGGACAGTACAAAGTCATGGCTTATCTTCAAGCTGGCCAAGTCCACTCGTAACGCCTTGGGCATTCGACAGCGCGAGTCTCGCCCCATCGACGCCATTGCCGTCGAAATGATCGAGGAACTGCGCCGGTTCCAAAAGCTGCTCAAACGTCTCGGGGTTACCCAGGATCAGACCGACCTGTTCGCTACTCCACCCACTATGGGGCATAAAGTACTTCAGGATTGTTCACTATACCTTTACAACCGTCACCTGGACTTCGCCTGTGACTATTTTGAAAGCGATGTCACTGAAGGCGGCGAGCGCTATTACGTGCGCCAACACCAGTTACGGCGTTTCTTCGCCATCATGTTTTTCTACACGAACAGCTTTGGAGAATTGGATACCTTGCGCTGGATGTTTGGCCATCGCGACATCGAACACATTTGGCGCTATCTGACCGAATGCATGGAGCCTAAAGAAATTCGACGTGCTGGCGCACGTTATTTTGCAGACTTGGCCAAAAAAGACCGGCTGGAAAACTACCAAAACTTGCGGGATCTGCTGTCTGCACAATTCGGCACTACGTCATTTGCGCTTGTCGATGAGCGGAAAATTGAAACCTACCTTGCGGCAATGCTGGAAGAAGGGAAAGCCAGATTCGAACCGCAGTTCTTCAAAGATGAAAATGGTACATCTATGAAAATTCTATTCATTGTGAGCTGAACAAAGATGAGCACAGTATCCAAGCGCGAGGAAATTGATCAGTCCATCGATAGCATTTTCAGATTGCTGGTTGATATCGCACGTTCCCCAGACAGTTACTCGCAAAACGAACAGGTTTTGAATGCACTCAAAAGCCAGGGGGGCCTATGCTCCTTGGATATGGAGTTCTCAATACGAGATGAACCGTTCTCGATCCGGCCTATCAGCCTGAACACTCTGAAGAAAAGACTCACGCAGCCAGATGCGGAGAGAGATTTTCAACATTTAGACCGGCTGCGGTCGCATGCGCAGCAAATGATATACAAATTTGAAGAGCAACAGGTTGCGCCAAAGAAGCGATCTCGAACCGGGCTAGAGGAACAGGTCGACGAGCTGAAGAACACTATCTCCTCCCTGCAAGCCGTTAATATGGTGCTTATACAGGCACTGGAGGTTAACAGGAGGGATTTGATCACGATTGCTGACACAGCCAATACAGGATTGCGGCAAAAGCGGATTAAAGACGCCATCAACAGGATCATCAAAATTCTGGGATTGAACCCTGCACCTTTTGATGACGTGACCATCCTCTCCATGAAGAAGCATTTGCAGCTGGTGCCCCATGATCAAACGACGCGTTGAGTACCCCGAAGCCGCGCAATTATTTACACTGATCCCGAAACTGCGACTTTACGACTACCTATCGCAGGATAAACTCCATACGCTTGATGGCAGCAACATGCCTTTTATGACGTGGCCAAATGGCATGCCCTGCCTTCAGGCCAATGCTTATATGATCAAGACACGTATGAAGCCTGGCCGAGGTGGCAATGGCCCATCCAGAGCCGGAACCAAAGGGGGTACCTTTGGCGAGTACGCTGGGAAGATCAGCCACCTGATCAGATTCTGCTATTACAATAATCTCAGTTTTATAGCTCTATCCGACGACGACTTCTGCGCCTTCATCGACGGACTTCGCATTGAAATGAAGCGTAATAAACCAAACCAGCGCAAAAGAACTGAACGTACGATTATTGGCATTGGCAGAAGGTGCTTGAACTTTCTCGCTTACGTGGGAGAAATGAGCGGCTTACACAACTTCGTCGGTATAGATGGAACTATCTCAATCTACATGGTGGATTCAGTTTTCTATCGAAATGGAAAGGCCCTCACACGCTCCAGCGTTCACCACAGGTCGTTCAGGACGCCTGAGGCCAGGAAGACTCGCTTGCCGATTGGAGAAGCCACGATCGAAAAATTGCGTAATGCTATTGATGAGATGTCGACGTCGGAGTTTTTAAATAATCGTCGACACCTGATGATTTCATTATTCGAAGAATTAGGCGCACGGCGCGGCGAGATTCAACCCATTACAGTTGCCGAAGTGCTTGCCGCCGCCAAAGTAAAACAACCCACTATTTCAGTCACCACTCTAAAACGAGGCGGGATGGGGCTGACACGAGCACTTGAGCTTAGCCCTCCCATGATTGACGAGCTCATGAACTATATTCGCGGCGACCGCTTCATCATCATGAAGCGATTCAAAGGCATCCCGGATCACGGATTCCTGTTTGTCACCGAGCGTGGTGGTCGCCCCCTTGGGATAGACACTTTCACAACTGAATTTTCTTTGATCCGACGCGCTGCCGGAGTCGAAGAACAAGCCTGCGCGCACCTCTTCAGGCATGCATTCTGTACGAACATTGTCGCCCGGTTAATTGGCGAAACACAGGCACTGAGCCCAGACTCGTTTAGACAGACGTTGATGACTAACAAGATGCTGGCCGAGCGAGCGATGGCCAAGAGCGGTCACGCCACACTGGAGAGCCTGTTGGACTACGTGGACACAGCATTCAAGGTCAAATCCAAGTACGAGCAGGTCATTCATAATGTTGAAGTGGCCAAAACCTACGAAACATATCAGAAGCGGAGAAAACGGTTACTAGATGATTTCGAGAAAGAAAAAATCAGTAAGGAAATATACATTGAACGGGAAAAGTCTCTGACGGAATCCATGGAGCGCTTGCTTATGGTCGCGTGAGATCCAGCCAGGAAGCCGTAAGAGATTGGAGAAAGAGCCTTATCAGCTTTCCTCACCAAGCTCGGTCAGATTAAACCTATCCGACCTGAACATTTTTACATGTCGATCAAAGGCTTCCTGCATAGCTTTTTTGACGGGAGCGATATACATCTCCCAGCGTTCGGGATTGTACTTCTTGATAAGAGTCAGCACAGTATAATTCAGGTCATGTAAAGGGTACTTCAACAAACTATCACCCTTTCGCAGCTGGCCCTCAAGCTCATCATAAAAAGCGTGGCAATCTATCTTATTTTTTCCATCACGAAGAGTATGAAATGGAACCTGTCTGGAGCAGCCGACTATCCTTTTGACTTCTGCAATCTCTGACCTTAGCAATGCTAGCAGTACACCAACGCCAGGCTTATCTTCTTTCCTTGCACAGTTAAAATACATTTCATGCTTAGAAAGCTCTACCTCATGATGATTATCAATTATTTCGTCCGATATTTCCTCCAACCACATCTTATGATGATATTCCGGAAGCCCCCCGATCGGCTTAATTTCTATTAATTTAAATCCGACCAAATTCTCATTTATCTGGGATAGCGCCTTTTTCACATCATCCGGAACATGAATCCCACGGTGAACCCTATCAAGCCCTTCCTTAAAATCCCTCTCCCGAATATCTCCATCCAACACACATACAACTTCCAAGTGTCTTTTATCACCGGACGCTATAAGCTGCTCCCGGTAGAAGTAGATACCATACAACAAGACGGGCATGTTATCCCATGCACCAGCCGTGATAATCTTAAACGAACCTTTTAAGTCCCCAGCTATTTTTTCAATAGCCATCTTAGCCAAAGCGTCCTCACAGACAACGATGACGGACGGTATAACATTATGAACCATGCTGCCGGAGCGCTGTATATTTGTCGTTTTGGAGTTGTCACCCACGGACGTCGTGCAGGTAGTAACCCCAATAATTCCTGTCGAGATATTCAATTTGATCGGAGCTCTTTCTTCACTTTCCATAAATTTCTCTCCTTGGCTTAGCCACAGCTTCTTTAGCAAACACTTTAGGCGTGTGATTTTGAATCGAAAGCTGGCGATAGGATTCGTTGCTCTCCCCTCTTTAACGAGCTTCGAATTTGAATTGCCCCGGCTACTCATCCTCACACTCGACAGTACGCGTTCAAAGAAGAGCAAAGGAGACTCCGTTTTCCCAGGGCGAAAACAGTATTCGCGTTCTTAACTCTACATTTCGTCGGATACAATCCAGGGATGTTCGAGTTCGTCGTGATCCTCCGAAAACCAGGCTGACCAGGGGAAAAAATCAGGGTAACGGATACAGCGATGGCTAGGGTGTCGCGACTATCGCTTAGGATGGCCTATACAGCTGCAATGCCGAAAATGAATCAGAGTCGCCACTCCCCTAAGCTCGCTCTAGATCAGCAAGTGTTACTCAGCATCCGGCTCAGTAAGCCATGGCGTGGATGGATGGATCATTCGCCACACGATCATTTTCTTTCTTGATGTTCACATGCATAGCCACCCGTGCCACATCTAAGGTAACGCGAGGCACTTGATAGGTTCCTCTATTCTCCATCCAACCAAGCACCTCGGCTAGATGCCAAATGGCGGAGCTTCCTTCATGCACTGGCAAAGGGAAGCTCGGATAGTTAGTCATCAATTTACGCATGTTTTGTCGAGTAACTCCCATGACTTCAGCCACATCCGTAAGGCCTACAAGATCGGGAGTCGCTTCTATTAACTTTGCTCCTGGCACCGCACGACGGACATCTGCCAGAGCCGTCTCCATTGCTTCTCTTGCAGTGGAAGCTACGCGGATAAATTCGAGACCGAGGCGCCCAGGCTGGCCTACGCCCACCAATGCATCGTCACAACCCTCCTCTGCCAATCTCTCAATTAGAGCATCAGTATCGGTATCGTTGGTTGGCAACTGGTACTTGAGAGTGAAGGTAAATTCCATCTCTATTACTCCGTCTCTTACGGGATCTCGCGACTTATGATGCAAGATCTCTGGGCTTACGTGACTTACGTGACTTACGTGACGCTTACGACTTACTGGGCTTGCTGGGCTTGCTCTTTTTCAGCCTCTAGCTTTTCTCGTTGCCGGGCGCAGTTATCAACGACTCGGCAGAGCTGAGAAGCATGGTTGGTCGAGCTTCGAGGCGTGCTCCACACTGATGCGATGCAGAACTCACCGCAACGGCATTCGTTGTCGTTGAAGGGGCAGTAGATCTTACCCCAAGCATGAGCACCACCTTCCTTCACAACCCAACCCTGAGATTCTGCGTGCTTCAAGGCCTCTTCGATGTCCTTCTTCGGGTGCTTAGTACGCCCCATCAGCTTATCTCCAGTATGGAAAGGTGCCCATAAGTTGTCAAGTGACAACTCTGCCAAAAAAGTAGCCTTCGCGCAAGCGCCAGCAGACCTAACGGCCCTATGAAGGCAATATGATAGCATTGGATCCATATTGCCCTGCCCGAAGCTTCGTTCGTGCTAATGCATAAGGAAAGTCAGGTCTGTAAGGATTTTATTATTCTCGAAGTACAAAATGGTCACATTGTTCAATTAGACTCGGACGCGTAGTAGCACCTCAACCTTGGTAGTAACCCCTCAGGACATTGGACATGGGTAAAATTGCGGTAGCGTTGACAGTATTGATAGCCTTTTTGGTCTATGCCTTGGTTGAAGGGCCGCAGGCGGCTCAACTGCCTTTATTCATGGCCATTTTGGCAAGTACTGTGGCGCTCGGCGCTCTGGTGCACATTTATGGCCCACCATCGCACGACTGAGATGCTGCTCGTGGCTTCCATCAGCTTTCAAGGTGAGAACTAGAAACCTTTCGCAGGATGATTCCTCACTAATTTGGTAGCAATACGCCGTAGGGCGGCGCTAGTAGCCGCCCGTTTCCATTCAGGCGCTTTTAGAATTGCTATCCTCCCACTGAAGACCACTCTCATAAAATCCTCTTCTTTAGAGCATCCAGGCATCGCTTGATTCCTATCTTAGGGTTCAGAGCGGCTTCCTCCTCATAGGCTTCAATGGCGTCCTGACCTTGTCCCAGCTCTCTCTCAAAAGACTTGAGGACTGAGCGAGATTTTAACGATTTGATTCAAACTACGTGGTCTAGGCGCTGGTATAGATACGTTGCCTTTCAACTGTTGTGTCCTCACGCAGCCGTTAGCTACTCGCTGAGGTACTGCTACCCGCCCAGATATTTTTTGAAGGCCCTCTTCATTGGTATCTTCAGAAAAGCAGCCAACCTGTCGCCTCCAGGCTGGCGACGAACCAAGTAATCGTCCGAAACATTTACGACCTCTAAGGACACCAGACACCAGATCCAACATGATCTCAAGCTCCGGGACAGCCTACTCCAACGTCATCAGCAACCTAGAGCGTGGATAGGTGCCTACTGGTAAGCCGTTCATTTTTATAAGCACTGAGAAGATCACGTGCATTCGTTCAGCGCATTTTAATGCGCCACAACCAGGTACTCAGGATGTTTCAGTGCATTATAATGCGCCAAGCGAAAGCATTCCGCTCAGCCTGGATACGCTGAACAAATGAGGGTTGACGTGAAAGAGATGACTCTAGAAGAGCGTAAGGCCTACATTCAAGCAGTGGCCGAGGAGGTAGCCCAGGGAAAATTGTCGCTCGGAGGCGCCACCAAGCAACTGCGTGAAAATCTTCTGGGCGTAAACCAAGAAAGGTTCGCAATCGCCTGCAAAATTTCAAAGCGGACTCTGTCGCAGCTTGAGGTCGATAGTGGCAATCCAACTCTTGCGACCTTGGACGCTGTATTCAAGAAATTCGGTCTTAAAATAAGCCTGGCTCACCTTAGTCCTATAGAACTTAACGCCGCAGCTGCCAGGAAAAGCAAAGCAGGGTTTAGTATCCCCACAGATACTGCTGCGCTACCTCCCTCTCCCATCTCCAAGGGAGCCGATTGAGGCGCGTTCACCATCCGCTTGTTTAGGGCAAGCCTCATGGTCTGGCGTGATTGGGCCTTGCCCTCTATCTCACGCCAATGGTTACCCGAGCAGGAGGTAAGGAGCCGTTTGCAGTGAATTTCATGGGCCTGCAATCGCAGCGGGCCCAAAGCACTTCAGATTCATCCGCGCAGACACAGTATGACCCGAGACGATAAAAGCTCCTGTCCTCACGGACACTCGTGAAGCGTTTTGAAAATCAAAGGATCATCGACCTGCAGCGCTCATTTCTTGAACGTATTCTTTCAGTGCAACGATGCCGTGCAACAACTCATTCGAGTGAGCGATACGGTGGCAGTTGGCACAAAGCAGCGCCAGATCTTCTTAAGCGTTGAAGGAAACGCTGCCTCGATTGAGAGCACCACGACCTCAAATAGGTCTTCTCTAGCGGGGAATGTCAGACAAAAAGTAAGGCAATTTGCTTGCGTCCGCGTCTGGAGGTAACGCCAATTCAGAACTTATCTCCGACCCAACCTCAGTGGTTGAAAGCAAGACTCTCAGCCAAATCGACCACCAGCTTTCGATCATCTTTTTTCAGGCAATGAAAGCACTGCAGCAGGTGCGCCTCATCGTCGTCCTCACAATAAAAGTACGCCGCTGGGTAATTCAGGACGGCAGCAATCTGCTGCACGATGCTCTCCCCTGGTTGATGAACCCCCTTCTCATACTGATTTAATCTCGCGGAGGCTGAGGCTGGTTCAATTCCGGCTTCTATACCAAGTCGCTCCTGAGAAAAACCTCTCGCTTTGCGTGCCTCTTTGAGGCGCTTGCTTATCGTTGTCATTTCTCTTGCCGCAAAAGACAAGAGAGTCTTAGATTCGCTTTGACGACATACTAAGTATTCCTTAGTATTCCGCAGAAATATCCTTTTGCCATCACTTCAACCGCACGGACAGGGACTCAAGATGAAGGAAATGCAGATCGTAGACGGCCGGCTCGACGAAAAATCGCGAGGGTTCGGCGGCGACATGGTGAGCTACCACTTTTGGAAAATTGACGGTAAGAAACTCGAACCGATCGAAATCCCGGATGTGCTGGACGCCCATGTGAAGGCGGGGGATCGGGTTCGAGTGACGGCGCAACTGGGCAAAGACAAGGTCAACAGAATCTGGGCCATTCAAGTTGCAGGAGAACCTGTTCGTTCAGTTGTCACCATCCCTTTCATTGCTGTTTCCCTGGGTCGACTTGGCATCTTTCCTCTGATGGTCGCGATCTTTACCATCTTCGTCGCCTACGGATTCTGGGAAGCCAGCCCCAACCACCGAAGCTTTCACGGATCGACCTATCAGTTGGGCTGGCTCGCGCTCAATTTGTTCGTCAGCTACCGCTACATGATTAAGCCAATATTGATCATCACGCGGGGCATCAAGGTGTTTCGCGAATATTGTGCCAAGGCCCCAGCATCAACGTCGACCGCCAACTGATACCGAACGAAAGTCGGTGAAGTCTCCCGAGAGCAGAAAATGAATTACATCGAGTTGGTTCAACACCAGGCAGAGGCGGTATTTGGCAACAAAGCAAAGGCTGAAGCTTGGTTGAATGAACCCAAGACAGCTTTCGGTGGCAGCTCAGCGTTCGAGCTAGCTCTAAGTGCGGCCGGCTATGCGCAGGTTAGGGACGCGCTCGATAGAATCGATCAGGGATATGTTGGCTAACAGGGCTTCGTGGCACTCTCGGACAGGCGCCACTGCATTCATTTCTCAGGCTGCGTGAGGTCTGTCAGGGGGAAGAAGGTGGCATCAAGTCTGTCCCTCACAACCCAAGCTCCCAGCCCAGAAAGTCCTCTTTGACGGCGCCATCCGCGAACCCATCCTGCAGCAGTCTGGATTGTATTGCGCGCAGCAGATGAACTCTCAGTCCCTGGCGCAAACTAACAAATCGTGACGCATCCTCTTGGGAACTGAGTACCCACGTTCTGCTGTGCAGTAGCGCCCACAGCATCTGCGTCGCCTGCGTGCCGATGCTCGATGCGTGCAGCGTACCGGGGATCCAATCCGGGTTTACACCTGAAGTTATCCAGCGCACTACTCACCAAAATACGGAGGTCGTCAGGCTCGCAATGCTCCTGGACCAGCGACCAAACTGCCGCCTCAATTTCATCCAAAAACGAGAGCTCCAAACAGAGAATGCAAGTAAAGGCTCAGGAGTGGTCGATAAGTCGAAAAGACGTCGTCTTTCGTATTTCTAAAACGCGTCGCTCCAATTGAATATCAACATGCGGATGCTGATTGGTATTCCTTACGTCACTCCCGCTCAAGATGACGGGCATCTGAGGTGACCGCATCCATAATGGATTGCAATTCCTCAAGCAGCTCCGCGTAGTGACGCTTCAGATAAGCCGAAATGGCTTCATCCCGGAGCAGGCGTGAGAGATACCCTTTTGCGACGACTAAAACCAGCATGGTTTCACCCAGCGTGTCTTCGACCTGCTTGTAATCATGCTGCAGGTTTTCCATCTCACGCTCCATACGAGCGATGTCGACCGAGCTGACATCTGTGCCTTGTTTTTTCTTCTTCTCAATCAGCATCTCTGGGCGGGTCGCGGCCAACACCATCCGTGCATAATTTTGCGTAAAACAATTTGCCGAGATCATCATTTCGACGGTCTCTATTTGCCGAATGGGTTTCATCTGCCTGAGTGCACGGAACACATCCTGCGCGACCATTCGAACCTTGAGCATCTCCACCACTTCCGGTGCGATACCGTTTAGCAGGTTCTCCCGCTCATGAATTCGATCGACGTTGATGCCGAGCACCTGGGCAATGCGCGTGGCCTCGATCCCTTTCTTCAAGGCCGCAATAATCATTTTATGTTCTTGGATGGGTGTCAGCCGATTGATCTGCCG
This sequence comes from Pseudomonas sp. LBUM1663, assembly GCF_059695905.1. Lineage (NCBI taxonomy): Bacteria > Pseudomonadati > Pseudomonadota > Gammaproteobacteria > Pseudomonadales > Pseudomonadaceae > Pseudomonas > Pseudomonas sp. LBUM1663. Next base: position 2,249,805 of record NZ_CP166792.1, on the reverse strand, counting down.
GTTGTAGGTAAATCCTTCGTCATCAGTCGAGATCAGGCAAAGAGCCTCGGTGCCCCCTAACGCTTTCAGCGCTTCAAGGCGAAGGTGCCCGTCCAAAAGCATGTACATCGACACCCCGCCTGTTACAACGGCCTTGGGGTGAACAGCCAACGGTTCGATGATGCCGAGCTCTTTGATAGAGCTCAGGATGCTAGCGTATTTCTTACTGCCCCGGATGACCTTCTCGACCTTGCGGGTTGGGAGAATTCGCTCAAGTGGGACAGCGATGATCCGTTGCTCGAAAGCCTGCTTGACCTCGGCCATCACGGCGCCTCCCCAAATATCCTGTCTGCCAGCGGTTTGGGCATGTCGGAGATTTCCTCGGTACGCAGCAACGTAACGAAGTACTCATCTGCCAGCAATTTGCGCATGGCCGTGATGATAATAAGTAGGCGTTGTTCGTTTATGTCCGCTTTTTTGATCATCACTTTCTGACGACGGACTTCCGCTTGATACACATTCAAAAGCTTTTGCGGGGTCGTCAGTTTGTCGGTATGGGGTTGCTGACCGTAGCGCTTACCGAGCGTTTTTCGCCTGTCGACCAAGCGTCGAACCTTCATCAGTTGCTCGCCCTTGAGCACACCGGTTTCATACGCTTCCATCATCGCATGCTGGACTTCACCGTCATCGGAACGCGCGATCTCGGTTGCTAACGAAATGGAGACCCAACCCTTTTCTACAGCGGCGATCAGCCGTTCCTCACCCTGTCGTAAAAGCAGGAGAATTCCGTTTATGTAGGTCACATCGAGGCAAGTTTTACTGGCGATCTGGCGAGGGGTGTAACCTCGCTCGGACAGGATCTGGATTGATAGCAAGAGCTCCCGATTCGAGTGTTTCCGGCGTGCCAGATTCTCGACCAGGCTGATGAGGTAACGATCAGCTTCGCTGGCACTCACAACGATGCAGGGGATCTTCTTCTCGCCTAATGCCTGGTATGCCTCAAAACGGCCCTGTCCGCAGACGATTTCAAAGGTCTCAGTACCTGTGGCTGTAGGAGTGACCGTAATGGGACGCTTCAACCCCAAAGCCGAAATGTTTTCGACCAGCTTCGCGAACACCTGCCGATTTCGCATTCGGGGGTTGAGTACTCGAATGTTGTCTAGCGGAATCAGCCGGATGAGCGATTCCTCAGCCACGTGCATCAGGGCCTTGCGATGAGTTTGAATCGCCGTCATGCCACCCTCCGATAAGTAGAGCGCCGTGACAGCTCTGCAAGAATATCCAAAGAGTCGAACCTGTAAATTTCGAGATTGGACTGGTTGCTCTCCGCTAGGCGCAGTTGGGGTGTTTCCATTTCTACCGTTGGCAAAATGTAATAGTCCAGCGCGGCTTCTTCCTGCTCTTTCATACGCACAGCGACGGTTATGTCTGGGTTCAGGCCCAAGTCGAATCGAATTTTCCAACGCCTATAGCCGACCAACGATACCTGGCAGCGACACAGCACGAGTGAAACGGTCAATTCCTGATTCACCAGCATCAGGTCTGTTGTGGGGTCGATCAGTACGTGACCGCCGACCTCGGCAATTTTGTCAGTCGTCTGACCGAGCAACGTCGGGTGCATCTGCCGAAGACGTCTGTTGGCCTCGATGTACTGGTAGTCCCGTTCAGGGGTGTACCCAATCAACGAGTAACAGCGAAGGAGGCTTCCAAAGCGGTGTTGGTAGGCGCTGCTGGAAGGACATCCTTCGGACTCATCAATCACCAGCCCCGACAGATAGCCTCTGTTTTTGTAGATCACCTTCAGCACGTTAAGCATCTCGTCGTCAGGCATGCGGTAGGAACGCGTCTGGATGATTGCCTGAGCGGCTTGAAAAAGGATCACGCTGACTATTGGCTGAAAGACTCCGTCGGCCCTCACCCACTCCTCTGGACGGTTGCGCTTGCGCGTCTGCTTCAACTTAAAGGAACTGTGGTTCCAGACGTTGTTGCCAATGTATTTTTCATTGATCAGTACCTGGTGAACCGCACCTCGCGACCACAATGCGGATCGGTCATTAAGTACGCCCTGAGTGTTGAGCCAATCAGCTATTTCGCGTTCGCTCCTGCCCTCTTCCACGAACAACTGGTAAATGTGCTGCACTGTCGCGATTTCACTTGCAGGGCCAGGTATCAGGATGACCCTGTCTGTCTGAATACTTTTATGCTCGCCCAGACTCAATTCATTTTTGGGTTGTCCGGTTGCATCCACCAATTGACGTCTAAGCCCAAAACCCGCCGGCCCTCCCTGGCGATAGCCCATCTCGATCAATCGAGATTGCCCAGCAAAGACCTTCACCGACAACTCTCGACTGTATTCACCAGCCATCATGCGCTTAACGCTTTTGACGATATTCGAGACGGGGGAGCCATCGTTGGTGAATTGTTCTGCGCAATATTGGACGGAAACGCCCGCTTGGCGACATCGAACCTCATAGCTTGCGCTGACATCAGGATCCTGGAACCGCCCCCAACGGCTCACGTCATAGACCAGCACCGTGGAGTACTGCGCAAAACCAGTCTCGACATCGGAAAAAAGCTGTTTGAGTGCATCACGTCCTTCCAGACGCAGGCCGCTTTTTCCGGCGTCCGTATAAACCTTGATAATCTCCAAGCTGTGCGTGACCGCGTACAGCCGAATGGTGTCCAGCTGATTTTCAGTCGAGTACTGCTGATGCTCCGTAGACATACGGACGTATGCGGCAGCCAAGGCTACAGTCGATTCAATGTGATCCACACCCTCACCAATAAGCGTCCGCACTGGCATTACCCTCGTCCTGATCCACGGTCGACGTAACACGTCACAGGCCGCGAACAGTCACTGCGTTTCTTCGAAATAGCCCTTAAGAAGGTAGAAGACCGGGGAGCGAAAAATGTTCACTAAAACGGGCAATTCTTTTCTGGCACAAAAACAGTACGCCGCTGAGATCGCCAATGCCCTGCATAGGGAGCTTGGAGAAACGCATCAGGCGACCAAGACATTGATGCGCTGGACAAATGCAGACGAAAGGACAGTGAAAAACTGGATGGCAGGGAGCAACGGCCCACGAGGTGAGCACTTGGTGGCTTTGATTAAGCACTCCGATTTTGCTCTTGCTGCCTTCCTTGGCATGGCAGAAAGGCCTAATGCATTGACCACTTCTGAACTGCCTCTACTCAGACAAAAACTTCAGATGGCCATAGATGGAATCGATTCATGCATGAGCCGAACACAGACCTAACGCCGTCGACGTTGCTGATGGTGTTGACCGCGCCAATCACCTGGGCCGACTCGTCGATCCAGTCCAAATAGACGAGACGGCGTAATATGAGTGTGCTGCAGACAGGCATCTTCACCGGCAATGTTTTCCCCGTCTGCAATAGACGAAGGCACATGCTCCCCACCAAGGGCACGACTGAAAGCTGCGCTCGGGAGCAAGAAAGCCAAATATAAGTCAGAGATTCAGCTGATAACGGCGCCTTTAGGGCCGCTGGCAATCAGTGCTGCCCCGCAGGCGGTTTTCATCCCGTCCAAAGCGATGGGGGTTCCATCAACGGTGTAGATGCTGCTGCCCTCGGCAATCGGGAAAACCCCTTTGCACAATGGGCAGCTTACCTTGTGACCGACACCTGCAATCGGTTTGCCGTTGAGGTTGGTTTGGGAGAAAGCTTCGAGTACCTTGCCGCCATGCGTGGTGGAGTCGCCCAAGCGAATTGCGTCTTTCATGTTGTCACTCCGTTAAGTAGAGAGCTGGTTGGCCGCACCGATCTGAAGTTGGGCGAGCACCTGAAAACCAAGAGTCCCCCCTTTTTCAATGTTACTCAGCCATCCAAACGTCTTCGTATCCATAGGTATCGATGATGAATTTCGAGCCTGTTGGCAGGCATAGATAATTCATGACTGTCGGTAGCATTTCACTCAAATGATGAACGCAAACCGGCTGGTAAAAATCAATCGTTGCTGAATGCTTGCCGCAGTGAATGAACCAGCTGACATTTTCCCCTTCCGACAGCTCGACTCTGCTGCCGTAGATTGGAGCTTGACCAAGCGTCTGTACCGTAATGGCGACTATTTCCTCAGGGGGAAGCACAGTCATCTCATACTTTTCATAGATGATCTTTTGCATCGCATCCGGAAAAACCAAATCAACTTCGTTCACAGCAGCCCGTGGATGCCAATTCGATTGATGGTTCAGTTGCTTCAGTCTTCGAGCCAATAATCCAAAAGCGTCTCGTCATCATCATCCAGATTTTGATAGATGTTCGCGTAGTACCATTGAACCCCGGCGCTATCGCAGAACCGATTAAAAAACGCGTTGATCTTGTCCATCCCGTTACTTACAGGAACGGCGAGCAAGAGACTGCCCTTGAAAACACCATCCAGCGTCTGTCCAATTTATCTAATCTCATGCTGCTACGCCGTCCTCATCCACCGAGGAATCGCAATATCAAATTCAGATCTACTCCCTTCCCTACTGCTCAAAATCAATCAAAACCAGCTTGCCCTCGAAGCCGCTATTATGGAGCTGACGCTGTGGCATTGAGCAGCGCGGATCAGCGGAGATTGCCGGCAACGTCCGTGGCGCTTTGGGCACAATCAGCAAGAACGAGGAGTTCATCAAGATGACGCTTGCGGTACTTATGACAACAGAGTGAACCGCGCTACAACTCATCAGGCCATCTCAGCGTGACTACGCTAGGCACGATTTATCAAGCCGTGGTGGTCAACGTGATAATCCAAAGCTCACCGGAGATGACTGCGATGACAGACAGCCCCCTGAAAAATAGCTTTTCGGAGTACACCGAAGCCGAGTTCATCGAGCTGCTAAAAGAACTCGCCAAAGAAGACGAAGATTCGGAAACAGATAAACGTGCTGATTTGCTTCTATTGCACTTCAAAAAAATCAGCCAACACCCTGCCGGATCAGACTTGATCTACTACCCGGAAGATGACGCAGATAACTCCCCTGAGGGTGTTACACAGATAGTGAGGCAATGGCGCAAGACTCAGGGTTTACCGGACTTCAAGGGAGAGTGAATCCGCCCACATTCTGAATGGATACCTACGAAAACCAGCTACACTGCCGCCTCAAGCAGCCAAACCGACGTCAGATTAGTGCTAGATAGCTGCTGGACGGCTGTTGAGCGCCCATGAAAATTTGGCTAAAGAATAGGTCTGATTGACACCACGTCGAAGTACCTGAATTTTTTCTTCTTAGCCTCATTCTTCGCCTCTTGTTCCGCGACAAGTGTGCTCAACGTGTTTGCCTCATAAATGAACACTTCTACGTCGCCTTCGAACTCCTTTGTAACGTGTAGCACTACCCTAAGCTTCGGCGAGAACGGCTTAGCAACCGAGCGGGGCTTTGGACTAGGCTGCTTGGCGAGAGCCTCTGGCTCAAGTTGTTTTGGTGGTACCTCTGATATGGGTTGATTTGAGGAGCCGAATAGTGCTTGGCGCATTTCCTCCTCACTCAGTTCTGTGATCATTTAGGATTTCTCGTCGTTATAAAATGGAGGCAGGGTATTCAGCACGTAAAGCCGACATTACAAGACCTAATAGCCTACAGCTATCTCTGCAGCTCGTGGCGAGCCATTATCACGATATCAAGATCCTGGCAAAACAGTTGCTGTTACCCGAAGATCTGCATGCGGGGTAGCAGCAGGTCACCTATCAAGCTCTGTAGCGCCAGTGTACAAATCGGCTACCTGCCTAAGCATACATTTCAATCAGACCTATTATTTGCTGGACTAGCTAATATTCATCTGAGCCGCTGAGGCTCACGAGGGCCAACATGGAACAGAGTTGTGCACCATTTGACGTGGAAGATCTTGTAGCTTCTGCGGTCGAAGCATTGAAATCGCGCGGCGAAGCACGCGCCATCACCGTAGCAGCCGCTGGAGAATGCAAGCTTGACATGGCAAACTCAGACTTTGGAGTGGATTATTGGCATTTGAATATTGCCCTGCCGATTCAACTCTTCTACGCAATGTCGGATGAAGAACGAAAAGCAACTCAGGCGATTATTGGCGCTGTAGTTTCGCCCTTCTTCTCTTCGAAGCCCGGTGACACGTTGGCCGCTGTAAGGATCTCGCCACAGGTTTCACCAGCTGCTGAGGGATGGCGAGAGGAAGCGATTCGCTTCGTCAAAGGTGAAGGCGTAACAAACCAAGGACGGGTAAGAAGTGACAATATTGCATCACAGCAACACCTAGGGCTTCTGTTCAGGTCGAAAGCTGAAATTACGCTATTCACAGCACTAACACGAGCACAGCTTGCTGTTGCACCACTCCCCGTCTTTGTTCGCATTGGTAAGACCTACAATCGAATTGAACCTGATTTTGTCGTTATCTACAAAGGTCTGACCTTCGTAGTCGAAGTCGACGGTGACACCTATCACCGCGAGCTTCCAGCGGAAGCCGATAAACGTCTAATACCATTAACGTATGAAGGCGTGGAGGTTCGACGAATCCGAGCGGCAGATTTGGGGAGTGATCAGGAGGCAGATAAAGTTGTTAAGGAACTCATAGAGTTCATGGCGCGGCGAAAAGCTTCACGCTAATTGGAATAGCAAAGAGTACCTTCATGTTGACAAGCCCCCATCCTTGGGCTGGTTGCGTTGCGAATACGATTTACAGACACAACAAAATGGGCCCCTGAAGGGCCCTTTTGTCCTCAAAACGAGATCTCTTGATTAATCGAGCTTCTTTCTCAGAGAGTCGAGCTTACGTTTCACTCCGATTTTTGGGTTCAAAGAAAGCGCCTCTTCGTACAGGGCGATGGCCTCACGGTATTCGCCCTGTAACTCGTGGGCCAATCCTTGTACCTTCAACGCTGCGGGCCTCCAGGCGGGGTTGGTGTCAGCCCCGAGCGCCCGAGCGCGGATGACGGCTACCAACACTTCACAGGCTTTTCCCGACGACAAAGTCTGCTCAGCAAGCAGCTTCTGAGCGGTCAGAATGATCGCGCTATAGTCGGACGAATGCAGGTATGCATCGTCGACTTTCTCCGCGTCAATGATTCCTCCAGCAGCTCCGTAACGGTATTCTCCGCCTCCCGAGATTTTTGCGATCAGCTCGATCTTCTTCTCATCAAACGTGTATCCGTCAACGCGAAAACGCTGGGGCGTAACCGAAAAAAGCTCCAGACCTACACTGAGGTCGAACAGGAAGAGTTTGTGACCGTCTTCGGTGCTGCTGTTCGCCGTGATGCAGAACGCAAGCCGTCCATTCTTGGAGATACCACTCTCCAGAATGTTGGCCGTCAACTCCTTGGTGATGATAGAGCGTCCATCTGCGTGGAATACGTTGAACGTACCTGACAGAGTATTTCCAAAATGCCAGTCCTCAAGACTGAACGATCCATTGTCGGCAACTGCGCCATTGTTCGGCCGTGGCCTCCGTCCTTGAAAGGCGACCACGTCGCGTTCGAGGTCTGTCAGAAGAAACTCCCCTAACCCATTTTCCCGACTCCCGCCTCCGTTAGCTCCGGGTGCAGAATCCCTCCAGGAGATTGCCCACTTTTTTGATTTCGAGAGTGAATACCGACCGTAGTAACCAATCGAGCTGACCAAAAGTAAGAAATCATCCACATCAACCGTATTCCCCTTAGGAGAGGTCACTTGTGGTCGAGCGGTTTTCTGCTTGTTGAAAAGCCAATCGAAGAATCCCATCAAACCACCTCTTCCCTGGAAAAATCATTCTGCAGGACAATCAATCCTCGTCCCCGGATGGTTGCCCCATACCCACAGACTACAGCCCCAAATCTCTGCCGAGGTGATCCTCTTTCATCTCGTCCGATGCAATGCCCATTTTCACGAGATGCCACTGCAACTGGTAACCCAGATGCGCTTTTAGACGAGACCTCAACTCGACGTAGTCTGAAGCGTCAACAGAGGCACCAGCGTTCAATCCACGCCGCCGCAACACATCCCGCAACACCTGAACAGTCGACGATCCGATGTCGGACGCTTGCAGCCGCACCACGTGATCAAGCCCCGGCGACCTCTTGAAGCAATCGAGTGCCTCTTCAATCAGTCTCAGGAACGTAGCGGCGTCGCATGTCTGCTGCACCATTTTCCACACATTCGATTCATGCTCACTCTCCATCAAGACTCCAACATCGCCAGCGCCCGACCTACCCCCCGCGAAGAAGTTGTCCGACATGAGTATTTTTTAAAAAATCGGATCGTTATATGAAATCAAACTGGAAAGCAGCGGCTTACGCCGCGCAGTGGCGATTTTGCTATGCCCATTAGAGCAGTCACACATCAGCGCCAGCAGGATAAATCGCAAGAAAAGGCCAGAAGCAGAAGCACTGCAAAAAGCAAAAACCAACACCGTTTTCTCAGCGGGATCGGCGGAAAGTGTGGCGCCAAGATCGCTGCTTTTTTGTTGTCCTCAAATATAAAGATCCGTCGCACAAATTTTTTTTCAAGGGGTCGATTGAAAAAATATTTTTTGTTGACACGCCGGTCAATCAATTTCGCCAGGCTCGTTGCTGATGCTGAACAAGCAGTCGAGGCCATTCAGAATTTAACGCTTTCCCGCGTAGAATTGATCCGCCGGTTGAAACACAACGGCCGTACAGGGAAGCGATCGATAGATCATGTGAATTCTTCCCCACTACCCCGAAGTTGCCACCTAAGGGATCGCGAGAGGAACATTGATGACCGATGAATTGAAGACTTTGTGGCAACGTGAGCGCGCGAGGCGGATGGCTTTGTGGGCATTGGAGGACTTGAGACCGGGTGATGAACGGGCCAAACTTCAGCTAGGCATCCTTAAAGCGCTTGATCAGCAAGATATCGAGCAACCTATTGGGGACGCACAGCCTATGACGATTGAAGAGCTAAGGGATACCGTGCCGGAAACGCCCTACGTTAGCTCCGATGGCCACCATTTCCTAATCGTCCAGGATCAGCACATCCCGAAGCTCTGGCGCATGAGATTCGAAGCGGCGAATGCGCTCTCAGAGCGTTTCCCGCAGGGAAGCTATGCCCACGACTGGCGTCGTTTTCTGAGGGGCTGGAATCGTGACATGCAGCACTTGGCAGCTCATCGCGTCCCCTGTCCCCTTGGTGGCTAGGTGCACTACGCTACCCCGAGCCCATTGCGCGTCTAACTCTATGTCAGCGCTAGAAGCATCCTTGCCTCAACATTTAAGATCCTCAGTACCAAGGATTCATAGGCCTATCAATTGACAAGCTCTTGACTTTTGCTACTGAGGAACTGTTATCCCATTCAATAGCAGAATACTCATATGCAAAAACGGTACCATCACTAAAGCTTGCTTTGACCTCAGTGCTGTAGTCCCCGCCTAATTTAAACTGAGGGGAAGCAGCACCCGAACTTATCGAAGCGTTGGCTTTCACCCCAGAATCGACCTTCTTGTACAGCTCATTGTCGAATGAGACAGCTGTACCCGTAACTATAACAGGATTTTTTTGACCCTTGAGCAATGTCAAAGACTCCAAATTTTCAGGCGCATTCATCTTAGCCACCAATTTAAACGGATCAAGCGTCCTAAATATTACATATCTCGATTTCTGACGTCTTTCAACTTCTGACTCTATATTGGCACCAACATCTACAACTCCAGGTTTGAATTTGCCCTCCGCCTGAATTGCCGCCCTAGCAGTTTCATCCGAGTAATAAGTTGTTTGTGCTACAACCGGGAAATCCACAACTTTTATCGTCCCCTTTGGATCGAATCGATTGCGGCCGGACGTCTCAATAACCCCTATTGCAAACTGGGTAGCAGAGAACGCTTCAGTTTTACGCCACGCGGCGCCTTGAATATCAAGGTACGCGTCAGAAGTAGCGCAACCCGATGTTAATAATGCGATACCAAATAATAGCTTTTTCATGTCGCCTCCAGTGTACTTCTAAACGAAAAAATAATTTTCGAACATTCCAAACAACCTTCGACCTAACACTAAACTTAGCTTTTTACCTTCCTACTTTATCTCTCGCAAACGCCACGCTGCACTCACAGATTCATATATAGAATCGGCCATAGTGGCATGCACTCTAAAGTCGGGGTGGAACGCACCATTCATTATGGAAGCCGTATCATCATTTTGGTACAGCACCGAGTCATTCGTATTTCTAAACCAGCGCGTCTTTGAACTGTCATATGCCCAATCATCCCATGGAGCCAGCGGGTACCACTTACCATTAACCACATGGGGGTACAACGGGACTTGTTGAGATTTAATGTCGCTATTGTAGAAATCTTTGCGCTCAAACCCCGCACAAATCCCGTGAAATTTTATAGTGTCAAGGTATCCATCGATAAATGCCCATCCATACTTCTGCGAACTGTCCTTCATTTTTAAATAAAGCGGATCTATCAACCCGTCATTCACAACCTTCATCTCATCTTTGGTAATACGCAATTGCCATACTTTAGGATTGAAGAATACTGGAATACTGTACCTCGCTTGCTCAACGACATCGGCGCTCCTGTCTATGCCGCAAAGCGTCTTACCGTCTTCAAGGTAGGTAGGATTTGGATACGCGGTTAGATAAACGTTTCGCTCCCCTTCCACTACCAGCCCAGATGAAACAAGCTGCCGCTGCAGATAATTATAGTAAGTTGGCAACCAATATTTAATCCTATCCCTTCCAACAGGTTTATTTTTCTCGCAGATTAATTGGTCAGTTTCCTTAGGACATACTGGATCTATACTGTTGTTCGTAATATTAACTGCTCTTGCGCCAGCAAAATTTCTACTCCCTCCCGGAATAGTTGCCCATGCGATGGACGGAGCGAACGCTACGTCATTTCCACCAACACTTAGTAGTATTGCATCTGGCACTCGAACCTGACCCACACACTTTTTTATCGGCGCAACGGTTTTAAACATTTTTTCTGAACCAGTGTGTCCGCGATAAAACGTCATACTTTCAGATTTTAATACGCCACCCCTACATAGCCCAGCGACAGCCATATTAATTTGAGAATCAATAACTTTTTCTCCTCCTCCCGGCGGATTCAATTGAGGAGTAAGTACACCATCTAATACTTCCGCCCCTGAGCAAGCCAATGGCATCAAAGTCACACTAGCATGCTCATCATCCCCTGCAAGCCGAAGCGCCGCTAATACTTGTTGACTGAGCATCGACCTATGGCACTGCCGATCAAACCATTCCGCCTTTTCAGCAACCCAATAGTGCGTGAATAGCATCCAACGACCGGAGCTAAATGCATGCTTATTGTTTTCGTAGAGCGATTCAAGGCCACTCCGATTAACAACAGTTGGAATATCCGGATTACCCTCCCCTGATGCGAACGAGTCCCCAAGCCCTAGAACCAAGCGATCACGAACAACAACCAAGGCCTCGTCCTTGTAACCGGTAGACAGCGAACTAACGGAAAGAAGGGCATCACCCGTGCCAAACTGTGTTATCGCAGTGAAGCCGAATTCTTCACTGCAATCAGTTATTGCACTGCCACCCTGATATACCCACTTACAATCACCATCGGGAGGGTTAGACAACCGAGCAATTACATTTTCCTCGCGCGGAAACATGTATTCAGCGGAAAAATTAAAACTTGAGTCTAGGTTTCTTTTTACTCTTAGATTGTAAATAGGCGGATGGACTGCGCGACCGCGCTGGCCGAATCGTTCTACCACGAACTCAAATGCAGTTTTACCTTTTTTTATACTGAATTCTGGCCCTCCGCTTCTGTAATCAATTAGGCGAAACGGATGTGCGACCTTCCACTCTATCGCAGCACTTACGTTGCTAATAACGCACAAGCACGTCGCCATTAAAATAATTCGTCTCATACCCACTCCAGTTGAAACTACTGGAAATTAAATGTATGGGTATCGACTACATCAGGTCTCAATGCCTCCTGATCAGACATCCATAGCCTTTGCGATTAAGCATGCGCTCTAGAATATTCACTTTAAAAAACTGACTGCACATGGAAGCATAGCGGTGAAACAAGCACGATCAAGTCGGCGCCGTCGTTTTTTCACAATCTCACTCTCTTACTTGCGAAGCACATAGCTTGAGCACACCTGCACAAAGGAGCTAACCGCTAGCAGGGGCTTCCGATCCGACTGCCGACGATGAATCCCAGCAAATACATATCAGCTTGCATCCATTTAGCTTTTTCAGCCTCCTGAGGGAGACCAATTGAGATGATCGACGCATCGTACACTGAGCCAACGCTCGCCTCCCAAAGTCCCAGCTTGCCCGCAAACCTCGCAGATCGACATCGATCTCTCTTCTGAGCAAGTGACAAACTCACGGCACGCCGTATCACCACCAGAATAGTAAAACCGCAACCCCCCGAACTTTTCCTTGACCTGACGTACCTGAATCGGCGGCAGCTCAGGGTGAGCATCCATGTGAGTTTTCAGCGAGCCACACAGCTCATCGATCAGATTCAACCAGCCAGGCAAACACGCGATTTCGCGAAGAGGCGCGCTTGAAAAAAACTCCGGATAGCGATCGCGCAAGATCGGCAACAGATTTTCAACCATAGGTTTTCTCTACTCGCTTTATGGCAGCGGCTATTGCCTCAACAGCGGGCAAGCTCACATGCTTGCGCGCGCCTCGGCCGGCCAAGATGAAGATCGTATGTTTGCTTTCAAAAATGCAGCCATCAAAAACACGTTGAAAGTCGCTGAGGATGCTGTCGCCAAGCTCGTGTCTACTCTGGCTGTCGAATATCGCTGCTTGGGCATATAAGAGCGTTGCCTCAAGGCCCTGTGCTTTAATTTCACGATCTTGAGAGTCTGAGAGCATGACATCCATCAACATCCAACCTCGGACGATGCAAAAAGGCTTGTCTCCGAATGTATCAGCGGCCAGCTCGACCAACTCATTGTCGCCAAGCGTTGACCCCCCTAGGGGTTGTGCTGGCCCAAACAGCAGATCGCCTAACAGGTCTGTATCCATAACGCTTGTATTCATAATCTCGCTTTAACCTGTTATTCCCGCGAGTACCAGAACAGGAATCATTTTCCCGATCCCCGTCGATACCTGGATACCCCGAAAGCCTTTTTCGCGCCGCGTATCCTTATCCGTAGATCGCTCAGTGATAAATGCGGTTCATGTAGATGTTGCCGCCGCCAGGCGCCCAACTGACCACTACGTAGCAACTGCCTGCCATGGTTTGAAACAATGAATAACCGTCAACGAAGGTGACGTTCGTTACCCAGGACGTCCGCATACTCGCGCCCTCCCGAAACAGCCCCGTGCTGTCGCCATAGATCGTTCCCATCAATACGGGTGGACTGTCGACGGCTGCGATCAAAAACGCGGTAATGGGCATACCGAAATCCTTTTCCATCGCCAGAGCGACCTCTGCAGGAATGGATGTCCCCACCCAAAATCACCACGTCAAAGGCATTGGATATGGGTTGATAGGACGAAAACTCGTTATGCAGATCTGAGAGCACATGAAGCTTGATCAATGGCCTGATCTCGATTTACAGCTAAATTGAAAGAGCGAACACAGGGGCGGGACTGAGCTCTCGCAGAGTCTGAAGCCGCAAACTAACCGAATGATCCACTCGTATGAATATATACATTTGAGTGGATCATTACAATCACGGCATACAGGTCTGTTTTGACGGAACGGAAAAATGTCTGTGCGTACTGCATTTGCCGTAGCACTGAAGCTTTTGCGAGCAAAGCGTGGCCTCACGCAGGATGAGCTGAGCGAAAAGGTTGATCAATCGCATGTAAGCCGCATCGAAAATGAAAAGACCTCCCCCAGCCTCGAAGCCATCATTGAGCTCGCCAGAGTTTTGGAGCTAAGCCCTGTTGCCCTCATGGCGCTCGTGTGTGGCGCGAAAGACGAACTGAGCGCCGTCGATGTACTGAAGATCGCTGAAAAAGACCTTCAGGATATGGCGCTACTACAGGCTTCGATTCCACTGGAAATTGAAGAGACTCCTCACCCTCGCGTTACCGCTGCGGCAAAAATGCGAGAGGAAGTTCAAGCGCTCAAAGAACAAGGCCTTTCGCAGGCTGAAATCGCGAGAGCGCTGGGAATGGCAAAGACCACGGTTCAGCGTCATTGGCATCGTTCGAACTAAGCTTTTTACACTTTCTTGCTTGCGCCCTCACCCACCGACCAATCCAGGTCATCATCGAACCACTGCTATCCTTTGCAATCCATCCGAACGGAGTCGACTTATGGTTGAGCAATATTCCCTTCCCGACGTACTGGCAAAAATGTACGAAAACCAACTGGCGATCGAAGCCGCATTGATGGAGCTCATCCTGCTGGAGGAGCAGCGCGGATCATCCGAGGCTTGTGAGAATGCGCGCGTCGCGCTTGAAAGGATTGGCGAGAACGCCGGGCACATCAAGCAAGGGATTGCGAGGTTAGGCGGGATTGCGGAGTCTTAGTCAGACCTGGTTTACTTCCAGTCCAAGTCTGCCGTGGAAAATTTCAACGCCTGGTTACCCGACTGATAGAAGCTTGCCTCAATGACCACTTCGTCGACCTTACGCAGCTGACTTACGAATTTATTGTAGTCGGAAATGAAGATGTACGTCGTGCTGTTATCACTCGGCTCACTGGCAGAAAACCGTTGAGGCTTCCCATCTCCGAATCGAACGCTCACGCTGCAACCATCGTAGTTGTTGCATAGAAACTGCCCGCGCTCAACCTGAAGGATAACGTCCGATCCCCACCGAGGATGCTTTCGTAGTTCAAGCGTAGCCCGTTGTGCTCCAGCGTAAGGAAAACCGAAGGACAGCTTATTGGTCGAGTCGACCTCCGCTGTAAGCACCTCTTTCTGGGTCATTTCATCCTTGTGGGTACCGTAGCGCCACACCAGTCCCATCTGCCGTTGTTGGGCTTTGAGTGCGGCCGCCTCTTCCCCTGCTTTTTTCTTGGCGGCTGCCTGTGTGATCTTGGTATTGAGCTCCGTCAGCTGTTTTTTGTACCCGGCATTGTCGGGAGCCAAAGCGACCAGTTGCTCGTAAATCCTGGTTCGCTCAGAGAGATCGTCATCTTTGATAGTGCCGAGGCTATCGACGAGTTTGGTCTTTTTGGCCTCAGCAGCCATGGTCTTATTCTTGAGTTCCACCTTCACTGCGATTGCATCGATGTCGGCGTCTCCAAAACCTTTGTACTTGCGAACAACGTTCAGCGCCTCGGCAACCTTGCCCTGTTCAATAAAAGCGTTCGCCTCGGCCTGAATCGCAGCTTTGTTTGACTTGAGATATTGAGCAGTCTGCTCTCGCTCGGTTTGACGCTGTTGCTCGGCTTGTTGTTGCGCAAGCTTGCTGCGCTCGGCAGATTCATTGGACGTGGCAGAGGCGAACATCGTCATGTAGCAGATGAGTAGCACTCCAGAACCGATGACCTTCAACTGGACACCCACATCGACCCCAAGAACAGATCGAATACGCTGGTAAAAAGGCGGAATGAGCAATATCGCACCCACCAAAGCCGGCAGCGACACCAATGGATACCGCCAGACGCTTATGAGGAACAACCCCAGGAAAAGCAGTCCAAAAAACCACGCAATGGCGCTTCTGGCGAGGGTGACTGATCGTCCCCCTAAATCTGCACTTCCGATATCCTCGTCGGGTCGTAAAACAATGGTCTGCATAGGCTCATGCTCGACGAAAACATCGTCATGCAGCGGCAGGTCACTCGCAGGGGGAACCGTCACAGGCTCCGTACAATGGGGGCACCTTCCAGAGATACCGGCCTTGTTGTTGCTCAAGCGAATGCTTTGTTGGCAGTGTTTGCATGCAAACTCAATCATGGCCTTCCCTGGTTATTGAAACCTAAGCCTTAGCCTACGGCGGTGGCTCATTGCCAGTCAATCGCTCGCGCATTTAGCCAACTGATGATCCTGCGCGGTTCTCAAAGCGCGAGACTCGGCATCGTTGTGAGCTATGGTAGGTCGGTGAGCGTGGAATAAACTTCACATTAAGGCTCTGCGACTTCGGAAGCTTGTCTCCCCCATAAGTGCCGGAGTTTCAGTCGTAATAGCCACAACAACCCCGTCATTGCGACCTTGACGGACTCATCGATTTTCAGGGTTAATTCCCCTCTAGGATGTTAATGCCTCAGGAAGACCATGGCCCTCTCTCGAATGCCTCCACGCACAGACAGCCCTATAGATAGAGTCATTTCCCTTGGTGAAGGGTTACCAGCAATCCCAGAGCGACTGCTGTTAGCTCATGCGAGAGGTGAAGTTCTATTTATCGCTGGCGCCGGTGCTTCCATGCCTGCCAATCTTCCTGATTTTCGGACGCTCGTCATCGGCGTTTATGAAGTACTAGATCGAGCTGTCCACGCCCTAATTTCCACCTATAAACATGGTGATCCTGAGCCTTCCACAATTCACTCGCTCAGCTATCAGCAAGCAGCTGAGGTAAAGCGCTTTATCGAACGTGACTACGATGTGGTCTTAGGCATGCTTGAGCGCCGAATGGATCGGCATCCGGGTAGTACCAGTCAGGTACGTAAGACCGTTGCTGAGTTAATTCGAAAAGCGGGAGCGAAACCCGCTGATGTGCACCTCGCGTTGATGCGGCTCGCCGATCGTGGAGGTGCGGTAACGATCGTGACGACCAATTTCGATCTGTTATTGCAGGCAGCAGCGCCGAAAAAAGTAAGATCAAAGCTACCGACCTACTCGTTGGGAGGCATGCCCCGACCAGGGCGAAACGCTGAATTCAACGGCGTGTTGCACATACACGGCGCACTTGATCGAGACCCTACGAAGTTTTCAGATTTTGTAGTCACTGATCACGATTTCGGGGAGTTCTACCTCAGACGAAGGACGGTGCCGGACTTCATTTACGACGCTGCCAGGCTTTTCCACTTGGTACTCATTGGGTACAGCGCAAACGACCCGCCCATGCGTTATTTGTTAAATGCGGTGGCTGCTGACGGAGCTCGATTTGACGATCTGAAGGAACGCTTCACCTTCGTCGGACAAGCAGTCCCAGACCCTATAGCAGATGAGGATTGGAAAGGACGCGGTATTACACCCGTTAGCTATGACAGCAAGGATAAACATGCCGCGCTACGAAAAACACTAGATCGGTGGGCCTCCCTGTCTGCAGTCAACGGTGACCCTAAGGTTGTTGATTCAGAGGTGAAGCGGATCACGAAACTCAAGAGGAATGAAGCGATCGATGCTGACCGCGACCTTTTCGATCATTTAATCCGCCGCAGTGACAACACGACTCGAATAAGGCTAACCCGCCTTGCCAGTAAGGCGGGTGCCGATCTAGGTTGGTTGGATGCCATCATTGCCATTGGCACAGAGAAACTCTGAAGGATCCTTCATTGAGACAGCCCCTAACGAACCTTGACGAACCAGGAAAATTTGCAGCACGAACTGCGTTTGAATTCCTTAAAGGTAGATTGAGTAGTCCAGATACGGTCGAGTGGGCGCTTACATTTCTACCTCAAGACACAGTCAAGCGTGTAGCAATTCTAGATCTACTTGCAGCTCAGGAAGGTACCCGTTTGAAGGAGCCTTTCTTGAGTACATGGCGTTTGATTGAAGAAAGTTGGGCCGGTCTGGAGCAATCTGGATTTCCAATTGACATCTATCGCGTGCAAGAAAGACTAAAGTCGGGTGACAGATCGGGCGGGGTGATCGAGATGATAAATCGTCTTGTAGCACCACGATTAAAAGTTGAAGGCCGGGTGTCAACTGGAGCGTTTTTAAGTAAGAGAAAAAGCGTACGACGTGTTGATGAGCTATTGCATGCAAGCCTTACAAGTCCCGGTCTTATCGACCTCAAGGTGCTCCGCATCGACAGAGTGAAAGAGGTTGGATTTCTAACCCAACTGATCAATGCGCTGGATGGAAGCGTGCAAAAAGGTATGGATATTGCTAAGAGAATCGGCTGGGATGGCCAATCCAAATTATGGCGCTTGGGATCGCTCTACCGCGTTGAGTACACCGAAAAAAAGTCCATAAATGGAATTGGCGGAGACGAAGATCAATATCACGTCGGTATTGGGCCAGTCGTTAAGTTACTTCATGTAGTGGTCAAGCGCTTGGCAGAACTTGATCCCAGCGTAGCCAAACGAGTCGTTCAACCGTGGAAATCGATGCCAGATCCAATCCACCTGAGGCTCTGGGCGGCACTGTCAAAGGTAGGTTCGATTTCCACGCCTGCCGAGGTGGGTGAAAGATTATTGGCTTTGGCTGACGAGCAGTTTTGGAACGCTGCCGAATATCCAGAAATAGCCGAGTTGCGGGCGATACGGTTTTGCGACCTTTCAGAGGAAACTCAGGCCGAAATGGCGGTGCGAATTCGTAAAGGCCTCCCGAAACGTCTTATGTCAAAGAATATCCCGGCAGATAAGGTCGCGGCGTTCCGCTTACATAGGAGCTTGCTGGAATTCAGACGCATTGAGGTGGCCAAGGGTCAGCTATCAAAGGCCGTTCAGAACTGGATGGCCTCAACCATAAATCAGTTTCCAGATCTTATCGCAATGGATAGCGTTGACCATCACTTCCGGAAGTCCGCTGAGGCTTACTGGCATCAGGCAGAACCCGATGCCCAGTTCGATCATCTCTCGGGAGAAGCACGACTTAGTACCTTAGAAGCTTCGTTGAGCTCTACTCGTGGTGGATGGGATGATGATCCAGCAGAGCGTGCAAACGAATGGATTCGATTGGACGGAAACGTTGAAAAGTTGATCAGCGACTTCGAATCCATTCCAGGCGAAATTAGTAAATTCCCGCGTGTTTGGGATGCCTTCGGATGGCGACATGGGTCAGGCATGCGAGGAACGGCTACCACAATCAGCTATAAAAAACTGAAACAAGGTCGGCGTGTAATTTCACTGTTGCTGAGCTTGGAAAGGGAATCGGCACTGCAGGCCATTGAAGGCATTTCCAATTGGCTTTCGGAGTGGCGAAAAATTGTTGTGAAGTCCAAAAAGCTTTCAAAGATCTGGGCTCTTTTTTGGCCACTCGCAGTAGAGGCGACCAATGCTACGATCGATGACAGAGAAGAGATTGACCTAAATCTCATCGCAACCTCCAATGAGGAAGAGCCCTCTGACCTGGATACCTTGAACACGCCTGCTGGGCGACTCGTTGACGTTTTTCTCGCGGCATGCCCCCACCTGAATTCCCCGCAAGGAAAGTCGTTCTCCGGCAGCCCGGCCCTGAGAAAAATGCGCCGAAATCTAGTCGAATCCAACGGTCGATCAGGCTTGATTGCCAAACACAGGCTCATCGAGTGGCTTACCTACTTTTTACAAGCTGATCACGTTTGGACTGAACAGTACCTAATTGCACCTTTGGCAGAAAACGACTCTGCCGCTATTGCGTTATGGCGGGCCATCGCTCGACGCGTTCAATTCAAAGACACGCTTGCAATTATTGGCTTACAGCTTGTCGGTCGGGTTACAGATCTACGACTGGGACGTGAAAGCCGGAAATCGCTGTTGTCCAGCCTGGTGGTAGAAGCGCTGTATGCTTTTCTGGAGAAGCGAGAACCGTCTGTTCCATACTCCTCGATTCAACAGGCGATACGATCAGTTGAAGATGAGATTCGAGCTGAAGCCGCGAGGGTTTTAGAGCAGTTTGTAACGGATCTTTCTATCGATCCTGAGCCTGGAAAATCACCGTTTACGGTTGAAATGCTTTTTCGCGCAGCGGTACTGCCATTCCTCGGCACCGTGTGGCCTCAAGAACAATCATTGGTCACGCCAGGCAGCAGCGCGGCGTTTGCGAGGTTGCCCGCATTCGTTGGCGATGCCTTTGCCGAAGCTGTAGAGGCAGTAGAAAGGTTTCTTGTCCCGTTCAACTGCTGGTCGATGCATGACTACGGATTTTATGAGCGAGGGGAGGTTACTCTCGATTTTCCATTTGGGAAATCTCGAAAAGACGCTGCGGCTTTGATCAGATTGCTCGATGCAACAATCGCCAGCACAGAAGGTGCTCTGATTCCCATGGATTTAGTGCAAGCGCTGGATCATGTTCAAGCAGCATCACCCGAAATATCAACGACACCAGCGTTCAGACGTCTTGCTACATTGGCAAGACGCCGGTGAAAACAGTATTTTTACATTGCTTGGTTTAGTCAGAGTCATTAATGACTTGAGCAAGTCCGCTTATATGAACTCCCAGCCGAACCAGACGGTTGCATTGCCAGCATGATCAAAAGGAATACTGACGGCGACTACTTTCCGTAAGTCAGTCGTTACCTCTATCACCATCCGGGTTGTAGCTGCAGCGTGGTCAGTGCTGAAAAAAGGGTGTAAACGGCGTTTTTGCAAGATTCGTTATCGGAACATCCCGTATAAGACTACCCGATAAAAAATAACCTCAATGGGTCAGCTAACCCGTGACAACCTAGGACGGGGGTAGTAAAAATCAAACGTCCTAGACAGCCTTGTCCAGTGACACGAATGATAGGTACAACTACGCGATGGAAGAGCCAAAACCCTCTCTAACCAGAGTGATCAAGACTTTTTTGGAGAGCCTGCGCTTTATGCCGCCCGGTGGTTCTTGGCAATTTAGTACGGGCAAGAAAGCCGGCCGCATCGGCGGGTTTGGGCTGCAATTCTATGTAGACTTCGACAAGCAACGAGTCTCTGCTCTGCAGTTAATTCGCAGTGACCAAGCATCCATGCTGGACGGGAGTTTGGAGCAATCTATCAGCCTCCTTCAAAAATTCTTCGTCGAACATATTGAATTGGCCGGTGGAGGAGACCTGTTATTTGCGGCGGTTCGTCCTAGGTTTACGACAGTTTTGGAGTTTGTAGGCGACGGGGTGGTTCAGTTGCTCGCCCTAAAGCTCCCCGAGTTTTTGCGGACGCAATCTGAAGATCGTTTCTTCATGATCCCGATGCAGGGACTACGATGCATTGAAGTGATCAGCGATCCGTCATGCGTGTGGTGGCCTGCCACGCAAAACCTTGATTATCTAGCCGATCAGTACAGGTTTCTTCGGAGTGAGTTAGTACCTGGTCAATTTCCCCCGCTGAGAGACGCTCCGGGAAGGGTTCTGTTGGGCGCTAATGACTCTTGGCTAGGCTGCTACGCCAAAAACGAAGCCGCTGGTGAGTCGGCGCTAAGACGGATTGCGGGCGCGCTTTTTTTGGCTTTAGATCCCAATAAGGCATTGGCTATTGCAGCTGCAAAGCAGCCTGTGGGTCTTTTCTATCTCAGTGACGGTCACTGCACCCAGAAATCTAAAGCTTTTTCCCTTCCCTACTTATTCCAACCAGTTAATGTCACCTCCTCTACTACAGAATTCGTACGTACAGTCACAAGAGCGGCGGTTTCCGATTCCAGACTCGCCGTCATGCTGGAATGTTGCGGCGCTGCATGGACACTGCCAGAACGCGACCGCTTCATGCAGCTCAGCTCTGCGATTGACGGGCTGTTTGGTAAACAAGGTAGCGTAGGAAAAAGTATCCGTGAGGGCATCAAGACGCATGCGATTGGTATTGGAGACCCAGAAGAACGAGCGCGGCTGCTACTGAGCATTAGAAACTCACTTGTACACGGCGAAGCCTTCGACCTAGCGCACTGCAAGGACTATTTGACTTATTTGGAAAAGTTCGAAGTCTCACCCGCCCGAGACCAGCTATCGGTGTTACGGGCATGCGTATGGAGCTTAGCCAACAGTAGCGGCCCCTCTCAGATTTCATAGATTAACTAGGGGGGTTGAGTGATCGTTGAACGCTGGAAAATTTCGAGGCGAGCATGCGCCCTATTTGAACGTCAACGTAGATCACCCGGCTAGTTTTCAATTCAGCATTGCCTGAGCGCTTTCGGGCACAGTTGCCTGACGCAGCGATGTCGTACGAGCGAAGGTAATCCGGGGTGAGGATTCGGCAAACCGCGACCTAATCCTCTGGTGAAAAATGTAAAGACCGAAATAGCGCCGAAGGTATGCTTAAGTTCACTACGAAGCCGACTTCATTCCCCCTATGGTCTTCGTGGGAGTGGAGCTTACCGGTGGAATTTAACGACTGCAGCATCGAAATGGAGTTTTATGACTGAGTTCGTTGATGAATATATCCCGCTAGGCAGAACCTTCCGCGAGGTTGAGCTCGAACCCGGCGCAGATGACGATGCTGAGTTTAGGCAGTTGTTTCGCCGCGACGCAGCGCTTCGCTGGTCAGATCTTCTACACGAACATCGCGTGATCATTCTCTCCGAAGCGGGCTCCGGTAAGACGACAGAAATTCGCAACATCGCCCGTACGCTCCACCGGGAAGGCAAGCCTGCGTTCTTTCTCAGAATTGAACACGTACAGCACAATTTCGAAGACGCTTTTGAAGTGGGCACGCATGAGGAGTTCTCAGCATGGGCGCAAACGGGAGAGCAAGGCTGGCTACTACTTGACTCAGTCGACGAAGCACGCCTTCGAGACCCAAAAGATTTCGAGATAGCGATCAAAAAAATCGGCCGACTGCTGAGTGCCGTCATCAACCAAGTACACATCGTCATCACCGGACGAACAGCTGCGTGGCGCGCGAAAACTGACCTGATAATGTGCGCAAACTCTTTTCCATACGCACAAGCCGTGAACGTCGTCATTGAGCAGACGCAAGCGCAAGAGGGACATGTGACTGCTGAGGTCGGGCAGGCAAAAGGTAGTCTGTCTGCACCGTTCCGGATATTCGCACTGGAGGATCTCCATGGTGATCAGGTCAACAACTTTTTAGTCGCCAAAAATGTACAAGATCCCGCCGCTTTTTTACGTGAGGCTGACCGTAAAGATGCTCTATTGCTGACGACCCGGCCCCAAGACCTTTCCGAACTGGTCGAGTTCTGGAACGTTCATCAAGGCATTGGTTCTCGCTTGGAGCTCATGCGCAACAGTATTGAACGTCGCTTAAAAGAACATGACCAAGATCGGGAAGATGTACGACCGATGACGGCCAAGCGATTACGCGAAGGTGCGCAATTAATCGCAGCTGCAACCACACTGGGCCAGCAGTCATTTATTCGGGTACCTGATGGGTCGAAAAATGCTCAGGGCATTTCCATCTTGGATGTACTCATTGACTGGGATGGCTTGGAGTGCGCCACACTTTTGAGCCGACCAATCTTTGAACAAGGCATTTATGGTGCTGTCCGCTTTCACCACCGATCAGTACGTGAGTATTTGACGGCGCAATGGCTACATGAACTACTCAAAAAAGACGCTTCGCGCGTTCAAATCGAACACCTATTCTTCCGTAAGCAATACGATATTGATGTGGTAGTACCGACAATGCGGCCTGTACTTTCCTGGCTTGCACTTCTCGACGGACGCATCCTCTCTCGGCTCTGTAATCTGGCACCGGAAGTTCTATTCGAAGGCGGTGACCCCAGCCAATTACCGCTCGAAACCCGCCGCTCCATTTTGCGCCAAGCTTGCGAGCAACTTGCTCAACCCGCACATGGACGTACGCTCACCGATTTTTCAGCAGTCAAACGGTTCACCGCCGCCGATCTCACCGAGGATATCAATGCACTGCTCGTCCAACATTGCGAGGATGAGAATATCACTTGGTTTTTGCTTCTTATGGTTTGGCACGGCCAGATCATCGGGGCCGCTGCACAGGCCAAACATTTCGCACTGCACTCCCGTGCGGAATACACACGAATTGCGGCGTTCCGCGCAATGTCTGCCGTGGGCTCCCAGGAAGACAAAAAGGAAGTGCGTGCGGCAATCCTGCAGGAAGCTGATGAGCTCAATCGCAACTGGCTCGCTGAGTTGATCCTTTGGCTTTCACCGGGTGATGACGCAGTTGATTGGTTACTGGAAGCGGTAGAGCGCGCAGCTCCTGAGCAGCGTTACCATGTCGACAGCCTTACCCGGGCTGTATCCACGCAAGTATCGCAATGGCCACTGCCTTTACTGACACGCCTTATGGCAGGGTTCAGTTCTTTGAT
Source organism: Pseudomonas sp. LBUM1663 (assembly GCF_059695905.1). Classification (NCBI taxonomy): domain Bacteria; kingdom Pseudomonadati; phylum Pseudomonadota; class Gammaproteobacteria; order Pseudomonadales; family Pseudomonadaceae; genus Pseudomonas; species Pseudomonas sp. LBUM1663. The sequence continues at coordinate 2,225,938 of NZ_CP166792.1, read as the reverse complement.
GAGTAGGCTGCCCGCCCTGGAGATGGTTGATTGTAGTCTGTCGGAGCGCTACGCCTGGCTGGTAAAACCCGCAGCTCAAATAGCGCTTAGCATTGTCGAAGCGCAGGACATGAGCGCCGTCGAACCACCACTCTTAACAATGCTCTGCCAGATTCCGACCATCGAACACTATGGCGAGCTGGATTTGCGCGACATTGAAAAAGTTATACTCAGTCGCGTGGCTGATTGGCCAGAATTTAATTTTTTACTGTTTTGGCACGATGTTGCAAAAGCGCGTGAGGCTTGGGCGACGCGGGAGGGAACGACACAGCGCATATCCATCTACTCACAGATAGGCGTTTTTGGTCATTTATGGGCGATGAATACCGACAGTTTTGACAGGGCGTGCAAAGATATTGCTCAGCGCGAACTGCTCGATGATAAAAAAATCGCATTAACCTTGGCCTTCTCGCTGTACCGTGAAAACGACCGCCCTGACGAGTGGCTGAAACAAATCGAGCAACAATCTGAGCACCATGAAGAACTCAGAACGCTGCTCTCTAACCTGATTCACCCACCAGTAGACGAACTGCGTGATTTCAAACGACAGCAAGCTCATTGGCGGAATAAAGCAGATCAACAAATAGCCTTGAGGGATGAGCAAAAGCGGAAGTGGAAAGAACATCTGGACGCCAACGTCGATGCCCTACGCAACCCGAAGGTGCTGGGGGAAATGACGAGTGATCAACACTACTTGTCTGAGCGATTGCGCGAGAGCCCCCACAGCAATGATTTATGGAGTGAGGGTAATTGGCGCGTACTGGCTCCAGAGTTTGGAGAGCTGATTGCAACAGCCTTTCGCGATGGGGCGGTTAACTTCTGGCGTCATTACTGTCCCCTGTTACGATCGCAAGGCGCACCAGCAAACTCGACCCCCCACAGCGTCATCTTCGGACTCATGGGCCTCTCAATTGAGGCGCGAGAGAACCCACTCTGGCTCGAAACACTCTCGCCAGCAGAGGCGCAAAGAGCGACACGCTACGCGCTTCATGAACTCAATGGTTTTCCAGGCTGGCTACCTAAACTTTACGAAGCTCACCCGCAAGCGGTGACCGATATCGTGTTCAACGAGATCGATTATGAACTCGTGACTCAGACCACAAACGGGGTGGACAATTATGTGCTCTACGATGTCAGTTGGAGTGGCGAATGGATGTGGAATCAACTGGCACCCCTTCTCTGCACGCGCCTGAAGAGCACGCCTAAAAACACCGCACAGTTACGCCATATGTTGAACATTCTCCAAGGTTCATCGCTGGAGAACCAAACACTAGCAACGCTCGCGGCACGAAAAGCAAAAGCTACCAAAAACCCAATTACAGCACCTTTGTGGTTCGCAGTGTGGGCGGGTGTCGATCCGTCAGTCGCCATCGCGACGCTCGCGGCGCGCTTGGTGGCAATGAAGAACGATGAGGATAAGACCAACTTTGCGATGCATTTCATCACTGCGCTCGTCGGCAGTCGACGCGAGCGGCGCGTTGCACGGGCGGCATACCGTACTGTCGAGAACATGAAAACCCTGTATCTGCTAATGAACCGCTACATCAAGGAGCAGGACGATCTCGAACGCGCGAACATGGGCGTATATTCCCCAGAACTTCGAGACGACGCTCAGGACGCCCGCAACGCGTTGGTTTCTTACATTCGTGAAACACCCGGCAAAGAAGCTTTTCTGGCGCTGATGGAAATCTCTCAGGCTCATCCGGCAACAACTGCACGGCCTTGGATGGCATTCCAAGCCAAACAAAAAGCAACACTGGATGCTGACTTATTGCCATGGTCGCCCCAGCAAGTTCGCGATTTCAATGATCGTCTTGAACGTACGCCCTCCAACAATCGTGACCTCTGGGATCTAGCGGTCGATCGACTGCTCGATTTGAAACATGATCTGGAGAATGGGGACACCAGCATTGCGATGCTTCCTCCAGCCTAAACCGCAAGAAACCGAAATACGCAATTTTATCGGTCACTGGTGCCGCGAACATTCAGCTGGTCGGTACGGCGTTCCGCAAGAGGAAGAATTTGCCGACGGCAAACGTGCAGACCTGCGTTTCCATGGTCAGGGATTCGATGGGCAAGTGCCGATCGAACTCAAAATCGCGGACAAGTGGACGGGCCCGCACTTACTGGAGCGACTGGAAATTCAGCTCTGCGGGGATTACATGCGCGATTGCCGATCCACGTATGGAATTTTCCTGCTGACCTACCACGGTACAGAGAACAAACAAAACTGGGAGTTGCTCAATGGGAAAAGCGCCACAGGTATTGAGGCTCTTGTTGATGAGCTTCAGGCTCATTGGGCGACACTCTCGCCGCAATTCCCAGGAATCGAAGATATCAGGGTGATCGGTATCGACCTAACCAAGCGCGGCATCGACGCAAAAAAGTCCGCCACTAAACGATCGGGTGCTTGATTTCGTCAAACAAAGTAGGAGATCCGTGTAGTCATTAATGTGTATCGCCTGAGCCCTTCACTTGGATGTTTATGACACTGTCATTCTTCATCTGGATCGACTGCCACTGCTTCGGCAATATCATCCTCCCCGGTGTGATCACTGGCTGGCTTTGCGATAATTTCTAGAGCTACAGGGATGTCGAGCTGATCGATTCGATCGACTGCAGCCTGCAGGCTTACCTTGCTAAAGAAAGGTAAATCAAGGTCGCCGTTCCTATAAGGCTTTCTCATGATTCCGTAGACGACGGTGTAATCCGAACGTCGGACACGAGCATCAGCGATCGGCAATAGGGCAAGCATACTTCGGCGGCGCTCTTGGACGACTACACGCAGCTTTTTTCGGAAATCGGCATCACTGACTAATGCCTCCGCACTCACAACCCCTTGCGCCCAGAGGTGGCTGATAGGCCCCGAGGAGTGTCCATCTTTGAGGTGGATAAATTGCTTGGCATCTGAGAAAAAGTCACAGGGTTCGATGTTCGCATACCGAACTCCGCGCGGATTAATTTTCACCTGATCCAGGCACAAAAGATCTGCACGGCTCTGGGTGAGGTGAGCGATGAGCTCCCGCTCATTCTGACACTCAGTCGGCCCAATGATATTGACCTTCGGAATCTGAGCGAAGCGCTCTTCAACTTGCCGCTTAAAGTCACGCTCAATGCAGTACCAGGAGCCAGAAAAGAGCACATAGCTGTTCAGAGCTTGCCCCACCCTTAGCGACGTTTCAAACGTAAAGCATTGGTACACCTTCCAATGCTCCTTAAACGTCTCCGAGGAAGCCGCCTTTGTCCTGACATAGTGTTTTTCGCGTATCTCATCAATTGTGCCGTCGAAGTGACAACGATTGAGCTCCGACACGTAATCTTCGATTGAGAGACTGTGGAAGTCAGTGCCCCCGCTGCCGAAACCGTTGTAGTGCAACAGGTTGCCTTCTTCGTAATTGACCACCTCAGGAGGAGCCATGTGCAGGGCGCTTTCCCTACCATTTCGAAGCGCCCCCAAAGCATTGAATAGCTTGAGATCCAGCTCCCCGAGCGTTGCCTTATCCCGTACGACCTGCATATTGTCGATCCAGGAGAATCGCTGCTTGTAATCATTAGAGCCGTACACAGTGAGAATCTGCTCGCATTTAGCCAACAAATCATCCGAACCCACCTTGCAGGTGATGGAAAGACTGTCCCGGCCGGCTAGAAATCTTGCGAACAGTGTATCCGTCGGGGTGCCACCCGCAACGCGAGCCAAATCACGAAGCATATCGACCCCAAACTCTTGCAGGTCACTGTCTTTACTGGCTTGCACACGTTTCTGGAAAGTGACGGCATCTGGTGTCGCAAGATCAAGCGTGCGCAGCCCATCACGAGGTACTGAGTTGAGAGTAACCTTCAACCCAAATTGACGCTCAAACGCATCATCCTGCAGGGCCAAATGAATGTGTCCGAAGCAAATCGCCATGGTTCTTACGCCGACAGGCACGAACACAACAGCCCCCGCCCCACTGGCTAGAAGCCGATCGGACTGCGCACCCGCCTGCTCCTCGACGAACGAGACCCAAGAAGGCCTACTGGAGTAGATCTGTCCTATAAATAGCTGCGCACCTTCGATCCCTGGCCATTCGCTCCGCCTGAGCGTATTACGTCGCCCCTCAGGAGCATATTCCTGCTTAAGGGCAGCATCGGCCGTAGAATCCTCACGTAGCAACCGTACGGACAACGTCCTGACCTTCTCCGGATTTGGCAACTTGATTCTCCATGCACAGAGACAAAGCCATCTTGGGTTCGCCTGAGTAGACGATAGCCATGAGCTATCACTCTGTCGAATGCTCCCAACCGATCTGTATTGCCTTTATTCAGTTATGCTGCCTCCGACATTCCGCAGCACGCGGCTGTATTGGAGGTTGCGCGTATCATCTACGGGGCCTACCGACAGGTTGTGGTGGGCTATCTGCCTGAGCGCAATACTCCCTCACTCACTCAGTCAGGCATGCACGTCGCTTAGCTGGTAAGATGCGCGGCGTTATTACTTAAGAGGATTGTTTCAATGGCCACTAACCGCTCCCAGCGTCTGCGCAAAAAGCTCTGTGTAGACGAGTTCCAGGAATTGGGCTTCGAGCTGAACCTGGACTTCAAGGAAGACTTGGCTGACGAGGCAATCGATGCATTCCTCGACGCATTTCTGAAAGAAGCCATGGAAGCCAACGGTCTGGGCTATGTTGGCGGCGACGACTACGGTCTGGTTTGCCTGCAGAAGCGTGGCTCGGTCAGCGCTGAACAGCGCGCTGCCGTTGAAGCCTGGCTCAAAGGCCGCACCGAGCTGACCAGCGTTGAAGTCAGCCCGCTGCTGGACGTGTGGTACCCGGAAAAGCCGATCAATCCGGTAGCTTGATGTTCAAAGGGCCATCCATCGCGATGGCCCTTTTTGTTTCTGGCTCGGGACGAATGCATTTCGTTGTCAAATAGAGCCCCTCTGGTTCTCCTCGCATTAGTCACCTCATCGTTTAAACGCTTTTCCGGCCACCCTGTCAGCTATCTCGCCTTGCGCGCACAGCACCTTCGGATCAATTACCGGCTGCCGTGAAAGTTGGTGACTAGCTTTTCAACTCTTCCCCCGCCTCCCCCATTCAGAAACAGCCGTTTGTCAAGCATCGCTTGCAAGACGGGCTGGGAACACCGCGATAGCTCCCTACTCGCAGATGGCTGGAAATCGAAGCCGGGGCGATCGACATCTTGCGATCTTCAGCCTTTCCAATCCATGGCTGGAATGCCAAGAGCGGCTTCTCTGAAGCAACGCCAAACTTCCATATCAATCGCTTGCAGCAGCACGCCCGGTCAGTACACTGATGGCTCATTGCCTGCTGCGAGTCAGAGCGTTCCACGCAGCCGGCTGTGCCATTTGAGATTCAGGAGTCCAGAGGGAAGTCGGCTCCAGACGCATGAGGGGTTTGTATGGGTATAAAGATGGATCACGCCTTCGACCAGAATGGCATTCGATGGGAAGCTGCTACATATGCGAAAGGCATGGGTGCGGAGCCTCTGCAGTGCAAATGCGGCACACCAGTCGCCCACAACCCTCCTTATCCCAAAGAAATGTATGACAAGCCTGTTTTTGTCCAAGGCTACTTCCGTCTCTACCCCAAAGGTGCGCATGCGTCGAACTGTCGCTTCGGGGTTGATGAGAAAATTACGGAAATCGCGAAGAACTCAGAAGACCTGATCGAAAGCATCCAGAACAATCGATACCGCATGCGCCTAGTCATGATCAAGGAAGCGCTGGAAAGAGGTGCCAACCCCACACCTGAGGACGGGGACGGAACCAGGGCCAGAACGGGCAAAACCTATACGCGCAATCCTGGCTTGCTGCCCGCCTACATCAACTCTGCCAAAAGAGCCTTGAGGCTTCGGTCTCTTTGCGACAACGACCATGACATTGAACAACATTTAGAGCTGGTGTTTGAAGGCAATGTCAAGGTTGCCTGGAATCAATTCTACTTCGAGCCTGAGCGTCATATGGAAGCGCACTATGCGGTATCGAATAACACCGCTCAGCATCCGATCGCCATCCAAGGCATCGTTGGCGGCATGAAGCCGGCAATTAATGGCAATAAAACTCAAAACGTCCTGAACATTCAAATGAACAAGTTCCGACCCAATCCCAATGACCCATCGAACGGCATTGGGCTGGAGGTGAGCATTTGGGCGCGCGATGTTGCGTGGCTGCAAGGTTTCAATAAGGGCGATGAGATTGTCGTACTTGGAATGTGGAAGCACAGCACAAAGACATCGCCTGCTCCAGAAGGCGGCCGCTACAGCACATTCACTCGGCGTCGCTTGAGTCTTACGTTAGTCCTAAAGACACAAGTCTCCAAAATCGAAGAGTAGATGCCGTGCTGCCAATGCAATGAGGATAGAAGGCAGGGCCAATTAGATAACCACATTAAGCAGGTTAGAGAGAGCGAAAATGCCGGCCATCACACAGTTAGTGCTGCAAAACTTCAAAAGCTTTTCTGAGTTGACTCTCCTCTTTGATGCCGGCACCAACGTGCTGATCGGTGATAACGAAACGGGTAAGAGCAGCGTTTTACTGGCTCTTGATCTGGCGCTCAGCGCAAGCCGAAGTCGCGTTGAGACCATTGGCTATGAAGCCCTGCTCAATCAGGCTGCGGTGAAGAAATTCCTGGCGGGGCCGGCGCGCCTCGACCTGCTACCAGAAGTCATCGTAGACGTCTTCCTTGAGGATGGCGCAGATCAAGGCTTGTACGGGTATCAGAATCTTGTGGGAACCGACAGCGACGGTTTGCGCATGTCGATCGTGCCCCTCGTGGAGGAATTTGGCCCTACGATTCTAGAGCTGCTGCACACTAACAAGGAGAGCTTCCCGTTCGAGTACTACACCGTGCATTTCTCGACGTTCTCGGGTGCTCCGCATGTCAGCTACAGGCGACCGGTGAAACATCTGCTGATCGATAGCTCCCGAATCGATACCGAATACGCAGCCCGGGAATACACGCGAACTGTGTTCGGATTCCACACGCAGGCACCAGATCGATATCGTCTCGAAAATCAGTACCGTCAAGGAAAGGAAGGCTTTCAGAAAGACAACCTGAAGGCTCTTAACGAAACGCTGGGCGACTACCAGTTTGCCCTCAGAACCAGCGTGCGCTCGAACCTGGAGACAGACCTTGTCATCACCAAGGACGGCATTCCGATCGAGAACCGAGGCAAGGGGGAACAGTGCTTCATAAAGACCAACTTTGCGCTGCAGAAGCACGACGCCAAGGGCGGCCTACACGCACTGCTGCTGGAAGAGCCTGAGAACCACCTGAGCCATACGAATATGAAACGGCTCGTGGAGCGGCTCACGCGTACCCAAGGCACTCAACTTTTCATTGCCACTCACAGCAGCCACATCTGCTCCCGTCTTGATCTTCGTCATGCGCTGCTCTTGGGTACAGAGCAAAAAGCCGGACGGCTGAAGGATCTGACAGAACCCACCGCCGAATTTTTCATGAAGGCACCGGACAACAACGTACTTGAGTTCGCGCTCTCGAAACGCGTCATCCTGGTCGAGGGCGATGCCGAATTCATCCTCATCGAACACTTCTACAAGCAGCATGCTCAAGGCAATACCCCGCAGGCCGATGACGTCCACATCATTTCCATCGGCGGTACCAGTTTCAAGCGCTACCTGGAGTTGGGCAAGCTGCTAGGAATCAAGGTGGCTGCGATCCGGGACAACGACCGTAACCACCAGCAAAATTGCGTTGAAAACTACAAGGAGAGTCTCTATGGCGGCGCTCAGATTTTTGCTGACGCTAACGATGAGCGCTCGACGTTCGAAATCGGTTTGTACCTGGACAACCAGAAAACGTGTGACGATCTGTTTGGCAAGGAACGTAAAACCTTGACGGTTCAGGAGTACATGCTCAAGAACAAGGCAGACGTGGCATTCGAGTTGCTCACGAATAAAGCGGGTGATCTGATCGCTCCTGCTTACATCCAGGAGGCGATCAAGTGGATAAGAGCGTGATCTTTGCGGTGGCCGGATCCGGTAAGACCAGCCTCGTGATCGAACGTCTTAGCCTCGACCAGCGCGCGCTGATCATCACGTACACGGAAAATAACTACCGCCATCTGCGCAACAGGATCATTCAGAAGTTCGGGACAATTCCATCCAACATCACCCTGATGACCTATTTCTCGTTCCTGCACGGATTTTGTTACCGCCCGTTGATGCAGCTGAAGATAGGCAGCCGAGGTTTGACCTTCAGGCGCCCGCCAAATCGCCAAATCCCGTTGACCGACATTGCACGTTTCCGTGACGGCAGCCGTAGGCTTTACCACAATCGCTTAGCGAAATTTCTGCAACTGAAAGGCTGCATACCCGCGATTCAGGCTCGCATAGAGCGCTTTTACGACTGCGTTTATGTCGATGAGGTGCAGGATTTGGCCGGCCACGATTTCAACCTGCTGTTAGACATTTCCAAGGCCAAAGCGAATATGACCTTCGTTGGAGATTTCTATCAGCATACGTTCGACACGAGCCGAGACGGCAGTGTTAACAGCACACTGCATGACGACATGGTCAAGTACGAAAAACGATTTCGCGACGCAGGTGTCGCCGTCGACAAGGCCACCCTCGGTCGCAGTTGGCGATGCGCAACGTCAGTATGCGAGTTCATCAGCGCCAAGCTGCAGATCGTGATGGGCTCGCATGTGGAGCGTGCCAGTGAAATCGTCACGGTCTTGGAACAAGCCCAAGCCAATGCTCTGCACGCCGACCCTTCGGTGGTGAAGCTATTCCTGCAAGAGCATGGCAAGTACGGTTGTTACTCGCAAAACTGGGGAGCGAGTAAAGGCATGGATGACTTCCAAGACGTCTGTGTCGTCTTGGGCTCGGAGGCATGGAAACGCTACCAAAGCGGAAAATTGCACGAAGCCAAACCCCAGACTCGAAACAAGCTATACGTGGCGTGCTCGCGTGCAAGAGGCAATCTATTTTTCGTTTCAGATAAGCTGTTCAAGCCATTCAAACAGAGTCGGTGATGGAGCCCTGACGTACTAGCTCCGCCACCCTGCCGACCACTCAAGAGTTTTCGAACAGTGGAACCCACTCTACAGAGCGTCCTGCCCATTCGACCGTGCCTTTACACCACAGGAGCGGCAGGCTGGCCTTAGGAATCGAATGGCCAAAAGCATGGGTTAGGCCCAGTCCATTCATGCCAAAGCAGCACTTCTCACGCTTGCTTTCGGGCCACGGACTCCAACCTTTAGCCTGCATGTCAGCAAGGTAGTTGTCGAACAACTGCTGCCCGACCTCCTTGCAGAAATCGATAGCCAACTGTTTCTGGGGCAACGAGCCAAAATGGCTAAAGAAATGAGGCGTAATGTCGACCGGATCCGGGCCATAATTTTTGAGATCATTGACATCAAAGGCAGGATCCGCAATGTTCTGGAGCAGTTGCGCAGACGTAAGGTTTAGCTTTTCAGCGCTGAAAATCGTGATATTGGCTAGGCCTTTCTCACTCAGGTACCGGTTGATCATCGAAACGCCGTAGTCCGTCGTTACGCCATAAACCAGCGTTAGGGTCACATCTTTCAGCAACGCCGGATCTTTTAGCGCTTTGGTTTTTTCTTTAGCAGTCCGGTTTCCCAGAAGACTCTCGAACACACCCACAGCCTCGGTTCCCGTCCACAAACCATCCTCGACCATGACAATATTGCCACCCGGATGCTTTTCGATGGCATCCGTCAGGGAGTCCAGTATTTCCAGCCCTGGAAGTCGCTTCGTCAACAGGTTGGCGATAACCTCTCCACTCTTGATAGTTCCACGACCATCCTTGTTGTAAACGACTGAATCAGCGTGGGGAAGCGGAGACTCAACGAAACGACGGCCCAACTCATGTGGAGCAATCAGTACAGTGTTGGCAAGAATCGCGTCAGCCACCCAAGAGAATTTTCCAAGCTTGCCAAACTGCCCTTTCCAGGCAGAGAGCGAGTTGACATCAATGAGGGAGTGGCTCCACGCCCCCAGAAGCTTCGACGCAGCCGTATTGATGGAGAGTTCGCACGAACCCAGGATGTTGGCCAACTCCGGTTTCTTCGGATCATCAGGGCGCAAGACCTTGGCCAACGCTTTACCGCTGTAGATCTCCAGCTTGATATTTTGCGGCTGCAGCAATGTCTTTAGGCTCAGCTTTCCGGCGAGATCTGAGGTCGCGCATACCGTATACCCTTCAGAAGCATTATCAGGACGCTTTGCCTGCAGAGCTGTCTGTATTTCCAGGTAGATCCGCCCTGTTTCGATATCCAGCGTCAGATCGACGTCAATGATGCGAACGAACTTATCGACTACAGCCGGGTGCCCATAGACTTGAACAAGCTCTTTGATTTTCGGGAGATGCCTGGTCTCAGCCAGAATAAGCAGCGGCCGCATGTCAGCATTAACCCCTGGACTTGGCCTGAAGCGCTAGCAAGATACCAATAGGTACCCGAATCGCCTTCAGATCGGCCAGAGACATTTGATCCACGGCTTGACGGAGCAAATCTCGAAGATCTTGCAGCTCCTTCGTGTCACCATCTTCATGCACCGCTTGAGCGACCGCCTCGGTAGGCTGAACGGCTGCGGGTGCCTCTGCGGTCGGCCATTTCTTTGGTGCTTGCGGGCGAACACCGTCAGCCAGCACCGTGGCTTGGCTAGGTTCGAGCCCTGCTTGTTCCAACTCTTGACGCAGCTGCGTTACGATTAGCTCAGTGCGCCTGATTTCCCAAGACTTGAGATGGTTGGCTGCTTGGCTTCGGTTGTGACGCAGGCAATTGATCCACTTGGAATAGAACCAGCCGTCGTCCAACAGCTCCATCAGTTCTTCACGGAAGCCATCGTCAACCTGCTCCTGCGCATACGCTAGAGCCAGTTCCCGATAGTCGTCCACCTGCATCCTTCGCAGCGGCTTTACGTCTGACGTGAATGGCATGTTGTCCGGGGTTACGATGATCTGCTGGGCAGCATCGATGCCAAGCAAGCAACGTGCATTCGGGTTTGAGAAGTAATGCCAGAGCTCCGTACCGCTCACCGTTGTAGGTTCGACCAGCTCGCGCACAGGCTTAGTAGCCGCAAGCTTGATTCGGAACAGAAAGTCGGACTGGCGGGGCTCAACGAACTCGACAGCATCGTTCAGATCGGTCTCGACGATGCTGCGAATACCGCCTAGCGATTTGACAGTTCGGGGGGCAATAGCCTTTGCAACGAACTGCCCAAGCTGGGAGCCAAGCAGGTTAACCCCATGATTTCGCAGGTTAAACTGGAGAGAAAGTCGGATTTGTTGAATTTCAAATGCTGAGAGGCGGTTATGGCTATCCACATTTAGTCCTGACGAGCCTCACCCCAAGCATAAATATGCCTGAGATGAGTCAACAAATGAGAGTTCGTCGGTTTAGATATGCATGACGAAGCCGATCTCTTCGCCAAGGAAGGCCAGATATCCTCCATGCGCCCTACTGACAAAATGATCAGTTCTGTGTCCAACAGATAAAAAGGCATGCCCCATTTCAGTCACCCTCGGTCGAGGCGTTCTGCATCTTTTTCTGTGTTTCCTGATGCACCGAGAGAAAGGTAAGTCGCAGCAAACTTGTCCCATGCTCCGAATGACGCTACGTATCTATTGCCGCGTCACGCTGTCTGCGCCGAATGTTCACGCCTAGCTAGTAGCAAGAACACTCGTTGGATATAGAGATTTTGCATGGACTGCCACATGCTTGTCAAACCCTTAGAAACAAAGCGCAACGTGAAAGCCAAACGCCGGAAATGCTTTACAAACCGGCGACTCACAGACGCCCCGTGATTAAAGCTCGACCGAGTAGTGCCACCCAGTAAGCTTATGTGCATTCAGTGTGCCTCCGTGCATCCATTGATGCCGCAAAGCCCGCGTTGCCCTGCCTCACTGTTGAAATGCAAGGATCATTGCGCTGAGTGCTTCGAATCATGACCTACGCAGGTCACTGAAACCAAGCAAGCTAACGCTACCCACTTTGTACTCGCAAAAGCCAATCCCTGTATCCCTATCCTTCTTTCATCACGCCTCGGCTAGCTAATCCAGCCGGCGAAACATCGGGCACGTCGCAGCTGCGAACCTTATCCCCCCGTCCAACCTACCGCGCCGCGACGCCTCAAATAGAGCTGGTCTGTATCCTACCAAACGCCAGTTGCGCGCACGACGCCCCATGAGACATCATTTAGACATCATTAAGCACAAGGATGCGGTAAATGTTGGAGCGCTTTAAAAGTGATCAAGCAGAGCTGATTGAACAGCTCCTGATTCAGCCACTGGTCAAACACGACCAGGCACGTGCGAACTACTTGGCAGAGCATGGGGATCTGAAGGCTTTTCAGAGCAACGAGGAGCTAATCACTCTTGGCGAGCAGACTACAGACGTCTTCTTTTTGCTGACAGGCTCGGTGAAGATCAGCATCGGCAAACACGTCTTGGTCGAGTCGTTCGAAGCTGGCAACTATGTGGGCGAGATTGCTGCCGTCTACGTGACGTCTCGCACAAGCACGGTGAACGCTCGCGACGAGGTCGTGGCCTTGCAGCTCTCACGGGAGCATTTCAAAGCCTTTCTGCAAGAGTTTCCCCAAGCATCACACGCCTTTGCCTTGGATTTAGCAAAACGGATCGCTATCCGGAATGCCAACGTCGCCAAGCCACGTGCAAAACACCGCATTTTTGCTATTTCTTCTGCCGAAGCGCTCTCTGTCGTCCAAAGCGGCATCCAACATTTCGAACACGATTCCAGTCTGGAATACGCACCTTGGAGCATGCCGCAAATTTTCCATCTTTCCAGCTACCCCATGGATGACCTTGAGGCGGAACTGAGTCGCGCAGATTTCGCAGTGGTCATAGCTAACGATGACGACATGGTGACGTCCCGCAACCTAGAGCAATCCATGCCACGGGACAATGTCCTGTTCGAGCTTGGGCTTTTCGTGGGTCGCTTTGGACGCAAACGTACTGTACTGATGGCTCCGCAAGGGATTGACGTAAAACTCCCGAGCGACCTCAAAGGCCTGAGCATCATTTACTACCCGAAGGACATGAAGGACACTCAGGAGAATCAGGTCTGGGACAAGGTTAAACGACACTTCAGGAAGCTGCTGTAATGGACGACCATCAAATAGCGCTGGTTCGCCAAGCCGCAGTAGACGGCCTTGACGAGGCTATCCGTACTTGGAGAAAAGTCGGGATGGTCATGGACAGCATCAACGCCTCTATGGAGGCCAGAGCGGGGACTGAAAGCAACATCCCTGGTCACCCCTTCGTCACGAAAGGGGAGCCTGAAGTGACAGAGTTTGTCGCTCTCGTCGTTGACATGCGCAACTCGACTGATCGCCTGCAGAACCTCCAGAAATTTCCATCGATCAACAGCGGTTTTCAGCGAGTCTACTATGAGACCTCAGCGCTGCTCCCAGCCCTAGCCACGACCGCGCTATTCGAAGATGGCCATGTTACCGAGTACCTCGGTGACGGGGCCCTCATCCTGTTCAAGGTAGATCCAACCGATCGGCCTAAAACCGTCCGCGAGGCCTATCTCGTTGCAGATAACTGCGTAACGGGGGCGAGGCGAGTCGTCAACGAACTTTTGGCTGAGCGATTTGACCTGCCTAATCTGTCAATCGGTGCAGGGCTATCCCTGAGCCATGCAATCGTAACGCTTGTAGGTACCCCGGCATTTATGCAACCGAAGGCCATCGGGCAATGCGTCTGGGAAGCCTCCAAATTGAGCTCTGGCGTGAACACTGTTCGAGTCTCAGATAACCTCAAGAAAGCGTGGCCGAGTACGGCCTCAGGCACACTTCGCTTTGACAAGCTCCAAGACCTGCCGAAGAAATTGGTAGGATTTGAGGTTCGTAAGGGTTAAGCCACGTTTGGGGACAAAACGGACAGCTCTATTCTTTGTGGTGGTCTGCATCAGGCTTCACTGCGGACTTCACTGGGAACTTCACTGCGGATTAGGCTCCATGCCAAAGTCCGCACCCACTCGAACGAAAAGAATCACCTGCTCGTAGCAATCGGCACGCGGGGCTCCTTTGGCAGTGACTTCTTGGCTTCTTGGCTTCTTGGCTCATTTCCCACCCGCGCAGATGGATCGAAAAGATCCCGTACATGCTTTATCAGCGCTCGCCAGTCCAGGGAATCGGTGTTCCTTGGTCATCGGCACACCGAAACTCAACAGGCCCAGCAGCGTCAGTACAGGCTCTATAAGCGTGTCATAAACCCACTGTGGGGTTTCAGTTCTGGAGTGTCAGTTCTGGGTGTCAGCTATGGCGGCGTACAACGAAAAGATCCGCGACTTACTCCTGGTCTGAGTCGGAAATTTCGTACCGTTTAGACGTGACAGTGCCGTGTTAGGCATGACGGTGTCGTGTTGTGCAGGACAGTGGCGTGGCTGAAAAGGCCAAAACTATATGGCATTTCGCGCTTTGCAGGGCGTGGGAAGAAACTCAAAGATTTTAGTTTAGAGCCAGGGGATAGATCGGCTGAAGGCTGGAGGCGGCTGGATGCCTATGGGGAGAGCGGGGAATCAGAGGAAAGAGGGGAAAAGCGTTTTTGACAACATTCGGGTTATTTTTTGCTAATTAGCAAAACTTGAAATTCATCGACGCACAGTTTTTTGCGCAGACGCTGGGAACGGTTAGTCGCCATTGGAACAATCCTCATAAGTAATAACGGGCGGCACTTTAGCAGTTTAAGCCGCTAATTGCCCGACTCTCTGGGGCGCGTCGCTGACCGTCGGTAAAAAAATTGCGGATTAGAGGGCCTCGGCAAGGCACAAGCCGTTACACCTTGGGGCATAATGCCGACACTTTCATGACCACTGAGGGAATTTATCTTCATGCCCTCGCCTTTTTTCCCCTCGAATGCAGGGTTCTATTTCACATGATCAAATCTTTGCGTCCCTTGTTGCTGGCCGGTTTCCTTCTTCCTCTGGCCTTCTCCGTTTCCGCCGCCTCCATCAACACCGGTCTGTCCCCCAACGTCGAAAAAGCCCTCAAGGCCAGCAAGCTTCCGGACAGCGCTCTGTCGCTGGTAATGATTCCGTTGAACGGCCCGGGCACGCCGACCATTTACAACGCCGACGTTTCGGTCAACCCGGCCTCGACCATGAAGCTGGTAACCACCTATGCCGCGCTGGAAATGCTCGGTCCGAACCATCAGTGGAAAACCGAGTTCTACACCGACGGCACCCTCAGCGGCGGCATCCTCAACGGCAACCTCTACCTAAAGGGTGGCGGTGATCCGAAACTGAACATGGAAAAACTCTGGCTGCTGATGCGTGACCTGCGCGCCAACGGCGTGACGCAAATCACTGGCGACCTGGTGCTCGACCGCAGTTTCTTCGTGCAACCGCAACTGCCGGAGTTCAACGACGACGGCAATGACGAGAACAAACCGTTCCTGGTCAAACCCGACTCGCTGATGGTCAACCTCAAGGCCTTGCGCTTCGTGGCGCGCAACGACAACGGCCGGGTGCTGGTGTCGGTGGAACCGCCGATTGCCAGCATCAATATTGAAAACCAGGTCAAAGCGGTCAATTCCAAGCAATGCACCGGTGGCGTGCGTTACAACCCGGTGACCCAGGCCGATGGCAGCGTGACCGTGACGGTCGGCGGTCAGTTGGGCGATGGCTGCAGCTCGCAGACGTATCTGTCGCTGCTCGACCACGCAACCTACACCGCCGGTGCCGTGCGGGCGATCTGGAAGGAACTGGGCGGCAGCATCCAGGGCAAGGATCGTCTGGCGCCAACGCCGAGCAACGCCAAAGTGCTGGCCCGGGCCTACTCGCCGGATCTGGCGGAAATCATTCGCGACATCAACAAATACAGCAACAACACCATGGCTCAGCAGTTGTTCCTGAGCCTGGGCCAGAAATTCCGCACCGACGCCGACGGTGACGACGCCAAGGCTGCCCAGCGCGTGGTGCGTCAGTGGCTGGCGAAGAAAGGCATCACCGCGCCGCACCTGGTGATGGAGAACGGCTCCGGCCTGTCTCGCGCCGAACGTGTGAGCGCCCGTGAAATGGCGGCGATGCTGCAAGCCGCGTGGCGCAGCCCCTACTCCGCCGAGTTCATCAGCTCGATGCCGATTGCCGGCACCGACGGCACCATGCGCAAACGCCTGAAAACCACGGCGATGCGCGGCGAAGCCCACGTCAAAACCGGCACCCTGAACACCGTGCGCGCGATCTCCGGCTTCAGCCGTGACGTCAATGGCAACACCTGGGCGGTGGTGGCGATTCTCAACGACAAGGCCCCGTTTGGCGCATCGTCGGTACTGGATCAAGTGCTGCTGGACCTGTATCGCCAGCCGAAAGTGCCGGAAACAGCTTCGGTGCTCTAACCCCGATCTACACGACACAACAGATCCAATGTAGGAGCGGGCTTGCCCGCGATGAGCGTGTGTCAGTCGAGATCAATGTTGACTGGCAAACCGCATTCGCGAGCAGGCTCGCTCCTACAGGGTCAGCATGAAGGCTTAGTTCATCTCTCCTTCAACGCGATCCCGTCCCGCCTGCTTCGCCGCATAAACCCCAGAATCCGCCCGCAGCAACAGCGCATCCGCGCCTTCCCCGACTCGCCAACTGGCAATCCCGAAACTCGCGGTAACCACCCCGACGCCTTCGATCGGTGAACTGCGCAAGCCTTGCCACAGCTGTAAGGCCAGGACATGGGCATGCTCTGCGTCGATGTCCGGGCACAGCACCATGAATTCCTCACCACCCAGGCGACAGAACACGTCAGTACGTCGCAGACGATGACCGATGCGTTCGCACACGACCTGCAACACCCGGTCGCCCACGGCATGGCCATGCTGGTCATTGATGCGCTTGAAGTGGTCGATGTCGAGCATGATCACCGACAACTCGCCACCACCGCGCTCTACCCGGGCCATCTCAGTGGTCAGGCGTTCTTGAAAGTAGCGACGGTTGTGAATTCCGGTCAGAGAGTCGGTAATCGACAGCGCCCGCAGCTCTTCTTCCACCCGCTTCAGGTCGGAAATGTCCGAGATGTAACCATGCCAGAGCACGCCGCCGCCCGGCAGTTCCTCCGGGGTCGCCTCGCCGCGCACCCAGCGCAGGCCGCGTTGAGGCAGCTGTACCCGGTATTCCTCGCGCCACGGGCTGAGGGTGTCCGCCGACGCGCGGATCGAGGCGCGAACGCGGGTCGTGTCCTGTGGATGAATCCGCGTGAAAATCGCTTCCGCGTTGAGCAGCAGCACATCCGGCTCGAGTTCGTAGATCTCGCGAATCCCGTCGCTGGCGTAGATCACGCTGAAGCGACCGTCGAATTCCATCTTGAATTGATAAATGCCACCGGGCACATGGGCGCTGAGTTTTTTCAGCAACAGGTCGCGCGCAGCCAGGGCTTCGTGGACACGCTTGCGTTCGGTGATGTCGATGCAGACCGCCAGATGCCCGACCCACAGGCCCTGCTCGTCAAGGACCGGGGTCGCGAGCATGTTCACGGTCAAATGGCTGCCATCCTGACGGACCAGTGTCCACTCCCGCGCTTCGTGACCGCCCTCCTCTGCGCCTTCGACCAACATCGCCTGACAGGTCGGAATCGGCTTACCATACCGCGCACTCAATTCTGCCGAGCGTGCGACCAGCTCTCGGGGAAAGTGCAGGTTTTCCAGGGTCATGCGCCCCACCACTTCCGCGCTGGGGTAACCCAGCATTTGCTCGGCCCCGGCGTTGAAGGTGCTGATGACGCCACGCAGGTCCGTGGCGATGATCGCCACCTGGGTCGCCGCATTCAGTACGCCGCGCAACTGGCCGTGAGTGCCGCGCAATTCCTGCTCGCGGGCGTGCAGTTCCTGGGTGCGCTGCTCGACCATTTTCAGTGCGCGCTGGCGTTGGCTGACCAACACGTAGAGCAGCGCACTGAACAGCACACTGAGCAAACCACCGAGCACCACCAGGCTGGTCACTGAGGAATGGTTGGCTTTCAGAAAGGCTTCGCTGGGCAGGATATCGACTTGATAGTCGTGGTCGGCCATACGCAACAGGCGTGTCGCGGACAATTCACTGGGCGCAGGCGAGTTATAGGACTCGTAAAGCACTTCATGCTGATCGTCGGTGGACAGGTCGAGGATGCGCACCGAAAGATAGTCATAACTGGCCTCCGGCAACCCGTCCGCCAGCAACTGACGCATGCTGATCACGGCCATGACATAACCGTAGGGTTTGGCGCTTGGCGTCGCCGCATCACTCTGACGCTTCACCGGCGCTACCAGCAGCACGCCACGCGCATACGCCGGCTCAATACCCACCAGATGCATCGGCTGCGAGACGGCCATGCTGCCCAACTTGTCGGCCCGATCAAGGGTGGCGCGGCGTAACGGCTGGGCAAACAAGTCGTACCCCAGCGGCGAGCCGAGTCGGCTTCGGGTCTGGCTGTAGAGCACCGCCACGTATTCATCCCGTTCGGCGGCCAATTGCAGCTGGCCCTCGGCATTGAGCTCACGCAGTGTGAAGTCGTTCAAACCTTCTTCTTCGCGCACCTTGCGCTCGAACTCCGCCCGCTCGGCACGGGTGACCCGCGCCGCGAATGAATACGCCTGCGTGCGGTGCAGCAACGGTTGGGTGTAGCCGTCGAACTCCTCGCGCGAGACCGACTCGGAATTGGCGAAGAACCGGCGCAGGCCGTCAAGGCGCTGCTCCTGATCTTCGAAACGTTCTTCGATGCGGCTGTAACGTTCGCTGGCGAGCAGCTGGAAACGTTGCCGTAATTGATGGTGATACAGATTCAGCGTCGACCAGGCCAGCAATCCCGTGAGAATCCCACCGACGAGCAATACCAGCAGCGCGACCAGCCAGGCCGAGACATCTTCACTGATAAAACCCAGGATCTTGGGACGCACGGCGTGCAACGACATAAACGCAACTCAAAACGCCAGGTGCGGGAAAGCCCATTGGCCATGAGTTGAGTTATAGCTATTAGCCACTAATTTGACCAGCACAGAAAGAACCAAAGAGCCTTTAAAAATCAAGGCTCTGTGGATCCAATCACTTATCCGTCAACGCGCTGTGATTTTCCAGGCACGGTGGATCTTGCCATTACGGGCGAAATCCGGATCGATGGTCTGGGCGGTGATTTCTTCAACGGCATAACGCGCGGCGAGGTTTTCCTCGAGCGCGAACTTGCGGAAGTTGTTGGAGAAGTACAACACGCCACCCGGCGCCAAGCGCGCCATGGCCAGATCGATCAATTGCACCTGATCGCGCTGTACGTCGAAGATCCCTTCCATGCGCTTGGAGTTGGAGAATGTTGGCGGGTCGATGAAGATCAGGTCGTACTCGTCACGGCAGGCATCGAGCCACGCCATCACGTCACCCTGCTCCAGACGGTTCTTGTCGGAGAAACCGTTCAGCGACAGGTTGCGACGCGCCCAGTCCAGGTAGGTTTTCGACAGGTCGACGCTGGTGGTGCTGCGCGCGCCGCCCTTGGCCGCGTGAACGCTGGCGGTCGCGGTGTAGCAATACAGGTTAAGGAAGCGCTTGCCGGCCGCCTCTTTCTGGATGCGCATACGCATTGGGCGGTGGTCGAGGAACAGCCCGGTGTCGAGGTAGTCGGTGAGGTTGACCAGCAGCTTCACGCCGCCTTCGTTGACCTCGACAAACTTGCCCTGCGCCGCTTGGCGTTCGTACTGCTTGGTGCCGCTCTGACGCTCGCGGCGCTTGACCACCACGCGGCTCTTGTCGATGTTCAAGGCCTGCGGAATCGCCGCCAAGGCATCGAACATGCGTGCCGACGCTTTTTCCGGGTCGATGGACTTCGGCGCGGCGTATTCCTGGACATGGACCCAATCCTGATACAGGTCGATGGCCATGGAATATTCCGGCATGTCGGCATCGTAGACGCGGTAGCAATCAATGCCCTCGCGCTTGACCCACTTGCCCAACGCCTTGAGGTTCTTTTGCAGGCGGTTGGCGAACATCTGCCCGCCTTCGCTCAAGCGCGGCTGCTCGATCACCACCGGGGCCGGTTTGATCGGGTTGCCGTTCTTGTTGTACTTCTCGTATTTGCCTGGCGCTACGTCGTTGTCGGCGACTTCGATTTCGGCTTGAACTTGTTCACGCTCGACCTGACGCTGTTCCGGGGTGCGACGCTCGCCGGTGACGAACTGGTCCGGCGTGACTTTGATCAGCAGCAATTTGCACGGCAAGGCGCCGTTCCAGAACGAATACTGTTTGTGGCTGCGGATGCCCATGCGCTTGCCCAGGTCCGGCGCGCCGGTGAACACCGCCGCTTCCCAGTTCAGGCAGGCCTGACGCAGACGCTCGCCAAGGTTCTGGTAGAGGTAGAGCAGGCTCGCCTCGTCGCCCAGACGCTCGCCGTATGGCGGGTTGCAGATGACCAGACCTTTCTGGTTCTGGTCCGGACGCGGCTCGAACGTGCCGACTTCGCCCTGGTAGATCTTGATCCACTCACTCAGGCCTGCACGTTCGACGTTGTTGCGGCCTGGTTGAATCAGGCGCGGATCGGCTTCGTAACCGCGAATCCACAGCGGTGGCTTGGCCAGACCGGCGGCAGCGCGTTCGGTGGCTTCTTCGTGAAGTTTTTTCCACAGCGCCGGCACGTGGCCGAGCCAGGCGGTGAAGCCCCACTGCTCGCGACGCAGGTTCGGCGCCATGTCGGCGGCGATCATCGCGGCTTCGACGAGGAACGTGCCGACACCGCACATCGGGTCAGCCAGTGCGCCGCCATCGGCCGCAATGCGTGGCCAGCCGGAACGGATCAGGATCGCGGCCGCGAGGTTTTCCTTCAGCGGCGCCGCGCCCTGCTGCAAACGATAACCGCGCTGGTGCAGGCTGTGGCCGGAGAGGTCGAGGGACAAAATGGCTTCGCCACGGTCCAGGCGCAGGTGAATGCGCAGGTCCGGGTTGAGCTTGTCGATGGACGGACGATCGCCCTGCGGAGTGCGCAGTTTGTCGACGATGGCGTCTTTGACTTTCAAGGCGCCGAAGTGCGTGTTGTCGATGCCCGAGCCGTGGCCGCTGAACTCTACGGCCAGGGTGCCGTCGTTGAGCATGTGGTCTTGCCACTCGATGTCGAGCACGCCGTGGTACAGGTCTTCGGCGTCCTTCATCGGGAAACGCTTGAGCACCAGCAGCACCCGGTTCGCCAGACGCGACCACAGGCACAGGCGATAAGCGGTTTCCATGGTGGCCATGCCGCGCACGGCAGAGGTGTGCTCACGTGCTTCTTCAAGGCCAAGCCCGACGGCTTCCTCGATCAGCAGGCCTTCAAGGCCTTTGGGGCAAGTGAGGAAGATTTCGAATTGATCGGACATTGGAATTTCAGAGCCTTTAGCTAAGTGAACCGGCAACGCATTGCCGGCCCGGTTTTCAATCAGGCGCTTTTCTAAAAGAGCGCCCGCGTGGCACGAAGGTGTGCCGTCCCACCTGTGCTGCTCAGGTTAGAAGAGCTTAGATGCACAGGCAGATAAAAAAGTTGATGCAACAAAATGTCATAAGTCGACCCTTCGTCGAATAATCCTGCTGCTTAACAGGAGCCATTCTCACAAAGGATTAACTCCATCATTCTGTGGGGGGCCGATCATACAGGGCTTTGACCAATAAACACGGGACAAACATCGTGTTACTTATGGCCTTAGCATCTTTATGGTTACGTTCTTATGACAAAACGATCATTCCCTCGATGTGACGCATTGGTTAGAACTCAACACAGGTTGACGCCGCAACGACGTCAACACCTTGGCTCGCGACGCCGGCAGCGAGCCCCAACGGCAGGAGTTTTTCTGCCAGACCTCAATTGAGGTCGACGCGATAAATACAGTCAACAAGTGAGGGCAACACCCTATGAGAAGACTTAAGCGTGATCCGTTGGAAAGAGCATTTTTGCGCGGATATCAATATGGCGTTGGTGGCAAATCCCGTGAGCTTTGCCCATTTACTCTACCGTCGGTACGCCAAGCCTGGATTAACGGCTGGCGAGAAGGACGCGGCGACAACTGGGACGGTATGACCGGCACTGCGGGAATCCACAGACTCAACGAACTTCACGCCGTCGGCTAACACAGGGCACACACTCCGACACGACAATCTGGTTACGTAACGACTTAACACGCACGCCCCATCCGGGCGGCGGGCTCCGGCCCAGGGGCTCCTTCGAGGAGCCCTTTTTTATGCCTGCAAAAACCTTCCGCGAGTGAAATCGATCTTGTGGCGAGGGAGCTTGCTCCCGCTGGGCTGCGAAGCAGCCTCCAAACACTCAACATTGTTTGTCAGGAAAAACTCGACTGCTTCGCAGCCGAGCGGGAGCAAGCTCCCTCGCCACAAAAGCCCGCTCACAGAGGGTTCAGCGCAGGGCGGCGATGGCGTCGACGGATTCGCGAATCAGCGCCGGGCCTTTGTAGATGAAGCCGGAATAGAGCTGCACCAGGCTAGCACCCGCAGCGATTTTCTCGGCCGCGTGCTTGCCTTCGGTAATGCCGCCCACGGCGATGATCGGCAAGCGACCGGCCAGTTCCGCTGCCAGCACCTTCACGGTGTGGGTGCTCTTGTCGCGAACCGGTGCGCCGGACAGACCGCCCGCTTCGTCACCATGCTCCATGCCTTCAACGCCTACGCGGCTCAGGGTGGTGTTGGTGGCGATCACCGCGTCCATCCCGGTTTCGATCAACGCTTGCGCGACCTGCGCGGTTTCTTCATCGGTCATGTCCGGCGCGATCTTGATCGCCAGCGGTACATGTTTGCCGTGGCGCAACGCCAGTTCTGCGCGACGGGTCGCCAGATCGGCGAGCAATTGCTTGAGCGAATCGCCGAATTGCAGGCTGCGCAGGCCAGGGGTGTTCGGCGAACTGACGTTGACCGTCACGTAGCTGGCATGGGCGTAGACCTTATCCAGGCAGATCAGGTAATCGTCGACCGCACGCTCAACCGGCGTATCGAAGTTCTTGCCGATGTTGATGCCCAGCACGCCCTTGTACTTGGCCGCCGCCACGCGCGCCAGCAGGTGATCGACGCCGAGGTTGTTGAACCCCATGCGGTTGATGATCGCCTCGGCCTCCGGCAGGCGGAAAATCCGTGGCTTCGGGTTGCCCGGCTGCGGACGCGGGGTGATGGTGCCGATTTCGACAAAACCGAAACCCAGCTGGGCAAACCCGTCGATGGCCGCGCCGTTCTTGTCCAGACCGGCCGCCAAACCTACCGGGTTCGGAAATTCCAGGCCCATGACGTTCACCGGCATTTTCGCCGGCGCCTTGCACAGCAAACCGTTGAGGCCCAAACGCCCGCCCGCGCCGATCAGGTCCAGGGACAGATCGTGGGAGGTTTCCGGGGAAAGTTTGAACAACAGCTGACGGGCCAGGGTGTACATGGGCGGTTTTGACTCGAATGGCGGCGAAATGAGGCGGCGATTATAGCCGGGCATCGGTGTCGCAAGCGAGGCGCGCGACAAAATCAGCGGGCGGTGGCATATGCCTTGCACCATCACTGACATCAGCACTCATGCCAACGGCGGGATGAGTCGAAAGACAAAGGCGTCGTCACTTGGCCTTGCCCCGGCAAGCAGCCCGGTACGGCGCTTTTTTTTGGAAGGTGTTTAGCCATGAATGAAACCACAGCGGGGCCACTGGCCTGGGTCAATGGCAGCGATGCCCCGGAAAAAACTGAAATCAATCTCGGCTTCATGGCCCTGAGTGATTGCGCCTCGGTGGTGGTCGCGGCCACGCAGGGTTTCGCGCAGCCTTATGGCCTGACCCTGAACCTCAAGCGCCAGTCGTCCTGGGCCAACCTGCGGGACAAACTGGTCAGCGGCGAACTCGACGCCGCCCACAGCCTGTACGGCTTGATCTACGCCGTGCACCTGGGCATCGGCGGCGTGGCGCCGACCGACATGGCGGTGCTCATGGGCCTGAACCAGAACGGCCAGAGCATCAACCTTTCTCATGGTTTGCAGGCCTTGGGGGTGACCAGTCCTGAAGCACTGGACCGGCGCGTGCACCAAAGTCGCCCAAAACTGACCTTCGCCCAGACATTTCCGACAGGCACCCACGCCATGTGGCTGTATTACTGGCTCGCGAGTCAGGGCATTCATCCGTTACAGGATGTCGACAGTGTGGTGGTGCCGCCGCCGCAAATGGTCGCGCACCTGCAAGCCGGGCGCATTGATGGTTTCTGCGTCGGCGAACCGTGGTCCGCCAGCGCGGTGAAGCAGAACCTAGGGTTCACCATGGCAACGACCCAGGCCATCTGGCCCGATCACCCGGAAAAAGTCCTCGGCTGCACCCGCGCCTTTGTCGAGCAGTACCCCAACACCGCCCGGGCGTTGGTGATGGCGATCCTCGAAGCCAGTCGCTTCATCGAAGACAGCAACGAAAACCGCCGCAGCACCGCGAAGCTATTGAGCGCGCCCGAATACCTTGACGCACCGCTCGATTGCATCGAACCGCGCTTGCTCGGCGACTACGCCGATGGCCTCGGCAATCGCTGGCAGGACCCGCACGCGCTGCGCTTCCATGCGGGCGGTGAGGTCAACGTGCCGTACTTGTCCGATGGCATGTGGTTCATGACACAGTTCCGCCGCTGGGGCTTGTTGCGCGACGACCCGGATTACCTCGGGGTGGCCCGTGAGGTCCAGCAACTGGACGTGTACCGTGAGGCCGCCAGCGCAGTCGGTGTTGCCACCGAGGGTGAGGACATGCGCAGCAGCCAGTTGATTGACGGAAAAATCTGGGACGGCTCCGACCCGGTCGGCTATGCCCGCAGTTTCAAGCTGCACGCCATGAGCGACAGCTCGCCCCTTCTCGCCAGCCGCTGACAGGAGACTGCGAATATGTTGCGTATCCTGCTGATCAACGACACTGCGAAGAAAGTCGGTCGCCTGAAAGCGGCCCTGACCGAAGCCGGGTTCGAGGTGATCGACGAGTCGGGCCTGACCATCGACCTGCCCGCGCGCGTCGAAACAGTGCGCCCGGACGTGATCCTGATCGATACCGAGTCACCGAGCCGCGATGTGATGGAACAAGTGGTGCTCGTGAGTCGCGACCAACCGCGGCCGATTGTGATGTTTACCGATGAACACGACCCCGACGTGATGCGTCAGGCGATCAAGTCCGGGGTCAGTGCCTACATCGTCGAAGGCATTCACGCACAACGCTTGCAGCCGATTCTCGACGTCGCCATGGCACGCTTTGAAAGCGACCAGGCCCTGCGCGCCCAGCTCAACGCCCGCGACCAGCAACTGGCCGAGCGCAAGCGCATCGAACTGGCCAAGGGGCTGTTGATGAAGATGAAGGACTGCAACGAGGAAGAGGCCTACACCCTCATGCGCCGCCAGGCCATGAGCCGGCAGCAGAAGCTGATTCAAGTGGCGGAGCAAATTATTGCCATGAGTGAGCTGCTCGGCTGAAGCCCTGTGGTGAATGCTCTATCGCCTTCGCGAGCAAGCCCGCTCCCACAGTTGATTTGTGTACGACGCAATTCCATTGTGGGAGCGGGCTTGCTCGCGAATGGCCGCAACTCGGTTTCACCTGTTGGCACAGATCTCGCTAAGTAATCCACATAGGTAACCAACGGCGGTTGCCCCACCTACGACAAAGACGTCGCTCACCTCATTTGCCCACGGCGAATCGGGTGGCGGCGTTTTTTCGTTTTGGCCCCAGAGATCGGGGCCGGTGGTGCGGCCGAGGCGGCGCCCCACCTGCAAGCTCCTGACTCCTTCTCGAGACTCCCTACAGCTGAGGTGCGCGATGAATTCAAGCTTCTGGAAATCTGGCCATACCCCGACATTGTTCGCGGCCTTCCTCTATTTCGACCTGAGTTTCATGGTCTGGTACCTGCTCGGCCCCCTGGCGGTGCAGATCGCTGCCGACTTGCACCTGACCACCCAACAGCGCGGGCTCGTAGTGGCCACGCCGATTCTGGCCGGCGCCGTGCTGCGTTTTGTCATGGGCCTGCTGGCCGATCGCCTGTCGCCAAAAACCGCCGGGCTGATCGGCCAGGTGATCGTCATCTGTGCGCTGTTCGGTGCCTGGAAACTCGGCATTCACAGTTATGAACAAGCCTTGGTGCTGGGTCTGTTCCTCGGCATGGCCGGTGCGTCGTTCGCCGTCGCGCTGCCGCTGGCCTCGCAATGGTATCCACCGCAGCATCAAGGCAAGGCCATGGGCATCGCCGGTGCCGGCAATTCGGGCACCGTGCTTGCCGCATTGATCGCCCCGGTACTGGCCGCCGCTTTTGGCTGGAGCAATGTGTTCGGTTTCGCCCTGATCCCGCTGATCCTGACCCTCATCGTGTTCGCTTGGCTGGCCAAAAACGCGCCTGAGCGGCCGAAAGCCAAGTCCATGTCCGACTACTTCAAGGCCTTGGGCGACCGCGACAGTTGGTGGTTCATGTTTTTCTACAGCGTGACCTTCGGCGGCTTCATCGGCCTGGCCAGTGCCCTGCCCGGCTACTTCAACGACCAATACGGCCTGAGCCCGGTCACCGCCGGCTACTACACCGCGGCCTGCGTGTTCGGCGGCAGCCTGATGCGTCCACTGGGCGGCGCCCTGGCCGACCGTTTCGGCGGGATTCGCACGTTGCTGGGGATGTACACGGTTGCAGCGATCTGCATCGCCGCGGTGGGTTTCAACCTGCCGAGTTCCTACGCGGCACTGGCACTTTTCGTCTGCACCATGCTCGGTTTGGGTGCGGGTAACGGCGCGGTTTTCCAATTGGTCCCGCAGCGTTTTCGTCGAGAGATCGGCGTAATGACAGGCTTGATTGGCATGGCTGGCGGCATCGGTGGTTTCGCACTGGCGGCGGGCATGGGCGCGATCAAGCAAAGCACCGGCAGTTATCAACTGGCCCTGTGGTTGTTCGCCAGCCTTGGCGTTCTGGCCTGGTTCGGCCTGCACGGCGTGAAGCGTCGCTGGAGAACCACCTGGGGTTCGGCCGCTGTGACCGCTGCCCGGGTCTGAGGCCGCAATGAGCCTGCAACTGAGCTTTGCCGAAGCGAGCGCCATCGGCCCTCGCGAGGAAAATCAGGACGCCCTGCGCCTGGTCACTCCGGCCCCGGCGCTGGCGGCGAGCAAGGGTTACCTGTTCGCCATCGCCGACGGGGTCAGCCAGTGCGCCGATGGCGGTCTCGCCGCCCGTTCGACCTTGCAGGCCCTGGCGCTGGACTATTACGCCACGCCGGAAACCTGGGGTGTCGCGCAAGCGCTGGATCGCCTGCTGCTGGCGCAAAATCGCTGGTTGCAGGCCAACGGCGGTGGGCAACCGCTGCTCACCACTGTCAGTGCTTTGGTCATGCGAGGTAGGCGTTTTACCTTGGCCCATGTCGGCGATTGCCGGGTGTATCGCTGGCACGCCGACACCTTGCAACGGGTCAGCGAGGATCACGTATGGGATCAACCGGGCATGCAGCATGTGCTCAAGCGTGCGCTGGGGCTCGATCAGCATTTGGTCCTGGACTTTCTCGACGGTGAACTTCGCCTCGATGAGAGCTTTGTGCTGCTCAGCGACGGCATCTGGGCTGTACTGGGCGACACCGCCATTGCGGCGATTCTGCGCGACCAACCGGACCTGCACAGCGCGGCGCAAACCCTGGTCAGCGCAGCGCACCTGGCGGGCAGTCAGGACAATGCCAGCGCCCTGTTGGTGCGGGTCGATGCCCTCGGTGAGACGAGCATTGGCGATGCGCTGATTCATCTGCAGCAATGGCCGCTGCCACCCGCGCTGAAACCGGGCCAGACGTTCGAGGGATGGCAGGTCGAAGGGATGCTCGGCCAGAGCCAGCAGTCGCTGCTCTATCGGGTTCGCGACAGCCAGCAACAACCCTGGCTGCTGAAAACCTTGCCCGGTGCACTGCGCGACGATCACCTCGCCGGGCAGGCATTGCTGTCGGAGGAATGGTTTCTCAAGCGCGTGGCCGGACGGCATTTCCCTGAAGTCCATGCCGCCAGTCAGCGTCAGCATTTGTATTACGTGATGCGCGAATATTCCGGCTCCACTCTGGCGCAGCTGCACGAACGGGTTGCCGCGCTGCCGCTGGCGCAATGGCAGGATCTGGCCGAGCGTCTGCTGAAGGCCGTCGGCATGCTGCATCGCCGGCAGATTCTTCACCGCGACATCAAACCGGAGAACCTGTTGCTGGGCGACGACGGTGAGTTGCGCCTGCTGGATTTCGGCCTCGCCTACTGTCCGGGCCTGTCCGAGGATCAACCCATGACCCTGCCCGGCACGCCGAGCTACATCGCGCCGGAAGCCTTTGCCGGTGAGGCACCGACACCGCAACAGGATCTGTACGCGGTCGGTGTGACCTTGTATTTCCTGCTGACCGGGCATTATCCCTACGGCGAAATCGAAGCCTTCCAGCGTCCACGCTTTGGCGTGCCCGTCAGCGCCAGCCGCTACCGCCCCGATCTGCCGGACTGGATCGCGCAAAGCCTGGAGCGCGCGGTCGCAGCGGATCCGGGTCAACGCTTTGAAACGGCGGAAGAATGGTTGCTGCTGTTGGAACAGGCAGAGCGACGCAGTTTGAGTGTGCGGCCCAGACCGCTGCTGGAGCGCGAGCCGCTGAAGGTCTGGCGGACAATGGCGTTGGTGATGTTGGTGGTGAATCTAGTGCTGCTGGTTTTGCTGTTTCATGGCTGACATCGAACCCTCTGTAGCAGCTGGCGAAGCCTGCGTTCGGCTGCGGAGCAGTCGTAAACCCTGCACGCACGATGTAACTGTCACACCGCAGCGCCTGAAATCGCGACTGCTTCGCAGCCGAACGCAGGCTTCGCCAGCTGCTACAGAAACCGCGCCAATTGCGGGCAACGTGCATTTAATCGGTGCAAAAGCGTCCCTATCAAAAGCCGAGAACGCGACAAAACCCTACAAACCCGGGAACCTGAAGCACTTGGCACAACCACTGCATTACCTCTCCCAACAGACATAAAGCCCAGCCTTCAACGATGAAGGGTGCGCTTCCCGAGAGAACGGGACCAGGACAAAGGCGTCCTCGCTAGGCAACTAGCGGGACGCCTTTTTTTGTTTGCGCAAAATATGTCGAGCAAGACCTGACAGCCCTGATGAGGCGGGTCCGAGCTCGCCGGAGAACCTGATGAAAAAACTAAAACTGGTGATGATCGGCAACGGCATGGCCGGGGTCCGCACCCTGGAAGAACTGCTCAAGCTGAGCAATGAGCTGTACGACATCACGGTCTTCGGCGCCGAACCCCATACCAACTACAACCGCATCCTGCTGTCACCGGTACTGGCCGGTGAACAGACCTTCGACGAGATCGTACTGAACGATCTCGACTGGTACCTGGACAACAACATCAAGTTGCTGCTCAACCGCAAAGTGGTGGAGATCGACCGAATCAAACGCAGGGTCATCGCCGACGACGGCACCGAAGCGGAATACGATCGCCTGCTGATCGCGACCGGCTCGACCCCGTTCATCCTGCCGATCCCCGGCAATACCTTGCAGGGCGTGATCGGCTACCGCGACATCGCCGACACCCAGGTCATGATCAACACCGCGAAAACCCACAAGCACGCCGTGGTGATCGGTGGCGGGTTGCTCGGCCTGGAAGCCGCAAACGGCCTGATGCTGCGCGGCATGCACGTCACCGTGGTGCACATCGGCGAATGGCTGCTGGAACGGCAACTGGACAACACCAGTGGTCAACTCCTGCAAACCGCCCTGGAAGCCCGTGGCCTGCATTTTCGTCTGGGCGAACAGACCCAGGCCCTGCACGATGCCGGCAACGGCCGGGTCGGCTCGGTTGAATTCAAGAATGGCGACATCATCCCCGCCGACCTGGTGGTCATGGCCGCCGGCATTCGCCCTAGCACTGAACTGGCGGAAAAATCCGGCATTCCCTGCCATCGCGGGATTCTGGTCAATGACACCCTGCAAACCTATGACCCACGGATCTATGCCATCGGCGAATGCGCCAGCCACCGCGGAACCGCCTACGGCCTGGTCGCGCCGCTGTTCGAGCAAGCCAAGGTATGCGCCAACCACCTCGCGCAACTGGGCTTCGCCACCTACAAAGGCTCGGTGACCTCGACCAAATTGAAAGTCACGGGCATCGACCTGTTCTCCGCCGGCGACTTCATGGGCGGCGAAGGCACCGAAACCATCACCCTCTCCGACCCGATCAGTGGGATCTACAAAAAACTGGTGATCAAGGATGACGTGCTGGTCGGTGCCTGTCTGTACGGCGATACGGCCGATGGCGGGTGGTATTTCCGGCAGATTCGTGAGAATCAGGACATCGACGAGATCCGCGATCACCTGATGTTCGGCGACGCTTCGTTCATGGAGCAGGCCCTCGGCGACGCAGGACACCCAGGCAGGGAAGCAAGCTGATGAACCAGATCACCGCTTCCACCTGCTGCTACTGCGGGGTCGGCTGCGGCGTGCTGATCGAGCATGACGGCGAGCGCATCCTCGGCGTCAGCGGCGATCCGAGCCACCCGGCGAACTTCGGCAAATTGTGCAGCAAGGGCTCGACCTTGCACCTGACGGGCGACTTGACCGCGCGAGCGTTGTACCCGGAATTACGCCTGGGCAAAGGCCTGGCCCGCAGCCGCACCGACTGGGACACCGCCCTCGATCACGCAGCCAATGTCTTCGCCCGAACCATCGCCGAACACGGCCCGGACAGCGTGGCGTTCTACATTTCCGGGCAGTTGCTGACCGAGGACTATTACGCCTTCAACAAACTGGCGCGAGCGCTGGTAGGCACCAACAACATCGACAGCAATTCGCGGCTGTGCATGTCTTCAGCGCTGGTTGGCTATAAGCGCAGCCTGGGGGCCGATGCGCCGCCGTGCAGCTACGAAGACCTGGAACTGAGCGACTGCGTGATGATCGTCGGCAGCAACATGGCCTACGCCCACCCGGTACTGTTTCGTCGCCTGGAAGAAGCCAGATCCCGCCGCCCGCAGATGAAAGTCATCGTCATTGACCCACGTCGTACCGACACCTGCGATTTGGCCGACCTGCACCTGGCGATTCTTCCCGGGACGGATGTCGCGTTGTTCCATGGGATTTTGCACCTGCTGCTGTGGGAAGACTGGGTCGACCGCGACTTCATCCAGGCTCATACCGAAGGTTTGGCCGAACTGAAAAATCTGGTACGCGATTACACGCCGTCAATGGTGGCGCAGCTGTGTGGGATCGAGGTCGAGCAATTACAGGAATGCGCCAAATGGGTCGGCACTTCCAAGAGTTTTCTGTCGCTGTGGTGCATGGGGCTCAACCAGTCCACCGCTGGCAGCGCCAAAAACAGTGCGCTGATCAACCTGCACCTGGCCACCGGGCAAATAGGCCGCCCCGGCGCAGGACCTTTCTCCCTGACCGGTCAGCCAAATGCCATGGGCGGACGGGAAACTGGCAGCCTGTCGAACCTGCTACCGGGCCATCGCGAAGCGGCCAATGCCTTAGATCGCGCGGAAGTGGCGGCCTATTGGGGCGTTGATCAACTTCCGGAAAATACCGGGCTCACCGCGATCGAGTTGTTCGAGCAGGTTCGCAGCGGAAAAATCAAAGCCCTGTGGATCGCCTGCACCAACCCCGCGCAATCACTGCCAGACCAGACCGCCGTGCGCGCCGCCCTGGAGGCCTGCCCGTTCGTGGTGTTGCAGGAAGCCTTTCGCACCACCGAAACCGCCACGTTCGCCG
Source organism: Pseudomonas sp. LBUM1663 (assembly GCF_059695905.1). Classification (NCBI taxonomy): domain Bacteria; kingdom Pseudomonadati; phylum Pseudomonadota; class Gammaproteobacteria; order Pseudomonadales; family Pseudomonadaceae; genus Pseudomonas; species Pseudomonas sp. LBUM1663. Next base: position 2,194,257 of record NZ_CP166792.1, on the reverse strand, counting down.
ACCTGCTGTTGCCTGCCGCCAGTTGGGGCGAAAAGGACGGCACGGTGACCAACTCCGAACGGCGCATTTCCCACGCTCGCCAGGCCATCGTCGCACCGGGTGAAGCGCGCGCCGACTGGGCGATCACGGTGGATTTCGCACAACGCCTGGAAAAACAGCTGCGCCCCGGGCAAAACAGTTTGTTTGCCTTTGAAACGCCGGCGCAGGTCTTTGACGAATACAAACTCCTGACCCGCGGGCGTGATCTGGATTTGTCCGGCATCAGTCATGAGCTGATCGATCGCCTCGGTCCACAACAATGGCCCTTCCCCACTGGCGCCAGCGAAGGCACTGCCCGTCTTTATCTCGACGGTATTTTCCCCACCGCCAGCGGACGCGCTCAGTTTGTGGCCGATCCATATCGCGCGGCCAAGGAACAACGCGACGCACACTTCCCGCTGACGCTGATAACCGGCCGCTTGCGCGATCAATGGCACGGCATGAGCCGCACCGGCACCGCCGCGCAGCTGTTCGGTCATGTCAGCGAAGCCATGTTGAGCCTGCACCCGGATGAATTGCGTCGGCATCGCTTACAACCCGGCGATCTGATCAGCCTGAAAAGTCGACGTGGCGCGGTGATTGTGCCGGTCGCCAGCGACGACAGCGTGCGGCCTGGCCAGGCCTTTCTGCCGATGCATTTTGGTGACCGCTTTCTCAAGGGCGGCGTGAACACCCTCACCCTGCCCGCCTTCGATCCACTGTCGAAACAACCGGAACTCAAACACAGCGGCGTACGCCTGGAACCCGTACAACTGCCGTGGCAGCTATTCGCACTGATCGAGGGCAATGTTCAACAGCATTTTGAGACGCTACGACCGCTCTGTGAGGCGTTTTCCTACGCCAGCCTCAGCCTTATCGGCCGAGAACGTCCGGCGCTGCTGATACGCGCTGCCAGTGCCATGCCGCCAGATCCGCAACTGCTGCGTGAAATCGATCAATGCCTGGGGCTCAACGACGGCCCCGTCCTGGCTTACGACGACCCACGGCGCTCCATCGGCAAACGCGTGCGGATCGAGAACGGGCGGATCACCGCGATTCGCCTGGCCGGCGAAACACTCGCCCAACACTGGCTGCAAAACCTCTGGCTTGAGGGACGCGTCGACGAACCACTGCGGCGCTGGCTGCTGGCACCGCTGAGCGCGCCACCGGGCAACCCAGGCCCAGCGGCGATGGGCACGAAAACCCTGTGCAACTGCAAGAACGTCAGTCAAAGCGCTGTCTGCGCAGGCATCAGCCGTGGCCTGGACTTGCAGGGCCTGAAACAAGAATTGGGCTGCGGCACGCAATGCGGCTCCTGCGTACCGGAAATCAAACGTCTGCTGGCTGCCACTGCGCAGCCGATCGCCGTCATCTCGTGAGGAAAATACGATGAGCGCAAAAGTCTGGCTGGTGGGTGCGGGCCCTGGCGACCCTGAATTACTGACCCTCAAGGCTGTTCGGGCACTGAGGGAAGCGGATGTGGTGCTGATCGACGACCTGGTCAATGACGCGGTGCTGGAGCATTGCCCCGGCGCCCGGATCATTACCGTGGGCAAACGCGGCGGCTGTCGCTCCACGCCTCAAGCCTTCATTCATCGCCTGATGTTGCGATATACCCGCCACGGCAAATGCGTGGTACGGCTCAAGGGCGGCGATCCGTGCATCTTTGGTCGCGGTGGGGAGGAGGCGCAGTGGCTGCGCGAGCGCGGCGTCGAAGTCGAATTGGTCAACGGCATCACTGCCGGGCTGGCGGGTGCGACGCAATGCGATATTCCGTTGACCCTCAGAGGCGTTGCCCGCGGCGTGACGCTGGTCACCGCCCATACGCAGGATGGCAGCAGCCTGAACTGGCAAGCCCTTGCCCAAAGCGGTACGACGCTGGTGATCTACATGGGTGTGGCGAAACTGAGTGAGATCCGCGAGCAGCTGCTAGCCGGAGGGATGGTGGCGGATACGCCGGTGGCGATGATTGAAAACGCGTCCCTGCCGCACCAACGGGAATGTCGGAGCCATTTGACGGCCATGGAACAGGATGCCTCAGCGTTTGAATTAAAAAGCCCGGCCATCCTGGTAATTGGCGCTGTTGCAGCCCGCTCTGCGTTTTACTGTGAGAACGAGCCTGCTCGCGAAGAGGCCTTGTCCGTCGCCATCAATGTTGGATGTCGACGCGTCTGACGGTTTGCCTCTCACCAAATCGCAGACAAAGAAAAGCCCGGCCTAAGCCGGGCTTTTCTCAGAGCTGCGGGCTAATTACTTAGCTTGAGCTTCAACCTGCGCTTCTACGCGACGGTTTACAGCGCGGCCAGCTTCAGTTTTGTTGTCAGCAACTGGGCGGGATTCGCCGTAGCCAACAGACTGAACGCGGGTCGATTCAACACCGTACTGGTTGGTCAGAACTTGCTTAACGGCGTTTGCACGACGCTCGGACAGTTTCTGGTTGTAAGCGTCAGGACCGACGGAGTCAGTGTGACCTTCAACAGTGGTGCTGGTGGATGGGTACTGCTTCATGAAGTCAGCGAGGTTTTTGATGTCGCCGTAGCTGTTAGGCTTGACTACCGACTTGTCGAAGTCGAACTTCACGTCCAGCTCAACACGAACAACTTCAGCAACTGCTGGGCAGCCATCAGCGTCAACAGTTACGTTGGCTGGGGTGTCCGGGCACTTGTCAACGTTGTCGCAAACGCCATCGTTGTCGCTGTCGGAGCAGACTTCAGCTGGTGCTGGAACTGGAGCAGCAGCAGGCTTGGAGCCGCCACCGAAGTTCACACCGATACCGACGCTTGGAGCCCACTCGGTGTCGCCTTGGTCGATGTTGTATTGAGCTTCAACGCCAGCACGGGCGTAGAAGTTCTCGGTGAAGTACAGCTTGGCACCGCCACCAACGTTGGCGAAGGTGGAACGGTTACGACCGCTCGAGCCGTTCTGACCGATGCTTTGATCGGAGAAACCAGCCGATACGTACGGACGCAGCATGTCACCTGGGTTGTTGAAGTGGTACAGAGCGTCCAGAGCGGTGTTAGCGCCCTTGATGTTACGACCGTCGTCGGAACGCACGTTGTGCACTTCGTCGTAGCCCAGACGCAGTTCAACGTCGTCGGTCAGGAAGTAACCAACGGAACCGCCGAACAGGTTGCCGTTGTTCTTGAAGTTACGAGCGCTGTCGAATTGCTCTTTCTTTGCGAAGCCTTCGATTTCAACTGCGCCTTGGCCTTGTGCCAGAGCGCCGAACGAAGTGGCGGCAATCAAAGAACCAATGGCCAAGCCCAAGGTGTTTTTCAGTTTCATCCGTTAAATCCCCATCTGGTGATTGTGAAGCAGTCCCGCAAACCGGGGGACAACTCGGCGGCAAGTCTATCAGAACTTGCCTACACGTAAGAGATATTTGCGCCGAACTAAGTTTCAGCAATGCCTGCAAATTTCTCACGCAATTTATCTAGAGCGCGTTTGTACCGCATTTTTGTTGCACTCAAACCCATGTGCATGATGTCTGCGATCTCCTGAAATTCCAGCTCTGCGACAAATCGTAGCACCAGAATTTCACGGTCAATCGGGTTCACATACACCAGCCAGCGATCGAGTCCGCCCTTGTCCTCGGGTTTCGGCATCTTTTCTTCAGACGCTTCCTCGAGGGGGTCCAGACTCAAAGCATCCATCAAGCGACGCTTTCGCCGTTCCTTCCGATACTGTGTGATGCATTCGTTGTACGTGATGCTGTAGAGCCAGGTTTTGAACTTCGATTTCCCCTCGAAGTTCTTCAGGCCATACAACACCTTCAACATCACTTCCTGACAGACATCGTCTGCGTCGCGATCGTTCCCCAGATATCGTGCACAGACGTTAAATAATGTTCGTTGGTAACGCCGCATCAGTTCTTCATAGGCGCGTGTTACGTGAAACAGCTCGGTATGCGAGCGCGCGACCAACTCCTCATCAGAGAGCTCGCGGGGGTCGTAGCGCGTGGAGAGCGATTGAGCTTTATTCAAAACAAGTCGGGCCGACAGTCAGGTCAATGTCCGCCGCGGCCCTTACAGGGCCATTTGCGGCGGCATACATTAGCAGGGTTTGCCGGGTTAGCGGCTACTCACATGCTGCTCCAGGAGGATCCGATTGGAGAGAGAGACTAGCTCACCCTCATCGGTCAGCAATGTGGTTTTAACCGTGCCGATCTCTTCGATCTGACCTTCGACCTCGCCAACACGCACTTGTTGCCCAACCTGATACAACTCACGCACATAGATTCCCGCAAGAATCTGACCGGCGATTTCCCGGCTTCCCAACCCCATGGCCAGCGCAACAGCCAGACCAACGGTAATCAATACGATCACAATTACGTGGTTGAGCAGGTCAGTCTTGACCTCCAACTGGCTGATCGCGACCGAAATACTGATGATAATAACCAGCCCCTGGGCAATTCGCCCCAGGCCCGCAGCGTAATCCAGCCCTACGCCCTCTGCGGCACCACGCACCAGCCCATTGGCCAGTTGTGCCAGCAAAACACCCACCAGCAACACCAGCGCGGCGCCAAATACTTTCGGCAAATACAGCGCAAGCATATCAAGCGTAGCCGAAACTCGCTCAAGTCCAAGGGATTCTGCGGCAGAAACCAGAAAAATCAGCAGGACGAACCAATAGACAATCTTGCCAATCAGGGTCGAGATCGGCACTTGCAGGCCGGCCCGGGACAGCAATTTGGTCAGACCGGTGCCGCCCATCAGGCGATCAAGGCCCAGCTTGGCGAGCAATTTGGACAGCAAAGTATCCAAAAGTTTCGCAACGACAAAACCCAACAGCAGCACGACCAGTGCGCCGAACAGGTTCGGGATGAAATTGGCCACTTTGGTCCACAACGCAGTCATTGCAGTGACGAGGCTCTGAGTCCAGAGATCAAGTTCCATATTCAATCAGCCTTATCAGCGGTGCGAACGGTAGGTTTACGGTGACGGGAAACCGGCGAGACGTGGGCCGAGCCGTTATTGAGAGCAATCATCAGCGCGGGCAACCAGCGGCCCAGCAGGCTGAACAGATCGCCGGCGCCGACCTGGCGGTTGGCGGTTTTCAGGACACGCCCAAGGCACGCATCGTCGTCACGGGTGGACGGCGAAGCGTTCAGCATGTCGCGCAAAGACTGTTCAAACGGATCGTGCATACGCACCTCTCGTGATGTCTGTGAAAGACGCGGTCAAATTTGCCCGGGTCACATGGCTCATCGTCACACCCAGCGCAAACGTCGAAATAACCACCACTGCCCGAGCGCCACCGAGAGCATCATCAGGCAGGCAATCAGGAAGCCATACGGGCTTGCCGAGAACGGAATGCCGCCGACGTTGATGCCCAGGAGACCGGTGAGGAAACTCATCGGAAGGAAGATTCCGGTGATGATCCCGAAGCGGTACATCGTGCGGTTCATGCGCACGCTCAAACGTCGGTCTTCGGCCTCGAGGACCAGCCCCACCCGCTCCCGGGTCAATTCCAGCTCCTCCAGATATCGGGTCAGGCTGTTATTCAATTCGTTCCAGTAATCGCCATCGTCTTCGACGAACCAGGGCAGTTTTATCCGCGTCAGCTGTCCGAAAATTTCCCGCTGCGGAGCAAGGAAACGCTTCAGCGCTGCAGCCCGACGACGGATCTGCAAAATGGCGCCGTGCTCGGGTGTATACCGTTCGTCGGCATCCAGCTTTTCTTCTTCCTCATCGACCACTTCCGAGAGGCAACTGACCAGATCCTGCACCTTGTTGGTGAGGTACTGAGCCATATAAAGGATGAGTTCGGAGGCGGTTTTCGGCCCTTTGCCTTCGGCCAGCGTCACCAGCAACTCATCGGTGGCGCGCAATGGACGCAGGCGCAGGGAAATCACACGCTGGGCGGAGGCAAAGATGCGCACCGAGACCATGTCTTCCGGTTCTGCGCCCGGGTTCAGGTTGACCCCACGCAGAAACAGCAGCAGTTCGTAGTCCGGCAGCGGCAGAAGGCGCGGCCGGGTGTTCTCTTCGAGCAGCAGGTCACAGCTGAATTCACTCAGACCGCTGGATTTGCGCAGCCAGGTCTGGGTTTGCGGGTGACTGCGATCCCAGTGCAGCCACAGGCTTTCATGGGCCTGTAGCTGCAAGTCATCTAGTTCAGTCCGGGCAATCGAACGCGCGCCGCCTTTACCATCCAGCACCAGGGCATGCACCAGCCCCCACTGCGCGTTTTCTTCCTCGAACATCCTCACCCCTTTGTTGGTCTTGCGCTTTATTCAGGCATCTTCAGCGGGCTTGGCGAGATGATCACGCCGTTGTTGTCCGCATAAATGTAATGGCCTGGATGGAAGGTCACGCCCGCAAAGGTCACCGCCACGTTGAGATCGCCAATACCGCGCTTGTCGGTCTTCATCGGGTGGCTCGCCAGGGCCTGAACCCCCAGATCGGTTTGCGCAATGACGTCGACGTCACGGATGCAACCGTAGATCACCAGCCCTTCCCAGCCGTTATTCGCGGCCTTCTCGGCGATCATGTCGCCCAGCAGCGCACGACGCAGTGAACCGCCACCGTCGACCACCAACACCTTGCCATTGCCCTTGAGCTCGGCTTGTTCCTTGACCAGCGAGTTGTCTTCGAAGCACTTGATGGTCACGATTTCGCCGCCGAACGAGTCACGGCCGCCGAAATTGCTGAACATCGGTTCCAGCACCTGCACCAGCTCCGGGTAGGCGTCGCACAGGTCAGGCGTAAGGTAATGGTTCATCGAGAAACTCCTGTAAAGAGGAAGACAATCGAGTGTGTCGCAAAGTGACCGGAACAGCTCAATGCGTCATATCTTAGCCTCAAGCCGAACAGAGCGAAATGCCCTTGTTAGAGCATCAGGCTCAGACTGCCGTGGCCAAATTCGGCTTTTCTCCCAGCAATGGCGTTTGCTGATCGGCCAGCCAGCGCGCCACCAATGGCCAGACTTCGGCTTGGGCGGCTTTGCTGACAAGCATTTCCACGTGACCGAAATTATCGCCAAAGCCCTGTTCCCGGCCAAGGTTGATGAATTGCTTGTGTTCGGAACCCACTTGATCGAACAACTTGCGGCACGCCCACGCCGGATCCTGGTGATCGCCGGCAGCGCTCACGGCCAGCACCGGCAGTTGAACCTCAGCCAATCCCGCCCACCAGTCCTTGTCCGCATCGCCGAAGCGCCCGAACAGGCCATACCAGCGCATGCTTTCCAGGGCCAGGCCAATCGGCTCGTCCTCCGGGCCGCGCTTGAGCCGGGAACCGGACAGCTGGGCGAAACGCTTGAGAATGAAGCGCCCGCTCCACTCCACCGGTGGAATTTTCAATGGCCAGTAGGTGCGACTGACTTGCGTACCGAAGAACGCCGCAGACGCGACGACAGGCTCGCCGATGTATTGCCCACCCAGTGCCGCCGCCAGTGTGATGCCGCCCAGCGAGTGACCGATCCAGTGCGGAGCCTGGCCGCTCTGTTCACGCACGAACGCGCCAATCGCCGGCAGATCGTAACGAGCGTAGTCGGCAACACGGTTCTTGCGGTAGTTCTGATTACGCTGGGACAGGCCGTGACCGCGCATTTCGGGAATCCAGACATCGAACCCCAGACGCGTCAGGTAGGCGCCCAGCCCAAGCCCTTTGGGCGAGAACCAGAACCGGCGATTGGAAAAACTGCCGTGCAACAAAATCACCGGCACGCCACGCACGGACGGTTCATCAGCCATGCCAAGGCGCGTCACAGCCAGTTCGACGGTGCCGTCAGGGCTGTTGCCAGGTTTCAAGCGATAGACATCTTCGCTCAGATCGCCGCGACGCTCGGCGCTGATCAGGGCGACAGGAAATAGGTTGCTGCTGCTTTGCATAATGCTCTTGCACAAAAAAGGGCGGCTTCCAGAAGAGCCCGCCCTGCTTGAATCTCTAAAAAGACCGCCCCTTGTGGGAACGAGCCTGCTCGCGAAAGCGGTATATCCGCCGACACCTCTGCTGGATGTCAGTCCGTCTTCGCGAGCAGGCTCGCTCCTACAGGAGAGCGGCCCTTTCACTCACACCATCAAACTGCAGCCTGACCTTCAGCCAGGAAGAACCAGGTTTCCAGTACGGAATCGGGGTTCAGCGAAACGCTTTCGATGCCCTGCTCCATCAGCCACTTGGCCAGATCAGGGTGGTCCGAAGGGCCCTGACCGCAAATACCGATGTACTTGCCAGCCTTGTTGCAAGCCTGAATCGCGTTGGCCAGCAGCTTCTTGACCGCCGGATTCCGCTCGTCGAACAGGTGCGCGATGATCCCGGAGTCACGGTCCAGGCCCAGCGTCAGCTGAGTCAGGTCGTTGGAGCCGATGGAGAAACCGTCGAAGAACTCGAGGAACTCTTCAGCCAGGATCGCGTTGGACGGCAGTTCACACATCATGATGATGCGCAGACCATTTTCGCCACGCTTCAGACCGTTCTCCGCCAACAGGTCGATGACCTGGCTGGCTTCACCGAGGGTACGGACGAACGGCACCATGATTTCGACGTTGGTCAGGCCCATTTCGTTGCGCACGCGCTTGAGGGCACGGCATTCGAGTTCGAAGCAGTCGCGGAACGATTCGCTGATGTAACGCGAGGCGCCACGGAAACCCAGCATCGGGTTTTCTTCTTCCGGCTCGTAGAGCTTGCCGCCGATCAGGTTCGCGTATTCGTTGGACTTGAAGTCCGACAGACGCACGATGACTTTTTTCGGGGTGAACGCAGCGGCCAGGGTGCTGATGCCTTCAACCAGTTTCTCGACATAGAAACCGACCGGATCATCGTAGCCGGCAATGCGCTTGTCGACGCTGTCCTTGATGTCCTGCGGCAGCCCGGCGTAGTTCAGCAGCGCCTTGGGGTGCACGCCGATCATGCGGTTGATGATGAATTCCAGACGGGCCAGGCCCACACCGGCGTTCGGCAGTTGCGCGAAGTCGAATGCACGGTCCGGGTTACCGACGTTCATCATGATCTTGAACGGCAGATCAGGCATGGCATCGACGGAGTTTTTCTTGATGTCGAAGCCCAGTTCGCCTTCGAAGATGTAACCGGTGTCGCCTTCAGCGCAGGAAACAGTCACGCCCTGGCCGTCTTTCAACAGCTGGGTGGCGTTGCCGCAACCGACCACGGCCGGGATGCCCAGTTCGCGAGCGATGATCGCCGCGTGGCAAGTACGGCCGCCACGGTTGGTGACAATGGCGCTGGCGCGCTTCATGACCGGTTCCCAGTCCGGGTCGGTCATGTCGGAGACCAGAACATCGCCTGGCTGGACTTTGTCCATCTCGGACACGTCCTTGATGATGCGGACCTTGCCGGCGCCGATGCGCTGGCCAATGGCACGACCTTCAACCAGCACGGTGCCGGTTTCTTTCAACAGGTAGCGTTCCATGACATTGGCCGAGGTGCGGCTCTTCACGGTTTCAGGACGGGCCTGAACGATGTAGAGCTTGCCGTCGTCGCCGTCTTTGGCCCATTCGATGTCCATCGGGCACTTGTAGTGCTTCTCGATGATCATCGCTTGCTTGGCCAGTTCGCTGACTTCGGCGTCGGTCAGGCAGAAACGGGCGCGATCAGCTTTGTCCACGTCGATGGTCTTGACCGACTTGCCGGCCGTGGCGACTTCGCCGTAGATCATCTTGATGGCCTTGCTGCCCAGGTTGCGACGCAGGATGGCCGGACGACCCGCCGCCAGCGTGCCTTTGTGGACGTAGAACTCATCCGGGTTCACCGCGCCTTGTACGACGGTTTCACCCAGGCCGTAGGCGCCGGTGATGAACACCACGTCACGGAAGCCCGATTCGGTATCGAGGGTGAACATCACGCCGGCGGTGCCGGTTTCGGAGCGGACCATGCGCTGAACGCCGGCCGACAGGGCGACCAGCTTGTGGTCGAAGCCCTGGTGGACGCGGTAGGAAATCGCGCGGTCGTTGAATAGGGAGGCGAACACCTCTTTGGCGGCGCGAATGACGTTTTCGACACCACGGATGTTCAGGAAGGTTTCTTGCTGACCGGCGAAGGAAGCGTCCGGCAAGTCTTCGGCGGTAGCGGAAGAACGCACGGCCACGGCCATGTCAGGGTTGCCGGCCGACAGCGTAGCGAACGCGGTGCGGATCTCGGCGTTGAGCTTCTCGGGGAACTCGGCTTCCATGATCCATTGACGGATCTGGGCGCCGGTCTTGGCCAGGGCGTTGACATCGTCGACGTCGAGAGCGTCGAGGGCGGCGTGGATCTGATCGTTCAGGCCGCTCAGTTCCAGAAAATCACGATAAGCCTGAGCTGTCGTGGCGAAGCCACCGGGCACCGATACACCGGCGCCTGCGAGGTTACTGATCATCTCGCCCAGGGATGCGTTCTTGCCCCCTACGTGCTCTACATCATGGACGCCGAGCTTATCGAGGGAAACTACGTACTCTACCAAGGTGATCTCTCCACTAACTGTGTTGGAAAAGCTCAGAAGCCGGCTGCTCGGGGGAGCGTTTGCCGGCTGTATGGCCTGGACCTGGAAAATAAGTGAGAATGCGGACCACTGGCGGCCGGCAAATCGCGCCTATCATATCCAAGATTCGTTACTAGCTTAAGGCCCAAGGTGCAAATGAAACGATCTGCTTTCTTTATTTCCGACGGTACTGGCATCACAGCCGAAACCCTCGGCCAAAGCCTCCTGGCGCAGTTCGAAAACATTACCTTCAGCAAATTCACGCGTCCGTACATCGACAACGTGGATAAAGCGCGGGCCATGGTACAACAAATCAACAAAGCCGCCGAAACCGACGGCTTCCGGCCGATTATCTTTGACACCATCGTCAATCAGGACATCCGTGAGATCCTCGCAACGTCCAATGGTTTCATGATCGACATTTTCTCGACCTTCCTGGCGCCGCTTGAACAGGAACTGACCGAGCATTCTTCCTACACCGTCGGCAAATCCCACTCCATCGGCACCAACTCCAATTACATGGAGCGGATCGAGGCGGTGAACTTCGCCCTCGACAACGACGACGGCGCGCGCACGCATTATTACGACAAGGCCGACCTCATCCTAGTGGGCGTGTCGCGTTGTGGTAAGACACCGACGTGCCTGTACATGGCTATGCAATTCGGCATCCGCGCGGCCAACTACCCGCTGACCGAAGACGACATGGAGCGCCTGCAACTGCCGACCGCCCTGCGCGCCCACCAGCACAAGCTGTTCGGCCTGACCATCGACCCGGACCGTCTCACCGCCATCCGCAACGAGCGCAAGCCCAACAGCCGCTATTCGAGCTACGCCCAGTGCGAGTTCGAGGTGCGCGAGGTGGAGAACCTGTTCCGCCGGGAGAACATCCCGAACATCAACTCCACGCATTTTTCGGTGGAAGAGATTTCGGCGAAGATCCTCGTCGAAAAAGGTGTTGAGCGGCGGTTCAAGTAGATTTGTAGCGCCCGCGAGGACGCCTTCGCGGGCAAGCCTCGCTCGTACAGGTTTTGTGTCGATCCCGCATGCCGTGAACGACACGAAACCTGTAGGAGCGAGGCTTGCCCGCGAAGAACGATTACACGGTCTCGGCCAATGCCCTCGCCAACGCCTCAAACCCCTGCAACAACAACCGATCATCCCCCGCCGAATGACACACACTTGCCCGAATGAATTGCGGTACCGCGGCATGCCCGACCGCAAACGCCTCCGCGGTGGCCACCAGGTAATTGTTCTGTTTGAGCTCCGCCGCAATCTGCGACGCCCGCCAAGGCTCGGGCACTTCGATCCAGAAGTGTGGGCTGTGGGGATGAGTCTTGTATCCGACCTCTTCTAACATTGGGCTGACCAAACGCTTGCGGCGACTGATTTCAGCAATCTGCTGCCTCAGCAACTGCTCGGCGATACCGTTTTCGATCCACGCCGTCGCCAGCTCCATCGACAGCGGATTCGCCATCCAGCACGTCCCGCGCACCGCTGCGCTCAGCCGTCCGATCAACGGTTGCGGCGCATGCAGATAACCCGCACGCAAACCCGCCGAAACCGCTTTGCTCAAACTGCCGATCAACACCGAACGCTCCGGGGCAAAGTGACTCAAGGGCAACGGACGCTGCTGCGCCAGCACGGCGTGGGCTTCGTCCTCGATGATCAGCAGATTATGTTGGCGACAGACCTCGGCAATCGCCTCACGTCGTGGGACGGACATCACCGCCGCCGTAGGATTCTGGATAGTCGGCGTGCAGTACACCGCAGATACCCGATGATGCTGGGAAACGTCCGACAACGCGTCGGGCAGCAATCCCTCGTCATCCATCTCGACGCCGATCAGCTTTATGCCGAGCATGCGGGCGACGCTGATCAGCCCGGGGTAAGTCAACTGCTCGGTGACCAGTGTGTCGCCGGGCTTGAGCAACGCCATCAACACGCAGAGCAAGCCGTGCTGGCCGCCATTGACGCAAATGACCTGCTCGGCGCTCGGTACGAACGCCTGATGCCGCAGCCAATGGGCACCTGCCGCACGATGGCGGGGTAATCCGGCATCGGCGGTGTAACCGCTGAGCAACTGCAAGGTGTGCGGATCGCTCGCGAGGGTCTGCAGGCTTTGACTGAGAAAAGCGCCTTCCTGCCCCGGAATCGGCTGATTCCGACTCATATCGAAGTAAGGCTGTGGCTCGTCGCTGACATTGCGAAAGCCGGAATCCCGCGGCCGCTCCATCCCGCGCTGACGCACATAGGTGCCATCTCCTACACGAGCCACGACCAACCCTACCCGCTCCAGTTCGCCATACGCACGGCTGATGGTGCCGATGGTCACGCCCACGCTGTCTGCCAACAAACGATGGGGCGGCAATTTGCTGCCGGGCTCGATCAAGCCTTCGCCGATGCTCTTTTCGAGGGCCTCGGCCAGACGTTTGTACTTCACGCCGCGCCCCTGAGCCAGGCCTTCGCGCAGTATTGACACCGTGGCAATACTTGTTTTGACAGTCATTTCCATCCCGAATAGCGTGCTTAAAACAGGTTCAATCAGGAATAGACCTATTTGGTAACCGGGTCAATTTCGACGACGAAGGAGCAAGATCATGTTCACGGCCCTCAGCACCTCTTCCAGCATCCGAAAACCCTGGCTGGCCGGACTGGTCACCAGCGCACTGTTCCTGATCGTTTGCCTGAGTTGGGGCACGACGTGGCTGGGCATCAAGATTGCCGTCGAGAGTGTGCCGCCGCTGACCGCCGCCGGGCTGCGTTTTCTGATCGCCTTTCCGCTGTTTTTGAGCTTCGCCTTGTTGCGTCGCGAGCCGCTGCTATTTCCCCGGAAAAGCCGCTGGTTTTTCGTGTTCGTCACGCTGTCGTATTTCACCCTGCCGTATTACTTGCTCAACTTTGGCGAGATGCACGTGTCGTCCGGCCTGACCGCGCTGCTGTTCAGCTGCATGCCGGTGTTCATCCTGCTGTTTTCCGCTGTGTTTCTGCGGGAGAAAATCTACCCTTCGCAAGTGATTGGCATCGCCATCGGATTCGGCAGTCTGTTCATGATTATCCGCAGCCAGGGGCTGCACCTGGACCATGCCGAATTCTTCGGGGTGCTGGCGATTCTGGCGGCGGCGGTCATGCATGCACTGTGTTACGTAATCACCAAGAAGCAAGGCAGTTCGATCAGCGTGATTACTTACAACACGCTGCCTATCGGCCTGGCCGGTTTGATGCTGTTGGTGGCGGGATTGAGCGTTGAGGCACCGGTGTTCGATGACATCACTGCGCGTTCGTGGGGGGCCTTGCTGTACCTGGGGCTTGTGGCCTCGGTGGGCGGGTTTATCGTTTACTTTTTGCTGCTCAAACGCTTGAGCCCGATCATTCTGTCGTTCGTGTTTATTATTTTTCCGGTGTTCGCGGTGGTGATTGGCGCGTGGTATGAGGGGCAAAGTCTGACCCGGGAGTTGATGGGGTATTCGGCGGTGTTGCTGGCGGGGTTTGCCATTACCAAATTGCCGGTCGAAAAATGGCTTAAGGGCTGACGCCGGCCGCACCGCTGTCTCCTACAGGGATTCGTGTCAGATCACGAACAGGTCGACGAAGCGATTGACCGGGGTTGCCTCCAACGCAGCCGGATCCGTGCACAACGCAAAAATTTCCTTACTGCGCTGGGCGGTAAAGCGCGTCGCCAGGTTGGCCTTGAACTTGTCCTCCAGCAACGGAATGCCAGCGGTGCGGCGACGGCGATGGCCGATCGGATATTCCACCACGACCTTCTCGGTGCTGGAGCCGTCCTTGAAAAACACCTGGATCGCGTTGGCGATGGAACGCTTGTCAGCCTCCAGGTATTCGCGGGTGTACTGCGGGTCTTCGATGATGACCATTTTCTCGCGCAGCACGTCGATGATCGGGTGCGCCGCGTGGAAGCTGTCTTCGTACTGCTCGGCGACCAGATTGCCAAATGCCAGCGGCACTGCCGTCATGTACTGAATGCAGTGGTCGCGGTCGGCCGCATTGGCCAACGGGCCGACCTTGGAAATGATGCGGATTGCCGATTCGTGGGTGGTAATGACGATTTTGTCGATCTCATGCAGACGATTTCGAACCTGCGGATGCAGGGTCACTGCCGCTTCGCAGGCGGTTTGTGCGTGGAATTCAGCGGGGAAACTGATTTTGAACAGCACGTTTTCCATCACGTAGGTGCCGTATGGGCGGGAGAAGCTGAACGCGCGTTTGTCTTCGGGTTTGAGCGCCAGATCGTTGTTGGTGTGGCTGAACAACACGTCGTAAAAGCCCCACTGTTTGGCGGTCAGCACGCCGGGAATGCCCATCTCGCCGCGCATCGCCATGTCCGCCAGGCGCACGCCCCGACTGGACGCATCGCCCGCTGCCCAGGACTTGCGCGACCCGGCATTCGGCGCATGCCGATACGTGCGCAGCGCCTGGCCGTCGGCAAAGGCGTGGGACAACGCTGACAGCAACTGCTCGCGATTGGCGCCCATGAGTTTGGCGGTGACGGCGGTCGAGGCGACTTTCACCAGGATGACGTGATCGAGCCCTACCCGATTGAAGGAGTTTTCCAGTGCAATCACGCCTTGAATCTCATGGGCCATGATCATGGCTTCGAGCACCACGCGGACAGTCAGCGGCGCATCGCCATTGGCCAGGCGTTTCTGCGACAGGTGATCGGCCACCGCGAGAATACCGCCGAGGTTATCGGACGGATGCCCCCATTCAGCGGCGAGCCAGGTGTCGTTGTAGTCGAGCCAGCGGACGATGCAGCCGATGTCCCATGCCGCTTTGACGGGATCGAGCCGCAAACTTGTTCCGGGAACCCGGGCGCCGAACGGAACGACGGTGCCTTCCACGATGGGGCCCAGGTGTTTGGTGCATTCGGGGAAGCGCAGGGCCAGCAGGCCGCAGCCGAGGGTGTCCATCAGGCAGTTGCGGGCAGTGTCCAGCGCTTCCTTGGACTCGATTTTGAAGTTGAGGACGTAATCGGCAATGTCCTGCAGGACGGTGTCGTAGTCGGGGCGGTTGTTCAGGTCGACGTTGGCGCTCATGTTCGATTCACTCTTGAAGTGGTTCGTTGATGGGACCTCGGTTCAGGGATCAATCTCGATTAGTTACAACATTCTTATTATTGAAATGCGATCCATTGTGGGAGCGAGCCTGCTCGCGATGGCGGTATAACTGGCAACAAGGATGTTGAATGTTATGGCCTCATCGCGAGCAGGCTCGCTCCCACAGGGTTTTGTGTTTATCTCCGGATTTGTGTCAGAAGGAGTCGCCCGGCACTCGCACGAAGCCTTCCATCAACACCCGCGCACTGCGGCTCATGATGGCTTTGTTGACGGTCCATTCACCGTTCACCTGGCTGGCCTCGGCGCCCACCCGCAAGGTGCCGGACGGATGCCCGAAGCGCACGGCATTACGTTCGATGCCACCGGCTGCGAGGTTGACCAACGTCCCGGAAATCGCTGCGGCAGTACCGATGGCAACCGCCGCCGTGCCCATCATCGCGTGATGCAATTTACCCATCGACAACGCGCGCACCAGCAAGTCGACATCACCCGCCGCGATCGCTTTCCCACTCGAAGCAACGTAGTCGGCAGGCTTGGCGACAAAGGCCACCTTCGGCGTGTGCTGACGCTTGGCGGCTTCGTCCAGGTCTTTGATCAAGCCCATGCGCAATGCGCCATAAGCACGGATGGTCTCGAACATCAGCAGCGCTTTCGGATCGCTGTTGATCGCACCCTGCAACTCGGTGCCGGTGTAGCCGATGTCTTCGGCATTGACGAAAATCGTCGGGATGCCGGCATTGATCATGGTCGCCTTGAAGGTTCCGACGCCGGGTACTTCGAGGTCATCCACCAGGTTGCCGGTAGGAAACATCGAACCGCCACCGCCCTCTTCCTCCGCCGCCGGGTCCATGAATTCGACCTGCACTTCGGCCGCCGGAAAGGTCACGCCGTCGAGTTCAAAATCGCCGGTTTCCTGCACTTCACCGTTGGTGATCGGCACATGGGCGATGATGGTCTTGCCAATGTTGGCCTGCCACACGCGAACCACCGCCACACCGTTGTGCGGGATGCGGCTGGCGTCCACCAAACCATTGCTGATGGCAAACGAACCGACCGCCGCCGACAGGTTGCCGCAGTTGCCACTCCAGTCGACGAAAGGCTTGTCGATGGACACCTGACCGAACAGGTAATCGACGTCGTGATCGGCCTTGATGCTTTTGGACAGGATCACGGTTTTGCTGGTGCTGGAGGTCGCGCCGCCCATACCGTCGATTTGCTTGTCGTAGGGGTCGGGGCTGCCGATCACGCGCAGCAACAAGGCATCGCGCGCCGGGCCTGGAACCTGTGCCGCTTCGGGCAGGTCTTTCAGGCTGAAAAACACGCCCTTGCTGGTGCCGCCACGCATGTAGGTGGCGGCGATTTTAATTTGAGGTACGTGAGCCATGATGTTCCTTTTAGGATCGAGCGGGACCGCAGGGTCCCGCCCGAACTCATCGTGTTAAACGGCAACCGCCGATTCTTCGAGGAAGTCCTGCGCGAAACGCTGCAAAACGCCACCCGCCTCGTAGATCGACACTTCTTCAGCGGTGTCGAGGCGGCAGGTCACCGGCACTTCGACACGTTCGCCGTTCTTGCGGTTGATCACCAGCGTCAGCTCGGCGCGCGGCGTGCGCTCACCGATCACGTCATAGGTTTCGCTGCCATCGATGGCCAGGGTGTGACGGTCGGTGCCCGGTTTGAACTCCAGTGGCAACACGCCCATGCCCACCAGGTTGGTGCGGTGGATGCGCTCGAAACCTTCAGCGGCAATCGCCTCGACACCGGCCAGACGCACGCCCTTCGCCGCCCAGTCGCGGGACGAACCCTGACCGTAATCGGCGCCGGCGATGATGATCAGCGGCTGCTTGCGTTCCATGTAGGTTTCGATGGCTTCCCACATGCGCATCACTTGGCCTTCCGGCTCGACGCGAGCGAGAGAACCCTGCTTGACCTTGCCGTTTTCCTGAACCATTTCATTGAACAGTTTCGGGTTGGCGAAGGTGGCGCGCTGCGCGGTCAGGTGGTCGCCACGGTGAGTCGCGTAAGAGTTGAAGTCCTCTTCCGGCAGGCCCATTTTCGCCAGGTATTCACCCGCCGCGCTGTCCAGCATGATCGCGTTCGACGGCGACAGGTGATCGGTGGTGATGTTGTCCGGCAGCACCGCCAGCGGGCGCATGCCCTTGAGCGGACGCGCCCCGGCCAGCGCGCCTTCCCAGTACGGCGGACGGCGGATGTAGGTGCTCATCTCGCGCCAGTCGTACAGCGGCGTCACTTTCGGGCCGGTGTCTTCATGGATGGCGAACATCGGGATGTAGACCTGACGGAACTGCTCCGGCTTGACCGAAGCCTTCACCACCGCGTCGATTTCTTCGTCGCTCGGCCAGATGTCTTTCAGGCGGATTTCCTTGCCATCGACCACACCCAGCACATCTTTTTCGATGTCGAAACGGATGGTGCCGGCGATGGCGTAAGCAACCACCAACGGTGGCGAAGCGAGGAAGGCGTTCTTCGCATACGGGTGGATCCGGCCGTCGAAGTTACGGTTGCCGGACAACACGGCAGTGGCGTACAGGTCGCGGTCGATGATCTCTTGCTGGATCGCCGGGTCCAGCGCGCCGGACATGCCGTTGCAGGTGGTGCAAGCGAAGGCCACTATGCCGAAACCGAGCTGCTCCAGTTCGCTGGTGAGGCCGGCCTCGTCGAGGTACAACGCGACGGTTTTCGAACCCGGCGCCAGGGACGATTTGACCCACGGCTTGCGAGTCAGCCCGAGCTTGTTGGCATTGCGCGCCAGCAGGCCGGCGGCGATGACGTTGCGCGGGTTGCTGGTGTTGGTGCAACTGGTGATGGCGGCGATGATCACCGCTCCGTCCGGCATCTGGCCGGGCACTTCTTCCCACTGACCGGAGATGCCTTGGGCGGCGAGGTCTGAGGTGGCGACGCGGGCGTGCGGGTTGCTCGGGCCGGCCATGTTACGCACCACCGAGGACAGGTTGAAGGTCAACCCGCGCTCGTATTGCGCGCCTTTCAGGCTGTCAGCCCACAGGCCGGTTTGCTTGGCGTAGTTCTCGACCAACTGCACTTGCTCGTCTTCACGGCCGGTGAGTTTGAGGTAGTCGATGGTCTGCTGATCGATGTAGAACATCGCTGCCGTGGCGCCGTATTCCGGGGCCATGTTGGAGATGGTTGCGCGGTCGCCGAGGGTCAGCGCGGCGGCGCCTTCACCGAAGAATTCCAGCCATGCACCGACGACTTTTTGCTTGCGCAGGAACTCGGTCAACGCCAGCACCATGTCGGTGGCGGTGATGCCCGGTTGCAGCTTGCCCGTCAATTCGACGCCGACGCTTTCCGGCAGGCGCATCCACGATGCGCGGCCGAGCATCACGCTCTCGGCTTCCAGGCCACCGACACCGATGGCGATCACGCCCAGCGCATCGACGTGCGGGGTGTGACTGTCGGTGCCGACGCAAGTGTCGGGGAACGCCACGCCGTCACGTACCTGGATCACCGGAGACATTTTCTCCAGGTTGATCTGGTGCATGATCCCGTTGCCCGGTGGAATCACATCAACGTTCTTGAAGGCCTTTTTGGTCCAGTTGATGAAGTGGAAACGGTCTTCGTTGCGACGGTCTTCGATGGCGCGGTTCTTCTCGAACGCCTCTGGATCGAAGCCACCGCGCTCGACGGCCAGGGAGTGGTCGACGATCAACTGCGTCGGCACCACCGGGTTCACTTGCGCCGGGTCGCCACCTTGCAGGGCGATGGCGTCACGCAGGCCGGCGAGGTCAACCAGCGCGGTCTGGCCGAGAATGTCGTGGCACACCACGCGAGCCGGGAACCACGGGAAGTCGAGGTCGCGTTTGCGCTCGATGAATTGCTTCAGGGATTCGGTGAGCGTGGCCGGGTCGCAGCGACGCACCAGGTTTTCCGCCAGCACGCGAGAGGTGTACGGCAGAGTGTCGTAGGCGCCAGGCTGGATGGCCTCGACAGCCGCACGGACGTCGAAGTAATCCAGATGGCTGCCGGGCAGCGGTTTACGGAATTCAGTGTTCATCGTCAGGACTCGGTCACGGTAGTTTCAAAGGGTGGGGCCAGACATCCGGTTTGAATTCAACACGTCCCCTGTGGGAGCGAGCTTGCTCGCGATAGCGGTGGGTCAGGCGACATTTATGTCGAATGTGACTCCGTCATCGCGGGCAAGCCCGCTCCCACAGGAATTTGCATTACTTTCAAATCCCTGCGTCGGCCTTCACCATTCAGCGTTGTTCGATTGGCACGAACTTGCGCTGTTCGACGCCGACGTACTCAGCGCTCGGGCGGATGATGCGGTTGTTGGCACGTTGTTCGAACACGTGCGCTGCCCAGCCGGTCAGGCGCGAGCAGACGAAAATTGGTGTGAACAACTTGGTCGGGATGCCCATGAAGTGGTACGTCGACGCATGGTAGAAGTCGGCGTTCGGGAACAGTTTCTTCTGCTCCCACATGGTTGCGTCGATGGCTTCGGAAACCGGGAACAACACGGTGTCGCCCACTTCGTCGGCGAGTTTTTTCGACCAGCCCTTGATCACTTCGTTGCGCGGATCGTTGTCTTTATAGATCGCGTGGCCGAAGCCCATGATCTTGTCCTTGCGCGCCAGCATGCCGAGGGTGCCCTCGACCGCCTCTTGCGGCGAGCTGAAGCGCTCGATCATTTCCATCGCCGCTTCGTTGGCGCCGCCATGCAGCGGACCACGCAGCGAGCCGATGGCGGCCGTGACGCAGGAATACATGTCCGACAGGGTCGAGGCGCAAACCCGTGCGGTGAACGTCGAGGCGTTGAACTCGTGCTCCGCGTAGAGGATCAGCGAAACGTTCATCACCTTGACGTGCAACTCGCTCGGCTTCTTGTCGTGCAACAGGTGCAGGAAGTGGCCGCCGATGGATTGTTCGTCGCTCACGCAGCTGATGCGTTTGCCGTCGTGGCTGAAGCGATACCAGTAGCACATGATCGCCGGGAACGCGGCCAGCAGGCGGTCGGTCACGTCGTGTTGTTCGGAGAAGTCTTTCTCCGGCTCGATGTTGCCCAGGAACGAGCAACCGGTGCGCATCACGTCCATCGGGTGGGCGTCGGCGGGGATGCGCTCCAGCACTTCTTTCAGCGCTTGCGGCAGGTCGCGCAGCTTGCCCAGTTTGCTGATGTAAGCGGCGAGTTGTGCTTTGGTCGGCAGTTCGCCGTAAAGCAGCAGGTAGGCGACTTCTTCGAATTGTGCGTCAGCCGCCAGTTCGCGAACGTCGTAGCCGCGATAGGTCAGGCCGGCGCCCGATTGGCCCACGGTGGACAGAGCGGTTTGCCCGGCAACCTGGCCACGGAGCCCGGCGCCACTGAGTACTTTTGCTTCGGCCATTGCTGTCTCCAGTTTTTGAATTTGTTAGGGAATCTGCAATTTCTACACGGTTATCTTGATTCTGTAGCAGCTGCCGACCAGCGCGAGGCTGCGTTCGGTTCGGGCCGCGTTCGGACGAAGCAGTGGTAAACCTGCACGCGATCGCCTGGCTTGGCCTGGCGAGTCCTTCGGCCTCGAACGCAGCCTCGCGCTGCTCGGCAGCTGCTACATAAACCTTTACTTCTTCGCAGCAAACAACGCATCGAGCTTCTGCTCGAAGGTGTGGTAGTCGATGCGATCGTAAAGCTCCATCCGGGTCTGCATGGTGTCGATGACGTTCTGTTGCGTGCCGTCGCGACGGATTGCGGTGTAGACGTTTTCCGCCGCCTTGTTCATGGCGCGGAAAGCGGACAGCGGGTACAGCACCAGCGACACATCGGCAGCGGCGAGTTGCTCGGTGGTGTACAGCGGCGTCGCGCCGAATTCGGTGATGTTGGCCAGGATCGGCGCTTTCACGCGGTTGGCGAACAGTTTGTACATGTCCAGTTCGGTGATGGCTTCCGGGAAGATCATGTCGGCGCCGGCCTCGATGCAGGCGGCGGCGCGATCCAGCGCGGATTCCAGGCCTTCCACCGCTAGGGCGTCGGTGCGGGCCATGATCACGAAGCTGTCATCGGTGCGCGCATCGACGGCGGCTTTGATCCGGTCGACCATTTCCTGCAGCGACACGATCTCTTTATTAGGACGGTGACCGCAACGCTTGGCGCCGACCTGGTCTTCGATGTGAATCGCCGCCGCGCCGAACTTGATCATCGACTTGACGGTGCGCGCGACGTTGAACGCCGAGGAACCGAAACCGGTGTCCACGTCCACCAGCAGCGGCAGGTCGCAGACGTCGGTAATGCGACGCACGTCGGTCAGCACGTCATCCAGGCCGGTGATGCCCAGGTCCGGCACGCCGAGGGAGCCGGCAGCCACCCCGCCACCCGACAGGTAAATAGCCTTGAAACCGGCGCGCTTGGCCAGCAGCGCGTGGTTGGCGTTGATCGCGCCGACCACTTGCAGCGGATGTTCGCTGGCGACCGCATCGCGGAAACGCTGGCCTGGAGTGCTCTTGTTGGAACTCATGACTCACCTCGTTCAGTGGCTGTCTGGTTAGCGCCGTCCTGGTAGTGACGGGCGATATTGCGTTTGGAGGCGCCGATGTGACGGCGCATCAACAACTCGGCTAACTCACCGTCACGGTCGGCGATGGCGTCGAGGATTCGGTGGTGTTCGGCAAAGGCCTGGTGCGGGCGATTGGGCGTGGTGGAAAACTGGATGCGGTACATGCGCACCAGCTGATAGAGCTCGCCGCAGAGCATTTGCGTCAGGGTGCGGTTGCCGCTGCCCTGGATGATCCGGTAGTGGAAGTCGAAGTCGCCTTCCTGCTGGTAATAGCCAACGCCGGCCTGAAACGCCTCATCGCGCTCGTGGGTTTCGAGGACCCGGCGCAGTTCGTCGATTTCTTCGACGGTCATGCGCTCGGCCGCCAGCCGACAGGCCATGCCTTCGAGGGATTCGCGAATTTCGTAGAGCTCCAGCAGCTCGGCATGGCTCAGCGAAACCACCCGCGCCCCGACATGCGGCACGCGGACCAGCAAGCGCTGGCCTTCCAGACGATGGATCGCCTCGCGCAGCGGTCCGCGGCTGATGCCATAGGTGCGGGCCAGCTCCGGCTCGGAGATCTTGCTGCCCGGGGCGATCTCGCCTTTGACGATGGCCGCCTGAATGCGGCGGAAGACGTTTTCGGAAAGCGTCTCCGACTCGTCTTGCGTTACCACCGGAGGATCGAGTTGATCCAGCATATTGTCGACACCTTGAAAGCCAATGCCGCAAAAACTAGCGAAAACAGGCGCAACAGTCAAAGGATAAATAGGTATTGTCGACAATCGTCTAATAACCGACTGCACCACAACCAAGCAGCCCTTCTGTTTATAGCCCCCCGCCAGCGCTGGCGCCATAAACCCACCGTGCTAGAATGCCGCCCGCATTTGTTTGTGACATCTGCACTGCTTGTCATAAATAGTTGATAGGCATACGAGGGAGCTTGCGCAGCGATGCCAGGGCCTTGAATCGAAGTACGGACCGCTGCGCACCAGGATTTATGAGACTCAAGCCCTTCCCGACATTCCTTTATCTTCTTTGCCTGCCCGGTTTCGCCGTGGCGGGGGAAAAGACCGTGTACGGCCTCAACGAGTACGCTTCCCTGGACGGCATCAACCTTGAAGTCGCCGCCAAACTCGACACCGGGGCGAAAACAGCGTCCTTGAGTGCCCGCGACATCAAACGCTTCAAACGCAATGGCGAGTCCTGGGTGCGCTTCTATTTGGCCATCGACGCTGCCCATTCGCACCCCATCGAACGGCCACTGGCCCGCGTCAGCAAGATCAAGCGTCGTGCCGGCGACTACGACCCGGATGAAGGCAAGAAGTACACCGCCCGTCCGGTGATCGAGCTGGATATCTGCATGGGTTCAGCTTTACGCAGCATCGAAGTGAACCTAACCGACCGTAGTGCCTTCCAATATCCGCTCCTGATTGGCTCCGAAGCGCTGAAACGCTTCGACGCGCTGGTCGACCCCAGTCTTAAATACGCTGCTGGCAAACCCGCCTGCGCCACCGACGCACATACCGCAGAGTAATTCCAATGCGCTCTCTTACCCTCCATCTGAAACTGCTGATCGCCATCCTGGTGGTGCTGGGCATTTCAGTTACGGCCTATCAGATTTTCGTGCTCGGCATTCCCGTGACCGAAGACGCCACCGACGACTTGTGGAACATCGACGCCAAGGTCGAGTTCGTCGCCAGTGCCAAAGACCCGGTCAAGATCCAGATGTTCGTGCCGCCGCTGAGCCGCGATTACGTCAGCCTCAACGAGAGTTTCATTTCCAATAACTACGGCGTGGCCGTGAACCGCGTCGACGGCAACCGCAAGGTCACCTGGTCGGCGCGCCGGGCCAAGGGCAATCAGACCCTTTATTACCGTCTGGTGCTGACCAAGCGTTACACCGGCGAAAAATCCAAGGTCAAGGGCCCGACCTTCCGCGACAGCATCGCCGTCGAAGGCGCGGAAAAAGTCGCCGCCGAAGCCCTGCTCGCGCCGATCCGCCAACACTCGGCCGACGTCGAAACCTTCATCGGCGAAGCCATCAAGCGTGTCAACAATCTCAACGATGACAACGTGAAGCTGTTGCTGGGCGGCGATCCGTCCCCCGGGCACAAGGCTAAAATCGTCGAGCTGGTCCTGTCCATCGCTCACGTGCCGGTGGAAAAGGTCCACACCATCCGCCTGGTGGCTGACCAGCCGCAACTGCCGGAACTCTGGCTGCGCAGCTTCAACGGCACCGATTGGCTGTATTTCAACCCGGAAACCGGCGAACAAGGCCTGCCGACCGACCGCCTGCTGTGGTGGACCGGCGACGAAAACCTGATCACCGTCGATGGCGGCAAGAAAGCCAACGTGACGTTCAGCCTGAACAACAGCGAAATGAACGCGATTCGCCTGGCCAAGCTGACCGACGAAAACACCGACGCCAACTTCCTCGAATACTCGCTGTACGGTTTGCCGCTGCAAACCCAGCAGACCTTCATGATCATGGTGATGATCCCGATCGGCGTGCTGGTGATCCTGATCCTGCGCAACCTGATCGGCTTGCAGACCCTCGGCACGTTCACCCCGGTGCTGATCGCCCTGGCCTTCCGCGAGACCCAGCTCGGCTTCGGGATCGTGCTGTTCACGATCATCACGGCGCTGGGACTTTCGCTGCGATCCTACCTTGAACACTTGAAGTTGCAGATGCTGCCGAGGCTGTCGGTGGTGCTGACCTTTGTGGTGGTGCTGATCGCGGCGATCAGCCTGTTCAGCCATAAACTCGGCCTGGAACGCGGGCTGTCGGTGGCGCTGTTCCCGATGGTGATTCTGACCATGACCATCGAACGCCTGTCGATTACCTGGGAAGAACGCGGTTCCGGGCATGCAATGAAAGTGGCAATCGGTACGCTGTTTGCCGCCTCCCTGGCGCACCTGATCATGAGCGTGCCGGAGCTGGTGTACTTCGTGTTCACCTTCCCGGCGATCCTGCTGATCCTGGTGGGCTTCATGCTGGCGATGGGGCGTTATCGCGGTTACCGCCTGACCGAACTGGTGCGCTTCAAGGCTTTCCTGAAGAAGGCTGACGCCTGATGTTCGGCTTCTGGAAGACCTGGAAGGCCCTGGAAGCCCGGGGCATCATGGGGATCAATCGGCGTAACGCGGACTACGTGCTCAAGTACAACAAGCGCAGCCTGTACCCGATTGTCGATGACAAGATCATCACCAAGGAGCGCGCGATCGCCGCTGGCATTCATGTGCCCGAGCTGTACGGCGTGATCTCCACCGAGAAGGAAATCGATAACCTCGACAAGATCATCGGCGGGCGCACCGACTTCGTGATCAAGCCGGCCCAAGGCGCGGGCGGCGACGGCATCATTGTGGTTGCCGACCGTTTCGAGGGCCGCTATCGCACGGTGTCCGGCAAGATCATCAGCCATGAGGAGATCGAGCACCATGTCTCTAGCATCCTCACCGGCCTGTATTCCCTTGGCGGTCACCGTGACCGCGCACTGATTGAATACCGCGTGATCCCGGACCAGATCTTCAAAAGCATCAGCTACGAAGGCGTCCCGGACATTCGCATCATCGTGTTGATGGGCTACCCGGTGATGGCGATGTTGCGCCTGCCGACGCGCCAGTCCGGCGGCAAGGCCAACCTGCACCAGGGCGCCATCGGCGTCGGTGTCGACCTCGCGACCGGGCAGACCCTGCGCGGTACCTGGCTGAACAACATCATCACCAAACACCCGGACACCACCAACGCGGTAGACGGCGTGCAACTGCCCTACTGGGACGGTTTCATGAAACTCGCTGCCGGCTGTTATGAGCTGTGCGGGCTGGGCTACATCGGTGTCGACATGGTGCTCGACCAGGAAAAGGGCCCGCTGATTCTTGAGCTCAATGCCCGGCCCGGGTTGAATATCCAGATTGCCAACGATTGCGGCCTGACGCTGCGCACCCATGCGGTTGAAGCGCGGCTGGAAGAATTGAAGGCGCGCGGGGTTACCGAGACGGTGCGCGAGCGGGTGGATTTTGTTCAAGAGATGTTTGGGCATATTCCTGCGGTTGAAGGCTGATCCTTTGTGGCGAGGGAGCTTGCTCCCGCTCGGCTGCGAAGCAGTCGTAAACCGGCTGATGCGATCTGCCTGATACTCCCGAGGTGAATGATCTGGGGGCTGCTTCGCACCCCAACGGGAGCAAGCTCCCTCGCCACAGGTTTCGTGTTGCCGCTGCTAATCGGTCAGTTCCCGACATCCCCTCTAGGAGCAAATCCTGCAGAGGACTACAATCGCCACCCCGCCTCGATGGCTGATCTGCCCCGCCCATGTTGACCTGTTCCGTACACCCGCTGCCCTATCGCGCCAACCCCGCCGAGTACTTCGCGGCGATTCGTCATGCCCCCGGCGCCGTGCTGCTCGACAGCGGCCGGCCCACCGCTGATCGCGGGCGTTATGACCTGCTCAGCGCCTGGCCGCTGGAGCAAATAGCGGTATTGCCTGACGAAAGTGGCAGCGATTTCCTGCAACGCCTTCGCGACAATCTGGCACGACTGGGTGAAGCGGCTGTCCCCGATGAACTGCCGTTCGCCGGCGGCCTGATCGGTTACCTGAGTTACGACTTCGGACGGCATCTTGAACACCTGCCGAGCCAGGCGCAGGACGACCTGCAATTACCGGATGCGCGTTTCGGGCTGTACGACTGGGCACTGATCAGCGACCACCACCAGGCCACCAGTCAATTGGTGTTCCACCCGACACTGATCGACAGCGAGCGCCAGCGCCTGATCGCCTTGTTCAGCCAGGCGCCGACTGCACCGATCGAGCCGTTCAAACTGAAAGCGCCGATGAAGGCCGACCTGAGCGCCGATGAATACCGTCACGCCCTGGAACGCATTCAGCAATACATCCAGGCCGGCGATTGTTACCAGGTCAACTTCGCCCAGCGCTTTCGTGCGCAATGTGTTGGTGATCCGTGGGCCGCGTATGTCGCGCTGCGGGCCGCGTGCCCGACACCGTTTTCCGGTTTCCAGAGCTTGCCCGACGGCGGCGCGGTGTTGAGCCTGTCCCCTGAGCGCTTCGTCAAAGTCAGTGAACGTCATGTGGAAACCCGCCCGATCAAAGGCACCCGCCCGCGCGGCCTGACGGCTGCCGAAGACGCTGCGAACGCCGCCGAACTGCTGGCCAGCCCCAAGGACCGTGCGGAGAACCTGATGATCGTCGACCTGCTGCGCAACGACCTCGGCCGCACCTGCCGCATCGGCTCGGTGCGGGTGCCGGAGTTGTTCAGTCTGGAAAGCTATCCGAATGTGCATCACCTGGTGAGCAGCGTGACCGGCGAACTGGCGGATGACCGGGATGCCCTGGACCTGATCGCCGGCAGTTTCCCGGGTGGATCGATCACCGGTGCACCGAAGATTCGTGCCATGCAGATTATCGACGAGCTGGAGCCGACCCGACGTGGGTTGTATTGCGGTTCGTTGCTGTACCTGGACGTGCGCGGCGAGATGGACAGCTCCATCGCGATTCGCAGCTTGCTGGTCAAGGATGGGCAGGTGTGCTGCTGGGGCGGCGGCGGGATTGTCGCGGACTCGGAGTGGCAGGCCGAGTATCAGGAGTCGATTACCAAGGTTAAGGTCCTTCTCGACACCCTGCAAAACCTTTGATTCCGGGCGTTTGTGGCGAGGGAGCTTGCTCCCGCTGGGGTGCGAAGCGCCGCCAAAATCTTTGCGACTGCTGCGCAGCCGAGCGGGACGGTGCGGCGATCCGACAAGCTCCCTCGCCACAGGTTGTTCTTACAGACTTAGGGCGCGGTTGGAAGCCTTGATGAACTCCTGCTTCAAATCCTCAAAGGTGTGCACCGCCGGAAATTGCGGAAACTCGCGAATCACGTTATCCGGCGCATGAAACAGAATCCCCGCGTCCGCCTCACCCAGCATCGTGGTGTCGTTGTAGGAATCCCCCGCCGCAATCACCCGGTAGTACAGACTCTTGAACGCCAGAACCGACTGCCGCTTCGGATCTTTCTGACGCAACTGATAGCTCGTCACCCGTCCCGAATCGTCGGTAATCAGGCGATGGCACAGCAGTGTCGGGAAGCCCAGTTGACGCATCAGCGGCTGGGAAAACTCGTAGAACGTGTCCGACAGAATCACCACCTGAAACCGCTCACGCAGCCAGTTGACGAACTCGATGGCACCGTCCAGCGGCTTCAGCGTGGCGATCACTTCCTGAATATCAGTGAGTTTCAAGCCGTGCTCGTCGAGAATCCGCAGGCGCTGCTTCATCAGCACGTCGTAGTCGGGAATGTCCCGGGTGGTCGCCCTCAGGGATTCAATACCGGTTTTTTCAGCGAACGCGATCCAGATTTCCGGGACCAGCACACCTTCGAGATCCAGACAGGCAATTTCCACAAGACACTCCCATTTGTATTGATTATTGAGTCGAGCGAGTAAAAGGACTGCCGAACTCTAGCGACTCAGGCTGCCCCGCGCAACGCACAGGGCGCGCCCGCCGCTGCAGGATTTTGTTACCATCAGCCCTATATAGAGCGCCCAGCGCCACCGACCTGTAGGAAGCCGCCCTGATGAGCCCATCGTTCGATGTCGTGGAACTCGCCACGACCTATGCCAACAAATCCGCCCAGGACATCCTGAAACTCGCGTTTGCCGAGTTTGGCGATGACCTGTGGATATCTTTCAGCGGCGCCGAAGACGTGGTGCTCGTGGACATGGCCTGGAAGCTGAACAAGAACGTCAAAGTGTTCAGCCTCGACACCGGACGCCTGCACCCGGAGACCTACCGTTTCATCGATCAGGTGCGCGAGCACTACAAGATCGACATCGAGCTTGTGTCGCCGGACTACACGAAACTGGAACCGTTCGTGAAGGAAAAAGGCCTGTTCAGTTTCTACAAGGACGGCCATGGCGAGTGCTGCGGCATCCGCAAGATCGAACCGCTGCGACGCAAGCTGTCGGGCGTGAGCGCCTGGGCCACCGGCCAGCGCCGGGACCAGAGCCCGGGCACCCGCAGCGCCGTCGCGGTGATGGAGATCGACACCGCGTTTTCCACCCCGGAACGCACCCTCTACAAATTCAACCCGCTGGCGCAGATGACCAGCGAAGAGATCTGGGGCTACATCCGCATGCTCGAACTGCCGTATAACAGCCTGCACGAGCGCGGCTTCATCAGCATTGGCTGCGAACCGTGCACCCGCCCGGTGCTGCCGAACCAGCATGAACGTGAAGGCCGTTGGTGGTGGGAAGAGGCGACGCAGAAAGAATGCGGGCTGCATGCGGGGAATATCATCAGCAAGTCCAAGGCATAACCTCCAGCCTTGCGGAGATCCAAATGTGGGAGCGAGCTTGCTCGCGATTGCGGTAGATCAGTCGACATCTATGTCGGATGTAACTCAGTCATCGCGAGCAAGCTCGCTCCCACAGGTTTGATGTACGACTTTATAAATGTGTACACACGAATGTCACCGTAGGTGCCATTTATGTGTGCACTTTTAGTTTCATCGCCCCAAAAGGTTACATCCTTCTCTCCTGACTTCCCCAGTCGCGATTTCCCACGACCCGTACCGAAAAATAACTACCTGTTCAATCGGTCAATTTATATCGCCCTTTATTCAGTCACTTATCGTTTCCATCTAACAAAACGAAATTAACAACGACTTCCATAGCCCCGTAACTGGCATGGATCTGGCTTAAGTGCAGACATGTTTTGTATACAATAACTTCAAAACATACACGCACTTTAGATCCGCAAGCCTGAAGCGCCCTATCCCGTACAGGCTGCAGATGCCCCGTAACCAATGATGCTTATTGCCCGCGACGAAGATTTGTCGAGCCAACGCTCATGCACAGTCATCGCGACGCCAAGCTCGGAGCCTGCCGGAATGCGTACTAGCCTCTCCAATAACAACATCGCGCTGGATCTGCCCTCCTTTCCACCCACCGCTCAAGATCAAACTTTTCAAGAACCCGTGGTGCTCAGCCCTCGCTTGCACAACAAGGATCTCGCGCCGACCAAGGCCGAAGGCCGACGCTGGGGCCGCTACAGCATCTTCGCCCTGAAATGGTACGGCGCTATGAAGCGTTCGCCGGGCCGGTGATTCTGCTGACCGTCGCCGCCCTCGCCGCCTGGATGTACACCCAGGCCAACGCAACCATCGCCTGGTCGATCCGCGAGCCACTGACCGGTGGTGAGATGTGGCGCAATATTTTTGCCGGCGGCGCATTGTGGCTGGCGATCTACGGGACGTTGATCCTCAACTTCTGCGACTTCGCCCGTTCATCGCCGTGCCGCAAAACCATCAAGGTCGGAAATTTCTGGGGCCTGCCGGTGAATATTCTGGTATTCGCGGCCATCACCGTCCTGCTCTGTGGTGCGCAATTTCAGATCAATGGCCGGATCATCGAAAGCCCGACTGAAATCATCGCCTCAATCCTCAATCCCCAATACCTTCTTCCTGGTGCTCGGCTGCCTGGCGTTCCTGATCGTCACCGTGGCGGTGAACATCATGGCCAACTTCGTCGCCCCGGCCTTCGTGCTCAGCAACCTGGCGCCCAAGTACCTGACCTTCCGCCGCGCCGGCCTGATCAGCGCGACCATCGCGGTGCTGATCCTGCCGTGGAACCTCTACAACAGCCCGCTGGTGATCGTGTATTTCCTGTCAGGCCTCCGCGCCCTGCTCGGCCCGTTGTACGGCGTGATCATGGTCGACTACTGGCTTGTACGAAAAGGCCAGGTCAACGTGCCTCAGTTGTACAGCGAAGACCCCAGCGGCGCTTATTACTACAGCCGCGGGGTCAATTTACGCGCCGTAGCGGCGTTCATTCCTGCCGCGTTGATCGCCATCGTCCTGGCGCTGGCGCCGGGTTTCCACCTCGTTTCACCGTTCTCGTGGCTGGTTGGCGCCGGGATCGCCGCAATGCTCTACCTGATCATCGCCAAGCGACAGCCCCATTACGCCGACGTCAGCGGTGAAAGCATCGCGGTCGACAACGTCTGCCACTAATCCACTGGCGGCCCGGCAGCGTCGGGCCGCAGAACCACCCTGCAATAAGGACTGCTCATGCGAATTCTCGTGGTCAACGTCAACACCACCGAATCCATCACCCAGGCCATCGCCCGTTCCGCCCAGGCGGTGGCCGCGCCGGGAACGGAAATCGTCGGCCTGACGCCCTACTTCGGCGCCGACTCCATCGAAGGCAATTTCTAAAGCTACCTGGCCGCCATTGCCGTAATGGACCGGGTCATGGCCTACGACCAGCCCTTCGATGCCGTGATCCAGGCCGGTTACGGCGAACACGGTCGCGAAGGCTTGCAGGAATTGCTCAATGTTCCGGTGGTGGACATCACCGATGCAGCGGCCAGTACGGCGATGTTCCTGGGCCATGCCTATTCGGTGGTCACCACCCTGGACCGCACCGTGCCCCTGATCGAGGACCGGCTGAAACTGTCGGGGCTGTGGGACCGCTGCGCGTCGGTGCGGGCCAGTGGCCTGGCAGTGCTGGAACTGGAATCCGATCCGCAGCGGGCACTGGAGGCGATTGTCCGTCAGGCGGAACTGGCGGTGCAGGAAGACAAGGCTGAAGTGATTTGCCTGGGCTGCGGCGGCATGGCCGGGCTGAATGAACAGATTCGCCAGCGCACCGGGGTTCCGGTGGTGGATGGCGTGACGGCGGCGGTGACCATTGCCGAATCGCTGGTGCGGTTGGGATTGTCCACTTCCAAGGTGCGGACATATGCGACGCCGCGACCGAAGAACATTATTGGTTGGCCGGGGCGATTCGGGCGCTGAGTTTACAAAGGTAAACCGAGTCGTCCCCATCGCGCGCAAGCCACGCTCCCACAGGTTTTGCGTTGTTCACATCACCGTGGAACGACGCAAACTCTGTGGGAGCGTGGCTTGCCCGCGATGGGGACGACTCGGTATCAAGCCAAACTCAAACCGCACTGAACCGCTGCCCCAACCCCTGCTCCGCAAACTGCTCAATGATGAAATCCACAAACGCCCGGGTCTTGCCCGGCAGCAGTTTGTGCTCCGCGTAATAGATAGAAATGTTTCCGTCGTCGACATACCAGTCCGGCAACACTCGTTGCAACGTCTCGGCCTGCAGATACCCCGCCGCAAACGGCATGCTCACCAACGCGATGCCCAACCCCTGGGCCGCTGTCGCACACGCCGCTTCCGAATCACTCATGGTCATACGCGCCTTGAGCGTCAGCGGGTTGTGTTGCTGATTACGACTGGTCAATTGCCAGGAACGCACCCGACCGGTTTGTGGGGAACGGATCAGGATGCCGTCGTGGTCCTTGAGTTGATCGGGCTCGACGATCGCAGGCCGCGCCGCCAGATACCCGGCTGACGCCACCAGCACCCGATGCGCCGGCGTCAGCTTTCGCGCCACCACGCCTTGCGGCAGCTCGAATCCCCCACCAATCGCCGCATCGAAACCCTGAGCGATCAAGTCGACCTGACGATTATCGAAATGCCAGTCCGGGTTGATCGCCGGAAAACGCCGCAGAAACTCGCCCAGCAAGGGCACGATATACAAACGCCCAAACACCGTGCCCATGCTGACTTTCAGTGTTCCTGCCGGCCGACCCTCGGCGCTGGCGAGGTTGGCCACCGCATTCTGGATTGTGTGCAAGCTGGAACTGACTTCGCCGAGAAACAGATGACCGGCCTCGGTCAACGTCAGGCTGCGCGTGCTGCGCTGGAACAGCCGCACACCCAGTCGGGCCTCAAGCTTTGCAACACTTTTGCCCACCGCTGCCGGGGTCAGGCTCAAGCGTCGCGCGGCTTCGGCGAAGCTGCCAACCTCGGCGCCACGCACGAAGCATTCGATACTGCTGAAGGTTTCCATAGGCGCCACTATAAACTTCTGGTTTACACAGACTATCGCAATTGCCGTCTACACAGCCTTCAGTGGTCACTAGAAAATAAAATGAAGTCATTAGTTTTTAAAACGGGTAAGCATGCCCTTCCCATTCGCAACAGGCAGCCATCGGCCAGAACCAGTCGTTCGACAATAGCTGCTACGTACCAAAGGAGGTCTATTTTGCATGCCAGCGGTTGAACGCCCGCCGTCCCCGCAGCACACCCCATGTCAGGACAGGTTCTCCACCGTAAGCCTATTGCTCGGTGAAAACCACGTCCAAATGCACAGTTCGATTGTACTTTTTAATGCGAAGGACTTATTGAGCTCAAGCTATCAATATCGCGGTCGAAAAAGAACTGTTTATTTCTATAGGAAAAGGTTTGATATGGATTTTTCGTTAGTTTGCGAGATGATTGGTTATACACTCTTCGCGATATTAGGCATTTTTGGCCTTTATATCTTGTTTTGCTGGCTATACGTTTCTGGAAGCCGTAAGTATCTAAGACGGCTGGATGATATTGGCTGGAAAAAAGTCGACTATGTCTGGATAGCTATAGGCTCGATGGGGCTAATGCTCCAATTCATTCAGATTGGCTTGGATTCTAAAATGGCTAGCTTAAGCATGGAAGAAAGGTTCGGTCGGCTTGATGCTCAGAATCTAAACATTGCCGCGTCGGAGCTAAGCGGTTCGTCAATTTGCCTGCAAACATCTCCCGCTGACAATGATGAAAATTCCAATGATTTAGCTGCGGAGCTAGCGGGTGCTTGCAAGAAGTTTCAAATAATTCGTCCCGCCAAACCCAGAAGCACTGTAGTAGATTCGAGTATTATTATGCATTTTGAAATAGTGAACATAGATGCTGAAAAAATAAAAAGTCAGGTTCTTGCTGCAAAGATGAAAAATTTTAAACAAGCATTTACTCAATATGAAAATCAGGCGCAATCAATTCAGGATATTAGAAGCCTTGCCAGCAAATATAAAAACTATTTCCTTTTTCTTAAGATTCTGTCAACTCTCTCACTGATTGTGGCAATTGCCCTTAGGCTAGCAAAGGTGACTGGAGAAATTAGATTAAAAACACACCCTATCGGAAGTAAAGTGTCCGAAACGATACCCAAGAATGAATTGAAAGAAAAATTAGAGAGCTCGGTCACCTTACCTCAAGCGGCCAAGCCAGAGGACAATACATAATTACGAATAATGGAGGGGATTTATTTACTGCGCTGAAAATAGATCCGCCCCCATTCCTCATCGTGGTCGAGCGAAACGGAGGCCTCCCTACGCCGAGACGCAATCCTACGTCGCCCACTTGCAGTCCTTAACCGAACGCTATTTGTAACCATCGTTAGTCCTGTAGGGCGCATAACCCGGAAAGGTAATACGCTGGCCGCAATCGACGAGTCAGGACGCTCACTGTCGGCAATGACTTGGGGCTTGAAGGATTTGGAATTGGAACGGCGTGTGGCTGCATGAATACCCGCTTAAAAGACTAGAACTGGTGCCCACTTAAATTTAGCGCACGCCATGTCTTGGCTTTGCGGGTTTGAGTAGATGTTTAGCCGGACGGCTACTCCGGCTTGATATCGATGAAAATTGTTTCATCGGCGGTGACTACCGTCCGAGAATAATACAAGCGGCGGCTGGCCCACTGATACTCGAGCTCTACTTCCCAAGTTTGCGCGCTGAGATTGCGGAAGATTGGAAACATCGAAGAAATTCCATCCAGCAGGATATTATGAACGTTCGAGCTAGTGCATCAGTTAACCCTTACGACATGGCAAACGTGATGAACCCTGTCGTAAGGGTGGTCAAGGTCAGCCCGAGCAAAAACACCCATCGGTGATTCGCTCCAGTTGATAATTGCGTTTAGCCATACGTATCCGCAGCGCCCATAAGCAATCAGGCACGTCGTCAAACAAACGTTGATCGCCAGAAGGTTTGCCGAATCACGTCCTCCTGCCGGACATTGATCACACACGAAGTATTCCGGCTACGGTAGCCCCCCACCATGGCCCCGGACGAGGTGAAGATATGGACAGAGATCTCATCATCGAGATGGATGTTTCGCTCGGTAATCATCGCATCGCCTCACCATCGCAACTGATGGTTACCGACCATGCTCATTCGCAAAGTCTGCTGCCGCTCGCAGCTCTTCGTTCGCCTGGCTGAGCAACTCTTTAGCTCGCTCGGCATGGCCCCCCAGCCGGGAATTATTGTCGCGCTGGGCCTCCCCCACCATTCGCCATGCCTGAACGATGTGCTCTTGAGCCGACCGCAAATTGCCGTGGCGATCGCCGATATCCACTGAGGGTTGATCGGCCTGGCTTGCACACCCGAAGATCAGACCGATGCAAAGAACGCTGCCAACAAGCAACCATTTTCTGGTCATTGCGAATTCCTCTATTGATTGGAAAAAGGGTCTTTCATCTGGTCAGGTGAAGCGTAGGCTCAGCCGGCAAAATCGGTGGGCTGCGAACCAGAAAAAACAGATATTCGGCGTCAGGTTGCGCAACATGCGTGCAATGCGGCCCGTCGATCACTGCACAGGCGCGGCTCGCGGGTTGCCAACCTTTGTTCATTGCACCTATTTTTCATCTCACACTTACGCAATAGCGTAGATGAGGAAGGAGTCTCGAAATACGAACCCGGCGATGGGCTTGATGTGTCATGCACGCTTTACATTCCGAAGGCGATGTTGCGAAAGACGTGAGAGAAAGCGTTCGTGATGTAGACAAAGATGTCGATCGCGACGGAAAAGATATCGATAAAGAGGCAAAAAATTAGACGAAGAGCGGCATTTCGGCTTCTCGACAAGGAAGCGAAGAAACACCTCTGACTGTTAAGGCAATGGTTATCAAAAAGTGCTGTTCATCGGTTGGTGGGTGCTTTCATGGATCCAAGTGCTTGCGCAACTTACGAGCTGTTCTACACTGCGAAAATTGCGCGCGGAACCTCGAAGCTACGCGGGCCTTGGCCTGGCGCGGTGGCTTTTGAGCACCCTTCGGCAGCGCACAGGCGAACTGCGTTTGCAGTTCATTGCCACGCCACGAAGGTCGCGATCATGCCCAGAGCATTCAGCGTCTGCCCCCCAGTGCTCTGCGCGAGCCTATTTGCGCTGTCCCTGGCCGGTTGTGCGACACAGCAGTCCACTGAACCTGCGTCTCCCCTTCTGCGGCAGAATCCCGAATTCACCTACGATGGCAGCGGTGTGACGCACGCCACGCTGACGGCGGCCGAACAGCAGGTCAACGTCGGGAACGAGCGTTATGTTTCGCTGGTGTTCAACGGCGACTACGATTCGCCGCTGATTCGCACCCGACCGGGCGGCACCATGGCGATTCGTCTGGATAACCGCATGGATGAAATTACCAACCTGCATTTCCACGGCATGCAAGTGTCGCCGCTGGATCAG
Source organism: Pseudomonas sp. LBUM1663 (assembly GCF_059695905.1). Classification (NCBI taxonomy): domain Bacteria; kingdom Pseudomonadati; phylum Pseudomonadota; class Gammaproteobacteria; order Pseudomonadales; family Pseudomonadaceae; genus Pseudomonas; species Pseudomonas sp. LBUM1663. The sequence goes on along the minus strand of NZ_CP166792.1, from coordinate 2,157,974 downwards.
GGCGACAATATTTTCCGCATGACCCAACCCCATCAAGTCGGCGACTACAACGTCAAACTGCCACTCGATCACAGCCCCGGCGCCTACTGGTATCACAGCCATTTCCATGGTGGCGCCCAGCGTCAGGTGTCGGCCGGGATCGCCGGGCCGATTCTGGTCGACGGCATGCTCGATCCGTTTCCCGAACTCAAGGGCATCAAGGAACAAGTGCTGGTCCTGCGTAACTTTCAGAAAACCCTGACGGGTAAAGTCGCCAGCGACATCATCACCAGCGCGCCGTCGATTCGCACGGTCAACGGCCAGGAAGTGCCGATTATTGACATCAAGCCTGGGGAAACCCAGCTCTGGCATTTCATCAATATTGCCGCCAACCAGTACTTTCGGATTCGCATCAATGGCCAGTCGGTGCAGGTGTTGTCGCGCGACGGCAATACCGTTACGCGCCGGGTCGACGCAGATCAGGTGCTGATCGGGCCATCGGCGCGGTTCAGCGTGTTGGTGGTCGGGCCACCGGCAGGCACCTACGAAGTCGAAACAGGCTCCGGCAATACCGGCCCGGCCGGCGATGACTACCCGGCGGCCAAACTGGCGGTGTTGCGCTCCAGCGGTGAACGGGTCGCGACCCGGCAGATCACCAGCGCCTATCCGCCGGCAGAGGACTTCAGCAAGATCGCGGTGAACAAGACGCGTCAGTTCGCCTTCCAGGATTCGGCCACCGACCCCACGGCGTTCCTGATCAACGGCACACGCTTCGAGCTGGACCGGGTCAACACCACGGTGAAACTTGGTGATGTCGAAGAGTGGCGCCTGTTCAACCCGTCCCAGGAGTTGCACCAGTTCCACATCCACCAGGTAGATTTCCAGGTCACCGAGATCAACGGGAAACCGGTGGCGTTCAGCGGCTATCGGGACAACGTGTTCATCCCGGCCACCGGCTCGATCACCGTACGCATTCCGTTCCGCGACCCGGTGATCCTTGGCAAGTTCGTCTATCACTGCCACATCCTTGAACACGAGGACGGCGGGATGATGCAGGCCATTCAGGTGGTCCGGCCCGAGGACTACGAGCAGGCGGTCAAGCTCGAACCCTTGGGCGGGCTGTACGGTGAAAACAACCAGTTGTGCTCCTACCTGCGCAACACCGGACAGGATACGAAAGCGTCCAAACCGTTGATCCCGCGAACCAACTAAAGGAGGCGCGCCATGAGCAACTATCGCTTGGCTGTGTTGTTGGTGGGCACGGTGTGTACCGTAGAGTCGAGCCTGGCCGACGACGGGCAATACCCCAACGTCGGCATGGATTACGACGCAACCTTTCAATATGACCACGTGCACGCCGATGCCCCCCAAGGGGGCAATCGCAATAGCACGGACGCCTACCCGGACATCAATACCACCTTCTACTTCCGTTTTTCCCGCGACCAGCAGATCCGGTTTTCCACCGAGATCAATCCCGTCGAGGGACCAGAACCTGGGCAAAAGCGCTTTTTCGAAGACGTGGGACTAGTGATCAATGACCTCAACTACTACCAGAACAACGCCAACTCGGCGTTCTCGATCGGCAAATACCACGTGCCGTTCGGTCGTGCTCAGGATGAGGCGCCGGGGCTCTACACCCAAGATTTCGTCAGTACCTACGACCTCGACGGCATGCTCGGCGGCACGGTGGCGTATCGGTTTTTCGATCAGCGCCTGGGCATGATCGAACCCAACGTCAGTGTCTACACCGCCGACAATTCGTTTCTCGGCCGACCTTATCTGCGCCATGGCGAAAAACTCCAGCGCACCGACGGCGGTCCGTCGAATACCGGCAAACTCGACTCCTATGCGCTGACGGTGAACTGGCTGGCGATTCCGGCGGTGCCTTATCTCGAAATGCAGGCGGGCTACATGTTGAACAAAAAGGCCGATGACGAGACACAAGCCAATCCGCCTGGCGAAGATGACGAAACCATCAAGATCGCCTCCGCCCGGTACATCTGGGCCTATGAGCCGAGCACGGACCTTGAGCCGACGCTGGCCGGGCGTTACTTCGATATCGTGCCCTTTGTCGAATTCGCCGATGTCGACAATGAAGACGGCATCAAGGGCAATGACACCCGCTACCTGACCACATCGCTGACCTTCGATTTCGGTGACTGGGCCGTGGGCGCGACCCGCACCGACAAGCATCGCGAATCGACAGGTGGCGCGGATCGGCAGGACTATCTCAATGAGCTGAGCGTGACCTACGACATCACCGGCCAGATTAAACTCGGGCTGTCCGCCGGCACCCAGAAAGAAGACGGCCAGGTGTCTGATCTGATAGGCCTGGCGCTGACGTACTCGGGGGGTTATTGAGCGATGAAGTGGTTAGCCGCTCTGCTGTTGATGGGGCTGGCAACCCACACGACGGCCACCACCCGCACCGATATCGGCGGGCCGTTTCAACTGACCAATCAAAATGGCCAGCGGGTCACCGAGCGCAGTTTCGGCGAACCGACGCTGCTGTATTTCGGCTTCATGACCTGCCCGGCCATTTGCCCGACGGACCTGGCGAAAATGGCCCGCATCAGTCGGCAACTGGCGCAACAGCAAGGCATCACGGTGCGGCCGGTGTTCGTCACCATCGACCCGGAACGCGACACGCCCGCCAAGCTCAAGACTTACGTGAACTACTTCGCCAGCGACTTCGTCGGGCTCACCGGCTCGGCGCAGGAGATCGCGCGCATCACCGACGCCTTTCACGTGTATTACAAGAAAGTGCCGTCCGGGGATACACCGGACCAGTACATGATGGATCACTCAACCCTTCTGTTCCTGCTCGACAGTCAGGGCCGCTACCTCAAGCATTTCGGTCGCGGCATGGATGAGAAAGACATCGAGAAGCAGGTGGTCGCGGCACTGGCGGGGGAAGCGCAGGACCAGTAACGCTTGTCAGTGTGCAACATCCCGACGATTAGAGCGCCGTTTGTGTTCACCGACTGGACGATTGTGGCCTGTCATCAACGGCAGTAAACGGCCCAGAGTGTGTAAAAACGCGTTGATGCAATGTCGGCGCGCAGCGCCGACGGTAGTTAGCAGAGTAATGGCTCGCACAAGTCCTGCGGATCATCACTTGGTCCTGGGAGCCCCCAGCGCCGCTTCTACCTTGCTGGGTGGCCAAAATCAGACCTCTTCAGGCCGACAGCGCCTTCATTAAACCGCTGGTACCGAGAATTTTCATGACCCGCTTCAAGTTGTAGGCGAGGACGTTCAAGCTCATCTCCGCACCTACTCCGTTCAGTTTTCGTGTCAGGAAGTGCGTTGCACCCATCCATTGTTTGAGCGTCCCGAAGGGATGCTCAACAGTCCGTTTTCGGATCCGCATCATTTCCGGCGCGTTGCTCAGCCTGTTCTGCATTTCCTCCAGGACGGCTTCATGCTCCCAGCGTCGAACCCGCCGTTCCGTGCTCGGTGTGCACTGCGGTTTCATTGCGCAGCCCGGCATTTCGAACCCCAGTAACGATGCAACGTGAGGCCTTTTTCAACGTTGGTATAGCGCCAGATCAGCGCCTCTCCAGGCGGGCAAATGTATTCGTTTTTTGCCGCGTCATAGATGAAGACATCGTTATTGAAACGCTCGTCTGCTTTGGCTCCAGAGGTCAACGGCTTGGGTACATAGGCGGTGATGCCTGCATCGTGATAAGCCAGGATTTGTTCGCTTTTGAAGTAACCTCGGTCAGCCACTACCGAAAGCGTTTCTGACGCCATCGCTTCGCGGGCCTGCTTGGCCATCGAGCTGAGTTGATCGCGGTCGGAACCGACGTTGGTCACCTCATGGGCAACGATCAAATGGTGCTGAGTACCGACCGCTGTCTGCACGTTGTAGCCGACGATTCCCGTGCCGCGCGTCATCATGGAGCGGCTGTCTGGATCGGTCAGTGAGACCTGTTTATCCGGCGATTCATTGAGCTGGATTTCGACCGCCTGAAGCTCTTTCATTTGAGTCTTGAGCTTGGCTATTTTCTCTTCCAGCCTCACGGCACTGGGCTCGGAAGCTGTTGGTTCTTGCCGATCGGCAGCATCGAGTGCCGTCAGGTAACGGTTGATGCTCGATTCAATTTCTTCCATTCGCCGCTTCAGTTTGGCGCTGGTGAAATTGCGGTCGCGGTTGTTGACTGCTTTGAATTTGCTGCCATCGATGGCGACCAGATGTTCTCCGAACAGTCCCAATTGCCGACACAGCACTAAGAACTGGCGACAGACGCCTCGGATGGCCTTGCTATTGTCTTTTCGGAAGTTGGCGATGGTCTTGAAGTCCGGCATCAAACGCCCGGTCAACCACATCAGTTCGACATTGCGTTGGGCTTCTCGCTCCAAGCGTCGGCTCGACTGGATGCGGTTGAGATAGCCGTAGATGTAGATCTTCAGCATGATCGCGGGGTGGTAAGCAGGCCGGCCAGTATCGGCTGGAATGGCAACTTCAAACCCAGATTGACCAGGTCTAGTTCGTCGACGAAGACGTCGACTACGCGCACCGGATTGGTATCGCTAACGTAGTCGTCGAGGCTCTCGGGAAGTAAGGTGCCTTGGCCTCGATGCTCACCTTGGATAAAGCGCTTCATGGGCGATCCCTGCGATGAAATCCTCAGAAATCATAGCAAGTGTTCGCGAAGGCGTTTTTACACACTCTGTGCCAAAAGCGGTCAGTCGGGTCGTCGGCCGGCGCCTTCAACCTATCGCCATAAAGCCCCGGGGAAAAATCACCACCCTACGTATTTCGTCCTCTGTTAATTCTCGTATTGATATATCGATAAATCTCGATATTATCTACTCCATGGAATTACTCGAAATATTCAAAGCCCTCTCAAACCCTACACGCCTTGAAATCTTGAAAGGCTTGAAGGACCCCGCAAAGAACTTCCCTCCGCAGGATGAAGGTGACGTTCTCACGGTTGGAGTCTGTGTCAGTAGTATTCAAGAAGGTATCGGACTGTCGCAGTCAACGGTGTCTGGCTATCTTGCAACTCTGCAACGAGTGGGCCTGGTCGAGGTCAGGCGCATCGGTCAGTGGACCTACTACAAGCGCAATGAAGCAACCATCAGTGCGCTTGCTGAGATCATTGGGAAAGATTTGTAATTTTTTACTGCATGATATCGAAATATCTCGATATCCCTATTTATAGATGCAAGGATATACAATGAAAGCGATGATACTTAAATCATTTGGCGGCCCGGAATCGTTCGAACTCTGCGACGTGCCCAAGCCAGTGCCGGGTGCGGGACAAGTCCTGGTGCGGGTACACGCAACCTCCATCAACCCGTTGGATTACCAGGTTCGACGTGGCGACTATGCCGAGCTGGTGCCACTGCCGGGCCATTACCGGACACGACGTGTCGGGCGTTGTCGAAGAAGTTGGGCCGGGTGTGACGGCCTTCGCTCCAGGAAACGAAGTCTGGTACACCCCGCAAATTTTCGACGGGCCAGGCAGTTATGCCGAGTACCACGTTGCGGACGAAAGCATCATCGGGAAGAAGCCGCCATCGCTGAGCCATCTTGAGGCGGCAAGTCTGACCCTGGTTGGCGGGACGGTGTGGGAAGCACTGACCGTGCGTGCAGCGCTCAGAGTGGGGGAAAGCATTCTGATCCACGGGGGCGCAGGAGGCGTAGGTCATGTAGCGATCCAGGTGGCCAAAGCCATTGGAGCGCGGGTCTTCACGACTGTGCGCGAAGCAAACTTTGAGTTCGCACGCAGCATGGGTGCCGATGTGCTTATCGACTACGAAAAGGAAGATTACGTCGAAGCCATCCTACGGGAAACCGGCGGCCACGGCGTGGATGTGGTGTTCGACACCATCGGCGGCAACACACTGACGCGTAGCCCCGACGTGCTCGCCCAACTGGGCCGCGTGGTCTCGATTGTGGACATTGCCCAGCCGCAAAACCTCGTTCAGGCCTGGGGCAAGAACGCGAGTTATCACTTCGTTTTCACCCGACAAAACCGCGGCAAGCTTGATGAGCTGAGCGCATTGGTAGCGCGCGGTCAGCTGCGCCCGCACGTTGGCGCGGTCTATTCGCTGGCCGACCTTGCGCTCGCGCATGCCCGGTTGGAGAGTCCCAACAATGGCCTTCAAGGAAAAATCGTGATTGCAGTCGAGCCATCGCTCATCCCGTAAGAGCGTACTTTTAACTGTTTAAGTCATTTTCGAGGAAACGCCATGATTTATGAGATCGCTCTGCTCCCCGTTCACAAAGAACGCATTGAAGCATTCAGACGTGCATTTGCCGAGGTCGCTCCTTTGCTCACCCGCGCAAAGGGTTACGGCGGCCACTTGCTTTCGCAAGGGATTGAAATCCCCGAGCAATTCAACCTGATCGTGCGCTGGGCCTCACTTGAGGATCACACGCCGGGCTTCGAAGAGAGTGAAGACCATCGGGTGTTCATGCTGGGCCTGGAGGAATATTTTTCGGAAGAACCGAGGGTCTACCATATTGAAGGCGGCTGCTTTTAATACTGGAGAACATGATGATTCGAACAGCACCGTTAGCATTGGTAATGCTAGAGTCTCAAGAGGTTTGTGGCTTTAAAGCAATTGGCCCTTGTCGGAAACAGACGTTCATGACCGGCAACTTTCGGCTGTGGATTCAACCGGTCGACGCAACACAACTAAATTCTGTGTAAGCAGAAGGAGTGTTGCAGATGAAGCAGAGACCTCGGATCTATTACACCGAAAGCCAGAAAAAACTGATGTGGGATCACTGGCAGAAAGGCGACTCTCTCCAGCACATCGCCCAACTATTTGATCGAAACCATTCATCGATACAGCGCATCTTGGCGGAAACAGGCGGTATCAGACCCGCTGTACGCCGCAGGTCCAGATTGGCGCTGACGTTGGCTGAGCGCGAAGAGATTTCGCGTGCAGTGGTGGCAGGTAACTCGATCCGTTCCATGGCTGCGCTGCTAGGTCGAGCAGCCTCTACGATCAGTCGTGAGATCAGACGCAACGGTGGCCAAGGATGCTACCGGGCTAATCGAGCTGATCAGGCTGCCTGGGATCGCGCACATCGACCCAAGGTCTGCAAACTTGTTGAGAACCGAACGGTGGCGCAAATTGTTGCAGACAAGCTTCAATTGCAGTGGTCGCCGGAACAAATTGCCGGTTGGTTGAAGCGTACCTACCCGGACGATACGAGCTATCAGGTGTCACACGAGACGATCTATCGCACGCTCTTCATACAGGCTCGCGGGGCTCTGAAGAAGGAGTTGCTAGAGCATTTACGGCGCACGCGGGCCATGCGTCGCTCGCGCCATCACACGCAGAAGAAAGAAAATCACGGTCGAATCACTGACGCGGTATCGATCCGCGAACGCCCGGCTGCGGCTAAGGATCGGGCGGTGCCAGGTCACTGGGAAGGCGACCTGCCTTGCGGTAGCAGGAACAGCCAAATTGCCACTCTTGTGGAGCGTCATACCCGCTACGTAATGCTGGTGAAATTGGACGGTAAGGATAGCGAGACGGTCATCAGCGCCCTGATCGAAAACGCCCGCAACTTACCCCAAGAACTCTACAAATCGCTGACGTGGGATCGCGGCAAAAAGATGGCTGACCATAAGCGCTTTACGGTGGCTACCGACATAAAGGTCTACTTCTGCGATCCTCATCGTCCTTGGCAACGGGGATCGAATGAGAAACCTTTCTACGCCCCGGATGCTGGTAACGGCAACCATCCCTGGATGGCTTGCCAGTCAGACTCGAGGGACGCAAAACGTGAGAGCGAGCAACTGGACAGGTCGGCGAAACTGCATGTCCCGTCGACGACGAGATCGCGAATGGCATGACCACTCGCCGGCGAGAGTCCGAAACCGACACCGGACATGGTCGCGACGGTGACGTTATCCAGCCCGGCGGGACGATCGATGACGGGGCGACCGTCCGGCGTGTTTTCGATGAACCCTGCCCAACTACGAATCACGCATTTGTGAGCGATTTTGTGGAACAGCTCGGCGAGCCGTTTGGCGATATTGCATTGCAGGGGTGTCGACTGCGCACGAGTGTCGCGCAGATCGGCGAGGTCGACCCATTCGTGCGGACCGCCACCATACGCCAGGTTGCCGCGCAGGGTTTGCCGCCCATACAAACCGTTGCCATCCACACCACCGACCTCGATCAACGGCAGCGGTTCGGTCACGATCATTTCGGCGCGCGCGGTGATGATTGCCGGTGGCGTCGAGTCGATGTCGCGCGCGCCCTTCGTCATGGGCAGGGCCGAGACGGCTTTCAGTCGCAGTGCCGATATCTTCGATACCACCATTGGATGGCGCTTCGTCAACCGCCTGATGAAGCAGATGTACGCCGCCGATTCGATGCCAGAAACTGCAGAAAACGTCGCTGCCCACTTCAACATCTCGCGTAGCGATCAGGACGCCTTTGCGCTGCTCAGCCAGCAGCGCACGGCGGCGATTGCGTCCGGCCGTCTAGCACTTGAGATCGTGCCGGTCTCCATTGCACAGCGCAGAGGTGATCCGTCGCTTTTCGACACCGACGAACACCCCCGGGCCACGACCAGCCTTGAGGATCTAACCCGGCTGTCGACACCCCTCCGAGACGGCGGCAGCGTCACTGCCGGTAACTCTTCGGGCGTCAACGACGGTGCCTGCGCCCTGCTCTGGCCAATGTCGGGACCGCTAACCGCTATGGCCTCAAACCGCGCGGCCGAGTAGCCGGCATGGCCACTGCCGGCGTTGCACCCCGCATCATGGGCTTCGGCCCCGCACCAGCGGTGCGCAAGGTGCTGGCGCAAACCGGTCTTCAGCTTGCCGATATGGATGTGATCGAACTCAACGAAGCTTTTGCCGCTCAGGCGCTGGCGGTGCTGCGCGACCTGGGTCTGCCGGACGACACAGAAAAGGTCAACCCCAACGGGGGTGCCATCGCCCTCGATCACCCGCTGGGCATGAGCGGTGCCCGCCTGATCACCACGGCGCTGAACGAACTCGAACTGCGCCAACAACGTTACGCCCTCTGCACCATGTGCATCGGCGTAGGCCAAGGAATCGCGCTGATTGTGGAGCGGTGTGGGATTGAGCAACAGCGCGACACCATTGTCGCGACGCTTATCCAGTACCGGATGTCAGCGACTATGCGAACAAGAAGGTAGAACACCAACGGCGAGCGTGCATTGGCGCCTACCGGGCTTGCCCCGACAAGTGACGAGCGCGCGTGATCAGACTATTTGCTCACGCGCCCCCTCGCCCGCAGCCTTACTTCGGCAACTCTGATGGCCAGGGAGCCAAGCACTGGTTGACCAAGCGTTCACTATACGGCGGTACAACTATCCCCATAGACCTCGACCCACCATGCCAGCACTAGCCCACACAACTTAGCACGCAAAATCCCTCTGCGCGACAGACCGCTCCACGACGTATATGGCAGCGCCTGACAGGCACTCACCGACGCCCGTACCCAGTTCCTGCCTCCTCGCAAACCCCACTGAGACAACCCCATAACAGCACCTGTTTTTGTACATCGCGGCTGAAATTAATTCATTTGCCTATCTCAACGAAATGAACAAACATTCATTTACAAAGCAGCATATTGCTGAACTTCCGCCCTTGGCCGAAACGGCAAGCGCGGATGCTGACCTCGAAGATATTGGTTATGCGGATATGACCCACCAATTACGAATGTACGGCGTTGGGAGAGGCGGTTTTGTCTTTCTGCCTCGAAACGCTGCCTCAGACCACCACAGGCCTGGAGCGCCAGAGAACCATGAGTGATGGCGACTCGCCTGAATTCTATCGCCGTCCCGGTCAAGCAGGGTGGATAGGGGCCCATTGGCCCAGCGAATATGGTGATCGCAACCTTCGCCACCTGGAAACCTTCATCATCGACGAAACCTTAGGCTATGCCCGCGCCCCCTTAAGCGGTTATCTGCTCTCGGTGAAAGTGTTCGGCAACACGCTGATGTTGCTCGGCACCGAAGCACAGAAAAAAGCCTACCTACCCCGCATTGCCAGCGGCGAAATAGCCTTTTGCCAAGGGTTCTCGGAGCCCACAGCGGGGTCTGATTTCGCTTCACTGAGAACATCCGCAAAACGTGACGGTGATGACTTCATTGTGTCTGGGCATAAGATCTGGACGAGCACCGCCGAAGTGGCTCAGTCCATGTACCTGGCAGCCCGGACTGACCTTGAGGCACCTAAGCACCGAGGCATCAGCTCCTTTATTGTCGACATGAACACACCAGGCATCACCGTCCAGACCTTTCCGACTTTGGGTGGCGGTTTTCTCAACGAAGTCTTTCTCTCTGAAGTACGAGTGCCGGCCGTCAATCTGATCGGAGAGCTGAACCACGGTTTTTATCAATCCATGCGCAGCCTCGACCTCGAACGCGCGGCAATGGACCGTGTCGGCTCGGCATGGCGCTCCCTTGACGAGTTGGCCGCTTACACCCAGCAAGAGGGAACCGCGCGGGGAGGTGGCCGATTGTGTGACATCGAGTCGGGGCGGGAAAAGATCGGTTCACTCTACTCGCGTCTGCAGGTCGCCCGCCTGTTCGGTTACCAGGTCGCTCGTCATCTGGACGCCGGCAAAGAAATTAGCGCTGACTTCTCGTACGGCAAACTCTGTATCGGCTTACTCAATCAGGCAGTCGCAGACGACAGCATGGAGATTATCGGTCCGCGCGCCCAGTTCGAGCAAGGTGCCGAACTCGCGCCCTATGACGGTCTTGCCGCCTCCCTCTACCGCGCCTGCCCAGCCCTGACATTGGCTGGCGGGAGCAGCGAAATCCAAAAAACAGTGATCGCGATTCGTGGTCTTGGATTGCCAAAATGAACAGCCTTGAACACATGAAGTCGGACAGTGGTCCACTCAGCGGTATCAGAGTCATCGACTTTTCGAGCTATGTTGCCGGCCCCTACTGCACAATGATGATGGGGGACATGGGCGCAGATGTGATTAAAGTCGAGCCCCCCACTGGCGAACAGTGGCGCCATCAGGATCCCTTCGCCCGCAACCTGAGCCGCAGTATCTTGGCACTGAACCGCAACAAGCGCTCCATCACCCTGAACCTCAAGGATCCCGAGGGCCAGCGGACGGCGCTTGAACTGCTGGCGACCGCCGACGTCATGGTCCACAACTGGCGTCCCGGCGTCGCCGAACGGCTGGGGCTCGGTTACGAGACTATCAGCGCTCGCGTTCCCCAGCTTATCTACGCCACCAACTCTGCCTATGGCCCCAAGGGTCCGTTGGCGAACAAAGGCGGCTATGACCTGGTGATCCAGTCAATCAGCGGACTACTGGCCTCCAACCCCGCTCCGGAAGGCGGCGTGCCCAAGCGCTACGCTGGAGTTGCCATCGTCGACTTTGCCGCTGGTGACAAGCTCGTCTACGGCACCACCTGCGCGCTGCTGGAGCGGGCACGCAGCGGTTGCGGACAGCGGGTAGACAGCTCTCTGATGGAGGCGGCGCTGGGATTGCAACGGCAGAAACTGATCACCATTGAACAGATCGTGCCTCATGACTCTCAGGAGGGTAACACTCTCGAAAAGATGCGCCTAGCGGCCACTCGCTCTGCCGCATCAGCGGCGCGTGAGCTCTACTACCGAACTTATCAGACCCTCGACGGCTTTATCACCGTGGGCTGCCTGAACGTGCCCCAGCGGGAAATTCTACTCTCCCTGCTGGATATCAAAGATCCCTGCCGGGCGAATCCCGATCATCTTCCCGCATCAGCAGAGGAGGACCAAGCCCGGCGTGCACTGGTAAAGCAGGCCGAAGCGATCTTCTCAACTCTCACCACTACAGAGTGGTGCATTTGCATAGACGCGCACGGCATTCCCTGTGCGCCTGTGCAGATGTCGTCCGATGTGCTTCAAGACCCACAGGTGGTCGCCAGCGACTACCTGCTCGAATACGACCTGCCCGGCTACGGCAAGGTTCGCAGTATTGGCACCGGGGTGCGTGTTGGCGCCCGGGACAGCGTCCAACTCCCCCCGCCGTACCTGGGCGAACATACCGATGAAATCCTCGCCGAACTCGGCTTCGAGCAAGCATCGCAGCCACCCGTCGCCCTTTACGCACTCTTGCTAACTGGAGATTACCTTATGATGATCGCACACGGATCTCGCCCGGACACCGAAGCTCAGACGCTAATGTCCGAACTGGAAAAGACCATGATCTGCGACAACGCCCGCGCCTTCGCCCATCGCCATGCCGCTGGCCGGCCTGCCAACCAGTCAACAAGAGTGCCCGCGCTGGCCTCTAACAAAAGACACTCCCACACTGATCGCCAATCATCTGACCACCGCCGATCTGCTGTTAATGCCGGTTGATACGGACGCCGGGGGCGAACCTCGGAAAGCACGGTTTCGTGTTTAACCTTAACGTGTTAGTGAGGTTACATGTTGTTACTTGATTCGTAAATCATCGACAACTATATACATTTTCTTGCTGTAGTTATGGACTGGGGCTGATTAGCCTTATGTTGTACAGGTATTGCATAAAATAATAATAATCAAGCCCTGAGGTCTCCAATGAAGACACGCCCCCTGTTTTGCATGTTTGTATTTTCAATCTTTGCAAGTTCTCTAGAAGCGCAGGCTGACGAACCAAAAGATGGTTTTTTTGAGGGTGGAGCAGCTAAGCTGATTGCACGCAATATGTACTTTAATCGTAACTCACTGTCTCACTATCCCGATTCGCGAGGGTGGGGACAGGGTTTTTTGATGGATTATAAATCCGGTTTCACGCAAGGTGAGATAGGATTCGGAGTCGATGCAAGTGCCTATACCGCCTATAAGCTAGATGGTGGGCGCGGCACAGCAGGGACGGAAATGTTTCCCGACGAAGGCGAGGGTGAAAGAACCGAGTCGTCGACACTCAACGCCTCTGTGAAAATGAAATTGTCGAACACAGTTATAAAATTCGGTGATCTGCGCCCCTATAATCCGGTATTTGCTACGCCTGACTCACGATTGATGCCTATGACAGCCAGAGGCATACAGTTGTTAAATGAGGATATTGACAAGCTCAGCATCGACATCGGGCATTTTTATTCTTCCAGAGGCTATACAAGCACGGACCACAATGGTGGTTTCATGGCCGGGTACGCGGGCGTAGAAGCTGGCGACGTCGATTACGCCGGTTTGACGTATCAACCAATCGAGCAGGGTGGCGTCGGTTTTTATGTGTCTCGCGCTGAGGATTTATGGCGTCAGTACTACATTAATGCGAACTACAGCCTGCCCTTGGCGACAGAACAAACGCTAAGCTTCGACTTTAACCTTTATCGCTCGCTGGATGAAGGGCAGGCTCGTGCTGGTGCAATAAACGTCACTGCCTGGTCGCTAGCGACTGCGTACGGGAATGGTCCGCACACCTACACGTTGTCCTATCAAAAAATACATGGCAGTCAACCGTTTGACTACTTGATGTCTTCAGATGGCACTTACATGGACTCAATCTATTTGGCCAACTCTTCACAGTACGGGGATTTCAACGGTCCCGGGGAGCAGTCATTAGGGTTCGGTTATGAATTTGATTTTGGTAGCACTGGCTATTTGCGGACAACACTCGGAATGCGTTATGTTTATGGATTTGATATCGATAACAAACAAGTCGATCCGGACGGGCTGTATGCCTACTTCGGCAATGCGGATAAACAGATAGAGCGAGATGTTGACCTGAAAACCATTATTGAAAGTGGCGCTTTAAAAAATCTATCCGTCCGAATGCGATACGCCGAGCATACATTTACTGGCGACAGTGTTAAGCAGTTTCGTATCGTAACGGAATATCCTCTTGATATTTTTTAAGGCGTTGTCGTTTCAAGTACGTAACACCCGTTCCAAATGGATCCTATTGATATTTATATCCGCGTCAAAAATAAGAGGTTTAATATGAAAAACCATCCAATAAAATTCGCTATTCTAGCTATTACGTTCTCGTCAATGGCGCTGTCTGCGCAAGCAGATACTGTTTATATCCATGCAGGCCGCTTGGTGGATGTAGAAAGAGGTAAGGTGCTCACAGATCAACGCATCAAGATTGACGGTGAGCGCATCGTTGCAGTGGAACCGTGGACTGTTCCACCCTCCGATAGCAAAGTTATCGATTGGTCTACCAAGACCGTTTTGCCAGGTCTTATTGATATGCACACGCATCTTTCAGATTGGGACATGACAAACAATGTGGCCGAACCACTTCTGCATTCTCCTCAGGACGTAGCGTTGATGGGCGCTCATCACGCATATCAAACGTTGCGTGCAGGTTTCACAACCGTTCACGATGTTGGGCCGTACAGAGCGTTCACTGATGTCGCGCTGCGTGATGCAATCAACGCTAATCGGGTTTTAGGGCCAAGGATGAACGTCGTTGGGGCCTATATAACAGTGGCGGGCGGCGGCGGCGAAGTGACAGGACTTGCCCCGGGAATAGAGATTCCGGCCGATATGCGGGTGGGGGTCTATCGCGATGCTAATGATGCAAAACTGAAGGCCCGGTATTTGTTCCAGCATGGTGCAGATACGCTCAAGATGATCGGTACTGGGGCTGTACTTGCCGAAGGAACCGAACCCGGTCAGATGGAAATGTCCGAGGCCGAAATGCGTGCAGTGGTAGAAGAGGCTAAAGAGCATAAAAGCTATGCCACCGTGCATGCTCACGGCGCAGAAGGTATCAAGGCTGCAATCCGTGCAGGAGCTCGTTCAATTGAACATGCTTCTCTACTGGATGACGAGGGCATCAAGTTGGCGAAAGACAACGGTACCTATCTGGTGATGGACGTCTACAACGGCGACTACATCGAAGAAGTGGGTCGCAAGGAGAACTGGCCTGAAAGTTACCTGCGCAAGAACACCGAAACAACCGACATGCAGCGCCAGGCATTTCGTAAAGCGGTCAAGGCTGGGGTGAAAATTGCCTACGGCACCGATGCTGGCGTCTACCCGATTGGCAAAAACGCGCGGCAGTTCGCCTACATGGTGAAGTTCGGAATGACGCCGATGCAGGCGATCCAGTCCGCAACCGTAGTTGCGGCAGACCTGCTCAATTGGCAGGCGGACGTTGGGTCCGTCAGTTCGGGTCGTTTCGCGGACATGATCGCCGTCGACGGCGACCCGATTGCGGATATTTCGATTCTTGAGAAAACCCCCGTGGTGATGAAAGGCGGTGCGATTGTTCCTCCTGATGTGTTGCCCGGACTGTAAAGGATCAAAAATCAGGGAAGAACTTTGAGTCGGTGAGGGGGTTGTTGCTGTACAAGTCGTTCAGCTAGCGAACGGCTTGTTCCCGGCTCAACTCTCACCTTAGGGAACATCGCCTCATGACTCCGGAAGTTCGATTCACCAGAATGACCCCGGCGCTGAGCAAAACCAATCTCATTGAGGCCACGCTCATGTGCCTCAGGCGCCACGGCTTTAGGGCGCGTCTATCCGCAAAATCTCCCCCGAGGCCGGTGTCTCGGTCGGGCTGATCAGCTATCGCTATTCCGGCAAGGACGAACTGTAGTGGTCAACTAATCCCGGACACGACGTTAAGTTTTTCCTCGGCCCGAGCTGGCGCCAGCCCACCGTTGAATTGGTGAGGCCGAATCCAGTTGTACCGATGCATCAAAAAATGGCTGATGTCACGCTGTGCTTCCTGCGCAGTTCTGTAGCCTAAGGTCGGTATCCATTCAGTTTTCAAACTCCGGAACACTAGCTCCATCGGTGCATTGTCCCAGCAATTTCCCCGGCGACTCATACTCTGGCGTATGCGGTATCGCCACAACCGGTTGAATTCGCCTTGCGACCCTTGATCCGAGTGGAATAGCAAGCCCGAAGGCCTGCCACGCTGCTCGTAGGCCATATCCAGGGCCTTGATCACGAGTTCAGCGTCCGGTTTTTCCGACAGTGCCCAGCCCACTATCCGGCGTGTGCAGAGATCCAGAACGACAGCCAAGTAATGCCACTTTCCTTGCGCCCGAATATAGGTGATGTCGCCGCACCAGACTTGATAGGAGGCTGGCACATCAAACTCCCGATTCAAGATGTTCGGGATATCCAACCGTTCAACCGTCGCTCGTTTATAGGCATGAGAACCTGGCTGTTTGCTCACGAGGTCAAGCTCGCGCATCAAACTGCGCACTTTGAATCGACCGAGTTGCTCACCGTCTTTACGCATCAGTGACAGGATGCTGCGACTGCCCGCAGCACTGCGACTTTGCGAGAACAGCTCACTGACCCGGCTACGCAATCGAAGCCGTTCAACATCGGGCGTGCGGCGCCGCAGGCGCTGGGCGTACTAGCACGAGCGGGTGACGTCAAACACCTTGCACAGCCAATCAACCGGCTCATGGGCACTCAACTGATCAATCAGCGCAAACGCTCGTGATCTTCCGACATCAAGAGCGCGGTAGCCTAGCCTAATGAGATGGTCACCCCCATACTGCTGATACGACGGCACTCGAACGTGGTGGCCTGTGCCTTGGCCAACAAACTGGCTCGGATCGCTTGGGCGATCTCAGCTGGTCATGGAGTATTTAATGCAGGGCCAGATGCCGTGGCTATCTGACTCAGCTGTTGTTCTCGTGCCACGAACCACTTTCAGGTTTTGCGATAGCTGAACAATGGATGACGTGAACGACCCACCGGCCTGGCGAAGAACCTGCTTTAAAAATCGGCTCTGCAAGAAGCCGTTAGCCTTTTCAGGATCGTCAGGCGCGACTCTCATCATGGCGCGGGTGACTCACCCAATAGACGCCGAATAGATTTAAGCAAGCCAAGCACTTCGCCCACTAATCAGCATTGCAAAAACGGGGGTGACCATAGATTTTTTAGTATGGATTTTTCTCGCTCAAGCCGAGCGATCCGAGCTTCCAGTTCCTGAATTTTCTGCTGCTCCGGGGTCAGCGCCTTGCTCTGCGGAGTGACGCCTTGGTGCTCTTTCTGAACCTGGTCAACCCAGCGGCGCAGCGCTGACTCACCAATGCCGAGTGAGCGGCTGGCTTCGATGTAGCTGTAGTTTTGCTTGAGCACGAGGTCGGCAGCCTCGCGTTTGAATTCAGCAGTAAAGGAGCGGCGTTGTTTGGTCATCTGACACCTCGATCTGGCGAGCATTCTCGCCTAAATGGGTGTCCGGTTTCATTAGACCACTACATACAGCAGCTTGATAGGTGCTCCCTTTGGCGCGTTGCTGCCGGTAGAAAGCTCCAGCCCAAAAGGATTTATTGATGGTCTGCCCCGCCCATTCCACGAAGGTCTGACGAAGAAATGTTGGACATTGCCAGCGCCAATGCACCCAGCTCTTCTTACCGCTCCGTTCCGTCACCGGGGCAATGCCTGAGTATTTTTGCAACTCGTCCGCGCCATGGAAACGCTCACGTTGCTCTCCAAGGCTGCGAGTAAACGTGGCGCTAGATGCGGGCCTGCGCCCGGCAAGCCAGGAAACAATGCGTAATCCGGTAGTGCAGAAGCGACCCGCTCGATTTCCTTATCGAAGCGATCGATCACCGTGAGGACGGTGCGTAGTTGCTCCACCAACGCGAGGGCGTGTAAGCGGCAAGGCTCGAAAATGCCGGCATCTTCGGTGAGCGCAGATGCCGCACGAATCGACGCCAAACGCGCCTCGATGAATGTGGCGCGACGCCCGTTGTGGGCATAAAAGAACGCCTCAAGCGTGGTTGTACGCGCCCGTTTGGCTGACAGGAGTGTCGGCCAGCGAATGAGGAAATCGTAAAACAACAGAGTGTCTCGCTGCTCGAACCATTCCAGTGCCTGCGGGTAATATTGCTTGAGGGTGTTGCATAAACGGTTGGTAAAACGCGTCTTGTCGTTGACCAGATCCCGGCGCTGTTCGATCAGGCTAAGCAGCGAACGCATGGCCACACTCTGCGGCCTGAGCGCGGTGAACCGTTCAGGATGGCGAAGCAGTAGATCGAGTGCTAACTCCGCATCGGTGGGATCATCCTTCGCGCGACTCGGCTTGAACGCCACGCGATATTTGGCAAGCGTCGAGGGATTGATCGGGAACAGCACGAAAAGTCATACTTCAGCAGAGCCGACACAATAGGCCCTTTAGCCAACTCCAGAGCTACAGCGATAGGGCCACAGAAGCGCAGGTGCAATGCCTTGGCCCACTCATCAATGCGATCACCTGGTGCGGAATACAGTCGAACTGACGATGATTGTCATCCCCAGCCTGTAGGCAAATATCATGTTTGGTATCTGCCCAATCAATGCCGACATAGGCTGTGAAGTGCTGACTGAAGTACGCTGTCACGCGAACCTCCGCAAGCGATAAAATACCTGCTAGGGACATGCATGCTTGCGTTCAGCGAAGGCAACATAGTAAGCCGGTGCGACGGCGAACCCTGAGTATTCGTTATCAAGCGCAAGCGCACCTGTAGACTCGGAACTAAAGCTGCAAACGTCATGCGTTTGGGTCGTTTTATTCGTAGTCTACAAGTGCATGTTCCACCCTCGCTGACAGCTACCTGCCAACCGTTACCAGTATCGATGAAGGTGGGACGGACTACCTATAATGGGTCGTTTTCTACCCTTTACGACTGGTGGGTAATTGCACTGACTTGACCAGCTGTTTGCATAGGACCTGACCAGCTGTTTGTATGGGACTTGACCAGATGCTTTGAATGGATTCCTCAGGGCATGAGAATTTTGCTCTCGGCCATTTTCAGATCACCGTTGAGTAACTGCACGGACTTGCCCCCCATTTACATCGACCTAACCAGTCATGTGCACCGAATTTGACCAGCAAGATTCGTGGAGACATGACCGGTGGAGAACGGTCGAAAGCAATGGGATGGACTCCTCCTCACCTCGGCATCTTGAGTGCCAGACTGAAGGTGCAAACCACAGTCAATAGTGAGAAGGAGTCCACACATGAAGCTTATGCGCATTGGGGTCGACTTGGCCAAGAACGTGTTTCAGATTCACGGTGTGGATTTGCATGAGAAGCCGGTCTGGCGGCAGCGCTTACCACGTGATCGCTGGCTTCAAACGGTGCTGGAAAAGGTCGAACCTGGTTGAGAGATCGGCATGGAGAGTTGCGGAGGGGCCCATCATTGGGCGCGGCAACTCGAAGCTCGCGGATTTCGAGTCAAGCTGATCGCCCCCCAGTTCGTTAAACCTTATGTCAAAAGCAACAAGAACGACGCGAACGATGCCGATGCGATCTGCGAAGCGATGAGCCGTCCCAGCATGCGCTTCGTCGCCATCAAGACGATCGAACAACAGGATATCCAGGCGACGCATCGCATCCGGGCCGGCTTAATCGAACAGCGGACGGCCAAAGCCAATCAGATCCGTGGGCTGGTCGCCGAGTACGGTCTCGTTGCACCGAAGGAATTGCTGATGCTGCGTCGTGCAATACCGTGCTGGCTAGAGGATACGGATAACGGTTTGACGGCACGCTTTCGTCGTCTGCTGGATGGTTTGTGGGACGACCTTCGTGCGCTGGATGGGCGTGTATGCAAGCTCGACGGCGAGATCACTGCGATCGCAACAAACGAGCCGTCCGCCGTTCGCCTTCAACAGCTGCGCGGTGTCGGTCCAATGATCGCCACAGCGCTCGTCGTCGCTCTCGGTGATGCCCGTCAGTTTGCCAATGGCCGACAGTTTGCCGCCTCGCTGCGACTGACACCGAGGCAACACAGTTCTGTGTGGTAAGGATCGACTGCTCGGTATCAGCAAGCGCGGTGATACGTATCTGCGGCATTGATGGTGCATGGCGCACGCTCGGCGCTACGCACAGCCAAATCCAAAGAGGATCGGCTCAGCCAGTGGGCCGTTCGTTTAGCCGAGCGATCGCACCCCAATGTGGCCGCTATTGCGCTGGCCAACAAAACTGCACGCATGGCTTGGGCAATGCTGCGTCACGGCACTGATTACCAACCGAATCAGGCAGCGGCCTGATCTATTTACCGACGTGTTCTACGAGAGAAACAACTCTTAACCACGATTGCGAAGCAACCTGAACGATGGCAAACCGGTCGAACCGGCGTCGGCAAAACCCTCGAATGTCCAAGTGCGAAAAGCACGAAAAAGCGATCGGGAGCCGGCGAGCGAATAGCCCATCATGGCCCTGCATCGAAACGATGCCGTATTTAGAGGCCGAATATACGTGTGCAGTCGGCACGGGCGCCAAAGCAACGGGGCTTGCAATGAGGAGGAGTCCATATACGTGAAGTTTATATCTCGGTCGACGTCGAGACCTCTGGCCCGATCCCCGGAGTGTATCGCATGCTTACGATCGGAGCTTGTAACGTCGACGATCCCGGACAGGTGTTTTCGTGTGAGCTCAAGCCAATTTCGACCAACGTCGATCCCGAGGCGCTGGCAGTGACCGGACTATCCCTGGAGACACTTGCTCTTGAAGGGTTAAGTCCAGAAAATGCGATGAGGATGTTTCAGGATTGGGTGGCAAACATAGCAGGCGTGGACGGTGTTCCCGTGTTTGTTGGACTGAACGCCCCATTTGACTGGTCGTTCATCAACCACTATTTTCACTACTTCCTAAAGTCGAACAGTGCGGCTGCGCCGCACCGAACACCGCAATCACCTTGGCTAGCGCCGTTTCAGTGCCTGCGCGCATGTCCATCGGCTCGGTAGCGAGCCAGATAGAGTCGATGCGAATCATCGCAGAAGGTCGCGCAGGCAGCAGCACTTTCAGTTGGCCAGTTCACTTTGACGGTGCCACACGGGTGCTGGATCTCAACGCAAATATTCGACGATGCAGCTTGCGAATTTGCTCCGGTCAGCGGCATGGGCATCTGAATAAATGCAGGTTGCAGCGCCGTGCTTATCGGCGTTTGCAGCCGAATCCATTTGTGGACGAGGTTTGCGTTGAGGCTATGGCTGAGTGCGACGCTGGCAATCGACGCGCCGGGCTGCGCACACTCTTGAATGACCTGGGCCTTGAAGGACTTGGAACAGGAACGGCGTTTTGACTGCATGAGATACCCGCTTAAAAGGCTAGAACTGGTGCCCACTTAAATTTAAGTGCACGCCATGTCTTGGCTTTGCGGGGCTGGAAGATGACTTGGCCGGACGCATACTGTTGGTTGCGGGAGAGGTGCGCCTGTGATGCGCGGAGAAAAGTCGCTGCTCAAGGAAAAACAATGAATTAAGAAGAGCCAAAGCCTGATTTTTGGCAGGCCACCGATTTTTTGAACTCCAAATGGTTGGAGCATCAAAAAATCAGTGGGTACTTCAGACCTTCCTTAAATCCGGAGAGAAAGCCCCAACTCTAATGATCACCAAACAACCACCGTGCAGATTGGCAGTTGTTACAACCCAGACTTAATTCTTTCAAACTCCTTGACCATCTTGCGCTCAATTTCAACGGGAAGGGCCGAACTTACCAGGCTCTTGCTCAAAAAGTTCGAAGCATCCTCATAACCGTATTTGTGCACTTTCTGAGGATCCGCAAGCGTGTAAGACTCTCCGTTGGCATGGGCATATCCCCAAGACTCAATCAGATACTTACCGCTTTTGGAGTCACCCAGCGCATTGAGCATGTCATAGACCTTGTCATTGCTCGCCTTACCCCCGGTCAGGTGCACATATCCGCACACCCAAGACGATACGCCTTTGTCGGCATCCAACATCATTGCCGCCGGAGTTTTGTTGGCTTCAAGGTTCAGCGTTGTCTGGTTATAACCCCAGCCCATCACCACTTCACCACTCGCCAGCGCTTGGTCCAGCTGACCTGGGTCAGTCCAGTAGAAGCGCACGTTCTTGTGCACCTTGCGCAGGTAGTCGGATGCCTGCTGGAACTGCTCGTCGGTCATGTTCGTCCAGTCACGCATGCCGATCGCCAATGCCGCCATCGCATAGGCACTCGTCACGGTATCGGGGATTGCTACCTTGCCCTTAAACTCAGGCTTGGTGGCAAGATCAAGGCTAATGGCATCGCCTGAGATCATATCCGTGCGATAAATCAGTCCTGCGCGTCCCCAGTCGAAAGGGAGCATCCAGACTTTCCCGTCCATGATGACGCCCGGAATACTCTTGATACTCGGTAATATCTTGTCCCAGCCTTTGAGGCGGTCAAGATCCAGGGGTTGGATCAAACCAGCATCCGCCCATTTACGCACTGAACCCACGCAAGGGTGTGCCAAGTCGGCCTTAAATCCCGAGCGCAATTTGGTGAAAGCGTCTTCCTCATCGGCAAAATAGGAGTAATCCGGCGCGCGGTGATATTTAGCCATGTAGTCGCTATAGAAGCCCGGATCCTCATAACCAGCCCAGTCCAGAACCAGCAGGTTGCTGTCGTCTGCACTGACACTGCCTTGCCATCCTCCGAACACCAATAACACAGCAGCCATAAGCTGCTTTCCGGCACGCAGATCGAGTATTTTTTTATTGTTCATTTTCTTCCTCTCAATATTGCTCTACGGGAGTTGACGAATAGGCCGTCGGCTTTTCACCTATTTCAAAGGTCTACGGACAAAATTGCGCTTCTCTATCCAAGGTGTTCCCTCCACCCCAGTAACTTACTCAAATGAGTGGCCGCGGGGTTGCAGCCACCACTTTTATAGTGCCCCAGCTATTTATTTGTTATATGAGGGGGACAATCGACTCCGTATAAAAACCCAGCCAAACAGCATCGCCCACCGCATAATTTTCGCCAAACACGGTGTTGGTACCGGCCGCAATCATGGTTTTATCCAGCCCGGGAACACGTACGTAGTAGTGGATAACTTCGCCATAAAAGGCGATATCCGCGATGACCCCTTGCGCAGAAAAATCGCAGTCATCCGCGTGTTGCAAGCTGAGATAGACTTGTTCTGGCCGAATGCCCAGGGTTAGTGACTGACCCTGCAGAACGGGAGCCGCCAGTAACGGTACCTTGCCCTTACCGAAATGGGACACATCCACCAACAAGTGTTGTTCGTCCTTACCCTGCGCATCAGCAGGCAAGAAATTCATGCCACCCACGAACTCCGCCACCTGCCGAGTAGCCGGACGGCTGTATAACTCCTCTGGACTGGCAACCTGAACCAACTTGCCGTTGAACATGACCCCGACACGATCGGAAATGGTCAGGGCTTCGTACTGATCATGGGTCACCATTACGAATGTGATGCCCACCGAACGCTGCAGACGGCGCAGCTCTAATTGCATTTGTGCACGCAATTGACGATCTAGTGCAGACATCGGCTCGTCCAACAACAGCACCTTGGGTTTCATGATCAAGGCCCTAGCCATGGCCACCCGCTGCCGCTGTCCGCCCGACAACTGGTTGGCATGTCGCTGACCCAAGCCATCGAGACCAACCAGTTCCAGTGCTTCCTCAACCCGCTGGCGCAGCTCCTGCTTCGGCAACTTCTGCTTGCGCAGGCCAAACGCCACGTTCTCGGCCACATTGAGGTGCGGAAAGATTGCATAGCTCTGGAACACCATATTGGTCGGCCGCTTATTGGCAGACACCCCCAGCATGGACTGGCCCTCAATCACGATGACGCCCTCGGAGGGCTCTTCAAACCCCGCGATCATGCGCAGCAACGTGGACTTGCCGCACCCTGATGGCCCCAGCAGAGAGAAGAACTCGCCGCATTGCAGGTCTAGGGAAAGATTTTCCACCGCAACGAAAGTGCCGAAGTTCTTGCTGACGTTTTTGATGGAAATAGCTTTATTCAAGCCCGTCTCATTGAATGCATTCATGAGTTGCTGCCTCGTTGATCAGTCAAAACTCCACGCCGCTTGACCCACTCAGAGATCATCAACAGCGAGATGGAAACCAATATTAGGATGGAACCCAGTGCCAATATGCTGGGAAGTTTTCCTGGGAAACGTACTTGGCTCCAGATGTACACCGGAAGCGTGGGCTCCGTACCGGACAGGAAGAACGCCAGGACAAACTCGTCAAAGGACACCGTGAAGGTCACTAACAAACTGGAAGTGATGCCCGGCATCACGATCGGCAACACCACACGCCATAACGCACCCCAAAACGACTCCCCCAGATCAATGGCTGCTTCTTCCAAGGAATTGTCGAACTGATCAAAGGAGGCCTTGGTGATCGACACGGCAAAGGGAATGCACAAAAAGACGTGCCCCAAAATCACCATGAACAAGGAAGGCTTCAGACCAAGGTTGACCAGCAAAATAAGCAAGCCCGTGGCAATAATCATTCCCGGTATAAGCAAGGGAGTCATGATGATGCTGTGGGCCACTTTCGCCCCCCTGTAGGAGTAACGCGCCATGGCAAAGGCGGCCAGACTTCCGATAAAGGTGCTGACGACCGCCGTTACACTAGCGACGATCAGGGTGTTCTTCAGCGCCACGAAAAGCCCGTCGGCGTGGGCCAGTTGCTCATACCACTTGAAGGTGAAGCCTTTTAAAGGAAAAGCAATGATCGTACCGTCGTTGAAGGAAAAGACCGGCAAAAACAGTATTGGCAGATACAGGAAGGCCAAGTAGACAACGGTATAGATCCAGAGTTTGGACAGCCTTAATTTGCCTGAATCAGTCAGCGTGAACATTAGCGAACCCCCTTACTGATGAGTTTCAGCGCTGCCGCATAAGCAAGGGCGACAACGATGATGCCGGACATCGCAATAAGTGCCAGTGCGGCTCCCAACGGCCAGTTATTGGCTCGACCGAATTGGCCCTGGATAACGTTGGCAATCATCTGTCCCTCCGAACCTCCGACCATCGCGGGCGTCACATAGTCACCCACAGTGGGAATCATGATGATCATACTGGCGCCTAAGACCCCGGGCATGGACAACGGCAACGTGACCCTTAGAAAGCGCACAAAGTCGCTGTCACCAAGGTCACGGGCGACCTCCAGCAAGCTTCGATCGATTTTTTGCAGAGAGACGTAAATCGGCAAAATGGCGAAGGGGGCCCAAGAGTGCGCCAACACCAAGATCACCGCGTTGGCGTCATACAAAACGAAATCCAGCGGCTGATCGATGACCCCGATCGCCATCAGACTGGTATTGAGCACACCGTTGTAGCCAAGAATGATCTTCCAGGAAAAAACCCGCAGCAGATAACTGATCCAGAACGGAATACTGATCAGAAACAGCCACAAAGCTTTGTGCTGGGCGCGAAAGGCAATGTAGTAGGCCACCGGGTAAGCTGTGACAACGGTAAGTACCGCGACCGCCAGTGAAATGGCCAAAGAACGCAGGATGATTAGCAAATAAAGCGGATCGCCGAAGACTGCCTGATAGTTTTTCAGCGACAGCGTTTTATCCACATCCAGATATGACTGCGTCCAAAAGCTGTACAAAATAGTCAAGATCAATGGCGCGGCGATCAGGGTGCCTACATACAGCACACCCGGCGCCGTCAGCGCATAGCCCTTGCCGCTCGGCGAACCCAGCATTCGCATTATTGAGCTGAACACACTGGTTTTTTGGTAATACTCTATACCTTTCACTTAGCGACCCTTGGCCAGCCATTGGCTGGCAGCTAACAAATTTTCTTAACTCTCGTCTCACGACAAGCGCATCACTTCGTTATTCCTTGCGCCTCTACGGTACTCGCTCTAGAGCTTGATCCAAGCTGACTTCGTTTGTGTGTAAGACAAGAGACACTCAAAACCACAATCGCGGCCTTGCCCAGATTGCTTGTAACCACCGAAGGGCTGCGTCATGTCGCCTTCGCTATAGCAGTTGACCCAGACCACCCCCGCTTCAATCTCACGGACCAGCCGATGCGCCTGGCTCAGATCGCGGGTCCAGACGGAGGCGGCCAAGCCATAGATGCTGTCATTAGCGATCTGTATCGCCTCCTGCGCCCCGGAGACCGGAATAACCGCTGCCACCGGACCAAAAATTTCCTCCCGCGCAATCGTCATGTTTGGGCTTACATCGTCGAACATGGTGGGATTGATATAGGCGCCCGCAGCAAATCCTTGCGGTCGATCCCCTCCCAGACGCAACTGGGCTCCCTGCTCACGCCCCGACTGGACATAGGCCATGACCCGCGCACATTGCCCCTGACTGACCATGGGGCCCATGGTCGTCCCAGGGTGCAAAGGATCACCCGGCACAAAAGCGGTACGCGCCTCTTGCAGAAACAGCTCGACGAAATCACGGTGAATGGAGCGATCCACCAGCAGACGGGAACCTGCCGTGCAGACCTGCCCGGAGTTACCGAAGATCCCGGCTACCGCCGCCTTCGCGGCAGCCCGAATATCTGGAACGTCAGCCAAAATAATCTGCGGGCTCTTGCCGCCACACTCCAAAGCTACTTTCTTAAGATTGGATTGGGCCGCATAAGAGAGCATTAGCCGCCCCACTTCCGTGGAACCGGTGAAACCAATCTTGGCCACATCTTGGTGCAAGGCCAGCGCCTTGCCGGTGATTTCGCCCGGTCCATTGACGACGTTGAAAACCCCGGCAGGACCACCCGCTTCAACGAACAGCTCAGCCAGACGCAAACAGCTCAGAGGTGCCTGTTCGGCGGGTTTCAAGACTACCGAGTTGCCCGCTGCGAGCGCCGGAGCCACCTTCCATACCGCCATCAGCATGGGGAAATTCCACGGCGTAATGGCCGCTACAACTCCCAAAGGCTCACGCAATATGTAATGGAAGGCGGACGAGGCCGTATTGGTAACGATGCCCTCGAGCTTATCAATGCACTCCGCATAGTAATTAATGGCATTAATAACGGCGGGAATATCAGCACTTAAAACCCGGGTAATAGGCTTACCCATGTCCAGACTCTCTAGCACTGCGAGATCGGCAGCGTTTTCCTGCACCAGATCGGCAAAGCGCATTAGAATCTGCATCCTGTCGCGTGGAGCCAGCGCGCTCCAGACACCCGAGCGGAATGCCGCTTTGGCCACCTGTACCGCGTCATCTACGTCCGCTTCGGTGGCAACACTCATCTCAGCCAGCAAGGCACCTGTTGCCGGATTCAGGCACTCAAATACGCCGCCCTTACCTGCTCGATAGACGCCATCAATAAACAGACCAGACTCGATGCGCACAGCGCGCGCTTTGGCAAGCCAAAACTCATGATCTTTTGTGCGTAAATTGTTCAGCACAACTGGGTCTCCCGTATTCGATTAGTCTGACCTAAACAATACTGCAGAACACCTGCAATTAACTGCCTAGCGTCGACCTCATGTATTGTTATTGTTTGGCGATGACCTTATTCAATTATCAACAAATCTCAACAAACCAACAAATGAATCAAATTCAACGCCCAATGAAATCACGACACACACTTAGCGACCACCTAACCAATATTACAATCAAGCATTAACTCCCGACATATACCCATAGCATATAAGCGACGTTAATAAGGACATGTGCGCCCTATCCAAGGGGCCCAAATGCAGCCCAACATAAAGTCGAGCGGCACTTAATTGCGCCAAATTAGCGTCGCATCCAACGGGTTGCGACGCTAAACAGTTGGCACGTCAATCGGCGAAACTCTGCTTCACTCTGCTTCGAAACAATACACCGCAAGCTTGTTGCCATCGGTATCACGCGCGTAGGCGGCATAAGCATTAGGTGCCCAGCCACGCGGCCCCGGATGTCCTTCGTCGACCCCACCGGCAGTCAGCGCTGCGCTATGAAAGGCATGCACTGCCGCCCGGTTAGGTGCCTGAAAACTGACTGTCACGCCGTTACCGACAGTGGCTGGCGCACCATCGGCTGGTTTCAGCACAAAAAACGAAGGTGTATCTTCTCCCCATATAGAACCAATTTCCCCGAGATCAGTGATTCGTTTATAACCCAATGCACCCAAAGCTTTGTCATAGAATGCGCGCGACTTGTGCAGATCGTTAGTCCCCAGCGTAACATGAGTAAAGATGGACATTTATTGCTCTCCTTCAATGCGAGTGTTTATTGAAATTTATTGCGCAAAACCAACAAAACCACCTACAGCCAACACTTTTTATACTTATGCAGTATCTAAAAATTAATTACCGTCCTTATACTTTTGCCTTCATGCATCAGATCGAAGGCGCGATTAATATCTTCCAACTGCATGGTATGCGTCACCATTTCGTCGATCTTGATCTTGCCCGCCAGGTAACTTTCTACGTAGTCGGGCAACTCAGTGCGGCCCTTGACCCCGCCGAAAGCGGTACCACGCCAAACACGCCCCGTCACCAGCTGGAACGGACGCGTGGATATTTCCTGACCCGCCCCGGCAACGCCAATGATCACCGACTCGCCCCAGCCCTTATGGCAGCACTCCAGCGCTGAACGCATCAGTTCTATCCGTCCGATGCATTCAAAGGAATAGTCGACCCCACCGCCAGTTAACTCAACAATGACGTCTTGAATCGGCGCATCGTAATTACGCGGGTTAATGAAGTCGGTGGCACCGAGCAGGCGTGCCATTTCAAACTTGTCTTCATTGATATCAATTACGATGATACGGGCCGCCTTCGCCAGCACCGCACCCTGCACCGCACTCAGACCAATGCCACCCAGACCGAAAATGGCCACGGTGGAACCTGACTCTACCTTGGCCGTATTCAGTACCGCTCCGATTCCGGTGGTGACTCCACACCCCAGTAGACATACCTTGTCCAGGGGCGCCGCCTTGTTGACTTTGGCCAGCGCAATCTCTGGCACCACGGTGTATTCAGAAAAGGTCGAGGTGCCCATGTAATGCAGAATCTGCTTGCCGTTCAGGGAAAAACGGCTCGTGCCGTCCGGCATCACGCCACGACCTTGGGTAGCGCGAATGGCCTGACATAGGTTTGTTTTACCTGACAGGCAATATTTGCAACGCCCACACTCAGGGGTGTAGAGCGGAATAACGTGATCACCCACGCTAAGCGTGGTTACCCCCGCCCCTACTTCCTCGACGACACCACCACCTTCATGGCCGAGAATGACCGGGAAAAGCCCCTCAGGATCCGCCCCCGACAAGGTAAAGGCATCGGTATGACAGACCCCTGTCGCCACCATTCGGACCAGGACTTCACCTTCCTTAGGCCCCTGGACGTCAACCTCTTCAATAGTTAGTGGTTCGCCTGCTTGCCAGGCTACCGCTGCACGTGACTTCATATTTCACCTGTTGTTATTACGCAATGACTCGATCTGTTAATGGTTCTGATTCAGGAACTCACCAGCTCTGCCGGAAGCCCCAAGAACCTTGCATCCAGACTGTCGGTGGCAAAAACCGTGGGGCGCTCACAGCGAAACGGCGTCCCCTCAATCTCTGCCTCATCCAACTGGCGCGCTTCCAGATGCCCGGAGTAAACAGCGGCGGCGATAGTCCCCGGCGCCAAACAGTCACCGATGCGCGTGACCGATTTGATCCCGGCTGCAACGAGCGCCGCCTCGTCCTGCATTAACTCTTGATAGAGTTCGTCATTGGGCAAGCGATCAGACACCAACAGCACATGGTCACACGCCAGCGACTCGCGCCGATCGGTATAGACACAGGCCAACTCAACCTGTCCCTCACCGATAGCGGCCAGACTGGTCTGGGCCCGGATCACCACACCCAACGTCATTAAGCGCGTCTGGATACGGCCTTGCTCCAAGGTGTTCTGGGTCCAGGTGGACACCTCGGATGCCGGCGTAATCAAAGTGACCTGGACCCCGGCCAACTGCAGTTTTTCGGCCAATACGCCGCCCATGTAGTAGTGGTCATCGTCGAAAATCACCACATGCCCAGACAGCGATAATCCGCCCATAACATCGTCTGGGCTGTGCACGCTGGGCCTGTCATGCCCGGGGATTGGGCGGTAATGCTGGCGGCCCATGCCATCGCGGCGCCACTTGGACCCGGTGGCCAGGTAGACATGTTCGTAACCAAATTCGCGGATATCCGCAGCGGTCAAAAGACTGCCCCGATACACTTCAACATTCAGCGATTTTTCAATCTGCACCTGCCGGTAATCGACGACGCGACCCCACTCCGCCAAACCGGGCAAACGCGACTCGAGATGCACGCGCCCCCCAAGATTGTTCGTCGCCTCAGCCAGGATTACTTGATAGCCGCGCTGTGCCAGTGCCCGCGTGCACTCCAGGCCCGCAGGTCCGGCCCCCACCACCAACACGCTGCTTTCGGAACCCTTGGACGCTATTTTTTCCGGGTGCCAGCCACGGCGCCACTCTTCACCCATGGTGGGGTTCTGCGTGCAACGAATTGGCACGGCCAGAATGTCACTGCTCGCGCAAATATTGCAGCCGATGCATTCGCGAATATCCTCCATTCGCCCCTCAGCAATTTTCTGGGGCAGAAAGGGGTCGGCAATTGACGGCCGCGCTGCGCCGATAAAGTCCAGCACGCCGCGCCGCACCAACGACACCATGGCATCCGGCGAGGTATAGCGGCCCACTCCGACTACCGGCTTGCTGGTCAGCCCCTTTACAAAACTGATATAGGGTTCCTGGTAGCCTTCCTTCTCAAAACGAGAGGTGGCCGAGTCATTAGCCCAGTTGCTGACGTTCACATCCCAAAGATCCGGCAGCTCTGCCAGCATCTCCACTACTTCACGGCCTTCGCTTTCAGCGCTAATGCCGTCGTCACCCATTAACTCATCTACAGCAAAACGCAGGGCGACCGCGCATCTATCACCCACAGCGTCTTTGGTCTCTTCAAGCAATTCACGTAACAGACGCACGCGATTCTCTAGAGAGCCGCCGTACTCATCAGTACGGTCATTTGTGCGCCGGGAAATAAAATGAAACGGCAGGGTCATGCCATGGCCGGCGTAGACATAGATCAGGTCGTACTCGGCCTGCTTTGCCCTTAAGGCTGCTTCGCGATACCACTTACGCAGGTTACGGATATCGGTCTTATCCATCGCGCGTGCATGGATCGGATCGTAGCTGGCCACCGACCGACCGCGCGGCGCCAAAGGCGCTACCCGGCTGAGCCGATTAGGCGCATGGAAACCATTGTGAACCAACTCGATGCCGGCCAAAGCGCCGTGCTCGTGCACAGCCTGGGTCATCAATTTAAGCGCGCCGATATCGCCGTTATTCCACAGCCGGCCTTCTGCTGCACCAGACAGATCGCTGGTGTGGTGCAGCTCAACCTCTTCTGTACACACGACCCCCCAACCACCTTCGGCCTTGATACCTCGCATGGCCGCCAGCATGTTCGGACGCAAGTGACCCATGCCGTTACAGTGAGGTACCTGAAAGAAGCGATTCGGTGCTACGACTGGGCCGATCCGAACAGGCTCGAACAGAATGTCATATCGTGGATCACGCGCCATATCAGTGGCTCCATGTTAAATCGTTAAACGTAAGACCCGAAAACCAGGGCTTGACCGGCATCTGTAACCACTGCGTCTTGCGCCTACGCGCTCCCGCCGACAGCTCACCGTCACACACCATCAAGGATCAGGATCCGCCTATATAAATATATATACGTACATTCATTTTTTGTAAAGTACATTAATTTGTACCTGCGCACTAACATGTCGGGTTCTACCCCGTTAGCGCGGACACTTTCGAGGAAGCTCAGGTCGAGCTGAAGGAGCGTTCATGTCCAAGCGCAAGAAATACAGCCAGGAATACAAGCGGGAAGCCATTGACTGGTTCGTCGTTCGGGAGCGAGTAGCCGGCAGGGGGCCTTGGCGATTGTTATTGCCCCGAACCTGCTCACGCGCGGGGTTCGAGAGGCACGACCAGGCGCAGTGAAGGCCTTTCCCGGCACGGGAAGCCCAGGGGATGAGAAACTTGCCCGCCTCAAGTGTGAGTCGGTTCGAGTGACCAAGGCACGTGATCTTCTAAGAGACGCGGCAGCGTACTGTTCCAAGGAATCATCGAGCAGTACACGGTGATCCGGCGCTGCCGCAACGAGTACCCGGTGCGATTGACGCGCCGATGTTTGAAGGTGTCTGCCAGCGGTTATTACACCTGGCAGGATCGCGAGCCAAGTCCGCACGCTCAAGAGAATGCTTACTTGGTGAGGCGCATTCTCTTGAGATTCACGAGGACACTCGTGGCGCGACCGGAGCACCATGTATGCACGAAGATTTTCTTGACGAGGGCGAAACCATAAGCCTGAACCGTGTAGCTCGCCCGATGGCGGCAGAGCGAATTCAAGGCTGTGCGAGTCGGAAGAAGCTTGGTTTTGGCCGAGCAGCCACCGGCCGTAGGGCAGGCGTGAACAACTTGTTGGAGCGAGACTTCACCGCCTTGAAGCCGGAACGCAAATGGGTCACGGACATCACGGAAACCGCCATCCTGGAAGGCAAGTTATTCCTGTGCGCGGTACTCCATCTCTACAGTAAGTTGGTGATCGGTCGGCCGATGCATCACCATCAGGATCGGCAGATGGTGATCCAGGCCTTGGAGATGGCGATCTGGCAGCGCCTATGTGACTGGCCAGTGATTCAGCATTCTGATCGAGGCAGCCCAGTTCACCAGTGCTGATTACCAACACTTTCTGAGTCGTAACATGGTGGTTTGCAGCATGATTACCGTCGGGCATTGTGGCGATAGCGCTGCCTGTGCAGACTTCCTCGGCCTGCTCAACCGCAAGCGGGTTGCCAACCAGTCGTATCGAACTGTTATGAAGCATGAACGGGTCTATTCGATTTCATAACCCGAGAATCCGTCATAGAGTCGCCCGGCAGGATCGGGAGTTTTCAGACCATTTAAAAAATGTCCGTGGAAATGCCCCACCCTGAAGTGGATGCAGCGGGTGATCGTTCAAGATGCGCTGCGTCAGCGCCGCATAACTGAACAGGTTGCTTTGTTTGATGCCGGGCCCACCAATCGACTTGGACTGCGTTCGCCATGCAGAAGATGCCCAGCATTTTACTGGAGCCACACGGGCTCAGGCTTTTTTCAATGGTCTGCTAGCACTGCGCTCGGACTAGCTTTGCTGGCAAGCAACGCGCGGCCAACTACCGGACAGTCACTCGAGGATAAAAACCAGAATTTCGGTTCAACTGGCGCTCTCTCGGCGAGCGCCGCCGGGTAAAAAAATTAGGCCAGGGAAACTTCTTCCTGCACAGGAGAGGCCTGGAAATTAGAACGAAAATGCTTCGGAAACAGGGCAACCAGGAACATCTGATAAGTCATTAAAGCACTTTCACGGCGGAAGTTATTCGGGAACATCATGAAATCCATCCACAACCCCTCACCCATGGCCATCACGCCCCGAGCAATCGAGGCAGCATGAAGGTGGGTGTAGCCGCCTTCCTCGATAATTTCACTGAACAAGTTCGTATAGGTATTCAGCACGTCCTTGTTGCGGGTACTGCTTAATGCAATGTATTCAGGGTTAGGTCTGGCCATGCTGCGGAAGGCTATCCAGACCGGCAGATTCTTCTTGTTCAGAATTTTAGGGCTGAGTTCGGCCTCAAGCAGAGCCATAACCTTCTCGGCAGGAGTATCCGCCGCCCTCGCCAAGGCCTCCGACCATGTCGTGTCATAGATTTCAGACAGATAGGCCAGTGTTTCTATAAACAATGCGTCTTTGCTATTGAAATGCAAATTGATCATCCCGCGCGAAAGACCCGCCCGATCAACAATGCGCGATACCGTGGTGCCCACCACACCAAATTTGGCGATACTATCGATCGCAGCGTCGATGATCTTCTGCCGATGAAACGCCTTGATGGCATCACGTCCTTGCGGCTTCTGCTTGGCCTTACTACCCGCTGTCATATATCTCTCCTACCCACCAAGACCAAAACGTTACGCCTATTATCTGACCAATCCTAGCTAGGCACCATGCCAGCCTGATAAGAAACACCAACCTGCGCAAAATTACGCCCAGCGTCTACCTTGCTCATCCCAGTCAAGGACGCATTGCATCCGACCAAAATGCCGCCCCCCCCCCCGAGACCGGGGATAGCCACTCAGTATTGCGACTCCGGCAGATGCACGATCATGCCCTGCATCTCGGCCGTTACCTGAACCTGGCAGCTCAAGCGGCTATTGGACTCGACACCACCCATGATCTGCAACATGTCTTGCTCGAGGTCATCGATCTCGCCGGACTTAGCCAGCCATTCAGCATCCACATAGACATGACAGGTTCCACAACTACAGGAACCACCGCACTCGGCAATGATGCCAGGGAGCATGTTATCGACGGCGGCCTGCATAATGGTTTTTCCTACCGGAATGTCCACTTCATGTTCTACACCATTGGCTTCAACAAACTTAATGATGGGCATACTTTCCAAACCTCCAACCGTATCTACAACCGACTGCAAGACTCAAGGTTCAAGTCTTCAGCCACTCCTTGGGCTCGATGGACTCATTAGCCAGCACATCAGCTTGAATCCCTGTGTTCATGGCGATCAAGCGCTTGCTGACCATGAACTCCTGTGGCCGATTGATGCAGTCGGCGGCAATCAGTCTTCCTTCCTTGAAATAGAACACGGCAAAATCGCGCCCAGC
Organism: Pseudomonas sp. LBUM1663; assembly: GCF_059695905.1. Taxonomy (NCBI): domain Bacteria; kingdom Pseudomonadati; phylum Pseudomonadota; class Gammaproteobacteria; order Pseudomonadales; family Pseudomonadaceae; genus Pseudomonas; species Pseudomonas sp. LBUM1663. Next base: position 2,123,698 of record NZ_CP166792.1, on the reverse strand, counting down.
CTCTGGCCGCCCACGCACCACCACCTGGTCATAGCCCTGGCTCAGGCCCGCTATCTGCATTTTCAGATCATACTGATCAGACCAGAACCACGGCAGGCTGTTGTACGCTTGCTGCTTGCCACAAATACTTGCAGCTGCCGCCTTTGCCTGTTCATTGGCATTGGGCACTGACTCAAGACGCAGGCGCCGAGCGTAGTGCGCGTTCGGGTGACTGGTGCAATCGCCGGCCGCCACCACGTCCGCAGCAGAGCTGACGGCAAACTCGTCAACGACAATGCCATCCTGCACATTCAAGCCTGCCGCTTGTGCAAGCTCGACATTCGGCACGATGCCAACCCCAATCACCACCAGATCTGCCGGGTAGCGACTGCCATCAACGGCCACTACTTGCTCGACTTTGTCATTGCCAAGCAGCGCTTCCACGCTGACACCCGTTTTAATCAACACCCCCTCTTCAGCATGCACGCGGCTGTAAAACACCGAAACCTCTGGGGCTGTGACCCGCTGCAAGACCCGACCCATCATTTCCAGCACCGTCACCTGCATGCCCAGCGACCGGAGCAGAGCGGCAGTCTCCAGCCCGATATAACCCGCGCCGATAATCACCGCACGCCCACCGGGACGAACTTGAGCACGAATGCGCTCCACATCAGCGATGTTACGTAGATAAAAAACCCCGGCCAGATCGGCCCCGGGCAAATCGACCAGCCGCGCCCGCGAACCCGTGCATAGCGCCAACTTGTCAAAATGGTGCACGTCACCATTCGCCAAGGTGACGGTTTTTTCCTGCACATCAAGGGCCTCGACACGTGTACCTAGCACGAGCTCGATACCGTGTTCTTCGTAGGTATCCAGCGGACGGATAAGCAGTTCGTCGACGCTCTTGTCTCCGGCCAGAAAGCTCTTGGACAGTGGCGGACGGTGATAGGGCGGGGTTGGCTCGTCACCAAATACCAGGATACGCCCCGGCCACTTCTCCTGGCGCAGACTCGTCGCCAATTGCGCGCCAGCGTGGCTGGCTCCCACGATGATACAGGTCTTAACATTCATAGATCGGCCTCCACGCTAACTATAAAGCCCCCAGCCCGTCACTATGGCTGGAGAATTCGAGTTGTACTCGCAACCCGTGCAGCAGCCTTCTTAGGCACACCTCGAACGCTATCACCAAGCCGCGTTTTCGTCCACAAAAATATATGTACGTTCATTTATATTGACCGCTAAAAATATGCCGTGATAGGCTGATTTGGTCGATCAGTGTCAATGCTATGCCTGCGTACCCAGCCATCACGGCAGCCGGATAGCAAACGCAGCAGCCACCACTGAAGCCGTAACCATCCACGATGCGACGGGCGGTATCCGGACGCAATCGATGGACGTTTGGGGCCGACATTGCGTGCGGGGTACTCCTGCCAGTACGGCATAGCTTGAGCATCGACCCACGCAGTGAAGGCGAAAGACAAGTCAGTATTGATAACAGTGGAGCGCAACATGAAAACAATTAACGCACGCCAACTCGACATGCCTCGGCTAATCGACGCACTAGTCTCACGCCAGAAACCTGGCTACACCCTAGAGCAGCCCTTCTATACCGATCCTGAAATTTTCGAATTCGAAAAGGATCGGGTGCTCTTTCGCCAGTGGCAATTCGTTGACCACAAGAATCGCATCCCGAATAAAGGCGACTACTTCCTGTTCACCATTGCCGGAGAAGAGCTGATTATCGTTCGGGGCGACAACAACGAAGTACACGCGCACTTCAACGTTTGCCGCCACCGCGGCTCGCGCATTTGCCTGGAACAGGAAGGCAACAAGCATCGCCTGGTCTGCCCGTACCACGCCTGGACATTTGAGTTGAACGGCAAGCTGTTCAATGCCCGGCAAATGCCGGAAGACTTTGATCCGCAAGCTCACAATCTGCACTCCTGCCCGGTCAAAGTATTCGAAGGCCTGATCTTCGTATATCTGGGCAAAGAGGCCGAAGCGCCTGACTTTGACTACATCGCCAAGAGCTATAAACCCTGGGCGGAGGAACTACGCATCGCCGACACCAAAGTCGCCGCAATCAAGAAATTCCCAACCCCGGCAAACTGGAAACTGGTCGTCGAAAACTTCCTCGAGTGCTATCACTGCCGCCCGTCTCACCCGGAATACACCGCCGCCATGGCCCACGTCACCTACGATGGCGACGGCACCGAAAAAGGCATCCAGAAATACAAGGAGCAATATGACGCCTGGGCCACTCGCGCCAAGGCACAAGGCCGCCGTGTTGGCTATCTGGACGTGCCCTTCCCAGATCAGGTCATGCGCGCATCGCGCCAGTCCATCAAGGAAGGCTGCCTGTCCACCACCAAAGATGGCAGCCCTGCCTGCAAGGTCCTGCTCGGCGATCTGAAAGAACATGATGGCGGCACCAGTTCACTGGTGTTCGGCGACAACATGTTCCTGCTTGCCGCGAACGACTACATCACCGTGCTGCACTTCAATCCTATCAGCGTCATGGAAACCGACGTCACCCTGATTTATCTGGTTAATTCGGCAGCCGAGGAAGGCCGGGATTATGATGTGGATAACCTGACGTGGATGTGGGAGGTCACCACTGAGCAGGATGCCACCATCATTGTTAACAACCAGAACGGCATTCTTTCCGACCGTTATCAACCAGGCCCATACAGCGTGCTGGAGGGCTACTGCCGCAAGTTTGTACAAGACTATCTAGAACTGCTGGCAACGGAACATCGTCCTACCACGCGAGTGGAGCATGACCCGGAACAGCATATCCATGAAGAGATGTGGGTTGCCTGAGGCTGACAAAAATGGGGGAGCGATAAGCTCCCCCATTTTTTCATCGCATAACAGCGAGTGGTTATTAACTCAGCGGCACGTTCAACATCTGGCACTCCTCCATCAGCCAAGTGCAAAACTTCTGCACATTGTCGTAACTAGCATGATGCTCGGGGTACACCAGGTAATAGCCCATCCCGGTACGCAGGCGCATCGGATAAGGTGCACACAAGCGATCACTGGCCAGTAGATTGGCCACATAGGGCTGCCGTCCGATAGCAATGCCCATACCGCCGGCCGCCGCCTCCAAGACCTGCGCCCGACTATCGAAGTCCATGCGCCGCCTGATTTCCGGAGTTTTGCAGCCGGCAAACTCGAACCACTGATTCCATTCATTAAGGTCGTGACTGCAATACAGAAAGGTTTGTGACGCCAATTCCTCGAGCCTGTCCAGAGGCGGCAAGCTATCCAGCAATTGCCGCCCACAAACCAGAAACAGATCATCATGACAGAGGAAATCGCTGCACATCCCCGGCCACTCACCAGTGCCGTAACGAATGGCCACGTCGATGTCCTCACCACCGAAACCCAGTGGTGTCATCGAGCTCAAGAACTTGATATCCACATCAGGGTTTGCCGCCTGAAACACCGGAAGACGCGACAGCAACCAACAAGATGCCAGCGACGGATAGAGGTTAACCACCAACGAGCGACGCTTGCTCCGCGCGGTAATCGCACTGCTGGCTAAATCCAAGCGATTGAAAATATCTTGGATACTTTCCAGATAGCTCGCCCCAGCAGCAGTGAGCTGAGGCTTGCCGCGCTCGCGATGGAATAGCTGCACCCCCAGAAACTCTTCGAGCGAGCGCACCTGATGACTGATCGCAGAAGCTGAAAGACAGATGTCATCAGCCGCACTTTTGAAACTTTCTAGTCGTGCTGCCGCTTCAAAAGCTCGCAAGGCCGCAAAGGGAGGTAACCGTCGCATGGAATAAACCTCTTTATAAATGCTTAAAGAGTCGACTAATGCACTTGCCAGATACGTTGTAACCAGATCCACCTGCACAGCCTGCGCCCTCGCAACAAGATGTCCTGCGTCCAACCAAGGCATTACTCGCGGGCGTTCGACCCCTTCTCTCTTTTCTCCCGCACATCAACCACCTGCAAGCGCGCTAAGCTTGCCATTTTTTTGAATGTACGTACATTATTTTTTAGTTCTAAAAAGCCCGCACTAGAGAGGATATGACGCCTAAAAATAATTCACCACAGACTGAAAGTATTTCGTTTGATGCCGCCCTTTGAATGCCACAGCATGGTTCCTGACCACAGACAAAACAGGCGCACACGGCAGCAAGCCCAAGTGCAGATTCAGCTAACACTACAAACAACAGGCGAGGTCTTATGAGAATACTGGTGCCCATCAAACGCGTCGTCGATGCCAACTTTAAGGTCCGGGTCAAAAGCGACCAAACTGGCATGGACTTGGCGAATGCCAAAATGGCCATCAATCCCTTCTGCGAGATTGCACTCGAAGAAGCAGTACGGCTTAAGGAAGCTGCGATCGCTACCGAGGTGGTTCTGGTGTGCGTAGGCCCTTCCCAGGCCCAAGATATTTTACGTACCGGACTGGCCATTGGTGCCGACCGGGCGATCCTGCTCGAAACCGATGCCGAGCTCGAGTCATTGGCCATCGCCAAGTTATTGAAGGCCATCGTCGAACAAGAACATCCAGGTCTGGTACTGACCGGCAAGCAAGCTATCGACAGCGACAACAATCAGACCGGACAAATGCTGGCAGCCCTGCTGGGCTGGCCACAGGGCACCTTTGCTTCCCAGGTGGAGATGGCGGGCGACCAACAACTGTTGGTAACCCGCGAAGTGGATGGCGGCCTGGAAAGCCTGGCCTTGCAACTCCCTGCGCTGGTCACTGCAGACCTGCGTCTCAACGAGCCGCGCTACGCCTCTCTCCCCAACATCATGAAAGCCAAGCGCAAACCGCTGACAGTGCTAGCTGCCGCGAGCCTGGGCGTGGACATCAGCCCCCGCCTGAAGACCCTGAGCGTGTCCGAGCCACCTGCCCGCAAGGCCGGAATTAAGGTGGCCAACGTCACTGAGTTGCTGGAAAAACTGAAGACAACTGCAAAGGTGATTTGAGATGAGTGTCCTGATCATAGCCGAACACGACAACAGGAACCTGAATGCCGCAACCCGCCACGCGGTTAGCGCGGCGCGCCAATTGGGCGGCGAAGTGCATCTTCTGGTTGCCGGGGATTCATGCACAACCGTGGCCGAACAGGCCGCCCTGATCGATGGCGTCGACAAGGTAGTACTGGCGCAGGCCACACATTACTCTGCCGGCCTGCCCGAAGAGTTGCAGCCCCTGATTACCGACCTGGCGCGCCAGCGTGGTTACAGTCATATAGTGGCCACTGCCACTGCCTTCGGTAAAAACCTGCTGCCGCGGGTCGCCGCCGGGCTAGACGTGGCACAAATCTCCGACGTCATCAGTATCGATACGCCCGATACCTTCACTCGGCCGATCTACGCCGGCAATGCCCTGTGCAAGATCCAGTCGTCTGATTCGATCAAGGTCATCAGCGTACGCGGCACCGCCTTTGCCGCCGCCAATGACGGCCAACAACGTGCGACAAGTGAGTCAGTCGAAAGCACCCAGGCCGTTGGCATCTCCCAATTCATCAAGCAGATGCTAACTATTTCTGATCGTCCGGAGTTGACCTCCGCCCGCATCGTCGTCTCGGGCGGGCGCGGCATGGGCTCAAAGGAAAACTTCAGCCTCTTGGAGCCGCTCGCCGACCGCCTCGGCGCTGCCGTGGGGGCCAGCCGCGCCGCGGTTGATGCTGGCTTTGTCCCCAACGATTACCAAGTGGGGCAGACCGGCAAGATCGTCGCGCCCGACTTGTATGTCGCCATCGGCATTTCTGGAGCCATTCAGCACCTGGCCGGGATGAAAGACTCCAAGGTCATTGTCGCCATCAACAAAGACGAAGACGCACCAATTTTCCAGGTAGCGGACTACGGCTTGGTCGGTGATCTATTCGAGATAGTGCCTGAACTCACTCGGCAACTGAGTTGACCCGGCCAACCCGACCATAACCAGCATCTCGCGGCCATGGCCACAGGAGGTGCCCAGCCCGCGCCCTGTACTAAACCGCAACCGGAAAAGGGGAATCATGGTGGAACGCGAACAAATGCCGTATGACGTCGTCATTGTCGGCGCCGGTCCAGCAGGACTGTCAGCGGCCATTCGGCTCAAGCAACTGGCCAACGACCAGGGTCAAGAACTCAGCGTTTGCGTGATTGAAAAAGGCTCGGAAGTGGGCGCGCACATTATCTCCGGTGCGATCTTGGAGCCGCGCGCGCTGAACGAACTGCTCCCTGACTGGCAAGCGTTGGGCGCACCGCTGCACTGCCCGGTCAGCCGGGACGAGGTCGTATTACTGACCAGTGCGCAGCGCGCGCGCCGAATCCCCAATGCCCTGGTTCCGAAAACCATGCATAACCAAGGCAACTTCATCGTCAGCCTGGGCAACTTCTGTCGCTGGCTGGCAGAGCAGGCCGAAACGCTTGGCGTCGAGATCTTTGCCGGCTTTGCCGCAGCCGAAGTCCTCTACCACGAGGATGGCTCAGTCAAAGGTGTGGCCACCGGAGACATGGGGCGCGATGTGCATGGCCAAGCGAAAAACTCTTACACCCCAGGCTTGGAACTGCACGCCAAATACACCCTTTTCGCCGAAGGTTGCCGGGGCCACCTGGGTAAACAACTGATCGCTCGCTTCCATTTGGACCAGGACAGTGATCCCCAGCACTACGGCCTCGGACTCAAGGAGCTCTGGGAAGTTGATCCGAGCAAGCTCGAGCAAGGCTTGGTGCTGCACGGCACCGGCTGGCCGTTGATTGGCCAGGCCAGCGGCGGTTTTTTCCTCTACCACACCGATCATGGCCAAGTGAGTCTGGGCCTAATCGTCGACCTGAACTACGCCAACCCTTACCTCAGCCCTTACGACGAGCTGCAACGCCTCAAGCATCACCCGGCGATTCGTCACTACCTCGAAGGTGGCAAGCGCGTGTCCTATGGCGCGCGCGCCATCGCCAAGGGGGGGCTCAATTCACTGCCGAAGATGACGTTCCCCGGGGGCCTGCTGATCGGCTGCGATGCAGGCACCTTGAACTTCGCCAAAATCAAGGGCAGTCATACCGCCATGAAAAGCGGCATGGTGGCGGCCGAACGTGTCTTCGCCCGCCTGCAAGCCGGCTGTTCGGGTGGACAATCCCTCGACGAATTCGAAAGCGCTTTCAAAGCCTCCTGGGCCTGGGATGAATTGCAGCGCTCGCGCAACTTCGGCCCGGCAATCCACCGCTTTGGGCCGCTGCTGGGCGGCGCCTTCAACTTTATTGAGCAGAACCTATTCAACGGCAGGTTCCCCCTGCGCCTGCGTGATAAACAGCCTGACCACAACCAATTGAAACTGGCTACTGACTGCGCGCGCATTGACTACCCGAAGCCGGATGGGGTGATCAGCTTCGACAAACTTTCCTCCGTGTTCTTATCCAACACCAACCACCAGGACGACCAACCCTGTCACCTCGTGCTGAAACAACCGGAGCTACCGCTGCAGCAGAACCTGCCGCTGTATGCCGAACCGGCACAGCGCTACTGCCCGGCTGGCGTGTATGAAATCAGCGAAGGCGACGACGGCCGCGAGTTCCTCATCAACGCCCAGAACTGTCTGCACTGCAAGACCTGTGACATCAAGGATCCCGCGCAAAACATCACATGGGTCGCTCCCGAGGGCGGCGGCGGGCCGAACTACCCAAACATGTAACCAGACAAGGGCAGCAGAAACTAATGGATAACTACTTCGACATCCTTACCGAGCGCCTCGACGGCCAGCGCCTGTTGATAACCCTCAACCGGCCCGAAGTACACAATGCCCTGCGCAATCAGATGCTCGCCGAGCTGGCAGATGCACTGGAGCACGCGGCCGAGGACGATGACATTCTTTGCGTGGTCGTAACCGGCGGGCTGCGCGTTTTTGCGGCTGGGGCTGACATCAAGGAAATGGTTGCCCTGGACACGGTTGGCGTGCTCAATGACCGGCGACCGAACTACTGGAAAAGCATCCGCAACTTCCCTAAACCGCTGATTGCAGCGGTCAACGGCTTGGCCCTGGGCGCGGGCTGCGAGTTGCTGATGCACGCCGATATCGTGATTGCCGGCGACACCGCAGAGCTAGGTCAGCCTGAAATCAGGCTTGGAATCATCCCAGGTGCCGGCGGCACTCAACGCCTGATTCGCACAGTCGGCAAATCACTGGCCAGTCGCATGGTGATGACCGGTGAGCGGATTGATGCCGCCACGGCGCTGAGCGCCGGACTGGTCAGCGAGGTCTGTCCTCCCGAGCTGACCATCGAGCGCGCCCTGGCACTGGCCTCCCGTATCGCTTGCCAGCCGCCGCTGGCGCTACGCATGGCCAAAGAACTACTGCTCAAGTCCTACGAAATGCCCCTTGAGGCAGCCTTGGACCTTGAGCGCAAAGCCTTTGCCCTGCTGGCGGCCACCGAGGATCGCGCCGAAGGCATCAACGCCTTCAAAGAAAAACGTCAACCGATCTTCAAAGGACGTTAAGCCCATGCCTTATGAAACCATTAAGTTCGAGATCAGCGCCGGCGTGGCCAGCCTCACCCTGCATCGGCCCGAGTCGCTGAACTGCATCAATCGCACCATGCATGCCGAACTGCGTGATGCCCTGGCCGAGATCAAGCGAAATTGCAGCGTTCGTGCGCTGTTACTCACCGGTTCTGGCCGTGGTTTTTGCGCTGGACAGGATCTCAACGAGCGCCGGGGGAACAGCGAAATACCCGACCTCGGCGAGTCGATTGAGCAACGCTACAACCCACTGATTCGCAGCCTGCGACGCCTGGAAATACCGGTTATCTGCGCCGTTAATGGTACTGCCGCCGGGGCCGGGGCTAACCTGGCCTTAGCCTGCGATATCGTCCTGGCCGCCCGTTCCGCCAGTTTCATTCAGTCGTTCAGCCGCATCGGTCTGATTCCCGACTGTGGCGGTACCTGGTTCCTGCCCCGCCTGGTCGGCTCGGCGCGTGCCCTGGCCCTGGCCCTTCTCGGCGAAAGGATCGATGCGGCCAGCGCGGAACAGATGGGCATGATCTGGAAAGCCGTAGACGACGCGGTCCTGCTCGATGAAGCCCGCCAATTGGCACAAGACCTGGCCCTGCGCCCGACCCGCGGACTGGCCCTGATCAAACGGGCGCTGCAACAAAGCGCCAGCAACAGCCTGGATCAGCAGCTGGATCTCGAACGCGACCTGCAGCAGCTGGCCGGTCGCACGGCTGATTACCGCGAGGGCGTTGCCGCTTTCATGGACAAACGTGATCCTAATTTTCAAGGCCGCTAATGATGAAGCAACTGAGAGCCAAAAATTCGATCGGCGTAATAGGCGCCGGCACCATGGGTGCGGGCATCGCCCAAGTGGCTGCGGCCGCTGGACACCCGGTATTCCTCTACGATGCAAAAGAAGGCGCTGCCCAAGCGGGTAAAGAGCGGTTGAGCGACGGCCTGTCACGCCAGGTCGCCAAAGGTAAAGCCGACGCCAAAGACGCCGCCGACCTGCTGGAGCGCATTCATGTGGTTGACAGCCTGCAGGCGATGGCCTCGGCCAGCCTGGTCATTGAGGCGATTGTCGAACGCCTCGATATCAAGCAAGCGCTGTTTCGCGAACTTGAAAGCATCTGCGCGGCGGACTGCATCCTGGCCAGTAATACCTCGTCCATCTCCATCACTGCCATCGGCAGCGCCTTACAGCGTCCAGAAAACCTGGTGGGCATGCACTTTTTCAATCCAGCCCCAATCATGAAACTGGTCGAGGTCATCAGCGGGTTGGATACCGCCAGTGCCGTGGTCGAGCAGGTGCTCGCCTTGGCCACTGCCTGGGGCAAGGAAGCCGTGCCGGCCACTTCGACTCCGGGTTTTATCGTTAACCGCGTCGCTCGCCCATTCTATGCCGAAGGCCTGCGGGTGGTACAAGAAGGTGGCAGCGATTGCGCGACCTTCGATGCCCTGATGCGCGAATGCGGTGGCTTTCGCATGGGTCCTTTCGAGCTGATGGATCTGATCGGTCATGACGTCAACTTTGCCGTCACCCGTTCGGTATTCGATGCCTTCTATCACGACCCGCGCTTCCTCCCGTCCCTGTTGCAACAGGCGCTGGTCGAGGCCGGCCACCTGGGCCGCAAGTCAGGCAAGGGTTTCTACGACTACGCGGCCAATACGGCAGCGCCTGAGCCAAGTACCGTTGCCCCAGTCCCAGCCCCTGCAAGCATTCTGGTCGCCGGCGACCTGGGCGTCGCCGAACCCTTGCTGGTACGCGCCGAGCAAGCAGGCATCCAAGTGCTACGCAGTGACGGCGACGGTCAGATTCAGGTAGGTGAAGCCATCCTGCGCCTGACCGATGGCCAGTACGCCAGCAAACGCGCCAAGCTAGAGGGCTGCAACAATCTCCTGCACTACGATCTGGCCTTCGACTACGCCGCCTGCAGCCGTATTGCCTTGTCGCCAGCCGATCAAGCCTCCACCCAGGCAGTGCAGCAGGCGGTAGGTTTTTTCCAGGCCATCGGTATCGACGTTTCGTTGCTGGATGACATTCCCGGCGTCGCCGTGATGCGCACCGTCGCCATGCTGGCCAATGCTGGCGTGGACGCGGTTAACCAGCAGGTTTGCCTGGAAAGCGCCGTCGATACCGCGATGAAATCCGGCGTCAACTACCCACGGGGGCCGATCGAGTGGGCGCGCAAAATTGGCCTCGAGCAAGTGTTAAACGTCCTGGACAATCTGGCCGCCACCTATGGCGAGGACCGTTATCGCGCCTCGCCGCTGTTACGCCGATGGGCCGCCAAAACAGCCTGATCACGAGTGAATCTGTCGCCCCTGGGGCGCTGCAATAATCTGGAGTAGACAACATGCAAGATGCCTTTATCTGTGATGCGATCCGGACCCCCATTGGTCGATACGGCGGCTCCTTGTCCTCGATACGCGCCGATGACCTCGGGGCACTGCCACTAAAGGCATTGATACAGCGTAATTCCGGGGTGGACTGGGCGGCCGTGGATGACGTGATTTTTGGCTGTGCTAACCAGGCTGGCGAAGACAATCGCAATATTGCCCGCATGTCCGCGCTGCTAGCCGGGCTCCCGCTGAACGTAACAGGCTCCACGGTCAATCGCCTGTGTGGTTCCGGCATGGACGCGGTAGGTTTAGCCGCTCGTACGCTTAAAGCGGGCGAAGCCGGGTTGATCATTGCGGGCGGCGTAGAGTCTATGTCGCGCGCGCCCTTCGTCATGGGCAAGGCCGAAACGGCCTTCAGCCGCAACGCCGAAATGTTCGACACCACCATCGGCTGGCGCTTCGTTAACCCACTCATGCGGCAAATGTACGGCGTAGACTCAATGCCGGAAACCGCCGAGAACGTCGCCAGCCACTTCAACATTTCGCGTGCCGATCAGGACGCCTTTGCCTTGCGCAGCCAACAGCGTACCGCCAAGGCGATTGCCTCCGGGCGCCTGGCCCGCGAGATAGTGACGGTGGCCATCGCTCAGCGCAAAGGCGAACCCCGCCTGTTCGACACCGATGAACACCCTCGTACCACCACCTTGGATGACCTCGCCCGCTTGCCTACCCCGTTTCGCGCTAACGGCAGCGTTACCGCCGGCAACGCTTCGGGCGTCAATGACGGCGCCTGTGCCTTGCTCCTGGCCAACGCCGCCAGTGCCGAGCGTTATGCCCTCAAGCCCCGCGCCAGGATCGTCGGCATGGCCAGCGCGGGCGTCGAACCGGCGCTTATGGGCTTCGGTCCTGCCCCGGCCGTGCGCAAGGTGCTGGCACAAACCGGCCTGCAACTGGCGGAAATGGATGTGATTGAGCTCAACGAGGCCTTTGCCGCCCAAGCCCTGGCGGTATTACGTGATCTCGGCTTGGAAGATGATGCCGAACATGTCAATCCTAACGGCGGCGCCATTGCTTTAGGGCACCCCTTGGGCATGAGTGGCGCCCGGCTGATCACCACCGCCCTGCATGAGCTCGAGCTACGCCAACAGCGCTATGCCCTGTGCACCATGTGCATCGGCGTCGGTCAGGGCATCGCCCTGATCCTCGAGCGGGTCTGAGTCACGCCTGCAATCGCAGGCGTTTTGAACGGGCAACGCAATGGTCCGCGAGTTTTGCCGCCGGTCAGGGACCAATGGGTTGCGGACCGGCGTGAGGATGCTCGCTGACCATTCCTCTCTCGCAAGCCAGCCGTCCTGTTCTGGTCAAACCAAAAAACCACCCTCAACAGAGCAGCATTTCTGTGCCGCCGCGCCCGAAGACGAGGACGCGCTAGACGTTTTCCTGAACAGAAAAACGCGCTGTCTCGAGGCCTAATTTTATTCACCCCGACTGAAACTAATTCGTTTGCCCCTCCACGAATAATGAATGACCATTCATTTAAATGGTGCGATTCAGTTGTGAACCGAACCTGGCCTAAAGCAGCCACATCGTGTGTGACCTGGAGGATATTGGATATGCGGATATTACCTACGAAAGATGAATCCGAGGCGCTGAGAGAAGAGGTCTTGTCTTTCTGTCGCGAAACATTGCCGCAGACCACCGCAGGCCTCGAACGCCAGGGAACGATGAGCGATGGCGACTCCCCGGAATTCTATCGGCGCCTCGGCCAAGCGGGTTGGATCGGCGCTCACTGGCCGAAGGAGTACGGCGGGCGTAACCTGCGCCATTTGGACACGTTCATTGCCGACGAGGCCCTAGGCTACGCGCGGGCACCGTTAAGTGGCTACCTGCTCTCGGTCAAGGTTTTCGGCAATACCTTGATGCTCCTCGGCACCGAAGAGCAGAAAAAGGCATTCCTCCCGCGCATCGCCAGCGGTGAAATCACCTTCTGCCAAGGCTTCTCGGAGCCCACCGCCGGCTCAGATTTCGGCTCGCTGAAAACCACCGCCCGGCGCGACGGTGACCACTTTGTAGTTTCAGGCCACAAGATCTGGACCAGCAGCGCCGAAGTCGCGCAATACATGTACTTGGCCGCCAGAACCGACAGCGACGCGCCCAAGCACCGCGGCATCAGCTCCTTCATTGTCGACATGAAAACCCCTGGCATCCGCGTGCAGACCTTCCCCACTCTAGGCGGCGGTTTGCTCAACGAAGTGTTTCTCGATGAGGTGCGGGTGCCGGCGGCTAATCTCATCGGCGAACTCAATCGCGGCTTCCATCAATCCATGCGCAGCCTCGACCTGGAGCGCTCGGCCATGGATCGAGTCGGTTCCGCCTGGCGTTCGATCGACGAGTTGGTGGCCTACACGCAAAAAGAAGGCACCGCGCGCAATGGTGGTCGCCTCGCCGATATCGAATCGGTCCGGGAAAAAATCGGCGCCCTGTATTCCCGACTCTACGTCGCACGCCTGTTCAGCTATCAAGTAGCCCGCCATTTGGATGCCGGTAAGGAAGTGAGCGCCGATTTTTCCTTCGGCAAACTCTGCGTCGGCCTGCTCAACCAGGCCGTGGCCGATGCCAGCATGGAAATCATCGGCCCGCGTGCCCAATTTGAACACGGCGCAGAGCTCGCTCCATACCAAGGTTTAGCCGCCTCTCTGTATCGCGCCAGCCCGGCCCTGACGTTGGCCGGGGGGAGCAGTGAAATCCAAAAAACTGTTATCGCCATACGTGGTCTTGGACTGCCAAAATGAACAATCTTGCACAGAATGACATCAGCGTCGGCCCGCTCAGAGGCATTCGCATAATCGACTTCTCGAGCTACGTGGCCGGACCTTACTGCACAATGTTGCTGGGCGACATGGGCGCCGACGTGATTAAAGTCGAGCCCCTGAGTGGCGAGCAATGGCGTCATCAAGACCCTTTTGCGAGCAACCTGAGCCGCAGCTTCATGTCGCTCAACCGCAACAAACGCTCCATTGCCCTTGACCTCAAGGATCCCGCCGGCCTGCACGCGGCCCTAGAGTTGCTGGCCACTGCCGACGTGATGGTGCACAACTGGCGCCCCGGCGTGGCGGAGCGACTAGGACTGGGTTATGAAGACCTGCGCAGCCGTTACCCGCGCTTAATCTATGCCACCAATTCCGCCTATGGCCCCAAAGGTCCTATGGCCAAGAAAGGCGGCTATGACCTGGTCATCCAGTCGATCAGCGGCCTCCTGGCCTCTAACCCGGCCCCTGATGGCGCAGTGCCCAAGCGCTATGCCGGCGTAGCCATCGTCGACTTTACCGCCGGTGACAAGCTCGCTTACGGCATCACCTGTGCCTTGTTCGAACAAGCGCGCAGCGGTCGCGGTCAACGGGTCGACAGTTCGCTGATGGAAGCTGCTTTAGGCCTGCAGCGGCAAAAGCTGATCACCATCGAGCAGTTGCCCAATAAGGCACCTGCGGGCAACACGCTTGAGAAAATGCGCGCGGCCGCTGCTCAGTCCGCCTCTGCCGGAGCACGCGAGCTTTACTATCGGACCTACCAGACCCTCGACGGCTTTATTACCGTGGGCTGCCTGAACGTCCCACAGCGGGAAATACTGCTTTCCTTGCTGAATATCGAAGACCACTGGCGGGCCAACCCCGACAAACTTCCGGTTTCTGCAGAAGAAGACCAAACCAGACGCGCACTGGTTATCCAGGCCGAGGCGATTTTCGCGACCCGCGCCACTGCGGATTGGTTCACAGCCATTGATGCCTATCAAATTCCCTGTGCACCGGTGCAAATGTCAACCGACGTTCTGCAAGACCCACAAGTAGTCAGCAGTGACTACCTATACGAGTTCAACTTTAGTGGCTACGGCAAGGTGCGCAGCATCGGCACCGGAGTTCGAGTCGAGAGCGGGGGTGGCGTTCGTTTGCCACCGCCACGTCTGGGCGAGCACTCGGCCGAAATTCTTGCCGAACTCGGCCTTGGACCGGCACCCCAGCCTGCAGCGGCATTGACCCACTCTTGAGCCAGAGGAACATGTTATGACTAACGAAAACGCATGCCGCACTGACATCGACACTCTGCCCCTGATGTCAGAGTTTGAAGAATCCATGATCACCGATAATGCCCGTGCCTTTGTCCAGCACGAGTGCCCAGCTTCTCTTGTCCGCGCCGCAGAAGCCGGTAACTGGCAACCGGCACGCGCAACCTGGCCGAAGCTGGCTGAGCTGGGCTGGCTCGAATTGCTCATCGATGAGGACAGCTCCAGAATTGGTCTACCGGCGATCTGCCTGATTGCCGAACAACTGGGCCGAGCGGCCTATCCCCTGCCGTTCACCGAACTGGCGGCTATGGTGCTCCCTCTGCTGAGCCGCCACGCCACCGCAGAACAGCAACGCGACTTACTGCCTGATCTGATTTCTGGCGCTCGCAGTGCGGCCATCGCTGTACCAGTGAGCGGTCTGCCCAATGAGCGCCAAGATTGCCCACTCTGGCCCTTAACCGGCGAGGCAACGCAGCTGATCGCTAACCACCTTAGCCACGCCGATGTACTACTGGTACCGGTCAATACGGCATCTGGATTAGCCCTGTTACTACTGCCTCGCCCCTCAGCTGGCTGGCAAGGCCAGCCGTTACCGGACATGGCGAACTCTTCATGGTCGCTCGTCAGCGAGACCGATCTAGCGGCTGGCGAGGCCACCTTGATTGGCCTGGATGAATTGACTTGGGACGAGCTGAGCTTAGCCTTTGAGCGTTTCCGATTGGCCACTTGCGCATACATCGTAGGATTGTCGGCCCAGGCCCTGGACTCAGCCGTAGCCTACGCCAAAGAACGCATTGCCTTTGGCAAGCCGCTCGGCACCTTGCAGGCCGTGCAGCACCGCTTGGCCGAAGCCGCCATGGAAGTGGCCGCCGCGCGTTTGCTGTATCAGGAAGCCTCCATTGAAGGTAATCCGGGATTGATTGCCAGCACCTGTATCCAAGTCGCCGAGGCCGGGAAAAAGGCCACCTTCACCGCGCAACAGATCTGGGGCGGGATGGGCTTCACCTTGGAAGTGGACGTACAGCTCTATTTCCGCCGCGCACGTGCCCTGCAGCTGTTGCTGGGTCACCCCTGGGAAACTCAGGAGAAGGTGTGGACTCATCTGGTTCCTCACTGATTTTCGACAACTTGCCCAGGTGCGGGAAACCGCTCCGACCTGGACGGGATCTGGCAATAGCCGTAAACCCGCCACCCTTTTCGATGGAGTAACAGCAAGATGAAAACACGACTCACAGAACTATTGGGTATAGATCATCCAATTATCTGCGGCGGAATGTTCCGACTCGGTCGGGCGGAGCTGGCCGCAGCCGTATCCAACGCAGGGGGCCTAGGCATTATCACGGCGGCGACATTTGAGGATGAGGATTCATTCCGCGCCGAACTGAAAAAGCTGAACAAACTGACGGATAAACCCTATGGCGTGAACATCAATCTATTCCCCAGCGCCCGCGCCTTTCAGCCCGAAGACTATATTGCCATCTGCATCGAGGAAGGCGTGCCGGTTTTCGAAACATCAGGTCGCAGCCCCGAACCTTACATGCAGCAAATCAAGGATGCGGGGATCAAAATCATTCACAAGGTGCCTGGCGCCGCCTATGCCCGCACGGCCGAACGTGTCGGCTGCGATGCCATCAGTGTGGTCGGTGCGGAAACCGGCGGCCATCCTGGCATGTCTGACGTAGGCTCATTGGTGATGCTGCGCCGCGCGGTGGATAACGTCAGCATCCCAGTAATCGCCGGGGGCGGCTTCGTCGACGGCCAGGGCTTACTGGCTGCCCTCAGCCTGGGAGCTGAAGGGATAATCATGGGCACCCGTTTCCTAGCCACCCAGGAATGTCCTGCACACGAAGCGGTAAAGAGCTGGATGCTCGAAGCCTCGGAAGATGACACTGTCATCATTCAGCGATCGATCAAATCGCCTATGCGGGTCGCACGCAACGAGATAGCCCTCAAGGTCCTGCAGAAAGAAAGCGAAGGCGCCAGCCTCGAAGAGTTGCTGCCATTGATCAGTGGCACCCGTAATCCGTTGGTGTACTCCGAAGGACGTCTCGACGATGCGATTTGGTCCTGCGGGCAGGCAGTTGGTCTGGTCAACGATATCCCGACCTGCCAACAGTTGATTGATCGAATCATGGCCGAGGCAAATGACAGCCTGGGGCGCCTGAATTGGCTGTTCGATCGCGTACAGCGGGCCAAGACTATGCCAAATCACTCACCTTTGTTCCTCAGCAGTAGTCATAGCGCTCATTCAAATGGCTGTACGTGAGCACTGAAGCAAAGGTTTGTTTGTGGCGCAATTTGCGTTTTCCCTCACCTATATCGCAAGCGAACTGAGACGGGACCGAAAGTCCTGCATTCCTCCAAGAGCCAAAAAGCCGGTCAAATAACCGGCTTTCTAAATCACCTGGTGGCAGGTGCGGAAATTTCAGGAAAACAGTGCAACGCGCATCACCAAGGAGGAGATTTTCGCCCAGGTGAAGTCGGTGACCGGTTTCGATAAGGAGGAAATAGCTGAAGCCATCGCCAACGACACCGTCTGCGGCCGGGCCGCAGCGGAGTGGACCAGCACGCGGTTGCGTGCCCACCTGATGGGCAAGGCCCTGCGCACTGGCAGCACGTGGTTCAACGAGTACGACGACAGAGTTACGACTGCGCCGCTCGGCGGCGTCCAGCAGTCCGGAAACGGCCGCGACAAATCACTGCACATCTTCGACAAGTACACCGAGCTGAAAGCCACCTGGGTCAAGCTCTGAAGAAACTCCCTCCCAATCTGGAAAAGTCATGTCTATCACCCACATCATCGATTTCGCCCACCCCAAACAAGCCGCACAATCCAGCCAACCCATACCAGCAGACTTGATCAGTGGCAGCCCCAAGCCTTGGTTCATCAACCACTACGCCAGTGCCTGCAGCCGATTCAACGCCGGGGTCTGGGAAAGCGAGGTGGGCCGCTGGCGCGTGAGCTTCAGCGAGCACGAATACTGTGAAATTCTGAGCGGTACATGTCTGATCTATGACGAAAACGGCAACGTCAAGACCGTAAGCAGCGGTGACCGCTTCGTCATTCCCGCTGGATTCTGCGGTATCTGGGAGGTGGTCGAGCCTTGCCGTAAAGTTTATGTCTGTTTTGAATAGTGAATAGGTGCCAGTAGTTAGGCCCATTTGATCGCCGTTCTCGGCTACGGTAAGCCCGCCGCCTGCACGTTGTAGCCGACCATTCCGGTGCCCCGGGTCTTCATTGAACGGGCATCCGGATCGGTCAGGGAGATCTGTTTATCCGGTGTTTCGTTGAGCTGAACCTCGATTTCCTTGAGTTCCTGCAGCTTAGTTTTCAAGGTCGCGATCTTGTCGTGGAGGGGTTCGGCTTTGACCTGCGCCAAGGGGCACCATGGCTCAAGTGCTTATTGAACAAAGTTTCACGAGTTGTCAGACAAAGGATTTGACGTACATTTCGTTGGAGGTTCTTTTTCTGACGTCGTAGATCAGATCCCTTATGGTCATTCACTTTGGCTTTTTGGGGATGGATGACAGCGACGGCGACTCCATGTACTGAAGGATGGATCGCATTAACTCCTCGTCGGTCGCCTTTGGGACAGACGCACGCCGGGCGGATTTGGCTGGGGTTTTCTCCTCTGGCAAGGCGATATGCTTTAGCACTGAGCGCTCCACCTCGGTAGCCGACGAATCAAAAACCCTCGCCTGCACACGCTGGTCACGATCTGCCCGGGTGAAGCTCACCACGTTCGACTTGAACTCAACGGGTAAGTCGAACGGGCAACGCAGGTCCAAGCTCGTTCTGCTGGATCCTTTGTTGATTGCCTCCAGCTGCAGGTCTTCGACATCCCTTGCGTTGCTGGTGTAAGCGCTGGACCGGCAGGCCTTGTGCAGGTCTTCGACTTCTATCCGATTTCTGCCGGCAGCACGACATTCGATGTAAGCAAGCTTCAACAACTGCACAGCGAGCCGCTTGATACCGAAGGTGGAGCGGTAAAGCTCAGTCGCAAATTCATCTTTTTCTGCTTTGACACGGCCGCCGCCCCTCACGCACTCGTCCACATAGTCAGCCCAATCCTGACTCTTGGGATCATCGGGCAGCATGATCCGTGGCTCGGAAAGCAGCCTCTGCTTGTCTTCACTGTTACGACGAAGCAGCTTATGCACGAGGCTGTAGTTGGACACAAAGATCATCGGGGGCCCGATGACTGCCATCGTCAGCAGGATGTCGGTCACTTTAGACGCGCCCTCACCGGTGTTGATGTGCTGGGTTTCATCCAGAACGACCAGCGTGACGCCGTCCCGGTTGGCCAGCCGGCGGCACTCCACGAGCAGTTTCTTCAGATTGCCACCTCGACCGTCGTGGCCGCTACCATGAACGAAATCTAGGAGAAGCTGCTTACCACCCGCTTTGCCGCGGGCGCTCGCATACCACAGGGAGGTCAGCTCGACGGTGCCCTAGTATAGGTCACAAGTGAGCTCTACCGGTGGACGCAGAGCCCTCCACAGAGCAGCAATCGTCTGGCTCTTACCAACCCCCGCCAGGCCTGTAAGGCAGATCGGTGAAACCTCCACCTCTGGAGGTTTGAAGATTCTGGCAGCGTACCCAGCCTCACTGCTGAACACTTTGAGGTGGTGCAGATACGCCAAACCGGTCATTTCATGAATAAAGTTGAGAGAGAATTCGTTAGGGAGGTACATCTCCATCAGCCTCTCAGCGAGGAGATGAGCGCCGACCGAGAGGTGAAGCGTCTCCAAATCCGGCACAGGCTCTGGTCGCACGACAACTCGTTTACGGATGCTTTCAATGTCCATATAACCGTCGAAACGAGATTCGATGGTTTTGTTCATTTCGTTGCACCTCTGAAGCGATTGTAATCGGCAGTGTCGCGCAGTGCAGCGCCGCCTTTCGAGGGCCGTCCTATTTTCCGCTCACCAGCGTCCCAATCCTCGCCTGTGTTCAGTTTGAATCTATCTTCGAAATGTTGATCATGGGCAAGCCGCTCTTCTCGAAGATCAGCAGCGGCGTCTCGGCGCATCTGGTCAATTTCCTGCAGTTGGCGTAGTGAGATATCGATGGTGCCCAGCGACGTACGCGCTGATCTCACAAAATCTAACTCATACAAAATCCCTTTAACTTCTATCCATATGTGGAGAACGCACATGACCAGAACATATGCTGAAGTGTTGATAACCCCTTGCCGAGCTACCAGGTCAAACACTCCCGTTTCTTCCAAAGAACGGGACCTATATTTCCGTCCGTAGAAATAGACGCCATCTTTTCTTATCGCAGCTGATCGCACATCAAGAAACTGCCTTACAGCCGTATCGAAAGGAACGCCGATCGCGGAGCTCTCATCGCCCGCCAATTCGTATACTTTACCTGCATGATGCCGCCCGCAATCAGGATGTGATGTCGACCTTGTGAGTGGGGCCGGCCTTTACCACACTCTATCGCCGCAAACCGCAGCCGCATTCATCGGTTGGGAGGTCAGTCCATTCCAGTTCGAAATGGGCGTATCAGACATTGCGTTGGGTATCGTGGCCATCGTGGCTTTTTGGCGCTCGCTGGCTTTCAAGTCTGCGGTGGTTTTGTTAGTGACCCTGGAGTTCGCGGGCCTGGTCGTTGGGCATTTCCAGCAGACCCTCAGCGCAGGCAACCATGCCCCGGGAAACGCAGGGGTTCTGCTAATACTGACGATCGTCCACGTATTTTTGCTGCCGTTGCTGCTGTTTATGGCCCGTAAGGGGCGGCGCGAAATCGCTCGTTAACCTGGCTCCCCCCCCCGACTGGCTGATTCCAGTCGCCTGGCCGATCATCTATCTGTTGCTCGCCTGGGCCGGGTGCCGGCTGAGCCTGATACCTAGACACCTAAGCGCCTTGGCCCTGTGGAGAACGAGAAATGGCGCAAGGGCTCGAGGCCAGTGCATAGCCTAAAAGCTCTGATCAGCAGCATGCATTACACCCGCATGACGCAGGTGATAAGGGGTTTCGGTCAAAACCCCGCATCACCTGAAAACGCATCAACTCTGCAGGCACCCTTAGCGCCTGGTAGCGATCAACATTTCTGCTCGTACAACGGCAAACCGAAAAGCAGCACGTCAGCTGTTTCCTCCCCAAAGCGCGCGATATTGGGTAGCCGTGCCCACAGCGTTGCGCCGATCGATTCTACGATGTGCTGACTCGGTACGTTGGCAGCCATGATCCAGGCAACGAGCGTTTCAAGCCCAAACTGGCGACCGAGCAATACCGTCGCATGACCCAGCCGTACACCGATCCCGCTGCCATGATGATCCGCGCGTACATAAATGGCGGTTTCTCCAGTGTTGCGACATGCCTGTGTGCCCCAACTGAATCGGTTGATAGACAACCAGCCAACAACCTCCCCGCCCCGCTCAAGCACATAGACCGGCAGTCCATCTCGCTTGTACAAGTTGACGTAGAACGTCACTTCTTCCAGGGTCATTGGCCGCGTGACCGGGGAGTTCACACCTGTATTAGCCGTTTCGTTGAATATCTGCATCATCATCGGCAAATCAGCGTCGCATGAGTCACGAATACCCCGTGGCAAGGATGAAGGCATGCGCCCGATAAAAGCATTCATATTCCCGCCCTCCCCGCGTAGACACTTGTTTTCAGCTGACCACGGGCACGCGCCAGACGCGACCGTACGGTGCCGATGGGCACCCCAAGTTGCAGCGCCGCATCTTGATAGCTGATGTCCGAATCCACCACCAGGTCGATCACCGCACGCATATCCACAGACAATCGGTCCATTGCTTCCAGCGTGCGGATTAACACCCGCTGATGGTCACTGATCTGGCTCGGATCATGTCCTTGCTGCAAGCTTTCGATGCCCGAGTCTTCCAGCGTCCCGCAGTGAGGCCGGCTATAGAAGTTCTTGAAGTGATTACTGATGAGGTTGGAAGCGATGCCGAAGAGCCAGGTTTCGGGTTTTGAGGCGCCCAGAAACTTGTGTTTGTTACGCCAGGCTTCGAGGTAAGTCATTTGCATCAAGTCGTCGACATCCGCTCGATTGAATACTCGCTTCTTGATGAAACACCTCAGCTTTTTCTCGCTGCTACGGGCCAGTCTTGCGAGGTCCAGTTTGAAGATCCCAATAACTTTCGACTCTGTCCGGGAAGTAGTCAGTTCCATATTTTCAGCCCCCTCACTCACGCAATGCCGACAATGGCGAGGTAGAGAGAGCATCGAATGTACCAATCCAGAAGTATGTTTAACGTGTTGTTTTTAATCGTTTTATTTTATTGATAGCAGAGTTTTTTGCAGGTTCTTGCACTTTCCGAGAAAAACCAGTGCCATTTCTTGCACAGCCTTCCTCGGCACAATCGACGATGGAACTGACATCCGTGAAACGCCACTCAACTGTCACCTGCACAGCGGTGGATAGCGCGTTTTCATGAAAATCAATAACTACAACGATGTGGTGCCGCTGGACCTGATTCCTCGCCCAGTGATCGGCTCAGACGCCGCATCGGCGATAGCGAAGAACCCATTGATCGACTCAATGGAGGAAGTCGCGCTCAAGTTCAGTGAAAGCGTAGAGCGCCAAAGCAAAAGCCTGGACGAACGTAACGTCAGCGAAAGCGGCCGCGGACAACGGGTTGAGCGGGTCGAGAAACTGGTTGAACTCTATCGCCTGCTTGAACAAGGCGACCGCCCCAATCTCGAACAGCAAGCCCAGCGCATGCAAAGGCAACTGCAACAGGAGCCATCGTTGCAGGTCGCGCTGAGCCTGGGTGATAACGACCCGGCGCGCACCGACATCCTGCTCCAGCAAGCCCTGCGGCTGTCCACCGCCGAAGGCCGCGACAGCGAAGTCGACACCACGCGCACCCTGATCGACGAGTTGCGCCAGGTACACGGCGACAAAATTCGCGCCGGGTTCAACACCGCCAGTGCGATTGCGCTTTTCAGCCAGGACCCGCAACAGCGTGCCTTGATGCGCCAGCTCTACTACAAGGCGATCGTCGGCCAACAACCCTTGGCAAGTTTGCTGGAGGCACTGCTTGAGCGCTTCAGTGAAGAATACTTCGCCCGAGGATTGCGCACGTTGCAGCGTGCGCTGGCGGATGATCTTGCTGCACTTTCGCCTTCGTTGCCGGGCGCCGTGCTGGGCTCTATGCTTCGTGGCCTGGGTTCGTGCGGTCAGCTGAGTAACCTGCTGAGAACCTGCAACACGCTGCTCGATCGTCTGAAATCGAGTTCTTCGAACGGCAATCTGACGACCCTGGTCATGAGCAAGCGGGTGCTGCGCTTTTGTGCCAATGGCTTTTTTGCACGAGACCTGACGCTACTCACCGATGAAGCGGTCGGCAACGACCCCAACCTGCATCCACTGTTTCTCAACGCCTTCCATCCGCTGTTGAGAAATCTGCCGCTGGTGTTATGGAAGGACTTGAAAACCCGCCAGAACGGCATGCGCCTGTTGCAAAACCTGATGGATGAGTTGGCACGCCAGGAACGTCAGTCCATGGGTCAGACCGAGCCGCATCGGGGCCCGCTATGAATCGGCTAATTCATATGCTTAACGCGCTGGCGCTCGCCGTTATGCGTCGCACAGAGATTGTCGGCGCAATGATGGTCATGGCCATTGTGTTCATGATGATTCTGCCGCTGCCCACCGCCCTGGTGGATGTGCTGATCGCATTGAATATCTGTATTTCTTCGCTGCTGATCGTGTTGGCGATGTATTTGCCACGGCCGTTGGCGTTCTCGACATTCCCGGCAGTGTTGCTGCTGACCACCATGTTTCGTCTGTCACTGTCGATCGCCACCACACGCCTGATCCTTATTCAGCAAGACGCCGGGCATATCGTCGAGGCCTTCGGCAGTTTCGTTGTTGGCGGCAACCTCGCTGTCGGGCTGGTGATCTTTCTGATTCTCACCATCGTCAACTTCCTGGTCATAACCAAAGGGTCGGAGCGCGTCGCTGAAGTGGCCGCACGGTTCACGCTTGATGCGATGCCTGGCAAGCAAATGTCTATCGACAGCGACTTGCGGGCAAACCTGATCAACGTTCGCGAAGCGCGTCAGCGACGCGAGCAGTTGTCCAAGGAAAGCCAACTGTTCGGCGCCATGGACGGCGCGATGAAATTCGTAAAGGGGGACGCCATCGCGGGCCTGGTGATCGTTTTCATCAACTTGATCGGTGGCTTCTCGATCGGTGTTCTGCAAAACGACATGGAACCGGCAGACGCGATGCACCTGTACTCGGTATTGACCATCGGCGATGGCTTGATCGCACAGATACCGGCGTTGCTGATTTCCCTCACCGCCGGCATGATCATCACCCGCGTCGCCCCGGACAGTAACGCTGCCGATGCGAACATCGGCCATGAAATCGCGGAGCAATTGACCAGCCAACCCAAGGCCTGGGTATTTTCTTCGATCGGCATGCTCGGGTTCGCCGCGATACCCGGGATGCCGAGCCTGGTGTTTATCAGCATCAGCATGGTGTGTCTGTTCAGTGGCTTGATTCAACTGTGGCGTATCCGCCAGAAGCAGATCTCGCAGGACAATGCCGGTGCCGAGCGCAACGGCGCCCCGGAGCTTAACGGGCGCGAAGATATTCGTCGCTTCAATCCGTCGCGGGCTTACCTGTTGCAATTCCACCCCAGCCACAAGGGCAGCACGCCGCTGGACCAGTTGCTGCAAGGCATTCGTCAGCGGCGTAACACGCTGGTGCACCATTTCGGCTTGACGCTGCCCTCCTTCGACCTGGACTTCAACGAGCAGTGCGCGATAGACGAGTTCTGTTTTTGCGTCTATGAAGTCCCACTGGTTCGGGCGACGTTCAGCAACTCCCGGATGGCGGTGGACCAATGTCAAGTCAGCACCGTGGACGGTGGTGTTCCGGGAGTGCCGGAGCGCAACGAAGACCAGTGGGTGTGGTTCGACCTTGATCACTCAATACTCAGCGACGGCACCGTCGAACCTGTCAGCGCCCAGGACTTGATTCTTGAACGCATGAGCCGGGCCTTTCAGCGGACCGGCCCGCAATTTATCGGTTTGCAGGAAAGCAAGGCAATCCTCGGATGGCTCGAAACCGAACAGCCGGAGCTGGCCCAAGAGCTGCAACGCACCCTGCCCTTGACCCGGTTCGCTGCAGTGTTGCAGCGCTTGTCGGCGGAGCTGGTATCGCTACGCTCGGTGCGCCCGATTGCCGAGACTTTGATCGAACAGGGCCAGCACGAACGCGATTTGAACGCCCTTACCGATTACGTGCGCATCGCGTTAAAGGCACAGATTTGCCATCAGCATGCCGAACACGGCGCGCTCAACGTGTGGCTGGTCACTCCGGAAACCGAAGTGCTGCTGCGTGATGCGCTGCGCCAAACCCAGAACGAAGCCTATTTCGCCCTCGAACCCGAAGTGGGCAGTGTCCTTCTGGAACAACTGCGTAACGCGTTCCCGTTGCGCGCCAAGCCAGCCCCGGTGTTGCTGGTCGCCCAAGACCTTCGCAGCCCGCTCCATGGCCTGCTCAACGATGAGTTCAACCATGTTCCGGTGTTGTCCTTCGCCGAGCTGCTTTCCACGGTGCAGGTGCTGGTGCTGGGGCGAATCGATCTGGAAGAGGCGCAGGCCATGATGGCTTGACGGAGCAGCACAATGAACCCCGAAATGATGTACGAACTGCGTGTCCTCACGGGCTTGCACCGTGGCGCGGCACTGCCGTTGACCGGCGGCGAATGGGAAATCGGCTCAGCCAACAGCGCCGATCTGGCGTTGTACGACCCCGGCATCAAGGGCCGTCACTGCCTGCTGCGGCGAGTAGAGGGCACGTGGTCGCTGGCTCGCAAGGACGGCGCAGTCACCGACAGCGAGGGGCACAAGGTCGATGCCATCGTCACGTTGCAGCCAGGAACGCCGTTCGGTCTCAATGGTGTGTGGTTGTCGGTGGTCAGTGCCAACACCGAGTGGTCGGAACAGGACGACGAAGAACCGCCCGCCAAGCCCGCATCCTCGGCGGAACCCGTTGCCGTCACCGACAAGCCGACGCCACGGCCACAAGCGGCACGCCGCTCGCTGCTGGGCCCGACGCTGATGTTCGGCGCGCTGCTGATCTTTATGGGGGCACTGTTTTGGGCGTTCACAGGGCAGGAACCGCCAGCCGTCAAACCCGCACCGGGCCGCACCGTGCTCAAAGACTCCGCCGCTGTGCACGAAGTGCTGGAGCGAATGCTCAAGGAGCGCGAGCTACAGAGTCGCATCAACATTGTCGACGAACAGGGCAAAGTCTTTCTTCATGGGCGCTTCGAAGAGGACGATTTGTTGCAATCCACCGAACGCATGCTGATGCGTTTCGAACAGCAATTCGAGAGCCCGATGCAGGTACTCAGTGCCCTGCCCCAAGCCACCCCTCTGTTGCCCTTCAGCATCGTGCAAATCAGCAACACGCGGCTGCCGAACGTGCTGACCAGTGACGGTCGCCGGCTGTTTCTCGGCGATGAAGTCGACGGCGTGCGATTAGTGGATATCACCGATCACCGGGTGGTGTTCGAAGGTGATCAACGCATTGAGGTGAGCTGGTAATGCAGGCCGATCTGGATAACCTCGCCCATTGGCATCAACACCATCAACGGCGCATGGAAGGTTGTCGTCCGGTGGACATTCACGGCCGCATTGCCGGCGTCAACGGCATCCTGTTGCACAGTCGCATGCCCTTGGCGCGGATTGGCGATTTGTGCCATGTCCAGCGCACCGATGACACCCAGGTGATGGCTGAAATCGTCGGTTTTAATCGTCAGCACACATTACTCGCCGCGCTAGGCCCGCTTGAAGGGATCGCCATCGGTGCGCGGGTGACACCGCTGTTCCAGCCCCATGGTTTGCTGGTGAGCGACCAGTTGCTCGGGACTGTCCTCGATGGCTTTGGCCGGGCGCTGAGCGGCGAAGGCCCCGAGGCCTTCGCGCCAGCCGGCACGGTGGGCGCATTACCGGTGATCCGCGACGCCCCGATGGCCACCGAGCGGCCTCGCATCGACACGCCGCTGACCACCGGGCTGCGCGCGATTGACGGGCTGCTGACGCTGGGCGAAGGCCAGCGCGTGGGGATCTTCGCCGGCGCGGGTTGCGGCAAAACCACCCTGCTCGCCGAGCTGGCTCGCAATACCCCGTGCCACGCTATCGTATTTGGCCTGATTGGCGAGCGCGGCCGTGAGCTGAGGGAGTTTCTGGACTATGAACTGGATGCCGAGTTACGCAGCCGCACCGTTCTGGTCTGCGCCACGTCCGACCGCAGCAGCATGGAGCGGGCCCGGGCCGCCTTCACCGCGACGGCCATTGCCGAAGGCTTTCGCCAGCAGGGCAAATCGACCCTGCTGATCATCGACTCCCTGACTCGTTTCGCCCGCGCACAGCGCGAAATCGGCCTGGCCAGCGGTGAACCCGCAGGACGTGGAGGCTTGCCACCCTCCGTCTACGGCTTGCTGCCACGCTTGGTGGAACGTGCCGGACGCACCAATCAAGGCGTCATCACCGCGCTTTACTCGGTGCTGATCGAGCAAGACTCGATGAACGACCCGGTGGCCGACGAGGTGCGCTCCTTGCTGGATGGCCACATCGTGCTGTCACGACGACTCGCCGAGCGCGGCCACTACCCGGCGGTGGACATCCTCGCCAGTCTCAGCCGAACAATGAGCAATGTGGTGGGAACCGAACAGAAACACAGTGCCACACAGCTTCGTCGACTGATGGCGGCTTATCAGCAGGTAGAAATGTTGATCAAGCTCGGCGAGTACCAACCGGGCAACGACCCTTTGACCGATTGCGCCGTGGATTCACGCGCACGGATAGACGGCTTCTTGCAGCAATCGTTGCATGACCCGGTGCCCTTCGACGAAACCCTCGACCACCTCTCACAGGTAACTGCCGATGTCCCACTCTGATGCTGACTCGCAGGTTCCAGCCAACGATCCGTTACTGACCGACCTGTTACCCACCCTCGACGTGCTGGCACCGATTCGTCGTCATCGGCTGACCATGGCCGAACAGACCTGGCAACGCCATTACAGTGTGCTCACTGCCCTGCGCTCGCGCCTGGCGGAGATGACTGATCAACTACTGCAGCTGCAAGACAGCCAACGCGCGGCACGCCAGCAGCAACGTGACGAGCACCTCAACCGGTGCCTGGCGCTTCATGAAATGAATGAATGGCTGGCCGTCGAACAACAGGCGCTGCGACAGATCGAGCGCTTCGAACAAAACCTCAAGAACTTGCAGGTGAAGTGCCGGCAGCAGCAACACTGGACTGACGAAAGCCAGCAGCAACTGCGCCGCCGTCAACGGGACATGGAAAAACTCGATTACCTCCTCGACCTGTCGCGGGCGGTTTCATGAACCCGCGGCATCCGCTGCACAAACCGACTGTCCGCCCGACCGAGCCCCCGCGTGCGCGAAGCGAGGACGGCGCTGGATCCGGGGCCGTGCGCTATGAACGTTCCCGCGACTGGCGCAATGAAACGTGCGATGAAAGCGCTAGTTTCGAACAGTTGCTGTCACCGCCAGACAGCTTCAGCCAGCCGACCCTGGCGGATTTTTCCGACGACGGCTTCGCTGACCGGCAAGAGCAGGGACAAGGGCAGCCGGGCGGCGGCAGCGCGATGCCGAACAATCGCACCACGGCGTTGTGGGAGACCGTGCTCCAGCGTCTGGAAGAGCGTCTCGCGGCGATGGACGACGGGCCGATCGAAGTGCATCTGGAACTGCCGAATATGGGGCGGATTGCGATGCGCGTCGTACCGCGTGGCGATGGCCTGGACATCGCGCTGCGCTTTGCCGAGGACAACGCCTGGGAACATTGCCTGGCACACCAGCAGGCCAGCGCGACATGGCTGAGCAAGCAACTGGGGCGCCTGGTCAATCTCACGCTGCATCGCGAGGTGCATTGAGATGGGCGCCCAAGCCCTGCAACTTCGGTCGATGTCCAACGCAGAGGCGCACGCCCGTGAACGTTTGGGTGCAGGGCTGAGCCTGGCGCTGACTCAACCACACCCCGCAACGCTGAGCCTGCGCCTCGCCCCCGCGCCGTTCAGCACGCCGCCGGCGCACGGCGTGGACTGCGCTTGCGGACGGTTGTGGCTGGACGACGCGCAGGCTCTGCTCAGCCAACTCTCCAGTTGCCCGGCGATCATCGCGCAGCCACTGACTGAGCTGCCGGACACTGACTGGTACTGGCCGCTGTACAACCAATACCTGGCACCGGAATTACAACAGGTGCTCAACCCCTTGCGTCCTGTGGCAGCAAAGCCCGGCCGGGGCCTTGATTGCCTGATAGAGCTGAAAACCGCCCAGGGTCACCGGCACCTCAGCCAGGCGCGGATAGCGTCAGAGGTGTTGCTGAAGTTGCTGGATCAGGGGCAATGGCAGCCCTTGCTGCAGGCGCCCCTCGCTGACTGGCCGTTGCGCCTGCCCCTTGTGCTCGGGCGCTGCCCGCTCAGTACCGCACAACTGGCGTCGTTGCGGCATGGCGACGTGGTGCTGGCCGATCAACCGCTGTTTTCCCCCGAAGGCTTGGGCAGCTTGCAGGTCGGCGCCTGTCGCCTGCACCTGCGCCTGATACCGGGCGCCACGACGCGCTTCACTCTTATCGAACAGGAAGACCTGCCCATGAATGCCTCGCCAGATACTTTCTCCGTCGACGACAGTGAGCTATCGACGCTGCTGACGTCGCAGCCTGAATCCTTCAATCAGGATCAGGATCAGGATCAGGCATCCCCTGACGATGACTCACCCCATCGTTTCGACGACTTGCCGCTGAACCTGACGTTGCGTGCCGGCCACCTAACATTGAGCCTCGGGCAATTGCGCCAGCTGGGCGTGGGCTCGGTGCTGAGCTTTGTCGGATGCACGCCGGGGCATGCGCAACTGTGTCAGGGAGAACGCGTCCTGGCCAACGGCGAGCTGGTGAACATTGACGGACGTCTCGGCCTGCAAATCACTGCGCTGGAAGCGTTACGGTGAACCTGCAAAACGTTGACCCGTTGACGCTGGCGCTATTTCTCGGCGCCCTGTCGCTGGTGCCGCTGTTGATGATGATTTGCACCGCATTTCTGAAAATCTCCATGGTGTTGCTGATCACGCGCAATGCCATCGGCGTACAACAGGCGCCGCCTAACATGGCCTTGTACGGGATTGCTCTGGCGGCAACGCTGTTCATCATGGCCCCGGTGTTCAGCGATATGGGTCATCGTTTCAAGCAACTACCCGAGCGCATGGAAAACTTCGAGGCGATGCAGGCCGGGGCGACGCAAGTGCTGGAGCCGTTGCGGCTGTTCATGGCGCGCAACGTCAATCCGGACATCCAGACCCACCTGCTCGAAAACACCCAACGCATGTGGCCCCCGGAGATGTCGGCCAAGGCCAGCCGTGACGATTTGCTGTTGATCGTGCCCGCCTTCGTGCTCTCGGAGCTGCAAGCCGGGTTCCAGATCGGCTTCCTGATTTACGTGCCTTTCATCGTCATCGACCTGATCGTGTCCAACATTCTGCTGGCACTGGGCATGCAGATGGTCGCGCCAATGACCATTTCCCTACCCTTGAAAATCTTGCTCTTTGTGCTGGTGGACGGCTGGACACGGCTGCTCGACGGGCTGTTCTACAGCTACCTGTGAGGGCTCCATGGATACGTTGACCCTGTTCAAGCAAGGCATGTTACTGGTGGTGGTGCTGTCGGCGCCGGCGTTGATCGTGGCGGTGGTCGTGGGTGTGCTGACCTCGCTGTTGCAAGCGGTCATGCAGTTGCAGGACCAGACGCTGCCCTTCGCGATAAAACTGGTGGCGGTGGGCATCGCACTGGCGCTGACCGGGCGATGGATCGGTGTCGAACTGATCCAGCTGACTCAGCTGGCATTCGGCATGATCGCGCAGACGAGGGCCTGAAATGTACGCCGCGGCCTTCCCCGAAATCTCCCAATCGATCATCGCCCTGACCCTGGGCATGGCGCGTTTGTACCCGTGCCTGTTATTGGTGCCGGCGTTCGCCTTTCGCGAAATCAAAGGCATGCTGCGCAACGCCATCGTGCTGGCCCTGGCGTTAATTCCGATGCCGGGCATCCGCGCCAGCCTGGCGGGCCAATCGCTCGACTGGCTGGCGCTGGGCGGGCTGGTGCTCAAGGAAAGCATCATCGGCCTGCTGCTTGGTTTGCTGCTGGCCATGCCTTTCTGGATGTTCGAGTCAGTGGGCTGTCTGTTTGATAACCAGCGCGGCGCACTGATTGGCGGGCAGATCAACCCGGCACTGGGCGACAACACCTCCGAGTTGGGGCACATGTTCAAGCAATTGCTGATTCTGTTGCTGATTCTCGGTGGCGGTTATTCCAGCCTGACCCAGATCATCTGGGACAGCTACGCGATCTGGCCAGCCAGCCAATGGCTGCCAATGCCCACCGCTGACGGCCTGAATGTTTACCTCGCGCTAGTGGCCAGCATGTTTCGTTTCATGGTGTTGTACGCCGCGCCGCTGGTGGGGCTGTTGCTGCTGATCGAGTTCGGGATGGCGATCCTGAGTTTGTACAGCCCGCAATTGCAGGTATCGACGTTGGCAATGCCAGCCAAGAGTCTGCTGGGGCTGCTGTTTCTAGTGCTGTATTTGCCGATGCTGTGCTGGCTGGGCAGCGGCCAGCTGGCGCAACTGAGCGATTTGAAGCATCTGCTGCCCCTGATGCTGACACCGGCGCCCTGACGGATCAGCCTGATCACTGCCCTCGACATC
The DNA here is from genome assembly GCF_059695905.1 of Pseudomonas sp. LBUM1663. Classification (NCBI taxonomy): domain Bacteria; kingdom Pseudomonadati; phylum Pseudomonadota; class Gammaproteobacteria; order Pseudomonadales; family Pseudomonadaceae; genus Pseudomonas; species Pseudomonas sp. LBUM1663. Next base: position 2,092,143 of record NZ_CP166792.1, on the reverse strand, counting down.
CCCACACAGAGGTTGGCCCGTGAGCGAAAAAACCGAAGAGCCCACACACAAAAAACTTGAGGACGCACGCAAGAAGGGCCAGGTCGGGCAAAGCCAGGACGTGCCCAAGCTGTTCATTTTTGCGGCGCTTCTGGAGCTGATTCTCGGCCTCGCCGACGGTGGTATCGACCGGCTCAAGGCGCTGGTCGCCCTGCCCCTGACCCAACTGAACCGGCCTTTTGGCGCAGGGCTCGGCGAGGTGCTGACCAAATCAGGATGGGACTTGCTGTTGTTCATGTTGCCGGTGCTGGGCATTGCCGTGGTAATGCGACTGATTGGCGGCTGGATTCAGTTCGGCCTGTTGTTCGCGCCCGAAACGCTGAAACTGGACTTCGAACGGCTCAACCCGCTGAACCAATTCAAGCAGATGTTTTCATCGCGCCAGCTGTTCAACCTGCTCAACAGCGTGTGCAAAGCGGTGCTGATCAGCGTGGTGTTGTACCTGGTGTTACCCCCTGCGTTAGGGGATCTGATCGGACTGGCCAACACCGACCTGGACCGTTACTGGCACGCAATGATTGCCTTATTCACCCACCTCTCGCGCGTCTGCCTGGGGGTGCTGCTGGTGTTGGCCGTGATCGACTTCGCCCTGCAGAAATACTTCTTCCTCAAGGGCCAGCGAATGAGCCACGAAGACGTGCGCAAGGAATACAAGCAGATGGAAGGCGACCCGCACATGAAGTCGCATCGCCGCTCGTTAGCGCTCGAACTGACCCAGCAACCGTCAAGCGGCACACCGGCGTCGGCCCCCGTCGAAGAAGCGGATCTGCTGCTGGTCAACCCGACTCACTTCGCGGTGGCGCTGTATTACCGCCCGCAGATCACGCCGTTGCCGCGCATCCTCTGCAAGGGGCTGGACGCCGAAGCCCGTGAGCTGATCGACCGCGCCCGGCAGGCCGGCGTCCCGGTGATCCGCTTCGTCTGGCTGGCGCGCACGCTCTACCGCACCGACGTCGGTCGTTTCATACCGCGTGAGACGCTGCAAGCCGTTGCACAGGTTTATCGCTTGTTGCGCGAACTCGATGAGCACGCGAACAAGGAGCTGATAGAAATACCGGGGGCACCTTACTGAGCCGGGCTGGGAACCAATCCACGCGCCTTGCCACTCAACGTGCAGGGTTCTTTCCTTAACGTTTCAGGCGGGTGCAACGAGCTCGCCCTGATGGTCGATGACTCGGAGCTAACGCATGCAAACAATAAATTCGACTCAAACATCCGCCCCGACCGCCTTGTCCACCGACGGCATGCAAGGCAGCAGTAGCAACCCGATGGGGCTACAGCAAACAGACGCGCAGCCGACGCAGCGCAGCTCTCATTCGTTGATCAACTTCTTCAAGAATAAATTCGGCAGATCCAGCGATCGCAATCTGGTTCAGGTCAACGCCCAACCGAGCCAACGAATGCAAGCGCCGACCGGACTCGGCGATGGCAACCGCAACTCGGTCAACCCGCAAAATGCCGCGTCGGCAGCGCCACGCCAGCCAGGTGCGCCAGGTGCGCAATTGAACGGTCAGGCCGACCAGATCCAGCGTCAGGTTGCCGTTAACGATACGCCCGCCAGGGTGCAGTTGGGCGCCGGCGGAGCCGCAGACTTTCAAGGATTCAAACCGGAAGTCGTCGGCACTGTCCTGAAGGACGCCTTGGGCCGGCCGGAGCAGACTTATCAACATACATTCAGTGCCAATAACCGCCAGGATCATGTGCTGCTCGAACAACAAGGGCATGTCTTGCATGTGAAGCAGACGCCGGCCGCGTTAATCTCGCTGAGGAGCAGCCAGGCTGAAGGCGCGGCGCACCAGAGTGGCCAGCAGGTGGGGATGATGCAGCAGGCCGATGCCACGTCGGTCAACGTTACGCACAATGGACAGCAACTCCTCGCGCCGAACGGGCAGCCTCGACCGGCGCTGGAAACCATAGGACGCGCCCACGAAGGCCATCTAACCGGCATCCATCAGGAACGCGATGGCGTTGCGTTGCGCCTGCATCAAAACGAGCTTTACGCGTCAGAACGACCGGGTGATGCCTGGCAACATATGGCGTCCGATGATCTGAAGTTCACCCAGATCGCCGCACAGGGCAACGGCAAACTCTTCGGTCAATCCGGCGACAACCTGATCGACCTCTCCAGCCACGACACCCCGACTGTGAACGTCCCACAACTCAAAGCCTTCGCGGTCAACCCGTCCAATCATGCCGTGACCTTGAGCGGTGACCACTCCCAGACCCTGCAACTGTTTGACTTCAACCAGCCGCAACCTGCGAGCGCCGTCAACAAGACCCTGGAACTCAACGGTGGCCACGCCGAACCGAAAAGCATCGGTTTCAGTCATGAGCGGCTGTTTGTCAGTGACACCGAAGGTCGGCTGTACAGCGCGACCTATGCAGACTTGAACAGCCCTTCTCCGAACTTGCCGTTGATGCCGGAGCAACACTTTCAACCCGACGGCGCGCCCCTGGGTGGCGACAAACAGGTGACGGGTTTTCTCAGTGGCAACAACGGCAATGTGCATGCGTTGATCCGTGATGGCAGCGGTCAGACTCATAGTCATGCCCTCGATGAACCGGCGCAGCGCCTGGGGGGTGGCTGGAACCTGAGTGATGTGTCAGTGGTGGTCAATAACCGCGGTCTGCCAGCCGATACGAGCGTTAGCCAGTTTAATACCGTCGACCTCGGTCACCTGGGCAAGATCGGCATCACCGATGGCCAGGTCAAGCGCTGGGACGCCAACAGCCAGGACTGGAAAGACACCGGCATCAAGGATGTCTCACAGCTGCTGCGCGGGCTGAACGGCAAGGCTTACGTGGTGCACGAAGGCACGGTGAAAAAGCTCGACGTCAAACGCGTGCACGCTCAGTTTGCGGTGGATGGCAATCACGCGTTGAAGCAGGCGCCCTCCTCCAACGAGGTCTCGATAGGGGAAAAACTTCCAGGGCTGGATAACCGCGTGGTGAAGGCCTGCGCCGTGCTCAACGACAAGGAATTCGTGACGCTCGACGATAAGGGCACGCTCAACGCACACCACAAAAAAGGTGCACCCACCGAAGTGAACAAGCTCAACTTCGAGGTGGGCTATCTGGCCATAGGTGCAGACGGGACGTTGTATGCAAAGTCCGCCGCGGGTGATTTGCACATGATGCACCCCACCAACTGGCGGGCCAATCAGGACGAGGCCCGCCCCGACGCGCCCTGGACAAAAGCCCAGACCCCCGACAATCGTCAACTGGAAAGTATCCGTACCGGCAATGACAACACGCTGACGGCGAAACTCCAGGGCGGACCACCGGAAGACCCCCTGATAAACGTTAAAGACGGACACTGGAAACAGTTGCCTGCCAGTGATCCGACAGACCAGAAAAAAGCGCCCGATCTGTTCGACCGCCTGGGCAATGCGGAGCATGCCAAACGCATTCCCGGCACCAGCCTGACGGGGCGAGTCACCACCGAGTGGATGGGGCGCGGCGCCTCGGGTGGCAATGTCATGTCGACCAACCGGGAATTTGTCAAGGCTCACATTTTCGATCCGCATGGAAAAACCCCAAGGCCCGTACAGCATGCCGCTGACAATATTCAGCATCGGCATCAGGGGCGCGATGGACTGGACCCGGTGTACAAGCAAGAGGGAGAGGTGCTTAAAAAACTGGATGACATAGCCAAAAAACTTCCCGCGGCTTGGGGAGAGGACATGCAGTCGGTTATTGGCCGACTCGACAGGCTGCACCCTGAAGGTGCAGAGCTGAAAAGCCAACTGGAAACCTTTCGTGGCGAGCTGGAGGACAGCAGCCTTCGCGCCACTCAGTATTTGGGCGAGCAACATGGCAAGTCGAGGCTGCTGCATCAGAACGAGGGGGTGCTGAACAAACAGGGTGAAGTGTCGGCGCCTTCGCACCGAAGGGACATGCAATCGAAGCTCCATCATGTCGCAGATAAAATCAATCCCAAAAGCACCGGGAGTGACATGCTCCAGGATACGCTGCACGCCGTTAACCATGTGGCACCGTCGGCTGCAAACCCCACCGCTCATTTAATCGTGAAAATGCACGACAACGGGATGAGGATCTCCCATCAGAAGGAACAGGTGCCTTTTGGACAACGCCGAGACCGCGGCGACGATCAGGCCCTGATCAAATCGCGATTGGCGTTGGACGTCGTTACGCTGGACAAACTTCGCCCGCTGGTGGACAGAACCAAGGGCCTCCAGCCGGGAGATCAGGAAGGCATAAATAACCTGCTCAAAGATCAGCGGCTTCTGGCCAAGGAATACGACAACAACCCGATCAAAGTGGTCACTGACGCGGGTGAAACCAATCATGTCGGGCTTGAAGCCCACTATGACGCGATCAAATCCTTCACCAAGGGTTTCAGTAACGAAAACAGCGCCACCTACACCAGTTTTCGCGCGGCGACCGGTAGCAAGACAAAGGTCGAAACGGAAGATAATTTCAAAAACGAGCTCAACCGCCTGGAGCCCGGCGAATCACTCACCATGCAACGCGGCTATGGTGGAAACCTCAGCGCACCGTTCGTTGGCATCCTCAGTAAGGCGGTCGGTCCATTTCCCAGTGCCTCCGTTGGCGCCTCACGCAATTACTCACTCTCGGCCTCACGTGGCGAGGACGGCGTGACGGTCACGTTGCAACGCGATGGCATCGGATCTGCGACTGGCGGTGTCGGGGCTAGCAAAGACTTCTTGCCGGGTATGGTCGGTCATGAAAATTATGGGTTGGGCATTGGCCAGCGAACCCTGACGCCACAGGTGCGTTTTGGCGCCGACGTCACCGCCTCCGCCAGCGCCACGCATCGGGAAGCGATGACATTCACGGTGCCCAATGAAGAAATCGACCAGTTTTGCCACGACCTTTTCAACGGTAAAACGAATCCATTGGAGTTGATGAAAAAAGTCCAGGACTCCTCGACCCAACAAGGCCGCCTGGTCAATGTCGATCTCAATGCCGGCGCCAATGCGGAGGTTCGCGGCGGTATGGACCTGACGGGCAAAGGCGCCAATCCATCGTCGAGCACCCGTGCCGGATTGGCCGCCGGTGCTTCCGTCAATCTGTTGAACTTCAACAGCCAGGCAACCGAAAAGCACACGTACAAAGGCGATACGCTGGAAAACAGTCATAACCGGCCTCGCGCGTTCACCAGAGCCTCGGCGTCGGCATCTTTAAAAGCCACGCTGGCGGGTGGTCACAAGTCAGAGCACACCCAGCAAGGGATTGGTATTTCGTTAGGCGGCGGCGTGACGGCCAAGGTCGACAACAAGACCACCAAAGTCGGCAATGTCACCTACAAGCAAGCTGAACCGCTGACTGCCGACAACCTCAGCAAGCTGAGTAAAAGTCTGGGTGCCGCGTTCAAGGACCCTACCTCGCAACGAGAACTGGCCCGCTTGGCCGACCGCAACCAGCCGGAGTACGCCGGTGCTAGCCCCAAGGACGCGCTGAACACCCATCTGCAAGGCCTTGAGCGTCACTTCTCGAACAAGGCGCCAGATAGCGAAGATCGGTACGCGGCATTGCGCGAGCTGAGAAACAGTTCCGTTCAACAAGCCACTGCCGGGCAGAATCGCAGCTTGGTCGCGGACGCCGGCTTTGCTACTAACTACACCAACTTGTCTCGTCTGGACCACCAAGGCGTTGCCTCCAAACTGATGAGCCTGGCCAGCCCGTATCATTCGCAAAGCAATGCCGAACATGTAGCCGACCTGCTGCTAAGAGCGCCCAACCTCAAGGCTGCCATCGAACGGATGCAGGCTACCCCCGGGACCGAAGCCAAGGTCCAGCTGGAGCTCAAGTATGATGTCAAAGACCGTATAAATGCCGGTATTCACGACGGCACGCTGACGCAAAAAGGTATTGATTCGCTGGTGTCGAATCGCGACAACATGCGGATCAAATCCATTACCGTGTCACGCAACGTCGGTAAGCAAGAGAGCTTCACTTCGCCGTTGCCATTGCTCAGCTACTCCAGCGCCGCCTCATTGAGCGAAAGCAGGACACTCGGCAAAATCGACTTCAGCTATGGCAGGAATCAAGACATTCCAAAGGGAAGCACCGTCTCGGGTGAAATTGGCAAACCGACAACGAACCAGAAGGCGACCACGTCGGGATTGAAAAACGAGGGCATGCAATTCAAGAGCTGATCCCGGGTTGAAACACATCCGCCCCGCCCCACAAGGGCGGGGTTTGCGTTTTTCAAGGAGACTTTCATGCGCCCTGCGTTTTACGCCCTCGACACCTTCCCCGCCCTAGCCAACCTGGCGGCTCACTGGCAACTGATGCAACAAGAACTGCTGGATTTGCAGGCCCCGCTGCTGGATATCGACCGTACCGACAAGGATCACCAGCAAGTTCACGGCGAAGTCATCGCGCACCTGAATCAGGGCGGCCGCTATGGCTGGCTCAAGGGTTGGGGGGATGCCGGCGGCAATCGTGACTGGGTGCAATTCCCTCTGGTGTTCAGGGATCAGCCGATCGCCCCGGCCCTGGCCGCGCTGCCCAGGACGCTGGCGCTGCTGAGTGCCGTGAGCGGGGTGAAAGTGGCGGCTCTGGCGCGTCTGGAAGCGCATTCATGGCTGAGCACCCACCGTCACCCCGAGGTGCTGGATGAGGGGTTGTTGCAAATGCACTTGACCCTGAGCGCCGCGTCCGACCGCAACTACGCCTACCTCAACGTCGCGGGGGAATTTCATCAGCACCATTGCGGCGCGGCCGTGATCTTCGACGGTTCCCAGGATCACTTTGTGGTCAATGCCAGCGATGCGCCTCGAACGATTCTTTACCTGGAGTTTGAACAGGCACGCCTGGCCCTCGACACCGGTGTGCAGTAGCGACAAAAAAAGGGCTCATCATTCGACGAGCCCTCAAGATTCCAGTGATCGCAGACGGTTAGCGGGTCTTGTCGCCCGCGGCTTCGAGCAAGCGGTCGGCGAGAATCCGCACGATCCAGAACGCGGTCACGGCCGCCGCTGCATTGACCTGGTCTGTACCGGCATTTCTCTGGAAATCGGTCTCCAGGCTGTCGACGTGGGCCGACAGATCGAAGCGTCCATGAAGGCGCTCCGGTGGTTTCCCCAAAGTGCTGTGCAAAGAGTCGCTGACCATGCCAATCGCTTGTCTGAACGCCTGGCACTGGGCGGGATCGAGGTAACCATCGCCCTGGACCAGACTCCGCCAACTGTCCGCAGAAAAGCCATTGTCAGCATGTTCCGAACTCATTTCAGCCGTCCTCCGCCCTCACCGCCAGCCTCAGCGCCGCCCCCAGCCCCGGCCCCGGCCGCAGGTGTGCCAAACGTTTCCGGGTGGCTGTCCATGAACTGGCCGATCATCTCCAGCAACTCCTTGAGCTTGTCGTCCTGAGACACCTGGCCGCCGCCATCGTCGGTAGGGCTGATGGACTTATCCAGCGAACCTTCGCCCAGGCTTTTCAACAGGGAATTGGCCTGCTCTTCGACGCCAGAGCCACCGTCAGCACCCCCGGTGCCTGAGGCGCCCTTCGCCCCGCCAAGCCCTGAAACGCCGCCGTTTTCGGCGGATTTATTGCCATCGGCACCCTTGGAACCGTCGCCACCGAGAATCTTCTCGAACAGCGCCATCAGCACCTGGGTCAGAACGTCCTTGGCCGATCCGCCACCCGTACCATCGGCGGATTTCTCGTCCTCGCCGGACGCGTCGTCTTCCCCCTTGAGGCTTTTCAGCAAGTCTTCACCGGAATTCTTGTCGGCACCGGTAGCACCGCCAGAACCGCCACCACCGCCGGCCTTGTCCGAGGACGACCCCAACAACATGTCGGCCAGCATGCCGGCGAGTTCCTGAAGTCCCGACTGGCCGCTCGTGGCGCCTTTGGCACCTTGCTCAGGCGCCGCGCCACCGCCCGCGAGGCCTACAAGACTCTGTGATGAACCGGAAAGTACACTCATGTCTGCCATTTGCTTCGCACCTCACTTCTGAAGTTGTCCGAAAGCGACCACCCTCGTCGCTATACCTGTTGGCTAATGATCCGGCAGCACGCTCCGGAAATTCCAAAGGTTCACCGTCACTGAGTGGTCCACGGGGCCAGGTGGTTCCTTCGAGCGTCAGCTGATTACTCGGGCGAGTTCGGTGCGTGTGGCTTGCGCCTGTACGATGAAACCCTGGACGAGGTCGCAAAACCTCTGCTCGTCAAGTTGCGCCAGCGCATGTTGGGTGCACAGGCGCACATCCTGTTGGTCCAGAGCCAGCCAGCAGCCACGCAGGTTGGCCACATCAAAGTTCATGCTCAGGAGGCGTTGCATGTTATTCGGCCCAGGGCGCAAACCTCCCAGTCGACAATGCAAGATGACACCGTCGCTGTGGTCCGGGACCTCGATGACAACCGCCTGCTGCTGCGCACTGTCATTCAACGCGCACACGCCATCTTGAAGGTTTAAAGGAACACCCAGTTGCGCGCCCAAATGGGCAATGAAGCGCTGGATGTCCGGTCGGGAGTTCGCCATGTAATGCTCCTCAGGTTGAAGTCGCCAAGCTGATGCCGGCTTGCAGCCTGAGTGGAGAGAACAGGGAGGAGAGTTCCGCCCTGAACAATTTTTCTGGCGTCAGGACTTCAACCCGGCCAGCGACAACAGTTGAGAAACCAACGATTGGAGCTGAGCGCTTTGGCAGGTGTGGTCCAGCTCGTGCCAGACCACAAACGTTCGCCGGCTATCGAGACAGATGTAGTAGCCCTCGTACGATTCGGCGTTTTCAAAACGTCGTTTAAGCGTTTCCGAAAACAGGTCAGGACGCTGCGCCTGACGCTCGATATTGAGCATCAATGCCCAGCCAAGACTTTCCTCGCGGCAGACAAACTCGATACCCGGCGCCCATTGCCATTTGCTCGCGCGTTTTTCACTCACCTGGTTAAGGAAGCGCTGCTGATCACTCATTTGCAGGGTAGATTCAGTCATTGAGAGATACCGTACTGTATTCGCCACCTCCGTCACGCAGTACCGGAGACCACCACACGCTCAACCCTGGGATGTCGGCCTCGTAGGGCGGACAGTTTTGCGCCGTACAGGAACTGTCCGGCGCAACAGCACAACCATTCAAACAAAGCAGACTGATCACCAGGACTGCGGCATGGGAAAACTTCATAGCTTCACCTTCCTTGTTTGTTTTTTGAACACCCTACTCTGTCGCGGAGCAACGTTTATGGACCACGCGCCCCGTCACCGGGGCGTCGCGTTACTGTGTCTTGCTGTACCCACCCTCAGCGTTCGGGCAACATCGACATCCGTGCCGGGGCACCGGGGGTCGAAGGCACTGCCACGGGCCGCGTGGCGACGAAAATCTCTGTCGATTCACCCGGCTGGATCTGAAATTGGGGGGCAGCAGTAACCGCCAGTGTTTGCGGCCCCGCGCACATCGTTGGCGAAAGGTATTGCGGTTTGTCGCTGATGTTTTTGATCACACCCACCGCCACCGTAAATCGCTCCGCGCTGAACCACTGCACTCGCTCTCGATCCAGTGCAAACGAAGCGCTCACTCTGCACACATCGCGCAGCGCGACGCCGGAAGATGCCGGTTTGATGTTGCTGGAAATCCGCCCCCGGACCAAGTCAGCAAACGTCGTACCGATTTGCGCGCGTAAATCCGCTGCTTGCCCCGGTTGTCTGCCCGATGCCAGTGCGCTGTCCAGCTGAGCACGATTTTCGCTGGCGACGTAGCGTGACGGGTCGACCTGATCACCGATCAGCCGAGGGGTCAGAATAAACAAGCGCTCGCGCCGGGACACTTCGCGTCGCGTCGATGAAAACAACGACCCGATCAGCGGCAGTTTTCCCAGGAATGGCACTTGGTCCTTATGGTCGCCGCGCTCATCGACATGGAAGCCGCCGATGACCAGCGAGCGGTTCTCACTGACCACCGCCTGCGTGCTGACCGTGCCGCGCTTTACCGTCGGGGTTTGCTGGTCGGCTTGTTGTTCCAGCTGTCCGTCTTCGATGTCGACAATCAACTGAAAACGGTTGTGCTGTTCCCCAGGAATCGTGCGGGGAATCACCTGCAGGCTGGTGCCCGCCGTGATGGGCATGATGTCGGCGACACGCTCACCAGTGGCAGTGATGTATTGGGTGCGACTGAAGTCGATCACCGCGGGCTGGTTTTCCAGGGTCAACACCGAAGGACGGGCGATTACCGAGGCGACGCCCTGCCCCTCCAGCGCCTGGATATCGGCATAAAAGCGATCAAAGTCGCGAATGAACAACGTCGACGAGCCGCTGCCAAGCAACGAGCTGCCAAAGTCCACGCCACCGGCTCGAGCCGACCAGCGAGAACCGAGGCTCTGTAACTGACTGCGGTCGATATCGAGAATGATGGCGTCGATTTCCACTAGGTTACTGGGCAGGTCCAATTGCTCAATCAACTGCTGGTACTGCGCGCGTTTTTCCGGATCGTCGTAAATCAACACGGCGTTATTGCGCACATCCGCCGCCACACGGCGCTTGCCACCGCCTCCGGTGACGGGTTTGCTGCCGGACTGACCGTTGGCGGCCCCGGCAGCCAGATTCATGATTTTGCCCCGGGCCATATCGGCCATCCCTTGCAACGCCTCGACATTGGCTCTGGGATTTTGAGCCGACGGTATGGGCGACCGCTGGCTGTCCAACAGGCCTTCAAGAATGCCGGCCACGCCGGGGACAGTGATTTGCTGTTCGCGGTAGGTGATATGCCGGTTGGACACGGCGGCATAGCGCAGTGGAAACATCATCACCTGCTGCTTTTCATCGGGCTTGACCTTTTCCTTGCTGAAGCTGCGGATAAACTCCACATAACGCGCCGGCCCGCTGACCAGTACCACGCCTTCATCAGGTAGCTCGCCCCAGCCGAAACGTTTGTCCAGCAGGCCTATATCGGTCAATGCCTGCTTCAGATCCGGGGCGGCGTCGGCTGACACTTCCAGACGCTGGGACACTTGCGCCGATTGCGGACTCACGTACAGCTTGCCGTTGTAGAGGAACCACTGGAACTGATGCTCCAGCGCCAGGCGGTCAAGAAACGCCTCGGCGTTGGGCGCGCGAAGCTTGGCGTCCACCACGCCGCTGACGCCTCGCATGCTCAGACCGACGCCATAGGCATCGGCGAAGTCTTTGAGGACGGTTTCCAGCGGGGTTTGCGAGGCTTCATAGCCGTACGCCGACTGGCGCCAGTCTTCGGGCACCACGGCCTCTACCGGCCAGGACAAAACCGCCAACAGCGAAAACCCGCAGAGTTGCTTAAACATAAGGGCTTCCCAAGGTTGGGCGATGAACCGGACGAGACGGTGCAGTGCTGCGTTCAAGCATCACTCCCCAGACATCCCATTGATTGGCCAATTCTTCGAGGGCAGCGAGAATCACTGCCACATCGACAAATGTCAGGTAACGCATCAGGCACAGCCTCCGCTCCACCGGGTCAAGCGCCAGGGCTGCGCTGAAACGCCCGAGGCTGGGGCCGGACAGGTGCAACGCCGCCTCCAGTCCGGCATCGTCTCCTCGCCATGCAACACTCAGCACTGCAATGCACACCACGCCGCCTGGACGCCGCTGCAACCGAAACGATGCCTGATCGATCAACAACTTCAACTCGCTGTCGCCACTGTCAAGCCAGTGCAATAAGCTCAACTTCAGCTCAGCGGATTTCATTGATGATTGCCTTTGCCAGGTTGTGCTTGACCACGATCTCCTGGTTGGCAGCCCAACTGGCCGTTGAGGATTGGCGAATGGCGGAGTTGAAGGCGTGCCAGTCATCCGGGGAAAACGCATCCATATTGGTCGCGGCAGTGCCCAAGTCCTTTTGTGCCTGCTCAAAGTTGTTGTCGAGGCGGCGGCGCAGAGCGTCGGCAGAAATCATCGTAATTACTCCAGGTCCGAGAACTACTCACTGAGTGGCGCTTCGCGAGAGTTGGTTCCATGGCATCAATCAATCGTGTGATCGACCGTTCCTTCCGGCCAGAAGGCTTGTGTGAGCGCGTTCCAGCTCAGGCTGAACTCGCCTTGTTCGGTGCGCAGACAAAGCATCTGCGGGGGCAACAACGGGTCAGCACGCAAGGTCCACGCCGCACTGGCCTGCTGCAACCTCTCGGTGGCCGGTTCGAACCAATCTGGATGGCAATAAAGCACGGCGGCGTCATCTTCCGGCTGCGCGGCGAGGAGTTGCTGCACCAGGGCACTGATGCGCGCTCCGTCCGTTTGCTCTGCCAGCAACTGGTGCAACGCAGTACCCACGAGCGCTTCCGCCGTGGCGGTGATGTTTTCCCACATCCGCCGGCGTTGAAGCTGCCAGTTCTCCAAAAGCGCATCGGCCTGGCGCCAGACCTCCGCGACGGCCTCACTCTGCGCATCTTCACGCAAACGATCGGCTTCAACGCGCGCACTCTCCAGCAGCGCATCGGCCTGCGCCTGCGCGGTCACCAGCAACTGCTCGGCGAGCACACTGTCGCTGAGAATCTCGCGACGTAACACCAGGCCGTCAGGCAGAACCTGAAGTCGACTGAGGGTCAGGCTGCGATGGGTCAGCATGGGGCGGTCCTTCTGCAAATAGAGTAATGGCGTACCACGCAACCGCTTGCCACAAGGCTTCCAGCCGCGACGCGGGCAAATTGTCGAAAGCAACGCACTCGGCACCTTCGATCCGGCGACGGTCAAAATGCAGGCGCAGGCGCTGCCAGACTGGCTCGCCCACCCAGGCGCGCAACAGGCGCAAACCTTGCACGTGCGCAGCGCTGTCACGCCATTGCGCCGGCAACCAGCGCCCCGGCTGTAATGCCCTGCCCAGCCGGCGGCACCAAATCAGGTCAGCGGCGTCGAGGTCTGTCTCTCGCAGCGGATCATTGCCCGCACACACCTGCACCACCAGATTCAAGACACGCGACCACTGCGCTGTGTTCAAACGCAGCAACGGCAACAAGTTGGCTTGAGGTGTCGGCGGTAAAGTCGCCGTGATGCCCACGTATCGATCGAGTCCTGCACTCGGGTGGCGTTGCAGCCATGCCCAAAGCTCAGGCCGCACCAGCACGTCACCCAAACACCAACTCGAATCGGCGACGCGTGCTCCGCTCACCCACCACTGCACCCACGCCAGCGCCTGCTCATCGCTGATGTTGATCAAACTCATGAGGGATCGGGCGGCGGACGATTCGTCTCGCCGGTGGCACCCGTCAGGCGTTTGCGCCAGGCCGGGTTGATGGCGACCAGCCCGCCGAGCAGCATCAACAACGCAACAGCACACAGGCCCCCGATCCACTGCCAGAATTGCAGACGCTCAGGCGTCAGGCTGAAGGGACCAATGTTGATGAGCTCCTCGGTTTCCAGATAGTCCTGTGCAGGCACGAAGATCACGGCAAGCTTCTTGTCATCGGCGCCATTCATGCCGGGAATACTGCTGGCCACCATGCGGCGGATGCGCGGCAATACGCTATCGGGGTCCAGCTCAGCCCGGTGCTTGATGAACACGGCGGCGGAGGCCGGCATTACCGGTTCACCCGGTGCAATTCGCTCGGGCAGCACTACGTGTACTCGCGCGACCACCACGCCATCGATCTGCGACAGTGTCTGCTCCAGTTCCTGGGACAGCGCGTAAAGATACCGGGCACGTTCTTCGAGCGGCGAGGAAATGACACCTTCCTTGCGGAACACATCACCCAGGCTCGAACGCGAACGGCGAGGCAGACCGACAGCCTCGAGGATGCGAACGGCTCGAGACAAGTCGCCCGTCGCTACCAGCACTGCCACGCCATTTTTGTCCAAACGTTTTTGCACATCGATATGCTTGTTTGCCAGCTCAGCCAGTACTTCGTTAGCGTCCTGTTCGGACAAGCCACGATGCAACTCCATACGCTCGCCGCAGCCCGTCAACAGCAAGATCATCAAGGCCATCTCGATCGGCCTGAATACCTTGGGATGCATGGTCACGCCTTATTGAAGACTTGTGAGTTTTTCCACGCTCTGCGTCGCCTTGCTCACCAGCTTGGCGCTGAGCAGGCTTTCCAGATAGAACGACGACAGCGATCGGTTGGCCTGTAGCGCCTGCTGCGGGTCAATGGACCGAGCGGCTCGTTGCAAATCCCGATTCGCTTTCTCGCCATCTTTCAGCAAGCTGGTCGATGCCTGAGCAATCGACGATTTTGCCGATTCCTCATGCACGGGGCGACTCGCGCCCTGCTGCATCTGCACATTGAACCAGGCAATGTCCGCCTGGGCAGGAGCTGCGCTCGGCACCGCTTCGGAACCAGATAGACCCGAGTGGTTAGCTGTTACCCCTGAAATCGCCATTCACGCTCTCCTGCCAGGACAAAATTTCACAGTCAGCTGCGGTAGCTGGTTGCACTCTGTTGAGTCAGCACCGACAGCACATTGCCGGCGGTAATGCTGGCATCGGTCTTCAACGTGTTGCCGGCGCCGCCATTGGCAAAGTTCTGCTCGGCATCGGGAAACAAGCCGCCCAGTGAATTGCCTTGGGCGCTGTCTTTGACTTCGGCCTTGATCATGTTGATCGCTTTCTGGAACTGTTCGCTTTCGCCGCGAGACATGAACTGATCGCCTTCGGACAACTCACCCATCCAGTCCTTGGACTTGCCATCCGGCTTGCCAAACTCCTCGGGGTGCATGTCCATGAAGCGCGAAACTTCCTTGAGGACATCTTTGTCGTCGTTCGAAAATTCCATCTCCCCGCGCCCGTCCCGCGCGGCGTCGCCGGTAGGCTTGAGCAAATTGTCGAGTTTCTCCTCGCCCAGGCTGCCCAACAGCGCCGATAGCAGCGCCTGGATGTCATCCGAGCCGCCAGCGTCGCCAGCCTTCTGCTTCTGGTCCCAGCCACCGTTGTTATTGGTGCCGAGGCCTTTGGTGTCTTGAGTGCCGCCGCCAAGGATGTCCTTGATCAGTCCTTCCAACCCCTTGGTGAATGCCTTGGTTTCATTGGCATCAAGGTAGTTGTCCTCGCCGAGCTCATCACGCCAGTTACGAACTTTGCCATTGGCGTCGTCGGGTTTTCCGAACTCGCTAGGGCTCTTGTCCATGTAATCAGCAATCATGCCCAGCAATGGATTTTTCGCATCGCCGATCGTGGAGCCACTCCCGGATTTCTTGAACAAGGCGTCGCCTAACAAAGACGCAATCTGACCCGCTGCACCATCGGAACTGCTTTTGAAATCCGACATATTGGAAGCAGTGCCCAGGCTGGCTTGAAAAGTAGCGCCTTGGGGCATGTTTATCGAATTAGCATTCATAGACTCACTCCTGATTGACTGCGCAAGCCTTCGCCCCCTCGACTAATGTCGAGGGGGCGGGACCTATTAGTAGTTGATCGCCTTGCCGTTTTGCTGAGCAGCGTTTTGCGCTTTAGTTGCAGAGTCTTGATAGGCGGAAGAAATACCGTTAACGGTATCGGTCATCATCTTGTTGGACTGGGCTTCTGCGTTCATCGTGGTAGTTGCAGCGGCAGTGGCGTCCATCTTTGTCATTGCTGCCATCGAAGCGCCAAGGGATGCGGCACCGGCCATAGTTATTCTCCTGATCATCGATAATGGTTTGAACACCGGATTGATGCTCGAAGATTGAGTGGCCTGTTTTCCAAAGCAGTTCCATGGTTAACGGCAAATAGCTTGATTACATTTCATGGGGGCACACCGATGCTCTTAGCTAGAGCTCGGAGCAGTCGATGCTCAGGGTTTTTATTCGGTGGTAGAGGGTTCGGCGTGGGATTCCCAGCTCGTTGACCACCGCGTCGATGCATTTGGGGTGACGGGTCAGGCAATCCTGTATCAGGGCTTTTTCAAACAGCCGTAAATAGCTTTTAAGATTCTCGGCGCCCTCGAAGTCAGGCTCGTCATTCTCCGTCTGGATCGGTGGCATGCCCAATACAAAGCGTTCGGCGGCGCATTTCAACTCTCGAATATTTCCCGACCACCGATGGCAGAGCAGTTGTTTAAGCAGGTGGGGGTCGGGATCCGGGATGGGTTGGTGGTGGCGTTTGGCGGCTTCATGCACGAAGCGCTGGAACAGCGGCTGGATGTGGTGCAACTCCGAACGCAAGGTCGGTAGCAGCACCTTGATGACGTTCAGCCGAAAGAAGAGATCTCGGCGAAACTTGCCCTCTTCCACCAGTTTTTCCAGCGGTGTCTGGGTGGCGACGATCACTCGCAGATCCAGGGGCACAAAACGTGTCGAACCCAGTCGCTCAATGCCGCGCATCTCCAGCACCCTTAGGAGTTTGGCCTGGAGCAACAACGGCATGCTGTCGATCTCGTCGAGATACAGGGTGCCGTGATTGGACGCTTCGATGTAACCGGCCCGGGATTTTGAAGCGCCGGTATAGGCGCCGGCGATCACTCCGAACAATTCACTTTCGGCCAATTGTTCGGGAATTGCTGCGCAATTCAACGCGATCAATGGCCCCTCACGCCGGGATAGCTTATGGATGCATCTGGCGAGCGTGTCTTTGCCGGTTCCGGTTTCCCCCTGCAATACCATGTCAACCTTGAGTGGCGCAGCCTTGCGTATGAAATGTTGCAACGCACCTATGATGTCGAGGACTTCATGTTCGAGTGTTGGCGCGAGATCGTGCGGCAGCTCCCCAGTCATTTCCCCCCCCCGATTATAATTGCCGTCACTTGGATCGAGGAATACCGAACCCTGCGTCACGCACCGGTCCGCCAGTGCAAAAACACGGAGCAGCAGTTGCTCGAGGTATTCCTGTTTCACCATGATTTTATTTTTAGAGTACTCACACCAGACATCGTCCAGGAATCAGGTATGGGAGCTGTCAATTGATCGTTAATGTCATGTAAATGAACAACTGGATGAACGACGAAAAGGAAATGTCAAAGATGCTTAAGGGGATTTCCTGTACGACGTAAATTCAACGGGGTGAAACAAGTATGCTCACCAAATAACCTGCCGTTGAATCATCCCAACAGACCGACCAGCGTTTTTCTGAGCAGGAGGGGCGACAGCGGCTTATACAGTAAAGGTATACCCGTTTCAGTAGCCTTCCGTAGTCGTTCAGGCGCGGTATCACCCGTAACCAACAAGGCCGGTACGTCATGTTCGTAATAGTCTCTGAGCAAGCGGATGACATCACCGCCACTGAAACCTTCGCGCAAACGGTAATCACAAATGATGGCGTCTGGGGTCTGTGTTCCCAGTTGTTTTGCCTGATCGAGCGTTTCGACTGTAAAACATTCACACCCCCATCCTTTCAACAAGAGATACATGCCTAGCCTGACCGCTTCGTCATCGTCGATGACCAGCATGTATTTGCCCCTGAGCTGCTGATCATTAATATCAAGTTGATGTGACGGCTCATCCACAGCAGAAAGGCTGCCGCTGACAAGCGGATCGACCAGCGGCGCAATCACCCGGAAAATACTGCCCCTGCCCAACCTCGAGTTGAGTGAGAGCTGATGACCCAGCGATCGGATAAGCCCATCCGTAATCGCCAGCCCCAACCCCAGCCCCTTTCGCCGGTCCCTTTCCGGGTTGCCCAACTGGTAGAACTCACGAAATATATTAAGTTGCTGCGCAGGCTCAATTCCGATGCCGGTGTCATAGATTTCGATCAGCACTTCACCGCCACGTCGTCTGCAGGCAATCAGTATTCCGCCGATATCGGTGTAACGAATCGCATTGGAGATCAAATTGCGCAGGATAAGTTCCAGTAAGGCCGCGTCGGAGCGGACCGTTAGTCGAGTTTCCCGGCAGCGATAAATCAATCCTTTTGAATCCGCTTGAGGCGCCAGTTCATTTTCCAGTTTGTTCAACAACGGCTGTAACTGACACTCGCGAAACCTGGCCTCTATCACGCCTGCTTCAATGCGTGAAAAATCCAGCAGTGTGTTAAGCATTTCGGCAGAAGCTAACGCGGCGGCGCTTGCGTTGTCGAGTATCTGCCGTTGGCTGGGCGTCAGATTGCTGCGCGAAAGCACTTCCAGAAACAACCCCAGCGCGTGAATGGGTTGACGCAGGTCGTGGCTGGCGGACGCAAGGAACTTGGACTTGGCCAGGTTTGCCTCTTCCGCTTGATCTCGCGCTTGTGCGGCGGTTTCCGATTCAGATTTGAGATTGGCAATCAGTCCAAGGTTCTGAAAGCGCAAAGCAATGGATTCACGCAGAGAACGCCGGTAAGTTCTCGCCTGGCCGAACTGTGCCCCTACATACAAAGGGCATGCGACGGCCAAGACAAGGTAAGCACTGTCGCCTTCAAGCCAGAGTTTTGTGGCCACCAATACCAGCATGGGCAACACCAGCGAAAGATAAACCGCAATGATCGGCGATAGCAGCGAAACGGCGTTGCCGCTAATCGCGGCCATCAGCGAAATCAGCAAGATTCTCTCGGCTAACGTTGCACTGTCGAAACTGATCCATACCAGCGCTCCCCAGGAAAGGCCCTCGAGAATCTTGTTAAGCACCAGCGTTCTCTGAATGCTTTTTAGATAGGTGTCATCCCAACCGATGAAGCAATGCCGCAACATGTGATGCGAGTACATGACGCCACTGAGGCGGATCACCAGAAAAGTCACAAACCAAATCACTAACAGCAGGTTGTCGCCAGGGTGATACAGCGCCCACAAAAGCATGCACGCCAACAACATTCCGACAACAATCGACTCGCGCACGCCCGTCAGTATCAACCGCAACTGCTCGGAGAACATTGAGATTTCATCCTGCTCCGAGTTCAACGAATGAGCCCAAGCTGGCGAGCTGCATACGTGGCTTCGGAACGGCTCGAGACTCGCAGAGTCGCTAGCATCGCCTGCACATGCCCGCGAACCGTGTGCTCCGACAGATCAAGCCTTCTGCCGATCATTTTGTTCGACAAACCCTGACAAAGGAGATCAAGCACTTCGCACTGCCGCGGCGTGAGCCTCGGTCGGTTCGATTCATTACTTACAAGATTCGATGGCGTCGAGGCGTTGCCATCTTCGAGAAGTGCACGTACGAGCTCCAGCATCCGCTCGGCTTTCTCCGTTTTAGAAATGAACGCCGCGGCCCCGTGTTCAACGGCTTCTTTGACTGACTGCGGCAGATCAAATGCAGAGACAACAACAATGGGCGTCAGCGGCCATTTACGTTTCAGCGACCCGATACCCTCGAGCCCGCTCACCCCTTGCAACTGCACGTCAAGCAACACCAGCGCAGGTACGCAACCTTCGAGCCGAAGCGCTTCCTGGAGCGTTCCAGCTTCGAACACGCGCATATTCTCCAGCCCCGTTTCCAGCACCATTGCTATGCCCGAACGGAACAATGCGTGGTCATCAATGAGAAGTATCGAAGTTGTATTCATAGCCGTATGAATAGCGCGTCCGCTCGCAACCAGCAAGCGCTTAGATATAGTCCTTATGGACTATATAAATTTCTCGACAGCTGCCCTACCTTAAAGAAATTTCTTTTTATAACAACCAAATACCCAGCAGTCGAAAGGGGGTCAATTCAGGTGTCGAGTTCACGCGGGTGCGCATTGTAGACATCTTTTCCTCGGCTTATTCATCGAACGTATTTGGGTTCCGGAGGTACGCGAGAAGATTATTGAAAACTATTATTCCAAAGTGACCCCCACGCAATAAAACCCGCAACTCCGGCAGTGGAGAGAGGTGGTTTCGCAAACAGGGTGTCGAAGACATTTCACAAAGACTGGTTGTTACGCAACGGCCTGGCACACTGCGCCCTAATACGAAGCGAGTGACACTTCTCGACAGCGCGATTTATAACAGATGTCGGTAACCATATGATGGATGCACTACCCCTGGCTAATGATGCGATAAATACGGCCGCCACTTTTTTTATCCGGGCTTAGACCGTCATTTTTTTAGAGCATGACAATCCCCACCCGTCTGTAGAGGCCGCTTCATCGCAGTACAAAAAAACCGGCCACATCACTGCCACATTGGCCGGTTTTTTATGCATCAATCATCAACAGAGGTTCCGAGCGCCCGCGCGCTGTCCAGATGCTTGGTGCTACTTGGGGGTGATCAAATGCAGCACACCTCCCTCCAGCAACATCAACCCCGTCACACCTTCCGCACTCAGCCCTTGCCGATCCACTCGTTGCACGTCTCGCAACTCCACCCGGACCCGCGTCAGTGCCACCAGTTGCTGCGATTTGAGGTTCTCCAGCCCCCCCAAGGCAGTCACGATGCCCTGTGCCAGACCAGAAGCCGGCCGGGTAGACCCCGGCGAATTGTCCACGATTAGATCCGGGGTCAAGGCTTTCCAAAACGCTCGTTGCATTTTTTCGAACATGCTCAGTTCTCCAGAACCAGTGAGGTATCGACTGTGGACACTTGATACACGCGTAAGGTTTCGCGCACCTGTCCGGCACTTTCCAGGCCCAGCACTTGCTGGGCGATGGCCTGGCAGTCCACCAGGTCCAGCTCACGAACAGCTGCCTTGATCGCCGGAATCAACGGCACGCTCACTGACAGCTCATCCACCCCAAGCCCCAGTAACAGCGGCACGGCCAATGTCTCGGAGGCCATGGCGCCGCACACACCGACCCATTTACCGTGGGCGTGCGCGGCCTTTACGGTGCTGGCAATCAAGCGCAGTACCGCCGGATGAAAGCTGTCGGCCTGACTGGCCAGACGCGGGTGATCGCGGTCCATGGCCAGGGTGTATTGCGTGAGATCGTTGGTGCCAATGGAAAAAAAATCCACCTCGGGCGCAAACAGATCAGCCATCAGTGCCGCCGCCGGGACTTCGATCATGATGCCCAGCTTGGGCAGTTCCGTGAGGCCCAAAACCAGCGCCTCTTCTTCGAGCAGCTGCCGGGCCAGACGCAACTCCGACAGCTGCGTAACCATCGGCAGCATGATGTGCAAGCGAGCCAGTCCGGCGCTGCTCAGGATGGCCTTGAGCTGATCGCGCAACAGCTGCGGGCGCTCCAGACACAAACGAATCCCACGCATGCCGAGGAAGGGGTTGGTTTCGCTGTCCATCGGCACGTAGGCCAGCGGTTTGTCGCCGCCGACATCCAGGGTGCGCACCACCAGATTGCGAGTCGGCCCGAGTGCCTTGGCGATCGCGCTGTAGGTGGACGCCTGCTCGTCATGGCTCGGCGCATGGTTGCGATCCAGATAAAGAAACTCCGAACGGAGCAAACCGACACCCTCGCCTCCCAGCGCCATGGCTTGCTCGGTTTCTACCAGCGAAGCGATGTTTGCCGTCACTTCAAAACGGTGACCGTCGCGGGTGCAGGCGGCCAGCGTTGCGTGGGCCAACTCATGCTGCCGGCGTTGCTGTTGAAGCTGGCGCCTGGCTTGCAGCTGTTCGATGGCCTGCAGATCCGGATCCAGCTGCAATTCGCCCTTGTCGGCATCGAGCAACACCTGGGTTCCGTTGACCAGCGCCAGCAATTGCACCGGCAGCCCGCAGATCGCCGGCAAACCGAACGCCCGGGCGAGGATCGCGACATGGCTGGTGGCGCCGCCACCGACCGTGGCGAACCCCAGTACCTTGCGAGTATCGAGCCCGGCAGTCTGCGACGGCGTCAGTTGTTCGGCGATCAGGATCGCCCCTTCAGGCAGCTTCATCGCCTGATCCCGTACACCGAGGATCAGTTTGAGCACCCGCTGGCTCACATCGGCGAGGTCCGCCGCCCGCTCCGCGAGCAAGGCGTTACCCAGGCTTTTGAACAAGGTGGCTGCCGACTCGGTGGCCGCGCGCCAGGCGAACCCGGCGCTTTTGCCTTCATCGATCAGCACGTGAGCCACTTCCAGCAAACCCGGGTCTTCGAGCAGTTCCTGATGCGCCTTGAAGATGTCGGACTGCGCGTCGCCAATGGCGTTGTCACGCAACTGTTGCAGGGCCACCAGCGCCTCGGCCAGGGCGCGAGACAGGTGATCGCGTTCCACCTGCGGTGTGGCGCCGAGCTCATTCACTTCCAGGTTTTGTTCGGCGATCTGTACCACTTGGCCAAACGCCGATCCGGGAGATGCACAAACCCCGCGCAGCACCGTCAGCGATGAAGCCTCGACCACATTCACCTCAACCTGCATCGGGCCCGCAACCCCTTCACCGCATCCAGTCAGCAGCAGTTCGGTCAGTGTCTTGATCGCCGCTTCCGCATCCGGGCCGGCCGCACTGACCTGCATGACATCACCGTGCGCCGTCTGCAACGCCATGATCGCCACCAGGGATTTCGCGTTCGCACTCTCCTGTTTTTTATGCAGGTAAATGCTTGCCGAAAAACCTTTCGCCGCTTGTGCGAACACCGCTGCCGGACGAGCGTGCAAACCGTTCGGGTTGGCCAGTGTCACCGGTTTGGAAAACACTGCGTCGGCTTCTTCCGATAGCGGCGCATCGGTTGACTGCTCGACCGGGCTCAAACTCAGGAGCGGCTGGCCACTGTCTACCAGACCCGTTTCCGGCGTCAGCCAGGTGAACGGCTCACCGCTGACCACCAGCATCAGTGTCAGCAGACTGCGGGCGTTCAACGCAACGAAATCGGCATCGAACTCGATGAGCGCCTGCCCGACGTCAACCTGCTGGCCCTCCTTGACCAGCCGGGTGAACCCCTTGCCTGCCAGGTTCACCGTGTCGAGGCCGATGTGCATCAACACCTGCACACCCTGTTCGTCGGTGATGGTGATGGCGTGCCCACTGGCCTGCACATTGCTGACAACCCCGGCCAACGGCGCGCACAAGGTATTTGAGGTCGGATCGATGCACAGCCCATCGCCGATAACGCGGCTGGAAAACACCGGATCGGGCACGAGGTCCAGTGGCATCAATACGCCGGACAACGGGGCGTGCAGTTGCAGTTGTTGGGGTGTGGCCATGACGTCACCTGCTGTTTTGTTCTTTGAAGTGCCGATGGAGCGCGAGGCTCCGACAGCATCGCTTATTTCCACCAATACTCGACCTGCAATCCGACATTCGAACCGTGCCGCGCAGTACCGAATGAGCCGGTATCGGACAATGCCGAACCCGCCGCCAGTTCATTGGCCGCGCGTTTGGCCGCCTCGTTCCAGCTGGCATAGGTGTAATACAGACGCACCTCCGGTCGCGCCCAGAATTCCGGGCCTTTGGGCGACCACGTCGGGGCGAAGGTGAACTTGCTCAGCTTGCGTGTGCCGCCCTCGGCTTCGACCTGATCGTGACCCAGTTCGGCGACCAGTTTGAACTGCTCGGTAATCGCATACGCCGGGCGAATCCCCAGGGAGACCCAGTTCTGATCGGCACCGTCCGGGCGAATGTCTTTCTGGTAAACCGCCTCGACTTGCCCACCGAACCGCGGTGTCACTTGCCAGTCGAAAAACTCCACCAACCGATAGCTTTTGTTGCTGTCGTCCAGTTTTACGTTACCGGTATAGCCCAACCCGGTGCCGGGACCTTCGCCATACTGGAAGGCCAGTTTGTTCTTGCCGCCCAGGAAGCCTTTCTGCACATGCTGGGTGGTGATTGCCCAGCCGCGGTGGGCATCGCGGCTGTCGGGTTTGTCGATGTAACTCAGGCCGAATTCCAGTTCGCCGCCGGGGTTGGTGTTGAAACCGGCGACGTTGAAATCGTGACGATTGATGTAGTCCTTCTGGTACAGGTTGTCCTTGCGCGAAAAGGCATAGCTGTATTTCAGATCGCCGATCAGCACGTCTTCGATACCGCCGCCCGTGGCGCTCTGGTTCCAGTAGTAGAAGTCGGAAATGTGGATGTCATTCCGCTTGTAGTAACGCCGCCCGGCCCACAGCGAACCGCCGTTGAGGCTCGGCATGTTCGACCACTGGGCGTACATCTGCGGCATGCGTACTGAGCCATTATCGCCGTTGAACGTCAGGTCCTTGTCGTACTGGTTATACAGCGACGCCATGCCGTCGACGCTCAGCACCGAACCATCGTCCAGGGTGTAAAGGTCCTGGCGTAGTTCGAGTTCGGCGTACTGCTCGCATTCGTTGCCCAAGCGGTATTTGGTCTGCGCACCGGGCAGTTGGAAACACTGCTGTTTTCCACTGTTGACCGATGTCCCGACGCCGCTGCGCAAATAACCGCCGAACTCCAGGGCCTGCGCCGACAATGGCAACGCCAGGCATACGCTCGCAGCGGCAAGGCTGCGATTTAGTGTTGATTTCAAGAACCACCCCATTATTTTTATTGTGTTGTTCCGCAAATTCGGCGCGCAAAACTCCCCCGCGCAGCGTTCTGCGTGTTTTTTAAAGTCGGTGTTTTTTAGTAGTCGGTCAGTCGGTCAGGTGCAGAACGAACGACTCATAGGGCCTTAAAGAAATCTGCCGGTTTCGCGGCGGAC
The DNA here is from genome assembly GCF_059695905.1 of Pseudomonas sp. LBUM1663. Taxonomy (NCBI): domain Bacteria; kingdom Pseudomonadati; phylum Pseudomonadota; class Gammaproteobacteria; order Pseudomonadales; family Pseudomonadaceae; genus Pseudomonas; species Pseudomonas sp. LBUM1663. The sequence goes on along the minus strand of NZ_CP166792.1, from coordinate 2,067,876 downwards.
AGTCCGGGTAGTTGCTGATCACCAAGCGTTGAGCCATCGCTTCGCTGATCACGTCATCCGTCAGTTCGACTTCGCACGGCGTACCGTAGAAGTTGTTCAATATCAGCAAACGCTCGCCATGACCTTCACGCACATACGCCCAGATTTGCGGGTGCTCCGGCAGCAATTGCCGATAGACGCCATCGGACATCAGCGCTTCGCTGCGGCGCAGGGCAATCAACTGACGGTAGTGATGCAGCACGGAGTTCGGGTCGTCGAGCTGGGTGGCGACGTTGATCTGCGTCACGTTGGCCGACACGCCAATCCAGGGTTCTGCAGCGCTGAACCCTGCGTTCGGCTCGGCGTTCCAGTGCATTGGTGTACGGCCGTTGTCCCGGGACTTCTGCATGATCGCCGCCATGTTGTCGGCATCGGTCGCACCGGCTTCACGCTTTAGGCGGAATATGTTCAGCGTTTCGACATCGCGGTACTGATCGATGTGATCAAACCCCGGATTGGTCATGCCCAGCTCTTCGCCCTGATACACAAACGGTGTGCCCTGAAGGAAGTGCAGCGCGGTGCCAAGCATTTTCGCCGACACCACACGATGCTCGCCGTCATGGCCAAAACGCGAGACCACTCGCGGTTGGTCGTGGTTACACCAGAACAGCGCGTTCCAGCCACCGCCAGCTTGCATGCCGGTCTGCCAGTCCGAGAGGATGCGCTTGAGTTCCAGGAAGTCGAAGTCGGCACGAATCCACTTCTGCAGGTTCGGGTAATCGACCTTCAGGTGATGGAAGTTGAAGGTCATCGACAGTTCTTTCGATTCCGGTTTCGAATAGCGAATGCAGTGTTCGAGACGGGTGGACGACATCTCGCCGACATTGATCAGGTCGTGACCTTCGAAGACTTCCCGGTGCATCTGCTGCAAGTACTCATGCACGTTGGGGCCGTCGGTGTAGAAGCGTCGACCGTCGGTGTTGTCCTCAGGGAAGTCCGCTGGTTTGGAGATCAGGTTGATCACATCCAGACGGAAACCACCCACGCCTTTATCGCGCCAGAAACGCATCATTTTGAAGACTTCGGCGCGCACCTTCGGGTTGTCCCAATTCAGGTCGGCCTGGGTGTGATCGAACAGGTGCAGGAAGTACTGACCGGTCTGCGCCTCGTATTCCCAAGCGGAACCGCCGAACTTGGATTCCCAGTTGTTTGGCTGATCGCGCCAGATGTAAAAGTCGCGGTACGGGTTGTCGAGGCTGCTACGGGCCTGCTGGAACCAGGCGTGTTCGATCGAGGTGTGGTTGACCACGATATCGAGCATCAACTTGATCCCGCGCTTGCCCGCCTCGGCAATCAGCAACTCGCAATCGGCCATTGTCCCGTAGCTCGGGTCGATGGCGTAGTAATCGCTGATGTCATAACCGTTGTCGCGCTGGGGCGAACGCAGGAACGGCGTGATCCACAGGCAATCGACACCCAGCCATTGCAGGTAATCAAGCTTGGCCACGACGCCGAGCAAATCACCCGTGGGGTTGCCGGCGTGGCTGTGAAAACTCTTCGGGTAGATCTGGTAGATCACCGAACGTTGCCAGTCTTGCATGGCGCTATTCCTCAAATAGTTTTTGTACTGGCCTTTGGAGCCTGTCAGGCAACACGATACCCCGGCCGCACAATCTTCATGCTCAACCCACAGGTCAGAACAAACGGCACAACCATGGCGATGACCATCCCGGTCACGAACACCGGGATGAACTGCGGAATGATCGAGATGAAACCGGGCAAGCCACCGACACCGATGGCCGAGGCCTGGACCTTGTTCAGCGACAGGAAGATGCAACCCAGCGCCGAGCCGCACAGGGCCGCATAGAACGGAAACTTGTAGCGCAGGTTGACCCCGAACATGGCCGGCTCGGTGATGCCGAAATAGGCGGAAATCGCCGAGGTCGAGGCCATGCTTTTGTCTCGCACATTGCGGGTCATGTAGAACACCGCCAGTGCCGCGCTGCCCTGGGCGAGGTTGGACATGACGATCATCGGCCAGATGAACGTGCCGCCCTGGGTGGAAATCAGCTGCAAGTCGACCGCGAGGAACATGTGGTGCATGCCGGTGATCACCAGCGGCGCGTAGAGCAGCCCGAAAATCGCCCCGCCGACCATCGGCGCGAGGTCAAACAGCATGACCACGCCTTCGGTGATGAGAATCCCCAGATGCCGGGTCACCGGGCCGATCACGGCCAACGCCAACACGCCAGTGACAACGATGGTGGTAATCGGCACCACCAGCAACTGCACGGCATTCGGCACCCGCGCCCGCAGCCACTTCTCGATGACGCTCATCACATAGGCCGCCAGCAGGATCGGCAGGATTTGTCCCTGGTAACCCACCTTCTCGATCTGGAACAGCCCGAGGATGTCGAAGTACGGCAGGCTCTGACCGTCCAGCCCGGCCACCGCTTTGCCGTAGTTCCAGGCGTTGAGCAGGTCCGGGTGAACCAGCATCAGGCCGAGCACGATGCCGAGGATTTCGCTGCCACCGAACCGCTTGGCCGCCGACCAGCCCACCAGCGCCGGGAGAAACACGAAAGACGTGTTGGCCATCAGGTTGATCAGGCTCCAGAGCCCGTCGAGTTTCGGGTAGGCGTCCAGCAGGGTCTGGCCTTCGATGAACATGCCCTTGGCGCCGATCAGGTTGTTGATGCCCATCAACAACCCCGCAATGATCAACGCCGGCAGGATCGGCATGAACACGTCGGAAAACACCCGCACCAGACGCTGCATGGCGTTTATCTTGTCGGCACTTTTTTGTTTAACGTCGGCGATGGTTGAGGCTGCGAGACCCGTTTGACGGCGCAGTTCGGCGTACACCTTTTCAACCTCGCCGGGGCCGATGACCACCTGGAACACGCCACCGGTGAAGAACGAGCCTTTCACCAGGTCGATCTGATTCAGCGTGGCGCTGTCAACCAGGCTTGGGTCCTTGAGGGCCAGGCGCAGGCGCGTGACGCAGTGCGCGGCCTGCTCTAGGTTGTCGCTGCCACCGAGGCTTTGCAGCAGCTCGCAGGCGATGTTCGGATAGTCGTGGCTCATGCTTTTCTTCCGCTGTAGTTTTTTGTTTTTGGCAGCACGCCGACGTGAAAAGTACTCGTCTGTACGAGTTAAAGCAATATCTCGTACAGACGAGTTACATTTTTTCTTCTACTCTATGAGTGGAAGGGGAAGGTTTTTCAGTTCCGCAAGCTCGAAATTCAAACCCACATGGACAATTCCCCACCCTGCCCTTATGGTTCGAAACCTTAAGCGCAGCTCGGTATAGAGCCATCCCCATGAGTAAATACAACCAGATCTACAGCGATCTGCTTGCCAGCATCACGACCAAACGGCTGGAGCGCGGTGCGCGATTGCCTTCCGAGACCGAGCTGATGGAAACGTACCAAGCCAGTCGCGGCACGGTACGCAAAGCCATCGAACAATTGCAGGAGCGCGGTTTCGCTCACAAAATCCACGGCAAAGGCGCGTTTGTATTGGCGACTAATCCGATTGAATTTCAGCTCGGTGGTATTGTCAGTTTCCAGGAGACCTATCCGCGACTGGGCAATGACGTCAGGACTGAGGTGGTCGAATTCAGTCAGGTCGCCCTTGGCGGAACGCTGCTAGAACACATTCAGGCCGAAGAAGGCAGCCTGATTACCCGCATCAAACGAGTGCGGCATATCGACGGTCGACGCGTCATCCTCGATATCAACCATTTCGTCAGTGACGTCATCCCAGGGCTTTCCCGCAACATTGCCGAGCAATCGATTTACGCCTTCATAGAGCAAAACCTGCAGCTGCAAATCGCCTATGCCCGGCGCACGATCGAAGCGGTACCTCGGAGCAAGGACGACCAGCAGCACCTGGATCTTGACGGCCAGAGCCATGTCATTGTGGTCAGTAACCAGACTTTCCTGCAGGACGGCCGCCAGTTTGAATACACCGAGTCACGGCATACCCTGGACAAATTCTATTTTTCGGATATCGCCCGTCGTTGACGATGCCGAAAACGCTTGAACAGCGCCGTAGCATTACGCCCGCTTATACATTGAGACCTTTGAAACGAAGGCATTGCACCTTCGCTGCCCGCCTGATCAAACGATCGGCTGATGACTCGCCAAGGCCACAATGAATACCCCGCCACCCGCCGTGATGACGTCAATGTTGAGCTGTACTTGGCGTTCCAGTGAGACGGACTTATTTTCGATGCTTTCCCCCTTTTTCCTTTTTGGAGTTGAAACAACGTTGTGAAAAATCCGATGCCTGCCGAGAGCATCGGATTGTGATTTCTTGCAGCGAAAGAACAAGCAACGAGGCTCAATAAGCCCATGCCTGCCGGCAGTGAAGCCCGCCATACGGACCACGCCAGCAGCGACTGCCGGCGTGCGGCCCCCAAGGTCCGGGATGCCAATAATGACGTGGTCGCCAACCCGGCCCATACCACCAATCGATAAACAGGGTTGCAGGCTTGCCTGCAGCAGGCGGTGTGCCGTCGAGCAACTTGACAGTATAAGTCAGGGTGTCACCCTTGAGCTGCGGGTTGGTCAGTTCGACCACAGAAAGCTGTGGCTTGTCATCGACCGTCACAGATAGGGTGGCATTCGGCGGATCCTTTTCGAAGTCACTCTTACTCGAAGCCCTAAGCAAGACGTGTTCGCCGGACCTACATGGACGCCCCCTGTTTGCCAAGCCTTCATTTAGAAACGGTTTGAAGGTAAAGATTGCACCCGTACATTCGGACTTTTACCGCGAGACGTGCTCGCTGTCCCTGATGGGTTCTGCTGGTCAGCGCCTCAATCGCTTACACGCACTCTAGGTACCTCGTCCGGCGAGGGCTGTACCGACTGGACTTGCCCCTACAAAACCGGACACCAACTCCCCGTTAAATTGATGCTGCTGCCAAGCGCCTGAATTCCCTCGGCGAGCGATAGTTCAAGGCGCTGTACGGATGCTGCTCGTTGTAGTGCTCGAAGGCAATTGCCAGGTTGCGCAGCGCCGTTTCTCGATCTGGCTTGGGCATGTGCGCCACGTAGTCACGCTTGATCGTCTTCACAAAGCTCTCTGTCATGCCGTTGCTCTGCGGGCTTCGAACCGGCGTGGTCACCGGTTGCAAACCGATCTGCCGAGCAAACAGACGCGCCTGTTCGGCGGTGTACGCCGAGCCGTTGTCGCTTAGCCACTGCACTGGCGTTGCAGGCAGTTGATCACCGAAGCGCTTTTCCACACTCTCCAGCATCAATTCGCGGATATCATCGCCGCTGTACCCGGTAGGGCTCGCGACCCAGCCGATGGCTTCACGATCACAGCAATCCAGGACGAAGGTCACGCTCAGTTTGGCGCCGTCCTCACAGCGGAACTCAAAGCCGTCCGAGCACCAACGCGTATCGCTGGTTTCCACTGCAATACGGCCTTCGTGTCGACGCGGCACGTCGGGCTGTTTGATTCGGCGTTCAAGCAGCAAGTTGTGATCACGCATCATCCGGTAGACCCGCTTCACGTTGATCGAAGGCAGCAACTGGGTTTCACGGGTGCGACGTAACAATCCCCAGACACGACGGTAACCATAGCTGGGCAGCTCGCTGACCTGTTGCTGGATTTCGACCACCAGCGCAGCATCGTCCACCGGCCTGCTTCGCCGTACTTTGGGCGATACCAATTGCTTGATTCGAACCGTTAATTGCGAGCGCGCCACACCGAGACATTCGCTGACCAGCTTCACTCGTCGTCCCCCGGCAACAAGGGTGAGTGCGCAATCCATTTTCGCGACCGGGCGATCTCCACGGCCTCTTTGAGGATTTCGGCTTCCATCGTTTTCTTGCCCGGCATCCGTTGCAGTTCACGGATCTGCTTGAGCGCATCGCTCAGCTCGGAGGCCGGTACCACGGCTTCGCCAGCACTGTGACCGCCGACAGGCTGCAGTCCTGGTACAGCTTGCGCCACAGGAACAACTGGTTGGCATTGATGCCGTTTCGCCGAGCCACCACCGAAACGCTTTGCCCTGGCTAAAGACTCTCGCGAACCATGGCCAGTTTTTGCTCTGGGCTCCAGCGGCGCCGCCGCTCCTGGCCCAAAAGCTCCCCACTCTTATCGTTGCTGTTAGTCATAAACATAACCGTTTGCCTATCCCTTATCGTAAGGTGAAAACGGTGTTCTGTCTTTCATGGGGCTCGTTCACAGTATGAGGTCAGGAGCGAAAAGACAGGTCACTTGGCAATGCATCATGGAGCCTCGTTGCGAGATGCCCGAAACTCATGTCAGCGTGATGGCAGTCGCAAATGCTTTGTAGCTTGGACCCTAGTTTATTCTGGGCTACTTCCTCGGATCTGATTTGGCTCTTTTGGGGACTGTTGCTCTCGTAGTAACCCGGTAAATCTCTATGTGCCACAGCGGTGGAATTACTGATTCCACCGCTGTGGCACATGTCGCTCCTTGCTGCGATTTTATGAAACTGTCGTTTCCCTGTAGGGTCACCTAGTAAACGAATCTCATCTGACCGGATGTTCAGTGTTCCAAGGAAAAAATGCGAATCTTGATCATTGAGGACGAGCCCATACTGGCGCTGCTGCTTGCTGAAACCCTCGAAGATGAGGGTCATGAAAATCGTCGGCCCTGCGTACGACCCAGCAGAGGCCCTAAGACTCGCTGAGAAAATCCCAGTGGATGTCGCCTTCGTTGACATCAACCTCAATGGGCACGAGGAAGGTATTCAAGTGGCAAAGATTCTGCGTGAGAAAAAAGGCGTTTTCTCTCTCGTCACTGGGCAGGTGACTGCTGCTCGTGAGCGAGGTTTTGAGTCAATCGGCGTACTGAGTAAACCTTATAGCCTGGATGATTTAGTCAGTGCTGCTTTAATTGATCAGTCATGGTTAGCGGGCGAACGAGCTAGTATTCCAATTCTCCCACGCTGGAGATTTTCACGAGCGTTTTGGGAAAGAGTAAGGGCGTCGTGTATGAACGACCAAGATCTGGAGCTGACTGGATTCGATTTTGAACATCGCTGGGTAGTAGGCCGAACGACCCGTTGAGGCAGGATCGACCCCCTCAAAACCAAGCGCGCCCAGGTCGAGTTCATCGACGAAAACGTCGACCACTCGGACTGGAATTGTTCGGTTACGTAATCGTCCGGACACTCCGGCAGCAATGTGACTTGCGTCCGAGCCTCACCTTCGATAAATCGCTTCATGATCGCCCCCGCTACGATCTCGAAGATCAGAAAATTAGACAATTAGACAATTGCAGATGTTTTCACACAGCCTGGGCCGTTTTCTGCTGTTAGCGAGACAGATTGGCCTAGGGCGCTGTGGTCAATTTTGAATGGTCAGTATCGACTCAACTCAATATGGTCATTGACCGGTCTACAAGACCGCCGGGGATTCGGCCCATTGCGCTCATCGCTTCATGAGACTCGTTCCCCGTCTAATCACGGCCAACAAAATCTCAGTCATATATCACGAATTTGCATCTCTCCGCATTGAGCATCACAACCCAAGCCTCGATCGCCGCCAGGCAAGCAGGTCGCATAAGCGGCTTGCTTGATGGGGCCCTATGCCCGTGCAATGACTTCATCTCTCTATAAGGAAAGCGCCGATGACCATCCAGTGTCCGAGCTGCCAATCAGCGTCTGTAATGACCAAAGATATCGCCAAGAAATTCGGGGCCCTTATGGATGCAACAGGGCGGCAAGTGCTGCGCCTGCTTAAAGCCGGTGACCAAAGACACACCGTGGCACAATCGCCATGTTGTGAAGCTAGGTCATGGAGGGACAGACGCAACCGCTAATCTTAAGATCTACTACCTGCGCTGCCCGAGGGATGTGCAATTTGCCTATGCCGATGATATCCAACCGGGTGCCTAGAGGCGCCTTAGCAGAGGCTTGAGCCGTGTGCTGGGAAAACTCGCATGCACGATTCCTAGGGGTTGGGCGCGGGTAACCGCGTTTGACTACCCGCCAAGCAGATCCGGCCATGGGATCTTGGACGCAAGAATTGGCTCTTCGCAGGATCGTTGCGCAGTGGCAAGCGCGCGGCGGCGCTGATGAGCCTGATTCAGTCGGCCAAACTCAACGGATATGATCCATATGCTTACCTGAAAAACATTCTGGCGCGACTCCCAACGCAGCGAGCAAGTGAGATCGCCGAGTTGTTGCCGCATGCGTTGCGCAATCTGTCATCCCCGTTCGCTTACAAACGCCCTTCTTTACTCATGCCGTATTAGCCGCGTTCAACAACACAAATGCGGCGCTAAACCTCGCGCCACTGCATTACCCTTGATTAGTCTCCAGGTACAGACGAAGTAGTAAATATTTTTGTGGCTTGCTTATAAACGACTGAAATAATGCGCAAGTCGTTTAATCAGTCTCAATCGGAGCCAAAAAAACCGCTTCCCAATCGAGTATATGACTTCGTAAAAGCGCTGACGCTTCCTCGGTTTGGCCGCTAGCTACAAGCTCAATGAGCTCAAAGTGTTCTGACACCGACCTTTTCTGCCTCTCAATTCCAGCGGATGACTCAATTCCATAGAGCCTCATGTTGTCACGAAGGCCCATGATAATGGCTGTGAGACGCGGGTTTCCACCAAGCGAAACCAGCCCGAAGTGGAAGGTACGATCAGCGGATAAATAACCTATGGTGTCCCCGACAGCAACTGCATCTGCAACCTGCTGCGCTGCTTCGCGAAGCAAAGCTTTTTCCACATCTGGCACAGATCTGACAGTAGTTAGCGCGAACAGCTCTAATTGAACACGGATTGCAAAAAGATCCATGAGGTCGCTCGCCGAAGGCATCCGCACTCTGAATCCACGATTGCGTAACGGCTCAAGCAACCCTGTGTTTGTGAGCTCAAGCAGTGCTTCACGAACTGGCGTCGTCGATACGCCCCACGCCTTTGCCAATGTTGGCACCGTCAAAATCTCTCCCGGGCCCGTCTTACCAGAGACGATCCCTAAGCGTATGCGCTGCAGCACTGATGACCTGAGATTTTCGTCGTTGGACGCCAGACTCGCAAATGCACCCTCGTCGAAAACACTCGTTCCCATTTTTCTCAAAGCCTTTGTCCATTAGCGATAGCCGATTTTACATTATTTTTTTGTAACGCGTGACGCGCGTCTCGATTCTGGGGGTATAATGCGTCACGCACTACCTTACCCAGGCATAAAACATGAACAAAAACTTGGCCGGATATTGCACGCTATGCAGGTCACGCTGCGGATCAATCAATCGCATTGAGAATGGCCGCCTAGTCAGTGTTTCACCACATTCTGACCACCCAACTGGTGGCGCTCTTTGTGCAAAGGGTCGAGCCGCTCCCGAGCTATTAGCAAGCCCCCTCCGTTTGTCCAAGCCTCTTAGGCGGATTTCACCGCGAGGCTCCAAAAATCCCGAGTGGATTGAAATTTCATGGGATGAGGCCCTCGATGAAGTGGCTACACGCTTGTCCAATATCAGGGATGAGCGAGGTGCCGAGGCCGTGGCGTTTGCAGTCACGACGCCAAGCGGCACCCCAATGGTTGATAGTTATGAATGGGTAGAGCGATTCGTAAGATGTTTCGGCAGCCCAAATTTGATTTATGCGATTGAAGTTTGTGGTTGGCACAAGGATTACGCGCATGCGTTGACGTTCGGCCGTGGAATCGGTGTACCAGACCTAGATAAAACGGAAGTCATGGTTCTGTGGGGACATAATCCGGCGAGAACATGGCTCGCACAGGCTTCTCGTATCGCTGCAAGTCGGCAACGCGGTGCCAAGTTAGTCGTTGTAGACCCAAAGGTGGACGGTTCTGCCGAGCAAGCAGATTTATGGATTCGTATACGCCCTGGTGCTGATGGGGCACTCGCACTCGGCGCTATCCGTTATCTCATTGAGAACGAAAGCTTCGATCACTCCTTCGTTACCCGGTGGACAAACGCTCCCCTGCTTGTCGACAACTCCTCAGGATTGCTTTTACGCGCGATCGAGTTCTTTGAGGACTGTTCCGATTCAAGTTTTGTGTGTCTCGACCAATCTGGCAAGTTACGTCCGTATGACGCAAAGCACGAAATATCCGAACAGGTACTCCTACGATCTACGGGCGAAACCATAGATCGACTGGGCAACGTTCGACGCTATTCCACTGTTTTTGATTTACTGGCACATGAAACCGGACAATATACGGTTGAACGGGTGGCAGAGCTAACGTGGGAAAGTACAGAAAAGATTACCGAGTTCAACGCTTTATTCGCTAACAGTCCCAAGATGGCTTATCACGCGTGGACCGGTTTGGGGCAACACACCAATGCCACTCAAACCGAGCGCGCAGTGGCAACTTTGTACGCGTTGACAGGCGCTTGTGATCGCGAAGGGGGAAATCTTTGGACCGTTGCACCGCCATACCGAATTGTTAACGACTATCAAACTTTGCTTTCGCCAGAACAACGTGCAAAAGCACTCGGTATTGAAGAACTTCCGCTCGGCCCACCAGCGTACGGATGGATAACGGCCCGCGACTTTGCGAAAGCCGTTCTCGAAGAAAAGCCCTATGCAGTGCGTGCATTAATGAGCTTTGGCACAAACTTTCTCGTGTCTCAGGCCGATGCGGCTCGAAATGAACGGGCACTGAATGCTCTCGACTTCCATGTGCACGTAGATATGTTTATGAATCCAACAGCTGATAACGCCGACATCGTGCTTCCGGCGAACATGCCGTGGGAACGAGAGGCGCTAAAGCTTGGTTTCGAGATTACGCAAGAAGCTGTAGAGCACGTGCAGTTACGGCAACAGATGCTAAATCCGCTTGGGGACTCCCGACCTGACTATGCAATCGCCTTCGCACTCGCTGAGCGGCTTGGAATGAAAAGCGCGTTTTTCAACGGCAGCATTGAAGCTGGCTGGAATTACCAGCTCGCCCCGCTAGGAATTACGATCGAAGATCTGCGCGCAAACCCAAACGGCTTGCGCTTTGCCCAGCCTTTCTCCCATCGAAAATACGAAAAATCCAACTCAAGCGGCGAATCCCAAGGTTTTCGCACGCCCTCTCGCCGAGTGGAGATCTACTCGGAGGCACTTCTAGGTATCAATCAACCGCCGATAGCCAAATTTATTGAGCCTGTGCAATCCCCCGCAAACGAGGAGTTTGCCAAAGACTATCCCGTGGTACTCACTACCGCGAAGAGTGGATGGTATGTCCATACCTCACATCGACATATTGCGAGCTTGCGTAAAAAATCCCATAAGCCGCAGGTTCAGATCAGCACTTCGTTAGCGCTTAAGCACGGAATTGGTGAAGGTGACTGGGTTCAAATCCATACACGGGCGGGACATGTCGCCCTGCAGGCAAAGATCGATGAGCACATTCACGACAATGTCGCCGTGGCCGAATTTGGCTGGTGGCAAGGTTGCGAGCCTATGGGGCACGCAGATACAGAAGGCATAGGTTCAGGCTCTTCCAACGTGAACGCCATTCTGACTGATACTGATCGCGATCCGGTGAGTGGGTCTGTACCCCTTCGAGCCGTACTTTGTCGCATTTCTCGCGACGAAGAAATGAATCGCGGCCACTGGCAAGGACGTCGAGAGTTTGAAGTCGCATCATGCGGACTCGAAGCTGAAGATATAGTCTCCGTCAGTTTTTCACCGGTGGACAGAGGTCCCCTCCCCAGCTTCCTACCAGGCCAGCACATCATCATTTCACTGCCTGACTTTGACGTGAGAAGAGCCTACTCCTTGACGGGCCCCAATCATTTACCCACGACGCTCAGCATTTGCGTGCGCCGAGCGCGCACCGATGGTCAGCCCGATGGGGTTATGTCTTCACGCGTCACCAAATTGAATATAGGGGACAAAGTTTATCTGACGCAACCGTCCGGGGTGTTCACGATTCCAACGGTGACGAGTCGGCCCATTATTTTGATGGCTAGCGGAATTGGTATCACGCCGTTTATAGGGTATTTGGAAGCGTTAGCACAGCGCGGCACACCGGCACCTGACGTCCTCCTTATCAATATCTGCCGCAATGGACAATCGCACCCATTCAAAGAACGCTTACGCGAACTCGCCGAGCAATTGCCCTGTGTAAAGATCATTACAGTTTATTGGCAGGCACTTTCTACCGACAGGCTGGGTGACGATTACGACTATACACGCGGGCCGGATTTTGAATGGATCGACATGAACCTCGTTCACAGGCAACCACTTGCCTACTTGTGTGGTTCACCAACATTCATTGAGCAAGCGAAAAGCGGATTGGTCACGAGAGACATCCCTCGCTTTGACATCTTTGCTGAGACGTTTAGCGCAGAAACTCGAGTTCCCACCACATTGGAACCGCAATTGGTGCAAATCGAAGGCGAAACTGCCAGCTTCGAATGGAAATCCAGTCTCGGGACATTACTCGACGCCGCCGATGAAGCAGGTATCAATCTACCTAGCGGGTGTCGTGTAGGTCAGTGCGAAAGTTGTGAAATGCAAATTGTATCAGGAGAGGTTGCACATCTTTCCTCCTATGACGGGCCGCCGACAAGCTGCCTGATCTGTCGAGCTGTCCCCATAACACCTCTAATACTACGCCGTTGATAAATTAATTAACAACCAACAAAAACCCGTTCAGGGGAGACATCATGTCAACGAATCAAAAAGGTAATGTAGTCGCGCCGCGTAAATCGCGGGGTGTGATCGAGCGAATCTCAATAGGCATCGTCGACTTGGCAGAGCGATGGTTTCCCGATGCTTATGTCTTTGTAGTGGCGGCATGCGCAATCGTCGCGCTTGCGGTAGTTGCTCATGGAGGATCCCCTCTTGAAGTAAGCAAGGCATTCGGCGACGGTTTTTGGAGCATCATTCCGTTCACTATGCAGATGGCGCTCGTTGCTATCACAGGGTATGTGCTTGCGATGTCGCCACCGATCGCACGCTTGCTACGCTGGATGGCGCGAATACCCAAAACGCCACGCGGGGCTATCGTATTCATCGGCGTACTGAGCATCATGCTATCGCTCATTAACTGGGGGATAAGCCTTATCTATTCAGGTCTTCTCGTGCGAGAGATCGCACGTCGAAAGGATTTTCGCCTGGACTACCGTGCCGCTGGTGCTGCGGGCTACTTGGGACTAGGGTGTGGGTTCACATTGGGAATGAGCTCCTCTGCCGCCCAACTTCAAGCCACCGCAGCAAGTATCCCTGCGTCGTTGATGCCGATAACGGGGGTCATTGGTTTCGGAGAAACCATTTTGACATGGCAAAACTTGCTACTGATTATCTTGGTGACGGTAGTTTCAGCAATCGTCTGCTATGTCACTGCACCGAGCGATGAAAATGCAAAGACCGCACACGACCTAGGCGTCGACCTTGACGAGGGAAAATTTACAGCATTAAAACGTCAGCGTCCGGGGGATTTCTTTGAATTCAATCCAACCCTGACCTTGGTCATCGGCGTACTCGCGTTAGGGTGGCTATGGGAGACTTTTAAGTCTGGCAATCCGCTTATCGCACTGTCGCAGCTAAACACCTATAACTTCGTGTTTCTTCTTGTGGGTTTGCTTCTTCATTGGCGGCCACGCTCTTTTCTAGAGAGCTTCGTACGCTCCATGCCCAGCATCAGCGGAGTAATGCTACAGTTCCCATTTTATGGCGGCATCGGCTACATGTTGACCAAAGTCGTAAACAGTGATCATCACACACTGTCCGACTCTATCGCGGTTTGGTTCGTCAGCATGGGTCAAAACACAGGGATTTTCTCTGTTCTTGTAAGTTTGTACTCTGCAACGCTTGGCTTTTTCATACCCTCTGCTGGTGGAAAGTGGCTAATCGAAGCACCCTATATCATGACAGCGGCAAATGATTTACACGCTCATCTCGGTTGGACGGTCATGATCTACAACATCGCCGAGACGCTTCCAAACTTCATCAATCCATTCTGGATGCTTCCATTACTTGGAGTTTTGAAACTTAAGTCCAAGGATCTTATTGGGTATACGGCCATGCAGTTCTTTGTGCACCTGCCTATCGTCATTATCGCCAGCGCACTTCTTATGGCGACGTTTACTTACACGCCACCAGTCATTCCAGGTCACTAATAGCGACAAGAACTAAAAAAGCATCAATACAAAACATTAATCTGGTCTCTCTTACAGTTTATTAAGGATCTCCCATGTCTACCGTTTATTCCGCCATTAATGAACCGGTTCTTTCGTACGCTGCGACAACCCCTGAGCGTATAAACCTCGAAGCTGCTCTGCGGGAACGTCAATCCAATGAACTGCTGATCCCAGTCGTCGCAGGAGGCCAACGCATTGAGTCCAGCAATGTGGTTCCTGTGGTGATGCCACATGCGCACCAAGAGCTGCTCGCGCGCACATCACAAGCGACCTCGGAAGGTATTCAATCCGCCATTTCAGCGGCCGTCAGTGCTCAACGTGATTGGTCACAATGGACATTCGCAGAGCGCGCAGGTGTTTTCTTGAAGGCGGCCGATTTACTGGCAGGCCCTTGGCGGCAAAAGATCAATGCCGCGACGATGCTAGGTCAAAGCAAGACTGCGCAACAGGCTGAGATTGACTCAGCGTGTGAACTAATCGATTTTCTACGTTTTAATGTGCAATTCGCAGAGCAGTTGCAGAGCGTGCAACCCATTTCATCTGCCGGGATGCACAATACCCTTGAGTATCGACCGCTAGAAGGTTTTGTGTACGCTGTAAGCCCCTTCAACTTCACAGCTATCGGTGGGAATCTTGCGTGTGCGCCGGCATTAATGGGAAATACTGTTGTCTGGAAGCCTGCTGCTACCGCTGCATTAAGTAATTACCTGTTTTTTCAACTGTTAGAAGAAGCAGGGCTCCCGCCAGGTGTAATCAATTTTGTACCCGGAGACGCAGCAACAGTCTCAAACGCCGTTCTTGCATCTCCATATTTTGCGGGTCTGCACTTTACCGGATCAACCTCTGTTTTCGATAATCTATGGAAAAATACAGCTAATAATCTTTCGACCTATCGTTCCTATCCGCGACTAGTCGGCGAAACCGGAGGCAAAGACTTCATTCTCGCCCATGCCTCCGCTAATATTGACGCCCTAGCGATTGCATTGTTGCGCGGCGCATTCGAATACCAAGGACAGAAATGTAGCGCTGCGTCACGTGCATACATCCCTGCGTCGATATGGCCAGCCGTAAAAACACGCCTGCTTGACGAGCTTGCGAGCGTAAAAATGGGTGATGTTTCAGACTTCTCCAACTTTATGGGCGCTGTTATCGATAAGCGTGCGTTCCAGAGAATTACACGCTATATCGATCAAGCCTCTAATAGCGAACACTCATCAATCATTGCGGGCGGCGGTTATGACGATAGCGTCGGGTACTTCATTCAACCAACCATTATCGAAGTAAGCGATCCCCATGCTGTGACGATGCGCGAGGAGATCTTCGGCCCCGTGTTATCTGTCTATGTCTATGACGATCATACATGGGATGACGTCTGCACCTTGGTAGACACGACAAGTGACTATGCGTTGACGGGCGCGGTGTTTGCACAAGACCGTGCGATTATTAGGGCGGCCTCTGTCAGGTTGCGCTTCTCTGCCGGCAATTTTTACGTAAACGACAAACCAACCGGAGCGGTAGTTGGCCAACAGCCTTTCGGCGGTGCACGCCGAAGTGGCACAAACGACAAGGCCGGCTCGCCTCTAAATCTACTTCGTTGGACATCACCGCGGACTATCAAAGAAACCTGGGGGCCGGCGATGGAATATGGATACCCACACATGCGATAAAGAATAAACGGTCGCAATTGATCTAACAGCTATTTTGAGCCTTGGCGACAGCTGTCAGAGCAAGTGAAGCCAGGTAGCTTATCACTCAGCATTTTGATCTAAAAAAGCGGCAGTTACCTGCCGCTTTTCCTAACCGAACTATCGTGTAACTTTCCAGCACCGCGTGTTGCCGCTGACCCAAAACTGAGCCAGTAGAGGCGGATTGCTGATTTCCAAAAATTGTGGATAAGTCGTAAGCGTCCGCCCAACACACCTTGCGTGATTAAACGGGCGCCCACCTGCGCGGCAACTGCTCGGCAAACTCACTCGCCCGCTGCATTGGTAGGCGTGTAAGAACATCCTTTAAGTAAGCATACGGATCGTGCCCATTGAGCCGCGCCGATTGGATCAAACTCATGATCGCCGCCGCACGTTTACCGCTGCGTAACGAGCCCGCGAACAGCCAATTCAAGCGTCCAATAGCCCACGGCCCGATCTGATTCTCGCACCAATTATTATCGGCACAGCACGATCATCGAGATAACGCGTCAGCGCTATTCAGTGTTTGAGGCTGTAATCCAACCCTTTGGCGATGGCCGATCCCTCAGGCACAAGCTGCCTCTGGGCGATCACCCAGGTATGAAGTGCATCGATGATCGGCGCTGCTTCTTCCAGCCGTATTCGCTGTCGGATTCCCGGTTCCAGCTCGCGTGCCTCTCGTCCAACTCTCTGAGCAGTGTAGAACCGGTTTCTTGAACCACCTCGACGATCGCGGATTGATTTGCCATTAGAGATCCTCAAGTGAAGGGGCGAAAGCTTCAATGGTTCAATTCGACACATTACCCCAAAGGGTCTGCGAGTGACCGCTTCTGGCCCAGAGTGGGTAAAAACGCTTTCGTAAACCCTTGCTTTAATTTCTGAGGACTTCATCGCAGGGATCGCCCATGAAGCGCTTTATCCAAGGTGAACATCAAGGCCAAGGAACCTTCCTTCCGGAAAGCCTCGACGATTTCGTCACGGATACCAATCCGGTGCGCGGAGTCGACGTCTTTGTCGACTAACTCGACCTGGTCAAACTGGGTTTCGAAGGCGCCATACCGGCTGATACTGGCCGGCCGGCTTAACATCCCGCGATCCTGCTAAAGATTTACATCTACGGCTACCTGAACCGCATTCCATCGAGTCGGCGTCTTGAACGAGAAGCCCAACGCAACGTCGAGCTGATGTAACTGACCGCGTCTGCCGCCAATTCGTGGGGCTGTGCCAGCAGTTGGGATTGTTCGGAGAAAATCTGGTCGCCATCGACGGCAGTAAATTCAAGGCCGTCAACAACCGCGACCGCAATTTCACTAGCGCCAAGCTGAAGCGGCGGATGGAAGAGATTGAATCGAGTATCAATCGGTACCTGACTGCGCTCGACGAAGCCGATCGGCAAGAACCCTCGATCGCTCAGCCCAAGGCTGCTCGTTGGCAAGAGAAAATCGACAAGCTCAAAGCTCAGATGAAAGAGATACAGGTCATTGAAACTCAGCTCAACGAATCACCGGTAAACAGGTATCACTGACCGATCCAGACGCCCGTTCCATGATGACTCGCGGCACTGGAATCGTCGGTTACAACGTGCAGACAGCGGTCGATACCCCGCACCATTTGATCGTTGCACATGAGGTTACCAACGTCGGTTCCGACCGCGATCAACTCAGCTCGATGGCCAAGCAGGCCCGCGAGACTATGGCGTTAGAAACGTTGTCGGTAGTGGCTGATCGAGGTTACTTCAAAAGCGAAGAGATCCTGGCTTGTCACGATGCAGGCATCACTGCCTATGTGCCCAAGCCGATGACCTCTGGAGCCAAAGCGGACGGGCGTTTCAATAATGATGCCTTGGTCTATGACGCGGCAAAGAACGAATATATTTGCCCGGCTGGAGAAGCACTGATCTGGCGCTATACCAACGTTGAAAAAGGCCTGACGCTGCACCGTTACTGGAGTTCGAAATGCAGGGCTGCGCAATGAAACCGCAGTACGCACCGAGCACGGAACGGCGGGTTCGACGCTGGGAGCATGAAGCCATACTGGAGGAGATGCAGAACAGACTGAGCAACGCGCCGGACATGATGCGAGTCCACAAGCGTACGGGCGAGCATCCCTTCGGGACACTCAACCAATGGATGGGCGCCACGCGTTTCCTGACACGAAAGCTGAACGGAGTAAGTGCGGAGATGAGTTTGAACGTCCTCGCCTTCAACTTGAAGCGGGTGATGAAAATTCTCGGTACCAGCGGTTTAATGAAGGCGCTGTCGGCCAGAAGAGGTCTGTATTTTGGCCACCCAGCAAGGTAGAAGCGGCGGTGGGGGCTTCTAGGCCCTAGTGATGATCCGCAGGACTTGTTGCGAGCAATTACTCAGCTAACAACCGCCAGCGCTACGCGCCGACAGTGCATCAGCGCGTTTTTACACACTCTGGGCCAAAAGCCGTCAGTCCCCCGAACCTGCCTTATCGCTGCTAAAAAAACATTCACCCCGAGCGCTACACTCAACGTTCCGTTATTTTTCCATCCCACAACGACGTGAACGCTGCGTCAGTAAAGCGCCATGATCGGTTCAATCATCATTAGTTTATTATTGAGTCAACTGTGGGTTAACGCTCATTCGCGGTGTCTGCCGCTAAACGTAGCTCCTCATTTGCCTGGGCAGGCAGTTCTTTCGCTCGTCCAGCATGGCCGCCCAAGTGGTTATTGTTGTCACGCTGGCTTCATCCACCAATAGCCAAGTCTGGACGATAATTTCCTTGGCCTCGAGCAAATTGCCATGGCAGTCGCCGATGTTGACAAAGGGCTGATCGGGTCCACTACCTTAAGGATTTGGGCAGACGAATGGATGCATAAGCGATAGAAAAACAGGTAGTCGCTACACGGCCTGATGCGCGTGCGCGGGATAACTTGTATCGGCATCGGCCAGACCGATGGGCCTAGCGTTTCTGATACCCGGTTTTTTAAGCTCTGCGAGGAAAAAATGCCATGCGCGAAACAAAGTCTTCCGCCAGTCTGAATGAAGATATCTGTGTTCATATCTTTGTCGCCTCAGCCGCCATGGTGGGTGTCTGCATTACGGTTATCGGGATTTTTCAAGTGGTGACCACGTTGAGAAAAGAGGGAACCCTGGGTGACGACTTACTTGCGGTCAATGCCGTTTTCTACTGATCACTACGATTCTGTCCTACTGGTCATTGCGAACCCGGCAGTTCAACCGTAATCACCTGCTGGAAAAATTTACTGACGGTCTTTTTCTGGCCGCCTTGACGTGTACGACGGCGATTGCAGGCTTTATCACATGGGCAATGACATTTACGTAGTGGTATGAAAAACACCGCTTGGACAGCGGCCATTGCCCACGCAGCGTTTAGAGCATTCTCGAAAGAATGCCCTAAAACTCTGCGGGAGGTTATTTCGCAGCCACTACAGGTCCGCAAGTACGTCAGGCGGAACAATCGCACCGCCCTTCATTACAACGGGCACATTTTCAATTGAAATGTTGGCATTTGGATCGCCATCGACGGCGATAATGTCAGCGTAGCGGCCGGCACTGATGGCCCCTACATCTTGCTTCCAGTTCAGCAGGTCAGCGGCAACTATGGTTGCGGACTGGTTTGCCTGCATTGGCGTCATGCCGTACTTCACCATATAAGCAAACTGACGAGCATTTTTCCCATGTGGGTAAATGCCTGCGTCTGTGCCATAGGCGATTTTTACTCCGGCGCTGACTGCCATACGAAACCCCACACGCTGTACTTCCGTTGTTTCGGTGTTCTTGCGCAAGTAACTTTCTGGCCACCTTTCCTCGCGGCCGACTTTATCGATGTAGTCACCGTTGTAGATGTCCATCACGAGATAGGTTACGTTGTCCTTCGCCAACTTGATGCCTTCGTCATCCAGTAGCGACGCATGTTCGACGGATTTTGCGCCGGCGCGTATAGCGGCCTTAATACCCTCCGCGCCATGGGCATGGACGGTGGCATAACTTTTGTGAACTTTGGCTTCCTGTACGACAGCCCGCATTTCATCTTCGGACATTTCCATCTGTTCGGGTTCTGTCCCTTCGGCCAGTACAGCTCCCGTGCCTATCATCTTGATGTTGTCGACACCACGCTGAAACAGATATCGGGTTTTGATCTTCGCTTCATTGGCATCAGCAAACACCCCGACTCGCATGTCATCCGGAAGCGTCACTCCCGGCGCAAAGCCCGTCACCTGGCCGCCGACCCCCGGCACTGACATATAAGCCCTGACAACGTTCATCCTAGGCTCTAGGACATGATTGGCATTGATCGCATCGCGCAGCGCGACATCCGTAAAGGCTCGGTACGATCCGACATCGTGCACTGTGGTGAACCCTGCACGCAAAGTTTGATACGCATGTTTCGCACCCAGCAGTGCATAGCTCTGCGGTGAATGCAGAAGCGGCTCAGCCACGTTATTGGTCATGTCCCAATCAGCGATATGAGTGTGCATATCGATGAGACCTGGCAATACGGTCTTGGCCGACCAATCGATCACTTTGCTGTTGGCTGACGGGGCGCTTCACGGCTCAACGGAAACGATACGCTCGCCATCAATCGTGATGCGTTGATCGGTAAGTACTTTGCCTCGTTCCACATCCACCAGACGACCTGCATGGATATACACAATATCCGCGTGTGCGGACAACGCCAGCGACGACAGTACAACTGTTAACATAAGACGATTAGTTTTATTACATCCCATTTTTATAACTCTCTTACTATTTGGACGTTATTAATCGATTACGCACACACGCGCAGAGTCCCCCCGTATTTAGGCGAGTTAGACGAGACCCCACGAAGTTATCTAGCCAATATAATTAGCCACGCAACATTGCCCGCAGGATATATATATATATATATATATATATATATATATATAATGCACCTCATGCTTGCGCATTGCCGGCATCATCTAGATAACAAGTAAAACTTTCCGAGCAGGATGGCAACCCCACTAAGAAGCCGTGTAATTTCGTCTATTTGTCTCCGCAGAGGTGGAAATGTAACTATACAGAAAACAATAGGGAGTAAACCGCCTGAATTGACTAATTTGTTCTTACTTGTAACAAAATCAGGCGAAAAGCACGTAGAGAGGACGATAGGGGGCACGAAACTTTTAGGTATCAAACTAGAAGTAACGCGATGTGTCGCCGCAGTATACATCCACAACAGAAATAGGATGACCCAAGATTTCTTCCCCTGGGATGGCTATCCATGCATGGCTCGACAAGCACCCTCGTTTCGCCGGGCGACTGGCGTCAAACGGGCCCCGAGGCGCCCTGCCCGCTCTGACAGTTCCACTGCAGAAACGACACCTACCGCAAACTCTATGCCTGCGTGGCTACATCGACTGCCACCAACGTCATGGATTGCCACCGTCGGGCGGAGTCGCCTCGTCTTTAAACAAACCACCGGTATTCGGCGGAAACTTGGCAAACCTGAACAGTCGTGCCTTAGCCGCGAAATAATCGCGCACCCAACGGAATCGTTCGCCATCCTTGGGAAGACCGACAGCATCTGCGATGTTTGCGAGGCTGATGGTTTTGCCTTGAGCGCCCCAATTCCCTTCGGTTATCTCATCGATGATGACCATGATGCTGGCGCCATTGTTGGGTGTATCACTGGTACGTACCACCTCGACAATCGCCTTATCTACAGCGACATGGACATTGGATTTATCCATTTGACTCATGTAGCCCTCCGGGACCTCAACCCGGGCGAGAAACTTGCCGGGAGGACGCACATAGGTTGAGTCGGTGTGACCGCCCACCCACCAGTCAGAAGTGGGCACTTCGGTAAACAGCACGCTGGCAAAGGCGATTCCGCCGGGCGTCCGGGCGCCGCCTTCCATCTCCAGCATGACATCAGTCAGGCGTTGCGCCAGTGCCGCTTTACGTTCGGAATTAAGTGCCCCTTCGGAATGATAAACATGAATGACCGGCATGCTGTGTACTCCTAAACAATGGGATTCAAGGCGCGGTTTCAACAATCAACACATCGGTTTCCTCCAAGCCCGTTTTCAAGTAAATGCATTCAGCGCCCCAGATACCGGCGCTGTCCCGACGCCCCAGGAGCGTGTCGTTGCAACCCACCTCGCCATCCAGGGTGAATACATAAACGCCGTGGGCAGGCGATTTAGGCCGATATTCCACTACGCCCTCACGGTCACTGACCAGTCTCGAGACGGTCACGTCCTGGGAGACTCGCAGGGCGTCGTCTGCATTGCCAATCAATGTCACCAGCGAGTTACGGTGGGCCAGCGCATTGAAATGCGCGCGGTGGTAGCTGGGCGGCAACAGTAGCTGGTCAGGCAGCATCCAGATGTAAACGACGTGCATATCGTCCGTTCTCAGGTTTACCTCGCAGTGCTTGCCACCGGAGCCGGCAGAAAATGCGTAGTAATCCCCGGCCCTCAGCTGGTCGATATTGCCTACCGTGTTGATATGGGTCAGCTCTCCTTGCAGCACGAAGGCGCAAATGATGAAGTTGTGATGCGGATGGATGTTGTATCCGCATCCGGTGCCACTGAAGGTCTCATCGCCAAAGACGCGTAATCGGCCAAAGCCTGGTTGGCCGCTTTGATAGGGGCCAAAATTGAAACTGGAGTGGCGGGTAAGCACAGCGTCCGGATGGCCTCCGATATAGGAAGATGCCTCCCCGGTCGAAAGAAACTTGTTATATCCGCGATCGTGAGCACGCAAAACGAAAGAGTTGTTCATATCAATTCACCAAGTTAACCCGCGCTTGAAGCAGTGTTCACATCGGTTGGCCAACCGCGTAGGGAAGCTCCAACATTTCGAAATGATGTTTCGGCGTACCGCAGTCCGGGCAACGCCAGTCGTCGGGGATGTCGACCCATCGGGTACCGGGAGCAATCCCATGCTCAGGCAGGCCCAATGCCTCATCGTAGAGGAAGCCGCATCCCAGACAGACGAAACGCTTGAGGCGTTCGTTCATTTCTTCCTCCTCAGGAATATGATCCGAATAAATCAACTTATTTGTGGTCGTAAACTTGTCCGAAATCATCGGCCAAATAGAGCGTAGCTTCTCTCCACAAACAATCCTCATTTGTTGACGCACGGCCATCTCCGAACGCCTCAAGCGACCTCCCTTCGAGCGCGTGCCACTGATCCAGCAAAAATTATCTGACGAAGACGGTGCTGACCGATTCTTATATGGGTTGGGAGACGCGCTGATAACCATGTCGATCTGATTGTGTTTGTTGTGACTCCAACGTCCGTTCGGCTTGAGCGCTTAGCCGAACGTGGAAAGCAACGCTTTGGCAGTCGAGTAACCCCGGGTGGTGACATGCATGTCCAAGCCATTGGGTTACAGCTTATGCCTTGCGGCGTACAGGCATATCATCTCCATCGCCAACGCGGCCCCGGCAAGCGCAGTAATCTCCGCGTGGTCATAGGGTGGTGCGACCTCTACCACGTCCATCCCGATCAGGTGAATACCGCGCAGGCCTCGCAGAATCGCCAAGGCTTGATGGCTCGATAGTCCACCGCAGACCGGCGTCCCCGTGCCTGGGGCAAATGCTGGGTCGAGGCAGTCGATATCGAAGGTGAGATAGACCGGATGGTCGCCAACGCGCGCCCGGATAATCTCCGCCAGTTCTTTGGTAGATCGATCATGTACTTCATCGGCATTCAGCACCTGAAAGCCCATGACGTTGTCATTGGTCGTGCGCTGGCCAATCTGGATAGACCGTGCAGGATCAACCAGCCCTTCGCGGACGGCGTGATAGAACATCGAACCGTGATCGATGCGCTTGTCCTCGCCGTCGGACTCTAGGTCATGGTGCGCATCGAAATGGATCAAGGAAAGCGGACCATACTTGGCCGCGTGAGCTTGTAGTAGCGGATAGCTGATAAAGTGATCGCCGCCTAGGGTCAGCATCGCAGTATCCGCTGCCAGGATCCGCTCGGCATGGGCCCTGATCGCCGCTGGGGTCTGCTCCGGTGTGCCGTAATCGAAATAGCAATCGCCATAATCGACACAAGCCAGTAGATCAAATGGGTCAAATTCCCAGGGCCAGTGACGCGCCCAGGCGGACTGTACCGATGCCTCGCGGATGGCCCGCGGTCCGAAGCGGCTCCCCGGTCGATTGCTAGTCGCGGTATCGAACGGGATGCCGCTGATGGCGATATCCACGCCACGCAAATCGCGGGTGTAGCGACGCCGCATAAAGCTGGTGATACCACCGTAGGTCGGTTCACCCTCGGTGCCATACAGGCTTTCACGCGTCATCGCCTGATCAATAATCGAATTGTCATTCAGCATGGGATTCTCAATGCGGGTTACTGAAGTTGACCCAGGCAGGCGTACGCTCACGCACTGCTCGATGGTCTAAAGGTTGGTTTTTGTTGCTCGGGCTCGCCGTGGCGGGCCAGCCGTCGTAGGCATCGATCCATGAGAGATTAGGCCTGGACCAGCTCAACTGCCGTGGTGCGGCCAGCTCCCAGGGATGCGCGCAACTCGGCAGTGGAAACTTCGGTTACTTCAATCATTCTGTTACCACTGGCTACTGGGTCTGCAAGGTGACTTAATTGACGCCGCGTACCAGCGAAACGGTATCGGCCATGTGCCGGGTTCCGTCGAGTTTCATTGGCGCAGCGCAATTTACTGTCAGGTTCCCGACTTGAGCTTGGTCCATGCACGGGTGCGAGCGCGTTCTGCACTGGACGGCAGTGGCACCAGTGTGAATAGAGAAGTCTGGATGTCGGCGGCGGGGTAGAGATTGGGGTTGTTGCGTATTTCCGGGCTGACCAGGGCAGTGGCGTCCTTGTTCGGGTTGGGATAGCCGACGAAGTCGCTGATTGGGGCAATCACCTGCGGCTGCAGCAGGTAGTTGATAAAGGCATGGGCATCATCCGGGTTCTTCGCATCCTTGGGGATGGCCAGTACGTCGAACCAGACCGGTGCGCCTTCCTTGGGCAAACGCATGTCCACCACCACGCCGTTACCGGCTTCCTTGGCGCGATTGGCCGCCTGGGAGAAACTGCCGGAATAACCCACGGCCACGCAGATGTCACCATTGGCGATATCGGTCATGTATTTTGAGGAGTGAAAGTAAGCGACGTTGGGGCGTATTTTTTTCAGCAGGTCCTCGGCCTTCTCGTAGTCCTTGGCCTGAGTGCTGTTGGGCGGCAGGCCCAGGTAGTGGAGGGCGATGGGGAACATATCCGTCGGCGAATCGAGAAGGGCTACGCCGCACTGCTTGAGCTTGGCAATGTTCTCTTCCTTGAAAATCAGATCCCAGCTGTCCACCGGCGCGTTCTCGCCGAGTGCAGCCTTGACCTTGGCCGGGTTGAAACCGATCAGTACGGTTCCGTACATGTAAGGCACGGCGAAGCGGTTGCCCGGATCATTGGCCTCGATCAGCTTCATCAGTTGGGGGTCCAGATGATTCCAGTTGGGTAGCTTGCTGCGGTCAAGTGGTTGGAAAGCGTCGGCCTGAATCTGCTTGGCGAGGAAACTATCGGACGGGACCACCACGTCATAGCCGGAGTTGCCGGTGAGTAGTTTGGCCTCTAGGGTTTCGTTGCTGTCGAAGATGTCGTAGACAAGCTTTGCGCCATTCTCTTTCTTGAAGTTGTCCAGGGTCTGCGGGGCGACGTAGTCGAACCAGTTGTAGACACGCAGGGTGCGCTCTTGCGCGTTAGCGTTAGCGTTAGCGTTAGCGTTAGCGTTAGCGGCCAGCAGGCCTAGGCTGCAGATCGTAGCAAGGAGCGAACGGGGGAGTTGATGCTTGATCAATTTCTCACAGCGTTGGGTGGTAGTGCTCACTCGTTCGGCTGCCAGCGCCGGGCTAAAAAGCATCGTCACAGCTTTCAGCAGGACGGCACGCAGGTTGCCGACTCCAATGCGGGCGGTGTGCCAGGACAAATAGTCCGCTGCTTTAGCGATTTTTTGCCACGGCTGTTGTTGCTTGTACTTCATAGAACCACCTTTTGAATTATTGTCTTTGGCCTAGCTCCACATGAATTGTTGCGGTTGCTCGAAGCACAATCAATCTATATAAATTACCGAGAAAACAGGCAGAAAAACTAAATAGTAGGCCCAAATGCCCTTGCCTCCGCTCCATGCGTTTCGCGTATTTGAATGTGTTGCAAGGCTGGGCCATGTCGGTGCGGCCGCGGCTGAACTGCATGTCACCGCCGGGGCTGTTAGCCAGCAGATAAGAGCGTTACAGAGCTCACTCGGCATTAGTCTTTTCTACAAGCAGGGCCGCCATTTGGTGCTGACCGAACGAGGCCTAGCGCTACAACGCTCGGTAGCCCGCGGCATTGGCGAGATCACCGAGGGAGTGCGACAGATTTCCGAGGCGTACTTCCAGGAACCGGCGAAAAAAATTCTGACCATTTCCACGGAGCCGATTTTTGGCGCGGCCTGGCTGATGCCGAACTTGTTCGCCTTTCGTGCAGACCATCCGCACATTCACCTGCGCGTCATTACTGCCGACGACATCAGCGAGGTGGACTGGCGCAGGGCCGATATCGCCGTGCTCTACGACGCTCCGACGTGGGAGGGTTTCTGGTGGCGGCCACTGCAAAGCCTGCATATGTTTCCTGTCTGCTGCCCGCAATTGCTGCGTGGACCACGCGCGCTCAAGCAGCCGTCCGACCTAATTCATCACCGCCTGTTGCATGAGGATGACGGCGCTCAATGGCGGCGTTGGCTGCTTGAGGCGCGCTTGCCTTACCCAGGTGATGCCGACGTCCATCTGGAAGACTTCGGCATTGCCCTGCAGGCGGCGCGAGATGGCTATGGTGTAGCACTCAGCGACGAGATCAACTCGTTACGCGATTTGGATGAGGGACGCCTGGTACAGCCCTTTGCACTGAAGGTGCCGACAGGAATGGACTATTTCTGCATCTGCAACGAGGAGAGTCGCGATATCCCTGAAATAGTTTTGCTCATCGATTGGCTGATCGAGCAGGCAAAGATAGTCCCGGTCTATCCGTAAGCGTCGTTACGGCGGTTTAAAGTTCACATGGTTCAGCACAAGGCTGAATGGTCTCGGGATTTTCATGGGGCTTGAGCGGCTACTCTTGGCCGATTCTGTTGAAAAAGTAGCTCCCTTGCCTGGCCTGCGGCAAAATCTCATCATTGGCCGGCGGGGATCACACAGCATGATGGGACAGTTATCGAGTGGGCAGGGGCGACTGTTTTACTCGTTCAACCTTGAAGATCACATCCCAGCCAATTACCTCCTGCGCAGCATTGATCAGTGTCTTGATCTGAGCGACCTGCGCCATTATCTCGCCGATTTCTATTAGCCCGATTGGGCGGCCGTCGATTGATCCCGAACTGATGATTCGCATGCTGATCGCGGGTTATTGCTACGGCATTCGCTCAGAACGGCGGTTGTTCGAAGAGGCCTATTTGAACCTGGCCTATCGTTGGTTCTGCCGATTGAGCCTTGAAAATGAAGTCCCAACCATTCGACGTTTTCCAAATATCGACACGGCCGTTTTCGGGACAGTGACCTGTTTCGCTGGTTGTTCAATGAAGTGCTGCGTCGCTGCATGGACGCAGGCCTGGTCAAGGACGAAGGCTTTGCCGTGGACGCCAGCATCATCAAAGCGGATGCGAGTCGGCAGCGCGGCGTAGCGGGTGATGAACCGGTCAACGGGAGCGAACCGTCCCTGAGCACCCGCGCCGTGCGTGAGTACCTTGAGGCACTCGATGAAGAGGCTCTGGCCGAAACGCTACCGAAGCGCCTGTCGCTGACTGATCCTTAAGCCCGTTGGACCGCTGCTCCGGGAGGCCCAGCGTTCTTCGCCTATTCCACGAGCTATCTGATCGATACCGAACACGGCGTCATCGTGGATGTGGAACCCACACCGGCTCATCGAACGGCCAAGGTCGAGAGCACCAAGACAATGGTGATCGTGTCGAAGAGCGGTTCGACATCAAGCCGGAACGCCTCATCGGCGATACCGCTTACGGCACAGCGCCGATGTTGGCCTGGATGGTGGAGGAAAAAGACATCTAGCTGCATGTGCCGGTATGGGACAAAACCGAGCGCAAGAACGACAGCTTTTCACGCAATGATTTCCACTGGAATGAAGAAGCTGAGGAATACCGCTGTCCGGCCGGCAACGCATTGCGCAGCGAATGGCGAGCCTTCAAGCATGAGCGTTCGCACGTCACGAAAGCCAACACCATCATCTTCCGATCCAGTCAGACCGACTGCGTAGCGTGTCCGATGAAAACCAAGTGCTGCCCGAACACTGCGTTCCGCAAGAATGCTCGCAGCGTCCATGAAGCCGCTCGTGATGTGGCTCGGCCCATTGCAGCGACGCCGGCGTATCAGCTCTTGCCACGAACGTAAAAAGGTCGAAATGTCGTTTGCCCACCTCAAGCGCATCCTGAAAATTGGATCGCCTATGACTACGTGGCTTGAGGGGAGCGACCGATGAGTTCACGCTGGCCGCCGCGGTGCAGAACCTGCGACGGCTGGCAAAATTTACATCTCAAGGGCCACCGGTCACGGGATAGGTGCGCCTGCACTAAGCAAAAACCCTCAAACTAACCCAGTAACAGAGCAGCAAAGTCAACGAAGGGCCGAGAAACCACTCAATGTGATGAGTAGGTTCTCCAATGTTGGTCGTGCCTGAGTTCAGGCGAACTGAAAATCCGACTTTTTCAACAGAATCGGCCAGAAGCAGACCTTCAAAGAACTGAAACCTGTAGCCCGCCAATGCCCGTAATAACTCAGTTGCCCTTCGGCTTTTTCGTGGGCGGAAGCGCTTCAATCCCTAAAATCGCACCCTCCACAGTTTGCCCGTAAAAACATTGATCCCCGCGGTGAAACGTTTTGGCCGTGGTGGCAACGTTACCCTTGAAACGCGGATCTTGCGGGCGCTCCTGACTGTTAACGTAGGCGGCTACATCCCAAGCCTGTTGCGGAGTGAGTTGTACAGCCTTTCCCAGCGGCATATTGTCGAAAATGAATTGGGCGGCTGTATCGATGCGATGCATGCCGGCCCCCCAGTTATAGGAGTCATCACCCCACAGCGCAGGCATGATCGGCACGGGTCCCATCTTGGTGCCCTCTCCTCTCGCGCCATGACAAACAGCACAGTAATCAACGTATACCTGGCGCCCTCGGTCAGGAGAAGGCGGTGACTGGGATGCCGGCAAAGCAGCGAACCCTCGACCAAGGATGTTCTGACGGCCGATAGTTTTAATCTTTTGCGCTATCAGCTCAGGTAGCTCAAATGTTTTCTCGTTTCCACCCAATTGCAACTCGCTGTCAGTAAGTTCAGGAACGGGTGTGTCGGCCATACCGGATTTATCAAGCAATCCCCCCATCAGCATCCAGTACGAATAAGCGGATATCGCCAACACTTCCGGCGAGCCCAATGCCGGTGCCTTGCCGTTCATGGAGTAAATGAAACAGGCCTGGACGCGCTCTGCAAAAGTATCGACATGATTATCTTTTGCGCGAAATAATGGATAGGCGAGATAAGCTGCCCATAACGGAGCCGAATAGGCTTTTGCGCCGTTGCTCAAATGGCAATTGGTGCAATTGAGTTGATTGCCGACGTAACTGCCCTTCAGTTGTTGAGTGTCAACAAACAGTTCATATCCTCGGCGCACCTTGTCGCCAAATTCTCCTTCGGGGACCTTTGTCAGCTCCCGAGGTACGAAGTCGACGGGCGCAACGCCCTTGGCCTGTGCCGGAACTTGAGCACTCATGTCTGGCCCCTCCGCCATCGCCAGTAATGGAAAAGCTATCCACACCGCCATCACCACATGCCATGTCGTCATCGACCTCTGCTCCTTATCGAATGTTTGAGAGGTAGCCAGACAATGCATCTATGTCATCCGCGCTCAACTTCTGAGCTATGTTGCCCATCATGTTGTCGGGATCACCGCTTCGCTGCCCCTGTTTCCAGGCCATTAGCTGCTCTTTCAAATAAGCCGCTCGTTGTCCGGCCAATCGAGGGAATGGCCCCCTACCGATGGCGCTGGGACCGTGGCAGCTATAGCAAGCCGGGAGATCGCGCAGCAGATCACCCTGGTAGTAAAGTTGCCCAGCAAGCGTGTTCTCTATTTGCTCGCCACGTAGTCGCAACTTGGGCGTTGTGCCCTGCCCGGCGAAATACGCTGCGACTTGATTGCGTAAGTTCAAATCGCTATAGCCTTGCGCAACGGCCGACATCACCGGATTGCTACGCCGTCCAGCAATGAAATTCTCGATCTGGGCACTGATGTAGGGCACGGAAAGTCCGGCAAGCATTGGGCCTAGGGGCGTTCCTTCACCGTTTGCGCCGTGACAGGCGATGCAGGCCTGAACGTCTGACGGTGTTTCGAGCGCCCTCACCTCTGCTACCACGCACACCAAAAGCACGATCACCTTTGAAATCGGCATATCGCTTCTCCAGCTCATGAGCGAAGTCACTAATAACCTAGTACAGATAATTGAAGTGGGCTCCACTGTTGATCACCAAAGGCGGCTGCCATGCACAACTCCTGTTTTGACCTATAGTGAAATCCCACGAATGTTTTAACTAAGTCCGTATCCCTAACCACGCTACTCTCGCCCAGACGGCTGGCCCTACCGTGTCTGATATCAGGTTTTTTAATTCCTGGGAGGGGAAATGCCATGAAAGAAACAAAGTCTTCCATCAGTCTGAATGAAGACATCTGTGTTCATATTTTTGTCGCCTCATCCGCAATGGTCGGCGTCTGCATTACGGTAATCGGGATTTTTCAAGTGGTGACCACGTTGAGAAAAGAGGGAACGCTGGGTGATGACTTGCTTGCGATCAATGCCATTTTCTACCTGATCACAACGATTCTGTCGTACTGGTCATTGCGAACCAGACAGTCCAACCGTAATCACCTGTTGGAAAAATTTACTGACGGGCTTTTTCTGGCCGCTTTGACCTGGACGACGGGAGTTGCAGGCTTTATCACATGGGCGATGACATTTACGTAGTTATATAAAAACACCGCCTGAACAGCGCTACTTCAACTATCGGAGCAGTAGTAGATACAATTATCTGCTGACCAATGCTCACCCTTCAGCGCCTCCAAAATGGGCAAAAAAGGAAGCCGGTCTGGCTATCGGTGGAATCTGGCGTGAGAACGCAATCAATCTGGCGCACTGACGCATGACACAGAGCACCGGCCTGATTAGCGTGTGTGCACACCAATAAGAAGGAAGGCATTGATGACTCATCCACTCTCCCAAAGAGTCGTAGCAATCACCGGGGCATTGGGTAATCTGGGCGAAACCCTGGCCCGGATGGCCGCGGCCCAGGGCGCCCATCTGGTCTTGATCGATCAAGCAGCATCGGCGATACCTTCATCGTCGGAGCTGCTAGTGCTACCCGGTGTCGACCTGACTGCTTTTGCCGACTGCGAGGAAGTGGCGAGACGCATCCAGGCGCATTTCGGTCGGCTCGACGGATTGGTCAACGTGGCGGGAGGCTTCGCCTGGGAAACCGTGCAACATGGCGAAACACAAACATGGGATCGGCTCTTCGAGCTGAATGTGCGTACGGCATTGAATGCCAGCAAGGCCATGCTGCCGCTGATCCTTCAGTCATCGAATGGTCGCATCGTCAATATCGGTGCCGGCGCAGCGGCAAAAGCCGGGCTGGGAATGGGGGCCTATGCTGCGTCCAAATCCGGCGTCTTGCGTCTCACTGAAACCCTCGCCGAAGAGCTCAAAGACAAGGGAATCACCGTCAACGCCGTGCTGCCGAGCATCATCGACACACCGCAAAATCGCCACGCCATGCCCGATGCCGAGCATGATCGCTGGGTGACGCCAGCACAGCTTGCAGCGGTCATCCTGTTCCTGCTTTCGGACGCGGCATCGGCCGTCACGGGTGCTGGTATTCCGGTCACGGGTCGGGTCTAGTTCGCAGACGGGCGTCGCTCGCCGTGGCGATGCCCGTGCTGTTAGAATCCGGGCCCCAACCGGATCACCGGACTTCTGTACCCCATGCGTCCCGCTACTTCCAGTGCAGCTTTCGTCAATCACGTCCTTGATATCGCCGAGCAGCATGGCTGCGACGGTGAAGTGTTGCTTGCCAGAATCGGCCTGCAACGGGAGCGTTTGTCCGATCCGATCCTGCGCATTCCCATGCATCAACTCAGAACACTGCTGGCGCTTTCGGCGTCCATGAGCGGACTGCCGCATTTCGGATTACTGGTGGGTGCAGCGGTGCGCCCGGGGACCTATGGCGTGCTTGGTTATGTGTCGATGACCTGCGCCACCCTCGGCGAGTCGATGAGCATGATCCGGCGATTCGGCAAGATCGTTTTCGACAGCCCGTCGAGCCAGACGCACATTGCTATCAACGACGGCCGCGCGTTGATAGAAGACCAGCGCATCAGCGAACTGGAGCCCTACTGTGCCTTCTACCAGGAAGCGATACTGACTGGGTGGGCCGCTTTTGGTCGCTGGTTGATTGCCAGTAACGCCCCCTTGCTCGAAGTCACGATGATGCATCCGGCGGTAGGGGACCCTTCCCACTACGAACGTTTCTTCGGTTGCCCGGTGCAGTTCGGCGCCAGTAGCAACACCCTGGTATTTCCCGAATCGTTGCTCAAAACCCGGGTGCAGGGCGCAGATCTGCGCACTCACAAAAGTCTGTTGCTGGAGGCCACCTTGCAACTGGGTCGCTCCTACGCCCCGTTGTCCGTGATTGGCCGCCTGCGTGCATTACTGGTGGAGAACCTGTCCGTCGGCGACTTCAGCCTCGAAAACCTCGCCAGCCACCTCGCCATGTCGCCGCGCACGCTGCAGCGCAAACTGGCAGCCGAAGGCGAAAGCTTCACCCAGGTGCTGGAGACCATTCGCATGGAACTGGCTGACCATCATCTGCGCAGCACCGATACCAGCATCATGGATATCGCGTTGACGCTTGGCTTCTCGCAGGCCAGCGCTTTCAGTCATGCCTACCGTCAAGCTCGGGGTATTTCGCCGGCGGATTTTCGCAAGGCACTTCCCAAACAATAAATTGGCGCCATTCAACATGCACCCTGACGCCCAGCGTCAAGCCGTTGGACGAGGATCAGGTTAGCTTCCTTGCTACATAACAAGGAGGCAGAAAATGCCCAATGCCATCGTCTACGCGATCCCCGCGTTCATCATGCTGCTTCTGCTGGAGTTGCTTTGGAGCTTCTGGCGTCGCCGTCAGACCTTTGCCTTGAGCGACAGCCTCTCGAGTATCTCCCTCGGCCTGGGTGGCCAGGTTCTGAACATCTTTGCCAAAGGGCTTAACATCGGACTGTATTTGCTGGCGTACAAATACCTCGCAGTCTTCGAACTTTCCGCCTCGCACTGGTGGGTCTGGGCCATCGGCCTGATCGGCTACGACTTCTGCTACTACTGGCATCACCGCATGGGCCATGAAACCAATCTGGTCTGGGCGTCCCATGTCGTGCATCACTCCAGCGAAGAGTTCAACTACTCGACCGCCATGCGTCAGACCAGCACGGGTTTTTTCACCAACTGGTTCTTCTACTGGCCGCTGGCGATCATCGGTCTGCCACCGATCGTGTTTATCGTCAGCGGTGCCGTCGTGCTGGGCTACCAGTTCTGGATTCACACACGGCATATCGGCAGCCTCGGCTGGTTCGACTATTGCTTCGCCTCGCCTTCCAATCACCGCGTGCATCACGGTCAGAACGACTACTGCGTGGACCGCAATTACGGCGGTGTCCTGATGCTGTGGGATCACCTCTTCGGCAGCTTTGCCAAGGAACGGCCGGCGCATGAGGAGCCGATCATTTATGGCATCCATGGGCAGCTCAAAACCTTCGATCCGATCAAGGCAAACCTGCACAAATACCTGGGCCTTCTGGAGGATTTCCGGCTGGCGGACAACTGGGCAGATCGCTTCAAAATGTGGTTCGCCCCACCCGGCTGGAGGCCTGCCGCAGCGCATCGCCTCAAGCCCCACCCGCCACATGACATCAGCGCGTTCCGCATCTACCGTCCGCGTATTTCCAGCGCAACTGCGCTCTATTGCTTGCTACAGATGGTGCTGGTCATGCCTTTGGGGCTGAGTTTCATTGCCCTGGCTTTCCAGCTCGGCCTGCCCTGGCAAGTGCTCGGCGCGGCGTGGATTCTGGCCTCGCTGTGGGTACTGGGGCGCACCCTCGAAAACGCACCGGGCCATGGTCGGTGGCAAGTGTTATGGCTTTGCTCGTTGGCCATCCCAGCTGCAATCGCCCACCTGCAATGGGGTTTGCCGATTGCCTGGGTAGCGACGCTGTTCTGTGTGGCCAGTCTGGTGCTGCTGGGTACGCTTGTGCGTTCGCTGCGCCGTCCGTTGCCAGTGGAGGCGTGAGTCATGACCAGCGTGATGTGCGAACTGCTGCTGTGCATCGCGTGCCTTTGGGCATGCGCAATCAGCTTTAAAGACCGACAAGGCTGGCGGGCGATTGGCTTCCTGCTGATTGCGACTACCGCAACGGCCGGCGCCCTGGTGTATGCCGAACTTGAGCAGGTGCAGCCTGCGCATCAAGCCATGTCGGCTGTTTCCGGACGCATCGCCCTGCTGTTGATCGCCGTTGGCTGCTTGCAGCGAACGCCCCATCGGCTGCTGTTGATCGCCAGCGCCGCAGTCCTGCTGTGGGTCCCGGAGCAACTGGCCTTGGCCGGCAACCTGCTCGCACTGGTCGCCATCGCCTGGCCAGGCCGCTCGCGACGCTGGCTACTGGCGGTCGCAGGCAGCCTGCTGTTCATTTTTGCCGGACTGGTGGTCGGTACCCGTGGCGAATGGCATGGCATCGCTCGCCTCGATATCTATCACCTGACATTAATGCTGGCGGCGCTTTCCTGGGGGATGGCCCGCCTTGTCAGTACACGACCGCTATCGCGCTCGCCTGCGACCCCGTCTCGCTGACGGCTGCGCGGATCGAATGGAGGAAACCATCACGATGTGAAAGCGACACGCCGCTTCAATAAGTACCTCCGGGCGCCAAAATGGCGCCCCGGCTAATGACGCAAACAATAATAATCAGTCGTTGGAGCAGTTCAGATGGAATCCAATTCCCGCAAGCGATGCTTGCAGGCCGGGTCCGCCCTAGCCTGTGTTTTCCCCTTGATCCTCAGCGGACAGTCAAGGGCTGCCGAATTCAGTTTCCTCGACAATCAGGTCACCGGCTCATTGGACACGACGGTGTCCTACGGCGCGCTGTGGCGTGTGCAAGGCCAGGACAAGACCAACAATGACGTCAACTCAAACGACGGCAACAGGAATTTCAGTCCCGGCCTCGCTTCAGAGGTGTACAAGATCACCTCCGACCTGGGGGCGACCTACGACAATTACGGTCTGTTCGTGCGTGGTTCAGCGTTCTATGACACGCAGATCATGGACAAGCGCAACAACTATTACGACCACAACCAGCCGCCGCAGCCGAGCCAGTCCTATCCGCAGAACGATCATTTCACCCAGGAGACCCGCGACATTGCCGGCAGTCGCGTGGACATCCTAGACGCCTACGTCTACGGCAACTGGGACATTGCCGAGCACCCGGTGACAGCACGCCTGGGTCGCCAGGTGTTCAACTGGGGTGAAGGCCTCTTTTACCGTGGCGGGGTGAACACGACCAACCCGGTGGACTCTTCCAAATTCCGCCTACCAGGCGCCGAAATCAAGGAAGTACTGATGCCGGTGGAAGCTGTCAGCTTCAACATCGGCTTGACCGATAACCTGTCGATGGACACGTTTTACCAGTGGAACTGGCAAGAAACCCGTCTCGATCCCGTAGGGACATTTTTCTCCGAGACCGACCTGTTCGCCGACGGCGGCAACACCGGGTATACCCGCGTCAACGCATTCTCCAACCCGACGTTCCAGCGCCTCTACCCGCAACTGGCCGCCAGCCATTTTGCCGGATTGCAGGGTACCAATTACCTGGACCCCAACGGCTACTTCAAAGTCTCCAACATCGGCCAGGACATCAATGCGAAAAACGATGGCCAGTTCGGTGCCGCCTTCCACTACATCGCCGAGCAACTCAACTCGACCGAGTTCGGTTTCTACTTCGTCAACTACCACGCCAAGGATCCGGTGATCTATGCCGATTTGAACCCTGCGTATGCCGGCGTCAACATGAACCAGATGGCGGGCCTGGGTGGTTTCTCTTCGTACAACAGCCTGATCAACGCGGCCGCCACGGGCAACGCCAACGCGATTCAGACACTGGGCCTGGTCAACGGCGCAGCGGCGGTGGACCTGGCCAACCAGACCACGGCCAAGCGCGAATACGTTGAAAACATCCGCATGTACGGCCTGAGCTTCAACACCACACTTGGCGATGCCTCGCTGTTCGGCGAGATCGCTTATCGCCCCAACATGCCAATCGGCGTCGCCACCACCAACGACCTGCTGGGGGACATGCTGGCCCAGGCAGGGAAGATCGTCAGTGGTCAGACGGTCAACGTCGGCGGGCAGCAGGTTGCCCTCGGCGGCCAAATCCACGACTACGAGCGCGTGGAGGCTTTCAACAGCTCCATCGGCAGCCTTTACAACTTCGGCCCGGCGCTGTCGTTCAGCTCGTTGATGGGAGTGATCGAGGTCGCGGCCGAGCAGATACGCGGCAGCAGCCTGCAATACACCGCCTATGACGGGTCGACCCGCTACTACTCCGGGCGCTCCAACGGCGCCTATGTCTCGGGCTTTGACCGCAGCGATCAAGTCAACCGCAACGCCTATGGCGCCACCGTCATGTTGACGGGCACGTGGAACGACGTCTTCGCCGGGGTGAACCTCTCGCCATACGCCGTCTACAAGGATGACTTCAGTGGTAACTCCTACCAGGCCGGCAATTTCATCGCCGGGCGCAAGGCCTACACGCTGGGTTTAAAGGCCGCCTACATGAACAGCCTGGAGGCGGAGTTGCAGTACACCTCGTTCTATGGCGCCGGGCAGGAAAACGCTGCGCGCGACCGCGACAACGTTGGTTTCAACGTCAAGTATTCCTTCTGAGTTCAAGGAGAAAAATCATGAGCAATATGCGCATTCTGGTCAGCAGCGCGTTGGCCCTGGCCCTGGCCAGCGCCAGCGCGATGGCGGCGGTTTCCCCGCAAGTCGCGGCCACTCTCCAGTCATCCCTGACGCCACTGGGCGCGGAGAAATCTGGGAACGCGACGGGCACCATTCCGGCCTGGACCGGCGGAATAACGCAGGCGCCGGCAGGCTTCAAGCCGGGGCAACACCACATCGATCCTTTCAAGGACGACAAGCCGCTATTCACCATCACCAAAGCCAATCTGGAGCAGTACAAGAACAACTTGACGCCCGGGCAAATTGCCCTGTTCAACAACTATCCAGAAACTTACCAGATGCCGGTCTATACCAGCCGTCGCAGTGGCTCGGCGCCGCAGTCGGTGTACGACAACACCTTTAAAAATGCCACTACGGCGAAACTGGTCGCCGATGGCAACGGCTTCGTCGATGCCGTTGGCGGCATTCCGTTCCCGATCCCGCAGAGCGGTGTGGAAGCGGTGTGGAACCACATCGCTCGCTACCGGGGCGTTTACGCCATACGTCGCTCCGCCGAAGCAGCAGTCCAGCGTAACGGCGACTTCACCCCTGTGATCAGTGAGCAAGAAGCGTTATTCAAGTACTACCAGCCGGGTGCAAGCTACGCCGACCTGGGCAACATCATGTTTTATTACCTGGCCTTCACCAAGAGCCCGGCGCGTCTGGCGGGCAGTGCCTCGCTGGTTCATGAAACCCTTGATCAGGTCCAGGAACCGCGTCAGGCCTGGGCCTACAGCGCCGGTCAGCGTCGCGTACGACGCGCGCCCACTCTGGCCTACGACACCCCCATCGCCTCCTCCGACGGGCTGCGTACGGCTGACGATACCGACATGTATAACGGAGCCCCTGACCGCTTCAACTGGAAGTTGCTGGGCAAGAAAGAGATCTACATTCCCTACAACAACTACCGGTTGTCTGCGGCTGATGTGAAGTACAAGGATCTGCTCACACCCAATCATCTGAACCCGAAATACACGCGCTACGAACTGCACCGGGTGTGGGTGGTCGAGGGCACGCTGAAACCAGGGTCCCGGCACATTTATTCCAAGCGGGTGATGTTCCTCGACGAAGACAGCTGGGGCGCGGCGGAGGTCGACCAATATGACGGCCGTGGCGAATTGTGGCGTGTATCGCTGGCCTATCTGAAAAACCACTATGAACTGCCCACGACGTGGACATCCATCGATGCCTTCCATGACTTGCAGGCGCGTCGCTATGTCGCGCTGAACCTGGACAACGAGGAGCCGACCGGCATCGACTTCGGCCAGGCGATTCCGGATGGCGAATACTTCAGCCCGGCCGCGCTGCGGCGTCGCGGGACCCGATGATTCGACGGTAGCCCAACACTCGCCGCACCAAGGCATCCTCGATGGCGTGGCGAGTTGCGGCTTCCCTGGTTTGCGGGGCGCTCATCATGTTGCGCAGCACGGCTGCTGACGGCATGGATCAAAAACGAACGCCTCTTCGATTCCGGTGCTGTTCTGACAGGAGCCGACCCTGCACTTAGCAATTTAACTTTCCTGTCGCTGACTTGGACGATGCGTTCGCACACGCAGAGGACGTCCGCCAACATACCCGGCGCTTGGTGTAACGCTAAACTTTGCCATCCTATCGTACCCCGAGGAAGACCATGTCTCGCGCCTCCCGTTCTCTCAGATACTTCGCGGTTTATCTCATGCTGCTGGGGCTGGCGCTCGTGCTGGTGCCCAACCTAATCATCACGCTATTCGGGATGGCACCGACATCTGAAGTGTGGATCCGCGTGGTCGGCGTGCTCGCTTTCAACATCGGGACCTATTACTGGTTCGCCGCTCGCAGTGAATGCCTTGAGGTTTACTGGGCGTCAGTCTATACCCGCGCCCTGGTGCTGGTGAGCTTCACGGTTTTCGTAGCGTTACAGTTGAGCGAACCGGTGCTGATGCTATTCGGGGTCGTGGATTTTTGCGGTGGCGTCTGGACCTGGCGCGCCTTGCGCAGCAGAAGCACGGCGTGATTGCTCATCGCGGGCTGCCACTGCGAAGATTTTGCATACCTTCCCAATGACGGTAACGGTCCGAATCTGCCTTTCATGACAGGCTGCTTCCCGCAGACGCTGTGTAAAAAAATGTTTTTCAGCGCAATTGGAGCCCAGTGTTCGACTGAAAAACGCGTTTCTACGTACAAAACTAATCGGCTGAGCAGCTGATAATTTTCAGATTTCGCATAGATGCGCAAACTCCAATTTTGACGGAGCGTTTTTACACATTCTGGCCGATTTCTGCCTATCACCAAGGGCAGTAATCCACCCGCAGGAGTCGCTCATCCGATAAGGGTGTTGACGCCGTAGCCGAATTGTCCCACGTGCCGAGGCAAGACTGACCCATCTCCAAACCCGCTTAAATCAGCACAGACAATGATTCGCGAGGGATCAGACTGGGTCAGTGAAATCTCGGCAATTAGGTCAATTCAGCTTCGGCGCCAACATCATTTCGCCCCAGAGCCATTTCTTTGGTACTCGCTGGCGGTATTGTCGCTGCGCTGCTGGGCCCCACTTTGGCACGTTACGGTGGATCGCTCTTTCAACCGCTGTACCTTGGATCGTTTCTCTTGCTTTCGGTGGTCGCCGCACTTGGCTTCCTCGTGCTGCTGCTTCTGAAGATGCCAAAAAAAGAAGATGCACAGATCGCATTCGGCCAGGGACGTCCGTGGCGACGTATCGTCTCGCAGCCAACCTATCTCGTTGCCTAGTTTGGAGCTGCAACCGGCTATGGAATAATGATTCTAGCGATAACGGCAATGCCCCTCGCCATGCTTCACCATCATCACTCATTGGCCAATGCTACGAC
Source organism: Pseudomonas sp. LBUM1663 (assembly GCF_059695905.1). Taxonomy (NCBI): domain Bacteria; kingdom Pseudomonadati; phylum Pseudomonadota; class Gammaproteobacteria; order Pseudomonadales; family Pseudomonadaceae; genus Pseudomonas; species Pseudomonas sp. LBUM1663. Next base: position 2,028,241 of record NZ_CP166792.1, on the reverse strand, counting down.
GGTAATTCAGCTCCATGTTCTAGGCATGTTTCTTCCATCATTTTTCACCGGGATGCTGATCTCCCGAATCGGCGCCTTACGGGTGATGTTGCTGGGAGTTGCGCTCTTGGCACTGCACGTACTAACCAGTTGGAGCAGCACCGGCCTCAGCGCTTTCGCCAGTGCACTAATTCTGCTCGGTATCGGCTGGAATTTTCTCTTCATTGGCGGTACAACTCTTCTCACGACCACCTACAGTCCTGCTGAAAAAAGTCGTGCACAAGCCACCAATGACATGACGATCTTCACAGTGGGTCTGTCTTGCTCGTTCGGTGCAGGAGGATTGCTCAATGTCCTTGGCTGGCAAACGCTAAATGCACTCTTGCTACCTTGGCTTGGACTTGCCGCTGTAGCAATCCTCTGGCTCCTTTTCGCCACTAGACGATCCGGTCTCAGTGGGCACGATCATGTTACTGCTAGGGCTGTGGTTGCTGAGCCTGATCATCAGCTGACAACCTTTGAACGCTGATAGCCAGCGGCTTGAGCATTTTGGAGAAGTGGGGACCAGACAGGAGGCAAGATCGAGAAAGCCAGCGCACAATTGCGCTAACTACCTGATTATATTGGTGTCCCATGGCAGGTTCGAACTGTACTCTTCCGAGAATTCCTCCCGAACGGCATGTTGGGCCAGGTGGTTCGGATTCCCGCGGCCATGACCCATTTAGGCAGCTTGAGATTCGGCAGCGTATGGTCCGGTGGTGCCTTGGTGGGTCACCTTCCCCTGTCTTACCTTACCGAAAAAAAGTGTCTTTCAACACGGATGATTGGAGTTCCGTCTCCGCTCAGGAAGTAGGCTTGGTCGGCCCTCTGAAACTTCAAAATTCAGACCGCCGAACCATGTTGATCAAGCTCACGAGCGACGACGGCGTAACGATACTCGTACCTTGCACGGAGTTCTTTACGCGTGGCTATGGCAGGAGCACGGAAACGATCCGCATGCTTCTCAGATACCCATGGAACGACGCAAAAAAACGATTCTTTTTTGATAATGAAGGCGATGCCAACACCACGCTTAAGCTACATCATCGCGTCAGGTCCAGCGAAGCCGTCTTCCTCCATCATGCACTACATGATGCTTACACCGGGGACATCTGCAAACGGCTCTGCAACCAGGCAACGTGTTTGAGCAAATCTAGGTGAGCTAGAAAGAGTTAGGTTCCCATCACGACAGGCAGCTTCGGCAAAGCGGACTGTCGCAACCTCTGAGATGTGCCGTTCGCTTATGCTTGTTTGAAGATCAGATCAAGGGCACCGACGCGATTCAGGGTGTAGTAAAGTCGCTCGATTTCGGCGTCAGAACTATCGCACCGTCGATCACTTCAATGGTCAGTACGTCACCGATGCTCAGTCCTAAGCTGGCGAGTAGGTCAGGCGGCAAGTCAATGATGACGTCGCCACTTCCATCCGCCGGATCTTGGCATTTCACTGTCCAGCGTTGGGCTTCGGTCATGAGGTTACTCACACTTTGGTCTTGTCGGGCATAATTCATTATGCTCGAAATGTCTTCTCCAGTTGAAGCGTGATGCTAACTTCTTCTGGCCGTTCTTTGCCGGTCTTCACTGTGGGAATAATGGTGAATTTCGATGCATTCGGGTGGTTCGGCGCTGCATTTCGTATCTAGGCGCGCAGCTTACGCTGCGCGTAAAGCTTTAGGATTAAGTAAAGAAATTTTGTCATTGCGGGTGATTTATGCATTTAGAGAAAAGATTCCTTTCCCTTAGAGCTGATATTTAAGTGCAAAGTGGAGAAACAAAACGACGCATCAACCAGCACGCGCGATGAGTCTCGTCGTCATTTGGTTTCTCGGTATCACGAGTAGTCGAAGTCGACCCAAAGAGATGGCGGCGACAGGCAGAAATCGGCTGTCAATCTCATCTGCTCTGAGCGAATACGATAAACAGCTCTAGGTTGGCTAGGAAAGGTTGGGCTTACGGTGCATGTGGGTACACACCTTAAATTGTGCAAGGTGAGCTGGACGGACGCTTACTCCCAAGTTGCGTAGACTCGTCTTGTAGGCATCACAATCAGGCCTTGTATGAGGAGCCATGATCAAGCTGAATCGCTTCGGCCCCCTCCAAGCGGCAAATTGCTCGCCCGTTCTTGGTTATGACGAAACTGTGTCCGTGGGCGACCAGCGCAATAAGGCGTCGGAGTCGCCGGCGAGCTTGGCTACAGCTGACGGTTGTAAACATAACTGAGGCACCTTGTGTATGGGGTTCTAGAGCATAGCGTCATGTACCCCTCACTTGCATGCAACGAACCGCTATAATCGTAATCGTTAGGCAAACACGCTCCAGCGTCCCCTAAAGGAAAAGCCGAAAATCCGCACCTGCCCAGTCATTTAGCTGACGCCGCGTAAGCGGGTCTCGATGAAACTTTCGTTTTTCTCTCAACACTCGACTGGCAGTGGTTGGTCGACCATGGCAATACCGACCCGTCGGATTTCCCAGGATGAATCCCCGAAGATCGGTCGCACATTTCGTACCAGCGGGTCGTCGCCAGGTGCCATCAGGCAGCACCGCCCCACTCCAGTGCCTGAAGAATACGACGAACTTGTTTAGCTCCTATCTCGGTTTCGCAGAGCATGATCGGTGCAGTCCCACCGAGCGCTTTATTCGGTGTCGACATCCACTGTGTGGCAGTCACTTTTGTCTCAAATATCGCCTCGGCCAAGTGACTGACCACAGCAATTCTGTCCAAACGCTCGGAGGCCACAGGATCAAGGTTCTTGTGAGCGCGCCGTCGTCGTTCAAGCGCCGAAGTTGATGCATTGAGCAGCGTTTCCAGGTGGCGGTCTTGAAGGTCGAAGGCCAAACGAACAACCTGGATGAGATCAGCGGGAAAACCAACTTTTATTTGGTGCAGCCGCTCCGATTCCGTCAGCGGCTCTTGATCGGAACTGAATCGCCAAAAGGCAGCGATGCCCTCCTCTCGGGACACAGCTTTCTTTTTTGCCGGACGTCGAGTCGCAGGTGAAGTGCCCATCAAACGTCCTCCCAATGATTGCCCATCCAATGGAATATGAGCTAACGCCGGTCTAACCGGAAGCGCCATTGAGCGCCAGTGGAATTCCATAACGCCCTAGGTCGATAAGGCGATGGAGCTATTTAGCCTCTCCGTATCCACAGACCAGGATCAGCGGCTTTGGGCTGATGATGAGTTGCCACGGCGGTCAATCGATGCTGGAGCCCAGGAAGGGCTCGGTCAGTCGGTCGACCCTTCGCTCTTCGAGCTGCCCGGCCCGCAGGATCTCGTTTGCATGGGGATAATGCCGTAACAGCTGGCGGGCCTGACGTCGCATGGACGCTGAAAGCGCGGAATCTTCTGCAAGCTCGACCAGAAAGTCTCGCGTCTGGATGAGTGCGCGCGTGCGCTCGTTGGGCATTGTCATGGTGTCCTCCTCGCACACACCGTGCACGGTCCAGCCGGTCTGAGCTCGCTGGCGTCCGACGTAGTTTTCTGCCTGGTAAATCGTCTACAGCCTACACCTAAACCAAGACGGCCCATTGAGTCTATCGCCGGGATCGGCCCGGGCTTTTCGAGAATCAGGCCCCTGTCCTCCTCGGCGTACCGTCCATCAAGGCCACCGGGCAAAAACCGCAGTGAGGTTTGAGAATCTTACATTCTCAAACCTCAGGATTGGCCCGCTTTTCCGATCACTGGCGGTTTTGTACAGGTGTAATATCGTAGGCCGTAGCGCAGTACGAAATCGGCGTTCGCGCAGTCATTTTGACTCTGGCGTACTGTCGCTTCGCCAGTGACCAAAAGCCTCGCCAGCATCGACGTAGCGCAGCGCACTGTGCACATCGCGCCAGCCAACATATTCCATCAAGGCTTTGGGGCTCCATTGATTGCGCGTGGCCCAGGTGGCAAAACCGCGACGTAGCGAATGGCCGCTGTAGCGCTCTCCCGCGACCCCACTGCGGGTCAACGCCCGACGCAGCACCCGCGCTACGCTGTAGGGGTGCAAGGCGGTCGGGGCGAGATGGCCCCAGCGGTCGATACTGCAAAACACCGGCCCCGCCTGCAGTTGACTGAGCGCCAGCCACTCTTCATAGGCCTGGACCGGACACAGCCGTTTTAACGCCGGCACACTGACGGTGCGGCCTTGATGTTCACGGTCGGATTTGCTGCTGGACAAAAACAGGCTCAGCCCTTCACCCACCACCAACTGGTTGGTTTCAATCCGCAGGCGACACAGATCGTCGCTGCGAAAAGCCCGCCAAAAGCCCAGCAACAACAACGCCCGATCGCGACAGGCGCGCAAACGCACCGTCGGATTCGGCGACGTCTCCTCCAGCAGCAGGGCCGTCACACACTGCTCCAGCTCCCGCAGTTGCAAGGGTTCGGCTTGGCGCACCGGCCTCGGGTGCAAGGCTTGAATACCACGCAACACGTCACGCACCTGCGGGGCTTTGGTCGGATCAGTAAATCCATGGTTCAAATGCCAGCGCGCCAGGGCCGCCAGATTACCGCGCAAGGTATTGATGGACAGCTCAGCATGCTCAGCCAGGTAGCGCACGATGCTGTCACTGGAGGCTGGGAGAAAACCGCCCCAGCCGACTTCGTAATGCGCCAAGGCTTGCTGATAGCGCCGCGTCGTACTTTCCCGGCGCGCGGCCTGCAGGTAACGCTCTGCCGTCGTCATGCAAGTGCCCTCCTTCCAACTGCGGATGGCTACCCGACTGAAGTACAAGTCAGGCATGTCAGCCGCTATGCGCCATACTCCATAACTACCGGGAATCCTACAGGAGCTCCTGACATGGCCCGCGGCGGTATCAACAAAGCTCTGGTGCACGCGGCGCGTGACGCCCTGCTGGCTCGCGGGCTGCATCCGAGCATCGACCTGGTGCGGGTCGAATTGGGCAACACCGGTTCGAAAAGCACCATTCAACGGTACTTGAAAGAACTGAACGGCAGCCACTCGGTCAATCAAGAAACGCCGCCAAGCATCAATGAAGAACTACTCACCTTAGTCAGTAGTCTAGCCGAACGCCTGACTCAGCAAGCTCAGGATGCTGTGGCCGAAGAACGCGAGTACTTCGACCGCCTGAATGTCGGCTACACACAAGAACGTGTGCAGCTGCGCGAACGTCTTGAACAAGCACAGTCCACCATCACCCACCTGACAAACGAACTAGAGCAACAACGCGAGTGCGAACGGCTACTGCGCGAGCAGCTACAAGAAGGTGAAGGAGAGCGTCAGCAATTGCGACAGATGGTGACGGGCCAGCAACAACTACTTGAAGACCGAGCTAATCAGCTGCAATCACTGGAGGACAAACATAAACATGCTCGAGTAGGACTGGAGCACTATCGACAGGAGCAACGGACCCAGCGTAGGCAGGAACTGCGCCGGCATGACGAGCAAACCCAGCAGCTACGCCAAGAACTGCGGAGCCTTCAGAGCACACAACTGGCCAAACAAGAAGAGTTGGTCACTGTGTACCGCGAGCACGAACGCATGCTCAATGAACACCGGGCGCAGCAGGAGCTGCTTCGACAACAAACCAAGACTGTTCGTGACAGTCAGCACACCAACGACGTATTGAGCGAACAATTGCGCCAATCGCTGACTGAGCAAGCGGTATTGCGGGAGCGGGTGAAACCTTATCTGCTGCAACACCGCGAAAACCGGCGGCAGTTGCGGGAACAGACACGTCAGATTGAAACGCTGCGAACCCTCCTGAGTCAATTGGCGCCTCCCGCCTAAAACGGGGCATTCCACTCGGTTATCGGTCGCGAAAGATACGCCGCATCTGTGTTCACCGCTTGATTGCCGAGCTCGCGTCTCGCTCGTTAATCAGAACGCTGATTAACGCGTTCAGATTGAGAGGGCGTGAACACGCGACGCGCAGCGCCTGAATCCCACTTCGAACGGCAGAACGGCAGAACGGCAGACACTACGCCGCTGCTGTGCACACCTTGCGCAGATTAACACCACTGAGCGCGCCATCTATCGCTACAGCAGCGATTTGGTAAACCGCCAATTAGATTGTGGATATTTTCCAACCCTGCACCGCCTTAACATCCAGCTTCCACCGTTTGAAGGAAAAGTACCTTCCATTTTTCCTGCGCATCTGTTTGCGACATCGCTTGAATAGCGGGGCTAATTTTGGTGAACAAAAATTGATGGGCGTGCGGGGTGCGCACACATCTTCGTCTGTCAGCCGCGGTACCACATTGTCCAAATCAATGAACATAGCGTGCACCATTTTTAATGCTTGATTCTCCTTCATTCCACATTGCCGCTGAAGTGCGCGAACAAGGCGACGTAGATTTTTCAATCGGCGCTTGAACTGCTGCAGACTACTTGGCCAACCGCGAACAGGACAAAGAACGACCTGACGAATCAGGCGATCTACAATCTGAAACAACAAGCGCGTTGCTCCCGTCATCTCAGGATGTAGGCACACCAACAAAAAAAACTGGGAAAAGCGCCGACTCAGCCAAACCCGCTGCGCTTCCAAACGAGACGAGCGGCTCCAAAGGATAACGAGCGCAAAACACAAACATCCCCAATCACTATATGCGATCGGCTGCCAGTGCTTGAGCGAGCACTTGTCCAGGTAATGGTCATCACTCTGGATGCTTCCAGCCAACCTTTCCCGTGTGCGCCGGTTGCGTTCATGCAGTTTGCGCCATTCAAGCTTGCCCGCACCGAGTCGTACAAGCTTGTCTAATTCGTGCGAAAACGCCTCCAGTTGGAACAACACCACCCACAATGGGTTAATTAGCACCATAAATACGATAGTAAAGCGTTTGCACAGGGCCGCTCGTAAACTTGGCGCGACTAAAACACCGCGCAAGTAACGCCTCCATTTCATACTCGGATCATCGCACCTAAACCCCAAAAACTGTCGCTCGAAGTCCTGCCCCCAGCGCATGAGTGAGCTAGGTTCGCGCTTGATTTTGGCGGCAATGATTAAGGTATTGATAAATACGATCGCTCGTACGCGGTTGATCGCCTTTCGATACGGGCGCAGATCTAGCTTATTTGCCGCTCTGTCAGGGTCTTTCATCATGTAGTGATACTACAAAAATTTTCACATTATTAAACACCTGGCCAAAACAGGCGTCAGAAACACTTCGCTATCTAGTGAATAACTAAACGACATAACAGGCAATACGTAATTATTATGTAATAGAACCATCCATCGCATATAAAAAAAACATATATATGTCTAGCACACCACTTAGGTCCACGAGTTTGTGCATTTTCCAGAAAAACAATCTTTTGGATCGATGGAGTTTACGGCTGATAATGGCGACACCTACCACAAGGAGGCGGTGCCCCATATTGGCGACGGAGTACGGAAATGAAGATCACATACCTATTTCTGCCGAATGAACGCTTGAAGCCGAAGCTTCTGCGTCAAGTGGCAAAACAATGGCCGTTACAACCAAACCCTTTGGTACGGGATGATAGCTTTAGGAGCGATAACGGCCAGTTGCGTCGGAACCGTCGGATCGTCGACAGTCGGATAGACTTCAGCGCATTGTCAGCGCCGCTGAACCTGCTTTCGCGTCATTCGCTCTCGCATGAGAGACACTTCGATCGTACTCAACCTACGTGGACCAGGAACCCACGCACCTGCACGCCGTTCTTTGCCCCGACAACGACCAAAATCGACTCCCCCTTCATGGAAATAAAACTGAAGAACGTTGATACCCGCCTAAGTGACCCGTACTACATGACGACGGCGACGGAGCTCCGGTCCTCCAACATCCTTGCATGCCGATATTTTTCCGGCGCGACGCTCAAGCAAGCCACCCTCAAGGCCGCGGACTTGATGTTTGAAAAAGTGCTTGGTGGGGTATCCATGCATGCTCGAGTTGCACAACGCTACAAGTACCGTGGTACCGACTTTGAGGTAGTCGATTCTCTAGAAGGATCTTTTTTGCTGTGTTCGACGGAATTTGCTGATGGGTACGCTGAGCTACGTGCGGATGCACCATCGCGCCTCCCACCACAACATTTCCGCGAGCTAAAAGCAATCTCCATACCCACACACCAGACTCCACCACAGAGGGTTGCTACGGGTTCCTCAAAAAACGCTCCAAGGCGCCAGCGGATCGATCGCCAACCGAAAGTGGTTCAAGATATTGTGAGGCACCACGCCAATGCGAGCTGGATCTACCCAGTGCGTTCTCGTTACAGCGCATTGGTTCGAGTTATCGTCATGGAACTTACGCGCCGCAATCAATTACTTATTGTCAATGACCAAGTCAAGGTACTCAGCCGCAGTACTTTGTACCTGATACTTCAAGAACTCGAAATGAAATCTAGTAGAACCGGAGTGTTATCAGGAATACAATCCGCCATCCCCCCTAACCATACTGTCTATATAAAATTAGGCCAGGTGCGCCGCCCATCGAAAAATAAAGTTGAGATGGTGTACCGCCACAGCCATTCTAAGTTACAGAAACGTAAGCGCACACACTAGCGTAAACTTACAGATTGATTTACTAAGTATGGAAAAAGAGCGTGCACTCTGCACTCTGCACTCTGCGCTCGACTTTACGTGCTCCAAGGAACTCTGACTTACCCAAAACAAACAATGGCAACTCGGATCGTAATTCAAAGTGAGGGACTTACTTAGCACAAGTGCCTCTCGTGAGCCCCCGCGAACACTTAGTGGCCCGGCTAAAGCTCTTGGCTAAAAACCAAACTATCGTTTAACGAAGCTCTGCAGCGGGAGATCGCAAGATGATCATCACGTCAGGAAAAATCAACCTCGACGATGGGCCTGCACGTAAATCGATTCGGCGGCGACGTCAAAATTTCATCTCGGTTTTTCCATCCTTGAAGAATGGCCATTCGATGGAGTGTGATGCGGTGCTGGAATCGGACTATTGCATCTGGTTGGAGTACGACGCACAGGTCGTCCAGTATTACACGCAGCCGCATACCTTTACCTGGATTGATGACGATCAGCACTATGTCTATACGCCGGACTTTCTCGTCGTACTCACGCACGGTGACAGCTACTTTACGGAGGTAAAGTACGATTTCAACAAACAACGGTTAAGTCGACTGGACAAAATGAACAGCTTCAATGCGCTTTGCATTCAGGAAGGTTGGGCCTTTCACCGCTGCGACCAGCAGAGTATCACCGGTTCGCCGAAATTTCAGACTCTCAAAGACCTGTACAGTCGAATAAGGCCTTACAACGAACAACAGCAAATGTACTTTTTTCACTATTTGCAAAAGCGGAGCTGGCCGACGACGTTGGGTGATCTGATGCAAGATAGCGCCGCTCCGGACATCGGAACCATTTGCTACAACCTATTCACAGGACAATTAATCGCTGATTTGACCCAGCGTTTGACGTTGAACCTCGTAGTCAATCCGGCCATCTCACATGAATGAAAAACCATTAGACATCGCGGTCGGCAGCCAATACCTCATTAATGGCCGGGTCATGGAGGTCATTTATGTCGACGAGGAACTGGTGACACTAAGGGACTTGGAGCGCCTATATACCCTATCCATGACCGTCAGTGCACTAGTTAAGGATCTGGTCCATCGAAACATTGTCCAATTCGCACGCCCGCCAGGAGCGGGATCCAAGGCCTTAGCTTTTCTCAATCCAGAAGACCCTCAGGTCATCGCCGCCAAGCGAAAACACTATTATGTCGATTCTGCGCTCAAACAACTAGGTGGGTCCCTTCCTGAACAGGCAACCAAAGCACTTATCCTTAAACTAAAAAATGAAATAAATGACCCCTCACCCCCCAGCTACAACTCGTTGTACAAATGGTCTAAACGCTATCGTGAGCATAATTGCGACCGATTTTGTTTACTGAAAGAACATAGCTCAGCGCCGCGTGGTAAACGCCTAGATCCAGAAGTTGAAGCGATAATCCAAGAAATGATTGAAATGTGGTATTTCAGAGCGCCGCCAGCAAAAGTAAAAAGTATACACAGCTATGTCTGCGGCCAGATCGCCGTAATTAATCGCCGCCGAGAGGGTTACTCGACATTACTGTTGAAAAAGCCTGCACTGTCTACTGTCCAGCGAAAGATAGCCAGATTGTGTCAGTTATCCGCTGATAGTGCGCGGCATGGCTCGGAATATGTAAAAAAACACCATCATTCGAGCAAGCTCGGCGCAGAACCGGACGAGATACTGGATCTCGCTGAAATAGATACACATCAGTTAGACATAAACGTTATTGATAAGGAAGGAAATCTACTCGGGCATATCGTATATTGGACCGTTATCCTAGAGATCAAGACTCGATGCGTTATTGGCTGGGAGCTGTCAGCTACGTACCCCTGTGCAGAAAAAACTATTCGCGCACTGAATAAAGCACTTCAGGCGGTGATCGGCGAAGAACGTCGTCGAGGCAAACCGCGCGCACTGCACAGCGACAATGGCTCTGAATTTATCAACATCGTAATCCATGAGTTTTTAGATCGATTGAACATTATTCATACTCGAGGTCCCCCCTATGCGCCAAATGCACGGGCGCGCCTAGAACGTTTTTTTGAAACCTTTGAACTATGGTTACATGAACAAGCGGGAACCACTATGTCTAATCCTTCGGACTGTGAATATTACAATTCTGAACGGGAAGCGGCGTACACAATAGAAAGCCTGAATCGACACGTCGAATACTGGTTAGAGAACGTATACCACCAACGCAAGCATCGCGCGTTAAATATGCCTCCGGCAATTGCGTGGGAACGAGGAATGAAAAATAGGCTGCCGCCGGAAAAGTTTTCTGAGGAAGACCTAAATATCCTATGCCGACGTGTTCAGTATGCCAACATCACCGCTGCCGGGCGAGTACAGTTTTTATGCTTAAGTTGGTATGGCCCGGGCCTTCAGGAAATCCGTTCGAAACTAAAAAGCGGGCAAAAGGCAATATGTTATTACAACCCTTTAGATTTAGGCGAAATATGGATCGCGCACCCGGATAGGCCTCGAGAGAGAGAGCGAGCATATGCCACCCAGCCAGAGTACCAAAATAATTTAACTCTCTCAGAACATCAGACTTTGCACGCGAAATACTTGGCAGAGGGTCGCACATTCGACGACAGCAATCCCGACGCCGCCTTATTGGAGCTTCGACAACAAATGGCCGAGGAATATCGGGATACACGTCGACTGCGCAATAAGGCGAGAAAACAAAACGTTTCCAAACCCAAAGACCCAACAGCGAACAACCAGACTGATATTTCAGAGACCGACAATGCCCAGCATAATATTGAAGATATTCCTAACTTCGAGGTAGAGAAGTTATGAACAATGTTGCTCAAGAAACTAACATCAACGAAATCTTGGAATCCTTATCCGCCTGTACGGTTTGGTACCCGGATTATCAGGAAGCCATGCGGCTGATTACAAAATGCATCGATACCACACATAACCGAAAAGACCCATCTTCCGCCATGTTGATAGGTACCACTGGAGTTGGAAAAACCAGACTATGCCACATGATTGAAAAACAGCTAGGACTAGCTAATAACGTTGAGGACGACCAATGCGTGAAAGAAAAACGTCCTTGCGTTTATATTGAACTACCTGAATCCGCTACGATAAGAAGCTTATCCATGGTGATGGCCAGAACTCTTAATGAGCACCCAAACGACATGCAAAGTGTTACATCTCTAGAGGTTATGATCATAGAAAGACTTATTACAATGGAAGTAAAACTGGTGATATTTGATGATTTTCACCATATTGCTGAAAAAGGCGGATCAAAAACAAAAAACTCGCTATGCAACTGGTTAATTAAACTTATGAACAACTCTGGCATACCGTTTTTAATATCAGGATCGCCCGGAGCCGAAAGTACTATCAATACAATTCAAGAGTTAAGTGACCGCTTCCCCTATCGCGCCCGCCTGAAAACTCTTCCTTTAGCTGAAGAGCAAACAAAACCTGTTTTGCTTGGTGTACTTGCAGGTTTGCAACGGGAAATTGTCAGATTAGGAAGTTTGAAAAGCTACCCTCATTTAACGGATCCAAACCACTACAATGCCATATACCTGGCAACCCAGGGAAATTTTAGAAGATTAAGTAACTTGCTACATGATAGCTTCCGACTCGCCCTGATTCGAGGGGACTTCATCCTGACAATATCGGATTTTGCGAATGCTGCTGATGACCTGGCATTTTGTTGTAGCCCAAACTATTTTCGCATGAGCTCTCAACAACTTAATAAAGAATTAAAAGCCAAAGCCAACCAATTATTGAAGGCTGAAAAATGAACAAACTTTGTTATGTTGCAAAACCTCAGCAGTGGGAAAGTCCCAAAGGCGTTCTAATGCGCACAGCACTTCACAACGGTTACCGAAATGTCGCATTTATGTGTACGGCTCTGAAAGTTCCTTGTACTGGGAACGGACTAGATTTATTGACAGAAGAATCACCTATCATGAAAATTTTAGCTATGGTTACGCCAACAATCGAGCAATCAATCATAGCAAATACTTACGCGGTGAAAAATACTGGGGTTGCACTATGGATTATTGATGAGCTTTCCGTCTGCCGCTCGAATTTTCTACATCACTTCGCGTACTGCCCGAAATGTTTGAGTGAAGAGCTTATTACTGTATTTCAGGACATCCATGGATTAACCATCTGCCCTATCCATAGAACGCGGATTATCACAAAGTGCCCCGACTGCCATCAGACTGAACATTGGACAACAGCTAATTTGTTATTCTGCAAGTGTGGATCTGACCGGCGAAATACTACATGCAAAAACGCTAAATTACTCCAAGAGCAGAACCTCGAGACATTTGGCCCTGACACCTACTTACCACAGCTTTCACGAATAACCGAGATAGCACAAATATGTGAAAATATCTGGCACTCAAGACAATCTGAAAACGAACAAAAACCTTGCTTTCTCCTAGACACTGTTCGGCAACATGCAAAGACGATGATCAATACACAAGTAGCGAAATACCCTGGATTCACACGCCCCATGCACTTATCACCTTGGGTTTCAGGTCATCCTCTGTTAGCAGAAATCGCCGGTGGCATGATTATAGAAAAATCAACCTTCAATAAAATTTGCCTTACCGAACGATGCTGCGCGGACGTCCAACTAACCATAAATGAAATTATTTACTCCATAGGCAACTGGGAAGATTGGCCAAAAGACAGATCTTTCGTCTATAAAAACTTTCATCTAAATCGGCGCCCCACAGGAAAATGTTACTATCATAGCTTTACCCCTATCTGTAGAATTATCCATTTTTTACGCGAAAGCAAACTTCATCTTAAATCCGAAAAGGAAATCAGCGAATTAAATTATCTATCTACACCAGAAGCGGGCAAACTACTACAATGCAGCAGCGGGACAGTACTGCAGTTAGCCGAATTGGGATACTTACAGAGATCCAGCCAAAATCAAAAATCAGGAAGCGGGCATCGTGCCTTAATCACTAAACTCTCGGTAAAGCACTTTCGCGACAAATTCATCCTCGTGGGACAGATTTCAAATCTTCTGAAAACAACGCCGATAAAAACAGTTCGCTTACTTAACCAACTTGGTATCTCTTCGGATCATGACAAACTCGGCCCGTATGTTTACGAGCAATATATAATACATGCCGCCTGGGAAAAATTAGAGAAGGCGTTGAAAAACCCCCCTTCCCTTTTCCCAATCGTTCTGCCTCCGACTCAAGGCGTCCACAACTCCTTTAAAACAATTAACTTGAATAGCAACGTCACTGAAGAGAATTTGCTCCAGCAGCCTGTATTTATTACAGAGCGCACACCCGAAGATAACAGGTGCTGCTACACAACCAATGAAGCTGCTACATTTTTAAATATCTCAGGCAAACTTTTACAGTATCGATTTGTTCTTACAGGTCTAATTACACCAGAATTTATCGATTGCACCCCCCGTTATTCATTAGCTCACATAAACACTATGAGCAGCCACTTACAGCAACACCTATCCATAGAACAGATCACTAGAATATTTAGATGTGGACGAAATAAAACCAACAGACTGCTGAATTCATTCAACCTCAAACCGTCGTGCATACTACTTTATTCTAACGGAGACAAACAATCACTTTACAGCAAAGCTGAAATTTATAATCTTAGCACTCGCCCAACAACAAAAAAACGCAAAGGAACGATCAAGAGTAAGGGTAACTTAAAAAAACGAACTTCTACTTATGACTGCCCCCCACCGTTTCGTGACTAGACAACATTGACATTTTTTTCAATGCAACAGATACATCAATTCAGAGCGAACTACAATCTACTTAAACAATTCCAAATGAGAAGCACACCCCACACGCAATCTGTAGAGACACGTGCGGACTTCCGTGGATAAATACATTTCTATCCACTGGCTTACCTCCTCCCCCCCTATCATCGTACACTTCCCCTTCTCCTCTCCCCTCCAAAGAAAATTTCAACGTTATCCATAGCAACAGAGAGTCGCTTTATGGGCCACCCTCAATCAAATTCCCACGCCCAGGTTTCAACTTATAAAATAATTAAAAACGTCATATCTGCCGCTCTCAGAATTTTAACTTCAAATGACTCCGGATATTATTTTTTTACAAACTAGTGCTTTTATTCTTTACCCTTTAATGACCTACGGGCCTCAACCCATTGATCTGAAACAAGGCAATTTTATTTTCTGATGACCACCGAAGACAGCGTGTAATCCGCAATCGATACTAGGCTCCATCAACCGAGACATCTCGCCTCGGGACTTCGGAGATCGTTATGACTACTCAAAACCTCAGCGGCAAAGTGGCTTTGATTCAAGGCGGGTCCCGCGGCATCGGCGCCGCCATTGTCAAACGCCTGGCCGCTGAAGGCGCGACTGTTGCCTTCACCTACGTCAGCTCCACGGCCAAAGCCGAAGCCTTGCAAGACAGCATCACTGGCAATGGCGGCAAAGCCCTCGCCATCAGGGCCGACAGCGCCGACGCCGGGGCCATTCGCAGCGCCGTGAACGCCACGGTAGAAGCCTTTGGCCGCCTGGACATCCTGGTCAACAACGCTGGCGTGCTGGCTGTTGCACCACTGGAGGATTTCAAACTCGAAGATTTCGACCAGACACTGGCCATCAACGTGCGCAGCGTGTTCATCGCCACCCAGGCCGCCGCCAAGCACATGACTGAAGGCGGTCGCATCATCAACATCGGCAGCACCAACGCCGACCGCATGCCCTTCGCCGGTGGCGGCCCTTACGCCATGAGCAAGTCGGCGCTGGTCGGCCTGACCAAAGGCCTGGCCCGCGACCTCGGCCCGCGCGGCATCACCATCAACAACGTGCAACCGGGCCCGGTCGACACCGACATGAACCCGGCCGACGGTGACTTCGCCGACAGCCTGATCCCGCTGATGGCTGTGGGCCGTTACGGCAAAGCAGAGGAAATCGCCAGTTTTGTCGCCTACCTGGTAGGGCCGGAAGCCGGTTACATCACAGGGGCGAGCCTGACCATCGACGGTGGTTTTGGCGCCTGATGCGCTAGACGCAATCAAAATGTGGGAGCGAGCCTGCTCGCGAAAACGGTGTGTCAGGCGACATTGATGTCGTCTGACCTTCCGCTTTCGCGAGCAGGCTCACTCCCACATTTCTACATCAAGCCCATTCGAGGGCTGGCAAACCACAAGCACTCGGCTTGAACGCCTTCAACGAACGAAGAATGCCATCGGCGTGCGCATACTTTTCGTCAGCCATCGCCGCGTCGGGAATCGCAATCGCCGTCATCCCCGCCGCTTTCGCCGCCGTGACACCGAACGGCGAATCTTCGAACACCAGGCAGTCTTCGGGCGCAACGCCCAGGCGCCGCGCCGCCGTGAGGAAGATGTCCGGCGCCGGTTTGGCCGCGCCCACTTCAGGGTCATCGGCCGTCACAACAAAGTCGAACAGCGCGAACCAGTCGCGGTGCAAGGTGGTTTTCTGGCCGAACGACTGACGCGAAGAACTGGTGCCGACTGCGATTGGAATGTTGTTGGCTTTCAAGTGCCTGACCAGTTCCTCGGCGCCGGGCATCGCCAGCGCTTGCGGAAAACGCTCGCGCATCAGCGGTTCGCGAATCACCAGAAACTCTTCGGCGGTGATGGGCAACTCCAGCGCCTCGACCACGTACCGCGCCAGATCACCCGCGCCACGGCCGATGATGTTCTGCTTGATGCTCCAGTCGAAGACCCGACCGTAGCGCGCGGCAATCATGGACGTGACCTCGGTATAAATGCCCTCGGTGTCCAGCAGCAAGCCGTCCATATCAAAAATCACGGCCTTGATCGGGCCGTATTCATTCAGCGGTGCATTCATCGCATCTGATCCGTTTTCTAATGACATCCCAGAGGCGGCTCAGGTGCGGCCGGGTCCGTGATCGATTAAAGGATTCAGCAGCATAGCGAGCGCGGCGGCCATCGAGCAACGGGCAATCCCTGACAGATACAAAAAGTGCTCGTCGTCATTTAGCGATTTTCCCTACATAAAAAGCCTCCTTTCCCGACTTCTTTACCCGTTGATCCCAAGCAAAGTCTCGCGCTCAAACTTGATCTGCGCGAGGGACTGCGAATGTTCGTACCTGACAAGGTACTGGCCTTGAATAACGCCATCGGCTTGCTGGTGGTTGCCGCCATGGACCCCGAGCAGCCGAATGTCGAAGCACTGCTCGGTGACTTCCGGCTTTGCCTCAATGACTACGACGCCTGGGCCGAAAGTTTCTGGACCGGCAAGGCGCTGGATATCGAGCAAGTGTTCAAGGTCGGCAACGAAGTCCGACTGGTCGCGCCGAAGAATTCCACCACGCCTGTCAGTTCCACCGTCGCCGCGTGCCGGGCGGCGGGTCCCCTGACGCTGGTGCACATGTTCGACGCAGCGCGGTTCGTGCCGATCGGCAACACCCCGGTGATGCTTGAGCCTTTGAACGCTGACGGTACGTTCGGCAAGCCGGTTTATGACGAGATCGGCCCCAGCGGCATCCTCGAAATCCGCGAGTGCGAACGCAGCCTGCGTTACCGCATCACCTTCTTCCCGAATGTTTCCGCTGAACATGTCAAAGCGCTTTATGCCTCTTATCAAGGCGTCATCAGAGGTCTGGAAGGCTGGCTGCGTAACGAGTGGACGACCGAATTCGAACCCTCATGGGCCGAGTTCGCCGAGGCCGGTTTCATCAAGCGTTACGGCCTGCTGCAACAGGCCGACTGGCGCGGTTTCGAGAATTCGCTGAACGGGTTGTGGGATGACGTGAAGCAGATCTACGAGTTGATCGCGGACCTGCAAGCGAACAGTGAAAAACTCCTTGAGTACCTGACCGAAACCGAACTTGAAACGCTGCTGGAGGCTTCAGCGGAATCCATCGCCAACCTGCTGCTGGTGTTGAGTGATGAGCCGCTGATGTTCATTCATCTGGCGGCGATCACCAGTTGGCTGAGGATGTTGCCGCCGCAGTTCATCGCCGAAGTTGTGGCGGAGATTCGCACAGGAATACTGATCGGCTTCCTGCTCGCGCGCTTCACGGGCCCTACCGGACTGAAGCTCGGCATCAGCGCCAAGGTACTGGACAAGGTCAAATCCGAGCGTGCGCGCAAATGGCTGGCCGCCGCGAGCCTGAGGTTGGCCGGGCTGGAGGCCAAATCCGACCTGACGCCCCACGCGGGCGTACTAAAACCCCTCGCGGTCAATGTCCGAAATGCTCCGCTAAACCCCGCGCCCGCCGTGCCGTTGCAGATCAGCACGGGCACTACGCCAGTTTTGTTAGTGAAAAATCCGGTCGCCATTGCTCGCGACAAATCCGCAGCCATGACCCGACTGGGCCGGCAGGAATACCGTGACGACGTTCCCGATCAAGCGAAAAACCCCAACGGCGACAGCGCCGATTGCGGGCCGCTGACTTGCACCAACGGATGCCCGGTGTCGATGGTCACCGGCGAAGAATTGCTGACACTCGACGATGGATCGCTTAACGGCTTGCTGCCTTTCGCGTTTACCCGGTTGTACCGAACCAGCGCCGTGGAAATGGATTGCGGGCTGGGTTGGGGATGGAGTCATTCGCTGGCGCATCGCCTGGAGCTGGACGCAGAACAGGTCGTCTGGACCGACCATGAAAACCGTCGCACGACGTTTCCAATGCCCAGTCTTTTGCGTCCGGCGATTCATAACAGCCTGTCCCGGGCCGCAATTTACCTGGGGAACAAACCTGAAGAACTGGTCCTCGCACTGGCCGGTGAGACGGCGCGGTTCTATCACTTTGTGAAGGGTCGGCTGACGACCATCAGTGATGCCTACGACAACCGGCTGCACATCACCCGCGACCGTCAGGATCGCATTCAACGCATCGACAACGGCGCGGGACGTTCACTGCTATTGCGTTACGAACGCCGGCACATCATGACGGTCGAGTATCAGTCGTTTCACTCCGCCGACGGGTTGGTGGATGCCTGGCATACCGAGCAAACGCTGATTGCCTACCGGTACGACGCCCGTCACCGCCTGATCGAAGCGACCAATGCTGCCGGCGAAAGCGAGCGGTACGACTACGACGATCAACACGTGATTCTCCAGCGGCAACTGGCCGGTGGGGCAAGTTTCTTTTGGGAGTGGGAAAGGTCTGGCAAGGCGGCCAGATGTGTCAGGCACTGGGCGACCTTTTCGCAGATGGATACGCGTTATGCCTGGGATGACGACGGCGCAGTGCTGGTTAAAAACGTCGATGGCAGCGAAGAAGTTTATGTCCATGACGATAAGGCGCGATTGGTGCGTCGGGTTGAGCCGGATGGTGGCGAGCATTTCAAGGCTTACGACGACCAGGGCCGATTGACGACCGAGCGCGGTCCATCAGGGGCGATCACCCAGTATCGCTACGACGAGGTCGGGCGGCTGATCGCGCTGATTCCACCGGAAGACGAACCAACGTCCTACGAATATCGCTACGGTTTCCTGCATGCGCGATATCGCGGTAAAGCGGTGTGGAAATACCGACGCAATGTTCAAGGGGATGTCACCGAGGCCATCGATCCCGACGGTCACATCACTCACTACCACTACGATGCTCAAGGACGGCTGCTGTCTATCCGTTGCCCGGACACCAGCCGTCATGTGTTCGTGTGGGATGCCATCGGGCAACTGGTCGAAGAGACGTTGCCGGACGGCAGTCAGCGACGTTTTTCCTACGATGTATTGGGTCGGCAGATAGCCCGCCAGGACGAACACGGCGCCGTCACTCAATACCAATGGGACGCCGTTGGCCGATTGATCCAGACGATTCTCCCTACAGGCGCCAGCCGCGCGTTCAGTTACAACGCCTACGGCAAAATCACCACCGAACGCGATGAACTGGGGCGCGTCACCCGTTTTGAATACGACGATGACCTGCACCTGGTCAGCCGCCGAATCAATCCCGACGGCACGCAGCTGCGTTATCGCTACGACAACGCCCGGATGCTCCTGACAGATATCGAAAACGAATCCGGCGAACACTATCGACTGGACTACACGCCCGGCGGATTGATCCGACAGGAAACCGGCTTCGATGGCCGGCGCACAGCGTATGCCTACGACCTCAACGGCCATCTACTGGAAAAAACCGAATTCGGTGATGACGGCTCGCAGCTGTTTACGAGTTATCAGCGGGATACGGCCGGACGCCTGTTGGTGAAAAACCTGCCCAATGGTGTCAACGTCGAGTATCGCCATGACCGCCTCGGTCGATTGGTCAGCGTCGATGACGGCCAGGACCATCCGCTGGAGTTCGAGTACGACCAGCAGAATCGCCTGATCACCGAGCATCAGGGGTGGGGCACGCTGCGCTATGCCTACGACGCCTGCGGAAAACTCAACTATCTGCGTCTGCCAGACAACAGCAAACTCGACTATCACCACGCCAAGGGCGGCGCGCTGACAGCCATCGATCTCAACGGCACACGCCTTACAAGCCACACGTACAAGTCCGGCCGCGAGTTTCAACGCCAGCAAGGCCTGTTGCTCAACCACTATGACTACGACGAACAAGGCCGCCTTAAAGGCCACGCCGTCAGCCAGCAACACCAGCCACTGTATCGCCGCGACTATGCCTACAGCGCCAACGGCAATCTCGAGCACATCGCCGACACCCGTCATGGCCAACGCAGCTATCAATACGATCCGCTCGACCGTCTGATCCGCGTCCGCCACTCCCGCGACCAGCAGCCCGAAAGCTTCGCCCATGACCCCGCCGGCAACCTGTTGATGCAGGACCGTCCAGGCCCCGTCACCCTCAAAGGCAATCGCCTGCTGATGCAAGGCGATCGCCATTTCGACTACGACGCCTTCGGCAACCTGATCCGCGAGCGCCGCGGCACCGCCCAAAAACTCGTCACCGAATACCGCTACGACTGCCAGCACCGCTTGACCGGCGTCACCCTCCCGAACGGCAACACCGCCAGCTACCGCTACGACGCCTTCGGCCGCCGCATCAGCAAAACCGTCGACGGCCATACCACCGAGTACTTCTGGCAGGGCGACAACCTCGTCGCCGAAAGTGGCCGCGAGCATTACCGCAGCTACGTCTACGAACCCGGCACCTTCCGCCCGTTGGCCATGCTCGACGGCAAAGGCCCGCGCCAGGCCTGCCCGTTCTACTACCAACTCGACCACCTTGGGACACCGCAAGAACTCACCGACTACGGCGGCGACATTATCTGGGCTGCCCAGTACACCGCCTATGGCCGCCTGACTCGCCTCAATCGTGATACCCATCAGGTTCTGGATCAGCCATTGAGGTTCCAGGGGCAGTATTACGATGCAGAGACGGGACTGCATTACAACCGGCACCGGTACTACAACCCGGATGTGGGACGGTATCTGACGCCGGATCCGAGTAAGTTGGCGGGTGGGTTAAACGGATATCAGTACACGCGCAATCCCACGGGGTGGGTTGATCCGTTGGGGTTGAATGATTGTCCTGGAGCGGATGGATGTAAGAGGCCTTCGTTTGGGGATGAGGATCCGGCGGGGAAGGCGAAGGTTGATGAGGGGGAGCCTAGCGCTCCATCACCTAAACCGAAAAATCGTTATTTATATCGCGGAGATTCACGGGAATCGTGGGAGATATTTGAAGCCGGCTTTGAGCCCTTGGGAGACAGCATGGACCTTTACTTACACGCACTGGACAACCGAAGCCCTCCCAGCTTCTTTGTCAGTACCTCGACTTCGGAAAAGGAAGCTATAAAATTTGCAACAGGTTATGGATATGAAGACGGGTTCGTCTATGTAATAAAAAACATTCGCGGGATAGATGTGAATAAAAAACTCGGCATGATTTCGCCTCATAGAGGTGAGGTTGAAATAGCTTTGCCTGGCGGAGTAGACAGTCGAGACATTCTCGGTGTGACCCCCGTCAACGCCGATGGCAGCTACAAGGGCTACTCAACCCCCAACCCACGCAGGAAGTGATCGTGAACAAAACAATAGAAATATCCATAAACTCCTGCGGAGTAACCGAGAAAGTTTCAATCGAATGCGACCGAAAAAATCTGACATTGGTTTTCACAACGAAAAACGGCTTGAAAAAAACATACACCGCTCATGATCTTTACGAATGCTTTGGGCTGTTGCGAGCCGATTTTCAGGAAATAAATTTTCTATGCAAAGGCGCTAAGCTCAACGTGTATCCCTCGCGTATGGCATCGCAAATGGCCGGCGGCATAGTGGCGTATGAGCTTCATATGGGACGCCCAGCTGAAACTGAAGACGTGGTTAATATCTTCGATTTTGAAGACAAAGACATCACAACTGATATTCAACAACAAAGGGACTTCTATAAGCGTTGGCTTGCATCGTTCACGCACTAGCCGGCGGAAGTTAACAATCATATTTAGCCACAGCACGCTATTAACAAAAAAGCCCAGTTCGGACTGGGCTTATCCTCCAAGAAGAACTTGGATTAACCGCCGGAACCGCTCGTCCCACCACCAGCACCACCCGTCCCTCCTCCCGCACTCCCCGAACTCCCACCACTCCCCCCACCACTTATCCCCGAACCACCAGAACTACCGGATCCTCCAGACCCACTCCCAGAACCACTCCCCATCGAACTTCCACCACTCATCGACCCGCTTCCCGCTCCCGGGCTCGTGCTACTCCCGTTCGCTTCACCAGCACTCCCTCCGCCAATAGAGCCTGGCGGCAGCGTCTTCCCATCGCCAGAACCCGCATTCATTTCAGTAGACGGCGGCATCCCGCCCTTATCCACCGGCGCATCATTACCGGAAGATTGAGCAAACGCCGCTATTGAACTGACCGACAACACGCCGCTCACCGTCAGGACCATCAATGTTGACCTGATCATGGTGCATCTCCTTTAAAAAGGTGCGTACCTGATATCTGGCAGCGATCGCTTTTTAATGGTGCCGCTCAATCGACGAATGGTTTTTCAACTCGGCTCACCGGATGCATCGTTACCGGCAATATCCGGATCTTCGGGCGTGGCCTCGACATCGCCACGTTTCACATCATCAGTCGGCACTTGCTCAACCGCAGTGTCGTCGTCTGGCGGACGTTGATCGCGACTCAAGGCATCGGTGGGCGACGGCAGCGGGTATTCAGGGGTGTCGTCATCGTCGACTTTCGGATCAGCATTCATAAAGCACCTCTCGAAGGGCCTGAAAAGCAGGCCCTGAAATTTCGAGGGCTGGGCAATGCTTGCGTTCGATCAGAAAGACGATCGGTCGATAGCACTACAACGCCGGTCAGTCTTCGTCTTCTTCCTCTTCTTCATACTCGAGGTTTCCCACATCGCCGGCGTCATCGGAATCGTTAAGCGGCACCGTTGCGTCATCCATCAGAGAACCCGGATCTTCGTTGCCGGGGTCATTGATGAACGGAAGCCCGCTCGGGCCTTTTTCTTCCTTGCCTTCGGTTTCAGGAGTCATGGCAGTCCTCACAACGTTGGGGTGTATGACGTTCGAGGCGGCCTGCGACCAAACGTTCCGGGGTCGAGCGAGCAGATACGAAAAACCCGGCCTTGGCCGGGTTTCTGGTTTCACTCGATGTCGAATCAGTGATTTTTATTTCTATGTTTGTTCTTGTGATTGTTTTTGTGACCGCCACCGGAATGAGACTTGCCGCTGTCAGTGCCCAGGTTGTTGCCAACCGCCCCACCTGCTGCGCCGCCCAGGCCTGCGCCAATGGTCGAGCCGGTAGAACCGCCGAGGCTATTGCCAATCACCGAGCCGCCTGCCGAGCCTAATCCACCGCCAATCGCTGCCTCTGTGCGACTGCCCTTGTTCGCACCAACCGCACTGCCCGCAGCGCCGCCAACGCCGGCGCCAATCGCTGCGCCTGTGCTGCCGCCCATTTGCTGGCCCACTACGTTACCCAGTGCGCCGCCAAGGCCGCCACCCACTGCCGCAGTGCCATCACCGGCAGCCATTGCACCTTGAGCGACCAAAAGTCCCAGAAACAACGTGGACAATGTCAAACGCATGATATGAACCTCAAATTCCGCATCGGGGGTAAGAGTACGCATTGCGGATGGGCGTGAGTCTAGCACCTGCACCCACTGAATCCGGCCAGCGATGAAGGTTGGACAGCTGCAAATTCGAAGTCTGTGAAAAACGAAACATCCAGATACGAAAAGCCCGGCATTGAGCCGGGCATTTCGATGTGACCGTTCAGGATCAGTGACGCTTGTGACCCTTGGCCAGATTGCTGCCCACGCCGCCGCCCAATGCGCCGCCCAAGCCTGCGCCAATGGTCGAACCGGTCTTGCCGCCCAGGCTGTTGCCGATCACCGAACCACCGGCCGCGCCGACACCGCCACCAATGGCCGCTTTGGTGCGGCTGCCTTTCCGTGCGGCCACGGCACTGCCGGCTGCGCCCGCAACACCTGCGCCGATTGCCGCGCCGGTGCTGCCGCCCATGCTCTGGCCGACTACGTTACCCAACGCACCACCCAGACCACCACCGATCGCAGCGGTGCCGTCACCGGCAGCCATCGCACCTTGAGTCACCAGAAGTCCCAGAACCAGAGCAGGCAGTGTTAAACGCATGACGAAAAACCTCAAAAATTGGGGGAAACCGAAAAGCCGGGGATTGAATACTTTCGAGAAGGAAACGTCCACACAAAAACCGCCGCTCCTCACCATTGGCGACGGTTGGACAGCTTTTATGGAAAAGGTTTTATGACAGGCAAAAAAAAGCCCGCTGGGGAACGGGCCAGATACTGCTTTCTAACGGATGAGTTGAGCCTACGTAAGACGGTGTGAAAAGTTTGTGAAAAAACATCAACAGAAAAATTAACGTTGGTCTGTGGGCCAATTGAGGGGTGTCGAGCCCCTCTAAAAATAAAAAACCCCACTCATTGGCGGGGTTCGTCCGGTTGTCCGTTACTTCCTGGATGTCACCCTTTTGGGCAAAAACTTCGACCTGACCACTTTGGTCGCGGTGGATTTCACTTTGTTGATCTGGATCGGATCTTCACCGAAGCCAGACACATACTCCGTCTGGCCACACTGCACACAATTGTTGATTGGAAATTCTGCCCCGTCGTCTTCGATATACGGATCAGCCATAGCCCTTCCCCTCTCAAAGCGGGATCGATACCGGCAAGCCCTATTGCCTGAAAAATATCGACCACCAAGGCTTTTGAGACTAGCCGGTCATTACTGGACTTGTAATTCAGTTTTCCGCATGCCCGACGAATGGACCCCGCCGCTTCCTACAAAATCAGTTGGCGATTAAATAGATTCATTCCGTCACTCACCTCAGCTTGACCGCCGTCCCGGTCACAAATACCACGACCATCCCGCCCTTGCCGGCCGGCATGCTGATCTCAAAATCGAGCCCCACCACCGCATCCGCCTGAAGCGCCCGCGCCCGCTCCTTGATCTCGTCGGTCGCCTGAATCCGCGCTTCCTTCAACGCCCGCTCCAGCGTCTGAGAACGCCCACCGAAAAAATCCCGCATGCCGGCAAACAAGTCGCGGATAACGTTGACGCCCTGCACCGACTCGGCGCTGACGATGTCCAGATACGCGGTGATTTGGCGGCCTTCGATGGCGTGGGTTGTGGTGGTGATCATGGGGATTCCTTCTTCATAGTGGCGCGCATTATTCCTCGGCAGCCAATCGATGAAAACAAAAAGCCCAGCAACGGCAGGGCTTCGAAATTCGGGTATCGCAGACCTCAGGCATAGTTAACGAGTCAAAGAAGCTTGACCACCAACGTCGTGATAGTCGCCACCGTGCCAATCAGTCCGGTCGCAACAGCCACGGGATACCAAAAGGTTTCACGGGTCATCTTTCCGGCTTCAGCGTTCAGCTTTCGCTGCTCAGCCATCAGCTTGACGATTTCACATGAATCTTTTCCAGTTCAGCCTGTTCCATGGTGAGTTCCTGCATAACGTGCGCATTTCCGTCCTTGTAGTGGGCGTGCCTTGTCTGATGCCCTTTGATTAATTTTGTACTTTCAAGGCGCAGAGCGCCCCCCCCCTCTCGAGACGGATCATCGGAGGAGCCATAACCCATGAAAGCACCCAACCACTTGGCGTTCCAGCGTTCCGTCCCACACAACCTTCTTTTTTCCTACATCAAGTTCAGATGCTTC
This sequence comes from Pseudomonas sp. LBUM1663, assembly GCF_059695905.1. NCBI lineage: Bacteria > Pseudomonadati > Pseudomonadota > Gammaproteobacteria > Pseudomonadales > Pseudomonadaceae > Pseudomonas > Pseudomonas sp. LBUM1663. The sequence continues at coordinate 2,002,667 of NZ_CP166792.1, read as the reverse complement.
TATGCCTAAAGTCCGTTGGCCGGTATCAGGACTTTTTGAGTTCCAGCCCCCAGAAACCACAAAACCCCTGATTTCTCTCGAAATCAGGGGTTCTGGTTACATCGAATTTGGCGGTGAAGGAGAGATTCGAACTCTCGATACAATTTCTTGTATACACACTTTCCAGGCGTGCTCCTTAAGCCACTCGGACACTTCACCGTATCTCGTCAAACATGTTCTGTCTGTCGAGGCGCGCTAATGTAGTCGAAAGCTTTTCTGATGGCAAACTTTTTTTGCAGAATTTTCATGCGCTTAGCGTTTTAGTCGTTCCTGTCAGTTCCGGGCGATGGCAAACCTGCCAATCTCCGGCTTCGCACCCTCTTCTATAAGGAGAGGAATGCACGGCGGGAGTGGCGAGCTACGCTTGCCCGGCGGGGAAAGGGTGACTGGCGGGTCAGTCACGGCGCTTTACCTGGCCTGCGGCGGTGGGTAACGTCTGCCCCAACTTTCATACAAGGAATAGCGTCATGAGTGAGTTGATTTCCTACCATCTCGAAGACGGTATCGCGACCCTGACCTTGAGCAACGGCAAGGTCAATGCCATTTCCCCGGACGTGATTGCTGCGTTTAATGCTGCGCTGGATCAGGCGGTGACTGATCGTGCGGTGGTGATCATTACCGGTACGCCCGGGATTCTGTCCGGCGGTTATGACTTGAAGGTGATGACGTCCGGCCCGAAAGAAGCGGTCGCGCTGGTGACGGCCGGCTCGACGCTGGCTCGTCGTCTGTTGTCGCACCCGTTCCCGGTGATTGTGGCGTGCCCTGGGCATGCGGTGGCCAAGGGTGCGTTCCTGCTGTTGTCGGCGGACTACCGCATTGGTGTCGACGGCCCGTTCAGCATTGGCCTGAACGAAGTGCAGATCGGCATGACCATGCACCACGCCGGTATCGAGATCGCGCGTGATCGTCTGCGCAAGTCGGCGTTCCACCGCTCCGTCATCAACGGTGAGATGTTTAATCCACAGAGCGCCGTGGATGCCGGTTTCCTCGACGTGGTGGTGTCGGCCGAAGAGCTGCAAGTTGCTGCGCTGGCGGCGGCGCGTCAGTTGAAGAAGATCAACATGACCGCGCACAAGAACACCAAGCTGAAAGTGCGCAAGGCGCTGCTGGATACGTTGGACAACGCGATCATCCTGGATCAGGAACACATGGGTTAAGCCCGGACAGGCTGCACAGAAAAGCCCGACCGTCGTGTCGGGCTTTTTCATACGCTCGCTGTTGAAAATCCCACAACCGCTCTAGCACGCGTCTGACCCACAAGTCGGAAACATGTGCACAAACATCGCCTATCTCCTCCCTCTATAGCGGCAATTGCCGAAAACAGTGCACATCCGTACACTGCGCCACCTTTTGTCCCGGTGGGGCCTGTAAATGCTGTTCGTGTTTCGTATGTTATTGATGGGCCTGCACTTTATTCTGGCCGGTGTGCTTGGGGTGATTCTGGGCCTGTGCCGTCCGTTCAACCCGGACAACAGCCGATTGTGCGCGCGCCTGTATGCGTGGCCGGCGATGTGTATTTTGCGTTTGCGGGTGAAGGCCGATGTCGGGCCGTTGATGGATAAACCCGACAGCTGCGTGATCATCGCCAACCACCAGTCCAACTACGATTTGTTTGTGTTCGGCAACGTGGTGCCCCGCCGCACCGTGTGCATCGGCAAGAAGAGCCTGAAGTGGGTGCCGCTGTTCGGGCAGTTGTTCTGGCTGGCCGGTAATGTGTTGATCGATCGCGGCAATGCGCACAAGGCGCGCCAGTCGATGTTGACCACCACGCACACCTTGCAGCATGAAGACACGTCGATCTGGGTTTTCCCGGAAGGCACGCGCAACCTCGGTGAAGAGTTGCTGCCGTTCAAGAAAGGCGCGTTCCAAATGGCGATCGCCGCGGGCGTACCAATCGTGCCGGTGTGTGTCAGCAGTTACGTCAAACACATGCGACTGAACCGCTGGCGCAGTGGGAAAATTCTGATCCGCTCGCTCCCAGCGATTCCTACGGCGGGATTGAGCCTGGACGACATGCCCCTGCTGATGGCCCAGTGCCGCGAGCAGATGCGCGAGTGCATTGAGTCGATGGATCGGCAACTGCAAGCCGCCTGACAACAAACCCGCCGAGTGCGGGTTTTTTTCGCCTGCGAGCTTCTGCCGGCGAACTCGACAGATTTCACTGACTCTCAAGCAGCAGACAAGGCTAAGCTGAGCACTGCCTGCCACTGCCACCTGCAAATAAGAAGTGAACCTGAATCATGGGTAGAGTTGTTGCTGCTGCGGTTTATAGCGCCGGTAAAAAAGTCACCAATATCACCCTCGACGAAGGCGCTGCCTGGGCTGCAAAGCCTGGCCACTTTGTCTGGATCGGCCTTGAAGAGCCGAATGCTCAGGAGTTGGCCAACCTGCAACGCCAGTTCAACCTGCATGAACTGGCCATCGAAGACGCCCTGGAAAAACACAGCCGACCAAAGCTCGAAACCTTCGGCGACGCCTTGTTTATCGTCACGTATTCGCCGATCCGGCACGAAGGCAAACTGGAGTTCATCGAGACTCATATCTTTGCCGGCAACGGTTACATCATTACCGCCCGCAACGGTCACTCGGCGTCCTACGCCCTCGTCCGCCAGCGTTGTGAGGCGCGTCCAATATTGCTGGAGCACGGGGAAGATTTCGTCCTCTATGCCATCCTCGATTTTGTGATTGAAAACTACCAGCCAGTGGGCGAAGCGATTCATGCGGAGATCGATGAGCTGGAGCGCAACGTCATATGCAGCGCGCTGAATGAACATGACATCCAGAAGCTGCATGGCCTGCGCCGGGACGTCTTGCGCCTGCGTCGTTATGCGGCGCCGATGGTGGAGATTGGCGAGGAGCTGCAGAAGCTGAGCTTTCCGTTTATCGACAAGAACATGCGCCCGTACTTTCGCGATGTGCAGATTCACGTCACACGGCAGATGGAAGACCTGACGACCCTGGCGGACATTGCCAGCCAGACCATTGAGGTCGGGGTGTTACTGGAGGCGTCACGGCAGAGCGTGGTGCAGCGCAAGTTTGCGGCGTGGGCGGCAATTCTGGCGTTCCCGACGGCGGTGGCGGGGATTTACGGGATGAACTTCCAGAACATGCCGGAGTTGACCTGGCATTACGGGTATTTTGCGGTGTTGGGGTTTATTACGGTGGGGTGTGTAAGTTTGTGGGCGAGTTTCAAGAAGTCGGGGTGGCTTTGAAACGCTTTTGTGGCAAGGGAGCGTGCTCCCTCGCCACACAGTCACTGCAAGGTTTTAAACCGCTTTAGCTTCTGGCTTGTGCGCCACAAACCGCATCATCCACTCCGCAACGGTCGTGCCATGGTGCTCCTGCTCAAGGCTCGCCACACCTTTCGTATACACCTGCTGACCCAGCGCTTCCTGACGAATTTCCAGCAGCGCACGGGAATAATCGTGAATGAATTCAGGGTGCCCCTGGAAGCACAGCACCTGATCGTTGATGTGGTACGCGGCGAACGGGCAGAAATCGCTGGAGGCGATGACCGTGGCGTTTTCCGGTAGCGACGTCACCTGGTCCTGGTGGCTGATCAACAAGGTCAGCTCTTCTCGAACCGGACTCATCCATGGCGCCTTGGCAGCGAGTTTGTATTTGTGCGTGCCGACACCCCAACCTTGGGTCGCTCGTTCGCTGTTGCCGCCCAGCAGCAGCGCCAACAACTGATGGCCGAAACACACGCCCAGCAACTTGTCGCCACGCTCATAGCGCTTCAGCAAGTAGGCCCGCAGGGTTTCAATCCACGGATCGGTGCCGAAGGAATCGGCCTTGCTGCCGGTGACGAGGTAGGCGTCGAAGGTCAGATCGTCACTCGGGTACTCGCCCTGCATCACGTTGTACACGGTGAACTCGGCAGCGATCGGCTGCTGCGAAAACAGATGCTGGAACATCTGCCCGTAACCCTGATATTGATCGACCAGTTCCGGACGCAGGATGTCGGTTTCCAGAATGCAGATGCGTAACGACATAAAAAATACCTGACACGTGATGGGAATAATGCACACCCCAGAGCCTGCCTCGAAACACCGTGACAAGGCAAGCCCCGGAAGGCGTCATACGTCCCTTAGAAGGCCTCCCCTTTGGCCGCTTTTTCCAGCAACAACGCCGGCGGCGCAAAGCGCTCGCCATACTGCTGGGCCAGGTACTGGGCGCGGGCGACGAAGTCTTTCACACCGTATTGGTTGATGAACTGCAGCGCGCCACCGGTCCAGGCCGCGAAGCCGATACCGAAGATCGAGCCGACGTTGGCGTCCGCCGTCGAGGTCAGCACGCCCTCCTCCACGCAACGCACAGTTTCGATGGCTTGCACGAACAGCAGGCGATCGCGCACATCCTTTGGCGAAATCTGCCCGTCGGCTTTCTCGAAACGGGTTTTGAGCTCGGGCCACAGATGTTTCTGGCCACCGACCGGGTACTCGTAGAACCCGCCTCCTGCGGCTTTACCGGGCCGCTTGTATTCGTTGAGCAGCAAGTCAATCACGGCGAATGCGGGGTGCTCAATCAGCGATTTCCCTTCTGCTTGCAGGTCTTTGGCGGTTTGCTGGCGGATATGGCTCATGAGGCTGAGGGAAACTTCGTCAGAGATCGCCAGAGGCCCGACCGGCATGCCGGCCTTGCGCGCTTCCGTCTCGATCATCGGTGCGCTCACGCCTTCGCCGAGCATGGCGATGCCTTCGTTGGTGAAGGTACCGAACACCCGCGAAGTGAAGAAGCCGCGACTGTCGTTGACCACAATCGGGGTTTTCTTGATTTGCAGGACGAAATCGAACCCGCGCGCCAGGGTTTCGTCGCTGGTGTTGGCGCCCTTGATGATTTCCACCAATGGCATCTTCTCCACCGGGCTGAAGAAATGCAGGCCGATGAACTTCGTTTGATCCGGCACCGCGGTGGCCAGGCCACTGATCGGCAAGGTCGAGGTGTTGGAGGCGATCACCGCGGACGGGCCGACAACTTTCTGTGCCGCCGAGGAGACTTTGGCTTTCAGCTCGCGGTCTTCGAATACCGCTTCAATGATCAGATCGCAGCCGACCAAGTCTGCATCGCTTTCTGTGGTATGGATCCGCGCCAGAATCGCCTCGCGCTGCTCCGCAATCATCTGGCCGCGGGCGACTTTCTTGTCCAGCAGCGCCGCCGAATGGGCCTTGCCCTTCTCCGCTGCTGCGAGGTTGATGTCCTTGAGCACCACTTCAATGCCGGCCGAGGCGCTGACAAAGGCGATGCCCGCGCCCATCATCCCGGCGCCCAGCACGCCGACTTTTTGCGTGACGCAAGGGGCAAACCCCTTGGGCCGCGAGCCGCCGGCGTTGATCTCGTTGAGCTGGAACCAGAAGGTCCCGATCAGGTTTTTCGAGATTTGTCCGGTGGTCAGTTCCGTGAAATAGCGGGTTTCGATCACGTGCGCGGTATCGAAATCCACTTGGGCACCTTCAACCGCCGCGCAAAGAATTTTCTCCGGCGCGGGCATGCAGCCTTGGGTTTTGCTGCGCAAGATCGACGGCGCAATGGCGAGCATTTGCGCGACTTTCGGGTTCGACGGCGTGCCGCCGGGAATCTGATAACCCTTCACGTCCCACCGCTGTACGGCGGTCGGATTGGCAATAATCCAGGCGCGCGCCTTGCTCAGCAGTTCATCGCGATCCGCGGCCAGTTCATCGATCAAACCCGCTTGCAAGGCCTGCTGCGGCCGGACTTTCTTGCCTTCGAGCAGGTACGGCAAGGCTTTTTCAATGCCCAGCATGCGCACCATTCGCACCACCCCGCCGCCGCCCGGCAGCAGGCCAAGGGTGACTTCCGGCAGGCCGAGTTGCACGGATGGATTGTCCAGCGCGACGCGGTGATGGCAGGCGAGGCAGATTTCCCAGCCACCGCCCAGCGCTGCGCCATTGATCGCGGCCACTACCGGTTTACCGAGGGTTTCCAGGGTGCGCAATTGGCCTTTGAGCGTCAGGACCATGTCGTAAAAGGCCTTGGCTTCGGGTTTGCCGACCTTGATCAGTTCATTGAGGTCGCCGCCGGCAAAGAAGGTTTTCTTGCCCGAGGTGATGATGACACCGGCAATGCTGTCCTTATCGGCCACCAGGCGGGCAACGCAGGCGGCCATCGCCTCGCGATAGACCGCGCTCATGGTGTTGGCGCTCTGGCCCGGCATGTCGATGGTCAGGACCACGATCTGGTCCTGACCTTTTTCGTAACGAATGGCTTCAGTCATGTCACTTGTTCCTTAAGGTCGGGGCTCAGAGGCGTTCGATGATGGTGGCAATGCCCATGCCGCCGCCGACACACAGGGTCGCGAGGCCATAGCGCAGACGCCGGGTTTCCAGCTCATCGAGCAGCGTGCCGAGAATGGCGCAGCCGGTGGCGCCCAGCGGATGGCCCATGGCGATAGAGCCGCCGTTGACGTTGACTTTGTCCGGATCGATGGCCATGTCCTTGATGAATTTCAGCACCACCGAGGCGAAGGCTTCGTTGACTTCGAACAGGTCGATGTCTTCGACCCGCAGACCGGCCTTGGCCAATGCTTTGCGGGTGGCCGGCGCCGGGCCGGTGAGCATGATGGTCGGGTCGGTGCTGGTGACTGCGGTGGCGACAATCCGCGCCCGTGGCTGCAGACCCAGCGCCCGGCCTTTGGCCTCGGAGCCGATGAGCATCAGGGCGGCGCCATCGACGATGCCGGAACTGTTGCCCGGTGTGTGGACGTGGTTGATCCGCTCCAACTGGCTGTACACGCGCAACGCGGTGGCGTCGAAGCCCATTTGCCCCATCATCTCGAAGCTTGGCTTGAGTTTGCCCAGGCCTTCCAGGGTCGATTCGGCGCGGATGAACTCATCGTGATCGAGCAGGATGATGCCGTTCTGATCCTGCACCGGCACCAGCGACTTATTGAACGAACCGTTGGCCCGGGCCCGCGCGGCCTTTTGCTGGGAATGCAGCGCGTAGGCATCGACGTCCTGACGGCTAAAGCCTTCAATCGTGGCGATCAGGTCGGCACCGACGCCTTGCGGGGTGAAATGACTGTGCAGGTTGGTTTCCGGGTCCAGCGCCCAAGCGCCGCCATCGCTGCCCATGGGTACACGGGACATGGATTCGACGCCGCCGACCACCACCAGATCTTCGAAGCCGGAACGGACTTTCATCGCGCCGAGGTTCACGGCTTCCAGCCCCGAGGCGCAGAAGCGATTGATCTGCACGCCAGACACGCTGACGTCCCAATCGGCGACCTGTGCCGCGGTCTTGGCGATATCCGAACCCTGATCGCCGATGGGCGTGACACAGCCGAGCACCACGTCATCGACCTGACTGGTGTCCAGCGAAGTGCGCTGCTGCAACGCCGTGAGCAACCCGGCCACCAGATTCACCGGTTTGACGCTGTGCAAGGCGCCATCAGCCTTGCCTTTGCCACGGGGCGTGCGTAACGCGTCGAAAATCAAAGCTTGGGTCATGACGTCCTCGAACCTGGGCGGTGAGTAAATACTGAGCTTCCACCTTAGGCCGAGCCGCCATGGATTCAATGACCGCAGTGCTCACTGGCGTTGACGGACACGCTCAGACGGACGGTCGCTCGGGTGCGGATTAACCGATTCACGTCACCAAGCTGTCTAGCAAACGGGCGCCCAAGAAGCTGGCAATAGGCCTCATGCCTTTTTAAAAGCTTTAAGTTAGCGAAGCATACGAAATGGATCTAAACCAAGCGTGACGCGGGCTCTAAGGTGAACATGTACGAAGTTGTCGTCGGGTTTTGCCGAGGCACTCGTCTTACAGGACGTTCAGCGCTCTGCCGTCATGGAGATATGCAGGCAAGCATCGGGAAATAACAAAAAAGGCGGTCAAGCCATGTTCAAGCATTCGAAAGTACGTCAAGCCGGGCTCATTCTTTTCGCCACTACGCTGTTGTTGATTTTGCCGAACTTGACCAAGGTGATCGGCTAGTCGGACTTCAAAAAATACGGCGCCAGGTTTTTACATCGCCCTCTTAAAAATGTGACTGGCTCGCTACCCGGGCCAGCGTGGGTGTGCCAACCTTTGCGGCACTTCCACGACATGGACGGCGATCATTTGAAAACGCTCATTCTGTTCGGGGCCTTGCTGCTCAGCACGCCCTTGTATGCCGCACAGCTGAACCTCGAGCTGGGCGCGAGCAGTCGCACCTGGCAGACAGAGGAGTTGCTCAAGCATCCTCAGGTCCAGACCATCACCATCAGCGACGACGTTTCCTACAAGCGGGAGATGAGTTATCGCGCTGTTCCCTTGGCAGCCCTGTTGACCGGCATCAAGCCTGACGACCATCTGCAAGCCGTCGCGCTGGACGGCTTTGCCGCAGAGCTGTCCGCGGCGCCGTTGCTGAACGCTAAGGGCGCGCGCGCGTGGCTGGCGATTGAAGACCCGGCCAAACCATGGCCTGCGTTATCTGAAGGGAAACAGGGTGCCGGGCCGTTTTATCTGGTGTGGGTCGATCCGCAAGCCGGCAACATCAGCCCGGAGCAATGGCCGTTTCAAGTGGCGAGTATCAAGCGCTTGGCGCCCGTGGCCGAGCGCTTCCCTGCCCTGCTGCCGGATCCTGCCTTGAAGGCGGATGACCCGGTGAATAAAGGCTTCGCGCTGTTTCAGAAGAATTGCCTGGCGTGCCATCGATTGAACGGTGCCGGGGATGCGCAGTTCGGGCCGGATCTGAATATTCCGTTTAACCCGACCGAATACTTTGGGGCGGACTTTCTGAAGCGCTACATTCGAGATCCGCAGAGCTTGCGCCAGTGGCCTCAGGCGAAGATGCCGGGCTTTGCGCCGACGGTGTTGCCGGAGGGGGATCTGGAGATGCTGGTGGGGTATTTGAAGCATATGGCTGGGCGTAAGCAGAATTCAGCCAAATAGCACGGTTCTGTGGCGAGGGAGCTTGCTCCCGCTGGGGCGCTAAGCGGCCCTCAAATCAGGCGACGCGGTCCCTCAGGTAAACCGCATCCGCCGGGTTTGCGACTGCTGCGCGGCCGAGCGGGAGCAAGCTCCCTCGCCACAGGGAATCGCAATTACTGCTGTTGTACTGAGATCACTGGCATCGGCGTCGGCGAAACAAACACCTTCGCGTGCATCTGCTCACACCCACCGCCCCGGCGCATCCCGCGTACCGGGCAGGCATCCAGGTAATCCAGGCCTACGGCCAGTTTCAAATGCCGTTCCGGCCGGGCCAGTTCATTGGTCACATCGAAGCTGTACCAGGCGTCATCGAGCCAGGCTTCGGCCCAGGCGTGACTGGCCAGGTGTTCGCTGTTCTCGCTGTACAAATACCCCGACACATAACGCGACGGAATGCCCAGGCTGCGGGCACAGGCGAGAAACGCGTGGGTGTGGTCCTGACAGACACCGGAACGCCCGGCGAAGGCCTGGGCGGCGCTGGTGTCCACTTCGGTTGAGCCCGGCGTGTAGGTCATGTGCGAATTCAGGCCATGCATCAAGTCGATCAACGCCGTGCGATCCCGGCGTTTTTTACATTCCTTCTCGGCGAACGCACGTAGAGCCTCGTCGGCTTCGGTCAAGCGCGTGAAGCGCAGGAACGGCAGTGCCGACTGGCTTTCATGTTCGGCTTCGCGCAGCTCGTCGATGTCCACCTGACCACGGGCGCCGATGATGATTGCCTCGTGGGGCTCGTCCATGGTCAGTACATGCAGGATGTTGCCGAACGGATCGAGTTGCGCGCGCACCGGGCGCGGCAGGTCGAGTTGCCAGCTGAGCACGTGCTGACGCTCGCTGTCGTGGGGTGTCAGTCGCAGGTACTGGATGCTCGCCCGCACCTGATCTTCGTAGTGATAGGTGGTTTCGTGGCTAATGGAAAGTCTCATGCAGCCTCCAGGTAGGAACTGTGAATGGCGTTACCCAACTGGCGCACCAGCGGGATGAATTCGGTCAGCCAGGCGTGCAGGCCTTCGTCGAGAATTTCGTTGATGCCGGTGTAGCGCAGGCGAGCGTCCATCTCCGCCGCCAGACGTTGCGCGGGACGGCCATTGGCCCCCGGCAACTGGGCAAGGATCTGGTCGATTTCTTCGGTGCAGGCGCGCAGGGACCGCGGCACATCGGCGCGCAGCAACAGCAACTCGGCCACATGCCGGGCACCGGGTGCATCCCGGTAGATCTCGGTGTAGGCCTCGAAAGAGGACAGCGCCCGCAGCAACGCACTCCACTGGTAATACGCGTGAGCCGTGCCATCGCTGACCGCTTCGGCCTGATCGCCGGCCATTTCGTAGCGGGCGTCGAGCAGGCGCAACGTGTTGTCGGCCCGTTCGATAAACGTCCCCAGGCGAATGAATCGGAACGCATCGTTGCGCATGATCGTGCCGTAGGACGCACCACGGAACAGGTGGGAACGCTCCTTGATCCACTCGCAAAAACGGCTCATGCCGTAGCGACTCAGGCCTTGCTCGGCGATCCCGCGAATTTCCAGCCAGGTGGCGTTGATGTTTTCCCACATGTCGGCGGTGATTCGCCCACGCACCGCATGGGCACTGGCCCGCGCCGAGCCCAGGCAGCTGTAGATGCTCGCCGGGTTGGCCGCGTCCAACGCGAAGAAATGCAGCAGCCGCTCGGCGTGCAAATCACCGTGGCGCTCCAGGTAATCGTCCAGGGTGCCGGTAATCAGCAGCGGCATGGCCAGTTCGTGCAGACCGTCACCGCGACCATCCTGCGGCATCAGCGACAGCGAATAACTGATGTCGAGCATCCGTGCGAGGTTTTCCGCCCGCTCCAGGTAACGCGACATCCAATACAAATCCGAGGCAGTTCTACTTAACATGGCAAGCTTCCTTCAATCCTCGACCACCCAGGTGTCCTTGGTTCCGCCGCCCTGGGAAGAATTCACCACCAGAGAGCCTTCACGCAGGGCGACACGGGTCAAACCGCCGGGCACAACCCGGGTTTCGCGGCCAGACAATACAAACGGACGCAGGTCGATATGGCGTGGCGCGATGCCGTTTTCGACAAAGGTCGGACAGGTCGACAGGGACAACGTCGGTTGCGCGATATACGCGTGGGGCTTGGCTTTGATCCGCGCGCGAAACGACTCGATTTCCGCCGCAGTCGCCGCCGGCCCCACCAGCATTCCGTAACCGCCGGAGCCTTGGGTTTCCTTGACCACCAGGTCTGGCAGATTGGCCAGCACGTGGGAAAGCTCAGAAGGATTGCGACACTGGAACGTCGGCACGTTCTTGAGGATCGGCTCTTCGTCCAGGTAGAAACGGATCATGTCCGTGACAAACGGATACACCGACTTGTCGTCCGCCACCCCCGTGCCGATGGCATTCGCCAACACCACGTTGCCGGATCGGTAAGACGACAGCAGCCCAGGAACCCCGAGCATCGAATCCGGGTTGAACGCCAGCGGATCGAGGAATGCATCGTCGAGGCGACGGTAAATCACGTCGACCGCCTTCGGCCCGTCCGTGGTGCGCATAAACACCTTGTCGTCGCGCACGAACAGGTCCGCACCTTCCACCAACTCAACGCCCATCTCCCGCGCCAGGAATGCATGCTCGAAAAACGCGCTGTTGAAACGACCCGGCGTCAGCACCACCACGCTCGGGTTATCGATCGGGCTGGAGCTTTTCAGGGTGTCGAGCAGCAGGTTCGGATAATGGTCGATCGGTGCGATGCGCTGGGCCGAGAACAACTCGGGAAACAACCGCATCATCATCTTGCGGTCTTCGAGCATGTAGCTCACGCCGCTGGGTGTACGAAGGTTGTCTTCAAGCACGTAGTACGAGCCGTCGCCATCGCGCACCAGATCGACGCCGGAGATGTGCGAGTAGATATCGCGGTGCAGATCGAGCCCTTGCATCGCCAACTGGTATTGCTCGTTGGCCAGCACTTGCTCGGCCGGGATGATGCCGGCCTTGATGATGCGCTGCTCGTGATAGAGGTCGGCGAGGAACATGTTCAACGCCTTGACCCGCTGGATACAGCCGCGCTCGACGATCCGCCATTCACTGGCGGGGATGCTGCGCGGAATGGTATCGAAAGGAATCAGGCGCTCTGTCCCCTGCTCATCACCGTAGAGCGTGAACGTAATCCCGGCGCGATGAAATAACAGATCGGCCTCGCGTCGCCGTTGTGCCAAGAGCTCGTCAGGCGTCTCGGCCAGCCAACGGGCAAACTCCCGATAATGCGGGCGGACCTGGCCGCCGGCATCGTACATCTCATCAAAATAGGTGCGGATCATGCCGTACTCCTTGTCACCCGGACATCTAGGCTTCGCAAGGCCCGTGCCATCGGCAGAAACGCTTTGTTATCAATCAGTTGGATAATCACGCTGTTTGCACCGCACCAATCCTGTGCAGCAAACGCCCCCAGCTGATCGCCCCCGCTTCATTACAAGGCGACGTTGTCGCCTATCACCAGCATAGTCAGAGTTGATTTCACTGCCCGTCCGGCGGTGCGGATAATCCGCGCATTCGCTGCAAAACCTGATCGAACTTCCCTTTAGCCGCCTGCTCAGGCGGTTTTTTTTGCGCCGGGATTCTTGTTTCAGGGTTTTGCCGAGGGGATATTCCGAGCGCCATAAACGAAAACGGCCAACCCGAAGGTCAGCCGTTGCTGAGCGTTGTCACTGTTCATAACTTTATGCGAGTCGCCCTCGTACTTCCTGCTTGACGCCCCACCCTTCGAGGATGCCGCCCAGAGGCTCGACCACCGCCTCGAAACCCTGTTCGAAATCGCCGATATCATCGTAGGTGGCGTACATGACTTTGCTCAGTTCGAGCGCCCATGCGCCGTCATCGCGCACACTGATTTGCGCGTTCAAGGATTCACCTTTGTATTGCCCTGCCGCCCTGCGTGCCCGCTCCTCGTCCGGGAAAATGGCGTAGAACTCGATGGGATGGAATCGTGAAAAATCGAAGCCGCCTTCTTTCATGCGGCGCAACACGCTGCTGCTGATGTCTTCTTGATAGGCTGTGCTCATGAAACGTCCCCCTCAATCATGATGGATAGACTTTCCGTATTCCCGGCACGCGCAACCGATTGGTGCGAGTGATGCGGCAACCAGGTTGCCGGTGGGAAGCAAGCATGTGCTGACAAGACCAGACCTTAGCGATCCGTTCGCTGATCTCGATTGCAGAGTAGCCCCAAGACAGAGGCGCTGCCAAGGCCTGGATAAGAATGAGACAGGTGTTGTTCAGATTGGCGTGATGCCGAGGATTTGAATGCTGTTCTGGGCTTTGAGACTTTTGACGCTGGCATCAGCGGTTCGCCCTTCCAGATCATTCAGATCCAGTTCGGCGGCGACAGGAAGGAGCCGGGCCTTGATGAGTTTCGCGGCTTGCTCGTTATCCGGGCACTCGTCGCACTCAAAGACTTCATCGACTGTTTCACCGTGATCATCCACGAAAGTGATTTTCCACTTTTGCATCAGTGCCTCCTCGAACAAACCCGCAAATGGGCTTACAACCATCTGGACTTTTGGCCTGAGTGATCGTTCAAACGGATTACCGCATGCAGGTATGAAAAAAATACAGGATCCTTTAGGTGCGAAGCTTGCTCGCGAAAGCGGTGCATCAGTCAACGTGTGTATTGCCTGATGCACCGCTTTCGCGAACAAGCTTCGCTCCTACAAGGGGGTTATGCGCACATCTTCAGTTTAGTCGTTGCTTGGCTTGTTCACCGCTTGCAGCACGTATTGCGGCAAGGCGAAGGCGCCGATGTGGATTTCCGGGTTGTAATAGCGGGTGATGATGCCGCTGCCGGCGAAACGCTGTTGCAGGGTTTCGCGGGACAACTTGCGATAGGCGGTGTTGGTCGCGCCCCAGGCAAAGGTCATGGCGCCGCCGATGTAGGTCGGCACTGCGGCCTGATAGAAGTGCCAGTCCGGGAATAGGCTGCGCAGGCGGCCAGCGGTGGTTTTGACTTCTTCGATCTGCATGAACGGCGTGCCGTTCTGGGTGACCAGGATGCCGCCTTCGTTCAGGCAGCGACGGCAGGCCTGGTAGAAGTTTTCGGAGAACAGCACTTCACCCGGACCGATCGGGTCGGTGGAGTCGGAAATGATCACGTCGAATTTTTCGGTGGTGGTGGCGACGAAACGCATGCCGTCGTCGATCACCAGGTTCAGGCGTGGATCATCGAACGCACCCTTGGAGTGGTTCGGGAGGAATTCCTTGCACATGTCGACCACGGTGCCGTCAATCTCGACCATGGTGATGTGCTCGATGCTGCGGTGCTTGGCCACTTCACGCAGCATGCCGCCGTCGCCACCACCGATGATCAACACGCGCTTGGCGGTGCCGTGCGCCAGGATCGGCACGTGGGTGAGCATCTCGTGATAGATGAATTCGTCGGCCTCGGTGGTCTGGATCACGCCGTCCAGCGCCATGACCCGGCCCATGCGCGGGTTTTCGAAAATCACCAGGTGCTGGTGTTCGGTGCGCACTTCGTGCAGCAGTTTTTCCATGCGAAAACGCTGGCCGTAGCCTTCGTAGAGGGTTTCCAGGTATTCGCTGGTGGTGATGTTGCTCATGGGAAGTGCTCCGATGAATGCGGTGGCAACGGACGGTTACCCGCCCATGATGGCCAATCGATCGACTCGATTAACCGGGAAAGGCGCGCATTCTACGTTGCGGAAGATGACAGGTCGAACCTTCTGACACCCACATGCCTGTAGGAGCGAGACTTGCCCGCGAAGAACGATAACTCGGGCTTTTTGTTAAGCCGTGTAATCGTTCTTCGAGGGTAAGCCTCGCTCCTACAGCGGGGGCGGTGTTGGGGTCAGATCCGCACATTGCCCCGTGGCCCGGCGATGGCCCAGATGATCAGGCCCAGGACCGGCAGCAGCAGGATCAGCAGCACCCAGATGATTTTCATCCCTGTGTCGGCGCCACTTTTGAGCACGTTGATGATGGCCCAGATGTCCAGGACAAGAATAATCAGGCCAATCAGGCCATTGAACGTGGAACCCATGGTGTCGCTCCCTAAGAGTGGTGTGCACTCTTAGGATAGCCGGGCCTTGCGAGGGTTCCGTTTTTTAAACGTGGACCGCGATTTTCAGGGCTTCGAGCGATGGCGCGGCGGTGATACCCACTTGTGCGCACAACTCGAGTACGCGCGGTACGTCGTTGCCGTAGACCAATACCACTTGCAGTTCGTCGTCGAGCAACTGGCTGAAGTTCATCAGCGTGTAACCGCCGTTTTCCTTGTTCATGCTGCCCATCTGCACCTGAATGCGGTTGAGCGCGGTCAGGGCTTCGGTCTTGGCCAGTTGCTTGGGTTTGATGTTGAAATCAACACTGGGGCCGAACGAGGCGACGATCTGGGCGAACAGGTCGACGTAGGTGTCGGCCTGGAACAGCACGGTTTCCGGCAGGCTGCCGACCACAACCCACTCGCCCAGTGGAATCGGGAAGGAGTCGTCGTAGTTGATATCCGGATTGGCCGTCAGAAAAGCCTCGGGATCGGCGTAGGCCTGAGCCGCTTCGTCAGCGACGTTCAGGATTGCCTCTTCGCTCATGCACCCGGAGCTGATTTTAGTGATGAGTTCGACGAGTGCGGCTTTCATGGGGCGGATCCTGTAGCGAGTGAATTTTGGGGGCGCGAAGGATAGCGCATTCGGAGAGAGTTACCGAGCAGACCAAAACTGTGTGGCGAGGGAGCTTGCTCCCGCTCGGCTGCGAAGCAGTCGTAATCCCGGTGTTTGTGGTCTATCTGAACCTCTGCGGTGACTGGTTTTGGGGCTGCTTCGCAGCCCAGCGGGAGCAAGCTCCCTCGCCACAGAAGCCTCTCACCACAAGGACCGTGTACGATCAGGCCAGCAGTTTTTGCAGCTGCGCGGTGGTGTCGACAGCGCCCAGGGTTTTCGCGGCGTCCAGCGCGGTGACGCCATTGGCATCCTTGGCTTTCGGATCGGCGCCTTTGCTGATCAGGTAATCGACGATTTCAACGCGGTTGAACATCGCGGCCATCATCAGCGCTGTGCGGCCGTCGAAGGACGAGCCTTCCACTTGTGCGCCACCCTCGACCAACGCCTTGACCACCGCCAGGTCGCCCTTGAACGCGGCGCCGGCAATCGGGCTTTGGCCATTATCGTTGCGGATTTCCGGGTCGGCCTTGTGTTCCAGCAACACTTTTACCGTCTCCACATGGCCGTGGTAGGCAGCGAGCATCAGCAAGGTGTCGCCCTTGTGGTTACGCAGGTTCGGCGGCAGGCCTTTGGTCAGCAGCGCAGCCATCATGGCCGCATCGCCCTCGCGCGCCT
Organism: Pseudomonas sp. LBUM1663; assembly: GCF_059695905.1. NCBI lineage: Bacteria > Pseudomonadati > Pseudomonadota > Gammaproteobacteria > Pseudomonadales > Pseudomonadaceae > Pseudomonas > Pseudomonas sp. LBUM1663. The sequence goes on along the minus strand of NZ_CP166792.1, from coordinate 1,986,382 downwards.
TGTTGAATACCTGTTCGGCAAATTCAGCGGCTTCTTCGGGGGTCATCTGGCGGCTTTGGTCTGACATGGGGGACTCCACTGTCTGTCATTCGGAAAGCCGACAGTTTCCCGAGCAGCCCCGAGGCTGTCACTTCTTTTTTCTCAAGAACTGCCATAGCCACATTCAATAGCGGTACTTGCCGTCGCGAATATCCGCCAGGACCTGGTCGGTGACTTGCACGTAAGTCTGGGTGCCGGGCAGCCAGGCGTAGATCGGGTCATCGCCGGTTTTGCCGGGGTCGAAGGCTTCGTCCTTGAGCCGGGTCTTCTGGTATTTGAAGGTCCCGGTGGTTTCCATTTTCACTTTTACCCGCAGGAAAAGCGGCACCGCATACGCGGGCATTTGCTGGCGGGCAAACGCCAGCAACTCGCTGAAGTCCAGGGTCGCCAAAGATTCGGCTGGCGTGATCGCGGCCATGCCGGCACGCCCGTTGGTGTTTTGAATTTCGACGCCATACGCCACGGCTTCAGAAATATTCGGGTGTTGTAGCAGGATGTTCTCGACCTCTGTGGTCGAGACGTTCTCCCCCTTCCAGCGGTAGGTGTCCCCCAACCGATCAACAAACTGTGCATGGCCAAAACCGATGTTGCGCAACAGATCGCCGGTATTGAAGTAACGGTCGCCCCGGGTGAACACGTCGTGGAGCACGACTTTTTCAGTCTTCTGCGGATCGGTGTAACCGTCCAGCGGCGCCTTGTCATCGATTCTCGCCAACAACAAGCCCTGCTCGCCTTTGGCGACTTTGCGCATGAGGCCTTTGGCGTCACGAATCGGCAGGCCGCTGTCGTGGTCGTAGGCCACCAGCTCCCAGGCCATCAGGGAAAAACCGATGGTGTTGTCGAAGTTGAGAATGTTGGTGAACCCGATATTGCCGTCGCTCGCGGCGTACAACTCGCAGATGTGCTCTACCGCAAAGCGCGTCTTGAACTCGCGCCAGGCGCCGGGACGCAGGCCATTGCCGATCATTTTGGTCACGCGGTGTTTGCTGTCGTCGGCCATGGGCGGTTGATCCACCAGGTAGCGGCATAATTCGCCGACGTAACCAAGGGTGGTCGCCTGGTATTTGCGCACGTCGTTCCAGAACTGGCTCGCGCTGAACTTGCGGCGGATGGCAAATCCTGCGGCGCCGCTGATCGCCGAACCCCAACACACGCAGAGTCCGGTGGCGTGATACAGCGGCAAGGTGCAATAGACGACATCCTCGGGCTGCATATTCAGGGCGATCTGGCCGAAGCTCGCCGAGCTGCGCATCCAGCGACCGTGTTTGAACACGCCCGCCTTGGGCAACCCGGTGGTGCCTGAGGTGTAGATATAGAAGCAAGGATCGTCGAAGAAAACCTGCTGGGCGCTGGCCGGATTCTCACTGGACGCCTGGGCACAGGCGCTCATCAGGTTGATGAAACCGTCGGGCGCATGGCCGGGATGCCGGTGAGTGTCTTGATCTGCGACGAACCAGGTGCGCATCGGCTCGATCGCTACCCGTTCGCGGACTGCACTGAAAGCCGGGGCCAGTTCTTCGCCAACAATGATCGCCGCAGGCGCCACGAGGTTCAGGCTGTGCGCCAGGGTGTCGCGGGTTTGCGAGGTATTGAGCAAGGCACTGATCGCACCGACCTTGGCCACTGCCAGAATCGTCACCAGCAGTTCGGGACGGTTCTCGAGAAAAACCGCCACCACGTCACCCTTTTGGATGCCTTGGGCAATCAGATGATGGGCGATGCGATTCGACCACTGGTTGACCTGTGCATAACTCAGCGCAACGTCGCCTTGCAGCAACGCCGGGCCGTCGGGATTGCGCAAGGTCGCTTGCTCGAACGTCCAGCCGAGGCCACACGGTTGGGTCGGGTCCTTGACGTTGGCAACCTTCATGCCCTTCACCACGCGAGGAATGGCTTTGGCAATGGAAGGCAGCTTGCGGAGCATCATGCCCCAGGTAATCGTGTCGCTCATGATTGCTCCCGTTCGATCTTTTTATTGTCGGGCGGCGGTCTATGAGTCCGAAAATACGTCAGCGGTTCTTGAGCTGTACACGCGGTTTTTGAAATGTTTTGTATCCGCGCCCCTAGTGTTCGAGATCGGGAACCTCAGCGCGGGTGATTGGTTCCATCGAATCATGGCCGACCACGCAAAATGCAGGATGCACGATGGCCATTCATGCAGATTGCACGAAAGCAAAAATCCACCAAAAATATAAGCTATTGATTTATAACGATTTTAAAAATATCAGGTGCTGGCACAATCACTGCAACTACCTCTCCATGCTTGCCAATCAAGTGCTAACGGAGCTGATAGACATGAGCCTGATCCAAGAAAAATTTACCTCCCTGTTCTCCAACTTCGAAGTGAACACCCAGCCGCGTCCGGACGGTGGCATTCTGCTGACCCTGCGCAGCACCGAAGGCAAAGTGTTCAAGCGTTCGATTTCGTACCAGCAATTGCATGCCGGCGATCAGTTGTCGTGGGTAATCAGTGCGATTCGTCGTGACCTGGCCGAACAGGCCAGCGAACTGCCGCAGATTTCCATGCTGCAAAGCCAGCAGCGGTTTGCCCTGCCGACCTATCACTCGGCGTGAACCCTGCGGTTGTGTCAATAAACGCGCTGTAAACAAACAGGCCGTGAAAGCTTTCGCTTCACGGCCTGTTTAGTTTCTGAGCCTGCATCGAACCCTTGTAGGAGCGAAGCTTGCTCGCTCCGATAGGTAAGGCGTTTCGACGTTAAAAGGTGGAGGGATCAATCCGCGCAAAACTGTCGACGGTCACATGCCCCGCCAGCTCCCCGCCTTCTCGGGCCAGCCCGCAGGTGGCCATGCCGGCCATGCGCGCCGCGTCCAATTCCTCGACGATGTCTGACAGAAACACAATCTGCGCCGCCTCCACTCCGATGGCCTGGGTGATGCGCTCGTAAGATTGCGCTTCACGCTTGGGCCCCGACGTGGTGTCGAAGTAACCGCTGAACAGGGGCGACAAATCACCCGCCTCCGAGCAGCCGAAGATCAGCTTTTGTGCCTGGATCGAGCCCGAGGAATACACAAACAGTTTGAAACCGTCCTGATGCCAGCGCTTGAGCGCTTCAACGGCGTCCGGGTAAACGTGGCCTTTCAACTGCCCGGCTTGATAACCCTGCTCCCAGACCATGCCTTGCAATGCTTTCAGCGGCGTGGCCTTGCGGTCTTCGGCAATCCAGCCCAGCAGGATTTCGATCACCCGCTCGACGTCGGCGCCCGGTTCCTTGCTGTCGCGGCGCACGGCGGCCAGTTGCTCGGCCACCTCCGCGCGCTCGGCGTGCTGGCGAACAAAGTCCGGCAGGTGTTTGGCGGCATACGGAAACAGCACGTCGAACACAAAACTCACCGCGCTGGTGGTGCCTTCGATGTCGGTGAGAATCGCTTTGATCGGCATCGACTCAGTCCTCAAGACGCGGGAAGCGGCTGGCGATGTCTTCGCCGGTGAAGTTGGCAACCCAGCCTTCAGGGTTGTTGAACAGACGGATCGCGACGAAGTGCGGATGCTCGCCCATGTCGAACCAGTGTGGCGTGCCGGCCGGTACTGAGATCAGGTCGTTCTTCTCGCACAGCACGGCGTAGACGTAATCGTCGATGTGCAGGGTGAACAGCCCACGGCCGGCGACGAAAAATCGTACTTCGTCTTCGCCATGGCGGTGTTCGTCGAGAAATTTGGCGCGCAGTTCGGCTTTTTGCGGGTGATCGCTGTTCAGGCTGATCACGTCGACGGTAACGTAACCGCGCTCGGTCATCAGCTTGTCGATCTGTTCCTGGTACGCCGCGATCACTTCTTCCTGGCTGGCGCCCGGCTGGATTTTCGCCGTGGCTTGCCAGCGGTCGAAACGCACGCCCTGCTCGGCCAGGGTCGAGGCGATGTCTTCGAAATGGGTCAGCACCTTGTTCGGAATATCAGGGCTTGAGACGTGGTAAACGGACAGGCTGCTCATCAGGGCAACTCCTTAACGGTTCATGCGTTGCGGTTCATGCGTGACGCTTCAGCTTTTATGGTTCAAGAGTGAGCGCATCTTCAACTCGCATTCGAACAAAAATTCAAATGCTTCGATCTGCCGCAGTGCGTCGCTCATGCGCGCGCCCCAGGTGTAGAGACCATGGCCGCGAATCAGGTAGCCGACGCAATCGGGATGGGCTTCAAGCCAAGGCTGCACCTTGGCGGCGAGACGCGCGATGTCCTGGTCGTTGTCGAAAATCGGCACGCGCACCCGGGACTCGTGGGTCGAGACGCCGCTGAAGGCTTTTTGCAGTTCGTAATCTTCGAACTCGATGAAATCCTGCGGCGTCAGGCGCGACAGCACCGTGGCGTTCACCGAATGGGTGTGCAGCACCGCGCCGATCTCCGGGCGCCAGCTGTAAAGCTGGGTGTGCAGCAGGGTTTCGGCGGACGGTTTTTTGCCAGGTTCCAGGCTATTGCCCGACAGGTCGGTGGCCAGCACATCATCCACACCCAACTGGCCTTTGTGCTTGCCGGACACGGTCAGCAGCGCTTCGGTCGGCGACAGGCGGGTCGAGTAGTTGCTGCTGGTGGCCGGCGACCAGCCGCGGCCATACAGAAAACGCCCGGCGTCGATGATTTCCTGGGCGAGGTGTTCACGGGTAAGGCTCATGGCCTGTCCTCTTGCATGCGTGTGGCAATGATAACGGCAGCGGCGAAGGCTGCGAGACTGGCAATACTAAAGGTGAACGTGGCCCCGAGGGCATTCCAGCTGTAGCCGGAATACAACGCGCCCAATGCGCCGCCGGTGCCGGCGAGCGCGGCGTAAAGCGCCTGGCCCTGACCTTGCTGACGTGCACCGAAGCTACGTTGCACGAACTGGATGGCAGCGGCGTGAAAGCTGCCGAATGTTGCAGCGTGCAGCACCTGGGCAAACAGCAGCACCCAAAGGAATTCGGCCAGCGAGCCCAGCAGCAACCAGCGCACGGCCGCCAGCAGGAAACTCACCAGCAGCACCCGACGCACTGAGAAGCGCGCGAGGATCTTGATCATGGCCAGGAACATCAGGACTTCGGCGACCACGCCGACCGCCCAGAGCATGCCGATCACGCCCCGGCTGTAACCGAGCCGTTCAAGGTGCAGGGTCAAAAAGGTGTAATACGGCCCGTGGCTCACCTGCATCAGCGCGACGCAGCCGTAAAATGACAACACGCCGGGATTGCGCAATTGCCTGAGAAACCCATCTCCGGCAATTCGCTCGCCCTGAACCGGTTGCGCGTTGGGCACCCACAGGCTGCTGATGACAATGCCGGCCATGATTAGCACCAGCGCCACCGGATAGATGTCGAGGCTCAGCCATTCGAACATCCGGCCAAGCGCGACCACGGTGATGATGAAACCGATGGAGCCCCAGAGGCGAATCTGACTGTAGCGCGACGTCTGCCCTTTCAAGTGCGCCAGGGTGATGACTTCGAACTGAGGCAACACTGCGTGCCAGAAGAACGCATGCAACGCCATGACCATCGCCAGCCAGGCGTAGGTCTTGCTGACAAAAATCAGCGAAAACGTCAGCAGCGTGCAGACGGCGCCGAAGCGCACGATGGCCAGGCGCCGGCCGGTGTAATCACCGAGCCAGCCCCAGATGTTCGGCGCCACGCAACGCATCAGCATCGGGATCGCCACCAGTTCGCCGATGCGCGCGCTGGAAAAGCCCAAGTGATCGAAGTACAGCGCCAAGAATGGCGCTGTTGATCCGAGCAAGGCGAAATAGAACAGGTAGAAACTGGAAAGCCGCCAGTACGGGAGCGCCGCCATAGTCCTCAGACCAAAGCGGCTGTGAGGTCAGCCATTAAAGCTGACCCAGCACCGGCGTGCTCACGCGCACGTCGGCATTCTGCCCGCGATGACGCAACAGGTGATCCATCAGCACGATGGCCATCATCGCTTCGGCGATCGGCGTGGCGCGGATGCCGACGCATGGGTCGTGACGGCCCTTGGTGATGACATCCACCGGGTTGCCATGAATGTCGATCGAGCGGCCTGGCGTGGTGATGCTCGAGGTCGGCTTGAGCGCCAGGTGCGCAACGATCGGCTGACCGGACGAGATGCCGCCCAAAATGCCGCCCGCGTTGTTGCTGAGGAAGCCTTCCGGGGTCATTTCGTCGCGGTGTTCAGTGCCGCGCTGGGCGACGCTGGCGAAACCGGCGCCGATTTCCACGCCTTTCACGGCGTTGATGCTCATCAGCGCATGGGCCAGTTCGGCGTCGAGGCGGTCGAAGATCGGCTCGCCGAGGCCTGGCATCACGCCCTCGGCGACGACGGTGATCTTCGCGCCGACCGAATCCTGGTCGCGGCGCAACTGGTCCATGTAGGCTTCCAGCTCCGGCACCTTGTCCGGGTCAGGGCAGAAGAACGCGTTATCTTCCACCGAATCCCAGGTCTTGAACGGGATGTCGATCGGGCCGAGCTGGCTCATGTAGCCGCGAATAACGATCCCCAGGGTGGCCAGGTATTTCTTCGCAATCGCCCCGGCGGCCACGCGCATGGCGGTTTCACGGGCCGAGCTGCGTCCGCCACCGCGGTAATCGCGTTCGCCGTATTTGTGGTGATAGGTGTAGTCGGCGTGGGCCGGGCGGAACAGGTCCTTGATCGCCGAGTAGTCCTTGGACTTCTGGTCGGTGTTGCGGATCAACAGGCCGATGGCGCAACCGGTGGTGCGACCTTCGAACACGCCGGAGAGGATTTCGACTTCGTCGGCTTCCTGGCGCTGCGTGGTGTGGCGGCTGGTGCCGGGTTTGCGGCGATCCAGATCGCGCTGCAGATCCTCAAGGGAAATCTCCAGCCCCGGCGGGCAGCCGTCGACAATGGCGACCAACGCCGGACCATGGCTTTCGCCCGCGGTGGTGACAGTGAACAGCTTGCCGTAGGTATTGCCGGACATGCAGGACGCTCCGTGAAATGAACCTGAATACGTAATGCGCGCCAGTATACGCAGGCTACCCAAGTAGTTCATCCTCGAACCTTATGGGTGCCCGCGAGTCCAACCGGCACCTTTGTGAATGATGGCGTGATGATGCTGCGAGTTCTAGCCTTGAGCCTTACCCTGTTTACCGGCTTTGCCCAGGCCACTGTCCTGCAACGTCCGATCACTTTGGATACCGGCACCGGAGAGCTTTTCGGCTCGCTGTTGTTGCCTAAATCCGAGACCCCGGTGCCGGTTGTCCTGATCATTTCCGGCTCCGGTCCTACGGATCGTGACGGCAACAACCCGGACGGCGGACGTAACGACAGCCTCAAGCGGCTGGCCTGGGTGCTGGCCAAACACAACATCGCCAGCGTGCGTTACGACAAGCGCGGCGTGGCGGCGAGCCTCGCGGCGACGCCGGACGAGCGCAATCTGTCGGTGGAAGCCTATGTGGCCGATGCCGAGGCCTGGGGTCGCAAACTCAAAACCGATCCGCGCTTTGGCCAGCTGATTCTGCTGGGCCACAGCGAAGGCGCCTTGATCGCCAGTCTTGCGGCGCCCAGCGTCGATGCCGCCGCCGTCATCTCGATGTCTGGCAGCGCCCGGCCGATCGACCAGGTGTTACGTCAGCAATTGAGCAATCGCCTGCCACCGCCGTTGATGCTGCGCAGCAATGAACTGCTCGACAGCCTCAAGGCCGGCCACACCGACGACAACGTGCCACCGCAATTGCAGGTGATTTTCCGCCCGAGCGTGCAGCCGTATCTGATTTCGCTGTTCCGCCAGGACCCGGCGGCGGCGTTCGCCAAACTGAAAATGCCGGCGTTGATCATCCAGGGCAGCAACGACATCCAAGTCGGCGTCGGTGACGCCAGGATGCTCAAGGCGGCCAAACCGGACGCTGAACTTGCGCTGATCGAAGGCATGAACCACGTCATGCGCATCGTGCCCAACGATGTAAAACGGCAAATGGCCTCTTACAAGGACCCGCAATTGCCGTTGGCCGCCGAACTCGGCGCACGAATCCTCGGGTTTATTGACGGACTTCGCACCAGTTAGCCACTACTCACCCTCCAGTCCTGAAAAAAACGGCCGATAAGCCTTTGTCGCCAGCGCTATGACTGACGACAAGCAGAGCTTGGACAGGATCTCGCCGTTATGACTGATACCCAGACTTCACCCGACAAGACCGCTGAAAAAGACGCACCGCCAGCGGTCGAGCTGCCGTGGGCGGACGTTCAAGTCGAGCACCACAAAATGCTCCGTCTGGCACCGCTGCAAACCGACCGCAATACCGGTGGGCGGCCATTGCGCTTCGTCGAATTCGGTTACGCCGACCGCCACAGCAAGGACCACAGCCTGATGCGCATGAGCATCAAGCTGCCCGGCCAGCGCGTGCGCAAAGAGCAGAATCATCTGGACGTGTGGGTCGATCACACCGCCAAGCGTGTGCATTTCGAGCCAGAAAGCGGCTTGCAGATTGAACCGATGAACCGTGGCATCGGCCGGTTCATGGCCGCGCAAGGGATTACCTGGGCGAACAAGCGTTGGCCCGGCTACACCGTCGACGGCACGGATCTGAACAATAAAGATGCGTTGAACGAAGACACGCGCCTGCGCCGAGATCACTTCCTGAAGTCGCATGGGTTTGAGGTGGTCTACGCCGACGCCCAGCATCTGAAAGGCAGCGTCAAAGAAGTTCGGGTCGAAGATCTGGTGGGTGACTGGAACAGCGAAAAGCTGCAAGTTGTGGAAATTCTCGAAGCCGCGCAGATGCTTCAACAGGCCGAGCAGAATCTGGCCGAGCAGGAAGTGAAGCTGAAGAAGCACGAAGAGAAGGTCAGCAAGTACAAGCGTGAAGACGCCGGGCTGCGCTTTACCATTACGTGCCTGGTGGCATTTGCGGTGTTTCAGGCGGGGTTGTTGATCTGGATTGCTACGCACCGGTAATCGGTGTCGAAACCAACGGTGGCGAGGGAGCTTGCTCCCGCTCGAGCGCGAAGCGGTCGCCAGACAGGCGACCGCAGTTGATCTGCAATTAATTGGTATCTGGTTTCAGGGCCGCTTCGCAGCCCAGCGGGAGCAAGCTCCCTCGCCACAATGATTGGGGTCAGACGCGGGACGCGAACAAGGCCTGATGATCGCGGCACTGCTCCGCGCTCAACATGAACACACCATGCCCGCCGCGCTCGAAATCGAGCCAGGCGAAGTCGACTTCCGGGTACAGCGCCTCGACGTGAACCTGGCTGTTGCCCACTTCAACTATCAGCAAGCCCTTCTCGGTCAAATGATCCGCTGCTTCAGCGAGCATCCGTCGCACCAGGTTCAGACCATCATCACCGCAGGCCAGGCCCAGTTCAGGTTCATGCTGATATTCGTCCGGCATGTCGGCGAAATCTTCCGCGTCAACGTAAGGCGGATTCGACACGATCAGGTCGAAACGCTGACCCGGCAAGCCGTCAAACCCATCACCCTGAACGGTGTACACCCGCTCATCAACACCATGGCGCTCGATGTTCTGGTTGGCCACTTCCAGCGCTTCGAACGACAGATCGGCCAGCACCACTTCGGCGTTCTGGAATTCGTAGGCGCAGGCGATGCCGATGCAACCGGAACCGGTGCACAGGTCGAGAATCCGCGCAGGCTCGGCGCCCAACCAAGGCTCGAAATGTTTTTCGATCAGCTCGCCAATCGGTGAACGCGGGATCAGCACGCGCTCGTCGACGATGAACGACATGCCGCAAAACCACGCTTCGCCCAGCAGGTAAGCGGTCGGAATGCGTTCTTCGATACGGCGTTTGAGCAGGCGTTGCAGGTTGACCAACTCGTCCTCTTCCAGATTGCAGTCGAGGTAGCTGTCGGCGATTTCCCACGGCAAGTGCAAGGCACCCAACACCAGTTGACGGGCTTCGTCCCAAGCGTTGTCGGTCCCATGGCCGAAAAACAGATCCTCCCCATGGAAGCGGCTGACGGCCCAACGGATATGGTCACGCAGGGTACGAAGGCGGGAAGTGATCACGGGGGCAAACTCCAGAAAAAACGACTGGCGATTCTAACAGCCAAAACGCGCCACGACGACGCGGGAAAACAGCGGATCAGATGTAGGACATATCCATTTTTGCTGTTGGCTATTGAACAAAACCTGCATCTTGACAAGGCTGCACGCCAGCAACGACGGCGCCTACGATAGTAGCGATTCACAGAACCGCTCAGCCAGAGGACAATGTCGCAAAAGCCCCACTCCAAGGAGCCCCAGAATGTCCGTTCCAAAAACGATGTTTCAACTCAGCGGCCGCGGTTACGCAGCAGCCAATCTGGGTCATGCGACCCTTGTCATCATCGATGCCCAGAAAGAATACCTCAGCGGCCCGCTGGCCCTGAGCGGCATGGATGCTGCCGTCGCGAACATCAAGCAACTGGTCGCCGCTGCCCGTGCAGCCGGTCGTCCGATCGTGCATGTGCGCCATCTCGGCACCGTCGGCGGGCTGTTCGATCCACAGGGCGAACGCGGTGAGTTCATCCCGGGCCTGGAGCCACAGACGGACGAAACCATTATCGGCAAACTGCTGCCGAGCGCGTTTCACGGCACAGAATTGCTGGAACGCTTGCAGAACCTGGGCTCCCTGGACCTGATCGTATGCGGCTTCATGAGTCACTCCAGCGTCAGCACCACCGTGCGCGCGGCGAAGAACCTGGGCTTTCGCTGCACCCTGGTAGAAGACGCCTGCGCGACTCGCGATTTGCCCTACAAGGGTGGCGTACTGACGGCCGAGCACGTTCAACAGACTGAAATGGCGATCATGGCGGACAACTTCGCCACCCTCGCCCTCACTCACGAACTGATCTGATCGGCCGCGAAGAGCGGTCAATACCGCCGCTCATCCGCAAAAGCCTCTCATTTGCTGCAATTGACTTAGCCTCAGGAACAACCCGGACAACTCCCGGTCGAAGGGCCGATACCCATTGAGGAAGGTCGGAATGAAGTTATCCGATGGTTTTGATGCACGCCGCTTGCGGCCCAAGGGCCAACGCAACTGGCGTTTTCGATTCGGCGCAGCCTTTGCTGCCTTGCTGGCGACCTGCGGTGTGTTGCTGGCAATGGCCGGCGCCGCCAGCCTGCTCGGCCGTCCCCCGGCCCTGGGCGAGTTGAACGCCAGCCCGCTGGGTTCGGCGATCATTCTGGCGGTTGGCCTGTTCGTGCTCTATATCGGTGTGTGGCTGTGGCGTCGCTGCCGTCGCCGCTCGCGCCAGTCGCGAGAGCTGAACATGTCCCCGCACCTGATGAAAAAACACGATTGAATCGAAGGCCCGACTTTTTGGCGGGCCTCAATTGTTATGGATAGCGCCTCGACTTGGGTAAACTGGCCGCCCTTCGCGGAGGCTGACATGCAAGACGACGATTTTTCCCTGTTCAAAAGTGCGATCCAAGGCGTCAAGCCGATCAAGCACGATCGCGCCGACACCGGCAAACCCAAAGCCGACCGCGCGCAAATCGCCAAGTTGCGCCAAGCCGCGACCGTTCGCACCGATGCCACCACCGTTGATGGTCTTTCCGATCAGTTCGTGATCGATGTCGGCCCGGAAGACGAGTTGATGTGGGCCCGTGACGGCGTTCAGGAAAGCCAGATACGCAAGCTCAAGGTCGGACAGATTCCGTTCGAAGGCAGCCTCGACCTGCATGGCATGACAGTGGAGAAAGCCCGGGAGACCCTCTGGGCGTTCCTGGCCGAAGCGACCAAATTCGAAATCCGCTGTGTACGCGTCACCCATGGCAAGGCTGTGCGCCTGGACGGCAAGCGGCCGATGATCAAAAGCCATGTCAACACGTGGTTGCGTCAGCATTCCCAGGTGCTCGGCTTCACCTCGTGCCAACCGAAACACGGCGGCGCCGGAGCGGTTTATGTGATGCTCAAACGGACCATGATGGAAGGGCGTGACGAGTAAAGCTGTCGCTTCACGCTTGCAGCGCCGTGTTTGCCACCGTACCCTTGCCCTTTGCGAAAATCCCCACAGGTAGTTTCATGTCCCTGGAACAGAATTACACCGCGATTCTCGGCCAATTGGGCGAGGACGTTTCCCGCGAGGGCCTGCTCGACACGCCAAAGCGTGCCGCCAAAGCCATGCAGTACCTTTGCCGCGGCTATGAACAGACACTGGAAGAAGTCACCAACGGTGCCTTGTTCAGCTCCGACAACAGCGAAATGGTGCTGGTCAAGGACATCGAGCTCTACTCGTTGTGCGAACACCACCTGCTGCCGTTCATCGGCAAGGCTCACGTCGCCTACATCCCGAGCGGCAAAGTGTTGGGCCTGTCGAAAGTCGCGCGGATCGTCGATATGTACGCCCGCCGTCTGCAGATCCAGGAAAACCTCAGCCGCCAGATCGCCGATGCGGTCCAGCAAGTCACCGGCGCCCTGGGCGTTGCGGTGGTGATCGAGGCCAAGCACATGTGCATGATGATGCGCGGTGTGGAGAAGCAGAATTCGTCGATGATCACGTCGGTGATGCTGGGTGAGTTCCGCGAAAACGCCGCGACACGCAGCGAGTTTCTCAGCTTGATCAAGTAATTGGTTACACGAAGAAAACCGGCATTCATCGCCGGTTTTTTTTCGCCCGTGAAAAATCAGGTAAGCTGCGCGCCTTCCGTTCGCCCTGTGAGGCTTATTCCGTGTTCGTAAAAGCGCTTCGTGTCGGCCTTGGCCAACTGATCATCTTCATCGACTTCATTACCCGCCCCGGCAAGAAGCAGCGCCCGGCTGCCGCTCAGGCTCAGGTCGAAACGGCCGCCAAGGACCTGACGCTGTATCAGTTCCACGCCTGCCCGTTCTGCGTGAAAACCCGTCGCACCCTGCGTCGCCTGAATGTGCCGGTGGCGTTGCGCGATGCGAAGAACAACGAACAGGATCGCCAGGCCCTGCTGGAGCAAGGCGGCAAAATCAAGGTGCCGTGCCTGCGCATTGAAGAAAATGGGCAGACCACCTGGATGTATGAGTCCAAGGTGATTATTGATTATCTGGATAAGCGGTTCGCAGCTGCCTGACACGCAGATTTCGAACCAAAATAAACCGGCCCATTGGCCGGTTTATTCGTTTCTACCCTCCCCTCAAACCGTTTTCGCCGCCTGTTTCTGATGCGAACCGGGTTCGGCCAGCGGTACGACGAAGGCATCCGTCCCGGCGATATATCCCTATTGCCAAACTTTTCGTCTACAAAATCAAAAACATTATTTGCTTTATTTGTATACAAAAGCATAATCCACTTCGTGCGAGTTTCTGACCAGCCGGTCAACAAATTTGCAAGTGCCTCAAAGGGCCGCTGCCACCCTCATGGGTCCGGCCCTGGAAATAACAATAAAACTCTTGAGGAGTATTCGCTGTGGAAAGCCGCAAATCCGAAGCCCCGACGCTGGAACTCTCACCGCCGTTACGCAATGGCTTGCTTGAGCGCATTTTCAAACTCAGCTTGCACGGCACCACGGTGAAGACCGAGCTGATTGCCGGTCTGACAACCTTCATCACCATGGCCTACATCATCTTCGTCAACCCCAACATCATGGCCGACGCCGGGATCGATCACGGTGCCGCGTTCGTCGCGACCTGCATCGCGGCAGCGCTGGGTTGCCTGTTGATGGGCCTGTACGCCAACTGGCCGGTTGGCCTGGCACCGGGCATGGGTCTGAACGCCTTCTTCACCTACACCGTGGTCGGCACCATGGGCTACAACTGGGAAACCGCCCTTGGCGCGGTGTTTGTTTCCGGTGTGTTGTTCATGTTCCTGACCTTTTCGCGGATTCGCGAATGGTTGCTCAACAGCATTCCCGTGAGTCTGCGCTACGCCATGGGCGCCGGCGTGGGGTTATTTCTTGGGTTGATCGGCCTGAAAACCGCGGGCATCGTCGTGGATAGCCCGGCCACCCTGATCAAGCTCGGCTCCCTGCGCGAACCCGGCCCGCTGCTGGCCGCCATCTGCTTTCTGATGATCGCCGTGCTCAGCTACCACAAAGTGTTCGGTGCGATCCTCATCAGCATCATTACCGTGACCCTCGCGGGCTGGGGCCTGGGCCTCGTCCATTACGAAGGCATCATGTCTGCCCCGCCAAGCCTGGCGCCGACCTGGATGGCCATGAACGTTGCGGGCGTGTTCAACGTCAGCATGATCAGCGTGGTGCTGGCCTTCCTCTTCGTGCACATGTTCGACACCGCCGGCACCCTGATGGGCGTCGCCCAGCGCGCCAATCTGGTGAACGCGGACGGCCGCATCGAAAACCTTTCCCGCGCCATGAAAGCCGACAGTGCTTCCAGCGTGTTTGGTGCGGTGGTCGGGGTCCCGCCCGTCACAAGCTATGTGGAAAGTGCCGCTGGCGTAGCGGCGGGTGGTCGGACTGGTCTTACCGCCGTCACCGTAGGTGTGTTATTTATTGCAGCCATGTTCTTCGCTCCACTGGCGGGCATGATCCCTGCTTATGCAACGGCTGGTGCGCTGATTTATGTGGCGATGCTGATGATGGGCGGCATGGCGCACATCGAATGGGATGAAGCGACCGACAGCATTCCGGCGATCGTGACTGCGATCATGATGCCGCTGACCTTTTCGGTCGCCGATGGTATCGCGCTAGGCTTTATCACCTACGTGGTGCTGAAGGCTTTCACCGGTAAGCACAAGGAAATTTCCGTCAGTTTGTGGGTGCTGTGCGCGATCTTCATCGCGAAGTTTATTTTCTTGTAAGCGTTACGGCGTAAGCGTTTCAAATCAGCCTCACCCCGTTGGGTGGGGCTTTTGCACAAATGGAGGAAAGTGATGAGTCTGGAAACCTGGCTGCTGTTCAGCGGCGCTGCGCTGGTGGTGATCCTGATCCCGGGGCCCCTGTCTTTGCTGATGATCAGCAACAGTCTGAATTACGGTTTGCGCCGTTCTTACCCCGCGTTCCTGGGTGGAGTGATTGCCTCGATCTGCTTGCTCAGTGCCTCGGCGCTGGGCCTGGGCGCCCTCCTGCTGGCATCGGAACAATTGTTTAGCGCGCTGAAAATCGTTGGTGCGCTGTACCTGTTCTACCTTGCCTGGCAAAGCTGGCAGCAATCGCGCCAGCCATCGGTTGGCGCTGAAGTGCCCCAGGCGGCGCCGGTGCCGCGTTTTCGCGCCCTGTTCGGACGCGCATTCGTGTTAGGCGCGAGCAATCCGAAGGATATTTTGTTCTTTGCTGCTTTCCTGCCACAGTTTTTGAGCGCCGAACAACCGTTCCTGCCGCAATTGCTGGTGATGATCGCGACCTGGACTTTGCTGGATCTGCTGTGCAAGTTGGCCTATGGGCTGGGCGCTCATGGCGCAGCGAAATATCTGCGCAGTGGCAAAGGACAAAGTTGGTTTAACCGGGTGAGCGCAGGACTCTTCAGTGGAGCGGGCGCAGCCTCCTTATTAAGCAATCACTGATCGGCTCGCGTTAACCCTCACACTTAATTTCAACAAGGCTTTATTGACGTCACCGCACCAGGAACCGTTTTGCCAAGGATGGCAACACTTCAACCCCGCCCCGCAACAAACAGCAACACGCGATATACATATATATAGTTGTCTTTTCAGAACTCCCCCTAACATGGCGCAGCGACTTCGCACACAACGCCTGAAAAAGGAAGTTCTTATGGCAATTGTTTTCCAACCCGCCAACCCTGATCACTATAACGCCGTCGAAGTTACGGACATTGACCTGCAAGCGAATGAGTACTCACCGACCACAATTGATGTCGATAAAGAAAGCATCACCTCGGCCCGGCAAGAAACAAACGCCAATAAAAGCCAGCTAAGGGTTATAGATGAGCTATTCGGTCCTATCAAGATAGGCTCCCATTCAATTACCCGATGCGCGCTGGATGCATTGGGTGCGACATCGAATGGTCAGCGTTTGAACGGTCAAAATACGTTCTTTCGCCATCCAAAGCGATCTTTTGTCAACGCGTTGCAGTTTGACCCTTTGTACATTGAAGCCCGTATGAGCTCCACCGGTACAAAAGACGATTACGCACTTCCTTCATTACTGTTTGAAATGGCGTCACAACGCCCGCTAACGGCTCCGCCACTGTTAAGTGACAAACTCGATACGCCTGCCGATCCTGAACAGTACCGACACAAACTGGACAAACTTCTGAAAGCGGCACAGAAGCTTGATATACGCCACGCACACTTATCCAAAAGTACGCCCCCGTGGGTGAATCGGATCAAGAGCAGCAGCATGGTCAGTATGGGCACCGGCCTTCAGGCCTTTGGAATTTACAGTGGATTACGTGGGCTTCAAGACGCCATTGCACGAAAAGACCACGGCGAAGTTGTATTCAATAGCCTCAGCACTTCAGCGGAAGTCACTTCGTTAGCCGTCGAAGTTGCGGTAACCAAGCAAGCAAAATACATGATCGAGGCGGGGCAAAAAGCCTACAAGGATTTTGCCAAAACCAGCTTCGGCGTTCGACTGGGGCGTGGTGCCGGCCTGATCGCAAGCGCACTGACGCTGCCCTTCGATGTTATTTCCGCCGTTAAATCCTTTAACCATGCAGCGACGGCGACAGGCAAAGAAGCCATGGATCACTATGTCGCCGCGGGCTTGAGCGTGACCAGCGCGGCAATGACGTTGATTTTGGGGGCCGCCGCGTTGGCAGGCTTCTCCTTTATCGGCCCGGTGGGGCTGGCAGCCGGACTTCTGCTGGTTGCAGGATCACAGGTCTATGCGGCGGTACGTGTTGTCGACGATATCGATGATTACATCGAACTCACTACCCACGAACGCCTGCGCACGGGCTGGTTCGCGTTTTGGGGAATCAGTCCCGACGAAAACATACAAACCCGCCACGCGATTGCCAAATCAACCGTTGTGCATTCGAGATTGTTACAAGCGACCGCCCGAAAATTACTGGAAGGCAGGTTAAAGGACAGTACCGAGGTCATTGTAAACGGCAGGTTTACGGTAGAACTGACACCAACACGGGTGCCGAGCTTCGATTGGGATGCCCAACACTACACGTATAAAACCGTCCAAAAACCCCATGTTATTGACAGTGACGACACTCTTGATGCGCGCAGCGGAGTGACTGCAAATATGCCGGGGGCGGAGTTTGGAGCACCCGGAGAGAACAAAGGAGCGGTGTGGTTTATTGGCGGCGGAAACGACACCATTCTTGGCATCGAAAAAAAGCCGAACAGATTCTATTACGGCGCAGGTATCAAGAACCTGACCGGGGGCGAAAAAGAGGATGAATTCGTCTTCGAGGGCGCTGCCGAACTCCTCAAAAACGGCCCAAAAGACGCTCTACCCACTACATTGAAAGGTGGCTTGGGCAACGACACATTAGTCGTCACCGGCAGCTACACCGGGCGTAACCAACAAAGATTTGGATATTTCATCGATCTGGACGATGGGCGGCTTTCTATCATCACCCGTGACCAGACCAATGACAGCCGCTTTAACTATCGACACACGCTTCTAGAGAGCATTGAGAACGTAGAAACCCTGGCTGGTGCGGAAAACAAGGTCATAGGTACCGATGGGCCGAACACTATCAAGTCTCGGGGTCGCGACACCATTGAGGCGGGCGCCGGGGATGACAAAATCTACCTTCTGAACAATCAAGGGTCGGCCTCCGGAGGGCCGGGAAAGGATCACTATGCAGTGGCCCATAAATCCGGCAGCGTATTTATCACTGAAGATGGTGTGGACGAAAGCGTCATTGCACTGGACTGGAGAATGGACCTGATCAAAGGCTGGAAGATCGAAGAACAGGAGCTGGTCATCACCTCAGGATTTGATCTCGATGACATCAGCGAGAGGGATGTGTACATCAAGGGCGTCTATAAAACACTCAACAATCAACGACACCTGCAGAACAGGAAACTGACTTTTGTTACAAAGGACGGGTTTCATTTGATGCCTGAACTTCCTGACACCCTTGAGACGGCTGACCCGTTCGACATCAAAACTGTCATTACCCAACAGGGAACAACACAAAACCCGGTCATACTTTACAACCGCGAATATACCGTTGCACACGACAAAGACACGAGCTATTGCATTTCGAAATTCAATGAGCATACGACCCTTGCAGTAAAGCAACGAAGCACAAACACGCTTGCGACCCTTTATCTGGATTACGCCAGCCATGAACTGACCCGGGCCGAGGCTTACTACAACGTAGACCTGATGCGCCAGCCTGATTTCGACCGCATCATGTATAAAGAATGCGGCATGACCTTTCACTTTGACAATAAGCGGTTGACTATCAAGAACCTGGCCAGCTCTATCTGGAGCGGAGACCATAGAATAACAAGCCGACTAACGCGCCCCGCCAACCTGTTGAACCAGCATTTTATTCTGATCATGAAGGATGGCGTTTCTTATAGAGTCGGCCCACCCTCCCTACCCGATACAGCATTTTCCAACGATCAGTTCCAGATGAACGGCCCGATGCAGCGCACCAGCGAAGTACCGCTGCCACTAGCGGCTAGAGATGGAAAGTATATTTTTCGTCACCCCTTGGACAACGAAGGCCATAAGCTGGGCAACCGGGAGAAATGCGTCAAACTTATCGCTTACCCGGATCAAACAGCCATCGAACATCTGGAGGGCGACGGCTCGACGTACCTTGTCCACCTCACCTCCGAAATGACGTTAAGCATTTCAACGCCAGGTGCTCGTGCGAACGCCATCCTCAAATCGCAATCAGCGTCTACCTGGGAATTCGATGCAACGGGCCTCGCCTACACCCGCATCAAACGGGTGGATAACCATCTGCTGATCGGACATACCGTCATTCATCTACCCCACTACGATGATCCCCAGGATTTGATCGATCAAATACGTGTCATCACGCCAGACGGGGTTGTCTACAAAGTCGATCTTGATTTCGACGAGGTCTACATTGATTCGCTGGATGGCAGGTACTTTAAAGGCCTCCTTTTGAACGAAGGAGCCCTAGCGGCAGAACTGACATCCTTACAAATGGACGACCTCGCCGTTCGAAATATAGCCATGAGAGACGGTACTGCCGGCAGTCTTTCTTACAACCTGTCGGACCGTCGCTGGATACTTGATACAGACAAGCTCCGCACTGTCGTTCACGCCGACCTGGTCCCAATACACCGGTGCGCCCACCAACTAGAACACTGTTACGAATTAATGGAGTTTGGCACCCGATCCACCCCTCCTGTAAGCGCTGCCGATCTGCGGATGCTTTTAGACACCTGCAAACTTTTATAGAGCCTATTCAAGACATATATCACTATTAAGCTGAAGCCTTTTGTAGCAAATACCGCCATACCCTATAAATATTTATAGCTTCTCGACAGCTGATTCAATCAAAACTGACCACTGCGATGTACAGGGCCGTGCACCTTCACGAGCCCTGCCTTTCACCCAACTAACTGTTCGTCTGTTTCAGGTGCCCTTACTGATTTAGACCTTCAATAGATAATTTATCGGAACAGCGGTCATGGCTAAACCACCCAAGAAAGTTTCCAGCCCCAATACGCCTGGCACTTCATCGACCCTCCCCAGACCTTCACCTGAGGATGACGTGGCCAGGGTCGGCTCATCTGCCCGTGCTGCCACGCCTGTACGTGGAGGCGAAAACCCTACAGACACCCCTGCGCCAAATACGTTGCCAGGCGACACTTCACAACAACAGTCCGTTGTTGTCACCCATATGCCTGCCCGTAATTACGCCCCCTTCGTGCAACCCGAAAATCTGGTGTCCTGGCCTCTTGATCAGGTTGATCAACTGATACGCGTCGATGACACCGGGCTCTTCATGAGCAAAGAGCAACGGTTATATGCCAACCTTGAAAAAGCAGGCATTGGCAGAGTGGAACCCAACGCCAATGGAGACTACCAAGTCTATTTCCCTTTCTCCCCCGAACATGCAGGACCGGTGCTGAGGAAAGTCGAAGGCAAGCCCCTGTGGGCCGTCTTGCCGTCAACTCCGGGCTTGCAAGCAGGTGGTTCACGCGCGACCACTTTGAACGTCGCTGCGCCTGCCCACCTCATCAGAAATCCGGTCGTGATTAAAAAGCTACCGGCCGCCAACAGGCTCGGCATACGCTGGCACAACCTGAGAAGTTATGTCGAATTAATAGATGAGGGCATTGTTCAAGTCGCCAGAAACGCGAACGGAGATTACCAGGCGACCTTCGGCCAGGAATGGACACCTTCCGGCCCCCTACTTGAGAGGATTGGACTGACACGATTCTGGCGACGTAAACCTCAGACGCAGGCCACTGATCAGCTGGCGGCTCCTCAACAATCATCTACCGTCGAAGAGGCCGGTCCGAGCAAGCGTCAGCGCCTAGGGGGGAATGCAGAGCATCCAGAGACAAACGGACCCTCGCAACAGATTATTCCCCTCAATCCCACCCATCCGATAAATGAACATCCGTACCTGTGGGTATCATGGGGAAAGGTCAACAAGCCCCTTTCATACGAATCCATTCAAATCGGAGAACTTCATTATCAAACTGTACCCGAGGTAAAAAACGTACAAAAAGTCTTGAACTACCTCCAGCACCCCGAATTCCCACCCTCACGCTTCGACCTGTTCGAACAGATGTTGCACGCAAAACCATGGTTACAACCCGTACCAGTCGTTCTGAATAGCGACGGCAAATGGATTGTGAATAGCACTCGCCTGTTGTTTGAAAAACCGATGACGGAATCTGTTTCGGCTGTATTCCCGGACTTTTCGCCGATCACTTCGCGTGCTGTCGCAAAGAAGCTATTCGAACATTCCGGGGATTCCGAAGTGATCGCCCGAGAGGGTTTGTACACCACCACACTTACCCTTGATCACTGGAAGGAACAAGTGGGCATCTTTGATGCAAAATTCGAGAATCCAATTGACTTATTGCCTGTCGCTTCGCGCATGGATCATGAAGGACGAATCATCTCCATGGAGACTCCGACATTTGGCGAACCATTACGCAGGCTTGACTTCCTTCCCGGACATTTCCAGATGGAATGGGACAACTTTGTCGCGGACCGGTCTGACTATAACCTCAAACGGTTAGTCAGCACCGCGTTGGTACGTAACGGGTATGAGGTATTTCCTTTACTGAATGAGCATCGCAATCCCAAGCTGATATTCAAACGTGCGGGCCACGACAAGGTTTACTTCCTGAAACTCGGGTTCGTGGAGAGAAATGCGATTGCAATAAACTCGCCTCCCTCGCCTGAACTTTCCGACCCGCATTTATTTTCACAAGTGGGTAATGAAGCCCAGCAAGCACTCACCACCGCCAATCAACAGAACAACATCGTCTGGCTATTAGGTGGATTTCAAACAACCCCGCTAGGCTGGCAGTCCGTTTTCATTATCAGAGAGCGTTAATAACAGCCATCTTCATATACAGCCGAAACCCACTAAAGCTCCTTATCAGATCTTCGATCCTTATCGCTTAGACATCACCAACTTATATAAATTTTAAGGAACACTGCTCATGGCTAAACCGCCAAAAACAGTTTCAACTTCCAATACACCCGCCACTTCGACAACCCTTCCAAGGTCTTCATCAGAAGACAGTCGGGTACGAGGAAGCAGTCACGCCGCAACGGTCGGCCGACTGCAGGGAGATGCCAATCCCGTTTCCGACGCCAATGTGTCAAGTTCATCGCAAAGTACCGTGCCTCGTCAGCCAGTCGTCGTTACCGACATGCCGGTTACCGCAACAAGCGCCGCCGAAATCGCTGCCAACATGATTTCCTGGCCTCGAAACAAGGTCGATGAGCTCTTCAAGATCGCCAACACCGGGCTGTTCATGAGCAGCCGGCAACAGCTTTACGCGGATATTGGAGAGGAGGGCATTTTTCTGATCAGAACAAATGAGAAAGGCGATTACCAGGTTCCCCTCCCGTTTGCCCCGGGCCAACCCGGCCCGATCCTCAAGAAAATCCCTGGCCAGCCACAGTGGAGAATCGCCCGGGAGGGCCTGGTTCTTGCCACCGCAGGCGTACCAGCGAGGCCGGAAGCGCTGGAGATCATTCCCCGGCACTTGGCCGACAAACTGACGCCACCCAATGCCAACGGCCTGCGCTACGACAAGCTGAAAAGAACCTATGTCGACCTTGCGGAAGAAGGCACGGTCATGGTTCGTAAAAATACGGACGGGGACTACCAGGCTTCCTCAACGAGCGAATTGACCCCTTCGGGCCCGGTACTCGAAGGCATTGATGGGATGACGCTATGGCAACGCAAGGCAATCAACACCGCAGCCTCAGACGCTGAAGAGTCAGGCCCCACGCCAGGCAAACGCCCTCGCCTGGATCAAAATACCGAGGTGTCCGACCCCGTGGCAGATAACAGCCAACCTGCCGCCACCTTGAATGAAAACCCGTATTTGTGGGCCTCCTGGGGGAAAATAACCAAACCTGATTCGGTCGAATCCATAAAAATTGGTCAGCTCCACTACCCGATCGTGCCAAAGGGGCCGATGGCCGATCAGCTACCCCTCGTTTTCATTCAACACCCGGGATTTGCGCCTTCCCGTTTCGAGGCATTCGAACGCATGTTGCAGGAAGCACCTTCGTTGCAACCCGTTGCCACGGCTCTCCACGCAGGAACAAATACCCGAAAGGTCGACGGTGCGGCTCGCCTCTTTGAGAAATCACTGACGCAACAGGTCGCGGATGTCTACAAGGGTTTCACGGAGCCGACTTCGCGCGCCGTTGCCAAGCGACTATTTGAGCTTTCCAATGAGTCGCAGCTGTTCAATGGCCGCGGGTTGGCGCTAATGATGCAAACCTTTCGCCATTGGCAGGGCAAGTCGACCATCGGCGTGCCACGACTCGGCGACCCGTTGGATATGTTGCCTGTCGCGTCCGGCAATGAAGGCGTCAGACGGATCGTCGAATTGCTCGCTCCGGATTCCGTAGCGCCCTTACAGCAGTTGAACTTCAGACCCGAGAGCACTCATGCCTGGCAGTCCTACGCCGAGTTGCCCAACGGACCGGGTCAACTTTCGTTATTGCTCGCCTCGATACTGGGACACAGCGGTTACAAAGTCTTCCTTCCTGCAAACGTTGAGAATGTTCAGCTCTCGCCCCCAACGCTGGTATTTAAAAGGCCCAATCACAATAAGGTCTACTTTCTTAAACTGGGACGTGTGGAGACCGATGCGATTGAAATCAAGCCGCCGGCCATACCAGAGCTTGCCGACCCTCTGCTGAGGGCACGAGTGGGTGCCGAAGCCCACCAGTTGCTACTTGCCGCCAATGCGAAGGGTGATGTGGTATGGCTGATAGGTGGCGTCCAGCACCTGCTCGCTGGAAATCCTTCTGTTTTCATTATCAAGGAACGATGACAGAGAAACGTGTGCACCTCGCCGTCGGTTAGCGGGGTGCAACCAAAATGTGTTGGGTCAAACACGACGCAAAAAAAAGCCCGCAGTGTGAGCGGGCGAAAGACCAAAGAAGCTATATGCGCAGTCGCTTCCAGGTTGAGGCAGCTACTTGGGGGATCAGCTGCCGCGGTACGTGGAATAGCTGTAAGGCGAAATCAGTAATGGCACATGGTAGTGATCCTGTTCCGCAGAGATGCCGAACCGCAGCACTACCACGTCCAGGAACGCAGGTTCCGGCAGCTGAACACCTCGGGCGCGGTAGTAATCGCCCGCATGAAACTGAACCTGATAGACCCCGGAACGGTAGTCATCGCCTTGCAGCAACGGCGCATCGACACGGCCGTCGCTGTTGGTAATCGCACTGGCGACCAATTCCAGCTGCGAGCCTTCAACGCGGTACAGCTCGACCTTGATCGAGCTGCCCGGGCAACCGTGTGCAGCGTCCAAAACGTGTGTAGTCAAACGTCCCATTGATTCTGCGCGCCTGCCTGCACGGAGCAGTCAGACCTCGCGCCTCCCGAAGTCAGTTGAAAAGGAGACCGCACCGATTCGGAGCACGAAACGCTGCGGCGAGGGACTGATTAAGACACTTTTAAAAAAAATTGTACACAATAAAAGCGACATTTTTAGCGCTATCCCCGTCAGTCGGAGATTTGCAGCAAATCTGCCGTTAAACCATGAGAGCAATGCACCTTCTATCCATTAGCTGACCAATCAGGCAGGTTTCTTGCACTATCACCTGAAGATGACAACTGATGAAAAATGCAAAAAATCAGGCTTACAAAGCGAACATAAAGTTGTATACAATCAGCCCATCGCTGTGACGCCAGCCTGTCATCTCACCGCCAGGCCGCCACACAACCTGTCAACGAACAAGAAGGAAGACTGCAGTGAGCGCTGACTACCCACGCGACCTGATCGGTTACAGCAGTAACCCTCCTCACCCACATTGGCCCGGCAATGCCCGCATCGCCCTGTCGTTCGTGCTCAATTACGAGGAAGGTGGCGAGCGCAATATCCTGCACGGCGATAAAGAATCCGAAGCCTTCCTCTCGGAAATGGTCTCGGCGCAGCCGCTGCAAGGCGCGCGTAACATGAGCATGGAATCCCTTTACGAGTATGGCAGCCGTGCCGGCGTCTGGCGGATTCTGAAACTGTTCAAGGAATTCGACATTCCGCTGACCATCTTCGCCGTGGCCATGGCTGCCCAGCGCCACCCGGACGTGATCCGCGCGATGGTCGATGCCGGCCACGAGATCTGCAGCCACGGCTACCGCTGGATCGACTACCAGTACATGGATGAAGCGCAGGAACGCGAGCACATGCTCGAAGCGATCCGCATCCTCACCGAACTCACCGGCGAACGCCCGCTGGGCTGGTACACCGGTCGCACCGGTCCGAACACCCGTCGCCTGGTGATGGAAGAAGGCGGTTTCCTCTACGACTGCGACACTTATGACGATGACCTGCCCTACTGGGAACCGAACAACCCGACCGGCAAGCCGCACCTGGTGATCCCGTACACGCTGGACACCAACGACATGCGCTTCACCCAGGTCCAGGGTTTCAACAAGGGCGACGATTTCTTTGAATACCTCAAAGACGCGTTCGACGTGCTGTACGCCGAGGGCGCCGAAGCACCGAAAATGCTTTCGATCGGCCTGCACTGCCGTCTGATCGGCCGTCCAGCGCGTCTGGCCTCGCTCAAACGCTTTATCGAATACGCTAAAAGTCATGAACAGGTGTGGTTCAGCCGTCGCGTCGACATCGCTCGCCACTGGCATGAAACCCACCCGTACCAAGGGGCTGCCCAATGAGCACCTTCCAGACCGTCAAACCCTCGAGCCTGAGCCGCGACGCGTTTGTCGCCGCTTTCGCCGACATCTACGAACATTCGCCATGGGTGGCCGAGAAGGCCTTCGACCTGGGCCAGGACGCCTCGATCGACGAGATCGAAACCCTGCACCAGCGCATGAGCGACATCCTGTTGAGCGCCGATCAGCAAAGCCAACTGGCCCTGATCAACGCTCACCCGGACCTGGCCGGCAAAGCCGCCGTCCAGGGCCAGCTTACCGCGGCCAGTACTGAAGAACAGTCTGGCGCGGGTATCCACCAATGCACGGCCGAAGAGTTTTCTCGCTTCACCGAGCTGAACGACGCCTACAAAGCCAAGTTCAAGTTTCCCTTCATCATGGCGGTAAAAGGCAGCAACCGGCATCAGATCCTCGCGGCGTTCGAAACGCGCATTCACAATTCGGCGGATACCGAATTCAAATGCGCGCTGGCGGAGATCAACAAGATCGCCCTGTTCCGATTACTGACCCTATAAGCGAGCCTGGCCCGAGTGTTCTTAAACGCGAAGAAACACCCAGGGCCTCGCAAGCATCCCAAGCCAACTAATTAAAGGCAGACAAGAAGAATGAAAGCTTACGCCGTACCTTTCGAGAAGTTCGTCAACCTGGCCGACGCCCGCCTGGGCACCAAAATCATCTCGGTCACCGATGACTGGTTCGCTGATGCCAACCGCCTGTTCCAGCCGACCCCGGCTGTGTGGAAAGAAGGCGTGTTCGATGACAACGGCAAGTGGATGGATGGCTGGGAGTCGCGCCGCAAGCGCTTTGAAGGCTACGACAGCGCGGTGATCCGCCTGGGCGTTCCGGGCTCGATCAAGGGCGTGGACATCGACACTTCATTCTTCACCGGCAACTTCCCGCCGTCGGCGTCCTTGGAAGCCTGCTTCCTGGCCTCGGGCGAGCCGGACGACAACACCCAGTGGACTGAAGTGCTGTCGGCCGTCGAGCTGCAAGGCAACAGCCACCACTACCACGAAATCAGCAACGACCAGGCGTTCAGCCACCTGCGCTTCAACATCTATCCGGATGGTGGCGTGGCCCGTCTGCGGGTGTACGGTGTTCCGTTCCGCGACTGGTCCGCTGTCGGCGACAACGAGCAGGTCGACCTGGCTGCTGCCCTCAACGGTGGCCGCGCCCTCGCCTGCTCCGACGAACACTTCGGTCGCATGAGCAACATCCTCAACCCGGGCCGTGGCATCAACATGGGCGACGGCTGGGAAACTGCACGTCGTCGCACGCCAGGTAATGACTGGGTCATCGTCGCGCTGGGTCATGCCGGCGAGATCGAGAAAGTTATCGTCGACACCCTGCACTTCAAGGGTAACTACCCGGACACGTGCTCGATCCAGGGCGCGTTCGTGAAGGGCGGCACCGACAGCCAGATCGAAACCCAGTCGCTGTTCTGGCGTGAACTGCTGCCGGCGCAAAAACTGGAAATGCACGCCGAACACACCTTCGCCGAGCAGATCAAGGCCCTGGGCCCGATCACCCACATCCGCCTGAACGTGTTCCCGGATGGTGGTGTGAGCCGCTTGCGCGTTCTCGGCAAGGTCGCTAAATAAGCGTTGAACCCTGTGGCGAGGGAGCTTGCTCCCGCTGGGCTGCGAAGCGGCCCCAAAAGCTGGGGAGCGCTACGCACTCCAGCGGGAGCAAGCTCCCTCGCCACAAAAGCAGAACCAACAACACAGAATTCGGATAAAAACAGCATGCGCACACTGACGATTGAACCGCTGACCAAAGAAGCCTTCGCCCCTTTCGGTGACGTGATCGAAACCGACGGCAGCGATCACTTCATGATCAACAACGGTTCGACCATGCGCTTTCACAAACTGGCGACGGTGCAAACCGCCACGCCAGAGGACAACGCGATCATCAGCATTTTCCGCGCCGACGCGCAGGACATGCCGCTGACCGTCAGCATGCTGGAGCGTCACCCGCTGGGCAGCCAGGCTTTCATTCCGCTGCTCGGCAACCCCTTTCTGATCGTGGTCGCGCCACTTGGCGATGAACCTGTATCAGGCTTGGTCCGCGCCTTCGTCACCAACGGCAGGCAGGGCATTAATTACCATCGCGGCGTTTGGCACCATCCGGTGCTGACGATCGAAAAGCGGGATGACTTCCTGGTGGTTGATCGCAGTGGCACAGGCAATAACTGCGATGAGCATTTTTTCAAAGAGGATGAGCGTTTGATCCTTGCCCCCCACCAATAAGAGAAGGTCCGATCACTCGACAACAGAGTGACGGGCGAGAGGTAAAGACTGTGGAAGCACATCTGTTGGAATGGCTGAACCTGAGCGTGCGCTGGGTTCACATGATTACTGGCGTGGCCTGGATCGGTGCGTCGTTCTATTTCGTCTGGCTGGAAAACAACCTCAATCGGGTCAACCCGAAAAGTGGTCTGGCCGGCGATCTGTGGGCGATCCACGGCGGCGGTATCTACCACCTGGAAAAATACAAACTGGCCCCACCGACCATGCCGGACAACCTGCACTGGTTCAAATGGGAAGCCTACTTCACCTGGTTGTCGGGGATCGCGCTGCTGTGCGTGGTGTTCTACTCCAACCCGACGCTGTACCTGCTGGCACCGGGCAGCAGCCTGACCGGCCCTGAAGGGGTCGCACTGGGCATCGCCTCGTTGTTCGTCGGCTGGTTCGTCTACTCCTTCCTCTGCGACTCGACCCTGGGCAAACGCCCTGCCCTGCTCGGTTTCATCCTGTTCGTGCTGATCATTGGCGCCGCCTACGGCTTCAGCAAAGTGTTCAGCGGTCGCGGTGCGTACCTGCACGTCGGCGCGATCATCGGCACCATCATGGTCGGCAACGTGTTCCGCATCATCATGCCGGCGCAACGCGCACTGGTGGCGGCGATTGCCGAAAACCGCACGCCGGACCCGGCACTCCCGGCCAAAGGCTTGCTGCGCTCGCGGCACAACAACTACTTCACCTTGCCGGTGCTGTTCATCATGGTCAGCAACCACTTCCCGAGCACCTACGGCAGCCAATACAACTGGCTGATCCTGGCCGGGATCGCGGTGCTGGCGGTGTTGGTGCGTCACTACTTCAACACCCGTCATGACAGTCACAAGTTCGCCTGGACGTTGCCTGTCGCGGCTGTTGGCATGATCTGCCTGGCTTACGTGACGGGCCCGGCGCAAATGCCGAGCGCACCTGAAGTGGCCAAGGCGCCTGGCACCATCGAGTACCAGCCGCTGCCGGAAACCGCCGTCGGTGGCGGTGCTAAACCTGCCGCTGCGAAGCCTGCAGAAGCACCGGTCCAGGCGTCCAACGCCGGCCCGAGTTTCGACAAGGTGCACAGCGTGATCCAGGAACGTTGCTCGGTGTGCCATTCGGCCAAACCGACCAGCCCATTGTTCAGCGCGGCACCGGCCGGCGTGATGTTCGACACCCCAGAGCAGATCCGCCAGAACGCCGCGCGCATCCAGGCTCAGGCCGTTACCAGCCAGATCATGCCACTGGGCAACATTACCCAGATGACCCAGCAGGAACGTGACCTGATCGGTGCGTGGATTGTTCAGGGAGCTCCCACCAACTAAGCAACACAAAAGCCTGTGACAAGGGGGCTTTTGTGGCGAGGGAGCTTGCTCCCGCTGGACTGCGCAGCAGTCCCATTGTGGGGCCGCTTCGCGACCCAGCGGGAGCAAGCTCCCTCGCCACAGGTCCCCTGATACAAAAACCACAAGAATAAAAAAGATCCGAGGTGTTGCATGTCCGAGCTATCCGAAGCGCGCATCCCCGACGCACCCGCTATTCAGCGTTTGCCCCTTTTGCAACTGATCCTGGTCGGCCTGCAACACGTTCTGCTGATGTACGGCGGCGCCATCGCGGTGCCGCTGATCATCGGGCAGGCAGCCGGCCTGAGTCGTGAGGAAATCGCCTTCCTGATCAACGCCGACCTGCTGGTGGCCGGGATCGCGACCATCGTGCAATCGTTGGGCATCGGTCCGATGGGCATCCGCATGCCGGTGATGATGGGGGCCAGTTTCGCCGCCGTCGGCAGCATGGTCGCCATGGCCGGCATGCCCGGGATCGGCCTGCAAGGAATCTTCGGTGCAACCATCGCCGCCGGTTTCTTCGGCATGATCATCGCGCCGTTCATGTCCAAGGTCGTGCGCTTTTTCCCGCCGCTGGTGACCGGCACGGTCATCACCTCGATCGGTTTGTCGCTGTTTCCCGTGGCCGTCAATTGGGCGGGCGGCGGTAACGGCGCCACTCAATTCGGTTCACCGATTTACCTGGCCATTGCCGCGCTGGTGCTTGCCACCATTCTGCTGGTCCACCGCTTCATGCGCGGGTTCTGGGTCAATATTTCCGTGCTGATCGGCATGTGCCTGGGCTACGTAATCTGCGGGCTGATTGGCATGGTCGACCTCAGCGGCATGGCGGATGCACCCTGGGTGCAGATCGTCACCCCGCTGCACTTCGGAATGCCCAAGTTTGAACTCGCACCGATCCTGTCCATGTGCCTGGTGGTGGTGATCATCTTCGTCGAGTCCACCGGAATGTTCCTCGCGCTGGGCAAAATAACCGGTCAGGAAGTCTGCCCACGGATGCTGCGCCGCGGCTTGCTGTGTGATGCCGGCGCCTCGTTCTTCGCCGGATTCTTCAACACCTTCACCCACTCTTCGTTCGCGCAAAACATCGGCCTGGTGCAGATGACCGGCGTGCGTTGCCGCTCGGTGACCATCGTTGCCGGCGGTTTACTGGTGGTGCTGAGCCTGCTGCCGAAAGCGGCGTTCCTGGTGGCCTCGATTCCACCGGCGGTACTGGGCGGCGCAGCGATTGCGATGTTCGGCATGGTGGCCGCGACCGGGATCAAAATTCTTCAGGAAGCCGACATCGGTGACCGTCGCAACCAGTTGCTGGTGGCGGTGAGCATCGGCATGGGGCTGATCCCGGTGGTGCGTCCGGAATTCTTCGCGCACTTGCCGTTGTGGATGAGTCCGATCACCCACAGCGGCATTGCGATGGCGACGTTGAGTGCGCTGTCGCTGAACCTGCTGTTCAACATTCTTGGCGGCCGCGAACGCGCGGCGATCAACGACTGCCACGCTCACCCGCATTAAGTCAGCAACGCACGAACCCTGTAGGAGCCGGCTTGCTGGCGAAGGCTGCGTGTCAGACGACATCAATGTTGGATGTTCTGACCTCATCGCCAGCAAGCCGGCTCCTACAAGGTCGGGGACTGCCTGCGCCTTGCAAAAATAAAAACAAGAGGGAGCAACAGATGATTCGGACAGAGAAATACCTGCTGTTGGGCGGTAGCCTGTTGGCCGCGAGCCAAGCCATGGCCGGCGATTTACTGCTGTGGCAGACCAACAGCCTGAGCTACTTGTACGGCAAGGATTTCGCGGTCAACCCGTCGATCCAGCAGACGATAACCTTCGAGCACGCCGACCGCTGGAAGTACGGCGACAACTTTTTGTTCGTCGACAGCACTTACTACAACGGCGAGAAAGACCGGAACAAAGGCGTTCACGCCTATTACGGCGAGTTCAGTCCGCGCCTCTCCTTCGGCAAAATCCTCGACCGCCGTTTTGAATTCGGCCCGGTGAAGGACGTGTTGCTGGCCATGACCTACGAGAATGGCGAAGACGACACCGAAGCCTATCTGATCGGCCCCGGGTTCGACCTCGCGGTACCGGGCTTCAATTTTTTCACCTTGAATTTCTACTATCGCCAGACCGAAGGCTCGCGTCCCGGCGACGATGTCTGGCAGATCACGCCGGCCTGGTCCTACACCCTGCCATTGGGCAACTCGAACCTGTTGATCGACGGCTACATCGACTGGGTCGTGGATAACGACCAGAACTCACATGGCACTTACCACGCCAACCTGCACGTCAACCCGCAGATCAAGTACGACCTGGGCAAAGCCTTGGGCTGGCGGGAGAAACAGGTGTACGTCGGCGTTGAGTACAGCTACTGGAAAGACAAGTACGGTATCGAAAACAACGGCAACTTCGACACCAATGAAAACACCACCAGCCTGCTGGTGAAGGTGCACTTTTAAGATGGCCCGCAACCGTGCTCCAAACCTGTCGTCGGTGCGCTGTTGCGGGGCACTTGAGACCTGGCCAAGGAGTCAGTATTCTCCGCGGCCGCCTGAATCCGCTTTAAAAAAAAGCCCGGATTTAATTCCTGACCAGAAAGCCAACTTATCCCGGCTCTGCACGGTACCAAGGCACTCCAAAACCCCTCTCAATCGACTGCTCTTGAGCAGCCGAGCGGGAGTTTTTTGGCTTTTCGAACGCCTTGGCTCAGCTCTTGCTAACAGCACTGAAGCTGACCGACTGGATGATTTTTTACCGATACAGAAAAAGGCGCCACACCAGAGCGTCGACCTTAGAAAAATAACGTGGAACCACCTACTTTTTGGGAGCAACCGAATGAAACGCACGTGCACCAGCCTGATGCTTGCGGGATCGTTACTGGCCGGGGGCCAGGCAATGGCCGGCGACCTGCTGCAATGGCAGAACAACAGCCTGACTTATCTGTATGGCAAGGACTTCCAGGTCAACCCGCGCATTCAGCAGACGGTGACCTTCGAACACGCCGATGGCTGGAAATACGGCGACAACTTCTTCTTCATCGACAAGATCTTCTACAACGGCAAGGAAGACGCCTTCGCGGGCAAGAACACCCACTACGGTGAGTTCAGCCCCCGCTTGTCGTTCAACAAGATCTTCGACCAGAAACTCGAATTTGGCCCGATCAAAGACGTGCTGCTGGCCATGACTTACGAGTTCGGTGAAGACGATACCGAGTCCTACCTGATCGGTCCTGGTTTCGACCTGGCGATCCCTGGGTTCGACTACTTCCAGCTGAATTTCTACAACCGCCATACCGAAGGCGACCGTCCGGGTGACAACATCTGGCAGATCACCCCGGTCTGGTCCTACACCATTCCGGTCGGCGATTCGAACATCCTGATCGATGGTTTCATGGACTGGGTGGTCGACAACGACGTCAACAAAAAAGGCGAATATCACGCCAACCTGCACTTCAATCCGCAGATCAAATACGACCTGGGCAAGGCACTGAACCTGGGCGAAAAGCAGTTGTACGTCGGCGTCGAGTATGACTACTGGAAAGACAAGTACGGCATCGAAGACAGCCAGGGTTTCAAGACTGATCAGAGCGTGACCAGCTTCCTGGTCAAGGTTCACTTCTGATCCGTCGGCGTCTGTAAAGGCGCCATCGCTAGCAGGCTAGCTCCCGCAGTTGATCTTCGTCGCGCTGAAGATCTCCTGTGGGAGCTAGCCTGCTAGCGATAGCAACACCGCCAATCTCAAGCCGAAACAACAGGCTCCGACAACCCCAGAAACCGGCACAACTCCCCGCGCTTGGCCAACGCATCCCGCCGCCCCAGATCAATCAGCTCGCTGCAATACCCCGCCTCGAACAGCAGATAACTCAACACCCCCGCCCCGCTCGTCTTGGTCGCCCCCGGCCCGCGCAGAAACAGGCGCAGCGCCGCCGGCAACTCCTGCCGATGCCGCGCGGCAATTTCATCGATCGGCTGACTCGGCGAAATCACCAGCACGTCCACTGGCGCCACGCCCAACGCGCGCGTCGGCGTGCCATCGGGCAGCAAGTGACTGAACTGATTCAGACGCTGCAGCAACTCGATGTCACTTTCCAGGCTGTCAATGAACGTGCTGTTGAGCATGTGCCCGCCGATCTGCGCCAGGGTCGGTTGCTGACCAGTGTAGGCGCGTTGCAGCGGCTGCTCCGGGTCGACCCCGCGCGGATTGCCGCTGACACCCACCACCAGCACGCGGCTGGCGCCCAAGTGCAGGGCCGGGCTGATCGGTGCCGACTGGCGCACCGCGCCATCGCCGAAATACTCTTCGCCGATTTTTACCGGTGCGAACAACAAGGGAATCGCTGAACTGGCCAGCAAGTGATCGACGGTCAATTGCGTGGGAACGCCGATCCGCCGATGGCGCAACCAGGCATCGATGGTGCCGCCGCCCTGATAGAACGTGACAGCCTGCCCGGACTCGTAACCGAATGCCGTGACCGCCACCGCCTGCAACTGCTTCTGGGCGATGGCCTCGGCGATGCCATTCATGTGCAGTTTGTCGTCGAGCAAACCGCGCAGCGGCGAACTGTTGAGCAGTGCCACCGGAACCTGGGCGCCAAGCCCGAGCAGACTGTGGCTGACAAAGCGGCTGGCCTGGCTGATCACGCCCGGCCAGTCGCTGCGCAGCACCAAGTGACTGCGAAAGCCCTGCCAGAACGTGGTCAGGCGCTCGATCGCGCCACGAAAGTCCATCGCCCCACTGGCGAGGCTCACCGCATTGATCGCCCCGGCCGAGGTGCCGACAATCACCGGAAACGGATTCGCCGCGCCCAGCGGCAGCAACTCGGCAATCGCCGCCAGCACGCCCACCTGATACGCCGCCCGAGCCCCACCGCCGGAAAGAATCAACCCTGTAACCGGTTCAGCAGGACTCATCGCAACACTCCATGGTGCAAAAAAGGGATCAGGGGATCAGCCGCGTTTCTTGTACAACTTCGGCTCGCCCGGTGGACGGCTCTTGAAGCGACGATGAGCCCAGAGGTACTGCTCCGGGCACTCACGCAGAGCGCCTTCGACCCATTGATTGATACGCAGGCAATCAGCCTCTTCGGTCTCGCCGGGGAAACCTTCGAGCGGTGGGTGGATCATCAACCGATAGCCGCTGCCATCCGCCAGACGCTCCTGGGTGAACGGCACCACCAGCGCCTTGCCCAGCCGGGCAAATTTGCTGGTGGCCGTGACCGTCGCAGCCTGAATCCCGAACAGCGGCACAAAAATGCTTTGCTTGGCGCCGTAGTCCTGATCCGGTGCGTACCAGATCGCCCGACCGGCGCGCAGCAATTTGAGCATGCCGCGCACGTCGTCGCGTTCCACGGCCAGCGAATCGAGATTGTGCCGCTCGCGGCCCCGGCGCTGGATGTAGTCGAACAACGGATTTTTGTGCTCGCGGTACATGCCATCGATGGTGTGCTGCTGTCCCAACAGCGCCGCGCCGATTTCCAGCGTGGTGAAATGCACCGCCATCAGGATCACGCCCTTGCCTTCGCGCTGGGCCTTTTTCAGGTGCTCCAGGCCTTCGACATGGGCCAGCTTCGCCAGACGCTGACGCGACCACCACCAGCTCATGGCCATTTCAAAGAAGGCGATGCCGGTGGAGGCAAAATTTTCCTTCAGCAGGCGCTTGCGCTCGTCGGCGGACTTTTCAGGGAAACACAGTTCCAGATTGCGCTTGGCAATGCGCCGTCGGTCGCCGGCCAGCCGATACATCAGTGCGCCGAGCAGGCGACCGATAAACAGCAACGCCGGATACGGCAACTGAACAATCAGCCACAACAGCCCCAAGCCACACCACAACGGCCAGAAACGCGGCATAAGAAATGTTTTTCGAAAACGCGGGCGATCCATTAAAGGTTCCGGAAAGACAATGGCCGCGCATTCTACATCGTTCGACCCGGCTTGCGGCTTGCGGGCGTTCTCGTTATAAGTCTCGGCACTTTTAGTGACAAGCCGTTGTATGCCGACCATGAGCCAAACCGAACCGCAAGACCAGGATCCCGTGTTCCAGTTGAAGGGCAGCATGCTCGCCATTACGGTGCTGGAACTGGCCCGCAACGACCTCGAGAGCCTTGATCGGCAATTGGCCGCCAAGGTTGCGCAGGCGCCTAACTTCTTCAGCAATGCGCCACTGGTGCTGGCCCTGGACAAACTCCCGGCCAGTGAAGGCGCCGTTGATCTGCCGGGCCTGATGCGCGTGTGCCGCCAGCATGGCCTGCGCACCCTGGCGATCCGTGCCAGCCGCATCGAAGACATCGCCGCAGCCATCGCCGTTGATTTGCCGGTGCTACCGCCGTCCGGCGCCCGTGAGCGTCCCCTGGACCCGCTCGAAGGCCAGGTGAAGAAAAAGCCGGAAAAACCGCCCGAGCCCACCATCAAACCGACGAAAATCATCACGTCGCCAGTACGCGGTGGCCAGCAGATTTATGCCCAGGGCTGCGATCTGGTGGTGATCTCCTCGGTCAGCCCGGGTGCGGAACTTCTCGCCGATGGGAACATCCATGTATACGGCCCGATGCGCGGTCGCGTGCTGGCCGGGGTCAAAGGCGACACGAAAGCCAGGATTTTCTGTCAGCAGATGAGCGCTGAACTGGTCTCCATCGCCGGCCACTACAAGGTTTCCGAGGATCTGCGCCGCGACCCTTTGTGGGGCGCGGGCGTGCAAGTCAGCCTGTCAGGCGACGTGTTGAACATCATTCGGCTTTAACGGATACTGCCGCATTTTCCAAGCATCTCTAAAACGTAGCGAAAACGGCTCAAACGAAGTAGGAAAAAGGCCAAACGCAGTGTTTATCGCTGTTCTGGACCGGATTCCAGCCAAGGCTGTCCGACTGCAGTAGTTTTTCAAGAGATGTTTTTCAGGGGCTAAAAGTCCTTTTTCCTTAGGGGTGAAACACCTTGGCCAAGATTCTAGTGGTTACATCCGGCAAGGGTGGTGTGGGTAAGACCACCACCAGCGCCGCTATCGGTACCGGCCTCGCACTGCGCGGCCACAAAACAGTGATCGTCGACTTCGACGTCGGTTTGCGTAACCTCGACCTGATCATGGGTTGCGAGCGCCGCGTGGTGTATGACTTCGTCAACGTTGTGAACGGCGAAGCCAACCTGCAACAAGCCCTGATCAAAGACAAACGCTTGGAAAACCTCTACGTCCTGGCCGCCAGTCAGACCCGCGACAAAGACGCGCTGACCGTGGAAGGCGTAGAAAAAGTCCTGATGGCGTTGAAAGAAGACTTCGAATACGTGGTCTGCGACTCCCCTGCCGGCATCGAGAAAGGCGCCCACCTGGCCATGTACTTCGCTGATGAAGCGATTATCGTGACCAACCCGGAGGTGTCCTCGGTACGTGACTCGGACCGCATGCTGGGCCTGCTGGCCAGCAAATCCCGTCGCGCCGAAAACGGCGAAGACCCGATCAAGGAACACCTGCTGCTGACCCGCTACAACCCGCAGCGTGTCAGTGATGGCGAAATGCTGGGCGTCGAAGACGTCAAGGAAATCCTGGCGGTCGCCCTGTTGGGTGTCATTCCGGAATCCCAAGCGGTACTCAAGGCTTCCAACTCGGGCGTGCCCGTGATTCTCGACGACCAGAGCGACGCCGGTCAGGCGTACAGCGATGCGGTCGATCGTCTGCTGGGCAAAACCGTGGAGCATCGTTTCCTCGATGTGACGAAGAAGGGCTTCTTCGAGCGCCTGTTTGGAGGTAGATAATGAATCTTTTTGACTTCTTTCGTGCCAGCAAAAAGGTCAGCACCGCGTCGGTAGCGAAAGAGCGTCTACAGATCATCGTGGCGCATGAACGCGGCCAGCGCAGTACGCCGGACTACTTGCCAGCCTTGCAGAAAGAACTGGTGGAAGTGATCCGCAAGTACGTCAATATCGGGTCCGACGACGTGCATGTCGCGCTGGAAAACCAGGGCAGCTGCTCGATTCTGGAACTCAATATCACCCTGCCGGATCGCTAGTCGATCCAGCGGGAGCCACGGCGGCTCAGGGCCCTTCTGCCACTGGACGGGGCCTGAGTCGCCGTTGGCGTTTGTTACGAGACTGTTTTAATGCCGTTGTCCAACATCCGCATCATCCATCAGGACGCCGCCGTACTGGTGGTGGATAAACCGACCCTGCTGCTCTCTGTCCCCGGCCGGGCCGATGACAACAAGGACTGCCTGATCACCCGCCTGCAAGAAAACGGCTACCCGGAAGCGCGAATCGTCCATCGCCTGGACTGGGAAACGTCCGGCATCATTCTGTTGGCCCGTGACCCGGACACTCATCGCGAGCTGTCCCGGCAATTTCACGACCGCGAAACCGAAAAAGCCTACACCGCCCTGTGCTGGGGACAACCGGAACTGGACAGCGGCAGCATCGACCTGCCCTTGCGCTATGATCCGCCGACCAAGCCACGCCATGTGGTGGACCACGAGTTCGGCAAACACGCCCTGACCTTCTGGCGAGTGCTGGAGCGTTGTGGCGACTGGTGCCGCGTCGAACTGACGCCGATCACCGGCCGCTCCCACCAGTTGCGCGTGCACATGCTTTCCATCGGCCACCCGCTGCTGGGTGACGGGCTTTATGCCCACGAACAGGCGCTGGCCGCGTGGCCGCGTTTGTGCCTGCACGCCAGCATGCTCAGCTTCACCCATCCGCAAACTGGTGAACGCTTGCGCTTCGAATGCCCCGCACCGTTTTAAGCACTGCCTGACACGCAGTCGCCTGCTTTAGCAAAAGGATCCCCATCCCGATGAGCTTTACCGAGTTCCCGGCAACACCCGTCAAGAAAACCCGACACCAACTGCTTTACCTGATCTACGGCAACCAGGACGTTTACCGACGCGAAGCCAAATTCAGTATCTTGACCGCGCTGTCCCACGCGAAGAACGACAAGCTCCCAAGCATCCGAATCCTCACGGATCGCCCTCAGGACTACGTCGGCTGGCCGGTCGAAACCGTCACGCTGCCCCAGGAAACCCTGACCCTGTGGCAAGGCGAAAACGGCTATCACCATCGTCGCAAGGCCTGTGCGATTGCCGCCGGTCTGCAGTTTGCCGAAAAAACCCTGTTCGTCGACACCGACACCCTGTTCACCAGCGACCCGAACCTGATCTTCAACCAGATTCAGCCGCAGCACTACTTGATGGATCGCTTCGAGTACGACTGGCAGGACGTGTGTGAACGTCCCGACTACGTGAAGCTCGGCGGTTGCCTGCACGCGCACGGCGTCAGCGCGGACAACGGTTTCAAGCTGTACAACAGCGGATTATGCGGCGTGACCGACCGCGACACCGCGCTGTTCGAAGAGTCCATCAAGCTCATCGACGAATGGACCCGGGACGGCTTCGATATCCACACCATCGAGCAGATAGCCCTGTCGTTCGCGATGCGCGACAAACCGGTTCATGAAGCGAAAAAATACATCTATCACTACTTCGCGGAAAAACGCTTTTTCCATGCGATGCAGGCGTATTTCTTCTCTCAGCATGGCGAGCAGTTCAGCGCTGAGCTGGTCGAACTGTGCCGGGACGTGCCGCGGGTCAAACCCTTCCCTTCCGCCTGGCAGCGGCTGAAAATCAAATGGAAGCTGCGCAACCAGAGTGGCGCCCTGCGCAAGGTCGGCCGCGATCTGCTTTACGGCAGCGCGGCCCCCGATCACCCGTACTACACGGCCTGCCGCCACGAATGGTGGGAATGTGCCTCGCGGGAGATCCTTCGTTGGGACAAGGCTCGACAGAAAAAACTGCTGGAGACTCATCAGAACGCCTGGCCCCCGCAATTGCCCAAGCCAGAAAAGCCTGAAGATGAGCGGATTATCATGAAGTACCTGAAAAAGCGGGTAGAGGCTGCCAGCTGACGTGACCGGTTCACGTCATGCCCAAAGGCCCCGACCAATACGTTAAACTCCCGCCCACTGCTGTCTGGAGCTTCTTATGCGCGAAGAGTTGAACCAAGGCCTGATCGACTTCCTCAAGGCCTCCCCTACCCCGTTCCATGCCACTGCCAGCCTTGTTCAGCGTCTGGAAGCGGCGGGTTTTGTGCGCCTTGACGAGCGCGAGCCCTGGACCACCGAAGCCAACGGTCGTTATTACGTCACCCGTAACGACTCGTCGATCGTCGCGATCAAGATGGGACGTCATTCGCCGTTGCATGGCGGTATTCGCCTGGTCGGCGCCCACACCGACAGCCCATGCCTGCGGGTCAAGCCCCAGCCTGAACTGCAGCGCCAGGGTTTCTGGCAACTGGGCGTCGAAGTCTATGGCGGTGCGCTGCTGGCGCCGTGGTTTGACCGCGACTTGTCCCTGGCCGGCCGCGTGACGTTCCGCCGCGACGGCAAGGTCGAGAGCCAGTTGATCGACTTCAAGGCGCCGATCGCCACCATCCCGAACCTGGCAATCCACCTCAATCGTGAAGCCAATATGGGTTGGGCCATCAATGCCCAGACCGAACTGCCACCGATCCTCGCGCAATTTGCCGGTGACGAGCGCGTGGACTTCCGCGCCGTGCTCACCAATCAGCTGGCGCTGGAACATGGCCTGAATGCGGACGTGGTGCTCGATTACGAGCTGAGCTTCTACGACACGCAAAGCGCTGCGATCATCGGCCTGCATGGCGACTTCATCGCGGGCGCGCGCCTGGACAACTTGCTGTCGTGCTATGCCGGTCTGCAAGCCTTGCTGACCGCTGAAACCGACGAAACCTGCGTGCTGGTGTGCAACGACCACGAAGAAGTCGGCTCCTGTTCGGCGTGCGGTGCCGATGGCCCGATGCTTGAGCAAACCTTGCGTCGCCTGCTGCCTGAAGGCGACGAATTCGTGCGCACCATTCAAAAGTCCTTGCTGGTCTCGGCCGACAACGCCCACGGCGTGCACCCCAACTACGCGGAAAAGCACGACGCTAACCACGGCCCAAAACTCAACGCCGGCCCGGTAATCAAGGTCAACAGTAACCAGCGCTACGCCACCAACAGCGAAACCGCCGGCTTCTTCCGCCATCTGTGCATGGCCGAAGAAGTGCCGGTGCAAAGCTTCGTGGTGCGCAGCGACATGGGCTGCGGCTCAACCATCGGCCCGATCACCGCCAGCCACCTGGGCGTGCGCACCGTGGACATCGGCCTGCCGACGTTCGCCATGCACTCGATCCGCGAACTGTGCGGCAGCCACGACCTGGCACACCTGGTCAAAGTGCTGAGCGCGTTCTACGCCTGTCAGGAATTGCCGTAATTTCGCGCCAATGAATGGCTGGAATGCTATCTGTGGCGAGGGAGCTTGCTCCCGCTCTACTGCGCAGCAGTCGCAAAACCGGTGAATGCGGTCTGCCTGAAGGATCGCGATTGCTCGGTTTGGGGCTGCTTCGCAGCTCAGCGGGAGCAAGCTCCCTCGCCACAAGGTTCGCGCCGCATCCCTGAATCAGATGTGACACACATCACCACCGGTCGCCCAAAAGCCACCTAGACTTTAAATATCCCTTCCGACAAGGCAGTCGCCCATGATCTCTATGTCCTCATTCCACGCCATGCTGATCCCCATTCTTGCCGGGATGATCATGCTGGCCATCGGCTTCAATTTTCGCGATAAAAACGCCGGCGTGTTCGCCATGTGGATCGGCATGCTGACGATCCTCGCCACCGTGGTGTTCAAGATCCTCGCCAAACTCAACGAATAAATCCTCCCCCTGGCTCGCATTGATTTTGACGGGCTCGTACACTCGGCCGATCTGTTCATCCCGAGGTTGACCGCCTAGTGTTCGCTCGTCTTTTCGCCCTGCCGTGTTTCTTCCTTGTCTGCCTGATGACGCTGCTTCCGATGGCGCCTGCCCAGGCGGTCGGTTTGCCGGGCTTGCTCAACAGCTCGGCAAAAGCCCAGCCAGAAGCGCAAGAACCGCTGGGCCAATCGCTGGACGAAGTCATCAAGTCGCTGGAGAACGATCAGCAGCGGACCAAACTGCTGGCGGACCTGAAAAAGCTGCGCGACGTCACCAAAAAGGCGCAGCCCGCCACCGAAGAAGGTGTGCTCGGCCTGATCGGCGGCACACTGGCCAACTTCGAAAAGCAGTTTTCCGGGGCCGACAGTCCCCTCACGCGCTGGTCCGAAGAGTTTGACCTGGCCAAAGACGAGCTGACCGAGCTGATGCTGCCGGCCAACGAATGGCTGCCGATCATCTTTGCCTTCGCCATGATTCTGATGGTCTGGAGCCTGCTGGCCGCTGCGCTGATCTGGGTCAGTCACCGGGTGCGCATGCGCTTCGGCCTGACCGAAGAACTGCCGCAACATCCCAAGGCTCTCGACATGTTGCGCTTCGCCCTGCGCAAACTTGGGCCGTGGCTGATTGCCTTGGTTATGACGGTCTACATGAGCTACGCCCTGCCCTCGTCACTGGGCAAAAGCCTGGCCATGGTGCTGGCTTATGCCTTGGTGGTCGGCACCTGTTTCTCGGCGATCTGCGTGATTGCGTTTTCCGTGCTCGACGGCCCGCATCGCCACCGCGCCTTGTACATCCTGCGCCATCAAGCCTTTCGGCCGTTGTGGCTGATCGGCAGCTT
This sequence comes from Pseudomonas sp. LBUM1663, assembly GCF_059695905.1. NCBI lineage: Bacteria > Pseudomonadati > Pseudomonadota > Gammaproteobacteria > Pseudomonadales > Pseudomonadaceae > Pseudomonas > Pseudomonas sp. LBUM1663. The sequence continues at coordinate 1,945,076 of NZ_CP166792.1, read as the reverse complement.
CGCGGCGTTCGGTGAAGCGCTGAGCGACCCGCGCCTGGTCGCCAGCCTGGGCAGTCACCTGGCCCACACTGCCGCCACCGTCGCCAACGTCCTGGCGGCGCTGTCCACCGGGCTGTTCATCCTGCGTTTCCGCCGGCCGATCGCCCACCTGATCCGCAACCAGCCGTTGTCCCGACGCCTGACGCGCCGCGCGCTCAGCGACACCATCGATATTCTCGGCACCTTCTGGTACGTGCCGGCCCTGGTGTTGGTGGCCATCTCGCTGTTCGCCACCTTCGTCTCGGCCGGTGACACCAGCACCGCACTGCGCCAGGCGCTGATTTGCACCGTGTTGCTGGTGTTGTGCATGGTCATCAACGGCCTGGTTCGTCGTCATTCGCTTAAACCGCAAAAGGGTGTGAAGCGTCATGCGCTGTATTCGGAGCGACTGAAAAGTTTCTTCTACACCCTCGCCCATCTCGTGGTCTGGCTGGTCTTCATCGAACTGGGCCTGCGGGTCTGGGGCATGTCGCTGATCGCGTTCACCGAGGGCGAAGGCCATGAAGTCAGCGTCAAACTGTTCAGCCTCGCCGGTACGCTGATTTTTGCCTGGCTGATCTGGATCCTCAGCGACACCGCGGTGCACCACGCCCTCACCCGTTCGCGCAAAGGACTGGCCAACGCCCGCGCACAGACGATGATGCCGCTGATTCGCAACGTGCTGTTCGTGGCGATCTTCATCATTGCGCTGATCGTCGCGCTGGCGAACATGGGCATGAACGTCACGCCACTGCTGGCCGGTGCCGGCGTGATCGGCCTGGCCATCGGTTTCGGTGCGCAGTCGCTGGTCGCGGACTTGATCACCGGCCTGTTCATCATCATCGAAGACTCCCTGGCCATCGACGACTACGTGGATGTCGGCGGCCACCTTGGCACCGTCGAAGGCCTGACCATCCGCACCGTTCGCCTGCGGGACATCGACGGCATCGTGCATACCATTCCGTTCAGCGAAATCAAAAGCATCAAGAACTACTCCCGGGAATTCGGCTACGCGATCTTCCGGGTGGCGGTGCCCGCCAGCATGGACATCGACGAGGCGATCAAACTGATGCGCGAAGTCGGACAGAAAATGCGCAGCGACCCGCTGCAACGGCGCAATATCTGGTCTCCACTGGAGATTCAGGGTGTCGAGAGTTTCGAGTCGGGCAATGCGATTCTTCGGGCACGGTTCAAGACCGCGCCGATCAAGCAGTGGGAAGTTTCACGGGCATTCAATCTGTCGCTGAAGCGGCATCTGGATGAGGCGGGAATGGACCTGGCGACACCGCGGATGAGTGTGCAGGTGATTACGGCCGGTGGTGGGCCGCAGAAGGATGTGTCTGCTACTTGATTCATAGGGTGGCTGTCATGTCCCCATCGCGGGCAAGCCCGCTCCCACAAGGATATGCGTTTGTAGATACAACACCGTACCCTGTGGGAGCGGGCTTGCCCGCGATGGGGTCGACACGGTCATACAAACAAACCACGCCCGTCAAACCACATCAACGCCGACATGAATCGCGTCATGCCGCCAAAACTCCAGGTCACAATCGATCAGCCGCTCATGCTGGTCGTAATTGACCCGGGCAATCCGCAACCCCGGGCTTCCTACCGACACCCGTAACGCTGCCGCCGCATCCACCGACAACGCGGTCGGCACGATCTCGAACCGCACCCGCCCGTAATGCAAGTCGTAATGCCTGGCGTACAGCTCGGTGATCGACTGATTCAGATCGAAATCCAGAATCCCCGGAAAGTACTGCGGATTCAGGTAGTGCTCCACGTACAACACCAGCCGCTCATCAATGCGCCGCGCCCGGCAGATCTGAATCACGCTGGACAACGCCGGCAACTGCAACCACGCGCACACCGCGGCCGACGCCGGTTGCAACCGCGCCGAAATCACCTCGGTGGACGGCACCCGCCCCTGCGCACTGACCATCGCGTGAAAGTGACTGCGCTGCATCAGGTTGTAAGCCAGGCGCGGCGGCGATACGAACCAGCCTCGGCGCTCCTCCCGATAAATCTGCCCTTGGGCTTCCAGTTGCAACAAGGCTTCACGCACGGTGATACGCGTGGTACCGAACAACTCACTGAGCTTGCGCTCGGCCGGCAGTTTGCTCCCGGGCGCCAACAGGCCGTGGTCGAGCTGTTCTTGCAGAACCTGCCCGATGGCTGTCACCGCTTTGGTTGTCTCGATGCGCATCAACGTTACCTATCTGGACTAGACCAGCACTGTTTCGGGGCAGAACCGTGATTCAAACCGGCTCCATCAACTTCCTGCAAGCCTAGGCACTGCTTGTGACTGGCAGATGACAAAGCCGCCGAACGGTTGCGCCAGACACCTGCAAATTCACGGCCAAGTCCTTTCGTATCAGCCCTTTAGCCATGGTCTACGCTTACTCGCAAGCCTGAGCATTACCGTTTGAAAAATGTAGGCCAACCGATCGTCGACATCAAAATGTCATCAGCGGCGCCTAAATTGGCTCAGGTATTGCTGACCTAGACCAACACAACCGCAATCGCAGCGTTGAAAACGCCCAAAGGAGCTTCGGATGAAAAAGCTTTTCCTGGCATCACTGTTAGGCTCGACCATTGCCATGTGCACCGCCGTCATGGCGGCTGATGATTTAAAAACCCTGGAAGCCGCTGCGAAAGCGGAAGGCGCGGTCAATAGCGTCGGCATGCCCGATGACTGGGCCAACTGGAAAGGCACCTGGGAAGACCTGGCCAAGACTTACGGCCTGAAACACATCGACACCGACATGAGCTCGGCCCAGGAAATCGCCAAGTTCGCCGCCGAGAAAGACAACGCCAGCGCCGATATCGGCGACGTCGGCGCAGCCTTCGGACCGATCGCGGTCAAACAGGGCGTGGTGCAACCTTACAAACCAAGCACCTGGGATCAGGTCCCGGACTGGGCCAAAGACAAGGACGGCAACTGGGCGCTGGCGTACACCGGCACCATCGCGTTCATCGTCAACAAGAAGCTGCTGCACGGTTCCGAAGCTCCGACCAAATGGGCTGACCTGAAAACCGGCAAATACAAAGTCTCGATCGGTGATGTGAGCACCGCCGCCCAGGCCGCCAACGGTGTACTGGCCGCGGCACTGGCCAACGGTGGCGATGAGAAGAACCTGCAGCCAGCGCTGTTGCTGTTCGCAGATATCGCCAAGCAGGGCCGCCTGTCCATGGCCAACCCGACCATCGCCACGATGGAAAAGGGTGAAATCGAAGTCGGCGTGGTCTGGGACTTCAACGGCCTGAGCTACAAGGCCAAGATGGCGAACCCGGACGATTACGTGGTGCTGATCCCATCCGACGGCTCGGTGATTTCCGGCTACACCACCATCATCAACAAATACGCGAAGAACCCGAACGCCGCCAAACTGACCCGCGAATACATCTTCAGCGATGCCGGCCAGATCAACCTGGCGAAAGGCAATGCCCGTCCAATCCGCGCCGAACACATCAAGCTGCCGGCCGACGTCCAGGCCAAGCTGCTGCCTAACGAGCAGTACAAAAAGGTCACGCCGATCAAAGACGCGGATGCATGGGAAAAGACTTCCAAGGCCCTGCCTCAGAAGTGGAACGAAGAAGTTCTCGTGGAAATGAAGTAACCCTGCAGATCCCCACATTGGAAATCCACTGGAGATTCAATGTGGGAGCGAGCCTGCTCGCGATAGCGGACTTACATTCAGCACATATGTTGACTGACACGCCGCCATCGCGAGCAGGCTCGCTCCCACAGGGGGATTGGTTGCGTACCTGAATCATCTGTTTCGCGGAGTCCCGCCCCTATGAAGCACAACGTCATCCTTGTCGTGCTCGACGGCCTCAATTATGAAGTCGCGCGCCACGCCTTGGGGCACCTGCAGGCTTACGTCGGCGCAGGACGCGCGGCGCTCTACAAACTGGAGTGCGAACTGCCGGCCCTGTCCCGACCGCTTTACGAATGCATCCTCACCGGCGTCCCGCCCATCGAGAGCGGCATCGTCCACAACAACGTCTCGCGCCTGTCCAACCAGCGCAGCATTTATCACTACGCCACGGATGCCGGCCTGACCACGGCCGCCGCGGCCTATCACTGGGTCAGCGAGTTGTATAACCGCTCGCCGTTCGTGGCCGCACGGGATCGTCACACCGACAGCCCCGACCTGCCGATCCAGCACGGTCACTTCTACTGGAACGATCACTACCCGGATTCGCACCTGTTCGCCGACGCCGAAAACCTGCGTCTACGCCATGCGCCCAATTTTTTGTTGATCCACCCCATGAACATCGACGACGCCGGGCACAAGCACGGCCTCGACACCCCGCAATACCGCAACAGCGCCCGCTCGGTGGACATTATCCTGGCTGACTACCTGCAAACCTGGCTCGACGCCGGCTACCAAGTGCTGGTGACCGCCGACCACGGCATGAACAACGACCGCTCGCACAACGGCCTGCTGCCGGAAGAACGCGAAGTGCCGCTGTTTGTCCTGGGCGATGCCTTCAGCTTCAACACCCGCGCCGCGCCAAAACAGACGGACATCTGTGGCACGGTCTGCGAACTGTTGGGCGTGGCCCACGACAAACCTGTCTGCCGGGAGCTGCTCAAGTGAACGCCATGACCCGTGGTAAATGGCTGGCAGCATTGTGCCTGGTGCCTTTCACCCTGTTCTTTATCGTGTTCGAGATCGCCCCGCTGGTCTGGGTGATGATCAACAGCCTGCAATCGGAAGAGTTCGGTTGGGGCCTGGCCAACTTCACCAAGATCTTCAATTCGAAGTTCTATTTGCAGGCGATCCAGTACAGCCTCGAAATCAGTTTCTGGTCCAGCGTATTCGGCATCATCATCGCGGTGCTCGGCGCCTATTCCCTGCGTCGGGTCGACTCGAAACTGCGTAACTTCGTCAACGCCTTCGCCAACATGACCAGCAACTTCGCCGGCGTGCCCCTGGCCTTTGCCTTCATCATTTTGCTGGGCTTCAACGGCAGCTTCACCATCATGCTCAAGCAGGCCGGGATCATTCAGGACTTCAACCTGTATTCGAAAACCGGGCTGATCATTCTCTACACCTACTTCCAGATTCCATTGGGCGTGCTGCTGCTCTACCCGGCGTTCGACGCCTTGCGCGAAGACTGGCGTGAGTCCGCCGAATTGCTTGGCGCCAACGGCTGGCAGTACTGGCGCCACATCGGTTTGCCGGTGCTTACCCCTGCGCTGCTCGGCACTTTCGTGATCTTGCTGGCCAACGCGCTTGGCGCCTATGCCACGGTCTACGCGCTGACCACCGGCAACTTCAACGTGCTGCCGATCCGCATCGCGGCGATGGTGTCCGGCGACATTTCCCTGGATCCGAACCTGGCCAGCGCCCTGGCCGTGGTGCTCGTGGCGTTGATGACCCTGGTGACCATCGTGCATCAGCTGCTGTTGAAGAGGAGCTACCATGTCTCGCGCTGAACTGGGCCCCGCCGGTGTCTATCACCGGGTGGTGGTGTACGTGCTGTTTGCCATTCTGTTGTTGCCGCTGGCCGGGACGTTGATCTACTCGATCGCCAGCAGCTGGTCGGCGACCATTCTGCCCAGCGGCTTTACCTTCAAGTGGTACATCCAGCTGTGGAGCGATCCGCGCTTCCTGAATGCCTTTGGGCAGTCGCTGCTGGTCTGCGTCGGCGCGCTGATTCTGTCGGTGGTGCTGATTCTGCCGCTGCTGTTCGTGGTGCATTACCACTTCCCCAAACTGGATGCGCTGATGAACATCCTGATCCTGCTGCCCTTTGCGGTTCCGCCGGTAGTGTCGTCGGTGGGGCTGCTGCAGCTCTACGGTTCCGGGCCGTTTGCGATGGTCGGTACGCCGTGGATTCTGATCGGCTGCTACTTCACCATCGCACTGCCGTTCATGTACCGGGCGATCACCAACAACCTGCAAGCGATCAACCTGCGCGACCTGATGGACGCCGCGCAACTGCTCGGCGCCAGCACCTGGCAAGCGGCATTCCTGGTGGTGCTGCCGAACCTGCGCAAGGGCTTGATGGTGGCGTTGCTGCTGTCCTTCTCGTTCCTGTTCGGTGAATTCGTGTTTGCCAACATCCTGGTCGGCACCCGCTACGAAACCCTGCAGGTCTACCTCAACAACATGCGTAACAGCAGCGGCCACTTCACCAGTGCGCTGGTGATTTCCTACTTCTTTTTTGTGCTGGTTCTGACCTGGGCGGCCAATATCTTGAACAAGGACAAAAGCGAATGAGCTATGTCAGCGTCCAACATCTTCAAAAAAATTACGCGGGCACCACCGTCTTCAGCGACATCAACTGCGAAATCCAGAAAGGTGAGTTCGTCACCCTCCTCGGCCCGTCCGGTTGCGGCAAGTCCACGCTGTTGCGTTGCATCGCCGGCCTGACGTCGGTAGATGGCGGCAAGATTCTGCTGGAGGGCGTCGATCTGGTTCCGATGAGCCCACAGAAACGCGGGATTGGCATGGTGTTCCAGAGTTATGCGCTGTTCCCCAACATGACCGTGGAGCAGAACATCGCCTTCGGTCTGCGCATGCAAAAGGTCAACGCCGACGACAGCCAGAAGCGTGTCGCCGAAGTACTGAAACTGGTGGAGCTCAATGACTTCGCCGCCCGTTATCCGCATCAATTGTCGGGCGGCCAGTGCCAGCGCGTGGCCCTCGCCCGTTCATTGGTCACGCGGCCACGGCTGTTGCTGCTGGATGAACCGTTGTCGGCCCTCGATGCGCGGATTCGCAAGCACTTGCGCGAACAGATCCGTCAGATCCAGCGTGAACTCGGCCTGACCACGATTTTCGTCACACACGATCAGGAAGAAGCCCTGACCATGTCTGACCGGATTTTCCTGATGAATCAGGGAAAGATCGTACAGAGCGGCGACGCCGAAACCCTGTACACCGCGCCCGTGGATGTGTTTGCCGCCGGTTTCATCGGCAACTACAACCTGCTGGACGCCGATAGCGCCTCGAAACTGCTGCAACGGCCGATCAACCACCGCATCGCGATTCGCCCGGAAGCCATCGAGCTGAGCCTCAATGGCGAGCTAGATGCGCAAATCCGCAGCCACAGCTTGCTGGGCAACGTGATTCGCTATCGGGTCGAAGCCCGGGGCGTGGAATTGGTGGTGGATGTACTGAACCGCTCGGCGGCCGATCTGCACCCCGATGGTCAGCGCCTGGCACTTTCCATCGATCCGACTGCCCTGTGTGAGGTAGCCTGATGCCTTTGTTGATGTCGAAGAGAGAACTGCACTGATGGCCCTGGCAATTTTTGATCTGGACGAAACCCTGATCCACGGCGACTGCGCCACCCTCTGGAGCGAGCAAATGGGCCGCCTGGGCTGGGTCGATCCCGAGTCGTTCATGCGTCAAAACAACGAATTGATGGACGCCTACAGCCACGGCAAGCTGCGGATGGAGGATTACATGACCTTCAGCCTGGAGCCGATGATCGGGCGCACACCGGAAGAGGTCGATCATCTGGTCGGGCCTTGGGTGGAGGACTATATCGAGCCGATCATTTTCAGTGACGCCACCAAAGCGATTGCGGCCCATCGCAAGGCCGGCGACCGGATTCTGGTGATCTCGGCGTCGGGCACGCACCTGGTCAGACCGATTGCCGACCGTTTGGGCATCGACGAGATTCTCGGCATCGAACTGGAAGTGGCGCACGGCGTTTACAGCGGCCACACCGTCGGCACCCTGACCTACCGCGAAGGCAAGATCGTCCGGTTGCTGGAGTGGCTGGATGCGGAAGAGGAAAACCTGGAAGGCGCGAGTTTCTATTCCGACTCGCGTAACGATTTACCGCTGCTGTTGAAGGTGGATTTCCCACACGTAGTGAACCCGGATCCGGTGTTGCTTGAGCACGCCGAAAAAGCCGGCTGGCCGATCCATATCTGGAAGTAACCGCTCTCTCAAGAATTACGCCGTACCTGTGGGAGCGTGGCTTGCCCGCGATGAACGATGACGCGGTCTGACTGACACACCGCGCCGCCTGAATCGCGGGCAAGCCACGCTCCCACAAGGATTTCGTTTAGCCGGGGATCAGGTCAGGCTTGGGTCGATGATCAACACCAACTTCCCCGCCACCTTATTACTCGCCAACTCCGCAAACGCCGCTTCGGCGTCCTTGATGGGGTAGGTCTTCGCCAACTGAGGGCTCAACCGCCCTTCAGCAAACAACGGCCACACGTGCTGGCTCAAATCACTGAACAAATCCGCCTTGAACTGCTCATCGCGACTGCGCAAGGTCGAGCCGAGCAGTTGCACGCGCTTGGCCAGGACCTGCGCCAGGTCCAGGTTCGCTTCACGACCGCCCATCAAGCCGATCAGCACCCAGCGACCATCCAGGGCCAGCATTTTCAAGTTCAGTGCGGCGTAATTGCCGCCCACCGGGTCGAGAATCACATCGAACGGCCCCAGGTCACGCAAGCTGTCCAGGTCGCCCGAGCGCACCACACCTCCCTGCGCACCCAGCGCTTCGCAATAAGCCAGACGCTCGGCAGAACCGACGCTGACCCAGCACGGGTTGCCAAAGGCTTTGCATAGCTGAATGGCCGCTGAACCGATTCCACTTGCTCCGGCGTGCAGAAGAACTTTCTCACCCGGTTTGAGCGCAGCCAGTTGAAACAAATTCAGCCAGACGGTCGCGTACACCTCCGGTAACGCTGCCGCCTCGGCCAAGGACAAACCTTCGGGGACCGGGAGCACATGCCGTCCGTCGACAACTACCTCCTCGGCCATCCCACCCCCGGCCAGCAAGGCGCAGACCCGATCACCGACCTGCCAGGACGAGCCCGGGCCGACCTCGCTGATCACCCCTGAACACTCAAGACCCAGTACCTGACTGGCTCCCGGCGGTGGCGGATAAAGCCCCGCTTTCTGTAACAAATCGGCGCGATTGAGGCCCGCCGCCGCCACTCGAATCCGAACTTGTCCTACATCGCATGTAGGACTGGGCTCTTCAACCCACTCCACTTGACCTTCCACGCCTTGCAATGCTTTCACAGTGCCTCCATAGTGAGTCTGGACTGAGCCCGTAGCTGTAGCGCCGGGCTTTCTTGCATTATGTGACCGGCCCTTTGTGGAACCGGCGACTTCAAAGACGGCCTAATATGCGTGATCAATTGTCCCCGCGTCGAATCAGCATGAAGCATTTTTTTCCCAGCACCGCCCTAGCCCTATTCATTGGTATCGGCCTGTTGCCGATGTCGAGCAATACATTCGCAGCCAATAGCTGGGACAAGCTTCAGCCTGATCGTGATGAAGTGATCGCCAGCCTGAACGTCGTCGAACTGCTCAAGCGCCATCACTACAGCAAGCCGCCGCTCGATGACGCGCGCTCCGTGATCATCTATGACAGCTACCTCAAGCTGCTGGATCCGTCGCGCAGCTACTTCATGGCCAGCGATATTGCCGAGTTCGACAAGTGGAAGACCCAGTTCGACGACTTCCTCAAAAGCGGTGACCTCAACGCCGGGTTCACCATCTACAAGCGCTACCTGGACCGCGTCAAAGCGCGTCTGGACTTTGCCCTTGCCGAGCTGAACAAGGGCGTCGACAAAATCGACTTCACCACCAAGGAAACCTTGCTGATCGATCGCAAGGACGCCCCTTGGCTCAAGTCCACCGCCGAACTCGACGACCTGTGGCGCAAACGCGTCAAGGACGAAGTCTTGCGGCAGAAGATCGCGGGCAAGGATTCCAAACAGATTCAGGAAACCTTGACCAAGCGCTACAAGAACCAGTTGGCGCGCCTGGACCAGACCCGTGCGGAAGACATCTTCCAGGCGTACATCAACACCTTCGCCATGTCCTACGACCCGCACACCAACTATCTGTCGCCAGATAACGCGGAAAACTTCGACATCAACATGAGCCTGTCCCTCGAGGGCATCGGCGCCGTGTTGCAGAGCGATAACGATCAGGTGAAAGTCGTGCGCCTGGTGCCCGCGGGCCCAGCCGACAAGACCAAGCAGGTTGCACCGGCCGACAAGATCATCGGCGTTGCCCAAGGCAACAAAGAGATGGTCGACGTGGTTGGCTGGCGCCTGGACGAAGTGGTCAAGCTGATCCGTGGTCCGAAAGGCACCGTGGTGCGTCTGGAAGTGATTCCGGCCAACAACGCGCCAAACGACCAGACCAGCAAAATCGTGCCGATCACCCGTGAAGCAGTGAAGCTTGAAGACCAGGCGGTGAAGAAGTCGGTCCTCAACCTGAAACAGGATGGCAAGGACTACAAGCTCGGCGTCATCGAGATCCCGGCCTTCTACCTCGACTTCAAGGCGTTCCGTGCGGGCGATCCGGATTACAAGAGCACCACTCGCGACGTCAAGAAACTGCTGACCGAGTTGCAGAAAGAGAAAGTCGACGGCGTGGTCATCGACCTTCGCAACAACGGCGGCGGCTCCTTGCAGGAAGCCACCGAGCTGACCAGTCTGTTCATCGACAAAGGTCCGACCGTGCTGGTGCGTAACGCCGACGGCCGGGTCGATGTGCTGGAAGATGAAAATCCGGGTGCGTTCTACAAAGGCCCGATGGCGTTGCTGGTCAACCGCTTGTCGGCCTCGGCTTCGGAGATTTTTGCCGGCGCCATGCAGGACTATCACCGCGCGCTGATCATCGGCGGCCAGACCTTCGGCAAAGGCACCGTGCAGACCATTCAGCCGCTGAACCATGGCGAACTGAAACTGACGCTGGCCAAGTTCTACCGGGTTTCCGGCCAGAGCACCCAGCATCAGGGCGTACTGCCGGACATCGATTACCCGTCGATCATTGACACCAAGGAAATCGGCGAAAGCGCCCTGCCGGAAGCCATGCCGTGGGACACCATCCGTGCGGCCATCAAGCCGGCGGTCGATCCGTTCAAACCATACATCACGCAGCTCAAGTCCGAGCATGACGTGCGTTCGGCCAAAGACGCAGAGTTCGTGTTCATCCGCGACAAACTGGCCCTGGCGCAGAAGCTGATGGCGGAAAAAACCGTCAGCCTCAATGAAGCCGATCGTCGTGCGCAACACGCCGATATCGAAGCCAAGCAACTGGTGATGGAAAACATCCGTCGCAAGGCCAAGGGCGAAGAGCCGCTCAAAGAGCTGAAGAAAGAAGACGAAGACGCCATCGCGGCCGAGCCGGACAAGACCAAGCCAGAAGACGATGCCTACTTGAGCGAGACCGGGCGGATTCTGTTGGACTACCTGAAACTCAACACCGCGGTCGCCAAGCACTAAAATGATGGCAATTTAATGCTGACGCTCCCCGGAGCGTCATCAAACAGTCATCATTCTGTCGTGAAATAAAGGACTGGGAGCTCATGGCTCCCAGTCCTTTTTTTATCGCCAGAGATCGCCATGACCACCACTGAACAGCTGAGTGCCTTGAGTTCCATTCTGGCTCAAAGCGGTTTGCACAGCCTGTTCCAGCCGATCATTTCCGTCTCTGAGCGACGCATTGTCGGCTACGAAGCCCTCACTCGCGGCCCATCAAACAGCCCGCTGCACTCCCCTATCGCATTGTTCGCGGTCGCCCGCCAGGCCGGTCGCTTGAGCGAGCTGGAAATCGCCTGCCGTGAAAGTGCCTGCCGACGCTTCAATGAACAACAGCTGCCCGGCAAACTGTTTCTCAACGTCTCTCCTGAATCCCTGCTGGAAGCCGCCCATCAACCGGGTCGGACCCTGCAATTGCTGCAGGACTTCGGCATCCCGCCGAGCCAGGTGGTGATCGAACTCACCGAACAGACCCCGACCGACGATTTCCAGCTACTGCAAAACGCCTTGCATCACTATCGGGCGATGGGGTTTTCCATTGCGCTGGATGATCTGGGCGCGGGTTACTCGAGCTTGCGGTTGTGGTCCGAGCTGCGTCCGGACTACGTGAAGATCGACCGGCATTTCATCGACGGTATTCACCAGGACGCGCTCAAGCGTGAGTTCGTCGGCTCGATCCTGCAAATCGCCAAAGCCTCGCGGGCTCAGGTGATCGCCGAAGGGATCGAACTGCCGGAAGAGCTCGCGGTGCTGACGGAGATGGGCGTCGATCTGGTGCAAGGCTACTTGCTGTGTCGGCCTCAAGAGCATCCACCGCGCGAGGCGCGATCCTTGATGCCAAAACACGACAGCACCGCCGTGGCGCTGAATGACGAAGGCAGCGACCTCAGCGCCTTGCTCAACGACCAACCGGCCGTGGCCCGGGACACACCGACGGCCACGGTGCTGGAAGCCTTCCGCCGCCAGGCCAACCTGAACTCACTGGCGGTGCTCGACGAGCAAGGCCATCCTTGCGGCATCGTCCATCGGCATTCGCTCTCGGACGCACTGCTCAAGCCGTTTGCTACCGACCTGTTTGCACGCAAGCCCATCAGCCGCTTGATGAACGACGACTTCCTCGCCGTGGAGATGAGCCAGTCGCTGCAACAAGTCAGCCGCTTGATCACCAGCCGCGCGCGGCAGCGCATCGAGGAAGACTTCATCATCACCCTCAACGGCGGCTATCTGGGATTGGGCCGGGTGATCGATGTGCTCAAGCTGATTACCGAACTGAAAATCCAGCAGGCCCGCTACGCCAACCCGCTGACCCTGTTGCCGGGCAACGTGCCCATCCAGCAATGCCTGACGCGGCTGTTGCAACAGGAGCGGGAATCGGTGATCTGTTACGTCGACATCGACAGTTTCAAACCCTTCAACGACATCTACGGCTACGGCCGTGGGGATGAAGTCCTGCTGTGCCTGGCGCAATGCCTGAACGATCGCGTCGACCCGTCCCGCGACTTCGTCGGCCATATCGGCGGTGATGACTTTCTGCTGGTGCTCGGCCCGGAAGATTGGCGCAAACGTTTGAACCAGTTGCTGGACGACTTCCAGAGCCAGTGCCGACGCTTCTACCGCAGCGAACACCTGGAAGCCGGCTGCTTTATTGCACCGAATCGCCAGGGCGTGCGCCAGGAATTTCCGTTGCTGTCATTGTCGATCGGCGTGGTGCATTTGCATCCACAGGCCTGTGGACAACTCGATGCGAGCCAGTTGGCGGAGATGGCTTCGCAGGCCAAGCATCACGCGAAGAATGTGCCGGGGTATAGCGTGCATGTGATTGATAGTTTGGTGGTGCCGGGGCGAGAGGATGAGCTGCTGTTGGGGCATCGTTGATTGTACTGACGCCTTCGCGGGCAAGCCTCGCTCCTACAGGGTTTTTGTGTCGTTCATAATAGTCACAAACGACACCAAGCCCTGTAGGAGCGAGGCTTTCCCGCGAAGAGGCCAGACCAGACAACCAAAATCTGCGAATCTAATCAGCGGCTGACCGCGCCCCCAACCGCCGCCCAACCACATCCAGCACATCACAGCCATCGCGCAACGGAATCGCGCAGAGCAACGCGAAGTCGCTGAGAATCATGGAATCGCACTCAATCGAACCGCGCATTGAGAGGTTCTCCAGTACTTGGGTGACGGCTCGGATTCGATAGCGGGCGGCGTCGGTCAGGATATCGAGCGGTGCTTGGGTGTCGACGAACAAGGTGGGCATGTCGCTGCAGTTGCTGGTCAGCACCATGAAGCGGTTGTCGGGATGAGGCGTTAGAGGGGTAAAGGCGGATCTGGCATAAGTGTTTTCATTGGTTTACTTCCTAACGTATGGATTGGAGCCGCCAAGTAATTACTTCCACGCGATAGGTGGCGGCTGAACGCGGGTGTGGAAGACCGAGACGTTAGGCACTCGGCGCACTCGAAAGCGCCCCGCGCACAGCCACCATAAAACACAGACGAAAAATGCCGAATTGGTGGCGCTTGACGCGCCTAACGATAGAAGGGCTTCCACACCCTGTCACTGAATTTGCAGTGACAGCCGGAAGACTATCGATGAGACACGTCGCGCACCAGTTCATGAAAGCCGCCACAACTCGAAGGAAATCTCCGATGGATTTACACAGCAATAAACGCGCAGCACTTTGCGGGTGATCAATCAGGAAAGAAGTAAGGAATGGACGATGTTGGCGTAGGGCAATTCTCTAATACGTCGCCACGAATTAACGAACGCTCAGAAACGCAAACGTGGCGAGAGGTTTCCCTCACGCCACGTTATGTTCTGCGAACAAATGATGGGGTTACTTCGCAGCATCGCGAGACGCCAGCTCTTTAAGCTTCATCTCAGCCAACGGATGCCCAGCCTGCGCCGCAATCCGCCAAAACCGCGCTGCTTCCACGGGGTCCGGCGCCTTGCTCGGCGTCCCCGCCAAACTAATCACTCCCACCTGATACGCCGCTTTGCCATCCCCCGCCAAAGCCGCCAGGCGCAGCAATCGCACACCCTCCTCGCGAGCCCCAAGGCCAACGCCGCGGAAGGCCAGGATGTGGCCATAGAAGCTTTGCGCGCCGACATCACCGAGGTTGGCCATGCGCGCGAACTGGCCTTCGAGCCAGCTCCAGCCGCGAGGCTGTCGTACGAACCACGACCAGTGAAATAACCGGCGGGCCAGCCAGTAACTGGCTCGCGCCTTGAGCTTCAAGAACACTCAGGCCTCCGCCGATTCCGGGTACTCGTATTCAAACACGCGCACCACTTCCGAGGCGTGCCACGAGGCGGCAGCAACACCGTCGGACGGCCCGGAAAAACGACCCAGACGCTCGACGCATTCGAAGAAACCAGTGCGTGGCAGGCGGCTGGCACCCTGGCTGATCACCAGCGAACTGCGCAGCGGCTGCTCGGCCTTGGCGTCCAGCGCGGCCAGATGCTCAAGCGCAGCAGTGAGGGTTTGCATGGCCGGCGTGGGCAACTGCAAACGTTCCAGTAAAGCTCGATAAGTCAGCAGATGGCGCTGACGGCGGGCCTGATCCAACTCACCCAGCAACCCATCCCAATGTTGACGACTGATGCGTACGCTCACGATTCATCCCTCCACCCTGGCACCGTCAACTCCCAGGCCAGGCTGCGGCGAATCGCAGCGTCGGGTAGACGCTCGCCACTTTCGATCAAGGCCAGATAAGACGGGCTGATGCCTACCGTGCGGGCGAGCGCCTCAATGGCGATGCCCTTCCCTTCGCGCAAACTGCGTAGTTGATCCAGACCTGGAAGTATCGGGTCTGGTGATGTTGCTTGACGCGCCGGCGTGTCGGGCGCCGGTTGTTGGTTGATGCCTGCTGCTTTCAGTAGAGCCTGGTACTGAGCCCACGGCAAAACCGCGTATTCGGGCTCGCCTTCGCGTGTGATTATCTGAATATCCATGACTTCCCCGTAGGACAACGACACTTAGCGAGTCGGCACTTTTCCATAGAAGTGTAATCCTAACAGCGGCCACGGTCGCGGGGGGTATGAATATAAGGACGATCCTCAATCGAATCAGGTTTTTTTCGGCCCCTGAAGCTGAAGTTGCTCGGGGGTATCGGGGAGACGCTCGACCACCGCAAGCTTCTCCGGCAACTGGCGTTTGCGCCAGGCACGGAAAGCATTGAGTTCGTCGTCGAGGACTTTCATCAACCAGGCGAGTACGGCGATGTCATCGAGCATGCCGAACATCGGGATGAAGTCCGGAATCGCATCCACCGGGCTGAGGAAGTACATCAGGCCGGCCACCACCGAGATTATTGCCTTCGGGCTGATGGCGCGGTATTCGCCGCGCCAGTAAGACAGGCACAGTGCCTGCAACAGGCGCAAATCGTCCTTGAGCTTGCCCAGGCGGTTGCCTTGACTGGCACCTTTGCTGGCGACGGCGAACAGCAGGGTCGGCAAACGCCCACGGGCAAGCAGGCGTCCGGCGAGTGGCAGGAAACGAGCGAAATTCCAGGGTGCTTTCATCATTCCTCCCGCTGAAATGTTATCCACACAAATTGTGGATAACCTTGTGAACAGAGCTATTTTTCACCGCTGAAAGCCCCGTTTCATAAGGGCTCAACTCAGATCGGGCGTTTTTTACTCACATAAAAAAACCCAAGATTTCATTGACTTGGAGCGCCGGCGCGGCTAGCACGGCGTCCTCAATGGCTATGACTGCACCGTACAGCGTCCGTTCGCTTTGTTTACCCTCGCTGAACGCCAGATGCAACAACGCCCCGCATAAAGCGAGGCGTTGTTTTTAAAGCAGACGCTGATTACTTGGCGGCGTCTTCTTTTGCTGGATCCTTGATCGCCAGCAGTTCCAGGTCGAATACCAGCACCGAGTTGGCTGGAATCGCCGGGCTTGGGCTTTGGGCGCCGTAGGCCAGCTCGCTAGGGATGTACAGCTTGTACTTCTCACCAACGTGCATCAGTTGCAGGCCTTCGACCCAACCCGGAATCACGCCGCTGACCGGCAAATCGATCGGGCTGCCACGGTCGACGGAGCTGTCAAAGGTAGTGCCGTCGGTCAGCTTGCCGGTGTAGTGAACAGTCACTACGTCGGTAGGCTTTGGCTGTGCGCCATCGGCTTTCTTGACCACTTCGTATTGCAGGCCCGAAGCAGTGGTAGTGACACCGGCTTTCTTGGCGTTGTCTTCGAGGAATTTCTTGCCGGCGGCTGCCGACTCTTCGCTCATTTTGGCCATACGCTCTTCAGCACGCTTCTGCAGTGCTGCGAAGGCTTCGACCAACTCATCATCCTTCAGCTTCTGTTCTTTCTTGCCGACGGCATCTTCGATGCCTTGGGCTACGGCTTTGGAGTCCAGGTCATCCATGCCTTCCTGAGCCAGGCTCTTGCCCATGTTCAGGCCAATCCCGTAGGAAGCTTTTTGCGCCGGGGTTTTCAGCTCTACGCTGGTCTGCGAGTCACAACCCGCAAGTACCAGGCTAACCAGGGCCACCGCCGCCGCCAACCGATGCTGTTTCATGCTATTTCCTTGTTCATGCGCCTAAAGGGCAATCGAGTAAAGCCGCGAGCTTATCAGGCGGCCACGACCAATGGCTACCGGCATGAGAGCGGGAAACTTCTGATAAGTTCAGGTGTTTTAACGCATTTCGGGATTGCAATGATGAAGCTTATGTCATCTTGGGCCCACTGAGACGGGTACCGGATCCCACAACATCTGGCGTAATGGCCACTTGCCGCACCTGAAGCACTGAGGCATAAGAGAGCTACAAATCGACAAGGATGTTTATCTTGCGCCTCTTATTACGCCTGCTGGTATTGTTCGCTGTGCTGCTGGGGCTGGGCCTGGCCGTAGTGCTGTACTACGTCGCCAACCCGAAATTGCCGACCTGGTCACCCGCACAACAGGTGCATTACCTGGAACAGTGGAGCGCCGCCGACCGCCAGACTTACTACTTCACTCCCCAGGGCACTCAGGTCAAAGGCTTACGCTATGACTGGTTCAAGGAACTCGAACTGCCCTTCTCGAAACAACGCTTCGCCGCCCCCGAGTATCTCGCACGCTTTGGTTTTCTGATCGACCCCGACCAGAAGGACACACCGAGCAACCCCGACAACTTGCCCGTGGGTTTTGCCCGCCATCAAAACCCCGGCAGCCAGGACGCATTCCTCGACATCACCTGCGCCGCCTGCCACACCGGTGAATTGCGCTTCAATGGCCAGGCCGTGCGCATCGACGGAGGTTCGGCGCAACATGTACTGCCTTCCAGTGTTCCTACACTACGGGGCGGCAGTTTCGGACAAGCACTTGTCGCCAGTCTGGTCTCGACGTATTACAACCCGTGGAAATTCGAACGTTTCGCCCGCAACGTGTTGGGCGAGGACTACGAAACTCGCCGCCAACAGTTGCGCCAAGACTTCAAAGCCTCCCTCAATACGTTCGCGAAAGTGGCCTGGAACGACACCCATCGAGGGCTCTACCCGACCGAGGAAGGCCCCGGTCGCACCGACGCATTCGGGCGGATCGCCAACGCCAGCTTCGGCGATGCGATTTCACCTGATAACTACCGCGTGGCGGATGCCCCGGTGGACTACCCGCAACTGTGGGACATGTGGACCTTTGACTGGGTGCAATGGAACGGTTCGGCGCAGCAACCGATGGCCCGCAACATCGGCGAAGCGCTGGGCGTCGGTGCCACCCTGAATTTCTTCGACGCCAATGGCCAACCGCTCAAAGGTGACGAGCGCTATCCGTCGAGTGTCCGCTTGCGCGACTTGCACCAGATCGAACAAACCCTGCAACGGCTCAAAGCACCGGCCTGGCCAGAGGAGCTGCTCGGTGCTGTCGACAAACCCCTGGCCGCCAAAGGTCGCGAATTGTTCAGCGAAAACTGCGCCGACTGCCACGTGCCCCGATCGCTCCAGACCAACGGACGTTGGGTGCAACACCTGAAAATGCTGCCGGTGGACTACATCGGCACAGACCCCGGCGCGACCAATAACATCGCCGACCATCGCTTCGACCTCAGCGCCTTGCAATGGGATCCGGCGGAGCTGGCGAAACTGGATGTGCAGTTGCAGCCGCCGCCCGCCGAACCGCTGGACATGAGCAAACTCTCGTCAGCCAAAGGCCTGGCCTACGTCACCGCGTTCGTAGGAAACAGGGCTTACCGCGAGGCGAAAATCCCCGACGCCGAGCGCCCGGACATGGATGGCTTCGGCCTGCCGATTGGCGTGCGTGAATTGCGCGCCTATAAGGCCCGCCCATTGGCCGGCGTCTGGGCGACGGCGCCGTTTCTGCACAACGGTTCGGTGCCGAGCATCTATCAACTGCTCTCGCCCCAGGATGAACGCGCAACGACCTTCTTCAAAGGCACGTTCGAGTACGACCCCAGGCACTTGGGCTATCGCACCGAGGCCTTTGCCAATGGCTTCAAGTTCGACACGCGCATCACCGGCAATCACAACAGCGGCCACGAATTCCGGGCTGGCAAGTTGGGTAACGGCGTCATCGGTCGCCTGCTCCAACCGGAGGAGCGCTGGGCGCTGTTGGAGTATCTGAAAGTGTTGGGCGGCCCGTTGGAGGCACAATTGCCATGAGAAGACTGTGGATGTGGTTTGGCGCCTTCCTCGGCAAAACCCTGTTGTGGTTACTGGGCGTGGGAGTGCTCGGGTGGGCGCTGGCCACGGCGTGGTTTGCCTGGCAGCACCGGGGACCGGTATCCGCTGAAGAACTGATCCCGAACGGCGAAGCGGCGATGACGCAGGACATCATTCAGACGGCCGTGCGCATCGTCGATCAGCATCGTGAGAGCACCCGCTACCTGCGTGATGCGCATGCCAAGGCGCACGGGTGCGTGAAGGCCGAGGTTCAGGTGCTGCCGAATCTGACGGATGAGCTGCGTCAGGGCGTGTTCAGCGAACCCGGCAAAACCTGGCAAGCGACGATGCGGCTGTCCAACGGCAATGCCTATCCACAGTTCGACAGTATTCGTGACGCCCGAGGCATGGCGATCAAGTTGCACGACGTGCCCGGTAAACAACTGCTCACCGATCAACAAAGCCGTGGCGAACAGGACTTTGTGATGTTCAGCCACCCGAACTTCTTCGTCAGCGATGTCGCCGAATACCGTCAGAATGTGGCTGCTCAGGCCGATGGCAAAAAGCTGATGGCGTTTTTCCCCGGCTGGGATCCGCGCACGTGGCAGGTTCGTCATTTATTCATCGCTTTGGCGACACTCTCCCCTGCCCCAGAAAGCCCGACGCAGACGACGTACTTTTCGGTCTCGCCCTACAAGTTGGGTAACGCCAATGCGAAGTTTCGGGTGACGCCAGACCCTGACAGTTGCCCGGCCTACACGTTGCCGGCGCAGAACCAGAAGCTGCCGAATTTTTTACGGAATGCGCTGAATCAGCAATTGTCGACGGATCGGGTGCCAGCATGCTTTGTCTTGCAGATTCAGCGGCAGGATCCGGGCAAGTACATGCCGATCGAGAACACGAGTATCGAATGGAAGGAAAAGGATGCGCCGTTCGAAACCGTGGCGCGGATCAAACTGCCCGCCCAGGACTTCGACACGCCGGCGCTGAACGTGCAATGCGATAACCAGTCGTTCAACCCGTGGTTCGGGCTTGAGGCTCATCGACCGATTGGCGGTATCAACCGCCTGCGCAAGGCGGTGTATGAAGCGGTCAGCGATTACCGCCACAGACGCAATGCCGAGCAATAAAGCCAAATCCCGGACAGCAAAAAGCCCGCATCAAGCGGGCTTTTTGTGTGGTGACCTGGCGTTCAGCGTTCCAGGTTACCGAATATGGCGCAGCGGACGGGACTCGAACCCGCGACCCCCGGCGTGACAGGCCGGTATTCTAACCGACTGAACTACCGCTGCGCGTAGCGTTGAAAGTAAGTGGTGGGTGATGACGGGATCGAACCGCCGACATTCTGCTTGTAAGGCAGACGCTCTCCCAGCTGAGCTAATCACCCTTTACCTTCGTTGCGGGGCGCATTGTGCCACAGATTTTCGTAAAGTGTTGATTTAATTGATATTTTGTCAAAAAAATCTGAAAACCGGTGAAACAACACATACCGCAGGAACAACAGACAGAAAAAAACCCGCGTTAGCGGGCTTTTCCGTGGTGACCTGGCGTTCAGCATTCCAGGTTACCGAATATGGCGCAGCGGACGGGACTCGAACCCGCGACCCCCGGCGTGACAGGCCGGTATTCTAACCGACTGAACTACCGCTGCGCGTAACACTAAAGCGAATGGTGGGTGATGACGGGATCGAACCGCCGACATTCTGCTTGTAAGGCAGACGCTCTCCCAGCTGAGCTAATCACCCTTCACTTTCGGTGTGGCGCGCATTCTACGGAGCGACCCCACCTCTGGCAAGCACTTTTTACAATAATTTTTGCAGGCCTTCCAAAGGCTTAGAGAAGGGTTGGCCTATGGCTTCGCTAAGAGAATAATGCCCCCCTTTGTATAAAGGAGAGACTCGCCCCATGTGGTTCAAAAACCTGCTTATCTATCGCCTGACCCAAGATCTGCCTTTTGATGCCGAGGCGTTGGAAACTGCACTGGCCACCAAACTGGCGCGTTCATGTGCAAGCCAGGAGTTGACCACCTACGGTTTCGTCGCGCCCTTCGGCAAGGGCGAAGATGCACCCCTGGTGCACGTCAGCGGCGACTTCCTGCTGATCTCCGCCCGTAAAGAAGAACGCATCTTGCCGGGCAGCGTCGTGCGTGACGCCGTAAAGGAAAAGGTCGAAGAGATCGAAGCCGAACAAATGCGCAAGGTCTACAAAAAGGAACGCGACCAGATCAAGGATGAAATCATCCAGGCGTTCCTGCCACGTGCCTTTATCCGTCGTTCGTCGACCTTCGCCGCCATCGCGCCGAAACAGGGCCTGATCCTGGTCAACTCGGCCAGCCCGAAACGCGCCGAAGACCTGCTGTCCACCCTGCGTGAAGTGATCGGCACCCTGCCAGTACGTCCGCTGACCGTTAAAATGTCGCCGACCGCGACCATGACCGAATGGGTCACCACCCAGAAAGCCGCGGACGACTTCTTTGTGCTGGACGAGTGCGAACTGCGCGACACCCACGAAGACGGCGGCATCGTGCGCTGCAAGCGTCAGGACCTGACCAGCGAAGAAATCCAGCTGCACTTGAGCACCGGCAAAGTGGTGACTCAGCTGTCACTGGCCTGGCAAGACAAGCTGTCTTTCGTCCTCGACGACAAGATGGTGGTCAAGCGCCTGAAGTTCGAAGACCTGCTGCAAGACCAGGCGGAACAGGACGGTGGCGAAGAAGCTCTCGGCCAGCTGGACGCCAGCTTCACCTTGATGATGCTGACCTTCGGCGACTTCCTGCCGGCGCTGATTGAAGCGTTGGGCGGTGAAGAGCTTCCGCAAGGGATCTAAAAGCATGTGATGTCACTGTGGGAGCGAGCCTGCTCGCGATGAGGGCCTGACATTCAACATTGAGTTGACTGACACTCCGCCATCGCGATCAGGCTCACTCCCACATTTGTTTGTGGTGCTTACTCAATAATAAGGATCAGGCCATGCGCGCCCTCGCTGCATTGAGTCGTTTTGTCGGCAACACCTTCGCTTACTGGGTTCTGATTTTCGCCGTCGTGGCGTTCTTGCAGCCGGCGTGGTTCATCGGCCTGAAAGGCGCGATCGTGCCGCTGTTGGGCCTGGTGATGTTCGGCATGGGTCTGACCCTCAAACTCGAAGACTTCGCCGAAGTCGCTCGTCATCCGTGGCGCGTGGCCCTGGGCGTGGTTGCACATTTCGTGATCATGCCCGGCGTGGCGTGGTTGCTCTGCCAGGCGTTTCATCTGCCGCCGGAAATCGCCGTCGGCGTGATTCTGGTCGGCTGCTGCCCAAGCGGCACCTCGTCGAACGTGATGACCTGGCTGGCGCGCGGCGACCTGGCGCTGTCGGTGGCCATCGCCGCGGTCACCACCCTCCTCGCTCCGCTGCTGACGCCGGCATTGATCTGGCTGTTGGCTTCGGCGTGGCTGCCGGTGTCCTTCATGGAACTGTTCTGGTCGATCCTGCAAGTCGTGCTGCTGCCGATCGTGTTGGGTGTGGTTGCCCAGCGCGTGCTCGGCAGCCGGGTGCGCCATGCGGTGGAAGTGTTGCCGCTGATTTCGGTGGTGAGCATTGTGATCATCGTCACCGCCGTGGTGGCCGCCAGCCAGGCGAAGATTGCCGAGTCGGGCCTGCTGATCATGGCCGTGGTGATGCTGCACAACAGCTTCGGTTATCTGCTGGGTTACTTCACCGGGCGCCTGTTCAAGTTGCCACTGGCCCAGCGTAAATCCCTGGCGCTGGAAGTCGGCATGCAGAACTCCGGTTTGGGTGCCGCGCTGGCCAGTGCGCACTTCTCGCCTTTGGCGGCGGTGCCTAGCGCGCTATTCAGCGTCTGGCACAACATTTCCGGGGCGTTGCTTTCGACGTATTTCCGCCGCATGAGCGAGAAACAGGACCGGGAAATCGCGGCTCAGCAAGTGGCCGAGTAATCCGCAAACTTGATCCCCGGGTTAATGATGGGCACTCTGTGGCGCAACGCGAGGACGACCTCGCGGCTCGATCGAGTCATTAATCTGGGGACGACCCCGTCAATCGATGGAGGTCTCTCATGTCCTGGATCATTCTGTTTTTCGCCGGCCTGTTCGAAGTCGGCTGGGCCGTCGGCCTGAAATACACCGACGGTTTCAGCCGCCCCCTCCCGACCGCATTGACCGTTGCCGCCATGGCCATCAGCCTTGGCTTGCTGGGCCTTGCCATGAAGGAATTACCGCTGGGCACGGCCTATGCGATCTGGACCGGTGTGGGTGCCGTGGGCACGGTGATCGCGGGGATTATTCTGTTTGATGAATCCATGGCGCTGTTCAGGCTGGCCAGCGTGGCGTTGATTATTGCCGGGTTGATTGGCCTGAAGGTCAGCGCCTAGGCCACTACCGCTATCGCGGGCTTGCCCGCGATGAGGCCCCCACACTCGCCAACTATCTAACGGTCCCACGCAAATCCCCGACCATCGCCTGCAACTTCGCCGGTTCCGCCGCCTCAACCGCCACCGCCGGCCCTGCCACCAACGTCACCCGCGACCACAACCGACGAAACAAGCCCTTGCCCGGATCGCGGCTGAAGAAACTCCCCCACAACCCTTGCAACGCCAGCGGAATCACCGGCACCGGCGTCTCTTCGAGAATGCGCACCAGCCCGCCCTTGAACTCACTCATCTCCCCGTCAGCGGTCAACTTGCCTTCCGGGAAGATGCACACCAGCTCACCGTCCTTCAGGTATTGAGCGATACGCGTGAAGGCCTTTTCGTAGATTTGAATGTCTTCCTGGCGCCCCGCAATCGGAATCGTCCCCGCCGTGCGGAAGATAAAGTTCAGCACCGGCAGGTTGTAGATCTTGTAATACATGACAAAGCGAATCGGCCGACGCACCGCACCGCCAATCAGCAACGCATCCACAAACGAAACATGGTTGCAGACCAGTAATGCCGCGCCTTCATCCGGGATCAAATCGAGATTGCGATGCTCCACGCGGTACATGGAATGGCTCAGCAGCCAGATCATGAAACGCATGGTGAATTCCGGGACGATGCTAAAAATGTAGGCGTTAACGCCGATGTTCAGCAGCGACACCACCAGAAACAGCTGCGGGATCGACAGCTCGACCATGCTCAACAAAACGATCGAGACAATCGCCGACACCACCATGAACAGTGCGTTGAGAATGTTGTTGGCGGCAATCACCCGCGCCCGCTCGTTCTCGGGGGTGCGCGATTGAATCAGCGCATACAGCGGCACAATGTAGAAACCGCCAAAAATCCCCAGGCCCAGAATGTCGATCAACACCAGCCAGGTGTGGCCAAACCCAAGGATTTCGATCCAGCCGTGGCCGTCAACGCTGTCTGGAATACCGCCGGAATGCCACCACAGCAGCAAGCCAAACACCGTCAGGCCAAACGAGCCGAACGGCACAAGTCCGATCTCGACTTTGCGCCCGGAGAGTTTCTCGCAGAGCATCGAACCGAGGGCGATACCCACCGAGAACACCGTCAGAATCAGCGTCACCACGGTCTCGTCGCCGTGCATCCATTCCTTGGCATAGGCCGGGATCTGCGTCAGATAAATCGCCCCGACAAACCAGAACCATGAGTTGCCGACGATGGAACGCGACACCGCAGGCGTTTGCCCCAGGCCCAGCTTCAAGGTCGCCCAGGATTGGCTGAAGATGTTCCAATTCAGGCGCATTTGCGGCGATGAGGCCGCCGCCCGGGGAATGCTGCGACTGGCCAGGTATCCGAGCACCGCGACAGCGATGATCGCGGTGGACACGATGGGCGCGTAATGACTGGACGACATCATGATCCCGGCGCCGATGGTGCCGGCAAGGATCGCCAGGAACGTGCCCATTTCCACCAGCCCGTTGCCGCCCACCAGCTCTTCTTCACGCAGGGCCTGGGGCAGGATCGAGTATTTCACCGGCCCGAACAGCGCCGAGTGGGTGCCCATGGCGAACAGCGCCACCAGCATCAACGACAGGTGATCGAACAGGAATCCGACCGCGCCGACCGCCATGATGGCGATTTCCCCGAGTTTGATCAGACGAATCAGCGCGTCCTTGGCGAACTTTTCCCCGAACTGGCCGGCCAGCGCCGAGAACAGAAAGAACGGCAGGATAAACAGCAGCGCGCACAGATTGACCCAGATCGAACGGTCACCCGAGAGGGTCAGCTTGTACAGAATGGCGAGGATCAACGACTGCTTGAAGATGTTGTCGTTGAACGCCCCGAGGGACTGCGTGACAAAGAACGGCAGGAAGCGCCGGGTGCGAAGCAAGGTGAACTGTGAGGGGTGGCTCATCTTCCATGTGTCCCTGATGTTGGGTAGAGAGTGGCTTGGCGATTTGTTATTGGAATGTCGAACGTCGATCCAGGCCACACATTACCTAATCTTTGCCGCTTATTTCTTTAATCCTGCAATGCACGGCGAGACAAACAACTCGCCGCGCCACGCGCCTTGCACCGTGCGTGTGGAGACGATCAGCCACATCACCGCCAGCATCGCCACCAGCACGCAGCCAAAGACACTGAAAAACGCCAGGTTCAAGGTGCTGCCCAGTTTCAACGTCGTCAGAGAATAGACGCCCAGCGGGAAGGTGAAGCCCCACCAACCCAGGTTGAACGGGATACCGTCGCGCAGGTAGCGCACCGTAATCAGCACCGCCATCAGCATCCACCAGAAGCCGAAGCCCCACAGCGTGATCCCGGCCACCAGGCCCAGCCCAGCCGCAATTTCACCGATGCCCGGCAAGCCGTTGGCCGCGAAGATGGCCGGCGCGTCGGCGCCCAGCAGCAACATGCCCAACGCCCCGGTGCCGATCGGTCCAAGCGCCAGCCAGCTAGAGGCGGCCATGTTTTCGTGAGGCAGTTTATGCAGCGCCATGCGCAGCAACAGAATCGTCAGAATGCTGAACGCCACCGGCAGGGAAAAGGCCCACAGCACGTAGCTGGTCGTCAGCACCACCAGTTGCGAATGGGCATCGGCCAGGTGCGGTGCCAACAGCCCCCCGCTGGCGGCCGCCACTTCCGCCGCGACCACAGGCAACAGCCAGACCGCTGTCATCTGGTCGATGCTGTGTTCCTGACGGGTGAACATCATGTAGGGAATCAGCACGCCGCAGGCCAACGACATGACCACATCGATCCACCACAGCACCTCGGCGACATGAATCACTCCGTCGCCCCAGCGCGGCAAACCGAACAGCAGGAAGCCATTGATGATGGTTGCCAAGCCCATGGGGATGGTGCCGAAAAACATTGAGACCGTGGAGTGGCCGAAAATCCGTCGAGCCTCATCGAAGAACAGCACCCAGCGTGCCGTGTAGGCGGCGGTGAATAATACGAACAAGCAGATATTGAGCAGCCAGAGACCTTCGGCCACCGCGCGCAGACCGGGTATGGCGACGGGCAATTGTGCCAGCGCCAATGCCAGTACCCCCGTGCCCATGATCGCGGCGAACCAGTTGGGCGTGAATTGGCGAATGGCCTCGAGCGGATGCTGCAAATGGCTGAACGGTTTGAAACCGGGTGTGGTGGTGTTGGGGCATGTCATGGCGAATTCCTCTCCTCTTGTGAGGTGGAATTCATGGTAGATCCGAATCGAATATCTATATAACGGGTAATATCTCTAACTGTTATCTGTTTTGTAGATATAGCGTCAGACGCTGCCTTCCGTCTCGATCACCAGGATCCTGGCCGCACCTTGTGGATGGGCAACGTGTTCGGTGCCCACCGAGGCGTAGAAAATGTCGCCGATGTCGAGCAGCGTGTCCTTTTCAACACCGTCTTCGCGATAGCGCATCTGCACCTGGCCATCGAGCACGACGAACACTTCCTGCCCATCGTTGACGTGCCATTTATACGGCTGATCGGTCCAGTGCAAACGGGTGGTGATGCCGTTCATGTTGGCGATATCCAAGGCGCCCCAGGCACGGTCAGCGGTGAAGGATTTGCTGCGGATGATCTTCATGGGGCATTCCGTCGAAAGAAGTGGCGGTGCCAAGGCTAGCGATCATCGAACATCGGCGCCACAGACTTTGACAGGCTGTCGACGCATCAACGCGAGCAGAGCGCCGAGCGAAAGGACAATCAGCACCGCGCCATAACCATCGGTCGTGGCCACCAGACCAAAGGCCCGTGTCAGATACCCCGCCAGCAACGACGGCAGACAGAAGGCCAGATAGCTGAGCACATAAAACGCCGACATCAATCCGGCCCGTTCGTGAGGCAAGGCCAGCGGGACGACGCTGCGCAACGAGCCGAGGAAACTGGCGCCGAACCCGCATCCGGCGACCAGCGTCCCGATGAAAAACAACGGCAGGCTGGCGCTGTGAACCGCCAGTAAAATCAGCGCCACACCGACGGGCAGAATGCTCGCGCCGACCCGCAAGACTTTGTCGGCCGGGCGACTGCGCAAGGTGTAGATCATCAGCGCACCGGTGACAGTCAGCACGGCGACTGTCGCACCGCCAATCAGATTGGAAGTCGACCCGGTGGCCGTCCGCACTAGGGATGGAGCAAGGGACGCGTAAAAACCACCGAGCGCCCAGGCGGCGGTGTTGATCGGCAGCACCAGCCACAACGCACGCCGTGCCTGGATGGGCACATGCAGGGTCGGGCGCAGCGACGCCAACGCGCCAGGTTGCGCACTGACGCTTTCCGGCAGACGCCAGACGTACAGCGCCTGCCACCCGAACAGCGCGAGCAGCACCCAAAAGGTCAATTGCAGCGGCAGCGGCGCAAACTCGGCCAACAAGCCGCAACCCATGGCGCCCGCCGCCATGCCGAGCAGCGGCGCGACGCTATTGACCAGCGGACCTTGCTGGCGATCGGTGTCGAGCAGCGCGGCGCCCAACGCAGCCGTGGCCATCCCGGTAGCAAAACCCTGAAGCACCCGGGCACTGATCAACCAGGCGACGCTGTCTGCATTGATAAACAGCAGCATGGCCAACATGTTCAGCACCACAGCGGTGAAAATCACCGGTTTGCGTCCCAGGTAATCCGAGAGCGAACCGACGGTGAGCAGCGCGGCGAGCAAGCTGATGGCGTACACACCGAAGATCAGGGTCAGGGTCGCTGCCGAAAACTGCAGGTGTTCCTGATACAAGTGGTACAGGGGTGTCGGCGCAGTGGAAGCGGCGAGAAAACTCAGTAAAGTGATCGCCAGGAACCACAGGCTGGAACGGTTTGATATCGAGCTGGACATGCGCACACTCCGCAAAAGCTAATTTATTGCTTTTGCGGAGTGTGCTACTGGCCCGCGCTTAAAGCAAATTCTTTGTGTTAAGGTCCGCCGTATGGCTATTAAAGAAGGTTTACGCCCGGGCGGTCGAAGCGCCCGGGTGCAAGAGTCGATTCATTCGGCTGTCCGCGATCTGCTTGAAGAGCAGGACCGCTCGACCGTGACCGTCCCGCAAATCGCTGCGCGCGCGGGGGTGACGCCGTCGACCATTTATCGACGCTGGGGCGATTTATCGGTGTTGCTGGCAGACGTCGCGCTGGCGCGCATGCAACCCGACAGCGAGCCGGCCAATACAGGCAGCCTGCGCGGTGACGTGCGAGCCTGGGCCGAGCAATACCTGGACGAGATGAGTTCCGAGCCTGGCCGCAACATGCTTCGCGACGTGCAATGCAGCACCACACCGGTCTACTGCACGACGATCATTGGTGGGCAGTTGCAGACGATTCTGGACCGTTACCCCGATCAGCCGAAGCCGAGTGTTGATCGATTGATCAACCTGGTGGCGGCACCGACGGTGTTTCGCATCCTGTTTTCGGCGACGCCATTGGAGCTTGAGGAGCTGCATCAGTTGATCGAGATTGCGTTGAATCAGTGAGGCCGCCTTCGCGACCCGCCTTGCCCGCGAAGAGGCCAGCACTAACGCCAAAAATCCAGCAGACAAACACCCTGCGACACCCCACCACGCCACGACCTTGGTCGACACTGACTAACCCCGGCCATCGTGCGAGACTGTCTGACCGGGCGGGAGTCCCGGGTGTCTTTTGCCGGGAGTTCCCATGTCGCTGTCCAGCGGGCTGATCGCCGCCGTCGCCCTGGCCTATATGGCCATCATGTTCGCCATTGCCTTTTACGGCGACCGTCGCAGCACACCGTTGCCGCCGCGAGTGCGCGCGTGGGTATACAGCCTGTCGCTGGCGGTCTATTGCACAAGCTGGACCTTCTTTGGCGCCGTCGGCCAGGCCGCCGAGCAACTCTGGTCATTCCTGCCGATCTACCTCGGGCCGATCCTGCTGCTGGTCTGCGCGCCGTGGGTCCTGCAAAAAATGGTGATGATCAGCAAACAGGAGAACATCACCTCCATCGCCGATTTCATCGCCGCCCGCTATGGCAAATCCCAATCGCTGGCGGTGGTAGTGGCGCTGATTTGCCTGGTGGGCGTGTTGCCCTACATCGCGCTGCAACTCAAGGGCATCGTGCTCGGGGTAAACCTGCTGATCGGCGCCGGTGCCGACGCCATGGGCACCCGCGCCCAGGACACGGCTCTGATCGTGTCGCTGGTATTGGCGCTGTTCACCATTGTCTTCGGTACCCGCAACCTCGACGCCACGGAACACCACCGTGGCATGGTGCTGGCGATTGCCTTTGAATCGCTGGTCAAGCTGTTCGCGTTTCTCGCGGTCGGGGCGTTCGTCACTTACGGCCTGTACGACGGATTCGACGACCTGTTTGACCAGGCCATGCTCGCCCCGCGTCTGGAGGAATACTGGAAGGAAACCATCAACTGGCCGTCGATGGTGGTGCAGACCGGCGTGGCCATGATGGCGATCATCTGCCTGCCCCGGCAGTTCCACGTGACGGTGGTGGAAAACATCGACCCTCAGGACTTGCGCCTGGCGAAATGGGTATTCCCTGCCTACCTGGCGCTGGCAGCGCTGTTCGTCGTACCCATCGCCCTCGCCGGTCAAATGCTGCTACCCAGTTCGGTACTGCCGGACTCTTTCGTCATCAGCCTGCCACTGGCCCAAGCCCACCCGGCCCTGGCACTGCTGGCCTTTATCGGTGGCGCCTCGGCGGCGACCGGCATGGTGATCGTCGCCAGCGTTGCGCTGTCGACCATGGTCTCCAACGACATGTTGCTGCCGTGGCTGCTGCGCCGGAACAATGCCGAGCGACCGTTCGAAGTGTTCCGCCAGTGGATGCTGTCGGTGCGCCGGGTCAGCATCGTGGTGATTCTGTTGCTGGCTTACGTCAGTTACCGCCTGCTCGGCTCGACCGCGAGCCTGGCAACCATCGGCCAGATCGCCTTCGCCGCCGTGACCCAACTGGCCCCGGCCATGCTCGGCGCGCTGTACTGGAAACAGGCCAACCGCCGGGGTGTATTTGCCGGTCTCGCCGCCGGGACATTCCTCTGGTTCTACACCCTCATTCTGCCGATCGCGGCCCACAGCCTCGGTTTGTCCTTGAGCAGTTTCCCGGGGCTGGCCTGGCTGCACAGCAACCCGCTGAACCTGCCGCTCACCCCGCTGACCCAAGGCGTGGTACTGTCGCTGGCGGCTAACTTCACGCTGTTCGCCTGGGTGTCGGTGCTGTCACGCACGAGGGTGTCGGAGCACTGGCAGGCGGGTCGTTTCATCGGTCAGGAAATCAGCGCGCGCCCCAGCGCCCGCTCGATGCTCGCGGTGCAGATCGACGACTTGCTGAAACTGGCCGCACGCTTCGTCGGTGAAGAACGGGCGCGGCAGAGCTTCATCCGTTTTGCCTACCGCCAAGGCAAAGGCTTCAACCCGAACCAGAACGCCGACGGTGAGTGGATCGCCCATACCGAACGTTTGCTGGCCGGCGTACTCGGTGCGTCTTCGACGCGCGCGGTGGTCAAGGCCGCCATCGAAGGTCGGGAAATGCAACTGGAGGATGTCGTGCGGATCGCCGACGAAGCCTCGGAAGTGCTGCAGTTCAACCGCGCCCTGCTGCAAGGCGCTATCGAAAACATCACCCAAGGCATCAGCGTGGTCGACCAGTCGCTGAAACTGGTGGCCTGGAACCGGCGTTATCTGGAACTGTTCAATTACCCGGACGGGCTCATCAGGCTTGGCCGACCGATTGCCGACATCATTCGCTACAACGCCGAGCGCGGACTGTGCGGCCCCGGTGAAGCCGAAGTGCACGTCGCCCGCCGCCTGCACTGGATGCGTCAGGGCCGCGCCCACACCTCTGAAAGACTGTTCCCCAACGGGCGTGTCATCGAACTGATCGGCAACCCGATGCCCGGCGGCGGTTTCGTCATGAGTTTCACCGACATCACCGCGTTCCGCGAGGCCGAGCAGGCGCTGACCGAAGCCAACGAAGGCCTGGAACAGCGGGTCACCGCGCGGACCCATGAACTGTCCCAACTCAACGTGGCCTTGACCGAAGCCAAGGGCACCGCCGAATCGGCCAACCAGTCGAAAACCCGCTTTCTGGCGGCGGTCAGCCATGACTTGATGCAGCCGCTGAATGCCGCACGCCTGTTCTCCGCCGCCCTCTCCCATCAAGACGATGGCCTGTCCAGCGAGGCGCAGAAACTGGTGCATCACCTCGACAGCTCGTTGCGCTCGGCCGAGGACCTGATCAGCGATCTGCTGGACATTTCCCGCCTGGAGAACGGCAAGATCAACCCGGACCCCAAGCCCTTCGTGCTCAACGAGTTGTTCGATGCGCTCGGTGCCGAGTTCAAGGCACTGGCTCAGGAACAAGGGCTGAAATTCCGTGTTCGGGGCAGCACGCTGCGGATCGACAGCGACATCAAATTACTGCGGCGGATCCTGCAGAATTTCCTGACCAATGCGTTCCGCTACGCCCAAGGACCCGTGCTGCTCGGCGTCCGGCGGCACAAGGGCGAGTTGTGCCTGGAGGTGTGGGACCGAGGACCGGGAATCCCTGAAGACAAGCAGAAAGTGATTTTCGAAGAATTCAAACGCCTCGACAGCCATCAGACGCGCGCCGAGAAAGGCCTGGGACTGGGGCTGGCGATTGCCGATGGTCTATGTCGCGTGCTGGGACACACCTTGCGCGTTAGGTCCTGGCCGGGGCGCGGCAGTGTGTTCAGTGTCAGCGTGCCGCTGGCGCGGGCTCAAGTCGTCACGCCGACCCAGGTCAGCGAGCTCAATGGCCATGTGCCGAGCGGTGCACAGGTGCTGTGTATCGATAACGAAGACAGCATCCTGATCGGCATGAACAGCCTGCTGACACGCTGGGGTTGCCAGGTCTGGACCGCACGCAACCGCGACGAATGCGCGGCGCTGCTGAAGGACGGTGTACGACCGCAATTGGCGCTGGTGGATTACCACCTGGACCATGGCGAGACCGGGACCGAGTTGATGGCGTGGTTGCGCACCCAACTGGGTGAGCCGGTGCCGGGGGTGGTGATCAGTGCCGATGGCCGGCCGGAGACGGTGGCCCAGGTCCATGCGGCGGGCCTTGAGTACCTCGCCAAACCGGTGAAACCGGCGGCGTTGCGGGCGTTGTTGAGTCGGCATTTGCCGTTGTAGCGCAGGAGGGTTCAACACACATCAATGTGGCGAGGGGGCTTGCCCCCGTTGAGCTGCGCAGCGGCCCCAGAACCCTTAACGCGATTCCTTCAGGTAATAACGCGCGGCCTGATTGACGACTGCTGCGCAGCCGAACGGGGGCAAGCCCCCTCGCCCCAAAGTCCAGGTGGTGCCTGGTTTACTCAGGCAACTCCGCCAAGCCATCGACATCGGTCATCGCCCGCTCCAGCAGATCAGCCGGCAAGCTCTTGCTGGCGCGTGCCCCCAGCAGCTTCAACTGCTCACTGCGACTGACCAGATTGCCGCGTCCTTCTGTCAGCTTGTTGCGCGCAGAGCTGTAGGCCTTGTCCAGTTGCTGCAAGCGATTGCCGACTTCATCCAGATCCTGGATGAACAACACGAACTTGTCGTACAGCCACCCGGCGCGCTCGGCGATTTCCCGGGCGTTCTGGCTCTGTCGCTCTTGCTTCCACAGGCTGTCGATGACCCGCAGGGTCGCCAGCAACGTGGTCGGGCTGACGATGACGATGTTGCGGTCGAAGGCTTCCTGAAACAGCGTCGGCTCAGCCTGCAACGCAGCGGAGAACGCCGCTTCGATCGGCACGAAGAGCAAGACGAAATCCAGGCTGTGCAAGCCGTCGAGTCGCTTGTAATCCTTGCCGGACAGGCCTTTGACGTGATTGCGCAGCGACAGCACGTGCTGCTTGATGGCGATCTGGCCGATGGCATCGTCTTCGGCCGCCACGTATTGCTGATAGGCGGTGAGGCTGACTTTGGAGTCGACCACCACCTGCTTGTCGCCTGGTAGATAAATGATCACATCCGGCTGGAAACGCTCACCGTCCGGCCCCTTGAGGTTGACCTGGGTCTGGTACTCGCGGCCCTTCTCCAGCCCGGCGTGTTCAAGCACGCGCTCAAGAATCAACTCGCCCCAGTTGCCTTGGGTTTTCTGCCCTTTCAACGCACGGGTGAGGTTGGTGGCTTCGTCGCTCAGACGCAGGTTCAGTTGCTGCAGGCGCTCCAGCTCCTTGGCCAGGGAAAACCGTTCGCGGGCTTCGGCCTGATAGCTTTCCTCAACACGCTTTTCGAAAGACTGAATGCGTTCTTTCAAAGGATCGAGCAACTGGCCCAGGCGCTGCTGGCTGGTTTCGGCGAAACGCTGCTCGCGCTCGTCGAAGATCTTGCCCGCCAGTTCGGCGAACTGTGCTCGCAGCTCGTCTCGTGAGCCTTGCAGGTCGTCGAGGCGTTTTTGATGGCTGTCCTGCTGCTCACGCAGTTCGGCGGTGAGCGAGGCCGCACGGGCGTCCAGGCGCCGCAGCTCGGCATCTTTGCCGGCGCGCTCGATGTTCCAGGCGTGAGCCGCATCGCGGGCATCGTCGCGCTCTATCTGTAGCAGTTCGATTTCACGGCGCATGGCGGCCAGCTCTGCCTGCTTGGCGGCGTTGGCCTGGCCCAGATCACCGATTTCATCGCGACAGGCTTCGAGCTGAGCGTTCAAGCCATCCTGCGCCAGTAGCGACATGGCCAGACGCTCTTCCAGCAACGCCACTTCGGCTTGGCCCGTGCTCGCCCGGCGCTGGATTTGCCAGGCCAATACCAGCAAGGGCAGTGCGGCGCCCGCCAGACCCAGCGAAATGCTGGTCAAGTCCATAGCCATAGCGACTCCTGCCGATGAAATAAAGCTTGAAGGGTAACCAAGGCGTCAGGACTTGGACAGCTCAGTCTTCGACCAGGCCCAGTTCCTGTTGAGCGCGCCGGTCCCCTGCTCGCGCGGCCTGACGCAACAGGTTCTGGCCAATGCGGCGATCGCGGGCATTGCCGCATTCACGGCACATCAACTGGCCGAGACGACTTTGCGCGGCCACCACACCTTCGCGGGCAGGCTGTTTGAGCAAGCGTCCGGCGAAATGTTTGATGTTGGTGTTTTCACCCAGGCGCGGGCTATCGAGCAACCACTCCGCCACTCGCATCGAAAAGCGTTTGGGAGGGGTAACACTGGGAGGTGTTGAGGCGGCGGAAACTGATACGGAGCGAAACTTCATAAAGCTCTGTGGGGCAGATCGGAAGGCGCGCCACTCTACTCTTTTTTTCTTACAGGTAAAGCCTAAAAAAACCCGGCACGCCCGTCCTAGAGCAAGCGCTCGGGACAATCCACAGAAGCTGTGGATAACTCAGTGGACAACCGCCCTTGAACTCGCGCAAAGCCCTGTGGAATGGGGCTCGCAGTCAAACTGACGATTTTTTCACCAGTAAAAAAAAGCGATGTTTTTCATTGACTTAAATTTTCAGTACAGGCACCCACTGTGGTCGGGACGCGGATGACAGTCCAGTTACAGTCTGCGCAACTTATGTGCACAAGTACCTTCGCGGCAGTTATATCGATGCTCTTTTTCGGAGCGTTTTGTGGAGGGTTTCTGGGGATAACCTTCGTAAACCCTTGTCCCAGGCTTATGCCCGAGCGACGACCAGTGGTCGGAAATTGTCCTGTTACGGAGCAAGATTGCGCGGTGCTGGAATTATTTTGCCTTCGCGCTTCCCTTCGCAAACTCGATCCGTTACTATCCGCGGCGTTAGTACCAAGCTGAAAGTCAATTCTGGTCGAACAAATCCTCCCGGTCAGCCTTCCCAACGGAAGCCTCTACCGAACAAGCGGGATCGACCACCTCGATGGTTTCCAGGTAAACCTTGCGCCAACACAGCCTTTGAAACGAAAGCAAAGGGTGTTGCGAAGCTCACTTACTCTGACCGAACCAGCCTGCAAATTGATCAGGATCTTCACCCCGGGCCCAGAACCTTTGCCCTTGATGTGTTGCCTGCCCTCCTAAGTACCTACCTGCCAGCCCAAGCGCGCCAATTATCAGCGCTTCAAACTGGCTGCTTTGTTCCAGTCGGGTTCTTCGTTCGACCAATGGTGGTCGTCGTCACTGGAACGTTTAAATTTTGCACGGTTCTTATCCGTGTCGCTTGTAGGAACACCATTTAATGACTACTCAAATCCACACTCAGGATGCAATCCGCACCCTAACCAACGCTTTTGCACCAATGAACTGCCTGATCATGGCTGCTCGCAAAGGCTGCTTCAGCTTCACCCTGGTCAACGAACACGGCATCGCTCGTCACAGCGAACGCCTGTACCCCGATCAATACTCCAGCGCAGAACCGCTGCAGGCCGTGATCGAGCGTACCCGTCAGGCACTGGTTGCCTGATACGCCAGAAAGACTGAAAACCTCAAAAGCCCTGCTCAAAAAGCGGGGCTTTTTATTGCCCGATATTTCTCATTGCGCAGCCTTCCACTAATTACTAACCGATATAACGGTTATAACTCGCAGCCAGAAATATTTTAAAAACAGGCCTTTACAGCGCGAATATGACACTACACTTCAACTCAAGCGGCTTGATCCGCTTCCGGCGAGCCTGAGTCGATTCACCTGCTGCCAACGCTCCCTTCAGGTTTCGCCGCCCATTTCATGTTTCGAGGGCTTTATGGGTATCGCTGCCAGCGAACTGTGCCGTTATGTGATCCGTCCGACATTGATTTACCTCGGGCGCCATAGCGCAACCGCCGAATCCCTGCTGCTGGGCATCGCCGCCAGCCAGTCAGCCCTTGGTTCCGCCCTGCATGACCGCCGTGGACACGGCCTGTACCGAATTGCCGAACCGCGCCACCAGGCGCTCTGGGATCATTACCTGGCATTGGACCCGGAGCGCGCGAGCCTCGTGCGCGGCCTCGCCAGTCAGCATGCCTTTCTCAGTGGTCCTCACCTGGAATTGACCGTCAACCTGCGTTACGCCACTGCCATCGCCTGGCTGCTGGTAGAAGAACAGAACACTCCCCTCCCCGCCGCGGATGACTTGTTGGGAATGGCCCGAATCTGGCGCCAGACTTTTCAGCCTCAAGGACGTCTGCGCGATTTCACCTACGCCTGGCAAACCTGTGTTTCACCCCTGAATCAGGTCGCCTGCTGACCCGCCGGTTTCCAAAGATCCTGCAACGGGTCGCGAATCTGGTCGGATTGTCCTACAAAACCGCTCTAACTCAAGCCATACAGCCTATAGCGCTGGGACGAAAATGTTGGTAATTTTCGCCCCGGTGATCACCAGGAGTTCTAATAATGAAAAAAGTAATGCTCAAAACCACCATTAGCCTCGCCGTTGCCATGGCATCCACCCAGATCTTCGCAAGTGGCTTTGCCCTCAACGAACAAAGCATCAGCGGGATGGGGACAGGTTTTGCCGGGCGATCTTCTGCTGCCGACGACGCATCCACCATTGCTGGCAACCCTGCCGGCATGTCTCGCATCAAGCGCGAACAAGTGACCGGCGGTGTTGCATTCATCGACGCGCACACTGACATCAGTGACGCCAGCTCTCGTCCAAATGGCGGTACCAACAAAGGTGACATGGTCCCTTTCATGGGCGTGCCGATGGGCTACTACGTCAAGCCAATCGACGACCACTGGGCATTCGGTATCGGTGTGTACGCTCCGTTCGGCCTGGTGACCGATTACGAGAACGGCTTCGCCGGCCGTTACTTCGGCAGCAAGAGCGAAGTCAAGATCGTCACCCTGCAACCGACTGTCAGCTACGCCTTCAACGACAAGGTCTCCATCGGTTTCGGCCCGACCATCAACCGTATCGACGGCACCCTGGAATCGAACCTGTCGATTACCCAGGCCGCACCGGACGGCAAGGTCAAGATCAAGGGTGATGACACCGCACTGGGCTACAACATCGGCGTCCTGGTGCAAGCCACCGACAGCACTCGCGTCGGCCTGACCTACCACTCGAAAGTGAAGTACAAGCTCGAGGGTGACACCAAGGTCAACTACAACGTGCTCGCCGCTGTGGGCCAGAATCCAAGCCAGAAGTACGACGCCTCGCTGGACCTGACCACGCCTGAATCGGTGGATTTCTCGGTCACTCACCAGTTGGACGACCAGTGGACGCTGTACGCAGGCAGCACCTGGACTCGCTGGAGCCGCCTGAAAGAAATCACCGTCGACAACAAGGGCGTTCCGGCCATCCTGAACGGTCAGTTCGGCACCATCACCGAAGAACAGAACTGGCACGACACCTGGGCTCACGCCATCGGCGCGTCCTACCAGTTGAACAAGCAATGGGTGCTGCGTACCGGCCTGTCCGTCGACCAGGCGCCGACCAACAACGCCGACCGCTCCCCGCGCATTCCGACTGGCGATCGCAAGATTTTCAGCCTGGGCGCTGGCTGGAGCCCGACCGACGACCTGACCATCGACGTGGCGTACTCGTACCTGCGTGAAGAGTCGGTCAAGGTCAGCAACAGCAACAACCGTGGCCAGAACTACAACGCCAAGTATGAAAACTATGCGAACGGCTTCGGTGTTGGTGCAACCTACCGCTTCTGATGATTCACGGCGTGCCTGAAACGCTCGCCACCTGAATCAAAAAAGCCCCGCTCTCTTGCACAGAGGCGGGGCTTTTTCATGGGCGTCAATCAGGGTTGCGAGGCCAGGGCTTTTTCCACCGCGGCGATGAACTCGGGATCGTCGGGCTTGGTCAGGCTGGAGAAATTGGCAATCACCATACCCTTGCGATCGACCACGTATTTATAGAAATTCCACTTCGGCGCGCTGGTCTGTTTGGCGAGGATCTTGAACAGGTGAGTCGCGTCATCGCCACGGACTTTCTGCGGCTCAGTCATGGTGAACGTCACGCCATAGTTCACGTAGCAGACCTTGGCGGTCTCAGCGCCGTCCTTGGACTCCTGCTTGAAGTCATTGGACGGAACGCCGATCACCTCCAGCCCCTGATCCTTGTATCGCTGATTCAGCGCCTCAAGGCTTTTGAACTGTGGGGCAAAGCCACAGAAGCTTGCCGTATTGACCACCACCAGCGGTTTACCCTCAAACCGCTGGCACAGGTCGATGGATTCCTTGGCGCGCAGCTTGGGCAACGAGCCCTGCAACAGCTCCGGGCACTCGGCCGCTTGTGCCAATCCGGTAAACGCCACCAGCAACGCGGGGACTGCAATCCAGCGCATCAGCATGTCGGTGCATCCTTGATTAATGGTCACAAACGAAGTTACTCGCCCTCGCCTGTTCCTAGCAAGCGCCCATACCCAACTGCATCAGCGCCAATCCGCCCTGATGCCAGCCCCAGCAGGCCAGGGCTAGCAGCAAGGCGCCGACAGCGACCACCGCTATTCGCGGCCACAGACGGTTCATATCGCACTCAACCGGGTTTGCAGGCGCGCCACCGGCTGCTCACGCACCGGCCAGTTCAGGGCGGCTGCCAACAGACTCAAGAGAATCGCCACTTGCCAGATCAAGTCATAGCTCCCGGTTCGGTCATACACCACGCCACCCAACCAGCCGCCGAGGAACGAACCGAGCTGATGGAAGAGGAAAACAATCCCCCCGAGCATGGACAGGTTTCGCACACCAAACAAGGTTGCCACTGTGCCGTTGGTCAATGGCACGGTCGACAACCACAGGAAGCCCATGGCCATGCCGAACAGGTACGCAGTGGTCGTAGTGACCGGCGCCCACAGGAACAGCGTAATCACCACCGCCCGCAGCAGGTACAAACCGGTGAGCAAGCGTGGCTTGGACATGCGCCCTCCGAGCCATCCTGCGGTGTACGTGCCGAAAATATTGAACAACCCTATCAGCGCCAGCACCGTAGTGCCCACTGTGGCCGGAAGGTGCTGATCCACCAGATACGCCGGCAAATGCACGCCGATGAACACCACCTGGAAACCGCAGACAAAAAAACCGAACGCCAACAGCCAGAACCCCGAATGAGAGCAGGCTTCACGCAGCGCTTCAGAGAGGGTTTGTTCATGGCCGAGCACTGGCAGCGGCTTGTCCTTGAGCATGCTCACCAGCGGGATAATCAGCGCCACCAGCAGGCC
Organism: Pseudomonas sp. LBUM1663; assembly: GCF_059695905.1. Lineage (NCBI taxonomy): Bacteria > Pseudomonadati > Pseudomonadota > Gammaproteobacteria > Pseudomonadales > Pseudomonadaceae > Pseudomonas > Pseudomonas sp. LBUM1663. Next base: position 1,905,812 of record NZ_CP166792.1, on the reverse strand, counting down.
CAGGACCAGCAATGCCGCGGACCAGCCGAGCCAGCCGATCAACCCCAGCGTACCGGGCAACATGGCGAACTGACCGAAAGAACCGGCGGCGCTGGCGATGCCCATGCCCATGCTGCGTTTCTCCGGCGGCACGGCGCGACCGACCACGCCGAGGATCACCGAGAACGACGTGCCCGACAGACCCAAGCCAATCAACAGACCCGCACTCAGGGACAAGGTCACCGCGGAGTCGGACAAGCCCATGAACACTAGGCCCGCTGCGTACAGAACACCACCGACCAGCACCACTTTCGCCGCGCCAAAGCGGTCGGCCAGCGCGCCGGTGAATGGCTGCGCCAGGCCCCAGATCAGGTTCTGCAGGGCGATGGCGAAAGCGAACGTCTCACGCCCCCAACCGAATTCGGCACTCATCGGTGCCAGGAACAGGCCGAAGCCATGTCGCACGCCCAAAGACAATGCCAGGATCAGCGCACTCCCCACCAACACCCAACCGCAAGTACGCCACATCGAGGTCATTCTTATTCTCCGGTAGCGGGTATATACCCGCTTAAGATCGAAAAAACCGGCATCACGCCAGTTCGTCCAGCAGTCGCAACAAGGTTTCGCGTTTTTCGGCGCCCAGACGGTCGACCAACCGCTGCTGCGCCGCTTCCCACGCAGGCAAGGCGGCGGTCAGGCGATCTGCGCCCGCTTCGGTCAACCGGACGATGCGATTACGCATGTCCTCACCCTCGACCAGCGCCACCAGGCCCTCACCTTCCAGCACCCGAAGATTGCGTCCCAGGGTGCTGCGGTCCAGGCCCATGGCTTCGGCCAGGGTGGAAATACTCGGTTCATTCAGACGCTGCAGATTGCACAGCAAAGAATACTGGGCAACGTTGATCCCGAAGCCGTCGAGAGCGCCGTCGTAATGCCTGCTGACGCCACGAGCGGCGCGACGCAGGTTGATGCATAAACATTGAGAGTCGAGCATGGTGCGTGTATATACCCGCGAGTTTGTTAAATCAAGTTACAGATGGGTTCATTCAGGAAATATTGAGGTGTTTGGTCGGCCGCATTCGCGAGCAGGCTCGCTCCCACAGTGGATCTTCAGTGATCACACCAATCAATGTGGGGGCGAGCCAGCTCGCGAAGAGGCCAGCACACCCACCACACAAACATCAGACCAACGCCAATCCCACCAGCACCACCATCTCCAGCAATTCCAGCATCGCCCCGGCCGTATCCCCCGTCGTCCCACCCAATCGCCGCAGCATCACCTGCCGCAACCAGACGAACATCCCCCCCGCCAGCACCAGCGCCCAAACACCGCCGACTCCAGCGATCAACACGCAAACTAACGCACTGACCGCCAACACCTGCTGACCCGCCGAACGCGGCAAATGATCCGCCAGCGCCTGCCCCAACCCGCCGGCACGCACATACGGCGTGGTAAGGAACAATCCCAGCATCGCGCTGCGGCCAATCAGCGGAACGATCATCAGGAAAACGCTGTGCTGCTGCTCGATCAGCGCCAGCAACGCGGCGAATTTGAGCAGCAACACCAACACCAGCGTCACCACCGCGATCGGTCCGCTGCGCGGGTCTTTCATGATGGTCAGCGTGCGCTCGCGGTCACCAAAACCACCGAGCCATGCATCGGCGCTATCAGCCAGACCGTCCAGGTGCAACGCGCCGCTGAGCAATACCCAAGCGGTCAGCAGCAGCGCGGCGTGAAGCAACGAAGGCGTGCCCAGTAGCAGCCAGTTCAGTGCCCATAACAGCGCGCCGAACAGCAGCCCGACCAGCGGATAAAATAGCAGCGATCGACCCAGTTCCGAAGGTGCGGGCATGCCTGGCAGACGAATCGGCAAACTGCTGAGAAATTGCAGGGCGATCCAGAAGGGCAACATGGTCAGATCGCTTCCTTGAGGAGGACGCCTGACTCGACGCTCAATGAAAACAGCGAGCCATGGCCGACCTCGACATTCAACAACTGCTCACGGGGCAAACCTCGTGCCTGAGCCAGCAACAAACGCATGACGCCGCCATGGCTGATCAGCAAGATCCGTTCACCCGCATACGCCGCGTGCAGACGCGCTACCGCCGCCAGCACCCGCGTTGAGAAATCCTCGACCGGCTCACCTTCCGGCGGCGTAAAGGTATACGGATCGGCCCAGAACAGGCCCAACCCCTCGGCGTCAGTCTCCATCAGCGCCGCCGCGCTCTGCCCTTCCCAGGCGCCGAAGTGCAGTTCTTGCAAATCCTTGTCGAGGTGTACGGGCAGCCCCAACTGTTCGCCGAGTTCATCCGCAAACCGCGCGCAACGTTGCAGCGGCGAACTGATCAGCCGATCCCACGGCCCTTGCTCGACCACCGCCGCGCGCATCTGCTCCCAGCCCTTGTCGGTCAGCGCATCGTCGAGGCTGCCGCGCAAACCGCCACCGAGTTCAGTTTCCCCGTGGCGCAGAAGATCCAGTCGCAACGTCATGCCGGGCGATCCGCCACCGCCGCTTCGGCGAAGGTTGCCATCTGCCCGTGAAGAGCGCAGGCCAGACGCAGTAACGGCACGGCCAACGCAGCGCCACTGCCCTCGCCCAGACGCAGCCCCAGATCCAGCAGCGGCTCGGCATTGAGGGTTTCCAGCACATGACGATGACCCGGCTCGGCTCCGCGATGGCCGAACAGCAGCCACTCACGGCAGCCAGGGTTCAAGCGCACCGCCACCAACGCGGCGACGCTGCAGATAAAGCCGTCCACCAGCACCGCAACGCCTTCCTGGGCGCAGGCCAGATACGCACCGACCAGCGCCGCGATCTCAAAACCGCCAAGGTTGAACAGGGTTTGCAACGCATCACCGCGCTGAGCGCCGTGTAATGCCAGAGCGCGTTCGATGACCTGGGCTTTGTGGCTGACCCCCGCCGCGTTCAAACCGGTGCCCGGCCCGGCCAGATGCACCACCGGGCAATCGAGCAAGGCACAAGCCAGGGCGCTGGCCGCCGTGGTGTTGCCGATGCCCATCTCGCCGCCGATAAACAACTGCGCACCATTGGCGACCGCTCGCAGCACGCTGTCGCGACCGGCCTGCAAGGCGAGTTCGCCCTGGGCAGCCGTCATGGCCGGGCCTTCGACGAAATTGGCGGTGCCCGCGCCGATGTTGAGATGACGCACGCCCAGCAGGTTCAACGACGGCGTTACCGTGCCGAGGTCGACCACTTCGAGGGAGGCCCCAAGCTGGCGCGCCAACACGCTGATCGCCGCACCACCGCTGACGAAGTTGTGCAGCATCTGCCCGGTGACTTCCTGAGGAAACGCCGATACGCCTTCTGCAACCACACCATGATCGCCGGCAAAAATGGCAATCCACAGCTGATCGAGACTCGGTTTGACCTGCCCTTGCAGCCCCGCCAATTGCACGGCCACCGATTCCAGTCGGCCGAGGGAACCGGCGGGTTTGGTCAGCTGCTGTTGACGTGCCTGCGCCTGCTCGACGACTTGCCCGTCGATCGGCTTGCACGGGTTCAGCCACCAGGATTGAGTCATAACGCGGTTCCTTTCAAAGTCAGGGGCAGACCGGCGACGGTCAGGACGACACGTTGACAGTGCTCGGCCAGGGCTTGATGCAGCCAACCGGCTTCATCGACATAGCGGCGAGTCAATTCGCCCAGCGGCACGACACCCATTCCGGTTTCGTTGCTGACAAAAATGATTTCACCCGGCAATGACGCCAGGCAGTCCAGCAGGGCTTCGCGTTCTGCGTTCAGACGTTCGGCATCGTCGAGCATCAGCAGATTGGTCATCCACAGGGTCAGGCAATCCACCAGCAGACAACGCTCGGCGCGGGCGCTTTCGCGCAATACGCGGGCGAGTTCGACGGGCTCTTCAATCAACGCCCATTCGGCCGGACGACGGGCGCGGTGATGGGCGACCCGTTCGTTCATTTCACCGTCCAGCGGTTGGCTGGTGGCGATGTAAGTCACTTGGAGTTGACTGTCTAACGCAAGTTTTTCAGCCAGTCGGCTTTTGCCGGAGCGGGCGCCGCCGAGGATCAGTTGCAGCATGGTTCATTCCTTAAAATCATTGGCGAGGCGATTGGCCTCATCGCGGGCAAGCCCGCTACCACAGTGTCTGTCGTGGACACAATATTTGTGAGCAGCCTCGATCCTTGTGGGAGCGGGCTTGCCCGCGATGAGGCCGGCACAGCCACTCAAATCCCGCAGAGTTCACGCAGCAACCGGGTATCCAAATGCTTCTCCACCAAATCCGCCAACCGCTCGATATCCCGCTCGCGCAACCCGTGGTAATCCACTTCCTGCACCTCCTGCAAACCCGCCCAGCGCAGCAGTGCACTGCACGCTGCCGGAGACTCGAACAAGCCATGCAGGTAAGTGCCGAAAATCTGCCCGTCAACACTTTGCGCGCCATCGCAGCGACCATCGTCCAGCTGCACCGCGGCGTTTTCCAGCGCCGGCCCCGTGGTGACGCCAGCATGAATTTCGTAGCCACTGACCTGCGCATCCTCCAGCGCCAATCGACCGCGCACATTGCGCAATTGCTTCTCTTCTTCGAGCTGTGTTTCGAACGCCAGCAAACCCAGGCCGGCACTGGAACCCGGCGCGCCTTCGAGGCCCAGCGGATCGTGCACTTGCTCACCGAGCATTTGCAGGCCGCCGCAAATCCCCAGCACTTTGCCGCCATAGCGCAGATGACGATTGATGGCCGCGTCCCAACCATTGGCCCGCAGGTACGCGAGGTCACTGCGCACGCTTTTAGAACCGGGAAGAATGATCAGGTCGGCCGCAGGTATCGCCTGGCCGGGGCCGACGAATTGCAGGTCGACTTGCGGATGCAGGCGCAGCGGATCGAAATCGGTGTGGTTGCTGATGCGCGGCAGCACCGGCACCAGCACTTTGAGCACGCGTTCGGCCTTGTCGGCCTGGCGCTGATCGATGCCGTCCTCGGCTTCCAGGTGCAAATCCATCACATACGGCAGCACGCCGATCACCGGTTTACCAGTGCGCGCTTCCAGCCAATCGAGGCCGGGTTGCAGCAAGGCGATGTCGCCGCGAAAACGGTTGATGATGAAGCCTTTGACCCGCGCCTGCTCGGTCGGCGACAGCAGTTCCAGCGTCCCCACCAGATGCGCAAAGACCCCACCGCGATTGATGTCGGCAATCAACACCACCGGGCAATCCACCGCTTCGGCAAAGCCCATGTTGGCAATGTCGCCGGCACGCAGATTGATCTCGGCCGGCGAGCCTGCGCCTTCAACCATGACCACCGGATACGCCGCGCTCAATCGTTCATGGGAGGCCAGCACCGCTTGCATGGCGATGGCTTTGTAGTCGTGATAGGCGACCGCGTTCATGGTCGTGACCGCGCGACCATGAATGATGACTTGGGCGCCGGTGTCGCTGTTGGGTTTGAGCAGCACCGGATTCATGTCGGTGTGCGGTTCTAGGTTGGCCGCCTGGGCCTGCACCGCCTGGGCGCGGCCGATCTCGCCACCGTCGGCGGTCACGGCACTGTTAAGGGCCATGTTCTGCGGTTTGAACGGCACGACGCGCACACCCTGACGCGTGACCCAGCGGCACAACGCCGTCACCAGCGTGCTTTTACCGGCGTCGGAAGTGGTGCCCTGCACCATCAACGTTGTCATTGGTTGTCCTTTACGAAGGCTTGAAGCGCTTGCTCAAGACGCCGCCAATCGGCTTCATCCGCCGGCAAGCCGAAACGCACGCTGCTGTTGTGGCTGAACAACCGCAGCAAGATGCCGCGCCGAGCCATGAATTCGTGAAGCGCTTCGGCATGCTCGGTCATCAGCCATTGAAACAAGGCGCAACCACCCTGCGGCTGCAAACCATACTGCCCAAGCAAAAGCGCCAGGCGTTTGCTGGCCTCTTCGCTGCGCACGCGCTGCCTTGCGTGGCCTTCTGTGTCCAGCAAACAGGCTTGACCCAACACGCGTGTCGGCCCACTGACCGCCCACGGGCCCACCTGCTCGGCGAGCAGTTTGAGCAGCTTGCGCTCAGCCAGCACAAAGCCCAATCGCACACCCGCCAGGCCAAAAAACTTGCCGAAGGAACGCAGCACGATCAGGCCGACCTGATGGGCAAACGGCGCCAGGCTTGACGTCGGCGTGTTGTCCATGAACGCTTCGTCCACCACCAACCAGCCACCGCGTGAGGCCAGTCGGGCATGCCAGTCGAGCAAGCGACTCGGGCTCAAGCTCAGGCCCGTCGGGTTGTTCGGGTTGACCACCACCAGCACGTCGAGGCTGTCGATATAGAAGTCGACTTCCTGCTCCAGCACCTCACGCACGATGTAACCATTGCTGCGCCATGCGTGCGCGTGTTCGGCGTAACACGGCGACAGCACGCCGACCTTACCGGCCCGACGCAAACGCGGCAGCAACTGGATGGCCATTTGCGAACCGGCCACCGGCAGCACCTGTCCGGTGCCGTAAAAATCGCAAGCGGCCTGCTCCAGACCGTCATCGGTTTCCGGCAAGCGCGCCCAGGCGCGCGACGGAATGTCCGGGATCGGGAATGGCCACGGCGCGAGGCCGCTGGACAGGTCCAGCCAGTCAGCTTCAGCAATGCCGTATTCGAGCGCTGCCTTGCGCAAGCGACCACCGTGCTCAAGCATAGAATTCAGCTCCCACGCAGAGAATCAGCAGCCATAACCATACCCCGCGCTGAACCAATTGCCAGCCACGGTCGATGGAATCGGCATCCGCCGGCACGCCTTCGCCCAGTTGCGGACGCTGATGCAGTTCACCGTGATAGATCGCCGCCCCGCCCAACTCGACGCCGAGCGCACCGGCGCCGGCCGCCATGACGGGCCCGGCGTTGGGGCTGTCCCAGGTCGGGCCCTGGGTGCGCCAGCATTTCAACGCCAGTCGGGTTTTGCCCAGCAGCGCGTAGGTCAACGCCACCAGACGCGCAGGAATGTAGTTGAGGACGTCGTCGATCTTCGCCGCCGCCCAACCGAAACGTTCGAAGCGTTCGTTGCGATACCCCCACATGGCATCAAGGGTGTTGCTCAAGCGATAGAGCACCACGCCGGGCGCGCCGGCCACGGCAAACCAGAACAGTGCGGCGAATACCGCGTCGCTGCCGTTCTCCAGGACTGATTCGGTGGCGGCGCGGGCCACTTCGGTTTTATCCAGTTCGGCGGTCTGACGGCTGACCAAATAACCCACGCGCTTGCGGGCTTCGTCCAGATCATCGCTGCGCAAAGCCTTGGCCACCGGCTCGACGTGCTCACCGAGGCTACGCATGCCGAGGGCGCAATAGAGTGCGAGAATCTCGACAATCCAGCCAACATAGGGCGCCCAGGAAAACGCCGTGGCGAGCAAGGTCAGCGGCACGACCGCGATCACCCACGCGGTGACGCCATGGCTGCGCCAGCCACGTCCCTCACCGTTGAAACGTTGCTCGATGCGGTCTGCAAAACGGCCGAACGCCACCAGCGGATGCCAGCGTTTGGGTTCACCCAGCAGCGCGTCCAGCGCAACCGCGGCGACACTCAATAACGCCACACTCATTGACTCACTCCCCAATAATTTTCATACAGCAACTCACTGAGCGGACGCGCCTGCGCCCACCCTTCGAGTACCAGCATCGGCGCCGGATAGAATTCCTTGACCGGGCCGAGGCAAAGAACCGCCAACGGCTTCGCCCCGGGCGGCAAACCCAACAGGTCCGCCAGCGCTTGCGGCTCGAACAGCGACACCCAGCCCATGCCCAGACCTTCGGCGCGGGAGGCCAGCCAGAGGTTCTGGATCGCGCAGGACAACGAGGCCATGTCCATTTCCGGCAAGGTGCGACGACCGAAGATGTGGCGCTCACGATCGTCCATCAGCGCGGCGACCAACACCTCGGCGCAGTCATTGATGCCTTCGACCTTGAGCTTCATGAATTCGTCGGTGCGCTCGCCGAGGGCTTCGGCGGTGCGGATGCGTTCTTCTTCCACCAACTGCTGGATCTTGCCGCGCAGGACCCGGTCGCTGATGCGGATGAACCGCCAGGGCTGCATCAGGCCGACGCTGGGGGCCTGATGGGCGGCTTCGAGCAGGCGTCGTAACAACGACGGCTCGACCGTGCCGCCGCTGAAGTGGCGCATGTCGCGACGTTCGGCGATGGCCCGGTAGACCGCTTCGCGTTCGGCTTCGGAGAATGCGTTGTCGGTCATGGCCTGCTCGCGAAGGCGCCCTCACGGTCAGGCGCAAAAAGTGCAGCGACTGCGGTGGGATTGGACGGAAAATAAAAGTGCACATACGAGGCCGTCATCCGCCCCGCACGATAAACCGCCTCCGCCCCACGCCCGCCATTTGGACTGAGTCCACGGGCAATCGGATCAAGTTCGGTGCTGGTCAACGAATGGTGATAGGTGTGGCCACGCAACGACCCTTCCGGCAACTCAACCGCTTGCAACGCCAACGCGGCCAGACGCTTTTGCATCACCGCATCACCTTTGAGCAAGCCCACCAGTTCGGCGCGAGTGCCTTCGACATCGGTCAACGAATCGAGCAGATACAACATCCCGCCACACTCGGCCAGCAACGGTTTGCCGGTAGCATGATGGGCGCGGATCGCGTCGAGCATCGAGGTGTTCTGCGACAGCGCCACATGGTGCAGTTCCGGATAACCGCCCGGCAGATAAAGGCTGTCAGCTTCCGGCAAATCAGCATCGCGGATCGGCGAGAAGAACAGCAATTCGGCGCCCATGGCCCGCAGCAAATCCAGGCTCGCGCCGTAGGTGAAGGCGAACGCTTCATCACGGGCTACGGCGATCCGCACACCGGCCAGCAAAGGCTCGGCGACGATTATTTCAGGCGCCGCAAATTCCACGGGCGGCGGCAGCGCCACATCGCAACTGCTGGCCAGTGATTCGGCCGCTGCATCGAGGCGCAGGTCGAGATCGTTCAACTCGCTGGCCTGGACCAGACCGAGATGCCGACTCGGCAATTCGATCCCGGTTTCCCGCGACAAGGCGCCGTACCAGCGCAAGCCTTCAGTCAGGCTGCCTTCGAGCAATTGCGCATGACGCAGCGTGCCCACGCGGTTGGCCAATACACCGGCAAACGGCAAGTCCGGCTGATACTTCGCCAGCCCCAACGCCAGCGCACCGAAGGTCTGCGCCATCGCCGTGCCATCGATCACGCCGAGCACCGGCACACCGAAGTGCCGCGCCAGGTCAGCGCTGGACGGCGTGCCGTCGAACAAGCCCATGACGCCTTCGATGAGGATCAGGTCGGCTTCCCCGGCCGCTTCCCACAACAGACGACGACTTTCCTGCTCGCCGACCATCCACATGTCCAATTGATACACCGGCGCACCGCTGGCGCGCTCGAGAATCATCGGGTCGAGAAAGTCCGGGCCGCATTTGAACACGCGCACTTTGCGCCCCTGATTGCGGTGCAAACGAGCCAGCGCGGCGGTGACGGTGGTCTTGCCCTGACCGGAGGCCGGCGCGGCAATCAATACCGCTGGGCATTGACGATGGCTATTCATAAAGCGCAGCTCACAACTCGACGCCTTTTTGCGCTTTGATCCCCGCCTGGAACGCGTGCTTGATCACGCCCATTTCGGTGACCGTGTCGGCCAGCTCGATCATCTCCGGCTTGGCGCCGCGACCGGTGACCACCACGTGTTGCATCGGCGGACGCGCCTGCAAATCACTGAGTACCTGATCGAGGTCGAGGTAGCCGTGCTTGAGGGCGATGTTCAACTCATCCAGCACCACCAGACCGATCGACGGGTCACGCAACAGCTCCTGGGACACCGTCCACGCGGCCTCGGCAGCGGCGATGTCACGCTGACGGTCCTGGGTTTCCCAGGTGAAGCCCTCGCCCATCACATGAAAACGCACCTGCTCCGGAAAGCGCCGGAAGAACAGCTCTTCGCCAGTGCTGTTACGGCCCTTGATGAACTGCACCACGCCGCATTGCATGCCGTGGCCCATGGACCGGGCGAGCATGCCAAAGGCCGAGCTGCTCTTACCTTTGCCATTGCCAGTCAGCACCAGCAGCAGGCCGCACTCATTCGGCGAGTTGGCGATGCGTTCGTCGATGACGGCTTTTTTGCGCTGCATGCGCGCCAGGTGGCGTTCGTCACGATCAGGGGAATCAGTCATGGGGGAGCTCTCCGTTGAGGCTGGATAACGGCGGGCAGGCACAAGAATAGACGGCAAGAAGCCTGGCATCGCCCACCGTGATGCCGTTGGATGAATCAGGCCGGTCTCCGGGCTCATGAGCGGCTCGCGCCGGACTGCGCGCCTTCCCATGTCAGTCGACACAGTGGCTCAAGACGCAGTCTTTACTCATTTACCGTTGCGGGGGCAGCGCCGGGATCGTGACGTTTCGTCGCTTGGTGATAGTCACTCACCGGCTTCCCTGTTTCACTCTGTCGGCCACCGCCACAGAGCACCTGAAACAAGCCGCGAAGGTTAGAGGGTTGGGGGTGGAGCGTCAATTGAAGACAAAGCGCGCGCGAGCGATATACTGCCGCCGATCAATTACCTGACACCAATCTTGCACCACACTGTCAGCAGTGATATCAAAGCGCCACAAACCCAACAACACAATTACAAGGGTGAGCAACATGCAAGGCATGATTATCAGCAATCCGAAGCTGGAATTCCTGCGACCGGTGCTGGAACGCTGGTTTGACTGTATCGACCGCTACAACACGGTGCGCGGCGATAACGACACGCCTTACTGGCACGACGAAAAAGCCAACCTCGGCCTGCTCTCTGCAGCAGCCTGGATGGCGGAAATGGTCACACTGCAACAAACACCGACGCGCAAACAGAACGAAGAAGGGGAACGCAACGGCCGCGCCGATCTGTATATCGCCACCCCCGAACAACGCGCCTACCTTCAGACTACTCAACGCTGGCCGCGGGTCAATAGCCTGAACCTGACTCAAGCGCTGCAGGACATCACCAGCAACGCCAAGCGCATCAGCTACGCCAGCGACCTGAGACTCGGCTGCCTGTTCGTTGCGCCTCAAAAGGCACAGCAGAGCGCGACACCGGAAGAACTCCAGGACATGGTCGACGACCTGCAAAAGGAACACAGCTGCGCCGTGGCCTGGTATTTCCCATACGCCTACCGCAAGTTGCGCAACGAAGCGGGCAACTATCACCCCGGCATCGCCGTGCTGCTCAAGGAAGCCCGCGGCTGACTGGTTGAACCATCGCGTGCTTAAGCTTCTCTATGATTAAGACAATGCACTCATAGGGAAGTCCAGCATGCACAAGCCCCAGCTCGTTCTCGTCATCGCGCTCGCCGGAGGGCTCGCCGCTTGTGGTGAAACCTCCAGCCTGCAAGTCTCCGACGGCACCGGCCCGTCACCCAAGCTGCCCGAACCGAACAAGACCCTGATCCCGACGGTGAACATCGCCCCGGCGATCGGCTGGCCGGATGGCGCGAAACCCACCGCTGCGGCGGGCACTCAAGTGGCGGCATTTGCCGAAGGGCTCGATCACCCGCGCTGGCTCTACGTGCTGCCCAACGGCGATGTGCTGGTAGCCGAAACCAACGCGCCACCGAAACCCGATGACGGCAAAGGCGTTAAAGGCTGGGTCATGAAGAAAGTCATGGGCCGTGCCGGCGCCGCCGTTCCCAGCCCGAATCGCATCACGTTGCTGCGGGACAAGGACCACGACGGCATCGCCGAAACCCGCACGGTGTTCCTGGAAAACCTCAATTCGCCGTTCGGCATGACCCTGGTCGGCAATGACCTGTACGTTGCCGACACCGACCGCTTGCTGCGCTTTCACTATGAAAATGGCGACACCGCGATCAAGTCGCAGCCGATAAAGGTAGTCGATTTACCGGGCGGTACGTTGAATCACCACTGGACCAAAAACGTTATCGCCAGCAAGGACGGCAGCAAGCTGTACGTCACTGTCGGCTCCAACAGCAATGTCGGCGAAAACGGCCTGGATCAGGAAGAAGGTCGCGCGGCGATCTGGGAAGTGGATCGCGCCACCGGCAATCACCGGATCTTCGCTTCGGGGATTCGTAATCCAAACGGCTTGGCCTGGGAACCTCAGACCGGCGCCCTGTGGACGGCGGTCAATGAGCGAGACGAAATTGGCAGCGACCTGGTGCCGGACTACATCACGTCGGTGAAGGACGGCGGGTTCTACGGCTGGCCCTTCAGCTACTACGGCCAGCATGTCGATATTCGCGTCGAGCCGCAAAACCCTGATCTGGTGGCCAAGGCCATTGCACCGGACTACGCGGTCGGCCCGCATACCGCATCGCTGGGCCTGTCGTTTGCCGAGGGCAACACACTTCCCGCGCAATTCAAGGAAGGCGCCTTCATCGGCCAGCACGGCTCATGGAACCGCAAGCCGCACAGTGGTTATAAAGTGATTTTCGTCCCGTTCGCGGGAGGCAAGCCAACCGGGCAGCCGGTTGATGTACTGACAGGGTTCCTCAACGAGGATGAGAAAGCCATGGGCCGGCCCGTGGGCGTGGTGATTGATCAGCAGGGCGATTTGCTGGTGGCCGATGATGTGGGGAACAAGGTGTGGCGGGTGTCGGCCACTAAATAGCAGCCCTGTAGGAGCGAGGCTTGCCCGCGAAGGCGTCGGCACATCCAACATTGATGTTGCCTGACCTACAGCCTTTGCGGGCAAGCCTCGCTCCTACAAGGATCAGCGCTTGCGACAGAGCGTGAGCCCATCACCCAACGGCAACAACGACAGATCCACACGCGCGTCATCCTTCAAGGCGTGATTGAGCGCCTGGATGGCTCGGGTGTCTGCGCTCTCAGCGTTTTCCTCAAGCACCCTCCCGCTCCACAGCGTGTTATCGAACACCGCCAGCCCGCCGACGCGCAGCAGACTCAGGGCATGCTCCAGATAGTGCGGATAGTTGGACTTGTCGGCATCAATGAAGATCAGGTCGAACGCCTCCGGCTGATTCAACAGGGCGAGCGTCTCGAGTGCAGGTGCCAGACGCAGGTCAATTCGCTCGGCCAGCCCCGCTTCCTGCCAATAACGGCGTGCGATAGCGTTGTAGTCGCCGGGGATATCACAGCAGATCAGCGAACCGCCCTCCGGCAACGCAGCGGCCATGCACAAAGCGCTGTAACCAGTAAACGTGCCGACTTCCAGCAAGCGTTTGGCGCCAATGAGTTTGACCAGTAACGCGAGGAACTGCCCCTGCTCCGGCGCCACCTGCCAGCGCGCCATGGGCAGCGCCTGGGTTTCGTCGCGCAAGCGCTTGAGCAGCGGCGTTTCCCTCAGGGAAACGTCGAGCAGGTATTGGTACAGGGAATCATCGAGATTGAGGGTGCGAGCGGTCATGACAACCTCTTCGGACAGGACGCTACGGGTTGCGCGCCAAGTGTTCAGGCTGCAGAACGCGCTTGGCGCTCAGATAAGCCTTCTGCCAGTAAGCCTTGGACAGGCTGTCCAGCTTCACCGTGCCGCCAGTGGCCGGCGCATGAACGAAGCGGCCTTCGCCGACGTAGATACCGGCATGGCTGACCTGGGAGCCGCCATTGGTGGCGAAGAAGATCAAGTCACCGGTCTGCAAGCCTTCCTTGCCGACGCTCGCCGCCTGCATGCTGATCATCTCGCGGGTGGTACGCGGCAGGGAAATGCCGGTGACGTCACGGTAGACGTAACCGATGAGGCCGCTGCAATCGAAGCCCGAATCCGGCGTGTTGCCACCCCAACGATACGGCGTGCCCACCAGGCCCAGCGCGCGGAACAGCACGTCTTCAGCCTCTGGGGAAAAGGGTTGCGGGTTGCCGAAAACAATGGGCGCGCGAACCACCGGCGCGGGCGGCGGTGTGCGACTGGCACAGGCGCTGAGCAGGGCTGCGAAGAACATGAGTGCGAGGCGGGCCGACATTGTCATAAGCAGAACATCCTGATCTGGCTGCGGCTTTTTCTGCCGGGAAGACAGAAAAGAAAACCGCCTGCGCAGGACGCAGGCGGTTTGCCATCAATAATAGATCTGGATTCTAGCGGCTATACGCCAAACTTCAAGTAAGACTTTAAGTTCGCCTTACAAACTGTCCGCCTACTTCGTTGCGAAGAGGCAGTTGTCGCCACCAACGTGGCGACAGGTTAAGCCTTATTTGCGTGCAGTGACCACGGTCGGGGTCGGGGTCGGGGCCATCGCGAGAGCGCGCTTGGCTTCGATGAAGGTCTTGCTCCAGTAGCTGTCGCCCAGGCTATCGACCCGGACACCCCCGCTTTTGCGGCTGCTGGAGTGGATGAACTGATTGTCACCCAGGTAAATCCCGGCGTGACTGACACGACCGCGACGACCATTGGTGGCGAAGAACAGCAGATCACCCGGCTTCAGCGCGCTGCGAGCGACCAGCGGAGCGTCTACGTTGATCATTTCGCGAGTGGAGCGCGGCAGGTTCATGCCGGCTTCTTCACGAAACAGATAACCGATGAAACCGCTGCAATCGAAGCCAGCCTCGGAGGTACCGCCGAAACGGTAACGGGTACCGATCAGGGACATGCCACGTTCGAGGATGCTGTCGGCCAGAACCGGAAGCTGGTACGACTTGCCATCGGCGAAGTCTGCCAGTTCCTTATCGGTGGCCAGCTCTTCCTGGAAAAGAACGGAAGAAGACTGCGCTGTAACTGAATTCTTGACCTGCTGTTGTTGCTCTTGCTGAGTCACTGGGGAGTGGGCAGCGCAACCGAACAACAGGGTGACGAGTGCGAGAGGCACGAGGGGTGCGAAGCGCTTTAGCATGGGCACGACCGTGGCTGATAGTTGTAAAGAAGCCGAGACTATGCCCGCTATCATCCTCATTTGCAAATTCAATCGAACTTTATGTGACTTCCCGGTTTCGCGATTACATCTAAGCGCTTAAGCCCCATTTAGACACTCGCGCAGCCTGCAACCCTGTAGGAAAGCGGATTTTCTGGCGCCTGAAACATGTCAAAACCCCCGCCAGGCTTAGGTTTTACCAGCCTAGAGTTTCTTTGAGGAAGGGGATCGTCAGCTTGCGCTGGGCTTGAAGGGAGGCCTGATCGAGACGTTCAAGCAGCTCGAAAAGCGCGCTCATACTGCGGGTACCGCGAGTCAAGATAAAATGCCCGACTTCATCGGTCAGGTGCAGGCCGCGACGGGAGGCGCGCAGTTGCAAGGCGCGCAATTTGTCTTCGTCGGAAAGCGGACGCATCTGGAAGATCAGTGCCAGGGTCAGGCGCGATTTCAGGTCAGCCAGTTTCACCGGCAATTCCCGTGGCGAGGTTGATGCAGCAATCAGCAGACGCCGACCGCTGTCGCGCAGACGGTTGAACAGATGGAACAGCGCCTCTTCCCAATCCGCCCGACCGGCCACCGCCTGCAAATCATCAAGGCAGACCAGTTCGTATTGTTCGAGGTTGTCGAGGATCGAGATGCCGCGATCCAGCAGCTCGGCCAGCGGCAGATACACCGCCGGCTCCCCCAGTTGTTCGAAGCGCAGGCAGGCTGCCTGCAACAAGTGCGTGCGCCCTACCCCGTCCTTGCCCCAGAGATAAATCAGGCTTTCGGTCCAGCCGGCGTCGGCTTCGCATAGCCGCTCGACATAGCCGAGTGCAGCGGCATTGGCGCCTGGGTAGTAGTTGATAAAGGTAGCGTCATCACGCAGACGCACACCTAGGGGCAGCTGAATCGGTTTCATGCTGACTGAACAGTTCCAAAGGAACCGTTAGTGGCCTCTGTGTAAAGTTTGCGAAGTTTATACCCGTGAGGCGGGTCGCACAATGCGACAGACCACAAGCAAAATCAAAGGTTTGCGTTAACGCCCTGGTTTGATGCCAGTTTCTTTGGCGGCGCATGTGACAGCAGCGCGGGGGATACGGACCGACCTGGCATGAAACCAGGCCGCCCGCCACATGACTTCAACGACTCTTATAGCTCCGGTTCGTCGACACCACTGTAGATATCAGAATCCTTATACAAATCATGCACATGGCGCACCAGCACCATGATCACCGCCGCCACCGGCAACGCCAGTAACACGCCGGTAAAGCCGAACAGTTCGCCCCCCGCCAGAATGGCGAAGATCACCGCCACCGGGTGCAGGCCGATACGATCGCCCACCAGCAGCGGCGTCAGCACCATGCCTTCCAGTGCCTGCCCGACCATGAACACCGCGACGATGCCGATCATGGGATACAAATCGCCACCGAACTGGAACAGGCCGGCGATCAACGCCGCGCCGATCCCGATGACAAACCCCATGTACGGCACAATGGCCGCCAGGCCTGCGATCAGACCGATCAATAGCCCCAGTTCCAGCCCCACCAGCATCAAGCCCGCGGCATAGATCACGCCAAGCGCCAGCATCACCAGCAACTGACCACGCACGAACGCACCCAGCACCTCATGGCATTCACCCGCCAGGGTCATGACACGCTCTTCACGATCACGAGGCAGCAGGCTGCGGATCTTGGCCATCATCAGGTCCCAGTCCCTCAGCAGGTAGAAACTCACAACAGGGATCAGCACCAGATTCGCCAACCAGCCAATCAGCGCCAGCCCGGAAGCCGTCGCCTGACTCAGCACCACCCCGACGATGTCGGTGGTCTGACCCATGTGTTCGCTGATCGCAGCCTTGAGCTTGTCGAACTTCCAGAAGTTATCCGACAGTCCGAATTTAGATTGCGCCCATGGCAGTGCGGTGTGCTGCAGCCAGTCGAGCATCTGCGGCGCCAGTTCATACAAGCGAAACAACTGCTTGGCGAGCATCGGCACCAGCACCAACAGCAATGTGGTGAAGATCAAGGTGAACAGCGCAAACACCGCCACCACGCCCCAGGTGCGTGACAGGCCGGCCTTTTCCAGCCGATCCACCAGCGGATCGAACAGATAGGCCAGCAGCAACGCGACCAGAAAGGGCGTCAGGATCGGATGCAACAACCAGACAAACACGCAGAGCAGAACCACCCCACCCAACCAGAACCAACGCCGCGTATCGGCCATGTACCACTCCATATGCATCTATATAAAGAAAGAAAACCTTACCAACGGAATCTCAGCTGCGGCACCGGCGCCGGTGTTGGCGCAACCACCGGCGCCGAACCTTCGGCCACCGGCTGCACAGGCGCTGCCGGAGCGGGTGCCTCACCGGCCGGAACCTCCTGCAACTTCGCCAGGGACAGCTGCGAGCGTAACTGCTCGGCGCTGCCATTGACCCGATAAAGAATGCGCTCGCCGTCGACCGTTTGAAGGCGCGCACCAAAAGGCTCCAGCAAGCGCCCAAGGGCGGCGTAGCGCTCCAGGTTCATGCCCTGCACTTCCAGCAATTGTTCGCCCGACGCCCCCGGTTTGACGACAAACCGCGGCGCCAGACGCTCACTGACAGCCAACATCACCGCATCGGTCACAGCGGCCTGATCCGCCCCTTGTACGCTGCCCGCCTCTTTCTTGTCGCCCAGCCACAAATTCCACTTGGCCTGCCACTGGCCGCCCTCTTCACGGGCATGCACCGCGAGCAAGGCGTCAGCGTTGTAACGGTCCGATGCACCGCGCAGTGGCGCTGCATCCGTGCCTTCAAGGTTCGGCGCCGTAGCCACCAGTTGCTCACTCAGGTCCGCCAATGGCAGACGCAACGGCAGACCACGGTGTTGTGC
This sequence comes from Pseudomonas sp. LBUM1663, assembly GCF_059695905.1. NCBI lineage: Bacteria > Pseudomonadati > Pseudomonadota > Gammaproteobacteria > Pseudomonadales > Pseudomonadaceae > Pseudomonas > Pseudomonas sp. LBUM1663. The sequence goes on along the minus strand of NZ_CP166792.1, from coordinate 1,888,214 downwards.
CGCGCGACGCAACGGCGCGGCGCTGGCCTGACCATCACCCACCAGGCTCGATCCCTCGGCGGAGTCGTTCAACCACCAACTCAGGATCGACGGCCGATTCGCCCCCCACAAAGACAACCCGGCGCGGCGCAAGGCTTGTTCGGTGCTGGCCGGGTCGAAATCGACTTTCAGTACTTCCGGCGGGCCAGCGTCGAAACCGTATTGACTGATGATCTGTTGCGGATCTTTGCGCAGCGCCGCCAACCCCGAACTTTGCACAGCCTTGGGATCGCCAGTCAGGCGCAGCACCAGGGTGTCCAGCGCGCGCTGGGTCGCCTGATCGCGCTCCTCAGTCGATTGACTGCTGACAGGCTCGCGCACTTGATACAAGCCTTTGACGGTTTCGGCATGACTCGCCAGGCTGACCAGTGAAAAACAGCCTGCAAATAAAAATCTGGAAAAAAAACGCATGGAAGATTCCTGACGACGAGAGCGGCTGGAACAGACCGCATGAAGATGATCGAGCAAGGCTGTGACCACATCCCTGCGCAAAACACTCACCACGATCTGACTTAGTTTTCGCACTGTCATAACGATAGACGGTTAATCGCGATACCTTATACAGCCATCGAGGCGGCGACCAACACGGGCATTAACGGTTTTTTTTCAGCCGATATGCCCCTGCCGTCGGCGTGAGGATGGCCGCTGCCCTTCAAGCCTGATAAAATCGCGCGCCTTCGCAGACCGGCAACAGCCGGGCACCCTGAAATTCGTGCAAGGCGCTCGCCTTCGTTTATTTCGGCGGTCCCACTGGACTCGGTCGTTACCCCTGAATCCCCCCTAAAGGCCTGGATCATGAGCAAGCAACCCTCCCTGAGCTACAAGGACGCCGGTGTAGACATCGACGCCGGTGAAGCATTGGTCGAACGCATCAAGAGCGTCGCCAAGCGCACTGCGCGCCCGGAAGTCATGGGCGGCCTGGGCGGTTTCGGCGCCCTCTGCGAAATCCCGGCCGGCTACAAGCAGCCCGTACTGGTTTCCGGCACCGACGGCGTGGGCACCAAGCTGCGCTTGGCCTTGAACCTGAACAAGCACGACAGCATCGGCATCGACCTGGTGGCCATGTGCGTGAACGACCTGGTGGTCTGCGGCGCCGAGCCGCTGTTCTTCCTCGATTACTACGCCACCGGCAAGCTGAACGTCGAAACAGCGACTCAGGTCGTGACGGGCATCGGCGCTGGCTGTGAACTGTCCGGCTGCTCCCTGGTCGGCGGCGAAACCGCTGAAATGCCTGGCATGTACGAAGGCGAAGACTACGACCTGGCCGGCTTCTGCGTCGGCGTCGTGGAAAAATCCGAAATCATCGACGGTTCGAAAGTCGCTGCCGGCGATGCCCTGCTCGCCCTGCCGTCTTCCGGCCCGCACTCCAACGGCTACTCGCTGATCCGCAAGATCATCGAGGTGTCCGGTGCCGACATCGAAAACATCCAGCTCGACGGCAAACCGCTGACCGACCTGCTGATGGCCCCGACCCGCATCTACGTGAAGCCGCTGCTCAAGCTGATCAAGGACACCGGCGCGGTCAAAGCCATGGCCCACATTACCGGTGGCGGCCTGCTGGACAACATCCCGCGCGTACTGCCAAAAGGCGCCCAAGCCGTGGTTGACGTCGCGAGCTGGACCCGTCCTGCCGTATTCGACTGGCTGCAAGAGAAAGGCAACGTCGACGAAAACGAAATGCACCGCGTGCTGAACTGCGGCGTCGGCATGGTCATCTGCGTTGCCCAGGAGCACGTCGAGACGGCGCTGAACGTCCTGCGTGAAGCCGGCGAGCAGCCATGGGTCATCGGTCAGATCGCCACCGCTGCCGAAGGCGCGGCCCGGGTAGAACTGAAGAACCTCAAGGCTCATTGATGTCCCAGACCTGTGATGTGGTGGTGCTGTTGTCCGGCACCGGCAGTAACTTGCAGGCCTTGATCGACAGCACGCGGACCGGCGACAGCCCGGTCCGCATCGCCGCGGTGATTTCCAACCGCGCCGACGCTTACGGCCTGCAACGCGCCAGGGATGCGGGTATCGACACCCGCTCCCTGGATCACAAGGCTTTCGAAGGTCGCGAAGCCTTCGATGCCGCGCTGATCGAACTGATCGACGCCTTCAACCCCAAACTCGTGGTACTGGCCGGTTTCATGCGCATCCTCAGCGCTGACTTCGTGCGCCACTACGCGGGTCGCCTGCTCAACATCCACCCCTCGCTGCTACCCAAATACAAAGGGTTACACACTCATCAGCGCGCGCTGGAAGCCGGCGACACGGAACATGGCTGCTCCGTGCACTTCGTCACCGAGGAACTTGATGGCGGACCACTGGTCGTACAGGCAGTAATACCGGTAGAGTTGCACGATTCGCCGCAGAGTCTGGCGCAGCGGGTCCATGCTCAGGAACACCTGATCTACCCGATGGCTGTACGCTGGTTTGCCGAAGGCCGTTTATCGCTAGGTGAACAAGGTGCTTTACTGGATGGAAAGTTACTCGCGGCCAGCGGCCACTTGATTCGAAACTAGGAGATTTTATGCGTCGCGCCCTGCTCTTCGCTTGCGCTCTGTTTGCCCTGCCTTTTGCGCAGGCTTCAGAACTTCAACCTTTCTCCGCCAGCTACACCGCCGACTGGAAGCAGCTGCCCATGAGTGGCACGGCTGAACGCAGCCTGACCCAGGGTGCCAACGGCGTCTGGAAGCTCAGTTTCAAGGCCTCGATGATGATCGCCAGCCTGACTGAAGAAAGCACCCTGACCCTGGACAAGGACACGTTACTGCCCCAGTCCTACCACTTCGAACGCGGTGGTCTGGGTAAAGCCAAGAAAGCCGACCTGGACTTCGACTGGACCAACAAGATGGTCACCGGCACTGATCGCGGTGATGCGGTCAAGATCCCGCTCAATCGCGGTATGGTCGACAAATCCACCTATCAACTGGCCCTGCAGCATGACGTAGCCGCTGGCAAAAAAAGCATGAGCTATCAGGTCGTCGATGATGGCGAAGTCGATACGTATGACTTCCGCGTGCTGGGCTCGGAAAAAGTCGACACCAAGGCCGGCCAGATCGATGCGATCAAGGTCGAGCGCGTGCGCGACCCGACACAAAGCAAGCGCATCACCGTCCTGTGGTTCGCCAAGGATTGGGATTACCTGCTGGTTCGCCTGCAACAGGTCGAAACCGACGGCAAGGAGTACAACATCATGCTCCTCGACGGTAAGGTCAACGGCAAGGCTGTCAAAGGCAGCTGATCCAGCTCGACACAAAAATCCGGAATCCGACAAGGATTCCGGATTTTTTTATGCCTGCTGAACGTCAAATCCGCGACAGTGCCTGAGCCAGGTCGGCGCGCAGATCTTCAACATCCTCGACCCCCACGGACAAACGCACCAGCGCATCGCCGATCCCGAGTTGCGCGCGGGTGTCTGCGGGGATGGTGGCATGCGTCATGATTGCCGGGTGCTCAATCAGGCTTTCCACCCCGCCCAGGCTCTCGGCCAGGGCAAAAATCTGAACATTTTCGAGGAAGCGTCTGGCGCCGGCCAGGTCGCTGTTCAGGTCGAGGGAAATCATCCCGCCGAATCCACGCATCTGCTGTCGTGCCAATTCGTGCTGCGGGTGCGACGGCAAGCCCGGATAGTAAACGCGTGCCACCTGCGGCTGACGCTCTAGCCATTGCGCAAGCTCCAGCGCGTTACTGCAATGGCGCTCCATGCGCAACGCCAGGGTCTTCACGCCGCGAAGGGTGAGGAACGCGTCAAACGGCCCGGCGATGGCGCCCACCGCGTTCTGCAAAAAGCCCAGGCGCTCGGCCAGTTCGGCGTTCTGCCCGACCACCGCGATGCCGCCGATCACGTCGGAGTGGCCGTTCAGGTACTTGGTCGTCGAGTGCACCACGATATCGAAACCCAGCTCCAGCGGGCGTTGAATCCACGGGCTGGCGAAGGTGTTGTCGGCGACACAGAGGATGCCGCGCTCGCGGCAGATGCGTGCAATGGCGGCAAGATCAGAAAGGCGTAGCAAAGGATTACTCGGCGTCTCGACACAGACCATGCGCGTGTCGTCCTGCAACGCCGCTTCGAAGGCCGACAGATCGGTCAGGTCGACGTAGCTGAAACGATGCCCGGCACTGCGCTGACGCACCTTGTCGAACAGCCGGAATGTTCCGCCGTACAGGTCGTTGCCGGAGACAATGTGCGCGTTGGCATCGAGCAATTCGAGCACCGTGGAAATCGCCGCCAGCCCGGAGGCGAAAGCGAACGCCCGGGTCCCGCCCTCGAGGTCCGCCACGCAACGCTCCAGCGCAAAGCGCGTCGGGTTGTGCGAGCGCCCATAGTCGAAACCCTTGTGTACGCCGGGGCTCTGCTGCAAATACGTGGAGTTGGCGTAGATCGGCGGCATCAGCGCCCCGGTGGAAGGATCCGGTGTCTGTCCGGCATGGATCACACGGGTACCGAAGGCGCGAGGCGCGCCGGATTCATCGTGCTGACTCATGTAAGCGATCTCCGTAAGTGATTGAGCAGGTCGACTCGCGTAATCAGGCCATGGAAGCCCGAGGCGTCGGCGATGATCGCCACCAGCCCACGATCGAGCTCCGCCTGCAGTTCGGCCAGACTGGCGTCTGCCGGCAGGGTTTGCAACTTGTCAGTCATGGCGCTGGCCACGGGCATGCGCAAGTGCGAAGCGTCTTCGTGCACGCCCAGCAGAATATCGGACTCGTCGATCACGCCGACCAGCCGCTTTCCGTCCGCCAGCACCGGTAGCTGCGAGACATCGGCCAGGCGCATGCGCTGGAAGGCGGTGAGCAGCGTGTCGTCAGGGCCGACGCTGATCACTCGGCCATCCTCGAACCGCCGCGCGATCAGATCGCGCAGGTCGCCGTAGCGCTTGTATTGCAGCAGGCCCTGATCGTTCATCCACTGGTCGTTGTAGACCTTCGACAGGTAGCGGGTGCCGGTGTCGCAGACGAAGCTGACCACCCGTTTCGGCTCGGTCTGCTCGCGACAGTAACGCAGCGCCGCCGCCAGCAAAGTGCCGGTCGAGGAACCGCCGAGAATGCCTTCGGCGCGCAGCAATTGGCGGGCATGATCGAAGCTTTCCTCGTCGCTGATGGAATAGGCGTGGCGCACACTGGAAAGGTCGGCAATCGACGGAATGAAATCCTCACCGATGCCCTCCACTGCCCATGAACCCGCCTTGCCGAGGATGCCGCTGCGGCTGTACTCGGCCATCACCGAACCGACCGGATCGGCGAGCACCATTTCGAGGTTCGGTTGCACACGTTGAAAGAAGCGCGTCAGTCCGGTCAGCGTGCCGGCCGAACCGACGCCGACGACGATGGCGTCCAGATCGTGCTGGGTCTGTGCCCAGATCTCCGGCGCGGTGCTGCACTCGTGGGCCAGCGGGTTGGCCGGGTTGTTGAACTGGTCGGCGAAGAAGGCATCGGGAATCTCCTGCGCCAGCCGCGCCGCCACGTCCTGATAGTAATCGGGATGGCCCTTGCCGACGTCGGAGCGGGTGATGTGCACCTCGGCGCCCATGGCCTTGAGGTGCAAGACCTTCTCGGTGGACATTTTGTCCGGCACCACCAGCACCACTCGATAACCTTTGGCACGGCCGACCAGGGCCAGGCCGAGGCCGGTGTTGCCGGCGGTGGCTTCGACGATGGTGCCACCGGGTTGCAGACGGCCATCGCGTTCGGCGGCGTCGATCATCGCCAGACCGATGCGATCCTTGATCGAACCGCCGGGGTTCTGTGATTCGAGTTTGAGAAACAGCGTACACGGGCCGGTATCGAAGCGGCTGACGCGCACCAGTGGCGTATTGCCGATCAGTTCAAGCACGGCAGGGCGGGAGTCGTTTGGCATGTCGTTACCTCGCTGCGAGAATCCGCACTGGATGGACAGCAACCTGCGGCGTCATCGCGCGCCAGTCGCCAGTAATGCCTCGCTTGGAACATAGGCAGGGAATGCACCATTCGCAACCGTGCGCAGCCAATCGGTCGCCCGAGCGCCTAATGGTTACGCGGCAGAATCGACAGGAAATTGTCCCGTGCGACTTTCCTCGCAACCTCTTCAGGCAAGGCGTCGAGAAACGGATCGAAGCTGCGTATTTCTTTACCGAGCTTGTTGAAACGTCCCACCACATCGGAGCCGAGCATGAAGCGATCCGGGAAGCGCTCCACCAGCTTCAACCAGGCTTCTGAAGGCTTGCCCTGCTCATCCAGCAGATAAGGCGTCAGCATGCTCCAGGACAGGTCGATGTACAGATTGGGGTAAGCCTCGAGCATGCGGGTCAGGGTCGGCAACAGAAAATCCAGCTGGGTCTGATGCCGATGGACCTCGGCGCTGGTACCTGCGTGAGCCCAAATGAATCGCGTATGTGGATGATTACGCAGTGGCTCCTCGACTTCCGACAGGTACAACGGATTCTTCTCACGCTTGGAGGTGATGTTGGAGTGCAGCATCACCGGCAAATCGTTCTCGGCCGCGAGGTGATAGATCCGTGTCATCGCCTCGTTGTTGGCCCGTGGCGTATCGCCGGAGGTCAACGCGGTCAGGTCGTCATGGCGGGTAAACACTTCGCCGATCCCCTGCCACAGCCCCGGATTGAGATCGAGCATGCGCTGGATATGCGCTGCGGAGTTTTTGTCGTTAGGGTTGAAGCCCGACAGGAACGGGTGAAAGCGCTGACGCTGCTCGGGTGACACTTTGTTTACCGCTGCCGCGACGATCACATCCGTCGCGCTGTACCAATAGGCATCGGCATCATCACCGGCGTAATAGCGCGGGCGCTTCGGTTCGTCTTCGTGCCATTTCTTCGCCACCGGGATCCCGGAAATCATCACATGCTCAATGGCATTGTCGTCCATGGCCTTGAGCAATGCTGGCATGCCGGCGGTTTCCTGGAAAAAGTCCACGTAATGCAGGTGCGCGTCGCTGTAAGCGTATTCACGTGCAGTGGCGTGAGCACTGGATAGCGCCAACAAACAGGCAAGGCTCAAACGAAACAAGGGCACGGGCATTCTCCGGGGGCAGGAGAAACGTAGACCTCCGCACACTCGAGACGGTTCAGCCGGTAAGAAAGTGGAACGCGCATCATCAGGAATGCTCTATAACTTCGAGGTCCATTTTGATCGAATGACTTTTTAGCCTGGGAGGCTCCCCATGACCGTTACCGTCAATACCGTTTCCGCCGAAGGTTTTCGCCACAGCGTACAGATCGATGACCATGAACTCTTTGCCGATGTACCGACCACGTCCGGCGGCGAAGGCACGGCCCCTGAGCCACACGACTACTTCGACGCTGCCCTGGGTGCCTGCAAGGCCCTGACATTGAAGATGTACGCAAAGAAGAAAGACATCCCGCTGACCGGCGTCACGGTCGAAGTCAAACGTGACAACAGCGAAGAGCAGAAAGGCAAATATGCCCTGCACGTCAAACTGACCCTCAAGGGTGTGCTCACCGACGCCCAGCGCGACGAGTTGCGCCGCGTGGCCGACCGCTGCCCGGTCCACAAGCTGATGACCAGCACCGAGGTGAGCATCGAAACCCATCTGTCCGAAGGTGCCTTCAGCCAATAGCGGCAAGGGCTGCACAAGCGGGTTATGCTCCACGCGTCGCCCGCTCAGCCTGGAATGCACCATGAACACGCCACTCGTGATCCGCCCTCGCGCCGAAGATGTAGAAGGTCAGCCGATTTTGCGCCCGCTGCCGTCGGCCAAATGCCGCAGCGTCGGGCCTTTCGTGTTTTTCGACCACATGCTTGAAACCCGTTATCCAACGGGTAAAGGCATGAATATCCGTCAGCATCCGCACATTGGCTTGTCCACCCTTACCTATTTGTTCGAAGGAAAAATCCAGCACAAGGATAGCCTCGGCTCCGATCAGGTGGTGGAGGCCGGCGATGTCAGCTGGATGACGGCGGGCAGCGCAATTGCTCACGTTGAACGTACCCCTGAAGCCTTGAAGGAAAGCGGTTTCACGATGCACGGCTTGCAGATTTGGCTAGCCTCTCCGAAAGAGCATGAACAGGGGCCGGGCCACTACAGCCATCACCCGGCGGCGACGTTGCCGGTCAGTGATAACCTTGGTGTGAAGATCCGGATGATTGCCGGGTCAGGCTTTTGCCTGGAATCACCGGTTCCGGTGCTTTCTCCTACGTTGTATGCGGAGTTGAACCTGCAAACCGCGACCACCTTGCTGATTCCGATCGAGCATGAAGAGCGGGCGCTGTATGTGCTGAGTGGCGAAGCACAGCTTGATGGCGAACTGCTGGAGCCGCATGCGCTGGTGGTTCTGCCTGCTGGAGAGGAAATGACGTTGTTCGCCGAAAGCGACTGTCATGCCGTGCTGTTTGGCGGCGCACCGCTGGACGGGCCGCGGCGAATCAACTGGAATTTTGTGGCGAGCGATCCGGCGGCGATCGATGAAGCCCGACGACGCTGGGCGGCCGGGGATTGGCCGACGGTGCCGGGGGAAGTTGAGCGGATTGAACTGCCTTAAGTTCTTCTGCGTCAGTCATTCCGCCATCGCGGGCAAGCCCGCTCCCACAGTTTGCCGAGTCGTATTCAAAAGTTGCATACGAGACAATTCCCTGTGGGAGCGGGCTTGCCCGCGATGAGGCCAGCCCTGCCAACGACGGTGCCAAGGCTGAAACAGCTATCAGCCGCTAAACACTTCATCCAACAGATTGTGCATCGAAGTAAACGCCCGCCCCGCCGTCTTCGCGTCATACATCATCTTGCCCGGCACGTTCGCATGCGGATCAGTAAACGAATGCACCGCGCCACCGTAGCTCAGCAGTTGCCAATCCACGCCCGCCGCATTCATTTCCTCTTCAAACGCCGGCAATTGCTCTTTCGGCACCAGCGGGTCTGATGCGCCATGCAGCACCAGCACCGAGCCCTTGATGGTTTTCGCATCGTTGACGTTTGGCGTATCCAGCGTGCCATGGAACGAAACCGCCGCTTTTACCGGCGCGCCCGTGCGGGCCAGTTCCAGTGCGCAACAACCGCCGAAGCAGAAACCGAAGGTCGCCAGTTTCGAGGTATCAACCGCCGCCTCGCCTTGCCCTTGCAACTGTTCGAACGCCGCCTGCATGCGCTTGCGCAGCAACGCGCGACCATTCTTCAACGGCATCATCGCCGCGCCCGCCTCATCGGCGTTCTGCGGACGGACCGATTGACCGTACAAGTCCGCGATCAAGACCACATAACCCTTGGCCGCCACCGACTTGGCGATTTCCTCGGCTCCGGCGCTGACGCCCATCCAGTTCGGCGCCATCAACAGACCGGGGCGCGGGCTTTTGTGATCGGCATCGAACGCCAGACGGCCTTCATACGCCTGGCCATCAATCTGATAAGCGACGGAACGAACAGTGATTTGGCTCATGACTAACTCCCAGTAAAAGACACCAGAATGAAAAAACCCGCCGAAGCGGGTTTTTTGTACAACTTCAGTTAAACCGACAGTTCAACCAACAGCTTGTTGAGGCGGCGCACATACGCGGCCGGGTCTTTCAAGCTGTCGCCGGCCGCCAGGGCCGCCTGATCGAAGAGAATGTGCGACAGGTCGCCGAAGCGCTCGTCGCTCTGCTCGTTGTCGAGTTTCTCGATCAGCGGGTGAGCCGGGTTGAATTCGAAGATCGGCTTCGAATCCGGAACCTTCTGACCGCTGGCCTCGAGGATCTGACGCATCTGCATGCCCAGGTCCTGCTCGCCGATGGCCAGAATCGCCGGAGAATCGGTCAGACGGTGGGAAACCCGTACTTCAGCGACGGAATCGCCCAGAGCAGTTTTCAGACGCTCAACCAGGCCCTCTTTGGACTTGGCGACTTCTTCCGCAGCTTTCTTGTCTTCTTCCGAATCCAGGTTGCCCAGGTCCAGGTCACCGCGCGCCACGTCGGCAAAGCTCTTGCCGTCGAAGTCGATGAGGTAGCTCATCAGCCACTCGTCAATGCGGTCGGTCAGCAGCAGCACTTCGATGCCTTTCTTGCGGAAGACTTCCAGGTGCGGGCTGTTTTTGACTTGCGCGTAGGTTTCGCCGGTCAGGTAGTAGATCTTGTCCTGACCTTCCTTGGCGCGAGCCAGGTAATCGGCCAGACCCACCACTTGCTCGCCTTCATCACCGTTGGTCGATGCAAAACGCAGCAGCCCAGCGATTTTCTCTTTGTTGGCGAAGTCTTCTGCCGGGCCTTCTTTCATGACCTGACCGAAGTTCTTCCAGAAGCCTTTGTATTGCTCAGGCTCGTTTTTCGCCAGTTTTTCCAGCATGTCCAGAACGCGCTTGGTCAACGCCGACTTCATGGAATCGATAATCGGGTCTTTCTGCAGGATTTCCCGCGACACGTTCAGCGACAAGTCGTTGGAATCGACCACACCTTTGATGAAGCGCAGGTACAGCGGCAGGAACGACTCGGCCTGGTCCATGACGAATACGCGCTGTACGTACAGCTTCAGGCCTTTCGGCGCTTCACGCTGGTACAGATCGAACGGAGCACGGGGCGGCACGTACAGCAGCGAGCTGTATTCGAGCTTGCCTTCGACCTTGTTGTGGCTCCAGCTCAGCGGATTTTCGAAGTCATGAGCGATGTGTTTGTAGAACTCCTGGTATTCCTCGTCCTTGATCTCGGTGCGAGGACGGGTCCACAGGGCGCTGGCGCGGTTGACGGTTTCCCATTCAACGGCCGGTTGCTCTTCGCCTTCAACGGCTGCCACTTCTTTCGGCAACTCGATCGGCAAAGCGATGTGGTCGGAATACTTCTTGATGATGTTGCGCAGACGCCAGCCATCGGCGAATTCATCTTCACCGGATTTCAGGTGCAGGACGATACGGGTGCCGCGCTCGGCTTTCTCAACGGTGGCAACTTCGAAGTCACCCTCGCCTTTGGACGACCAATGCACGCCTTCGGAAGCAGCAGCACCGGCACGACGGCTGAATACGTCAACTTTGTCGGCGACGATGAAGGCCGAGTAGAAACCGACACCAAACTGACCGATCAGGTGCGAGTCTTTCTTCTGATCGCCAGACAGATGCTTCATGAAGTCGGCAGTGCCGGATTTGGCGATGGTACCCAGGTGGGTAATCGCGTCTTCACGGCTCATGCCGATGCCGTTGTCTTCGAGGGTGACGGTCTTGGCGTCCTTGTCGAAGCTCACACGGATTTTCAGTTCGGCGCCACCTTCCAGCAGTTCAGGCTTGGACAGGGCTTCGAAACGTAATTTGTCGACAGCGTCAGAGGCGTTCGAGATCAATTCGCGAAGGAAAATTTCCTTGTTGGAATACAGCGAATGGATCATGAGGTGCAGCAGTTGCTTCACCTCGGTCTGGAAGCCCAGGGTTTCCTTTTGAGTTTCCACACTCATGGTCATCAAACTCCAATCAGATGGCAGTGGCCGCGACCTAAAGGGTCGGCGGCGGGTTGTCATCAGAGTTTGGGGCTGAGTTCAGGATTTCAAGGGCTCTTCAATTTTGAAATGGCCGCGGGCCGTGGCAATCGGCTCGGCTTCGGTGGTCTGCCAGGCGGTAATCGCCACGTTTGCCACGCGTCGGCCCTGGCGGCAAACCTGACATTTGGCCCACGTATCGCGAAATTGCCCGGCTCGCAGGTAGTCGAGGGAGAAGTCGATGATCTTCGGCACACCGGGCGAACCGGTGAAAATCAGCAGGTGCAGCGCTGCGGACAGCTCCATGAACCCGGCGATCACTCCACCATGTATCGCCGGCAGTAAAGGGTTACCAATGTTGTCCTTGTTGGCCGGCAGGCGGAACAGCAACTCATCCCCGACACGGGAACACTCGACGCCGATCAGTTTGGCGTAGGGCAGCAGGTGCAGCAGCGAGGCGTAGTCTCCCTGCTCGTGGGCCTGCTGAAGTTGTTCTTTGAAAGTGTCAGTCATTTCACACCTCCGGCGATCGCACCGCCAAAACCCTTGGCGCCTTTGACGGCTTTGCCCATGCGCATGAAGGTGCCGACGACATGGGCGATGGGCTGTTCGGGGTCGTCCTGGTAGGCAAAGCCTCGGGCGAAGATCACGTCGGTGGTCACCCGGTAGCATTGGGCGAAACCGTAGACATCCTTGTGAGGCTCTGCGGCGTGCATGTAGTCGATGCGCAAATCGAGGGTCGGGCAGACTTCGAATTCGGGCAGGACGCAGAGGGTCGACATGCCGCACGCGGTGTCCATCAGGGACGTCAGCGCCCCGCCATGGATCACCCCGGTCTGCGGGTTGCCGACGATTTGCGGGCTGTACGGCAGGATGACCGTCAGTCCGTCGGTGCTGGCGCTGTGAACGCGCAAACCCAGTACCTGACAATGCCTGAGCGCCGAGAGGAATCGCGTCGCGCGCTCAAAAACGGGGTTTTCGGCCATGTGATAAACACTCTTCTTAGTAGTCGAAAATCGTATTCAGTGAATTCGTAAAAGTTCCCGTGGGAATAATCTTATATATCTGAACGAATTGAGGAACTTAACCCTAGTGGCTGTGCTCGAAAGGCCAGTAGATATTTTCCATAAGGAGATACACCCCATGCGTAAGACTTTAGCTATTGCCTTGATGTTGACCGCTTCCCTCGGTCTCGCTGCCTGCGATAAAAAATCCGAGGACAAAGCTCAAGATGCTAACCAACATGCTGAGCAAGCTCAGCAAGACATGAACAAAGCTCAGGATAAAGTGAACGACGCTGCGAAAGAAAACGCCGAAGCTGCCAAAGCTCAGGCTGAATCGAACGAAGCCGCCGCAAAAGAAGCACCTAAAAACTAAAATAGTTTTTAGCGTGATAAAGAAAACCCGCCAAGTGCGGGTTTTCTTTTGCCTGTCATTCGGCCCGTTAGAGCAATATAGTTCTAAAAGTCGGACTAATCATCAGCAACAACGAACACACTAGTCCGATGATCCAAACCAGGCTGCGCTGCCAGGCAAGATCAGCCCAATAACACAGTAAATAAAGGATTCGGGTAATCACAAAGATGATTGCCAGCGAATCAATCAGCCATCCCGCCGTTTGCGTGGTGTGCGCCATCAACACTCCCACCGCAAATAATATGAACGCCTCGAAACAGTTTTGATGCGCTGCCACGGCACGGGCGCCGAAGCCTTTGAGTTGCGCCTGTTGCTGACGCGGCAGGTGATTGTTGTAACCGCCCTGCTCTTTCATGGCCTTGGCAACGGGCATGCGGGCCACGTAGATCAACAAGGCGCTGATAAACACGCACCAGAACGGAATACTCATCAAGCGGCCTCTTTATTGGCTTCGGGCAATGGCGCCTCTGTAGGGGTATAGACCATCACATCGAGAACGTCGGAATGAAACTCCCGGCGATACAACACCAGCACCACGCCGGCACTCATCAACATGAACAGCCATGGGCTGACGAACCAGGCCAGCATGGTCATGCCAAAGTAGTAAGAACGCAGGCCAAAGTTGAACTGGTTGGCGGCCATGGAGATGACCCGGGCCGCGCGGGCAGCAAAGGCTTTTCGCTCTTGTTCGGACACGTGGCGCTCGCCGATCATTGGCGCCGAGCCAATCAAAATGGCGGCGAAGTTGTACTGGCGCATGCACCAACTGAAGGTGAAGAACGCGTAGACAAACACCAACGCCAGGCACAGCAATTTGATCTCGGACATGCCCTGCGACGCCTGTTGCACCATCGGTATATCCGCCAGCAACGACACGGCCCGCTCGGACGCGCCGAGTACAGTGAGAATGCCGGCCAGGATAATCAGCGTGCTGGAGGCGAAGAATGAGGCGTTGCGCTCCAGGTTGCCGACCACGCTGGCGTCGGCGATGCGGTTATCGCGCAGCAGCATGCGGCGCATCCAGTCTTCACGGTACAAGTGCAGCACACTGGCCAGGCACGCGGTGTCGCGACCTTTCCACGAGGCGTATCGGGTGTAGCCGCCCCAGCAGATGACAAACCAGACGGCGGCGAGGATGTGGATTATGTTGGCGTGGATGAACGACATGCAGGTCCTTGTGATGTGAGATCGGTACACCGAAACCCTGTGGGAGCGAGCCTGCTCGCGATAGCGGTGAGTCAGTCGATATCAACGCTAACTGACACACCGCTATCGTGAGCAGGCTCTCTCCCACAGGGGAATTGCAGTGCTTCGACGTTAGCTGACAAAAAAAGACACCGCATCTCGCGCATAAAAAATGCCCCGTATCGATTGATACGGGGCATTTCTGTTTTCTGCTTGATTGGCCCGCTTGTGGCGGGCCATGAAGCAGGTTAAGCCAGCGCTTCTTCGCGCTTGCCCAGCAGACGGTCGCACACCACCGCAACCACCAAGGTCATCACCGACGGCACCAGCCAGGCCAGGCCCTGCTCGCTCAGCGGCAAGTGAGACAGCTGTGTTGGCATCCAGTCCGCCAGACCTGCGCCCTTGAGCGCATCGATCATGCCGAAAATGAACGAGACCAACATCACCGGGCCGACGATGCGGCCCTGTTCATGCCAGAAGTCTTTGCAGAAGCTCAGCGCTACCAGGGCGATGCACGGCGGGTAGATCGCAGTCAGCACCGGGATCGAGAACGCAATCAGCTTGGTGAGGCCCAGGTTGGACACAAACAGGGAGAACACGGCCAGGATGATGACCAGCGTCTTGTAGGACAGTGGCAGCACACGGCTGAAGTATTCAGCGCAAGCGCAAGTCAGGCCGACTGCTGTCACCAGGCAGGCCAGAGAGATCAGCACCGCCAGGAAACCGCTGCCCAACGAACCGAAGGTGTGTTGAACATAGGCGTGCAACACCGCCGCGCCGTTGGCTGCACCGGCCGCCACTTCATGGCTGCCCGAACCAAGACGGAACAGGCTGACGTACACCAGCGCCAGGCCCACGCCGGCAATCAGCCCGGCAATGATCGCGTAGCGGGTGATCAACGCCGGCGACTCGACGCCACGGGAGCGGATCGCGTTGACGATGACGATGCCGAACACCAGTGCACCCAGGGTATCCATGGTCAGGTAACCGTTGATGAACCCTTGGGAGAACGGCGCCGCGACATACTCAGGCGTCGCCACGCCGATGTCACCGGCAGGCAGCGCGAATGCGGCGATGCCGAGTGCGGCCAGGGCGATGATCTTCAGGGGGGCGAGGAAACGTCCTACGGTATCCAGCAAACGGCCCGGATAGAGCGAAATGAAGAACACCAGCAGGAAGTACACCGAGCTGTAGAGGAACAGCGCCAGCGGGCTTTCACCGGTCAGCGGCGCCAGACCCACTTCGAACGATACGGTCGCGGTGCGCGGCGTGGCGAACAGCGGGCCGACCGCGAGGTAGCACGCGGCGGCCAGCAGGCCACCGGCGATTTTGCCGATCGGGCTGCTCAAGGCATCCATCGCACCACCGACCTTGGCCAACGCAACCACGGTGATCACCGGTAAACCGACTGCGGTGATCAAGAAGCCTAGCGCCGCCATCCAGACATTGGGCCCGGACTGCAAACCGACGATAGGCGGGAAGATGATGTTGCCGGCCCCGACGAACAGGGCAAACGTCATAAAACCAAGTGCCAGGATGTCCTGACCTTTCAAAACTTTCATTAAGGAAATACCACACTACTGAATCGGAATTTAGAGAGGGATTTCCCTGAGGGGTGAGGGAAATGCTGTCGGTCCGTATAGGACTGACCCGTTTAGCGCGACGCTTCCTTGTGGGACGCAAACGCAAAAATGGCGGCTAGCCTAACGAATTTGCCCGACAAACGCACTGTTAAGGGGCGATCTATCCGATACGCGACATTTCCGTGTCGCGTTTACATATCTTATTTACTGCACAGAACCCTGTGGCGGGGGGGCTTGCCCCCGCTCGGCTGCGCAGCAGTCGTAAATCCATTGCATGCGGCGTACCAGACAAACTTCGATGGCCTGCTTTGGGGCCGCTTCGCAGCCCAGCGGGAGCAAGCTCCCTCGCCACAAAAAGCGCTGCAAGTAGCTAAACACCAGAAACGACAAAGGCCACCCGAAGGTGGCCTTTGTTTGGTGAAGCGTCAGCTAAGCGCGAGGCTTACTTGATCGCCCAACCGGTCAGCTCGGACAAAGCCTTGCCGATGTCTGCCAGCGAACGCACGGTTTTAACGCCTGCGTCTTCCAGGGCAGCAAACTTCTCGTCTGCAGTGCCTTTGCCGCCAGAGATGATTGCGCCAGCATGGCCCATGCGCTTGCCTGCAGGGGCAGTCACACCAGCGATGTAGGAAACAACCGGCTTGGTCACGTGTGCCTTGATGTAGGCAGCCGCTTCTTCTTCAGCCGAACCGCCGATCTCGCCGATCATGACGATCGCTTCGGTCTTCGGGTCTTCCTGGAACAGCTTCAGGATGTCGATGAAGTTCGAACCCGGGATCGGGTCACCGCCGATGCCGACGCAAGTCGACTGACCGAAACCGGCGTCAGTGGTCTGCTTGACAGCTTCGTAGGTCAGGGTGCCGGAACGGGAAACGATACCGACCTTGCCTGGCAAGTGAATGTGACCTGGCATGATGCCGATCTTGCATTCGCCTGGAGTGATCACGCCTGGGCAGTTAGGACCGATCAGGACTACACCCAGCTCGTCGCACTTAACTTTAGCGTCCAGCATGTCCAGGGTAGGAATGCCTTCAGTAATGCAGACGATCAGCTTGATGCCGCCGAAAGCAGCTTCCAGGATCGAATCTTTGCAGAAAGGAGCCGGAACGTAGATCACGCTGGCGGTGGCGCCAGTGGCAGCTACAGCGTCTTTCACGGTGTTGAACACTGGCAGACCCAGGTGCTCGGTGCCGCCTTTGCCTGGAGTTACTCCGCCAACCATCTTGGTGCCGTATTCGATGGCTTGCTGGGTGTGGAAACTACCTTGCGAACCGGTAATACCCTGGCAGATAACTTTGGTGTCTTTATTGATCAGGACGCTCATTATTTGCCCTCCGCAGCTTTAACGACTTGTTGAGCAGCGTCGGTCAGGCTGGTTGCAGCGATGATGTTCAAACCGCTTTCTGCCAGTACTTTAGCGCCCAGCTCAGCGTTGTTGCCTTCAAGGCGAACAACAACCGGGATTTTCACGCCGACTTCTTTCACTGCACCGATGATGCCTTCGGCAATCATGTCGCAACGAACGATGCCGCCGAAGATGTTGACCAATACTGCAGCGACGTTAGTGTCGGACAGGATGATCTTGAACGCTTCGGTAACGCGTTCTTTGGTAGCACCGCCGCCCACGTCGAGGAAGTTGGCTGGTTTGCCGCCATGCAGGTTGACGATGTCCATGGTACCCATGGCCAGGCCAGCACCGTTGACCATGCAACCGATGTTGCCTTCCAGCGCTACGTAGTTCAGTTCGAACTTGGCAGCGTGCGCTTCGCGCGGGTCGTCTTGCGACGGATCGTGGAAAGTCTTCAGCTTAGGCTGACGGTACATGGCGTTGGCATCGATGTTGATCTTGGCATCGAGGCAATGCAGATCGCCGTCAGCCTTGATCACCAGCGGGTTCACTTCCAGCAGAGCCAGGTCGTGATCCTTGAACAGCTTGGCCAGACCTACGAAGATCTTGGCGAACTGAGCAACTTGCTTGCCTTCCAGACCCAGCTGGAATGCCAGCTCGCGACCCTGGAATGGCTGAGCGCCAACCAGTGGATCGATAGTGGCCTTGAGGATTTTCTCAGGGGTGTCGTGAGCGATTTTCTCGATGTCCACGCCACCTTCGGTGGAAGCCATGAACACGATGCGACGGCTCGAACGGTCAACGACAGCGCCCAGGTACAGCTCTTTAGCGATATCAGTGCACGATTCAACCAGGATCTTGGTGACTGGCTGGCCATTGGCGTCAGTCTGGTAAGTCACCAGACGCTTGCCCAGCCACTGCTGTGCGAAGGCCTTGGCGTCTTCTTTGCTGCGAACCAGCTTTACGCCGCCCGCTTTACCGCGACCACCAGCGTGGACCTGGGCTTTGACAACCCATTCGGTCCCGCCGATTTTGTCGCACGCTTCTGCTGCTGCTTCCGGGGTGTCTACGGCGAAACCCTGGGATACTGGCAGGCCGTATTCAGCGAACAGCTGCTTACCCTGATACTCGTGAAGATTCATGCTTATTACCGTCTTCGTTAGGTACTGCGCATTCGGTGCTGCACTTGTTCAAGTGCCGCACCACCTGTGACTGCTGCTTGCGTAGGTGTTCCGGATAACCGGTGAGACTACGCAAGGCTGCGTCCGGCGGACATTCCGCGGTGAGTCTTGCACGCAAGGCTCACGACGGGCCTTCCGCCGTGGTTTCTTATTGTCTTGTCTTAACGCTTCTTGCGGTTGGCAATGTGGATGGCGCCGCCATTCACAGCCAGAGCTGCTTCGTGCAAGGCTTCGGACAGGGTCGGATGGGAGAAAACCATCATGCCCAGGTCTTCAGCGCTGGTGCCGAATTCCATGCCGATCGCGCCCTGCTGAACCAGTTCTGCAGCGCTCGGGCCAATCACGTGGACGCCCAATACGCGGTCAGTCTTGGCATCAGCAATGACTTTCACGAAACCGCCGGTGTCGTTGGCTGCCATGGCACGGCCACTGGCTGCGAACGGGAAGGTGCCAACGTTAACTTCAACGCCTTCAGCCTTCAAGACCTGCTCGGTTTTGCCGACCCACGCGATTTCCGGGTGAGTATAAATAACAGACGGGATCAGGTCATAGTTGATTTGGGCTTTGTGGCCCTTGATGCGCTCAACCACCATGATGCCTTCTTCGGACGCCTTGTGCGCCAGCATCATGCCGCGAACCACGTCACCGATCGCGTAAACGCCCGGTACGCTGGTGGCGCACTGGTCGTCAACGAATACAAACCCACGCTCGTCGATGTTCACACCGCTGTCGGCAGCCAACAGTTCGGTGGTCACTGGACGGCGACCAACGGCAACGATCAGCTTGTCAAAGGTGATGTTCTGTTCGCCGTTGGCATCGGTGTAGTTCACGACAACTTCGTTGCCGTTCACTTTCGAACCGGTGACGCGAGCGCCCAGCTTGATGTCCAGACCTTGTTTGGTCAGGGTCTTGAAGGCTTCTTTGGAAACGGCGTCGTCAGCTGCTGGCAGGAACTTCTCCAGCGCTTCCAGGACAACCACTTCCGAACCCAGACGCGACCAGACCGAACCCAGTTCCAGACCGATCACGCCAGCGCCGATCACGCCCAGACGCTTGGGAACGGATTGGAATTCCAGTGCGCCGGTCGAATCGACGATCACGTTCTGGTCAACCGGAGCCGGTGGAATGTCGATCGGACGCGAGCCCGAAGCCAGAATCACGTTCTCGGCTTCGATGATTTCGACGGTGCCGTCTGGCTTGGTCAGTTCGACTTTTTTGCCGGCCAGCAGTTTGCCGTGGCCTTGCAGGGAAGTGACGCCGTTCGCCTTGAACAGGGTGGCTACGCCAGAGGTCAGGCCTTTGACGATGTTGGCTTTACGGCCAACCATTGCCGCCACGTCCATGGTCACGCCAGCGTGATTGATACCGTGGATCGCGAAGCCTTCTTTGGCTTCCTTGTATTTCCAGGAGCTGTCCAGCAGCGCCTTGGATGGAATGCAACCGACGTTCAGGCAAGTACCGCCGAGGGCCAGTTTGCCTTCCTTGTCGGTGTATTTCTCGATGCAGGCAGTGGAGAGGCCCAGTTGCGCTGCTTTAATGGCAGCCACGTAACCGCCAGGGCCCGCGCCAATCACTACCACGTCGAATTTCTGAGTCATGTGTCATTCCTTCTCGAATCAAACCGGACAACCCCTTGTGGGGACTGTCGTGGGACGAAGCTGGTCATTACAGGAGGGCCGCCCATCACTGAGCGGCCCGTGCAACGAAATCAGATATCCAGCAGCAAACGAGCCGGGTCTTCCAGCAGGTTCTTGATGGTAACCAGGAAGGTCACAGCTTCTTTGCCATCGATCAGACGGTGATCGTAGGACAGAGCCAGGTACATCATCGGACGGATCACGACCTGACCGTTGATCGCCATAGGACGCTGCAGAATGTTGTGCATGCCCAGGATGGCCGCTTGCGGCGGGTTGACGATCGGAGTCGACATCATCGAACCGAAGGTACCACCGTTGGTGATGGTGAACGTACCGCCGGTCATTTCGTCCATCGACAGTTTGCCGTCGCGAGCCTTCTTGCCGAAGGTGGCGATGCCGCCTTCGATTTCAGCCAGGCTCATCAGTTCGGCGTTACGCAGAACCGGTACAACCAGGCCGCGGTCGCTGGAAACAGCCACACCGACGTCGGCATAACCGTGGTAAACGATGTCGGCACCATCGATCGACGCGTTGACGGCCGGGAAGCGTTTCAGCGCTTCGGTGGCAGCCTTGACGAAGAACGACATGAAGCCCAGGCGCACGCCGTTGTGGGACTTCTCGAACAGGTCCTTGTACTTCGAACGCAGGGCCATGACTTCAGTCATGTCGACTTCGTTGAACGTGGTCAGCATCGCCATGTTCGACTGGGCTTCTACCAGGCGCTTGGCCACGGTAGCGCGAACGCGGGTCATCGGAACGCGCTTCTCGATGCGGTCGCCAGCAGCGAACACAGGAGCAGCGGCAGCCGGAGCGGCAGCCTTGGCAGGCGCGGCAGCCGGAGCGGCTTTCTTGGCAGCAACGGCTGCAACCACGTCTTCCTTGGTCACACGACCGCCTTTGCCGGTGCCGGCAACGGAAGCGATGTTGATACCGTTTTCTTCAGCCAGCTTGCGAGCAGCCGGTGCAGCAACAGGATCGTCTTCGCCTTCAGCGACTGGGGCAGCAGCTTGTGCAGCAGCCGGAGCAGCGGCAGCAGCTGGCGCGGCAGCAGCGCCGCCCGCTTCGATGGAGCCCAGCACTTCGTCGGACAGAACGGTGTCGCCTTCGTTCTTGACGATAGCGCCCAGCACGCCGTCAGCGGTAGCCAACACTTCCAGCACAACCTTGTCGGTTTCGATGTCGACGATCAGGTCGTCACGCTTTACAGCGTCGCCCGGTTTTTTGTGCCAGGTGGCAACGGTGCCATCGGCAACCGATTCCGGGAAAGTGGGGGCTTTGATTTCGATAGCCATTATCTGTGGGTCCTTAAATTCGGTTTCAGGTGCGCGAAGGCGTTAAACAGTAAAGGCGTCTTGCAGCAGTTTTTCCTGCTGCTCAGCGTGCATCGATGCATAACCACAAGCAGGTGCAGCAGAAGCATCACGGCCGGCGTACTCGAGAACGAGCGCCTTGTTGTGATTGCCTACGATGCGGCGCATGTGGTGTTGGCTGCAGTACCAGGCACCCTGGTTCATCGGCTCTTCCTGACACCAAACGATATGTTTGAGGTTGGTGTACGGAGCCAGGACTTCGTTCAAGTCGTCCTCAGGGAATGGGTACAGCTGCTCGATACGCACGATGGCGATGTCATCACGACCTTCGGCACGGCGTTTTTCCAGCAGGTCGTAGTAGACCTTGCCGCTACACAGAACAATGCGCTCGACCTTTTTCGGGTCTTGGGCATCGATTTCCGGGATCACGGTCTGGAACGAACCTTCGGCCAGATCTTCCAGGGTCGATATGGCGAGCTTGTGACGCAACAGCGACTTCGGAGTCAGAACGATCAATGGCTTGCGCAGCGGGCGAATCACCTGACGACGCAGCAAGTGGTAGATCTGGGCCGGCGTGGTCGGTACCGCTACCTGAATGTTGTGCTCGGCGCACAGCTGCAGGTAACGCTCCAGACGTGCCGACGAGTGCTCCGGCCCCTGACCTTCGTAACCGTGCGGCAGCAACATGGTCAGACCGCAGAGACGGCCCCACTTGTGCTCGCCACTGGTGATGAACTGGTCGATAACCACCTGGGCACCGTTGGCGAAGTCGCCGAACTGGGCTTCCCAGATCACCAGTGCCTCAGGCGTGGTGGTCGAGTAACCGTATTCGAACGCCAGCACGGCTTCTTCGGACAGGAACGAATCGTACAGGTCGAAACGTGGCTGGCCTTTGTACAGGTTTTGCAGCGGGACGTAGGTCCCCGCGTCTTTCTGGTTGTGCAAGACAGCGTGACGGTGCGAGAACGTACCGCGACCGATGTCCTGACCCGTCATGCGAATCGGGTGACCTTCGAACGCCAGGGTCGCATACGCCATGGTTTCGGCGTAACCCCAGTTGATCGGCAGGCCGCCAGCTTGCATCTTCTGACGGTCTTCGTAGATTTTCGAGACCTGGCGCTGAACCACGAAGCCTTCCGGGATTTCCAGCAGCTTGGCGGACAGTTCCTGCAAGGTTTTCAGGTCGAAACGCGTGTCGTGACGCGCAGTCCAGGCGTGGCCCAGATACGGACGCCAGTCCACGAACAGCTCTTTGTTCGGCTCTTTGACCAGGCTTTTTACAACATGCAGACCGTTGTCCAGCGCGTTGCGGTATTCGTCGACTTTCGCCTGAACACGCTCTGCGTCGAGTACACCGCCCTGGGTCAGACGATCGGCATACAGCTCACGGGTGGTGCGCTGTTTAGTGATCTGCTGATACATGATCGGCTGGGTGCCGCTTGGCTCGTCGGCCTCATTGTGGCCGCGACGACGGTAGCAGACCAGGTCGATCACCACGTCACGCTTGAACTGCATGCGGTAGTCGATGGCCAGCTGGGTCACGAACAACACGGCTTCCGGATCATCGCCATTCACATGGAGGATCGGTGCCTGGATCATTTTCGCAACGTCGGTCGCGTACTCGGTGGAGCGCGAGTCCAGCGGGTTGCTGATGGTGAAACCAACCTGGTTGTTGATCACGATGTGCACGGTGCCGCCGGTCTTGAAACCGCGGGTCTGCGACATCTGGAAGGTTTCCATCACCACGCCCTGACCGGCGAATGCCGCGTCACCGTGGATGGAGATCGGCAAAACCTTCTCGCCGGTAGGGTCGTTACGACGATCCTGACGGGCGCGAACCGAACCCTCGACCACTGGAGATACGATTTCCAGGTGGGACGGGTTGAAGGCCATCGCGAGGTGAACTTCACCGCCGGTGGTCATGACGTTGGACGAGAAGCCCTGGTGATACTTAACGTCACCGGAACCCAGCTCGACCTTCTTCTTGCCTTCGAACTCGTCGAACAGCTCGCGCGGGTTCTTGCCGAAGGTGTTGACCAGCACGTTCAGACGGCCACGGTGGGCCATGCCGATAACGATTTCCTTAGTGCCGTAGGAACCGGAACGCTGGATCAACTCGTCGAGCATCGGAATCAGGCTCTCGCCGCCTTCCAGGCCGAAACGCTTGGTACCCGGGTATTTGGTCCCCAGGTATTTTTCCAGGCCTTCACCGGCGGTGACGCGCTCGAGCAGGTGGCTCTTGATGTCGGCGGAGTACGTCGGACGACCACGCACGCTTTCCAGACGCTGCTGGAACCACTGGCGCTGCTCGGAATCGGTGATATGCGTAAATTCAGCGCCGATGGTGCGGCAATATGTCTGCTGCAACGCTTCGTGAATTTCGCGTAGGCTCGCCTCCTCTTTGCCGATGAACAGGTCGCCGGCACGGAAGGTCGTATCAAGATCGGCATTGGTCAAGCCGTAATGATTGATCGACAGGTCTGCAGGTGCAGGACGCTGCCACAGCCCCAGCGGATCAAGCTGGGCTGCCTGGTGGCCACGCATACGGTAGGCCTGGATCAATCGCAGCACTTCAACTTGCTTCTTCTCGTGCTCACTGCTCACGCTGCCGGCGG
This sequence comes from Pseudomonas sp. LBUM1663, assembly GCF_059695905.1. NCBI lineage: Bacteria > Pseudomonadati > Pseudomonadota > Gammaproteobacteria > Pseudomonadales > Pseudomonadaceae > Pseudomonas > Pseudomonas sp. LBUM1663. Next base: position 1,864,538 of record NZ_CP166792.1, on the reverse strand, counting down.
AAACCGGTTGGGCGCGGCGCTGGTTCTTTGCCAGCAAGACGAAATGATCGCGAATTGTGGAGTGCGAAACATCGGTGGCAGTGTTGCCGTCAGCAGGCAACTTCTGAAAGTAGGTGCGCCACTCTTCTGGCACAGCGTTAGGGTCGTGCAGGTAGAGCTCGTAGAGCTCTTCCACATAGGCAGCGTTACTACCGGATAGGTAGGCGCTGTTCCACATGCGCTGCATCACGCTTTCTTGCATGCTTGGTCACCCTCGGTTAGGGGAACACCACCGGCGTCGACACCGAGCACGCTTGCAGAAGTCCGAATGCAGCGACCAAAACAAGCCACTTAGGATCACGCTGATAGTCCGGGTACCAGCCCGGATGCCCCTGCTTGTCTCATTTCTTCAAAATAAGAGCCGCAGCTTTATAAGCTGCTGCTCAGGTTAAGACTACGGCGCCGGTTGAAGCCTGCGCCGTAGCATCTACGGGTACAACGGTCCTGCGATTACAGCCTGTATCACACGCCGCTTTGCAGCAGCATGTTACGCACGTGACCGATGGCCTTAGTCGGGTTCAGGCCTTTCGGACAGACGTTGACGCAGTTCATGATCCCGCGGCAGCGGAATACGCTGAACGGGTCATCCAGCGAAGCCAGACGCTCGGCAGTCTTGGTGTCGCGGCTGTCTGCAAGGAAGCGGTACGCTTGCAGCAGAGCAGCTGGACCCAGGAACTTGTCCGGGTTCCACCAGAAGGACGGGCAAGAGGTCGAGCAGCAAGCGCACAGGATGCACTCGTACAGACCGTCGAGCTTTTCCCGCTCTTCCGGGGTCTGCAGACGTTCGATGGCCGGAGCCGGCGTGTCGTTCTGCAGGAATGGCTTCACCTTCTCGTATTGCTTGTAGAAGATGCTCATATCGACGACCAGGTCACGGATAACCGGCAAACCTGGCAGCGGACGAACGATCAGCTTGTTACCTTTTACGACAGCGGACAGCGGCGTGACGCACGCCAGACCGTTTTTGCCGTTGATGTTCATGCCGTCGGAACCGCAAACACCTTCACGGCAAGAGCGACGATAGGAGAAACCCTCGTCCTGCTCTTTGATCAGGGCCAGCACGTCCAGCACCATCAAGTCTTTACCGTTGGTATTGACCTGGAATTCCTGCATGAACGGCGCGGCGTCCTGATCAGGGTTGTAGCGATAAACACTGACTTGCAACATGGCGGCCACCCTTAATAAGTCCGAATCATTGGTTCAAAGGTCGGGACTGTTTTTGGCGAGAAGTTCACGGCACGCTTGGCGACGCGCTTCTCACCCGGGAAATACAGGGTGTGGCATAGCCAGTTAACGTCATCGCGCTCTTCGAAGTCTTCACGGGCGTGCGCACCGCGGGACTCTTTACGGATCTCTGCGGCGATGGCGGTAGCTTCGGCCACTTCCAGCAGGTTCTGCAGTTCCAGGGCTTCGATACGGGCGGTGTTGAACGCCTGGCTCTTGTCATTGATCTTGACGTTGGCGATACGGCTACGCAGATCAGCCAGCTGGGCAATACCCTTCTGCATGTATTCACCGGTACGGAATACACCGAAGTAGTTCTGCATGCAGCTTTGCAGTTCTTTACGCAGAGTGGCGACGTCTTCGCCTTCGGTACGCGAGTTCAGGCCATCGAGACGAGCCAGGGCTGCGTCGATGTCGGACTGGCGAGGACGGGCGTAATCAACGCCTTCTTTCAGGGTCTGCTCCAGGAACAGACCGGCCGCACGGCCGAACACCACCAGGTCGAGCAGCGAGTTGCCGCCCAGACGGTTGGCACCGTGAACCGATACGCACGCCACTTCGCCCACTGCGAACAGACCAGGAATGATCTGGTCGACGCCGTCGGCGTCCTGGGTGATTGCCTGGCCATGAATGTTGGTGGCAACGCCGCCCATCATATAGTGGCAGGTTGGAACGACCGGAATCGGCGACACGGCTGGATCGACGTGGGCGAAGGTCTTGGACAGTTCCATGATGCCTGGCAGACGGCTGTGCAGAACTTCTTCACCGAGGTGATCGAGTTTCAGCATTACGTGGTCGCCATCCGGACCGCAACCGTTGCCGGCGATGATTTCCTTAACCATCGAACGGGCAACAACGTCACGACCTGCAAGGTCTTTGGCGTTCGGAGCATATCGCTCCATGAAACGCTCGCCGTGCTTGTTGATCAGGTAACCGCCTTCACCGCGGCAACCTTCAGTCACCAGTACACCGGCGCCGGCGATGCCGGTCGGGTGGAACTGCCACATTTCAATGTCTTGTACCGGCACGCCAGCACGCAGAGCCATGCCGACGCCGTCACCGGTGTTGATCAGGGCATTGGTGGTGGACGAGTAGATACGACCTGCACCGCCGGTCGCCAATACGGTGGCGTTAGCGCGTACGTAGGAAGTTTCGCCGGTTTCGATGCAGATGACGATCATGCCGACAAAGGCACCATCTTCGTTCTTCACCAGGTCGACACCGTAGTATTCGTTGAGGAACACGGTGCCGGCCTTGAGGTTGGCCTGGTACAAAGTGTGCAGCAGTGCGTGACCGGTACGGTCGGCAGCGGCGCATGTACGCGCAGCCTGTCCACCCTTACCGAAGTCTTTCGACTGACCGCCGAACGGACGCTGATAAATGCGGCCCTGTTCGGTACGGGAGAACGGCAAACCCATGTGCTCGAGTTCGAAAACGGCTTCCGGGCCTACGGAACACATGTATTCGATAGCGTCCTGGTCACCGATGTAGTCGGAACCCTTGACGGTATCGTACATGTGCCAGCGCCAGTCATCGTTCGGATCTGCCGAGGCGATGGCGCAGGTGATGCCACCCTGGGCGGATACAGTGTGCGAGCGAGTCGGGAAAACCTTGGTAACTACGGCAGTCTTGTGACCACCTTGTGCCAGCTGCAGCGCAGCGCGCATGCCGGCACCGCCGCCGCCAATGATGATGGCGTCGAACGAAAGCGTATTAACTGTAGTAGACATGAATCAGATACCCCAAAGAATCTGCACACCCCAGACGAAGTAGGCGAACATCGCGACGCCGCATACTGCCTGGAAGAGGAAACGTATTGCAGTCGCGGACTTGCCGAACGCCATTGGCGTCAGGTAGTCGGTCGCGATGGTCCACATGCCGACCCAGGCGTGAGCGCCGAGGGCAACGAGAGCCAGGAGACTGAAAATACGCATCCAGTTGCTTGCGAACAGTTCATGCCATTGGGCATAGCCGATGCCAGGGTTGGCGACGACGTATCCGATCAGGAAAATGAAATAAGCCGCGAGAACGACCGCAGACACACGTTGTGCCATCCAGTCATAGAGGCCCGAACGGGACAGGTTCGTGACGTTAGTTACCATATCCAAACTCCTGCCAGAACGATTACCACCACGGAAACGGCGATAACGATTTTCGAGCCCAGTTTACCGCCTTCAAGCGACTCGCCGATGCCCATGTCCATGATCAAATGGCGCACACCGGCAACCAGGTGATACAGCAAGGCGGACAGGATGCCCCAAATCACTAGCTTGGCTAGCGGACTGGTCAGACACGCTTTCACCTGGCCGAAGCCTTCTTCCGAGTCGAGCGACTTGTCCAATGCATAAAGCATGATGGCCAGGCTGACAAAGAGGATGATTCCGGAGATTCGGTGAAGAATGGACGTGTAAGCAGTGACTGGGAGTTTGATGGTCCTTAGGTCTAGGTTTACAGGTCGTTGGCTATTCACGGCTTTTTTTCACACTGAAGAGCCCCTAACAATCAGGGCAAAGTTGTTGGGGAGTGCACTGGTCAGGTACCCACCACCCAGGGAGTGCGACCCCCAGTAAAGCAGGCCCAAAAGCCCCTGGCGGTCGGAGGCCGAGTATAGACAGTTAGGCTACTAATGACAACGCGTTCACCTTCCCCTAATAGCTCATTGCACAAGTTGGATAAAAGGCGTAAATGGCAGTCAATTTCGAGGAAAAAGTCCGGTTAAAGCCTTCTGGAGCAAGACTTTAGGCAAATTGACATTCGAATTTATCTCACTATAGTGGTGCGGGCCCTGCGTGGGGGGTCTGTCTGATGATTTCAAGCATAAATAGGAGGCCACATGGCTGACAAAAAAGCGCAGTTGATCATCGAGGGCGCAGCCCCCGTCGAGCTGCCCATTTTAACCGGCACCGTTGGTCCCGATGTAATCGATGTTCGGGGCCTCACGGCCACGGGCCGTTTCACCTTTGACCCTGGTTTCATGTCGACAGCTTCCTGCGAGTCGAAGATCACCTATATCGACGGCGACAACGGCATCCTGCTGCACCGCGGTTACCCGATCGAACAGCTGGCTGAAAAGTCGGACTACCTGGAAACCTGCTATCTGCTGCTCAACGGCGAATTGCCGACCGCAGAACAGAAGGCCCAGTTCGTCAGCACCGTGAAGAACCACACCATGGTTCACGAGCAGCTGAAGACCTTCTTCAACGGCTTCCGTCGCGACGCCCACCCAATGGCCGTCATGTGCGGCGTAGTCGGCGCCCTCTCGGCCTTCTACCACGACTCCCTCGACATCAATAACCCGCAGCATCGCGAAATTTCCGCGATCCGCCTGGTTGCCAAGATGCCGACCCTGGCAGCGATGGTTTACAAGTACTCCATGGGCCAACCCATGATGTACCCGCGCAACGACCTGACTTACGCGGAAAACTTCCTGCACATGATGTTCAACACCCCGTGCGAGATCAAACCGATCAGCCCGGTGCTCGCCAAGGCCATGGACAAGATCTTCATCCTCCATGCCGACCACGAGCAGAACGCATCGACTTCCACTGTACGCCTGGCCGGTTCTTCGGGTGCCAACCCGTTCGCCTGTATCGCCGCCGGCATCGCTGCACTGTGGGGCCCTGCCCACGGCGGCGCGAACGAAGCTGTTCTGACCATGCTCGATGAAATTGGCGATGTGTCGAACATCGACAAGTACATCGCCAAGGCCAAGGACAAGAACGATCCGTTCAAGCTGATGGGCTTCGGTCACCGGGTTTACAAAAACCGCGACCCACGCGCTACCGTCATGAAGCAGACTTGCGACGAAGTGTTGAAGGAACTGGGCATCAAGCACGACAAGCAACTCGAACTGGCCATGCGCCTGGAAGAGATCGCGCTGACCGACCCGTACTTCATCGAACGCTCGCTGTACCCGAACGTCGACTTCTACTCGGGGATCATCCTCAAGGCGATCGGCATTCCAACCAGCATGTTCACCGTGATCTTCGCCCTGGCGCGGACCGTCGGCTGGATCTCCCACTGGAAAGAAATGCTCTCCAGCCCGTACAAGATTGGCCGTCCACGCCAGCTGTACACCGGCTACGAGTCGCGTGACATTACCAAGCTGGAAGACCGCAAATAAGACCTGTCTTGCGATAACGTCTTAAAGTTGTACCGGGAACGGCCTCTATTTATATAGAGGCCGTTTTTGTTTGTGTGCACTCAGTGGGCCTTTGGGAAGCTGGCGTACATCCGCAAGTACAGGTCGACTACCAAGCCGCCTTCGCAGCGATGCGGCGACCCGACAAGCCAGCTCCCACAATGGATCGGCGTACGGCTTTTGCTTCTCACCACTCATCAGGCCGAGCGTTAGCTCGCCTTCAGCTTTTGATCTGCCCGCCCCTTCGGGAGGCTGAGTGGAGGTGTTCATCCGGGGAGTGGCGCGCAGCGCCGTTCGACGCAGTCGAACACGCTGCATGTAGGTCGTCGCGAAGCAGACCGGAGGGCAGTGTCCCCGGATGGATACCGGAGCGAAGGAACGCCGAGCCCAGGCGAGGGGCCGGACGCTCGGGGCGAGCCTTTTTTTGCTTACTTTTTTTTGGCGTTTGAAAAAAAAGTGAGTCGCCGTAAGAGCGAAACCCTAAGTGGCCGTTACCGCAGAAATGGATATGTACACCTGAGAGAGATTGGTCGCTACTAGGCCGCCATCGCAGGCAAGCCAGCTCCCACAGTTGGATGGTGTACATCCAGGGAGGGAGATTGGTCAGCTATCAGGCCGCCTTCACGTGCAAGCCTCGCTCCTACAGTAAAAACCATCACCCACAAAAAATGCCCCGATCTCTCGACCGGGGCATTTTTCGCTTAACGCAACTTACACAGACAAACTCGAAGCCTTAGTGAGCAACCGCCCCACTCGCCCCTAACCCAGTCTGCGAACGAACAAACTGCGGGAAGAACAGAGCCCGCTCGTTAGCGCCAGCCGTCGACTTGTCAGTGATCGAGAAGAACCAGATCCCGATAAACGCAATGGCCATGGAGAACAGCGCCGGGTACTCATACGGGAAGATAGCCTTCTCGTGATGCAGGATCTGCACCCAAATGGTTGGCCCAAGCACCATCAAACCAACAGCACTGATTAGCCCCAACCAGCCGCCAATCATCGCACCACGTGTGGTCAGCTTCTTCCAGTACATGGAAAGCAGCAGCACCGGGAAGTTGCAGCTCGCCGCGATGGAGAACGCCAGGCCCACCATGAACGCAATGTTCTGGCTTTCGAACAGAATGCCCAGACCGATCGCCAACACACCCAGACAAACGGTGGTGATTTTCGAGACGCGGATTTCATCCTTGTCGTTGGCCTTGCCCTTCTTGATCACACTGGCGTAAAGGTCGTGAGACACCGCCGTAGCACCGGCCAGGGTCAAACCAGCTACAACTGCCAGGATGGTCGCGAACGCCACCGCCGAGATGAAGCCCAGGAACACACTGCCACCCACCGCGTTGGCCAGGTGCACCGCCGCCATGTTGTTGCCGCCCAACAGCGCGCCAGCCGCATCTTTAAAGGCAGGGTTGGTGCTCACCAGCAAGATCGCGCCGAAGCCGATGATGAAGGTCAGGATGTAGAAGTAACCAATGAAGCCGGTTGCATACAGCACGCTCTTGCGAGCTTCCTTCGCGTCACTCACGGTGAAGAAGCGCATCAGGATGTGCGGCAGGCCCGCGGTACCGAACATCAGTGCCAGGCCAAGGGAGAACGCGGACACCGGATCTTTCACCAGTCCGCCCGGGCTCATGATCGCTTCACCTTTGGCGTGAACCTTGATCGCCTCGGAGAACAGCACGTTGAAGTCGAAGTTGACGTGCTTCATTACCATCAGCGCCATGAACGAGGCACCGGACAGCAGCAACACAGCCTTGATGATCTGCACCCAAGTGGTCGCCAGCATGCCGCCGAACAGCACGTACATGCACATCAGGATACCGACCAGGATTACCGCAACGTAGTAGTCGAGACCGAACAGCAGCTGGATCAGCTTGCCGGCACCGACCATTTGCGCGATCAGGTAGAACGCCACCACCACCAGCGAACCGCAAGCGGACAGCGTGCGGATCTGGGTTTGCCCGAGGCGATAGGACGCCACGTCGGCAAAGGTGTACTTGCCCAGGTTACGCAGGCGCTCGGCGATCAGGAACAGAATGATCGGCCAGCCCACCAGGAAGCCGATCGAGTAGATCAGGCCGTCGTAGCCAGAGGTGAACACCAGAGCGGAAATACCCAGAAAGGACGCCGCCGACATGTAGTCACCGGCAATTGCCAGACCGTTCTGGAAACCGGTGATCTTGCCGCCAGCCGCATAGTAGTCGGCCGCCGAGTTGTTACGCTTGGAAGCCCAGTAAGTGATGCACAGGGTCAAACCGACAAACGCCACGAACATCAGGATCGCAGAAACGTTGAGGGGTTGTTTGTGCACTTCGCCAGTCAGGGCTTCAGCCGCCCAGGCGCCAGGTGCAAAGGCTGCGATGCTCAATAGAGCCATTAGACGCCGGATCATTGCTGAGCCTCCTTGAGAATCGCATTGTTCAGGTCGTCGAATTCGCCATTGGCGCGTCGCACATAGATTGCAGTCAGGATAAAGGCCGAGAGAATCAGCCCGACACCAATCGGTATCCCCCAGGTAATCGAAGACTCGGGGCTGATTTTCGCCCCCAGAATATGAGGCCCGTAAGCAATCAAAAGGATGAATCCGGAGTAAAGCCCAAGCATGATCGCCGAAAGAATCCAGGCGAACCTTTCTCGCTTACTAACCAGCTCCTTGAAGCGCGGGCTGTTTTGAATCGAGAGGTAAATGCTGTCGTTCATTGTTTTTATCCTCGCAGCACAGATGAAGTTGGAACGTTATCCACTCTATGCGGCTGCGGGGCAGGTTCCAGACGACCTTAGTATTAGAACGACATGACAGAATCGCCATTTTCTGGTGTGACGCAACTTTTGTAGGAGCCAAGCTTGCCGGCGAAGGCGTCCTCACGATCGCTTTCGCCGGCAAGCCTGGCTCCTACAAAAAAACAAAAGGCCCCTTGGCAATATGCCAAGGGGCCTTGAGAGGTGCTGACTAGAGCCGTCAGCTCAAATCACTTGATCCAGTCTGCAACGCGCTCAGGGTGTTTGGCCACCCAATCTTTCGCTGCGGCTTCAGGCTTGGCGCCGTCTTGAATCGCCAACATGACTTCGCCGATTTCGTCTTTCGAGGCCCACTGGAAGTTCTTCAGGAACTTGGCAACTTCCGGTGCCTTGGTCGCCAGTTCTTTGCTGCCGATGTTATTCACGGTTTCAGCCGCGCCATAAACGCCTTTCGGGTCGTCCAGGAAGCGCAGTTTCCACTTGGCGAACATCCAGTGCGGCACCCAACCGGTCACGGCAATGGATTCGTTTTTCTTCTCGGCACGGGTCAGCTCGGCAATCATGCCGGCGCCGGAACTGGCCTTGAGTTGATACCCGGTCAGATCATAATCCTTGATCGCCTGCTCGGTTTTAAGCATCACGCCCGAACCGGCGTCGATGCCGACGATGCGTTTTTTGAAGGTGTCGTCAGTTTTCAGGTCATCAATGGTTTTAGCCTTGACGTACTCCGGCACGATCAAGCCGATTTTTGCATCCTTGAAGTTCGGACCGTAATCGACGACCTGATCCTTGTTCTTGGTCCAGTATTCGCCGTGAGTCACCGGCAGCCAGGCGGACAACATGGCGTCGAGTTTGCCGGTGGCCACGCCCTGCCACATGATCCCGGTGGCGACGGCTTGCAGTTTCACGTCATAACCCAGCTTTTGCTTGATCACTTCGGCGGCCACATGCGTGGTCGCGACACTGTCGGACCAACCGTCAACGTAACCGATGCTCAGGGTTTTGCTCTCGGCATTGGCCATCGTGGAGCCAATCGCAAGCACCAGAGCGGCACCTGCGCCTAAAAGTCGTCGCATCTTCATCGTTACTTCCCCGAAAGTGCTGCGCTCGACGGGTGCCGAGTCGCGTCAACGTATTGTTATGGTGCACAGCGCCCCCATCACGCCCACCGCAAACTCGTTCGAACATCAGCGTGATTTTCCATGGGAGCACTGATGCCTCGATAATCAACCTGACGACAACCCGAACCTGTGCTGTCAACGACCTCAAGGCATCGAGAAACGACATCAGAACGCCATTAATCACGACCGCCTCGAATGCGCCGACCAATCCGCCTGAACTTTGCATGTCAAAATCATGCAAGAGCCCAAGCGCGGGGCAAATGCAGGTAACATGCGCGGCTTTGCTCCCAGACGGCCTGACCATGCCCGCGACATCCCGCTTTCCTTTTCTGGCTTATCTCTTCGCTTGCCTGCTGGGGCTGTTTGCCCTTGGCGGCTTCTGGTACGGCCTCGGCAAACCGGTGATTCTGCCGGACGTGGCCAGCGCGACGCACAAGCTGCAATGCGCCTCGTACACCCCGTTCGACAAGGACCAGTCGCCGTTCGACGTGCCGTTCAAGTTGCGCCCCGAACGCATGGACGCCGACCTCGCGCTGCTGGCCAAAAGCTTCGAGTGCATCCGCACCTATTCCATGACCGGCCTCGAGGCGTTACCCGATCTGGCGCGCAAACATGGGCTGAAACTGATGATCGGCGCCTGGGTCAACAGCAACCCGGTGGACACCGAGAAAGAAGTCGACCTGCTGATCGCCTCGGCCAACGCCAACGCGGACGTGGTGACCTCGGTGATCGTCGGCAACGAAACCCTGCTGCGCAAGGAAGTCACCGGTGCGCAACTGGCGAAGCTGATCAATAAAGTCAAAAGCCAGGTCAAGCAGCCGGTCACTTACGCCGATGTCTGGGAGTTTTGGCTCAAGCACCCGGAAATCGCCCCGGCGGTGGATTTCCTGACTATCCATTTGCTGCCGTACTGGGAAGATGATCCCTCGAACATCGATGCCGCGCTGCAGCATGTGGCCGAAGTGCGTCAGGTGTTCGGCAACAAATTCGCGCCCAAGGACGTGGTGATTGGCGAAACCGGCTGGCCGAGCGAAGGCCGTCAGCGCGAAACCGCCCTGCCGAGCCGGGTTAACGAAGCCAAGTTCATTCGCGGTTTTGTCATCATGGCCGAGCAACAAGGCTGGCATTACAACCTGATCGAAGCCTTCGACCAGCCTTGGAAGCGTGCCAGCGAAGGTGCGGTCGGTGGTTACTGGGGGCTGTTCGATGCCGATCGCCAGGACAAGGGTGTGCTGGCCGGTCCCGTGTCGAACGTGCCGTACTGGTCGCAGTGGCTGGCCGTTGGCGGCTTGATCTTTCTTGGCACGCTGATCATTGGCGGGCGTGTACGCACCACCCGCGCTGCACTGGTGCTGCCGCTGCTCGGCGCACTGGCGGCTTGCTCAATTGGCGCCTGGGGCGATCTGGCGCGTGTGACGACGCGTTTTGCCAGTGAATGGTTGTGGGTGGCGTTGCTGACGGGTTTGAATCTGTTGGTGCTGGCACATGCCGCGCTGACCCTGAGCGCTCGTACTGGTTGGCGTGAGCGTGCGTTCAACGCGCTGGAGCGTCGAGCGGGCTGGCTGGTCGCTGCGGCAGGTTTTGCGGCGGCGGTGATGATGCTGGAGTTGGTGTTCGATCCGCGCTATCGCAGTTTTCCTAGCGTCGCATTTATCCTGCCGGCGCTGGTTTACCTGTGCCGTCCGGTGAGCGTGCCACGCCGTGAAATCGCCCTGCTGACCTTCATCATCGGCGCCGGCATTGCGCCGCAGTTGTTCGTTGAAGGCTTGCAGAACCAGCAGGCCTGGGGTTGGGCGCTGGTGAGTGTGTTGATGGTGGCGGCGTTGTGGCGCAGTTTGCGGGTTCGAAAGGCCTGATCTTCAGCGCCGCGACTGGCCTCATCGCGTGCAAGCCCGCTTCCACAGGATCTTTGTCGTACACAAAAGTTGTATGCACTGTAGAACCCTGTGGGAGCGTGGCTTGCCCGCGAAGACGGACTATCAGGCGCTACGAGACGCCCGAACCAGCCGCAACCCCGCAATCACCACCGCAAAAACGGCCAAGGTCGTGTTGTACAACGCCAGCGCCGGAAACCCGAACACCAGCGCCAACACCGCCAGCCACCACCCGGCCCGGCCCGGCACCACAAAACCGATGATCGCGGCGGCCAGTGCGGCGAAGCCCAACACCTTGAAATGAATCATCAAGCCCAGGCTCGAACGAATCTGACATTCCCAGCGGCTCGCCTCGTCCACGCAGATGCCGACCCACTGCGCATCCTCCATAAATCCATAACGCGCGCCATAACTGGCAGCGAGCCATAACGGCAGCAAAACGAGTAACAAAGTCACGGGCAGACGGCGGGACATGAAGCACTCCAATAAACGAAAACGGCGGCCAGCTTAATCCCCCGACAGCGTCAAGCAAACGCGCGCAACAGATAATTGTTCACCAAATAGCTGCAAAGTGTATCGTCCAGCTACTATTGATCCGAAATTCGCCCTGATTGGTGCCGCAGCATGGCACTTTGGCGCAAACCCCGTGGTCATAGCCTGCGAACTTCATTCGGCACCTTCCTCTAAGGGATCTAGTCATGCTCCGTTCCTTGCGCTTCGCCGCCCTGTTTGGCGGCCTTATTTTGAGTGCGTCCGCACTGGCGGTCGATATCGACGCCGCCAGTTATGGCTACCCCTTGACCAACCCGTTCGAGGCGACCATCGCCACGACTCCGCCGGACCTGCGTCCGGAGTTGCCGCTGGACGACGACATCGATCAGCAGACACGCAGCGTGACACTGCGCCCGGAGCGTGAATTCCAATTGCCGGACAACTTCTGGCCAGTCAAGAAGCTGACCTACCGCATCGCCACGCAAGAAAAGGCCGCGCCGCTGATCTTCCTGATCGCTGGCACCGGCGCGCGTTATGACAGCAGCCTCAATGAGTACCTTAAAAAGCTCTACTACAAGGCCGGTTATCACGTAGTGCAACTGTCGTCGCCCACCAGTTTCGACTTCATGAGCGCGGCTTCACGCTTTGCCACACCCGGTATCACCAAGGAAGACGCCGAAGACATGTACCGGGTGATGCAGGCCGTGCGGGCGCAAAACCCGCACGTCGCCGTCACCGACTACTACCTGACCGGTTACAGCCTGGGTGCGCTGGACGCGGCCTTCGTCGCGCATCTGGACGAAACCCGTCGCAGCTTCAACTTCAAGAAAGTCTTGCTGCTCAACCCGCCCGTCAACCTCTACACCTCGATCACCAACCTCGACAAGCTGGTCCAGACCGAGGTCAAGGGCATCAACAACAGCACCACCTTCTATGAACTGGTGCTGAACAAGCTGACCCGCTACTTCCAGCAAAAAGGCTACATCGACCTCAACGATGCCCTGCTCTACGACTTCCAGCAGTCCAAGCAGCACCTGACCAACGAACAGATGGCCATGCTGATCGGCACTTCGTTCCGCTTTTCGGCGGCCGACATTGCCTTCACCTCGGACCTGATCAACCGCCGCGGCCTGATCACCCCGCCGAAATACCCGATCACCGAAGGCACCAGCCTCACACCGTTCCTCAAGCGTGCGCTGCAATGCGACTTCGACTGCTACATCACCGAGCAGGTTATCCCGATGTGGCGCGCCCGCACCGACGGCGGCAGCCTGCTGCAACTGATCGACCAGGTCAGCCTGTATGCGCTCAAGGATTACCTGCACGACAGCCCGAAAATCGCCGTCATGCACAACGCCGACGACGTGATCCTCGGCCCGGGCGACCTCGGTTTCCTGCGCAAGACCTTCGGCGATCGTTTGACCGTTTATCCACTGGGCGGCCATTGCGGCAACCTTAATTACCGCGTCAACAGCGACGCTATGCTGGAGTTCTTCCGTGGCTAAATACCTCCTGCTTATCGCTGCGTTACTCTGTGCAGGCGTCGCCAATGCAGACAACAGCAAAGCTAACGCCCCTGTCGTGGTCGACAGTGACGGCTTCAAGGAACCGCTGAGCAAACTCAAGTTCAACCCGGGGCTGGATCAGCGCGAGTTCGAGCGTTCGACGCTCAACGCGCTGGCCGTCTACGACCCGCTGGAAGAGTGGAACCGCCGGGTTTATCACTTCAACTACCGCTTCGACCAATGGGTGTTCCTGCCGGTGGTCGACGGTTATCGCTACATCACGCCGAGCTTCCTGCGCACCGGCGTGAGCAACTTCTTCAATAACCTCGGCGATGTGCCGAACCTGATGAACAGCCTGTTGCAGTTCAAAGGCAAGCGTTCGATGGAAACCACTGCGCGCCTGTTGCTCAATACCACCATCGGCATCGCCGGTCTGTGGGACCCTGCCACCGCCATGGGCCTGCCGCGCCAGAGCGAAGACTTCGGTCAGACCCTGGGCTTCTACGGTGTACCGGGCGGCGCTTACTTCGTGTTGCCGATCCTCGGCCCATCGAACATCCGCGACACCGGCGGCCTGGTGGTGGACTTCAGCGCCGAATCGGCGATCAACTTCCTGAACGTCTCGGAAGTCAGCTCCAACCATCCTGAAGTCTGGGTCCTGCGCGGCGTCGACAAGCGCTACCAGAACAGCTTCCGCTACGGCCAGCTGAACTCGCCGTTCGAATACGAGAAAGTGCGTTACGTGTATACCGAGTCACGCAAGTTGCAGATCGCCGAGTAATTCCATCGGCAACAAAAAAGGCCATTCGATGCGAATCGAATGGCCTTTTTTATTCAATTACCCATAGATTATTTACGATTCTTGGGGGGCTGCGCCGTAGTCATTTTCACCCTTCGTTCCTCGCGTAACCATAGATATAAGAACCAAAATCGGACCAACCAATGGAGCAAATAACCATAAAATGTTAATCCCACTTTTGTTCAAGTCATGATAGCGCCGCCACGTAACCGCCAACCTAGGGCAGATAACGCACACCGAATACACAGGCAAGAGCAGCAAGTAAACTCGTTCATGGAGCAAATCCGACCATACTCCAAACGCCCACCAGAATGAAATCAAGCAATATTCGACAAGAGCAAACATCCAATACTCTTTCCTGCTGGCACGCCCTTTAAACACGGCGTACTTCCTCAACACCTGCAAATACCACTTCATCCCTAAACCCTTTCGCTACCGGAAAATCTATTCAGGCCATCACAGCCCAAATAGCGGAGCGCAGTTTACGAGAACACCAAAAATTGCCTTGTAGGGTAAGTCTGAAAGAACTGTGGGCACTTAGAGTTTTTAACCTTTCACCGCTTTCCAGATTTTGCTAGCAACCATCACACCGGCCAACACAACGGCACCCGCCAAAATCCCCGCCACCGCATTCAGCAACGTCGGCACGATAAACCCGGCACCGCCAGCCCCTGCGCTGACGCTCTCAACCCAGTGATGAACCACCGGCACGCCGTGGGTGAGAATTCCGCCGCCCACCAGGAACATCGCTGCCGTGCCGATCACCGACAGGCTTTTCATCATGTACGGCGCCGCACGCAGAATCCCGCCGCCGATGCTTTTAGCCATCTGTCCAGGCTTCTGGGTCAGCCACAGGCCGAGGTCATCGAGCTTGACGATACCCGCAACCAGGCCATAAACACCGATGGTCATGACAATGGCGATGCCCGACAGCACGATGACCTGCTGGGTCAACGACGCATCCGCCACGGTGCCAAGGGTGATGGCGATGATTTCCGCCGACAGGATGAAGTCGGTGCGGATGGCGCCCTTGATCTTGTCTTTCTCGAACGCCACCAGATCGACCGCAGGATCGGCCACGGCCTCGACCAGCTCTGCATGTTCGGCGTGGTCTTCAGCCTGGCTGTGCAGGAATTTGTGGGCGAGTTTCTCGAAACCTTCGAAACACAGGTAGGCGCCGCCGACCATCAACAACGGCGTGACCAGCCACGGGATGAACACGCTGATCGCCAGCGCCGACGGCACCAGGATCAGTTTGTTGAGAAACGAGCCCTTGGCCACGGCCCACACGACCGGGATTTCCCGCTCGGCGCGTACGCCGCTGACCTGCTGGGCATTGAGCGCCAGATCGTCGCCGAGCACGCCGGCGGTCTTCTTGGCGGCCATTTTGGTCATCAACGCCACATCGTCGAGAACGGCGGCGATGTCGTCGATCAGCACCAGCAAACTGCTTCCTGCCATGAATCAGGTTTCCTTCTTGAATGAATGCCGCGCAGCATAGCGCGACCGAGCGCCACACGGGGCATTCTTGAGCGCCGCGCGAGCCCGGTGCTACCATGCGCAACCGCCAGAACAGGCAAGGAACCCCCTGGTTTATGAGCACTATCCGCGAGCGCAACAAAGAACTGATCCTGCGTGCCGCCAGTGAAGAATTTGCGGACAAGGGCTTCGCTGCGACCAAAACCAGTGACATCGCAGCCAAGGCGGGATTGCCCAAGCCCAACGTCTATTACTACTTCAAATCCAAGGAAAACCTCTACCGCGAGGTCCTGGAAAGCATCATCGAGCCGATTCTGCAGGCCTCGACGCCGTTTAACGCCGACGGCGTGCCCAGCGAAGTGCTGAGCGGCTACATTCGCTCGAAAATCCGAATCTCTCGCGACCTGCCCTTTGCCTCGAAAGTGTTCGCTAGCGAGATCATGCACGGCGCCCCGCACCTGAGCGCCGACCTGGTCGAGCAACTCAACGGCCAGGCCAAGCACAACATCGACTGCATCCAGACCTGGATCGACCGCGGGCAAATCGCCCCGATCGACCCCAACCACCTGATGTTCAGCATCTGGGCCGCGACCCAGACCTATGCCGACTTTGACTGGCAGATCACGGCCATCACTGGCAAGGCCAAGCTGGATGAAGAGGACTATGAAGCGGCGGCGCAGACGATTATCCGGTTGGTGCTGAAGGGGTGTGAACCGGACCGCCAGACCACGGCCTAACGAAAAGATCGCCAACACCTGCACCGAGCTAACGCTTGGGTAGGAGCTGACGATCTGTTGATCTTAAGCTTCGCTACCCATCATCCAGCGCAACGCTTGCGGCAACGATGTGCGCCAGTCGTCAGGGAACGTGTGCCCAGCATCATGAGTGGTGGATTTAACCTCGTTTCCGTCACTGAACAACTTTCGAAAATCAGCACTCATCTGTTGATTGCCTGGCCCTTCCAGTTTGCCATTGATCACGAACACCTTTTTCCCATGAGCTTTGCTCGTCGTTGGTGTCGGTTGCATACCTCCGGGCGACAGCAGCAGCGCGCCAGCGTAATCGTCCGGGTGCTGCGCCAACAGCGCACCGGCATGTTGCGAGCCTTGGGAGAATCCCATCAGGTAAACATGCTTGCGGTCGATGCATTGCTGCGCCGCCAATTCTTTCAGGCCGTTCTGTACCGCTTTATGCGTGCCTTCAAAGCCTGGGCCGATCCAGCGGAAGCTGTCGACAGCGTTGATCATTTCGGTGCCGTTGATGCCCAGGACGATCGCCCCGGTGTCCGCGAGCGGCTGATAATCCTCATCGACCTCACCATTGACGCCATAACCATGCAGCCAGACCAGCACCGGCCGGCAAGCCGCAGGCACGGGAACACTGGCGGGAGGATTGAGCACCGAAATAGCACCGACCTTGCCTGGCGCGATTTTTTGATAGCGCTGCTGGGCATTGGCCAACACGCTTTTGTAGGTGGACGTTTGGCGCAGATCGGCGAAGTCTTCGTCACCCGCCAACAACGGGCCGAACCACATCCCTCGATCATCGGCCTCCTTCAGAAAGCGCTCCGCCAGTTTGTCATCGCCGCGACGGGCAAAAAGCGCCGCCACCTGATAGGGCGCCAACAATTGCTTTGGGTCTTCACGGCTGGCCGCCAGGTAAACAGCGATGGCCTGCAAGGTATCGGTGTCCTCGAGCTTCTCGGCTCGGGCCATTAATTCGTCAGCGTCTTCGCTGTTGAGTAACGCGGTGACCACCGGGCTGAGTGCCTGGAAGGCGATGTCATCGGCGTCCAGCGTTTCGGCACGCAGAAAGGGAGTACTGAAGGTCATGGCCGCAGCCAAAGTGATGCCAAGAAGCGTCTTCACGCATATCTTCCTTGATAAAAAAACGAGAGGGGCGGCAGTCTATCGACGCCACCCCTCTTCGTCACCACCGCTCTACCGGCAGTATCGATTTATTTATCAAGCCACCACCCCAGCATCCGCCCTCAACCCCACCGCCTCGATCGCACTGATCGCACACTGCTCATCAACATCAGAAAGATCGCCGCTGATCCCCACCGCCCCCAGCACGTTCCCGTCCTGATCCCGTATCAACACACCGCCCGGTGCCGGCACGACGCTGCCCTGCCCCAGGCTGTTCAGCGCGGCGAAGAATGCCGGGCGTTGTTGGGCGTCCAGCGCCAGCAGGCGTGAGCCTTTGCCGAGGGCGATGGCGCCCCAGGCTTTGCCGATGGCGACTTGCGGGCGCAACAGGCTGGCGCCGTCTTCACGCTGCAAGGTAATCAAGTGCCCGCCGGCATCCAGCACCGCGATGGTCAGTGGAGCCGCGGAGATAGCACGCCCGGCGGTGATGGCCTGACTGATCAGGTTGACTGCAACTTTCAAGGTTAAAGCGCTCATGGTGCCGTCCTCATTTTGTTATAGGGAAAGCGGATGGACTGCGCGCTTGCGCCGCAGCCCAATGCAACAAATAGAACACAATTAGTTATTTTTTTGTATACAATAATTCTCGAAAAGCGCCACATGCGACGAAAAGCCACAGCAGAACGGGCTTCCGACAAATGAAACAGTCGCTTGAGAAAATGGATTGACCTGCGCCGTCCGCCGTGAATACACTCTGCGCAAAGCCACTTGTATACAATTACAAAACGTAAGAGGCACAAAACCATGAGCAAAATGAGAGCAATCGAAGCCGCCGTTCTGGTGATGCGCCGTGAAGGGGTTGATACCGCTTTTGGCATCCCGGGCGCCGCGATCAACCCGCTGTACTCCGCCTTGCAAAAGGTCGGTGGCATCGATCACGTCCTCGCGCGCCACGTTGAAGGCGCCTCGCACATGGCCGAGGGCTACACGCGCACCAAGGCCGGCAACATCGGCGTGTGCATCGGCACTTCTGGCCCTGCCGGCACCGACATGGTCACCGGGCTCTACAGCGCCTCGGCCGACTCGATCCCGATTCTGTGCATCACCGGGCAAGCCCCCCGCGCCCGTATGCATAAGGAAGACTTCCAGGCCGTCGACATCACCACCATCGTCAAGCCAGTGACCAAGTGGGCAACCACCGTCATGGAGCCGGGCCAGGTGCCGTATGCGTTCCAGAAAGCTTTCTATGAAATGCGTTCCGGCCGTCCAGGCCCGGTGCTGATCGACTTGCCGTTCGACGTTCAGATGGCTGAAATCGAATTCGACATCGATGCCTACCAACCACTGCCGCTCGCCAAGCCAACCGCTAACCGTGTGCAAATCGAGAAGGCCCTGGCCATGCTCGATCAGGCCGAGCGTCCATTGCTTGTGGCCGGTGGCGGCATCATCAATGCCGATGCCAGCGAATTGCTGGTGGAATTCGCCGAGCTGACCGGTATTCCGGTTATCCCGACTTTGATGGGCTGGGGCACGATTCCGGACGACCACCCGCTGATGGTCGGCATGGTGGGTTTGCAGACATCGCACCGCTACGGCAACGCGACCCTGCTGAAGTCCGACGTTGTATTGGGCGTCGGTAACCGTTGGGCCAACCGCCACACCGGTTCGATCGATGTGTACACCGAAGGCCGCAAGTTCATTCACGTTGACATTGAGCCGACGCAAATCGGCCGCGTATTCAACCCGGACCTGGGCATCGTCTCCGATGCTGCTGCCGCGCTGACCGTGTTCATCGAAGTCGCTCGCGAATGGCAAGCCGCCGGCAAGCTGAAAAACCGCAGCGCCTGGCTGCAAGACTGCCAGCAGCGCAAAGCCAGCCTGCAGCGCAAGACTCACTTCGACAACGTGCCGGTCAAGCCGCAACGGGTCTATGAAGAGATGAACCAGGTGTTCGGCAAAGACACCTGCTACGTCAGCACCATCGGTCTGTCGCAGATTGCCGGCGCGCAGTTCCTGCACGTCTACAAGCCGCGTCACTGGATCAACTGCGGCCAGGCCGGCCCGTTGGGCTGGACCATTCCGGCAGCACTGGGCGTGGTCAAGGCCGATCCGACCCGCAAGGTCGTGGCGCTGTCGGGCGACTATGATTTCCAGTTCATGATCGAGGAATTAGCGGTGGGCGCGCAGTTCAAGCTGCCGTACATCCACGTTGTGGTCAACAATTCGTACCTGGGGCTGATTCGTCAGGCCCAGCGCGGTTTCGACATGGACTACTGCGTGCAGCTGTCCTTCGATAACCTGAACGCTCCGGAACTCAACGGTTACGGTGTCGACCACGTCGCGGTGGCCGAAGGCCTCGGTTGCAAGGCGCTGCGGGTGTTCGAACCGGGTCAGATCCAGCCTGCCCTGCGCAAGGCCCAAGAGCTGATCGAAGAGTTCAAGGTGCCGGTGATCGTCGAGATTATTCTGGAGCGCGTGACCAACATTTCCATGGGCACCGAGATCAACGCCGTCAACGAATTCGAAGACCTGGCGCTGGTCGGCAACGATGCGCCGACTGCGATTTCGTTGCTGGACTAACAGCTGAACGCTCTCCCTGTGGGAGCGAGCCTGCTCGCGATGAGGCTGGCACATTCAACATTGATGTTGACTGTCCCACCGCTATCGCCAGCAGGCTGGCTCCCACAGGGGATCTGCACATACTTTCGGGAGACCACCATGCCGCGTTTCGCAGCCAACCTGTCCATGCTGTTCACTGAGCAGGATTTTCTTGCCCGTTTCGAAGCGGCCGCCAAGGCCGGCTTCAGTGGTGTCGAATACTTGTTCCCCTACGACTTCAGCTCTGCCGAGATCAAGGCCAAGCTCGATGCCAACGGTCTGACCCAGGTGCTGTTCAACCTGCCGGCCGGTGACTGGGCCAAGGGCGAACGCGGTATAGCGTGCCTGCCGGATCGGGTTGAAGAGTTCCGCGCCGGTGTCGATCTGGCGATCGCTTACGCGAAAGTGCTGGGCAACACCCAGGTCAACTGCCTGGCGGGTATCCGTCCACAAGGCGTCGACGATGCCACTGTGGAAAAAACCTTCGTCGCCAACCTCAAGTACGCCGCCGACAAGCTGCAAGCGGCGGGCATAAAACTGGTGATGGAAGCGATCAACACCCGCGACATCCCGGGTTTCTACCTGAACAACACCGCGCAAGCCCTGTCGATTCGCGAACAGGTCGGCAGCGCAAACCTGTTCCTGCAATACGACATCTACCACATGCAAATCATGGAGGGCGACCTGGCCCGCACCATGGCTGCGCACCTGGGCGAGATCAACCACATCCAGTTGGCCGACAACCCTGGGCGCAACGAACCGGGCACCGGTGAAATCAACTACCGCTTCCTGTTCGAACACCTGGACCGCATCGGTTATCAGGGTTGGGTTGGCTGCGAATACAAGCCGCTGACCACCACTGAAGCGGGCCTGGGCTGGCTAAAAACCCATAACGCGATCTGACACAGATCCTTGTAGGAGCCGGCTTGCTGGCGATCGCCTCACCGCGGTGTCTATGACAGACCTCGTCGCCCGGATCGCCAGCAAGCCGGCTCCTACAAAAGCAGTACTCCCCCATTGCTTGAAGCAGCAATAAAAACAAGAGGAATTTCTCATGGCTAAAATCGGATTTATCGGCACCGGCATCATGGGCCACCCAATGGCGTTGAACCTGCAGAAAGCCGGTCATAGCCTGTTCCTGTCGGCGCACCACGACGCCGCACCGGCCGACCTGATTGCCGGTGGCGCCATTGCCCTGGCGAACCCGAAAGAAGTCGCCCAGGAAGCTGAAGTCATCATCATCATGGTGCCGGATACCCCGCAGGTCGACGACGTGCTGTTCCGCGCCGATGGCGTTGCGGCCGGCGTGGGCAAAGGCAAAATCGTCATCGACATGAGCTCGATTTCGCCGACGGCCACCAAAGCCTTCGCGGCCAAGGTCAACGAAAATGGCGCTCAATACCTCGACGCGCCAGTGTCCGGTGGTGAAGTCGGCGCCAAGGCCGCGACCCTGAGCATCATGGTCGGCGGTGATGCCGATGCCTTCGAACGCGCGCTGCCGCTGTTCCAGGCCATGGGCAAGAACATCACCCTGGTCGGTGGTAACGGCGACGGTCAGACCGCAAAAGTGGCGAACCAGATCATCGTGGCGCTGAACATCCAGGCCGTGGCCGAAGCGCTGCTGTTCGCCGCGAAAAACGGTGCTGATCCAGCCAAGGTCCGTGAAGCGCTTATGGGCGGTTTCGCTTCGTCGAAGATCCTCGAAGTGCACGGCGAGCGCATGATCAAAGGCACCTTCGACCCGGGCTTCCGCATCAGTCTGCACCAAAAGGATTTGAACCTGGCCCTGCAAGGCGCCAAGGAGCTGAACATCAACCTGCCGAACACCGCCAACGCCCAGCAAGTGTTCAGCACCTGCGCGGCCATCGGCGGCAGCAACTGGGACCACTCGGCGCTGATCAAGGGCTTGGAACACATGGCGAATTTCTCGATTCGCGATAAGTAAGCCACCCTGCCCCAACCTGTGGGAGCTAGCCTGCTAGCGATGAAACCAACGCGGTGTGTCTGATAGACCTCGGCGCCTGAATCGCTAGCAGGCTAGCTCCCACAGGGATCTGTGTTGCCCTTTCAAATAACAAGAAATCCGGGAGCCCGCCATGTCGGTCAATCCGCAACAATTCCTGCGCGAGCTGTTTGCCACAGCCATCGACGCGGCCCATCCGCAGCAAGTCCTCGAAGCCCATTTGCCCGCCGATCGCAGCGGTCGGGTGATCGTCATTGGCGCCGGCAAAGCCGCCGCGGCCATGGCCCAAGTGGTGGAGCGTTGCTGGCAGGGTGAAGTCTCCGGTCTGGTGGTCACCCGTTACGGCCACGGCGCCCCGTGCGAAAAAATCGAAGTCGTCGAAGCGGCTCACCCGGTGCCGGACGCTGCCGGTCAGGCCGTCGCCAAGCGTGTGTTTGAACTGGTCAGCAACCTGACCGAAGACGACCGCGTGATCTTCCTGCTCTCGGGCGGCGGTTCTGCGCTGCTGGCCTTGCCGGCGGCCGGCATCACCCTCGCCGACAAGCAATCGATCAACAAAGCCCTGCTCAAATCCGGCGCGACCATCGGCGAGATGAATTGCGTGCGCAAGCACCTCTCGGCGATCAAGGGCGGGCGCCTCGGCAAGGCCTGCTGGCCGGCCACTGTTTATACCTATGCGATTTCCGATGTGCCGGGCGACCTCGCCACGGTCATCGCCTCCGGCCCTACCGTGGCCGACCCGAGCACTTCCGCCGAAGCGCTGGCAATCCTCAAACGCTACGGCATCGACGTCCCGGCCTCGGTGCGCACCTGGCTGCAAAGCCCGGAATCGGAGACGGTCAAACCCGGCGATCCAAGCCTGGCGCGCAGTCATTTCCAGTTGATCGCCCGTCCGCAGCAATCGCTTGAAGCGGCGGCCGTGAAAGCACGTCAGGCCGGTTTCAGCCCGCTGATCCTCGGCGATCTGGAAGGCGAATCCCGCGAAGTGGCCAAGGTGCATGCGGGCATCGCTCGTCAGGTCGTGCTGCACGGTCAGCCATTGGCAGCGCCGTGCGTGATCCTCTCGGGCGGCGAAACCACCGTCACCGTGCGCGGCAATGGCCGTGGCGGGCGCAACGCCGAATTCCTGCTGAGCCTGACCGACAGCCTCAAAGGCCTGCCCGGTGTCTACGCCCTGGCCGGTGACACCGACGGCATCGACGGCTCCCAAGACAACGCCGGCGCCATCATGACCCCGGACAGCTACGACCGCGCCGCCGCCCTCGGCCTGAGCGCCAGCGACGAGTTGGACAACAACAATGGCTACGGCTATTTCGAGGCGCTGGACGCACTGATCGTCACCGAACCGACCCGCACCAACGTCAACGACTTCCGCGCCATCCTGATCCTCGAGAGCCCTAAACATGACGCCTGATAAAAAGGTCAAAATCCTCGCCACCCTCGGCCCTGCCACCGACGGGATCGATGACATCCGTGAGCTGGTGCAGGCCGGGGTCAACATCTTTCGCCTGAACTTCAGCCACGGCGATCACGCCGACCACGCCCAGCGCTATCAGTGGATTCGTGAAGTCGAGCGCCAGCTCAATTACCCGCTGGGCATCCTGATGGACTTGCAAGGCCCGAAACTGCGGGTCGGCAAGTTTGCCGAGGGCAAGGTGCAATTGCATCGCGGTCAGGCGCTGCGTCTGGATCTTGACCCGACGCCGGGGGATGAGCGCCGGGTCAACTTGCCTCACCCGGAAATCATCGCCGCACTCGAGCCTGGCATGGACCTGCTGCTGGATGACGGTAAGCTGCGTCTGCGCGTGGTCACCAAGTACGCCGACGCCATCGACACCACGGTGCTCAACGGCGGCGAACTCTCGGATCGCAAAGGCGTGAACGTGCCGCAAGCGGTGCTGGAATTGAGCCCGCTGACCGCCAAGGATCGCCGCGATTTGAGCTTCGGTCTGGAGCTGGGTGTGGACTGGGTCGCGCTGTCGTTCGTGCAGCGACCGGAAGACATCCGCGAAGCCCGCGAACTGATCGGTGACAAAGCGTTCTTGATGGCCAAGATCGAGAAGCCATCGGCAGTGACTCAGCTACGGGAAATTGCCGAGTTGAGCGACGCGATCATGGTCGCGCGCGGTGACCTGGGCGTGGAAGTGCCGGCGGAAAGCGTGCCGCAGATTCAGAAAAACATCATCAGCCTCTGCCGCGAACTCGGCAAACCGGTGGTGGTGGCGACGCAGATGCTCGAATCGATGCGTTTCTCCCCGGCCCCGACCCGCGCCGAAGTCACTGACGTGGCCAACGCCGTGGCTGAAGGGGCCGATGCGGTGATGCTGTCGGCGGAAACCGCCTCCGGTGAGTACCCGCTGGAAGCCGTGCAGATGATGAGCAAGATCATTCGCCAGGTGGAAAACGGGCCGGATTATCAGGCGCAACTGGACGTGAGCCGGCCAAAGGCCGAGGCGACGGTTTCTGACGCAATCAGCTGCGCGATCCGCCGCATCAGCAATGTGCTGCCGGTGGCGGTGCTGGTGAATTACAGCGAGTCCGGGACGTCGAGCCTACGTGCGGCGCGGGAGCGGCCGACGGTGCCGATCCTCAACCTGACGCCGAACCTGCAGACGGCGCGCCGCTTGACGGTGGCGTGGGGCGTGCATTCGGTGGTCAATGATCGGCTGCGCCAAGTGGATGAAGTGTGCTCGACAGCGCTGGAGATTGCGCAGGCCCAAGGCATGGCGCAGCGTGGGGATACCTTGTTGATCACGGCGGGTGTGCCGTTTGGGCAGCCGGGGTCGACTAACTCGTTGCGTATCGAAACCCTGATTTAACAAATCACCCTGTGGCGAGGGAGCTTGCTCCCGCTCGACTGCGCAGCAGTCGTCTGGCATGACGGTTCCAATAGAAAAACCGCATTTGCCCAATTGGGGCCGCTCCGCAGCCCAACGGGGGCAAGCCCCCTCGCCACAGGTTTTGTGCAAGACCTTTTGATTTTCCCTCTGCCCCCAGACTTCATCATGCCTGCCAACCACTTCAACACCCACTGCCCGGACTGGGCGACTGCCCTGCTCAACGGCTTCAGCCAGATCTTTCTCCAGCGCCATCCGCTGTGCGGTCTGCTGTGCCTGCTGGCCATTCTTTTCACCGCGCCCGCCCTGCTCGGCGGTGCACTGCTGGGCGGTGTCGCGGGGCTGCTCACCGCGCAACGACGCGGCTACGCCAAGGCCGATCGACAGGCCGGGCTCTTCAGTTACAACGGTATTTTGCTCGGCTTGCTGCTGAGCCTGTATTTCCCCTGGTCAGCGATGTTGCCGCCGCTGATCATCGCTGTGGGTGGACTGAGCGCGATGTTCACTCAACAGTGGCTCAAACGCGTCCGGGTCAGCCACTACCTGCCTGCCTATACGGCGCCCTTCGTAGGGCTGGGCTGGTTGCTCCTGTGCTTCGCCACCCCCTCGACAAAAGCGCATCTAATCGAAATCAACACGCTGAACATGCTCGCCGCACCGCTGAAAGGCTTCGGCCAGGTGATGTTCCTCGGTCATCCGCTGGCCGGTGCGATGATTGCCGTGGGTTTGCTGATCGCTGATCGCCGCGCATTCTGCTGGGCGTTGTTGGCGTCTGTCGCGGGCATGGGCTGGAGCCTGCTGCATCATGACGTTTACAGCGCATTGATCGGCCTCGGTGGCTATAACGCCGTACTCGCCGCCCTCGCCTTGAACTCGCTGCGCCAGCATCCGTGGCTGCCACTGGTCGGCATTGCATCAGCGCTGTTGCTGACCCCGGTGTTTGCCGCCATCGGTCTGCCAACGCTGACCGCGCCGTTCATCCTCTCCGGTTGGCTGATCCGCACGGTTGTTCAAATGCTCGGCAAGCGCCCTGTCGCCCTTACGCCTTGCACTATTGAGGAGAATCAACCTAGGCTTCGCTGATCATTGGTTCAGGCGGTATCCATGGACAGCAGCAAAAACTGGCGTGAAGAGCTTTACGTCATGGTTTTCCAGAGCGACACCAAAGCGGGGCGGCGCTTCGACGGCATCCTGCTGTTGATCATCCTCGCCAGCATCGTGATTGTGATGCTCGACAGCATCGACTCCATTCACCAGAACTACGCCAACGTGCTGGCGAACATCGAGTGGGGCTTCACCGTCATCTTCGTCATCGAATACGGCTTGCGCCTGTACTGCTCACCCAAGCCATTGCGCTATGCGTTCAGCTTTTACGGGCTGGTGGATTTGCTGGCGATCGTGCCCGGCATCCTGGCGCTGTATTACGCCGATGCGCAGTACCTGTTGATCATCCGGATCATTCGGATGCTGCGGATTTTCCGCGTGCTCAAGCTCAGCCCGTACCTCAAGCAAGCCAACTATTTGATGTCGGCGTTGCGCGGCAGCAAGCAGAAAATCGTGGTGTTTTTGGTCAGCGTCTGCACGCTGGTGACGGTGTTCGGCACGCTGATGTACGTGATCGAAGGCCCGGAACACGGGTTCACCAGCATTCCCAAAGGTATCTACTGGGCGATTGTCACGCTGACCACGGTGGGCTTCGGCGACATCGTGCCCAAGACGCCGTTGGGCCAGGTGATTTCGTCGCTGGTGATGATTACCGGTTACTCGATCATCGCCGTGCCCACCGGGATTTTCACCGCCGAACTGGCCAACGCCATGCGCGGTGAACAGCTGCAACACGACTGCCCGGTGTGCAAGAAGAACAGCCACGAACATGGCGCAGCATTTTGCTCCCGTTGCGGCAACGCACTCTTTAAGAAACTGGAATAAGCAAAGTGCTTTTTAATCTTTAAAGGCCTATGTGAGCCCAGTTATAGTCGCTGGCAAATTGACTCACTTTTAAATAAAAACATCTTTTTAGAACAAGGAATGCGCAGTGAAAAAACTCTTTGGCGCCTCACTTCTGGCCGCTGGCCTGGCACTGACCAGCGTGGCTCAGGCCGCACCAACCCTGCTCAACGTTTCCTATGACGTGATGCGCGATTTCTACAAGGACTACAACACTGCCTTCCAGAAACACTGGCAAGCCGAGCACAACGAAAACATCACCCTGCAGATGT
This sequence comes from Pseudomonas sp. LBUM1663, assembly GCF_059695905.1. NCBI lineage: Bacteria > Pseudomonadati > Pseudomonadota > Gammaproteobacteria > Pseudomonadales > Pseudomonadaceae > Pseudomonas > Pseudomonas sp. LBUM1663. The sequence continues at coordinate 1,837,640 of NZ_CP166792.1, read as the reverse complement.
CCTTCGGCGGCTCCAGCAAACAGGCGCGGTCGGTGATCGATGGCCTGCCGGCAGACGTCATCACCATGAACATGGCCACCGACATCAATGCCCTGGCGGACAACGGCAAACTGGTCCCGGACAACTGGGTCACCCGCCTGCCGAACAACAGCGCACCGTTCACCTCGGCCACCGTGTTCATCGTCCGCAAAGGCAACCCGAAAGCCCTTAAAGACTGGCCGGACCTGCTCAAGGACGGCGTGCAAGTGATCGTGCCGAACCCCAAGACTTCGGGCAACGGTCGCTACACTTATCTGTCCGCCTGGGGTTACGTGCTGAAAAACGGCGGTGACGAGAACAAGGCCAAAGACTTCGTCGGCAAGCTGTTCAAGCAAGCGCCAGTACTGGATACCGGTGGCCGTGCAGCCACCACCACGTTCATGACCAACCAGATCGGCGACGTGCTGGTGACCTTCGAAAACGAAGCGGAAATGATCGCCCGTGAGTTTGGTCGTGACCAGTTTGAAGTGATCTACCCAAGCGTCTCCGCTGAAGCCGAGCCGCCAGTATCGGTGGTCGACAAAACCGTCGACAAGAAAGGCACCCGCGCCGCGGCCGAGGAATATTTGAAGTACCTGTGGTCGCCGGAAGGTCAGGAAATTGCGGCGGCCAACTACCTGCGTCCGCGTGATCCGGCAGTGCTGGCCAAGTACACCGATCGCTTCCCGAAAGTGGATTTCCTGTCGGTGGAGAAGACCTTTGGTGACTGGCGCACCGTACAGAAGACTCACTTCAATGACGGTGGGGTGTTTGATCAGATTTACAGCGGTCAGTAATTCCTGAGCCCAACGAAAAGGCGACCTGATGAGGTCGCCTTTTTTGTGGCACAAGATTTGTGTTCACTGATAATCCCCTGTGGGAGCGGGCTTGCTCGCGAAGAGGCCGTGTCAGTCGACATCAATGTTGAATGACACACCGCTTTCGCGAGCAAGCCCGCTCCCACAGGGATTTCGATTCGCCGTTACATTGGCGGTGTGACGCCATCCTTGCCCGCAGAAATGGATTGCGCGGTGAGCGTCCCGTCAGCACTTTGGCTCACAAACGTTACGATCTTCACCCCTACCTTCAGCAAACTCCGATCTCCCGGCATCAGATTCACGATCGGCACATCCTCCGGCACCAGGATCTTCTGCTGGCCGCCCTTGTAGTTGACGGTCAACACCCGGCCATTACTGACCACCAGATCGCCCACGCTGCCGTTGGTCATGCTGCTGCCCTTGACCAAATCGAACGGCCGATGTCCGTCGCCGCTGCCCGCCAGCTCCGGTGGAAAGACGTGGACCTCCAGCGCTTTCAAGGTGCCATCGTCTTGCGCAATGGCCGCTGAACCAATGTAGCTACCGGGTTTGATGTCTTCGATATTGGCCAGGGTAACGGCTCTGACCTTGGTGTCGCTGGTCAGGTTGATCACCACGTTTTCGCCAGTGTTGACGTGGACTTTCAAGACGTCGGGGCTGACCCCGGTGATCTCGCCGCGCACACCGATGCGCAGGCCCGGCGCGTCTGCGGCCTGGGCCAGACCCGCCGTGAACACGCCGATCAAGGTAACCACTGAAGCACCGCGTATAAGGTGACGAAACATCGCATTCATGGAAGTGCCTTCCGGTTGTAAATCGTGAAGGAGAACATAAGCACGCTATCGAACAGGATGTAAGTGAATGTATCATCGGACCTTGATATTTTGACGCAAGGTTTATCGATGGACAGCACTCACGTCCGTCACTCATTCCGCAAAGGAATGATTGCTATCACTCCAATCCCTCTTCTGCCGAATCCGTTACCTCTTTAGCCTGCGCGCATTCCCTTCTGTTCAGCGAGACACGTTATGAACCCAGCGACTCAGGTGCCCCACGGCACCGCGACAATGACCAAAGGCATGGTGCTGCTGTTCGCCTTCTGCTGCGGCGCGATTGTGGCCAACATCTACTACGCCCAGCCGATTATCGGCCTGATCGCGCCGGACATCGGCCTGACCAGCACCATGGCCAGCCTGATTGTGTCGCTGACCCAGATTGGTTACGCGCTTGGCTTGTTCTTTTTGGTGCCGCTGGGCGACCTGCTGGAAAACCGTCGACTGATGATCATCACCACCGTGGTGGCGATTGCCAGCCTGTTGGGCGCAGCGTTTACCGATCAGCCGAATGTGTTTCTGCTGATCTCGTTGCTGGTGGGTTTCAGTTCGGTGTCAGTGCAGATCCTGATTCCGCTGGCGGCGCACCTTGCGCCAGAGGAGTCACGCGGTCGGGTCGTCGGCGGGATCATGGGCGGGTTGTTGCTGGGGATTCTGTTGGCGCGGCCGGTGTCCAGCGTGGTGGCTGACCACTTTGGCTGGCGCGCAATGTTTGTAATCGCGGCGGTGTTGATGGCGGCGATCAGCGTGGTGCTGGCATTGACGATTCCCAAGCGTCAGCCTGATCACAGCGCCTCTTATGGCCAGTTGCTGGGGTCTCTGTGGACACTGTTGCGTCAGCAACCGGTGTTGCGTCAGCGCGCGTTCTACCAGGGCTGCATGTTCGCCACGTTCAGCCTGTTCTGGACCGCTGTGCCGCTGGAACTGGCACGCAATCACGGCCTGTCACAGACGCAGATCGCGATCTTCGCCCTGGTCGGTGCCATCGGTGCGATTGCCGCGCCTATCGCCGGACGCCTGGCCGATGCCGGCCACACCCGCATCGCCTCTTTGCTGGCGCTGTTGTTCGCCAGCCTGAGCTTCCTGCCGGCGTTCATCCACCCGGTCTACAGCGTCATCGGCCTCGCAGTCACCGGCGTGGTGCTCGACTTCTGCGTGCAGATGAACATGGTCCTCGGCCAACGCGCGGTCTACGCCCTCGATGCCAAAAGCCGCAGCCGCTTGAATGCGTTGTACATGACCAGCATCTTCATCGGCGGCGCATTTGGTTCGTCGTTGGCCAGCGCAGTGTATGAACATGGCGGCTGGCTGTGGATCGTGATCGTGGGCAGCGCGTTTCCACTGTTGGCGTTGTTGCGGTTTTTGAGTGTTTCGCCGAAGGTTGCGTTGACAACTGCATAAGGTCAAAAGCTTCGCGGGCAAGTCGGATCGCCGCATCGCACGCTCCCACTGGTTGTTCGCCAAACCAGTAGGAGCGAGCCTGCTCGCGATAGCGATGTATCTGACACGACTCAGTACCGAACCAACTTCTCCATCGCCGCATCGGCCAGAAAGGACGAGCGGCTTTTGACATTGTGCTCGCGCACATACCGATCAATACGCTGAATCACAAAGCCAGGCAGCGTCACGTTGACCTTCTCGGTTTTGCCCATGTACGACGAGATATCCAGCTCCAGCATTCCCCACCCCATGTCGGCGAAGTCCGGGTTTGCTCGGTGAGTAGCTGCTGAAGTCGGCATCGGAATCAGCTCCCCGTCAGACGCTATCTCTTGAAGCATGATGTGAGCAACCTCGACCGCCGCGTTGTAAGCATCTTCAAACGTATCCCCAGCCGTAACAGCGCCCGGAATATCGGGGATCTGAATACCGATAGCGGTGTTCTCGTCTCCCCACTCGATACAGATTGGATATTGCATTATGGATCTCCTGCGTTGCTGGCTCCTGGGCAGTACAGCCCGGCTCGCCTCCTGATGCTCTTGACCGTCCCGATCGGTAAATCCTTCTTCGGATGTGGGACGGGTATCGTGTACGGGTTGTATCGGTGTTTGAAGATATGATGACTGCCGGCAATCCGATCCAGTACCCATCCTGCGTCCTCCAACGCCTTGATCAATAGCCTGCTCTGCACCAATAGCCTCCTTGCTCAGGCCCAAACAAAAGTAACCCTAGAGTTATCTTTACTCAAGCACAGAAATCAGGATAACGACGCTCGGTTGTTTTACAGAGTGTTATCACAGGCCCAGGAATGGATCCTTTTGCTCCGTGTGATTTGTAACGCCGGGGCCAACCCGGATTACACTCAACGCCCAGAGCCTGAAGCGATGCCGGATGCGATTCGCGGCTGACCCGTTCAACGGCCACCTGCCCCGGCGGCCTGTTCTTTCAAGGAGTTTGCAATGACCCGACGTACCTTTCTCATTACCGGTGCCAGCAAAGGCATCGGCCGGGCAGTGGCCGAACATCTGGACCGTGCGGGGCATCGGGTGGTCGGGATTGCCCGGACCCCGGACCTGTCCTTCCCCGGCATTTTGTTTCCACTGGATTTGAGTGACCGAGCGCTGACCCAGGAAGTGCTGGCGGATCTGTCCAGGACGTATGAATTTGATGGACTGGTGAACAACGTCGGCCTGGTTCGCCCGCAAGTGCTGGGCGAAATCGACCTCGATACGTTTGATGACGTGATGCGGGTCAACCTGCATTCGGCGTTGCAGGCCACCCAGGCGCTGCTGCCGAACATGCGCGCCAAGGGCTGGGGTCGGGTGGTGAATATTTCCAGTTTGACCGTGCTTGGCATCACCCAACGCACGGCGTACGCGGCGGCCAAAGCGGCGCTGATCAGCTTCACGCGTTCCTGGGCGCTGGAACTGGCGCAAACCGGTGTGACGGTGAATGCCGTGGCGCCGGGGCCGACGGAAACGGAACTGTTCCGCACCAACAATCCGCCGGGCAGCGAAGGCGAAGCGCGGTATCTGGCGGGTGTGCCGATGGGGCGTCTGGGGCAGCCGCATGAGATCGCGGCGGCGATTGCGTTTTTGTTGTCGGAGCAGAGTGGATTTATCACCGGGCAAACGTTGTTTGTCGACGGCGGTTCTTCAATCGGCAAAGCCGCGTTCTGACCAACAACACAAATCCCTGTGGGAGCTAGCCTGCTAGCGATGGCGGACTGTCAGTCACATTAATGTTGGATGTGCCGCCATCATCGCGAGCAGGCTCGCTCCCACAGTTTGATCTTCACAAGGACCTGAGATGGACCGCCTCGGCGCAATGGAAACCTTCGTCTACGTGGTGGAAACCGGCTCGTTTTCCGCCGCCGCCCGGCGCCTGAATATCGGCCAGCCCGCCGTGTCGAAAACCATTGCACAACTGGAGTCGCGTCTCGCGGTTCGACTGCTGTTGCGCTCGACTCGCGGCTTGACGCCCACCGAAGCCGGGCTGGCCTTCTTCGAACGCGCCAAGCGCGCCATCGAAGAAGCCAATGAGGCCGACAACGCAGCACGCGGTGCCGCCAGCGGTCTGACCGGCAACCTGCGGATCTGCGCTGCCGTGACCTTCGGCCGACTGCACATCGTTCCGCACCTCGGACCGTTTCTCGATCAGAATCCGGACCTGAACATCGACCTGATGCTCGACGACCGTAACGTCAATCTGGTCGAGGAAGGCATCGACATCGCCCTGCGCATAAGCGCCCAGAGCGACTCCGGCCTCACCGCCCGCAAAATCGCCGAATGCCGGCGCGTCGTGCTAGGCACGCCCGCCTATTTTGATATACACGGCGAGCCCACTTGCCCGACAGACCTGAGCAAACACCAGGCAATCGCCTACACCTTGGGTGGCGGTGCCAACTGGCAGTTCCGCAACGGAACAGATGAGCAGTCAGTCATCATCAGCGGGCGAATCCGCGTCAACGCCGCCGAAGGCCTGCGTGCAGCCGTGCTCGCCCATCAAGGGCTGACCCTGGCCTCGGAGTGGATGTTTGCGCCGGAACTGGCCAACGGTGCGGTCAGGGAAGTGATGAAGGAGTGGACCTTGCCGAATCAGGACCTTTGGGCGGTATTTCCCACCGGCAGGATGGCCAGCGCGAAGGCTCGGGCGTTTGTGGAGTTTGTGCTGGGGTTGATGGCCAGGGAGACCTGAATCACTGAGGATCATTGCAAACCCGAGACAGCAAAACGGCGATCCGAAGATCGCCGTTTCTGTTTACTCCCCGAACTGCCGCCCCAACCCACCCGGCACACCATGGATATTGGTCTCTTCCCATGGCCCGTTCGGGCTGATCGACCGGCTCCAGCCGTTGTTCCAGCGGTAGTAGGTGCGCTGGCGGTAGAAGGTGTTGGGTTGGTCATCAAGCACATAGACGCCAAGCTTGGCATCCCAATGGCTGTTGCCCCCCGGTGGCGGCGCGAAGCTGGCGGAAGTGCGTGGCAGCGGCTTGGCGGGTTTGGCCGGGGTGGTCGGTTTACTCGGCGCTGTCGAGGGCGCCGGTTTGGTACTTGGCTGCGACGGCGGGATCGGTGGCGGGGTTGGCTGCTCAGGGGGCCGTTGGACCGCACAAGCGCTTAACCCCAGGACCAGACTGAGCAGGGTGATACGAGCGATGGCGGTCATGGGCGATTTCCTGTTATTTGTCCGGGCTGTCGATGGTCAGTTTTTGCGCTGCGGTGGTGGTGCTGGCCAGGGGCTGGCTGCGACCGATCCATTCGCCGGCAGTCGGTTGGCCGGCGCGGGAGATGCGCGCAACCAGTTGGACTTCAGGGAAGTTCGACAGTTTCAACTGCGGCATCATTGCGTCGGCATCGCCCAGTTCGACGGTGGCCGGCAAGTCGGCAACGGTCAGGCGCTTGGCGGCCAGTGGTGCCGGTGGACCTGAGGTGGCGCGGGCGAATATGAACACGCTGTCGCCGGGCTGGACCTTGGCTTTCAACTCGGGCGCCAGATCGACGGTGACCTTAAGCTTCGCTGCCGCTTTGGCCACTGGGGCCTGGGCGACTTTGCCTCCGCTGGCTTCGAGTTTCTCGGTGGCCCGCGTGATGCCGCCTTGCAGCGCGGCACGGGAACTGTCCTCCGGCGGCAGTTGCGCCAACAGGCGATTCCAGTAGTCGATAGCGTCCTGATACCGCTGGCTTTCAAACGCCGCGATGCCCAGCAGGCCAAGGCTGGTGACTTCTTTCGGATCGGCTTTCAGCGCTTCGTCAGTCAACGCCTGAATCTTGTCCGACCACTTTTTGCCATCGGCGAAGTACTGGGCCTGGGCCCATTGGCCGAGCAGCTCCGGCTGACGACCGGCCAGGTTCACCGTGCGCTCGAAGATCTTCGCCGCGTCGCCAGGACGGTCCTGAGCCATGTACGTGCGACCGAGGAAGTACAAGCCCTCAGCCGAATCCGGCTGCGCCGCGACCGCGCGCTCCAGACGCTGGGTCATCTCTTCCATCGACTGCGGCGCCCGGGCGAATTCGCGGGTCAGTTCAACCTTGTCGCTGGCACCGTAATGCAGGTACAAGCCCAGCCCCAGGACCGGCACCAGAATCGCAGCCAGCAAGGGCCACAGTTTGCCCAGGCGCGCCACGCGCGGTGCCTCGACGCCTTCGGTGTCGGCGAGCAGTTCACGGGCAGCTTCGGCGCGACCGGTTTCCAGTTGCGCAGCGTTGAGCACGCCCTCTTCCTGCTCGGTTTGCAACTCAGCCACGCGCTCCTGATACAGCGCGACGTTCAGGGCAGTACGATCCTCTTCGAGCTGTGCACGACGGCCACGCAAAACGGGGATCAGCAGAAAACTCAGGGCAACCAGAAGTAGCAGACCTGCAGCGAGCCAGAAATCAATCATTCTTGGTTTTATCCAACAGGTGGTCGAGGCGCTCACGCTCCTCTGCAGAGAGCTCATCCTTGGTGTCAGCGCGTTGCACGCGACGACGGCGGACGATCACGGCGATGATCACAAAACCGCCCAGCAACAGGCCGGCGGGGCCGAACCAGAGCAAAGCGGTCTTGGCGTTCAGAGCGGGTTTGTAGCGGACGAAATCACCGTAGCGATCAACCATGAAATCGATGATCTGCTGATTGTCCTTGCCCTCGCCCAACATGCGGAAAATCTCTTTGCGAAGGTCGGCGGCGATCGGAGCGTTGGAATCGGCGATGTCCTGATTCTGGCACTTGGGGCAACGCAGCTCTTTGGTCAGCTCGCGAAAACGCTCGCGATCGCCTTCTTTGGCGAACTCGTAGGTGTCGATGGCGGCATGGGCAACACCGGCCATGCTCAAACCCAATACAGCGGCGGCTATCCAGCGCTTCATGGCTTGGCCTCATCGACCAGTGCCTGATACTTGGCCGCCAGTTTTTCGCGCCAGACCTGCTCGTCGATCACCCCGACGAACTTGTCGCGGATGATGCCTTTGGCGTCGATGAAAAAGGTTTCCGGGGCGCCGTACACACCGAGGTTCAGGCCAAGGGAGCCCGCATCATCACGAATGTCCAACTGGTACGGGTTGTGGAATTCCGCCAGCCACTTCAAGGCGTCGGCGTTGACGTCCTTGTAGTTGATGCCGTAAATCACCACGCCCTTATCGGCCAGTTTGTTCAGCACCGGGTGCTCGACCCGGCAGGAAATGCACCAGGTGCCCCAGACGTTGACCAGTGCCGGTTTTCCGAGAATGTCGGCTTTGGTCAGGGTCTTGTCGCCCTGCACCGCTGGCAGGGAAAACTCCGGGAACGGCTTGCCGATCATCGCCGAAGGCAACTCGGCCGGGTCCAGGTACAACCCGCGATACAGGAAAACAGCCACCACCAGAAAAATCGCCAGTGGCAATAGCATTAACCAACGTCTCATGCAGTGGCTCCCGTCATGCCCAGCGCTTCACGCACGCGGCTTTTCACCTTGACCCGATAACGGCGATCCAGCGCCGCCAGCAACCCGCCGAAACCTGTCAGCAGGCCGCCGAACCAGATCCAGCGCACGAACGGTTTGACGTGCACGCGCACGGCCCAGGCGCCATCGCCCAGCGGTTCGCCGAGTGCGACGTAGATATCACGGGTGAAACCGGCGTCGATCCCGGCTTCGGTCATCACCGAGTTCTGCACGGTGTAGAGGCGTTTTTCCGGGTGCAGCACGCTGACTTCCTTGCCGCCCTTGATCACTCGGACGGTGCCCTTGTCGGAGGTGAAGTTCGGGCCTTCGTAGTGCTTGGCGCCTTCGAACACGAAGTGATAACCGGCCAGGTCCATGGACTCGCCCGGTGCCAGACGCAAATCGCGCTCGGCACTGTTCTGGCTCGACAGCACGACGCCAAGGGCGCACACGGCGATGCCCAAGTGCGCGATCTGCATGCCCCAGTAGCTGCGGGTCAGAGTCGGCAGGCCTTTGATCAGGCCTTTGTGGCGGGTCTTGTCGAGGATGTCGCGGACACCGGCCAGCAACACCCAGGCCGCGAGCATGAACGTGGCAATCACCGCCCAGTTGAAATCGCCATAAGCGACGCCGGCCACCACGGCCAACGCGGCACTGCCGAGCAACACCGGCGTGAGCATGCTCATCAGCCATTTGACCGGGGTGTCTTTCCAGCGCACCAGCATGCCGACGGCCATCACCATCATCAGCAACGCCATCAACGGAATGAACAACGCGTTGAAGTACGGCGGGCCGACCGACAGCTTGGCGCCGGTCATCGCATCGAGAATCAGCGGATACAAGGTGCCGAGCAGAATCATCGACGCCGCCACCACCAGCACCAGGTTATTGCCCAGCAGCAGGGTTTCCCGGGACCACAGGTTGAAGCCGACGTGGCTCTTCACCACCGGGGCGCGCAGGGCGAATAGCGTCAGCGAGCCGCCGACCACGAACAGCAGGAAAATCAGGATGAACACACCGCGCTCCGGGTCGGAGGCAAACGCGTGAACCGAGGTCAGCACGCCGGAACGCACCAGGAACGTACCGAGCAAGCTCAACGAGAACGCGGCGATGGCCAGCAACACGGTCCAGCTCTTGAACACGCCACGTTTTTCCGTGACCGCCAGCGAGTGAATCAGCGCCGTACCGACCAGCCAAGGCATGAACGAGGCGTTTTCCACCGGGTCCCAGAACCACCAGCCGCCCCAGCCGAGTTCGTAGTAGGCCCACCACGAACCCAGGGTGATGCCGATACCGAGGAAGGCCCAGGCAACGATGGTCCATGGACGCGACCAGCGCGCCCACGCCGCATCAAGGCGACCGCCCATCAGCGCCGCAATAGCGAAGGCAAATGCCACCGAGAAACCGACGTAACCCATGTACAGCATCGGCGGGTGAACGATCAGACCGATGTCTTGCAGGAGCGGATTGAGGTCCGCGCCGTCGCTGGGCACTTGGGGCAGGATGCGTTTGAACGGGTTTGAGGTGAGGATCAGGAACAGCAGGAAACCCGTGCTGATCATGCCCATCACCGCCAGCACCCGGGCCAGCATCACTCGCGGCAACTGCCGGGAGAACACCGACACCGCGAAGGTCCAGCCACCGAGGATCAAGGCCCACAGCAGCAGAGAACCTTCGTGGGCGCCCCACACCGCGCTGAACTTGTAGTACCACGGCAAGGCGCTGTTGGAGTTGCTGGCCACGTAGGCGACGGAGAAGTCGTCGGCCATGAACGCGTAGGTCAGGCAACCGAAGGCGAACAGCAAAAAGGCGAACTGGCCCCAGGCCGCTGGCTGCGCGAGGCTCATCCACAAACGGTCACCGCGCCAGGCGCCGAGCAACGGCACGATGGCCTGGACCAGCGCAAAACAGAGCGCCAGGATCATGGCCAGGTGGCCGAGTTCAGGAATAAACAGTGCGGATGTCATCGATCAACCCTCCTTCGCGGGCGTTGGAGCAGATTGACCGCTGTCTTTCAAAGCCTTGGTCACTTCCGGCGGCATGTACTTTTCATCGTGCTTGGCCAGCACTTCGTCGGCCACCACCACGCCGTCGGCGTTCAGTTTGCCCAGCGCCACGATGCCCTGCCCTTCACGGAACAGGTCCGGGAGGATGCCGCGGTAGCTGATGGTCACGGATTTGTTGAAGTCGGTGACGATGAATTTCACGTCCAGCGAATCGCCGGAACGTTGCAGCGAGCCCTTCTCGACCATGCCACCGGCGCGGATGCGCGTGTCTTGCGGGGCTTCGCCGTTGGCGATCTGGGTCGGGGTGTAAAACAGATTGATGTTCTGCTGCAGAGCGCTCAGGGCCAGACCGACCGCAGCGCCGACACCCACCAGGATCGCGAGAATGATGATAAGACGCTTTTTGCGCAGCGGATTCACTTGCCGTTCTCCCGGCGCAAACGACGCGCCTCTTGTTGCAGATACCGCTTGCGGGCCAGGATCGGCGCCGCCACGTTGAGGGCCAGCACCGCCAGGCAGATGCCATAGGCTGACCAGACATACAGGGCGTGATGGCCCATGGCAAGGAAGTCGCTGAATGAAGCAAAACTCATCGCGCGGCCTCCAGACTGTTCTGCACTTCAGCTTTCACCCAGCTCGCCCGGGCTTCGCGCTTGAGCACTTCAAGGCGCATGCGCAGCAACAGCACGGCGCCGAAGAAACAGTAGAAACCCAGCACCGTCAGCAACAATGGCAGCCACATCTCGGCGGGCATGGCCGGTTTTTCGGTGAGGGTGAAGGTCGCGCCCTGGTGCAGGGTGTTCCACCACTCCACCGAGTATTTGATGATCGGGATGTTGATCACGCCGACAATCGCCAGCACCGCGCAAGCCTTGGCCGCGCTGTCACGATTGCTGATCGCGTTGCCCAGCGCAATGAGACCGAAGTACAGGAACAGCAGAATAAGCATGGACGTAAGTCGCGCATCCCAGACCCACCACGAGCCCCAGGTCGGTTTGCCCCAGATCGCGCCGGTGACCAGCGCCACGGCGGTCATCCAGGCACCGATGGGCGCCGCGCATTGCAGGGCGACGTCGGCCAGTTTCATTTTCCAGACCAGCCCGACGATGCCGCACACCGCCAGCATGACGTAAACGGACTGCGCCAGCATGGCGGCCGGAACGTGGATATAGATGATGCGAAAGCTGTTGCCTTGCTGGTAGTCAGGCGGCGCGAAGGCCAGGCCCCAAACGACACCGATGCCGATCAGCAACAACGCAGCGATGCTCAGCCACGGCAGCAATTTGCCACTGATGCCGTAAAACCATTTGGGCGAGCCGAGCTTATGAAACCAGGTCCAGTTCATTACTGTTTCCATCACGGTTGCTCTTCGCTTTGAAGAGCCAAAGGGTCTTTACTGGTTAAAATTTAACCAGACCTCATTATTCGCCGACGCTGATCTTCAGGCCAGCAGCTATTGCAAACGGTGTCAGGGTTATCGCCAGGGCGGTCAGGCTACCAAGCCACAAGAGATAACCGGTCGCCGGCATGCCCTGCAACGCCGCCTGCAAGGCGCCGCTGCCAAGAATCAACACCGGGATGTACAGCGGCAGAATCAGCAGCGCCAGCAACAGGCCGCCGCGTTTCAATCCTACCGTCAGGGCTGCGCCCACCGCACCGAGCAGGCTCAGCACCGGTGTACCCAGCAATAAAGTAAGCAGCAACACCGGCAGACAGGCGGTTGGCAAACCGAGCATCAACGCCAGCAGTGGAGCGAGCAAAACCAGTGCCAGGCCTGAGAAGGCCCAGTGTGCCAGTACCTTGGCCAAAACCAGAAGAGGCAGGGGGTGCGACGAAAGGACCCACTGTTCAAGCGATCCGTCTTCGAAATCACTGCGGAAGAGCCCGTCCAGCGAGAGCAGGACCGATAAAAGAGCCGCGACCCAGACCAGTCCCGGAGACAAGGTTTGCAACAATTGAGACTCTGGACCGACCGCCAAAGGGAACAGCGAAACGACGATCGCGAAAAAAACCAGCGGATTCGCCAATTCAGCCGGACGGCGGAACAGCAGACGGGCCTCACGGGCGACCAACAGGCCGAAAACACTCATACGGCCCACTTCCCCAGATCGATATCGCGATAGCTGGCCGGCATCCGACTCAGCGTGTGGTGGGTGGTCAGCACCACCATGCCGCCGCGCTCACAGTGGGCGGCCAGGTGTTCTTCGAGCTGCGCCACGCCTTGTTTATCGAGCGCGGTGAACGGCTCGTCGAGGATCCACAGCGGCGGGCTGTTCAGGTACAGCCGAGCCAACGCCACGCGGCGCTTCTGGCCGGCGGACAACGTGTGGCAGGGAACATCCTCGAAACCGCGCAGTCCGACATCGGCCAGCGCTTGCCAGATCGCTTCATGGGAAGCCGGTTGATGCAGGGCGCAGAGCCAGGTCAGGTTCTCCTCCGGCGTCAGCAAGTCCTTGATCCCGGCGGCATGCCCGATCCACAGCAGGTTGCGCGCCAGTTCAAGGCGCTGATCGTTCAGCGGCTGGCCGTTTAGCAGCACTTGCCCGGCGGTCGGCTGCATCAGGCCGGATAACAGACGCAGCAGGCTGGTCTTGCCGCTGCCGTTGGGGCCGCTGATTTGCACCATTTCGCCACTGGCCAGTCTCAATTCGAGATTTTCGAAGAGCAGCCGAAGGTCTCGCTCACAAGCGAGGGCAACGGTTTGCAGGACAGGACTGGTCAAGAGATCACGGGCCTTTTGCGGTTCAAGTCGGCGGCGGAACGGCCGCTAAAGAGATGCAGCATAGATGCATTGGCGGCCTGTTCTAGAGAGCTGCGTCAAACAAATGCAATGTTTTCGCCACTCCCCGAAAGACGGGCGGCATTATACATGCCATGCCCTACTCTAAAGAGTGCATTTTCCTCAGGTTGTGACCGCGTATGACAGGCGAAATGAACATCCTCCCGCTACCACCGACCACGCCCGCGACTTCGCGGCCGCTGGTGGTGAGTGGCGACCTGCTCAAGCTGCTGACGCCGATGGAGGGCCTGATCACACCCGGCCAGACCGCCAAGGCCGAAGTGCTGTCGCTCAAGCAGGCGGATCAGAGCTTTGAACTGTTGCTCAAAGTCACTCTCGACAGCGGCCGCCAGACCACGGTCCAGGCCACCAGCACCCAGCCGCTGCCTCAAGGCACCAGCCTGGCGATCACTCAACCGTCAGCGAGCAACCTGGCGATCACGGTGCAACAGGCCATTGCTTCCAGCGTCGCCACCCTCACCCGCATCGACACGGCGCAATTGCCGGTCGGGACGTTGTTGCAGGGCAAAGTGCTGACCTCGCAAGTGCTGCCTCAGGTGCCGGGCCAGCCGACGGTGTTTCGTTCGATGGTGAGCCTGCTCAACACCGCCTTGAGCGGCAGCACGCTGAGCATCGAGAGCCCGACGCCGCTGCGCATCGGTACGTTGTTGAGCGCCCTGGTGCAGGACACGCAAACCTTGAAATTCGTGCCGCTGAGCAATCGTCAGGAGCAGCTGGCGGTTACCCAGCAATTGGTCAGTCAGCAGAGCCGCCAAGGCTCGCTGGATGGTTTGATCAAAGTCCTGCAAAACCTGCCACCGTCGGACCAGACCTCCAGCGACCTGCGGGTTGCCGTGGAAAAACTGCTGGCCGGTTTGCCGGACGTTCAGCAACTGAGTTCGCCAAAAGGCCTCGCCCAGGCGCTGGCCAATAGCGGTGTGTTCCTCGAAGCGAAGCTGCTCATCGGGCAGAACCCGACACTGGCGCCGGACATGAAAGGCGATCTGCTCAAACTGATCGCGCAACTGACGCCAGGGCTGCCGGCCAACACCAATCTCAATGCGATCATTGCCGCCAACACGCTGGTCCAGTCCATGCCGAGTTTCGTGCGCAGTGCCCTCGGCATGCTCGGTCAGGTCAGCGCCAAGCCGTTGCCGACCAGTTTCCCGTTGCCCGAACGGCTGCTGCAAAGCCACGACGGCGAAGACGATCTGGAGCATTTGCTGCGACTGGCCGCAGCGGCCGTTTCGCGCCTGCAAAGCCATCAATTGTCGAGTCTCGAGCAAACAGGTGTCACTGACGACGGTCGACTGCTCAGCACCTGGCAGCTGGAAATCCCGATGCGCAACTTGCAGGACATCGTGCCGTTGCAGGTCAAGTTCCAGCGCGAAGAAGCGCCCGAGAAAGACCAGCCCCACGAACGGCGAGACGAACGCGAGCCGAAACAGCAACTGTGGCGCGTGGACCTGGCGTTCGACATGGAGCCGCTGGGCCCGTTGCAGATTCAGGCGCAGTTGATCAAAGGCAGCCTGTCCAGCCAGCTCTGGGCCGAACGCCCTTACACCGCCAGCCTTATCGAAAGCAATTTGGCCGGGCTGCGCCAGCGTCTGCTGGACTCCGGGCTGAACGTCGGGGATCTCGACTGCCACCTCGGCACGCCACCGCAAGGCCCACAAACCCGCCTCGAACAACGCTGGGTCGACGAAACCGCATGAGAAACCCCAACACCCCACGCCAGGCCATCGCCCTCAAATACGACGGCACCCACGCCCCTACCCTCACGGCCAAGGGTGACGAGGAACTGGCTGAAGCCATTCTGAAGATTGCCCGGGATTATGAAGTGCCCATCTATGAAAACGCCGAGCTGGTGAAGCTGCTGGCGCGGATGGAGTTGGGCGAGAGTATTCCGGAGGAGTTGTACCGCACGATTGCCGAGATTATTGCGTTTGCGTGGAATTTGAAGGGCAAGTTCCCGGCGGGGCATGATCCGGATGTGGGGATGGTGGAGAAGGATGTGACTGAGCGCGGGGATGATTATTGATTTTGGGTTGAATGCAAAAGATCGCAGCCTCGTTTCACTCGACAGCGCCTACATTGGGATCGCGTATCCCTGTAGGCGCTGTCGAGTGAAACGGGGCTGCGATCTTTTGATCTTCTAGTTCTTGTGAAGCTTGCGCATCAACTCCGCTTCAGCCTGGGTCAACCCGCAAGACTGGGTCAGTTCGTCAACGGTAGCCCCCATGCCGACCAATCGTGCCGCCTGGGCAAACGACAGGCTCGACGGATCGCGCTGTTCCAGCTGGGCCAGTTTGTCCGGCAAGGGGCCGACGACGGCGCGCAGTTCGTGCAGGTCTTCACCCATGCGCACGTTGCCGCTCTGATAGTCGTCGACTCGCTTGGCCAGGTCCTTGATGCGCTGATCGCGCAGCGCATCACCCTGGGCCTGTTGCGCGGCAATTTGCCGTTGAGCGCGAATGTACGCCAGGAACATTGCCAGCGTGCCTGCCCAGAAAAGGAACAGGACAATGACCGCTACCTCAAGAATCAATCAGATGTTCTCCAGGTCCGACCATTCTTCTTCGCTCATCATCTTGTCCAGTTCGACCAGGATCAGCAGTTCGTTGTTCTTGTTGCACACGCCTTGAATGAACTTGGCGGACTCTTCGTTACCGACGTTTGGTGCGGTTTCGATTTCCGACTGACGCAGGTAAACCACTTCGGCCACGCTGTCGACCATGATCCCGACCACTTGCTTGTCGGCTTCGATGATGACGATACGGGTGTTGTCGCTGATCTCGGCATTCATCAGGCCGAAGCGCTGACGGGTGTCGATCACGGTAACCACGTTACCGCGCAGGTTGATGATGCCCAGCACGTAGCTCGGGGCACCCGGGACCGGGGCGATCTCGGTGTAACGCAGGACTTCCTGAACGCGCATCACGTTGATGCCGTAGGTTTCATTGTCCAGTTTGAAGGTTACCCATTGCAGGATCGGATCTTCGGAACCTTTTGCATTCGTCGCTTGACTACTCATACCCTGACCCCTCGAAAAACCGCTTCTGGCGGTGTGTGTTCTGTGTGGCGGCATTCAACAATGCCGTCGCATACTTGTTATGTCGGCAGCTATGTCGGTTTGTGTAGCGGCTTGCTGCCGCCCATGTGCTTTGCCCCACCGCTGGCGATCAACTCGGCCAGGGCGGAAACGTCCAGCAGCGCACACATGTGCTCAATCACCGTGCCGGCGAGCCATGGCCGCTGACCTCGATGACTTCTCCATTTGATTTCGTTCGGGTCCAGGCGCAACGAGCGGCTGACCTGATGCACCGCCAGCCCCCACTCGTAGCCCTGCACCGAAATAACGTATTGCAGGCCCTGGCGGAAGTCGTCGCGGTAGCGGTCGGGCATGACCCAGCGCGCGGTGTCCAGGACTTTCAGGTTGCCGGCCTGGCTCGGCAGGATCCCGAGGAACCACTCTGGCTGACCGAACAGCGGCGTCAGCTCGTGACCGGCCAGCGAATAAATCGAGCCCAGGCACACCAGCGGCACCGCCAGGGTCAACCCGGCGACATCGAACAGCAGGCATTCGAACGGCTCGGCGGCCCACGCTGGGCGACCGTCAGTTTCTACCGGTGGCGGCGTGTTGCTCGGCGGCAGATGGACTTCGACCAGCGGCGGCACCAGGGTTTGCAGCAACGGTGCGAGGGTCGAGACCGACGCCAGAATCGGTGCCGGCGCGTCCTCGATCACCACAGGCGCTTTTGCAACCGGAGCAATCGGAGCAACCACTGGCGCCACGACAGGCGCGGCAGCGACAACGGACTTCTGCGCATCACGCGCTTGCTCCTCAAGCACCGCTGCCTGGAACTCGTCCAGCGCAGCCTCGACCTCGACCGTTTCAACAACCTCAATGACTTCAGTCACCGCGTCGACTTCCAGCGGCAACTCTTCAGTCGCCTCCATCAGCAGGCTGTCCAGATACGACTGGAGCGCCAGTTGCGGACGCGAGGTGATTTTCACCGGCCGATTCATCTCAGGCCACCTGCGGGACAAGTTGTGCTGCCAGCAAATGCTTGAGCAAGGCGCGATAAGCGAGAACCCCACGGCTCTTGCC
The DNA here is from genome assembly GCF_059695905.1 of Pseudomonas sp. LBUM1663. Lineage (NCBI taxonomy): Bacteria > Pseudomonadati > Pseudomonadota > Gammaproteobacteria > Pseudomonadales > Pseudomonadaceae > Pseudomonas > Pseudomonas sp. LBUM1663. The sequence goes on along the minus strand of NZ_CP166792.1, from coordinate 1,820,237 downwards.
GTCGAATTGCGAAGGCGTCAGCCCGGCCCGGCTCGCGTCCCGCAGGCGCGTGTCGATCGGGATGTAGCCTTGCCAGATTTCTTCCGGGTATTTGTCGCGCAGCACGCGAAGGGTCCCGAGGGACGCCTGGGTGCGGCGGTCGAACAGGGTCGGAATGATGGTGAACGGCAACGCCACTTTGCGTGATCGGTTGATCATCGCCAGCGTATTGACCATGCGTTCCAGGCCTTTGACGGCCAAGTGCTCAGTCTGCACCGGAATCACCAACTGCTGGCTCGCCGCCAAGGCATTGACCATCAACACGCCGAGCAACGGCGGACTGTCGATCACGGCGTAATCGAAGTCCTGCCACAGTTGCGCCAGGCTCTTGGCAATCACCAGGCCCAAACCACTCTGGCCCGGCGATTGACGCTCGAGCGTGGCCAATGCGGTGCTCGACGGCAACAGCGAAATGCGTTCGTCGCTGGTCGGCAACAGCAACTGACCGGGAAGGCCTTGCGGCACGCTGCCCTTGTGCAGGAACAGGTCGTAGCTGCTGTGTTCCAGGCTGTCGGGGTCATAGCCGAAGTAGCTGGTCATGGAGCCGTGCGGATCGAGATCGACCACAACCACGCGCTTGCCCGCCTCGGCCAGTAAACCGGCTAAAGCGATAGAGGAAGTGGTTTTACCAACACCACCCTTTTGATTGGCAACGGCCCAGACTCTCATTCGAAATGTTCCTCCCGGTCGATACGCTCGACCGAGAAATAGCTCAACGTGTTAATGCAGGCGACGGAGAATTGACGGCGCTCTCTCGTACCGGCGACTTGCCCGGGGTCGGTGCAGTTTGTGTGCCAGCACGCTTCAACGCCGCGTCCGGTTGCGCATGGGCGGTCCCGGTACCGGTGAGGCTGCGGCGTACATCGAGATTTCGAGACACGACCAGCACCACGCGACGGTTGCGCGCCCGGCCCTCGGCGGTGGCGTTATTGGCCACCGGCTGGAATTCGCCGTAACCCACTGAGGCCAGGCGGCCAGGGTTCACGCCCTGCATCGCCAGCATGCGCACGATGCTCGCCGACCGGGCCGAGGACAGCTCCCAGTTGGTCGGGTACTGCGCGGTACGGATCGGTTGATCATCGGTGAAGCCTTCGACGTGGATCGGGTTGTCGAACGGTTTCAGAATGCCGGCGACCTTGTCGATGATGTTGAACGCCATGTCGCTGGGCATGGCGTCGCCGCTGCCGAACAACAGGCTGGAATTGAGCTCGATCTCGACCCACAACTCGTTGCCGCGCACGGTCATCTGATTGGAGCTGATCAAGTCGCCGAACGCCGCGCTGATGTCATCGGCGATGCTTTTCAGCGGATCGCTGGCACCAGCGACACCGGCATCGACCTGCTCGCTGTCCTTGACCAAGGGCTTGGCCGGGGTCACGGTCATCGGCCGCTCTTCCCCAACCGGGATCGGCTTGAGGGAGCGATCGGCGTCGGCGAAGACCCCGATCAGCGCTTGCGAAATGATTTTGTACTTGCCTTCGTTGATCGAAGAGATCGAATACATGACCACGAAGAATGCGAACAGCAACGTGATGAAGTCGGCGTAGGAAACGAGCCAGCGTTCGTGATTGACGTGTTCTTCAGGTTGCCGACGACGAGCCATAGTCCGTTACTCCCATCAATCCATGAAGCCCTGAAGCTTCAACTCAATAGAGCGAGGGTTTTCACCTTCGGCGATCGACAGGATCCCTTCCAGCAACATTTCGCGATAACGCGACTGACGCAAGGCAACCGACTTGAGCTTGGCGGCAATCGGCAGCAACACCAGGTTGGCACTGGCCACGCCGTAGATGGTCGCGACGAAGGCGACGGCGATGCCGCTGCCCAGTTGCGTCGGATCGGCCAGGTTGCCCATGACATGGATCAGGCCCATTACCGCGCCGATGATGCCGATGGTCGGCGCATAACCGCCCATGCTTTCGAAGACTTTTGCGGCTTCGATGTCGCGGCTTTCCTGGGTGTAGAAATCCACTTCCAGAATGCTGCGAATCGCTTCCGGCTCGGCGCCGTCGACCAGCAGTTGCAGGCCTTTGCGCGAGTAGCTGTCAGGTTCGGCATCGGCCACCCCTTCCAGACCGAGCAGACCTTCCTTGCGCGCGGTCAGGCTCCAGTTGACGACGCGGTCGATGCCGCCGGCCAGGTCAACGCGAGGCGGAAACAGAATCCAGCCAAGGATTTGCATGGCACGTTTGAAGGCGCTCATCGGCGATTGCAGCAATGCCGCGCCGATGGTCCCACCGAGTACGATCAGCGCCGCCGGGCCGTTGGCCAATGCGCCGAGGTGACCGCCTTCAAGGTAGTTGCCGCCAATGATGGCGACAAACGCCATGATGATCCCGATTAGGCTTAAAACATCCATCAGATACACGCCTCGACCAAGTGCCTGCCAATATCGTCCAGACCGTAGATTGCGTCGGCGAGGTCGGCTTTGACGATGGCCATCGGCATGCCGTAGATCACGCAGCTGGCTTCATCCTGAGCCCAGATCGCACTGCCGCCCTGCTTGAGCAGACGCGCGCCTTCACGACCGTCGGCGCCCATGCCGGTCAGTACGACCGCCAGAACTTTGTCGCCGTAGGACTTGGCTGCCGAACCGAAGGTGATGTCCACGCACGGTTTGTAGTTCAGACGCTCGTCGCCCGGCAGGATTTTCACCGCGCCACGGCCGTCGATCATCATTTGTTTGCCACCCGGCGCCAGCAGCGCCAGGCCCGGACGCAGGATGTCGCCATCCTCGGCTTCCTTGACGCTGATGCGGCAGAGCTTGTCCAGTCGTTCGGCGAAGGCCTTGGTGAACGCGGCCGGCATGTGCTGGATCAGCACGATCGGGGCCGGGAAGTTGGCCGGCAACTGGGTCAACACCCGCTGCAGGGCAACCGGACCGCCCGTGGACGTACCGATAGCCACCAGTTTGTACGCTTTGCGTTTTGGCGCTGGCGACGACGGGCCGGAAGATGCCGGGGCCGGGGCGTAGCTACGCGCCGGAATCGGTGCCGCTGCCGGACGCGAAGGCGTGCTGCTGCCGTAACTGCTGACGCTCGAAGGCGCAGGCGTCGGGGCAGGTGCGGCGACCGGGGCCGGTGCGCTGTAGGTGCTGGCACGACGGTTACTGCGCGAGATGCTGAGAATTTTCTCGCACAGCAGTTGCTTGACCTTCTCCGGGTTACGGGAGATGTCTTCGAAATTCTTCGGCAGGAAATCCACCGCGCCGGCGTCCAGCGCATCGAGGGTTACCCGGGCGCCTTCATGGGTCAGCGAGGAGAACATCAATACCGGGGTCGGGCAGCGCTGCATGATGTGCCGCACCGCCGTGATGCCATCCATCATCGGCATCTCGTAGTCCATGGTGATCACGTCTGGCTTGAGGGCCAGCGCCTGATCGATCGCCTCTTTTCCGTTGGTCGCCGTACCGACGACCTGGATATTCGGATCCGCTGAAAGAATTTCCGAGACGCGGCGGCGGAAAAACCCCGAATCGTCCACCACCAGGACTTTGACTGCCATAAACACTCCGTTAGGACGGAGCGAGGCTTAGTCGCCCCGCTCCACCAGAATCAAATACGCCGTGCGGCGTAACGCTTGAGCATGCTCGGAACATCGAGAATCAGCGCGATGCGACCGTCACCGGTAATGGTGGCGCCCGACATGCCCGGGGTTCCCTGGAGCATTTTGCCCAATGGCTTGATGACCACTTCTTCCTGGCCCACCAGCTGGTCGACGACGAAGCCGATCCGCTGAGTACCCACCGAAAGGATCACCACATGGCCTTCGCGCTGCTCTTCGTGAGCAGCGGAGCTGACCAGCCAGCGCTTGAGGTAGAACAATGGCAGTGCCTTGTCCCGCACGATCACCACTTCCTGACCGTCCACCACGTTGGTGCGCGACAGGTCGAGGTGGAAGATCTCGTTGACGTTCACCAGCGGGAACGCGAACGCCTGGTTGCCGAGCATGACCATCAGCGTCGGCATGATCGCCAGGGTCAACGGGACCTTGATGACGATCTTCGAGCCTTTGCCCTTGGTCGAATAAATATTGATGGTGCCGTTGAGCTGGGCGATTTTGGTTTTCACCACGTCCATGCCCACGCCGCGTCCGGAGACATCGGAAATTTCGGTCTTGGTCGAGAAACCCGGCGCGAAGATCAGGTTGAAGCAGTCGGACTCGCTGAGGCGATCCGCGGCATCCTTGTCCATCAAGCCTTTCTTCACGGCAATGCCGCGCAGGACATCAGCGTCCATGCCCTTGCCGTCATCGGAGATGGACAGCAGGATGTGGTCGCCTTCCTGTTCAGCGGAAAGGATCACCTTGCCGCTGCGAGGCTTGCCCATCGCTTCGCGCTCGGCCGGCTCTTCAATACCGTGGTCGACCGAGTTGCGCACCAAGTGGACCAGCGGGTCGGCCAGTGCCTCGACGAGGTTCTTGTCGAGGTCGGTTTCTTCGCCGACCAGTTCCAGGTTGATCTCTTTCTTGAGCTGGCGAGCCAGGTCGCGAACCAGACGCGGGAAGCGCCCGAAGACCTTCTTGATCGGTTGCATCCGGGTCTTCATGACCGCGGTTTGCAGGTCGGCCGTGACCACGTCGAGGTTCGACACGGCCTTGGACATGGCTTCGTCGCCGCTGTTGAGGCCCAGACGGACCAAGCGGTTACGCACCAATACCAGTTCGCCGACCATGTTCATGATTTCGTCGAGACGCGCGGTATCAACCCGCACGGTGGTCTCGGCTTCGCTGGCCGGTTTTTCCGGTGGCGGCGCGGACGGTGCGCGGGCTGGAGCCGGTGCAGCGGCAGCCGCCGGTTTCGGCGCTTCGGCTTTTGGCTCGGGCGCTTTGGCAACCGGTTTCGGCGCAGCAGCCTTGGCGGCTGGAGCAGCCACCGCAGCACCTGTGCCGACTTCAGTGAATTTGCCTTTGCCATGCAATTCGTCGAGCAGCGATTCGAACTCGTGATCGGAGATCAGATCACCGCCGGCCGCTTTCGCGGTTGGCGCAGCCGCTGCGGGTACGGCGGCAATGGCCGATTCCAGCGCGTCCACCGCAAAGTTGCCCTTGCCGTGCAGCTGGTCGAGCAGTGCTTCGAATTCGTCGTCGGTAATATCGGAGCTGTCGCCGGCCGCTTTCGGAGCAGCCGGTGCAGCAGCCGGTGCCACCGCGTCGACGGCGAACTGGCCTTTGCCGTGCAGTTGATCGAGCAACGACTCGAACTCGGCATCGGTAATTTCGTCGCTGGCCGCCGAATCGGCAGCCGCCACTGGAGCAACCGCCGGCGCTTCGGCTTGAGCCTTGACGGCGTTCAGCGAGTCCAGCAATTGTTCGAATTCGTTATCAGTGATGTCGCCCGATTCTTCAGCGGCAGGTGCTTCGACCACTTCAGCAACCGGTGCAGATTCATCAGCCGTTTGCGGCTCGGCCAGACGGGCCAGTGCCGCGAGCAATTCAGGCGTGGCAGCCGTAATCGGGCTGCGTTCGCGAACTTCGGTGAACATGCTGTTCACCGCGTCCAGCGCTTCGAGAACCACGTCCATCAGTTCCGAGTCGACGCGACGCTCACCCTTGCGCAGGATGTCGAACACGTTCTCGGCGATGTGACAGCACTCCACCAGCTCGTTGAGCTGGAGGAAGCCGGCGCCCCCTTTTACAGTGTGAAAACCGCGAAAAATTGCATTGAGCAAGTCCGCATCATCCGGTCGGCTTTCAAGCTCAACCAGCTGTTCGGACAGTTGCTCTAGAATCTCGCCGGCCTCAACCAGGAAATCCTGAAGGATCTCTTCATCGGCGCCGAAGCTCATTAAGGGGGTGCTCCTAACAGGTTTAAAAACCTAAAAAACCTAAAATGCTAAAACTCTAAAATCCTAGGCTGGATAACAAATCGTCCACATCGTCCTGACCGGACACAACGTCTTCTCTTTTATCGGCATGAATCTGCGGACCTTCACCCTGAGAGAGATGTTTTTGCGGATCTTTTTCAGCCAGCATCGCATCACGGTCATGTTCGATACCCGCAAAGCGGTCTACCTGACTGGCCATGAGCACGAGCTTGAGCAGGTTGCTTTCAACTTCGGTGACCAACTGGGTCACGCGCTTGATCACCTGACCGGTTAGGTCCTGGTAATCCTGAGCCAGCAGAATGTCATTGAGGTTGCTGGACACTGTGCGATTGTCTTCGCTGCTGCGTGTCAGGAAACCGTCGACGCGCCGGGCCAGTTCGCGGAACTCTTCAGCCCCGACTTCGCGACGCATGAACCGCCCCCAATCCGTGCTCAACGCCTGGGCTTGTTCACTCAGGCTGTTGACCAGCGGCGTGGCGTTTTCCACCAGGTCCATGGTGCGATTGGCGGCTGCTTCGGTCAGCTTGACCACATACCCCAGACGCTCGGTGGCGTCCGTGATCTGCGACACTTCCTCGGCTTGCGGCATGTTCGGGTCAATCTGGAAATTCACGATCGCGCTATGCAGCTCGCGAGTGAGCTTGCCCACTTCCTGATACAGGCCGCGGTCACGGGTCTGATTGAGCTCATGGATAAGTTGCACAGCGTCGCCGAACTTGCCTTTTTCAAGGCTGTCGACCAGTTCGCGGGCATGTTTTTTCAGGGTCGATTCAAAATCGCCCAGTGAAGATTCTTTATGCTCCATAGCTCCCCCGTGGCGCAGTGGATCAACCGATGCGTTCGAAAATCTTCTCGATTTTTTCTTTCAACGCCTGGGCCGTGAAGGGTTTGACCACATAGCCGTTAACACCGGCCTGGGCCGCTTCGATAATCTGTTCGCGCTTGGCTTCGGCAGTCACCATCAAAACCGGCAGGTGCTTGAGCTTTTCATCGGCGCGCACGTGACGCAGCAGATCGATACCGGTCATGCCAGGCATGTTCCAGTCCGTTACCAGAAAGTCGATGCTCCCGCTGTTGAGAACCGGAATGGCAGTAGTGCCATCGTCGGCCTCGACCGTGTTGGTGAACCCAAGGTCACGCAACAGGTTTTTTATGATCCGCCGCATCGTTGAGAAGTCATCAACGATGAGGATTTTCATGTTCTTGTCCAATTCGACCTCCAAGCAGTCTTAAACGCGCCCAGCACCTGGACGCGCCATTTCAATCAATCCGGCAATGCACTCGATGACTGTCTGGAGCACAACAGATCGCGACCGGTGCAGTTCAACACCCCACCGGCCTCGTTCGCAGTGTCCCCACACTGCCTTCAGCGCGCTCGCCACTCCCCCAAACGCCCCCGCAAACGGGCCGCGCACTGGCTATGTAACTGGCTGACCCGCGATTCGCTGACCCCCAGGACCTCACCGATTTCCTTGAGGTTCAGCTCTTCGTCGTAGTACAGCGCCAACACCAGTCGCTCACGCTCCGGCAAATTGGCAATCGCGTCCGCCAGCGCGGCCTGGAAGCGTTCATCTTCCAGATCGCGTGACGGCTCCAGATGTGCACTCGCGCCATCCTCGTGCAGCCCTTCGTGTTCGCCGTCCTGCAACAGATCGTCGAAACTGAATAACCGGCTGCCCAGGGTGTCGTTCAAAATCCCGTAATAATCGTCGAGACTCAATTGGAGTTCGGCCGCAACCTCATGATCTTTAGCGTCACGACCGGTTTTAGCTTCAATCGAGCGAATTGCGTCGCTGACCATGCGGGTATTGCGGTGAACCGAACGTGGCGCCCAGTCCCCCTTGCGTACTTCATCGAGCATCGCGCCGCGGATTCGAATGCCCGCGTAGGTCTCGAAACTCGCGCCTTTGCTGGCGTCATATTTGGTCGATACTTCAAGCAGGCCGATCATCCCGGCCTGGATCAGGTCTTCAACCTGGACACTGGCCGGCAGACGGGCCAGCAAGTGGTAAGCAATGCGTTTGACCAGTGGCGCGTAACGCTCGATCAGCTCGTACTGCGCGTCACGTGCCGACTTCTTGTAGAGGTTGTAGCCACTGGCTGTCATAGGACGGGTCCTGCGGTCTGTTGCACGAGGCGCTCGACGAAAAACTCCAGGTGCCCACGCGGATTGGCAGGCAGCGGCCAGGTGTCGACCTTCTGCGCGATCGCCTTGAACGCCAGGGCGCACTTGGACCGCGGGAAAGCTTCGTAGACGGCGCGCTGTTTCTGCACGGCCTTGCGCACGCTTTCGTCGTATGGCACCGCGCCTACGTATTGTAGGGCGACGTCGAGGAAGCGGTCCGTGACCTTGGTCAACTTGGCGAACAGGTTGCGGCCTTCCTGCGGGCTCTGGGCCATGTTGGCCAGGACGCGGAAGCGGTTCATGCCGTAATCGCGGTTCAGCAGTTTGATCAGCGCATAGGCATCGGTGATCGAGGTCGGCTCGTCGCACACCACCAGCAAGACTTCTTGCGCTGCGCGAACGAAACTGACTACTGAGTCACCAATACCCGCAGCGGTGTCGATCACCAATACGTCGAGGTTGTCGCCGATATCACTGAAGGCCTGAATCAGACCGGCGTGCTGGGCCGGGCTCAGATGAACCATGCTCTGAGTGCCGGACGCGGCCGGAACGATGCGAATACCGCCAGGGCCCTGCAACAGAACGTCGCGCAGCTCACAGCGGCCTTCGATCACGTCGGCCAGGGTACGTTTGGGTGTCAGCCCCAACAGGACGTCGACGTTCGCCAGCCCCAGATCGGCGTCCAGCAGCATGACGCGCCGGCCGAGCTCAGCTAGAGCCAGGGACAAGTTCACTGACACGTTAGTCTTCCCGACGCCACCTTTGCCGCCGGTCACCGCGATCACCTGTACGGGATGCATGCTGCCCATGTTATTTCTTTACCTTGTCTTGCATAGACGGAGGCCACATTACTGGCTGCGCGCTCAATAACTGAACAATGCATGGCAGACCATCGATGTAGGTACAAAAACTGTTCATTAGTACCTCAGCCAACCTGCTTGGTCGGGCTGTGGTAGATATCAGCGAACATGTCAGCCATGGCTTCTTCGCTGGGTTCTTCTTGCATTTGAACGCTTACGGCGCGACTGACCAACTGATGACGACGCGGCAGATGTAAATCATCCGGAATACGCGGGCCATCGGTCAGGTAGGCCACCGGCAATTCATGACTGATCGCCAGGCTCAACACCTCGCCCAGACTTGCCGTTTCATCCAGTTTAGTCAGGATGCAGCCAGCGAGCCCGCAGCGCTTGTAACTGTGATAAGCGGCAGTTAGAACCTGTTTCTGGCTGGTGGTTGCCAAAACCAGATAATTTTTTGACTTGATGCCACGTCCGGCCAGGCTTTCGAGCTGCATGCGCAGGGCCGGGTCGCTGGCCTGGAGGCCGGCGGTATCGATCAGCACAACGCGTTTGCGCAGCAACGGCTCCAGCGCCTGCACCAGCGATTGGCCCGGATCGACGTGGGTTACCGACACGTTGAGAATCCGGCCCAGGGTCTTCAATTGTTCCTGAGCACCGATACGGTAGCTGTCCATGCTCACCAGCGCGATGTTTTGCGCGCCGTATTTAAGCACGTAGCGGGCCGCGAGCTTGGCCAGGGTGGTGGTCTTGCCCATGCCGGCAGGGCCGACCATGGCAATCACGCCGCCCTCTTCCAGTGGCTCGACTTCCGGTGTGGCAATCATCCGCGCCAGGTGCGCCAGCAACATGCGCCAGGCCTGACGGGGTTCGTCAATGTCGGCAATCATCGCCAGCAAGTCGCGGGACAACGGACCGGACAGGCCGATGCGTTGCAGGCGACGCCAAAGATTGGCCTGGGCTGGACGGCTGCCTTGCAGCTGATTCCAGGCCAGGGAGCCGAGTTGTACTTCCATCAATTCGCGCAGGCTGTTGAGTTCGAAACGCATCGAATCGAACGCCCGTGGATCGACGCCGCCAGCGGCAGGTGCCGGGGCTGGTGCCGAGCGACGAGGTTCGGCATACGTCGGCTCGATCAGCGGCTCGGCGGCGGTCAACGGCAGGCCGGCGAACAATTGGCGATTGGTGGTCTTGTCGCCTTCGGTTTCGCCGTCGCCACGCAGGCTCAATTCGGCCTGGGCGGTGACGATCCGCGACTGGGTCTTGCGCAGCTCATCCTCGAGTTCCATGTTCGGAACACGGGGGGCCAGCGCCGACAATTTGTAATCCAGGGCAGCCGTCAGCTCGACACCACCGGCGATCCGGCGATTGCCAATAATGGCGGCATCAGCGCCCAGCTCATCACGAACCAGTTTCATGGCCTGACGCATATCGGCGGCGAAAAAACGCTTAACTTGCATAAACCACTACCTCAGCCGTTGGGCCCTACTGTCGCAACGATGGTCACTTGCTTGTTGTCAGGAATTTCCTGGTAAGCCAACACATGCAAACCCGGGACTGCCAGTCGGCCGAATCGCGAAAGCATTGCGCGAACCGGACCGGCTACCAGCAGAATCACCGGTTGACCTTGCATTTCCTGACGCTGCGCCGCATCGATCAACGAGCGTTGCAGTTTCTCAGCCATGCTTGGCTCCAGCAGAACACCCTCTTCCGAGCCTTGTCCTGCCTTCTGAAGACTATTGAGCAATATTTGTTCCAACCTTGGCTCCAGAGTGATAACTGGTAGCTCGGAGTCAGTCCCTACAATGCTTTGGACGATTGCGCGGGATACGCCGACGCGCACCGCGGCCACCAAAGCGGCAGTATCTTGACTCTTGGCAGCATTGTTGGCGATGGCCTCGGCGATGCTGCGAATGTCCCGCACCGGCACCTGTTCGGCCAACAACGCTTGAAGCACCTTGAGCAGCTGCGACAGCGAGACCACACCCGGCACCAGCTCTTCAGCCAGCTTGGGCGAGCTTTTGGCCAGCAATTGCATGAGTTGCTGGACTTCTTCGTGACCGATCAGTTCGCTGGAGTGCTTGTACAGAATCTGGTTCAAGTGCGTTGCCACGACCGTACTGGCGTCGACCACGGTGTAACCCAGCGATTGTGCCTGGGCACGCTGGCTGATTTCGATCCAGACCGCCTCAAGGCCAAAAGCCGGATCTTTGGCGGTTATGCCGTTGAGCGTGCCGTAGACCTGCCCCGGGTTGATCGCCAGTTCGCGATCCGGGTAAATCTCGGCTTCGGCCAGGATCACGCCCATCAGGGTCAGGCGGTAAGCACTCGGCGCCAGGTCGAGGTTGTCACGAATGTGCACAGTCGGCATCAGGAAGCCCAGGTCCTGGGACAGCTTCTTGCGCACGCCCTTGATCCGCGCCAGCAACTGACCACCCTGGTTGCGATCCACCAGCGGAATCAGGCGATAGCCGACTTCCAGCCCGATCATGTCGATCGGCGTCACGTCGTCCCAGCCCAGCTCCTTGGTTTCCATGGCGCGAGCCGGCGATGGCAGCAGCTCCTGTTGACGCTTGACCTCCTGCAGGGCCTGAACCTTGACCACGTTCTGCTTCTTCCAGAACAGGTATGCGCCACCGGCCGCCAGTGCGGCCATGGTCAGAAAGGAGAAGTGCGGCATGCCGGGCACCAGGCCCATCACTGCCATCAAACCCGCCGCCACGGCCAACGCTTTCGGCGAGGCGAACATCTGGCGATTGATCTGCTTGCCCATGTCTTCCGAACCGGAAGCACGGGTCACCATGATTGCCGCCGCTGTCGACAACAGCAGTGATGGCAATTGCGCCACCAAACCGTCACCGATGGTCAGCAAGGCGTACACCCGGCCGGCATCACCAAAGGTCATGCCGTGCTGGAAGATACCGACCGCCATACCGCCGATCAGGTTGATGAACAGAATCAGCAGGCCGGCGATGGCGTCACCGCGCACGAATTTGCTGGCACCGTCCATGGAGCCGTAGAACTCGGCTTCCTGGGCGACTTCCATGCGGCGCAGTTTGGCCTGATTCTGGTCGATCAGGCCGGCGTTCAAGTCGGCGTCGATCGCCATTTGTTTGCCGGGCATCGCATCGAGGGTGAAACGTGCGCTCACCTCGGAAATCCGCCCGGCACCTTTGGTCACCACGACGAAGTTGATGATCATCAAAATCGCGAAGACGACGATACCGACCACGTAGTTACCGCCGATCACCACCTCGCCGAAGGCCTGGATCACCTTACCGGCGGCGGCATGACCGTCCTGACCGTGGAGCATCACCACTCGCGTGGAGGCCACGTTCAGCGCCAGTCGCAACAGCGTCGCCACCAGCAGAATGGTCGGGAACACCGCAAAATCCAGCGGCCGCAACGCGTACACGCACACCAACAGCACGACGATGGACAGCGCAATGTTGAACGTGAAAAACACGTCCAGCAGAAACGGCGGCACCGGCAGCATCATCATGGCCAGCATGACCAGCAGCAACAACGGCACACCCAGGTTGCCCCGACTCAAGTCGGCAACGTTTGTGCGTGCAGTGTTGAATAACTGAGAGCGATCCACGGTTTTCCCCGTTCCTTTAAAGCAAACTTTTGACGCCTGAAAGAGGCGCAGGGCGGCTACTGCAAGAAACCTTCCAACTTTTGCCGGAGCGGGGAATACGCGGTGGATTGCAGGCACAACCTGTGTGACCACTGATCGAAAAAGCGCTCGTACCTGTTAGTTCTGACAGTAGCCGCGTGCCGCGCATTGACCTTCAATGAAAGACCATTCGCAGCGACAGGAATAACCCCATGAACAGCACTCCCGCGCCACTGACTGCAATCGCAGTGAAAGTTGATCACGGCACTCTCGACTGGAAAGACACTGGAATCAGGCTTGCCTCCCTTTAAGGCAAAGGGGGGACAGTCATTAGCCAGTCCAGTCTCAGCCAAGGCTAAAACCTACTCAAACTGCGGTTTAAACTGCAGGTTGGCCTTTCTAACTCAACCCTGAAGCTGTCGAACCCGCCCCACTTCATTGGCGACGATCGAGTAGCGCCTCCCTTTGTTGTCTCCCACCAGCGTTGCCGAGGGCGATCCGCCAGTTTGCCAGATTCTTTAAAGCAAACTTTTGAAGCCTGTGCGGATGCCGGGCGGCTACCGAGGTTCGAAATAGAAGGAGCCAAGTCAGGGGAGCCAGGCACAAAAGAGTCACGCACCCATTACTCCGCCGTCAGAATCTGCTCTTCAAGGATGTCACCAAAATCAAGCGTCCTGCCAACCATGTACCGTGTACCTCGATTCATCAGTGATCCCTCCGCCTCCACCAATTCCTCATGGGCATAGCCAAGCATCACTACTGTCCCCGGCGCGCGGGATTCACCGCCACGTCGCGCAGCATCAGGTCCAACGCCCATTGAAATGTGATGACAGGCAAATCACTCACCAGGAGCTCGCGCTTTTTCGAATGACGAAAATCCTGCGTTGCGACCACTTGAAGTTCCCCATCGACAAATGAGAATTCAGGTTTGTAATAACGTCGCTCCAAGCCTCCGTTTGACCACTGATCGTTGTAATATTTTGGATCATCAAAGATGCGGCACAGCGCCTCTGCGCTATGAATATTTCCGGCCGAGCCTGCGAGATAGTTGAAGCTGTCATGGTTGGCGAACCCGTCCAACACGGGCCTGATGGCATTGTCCTGAAAGTTTAAATATTCAGGTATATAGGCATTGGCCACCTGCACAAAGTGCGTGAAATCCAGCGGCATTCTGAACGTGACCGAATAACCGATAGCGCTTTCTGCCGGTTTATCCTTCAGAACACCCGAAACAAATTTCAGATCCATACCTGCAGTTTCCGATATAGACGTTTTGTCATGATTATTCCCTCTAAAACTGACGCAAACATCAATCCCTGGCGCTCCAGTCGAATGACCGGAACCACCACTGCAAGGACATTGATCGGGAGAAGTCCCACGGGCATGACAGCGCGAGAGGGAACTGACTGTCTACTGTCAGAACTTACAGGCAGCGCGGACGGCTCGAACCCACCGCTCGTCGCCACTGTCAGATCTGACAGTAGCCGGGCATAGCGCTTCAGACGCTAGATAAAGCTGATGACTAACAGAGCAATACGCCCGACCGGAGAGAAACCTCATGAATTCGATCACTTCCGTAATCGATCCTGCACCTCCCAAAGTACTCGAAGCCTATGGCGCCGCAGGCGATCGGCTCGACTTCGACAGCGTTTACCACCGTGATTTCATCACCGCTCAAGTCCCTTATTACACCGGCATGGCTCGGGGCCATACGGTTCGCATGACCTGGGAGAATCCTCGGCATACCTATCATTCAGGGGTGGTGACCGTTGGTACACCGGGGGTGATTAATATCCCGATCCCACGCATTGAAGTAATCGATGCCATCGGCCACACGGTCAAGGTCTACTACACCGTGCGTACCGCACCGGGCACCCCGCTGATTCCTTCCAGAACTCTGCAGCTGTATATCGACCCCTACGAGTTCGATTTACTGGCACCAACCCTGTCGACAGATCAAAAAACCCTCAGCGTCAGATACGTGGGCATGGTGACCGGATACACCGTTCGCATACGCGCTACCGGCAAAACCACATGGGACAGCGACGAGCGGGATGTGCAGACCGGCGTCACTCCGACCTTCACGCTCCCGTCGAACTGGCTCGAAGTAAATCGAGGCATCGACGCCCTGATCAATTACAGCGTTTACAAATCTGGAAGTGGGCAGCGGTTTATGTTTTCGAAGGTGTTAAGAGTGCGCATAGGAGAACAAGTACTGCCGGCACCTCTAATCAATATTTCTTCGGGTGGATTGGCAGGACAGGCTCTGCCGTCTGACTGGCCCCACACTCGCGCGACGAACTCCGCCACGATAACTGGAGAACCCAATAGACAAGTCAACGCCAAGCTCTCGGGTAATGCGCGATTCAACAATGCCTCCAATGAGATTGTCATCAATCTGGACTCGCAAGGACAATCAATACAACCGGTCTCCAACACGACGGCACAGACGGTCAGCTTGACGGCCTCCTATGGCACCGGACCAAGCGCCACGGGCTCAATGATTTTTTCAGCATCCTTTCCAGCAGATGCCTCATCGGGTTCGGCAAGTGTGAGAGCCAACGTATCTTCAGGAGCTACAGCTAACGGCGTATCACCCAACCGAGTCACCTATGACACTTCGGCACTCAATCAACCAATCACCCTCAGAGTCCAAGTATCTGGCAGTGCTCGCCTGCCGGCATACTCAGCTCAGGTAGCGAATATTCCACTCTACCGGCCAAGTTGGGATTGCACTTTTGACGTGGTAAACACGGTCCGGGAAACAGTCATAGTGACGTTTGAGATTCTTGCACTCGGGAGCTGGACTCGATTCAGCAAACAAATGACGTTCGTATAGCCTGGCGTAAAACCGGTGACTTGCAGGCAAGCGCGACCTCCACAAAACCGCGCTTGAACTTGCTCGTGACGAAACCGGACTTTCCAGCAAAAAACTCAAGAATCACGCCGCAAATCCGGCGGGATCGGCAAGTTGTCTTTCAGCGGATCCGGACGCTTGCCCTTGCCCGCGCGGTACTGGCGGATCTGGTAGACGTAGGCCAGTACCTGGGCGACCGCCAGGTACAACCCACCGGGGATTTCCTGCTCCAGCTCGGTGGAGTAGTAGATCGAACGCGCCAAGGCCGGCGATTCGAGCAACAGCACGTTGTTGGCCACGGCGATTTCACGAATCTTCAAGGCGAGGAAGTCGCTGCCCTTGGCCAGCAACACCGGCGCACTGCCCTTGTCGGGGTCGTACTTGAGGGCGACGGCGTAGTGCGTCGGGTTGGTGATGACCACGTCGGCTTCGGGAATGGCCGCCATCATCCGGCGCTGGGACATCTCGCGCTGCAACTGGCGAATGCGCTGCTTGACCTCAGGACGCCCTTCCTGATCCTTGTGTTCGTCGCGCACTTCCTGCTTGGTCATCAGCAGTTTCTTGTGGCTTTCCCACAGCTGCACCGGCACGTCGACGGCGGCGATGATGATCAGCCCGCAGGCCATCCACAACGTGCTCCAGCCGACCACTTGCAGGCTGTGAATGATCGCCATGTCCAAGGGTTCGTGGGCAATGCGCATCAGGTCGTCGATGTCGGAAGACAAGACCGCCAGCGCCACGAACAGCACGATGAAAAACTTTGCCAGAGCCTTGAGCAGTTCGACCAGCGCCTTGGCCGAGAACATTCGCTTGAGCCCCGCACCGGGATTCATGCGACTGAATTTCGGCGCAAGGGAGCCTGCCGCGAACAGCCAGCCACCGAGGGAAATCGGGCCGATCAACGCGGCCAGCAACAAGGTGATCATCACCGGCTGAATCGCCACCAGGGCGATCTGCCCCGAGTGCAGCAGGAAGGTGCCCATGTTGCGCTGATCCAGAATCACTTCCCGCGACAGCGTGAAGTTCATGCGCATCAGTTCCATCAGGTCCTGCGCCAGCGCTCCACCGAAAATCAACAACCCGCCAGCGCCGGCGAGCATGACCGCCAGGGTGTTGAGCTCCTTGGAGCGCGCAATCTCGCCCTTGTCCCGAGAGTCCTTTTTACGTTTCTCCGTGGGGTCTTCTGTTTTGTCCTGACCGCTTTCGCTCTCAGCCATGACTCAGCGCGCCCGTGCCAGTTCGCGTAACAACTGCAAGGCCTCGGTGGCGAGCGGTTGATACTGATTGATGATGTCCGCCAGCCCGACCCAGACGATGAACAGCCCGAGTACCAGGGTCAGCGGGAAACCGATGGAAAAGATGTTCAGTTGCGGCGCGGCCCGAGTCATCACGCCGAACGCAATGTTGACCACCAGCAATGCGGTGACCGCTGGCAGCACCAGCAACAGTGCGGCCCCCAAAACCCAGCCAAGCTTGCCGGCCAGCTCCCAGAAATGGTTAACCATCAAGCCGCTGCCCACCGGCATCGTGGTAAAGCTTTCGGTCAGGACTTCGAAGACCACCAGATGGCCATTCATGGACAGGAACAGCAGCGTCACCAGCATGGTGAAGAACTGCCCGATCACCGCCACCGAGACACCGTTGGTGGGGTCGACCATAGACGCGAAGCCCATGCCCATCTGAATGGAGACGATCTGCCCCGCCACCACGAACGCCTGGAAGAACAGTTGCAAGGAGAAACCCAGCAACGCGCCGATGAGAATCTGCTCGGCGATCAGCAGCAGCGCACTCAGATCCAGCGCATTGATCGGCGGCATCGGCGGCAGGCCCGGCGCAATCACCACCGTGATCGCCAGGGCGAAGTACAGGCGCACGCGCGTGGGCACCAGGGACGTGCCAAACACCGGCATGACCATCAGCAAGGCGCCGATGCGAAACAACGGCAACATGAACGTCGCCACCCAGGTACTGATCTGGGTATCGGTCAGCTGCAGCAGCGACGGCATGGTTTAGCCGATGACCTGAGGAATACTGCCGTACAGCTGCAGGATGTATTCCATGAACGTCTGCACCATCCACGGGCCGGCGACAATCAGCGTCACCAGCATGACCAGCAAGCGCGGCAGGAAGCTCAAGGTCTGTTCGTTGATCTGCGTGGCGGCCTGGAACATCGCCACCAGCAAGCCTACCAGCAGACTCGGAATCACCAGCACAGCCACCATCATCGTGGTCAGCCACAGCGCTTCGCGGAAGATGTCTACCGCCACTTCCGGCGTCATGGCGACACACCGCCGAAGCTGCTCGCCAGGGTACCGATGATCAACGCCCAGCCATCCACCAGCACGAACAGCATGATCTTGAACGGCAGGGAAATGATCAGTGGCGAGAGCATCATCATACCCATGGCCATCAGCACACTGGCCACGACCAGGTCGATGATCAGGAACGGAATGAAGATCATGAAGCCGATCTGGAACGCGGTTTTAAGCTCGGAGGTGACGAAGGCCGGCACCAGAATGGTCAGCGGCGCCTGATCCGGCGAAGCGATGTCCGTGCGCTTGGAGAGGCGCATGAACAACTCGAGATCGCTGCTGCGCGTCTGCGCCAGCATGAAGTCCTTGATCGGCACCTGGGCCTTGGCCACGGCATCCTGAGCGGTGAGTTTTTCCGCCAGATACGGCTGCAAGGCGTCCTGATTCACCCGGTCAAACACCGGCGCCATGATGAACAGGGTCAGGAACAGCGCCATGCCGGTAAGAATCTGGTTCGACGGCGTCTGCTGCAGGCCCAGGGCCTGACGCAGGATCGAGAACACAATGATGATCCGGGTGAAACTGGTCATCAGCATGACAAACGCCGGGATGAAACTCAGCGCGGTCATGATCAGCAGAATTTGCAGGCTGACCGAGTATTCCTGAGCGCCATTGGCGTTGGTGCCCAGGGTGATCGCCGGGATCGACAACGGATCGGCGGCGAACGCCAGCGGCGCGACCAGCATCAGGGCCAGCGTCAAGACGATGCGTAACGCACCCATTACTTCTTATCCTTCTGATCCTTGCCAAGTATCTTCAACAGATGCTGGGCAAACTCCGGGGTCGCTTTCTCGGTGGTGGTCGGCACTTCAATCGGCTCTTTAAGCACATGCAGTGCGGTGATCGTGCCGGGGCTCAGGCCAAGCAGGATCTGCTCGTTGCCGACTTGCACCAGCATCAGACGGTCGCGGGGCCCCAAGGCACGGGAACCGACAATCTCGATCACCTGCCCCTTGCCGGCCGGCCCGGCCTGCTGGACCCGGCGCAGCAGCCAAGCGAGGAAAAAGATCAACCCCAGCACCAGCAGCAAGCCGAATACCAACTGCGTCAATTGCCCGGCCACACCGCTACTGGCCGGTGCAGCAGCGGCCGTTGCAGCCGTGGCCACAGGTTCGGCTGCCAGAACACTGAACGGCAACGCAAGCAGAAGCCCCAGAACCTTTTTCACTTAGCGCAGCTTCTTGATGCGTTCGCTTGGGCTGATCACGTCGGTCAGGCGGATGCCGAACTTCTCGTTGACCACAACCACTTCGCCGTGGGCGATCAGGGTGCCGTTGACCAGCACGTCCAGCGGCTCACCGGCCAGGCGGTCCAGCTCGATCACCGAACCCTGGTTGAGTTGCAGCAGGTTGCGGATGTTGATGTCGGTGCTGCCCACTTCCATGGAAATCGACACCGGAATGTCGAGGATCACGTCGAGGTTCGGACCCTCCAGGGTGACCGGGTCGTGGCTCTTTGGCACGCTGCCGAACTCTTCCATCGGCAGACGGTTGGACGGCGAACTGGCGGCGTCGGCGGCCAGCAAGGCGTCGATGTCGTCCTGGCCGGCATCACCGGTTTCTTCCAGGGCGGCAGCCCATTCGTCAGCCAGTGCCTGGTCGTCCTGGGCGTTCATATCGTCGTTCATCATTTGTCCTCGGCGGGCAACTGCTCAATCAAGAGCAGCCAATTAATAGGGGGTTGGAGCGCCGGTCAGCGGCGCTCGATCGGCTCGATCACTTGCAACGCGAGGTTGCCTTTATGCGAGCCCATCTTGACCTTGAAGGCCGGCACGCCGTTGGCGCGCATGATCATTTCTTCCGGCATCTCGACCGGGATCACATCCCCCGGCTGCATGTGCAGGATGTCGCGCAAACGCAACTGGCGACGGGCAACCGTGGCACCGATCGGCACGTCCACGTCCAGCACGTCCTGGCGCAGGGCGTTGACCCAGCGCTCGTCCTGATCGTCCAGATCCGACTGGAAGCCGGCATCGAGCATTTCGCGCACCGGCTCGATCATCGAGTACGGCATGGTCACGTGCAGGTCGCCGCCACCACCATCGAGTTCGATGTGGAAAGTGGACACCACCACCGCTTCGCTCGGGCCGACGATGTTGGCCATGGCCGGGTTCACTTCCGAGTTGATGTACTCGAAGTTCACTTCCATGATCGCCTGCCAGGCTTCCTTCAAATCGATGAAGGCCTGCTCCAGCACCATGCGCACCACACGCAGTTCGGTCGGGGTGAATTCACGCCCTTCGATCTTCGCGTGACGGCCGTCGCCGCCGAAGAAGTTGTCCACCAGCTTGAACACCAGTTTGGCGTCGAGGATGAACAGCGCGGTGCCGCGCAACGGCTTGATCTTGACCAGGTTGAGGCTGGTCGGCACGTACAGCGAGTGCACGTACTCGCCGAACTTCATCACCTGCACACCACCGACGGCAACGTCCGCCGAACGGCGCAGCATGTTGAACATGCTGATGCGGGTGTAGCGGGCGAAACGCTCGTTGATCATTTCCAGCGTCGGCATGCGTCCGCGGACGATGCGATCCTGGCTGGTCAGGTCGTAGCTTTTGACGCTGCCGGGTTCAGCAACGTTATCGGTCTGTACCAGACCATCGTCGACGCCATGCAACAGCGCATCGATCTCATCCTGGGACAGCAGGTCCTGCACGGCCATGTCGTGTTCCTACTGCAGTACGAAATTAGTAAAAAGCAGCTGTTCGATAACCACTTTGCCGAGTTCTTTCTGCGCCACTTCCTGGACGCTGGCCGTGGCCTTCTGACGCAACATCTCCTGGCCGACCGGGGTCGCCAGCGTGGCGAAGTCCTGTCCGGAGAACAGCATGACCAGGTTGTTGCGGATCACCGGCATGTGCA
Source organism: Pseudomonas sp. LBUM1663 (assembly GCF_059695905.1). Taxonomy (NCBI): domain Bacteria; kingdom Pseudomonadati; phylum Pseudomonadota; class Gammaproteobacteria; order Pseudomonadales; family Pseudomonadaceae; genus Pseudomonas; species Pseudomonas sp. LBUM1663. The sequence goes on along the minus strand of NZ_CP166792.1, from coordinate 1,799,799 downwards.
CTTTGAGCGCCTCCAGATCAACCTGATTGCGGCCTTGCAGGGTGATGCTCACCTGCATGTAGCGCTGGCGACCGTTCACGTTGTAGTTGGCCACGAAGGCCGGAGCCATGGGCTCGAAAATCGCTGGCTGCTTGCCGACCACAGCGGTTTCAGCGGCGGCAGGCTTGCTTTGGGCGCTGTGCATGAAGAACCAGGTCGCCCCCACGGACATGCCGACCGCCAGCAACAGGGCCACCACGATCACAATGATCAGCTTGACCTTGCCTTTGGTTGCGGGGTCTTTTACTACTGCGTCGCTCTTCGCCATGCCAATAATCCGTCACTATTCGGGTTTTCACAGTCGCACGGCAAGGCAAGAGCAAGTGTTATGCCAGAAGTGTCGAGGAGGTATGGGAGACAGCGAATGGCTATCAATTGTAGGAGCGAGGCTTGCCCGCGAAACAGGCGCCGCGGTTTATCAGCCAGACCGCGTCATCGCTCTTCGCGGGCAAGCCTCGCTCCTACAGGAGAAGTGTGATCAGGCGTAGTAGTCGACGGCGCTGGAGCCGATCAGGCTGGTAGCGGTTGCCGCCACATCGGCGACTGTTGGCGCAACCTCTTCATCCATGGCGTCAAGACGACCGCCATTGGCGCTGGTCCGACCGCCCTGCCCCTGCTGAGCCTGATTCTGGCCCTGACCTTGCCAGCCACGAGACTGGTCGGACACATTGACGTCGACCTGGCCCATGCCCTGCTGCGAAAACATGTCACGCAGGCGATGCATCTGACTGTCCAGCGCCTCGCGAACGCTTGGATGGGCGCTCATGAAGGTGACCTGGGTCTGCTGGTCGGGAACCATGTTCACCCGGATATCGAGACGCCCCAGTTCAGCCGGTTGCAACTGGATATCGGCCGCCTTGAGGTTGGCGCTGGACAGGTACATGACGCGGTTGACCACTTCCTCGGTCCAGCCGCTCTGATGCATGGCGATCGGCTGGTTGACCGGCAAGGCATTGGCGGTTTTCGGGGTGGCCGCCTGAGTCAGTGCCGCCAGACGGTTGGCGAAGTCATCGACACGGGTATCGCTGCTGGCGGACGTCAAATCCTTGAGCCCACCATCAATCAGACCGCTGAAGGCTTTCTCGCCGCCCTGACTGGTGCTGTCCTTGTCGGTGTGTACGTCGAGCATGCTGGCCATGCCGGCGGCAAAGTTCTGCGCCGACGTCAGCTCACCATCAGCCTGGGTCTGGGCAGACGTGGCTTTTGGCTGGGCCTGGCTGCTGGCGGATACGTGGCCGCTCTGCTCCATGGCCATGCGCACGGCGGGCAATGCGTCGAGCGGATCAGCTTCGGGATCGAAATCGCTATCGATGGCAGTCGCCGCTGGCGCAGACGCGGCCACGACGGCGGTGGCAACCGGCGTTTCAGCCTGTGGCTGTGTGGTCGTGACAACTGGCGCAGCGGTTTGCACGACCGGCACGGTTACCATCGGCTGTACCGCCTGCATCAACGCTGGATCAAGCGCCGGGTCGAAGCTCGGATCAACAGGCGCCGTATCGGCCACCGGCGCTTCAGCGGTCTCGGGCTGCTCGTCGCTGGCAACTGTGTCATCGGTCGGCGCCGGTTTATCGGCGGGCAAGGAATTGCCGCTATCGGCAACCAACAGTTCCGGGGCGGCAGGCTTCTCACCGCTGACATCCGTTTTGCCGGGGTCTTGCGAGGCATTTTCGGTTGCGGGTACAGCCGATTTATCAGCGACCACAGAAGGCTTGTTCTGGGTTTGATCGGCGTAAACATCAGCGAAGCTGGACGCCTTGTCCCCTGGCTCAGCGGCCGGCGCCGGGGTATTGGCGGAGGCGACTTGAGTCTTGGCCGTCGCGGCGGCCTGCATTAGCGAATTGGGGGTAACGGGCATAAAACGGTCTCCGCTGCACTGGGATCGTAGGTACAGTTGAGTGAGTTGATTGCAAAGGTCGAGCCAGGTTGGCTCGATAGAGGTTAAAAGCGCCGGACGGTTGCGTCAGTCAGCCAGAGAGCGCTGTCGCTCCGCTTCATACAAAGGGCGAATAATGGCGAATTCGCCGTCGATTTCTCCGACCAGTTTTTCAATACCGGCGAGGCTTTTTTGCCTGGCACGCTGCTCAAGTTCATTGCACAGCTCGGCGAGACGAACGGCGCCCATATTGCTGCTGCTACCCTTGAAACTATGGGCAGCGTTCATGAGTTGCGCGGCATCGTTAGCCTTTCGCAAAATGCGCAAGCGCTCTTCGGAGTCGGCGATGAAAGTATCCAACAACGTCGGATACTCATCCTCCATGACTTCCTGCAACGCACTCAGCACGTCGCGGTCCAGATGTTTGTCAGCCACTTGCTCACTCCTTGATCAAGAATGGGTGAATTATGCCAGAGCCTCCCAGAAAAACTCCACGCGAGCACTACGACCATCGTCGGACCAGCTCGAGCTACGGCTCAATTGGCGGACCAGACTCACACCGCGCCCCGACAGACGGCCGCCATCGACGGGGCGCTCCATCACCCGCGCCACATCGAAACCCTTGCCACTGTCTTCGATCCGCACAATAAGGCTGCCGCCCTTGCCCGTCGGCACGACCTGCAAATGCACCCGCACATAGCCGTCTTGCAGCGCCTCCAGCCGCTCATTGCGCGCTTGATAATAGCGCGCGAACCCCGAAGCATCGCGTTTGAGGCTTGAATCCAGGCCCAGCACGCCGTGCTCAAGGGCATTGGAATAAAGCTCTGCCAACACACTGTAGAGCGCGCCACTCTGAGCCCGCAGGCCGTGGACCTCAAGCAACAATTGCAAAAGGTACGGCAGCGGATTGAAACGTTTGAGGGTCGCGGCGCGAAACTCGAAACTCACCGACCAGTCCAGCGGACAGGACTGGCCGCTGTCGGAATACACCGGTGCCGGCGGGCTCAGTTGCGCCGCATCCAGCAGACTGACCTCGACCATGCTCACGTCATCCCGAGCCTCGCCACGAAAATCCCGCAAAGCCTGCTCGATCTCTTCGAACAGCGCGTCTGGCTGGCGATTGGCCGCAAACACCCGCTGCAACCGCTCCACACCAAACAACTGTTCGTTGGCATCGCAGGTATCGATGACCCCGTCGGAGAGCAGAAACACCCGATCGCCAACGGCCATCGGAAATACCTCAGTGCGGTCATTGAAGGTTTGCGGGCTGAGCACGCCCAGTGGCAAGTGCCGCGCCGTCAGCGGTGTGCGTTTACCGCTGGCGATGCTGTGCAAGTAACCGTCCGGCATTCCGCCGTTCCAGACTTCCACCGAACGTCGTTGAAAGCTCAGACACAGCAAGGTGGCGCAGCAGAACATGTCCACCGGCAGGATGCGCTTGAGCTTAGCGTTCATCTCGCGCAGGGTTTCAGCCAGGCCGTAACCCTTGGCGGTCATGCCGTAGAAGACTTCAGCCAGCGGCATGGCGCCCACCGCGGCCGGTAGACCGTGGCCGGTGAAATCACCCAGCAGTACATGCATGTCGCCAGCCGGGGTGAACGCCGCCAGCAGCAGATCGCCGTTGAACAGCGCATAAGGCGATTGCAGGTAGCGGATGTTCGGCGCACTCAGGCAGCCCGAATGCGCCACCTTGTCGAACACGGCCTTGGCCACACGCTGCTCGTTGAGCAAGTAGTCATGATGTTTGGCGATCAGGTCACGCTGCTGCAGCACCGTGGCTTGCAACCGACGCAGGCGATCCATGGCCTTGATCTTGGCGGCGAGGATCACCTGGTTGTAGGGCTTTGCCAGAAAGTCGTCGCCACCGGCCTCCAGGCAACGGGCCAAGGCCTCGCTTTCGGTCAGCGAGGTCAGGAAGATGATTGGCACCAGGGTTTCCCCGGCCAGCGCCTTGATCTGTTGTGCGGCCTCGAAACCGTCCATCACCGGCATCATGGCGTCCATCAACACCAGGTGTGGCCGCTGCTCGCGAAACGCTTCGACGGCTTCGGCACCGTTGGCGGCCGTCAATACCTGGTGGCCCTGACGACGGACGATACTGGACAGCAGCATGCGATCGGCCGCGCTGTCTTCGGCGATGAGGATGGTCAGCGGTTCAAGCGACGGTTGCATGGCGGTCATGCAACGTCGAAGATTTGTTCAAAGTTGGAGATGGCGAGAATCTTGCGCACGTCGGCGTTGGCGTTGGTCAACGTGATTTCGGCATTCTCGCCGCCGGCGTGATCACGCAACAGCAAGAGCATGCCGAGTGCGGAACTGTCGAGGTAGGTGGCGTCCTTCAAATCCACCTCGAAGGACTCGGGTTTTGGCTGAAGATTTTCGTAGGATTCACGAAACTCCTGATGCTTGGCGAAATCGAATCGTCCCTTGATCGAGATCGTCAGCTTTTTCCCTTCCTGGGATGTTTCTGTATGGACTGACATTTTTTAACGGCTTCCTTGTCATGGGGGAACTTACGTGTACAAGGTTTAGCACTTGGCGGGGGCGGGAGCAAGGTGGGAAAAGCTGTACAGCCTGTGAAATCGCCTTCGCGGGCAGGCCTCGCTCCTACAGGTTTTGTGTCGTTTGCGAGTAATGTGGACGCATAACCTGTAGGAGCGAGGCTTGCCCGCGAAGAACGATAACGCGATCCAACTGATTCAATACGGATCATGCCGCGGCAACCGCTGGGACAACTCATCCAGCAGCTTCTGCTCGCGCTTGTCTTCCAACTTCCGCGCCTCGTCCATGTAGCGCTGTACAAGTTTGCGCAAGCCTTCGACCCGGGCAAACGCCTGCTGCCAGGAATCGCGCGCCTTGTTCAGGTTGTTCTGGTGCCAGTTCAGGCTTTGGCGCTGCTGATCGATGGCAGTGCCCAGTTGCGCCAGAAAGCCTTGATAGCCGAGTAACCACTGGCCGGAAACGCCCGTACTGCCGCGCACGATCCATTGCTCCTGGTATTCGAGGCGGAAGTTTTCGAGGTCGGCGAGCTTGCTTTCCGCCACACGAACCTGGCCCTGGAAGTGCCCAAGGCGCATGACCGCGGTTTTTTCGGCCTTTTCGGCCATTTCCACCACGGGTGCCAGGCGTGCCGCGCGGCTCAGGGCCATGGCCGGTTAGCCGCCCGCTGCCGGGGCGAAGATCGAGGCGAGATGGTTTTCGCTGGCGCCCATGCCGATGTTGTCGTTCAAGCCCTGGCGCAGGTAAGTGGTCATGGCTGGCTGAAGGGAAATCGCAACATCGGTTTCGCGATCCCCCCCCGGCACGTAGGCACCGACGCTGATCAAGTCGCGGCTCTGCTGATAGCGCGACCAGTACTGCTTGAACATCTGCGCCCGCGCCATGTGCTCGGGGCTGACCACCGACGGCATGACCCGGCTGATAGAGGCTTCGATATCGATGGCCGGGTAATGACCTTCTTCCGCCAGGCGCCGGGACAGTACGATGTGCCCGTCGAGCACGCCTCGCGCCGAGTCGGCAATCGGGTCCTGCTGGTCATCGCCTTCGGACAATACGGTATAGAACGCGGTGATCGAACCGCCGCCCTTCTCGGCGTTACCGGCCCGCTCCACCAGTTTCGGCAACTTGGCGAACACCGACGGCGGATAACCCTTGGTCGCGGGCGGCTCGCCAATGGCCAGGGCGATTTCCCGCTGGGCCTGGGCGAAACGGGTCAGCGAATCCATGAGCAACAGGACGTTCTTGCCCTTGTCGCGGAAATACTCGGCGATTCGCGTGCAGTACATCGCAGCGCGCAGACGCATCAGTGGCGCATCGTCCGCAGGCGAGGCGACGACCACCGAACGCTTGAGCCCTTCTTCACCGAGGATGTGCTCGATGAATTCTTTAACTTCACGACCCCGTTCACCGATCAGCCCGACCACGATAATGTCGGCCTCGGTGAAGCGGGTCATCATGCCCAGCAGCACGGATTTACCGACGCCGGTACCGGCGAACAACCCAAGACGCTGACCGCGACCGACCGTCAACAAACCGTTGATGGTGCGGATGCCCACGTCCAGCGGCTCACTGATCGGTTCGCGCTTGAGCGGGTTGATGGTCGGGCCGTCCATCGGCACCCAGTCTTCGGCCTTCATGCCGCCCTTGCCGTCCAGCGCACGGCCGGCGCCGTCCAGCACCCGCCCGAGCATGCTCATGCCCATCGGCAAGCGGCCAGTGTCTGCCATAGGAACCACTCGGGCACCGGGCGCAATGCCGGCGACGCTGCCGACCGGCATCAGGAACACCTTGCTGCCGGAGAAGCCCATGACTTCGGCTTCGACCTGCACCGGTTGATAACTGTCGTCGTTGATGACCATGCAGCGGCTGCCCATGGCGGCACGCAAACCTTCGGCTTCGAGGGTCAGACCGACCATGCGCAGCAGACGGCCTTCAAGGATCGGAGCTCCCGCCAGCGTAGTGACCTCGGCGTAGCTGCCGAGGCGCTTGGCGAAGCTGGTGCGATCAAGGCGCATCAGGTTCGTCCAGTGTCGGCTCGACCGCAGCGACCGCAGGCTTTTCGTCGACCGGCAGCTCCAGGCTCAGATCCGGCGCAGCCGGGTGCAAGGCCTGGTCATGCAACTGATCGAACAGCTTGGCCATGACTTGGGCGACGCGGGTTTCAACGGTGGCGTCGATGCGACTGTGTTCGGTCTCGACCCGGCAACCGCCGGGCAGCAGGGATTCGTCTTCGACGATGCGCCAGGTTTCTTCATGGCGCTCGCGCAGGGCTTTGACCTGTTCGAAATCCTGCGGATTGATGTACAGCCGCACATTACCCACGCCCAGCGGCAAGAGCTTGAGGGCTTCACGCATGACGTGTTCGATTTGCGTCGAGTCGATGGCCAGTTCGCGCTGAATCACCTGTTTGGTGATGTGCTGCACGAGGTCGACCAGGGATTTCTCGATCTGGGTGTCCTGCTCGGCAATAGGCTCGAACAGGTTGGCCATCAGCTGCTCCAGGCCCGCAACTTTCGGCGTCAGTACGGCTTCGGCTTCCTGACGGACCTTGAGTGTGGCGCTGTGGAAGCCTTCTTTCTCGCCGATGGCGAAGCCTTCGTTGTAAGCCTCCTGACGGATGCTTTCGAGCTCTTCGAGGGTTAGTGGCTGGACTTCATCCAGCGGCACTTCTTCCATTTCCGGCGGTTCAGGCTCGGGCTCCGGCTCGGGCTCCGGTACAAACGGATCGAAACTGGGCAACGCCCAGACGTCGAAACCGGCGACGGCCTTGCCTCGGATAAGGTCGGTCTGGGACTCATCATGTTTGGACGACATAGTGACCTTAGATCATCTCTTCGCCGCCCTTCCCGCCGAGAACGATTTCTCCGGCTTCGGCCATACGGCGGGCAATGGTGAGGATTTCTTTCTGCGCGGTTTCCACGTCGCTGACGCGCACCGGGCCTTTGGCCTCGAGGTCGTCGCGCAACAGTTCGGCCGCTCGTTTGGACATGTTCTTGAAGATCTTTTCCTTGACGCCTTCGTCCGAACCCTTGAGGGCCAGCACCAGCACGTCGGAGGACACTTCGCGCAACAACGCCTGAATCCCGCGGTCGTCGACATCGGACAGGTTGTTGAACACGAACATGAGGTCTTCGATCTGACCGGACAGGTCTTCGTCGACTTCGCGGATCGAGTCCATCAGCTGACCTTCGATCGAGCTGTCGAGGAAGTTCATGATGTCGGCCGCGCGCTTGATACCACCCAGGGTGGTGCGCGAGGCATTCGAGTTGCCGGAGAACTGCTTCTCGAGAATCTGGTTGAGTTCTTTCAGGGCGGCTGGCTGCACAGTGTTCAGCGAGGAGACCCGCAGAATGATGTCCAGACGCACCTTGTGGTCGAAGTTGCCGAGCACTTCGCCGGCCTGATCCGGGTCGAGGTACGCGACCACGATTGCCTGGATCTGTGGGTGCTCGTAACGGATCACGTCGGCGACGGCGCGCGGTTCCATCCACTTCAGGCTGTCGAGGCCGCTGGTGTTGCCGCCCAGCAGGATGCGATCGATCAGGCCGTTGGCCTTGTCCTCGCCCAGTGCCTGGGTGAGCATTTTGCGCACGTAGTCGTCGGAGCCGACGCCCAGACTGGTCTGGTCGCCGACGATGTCGACGAACTCGCTCATCACCTGCTCGACCTGCTCGCGATGGACGTTGCCCATCTGCGCCATGGCCACGCCGACGCGCTGGACCTCTTTGGGCCCCATGTGGCGCAACACTTGGGCAGCATCGGTCGAACCCAGGGACAGCAGCAGAATCGCGGCTTTGTCGACCTTGGTCAGTTTGGCGGCAACGGCTCGGTTATCACTCATCTGCGTTAATCCACTCTTTCACGACCTGGGCCACGCGACCCGGATCTTCTGCCACCAGACTCTTGATTGCATTCAACTGTGCGTCATAGCCTTCGCTCGGGCTCGGCAGCAGGATGCTTTGCGGACCACCGAGGCTGACGCGGTCGTTGGCCAGTTCGCCGTCCAGGCCGCCCATCCCACCGAGTTCCACGTCGCTGCCGATACCGGCCAACTGCTTGCCTTTGCCACCACCGGTGATGTTGTTGAGCACCGGACGCAGCACACCGAACACCAGCACCAGGATGAACAACACACCCAGCACTTGCTTGACGATGTCCCAGAACCAAGGCTGGGAGTAGAACGGAATATCGGCAATCACTTCACCGCGCTCGGCGGAGAACGGCATGTTGATCACGCTGACGCTGTCACCACGGCTCGCGTCGAAACCGACCGCATCCTGCACCAGGCGAGTGAAGCGCGCCAATTCATCGGCGCTCCACGGCGCACGCGTGGTTTCGCCATTGGCGGCGTTGACCTTGACCTGATCATCCACCACCACCGACACCGACAGGCGATTCAAACGACCCTGCTGTTGCTTGGTGTGGCTGATCGAACGGTCGAGTTCGAAGTTCTTGGTGGATTGTTGACGCTTGTCCGCCGGGTACGGCGCCAGCATCGGCTGACCGGTGGCCGGGTCCATGATTTGTTGCCCGTTGGCATCGATCAACGGCTGGCCTGGCTGAACCATGCCGGCTGCCGCGGTGCTGCCACCGGTGGTCTGCGGCGCGGAGGCTGGCGATGGCGGTTGGTTGCTCAGGGCACCCGGCACACCTTGCGGGCCATTGCTGGCAGTGCGTTGTTCGTTGACCGACTGCTCGCTGCGCAACGCCGGTTGATCCGGGTTGAACTGCTCGGAGGTCGACTCGACAGCGCTGAAGTCCACGTCAGCCGAGACTTCGGCTTTATAGCGGTCGTTGCCCAACACCGGTTGCAGGATGTTGTGCACGCGCTGGGTCAGCATGGTTTCCATGCGACGGCTGTAGTCGAATTGCTTGCCGGCCATGGTCAGTTCGGAGTTTTCCGCCTGATCCGACAGCAGGTTGCCCTTCTGGTCGACCACGGTGATCTGGGACTTGCTGAGCTCCGGAACGCTGGTCGCGACCAGGTTGATGATCGCCACCACCTGACCCGGCTCCAGCGAGCGACCGGAATACAGTTCAACCAGCACCGAAGCGCTTGGCTTGCGTTCGTCGCGCACGAACACCGAGCTTTTCGGAATCGCCAGGTGCACACGGGCACCCTTGACGTTGTTCAAGCTGGAAATGGTCCGGGCCAGCTCACCTTCGAGGCCGCGACGATAACGGGTCGCTTCCATGAACTGGCTGGTCCCCAGGCCCTGGTCCTTGTCGAGGATTTCAAAACCGATGTTGCCATCGCTGGGAGTGACACCAGCGCCCGCGAGCTTGAGCCGCGCACGGGACAGGTCATCGGCCTTGACCAGCAAGGCACCGGAGTTGGGTTCAACGGTGTAGGGAATATCGGCGGCGGCCAGGGTATCCATGACCTGCTTGGCGTCCATACCGGCGAGGCTGCCGTACAGAGGCCGGTAGTCCGGCTGCTGCGACCACAACACCACGGCAAAACCAATCGCCACGCTCGCAGCCAGGCCGACCAACAGGCCCACCTGACGCAACATGGTCATCTCGGAGAGGTTTTCCAGGAAGGACAAGCCGAACAGCGGCGGTTTGCCGTCTATCGGGGTGGCCTTGGCCGGAACGTTATCAGCGACTGCTTCTGCCATGACTCAATTCGTCCTTAAACCGGCATCTGCATGATGTCTTGGTATGCCTGAACCAGCTTGTTGCGCACTTGGGTCAACGCTTGAAAAGACACGCTGGCCTTCTGCGAGGAAATCATTACATCCGTCAGGTCGACGCCACTTTTGCCAATCTCGAAGGCACTGGCCAACTGACTGGACGCCTGCTGGGTGTCGTTCACTTTATTGACAGCCTGACCGAGCATGTCGGAAAAGCTGCTGCCACCCAGTTCAGGAACTGCGGCAGTCGATTTAGGCGCAGACATGGCATCCATTTGCATGGAACGCATATCCAGCATCAACCGATTAAATTCAATACCTTGGCTCATGGTCTACTCTCATTGGCGACCCGCAATTTTTTGACACTCACTCGGCGGGTAGTGAGGTGTTAGCAACAAGGGTGCCAGCTCCGTGGCTGCTCTGAACAAAAGCTCTTCCTTAGCCCTCATTCCAATCTTTCGAGCCGTATCTCAATTCTGTAGCAGCTGGCGAAGCCTTCGTCCGGCTGCGCAGCAGTCGTGAAATCAGCCAGCGCGGAGTTTCAGAAAGACCGCGTGTTTAAGCTTTACGACTGCTGCGCAGCCGGACGCAGGCTTCGCCAGCTGCTACAAAACCGTGTCAGGTGGCAAACAAGTAAGCTTCCACATCCATTCCGGCATCACGCATCTGCGCCAGCTTGTAGCGCAAGGTGCGCGGGCTGATGCCCAATCGCTCGGCGGCTTCTTTACGGCGGCCGCGCTCGGTGCGCAAGGTGTCGATAATCATCTGGAACTCACGCCGACGCAGGTCATCACCCAACGCACCGGCCGATTCAGCCTCGACCTCCACAACCCGCACCGGCGACAACGCCGGCAACGGCGCACAAGCCACCGGCCCGGAAAGGCAGAAATCCTGGGGCTGGATCAAACCACCCTGCTGCAGAATCAAGGCGCGCTGGATCGCGTTATCCAGCTCACGCACGTTGCCCGGCCACGGATAACCGATCAGGCACGCCTGCGCCTCGGGCGACAGTTTCGCCGCGGCATGCTTCATTTTATTGACGTGTTTTGCCAGCAGACGCTCGGCCAGCGGCAGGATGTCGGCGGTACGCTCGCGCAGCGGACGCCAGGCCAACGGAAATACCGACAACCGATAAAAGAGGTCTTCACGGAACCGCCCCGCCGCCACTTCACCGGACAGGTCACGGTTGGTGGTCGCCACGACCCGTATGTCCAGGGAGATCGGCTTGCGAGCGCCGACTCGTTCGACTTCGCGCTCCTGCAACACCCGCAGCAATTTGGCCTGGAGCCCGAGGGGCATTTCAGAAATTTCATCGAGCAGGATCGTTCCGCCGTCGGCCTGTTCGAACTTGCCGGCCTGCGCCGCGATGGCGCCGGTGAACGAACCTTTTTCGTGACCGAACAAGGTGGCTTCAAGCATGTTGTCGGGGATCGCCGCGCAGTTGATCGCAATGAACGGCTGACTGGCGCGATGGGAGTGCTGATGGATGTAGCGCGCCAACACTTCTTTACCGGTCCCGGACTCACCGGAGATCAATACCGTCGAATCGCTGCGCGCGACTCGCGCGGCCAGTTCCAGCAATTGCACGCTGGCTGGCTCGAAGGCGATCGGCCCTTCGCTCTCGGTCGCGCCGAGCGTGCCCAATGCGTGCCGCGCCACCAGGTCGAGCAAGGCTTTGGGCTCGAACGGCTTGACCAGATAATCCGCCGCGCCCTGGCGCATCGCATCGACCGCCCGCTCGACGGCACCGTGAGCGGTCATCAGCAACACCGGCAACTGCGGCTGACGCGCTCGCAGCAAACCGAGCAGTTGATGGCCGTCCATGCCCGGCATATTGACGTCGCTGATCACCAGGCTGAAGGCCTCGTTGCCGACCGTTGCGAGCGCCTCTTCCGCCGAACCGACGGCCGTGTAATCGTGCCCCGCGAGCAGCAGCGTATCGGCCAGTGCTTCGCGTAGCGCGCGGTCGTCCTCGACCAGCAAAACCTTGATTGCCATGTCCTTCACTCCGCTCCCTGAGCGCTGGGCTGTTCACCGGAAAAAAGCGGCAGGATGACCTGCGCGCAGGTGCCGCGACCCGGCCGCGAGCGCAACTGCAATTCTCCCTGATGAGCACGGGCCACGGCCTTGACCACGGTCAGACCCAGGCCAGTCCCAGTGGTTTTAGTGGTGAAAAACGGCTCACCCAGGCGTGCCAGAACTTTGCCGTCGATGCCGCTGCCGCTGTCACTGACGCACACGCGCAGGTTGTTTCCCCTGGCATAGAAATGCACTTTCAAGCGGACAGCACCGGCACTGGCCTGAATAGCGTTCTCGATCAGATTGAGGATCGCGCCGATCAGGGTGTCGCGATTGCACAGCAGCTCACCGGCATGACTGTCGCACTGCCAGCGAATCGGCAGGTCCTGAACATGAGTCAGCGCCGCCGATTGCAGGGACTGCATCAATTGCTTGGGCGTGACGCGGTCGGTCAACGGCAGCTCGCCGCGCGCGAACACCAACATGTCACGAACCTGATGCTCCAGCTCATGCAATCGCTCTTTCAGGCGCCCGGCAAAACGTTGCTGTGTGGCGACCGGCAATTCCTGTTCAGTCAAATGACTGGCGTAGAGCAAGGCGGCGGACAACGGTGTACGAATCTGATGGGCCAGCGAGGCGACCATTCGCCCAAGAGACGACAGGCGTTCGTGGCGAGCCAGTTGATCTTGCAGATGACGGGTTTCAGTCAGGTCGTTGAGCAACACCAACTGCCCAGGCTCGGCATCCAGCGAGCGAGTGGCGATCGACAGACGCCGACCGTCCTTGAGGGAGATTTCGTGACCGTCGTCTTCGCGAGGGGCAAAGCAGCGGGCAATGACATGGCGCCAGAGCTCGCCTTCGAGGGGCAGACCGAGCAACTCGCAGGCCGCCGGGTTGGCTTCACGCACAATGCCCTGGGCATCGATGACGATGACGCCGCCCGGCAACAGATCGAGGAGGTTTTGCAGACGGTTGGCCAGGCGTTCCTTTTCTGCCAGCTCTTGCATGCGCTGAGCGCTGACTACCGCCAGTTCGCCCTTGAGCTCGGTGACCCGGGCTTCCAGCATGCTGTAGGAGTCGGTCAACTGGCTCGACATCTGGTTGAACAGCGAGAACGCCTGCTCAAGGCCAAGCCGGCTTGCCTGCTCTACGGACGACGGTTGCCCCGAAGCATCAGGGACAGGAGACATCTGGGCGGCTTGGGGCATCGTGCTCTCTCGCTAGGCTGACCGTCAGTTAAACGGAACGTTGCGAGGGATGTAGCAATACCCGTGCCTAAAAAAAACCGCCTATAAATGAACGACTTGAAAAACAGGCGTCAATCATCCGCCTGTTCATCACCGTCGCGACGGCTCATGCCGTACTTGCGCATCTTTTCCACCAGGGTGGTGCGACGAATACGCAGGCGTTCTGCAGCGCGAGCCACGATGCCATTGGCATCATCCAGCGCCTGCTGAATCAACCCCTGCTCCAGACCACCGAGGTAGTCTTTCAAGTCGAGGCCTTCCGGCGGCAGCAAAGCGTTGGCGGTGAAGTCCGGGGTATGACCGTTGATGGCCACTCGCTCTTCAAGATCGCTGCGCAGGCTGTCGACCAGTTGTTCGTCTTCGTCATCGACGTAGCGGAATTTTTTCGGCAGCTCGACCACGCCGATCACCCCGTATGGGTGCATGATCGCCATGCGTTCCACCAGGTTGGCGAGTTCGCGAACGTTGCCCGGCCAGCCGTGACGGCACAGCGACATGATCGCCGCCGAGTTGAAGCGGATCGAACCGCGCTTCTCGTGCTCCATGCGCGAGATCAACTCGTTCATCAGCAACGGGATGTCTTCGACACGTTCGCGCAGCGGCGCCATCTCGATCGGGAACACGTTCAGGCGGTAGTACAAGTCTTCGCGGAAGGTGCCGATCTCGATCATGCTCTCGAGATTCTTGTGAGTCGCTGCAATGATGCGCACATCGACACTTTGGGTCTTGTTGCTGCCCACGCGTTCGAAGGTGCGCTCCTGCAACACGCGCAGTAACTTGACCTGCATCGGCAGCGGCATGTCGCCGATTTCGTCGAGGAACAAGGTGCCGCCGTTGGCCAACTCAAAACGCCCGGCGCGGCTGGTGATCGCCCCGGTGAAAGCGCCCTTCTCGTGGCCGAACAATTCGCTTTCCAGCAACTCGGCCGGGATCGCCCCGCAGTTGACCGGAACGAACGGCGCGTCACGACGCTTGGAGTGGTAATGCAGGTTGCGCGCGACCACTTCCTTGCCGGTGCCGGACTCACCAAGGATTAGCACGCTGGCGTCGGTGTCGGCCACTTGCTGCATCATCTGACGGACGTGTTGAATCGCCCGGCTGGTGCCGACAAGGCTGCGGAAAAGATTGGGTTCGCGATGACGACCGCGCTCGCGGGCCTGGTCATACATCTCGCGATAGACCTGGGCACGGTGCAGCGAGTCGAGCAATTTGCTGTAGCTGGGTGGCATTTCCAGGGTCGAAAGCACTCGGCGACGCTGGTCTTCGGGCAAGTCAACGGAAGAATTATCACCCATTAACAAAACCGGAAGGAACTCATCCCAGGTTGCGAGTGTCTTTAACAAGCCCGGAAGTGCGCCAGGAGCATTGACCGTCCCGATGAGGACACAGATCACTTCACGACTTGATGACAAAGAGCCGACAGCCTGCTGCCAGTCATGGCTACCGCAGGGTAAATTTTCTTCACCGAGAAAATTTAAAATCACCGCCAAATCGCGGCGGCGGACGCTATCGTCATCAATTAGCAGAATTTTGGTTTCACGCCACATGCAATAGCAACTTCCCTAGTCAACTCAATGCCCAAAATGATGGGGCAAGCTAGACGCTTGCAGACACGTTATGCCTGTAGACGCCTGAAATCTGGAACCAGCCACTAGTTAAGTCAAAAAACCGTGCACAGTCAAATTTATGGCGCACTATGTTTGGATTAACTGAGGATTAATTAACCAAACAGATGGTAAACCTTTGCCGCGCTCTGCGCTTGATGGATCTGCGACATCTCGTCGACTATCGCTTGCCGCTCCCCCGTCGCCGCCTCCAGAAGCTGCTTGTACACCCCCAGCAACTCCTCAAGATTATCGCGCAGAGCAGCTTCGTCCACCGAAGCCTCACTCAAGACGTCTTCCATGCAGGAACGACACGCCAGGTCCAACTCACCGATGGCCTCCCAGTTTCGCTCGGCCAATGCACCGACCAGGGCTTCGCGGGTGTGCTCGATTCGCTGCAATACAAGACTCATGGTGATCTCCTTAAAACTGCGGACCCGGTGCGGCAATCGCATCCCAACCGTCTTTGACTGTTCGAAGCAAATCAGCGACTTCGTCGAGAATCGCAGGATCGGTCTTGATGTTGGCCTCGGCCAGGCGCTTCATCATGTAGGTGTACAGGTTGTCCAGTTCACCCACGGTTTCGACGGAGTTCTCAAGGTCCAGACCTTCACGCAAACCACCAATGATGCCGATGGCCTTGCCGATCAGTACGCCCTTGTTCGGAATGTCTTTGCGTTCCATCGCGCCCTTTGCCTGGGCGATACGGTCAAGCCCGCCTTCCATTAGCATCTGAACCAGACGATGCGGGCTGGCTTCGGAAGTTTGCGCTTGAGCGCCAATCTTCTTGTATTGGCGAAGGGCTAACATTGGATTCATGTTGTACCTCATCAAAATTCAGTAGTTCGTCTAACCAGTGTATCGACGACGCGTCAAAAAACTTTAGATTCAAATGCAAAAAGCCCGGAGCGCTTGAAAACGCTGCCGGGCTTTTGGCGTTGTGCGTGTTACGAGTTCTTCTGCTGCGCGCTCATCGCCTCAAACATCGAGGTGATGTTGCTGGCTGTCGCCTTCAACTTACCAACGAGTGTATCCATGTCGTTGTACTTTTTGGTCAATACCGCAGTCAGTGTTTCGACCCGACGATCCAAATTAGCCTGATCAGCGGTCAGCCTGGTTTTGGTCACATTCAGGTTGGTGGTGCGAGTATCAAGAATACCGCCCGTATCGGTGTAAGGCTTAATCACATTGTTCATGCGTTCGAGCAGACCGTTGGTACCGGCAAACAGGGTCTGAACCTCGCCACCGAGCTTCTTGTCATTCATCGCTGCGGTGAACTTGACGGAGTCGAAGTTCAGCGCACCGGTTTTCTGATCGGTGGTGATCCCCAACTGCGAGAGCACGGTCAGCTTGTCGCCAGCACCGGTCTGGGACAACGGACCACGAATGGCGGCCAGCAGCGAGCGTGGCAACGGGTCACCGGTCAGCGCAGCAGCGACTGTCGGCTTGCCATCGTCATCCAGGGACGGCTTGGTCAAGGACGTCACAGCATTTGCGATGGCGTTATAGGCGTCAACGAACTTCTGGATCGATGCCTTCAAACCATCGTTGTTGGAAGCGACGTTAACAGTCGATGTACCTGCGCCGGTCAGGGTCAGACTCAGGCCGGAGATCGTGTTGGCGACGGTATTGGACTTGCTGGTCATCGCCAGACCATCGACCGAGAACACCGCATCCGCAGCCAGGCCGCCGATGGCACCCGAAGAGCTCGCGGTCGGTGCGCCCATTGGGGCCGTCCCGTCGATTGTCAGGCCGGCGATACCGCTGGCGGAGATATCGGAACCTGCACCGGTCGCGGTAGAACCCAAGACCAGGCGCGAACCAAAACTGTCGGTCACGATGTTAGCGCTCAGGCCACTGGCCTGGTACTGAGTGTTGATCGAGTCACGCACCGACTGCAGCGTGGCGCCCGCACCTACGGTGACAGGGTAGCTGGTGCCGTTCTGGGTGATAGTCAGCGTGCCCGCCGGGACAGCACTGGTCGCTCCGCCGGCAAATGCCGCAGAGGCTACTTTCGACGAAGTGGCAAGACTGGTTACCTTGACGACGTAATTACCGGCAACAGCCGTGTTACTGGACGTGGAGGTCAGTACTTTGGCATCGGAGGACGTCGCAGAAAAACCCGTGAACTGGGGGGTAGTCGTACTGCCCAGATCGGTGAGTGCTTTCTGGAACGTGGCCAGCAGCGACTTCAGCGTACCGATCCCGGAGATGCTCGCCGTGTTGGTCGTGGTCCCACGGTCGATCTGACCTTGCTTGGCCGCTTTGTCAGCGTTCACCAAGGCCTTGACGATAGCACCGGTATCAAGGCCAGAGCCTAAACCCGTGCCCGGTAAAATTGGACTTGCCATGTGGAACTCCCTTCAGTGTGTCGCCGGCCTTTTGACCACTACAACGCCCAAAAGAACATAGCAACAAAATTCATGCCAACTGTCAGGCTTTAGCGCTGAACAACAGGCTGCTTGCATCATTCAAACTATTGGCCAGTTTCAGGACTTCTTCGTTGGGGATCTGACGGACCACCTCACCGGACTCACTGGCAATGACCTTCACAACAACCTGACCTGAAGGCTCATCAATCGAGAACTCCAGATTACGCTTGACCGACTGAACGAACTTTTCAATTTCTTGAACAGCCATTTTCAGCTTGTCCTGCTCAGTCTGTGCGCTCTTGCGCACCTCCTTGACGTCGACCACTTTCGCGGGCTCCGCTCGAGGCTTTTCCGCAGTCTTGTCGGCAACCGTGGTTGCGTGCTTCGCTGTCGGATAAGACAAGTTCAGCTTCACGCTCATATCCATGTCCATCACCTCTAAAAGTAAAAAAGCGAGAGGGCACGACCAGCGCACACCCCTCGCCAAAACTCAATCAGCTATTACTGAAGCAGTTTCAGTACAGCGGATGGCAGTTGGTTGGCCTGAGCCAGAACTGCGGTGGAAGCTTGTTGCAGAGTTTGTTGCTTGGTCAGCTGTGCAGTTTCAGCAGCGAAGTCGGTATCTTGTACGCGACCACGAGCAGCTTCAGCGTTCTCGTTGATGTTCTGCAGGTTGGAGATGGTGCTGGTCAGACGGTTTTGTGCGGCACCGAGGTCAGCACGCGCGCTGTTGATGGTCTGCAGAGCAGCATCGATACGGGTAATGGCAGCGGAGAACGAAGCTTGAGCGGTAGCCGAGCTGTTACCAGTGATCTGAGTGGTAGCCGAGTCAACCGACAGGGTTGCAGCGCCGAAACCGGAGGCCAGGGTCAGAGTGATCTGGTTAGCCGAACCAGTGTTGGAACCAACCTGGAAGGTCATGGTGCCAGCAGTACCGTCCAGCAGGTTCTTGCCGTTCAGGTTGGTGGAGTTGGCGATACGAGTGATCTCGTCCGACATTGCCGCGAATTCTTTGTTCAGAGCAACGCGGTCTTGAGTACCGTTCGAGTCGTTTCGAGCTTGTACGGCCAGTTCACGCATACGCTGCAGAATGTTGGTGGTTTCCTGCATCGCGCCTTCAGCGGTCTGAGCGATCGAGATACCGTCGTTGGCGTTTTTGATCGCCATGGTCTGACCGCGGATTTGCGAGGTCATACGAGTGGTAATTTGCAGGCCGGCGGCGTCGTCTTTGGCGCTGTTGATTTTCAGGCCGGAAGACAGGCGAGACATCGAAGTCGACAGAGCGTCGGAAGCGCGGTTGAGGTTCTTCTGAACGTTCAACGACGTGACGTTAGTGTTTACTGTTAAAGCCATGACGAATTCCTCGTTGGTTGGGTACTGCGGCTTCCGGCCCTGGCAACCGCCGGGTATGGCCTAGAGAACCTTCGTAATAGTTATCGTCGCCAACGCAACTTGCTTTAGGGGATTTTCAAAATTATTTGCCATCACGTTGCCACCCCCCGCAAATCAAGGGGTTGGCGACGATCCGACAGCGAAAAAATGACGTCAGGGAAATGCCAGCGACAGGTTGGCGAGGACTCGCCGGCACCGACTGAGGGGAAATTGCTTAAATGGACAGCGTGTTATTCAGCAACTGGACCAGTTCATATTCCAGGTAATCGGCTAGAGCGAGCCAGTTCTGCGCTTCCTGACACGCGAACATCTGGCCGAGCACAAACGCCCACTGCTGCTGAGCCTCCTGCGGCTTCGAATCGAACGCCGGGTGGACCGCACCGGCCAACTCGATCATCGCCAGCCCGGCTTCAACATCACGACCCAGGCGAAACAAGGCTGCGCAGTGCTGCGCATCGGCAACGAAGGTTTCAAGCGCGCTCACGATGCAAACTCCGGATGAAAAACCGTGCCGGCGATCATTGCCCCTGCCCGGCTGCTGTTATAGAAGCGCACCTTTGGATGGCCCGCGATAAAACGCTCCAGTTCACACAGGTAACTGCGGAAGTTGAGCTGCGTCTTGATGCGCTGGCCGTGACCGTCCAGCACCCAGTGCCTGGCGGCGCCCAATTGCGGCCCCAGATCGCCATCGCTCCATCCCGCGTGGGTCTTGTCGCCCGGGAACGCGAAGTCGGCGCCGAACAGCGTGACTTGCGCCGCGCCCATCTTCACCGCCAGGTCCGCCGCCGGGTGAATCACGCTGCCACCGACGTACAACTCGCCCCGGGGCAGTTGCCGACGCAACTGCTGATAGATCGGGCTCGCGGAGTAACCAGCATAACGCGCGCCCTGCCAGGCCTCGATCACCGCCGGATCAAGCATGGGCATGTACACCAGCGTGATGTCGGACGTGCCTTCAGCCGGCAGGTGCCGGTCCGAGATGCGCTGATCGATGCTGACGACCATGTCGGGACGAATGCCGTGCTTGAGCAGCGGACGATAGGCCGTATCGACGCAGATGAACAACGGTCGTGCGGCTTCATTGCGAATCGCGCGCAAGGTCGCAAAGTGCTGTTCCAGGCTCGGACCGGTGGCGATGACAAACACCTCCCGCCCCGACTGTGAACCGAACAACTCGGCCACATCGCGATCGCCCTCCACCCACTTGAGACTGACCTGCAAGCGCTCCACGATGTCAGGCGACTGCGGATCGAACTCACGATTATTGAAGGTCAGATGGGTTTCACTGATCAGGCGATCACGGATCTTCGCGCTGAAATCGTCGGCCAGTACCAGCTCGGAAGGCAGTGCAAAAAACGGTAGCTGGATTTCCCCCAGGTCACCGGCATACAACAACTCGACCCGCGGATCGCTGAGCCACGGCTGTTGATCGAGCAGTTGCAGCACCAGGGCAAACACGGCACCGTTGAGGATGTGCACGTACAAGCGCTCAAGACCGGCGCGTTGCAGCAACTCCATTTGCAGATCGCCCAGCCCGGTGCCGTAGACATGCACCACTGGACTGTCGACCGGCAAGCTGTCGGCCTGAAGCGCAGCCTCGCGGCTGCGGTCATGGCGGCTGGTGAGCTGAATGCCGTTGATGCTCAACGTCGAACCCAGACCTTCCACCAGGTCAGCCTGCAATTGGCTCGTGTCTTCAATCAGCAAACGCACCGCCAACGCCGGCCAGTGTTGCTCGATGACCTTGACGTTGTGCTCAAAGAACTCGCTCATGGCGCCTCGCAGTTTGTTCGGGCAAAAAAATAGCGCTCAAGATTACACCTTGAGCGCTTTTTTTGTGTCTGGCTTTCTTTGACTAAAGCACCGGGTTCAAGGGCGGTAGAGGATCGCCGAGCCCCAGGACAGGCCAACGCCGAAACCGCTCAGCGCAACGCGCTTCCAGTCGGAGTCCAGCACGTGCTTTTCCAGAAGCAACGGAATGCTCGAGGACACGGTGTTGCCAGTCTCGACCATGTCCTTGATGAACTTCTCCGGCTCGCCTTCGAAGCGACGCGCCACGGCGTCGACGATTGCTGCGCTGCCCTGGTGAATGCAGAAGGCATCGATATCGGCCGCCGTCAGCTGCGAGTCCTCCAGCAGTTCATGCAAGTGCGCCGGGACTTTGAGCAGCGCAAAGTTGAACACCTGACGACCGTTCATGTAGAACACGCCGTCGGTGACTTTCAAGTGCGGCGCACCGGAACCGTCGGTGCCGAACTTGGCTTTTCCCAGCTGCCATGGCGCGTTTTCGCCCATCCAGGTCGCGGTGGCGGCGTCGCCGAAGAGCATGGTGGTGTTGCGGTCTTCCGGGTCGACGATCTTCGAATACGGGTCGGCGGTGATCAGCAAGCCATTCTTCAGGCCGGCGGCTTCCATGAAGCCCTTGATCGCGTAGATGCCGTAGACGTAGCCGGAGCAGCCCAGGGAAATATCGAACGCCGCCACGGTGGTCGGCAGGCCCAACTTGTCCTGAACGATGGCTGCGGTGTGGGGCAAGCCTTCTTCGTCGCCGTTCTGAGTGACGACAATCAGTACGTCAACGGATTCGCGCTTCAGATCGGGGTTGTTGGCGAACAGCGCATTGGCTGCTTCGACACACAGGTCCGAAGTTTCCTGCTCGGCGTCTTTGCGCGGCAGAAAGGCCGAACCGATTTTGCCCAGGATGAACTCTTCATCCTTTTCGAATTTTGCACCTTGTGCGTAATTGTCCACGCCGGCTACAGGAACGTAGCTCGCAATGCTTTTTATGCCAATCATTACGGCTTCCCAATAATAAACAGCCCAATACCACCGCTCGTAATGATTCGAGGGGCGCCGACAAACAGAGAAAAACGTCGCCCCATGGAGGCGACAACGGGAAGAATAAAAGGCTATCACTGGGCCAAACAGAGACCAGGCGCCACCTCCCCGATTAATACAATACAGTGAAGATGCGCGTTATGACTCGCAGGTCACGCTATTTTGCCGAATCAGAGCTATAAGGCGTTATTCGACCAATGACCAGTCCAGCGGGGTTCCACGCTTGATGGCGTGGCGGGCGCGGCGGCCCAGAAGGGTTTCAGCGTGTTTGGGCGCCAGCCCCAGGCCAGGACGGATCGCACGCAGATTGGCGACGGTGAACGGCTCGCCGGCCGCCATGTCTTGCGTGACATAGAGCGAGCGTCGGTACACCAAGGACTTGCGCTCGGCCTCGGTTACGCCGTAATGCACCTGACCCATGGCCTGCCAGGCACGCTCGGTTTCGATCACCAGGCTTTCGAGTTCGGCCGGCTCCAGGGAGAAACTGGCGTCCACACCACCGGCCGAACGGTCGAGGGTGAAGTGTTTTTCCACCACCGTCGCTCCAAGCGCCACGGCCGCCACGGACACGCCGACACCCATGGAGTGATCGGACAGGCCGACTTCGCAGCCAAACAATTCACGCAAATGTGGAATCGTGCGCACATTGCTGTTGGCCGGTGTCGCCGGGTACGTGCTGGTGCATTTGAGCAGCACCAGGTCCTTGCATCCCGCCTCACGGGCAGCGCGCACGGTTTCGTCGAGCTCGGCGATGCTGGCCATGCCGGTGGAGATAATCAATGGCTTGCCGGTGGCCGCGACCCGGCGAATCAGCGGAAGATCGGTGTTTTCGAAACTGGCGATCTTGTAGGCCGGCACATCGAGGCTTTCGAGGAAGTCGACGGCGCTGTCATCAAACGGCGTGGAGAAGGCCAGCATGCCCAGCTCCTTGGCCCGGGCGAAAATCGGCGCGTGCCATTCCCACGGCGTATGCGCTTTCTCGTACAACGCGTACAACGAGGTTCCGGCCCACAGACTCTTGGGGTCCTTGATGAAGAACTCACCTTCGGCCAGGTCCAGGGTCATGGTGTCCGCGGTGTAGGTTTGCAGCTTCAAGGCGTGCGCGCCGGCCTTGGCCGCCGCTTCGACGATTTGCAGCGCCATGTCCAGCGACTGGTTATGGTTGCCGCTCATCTCGGCGATGATGAACGGCGGCGCGTCGGCACCGATGGAGCGGTTGCCGATCTTGAAACTAGTCATTGCTGCGTTCCTTCAATACGCGCGTGAACGCGCAAGCACTCTGAGTAAAACCGGCTTCGCGAAAGACCTTCAGCGAAGGCTGGTTGGCCGGCAACACCTGGGCGGTGATGGTCGTCAGTTGCGGCCAGTGGGCCTTCACGAACGCCTCGCCGCGGGCCAGCAGCGCCCTGCCCCAGCCCAAGCCGATGCGATCGTCGAACAGATAAATCGAGACTTCGGCAGCAAAGCCGCGCAGGTCATAACGCAACACACCCACCGGACCATCATCGGCTTCGGCGATCAACAGCAAGCGCTGCGCATTATTCAAACTCGCAGTCAGCCAGTGTTGATGCGACGACCATTCAATCGCCCCGGCGTCCAGCGACCAGCGCCGTACCGCCTCGGCATTGCGTCCGTCGAACAGAAGCTTTGCATCGTCTGCGGTCGCGAGACGGATCTGCAACACCGCACCGGCCAACGCTGCCGCCACCCGCTGCGCGCCCCGACCATCCACCAACTGCCGCGAATGCTCGGCCAGGCTCTGGCGTATCCCCTGATTACCCGCGACAAAACCGATGGCCTGGCGCAGCTGTTCAACGCTCACCTGTTCACGAGCGCCCAGGTAGACATGGGCACCCGAGGCGGCCATGACCTCGCCGTTGGCCTGCTGATTGTTCGAGACCGCGATGCAAATCGTCGGCAGCCCCATGGCCGCCCGCTCCCAACTGGTGCCGCCACCGGCGCCGACAAACAGGTCAGCCTCCGTCATCAGCCGGTAGAACTCGCTGACAAAACTGTGCAAGCGCCAGTTCGGCCGAGTCGCCGCCATGGCCTGCATTGAGTCCCAGGCCGGGTTGTCGGCACCGGCAACAAAATCGACTTCCAGCGCATCGAAATCGGCCATCGCCAACATCGCTTGATGAGTCTGCATCGCCGCATCGAAGCCGCCGAAATTCACCAGCACCCGCTTGGCCTGAGGCCTGATGGGGATCGCCGGGCAGCGGAACTCATCGCGCAGCATCGCGAAACGTGGGCCGAATAAGGTCTGACAGCCGGGCGCGAGCAGCGAGGCATAAGCCGCCGGCGTGCCCGACAGGTTCTGGTTGAGCAACAGATCGACAGCGTATTGACGGGCGGCAAGGTCATCCACCGCGGCGATCCGTGGCGCCCAGCGCCGGGCCGCCGTCTGCCAGTGATGGTCGAGGCCATAGTGGTCGACGATGATCCAGTCGAACGCCGGATGGTTTTCCAATGCGTGCGCCAGCGCGTCGATGTCCGCCTGCCAGGGCAACATCGATTCGATGCCTTGCTGCGGGTCTTCATCGGGATAACGTCCCGGCAGCGCAAAAGTTTCAAAACCTTCGGCCGCCAAACTGTCCAACCGATGACCCGGCAGCAGCCGGCATGCAAAGGCAACATGCGAGCCCTGCTTGCGCAACGTTCTGGCCAGCGGCAACAAGCGAGCGATATGCCCGCTGCCAATGGTCGGCGACGCGTCGGAGCGAATCAGCACCCTCATTGCAGTTCACCTCCAGCCTTCAACGCGGCGTAAAGGTATTCAGCGCGTTTCCAGTCTTCGAGGGTATCGATGTCCTGCACCAGATGCCGCGGAAGAATCACCGGCAGGCTCGCCGGGGAAAACAACACATCGCCGCGCAACCAGGCCTCGCTGCGCCCCCAGTAGAACTGCCCGGCGTCCTGAAAGGCTTCGGCCAGATCCTGCGAGCGGGTGTTGCGAAACTCCGGGTACAACGACGTCAACGCGCCGCGCTCGTCGAGGGTCAAGGCACGCTGAACGGGAAAGCCGAAACCGGCCACGGAAAATGCGAAGGATTTATCCGCGTGCCGCTCCAGCAATTCAAAGCCCTGACGCAGGAACCGCGCCTGCAACAGCGGCGCGGTGGCGTAGAGGCAACAGGCATAGTCGAATGCCGCAAGCTCATTCAAGGCATGCACCATCACCGCCGCCGTGCCGGTGAAATCGTCGGCCAACGACGCCGGACGCATGAACGGCACCTGAGCACCGTGCGCCCGCGCAACCCCGGCGATTTCTTCATCGTCGGTACTGACGACCACCTGATCGAACAGCTGCGAATCCAGCGCCGTACAGATCGAGCGGACGATCATCGGCACGCCATCGAACGGTTTGAGGTTCTTGCGCGGGATTCGCTTGCTGCCGCCCCGGGCCGGGATGATGGCTACGCAGCTCAACGCCCCTGCCCCCTCGTCCGACGATAAATCAAGATGTTCAACCCAGAATCCGCCTCAAATGTTCCACCACTTCATCCTGCTCTTCATCCGTCAGATCGGGGAACAACGGCAAGCTGATGGCCTCGGAAAAATAACGTTCGGCCTGAGGAAAATCGCCATCCTTGAAACCCTGCTCACGGTAATAGGGCTGCAAATGCACCGGAATGTAATGCAGGTTCACCCCCACCCCGGCAGCCCGTAACGCTTCGAATACCTGGGTCTGGTTGAGTTTGATCTGCGACAACTGCAACCGAACTACGTACAGGTGCCAGGCCGACTCTGCACCCGGCTGGGCCAACGGCCGTGTCACTGCGATATCCGCCAGCAGCGTTGCATAACGCGCAGCCAATTGACGACGTCGAGCGACAAACGCATCGAGCCGCGCCATTTGCGACAGCCCCAAGGCGGCATGCAGGTCGGTCATGCGGTAGTTGAAACCCAGCTCCAATTGCTGGTAGTACCACAACCCCGTCTCCGGCATGTTCATTTGCGCCGGATCGCCGGTAATGCCGTGGCTGCGCAAGCGCCGCAAACGGTCGGCGAACTCCGGGCGATTGGTCAGCACCATACCGCCCTCGGCGCTGGTGATGATCTTGACCGGGTGAAAGCTGAAAATCGTCATTGCCGCGTATTGGCCACAACCCACCGGCCGCCCCAGATACGAGGCACCCACCGCATGGGAAGCGTCCTCGATCAGCGTGAAACCATAACGTTCGGACAGTTGGGCAATCGTGCGCATGTCGCAACTTTGTCCCGCGAACGCGACCGCCACCACCACTTTGGGCAGCTTCCCGGCCGCTTCGGCGATCTCAAGTTTCGCTGCGAGTAGCCGTGCATCCAGGTTCAACGTCTGCGGGTCGATGTCGACGAAATCGACACTGGCGCCACAGTAACGACCACAGTTGGCCGACGCGACGAACGTGTTCGGGCTGGTCCAGAGTGAGTCGCCCGGCCCCAGACCGGCGACCAGACAGGCAATGTGCAACGCCGCCGTGGCGTTGCACACCGCTACCGCGTACTCCGCCTGGCAGTGTTCGGCCAAGGCTTTTTCGAAGCGTTCAATGGTCGGCCCTTGCGTCAGCCAGGGCGAGTTGAGCACCTCCATGACTGCGTCGATATCGCTCTGATCGATGTTTTGCCGCCCATAGGGAATCCGGTACGGCATCATGACCGTGACTCAACACAATGCCCAACCAACCGGCAGACACAAGTGTCCTTGAACTTCATTTTGCGGTTGCACATGTGTTGAGTCCTTTTGCTGATCAGACAGCTTAAGCAAGCAACTGCGCCCAGTTCACACTGGAAGCATCGCCGAGGGTAAAGCCCTTGCCGGTCAAGGCCAGGTTCTGGTTGTAAGCCGAATCTTGGGCGAAGCGCGCCTGCCACTTGTCTTGCAGGGCCGCGGCGGTCTGCGGCGCGTCAGGCAACAGGCCCGGGTGCAGCAACTGCGCCTGAGGGCACCAGACAATCAGGTAACCGGCGTCAGCGGCTTTCAGGCACAGGTCGATGTCTGCAAATGCTTCGTCGAAATGCTCTTCGTCCAGACCGCCGACGGCTTCGTAGAGCTCTTTTCGCACCATCATGCAAGCCCCGGACACCGCCGAGTAGTTCTGCTCCACCTGATGGCCGTTCATGTAGCCTTTGGCATCTTTGCGCTCATCGATAAACACCGAGCCCAGCACGCCATTGAGGCCCAGCACCAGACCGGCTTGCGTGGTGACGCCACGAATGTCCATCAGCTTAGCGCCGACAATCCCGACTTCCGGACGCTGGGCCTGGTTCAACAGGCTGTCGAGCCAGTTGGCGTTGACCACAACGGCGTCAGCAGACATCAGCACCACGTAGGTACCCTTGGCCTCACGCACGGCAAAGTTATGCAGCGCCGAGGCGCTCAGACGCTCGCCGGTACGCAGGACGCGCAGGCGATCGTCCTTACCTTCCAGGCTGGCCAGCCAGGTCAGCAATTCTTCGGACTGGCTGTGGTTATCGGCGATCAGAATTTCGTGCGGCTGATAACGGGTGCGTTGCAGTACGCTGACCACGGCTTGTTGCAGCGACTCGAAATTGTCCTGGCTGTGCAGAATGATCGACGCCTTCGGCCGTTCGGCGTGCTGGTAGTTGATCTGCCAGGTGTGCGGCAATTCGGAGCCGACCTGACCGCGATAACCGCGAGCTGCCAGGGAGCGGGTCAGGGCCTGACGTTCGTGAGCGTTTTCCTCGGTCGACGGCGCGTTGCAGATCAGCAGTGGTTCGGCCAGATGAGCCAGCCCACCCAGGCCGCCGTCTTCGATCAGGCGCAGCACCCGATCGAATTCCAGCGCCGACGCGTATTCAGTCGAGTAACCACCGGCCTCGGCCAAGACGTCACGCTGAATCAACCAGTGACGAGCCATCAGCGACGGCACGCTTTGCAGCAGATCAAGGTTGACGCCTGGACGGAACACATCGCTCAGGGAACCGTTTTCCTGACGATGGATTTCGTCCATGGCGACTGCCCGCACGCCTTCGGCACCGAGCAACTCGAGGCTGGCACGCAGCAGACCGCTGGCGGTGAACTGATCACCGGCCTCAGCCAGCACCAGCCAGTCAACGGTGGACTGGGCGACGCTCTGGTTGATGCGTTCAACGTAATTGGTGGCGGTGACTTTGACAAAATGCACGGTGTCTCGCGGCGTGGTGGTTGCCGGCAAATCACCGGTGGTGAACACCACCACTTTGAACGCCTTGCAGTGACCACTGACCAAGCTGTCAAAGGTGGTCTGCAACTTGACCATGTCGGCGTCCAGGTCCAGCAGCAGGATGCCGAATTGTGGGCCGCCGTTGTGTTTGGCCAGGTGCGCAGTAATCGACTTGAGTTGTTTGGCATCCGGGTTGCGCGCTTCGATCCAGTTCAGCAGGCGACCGGACGGCATGTTCTCGAGCAACGACTGTTCGTCCTGTTTCGGCACCGACGCCAGGCGCTTGGCCCAGACTTGCAGCTTGACGCCCTCTTCCTCATCTTCGGTGCCCTGCAACGACTCGGCCAGACGTGCAACCACGGTGCGGTTGAACGCATAGAGGCTCAGCGCTTCCCACAAACGGGCACGCAGGGTGCGGTCGTTATCGTTGGGATGAACGCGCATCAGTTCATGTTGCTTGAGCAAGATGCCTTCCAGCTCCTGCAACTGCAATTTACCGGCGGGCATGGTGTGCAGGAGGAATTCAAATTCAGTCAGCAGGTCGAACACCGGCTGGTTGTAGAACGGCATTTCGACGAACTGCTCGGTATTGAACGTGCGCACTGGCTCTTTGCCGGACTCCAGCCAGGCCGAAGTGAAAATTAGCGTGCCCTTCAGCGAGCGCATGTTGTTGAGGCAGTCAGCCATGGTGGCGAAGCTGTCCAGTGCCACCTGTTTGCCCTCGGCCAGCGTCTTGTGGCTCATGCCGGTGGGCAACGAAGCCAGAAACTCGGCGAAGCGCTCGCGGTCGGCCACGGTTTTGGCGTCCTTGAGCGTCAATACCGTCAGGACGTTGGTGTTGTGCTCCGAAGAGCCGTAGGGGATCTCCCGCACGGCGAACGGGATCGGCAAGATCCGCGCCTTGGCCCGTGCGAGCATGTAATAGGCATGGCCGATTTCCTGCCACTCGAAGCTGGTGCCCGGCAGCAGCGCGTTGTGCCAGTCTTGCAGCAACTCGGTACGGCTGACCGCATAGAACGGCGGCAGGAAGTGCCCCATGAATTGCATCAGGCGATCTTCGGCCCGATCCGAGCAGTAATCTTCCGGCCCCTTGCGATCACGACGGAAGTAATTCACTTCCGTGGCGCGGGCCAGGTACATGATCCCGTAGCCGTGGGCCATGCCGTAGTCGGCGTTGTCTTCGAGGAATTCGAGCGACTCGGTGATCGCATCGTGCAGCAGGAAATCATCATCGGCCGCCAGCACCATGTATGGCGTGGTGACCTGATTCACGCCATAGGCGAGTTTTTCCTGCAACCCGGTGTAGGTGAACTGCGGCAGGTGCCGGTAATCGACCATCGGGTAATCGCGGGTGATGTCGTCGTCGCTTTTCAGCGAAGAATCCAGGACCAGAATCGTGCAGGGATAGCTGCTGTAATACTGCAAGGTGCGTCGCAGGTAGGCGTTGCGGTTGTGGGAAATCACCACCACCGTCAACCGTTCATTCAGCGGTGCCAAATCGTTACGAGCAGTGTTTTGAACGTGCATATCTCTATCCCCACAACCGGCCAAGCGCCGAGAACCCAGATTCAATAATGATTAACGAACGCGACGCAGATAGCCGTCCGGCGCCACGGTGATCAGCAGCTTGTTCTGCAACTGACGGTCGATTTCGAAGTCAGCGTTTTCTTCCAGGTATTTCCACACGGCGGTCTTCGGGTTGTCGCCCGGGCCCCATGGACGATCCGGGAAGAAGTCGGCCGGCATGTCTTCAACCACGGTGTCCATGACCACGCAGTAGCTGTCGACCGAGACCAGTGGTGCGTACAGGCGCAGTTCTTCCAGTACGTGGTCGTGGGTATGGTTGGAATCCAGTACCAGAATGACTTTCTTGCCTTCGGCCGCGGCGCGCACTTGTTCGGCGATGGCGGCGTCGATGCTCGAACCTTCGATCATCTTGATGCGTTTGCTCATCGGGTGGCTTTCGATGGCTTCGCGGTTGTGCGGGCGAATGTCGAGGTCGATGCCCAGCACTTCACCGTGGCCTTGCAGCTCCAGCAAGGAGGCGTAGTAGATGATCGAACCGCCATGGGCGATACCGCATTCGATCACCAGGTCAGGTTTGACCTGCCAGATGATTTCCTGCATCGCCATCATGTCTTGCGGCAACTGAATGATCGGACGGCCCATCCACGAGAAGTGGTAGCTGTACTTGTGCTTGGCCGACTGGTTGAAGAAATCCTGGGCCAGGCCGGTGAGTTTCTGGTCATCGCCCTGGGCGGCGATTTCTGCCTGGCATTCGGCTTCGAAGGCTGTATTGATGGTGTTGTCGGTCATTTTTCTAATCTCAATAGTCACTGGAACGAAGCGCTGTCGACGGCGTGATAGACGTAGCGTCCATCGGTCATCCGCTTGATTTCTTCGAGGTAGTTGGAGTTCATCACAAACAGGTTGGCACCTTCGGGCAGAGCGTCCATGGCCTCTTGCGGCGAGGACACCCGCACGCCGCTAAGGGGCAGATACCGACCCTGTTTGGCCGGGTTGATATCCACCACGCGATCCACCGCCACGCCGGCCCGTTGCAGGAACAGCGAATAGATCACGCCTTTGGACGACGCGCCCCAGATCGCCGAACCTTGCTCGGGGGCGGCCTGGATAATCTGCACCGCACGCTCGAGGCTGCTGGTGAAACCTGGCGGCAGCTCAAGGCGCGGCACCGGTTGCTCCGGGGTCAGGCGCAAAGTTGCCAGGTCCGCCACGATGTACAGGTATTGGCCACCGAACAGGTGACCGGCCTCGTGCACCGTGCCGAACATCCGGCGCAGGTCATCGAGGCGAAAATAATTGACGTGCTCGTAGAACAGGTCGAACCAGGCACGGTGTTCCAGGATCCAGTCGAAGCACGGCACTTCGATGTAGATCTGCCCGCCCTGATTGGCGTCGGCCATCTCGGCGAGGAAACTCACCGGGTCCTGAATGTGTTCCAGCACATGGCGCAGCACAATGGCGTCCGCCGCCAGGCCCAGGCCACGGGTGAACGGCGCCTTGATCACATCGGCGTTGCTGCCTTCGTAGGCCGGGTCGATGCCGGTGATGGCGTAGCCCAGGCTTTTCAGCAGCTCGAGAAAGTAGCCTTTGCCGCAGCCGACTTCGATCAGTTCCTGACCCTTGAAGTGACGGGCAATGATGCCTTCGACATCGCTCAGGTGCTTCTGGAACTGGCCCGAGTGCGCCTGTTCGTTCTGGTAGTCAGCGTCGTAGCTGAGCTTGTCGGCATCGAAGGCCTGGTTGAAGATCAACCCGCTCTTTTCGTCCTGCACCAAGACCATGTCGGCGCACGCCGACGCTTTCGCCGACGCAGGGTCGGCAAAGGTACGGTTCTGCAACACCGGCAGGTCGGCGACCCGATACAACTCATGCCTCATGCTCTGCTCCCAGTAGCTGTTGCAAACGGTCCGCCACGCCCCAGAACGCCATTGGCTCGTGGGTCGGGTATGGGTAATGACCGAGGTTCAGGCGGATCGCTGCGCCACGTTCGCGCAGTCGCTGCTCGACCAGCGCCCGGACCGAAACCGGTTGGCCGCTGGAACAATTGATCACGCCGTCGAATTCACGCTGTTGCACGATGGCGGCGAGGTAACCCGCGGCCGTGTCGATGGCCAGGTAATCGCGCAACTGTTCGCCAGCCGACATATTGAAACTGGCGTCGCCGGCATCGATGGCCCGGTCCAGCGCCGCCAGCAAACTGTTCGGGTTTTGCCCCTCGCCGTGCAGGTAGAACAACCGCGCCCATTGCAGGGTAAACGGTTGAACCCGCTGCAGACTTTCCAGGAACAGGCGCAGGGTGTTTTTTGCCAAGCCGTAAGGGTTGCCCGGCTGCGGCGCGGTCTGCTCACTGAGCGGCCCGCTCTGCAAGCCATATTCAAAACAGGTGCCGGTGACCAGCACTTGCGAAACGCCCGCCTCGACCGCGCCCTTGATGAACCGGTAATCGGCCATCAGGTTGTGCTCGAAGTGAAACAGCGCCTGATAGTTCGGCAACCCTGGCCAGGCCAAGTGCGCCAAGGCGTCGATGCCATCGGTCAGCGCGGCGATATCGAGGTCGGCGGCGTGAATATCCGCCGCAACGAATTCCACGGCATTGATCCACGGCAAGTTCGCGGCGGTCTCGGCGTTACGCGCCACGGCGCGGACTTCGCAGCCACAGGCGAGCAAGGCCTCGACCAGATGCCTGCCGACGAACCCGGTCGCCCCGGTGACCAGGACCTTCACAGGACGGTCAACTCAGGCACGGCGATGACAAAGCGGCCGTCCCACTCGCGTACCTGAGCCAGTTGCTGACTGACTTCGTGCAGCAGGTTCCACGGCAGGACCAGGACGTAATCGGGTTTTTCCAGGTCGATCTGCGCCGGCGAAACAATAGGGATGCGGCTGCCCGGCAAGTACTTGCCCTGCTTGTGCGGGTTGGCATCGGCGACCCAGGCCAGCAGGTCCGGCTTGACCCCGGCATAGTTGAGCAAGGTGTTGCCCTTGGCCGCCGCGCCGTAACCGACCACGCGCTTGCCGTCGGCTTTTGCCTGCAACAGGAAACGCAGCAGTTCGTGCTTGATGCGTTCGGCAGCGGGCGCGAGGGTCGCGTAGTACTCGGGAGTTTTCACCCCGGCGGCGAGTTCGGTTTGCAGCTGCCGAGCAACGGCTGGCTGCACCTCGCGGCGCACACCGTCGGCGCGCTGGACAAAGACCCGTAGCGATCCGCCATGGGTCGACAGCTGACTGACGTCGAACACTTCCAGACCGTTGCGTGCGCACAGGGTCTGGACAGCGGTCAGCGACAGATAGGAATAATGCTCGTGATACAGCGTGTCGAACTGCTGCCCGGCCATCAGGGTCAGCAACTGCGGAAACTCGAACGTCGCCACACCGGTCGGCTTGAGCAATGTCGCGAAACCGCCGAGAAAATCATTGATGTCCGGCACGTGGGCCAGCACGTTATTGGCCGCCATCAGGTCGGCGGACCAACCGTCGGCGATCAATTGCGATGCCGTGTCGCGACCGAAGAACAGCTCGCGGATCTCCAGGCCTTTTTCCCGCGCCGCTTGTGCGGTGCTGCGGGTCGGCTCGACGCCCAGGCATGGGATGCCGCGCCCGGCCACGTACTGCAACAGGTAACCGTCGTTGGCCGCAATTTCCACCACGCGGCTGTCGGCGGTCAGGCCGAAACGCTCGACCATCTCGGCGACGTATTTGTCGGCATGGGCCAGCCAGGTGCTGGAGAACGAACTGAAATACGCATACTCGGCGTCGAACAGGCTGTCGGCGCTGGTGTAATCCTCGGTCTGCACCAGCCAGCATTGCTGACACACCGCCACTTTCAGCGGCACCCATTGCTCGGCCTGTTCCAGCTGATCGGCGCGCACATAAGCGTTGGACGGCGGCGAGGTGCCGAGATCGATCAGCGGCAAGGCCAGAGAAGTCCCGCAACCACGGCAGTTCATACACGTACTCCAGCGAAGTGTTCATCGAGCAAGGGATGGCTGGAATCCCGTGCCGACAGATTATTGACAGGCAACGGCCAGGCAATCGCCAGCCGTGGATCGTTCACGCTCAAACCACCCTCGTGCACCGGCGTGTAATCAGCGCTGTGCAGGTAGAGCAATTCGGCATCGTCGGTCAGGCTCTGGAAACCATGGGCGAACCCGGCCGGGATCAACAGGCTGCGACCGTCGCCGGCCCGCAGGTGTTCAGCGTGCCAGTGCAGGAAGGTCTCGGAGTCGGGCCGCAGATCCACCGCCACGTCCCAGACTTCACCGCGCAGGCAGGTGATCAGCTTGGCTTCCGGCGCGCAGGCGTTTTGGTAATGCAGACCGCGCACACTGCCGCGTAAACGTGTGCAGGAATGGTTGATCTGACGGATATGAAACGGTTGTCCGAAGGCGCTGAGGCTGCCTTCACAGAACAGCCGCGCAAAGTGCCCGCGATCATCTTCGAAGCGTTTGTGCTGCACGCTGAACAGCCCGGCCAGCGGCAATGGCTTCAACACAAACTCGCTCACAGCGCGCCTCGGTACAGGTTCAACTGGCCCAACGTGACTTCACGCATGTCATCGCCGTTTTGCCACGCCAAGTGCCAGTCGAGGGTCTGGGT
Source organism: Pseudomonas sp. LBUM1663 (assembly GCF_059695905.1). Classification (NCBI taxonomy): domain Bacteria; kingdom Pseudomonadati; phylum Pseudomonadota; class Gammaproteobacteria; order Pseudomonadales; family Pseudomonadaceae; genus Pseudomonas; species Pseudomonas sp. LBUM1663. The sequence goes on along the minus strand of NZ_CP166792.1, from coordinate 1,766,011 downwards.
CAAACACTGCTGCAACGACCAGCGCGGCTGCCAGGCCAACAGTTGACGGGCGCGGCTGCTGTCCAGGCGCAGCAGACCGGCCTCATGCAAATCACTCGGTTCGATGCGCAGGCCACGGGCTTGCGGCCAGCGGCTGGCGAGCAATTCGACGACTTCGCCGACGCTGCACATGTCCGCTTCGCTCGGGCCGAAGTTCCACGCACCGGCAAACGCCGGACCTTGCTCATAGAGCCCGGCGGCCAGTTGCAGGTAACCGGCCAGCGGCTCCAGCGCGTGCTGCCACGGGCGCACGGCTTGCGGGTAGCGCAGGGTCACAGGTTCGTCGGCGGACCAGGCTTTGAGCACATCGGGAATCAAACGCTCTGGTGCAAAATCACCGCCGCCCAAGACGTTGCCGGCACGCGCCGTGGCCAGGGCCAGACCGTGCTCGGCATGCTTCTCGGCCGGGAAGAACGACGCCGCGTAGGACTGCGCCAACAACTCGCAGCAGGCTTTGCTGCTGCTGTAGGGATCGTGTCCACCGAGGGCTTCGTTTTCACGGTACGGCCACAGCCATTCCTGGTTGGCGTAGACCTTGTCGGTGGTCACCAGCACGCAGGCGCGCACGCCGCCGACCTGGCGGATCGCTTCGAGCAGATTGAGCGTGCCCATGACGTTGCTGGAGTAAGTCCCCAGCGGGTCGCGATAACCTTCGCGCACCAGCGGCTGGGCTGCCAGGTGCAGGACGATTTCCGGCTGGGTCTCGGCGATCAGTTCCAGCAGTGCGCCGAGGTCACGCAGGTCGCCGCGCTGATCGTTGATGCCTTCGTGCACCCGCGCCAGCTCGAACAGGCTCGGCTCGGTCGACGGGTCCAGCGAAAAACCGCTGACCTCGGCACCCAGGCTTTGCAGCCACAACGTCAGCCAGCTGCCTTTGAAACCGGTATGGCCGGTGAGCAGGACCCGCTTGCCGCGCCAGAACTCCGGGCTCAATCCCATTGTTTCCATGGGGCCTCCCCGCTCAGCCACAACTGCTCAAGGTGATTTTTGTCGCGCAAGGTGTCCATCGGATGCCAGAAACCGTCGTGCTGGAAGGCTTGCAGTTGCTGTTCGCTGGCCAACGCAGCCAGCGGCTCGGCTTCCCAGGAGGTTTGATCGTCGGCGATGTAGGGCAGCACTTTGGGCGACAGCACGAAGAAGCCGCCATTGATCCAGCCGCCATCACCGCGTGGTTTTTCAATAAAGCCTTTGACGCTGTCTCCGTCGCGCTCCAGGGCGCCGTAACGGCCCGGCGGCTGCACGGCGGTCACGGTCGCGAGCTTGCCGTGGGTCAGGTGGAAGTCCACCAACGCGCCAATGTTGAGGTCCGAGACGCCGTCGCCGTAGGTGAAGCAGAACGCTTCTTCGCCTTCCAGGTAACGGGCGGCGCGGCGCAGGCGGCCACCGGTCATGGTGTCTTCGCCGGTGTCGATCAGGGTCACGCGCCACGGCTCGCTGTAGTTCTGGTGAACGTCCATGCGGTTGTTGCACATGTCGAAGGTGACGTCGGAGGTGTGCAGGAAGTAGTTGGCGAAGAAATCCTTTATCGCGTAGCCCTTGTAGCCAAGGCAGATCACGAAGTCATGAATCCCGTGGGCGGAGTACTGTTTCATAATGTGCCAAAGAATTGGCTTGCCGCCGATTTCGATCATTGGCTTGGGCTTGAGGTGCGACTCTTCGCTGATCCGCGTACCGAGACCACCTGCCAGAATTACTGCCTTCATCGCTGTCCTCTTGCTCTTCGCGCGGCCCTGCCACCCCCCGCGAGGGTCGGCGAACCGTCAGATGCACATCATTTACCCGCAGCCACTGGGGCCTTCACGCGTTTTGGGGTGAAGGTTTTATGGCGATATGCGGGGGACTTGCAGGAAGTGAGCCAATTGTCTGGGGTCGGCGACTGGTGGGGTTTCGAGGGATTTGGGGTCTGGGATTTGGGGTTTTAGGTTTTGGGTTTTGGGTTTGTGTACATATCCGTTTCTGCGGTAACGGCGACTTATGGTTTCGCTCTTACAGCGAGTCACTTTTGACAAACGCCTCAAAAGTAACCAAAAAGTCTTCGCCCCGGCGTACGGCGCCTCGCTGAGGCTCCGCGTTCCCTCGCTACGGTGTCCATCAGGGGGCATCGCCTACGGTCTGCTTCGCGACGACCTCCTCTCGATGTGTGCGGCTTCGCCGCACGGCGCTAAGCGCCTAACCCCCTGATGAACACCTACGCTCGGCCTGCCGAAGGGGCGAGAGATCAAGATCAAGATCAAGATCAACGTCAAAAGCCAAAGCCAAAGCCAAAGCCAAAGCCAAAGCCAAAGCCAAAGCCACAAGGATCACAGCCTTTGGGAAGCTGGCGTACATCCGCAAAGTACAGGTCGACTACCAAGCCGCCTTCGCAGCGATGCGGCGACCCGACAAGCCCGCTCCCACAGGGTTCGGCGTACATCTGCAAGATGTTGGTCGGCTGTCAGGCCGCCATCGCGAGCAGGCTCACTCCCACGAAAAGCAGATCAGCGTACGGCTTTTGCTTCTCACCACTCATCAGGCCGAGCGTTAGCTCGCCTTCAGCTTTTGATCTGCCCGCCCCTTCGGGAGGCTGAGTGGAGGTGTTCATCCGGGGAGTGGCGCGCAGCGCCGTTCGACGCAGTCGAACACGCTGCATGTAGGTCGTCGCGAAGCAGACCGGAGGGCAGTGTCCCCGGATGGATACCGGAACGAAGGAACGCCGAGCCCAAGCGAGGGGCCGGACGCTCGGGGCGAGCCTTTTTTTGCTTACTTTTTTTTGGCGTTTGAAAAAAAAGTGAGTCGCCGTAAGGGCGAAACCGCCAGCCGCCGTTACCGCAGGAACGGATATGTACACCGAACAATCAATCAATCAATCAATCAATCCGGCAACCACCCCCAAAGCCAATGCTGCAAATTATCCCCCCGCAACATAAAGTCCCGATGCACCGCCTCCCGCAATTGATCCCCCATGCGATAGCTCGCATCCGGATCAGCCAAGTGCATACGAATCGCCTGCAACCACTCCTCAGTGCTGTTACTCAACACCTTGGTACACGGCAGGAACCCGTCGTAGGCTCGGGTATCAGTGCAAATCACCGGATAACCGCAGGCGCCATATTCCAGCAACCGCAGATTGCTTTTGCAGTCATTGAAGATATGAAACTCCAACGGTGCCAATGCCAGGTCAAGATTCAGGCTCGCCAACTTGTAGGGATAACTCTGCAAATCGATCGTGCCATGGAACTCATGGATGTAAGGGCGCAACGCATCCGGACACATACCGAAGAACACCCAATCCACCTCATTGGCCAACTCACGAACCACGTCAGCAATGATTTCCAGATCGCCGGTGTGACTCGTACCGCCACCCCAGCCAACCCGCGGCTTTTTCGAGGTACGGCGCTGACTGGTCAGCGTCGCCCACGGCTCGGGCGGCAGCATGTTGGGCACCACGCGAATCTCGCTGTGCATGCTCGACAACACATCGGCCAGCGCCTGAGTGGTCACCACCACCCGATCACACAAGGCAATACCGTCACGCAGCATCTGTTCGGTGTTGGTCGGCTTGTTCCGGGCGTGGCTGTTCTTTTTCGGCGTGCTGACGATGTAGTCGTCCAACTCGAAAATCCGCAGAGCGCTGGAGTATTTCTTCATGCGCAGAATGTCGGCCGCCGAGCCTTCGCTATAACGACCCTGCAAGATAATGGTGTCAGGCGACAGACGCTCGATTTCCACGGACGACGGCGACTCGTAGGCCACCCGGGAGATGACTCGCCCGGCAGCCTCAAGCTCTGCCAGCGGCGCCGTCACACGGTAATGCCCGATCGCTGATTCATTGACCGGCAAACCGAGAATCAGCGGCAGGTCGCGATGGCAGAACGGGTTCCAGTTATTACGCAGCGAAGGCTCCAGACTGAAACTCGCAACGCCGAGCGTCAGCGCCGGGTTGTAGGCCGGGTCACGAGAGATCGTCGGCAACCACTTTTTGTAGAAGGTATCCTGCTCAAGCACCTGCGCCTGGACAGTGGCCTGCGTGGCCGCCGGTGACGGGTCTTCGCCCATCATCACGGTCGAAAATGGCGTCCAGACGACCAGGTAACCGTTTTGACCCGCCTTGAGGCACAGATCAACGCCGCTGAGCCCGAGGTTGAACTCAGCATCATCGCGCTGACCCAGGCTGTCGAACACGTCTTTGCGCACCATCAGGCAATCACTGCTGACCGCACTCCAGTTCTGCGCCACTTGCAGACGCTGCATGTAACCGCGGGCACTGGCGTGCTCGCCGAGAAACGGCGAAGTGGCAGGTCCGGCGAGCCCCAGGATCAAACCCGCGGAGACGATCGCATTGTTGGGACCGAGCAGCCGCGCACCGACCACGCCGACTTCCGGGCGTTGAGCGTGATTGAGCAGTTCGGCTAGCCAGTCGCCCGCGCAAATCACACTGCGCGGGCTGAGCGTCAACAGGTATTCGCCCCGGGCGTGCTCGGCAGCAAAGTTGACCAGGGTCGCTTCACCGCCACTGCCTGCATAACGCAGCACTCGCAGCATGGCCGCGCCCATCTGAGCCATGGCGTCCAGCCAATCGGCCATCGCCGGATCGCCGCGACCGTCATCGACAATCAGGATTTCGTATTCGGTGTACGCGGTGGTTTCGATCAGGCTTTCGGTGCAGCGCTGCAACGCGCCCAGCGACGTGCCCGCGGCAATGATGATCGACACTAGAGGCCGCTGACCGTGCAGGTAATCGATGCGATTGAGCAGCGGCAATTCTTCGTGGCGAATCCGGTGTTCCAGACCGATGCGGGTCAGGTGCGCACTGACCAGTGCCTCACTGCCCTCGATCACCTCAGGCAACGACATCCAGTCGGGGAATGTCTGGGTCGACTCCACCTGAATCTCGGCGATGTGCTCAATGGTGTGCAACCCGGTCTCTTCCACCAGGCGCCAGAGCAAATCCTGCGGCGCCAGTTCGCCGTGCGCCGAATCGAAACCGCCCGCCGTCAAAAAGCGCTGACGCTCGAACGCCAGGGTTCGGCCGACGTAAGGGTAGGAACGCATCAGGTCGAGGTTGAAGTCAGGCTTGAACACCGGGTCGACGGACTCACCCTCGACCAGCGCGCCTTCATCGCTATAGGCACACAACATGTCCGGCGTGTTGGCGATGCGCTCGGCCAGGACCAGCAGCGCCGACTCGCGCAGCGTGTCACCCGCCCGCAGCAGATAGAACCAATGCGCACCTTCCAGTTGCGGCACCACGGCATTGAGCTGTTGCGCCCAGTTTTCCTCAAGCGGCAGCTGCAGCACTTTATCGTCGCCATCGCAGTCAGCGTTTGAAAGCACCACGACTGCTTGCGGTGCGTACAGTTGACGGGCGAGGCTGGCCAGCGTGGATTTCAACCCGGCACTGTCGGATTCGGTGTCGATGACGATCGGCACCAGGTTCGGACGCACCGCCCAGCGGCTGATACGCTCCGGCATGTGCCGCGCTTCCGCCGGATTGAAGGTGCGCACCGACAACCACTCGCGGTAAAAATCGGCATAGCTGTCGCTGTTCCCGCCGACTCGGCCGTTGACCACGGTGTTGCGGTTGCCGAGCACACGAACCACGCACAACTCTTCCCACTTGCGCGGTTCTTCTGAAGCCTTGCTCAGTTCGACGCTGCGCACCCAACCCGAGGCCGGTGCCGACTCGCCACCGCGCGCAGTCAGCATTTGCGTCAGCCATTCCCATTCCTGCACCGCGGCCCGCGTCATTTCCAGGGTCTTGCTCAGGCGCTCCGGGTACTGACGCTCGGTGCTCAGCACGGTGTTCAGCGCTGCCAGGTTTCCGCGACGCAACAGGCACACGAACAAGGCAAAATCGAGCATCGCGACAAAGCCGGAGCCTTCCTGGGTTAGCGCCGGCAACAGCTCCAATACATCGGCGCGACGCATCAGCGTCGAGCTGAAATTACCGATGAAATTCTTCGGCGTACCCTCGAAAATCGCCAGCATGTCATCGCCCTTGAGCAACGAGTCAATGGGCGAAAAACGGCAGTTATCAATCCGGGGCGGCAAGATGAAGTTGTTGGCATCGCTCATCATGCGCAGGGCGCAAACGAGGGTGGCCTCGGGATGATCGATCAATACCTGCGCCTGCATTGCGATGCTTGGCGCGAACAGACGGTCGTCGTCGCACAGCACTTTGATGAACTCGCCACGCGCTGATTCAACGCAGCGCAGCAGGTTCTTTTGCAGACCAAGACGCTTCGGGTTACGCAGGTAACGAACGGGGTACACAGGGCTGGCAAACGACTCGACGATGTCACGAATCTCATCGCCGGACGAATCGTCACAGATGACGATCTCGATGTTCGAGTACGTTTGGGCGAGCGAACTTTCCAGCGCCTGACTGAAAAAGCGCGGGTTGAAGGCGGGGATGACGATGCTGACTAGAGGGTGTTGATTCACGGCGAAACTCTCGAGCGGCGAGCCCCTGCCCTTTCAGGCAGAGGCTTCGTAACCGCTTAGGAAAAGACGGTTGGCAGCTCGACAGGCACAGGCTCAGATCTTGTTGAACAAGCCCAGCTGAGCAATCTTGCTGAAAGCCAGTTGCGATGCTTGCAGCATGGTTTGTTGCAAGGTCAGGCGAGTCATCACGGAGGCCGGATCGGAATCGCGGATCGCCGATTGGGTCTGGGTGTTGGCCAGGACCAGACTCTGGTTGGTGTCGCTCTGGGTATCCAGGGCCGAACCACGACCGCCCACTGAACTCAGCGAGCTAGACAACTGATCGTTGCCGCTTTTCAGGTTACCAATGCCCGAATCCAGCGAGGCCTGAAGCTTCTGGGTCAGGATCTTGTTGCCATTGGTTGGCGTGTTCAATGCGGTTTTCAACTGGTTCACGGTGTCCAGAATGTTCTGGGTTTCGTGAGTGTTGACGGACACGCTGAACTGATCGCCTGCCGCCGGTGCACCGGACAGGTTGAAGCTCACGCCCGAGGCCGTAGCAACGCCAGCCGCAACCGTGCCGGCAGACACCGGCTGACTGCTGGCAGTCAAGGGGGCCGCATACAAGTCGAACGTAGTGGCACTGGTGAACTTCATGACCGCCGAACCGGTCGGGAAACTGGCATGGTAAGCCGCTGGGTTAGTGATGCTGCTGCCGGTCACTTGAGTTGGCGACGGGTTGCCCGGGCTGCGAGTTGCGGTGAAGGTGTCAGGCTTGGCCGCCAGGGTAAAACTGTGGCCCGGCAACACGGTGGCTGCGGTATCGCCAGCCGACAAGTTGATGTTGAGGGTCAACTCGACACCGCGGAACGACACGCCCTGGCCGCCTTTGGCAGCCGGGTCGAACGCACCGCCCTGGCTGGCTTCGGCGGTCACGTCGTTACCGCCTGAATCGGTGATTTTCAACTGGGTGCCGCTGATGAAATCGACGGTATACGGTTCGCCCGCACGGAATGTGTTGTTGTAGGTGACGCTCGACGAAACCTGACCATTGGACAGGACTACGCGACCGTCATCCACGGCCGGTGCGGTCATGGTGACCTGGCTGCGGCTGGTATTGATCGCCTGCTGGAATACTTCCCAACCAGTGCTATTGGTTGCCATCGACATGGTGTCGCCAATCGCCAGGTCGAGGGTCACCTGGTCGCCATTGTAACTGTAGGTGCCATCGTCGTTGTGCGAGAACGGCGCGGTATCGCCCTTGGAACCGGCGAAAATGTACTTGCCGTTCTCGTCCTTGCTGTTCATCAGGCTCAGCAACTGCTCTTCGATCTGACCCAGCTCTTTGGCGTTGGCCTGACGGTCGGCGTCGGTGTAACCGGCGTTGCCAGCACCAATGGCCAGCTCTTGGGCGCGCTGTAGCACGTTATTGATGCTGGTCATCACCGCTTCGGTCTGACCCAGGGTCGCCTTGAGGGTGTTGGTGTTGGCCTTGTACTGATCGAGCATCGAAGCCTGTTGACCCAATTGCAGCAGGCGCGAGGCACCGACCGGATCATCGGCGGCGGTGTTGACGCGAACCAGACTGCTGGCCTCTTCGCTGCTTTTGACCACGTTGGCGAAGTTCTTCTGGTAGTTCGCAGCAGAGGACTCGTAAAACTGGGCGGTAGAAATGCGCATGGGCTACGACTCCTTAAAGACTGTTGATCAGTGTGCTGAAGATTTCCTGCGCAGCCTTGATGATCTGCGAAGAGGCGGTGTAGTACTGCTGATATTTGACCAGGTTGCCGGTTTCCTCATCGAGGTCGACACCGGACAACGAGTCGCGAGCACCTTTGGCGTTGGCCAGGATGGCGCCGGTTGCGGCACTGTCGAGCTTGCCCTGAGCGGCTTTGGCGCCCACGCCTTCGACTAGTTTGCCGTAGGCGTCGGTCAGGGAAATGCCTTTGCTGGCGCTCCCGGTATCGACGACCTGCTTGGTTTGCAAACCGGCCAGTGCGGTGCCGTTGCGGTTGTCCATGGTGCCTGGCTGCGCGACGTTGATGTCGATCGCGCTGCCATTACCTGGCGAACCGGCCACGGTCATGTCGAAGGTCGCGGTACGCTGCACGGCGGGCGGGCCCGGATCCATGATCGGCGCACCCAACGCATCCTTGAGCGGCACGCTCAGGCTCAGGGTGTTGTTCTGGTTTGGCTTGATAGTGCCACTGCTGATCATGACGCCCTTGGCATCCAGCAATTGGTAAGTCTGGCTGGTGCCACCGGCACTGGTCGCACCGAACACCACCTTGACTGGCATCGAAGTCTTGATGCCGTTCTGGATCGCCGTGGTGGTGGCGGCATCGTAAATATCAAACTTAGTGGTCAGGGTCGGTTGACCGCTGGCCGGAATCGTCAAGGTGCCGCTGCCGCCCGGCACAATAGCCGCGCTCAACGGTGCCGCGATGGCCAGGCGCTTGCTGTCGGTCATCTCGGTCTTGATATTCGCCGCCGCGTTGCGGGTCGGAGTGATCTTGAACGTGTCGCCAGCCGCGGCGGTGCCGCCGGAAAGCGTCAGCGAGAAACCATCGATCACTGGCGGCGGCGTGGTCAGGGTGCTGAAAGCGCCCATGGACGTGCCCTCCGGCAGACGCTGCACGGTGTAGTTGGTGCCGCTGGTGAAGGTGACCTTGTAATCGTTGATGGTCAGCTTGCCGCTGTCTTCGATGCTCACATCGAAGTTACCCGAGCCGGCGCTGTTGCCGACCGTAGCAACGCTGCGCTGGGCCATCTGCGCGGCACTGTTGATGCTGTTGAACAGGTTCGAGCCGAACGCACCGTTCTTGTCGATGCCCTGGGCCTGGAGGCTGTTCATCTGATCGGCGACAACCAGGGCTACGCGGCCCAGTTCGTTCATCGCCGGGTCCAGCACGGTGTTGCGATAACGCAGCAGGCCACCCATTTCACCACCGGTCATCACCGAGGTGATGTCGATGGTACTGCCGTTGCGATCGAGCTGAATGCCCATGCGCGAAGGATCGTTCGGGCTCGGCACCACGGACAGGGTGCTGGCGGTGCCGCCCATGACCAGCGGCTGACCGCTGCCCAGATAAATGTCGAGGTTACCGTCGCGCTCGATGACCTGCGCACCGGTGAAGGTGGAGAGCTGACGCACGGTTTCGTTACGCGCATCAAGCAGCTCGTTCGGCATGCCGCCGGACTTGGAAACTTCGGAAATCTTCTGGTTCAACTGCGCCACGGTGGCGGCGAGTTTGTTGACCTGATCGGCCATGTTCGTCAGGTTGCCGTTGATGCTCGCGTTCTGCTGGGTCAACTGGCTGGACACTGAGTTGAAACGATTGCTCAAGGCCTGGGCATCGCTGAGCAGCAGTTGGCGCGATGCGTCGTCACCCGGCTTGGCGTTGACGTTCTGCACCGAGGCGAAGAACTTGGTCAGGGCGCCATTGAGGCCAGTGCCGCTGTCCGAGAGCAAGGCGTCGAGCGGGCTGACCTGCCCGGCATAGGCGGCCGCATCGCTGTTGAGCGATGTGGTGGTCTGCAATTGCGCATCAAGGTAGCTGTTGTAGACGCGGCGCACATCGGCCAGGGTCGTACCGGTGCCGATGTAGACATTACCGAACTGATTCGAGGCTTTGGTGCCCTGCACGGTTTGCTGGCGCGAGTAACCGGCGGTGTCGGCGTTGGCAATGTTATTGCCGGTAGTCATCAACGAGGATTGGCCAGCGGCCAGACCCGACATCCCGATATTGAGCAAACTCATGGTTCAGACCTTATGCCTTGTGCCTATAGAGGCGTAGTGGAAGCGCCCGCCGCAGCGTAGTTTTGGTAACTCGTCATCTGCTTGGCTATCTGCGAAATCTTGCTTGCGTAGGCCGGGTCTGTTGCATACCCGGCTTTCTGCAGCTCGCGTACAAACTGTTCTGGGTTATCGGCAGACTTCAGAACATCTTGATAGCGATTATTGGTTTGCAGCAAAGTCACCAGGTCATGGAAGCTGTCTTTGTACGAATCGTAGGAGCGGAACTCGGCCGTCTCCTTGACCATCTCGCCATTCCTGAATTCGCTGGTGATCGCGCGCGCCGATTCACCCTTCCAACTGCTGCTGGCCTTGATGCCGAACAGGTTGTGACTGCTGCTGCCATCCTGGGCGCGCATGACCGATTTACCCCAGCCGGTTTCGAGGGCAGCCTGGGCCACCAGGTAACGCGGATCGACGCCGATACGGTCAGCGGCTTCCTTGGCCATCGGCAGCATGGTGTTGACGAATTCGTCGGCGGAGCTGAAGGCTTTCTTCGGCGGCGCCAGTGGAATCTGTGCCATCGCACGGCCGTAAACCTGCAAGCGTCCGCTCGATTTGTTATCGGTTGGCGAAGGCAGCCAGTCGCCATTGAAAAGCGGCCCGGCACCGGTCACTACCGGCGTCGCGGCGCGTTCAGGCAGCAAGGTCTTGTTCGGAGTTGTCGCGACGGTCGTCGTTGCCGAAGGCACCAGACCGGCGAGCAAGCGATCGGCCAATTTCGGCGGCAAGGCCAGACGGCGCTGGTTGATCAGCTCCATGTCATTGTGATGGGTACCCTCGCCTGTCGGCGCTTTCACCGAACGCGAAGCCCACAACGGACGCTGGCCATTGAGCCGAGACAGCGGGCCGTCGGTGGCCACGGTGCCCGCAGCAATTGGTGTTGGCACGGCCGCTTTCGCCGCCTCCTGCTTGGCGGCGGACAAGGCCGCAGCCTCGCCTGGCGCCAGCGGTTTGTTCTTCGACATCTGGCGCATCAGCACGTCTGCCAGACCAATACCGCCGCCCTCGCGGGACATGGAAACGGCCAACTGCTGGTCGTACATTTCCTGGTATTGCTTGGCCGCCGGGGTGTTGAGCGGGTTGTCCTTGCCCAGCGCTTCGGTGGCCGAGCGCATGGACTTGAGCATTTCACCGAGGAACAGCGACTCGAATTCCTGCGCTACCTTGCGCATGTTCGCGTCACTGTCCTTGTCGCCGACCTTGAGCTGGTTCAAACGATTCAGGTCCGAATAGGACCCCGAATCGTTGCTGCTGACACCCAGACCGCCCTTGCGCATATCCATGGTTGCTGTCCTCAGATCACGATCAGGTCGGCTTGCAACGCGCCGGCCTGCTTCAGTGCTTCAAGGATCGCCATCAAGTCACCCGGTGCCGCGCCAACCTGGTTCACCGCACGCACGATTTCGTCGAGGGTGGTGCCCGGGCCGAACTTGAACATCGGCTTGGCTTCTTGCTGAGCATTGACCCGCGAGCGTGGCACGACGGCGGTCTGGCCATTGGACAGAGGGCCGGGCTGGCTGACAATCGGGTCTTCGGTAATGGTCACCGTCAGGCTGCCGTGAGTGACGGCAGCGGGTGAAACCTTGACGTTCTGGCCGATCACGATGGTGCCGGTGCGCGAGTTGATGATGACTTTCGCCACCGCCTGACCCGGGTCGACTTCAAGGTTCTCGAGGATCGACAAATAGTCGACGCGTTGACTTGGATCGAGCGGCGCGCTGACCCGAATCGAACCGCCATCGATGGCCTGGGCCACGCCAGGGCCGAGCATGTCGTTGATCTTGTCAACGATGCGCTTGGCGGTGGTGAAGTCCGAACGGTTGAGGTTCAAAGTCAGGCTGTTGCCCTGGTTGAAACCGCTCGGCACCGAACGTTCCACCGAAGCACCGCCGGGGATACGACCGGCCGACGGAACGTTGACGGTGATCTTCGAACCGTCGCGGCCTTCGGCATCAAAACCGCCGACGACCAGGTTGCCCTGGGCGATCGCGTAGACGTTGCCGTCGATACCCTTGAGTGGCGTCAGCAGCAAGGTGCCGCCGCGCAGGCTCTTGGAGTTACCGATAGACGCAACGGTGATGTCGACCTGCTGGCCCGGCTTGGCGAACGCCGGCAAATCAGCACTGATCGACACGGCGGCGACGTTCTTCAACTGCACGTTGCCCGAACCCGGCGGCACCTTGATGCCGAACTGCGAGAGCATGTTGTTGAAGGTCTGCAGGGTGAACGGGGTCTGCGTTGTCTGGTCGCCGGTGCCGTTAAGCCCTACCACCAGGCCGTAGCCGATCAATTGGTTGGAACGAACGCCGGAAATACTGGCGATATCCTTCAGCCGCTCGGCTTGCGCGTTGAACGCAGCCGAGAGCATCAGGGCGGCCACCATCAGGTGTTTAAGATTCAACGTAGCCACCTAGAAAGGGAACAGCGGGCTGAGGAAGAAACGGTCGAACCAGCCTGGCTGACTCGCATCGGCGAACGCACCGGTGCCCGAGTAGGTGATGCGTGCATCGGCGACACGGGTCGACGACACGGTGTTGTCAGTGGCGATGTCATCGGAGCGAACCATGCCGGCAATCCGCACCAGCTCATCGCCAGTGTTGAGCGTCAGCCACTTCTCGCCGCGCACGGCGATGATGCCGTTGGGCAGCACGTCAGCGACGGTCACGGTGATCGAGCCGGTCAGGCTGTTGCTCTGCCCGGATTTGCTGTCGCCCTTGGTCGCACGGTCGCCTTCGTAACCGACGTCCAGGCTCAAGCTACCGCTGCCCACCGGATCGCTGGTGCTCAGACCGCCGCCAAAGAACGAGCTCAGACCGATGTCGGTTTTGCTGTTCTTGCCAATTTGCGAGTTGGCGTTCTTGCTGGCCTGGGTGCGCTCGTTCAGGGTGATGGTGATGATGTCACCGACCCGGAACGCCTTGCGGTCGCTGTACAGGTTCTGTTCAAAACCGGCCTGATAGATCGAGCCGTTATTGGCGGCAGCCGGCAACGGCGTGCGCGGCAACACCGGGGCGTAGTAAGGGTCATTGGGCTTGGGCGGCGGAGCGACGCAGCCCGCGAGCACGACGACCCCACTCAGTGCCAGAACAGATACAAAGCGATTCATGACCCTACCTCACGGTGTTGCAGGCGACCTCATGGTCGCCTCATAGACTGATTACAGATTCTGCGTTACGAACGAGAGCATCTGATCGGCGGTGGAGATCACCTTGGAGTTCATCTCGTAAGCGCGCTGAGTGGTGATCATGTTGACCATCTCTTCAACGGTGCTGACGTTGGACGTTTCCAGGGTGTTCTGCAGCGTGGTACCGAAACCGTTGAGGCCCGGTGTGCCGATTTGCGGCGCGCCGCTGGCAGCGGTTTCCAGGAACAGGTTGTTACCCACGGCTTGCAGACCGGCCGGGTTGATGAAGTCGGCGGTTTGCAGGTTGCCGATCACCTGGTTGGCCGGGTTACCCGGAACGGTGATGGACACGGTGCCGTCGCGACCGACCGTGAAGGTCTGCGCGTCGTTCGGAATGACGATGGCCGGTTCCAGGGCGAAGCCACTGGCGTTGACGATCTGGCCATTGGAATCGAGGTGGAACGTGCCATCACGGGTGTAGGACGTGGTGCCGTCCGGCTGCAGGATCTGGAAGAAACCGCGACCGTCGACGGCCAGGTCCAGCGGCTGCTCGGTGGTTTGCAGGCTGCCGGCGGTGAAGTTTTTCTGGGTGCCGACGATGCGCACACCGGTACCCACTTGCAGACCCGACGGCAGTTCGCTGTCCTGGGTCGACTGAGCGCCTGGCTGGCGTTTGATCTGATAGAGCAAGTCCTGGAACTCGGCGCGGTCACGTTTGAAACCCGTGGTCGACACGTTTGCCAGGTTGTTGGAAATGGTCGTCAGGTTGGTGTCCTGGGCGGACAGACCTGTTTTGGCAACCCATAGAGCCGGAAGCATTCGATTCTCCTCGTGCGCCTGTTTTACGGCGCGACGTTCTGATAATTAGCTGATCTGCAAGACCCGAGCCATGGCCTGGTCGTCGTCTTTGGCGGTGTTCATCATCTTGATGTGCAGCTCGAACTGCTTCGACAAGGCCAGCACCGAGGTCATCTCTTCCACGGCATTGACGTTGCTCGACTCAAGGAACCCGGACACCAGTTTGACGCCTGCATCGGCTTGCGCCGGCTTGCCGTCCTTGGTGTGGATCGAACCGTCCAGGCCTTTGGTCATGTTCTTGAGGTCAGGGTTGACCAGTTTGATGCGGTCGACTTCAGCCATCACGCGCGGGCCTTCGCCCATCGCACGGATGCTGATGGTGCCGTCTTCGCCCACTTCGATTTGCTGCTCGGGCGGCACGGCGATCGGTCCGCCATTGCCCATCACCGGCATACCGTTGCCGGCACGCAGCACGCCCAGGGCGTCCACGTTCAGGCTGCCGGTGCGCACGTAGCTTTCAGCGCCATCGGGGGTCTGCACGGCGATCCAGCCATTGCCTTGCACCGCGACGTCGAGGTCGCGACCGGTTTCAACCAGCGAACCTGGCGAGAAGTCGGTGGCCGGACGCTCGGTCATGGCAAACGCACGCGCCGGAAAGCTGTCACCAAACACCGGCATCGAACGGGCCTGTTCCAGGTCCTTCTGAAAACCGTTGGTGGAGATGTTTGCCAGGTTGTTGGCATGAGCCTTCTGCGCCAGTGCATTCTGGCTGGCGCCGGTCATTGCCACATAAAGGTACTTATCCACGCTCTTTCCTCTGCATGCCGGACGTTTGCCGCCCACCGCTGTACTGCTGAGCGATAAGCAATTTACAGACCAACTTTTTTCTGACGGCGCGAGGCCCGGCAAACAAAGGACTTGAGGGGTTTTGCGGAGATTGGGGAAATGTATCGGAGACGAAAAACCGGCGGTGTTATGCCGCTAACGGCAAGTGTTGACCCCTCGGGCTCAACCGAACCCTTGTAGCAGCTGTCGAGCAGCGCGAGGCAGCGTTCGGCTGCGCAGCAGTCGTAAAACCAGACACTGCGGTGTATCAGGAATACCTTGCATACCGGACTTACGACTGCTGCGCAGCCGAACGCTGCCTCGCGTTGCTCGACAGCTGCTACAGGGACCTAGGTGTTGCCGGGTTCTTTACCGACTTCATACTCGCGCAACTTGTTGGCAATCGTCGTATGGGAAACCCCCAACCGCTTGCCCAGTTGCCGACTACTCGGGTGCTCGGAATACAACCGCTCCAGCACCGCTTTCTCAAAGCGCCCGACAATCGCATCCAGCCCACCTTCGAGGGAGAAATCGCCAAGCGGCTGACGCACGCCGTAATCCGGCAAGCGAATGTGCTCAGCCTTCACGGTCCCGCCCTCGCACAGGGAGACCGCCTGGAACAACACGTTCTCCAACTGCCGGACATTGCCCGGCCAATGGTAATGACTCAGCCGCTCCATCGCCGCCGGCGCCAGCTTCGGCAGAGGGCAACCGATCTGCCGGCTGGCCTGATCGAGGAAGTGCTCCACCAGCGGCGTCAAACCGTCGAGGCATTCACGCAGGGGCGGGATGTGCAGCGACAGCACGTTCAAGCGGTGATACAGATCCTGGCGAAACTCACCGCGTGCGCACAACTCGGACAAGTCCACCTGCGTCGCGCAGATCACTCGCACATCCAGGTAAACCTCCTCATCACTGCCCACACGGCGGAAGCAACCGTCCTGCAAGAAGCGCAACAGTTTCACCTGCAAGCGCGGGCTCATTTCCCCGACGCCATCGAGAAACAGCGTACCGCCCGCCGTCAGTTCCAGCAGCCCGAGCTTGCCTTCGGCCCGTGCGCCTTCGAACGCACCGGGGCCGTAACCGAACAGCTCGGTCTCGGCCATCGATTCCGGCAGACCGGCGCAGTTGAGTGCCATCAAAGGTGACTGGCCGCGGGGGCTCGCCAGGTGACAGGCACGCGCCAACAACTCTTTACCAGTGCCGGTTTCGCCTTCTATCAAGAGTGGCGCATCCAGCGGTGCCATGCGTCGGGCCTCGCGCACCACCGCTGCCATCACTTTGGAGCTTTGGAAGATACTGTCGAACCCACGCAGCTCCTGTTTGCGCACGTTATAGATGCGCTCACCGACCCGGTCAGCCCGGTGCAGCGTCAACACCGCACCGGCCATAGCTTCGCTGTCGTCATGCTCCGATTGCAGCGGTGCGATATCGGCGAGAAACACATCGCCCTTGACCTTGACCCGCAAACCGTTGATCCGCGACTTGTTGGCGCGCACCAGTTCCGGCAGGTCGAAATCCTCGGCATAACGCGACAGCGGAATGCCCGGCACTTCATCGACCCGCACACCCAGCAACTGCGCCGCCGCACGGTTGGCCGCGACGATGGAGCCGCCCATGTCGATCGACAACACCGGAAACTCCAGGGCGCCGAGCAAGGCATTGAGTTCCATGTGCCGACGCTCGCTGGGCATCAGCCCTACACGCTTGACGCCAAACACCCCGGCGATCGACTCGAATTTCGGACGCAACGCCTGGAACTGAATGTTGATCAGGTTCGGGCAGTGCAGGTAAATCGCATTGCCATGCTCACCGCCGACCTCGCCGCGAGCGACGTTGATCCCGTACTCGACCAGCAAGTTGAGAATGTCGCGCAAGATGCCGATGCGGTTCTGGCAGTGGACTTTGATACGCATATAAAGGCCTGATAAACGATGATTGACCTGTGGGAGCCAGCCTGCTGGCGATGGCGTCGCATCAAGCGATGTTGATGTTGATGTCAAATGACACACCGCTATCGCCAGCAGGCTGGCTCCCACAGGGTTAGCGCCCGATTTTTCTGATGGGGCACTCAGATAGTCGTCAAGATTATGTGACACCTGCGCGCCATTTCAACCCCGAAAATCTCAATAGCTGCGCCACAGGCGTTAATCCGTAACGAATACTTTACGAAAATTGGCGAATTTTCCTACGACAAGATCGGGTCACCTGCTGCAACACCGCACACCTTGGAGTATTTCTAAGTCCATAGCAGCACATAACAAGAACGAAATCCCCTAGCAGGAGAGCAGCATGAAGCAGACGCAGTACGTGGCTCGCGAGCCCGATGCGCAAGGTTTTATCGACTACCCCGCTGAAGAACACGCGGTGTGGAACACGCTGATTACTCGCCAACTGAAAGTGATCGAGGGTCGTGCGTGCCAGGAATACCTGGACGGTATCGAAAAACTCGGCCTGCCCCACGACCGCATTCCGCAACTGGGCGAGATCAACAAAGTCCTCGGTGAAACCACCGGCTGGCAAGTGGCCCGGGTACCGGCACTGATCCCTTTCCAAACCTTTTTCGAATTGCTGGCCAACAAGCAGTTTCCAGTGGCGACCTTTATTCGCACCCGCGAAGAGCTGGATTACCTGCAAGAGCCGGACATTTTCCACGAGATCTTTGGCCACTGTCCGCTGCTGACCAACCCTTGGTTCGCGGAATTTACCCACACCTACGGCAAACTCGGCCTACAGGCGACCAAGGAAGAGCGCGTGTACCTGGCGCGTCTGTACTGGATGACCATCGAATTCGGCCTGGTCGATACAGCAGAAGGCCTGCGCATTTACGGCGGCGGTATTCTCTCCTCGCCGAAAGAAACCGTTTACTGCCTGTCGGACGAACCTGAGCATCAGGCCTTCGATCCGCTGGAATGCATGCGCACGCCCTACCGCATCGACATCCTGCAGCCGCTGTACTTTGTCCTGCCGAACCTCAAGCGCCTGTTCGATGTGGCTCATGAAGACATCATGGCCATGGTCAAGCAAGGCATGCAGATGGGTTTGCACGCGCCTAAATTTCCACCCAAAAAAGCCGCGTGATCCGCAGCTTTTAGAATCAAGTGAGCCTGTCAGGAACCGACGCTTTGGTTTAGCGTGGTGTCATTGACGGCCGATTTCCAATAATTCGATTTCAGGAACCCATCATGTCCACATTGAACCAAGCCCATTGCGAAGCCTGCCGCGCCGATGCCCCCCAGGTCAGCGACGAAGAATTGCCGGTATTGATCAAGCAGATCCCGGACTGGAACATCGAAGTGCGCGACAGCGTGATGCAGCTGGAAAAAGTGTTCCTGTTCAAGAATTTCAAGCACGCCCTGGCCTTCACCAACGCAGTCGGTGAAATCTCCGAGGCCGAAGGTCACCACCCAGGCCTGCTGACCGAGTGGGGCAAAGTCACCGTGACCTGGTGGAGCCACTCCATCAAGGGTCTGCACCGCAATGATTTCATCATGGCCGCTCGCACTGACGAAGTGGCCAAGGACGCCGAGGGCCGCAAATAATGCATTTCGACGCCATAGGTCGAGTTCCCGGCGACCCGATTCTCGGCCTGATGGAGGCCTATGCGCAGGACCCAAACCCGCGCAAATTCGACCTTGGCGTGGGCGTCTATAAAGATGCTCAGGGCCTGACGCCGATTCCCCAGTCCGTGAAGCTCGCCGAGCAGCGCCTGGTGGATCGTCAGACCACCAAGACTTACATCGGTGGTCACGGCGAACCGGCGTTCGGCAAGGCGATCAATGCGTTGGTGCTCGGCGCTGACTCCCCGCTGATCGCCGAACAACGGGCCGGCGCCACCCAAACCCCGGGCGGCACCGGCGCGCTGCGCTTGAGCGCCGACTTCATCGCCCAGTGCCTGCCGGGCCGTGGCGTGTGGTTGAGCAACCCGACCTGGCCGATCCACGAGACCATCTTCGCGGCGGCCGGAGTCAAGGTCAGTCATTACCCCTACGTCGGCGGCGACAACCGCCTCGACGTTGAAGCCATGCTGGCAGTGCTCAAAGACGCGCCGAAGGGCGATGTGGTGTTGCTGCATGCCTGCTGCCACAACCCGACCGGTTTCGATCTGTCCCATGACGATTGGCGCCGCGTGCTGGACGTGGTGCGCAGCCGCGATCTGGTGCCGTTGATTGACTTTGCCTACCAAGGTTTCGGTGATGGCCTGGAACAGGATGCGTGGTCGACCCGACTGTTCGCGGCCGAGTTGCCGGAGGTGCTGATCACCAGCTCCTGCTCGAAGAACTTCGGGCTGTATCGCGATCGCACGGGCGCGCTTATTGTCTGTGCGAAAACCGCTGAGAAGCTGGTGGATATCCGCAGCCAACTGGCGAACATCGCCCGCAACCTGTGGTCGACGCCGCCGGATCATGGCGCTGCCGTAGTCGCGACGATTCTTGGCGATCCCGAGTTGAAAAGCCTCTGGGCCGAGGAAGTGGAAGCCATGCGTTTGCGCATCGCGCAATTGCGCAGCGGCCTGGTGGAAGCGCTTGAACCCCATGGTTTGCGTGAGCGTTTTGCGCATATCGGTGTGCAACGCGGGATGTTTTCCTACACCGGCCTGTCACCGGCGCAAGTGAAACAGCTTCGTGATCATCACAGCGTCTACATGGTCGGCACCGGCCGGGCGAACGTGGCCGGGATCGATGCGACGCGTCTTGATCTGCTGGCCGAGGCCATCGCCGCAGTCTGCAAGTAACCTCAGGCCCTGCAAAGCCCTTCTCCTGTGGGAGTGAGCCTGCTCGCGATAGCGGAAAGTCAGTCGATACATCTGTTGACTGACACACCGCTATCGCGAGCAGGCTCACTCCCACATTTGTTTTGTGTTGGCCCTTCCAGCGAGCCAATCGCTGAAGTCGCGCCCGGCCGCGTCAGACCTTTCTAAAAAAATCTCAAGCCAATAAACACGATCAGCCACGTCTGTTTATCGACACGCCGTGATACGTCCCAAGGGCTACAAAACCTTGCGCCGTTGCCTACAGCTACGCCAGAATCCGCTGGCTTGTGCGCCTGGTGCTTGCTGGGTAATTTGATTGCGTCACTGATTCCAGTGATCGAGCTTAGCGGCTCGGCTAGTCGTCTACGGTTGCACATGTCGAATCCAGTCAGGCACATGCCTGCACTTGATGGTGGCTGTGCGCATGGCACCTTCGGGTGCACCGGGTTTTAGGTGACTACCGGTCCGCTAACTTGCGCACAGCTGCCACCCTTTGCTTAGCGGCGAGAGGGCTGCAGCCTCACCAGAGGTTAGTCACCCATGTTCAAGGTAACGCCAAACCCGCCAGTCACCGAACCGGCCTCCGTCACCGATCCAGCATCCCCCTACGAATGCCCTGACTCGAAATAATTCAACGAAGCCGCCGAGCGCGCCCTCGACTATTACTTGAGCCCTCCAACCGCCCAAATCATGGCGGCGCCCTACTGCCCCAATCGCCTCTACATGGCCAACCCGAAGTCCAGCAACGAATCCCTACTTGTAGACGCCAGCGAAACCCTCGGCTCCGCCAACGTCATGCTCAACGACTTCGCCGCCCTGCTCGAGGGAACCCACCGCAAAACGCTGTTAGGGATCGCCCAAATCGTCATGCTGGGAGAATTGGCGGTTAATCAGGTGCTGGATAACCTGGTACCGACTGAGTAATACCCGCAGGCTCAAGCAATTTCCAAAGTCTGCAAGTAACGAAAGGTGTGAGCTAGCCTGCTCGCGATTGCGGTTCATTAGCCACACTGTTGTCGAATGTGGCGCCGCTATCGCGAGCAGGCTCGCTCCCACAATTGTTTTGCGGTGCTGCTACTGTCCTGTCTAGACAACTCCATCCGTCGAAACAAATGGATATAAAAGTCTATTTGTCATTTCTCCTGCTGTATCCTGCCCAAGCTTTTTAAAAGCGCGGATCTACCAGATCTATCAACAGACTTTGCGAGGAGCGCGAAACATGCACGAGATCCCTAATCTCCCCTTCCCAAGCCTGCACGAAACTGAGCAGACAACCACGCAACAAGCCGGTGCCCAACAGCCCGAGCCGAAAGAAGCCACTGAACGCCGCCAGGCCGACAGCGAAGACTGAAACACCTGCAATGCCAGACCGTGTGGAAAGCGCTAACATGCGCTTTCCACACCGCCTGAACCCCGAGTTCCACACAATGACTGATGACTTCTCTGAAACCCAGGCCAGCGTCCTGATCGGCACCGCCGAGAAGATGATCGAGATCTGGAATCGCCTCTCCCCCGAGAAACAAGCCGCGTTGCTCGCCCGTTTCGGCACCGAAGAAAACGCCTTGGCCGCCCTGGTCACGACGCAACTGGTTGCCCCGCAAAACCCTGAATAATCGCCCGCCCGGCAAATAGTTTTACTTTTCCACGCCCCACGGCCGCTCGCGCCGCTATCATAAGCAGCCTATCTATCCTGCTTTCCCGTGGACCTTTACCCATGTCTGAAAACCAGCGCCCCCTGGCGGTCACGCTGCAAGTCGTTTCCATCGTTCTCTTTACCTTCATCGGCTACCTGAACATCGGCATCCCCCTCGCCGTATTACCCGGCTACGTCCACAGCGAACTCGGCTTCGGCGCCGTGATCGCCGGGCTGGTGATCAGCGTGCAATACCTGGCCACCCTGCTGAGTCGCCCTTATGCCGGGAAAATCATCGACAACAAGGGCAGCAAACTCGCGGTGATGTACGGTCTCGCCGGTTGCGGTTTGAGCGGCGTGTTCATGCTGATTTCAGCCTGGACCCAGAGCCTGCCGATGCTGAGCCTGATCAGCTTGCTGATCGGCCGTCTGGTGCTGGGTAGCGCGGAAAGCCTGGTGGGTTCGGGCTCGATTGGTTGGGGCATCGGCCGGGTCGGTGCGGCGAACACCGCCAAAGTCATCTCCTGGAACGGCATAGCGAGTTACGGCGCACTGGCAGTCGGCGCGCCGCTGGGCGTGTTGCTGGTCAGTCAATTGGGTTTGTGGAGCATGGGCGTGAGCATCGTGCTGCTGGCCGTCCTCGGCCTGGCACTGGCCTGGCCAAAAACCGCCGCACCGATTGTGGTCGGTGAACGGCTGCCGTTCATGCATGTATTGGGACGGGTGCTGCCCCATGGTTGCGGCCTGGCCCTGGGCTCGATCGGATTCGGCACCATCGCCACCTTCATCACGCTGTATTACGCCACGCAACACTGGGACAACGCGGTGCTGTGCCTGAGCCTGTTCGGCGCCAGCTTCATCGGCGCGCGACTGCTGTTCGGCAACCTGATCAACCGCCTCGGCGGCTTTCGCGTGGCGATTGCCTGCCTGTCGGTGGAAACCCTGGGGCTGTTGCTGCTGTGGCTGGCGCCGGATGCTCATTGGGCACTGGCCGGTGCGGCATTGAGCGGTTTCGGCTTCTCGCTGGTGTTCCCGGCGCTGGGCGTGGAAGCGGTCAACCTGGTGCCCGCCTCCAGTCGCGGTGCTGCGGTCGGGGCTTACTCGCTGTTCATCGATTTGTCGCTGGGGATCACTGGACCGCTGGCTGGTGCGATTGCTGCCGGATTTGGCTTTGCTTCGATCTTCCTGTTTGCCGCCATTGCCGCATTGAGCGGTTTGGCACTGAGCGTTTATTTGTACCGGCAGGCGCCGAAGTATCGCGAAGAGCGCGACGCTCGCTAGAAATCAATTTTTCCGCGCCCGGCCTTGATGCTGCCACGCTTGGTCTTGGATTCCAGCCGACGCTTCTTCGAACCGAGGGTCGGCTTGGTCGGGCGGCGTTTCTTCTCGACTTTGGTGGCACTGAGAATCAACTCGGTCAGCCGTTCCAGCGCATCGGCGCGATTGGCTTCCTGCGTGCGGTATTGCTGGGCCTTGATGATCAGCACCCCTTCGCTGGTAATGCGACTGTCACGCAGCGCCAGCAGCCGCTCCTTGTAGAACTCAGGCAAGGACGAGGCCGGAATGTCGAAGCGCAGGTGCATCGCGCTGGAGACCTTGTTGACGTTCTGCCCCCCGGCGCCTTGCGCGCGAATGGCCGTCAACTCGATCTCGGCATCCGGCAGATGCACGTTGTTGGAAATCACCAGCATGGAAAACCGTCCGTATTCAGAACGCGCAGGATACCGCGAATAGACTGAAGGAATGCTGCCCCTGTGGGAGCGTGGCTTGCCCGCGAAGAACGATGACCCGGTATGCCTGATGAACCGCGGTGCCTGAATCGCGGGCAAGCCACGCTCCCACAGGGATTTGTGTAAGCCCTCAAAACAACAAACCCGGCACATTGGCCGGGTTTGTTGTTTCTGCATACTGCGCTTACTTCGCGTTTGCAGCCTGCAACGCATGCAGGTCACGACGTTTGTTCTTGATGCCGTAGCACACCCACATGAACGCGACCCAAACCGGAATCGCATACACGGAGATCTGGATGCCCGGGATCAACAGCATCACGCCGAGAATGAACACCACGAACGCCAGGCAGACGTAGTTCCCATACGGGTACCACAGGGCCTTGAACAACGGCGTTTGGTGGGTCTTGTTCATGTGCTGGCGGAACTTGAAGTGCGAGAAGCTGATCATCGCCCAGTTGATCACGAGGGTGGCAACCACCAGCGACATCAGCAGTTCCAGCGCGTTTTGCGGGATCAGGTAGTTCAGCAACACCGCAATCAACGTCACCGCCGCCGAAGCGAGGATCGAACGCACCGGCACGCCGCGCTTGTCGATTTTCGCCAAGGCTTTCGGCGCATCGCCCTGCTCGGCCATGCCCAGCAGCATGCGGCTGTTGCAGTAAGTGCCGCTGTTGTACACCGACAGCGCCGCAGTCAAGACCACGAAGTTGAGGATGTGCGCGGCGGTGTCGCTGCCAAGCATCGAGAACACTTGCACGAACGGGCTGCCGCTGTAGGAATCACCCGACGCGTTCAGGGTCGCCAACAGGCTGTCCCACGGCGTCAGCGACAGCAAAATGACCAGCGCACCGATGTAGAAAATCAGGATCCGGTAGATTACCTGGTTGATGGCTTTCGGGATCACGGTTTTCGGCTTGTCGGCTTCTGCTGCGGTGAAACCGAGCATTTCCAGGCCGCCGAAGGAGAACATGATGATCGCCATGGCCATTACCAGGCCGCTCACCCCGTTCGGGAAGAAACCGCCATGGGCCCACAGGTTGGTCACCGAGGCTTGCGGGCCGCCATGGCCGCTGACCAGCAGGTAGCTGCCGAGCGCGATCATGCCGACAATCGCCACGACCTTTATGATCGCGAACCAGAACTCGGCCTCGCCAAAGACTTTGACGTTGGCCAGGTTGATCAGGTTGATCAGGACGAAGAAGCCGGCGGCCGAGACCCAGGTCGGAATGTGTGGCGCCCAGTAGTGGATGTATTTGCCGACCGCAGTCAGCTCCGACATGCCCACCAGAATGTACAGGATCCAGCAGTTCCAGCCCGACAGGAAGCCGGCGAACCCGCCCCAGTATTTGTGGGCGAAGTGGCTGAAGGAACCGGCCACCGGTTCTTCGACAATCATTTCGCCGAGCTGGCGCATGATCATGAACGCAATGAAGCCGCAGATGGCGTAGCCGAGGATCATCGACGGGCCGGCAGATTTCAGTACGCCGGCCGAGCCCAGGAACAGCCCGGTACCGATCGCGCCACCGAGGGCGATCAGTTGAATATGGCGATTTTTCAGGCCGCGTTTCAGCTCGCCTGAATGCGAGTTTTGTCCACTCATGAAAAGGGTCTCACGCAAGGTTTGATGATGTTTGTTAGACGTTGCTGCTCGGTTGCGATTTCAAGCAGCGCCGATCAAACCCCAGCGAAGGCAAAAGGAGTTCAGCGTTTTTACAACGGTCATGCGTCACCTGTTTGTTTTTATCTGTGACGAAATCGAACCCGACACGCTTGTGGCGCGGCGGAGTGAACAAGGCGGATAGCCTTGAGGTTTGCGCAGGTGCGCAGGAGGTCACAGTTAAAACGCGGCGCATTGTACACCTGTAACCCCCTGCTGCCAGACACCGCTGGATCAGCGCGTCGTTTGCCGGGATTGCCTGTGTCCGCCCCGAGGGTCTCGGGCGGCTGCAAAAACTGGGTCAGACCTTTGCGGGTCTTCGATAAGGGCGACGGAAAAATCGCCCCTTGGGGAGAAGTGGAAATGATTCACGGCGTTCATTGCGCCTCCTTCTTGTTATGCACCTGCACGACAGGCATGGAGGGCATCTCACCCTTCCAGCGCCGCTGAAACAAGCGGGCCAGAGCCTTGCAGGATCGCCGACCCGGGTATTTTCGGCAGGTTTTCCTTACACCCCTTCCGCATGCGTCAATCCAAGCGCTTTGAGGCGCGATTCCGTCAGCTTTTCTTTACAAGCTGTAACGCATATTTTCCAAATCAGATCAATCTGTAGGACGACTGCAAATTGACGGTAGGAAGCTTCCTAAGGAAAAGGTCGAGTTAGTTTTCTGTTTTTTATCGATAAAAGCCTCGCCAAAAAACAGAATAAAAAGTTCAACTAAATCTAATTTGATTATTTTTTTGCAATTTAAAAACCTCTGAACTAGGTTTTCAGCGACTTGCCGAGACGCATCGACCGGCAAGTTGGCGGGTTATTCAATGACTGAAAAACACGCCGCTGCACTTACCGAAAAAGTCATCTAGGAGATTCACAATGCAAGCACTTGAAAAAGACTTGGAAACTGAACTGCAACTGGACGATTGGTTTGAAGCACCGACCCATGAAGCCGCCGTTGAAATGATGCAAGCCGATGCGGTTGTTCCGTTCGGCACGGCGATGTGGCCTCTGTAAGGCACCTCGGCAGGCACGATCCGGCCGGTTGTGCCTGCCACTTTTTCTCGGTTTGTCAGGGAGGACTACATGGATAAGCAACGCGCCATTTCGCATTTCCTTTACTACCTCGAACACCACCCTGCCGTTGCCGGCATCAACCCGGCAAAGGTCTTGCTCGGCCACACCGCTGATTACGAGGCACTGACCGGCGCCATCGCCGAACAGGCCGGTGATAGCCAGCCCTTCCGTTTCAACGCCATGCGCCTGGACATTGAGCCGACAGAAAAGCTGGCCCAGGCGATTGCCGACAGCGATCTGTACATTTTCTTCTACGACTCTTCCACCCTGCCCAATCCTCGCCCCGACGGCCCGGAGTTTGTCCGTGCGCTGCAAGGTGTGATGGCCGAGAACTGGAAGAAGTCGCTGCTGTTCAAGGATTACGGCGATTACTTCTACGACACTTTCAGCGTCACTCCACAGCGCATAGCGGGGTTGAACAGCCACTTGATCCAGCGCATGTCTCACGCGACAACGCTGAGTTTCAAAGATGATCATGGCTCGTGGTTTGAAACACCGCTGAACAGCATCAAGAAGTGGACCGACATCAACGGCATCGGCAACTTTGATTTGGCCCCCGGTGAAATTGCCACGCACAGCGAAGCAATCAACGGCCGGGTGAAGTTCATGGGGACGTTCCTCAGTACGATTCCGTTTGCCCGCAAGTACGGGGTGCTGGGTTCGCCTCTGGAGTTATGGATCGAGAACTCGACCATCCACAAGATCGCCACGGATGTGCCGGGGCTGGAACATGATTTCAACAAGTACCTGGAGGCTAATCCGTCGAACCGGCGCATTGAGGAGTTGGGGATCGGCACCAATGAAGGTGTGAAGGCACTGTATGCCAGAAATGCCGGGTTCGAAGAGCGCCATTGCGGGCTGCATCTGGGGTTGGGTGGGGGGGCCAAGGGCAGCCATCATCTGGACCTGATCTTCTCCAGTGGCGTATTGGCACTGGATGATGAGCCGGTGTTTGATGGGCGGTTTGTGTTTTAGCAACCATTTTCGTGGTGATGCGACTGATGTCTATGTGAGCCAGTCCGCTCCCACAGGGACGCCGCCGTACCTGTGGGAGCGGGCTTGCCCGCGAAGGGGTCGGCAAAAACACCCCATCCTGGCGTTTAGTTTTTCTTCTTGATCAGCTTGCTCATATAGTACTTGAGGCTTAAACGATCTTTGGGCCTTGGCTTGTAATGGGTTTTGTTTCTTTGTGCGGGATCGGCCGCCACGGTTGCTGCGGTGTAGTAATAAAGCGCTACAGACCTGCGCGTGATGTGCTGCGGAGTCGTTAGAGGCTCTGGGTGCCCATGGTTGCTGTCTTTGTCTGTGTTGAAAATGACGCAGCGGTTATAAATCGGCAGGACTTTTTTAAGACAAGTCTTCATGTTGACATCCCAAAGCTCCAGGTTGCCGCCGTATTCCTCTTGCCAGTCTTCGTTAAGATAAATAATGGCATTCAGTCTGCGTTCAATATTAAGCTTTTTGTTAAGTCTGAAGTCCGAGTGCACACCCAGGAAACCACCCTTTTTTGTTTCATGCAGCCCGCCACCGGTAAAGTATGGGTCGGGTATCAAACCTTCGATGCCCGTCAGCTTTTCAAGAAACTGCAACATGGGTGCCGAGTTAAAGGCATTGAACACCGTCTTCAGATAGGGATCGCATTCGTTGGGGCTGATTTGCCGTTTGTGCTGACCTTTATAGCCACGCTCGTAGAGCATTTCGTTGTTGGTTGGCTCGACTGGGAAGTGCGCGCAGATACTCGCAATCAGGTCTTCCGGTAAAAAATCATCAATGACGATGTGTGGAAATGGCGTGGCCTGGACATAGCAACTGGCTAGTGAGTGACCAAAAGTGCTGGCGGCGTTCTGGTCGAAATCAAGCTCCGGGGAGAGGGTGATGGGTAGTGTTTTAGTGATGGGTGTCATTACCGCTCCAATAACCTGAACATAAAGACCTATGGATGACTTTTGGTAGTGTTGCCCACACTACTTGTTTCGTGCCTGCGACGTTTGACCTTTGCTATCGTCCTTGCTCAGACGCTCCAGGACGTTGTTGTACATCTTGGTGCGTCTATGAGTCGTTTCATAGCCTCCAGCTGCAGCTACAGTGCCGGACTGAATGTGATCGAGATAACTGAATATCTTACGCGGCGACAAAAGTTCAACAACATAACCAAGCTCGGTCATGCGGTCTTGGAGGGTATAGCCAGGCACACGATCATCCATCAAAAAATGCATGTCGTGCTGTTTGATCAGTTTGCAGTTCCATAACGTACAGAAGCTCTTCAGGTAAACTTCCCTGTACGGCTTTGGCTCTCTGGAGCGTAGCCCAAGGGAAAGTTTCGTACGTCTGAAGTGGTGTTTGAATAGTCGTGAACTAAAGCGCCAGAGGGTTCTAGTGATGCCGCGGTTTAATTGTTCTACACAACCAACGGCTATGACCTTCGGGTTCTTCATGCATTTGTTCAGCATCATCGAAAACACATTTTTATCAAAAATAAACGTATCGGTGTGCAGCAGAAATACGTAGTCGGTATCAATACGTTCCAACGCCATGTCGAGTGCTTTACCATGCGCGATATGGCCCTGTTCTGGTTCGGGAGTGGTTCGCTCGATCAGGTTGATCCAGTCAAGTGTACGCAAATACTCTGTGCTTTCATCGGCGGAATAGTTGTCAACCACCCATATCGGGACGCCGCTGTTGCCCACATGCTGATGCAGTAGATCTAAGCATATTTTGGTTATTTCGGGTGTCTTGTAGTTAACTACAACAATACTGAAAACTTTAGTTTTTTCAGCCAGAAAATCAGTGCCACCCATTGTTCACACACTCAATAATAGCTTGGAAATAGATGCTAAAAATAATCGCGCCTGTATCCAGCTGCTGTTTATTTTTTCACGCGCAAACTTTGCGTGGCCAGAAATCATCGTTTTGTTACACCGTTAACAGTCAGTGTCTAATCATCGTTGACTCAGACCTAATGGAGAGTAGTAAATGCGGTTTGCATCGTATAAGGGGCTAGTCTATAGGTAAACCTCGCTGAAATAATTCGTTACATCAAAAGACTCATTAGTCAAAGGTTCTTGAGTAGTGATGAGCTGGGTATCGGTAAGGCATTCAGCACACTCGTTTCGTCATACGGCATCCAGACACCTACAGAGCGTTCCCAATCAGGAAGGTCACACGTCGCGTAGTCGCACCAATCCGGCACTCGAGGGCGCACGCGAGTTAGTTTGTAGGGATGACCACATCACTGAATGGATCCTAGGTTACCCCCGGTGTTAGGATGTCGCCTCTCCGGTTTTTCCTAAAAAAAGCATATCGGGGGCGCAAGGAGATGACGACATTGTGTTGCCTGGCAAGCCTGCGCTCGGTTTGCTTGTTCTGCAGATAGTTCAGCTGGGGCAGGACACCCCCTATCTCGGTCAAGAGGACTGGGAATTTCACTCCGAAACCTTGAATCATCGACTACGACCTTTGCGTATGCATTCACTACGGGCATCAAGCAATCCTCGCCTAATCGTCCGTTCGGTATAGGTAGTAGATCTAGAGCTGTCAAATACAACAAATGTTGAATACAAAATAGCCCTCTGAGCGAGGGCTATTGGTAGTTCTTATATAACCGATTGTTCGGCAAAGAACCGAGGGTTTGCGTTTTTTATGCGGCGCTTACCGATTACTCAGGCTTGCGACGACCAAAGCCCGGACGCTGGCCCGAACCGGCCGGCGCACCACGGCGTTTGCCCGATGGCGCATCCTTGTCGACCAGAACTATGCCTGGGCGCTTTTTCGCCGGCGCCTTGGCCGGACGCTTGGTGTCGGAAGGACGGTCTGCCACTGGCGTACCGCGACCCGACTCACCACGAGACTCGCCACGACCGGCTGGAGCACCGCGATCACCGCGACCACCGCTTGGCGCACCACGGCCTTCGCCACGCTCGGTGCGACCATTGGCCGGACGTGGCGTGCGTGGACCGCGCTCGCCGTCAGCACGAGGTGCTGCTGGTTTGCGGGCTGGACGCTCGCCTTCGATGTGCGGTTCACGAGTATCACGTGGCGTAGCAGCGGTCTGGTTACCGATGGCTGGACGCAACGAACGCACGCGCTCGGTTTTGCCCATTGGACGCGACGATTTACGCTGCATGCGGTCGAGCTTGTCTTTGCTCTTGGCGTTCATCTGCGGCATGGCCACTGGGGTCAGGCCGACTTCAGCACTCAGAATGTCGACTTCGTACTGGCTCATTTCGCGCCAGCGGCCCATCGGCAGGTCGGAGTTGAGGAACACCGGACCGAAACGCACGCGCTTCAGCCGGCTGACCACCAAGCCCTGGGATTCCCACAGACGACGAACTTCGCGGTTGCGACCTTCCATCACCACGCAGTGGTACCAGTGGTTGAAACCTTCGCCACCTGGCGCTTGCTTGATGTCGGTGAACTTTGCCGGGCCGTCTTCTAGGACGACGCCTGCTTTCAGACGCTCGATCATCTCGTCATCGACTTCGCCACGCACACGTACCGCATATTCACGGTCCATTTCGTAGGACGGGTGCATCAGGCGGTTGGCCAACTCACCGTCGGTGGTGAACATCAGCAGGCCGGTAGTGTTGATGTCCAGACGACCGATGTTGATCCAGCGACCTTCTTTCGGGCGCGGCATCTTGTCGAAAACGGTCGGACGGCCTTCCGGATCAAGGCGGGTGCAGATTTCGCCGTCAGGCTTGTTGTACATGATCACGCGGCGGACCGACTCGGCGGCCTCTTCGCGCTTGATCACCTTGCCATCAATGGTGATGGCGTCGTGCATGTCGACGCGCTGCCCAAGGGTGGCGTCTTTGCCATTGACCTTGATGCGGCCGTGGCTGATCCAGGCTTCTACGTCACGGCGCGAGCCGACGCCGATACGGGCGAGGACTTTCTGCAGTTTTTCGCCTGCTGGGCCGATTTCCTGGTCGTCTTTCTGGTCGTTGATACTCATCTGGGCACCTCCCGGTGTGGTCTGTTCAGGCGGCCCTGAATTGAGCGTCCTGAAGCGATGTAAAACTGGGTACTTTGGCAAAGGGATCGCCAAAGGGTCGCGAATCATACGCTCATGGAAGCGTTCGCGCATCAAAGACTAGCTGATGAATGGAGACTTACTTGCCTTTCCGCCGACCGGTGGCGCCAAGTTTGATCAGCCTGAGCGCCGACTCCGCGAGCACCGTGCGCTTGTCAGCCTTGTCGAGCTTCTTCCAGGCCTTGATCTCGCGCTTGCTGCGGCCGCAGCCGAGGCAGATGTCGTCGGCGAATTTGCAGACGCTGATGCACGGGTCTTTGGTAGAACTCATCAATCACTCCAGACCGCACATTCCCCTGTGGGAGCGAGCTTGCCCGCGATTGCGGTGGATCAGACAACAATGATGTCGACTGACACATCCTCATCACGGGCGAGCCCGCTCCCACAGGGATCTCATTTGTTCTCAGGGTTGGGGTCAGTCGTCGAATTCGCGGCGTTCGGCTTCGATTGCTTCGGCCAGGGCGCGCGCTTCTGCTTCTTCGTCGCTTAATTCGGGCTCATGTCTGTGCTGTTCTAGAGCGGCAACAGCAGCCAGGAGTTTCTCGCGCGCTTCGGCGACGCCAAGCACGTCATCCTCAAGCTCTTCTTCCGGCTCTTCCTCGACTGTGGCTTCGGGCTCGGCCTGAAGTTCAACTTCGATCTCAGGCTCAGGCTGATCCAGCACCTCTTCGGAATCCGTCACCGCGCTATCGCGCAGGATGTCATCGAAGTCGGTCTTGATCCCCTCCTCCATGTTGTCCAGTTCCAGCAACAGCGTATGGAAACTGGTCTCCTCCTTGGGCTCTTCCGGTTCGGCGCTGGCATCGGCCAGGTCCTGCAAGCCTGCCGGCACCGGCGCATCGTCGAAATCGAGTACCGGATCAGGCTCCAGCTCACGCAACTCAGCCAGTGGTGGCAAATCGTCGAGATTCTTCAGGTTGAAGTGGTCGAGAAACGCCTTGGTGGTGGCGAACATCGCCGGTTTGCCAGGCACGTCGCGGTACCCGACGATGCGGATCCATTCGCGCTCCAGCAGAGTCTTGACGATGTGACTGTTGACCGCCACGCCCCGCACGTCTTCGATCTCGCCCCGGGTGATCGGCTGGCGATAGGCAATCAAGGCGATGGTTTCGAGCATGGCGCGGGAATAACGCTGCGGGCGTTCTTCCCACAAACGGCCTACCCACGGTGAGAACTTTTCGCGGATCTGCAGGCGATACCCGGAGGCCACTTCCTTCAACTCAAAGGCGCGGCCATCGCAGGACTTGGCCAGAATCGTCAGCGCTTTCTTGAAGACTGGCGGCTCAGGGCGCTCGCCCTCTTCGAAGAGTTCGAACAGGCGTTCAAGCGATTGCGGTTTTCCCGAGGCCAACAGAAAGGCTTCAAGCAATGGCGCCAGCTCGCGGGGTTCAGTCAGGTTCATGATTCAACTCGTTATTCGGCTCGGGCTCGCACGTGGATCGCCGCGAACGGCTCATTCTGCACCAGCTCGACCAAAGATTCCTTGACCAGTTCGAGGATCGCCATAAAGGTCACCACCACCCCCAGACGTCCTTCCTCAGCAGTGAACAGCTCGACAAAGGGCACGAAACCGCCGCCCTTGAGCCGCTCCAGCACATCGCTCATGCGTTCGCGGGTAGACAACGCCTCGCGGCTGACCTGGTGACTTTCGAACATGTCGCCACGGCGCAGGACCTCGGCCATGGACAGCAGCAGCTCAGACAAACGCACATCCGGCAACAGCTTGCGTGCCCGGGCTTCCGGGGCATCCAGCTTGGGCACCACCACGTCACGCCCGACGCGAGTCAGGCCATCGATGCCTTCGGCCGCCGCCTTGAAGCGTTCGTATTCCTGCAAGCGACGGATCAGTTCGGCGCGCGGGTCGTCTTCTTCGTCTTCGATGGTTTCGGCGCGAGGCAACAGCATCCGCGACTTGATCTCGGCCAGCATCGCGGCCATCACCAGATACTCGGCGGCCAGTTCCAGCCGCACCGACTGCATCAGCTCGACATAGCCCATGTACTGGCGCGTGATTTCCGCCACCGGGATGTCGAGGATGTTGATGTTCTGTTTGCGGATCAGGTACAGCAGCAGGTCGAGGGGGCCTTCAAAGGCTTCGAGAAACACCTCGAGCGCATCCGGCGGAATGTAAAGGTCCAGCGGCATTTCCATGACCGCTTGGCCATAGACCATGGCGAAGGGCAGCTCTTGCTGGGCACCGGCCTGACTGTCGACAACGGGTTCTACTGCAGACATCTACGCCTCGGCCATGAACGGCGTAGGGTCGCCGCAACCGACGCGGATCACTTCCGGTTCGCCGTCGGCGAGGTTAATCACGGTGGACGCCTTGATCCCGCCGAAACCGCCATCGATGATCAGGTCGACCTGATGCTCAAGCAATTGGCGCATTTCGTAAGGATCGCTCATCGGGTCGGTGTCGCCGGGCATGATCAGGGTCACGCTCATCAAGGGCTCGCCGAGTTCTTCCAGCAGCGCCAGGGCAATCGGATGGCTCGGTACCCGCAGACCGATGGTGCGTTTTTTCGGGTGCAACAACAGCCGCGGGACTTCACGGGTGGCGTTGAGAATGAAGGTGTAAGGCCCCGGCAGGTGCGCTTTGAGCAAGCGGAAGGTGCCGGTGTCGATCTTGGCGAACACCCCCAGTTGCGACAGGTCGCTGCAAATCAGTGCGAAGTTGTGTTTGTCGTCCAGCCCGCGCAAACGGCGCACGCGGTCCACGGCGTTCTTGTCGCCGATCTGGCAACCAATGGCGTAGGACGAGTCTGTGGGATAAATCACCACCCCGCCGTTGCGGATGATCTCGACAGCCTGTTTGATCAGGCGCGCTTGCGGGTTTTCCGGATGAATCTGGAAAAATTGACTCACATTCTCTACCTGTTCAGACGGCGGCAATAATTGGGTCATGTTTGAATCGACACCACAGTGGTGGCAGATCCTCCGGGAGCGGACGGTACTCGCCGATCTCGGACCAGCCTCCAGGGCCATGAAAATCACTGCCGGCGCTGACCAGCAGACCGAACTCGCGGGCAAGAATCGCCAGGCTGCCCACTTGCTCGGCGGGCTGATGGCCATTGACCACTTCAATGGCGTGGCCCCCGGCTTGAATATAGTCAGAAATCAGGCGGCGACGCTTGCTGCGAGTGAAATCGTAGTGCCACGGATGCGCCAGGCTGACCCAGGCTTTCGCGGCTCGCAGGGTTTCGACCGTGTCTTCCAGGGTCGGCCAGTGCTGCTTGACGTCGCCCAGCTTGCCGGCACCCAGCCATTTACGGAACGCTTCAGCGCGATCCTTGACGAAACCTTCACGCACCATCCAGTCGGCGAAGTGCGGGCGGGCCGGCGCATTGCCACTGTCGCCCAGTTCCTGCTGGACGGCCCGGGCACCTTCCAGCGCGCCGGGCATGCCTTTCAATGCCAGCTTGCGGCTTATTTCTTCGGACCGCAGCCAGCGGCCGTCGTGCAATTTGGCGATCGCCTCGACCAACGGTTCGGCATTGACATCAAATCCGTAGCCGAGCACATGAATGGTCGCGCCGCCCCAGGTGCAGGACAATTCGACGCCGTTGACCAGTTGCATCCCCAGCGCGGTCGCCGCACTACGGGCCTCATCGAGGCCCTCAAGGGTGTCGTGATCGGTCAAGGCCAGGACTCGCACGCCTTTTTCGAACGCACGCGCCACCAGGACAGCAGGCGCGAGAGCGCCATCAGAGGCGGTGCTATGGCAGTGCAAGTCGACATTCACGGGGATGTGTTACCTCAAATCAGCTGGCGCTATCGCGCGCCCATATGTTTGTTATTATGCCGCCACATCCTGCTTCTGGCTGCCACTGTGAAACAATTCATCGATTTCATCCCGCTCCTGCTGTTTTTCATCGTTTTCAAAATTGATCCACGGGTCGTCGACATCGGCGGTCATCAATTGACTGTAGGCGGTATTTACAGCGCCACCGCGATGCTGATCATCAGCTCCCTGGTGGTTTACGGTGCGCTGTTCATCAAGCAGCGCAAGCTGGAAAAGAGCCAATGGCTGACCCTCATCGCCTGCCTGGTCTTCGGAAGCCTGACCCTGGCGTTCCACAGCGAAACCTTCCTGAAGTGGAAAGCGCCGGTGGTCAACTGGCTGTTCGCCCTGGCGTTCATTGGCAGCCACTTCATCGGTGATCAACTGCTGATCAAGCGCATCATGGGCCACGCACTGACCCTGCCAGACCTGGTCTGGACGCGTCTGAACATCGCCTGGATCGGTTTTTTCCTGTTTTGCGGTGCTGCCAACCTGTTCGTCGCGTTCACGTTCCAGAGCTACTGGGTCGACTTCAAAGTCTTCGGCAGCCTGGGCATGACGTTGCTGTTCCTGGTCGCCCAGGGCATTTACCTGTCCCGCCACTTGCACGACGCCGATACCACCACGCCAAAAACCGAGGACTGACATGCTTTACGCAATCATTGCCACAGACGTCGCCAACTCCCTGGAAGCCCGCCTGGCCGCACGGCCTGCCCACCTTGAGCGCCTGCAAGTGCTCAAGGGCGAAGGTCGTATCGTATTGGCCGGTCCGCACCCGGCGGTCGACAGCAATGACCCGGGCGCGGCGGGCTTCACTGGCAGCCTGATCGTCGCCGAGTTCGATTCCCTGAGCGCCGCCCAGGCCTGGGCCGATGCGGATCCGTACATCGCCGCGGGCGTCTACGCCAACGTTTCGGTCAAGCCGTTCAAGCAAGTCCTGCCGTAAATCGCGCCCGCGCGATGAACCCTGCCGGTTCATCGCGCGCTCAACGCTCATTATTCTCGTTTGCCGGCCGACAACCTGCCCAATACTCGTATTGGAATCAGGAGTGGCGATGCGCAAAGGTCCGTTGTGTCTGATGTTGGTGACGTTGTCGATGGTGGCGCCTGCCCACGGTGAAGAAAGCGCCGAGGGCCACAGTTCGACGCCGCTGTCGCTGAGCGCCGGGAGCCAGATCACTGAGTTGCAGCAGCGCTTGAAGGCAAGTGAGCAGCAACGAGAAGAACTGAGCAAACAACTGCAAAATACCGACAGTGAACGTGAAAGCGCTCAGCTGGGCCGGTTGCGCCAAGAGAACCAGCGCCTCAAGCTGCAACTTAAGGAAACCCAGGCCAGCAACCCGCTGCCACGTCTGCTGACTGATCAGCAGCAATGGTTTGTAATCGGTGGTGGAGTTGCGCTATTGGCCCTTCTCTGCGGTATCTTCGCCAGTGGTGCCACCAGAAAACGTCGGCAATGGCTAAATTGAGTGAGTGATGAGCGAGCTGTTATTAATTGATGATGACCAGGAGCTGTGCGAGCTCCTGAGCAGTTGGCTGAGCCAGGAAGGCTTTCAGGTCCGTGCCTGTCACGACGGCCAGAGTGCTCGCCGTGCGCTGGCCGAAACCTCCCCCGCCGCCGTGGTACTGGACGTGATGCTGCCGGACGGCAGCGGTCTGGAACTGCTCAAGCAATTGCGCAGCGACCACCCGGACCTGCCGGTGCTGATGCTGTCTGCCCGTGGCGAACCACTGGATCGTATCCTCGGCCTGGAACTCGGCGCCGACGATTACCTGGCCAAGCCGTGCGACCCACGGGAACTGACAGCCCGTCTGCGCGCCGTACTGCGCCGCAGTCATCCGACGGCGGTGTCCAGCCAGCTCGAACTGGGCGACCTGTGCTTCAGCCCGGTGCGTGGAGTGGTCAGCATCGACGAACAGGAATTCACCCTCACCGTCTCCGAAAGCCGTCTGCTGGAAGCCCTGCTCAAGCAACCAGGCGAGCCCCTGGACAAACAGGACTTGGCGCAAATCGCCCTCGGCCGCAAGCTGACCCTGTACGACCGCAGCCTGGACATGCACGTCAGCAACCTGCGCAAAAAAATCGGCCCGCACCCCGACGGCCGCCCGCGCATCGTTGCCCTGCGCAGTCGCGGCTATTACTACAGCCTCTGAATCCGAATACGGTCCGTCGTAGCAGCTGTCGAGCCCCGACGAGGCTGCGTTCGGCTGCGTAGCAGTCGTAAAACCTGAGCACGAGGTTTACCTGAAAAACCGCATCGCCTGATTTCACGACTGCTTCGCAGCCGAACGCAGCCTCGCCGGGGCTCGACAGCTGCTACGACGGTCATGTTTCGTCAGGGATAGGGATTTGTCAGTTCGGTGAGAAATCGTCTTTACCCAAGCTTTACGCTCCGCTGACCGCCGCTGACCTTGATCTCCGTAATCTGAACTCATCCGGAACGTACCGGGAACGAGACAAGGAGATTCACCATGCGCAAGACTCTTATCGCTCTGATGTTCGCTGCCGCCCTGCCGACCGTTGCCATGGCCATGCCTGAAGGTGCCGGCCCGATGGGTGGCCCGATGGACGGCCCGCGCCACGGCGGTCAGATGCACGGCATGCAC
The DNA here is from genome assembly GCF_059695905.1 of Pseudomonas sp. LBUM1663. NCBI lineage: Bacteria > Pseudomonadati > Pseudomonadota > Gammaproteobacteria > Pseudomonadales > Pseudomonadaceae > Pseudomonas > Pseudomonas sp. LBUM1663. The sequence continues at coordinate 1,728,759 of NZ_CP166792.1, read as the reverse complement.
GGTAAAGGCCCGTACAGCCAGCTGGACCTGAGCCGCGAACAGCGTGAGCAGATCCGCAAAATCATGGGCGAGCAGATGCACGAGCGTAAGCAAGTGGTCGAGAAGTACCTGGAGAAACTCTCGCCAGCCGACCAGAAAGCCATGAAGGACGAAATGGCCGCCAACCACAAAAAAGCCGAAGCCGATGTCCGTGGCCTGCTGAAACCGGATCAACAGAAGAAATTCGACGAGATCCAGAAGAAACAGGCTGAACGCCGCGCCGAATGGGCCGAGTTCAAGGCGTGGAAAGCGCAACAACCGCAAAAAGCGCAATAATGCGCTGACCCCGGACCCGACGGCTAACCCCGTCGGGTCTTTTGCCATTGTAGGAGCGAGCGATGCGGCGATCCGACTTGCCCGCGAAAGCGATTTAACATTCAACACCTCTGTTGATCATAAAATCGTTTTCGCGGGCAAGCCTCGTTCCTACAGGTCGGCCCGCTCCCCCATGGGATTTGTGATTGTTTGAGGATTTTCTGTGCGCTCATTGTTCTGGCGTATCCTGGCCAGCTTCTGGCTGGCCATCGCTCTGGTTGCAGGGCTTTCCATTCTGCTGGGGCATATGCTCAACCAGGACGCGTGGATTCTCAGCCGCCACCCGGGCCTCAACACCCTGGCCGAACAGTGGACGCAAACCTACGAAGCCCAGGGAGAGGAAGCAGCCCAGGACATTCTGGAACAGCGCAAGCGCCAGTATCACATCGACGTTCAGGTGCTCAACGAAAGTGGGGATCCGGTGGTGCGCGGCACCTTCCCCCGGCGTGCGGCCGCTTTCGAAGCACGACAGAACAACGATGATCGTCGCCTGCCGTGGCGACGTCTGACCGACGAATACACCAGCGCCAAGACGGGCGACACCTACCTGCTGATCTACCGCATCCCGCACCCGGAACTGGACGCCTGGCACCGCGAAAGCCTGCTCTGGCCGCTGAGTGCGCTGGGCATTGCGCTGGTGGTGCTGACCCTCTTCAGCCTGTTCGTGACCCTTTCCATCACTCGCCCGCTGAACCGCTTGCGCGGCGCGGTGCATGACCTTGGGCAAACCACCTATCAGCAGAACAGCCTGGTGAAACTGGCCAACCGGCGCGACGAATTTGGTGTATTGGCCAACGACTTCAACCGCATGGGTGCGCGCCTGCAAAGTCTGATCGGCAGCCAACGACAATTGCTGCGCGATGTGTCCCATGAACTGCGTTCACCGCTGGCGCGACTGCGCATTGCCCTGGCACTGGCCGAACGGGCCACACCCGAAGAACGGGAGAAGCTCGCGCCACGCTTGACCCGTGAATGCGATCGACTGGAGGCCTTGATCAGCGAAATCCTGGTATTGGCGCGGGTCGATGCCGACAACGCCAGCGCTGAAGAAGTGGATCTGAATGCGCTGCTCAATACACTGCAAAAGGATGCGCAATTGGGTTCACCTGAGCAGACTGTTCACCTCAACGCCGAACCGCAGCTGAACCTCAAGGGCTGGCCTACGATGATCGAGCGCGCCGTCGACAACCTGCTGCGCAACGCTCAACGCTTCAACCCCGTGGGGCAGTCGATAGAAATGCAGGCGGTGCGCCAGGGCGAGCGGATTGTGGTCAGCGTCAGGGACCATGGGCCCGGTGTCGATGCCGAGCATCTGACTCAGTTGGGTGAGCCATTCTATCGGGCGCCCGGGCAGACGGCGGCCGGGCATGGTTTGGGATTGGCCATTGCGCGACGCGCGGCAGAGCGGCATGGCGGGAGTCTGGTACTGGCCAATCATCCGCAAGGCGGGTTCATTGCCAGCCTGGAATTACCGTTGGTGCCGGGAGCGGTAGTTCAGCCGTAATCCCTGTGGGAGCGGGCTTGCCCGCGATGGCGGTGGCACCTTCAACATATCAGTGCCTGACATTACGCTATCGCGGGCAAGCCCGCTCCCACAGGGAAATCGTTTCTTCAGTTACTTCCCGGCCAGGCGCTGACGAACTCGGCCAGGTCAACTTTCTCTGCCACACGCGGTTCTTTCTGCGGCGTGCCCAGGTACAGGAAAGCGATCACCTCTTCCCCTTCCGCCAACCCCAGCCCCTTGGCCACATGCGCCGAATAGGCTAGATCCCCTGTGCGCCAAACCGCGCCAATGCCTTGCGCGTAAGCGGCCAGCAGAATTCCGTGAGCCGCACACCCCGCTGCCAGCAATTGTTCGGATTTCGGGTATTTGACGTGGTCCTGCAATCGCGCGATCACCACAACCACCAGCGGTGCGCGCAACGGACCGTTACGCGCTTTGTCCAGCGCCGCCTCGGACACCTCGCTGTCTTGCAGCTTCGCCGCTTCGGCCAGCAACTCGCCCATTTGCTCGCGCGCCGCACCTTCGACTGTCAGGAAACGCCAAGGCTGCAAATGGCCGTGGTCCGGCGCACGCATCGCGGCAGAAAACAGCACTTCACGCTGCGCTGCGGTAGGTGCCGGTTCGAGCAGTCGTGGAACGGAAACACGGTTGAGCAAAGCGTCGAGAGCCTGCATCGGCCACCTCCAGAAAAATATGTGCGGCTATTCTAGCTTCAACTGCCGTGGCAGTGCCGGTTTACATGCCCTGCCCCGCAGGTAGAATGGCGGCCTTCCCTTCTTCAGCCCGAGCGGACTTCATGGCGTTGCCGACCTTACGGATTATTGGTTTCATCATCGGCATCTTCCTGATCACGCTGGCCATCGCCATGGTCGTGCCCATGGCCACCCTGGTGATTTTCGAGCGCACGAGCGATCTGCCGTCGTTCCTCTGGGCGAGCATGATTACCTTCCTCGCGGGATTAGCCCTGGTCATCCCCGGCCGTCCCGAACACATTCATCTGCGCCCGCGAGACATGTACTTGCTGACTGTCAGCAGCTGGGTGGTGGTGTGCATCTTCGCTGCGCTGCCGTTCCTGCTGACCCAGCGCATCAGCTACACCGACTCGTTCTTCGAAAGCATGTCCGGCATCACGGCCACCGGGTCAACGGTGCTCACGGGCCTGGACACCATGTCCCCCGGCATCCTGATGTGGCGCTCGTTGTTGCACTGGATCGGCGGCATCGGCTTTATCGGCATGGCGGTGGCAATTCTGCCGCTGCTGCGCATCGGTGGCATGCGGCTGTTCCAGACCGAGTCGTCGGATCGCTCCGAAAAGGTCATGCCCCGTTCGCACATGGTGGCGCGTTTGATCGTCGCGGCTTATGTGGGCATCACCATTCTCGGCAGCCTGGCGTTCTGGTGGGCCGGGATGAGCCCGTTCGACGCGATCAACCACGCGATGTCGGCGATCTCCACGGGTGGGTTCTCCACCTCGGACCAGTCCCTGGCGAAGTGGACGCAACCGGCGGTGCACTGGGTGGCGATTGTCATCATGATTCTCGGCAGCCTGCCGTTCACCTTGTACGTGGCGACCTTGCGCGGCAACCGTCGGGCACTGATCAAGGATCAGCAGGTTCAAGGCTTGCTCGGCATGTTGCTGGTGACCTGGCTGGTGCTCGGCACCTGGTACTGGTGGACCACCCAACTGCATTGGCTGGAGGCGTTGCGGCATGTGGCGCTGAACGTGACCTCGGTCGTCACCACGACAGGATTTGCACTGGGGGACTACAGCCTCTGGGGCAACTTCTCGCTGATGTTGTTCTTCTATCTGGGGTTTGTCGGCGGTTGTTCGGGCTCGACGGCTGGCGGAATCAAGATCTTCCGTTTCCAGGTCGCCTATATCCTGCTCAAGGCCAACCTTAACCAATTGATTCACCCACGCGCGGTGATCAAGCAGAAGTACAACGGCCACCGTCTCGACGAAGAGATCGTACGTTCGATCCTGACTTTCTCGTTCTTCTTCGCCATCACCATCTGCGTGATTGCATTGCTGCTGTCGCTGCTCGGCGTCGACTGGATGACTGCCCTCACCGGCGCGGCCAGCACTGTGTCCGGTGTCGGCCCGGGATTGGGCGAGACCATCGGCCCGGCGGGCAACTTCGCCACCCTGCCGGACGCCGCCAAGTGGATTCTCTCGTTCGGCATGCTGCTGGGCCGACTGGAGATCATTACGGTGTTTGTTCTGTGTATTCCTGCGTTCTGGCGGCACTGACAACCGCCGGCGTTTCCATCAGCCGCGCCCGGTACTCGCCGGGCGTGGCGTCGAACCAGCGCCTGAAGGCGCGGAAGAAGTTGCTCGGATCGGCAAACCCCAACAGGTAGGCAATTTCCAGCAGGGTCATGGTGGGCTGCGCCAGGTACTGCTCGGCCAGTTCACGTCGCGTGTCGTCGAGCAAGGTTTGAAAACTCGTGCCTTCTTCCTGCAAACGGCGCTGCAAGGTGCGTTGCGACAGGTGCAGCGTCTGCGCCACCGTATCGCGCTTGGGTTCGCCCTGGGGCAGCAACCGGCACAGCACCTGGCGCGCCTTGTGGGTCACGCGGCTCTCGGAAAACCGCGCCAGGTATTCGCCGGCAAAGCGGTCGTGCAACAGCGCCATCGCCTCGTTGGCCGTCGGCAGCGGCGCTTCCATGTCGGCGCGTTCGAAGATCAAGGCGTCATAGGCCGCGTTGAACACCAACGGCGCATGGAACGCTTGTTTATAGGGTTCGAGATCGACAGGCTGATCGCCCTGGATCAGCACCTTGCGCGGTTGCAGCGTGCGCCCGGTCAACCAGCCGCACAGCGCCAACGCACAGGCCAGCGACGCTTCGGCGCTCTGTCGGGTCGGCGGCAAGTGATCGCCATGCACCGTCAGAATCAGCGCATAACCTTCATCCAGCAGTCGGAAACTCAGGTCGGCACTTTCGGCAATGATGCGCTGATAACGCACCAGCCGCTGAAAGCCTTCGGCCAGGGTCTGGCTGGACATCAGCGCGTAGCCGGCGACATGGAAGGATGCCGGTCGCACCACCTTGCCCATGTTCAGGCCAATCGCCGGGTTGCCGGACAGCTCGACCGCGCGCTGCCACAGGCGTGTCATGGAATCTTGCGGGAAGCGCGCATCCGGATCATTCAGAGACGCGTAGTCGAGCCCCAGCTGCTTGAACAGAACCCGGCAATCCAGGCCGTCCATCTCCAGAGCTTTGACAATCCCCATCGCCCAGCTTGCAGAAGTCGTTCGTTCGCTCATGGCGTTTTCTTACTGATTAGTGAGCCGTCTACCGCGGCAAGTTTTCGAAGGATACTAAAGTGGCGCCCATTGTCACTGGCTGATGCCAATGATCACTCTAGACTCAAATAGGCTACCCGCAGAACAACTTGCAATCAGAACAACAACCACAGAGATCGCAGTCGTGGAAAACGTCAAACGTTTCACCAGCTTCGCTGAGTTTTACCCGTACTACCTCAGTGAACACAGCAACAGCACCTGTCGACGATTGCACTTTGTCGGCACCAGCCTGGTCATCTTCATTCTGGTGCTGACCATCGGCAAAGGCGCCTGGTTGATGTTGCTCGCCTTGCCGCTGGCGGGTTACAGCTTCGCGTGGGTCGGGCATTTCTTTTTTGAGAAAAACCGTCCCGCCACGTTTCAGCATCCTCTTTACAGCCTGCTCGGCGACTTTGTCATGTATCGCGACATGATCCTGGGTCGCGTGCCGTTCTAGGCTCCACTGGCCATCAAAGCGTCCTGCGCAGCCAGTGCGACATTGGATCCAAGTCCTACACTCAAGACATCCCTTTCGATTAGAACAAGAGGATAGCTGATGAACGCCAATGCACGATTCACCCACATGCAGGATGGCACGCAGGAAGACTGGGCGATCATCGCCGCCGACTTCAGTGCCTACGCCAGGCAGTTGCCGTCACGGATTGTGGCGCACCTGAAATTGCTGGAGGGTGATTTTGGCGGCTTCCCGGTGGATCGGCTGACCCATTCCTTGCAGACTGCCAGCCGTGCCTGGCGCGATGGCCGGGATGAAGAATACGTGGTCTGCGCGCTGCTTCACGACATCGGCGACACGCTCGGTTCCTACAACCATCCGGACATCGCCGCGGCGATCCTCAAGCCGTTCGTCAGCCCCGAGAACCTGTGGATGGTGGAGAAACACGGGATATTCCAAGGGTATTACTTCTTCCATCACCTGGGAATGGATCGGCATTTGCGCGAACAATTCAGCGGGCATCCGCAGTATCAGGCGACCATCGAGTTCTGCGCCAAATATGACGCGGCGGCGTTTGATCCGGCCTACGAGACATTACCGCTGAGTTTCTTTGAGCCGATGATGGAGCGCTTGTTTGCGCACCCCAAGCATTCGATCTACAAGGCGGCGATGGAAGAACATTCGCCAGCCTGATAGATCCGGGGGGACCGCTGCGCGGTCCATCGCGAGCAGGCTCGCTCCCACAGGTGTCCGAGTCCGTTCAGGTCAATACGGTGAAAATTGTGGGAGCGGGCTTGCCCGCGAAGAGGCCAGCTCAGACACTACATTGCTAACAGACTATGCCGGCTCTGCGACTTTAATAGCCTTCAACTCTGCCTCCCGCGCCTGTGCATCCGCCAACCGGTACAACTCGATCGACCCGTCCCAATGCTCGATCAACGCCGTGCACGACTCCACCCAATCCCCGCAATTGAGGTAGTCCACCCCACCGACCTTGCGAATCTCGGCATGGTGAATATGCCCGCACACCACCCCATGCAACTCGCGTTTGACGCACTCGTGGGCGATGGCTTCTTCAAAGTCGCTGATAAAACTGACCGCCGTTTTCACCTTGTGCTTGAGATAGGCCGACAGCGACCAGTAGCCGTAGCCATAACGCGCGCGCCAGTGATTCAGCCAGCGGTTGAGGGTCAGGGTGAATTCGTAGGCCGAGTCGCCGAGAAAGGCCAGCCAGCGGTGATACCGGGTAATCACGTCGAACTGGTCGCCATGAATCACCAGCAGATGGCGGCCATCGGCGGTCACGTGCACCGCTTCGTCCACCAGTTGGATGTTGCCCAAGATCAGCTTCGAGTAGCGGCGCAGGAATTCGTCGTGGTTACCGGTGACATAGATCACCTCGGTGCCACGCTTGCTCATGGTCAGCAGGCGGCGGATCACGTTGGTGTGCGCCTGAGGCCAGTACATGCCGCCGCGCAGTTTCCAGCCGTCGATGATGTCGCCGACCAGGTAGATCTTGTCCGCGTGGTAGCCCTTGAGAAACTGCGACAGGTGTTCGGCCTGGCAGTCTCGCGTGCCCAGATGCACGTCGGAAATCCACAAGGTCCGCACACGTTGCTTACGGCTGGGTTTGGCGAGCTCGGCGCTGGTCATGGGCAACCCTCAGGACAAGTTTTGGCAAGCTTGCGTGGTTTGGGTTAATGGCCCATGACAGCTGCGAGTCAATCCTGTGACAACGCCCGGCCGGTGTAGACTGGCCGCATCTTGACCGGGAGACCTGCGATGAGACCGATCCTCACGCTGCGCCAGTACACCAAGGACCTGATCGTCCACAGCCACGACCACGCGCAACTGGTGTTCGGGTTGTCGGGTGCGCTGGACTTTGAAGTCGGCGGGCATGGCAGCCAGGTGGTTCAGCAGAGTTTCGTGGTGGTGCCGTCGGGCTTTCATCACGCCTGCGGCAGCAGCAATGGCAGCCGTTGCCTGGTGCTGGATATACCGAGCGATCAATGGGTTTCGCAGTCCCTTGGGGATCACGCCGACGCCAGCCGCCGTTTGCTCGACAACGCCGGGCGCCTGCCGCTGGACGCTGGGCAAAGCCAATTGGTGAGCTGGCTGGCGGGCAGCCAGGTCAGTGACCCGTTGATTGCCCAGCAGGGCGCGGTGCTGTTATTGGCCAACCTCAACAACGCCAAGCCCGACATCGTGGGCGGTCGGCGCCTGCCGTATGCGGCGCTGAATGCGCATATCGATCAGTACGCGGCTTATCCATTGCAGGTCGCCGATCTGGCGCGTGTTGCCGGGCTGTCCAGCGCCCGGTTGCATGCGCGGTTTGTCGCTGAATGCGGGCAGACACCTATGGATTACATCCGCAGTCGGCGGCTGCATAGTGCGGTGGGACTGTTGCGGGATTCGCCATTACCGATCGGCGAGATTGCCAGCCGGGTCGGTTACAGTTCCCAGAGTGCATTTGCAGCGGCAGTGTTGCGCGAGTTTGGGGCGACTCCGGGCAAACTGCGGCGCGAGGCTGGCGACAAAAGTCGATAGTTTGCCGACAGACTCAGCGAGTATGGCGCGGTTCAATGTCCCCCTCTGTTTGTCTTGTTGTTAAGGATCGCAATGACTCCCCGTACCGCCCTTGGCGCCCTGCATATTGGCGCATTGATGTTCGGCCTGACCGGTGTGTTCGGCAAACTCGCTGCCGCCTCGCCCGCGGTCATCGTGTTTGGCCGTGCGGCATTTGCCGTGCTCGCCCTGGCGGTGTTCGCGCGGTTCGCCAGCAACACGCGCTGGTACACACTCGAAGCGCTGGACTGGCGCCGTCTGTTGCTCAGCGGTTTACTGCTGGCCGGGCATTGGGTGAGTTTCTTCATTGCGGTGAAAGTGGCCGGGGTGGCGATCGCGACCCTGGGTTTCGCCAGCTTCCCGGCGTTTACCGTGATCCTCGAAGGGCTGATATTCCGTGAGCGGATCCGCGCCAATGAAATCCTGTTGGTGGTGCTGGTGAGTGCCGGGCTGGTGCTGGTCACGCCTGACTTCGATCTGGCGAGTGGCGCCACCACGGGCCTGCTCTGGGCGGTCGGTTCAGGCTTGCTGTTCGCCCTGCTGTCGCTGACCAACCGCGCCAGCTCCGGCAGAATCCCGCCGGTGCAGGCCGCGCTGTGTCAGAACGTGGTGGTCGCGCTGTGCCTGCTGCCGGTGGCGGCGCCGCAGTTGAGCGACGTCCGCGCCATCGACTGGCTGTGGATCGGTTTGCTCGGAGTGTTCTGCACCGGCGTCGCGCACAGCCTGTTCGTCGCCAGCCTGGCGGTGATAAAAGCGCGCACCGCGGCCGTGGTGTTCGCTCTGGAACCGGTGTACGGGATCACTGTGGCGTGGTTGTTGTTCGATGAAAACCCAACGTTGCGCATGCTGCTCGGCGGTGCCTTGATCATCGTCGCGATTGTGGTCTCCAGCAGGCTGTCCGGTTCAAGCAAAAAGACCGTGGCAGCAGAAGCTGCGTCTCACTGAGTGCGGTCGTTGTGGCCCAGGTCGCGGTCCGGGTCGATCTGATCGCGGACCCGCTGCTTGAGCACCTTGGCTTCCGGGAAACCGCCATCGGCCTTGCGTTCCCAGATCTGCACATCGTCGCAGAAAACATGAAAAACCCCACCGGTGCCGGGCACCAGCGACACTTTGCCCAGGTCGTCGCCGAAGGTGCTGAGCAGTTCCTGGGCCAACCAGGCCGCACGCAACAGCCATTGGCATTGCGTGCAATAGGTGATGATGATTTCCGCTTTATGCGTGGTCATGATGGGCAAGACTCCTTTGCCAGAGGGCGCCGCTATAGTAGTGGCTCAGCGGATTCCGGCCAACAGGCTCCGGGCAGTTTGCTTGAGCGGCTCATCGCCCTCCTTCAGCAGCTCGTTGAGCAGTTCGATGGCGCTGTCCAGATCGCCGTCATCGATACAGGTCTGGGCTTGTTCCAGTTTACGGGCACTGGACGGCTCGGCCGGCTGCGGATTTAACGGCTCAAGCTCCAGTGACGGGCCGGCATCGCTGAACTCGTCGAGGAAGTCGTCGCTCAGCGCCTGTGAGTCCGGTTCGGCGACCCACTCAAGCTCTGGCTCATCCAGCGTCGGTTCTTCAGGCATCTCGAATACATCGGGCGACATGTGCAGATTCGAGGTGAACACCGGCTCTACGGCCTTTGGTGATTCGTCTGAAGTTTTAGCATTGTCGAAAGGGCTGATCATGTCCCAGCTGGAATCCATGGACAGGTCATCCAGATTCAACTGGAACTCGTCGGCAGATGCCGCTTGCACGGGGGTGATGACTGCCACGGCTGCCGCTGCCGCTGGTGCTGGTGCTGGTGCTGGTGCTGGTGCCGCATTGTTCAGTTTCGGGTGGCGGGCGCGGATGTCCTGAAGCTTTTCTTCGTCGAACCCGCCGTCACGCAGGTTTTTTTCCTGCGCGTCATAGGCGGGAACATCCCCCTGCTTGCCGAGGACTTCCAGCAGTTGCACGCCCAGATCCGTGCGCTGCGGTTCCTTGACCAACGCTTCTCGCAGCAAACCCGCGGCTTCGGAAAAACGGCCATACGCCAAGTAGATACCGACCCCTTCAAGCACATCGCCTGGCGGCGTCTCTTCACGATGATCGGGAGCGGGTTTCAGCATAGACTGTTGCACCGACGGGTGCGCCGCACGCTCAAGTACCGGCTCATGTTTCGAGGGTGAAACGGGCGAAGACTCGGGCAACGCCTGAACCTGCTGGCGTTGACGTCGAACAAACAGCCCCAGCAACACCAGAGCGATCAGCGCCAGCAAGCCGATAATCAGCGGCCAATGGCTGGCCTCGGGTTCTTCAACAACGACGGGGGCAGGTGCCACCGCTACCGGCGTCACCGGCGGCGCCTGGTTGACCTCCGACAGCCGGGTTTGCAGTTCGCTCACCTGTTTCTTCTGGCCAGCGATCTGTTCATCCTGAGCCTGAAGCTTTGCATTCAACTCATCGATAGTTTTTTGCAGCTGCTGGTTTTGCAACACGCTGGCGGCCAGTTGTTCGGCAGAGGGATCGGTCGCAGGCGCGGCGGGTTGGACGACGGCCGGCGCCGGCGCGGACTTCTTCGCCGCCGGTGCCGGCGCAGTGGCCGGTTTGACGCTCGGGAATGGAGAGTTTTGTGGACTGGCGGCAGGTTCGTCTTCTGCCGGCACGATCGCCGGTGAACCCGGTGGATCGATCAACACCGTGTACTCGCGCAGCAAGCGCCCATTGGGCTGATTGAGCTGCACCAGGAAATTCAGGAAAGGTTCATTGACCGGTTTGTTCGAGGTCACCCGGATAAGGCTACGGTTGCCTCGCAGGATCGGTGTGAACTTCAGGTCGTTGAGGAAGAACACCCGATCGACGCCGGCGCGGGTGAATTCCTCCGCTGTCGCCAGGCTGACAGAGAGTTCATCCTCCTCCAGCCCACCGACATCCACCAGAGCGATGTCGGCGCGCAACGGCTGATTCAGCGCGGAATGAAGGGCAATGTCGCCCAATCCGAGCGCAGGGGCCAATGCCGAGTAAGTGACAGCACCACCAACCAGAAGCAGCCTGGCGCAACACCGCAATACAACGTGCCAACTCTCGAGCATGAGCATCCCTTAGATAACCAGAACCAACCTGTACGCGTTCGCACATCCGGTACGAACACGATATTGCCTAGTAGTTCTTTATAGTCTGCCCAACGGGGTATCTCAAAAAGCTGACGCGCGGTTATGCCTCAAGATTTTTCCAGGTTGGCCAGAATGTGCCCATGGACTCGCATGCACACCTTCAAATCCGCCTCATCGACGCCGTCGAACAGCTCGCGGCGCAGTTGATTGGCAATGGTTTCAATTTGTTCGATCAGAGGACGGGCCGGGGCACAGAGGACGATTTTTTTCGCCCGGCGGTCTTCCAGCACGGATTGGCGCTGGACCAGGCCCTGGGTTTCCAGGCTGTCGAGCAACCGGGCCAGGGTCGGCCCTTCGACGCCGACGCTTTGCGCCAGTTCACGCTGGGTCGGTGCTTCTTCGAAGCGCGCCAGATGCAGCAGCACCAGCCAGCGCGCCTGGGACAGACCCAGGCCAGCCAGACGGCGATCCAGTTCGGCACGCCAGCCGCGCGACATCTGGGCCAGTTGCATGCCAAAACGGTGTTGATCGGTTAACGGCATAAAAAACTCATGATTAGACTGAAAATAGAGAAAAACTAATTATTAGTCAGCTAAGCATGACCGTTGGCTTGAGGCAAGGTCTGGTCTGTAGTGAATCGTTACATCACTGTAACAGGTCATTTAAACCTCGAATTCGGATTGCAGTGCCGCCCGAACGCAGTACAAGACACCTTCCGGTACTCGCCCGGCGAACAGCGCGGCAATCTCCGACACCGGTGGCAACTCGCCCTCGCCATCGAGGAAGGCATCCTGCACCTCGCCCATCAACTCTTCGGGCAGGTCCAGCGCTTGCTCCAGCGACAACTGCTGCTTGCCGATGGCCTCGGCGAGCATGGTGTAGACATTCTTTTCCGAGCATTGCAACTGACCGGCGATCTGCAGCGGCGTCATGCCGGCGCGAGCGAGGGTGATCAACTCGTGGCGCACGTCGGCGACGACTTTCGGCGCCTCGACCTGACCGCCCAGCACTTCGAGGAAGGCCTCGCCGTAACGTTCGAGCTTGCGCGCGCCGACGCCGCTGACCGTGGCCATTTCCGCCAGCGAGGTCGGCTGGCTGCGGAGCATTTCCAACAGTGTCGAGTCGGGGAAGATGACATACGGCGGCACGCCGTGTTCCTCGGCGAGCTTGCGACGCAAGGCGCGCAAGGCTTCCCACTGTTCGCGTTCTTCGCCACGAACCAGCTGGCTCGCCTGGCTCTTGCTGCTTTTGGCGGTAGTCTGCGGCTTGAGGTCGCGGCGCAGTTCCAGGGTCACTTCACCCTTGAGCAGCGGCCGGCACGTGTCGCTCAGGCGCAGGCCGCCGTAGCCTTCAAGGTCAATGTCTGCCAGGCCACGGGCCACCAGCTGGCGGAACAGGGAGCGCCATTCACTCTCGCCCATGGCCTTGCCAACGCCATACACCGACAGGTGCTGATGGCCGAAGCTGCGGACCTTTTCGTTGTCTTTGCCCAGCAGCACGTCCACCAGATGCCCGACGCCATAACGCTGGCCGGTGCGGTAGATTGCCGAGAGTGCCTGACGGGCCGGCTCGGTGGCGTCCCAAGTCTGCACGCCATCGACGCAGTTGTCGCAATGGCCGCACGGCTCGGGCATGTCTTCGTCGAAGTAGGCCAGCAAGGTTTGCCGACGGCAGCGGGTTTCTTCGCAGAGCGAGAGCATGGCGTCGAGCTTGTGCTGCTCCAAACGCTTGTGGCGCTCGTCGCCTTCGGAGTTTTGCAGCATCTGCTTGAGCATCACCACGTCTTGCAGGCCGTAGGCCATCCAGGCATCCGCCGGCAGGCCATCACGACCGCCGCGACCGGTTTCCTGATAGTAAGCCTCAAGGGATTTCGGCAAATCGAGGTGGGCGACAAAGCGCACGTTGGGCTTGTCGATGCCCATGCCGAACGCCACGGTGGCGACCATGATCAGGCCTTCTTCGTTGAGGAAGCGCTTCTGGTGATGGGCCCGGGTATCGTTGGGCAACCCGGCGTGGTACGGCAGCGCCGGAAAGCCTTGCTCGCTGAGGAACACTGCGACTTCGTCGACTTTCTTTCGCGACAGGCAATAGACAATGCCGGCATCGCTGCGGCGCTCGGCAAGAAACGCCAGCAACTGCTTGCGCGGCTGCTCCTTGGGTACGATGCGGTAGAAAATGTTCGGACGGTCGAAGCTCGAGAGAAAGCGCTCGGCGTTCTGCAGATGCAAACGGTCGACGATTTCTTCGCGGGTGCGCTTGTCGGCCGTGGCCGTCAGGGCAATGCGCGGGACGTTGGGGAACAGCTCCGCCAACTGGCCCAGTTGCAGGTATTCACGACGGAAGTCATGACCCCATTGGGACACGCAGTGCGCTTCGTCGATGGCGAACAAGGCGATTTCAAGGCTTTGCAGGAACGCCAGCATGCGTGGCTGGACCAGACGCTCGGGCGCCAGATACAGCATCTTCACTTCGCCGCGCTTGATCCGCGCGGCAAGATCGCGCTGCTGCTCGGCGCTCAGGGTGGAGTTCAATGCAGCGGCGGCGACGCCGAGCTCTTCGAGGGTCGCGACCTGATCGTCCATCAGTGCGATCAACGGCGATACCACCACCGCCAGGCCTTCGCGCAGCAGCGCCGGCACCTGGAAGCACAAGGATTTGCCGCCACCGGTAGGCATCAGCACCAGGGCGTCGCCGCCACTGGCCACGCGCTCAATGATTGCACCCTGGCGGCCACGGAAACTGTCGTAGCCGAAGATGTCCTTGAGGACGCGTTGAGCCTGTTCGAGCATAAAAACTCCAAAAATCACCGAAACATCCCTGCAAGGCTGGTTCAGAACCACGCAGGCTGCACCGACAAATCGTAAGTGCGCATTGCATGACGCTTCACATCTCAGCCGCGACGCCAGCAGGGCATCACAAAACGCGCGAGTATACCCGAGGCCTCACTTGCAAAGGGCACCGCTGAGAAGACACATGAGGACAAACACCGCACAACCTGTGGGAGCGAGCCTGCTCGCGATGGCGGCGTGTCAGGCGATAAATGTATTGGATGTACCGGCCTCATCGCGAGCAGGCTCGCTCCCACAGGGATTGCGGTGTTTGTGAGGCCCCAGGGGGGCAAATATCCCGCGCGGCTGGCCTGAGCGCTCAAGAAGGCCTAGAATTCCCGCATCTGTTAATTCCCAAGGTAGCCCTTTAATGTCCTTCGCTGAGCAACTAACCCGTTTGCAAGTCTTCCTCGACGCCGACGAACTGCATGACGAGGCGCTGGACTACGTGGCCGCCCACGGCTACCTCACTGCGCTTTCGATCTGTTCCGAAGAGGTTCCGGATCGTGAATGGATCGACGCCCTCTTCGCCGAAGAACCGCATTACGCCGACGACACCGAGCGTGAAGCGATCGAATCCACCCTGCTGGCCCTCAAGGCTCACATCGCGCGCCAACTGGCTTCCGATGAAGAGTTCGAGCTGCCATGCGACCTGGACCTGGGCGAAGAGCCGGACGATTCCGACCTGCGCGGCTGGTGCATCGGTTTCATGGAAGGCGTGTTCCTGCGCGAAGCGGCCTGGTTCGAAACCGCAGAAGACGAAGTCAGCGAAATGCTGCTGCCGATCATGGTCGGTTCGGGTCTGTTCGACGAACAGCCTGAGTTCGAAGACATCGCCAAAGACGCCAACCTGATGGACGACATGATCGTTCAGATCCCGGAAGCCCTGACCGCGCTGTACCTGCTGTGCCAGGCGCCAGACGAAAAACCGGCGATCCTCAAGCCACGTCACCACTAAGGTTTTGCCTATGGACAAAACCATAGGCAACCGCTCCCTGATGTTGCGTTACGTACTGCTGGCCATCGGCTGGCTGAGCGTAGCGCTGGGGGTGATCGGGATTTTCCTGCCGGTGTTGCCCACCACGCCCTTCCTGCTGTTGGCCGCCGCCTGCTTTGCCCGCAGTTCGCCACGGTTTTATCAGTGGCTGGTGGGGCATCCACGGCTTGGGCCATGGATTCGCGACTACCTCGACGGCAACGGCATCCCGCTCAGGGGCAAGGTCTACGCCATCGGCCTGATGTGGGTGAGCATCCTGTTCTCCTGCTACCTGGTGCCCCTGCCATGGGCGCGGGGGTTCATGCTGACCAGCGCCGTGCTGGTGACGATCTACATCCTCAAACAGAAAACCCTGCGCAAGCCCTGAGCTTCTGTGGCGAGGGAGCTTCTGTGGCGAGGGGACTTGTCCCCGTTGGGTTGCGAAGCAGCCCCAAAGCCTGCAACCCATTTCCCTCTGAAACACCGCATTGCCTGATTTGACGACTGCTGCGCAGCCGAACGGGGACAAGTCCCCTCGCCACAGACAAGTCCCCTCGCCACAAAAGCAACCTGCCAACATCCCATCCTCCGAGAATTTGTCCTGCCTCGCTGAAAACACCGCCTAGACTTCAGTCATCTGCACCCGAGCAGCCAGACATGTCCCGTCGCCGGCGTAGTCCAGGATGGCCAACGCTCCGACTTCGGCTCGGCGGATGGCTGCTGCTGGCGAGTTTTCTGCTGACCGGGCTCAGCAGTGTCTGGGCCGACTGGAACTTTACGCAGATCCTGCAAATCGCCGAAAAGCGCTACGGCCCGCTCGGCCCCGCCCAAGGAAGAATCGAGGCCTGGAGTCAAATGCTTAAAAGCGAACTCAACC
This sequence comes from Pseudomonas sp. LBUM1663, assembly GCF_059695905.1. NCBI lineage: Bacteria > Pseudomonadati > Pseudomonadota > Gammaproteobacteria > Pseudomonadales > Pseudomonadaceae > Pseudomonas > Pseudomonas sp. LBUM1663. The sequence continues at coordinate 1,712,837 of NZ_CP166792.1, read as the reverse complement.
AACCCGAGCGCGAACAACTGGACGCGGTCAATCGCTTCTTCAATCAACAGCTGAACTTTCAGGACGACACGCGCATCTGGCGTCAGATCGATTACTGGGCCACGCCGGAAGAATCCTTGATCAAGGGGGCTGCCGACTGCGAAGACTACGCCCTGGCGAAATATTTCAGCCTGCGCCAACTCGGGATTCCCAGCGAGAAACTGCGCATTACCTACGTCAAGGCACTGTCCCAAAACCAGGCGCACATGGTGCTGACCTTCTACAGCAGCCCCACGGCCGAGCCGCTGGTGCTCGACAACCTGATCGGCGAAATTCGCCCTGCCTCCCAACGCAAAGACCTGTTGCCGGTGTACGCCTTCAATGCCGAAGGCCTGTACTTGCCTGGGGCCAATGGCGGCAAACGCAGCAGTGACTCGAAGAAATTGTCGCGGTGGCAGGACGTATTGAAAAAGATGCAAGCCGAAGGGTTCGCTGTGGGCGAAGGCTAGCCGCCATCGCAAGGAGCGTTTTATGTCGCTGCGCAAACAGTTGTTTCTCGCCATTTGCCTGTTCTTGCTGGTGGCCTTCAGTGGCAGTTTTTTTGTCAGCCTGGAAAGCTCCCGAGAACAGATGCTCGGCCAGTTGCGCTCCCACGCCCAGGACGCTGCCACCGCCTTGGGTTTGTCGTTGACCGCGCAGATCGACGACTCGGCAATGACCGAATTGATGGTCAGCTCGATTTTTGACAGCGGCTATTTCCGCAGCATCCGCGTCGTCAATATCGTTGATGAAAAGGTGCTGGTGGAGCGCAGCGCATCGGCGCAGATCGAAGGCGTGCCCGGCTGGTTTGTGAGTCTGGTCAACCTGCGCCCGGAAGGTGGCGATGCGCTGATCATGCGCGGTTGGGAGCAGGTGGCGCGGGTCGAAGTTCAGAGCAATCCGCAGTTCGCCCTGGCCAAACTCTGGGACAGCACCCTCGGCTGCCTGATCTGGCTGTTGATCTGCGGCCTGCTCAGCGCCGTATTCGGTGGATGGTTGTTACGCCGGCAATTGCGCCCGCTCGATAAAATGGTCCGGCAAGCTGAAGCCATCAGTAAACGCGAGTTCCTCAGCCTGCCAAAACTGCCACGCACCCCTGAACTGAGGCGCGTGGTGCTGGCCATGAATCAGATGGTCGAAAAGCTCAAGGCGCTGTTCTCCGAAGAGGCCACGCGCAGCGAAAAACTGCGGGCCGAATCCTATCAGGACAGCCTCACGGGCCTGGCCAATCGACGCTTGCTGGACGAACAACTGGCCGACCATTTATTGGTCTGCGAGCAAAGCAGCGACGGCCATTTACTGATGCTGCGAATCAACGACCTGATCGGCCTCAACCAACGCCTGGGCGGCCAGCGCACCGATGGGCTGATCAGCGCCGTCGGCGAATTGCTCAAGCGCCTCACACAACTGCCGGAACGGCGCACCTGGCTGGCGGCGCGTAATCGTGGCGGTGAATTCAGCCTGCTGACACCGGGCCTGGACAGCACCGAAGCCGCCCGCCTCGCCTCGGAAATCAGCGCCACCCTGGAAAACCTGCGCCTGACCGGCGCCAGTGATTGCATGCCCGTAGCGCACTTGGGCGTGGTCGCCTATCAGCCCGGCCAAGCGGCCGGCGACGTCCTGCTGCGCCTCGACCAAGCGCTGGCCCAGGCTCAGCAACATCCTGAGCGGCCGTGGGTGCATCTGGCCCATTCCGATACCGCGACGAACCACTCGCAACACGACTGGCGCACCTGGATCGACGACGCGCTGACCCACGGCAAAATACAGCTGTATTTCCAACCCGTGGTGCAATGCGCCGACACCAGCCAGGTGCTGCACCACAAAGTCCTCGCGCGCTTGCTCGACCCGCAAGGCGAGGCCATCGCCGCCGGGCATTTCCTGCCGTGGATCGAGCGTCTCGGCTGGTCGGCACGGCTCGACCTGGCGATGCTCGAAGCCACCCTCGATTACCTCATCGTCAACCGCTGGCCCCTGGCGTTAAGCCTGTCCGGCAGCACCCTGCGCGACCCGGCACAACTGCGACAAATCATCGACATGCTCGAATCGCTGCCTGATCTGGCCCCTCTGCTGACACTGGAAATCGACGAACGCCAACTACCGCCCCCCGATGAACTGCAACGCCTGAGCCACAGCCTGCTCGACACCGGTTACCGCATCGGCTTGCAGCATTTCGGCGGCAGCTTCAGCCAGATCGGCAACCTGACGCAGCTGGGCTTGGCGTACTTGAAAATCGATGGAGCGTACATCCGGCACATTGATGAGCAGAGTGACAAGCGGCTGTTTATTGATGCGATTTACCGGGCGACCAACAGCATTGATTTGCCGTTGATCGCGGAGATGGTCGAGACCAGAGGGGAATTGGAGGTGATTCGGGAGTTGGGGTTGTTTGGGGTCATGGGGCGGTTGATCGGGCCGCCGGAGCCGATGTATCGAGGAGAACGGGTACTCAATATTTATCCGTAGGGTGGCGCCTGCGCGACTTCCTGTCGGGCAAGATCACACCCAACCCACCCGAGACCGACGACGTTTCCCCCTACGAAACCCCCGACTCCAAAAAACTCAACGAAGCCGCCGACCGCGCCCTCGATGACTACCTCAAACCGGTCGTTCCCAAAGACACCCCGCGTAAACCGAGCACGATTTACTCCATCGACCCCGACACCAACGACGAGACCCTACTGGTCAACGCCTGCGAAACCCTGGCGTCGGCGAGTGTGATGCTGAGTAATTTCGCGGGGTTGATGGAGGGTTCACATCGCAACACGGTGTTGGGGATTCAGCAGGTGGTGATGCTGGGGGAGTTGGCGGTGAACCGGATGCTGGATAATTTCGTTCCGCAGGGTTAGCGAAAATCCTGGGGCGAACACTTTCCTGTGGCGAGGGAGCTTGCTCCCGCTCGGCTGCGCAGCAGTCGTAAAACCAGCGAAACGCTGTTTATCAGACACAATCGCGGTGAATGGTTTTGGGGCTGCTTCGCAACCCAACGGGAGCAAGCTCCCTCGCCACAACAGCGTGTCAGGCTGCGAGTTTTGCGGTGGTCTTTCGGGCCTCATTGCGGGCAAGCCCGCTCTCGCAGTTGATCTGTGTAGTTCATGCATTTTTTGTTCAATGACGGACGAATGTGAGGGCGAGACCATTTGTCTGAAAACCGCTTCAACCTGTTATTTCTGACAGTAGCTAGTCCTTCCATTCCCGTGTGTGATGGTCCTGTGCCCCGAGAGGACTTGAGGCTTAATTCACCCAGGAGTGAATGATGGACATCCAGTCATCTGCGTGGAACGCTTTATTCGTGCACTATCCCCTGATCATCCAAGGTTGGATAACCCCGGTAAAACCTGCCGGAATTGCGCACGGCGGTATTCCTAAATCTCTTTACGATAGCCAACCGCAAGGCCTTGAATGCCTGTGTGATCCGTGGACCGAACTGCAGATGCGGTCCTGGACCATGGCGGTGGATGATCGGGTGGATGTGTATGTCAACGACGACCCCACCCCCGTGACCGGCAAGACTGTTGCGCCGGGAGAAGAAACACTGCGCCTGCGCCTATATGTGCCGCACGGGCGGCTAATTCAGGGGGTCAATCGCCTGCATTACAAGGTCACGCGCCCCAGTGGAAACGTCGAACCTTCCCGGGATCTGTTTGTGCTGTATCACCTGCGAACCCCAGAGAACCTGGATCTGGTGATCCCGCCCGACGTGATCGCAGACGGCGTCAGTGCCGAACGGGCGGTCCTAGGCGTGGAGTTCGGGTTCACCTGGTCCAACCGGCGCGCTTACGACCGTATCCGTTTTCAGCTGGGCGATGAGTCGATTTCATGGGACGTGCCCGATGCACCGGTGCCGGTTATCCAAAAACTGTTCACCGACACCTTTCAGAGGGTGGGCGACAATCCCAACACAGCGGCCGACTTTGTCGTATTTGATCAACTGGGTAACTCCGCTCAGTCGCCGACCAAGCGCCTGGATATTCACCTCGCCGTTGCGGTGATCGTACCGACGCTCACCAACGTGCTGGACGTCACCGGCAATGAAGTTCCAGAGGCTGGAAGCTCAACTAGCACCACCCTGAAACTGGTGGGCGCTGCGAGTAAAGGGCTGCAAGTCGAAATATATGACGGCAGCGGTGCAAGCGCGGTGCCCAAGGGGACAGCGACTGCCGACGCAATCACTGGCGTTTGGGAGCTACCCATCACCGTAGCGGCGGGGGCACGCCGTTTGTACGCCAAATCGCTTTATCACAGCGGCAATGTCTATTCGAATGTACGCACCTTGACCATTGAGGCCGGGCTCATAGTAGATCCATCGCCACTTGTTCTTGATGGTCTCAACTATTCGATCGCAGGTTCGGGGTTGAACTGGATCAAGACAGGAAATGACCCCGACCGCACCGCTGGACGTAAAAACGTTTCAGGTGGCGTTCCCCCTTACCAATATCTGTCGTCATCAACATCTATCGCTTCGGTCGACCAAATGGGTTGGGTGAGAAGTGAGGGCAATGGAACGGCAACGATTACCGTCACCGACCATATAGGAACTTCAAAAACCTTTGACGTAAACGTTACTAATGTGAAAACCATCCTGGTCAACCACCAGAACCTCTATCACCAGCAAGGGGTGGACTGGATAACCAGCGTCGGTGGAACACCGATACTTTCAGGGCCCGGATGGCAAGCGTTCCATGCTGCGGTACTCGTTAAGTACTCGCCGGTGGCCGGGACGCCTAATCTTTTCTTGCACACAGGGGAGCCGAACGGCGTCAATGTCTACCACATTGCAATCATCCCAAGTTCCTCTATCCCTGAGAGATGGATTTACCAGTCATTTGCTGCGAATGGACAACGTCCGACCATTTGTATTCGTTGACGAAAGATAGGCATCCACTATTGTCGGAACAGCGCATGGACAAAGGGGACGCATTTATTTATCTGTCCTTGTCTCTACTCCGATACCTGAGTGAGAAATAAACAGCGATGTTTAAAAGACACCTCCAAACACTCACTCAGGCTACACATCCTTGCGCCGCTGCCTACGACTGCGCCAGAATCCGCCGGCTTGTGCGCCTTGGGTCGGGGCTCTATCGTTTCCCGGTCGCTGACAAATCAGCGATCGGGTTTAGCGACCCGAACCTATGTAGGCGCAACAGCGCTCCAAACTCTCTTGCGGACTGTTCATGTCTGCGGTTGATGTCATGGCGGCTGTGCGCGGGAGACTTTCGGGTCTGCCGGGCGCCTACACCCGGTTCGCTAACCTGCGTGCAGCCGCCACCTTTACTTGTTTAGCGACAGGTCTGGTGGCTCCATTTCTTGTAGGAGTTTCACCATGTTCAAGATCACACCCAACCCACCCGAAACCGACGACGTTTCCCCCTACGAAACCCCCGATTCCAAAAAACTCAACGAAGCCGCCGACCGCGCCCTCGATTACTACCTCAAACCGGTCGTTCCCAAAGACACCCCGCGTAAACCGAGCACGATTTACTCCATCGACCCCGATACCAACGAAGAGACCTTGCTGGTCAACGCCTGCGAAACCCTGGCGTCGGCGAGTGTGATGCTGAGTAATTTCGCGGGGTTGATGGAAGGTTCGCATCGCAACACGGTGTTGGGGATTCAGCAGGTGGTGATGCTGGGGGAACTGGCGGTGAACCGGATGCTGGATAATTTCGTGCCGCAGGGCTAGCAAAAATCCTGGGGCAAACGCTTGACTGTGGCGGGGGGATTTATCCCCGTTCGGCTGCGAAGCGGCCGCTCTTCCGGTATAGGCGGTCTACCTGAAAAACGGCGGTGAATGGTTTTGGGGCTGCTTCGCAGCCCAACGGGGATAAATCCCCTCGCCACATTTGCATGGCTCACTGCAGAGTTTTCGGTGGTCTATCGGGCCTCTTCGCGAGCAGGCTCGCTCCCACAGTTGATCTGGGTTGTTCGCCTGTTTTGTGTTCACTGAAGATCAAAGTGTCGGAGCGGGCTTGCTTGCGAAAGCGATCTCACAGGCAACAAAAACCCGCCATTCCTTACACAGGAATGTCGGGTTTTGTCGTTCCAGATGTCAGCCTTCAGATCACACGGTATCCACCTTCAACGAATGGTCATTCAACATGCCATTGATGATCGTCGCTGTGTCATGCCCACCCGCCACCACCCCGCCCGCTCCCGGCGTGACGCCGTAGTGGCTCGCCAGGTTGACACCCGCCAGGTCGATGGTCTGGTTCGGTGCCGCGCCGGCCATGGCGCTGACGTCGATGCTGGTCAGGACCGAGGCGCCGCTGCCGATGACTTTGAAGTGCAGGTAGTCATCCAGCGATGCCGCGGTGCTGTTTTCGCCTTGCAGCAGTTGCGACAAATCGAGTTTGTCGGTGCCTGGTGTGAAGTCAGTGACCACGTCATGGCCGCTGTTGCCTTTGAGCCATTGGAAGGTGTCAGCCCCTGCCCCGCCGGTGAGGGTGTTGTTGCCCAGACCGCCGATCAGGAAGTCGTCACCGCCGCCACCCTTGAGGATGTCGTCGCCCAAGCCACCGTTGATAACGTTGCTGAAGTTATCGCCCGTGAGCGAGTCGTTGAAGTTGGAGCCGGTGAGGTTTTCGATGGCGGTCAGGGTGTCGGTGCCGGCGCCGCCGGTGTTTTGCGCGGTGGCCAGGCTCAGGTCGACCGTGACCCCGGCGGTGGCGTGGGCGTAACTCACGGTGTCAGTGCCGGTGCCGCCGTCGAGCAGGTCATTGCCGGTGCCGCTGAACAGCAAGTCATTGCCGGCGCCGCCATGCAGCTCGTTGTTGCCGGATCCGGCGGTGAGCACGTCGTTGCCGTCGCCGGCATTGAGCACGTTGTTGCTGGTGCCGGCCACCAATACATCGTCGCCTGCGGTGCCGGTGAGGGTGTGGCCGTCCTGATAGCTGATGGTCACGCCCGCGCTGTCGCTGCCGCCATGGTTGTCATTGGCGGTGTAAGTGCCGTGGGCATCCGAGGCGGTGTCGTGGCCCCCGGCGTAGTTGAGGGTCATGGTCAGCTGGTAGTTTTCCGCGTTGTTCACGCCGCTGCCGCTGGTGTTGGTGATGTTGGTGACGTGGATCTGGTAGGTCCCGTCCGCCGCCGCGGTGAGGGTTTGCCCGTCCGCGAGGGCGATCCACGCGCCGCCGTTGAGCGAGTACTCCATGGCGATGTGACCGCCCGCCAGGTTGTGGTCCAGGTTGAGGGTTTCACCCTGTTTGAGGTTGACGGTAATCCGGTCCTCATCGTTGGCGTTGCCGGTGGTTACCCCGCCCAGATAACCACTGATCACCAGCACGGCCGTCATGGTGGCCGCGTTCGCCGAAAAGGCGTTGCGCACATTCGCCAGGACCTGGTTGGCGGTGTTGTTGCCGGTCGAGGCGAAGCTGATCGCGCCAGTGCCGGTGAAGTCGGCGCCTTTTGAAATCCAGCCGGTGTTGAAGTTGGTGGGTGAAGCCGTCAGCGGATCGCCATCAGCATCGGTGTCGTTGGCCAGCAGCAATTCACCCGGCACCACGATGTTGCCCGAGAGCACATTGGTGATGATGTGGTCATCGACCGCCACCGGCGCCGCGTTCGGAATGACTTTGACCGTCAGCGTGGAGCTGGCCAGGTCGCCGTCGTTGTCGCTGGCGGTGAAGCCGATGTTTTCGGTGATCACCACTGCCGTGGTTTTTTGCGAGGTGTAGGTGTACTCGCCGGTGTCGAGGTTGACTACCAACGTGCCGCCATTGTTGGTGGCGATGCTGATGCTGTTGTTCACCGTGTTGAAGGTGCCGTGGTTGGCACCGCCACTGAAGTTCAACGAACCCTGATTGCTGTTGCCTTTAGGGTCGTAGGTGTACGTCGTGCCGTCGACCACGAGGGTTTTGATGAAGCCGCCATCGGCGCCGAACGTGCCGCCCTCGATCAATGTGCCGGTGACTGGCGCACCGACCACCGTGCCCGAAAGCACTGAGTTGAGTTGGTTGAGATCGGTCACCACCACCGCGTTGGTGTTGGTGTGCGTGCTGCCGTCATAGGCCAGCGGATCGAGGTTGGCGTTGCTCACGCCGCTGCCCAGGCCGATCGCGTAATTCTTGATGCTGTTGGCGTCGAGGAAGGCTTTGAGCGCGGTTTCGTCTGCGGTGCCGATGTCGCCTTCGTTGGGTTTGCCGTCGGAGAAGAAGTAACCGATGTTCTGCGCCCCGGTCAGTTTGCCCGAGGTGTTGAACGCGGTTTGCATCGTCGCGACAGCCGCGTCGTAGTTGGTGCCACCGCCGGCAGTCAGGCCGGAGATGATCGACTTGGCGGTCGCGACATCCACCCAGATCGATGTCTTGTCAGTGGCGTTGCTGCTGAAGGTGACGATCTGCACTTTCACATCGCCCAGGTCGTCGTATTTGTCGAGCAAGGCACTGATCGCCTGCTTGGCCAGCGCCAACCGCGACAGCCCGGGTACGCCGGACGCATCGGCCATACTGCCGGAGACGTCGATCACCAACAGCAGGTTGGAATCGATCTCGACCGCGGCGACCGAACGATCGGCGGCGACCGCCTTGGGTACGTCATCGACGATGTTCACCACGATGGTGCTGGTGGTGCTGTTACCCGAGGCATCCGTGGCTTTGTAGGTGAAGCTTTCGCTCAGGGTGTTCGGGCCGTCGTTGGCGTTCGGCGAAGTTTTCGGCGCCGAGGTCAGGGTGTAGGTGTAGGTGCCGTTGGGGTTGAGCAGCATTTGCCCATAGGTCCCGGTGGCACTGCCGACCAGGGTGTAGGTGATGGCGCCACTGCCGCCGGTCACGGAACCGACCAGCGTCCCGGTGGACGTTTCCCCGGTGTTGCCCGGGTCGCTGCCGGTGACGGTGCCGGCGGCCAGGTCCTGACCATCCTGATTCAGGTCGAGGGCTTTTTCGTAGACCGTGACGTCTTGGTCGACCACCGCTTTGAGGCCGCTGTCGGTGACGTTGATGGTGATGGTAGTGGTGCTTTCATCGCCATCGGAATCGCGGATGGTGTAGGTGAACGTATCGGTGGCGCCCGCGACGCCAACCGAGTTCGGGTTGCTGTGGTACACGGCGTTGCCCGCCGCATCCAGGGTCAGGTAACCGTAGGTGCCGTTGATGTTGGTGCCCAGGCCACCGACCGCCGAGGTGGCGGTGTTGCTGCCGGCCCGCACGCCAATCACGGCCCCACCGGCCGCCGCTCCGTCGGCCCCGAGCACATCGTTGCCGAGCACGCTGATATTGACCGTTGCACCTTCGATCGCACTGGCGGTGTTCGGCGCAGCGGTGGGCAAATCATCGACGATGTTGACGTTGATCTGACCCGTCGCGGTGCTGCCGTCGGTGTCCGTCGCCACCACGTTGAAGTTCTCTGTGAGGCTGTTGGCGCCGTTGGCGGTTGGATGGGTTTCGTTGTCCGCCAGGGTGTAGCTGTAACTGACCACGCCGGTCGCCGGGTTGTAACCGGTGATGGTCAGCGTGCTGCCGAGCGGTGTGACCACCGATTGCGGGAAGCCTGCCGCCACGCCACCGGTGACCAGCGCAATGCCGCCCACGGTGAGGGTTTGCAGACCGTCCAGCGCGGTCACGGTGAAGGTGCCGTTCTGGGTCAGGGCCGGGGTATTGGGGTTGGTGCCGTCGCTGAGGTTTTTCTCGTAGACGGTCAGTTCTCCGCCGTACACATCGAGGCCGTTGAGCGTGACCGGGTCATTGTTGTTCTGGATGTTCAGCACCAGGTTGGCGGTGCTGGTATCGCCGTCGGCATCGGTGAGGGTGTAGGAAAAGGTTTCGGTGCCCGTGCCGCCGCCGTGCAGGTTTTTGAAATCGGCATCGTTGGTGTTCAGCGTGTAGGTGTACGTGCCGTTGGCGTTGAGCACCAGGGTGCCGTAAGTCCCGGTGAAAGTGCCGGGGGTGACAGGTCCGGCGTTCGGCCCGGTGGCGACGCGGTCCGCGCCCTGGACGTCGTTGGTCAGGACATTGCCATTGAGCGTCAGCGCGGCCTCCGACGCTGTGCCGGTGTTGCTGTCGTTGAAGGCTTTTGGCACGTCATCGACGATCTTCACCACGATGGTGCTGGTGGTGCTGTTACCCAGCGAGTCGGTGGCCTGGTAGGTGAAACTTTCGGTCAGCGAATTCGCGCCGTCGTTGGCATGCGGCGTGGTGGTCGCAGGCGACGTCAGGGTGTAGGTGTACGTGCCGTTGGGGTTGAGCTGCAACTGGCCATAGTTGCCCGTGGCGCTGCCCACCAGCGTGTAAGTGATCGCGCCGGTCGCACCGGTGACCGAGCCGACCAGCGTGCCCTTGGCGGTTTCGCCAGTGCTGCTCGGATCGCTGCCGATGACCGTGCCGGCCGCCAGGTCTTGCCCGTCCTTGGTCAGGTCGAGGGCTTTTTCGTAGACCGTCACGTCGGTATCGCGGGACGCGACGATGCAGCTGTTGGACACGTCGATGGTGATGGTGGTGGTGCTTTCGTCACCATCGGCATCACGGACGGAGTAAGTGAACACGTCAGTCGCGCCCGGGCCGTTCACCGCGTTGGGATTGCTGTGGTAGGTCGCGTTGCCGTTGGCATCCAGCGTCAGGTAACCGTAGGTGCCGTTGATGTTCGTGCCCAGGCCACCGATGGCCGAGGTCGAGGTGTCCGAACCTGCGCGCACGCCAATCACCGCGCCGCTGAGCGCCGGGCCGTCGGCACCGCCGATGTCGTTATCCAGCACGTTGCCCGAGACGGTCGCGCCCTCGCCCACCGAGGCATGATCAGGGTTGGCGGTGGGCAGGTCATCGACGATGTTGACGTTGATCTGGCCCGACGCGTTGCTACCGTCGGTGTCCGTCGCCACCACGTTGAAATTCTCGGTGATGCTGTTGGTGCCATTGGCGTTCGGGTGGGTTTCGTTGTCCACCAGGGTGTAGCTGTAGCTAATCACGCCGGTGGCCGGGTTGTAGCCGGTGATGGTCAGCGTGCTGCCCAATGGGGTGACGATCGATTGCGGGAAGCCTGCGGCCACGCCCCCGCTGACCACGGAGATGCCGCCGACGGTCAGGGTTTGCAGGCCATCGAGGGCGGTCACGGTGAAGGTGCCGCTCTGGGTCAGGGCGGGCGTGTTCGGGCTGGTGCCGTCGCTGAGGTTTTTCTCGTAGACGGTGAGTTCGCCGCCGTAAACGTCGAGGCCGTTGAGGGTCACCGGGTCGTCGTTGTTGTGGATGTTCAGCACCAAGTTGGCGGTGCTGGTATCGCCGTCGGCATCGGTCAGGGTGTAGGTGAAGGTTTCCGTGCCGTTGCCATTGCCGTGCAACGCTTTGAAGTCGGCGTCGCTGGTGTTCAGGGTGTAGGTGTACGTGCCGTTGGCGTTCAGGACGAGGGTGCCGTAAGTCCCGGTGAAGGTGCCGGGGGTGATCGGCCCGGCACTTGGGCCAGTCGGCACGCGGTCGGCGCCTTGCACGTCGTTGGTCAGCACGTTGCCGTTGAGGGTCAGCAAGGTTTCCGAAGCGGTGCCGGCGTTGCTGTCATTCACGGCCTGAGGCAGATCGTCGACGATGTTGACGTCGAGATTGCCGTTGGCGGTGGTGCCGTTGTCATCGACCACGGTGACGGCGAACTGCTCGGAGATCCCGTTGGCACCGTTGGCGGTCGGATGCGCTTCGTTATCGGCCAGGGTGTAGCTGTAACTGACCACGCCGGTGGCGCTGTCGAACCCGGTGATGGTCAGCGTGCTGCCCAATGGCGTGACAATGGATTGCGGGAAGCCTGCGGAGACGCCGCCGACCACCACGTTGATGCCACCGACGCTGAGGGTTTGCACGCCGTCGAGAGCGGTGATGGTGAAGGTGCCGCTTTGGGTCAGCGCCGGAGTATCAGGGCTGCTGCCGTCGCTGAGGTTTTTCTCGTAGACGGTGAGTTCGCCCCCGTTGACGTTGAGGCCATCGATGGTCACTGGATCATCGTTATTGTGGATTTGCAGCACCAGGTTGGCGGTGCTGGTATCGCCGTCGGCATCCGTCAGGGTGTAGGTGAAATTCTCGGTGCCATCGCCACCGCCGTGCAGGGCTTTGAAATCCGCATCGCTGGTGTTGAGGGTGTAGGTGTACGTGCCGTTGGCGTTCAGCACCAACGTGCCGTAAGTCCCGACGAAGGTGCCCGGGGTGATCGGGCCGGCGCTCTCACCGACGGTCACGCGGTCAGCGCCTTGCACGTCGTTGGTCAGCACGTTGCCGTTGAGGGTCAGCAAGGTTTCCGAAGCGGTGCCGGCGTTGCTGTCATTCACGGCCTGAGGCAGATCGTCGACGATGTTGACGTCGAGATTGCCGTTGGCGGTGGTGCCGTTGTCATCGACCACGGTGACGGCAAACTGCTCGGAGATCCCGTTGGCACCGTTGGCGGTCGGATGCGCTTCGTTATCGGCCAGGGTGTAGCTGTAACTGACCACGCCGGTGGCGCTGTCGAACCCGGTGATGGTCAGCGTGCTGCCCAATGGCGTGACAATGGATTGCGGGAAGCCTGCGGAGACGCCGCCGACCACCACGTTGATGCCACCGACGCTGAGGGTTTGCACGCCGTCGAGAGCGGTGATGGTGAAGGTGCCGCTTTGGGTCAGCGCCGGAGTATCAGGGCTGCTACCGTCGCTGAGGTTTTTCTCGTAGACGGTGAGTTCGCCCCCGTTGACGTTGAGGCCATCGATGGTCACTGGATCATCGTTATTGTGGATTTGCAGCACCAGGTTGGCGGTGCTGGTATCGCCGTCGGCATCGGTCAGGGTGTAGGTGAAATTCTCGGTGCCATCGCCACCGCCGTGCAGGGCTTTGAAATCCGCATCGCTGGTGTTGAGGGTGTAGGTGTACGTGCCGTTGGCGTTCAGCACCAACGTGCCGTAAGTCCCGGTGAAGGTGCCACCGATGATCGGCCCGCTGTTGGGGCCGGTGGGAATGCGGTCAGCGCCCTGCGAGTCGTTGGGCAGCACGCTGCCGGTCAGGGTCAGCAGGGTTTCCGAAGCGGTATTGGCGTTGGTGTCATCGACCGCTTTGGGCACGTCGTCGGTGATGTTGACGTCCAGCGTGCCGGTGGCGGTATCGCCGTTGGAATCATTAGCGACGACGGTGAACTGTTCGCTGAGGTTGTTGGCCCCCTCGCCGGCAGAATGGGTGTCGTTGCCGACCAGGGTGTAGCTGTAACTGACCACGCCTGTGGCCGGGTTGTAACCGGTGATCGTCAGGGTGTTGCCCAGTTGTGTGGTGATCGACTGCGGGAAGCCGACAGCCACCCCGCCCGTGATCACATTGATCCCGCCGATGCTCAGGCTGGTCAGCCCGTCGGGCGCAGACACGGTGAAGGTGCCGTTCTGGATCAGCGCACCCGGATTGCTGGCAGAACCGTCGGCGAGGTTGGCTTCGTTGAGGGTCAGTTCGCCGCCCGCCACCGACAGGCCCGCGAGGGTGACCGGGTTGTTCGGCACGTCAGGAACGGGAAGGACTCCCGTGCCCCCTGAACCGGCACCGTTGTCGCCGTTGTCGCCGTTGTCCGGGTCACCGGCCAGACGTTCCAGTGGAAATTCGGGAATGCCGTTGAAGCCCACGGTAGGAAAGCCAATGATGGGATCGACACGCCCGCCCACTTCTTCGAGCATGACGAAACTATGACCGCCGCCCGCCGCGCCGCCGGGTGCGCCGGGCGAAGCAGGTCCGGCCGCCGTGGCTTCAGCGGTTTGAGTCGGGTCATCGCCGGCCGCGATGGCTTTTTGCAGTTGCTCGACGTCGGTCAGTTGCGCCTGAGTCGGCGTCACCGCTTCAGCGGTATCCACATGGGGCGCCCGATGCGCCAGTAGCTGGGAGGTCATCTGCAGGCTGCTGCCACGCCCGAGGGTCAGTTCCTGGCCATTTTGCAGATGCACGGCCACCGCGCCTTCGGCCCCGGTGATCAATTGGTCGCCGGCGAACAATCGATCGCCCTCGACCAGCGCACGCCGTGTGCCGCCGCTCGTTTCCGCGAACACCTGACCGATGACTTTACTGACGATACCGATGAGCGTTGCCATGTGCATTTCCTCCGCTGCCAACCGCTGTCGGCACCCTGTTTGTGCGAAGAACGTGCTCATGGTTAAAGCAGGTTGCCTGGCGGATCGCCTGCGGTGGCGCGTTTACCCGAGTAAGCCGCTGCCCCGGCGAAATCTCGCCAAGCGTGTCGCTCGTGGGCAATGTGTCCGTTCTTGGCAAAACCCCAATGTAATCAACAACCTTGGGATCCCAATCGCAGCCATATTGCCTTTTGCGCGATGCGTAACGATTCTGAACCTGTTGAGTGACAAAAAACTGTCGCATCAAAACCGTTTCGCTTCCCTCCCCTCCAGCACTTCTCCGCCCTATGTCGATAAGTGGATGGAACTTTCCTTGAACCCTCGAATGCTCCCTAGAGCTCTTGAATCAAGGGCTTTCAGACTGAACAATGTGCTGGATTTTGCAGAGCGCATAAGTTTTTTTTGGAATAACCCCTATGAAAAAAATTTCTTAGCTACGCTCTAGAATGTTCTTAGCTACGTTGTTACAAGCATGAAACGGTTTTGCCTATAAATGTCGTCAAATATTTGGCGACTGATAAAGAACCATCAGGAATCAGGGAGATGTACCCATGCGCGTTTTAACCCCCCTTTGCAGCGCAATTCTGCTGGCCATGGCCTGCACATCCCAGGCCCAAGCCATATCGTTGACCGAGGCGATCCAGAGCACCATTGCAACCCACCCGGAACTGGCCTCGCGCGTAGACTCGCGCCTGTCCGCGGATGAGCAAGTCAAAGTCGCCAAGGGGGGCTTTTATCCATCAGTTGATCTGAACGCCGCCTACGGGCGCGGGTACAGCGATAACACCAACACCCGGGCGTTCGGCAATCACGACACCAGAATCCTCACCTATACCCAATCGGAGCTGCGCCTGCGGCAGATGCTGTTCGACGGATTCAACACCGCGAACGAAGTCGAACGCACCAAAGGGGTCGTCAACTCCCGGGCCTATTACGCTCAAGGCACCGCCCAGGATCTGGCATTGCGCACCATCGAGGTCTACCTCGAAGTGCTCAAGCGCCGCGAACTGGTGACCCTGGCCACGAACAACCTGCAGGCTCACTTGCGGGTCAACGACCAGATCGGCCTGCGCACCCAGCGTGGCGTCGGCAGCAACGCCGACTCCGACCAATCCGGCGCGCGCCGGGCGCTGGCGCAAAACAACCTCGACACCGCCGAAGTCGATCTGGCCGATGCCGAGTCGAATTTCGCCGCCGTTGTGGGACGTCTGCCGGATGAGCTCGAAGCCCCGCCGTCGATCCGCGGCGAACTGCCCGCCACCCTGCCGGAAGCCCAGCAGAGCATGGTGGAAAACAACCCGTACCTGAAATCCGCCCAGGCTGACGTGCAATCGGCCGAGAGCCAGTACGAAGTCGCCAAGTCGCCGTTCTACCCACGTTTTGATGCCGAAGCCGCAGTGGGCGCGAACAACAACGTGCAGGGCGATGAGGGTCACGACAACGAATGGCGCGTGGGCGTGGTGATGAACTACAACCTGTTCCGCGGCGGCAGCGACAAGGCTCGCCTTGCTTCCGATGCGCATCAGATCAACCAGGCGATGGACATCCGCAACAACGCCCTGCGCCAACTCAACGAGAACATCCACCTGGCCTGGAACGCCATGGTCAATGCCAAGAAGCAGACCCCGACTGCCCGCGAATACGCGGATACCAGCCGACGTGTGCGCGTGGCGTATCAGGATCAGTTCGGCCTCGGCCAACGCACCCTGCTCGACTTGCTCGACAGTGAAAACGAGCTCTACAACGCCAATCGCCGCTACACCGAAGTGCGCTACACCGAGGAATACTCGATGTACCGCGTGCTGGCGAATATGGGCGAGTTGCTGAGCAAGCAACGGGTGGTATTGCCCGCCGATGCGATCGCCTCCACCGAAGTGAAAAACGAAGCCCGTTTGCCTGAACTGAAGTAGGCCTGTGGAGAGATCAATTTGACCAGCATGGAACCCGGCAACACCGGTGTCGATCCGCGCCTGAGCTTCGATGACCCGCTTCTGGACGGTCTGTTGATCCTCTGCAAACTCCACGGCGCGACAGTCAGTCGCGCCAGCCTGAGCGCCGGGCTGCCGCTCAACAAACAACGTCTGAGCCTGGACCTGCTGCCCCGTGCAGCAGCTCGGGCCAGCTTGCAGGCGCGGGTGCTGCGCCGCGAACTGGCGGACATTTCCGCGCTCAACCTGCCTGTGATGTTGATCCTCAAGAACGGCCGCACCGCCATCCTGCGACGCTTTGGCGATGACGGCCGGTTGCTGATCCTGCCCAGCGAAGCGGACGGCGGCGAACAATGGGTCAGCCGTGAAGAACTGGCCGAAAATTACAGTGGCCAGGCCTTGTTCGCCCGGCCACGCCACGAACTCGAAGACCTGCGCTCGCCGCTGGTGCCGCGTGTGGAGGCGTGGTTTCGCGACACTTTGAAGCTGTCGAAATGGCTGTACAGCGATGCGATTCTGGCGAGTTTCCTGATCAACCTTTTGGGGTTGATGGTGCCGCTGTTCGTGATGCAAACCTACGACCGCGTGGTGCCGAACCAGGCCACGTCGACCTTGTGGGTGTTGTCGATCGGCTTGCTGATCGGCACCGGTTTCGAACTGGTGCTGCGGGTGGTGCGTGCGCACTTGCTGGACACCGCCGGGAAGAAAACCGACGTGATTCTTTCCGCGACGTTGTTCGAACGCATCACCGGCATGGCGATGAAAGCGCGGCCGGCGACCATCGGCGGTTTCGCCCAGAGCATCCATGACTTCCAGGGCCTGCGCGAATTCCTCACCGCCGTCACGCTGACCAGCCTGATCGACCTGCCCTTTGCCGTGCTGATGCTGGTGGTGATCGGCCTGCTCGGCGGCTGGCTGGTGGTGATTCCACTGCTCGCCTTTCCGATTACGATCATTTTCGCGATGGTGATTCAGGTCCGCCTGCGCGATACCGTGCAGAAAAGCCTGAGCCTCGGCGCCGAACGCCAGGCCTTGCTGATCGAAACCCTCGGCGGCCTGGAAACCCTGAAAGCGTGCAGCGCCGAAAGCGAACGCCAGCACAAATGGGAAAGCACCCACGGCGCCCTCACCCGCCTCGACAGCCATGCGCGCAACCTCTCGGCGCTGGCCACCAACGGCACACTGTTCATCCAGCAATTCTCCGGCATGGCGACCATCGTCGCCGGGGTCTACAGCATCATCGCCGGCAACCTCAGCGTCGGTGCGCTGGTGGCGACCTACATGCTCGGCAGCCGCGTGCTTGCACCCTTGGGGCAGATCGCCGGTTTGATCACGCGCTACCAGCAAGCGCAACTGACCATGAAAAGCACCGATGCGCTGATGTCCTTGCCGCAAGAGCGCGATGCCAACCAGCGGCCGCTGGAGCGCACGCAGCTGCAAGGCGCGATGGATGTCAGCGGTGTGACCTTCCACTACAACGGCCAGAATGCCCCGGCCCTGTCCAACGTCAGTTTCAGCGTCAAACCCGGCGAACGGATCGGCATCATTGGCCGCAGCGGCTCGGGCAAAAGCACCCTGGCGCGCTTGGTGATGGGGTTTTATGCACCGGAAGAAGGCCAGTTGCTGATCGATGGGCTGGACCTGCGGCAACTTGATGTCGCCGACCTGCGCCAGCAAATCGGTTACGTCGCCCATGACCTGCCATTGCTGGCCGGCAGCCTGCGCGACAACCTGACCCTCGGCGCGCGGTACATCAGCGATTCACGGATGCTCGAAGTCGCCGAACTGACCGGTGTCACCGAGCTGGCGCGCCAGCATCCGCAAGGTTTTGACCGGCCCGTGGGCGAACGCGGGCAGTTGCTGTCCGGCGGTCAACGCCAGGCAGTGCTGCTGGCCCGAGCCTTGTTGCTCGACCCGCCGATCATGCTGCTCGACGAACCCACCAGCGCCATGGACAACAGCAGTGAAGATGTCTTGCGGCAGAAACTCCACGGCTGGGTGCAGGGCAAGACCTTGCTGCTGGTGACTCACCGCACCTCGATGCTCAGCCTGGTGGATCGGCTGTTGGTGCTGGATAACGGGCGGGTCGTTGCCGACGGTCCGAAAGATGCGGTCATCGATGCACTGCGCAAGGGCCGTGTCGGCTCTGCGGCTGTCTAGGAGCTACCCATGGCCCGTTCATCATCCGACACGCCACAAGACCGCGGCTACTTCGGCAGCTTCGGCAAAACCGCCGAGAGCGAATTCATGCCGGAAACCGCCGGCGCCTCGTTGCAGGACTCTCCACGCTGGTCGCGAATCACCGTGTGGCTGGCCGCAGCCTTGCTGATTACGGCACTGGTCTGGGCAAAGTTTGCGGTGCTGCAAGAAGTGACCATGGGCGAAGGCAAGGCGATCCCGTCGAGCAAAGTCCAGGTGATCCAGAACCTTGAGGGCGGCATCGTTACCGAGATCTTCGTGCGCGAAGGGCAAATGGTGAACAAGGGCGACACCTTGCTGCGCCTGGATGACACGCGCTTTCTGTCGAACAAGGGCGAGAGCGAAGCCGATCGTTACGCGTTGACCGCGCAGGTCGAACGTCTGTCGGCTGAAGCGGAAGGCCGGCCGTTCAAGCTGTCGCCGGAGGTCATCGCCAAGGCGCCGCAAGTGGCTGAGGATGAGCGCTCGCTGTATGAACAACGCCAACGTCGACTGGCCAGTGAGCAACGGACGCTGAGTGAACAACTGCGGCAGAAAACCCAGGAACTGGCGGAATTCCGCTCCAAGCAGGGGCAGTTCAGTTCGAGCCTGGCCTTGCTGCAACAAGAGATGAACATGTCCGCGCCGCTGGTGGGAACCGGGGCGGTTTCACCGGTGGAAATCCTGCGGCTCAAACGCAGCGCCGTGGAGATCCGCGGCTCGTTGAACGCCACGACGCTGGCGATTCCCCGGGCGGAATCGGCGATCAATGAGATCAAAAGCAAGATTGATGAATCGGAACAATCCTTCCGCTCGGACGCGGCGAAAGAGCTGAATGAAAAACGCACCGACCTGTCGAAAATCACAGCGTCGAGCATCGCCATCGATGACCGCGTGACCCGCACCACGGTGGTGTCGCCGGTGCACGGGATCATCAAGGTGCTGAAGGTCAATACCATCGGCGGCGTGGTCCAGCCCGGCAGCGACATGGTGGAGATCGTCCCCATTGAAGACAACTTGCTGATCGAAGCCAAGGTGCGGCCGCAGGACGTGGCGTTTCTACATCCGGGGCAGAAAGCGATGGTCAAGTTCAGTGCTTACGACTACACGATTTATGGCGGACTGACTGCCAAGCTGGAACTGATTGGTGCGGACACCATTACCGATGACAAGGGCAACAGCTTTTATCTGATTCAGGTGAGGACCGACAAGAATCACTTGGGCGGGGATGTGAAGCCGTTGCTGATTATTCCGGGGATGGTGGCAACGGTGGACATCATTACCGGGGAGAAAAGTGTGCTGGATTACTTGCTCAAACCGGTGTTGAAAGCGCGGACCGAGGCGATGCGGGAACGGTAGATTCGGCCGGAATCTTCATTGTCTGTGCAATGGCAATCGCTAGCAGGCTAGCTCCCACAGGGAACTTGGAGTGAACACATCTCTGTATTCACAACTGATCAAATGTGGGAGCTAGCCTGCTAGCGATGGGGCCGGTATAGACAATACTTATCTGTCGCCATGATTGCGCTGAAAAACCTCTTCCCCCATCGCCGCAATCTGCCCCTCGATCAACGCTTCGAACGGTTTCAACAACGGCTCAAACGTGCACGGCGCTTCCAGCACCTGCAACGCCTGGACAATCGCTTCCACCGTCGACAACGCCCCCGGCCCCGGGGCTTTGCGCAGTCGATATCGAGACACGCCGCCATCCACCAACGTCACCCTCGGCAACGCCGCCAGCAATGGATTGAGGTGCAACATCTTACGCGCCTTGCGCCAGGTGCCGTCCGGGACGACCAGCAACAGAGGCTCGTCATTCGAGGTGTACGCCTGCAACGGCTGCGCATCGTCGGCCGGAAACAACAACCGCGCCTGATACCCCGGCGGATTCAGCAGCACCGCCAAATCCTCGAACACCTCACCGACAATCAACTGCGCATTCTTCAAGCCCAACGCCGCTAGTCGCGCCGTGTTCAGCGCATGGTTCACTTCGCTCGGATGCTGCAACAGCAACACCCGGGTGCGGCTGTCGAGGCTCGGGATCAATGGGCACAGGCAATGGGTTTGTGGGCGCAGGCAGCGTGGACACTGGATTCTGGACATGTTCTCAGGCCTGGTTCAGTTGTGCTTTGAGCAGATCGCGGAAGGTCTGGATCAGCGGCTCACGGCTGCGGCCACGGCGCACGATCATCGAAAACGGTGCCTGATAACCGAAGGTGGCGGGCAGCAGGACGCGCAAATCGCCCTTGTCCGCCCAGGCCTGGGCGTAGTGCTCAGGCAGGTAGCCGATGTAGGCGCCCGAGAGCACCAGAATCAGCTGCGCCTCCATACTTTCCACGGTGGCGGCACTGTGTTTGAAACCATGGCGCGCCAGTTCGGCCTGGCTCCAGTAACCACGACCGACCATTCGCTGCTGGGTGATGACTTGCTCGGGGATGCGCCGCTCAGTGAACAGCGGATGACGACTGCTGCAATACAGCCAGTGTTGTTCGCGATAGAGCGGCATGTAGACCAGGCCGCTCATGCGCGTGGAAAACGCACCGATGGCCAGGTCGAGACGGTTGTCCTGCACACCGAGCTGCAATTCGTAGGGACTCATGACTGACAAGTGCAAATGCACGGCCGGGTGTTCCTGGCTGTAGGCGCCGATGGCTTCGGCGAACGGCAAGGCCTTGTCGCTGACGGTGGAGTCGATCACGCCGAGGTTGAGAGTGCCGCGCAGTTCACCCTTCAACGCCGCCGCGTATTGTTCGAAGCCTTCAAGCTCGCCCAACAGACGCAGGGTCTCCTGATGGAACAGCTCGCCCTTGCTGGTCAGGCTGAAACCACCGCGACCGCGATGGCAGAGCACCAGGCCGAGGGCGGCTTCGAGCTGGCTCATGTAAGTGCTGATGGCCGAGGTCGAGAGGTTGAGCTCTTGCTGGGCATTGGCGAACCCCTGATGACGGACCACGCTGACGAAGATGCGTAACAGTTTCAGGTCGGGTAAAGCGTTGGCCATGGGGGGCTCCAGCAAAAGCACATGTAGACGATGAGGTCTTGTAGCAGCTGCCGAGCCTGCGAGGCTGCGTTCGGCTGCGCAGCAGTCGTGAAATCAGGCGACGCGGAGTTTCAGGATAACCTCGCGCTCAGGTTTTACGACTGCTGCGCAGCCGAACGCAGCCTCGCAGGCTCGGCAGCTGCTACATAAGCATTGCGAGTCTATCGCCGCCACTGCCATTAGTTTAGAAAAATCTGAACTAAGTATTTGCCCGTAGCGATTCTTCCCGGCCACTACATTTCGCAGAATCGGCCCCCAACGGTGCCCGAACCTCCCCGGAGCGGCGCAACCGACATAAATAAAACAACGACGATGAGGCCTTACCCGTGGACAAGATTCTTCACCAACCACTGGGCGGCAATGAAATGCCGCGCTTCGGCGGCATCGCCACCATGATGCGACTCCCCCATTTGCCTACCGCTGCCGGTCTGGATGCTGCCTTCGTTGGCGTGCCGCTGGACATCGGCACCTCGCTGCGCCCCGGCACCCGCTTCGGACCTCGCGAAATCCGCGCTGAATCGGTGATGATCCGCCCGTACAACATGGCCACCGGCGCTGCGCCGTTTGACTCGCTGTCGGTGGCCGACATCGGTGACGTGGCGATTAACACGTTCAACCTGCTGGACGCTGTACGGATCATCGAAGAATCCTACGACGCCATCCTCGAACACAACGTGATCCCGCTGACCCTGGGCGGCGACCACACCATCACCCTGCCGATCCTGCGTGCCATTCACAAGAAGCACGGCAAGGTCGGCCTGGTGCACATCGACGCTCACGCCGATGTGAACGATCACATGTTTGGCGAGAAAGTCGCCCACGGCACCACCTTCCGTCGCGCGGCCGAAGAAGGCCTGATCGACTGCGATCGCGTGGTGCAAATCGGCTTGCGCGCTCAGGGTTACACCTCCGAAGACTTCAACTGGAGCCGTAAACAAGGCTTCCGTGTGGTTCAGGCTGAAGAGTGCTGGCACAAATCCCTGGCCCCGCTGATGGCTGAAGTCCGCGAGAAAGTCGGCGGCGGTCCGGTGTACCTGACTTTCGACATCGACGGCATTGACCCGGCTTGGGCGCCAGGCACCGGCACCCCGGAAATCGGTGGTCTGACGACCATTCAGGCGATTGAGATCATTCGCGGCTGCCAAGGCCTCGACCTGATCGGCTGCGATCTGGTAGAAGTCTCGCCCGCCTACGACACCACCGGCAACACCTCGCTGCTGGCCGCCAACCTGCTGTACGAAATGCTCTGCGTACTGCCTGGCGTGGCCCACCGCTGAGGATCGGTCATGAACGAACGTGATCAGGTTTTGAAAGCCGCCGCCGATCTGGTGTCAGCCTTCGCCCGTAACGATCGCGAAGCCTACTTCGGCGCGTTCAGCGCCGATGCCAGCTTCGTGTTCTACACCCTCGAACAGCCCCTGCTGTCGCGCGATGCCTATCAGGCGTTGTGGGACAGCTGGCGCGCCGAGGATGGCTTCGAGGTGCTTGCGTGCACCTCGAGCAACGCTTTCGTCAGCCTGCAGGGTGACGTGGCGATTTTCATCCATGACGTGGCCACCGAGCTGCGCATGCAAGGGGAGCAACACTTCAGCCAGGAGCGCGAGACGATTGTGTTTCGCCGACAACAACAAGGCCTATGGCTGGCCTGCCACGAACATTTGTCCGCAATGCCGGAAGGGCTGCCACCCCCTTAGCCAAACAGGTGACGCTCACACACGATGAGCGCGCCTTTATGATCGGAGCTGATCATGAATAACAACAACAAAGACCAAAGCCTTACGCACATTGAAACCTACGGGGTCGAACAGATCCCGGACAACGAACGCACCGCAGGCCCGACGGACTTATTCCGGATGATCTTCGGCGGTTCCAACACTTTTGCCACCGCCGTGCTCGGCAGTTTCCCGGTGCTGTTCGGCCTGTCTTTTCAGGCCGGCGTCTGGGCGATTGTGCTGGGCGTGCTGCTGGGCTCGCTGATCCTCGCGCCAATGGGCCTGTTCGGCCCTATCAATGGCACCAACAACGCCGTGTCTTCCGGTGCGCACTTCGGCGTGCACGGGCGGATCGTCGGTTCGTTCCTGTCGCTGTTGACCGCCATCGCGTTCTTCTCGCTCTCGGTGTGGAGTTCGGGTGATGCGCTGATCGGCGGTGCGAAACGCCTGATCGGTCTGCCGGAAACCGACCTGACCCTGGGCCTGGCCTACGGTCTGTTCGCGATCCTGGTGCTGACAGTCTGCATCTATGGCTTCCGCTTCCTGTTGTGGGTGAACAAGATCGCGGTATGGAGCGCCAGCCTGTTGTTCCTGCTGGGCATCTTCGCCTTCGCCGGGCCTTTCGATGTGAACTACGCCGGCACCGTCAACATGGGGCAACCAGGTTTCTGGGCCGCCTTCATCGGTGCTGCACTGGTGGCGATGAGCAACCCGATTTCCTTCGGTGCATTCCTCGGCGACTGGTCGCGCTACATCCCGCGTGACACCTCCAAGCGCCGGATCATGGCCGCCGTGGTGATCTCGCAGATCGCGACATTCATCCCGTTCCTGTTCGGACTGGCCACCGCCACTATCGTTGCGATCAAGGCACCGGACTACATCGCGGCCAACAACTACGTCGGCGGTCTGCTCGCGGTTTCGCCAAGCTGGTT
Source organism: Pseudomonas sp. LBUM1663 (assembly GCF_059695905.1). NCBI lineage: Bacteria > Pseudomonadati > Pseudomonadota > Gammaproteobacteria > Pseudomonadales > Pseudomonadaceae > Pseudomonas > Pseudomonas sp. LBUM1663. The sequence continues at coordinate 1,688,994 of NZ_CP166792.1, read as the reverse complement.
CTTCCTGCCGGTGTGCCTGATCGCGGTGATCGGCGGCATGTCCACCGGCACCACCTCGCTGTATGGCACCGGGCTGGACATGTCCAGCGTGTTCCCTCGGGTGCTGTCGCGGGTCAAGGCGACGTTGCTGATCGGCGTGATGTCGATTGCCTTCATCTTCATCGGGCGCTTCGCCGCGAACCTTGTGCAGAGCGTGTCGACCTTCGCCGTGCTGATCATCACCTGCACCACGCCGTGGATGGTGATCATGATCATCGGCCTACTGGTGCGTCGCGGCTTCTATTGCCCGGATGACCTGCAAGTGTTCACCCGCGGCGAGAAAGGTGGCCGCTACTGGTTCACCCACGGCTGGAACTGGCGTGGCCTGGGTGCCTGGATCCCGAGTGCACTGGTGGGCTTGTGCTTTGTGAACCTGCCGGGGCAGTTTGTGGGTGTGCTGGGCGATCTGGCCGGCGGCATCGACATCAGCCTGCCGGTCACACTCGGCCTTGCCTCGCTGGTGTACCTGACGCTGCTGAGCCTGTTCCCGGAACCGGCCGCGGTGTTCGGGCCAAATGATGCACGCAGCAAGGGCACGGATTCGCTCAGTAAACCGGCGATTCGACAAGCCGCCTGATTTGACACAAACGGTGGTCAACGGAACCTCTGTGGCGAGGGAGCTTTGTGGCGAGGGGGCTTGCCCCCGTTCGACTGCGCAGCAGTCGCAATGCAGTAACGAGTTCTGATCAAAGAACTGCGGTTGCAGGTTTTGGGGCCGCTTCGCGACCCAACGGGGGCAAGCCCCCTCGCCACAGCAAGCTCCCTCGCCACAAAAAGCGGACTGATTGCCACATTGCTTTTCAGCCTCACCATAAAAAAGACAATCGGAGACACGCCATCATGGCTTTGGATTTATTCGTCGTACTCATCTACGCCGCCGCGATGCTGATACTCGGCTACTACGGCATGCGCAAGGCCAAGACCAACGAAGACTTTTTGGTCGCCGGTCGTAACCTCGGCCCGAGCCTGTACATGGGCACCATGGCCGCTACCGTTCTGGGCGGCGCGTCCACCGTGGGCACCGTGCGTCTGGGTTATGTTCATGGCATCTCCGGTTTCTGGCTTTGCGCCGCACTGGGTTGCGGGATCGTCGCGCTGAACCTGTTCCTCGCCAAACCGCTGCTGAAACTGAAGATCTACACCGTTACCCAGGTGCTGGAAAAACGCTACAACCCAATGGCCCGCACTGCGAGCGCGGTGATCATGCTGGCGTATGCGCTGATGATCGGCGTGGTCTCGATCCTGGCCATTGGCACCGTGCTGCAAGTGCTGTTCGACCTGCCGTTCTGGCTCTCGATATTGGTCGGCGGTGGCGTGGTGGTAATTTATTCGGCGATCGGCGGCATGTGGTCCCTGACCCTGACCGATATCGTCCAGTTCGTCATCAAGACCGTGGGCCTGATGTTCATCCTGTTGCCAATCTGCCTGTACCGCGTCGGTGGTTGGGATGAGTTGGTGTTGAAACTGCCGGCAACCGCCTTCAGCTTCACCACCATCGGTTGGGACACGATCATCACCTACTTCATGATCTACTTCTTCGGGATCCTGATCGGCCAGGACATCTGGCAGCGTGTGTTCACCGTCAAGAGCGCCAAAGTGGCTCAGGTCGCCGGTACATTCGCAGGTTTCTACTGCATCCTTTACGGACTGGCCTGCGCCCTGATCGGCATGGCCGCTCATGTGCTGATCCCGGACCTGGACAACGTCAACAACGCCTTCGCCGCCATCGTCAAACTGTCCCTGCCGGACGGTATCCGTGGCCTGGTAATTGCGGCTGCCCTGGCGGCCATGATGTCCACCGCCAGCGCCGGCCTGCTCGCCGCCGCCACCACCCTGACCGAAGACCTGCTGCCGAAACTGCGCGGCGGTAAACAGTCGAGCCTGGGGATCAACCGCCTGTTCACCCTGCTGACCGGCATCGTCGTGCTGGGTATCGCGCTGGTAGTAAACGATGTGATCAGTGCCTTGACCCTGGCCTACAACCTATTGGTGGGCGGCATGCTGATCCCGCTGATCGGTGCAATCTTCTGGAAACGCGCAACCACCGCCGGCGCTATCGCCAGCATGGGCATGGGCTTTGCCACCGCGCTGCTGTTCATGATCAAGGACGGTATGGACGTCAACACTCCGATCTACTACAGCCTCGGCGTGGGTCTGGTGAGCTTCGTGCTGGTCAGCTTGCTGTCCCCTCGTCCAGCAACGGTGGCCAGCGCCGCCTAAGCTGAACATAACGACTTGATGCTTTCTTCGACGGGTGTGGCGTCGGTTGCCACACCCGTTTTTTTTCGTCTGGAGAAAACCTTTGATGAAGATTGTTTCTCGCGATCAGTGGTTCGAGGTCAAACAGCTCAGTGACGGCATTCGGCTGATTCACGAGCCTTACATCCGGCCTTTCTATCGCTGCAACCTCTGGCACATTCAGGGCCGCGACAAGGACTTGCTGCTGGACAGCGGTTCCGGGCTGGTGAGCCTGCGTGAACAGTTGCCGTGGATCACCGAACGGCCGTTGGTGGCGGTCGCCAGTCATTGCCATTTCGACCACATTGCCGGGCATCACGAATTTCCGGAACGGCTGGTGCATCCGGCCGAGGCCGACATCCTGGCGGCACCCGACGGCGAAAACGATTTGAGCCGGGCGTTTGTCGGTGACGAGATGTTCGAGGCTCACCCGGACTGCCCGTTGTGCTACGCCGAATATCGAGTCAAAGCCGCACCGGCCACGGGGATGATTGAAGAAGGCGATGTGCTGGATCTGGGCAATCGCGTGCTGCAGGTGCTGCACACGCCGGGGCATTCACCGGGCGGCATCAGCCTGTACGAAGCCGCGACCGAGACCCTGTTCAGCGGCGACATCATCTACGACGGCCCGCTGATCGAAGACGCCTACCATTCCAATCTCGACGACTACGCTCGCAGCCTGCAACGCTTGCACGCGTTGCCGATCCGAACGGTGCACGGCGGGCATTTCGGCAGTTTTTCCGGGGAGCATTTGCGCACGATGATTGACGAGTGGCAGCGCTCACACGCCTGAAGCCTGCTGTACTCAAGCCCAAGGACAACAACAATAACGCCCTCGAAGAACCCCCATGAAAAGAGCTGCCGTTCGTGCCGCCGTGCATCGCTTCATCAGCCGCCTGCTGGAGGGTCAGGATGACTTCGACGACAACGCCAGCCTGGCGCAGTTGGGATTGGATAAACAGGATATCGAAGAGCTGATCTTCCATCTGGAGGATGAGCTGGGGTTGACGGCGTTTACAGCAGAAGAAGACCGTATGCTCAAGGACGCCAGGACGGCGAATGATTTGAGTCGGTTTTTGGTGGAGATTGGTCGGCATTGAGTACGAATGCCAAGCGCGCGCTCGTGGTGAACTGTGGCGAGGGAGCTTGCTCCCGTTCGGCTGCGCAGCAGTCGCCAATCCTGTTCCGATTATTCCCTGACAATTCTGAGGCTACCAAGGGGCGCTGCGCGCCCCAGCGGGAGCAAGCTCCCTCGCCACAGAGGATTTGCCAGGTTTTAGCCAGTGCGGGCCAGACTTACCGGCGGCGCTGCTGGCGTCGACGCTGTTCGTCGTCAGTGCGAATTGGCACAGGTTGCAGAGGCGGTTCGATCAAACCGAGTGCAACACCCAGATCGTGCAGCCAGTTTTGGATTTTCTCTTTCATGGTGCCCCCTTCAGGGTAGTGCCGAGCGGCTGAAATTCTGTAGCCCCTTCGCACTGATAATAGTCCGAAGTCCTACGCAATGCTCGGCCAAATCCGCAATGATCTGTTACTGAATTGATCAGAATACCTGACCGATAGTTCAAGCAATCGCCGAAGCCTGCACTGGCTCCGATGGATAGACCGCCTGTTGCTGCTCAATCCACGCGTTCAGGTTGGCCCCGACCATGCCTTTGCGCCACATCAACCAGGTCGTCGCGTGGGCAAACGGCTCCGCCAACGGGTGCACCGCCACGCTTTCGCGACCCGGCAGGCTGGCCAGCATCGACTCCGACATCAGCGCCACGCCCGAGCCAGCAATCACACACGCCAGCATGCCTGGGTAGGACTCGATCTCCATCGCCCGCCCCATGGCCGCGTGGTCATGGGCGAACCAGGCTTCAAGACGCATCCGATAGGAACAGCCCTGACGAAAGGTAAATACCGAGCGCCCTTCCACATCCAGCGCACTGCGCACCGGCGGGTGATCGGCCTCGCTGATCAGTACCAGCCGCTCGTCGCATAACGGCACGCCGTCCAGACCGGCCAGCTCCAGCGGGCCATCCACCAAGGCCGCATCGAGACGACCGGTGAGCAAACCCTCAAGCAATTCACCGCTGGGCCCGGACTGCACTTGCAGGTTCACCGCCGGGTACGTGCGGTGATACCGCGCCAACAACCCCGGCAGATGAATCGCCGCCGTGCTGTACATGGTGCCCAACACGAAGTCCCCGGCCGGTTGCCCGCCCTGCACCGCCGCCTGGGCTTCATCGCGCAAGTTGAACAGCTTGGCGGTGTAGTCCAACAGGACTTTTCCCGCAGGTGACAGTTGCAAACGCTGACGCTCGCGGACGAAAAGCTCTACACCGAGCTGCTCTTCAAGTTGCTTGAGCCGCGTCGACAGGTTCGACGGCACCCGGTGCAACCGTTCGGCAGCACGGGTGATCGACCCCTCCTGCGCTACGGCCTGGAAGATTCGTAACTGACTGAACTCCACGATCTTCTCCAAATCAGAACAAGTTACTCACTATTATTCATTTTTAAAGAAAGTCAATCAGTCCTAGCCTGACGGTCATTGAGCCTTTGCCGGAATCCAGACCATGTCACCACTGATTCGCTTACTCGCCAGTTTTATTGCCCTGATGATGGCCATGGGCATCGGGCGTTTCGCCCTCACGCCGCAAATGCCGCACTTGCTCAGTGAAGGTCAGATCGACCTGACCGCCGCCGGTCTGATTGCGGCCGCCAACTACCTCGGTTACTTCGTCGGCGCCGTGGACGCCATGTTCTCTCGCCGTCCCGAACAGGTCCGTCGGCGACTGCTCGGTGGTCTGTGGCTGTGTGTACTGCTGACATTGGCGTCGTTCTGGGCCAACGGCTTCTGGTCGCATCTGGTGCTGCGATTCGGTACCGGCGTGGCCAGCGCCTGGGTATTGGTGATGATCACGTCGTTGAGCCAGCCACTGGCCGCGGCAGCCGGTCGCCCACGACTGGGCGCCCAGGTATTCGCCGGACCGGGTTTGGGGATTTTTCTCACAGGGATGTTGGCCTTGGGCTCGCACCTGCTGGGGCAGACGTCTGCAACTTTGTGGCTGGTGTACGCCGGTGTCGCCCTGGCGATGCTGCTGGGGATTCTGCCTTTTCTGCCGCAATCGACCGCCGCTGTGGTTGCCGCACCGAGCTCAGGCACTTCGAGTCAGCGAGGCATTGGCCGTCTAGGTGTGATCTACGGGCTGTACGGTTTGGGCTACATCATCCCCGCCACGTTCCTTTCGCAAATGGCCAGCGCCCAATTCCATGGTCAATGGCAGGCCGACCTGTTCTGGCCGTGCTTCGGCCTGGCGTCGGCCATCGGAGTGGTGCTGGTCAGTCTGCGTCGACAAACCCCGAATGGCACTCGCCACTGGCTGATGGTGACGTTGTGGCTGCAAGCCGCCGGCGTCTTTGCCTGCCTGTTGGGCAGCGGGCCGGGCTTGGCCTTGGGCGTCATTCTTTGCGGCACGCCGTTCCTGGCCTGCATGCAATTGGTGATGCAACGCTCCCGGGAACTGGCGCCCCACGCCACCCAACGCAACGCCGGGTTGCTGACGGCTTGCTTTGCCGTGGGTCAGCTCGCCGGACCGTTGCTGGCGGCGCTAAGCAGCCATTTCAGCGGTGGATTGCAGCCCGCGCTGGTGGTCGCCGGCAGTGGCCTGCTTGTCGCCGGTGGGTTGTTGTTGCGTCCGGTCACTGCTGCCCAAGGGCTTTGCGCAAACGACGGCGCACCCACTGCTCAGCGCTGACAAACGTGATGCCCAACAATACCAGCACGGCACCGATGACGAAGTTAACGCTCAGTTCTTCACCCAGCAACACCACGCCGAACGTGACACCGAACAGCGGCGTCATGAACGAAAACACCGCCAGGTTCGCGGCCAGATACCGGCGCAACAGCCAGAACCACGTCAGGTAGCTGAAGAACGACACCACCAGCCCCTGGAACAGCACGCTCGCCACCGCCACGGTGGTCAGGCTGACGTGGGTCACCTGACCGCTGAGGATCGCGATCAGCAGCAGCCCGACGAATCCGACGATCAGTTGATAGAACAGAGTCAGCGTCACCGGAGCTTCAGACAGCCGCGAGGCGCGCACCACCACCGTGGTCGCGCCCCAGGATGCCCCGGCCAGCACACCCAACGCATCGCCCATCAACATGCGGTGATCGAGGTTGTCCCAGGACACGCCGCCGGCAAACGCGATGGCGATCCCGACGAACGCGAGGAAAATCCCCAGCCACTGCACGGGTCTCAAACGTTCGCTCGGCAGCAGCCAGTGCACGCCCAATGCGGTGAAAATCGGCGCGGTGTAGAGGAACACCGACATGTGCGCCGCCGTGGTCAGTTGCAAACCTTCGGAAATGAAAAAGAATTCCAGACCAAACAACGCACCGGCCAGCAAGCCACCGCGCCAGGTGCTGCTGACCTGGTCCCAGCCACCCTTCCAGCAAATCAACAATCCTACAAGCAACGCGGAAATACCCGATCGCCCCGCCGCTTGCATGACCGGCGCGATGTCGGGCGCCGCCCATTTGATCATTACTTGCTGCACGCCCCAGATCAGGCACAACCCGATCATCACTTGCAGGGCAAACCCATCGGCGCTACGCCGGCTGGCGCTCACCGGAACACCTCGACAACAACAAACATGGCAGTGACTCGACAGTAAAAACAAAGCCCCGGCCTGCTTGTTGAACAAACGGTTTCGGGGCGAAAAGTTATGCTGTCGATTATTAACCAGATGGCCAGAAAATGCCGCCGCGGAGGACTTTTAAATTCCCTGGTAGGTACGACAAAAAATCACCCGTGGGAGCCAGCCCCTGCCCGCGATAACGTCATCGCAGGCAACTGGATCACAGCATCTTTCGCGCAACCCAATACCCAACAGTGCAGGCAATGCAGGTGGCCAACGTGCCCCAGGCCATGTCCATCAACGCCAACTGCGCCGACCATCCGTTCAACGTCGCCCAATTGCTCAAGTCATAGGTGCCGTAAGCCACCAGCCCTAACAACGCGCCCAGCGCCGAGGCTCGTCGCCAGGTCTTTGCCGGCAACACCACGAACACCACACAACCGAATACATAGAGAAGATAGAACACCGCTGCCGGGGCCAGCAGCGGTTGGTCGAGCATCAGCGGACCGAGCAGCGCCCGATAAGTCGGCGCCATCAGCACGCCGAGCCAGAGGCCGTCGAGCACGAGAAACGCGAGCAAGGTGCCCGCGTAAGCAAATAGCGTTTTTTTCATAGCAGCCCAACCCCATGTAATCGTCCTACATGGGGCTGGAGCGAGGTCAGCTTAGTTCAATGCGATCGGCATGAATGACGATCTGGCCGTTCTTGTACAGCGTACCGATGGCCTTCTTGAAATTGCCTTTGCTGACACCAAACAGGCTGGTGATCACTGTCGGATCGCTCTTGTCGCTGACCGGCAGGGTGCCGTTGTTTTCACGCAACTTGGCGAGGATCTTCGAGTTGAGGCTGGTGGCGGCTTCTTCGCCTACCGGTTGCAGGCTCAGGCTGATCTTGCCGTCGGCACGGACTTCTTTGATAAAGCCCTTCTCTTCCTTGCCGGCGCGCATGAACTTGAAGATTTCGTTCTTGTGGATCAAGCCCCAGTGCTTGTTGTTGATGATCGCCTTGAAACCCATGTCGGTCGCTTCGGCCACCAGCAAATCAACTTCCTGGCCTGGGGTATAACTGGCCGGGGTCTTGTCGAGGTAACGGTCCAGGCGTGCCGTCGCGGTGATGCGGCGGGTGTGCTTGTCGAGGTAGACGTGCACCACGACATATTCGCCGGCGGTCATCTGACGTTTTTCTTCGGAGTACGGCAGCAACAGGTCCTTCGGCAGGCCCCAATCCAGGAAAACACCGATGCTGTTGACTTCAACGACTTTCAAACTGGCGAATTCACCGACCTGAACTTTCGGCTTTTCGGTAGTTGCGATGAGTTTGTCATCGCTGTCCAGATAAACAAAAACGTTGAGCCAATCTTCATCTTCGCTGGGAATATCTTTGGGAATATAACGATTAGGCAGGAGGATTTCGCCGTCCGCGCCACCGTCAAGATATAAACCGAAGTTAGTGTGTTTAACCACTTGCAAACTGTTGTAGCGCCCGACTAAAGCCATTTCCAATACCCTCATTGCGTGGGCGGCATTCTACCCGATTTTGCGGACGGCGTTCCCGTAGCCAGCCCGGTGACAGCAGAAATTCTTCTGCAGGCCTTCATTTTCCTGGGTTCTGCCTCGGGCTTTTGGCCGCTCGTCAGGCCGAACGGGTGATCGCCACCCTCGCCAACGGATCTGAAACCTGTGTTTTTCTACCGTCGTTCTTATTTAAAACAGCGGCTTAGGGACGTGTTTCGAATAATAGCTTGTGATTAATGACGCCCCTGCGATGTGTATTTTGGGGGGATATTAGCCAAGCAATTGTCAAGTATTTCCTGTACGATGCTTGGCCAAGTTAATTTTCTACAGGTTAATGGCCGCCATGCGTGTAAAAGCATCCAACAGCAAAGCAAAGCCAGCTCCAGCCGTTGAAACCAGCGAATCGATCAACAACCAGATTGCTGCGTTCCTCAAGTCCGGTGGCGAGATCCAGCAAATTGCCAAAGGCGTGAGCGGCCAGACGTTCGGCCCGTCCAAGCAGATCACTTTGGGCAAGAAGTAACACATCCCCCAAAGATCCGCCGCGTCACCTGGTCCGTAAGCGCTTTGAGCTTCGAAGCGCTTGGACTGGAACCTCCCCGCAACACCCCGCCAAACACATCAATATTTCAAAAATCGACGAACGGCCTTCAATGCCGAGTATTCGCCGGTATGCTTGCACACGTCTAAATCAAGCGTTTCAGTAGGTTTTCGTTCCTGCTCCTCGCGGTCATGGAGTGACGCATGCTCAAACCCTCCTATCTATTGCTCGGCACCCTGCTGTCGTGTTCGGTCGCCAACGCGCAAGTCTTCCAGCGTGAATTGGGCGACTTCGACCTCAAACTCGGCACCACCCCCAGCCGCAGCATGGCCCAGGGGCTGGTCAAGCCTTCCAGCACCGGCTCGTTTCACGGTGGCCTGGACCTGAGCCATGACAGTGGCTTTTACGTGGGGCAATGGGCACCGAGCATGGGTTTAACCCCGGGGGCCAAACTTGAAGTCGATTCCTACATGGGCTTTAAACAGCCTTTCGACAATACCCTCGGCTACGAAGTCGGCATGATCCGCTACAGCTACCCGAAAGTGGACACCCTCGACAGCCAGGAGCTGTTCGGTGGCCTGACCTTTCTCGGCAGCCGTTTCGGCGCCGCGTTCAGCAACGACCCGGACAAACAGAACAGCACCGTATTCGCCGACCTGGGCGGCAATCAGCCGTTCGGCATCGGGATCAGCATGAAATACACCACCCACCAACTCAACACGCCGGCGTCCGTCGACGGTGGGTACATCGGCAGTTTCACCGACTGGTCGGTGCAATTTTCCCGGCCGTTCATGGGCGTTGACCTCAACCTGATCTACAGCGACTCAAGCCTCAGCGGCAGCGACTGCTCTGCCTATTCCGGGCACAACAGCCAATGCGACGGGTTGTTCACCCTCAAGGCCGAACGCGCCTTCTATTGATCGGCTGAACTGCCGGGCCCATTCTGCGTTCACATAAGAACCCCCCTCACGAAGCCAGGCTTTCGCAAGGATTCGCTCATGTCGCGCTGGTTAAAATATCTCGCCGTCATCATCACCCTCAGCCTCGCCCTTGGCGCGTGTAGCCGCGTGGGCCTGGCCTACCGCAACCTCGACGTGATCATTCCGTGGACGCTCAGCGACTACCTGGACATGAACGGCGAACAGAAAGGCTGGTTCAACGAGCGCCTTAAGGAACACTTGAGCTGGCACTGCACCACGCAACTGCCGGGCTATCTCGACTGGCTGGACCGTTTGCAAGTCATGGTCGAGACCAATCAAGTCACCGACGCCGCGCTGCTAACCCGCACTCAGGAAGCCAAAGCTGCCATCGCCCAGACCGCCCGGGAAATCACACCCTCGGCCATCGAGCTGTTGCAGGGGCTGGATGACAAGCAAGTCGCGGAAATGAACGACGCCTTCGCCAAGGATCAGCGCAAACGCCAGGAGGATTACGTTAAACCGTCTCTCGATCAGCAGATCAAGCAGCGCGGCGAGCGCATGGAAAAGCGCCTGAATGACTGGCTGGGTCAGCTCAGTCCGACCCAGCAACAACGGGTGGTGACGTGGTCGAACGCCTTGGGTGACCAGAACACACAATGGATCACCAACCGTGTCCATTGGCAAAAGCAGTTCAGTGCGGCCGTTGCGCAGCGCCACAGTCCGGAATTCCCACAGCGCATCGAGACGCTTCTGGTGAATCGAGAGAGTTTGTGGACGCCGGCGTACCGTCAGGCCTACGCCAATACCGAAGCGCAGGCACGAAGCTTGTTTGTGGATTTGATGGCTGAAAGTACGCCGGCACAGCGCCAGCGTTTACTGAAGAAAATTGAAGGGGTTCGCAAGGACTTCAACGATTTGAAATGCCTGAAAGCCGCGCAAAAAAGTTAACCCCAACACAAGTCAAAATGTGGGAGTGAGCCTGCTCGCGATTGCGGAGTATCAGACAACGACGATGTCGACTGACACTCCGCAATCGCGAGCAGGCTCACTCCCACATTGGTTTCAGGTGGTCTTCAGGCAATCTGCGCCTTCGACGCCACCTCATCAAACGTCAGCTCATCCAGCGCATCTTCCTGCTCATCCAATACCTGCCGCGGATGATCATTACCCGGAATGCTGCTGTCGATCAGGCTCAACAAACTCGAGCCCCGCGGCGTCAAAATGTAATTGGAGCCGGTGCCGCCCTGCTCTTCTGGCCGAGGCTCGATGTAACCACGCTGCAGCAGTAACTTTTCGTACTCGCCGGCCACCGCTTTGAGGTGATCGAGGTTTTCAGTCGCTTCGCCTTCCGACGCTTTCTCCGCAGCGTACTGCTCGGCATACGGGCGCGGCGTGAAGCTGTTTTCACCTTTCTGCACTTCGTGCAGCAAGCGTTCAATCAAATCCCAGTTGTAAGTTGTCATCCTGATTCAACCTCCAAAGCCTGTGAGAGAGAGGGCCTTCTTAAGTTGTGACCGACACCGCACGCAGCCGTTCAGCCGAGTTTTTTGCGGCTAACGACCGACGGCATGTCGATTTGGACGCAGGTCAAACGACTAGGCTCTGTAAGACACCTCCCAGCATTGCGAAGGAGAAACCTGATGAACGTTCAGAATCATCCCGTCGTGTCCCGCGAAGAATGGCTCGCCGCCCGCAAACAACACCTGGCCCACGAAAAAGTCTTCACCAAGGAGCGAGACAAACTCAGTGCCGAACGCCGCGCCCTGCCCTGGGTGAAAATCGACAAGGACTACCGCTTCCAGGGCCAGAACGGCGAACTGAAACTCGCCGACCTGTTCGGCGGCCGCAGCCAATTGGTCATCTACCACTTCATGTTCGCCGCTGGATGGGACGAAGGCTGCCCCGGCTGCTCGTTCCTGTCCGACCACATCGACGGCGCCAACCAGCATCTGGCCCATCACGACGTGGCAGTGGTCGCGGTTTCCCACGCACCCTTCGCCGAATTCCAGGCCTTCAAACGGCGCATGGGCTGGAAATTCGACTGGGTGTCGTCAGAAGGCTGCGATTTCAACTACGACTTTGGCGTCACCGCCCGAGCCGAAGACGTCGCTGCCGGTAGAGCCACGTACAACTACGAAAAGTCCGACGGCGCCGAAGAAGAACTCCCTGGCCTCAGCGTGTTTTATCGCAATGAAGCCGGCGACATCTTTCACACTTATTCCACTTATGCCCGTGGTCTCGACCTGCTGGTCGGCGCCTACAACTACCTCGACCTGACGCCCAAGGGCCGTAACGAAGAGGAAATCATGGGATGGGTGCAGCACCACGACAAATACGACGACAAGACGTCATCCAGCTGCTGCCATGGGGGATAGTGAGCTAGAACACATAACAACTTTCAGGCCGCAGAGTCTCGAACCGCCACGACCGGATAACGCCATCGGCCGTGGTGTAAACCGAGTAACTGCAGTCGAACAGCCAGTTGAAGTAGTAGCGACTGCCGTCGCCCTCGACTACTCGCTGGTAGCGGTGTTCGTGATTGTTCGGGGACCACAACATGAGTCGACAGCGAACATCGCAAGGGGTGTTTTCGAGGTCGGGTATTGGTTGTCCTACCAGGTTGTTGGTGCTATCGACCCACGCTGAACGGGAAGGTCCGCAAGCCGATAGCGACAGGGCCAGCAACATCAACGCTAATTTTGGAAGCATGTCCGATCCTGGGGTATACAGATTTTCTGTTCGAAAACTCAATATTTAAAATTGGTTTTTACTTCTCCACCATGGGTGTAAGACATTACAAACGAAACCCATTTTTCACCACGTTTAACTGCGTTCGCGTTCAGTTCATCCACCAGCGAGTGCAGTATTGCACCATTGAAGTTAGTTTCGGCGTTTGTTACGGAAACGCCGTTAATCTCAACTTTTAGCTGCCATTCCAGATAGCCTTCGCCAACCTCAACCTCATAGCTGAAAGAGTCATAGTCGTGAACAATCCCTGATTCTATCAAGGCAAAAATCTTCTTCACCAACTCTAGATCTTCAGTAATCACAATACAATCTCCGGCACTTCATGTGCTTCATTTTTAAAGGACAACGTTTTTGTCTCGCCATTTATTGTATAGGTCAATTCCAGGGTATCTGGCCGCGCCATACCTGGTTCTTTCCGGTTAAACCTTATCGTCGTCGGCCCCACCGTTTGAGCTGGATCATTCAAAGCCGCCCTGATTTTGTGTTCGTAGAAAACCTTATACGCTGAGTTATTAAAATTCTGATCCTGCGGGAACAGATTATAGGCATCACAGGTCCCGCCCTGGCTACACGCCTGAGCATGCCCGCCAACGTCTGTCTCCCGCCCTTCCTTACCGGCCGCGGTCTGTCTCGAGTCTCGAGGGACCTTGGTATTGGTCGGGGTAAAGGTCAGCTCTTCGACCTGGCCCTTGCTGTTGGTCTTGAAGCTGTCGCCATTATCCAGTTCATAGCGGGTGTCCGGGCTCCTGGCACTCGGGTTATTGAGCAACTCGTACTCTTGGGTGCCTTTGACAGCGTTGGCGGTATTGACTTTCACAACCGGAATATCGACATGCCCCCCTACCGTGTGTTTGGGGCTGTCGCTCGATGCAGGTGGCGGGGCTGGCTTGCCGTTCGGGTCTCTATCGACCCAGCCCTTGTCCGGCGCATCGCCAAACTCTTTTTTCCAGTCAGGGTGCTTTGGATCTACCTTCAGCGGGTCGGTGATCGGGCCACCCGCAGAGCCTTTGTTCCCTACGACGCTAATGATCCTGCCTGTGGCTTTGCCTGCGACATTCGTTGCAGTGCTCAAAGCGATATTGAGCAGTGTCGTAGCACCGCGAACGTAGATATCGCCCTGCTGCTGACTCACCCCATCCTCGTACATGTTTTTGAAGGTGTCGTCGCTATGTTGCAGGTCCTGCTTGCTCTGGCCGCTGAGTTCACTGGCGATGGTTTTTGTCGAAAAAAGGGGACAGATTTATTTTCTGGTTATTTCACCAATGCCAAATAAATAGGTCCGTCCGCTTTGCGTCCAATACTACCGAGACAATTCTCTAGCGGTAGCCCTTGAACCAATACGACAACACACCTCCTACTCACAATTTATCAGAACACAAGTATTGCCAGATTTCACAACCAAACTAATCGGCTTTTGAGTCGCACCATCATCCGTTGATATCTCAACTTGCTGTTCTTGATTTTCGAGAGACTGCAGTTCCTTTACGAGCTGCCTAATTGTTTTCCCTCGACTCACCCAATCAGGTTTATTTTCATCAGCCATATCAATCTCCGATACGATTCAAGTTCACATCGAAAGTCCCAGATCGCGTTTCTTTACTCCTGTCCCCTTTTCCTCAGGCTTCTCAGGAGCGGACTCTCACCGCTAGGAAAAAAGGGGACAGATTTTTCTGGTCTGCTCATCGGGTGCTGTCTAGTCCTGAAACAGGTGTAAACCTTATTCAGGACGGGACAGACCAAACAAATAAATCTGTCCCCTTTTTTGAAACAAATAAAACAAATAAATCTGTCCCCTTTTTTGTTTGGATGGCTGGCAGGTCTCGTGTGGCCTCACGGGCCGGTTTTTTCTTGGCCGGCATACATGCTCCTTCTTCAACATGTTACGCCCGAACACAAAATTTATGACACTCCCGGCTGACCTTGGGCGGGCTGATTGCATCAGGGATAACCTGCCCCGGCCCTATTGCACCATCAGTTTTTTATGTGCCCTAAGAACTCGACCATTGCTAGTGGATCACGCTCCACGAGTTTTTCAATCAAATCTTCCGCTGCCCAGTGCAGAATCATGTCATTCCCATCGCCATCCTTGCAGAGGATGAGATCACTTGACAAAGAAGAGTCAACAACATTGACCTCTCTATCACTGAGTGCCATCAGGCCACCGTAACCATCATAAGGAATGACCCAGTAAAAGCGCTCGTTCTCTATCCAGTAAATCCCAAAAACCTGCACAGGCTCTTCTCGCCCAAGTTCTCGAACAATCATATCCACATCACTCAATAGTTCTTCCGGGCTGCAGCGCAGGCGGCAGCTGTTGCGGCGTGGTGATTTTCATATCATATGCTTTACCGGTAACGGAGTTGTACTGGTAGTGAACGGTTATATTTTCTCCGCTAGGTAGACGGTGACTTACTTCCATTTTTCTCCACCCCTCACTCCGCGGAAAATCTTTATCGCCTGCTAGTTTCGTATCACGACCAGCAGCAGGACAGATTTATTTTCTGATCACTTCAACAATTCCAAAAAAATATATCCGTTCACTTTGCGTTCTGGAAAAACAAATAAGCCAGACTCCTTTACGATTCCTATTGCTTATCCTGCGCAAATCACGAAATCAACAATGCACAATAACACTATATACTCTGCCAAGCTCGCGCCTTAATTCATCAGCAATACTTACAGCTTCTTTATTGAATTCTAACTCTTCTTTTTCACTTTTAAATCCAGAATTCGGGGGGTATTCCTCATCAAGAGTTTTATCATATGCTGCGGCCCAATCCGCAAGACGCTTCTTCAAATTATTTGAGATAGGCAGGCTATCAGGGGATATATTCCCTACCTCCCCGGGTGAAGCTTCCCAAAGCGGAAAACAATAGTAATCAGCCATTAACTTTATAACTCTCATTTGATACGCCCTGCAGGATTCGCTCCGACTACGAAGCCATTATTAGAAACCGTAATAGCAATTCTGTGTGTTTGCCCATCCACAACCGTCTCGTAAACTGGACGCTCAGTTCCTGAACCTTGATAACCGACAATTTTTCCTTCATTTACTGCCTGCATAACCACCTTTGGTATTTGAGACTCCGCAATGCCAATATTTGCAAAATAATTTACGTGTTCTCCAATAATGTGCTGCAAGCCAGCTTTTGAATTTCCTGTTTCCAAAAACACAACTTTGCCGGTCGAACTCCGGGTTGTTGCGATAACATTCTCAGGGCTGAATTTCACCCCATTCGCAGTCATCTCCTCAAGGTAGTTAGGGTTCACTCCGTACTTGGGAGTTTGATTCAGGAGGCCAAAATCTCCATCTGCCCTAGATACGACATTATCCCAAATAGGTGTTTTAGCAACGATACCCTCACCAATCGCCTCCCTCGCAACCCCTTTCCCAAAAACGGACCCCAGAACCTTACCAACCCACGCCATTGGCAAAGGAGCGAGCGACCCGATGGCCAAAGCGTCTTTTGCCGCCTTCGCGTTGCCTGCACTGATCCAGCGCTGGGTTTCTGGATCCGTCAGGTCAATGCCGGCCCCGCTCGCAACACACGAAGCGTCACCACAAGGCCGGAAGCGCGGATTGAACGCCTCTCCATCAACAAGAACTGGTGATCGGAAACCACCCTGAGCATCCAGTACCCGACCCGAGAGACGATCACGGGCCTCATCGCTGACGCTCGGCGTTTTGCTCCAGTCATAATCAGGCGCAACGGGGAATGCCGCCCAAGTGTAGTTGGTGGTCGATGCTTTGATATAGGCAACAAGATCCACATCGAGTTTTGCTAACTGCTGGACGTATTGGCCATTGCCCAAGTCCACCCATTTTCCCGAAGGGTCGTAAATGCCATCCTTGGTGGCAACCATGTCGGAGCCTGGTTGAATGTCGGTGCCGTTAACACCAGATAGCCGCAGTTGTTCTTCGATTTGTTCAACGGTGTACTTTCCACCGCTGCGTGCGGCCAGTTGCGCGGCGAGTTCGCGATCTTCCCTATGCAACTGTCTGTTGTATTGTGAAGCATTCTTTGCAACCCATGCAGCCTTCTCCAACTTACTCGCATCGACGTCTTTTTGCGCCGTAGCGGCCAACACCCCTACGATCTGAGAGCTCATCGTCAAGAGGTTGTCATCCCCTTTGACCAGATTATCCAGGACACCGACGAGCGCTTCATTCGCACCCGCCGCTAGGGCGCCAGTCTTGAAGTCCCCACCCGTCACTTGGGCCAACAACCCACCCACCATCGCGTGGATCGCGATTTTTTGCATTGAGCCGTCGTCAATTACGCCTTTTGTGTAGTCGCCTACCGCACTGAAACTGGCCGCTGCCAATGTGTTGAACAATGCGGTTTTCAACACATCACTTGCACTACCTCCTTGCCCAAGTGCCTTACCCAGCAGAGCAGAGGTTCCGCCTTGCAATACCTGATTTCCAGCAAACCGGCCGACCCCTTCCAGGCTGCTCAAGTCAACGGTTACTTTCCCCGTAAGCGGATTGGTCGAAGTTTTCAGAATGGAGTCAAAGACACCCGCCGTTAAACCCGCCGTCACACCGGAAATCACATAACCCTTTATCGCATCCGAGGACGTCACATCCTTGAACACCGCCCCAAGATTTCCTCCATTGTTGATAAAACTGGTCGTCGCATTCGTCGCAGCACCCGAAGCCACTGCCGCCAAACCGGCAGCACCGACGGTCCCCATACTGGCCGTCATAGCTGTCAGTGCAGCAGGGCCGACAATAGCCGCCATGACAATCGCAATGATGATCTGCGACGCCGGCCCCAACCCGGAGTTTTCATACTTGAACGACTGATGAATCTCTTTCACCAACCGCCAATCGACATCACCCCGCGCCTCGGCCTGCTTCAACCACGCCAGTTGCGGATCAGCCTTGACCATCGCATCGATGGATTGGCTGACGGTGTCCTGGTTGATCTGTTTGAGGTCGATGTGCAGGCCGTCGACGGCTTTGATCGTGATGTCGCCTTTGGCGATCATCTGGGTCTGGTGCAAGGTCTCGTCGGTGTTGCCCTTGCCTTTCGATGAGGTCCAGAACGCATCGCCATCGCTCTTGGTGTGACTTTCATCGTGATAGTCCTTCACCCCCTCAAACGTAATCGCCCCACCACTCTCCAGCGTGATGTCCTTCTCGCTGCTGAGCTTCGCCACCTGATACCGCTGATCCCCGCCGCTAACCAGCGTCAGGTCCCCACCCGCGGTAATTTCACTGCCGATGTTTTTCACATCGGTCACTTCATCACGCTTGGTTTTCTTCGCGCCGAAGGAGCCTTTTTTCTTCTTGTCGTACAGCGAGTAGTCGCTGTCTTGCGCCGCGAGGATGTCGAGGTTGTTGCCTGCCGCCAGGTAGGCTTCGTCGCCGGCGGTGATGCGGCTGGAGATCACGGCGAGGTCTTTGCCGGCGTCCAGTTTGACGCTGCCGCCGGCCGTGATGCCCGACATGACCTGGCTGACGTGGTCTTCCTGCACCGTCAGTTTTTTGCTCTTGGACAGGGAGTGTTCCTCGTCCGCGGCCGAGCCGATGGTCAGGTTTTCCGTTGCGGCCATGGTGATGTCGCGCTTGGCGTCGATCTGGCTGGCGATGACGTTGATGTCGCGCCCGGCCTGGACGGATAGGTCGTTGGCGGCTTCGATGCGGGCGGCGTTGTCGGCGCGGGAGACCTTCGTATCTGCCGGTTTAATCGTTTCCGGTTCGCCAACCTGCGTACAGCTGCCACCTATTTCGTTTAGCGACGATCTGTTGGCCGTCTCAGCAAGCTAAACGAGGATTAAGCTTTGGATAGAAACATGCCCCTTACCGGAATCGACCTGATCCGGCTTCCCTGCTCATTGATACCCAAGTCCCACTCGACGTCCTGCAAACGATGGCGGATTACCCCATTCGCGCGGTCACACAGGTGTTGGAAAATATTGCCTATAGCGCCGAGATTGGTTGCGACACGGTGGTGCTGTCGGAGTTTTCCAAACTGCTGGTCATTCCGTTGCGTGATGGCTGTGATTTGATAGAGGTGATTGGTCGACGGTTGCGGGCGCGAGGTTGCGGAGTAAATGAAAACGGGCGGCACATGGGGCGCCCGTTTCAAGCTGATTTTCTTACTTCGAAATAATGATTGGAATGAACATCGGCGCAGGAGGGGCTGGCGGGCTCATCATTCCTTCGCTTTTGACCACAGGCACCCCCTTGCTTTTGATCGCTTCGAACAGACGCTCAGTGGCCGCAGTATCGACATACCCGCCCTCATCAATGGAGGCACTTAGCGCCATTTGGCGCCGCTCCTCTGTCAACTGCAGCTGATTCATCCGCAAGAATGAATAGATTGAGATCTTTTTGAGCATCGACAGATCAACGTAGACGATCTCTTCGTACTTCAACGTCCTGGCGTTCCACCCCTGCACATAAAGTCTATTCGTCGTCAGCGCATAGGTGCAGAAATAGTAGGTGCCCGTTTTGGAGCCGGGAGTCGCAATAATCAGCGAGCAACGTCCATGCTGAAGAATAGAATCTTTCAACATTGGATAGTCTCTGACGATTTGCTCGGGGAACTGCGTTCGATCGTAGTAAACCGTCGCCTTGTCGTAGGGGGTTGTATTACAGCCCGACAGAAATAACGTCAGGCTCAGAAGCAGCCAGAAATAAAAATACCTCATGAGTAGTCCTATACCTTATTTGCTATTTTTAACCGCCCCATGAGAATCAGGATCAAACCCTTCTGGCCAAATAGTTTTTCCATCGTAAAAAGCGCCGGATAAATTACACTTATCTATCTGTACAACTTCAAAGTTAGCCCCATGCAATTGTGCACCTTGGAAGTCGCCCCCCTCAACATCAGCATTCTTAAAATTTGCCATCGAAAGATCGGTTCTTGAGAAATCGGCATAGGCAAGTATAGACTCTGAAAAATCAACCTCCCGCATTATCGAACCCGTGAAAATAGCGTTCATTAATTTCGCACGTTTCATTTTTGCGCCGTTCAATATAGCAAAATAAAAAATAGCGCTCCTTAAATTAGCTCCAGTAAAATCGGCACAACTAGAATCTATTTTTTCAAATATCGCTCGATGTAAATTAGCCTCTCTAAAATCCGAACCAACAAAACTATCGAACGGAAAATCTAAAGACTCACCTGTTTCAAATCTTATTGTGATCATCTATTACCCCAATCTGATGGAGAAATCTCCAGATTTACGGTCGGTTTTTTCTTTTCAGCCTTATAAGACGTCAATATGCCAGGTATTACATCAGGCTCTCGGCCCAGTATTTTTGCTGCAATATATCGATGATTACCGTCTACAATTACATTACCGTCCATCTTAATTGCCGGAGCTACGTCCCCCTTGAGGAGTCTATCAACATATCTTTGAATTGCGGGTAGCGACACAGCATCCTGTGCACTAATAGTCTTGTCTCCCAGCAATGCTTTTTTAATAATTTCAGGTGTTACATCCGAGCCTTTAGAAACCAAAGGCCCCTTAGC
This sequence comes from Pseudomonas sp. LBUM1663, assembly GCF_059695905.1. Classification (NCBI taxonomy): domain Bacteria; kingdom Pseudomonadati; phylum Pseudomonadota; class Gammaproteobacteria; order Pseudomonadales; family Pseudomonadaceae; genus Pseudomonas; species Pseudomonas sp. LBUM1663. The sequence continues at coordinate 1,668,875 of NZ_CP166792.1, read as the reverse complement.
CGTACCTTTTACACCCGCCTCCAAAACATTTCGTTCAACCAGCGTACCAGCTTCCGAATCAGTCAGACCACTGGTTGAATTCGGGTTTTTAGTGACGGCCCCTTTTGGACCTGACCCAGACCTCAAGGAATCAACTACAGCTTTGCCACTAACCGCGGCCACACCCGCACCGACAGCGGCGATCATCCCCAAGTTGTCCCTCAGGAGATTTGTCTGCTCGTTAGAAAGATTCCACTTGGCCTGCAACGCGCCTGCCAGTGCATCAGCGCTATGACCTCCGGCTGCCATCGCCAATATTTGCTGGAAGTCATGGTTCTCGTTGATCAGTGCCTGAAGCGTCGTTTTAGCGGCTGGAGAGCCATCACCCAAAGCGTCCTTCACCTTGTTGAGGTCGGCCATGGTATTAGCAACGTCCAGCGATGTCGGGCGACAAAGCTCAACCGCAAACACGCAGTTTTTAATGGCATTGATGTCCTGCTCTTTGCTGATATCCCTGAATTCTTGAGCAAGATTTGTGCACTCAGCATCTGTCTTACAGGTGCTGAGTTTTCTGGCGGCCCTTTGCAGTTGGTCGTGACTGAGGTAATTATTTTGTGTCGCATTGGCCGCGACGGAGGAGGCGATTCCAACATCCCCACCCGAAGCCACTGCGCCTAGCACACCGACCAATTGCGAAATCGCGAGAATGTTGGCCTGGGCCTGGTTGTAATCCGCTGAACCCGGAACAAGATTCGAAGGCAGGAGTTTGTCACCAAGCAGTCCGACCAGTAATTCGTTAGCACCGCCCGCCAGTGCTCCAGTACGGAAATCACCGCCCATCGCCTCGGCCAACAAGCCACCCAGCCCCGCATGCAGGATGATTTTCTCTATTCCACCCTCCGCCAGGACCATGTTTCCAATTTTCCCAGCCCCAACCGCACCTCCAATACTCGCGGCAGTGCCAGCGGCCGAACTGGCAAGGTTGTCCTTGAAGCTTCCTCCGTAAACAGCCGTCTTGATCACAGCATCAGCGGTCACTTTGGCAACCACGGTGTTCAAGCTCTTGACATCAAACCCAAGCGATCCCGGGCTGTAATTGAGCCCCTGAGCGACACCCGCCGTGGCAGCAGCAACGACATAGCCTTTGATACTGTCTTTCGAAGTAACGTCTTTGACGACCTTCCCCAGGTTGCCCCGGTTGTCGATGGTGCTGACCGTGGCCTTTGTCGCGGCACTTACAGCGACCGCCTGCAACATAGTGTTCATGCCGGCCATCATCGGCCCCATGACGGCAGCCAATGCAATCGCAATGATGATCTGCGAAGCCGGCCCTAACCCGGAGTTTTCATACTTGAACGACTGATGAATCTCCTTCACCAATCGCCAATCAACATCACCCCGCGCCTCCGCCTGCTTCAACCACGCCAGTTGCGGATCAGCCTTGACCATCGCATCAATGGATTGACTGACGGTGTCCTGGTTGATCTGTTTGAGGTCGATGTGCAGGCCGTCGACGGCTTTGATCGTGATGTCGCCTTTGGCGATCATCTGGGTCTGGCGCAAGGTCTCGTCGGTGTTGCCCTTGCCTTTCGATGAGGTCCAGAACGCATCGCCATCGCTCTTGATGTGACTTTCATCGTGATAGTCCTTCACCCCCTCAAACGTAATCGCCCCACCACTCTCCAGCGTGATGTCCTTCTCACTGCTGAGCTTCGCCACCTGATACCGCTGATCCCCGCCGCTAACCAGCGTCAGGTCCCCACCCGCGGTAATTTCACTGCCGATGTTTTTCACATCGGTCACTTCATCACGCTTGGTTTTCTTCGCGCCGAAGGAGCCTTTTTTCTTCTTGTCGTACAGCGAGTAGTCGCTGTCTTGCGCCGCGAGGATGTCGAGGTTGTTGCCTGCCGCCAGGTAGGCTTCGTCGCCGGCGGTGATGCGGCTGGAGATCACGGCGAGGTCTTTGCCGGCGTCCAGTTTGATGCTGCCGCCGGCCGTGATGCCCGACATGACCTGGCTGACGTGGTCTTCCTGCACCGTCAGTTTTTTGCTCTTGGACAGGGAGTGTTCCTCGTCCGCGGCCGAGCCGATGGTCAGGTTTTCCGTGGCGGCCATGGTGATGTCGCGCTTGGCGTCGATCTGGCTGGCGATGACGTTGATGTCGCGCCCGGCCTGGACGGACAGGTCGCGGCCGGCGTTGGCGGTGCTGCCGAGTTGAGTGATGTCGCTGTTGGTGTGCCTGCTGTCCAGGACCACGCTGTTGCTGACTTGGGTGGGGACGATATTGACGTCGCGCCCGGCTTTCAGGGTCAGGTCGCGGCCGCTTTGCAGCACGCTGCCAAGGTTGTTGATGTCGCGGCCGGCCGAGGCGCTCATGTCGTTGGCCGCTTCGATGCGGGCCGCGTTGTCGGCGTAGTCGTTGTGGCGCTGGCCTGCGAGGTTATTGTCCTGGGAGGTCATGGTGCGTTCGTTGACGATGTCGCCATTGATTGCAGTGAGGCTCACGTCCCGGCCTTTGATGATGCCGCCGGCCTTGTTGATGATGTCGTTGCCGGCCAGCAGGTCGAGGCGATTGCCCGCTTCGATCAGGCCGCTGTTGACCAGGTCATTGCCAGCCTGCGCCGACAGGTTGTTGGTGGCGCGCAGGGTGCCGACGTTGTCGAGGTTCTGGCCCGCGATCAGGCTGACGTCTTTACCGGCAATCAGGGCGCCGTTCGGTCCGAGACGGTGGTCGGCCTGGGCCAGGTACAGCACTGGCACCAGGACTTTTTCGCCGTTCACTTCGTGCTCTTCGAGCCAGACGATGTCGTGGGTCAGCGCCGCGACTTGCTGCGACGTGAGGGTCACGCCCACCGCCAGGTTGAGCGCGCTCTTGCTGGCGATGGCGTTGTTCATCAGGTACTTGAACTGATCCTGGTTAGAGGTCTGTCCATCGATGAACGCCTGGCCGGTGCGCGCGGTGACGGCTTGCTGGATCAGGCGTTGTTCGTACAGGCCATCACCCAGGCGCTTGGCACTGATATCGGGGTTGTAGCCGAGGCCCGCGAGCAGGTAATCCGAACTCATGAATTGCTTGAGGTCGGTGAGCACCGGGTTGGTTTCGATCAGGTATTTGTGACTATTTAGCGGGGCGGTTGAGCTCGGGACGCCTTGGACTCGGGTAAGGGTTTGCGCGGTGGTCGAAGCGACTTGGGTGATCGCTGGCGAGGTGACTGCCTGTACGGCGTTTTGGCCGGGAAGCACGACAATACCGGACTGAACGGCCACACCTGTTTGTACGCCTATCACATTACCGACGGTCGTCACGCCCGTGCTGTCCGACCGATGTTCTGGAACAGGTAAATCGCCGTTACCGGAATCGGCGGGCGCGGAGGTGTCGAATGTCGAAGCGTTGGCACTCACCGCCAGGCCTTGGCGGGTGGCAGTGGCCAACTGACGCGTGGCCGTCGATACCTGACCGACCGAGCCGATCTGGATGTTTCGGGCCTGTACGTCCGGGACAGCTTGATCGCGCTGGGCAACCGAGACGCTAGCGCCTGCGATGGTCCAGTTCTGTGGTGCGGTGCCGGCCTGAGTGGCCTGGGTATTGCTGCCGGATTGCCCGCTCAAACGGAACAAGCCGTTTTGGCCGGTCGGCAGGCTGAAGCCAGGAAGGCCCAATGGATTGACTTGTTGTTGAGCGAGGTCGGGAGGCAACTGAGCGTTGATCCTCACCACCGTCGTGCCACCCGAGGCGGAGGACCGAGTGTCATGGACTTTGTTGGTCCCGCCACCGACGGTGTAGTCGTGACGAATGACGCTGTTCTGGACGTCGGTGGTGGCCGTGATCGAGACGTTACCACCCGCCTGGATAACGGCACTGCGGCCAGCATTGCCGGTGCCGTTCAGGGAGACTTCCTTGTCATCGATCTTTTTCAGACCGTCGATTGCAGACGGCAGTGCAACCAGATTGGCGGGGTCGTAGAGCGATATGGGGGTTGTGCCCCATTGATACCCGACCAGGGTGTTCGGATACCGGTAGCTGCCTACGGCTACGCCGTTTGAATCCTTGATGCCGATGTACTTGAAATCCTCATGCTCACCTTTGCCGCCGCCTTGTCTGAAGGTCGCCGAATAAGGAGTGCCGAGTACCAGAGCACCCGTTGCGTCCACGTAATAAACCTTCGGGAAGTCCGGGTTGTTGTGCTGGTTATACCCGTCGACAAGCGGCAGGAAGTAACGTCTGACATTGTCGCCGAAGGCTTCCTGCTCCGCTCCGCCCTGTTTATAAACCCGGGTGCGCTCCACGGCACCGCTCACGGCACCGATGTTCTTCACGTTATCGGCTTGTATGGAGATGTTGCCCACAGCCGCAATCGTGCTTTTGCTGTTCAGAAAGTTGCCACCGTTGAAGACAAAATCACCGCCGGCCATCAACTGGGCAGAGGCTGTGTTGTCGCTGTCCTCCCCGGCGTTGTAGGTTTCCCGGACGATGTAGTTGACTTCATAGCGGTCACCACTGCAGTCGAAGCACTGCACGGCAATGGAGCCCTTGACCAAGGTGCGGCCCACGCCAAAGTTCTGCACACCATCAGAACCTTCGGTGCGGTTTTCAAAGGACGCCGCGTTGATCGCGAAGCGACCTGCGCTCTCCATCGAGCCCGAGACGTTCGATACCAGCCCTGCCTGCGCCGAACCGTAGCCACTGATCGTGACGTTACCCAAGCCGTAGAGGTCGCCCTTTCGGTTACTGAAACTCGCCACATTCAGCTGCATGTTGGCGCCGCTGAAAATCAGCCCCTGGCTGTTGAGCAGTGTCGGGGTGGTCAATGTCAGGTTCTGCGCAGCACCCAGCGTCCCGTAGTTGCTGATGCCACCCGCGTTCACTGCCAGGTCGGCTGCCGACGTCAACCGACCATAGTTGGTCAATTGCCCGCCCACGTTGATGCTCGTGCTACCGCCACCGACAATGCTGGCGGCGTTGCTCAGATTGAGTTGCGCAGCACCGACGTTCAGGTTACCGAGGCTGGTCATCCGGCCATTGCCGGAGTACGTCCCGCCAATGTTCAGGCTCAACGTGCCGTCACTGGCGATCAACCCATCGTTGTACCAGTTGCCGCCGGTGCCCACGAACGCACTGGAGGCCAACAGTTGACCGTTGGCTGTCTGGCTGAAGTTGTTGACGTTGACGGTCAGGCGCCCGGCCTGGATGACACTGCTGTTGGTCCAGCTGTCGGCGTTGAGGGTCAGGCCACCACGGGTGACGATGCTGCCGCCGGCGTTGGTGACGTTGGCGGTGGAGATGCCGAAGTTGCCGGCGCCGACGTGTAACAGACTGCCGCCGGCATTGAGGAAGCTGCCGACGTTGAAATTGAGGTCGCTGTTGGCGCTTTCGAGGACGCCGTTACGGTTGTCAAAGACGCCACCAATGTTGAACTGGGTAGCACCCGCCTGACCCAGAGCGCGCAGTTTGCCGGTCTGGTTGTCGACGCTGGACGCGGTGACGCTCAGCGCGTTGTCGCTTTCGATAATGCCCAGACGGTTGTTCAGTGCGCCGCTGAGGTTAAGGTCGATCTGCCCGCCCGCAATCTGGCCGCCACTGTTGTCGAAAGGGTTAGCGGTGACACTGACGCGACTTTTGGCATAGAGGCCGCCGTTGCGGTTGTCGAAGTTGGAAGTGGTGACCAGCGCATCGCCGGTGCGTGCCGAGACGCGACCACCGTTGTTGTCGAAGCCGGCGAGCGCCGTGAGGTTCAGGCGCTGTGCCTGGATCACGCCACCCTGGCGATTGAGGTCGTAGCCGTTTTTCAGCACACCGGTCACGTGCGCGCTGAAGGCACCTTGCTGACTGGACAACACACCGCCACGGCTGTCGAGAGTGGCCGCGTTGATGCCCAGATCACCGCCCTGGGCGATGATCCGACCGTTCTGGTTATCGATGTCACCGGAGACGTTGACGCTCAATGCACCTTGGCTTTGCAGCGTGCCGCGGGCGTTGGAAAGGCTGCCCGCTTGCAGTTGGACATCAGCGTTCTGGCTGTAGATCAGGCCATCGGCGCTGTTGAGGACCGCCCCGCTGGTGGTGAGAATCAGGCTATTGCTGGCGGCGACGGTGCCGCGGTTGCGGTTGTCGAGACTGCCGGTGTTCAGAGTCATCAGGCTCTGGCTGACCAGTTGCCCGCCCTGGTTGTCGATCTGGCTGCTGCGACGTAGCAACAAAGCGCCACCGCTGGCAAGTTTGCCGTTGGTGTTGGTCAGGGCACCCAGCAGGTCGAGGGTCACTGCGCCCTTGCTGCTCAAATTGCCGCCGCTGTTATCCAGCGCGCTGCCCACCAGGCTGAAATCCTGTTGCGCGGTGATGTTGCCTGTTGCGTTGTTCAGCGTACTGGCCTGGACGGTCAGTGCGGCACCGCTGTCGATCAGCCCGTTCAGGCTGTTGTCCAGGACGCCGCTGACGGTCAGTGTCTGACCGGCGCCACTGGACAGAATACCGCCGCGGTTATCGAGGCTGAGGGCGCTGACACTCAACGCCTTCTGGCTGACCAGCGCCCCGCCGTTACCGTTGAGTAACGCGTCACTGAGGATTGCCGAGACATCGCCATTACGGCTGGAGAGCGTGCCGTTGTTGCGGTTGTCGAGGGTGGCGCCATTGACGCTCAGACCTTGCCAGCCGGACATCAGCCCGTTCTGGTTGAGCAACGTGTTGGCGTTGAGGGTCAGCAGGTTGTTGCTGATCAGCTTGCCGCTACTGTTATCGAGCTTGCCGCCGGCCAGGGTGAAGCTCTGACTGCTGGAGATTTCGCCGCCCTGGTTGTTCAGGTCCTTCAAACGGTTGAGGCTCAACGGTCCCTTGGCGATGATCAGGCCATTGCGGTTATTCAGGTCGGCGCCGTTCATATCCAGGGTCAACCCGGCGTCACTGAGCAAACGCCCGCCGGTCTGGGTCAGCGCGTTCACCACCAGGCTCATGTCGCCGTGCGCAGAGACTTCGCCGCCGTTGCTGGAGTCCAGGCTGTCGGTAGTGAGATTTAAGGTGCCCTGGCTGTTGATCAGCCCGTTGGCGGTGTTGTTCAGTGCGCCGGTGTTCACCGTCAGCGCACTCTTGCCCAGCAGTTGCCCTGCCTGGTTATCGAGATTGGCCGCACGCACCTTGAGTGCTTGTGTCGCACTGATCAGCCCGTCGTCCCGGTTAGTCAGCAGACCATTGGTTGTCAGTTCCAGATCACCGCGACTGGTCAACGTACCGCCGCTGTTGTCCAGGGTGTCGGCACTGGCGTCGATTCGCGCAGCGGCGATCATGCCTTTGTCGTTGTTCAGAGCCTGGGCGACGCGCACCGTCAAATCCTGATTGCTCAGCAACTTGCCGCCGCTGTTGTCGAGGCTTTGGGCGGCCAGGGTAAACGCCTGGGCGCTGGAAATTTCCCCGCCCTGATTCAAGACCCCATTTAGATTTTTCAGCAGCAACGAACCGGGGGCGTTGATCAAACCGCCCTGGTTGTTCAACTGACCGTTGTTCATATCGAGGGTCAGCGCCGTGTTACTGAACAGCTTGCCGTTGCGCTGGTCCAGCCCGCTGACGCTGGCGACCAACGCCTTGCCACTGCCGATGCTGCCTGCGTCACGGTTGGTCAGCTGCGCGGCAGTCAGGTCGAGACGATCGCCCGTGCTGACGCGGCCCGACTGGCTGTTATCGAAATCGCCCGTACGAATCGACAGCGCACCTTTGCTGCTGATGCTGCCTTGCGCGCGGTTGTCGAGGCTGGCGCTGCGTAGATCCAGCGCGCCGTCGGTCACCAGTTCGCCGCCCTGGTTGTTGAGGGCTCCGACACTGTCGAGGGTCATCAAGCCGGCACTGGAAACCTTGCCGCCGTTGTTGCCAAGACTGCCGACACGCAACCCCAAGGTGTCTTCGCTACTGATCAAGCCCTGGCTGTTATCGAGGGCGCCGCTCAGATTGATGTCGATGCCTTTGAGGCCCACCATTGAGCCGCCAGCGTTATTCAACGAGGTGCCCAGCGCTTTCAACCCGGACTTGCCCGACAGCAATCCGTTGTTGCGGTTGGTCATTTGCGCGACGTTGAGTGTCAGGGCTTTCTGCGCCAGGAGTTTGCCCTTGTCACTGTTGTCCAGTTGCTGACCGTTCAGCGTGATTGCGTCCTGACTGGACAGCTCACCGCCCCGGTTATCGACGTTATCGACATTGATGTTCAGCGCGCTGGTGGCACCGACGAGACCGTTCTGACGGTTATCCAGCGTGTTCCCGGTCAGCGTCAGGGAGCCTTGAGCGATCAATTGCCCGCCCTGCTGTTGCAGGCTGCCGATCTGCGCGGTGAGGTTTTTCTTGCTGGATATCTGTCCCTGGCTGTTGTCCGTCGTCGCGGCCGTGAGCAGCAAATCACTGTCGGCGATCAGCGTGCCTTTGTGGTTGGTCAGTGCGCTGTCGACGGTCAGCTTGAGTCCGTCGCGACTGCTGAGCAAACCCTCGGTGTTGTCCAGGCTGGCGCTGTTGATGTCCAGGCCTGCCGCAGAAACAGCGCCTTTGAGGTTGTTCAATACCTGGGCAATGCGCAGCGTCAGGCCCTGATTGCTGAGCAGTTTGCCGCCACTGTTGTCGAGGTTTTGTGCGACCAGGGTAAAGGCCTGGCCGCTGGAGATTTCGCCATTCTGGTTAGCGACGCCCTTGAGGTTTTTCAGCAACAGGGCGCCAGGGGAGTTGATCAAACCACCCTGATTATTCAACTGGCCGTGGTTGAGGTCGAGGGACAGCGCGGTGTTGCTGAACAGCTCGCCCGCCTGCTGATCGAGCCCCGTGACAGTGGCGCTCAGGGACAGGGCGCTGGCAATGCGTCCGCCGTTCTGGTTGGTCACCTGGCCTGCGGTCAGATTCAGGGTATTGCTGCTGGTCAACCGACCGCCCTGGCTGTTATCGAAGGCGCTAGTGTCGACGCGCGTGGCGCCCTTGCCGGCCAACTCGCCGCTGTTGCGGTTATCGAGGCTGGCGCTACGGACATTGAGCTGCGCATCGGTGGTGATTGAGCCGCCCTGATTACGCAATGCGCCGGCGGTGGTGAGGTTGAGCGCATCAGCGCTGGAAAGGCGGCCGGAGGCATTTTCGAGGGAATCAGCGTTGACGGTCAGCGCCGCTTCGCTGCTGAGCAGACCTGCGCTGTTGTCCAGCGCACCGGTCAACTCCACGTTCAGGCCGTTCTGGCTGGAGAGCGTGCCGCGACTGTTGTCCAGGCTCACGCCTTTGAGTTGCAACGTGTCGCCAGACAACAGGCCCTTGGTCTGGTTGAGCAGACGATCAACGGTCAGCGTCAGCGCCGTACCGGCCAACACCTTGCCGCTGTCGCTGTTGTTGAGTTGTTGGCTGGTGACGTCGACATCCACTTGACTGGACATTTCGCCCGCGCGGTTATCGATGTCGGCGACGTTGAGTTTCAGCGCTTTTGTCGCGCCCACCAGACCGCCCGCCCGGTTAACCAGCTGACTGCCGGTCAGTGTCAGGTTGCCTTTAGCGACGAACGCGCCGCCGTGTTGGCTAAGGTTGTCGATATTGGCGGTCAAATCGCCCTGGCCGGCGATCCGGCCGGCGTCGTTGAGCACGCTGCCCAACTGAAGTTGCATCAGGCCCACAGCTCTGAGAAGACCGCCCTGGTTGTCCAGACGCTGGCCGGTCAAGGCCAGTCCTGCTTTAGAACTGACCACGCCTTGCTGGCGGTTATCGAGGTGCTCAACGAATAGCTGCATATCGTGGTCGGCGCGGATCAAGCCGCCACGGTTGTCGGTGGTGGCACTGCGCAGGGTCAGCAGATTCTTCGAGGAAACCCGACCGCCACGGTTATCCAGCGTCAGGCTCTTGAGGTCGATCGGACCTTTGGCTTGTACGCTGCCGCCGCTTTGGTTATTCAGGATGCCCGTGAGCGTGATACTCAGATCACCATCGGTGACCACCACGCCGGACTGACGGTTATCCAGACTGACGGCCTGGAGAGCGATGCCGTTTGCGGCACCCAGCGTGCCGGCCTGGTTATCGATGGCAGCGTCGACGGTCATGTTCAGACGTTGATCGGCCGTGACATGACCGCTTGCGTTGTTGAGGCTCGCGGCCGTCAGAGTCGTATTGCCCGCCGCGGACAACTCACCGTTCTGGTTCGAGACCTTGCCACTGGCACGCACACTCAGGTCGGCGTCGCTGCTGACACTGCCACTGTCGTTGTTCAATTCTGCTGCGCTCAGGTCCACACCTGTGCCGGAAACAAGCCCCTTGATGTTGGTCAACTGCTGGTCGATGCGCACGATGAGCGCTTTGTCGCTGATCACCGAACCCTCGGTGTTCTGCAACGTTTTAGCCGCGAGGGTGAACCCGTGTGCGCTGGAAACTTCACCGCTCTGGTTGTTGACGATGTTGAGGTTTTTCAGCAGCAGTTGACCGGGGGCCGTGATCAGGCCGCTCTGGTTGTTGAGTACGCCGTTGCTCAGGTCGAGGCTTACATCGCTGTCACCGTAAAGGTGCCCATCGTTGGACTGATCAAGCCCGGTGACGGTGGCCGTCAGTGCCATGGCACTGGCGATGCGGCCTGCATCGCTGTTGTTGACTTGACCGGCCGTGAGCTGCAGCACACCAGTACTGGTCAGGCTGCCGCTTTGCCGATTGTCGAAAGCGCCGGTTTTCACCACCAGGCCTTTGCCCGCGATGCGACCCTTCTGACTGTTGTCGAGGTTGGCGCTGGTCAGGGTCAGGCTGGCGTCGGACAGCACTACGCCGCCCTGATTGGTCAGAGCGCCGACGGTGGCCAGTGTCGAAGCACCGGCACTGGTAACGCTGCCGCCATTGTTGTCGAGGCTGGCGGCGCGCAGGTTCAGAGTTCCGTCACTGCGCAGCACGCCTTGGCGGTTGTTCAGCGCGTTGGTGACGTTGATATCGAGATTGCGCTTGGCGTAGATGCTGCCTACACCGTCGTTGGTCAATTGACCAACGTTCAGTCGCACGTCGCGCTGCCCGGAGATCGCACCCTTATTCTGATTGTTCAAACCATCGAAGGTCAGCGTGACGTCGCCATTGGCAAGCAAGCGGCCATTGCCGCTGTTGTTCGCCTGACCGCCGCGGGCGGACAAGTCGCTCAGGCTGGAGACTTCGCCATTGCGGTTGTCCAGGCTCCCGGCACTGAGCAACAGATTGCCACTGGCGCTAAAAATGCCCAGTTGATTGAGCAATTGCCCGGAGGTGTGAACCGTCAAGGCGTCGGTGCTGGAGAACTTGCCCTGCTGGCTGTTATCCAGATACCCGGCGCTGACCGAAAGATTGCCGGTGCTGGAGACCAGACCGCTTTGAGCGTTCAACAACTGATCGGCGGTGACGCCGAGGCTGCCCTGACTCAACACCCGACCCGACCGGTTATCGAGCGTTGCCGCCGTCACCTGAGTAAGGGTCTGACTGTTGAGGGTGCCGCCCTGGTTGTTCAAAGTCTGCGAGACGCTGGCTTGTAATGAACGACTCGCGTTGATGCTGCCGGTGTTACGCAGGTTCTGCGCGTTGATCGTTACATCGCCATTGGCGTTGCGGCTGTTATCGGCGTTGATGCCGGCTTCGATGACACCGGTGTTGGTCAACTGACCACCGCTGTTCAGGCTGATGGAGTCCCGCGCCGCGACATTCTGCCGGGTGTTGATATCCCCTGATGTATTCACCGAAAACGAAGTGCCTGCGTACACCGGCCCGACGGTATCAAGGCTGGCGGCCTTTGCACTGACCGCGCCACTGGCCGAAGTCTGGGCCATGCTCAGATGACCGTTGGCGTCGATCTGAATATCCCCGCCGCTGGCCGCCAGATTGCCGGCCAGTTTCACCCCGACCCCGGCCTCGGTACCGACCAGTTTGATCGCCCCGGCGTACATCCCGCCCAGCGCCGACGAGTCGATGGCCAGTTGCGGTTTGACGCTACCGTCATCGGCACGAGCGGTGGCGTTGAGGCTCTGTGCATTGACGTCGTTGCGACCGGCCACAATGGTCAGGTTCTTCGCCTGAATCTCGGCGTTGATCTTCGCGCTACGGGTGATGATTTCGAAGCTGTCGACGTTGTTGGCGTTGAGCCCGGCGCCATCGATGGAGACGCTGCCCTGATCGACCTGAAAACGATCCAGTCGCCCGTTGTCGAGCACCGGCTTGCCGGTGGTCAACGTCACACGCGGAGTGTTGATGAAACCGCAACCGTTGCAACTGATGCCGTAAGGGTTGGCGACGATGACACGCGCCGACTGCCCCGCCACTTCCGTGTAACCGCGCAACTGACTCGGGCTGCCGCCGATCACTTCGTTGAGAATGGTTTGCGCGGCGACCCGGTTGGTGAGATTCGGGTTGCCGACAATAATGCCGCCCAATTGCGTCGCGCCGGTCTGGTTGGCGACGTTGTTGAGGATGACGCCTTGGGTGCCGACGTTGTAATCGTGAAACTGGTTATGCGACAGCCCGGTGCCATTGGGCGTGGCGATATTGACGATCGGCACGCCATTGCCCGCCTGGCCGAGGCTGGTGCCCGGCGAGGCCACGACGATCCCTTCCGCCTGGGCCCACATCGGTTGCCAGAACATCACGTTCGCCAACAGGAACGCCAACCCGCGCTTGGGCATGCCCCAGAAGTGCTCGCGGGTTTTCACGGCAGAAGAAGGCTGACGGCTCAGGAAGGCGAATTGACGGGCGTCCATGTCGAAGGTCTCGATGAGGCGAAATTAGAGGAAGAAATCCATGCGGAAATAAATCGGCGCTTCGCGCTCGGTCATGGTGTCCGGACGTTCGAGGGAGTGAGCAAAGGTCACGCTGGCGGCCAGGTGCTGACCGCGGGCAAATACCTCCACCGAGTTGCTGGACATACGGCCGTGCTGGTCGCCGTTGTAGCGATCGCCACGGATCACGCCCTGGTCGTAACCGAGACTGGTGCCGTATTCGGCGAACGCCGGGCGTAGCCATTCCAGCGTTACCGGACGGCTCCAGCGCAGGTCGTTGCGCCAGTAACCACCGCTGTCACCGGACAAGGATTGATCCTTGTAACCACGAATCGACGACTGACCGCCGAGGCTGGTGCGCTGCGGGCTGAACAGCACGTCTTCACTGCGCTGGCCGGTCATCAGGCTGCTGAAACTGAACGACTCGCCCCACACCTTGAACGGTTGCAGATAGCTCGCGGTGGCGGTGTATTTGCGGTAGCGCGCATCCGGTTCACCGGGACCCGGGTGACCGTTGCCCTGGGCATCGAACGCGCCGATCCCTTGCTGCATGCCGAGGTCAAGGTTGACGAAAGCACTGCCGACGCGCCGACCGTGGTTGAGGCCGAACTGCGCTTCGCTGATGCGGTTGCTGCTCAGCTTGAGCTTGCTGTCTTCGATGAAGTTGTTAGTGCGCAGGTACGACAGGCCGGTGCTGAGGGAAGTCTTGCTCACGGCGTCGCGATGGATCACCCGCTCGGCACGCAGTTGATGATTTTCGCTGTCACCGGTCTGCTTGAAGTTGAAGCCGTTGGCTTGCGCCTGCGAGCGGTACTCACTCTGGCTGTAGGTGTAATTGAAGTTCCACCAGCCCCACGGCAGGTTGTAATTGAGCAGCGCGTTGTTGGAGGTGTGCTGGTGATCGGTCATCGCATCGTGACCGCCGCGTAGATTCAACTGATCCGCCAGGCCCAACGGACTGTCCCAATCAAATGTGGTGCCCCACTGCTGCTCGCCGGTGCTGCGCTGGCCGTCATTGCTACGGGACAACCCGGCACGCCAGGGCTTTTGCGGCGTGTTCTTGACCAGCACTTCGCTGCCGCCGACGTTCTTGCCCGGTGCCAATTCCATCTGTGCCTGATTCGATGGCAAACGGTTGAGCTGATCGACCAGTTGCTCGATTTCCCGCAAGTTGACCAGCTCACCGGTCTTGCCGGGAAAAGCCATGCCCAACTCGCGGTCCGACAGCTTGCTGCCCTCCGCGCCCTTCAACCCTTCGAGCTTGCCCTCGACCACCAGCACCTTCAAATGCCCGCCGGACAAATCCTGCTGCGGCAAGTAGGCACGGCTGGTGACCAGGCCTTTTTCGATGTAGTGGTCGGTGATGACTTTCAGCAGCTCGTTGAGCTGAGTGACGCCCAGGCACTGACCGATGTACGGCTTGAGCAGACGACTTTTTTCGCTCTCGGAGAGACTGTCGGCGCCTTTGAGTTCGATATCTTTGATCGGAAAACAACGGGTATCAGCGGGCGCCGTCGGTGCGGAAGGCTTGGCTTCCTTGCCAGGTAATTCCTTGAGCTCTTCGAGACGCCGACGCTGCTCTTCGAGCAGGCGATCCTGGCGTTCACGGATGAGGTCGGTTTCCCCTGGGGTGGGGGCGGCATGAGCAAGATGTAGGGGAGACAGGCACAGCAAAGCCAGGCACAACCTCGCCGCGAGGGCGGCTGGGTACATGTTCGATCCCTCGAAATGGAGACTGATAGCACAATAGTGGCGTGATATTAGATGGCCACTATTTTGGCGTCAATATATGGATCTATTCTGGGCTGGAGGCCGACGAACGGTAGATTTGAGAGAAATGGAAGGAGGTCACGTGAGGAGGCATAGGCCGCTGAGTAATGAAAAACGGGCGCCCTGTTGGTCGCCCGTTTTTTGCTTCATTAGTATCCCGCCCCGTTTTTTCTAAAGCTCCCTTTACTTCAGCGGTCCCAACACGTCATTGGTAAAAAATCGTGTAGCCTCATCCGAGGCCCGCTCCATTCCAAAGTAACAAGTAACAAGTAACAAGTAACAAACTCGAATTTCTTGGCCATTTCCTTCGAGAACGCAAAAAAACACCAATGACATCGACATCCTGCAACCCGACATCATCCTCATCAAAACTAATATCAAGATCAAACTTACCTTGATACCTAACAACTCGAATGAGTGCTGAGTCTACGTTCACACCCATAAACTTCAAACTCCGGACATTGACAATCACACTCAACGCGCCATCAAAATCAATTGGCGCGGACTGCATCGAGTTCAATTCCCCCATTGCTCCAGACCGGAAAATCTTCTGAACACTCAGCACTGACTACGGACTCACTCCGCATCAGCAACAACTGTTTCCAGCAAGGGCAACACCACGTCCTGCCTGACGTTCTCAAATACCATTTCCAATAGTCCGGCCATACTGCCTTCCATTAATCAATGAACCCTTTGAATGAACCGTCCATATTCAATCTTACACCTCGCCCATCCACCAGCATTTTCTCAAGGAATGTCTGGCCTTATCCGTCGTGACAGGAGAAAGGGAAATAAGAGGAAAACAAAGGGATAGATTTATCTTTCAGCTCAAGTTACTGATTTAACGCTTGCATGATGATGCAAACTAACCCTCAAGCTATCTTCCGATATAAGAAAACTTCAAAAAATACAAAAACCAAAAAAAACAAGCGGAGGGATTTGTTTTCTGGCCAATGCACCAGACCAAACAAATAAATAATAAAAACCGCTCCGCCTTTTCCGCTTACGCTCTCACGCCACGACTAAAACACCAAGATGGGACACACACCATGACGGGTAGAAACAACATAAGACTCTAAACCATTTCTATCAGCAACTATTCTAATGAAACTCGAATCTTCGAACACGAGTTCCAACACCCCATCGTCTGCGAAACTTGCAGACTGCACATCTTGATTAAGAAACCCATAAAGCAAAACAGAAGTGTAAACATTTTCCCCATGCCCTGACAGACGACCATTGCCATCCTCACACTCGAAAGGGCACTGACACATTACAGATGCGCCATTCGCAAATAGTAATATTTGCGAGCCAATCCCTACCGTTATGCCCACCAGACTGGTGGACTCCAACTCTATTAAATCTCTTCTCTCAAGCATTAATCTTTCCTCCTAACGAGGCGGCGGAGTGGTGTTTGGGGGTAACGGAACATGTGTATCGCCTCTTCCACCTGGTTTTCCTGTTGCTGGATTTATCGCCTGCCCTTTATTCATATAGACCCAATAACCATTCTGTAAGCCTGGAACAGGAGTTGAACCCGACGGCATCACCCTGATGAATGTACTGCCTTTGTCAGCCGGGTTAGTTCCAGGAGGGTAGTAAATCGTACTCCCAGGCACTCTGCCAGGTCGGCTTATCCAGCCCTGAGGAATGACAGGACCTTGCGGCGGATTTGTAAACGGCTCAAGTTTAGGAGGTATTTTGGGGCCCGATCCTGTCTGCCCACCACTGCTACCTGCACCAACCGGGTTTTTACCCAGAATCGCCATGCCCAGCGAAAACGTCAGGCCAGTGATCGCCGCTACCCGTTCGTCCAAAGACAACTTCCGCCCAGCCTGCACGTCAAGCCAACTGGTGTCCTTCACCCATTGATCTACCGCTGCCAATTCATCTGGCGTTAGCCAGCCCTCTTTGAGGTTCTTCGCAAAGGCTATTTGTTTATCCGAAGTAAACATGGCTCCCCAGCTATCGACACCCGGAGGAGGGACGGCAATAACCCCCGGATTCCCGGTGAGGAGCCCTGCCATATCGTAAGAGATGTTGCGCCGCAGGAACTCCATCAGATCCTTGGCGACGGGGGCATCCAGTGAGACAGCACTTTTCTGGATCGCATCCACACACGCTCTGCTTTTACAGGCATTCATCGCCGACGAACGTTGGGCCGACAGCTCTTCGAACCGTCCAACGATCTCGCGGATGTTCGCTGCGCTGCAGCCCTCAGTCGCCCGGCAGCCCTGAAGCTCCTTGAGCAGCCGCTCCGCTGAAGGGTGGTCGAGGTTGTTGTACTGGGTTGCGTTTGCCGTTACTGCAGCTGCGGAGTTCGGATCGCCCCCGGTAAAGGCCGCCGTCAACACGCCTATCAGTTGAGAGGCCGCCAGAAGATTATTCACGCCTTGCTGATATTCCAGGCTGTTTCTATCGACGCCAACCGGTAACAACTTATCAGTCAGGAAATCAACCAATGCTTCATTCGCGCCCGCCGCAATCGCCCCCGTTCGGAAGTCCCCGCCCATTGCCTCCGCCATCAAACCACCCAACGCCGCGTGCATTACGACTTTGGAGAGCTTGCCGTCTTCGAACACAGTGATGTCGCCAATCTTGTTCGCCGTGACCGCCCCACCAATACTGATCCCGGCCCCCAACGTCGCGTCGACCAGATTATCCTTCAGGCTACCGCCCATAATTGCCGTTTTGGCCACCGTGTCGGCTGCAACCTTAATCGCCACGGCCTTGATACCTGCCGAGTCGAACGTCAACTCTGTAGGGTTAAAGCCGAACTGTGCTGCGATGCCCGCAGTGACACCTGCGAGCACATAACCTTTGAGGTTTTCAGAAGAGAAAACGCCTTTGAAAGTTGCTCCGACATTGCCCTTGTTGTTGATCGTGCTGACCGCCGCAGTGCTGGCCATGGAGGTCAAAACGGCAGAAGCGGCGATGTTGCCGATCCCTGCCGCTGCAGTACCCACAGCTGTTCCCGCCGACACCATTGCCGTACTGCCTGCCGCCGCCATTGCAGTACCGGAGCCGGCACCTGCACTTGCTGCGGCACCTACCGCAGCGCTTGCCGCCCCGGCCGTCAACACAGTGACAATGATAATGATCGCCAACATCGCGCCCTGACCGAGGCTCGAACTGCTGTATTTGAACGACTCGTGGGTTTCCTTGATCAGACGCCAGTCCACATCACCGCGCTTCTCAGCGTCTTTGAGCCACGCAAGTTGTGGATCCGCCTTCACCATTACATCAATGGTCTGGCTAACCGATTTCTGGTTAATCTGTTTGATATCGATGTTCAGGCCATCAACCGCCTTGATCACCAATTGCCCCTGAGCCACCAATTGACTTTGCCGCAGGGTCTCGTCGGTATTGCCTTTGCCCGACATTGAGTTCCAGGACAGGCTGGTATCACTTTTCTCGTGGCTCTCCTGATGCAGGTCCTTCACGCCCTCAAACGTGATGGCACCTCCACTGCTAATGGTCAGGTCATTGCCGCTATCGAGTTTGGCAACCTGGTAATGTTGATCGCCGCCACTGGCGAGCACCATGTTGCCGCCGGAGGTGATTTCACTGCCGATGTTTTTCACATCGGTGACTTCATCGCGCTTGGTTTTCTTCGAGCCGAAGGAGCCTTTTTTCTTTTTGTCGTATAGCGAGTAGTCGCTGTCTTGCGCTGCGAGAATGTCGAGGTTGTCACCCGCTACCAGATACGCCTCGTCGCCCGCGGTAATGCGGCTGGAGACCACGGCGAGATTATCACCGGCACTCAATGCCACATCGCCACCGGCCGTGATACCCGACATGACCTGGCTGACGTGATCTTCCTGCCTTGTGAGCTTTTTGCTCTTGGACAGGGAGTGCTCCTCATCCGCGGCAGAGCTGATGATCATGTTCTCGATCGCAGCCATCGCGATGTCGCGCTTGGCGTCGATCTGGCTGGCGATCACGCTGATATCACGCCCTGCCTGGGCCGACAAGTCACGACCGGCGCTGACGCTCGCACCCAACTGAGTGATGTCGCTGCTGTTGTGTTTGCTGTCCTTGAACACACTATTGGTGACCTGCGCCGAGGAAACGTTAAGGTCTCGTCCGGCATTCAGGTCCATGTCACGACCGCTTTGCAGCACACCGCCAATATTGTTGATGTCCCGCCCCGCCGAGACGTTGAGGTCATTGGCGGCTTCGATGCGCGCGGCGCTGTCGGCGAAATCGTGATGTTGCGTACTAAAGCGGGTGTTGTTGTCTTGTGAAGTAATGGTGCGCTCGTTGAGTACGTCCCCCATGATCGCGTTCACGCTCACGTCACGACCGGCAAGAATGCCACCCGACTTGTTGATGACGTCATTACCCGCCAGCACATCCAGTCGATTACCGGCCTGAATCAGACCGCTGTTGACCAGGTCCTTGCCCGCCGTCGCCGACAGGTTATTGGTGGCGCGCAACGTACCGACGTTATCGAGGTTCTGACCGGCAATCAGCGTTACGTCGTTGCCTGCAATCAGCGCACCGGTAGGGCCGAGGCGACCTTCGGCCTGTGCCATATACAGCACCGGCACCAAGACTTTTTCGCCATTCACTTCGTGCTCTTCGAGCCAGACAATGTCGTGAGTCAGTGCCGCAACTTGCTGCGAGGTCAGGCTGACGCCCATCGACAGATTGAGGGTGTCCTTGCTGGCGATGGCGTTGTTCATCAGGTATTTGAACAGGCCTTCGTCGGTGGTCTGGCCGTCGATGTAGCGTTGGCCGGTGCGGGCGACGACCGCTTGCTGGATCAGGCGCTGTTCGTAGAGGCCGTCACCGAGGCGTTTGGCGCTGTTGTCCGGGTCGTAGCCGAGGTTGGCCAGCAGATAATCCGAACTCATGAACTGCTTGAGGTTGGTGAGTACCGGATTGGTTTCGATCAGGTATTTGTGGCCGTTGGCCGGCGCTTTCACGTCCGGCAGGCCGGTGACGCGCGTCAGGGGACGAATGCCGATCGCGGACTGGATAGCTTTCGTATGCGCGTCGGCATTAGAGCCATCCAGTTTGACGGTCACGTCGAGTGTGCTGGCAACGTCCGTTGCCACCGTCGGTATGCGCCTGGCAGGGAGTACGGCGCGGTCACTGCTGGAGACGGCCGTCGGGGTGTTGACCTGCAAGCTGCGCGGACCGCCGCTGTTAGCGGCGACCACATGTCCTTGGGTGATGACGTTTTCACCGCCCACCGTCCAACCCGGCGGATGCAGCGTGCCTGTAACCGGCGCCTGATCACTCGTGTCCTGAGTACTCAGACGAAACAGGCCGTTCTGCCCGGTGGGGAGACTAAAGCCCGGCAATGTCAGCGGGTTGACTTGCTGTTGGGCAAGATCGGGCGGTAGTTGACTATTGAGCCTTATGACAGTGGTGCCAGTACCGCTTGCCTTGGTATCCGCGACTTTGTTGGTGCCGCCGGTGGAACCATAGTCCTGATGGATGACACTGTTCTGCAGATCTTGGGCAGCCGTGATCGAGACATTGCCGCCTGCCTGGATGACGGCATTGCGACTGGTGCTTGTACTTGCAGCACCGGTGCTGTCTTGGGCGACTTCGATATCGCTGAGTGCCATTCGGGACAGATTTATTTAATCGCCAGACCAACCAAGCAAGAGCAATAAATAAATCTGTCCCTTTAACGACACCGGCGCGAGGCCGGTGTTGAACGTGAGTAGTGTTCAAGAAAACTCTATTTTGCAATCTGACAGAGGGATCGAGCGACCATCGGTAATAACAAATTGATCACCTTCGATTCGAGCCAGCAGCAAACCAAGGCCTTCTGCACCGGCTTCGATATCTTTTCTCCAACCATCAAGGTCGCCGTGATAGGAGATAGCATGAAAAAGAGGCCCAGAAGGTGGAGTAATTTTGCACCCTCTTTCATTTACTCCTCCACGAACTGCGTTAGGTGGTTCAGTAAAACATGTTATGCCATCAAATTGTTTTCGAAACTTGCTTTTCCCATCATCCGAAAAATACACAACTTGCTGCCCATCTACAATCGTAATTCCCGGCACAATTCGCGAGTCAGACTGCTCAATCTTCCCGCCAAGAATTTTCTCCAACACTTCCCGATCACTACTCATTACACACCTCACTTCGTCACCGGAGTAATCACAAACTTAAAGTTTGTAACACCCGCCTCGGCAAATACTTTTTAATAGTAACTGGCCAACTCTGGGCTGTTCGTATGATAAATAGCGCCGCCATCAAAACCTGAAGAGTACTTCTTCGCTTGATCCACCATTTTCGTCTGCTCCGCCACTGACCAAGGCTTCGAACCAGCTGGGCTTGCGGGGTTTCGAATTGAGCTGCCCCAGTCATCTACGAATTTAGCTTCAATGGCTGTTGGCTTCCCACCAATAACTGCCACTTCATCAGCGACACCTTTAACACGCTGCCCATCAACAAGTGCTGTGTATTGACGATCAGCATATGGAGTATTTCCGTAGATTCCGTGCACACCACTTTCGTAACTTTGCGCTTTATCAATAGCACGACTACCACTCACAGCAATCGGATTGGTTGTTTCCAGCGCAGTACCTACGCCTTTTGCACCAACTAGCTAATTCAGAAAGCTTCTATTATTTCCTTCGCCAGCCATGCCTCACTTTTATCTATAGATATGAAGCACCCTTCGAATGAACCACTTGTCAAAACAAGTCTATGCCCTGCATATTCAGCAGTAACCAGAATTGAGTAAGGACCTTGCTCACGCTTTATCTCTTCTGCATTTAGAGTTTTTAAAACAACACCAACAAACTCCTCAAAGCTTTCCTCTTCATATTCATGAAAAAAAACAAAATAACTAAAATCTGAACTAGACTCAGAAAAACGATTCATATTCACATCCCCAACCCATCATTAACACTTGTTCTAGACGACTGAGATTTTTCGATAATCTTGCGCCACAAACCATCCTCAGAAAGACCTTGTGACGAGTATTTATTAACAATCTCCGACCATGTCCTATTTGGATCGCTCTTATTCAAAGAATCGGCCAAATTTCTGTTAGACATTAATTCTCTAGCTGTAGACCTTAAATCATTTCTCATGGCAAATGCCTGTTTAGCCTGATCTTCCAGAGGTAATCCGGTATCAATTCGACGTGGGATTTCTGCCTCTTTAGATAAATACCAAGCCCTGGCCTCTCTATCAGTTAGAGTCTTAGGTTGAGCAACATTGTCCCACCACTTTGTATAGGCAGCAGAATCATCGATTGCTTTTGCACCATCAAATTTTAGGCACTATCGCAAAAAGCCCCTCCGGCATTAAGTAGCTAAAAATATAACTCTTTGCCTTATCTGAACTGCGCTTAGAAAAAACAGAATCAGACTCATCGGGGCCTTGGTCGCAGTACCAACTGTCGTACGTCTGCTCAGCTTTCTCGCCAACCAATTGATATACATCCCCTCCAAGAATCGCAATTCCGAAAGCCTCGAGTTCATAAATAGCATGTAAAGCGTCATCACGACCTAGGGCCCAGTTCCGCACCCCCAAATGGTCTAGAGATATACCTCTACTTAGAATAGGATCAATTTGCTCCGACCATATAATACTCATAGATCACTCCGCCGAGGTCGGTTTGAATAGACGATGATTGATTGACCCGTCCGACTCCTTTATGAACTCGAAAACGCCTTGTTTCCCACGATACTCACCTGGAATTTTCAGCATGTCTCTTACCACACCATCTCCCCCTGTGATCTTCGTCACCTGTCCGGCCCCTTGGAAAGTTGTGACACTTTCCGGGAATCCATGAAGATCGCCAGTCTTGATCTGACCTAACACTTTATCTGTGTATTTCGTACCTGCAAAGAAATCATCCGCTACCGCGCTTCCGCCTTTTGCACCAACTCAATAACCGGTTTTTTTCTACACTGGCCCCCAATAACCGTGAAATGGATCTTGGGGAGAAACCAATCTCCACGTTTCATTTGACACTATGCATTTGAACCACTTTTCTTCAAATCCTGGCCCCGCATAGCTTTCCTGAACAGGAGCCGGTTCTACCATTCCAGCTTTAACCTGCTCAGAGATCCAGGCAATAAATCGTTCATACTGATTCGGAGATGAAAACCCCTCTATTACGTCCCAATTACACTCATTCATTATTTTATCCAAGAAGTATCAACTTTGAAATCTTTAGGAAATAGCACCTGGTTGCCACCGCCAACCAGCCCACCTTGAGGAGCAGCTACGCCTTCAAAATACTTAGTTACTATAGGAACTTCAATTTTTACCACATTTGTAGCAGTGTTCCCCCATTGGGGATTCAAAGCGCTGTCAATAATCGACTGAACTGGGCCTGCTGGCTTTGTCGTGGTCCAATAGCCACCTAGCTCCTGCGCAGTTCCACCATAAACACGATACAACGTGGTCGGCTGTTGAGTAACAACCTCTGAATACGTACCACTACGGAATGTATCCGCGATTCCTTTAGGTAATGGGCCTTGATTCATAGGCCCATACTCAGCAATTACCTTACTTGTTGCTTTTGCACCAACTAGCCAGGGTCAATTTTTTGCCAAATCACTTATCATTTTCATCCAATAATCATAAGTTTCTCGGAGTCGGCTACCGGTTCTTGAGCCGTCAGCAATACCACATGCAAACGCATTGGCGACTCTCACAGGATTTGTTGGAATACTACTTAGACCGGCTATTACAGGCTGGCCGTAATCGGCAAGCTTCTTACTACCCTTTAATTGCATCCAGCTTAATGACGGATGGCTTCTAATTGCTACCTCTCCGTAGTACATACCAACCTGCACAGCCAAAGATTTTTCCTCATCGGTCAAGTCCCAAGCGACAGGACTTACTTGACCGGCTGTCGAACATCTTACCTTCTCTGAATTCAAGTCTCTTTTTTGAATTTTCGTTGCAAGCCACTCACCCAGTGTATCCAACGATTCCGGAGAGAAGTCTGCGCTCCAACTATCAAATCCGGGGGTCTGCCAAACAGCTTGAATCAGCTCATCCAAACAGTAAGGCACGTTTAGTATGAACTCATCATAAAAATCGCTCAGTTCTTTTTTGGTCATCGATGCAAAAGCTGTCGTGACCGGGGTATAAACTGTTGTGAACTTCATAATCAATGTACCACTACTTTAATGCCTGCGTCAGAAAGTGCCTTTAGCAACGCGGGCGCCGGGCCAACACGACCTGTAACAGGACTCGTGAAAAAGTTCCATGTTACCCCATTGACCATCCCTCGACTCAGCAACTCGGCGTCTTTAGCCACTTGAAGCGCTGTGCTTGCGTCAAGTGAGGTGTAACCAACCTTTGATTCATGGGCAATATTGCCGGGAGCCAATTGATCGACAAAACGTGCTCCTTGGCTTGTTTGGAATGACACTTGAGACTGACCACCCAGCGACTTTAGCGCATTCTCTCCAATCTGCCCTGTCGCTCCAATATCTGTCGACGGATTAGGTGAAACAATTCTGGTTGAGCCCTCCCCAGTCAGGGTGTAGTAGTTACCATTACCCCCCAGATATATCTGATTTCCACTGGTATCCAGTGCCCCAGTAGCCTTGTAGACCCCGCCCCCAGGTCCAGTCACAGAGCCATCAAGTTCTTGCGTGTAACCTTTGGGAACTGCAAAGCTGGCATCGTTAGCCGCAGGTTTACCAGTACCTATGACTTTCG
The DNA here is from genome assembly GCF_059695905.1 of Pseudomonas sp. LBUM1663. Lineage (NCBI taxonomy): Bacteria > Pseudomonadati > Pseudomonadota > Gammaproteobacteria > Pseudomonadales > Pseudomonadaceae > Pseudomonas > Pseudomonas sp. LBUM1663. The sequence continues at coordinate 1,644,764 of NZ_CP166792.1, read as the reverse complement.
TTTCCCCAGATACCAAACCGGATGCAGTGTCTTTTGCACCATCAAACCTTTAAATCAGTTTGATACGTGCTCTAGTTCCTCCTCCATAAATCGTAGAACTTCTACAGGGTCTCGTTCAACAATCCCGACATAATGTTCGTACTCATTCACTAACAGCGGGTAGCCCATCACATAGCTAATTTTAAACGCGTCAAAAAGAGACTTATAGCCAGGGCGCAACTGAGTAATACAAAGCTCCCAGCCTGCTGGAATCCGAGCGTCAACCAGCCGAAATAGACTGCTCGGAGCCCAAAAAGGAGGTTGTCCAGGAGCCCGTACTAAAAAATCTACCCGATTAAAAATAAACAACAGCGCATACACCACGTAACTTTCTCCAATGTTCAAAGGAGAGTAATCAGTTTGATCTACTTCACCTAAATAGCGCTCCTTTGTTGGAATAGCGCTACCGAGATTAGCCTGGCAAAAGGCAAGCATATGTTTACTCACTTAAATTTGAAGTCGTCAATTGCTCCAGTAATGGAGTTTCTAACGTAGTGAATTTCTATTCCATTGATATTTTGCGCCGATTTCACCCAACCATCAGTTGCCGGCCATCGGGAATCAGTCATCGGAACCGACAGTGGGCGACCAGCAGCAGGATTTGAAATAGCCTGCTCCATTGCAAGCTGTTCACTCAAGTTAGCAGGCGTAGTTCTACCCGTCGAGCCCAAGCCTAATGGTTTGTTCACTATAGGAGGTATATCAACGCCTTTTGCACCCTCGCTTCCCGACTTCGCAGCCTCAACACCAGCTACAGCACCAGTTTCAAAACCTTGGACCGCGTTGCCAACGTTTCGAACCCCTTGTCCCAGCGATAATACTGTCAACAAGAGCGTTGCTTTGTGCTCAACGTCCAGTCGCTCGGCTTCTGAAGCCGTTGGACTGTACAACTGCTCGCGCAGCGCCGGTAAAAGGGAGAACATGAAGTCGTCGATGAAGGCTATCGCCTCCGGTTTAACACCAGCGATTCCTTCGCCATGGGCCCCTTCAACCCGCATAGCCGCAAGAATGTCGTCGGCGGTCAGTTTGCTGAAATCCACCCCAGTATTGCAAATCCCTGGATTGCTCCGACAGGCCTCCATAGCTCCTTTGATGAAATGCTCAGCGTCTTTCTCATGTAAGTCGTGGTTATAGGCACGTCCATTCTTGGCAATGTCTGCGCCCATCTGCACGTCGCCATTGACGCTGGCAGCGGCAAGAACGCCCACGATCTGCGCCGCCGCCTGTTGCAAGCGTTTGGCTTGTTCGTCGTTGCCCGAGAGCATGCCGTTTGTCAGCACATTGGCCATGGCCTCGCTGGCCCCAGCGGCCATAGCGCCGGTCTTGAAGTCGCCACCCATCGCTTCAGCTAGCAAGCCACCGGTTAAAGCGTGGGCGGCTATATTCGCTACGCTGCCACTGCCAAATCCCATATCGCCGACGGTGTTGAACGCGCTGGCTTGCAGGATGTTGTACAACGCACTCTGCATAGCATCGCCGAACTTGCCTTGACCCAGGGCTTCGTTGGCCACTCCGGTCAAGGCACTCTGGGTCAGTTGCATGCCAGCGAAGTTGGCCCAGGCACTTGGGTTGGTTATGTCCGGAATGGCTCCAACGGCCGAGCCAGCCGCCGTGGTAGTGTTTGTCGTAGGGTCGGTTTTACCGCCAAACCATTCGGGGCCGTAGGCTGCCATAAAGCCCGCTACGCCTGCCGAGATCATCGCTTGCTTAAGGCTGTCACTGCTGAAGGTGTCCTTCAGCGCAATACCCAGGTTGCCCTTGTTATTGATGGTGCTGATGGCGCCAGTGGAGGCTAGCGAAGCAGCGCCCATGGATAGGGCGATGTTGGCCCAACCCGCAGCGGTAGCCGCGGTGCCGGCAACGCCACCTACAGCAGCTGTTCCAGCGGTGGCCGCCGCTAATGCTCCAGTTCCGGCAGTACCGGCACTCGTACCGACCGCTGCCGCGCCAATAGCCCCACTAGCAGCACCGTATGTAAGCACAGTGACGATAATGGCCACGATGAGCATCGCACCCTGGCCCATACCCGACTGGCTGTACTTAAAGGAGTCATGAACCTCCTTCACCTGCCGCCAATCCACATCCCCCCGTTGCTCAGCCTCTTTGATCCAAGCCAAAGCCGGATCAGACTTGACCATCGCATCAATCGTCTGGCTCACCGACTTCTGGTTGATGTTTTTAAGGTCAATGGTCAAGCCATTAACCGCGTTGATTGTCATCTGGCCTTGAGCAATCAACTCACTCTGGCGCAACGTCTCATCGGTGTTGCCTTTGCCTGACGACGAGGTCCACGCCAGATCGCCTTTGCTCTTGATATGGCTTTCGTCATGCAGGTCCTTCACGGCTTCGAAGGTAATGCTGCCGCCGCTATCGAGGGTCAAATCACCGCCGCTGTTGAGCTTGGCGCCCTGGTAGCGTTGATCACCGCCGCTGACCAGGGTCAGGTTGCCGCCAGTGGTGATTTCGCTGCCGATGTTTTTCACATCGGTCACTTCGTCCCTTTGGGTCTTGCTGCTGCCGAAGCTGCCCTTTTTCGACAAGGGAATCGCCCGAGGCGAATTTCGTTGTAGAGGCGCGCAACGCCATATGGCGCGCGGCCTGCACGCCGGAGGCGTCGAGATAATCCGCGGTCGGAGCAAAAAACACCCCGACACGGGTTTTCAGCTCGTTGTCCCAAAAATCGTAGAGGTTTATTTTTAAAGATCTATCGGCGACTCTGCCGATTTTTAAAAACAAGTAAGCGGGCACCTTAAGTTTAGCCTGTATTAAATTCCAAAAAAACTAAGCCAACTCCACCTTTTTTTTTCTAATTGAACCGCATGAGTGCTCGGACCGTTTGGGCGCAGTAAATCGCCTGGGTAGTATGGGTGGCCCAAACATAGGCTGTCGTCTAATTTAAAAGCTTCGACTGCTGCGACAGCCTCAATACACCAGCGCCCGAAGTAACTTCCTTTTTCCAGTGGGTGTATTGCAGGGTCACCATAGTGGTACCACCATGGTTGCTGTTTACCACGTCGATTTAGCTCCAGGTACCAACCGCTAACAAATTCTTGCAACAGTACGGCCTGCTGCTCTTTTTTTTCATCAATAGCCTTAAGTAATCGGGCATACGGTTTTTCATGCAAGAGTGACTTACCAATATCACGTGTAGGCTGTCGACTTGCGATAATTCGGTCCAACAATATATCTTTTCCTTCTTCGCCAATGAGTGCCACAAGTCGGCCCCATTGGTCGTCGGGAATTTTCAATGACAGCGACAAGCCGATCAACCAAAAGCACCAGATATAGTGATCGAGATTAGACAATTCGAATAACCAGTCACGGCAAGTTTTTAGATCATGATCTGCGCAGACTTCGTCGGCCAAAGCATTCGACAACTCCCAGGCATCAAGTAACTTTGGGAATAACGGCTCCAGTTCAGATATAGCATCACCTCGCGAATAGCGCCGAAACATGAGACGCAGAATTTCTCTGCACGTATCCCAAACAAATTGAGGCCTATAAATCGGGTTACTCGGAGGAGATTTAATTTGCGTGAGATTTTTAGCAATATTCCCCTCAGTAAATAGGGTCCATTTTTCCCAATATTCTGCTGGTGCCATGGAATCTCGAATCATGGCTTTGCTCCTGAAAGATTTGTTTTGGACGCTAGTATTTTGGAAGTGTCAACTGGTTTTGGCTTACCAAAAGAATCGAGAACCTGGATTTCGGTCGTTCCATCTGCTCCTGTTCTTACAACCCATGTCTCAGTGCGGCCTGCGTCAATAGCCCGAGAGACATCAGAAGCATGTTGTTCGCCGACTGCCTTTTCCAACCGCCCCGAACCCAGCGTCCAGCTTTCACTGCCCTGTTTACCGTCATTAGTGTTTATCAGGCTAGAGTTTCCGCCTTTTTTGGCGTCACCTACAAATTTATACTCGATAACCACGTAATCTACATCCGGACGATTGACCCGATACAAATCGTCAATTCCCGTATCCCCGGCCCCTTGCATTCTCGCCAGTTTTTCGCCTTCAGGCACTATTTTCCGCACCGTCGTCTCACCAAATACCTCACCAATGACTCGTTTCTGATCATTGCTAAGGGATTTCAAATCGATCAATGCGTTACCGGCGTTATCAACGATGCCCCCGCTTTTGATGAACGCTTGCTCCGCCAAATGGTCTATGACCTCATCCAGCTTTTTGCCAATTGCCTCAGCGGCCTTTTCAGATAACTTGCCACCAACTTTCGCTGCGCTTCCAGCTCCAGACACAGCGACAAAAGTACGAATCGCCAACAATGTGGTTTGTGCTGTCTGTACATCTTGTCCATAGATGGTGTTCAGCTTTTGGGCAAGGTCATCATTGAAGCTAACGGCAGCGCCTTCTCCGATGGCATGACCACTTTCCACAAACCCATCTTTCACACTTTGTGGGAGACCCGTCACGCCTTGCCACAAGCCCTCCAGCACGACGCTAGGGTGTTCTGTGGCTAGCTTTGCTAGATCTACGGCATCATTTTTTATCTCAATGCCTGAATCCTTCATTTCTTTGAGCAAACCGGCACTCAGCTCACGACTGACACCGCTTTGAACAAACTGCTGATAAAACTTGGGATCAGCCGTGTCCGCAAACATTTCCGGTCGAAAAAGCTGCTGACCTTTGGCTGTGAATAACGCTTGTTGACCATACGGCCGTGCTGGTCGCCGTTGTAGCGATCGCCACGGATCACGCCCTGGTCGTAACCGAGACTGGTGCCATACTCGGCGAACACCGGGCGCAGCCATTCCAGCGTTACCGGACGGCTCCAGCGCAGGTCGTTGCGCCAGTAACCACCGCTGTCACCGGACAAGGATTGATCCTTGTAACCGCGAATCGACGACTGCCCGCCGAGGCTGGTGCGCTGCGGGCTGAACAGCACGTCTTCACTGCGCTGGCCGGTCATCAGGCTGCTGAAACTGAACGACTCGCCCCACACCTTGAACGGTTGCAGATAGCTCGCGGTGGCGGTGTATTTGCGGTAGCGCGCATCCGGTTCACCGGGACCCGGGTGACCGTTGCCCTGGGCATCGAACGCGCCGATCCCTTGCTGCATGCCGAGGTCAAGGTTGACGAAAGCACTGCCGACGCGCCGACCGTGGTTGATGCCGAACTGCGCTTCGCTGATGCGGTTGCTGCTCAGCTTGAGCTTGCTGTCTTCGATGAAGTTGTTAGTGCGCAGGTACGACAGGCCGGTGCTGAGGGAAGTCTTGCTCACGGCGTCGCGATGGATCACCCGCTCGGCACGCAGTTGATGATTTTCGCTGTCACCGGTCTGCTTGAAGTTGAAGCCGTTGGCTTGCGCCTGCGAGCGGTACTCACTCTGGCTGTAGGTGTAATTGAAGTTCCACCAGCCCCACGGCAGGTTGTAATTGAGCAGCGCATTGTTGGAGGTGTGCTGGTGATCGGTCATCGCATCGTGGCCGCCGCGTAGATTCAACTGATCCGCCAGGCCCAGCGGGCTGTCCCAATCAAACGTCGTGCCCCACTGCTGCTCGCCGGTGCTGCGCTGGCCGTCATTGCTACGGGACAACCCGGCACGCCAGGGCTTTTGCGGCGTGTTCTTGACCAGCACTTCGCTGCCGCCGACGTTCTTGCCCGGTGCCAATTCCATCTGTGCCTGATTCGATGGCAAACGGTTGAGCTGATCGACCAGTTGCTCGATTTCCCGCAAGTTGACCAGCTCACCGGTCTTGCCGGGAAAAGCCATGCCCAACTCGCGGTCCGACAGCTTGCTGCCCTCCGCGCCCTTCAACCCTTCGAGCTTGCCCTCGACCACCAGCACCTTCAAATGCCCGCCGGACAAATCCTGCTGCGGCAAGTAGGCACGGCTGGTGACCAGGCCTTTTTCGATGTAGTGGTCGGTGATGACTTTCAACAGTTCATTGAGCTGGGTTACGCCCAGGCACTGGCCGATGTAAGGCTTGAGCAGGCGATTTTTCTCGCGCTCGGAAAGACTGTCGGCGCCTTTGAGCTCGATGTCCTTGATCGGGAAGCAACGGGTATCAGCGGGCGCTGTCGGTGCGGCGGGTTTGACTGCCTTGCCGGGTAACTCCTTGAGCTCTTCGAGACGCCGACGTTGCTCTTCGAGCAGGCGATCCTGGCGTTCACGGATGAGGTCGGTTTCCCCTGGAGTCGGGGCGGCATGAGCAAGATTCAGCGGAGAAAGGCACAGCAAAGCCAGGCACAACCTCGCCGCGAGGGCGGCTGGGTACGTGTTCGATCCCTCGAAATGGAGACTGATAGCACAATAGTGTGCGCGATGTTAGAGAGCCATCATTCTGGCGTCAAATAATGGATCCATTCGAGCAGGTTAGGCGACGAACGGTCATGGCTAAATCAGCCGCTTCCGACAGGGATGCAGGACGCGTCCTCATAAGACCAAGAAAAACATCCACAGCTGACGGGTTATTTCCGAAGAACGATGCGCCCTACAGACAGGTGAACTTTCAGCAGCCCGCAGCCTCAACCGTTTAACCGCCCAACACGGAACTCGAGGCCTGATATGAAAACCCTGCTGAAACTCACCCTCGCCACCACCCTCGCCTGTGCACTCCCCGCCTGGGCCTGCACCCCCGAAGAAGCCACCGCCAAGCGCGAACAACTGGCCAAGGAAGTGACCAGGCTCACGGAACAGAATCCGAAGAAGGCCAAAGAGATTAACGATGAGTTGCAGAAGATGGATCTGGGTACCGCCAGCGCGGATTTGCCCGACAAGTGCCAGCTGATTGATCAGCGGTTGAAAGAGCTGCAGACGGCGGATAAAAAGGCTGAGAGCTGAAACCAAGGCCTTCGGATCGCTCCTACGCAAACAACGACGGTTCCTCCGGCGCTGTCACAGGCGCCATTCTTTCGTTCTGGAATTTGCACTAGCGCATTTAATTATTTGCACAAACGCATATCCATGCCTAAGGTTACTTCGAGCCCGAATCGGAGCCGGCCATCCAACATGGCAAACCGCACACGCCGATCGCTCAGCCACACCGCTACAGACCCACTAGCTGGACGCTAGTTTTCACTCATGGAGGATTGAAAATGTTAACCACTGAAGCAACTTCATTCACCGGCGAAACCCTGCCAAGGTGCCTGACCGGTCATCTGCTCAACCCGCAACTGTCCGATGTCGAATCGGCTGCCCCCCTAAATGCACTGGCCGCTGCCAGCCTCAACTTCACGATGCAGAAGCAAACCCAGACCAACTGGTGTTGGGCAGCCGTTTCCGCCTCGGTCGGCAACTATTACGGCACCGGGTCCTGGACTCAATGCGGCGTGGCCACCACCGCGCTGGACCGCAACTGCTGTAATCAACCGGGGCCATGCAACGTGTACGGTTATCTGGATACAGCCCTGAGGATCACCCGCAGTTTCAATGGGATGAACCAGGGCTCGCTGCAGATGTCGGCCATCCAGAACCAGATCAACATGGGCCGACCGATCGGTTTGCGCTGTGCCTGGTACGGTGGCGGTGCGCACTTCCTGACGATCTATGGCACCAACGGCAACTACGTGCTGGTCGCAGATTCGATCTACGGCTACTCGACCCGAGCGTTGAACTCGTTCCCCGGCTCTTACAACGGCGGCGGCAACTGGACCAACACTTACTTCACCGTAAAAAACTAGGAGGGCGACATCATGCAACTGACTTATCCAAAGGCGCCTTCCAACGGCGTACAGACCTTGCGTCCGGCGCTGCAAGCCGCCCTGCAATCCCAAGGCTTCGGCATCAATCGCCAATTTGCCAACGCCACGGCCAGCAAGATCAGCCTCAGTGAGGCCTACCGTGGTTACTCGCTCAGCCTGGAGGACGTGAGCCAGGGTAAAGGCCTGAAAGACGCCAAGGTTGGCGATTGGCATTACCTGGTGTTTTCTGACGGCGTGACGATTGCTGATGCGCAATTGGCCGACGTCCGCGGCCATGTCGAGTTCGCCTCGCTGAACCACGGGGCCATGGCGGCCGCGACCGTCGGTGCGTTGAAACTGGCGGAACAGTCGCCGCAACTGCAGGGCAAAACCGTTGAGCTGCGGGTGCTGTTTGTTTCGGCGCTGCACTTGGTGGCGATCTGGCTGCATGCCGGCGATAGCGATGTGCTGATCCCGATTGAGCCGACGCCCAGGGAATTGGCGGTCACTCGGCTGTACAGCGAGGCTGCGCTGCTTGCTTTGCTCAAACCGGTGGCGGATCAGGCCAAGCAACGCTTTGATGCGGATGCCAGTGGGCTGTTGGGGAGCTGACAAACGCTGGACGTAAAAAAACCCGGACACTTGTCCGGGTTTTTTATTGGATCGCTACGGCTAATACCAGTCAGTGAGGAGCAACACGGATCCTGTGGCGAGGGAGCTTGCTCCCGCTGGACTGCGCAGCAGTCCCTTCTTTCAGGGCCGCTTCGCGCCCCAGCGGGAGCAAGCTCCCTCGCCACAAGGTGTTGTGTTCGACGTACCTAACCTAACTGACCTGACAGCGCTTTATTCAGCCGCCGGCGCTTCCGGCTTGCGGCGCTTGAGCGGTGCCATGCCGTCCTTGCTGACCAGCGACAAAGCGTCGGTCTTCGGGCGGTTGGCGATTTTGCGTTTGGTCGGTGCCTTGGCGCCGGTTTTCTTCTTGTCGCCCTTGGCGTCGACCTTTTTCTTCTTCACGCCAACGGCTTTGCCCGAGGCCTTGACCTTTTTCGGTCCGCCGTAGGTGCCTTTGACTTCCTTGATGGTGCGGCGCTCGAAGCTCTGCTTGAGGTAGCGCTCGACGCTCGACATCAGGTTCCAGTCGCCGTGGCAGATCAGCGAGATGGCCAGGCCATCGTTGCCGGCGCGGCCGGTGCGACCGATGCGGTGAACGTATTCGTCGCCGCTGCGCGGCATGTCGAAGTTGATCACCAGGTCCAGGCCTTCCACGTCGAGGCCGCGAGCGGCGACGTCGGTGGCTACCAGGATCTTAACGCCGCCCTGCTTCAGGCGGTCGATGGCCAGCTTGCGGTCTTTCTGGTCTTTGTCACCGTGCAGGACGAACGCTTTGTATTCCTGCGCCACCAGACGGCCGTAGATACGGTCAGCCATGGCCCGGGTGTTTGTGAACACGATGGCCTTCTGATAGGTCTCGTTGGCCAGCAGCCAGTTCACGATCTGTTCTTTGTGCTGGTTGTGGTCAGCGGTGATGATCTGCTGACGGGTGGTCGCGTTCAGATCGCTGACGTTGTTCAGCTGCAAGTGTTCCGGGTTGTTCAGGACCTTGGCGACCATCTCGCGCAAGCCCGAACCACCGGTGGTGGCCGAGAACAGCATGGTCTGCTGACGGTTGGTGCATTCTTCCACCAGACGCTGGACGTCTTCGGCAAAGCCCATGTCGAGCATGCGGTCGGCTTCGTCGAGGACCAGCACTTCAACTTCTTTCAGGTCGAGGTTGCCGGCGTTCAGCTGCTCGATCATCCGGCCCGGCGTACCGATCAGGATGTCCGGCACCTTGCGCAGCATGGCGGCCTGGACCTTGAAGTCTTCACCGCCAGTGATCAAACCGGACTTGATGAACGTGAACTGAGCGAAACGCTCGACTTCCTTGATGGTCTGCTGGGCCAGCTCGCGGGTCGGCAGCAGGATCAGGGTCTTGATGCTGACGCGGACTTTCGCCGGGCCGATCAGACGGTTGAGGATTGGCAAAACGAATGCAGCGGTCTTGCCGCTACCGGTTTGCGCTGTCACCCGCAGGTCACGCCCTTGGAGCGCCAGCGGAATAGCCGCTGCTTGCACAGGCGTTGGCTCGACAAATTTAAGCTCGGCCACGGCTTTGAGCAGGCGTTCGTGCAGGGCGAATTGGGAAAACACGGGTGCTACCTCGAAGAAATACAAAAAAACAGCTGCATAGGGTAACGGTTTCGAGCGCCGAGGCCGAGTTTCTTTATGCAAACGGCGGTAAACAGTGGCATTTTTGTTGCCTGATTTGTCTCCAAACGTCATGCAAAGCGTCTTAAATGCTCTAATCGCCCCGTCGCGTCCTACAGAAGAACCGTTTTCGCCCATGGATATCAAACAGCTCTGGCTTAACGTCCAAGACCTCTGGGGTGCCCTCGATCAGCACCCGCTCCTGCATTCCAGCCTGGCGCTGATCCTGCTGCTGGTGGTGGCACTGGTCCTCGGACGAGTGGCGCGCTACCTCATTATTCACGCGACCAAAATGCTTGGCCGCCAACCGGCCCTGCACTGGGTCAACGACTTTCGGCATAACAAGGTCTTTCATCGCCTGGCGCAAATGACGCCGTCGCTGGTGATCCAGTTCGGCCTGTACCTGGTGCCGGAGCTGAGCAAAACCAGCCGGATTTTCCTCGGCAACGTCGCACTGGCGTTCACCATTCTATTTCTGGTGCTGTCGGTCAGCGCCCTGCTCAGTGCCCTGCTGGACATCTACGCCCGCACCGAACATGCCCGCACCCGCTCGATCAAAGGCTACGTGCAACTGACGAAAATGGTCCTGTACGTGTTTGGCGCGATCATCATCGTCGCCACGCTGATCGACCGTTCGCCGCTGTTGCTGCTGTCGGGCCTGGGCGCCATGTCGGCGGTGATTCTGTTGGTCTACAAGGACACGCTGCTGTCGTTCGTCGCCAGCGTGCAACTGACCAGCAACGACATGCTGCGGGTCGGCGACTGGATCGAGATGCCACAAGTCGGTGCCGACGGTGACGTGGTGGATATCACCCTGCATACGGTGAAGGTGCAGAACTTCGACAAGACCATCGTTTCGATCCCGACCTGGCGCCTGATGTCCGAGTCGTTCAAGAACTGGCGCGGCATGCAGCAGTCCGGCGGACGACGGATCAAGCGCAGCCTGTTCATCGATGCCAGCGGCGTGAGATTCATCCGTGATGACGAAGAGCTGAAGCTGAGCCAGGTGCATCTGCTGACCGACTACATCAGCCGCAAACAGGCCGAACTCAAAGCCTGGAACGAAGCTCAGGGCAACGTCGCGGCGATGTCGGCCAACCGGCGGCGGATGACCAACATCGGGACGTTCCGCGCCTATGCGCTGGCGTATCTGAAGAGTCACCCGGAGGTCCAGCCGAACATGACCTGCATGGTCCGCCAGATGCAAACCACCGCACAGGGCATTCCGCTGGAAATCTACTGCTTCACCCGCACCACGGCGTGGGCGGATTACGAGCGGATTCAGGGGGATATTTTCGATTACCTGCTGGCGGTGCTGCCAGAGTTCGGGTTGAGTCTGTATCAGCAGCCGAGTGGCGGGGATTTAAGGGCCGGGTTGCTCCCGGCCATGTTAGGCGCGAGCCACATTCCCGAGCCCGAAAAACACATCATGTAGCACCACAAATCAAATGTGGGAGCGAGCCTGCTCGCGATGGCGGCGTGTCAGTCAACAATGATTTGTCTGAACCACCGCCATCGCGAGCAAGCCCGCTCCCACAGGGTTCAGTGTGCGATTGCCGGTTTACGTATACCCAACCGACTGATCCACACCGCCATCAAAATCACCGACCCGCCAAAGAACAAGCGCCCCAGCTCTTCATGCTGATTCCAGATCAGCAGATTGATCAGCAACCCCACCGGCACATGCAGGTTGTTCATCACCGCGAGCGTCCCGCCATTCACCAGGCAGGCGCCCTTGTTCCACCAGTACAAACCCAACGCGGTCGAGACCAGGCCGAGGAATATCAGCACGCCCCATTGCAGCGGCGCCTCAGGCAGGAAATTCTGTTTGCCGAACATCAGGAATGCCGGTAACGCCACCGCCAGCGCGCCCAGGTAGAAGTAGCCAAAGCGCCGGTAATGCGGCAAATCGCTCGGATGACGCGCCACCAGGTGCTTATAAAGCACCTGCCCGGCGGCGTAGGTGAAGTTGGCCAGCTGTAGCAGCAGGAAGCCCATGAAGAAATCCGGGTTGATCCGGTCGTAACGAATCACCGCCGCGCCGAGCACCGCCACCAGTGCCGCCACCAGCGCCCACGGATTGAAGCGCCGGTTCAGGGCATCTTCGATCAGGGTCACGTGCAGCGGTGTGAGGATGGTGAACAGCAGCACTTCCGGCACCGTCAGCACCCGGAAGCTCAGGTACAGGCAGACGTAGGTCACGCCGAACTGCAACGCGCCGATCAACAGCATGCCGCGCATGAACGCCGGCTCGACTGAACGCCAGCGCGTCAACGGGATAAACACCAGCCCGGCCAACAAAACCCGCACCAGCACCGCAAAGTAACTGTCGACATGACCGGCCAGGTACTCGCCGATCAGACTGAAGGAAAACGCCTGGATCAGCGTGACAAAAAGTAGATAGCCCATGCTCGCCTCGATTCGAATGGCGGCGACGATAGCGGGTTTTTCCCTTCACCGCGACAGCCGGCCACACACAAATCCCCTGCGGAGAGATCCATTGTGGCGAGGGGATTTATCCCCGCTGGGCTGCGAAGCGGCCCCAAAATCGGAATCCGCGGTGTGTCAGGTACACCACAAACGATGGTTTACGACTGCTTCGCAGCCGAACGGGGATAAATCCCCTCGCCACAAAGGCTCGCTCCCACAGGGAGCTGTGTGCGATCCATCAAATCCCAGGCAAAAAAAAGCCCGATCTCGCTAAAGCGTTCAATCGGGCAACAGCACTCAGGAGCAACAAGTGCAAAGGGAGGTTCGATGCGCGTAAAGCCTTGAAGGGGTTGCGCCAGGCCACTAGAACATCAAGGGATTATCTGGCGATTAAAGCCTCAAGCCACCTGGGAAAGCTTGGCGTTGGCCTGGTTCAGGCCTTTCTCCTGGAAGTCACCGCCCAGGTTCATGCCTTCGGCGTGAATGAAGGTCACGTCGTGAATCCCGATGAAACCCATCACCTGACGCAGGTACGGTTCCTGGTGATCGGCGGTGCTACCGGCGTAGATCCCGCCGCGAGCGGTCAGCACATAGGCACGCTTGCCGCTGAGCAAACCTTGCGGGCCGGTCTCGGTGTACTTGAAGGTCACGCCGGCACGCAGCACATGGTCGAGCCAGGCTTTGAGGGTGCTGGGGATGGCAAAGTTGTACATCGGCGCGGCCATGACCAGCACGTCAGCGGCCAGTAATTCGTCGGTCAACTGGTTGGAGCGTTCCAGGGAGACCTGTTCGATGTCGCTGCGCTGTTCGGCGGGTTTCATCCAGCCGCCCAGCAGATTGATGTCCAGGTGCGGCACCGGGTTGACGGCGAGGTCACGCACGGTGATCTGGTCGTTCGGGTGAGCGGCTTTCCATTGGCTGATGAACGTCTGGGTCAACTGGCGGGAAACCGAGTCTTGCTGACGGGCGCTGCTTTCGATGATCAGAACGCGTGACATGGGATGTAGGCTCCATCTGAGAATGCTGTAAGGCGATGGAGTGAAGGTTAAACAGAGTCATATCGATGAAAAAGCGCAAATAACTGCTATAACCCATCAATAAATTCGTTTATAAGCTGAGCATGCCCTGCACCTGTAGGAGCGAGGGTTGCCCGGGAAGGGGCCGTGTCATTCAACATCTATGTCGACTGGCACACCGCCTTCGCGGGCAAGCCTCGCTCCTACAGGGTGTTATGTCATTTGGGGGTGCAGGTCAGGTTGATTCGCATCTTGATAATGGAGCGGGTGAACTTGGCGGTGGCATTTTTGTGTTTGCCGGCGGCCACTTCGATAGAGCGGGTGCGCGGCGCTTCCGGACCATTGTTGAAAACCACCTTGCAGATCGCATCGGTGTCGCCGTAGTTGTTGACTTGAATGGACGCGATGTCGTTATCCGTGTCGTAGGCGTTGTAGTCGATCTTCATGCCGTTGAGGTTTTTCTCCACGTCAATCGGATAAGCAAACGCAGTCAGCGGCAGCAGCGCCAGCACCAAACAACAGAATTTTTTCATTCAGCAGTCTCCAATAAGGACTGCCAGCTTAGGACAAGAGGAGCTATTCATGAAAGCGCCCCGCGTGACCCTTGATCAATGGCGAACCTTGCAAGCCGTGGTCGACCACGGCGGTTTCGCCCAGGCCGCCGAAGCGCTGCACCGCTCGCAATCGTCCGTGAGCTACACCGTGGCGCGTATGCAGGACCAACTCGGCGTGCCGCTGTTGCGCATCGACGGCCGCAAAGCGGTGCTGACCGAAGCCGGCGGCGTGTTGTTGCGTCGCTCGCGGCAACTGGTGAAACAGGCCAGCCAGCTGGAAGACCTGGCCCATCACATGGAGCAAGGCTGGGAAGCGGAAGTGCGGCTGGTGGTCGATGCGGCTTACCCGAGCGCCCGCCTCGTCCGCGCGTTGACCGCGTTCATGCCGCAGAGCCGTGGTTGCAGGGTGCGCCTGCGCGAAGAAGTGTTGTCGGGCGTCGAGGAGGTGTTACTCGAAGGCGTGGCCGACCTGGCCATCAGTGGTTTCAGCATTCCGGGCTACCTGGGTGCGGAATTGAGCGACGTCGAGTTTGTCGCGGTCGCCCACCCCGAACATGCCTTGCATCGCCTCAACCGCGAACTGAATTTCCAGGACCTTGAAAGCCAGCTGCAAGTGGTCATCCGCGACTCCGGTCGCCAGCAACCACGAGACGTCGGCTGGCTCGGTGCCGAACAGCGCTGGACCGTCGGCAGCCTGGCCACCGCGGCGACGTTTGTCAGCAGTGGCCTGGGTTTCGCCTGGCTGCCCCGGCACATGATCGAACGCGAACTCAAGGAAGGCACGCTCAAGCTGCTACCGTTGGACCAGGGCGGCAGCCGCAACCCGAGCTTTTATCTGTATTCGAACAAGGACAAACCCTTGGGCCCGGCGACGCAAATCCTGATCGAACTGCTGCGTACCTTCGACACCGCGCCGCTGGATGCGCCGTTCGCCGCCCCTGAACAAGCCTGACAAGGAGTATCTACATGGCCTATTTCGAACATGAAGGTTGCAACCTGCACTATGAGGAATATGGCCACGGCACGCCGTTGCTGCTGGTCCACGGGCTGGGTTCCAGCACCCTGGACTGGGAAAAGCAGATCCCGGCGCTGTCGACCCGATACCGGGTAATCGTGCCGGATGTGCGCGGTCACGGTCGCTCCGATAAACCCCGCGAGCGGTACAGCATTGCCGGGTTCAGCGCCGACCTGGTCGCCCTGATGGAACACCTGAACCTCGGCCCCACCCATTACGTGGGCTTGTCCATGGGCGGCATGATCGGTTTTCAACTGGCCGTGGATCAGCCGCACATGCTCAAAAGCCTGTGCATCGTCAACAGCGCGCCTGAGGTCAAACTGCGCAGCCGCGACGATTACTGGCAGTGGTTCAAGCGTTGGAGCCTGATGCGTGTCCTCAGTCTGGGCACCATCGGCAAGGCCTTGGGCGCCAAGCTGTTCCCCAAACCCGAACAAGCTGATTTGCGCCAGAAAATGGCTGAGCGCTGGGCAAAAAACGACAAACATGCTTATCTCGCCAGCTTCGATGCCATTGTTGGCTGGGGTGTTCAGGAACGACTTTCCAAAGTCGCCTGTCCAACCCTGATCGTCAGCGCCGACCGCGATTACACGCCGGTCTCGCTGAAGGAAACCTACGTAAAACTGCTGCCCGATGCGCGGCTGGTGGTGATCGCCGATTCGCGCCACGCCACCCCGCTGGATCAACCCGAACGCTTCAACCAAACCCTGCTCGAGTTTCTCACCGCAGTCGACACCCCCTCACTCAGGATCACTGACCCATGCTGAAAAAAATCGCCCTCGTCGCCGGCTCCGTTCTGTTTGCCGCCAACCTGATGGCCGCAACGCCCGCCGCCAAGGCGCCGCACGTATTGCTGGAAACCACCAACGGCCAGATCGAAATCGAACTGGACCCGGTCAAGGCACCGATCAGTACCAAGAACTTCCTTGAGTACGTCAACAGCGGCTTCTACAACAACACGATTTTCCACCGTGTGATTCCTGGCTTCATGGTCCAGGGCGGTGGCTTCACGCAACAGATGCAGCAAAAAGAAACCAAGGCACCGATCAAGAACGAGTCCAAAAACGGTCTGCATAACGTGCGTGGCACGCTGTCCATGGCCCGCACCTCGAACCCGGATTCGGCCACCAGCCAGTTCTTCATCAACGTCAAGGACAACGATTTCCTCGACAGCGGTGATGGTTATGCCGTGTTCGGTAAAGTCGTCAAAGGCATGGATGTGGTCGATGTCATCGTCAACTCCCAGACCACCACCAAAAGCGGCATGAAAGACGTGCCGGCCGACCCTGTGTTCATCAAGTCAGCCAAAGTCATCGACTAATCTGCACAGGAGTGCTTGAGCGGCGGCCGCTATCCGGCGCCGCTCATAGCGTTTAAAGGAGAGCCCGTGCGCGGGCGGAGAACTGATGCTTTATCGCCGTTTTGAGAAACTGATCGACATATTCCGCGACGCTCCGACGGCGGCTCCGCCAGATCGGGTTCTCCCCTTCTATACCTATTATTTGAAGCAGGTCTGGCCGAGTTTCGCCGCCCTGCTGATTGTCGGCCTGTTCGCCTCCTTGATCGAAGTCGCGCTGTTCAACTACCTGAGCCGCATCATCGACCTGGCCCAAGGCACGCCGAACCCGGATTTCTTCCAGGAGCACGCACTTGAGCTGACCTGGATGGTGGTGGTGACCCTGGTTCTGCGACCCATTTTCTTCGGTCTGCACGACCTGTTGGTGCATCAGACGCTGAACCCCGGCATGACCAGCCTGATTCTCTGGCAGAACCACCGCTACGTGCTCAAACAGAGCCTGAATTTCTTCCAGAACGACTTCGCCGGGCGCATCGCCCAGCGCATCATGCAGACCGGCAACGCCCTGCGCGATTCCGCCGTGCAAGCGGTGGATGCCCTGTGGCATGTGCTGATCTACGCCATCAGCGCGCTGGTGCTGTTTGCCGAAGCCGACTGGCGCCTGATGATCCCGCTGACGACCTGGATCGCCGGGTTCATCGGCGCACTTTATTACTTCGTGCCTCGGGTCAAGGACCGCTCGGTGCAATCCTCCGATGCGCGCTCCAAACTCATGGGACGGATCGTCGACGGCTACACCAACATCACCACCTTGAAGCTGTTCGCCCACACCAACCATGAACAGCAATACGCCAAGGAAGCCATCAAGGAGCAAACCGAAAAAGCGCAACTGGCCGGGCGCGTGGTCACCAGCATGGACGTGGCCATCACCAGCATGAACGGCCTGCTGATCGTCACCACCACCGGCCTGGCCCTGTGGCTGTGGACGCAGTCGCTGATCTCGGTGGGCGCGATTGCCCTGGCGACAGGCCTGGTGATCCGCATCGTCAACATGTCCGGCTGGATCATGTGGGTGGTCACTGGCATCTTCGAAAACATCGGCATGGTCCAGGACGGTTTGCGGACCATCGCCCAACCGGTCAGCATCACCGACCGCGATCAGGCCAAACCGCTGACCGTGCCCCGTGGCGAAGTGCGCTTCGAACACGTGGATTTCCACTACGGCAAGAAGAGCGGGATCATTGGCGACCTCAACCTGACGATCAAGCCCGGTGAGAAAATCGGCTTGATCGGACCGTCCGGCGCCGGCAAATCGACCCTGGTCAACCTGCTGCTGCGCCTCTATGACGTGCAGGGCGGGCGAATCCTCATCGACGGCCAGAACATCGCCGAAGTCGGTCAGGAAAGCCTGCGCGAGCGCATCGGCATGATCACTCAGGACACCTCGTTGCTGCACCGTTCGATTCGCGACAACCTGCTTTACGGCAGACCCGATGCCACCGACGCCGAGCTGTGGGAAGCGGTGCACAAGGCGCGCGCCGATGAATTCATTCCTTTGCTGTCGGACGCCGAAGGCCGTACCGGTTTCGATGCGCATGTGGGGGAACGCGGGGTGAAACTTTCCGGCGGGCAGCGTCAGCGGATTGCGATTGCTCGTGTGCTGCTCAAGGACGCACCGATCCTGATCATGGACGAGGCGACCTCGGCACTGGATTCGGAAGTCGAAGCGGCGATCCAGGAAAGTCTGGAAACCCTGATGCAGGGCAAAACCGTAATCGCCATCGCCCACCGGCTATCGACCATCGCCAGGATGGACCGGTTGGTGGTGCTGGAAAAAGGCAAGATCGCCGAAACCGGCACCCACGCCGAGCTGCTGGCGCATGGTGGATTGTATGCGCGGCTGTGGCAGCACCAGACGGGCGGGTTTGTCGGTATCGATTGATATCGTGAGATCGCCACTGAACCTGTGGGAGTGAGCTTTTGTGGCGAGGGAGCTTGCTCCCGCTCGGCTGCGCAGCAGTCGTAATTTCAAGCAGCCTGGTTTTTCTGACACAACGGAGTTTTTGCCATGGGGACAGCTTCGCTGTCCAGCGGGAGCAAGCTCCCTCGCCACAAGAGCCCTCTAATTCCACCAAAAAAACCGCCACAGCCTGCTAACCACAGGCCCTGGCGGTTTTTTCATGGCCGCTGGAAATCCGCAGAAACCCTGCTGTACTCAGCCAAGGTTCTGGAAATGAGCCTGTCGTAAACCTGCAGGATGCATCACGCGATACAGTCTCGATAGGTCGCCTATCAAGGACACTCTCATGTCGCTGTTCAAACGTTCAGTCACTGAGTTGTTAGGTACGTTCTGGCTGGTCTTGGGCGGTTGCGGCAGTGCGGTGCTCGCTGCGTCTTCGCCCCTCGGGATCGGGGTGCTGGGTGTGGCCATCGCGTTTGGTCTCACCGTGTTGACCATGGCATTCGCCATTGGCCATATCTCCGGTTGTCACCTCAACCCAGCCGTCTCCGTCGGCCTGTTCGTCGGCGGTCGGTTTCCGGCGCGGGAGTTGCCCGCGTACATCATCGCCCAGGTGATTGGTGCCATTATCGCCGCCGCGCTGATCTACTACATCGCCAGCGGCAAGGAAGGCTTCGATCTCTCCGCCGGCCTGGCTTCCAACGGCTACGGCGAACACTCCCCGGGCAAGTACTCAATGGCCGCAAGCTTTGTCTGTGAACTGGTGATGACCGCGATGTTCGTACTGATCATCCTCGGCGCCACCGACAAACGTGCGCCCGCCGGGCTTGCACCGATTGCCATCGGGCTGGCGTTGACGCTGATTCACTTGATCTCGATTCCCGTCACCAATACTTCGGTCAACCCGGCCCGTAGCACCGGTCCGGCGTTGATGGTCGGCGGCTGGGCCATCGCGCAATTGTGGATGTTCTGGGTGGCACCGCTGCTGGGCGCGGTGATCGGTGGCGTGACCTATCGCTGGCTCGGCAAGGAAGGCACTTGAGGCCACAGGCGAGGATCATGCTTGCCGATAAGGCAACGCGGTCCTCGCTTCCTCGGCATAGGCCAACACCCCAAGACGCTCCTGGTGCAGGAAGTCTTTGACCGCGGCTTTCAGTCCAGGATGACGCAAGTAATGCCAGGAATGGGTGATCACCGGTTCAAAGCCGCGAATCAACTTGTGTTCGCCCTGGGCGCCGGCATCAAAACGCTGGAAGCCGTTGGCAATCGCGTAGTCCATGCCCTGGTAGAAACAGGTCTCGAAGTGCAAACGGTCGAACTCCGCCAGGCAGCCCCAGTAACGCCCATAAAAACTGTCGCCGCCCACCAGGCTGAAGGCCATGGCGACGGGTCGTGAACCTTGCTTGGCCAGCACCACGCGAATGGCTTCGGGCATGCGCTCAGCCAGTAGACTGAAAAATTCCCGCGTCAGATAGGGCCTTTGCCGACGCACGGCGTAGGTATTGGCATAGCAGGCATAGACAAAATCCCACTGCGCTTGATCCAGTTGCTTGCCTTCCAGCCATTCGAACTCAATCCCCTGCCCCGCCACTTGCTCGCGCTCTTTGCGCATCTGCTTGCGTTTGCGCGAACTGAGAACGTCGAGGAAGTCCTGAAAATCCCGATAGCCACGATTCTGCCAGTGGTACTGACAGCCGATCCGCTGCAACCAGCCGGGTTGTTCGGCCAATGCTGCGTCGGTGAAAGGGTCGGTGAAGTTGATGTGGGCGCTGGAGAGTTCTTCGATCTCAAGGTAACCCGGCAGGCTCTTCAGTAGCTCGAAACCGTCCTCGACACTCCGCGCCAGCAACCGCGGCCCGCTGACCGGGCTGAACGGCACCGCAGTCAACAGCTTGGGGTAATAGTCGATACCGGCACGCTCGCAGGCATCGGCCCAGGCGTGATCGAACACGTACTCGCCGTAGGAATGCCACTTGCGGTAACTGGGCAACGCGGCGATCAGACGCCCTTCTTCGAGGTGCAACAGATGCTCGGGCTGCCAGCCGGAATGGGGCCCGAGGCTGCCGCTGTCTTCCAGTGCACTGAGAAAGGCATGGCGCAGAAACGGCTGATTATCCGGCACCAGAGCATCCCACGTGCGCGGACCAATATCGGACAGGCTTTCCAGACGTTGCAGCGGCATTGACACCCTCTCTACTTCTTCGCGTAACAGCCCGGCGAGTATCGCCTATCGCCCGCCATTAAACATCCGTCAAAAGCGCCGACAGGGCTCTGGATCAAAAGTTCAGACCGACTCTGTATCGTCATCGATACGCCATCACTTTGCCACTGCTCTGTAATAAACCATCGCGATACTGGCGCCAGTTTTTAGAGCGTCGGGTTCTACCCGGCCACTGTTTCCGTCCATCAACGGTCGGTTGTGTCCCGGATGGCTCAGTCATCCCCTTACATCTTCGGAGATTGATATGCGTCTTGCTTCCACGAAAACTGCGGCGGCCCTGTGTGGCGGTCTGCTGCTGGCCATGAGCGTTCCGGCCAGTGCCGCAGTCGACGCCAAACTGCTCGACATGCTTAAGGCAAACGGCTCGATTACCAACGCGCAATACAGCGAACTGCAAGCCGAGCTGGCCAGGGATCAGAAAGACCAGCAAATCGCCCGTCAGGCTCAGCAAGAGACCAACGAGCAGATCGCGGCCACCGCGAAGAAAACCAATGAACTGAGCACCTTCGACCAGAAACTGGCCTGGGCCGCCAAGACCCAATTCAAGGGCGACGTGCGTTTCCGTCAGGAAACCGTCCACAACGATGGCGTTTCGAACAACAAAGACCAGGATCGCCAGCGCATCCGTGCCCGCCTGGGTGCCTACACCGAAATCAACCCGCAAGTGGACACCGGTATCCGTATCGCCACCGGCAACAACGACGACCCACGCTCCACCAACCAGAGCCTGGACAACTACTTCGACAAGAAGCAGATCTGGCTGGACCAGGGTTACGTCGACTACCACCCCGACTTCGCCAAAAACCTGCACGTCGTGGGCGGCAAGATGCCACAGCAATGGGTGAGCATGGGCGACGTCATCTGGGATAGCGACATCAGCCCGGAAGGTCTGTCCCTGTCTTACAAATACCCACTGGGCGCCAGCACCGAGCTGTTCGGTAGCGCCGGCCACTACACCCTCAAGGACAACGTCGACGGCGACGGTGTGCAGTTCAAACACGACCTGCGCCTGTACGCCGGCCAGTTGGGTGCGCGCTTCGCCCTCACCGACAACCTGAAATTCACCTTGGGCGGCAGCGTCTACGGCTACGACAACGACGATGACATCACCCCGGTCGCTGGCGTTATCCCAGGGCAACTGGCTATCAACGGCAACAGCCCGAACGAACAGTTCAAGCTGTACGAAGGCTTCGGTCAGCTCGACATCGGCGGCCTGCCACTGCCGCTCTCGCTGTACGGTCAGTACGTCAACAACAAAGATGCCAGCAACGATCAGGACTCTGCTTGGCTAGCCGGTATCAAGACCAAGATTTATGGCTTCGCCGTGGACTACAACTATCGCGACGTACAGCGTAACGCCGTGGTCGGTGCCTTCACCGACTCCGACTTCGCCAACGGTTTCACCGGTTCGCGCGGCAGCAAGTTGAAAGTGAGCTACGAGTTGGACAAGAACTTCAACCTCGGCGCGACGTACTTCATGGCTAACTCGGACTACACCAACGCCACGCTCAAGGACTCGGACATCAACACCCTGCAACTGGATGCCGAAGCCAAGTTCTAAACACCGCGCAACACGCCTCGGGCCATGGAATGCCCGAGGCGCTTTCAGCCTGGCGTGGGTGAATCGATCCCCATCATCCGTTCGATTCATCCACGCCAGTCTGCTTCTCTTCCCGGCTTTTACCGGTCAGGGAACATCCTTGAGACGTTCAGCGGCCAGACGCTCGGCGATCTTGTCCACATCCGGCACCGCTTCTTCCGGCATCGCACGCAGCGTCGCCTGCATCAAACGCATCTGACGAATGAACCGCCGGCAATTGGGGCAGAACATTAAATGATGCCGCACCAGCAATTTCTCCCGAAAGCTCAACTGGCCATCGAGATAATCACTGGAACGTGCCACTTGCTCCTTACAGGTCAGCATTCACCGGTTTCCTCAAAGTGTTCTACGGTCGCAAAGACCTTCAAACGTGCCCGATGCAGCAGCACGCGAACATTGGAGAGCGAGATTTCCAGAAGATTACAGATCTCCTCCAGCTCCAGGCCCTGACGTTCGCGAAGTAACAGAACACTGCGTTGCAATTCCGGCAAGCTCAGCAAGGTGTGCTCAAGGCATTCGCGCAGCTCGTTTTGGGTGAGCAACGCTTCCGGGGTGTCCTGATGCCAGGCGAACGGTGCCACCAGCCAGTGGCCGTCTGCAGCTGAAAAACGATCGTCATCAACGGTGCCATGGGGCGATGGAAGGTCATCAAGCAGCACCTCGCGACGGTTCTGCTTGTAACGGCCCTTCGCCGCATTGGCGGTGATGGTCAGCAACCAGGTCTTGAGGCTCGAACGCGCCTCGAACTTGCTCAGATTGCGCACGACAGAAAGCCACGCGTCCTGCACCACCTCGTCAGCATGCCGGCTGCCGACGATCGCATAAGCCACTGCACGCATCGGGCTCTGGTAAGTGCTGACCAACTCTTTGAAGGCTTGTTGTTCGCCTGCCAGCAATCGTTGCAGCAGTTGCGCGTCGTCAGCCGCCATTCACAAACCCCTTGTCCTGATCTCGAAAAATGAGTCAGCAGGGCGTCGCCGTCGGCAACGTCCTGCTGTCATTTCCGAAAGTTACAGCGTCCCGACTGTTTCGGCTGTAGGAAAAGCCACCGCAAATCAGAAGAAAGAACGACAGCCGTTGCTCTCAACGCTTGCGCAAAATCACGCTGCCAATCGAGTAACCCGCGCCGAACGAGCTGAGCACGGCCAGGGAGCCGGCGGCCAGATCGTCCTGATGTTTGTGAAACGAAATCACCGACCCGGCGGAACTGGTGTTGGCGTAGGTGTCGAGAATCACGGGGGCTTCTTCTTCGGTGGCTTCGCGGCCCAGCAGTTTCTTGACGATCAGGTGGTTCATGCTGAGGTTGGCCTGGTGCAACCAGAAGCGCTTCACGTCACCGACGTTGAGCTTGTTCTCTTCCAAGTGCGTAGCGATCAGCTCGGCGACCATCGGGCAGACGTCGCGGAACACCTTGCGGCCTTCCTGTACGAACAGTTTGTCCTTGGCACCGATGCCCTCTTCCGCCGCGCGGTTGAGGAAGCCGAAGTTGTTGCGGATGTTGTTGGAGAACTTGGTCAGCAGTTTGGTGCTGACCACGTCGAACTGATGCTTGGACGTCGCCAGGTCGGCACGCTCGATGATTACCGCCGTCGCCGCGTCGCCAAAGATGAAGTGGCTGTCACGGTCGCGGAAGTTCAGGTGACCGGTGCAGACTTCCGGGTTGACCATCAGGATCGCCCGGGCCTGGCCCAGTTGCACGCTGTTGGTGGCGGCCTGGATGCCGAAGGTCGCCGAGGAGCAGGCCACGTTCATGTCGAAACCGAAGCCCTGGATGCCCAGCGCTTCCTGGACTTCGATGGCAATGGCCGGGTAGGCGCGTTGCAGGTTGGAGCACGCCACAATAACGCCGTCGATGTCGGCGGCGGTTTTGCCGGCACGCTGCAAGGCCTGTTCGGCTGCGCCGATGGCCATCTGGCAAAGCACCGACCATTCGTCGTTGGAACGCTCAGGCAGACGCGGCGCCATGCGTTGCGGGTCGAGGATGCCGTCCTTGTCCATGACAAAGCGGCTTTTGATACCGGAAGCTTTTTCGATAAACGCAGCGCTGGATTCGGTCAACGCTTCGACTTCACCACGGGCGATGGCGTCAGCGTTGTCGGCGTTGAATTGCGCGACGTAAGCGTTGAAAGACTGCACCAGCTCTTCATTGGAGATGCTGTTGGCCGGGGTATACAGGCCGGTGCCGCTGATGACGACGTTATGCATGGTCGTTTCTCTAATCTGTTCAGGCAGAAAGCGTTGGCACCGACGTACCAACACACAAAGGGTCTGTTTCCGTCACGGGAAGCACACCTGGCATCGCTTTATTCCGATCCGCCCGAACCTTCAGAGGCTCAAAACCGCGGGGCCGGCGTTTATAGGCGCGAAGTTTGCCATAAACATTGGGGTTTGGCGCCATTTGCAAGCGCAACGGCGGACCTGAGTGAACCTATGTGGCGAGGGGATTTATCCCCGTTGAGTGGCGAAGCCACCCCAAAACCTGCAACTTCGGTATATCAGGTACACCGAGTCTGCTGGTTTTACGACTGCTTCGCAGCCGAACGGGGATAAATCCCCTCACCACAAAAGCTCGCTCCCACAGGTATTGCACAAGCCTCAAGCTCAGGGTTCAACCAGGGTCCATTGCTTGTTCAGGCGCTTGTCGGAGATCGGCACCTTGGTCCCCAGTTGCTGGGCGAACAGCGAAACCCGGTATTCCTCCAGCCACCAGCGATAGAGCTCCAGTTGCGGATCGCGCTTGCCTTCCTGGGCGTGTTTGTTGGCGCGGGTCTGGTATTGGGTCCAGAGACCGGACAGTTCGCCACTCCAGACCCGATCCCTCTGCACCTGTGCGCCAATCTTCTCGAAGCGTTGCTCGACGGCCTTCAGGTAACGCGGCAACTCCTTGAGCCACTGCATCGGCGTTTCCCGGACAAACCCCGGATACACCAGATGACTGAGTTGCTGCTTGATGTCGTTCAAGGCCACGGCTTGCGCCAGATCAATCTTGCCCTTGAAGCGTTTTTGCAGGCCGTGCCAGTGCTTGAGGATCTCCAGCGTCAATCTGGCCAGGCGCTCGGCGTGCTCGGTCCAACCACCGCGTTTGCGCTCGGCCAACGAGGCCAACCCGGCGCCATCCCGTGGCAACGGGTCTTCGCCCTCGAGAATGCAGCTGTCGAGGCTGGCCAGCAGAATGTCTTCCACCAGCGCATCAATGCGCCCCAGTTCACGGTACATCAGCCCCAGCTCGGTCAGCCCCGGCAGCTTGCCGCGCAGGAACTTCGCCGGCTCGGCCAATTGCTGCATCAGCAATCGTTGCAAGGCGCGGCGATGCTGGAACTCGGCTTCGGCCGGGGTTGAAAAGCGCCCTTCCTTGACCGTGCCGCTCTCTTCCACCAGCGCCGGATACACCGTCATCGACAACCCGGCGATCTT
This sequence comes from Pseudomonas sp. LBUM1663, assembly GCF_059695905.1. Classification (NCBI taxonomy): domain Bacteria; kingdom Pseudomonadati; phylum Pseudomonadota; class Gammaproteobacteria; order Pseudomonadales; family Pseudomonadaceae; genus Pseudomonas; species Pseudomonas sp. LBUM1663. The sequence goes on along the minus strand of NZ_CP166792.1, from coordinate 1,619,331 downwards.
CTGCTGGGTTTTCTCGGCGACGGCGGCAAACACTTTCGGCTCCACCGGTTGCTGGTTTTTCGCGGTTTGCGGCACGGCCAACGCGGCTTGGCTGGCTTCGGCAAAGCGTGCCGTCAACTCGGCCAGATCTCGCCCTTCGCCGAGGAACTTGCCCTGGCCATCGACGATTTCCAGGTTCATCCGCAAATGGCTATCGACCTGTTGCGCGGCCTCCGCCCACGCCTCATCGCTGACCCGCGCGCCTGTCATGCGCAGCAGTTCGCGGCCCAACGCCTGCGGCAACGAGCCCTCGGCGAAGGTCATGCGCTGCAACGCGGCTTTGACGAAGTCCGGCACCGGCACAAAATTCTTGCGCAGGGCCTTGGGCAGGTTGCGCACCAGCGCGATGCACTTGGCCTCAATCACGCCCGGCACCAGCCATTCCAGACGTTCCGGCGGCAGCATCGGCAACAGCGGTGCCGGCACGCGCAGGGTCACGCCGTCACGTGGGTGATTCGGCTCGAAGTGGTAACTCAGGGCCAGTTCCAGATCGCCGATGTGCAAGGTGTCCGGGTAATGCAGTGCGGTGACTTCGCTGGCCTCACGGGCCAGCACGTCTTCTTCACGCATGATCAGCAACTGTGGGTCTTTCTGGCTATTGACCTTGTACCAACTGTCGAAAGTCGCGGTCTGGTGAATCTCTGCTGGCAATCGCGCATCGTAGAAAGCGAACAGGGTTTCTTCGTCAGCGAGAATGTCGCGACGGCGAGCCTTGGCTTCCAGCTCGTCGAGCTGTTCCAGCAATTGCGCATTGGCCGTCAAGCACTTGGCTTTGGATTGAATCTCGCCTCGTACCAGGCCTTCGCGAATGAAAAACTCACGGGACACCACCGGGTCGATCGGCGCGTAATGCACCGGCCGGCGACCGACCACGATCAGCCCGAACAGTGTGATCTGCTCGAAGGCCACGACCTGGCCGCGCTTTTTCTCCCAGTGCGGTTCGAAGTGGTTTTTCTTGATCAGGTGACCGGCCAGCGGCTCGATCCAGTCCGAGTCGATCTTGGCGACCATCCGCGCATAGAGCTTGGTGGTTTCCACCAGTTCGGCGGCCATCAGCCATTGCGGACGCTTTTTACCGAGGCCCGATGACGGGTGAATCCAGAAACGCCGCTGACGGGCACCGAGGTAATCCCCTTCATCGGCTTTCTGGCCGATCTGACTGAGCAGGCCCGAGAGCACGGCTTTGTGCAGTTTCGGGTAATCCGCCGGCTCTTTATTCAGGCTCAGCTGCATGTCGCGGCAGATCAGGCTCAACTGACGGTGCGAGTCGCGCCATTCGCGCAGCCGCAGGTAGTTCAGGAAATTCTTGCGGCACCAATTGCGCAGCGGGCTCGCCGTCAGCGCTTGGCGCTGTTCTTCAAAACCGCGCCACAGATTGACCAGCCCGGCGAAATCCGAGTCCACGTCCTTCCATTGCGCGTGGGCCTGATCCGCCGCTTGCTGGCGCTCCGGCGGACGCTCGCGCGGATCCTGGATCGACATGGCGCTGGCGACGATCAGCACTTCCTGCAAGCTGCCGAGTTTCGCCGCTTCCAGCAGCATGCGGCCCATGCGCGGGTCCACCGGCAGGCGCGCCAACTGGCGACCGAGCGGGGTCAGCTGGCTGTTGCGGTCGACCGCCGAGAGTTCTTGCAGCAGGTTGAAACCGTCGCTGATGGCTTTGCCATCCGGAGGCTCGATAAACGGAAAATCGGTGATCTCGCCAAGGCGCAGATGCAGCATCTGCAAAATCACCGCCGCGAGGTTGGTGCGCAGGATTTCCGGATCGGTAAACTCCGGGCGACCGATGAAATCCTCTTCACCGTACAGGCGAATGCAAATACCCGGTTCGACCCGTCCGCACCGGCCTTTACGCTGGTTGGCGCTGGCCTGGGAAATGGCTTCGATGGGCAGGCGCTGGACCTTGGCGCGGTAGCTGTAACGGCTGATGCGCGCGGTGCCGCTGTCGATCACGTAACGAATGCCCGGCACCGTCAACGAGGTTTCCGCGACGTTGGTCGCCAGGACCACCCGACGGCCAGGGTGCGACTGAAAAATCCGCTGCTGTTCGGCCGGTGACAGTCGTGCGTACAGCGGCAGAATCTCGGTGTGCTTGAGCTGGGCCTTGCGCAGCATGTCGGCGGCGTCGCGAATCTCGCGCTCGCCGGGCAGGAACACCAGCACGTCACCGGGGCTCTTGCGCTCGCTGCGTTCGAACGCGGCGATTTCGTCGAGGGTGGCAAGGATCGCCTGATCCACGGTCAAGTCGTCCTCGACACGGTTGCCCTCCTCGTCCTGCTCCAAAGTCAGCGGGCGATACCAGGTCTCTACCGGGAAGGTGCGGCCGGAGACTTCGACGATTGGCGCGTCATCGAAGTGCTTGGAAAAGCGCTCCAGGTCGATGGTCGCCGAGGTGATGATGACTTTCAGGTCTGGACGGCGCGGCAGCAGGGTTTTCAGGTAGCCGAGCAGGAAGTCGATGTTGAGGCTGCGTTCGTGGGCTTCGTCGACGATGATCGTGTCGTAGCGTTCGAGGTAGCGGTCGTTCTGGGTTTCCGCCAGCAGGATGCCGTCGGTCATCAGTTTGATCAGGGTGTTGGAATCGCTCTGATCCTCGAACCGCACCTGATAGCCAACCAGCGCGCCCAACGGCGTCGCCAGTTCTTCAGCAACCCGGCTGGCCACGCTGCGCGCAGCGATTCGACGCGGCTGAGTGTGGCCGATCAAGCCATGCTGCCCGCGCCCGATTTCCAGGCAGATCTTCGGCAACTGGGTGGTTTTACCCGAACCGGTCTCGCCGGCGATGATCAGCACCTGATGCTTGAGCAGCGCTTCCTTGATTTCGTCGCGCTTGGCGGCGATCGGCAAACTGTCGTCGTAACGAATCACCGGCAGGCTGGCACGCCGCGCCAGCACCTGGTCACAAGACGCCTGCATACGCGTCACCCACTGGGCCAGTTTGGCCTCGTCAGGTTTTTTGCGCAGCTCAAGCAACTGCCGCCGCAGCCGGTGGCGGTCGGCGAGCATGGCGTGATCGAGGTTTTTCAGCAGTTTGTCGATGGAAGGCGATTCGTCAGTCATCAGGTACGCAATAAGTCGGCTAGTGGCGCAGGGGGGCGATTGTCGCAGATTTGTGGCACAGAGCACGAATGTGAAGGGCTTTTGTGGCGAGGGGATTTATCCCCGTTGGACCGCGAAGCGGTCCCAAAAACAGGCAACGTGAATTTTCAGACAGGTCACATCGAATGGTCTTGCGACTGCTTCGCAGCCGAACGGGGATAAATCCCCTCACCACAAAAGCCCCTCGCCACAGGGGTGTTCACTCAGTGGGTTATTCGTTATCCAGGCCTTTGCGGCGATACGGGAACACATCGATGATTTTGCCGGCGCGAATGGCTTCCTGGAGGCTTTTCCAGTAATCGGCGTTGTACAACTCGCCATGCAACTGGTCAAACAGCTTCCTTTGCCCGGAATCAGCAAACAAAAACGGCGGAAATTCCTCGGGAAACACATCCAGCGGCCCGATCGAATACCACGGCTCGGACGCCATTTCGTCTTCCGGTGTACGCGGTTGCGGGATGTGGCGGAAGTTGGCTTCGGTCAGGAAGCAGATCTCGTCATAGTCATAAAACACCACCCGCCCGTGCCGGGTGACGCCGAAGTTCTTCAACAGCATGTCGCCGGGAAAGATGTTCGCCGCCGCCAGTTGCTTGATCGCCAGGCCGTAATCCTCAAGCGCCTCGTGGACCTGCGCCTCGTTGGCGTTTTCCAGGTACAGGTTCAGCGGCGTCATTCGCCGCTCGGTCCAGCAGTGGCGAATCAGCACGGTGTCGCCTTCCACCGACACCGTGGACGCGGCCACCTCAAGCAGCTCCTCCAGGCATGCCGGTTCGAACTTGCTCAACGGGAAGCGAAAATCGGCGAATTCCTGGGTATCGGCCATGCGCCCGACGCGGTCGACGCTTTTCACCAACCGGTATTTTTCGATCACCGTGGCGCGGTCGACGTTTTTCGACGGCGAGAAACGGTCCTTGATGATTTTGAACACGGTGTTGAAGCCCGGCAGGGTAAACACGCTCATCACCATGCCGCGCACGCCGGGGGCCATGATGAATTGGTCGTCGGTGTTGGCCAGGTGATTGATCAGCGCCCGGTAGAACTCGGACTTGCCGTGCTTGTAGAAGCCGATCGAGGTGTACAACTCGGCGACGTGCTTGCCCGGCAGGATGCGCTTGAGGAAGCCGATGAACTCGGCCGGCACCGGCACATCCACCATGAAATACGAACGGGTGAACGAGAAAATGATCGACACGTCCGCTTCGTCGGTAATCAGCGCATCGATCTGGATCCCGCGCCCTTCACGGTGCAGCAGCGGAATCACCAGCGGCCATTGTTCGTCACGGGTGTAGATGCGCCCCACCAGGTACGCGCCTTTGTTGCGGTAGAGCACCGAGGAAAACAGTTCGACGCTCAGCTCCGGGTCCTTGCACACCCAATCCGGCAGGTTCTCGCGCAGTTGCGCTTCGAGGCGACGCAGGTCGCCGGCCAGGTCGGCGTAATCCTCGCTGAAGCTGTAATCGGCAAAAATGCTCGCAAGCATGCCGGACAACTGGCCCTGGGGCTTGTAAGTCCGGGTTTGTGCGGCCCGGGCCCGGCGCAGGCTGGGCCGGGTGGTGTGAATGAACATGCAGCCGTCGCTGATCAGGTCATGGCTGAACAGCCCGCAGAAAATCGAGTTGTACCAGGTCTCGGACAGTTCATCGTCGAAACGCAGGTCGATCAGGGTGATGTAAGCGCTTTTGACCAGCGGCCAGCAGCTGACGTCCAGCGTGTCGCTGTCAAACGCGATGCGCAGCCGTTCCACCGTTTCGCTGACTTTTTCTTCGTACAGATTGATCCGCGCAGCCGAGGCGACCTGCGCCTCCTGCCACTTGGCCTGCTCGAAGCGGGCCCGGGCGCCGTCGGTGATCTGGCGAAAATGCTCGCGGTAATCGTCAAAGCCATCGAGGATCATTCGGGCGATGTCGGCGGCTGGCCATTGCTGCGGCATGGTGAGACCTCTGCGGGAATTCGTGAGCCCTGAGCTTAGCCAGTGAACCGGGTGCAGGAGAAGCGTAATTTTCGGCTCGAGTTAAATGCTCGTTTTTCGGTTGCCATGGATAAGGCGCTCGGCAACACTCTCGTCCCCATCAAGGAAGGAGTGCACCGTGAGCCCTGTCGATATTTTCCGTTTGCTGTCGCTGGCAGCAATCTGGGGCGCGAGTTTTCTGTTCATGCGCATCATCGCCCCCGTGATTGGCACAGTCCCCACGGCCTTCTTCCGCGTGTCGATTGCCGCCGTCGGCTTGCTGGTGATCCTCGGCCTGATGCGCATCAGCTGGGACTTCAAAGGCAAGCTCAAGACGGTGATGCTGCTCGGGGTGATCAACTCCGGGATTCCGGCGACCCTCTATTCCGTGGCGGCCCAGGTGCTGCCGGCCGGTTACTCGGCGATTTTCAACGCCACCACGCCGCTGATGGGGGTGTTGATCGGCGGCCTGTTCTTCCATGAAAAACTCACCGCCGCCAAGCTTGGCGGGGTGTTCCTAGGGCTGTTTGGCGTGGGCGTCCTGACGCGTGCCGGGCCGGTGGCGTTCGACATGGAATTGCTGATGGGCGCCGCCGCCTGCCTGCTCGCAACCACCTGTTATGGCTTTGCCGGGTTCCTGGCCCGCCGCTGGCTTGACCACGCGGGCGGTCTCGACAGTCGTCTTTCGGCGCTGGGCAGCATGCTCGGGGCGACGCTGTTCCTATTGCCGTTGTTCGGCTACAGCGTGATCAGCCAGCCACCGGCAAGCTGGGGCGGCTGGAATGTCTGGTTGTCGTTGCTTGGGTTGGGGCTGATGTGTACCGCGCTGGCGTACATTATTTACTTCCGCTTGCTCAGCTCGATCGGGCCGGTGAGGTCGATGACCACGACCTTCCTGATCCCGCCGTTCGGGGTGTTGTGGGGGGCGCTGTTACTGGATGAGCCGTTGTCGATGGCGCATATCTACGGCGGGGTGTTGATTGCGGCGGCGTTGTGGCTGGTGTTGAAGTCGGTGGCGGTGAAGACGCCGAAACTTGGGGAGCAGTAAGCTCAAAGCCCCATGGACCTTGAGCCTGGCGGATACCCTGCGGGAGCGAGCTTGCTCGCGAAGGCGTCAGCCGCGACGCCGCTAAACCGCAGCCTTGAACCCCTCCTCCCGCTGCAACGCCCGCGCCTGGATCACATCCAGCATGGCGCAGCCTTCGCGCGTCAGCAGATACACCGCCCGGGTGATGCGGGTCAGATCGCAGTCGGAAATACCTGTGAGGTTGAGGCTGGACAGGGTGTCGGTCAGATCGCGGACCACGGTGAACCGGTGCATGGCGCAGGCGGCCATCTCGCTGAGCTCTCTGTGGGTGTTGATATACAGCACCGGGTTGTCGGCGTCGTAGGTGTCGATGGGGAGGTAACGAGGCATGACTTGGTCGAACATGGGTACAACTCCAAATAGAGCTACCACCGCTCGCGGCCAAGCGAAAAAGGTGGCAGCTGTGTACGGGTTGGCCGACCGGCACCCATCAATCCGGCACACCCGAAGGTGTCCCGCGCACAGCTGCCATAACACGATGTCCAGGCAAGAGGCCCTGAACAATGACGCTGATGCGTTTTTGGATGACCGACCGGCCAAGGTCGTTCGCGGTGTTTTCCGCGAGCCCGAACTATAGCGGTCGGTACCGAAACGCGGCAACAGGGTACGTCGTAGGAAACGTCTTGGAAAGTTGAGCGTTACTGCATCATCGCCCTCATCCGTTGTAGGACCACTAATTCCCTCCCCCACAAAACCCCCTCGCCACAATCAGCGAGACTTACGGAATACGAACACCAATCCGACAATAATCAGCACCATCCCAAGCATGCTCAATGCCGCCAGCCGATTACCAAAAATCAGGTAGTCCATCACCGCTGTCACGGCCGGCACCAGGTAAAACAGACTGGTGACATTCACCAGATTGCCCCGGGCGATCAAGCGGTACAGCAGCAACGTTGCCAACACCGACACCACCAACCCCATCCACAACACCGGCACGATGAACCCGCTGCTGTGTTCGAAATGAAACGGCTGGAACGGCACAAAGATCCCGCAGAGCAACAGCCCGGCCAGGTATTGCACCGGCAGCGTGCCGAGGGGATTGTCAGTGATGCGCTTCTGCATGATCGAGCCGAACGTCATGCTCGCCAACGCCAGCAAACCGAAAAGCATCCCGGCCAATGACATGCCGGCCAGACCAATGCCCTGGTAAACCACCATGATCAGCCCGGCCAGGCCCAGCGCCAGGCCGAACATCCGGCTGGCCGAGCGCTGACGCTCCATGATCACCACCGTGAGAATCGGCTGCACGCCCATGATCGTTGCCATCACGCCCGGGGTGACTTTGAGGTCCAGAGCCAGCAGATAAAAAATCTGATAAGCCCCCAGCAACACCACGCCCGTGGCCATCGCATACAACATCGGCTTGCCGCCCTTGGGCAATTTCAGCTTGAGCAACGGCACCAGCACTATCAATCCGCACAAGGCGATGGCAAAGCGAATCAGCAAAAAGGCAAAGGGCGATGCATGGGCCAGGCCCCATTTGGAGAAGATCGCACCGCTGCTCCACAGCAGAACGAACAGGCTCGTGGACGCCGCCGCGAGCACGGATTTTTTCGACAGGACAAACATGAATACCACCTGTAGTCAGGCAAAAAAGCCAAGTCAGCCGAAGCTGAAATTCAGTAGTTTTTCAGGCGAAAACTTTTTAGACGGGCATGGGAACAGCAGAAAAAAGCTGATCAGCCCGAAACGCCAACGCCCGGCGGTGATACGACTGCGTACACCGGCGTGCTACTGACAGGTGGGGGGTAATGACTGATCTGCGCAGGCTGCTGATTCCCGCACGGCACGACGCCAGCGTTGACCGCTGAATCGACTACCGCGTTGATGAGGGAAGCGGGCATGGGCTGATCTTTTTTGATGGGGTGGACAGTGGGTATGAGAAGCACCGAGCGCCGACTATAACCAGCGGCGGACATGGATTGCAATGACTTGGACAAAGGGCCACTAACGACACCTCGTCGCGGGCGTACCATTTAAATTTTCCCCATAAAAAAACCGCTCTAAAAGCGCGGTTTTCTATTGAATCCAGTCAGCCAAACAACCAATACCCCAACAACGTCAGCACCACCACCGCCAGCACCGGCCGCAGCACGCGGTACGCCTTGGGATTACGACGCTTCCAGCGCTTGACCACACCACTGACTTTGTCGCTGGAGTTCTTGCTCCAGGCATACGCCTGGTTAATTCCGCCGACCCGTTCATCATCAAGGTTCTGAGGTGCGGTGGCGCGACCGAGCAAGCCGCTGATCCAGCGGTTGATACGGGTCATGACGCGGTTGCTCAACGGTCGTTCGATGTCGCAGAACAGAATGACGCGGGTTTTCTCGGTTTCGTTTTTGACCCAATGCACGTAGGTCTCATCGAACATCACGTCCTCGCCATCGCGCCAGGCGTAAACCTGGCCGTCGACGAAGATGCGGCAATCATCGGAGTTCGGCGTCGACAGCCCCAGGTGATAACGCAGGGAACCGGCAAACGGATCGCGGTGCGGGTTGAGGTGGCTGCCACCCGGCAGCAACGCGAACATCGCACCCTTTACGTTGGGAATGCTGCTGACCAGCGCCACGGTTTTCGGGCACAGGGTTTCAGCGGATGGCAGGGGTTTGTCGTACCACTTGAGGTAGAAACGTTTCCAGCCTTTTTTGAAGAACGAACCAAAACCGGCGTCGTTGTTCTTTTCGGCGGCGCGGATGTAACCCTCGTCGAACAGGTGCATGGCTTCGTCGCGGATGACTTCCCAGTTGTCCTTGAGCACGTCCAGCTCCGGGAATTTGCTGCGGTCCAGATAGGGTTTGGACGGCACACTGGAGAACAGGTACATCAACGCGTTGTAAGGTGCAAACAAGGCTGAGTGGTTGACGAACTGACGCAGAACCGGCAATCGCGACTTGCCGCGCAAATGCACATAGAGGGTGCTGCCAAGAAATAACAGCAACACAGACGCTTTCGCGGCAAAGGAAAAGGTCATCTACGGCTCCTTGAGATTAGTCTCTATGCACAACGCCATTTACCCGACGTGGCAGCCGGCCATGATAAACACTACCGGCCTCGGGAAAAACCCACAAAACTAGACATTCAGTATTAAGGCTTGTGCAACAAAGCACTTATTAACATAAGGTTCCTGAACGAGGGCTGACCTGAATCAGCCCTCTCACCAAAAGATCAAACGATCGCAGGCAACGCCTACTGCTGATTCTCCTGCTCGGTAAACAGATCGCTGAACAGCATGCTCGACAGATAGCGCTCACCGGAATCCGGCAGAATCACCACAATGGTCTTGCCCTGCATTTCCGGTGTTTCGGCCAGACGCACCGCCACCGCCATCGCGGCGCCACAGGAAATACCGCACAAAATCCCTTCTTCCTGCATCAAGCGCAGGGCCATGGCCTTAGATTCGTCGTCACTGACCAACTCAACCCGATCGACGATCGACAAGTCCAGATTCTTCGGGACAAAACCGGCACCGATCCCCTGGATCTTGTGCGGGCTCGGCTTGATCTCTTCACCGGCCATCGCCTGGGAAATTACCGGCGACACCAGCGGCTCCACGGCTACCGAGATAATCGGTTTGCCCTGGGTATTCTTGATATACCGCGAAACCCCGGTAATGGTTCCGCCGGTTCCAACGCCCGCCACCAGCACATCGACCGCGCCGTCGGTATCGTTCCAGATTTCCGGGCCGGTGGTTTTCTCGTGAATGGCCGGGTTGGCCGGGTTGTCGAACTGCGACGGCATGAAGTATTTGGCCGGATCGCTGGCGAGGATTTCGGTAGCCTTCTCGATCGCGCCTTTCATGCCCTTGGCTGGCTCGGTCAGCACCAGTTCGGCGCCCAGCGCCTTGAGGACCTTGCGTCGTTCGATGCTCATCGAGGCCGGCATGGTCAGCATCAATTTGTAACCACGGGCCGCGGCAACAAAGGCCAGGCCAATGCCGGTATTACCCGACGTCGGTTCGATGATGGTCATGCCAGGCTTGAGTTTGCCGGAGCTTTCGGCGTCCCAGATCATGCTCGCGCCGATCCGGCACTTGACCGAATAACCCGGGTTACGCCCTTCGATCTTGGCCAGGATGGTCACACCGCGCGGGGCAATACGGTTGATCTGCACCAACGGCGTATTGCCGATGGAATGGGCGTTGTCAGCGTAAATACGGCTCATGGCTGGGTCCTTGTACAGCGTTGAATAAGCTCCCAAAGGTATGCCTGTTGCCAGTGGTCGTCCAGTCGGGTCGAACGTCCGGTAAACACCGCAGTCAATGGCTTTATATCGCCAGAGATTTACCGCCATGAAACGTCGATACAGTTGGCCCCTGTGGACCCTCGCCGGCCTCGTTGTGCTGCTGGTTGCCCTGCATATCGCCCTGCCCTACCTGGTGCGCGATTACCTGAACGACAAGCTCGCGGACATGGGCGATTACCGAGGCCAGGTGACCGACGTGGACCTGGCCCTGTGGCGCGGCGCCTATAAAATCAATGGACTGAAAATCGTCAAGATCGACGGCAAGGTCCCGGTGCCTTTCGTCAATGCGCCGCTGATCGACCTTTCTGTCAGTTGGCACTCACTTTGGTCCGACCGCGCTGTGGTGGCCGAAGTGCAGTTCTTCAACCCTGAGGTGAACTTCGTCGACGGCGGCGCCAACAAACAAAACTCCCAGACCGGTCAAGGCACCGACTGGCGCGCACAGTTGAGCAAACTGGCGCCGTTCACCTTTAACGAAATACGCATCTACGACGGCAAGATCAGCTTTCGAAACTTCAATTCCAAGCCTCCCGTCAACATGAACGCCACCCAGGTCAACGCCAGCATTTACAACCTGACCAACGTGGCCGATACCGAAGGCAAGCGTGACGCCCGTTTTGAAGGCAAGGCGTTGTTGCTGGGGCACGCGCCTATGGAAACCACGGCCACCTTCGACCCTTTAAGCAACTTTGAAGACTTCGAATTCCGCCTTCGGGCCAAAGACATCGAACTCAAACGAATGAACGACTTTGCCTCGGCCTATGGCAAATTCGACTTCAACGCCGGTCACGGCGACGTGGTGATCGAAGCGCAGGCCAAAAAGGCCAAACTGACGGGCTACATCAAACCGCTGCTGAAAGACGTGGACGTGTTCAACTGGCAGCAGGACGTGGAAAACAAGGACAAAGGACTTTTCCGTTCCATCTGGGAGGCCATTGTCGGCGGCTCCGAAACCGTGCTGAAAAACCAGGGCAAGAACCAGTTTGCCACTCGCGTTGAGCTCAGCGGCAATGTGCATCGACAAGATATCAGCGCGTTCCAGGCGTTTTTGCAGATTTTGCGCAATGGTTTTGTCCAGGCGTTTAACGCCCGGTATGAACGGCCGAAGCCGGAGGCGGGTTAAGGTTTGCGCGTCACGGTGTAGCGACCGGTATCTTCGGCTGCCCGTGCCGGGTTCGATTGCTGCTGCAGGAAGTCCCAGCCCAGACAGGCCAATGCCAATGATCGCGGCACTGCTTCCCGTCCGCTGCTATACCGCGTGATGCTGCGGGCGCTCACCCCCAATGCTTCAGCCGCCAGATTGAGCGGTAGCCCGGTGCGAGCGCGCCAATCGATAAAGATCCGGGTATTTTCGTCCGTCGCATTTTGCGCGAGGGCATCCAGATAAAGAGTGTCGGCGCCGATCTGGATATCCTGCTCGGGCCACTCGACGCTCCAGCCATCATCACCCGACATTGCGGTTTCGAATGCGCCAGCTTCCAGCAACGGCTGCAATCCTGGATAGGTGTGCAGGTCGCGACTCAAATCGAGGGTCAGTTGCTGGCCGTCGATAAAGGTCAGCGCCAGGCGGTAATCCGGCAACGCCTGCACAGCCGACAGCCGTGGTCGTTTCATGGGTAACATCGTTTCCAGTCCTCCAGCAATTGCATCTGATGGGCCCTGACCCACTCCAGTGCTTCTTTGATAATCAGCGGCGGCGCCTTACCCACCATCACCTCGACGGTCTCCAGGCTGAGCATCACATCGAGCCCGCCACCGGTCAGGTGGACATGGGGCGGCGGATGATCTTTCTCGCGCAACTGAATGCGGTACGTATCGCGAAACCGGTATTGAGTAGACATGCCGGGGCAAGCTATCGCCAAAATGGCGATAGCTCAATACTGGCCAGCCGCCGAGACTGAGTCAAGATGTGACGCCCCATTCAGGGACTGAATAAGCCGTCTGCGTTCACAGTCGACCGGCCTGCGCGTTATAGTCGAGGTCTACAATTATTGCGCCCCGCCCTGCCTCGTTCAGGTCGGCGTTACCGTTCGAGGATTAGCAGATGAAGTTCGAAGGCACCCAGGCCTACGTCGCCACCGATGACCTGAAGCTGGCGGTCAACGCCGCCATTACCCTGGAGCGTCCACTGCTGGTCAAGGGCGAGCCGGGCACTGGCAAAACCATGCTCGCCGAGCAATTGGCCGAGTCCTTCGGCGCCAAATTGATCACCTGGCACATCAAGTCCACCACCAAGGCGCATCAGGGCCTGTACGAGTACGACGCGGTCAGCCGCCTGCGTGACTCGCAGCTAGGCACAGAAAAAGTCCATGACGTTCGCAACTACCTCAAAAAGGGCAAGCTCTGGGAAGCGTTCGAGTCCGAAGAGCGAGTGATTCTGCTGATCGACGAAATCGACAAGGCCGACATCGAGTTTCCGAACGACCTGCTGCAAGAACTCGACAAGATGGAGTTCTACGTTTACGAGATCGACGAAACCATCAAGGCCAAGAAACGCCCGATCATCATCATTACCTCCAACAACGAGAAAGAGCTGCCGGACGCCTTCCTGCGCCGCTGCTTCTTCCACTACATCGCGTTCCCGGATCGCGTGACGCTGCAAAAGATCGTCGACGTGCACTACCCGAACATCAAGAAAGACCTGGTCAGCGAAGCGCTGGACGTGTTCTTCGACGTGCGCAAGGTCCCGGGCCTGAAGAAGAAGCCATCGACCTCGGAACTGGTGGATTGGCTGAAACTGCTGATGGCCGACAATATCGGCGAAGCGGTATTGCGCGAACGCGATCCAACCAAAGCGATTCCGCCATTGGCAGGCGCCCTGGTGAAGAACGAACAGGATGTTCAATTGCTTGAGCGCCTGGCGTTCATGAGCCGTCGCGGCACCCGCTAAGAGGCTGATCGCCATGCTGCTCAACCTGTTCAATGAAATGCGCGCAGCCAAGGTGCCGGTCTCGGTGCGTGAGCTGCTGGACCTGATCAATGCGCTGAAGCAGCGCGTGACCTTCGCCGACATGGACGAGTTCTATTACCTGTCCCGGGCGATTCTGGTGAAGGACGAACGGCATTTCGACAAGTTCGACCGGGCGTTCGGTGCCTATTTCAACGGTCTGGAAAAACTCGACGATCACCTTCAGGCCTTGATTCCTGAAGATTGGCTGCGCAAGGAATTCGAGCGCTCCCTGACCGAAGAAGAACGGGCCGCGATCCAGTCCCTCGGCGGCCTGGACAAGCTGATCGAGGAGTTCAAGAAACGCCTCGAAGAACAGAAAGAACGTCACGCCGGCGGCAACAAGTGGATCGGCACCGGCGGCACCAGCCCGTTTGGCTCCGGCGGCTTCAACCCGGAAGGCATCCGCGTCGGCGATGCCGGCAAGCGCCAGGGCAAAGCGGTCAAGGTGTGGGATCAGCGCGAGTACAAGAACCTCGACGATTCGGTGGAACTGGGCACGCGCAACATCAAGGTCGCCCTGCGTCGCTTGCGCAAATTCGCCCGTCAAGGTGCGGCGGAAGAGCTGGACATCGATGGCACCATCGACCACACCGCGCGCGATGCCGGCCTGCTGAATATCCAGATGCGACCGGAGCGGCGCAACACCGTCAAGCTGTTGCTGCTGTTCGACATCGGCGGTTCGATGGACGCGCATGTGAAGATCTGCGAGGAACTGTTCTCGGCCTGCAAGACCGAGTTCAAGCACCTGGAGTACTTCTACTTCCACAACTTCATTTATGAATCGGTGTGGAAGAACAACATGCGCCGCACCTCCGAGCGCACTTCGACCCAGGACCTGCTGCACAAGTACGGTGCCGACTACAAAGTGATCTTCATTGGCGATGCTGCGATGGCGCCTTATGAAATCACCCAGGCCGGCGGAAGCGTCGAGCACTGGAACGAAGAAGCCGGTTATGTGTGGATGCAACGGTTCATGGAGAAGTACAAGAAGGTCATCTGGATCAACCCGTATCCGAAAGATACGTGGGGCTATACGTCGTCGACCAATATTGTGCGGGACTTGATTGACGACCAGATGTACCCGCTGACGTTGCGGGGGTTGGAGGAAGGGATGCGGTTTCTTTCCAAATAACTGCACGTTCCCTGTGGCGAGGGGGCTTGCCCCCGTTGGGTTGCGAAGCGACCCCAAAATCTGCAATCGCGATGTATCAGACACACCGCATGCAATGGTTTTGCGACTGCTGCGCAGCCGAACGGGGCGATGCGGCATTCCGACAAGCCCCCTCGCCACAGTTAAAATCGCTGTAGATATTCAACCTGTTCGCGATGCGCCACCTCCTGCACCACCGGCCGCAACCGCACTTTCGCCCCCGGCAAGCACTGCGCCAGCCGCGCCAACGCCAGCGGCGTCAACGCGCCCAATCGCGGATAACCGCCAATGGTCTGCCGATCATTGAGCAACACAATGGGCTGCCCGTCCGGCGGGACCTGGACCGCACCGAGGGGGATGCCTTCGGAAATCATCGGCTTGCCCTGGTACTGCAACGCCGTTCCCAGCAAGCGAATGCCCATGCGATCGGCACGGCTGTCGAGGGTCCAGACGCTGTTGAAGGCGTCGAACAGACTTTGCCCGCTGAACTCGCCAATCTGCGCGCCGAGGACCAGATCCAGTGGCGAATCGACTTTGAAGTCCGGCCTGTGTTCTACCGGCAACTCCCGCAGCAATATCAGCGCACTCCCGCGATAGCTCAACGGTGCCCCTTTGGCCAAGGGCCGGCCCATGCCATCCAGCCCGCCAAGTTCTTCACGAACCACCGTCGCGCTGCTGCCCAGCACCTTTGGCGCGTCAAACCCGCCCGGTGCCGCCAAATAGGCTCGCGCCCCGAGCAGCGGCTGAGTGAATTGCAATCGCTGGCCCTTGTTCAGCCGGAAACTGCGCCACGGCGCCAATGCCTCGCCATCCACTTGCGCGCCCAGGTCCGCCCCGGCCAGCGCCAACACGCAATCGTCCTCGGCCACCACGCTGAATCCGCCGAGGGTGATTTCAATCACCGGCGCATCCAGCCCATTGCCCAGCAGCCAGTTGGCCCACGACATCGAGCGCCAATCCAGGCCGCCGCCCTGGGTCACGCCCAGGTGCCGCACACCGAAACGACCCGCGTCCTGCAACAGGCACAGCGGCGTACTTGCCTCAATCAGTAGACGGCTCATGCCTGGGCCTCCAATGGCGTGTCGTCACCGCCCAGGTTGATGAACTCTGCATGACCAACCGCTTCAAAACGCACGGTGTCACCCGGTTGCATCAAGCTGTAGCCGTCGCGCTCGCGGTCGAACAGCTTGGCCGGCGTGCGGCCGATCAAGTTCCAGCCACCGGGGGACACCACCGGGTAGGCGGCAGTTTGCCGCTCGGCGATACCGACACTGCCGGCGGCAACCTTTTTGCGCGGCGTATTCAGGCGCGGCGCGGCGAGCACTTCTTCCACCAGCCCCATGAAGGCGAATCCCGGCGCAAAGCCCAAGGCGAACACCTGATACTCGCGCTCGCTGTGGCGGCGGATCACCTCGTCCACCGACAGCCCGCTGCGCTGCGACAACACGCTCAACTCCGGACCGACGCTTAAGTCATACCAGACCGGCAACACATGGCATTTACCGCCTGCGCGGGCGTTTGGTGACAGGTCAATCAGCGCTTCGGCGATCAATTCCCGGGCCTGAGCCGGACTCAACGCGGTCAAGTCGTAATGCACCATCAACGTCGTGTAAGACGGCACCAGATCGATCAGATGCCCGGCGAACGCAGCGCGCAGATTTTCGCTGGCCGCCAGCATCCACGGCATGTTGGCTTCGGCAATTTCATCGAACAGACGCACCATCAGGCAATCCAGCGCCACCACCTCAACCCGCGGTTTCATGGTGCGCTCTGCTGATCAAGGGCTTCGCGAATCCGGCGCACCGCCGCCACCGAACTGGCGTTGTCGCCGTGGACGCAAAGGGTGTTGGCTTGCAAGTGCAAGGCGCTGCCGTCGCTGGCGGTGAGGGTGTCGCCACGGGCGATGGTCAGCGCTTGCTCGATAATGCTCTCGGGGTCGTGGTGAACCGCCCCCGGCAGTTGCCGCGAAACCAACATGCCGGCGCTGTCGTAGGCGCGGTCGGCGAAGGCTTCGAACCACAGGGTCACGCCGTATTCATCACCCAGTTGCTGGGCGGCGCTGTTGTCGCGCGTGGCCATCAGCATCAGCGGCAAGGTCCGGTCATACGCCGCCACGGCCTGCAGCACCGCGCGCAATTGCGCCGGGTTGGCCATCATGTCGTTGTACATCGCACCATGGGGTTTGACGTAACTGAGACGCCCGCCCTGGGCCCGGCAGATGCCGTCGAGGGCGCCGATCTGATAATGCAAAATGTCCTGAAGCTCCTGGGTGGCGTAGGCCATGGAACGGCGGCCGAAACCCACCAGATCCTGATAGGCCGGATGGGCACCGATCTGCACGCCGTTGCTCAGGGCCAGGCTGACGGTTTTGCGCATGATGCTCGGGTCGCCGGCATGGAAGCCGCAGGCGATGTTGGCGCAGTCGATGAAGGGCATGATCTCGGCGTCCAGACCCATGGTCCAGTTGCCGAAACTCTCGCCGATGTCGCAATTCAATAGCAGGCGGCTCACGGTGAACACTCCTGTAGGCATTTTCTTTTTTTGCTGTCGGGCAGATGCCCGCAGATTATCAGCTACTCGGCTTCAAGTTGCTTGCCACGGGTTTCCGGCAGGCTCAACGCCGCAAGGATCACCACGCCGTAGGACACCGCCGCAAACGCCCCGATGCCTACGCTCAATGGCACCTTCTGGCTCATCAAACCGATCATCAACGGGAACAACGCCGCCAAGGCCCGACCGATGTTGTAGCAAAAGCCCTGCCCTGAACCGCGAATCCGTGTCGGAAACAACTCGGTCAAAAACGCGCCCATGCCACTGAAAATCCCCGAGGCGAAGAAGCCCAGCGGGAAGCCCAGCCACAGCATCACGCCGTTACTGACCGGCAATTGGGTGTAAAGCAGCACGATGGTGAACGAGCCCACGGCGAACAGAATGAAGTTCTTTTTGCGGCCAAGGATGTCCGTCAAATACGCGCTGATGACGTAACCGACGTAGGAACCGACGATCACCATCGCCAGATACCCGCCCGTGCCAAGTACGCTCAAACCGCGCTCGTTCTTCAGAAACGTCGGCAGCCAGGACGTGATCGCGTAGTAACCACCCAGTGCGCCCGTGGTCAGCACTGAAGCGCGAATCGTGGTGAAAAGGATGCCGGGGGCGAAGATCTCGTAGAACTTCGCGGCGTTGCCTGGCTCCTGCTTGGCCTTGGCTTCGCGGTAGATTTCCGGGTCCTTGACCAGTCGACGGACGAAAATCACGAAAATCGCCGGCACGATGCCGAGGATGAACAGCGCACGCCAGGCATCTTCCGGCGGCAAGACCGAGAACAGCAGCGCATAGAGAATCGCCGTCAGCCCCCAACCCAGCGCCCAGCCCGATTGCACCATGCCCACTGCCTTGCCGCGGTCCTTGGCGCGAATCACCTCACCCATCAGCACCGCGCCGGCAGTCCATTCACCGCCAAAGCCGAAGCCCATCAGGGTGCGGCTAATCAACAGTTGCTCGTAGTTTTGCGCGAAGCCGCAGAGGAAGGTGAAGAAGGCAAACCACAGCACCGTCAGTTGCAAGGTGCGCACACGCCCGATGCGGTCCGACAGAATCCCCGCCACCCATCCGCCGATGGCCGACGCAATGAGCGTGCTGGTATGGATCAGCCCGGCCTCGCCGGTGGTGATGCCCCACATGGCAATCAGGGTCGGCACCACGAAGCTGAGCATCTGGGTGTCCATGCCGTCCAGGCCATAGCCGATCTTGCAGCTCCAGAAGGTGCGGCGTTCCTGCTGATTGATGTTGCGGTACCAGTCGAAAGGTCCCGGGCGAGGCGTGGCTTTGGGGATGTCGAGCGTGTCGGGCGCACTCATGGCAAATCTCCGTGCAAATTTTATTGGTATTGTTCTGAGCCCCGACGACGCCTATCGTGGGAACCGGATGGCCTGATTTTTGGTTGTCCGGCCCTGCTGCGTCCAACTAATAAAACCCCGCCCTAGACATAAGAAAACTTTATCCGCCACGAGCCGACCCCATGAACCTGAAGTTTCTCGAGACCTTTGTCTGGGTCGCTCGACTCAAGAGTTTTCGCCTGACAGCAGACAAGCTCTTCACCACCCAGGCGTCGATTTCCAGCCGCATCGCGGTGCTCGAAGGCGAGCTCGGAGTGAAGTTGTTTTTGCGCGATTCGCGGGGCGTGAGCCTGACGCCCGAAGGCTTGAAAGTGCTCGAGTATGCCGAGCAGATGATGGACACCATGCAAGCCCTCAAGCAGTCGATCGAGACGCGCTCAAGCAAGGTCGGGCGCGTGCGGATCGGCGTGATGGACACAGTGATTCACACGTGGCTGAGCCCACTGGTGGCACAGATGATGGATCACTATCCGCTGGTGGAAATCGAGTTGGTGGCCGATACGGCGCTCAACCTCTGCGATCAGCTGCAAAAAGGCTTTCTCGATCTGATCCTGCAAACCGATCTGGTGCGTCAGGAAAGCGTGCGCAGCCTTGAACTGGCGAGCCATCCGATGGGTTGGATTGTGGCCAGCAATTCGATCTACAACCGCGAGTACACGGGCATTGCCGATCTGGCGCGCGAGCGGATCATTACTTACTCGAAAAACTCACATCCGCATCAGGACATTCTGAGTCTGATGCAGGCGAACGGGGTGATGACGCCCCGGCTGAACTGCGTGAACTCGGTGTCGGCGATTACCCGGTTGCTGCGCGACGGATTCGGCATTGGTGCGTTGCCGCCGGTCCTGGTGGCCGAGGAGCTGGCGCGAGGGGAATTGACCCTGCTGGCCATCGATCAACAGCTGCCTAATTTGCAGGTCGTGGTGTCGTGGCGGGTTGGCGTGGAGTGGGTCGAGGAGATTGTGACGCTGTGTCAGCAAGTGCTGGAGGGGTATGCGCGCAAGGTGGGTGAAGACTACATCTCCCTCAGCAAGCCAACCGTCTAAACTGATACCCAAACCCTGTGGCGAGGGAGCTTGCTCCCGCTGGGCTGCGCAGCACCCCCGAAACAGCCACCCTCAGTGCGCCAGGCAAACCGCATTTTCCAGATTTACGACTGCTGCGCAGCCGAGCGGGAGCAAGCTCCCTCGCCACAAAAGCTCCCTCGCCACAGGGAGCGCATTGGCCCCCTTACAGGCCGCGCACATCCCGATCTTCGATCGGCCGGCTCTGGCGCAGGCGTTTGCCGCCCAGCACCACCCAGTCGATCAGACGGAACAGGCATTCAATGCCAAACGACAACAGCAACGCCCCGCTCATGCCCCAGATCATCGCTTCCGGTGTCAGCAGGATCTGGTAGCTGTAGCCATTCCAGGTTTCCTTGCGAATATCCGGATCAGCCGCCAGCGCCACCTGCAGGACGCGGATGTACCACGGGCCCTGCATGGCCTGGAACTGTTTATCGAGCGCCAGCTGACGGGTGAGCAAGGTACTCAGGCTCTCGGCGTCGCTGCGGAAAATCGGGTCTTCGCTGGCGCGGTAATGGGCGACCAGCGCCTGCATATCGCCCTTGAAGAACTGATTGGCGGTGCCCTGGAAACCGCTCAGGCTGGTCTGCGCCTCAATCAGATGCGCTTCGACCCGTTTCGCGTAATCGCTGATAAAACCCGGCACCTGGACACCGATCAACAGGCCCGCCGCAAACAACACCAGCCTTAGATAACTGAGCAACATCGGGTGAGATCCTTATTCGGTCTTGCCCTGGCTGACGCATTCGCCGCGTCGCCAGAGGCTCCATTGGCCCGGTTCGTAGCGGGTCCAGGTTTCGTTTTCGGTCAGGGGTTCGGTGGCGATCACCGTGACCACATCGTTGGGCGTGGTTTCGGCCTGGAAATCGACGATCACATCGACATCCTTCAACCGCGCCGGGCCGAATGGCGCGCGCCGGGTGATCTGGGCCAATTTGGTCGAGCAGTAGCAGAACAGCCAGTCACCGTCGCTCAGCAGGCAGTTGAACACGCCTTTGCTGCGGTATTCGGCGCAGGCGGCAACCAGATCCGGCAACAGCGCTTCGATCTCGACCGGTTCCGGAAACGCTGCGCGCACGCGGTTGAGCAAATCGCAGAATGCCGCTTCGCTGTCGGTGTCACCGACGGGGCGGTAAAAGCTTTTGATCGGCTGAAAATCCGCCAACTGGCCGTTGTGGGCGAAACACCAGTTGCGGCCCCACAGTTCACGCACGAAAGGGTGCGTGTTGGACAAGCAGACCTTGCCCACGTTGGCCTGGCGAATGTGCCCGATCACCACTTCGCTTTTGATCGGATAGCGCTGCACCAGGTTCGCCACTTCCGACTCGCTGCTGGCAGCCGGGTCCTGAAACAGCCGCAGGCCGCGCCCCTCGTAGAAGGCAATGCCCCAACCGTCACGGTGCGGCCCGGTGCGGCCGCCGCGCTGCATCAGCCCGGTAAAGCTGAACACGATATCGGTCGGCACATTGGCGCTCATGCCCAATAACTCACACATGCTCGGACTCTCGATGGAAGGCAGGGGCAAGGTTACAAACGCGGTTCGACCCGCAATCGCTGAGGGTTGCTCGGCACTGGCGGACGACCGTAACGATCATCGCCGGCACCGCCGAACGGATGATCGTCGTCAGGATCGTCGGCCCGGGCCGCGGCCTTGGCGGCGGCGGCCTGTTCCTTGCGAGCGTTGGAAGCCCGTTCAATAGGGAACCGGATCGCCACGAACACCAGGTAAATGCCGAAGGCGATCATGCCGTACATGAACAGGTCGGATACCGCCCGCCAGGCGTTGTTGCCCACCTTGAACAGAAGATCGAGCGCAGTGATGGCGATGGCCGGGGCTACTTTTTCCTTCACCGGGTCGATGATGGTCGGGCTGAACAGCAGCACGGCAACCAGCAGCCGCAATGGCTCACGCAGCCAACGCCACATCCAGCGGGTGATGCGCATCCACACCAACAGGCAGCCTAAAGCGGCAAAGGCGTAGAGGCCCCAGGCGATCAGATAGTCGTTCTCGGTCATGGTGTCCATGGCAAGGCAGGCAAAGAGGCGCTTATAGTAACGACTTTTCGCCCGTCAGGCGTAATCCATGTGGGAGCGAACTGTGGCGAGGGAGCTTGCTCCCGTTCGGCTGCGAAGCAGTCGCAGAGCTTTTGGGGTCGCTTCGCAACCCAGCGGGAGCAAGCTCCCTCGCCACACAGGCTCACTCCCACAAGGTCTGCACAGGCATCAAGAGTTGCATTGCGCCAGCGAAACCCTATTTTTCGTACAACGTCCGAGAGTCCTTCATGCCCTTATCCGCCAACGTCACCAGCGCCCCGATTGCCCACAAGGCCGACGGCCCTGACCCGTATGCCTGGCTGCAGGAGCGCGACACCGACGCGGTGCTCGACTACCTCAAGGCTGAAAACCAGTATCAAGAGGCGCAAACCGCCGATCAGGTCGGGCTGCGCGAAACACTGTTCGAGGAGATCAAGGGCCGGATTCTCGAAACCGACCTGTCGCTGCCCTCCCCCTGGGGCCCGTACCTGTATTACACGCGCACCACCGCCGGTGACGAATACGCCCGCCATTACCGCTGCCCGCGCCCGGCGGATGACAGCCTGGTGCTCGACGAAAGCCAGGAACAGCTGCTGCTGGACCCAAACGAACTGGCCAACGGCGGCTTCTTTTCCCTCGGTGCGTTCAGCATCAGCCCGGATCACCAGCGCCTGGCCTACAGCATCGACTCCACAGGCGATGAGATTTACACGCTGTTCGTGAAGGAATTGTCCAACGGCCGTGTCAGCGAACTTGAATTTCAGGACTGCGACGGCAGCATGACCTGGGCCAACGACAGCCTGACGCTGTTTTTCGGCGAACTGGACGACACCCACCGTCCGCATAAACTGCTGCGCTATCGACTGGACGGCACGGCAGCCGAAGAAGTGTTCAACGAGCCGGATGGCCGATTCTTCCTGCACTGCTACCGCTCCAGCTCCGAACAGCAATTGCTGCTGTCCCTGGGCAGCAAGACCACCAGCGAAGTCTGGGCCCTCGACGCCTCGCAGCCGCAGCAGGCCTTTACCTGCCTGGCGCCACGGGTTGAAGACCATGAATACGACGTCGACCACGGCACGCTGAACGGCGAGTGGGCCTGGTTCATCCGCACCAACCGCGACGGCATCAACTTTGCCCTGTACACCGCCGTCGATACCGGTGTCGCGCCCACCGAGGCCAACTGGCAGAACCTGATCCCCCACAGCGACAGTACGATGATCGAGGGCATGAGCCTGAACGTCGGCGCGATGACCCTGAGCCTGCGGGTCGGCGGCTTGCCGGTGATTGAAGTCCACCCGCAGGATTTGCCGAGCTACCGTGTGCAACTGCCGGATGCGGCTTACAGCCTGCACGTGCAGAACAGCCTGGAGTTTGTCAGTGACAGGATCCGCCTGCGTTACGAGGCCTTGAACCGTCCTGCGCAAATCCGCCAGCTTGAGCTGGACAGTGGCGAGCAGAAAGTGCTCAAGGAAACCCCGGTGCTCGGCCCGTTCGACGCCGACGCCTACGTCAGCCAGCGCCTGTGGGCGACGGCACCCGATGGCACGCAAGTGCCAATCAGCCTGGTGGTCAAGCGCGAAGCCCTCGGTCAGCCGACGCCCCTGTATCTCTACGGCTACGGCGCCTATGGCGAAAGCCTCGACCCGTGGTTCTCCCACGCCCGCCTGAGTTTGCTGGATCGCGGCGTGGCGTTTGCCATCGCCCACGTGCGTGGCGGCGGTGAGCTGGGCGAGGCCTGGTATCGCGCCGGCAAGCAGGAACACAAGCACAACACCTTCAGCGACTTTATCGCCTGTGCCGAGCACTTGATCGACAACGGCTTCACCACCTCAGCGCAATTGGCGATCAGCGGCGGCAGTGCCGGCGGTTTGCTGATCGGCGCGGTGCTCAATCAGCGACCGGAGCTGTTCGGCGCGGCCATTGCCGAAGTGCCGTTCGTCGACGTGCTCAACACCATGCTCGACCCGGACCTGCCGCTGACCGTCACCGAATACGACGAATGGGGCAATCCTGAAGAGCCGGAAGTCTATGATCGGATCAAGGCTTACGCCCCTTACGAAAACGTCACCGCGCAAGCCTATCCGGCGACCCTGGTGATCGCCGGCTACAACGACAGCCGCGTGCAGTACTGGGAAGCCGCGAAGTGGGTGGCGAAATTGCGCGCCACCAAAACCGACACCCATCCGCTGCTGCTCAAGACTGAACTGGGCGCCGGGCATGGCGGGATGAGCGGTCGTTATCAGGGATTGCGTGACGTAGCACTCGAATACGCATTTGTTTTCAAGGTTTTGGGGATTGCCTGAGGAACTTGGCCCGGCGCGCTGGTCTTAACACCAGACACCGGGCTACACGCCTCACACATCCCCTGTGGGAGCGGGCTTGCTCGCGAAAGCGGCGGATCAGTCACATCGATACTGGATGTGCTGGCCTCTTCGCGAGCAAGCCCGCTCCCACAAGGGGTTGTGCGGTGGTTCAAGATCCGGAACAGATCCAGACACAAAAAAAAGACCGTGCCGACATGTCAGAACCGACCTTACTGAACAACGAAATCCGCGATTGGCTGATGGACTGCGGCCTGTTCGATCAACTGCTGCCGGCAGATTTCGCCGCTGCCTCCGGCTATTTCAGCATCAGCACCATCGCCGAAGGCGAAGAGATTTTCCATGAGGGTGATGCCGGCAGCTTCATGTGCATCATCCACACCGGCCAAGTGTCGGTGCAGAAGACCAACGGCGACGGACAGTTGGTGACCATGGCCACGCTGCGCAGCGGTCGCTCCTTCGGCGAAATGGCCGTGCTCGATGGCGAACGCCGCTCGGCCAGTTGCGTGGCCGCCAGCAACTGCCAACTGCTGAACCTGGGCAAGGACTCTCTAGAAAAAATGATCAACGATGCGCCGAAAATCGCTGCCAAGATCATCCGCGCCCTCGCCGTCTCCCTCTCCAAACGCCTGCGCATGGCCGACGGGCAATTGCTCTCGCAGCAGGTTTAACCGCCTGGGGATTTGGTTTTCGTGCTGTTCGGCTCAATACCCGGAACCGGCTGATCCTTGGTCGGCGGACTGGGCATCTCGATCGGCACCAGTGGCGGGCCGCCACTGCCAAGCCCGGTCCTGGGCGCAGTGGAGGGGGTAATTTGCGGATAAGGCGTCGGGGTCGCGGTGCCGGGCGAACCGGGCAGCGGCGCCGGGCTGATAGGAAGGGGTTGCAACTGCTGGGCCTGCACTGCAGTTATCGAGAGCGCGGCCAAGGCAATGACCGTTAGAATGGTGCGCTTCATCAATGGCTCCGTTGGCCTTGTTGTCATTGGCAGGCTACTCCCAACTGCCTCTGTTTGCCTTCCCCCAATTTGAGATTTCCATGAAACGTTTCGTTCTGCTCGACACCGCCCCTATCCCTGAAAACGGCGGCGCCTTGTGCCTGTTCGAGTATGGCGAGGATTTCGTCATCAAGATCCAGGGTGGCGACGGCGGGCAGTTGATGAACACCCGCATGCACGGCTCCGAAGATGCCCTGGCCGAGATCCCGTGCCGTAAGGTGGCTGGCCGACCGAACTCACGGGTGCTGATCGGCGGCCTCGGCATGGGCTTCACCCTCGCCTCGGCCCTCAAGCATCTGGGCAAGACCGCTGAAGTGGTGGTCGCCGAGCTGGTGCCTGGCGTGGTGGAATGGAATCGCGGGCCGCTGGGCGAGAAAGCCGGCAATCCGCTGCTCGACCCGCGCACCGTGATTCGCATGGAAGACGTGGCCAAAGTCCTGCAAGCCGAGCCGCACGGTTTCGACGCGATCATGCTCGACGTCGACAACGGCCCCGAAGGCCTGACCCAACGGGCCAACAGCTGGCTCTACTCCGCCGGTGGCCTGAGTGCCTGCGCCAAGGCCCTGCGGCCCAAAGGCGTGCTGGCGGTGTGGTCGGCCAGTGCCGACAAGCAGTTTTCCGACAAACTGAAGAAGGCCGGTTTCAAGGCCGAAGAAGTCCAGGTCTTCGCCCACGGCAACAAGGGCACCCGCCACACCATCTGGATTGCCGAGAAGCTCAAGGGCTGAGCTAAACTCACGTCATAACCGTCATTAGTCTTTTACAAAGGTGAACCCATGAGTTCGTCAACGCCGACCAATACCTCGAAGCTGGATCGCATCCTCGCCGACAACCAGCGCGACAAGGAAATGGGTTACCGCGACAAGGCCCTGAAGATGTACCCGCACGTGTGCGGCCGCTGTGCCCGCGAGTTCTCGGGCAAGCGCCTGAGCGAACTGACCGTGCACCACCGCGACCACAACCACGACAACAACCCGCAGGACGGCTCGAACTGGGAATTGTTGTGCCTGTATTGCCACGACAACGAACACTCGCGGTATACCGACCAGCAGTATTTTCACGAAGGCTCGCTGAGCACGCCGAAAATCGCCAAGGCGACGCATAACCCGTTTGCGGCGTTGGCCGGTCTGATGAAAAAAGACGACTGAAGGTCTTCAGTGCCCCAACTTTCCTCATCGCTAGCAGGCTAGCTCCCACAGGGGATCTTCTGTGCACATGAGTATGTGTGAACGCCCAAGATCGAATGTGGGAGCTAGCCTGCTAGCGATAGCAATTGTTCAGGCACCACCAATCTACAATCTGACTCCCCTCCCCCAATCCCCGTATAATCGCCGTTTTTTCCCGAAGGCACCCCGCTCGTGGCAGACAAACGGTACAGCTGCATTGGTTTGTATAACCCCAAATCACCGGAAAACGTCGGCTCGGTCATGCGCGCCGCCGGCTGCTATGGCGTGGCGTCCGTGTTCTACACCGGCAAGCGTTATGAACGCGCCGCCGACTTCGTCACAGACACCAAGCGCGTCCACTACGACATCCCGCTGATCGGCATCGACGATTTGAAGAAAATCCTGCCATTGGGCTGCGTGCCCGTCGCCGTCGAACTGGTCGAAGGCGCCCGCTCGCTCCCCGAATACACCCACCCGGACCGCGCGCTGTACATCTTCGGTCCGGAAGACGGTTCGCTGGATAAAGAGATTCGCGACTGGTGCGAAGACGTGGTCTATATCCCGACCACCGGTTGCATGAACCTGGCCGCCACCGTCAACGTCGTGCTCTACGACCGCATGTCCAAGGGGCTCAATACCCGTTCCGGGGCAAAATTCCGCTGAATCACCGCACATTCGATGGAACAAGCCGACCGCCCCGGCAGTCAGCTTAACTATCTATTGTTGAAGCAGCCTTCCTGCCTGGAGACAGATCATGAGCGAACTCAAACGCGTAGAACGCATCGAATCCACCCCTTTCCAGACTCATTCAGAGCAGAACGTACACGGCTGGGAGCGCGTCGGCTCCCTGGCTGGCGGCGTGGTGATGATGAGCAAGGGCCTGCGTCGCGGCGGTATTTTCGGGTTGATTCAGGTGGCCATCGGCGGAGTCGCGCTGGCTCGCGGGATTACCGGGCATAGCTCGGCGAAAAGCCTGCTGGAGAAAAGCCGTCAGGACATGAACAACGTTCGGGCGAAGATCGAGCGGGCCGGGGAAGAATTGAGCAAGCTGAAGGCGAATGCCGAGGCGGCGACCCATACCGCGACGGTGACGGGCAATGATTCGCTGAAATCGCCTAAAACCGGGGTTTGATCCGAAAGATGCAGTGAGGCTGACGGCCTCTTCGCGGGCAAGCCTCGCTCCTACAGGATTGGCGTGATAACACGTGTTGTGTATGCCACAAAATCCTGTAGGAGCGAGGCTTGCCCGCGAAGGTGGTTTTACTGAATCAACTCGGTATCAAGGACCTTGGAAGACTCGCCAATCACGCTTTCTGCGAGCTGAACAAACTCTTTGGTATCCACACTCCCCAGATGCATCGCCCCGCGCAACACATCATCGAGCGAGCGCTTGTTGCGCGTTTTCAAACGAATCTCGCGATCCAGCTCCTGCAATAACAACACCGCTTTCGACACCTGTGCCGGGTTGATCTGCTCGCCACGCAAAGTCGTGACTTTCTGGCTGTCCTTGACCAACTTACCGTGCAAACTCTCATACCGCTCATCACTCATGCCACCCGCGCGGCGCACCAGTTCGATGGCGTAATACTCGGCAAACCCTTCACTGATCCAGTCACTGCGCTGTTTGTCGTTGATCCGCCCGAACACCTGCGCCAATTCACGCACCACCGCGCTGGTGCCGCTTTCACTGACCAACGGCAGGCGCGTGTTGAGATAGATCGATTCACGCGCAGCCAGGCTGCCGCGCCACATAGGGTCGTTGGCGCCGACGATCAGCAGTTTGACGGGATGACGGGGGAACACCGCTTGAACCTGCGGCCAGACAAAGGTCAGCAGCGTCAGCACGTCCATGCGGCGCATGCCCTGGCCTTGGGGCGAGGCGACGGTGACTTCGGTTTCCCCAAGCCGCGTGCGACGGCTGCCGAGGTGGCCGGCGAGCATCCAGCCCGTGGGTCGGTCGAACAGTCGAGAGACGTTATCGATACGGAATTTGTTCTTGCCGATGCGCGGCCAGGCGGTCTCGACGCTTTTCCAGCCGCTGGGCAATTCGAACTCAAGGCGTGACACCAGCTCGATGCCGTCCTGCTGATCGAGTCTTGCTGGCGGCACGAGGTCGTCACCGCGCATCAGCGCCCAGGTGGGCGTCATGCGCGTATCGAAGCTGCCGCTCTTGCGTCCATGGCTGATGCGCACGCGGTAGGTCA
Source organism: Pseudomonas sp. LBUM1663 (assembly GCF_059695905.1). Lineage (NCBI taxonomy): Bacteria > Pseudomonadati > Pseudomonadota > Gammaproteobacteria > Pseudomonadales > Pseudomonadaceae > Pseudomonas > Pseudomonas sp. LBUM1663. Next base: position 1,591,125 of record NZ_CP166792.1, on the reverse strand, counting down.
GGCTGGCCTTGTCAGTGGCCGGACGCCAAACGCCGCGTGTCTGCTTGCCCGGCGTGAGTTGCCATTGGCCGTCGGCCTTGAAGTCGCTGTAGTGGCTGCCGTCGCCCAGATCGAAATCCAGACTGCGCACCGCCGAGCCCTGGGCCAGCGTCAGCCGCACTTCGGCCTGATCGCTTTGCGGCAACAGGCGCACGTGATAATCCAGATCGACCTTCTTCGCCGCCCAAACGGACGGACTCAGGGCCAAGAGCCCAATGGCCAACGCCAGCCGCAATCCCACAGCCATACACACTCCTGTTGTGGCGAGCGAGCTTGCTCGCGCCGGGCTGCGTAGCGGCCCCGATTTTAGTAGTTATCGCCTGTTTGGTGAGTGCTGCGCACTCAGGCGGGAGCAAGCTCCCTCGCCACATTAACCCGCGCGGAAAATCAGATGATCTTCCCAATCGTCTTCGGCCACGCTGCCTTCGGCGAGCATGCGCCCGGACTGGGAAATGCGTTCGTGGTGCACCGCATCGCGATCACCGCACACCAGGTGATGCCATAGGGGCAAGTCCTTGCCTTCACTGACCAGCCGATAGCCGCAGGTCGGCGGCAACCAGCGGAATTCTTCGGCCTTGCCCGGCGTGAGCTGGATGCAGTCCGGCACAAAGTCACGACGGTTCGGGTAATCGCTGCACTGGCAGGTTTTCAGGTCCAGCAGTTTGCAGGCGATGCGCGTGTAATAGACAGAGTTGTCCTCTTCATCTTCGAGCTTTTGCAGGCAGCACAGACCGCAACCGTCGCACAGCGATTCCCACTCCTGCGGATCGAGTTGATCGAGGGTTTTGCGTATCCAGAACGGTTCGACTTTGGCGGCCATGGTTCGAGCATCAACATCAGGTGGTGAAAAGGCCGCCAGTCTAGTGCCAAGGCCCTTGCGGGCCAAGCATTGGCGACTGCCGGTAGAACGGGGCTTGTCAGTTTTTGCGCCGCCACGTAGCTTTGCCAGTCGCAAGGAGCCATGCCCAAATGCCATTAACGCTCAACCGCGTTGCATTCAGGTGAACTGCCAGGCTCTCGAAAGACCTTAGCGCCCAGCCCAACTGCGCCCGCAGGTTTTCGCCGCCCCTCACTTTCAAACGAAGCAAGGAATCTCTGATGAGTGCAAATCCACGCGTTGCCGATTATGCGATCCACCCTCAGTTCACCGATCGCTGGTCGCCCCGCGCCTTCACCGGCGAAACAATTCCCGAAGAAACCTTGCTGAGCTTCTTCGAAGCCGCACGCTGGGCGCCATCGGCCTACAACTCGCAGCCTTGGCGGTTTCTCTACGCGCGTCGCGATACGCCGGACTGGGAGCGTTTTCTGGGCCTGCTGAATGAATTCAACCGCGGCTGGGCGCAACACGCCTCGGCATTGGTGATCGTGATCTCGAAAACCACCTTCGCGGTACCCGGCGCCACCGAAGAAACCCCAGCCCTGTGGCACACCTTCGACACCGGTTCGGCCTGGGGCCACTTGGCGCTGCAAGCGAGCATCAGCGGCTGGCACACCCACGGCATGGCCGGTTTCGACCAGGACCTGACCCGCAAAGAGCTGAACATTCCTGAAGGTTACGCACTGCACGCAGCGGTGGCCGTGGGCAAACTGGGCGATAAAGCGACGCTGGCCGATTACCTGCAAGCGCGCGAAGAACCAAGCCCGCGCCGCCCGTTGAGCGAACTGGCGGCCGAAGGCGACTTCACCCTCTAAGCCCTCCCGCAAAACCCAATGTGGGAGCGGCGGTGCGACGATTCGACTTGCTCGCGAAGGGGCCGTCACATTCAACATCAATGTTGACTGACAGACCGCTTTCGCGAGCAGGCTCGCTCCCACAGGTTTTGCACACTATTCGAGTGAGCGGTGGGTTCAGTAGCCGCGGTTGAAGTCGACTTCCCCGCGCAACGCCTCGCCCGCCTGATACGCCCGCAAGTTTTCGACAAACAGGTTGACCATCATCGAGGGAGAGGTCGGTGCCGAGCTGTGGCCGGTCAGCAGCAAGCCCCAGGCAGTCCAGAATGGATGACGCTGCGGCAGCGGCTCCTGACGGCAAACGTCGATGACCGCGCCCGCCAGATGCCCTTCTTTCAAGGCCTCCACCAGGTCCGCGTCGACCACGGCCACGCCACGCCCGACATTGATGAACAACCCGGTCGGCTTGAACTGCTTGAACAGCGCCGCGTCGTACAAGTCGTGGGTATTGGGGGTGTTGGGCAGCAGATTGATGACGAAATCCACTTCACCGACCAGCCGTGGCAAGTCCGCCAGCGCGCCGACTTCAACAAATGGCGCCTGCTCGCGGGCTTCGCTGGCGATGCCGTACAACTCGACGCCAAACGGTACTAGGAACTTTGCCACTGTCTGACCGATGTCACCGGTGCCGACGATCAACACCTTGCGTCCCGCCAGGCTCTGGCCCTGACGACTGTCCCACTTGCGCTCGACCTGGCTGACCAACCGCGCCAGCACTTCGCGCTCGTGGCCGAGCATGTAGGTCAGGACGTATTCGGCCATGACCTGACCAAAAATCCCCACCGCTCGCGTCAGACGATAATCGCGGCGCAAACCGTCGGCCAGCAGCGGCGTGATGCCGGCCCAGGTCGATTGCAGCCATTGTGGCTGGTGGCCCTGGCGCAACAAGTTTGCCAGCAGGTCCGGCTGGCCCAGCCAGATAGGGCAGTCGGCCGCCTGGCTGGCCAGTTCGGCGGAGTCGCCGCTGGTCAGCACTTCCAGATCAGGCGCAGCCTGACGTAACAGTTGGGCGTACACGGGGTGGTCGTGTTCAGCAATCAGAACGCGCATGGTTCAAACCTTTCGAAAACAGTGCAAACGGCCGCCGACGGAGTTTCGCTCCGTCGCCCTGGCCATCGCCAAAATCATTCCAGTGTTTCACACAGACTCTGAACAGAGCCTGTCTGCCGATCACATCGGGTCGTTGCGTCGCAGCAATTCTTCCGGCAAGTGTTCGATGTATTCGTCTTCGGCCGGTGGCATTTGCAGGTGGTAGCCCTGCTTCTCAAGGTTTTCCAGGACCACAGTGATGTCCTCGCGCGACAGTTTGCGCTCGGGGGTCAGCACCAGATCGAAAGCGTGATGAGGTTTGCCGAAGGCGGCCATCAAACTTTCCGGGACGCGCTCCAGTGCATCGCTTTTTAGCACATAGAGGTACATCTCGTTTTTCTTCAGGCTTCGATAGATGGAGCAAATACGTTTCAAGGCTGTTCTCCGGCGGTGGCCAAGCTGTCGAGCAGCGCCTGGCCCATCAATTCGCGGCGCCAGCCACGCAGCGAATCAGGCAATTGGTAAGGACCGTTTGGGTAGCCGCTCTTGAGCAGCGCTTCCAGGGTTTTCTTGCGCAGCATCAGTTCCGGCGCAATGTTCAGGCGCTCGGCTTCGGCCTGGCCGATCGCACGCAGCTGTTTGATCAGGTTGGCGGCGTCCACCGGCAGCGGCTCTGGCACGGCGGGCGGCCATTGATCTGGCGACACACTGCCAGAGCGCTTGATCAGATCAAGCAGAAATTCGCCGTCCTGACGCACGGTACGCGGGTGCATGTCTTCGATTTTCGCCAGCGCGCCGAGGTTGTCCGGTTGCGTGCGCGCCAATGGCCACAGCGAGTGCTCACGGACAATGCGATTGCGCGGCAGGTCGCGGGCGCGGGCTTCGCGCTCACGCCAGGCGCAGAGTTCACGCAACACGGCGAGCTGGGCGCGGGAGAGCTTCCAGGCCAGCTTGGCTTCGCGATAGACCTCGTAGGGATCGATCTCGCGGCGCAGGTTGGCCACCAGCTCGGCGCCGTCTTCCAGGACCCAGGCGTACTTGTCGTCGGACAGCTTCGGACGCAGCTGCACGAAAACTTCCGCCAGGTGCAAGGCATCTTCGGCGGCGTAGCTGATCTGGGTATCGGAAAGCGGACGTTGAAGCCAGTCGGAACGGGTTTCGCCCTTGGGCAGGTCGATGCCGAGCACTTCCTGCACCAACCGTGAATAACCCATCGAGAAACCGAGGTTCAGGTAAGCGGCGGCCAATTGTGTATCGAACAGCGGCGCTGGCAGGCTGCCGGTCAGACGCAGCAACACTTCGAGGTCTTCGCTGCACGCATGGACGACTTTGACCACCGCCGGGTTTTCCAGCAACGCGGCCAGAGGCTGCCAGTTGTCGATGGTCAGTGGGTCAATCAGGTAAGCGCGTACGCCATCGCCGATCTGCAGCAGGCCTGCGATCGGGTAAAAGGTGTCGACCCGCATGAATTCGGTGTCGAGGGCAACGTAGGGCAGCTGCTGCCACTCGGCGCAAAACTGACCGAGGCTATCGTTGTCGCGAATCCAGTGAATATCGATGGCCACACGGCTCTCCCTTGAAGAATGGCGCGCAGTATATATCGCCCCCGGCGATTTCCGCGCATCCACTGAACAAGAGCTTTAGCGAAAAGACCTGCCTGACGGCAAGAAATGTCTGACAAGCGGAGGTTAACTGGCCTTGCGCAGCACGTAGACCCGCATTCGTGCACAACCGGGCAGGAAGTCCTGGTGACTGAGCAAGCTGAAACCCGCGAGCCTGAATTCGGCTTCGAACTCCGCCTTGCCGGCCAGCGGCCGGGGGTGAGCGCCCGTTGCGCCCGAGCGGCGGAGCTTGAAATGTGCATCGATCCGTACTGCCACAATCACTGTATCGCGACTCACACGGTGGAACTCTGCCAGCAGGGCCAACCGATGCTCCGGGCTGTCGATATGCTGAAACAGTTGCATGCAAAAAATGCTGTCGACCGCGTTCGCCGACAAGCCAAGGGTGAAGGCCGAACTCTGGAACGTCTTGATCCGCTTGAGCATGCTTGGCGAATGGTGAGTCTGGGCGTGGTTGAGCATGTCCTGCGAAGGGTCGGACGCGAGGATCACGCGGTTCGTATGCTCGGCCAACACCGGCCAGAAACGCCCGGCACCGCAGGCCACATCAAGAATCAAGCCCGGCTCACCGGCGACCTTCAACGCGTTGCGCACCAGTTGCTCGTCGCGCCAGAACGTCAAGCGCCCCGCCAGGCCACGCGGTCGCGGCTGAAGACAGACGCGGGCGTGTTCCTGATCGTAGCGCCGGGCGAACTCAAGCTCGATGGCGGATGGAGGTTGCGCGGACATGGGTAATGACTCTTGTAGGAAAATATGCCGGCCGCAGGTTAACGACCGGTCCGTGAAAAAAAGGTCGACACAGTTACTCTTTGGCCAACACTCCGTCGATCACGGCACCACGGCAACCCGCGAACATATCCAGCCCTTGGTTGTAGACTTTGCTGTTGACCTCCAGCAGACCCAGCATCGAATGGAACAGGTTGTCCTGGCTCAGGGGTTTGTCGCGGCTCAGTTGCAGGCAATGGGTGTCCACCGAGAACGACTTTTGGTAGCTGTCGGAGAACCACGCCAACATGGCCACGTGTTTCTGTTGTTCCGGTGCCAGCATGTAAGGCGTGCCATGGAGGAACAGGTTGTATTCGCCCAGGGATTCGCCGTGATCTGACAGATACAGCATGGCGGTATCCACTTTGTCCTGATTACTGCGCAACAAATCGATCAGGGTCGACAGCACGTGGTCGGTGTACACCAGCGTGTTGTCATAACCGTTGACGATACTTTCGCGACTGCAATTGTTCAGCGCATTACTTTCACAGACTGGAGTAAAGCGTTCGTACTCTTTCGGGTAGCGCTTGAAGTATTCCGGGCCATGGCTGCCCATCTGGTGCAGGACCAGCACGGTGTCCTTATCCAGCGTATCGATGAAGTGCTGCAGACCTTGCAGGAGAATTTCGTCGCGGCATTCACTGTTGGCGCACAGCACCGGGTCCTTTAGGTTGCTCACGTCATCGAGGGTGACCCGGTCGCACGTGCCTTTACAGCCCGATTGATTGTCACGCCAGATGACGTCGAGACCGGCGCGCTTGAGCACGTCCAGCAGGCCCTCTTCATTCTTCGCCGTGCTGGCATTGTAATTCTTGCGGCCCATGTTCGAGAACATGCACGGCACTGAGACGGCCGTTTCCGTGCCGCAGGAATGCACGTCGGTGAACGCGATCAGGCCGGCTTCCTTATCCAGTTTTGGGGTGGTGTCGCGGTTGTAACCCAGAATGCCGAAGTTCTCGGCCCGGGCACTTTCGCCAACGACCAGCACCGTCAGGGATTTACGGCCGTGGGTTTTCCAGGCGGGATTTCGCTGGGCATCTTCACCGACCTTGACGAAGGGTTGCCGGGCGGAGACGACTTGCTCGCGCATAAAACCGAACGAAGCACCGATGTAGTTACTCGGTACCACCATCAGACGCAATTCATGGTGATTTCGAAACAACGAAGACAAGCCCTGATAATTCACCAGCGCGACGCCTCCGATGACCGCGACTGAAGCGACACTCACCAGTGCCTTACTTAACAACTCACGGTGCCAGCGGCGGTAATTAACCGGAACTTTCCACACTAACCATGAAGGCAAAACACCAAGCAGAAGAATATAGACCAGCAACTTCAACGAGAGTAAATCACGCACTTCCGTCGCGTTGGTTTGCGCAAAGTTGCGCAACATGCCGGTGTCGATCAGCACACCGTATTGGCTCATGAAGTAAGCGACCCCGGCGCTGATCATGAAGATCAGGATCAAGACCGGCTTCATCACGCGTCGGAATGCCAGGAAGGTCAGCACAATATTGAACGCCGCGAGAATCATCACGCCGAACGCGACGCGCATGACGATGCCCTTGCCGTCGGACGCGGTGATATCAAACAGGTGCTGCCAGAGCACTGAATTAAAGCCCGTTAAAAGAAAGGCGCTGGCAATCAGTGTCACCCATTCCGGGCGCACGGGCTTGAACTTCAACATGATGATTGGCTGTTCCTGAAAAGAAGGGCCCTCGGCAAATGTGAAAATTTCATTTACCGTGACAGCACTAACTTTAGCCATTCAACCATCAATTTTTTGTGAAAAAGAAGCCAACGATTAGTTGGCTCCTGTAATGAGATCGACACTTTTAACTTATTTGAGAATGGTTCAGCTTTCGTTCAGGCCTGATGTAAATACCAACGCCAGTCCTGCTCCCCGACTTCGCCCATGAACTGCCGATACTCGGCGCGCTTCACCGCCAGGTACACGCCAAGGAATTCTCTGCCGAACGCTTCACGCGCCCAGGTCGAACCTTCCAGCGCCCGCAAGGTGGTCAGCCAATCGGTTGGCAACAGTTCCGTGGCCTGGGCGTAACCATTGCCTTCCACGGGTGCGCCCGGGTCAAGCTGTTCGCGAATGCCGCGATGGATGCCGGCCAGAATCGCTGCGGCGGCCAGATACGGGTTGGCGTCGGCGCCGCAGATGCGGTGCTCGATGTGCCGTGAGAACGCCGGGCCACCGGGCACGCGCAAACTCACGGTGCGGTTGTCCACTCCCCAGGTCGCTGCCAGCGGCGCATAGCTGTTGGTCTGGAATCGACGGTAAGAGTTGGCGTTCGGGCAGAACAGCAGCAGCGAATCGAGCAAGGTACTGAGCATGCCGCCGACCGCGTGTTTGAGCAGTGGCGTGCCGTCCGGGGACTCACTGGCGAACAGGTTGTTGCCGTCCTTGTCCGCCAGGCTGACGTGCATGTGCATGCCGGTGCCCGCCAGGTCATCGAACGGTTTGGCCATAAAGCAGGCGGTCATCCCGTGTTTATGCGCGACACCTTTGACCAGCCGTTTGTAGCGCACCGCTTCGTCCATCGCCTGCAGCGCGTCGGTGCGGTGTTCGAGGGTGATTTCCACTTGCCCCGGCGCGTATTCGGAGATCGCCGTGCGTGCAGGAATACCCTGCAGTTTGCAGGCACTGTAGAGATCCGCCAGAAACGGCTCGATCTGCTCCAGCTCCCGCAAACCGTAGACCTGCGTCGATCGCGGTCGCCCGCCATCGACGTCCCGCGCCGGTTGCGGCCGACCGTTGCTGTCGCGCTGCTGATCCAGCAAATAGAACTCCAGCTCCGCCGCCATCACCGGGTAATAACCGTCGTCCTGCAAGCCTTCGATCACCTTCGCCAGCAGATGCCGAGGATCGGCAATCGTCGCAGGCATGCCTTCCTTCGGGTGCATGCTGACCTGCACCGCCGCCGTCGGAATCAACCGCCACGGCATGCGCGTCAAGCTGCCGCTGATCGGGTACGCCCGGCAATCGATGTCGCCGACGTCCCAGACCAGGCCTGAGTTTTCCACGTCATCGCCGTTGATGGTCAGGCCGAGAATGGTGCTCGGCAGCGGCCGACCGCTTTCGTACACCGCCAGCAGTTCATCACGATGCAGCAACTTGCCCCGTGGCACGCCGTTGTTGTCGAGGATGAACAACTCGAACATCTCGATATCCGGGTTCTGTTCGAGAAAGGTCAAAGCTTCTTGCTTCGTGGCGAAGGAGGTCGTGGCACAACTCATGGGAGTTCTCTTGTTTCCGCGTCAGGCAACACGCAGGCGCTGCCGGTTTGATCCCGGCGCACAGCGCAGGACCTGTCAGAAGAATCAACGGGAAAGGCAGAAATCCGGCGGGCGCGCGTGCCGGCAGTGCCAGAGCGCCCAGAAGGCTAATTCGGAGGGAAGTGCGACGGGGCAACCGTCCATAGAAAAAACCACAGAAAACAGATGAGCAGCAGCGTCACACGGGCGGTCAGGTCGTTAAATCGGGATTTGAAGAACTTTGGGTGTGGACAGACTAAACAATCATCCCTGACACACCACCATCCCTGTGGGAGCGGGCTTGCCCGCGATAGCGGTCGATTGGTCACCTGATTTGTTGAATGTTAATCCGTCATCGCGGGCAAGCCCGCTCCCACAGGGATTTGGTGTTGCAGCAGGGGTATTTAATTTTTAAATACACCTGCGGACTATCTGATTTGCGGCCTCCCGCCCTCGCGCGCCTAATCGGCTCCTTGTTATTGAAGGCCCGATAGATGGAAAACGTTCGCGCAACTTCCCGCCCTGCCCTCTGGCTGATGGTCAGCATCCTCCTTGTCGCCCTGAACCTGCGCCCGTCGATGGCGGCCGTCGGGCCCTTGCTGTCGGCCATTCGCGGGAACATCCCGTTGAGTTTCAGCCTGGCCTCGCTGCTGACCATGCTGCCCGTCATGGCCATGGGGCTGGCGATGTTTTTTGGCTTGAGCGTCAGCCAACGCCTTGGCGAACAGCGCACGGTGGTGATTTCGCTGCTGATCATTGGCCTCGCGACCGTGTCGCGGCTGTTCGTGGACTCGGCAGCCGAATTGATCCTCAGCGCCATGCTGGCCGGCATCGGTATTGCGCTGATCCAGGCATTGATGCCGGCGATGATCAAATCCCGCTTCAGCGACAACGTTGCCTTGTGCATGGGACTCTATGTGACGTCGATCATGGGCGGAGCGGCGATTGCGGCATCGTTTGCGCCCCTAGTGATGACCCGCACCGGCAGTTGGCGCGTGGGGCTGGCGATCTGGGCCGCGCTAGCGCTGGTGGCATTGCTGTTCTGGACCCTCGGGCGCCCGGGAACCTCGACGCCAACGGTACTCGCACCCCGCAACACATCGTTCTTCACAAATTCCCGAGCCTGGTTACTCGCGATCTTCTTCGGTTTGGGCACGGCGTCCTACACCTGTGTACTGGCCTGGCTGGCGCCGTACTACGTGGAAAAGGGCTGGAGCGAACAAAATGCCGGTTTGCTGCTGGGCTTCTTGACGGCCATGGAAGTGCTGTCCGGGCTGGTGACCCCCGCCATCGCCAACCGCAGCCGTGACCGACGCCTGGTGCTGGTGGTGTTGCTGGCGCTGATCATGGCCGGTTTCTGCGGGTTGATCCTCAGCCCGCAACATTTCAGACTGCTGTGGCCGTGCCTGTTGGGTTTGGGCATCGGCGGCCTGTTTCCGATGAGCCTGATCGTGTCGCTGGATCACCTCGACAACCCGCAACGCGCAGGCGGGCTGACGGCCTTTGTCCAGGGCATCGGCTACCTGATTGCGGGCCTGTCACCGCTGATGGCCGGTATGGTCCGCGATCAGTTTGGCAGTTTCGAATGGGCCTGGTGGTGCCTGACGGGTGTCATGGCACTGATGATCCTGATGGCCCTGCGCTTCAATCCGCGGCATTACGTCCGGCAATTTCCTGCGACTACTTGAGTATCTGCTGATCGACCTGCCGCAGTGCCAGCGCGTTGAGGGGTAAAGGCCTCTGGCCATGTTTTGTGGGATTAAATTCATAAGTCGTGTTCGGAACATTTTCTGTCCCACAACCGACCATGAAACATCCTACAGGGCATTCTCCTGGCACCATCGTTCCGTTAGGATCGTTCGCACACGTTTGCGCACAGTCAGCGCAAGGAGCACAGCGAGACAGAACGGATGCTGAACAGTAACTTGCTTAGAAAGCTCGATATGCAGGACCTCATGGTGTTTGTCGCCGTGTATGAGCAAAGCAGCGTCACCGGTGTGTCGGAGGCGCTGTGCGTCAGCCAGTCCACCGTGAGTTACTGCCTGAAGAAACTGCGCACCAGTTTTGAAGACGAGTTATTCATCAATACCCGCACGGGTATGCGCCCCACCTACAAAGCCAGCACCATGTACACCCATGTGCTGAAGATCCTCGAAAGCATCAACCTCTGCCACGCCGGCGCCCAGGCGTTCGATCCGACCTTGCAACCGGTCACGTTCAACATCTGCGCACCGGAATACTTCGAGCAGCTGATCCTGCCGCGCCTGTTGAAAAGCTTCGATTTCGCCGACCTGCCGGTGATGGTCAACATGCACAAGTTCGAGACCGACATACCCGCCGAAGACCTGCGCGATGGCAGCCTCGACCTGGTGATTTGTTTCGGCCCTCATCTTCATCGCAGCCACAGCGACTTCAAATCCCGGTTGTTGCTGGAAGATGATCTGGTCTGCGTCTTTGACAAACGCGCCACGCCACTGGAACCCCGTTTAAGCCTGAAGGCTTTTGTCGAACGCCGGCATGTGTTTCCGACGCCGTGGACATCCACCACCAACATGGTCGATGGCTGGCTGGCGCAACAGGCGCACAAACGGCAAATTATCGCGCGCTCCAACAGCTACAGCGCGGCGCTGAAAATGATCACCGGCACCGACTTCATCCTGACGTTGCCCCGCCGTATCCAGCAATTGCTGGCCAACGAGGCGGTCTTCAATCACTGCGAAGCGCCCAACGGCTTGCCGGGTTTCACCCTGGACATGCAGTGGAGTCAAAGCGTCGACCAGGACAGCGCCAACACCTGGCTGCGCGAGCAAGTGATCAAAGCCTGCGCCGAGCAGGAAATGGCCTGAAACTCAGTGGCCAATGGCGGTCTTGGTGTAGGACTCACGGTCGATGTCGAGGATCTCCACGCACAACTGGACTTCAACCCCTGTCGGCCATTCACACAGTTCCTGCACCACGGCCAGCAGGCTATCGGACAACTGCTTTTTGATCTGCGGCGGGCGACCGCTCAGCAGCGCCAGCTTCACATGCACAAACGCCCGTTCCCCCATCGCCGTGCCGACCTTGAACGTCGCGACCTTCACCGCACGGCTCTTGATATCGAACTCCGCAGCAAACTGACCGGAAGCTACCAAGGCATTATTGAGCCGGATCAACGCCACGTCGGCGTTCAGGCAGGGCAGGTTGGCGGTGTATTCCATGTGCAGGTGGGGCATGGTCTGGCTCCTGGTAGTGTGCAGAAAGGTCTTACATATAACACAGCGTCGTCTGACTCATTTGGACAGCGGCAACTCCGGGCGCTCACTCATGTACGCCTCCAGCCGCGCGCGCAACCAGCGTTCGGCCGGGTCGGTATCGACATGACTGAGCCAAACCATGGACAAGTCCAGCGTCGGGGTCTTGAACGGAAAGGGTTCCTTGAATAACTGACCCGAGGCGGCCATCGCCTCGGCCGCGTAATCCGGCAGGCTGGCGATCAGGTCGGTGCCGGCGAGCAAGGCCGGCAACGAACTGTACTGCGGCACCGACAGCACGACCTGACGGGTACGGCCGATTTCTGCCAGCCATTCATCGGCGTAGCCACTGACGTTGGCCGTGTGCGACACCAACACATGTGGGCGCGCGCAATATTCGTCGAGGGTCAGCGGGGTGTCCGAAGCATCGGCGCGCAAAATGCTCGGCTGGATGTGCCGCAACAACTTGCGCTTGGCGTTGGCTGGCAGGCCGCGTGTCTGGCTGATGCCGACCGTGATATCACCGGAGGCCAGCAAGTCGGGAATGCGCCAGTAATCGACATGCTGAACCACGAACACCACCTTCGGCGCTTCCTGGCGCAAGGCGCGCAGCAGCGGTGGCAGCAGGCCGAACTCGACGTCATCCGACAGCCCGATGCGAAAGGTCATGGTGCTGCTGGCCGGGTCGAAATCGTGGGTCAGGCTCAGGGCCACCGACAACGAATCCAGCGCCGGCGACAGGTGCAGGATGATTTCCTCGGCCCGCGCGGTCGGCTCCATGCGATGGCCGACCCGAATGAACAGCGGATCGTTGAACATCGTCCGCAGGCGGTTGAGCGCGGCACTGATGGTCGGCTGGCCGAGAAACAGCTTCTCCGCCACCCGTGTGACGTTGCGCTCGAGCATCAACGTTTCGAACACCACCATCAGGTTGATGTCAGCCTTGCGCAGTTCGTTGCGATTCATTCCTTGCCCCCGTTCCTCGACACTGCAGGCAGTTTAGAAAGACCTTGGGGCCGGCGTCTATCCGCATGGGCGCCGTGTACGGGTGAATCACTGCACGGTCAGCGACTTCAACCCCAGGCCCATGACGCGCTGATCATCCCCCAGCCCCAGTTGTTTCGGGCTGATAGCGTCGGGCAATTGCACGTGGATGCGCATCATCGAGTCCCGGGCGATGGCGTCGTGAATGGCCGGTGTGAGGGGGATTTCGATGTGATTACCCTGCAACCTCGTCAGACGAGTCGACAACGCCTGTACGCCGTTGATGGTAAAGACCATCGTCTGACTCTCGTGATTGGGCTGCACGAAGGCCAGCGCCTCGATTGCGATGGACTGAGCCTTGGGCGAAACCCGCAGCAGAATCTCGGCCTCTGCGCCTTCCGACCAGGTGCCCCAGGTTTCAGGGGGCGACCACCCGTTGGCCAGACTCGACGTCCTGTAGTTGAACAGTTGTTGTTGCCCCTGTCTGATCAACGGGACCGACTGCATCGAGCGTCCCCCGTCTTCCATCGCAAGGCATTGAGCGCATTGCTTCCAGCCCGGAGCCAACACCACCAGTCCGTCAATGCGGGCCAGCAGATCGGTGTCGCTGCGGACACTTTTGACGGCCTCAAGCATCGATTTTTCATCAAGGATGTACAGCGAATCCGGCTCGTACTGGCCTGTTTGCAGCATCCGTGCGGCGTTTTGTCGAGCCCGTTCCAGCGCCTTCGAACTCATGCGGCCCAGATAAGCGGTGTCGGTTTTCAGCCCATGGCTGGCGGCGTAATTGGCGATGGGCTGCCAGGTATCCGACTGATTCTGTGGCTGCAACGAACGAACCTTTGCATAGTGCAAGGCCGCACTGGCCCAGAATGGATCGCGCAGTGGGGTGGACCACTGCGAAGCCTTGGCCATCATCCGGTTTTGACGCAGCCCCGCCCAGCCATCCTGGGTATCCACGACCTGGACACACATCGCCAACGCCAGCAAACAGGCGGCAACACGCGGTCGATGGCCGCGCACCACCAGATAAATGACGACAAGCACGATGGCGTAGAACACCGGCCAGAACATCCGTCCCGATGCGCGAAAAATGTTGGCCCGATCGACGAATCGCTCCGGCAGCCAGTAATGAAAACCGAACCGGCCAACGCCGATGTCGTTCGAGAGCGCAAACAGCGTCAAGCCGATCAGGGTCAACAACAGAACAGGAAGACCACGTAGCGTGTTGCCAACGCCCGTCGTGCGACGAAACAGCACGACGCCAGCGCAGATCGCCAGCAACAGCAGGCCCGCCCCCAGGTAGTTGAAACCTTCGTAGTCGCCGCTGCCTTCCGGCAGATTCGGCAATACCAGCGACCAACCGTTCGCATCGATCGGCGCCAGCAAATTCATGCGATACAGACCAAAACCGGCGGAAACGGTACCGTCGCCGACGCTGAAATACCCGGCCTGCCAGCAGCACACACTCACCAGCAAAAACAGCAGGGCCAACTCGATCAGTGCTGTGCGCCATTTCAGCTGATGTTTGAAAGTTCTGCCGACAAGATCGGCCACCCAGATTAAGGCCACCATCGCCAACAGGTACGCATGCACCAGCGCGGTAGCCGCCAACAGCGAACCCCAAGCCAGTCGGCGTCGCGCCACATTGGGCAGCAATGCCAGGTACAGCGCCGCGAGGATCAGAAAATGGCCGGCGAGTGACAGATGACTGCCCATGCGCAAGAACATTGGCGGCGAAAACAGGAACAAACCCGTTCCTAACAGCCCGAGCAAGACACTGGGTGTTACCAGCCCCATCAATTTCCAGGCAAACCAGGCTTGCAGCACAAAGCACATCAACAGCCAGATGCCGAAGTATTGAAACGTCTCGGGGAGCCATGCACTGAAGGGTTTGAACAGCAAAGCCAATAGCGGATTGGAGTCAGAGAAGATGATCGCGTTGCCCAGTTCCAACCCGTAGGCAGGGTTCAGCCCGAGCGGAAATGTCCATGGAGCGTGTCGGAAAAACGCCCAGCCCAAATAATGAGTCGCCGGGTCACCGCTTTCCAGCCAGGCAATGTTTTGCGGGTCCAGCGCGCGTGGCCCGATCACCATGAGAAACGACACAACGCCCATTAACAGTGGCAGCCATGCGACCACCCACTGTTTGCCTGAAGCCTTCATCGATACGTCCAGAAGTTATGCAATACAAAGGTGAAGGCCGGAAGGGTCAGCGCCACCGCGCCAATCCCCAGCAAATAATGCAGCCCGGCCATTTGCGCAGCCCAGGCCACCAGCATCGCCAGCAGGAAACCGGCAGCGGAAACCATCATGAAACGCAGCAGCGTTCGACCGTGCAGGCGAGCGGAAAAGCTCCAGGTGGTATTGATCAGGTAAGACACCACGGTCGCCACGGCGAATGCCGCGCCATTGGCCAAGGGCGGCAGAGGCAGCACGTAATTGATGAACAACACGGCCACCAGCGCATGCAGGGCCGTGACGAACAACCCGGTCACGGCAAAGCGCAGGCCACGCTGGATCAAGGCGGATTTTTCGGCTGACGTCACGGCTTCTGCGCCAGGACAAACACCGTCAACCCGGCAAGACGATTCGCGCCCATCAATGGCAGTTCGAGGCTGCACAGCGTCTTCAACAGCGTATTCACCAGCGGATGGTGCTGCTTGAGTTGCGAGCGTGGTGGCGACGGTTGTGCACCCTTGGGCAACAAACGCAGGGTGGCGGCAATCGGGAACACCAGACCGAAGTAGTACGCGCCCTGCTTCACGGTCAAGCCAGCCTCCCGCGCCACCCTCTCCAGCTGCGGCAAGGTATAGCGGCGCCTGTGTTCCAGGAACTCATCGTGCCCGCTCCAGAGAAACTGGAACGCCGGCACCGTCATCAGGAAACGGCTGCCGGAGGGGACTTTATCGACGTAAGCCTTGAGCAACCCGACGTCGTCGTCGACATGCTCCAGCACGTCCATCAGCAGCACCAGATCGGCGTCCACCGAGTCGATGCCGCGACGGTAATGCACCGGTTTACCGGCGGTGGTGGCGTCCGAATCATCGTCGTAACTGATGTCGACGCACCAGGCTTCTCGGGCCGCCGAATGCGTCAGCAAATGATGGGAAAAGAACCCCGAGCCTGCGCCCACGTCGAGAATCCTTGTGAACGGCGTGTCGCCCAGCATTCGCGTGGTGGCCGCCGCTTTGGAGGCGTAATACCAATGCTGATCGATGCTTGAACCGAGGATGTCGGTTTCCTTGAGATCCATGGTTCAGTCCTTGGGGTCGTAGACACGCCGCACCAGGTACACCGGGCGGCGTTTTGACTCGATATACGTCCGGCCCAGGTATTCACCCAGCACGCCGATACCGATCAATTGCAGGCCGCCCAGAAACGTGACGGCGACCATCAGCGAGGCATAACCCGGCAGATCGACACCGGAAACCAGGGTGCGCAAGATGATGAAAATGGCGAACGAGAACGAGATCAGCGAGACGAACAGGCCCAGATACGTCCAGATACGCAGCGGTTCGGTGCTGAAACTGGTGATGCCCTCCAGCGCGAAGTTCCACAACCGCCAACCATTGAATTTGCTCGCCCCCGCCACCCGTTCGAGGCGCTCGTAGTTCACGTGAGTGGTGCGAAACCCGACCCAGGCAAACAGGCCTTTCATGAAGCGCCGGGACTCGGGCAGGGTTTGCAGGGCATCCACCACACAGCGGTCCATCAGCCGAAAATCACCGACGTTTTCCGGCAGGTGTTGCTCAGCGATTTTGTTGTGCAGGCGGTAGAACCAGTTGGCCGAGGTTTGCTTGGCCCAGGAGTCGGTCTTGCGACTCACACGATGGCCCAGCACCACTTCATAGCCTTCACGCCAAAGGGCGATCATCTCGAGGATGACTTCTGGCGGGTCCTGCAAATCGACATCGATCGGCACCACCACCTGGCCGGTGGCGGTCTGCAAGCCGGCGGTCAGGGCCGCTTCCTTGCCGAAATTGCGGCTCAGATCGACGATGCGCAGGCGCGCATCGGTCTGTTGACGCTCCAGCAGCAGGTCGAGCGTGGTGTCGGTGCTGCCGTCGTTGACGAACACCATTTCCAGACCGATCAGCATTTCATCCTTGAAGACGTCAGTGATCCGCGCGATGAACAAATCAATGGTCGCCGCTTCATTGAACACCGGGATCACAAGCGAAAGCTGCACATGCCCGGTCAGTTGCGTTCCGTGCTGATGAGTCAATTGATTGCTCTTTTTTATAGTGATTTTTCTACAATCCGAGGTCGCCGACAGATGCTCGACGCCATGAGCCGTGTCGTATTAAGCAGGACCGAGGGAGGTGATGCAAGGGCGAAACTGCGGGGGTTTTGGCCATTAGTGCAGCCCCGGTTGCGCCGGCTGAAATATTTTCAAATGCCTGGAAACAAATGCCTGATGGCCAAAAAACCCAGCTCCGCTAGGCTTGCCCCCGATGCGGCACACAGGTTGTCGCAATGACCCATCGCATGGAGCGAGCAGAATGTATTTCGAGATTTACAGGCAATCCAAAGGCACGCCGAGCACCGGAAAAGGACAATGGCGCTGGCGCTTGAGGGCGGGGAACCACGAGACGATCGCCAGTGGCGAATCGTATGTGAACAAGGCGGATTGCCTGCATGCCATCGGGTTGATCAAAGGGGTTGAGGGTGAAACGCCGGTGAAGGAGATCTAAATCAATTTTGGGTTGAATGCACTGGCCCCATCGCGAGCAGGCTCGCTCCCACAGGGGATCTTCGGTGAACACACTATTTGCGAACCACCGAAATCCCTGTGGGAGCGAGCCTGCTCGCGATAGGGCCCGCAAGAACACCGCAGGCCTGTGAACTCAAACAGGCAATGGATACAACGCCTCATCAAACTGCGACAACCGAGGAAACTGCATCGGCCGGTCATCACTCAGATGCTCCAGACGCTGCTGATAACTCTGCAGGAATCCCTTGCGCGCTTCGTCACTGATGTAAGGCACATGCCACGCCACGAACGGTTCCAGCACGTCAAACCCGACATAGGCCAGCGTGCCGCGCAGGATCGGCCGCAGCATATCCTCCAGCGGACCGTGAATCGCGCCATCACCGAACATATGCTCACGGCCGCCCAGGGTGACGGTAACCAGCGCCTTCTTGCCGCTCAACCCGCCCTGATCGTAAAAACGCTTTCCGCCGTAGCAGATACCCGACACCAGCACCCGATCAATCCAGCCCTTGAGCATGGCCGGGGCCGAGAACCAGAAAATCGGGAAGTTCAGGATCAGCAAGTCGGCCCACAACAGCTTGTCGAGTTCTTGCTGGATGTCCGGCGCCAGCGACTGGCTTTTCACCCCCAGGCGTTGCTCCAGTGCATACACCAGGTACTCGGGATTCTCCCGCGAGGAAAAGTCATCGGCGCTGGCCACCGGATTCCAGTTCATGGCGTACAGGTCGCTGACCCGGACCTCATGGCCCTGGGCTTCAAGGGTCGCCACCGCTTGGTCACGCAGGGCAGCGGTAAAGGATTTCGGCTCCGGGTGAGCGTGGACAATCAATACTTTCATGGCAATTCCCTAAACGTTTACAGGTTTTGTATGGGCGGACGACAACGGTGCGCAGATCGTTTGAATCGCCAAAGGTCACACCTGGATCGCCTTCACTTCCACAAACTCGTTGAGCCCTTCTTCTCCCCATTCCCGGCCATTGCCCGACTGTTTGTAGCCCCCGAACGGCGCCTGATAATTGAACGCCGCGCCGTTGAGAAAGCACTGCCCGGCGCGCAACTGACGCCCGAGTTGCAAGGCGCGTTCGGTGCTGCCGGCCCAGACACCGCTGGACAAGCCGAACGGCGAATCGTTGGCGATCTGAATCGCTTGCGCTTCATCGGCGTAGGGAATCAGGCACAACACCGGGCCGAAGATTTCTTCCTGGGCGATGCGCATGCGGTTATCGACATCGGCGAACAGCGTCGGGCTGACGTAGTAGCCGCGCTCGAACGCTTGCGTTGCATCGCCGCCATACACCAGCCGCGCGCCTTCCTGCTGGCCGACCTGAAGGTAGTCCCGCACGGTGCGCCGTTGCGCCGCCGAACACATCGGCCCGAGGAAACTCTGCGGGTCCAGCGGATCGCCCATGCGCAGGCTTTGGGTTTCGGCAATCGCCAGTTCCACGGCCTCGGCGTAACGACTGGCGGGCAGCAACATGCGGGTCAACGCGGTGCAGGTCTGCCCGGAGTTGATCATCACGTCCTGCACGCCGTAGCGCACGGCGGCGGCCAGGTCCGCGTCTTCGGCAATCAACAGCGCCGACTTTCCGCCCAGTTCCAGGCACACACGCTTCACCGAAGGCGCCGCCGCTTGTGCCACGCGAACCCCGGCGCCAGTGGAGCCGGTGAACGAAACCATGTCCACGTCCGGGTGTTTGGCCAGCGCTTCGCCGACCTTCGAACCCGGACCGCTGACCAGGTTGAACACCCCCGCCGGCAAGCCGATCGTTTCGATCATTTGCGCCAGCAAAAACGCGTGCAGCGGGGTTTCCTGGCTTGGCTTGACCACCACGGTGCAACCGGCGGCCAACGCCGGCGCGAGCTTGCCAATCAGTTGATGCAGCGGATAGTTCCACGGGTTGATGAAGGCGCACACACCGACCGCCTCACGGATGACCAGCGAATTGCCGACCTCGCGCACTTCATCCATCAAGCCGGCGAGTTCGACGTATTGCTCCAGGCCGATGATGGGCCCGTCGACCTGCACCGAGCGGCACCATTGCACCGGCATCCCCAGCTCGGCGGTGATGACGGCGGCCATTTCATCGGCCCGGGCACTTAACTGCTCGGCGAGCGCACGCAGGTAACCGGCGCGAACACTCGACGGCGTCCGCGACCATGGACCGAAGGCCCGGCGTGCCGCAGCCACCGCGTTGTCGACATCGCGCTCATCGCCCAGCGGCACCGAGCCTGCGACTTCTTCAGTGGCCGGGTTGATGACCTCGGCGATGCCCTGCCCCGACGGGGTTTGCCAGCGGCCATCGATAAACAGCGTCTTTTGGTTATGCATAGACTTGGGCTTCCATCAGTTCAGTGGCGCAACGAGTAATTCGCTGGCAGGCGTCACGCAACGGCGCCGCTCCCAGCACCAGTCCCAGGCGAATGTGCCCGGCAGCGCTCGGGCCGAACGCTTCGCCGGCCAACACCGAGACGCCGTGGCGATCAAGCAGGCGGTCGGCGAACGCCTGGGCGCTGAGCCCGGTGTCGCGGATATCGACCATCACGAACATCCCGCCATCGGGTTTCAAGGCGCGCACTCCGGGGCAATCGGCCAGGCATTCGCAGACCAGATCGCGACGTTGGCGATAGGCTTCGCGCATGGCTTCCAGTTCCGGCAAGTTGCTTTCCAGTGCAACGACGGCGGCGTCCTGCACGAAATCCGGCAAACCGTAGAGCATGCACAGCGCGAGGTTTTCCAGGTGTTCGGCCAGCGCCGGTGGCGCGATCGACCAGCCGATGCGCCAGCCGGTCATGGCGTGGGATTTCGACAGGCTGTTGAGCGTCGCGGTGCGCTCGGCCATGCCCGGCAAACTCGCCGGGCTGATGTGTTCGCCGTCGAACAGCAACTCGCTGTAGACCTCATCGGAAATCAGCCACAGGTCGTGAGTGATGCACAGCTGCGCCAGCGCCTGCCACGTGCCGCGGGACAAACTGGCGCCCGACGGGTTATGCGGACTGTTGAGCGCGAGCGCCCGAGTGCGTGGAGTGATGCGTGCAGCGACGTCTTCAGGCAACACCCGAAAACCGTTTTCGGAACGCACCGGCACCGGAATCACCACCGCACCGCAGGCACCGAACACCGCTTCATAGGTGACGTACATCGGTTCGGCGACGATCACCTCGTCGCCCGGATTCAGTACGCACTGAGCCACGCAGAACAACGCGCATTGCGCCCCGGCGAGCACGGTGACCTGCTCCGCCGAGACGTGCTGACCACTGCGTTTGGCGTAATGCCGGGCGACGCTTTCACGCAGTGCACGTTTGCCACGCACGTCGGCGTAGTGGGTATTGCCTGACAACAGGCTGTCGATGGCCGCCTGCACAATCGGCACCGGCGTGTCGAAATCCGGGTCGCCGACTGACAGCAGCAGGATGTCTTCGCCCTGTTCCTGCAGCGCCAGTGCGCGGTAATGAATGTCCCAGGCGGCAGCGCCGTCACCAGCAATGCGTTGAGTCAGATCGGAAAAGCGCATGGCCCCATCCCCTAAAAAAATCCTGTTAAAAAAATGGAGTCAGAGCGCGCACGCATGCTTGAGTTCGATCAGGGTCACGCCGTTGCGCTTGAAGCCGTGGCGCAGATCGGTTTGCAGCTCGGCCAGGCTTTGCGGCTCGGTCACCGTGCAACCGAACGCGCGGCCAAGGGCGGCAAAGTCCGGGTTGCGCGGCAGCACGCCAATCGGCTCGATATCCAGCCCGATCATGTCGTCGCGGATCTGCCCCAGCGCATCGTTGTTCCAGAGCAACACCACCAGCGGGCTGTCCAGTTCTTCGACGGCGGTGGCCAGTTCTTGCGCGGTGTAGAGAAAACCGCCGTCGCCAACCAGCACCAGACCAGGCCGCTGCGGCGCGCCGAACTTGGCGCCGATGCCCGCCGGCAAGCCATAACCCAGCGTGCCGTAGCCGGTCGGATGCAACCAGCTGCGTGGCGCCAGGCTGTTGAAGGCATAGTTGCCGGTGTAGGCCAGTTGGGTCATGTCGGTGCTGATGAAGGCATCGTCCGGCAGCTCCGCAGCGATACGTTCGAGAATCGCTTGATGGATCGACTGCAACGGACCGTGGCTGGTTTTCACCGCTTCACGCAGTGCTGCGACAGACGCGATCGCTGAACTGGCATCGCGGTTAGCGGGCGACAGACGTTCCAGCAACGCGGCGAGGGTGTGTTGCGCATCGCCTTGCAGCGCCACCGCGCACGGGTAGAAATCGTTGAACTTGCGCGGGTCGATGTCCACACGCAGCAGTTCGGCATTCAGCGGCAGACGCTCGCGCCAGAAATCGGTGTCGGCCATTTCAGTGCCGACGGCCAGCACCACGTCGGCCTCGGCGATGAGTTGCCAGCCCGGCTCCACGCACAGGGTCGAGCCGGCATTCAGCGGTGCATCCGGCGGCAACAGGCCTTTGCCGGCGACGCTGGTGAACAGCGGCGCGGCGAGTCGGGTGCTGAGTTCATGCACTTGCTGCTGCGCATTCAATGCACCACCGCCGGCGATGATCATCGGCCGTTTGGCGCTTTGCAGCTTGGCCACGGCCTGATCCAGCGACGTGGCGGCCGGTACGCCACGGCTTGGGCGACGCACCACTTCATTACTCCAGTCGCGGCTGACTTTCGCCGACAGCACGTCGAGCGGCACCGAGATGTGCACCGGGCGCGGACGTTCACTGTCGAACACCGCGTAGGCACGGGCGATCAACTCGGGCAGGTCTTCGGCGCTGAGCGCCACCGCCGAGAACGCGGTGATCGGCGCGGTGATTGCGCGCTGATCCTGGGTTTCGTGCAGGCAACCCCAACCTTTGCCGAGACTGGCGGTGTGGTTGACGCTGGAAATCACCAGCATCGGAATCGAGTCGGCATAGGCCTGGCCAATACCGGTCGCGGCATTGGTCACGCCCGGCCCGGTGATGATGAAGCACACGCCGGGTTTGCCGCTGACCCGCGCGTAGCCGTCGGCCATGAAACTGGCGCCTTGCTCGTGGCGCGTCAGCACATGGCGAATGCCGCTGCCGGGCAGGCCACGGTACAACTCCAGCGTGTGTACGCCGGGGATTCCGAACACGGTGTCGACACCGTAGTTGGCCAGCAGGCGGACCAGGGCCTGGCCGCCGGTCAATGTTGTGCTTTGCATGTTCACTTCCTCACTCATGGCCGAGGCGAATCAACGCATCGACCGCAGTCGTGCCGTCGGCACTGACCAACAATGGGTTCACATCGAGTTCCAGCAATTGCCCGGCGTTCTCGCAGGCGTAATCGGCCACCGCACGAATCGCCGTCACCAGCGCGTCCAGATCCGCCGCTTCGCGACCGCGAAAACCTTGCAGCAGCGCGGCACTGCGCAGGCCGAGCAACGCTTGGCGAATCGCGCCGTCGGTGGTCGGCAGCAACAGGCTACGGCTGTCCTTGAGCAACTCCACCAGAATCCCGCCCGCGCCGATGACCAGGGCCAGGCCGAAGTCGTTTTCGCGTTTGATGCCGACGATCAGCTCGGCCAACGGCGGCTTGGCCATGGGCTCCAGCAGCACGTGATCGAACGGCACGTGCGGTGCGTAATCGGCGATGCTGGCGCGCATTTTTTCCAGGGCGGCGCTCAGGGCGGCGCTGTCCTTGAGGTTCAACGCCACGGCACCGGCTTCGGTTTTGTGCGGCAGTTGGGAGCTGACCGCTTTCAATACCAACGGATAACCCAGCGCGTTGGCGTCGCTCAACGCCTCGTCCGGGGTGCTCAATACGCCGTTGGGCGTCTGCAGGCCGAAGACGCGCAACGCTTTTTTCGAATCCCATTCATTGAGCAAGCGACCTTCGCCTTCCAACGCCTGAGGGCAGTGCGGCACCAGCGCCGATTCACCGAGCGCCAGCAACGCCTGGCGGTTACGCTGATAACCCGCGATTCGGCCCCACGCCGCCAGCCCGTCTTCTACCCCTTGCAACGCCGCCACACCTTGGGCATGCAGACGTTCGCGAGCGTGGGCCGGCAGCAATTCCGGGAACGCCGAGGTGACAAAACCGGTCTTGCCGTGGCGGATCAAGGCAGCGCAGAACAGCTCCAGCAGAAGGTCGCATTCCTTACGCTCGCCGGTGAACTCCGCCGGGTAATCAAGCACCAGCATCGCCGCATCGGCTTCGGTGCGCAGGGCGCTGTCGAGCATGCGGTTCAAGGCTTCGCCGTCGCCCCAGATCGCCGTGGTGAAATCCAGCGGATTGACCAGGTTGGCGTAGCTCGGCAGCACCTGCGCCAGTTCTCCGATCTGGCCTTCATCGAGTTTGGGCAGGTTCAAGTCGTTGCGCTCGGCGTAGTCGGCAATCAGCCCGGCATCGCCTCCCGAACAGGCCAGGGCGATCAGTCTGTTGCCCGCGGGCAGCTTGCCGCACGCCGCAGCCTTGAGGGTTTCGACGAAACTCACCGGGCCACTGACGCGGATCACGCCGAGGCGCGCAAACAGACTGTCGTACAGCGCATCGGAACCGGACAGCGAGCTGGTGTGACTGAGCGCCAGTTCGGCACCGATCTGCGACACGCCGGTTTTCAGGGCGATGATCGGAATGCCCTTCTCCAATGCCTTGTGCGCGGCACGGGCGAAACCCGGGACGTTTTTCAGGCCTTCGAGGTGCAAGCCGATGGCGGTGACGCGCGGCTCATCGAGCAACACGTCCATCAGTTCGGCGACGCCCAGTTGCGCCTGATTGCCGACCGAGGCCATGTAGGCCACCGGCAGCGAGCGGTCGCTCATGGACACGTTGTAGGCAAAGTTGCCGCTTTGGGTCAGGACGGCGACGCCCTTCTCCACCGGTTTGCCGCCATGGGCCACCGGCCACAGCGCGGAGCTGTGCAGGTAGTCGAGCAGGCCGTAGCAGTTGGGGCCGAGCAAGGCCATGTTGCCGGCGGCTTTCAGCAATTGTTGCTGCAAGGCCTGGCCTTCTGCGCCGGTTTCGGCGAACCCGGAGGCGTAGCAGATTGCGCCGCCCGCGCCCTTGGCGGCCAGCTCGGCAACACAGGTCAGGGTCAGCTCGCGGTTGGTCGCGATGAACACCGCGTCCGGGCCGCACGGCAGTTCGGCGATGCTGCGCACACACGGCACGCCTTCAAGGCTGTCGTGCTGCGGATTGACCAGCCACATCTCGCCAAGGTAGCCGCCGTCGGCGCAGCGCTTGAGCGCGCGGGCCATGCTGCGGCCACCGATAAACGCCAGGTGGCGCGGTGAGAGCAAGCGTTTGAGGTTGTCACGAATCGTTTGCGACATAGCAATTCTCCGGGCCGGTCAGCGCAACAGTGGCCGCAGCAATTCGCGGGAAATGATGTGGCGCTGGATCTCCGAGGTGCCTTCCCAGACGCGCTCGATCCGCGCGTTGCGCCAAATGCGCTCCACCGGGCATTCGTCCATCAGGCCCATGCCGCCAAAGATCTGCACCGCCTCATCGGCGACTTTGCCGAGCACTTCACTGGCGAACAGCTTGGCCATGCCGGCCTCGCCGTCGGTCATGGTGCCCTGGTCCATTTTCCAGGCGGTGTGCAAGGTCAGCAGTTCGGCGGCGCGGATCTGCGTGACCATGTCGGCGAGCTTGAACGAGATACCCTGGTAGGTGCCGATCGGCTGGCCGAATTGCTTGCGGTCCGCGGCCCATTGCAGCGACACGTCGAGCGCGCGTTGCGCTTGGCCGACGCAGTTGGCGGCGACCATTACACGCCCAGCGGTGAGCCAGGCGTTGGCCACGTCCCAGCCCTTGCCGACTTCGCCCAGCACTTTATTGGCGGGGACACGGCAGTCGTCGAAGAACATTTCAAAGGTGTGGTAACCGCGGTTGCTCACGCACTTTGGACCACGGCGAACGGTCATGCCCGGCGTGTCGCGGTCGACCAGGAACGAGGTCACGGCATTGCGCTGTTTGCCGTTGTGCTCGTAGGTGTCGGTGACGGCGAAAACGATGGCGAAATCGGCGTGGCCGGCGTGGCTGATGAAGTGCTTGCTGCCGTTGAGAATGAAGTCATCGCCGTCGCGCACGGCACGGGTCTTGATCGCGTTGGCGTCAGAACCGGCACCCGGCTCGGTCAGCGCGAAGCAATCGATCTTCTCGCCCTGAATGCACGGCAGCAGGTAGTCGTTGATCTGCTCGCCGGTGCAGGCCATGAGGATTTTCGACGGCCGCGCGACGAACACATGCAGCGCCCACGAGACCTTGGACAGTTCACGTTCGATCAGCGCCTGGGACAGATAATCGAGGCCGCCACCGCCCACTTCTTCCGGCATGTTGAAGGCATAGAAACCCGCCGCAATCGCCTTGCCACGGATCTGTGCCGCCAGCTCCGGGGAGACTTCGTCGGCGCGGTCGACCGCTTCCTCATGAGGCAGCAGTTCCTTGGCGACAAAGCTGCGTACCGCGTCCACCAACATGTCTTGTTCTTGGGTCAGTTGGAAATTCATGGGGCTACCTGTTGTTCATGTGCTGAGTAGGTGTACGAGGCAAGACACCGGGCCTATTGGCCGCTGAAGTGTGCCGGGCGTTTTTCGATGGCGGCGCGCAAGGCTTCGGCGCCGTCTTTGCTGCGACCGCAAAGCAGGCCGGCGGCGAGCTCGGCTTGCAGTTGCTCCGGCAGACTGCGCTGGGCGCCTTCGCGCATGAGTTTTTTGGTCTGGGCGAAAGCGAACGTCGGACCGTTGGCCAGGCGCGTGGCCAATTCAGTGGTCACGTCGTGCAGTTGATCATCGGCGCAGACTTCACCGACGAGTCCGGTGGCCAAGGCACGATCAGCCCCCCACAACTCGTCGAGGAACAGCAGGCGCTTGGCTTGTTCAGTGCCGATCAGGCGCGGCAGATGCCAGCTGGCACCGGCGTCCGGCGAGTAAGCCATGCTGGTGTAGCCGGCCTTGAAGCGCGCCGATTGCGCGGCGATGCGCAGGTCGCAGCACAGCGTCAGGTCCATCCCGGCGCCGACGGCCGTGCCGTTGATGGCGGCGATGGTCGGTTTTTCGAGGCTGTACAAACGGCTCATCAGGGCGTGGGCGGTTTCGGTCCAGCCGTAGATTTCGAGGGCGCCACGGGCTTCGGCTTCGGCCCATTCGGCGAGATCCGCACCGGAGCAGAAACTGCGGCCGCTGCCGGTCAGCACGACAACCCGAACGGCGGGATCGGCGTTGTACTCATCGAGCAAGGCGTGCAGGTTCTTCAGGGTCGGAATGTCCAGCGCATTACGCTGAGCGGGGCGATCGAGGGTGATCCAGGCCACGCCGGCTTTTACCTGGCAGAGCAGAGAAATGTGAGTAGTCATGCGAATCCTCGAATTATTGTGTTTGGCGTGAGGTGATGCGACTTGAGGCCATACTAAACGAGTGTTCAGTAAGACGGCAATTGGCAAGAAAACAGGCTGTAACAACGCCATTTACGTAATAAGTAGTTGATTTTATTGAATTAATTCGTGGCGGCCGACCTTTCGCCGACCGTGCTGTTACAACTTTGAACAACTGCGTGCCGCATCGCCGATTTACAGCCCGCCGCAAACAACTGTGGGAGTGAGCCTGCTCGCGATGACGGAATCCGGTTCAACATCTCTGTTGACCGATCCACCGTCATCGCGAGCAGGCTCACTCCCACATGGTTTTGTCTTGGTGTGTGCGGTTACGCCGTCGGCACGCTCGCTGCCAGCACCGCCTGGCGCTTGCGTTGAGTCAGGAAATACGCGGCATAGCACACCGCGATAAACCCGAAGCCCCAATACAGCGAAGGGCGCTGCGTCTCATCCAATGCCAGGAACACGAACAGCGAACAGCACAACGCGATGCACGTCAGCGGCAACAGCGGGAACCATGGCGCGCGGTATTTCAGGTCGCTGAGCTTGCCGCCATCGCGCAGGTAAGCCTTGCGGAATTTGTACTGCGCCAGTGCGATCACGATCCAGGTCACGGTGCCCGACATGCCGCTCACCGCCATCAGCACCATGAACAGCGTGTCCGCCGCGACGAAACTGGTCATCAACGACACCAGCGCGAAGCACAAGGTAATGCTCAGCGCCCGCAACGGCACGCCGCGCTTGCTCAACGGCGACAGGCTTTTCGGCGCCATGCCGGTCTTGGACATGGCCCACAGAATACGCGTCGAGGCATACAAGCCGGAGTTGCCCACCGACAGAATCGCCGTGAGGATCACGAAGTTCATCAGGTCGGCGGCGTAAGGAATGCCGACCATGTCGAACACCTGTACGAACGGACTTTCCATCAATCCAGCCTGCTGCCACGGCACGATTGCCGACAGCACCACGATCGCCAGCACATAGAAAATCAACACGCGAAACACCACGTTGCGCACGGCACGCGGGATGCTTTTTTCCGGCTGGTCGGTTTCGCCGGCGGCCACGCCCATGATCTCGCAGCCCTGGAAGGCGTAGACCACGGTCATCATCACCGCGAACA
Organism: Pseudomonas sp. LBUM1663; assembly: GCF_059695905.1. Taxonomy (NCBI): domain Bacteria; kingdom Pseudomonadati; phylum Pseudomonadota; class Gammaproteobacteria; order Pseudomonadales; family Pseudomonadaceae; genus Pseudomonas; species Pseudomonas sp. LBUM1663. Next base: position 1,563,307 of record NZ_CP166792.1, on the reverse strand, counting down.
CCGCAGACAGGCCATTCGGGAACAATGAATCGCCGATCAAGTTGGACGCCATCGGCGCCGGTGCGCCGCTGGTCAGCGGGATGGCGCCGAAAATCACCAGCACGCCGACCACGATAAAACCGAGAATCGCCGCGACCTTGATCCCGGAGAACCAGTATTCCGCTTCACCAAAAGCGCGTGTCGCCAACGCATTCAGGCCGAACAGCACCACCACGAACAGCGCCGACCAGTACCAGATCGGTATGGTTGGAAACCAGCGTTCCATCAGCATGCCTGCCGCCGTGAACTCCAGGCCCACAGTGGTCGCCCAACTCATCCAGTACACCCAGCCGATCATGAACCCGGTGGCCGGCCCGATGTATTTAGTTGCATGGGTTTGAAAAGAGCCGGAAACCGGCATGTGCACGGACAGCTCGCCCAGGCACACCATCACCAGGTACATCAGAAAACCGGCGACCAGGTAGGCCAGAATCGCCCCCACCGGCCCGCCCTGATTGATCGTCAAGCCAGAGCCCATAAACAGCCCGGTACCAATCACGCCGCCCAGGGACAACATGAAAATGTGCCGGCTCTTCAGGGCGCGGGTCAGATGGATGCCTTTGCGTTCGGTAGCTTCGCTCATATCGGCACCTCAATAATCAGCAAGGTGCGCGTGGCGCAAGGACGGATGAGCTTTACGGCGGTTCATTATTATTATCTCCAATAAGCTTCGAAGACCGCGCTGTGGCGGTTGTCTCGATTATTGGAAGACCATGTAAGCTCACGTTGACCTTAAAGCTCGAAGTTGTAAAAAGTCGTAACAAACTTGTACGTCAGCTGTGCAGCAGGTCGGTCAGCGTCTGTTGCGACTGCTGCAATTGCGCATGAACCTGCGGCGCCAATGCGCGCAACCTTGATTCGTCGTTGACCAGAGCGGCCTCCTCCAGCGCGCGTAAAACAGTGGCCAACGCACGGAAGCCCAATGAGTCGCTGCTGCCGGCCAGGCGATGCGCCAGGTGAGCGACTTCGGTGCAATCGTCGGCTTCGATCGCTTCCGTGAGCGCTTCGCGATGCTGACTGATGGAATCGCGCAACACCGCCAGCAACCCCTGCAGTTTCTGTTCACCGAGCAAGGTGCGGTGAGTGTCCAGCAACGGCCAATCCATCGCCTCGTCAACAGGTTGCGGCGCGGGTATTGGTGAATGCCCGGCCAGGGCCTGACGCAGATTGTCGAGCTTCAGCGGTTTGGCGAGGATGCCGTCCATCCCGGCATCCAGATAACCGCGCACCAGCGCCGGTTGCACGCTGGCGGTCAGGGCGAAGATTCGGCTTTGGCGGTTCGGGCCTTCGGTGCGGCGAATCAGCGAGCACAACTCGACGCCGCTGATACCCGGCAGGTGCACATCGAGCAGGATCAAATCGAACGTCTGCGCGGCACATTGCGTCAGCGCCTGCTCACCGTCTTCGGCGAGCCAGACCTGATGCTCGTCCCGTTGCAGCAAGCCGCTGACCACTTCACGGTTAAGCGCCACGTCCTCGACCACCAGAATCTTCAGCGGCCTGCCGGGTTCGCTGCTTGACGCCACATCGGTGGTGCCGGTCGACGGTTGCAACTCCACTTCGAACCAGAAACAGCTGCCCTGCCCGACCTGACTTTCAACACCGATCTGCCCACCCAACTGCTCCACCAGATGTTTGCATATGGCCAATCCGAGACCGGTTCCGCCGAAGCGCTGCGCCACCTCCTCGCTGGCCTGAGTGAAGCGCTCGAAAATCTTTTCCTGCACCGCCGGCGCAATGCCGATGCCGTTGTCCGTCACGCTCACGCGCAGCCGTTGACCGGTCTGTTGCGGGTTGGGAGCCAGCAGCACGACCTCGACTCTGACCTCTCCACCCTCGGTGAACTTGATCGCGTTGGCCAGCAAATTGCTCAACACCTGACGCAAGAATTGTTCGGCGCCGTGGTGACGATCAGCGACCTGCGGATCCATCCGGCAGTGCAGCGTCGAGTCGTTGCTCAACGCCCGCGGTTCCAGCAGCGTCAGCACCTCATCCAGCAACTGTCGGAGTGAAAAATCCACCGCTTCCGGGTGACTGACACCTTCCTCCAGCCGAGCGAAATACAGCACTTCATTGAGAATCGACAACAACCCTTCGCCCGCCTTGTACAACGCATCCAGGCGCTTGCCATCGCGCTCATCCAGACGTGCGCCGCGCAGCAGCTCCGCCATGCCGAGGATACCGTTGAGCGGGGTGCGCAGTTCGTGGCTCATGGTCGCCAGAAAGCGTGACTTGGCGAGGTTGGCCGCCTCGGCTTCGTCCTTGGCACGCATCAGACTGGCAGTGCGGCGCTCGACCATTCGGAACAGTTCATCGCGGTTGTCTTGCAGCGCCAGCCGATCGGTTTCCCGGCGGTCAATGTCACTGACGATCGCCCGGCGCATGTCGTCCAGCGCATAGGCCACGGTGTCGATCTCATCCGGGTGGACGCTGCGCCGCTTGTCCAGATGCATCGGCTCGTACCAGTCACCGGCGGCGATGCGCCGCGCAAACTCGGCCATGACTTTCAGGTGCCGGGTCACCAGGCGGTAAAACAACCACGATAGCGCGACCGCCAGCCCGCACAGAAACACGCTCATCCACAGCAAACTGGTCAAACCGGTGGCGTACAAACGCTGATGCACGGCGCCCAGATCGGTGCTGACTTCCAGTTGCCCGAGATGCCGCTTCGGCCCGGACGGCGGTTGATAGTCCAGTTGAAAACGCTCGATGCGCAGCGGCCCGATCGGCGCCGGATTGCCTTGCAGCAAGTCGAAATCCGGGCTGGTCAGGCGAACCCGCGTCACGTCGGAAAAATCCACCAGTCCGCGCAATTGCACATTCAGTTGTTCCTGGTTCAAATCCCAGAGGCTGCGCTCCAGGCTGGCCAGATAACCGGCGCGAATCAACGCCATGCGCGAATCGATCTCGCGCATCTCGCGGCGGTATTCGAAGTACAACTGCACGCTGCTAGCCACCACGGTGAAGCACAGGCTGAACAACAGAATAAACAGCAGCAGACGCCGCAGCAGTCCACCGGGCCGGGCTCGAATCATTTCTTGTCGGCCGGCAGTTTGATCATGTCGCGGTAAGTGACCTGACTTTCGTGAAGTAAACGATCGACCTCCCCCGAGTCGACCATGCGCTTCAACTGCGCATCGATTTCAGGCATGCGCCCCGCCAGCGCAGAACGGCGCGACACGGCCACCCGCAAGTAATCCACGCCAAAGGAATTGGGCAAGGCGACGATGTCTTGCGCCCCTGGCAGGGTCTCGACCCGCGTCTGCCCGGTACGCCGCTCCGAGACGATGAAGTCGATGCGTCCGCGAATCAGTTTTCCGAAGTTTTGACTGCTGTCAGAGACCATTTCGATGTTCTGATGCTCGGCGACGAAGCGGTCGAACACCACGCCGTAACTTTCACCGAACAACAATCCGCCGCGGTAATTGGCCAAGTCCTCCAGCCGCTCGATTGTCACCGGATGCTGACGATTGATGAACACGGCGACTTCTTCGCGCAACACCGGGACAGTCGAAAAGATCATGCTCTGCTCGCGTTCCGCGGTGCTATACATCAGCACCACGTCGACCCGGCCTTCGGCGGCATCGCGCACGCAGCGATTCCAGTTGTCCAGCTCGACGATTTCGACTTCGTAGCCCAGCTGTCCAAAAAGCGCTTTCACCACGCCGGGCGCTACGCCGCGCACCTGTTTGCCGTCACTCCAGGAGATCGGGGGGTAGACCGGATAATCGCAATAGCGGACTTTGTCCGCCGCCATCGCGCTGTCGGCGAGCAACGCCAACAGCAAGCAAAAACGTCGCAGCATCGTATTCAGGCTGCCACGCTGGCGGTGAACAGATAACCGGCGCCGTGGATGGTGATGATCAATTGCGGCTCGGCCGGGTCATCGTGCAACTTGCGTCGCAGACGTCCGACAAGCACGTCGATGGAGCGGTCGTTGGGCACCCATTCGCGGTTGCGAATCTGGTCCATCAGTTGATCGCGGCTCAGGGTGTGACCGCTGTTGCGCAAGAACACGCTGAGCAATTGATACTCGCCGTGGGTCAGCAGGGTTTCGCTGCCGCTGTTGTCGATCAACCGTCGGCGATCCGTGTCCAGGCCCCAGGCGGCGAACTGTTTGACCGGTCGAGAAATGGCTGCAACCGATTTAGGCGTATGGGCATGACGCACCCGGCGTATCAGGTTCTTCGCCCGGGACACCAGTTCGCGTGGATTGAGCGGTTTGATCACGTAATCATCGGCGCCGCACTCAAGGCCGACGATGCGGTCGATTTCATCGTTGCGCCCGGTGATCAGAATGATCCCGACTTCCGAACGGACCCGCAGCTCCCGGGTCAGGGTCAGGCCGTCCTTGCCGGGCAAGCGGATATCGAGCATCACCAGATCGACCGTCTGGGTCGCCAGAAAGGTTTCAGCCAGCTCCGCGGTCGCGGCGCAATGCACCTCGTAACCTTCCTGGTTCAAGTAAGCCTGCAGCAGTTCGCGAATCAACGGATCGTCGTCGACGATCAATACTCGAGGAGTCATCGCATGGTGTCCTGCGTGTGCCCGTAGGCGTGTTTCTTATTAGAGTTTTTTCCTGCATCGACGCCTGAGAGTATCCATTGCTGAACGATCGATCAACAGCCCGTCGTCTGCAAACAGAAACGCTGACGTCCACCCGCCTGCAAACCATCAACCCAGGCTTCGCAGATCTGCATGCCCTGTTCAGGGGTAAAGGTGCCGGGGTTGAGTCCTGACTCCAGCCACAAACCGTCGAGTAGAGCACTGAGGCTGATGGCCGCCAGATCGGCGTCGAAGTTTTCCCAGCCCTCTTCATGCGCCAGTTCGGTCAGCACCTTGCGCAAAATGCCGCGATACTCGCCATAGGAATGTTCGTGGGCGAGGTTGATCGCCTCTGCAGTCTTGACCGCGCCCCAGAACGCCAGCCAGGCGTCGAGCAGTTGCGGGTCCAGCAATTCAGCGGAAAACGAGCCGCGGAAGAACGCTGACAGACGCTCGCGGGCATTGGGGGCCGCTTGTTCCATGGCGGCGCGCAGCAACCCCATGACCCGACCGGTCACTGCCAGGTACGCCTCGGCGACCAGTTCGTCCTTGCCGGAATAGTGATGACTGATCAGACCGACCGAGACACCGGCCTCGGCGGAAATCTTGCGTATTGATGCGCCCTGGAAGCCGTCGCGCTTGAGGCACACGAGCGTAGCCTCGATGAGATTGGTTTTGCGCAGCTCCGGCGTCATTCTGGAAAATCGGACTTCCTGAGTCATGAGGCGGCGTTCCTGGAGGCGAGGGTTGAGCTCTGTATGAGCCGTTCGCGAGCTGAACGACTGTACAGCAACAACCCTCGCCTACTCCAGATGTTGAAGCTTTTTACATATCGGGCAGTACATCAGGTGGAACAATCGCACCGCCCTTCATCACGACCGGTGTTTTTTCAAGGATCGAGATGTCTGCGAGCGGATCACCGTCGACAGCGATCATGTCAGCGAATCGACCCGAACTGACGGCACCGACGTCTGCCTGCCAATTGAGCAGGTCAGCGGCAACGACAGTCGCGGACTGGATGGCCTGCATCGGGGTCATGCCGTACTTCACCATGTAGGCAAACTGTTTGGCATTGGTGCCGATCGGATAAACGCCCGCATCGGTGCCGTAGGCGATTTTCACTCCAGCCTTGACCGCTTTACGAAATGCCTGGCGCTGTACGTCGGTTGTTTCAGTGTTCTTGCGCAAGTAACTTTCAGGCCAGTTTTCCTTGCGCCCCACTTCATCGATGTAGTCACCGTTGTAAATATCCATCACCAGATAAGTGCCGTTGTCTTTCGCCAACTTGATGCCCTCATCATCCAGTAGCGAGGCATGTTCAACGGATCTGACACCTGCGCGGATAGCGGTCTTGATGCCTTCTGCACCATGGGCATGAACGGTGGCATAGCTTTTATGAACCTTGGCCTCCTGTACGACGGCGCGCATTTCTTCTTCGGTCATTTCCATTTGGCCCGGCTCGGTACCTTCGGCCAATACGGAACCGGTGCCCATCATCTTGATGGTATCGACGCCGTGCTGGAACAGATAACGGGTCTTCAACTTGGCGTCGTTTGCATCACGGTAAACGCCGACGCGCATATCCGCCGGAATCTCCACGCCGGGGGCAAATCCGGTCACTTCGCCACCACCGCCCGCGACGGTGATGTAAGCCCCGACGACGTTCATCCGTGGCCCCAGCACCCGATTCGCGTTGATTGCATCACGCAGTGCGACGTCGGTGAAGGCTCGATAAGTGCCCAGGTCATGCACGGTTGTAAAACCCGCACGCAACGTTTGATAGGCGTGTTTCGCGCCCATGAGCGCAACATCCTGAGGGGAATGCAGGAGCGGCTCAGCCACGTTGTTGGTCATGTCCCAGTCGGAGATATGCGTGTGCATATCGATCAGACCCGGCAGGACCGTCTTGGCGGACCAATCAATCACTTTGCTATCAGCCGGTGGAGGACTCCACGGTTCCACGGCAACGATGCGCTCACCGTCAATTTTGATGCGTTGATCGGTCAGCACCTTGCCACGCTCGACATCCACCAGGCGGCCGGCATGGATGTACACCGTGCCGGCTTGTGCGGACAACGCCATCGACGACAGCGCAATAGCCAATGCCACACACTTTATTGGAAAGTTTTTCATGTAGAACCTCTTGTTTTGGACGCAGGGCAAACGACTCAGAAGAGATCGAGCGGGTATTCGGTGATAATCCGCAGTTGTTTCACACTGTCACCGGTAAAGGCGTGTTCGGCGTAACGCACTCGCACGGACAGATCTTTCAGGGCGCCACTTTCGACAACGGTTTTTATATCCACATCACGTTCGATCTGTTTATCCGCGTGAGCAAAATAAGCATACAGTCCGTCCGGATCGACTTTTTCATTGTCGATATCAAACCCATAGATATACCGAAGCCCCAGCGTTGTTCGTAAATAGCCAGTCGAGCCAAAATCATATTCGTAGCCAATTCCTACTGACTGTTCACCGGGACCGTTGAAGTCCCCATACTGCGAAGAGTTCGCCAAATAGATCGAGTCCATGTAAGTGCCGTCTGACGACATCAAATAATCAAACGGTTCACTGCCATGCACTTTTTGATAACTCAGCGTAACGGTGTGTGGGCCATTCCCATAGGCCGCCGCCAAGGACCACGCGGTGACATTTATATCACCGGCATTGGCCTGCCCTTGATCCAGCGAACGATAAAGATTGAAGTCGAAGCCGAGTGTTTGTTCATGGGGCAGAACAAAGCTGTAGTTGGCGTTGAAGTAATACTGGCGCCACAAGTCTTCCGCACGAGACACATAAAAGCCGACACCACCCTCCTCGAAGGGCTGGTAGGTCAAACCGGCATAATCGACATCGCCGCTATCTACGCCAGCGTAACCGGCCTTGAAACCACCGTCATGGTTCGTGCTTGTATAACCCCTGGAGGAATAGAAGTGCCCAATGTCGATGCTGATTTTGTCGATATCATCGCTTAATAACTGTATGCCTCTGGTCGTCATCGGCATGAGACGCAAGTCGGGTGTTGCAAACACAGGATTATAGGGACGCAGATCGCCATACTTGATAATTGTGTTGGACCATTTCATTTTTACAGAGCCATTGAGTGTCGATGACTCTGTTCTTTCACCCTCACCCTCGGCAGGAAACATTCCCGTCCCCACTGTGCCACGGCCACCATCCAGTTTGTAGGCGGTATAGGCACTTGCATCAATACCGAATCCGATTTCACCTTGTGTAAAACCGGATTGATAGTCCATCAAAAAGCCCTGCCCCCAACCTCGCGCATCGGGATAATCGGACAGTGAATTTCGATTGAAGTACATATTGCGTGCCAGTACTTTGGCTGCCCCACCCTCGACAAAGCCTTCTTGAGGATCGGCAGCCTGCACTTCCAGAGAACTTGCTGACATTGAAACTACAAACATACCCAACAGGGAACGCTTCTTCATTGGAGGCCTCAGGGCTTGTTTATTATTGTTTTATGCAACGCCTGTACAACCCAATGGTAGTCAGAGCCAATCCGTAAATAACAGCATTGAAATGTATAGAGTTGACGACCATTTGTAAGCCGAGTAACAGCATGTAACGTCGCCGACACATAAAAAACAAAGGCCCTGCCGTGCATTTCCCGGTTCGTCCCCCGGCAGTCATGCAGAGAGGAATCGCTTGAGAACGCCAGTAAATAAATCAGTTGATTTTTTACTATAGGTAAATTCTTATAGAAAAATAATAATGCCGAAAACCGGCCTTTCGGCTTCAGCCTGCCTGGAGTAATCGCACCATGTCGACCGCTTCCCCTGCCTTCGCGCACCTGTTCGAACCGTTGCAACTGCGTGGCAAACGCCTGAAAAACCGCATCATGTCCAGCGGTCACGACACCTCGATGCCCACCGACAACGTGGTCAACGAGCAACTGATCGCTTACCACACCGCGCGGGCCGAAGGTGGCGTCGGGCTGATTGTGTTGCAAGTGGCCGGCGTGCACGACAGTGCGCGGTACACCTCGCACGTGCTAATGGCCACCGACGACGCTTGCATCGAGGGCTATCGAACGATCGCTGAGCGTTGCCATGCGCATGGCACCGTGGTGCTGTCGCAGGTCTTCCATCCGGGTCGGGAAATCATGGAGTCCAGCGATGGCTTGCTGGCCGTCGCTTACTCGCCGTCGGCGGTGCCCAACGAGCGTTTCCGGGTGATGCCGCGTGCGCTGGATCAAGCGATGATCGACGAGATTGTCGCCGGTTACGGTGCCGCGGCCCGACGCCTGTATCAGGCCGGAATCGACGGTGTGGAAGTGGTCGCCAGCCATGGCTACCTGCCGGCGCAATTCATCAACCCACGGGTCAACCGTCGCACCGATGACTACAACGGCGAGCTGGAACAGCGCCTGCGTTTCCTGCGTGAAGTGATCGCTGCGGTGCGCGCCAACACTGATGAGCACTTCATCGTCGGCCTGCGCATTTCCGCCGATGAGCGCGACCCTGAAGGGCTGACCGAGGACGAATCCCTGGCCGCCGTACAATCGCTGCAACCGATTCTGGATTACGTGCACATCGTCGCCGGCACCTCGGCGTCTTTAGGCGGCGCTGTGCACATCGTGCCGCCGATGGCGATCGAAGCCGCTTATCTGGCCAAGGAAGCTGGAACGTTCAAGGCCGGGTTGTCGATTCCGCTGTTCGTCACCGGGCGCATCAACCAGCCGCAAGAAGCCGAACTGATTCTTGCCCGCGGCCAGGCCGATGTCTGCGGCATGACCCGCGCCCTGATCTGCGACCCGCAAATGCCCAACAAAACCGACACCGGCCACGTCGAAGACGTGCGCGCCTGCATCGCCTGCAACCAGGCGTGCATCGGCCACTTCCACAAAGGCCTGCCGATTTCCTGCATCCAGCACCCGGAAACCGGTCGCGAACTGATCTTCGGCCAGCGGCAACCAGCCGCCCAACGCAAACGCATCATGATCGCCGGCGGCGGACCGGCCGGGATGAAAGCTGCCGCGGTGGCCGCCCAGCACGGACATGACGTGACCCTTTACGAAGCCAGCTCGCAACTCGGCGGCCAGGTCTTGCTGGCGCAACTGCTGCCTCGACGTGCCGAGTTCGGCGGCGCCAGCACCAACCTGCAACGCGAAATGGAACTGGCCGGGGTGCGCGTCGTGCGCAACACCCGTGTCGACCGGGCGTTGGTCGAACGCGAACGGCCGGACATGGTGATCGTCGCTACCGGCGCCGAACCGTATTGGCCGGCCTTCGAGCGCGGCGGCGAATTGCAGGTCGTAGACGCCTGGCAAGTACTGCGCGAGGAGGTGCAAATCGGTCGTTCCGTGGTGGTCGTCGACTGGCGCGCCGACTGGATCGGCCCCGGCATCGCCGAACGCCTGGTACGCGCCGGGCACCAAGTGCAACTCGCCGTCAACGGCACCCATTGCGGGGAAAACCTGCCGCTGTACGTGCGCGATCAACTGGCCGGCGAACTGCACAAACTCGGCATCCCGATCACCCCCTACGCCCGCCTGTACGGCTGCGACGACAACACCGTCTACCTGCAACACACCGCCAGCGGCGAACCGATGCTCTTCGAAAACATCGACACTCTGGTGCTCTGCCAGGGCCACCAACCCGTCGATACCCTCGGAGCCGAACTGCAAGGCCTGGTGGAGTTTCGTCGCATCGGCGATTGCCTCGCGCCTCGCACCGCCGAAGAAGCCATCTATGAAGGTTTGAAAGTCGCCTGGGCGCTTTGAGGCTGTTTTATACTCCGGGGCTTTTACACACCCCGGTTTGGAGCACGCCATGAGCAACAGCAGCAAGATGCCGCCTGCCAGCAGCGCGCTCACACAGGACAGCGCCACGGCAGAGCCGCATTTTCTCGGCACACGGATTCGTGGGTTGCGTAAACGTCGGGGCATGACCCTGGCGGAACTGGCGCAAATGAGCGAACTGACGGCGGGGTATATCAGCCAACTGGAACGGAATCTGGCTTATCCGTCCATTCCTGCGCTGTTCAATATCGCGCGTAGTTTGGGTGTGACCATTCAATGGTTCTTTGCCAGCGAGGGCAATACGGCGCCTGAAGATAACGGCGTTGTGGTGCGTAAGAACACTCGGATGAGCGTGCATTATGAAGATGGGATTGTGGATCAGCTGCTGACGCCGCAGCCGAATCGGCAATTGGAGATGCTGCACTCACGGTTTCCGCCCGGGACCTACAGTCAGCAGAGTTACAGCCATGAAGGGGAAGAGGCTGGGTATTTGCTGTCGGGGAGTTTTGAGCTGTGGGTGGGGGAGCGGCATTTCCAGCTGAGTGAGGGGGATAGTTTCAGTTTTTCGAGCCAGGAGCCGCATCGGTATGGCAATCCTGGGGAGGTGGATGCGGTGGTGATTTGGGTGATTACGCCGCCTTCGTTTTGAGGGGTTGGCGACCTCAGAGCGGAGACAAAATCAGGGTGTCGGCAAATTGCACGAAAAAACCGGCGTTTAGCCGGTTTCTCTTTTTACTCGCTCATTTACAACCAACCGAACCCTTTTCCCATCATGGCTGCCAAGCCTAGCGCCGTGGTGATCAACGCGCCGAACAGTAAACGAAAATCCGTTCGAGCTTCTTTGCGGTGCTCCCGAAAATCCGTTCGAGCCTCTTGACGGTGCTCGCGAAACTCCACGCGAAGGTCACCGACGTCACGCCGGACGTATTCGATATGCGTCTCAAGTTTGGATACTCGCGGTTCCAATGGGTTTTCTCCTGGAGGACCTGGTGGTCTTCGTCCATTCTCGTCAGTGCCACTTCTTTTGTTGCTCGGGAAGCGGTCGGGGTAATGCTCATCAAGGTTTACCAGCACAAAAGGTTCACTCATCGCAGACCTCCAGCGCTACGGTTTTGCTGCTGTCTTCGACGACGATATCTGCCAGCACATTGAGCGAATGCAGGCGAATAAATCCGCAGTACTTGCAATTAAGCATCACCGCCGGCGTGCCGGAGTGTAAATACTCTTTGCCACACGCCCAAGGCAACCCTACACCCGTCGCCCCGGCCTGAAGTGGTAACTCCCACTCATCATGCTCACAGAACGGGCACTCGGTATTCTTTATCCGCGCTTTGAAAATGTTGGCCAACCGCCCGGTATCCAGATGAAGAACACTGGACATTGGCTTGCCTCGTGTCACCCCAGTCTGATCATCACTCTGAAAACCTTCTTCACTACTGCTGTACATCGCTACCTCCTCCTTGAGGGACTAAATCATCGATTAACCGATCAACCAGAAGGTGGTGCGTAACGTCCAGCCACCTGCTCGACCGCGAAGTCATTACGGATGCCTTCGCTGAAAAACGAATATACCTTCGATCAATCTCGGACGTATCCGCGTGCGAAGTAGGACGATTCGTTTGTTTGTGTCAGCCTGGAATTTTGCCTGTGAGATCCGTCCGCGGGGCTCTTGCGAAAGCTACGAGCCAAGGTCACAGGTTTCTCTGATGAGTCGGGTCTTCGGTTGAAAAGGTCAGTGGCCGTTCCGGCATTGCACCGGCACTGCCTTCAGGTTCTGCTTGAGGTCTGGAAATGATCGGGGCCACCAGTCGCAACACACCCCTTTCAATCAGTGAAAGCAGTCCAAAAGTGATGAAGCCAAAAATCAGCCCGACAACCAGAATACTCAATGGGTGAATTTGCACGGCGTCAGAGCTGTCCAGCATGTAGAGAAAAGCCTGAACAGCGACGGCCACGCAGGCCGCAACAGCTGCTATCAGCTTGATAATCAACCAAAGCCGCCGCCATCTGTTCATTCTCTCTCCCGCTATCCGGTGATTTAGCTCTTTATTGCATGATAGCTAATGAGCGGGATGCGCTTTGTATTCCAGATCCATCGGTGCGGCTTTGACCGCTGGTCGAGAAAAAAACTAAAACGCCAGAAACGAAAAAGCCCCGTAACTTTTCAGCTACGGGGCTTTTTCTATGTAATGGCGGAGAGATAGGGACTCACCATAAAGAAGGTTTTCGACCAACAAGGCCAGTATTACGGGGCTTTCAGAGCGCATAGTAGTACAATCGAGTAGTACAATCCGCTGTACCACTCCCCCACTTCACGGCGCTCCCATGGCAGACAACTTGATTCAGAAGAAAGGTGAAACCACGTGGTACGTGCGACTGGCAGTGCCTGTGGATGTGCAAAAAGTCATTGGCTGTAAGGTGCTGATTCAGTCGTTGAAGACCGGACTCCGCAAGGAGGCAATGGATGCACGCCTTCCAATCCTCGCCAACTGGAAAGCTCGTATAGCGACGGCTCGGGCTGGCAAGCCATTGCCACCAGACTGGCAAGAGTCGCTGGCGGGGATGCTGGAAACGGTGGACAGAGTAACGAAGCATTCCAAGATGACCCGCATTGGTGTCGCTGGCCCTGCACCTTATGTCGTAACTGATCCAACTGAAATGGCGCAGTTCATGGAGGACAACCCTGCCATGGTGGACGCTCTCAAGGGAATGATTCAGAAAGGACGCCAAACCTCCATGGGTCTTTTCAAGCTTGATGACGAAATGGGGGCAGCGTTCAAAACCGCAGTGGCTCAGCGGTTTGAAACTCACTACACGCCCACCGCCGATCAGAAGGAAGAGATCAGGATGATTGCGGCTGGTGATGGTGATGGAATTCGTAAAGTTAGGTCGCCAATCACCAAGCAGCGTATCGCTACGTTCCGCCAGTATCGTGAAACGCGGAATGTCGCTGACAAGACGATGGATCAACAGGAATCGAAGCTGGAGAAGCTGTCGGCATACCTGGCCAAAGAAGGAAAGCCGCTCGACTTCGATGCTGTTTCAGCGTGGCTCGACTCCCTCAAGCTAGCAAGCAAGACCCTCACCCAATACCTGTTGGCTGGTAACGTCTTCTGGAAATGGGCGATGAAGCATGACACTCGCTGGCGTGAAGACTTCAAGGACAAGGCCAACCCGTTTGATAACCATGAGCTACCGCAGACCCGTGGCAAGGAACGTGCAGACCGTCAGAGAAAGGACTTCCAGCCAAAAGAGATTACGGAGCTTCACGCTGCCGCGTTAGCCGCTGACCACACGACGCTGGCTGACTTGATCCTCTTGGGTGCGTACACCGGTGCCAGAATCGAAGAACTGTGCCAGTTAAGAGTCGAGCACGTGATAAAACCGGACGGCATAGCAAGCTTCGACATTGTAGATTCGAAAACCGCAGCGGGTATCCGGGTAGTACCTGTGCACCCTGCCCTGTCGAGCATTGTCGAGCGCCTGAAGAACGACTCTAAGGATGGTTACTTGATCCCATCTGACAGCAAGAACAAGTACGGCATACGTTCTGACGCGCTCTCAAAGGCGTTCGGCAGACTCAAAGAAGCGCACGGCTACGGCTCCCAGCACGTGTTCCATTCGATCCGCAAGACGGTTATCACTCAACTTCACAGGGCTGGCGTGCAAGGGCCACTGATTGCTGAACTGGTGGGTCATGAAACTGGAATCGTGACCTTCGACGTTTACTCACAAGGCGCGTCTTCGATTCAAAAATTGGAAGCCATTTCCAAGCTTCCTTCCCTCACTGTCTGAACAACTCAGTTGGCAGAATTGGGATGAGGAATTTTCTCAGACTGCCAGCGATGATAGCGGCGAGCCGGGAGCCAGAATATATGCTCGCCCGGCTTGAGTTAGGGTGACAGGCGTATTCCACATTCCATAACCGATATGGATCAAATTCCATCCTCTCAAAACATCAAGAGCGCCATCACACATTAATTGGGATAACCCAGCAGCACCGGCAATATCATTTAGGCTTAAACCGTCAGGCTTCTTCGAATGCGCGACGATAGCCGCCATCACCTTATGTGCACTGTCAGTGAGAGGTGGCAGAGTCGGATTCAGTTTTGCCGCTGCTTGGCTCAAGTCTCCAACGGTTTCACGGGCAAACAAGGCTAAGAGAGCAATCATCGTGATAAGAGCCACGGGAACCAAGACGACCAGCCAGAGTGGCAAGGTTACGGGATGGACAACCCATTCATAGGCGCCCACCAGACAACCCCAAACGCCATAAATCACAGGCCCAACATTCTCCCAGTTGTCTTCAATCAATCTTTTGACGATAGCGCCACCACCTGCCAGTGACAGCGACCCCAATGCCCCCAACACAACCGTCTTTCGTTTCATTCGTCTGAGACACCTGATGATCATTCCAGAATGCTATCAGAACGTGTGCGTGCGGAGATAAGTACCACGACTGCATACATCCAACCCACTCCAGCGGCCATAGTCCCACACTATCAGCCTATAGCACTCCAATTAACATAAAGACATTGACTTCATAAGTTACTTTATGCTTCAAAAGGCTTGACGTGGGGCAGAAGCGTGCTACAATATAGTACAAGCCAGAGAAAAGTTCTTAACACTTCTTCCAGCTTCCAGAATTCCAAATTTGCTAAATCCTTTTTAGCACTCTCTTGAGCAAGCTTAGTCCTCCCTAAGTGCTCTCATTCTTCCATATGACATTGCATTGTCAGGTGGATGTTAAGGCAAGGTTTTCCAAGACCTCTCACAGCTCCATCATGTAACTGGCCAAAAACATGAACACACGTTGTTGTCTTGTGGTTGGGATGATAACTGAATACCGGCTCGCAGTACGGTTGTGGCACTGCTCAAAATTCCTTATGAAACACATTAAGGCCAAGATCTCAAAAATCTTGGCCTTCTTTTTAATTCCTGTTCCTTAGCTCGGAAAAAAACCTAATCATTAACACATCACCCAAGGAGAACTTATGGCCGTAGAGAAACAATGCCCGATTTGCGGCAAAACACACAGAGTAAAACGCATCACTAAAGTTTACTGCTCCGCTAGATGCAGGGATATTGCAGCATACGCAAAGAAGCTGGCGGCATTGAAAGAACAACAACCCAAAACCAAACCACAATTTATTAACGGAGAATCAAAATGACATTCAACCAAACCACCCTAGACCAACTGAAAGAAGAAGCCGTTACATTGTACAAGAACCGTACTCACGGATATGACCTTGATTTCACTGCCGAACCAAACGCCAGAGGCGACTACCCACGTAAAATATTCTTGGGAGCCGAAGTGTTTACCGTAGTGGCATATCAAGCACAGCTTATTCCAACATACATCGAATATGCTTCTAAGGGTTACACCTACAGCAACACTGGCACCATTCCACTCTCCAACGCTGGAAGCGCTCAAATCTACTTCTACAAGCCTGAAGCTCCAGTAGATTTGAATGGTGCTGAAGTTCGTGTGCATGGTGTTCAATATCAGTGCGACGATATCAAAGAGCTTCTTGCTGAAGTGGAATCGAAGTATAGAGCAGAGTGTGAAGCAACGGACAAGGCAGCAGCCCTTGCAGAAGAAGCCCGCATCCTTGCAGAGGTAACAGCTCAAGTTGATGCTGAAATTGAACAGCAACGTCAGCAACGTATTGAATCGGCCAAAGCAGCACGCGGCCAACGCATTCAAGATGCAATCAAGCCAGCCAAGAAAGCTACCAAGTGATGGAACAACAACGTACAAAGAAACCAACGCTTAGCCTTCGCAAGAAACAAGATGCTCCTACGCCAATTGTAGAGAGTGAAGCCCCGCAAGACTTCTCACAATTCACAGAGGAACGCTTTCCTGAGTGGGATATTCCTGTTGTGGAAGACGTAGAACCTAAGAGACGTAAACGCCGTAAAGACAAACATGTTGAACAGTATCGTAAAGAGGCACGCTGGCAATGAGAGTACGATACAAAGACATTGAACGACAACAGCCAATCCTTATGGGTGCAGAAAAGTATCTGACAGATTATCTCGGTCCGCACATCCCATATAACTTTCCTGATATCACCGAGCATCTACTCAGATGCATTAAAAGCGGCGTGACGGAAGAACAATTCAAACTCTACATCCATAGAAAATATCTACTCTAGGAGTACAACATGGAACACATCTACAAAACAGTTATGGTAACAAAGCCAACACCTTCTTTCGAGACGCTTCGCAAGAGTGTTGATCGCCAAGCGGCTCTAATAGCCTCTGGATGCTCCCACAGTGCAGCAGTAGACCTTGCAGAGCAAATGAGATGGTTTACTGACGATCAGTTCAATCAGGTGCTTACAAGAGCTTCTGAATACGTTGAAGAAGCCAAGCAAGTTACAAAATCCGTTGATACAACACCACCAACATCCGCCGATATGACAATGCAAATCCTTAAAGCCAAGTATGGAGATACAAAATGAAAACCTGCACATGCCGTAACTGCAACTATGTGTTTTCAGCGATCAAAGTGGAAGTCTTCTGCTCTGGTCGTTGCCGACACAGCTACACACTGACCAACCCAAAACTAACCGCTAACCGTGATGGAGCTAAGACAAATGACCAAGGTAACAACAGCCGTTAAGCAACAAAAGACCTGTAAAAATCCAGACTGTAAGAAGAGATTCAGACCAGCCCGCAACACAGCAACTTTCTGTTCTACATCGTGCAAAGAACGTAAGAGTACAATCAGCAAACGCAAGCCTTTCACAATCCCACGCTCTAATCATTTCTTTCTCTACCTGACAAAAGAAGCTCAACGAGCAGGCACACTGGCTATCTTTGATACGCTAGTTGGTTCTGTAGATAACCTGATTGCTCTGTATGACGTTGTTAAACTGCGCATGACTGCCAACGTGATGAGCGGCAAGGACTCGTTTCACATCTGCCATGTTGCACCAATCAAGCACGACAACATTCTAGGACTGAGCAACGCTGAGAATCTTGTAATCGCCCCTGCTTTCCTCAACCGTCGCCACTCCACCAAACATTGCAACAAAGCTGGTGTGTTTATGTATCGTACAGATGTCCCAATGAAACTGTACGTTGCATCTGACGAAGTTGGCTTGCTGGATCGCATCATTGATACAATTGGCGAAGAGACAATCATTGCCTTCTGTAAGAAAGCCAAGCTGACTGAATCCCGCCGTCAAGCCTCATTGGAAAAGCTCGCTAAGCTGGTTGACCACTCCAACCCAGACCACGCCAGATTCATCGCTATCCTCAACGATACACAGTCCAAAACTCCAGAAATCATTGCTGCTGTTGACGCTGTGCAGAGTCGTGCTGATTTTAAACCCATGATGAAAGGACAGAAGTTGTCTGATTCGGCCATGTTGGTTAAGGAGTTAATCCGCCATGCTGAGTTTCGTTGTGAGCTGCAAGAATTCGCAGATATCGCACTCCAGTACACTCGGGAAGACTTCGCCCTCACCACGCTTTCCACTGACGCCCAACGTACCCTGTTCGACCTCCTGCACGGTGTTGCTGGAGAGGAAATGGAGAATGAGGTGGATTGCCTGAAGTACGAACTGAGAGCGCCAATGCGTAAAGCTGTGGCTGTTCAAGAGGTGATGGCTGAACGTGCGAGACAATACGCCATTGAAGAGGTTGAGAAGATCGCCAACTGGGTCAGGTTCCAAGCTGGCATGGCGTGTCTTGAAGCTTCGATTAACGATATTGACTACTGTGCACTGCCAGAGGCTGAACGAGTTGTTGTTCCTGGCCCAGCTCCAACGATGGTATACGGACCTTATGAAGTCGCCTTCTAAAAAGTCCGAAACATACCCTGTATCTGGGTTGAAATGTTGCCACCGTAAGAATCGTGCAATCTCCTCTACAGGCCACGTCCTGTAACGGTTTCACACTTTTCAGCGTGTGCAGCACCAACCCGTTTACAGCCAATAACTGTACTCCCGTGAACGACGTTCACAGTGTTATTCAACCCCTGACCTACAGTCAGAGTGTCTGCACGGATAGCAGGATGCGGAATGTAACCCATTCCAAGTGTTACAGAACAAAATACAATCAACATACCAGAACAAGAAGAGCTGACGCTTTATAGTCGGTACGACTGAGTTGTACACATCGTCATATGTACACTCTCCAAGAACGTCAGTTCTGGGATTGGATCATGTTGGTTGTTTTTATCTTGGTAACTCTTGCTGTGATGTTACATCCTGACCTACGGTCAAAGCGTACCCATCTGAACGTCCGTTCAGGGTTGTACGCTTTGTCAGATTGCTAGCTCTTCATTGTGCAACGCAATCACATTCCCCTCCTTGATGCGCAGCATCCATGTCCCTGTCTATAGAGTGCGTCGGAATCAGAATCCTCCTGTCTTCATAATGCGACACAATCAGAATCCTTCTGTATATATAATGCGTCCGATTCAAAAATCCTATCCGTGAACGTGAGCAAAAAATTTTGCTGACGCCTCTGCACCGTGAACGCCAGTGGCTCCATGAGTGGAACGAGTGGCCCACGAACGTAGGGAGTGATCCTGCCTATATAATGCAACGCATTCACAAATCCTGTCCGTGAACATGAGCTGAAAATTTGGCTGATGCTTTTATCGTGTGCAGCGGCGAAATTTTCCGCCACTGCTTTAGCCTGTGTTCTCTTAATCCAACCTCCCAAAAATTTGGGAGATTGCCGCCAGTCTCTGTTTAACACTCATTTTGTGTCTCCTGTTGGCGTGGGCTAAATTTTCAGCCCACGGCATTACCCTGTGTAGACGATGGCAAACCATGTGAATGGACGGTAGCGACATACCCTGTCTATATAATGCGTCGGAATCAAATTGATCAAAAAACGAACAATAACCCCGCACAAACCCCATAGTAACTATTCAGTACATTCTACTGTCTTGGCTTAGGCCGGTTAGGCCAATATCGCTGAACACCTTGATTTCATTGGCCTGTAGGGCATGAGAGAAAAATTTCCCTGATGCTTCCACACCCCTCCAGACGTTCTAAACCCCTTTCTCGCACCACAATAATGCACATCTACTAAGCGAATCGCTTTTTCTCTCGCGACGGTGGAATTTGAAAAAACTGAGGAAAACAGACCGTCAGATGGCCGGACATCGTGAATCGATCACAACGGCTGCACCCTCCCTGCTTGCATCAGCCTTAACGTGGACTACGATCAGTGCCGACTCTTTCAAGGACGACGCCTATGACCACCCAGAATCAAGCCATAGCCACTGCTGACGCATTAACCCTGCTGCTGTACAACCAACATGGCATCGCTGCTGCGTTAGAAGAGCTTGCCGGATGGATTTCCAGCCAAGGAGGTACTGTTGCTGTTGACAATGCCCTGACTGCATTACAAGTGCTGGATACGAACAGCCAAGCCCTTACAGACGCCATCATGCAACTACGCCAATCGTAGACATCATCAAAAGATCATCCCCGCCCACTGCCCACGCCAGACCATGTGCGGATGGAGAGGCGTTCTAATTAACAGAATATGATTGTGTAAATTAGCCAACCCTTGAAAAACCTTGCTCCAACCTTGAGCTTCATGCTCTAATTAACACATCACCAACGGTTTGCACGGAGTGTTAATTAGAATGAACGTCGTCGAAGCTGTGAAAACGCCCGGTGAGGCCAAAACGATCAGCCGCAAGCTCACCCTGAACGCCAAGGGCAACACCCTGTACGCCGACATTTGGGAATTCGGTATCAACACCGCGCTCCGTATCTCCGACTTGCTCACCCTCACCTTTGAGGACGTGCAGGGCGATAAGCTGGTGATAACGGAATCCAAGACCGACAAGACTCGTAAAATCGACTTGAACAGTAGTGCAAAGGCAATCATTGCACGCCGCCGCAAAGCTCACCCCAACCATACCTTCCTGTTTCAGGTGGAGAGCAACCGGGCAAAGAACAAGCCTGTTAGCCGTGTTGCTGTAGCAACTGCATTCAAGGCTGTTGGTGAGGAAATGAGTATCCAGCTCGGCACCCACTCAATGAGGAAGACACGCGGCTGGCTGATGTACAGCGGGGGCGTTTCCATCGAGTTGATTTGCAAGGTGCTGAACCATTCAAGCCCTGCTGTGACAATGGTGTACATCGGCCTCACTCAAGCCGAGGTTGACGCCACATACCACGAGTTCGTGTTCTAAAGGTTGAGTTGTTATACCTGGCGCCCGTAGAGCCTCTGGCGGGGCTCAGGGTTATTCTAGAATCAAGAGCGGTTCTCGTTTGGGTGCTCGAACAGCGTTAACCACCTCCCGTACAAAACCCACTTTTCTAAGCCCCTCCAACATTATATTTCCAGTGTAAAAACCAATCTCATAAAACATGAGGATCATTTTCACGGCGGGAGGGGGAGATTTTGAAAAAAAAAAGTTAGGGCTTTTTCAAATGATATTCGTGTCGCTCTATCAACTTTGCCGTCCAGATGATTCCTCCGTTCCAGCTAAATATTGTATTGTCACAGACTGCGCACTCAATGGAGTCTTTGTCTCGCATTGGGAAGTCTCGGGAGGTCAACAAGTGCACAGACCCGCACTTATCACATGTAATCTTCTCACTCATCTTTCAATTCCTTGCAGGTGATCTTCAGACTCTACCGCCTTGCGTGGGCAGACTTCCAGTACGTCACTCGCTGAGCCAAGCAAGCACAATTTTTCCATCCAGAAATTCAGCGAACATCAAAGTTGCTCAGTCCTCGCGGCGCGGGGGCTGGGCAATCAGTAAGAATTACTCCCTAAAAGAATTTCGCTGTAGAATTTTTCTCCAAGTTTAGTTACCAAGATTGTATGGGATACATAGCTTTCACCTTCGCTGGTGGCTACACCATATTCCATTTTAAGCAGCCCACAATTGGCTAATGTTAGCGCCGCAGGGGTATCGAGGGAAGTCTTTCCATTGGCTTTGTAAAACCGGCTAACCTGCTCTTGTAGGTATGGATTCATAGACCTGATTACGTGAGCATAAATATCAAATTCTCGCTTGGTAATTGTGCCAAGAGTGAGCAGTGCAAAGGCACGACCAAGCATTGCAGCAAGCTTAGGGTGATCCAGTTTATCTAGGATCATCAATGCAACTTCACCCACATTCTCAACACCTTCTTGATCCGCACAGTTCTTGTCTAAAAATTCAATACGCTTTTGGTTAGGCACCTTGTCAATTTCAATTAGGAAGGCAAGCATATTCTTTGCAAAGAAGTATGCGGATACTTTGTTACCCATCTTGTACAAGCTAACAGCAATATTGAGAATAGGGATATCTTTCAACACGCCATCAATTCCAAACTTGTCTTCCAAAACAGCATCAATGGCTACCTCCCCACCATCTTTGAAGAGTTCTAGTGCTTGCTCGCTGTTCTTGATTGTGGTGAGGAAATTACTAACGGTGCCCATGAGTTTCTCCGCTGGCAGGATGGGAGGCATCGTAACCTACGATATGCCAAATGGCCATCGGTGCTATCTACCTTCAAGAAAAGTGTCTTTGTAAGAGGCTGTTTTCCGGCGGCGGGCGTGGGATTTTAGCAAAAGGACTTCTATTACCCCGCCACCTCACTTCATCGCTTCTGTTTCCTTGGGCGAAATTTTTTATTGAGCCCTAATTCGATTAGAATTGAATACAGCGAAGGAAGGTGACAGAGCAAGAGATCAAAACTCAGCGAGTTTAAAATTGTTTGATTATTGACTTGGGGATGTTGCCATTGCGAAGTGAGGGAGACTTATGGTCGGTGCTCAGCGGCTAGATACTTCTGCTGGGACTGGAATAGAGATTCTACAGGCTTAATGATAAAAGTAAGATTCTTAGAGAACTGGAATTAAAATCAAGCACAGAAAACTCAGGCAATCCTACGGACATTATATGCTCTAGGTCCTTTTGGCTCGTTACGAACCTCAAAATCGACCGTATCACCCATCACAACCCCTGCAATAACATCCTCAACATCATCATAAAAAAAGAATACATCACGTCCCTTATCCCTTCTTATAAAGCCGAACCCTTTGAAAGAGTCATAGGAGTTAACAAAACCACGATCAAGAATTTTATTATCTTGCATTTTTCACTCCCACATGAAAGCCTTAGAAGGCACATCAGAAAATTTCGACTTTAGCTGTCGCCGCAAACTTCTAGCCAAAAGTGTATTTGTTCTCGTCAGAACACCTAAACGATTAACCAACTTCCGATACGCATTAATGACTGATACTCTAACATGAGTAGAGCGAGGGCGTTTCAAAAGACGATCTGTCTCTCGAATTATTGCTGCCGTTGCTTTGCCGTCATACAAAGGAAGTATAGATCGCATCCTAGCCCGTAATTTTTTTGCTTGTGCATGCTCTAGTCGCGTGAGCTTGGCTACCTGTCCTGACACTTTATTCCAAAGCGCATGATATTCTTCAGAATAACAGTTTTTCCGATATTCAGACTCACAGATGTAAACTGAGTGGCGAATTTTATCTCGTTCAGCTCGTCGGAGTTTAGGCACACCGTGCCCAACCCAAACTCCCGTCACACTATAATCCGCGCTTAAATCGTCAGAGCGCTCCATCTTTGTTTTACTTTTCTTTATCCGCAGCCCATGCTCACTAAAAAGCCCTGCGACATATTTTATTTGAGCGGTAGCTTCTTCTTGAGATAAAAGCCGAACTGAAGAAATAGTTACATCATCCAACAGCCGAGAATACACAAACCCTTGCGACCGCAACTTGCTGACAAAACTATATTCCGAATTGAAAAATATTAGATTTGCAATATAACTAGAGGTGCATGCCCCCTGAGGAACCTTACCATCTCGAGTAACAACACTCGAAAGCAGATTGCTAACCTCATCGGGAAATTTAAAAAAATACTTGAATACAGAACGCACACTTTCGAGAGGAATATTATCGTAAAAATCCCTAATATCTAAACTTATCAAAAATTTAGAACCAGAGTGCATTCTACTATTTTCGATATAGTCCCTAGGGTCTTCCTCATCCTTAACACCACCTTGTAGGTAATGAGGGTACTGGACCTTCTCGAACAGCCTCGAGTTTATTCTTTTCTGAAGTTTTTTGAGCTCGTACTTTGGCTCATAAACATTTCGCTCTTTCCCCCCTTTTGTCTCGATAACAAAATGGGTATAAGAATCTGTGGCCTTACCTGCCAGATCAACAAGAAGCTTTGGATGAACTCCCAAAGTTTTTGCCAACATAGCTAAAGAACCAATGGGTGCGTGAGGATAATACGGCTTGTCCTTTGCCACGACTGAATCCTATTCGAATTAAAAGCAAAAATTAAGAATCAGTTAGCTTTCGTCGCCCCCAAAAAACATGGAAAACAATTTCCGGCCAACCCAGCCAAAGAAAGCCATAACGGTCATTCTCACAGCTGCATTTGAGTCAATTCTTTTCCCCAAAGGACTATCTCTAGGCACCTTGGGAATGCTCTCTTTTTTACCAGTCACATTTATTACGATTTGAAAAACAATCATAGCTACATCCTCTTGCACGCAAAGATGGGAAGTCCACCTTCTCGCCAGACCAATTGGATTAGCAGATCAAGGAATATTTGTATTGACTCAAATGGACTCTTAACTTTTACGCCAGACAACGGTCGCAACCCCGCTTGGGGAGAGCAAACAACCCCTCCTCATGCGTACGGAGGCTACCGAGGCGCCGGTCATGACCCCAAAGGGTCGCCAAGTAAAGGCATCGATTTCCTTGAATACATGTGACTTTAAAGAGCGTGAACAGGTGAATAGCACCTGCTGGGCTAAGAATAGGAATACACCACTCATGATGTCAACAGTGACTTAAAAAATATTGAACTTTTCTCAAGCCACCTCTAACACTCCTCTATCCCCCTCAGAGAAAGAAAAGACCCCACCCCGCACCCACCACATCGACCAAACCAGAAAACCACTTACAGCGCACTGTAAGCCCGCAGCATCTACCACTGCGAGGCGAACTAGGAACCTCGCCCTGAAGACGCACGATAAAAACAATCAAGACTTTTACTGGAGCTGAGGCAATCGTACATAACGCATCGCCGAATCAAGGGGAGCCAAAAACGCGACCTCACAATTTAAGCTCTCTAAGTCGAGCAAGACCGCAAAGTTGTCGACAACACTTGCCACCTTCCGAGGAACGACTTGCAGCGACACCCCCAGATTACGCAAGAAAGAGCGGGGGTTGAGTAGTACAACAGAGTAGTACAACCCAGAAACGAAAAAGCCCCACAGACCTTGATCTGCGGGGCTTTTCAAATAATGGCGGAGAGATAGGGATTCGAACCCTAGGTACCGGTGAAGGTACAACGGATTTCGAATCCGTCCCATTCGGCCACTCTGGCATCTCTCCAACGGCGCGCATCATAACAACACTTTCGCCGGAAGCGAACCCCCTAAGCGAAATTTTTCCGTGCTATCAGATGCTTGCGTCGATTAAAGCGGTACACCCAGACGATTGGCGACTTCTTCGTAGGCTTCGATGACGTCACCGAGGCCCTGGCGGAAGCGGTCTTTGTCCATTTTCTTGCCGGTGGCCTTGTCCCACAGGCGGCAGCCGTCCGGGCTGAATTCGTCGCCCAGGACGATGGAGCCGTCGGAGAACACGCCGAATTCGAGTTTGAAGTCGACCAGCAGCAGGCCGGCGTCGTCGAACAGTTTGCTCAGGACTTCGTTGACCTTGAGCGACAGTTCTTTCATGCGAACCAGTTGCTCGGCGGTGCCCCAACCGAAGGCCACGACGTGGGATTCGTTGATGAACGGGTCGCCCTTGGCGTCGTCCTTCAGGAACAGTTCGAAGGTGTAAGGGTTGAGCTTCATGCCTTCTTCTACGCCCAGCCGCTTGACCAGGCTGCCGGCGGCGTAGTTACGCACGACGCACTCGACCGGGATCATGTCGAGTTTTTTCACCAGGCATTCGTTGTCGCCCAGCAGTTTGTCGAACTGGGTCGGCACGCCGGCGGCTTCGAGTTTCTGCATGATGAAGGCGTTGAACTTGTTGTTCACCATGCCTTTGCGGTCGAGCTGCTCGATACGCTTGCCATCGAACGCCGAGGTGTCGTTGCGAAACAGCAGGATCAAGCGGTCAGCGTCGTCGGTCTTGAAAACCGATTTGGCTTTGCCGCGGTAGAGTTCTTCACGTTTTTCCATGATGGGCTCCGCTTGCTAAGTAGGTGGGCTAGGCGATGTGTCGCCAGTCGAGCCCTGAATCTTGATCGGCCAGTTGCAGCCAGTCCGGGTCGCACCCGAGGGTGTCGACAAAACATTGCCGGGCCAGCTGCGGCAGGTTGTTCTTGCTGCTCAGATGGGCCAGGACCAGGTGTTGCAGGCCTTGCCAGCCCAACTCAGACACCAGGAATGCCGCCTGGTGGTTGTTCAAATGTCCCAGTTCACCGCCCACCCGCTGCTTCAGGAAGTACGGGTAGTGACCGCGAGCCAGCATGTCACGGCAATGGTTGGACTCGATCATCAACGCATCGAGGTCCCGATAGCCGTCCAGCACCTTGTTGCAATACGAGCCCAGGTCGGTCAGCAGGCCGAAGCGCCGCTCACCGTCATTGAAAACGTATTGCGTCGGTTCCTGTGCATCGTGGGCCACGGCAATGACTTCGATGTTCAGGGCGCCAACTTGCAGTTGCTCTCCGCCGGCCAGGAAGCCCGCGGGTTCAATCGGTTTGCGCATCCCGCGCAGGGTCCCGCGACTGAGGTAGACAGGCAGATTGTAGCGCCGAGACAGCAAACCCACGCCATGCACGTGGTCGGCATGTTCGTGGGTCACGAGTATCGCGTTCAGCTGCGCAGGGTTCACACCCAGGCGCAGCAGGCGTTTTTCGGTTTCCCGCAGGGAGAAACCACAATCCACCAGCACATACGTGTCAGCGCTGGCTATCAGCGTGCCGTTCCCTTGGCTACCGCTGCCGAGAACGGCAAAACGCATGTGATCAGCCCAGGTTGTCCTGAATCACGCTCAACACTTTGCGCGCCACTTCTGCCGGCGCCACGGTGTTGATGTTTTTCTCGACGGTGACCTGGACGTTGTCGCCCACCTTGCTCAGGCGAACCTGATAACGCTCGGCACGGGCTTCAACTTCTTCCTTGCTCGGCGCGCTGCCGAACAGGCTGCTGAAGAAGCCAGGCTTCTCGTCTTTCTTCTCGGCTTTTTCGGAGAGGTTGATGTAGTACAGGCCCAGGCTGCGGTTGATGTCTTCAACGCGCCATTCGCCCTGTTCCAGCGCACGACCGACGCTCGACCAGGCACGATCCAGGTCATTGCCGACGTTCAGAACCGGGTTGCCGCTACCGTCTTCGCTGAGGCTGACACGACTCGGCGTATCAAAGTCACGCGAAGCCAGCATGGAGACCGAACCGCCCTTCTCCGAGATGCGGCTCATGCTCGCGAGCATGTCGTCGACCAGTGCCGCGTCCAGGCCAGTGTTGACCGAACGGTTGGTGAAGGCCACGTCGGCGGTGCTGCCGGCAGGACGCTCGGCGCTGACCACGTAGATTTCGCTGGTGTTGCGCTGAACGCCCGGCTCGATACGCACTCGAACGCGGGTTTCGCTGTCGGTGCTGACGCCGGCGGCGCTCAGGCGCTTGGCCATCGCTGCCGACAGTTCGTCGGAACGCTGCCAGGTGGTGGTGAATTCACCGGTTTGCGGCTTCTGTTCGTCCAGGCGGAAACCGTTGTCCTGGAAGAACTGTACAGCCACTGGCCAGGCTTCGGCAGGTGGATTCTGGGCCAGGATCGAACGCGAATCACCGCTCTTCTGCAGCGAGTAGGCACTGGCGTCAGCCGAGGCCGACAGTGGCTGCGGACGCGGCACGATGTATTCGCCTTTGGCGGTGTCATCAGCCACGTTGCGCGGGATCGGCAGCAGCGGATCCAGACGCTTGGCGGTGCTGACATCCGTTGGCAATTGCATAGGTGCAGTCTGTTGCGCTTCCAGGTAATCGCTACCACGGTCACGGAAATAACCTTCCGGGCCCCAGACCCATCCACAGCCACTGGTGCTGGAGATAATCAAGGCAAGTGCGGAAAGTCCGGCCAATCGCTTCATGCGTAGTGCTTCCTCAATTAAACCAGTACGCCGGACTGGCGCATGGCCTGCCGCAGCGGTTCGTGACAGGCAGCGCTGAGCCAGGTGAGCGGCAGACGGATACCGTCCGGCATCAAGCCCATTTCATGCAGCGCCCATTTCACGGGGATAGGGTTGGATTCGATAAACAGGGTTTTATTGAGCGGCATCAGCTTTTCGTGAATCGCGCGGGCCGTGACGGCATCGCCTTTCAGGGCAGCGCTGCACAGGTCGCTCATGTCGCGCGGGGCGACGTTGGCGGTAACCGAGATGTTGCCTTTGCCACCGAGCAGGATCAGCTCGACTGCGGTGGCGTCGTCACCGGAAAGCACCAGGAAGTCTTTGCTGACGCCATCGATGATGGCTTTGGCACGGGTCAGGTCGCCGGTGGCTTCCTTGATGCCGATGATGTTTTTCACGGTCGACAGGCGGATCACGGTTTCGGTCAGCATGTCGCAGGCGGTACGGCCCGGCACGTTGTAAAGAATCTGCGGGATGTCGACGGCTTCGGCGATGGCCTTGAAGTGCTGGTACAAGCCTTCCTGGGTCGGTTTGTTGTAGTACGGCGTCACCAGCAGGCAAGCATCGGCGCCGGCGGTCTTCGCATTGGTGGTCAGCTCGATGGCTTCGCGCGTCGAGTTGGCGCCGGTACCGGCGATCACCGGAATGCGCCCTGCCACCTGCTTCACCACGTAACGAATCACTTCGATGTGCTCGTTCACGTCAAGGGTGGCCGATTCACCTGTAGTGCCGACGGCCACGATCGCGTGGGTGCCGTTCTGCAGGTGAAAGTCCACCAGTTTGCTCAGGCTGTCCCAGTCGAGACGACCTTGTGCATCCATGGGTGTGACCAGTGCCACCATACTGCCCGCAATCATGCAACCGCTCCTGCCGGAAAAAGAGAGCGGTAATGGTACTGGCGCCAAGATGCTTGTACAAGCAAAGTACTGCGCTGCTGCCATTCCCCTTGGCGCTGCTTTTCGCTACCCTTCAGACTTTGATCGGTACTGATAAGCTCGCACGTCGGGTTTCAGCCTCCATTTTCGGCATCACAAGCCCCGATCCAGCGTTGCCACCCCTCGCTCCTGCCTTGATGGAGCACGTTGCAACCTTCGGCCCGGGTTTTCTGAATTCGCATCCGCAGGCTCGCCCCCGGTAGTAAAAGCCCGTAAAAGTATCGACCGCTCATCGCTTTAGGAATGCTGCATGTCCACCCCCACAGTTCGCGAACAATTCCTTGTCATCAGTGCCCTCGGCGCCAACCCCATGGAGCTGACTAACGTCCTGTGCCGCGCCAGCCATGAAAACCGCTGCGCCGTGGTCACTTCCCGCCTGACCCGTCATGGCGAGTGCAGCGCGTTGATCCTCGAGATCTCCGGTAGCTGGGACGCGCTGGCCCGCCTGGAAGGCAGCCTGTCGGGCCTCGCCAAGAAGCACGCATTCACCGTTAATGTGGTGCGCAGCGCGGCGCTGGAGAATCGTCCCCAGGCCTTGCCTTACGTCGCCTATGTCAGCTCGGCTTATCGCTCGGACATCATCAACGAGCTGTGCCAGTTCTTCATGGACCACAACGTCGAACTGGAAAACCTGACCTGCGACACGTATCAGGCGCCGCAAACCGGCGGCACCATGCTCAACGCCACGTTTACCGTGACTTTGCCGGCCGGCGTGCAGATCAGCTGGTTGCGTGATCAGTTCCTGGATTTCGCCGACGCGCTGAATCTGGATGCACTGATCGAACCGTGGCGCCCACAAAACCCAATGTAAGGAAGCTTTCATGGCCGTTGCCATCGACCAACCGGTTGCCGACTTCGAAGCACCCGCCACCAATGGACAGACCGTCAGCCTCGCGGGCCTTAAAGGCAAGCAAGTGGTGATCTACTTCTATCCGAAGGACAGCACGCCGGGCTGCACCACTCAGGGCCAGGGTTTTCGCGATCAGCTTGATGCCTTTAAAGCGGCTAACACTGAAGTGTTTGGCGTTTCACGCGACAGCCTGAAATCCCACGAGAACTTCAAGGCAAAGCAAGCGTTCACCTTCGAGCTGATCAGCGACAAGGAAGAAGCGCTCTGCCAGCTGTTTGATGTGATCAAGCTGAAGAAGCTGTATGGCAAGGAATACATGGGCGTTGATCGCAGCACGTTCCTGATTGATAAGGACGGAGTGCTGCGTCAGGAATGGCGCGGTGTGAAGGTGCCGGGGCATGTGGATGCGGTGTTGGCGGCTGCACAGGCGTTGAACAAGGTCTGAGTTTATCCTCGTCTGTTCGGACGCTATCGCGAGCAGGCTCGCTCCCACAGTTGACCAAGTTGGCCAGCCTGACGCGGTCCAATATGGGACCGAGCCTGCTCGGGATGAGGCCATCTGCTCCACCGCCTCATCCCGGCTGACCGTTAAAGCAGCGGCGCCACCACTGGCTCCTTCCGCGGCCAGGCATCAAGCACAGCCTTGAACAGCGTCGCCAGCGGTATCGCAAAGAACACCCCCCAGAATCCCCACAACCCGCCAAACAACAACACCGCGCAGATAATCGCCACCGGATGCAAATTCACCGCCTCCGAAAACAGCAGCGGCACCAGCACATTCCCGTCCAGCGTCTGGATAATCCCGTAGACCGCCATCAGGTAAATGAACTGATCGCTCCAGCCCCATTGGAACAGCGCAATCAGCATGACCGGCACCGTCACCACCACTGCGCCGACGTAAGGCACCACCACCGACACCCCCACCAGCAATGCCAGCAGCGCCGCGTAGTTGAGCCCCAGCACGACAAAACCGATGTAGGTCACACCGCCGCAAATGAAAATCTCAATGACCTTGCCGCGAATGTAGTTGGCAATCTGTCGGTTCATTTCATGGGCTACACGGGTGATCAATGCCCGTTCACGCGGCAGATAGCCGCGCACCCACTGGCCGATCATTTCCCGGTCCTTGAGAAAGAAGAACACCAAGATCGGCACAAGGACGAGGTAAATCATGATGTTCACCAGCAACGGCAGGCTCGACAGCGAGAACGTCAGCGCCCACTGACCGAACTTGCCGATCTCGCCCCGCGCCACTTCGATGGCCTGCAGCACCTGCTCGTCCGATACCAGATGCGGATAGCGTTCGGGCAGCAGCAACAGCAGCGATTGCCACTTGGCGAGCATGCCGGGTAGTTCATTGAACAGCGTGATCAGCTGATGCCAGAGCAACGGCACCACGACAATAATGAACACCAGCAAAACGCCCATGAACAAGGCGAAGACCAGCCCCACCGCCACCCCGCCGGGCATGCGCAGGCGTTCGAGGGTGACGACCAGGCCTTGCATCAGATACGCCAGCACCATCCCGGCCAGCACCGGCGCGAGCATGCCGCCCAACGTAAGCACGGCGGTAAAGGCCAGAAACAGCAGCACGGCCAGCACCACGGCTTCTTCATCGGAAAAGTAGCGCTGAATCCAGTCGCGTAACACCTTGAACATCAAAAATCCTTAGAAATGAACGCAGCAGGTTTCAGGCTTTCTTCAACCAGTAGCGGTAAACACCCGCCTCATCTTCTTCGCGAAGCAGCGTATGACCGGCCAATCGGGCAAAGGTGCGGAAGTCGCGCTGGGAACCCGCATCGGTGGCGATGACCTTGAGCACCGCGCCACTGGCCAGTCGATTCAGCTCCAGCTTGGCCTTGAGCAACGGCAAGGGGCAATTCAGGCCACTGGCGTCCAGTTCGGCGTCATGGGCTACAGCGTCGGTCATTACATCGCTCCGGGTCAGGTGGTGGAGTTGCCTAGAATATCTGGTCCCAAGCCAAGTGTCCGGCTACAGTAAGGTCTTTGTCGACTAAGGCTTTGTGCATGACTTTTTTGCGCCCTACCCTGCTGACGCTCGCTTGCCTGCTCGCCTCACCGGGCTTCGCCGACGACCTGCCGTCACTCGGCGACGCCAGTTCTGCCATTGTCTCGCCGCAACAGGAATACCAACTGGGCCGTGCGTGGCTGGCGCTGTTGCGCAGCCAGGTCTCACAGCTCAACGATCCGCAGCTCAAGGATTACGTCGAATCCAGCGTTTACCGCTTGGTGGAAACCAGCCAGGTCAATGACCGGCGCCTGGAGTTCATCCTGATCAACAGCCCGCAGCTCAACGCCTTTGCGGCACCGGGTGGGATTGTCGGGGTCAACGGCGGTCTGTTCCTCAATGCGCAGACCGAGGGCGAATACGCGTCAGTACTGGCGCACGAACTGGCTCACTTGTCGCAACGCCACTTTGCCCGAGGCGTGGAAGCCCAACAGCGCATGCAAGTGCCGATGATGGCGGCTCTGCTGGCCGGTATCGTCATTGCGGCTGCCGGTGCCGGTGACGCCGGGATCGCGGCGATTGCGGGCACTCAGGCGGCGGCGATTCAAGAACAACGACGCTTCTCGCGCCAGAACGAACAGGAAGCCGACCGCATCGGCATCCTCAATCTGGAAAAGGCCGGATATGACCCGCGGTCAATGCCGACCATGTTCGAGCGGTTGATGCGTCAATACCGCTTTGACGCCAAGCCGCCAGAATTCCTGCTGACTCACCCGGTGACCGAATCGCGGATCGCCGACACCCGCAACCGCGCCGAACAGGCCAAAGCGGGTGGTATCGAAGACACCATGCGCTACCAGCTGATTCGTGCACGCGTTCAGCTGGTCTATGAAGAAACCCCAGGCTTGGGGGCCAAGCGCTTCCGCGCGCAGCTCGACGAGAACCCGAAAAACGACGTGGCCCGTTATGGCTTGGCAATCGCCCAGATCAAGGGTGGCCAGTTGAATGAAGCTCGCGAGAACCTCAAGCTGCTGCTGGCCAAATCACCGAACGAGATCATCTACAACCTGGCGCAGGTCGACCTGGACATTACCAACAATCGCCTGCCAGATGCTCAAACACGGGTTGACCGGATGCTCACTCAGTACCCTGGCAACTATCCGTTGAACCAGGTGCGTGTCGATCTGCTGCTGAAACAAAACCGCGCCGCCGATGCTGAAAAGGCGCTTGAAGGGTTGCTCAAATCGCGCCCGGACGATCCGGACGTGTGGTATCAGGTGGCCGAGACTCGTGGCCTGTCAGGCAACATCATCGGTCTGCATCAAGCTCGCGCGGAGTACTTCGCCCTGGTGGGCGACTATCGCCAGGCCATTCAGCAACTGGACTTCGCCAAGCGCAAGGCCGGCACCAACTTCCCGTTGTCGTCGCGTATCGACGCCCGGCAACGTGAGTTGATGGAGCAGGAACGTATGGTCAAGGACATGATGGGCTGACCTGCAGGAACATAAAACGCAGACACAAAAAAACCGCCTCTTTCGAGGCGGTTTTTCATTCAGCCGACAACCGGTTTATTCAGCCAGTTTGAAGGTGATGAAGCTGGCACGACCTTGACGCAGAACCCGCATGGACACCGAACGATTCTTCGGCAGTGCCTTGGCGATTTCAGCGAACTCCTTGCTATCGTTGATTGCCTGGTTGTTCAGGTGAGTGATCACATCATTTGGCTGCAAGCCGATGAGCGATGCAGGACCGTCCTGAACTTCCTTGATCACCACACCACCTTTGAGGTCGTAGGTTTTCTTCTGCTCAGCGGTCAGATCAGCGACGGCAACACCCAGACGATTGCTATTGGTTTCAACGCCAGACTTGAGTTTCGAACCCAGCTCTTTACCTTCGTCAGGGATCGCACCAACCGTCAGCTCGACATTCTTGCGCTTGCCGTCGCGAATCACTTCAAGATTGGCCTTCGCGCCTTCTTTCAGCGCACCCACCAGGTGCGGCAGATCAGCAGACATGACGATCGGTTGACCATTCATGCTCAGGATCACGTCGCCGACTTGCAGATCACCCTTGGCAGCCGGGCCATCTTCCTGGATCTGGGCTACCAGCGCACCGGCCGGTTTCTCAAGACCGAACGACTCGGCCAGATCCTTGTTCACCTCCTGGATCACGACACCCAACCAGCCACGGCTGACTTTGCCGCCACTTTTCAGCTGATTGGAAACGTCCATTGCCACATCGATAGGGATCGCGAACGACACGCCCATGAAGCCGCCGGAACGGGTGTAGATCTGTGAGTTGATCCCGACCACTTCACCGGCCAGGTTGAACAGTGGACCACCTGAGTTACCCGGGTTGATGGGCACGTCGGTCTGGATGAACGGCACATAGTTTTCGTTTGGCAGGCTACGACCGACAGCGCTGACGATGCCCTGCGTCACGGTGTGATCGAAGCCGAACGGCGAGCCGATCGCTACGACCCATTGGCCGGCCTTCAGGTCCTGGGATTTACCCAGTTTCAGGACTGGCAGATCCTTGCCTTCGATTTTCAGCAGCGCCACGTCGGAACGTGGGTCGGTGCCTACCAGCTTGGCTTTCAACTCACTGCGGTCGGAGAGACGAACGAGAATTTCGTCGGCATCGGCGATCACGTGATTGTTGGTCAGGATGTAGCCGTCGGGCGAGATGATAAAGCCCGAGCCCAGGGACTGCGCTTCACGCTGGCGATCACCGCGAGGCGAGCGCGGTTGCGGCATGCCCCGCTCGAAGAACTCGCGCAGCGCTGGCGGCAAGCCTTCAAGGTCGGGCATCTGGTCGGACACTCTGCGGTCCGGCAGCTTTTGCGTGGTACTGATGTTCACCACCGCGGGCGAGGCCTGCTCGACCAGCTGGGTGAAGTCAGGTAGTTCGACTGCTTGAGCAGTGACCGCCTGACCGAGCACCAGCACGGTGGCAACAATGGAAAGATAAGACTTCAAACGTGGTATCGACATACGGCTCCCGTTACGACGAGCATGGTTAAGCGATATGGAGCAAGGAACACCGGGAAAGATACGCCGGTATTTTTGTTCCGGGAATAACAAAACAAGGCCAGAGCCGTGAGGCTCTGACCTATAGAAAAATTCAGGTTTGTTTGCAAATTGAAATGCTCACCAAACATTTCTATATCAGCTCACTACTTGGTTGCAGTGGCATCGGAGCGCATGGACAGCGCAATCCGTTCAGCAGTACCTATCGGAATCTCACCGACCACGGTCACCATCATCTCGCCTTGAGGGGTCGTCAAGCGTCGAGAAACAGCAACGGTTGGGCCTAACTGGGTGCGGGTGTCGGTAACGGTGGCACCGTTCAATGGCTCAAGGAATACCGAAAACCGCGCCAGACCATCGTCGTACATCAGACTGTTGACCTGGGTTTTGGTCTCTGGATCTTTGCGGGCGCTGCTGCTGGTCAACTCGAAACCGGGCGGGAGCCAGTCCGAATGCCAGACTTGGGTGGCCTTCACGGCGGAGGCCTTGTCACTGTCGAGGGTGACCGCCTTGCAATCCTCGCCTGCCTGCAAGTCGCGGTCAGACGGAACGTTGTCGGTATCCAGTTGGGTGAACTGGAAGCGTTCCAGCAATTGCCCTTTGTCATTCAGTAGCAATGACTTCAACGGCAAGCCGGTTTCCTTATCAAGGTGAAGCTCAAAGCCGTAGCGATGCTGATCACGTGGCTTCAATGAAACAATCACTGCCGCACGCCCAGCCACACGCGACTTGCCAATGACGGCAAGCTCATACCAATTCTTCAACTTTTGTGGGTCGAGTGCACGAGCAGCGGAGCTGGGTGAGTCCCCGAGCCCTGCTATCAGGATGCCGCTGACGCATTGAGTATGCCCATCAATGCGCACGACTTCCTGTGCTGAGCCGTCGAGCTGGAGTAAACGCTCACGGACCTTACCATCCTGGACACGGTGCCAGATGTTATGGGTAGAAAAACTACCGTTACGCTCGTAAACGAATGTGCCGTTAAAGCTTTGCTGTTGCTCGGCCTGACCAAGACGGGTCAACCAGTCTTGGGCTTCATCGGCATGGGCTGGAACAATGAACCAGCCACTGAGCAGAAGCGAAAGTAGAGGTATGGCGCGCATGATCCTCCTTAACGGTTTTCCAGGCTTGCTGCACGAGCGTAAGGCAGAGCGCTCTCAGTACCTTTCAGTGCAGCCTGTTGAGCATGTTGGCGCAAGTAGCCTGGCAGACGCTGATCGTGCCAGCCTGGTTGACCTTGCAATACACCGTTGGCCATAGGGCCAGTGGCTTCCGAACTCTCATTGTAGCCTGCCAATACAGCTGGACCCTTGACCTGAGGAACGGCAAGACCCGGTTGACTGGATTGCTGAGCAAGTTCGACACCCGCGATCTCGTCCTGGTTGTACAAACGCACACCTGCCAGTACGGCAACGGTCACCGAAGCAGCGACAGCCAGTCGACCCAGGCTGCGCCATGGACCACGGGAGACTTTTGCCGGTACGGCTTCGTCAGCCAAAGCAGCAGAAACTGCCGCGGCGATGTCCAGACGTGGAAGCAGCAAATCCTTGTGCATAACTGCCCGAGCGATCTGATAACGAGCCCACGTTTCACGGGTTTCAACATCGTCAAAGGCATTCAATACCCGACGCAATTCCAGTTCGTCCGCTTCGTTATCCATCACTGCGGACAGCGATTCCTGCAGGGCTTCACGACTCATGGCGTTCCTCTCTTGGCTATCGCCGCTGTCTCAGTTTTCCTGCAACAACGGCTGCAGGGCTTTATCGATGGCCTCCCGAGCGCGGAAAATCCGGGAGCGCACGGTACCCACCGGACATTGCATGACGGCCGCAATGTCCTCGTAACTCAGACCATCGAATTCACGTAAAGTTAACGCCGTACGCAAATCTTCTGGCAGTTGCTGAATGGTTCGATGGACGGTGCCTTCGATCTCATCCCGCAGCAATGCACGCTCTGGCGACTCGAGATCCTTGAGGCCATGATCGCCATCGTAGAACTCTGCATCTTCGGAACTGACATCGCTATCCGGCGGCCGGCGGCCGCGTGAAACCAGATAATTCTTCGCCGTGTTGATGGCGATGCGGTAAAGCCACGTGTAAAACGCGCTATCTCCGCGAAAGTTTCCAAGTGCGCGGTAGGCCTTGATAAAGGCTTCCTGTGCCACATCCTGGGCTTCATGGGTGTCGTGCACGAAACGCACGATCAACCCGAGAATTTTGTGCTGGTATTTCAGCACTAGCAGATCGAAAGCTCGCTTGTCGCCGCGTTGAACGCGCTCGACGAGCTGCTGATCCTCTTCCTGGGTTAGCATGAACACTCCTCGATAAGCTCGGAGGAGGCTTGCATAACTAAACGACCAGACTTGCAAACATAGACTCGGGCTTTTCGCAAAAGTTCTCCCCCTCCAAGCAAGTTTCCTGCGGGCTCTGATTTGGCACGCACGAAAAGCGCAGCTCGGCATGACCCGGCTGCGCGAATAATCTTGTCGTCGGATTCACTGGCCAGGGCCAAACCACGAGCCCCTTCCTGACACCGACACTGTCCTTTTTTTCAGGCACCGTCTATTGATCTTGGGCCTTTGGCAAAAGTTCCAAAATATTTATAGCCGGGTGAAAGCGACATTGTGCAACCGTGAATAGAAAAAGACTGTTAAATCGTTGATACAGTGGTCTTGTCGCCGAAGCGGCCAAAAAACCATCCGACGAAGCGTCAGGTATTTTCCGTCACAGTAGTTTCACAATGCCATATGCGCTCGGGTATTGTGCCGCTCCCCCCCTCTATATACTAGTGGGCTGTGTGGCTGCCTTGACTCGCCGTTCCAGGAGTCTTGCGCCAACCCCGACCCGGGTCGCTTTGAGCGGAATCCTGAAATGAGCCAACAGTTTCAACACGATGTTCTGGTCATTGGCAGCGGCGCTGCCGGTTTGAGCCTTGCGCTGACCTTGCCCGGACATTTGCGCATCGCCGTACTGAGCAAAGGCGACCTCGCCAACGGCTCGACGTTCTGGGCCCAGGGCGGCGTCGCTGCCGTTCTGGATGACACCGATACTGTCGAATCCCACGTCGACGACACCCTCAATGCCGGCGGTGGCCTTTGCCACGAGGACGCCGTGCGCTTTACCGTCGAGCACAGTAAAGAAGCGATCCAATGGCTGATCGACCAAGGCGTACCGTTTACCCGCGACGAACAATCCGGCACCGAAGACGGTGGATTCGAGTTTCACCTGACCCGCGAAGGCGGTCACAGTCATCGGCGCATCATTCATGCCGCCGATGCCACGGGCGCGGCGATTTTCAGAACACTGCTCGCCCAGGCCAGACTGAGACCGAACATCGAACTGCTGGAGCAGCGGGTCGCCATCGACCTGATCACCGAAAAACGCCTGGGCCTGGAAGGCGATCGCTGCCTGGGCGCTTACGTGCTGAATCGCGGCACCGGTGAAGTCGACACCTACGGCGCACGATTCGTGATCCTCGCATCCGGCGGCGCAGCCAAGGTCTACCTCTATACCAGCAACCCCGACGGCGCCTGCGGCGACGGCATCGCCATGGCGTGGCGTTCGGGCTGCCGGGTGGCGAATCTGGAATTCAACCAGTTCCACCCGACGTGCCTGTATCACCCGCAAGCCAAGAGTTTCCTGATCACTGAAGCCCTGCGCGGCGAAGGTGCACACCTGAAGCTGCCCAACGGCGAACGCTTCATGCAGCGCTTCGACCCACGCGCCGAACTCGCGCCCCGGGACATCGTCGCCCGCGCCATCGACCATGAGATGAAGCGCCTGGGTGTCGACTGCGTCTATCTGGACATCAGCCACAAACCCGAAGCGTTCATCAAGACCCACTTCCCGACGGTGTATGAACGCTGCCTCGAGTTTTCCATCGACATCACCAAGCAACCGATCCCGGTGGTTCCGGCGGCGCACTATACCTGCGGCGGGGTGATGGTCGATCAGAATGGTCGCACCGACGTGCCGGGGCTGTATGCGATTGGCGAAACCAGTTTCACCGGCCTGCACGGCGCCAACCGCATGGCCAGCAACTCGCTGCTGGAGTGCTTCGTCTACGCCCGTTCGGCGGCGGCGGACATTCTGGAACAGTTGCCGCAGGTTTCAATTCCGATCGCCCTGCCCGTCTGGGATGCGAGCCAGGTGACCGACTCCGACGAAGACGTGATCATTGCGCACAACTGGGATGAACTGCGGCGATTCATGTGGGACTACGTCGGCATCGTGCGCACCAACAAGCGCTTGCAGCGCGCGCAGCACCGCGTGCGGCTGCTGCTGGACGAAATCGACGAGTTCTACAGCAACTATAAAGTCAGTCGGGATTTGATCGAGCTGCGTAACCTGGCCCAGGTGGCGGAGCTGATGATTCAATCAGCCATGGAGCGTAAGGAAAGTCGCGGCCTGCATTACACCCTCGACTACCCGAACCTGCTGCCGGTCGCGCTGGACACTATTCTGGTGCCGCCCACCTACGCCGACTGAATGTGAGCCTCACGCGCAGGCGTCGGTGCACATCCGCCGCCTGCGAATCCCGGGGAACGCAGATTGATCTGACTCGCCGCTCGCCTCGCAGTCGAAAACGCAGCACCACGACCAACGGTAACGCCAGACTGTCCGGACGCAATTGCACGGGTTGCCAGCCTGAAGCCTGATTCCACAACTGCCAGCCATCGGCATCGCGACGCAAGCCGCGGAATGCCTGTGGATGCGTCAGCAAAATTTGTCGCGGCAGCAGCCAAACGCCGTGAACCACGCACAGCGTAATGCCGAGCAAAAGCGCCCAGACTGGAATCGAGAGAAGAAACAACGAACCCAGCGCGAACAGCTGGGCCACAAGATACGCCGCCAGCAACTGCCGCGAGGCATGCCAGCGGCATTCGAACGCATTACTTGGGCTGGACACGATCCAGGATCATGCGAACCATGCGCTGAAGCTCCGGATCTTCCGATTCGGCGCGCTCCATGAACCAGCCGAACATGTCCTGATCTTCGCATTCGAGCAGCTTACGGTAGCAATCGCGGTCGACATCATTGAGGTGCGGGTAGACCTCCTTCACGAACGGCACCAGCAATACGTCAAGCTCGAGCATGCCGCGGCGGCTGTGCCAGTAGAGGCGATTCAGTTCAACATCTTCGACCATGGAGCGCTCCTCAAATAGGCGGCAAGTATACAGCCCCGAGCCCGGTCGAACACTCGGCTTTGGTCGAGCGCCATCGATCCTTTGTGAACTACCCATTTCGAGAGCGCCCCCTTATGATGTCCCCCAGACTCTTTACCCTGCGATGACCCATGGCCGATTCTGCTTTTTTCTGCACCCTGTCCCATGAAGGCGTTCTTGCAGTCCGCGGCGCGGACGCCAGCAAATTCCTGCAAGGCCAATTGACCTGCAACCTCAATTACCTGAGCGACACCCAGGCCAGCCTCGGCGCCCGCTGCACGCAGAAAGGCCGGATGCAGTCGAGTTTCCGCATCCTGCTGGAAGGCGACGGCGTCCTGCTGGCGATGGCCACCGAACTGCTTGAGCCACAGTTGGCGGACCTGAAAAAGTACGCCGTGTTCTCCAAGTCCAAACTGACCGATGAAAGCGCCGCCTGGGTCCGCTTCGGCCTCGATCATGGCGATGCCGCACTGAGCAGCCTGGGTCTTGAGCTGCCGGCAGACACCGACAGCGTCGCGCGTCATGAAGGTTTGATCGCCATTCGCGTCTCGCCCGACCGCGCGGAACTGTGGGTCGCTGCCGATCAGGCCGACGTCACCAAAGGCAAGCTGTCCGCCGTGTTGACCGAAGGCACTCTGAATCAATGGCTGCTGGGCCAGATCCGCGCAGGGATCGGCCAGGTCATGCCGAGCACCCGTGAGCTGTTCATCCCGCAGATGCTCAACCTGCAAGCGGTCGGCGGTGTTAGTTTCAAAAAGGGTTGCTACACCGGCCAGGAAATCGTCGCGCGCATGCAGTATCTGGGCAAACTCAAGCGACGCTTGTATCGCCTGACACTGGATGCCAGCGAATTGCCCGAGCCCGGCACGCAACTGTTTTCCCCGTCCCATGGCAGTTCGATCGGCGAAGTGGTGCTGGCGGCCAACGCCGGGCAAAACATTGAACTCCTGGCCGTACTGCAAGCCGAAGCAGCAGAAGGTGGCGACATTCATCTGGGCGCTATCGAAGGGCCGGCCCTGCACCTGCTAGACCTGCCTTATCAACTGGATCGCGATCGCGAAATCCAGCGTTAACCGCAGCACTTGTTGCAACACCCTAGAGAAAAGAAATGAGCGAGCTGGCGGATAAGGTCCAACAGGATTTGGTTGAGGCCATCGATAACGATGACCTGGTTCTGCCAACGTTACCGGAAGTGGCCCTGCAGATTCGCAAGGCCGCTGAAGATCCGGAAGTCAGCGTCAGCGCCCTGAGCAAAGTAATCGGCCGTGATACGGCGTTATCGGCGCGCCTGATCAAAGTGGTCAATAGCCCGCTGCTGCGCGCGACTCAGGAAGTGACTGACCTGCACACGGCGATCACGCGGCTGGGCGTCAACTACAGCAGCAACCTGGCGATCGGTCTGGTGATGGAACAGATTTTCCACGCCCGCTCTGAGGTGGTGGCACAGAAAATGCGCGATGTCTGGCGTAAAAGCCTGGAAATCGCTGGCGTCAGCTATGCGCTGTGCCGCAGTTACACGCAACTCAAGCCTGATCAGGCCGCCCTCGGCGGACTGGTTCATCAGATTGGCGTGCTGCCGATTCTGACCTATGCCGAAGACCACTATGAACTGCTGTCCGACCCGGTCAGTCTCAACCATGTCATCGACCGCATTCATCCCTTGATCGGTGACAAGCTGCTCAGGGTCTGGGAATTTCCGGAAATGCTGGTGCAGTTACCGGGGTTGTACCTGGATTTCGAGCGCCAGTCGGAGCGGGTCGATTATGTCGATCTGGTTCAGGTGGCCAGCCTGTATTGCCACAAGGACACCGACCATCCCCTAGCCCGCATCGATGCGTTCAGCGTGCCGGCGTTCAAGAAATTGGGGATCGATCCGGAGAATGAGGCGATGTGCCGAGATCTGGAAGAATCGCGGTCGATGTTTTATTGATTGTGAACACAAGCGACTGTGGCGAGGGAGCTTGTCGGATCGCCGCACCGTCCCGCTCGGCTGCGTAGCAGTCGTAAACCCGGCCAACGCGGTTTGACTGAAGGACTGTGGTGCATGGTTCCGGGGCTGCTTCGCAGCCAGCGGGAGCAAGCTCCCTCGCCACAGCAAGCCCCCTCACCCCAGGCAGAGTATTCACTCCCCCGCAATAAAACTCACCCGCACTTTCAACCCCGCCGACTCACCGTCGTGCAGGCTGATCTGCGCCAGGTGCGCGCGACAAATCTCACCGACAATCGCCAACCCCAGCCCAGACCCGGCCACTTGCTGGTTGCGCCGGTAAAAGCGCTCGAACACCCGATCCCGCTCATCGATGGGAATCCCCGGCCCGTCATCCTCGACCTCCAGCACCGCCGGCGCCGTGACCCGCAGAATCACATTGCCCCCCGACGGCGTGTGAGCGAGGGCGTTGTCCACCAGATTGCTCAGCAGCTCATTCAACAGCGTCGGCTCGCCACGCAGCCACACCGGTTCATCCGCCTCCAGCGCCAGGGCGACGCCGCGGGCATGGGCCAACGGCGCCATGGCCATGCCCAGCTCGCGCGCCAACTGACTCAGGTCCAACAACTGCGCGCCGCCCTCGGCAATCGCCCGGGCCCCGTTCTCTACCCGCGCCAGTGAAAGCAATTGATTGGCCAGGTGAGTCAGGCGATCCGTGCCTTGGGCAGCGGTTTCCAGGGTGCTGCGCCAGGTTTGCGGTTCGTTTGAACGCAGGCCTAGCTCAAGTCGCGCCTTGAGCGCCGCCAACGGCGTGCGCAGTTCATGGGCGGCATCGGCAATAAACTGCGCCTGCCGCTCGAACTGCCCGCGCAGTCGCTCGGTAAAGTGATTGAGCGCGCGCACCAGCGGCCACAACTCATGTTGCACTTCCACCAGTGGCAATGGCCGCAAATCATCCGACTGACGCTCTTCCACCGCCGTGCGCAAGCGCTCCAGCGGACGCAACGCCGCGCTGACCGCAAACCACACCATCAGCAACGCGCCGATGGCCAACATGCCCAAACGCAGCAACGTGTCCGCCGCCAGACTGCGAGCCATCGCGACCCGAGCCTCGTCGGTTTCTGCCACGCGGATTTCCGCCATGCCGTTCATGTTCGGCTCGCTCACCGGCTTGAGCAGGCTCACCACGCGCACGTTCTGCCCACGGTATTGGGCGTTATAGAAGCGTGCCAGGGCCGGATAGTCATCGGTCCGCGGCGTTCCCGGAGGCGGCGGCGGGAGGTTTTCGTAACCGGAAATCAGCTTCTGATTGATGTCGTTGACCAGGTAAAAAATACGCCCGGCGCTATCGTAGGCGAACGTATCGAGGGCCACGTAAGGCACGTCGGCGCTGAGGCTGCCATCGCGCTGGGACACGCCGGCGGCAATGGTCCGCGCCGACGCCAGCAGGGTCCGGTCATAGGCCGTGTCGGCAGCTTCGCGACCATTCCAGTACGCGCTCAAACCACTGGCCAGCATTAACACCACCAGTAACAGCGCGAGGTTCCACAGCAACCGCCAGCGCAGGCTGCTGGGCTTATGCATCGCGGCTTTCCAACAAATAGCCGAGGCCGCGAAAGGTCACGATGGCCACCGGTTGGCCGTCGAGTTTCTTGCGCAGGCGGTGGACGTAGAT
The DNA here is from genome assembly GCF_059695905.1 of Pseudomonas sp. LBUM1663. Classification (NCBI taxonomy): domain Bacteria; kingdom Pseudomonadati; phylum Pseudomonadota; class Gammaproteobacteria; order Pseudomonadales; family Pseudomonadaceae; genus Pseudomonas; species Pseudomonas sp. LBUM1663. Next base: position 1,520,314 of record NZ_CP166792.1, on the reverse strand, counting down.
TTCGATGGCATCCGGACTGGCTTCTTCATCGAGGCCAAACACCTGAGCGGCCAGTTGTTCCTTGCTCATCACCCGACCTGGCCGGGCGATCAATGCTTCGAGGACCGCCTGTTCGCGGGAGGTCAGGGTCAGTAATTCTTCACCGAGGGTGAAGCGCCGAGTGTCCAGGTCATAGGCCAGCACGCCGCAGCGCTGCTGACGCTCACCGCCCAGCACACTACGCCGCAACAAGGCTTTGACCCGGGCTTCGAGTTCGGTCAGTTCGAAAGGTTTGGCCAGATAATCGTCCGCGCCGAGGTTGAGCCCGTGCACCCGGTCCTTGACGTCGCTGCGCGCAGTCAGCATCAGCACCGGCAGGTTTTTGCCCCGGGCCCGCAGGCGCGCCAGCACTTCGAAACCATCCATGCGCGGCAGGCCGACATCGAGGATCGCCACCGCGTACTCCTCGCTGCTCAAGGCTAGGTCGGCCGCCACGCCGTCGTGCAGCACGTCCACGGTCAGCCCGGTGCTTTTGAGCGCCTGGGCGACGCTTTCGGCGAGCTGCAGATGGTCTTCGACGAGCAGAACACGCATGGATCTTTACCTCATTCAGGGATGGTCGACGCCATTCTTTGGCGCGGAGTTTACAGCCGCATCCGCCGCTGTGAAGCCTGAAAACTGTGAAAGCCAACTGAAAGGTTGATGAAAGGTTGGCCCGTTAGAGTCGGCCCACGGATGGTTTCGACTGCAGACCAGCCGATCGTGCTTTGAAATGTAGCTCCCGAAAAACGCCTTGATGCGTTTTCGCCAATAAGAACAATAACGAGGTACTTCACCATGCTGGCCAGACTGCTTCAGGTTTGCCCGTCCCACCCGTTTTTTCAATCCCCTTCGTTCACGCTTGTCAGCGCCACTACCGGCTGCACGACGCGAAACCGCCGCACCTGAAACATCCCCAAAAACAAAAACTCCCGTGGAGACAATAATGAATCGATCATTGCGCCGTTTCGCCCTCGCCGCCAGCTGCATGCTGTTCGCCGGCCAACTGATGGCTGAACCAAAACGCCCTGAATGCATCGCCCCGGCCTCGCCAGGCGGCGGTTTCGACCTGACCTGCAAACTGGCGCAAAGCGCGCTGGTGAACGAAAAACTGCTGACCAAGCCAATGCGCGTGACCTACATGCCAGGCGGTGTCGGCGCGGTGGCGTACAACGCTGTGGTTGCTCAACGTCCGGCCGATGCCGGCACATTGGTGGCGTGGTCCAGCGGTTCGCTGCTGAACCTGGCCCAGGGCAAGTTCGGTCGTTTCGATGAAACCAACGTTCGCTGGCTGGCCGCCGTCGGCACCAGCTATGGCGCCATCGCAGTGAAAAGCGATTCGCCCTACAAGTCCCTCGACGATCTCGTGCAAGCACTGAAGAAAGATCCAAGCAAAGTAGTGATCGGCTCCGGCGGCACCGTCGGCAGCCAGGACTGGATGCAGACCGCGCTGATCGCCAAGGCCGCCGGTATCAACCCGCGCGACCTGCGTTACGTCGCCCTTGAAGGCGGCGGTGAAATCGCCACCGCCCTGCTCGGCGGCCATATCCAGGTCGGCAGCACCGACATCTCCGACTCCATGCCGCACATCCAGAGCGGTGACATGCGCTTGCTCGCCGTGTTCTCCGAGAAGCGTCTGGACGAGCCGGAAATGAAAGACATCCCGACCGCCAAAGAGCAAGGCTACGACATCGTCTGGCCAGTGGTTCGCGGTTTCTACCTCGGGCCAAAGGTCAGCGACGAAGACTACGCCTGGTGGAAAGAGGCCTTCGACAAACTGCTGGCGTCCGAAGACTTCGCCAAGCTGCGCGATCAGCGTGAGCTCTTCCCGTTTGCCATGACCGGCCCGGAGCTGGACACCTACGTGAAGAAGCAGGTTGCCGACTACAAAGTGCTGGCCAAAGAGTTCGGCCTGATCCAGTGATCGCCTCTGTCTAGCGGCTGCGGCCCCCGATTTGCGGGGCCGTGGCACAGGAGTTCCCCATGCTCTTACAACGCATTTTTGCTTCGGCGCTGTTGCTGGCCTGTGTTGGCCTGGCACTGATGGCGTGGCCGTATCAGGCCGCTTTCTCCTACGAACCGGTGGGGCCACGCGCCTTTCCATTGTTGATGCTCGGCCTGATGGGTCTTGGCTTGCTGTACATGGTGTTTCGCCCGACTCCGATCATCCACAGCGAGGACGACCCAAAACTGGACCGTGAAACGCTGATCAAAATCGGCATCTGTGTGGTGTTGCTGCTGGTGTTCGCCGGCACCTTCGAACCCCTTGGTTTCATCGTCGCCAGCATCCTGATCGGCGTCCCCATGGCTCGCCTGTATGGCGGCCGCTGGCTACCGAGCGCGGTGATCATCAGCCTGATGGCCATCGGTCTTTACCTGCTGTTCGACAAGTTGATGGACGTGCCACTGCCCTTGGGCGTACTCGACGTTCTGGAGAACTGATATGGATACTCTTGGCTATTTGGGTCAGGGCTTCGGCGTCGCGCTGACCCCGTACAACCTGGTGACCGCGCTCTGCGGCACACTGATCGGTACCGTTGTCGGCCTGCTGCCCGGCCTGGGCCCGATCAATGGCGTGGCGTTGTTGATCCCGATCGCGTTCGCCCTGGGCCTGCCACCGGAGTCGGCCCTGATCCTGTTGGCGGCGGTCTATCTGGGTTGCGAATACGGCGGCCGGATCAGCTCGATCCTGCTGAACATCCCGGGCGAAGCCTCCACCGTCATGACCACCCTCGACGGTTACCCGATGGCTCGCAAGGGTCTGGCCGGTGTAGCGCTGTCATTGTCGGCGTGGAGCTCGTTCATCGGTGCTTTTATCGCGACTTGCGGCATGGTGCTGTTCGCCCCGCTGCTGGCGAAATGGGCGATTGCCTTCGGACCCGCGGAATACTTCGTGCTGATGGTGTTTGCGATTGTCTGCCTTGGCGGCATGGCCGGGGACCGTCCGCTGAAGACCTTTATCGCAGCGCTGATCGGTCTGTTCCTGTCGAGCGTGGGGATCGATGCCAATAGTGGCGTCTACCGTTTCACTGGAGACAACATCCATCTGACTGACGGCATTCAGTTCGTGGTGCTGGTGCTGGGTCTGTTCTCCATCAGCGAAATCCTCCTGCTGCTGGAGAAGACCCATCGCGGTCAGGAAGCGGTGAAAGCCACCGGGCGCATGATGTTCAACTTCAAGGAAGCCTCGGCGGTGTTCGTGGTGAACATCCGTTGCGGTTTGCTGGGCTTCATCATGGGCGTGTTGCCGGGCGCCGGCGCCACCCTCGCCAGCGCCGTGGCCTACATGACCGAAAAACGCATCGCCGGCGCCAAAGGCACGTTCGGCCAAGGTGACATGCGCGGCCTCGCTGCACCGGAAACCGCCATCGGCGGTGCGGCCTGCGGCGCGCTGGTGCCAATGCTGACCCTCGGCGTTCCAGGTTCGGGGACCACAGCGGTGATGATCGGCGCGCTGTCGCTGTACAACATCACCCCCGGCCCGCTGTTGTTCCAGCAACAACCTGACATCGTCTGGGGCCTGATCGCCTCGTTGTTCGTCGCCAACGTCATGCTGGTGATCCTCAACATCCCGATGATCCGCATTTTCACCCGCATCCTCGCTGTGCCGAACTGGGCTCTGGTGCCGGTGATCGCGATCATTACCGGGATCGGCGTTTACGCGGTGCATGCCACCACCTTCGACCTGTTCCTGATGATCGGTATCGGTATCTTCGGTTACATCCTGCGCAAGCTGGACTTCCCGTTGTCGCCGGTATTGCTGGGCTTCATCCTCGGCGGTTTGATGGAGCAAAACCTGCGTCGCGCCCTGTCGATCTCCAACGGTGCGCTGGAGATCCTCTGGTCCAGTCCGATCACCTTCGGCTGCTGGGTGCTGACCGCGATCATGCTGCTGATGCCGATCCTGCGGATCTGGCGCAAACGTTCGGTCGCCCGGCGCGCAATCGCCGATGTCTGATCGAACACCCTTCAAAGCCTGGTGGGGAACGCCGCTGGTCGGTCTGCTGGGCGGTTACCTCGCCAGCCAGATCGGCTGGCCACTGCCGTGGATGGTCGGCTCGTTGCTGGCGATCATCCTGGTGCGCTGCCTGACACCCTGGCAATTGGCGGAAATCCCTGGCGGCCGCAAGTGCGGCCAGTGGGTGGTCGGCATCGGCATCGGCCTGCACTTCACCCCGGTAGTGATGGAGCAGGTGTTGAGTCACTTCGGTCTGATCTTCTTCGGTGCATTGATCACCAGCCTGTCCGCCGTGGTCGGGGTCTGGTTGATGCGGCGCACCGGGGAAGATCGCGCCACCGCGTTCTTTTCCAGCATGCCCGGGGGTTCCGGGGAGATGGTCAACCTCGGCGCGCGCAACGGCGCAGTGCTCAGTCGCGTGGCGGCCGGTCAAAGTTTGCGGGTGTTGGTGGTGGTGCTGTGCGTGCCAGCGGCCTTCAAATATTTGCTGGGTTACGGCGCACCGGTCCTGCACCCAAGCACTGTGAATTGGTGGTGGCTGGCCCTTTTATTCCCGGCAGGTGCGCTGGCGGCCTGGCTCTGGGAACGTCTTCGTCAACCCAATCCGTGGCTGTTCGGGCCGTTGCTGGTGAGTGCAGCGGTGAGCATTGGTTGGGATTTGCACATCGGATTGCCCAATGGTGGCAGCCAGATAGGCCAATGGCTGATCGGTAGCGGCTTGGGCTGTCACTTCAATCGACAGTTTTTCCGGCGGGCGCCGTCCTTTATGGGACGGACCTTGATCGGCACTATTTTGACCATGTTAATCGCTACGGCCGCGGCGCTGGGTTTGAGTGCTCTGACGCATCTGGATCTGCGTTCGCTGACCCTGGGCATGATGCCCGGCGGGATTGCAGAGATGAGCCTGACGGCGGAGACCCTGCAATTGTCCGTCCCGCTGGTGACGGCGATGCAGGTGATGCGGTTGTTGTTTGTGTTGTTTCTGGCGGAGCCGTTATTCAGGTATTGGAATCGCGAGCCGGAACAACCCTGACCCGATCCCTGTGGCGAGGGGGCTTGCCCCCGTTCGGCTGCGCAGCAGTCGTAAAACTGCAAATGCGATGAGTATGACAAACCAAGAAGCTGGGGGCCGCTTCACGCCCCAACGGGGGCAAGCCCCCTCGCCACAAAAGCCCGCGATGGTTTTAGACTGGCGGCAACCGCCACTCAATCGGCGTTTCGCCATTCTGCTCAAGAAACTTGTTGGTCCGGCTGAAATGCCCGCAACCCAGAAATCCGCGATAGGCGGACAACGGTGACGGATGCACCGACGTCAGCACCAGGTGCTTGGTCGCATCGATCAGTTTCTGTTTGCTCTGTGCATGGGCGCCCCACAGCATGAACACAAGATGCGGTTGCTGCTGGCTGACCACTTCAATGATCCGATCCGTGAAAAACTGCCAGCCCTTGTCCTTGTGCGCATTGGCATTGGCCCGCTCCACCGTCATCGTGGTGTTGAGCATCAACACGCCCTGATCCGCCCAACTCTGCAGGTAGCCATGATTGGGAATGTCGATGTTCAGGTCGCGCTTCAACTCTTTATAGATGTTCACCAGCGACGGCGGCGCCGGTACGCCCGGTTGCACCGAGAAGCACAACCCATGAGCCTGTCCCGGGCCGTGATACGGGTCCTGGCCGAGGATGACGACCTTGACCTTGTCCAGTGGCGTGGAGTTAAGTGCGTTGAAAATCATCGGGCCCGGAGGATAAATCTCCTTGCCCGCCGCACGCTCCTGCTGCAGGAAATTACGCAACTCTGCCATGTAGGGCTGGTCGAATTCGGCACGTAGCGCCTCCTTCCAGCCCGGTTCGAGTTTGATACGGTCGTCAGCAGTCATGGTTACATCCGGCAAAAACAATGGGGCGAACCCTAGGAAAGCCCATCGCGCTTGTCAATTGATCTGACGCAGATCCGGCACTTTCCTGTACAGCGATCATACTGAACGCTCAAATTCCCTATCGAGGTCACGATGAATCTGCACTTCGAAGAACTCACCGGCATCGACGGCGCGCGCATCGGCATCGCCAGCCTGGATGCCGAAAAGTCGCTCAACGCGCTTTCCCTGCCAATGATCAACGCCCTGCGCGATCAGATGGACGCGTGGGCCAAGGATCCACAAATTGTCTGCGTTCTGTTGCGTGGCAATGGCGCCAAGGCCTTTTGCGCCGGCGGCGAAGTGCGCAGCCTGGTGGAGGCCTGTCGCGCTCACCCGGGGGAAGTGCCACCCTTGGCCGCGCACTTCTTTGCGGCGGAATATCGCCTGGACTTCAATCTGCACACCTACCCCAAACCGCTGATCTGCTGGGGCCATGGTTATGTGCTGGGCGGTGGCATGGGGTTGCTGCAAGGCGCAACCATCCGGATTGTCACGCCGAGCAGCCGCCTGGCGATGCCGGAGATCAGTATCGGTCTGTACCCGGATGTCGGCGCCAGTTGGTTCCTGTCACGCCTGCCTGGCAAGCTCGGGTTGTTCCTGGGGCTGACCGGCGCGCACATGAACGGTCGTGATGCGATCGACCTGGACCTGGCCGATCGTTTCCTGCTCGATGAACAGCAAGAAGAGCTGATCGAAGGCTTACTGCAATTGAATTGGCAGGAACAGACGCCAATGCAGCTCAACAGTCTGCTCAAGGCCTTGCAGCAGGAGGCCGTCGCGCAAATGCCCGCCGCGCAGTGGCTGCCTCGACGCCAGCAAATCGATGAGCTGCTGGATGTCAGCGATGTGCGTTGCGCCTGGAAAGCCATCAATCATCTGCGCGACCATACGGACCTGCTGTTAAGTCGAGCGGCGAAGACCATGACCGAAGGCTCGCCCCTGACCGCGCATCTGGTGTGGGAACAGATCGCCCGCGCCCGGCACATGTCGCTGGCCGAGGTCTTCCAGATGGAATACACGATAAGCCTCAACTGCTGCCGACATCCGGAGTTCAGCGAGGGGGTGCGGGCGCGGTTGATCGACAAGGATCAGAAACCTCATTGGCACTGGCAGGACGTCAACACGGTGCCGGATGCCGTGGTGGAAGCGCACTTCCACAAAGTCTGGGAAGGCCGGCATCCGCTGGCGGATCTTTCCGAGTACTAAAAACCGGGTATTGCCCGCGATAGCTGCAACAAAAGGTCTATCGTGGGCGAGCCACCCGGAACGTTCCTAAGGAAAACTAATCACCGTTCGTTTGCATAGTCTTCATAACTAACTCTGAAGCCCATAAAATTCATTTATTTCCTTAATCGCCTCTGCCACACCCTCGTCATCACGAAAAAATATATCTTCCATATCTCTTAGCGGGGGCAGAGGATGTAAAAGTTCAACCAGCTGATTGGCAGTGTAGTCTTGAGGCGTCCTGTCTACGGCTTGTACTCTTACAAAACTTATCGAGGCATCGCCTCCCGAAAAATGATTGGCCACTCGTATCTTCGGAGATGCACCATAATTCACCACGACGACGAGATCATTATTATCACGGTGAAACTTCAGCTGATGGATTGATGCATCGAAATCTGTAAAATCGATTCCATCCACACCGCCCGACGCATTAACAATTAAATCCCTCCCCAAGCCATCATACTTGTAAATATCATTACCCGCGCCGCCGGCTAGAGTGTCGTCACCGGCCCCACCCCACAGAACATCATCTCCCGGGGCGCCCGAAATCGAGTCATTTCCCTGCATGCCTCGTATTTCGCCAGAGCCACTCAAAGTGTCATTACCTTGACCGCCAACGAGTGGGATCTTTTTACCGTCCCGAAAAGAGATAGCCTCAACCGCATTATCGATCCGGACACCATGGTGGTAAGCATCAGGGGCTGGACCCAATTTACTAGTGGCTATAAGGCCCTCCAAGCTGATGTGTGACCCATCTGCGAATTTCACAATTTCAACACCAGAACCTTCAAGATCACTTGCATTAGGTAATACAATACGAACTTGCTGCTCTTTACCCCAAGAAATATCAAGGGTTGAGTACAGCATCTGCCCAAGGGGTGGATTGCGGTAGGTGCCGCGCTTCGGGTTTGGTGCCAACTCAATATTGACCGCTTCAACTAACACGGCTCCCCAGCTTAATTGCAAGTGTTCAAGCGTTATCCCATCAGGAAGCCTGACGGTATCCTTATCGTCTAACCCGAATTCAGCCTTCCACCCTGCAACCCCAACTTCTGGACGAAGAAAAACAGGGCTTAATATGTCCGCAACAATAGTAGTCGCTCCAGCATGCGCGCCTATTATATAAGTATCCGGACCATTTCCACCGTATAGCCAATCATACCCGGAGCCACCTATTAAATAATCCTGACCTTCCGATCCGAGCAAAGTATCGTTTCCTCCTCCGCCTGAAAGAAACGCACCGGAAACTCTATCCTCATTCTCACCATGATAAACGTTGGGAGCCTCATGAGTAATCACCAAGTCGTCGCCCACTCCACCATGAAAAATATTACCGGCTTCGAAATTCACTCGGCCGCCCTCATCGTCGCCCTGAACAATTTGGTGCCTGATAGTTTCAGTCGTGACATCCCAGCTAAACTGTTTGTAGCTTATTTCACTACCTTCAAAGCTTCCAGCAGGATAAACATACCAACCTTGAATAACACCGGTCGCGCTTTTATGCTCAACGATAACCTCACCCGCACTTAAAGAAAAACCACTATAGCTTGAACCGGAGGGGTAGTAATGCGGCGCTTGTTTTGGTTTGTATTTCATGCCGCCTACCACTGTAGGCCGTGACTCAGTATGGGACGACGTGATTGAATCTCTCTCGCTGACCACTGTTTTACCAGACACAAGGCTCATCCGCTCTGGGGTTTCTGTCAATGAACCTGACTGGTAGCTTTCAACAACTAAATTTGTTTTTTCGTGGTAAATGTATTCGTTATCAGTAATTTGATTTTTGCTCCAGGCTCCCTGAGCATTTAACACAAACCCTGATGCTAGTATAAATGCCGAGCGACGTTTTTTCAGATTACCCAGAAACTCTTCGCTCCACAATTTATCGGTATCAGTTTCAACTCGCGGGATATCGGCCGCACTACTATTGGTATCCGCTGCCCCATCGGAACTATCATCATCTCCGGATTGCTCCGTGATCGTATTTTTATCTGCAGCTCCGACGTCACTTTCGTCTGCGCGACTTCCCGAAGGTGTTTCTGCCAAAGACGGAACGTCTGCCGAGCCTTGAGCGAGGCTCATAACCTCCTGAAAACTTAAAACGACACCATCACTGAAACTAAATGATGAGTTTTGCCATTTGTCAAAATCACGAATCCTAACTGCGTCACCCAAACCATTCGACAGTCGTAATACTGGGCCAATATCAACAACAACGATGCCAGCTTTTAAGTTATTCGCAGTCAATCCAGATCCGAATTTTATGATGTTGTTTCCGCCCGTATCTGCGATAACGTCGACACCATCACCGGCGCCGAAATGATAAGTATCATCGCCGTCTAGCCCATCCAGATAGTCGTTGCCGCTGCCTCCTCCAAAAACATTATTACCGGAACCACCGCGAAGGTAGTCCCCTCCTGCACCGCCATATAATGTGTCGTTTCCACCACCGCCTAGCAGCGTGTCGTTACCTGAACCTCCATCAAGATAATCTGCGCCATGTTCCGTTTCGGGCCTTAGCTCATAATCACCAACCAGGAAGTCGTTATCAGCGCCGCCATAAAGTGTATCGGCGCCCAAGCCTCCCCAGAGCGTGTCGTTTCCTGCATTTCCTTGAATGTAATCATCATTAGTTCCGCCCTGTTGCAGGCTGTGCTCGTCTCCGTCCAGGGCGTCATTTCCTTCTCCCCCTATCAGCGTATCCGAGCCACCCATGCCTATAAGCGTGTCATCACCGATGCCGCCGTCAAGGAAATCATTACCGTGGTAGTGAACGGGGTGAGTGAGGTAATCGCCAGAGAGATTATCGTTACCTGCACCGCCGTAAAGTGCATCATCAGCACCGCCACCTTGAAGGGTGTCGTCACCCGCACCACCATCCAGAAAGTCGCTGCCGAAATAATGGGCAGCATCACCCTCAATACCCTGCAACTCAAAATCATCGCCCTTTAGATCATCGTTACCGGCCCCCCCATACAACACATCGCTGCCGCCATTACCGGCCAGTTCATCATTACCATCTCCACCATCCAGCAAATCGCTTCCATGGTTTGTGCTTTTGAGCCCGCCAGCGGAATCGTGGTTGTCTCCCAACAGAATGTCGTCATCACTGCCACCAAGAAGCGTGTCATTTCCTTGATCGCCGGCCATGACATCATTCCCTGGGCCGCCATCGAGTAAATCGTCCCCCCCGCCGCCTGTCATAAAATCGTGACCACCCTGGCCATAAAGAATGTCGTTACCAAATTCTAAGGCCGTGCTAATGGAGGCATTGGAGAGGCCTACATGCCAACTACTACTATCTTTGCCAAAAGGAACTTCAACGCGTTTGAAGTCCCAACTGTCCAACAAACCACCGGTTACACCATCACCCGATAGATTGTCGTCGCCCGCCCCGCCGACAAGCGTATCTCCTCCGGTGCCTCCGAGTAGCATGTCTTGGGATGAACTACCGATCAGGAGATCGTCGCCAAGCCCCCCATCAAGCCAATCGCCACGACTTGCTCGTCCGCGAACGGCTCCGCCAGTCATCGCCTTTGCGATAGTGGCCTGCTTATCTCCAAACAAACGATCATTTCCGGCTTTACCGAATAACCGATCAGAACCACCGAGTCCAATGAGCATGTCGTGGCCAAGCGATCCGTGCAGCACGTCTGCCCGGTTGCTCTGTTTTACCTTCGGCGCTACCACAACGTTGCCCAGCTCATCGTAGGAAAGCTGCTCACCGGGAACATCCGGATCGGCATCTTAAGCTTTTCGGTCACCGGTGATGGTGAGATGGGGCTTCGCAGGGCGCTGGCTTACGTAGCCTGGAAGTTGGATGCCGAACATTCCCGGTGTGTAGTGTCTTATGACAATCAGGTCATTCTGGCCGTATTTGATATTGAGTATTTTTTCAGAGAGTTCTTCGACGAGGGTTAAAGTAACGACGCCATCTTCAGTGTTCCAGGTATTGCTCTGAGGACCAACACGTTTTGGGAGCGAAATCGGAAGGCCATTTATAAGTATCTGACCATCGGCGTTTATATCGTAAATCTGATCGATTCCATCGCCACTGGTGAATTCATATCGATCATTGCCGGCGCCTCCAATCAGAACATCGTTACCTTTGCCGCCCACCAAGACATCATCACCGGCCATCCCGTGTAGCCCATCATTTCCACCTCCGCCGCTTAACGAGTCTTTACCATGACCGCCTTCAACATAATCATTTCCTTCGCCGCCGTTGATCGAGTCATTGCCTGCGCCACCATGAAGATGGTCGCCATTTTGCCCTCCGCTGAACGAGCGCCCTCCTTCATCACCAAACATAACCAAGGGATTTAAAACCCCGGTAGCCATGGGCGCCTGTTTGCCAGACGCAAGATCTGAGTAAGAAAACTTCTGAGCCGTATTTTCACCGAATGATCCGAGGGTTCTGGCTATCAAGCGGCCTAACATATCCGCGCGATCAAATAGCCATTGCTCCGTAATGACACCTTCGCCGGTTTTCGAATCATAGAGTTCCAACCCACGGCCTGAAAAACCTTCGCCTCTTTCTATAACTATTTCACTCAGGTGTTTGAGAGAGTTACGTAATGCCTGCCCGATGGACGTATCCTCGGCGGCTTGTACTCCCCACTCCGAAGCGCTGCCGTATTCCCCAATTGTCTTGGCGACAATGCTTTGGGATTGACTTGATGGAATTACCGAAAAAAATGTGTAGGCGTTAGCAACAAATGTCTCATCCGTGGTTACCACGAAAGTAGTGTCACCGTCATATGTTCTTCTGAACATATCAAAAAAGGCATTCACCCCGTACCTTAATATCAGGTCCACTGCGGGCGAAATAGGCGTACCTTTGACAACAGACTGAATGAGTGGATTATAGCTTCCACTGCTACGTGCAATATTTATCTGTTCAGGCACAACGGAAAACAGGCTCTCAAATGAGTTCCAGCCGAAATTCTTGACCACTGCTTCAAGAGCCACGCTGTAGGAATCTATGGCGAACAAGATATTCTTAAAATCATCTACCCTATTAATTTTTGCTAGTTGATGCCTTCCTTTAATTTCCGACTCAGGATCACCCGCCGAGATTAATCTCCACGTTTCATAGGGGTACTCCCCACCCAAGAGACTAAAGCCGATCGTCCCTGACCATCCTGAGTTACGGCTTGAAGCGGTATCTTCTTCGCCAACTTCCTTTGGGAACAGTATTCTGCCGATGGCGCTTGCATCGATGGAAGCGATTTGGTCTATTGAAGGCACGGTCCACGGCGCCAAATTATCTTTAAGAGACCCATACATCAAAGTATTCATGAAATTGACTGCCACCTGATTCGACGACTTCTGCATCAATTCTTCACTAAACAACTTATCCCGTCGCAGTTGTCCTTGCCGTCTTGTATAAGCACGAATCAAAGCTGAGTAAGCACCGCCCCCTCCATTAGCATCAATTGCCACATCAAGCCACAGCTTGGCACTTTTAAAAATCTTCTTGACACCCTCATCAAAAACCAATGAGCCAGAAATCTTTTCACCAATTATTTCGGACAATATTTTATAGAAAGGCGCACAATTTCTACCCTCTAACGCAATTGCCTTATACTCTTCTAATTTCGAGTTGAATTCCATTCCATCGCATATACCGACAGCATTGATAATTTTTTCTTTCTCGATAGCATTAAAAACATAACTCATCATTACTTCCCTGTAATTATGGAACTAGAAAGATAATCACTAATAAACTTAAGCACTGTAGGAGCCGCACGTAGCGAACCTGTCCCTAGATACACACGAGCATCTCCACCTGCGAAATCGAAGCTATGCAATTCGACAGTGCAATAAGCATTGAAACGGCCAAAATCCAGATTTCCCAGTTGTGATTTGTTAAGCGTTAACAAAACCGGTGTGTAGAACCCGCTTTCCATAACTTCGCTAGACGGAGAGTCTAAACCGTCACACGCAATTACTCGCGGAGTTCCATCACGCCGACGCCACTCGCGCATTATAAAACCGCTTATTGCGAACTTGTTTTCAACACTCGGAGGAGGAGCGTTGAGCCATAGCTCCAGACCGGGATACTTTTTGAGTTTCACAATAAGCTCTTCAGGCCACTCCTTGGTCTGACGCCCCATGTTAATTGGCTCGGTAGATTCTGTCCTTGTGTACAACCTCGCATTCACACTGAAAAGCTTCCGGTTGGGTGATGGCTCTTTCCCGAGTTCCTGATAGGTGGGACGAAGTTCAGTACCGGTCCACCAGAAAGAGCCTTCGAGAAGCTCTGCAATGCACTCCCTATTTTTTGTGGTAGAACCAAAATGAAATCCAGGTATTTTCTTTATATCAAGAAGACCCCCTCCCAATATTGGAACAAGCTCCATACCTGCAAGTTTTTCACTGCATTTTTTTGATTCTTCTCGACTGCGAGCACGCTCTTCGTCCATGCGCTCCGATTCAACGTAACAACCCCTCAACCAATAGCAAAAAACCACCACCAGACCATACTTTAGTAGGGTCTTACACCACCAATATGCATCCTTGCGAGACGACCTATACATTCCAAACTCCATTTAAAATGATAAAACAGCTTATTAAGAGCAATGGATCACTCGATCAAATATATCGAAATAGCCCCGCACGCCATGTCTTGCATCAAACTTTCTGGCTGTCGATTTCGCTGACCTTCCAATCAAATTAAAATCACTGGGACTTTTTAAGACCCTACATACTTTTCCAGCTATTTCCTCAGCGTCAAAAAAATCCACTAACAATCCATTTACGCCATCAACAATCACCTCCCGAACCGGAGCGGTATCGGAACCTATCACGACACACTCAGACGCCATTGCCTCTAACAACGACCAAGACATAACGAAGGGATACGTCAAATAAACATGCACTTCTGACACCTGTAAAACTGCTCTATACGCTTTATAAGGCAGCTTGCCCGTAAAATGCACTCTGGAAAGATCTATATCCAACTCCGCCAGCAACTTACTGCGCCAACTCTCAAAACCTATCGGCAAACGCCCATAACTGACGCCATCGCCTCCCACGATTACGATCTGGGCGTCCGGGCGCACGGCCTGGATATAAGGAATGGATCTCATGAAACTATGAAATCCGCGATATGGTTCGAGGTTTCTCGCGACATACGTCACGATTGGCTGCCCGGTTTCCAGCACCTGCCCACTGGGTAGCTTTACGGAGGTTATCGGCGCGGGCTCAATTGCTTCTAGAGAAATGCCCTCATGAATCACCTGAATTTTAGAGTGATACGCTGGAGGGAACAGACTGCGCTGCCATGAAGTAGGTGCAATTCCAATGTCACATTGCTCAAGGTTCAAAAGATGCATCGAATTCAGCGGACGAATTCTTGAAGATGAATCTGGGGCACTCGGAAACTCGGGATCAAAACCCATATCCGCGCCTGTTGAATGATAATAATATTCACAAAAACTAATCAGCGGAGTGTCAGGATATGCATCCTTAACAAACAGTGCTTCGCCCCATCCAGGGTGTGCAAGTATCACATCAGGGTGATAACCTTCTTGCTTGAGCCGTCTTAACAACCTAAGTACTTGTTGCCCGTCAACAACCGCCTCTTCATATTGATGTAAGTACGAATGAGTGTAATGGGATTTTTTTCTTATAGGTCGATACCTGAAGAGCCTTATTCCCTGAACGCCTGGAGCCGTATCTCGCCCTATCGCAACGACTGTAACGTCTGGCTGATTGAGTGCCGCCAATGCAACATGCCGGAATTGACCAGGAAAGTTTTGATGAATAATAAGTAGGTTCATGATTCAACTGATTTTCTGCTTGCGCACCCTCATTTCATTGAAGTTTTTTCAACATCAATACGAATGCACAAACGCTAACAAATGCGCAGAAACAAAACTGTAGGAGGGTTCCGAGAACGCCCGAGGACATGTAGCCATGGAGGGTTATTTCGAATCGAGCAGGAGCGGCCTGCTACCCGTCAGCGTAAAGAACGATTGCGGACGGCCCCGTCGCGGACCTGGGCGCCATACACGACCCACAAAACAAAAGCGGCGCATGATGCGCCGCCCTTCTAAAGGTTTTCGTCAAGAATTACCGACGGCCGCCTCGGCCATCGTGATCACCGCGACCGTTATGGTCGCCTCGTCCGCCATGGCCACGGTTGTCATTGCTCCAACCGCCGCGGTTTCGCCCGTCCCAACCATGGGCCCGGTAGTCGCCCCGTTGCGACTGGTAATAACGAGGTGCCGGTTGATAAACCCGCGGCTGATGGTAATACCGCGGCGTTGGCTGGTAGTACCGCGCCGGTGGCGCGTAGTAACGGCGTGGCGGCGTGTAATAACCCCCGCCACCTGAATAATAAGGGCCGCCACCGGAATAATAGACGGGCGCTGGCGAGGTATAGACCTCGGAACTGTAGTAGCTGCCTCCTCCATCGGAATAGGGCACGCACGCACCAAGAGACAATCCCACTACTGCAATCAGAAGAATTCGGTGGAGCTGTTTTCGACAGAGCATGGCGGCCTCCTGGACCGCGAGTGAGCCATACCAGCGACGCTGGCAGGCGACAGTCAATTATTCGGTGACTGTCGAAAGATCAGACATCGTTTTCCAAATCTGGTGCGTTCCTGAAACAGATTGAAACAAGTGGCCGATGAAAGGTTTTTCATCTATTCACCCGCTGATTAATGGTGGCCACCGCGATATCCACCGCCGTAATGACGTGGCCCGTGCCCGCCCCAATAGTAGTAGCGATAGCCACCGTAGAAGCGCGGGCCGTAGTAGTAACGCGGGCCGTAATAGTAGGAATAGGGTGAATAGCCGGGGTAGTAATAAGGCGCGGGATAGACGTCGTAGCCACCGGCGTAGTAGTAGCAGCCGGACACTCCCAGACCGAGCACAACAGCGAACAACAGTCGACGAAACATGGCGGCCTCCTGAAAGACCCACAGCCGGAACAGGCCAACTGACCCTCCATTTGACTGGCATTGCCGGGGCGAGTGCCGAGGGTGCGGACCCCTCAGATCAGCGGCCACGACGTCCCATAGCGGTGCACTTGCGCACCATCACAAGGCAACACCGCCTCGCCTGCCACAAGCGCTCATCGCGCAATCCCCTACCCTAGAGCCCTCAAGCCAACTTGGCACGGCTCTCGCTTTAGCAAACCCGTGCAGGAGTCATCACAAGGTTCGCGGCACCACAATTTGCAATGGCTGACTAGGGTTCCGGCTCGCTAAGGCGAGTGGCTGGTCCGAGAGTTGGCGACCTCCAGTTGAGGTTACACGGCGGGAAAAAAGCCCGGGAGACAAGCCACCGTTCGCGGTGCCGCGTTGACTCCTGCCCGCCCTTGATCAACTGGAGAACCACCCATGCTCAAGCTTCGTTTACCCGCCCTGCTCGCCGCTGCTTTCGCAGCCCTCGTGAGCCTCCCGTCCCACGCCGCTCAAAAAGACCACTTCAGCGTCTGCTGGACCATCTACGCCGGCTGGATGCCCTGGGAATACGCCGGCAGCCAAGGCATCGTCGACAAATGGGCGAAGAAGTACGGCATCAAGATCGATGTGGTGCAGCTCAACGATTACGTCGAATCCATCAACCAGTACACCGCCGGCCAGTTCGACGGCTGCACCATGACCAACATGGACGCGCTGACCATTCCGGCGGCCGGTGGCGTCGACAGCACCGCGCTGATCGTGAGCGACTTCTCCAATGGTAACGACGGCATCGTGCTCAAGGGCGAAGGCAAGAAAGTCACCGACCTCAAAGGCATGGACGTCAATCTGGTCGAACTGTCGGTGTCCCACTACCTGCTGGCCCGCGCTCTGGATTCGGTCGACCTCACCGAGAAAGACCTGAAAGTGGTCAACACTTCCGACGCCGACATCTCGGCCGCCTTCAACACCGATCAGGTCAACGCCGTCACCACCTGGAACCCGATGCTTTCAGACATCAAGGCCAAGCCTGCGGTGACCGAGGTCTTCAACTCCAGCCAGATCCCCGGCGAAATCATGGACATGATGGTGGTCAACAGCGCCACCCTCAAAGACAACCCGGCCCTGGGCAAAGCGCTGACTGGCGCCTGGTTTGAAGTGGTCGAGTTGATGAACGCGAAAAACGCCGTCAGCAAGGTCGCACTCGAACACATGGCCAAAGCCTCGGGCACCGACCTGGCCGGTTTCCAGTCGCAACTCGACACCACCAAATTATTCGCAACACCGAAGGAAGCCCTGGACTTCTCCACCAGCAAACAATTGCCGGAAACCATGCGCAAGGTCGCCGAGTTTTCGTTCCAACACGGCTTGCTGGGTGAAGGCGCCAAAGACACCAGCGCCGTCGGCATGGCCTTCGCCAATGGCGTGACCAGCGGCGACAAGACCAACCTCAAGCTGCGCTTCGACCCGACCTACGTGCAGATGGCCGCTGACGCCAAGCTGTAAACCGGAGGACTGGCCATGCGCCTGATCAATCGCCACCCGGATCGCCCGAGTCGCCTGCTGTTGGTGATCCTGCCGTTCGCCCTGGTGCTGTTCGCCTACTTCATGGGCTCGGCCGAGCGGCTGATGGACAACCCCAACGACAAGCTGCTGCCGAGCGCCGTGCAGATGACCGACGCGGTGAAACGCCTGGCGTTCACTGCCGACACCCGCACCGGTGAATACCTGTTGTGGCAAGACACCGCATCAAGCCTGCGCCGCCTGGCCATCGGTCTGGGCATCAGTGCGCTGGCCGGGCTGTGCCTGGGCATCGCCGCCGGCACCTTGCCGCTGTTCGGCGCGCCGTTGTCGCCGTTGCTGACGGTGCTGTCGATGGTGCCGCCGCTGGCGATCCTGCCGATTCTGTTCATCGTCTTCGGGCTGGGGGAATTGTCGAAAGTGATGCTGATCGTGATCGGTATCACCCCGTGTCTGGCCCGTGATCTGGAACAGCGCGCCAGGGAGATTCCGGTCGAGTTGCTGATCAAGGCTCAAACCCTCGGTGCTTCGACCTGGACGCTGATGCTGCGCGTGGTGCTGCCACAATTGTTGCCGCGCCTGCTGATCTCGCTGCGGTTGATGCTCGGTTCGGCGTGGCTGTTCCTGATCGCCGCCGAAGCCATCGCTTCTACCGACGGCCTCGGCTACCGGATTTTCCTGGTGCGCCGTTACCTGGCGATGGATGTGATTCTGCCTTACGTGGTGTGGATCACCCTGCTCGCCTGGCTGATGGATTGGGGCCTGAAACGCCTGACCCAACGCGCCTTTCCCTGGTATGAGGGGGCCCGCGCATGAGTTTCATCACCGTCAAAAACGTCTGGCAGCAATACGCCGATCAAGTCGTGCTCGAAGGGCTGAATCTAAACGTCAATGAAGGAGAGTTCTGCACGCTTGTCGGCGCGTCCGGTTGTGGCAAATCGACCTTCCTGCGTCTGTTGCTCGGCCAGGAACGCGCCAGTCGCGGCGAGATTCTGCTGGACGGTCAGGCGCTGGCCGGCGAACCGGACTCAAGCCGTGGCGTGGTGTTCCAGCGTTACTCGGTGTTTGCGCACCTGACCGTGCTGGACAACGTGGCCCTAGGCCTGGAACTGCCACGCTCGCCATTGCTAGGGCGCCTGTTCGGCAGCGCCAAAAAAGAAGCCCGCGAACAGGCCTCGGGGCTGCTGCACAAAGTCGGTCTCGGCCACTCGCTGGACAAGTACCCGGCGCAGCTCTCCGGCGGCATGCAACAACGGCTGGCCATCGCCCAGGCGCTGATCATGAAACCCCGCGTGTTGCTGCTCGACGAACCGTTCGGCGCGCTCGATCCGGGCATCCGCAAAGACATGCACGCCTTGCTGCTGGAGCTGTGGCGCGAGACGCAACTGACGGTGTTCATGGTCACCCATGACCTGTCCGAAGGTTTCAGCCTCGGCACGCGCTTGTTGGTGTTCGACAAGGTCCGCGTCGACCCGCACGCCCCCGGTGCCTATGGCGCACGCATCACCTACGACATCCCTTTGAACAGCGACCGCCGCGCCACTCGCGCCGCCGTCGATGCCTTGCCGATTGAATTGGCAGGCACGCTTCGCACCGCTTAAGAGGATTTTGCCCATGACTGATTCGACTCAACTGTTCCCGCCCTTCGCCGAAGAAATGCTTCCCGGCGGAGGCCATCGTTCCTTCGTGTTGAAACGCGGCCAATTGCTGCGCCTGACCGACCTGCGCGGCGGCGCCAACGTCAGCCTGACGCTGCTCAATGCCAATGAAAAAACCGAACGCCTGAACCTGCCCGACAGCCTTAAATGCCAACACACCGCCAAGCTCACCAGCGGCCATTGCCTCTACTCGGACATGGGCCGTGTGCTCGCCGCCATCACCGCCGACACCTGCGGCTGGAGCGACAGCCTCGGTGGCGTACTCTGCGCTGAAGAAGTCGCGGAAAAATACGGCGCCGGCCGTTATCAGGAACTGCGCAACGGCTTCTTCCGCAACGGCACCGACAACCTGTTGGTGGAATTGGGCAAGTGGGGCTTGGGCCTCTCGGACCTGCTGATGACCCTCAACTTGTTCAGCCGCGTGAACGTCGATGAGGCCGGGCGTTTCCACTTCGTCGAAGGCCATTCAAAGGCTGGCGACTACATCGACTTGTACGCGCCGATGGACACGCTGGTGGTGCTCACCGCGCTGCAACATCCGATGGACCCGTCGCCGGACTACGCGCCCAAACCCCTGAAGCTCAGCTGGATGAACGCCGACGCCAGCGTCGCCGAACACTGCCGCACCTCGCGCCCGGAAAACGAGCGCGGCTTCATCAACACCGACCGTCTGTTCGCCTGAGGATCGCTGCCATGTCACTTGCAATCGTTGCTGCTCAATTGCATCCAGAAGCCGCGGTGTACCGCGCCACCATCCCGGCCGGCGAACCGTGGCTGATGGAGGTCAAGGCCGGCCAGACCCTGCGCATCCTCGACCTGGAAGGCAATCAGGCCGTCGACACTTTGTTCTACAGCGTCGCCAATCCCAAGGAGCGTTACGACGTGCAGCGCACGTTGCGCCGGCAGAACAGCGTCTACCTCAGCACCGGCAGCGTGCTCTATTCCAACCTCGGCAAACCGATGCTGACCATCGTCGCCGACACCTGCGGCCGCCACGACACCCTCGGCGGCGCCTGCGCGCAAGAGAGCAACACCGTGCGCTACGCCTTGGAGAAACGCTACATGCACAGCTGCCGCGACAACTACCTGCGCGCCTGCGTCCACGACGGGCGACTGGGCAAGGGCGACATCGGACCGAACATCAACTTCTTCATGAACGTACCGGTCACTGCCGACGGCGGGCTGACGTTTGAAGACGGCATTTCGGCGCCGGGCAAATACGTCGACCTGCGGGCCGAGATGGACGTGATCGTGCTGATCTCCAACTGCCCGCAACTGAACAACCCGTGCAACGCCTACAACCCGACCCCTGCGGAGCTGCTGGTATGGAACTGAAATTCGCGCGGTTGCGTAAATGGTTGTTCGCCTTGTGCCAGGCGCGTTCAGGCCAGTGCCTCAAACAGCAAGAGCAAGAGCATCGCTAAACCTCGTGGCGAGGGAGCTTGCTCCCGCTGGGTCGCGAAGCGGCCCCAAACCCTGCAACCGCGCTATGTCTGACGTACCGCAGCAGCAGGTTTTGCGACTGCTGCGCAGCCGAGCGGGAGCAAGCTCCCTCGCCACAAAAAGCGTGAATTTTGTTCATCCGGGACGGCCCGGGTGCATTTCGAAAAACTGCGGGACGGCCCGCATCCCAGGTCGAGGCTGATGCGCTATCGCCTCCGGGGTTATGCCATGTTCGAAAAAGTCCTGATTGCCAACCGTGGCGCCATTGCCTGCCGCATCCTGCGTACCCTGCGTGAAGTGCAGGTCAAGGGCGTTGCCGTTTACTCCGAAGCCGATGGCGCGAGCCTGCACATCCTGCAAGCCGATGAAGCCCATAGCCTCGGTGAAGGCGCAGCCGCCGGCACCTATCTGGCGGTCGACAAAATCCTCGCCATCGCCAAAGCCACCGGCGCCACGGCGATTCACCCCGGCTACGGTTTCCTCTCGGAAAACGCTGCGTTCGCCGAAGCCTGCGAAGCCGCCGACATCGCCTTCATCGGCCCGACGCCAGAGCAACTGCGCGTATTCGGCCTCAAGCACACCGCGCGCGCCCTGGCCAAGCAACATGGCGTGCCAATGCTCGAGGGCACCGAACTGCTCGACAGCCTCGACGCGGCGCTGATTGCCGGTGAACAGGTCGGCTACCCGGTGATGCTCAAAAGCACGGCGGGCGGTGGCGGGATCGGCATGCGCGTGTGCCGCAGCGCGGCCGAGTTGAGCGAATCCTTCGAAGCGGTCAAACGCCTCGGCCAGAACAATTTCAGCGACGCTGGCGTGTTCATCGAGAAGTACATCCAGCGCGCCCGTCATCTGGAAGTCCAGGTGTTCGGCGACGGTCGCGGCGAAGTCATCGCCCTCGGCGTTCGCGACTGCTCGGTGCAGCGCCGCAATCAGAAAGTCCTCGAAGAAACCCCGGCGCCGAACCTGCCCGACGGCATGGCCGAAGAGCTCTGCGCGGCGGCGATCAAACTGGCGAAAGCGGTGAATTACCGCAGCGCCGGCACCGTGGAATTCGTCTTCGACAGCGAGGCTCAGCGCTTCTACTTTCTCGAAGTGAACACCCGTTTGCAGGTGGAGCACGGCGTCACCGAACAAGTGTGGGGCGTGGACCTGGTGCGCTGGATGGTGGAACTGGCGGCCGGTGATTTACCGCCATTGAGCGACTTGAGTCATGGCTTGAACGCCGACGGTCATGCGATTCAGGCACGGCTCTACGCCGAAGATCCGGGCCGTGATTTTCAGCCGAGCCCGGGATTGCTGACCGCCGTGAACTTCCCTGTTGCCGACGGCAAACAATTGCGTATCGACACCTGGGTCGAAGCCGGTTGCGAGATCCCGCCGTACTTCGACCCGATGATCGCCAAGGTCATCAGCTGGGCGGCGACCCGTGAAGAGGCCGCTGCGGATCTGCATCAGGCGTTGGGCGACAGCCTGCTGTATGGCGTGGAAACCAACCGCGATTACCTGCGGCAAATTCTGCTCGATGCGCCGTTCGCCAGCGGCCAGCCGTGGACCCGTTGCCTGGAAGACCTGGTGTATCAGGCCAACACCTTTGAAGTGCTCAGCGCCGGTACTCAGACCAGCGTTCAGGACTATCCCGGCCGTCTCGGTTACTGGGCGGTGGGCGTGCCGCCGTCAGGGCCGATGGACAGTCGAGCGTTGCGGCTCGGTAATCTTCTGCTGGGTAATGACGAAGGCGCCGCAGCACTGGAAATCACCATGAGCGGGCCGTTGCTGCGTTTCAATTGCGATGCCGTGGTGGCGGTCACCGGGGCCGTCATTCCACTGACGTTGAACGGTGAAACCGTAGCGATGAACACCGCGTTGCTGATTCCAGCCGGCGCCACGTTAAGCCTCGGCACGATTGGCGGTGCCGGCGCTCGCAGCTATCTGAGCCTGCGCGGCGGCCTGCAGGTGCCGGATTATCTGGGCAGCAAAAGTACGTTCACCCTTGGACAGTTTGGTGGGCATGGTGGTCGTGCATTGCGGGCGGGTGATGTGTTGCATGTGCCTGCCTTGATCGACCGCAGCGTCGGTCAGCAACTGAGCCACGTCACCGGGTTACCCACAGTGCGGCAGATCCGGGTGATCTACGGCCCTCACGGTGCACCGGAATATTTCACCGAAAACTACATCGGCACCTTCTTCGCGACCCAGTGGGAAGTGCACTTCAACTCCAGCCGCACGGGCGTGCGACTGATCGGGCCGAAGCCTGAATGGGTGCGGGCCGATGGGGGTGAAGCGGGGCTGCATCCGTCGAACATCCATGACAATCCGTATGCCATCGGCGCGGTGGATTTCACCGGGGACATGCCGGTGATCCTGGGGCCGGATGGTCCGAGTCTGGGCGGGTTCGTTTGCCCGGTGACGGTGATCGAGGCGGATCTTTGGCAGCTTGGGCAGCTGAAGGCCGGCGACAAAGTCCAGTTCCTCCCGGTCGATCTAAAAACCGCCCGAAATCTCGCCTTGAAATGGAATACCCCTTGTGGGAGCTGGCCTGCCAGCGATGGGGACCAACCAGACACCGCATCAACTTCATCGCTGGCAGGCCAGCTCCTACAGGGTCTTTTGTCGCCTGTGGTGTTGGATTTGGGTCAGGGAGATACGCGGCTGGTTGCCAGGTTGTCGGGGGATACGCACCTGCTCCTCGAGATTGGCGCACCTGAACTGGACCTGGTCCTGCGCTTCCGCGCACACGCCCTGATGCAAGCCCTGGAAAGCAAAACCCTGCATGGCGTCATCGACCTCACCCCCGGCATCCGCTCGCTGCAAGTGCACTACCAGCCCGAGCAACTGCCGCTGGCCGATCTGCTCGGCATTGTCGCCGGTGAATGGGACGCCGTGTGCGCCGCCAAGGACCTGCAAGTGCCCTCACGCATCGTGCATTTGCCGCTGTCCTGGGACGACCCGGCCTGTCAGTTGGCAATCGAGAAATACATGACCACCGTGCGCAAGGACGCACCGTGGTGCCCGAGCAATCTGGAGTTCATCCGCCGCATCAATGACCTGCCCAACCTCGACGAAGTGCAGCGCACGGTCTTTGATGCAAGCTATCTGGTGATGGGCCTTGGCGATGTTTACCTCGGCGCACCCGTCGCCACCCCGCTCGATCCGCGCCATCGCCTGGTCACCACCAAGTACAACCCCGCGCGCACCTGGACGGCGGAAAACTCGGTGGGCATCGGTGGCGCCTACATGTGCGTGTACGGCATGGAAGGCCCTGGCGGTTATCAGTTTGTCGGTCGCACGTTGCAGATGTGGAACCGTTATCGCGAGGTCGCCGCGTTCGGCGGCAAACCGTGGCTGCTACGCTTTTTCGATCAGATTCGTTTCTACCCGGTGAGCGCCGAGGAACTGCTGCGCATCCGCCGGGACTTCCCGCTCGGGCGCTTCGATCTGAATATCGAGCACAGCCAGTTGAACCTCGCGGATTACCAGGCCTTCCTGGCAAAAGAAGCCGAGACCATCGACGCGTTTCGCGATCAGCAAAAAGGCGCATTCAACGCCGAGCGCGAGCGCTGGATCGCCAGCGGCCAGGCGCATTTCGACAGCGAGGAACCGGCCCCCGAAGCCACCGAAGACGCACCGCTCGCCAGCAATGAAATGAGCGTCGACAGCCACATCGCCGGCAACCTTTGGCAGGTTCAGGTTGAGACCGGCCGCCGGGTCGCCGCCGGTGATGTGCTGGTGATTCTGGAGTCGATGAAGATGGAAATTCCGCTGCTCGCGCCCATGGCCGGCGTGGTGCGCGAGGTCCGCGTGCAACCGGGTTCGGCGGTGCGCGCCGGACAGCGCGTCGTGGTGCTGGAACTCGACTGAACCCATTTGAAAAAGGACTAGTGCCATGAACATCAATCTACAACTCGACGCCCTGCGCAGCGCTTATCGCATCGGCAACATCACGCCCCGTGAACTGCTGCTGAGCTTGCGCGATAAAGCCGCGGCGTTGAACCCGGACTATCACCTGTTCATCCACTTGCTCAGTGTCGAAGAACTGGAACCGTACCTCGCCGCGCTCGACGGCCGCGACCTCGATAGCCTGCCGTTGTACGGCGTGCCGTTTGCGATCAAGGACAACATCGACCTGGCGGGCATTCCCACCACGGCGGCGTGCCATGATTTTGCTTATGTGCCGCAGCGTTCGGCGACCATCGTCGAGCAGTTGCTGGCGCTGGGCGCGATTCCGCTGGGCAAGACCAATCTTGATCAGTTCGCGACCGGGCTGAACGGTAGCCGCTCGCCTTATGGCGCGTGCCCGAACAGCGTATTGCCGGAGTATCCGTCGGGCGGTTCCAGCGCTGGATCTTCGCTGGCGGTGGCGCTGGGCGTGACGAGTTTTTCGTTGGGCACGGACACGGCAGGATCGGGACGGGTGCCGGCGGCACTGAACAATCTGGTCGGATTGAAAGCCACCAAAGGGCTGATCTCCACGGCCGGTGTGGTGCCGGCCTGTCGCACGCTCGATTGCGTGACGACATTCACCGCGACGGCCCGGGAGGCCAGTCAGTTGCTGGCGCTGACCGCGCACCTCGACCCGCGAGATGAATACAGCCGCAGCAACCCGTTGTGGAATGACGGCTCGGCGTTCGGTACACCGCGTCCTTTCCGTTTCGGCGTACCGCGTGCGCAGGACCTGCAATTCTTCGGCTGCCCTGAAGGCCCGTTGTTGTTCGGTGATGCCATCGATCGGCTCAAGGCGCTGGGCGGTGAATCGGTGGAACTGGATCTGTCGCCGTTCCTCGAAGCGGCGCGTTTGCTCTATGAAGGCCCGTGGGTGGCCGAGCGCTACAGTGTGGCCGGCGAGTTGATGGAGCAGAATCCCGAAGCGGTGTTGCCGGTGATTCGCGCGGTGCTGGCCAAGGCGCCGGCGGTCAGCGGCGTGCAGACCTTCCGTGCGCAATATCGACTGCAAGCGTTGAAAGCGCTGTGCGACAAGGCGCTGGAAAATCTTGATTGTGTCGTTACGCCTACCATCGGCCGCCCCGTCACATCGGCGGAACTGGATGCCGAACCGGTCCTGCGTAATTCGGAACTGGGTTACTACACCAACTTCATGAACCTGCTGGATTACGCGGCCGTCGCGGTGCCGAGCGGATTTATGGGCAATGGTTTGCCTTGGGGCGTGACGGTGTTTGGTCGGGCGTTTACCGATCAGTATTTGTTGGGTGTGGCGGATGCTTTGCAGCGCCGTTCGGCTGAGCCTGCGCTGACGACTATCGCCCGTAATGATCGCGCGCGGCTGGTGGTGTGTGGCGCGCATCTGGATGGGTTGGCGTTGAACTGGCAACTGAAGAAACGCGGGGCTCGGATGGTGGAGACGACGTTTAGCTCGCCGGATTATCAGCTGTATGCATTGGCCGGTGGGCCGCCGTTTCGTCCGGGGATGGTGCGGGTGAAGGATGGTGGCGTGGCGATTGCCGTGGAGGTGTGGGAGTTGCCGAGCAGTGAGTTGGGCTCGTTCCTGACCGGGATTCCGGCGCCGCTGGGGTTGGGCAAGGTGCAACTGGCGGACGGGCGTTGGGAGAGCGGGTTTATCTGTGAGGGGTATGGGTTGGAGGGAGCCGCCAATATCAGTCATCTCGGCGGATGGCGTGCGTATCTGAAAACCCTGGCTTAAGGGCGAGAACCTTTGGGAGCGAGCCTGCTCGCGATAGCGGACTGTCAGACAACATAGTTTTGCCTGCTAGACCGCCATCGCGAGCAGGCTCGCTCCCACAAGGTCCGGGTGCAACCTGCATGGAGTGTGGGAACGATCATTCGCGATCAACATGAAGGAGTCATTTTCCCGCAGTGCCATTAGAATGCCTGCCATTGGGTCACTGCCAACGGAATCGTCATGCCGCTTCGCTCGCCGCTGTATTCGCAACGTTCGTTGGTCCTCACGCTTATCGCGTTGCTGGGCGCAGGCTTTCTCGCGACCTCTTTCCTGAGTTACTACGCTTCGCGAGCCTCCATCCGTGACAGCATCGTCAATACCGAACTGCCGCTGACCTCGGACACGGTCTACTCGGAAATACAGAAAGACCTCGTCAGACCGATCCTGATTTCCTCGATGATGTCCCGCGACACCTTCATGCGTGACTGGGTGGTAAGCGGCGAGCAAGACCCCGAGAAAATGACCCGCTACCTCAACGAGGTCATGACCCACTACGGCGCCTACACGGCATTTTTTGTCTCCAATACCAGCCTCACCTACTACCACGCCAAAGGCGTCCTCAAACAGGTCAAGTCCACGGAACCGCGCGATGCCTGGTATTTCCGCGTCCGCGACATGGCCGATCCCTACGAGATCAATGTCGACCCGGATCTTGCCAACAAGGACAACCTGACCTTCTTCATCAACTACAAGGTCTACGACTACAACAACCGATTCATCGGCGCCGCCGGCGTTGGCCTGACGGTCGATGCGGTGATCAAGCTGATCGACAAATACCAGCAGCGTTACCAGCGCAGCGTGTACTTCGTCGACAATTTCGGCCGCCTGGTGCTGACCGGCGCCGAGGGCGGCCCGCAAGGCGCGCACATCGGCCAGAAGCTCGGCGAACTCGACAACATGAAGGGCCTGGTCAGCCAACTGCCAAAACCCCACAGCGGCAGCTACGAATATTCCGTCCAGGGCCAGGGCCATTTCCTCAACGTGCGGTTCATTCCCGAACTGAACTGGTACCTGTTTGTCGACAAGCGCGAAGACAGCGCCCTCAGTGAAATCCGCCAGTCGCTGTACCTCAACCTGCTGATCTGCCTGCTCGTCACGCTGATCGTGCTGGCCCTGCTCAACCGCGTGATCAAGCGCTACCAGGGCAAGATCCAGGCGCAAGCGACGCTCGACAGCCTCACCGAACTGCCGAATCGTCGTGGTTTCGACCTGTTGGCGGCGCAAGCCATGCTCGAAGCCGAGCGCGAGCCCAAGCCACTGACCGCGTTGTTGCTGGATCTGGACCACTTCAAGGTCTTGAACGACACCTACGGTCATCTGGCCGGCGATCAGGTGCTGATCGGCTTCGCACGGGATCTGGAGAGTTGCCTGCGGCATTCCGACATCGTCTGCCGCTGGGGTGGTGAAGAGTTCATCGTGCTGCTCAAGGACACCGATGGTGAGACCGGTCTGATGATCGCCGAGAAAATTCGTCAACATGTCGAACAGCAGCGTTATGCCTACGACGGCAAGGAACTGCAGCTGACAGTCAGCATCGGCCTTACCACCTTGCAGGTCGATGAAACCTTGCACACCCTGCTGTCTCGGGCCGATCATGCAATGTACCGGGCCAAACAGGCCGGCCGTAACCGAACCTGCGTGGAAATGCCTCACTCCCGTTATGAATAGTCCTGCATGAACAAGCCTGACCAATGCCCCGCCTGCGGCGCCTCCAACGACTGCACCCTGGCCGACCCGCGCACCGTCGATCAGGCGTGCTGGTGCTTTGGCGTCAGTATCGACCCGGCGGTGCTTGAAGCGCTGTCAGCCGAACTGCGCGACAAGTCCTGCTTGTGCCCGCGTTGTGCCGAAGTCGAGGCGCAGTTGTAAGCAACCGCCCGGCTGATCACGTAACATACCCGCCCCTTTTCCACTGAACCCCAGCCATGCGCGTTGACCGTTTCCTCAGCAACCTGCCGCGCTTCAACCGTAAGCAGGTGCGCCTGTTGCTGGTGGAAAAGCGCGTTCGGATCGACGGAAAAATCGTCAGCGACCCGCATGCCGAAGTGCTTGAGTTCAGCCGCGTCGAGGTCGACGAGGAAGTCCTGCAAGTCGGCAAGCCCGCTCGCTACTTCATGCTGCACAAACCGCCCGGCTGCATCAGCGCCACCCGCGACCCGGAGCACCCGACCGTGCTCGACCTGATCCATGAGCCGGACCGCGATGACCTGCACATCGCCGGTCGCCTGGATTTCAACACCACCGGCCTGATGCTGATCACCAACGACGGCAGCTGGTCGCGGCGCCTGACCCAACCGCAGACCAAACTGCCGAAGGTCTATTACGTCGAGACCGAGCAGGAGATTGGCCCGCAATACGCATTGAAATTTGCCGAGGGTCTGTACTTCGCGTTCGAAGACCTCACCACGCAACCGGCCGAGCTGATCGTGATCGGGCCGAAAGCGGCGCGGCTGAGCATCGTCGAGGGTCGGTATCACCAGGTGAAGCGGATGTTCGGCCACTTCGACAACAAAGTGTTGCGCCTGCACCGCGAAAGCATGGGTCCGCTGGTGCTCGATAACGCGCTAAAACCGGGCGAGTACCGAGCATTGCGCACCGAAGAGATCCATTTGATCTAAGCAGCCTACCGCTCAGCAGAAGTTGTCGAACAATTTACGAATGACACTTGCGCGAAGACGTGACCCCTGCTTGAATCAGGACGTCGGCCGAAATGTGACCGACGAGTCACAACATACTTCTAAGAAACTTTTTGCCGGTTAGAGAACCCTCAGGTTCCGCCTCAGATCGGCAGACTGCCCGCCAATAAAAATACCCGTCGACCGGACTGCATTGGATCGACATGGGCCTCCAAATTCAAGGCGTATGCCTACCTGTCACAAAGCTCGTGCAATCTCATTTGCGCGCATACCCGCTTGCTTGGAGTCTGATGACATGAGGCCAGAAATCGCTGTGCTGGATATACAGGGTCAGTATCGGGTTTACACGGAGTTCTATCGCGCAGACGCCGCAGAGAAGACCATCATCCTGGTCAACGGCTCGATGGCCACGACTGCGTCGTTTGCACAAACTGTGAAAAACCTTCACCCGCAGTTCAATGTGGTTTGCTACGACCAGCCCTACGCGGGCAAGTCAAAAGCGCACAACCTGCATGAGAAATTGCTGACCAAGGAAGTCGAAGGGCAGATCCTCCTGGAGCTGATCGACCACTTCGCCGCCGAACACGTGCTGTCGTTTTCCTGGGGTGGCGCCGCGACCCTGGTCGCCCTGGCCCACCAGCCACGGCGCATCGAAAAAGCCGTGATCAGCTCGTTCTCACCGGAGATCAACGCGCACATGCTCGATTACCTCGAGCGCGGCATTGATTACCTCGGCAGTCGGGATGGGGATCGGGTCGGCAACCTGGTGAACAGCACCATCGGCAAACACCTGCCGACGCTGTTCAAGCGCTTCAACTATCGCCACGTCAGCTCCCTGGCCGAGCATGAATACGGGCAGATGCACTTCCACATCAGCGACCTGCTGCACAGTGATCGCCAGTGCTTCCTGAAGGCTGCGGAGAAAATCAACGTGCCGGTGCTGTTCATGAATGGCGAATGGGACGAATACACCGCCGCCGATGGCGCCCGGTTGTTCGCCAACCACGTGCAAAACGCCACCTTCAGTACCTTGCAGGCCACCGGCCACTTTCTCGACATGGAGCACAAAGCCGCCTGCCGAGACAGCCGCGACGCACTGCTGGGCTTCCTGAAACCGGCGCAACACGCCAGCCGACCGCGTTACCACTACGTCCAGGACCACCATGCATTGGCCATCTGAAACTGAGTCATCGCGAGCGAGCTTCGCCCTACAGTGTTGAACGCATTCCTGTAAGCGCGAGGCTTGCCCGCGAATGACCGTCATGCGGTCTGATGTATTGCTTCACCTGCGCTAAAGCTGTCCAGCGCAAAGAAAAACTTCATTTCCACGCGCACATCTGGTACAAAGTCAGCCGCTCTGAGCGGGTGTCGTATAATGGCATTACTCCAGCTTCCCAAGCTGATAACGAGGGTTCGATTCCCTTCACCCGCTCCACTACTTTCAAGGCCTCCAGCGCAGTCCACGGACATCCAATCGCGCCTGGTGACAGTTTCAGTGACAGTTTCTAAGAATCCACCGCCCCCCATGCTAGCGAACCAGCCACATGGTAGGAGCGTGAGAGCCTCGCCCGTCAGATAGCCTCCCCTACCGGATAGAATCGATTTTCCGGTTGAGGTTTGAAGTGACTATTAAAGCTATTTTATTTTCTTTTCTCTTCTACAGCCCAGACAGAACAAGGCTTTCAGAGCTTTCAACAATCCTCTTTTTCGGGTCACCCCAGCTATTTCTTGGGCTATCAGGAAAGCTATTTACCGAAACCTTTTAAGCAATTGATTTATAAGGGTTTTGAATTTAGTTACCTTTTTAAATAGCCCACCTGACCGCCTGATCGCCACCTCTCAACGCCATGTGCTACGCGGGCTGCAGAGCATTTATTGCTCGGTATCGCGCAGGGTGGCGAAAAATAGCCATTTTAAACACGCCCCCGATTTCACATCGCCCAGACGCCGACTCGGCTCCCAGTCCCGCGCACTGTCGCTGCTATGCTTGAATTTTTTCGAAAGGAGTCGGCAACCATCGCAAGCGAATATTCACTGGCGGATGTTCTGGAACGTATTTGCCAGAATCAATTGGCCCCGGAAGCAGCAGTGATGGAGCTGACGCTGTGGGCAGAGCAGCAAAATGCGGTCGAGATGGGCGGTAACGTACGGGGGCGCTTTACACCATTGGTGAAAACGCAGGTCATATCAAACAAGGCTTGGCCCGTCTGAGCCAATTCCCACCAGATCGGCGCGAGACCGATTAAACGAGGGGTAATAGTTCGCCCAGCCAGCTGCATCAGGTAATGCGGAGTTGATTTCCTATCAACCTACCCAATCAACGATTACTAATCGAGCCCAGCTATTACGTGGTATCCCGTGATATTTTCAGCGTTATTCTGAATAAATTGCCTAGCGCCGTGGGCACTATGTGGACACTCGATGCCTCGACCGCCATTCGATGATGGATTGGCCGTAAGCTCGCCATCCAGTTAAAGCTGGATATTGATTAACACTCTCCCCGCACTCGGGATATCGTTAACGTCAGCTTGAAAAAAAGGACTGCCAGGGAGTTCGGGGTGAAAAATCATACTGAAGAAGAAATTCAGGATCTGACCGACCGCGTTTTTTTGATCAAAGAAAAGCTTGATGCGGGCAAGCTTCATATTGCAGCCCACCTGGTCGATGGTTTCCGAGCCAGCCTGGAAGCAATCAGGCTCCGACCGGACGGACGTGTTGACCCCGCTACTGTAGATGGACGAATACGAGCAACATCCCAGGCCATCATGGGGATGAAACAGAGAGAAGACGCTAAAAAGGCGGTAAGCCTTGCGCAAACTCAAACTGTATATTTTGATTTCTTGTTCACCCATTTCGGCTTTCTTTACAAAAAAATGATTGAGGCTAAGGCCAACCCCACGCAGGTCGCGAATGCAATGGCTCGAGATTCGGACTTTTGCGAGCACCTCAGAGATGTGTTCCCGGAGCTGACTGGAACCGTTCACGAGTTTTGGAATTCTGTCGCCGACTCGGCGACTTATCATCTTCAGGACGGTCCTCAACTAAAAGCTGCATTTGCCGGAGACATTTTCCCCGCCCATTGGGAAAATGCGGTTTCCACCGCAGGCCTTTACGTAGACACCATCGTCCTACCTTGCCCGTTTTCTCGAATTGCACCGCTTGAAAAGGTAATGAATCCACGCGACCTGGTCGCCATCCTGTTAAAGCATGTGCTTACGGCCATGACCTACAGAGATTTGGCGACCGCGGATATTGACCCACCGCTAGTGCTTATTGCTCCAGATCCAAGGGATCTAGGCGAAGAAAACAAGATCATCCTCACGCAAGGAAGCGAGATCTTGAGTTGCAGACACGCCGAATATCTGTTTGGCCGCCCATTTGAATCATTGGATCAATTAGCCGAATTTTGCGGAGAACTGACAACAACTGATCAGGTTCTTGCCGAGCTAACGGGTAAAGATCGCCTTATCTTTGATAGTGATTGGGAGCGCAATCCAAGAATCCAATTAGAACGAGCTATGAAGTCTCCTGCGCATCAAATGCTTCATGAAGGCGTGGCAGGAAATACTGTTTTTACTGCTTGCACTGGCCGAATGCCGCAAGCTTTTGCCACGCAAGCAAATTCACAACGCGTAGGCGGTACCCCGTTGATCTGCGCAGAAACCTCCTGGCTGTACTACACGTGGATGTTGGAATACCAAGGTGCGGCAGTTGTCGACGACCCTCAGCTGCGCCAAACCATGCATGTCAGCAGGGCTTTAACCTCAGAGATGGGAAAAAATCTGGAATGGCTTGGAAATGTTCCACCAGAGACTGTATTAGCGATCCGTAAACAGGGGCTCGCCGAAGAGGTAAGGTCTATTCTTGGGAACGGAATCTCAGAACTGATCGGCATTAACCCTCATAACTACTTTAGAACAGCTGACCAAGTAGTTGAAAATCTGGAGCGAGCTTTTCGAGAGCACCAAAAAGCACTATCTGAGGCGAAACAGAAGAAACTCAAATTTTATGGTATTGATGTTCCAGCATGCCTGGCTGTTGGTGGGGTAGCCGTAGCGGCAGCTTGGATCGGTAGCCCCGCATTGGGAGTGGCATCCGGATTGCTAGGGGTCGCGGGGTTGCCAAACTTGAAGGATATTAAGTCGAAATTCTCTGCAGTAGCTGAAGAAGATCATGCGCGAAAAGTATCCCCTACAGGTCTTCTCTTCCGACACAGTCGGCGCAGAACATAGATCTTAGGATTTGGGGCAATAGGTTGATTCACAACGATTCTGAAGGCCGTGGGTAGATAGTCTGAAGGGGATAGGAGTATAAAAAGGTCATGGATCTAAAAATCGCATGGTGGAATTGCCATTTGTCAGCACCCGCAACCCAAGCTAAACCCGGCGAAGTTACGACGGATTTCGTTACGGTAATTCTCAGCATGTTGGATTCTGGCGTCGATCTTCTTTGCCTTTGCGAAGTCAATGAAGACAACTGCCTTGAACTAAAACGTCAGATCCTTGCCGCCGCATTAATAGATTCAAAATATGCGCCCTATACTGTCCGATCTCTCTATTCAAAAGACGGAAATAGAATTGATGACTATGGAATCGTTTATAGGCAAGACAAACTAGCTTCAGCGAATGAAGTCGTGGATCTCAACGCCAAATCGGATGTAACTGCAAAGCATCTCAAGGTAGGCCGAAAATTGAGATTCAAGCTGGAAGGCACTATAGATATTTGGGTAATTTTATGCCACTGGCAGAGCTTGCGCACATACTCTGAAGACTCGCACATCAGAACTGAGATTGCCTCAGAGCTCAGAGGATATGTTAGGGACATATATGATGACGATCCTAATGCGTTGATTGTCATTTGCGGCGACTTCAACGACGAGCCGTTCAGCAGATCAATTCAGATGGCACTGAAAGCGAGCAGGGATATCAGTTACGTGATGGCCCGTAGCGATGCGCTATTTAATCCTTTCTGGCGATTAGTCGGAATGACCGACCTGGTAACAGGTACCCACTTGCCAGCGGGAACCTGCGTCAGTACTGACGCTCAGCACATGACGAACTGGAGGACGTTTGATCAAATCATTCTATCCTCAGGTTTTCTGAAAGATGGCTGGAGTTTCGTAGGAAGCGGCGTTGAAATCATGAGTGCGTTGAACGTCTCAGGCAGTACTTTGAAATGGTCTGATCTCTCTGATCATTATCCTATTACTTGTAATTTGAAGAGGGTTATTTAATGGACTTCCTCAGTTTTGTTAATAAAGGCGTTGAAAAATCCAATAAATCCCTAGCGGCCATCGCTGAAGTCGACACAATTTTCGATACGATTAATGCCGATTTGAAGAGATATACAGCGGGTGAACTAAAACTCGAACGCAGGGTATCTACACTTGCACAAATCGCTTCATTCACCGACGGTCTTTCTGGCGTCGAGGCAGAATACATCAAGCACGATAGAATTATCCTAAACCTTAAGACAAGCAATGGGACGTTCACTGAAGACGTGGCTGGGTGGAAGCAACGCGTTACCGGATATCCCTGCATACTTAAATTTGATGGGCAAGAACTAAGTTGTGGCAATGCTTCACATCTTATGAATGGGATGTCCGAACTCTTGGCTTCAGTGGGATTTGGAAATGCCGTAAATAGATTGACCAATAACGCATTAGAATCTGGGAAGCGGAAAACTGCTGAGACGCCGAAGGCTATCGAAGCGACCCATTTAACCTTAGTGAAAAAACCAAGAGCGAAGCTCCTCGCTGCACCTGTGGCTGCAAAGCCTGCTGCGAAAGTCGCTGCAAAGGCCGCTGCGGCTAAAAGCGCTGCAAAACCTGCTGCTAAAAGCCCTATAAAGCCGAGTGCGCCTAAACCGACTGCAAAGCCTGCTGCTAAAAGCCCTGCAAAGCCTAGTGTGCCTAAACCGACTGCAAAGCCTGCTGCTAAAAGCCCTGCAAAGCCTAGTGCGCCTAAACCCGCTACAAAGCCTGCTGCTAAAAGCCCTGCAAAGCCTAGTGTGCCTAAAACCGCTACCAAACCTGGCAGTAAATCCTCCCCCGCTGCGGAAGCTATAACTGGCAAAGCTAGCCATGAATCTCAGCAAAATGAAGCCGGCAACTTGTCCCATTAGGAAAAAGCTTCGACTAAATTTTTGCAATCTCTATAAATGCTCCGCAACGCTGTAAGGCTTAGCCTGCGGAGCTTTCGCCTTTCCTCGCCCGCCCGGCCAAAGCTACACCATCCACACCGTTGCTACTGTTCCTGCTTTCGAGAACAGCCCCATACAAGCGTTTTCCAACTTTTCGCCCTGCAAAACCGAGGCCTATCGCGCCCTGTCCTTCTTGCCCCCTGAAGAACCGCTGCGCAACCGCCTTTCCTTTCCCGTCAAAACGTTTCACAAAATGAAATGGCCTTTTTCCCGTGAGCGCTGCGGCTGGCTTGGCTTGTAGGATCGTTTTCATCACTTCGGGATTTGCACAAAAAAAGGACACAAAGCCCGTCGGCGGGAGGGGGATAAGTGCTTTTTTCCGATGATTTTTTGTGAACCGGGGAATTTTTCAGACGCTGGTGTTCCAACACCTGGACACGAGCTATTTTCGTAGCCGAGTTTGGGAAACGTCTGATTTTTTTCTACTTATGAGTGTGGGCAAGGTACTGCCTCTATGAAATCTGATATGGAAGTCAAAAATGACTGGCAAGCCTGCTGCACGCAAGACCGATACCGTGAGCTGTCCTCGCTGTGGCGGAACAGCCATCGAGTCAGGATCACCCAATGTATTTTTTGATGGTCTACCCGCTGCCCGGGTAACTGACTGCACCACCTGCGGCAGTATTTTGACCATGGCCGCCATGTCCTCGGTACAGATCAATGGCCAGGCAGCACTGGTCACCGGCTCACAAGGAACGCATGGCGACACCATTACGGGTGGGTCATCGAGCATCATCATCGGCAACAACTTCACACCCGCACCTGTTTCGCCGGTTGGTCCGATGCTCGCGCATCTGATTGAGCCTTCCAGCTACCAACCCCCGGTCACTGTACCTGCGCCTACCCTACCGCCGGCCGTAACTGCTGATGTCTCGGTTTTAGAGGAGGAAGAAGAGGAAGAAGAGCTGGATGATGAAAAACCGGTGGGCATTACTTTACGCATTGGCGTGTTCTTTGATGGCACATTGAACAATGCGAATAACAGCGTGATGGGGCAGCTGTGTGGCGCAACCCACGCCATCAAGCCTGAGGACCTGGACGCCAGTTGCAGACCGTATATGGCTGATCCGGAAAGCAGCTACGCGAACGATACGTCGAACATAAAAAAACTCAGCGATTTGTATTATGTAAGTGAAGAGATTGACGAGTCCTCGCACCAGGGTAGCGTGTCCCAGATGCTTTACGTTGACGGAATAGGTACGTCGACCGGTCAAGCAGACAGCATGTTAGGCGCTAGCATGGGGCGCGGGAAAGCGGGCGTAAGCGGTAAAGTAGAGGATGCTTTCCGTGAAATTGGGAAAAGGATTTTCCGGCTTTTCCAGACCTCCCCAGATTCTAAAATCGTAAGCCTAACTTTTGATGTTTTTGGTTTCAGCCGAGGCGCAGCCGCGGCACGCCACTTTGCCAATGAGGTGGCGCTAGGTCAGCAAGGCCCCTTGGGGCAAACCATCAAGATGTTTCGACGAGCTTTTCACGAAACTTTCAGTGGTGAATACCAACACGATATCAACGTGGGATTTATTGGCTTGTTTGATACTGTGCCGTCAGTAGGTGGCTTGGCCAATCTGGGCTATATACGTAGCCAAACACAACCAGGGCTCAAACTGTACCTCTCTCGCAGTTTGTTTCCCAATGTCGTCCAATTGGCTGCTCGGGATGAAATCCGTGCCAACTTCGCCTTGAATCGAGTAAAACCCGATCACCTGGAAATCACATTGCCCGGTGTCCACTCGGATCTTGGCGGCGGGTACTTTCCTGAATCCGAAGAGAACCTGCTGATCAGCTCGATGCAGGCGCTGGATGTTCCCGTCACGACAGACGTGAAATACACCTCGATCTACCGCGACGCGCAACAGGTGAAGGCGCAGTGGGAAGCCAAAGGCTGGCCATCCGAAATGCTGGAGGTCGTGACTCCCTATGTTCGGGGTTTACCTCCATCTCAACAGGATCGTTTGAACCCTTACAAACGTGTCTATGCGGCGTTGCAGCTCAAGAAATCAGTGCGAGGCGAGCTGTCGCGGGTTTACCTGCGAGTCATGTACGAGTTGGCCAAGCAACGGGGAGTTAAGTTTGAGCACCTTGATAAGCAATATCCAACTTACACCATCCCATCGGAGCTTCAGGCGCTGTGTGACCGCTTCGTCGCGGGTGACTACAGTACAACTCCCGCCGAGGAGCAACTGCTCAAATTGAAGTACATTCACACCTCGGCCAGCTGGAACCCACCGACAATCTTGCAAGGTTCAACACCTCGGACCAGTGCGGGTTTACTCTACTTTAATGCCCCAACCACGGACGGGATTCGCGTACAACATCCCCATGTACCCGACTAGGAGTCAAAATTTTGCGATCACTATGGATCTTGTTGGGGGCTTTGCTTGTGGGTGCCTGCCAAGCGAAAGAGCTTTCGGGAGAGCATCTGGACCCAGACGCAGTACCATGGGAACTCGGTTTTACCGAACCCAATTTTATGAGGGTTTGGGTAGAAGACAGTGCGGTAGTTGATATCGATGGCGTCTTGTATCGTCGAGTTGGGAGCGGCGTAGCAGCGGGAGGAAAAAGCAGTAAAGCAGACGCCGCTCGTGGTTGGCGCAAGGGGATTGGTGGTAACGAAAAAACCGTAGTAGGGGCCAAAATTCCTGTTCGCATCTATGTGCGCTGGCAATCGCTTGTCGAGCCGCAAACCTACCAAGGGTGGTTTGACATTCCGGAAAGTGCGCGGCAGATATTGCGCGATGCAGTGACAAAAGATTGCCTGGAATATCCGGAAGTAAAGGACTTGCGTGCGGGAGGGTCTGTTCAGCTTGGTCTTGCCCCTGGCGGTGTGGTGCAGATCTGGGTGCGAGATCAGTGCCAACGGCCAATTAAAGTCGCACGCGGCCAAGCCACGATTGAACCCAAGGGGCCTGCTTTAGGACTCTCGGGAGGAAGTTATTTCCCTTTGGAAGAAGATTCCAAGCGTTATATCGAAAAGAACGGCATACCCTACGGAAGCTGGTGAATAACCGGTTGTTCAGCCCGCCCATTGGCGGGCTTTTTTCTGTCCGGTCTTTTTACATCAGGCCGTAGGCTCGATGCAGCTCAACTGAAGCGGCCTCAATATCGGAGTTGTTAATCGCTCGATCGTAAGCCCTGATAAACGCGTAACCACCCACCAGGCCAGCTGTGGCCAGCGCCGATCCTTGCCCGCCCAAAATACTCCGTCCGCTGAGAGACACCCCGGTCGCGCCTTCAACGATAGGACTGGTCCCGACTTTGATTTTTGACGTGGGTCCGTCGAACACGGCGAGGATGACTGTCCACTCTGTCGATTTATCACCGCTTTCCAGTCGACTGGCTGCCGAGATACTTTCGTAGAAGCCATTCGCACCTGGTGCGAGAATCTGAGCACCCGACGCCATCAGACGCGCCTGATTCGCCGCAAAGACAGACGCCTTCACGACCATCGCGTAAGTCATCGACTGCGCAACAGAGACCGTGCCCGGACCGTTGCCGATCTGCTGCGTCCCGTCAAACAAAACGGCTGGGTTACCCCCTGGTCCACCGGTCAGCGAAAACTTCGGTTTCCCCCAGCCCGTGTACTGAAAGTTGAAGGTGCGGTTGACGATCGGCGCCGGCCCGTTTGCCAGCCAGGTGTCTACGGCGGCATCGTCGGCCAGTGCGGCCAGGCTTGCGGCATCAAGCTCGTAAATGATGTTTGACTGCACGTCAGGGATGGTCGGCGTATCGGGCAGCGGGTTGGACAACACACCAGGTGCGCTAATCACGAGGGAAAACATTGAGGCTCCTTACTGCGTTCAGCGCAGCGCGGTGTAGAAAAATTCAGAAATCACTGGGGTGCCCTTCGCCGGATCCGGATGGATCTCGTCATCACTGATAAGCGGGGTTTGGCCGGTGCTGGCGTACTTCGCGGGGTCGCCCATGGCGGCGTATTGCATGTCCATAAAGGCAATGCCCTGCGTCCAGCACCAAGCGGCGGCGAGCTTGGTGTAGGCACTCATGGGGTACTGACTGGATCGCCTGGTATCCCAACTACGTCCCACTCACTAGCCCCTCAGCGACTGCGAAGATTGGGTTGATCGCGTGGTGGCTGTGCGCCACGAATGGTAGAGTTCGGACTCAATTACGGGAGTACGGGAAGGATCCAATGAAGTGGTTTGGCAAGGTCGCATTGCTCGTAGGGATCTGCTTGGTAGTGTTCGCGCTGAATAAGGATGTATCAGTGTCTACGGGTTCCGGCGGCAGAGTAAAGGATTTGGGGCTTATGGCGGATATGCAAATTAACACCATCCTTGGCGGCATTATTGCCTTGGCAGGCCTGCTGATGATTCTACTCTCCGGAAAACCAAAAGCTGCTGCGGCGACAGTTGAAAGCAGCTCGCGTCCCTGCCCAATGTGCGCCGAGACCATAAAAAGAGCTGCGATCAAGTGCAAGCACTGCGGTGCTGAAGTTCCCCAGCTGACAATGGAAGGTGATGTAGTTTTCGCGCCTACTCCCGTCGAACGCCTTCCTAAAAGTCTGGGCGATCATTGGAAATTCGTACTTCCGTGCTCCCTCTTGGTTTGCGTCACCATCGGTGCGGTTGCCTACCGCATGACCCCAGATAGCTCTGCGGATACTACGCAGCAAAGGTCTGTCGTTTATAAGCCGAAGGCGGAGGATCTGGTACATCTCGATGCAGAGGCTTTTGGCTGCGTTACACCTAGCGATTTTGATCGAGCCTATACCAGCTACACCCAAGCCGAGTATGCGACATGGGCTCTGATGATCACCCGCAAATACTGTTTTGCGCAGATGGATCTCAGTCAGGACATTTCGTGGACGGTAATGCAAGTGAGTGATGACCTAATGCAGATTGGACTCAAGCGCGCGACTGAGTATTCGAAAGCACCCGATATAGGCCAATCTACGTACTGGACGCAAATTGGCTGGGCCTCCCCCGCACAATAACGTAGCAATGCCAATTGAAAAGCCCGCCAATAGCGCGGGCTTTTCTTTGTTTTCGATGCCTGATCGCTTCGGAGTTTTCCTTGCTACGCTTTCAATCCTTCGAATGGAGTCGAATCGATGCCTACACCCGAATACGCTCTGCCTGATGTCCTTGAGCGCCTGTACGACAACCAGCTAATCTTTCCGCTCTACCATCTGCTTTATTTTTACGGCCTTTTCAAAATGGTCGAGCTTGTGCTCAGCGATCCACCATTGGGCGGCTTCCATTAAAAGCGCTGGATCATCATTTTTGTTTGCAAAGAAAGCATAGAAAGAGAGCCCGACAGTCGGCCCCTTCTGCTCCATTTTCTTGTCGCAGACCTCGATCATCTTTTGCCTCAAGCTTTCTCGCATCTTTTTCTCTCAATCCATTAATGGTCTTGATCGCGGCCAAATTCAGTACCCGATTGCCCATCTTTTGGGGCTTCGAGCGAAGCCGACTTTCAAAAAGGTAAGGTCCTACACTACGGTGGGAATTGTCCGTAGACTTGCGCATTGCAGTGTTTTTGTCACGAGGCCTATAGTCCGAGCGCGTCCAAAAGACGTATCGGGTTTGGCGACTCGATGACAACGATTCAGATTCACTCCGAGCTTATCGGAGTTTTTTCTGACTGCACTTTGCTGCGCTTTTTTTGGTAGCTGTGCGTGGGAGACCTTCGGGTCTGCCGGTTTCACCGTTGTCCGGTTCGCCAACCTGCGTACAGCTGCCACCCTATTGTTTGGCGACGATCGAGTGGTAGGTGTTTCACCTACTAACGGTAATCACTCATGAACGAATACATGGCTTTAACCAGCAACGCCGACGACCTTCCCTCGCTCTACGTCAACACCACCCAACCGCTGCATTCGCTGCTCAGCACCGCCAGTTACAGAATCCGGGCCGTGACGCAGCTTCTTGAAAACCTCGCGATGCGAGGCGACATCACATCTGACGCGGTGATCCTCAGCGACTTTGCATTGCTCTGCTGCGTGCCCTTGCGCGACGGTTGCGATGTGCTGGACGTCATTGCTCGACGCATGGATGCAGAACCGTCTTGACGTGATTTGGGGGCGCCTTTCGGGGTGTCCTCAATTTGTAGCAGCTGGCGAAGCCTGCGTTCGGCTGCGCAGCAGTCGTAAAACCTGAGCGCGAGGTCCTTCTGAAATACCACATTGCCCGATTTCACGACTGCTTCGCAGCCGAACGCAGGCTTCGCCAGCTGCTACAGTTTGTGTCGCTCATTAACTAATCGGCATTAACCGAACTGTCATTTTTTATCTGAGGACCTCGCTTACAAATCCCCAACGCTCAACCCGTTTCCCCTCCTCGCCCAACCCGCTAGCATTTCCCAATCTTCAACCACCCTCCCCCCTGCGCGGCCATCGACGAACACGCGCCATCACTCTTGGAGGGAACCCAATTGGCCGCACATCAGGTGCCGCCCGTGAACGATCTCAACAGAGCCTTCCAAACATGACTCAAAACATCTACGACGACCCGGAGTTTTTCCAGGGCTACAGCCAGATGGCCCGCTCCATTGGCGGTCTCGACGCCGCACCGGAATGGCCTGCCCTCAAAGCAATGCTGCCATCTATGCAAGGCCTGAAGGTCGTAGACCTCGGCTGCGGTTACGGCTGGTTCTGCCGCTGGGCCAGTGAATCCGGCGCCGAAAACGTGCTCGGTCTGGACGTCTCGGAAAAAATGCTGGAGCTGGCGCGCACAACCACGTCAACAGACAACATCCAATATGCCCGCGCCGATCTGGAACAACTCGACCTGCCCGCGGCCAGTTTCGACCTCGCCTACAGCTCCCTGGCGCTGCACTACATCAAGGATCTTCCGGGTCTGTTCGCCAAAATCCACACAGCCCTAAAACCCGGTTCGCGCTTCGTATTTTCCATCGAACACCCGATCTTCATGGCCCCTCACAATCCGGGCTGGCTGATTGATGGCGAAGGAAACAAGCGTTGGCCGCTGGACAGTTATCAGCGGGAAGGTGAGCGGGTGACGAACTGGCTGGCCGATGGCGTGATCAAGCAGCACCGCACCCTCGGCACTTTGCTCAATACGCTGATTGGCGCAGGTTTCAGCATCCGGCATGTCAACGAATGGGGGCCAACCGATGCTGAGGTGGCGGCACAACCGGCCCTGGCCGAAGAGCGGGAGCGACCGATGATGATGCTGGTCAGTGCCCAGCGCTGAGTGTCGTGCCCGGTACTCGTATAGTTTGCGTATAGATGCCTGCAAGCCGGTAAAGAAGCCGTAGCGCTGTGTTGGGCCTGTCCGCAGATACTTTATGCTCCAGGCTCACCTACCACCTAGAGATCAACATGGAC
The DNA here is from genome assembly GCF_059695905.1 of Pseudomonas sp. LBUM1663. Lineage (NCBI taxonomy): Bacteria > Pseudomonadati > Pseudomonadota > Gammaproteobacteria > Pseudomonadales > Pseudomonadaceae > Pseudomonas > Pseudomonas sp. LBUM1663. Next base: position 1,477,817 of record NZ_CP166792.1, on the reverse strand, counting down.
AATTCAGAGTTGGGGATCATGATCATTTCGATGATTGGGTTGTTCGGCTTTGCTTCGTTTATTTTTGAATACTTGAGTGCCAGACAAAGGGACCGATAACGTTCAGCGTTATCAGTCCCTTTTTGCCCTTAGCGAGTCGCGACGATAAACAACCGCGGAAACGGCAACAGCACCGAACCATCGCTCAGCGCCGGATACGCCTGCTCGATCGCGGCTTGGTACTGCTTGAGGTATTGCGTCTTCTCCGCGTCATTCAACGGTTCGAGAAACGGCCGCAAGCCGCTGCCCTTGAACCACTCGACCACGCCTGACGCACCGCCCGCGAGCGGGTGATGGTAAGTGGTGCGCCACACGTCGACTCGCGCACAGTGCGGTCGCAACATCGAGTAGTAATCGCTGGCACTGGCCATTTCCGTGCGTTGCCCGGCGGCGTCCGCCAACTTGGCGGCCCACGGCCCATCGGCAGCGACTTCGCGCATCAGGCGATGGGACGGCTCGTTGAGGTTATCGGGCATCTGAATAGCCAGGCTGCCGCCATCGGTCAGTCGGGTGGCCAGCGAAGGCAGTAACGTCGCGTGGTCGGGCACCCACTGCAACACCGCGTTGGCGAAAATCACATCGAACGGCCCCGGCTCGTTCCAGGTATCGATGTCAGCCGTGTCGAATTGCAGCTGTGGCAAGCGCTTGCGGGCGGCCTCGATCATATCGGTCGAACTGTCCAGCCCACGCACCGTGGCATTGGCGAAGCGCTCCACCAGCAACTCGGTCGAATTGCCGGGGCCGCAACCGATGTCGATGGCCGATCGCGCGTCCACGGGCGGGACCGCCGCGAGCAAATCACGGGCCGGGCGGGTGCGTTCATCTTCAAAAGCGACGTATTGTCTGGCAGACCAACTCATTGCGTTCTCCTGTCGGTGCGTTGTTGTGGCCAGGGGCGCACAACCGGTTCGCTACGATACCTCGACCGGCGCGCACCGCCCTATCCGACCTATGGCGAAAGAGGTCAGTTGACCCGCCACATCGAGTGAAACAATAAAAAACTGCCCCCTTTTCCAGCCATGCTCCTGCCTGGCTCACTGATCTTGTAACAGGTCATATCTGTCAATTGCCTGAACTCATTCGGCACCGGCGTAGCAAAGAGGTTTTGAGTGAGCGGTTCTTTATCGCCAAATCAAAGGAAGTCATAACCATGCTGACCGTTCGTCGAGCGATCAGTCCATCAATTTTGACAGCCTGTGTTTCGCATCTATAGTCCTAATCGCGGCCTGTCGGAAGGAACCCGACTTATCAGTTTGCACGCAGGAGCAAGGCCAATTTATCTCCCGTGGATCGGTGGGTTCCGCCCGTAGTGTTTTTGCAACGGCCGTAAGGCAAGCAAGCGTTGTTGTGCCTGGAAAGATGCCAGGCGCTCACTATGAACAAGGAGCTTTACTATGTCTCGAGTCACGGATGTGCTTGTTTCTATCGACACTGAAACCATTCTGAAAAACTACCCGAACATCAGCAAAAATCCCGCTTCGCCGACGCTGATCGACGTCAACCATGTGTACATGGTGACCAACCGCGACAACGTGATAAATGGCCAGGCCGGTGGCGAACTCAACTTGAAGGCCCAGGTGGGCGACCTGATTCGCTGGCGTGAAACCAGCCTGTCGCAGAGCTTCGAGACGGCAGTGATTTTCTACAAATTCATTGGCAACGTCGGCAACGAATTGATCTCCACACCCACGCCGCGCAAGGCTACAGCCTGCGTCGCCGTTCCTAACACCAGCAACCCGTCGGTGCCGAGCTGCCAGAAAGTCGATAACCATTACTGGTCTTCCGAAACCCTGTCGTGCGGCAGCGTGACCTACCACTTCCACTTCCTGATCGTGGATCGCGACTGCAAGATTGTCGGCTGCTGTTCGTGGGATCCGTTCATTACCATCCGTAACTGACGATGGTCTGGCCCCTTGGCGACAAGGGGCCAGCCGAGTTCGTTGCCGCCTCGACAGGAACGGGATGTCTTGCATGAACCGAAGCGGCTGCCGTTGTGCGTCAACATCATGAAAGGAATCCATGATGACTTCCGAACCGATCAAACCCCCTTCATCCAGCGTTGCGACGGCCCACAATGTGTTGCTGGTTGTTGATGCTGAGTCCCTGCTTTTACGCTATCCAGATCCCAGCCTTGAACCCGAAAACCCGACGTCTATTGCCGATGGTTTTATCTTCGCCATCAATGGATCTCCGACACCACAAAGTACTATAAATGACAGCTCCATTACGCTAACCCTCGGCACCGGATCGACTTTCCATATCCGCAGCAGAACCGTCAGCTTGCTCGCGGAGCACAGCGTGGTGTTTTACGGGATGTCAGCAGGCGATGCAGGCGTACTTTCGACGCCTGAATTGGTGGTCAAAGAAGACCTGACCGTACCTGCACCCGACCCTGAAAACCCGACCGTACCGGGCAGCCATTCGGCCGATGATCATTATTGGCAGTGCACGCAATTGGCCACGGGGGTCGAGGCGTGTGAACTGAGCTTCATGCTGATCGATAAAAGCTGCGAGGCACTGGGGTACTTCCGTTGGGCTGTTGATGTGAAGCTGACACCCTGAGCGGTAGGTGCCTGCGCTCTGTAGGAGCTGTCGAGTGAAATGAGGCTGCGATCTTTTGATCTTGTTCCTGAAAGCAAAATCAAAAGATCGCAGCCTCGTTTCACTCGACAGCTCCTACAGAGGTCGTGGCGTCGCAGAATTGGGGTTTTTAAGTAGAATTTTCAACCCGCCGTCGCTGTCTGAAAATCAGGCGCATCCCTATAAGGAACACGGCAATGAAATTCGCAAAAATCTCGCAGAAACTCGCCCTGTGGGCCGGCAGTCCCAAGACGTTCATGGGGGCTTTGATCATGATTGCGCTGTGGGGTTTGACCGGGCCGATTTTCAATTACAACGATACTTGGCAACTGATCATCAACACCTCAACCACCATCATCACGTTCCTGATGGTCTTCCTGATCCAGAACACGCAAAACCGCGACACCGACATCCTGCACCTGAAGATCGATGAGCTGCTGCGGGTAAACAAAGAAGCGCAGAACGCGATGCTGGGGCTGGAATTACTGGACCTCCAGCAACTGGAGGAACTGCGTAAACACTATCGCGCCATGGGCGAAAAAGACGTGCATGGCCTGGCGGGGCTGGCGGCCTCGAGCAAGCGCAAACAGGATCTGAATGAGTGCTGAGCACAAACAAAACGGCGCGTGATGAGAATCACGCGCCGTTTGCTTTGAACATCGTCAAACGCGGTGCTATCGACCGGCTTGAAGCGCCCTGGCCATTTGCAGATGGTTTTGCAATTTTGGCAGCGTTTCTTCAGCGAAGGCTTTGATTTCCGGCACGTCGGTGGTCTGTGCGGTTTGCTGAAGTTGCTCAATGGCTTCCTGAGTGGTTTTCACCTGACTGGCGGCGTAGGCCTGGTCGAAGGTGGCGTCGTCCTTCACTTGCGGCATCAACGCTTTGGCCTTGTCGACCACTACTTCGCGAGGGGCCACCGGCAAGTCCAGCTGCTTGGCGATTTTCGCCAGGTGCTGGTTGGCGGTCGTACGGTCGTTGATGACCACGATGGTGTAGTCCTTGACCTCTTTGGATTCGGTTTTCTGGTGCGCCAGGCGACTGGCTTCGATGTCGGCCATGCCTTTGGCCGACGCATCGTTGATGAATTCGGCGGGCGACTGGGCAAAGGCACTGTTGGCAAACAGGCCCAGCAACGTGACAAAACTGGCAGTGCGTAATCGGGTGGCCATCCGGCTCATGGTCGCGCCCTCCTTCTGAAAAAATTCAAGCGGGAGCTTTCGCCCCCGCCTCTCAATCAAAACTACCTTCACCGACTACTTGGATTTCTGACCGCCTTTGCGGCCCATATCGGGTTTCGCAGGGTCTTTATCGACAGTCGTGGTGGTAGTTTTCCCACCTTTGCGACCGGCTTCAGACGCCTTCGTTCGATCGTTGGCGAAGTTTCCCGAGTTCGAGTTTCTTGAGTTAGGCATGATTCTCTACCTCTTGGTGATGATCGCGGCGAGCAGGAGCCCGCATAGAATCTGAATTTCGATCGCCACAAAGGTTTAGAAAAATTGAAATCGCCGCGACGAACGGTGGCCTTTTTTCAGGCCCCGAGACGCTGGTGGTTTCGGCGCTTGGCCGCGTACATGGCCTCCTCGGCATGTCTGAATAGCTGCTTTTCTTCCGTGCCGTGCTCGGGGTAATGCGCGACGCCGATACTCGGCTGGATGTTCACGCTGTGCCCGTCCAGTCGCAGGGGCTGCGCAAGAACCTGAAGGATTTTTCCCGCCACGCGGTCAGCGTCTTTCGACGCGTGGATGCTGTGCAACAACACTACGAACTCATCGCCGCCGATGCGCGCCACCGTGTCGGTCTCACGCACGCAGCCCTTGAGTCGATTGGCGACCGCTTGCAACAGCATGTCGCCGACCGCATGACCGTGGGTGTCGTTGACTTCCTTGAAGCGGTCGAGGTCGACGTACAGCAGCGCCATTCGTCCGCAATCCGTGCGGGCCAGCGCCAGCGAGTCTTTGAGCCGGTCACGCAACAACTCTCGGTTGGGCAGTTGAGTCAGTTGGTCGTATTGGGCCATGCGTTGCAGACGGGCATGCAATTGCTTGCGCTCGATCGCGGTCGCGACTTGGGCGCAGACGTATTGCAGCAATTCCTTGTCTTGTTCGGTATAACGCTCGCCACCCGGTACGCTTTTGACGATCAGCGCGCCGATGGTGCCGTTTTGCGAATTCAACGGCACACCCAGCCAGCAAGGCGCATCCGGCCCGGCGACCAGCAGCTCAAACCCGTCTGGCGGGGAGTCCTGGTCCGGCGTCAGCAAAATCGGCAGGCCGCTGCGGATCACCTCGGCGCAGAGGCGGCCGGTGATGGTTCCGGGCTGCTCGGGTTGCAGTTCATGGTCGTTGACGTGATACGGGAAATTCAGCTGCGCACAGTGCTCGTCATACAGCGCCACGGAGAAATTCAGCGCCGGCAGCCATTCGCCGATGATCAAATGGACGCGCTTGAATAACGCCAGCAAATCTTCCGCCGCGTGGGCCGCCTCGGAGATCGCGTACAACGCCGCTTGCCGGGACTCGGCCTGCTTGCGCTCGGTGATGTCCCGGGCCACGGCAATGCGCAACTGATCGACTTCAGACCAGCGCGCCGACCACAGGATATGCACCACCGCGCCGTCCTTGCGCAGATAGCGGTTTTCGAAGTTGAGTTTGGGGTCACCGCCCATGATTTCGCGCGCCGCATCGAGGGTGCGCTGGCGATCGGCGGGATGCACCATGTCGATCATCGCCTGGCCGATCAGTTCGTCAGGGGTATAACCGAAGATACGCTCGCAGGCCGCGCTGACAAATACGAAGCGACCTTGTTTATCCACCGCACAGACGGCGTCCAGCAAGAGATCGATGTAGCTCGCCAACGGTGCGGAATTTCTGGTTGCCATGGTGCGATGAGCGTTTCCGGACAATGCAGCAAAAAGAACCCTCCCTGACCGTTCAGTACAGCTGACGCATCCGTGCGCTCAACCTTCAAGCCTTGTTCGTCACCAGCCCGGGCAGCGCATGAGCGAGGGCGTTTATGGCGAAACCAATAAACATCACCCCGCACAACCGGGTGATCGCCAGTTCATGGCGTTGATACAAGGTGCGCACCTGCCGGGCACCGACAATGCCAATGAGGATAGCGTAGGCCATCAGGCCACCGACAAAGCTCAAGACAATCAACCACGGCAGCATTGACCAGTGCAGCAATTCCGCGCGACTCGACAGCAGCGCCGTGAACGTCGCAACCGCCACGGGGTAAGCCTTCGGATTGGTCAGGCCAAACAGAATGCCGTGCCAAAAGGGCTGACGAGCCGGGCCTTGAGGCGCATCGGCGCTGCTGCGCTTCGCCCGTATGGCGCGCAACCCGAGCCAAAACAGGTACAGCCCGCTGAGCACGCCCAGCACATCAAACGCCGTGCTGCCGATTTCCCGGGCACCGACAATCGCAATAAGCGCCGTGCTGCACCAGACCACGTCCCCCAGCAAATGCCCGCACAGAAACCCCGCCCCAGCCCGTCGTCCCCGCGCCGCGCCAATCCCGAACACCGCCAATACGCCCGGCCCCGGGGTGATGCCATAGATAAACCCCGAGGCGAGAACGGCCATTAGCAGCGATGGGGTCATTGGAAGTCCTTTTAACTATTTGGTGAATGGGCGCAAGTCTATATCAGGTCCCGGGAATATCGACTGACTGATCGTCGAAGAACTTCATTCCCGCATACGGCCGCTCGCGACAGGCGGCCAGCCGAGAAGCCAGATCGCCGACGTGGGCTTCGAACTTGTGGCCGTCCGGGTCGAGGAAATAGAAGGACGCGCCTTCGCTGCGGTTGTCGCGCCATTCTTGTACGTTGGCGGATCGCAGGAGTTCGACGAACACAGGGAAATCCATTGCGCTGATGGTGAAGGCGTAATGGGTGTAATCGGCGGTGGGTTCCGAGCTGCGCAGCGGATCAACGGACAGGCACAGCCACAAACCGGGCAGTGAAAGATAGGCGCCGGTGTCCCATGAGGCTTCGAGGCGCAGTTGCAGCAGGTCTTGATAGAACGCCACGCCGCGGTTCAGGTCGGTGACGGCGAGGGTCAGGTGGTTGAGGCCGGTGAGCATGGGTCATAAACCTTTGAGAGCTTCGGGTACTACGTATTGTTCTCCGTCGTAACGGAGAGTGGTTATCACGGGTTTGGCTGTCGTAGATCTGGATTCACATGCCTCGCCTTCACCGTCCCCAACCGTAGTGGTAGATACCGATTTAATGATTAAGTCTGTGTAACCATGGGAGCTGGTAGTGCCGATTTCGACAGTTCGAACGACTTCAGAACGCTCACCGGCACAATTGCCATCCCACTCGCCGCTGTACTGATAGGTAACCAACCTATCCATGACCGGACGCACCATTTCACCGTCTTTCACGTAGAGCGAGAGCAACGTTTGATCGAATGGATTGATGCGTGATGAGCCTTTGAACAAGGCTCGTAAACCAAAGGCGCGCAAATCGGAAGTGAGTCTGTATCGGGCCGTGTCGAGTTGCAGGTCTTCCAACGCAATCGCATCCGACTCAAAAACGGATGCGCGATGATACGTCGCCACCGGCTTCAACCCGTCAGTAGAAACCAGCGCAAGGTTGAGATCGTAGGTCCCAGCGCGGCCCGAGCTGTCAGACGAAGGCTGGGGCTCAAGTTGTGACAAAGCGGTAATCGACAGTGCCGGATAGGCTGGCCAGTCCTTGCACACCGAATATCCGAACTCGCTCGAAAGCGGCGGCTTTTCACATCTCGCCAGCGCTTCGGTGGTCACCACGAAACTGCACACGACAGCACAACCGATCAATCCAGACATCAATGTCATTTTCTCTGCTCCTTATGCACTTATAGCGAGGTGATCTCAGCCACACACTATCCCCGGCTCGGTGTATTCGCTCAATCAGTTGTTATGCCAGACGAACGGGCTAGCATCCCCCCATACGCGACGATGTAGTATGTTGTATTACAAACCACTACATCGAGACCGCCATGTCCGTCATGTCTTTGCGCTTGCCAGACGAAATCGCCGATACCCTCGCCAATCTTTCCAAGGCCACTGGCCGTAGCAAGTCATTTCTTGCTGTGGATGCGCTGCGTGAATACCTCGCCCGGGAAGCCTGGCAAATAGAGGAAATTCAAAAGGCTCTGAAGGAAGCTGACGCGGAAGACTTCGCATCACCCGAGGAAGTAAAAGCAATCGCCGATAAGTGGACTGCCAATGCGCGTTGAGTGGTTGCGTACTGCATTGAAAAATCTGGATGACGAAGCCGCTTATATAGCAATAGAGAACCCGAAAGCCGCGGCAGACTTCGTCCAAGCTATCCTCGCAAGCGTCGATCACCTTTCTCGCTTTCCGGCAACCGGTCGGGAAGGCCGCCTGCCCGGTACCCGCGAATGGGTCTTGCCAGATCGACCTTATCTGATCCCTTACCGAGTTCGTCAAGGATGCCTCCAGGTATTAAGGGTCTTTCATACCAGACGTCTTCCGCCTGCCAATTGGTGAACACAACAAAATCAGGGCACTGGATAGAACGTCATCCGTGCCTTATCCCCTCCCCAATCCGCCCATTCAACCAGTTCAGCGCATGATCCCCGCCCCGCCGCTTGTGCCAGACCAACACAAACGTAAACGACGGAATATGAAACGGCGGCGCAACCGCGACCAGCGAGCGCTCATCAATCTCGCGCAACCCACGTGAAGCAACGGTAAGGATCAGGTCCGTGCCACTGATGAATTCCGGGGCGACGCTCCAGTGCGGCAGGCTGATCGCAACGCGACGGCGTTCGCGCAACGCCGTCAGGGCTCGCTCGATTTCCGGGGTGCCGCTGCCGCGCATTTCCAGCAGGACGTGTGGCCGCGCTAGGTAGGTCGGCAGGTCGAGCACGCCATCGGCAGGCAAGCTGTTGCGGTCCACCAGGCAGGCGTAGTGCTCTTCGAACAGCGGCGTGCTGCGCAGCTCGTTGGGCAGTTCCGGAAATACCCCGGCCGCAACGTCGATGTCGCCGTTGAGGACCGCGTCGAGCATGCCTTCGCGGCTGGCGTGGCTGATTTGCTGGTCGATGCCCGGAGCTTCCCGGCGCAACGTGCGAATCAGCCCTGGCAGGACGATGGCGGCGCCATAGTCGGACATCGCCAGACGGAACGTGCGCTTGGTGGTGGCCGGATCGAAGGCGTTCGGTGCCAGCAGGGATTGCACCTGGGCGAGTGCTTCGGCCAATGGAAGTATCGCGGTGTTGTTGCCGATTATGTTGGCGATGCGCTTACCGCTGCCGTCGCTGGCGTTCATCAGCAAGGCGCCGTTGTGGATGTGGGCCGGTGGTGCGTTCGGGGTGTGTTTTATCTCGTTGGCGCTGATGCTGCTGCCCAAGCTTGGGGCGTCGGGGTTTATTGCTTTGGCCTTGGCGGGACAGGTGGTGGCTTCGCTGGTGCTGGATCACTTTGGGTTGTTTGGGTTGGTGGAACGGCAGATGACGTTGTCGCGGGTGTTGGGGGCGGTGTTGTTGATGGCGGGGGTGGCGTTGATTCAGTTCGGTGCTGCGCCAGGGAAGGGTTTGGTGGCGGCGGGTTGATGGATGACTGACAGTGAGACGCTGACTGTCAGACCGCCTTCGCGAGCAAGCCCGCTCCCACAGTTGATCGGCGGCGTGGCACAGATCGAGTGTGGGAGCGGGCTTGCTCGCGAAGGCGGCCTTGACAGATTTTAGTACTTGTCGAGAGTGCGCAGCTTCTGCGGCAACCCCCACATCAGCAAAGCAACGGCGATCAACGCGCAGACAGCAATGACGTACAGCGCCGGGGTGGTGCTGCCGGTCAGGTCCTTGATCCGCCCGACCATGACCGGGCTGACGATGCCGCCGAACTGGCCGAGGGTGTTGATCACCGCGATCCCGCCAGCCGCCCCGGCGCCGGCACCGGCCAGCAGTTTTGGCGGCAGGGTCCAGAAGCTTGGGATGGACGCGATGATCCCGGCACCGAGCAAGCCCAGCGCGACAATCAGGAAAGTCGTGTGATTGGCGAAGATCCCCGCACAGAAGAACCCCAGCGCGCCCACCGCGACCAGACCGGCGACAAACTTGCGTCGCTCACCGGTCGAGTCGGACAGCCGCCCGATCACCACCATGCTGATCGCCCCGCAGATGTACGGAATGGCGGTCAGCAAGCCGATCATCACCGGGCTCTCGGTGCCCGCACTGCGGATCAGTTGCGGCGCCCAGAAATTCAAACCGTAGGACGCTACCTGAATCAGGAAGTAGATCAGCCCCAGGGTCAGGAAACCCGGGATCCGCAGCGCGGCGAGCAGCGAGCCGCCACTCTTGTGCGGTTCATGGTGCGCAATGCGGCTGGCCAGCAGGGTTTTCTCCGACGGTGTCAGCCAATGGGCGTCTTCGATGCGGTCCTTGAGCAAGGTCAGCACCAGCAAACCGAGACCGATGCACGGCACGCCGCCCAGCAGGAACAGCCAGTGCCAGCCGCGCATGTCCATAAAGCCGTCGAGGTGTTGCAAGACCAGCCCGGAGAACGGTGCACCGACCAGCACGGCAAACGCCGACGACAGGAACAGCATCGAAGTGATGCGCCCGCGATAGTGCTGCGGGAACCACAGCGTCAGGTAATACAGCACGCCCGGCGCAAAACCGGCTTCCATCGCGCCGATCACGAAGCGCAGCGCATAGAACTGCCATTCGCTGTTGACGAAGACCATGGCCGCGGTGGCGAGGCCCCAGGACATCATGATTCGGGCGATCCAGCGCCGCGCGCCGACCTTGTACAGCATCATGTTGCTCGGTACTTCGAAGATCACGTAACCGACCACGAACAAACCCGCGCCGAGGCCGTAAGCGGTGTCGCTCAGGCTCAGGTCGGTCTGCAGCTGGAACTTGGCGAAGCTGATGTTGATGCGGTCGAAAAAGGCGAACAGGTAGCAGACCATGATCAGCGGCATCAAGCGCCAGGCGACCTTGCTGACCAGGGCTTTTTCTTCGTCGTGGTTAACGGACGGGCTCGCGCCCGCCTCCAGTACATTGAGGCTCATGGTGCTTTCTCCAGGCGGACTTCCCTTGGGTGTCCGATTGTTTTTGTTGTCTGGTTGAGATGCTTTTTTCTGTAGGAGCGAGGCTTGCCCGCGAAGGCGGTGTGTCAGTTCTCACCGCTGCTGAATGGCAGATCGCCTTCGCGGGCAAGCCTCGCTCCTACAGTGGTTATTTGGTGAGTCAGGAAGGCACGGGGTGCAAATCACAATTGCGACCGGCCTTGGCCAGTTGACCGGGCACTTCGTGGCCCAGCAACGCCGGCAACCCTCGGGACAATTGCAGCAACAGCGGCAGATCGATGCCGGTGTGAATGCCGATTTCATCGCACAGGTTGACCAGGTCTTCGGTGCAGATATTGCCCGAGGCACCCGGTGCGAACGGGCAGCCACCGAGTCCGCCGAGGGCCGCGTCGAAGCGTCGGGCGCCGGCCTCGTAAGCGGCCAGCACATTGCACAAACCGAGGCCGCGGGTGTTGTGGAAATGCAGGGTCAGATCAGCCGGCGAAACCCTTTGCAATACCCGCCGCACCAACCGATCAACCTGCCGCGGATTGGCCATGCCGGTGGTGTCGGCCAGGGTGATGCCCTGAATGCCGAGCTCCTGATAGGCCTCGACGATTTGCAGCACGCGATCTTCATCGATCCTGCCTTCGAACGGGCAGCCGAAAGTGGTGGCGATGCTGCCGTTCAGCCGCACCTGCGCGCCACCGACGAATTGCACAATCTCGCCGAACGCCGCCAACGAGGCTTCGCAACGCATGCGCATGTTGGCCAGGTTGTGGGTCTGGCTGGCGGACATCACCAGGTTCAGTTCATCAGCGCTACAAGCCAGCGCCCGTTGCGCACCCTTTAGATTGGGGATCAACGCAACGTAGATTACCCCCGGTTGCCGGGCGATGCCCTTTAACACCAGTTCACCATCGCGCAGCGCCGGAATGGCCTTGGGCGACACGAGCGAGCCGGCTTCGATGCGGCTGAAACCGGCCAGCGAGAGTTGATCGATCAAGGCAATCTTGTCGACGGTTTCGACCCAGGTCGGCTCGATCTGCAAGCCGTCGCGAGGGGAGACTTCCTGAACAATCAGGGTCTCGGAAAAATCAGTGATCATTGCACGACCCCTTCAGCTTTCAGCCGTTCGATGTCCAGCGCCGTCAGGCCCAGGCCCGCGAGAATGCCGTCGGTGTGCTGGCCCAGACTCGGCCCGGACCAGTTCACGCCGCCGGGGGTTTCGGACATTTTCGGCACGATGCCGGGCATCTTCACCGTGGCACCGCCCGGCAGGTCGGCGCTGAGCAGCATGTCCCGCGCCTGATAGTGCGGATCGGCGACGATGTCGGCGACGGAATAGATGCGCCCGGCTGGCACTTCAGCGGCTTCCAGCGCCGACAACACTTCATCGATCGGCAAGCTGCTGGTCCAGTGAGTGATCGCCGCATCGAGCACGTTACTTTTCAATGCACGACCATCGTTATGAGCAAACTCCGGCGCGTCGGCCAGATCGCGACGACCAACCACTTCCATCAGGCGCTTGTAGATCGGGTCACTGTTGCCGGCGATCACCACGTAGGCGCCGTCGGCCGTCAGGTACGTGTTGGACGGCGCGATGCCCGGCAAGGCGCCGCCGCTGCGCTCACGCACATGGCCAAGCATGTCGTATTCCGGCACCAGGCTTTCCATGACGTTGAACACGCTTTCGGCCAGGGATACATCGACCACTTGCCCGCCGCCCTGCCCGGTCTTGACCCGCAGCAACGACATCAAGGCACCGATCACCGCGTGCAGCGATGCGAGCGAATCGCCGAGGCTGACACCGACCCGGGCCGGTGGCGAATCGGGATTGCCGGTGGTGTAGCGGATCCCGCCCATGGCCTCGCCGATGGCGCCGAAACCCGGACGATCGCGGTACGGACCGGTCTGGCCGTAACCGGAAATGCGCACCAGCGTCAGGTTGGGGTTGAGGGCGTGCAGCACGTCCCAGCCCAGGCCGAGTTTTTCCAGGGCGCCGGGGCGCAGGTTCTCGATCAGCACGTCGGCGCTGGTCGCCAGTTGCTTGACCAGCTCGATGCCTTCGGCGGATTTCAGATTGAGCGCCAGGGACTTCTTGTTGCGCGATTGCAGGTACCACCAGAGCGAGGTGCCTTCATGCAGCTTGCGCCATTTGCGCAGTGGGTCGCCCTGGCCCATGGCTTCGATCTTGATCACTTCGGCGCCGAACTCGGCGAGCATGCGCGCGGCGAACGGCGCGGCGATCAGCGTGCCGATCTCAATCACTTTGATTGCACTCAAGGGGGCAGTCATCGCGGGGTACCTCTATGTTGTTCTTGGAATATGAGCCAAGGCTAGAGGACCTGGGGGCGATGAATCCAACCTTCAGTTGGCAACGTTCGTTCGCGAAACGCGAACGCCCTGAAATTTCCGCGACCTTGAGGCCGCCATCGCGGGCAAGCCCGCTCCCACAGGGGATTTGTGAACGCCGCAGAACACTGTGGGAGCGGGCTTGCCCGCGATGAGGCCGGCCCTATCAACGAAAATTTCAGACCTGCCCACGCAACTGCTCAAACAACATCCGGCTCACCGGCGACAGCGCCGCTTCATCACGCACCACCAGAATGAGCGCCCGGTCCGACCAGTCATCCGTCAACGGCACCGCATGCAATCCCAACGCCCGGCCAAACAATTCATAGGCCTTCTGCGGCAGGATGCCGATGCCCATGTTGGCCTGAACCATCCGGCACATCGCGTCGAACCCCGGCACATGAATCCGCAACCTCAGCACCTTGCCAGCCTTGCGCGCGGCCGCGTGGGTGCGCATGTTGATCGAACTGGCGGAATGCAGTCCGACGTAATCGCTCTCCAGCGTATCGGCGAAGGCCAGGCTGGAACGACTCGCCAACGGGTGATCGGGCAGCATCAGAACCACCAGTTTGTCCTGGTGATAAAACACGCTGTGCAGGCCTTTGACGTCGCTGTCACTGGAGCAGATTCCAAGGTCGGCCACGCCATCTAGCACGCCCTGAATCACCCCGCTGCTGGGACGTTCTTCGAGGTCGGTCTTGACCTGGGGATGACGCTCGGAAAAGTCCCGCAGGTCTTCGGGCAAAAACTGAATGATCGCCGACAAGTTGGCGAGCATCCGCACATAGCCCCGCACCCCGTGGCTGTGCTCGCCCAGTTCGAGGCCCATTTTCTCGACGTTGAACAACATCTGCCGGGCATGGTGCAACAGGGTTTCACCAGCCGGCGTCAGGGTCATGCCTTTGGCCTGGCGCACAAACAGACTGATGCCCAGCGCTTCCTCCAACTCCATCAGCCGTTTGCTGGCGGCCGACACCGCGATGGCTTCGCGGCTCGCGGCACGGGTCAGGGTGCCTTCTTCGTGGACGGCGACAAACAGCTGGAGGGTGATCAGGTCGAGGCGGCGGATCAGGCTTTTTTGCAGCATGGAGGGCTCGGTGACTTCAGTTCGGCTGAGTCGGCAGGATAGCCCGGTTTTGGCCCACTCCATCACATGGCATCGCCCTACTGAAAAAGTCGCGCCACTTGATGTAGCTTTACGCACCCACGTCGGGGACGTCGGTTTCTGAAACACAAGGAAGACTCAATGAAGAGCAGCACCACCCTCCTCGTCACCTGCAGCACGGTATTTCTCGCTCAACTGGGCATGAGCATTTACCTGCCGGCGCTGCCGGACATTGCCCGGGATCTGTCCGCCGATGCCTCGCAAGTGTCCTGGGGCTTGGCGGTGTACCTGATCGGCATGGCATTGCCGATGTTGTTCTGGGGCAGCCTGGGTCAGCGCATTGGCCGAAAACCGGTGTTGCTCGCGGCACTCGGCATTTACGGCGTGGGCAACCTGGCCTTGCCGTTGGGCCAGACACTTGAGTCGTTCCTGTTTTTACGCTTGCTTCAGGGGATTGGTGCCAGCGGGATTTCGGTCATGGCGCGGGTACTGATCCGCGACAGTTTCCGCGGTGACCTGCTGGCCAAGGCGCTGTCCTGGATCTCGATTTCGTTTGTAGTGGCGCTGGGGATCGGCCAGTACCTGGGGTCGATCATTCAGGTGGCGCTGGGCTGGCCGGCGATTTTTTATCTGTTGGGTGGCGTGAGTCTGTTGATGGCGATGGTGGTGGCGCGGGTCACATTCACGGCGCTGAACGAGGAGCCTGTTCAGTCGTCTGCCTGGCCGAGCTACGGGCGCATTCTGCGTGATCGAGCCTTCCTGCTGCCGGCCCTTGCCGGTGGCCTCGGTTATGGGGTGATCATTGCGTTCAACACCGCAGCGCCGTTGATTCTGCAAGGCCCCTTCAACTGGTCGGCCGTGGAATACGGGCTGTTGGGCTGGCCGATCAGCGCGGCGTATTTTCTGGGGGCGTTGGGGGTCAATGCCTTCGTGCTTCGCACCGGTCAACGCAGGCTGATGACTGCAGGCGTGAGCCTGGTACTAGGCGGCAGCGCGGTGATGTTGCTGGGGAGCATCGCGGGCACCTCCGTCGCGCTGCTGTTCTGGTTGCCGTACTGCTTTGCGGTGTTCGGACAGTCTTTGAGCTACCCGATCAGCCTGGCCCTGGCCAACGACGGCTCGCCGGTCGGTGGGGCTTATGCGATGGCGTTGAGCGGTTTCATTCACCAACTGATGGCCGCCATCATCGGCGCGATTGCCAGCCTGATCGCGAGCCAGCAAGCATGGCCACTGTCCCTGTTTTGCACCTTGCTGGCCTTGGGCGCGATGCTCTGCGTGATGCTCGCGCGGGGTCGTCAAACCGATTAGAACGCGTTGCGGAAAATCTCCTCGATCTGGCGCTGATCCGCCACCCGTGGATTGGTCAGGCCGCAGGCGTCTTTCAGTGCATTGGTGGCGAGCGTCGGGATGTCGTTGAGCTTAGCCCCGAGCTCACGCAAACCGGCGGGAATCTCGACGTCGCGGGACAGACTGCGGATCGCCATGATCGCCGCTTGAGCGCCTTCTTCCGGACTTAAGCCGCGGGTATCGGCGCCCATCGCATGGGCCACATCCATCAGGCGCGCGGCGCACACCAGCGCATTGAAACTCTGTACGTGGGGCAGCAACACCGCGTTGCATACGCCATGCGGCAAGTCGTAGAAACCGCCCAACTGGTGAGCCATCGCATGGACATAACCCAGGGATGCGTTATTGAACGCCATGCCGGCGAGGAACTGCGCGTAGGCCATGTTCTCCCGGGCGGCCATGTCGCTGCCGTCGCGCACGGCCAGGCGCAGGTTGCTGCTGATCAAGGTGATGGCTTTCAGTGCGCAGGCATCGGTGATCGGATTGGCTGCGGTGGACACATAGGCTTCGATGGCGTGAGTCAGCGCGTCCATGCCCGTGGCGGCGGTCAGGCCCTTGGGCATGGCGACCATCAGCGCCGGGTCGTTGACCGACAGCAGCGGCGTGACGTTGCGGTCGACGATGGCCATTTTCACGTGACGCGATTCGTCGGTGATGATGCAAAAACGGGTCATTTCGCTGGCGGTGCCGGCGGTGGTGTTGATCGCAATCAGCGGCAATTGCGGCTGGGTCGATCGGTCGACGCCTTCGTAGTCGCGGATCTCCCCGCCGTTGGTCGCACACAACGCGATGCCCTTGGCGCAGTCATGGGGCGAGCCACCGCCGAGCGACACCACAAAATCACAGCGACTTTCTTTGAGCAGGCCCAGGCCGTGCACGACGTTGGCCATGCTCGGGTTCGGTTTGGCGCCGTCGAAAATCACCGAGTCGATGTCCTGCATCGCCAGTTTTTCAGCAATCATCTTCGCCACACCGGCCTTGGCCAGCCCGGCGTCGGTGACAATCAGCGCCTTGCGAAAGCCGTATTTGCCAATGGCGGCCATGGCTTCGTCGAGGCATCCGTTGCCCATAATGTTTACGGAAGGGATGAAAAACGTGCTGCTCATGGACGACTCTCCTGGCTGGGCCGAATCGGCAGCGCCGATCCAGCGGGTACCCACAGGATCGACCTATCGGTTACGCAGTAACTTGATCTGGCTCAAGTCTCCGTCGTGATAAAGTCGCCGCCCATCAGACCACTTGCTTTGAGACTTTGAACCGCAATGACCGATTTCCAGGATGTTGATGCCCAACTTGAAGACTGGAACGCCTTGCGCGCCACCGCCTCGTTCAGCGGCTTGCTGGTGGGCAACGGCGCCAGCCGGGCGGTGTGGGACGACTTCGGCTACGACTCGCTGTTCGAAAACGCACGCACCGTCGAAGAAAAACCCTTGAGCCAGTCCGAGCTGAGCGTGTTCGACGCCATGCAGACCCGCAGCTTCGAGCAGGTGCTGAGCGCGCTGAAAACCACCAGCCGCGTCAACAAGGCCCTGGCCGTCAGCTCCGCCGCGCCGCGTAATCGTTATTACGCGATCAAGGAAGCGCTGATCAACACGGTTCACGCGGTGCACATCCCTTGGCGCCTGGTGGTGCCGTCGACCCTGGCCGCTATCAGTCAGGAACTGGGCCGCTATCGAACGGTGTTCACCACCAATTACGACTTGCTCAACTACTGGGCGATCCAGCATCAGCCGGATGCCATCACCGATCTATTCCAAGGCGCCGAACCGGGTTTTGACCTGAGCGCTACGGCGACCGATAAAACCCGTTTGCTGTACCTGCACGGTGGCCTGCACCTGGTGCGCAATCAGGACGGCACGGCGCGCAAACTGATGTCGACCGAGGGCACGTTGCTGGGCAGTTTTGCGATCAACAACACCATCAAGACGCTGGACGATGTGCCGCTGTTCGTCAACGAAGGGCCGGCGCAGGACAAGCTCAAGACCATTCGCAGCTCGGATTATCTGTCGTTTTGCTACGACCAGTTACTGAGCCATGGCGAGGGGTTGTGCCTGTTCGGGCATGCCCTGGGCGAGCAGGACAGCCACATCATCCATGCGTTGCGCCAAGCGAAACCGAAGGTGGTGGCGATCTCGATTTACCCGCGCAGCAAGGCGTTTATCCAGCATCAGAAGCGGCATTACGCGAAGGTGTTTGAAGGGACGGGGTCTGAGCTGCGGTTTTTTGATTCCAAGACGCATGCACTTGGCAGCCCGAAGCTCACAGTTCCCGTCGAGGTCTGAAGCGAACACCGAACCTGTGGCGAGGGCGCTTGCTCCCGCTGGGCTGCGAAGCGGCCCCCTGCATTCTTTCAGAGAAAACGCATTGTCAGGTTTTACGACTGCTTCGCAGCCGAGCGGGAGCAAGCTCCCTCGCCACAACAGCACCGCAACTTCATTCCTCAGCGCTATGCACCACCACCAGCAACTGTGCCTGAACCTCCCCCACTGACCGTATCCGGTGCGGTTTCTGCGCATTGAAGTGCAGCGCATCCCCGCGATTGAGCAGCACCCGCTCGTTCATGAAGTCCACTTCCACCTGCCCTTCGTGGACAAACAGAAACTCTTCCCCCAAGTGTTCCTTGAAGGTTTTATCCGCGAATTCTGTCGGTGGATAAATCATGAAGGGCAGCAGGCTGCGCTCGCTGACCTGGTGGGCCAGCACCGCGTAGCCGGGGCTTTCATCGTTGGCCGCCAGGGACTGGCGTTCGTCGCTGCGCACCAGGCTGTAGCTGTCGAGGCTGATGTTGTCTTCGGAGAACAACTCCTCAACCTTCACGTTCAGCGCCTTGGCCAGCTTCAGGGCAGCCGCGATCGACGGCGTATTCAGCCCGCGCTCGACTTTCGACAGGTAGCTCTTGGTCATGCCGGATTTTTCGGCC
The DNA here is from genome assembly GCF_059695905.1 of Pseudomonas sp. LBUM1663. Classification (NCBI taxonomy): domain Bacteria; kingdom Pseudomonadati; phylum Pseudomonadota; class Gammaproteobacteria; order Pseudomonadales; family Pseudomonadaceae; genus Pseudomonas; species Pseudomonas sp. LBUM1663. The sequence goes on along the minus strand of NZ_CP166792.1, from coordinate 1,459,445 downwards.
AAGGCCTCCAGCGTCACGCCAAGTTTTTTTCTCAGTAATTTCAAACGGATAGACATGAAGAACGATTAATCCATCAAGGAGGCGACGATGTGCCCTTGCTAATGACACAAAGTGTCATATAGCCTCTTCTGTGTCATTTGCATGAACCACCCAAGGACACCGATATGGCCAAGACCTTAGCATTACCCAAAGAGCAGCTGGTCAAGCAAGCGTTGACCCAGATGCAAAACACCCTGGCGGATAATACGTGGACCGACCGGCAAAAGCTGGCCCTGACCTGCCGGATTCTGTTCGAGAATGGTCACGACTCCGGTCTGGCCGGGCAAATCACCGCCCGTGGCCCTCAGCCTGGCACCTATTACACTCAACAACTGGGCCTGGGTTTCGACGAGATCACCGCGAGCAACTTGCTGCTGGTCAACGAAGACCTGGAAGTACTCGAAGGCCACGGCATGCCCAACCCGGCCAACCGGTTCCACAGTTGGGTGTACCGCGCCCGGCCCGACGTGAACTGCATCATTCACACGCACCCGACCCACGTCGCGGCGCTGTCGATGCTCGAAGTGCCGCTGCAGATTTCCCACATGGACCTCTGCCCGCTCTACGACGATTGCGCGTTTCTCGAAGGCTGGCCGGGTGTGCCGGTGGGCAACGAAGAAGGTGATTTGATCGCCGGCGCACTGGGCGACAAACGGGCCATCCTGCTGTCGCACCACGGCCAGTTGTCCACCGGCACGACCATCGAAGAAGCCTGTGTCATCGCTCAGCTGATCGAGCGTGCGGCGAAGCTGCAACTGCTGGCGATGAGTGCCGGAACGATCAAGCCGATCCTGCCGGAACTGGGCCGCGAAGCCCATGACTGGATTTCGAAACCCAAGCGCCACGGCGCTGCGTTCAACTACTACGCCCGGCAGAACCTGCGTCAACACGCCGATTGCCTGAACTGAACCCGATCTTTTTCTGAAGGAGACACAGCATGTCGACCCCCACCATTCACGGCATCATCGGCTACACCATCACCCCGTTCACCGCCAATGGCGAAGGCGTCGATCTCGACGCGCTCGGGCGTTCCATCGACCGTTTGATCGACGGCGGCGTCCACGCTATCGCACCACTGGGCAGCACCGGCGAAGGCGCTTACCTGAGCGACGCGGAGTGGGATCAGGTCAGCGAATTCAGCATCAAGCATGTGGCCAAACGCGTGCCGACCATCGTCAGCGTGTCCGACCTGACCACCGCCAAAGCCGTGCGCCGCGCACGTTTCGCCGAAGCCCATGGCGCCGATGTAGTGATGGTGCTGCCGACGTCCTACTGGAAACTCAGCGAAGCGGAAATCCTCGCCCACTACCGCGCCATCGGCGACAGCATCGGCGTGCCGATCATGCTCTACAACAACCCGGCCACCAGCGGCACCGACATGTCGGTGGACCTGATCCTGCGGATCGTCAATGCCGTGGAGAACGTGACCATGGTCAAGGAGAGCACCGGCGACATCCAGCGCATGCACAAGCTGCAACTGCTCGGCGAAGGCCGTGTGCCGTTCTACAACGGCTGCAACCCGTTGGCGCTGGAAGCGTTTGCGGCGGGTGCGAAAGGTTGGTGTACAGCGGCGCCGAACCTGATTGCGCAGCTCAATCTGGATTTGTATGAAGCGGTATTGGCCAATGACCTGGGCAAGGCGCGTGAACTGTTCTATCGCCAGTTGCCGGTGCTGGACTTCATCCTCAAGGGTGGCTTGCCGGCGACGATCAAGGCGGGGCTGCGTGCAACCGGGCTGGAAGTGGGCGATCCGCGGTTGCCGGTGTTTCCACTCGGTGAGGCCGGGATCAGCCAGTTGCAAGACTTGTTGGAAGCCTTACGCTGATCTCAAGCCACACAAAAAACAAAATGTGGGAGCTAGCCTGATAGCGATAGCGGCCTGACATTCAACATCTTCGTCGAATGTTAAGCAGCCATCGCTAGCAGGCTAGCTCCCACAGGGGATTTGTATTGGATTTGAAGGGTGTGTTCAAAGCACCGGCAAGGTCTTGTCCTTGATCACGGTAGTCGGTCCATTGGCCTTGACGCTGGCGATGCCTTTATCCATCGCGCCAGTGGAAGAGTAAGTCTCGCTACTCCCGATGATCTCGTGGTTGCCCGCCTTTAGGTTGAAGTAAGGATGGCCATCCTTGGTAGTTTTCTTTTCGTAGCGTTCATCCAGCGGGCTGTTCTTCTGCACCGAAGCAATGCCGTTATCGGCAGCACCGCGAGTGGTGTACAGCTCGCTGGTCAGAATGGTTTCAGCGTTGGCGGCCTTCAGTACAAACTTGAACTGACCGTTGCTGCTTTTGCTTACTTCGTACCATCCAGACATGCTCTTTCTCCTTGGCGATTGAGAGGTTTCGCGCTTCAGAGTAAAGACCAGCCTGGCCTATCTGTCGCCTGCCCGCGATGGGCTGGCTGTGTCGATACAAACTGCTTATTTCACCCCCGCCCGCACCACCGACAACTCCGGCGCCTGCAACCGCCGCTGACTCAAATACCGCGTACAACTCACTCGCAGGAACGAGGCGAAATTCACCACCTCGCCACGGTAGTCCATCACCTCTTCATACAGCTTGGCGATCAACTGGTTGGTGGTCATGCCGTCGACCCCGGCGATTTCGCTGAGGATGTCCCAGAACTGATTCTCCAGCCGCAGGGTGGTGACCACCCCGCAGATGCGCAGCGAGCGGGAGCGCGATTCGTAGAGAATCGGATCGGCTTTGACGTAGAGCTCGCACATGGAAAAGTCCCTCGTTACAGCGTGATTTTGGTGCCCAGCAACCCGAGGAAACCGGCGAGCCAGCTCGGGTGCGCCGGCCAGGCGGGCGCAGTGGCCAGATTGCCTTGTACGTGACCTTCCGTCACCGGGATATCGATGAACGTACCGCCCGCCAGACGCACTTCCGGCGCGCAGGCAGGATAAGCGCTGCACTCGCGACCTTCGAGAACTCCCGCTGCCGCCAGCAGTTGCGCTCCGTGGCACACGGCGGCGATCGGTTTGCCGGCCTTGTCGAATGCGCGCACCAGCTCCAGGACTTTTTCGTTCAGGCGCAGGTATTCCGGCGCACGACCGCCCGGGATCAGCAGCGCGTCGTAGTCGGTTTCAGCGACTTTGCCGAAATCGAAGTTCAGGGCGAACAGGTGGCCGGGTTTTTCGCTGTAGGTCTGGTCGCCTTCGAAGTCGTGAATCGCCGTGCGCACGGTCTGGCCGGCGGATTTGTCCGGGCAAACGGCGTGCACCGTGTGGCCGACCATCAGCAGCGCCTGGAAAGGCACCATCACTTCGTAGTCTTCGACGTAATCGCCGACCAGCATCAGAATTTTCTTGGCAGCCATGGGGAGGACTCCTCTGGGAAATACGTAGGAGTATTCAAGGTAGTCCTTATCCGCGAGGTCGGGTAATAACCACCTACTACTGACAATGTAGGTTTGAGTTCGGCCTTTGTGGCGAGGGAGCTTGCTCCCGCTGGGCTGCGAAGCGGCCCCCCTGCATTCTTCCCGGAGAATCAGGTCTCCAGGTTTTACGACTGCTGCGCAGCCGAACGGGAGCAAGCTCCCTCGCCACAAGAATCGCGCTCAACTGTACGGATATTTCTGTTCCCAGCTGTAAGCGCCAAAACCATTGATTTATGGCTAGATGAATCCAATCACTCTAGATTCTGGTCCCCCATCATGTCCTCGCGCGAAAACACCGGCATGGCCCTCGGCCTGCTCGGCGTCGTCATTTTCAGCCTCACCCTGCCCTTCACACGGATCGTCGTGCAGGAACTTCATCCGCTGCTCAACGGCTTGGGCCGGGCGCTGTTTGCGGCGGTTCCGGCGGCGATGCTATTGCTGTGGCGCCGGGAGAAATGGCCGACCTGGAAACAGGTCAAAGGCCTGACGCTGGTGATCGCAGGCGTGATCCTTGGCTTCCCGGTGTTGTCGGCCTGGGCGATGCAAACCTTGCCGGCCTCCCACGGCGCGCTGGTCAACGGTTTGCAACCGCTGTGCGTCGCGCTGTACGCCGCGTGGTTGTCTCACGAACGACCGTCGAAAGCCTTCTGGGCCTGCGCCGCGCTGGGCAGTGCGCTGGTGCTCGGTTATGCATTAATCAGCGGGGCTGGCAGTATTCAGGCCGGTGATTTGCTGATGCTCGGGGCGATTGCCGTGGGCGGCCTGGGTTATGCCGAGGGCGGCCGGTTGGCCAAGGAGATGGGCGGCTGGCAGGTGATCTGCTGGGCGCTGGTGTTGTCGACGCCGCTGCTGATCGGACCGGTGGTCTATTTGGCGCTTCAACACCAGGGGGAAATTTCCGCCAAGACCTGGTGGGCGTTTGGTTATGTTTCGCTGTTCTCGCAGTTCATCGGGTTCTTTGCCTGGTACGCCGGGTTGGCGATGGGCGGCATTGCCCGGGTCAGTCAGATCCAGCTGTTGCAGATCTTTTTCACCATTGCGTTTTCCGCGTTGTTCTTCGGTGAACACATCGAGCCGATCACCTGGCTGTTTGCGGCCGGGGTGATCGTGACGGTGATGCTCGGACGCAAAACGGCAGTCAAATCTCATGTGGGAGCTAGCCTGCTGGCGAAGGGGCCGTAACATTCAACATTTATGCTGAATGTAGAGCCGCCATCGCTAGCAGGCTAGCTCCCACAGGGAATCGCAGGGGTTTAGAGGTAGCCGTCAGCCCGTAGCAGGGTTTCGAGGCAGTGTTCGGTGATGTGGTAGAAATCCTTCAGTTCCTGGATCTTCACCAACAGCTGCGCCGGGTCCACCGGCTCGGCGCGTTTGACCGCCAGAATCATCTTGTTCTTGTTGGTGTGGTCCAGTGAGATGAACTCGAACACCTTGGTTTCATAACCACAGGCTTCCAGGAACAGCGCACGCAAGCTGTCGGTGACCATTTCCGCTTGCTGACCCAGGTGCAGACCGTATTGCAGCATCGGCTTGAGCAGCGCCGGGCTTTGGATTTGCAGGCGGATCTGCTTGTGGCAGCACGGCGAGCACATGATGATCGAGGCGCCAGAGCGGATGCCGGTGTGGATTGCGTAGTCGGTGGCGATGTCGCAGGCGTGCAGCGCGATCATCACGTCCAGCTCGCTCGGCGCCACGCTGCGCACGTCACCGCACTTGAACACCAGCCCCGGATGCTCGAGCTTGGCGGCGGCGGCATTGCACAGGTTGACCATCTCCTCGCGTAACTCGACGCCCGTCACCACGCCTTCGGCTTTCAAGGTGTTGCGCAGATAGTCGTGGATCGCAAACGTCAGGTAACCCTTGCCCGAGCCGAAATCCGCGACCTGCACCGGTTTGTCCAGCGCCAGGGGCGAGGTGGTCAGCGCATGGCTGAAGACTTCGATGAACTTGTTGATCTGCTTCCACTTGCGCGACATCGCAGGGATCAGCTCGTGTTTGCTGTTTGTCACGCCCAGGTCGGCGAGGAACGGCCGGCTCAGGTCGAGGAAACGGTTCTTCTCGCGGTTGTGCTCGGCGGACGGGACTTCGCGCAATTGCTGAGGTTTGCTCTTGAACAGCGAAGACTTGCCCTTTTTGCTGTATTCGAGCTGGGCTTCGTCTGTCAGCGACAGTAAATGCGCATTTTTGAACGAGGCTGGCAACAGCGCGGCGAGGGTCGCCACGCCCTCGGCAATTGGCAGATTCTTGGTGATGTCGCGGGTCTTGTAGCGGTAGACGAAGGACAGGCAGGGCTGATCCTTGACCGTCAGCTGCTTGACGATCAGCCGCTGCAAATCGGCTTCGGTGCCGACGTACTTGGCCAGGACCAGTTTGATGAAGGCATTCTGGTCGAGGCTGGTTTGCAGCAGGTCGATGAACTGGGCGTGGTGATCCGGCGCGAGGCTGGCGGGAGTGGCGGTGACAGACATGGAAAAAACGGCCTCGGGCGGAGCGGATCGGGGAATGGCGGGTATTTTAGGGGGGATGGCCGTCCGGGACACGCAGTTATTTACCGAACGGTGCGAATCGTGAGGCAAGTCGAGTTCCCTGTGGCGAGGGGACTTGTCCCCGTTGGGTCGCGAAGCGGCCCCCTTCGATCACCAGTCAGACCGCGTTCTCAGGTTTTACGACTGCTTCGCAGCCGAACGGGGTGATGCGGCATTCCGACAAGTCCCCTCGCCACAAAAGCTCCCTCGCTGCAGAAGCGCATCCGTCTCCAGACTGAAAAGGACATCAGCCCAACACCACCAACCGATTCGGCAATTCATTGCGCACATGCGTCACCGGCACATGCACCTTGAGCAACTCGCCGCACGCCTCGACGCACGTTACAAACCCCTGCAACGTCTGGCCCTGCTTCACCTGCTGAGTAAACGCCGCAACGATCGCATCCCAGTTCTTGTTGTCCAGCCGCTTGGAAATCCCTTCATCCACCAGAATCTCTACATAACGCTCAGCCTCGCAGACGAAAATCAGCATCCCGGTGCTGCCCACCGTATGGTGCAGGTTCTGCTCCAGAAACTGTCGGCGCGCCAGGTTCGAGGCGCGCCAATGCCGTACCGACCGCGGGATCAGGTGGGTGGTGACTTTCGGAATCCGGAACACCAGGCACAACACGATGAACGTGATCCATTGCACCAGCAGCAAACTGTGCATGGTCAGCCAGCCCGTCAGGTAATGCACGACACCCGGCACCACCAGCGCCAGCAGGCTGGCCCAGAGCAGCGGGATGTACGCATAGTCGTCGGCGCGGGCCGCGAGCACCGTCACCAGTTCGGCGTCGGTGTCGCGCTCGACCCGGGCAATCGCCTCGGCGACTTTGCGTTGTTCGTGTTCAGTCAGTAATGCCATGTTTAAAAGTGCCTGCTCATTATTATTCTCACCAGCCGCCCGACGAACCGCCGCCCCCGAAACTGCCGCCACCCCCGCTGAAGCCCCCGCCTCCACCGCCGCCGCCAAAACCTCCACCGCCGAAACCGCCGCCCGAACTGCCTCGGCCACCGCCACCACCGCTGGGCAGGATTCCGAGCATCTGGCAGACGAAAATCGTCAGGATGAACAGCATCACCAGAAACACGAACACGCCCGGATGACGCGAAACGAAATCGTCGCCCTCATCCCCGCGCGGCTGATAAACCGTCGACGGCTCATCCAGCGGACTGCCACCCAGCACCACCAGCATCGCGGCGACCCCGTCGCTGATGCCTTTGCTGAAGTTGCCGGCCTTGAACGCTGGCGTAATTACCTGATTGATGATCACCGAACTCTGCGCATCGGTCAGGCGATCTTCCAGGCCGTAACCGACTTCGATGCGCAATTTACGATCATCGCGCGCAACGATCAGCAGCGCGCCGTTGTTCTTGTCTTTCTGGCCAATGCCCCAGTAGCGCCCTAGCTGATAGCCGAAATCGGCAATGTCGGTGCCCTGCAAGTCCGGCAATGTCACCACGACCAATTGCTCGCCAGTGGCTTTTTCATGGGCCTGGAGTTGTTGCGTCAGCTGCTCGCGCACCGACGGCTCGATCATCTGGGCGTTATCGACCACCCGGCCGGTCAGCTGCGGAAACGTCAATTCGGCCTTGGCCGTCAGGGCAAACACCCACAGCACCAGCACCAGGCCCACTTTCAACACGCGCATTGGCAACCTCATCCGTGGTGATGCGTCAAGCCGATCAGAACTTCACTTCAGGCGCTTTTTCGGCGCCGGGGCTGGTGGCCTCGAAGGTTTCGCGGATCGGTAAATCGCTGTACATCACCGTGTGCCAGAGGCGACCCGGGAAGGTGCGGATTTCGGTGTTGTACTTCTGCACCGCGAGGATAAAGTCGCGACGCGCCACGGCGATGCGGTTCTCGGTGCCTTCGAGCTGCGATTGCAACGCAAGGAAATTCTGGTTGGCCTTGAGGTCCGGGTAACGTTCGGACACCACCATCAAACGGCTCAAGGCACCGGTCAGCTGATCCTGCGCCTGCTGGAACTGCTTGAGTTTTTCCGGGTTGTCCAGTGTGCTGGCATCCACCTGGATCGAGGTCGCCTTGGCCCGGGCTTCGATCACCGCGGTCAGGGTTTCTTCTTCGTGTTTGGCATAGCCCTTGACGGTTTCCACCAGATTGGGGATCAGGTCGGCGCGGCGCTGGTACTGGTTCTGCACCTGACCCCAGGCGGCCTTGGCCTGTTCGTCGAGGGTCGGAATGTTGTTGATGCCGCAGCCGGCCAGCAGCGTGGTGAGCAACATCAAGGCCGCAACCTGCAGGCTCGATCGATAGTGGTGTCGTACATTCATCTGGTTGACGCTCCCTTGCACATTCCGTTTGAAAAACAACCCGCAGCCTTCTGTCCGGTCTCTTGGGGCATAATCTGCCGCCGCCACTGGATTGCATCGGGCCAATGGGCTAAAAGATGCCCCTGCGCTAAAACATTGCGCAAGTGTGCATGCATTTACTTGAACAACAATAGTCGCTCCCTAAATTTTGGCTGACCGGCGCGTATTCACTGCCGTTTAGGCTTTTGAGAAAACTATTCATGAAGAAGCTGTGTTTGCTGGGACTGTTCGTCAGCCTGGCCAGTCATACCGTATTGGCCGCCACGACCCCCGCACCTCTGGAAAACAAGGACGCGTTCATCAGCAACCTGATGAAGCAAATGACCCTAGATGAAAAGATCGGCCAGTTGCGCCTGATCAGCATCGGCCCGGAAATGCCTCGCGAGCTGATCCGCAAGGAAATCGCCGCCGGCAACATCGGCGGCACGTTCAACTCGATCACCCGCCCGGAAAACCGTCCGATGCAGGACGCGGCCATGCGCAGCCGGTTGAAGATCCCGATGTTCTTCGCCTATGACGTCATCCACGGTCACCGCACGATTTTCCCGATCCCGATTGCGCTGGCCTCGAGCTGGGACATGGACGCCATCGGCCTGTCCGGGCGCATTGCCGCCAAGGAAGCCGCGGCGGACAGCCTCGACATCACCTTCGCGCCGATGGTCGACATTTCCCGTGACCCGCGTTGGGGCCGCACCTCCGAAGGCTTCGGCGAAGACACTTACCTGGTGTCGCGCATTGCCGGCGTCATGGTCCGGGCGTTCCAGGGCACCGGCGCGAACGCGGCCGACAGCATCATGGCCAGCGTCAAGCACTTTGCCTTGTACGGCGCGGTCGAGGGCGGTCGCGACTACAACGTCGTCGACATGAGCCCGGTCAAAATGTACCAGGACTACCTGCCACCGTACCGCGCCGCCATCGACGCCGGCGCGGGGGGTGTGATGGTCGCGCTGAACTCGATCAACGGCGTGCCGGCCACGGCCAACACCTGGCTGATGAATGACCTGTTGCGCAAGGAATGGGGCTTCAAGGGTCTGGCGGTCAGCGACCACGGGGCGATTTTCGAGCTGATCAAGCACGGCGTTGCCGCTGACGGTCGCGAAGCGGCGAAGCTGGCGATCAAGGCCGGCATCGACATGAGCATGAACGACACCCTGTACGGCAAAGAGTTGCCGGGGCTGTTGAAGGCCGGCGAGATCGAACAGAAAGACATCGATAACGCCGTGCGCGAAGTGCTCGCCGCCAAGTACGACATGGGCCTGTTCAAGGACCCGTACCTGCGCATCGGCAAGGCTGAAGATGATCCGGCCGACACCTACGCCGAAAGCCGTCTGCACCGCGCCGAGGCCCGTGACGTCGCGCGCCGCAGCCTGGTGTTGCTGAAGAACCAGGGCGAAACCCTGCCGCTGAAGAAAACCGCAAAAATTGCCTTGGTCGGTCCGCTGGCCAAGGCGCCGATCGACATGATGGGCAGCTGGGCAGCCGCCGGCAAACCTGCGCAATCGGTCACGCTGTTCGACGGCATGAACGCCGCCGTGGCAGACAAATCGACGCTGATCTACGCCCGTGGCGCCAACATCACCAGCGACAAGAAGGTCCTCGACTACCTGAACTTCCTCAACTTCGATGCTCCGGAAGTGGTGGATGATCCGCGTTCGGCCCAAGTGCTGATCGACGAAGCGGTGAAGGCCGCCAAGGATGCGGATGTTGTCGTTGCCGCGGTCGGCGAATCCCGTGGCATGTCCCACGAATCGTCCAGCCGTACCGACCTGAACATTCCGTCCAACCAGCGCGACCTGATCAAGGCCCTGAAAGCCACCGGCAAACCGCTGGTGCTGGTGTTGATGAACGGCCGTCCGCTGTCGATTCTTGAAGAGAAGGAACAGGCTGACGCGATTCTGGAAACCTGGTTCAGCGGTACCGAAGGCGGCAACGCCATCGCCGACGTGCTGTTCGGCGACTACAACCCGTCGGGCAAATTGCCGATCACCTTCCCGCGCTCGGTAGGCCAGATTCCGACCTACTACAACCACCTGAGCATTGGCCGGCCGTTCACGCCGGGCAAACCGGGCAATTACACCTCGCAGTATTTCGACGACACCACCGGCCCGCTGTTCCCGTTCGGTTTCGGCCTGAGCTACACCGATTTCAGCCTGAGCGACATGGCCTTGTCGTCGACCACGCTGAACAAGACCGGCAGACTCGACGCCAGCGTGATGGTGAAAAACACCGGCAAGCGCGACGGCGAAACCGTGGTGCAGCTGTACATCCAGGACGTGACCGGCTCGATGATCCGCCCCGTCAAGGAACTGAAGAACTTCCAGAAAATCACGCTGAAGGCCGGCGAACAGAAAGTCGTGCACTTCACCATCACCGAGGACGACTTGAAGTTCTATAACGCCCAGCTCAAGTACGCAGCGGAACCCGGCAAGTTCAACGTGCAGATCGGCCTGGATTCCCAGGACGTGACGCAGCAGAGCTTTGAATTGCTGTAATTATTCAAACACCGCAAAAACCTGTGGGAGCGGGCTTGCTCGCGAAAGCGGACTGTCAGTCAACATCATCGTTGACTGACATGGCCCCTTCGCGCTCCCACATTGGTTTTTGGTGTGACAACTAACCGCGGCGATCCAGCAGATTCACCACCAACCGATCCACCCATCCCCACACCCTTTGCTTGACCCGCCGCCACAGCGGTCGGCGTTGCCATTCCTCCAGGCTGACCTCCTGGCTCTGCGCAAAGTCCTTCTCGAAACTCGCGACCACTGCACCTGTCAGTCCCGGGTCCAGCGCTTCAAGGTTGGCTTCCAGATTAAAGCGCAGGTTCCAGTGATCGAAATTGCACGAGCCGATGCTCACCCAGTCATCGATCAGCACCATTTTCAGGTGTAGGAAACACGGCTGGTATTCGAAGATTTTCACCCCTGCCTTGAGCAGTCGCGGGTAATAGCGGTGCCCGGCGTAGCGCACCGACGGGTGATCGGTGCGCGGCCCGGTCAGCAGCAGACGCACGTCGACGCCCCGGCTGGCGGCCCTGCGCAATGAGCGGCGGACTTTCCAGGTGGGCAAAAAATACGGCGTGGCCAGCCAGATCCGTCGCTGGCCGCTGTTCAGCGCACGAATCAGCGATTGCAGGATGTCGCGGTGCTGGCGGGCGTCGGCATAGGCCACCCGACCCATGCCCTCGCCCATGGGCGGCACCCGGGGCAAACGCGGCAGGCCGAAGTGCGATGCGGGTTTCCAGGCGCGGCGGTGACGGTTGGCGATCCATTGCCGGTCGAACAGCAATTGCCAGTCGATGACCAGAGGTCCGGAAATTTCCACCATCACCTCATGCCATTCGCTGGTGTCCTCGCCCGGCGTCCAGAACTCATCCGTAACGCCTGTGCCGCCGACCACGGCCAGGCTTTGATCCACCAATAACAACTTGCGGTGATCGCGGTAGAAGTTACCGACCCAACGCCGCCAGCTCAGGCGATTGTAAAAACGCAGCTCCACACCCGCCGCCATCAGGCGCTGACGCAAGGTCAGGGTGAACGCGAGGCTGCCGTAGTCATCGAACAGGCAGCGCACGCGCACACCGCGTTCGGCGGCGTGGACCAACGCCTGCACCATCGCTTCGGCACAGGCCCCCGCCTCGACCAGGTACAGCTCCAACTCGACCTGTTCTTCGGCGCGGGCTATCGCGACCAACATGCGCGGAAAGAACTGCGGGCCGTCGATCAGCAGTTCGAAGTGGTTGCCTGCGCGCCAGGGAAAGATTGCACCGGCCATGTCAGCGCGCCGTGAAAATCAGTACCGCACCCACCGGCACCGACAGACTGATGGCCGACAATCCAGCGACCTTGCGCAAACTTTCCAGCCCCGGAGCCAGATCGAAGTCTTCGGCATTGATGATCAGCGGCTCGAGCGTCACCACCTGGAAGCGCCGGTCATCGAGACGGGTCGCCAGCAGTTCGGCGTTGTATTCGTGGGTTTTACCGTGCAGGTTGACGGTCAACGGCAAGCGCAGCTCCAGTTGGGCACCGGGCGCGAGATCGTTGATCGGGCGCAGATCGATCTGCGCGGTGATCAGCGCTTCGGGGAAGGTCTGGATCTCGAACAGTTCCTTGCGCATGCGTTCGTCACGCAGGGGGATGCCGCTGTTCACCGACTCCATCTCCACTTCCACCTCGGCCAGGCCTTTTGGACTGACCTTGCCGTGCAGCACCAGAAAGCGCTGCACTTCGGAGATGTTGGCGTTTTTGGTACTGATGAACGACAGCCGCGAGGACTCGCCGTCGAGGTACCAATTGGCCTGGGCCGACAGGGTGGTGCCGGCCATCAGCAGGAAGGCGAGGGTTTTGGAAAGGGACCGCTTGAACATAGAGACTCGTGGGGCAAATAAACCTGCACGAACCTTAACCGCCCTAGAGCCAGATGCAAACTGTCCATCACTGACACCGGGCCATTGTGGCGAGGGAGCTTGCTCCCGCTCGGCTGCGCAGCAGTCGTAAATTGTGCGTAGATGATCTACCTGGATAACCATCGCCCGATTTTGGGAGCGCTTCGCACTCCAGCGGGAGCAAGCTCCCTCGCCACAAAAAAAGCTACAGCCACACAGGGTTTCGGCGCGGTCAAAGTTGCAGGCGGCAGCCCTGGCGTTCGCCGATCCATTGCGCGCTGTTGCTGCGGCCCATGCCGCTGACGGTCACGCGTTTGCTGGCGGGGTCATCGGTGAAACCGCGGGTGGGCAGCCACTGTTTGACATAGGTGTGGCAGTACTCGGCCTGGTGGTTCATCACGTACCGGCACGAGCAATATTCCTTGGCGGTGTAGGCGCTGATGATGTCGGGGAACGCCCACAACGCCACCCGCTCTTGCCAGATCCAGCCGAGCAAGGCGACCAGCAATACCAGCCACAACGTGCTGAACGGTCGGCGACGAATAAAGTTGTTCATGGCTGCACCTTCCCGGCAAAGGCCTTGAGCGCGAGCTTGAGCAATTCGTTGTGCTGGTAGAGGTCGTCGCGGTCATCGCCGTAGCGCACGATCACCAGGTTTTCGCTGGGAATCACGTACATCGCCTGGCCCCAATGGCCCAGAGCGGCAAAGGTATCGGCCGGAGCATCCGGCCAGGGTCGGGCAGCGCCCTCCACCGTGCGATTGAGCCACCAATGACCGCCAGGAACTGCATCGTCCTGATTGGCTTGATAGCGGGCGAAAGGTTCGCGGTTGAAAGTGACCCAGTCTTTGGGCAGCAGTTGCCGATCCCCCCAACGACCGTCACGCGCCATCAGCAGACCGACTCGCGCCAGGTCCCGGGCGGTGAGGTAGGCATAGGAGGACGCGACGAAAGTGCCCGTGGCATCGGTTTCCCAGACGGCGTGGCGAATCCCTAACGGCTCGAACAATGCTGTCCATGGATAGTCTGGGTATCGGGCCGGACCGACGATGGTTTTCAGCGCGGCGGCCAGCAGGTTGCTGTCGCCACTGGAGTACAGAAAGGCCTGGCCTGGTTTGGCGTATCCGTCGTGGTCGGCGGTGAACGCCGCCATGTCGTGATGACCCCGGGTGTAGAGCATGGCCACCACCGAGGATTTCAACGGGGCGTATTCGTAGTCTTCCTGCCAGTCCAGGCCAGAAGCCCAGTGCAGCAGGTCGGCCAGGGTCATTGCCGGGTGTTTTGCCAGCGGCGGGTAAAACCGTACCGCCGGGTCCTCAAGTTTGAAAAGCCCCTCGCCATAGGCCACACCGAGGACCGTGGCCATCAGGCTTTTACTGATGGACCAGGTCAGGTGCACGGTGTCGGCCGTGGTCGGGCCGGCGTAGCGTTCGTAGATCAATTGGCCGTCATGGATCACCAGCAAGGCGTCGGTGCGGATGCCTTTTCGCGTGGTGTCGTCGCGAGGTGGGAAGGCGTAAGTCTCCAAGGCTTGAAGTGCTGACCCGGTGACTTCCGGGCCTGTGGACCATTGCTCGGCGGGCCAGGTTTCAGCGTGGGCGGTGACGCTGAGCAGCAGCATGAAAATCAGGGGCAAGCCTTTGAACATGGCGGGGGCTCGGCGGGGTGGGCTTGCTGAGCCTAGTTGATCTTGATGACAGTTTTGGATTTGTGTTGCCCGTGATGCCGCCATCGCGAGCAGGCTCGCTCCCACAGGGATTGTGTGTTGCTCACCATCGGTGTCACACCACAGCCCCCTGTGGGAGCGGGCTTGCACGCGATGAGGCCAGTCAACTCAATGAAGATGCCGCGAGTGCCTTAGCCAACCGCTTCCCCCGCGCGCCCGCCGCCAAATCCATCACGCTCTGATCACGCTGCCACATCGCCGCCCAGTGCTGCGGGCCATCAGCCAGTGCCTGATTGACCTCAGCCTTGAGCCCCTCGAACTGCGCAAACAATCCCCCCAGCACCACATGCCCGGCCAGATTGTTCGGCGCTTGCCGGCTGACTTCCGCGCACCCGGCCAGCAGCGCCAGCAAGCGCAGTTGCACATTCTGCGGCCAGTCGCTGTCCTGACCGACGCCGTACAGCCATGCCGTCATCGCGCTCAGTACATAAATGTCTTCCAGCGTGCGGAACGGTTTGACGTAGGCATCCCAACCATCCCCCGCGAGCAATTCGCACTGAGCGTTGTCCAGAAACAACCGACCGTGGCTAATGTCCGGCATCAGCGCGATAGCCGGGAGTTTTTCCAGGCGCACGCCCGGTTCATCGGGATAGACCACTGCCAGACTCAAGCGCGGGGCTTCGCCTGTCTCCTCACTGCGCGCGGCGATCAGCAGCCAGTCGGCCGCATCGCCAGCGGTGACGAAATCCTTGCGCCCACTCACGCGTAAATCGCTCAGGCGAGCCTGCATGTCCGCCACCCGCAGGCTGCGCTGTTCGGTGGCACACAACGCACCGAGGCTCAGCGGCGCGCTCGGCCAGAGCATGCGCAACGCCGCCTGATAGCCCACCAAAAACGCCAGCCCCGGCGTCGACATCAACCGCCCGCCGACCACCGCCAGCTCGAATGGCGTGACCGTACCCAACGTCTGCAACAAGGTCGCGAAACCCTCCGCCAGGTCCGGGTTGGCGGGCAGGCGATCGCGGCGTTTCAACAGGTTTTGCCAGGGCATAAGAGGCTCCTTGAGGGCTGTCATATAAGCATCACCAAAGCTTCATGGCGATGACACCGGGGCTACATAGCCTGACTTTGCACAACACGGCTGCATAAAGAAAGTCGATCGGCTCTAACCCAAGACGGGTTGACCAGCCCGCACGGAGATTCCCAATGACTCAGATCGCCCGCATCAGCGACACCGGCAATGAACGCCGCCTGCAAGCCGAACGCCTGGTGGGCGCCGAGGCATTGCAGGAAGCCCAGGCCCTGCGTTTCAACGTCTTCAGCGGCGAGTTCAACGCCAAGCTCAAAGGCGCGGAGCTGGGTCTGGACATGGACGACTATGATGTTCACTGCGCCCACATCGGCGTACGTGACTTGAACACCGGGCGCCTGGTGGCGACCACCCGTTTGCTCGATCACACGGCCGCCAGCAGCTTGGGCAAGTTCTACAGCGAAGAGGAATTCAGCCTGCACGGCCTGGTCCACTTGAAGGGCCCGATCCTGGAAATCGGTCGTACCTGTGTCGATCCGGCTTATCGCAACGGCGGCACCATCGCGGTGCTCTGGGGTGAACTGGCCGAAGTGCTGAATCAGGGCGGCTACAGCTATTTGATGGGGTGCGCGAGCATTCCGATGCAGGACGGCGGGATTCAGGCTCACGCGATCATGCAGCGTCTGCGGGAACGTTATCTGTGCACTGAACACCTGCGGGCCGAACCGAAAAATCCGCTGCCGGTTTTGGACCTCCCGTCCAACGTAATTGCCGAAATGCCACCGCTGCTCAAGGCCTATATGCGTCTGGGCGCGAAGATCTGCGGCGAGCCGTGCTGGGACGAAGACTTCCAAGTCGCCGACGTGTTCATCTTGCTCAAGCGCGACGAGCTCTGCCCGCGTTATGCCAAGCATTTCAAGGCGGCGGTCTGATGAGCCGGTTACGGGTGTACGCGCGGATTGCGCGAGTGCTGGTGGTGGTCGCGCTGGGGTTGAGCATGGCCAGCGTGTTCGGGCTGTTCGAGCGCCTGGGGATCGCCCATTCGATGGTCCGCCGCCAACGCTGGTCGCGATTTTTCATGGCGCGGTTGAGCAACGCCCTGCCCTTTCGCGTGACGGTTCACGGTGAACTGCCGAAAGAGCCGATGCTGTGGGTCAGCAATCACGTGTCGTGGACCGACATTCCGTTGCTGGGCATGCTCACGCCGATGTCGTTTCTGTCCAAGGCCGAAGTGCGCACCTGGCCGGTGGCCGGTTGGTTGGCGGCCAAGGCCGGCAGCCTGTTTATCCGTCGCGGCTCGGGTGACAGCCAACTGATCCGCAAACAGATGACGCGCCACCTGGCGCAGGCACATCCGCTGCTGATGTTCCCGGAAGGCACCACCACCAATGGACGTTCGTTGCGTACCTTTCATGGCCGCTTGCTGTCAGCGGCGATTGATTCTGAAGTGAAGCTGCAGCCGGTGGCGATTCGTTATCTGCGTGACGGTGAACTTGATTCGCTGGCGCCGTTCATTGGCGATGATGATTTGCTGTCGCACTTGATGCGGTTGTTCGCCAATGATCGCGGGGAAGTGGAAATCAAAGTGCTCAAGCCGATCGCTTGCGAAGGCCGGGAGCGTGCGGCGCTGGCGTTCGAGGCACAGCAGGCGGTGCAGAAAGCGTTGTTTGGGGCGATCCCTCAGGCGCAACCGGAACCGCTGCGCCCCGCCATCGCGGCCTGACACGCATTTTCTGAAGAAACATTGATCCATTGTGGGAGCGGGCTTGCTCGCGAAAGCAGTGTGTCAGTCAACATCGATGGTGGCTGACACACCGCTTTCGCGAGCAAGCCCGCTCCCACATTAGACTCGCGGTGTTGCAGCGAACTTCTGCAACTGCGGATAGAACAACCGAAAATCCTCACTGAGCGGTTCGTACAGCCGACGCAATTCCTGCATCGCCCCCGCCAGTTCCTCAGGTCGGGTCAACCGCCGCGAAATCCCCCGCAGCACTTGGTCCAGCACATCAAACTCCTGATAAGACCCCAACCAGTCATTCGCCACCATGTGCGGCGCAATCCTCGCCAACCGCTCGGGCAATTGTGGCTCCGTCGACAGCACCCGATACACATCCGAGGTGAACCGTTCCAGCGGCTGGTCCGAGTAGAGGGTCCAGTCCCGCGCCAGGCAGTGGTCGAAAAACACGTCGAGCACGATCCCGGCGTAACGCCGGCGTGTGATGGAAAACCGTGACAGCGAGGCATCCACCAACGGATGGCGGTCGGTAAACACGTCGATGCTGCGATGCAGCTGGATGGCCGCTTCGATCTCCGGGTCGAACTGCCCTTTCAGCCGTCCCTTGACGAAATCGCCATACAGACTGCCGAGCAATTGACCGGGGCGCTGGCCACCGAGGTGAAGATGGGCGAGATAGTTCATGGGCGCAGCTTAGCATTGCGCCTTCGAATGTTGACACTCCAAGTATCGTTATAACCCGATATAGCGATTTGTGCGGTCGTCAGAGCAAAAACATATTTGTATATCGCGATCTAACGATTTAAAGTTCGCCACATCGCGATATAGCGTTTTACTCATCACGAGCCCATACCATGACTATTAATCTCGACGAAATAATAAAAGCCCTGGCACACCCAGTACGGCGAGACATCCTGCACTGGCTCAAAGACCCGACCGTCGAATTCCCCGACCAGTCCCACAGCAACGAGCACGGCGTCTGCGCCGGGCAGATCGATCAGCGTTGCGGTTTGTCGCAGTCCACGGTGTCTGCACACCTGGCAACCCTGCAACGCGCCGGCCTGATCAGCAGCCGCAAAGTCGGGCAGTGGCACTTTTTCAAACGCAATGAGGAAACCATTCAGGAATTCCTCAAGACCTTCAGCAAAGAGCTCTGACCCTTTACGTCAGTACGCCGATAAGGAATCAACAATGCCTCTCTCGCTCCTCATTCTGGCCTTGAGCGCCTTCGCCATCGGCACCACCGAGTTCGTCATCATGGGCTTGCTGCCCGACGTGGCGGCTGATCTCGGTGTATCGATCCCGGGCGCTGGCTGGCTGGTGACCGGTTACGCCTTGGGCGTGGCCATCGGTGCGCCGTTCATGGCACTGGCCACCTCCAGATTACCGCGCAAGGCTGCACTGGTAGCGTTGATGGGCATTTTCATCATCGGCAACCTGCTCTGTGCCATGGCGACCGATTACAACGTGCTGATGTTTGCCCGTGTGGTCACGGCCCTCTGCCACGGTGCATTCTTCGGTATCGGTTCGGTGGTGGCGGCAGGTCTCGTTCCGGCGAACAAGCGTGCATCGGCCGTGGCCTTGATGTTCACGGGCCTGACCCTCGCCAACGTGCTCGGCGTCCCGCTGGGCACCGCGCTCGGCCAGGAAGCCGGCTGGCGCTCGACCTTCTGGGCAGTGACCGTGATTGGTGTGATCGCCTTGATCGGCCTGATCCGCTTCCTGCCGGCCAAACGCGATGAAGAGAAACTCGACATGCGCGCCGAACTGCGCGCCCTTAAAGGCGCCGGGATCTGGCTGTCGTTGAGCATGACCGCGTTGTTCGCAGCTTCGGTATTCACCCTATTCACCTATGTCGCCCCGCTGCTCGGTGATGTCACCGGCGTCTCGCCCAAAGGCGTGACCTGGACCCTGATGCTCATCGGCCTGGGCCTGACGGTCGGCAACATCATCGGCGGTAAGCTGGCTGACAAAGGCATGGCCGCGACGCTGATCGGCGTCTTCATCTCGATGGCCGTGATCTCGACCGTACTCACCTGGACCAGCGTCGCGCTGATCCCTGCCGAAATCACCCTGTTCCTCTGGGCCACCGCGTGCTTCGCCGCCGTCCCCGCCCTGCAAGTGAACGTGGTGACCTACGGCAAGGCCGCGCCGAACCTGGTGTCGACCCTGAACATCGGCGCTTTCAACATCGGCAACGCCTTGGGCGCCTGGGTCGGCGGCAGCGTCATCGCCCATGGTTTCGGCCTGACCAGCGTGCCTCTCGCGGCAGCAGCACTGGCGGTACTCGCCCTGCTGGTGACCCTGATTACTTTCCGTCAGCGCGGTAATCCCGAACTGGCCCCTGCTACCAACTGATACCTCACGAGGGTTGTACTTAAATGACGACTATTTTCGATCCGATCAAACTGGGCGACATCGAGCTGGCCAACCGCATCATCATGGCGCCACTGACTCGCTGCCGCGCCGACGAAGGCCGCGTGCCGAATGCGCTGATGGCCGAATACTACGTACAGCGCGCCTCGGCCGGCCTTATCCTCAGCGAGGCCACGTCGGTCACGCCAATGGGCGTCGGCTACCCGGACACCCCGGGTATCTGGTCCAACGATCAGGTGCGTGGTTGGGCTAACGTGACCAAAGCGATCCACGGTGCTGGCGGCAAGATTTTCCTGCAACTGTGGCACGTCGGCCGGGTTTCCCACGAGTCGTACCTGAACGGTGAAGCGCCAGTCGCACCGAGCGCCATCCAGCCGAAGGGTCACGTCAGCCTGGTTCGCCCATTGGCCGACTACCCAACCCCACGCGCACTGGAAACCGCTGAAATCGCCGACATCGTCGACGCCTACCGCACCGGTGCCGAGAACGCCAAGGCTGCCGGTTTTGACGGCGTGGAAATCCATGGCGCCAACGGTTACCTGCTCGATCAGTTCCTGCAAAGCAGCACCAACCAGCGCACCGATCACTACGGTGGTTCCCTGGAAAACCGTGCACGCCTGTTGCTGGAAGTGACCGACGCCGCGATCGAAGTCTGGGGCGCTGGCCGCGTCGGTGTGCACTTGTCTCCACGTGCCGACTCCCATGACATGGGCGACGACAACCTGGCCGAAACGTTTACCTACGTCGCTCGCGAACTGGGCAAGCGTGGCATCGCCTTCATCTGCTCCCGTGAGAAAGAAGATGGCGACAGCCTGGGTCCACAATTGAAAGAAGCGTTCGGCGGCCCGTACATCGTCAACGAACGTTTCACCAAGGACAGCGCCAACGCCTGGCTGGCCAGCGGCAAGGCGGATGCGGTTGCCTTCGGCGTGCCGTTCATTGCCAACCCGGATCTGCCGGCACGCTTGAAGGCGGATGCGCCGCTTAACGAAGCGCGTCCCGAGCTGTTCTACGCCAAGGGCCCGGTGGGTTACATCGACTATCCCGTGATGTAAGCGTCCCCCTTGAAATGCAAAAGCCCCGACTCGAAAGAGCCGGGGCTTTTTATTGCGCCATGGTTAATCACAGGGCTTCACACGGATTCACACGCGCGACACAAAATCCCTACAAAATACGTAGTTCGCTACCTTTCAACCTGATGAGCGTGCGTATATAAAAGCATCCCATTGCAGCAAGGCGAACATTGAAGGGATCAATGCTCGCTTTAATGGTTGACATAACCGGATCCAATTACGCATTTTGTTTTATTTGCGCAGGCTGGGGCTCAGGCGCAGCATGTCCAATCCTGTATTGACCCAACGCTCGGCTTCGGTGTGCAGTTGAAAACTGTCGGGGGCCAATAGCCACTGGTACAGCATGCCATCGATGTAGGCGTGCAGGCTGATGGCCGCGCGGGCCGTGTCGAGGTCCTCGGGCATTTGCCCCCGATTCACCGCATTACTCAGGGCCAGGGCGATTCGCACATTGCAATCGAGACTGACTTCACGACGCTGCTGACGCAGATCGCACATTTCATCGGTGAATTCGCACTTATGAAACAAAATCTCATTGATGCGTCGGGTCTTCGGGTCCAGGGCAACTTGATGAAACAAATGAATCAGCAGTTTGCGCATGCAGCCCAGCGGATCGAGTTCATCTTCGCTTTCACTGGCCCTGGCCATTTCATCCAGCGGCTCTTTCAAGCTATCGAGCATGGCCTGCACCAGATCCGCCTTGTTGCTGAAATGCCAGTAGATGGCGCCGCGAGTCACGCCGGCCAGAGTCGCGATGTCCGCCAGCGTAGTGCGCGCCACGCCCCTTTCATAAAAGGCTTTCTCTGCCGCTTCCAGTATCTGGCTGCGGGTTTCTTGAGCTTCCTCTTTGGTACGACGGACCATGGCAGTAAAACCTCAATCAGGATGCTTCAGCGATGCCTGAACAGCCGCTGAACAAAAGTGGGGCGAGCGCTCTTGGGTCTCGTCCCCGGCTTACAATTCGAACCTTTGACGGGCGTTGGTAACGGTGTGGATACGCAGTCAAGGTGTTTACAAACAACCATGAACGTAAGTATATTCCTTAGCAAGCTACTTATCCACCCGGCACTCATTTTTTACCCTTCCACATTTCTTGTGCGTTTCTTACGCGCCTGACCCGAGGATTTTCATGCAATTCAAGCCAGCTGTTACCGCTCTGGTCGCCGCCGTCGCCCTGGCATCACTGCTCAGCGGATGCAAAAAGGAAGAAGCGGCACCTGCCGCACCGCCTCCTCAGGTCGGCGTGGTCACCCTGCAACCTCAAGCCTTTACCCTGACGTCCGAGCTGCCGGGGCGCACCAGTGCGTTCCGCATCGCCGAAGTTCGCCCACAGGTCAATGGCATCATTCTCAAACGTCTGTTCAAGGAAGGCGGCGACGTCAAGGCCGGCCAGCAGCTGTATCAGATCGATCCGTCGGTCTATGAAGCTACGCTGAAAAGCGCCGAAGCCAACCTGCAACAGACGAAGTCGATCTCGGATCGCTACAAGCAGTTGGTCAACGAACAGGCCGTCAGCCGTCAGGAATACGACACGGCCGTGGCCAACCGCATGCAATCGGAAGCCGCGCTGCAAACTGCTCAGATCAATGTGCGCTACACCAAGGTCTACGCGCCGATTTCCGGCCGCATCGGCCGTTCGAACGTGACCGAAGGCGCACTGGTAACCAGCGGCCAAGCCGATGCCATGGCGGTGATCCAGCAACTCGATCCGATCTATGTAGACGTGACTCAGTCGTCGGTAGAGCTGCTTGAGTTGCGCCGCGAACTGGAAAGCGGTCGCCTGCAAAAAGCTGGCGACACGGCAGCGGCGGTCAAGCTGACCCTGGAAGACGGCAGCCAGTACAAACAGGAAGGCAAGCTCGAGTTCTCCGAAGTCTCGGTTGACCAGACCACCGGTTCCGTGACCCTGCGTGCCGTGTTCCCGAACCCTGATCACACACTTCTGCCGGGCATGTTCGTTCACGCCCAGTTGCAGGCCGGTGTGAACAGCGCAGCGATCCTGGCGCCACAGCAAGGCGTGACCCGCGACCTCAAAGGCACGCCGACCGCACTGGTCGTCGGTCCGGACAACAAGGTTGAACTGCGTCAGCTCAAGGCCAGCCGCACTGTCGGCAGCCAATGGCTGATCGAAGACGGCCTGAAAGCCGGCGATCGCCTGATCACCGAAGGACTGCAATTCGTCAAACCTGGTATCGAAGTCAAAGCCAGTGAAGCGACTAACGTTGGCGCAAAGAACCCGGCCCCCGCACAGGCAGCTGACAAGGCTTCCAGCGGCAAAGGGGAGTAAACCATGTCGAAATTTTTTATCGACCGTCCGATTTTCGCCTGGGTAATTGCCCTGGTGATCATGCTGGTCGGGGCACTATCGATTCTCAAACTTCCGATCAACCAATACCCGAGCATTGCGCCTCCGGCCATTGCGATCCAGGTGACCTATCCAGGCGCGTCCGCACAAACCGTGCAGGACACCGTGGTGCAGGTCATCGAACAACAGCTCAACGGTATCGACAACCTGCGTTATGTTTCCTCGGAAAGTAACTCCGACGGCAGCATGACCATTACCGCGACCTTCGAGCAGGGCACCAACTCCGATACCGCGCAGGTTCAGGTCCAGAACAAACTGAACCTGGCCACCCCGCTGCTGCCGCAAGAAGTGCAGCAACAGGGTATCCGCGTGACCAAGGCAGTGAAGAACTTCCTCTTGGTGATCGGCGTGGTGTCGCGTGACGGCAGCATGACCAAGGACGACCTGTCCAACTACATCGTGTCGAACATGCAGGACCCGATCTCGCGGACCGCCGGTGTCGGTGACTTCCAGGTCTTCGGTTCCCAGTACGCGATGCGTGTCTGGCTCGACCCGGCCAAGCTGAACAACTTCAACCTGACGCCAGTGGACGTGAAAGCGGCCATCGCGGCGCAGAACATCCAGGTGTCCTCCGGGCAACTGGGTGGCCTGCCTGCTGCGCCTGGCCAACAGTTGAACGCCACCATCATCGGCAAGACCCGTCTGCAGACCGCCGAGCAGTTCAACAAGATCCTGCTCAAGGTCAACAAGGACGGCTCGCAAGTACGCCTGTCCGATGTCGCCGACGTGGGCCTGGGCGGTGAAAACTACAGCATCAACGCTCAGTTCAACGGCGCACCGGCTTCCGGTCTGGCGGTGAAACTGGCCAACGGTGCCAACGCCCTCGACACCGCGAAAGCGTTGCGCAACACCATCAACACGCTCAAGCCGTTCTTCCCGCAAGGCATGGAAGTGGTGTTCCCGTACGACACCACCCCGGTGGTGACCGAGTCGATCAAGGGTGTGGTTGAAACCCTGGTCGAAGCGATCGTGCTGGTGTTCCTGGTGATGTTCCTGTTCCTGCAAAACTTCCGCGCCACCGTCATCACCACGATGACCGTGCCGGTGGTATTGCTGGGTACATTCGGGATCCTCGCGGCGTTCGGTTTCAGCATCAACACCCTGACCATGTTCGGCATGGTGCTGGCCATCGGCTTGCTGGTGGACGATGCCATTGTCGTGGTGGAAAACGTCGAACGGGTCATGAGCGAAGAAGGCCTGTCACCCAAGGAAGCCACCAAGAAATCCATGGGGCAGATCCAGGGTGCACTGGTCGGTATCGCCCTGGTGCTGTCGGCGGTACTGCTGCCGATGGCATTCTTCAGCGGCTCCACGGGCGTGATCTACAAGCAGTTCTCTATCACCATCGTCTCGGCCATGGCCCTGTCGGTACTGGTTGCGCTGATCTTCACCCCGGCACTCTGCGCCACCATGCTCAAGGCAATTCCGAAAGGCGAGCACGGCACGCCCAAACGCGGCTTCTTCGGCTGGTTCAACCGCAGCTTTGACCGTGGCGTCAAAAGCTACGAGCGTGGCGTGGGCAACATGCTGACGCACAAGGCGCCGTACCTGCTGGCCTACTTGATCATTGTCGTCGGCATGATCTGGCTGTTCACCCGCATTCCAACGGCGTTCCTGCCGGAAGAAGACCAGGGCGTTCTGTTTGCCCAGGTGCAGACCCCGGCCGGCTCCAGCGCCGAGCGCACGCAGGTGGTGATCGATGAGATGCGCTCCTACCTGCTGGATAAGGAATCGAGCGCGGTGGCTTCGGTGTTTACCGTCAACGGCTTCAACTTCGCCGGTCGCGGCCAAAGCTCGGGCCTGGCGTTCATCATGCTCAAGCCGTGGGATCAGCGGGATGCGGAAAACAGCGTGTTCAAACTCGCCGCCCGCGCCCAGCAGCACTTCTTCACCTTCCGCGATGCGATGGTGTTCGCCTTCGCGCCACCCGCGGTACTGGAGTTGGGTAACGCCACCGGTTTCGACGTGTTCCTGCAAGACCGCGCCGGTATCGGTCACGACAAGTTGATGGAAGCTCGCAACCAGTTCCTCGGCATGGCGGCACAGAGCAAGGTGCTTTATCAGGTGCGTCCGAACGGCCTGAACGACGAGCCGCAATACCAGTTGGAAATCGATGACGAGAAAGCCAGCGCGCTGGGCCTGACCCTCACCGACATCAACAGCACCCTGTCGATTGCCTTGGGCAGTAGCTACGTCAACGACTTCATCGACCGTGGTCGGGTGAAGAAAGTCTACGTGCAAGGTCAACCCAATTCGCGGATGAGCCCGGAAGACATCAAGAAATGGTATGTGCGTAACGCCGCAGGCACCATGGTGCCCTTCTCCGCCTTCGCCAAGGGCAAGTGGATCTACGGTGCGCCGAAGCTTTCGCGTTACAACGGCGTAGAAGCCATGGAAATCCTCGGTGCCCCGGCGCCGGGCTACTCCACCGGTGAAGCCATGGCGGAAGTCGAAGCCCTGGCGAAGAAACTGCCGGCCGGTGTCGGTATTTCCTGGACCGGTCTGTCGTACGAAGAACGGCTGTCCGGCTCACAAGCGCCCGCGCTGTACGCGTTGTCGCTGCTGATGGTGTTCCTGTGCCTGGCGGCGCTGTACGAAAGCTGGTCGATTCCGATCGCGGTGATGCTGGTGGTGCCTTTGGGGATCATCGGGGCATTGTTGGCCACCAGTCTGCGGGGGCTCTCCAACGACGTTTACTTCCAGGTGGGTCTGTTGACAACCATCGGTCTGGCAGCGAAAAACGCCATTCTGATCGTCGAGTTCGCCAAGGAACTGCATGAGCAAGGGCGTAGCCTGCGCGATGCGGCAATCGAAGCGTGCCGGATGCGTTTGCGACCGATCATCATGACCTCGCTGGCCTTCGTGCTCGGTGTGGTACCGCTGGCGATTTCCACGGGCGCCGGTTCAGGTAGCCAACATGCAATCGGCACGGGCGTTATTGGCGGTATGATCACCGCCACCGTATTGGCGATCTTCTGGGTCCCACTGTTCTTCGTCACCGTGTCGTCCATTGGCCAGCGCAAAAAAGCCGACCAGGACGACGCTATTGAACCTTCTAAAGAGGCTGGCCAATGAGCAAGTCGCTACTCTCCATCGCAGTTGCCGCCTTCGTGCTGAGCGGCTGCTCGCTGATTCCCGACTATCAGCAACCTGAGGCACCGGTGGCGGGCCAATACCCGCAAGGTCCGGCGTATTCGCCGGCCCAGGCGCCGAATCAGGCGGCTGCGGAACAGGGCTGGAAGCAGTTTTTCCATGACCCAGCCCTGCAACAGCTGATCCAGGTGTCGCTGGAAAACAACCGTGACCTGCGTGTCGCGGCCCTGAACATCGACGCCTTTGCGGCCCAATACCGCATCCAGCGTGCCGATCTGTTCCCGGCTGTTTCGGCCAATGGCACCGGCAGCCGTCAGCGCCTTCCGGCACGTGCGTCGCAGACTGGCGAAGCGGGCATCACCAGTTCCTACTCGGCCACCGTTGGCATCAGCGCTTATGAACTCGACCTGTTCGGTCGGGTTCGCAGCCTCAGCGAAGAAGCCCTGCAGAAGTACTTCGCCACTGAAGAAGGCCGCCGCAGCACGCAGATCAGTCTGGTGGCCAGCGTGGCCAATGCCTACCTGACCTGGCAGGCCGACAAGGAACTGCTGAAACTGACCCAGGACACCCTCGGCGCGTTCGAGGAGAGCTACAAGCTCACCGCGCGCAGCAACGAAGTCGGTGTGGCCTCGGCCCTGGACCTGGCCCAGTCGCGTACCTCGGTAGAAAACGCCCGGGCGCAACTGGCCAAGTACACCCGCCAGGTCGCGCAGGATGAAAACAGCCTGGTGCTGCTGCTCGGCACCGGCATCCCGGCCAATCTGCAAGCCGCCAAGCCGTTGGCCGACGACCTGCTGAGCGACGTGCCGGCCGGTCTGCCATCGGACTTGCTGCAACGTCGTCCGGACATTCTCCAGGCCGAATACAACCTGAAAGCCGCCAATGCCAACATCGGCGCGGCACGGGCGGCGTTCTTCCCGAGCATCAGCCTGACGGCCAATGCCGGGACCTTGAGCCCAGACTTGTCCGGTCTGTTCAAGGGCGGTTCGGGCACCTGGTTGTTCTCGCCGCAGATCAACCTGCCGATCTTCAATGCCGGCAGCCTGCGCGCCAGCCTGGATTACTCGAAAATCCAGAAAGACATCGGCGTGGCGAACTACGAGAAGTCCATTCAAACGGCCTTCCAGGAAGTCGCCGACGGCCTGGCTGCCCGCCAGACCTACACCGATCAGTTGCAGGCGCAGCGTGATTTCGTCACCGCCAACCAGGACTACTACCGTCTGGCCGAGCGTCGCTACCGCATTGGTGTCGACAGCAACCTGACCTTCCTCGACGCCCAGCGTCAGCTGTTCAGCGCCCAACAGGTGCTGATCACTGATCGTCTGGCGCAGCTGATCAGCGCGGTCAATCTGTACAAGGCACTGGGCGGCGGCTGGAACGAGCAGACGGCGAAAGTCGAACCGCTGAAAGAAGAAGCGCCGAAGATGAAGTTGTTCTGATAGCGCTGTGAAAACTTGAAGCCCACCTTTTTGGTGGGCTTTTTGTTGGCTGCGGGAAAAGGAGTGGTGTCAGGGCTGGCCTCTTCGCGGGCAAGCCCGCTCCCACAGGTTCAGCGAGGCTCACAAAGCTTGTGTTCGACACGAACACTGTGGGAGCGGGCTTGCCCGCGATAAAGCCGGCACAGACACCACAAAACTCTCGGCCAATCTTACGTTCGATAACCGCCCAAAACCCGCTTTCGCCGATTGAACCATCCCGTCCATCCCCCGCACCATTCGTCGCACAAGACCAATAACATCAGGTTCGACACCATGCTCCCGCGCCCTGCCCTGTCCGGCTGATCCCGCCCCGTTTTTTCACAAAACTGAATCCCTTGTCTGCAACCCCGACGTTGCGGCAGCGCCCCGTTTCATCCCTAACAATTAGAGAGACCCGAGCCCATGAAGCCTTCCACCACGCCGTACCACTTCCCAACCCTGATAGCCATCGCCCTGGCCTGCACGGCCCTGCCCGCCATGGCAGAGGAGTCGGGTTTTGTCGAAGGCGCCAAGGTCAACCTGAACCTGCGCAACTTCTACATCAACCGCAACTTCACCAACCCGACCAAGGCTCAGGGCAAGGCTGAAGAGTGGACGCAAAGTTTCATTCTCGACGCCAAGTCCGGCTTCACTCAGGGCACCGTGGGGTTCGGAATGGACGTGCTGGGGCTGTACTCGGTGAAGCTCGACGGCGGGAAAGGCACGGGCGGAACGCAGTTGCTGCCGCTGGATCACGACGGTCGCCCGACGGACAACTTCGGGCGCACCAATGTGGCGTTCAAGGCCAGGTTGTCGCAGACCGAAATCAAGATGGGCGAATGGATGCCGGTGCTGCCGATCCTGCGCTCGGACGACGGTCGCTCCCTGCCGCAAACCTTCCGTGGCGGCCAGATCACCTCGAAAGAAATCGCCGGCCTGACGCTCTATGGCGGCCAGTTCCGCGCCAACAGCCCGCGCGACGACAGCAGCATGAGCGATATGTCGATGACCGGAAAACCGACCTTCACTTCCGACCGCTTCAACTTCCAGGGCGGCGAATACGCCTTCAACGACAAGCGTACCCAGATCGGCCTGTGGAACGCCGAACTCAAGGACATCTACAGCCAGCAGTACGTGAATCTGATTCACAGCCAGCCCATCGGCGACTGGACCCTGGGCGCCAACCTCGGTTTCTTCTATGGCCAGGAGGATGGCAGCGCCCGGGCTGGCGATCTGGACAACAAGACCTGGTCGGGCCTGTTCTCGGCCAAATACGGCGGCCATACCTTTTACGTCGGCCTGCAAAAACTCACCGGCGACAACGCCTGGATGCGGGTCAACGGCACCAGCGGCGGCACCCTGGCCAACGACAGCTACAACGCCAGTTATGACAACGCCCGGGAAAAATCCTGGCAACTGCGCCACGACTACAACTTCGTCGCCCTCGGTATCCCCGGCCTGACCCTGATGAACCGCTACATCAGCGGCGACAACGTGCACACCGGCGCCATCACCAACGGTAAGGAATGGGGCCGCGAAAGCGAACTGGGCTACACCGTGCAAAGCGGCGCGCTCAAGGACCTCAATGTCAAATGGCGCAACTCGACCATTCGCCGGGACTTCAGCAATAACGAGTTCGATGAGAATCGGTTGATCGTCAGCTATCCGATCAGTTTGTTGTAAGTCTCAAGGACGCCTTCGCGGTATCTAGCCGGCCGCCTGTCAGCTAGCCTGGCGGTTTGCCAACGGTCCATTACAGTGAAAAAACCTGACCGGACTCAGGTGAAACCCAACCCTTCCCGCTTCCGTTATCTGTTGATGTTGGTCCGCAAGACTTGAGCCAGGCTGTCATCGGAAGACTCCACTTGATCACCAGAGGACCTCCTCATGATCACTCCGCTCAAATCGGCTCCCGTCAACCACGACTGGGACGCCACGGCCTACCAGCAATTCTCCCGGCTTCGACAACGACCGGTGAACGAGCTACTCGACCGTATCGACATTAAAAACCTAAAGCGTCTCTACGACCTGGGATGTGGCACCGGCATCGCGACGCAAGTTTTGGCCAAACGCTGGCCCCGCGCACACCTGATGGGCATCGACAGTTCGGAGCAGATGCTTCGGGAGGCCCGATGTTTGCCGATCAACGCGCAGTGGAAGCAGTGCGATCTGCAAAACTGGCAACCGGAGCAACCCGCCGACCTACTCTTTGCCGCTGCCGTGCTGCACTTCATCGACGGTCACGAACAGTTGCTGCCGCGTTTGCTCGGTTATCTCAATCCGGGCGGTTGCCTGGCGGCGCACATGCCTGACTGGCGGGATTCGGTCTGGTATGGACTGATGCTCGATACGCTCAACGATGGCGGCTCCAACGGCAAACCGCTCGGCTCCCCACAACTGCGCGAGACGATGGCGGCGCGGTCGTTATTGTCGCTGGAAAATTACCACCGGTTGCTTGCACCGATCACCCGGACGCTGGATATCTGGGAGACCGAGCAGTTGCAGGTCGTGGACGGCAAGTCGCCGATTTATGACTGGATCAAGGTTTCGGCCTTGCGGGCGGTGATGCAAGGGTTGAAGGATGAGGAACAGGCGCGGTTCATTTATCACTTCATGATGCGGGTGCATGCGCATTACCCCCATGAGAGCGATGGACGCACGCTGTTTCCGTTCAAGCGGATTTTCATTGTCGCCACCGTTTGACCCTGTGGTCGAGTGACCTGCCCGCGATGGCGGTGTGTCATTCACCATCGATGCAAGCTGACCCACCGCTATCGCGAGCAGGCTCGCTCCCACAATGGTCCTGTGTGAACACAAATCATGTATTCACCGGACATCCCCTGTGGGAGCGAGCCTGCTCGCGATGGCGTCAGCAAAACCCGAAGATCACTCCCGGGATTCAACCCCCAACTCATCCCACACCGACTCCGCCAAATGAAACGTCGCATTGGCCGCCGGGATGCCGCAGTAGATCGCGCTCTGCATGATCACTTCCTTGATCTCGCCGCGGGTCACGCCGTTGTTGGCGGCGGCGCGCAGGTGCAGTTTGAGTTCTTCGTTGCGGTTCATGCCGATCAGCATGGCGATGGTAATCAGACTGCGGGTATGACGCGGCAGGCCCGGACGGGTCCAGATGTCACCCCACGCGTGGCGGGTGATCATTTCCTGGAACTCCGAGTTGAACTCGGTCAGGGCATTCAGGCTGCGGTCGACATGGGCGTCACCGAGCACCGCGCGACGGACTTCCAGGCCTTCGTCGTAACGTTGTTTTTCGTCCACGGAAATCTCCTCAATGACCCAGCAGAAACGCAAGCACGCGCTCGCTGAACGCGGTGCCGGCCTGGACGTTGGACAGGTGCGCGGCGTAGAACTCGGCGTACTCGGCGCCCTGCACGTGTTCTTGAATAAAGTGCCCACCGGACGGCGGCGTCACCGCATCTTCGGT
Organism: Pseudomonas sp. LBUM1663; assembly: GCF_059695905.1. NCBI lineage: Bacteria > Pseudomonadati > Pseudomonadota > Gammaproteobacteria > Pseudomonadales > Pseudomonadaceae > Pseudomonas > Pseudomonas sp. LBUM1663. The sequence continues at coordinate 1,428,546 of NZ_CP166792.1, read as the reverse complement.
ACCGGCGACGACCAGCAGCGGCACCTTGATCGCGGACAGCTGATCACGGAAGTCGGCATCGCGCACGGCGGCGCAATTGGCGGCATAACCCTCAGGCGAAGTGGCCGCGAGCATGTCGGTAATCCGCTTCGCGGCAGCCGGGTTGGCCTCGGCAAAGTCAGGGGTAAACCAGCGCGCAATCGACGCATCGCGCAAGGCGACCATCGCGGCTGAACCGTCGCGCAGCACAGTTTCGATCCGTGGGTTCCACACCGACGGATCACCGATTTTCGCAGCGGTGTTGCACACCACCAGTTTGTTCAATCGATCACCGGCATTGATGCCCAACCACTGGCCGATCAAACCGCCCATGGACAGACCGCAAAAATGAGCGCGCTCGATGTGCAGCGCATCCAGCAGCGCCAACACGTCGTGGCCCAGTTGCTCGATGCTGTACGGACCCGGCGTGACCAGCGATTTGCCGTGACCACGGGTGTCAAAACGCAGCACCCGGAAATGCTCGGAGAACGCCGCGATTTGCGCGTCCCACATGTGCAGGTCGGTGCCCAGCGAGTTGGACAGCACCAGCACCGGCGCATCGTCCGGCCCATCACATTGGTAATGCAGTTCGCCCTCGGCGAGTTGTACGAAAGCCACAGCAATCTCCTTCAGGCAGTCAACGCAGAATGTTCAGCCACCGCCCGCTCGACCCAGGTACGGGCCTGGCCGAGGTAATGGGCGGGGTCCAGCAGACGATCGAGTTCAAGGGCAGACAGCTCGGCGGTCACCTGCGGCTCGTCGCCGAGTACCGCTCGCAGATGACGCTGTTCGGCCACCGCATGTTTGCAGCATTGCTCCAGCAGATGGTGCGCGGTGTCGCGGCCGACCCGTTGTGCGAGGACGATGCTCACCGCCTCGGCGAGCACCAGGCCTTGGGTCAGGTCGAGGTTGCGGGCCATGCGCTCGGCATCCACTTCCAGTCCGTCCGCCACCAGCAACGCTTGCTTGAGGCTGCCGGACACCAAGCAGCAAATCTCCGGCAGGGTTTCCCACTCGGCATGCCACAAGCCGAGGCTGCGCTCGTGTTCTTGAGGCATGGCGCTGAACAGGGTCGAGAGCAAACCGGGAACCCGAGTCGCCGCACCGATCAGCACGGCGGCGCCCACAGGGTTGCGCTTGTGCGGCATGGTCGAGGAACCGCCCTTGCCCGGTGCCGACGGCTCGAACACTTCGCCGGCTTCGGTCTGCATCAACAGGCTGATGTCGCGGCCGAGTTTGCCGAGGCTGCCGGCGATCAATCCAAGTACCGCACCGAACTCCACCAAGCGATCACGCTGGGTGTGCCAGGGTTGATCCGGCAACGTCAGTTGCAGTTCACTGGCCAAGGCTTGGGCAATCGGCATCGCCCGGTCGCCGAGGGCCGCGAGGGTCCCGGAGGCGCCGCCGAATTGCAGCACCAGCAGGCGCGGCTTGAGTTCTTGCAGACGTTGTCGGCTGCGGGTGATGGCGCCCATCCAACCAGCGATTTTCATGCCAAGGGTGACCGGCGTTGCGTGCTGCAACCAGGTGCGACCGGCCAGCGGTGTGGCGACGAAGCGCAGCGCCTGGGTCGCCAGCGTTTCGCCCAGTTGCGCCAGATCGCCTTCGATCAGCTCCAGTGCGCGGCGCAGTTGCAGCACCAGACCGGTGTCCATCACGTCCTGACTGGTCGCGCCCAGATGTACATAGCGCTCGGCTTCGGCATCGTTGGCGGCGATCTGTTTACCCAGCGCCTTGACCAGCGGAATCGCCGAATTGCCCGCCGTGGCAATCGCCTCGCCGAGGGCGGAAAAGTCGTAATGTTCGGCCCGACATGCCGCTTCGATCGATGCGACAGCCGTCTGCGGAATCAAGCCCGTCCGCGCCTCGGCCCGGGCCAATGCCGCTTCGAAATCGAGCATGGCCTGCACCCGACCCTGATCGCAGAACACCTCACGCATGTCGCGGGCAGTGAAATAGGCATCGAACAATTGATTGCCCGGTCGCTGGTTCATAAACAGTCCCTGAAGGCGTGGGCCGGTCGGGCCCACGCGGATGGATCAAAGGTCGTGGTGCAAATACTTGGCCTGTTTCGGCAGGCGCAGGCTGAACAGGAACGCCACCGCCATCATCACCGTCACGTACCAGTAGAAGGAGTTTTCCATGCCCTGGGCTTTGAGACTAAGGGCCACGTATTCCGCCGAGCCACCGAAGATTGCGTTGGCCACCGCATACGCCAGTCCGACACCCAGTGCGCGCACTTCCGGCGGGAACATTTCGGCTTTTACCAGACCACTGATTGAGGTGTAGAAACTGACGATGGCCAGCGCCACGGTAATCAGCACGAAGGCCAGGAACGGACTGCTGACACTTTTCAGGCTCAGCAGGATCGGCACGGTGCACAGCGTACCCAATGCACCGAACCACAGCATCGAGTTACGTCGGCCGATCTTGTCCGCGAGCATGCCGAACAGCGGCTGCATGCACATATAAAGGAACAGCGCGCCGGTCATGATGTAGCTGGCGGTCTTGGCATGCATGCCGGCGGTGTTCACCAGGTATTTCTGCATGTACGTGGTGAAGGTGTAGAAAATCAGCGAGCCACCGGCGGTGTAACCGAGCACGGTAATGAACGCCGCTTTATGGTCGCGGAACAAGGCGCGGATGCTGCCGGCGTCCTTGTTCTCGCGCATTTCCTTGCTGGTGGTTTCCTTTAGCGAACGACGCAGGAACAGCGAGATCAATGCAGCCACTGCGCCGACCACAAACGGGATCCTCCAGCCGTAGGCACGCAGGTCATCTTCAGTGAGGAATTGTTGCAGGATCACCACCAGCGACACCGCCAGCAATTGCCCACCAATCAGCGTCACGTACTGGAACGAGGCGAAGAAACCGCGCTGGCCCTTGAGGGCGACTTCGCTCATGTAGGTTGCGGTAGTGCCGTACTCCCCACCCACCGACAGGCCCTGCAGCAAGCGGGCGAACAGCAGCATGATCGGCGCCCAGACGCCGATGTCCTTGTAGGTCGGCAGGCAGGCGATGAGCAACGAACCGAAGCACATCATCAGAATCGAAATCAGCATCGAATTCTTGCGCCCGTGCTTGTCCGCGACTCGACCAAAAATCCAGCCGCCAATCGGTCGCATCAGGAACCCGGCCGCGAACACGCCCGCGGTGTTGACCAGCTGCACGGTGGGGTTATCGGATGGGAAAAAGGCCGGTGCGAAGTAGATCGCACAAAAGGCATAGACGTAGAAGTCGAACCATTCGACGAGGTTGCCGGACGAGGCGCCGACAATGGCGAAGATGCGCTTGCTGCGCTCTTCGCCGGTGTAGTGTTCTGTTGAAGCGCTGGTCGTTGTCATTGTTTTTCACTCAATGGGGACAGTGAGAGTCTAGACACACTTCGCAACAGTCCTGTTCCCCAGATAGATCAGTCACATAAATCCCCTTGTGGGAGCGAGCCTGCTCGCGAAAGCGGAGTAACAGTCAACATTGATGTTGAATGTAATGCCCTCTTCGCGAGCAGGCTCGCTCCCACAGGGGGACAGTGTTCGATCAGTAGTCGAAGAACACCGTCTCGGCATCAGTGCCTTGCAGGATCACATTCCACTGGTAAACGCCGGACGCATCCTGCTTCGCCAGCAACGTACTGCGACGCTCGGCCGGTACACACTCCAGCAACGGATCCGACACATTGGCCGCATCACCCTCAAAGTAAATCCGCGTCAGCAAGTGCTTCACCAACCCGCGAGCAAACACCAGCACCACCAGGTGTGGCGCCTGGGTCGAGCCCTTCAGGCCTTCCACCGTTCCGGGTTTGATCGTGGTGAAACGAAAGCGCCCTTCCGCATCCACCGGCACCCGGCCGAAGCCTTCGAAGTTCGGGTCCAGTGGTTTGTTCTGTTCGTCTTCGGGGTGGTCGTACTTGCCGGCGGCATTGGCCTGCCAGACTTCCAGCATCGCGTCGTTAACGAAATCGCCGTTGCCATCGACGACTTGCCCGGTGATCACCACGCGCTCGCCGAGGGTGTGTTCGACGGTCAAGTCTTCGCGGTTCAGCCAGGTCAGGCCGATGTGGTAATACGGCCCGACGGTGTGGGACGTGGTCGCGTTCAGCGTCATCTTATTTCTCCATCGGCGTGGCTTCGCGGCCGCGCAAGACGATGTCCCAGCGATAACCGAGGGCATAGGAAGGGATGGTTTTTTCCAGATCAAACGTGGCGATCAAACGCTCCTTGGCGCGGGTATCCGGTACGCAGTTGTAGATCGGGTCATACGCCAGCAACGGATCGCCCGGGAAATACATCTGCGTGACCAGCCGCGTCAGGATGCTCGGCCCGAACAGCGAGAAATGAATGTGCGCCGGGCGCCACGCATTGTGGTGGTTGCCCCACGGATAGGCGCCGGGCTTGATGGTCTGGAACTGATACCAGCCATCGGCGTCGGTTACGGTGCGGCCGGTGCCGGTGAAGTTCGGGTCAAGCGGCGCGTCGTGCAGGTCGCGGGCATGGTTGTAGCGACCGGCGGCGTTGGCCTGCCAGATCTCCACCAGAATCCCCGGCACCGGCAAGCCGTCTTCATCCAGCACGCGGCCGTGGATGATGATGCGCTCGCCCAACGGTTCACCCTGATGCTGAGCGGTCAGGTCGTTGTCCTTCTCGCTAACACGCGAGGCGCCGATGGTCGGGCCGGTAATTTCCGACAACGAATGCGGCAAAAACACCAACGGCTTGGACGGCGCGCGACGGTTGGTGGATTGATAAGTCGGGTGCAGATAGTCCGGCTGGGTGCCTTCCTGCGGGCGACGGTAACCAGGCTTGTCAGTCATTTCGCTTTCCTCTGTTCTTATTAGTCTGCCGGGCGTCAGACGCGTTCGATGGCCAAGGCCAAGCCCTGGCCGACGCCGACGCACATGGTCGCCAGGCCTTTCTTGCCACCCGTTTTTTCAAGCTGATGCAACGCGGTCAGGACCAGGCGCGCGCCGCTCATGCCCAACGGATGGCCCAAGGCAATGGCGCCACCGTTCGGGTTGACCTGCGCCGCGTCATCCGCCAGCCCCAATTCACGCAGCACCGCCAGGCCTTGGCTGGCGAACGCTTCGTTGAGTTCGATCACGTCGAAATCGCTGACGGCCAGACCGAGGCGTTCGGTCAGTTTGCGCACCGCCGGGACCGGGCCAATGCCCATGACCCGAGGCGCTACACCGGCACTTGCCATGCCCAGCACTTTGGCGCGGGCAGTCAGACCGTGTCTCTTCACTGCTTCGGCCGAGGCCAGGATCAACGCCGCGGCACCATCGTTCACACCCGATGCGTTACCGGCAGTGACCGTTTTATCGGGACCGTTGACCGGCTTCAGTTTCGCCAGGGTTTCCAGCGTGGTGTCGGCACGTGGATGCTCATCCTGGCTGACGACGGTTTCCCCTTTCTTGTGGGCAATCCGCACTTCAACGATTTCTTCAGCGAAAAATCCTGCAGCCTGCGCGGCGGCTGTCCGCTGCTGGCTGCGTAGGGCGAAAGCGTCCTGATCCTCGCGGGACACAGCGTAATCGTCGGCGACGTTGTCGGCGGTCTGCGGCATCGCATCGACGCCGTATTGCGCTTTCATCAACGGGTTGATGAAACGCCAGCCGATGGTGGTGTCTTCCAGTTTCATGTTGCGCGAGAACGCCGCATCGGCCTTACCCATCACGAACGGCGCGCGGGACATCGACTCGACACCGCCGGCAATCGTCAGCTCCATTTCACCGCTCGCGATAGCGCGGAACGCGGTGCCGATGGCGTCCATGCCCGACGCGCAGAGGCGATTGAGGGTAACGCCGGGAATGCTTTCCGGCAGGCCCGCCAGCAACAGCGCCATACGGGCGACGTTGCGGTTGTCTTCGCCGGCCTGGTTGGCGCAGCCGAGAAACACCTCGTCCACTGCGTTCCAGTCCACCGACGGGTTGCGCTCCATCAGCGCCTTGATCGGCACGGCGGCGAGGTCGTCGGCGCGAACGGCTGACAAACCACCGCCGAAACGGCCGATGGGGGTGCGAATCGCGTCGCAGATATAAACGTCGCGCATCACGCTTCTCCCGGTGCCTGGCCGTGGGCGGCGGCGGTGCGGGCTTCCAGGTCCCTGAGCGCCTTCAGCTCGACGTCGGTGGGCTCGGCGGTGTGTTCAACCGTCTCGGCAAAGCGAATCGCCCAACCGGTGGCGGCAATCACTTGCTCGCGAGTTACGCCCGGATGCAGCGCGGTGACCACGAATTCATGGGTGTCCGCTTCCGGTTCCATGATGCACAGGTCGGTGATGATGCCGACCGGACCGGCACCCGGCAGGCCGAGACGCTTGCGCGAATCACCGCCCTCGCCGTGGCCGACCGAGGTGATGAAGTCGAGTTTGTCGACAAACGAACGCGCCGACTGCTTGAGGATGATCAGCACGCTTTTGGCCGAACCGGCAATCTCCGGCGCGCCACCGGCACCCGGCAGGCGCACTTTCGGCTGGTGATAGTCGCCCACCACGGTGGTGTTGATATTGCCGAAGCGGTCGACCTGCGCGGCGCCGAGAAAACCGACGTCGATACGTCCGCCCTGCAACCAGTAGCGAAAGATCTCACCGGTCGGGACGACGGTGTCGGCGGTTTCCGCCAGTTCGCCGTCACCGATCGACAGCGGCAGTACGCTTGGCTTGGCACCGATCGGACCTGATTCGTAGATCAGGACCACATCCGGCGAAGACGTCAGACGCGCCAGGTTGGCGGCTTTCGACGGCAGGCCGATGCCGACGAAGCATACCGAACCATTCTTCAGGCGGCGGGCAGCGGCGACGGTCATCATTTCATTGGTGGTGTAAGTCATTACTTGGCCTCCGAAGCAGCGGCCAGCTTGGCCTGGAACTCGCTGAAATCAGCGCAGCCGTGGATGTATTCGTTGATCCACGCGGTGAAGGTTTCACGGTCGCGGGCAATTGGGTCCCAAGCCTGGTAGAAGCGGTTGTCGCGCTCGTTGTAACCGTGGGCGTAGGACGGATGCGCGCCGCCAGGGACGTGGCAAACCGCACTCAAGGCCCAGGTCGGCAGCACGCAGGAATTCATTGGAGCATTGAGGTCGTCGACGATTTCCTCGACGGTGACGATGCAACGCTTGGCGGCCAGCGCGGCTTCTTTCTGCACGCCGAGAATGCCCCACAGCAGCACGTTGCCTTTTCGGTCGGCTTTCTGCGCGTGAATCACGGTGATGTCCGGGCGTACCGAAGGCACGGCGGCCAATACTTCGCTGGTGAACGGACAGGTGACGGTTTTGATCAGCGGGTTGACCTTCGGCAAGTCGGAACCGGCGTAGGCACGCAGTACCGCGAACGGTAGGCCGGAGGCGCCGGCGACGTAGGCATTGGCCAGGTCGGCGTGGCTGTGTTCTTCGATTTCCAGCGCGTGCGGCCACTGCTTCTCGACCGCGTCACGCAGACGGTGCAGCGAACCGACACCCGGGTTGCCGCCCCAGGAGAAAATCAGCTTGCGAGCACAACCGGCGCCGATCAACTGGTCGTAGATCAGGTCAGGCGTCATCCGCACCAGCGTCAGATCCTTCTTGCCCTGGCGAATGATTTCGTGACCCGCCGCCGTAGGGATCAGGTGGGTGAAGCCTTCGAGCGCGACGGTATCGCCGTCGTTGACGAATTGCTTCACCGCGTCGTGCAGCGAAAGGATTTCAGCCATGGGGCAGGCTCCCGTTTGTTATGAACCGACAGTGGTAGAAAAAGGCGCGATGCGCAGCGCCGGAATGACTGCAGGTTAAGCCTGTGCAAAACGCCAAACAATCCGATAATCGACTGAGTGTTCGTTTATCGAACAGATTGTTGTCTCGCTACCGATCCCAAAAGCATCGCGGGCAAGCCCGCTCCCACAGGTTGATGCGCAATCCTTGTGGGAGCGGGCTTGGTCTGGGCGGCAATCCGACGAAGAGGCCCTCAAACGCGCCAAAGTATCTGGATCAGGCTGTCAGGTCGCATCCGCATGACTGACCATGCCCTTGATCACCACCGCCAGGGTCGCCACCGCCGCCGGAATCACCAGCGCCGTCAGCACCTGTTCAAAATTCCAGCCCAACCCCAGCAACGTAGCGCCCATCCACGCCCCGAGAATCGCGCCGAAACGGCCAATCCCCAGCATCCACGACACCCCGGTCGCGCGCCCTTGGGTCGGATAAAAACGCGCCGCCAGCGACGGCATCGCCGATTGCGCACCGTTGACGCACATCCCGGCCACCAGCACCAATGTCGCCAGAATCGTGATATTGCCCAGGCTCTGCCCTACCGCGTAGGCAAACACCCCGGCCAGCAGGTAGAAAACGCCGATGACCTTGTGCGGATTGAACCGGTCCATCGCCCAGCCCACGCCCACGGCGCTCAGCACCCCGCCAAACTGGAACAGCGCGCCAATGAACGCGGCTTGTTCCATGCTCGCGCCACTGTCACGCATCAGCGTCGGCAGCCAACTGGTCAGCAGGTAAACAATCACCAGCCCCATGAAGTAGGTCAGCCACAGCAGCAAGGTGCCGGTGCTGTAGGTGCCAGAGAAGATCACCGCGAACACGTTGCGCGCCTTGACGGTTTTCTGTTCCGGCACGCTGAAACTCGACGCCTGAGCGACGACGGTCGGATCGATCGGTGCGAGGGCCTTGCGCACTTTGTCGGTGCCACGGTTGCGCACGACCAGATAACGCGCCGATTCCGGCAGCCAGAACAGCAAGACGACGGCGAGGATCAACGGCAGAATCCCGCCGATCAGCAGCAGACTGTGCCAGCCGAAGGCCGGAATCAGCTTGGCCGAGATAAACCCGCCACCGGCCATGCCGAGGTTGAAGCCGCAGAACATGCTGGTCACCAGCAGGGATTTTTTGCGCTCCGGGGTGTATTCCGACAACAGCGTGGTGGCGTTCGGCATCCCGGCGCCAAGGCCCAGGCCGGTGAGGAAGCGCAGCACCAGCAGTTGATCGACGTTGGTGCTGTACGCCGAGGCCAGGCTGAAAGCGCCGAACAACAATACCGCGCCAACCAGTACGACTTTTCGCCCAAAGCGGTCAGCCAAGGGACCGGAGCCCAGTGCGCCGAAGACCATGCCGATCAACGCGGCACTCATTACCGGGCCGAGGCTGGCGCGATCAATGCCCCAGTCCTGGGACAGGGCCGGCGCGATAAAGCCCATGGCCGCAGTGTCGAGGCCATCAAGGAAGACAATCAGGAAACACAGGATCACCACTCGCCACTGGTAGCGCGAAATGGGTTGAGCATTGATGAAGGACTGCACATCGAGGCAGTTCCCTACAGCAGACTGAGGCTGGTTCATTATTTTTATTCCACGCAAGAACGCAGTCGGACAGGTGCCAGCCAAGGCTGGCGCTGCCGCGACATTAGTGATCTTGGGGAAACAGCGTCAATTCGATAAACGCGACTCTGTGCGTTTATCGAACAGCTTAGGCAAACAACTGGGCGCTGAGGTCACGACTGGCACTTAACAAGCCTGGTAAGAAACGCTGCTCCAGCTCGTTGCGGCTGACCCGCCCGGCGTGGGTACTGACGTTGAGCGCGGCCACTACCTGGCCCGAAGCGTCGTACACCGGAACGGCAATTGAACGCAGACCCTGTTCCAGTTCCTGATCGACGATGCACCAGCCTTGTTGCCGCACTTCCTGCAGGCATTCGAACAACGCCTCGGGGGTGTGCAAGGTTCGGCTGGTCTTGGCCTGGAACTCCGCATGGTCGAGGTATTCGCGCAGCGACGTGTCGTCCAGTGCCGCAAGAAGAATCCGGCCCATGGACGTGCAATACGCCGGCAACCGCCCACCCACCGACAGGTCGACGGAAATCAGGCGTTGTGTGGTCGCCGAGCGAGCGATGTACAAAATGTCGTCGCCCTCCAGCGTGGCCATGTTGCAGGCCTCGTGAAGTTGCTCGCTCATGCGGTCCAGATACGGCTGGGCGGACACCGCCAAAGGCGTCGAGGACAAGTAGGCATGGCCGAGTGTCAGCACTTTGGGCAGCAGCGAATAGGTGCGACCGTCGGTGGTGGCGTAGCCGAGCTTGATCAGGGTGTGCAGGCAACGTCGCACAGCGGCACGGGGAATTTCCGTGCGGTGGCTGATCTGGGCAATGGTCAGGTGCCGTTTGCGCTCCTGGAATGCTTGAACCACCGCCAATCCCCGGGCCAGCGACGTCATGAAATCCGGGTCGCCGGTCAGGGCCTGGATTCGTTTGGCGGGTGAGGCCACGATCGGCGGCGCCACTGAAGCAAAGGAATTGCGCATTTGATCGTTCATATCAGGTCCTTTTCCTACACGGATCAGCGGCTATTACATGCGGCTTCGGGTCCTGCACACAAGCCACAGGCCGCAAGATTGGGCGATTATCGAACCATCGACCGATAATCGCAATCGGCCTTACAGGCGATGGCCACCTTCCCCGCGCTGAGTTGCGCAGTGTCCGCTACATGCTTTTATTCTTCGCTGATTAAGGGCTGATGTAGTGGGGTTAACTTGTTCGACTTTATGGCGTCAGAAAGACATCGTCGCAATGTGACATCATCCACACCCTAGTTACCGCTGAAAGTTGTGAGTAACAAAACAATCACACAGGTAGAACTACTTTTAACTCTCAAGAGATAGTGTTCTTCGGATCGACCGCTATAATGCACCTCAGTGGCGAAGCGGTTTTTACGTGCCGGTTCCGCTACCCGGCAGCCCGGTTTTCTATCGTCGCTGCCTACGGCAAGCGCTTGACGCTCATTTCATATGTTCCGCCAACGCGCTCGCTGAAACAGGTAACTGATGCTACGTCAGCTGTTTTTATCTGGTGCCGTGGCCGCCTGCAACATGGAAGTATTGTTCGCACGCCGTAAAAAAACGATGCCTTTATCGGGCATTGGCCTTTCGACGAGTGTGGTCAATAGATTCGATGCAGCGCGTTTCACCAGAATTTATCTCAACTCATACAGGTAGCACTGTGACGAAAGACGAACTGCGCGCGGAACTTGAGCGCCAGGAACAACGTTACAAGGAAGTTTACGGCGGGGAAGTCACCACCTACGCCGCTCAGCCCGAACCCGAACGCAAACCCTGGCGTAAACGCGCCACCGTTCAAGATCAGGCATTCACCCAGGAATTGCAGAAGATGGAAAAGGAACTCAAAGCCGAAGAACCCTGATTACCTCGGCCTGAATCCTTTCAGGGTCTGCATCGGCACCCGTTAAAAGCGGGGTGTTCTGATGATGCCTTTCGCGCCCGCTACAAGCGGGCAGCGGCCACCTCACCTTGCGGATGAGGCAAATGGCACTTGCCTGACCCTCCTCTCAGATATTTCACACAAGTGTTCAAGCCTCTCGGCCTCACGAGAGAAACCCTTGTGGCTGCGGCCTTTTCATCTGAATTCAATGACTTGCAAAACCCGGTAAAAACCTCGGGGATAGGCTATCGTCACAAACTAATTCGTTGAAGAATGTTACCGATGAGCACCTAGTGCATCGATTAGCAGTCTTTTCTGGCATAATCGCGCCCCCTTATGACCGGGTCAGAAAACCTTCATGATCGATTTATTCAGCGGACTGGATGCTTGGGTGCTTGTGAGCCTCTTGCTCGCCCTGGCCTTTGTCCTCGCCTTCGAGTTCATCAACGGCTTTCATGACACCGCTAACGCGGTGGCCACCGTTATCTACACCAAAGCCATGCCGCCTCATCTGGCGGTGTTCTTTTCCGGTGTGTTCAACTTTCTCGGCGTACTGCTGGGCGGTGTCGGTGTGGCGTATGCCATCGTCCACCTGCTGCCGGTGGAGCTGCTGATCAATGTGAACACCGGTCACGGGCTGGCCATGGTGTTCTCGCTGCTCGCCGCCGCCATCACCTGGAACCTGGGCACCTGGTACTTCGGTATCCCGGCCTCCAGTTCCCACACGCTGATCGGTTCGATCCTCGGTGTCGGCCTGGCCAACGCGTTGATCAACGACATTCCGTTGGCCGATGGCGTGAACTGGCAGAAAGCGATCGATATCGGTGCGTCCCTGGTGTTCTCGCCGATGGCGGGTTTCCTGGTCGCAGCTCTCATATTGATCGGCCTTAAATGGTGGCGTCCCCTGTCGAAGATGCACAAGACACCGGAACAGCGCCGTAAGATCGACGACAAGAAACACCCGCCGTTCTGGAACCGCCTGGTGCTGGTGATCTCGGCCATGGCCGTGAGCTTCGTGCACGGTTCCAACGATGGTCAGAAAGGTATCGGCCTGATCATGCTGGTGCTGATCGGTATCGTGCCGGCGCAGTTCGTTCTCGACCTGGGCAGCACGACCTACCAGATCGAACGGACCCGCGATGCGACCTTGCACCTGAGCCAGTTCTACAAGCGCAACGCCGACACCCTGGGCGAGTACCTGGCCCTGGGCAAAAGCGTAGAAGGCGATCTGCCAGAGAAATTCCGTTGCAACCCGCAACAGACCGAACCGACCATCACCGCCCTCCTCGGCACCCTTAAAGGTGTGGCGGATTACCACTCGCTGTCGCCGGAAAGCCGTATCGAAGTGCGTCGTTATCTGCTCTGCCTGGATGACACGGCGAAGAAAGTCGGCAAGCTGCCTGGCCTCGCTGCCCGTGAAAAGGCTGACCTGGACAAACTGCGCAAAGACCTGACCACCACCACCGAATACGCCCCGTTCTGGGTGATTCTGGCGGTCGCCCTGGCCCTCGGCCTGGGTACCATGGTCGGCTGGAAACGCGTGGTGCTGACCATCGGCGAGAAGATCGGCAAGCAGGGCATGACTTACTCCCAAGGCATGTCGGCACAGATCACTACCGCGAGCTTGATCGGCATGGCCAACATCTTCAGCCTGCCGGTCTCCACCACCCACGTCCTGTCCTCAGGCGTTGCCGGCACCATGGTCGCCAACAAAAGTGGCCTGCAAGGCGGCACAGTGAGAACCATCCTGCTGGCCTGGGTCCTGACCCTGCCCGCGACAGTGGCCCTGTCGGCCGGCCTGTTCTGGCTGGCGTCGAAGGCACTGGGCAGCTGATACATCGCTGCGACAAAAGAGGCGCGTTCCGTGAGGTTCGCGCCTTTTTATTGCCTGAAATTCGGCCTTCGTAGTTGTCAAAAGAGTTGGTTGCCCATGAGGAAGCCTTCGCGGGCAAGCCCGCTCCCACAGGGGAACTGGGCACATCTGCAAGAAACTGGTCGGCTGTCAGGCCGCCATCACGAGCAGGCTCGCCCCCACAGGGGATCGGCGTGCACCGTTCGCTTCTCACCACTCAACAGGCCGAGCGTTAGCTCGCCTGCAGCTCTTGATCTTGATCTGCCCGCCCCTTCGGGAGGCTGAGTGGAGGCATTCATCTGGGGGGTGGGCGCGTAGCGCCGTGCGGCGAAGCCGCACACATCGAGAGGAGGTCGAAGCGAAGCCGACCGGAGGCGATGCCCCCAGATGAATGCCGGAGCGAAGGAACGCCGAGCCCAGGCGAGGGGCCGGACGTTCGGGGCGAGCCTTTTTTTGCTTACTTTTTTTTGGCGTTTGAAAAAAATAGTGAGTCGCCGTAAGGGCGAAACCATAAGCGGCCGTTACCGCGGGAATGGATATGTACACCAGAGAAAGATAGGTCGGCTATCAGGCCGCCTTCGCGAGCAAGCCCACTCCCACAGGGTTCCTTATTGTCAGTCAGATTTTCGTGGGCAAAAAAAAGGGCAACCGAAGTTGCCCAAAATGCCTTGCGTGCTCATTACATCCAGAAAGAACTACGGTTTACGCTTATGCGAATCCTTCCAGATAAAAAATCCGAACCCTGCGAAAAACAGAACCATGAGGCCGACTGTCAGCACCCCGGCGATCACCACGTTGTCGAAAAACATGACGGCTCTCCTGCACTTGCCCTGTTGCGATAGGGCTAAGTTAACCAATCAGGCAGAAGAGAAAATTGACCGGGATCAATGTCGCCCAAGACAGGGCGTAAAGGAGGGGAAATAACTGACCTGCATCAACCGATGCAGGGTGTTTCAACGCTTTTTCGGTTTGTTCTTCGGCTTCTTCTTGGCTTTACCCAGCGGCATCGCCTGCTCGAACGCCTGCCGCACTTCATTCAGACGCTTTTCATTAAGGTCATGAACCCGCTTGGCGCGTTCGGAGTTGAGATCAATCAGCTTGTCGTCTTGGCTCATGGTGTTCGGTACATCACTTGGCAGGGTTGTCACAATAATGCGGTCTCACGGCAGCGCTGACCAGCCACAACCTCAAATCTGGATATCGACCCACAACCCCTGGCGCGGCTGATCTTCCATCAACGGCGCCACCGGCACGGTATTGTCGGCATTGAGCTCATCACCGGGAATCGCCAGATGTTCCTCCGGATCCTCATCGGCCTCGCGTCGACGCCGTTCCCGCTCCTGCTTGCGCCGCTGTTCCTCGCGCAGCTGAAAAGCCGCTTCTTCGGGATCGCGCTGCTGCAGGTCGATGGTGCTTTCGTTGGAGCTTTCCTGCACCGGCACAACAGGCGGAATATCCGGGCGCTGGCGGATCGGGTCCTGCTGTGACGTGATCGGCACGGCACTCAAGGGGAGCATCGGTGGCAGCATAATTATTTAGTCTCCTGTCAGCAGGCTGTCGGCTGCGGGGATGGCGACTTGAGCCATCGGTCGCAAACTGTGACCAGTTTGGCACCAATTGGTGCCCCGACCTGCAAGCATCGCGTCCCTGGGCTAACGTAAGAGTGCGAGTTTTTATGAGAGTCCTTTGGCCCTGAAGCCCTCATTCCGTTAAGATAGCCCGCTTTTTCAAGGTGGGAGTCAGGCAGCATGGCGCAGCAGTATCAACCGGGGCAACGCTGGATCAGTGACAGCGAAGCCGAGCTGGGTTTAGGCACCGTTCTGGCACAGGACGGCCGCTTGTTGACCGTGCTCTATCCGGCCACTGGCGAGACTCGCCAGTACGCGCTACGGAATGCGCCCCTCACCCGCGTGCGATTTTCGCCGGGCGACTCCATCACTCACTTCGAAGGCTGGAAACTGACCGTCCAGGAAGTCGACGACGTCGATGGCCTGCTGGTCTACCACGGCCTCAACGCGCAGAACGAAGTGGTCACCCTGCCGGAAACCCAGCTGTCGAACTTCATTCAGTTCCGTCTGGCCAGCGACCGTTTGTTCGCCGGGCAGATCGACCCGCTGGCCTGGTTCTCCCTGCGCTACAACACCCTGGAACACACCAGCCGCCAGTTGCAGTCCGCGCTTTGGGGCCTCGGTGGCGTGCGTGCGCAACCGATCGCGCACCAGTTGCACATCGCCCGTGAAGTCGCCGACCGCATTGCGCCGCGGGTTCTGCTGGCAGACGAAGTGGGCCTGGGTAAAACCATCGAAGCCGGCCTGATCATCCATCGCCAACTGCTCTCGGGCCGCGCCAACCGCGTGCTGATCCTGGTGCCGGAGAACCTGCAGCACCAGTGGCTGGTCGAGATGCGCCGCCGCTTCAACCTGCAAGTCGCGCTGTTCGACGAAGAACGCTTCATCGAAAGCGATGCCGCCAACCCGTTCGAAGACACCCAGCTCGCGCTGGTTGCACTCGAGTGGCTGGTGGAAGACGAGAAAGCCCAGGACGCGCTGTTTGCGGCCGGCTGGGACATGATGGTCGTCGACGAAGCGCACCACCTGGTGTGGCACGAAGACAAGGCCAGCCCGGAATACTCGCTGGTTGAGCAACTGGCCGAAGTCATTCCCGGCGTTTTGCTGCTGACTGCGACCCCGGAACAACTCGGCCAGGACAGCCACTTTGCGCGTCTGCGCCTGCTCGACCCGAACCGTTTCCATGACCTGCACGCCTTCCGCGCCGAGAGCGAAAACTATCGCCCGGTGGCCGAAGCCGTTCAGGAGCTGCTGGACAAAGGGCGCCTGTCGCCGGAAGCACACAAGACCATTCACGGTTTCCTCGGCAACGAAGGCGAAGCGCTGCTGGCTGCCGTCAATGATGGCGACATCGAAGCCAGCGCCCGCCTGGTCCGCGAACTGCTCGACCGCCACGGCACCGGCCGCGTGCTGTTCCGCAACACCCGCGCCGCCGTACAGGGTTTCCCGGAGCGCAAACTGCATCCGTACCCGCTGCCATGCCCGGACGAATACCTCGAACTGCCGCTGGGCGATCACGCCGAGCTGTACCCGGAAGTCAGCTTTCAGGCCCAACCGGACGCCAACGAAGAAGAACGCTGGTGGAAATTCGACCCGCGCGTCGAATGGCTGATCGATCAGCTGAAGATGCTCAAACGCACCAAAGTGCTGGTGATCTGCGCCCACGCCGAAACCGCCATGGACCTGGAAGACGCCCTGCGCGTGCGTTCCGGTATTCCGGCCACGGTCTTCCACGAGGGCATGAACATCCTTGAGCGTGACCGCGCCGCTGCCTACTTCGCCGACGAAGAATTTGGCGCGCAAGTGCTGATCTGCTCGGAAATCGGCAGTGAAGGTCGCAACTTCCAGTTCTCGCACCACTTGGTGCTGTTCGATCTGCCGTCGCACCCGGACCTGCTGGAGCAGCGTATCGGTCGTCTGGACCGGATCGGCCAGAAGCACATCATCGAACTGCACGTGCCATACCTGGAAACCAGCCCGCAAGAACGTCTGTTCCAGTGGTACAACGAAGCGCTGAACGCGTTCCTCAACACCTGCCCGACCGGCAACGCCCTACAGCATCAGTTCGGCCCGCGCCTGCTGCCGCTGCTGGAAAATGCCGACGACGGCGAGTGGCAAGCGCTGATCGACGAAGCCCGCGCCGAGCGCGAGCGCCTGGAAGCCGAGCTGCACACCGGCCGTGACCGCTTGCTGGAGCTCAATTCCGGCGGCGCGGGCGAAGGTGATGCGCTGGTCGAGGACATCCTTGAGCAAGACGACCAGTTCGCCCTGCCGATCTACATGGAAACTCTGTTCGACGCCTTTGGCATCGACAGCGAAGACCATTCGGAAAACGCCCTGATCCTCAAGCCGAGCGAAAAAATGCTCGACGCCAGCTTCCCGCTGGGCGACGACGAAGGCGTGACCATCACTTACGACCGTAACCAGGCGCTGTCTCGCGAAGACATGCAGTTCATTACCTGGGAGCACCCGATGGTTCAGGGCGGCATGGACCTGGTCTTGTCCGGTTCCATGGGCAACACCGCCGTGGCGCTGATCAAGAACAAGGCGCTGAAACCGGGCACCGTGTTGCTCGAACTGCTCTACGTCAGCGAAGTAGTTGCCCCGCGCTCGCTGCAATTGGGCCGTTACCTGCCGCCGGCCGCCCTGCGCTGCCTGCTCGATGCCAATGGCAACGACCTGTCGGCACGGGTGTCGTTCGAAACTCTGAACGATCAATTGGAAAGCGTGCCCCGCGCCAGCGCCAACAAGTTCATCCAGGCTCAGCGCGATCAGCTGACGCCACGGATCAACGCCGGCGAGGAGAAGATCTTCCCGCGTCACGCCGAACGGGTTGCCGAAGCGCAACGTCGTCTGGCGGCCGACACCGACGAAGAACTGGCGCGCCTGACCGCACTGCAAGCGGTCAACCCGACCGTGCGCGACAGCGAACTGGTTGCCCTGCGCAAACAGCGCGAGCAAGGTTTGGCCATGCTCGACAAGGCTGCGTTGCGGCTGGAAGCGATTCGGGTGTTGGTGGCGGGTTAATTCCCCCGCTCCGCACTGCTTAAAAAAGGCCCGCAGCGATGCGGACCTTTTTTATTACCTGAAATTTGATGCAGTGATGCTGATGGCCGCATCGCTAGCAGGCTACCTCCCACAGGGGATTTGTTAACGCTGTAGATCCAATGTGGGAGCCAGCCTGCTGGCGATAGCGATTATGCAGTCGCCACTGCAACATAAGGTTCACCCACTGCCACCAACCCTTCCTTCATCCGCTTTGCATCCCGAACAAAACACCGCGAAGCCAGAAACAAAAACACCATGGTGAAAAACAGCGCCACCGGGATCAGGTACATCGCGTCATGCAAGCCGACCGCCTTGAACGCCTCGGTCATCTGCTCGGCGCCTGCCGCGGCCATCGCCGTGTGCGCGAAGTGGTCGGACAACCCGCCCACCACTACCGGCCCCAAACCACCGCCCAGCAAGTACAACCCGGCGAAGAACAGCGCCATCGCCGTGGCCCGCAAGCGCGGTTCGACCACGTCCTGAATCGCCGTGTAAACGCAGGTATAGAAGTTGTAAGCGAACAGCCAACCCACACTGAACACCGCCACGAACACCCCGATCTCGATCCGCCCGGCATGCAGCGCCCACGCGGTACACACCGTCGAGATGATCAGGCTGAACGCAGCAAACAGCAGCCGCCCATTGGCCACTCGCTGGTGGATCTTGTCGGCGACCCAGCCACCGAGCGTCAACCCGAACAATCCGGTCACACCGACGATCACCCCGGTCGCCACCGCCGCTTCCTGCAACGGCATCAGGAAGTAACGCTGCAACATCGGCACTAGAAACGAGTTGCAGGCATAAGTAGCGAAGTTGAAGCACAACCCGGCCATGACCAGCCAAAGAAAGGTCGGTACCGCCAGTATTCGCCGGATCGGCTTGTCGACTTTCTCTTGCGAGACCTGCACGGTTTCCGCCGCGCCGCGCTTCGGCTCTTTGATGAAGAACATGAAGATCGCGAGGATCAGCCCAGGCACCGCGGCGATGAAGAACGGAGCACGCCAGCTATCGAACGCTTTGACCATTGCGCCAATGGTGAAGAAGGCCAGCAGCAGGCCCAGTGGCAGGCCAAGCATGAAAATGCCCATGGCCCGCGCGCGACGGTGAGCGGGGAACAGGTCGCCGATCAGCGAGTTGGCGGCCGGCGCATAACTGGCTTCGCCGATGCCGACGCCCATGCGCACGATCAGGAACGCCCAGAAATTGCCTACCAGCCCATTAACCGCCGTCAGGCCGCTCCACGCCGCCAGGCCCCAACCCATCAGTTTGCTGCGCGAACCGGTATCGGCCATGCGCCCCAAGGGAAGGCCGGCAATGGCGTAAACGATGGTGAATGCAGTCCCGATGATCCCCAGCTGAAAGTCGCTGAGGTGCCATTCCATGCGGATCGGTTCGATGATGATGGCTGGAATGGTGCGATCGAAGAAGTTGAACAGATTGGCCAGGAACAGCAGGAACAGAATGCGCCAGGCATTCGCCGCTTGGGTCGAGTTCTGCATGGGGTCCGTCTCTTTTATTGTTATTGGGGCTTCGCTGTCCCCGGAACCTCCAATCTAGACAGGCCCGCCGGAGCTGTCTGTAATTATTCGTAATGCTGATATCAGCCCATGACACCAAACCCAAACCTGTGGGAGCTAGCCTGCTAGCGAAGAGGCCAGCACATTCAATACAGAGGGTGACTGATCCGCCGCTTTCGCGAGCAGGCTCGCTCCCACAAGGGATTTTGCAAGGCAGGTATTTCTCGCCATTGGTCACATGAAAAAATACTTTTGCGCCCCCTTCCCAAGTTCAACGCGAAGCCTAGAATAGCGGCCTTGTCCACCCCACCGTGTCCCCCATCCCTCCTTTGATTATCGCCCATGTCCGAAGCCAGTCCGTGTCTGAATTGCGGTGCCTGCTGTTCTCATTTTCGCGTGTCTTTTTTCTGGGGTGAATGCACCTCGGCCGGGGGAACGGTGCCTGACGAGCTTGTTGCGCCCATCAGCCCCAGCCGGGTGGCCATGCTGGGCACTGACTGCAAACCCACTCGCTGCGTCGGGCTGGTCGGCGAAGTCGGCAGCACCGTGCAATGCTCGATTTACGACCAGCGTTCCAGCACCTGCCGGGAGTTCGACGCCTCCTGGGCCAACGGCGAGGCAAATGTGGATTGCGATGCGGCACGGGCAGCGTTCGGATTGCCGGCCCTGCAACCGGAATTCGAGTTCCCTTATGAGCAGATCGCCTGATGACTGGCGGCAGTAATTGCAAAATGTTCGACAGCAATATGCCACTACCGTTTGCACTCTTTGGATGACCTCTATACTCCAACACATTCGCCAGGGTTCATGGTGTCGGCTGGATAAATACGGGGCGTCCGATGGAGTGGCCTGCTTTATATTTCACGACCCAACTGCCAGAGACCGGCCAGGTCATACTCAATTGCGCCCATAACCCCTTCCTGGTATTGCTGGCTTATGTGGTCGCCTGTGCGACCGGCTTCGCCACACTGGACATCACCGAACGGGTCGGCCATGCCGAAAAGGCCGCGTCCCAACGCCTCTGGCGCTGGGTTGGTGCCGGGTGTCTGGCGGGCGGTATCTGGGCCATGCATTTCATCAGCATGCTGGCGTTCCAGGCGCCGATCGAAATCCACTACCAGTTGCCCATCACCCTGATTTCACTGTTGTTCGCGTTGACGGCCTCGTGGCTGGCGATGCACACCCTCAGCCATCCTCATCCGAGTTTCAGGCTAACCCTGCGGGCCGCGGTGTGGATCGGCCTGGGCATCGCGACCATGCACTACGTGGGCATGGCCGCCATGCGTTCGAATGCGACGGCCTATTACAATCCGGGCCTGTTCGCCCTCTCCATCGTGATCGCAATTGGCGCCAGCCTGGCCGCCCTGTTGATTTCCCGTCACCTGCGCGAAGGCAGCGGCGTGGCTCATCAACTGCTCAAGTACACCGCCAGCCTGGTGCTCGGGGCCGGCATCGTCAGCATGCATTTCACCGGCATGGCGGCGCTCAACCTGGTGCTTCCCATCGACAGCGTCCAGCAGCTGCCCGGCGACAACAACCACCTGCAACTGGGATTGACGGTGGCGATGATGACGTTGCTGATCATCGGCAGTAGCATCAGCGCGGCACTGGCCGACAAGAAGCTGCAACACAAGGAATGCGATCTACAGCGGGTCAACACCCTGCTCGGCCAACTGGATCAGGCGCGCCTGTCGCTGCAACAGGTGGCGCACTACGACGCGCTGACCAACCTGATCAACCGCCGTGGTTTCAACCAGATTTTCGCCGAAAAACTGCTCGATACTGCCAACGAAGATGGGATGCTGGCGGTGATGTTCCTCGACATCGACCACTTCAAACGGATCAACGACAGCCTGGGCCATGACGCCGGCGACGAATTGCTCAAAGTCCTGGCCAGCCACATCAAGGATTCGGTACGCAGCCACGACGATGTGGTGGCGCGCTTTGGGGGAGACGAGTTCTGCATCCTTATCGGCCTGCATGACCTTGAAGAAGCCCGGAACATGGCCCAGCGCATCATGCTGAAAATGAAAGACCCGATCGAGCTGGCCGGGCGCAGCATGGTCATGACCACCAGCATCGGCATCAGCGTTTTTCCGCAAGATGGGACGACCTGCGAAGAGCTGCTGAAAAACGCTGACCTTGCGCTGTACCAGTCCAAGGGCAGCGGGCGCAACGGGCTGCATTTTTTCAGCCCACACATGAAAACCCGTGCCACGCTGGAGCTGCAACTCGAAGAAGAACTGCGGTACGCCCTGCGCAACGACGCCGGTTTGATCCTTTATTACCAACCGATCTACGACCTGAAAAGCGGCCAGGTCACCAAACTCGAAGCGCTGATTCGCTGGCAACACCCGGTTCACGGGTTGCTGGCACCGGATCGGTTCATTGCCATTGCCGAAGCCAACGGCCTGATCAATGAACTGGACAACTGGGTGTTGCACAAGGCCTGCGAGGACCTTGGCGAGCTGTCCCGCCAGGGGCGCGAAGAACTCAAGATTGCCGTGAACTGCTCGCCGCTGAACCTCGCCCGCGAAGAGTTGGCCGATGAAATCGAAAACGCCCTGCGCATCGCCGGGGTGTCACCACAAAGGCTGGAACTCGAAGTCACCGAAAACGCGCTGATGGGCAACCTTGCCAACACCCTGGCGTTGCTGAAGCAGATCCGCTCTCTCGGAGTCTCGCTGTCGATCGACGACTTCGGCACCGGCTATTCATCCCTGGCCTACCTCAAGCGCCTGCCGCTGAACACACTGAAAATCGACCGCTCGTTCATTCAGGACATCCCCAAGGCTACCCAGGACATGGAAATCGTCCACGCCATTATCATCATGGCCCACACCCTGCATTTACAGGTCGTCAGCGAGGGCGTCGAAACGCTCGAACAATATGACTTTCTCGAACGCCAGGGCTGCGACCTGGTTCAAGGCCACCTACTCAGCCGTCCGGTGCCGCTGGCCGAACTGCCTGCGGTGCTGGCTGAAATCAATCAGCGCAAACATTCACGCAGTGTCAGTCCGCTGAGCCTGGCTTGCGGTACAACTGCACTAACGTCGACGGATCCTTTTCCAAAAAGCCCTGGCCCCCATGCAGGCGCATCAGTTGTGCGGCCAATCCGCTGATCGGCGTGGCCGAGCCCTGTTCGCGGGAGAATTTCACCGCTGTGTCGAGGTCTTTGAGCAGCGTGCGCACGTGCCACTTCACGGGCTCGAAACGACTTTCGGCCATTTGCGGGGCGAGGATCTGCAATGGCTTTGAATCGGCGAACCCTCCCGCCAGCGCCTCGGCGATCAGGCTGGCGTCGACCCCCGAGCGCTCGGCCAGTGCCACCACTTCAGCAATCACTAGTGCATTGCAGGCAACGATCATCTGATTGCAGGCCTTGGTCACCTGCCCGGCGCCGACACCGCCCATGTGAGTCACCCGTTGACCGAGGTTCAGCAGCACCGGCCTGACTCGCTCAAGGTCTGCCGCTTCGCCGCCGACCATAATCGCCAGGCTGCCGGCTTCGGCGCCGACGACCCCACCGGACACCGGCGCGTCCAGCCAACGCATGCCGTATTGGCCGACAAGCGCCAATGCCATGTCCCGCGTCGCCGTCGGTTCCAGACTGGAAAAATCCACCAGCAACTGACCACTTTTCGCCCCCTCGGCAATCCCTGCCGGACCGAAAACCACCTCGCGCACCACCGCCGTGTCCGCCAGGCACAGCATCACCACATCGGCGTGCTGACCCAGTTCAGCCGCCGTTGCCACCTGCCGGGCGCCGGCCTCGACCAACGCTGCGCATTTGGCCGGATTGCGATTCCACACCGTCAGCGGATACCCCGCCGCCAACAGACGGCGGCACATGGGCAAGCCCATCAGGCCGATTCCGGCAAAACTCAACGAAGGTAGGGTTGACATCATTTAGCCTCCTTTTGATTAAAGATCGCCGAATATTGGCCGATTCATCATGACTAAGGAAAGGATTCCCCCGAGCGACGCTCAGGCTTTGTCCCTGACGCTTGGGCAAAATACGCGCTAAAAAAAGTCGCGAGTTCCTATTCCGTGAAGGTTCGACGACACCGTGTCGCCGAGCTAACCAGCCCAGGTACATGGCGCCCAATGACTTCTAAAAATAATCCGGCCACTACGGTTTCCGACCTGACACTGAGCCCAGCGGCGAACAGCCCCTCATCGTCGAAGCCATTGATCCCGTCACGTCCGCTGGCCAGTCAGCAATACCTGTATTTCACTGAAACCAATACCGACCGCATCCTCGATAACCTCGATGGTCTGCGCGATATGGTGTTCCCGCGCCCACCGCACCTGGAAGGCGACAACGAACAGCACAACGATCAGGAATTCCCCTCCGTATGCCTGATCGGCCTGGGACGTTGCGGTTCCAACATCGCGCTCGACGTCGCGGAGCTGGTGTACAACGCCCGCAAGTTCTACCTCAACGAATTCAACAACGAAGACCGCCTGTCGCCGGACAAACGCTACGCCGAGAAGGGTTACAGCCCGGCGCAGTGGATCCGCAACAACCTGCGCCTGGGGCCGAACAAGGCCACCAAACCGGTGTTCCTGGTCGAGCCGCTGGTGATGCTCGGCGACCTGGACAAAGACATCGCCGGTCGCATCCGTTTCTCGCGCAAGGGCGAAAAAAGCGGCTTCCTGCGCGACTACAGCAAAATGAAAATCATGGACTTGTCGGAAGTCCACGCCGGTGGCGCCGGTAACGCGCCGATCCTCGGTCAGTACCTGGCCAAGATCATCCTGAACAAGGACACCCAGCGTTTCTCCAGCCCTGACTGGAAAATGATTCACTCGTACCTGATCGACAGCTGCGGGATCAAGGCCAACCAGTCGCGCCTGTACTTCTCGATCTTCAGTGCCGGTGGCGGTACCGGTTCGGGCATGGCCTCGGAATTCGGCCTGGCCCAGCAGCACTCGTACATGAACAAAACGTTCGACACCAAGCCGATGGACGAGCATGACGGCAAAAGCGGTCATTCCTTCGTTTTCGAGCCGATCTTCACCAGCGGCATCTGCGTGCTGCCGAACATTTCCGATCACCGCAGTGAAATGTCCGAGGCGCTGCACATCAACGCCGGTCGCCTGCTGTGTAAATACCTGTCGGAAGAGTGGGACTTCTCCTACAACTTCGCCAACGAAGACAGCAGCGAAGCCAGCGTCATGGGCCGTATCCGCCCATGGAACGCCATGATGCTGATCTCCAATGACATCATGCGGTATGCCGAAGAAAGCGATGACGGCAACATTCAGAACATCGACGTCAACGCGATGGAAAAGCACGCCAACCAATATATCTCGCAGCAGATCTTCAACATTCTGACGGCGCAGGCGGTCACGACTGACTACGACCAGAACTATTTCCGTCGCGCCGGCATCGACATCGGCGAAACCATTCGCCTCGACGCCAATGACCTGTTCATGAGCCTGGCCGGCCCGGTCGCGATTGCCTACGCCGAGTCCGTGGTGCCGGAAACCCCGCCGCCGAGCAGCGACAAATTCAAGGTGTTCGAGAAAGAGCCACAGCGTCTGAACATCGACGACCTGTTCTTCCGTTCGATCGACCTGCCGCACTTCAACAAAGTGACCCAGGCGATCGAAGGCATCAGCCTGTTGCCGATCGAGTCCAAGCGCTATCGTGCCTCGCTGGAGCAGTACAAGAATTCCGGTTACGACGCGGCCGCGTTGCACGACCTGCACTTCTTCAAGAACTGCTCATCGGTGGTGTCGATTGTCTCCCTGCCGAAAGACTACAAGCTGTCCTACATGGACCTGAACCGGTTGAAAACCCACCTCAACAGCTTGTTCCCGAACACCACGCTCAAGCGTTATGCGCTGGTGATCGGTGCTTCGGCCAACTTGTCGCTGACCACCCTGATCGCCAAGAGCCCGTGCCTCTCGGACGATTTCCTGACGCTGATCGTGGCCTTCATCAAGCGCTGCTTCGCGAAGAACCCGTACCGCTTCGACGACACGCTGGATAACTCGATTCTCGACTTCATCATCAATGAAGACTTCGACGAAGACCTGATCGACGACTTGCTGAACGAGTTCGAGAACCCGGCGAAGATCCTCGATACCAACTGGTACGCGATCAAACCGATGTACGAGAAGAAGTACCGCGAGCTGATCAACGACAAGGACAAATTCGTCTCGATCAACGACATTCGCCTGTCGCGTGATTGCGTGAAGAAGGCGATCAAGTACCTGCGCGAGATCTACCGTCACCGGATTGGCAAGACCAAGGTTATTTCGCTGAATAACCATACCGGCAAGACCTTCTGATCTGCGTCGACCCCATCGCGGGCAAGCCCGCTCCCACAGGTTCAGTGGCGTTCATGAATTTTGTGCACGACACGGACACTGTGGGAGCGGGCTTGCCCGCGATGGCGGCGTCACATTCACTGTAAATCCCAATATCCAGAAACAATTAAGCAGCCCGAAGGCCGCTCAATAAACTGTTCCCGTTACGTTTACGTCACCCTCGCCAAGACCCTTCTGTGGCCTTTCTCTACGGCAACATGCCATCACGCTACTCACCTACACACTTTTAGTCGCCTGCCAGGCGCACCAATAAAGTGCGAACAGTCAGCTCGTCGCCCTTTCCTGGATCAGAATCCACGGCGAAACCACCACAGCCCACAGCTGCGGGTCGCGTTCAAAAAGATCCAGCGCCCGCGTTTCAGAGAGCTTGGCGACCTTGTCGGCAGCCAGCCAGGCAGCCACTTTCTCGCCGTCATCCGTTGCAACGGCTTCGGCCGCGGCGATCAAATCCAGGCCGGGGTCGACCCACAATAGGGCACCCCTGGCAAAGAAGGGCTCCAACTCTTTCCACGTAATAGATGCGGTTTCACCAAGCAGCTTGGCATAGAGGGTGCTAGGTTCTTGATTCATGGGCGCTGTCCGGAAAAGAAATCGACGCGAATGATAACGTCGGTGGTCTGGCAGAAAAACCCGGATGCAATTGAGTCACCGAATGAAAAGAGCAGGAAAGCCAGGGAATGCTGCTGAATCAAGCAATTAGCCAGCTAACATCCCGCCGCCATTCTGTCTTTTTCTTTCAATAAAGCGACACCCTCAGGTTTTGCCCCCCGGCGCTAGCTTCCCAGGCTAACAATTGGCGCTCTACACTGTACCGGTACAGTTGCCGGGGGCATTTTCCGGAGGATATCGAAGATATCTGACCCGGTTCTGCTGCTACGGCGCCAGGACTATAAAAACTACAACAGTAAGAGTGGAGCACTATGACTAAGGCTACTAAGCAGATTTCCAAACTGTTTGCCGCTATGGTTCTGGCCGGGGTTGCCAGCCATTCGTTCGCAGCTGACACCATCAAGATCGGCATCGCCGGCCCTAAAACCGGCCCTGTAGCCCAATACGGCGACATGCAGTTCAGTGGCGCCAAAATGGCCATCGAACAGATCAACGCCAAAGGCGGCGTAGACGGCAAGCAACTGGTCGCCGTTGAATACGATGACGCCTGTGATCCAAAACAAGCGGTAGCGGTCGCGAACAAAGTCGTCAACGACGGCGTCAAGTTCGTGGTCGGTCACCTGTGCTCCAGCTCCACTCAACCGGCTTCGGACATTTACGAAGACGAAGGCGTGATCATGATCACCCCGGCTGCCACCAGCCCGGACATCACCGCCCGTGGTTACAAAATGGTGTTCCGCACCATCGGTCTCGACAGCGCCCAAGGCCCTGCCGCCGGTAACTACATTGCCGACTTCGTAAAACCGAAAATCGTTGCTGTCCTGCACGACAAACAGCAATACGGTGAAGGCATCGCCACCGCCGTGAAGAAAACCCTGGAAGGCAAAGGCGTCAAGGTTGCCGTGTTCGAAGGCATCAACGCCGGCGACAAAGACTTCTCTTCGATGATCTCCAAGCTCAAGCAAGCCAACGTCGACTTCGTCTACTACGGCGGCTACCACCCAGAGCTGGGTCTGATCCTGCGTCAAGCACAGGAAAAAGGCCTGAAAGCCAAGTTCATGGGTCCGGAAGGCGTGGGTAACGACTCCATTTCGCAGATCGCCAAAGACGCTTCCGAAGGTCTGCTGGTAACCCTGCCGAAATCCTTCGACCAGGATCCGGCCAACATCGCCCTGGCTGACGCGTTCAAAGCGAAGAAAGAAGACCCGAGCGGTCCGTTCGTGTTCCCGGCCTACTCGGCGGTGACTGTGATTGCCGACGGCATCAAGGCTGCCAAGTCCGAAGACGCTGCCAAAGTGGCTGAAGCCATCCACGCAGGCACTTTCAAAACCCCGACTGGCGACCTGAGCTTCGACGCCAAGGGCGACCTGAAAGACTTCAAATTTGTGGTTTACGAGTGGCACTTCGGCAAACCAAAAACTGAAGCCAAGCCTCAGTAAGGCGTTGCCTGACTGACTGCCAATAAAGCCCACGGCGTGCCGTGGGCTTTGTTTTACGAATGTATTGGGCCGCGCTGGCGTGATCCGCCAGTCTCCCCACCTGAAAATCTCAAAACCGTCATCAGCGGTTCGCTGGCAAACCTCGCGTTCGAAGTGGATGCAGATCCACGGGGCTCGAGCGGGAAAATGACTCCACCAGTGAAATGCGTATCAGGTTTTTAGGAGCGCTGTAATGCCTGACATCTATCACTTCTTCCAACAGCTGGTTAATGGTCTGACCATTGGCAGTACGTATGCCCTGATCGCCATCGGCTATACGATGGTTTACGGCATCATTGGAATGATCAACTTCGCCCACGGCGAGGTGTACATGATCGGTTCCTACGTGGCGTTCATCGCCATCGCCGGGCTGACCATGATGGGACTCGACAGTGTTCCGCTGTTGATGACCGCCGCTTTCCTCGCGACCATCGTCGTGACCAGTGCCTACGGTTACAGCATCGAACGGATCGCCTACCGCCCCCTGCGCGGCAGCAACCGTCTGATCCCGCTGATCTCCGCCATCGGCATGTCGATCTTCCTGCAGAACACGGTTCTGCTGGCGCAAGACTCCAAGGACAAATCCATCCCCAACCTGATTCCGGGCAACATTGCTTTCGGGCCAGGTGGCGCACATGAAGTGCTGATTTCCTACATGCAAATCGTGGTGTTCGTGGTGACGTTGCTCGCCATGCTCGGCCTGACGCTGTTCATCTCTCGCTCTCGCCTGGGTCGCGCCTGCCGCGCCTGTGCCGAAGACATCAAGATGGCCAACCTGCTGGGTATCAACACCAACAACATCATCGCCCTGACCTTCGTCATCGGTGCCGCCCTGGCGGCCATCGCGGCCGTGCTGTTGAGCATGCAATACGGCGTGATCAACCCGAACGCCGGTTTCCTCGTCGGCCTCAAGGCCTTCACCGCTGCGGTACTGGGCGGAATCGGCAGCATCCCCGGCGCCATGCTCGGCGGGCTGGTGCTCGGTGTCGCGGAAGCGTTCGGTGCCGATATCTTCGGCGACCAATACAAGGACGTTGTGGCGTTCGGCTTATTGGTTCTGGTGTTGTTGTTCCGGCCAACCGGCCTGCTGGGCCGTCCGGAGGTTGAAAAAGTATGACTAGGAATCTTAAACAGGCGTTGTTCAGCGCCTTGCTGGTGTGGGCGGTTGCCTACCCGGTACTGGGTCTGAAGCTGACCATCGTCGGCATCAACCTCGAAGTCCATGGCACCAGCACTGCAACGCTGATCACCATCGCCGTCTGCTCGGTCCTGATGTTCTTGCGTGTGCTGTTCGATCAGCAGATCAGCTCGGCCTGGCGTTCCTCGCCCAACATGCCGCTGATTCCGGCCAAGGCCAGTAACTTCCTGACCCTGCCGACCACCCAACGCTGGATCATCATTGCGTTGATCGCCGGTGCCCTGGTCTGGCCGTTCTTCGGCTCTCGCGGTGCGGTGGATATCGCCACCCTGGTGTTGATCTACGTGATGTTGGGCCTGGGCCTGAACATCGTGGTCGGTCTGGCCGGTCTGCTCGACCTGGGTTACGTCGGTTTCTACGCCGTCGGTGCCTATAGTTATGCGTTGCTGTCGCATTACTACGGTTTGAGCTTCTGGATCTGCCTGCCGATTGCCGGCCTGATGGCGGCCACGTTCGGCTTCTTGCTCGGCTTCCCGGTATTGCGACTGCGCGGTGACTACCTGGCGATCGTGACCCTGGGCTTCGGTGAAATCATCCGTCTGTTCCTGCGTAACCTGACCGGTCTCACCGGTGGCCCGAACGGCATCAGCAACATCGAGAAGCCAACGTTCTTCGGCCTGACCTTCGAACGTAAAGCGGCCGAAGGCATGCAGACGTTCCACGAGTACTTCGGCCTGGAATACAACTCGATCAACAAGGTGATTTTCCTGTACCTGGTTGCGCTGTTGCTGGCTCTCGGTGCGTTGTTCGTGATCAACCGTTTGCTGCGCATGCCGCTGGGTCGTGCCTGGGAAGCGTTGCGTGAAGACGAAATCGCCTGCCGTGCGCTGGGTCTCAATCCGACGGTCATCAAGCTGTCGGCCTTCACCCTGGGCGCCAGCTTCGCCGGTTTTGCCGGCAGCTTCTTCGCTGCCCGTCAGGGCCTGGTGACACCGGAGTCGTTCACCTTCATCGAATCGGCGATCATTCTTGCCATCGTCGTATTGGGTGGCATGGGCTCGCAGCTGGGCGTGATCCTCGCGGCCGTGGTGATGATCCTGCTGCCGGAAATGATGCGTGAGTTCAGTGAGTACCGCATGTTGATGTTCGGCGCCTTGATGGTGCTGATGATGATCTGGCGTCCTCAAGGCCTGCTGCCCATGCAACGTCCTCACATGGAGCTGCGCAAATGAGCCGCGAGATCCTTAAAGTCGAAAATCTGAGCATGCGCTTCGGCGGCTTGCTGGCGGTCAACGGCGTGGCCCTGACCGTGAAAGAAAAACAGGTGGTTGCACTGATCGGCCCTAACGGCGCCGGTAAAACCACGGTGTTCAACTGCCTGACCGGTTTCTATAAGCCGAGTGGTGGCAGCATCCTGCTGGACGGCGAGGCGATCGAAGGCCTGCCGGGCCACAAGATCGCCCTCAAAGGTGTGGTGCGCACCTTCCAGAACGTGCGGTTGTTCAAGGACATGACCGCGGTCGAGAACCTCTTGATCGCGCAGCACCGTCACCTGAACACCAACTTCCTGTCCGGCCTGTTCAAGACCCCGGGGTTCCGCAAAAGCGAACGCGAGGCCATGGAATTCGCCGAGTTCTGGCTGGACAAGGTCAACCTCACGCAGTTCGCCAACCGCCCCGCCGGCACTCTCGCCTACGGTCAGCAACGTCGACTGGAAATCGCTCGCTGCATGATGACCCGTCCGCGGATCCTC
This sequence comes from Pseudomonas sp. LBUM1663, assembly GCF_059695905.1. Taxonomy (NCBI): domain Bacteria; kingdom Pseudomonadati; phylum Pseudomonadota; class Gammaproteobacteria; order Pseudomonadales; family Pseudomonadaceae; genus Pseudomonas; species Pseudomonas sp. LBUM1663. Next base: position 1,398,039 of record NZ_CP166792.1, on the reverse strand, counting down.
ATGCTCGACGAACCGGCCGCCGGCCTGAACCCGAAGGAAACCGAGGACCTGAAGGCGCTGATCAGCATGCTGCGTGAAGAGCACAACGTCACCGTGCTGCTGATCGAACACGACATGAAACTGGTCATGAGCATTTCCGACCACATCGTCGTGATCAACCAGGGCACGCCTCTGGCCGACGGTACGCCGGAACAGATCCGCGACAATCCTGAAGTGATCAAAGCCTACCTGGGGGAAGCGTAAATGCTGCAATTCGAAAACGTTTCCACCTTCTACGGCAAGATCCAGGCGCTGCACAGCGTCAACGTCGAAGTCCGCCAGGGCGAGATCGTGACCCTGATCGGCGCCAACGGTGCCGGCAAGTCGACCCTGCTGATGACCCTCTGCGGTTCGCCGCAAGCCCACAGCGGCAGCATCCGCTACATGGGTGAAGAGCTCGTCGGCCAGGACTCGTCGCAGATCATGCGTAAAAGCATCGCGGTCGTGCCGGAAGGTCGTCGGGTGTTTGCCCGCCTGACCGTGGAAGAGAACCTGTCCATGGGCGGATTCTTTACCAACAAGGGCGACTATCAGGAACAGATGGACAAGGTTCTCGGACTTTTCCCACGCCTGAAAGAACGCTTTGCCCAACGCGGCGGCACCATGTCCGGCGGCGAACAGCAAATGCTCGCCATCGGCCGTGCGCTGATGAGCAAACCCAAGCTGCTGCTGCTCGACGAGCCGTCGCTGGGCCTGGCACCGATCATCATCCAGCAGATCTTCGACATCATCGAACAGCTGCGCAAGGATGGCGTGACCGTGTTCCTGGTAGAGCAGAACGCCAACCAGGCGTTGAAAATTGCCGACCGTGCCTACGTTCTGGAGAACGGCCGGGTGGTGATGACCGGCACTGGGGAAGCACTGCTGACTGATCCGAAAGTGCGCGAGGCGTATCTGGGGGGTTGAGTCTTTGCGGTAAACAGAAAACGGCCTTCGGGCCGTTTTTTTGTGCCCGACATAAACCCTCACGACCATAAAGATCCCCTGTGGGAGATCCTCTGTGGGAGCGAGCTTGCTCGCGATAGCGGTGTGTCAGTCAACAAGACTGTTGAATGGGAAACAGCTATCGCGAGCCGGCTCACCCCCACAAGGGATCGGTGGTGTTTCGAGTTTTTTTTAAAAAGTTTTGCACTGGGCTGTAACGCATCACGATGACCTCTCTCTAGAGGGGTAAGCCAGCACAAACGCGGCTTACCCAAACTCAAACAACGGAGAAACATCATGACTGCTACCACCCGCACCCTGTCCGCCACCGCCCTCGTTCTGGCCCTTGGTTCTGCGCTGAGCATGGCCGCTGTCTCCACCGTCCAGGCCGCCGACAACAGCAACATGGAAAAATGCTTCGGCGTAGCCATGAAAGGTCATAACGATTGCGCCGCAGGTGCAGGCACCACCTGCGCCGGTACCGCCAAGATGGACCACCAGGCAAACGCCTGGAGACTCGTTCCGAAAGGCACTTGCGCCACCACCGAAAGCAAAACCTCGCCGACCGGTTTCGGTCAGATGGAAGCCTTCAAAGCCAAAGCCTGATCCGCCTCCCAGCCTGAGTGTCGACCATGAACAATTCACCGTTCGGGCTTCCGCCCCGCGCCGGGCTGGGGCTCAAGACCGGGCACTTGCGTGAAGTGCTCGGTTCACAACCGGACATCGGTTTCTTCGAAGTCCACGCCGAAAACTACATGGTGGCCGGCGGCCCTTTTCATCACTATCTGGGGTTGATCCGCGAGCAGTATCCGCTGTCGCTGCATGGCGTTGGCCTGTCCATCGGTGCCGAAGGTCCGCTGGACATTCAACACCTGCAACGCCTTGCCGAGCTGATCGAACGCTACCAACCCCACTCCTTTTCCGAACACCTGGCCTGGTCCAGTCATGGCCCGGTGTTCCTCAATGACCTGCTGCCACTGGCCTACGACAACGCAACGTTGAACCGCGTCTGCGAACACATCGACCAGGTGCAAACCACGCTCAAACGCCCAATGCTGCTGGAGAACCCGGCGACGTACCTGGCGTTCAAGCGCTCGACGATCGATGAAGCCGACTTCATCAGCGACGTCATTCGCCGCACAGGCTGCGGGCTGTTGCTGGACGTGAACAACGTTTACGTGTCGAGCATCAATCATCAACGCGATCCTTTGGCCTACATCGATGCCCTGCCCCTTCATGCCGTCGGCGAGATTCATCTGGCCGGATTTGCCGAAGACACCGATAGCCTCGGTGACCGCCTGCTGATTGACGATCACGGCGCGCCCATCGACAACGCCGTCTGGGCGTTGTACGTGCAAGTGCTGGAGCGCATCGGGCCAATAGCAACGCTGATCGAACGCGACAATCAGGTGCCCGCCTTCAGCGTGTTACACGCCGAAGCGCGTCAAGCCGATGAGTTGTTGCGGTGCGCCGAGGTCCGGTCATGAGCAATCACGCCGATTTCGCTGCTGCCCTGCTTGATCCGGAGCGACCCTGCCCTGATGGATTATTCAGCGTCAATGGTGCCGATCCGGCCAGCCGTTTTGCGGTGTATCGCAACAATGTGCAGGCCTCGCTGATCAACGCGCTAGCGGACAGTTACCCCGTGGTTGTGCAATTGGTCGGCGACGAATTCTTCGGGGCCATGGCCGGTACTCATGTGCAAGGTGCCCCACCCCGCAGCCCGTTGATGAATGCCTATGGCGATGATTTCGCAGACTTCATCGAAGGCTTTGCGCCCGCCGCCAGCGTGCCCTATCTGGCCGATGTCGCCCGATTGGAGCGACTGCGAGTTGTTGCCTATCACGCGGCCGATACGCAACCTCTGGGGCACGAGCAGATCGCTGCAGCGCTTGCCGACCCGCAAGCCCTCAGCGAGCTCACCGTCGAACTTCATCCCTCCCTCAACCTGTTGAGTTCTGCCTTCGCCGTGGTCGCGATCTGGGCGGCGCATCAACAGGAAACAACGCTGGCGGGGATTGACCTGAACCAGGGACAACACGCGATGGTGTTGCGCAATGGCCTGGACGTTGAAGTGTTCGCCATCGATCAAGGTGCCAGTGCGCTCATCCAGAACCTGCAAAACGGCCAGTCACTGATGCAGGCGCTGGAGGCAGTCCCTGCCTTCGACCTCAGCCAAACCCTGGCGCTGCTAATCAGCCGCAACGCCATCACTCACTTGCATGACAACAAGGTATCGCCATGAACATCCGGACCGAATCACAGAACCCCATCGTTCGCGCCATCGCGTTACTGGAGATGATCCCCCACAGTCTGATTGCGATTATCGCGCGCTTCTCGATTGCGGCGGTGTTCTGGAAGTCCGGGCAAACCAAGGTCGAAGGCCTGGCCATCGACCTGGTTGACGGTTCCTTCCAGCTTGGCGTGCCGCATCTGGCGGACTCGACCATCCCGCTGTTCCAGAGCGAGTACCACGTGCCGTTGCTGTCCCCGGAACTGGCGGCGCACCTGGCTGCCTTCGCCGAGCATGTCTTCCCGATGCTGATCCTGATCGGCTTCGCCACACGGTTTTCGGCGCTGGCCTTGCTGGGCATGACCCTGACCATTCAACTGTTCGTGTACCCCGACGCCTACCCGACCCATGGCACCTGGGCGGCGGTGCTGCTGTACCTGATGGCGACCGGGCCGGGCAAGTTGTCGATCGATCACCTGATCGCCAGGCATTACGCCCGCCAAAACGCCAGACGTTGACGTCCTTTGTAGGAGTGAGCCTGCTCGCGATAGCGGTGTGACATCCAGCATTGATGTTGACTGATACTCCGCTTTCGCGAGCAGGCTCACTCCTACAAGAGGTTGGGGTGGGCGGCTATTGCTGGAGGCGCGCCAACGCCTCGCCGCTGCGTTTGAACCAGTCGATGAGATAGTCCGCCAACACCTGCGTGCGTTTCGGCAGCCCGCCCTGATACGGATGCACCAGGTACATCGGCATGCTCCGCGTCTGATAATCGCGCAGGAGCCAGCGCAATCGCCCGTCAGCCAATTCCGTTTGCAGCAGGTAAGAAGGCAACCGCGCAATCCCGGCACCCGCCAGCGCTGCTTTTTTCAGCAGGCTGTAGTGATTGCTGGCAAACGGGCCCGAAACCCGCACCCGCAGCAATTCGTGCTGTTGGTGATACAGCCATTCTTCGCGACCGCTGTAATGGCTGTTGAGCAGACAGCGATGCTCGGCCAACGCCTGGGGCGTCTGCGGCTCACCGTACTGTTCGAGATAGACCGGGCTAGCGCAGGTCATTTCGTGCCAGGCCAGCAGCGGTCGGGCAACCAGGCGTTCGTCATTACTGACATCCGCGCGAACCGCCAGATCAAAACCGTCGCGGGACAGATCACGGTAGCTGTTGCTCAGGTCCAGCTCGATCTGCACTTCGGGGTACTTGCCGGAAAACTCCAGCAACAAGCCATCGAAAAAGGTTTCCCCCAGCGACACCGGCACCGTCATACGCACCGGCCCGGCCATGTCGTCCTTCAACCGCGCCAACGCCTGACGCGCCTTCTCGACTTGCACGACCAGCGCCTGAGCTTGTGGCAACAGCGCCGCGCCGGCCGCTGTCAAACTCAAACGGCGGGTGGTGCGTTGCAACAGGACCACCGAGAACCGACTTTCCAGCAAGCTGATGCGCTTGGACAACTGCCCCTTGCTGCAGCCCAATTGCTGCGCCGCCAAGGTGAAACTGCCCGCTTCGATCAACACCGCAAACGCCGCCAGATCATCCATCTCGCTCATGGATTGTTTCCATTTGAAAACCAAAGGTTGCCTATTAGCGCGCTTATCAACGAAAAAAACCACTCTAGACTGCAACCTCGTTCAACCACTTCGAGGAGCAGCACGATGAAAATTCTTTTGATAGGCGCAGGCGGCACCATCGGTTCAGCAGTCGACAAGGAACTGTCCCAGCGCCACGACATCATCCGCATCGGTCGTAACAGCGGCGATTTCAACGTGGATATCAGCGACAGCGCCTCGATCCGCAAACTCTTCGAGCAAACCGGTAAATTCGATGCGCTGGTCTGCGCTGCCGGGAACGTGACCTTTGCACCGCTGGATGAAATGAGCGAAGAAAGCTTTGCCCTGGGACTGAAAGACAAACTGATGGGCCAGGTCAACCTGCTGCTGATCGGCCGTGAATTCGCCAATGACGGCGGCTCGTTCACCTTTACCACCGGCGTGCTCAGCCACGACCCGATTCGCAGCGGCGCCTCGGCGGCATTGGTCAACGGTGCGCTGGACAGCTTCGTTCGTGCCGCAGCCATCGAACTGCCCCGCGGCTTGCGAGTGAACTCGATCAGCCCGACCGTTCTGCTCGAAGCCATGGGCAGTTACGCGCCGTACTTCCGGGGCTACAAGCCGGTTCTCGCAGCGGATGTGGCATTGGCCTACGCCAAAAGTGTGGAAGGCTTGCAAACAGGCCAGACCTTTCACGTGGGCTAAGCCCTTGTGATGAACGGTCAGGCTGCGTAACGTGGCGGCACTTGTCTGGAGAGCCAAAGATGCGTGTTGCCCGTTCCTTAGTCCTTGTTGCCCTGCTTCCGTTGTTCGCTGCCTGCAGTTTGCTGGATGGCCCGCGTGAAAATGCCTCCCACGTGGGCCAGACCCGCCTGCAGGGCCAGCTGACGGCGGCGGACGGCAAGTTGCTGTTCCAGCCGTGCAATGAACAACGCAGCTATGTGGTCAATGACAGCGGCGGCACCAGCGTCCTGCAAGAGGCCGCGACCCTCGCCGATGACCAGGGCAAGCTGTTCGCCGACGTGCGTGGGCGAATCGTCGACAGCCGCCTTGATCTTGAACAGCTGTACCGCGTCGAACGCTCGGGTACCGCCTGCGACGATCCCAATTTCAAACTGTTGATCCTGCGCGCCGCCGGTCACTCGCCGGAGTGGAACGTCAAGGTCAGCGGCAAAGGCATGGTCATCGACCGCGCCGGCCAGCAGCCCCTGGCCGTGCCCTACGTTGAAGAACAGCTGGGCGATGGCCGTTTCAATCTCAGCACCGAAGCCAATAACCAGCACATCGAACTGTGGGTCGCGCCGCAACGTTGCGTCGACAGCACCACCGGCAGCGTCCAGCACATGAGCGCCGAGCTGCGCATCGATGGCCAGGTGCAACGCGGCTGCGGGTATTTCGGCGGCTCGCGTAACGACTGATCGTTTTTGCCTCACGGGACCGGCATTTGGGGCTTATAATCGCCGCCTTCAAACGCCTTGGCGCAGTTGTGCGCCCCGCGAACCGGATCCCGTCATGTTACGAATCACCGAACTCAAGCTGCCGATCGACCATCCCGAAGAAGACCTGCGCCCTGCCATCGTGCAGCGCCTGGGCATCGCCAGCGATGACCTGCTCGATTTCACCTTGTTCAAGCGCAGCTACGATGCGCGCAAAAAGTCCTCTGAACTGTGCTTCATCTACACCATCGACCTCAACGTTCGCGATGAGGCCGCGGTGCTGCACACGTTCGCCGATGACCGTAACGTCAACGTGGCGCCGGATGTCAGCTACAAAGTGGTCGGCCAGGCGCCGGCTGATCTTGAGCAACGTCCTGTCGTCGTGGGTTTTGGTCCGTGCGGGATTTTCGCCGGGCTGCTGCTCGCGCAAATGGGCTTCAAGCCGATCATCCTCGAGCGTGGCACCGAAGTGCGCCAGCGCACCAAAGACACCTGGGGCCTGTGGCGAAAAAGCGTGCTCAACCCTGAATCCAACGTGCAGTTTGGTGAAGGCGGCGCGGGGACGTTCTCCGACGGCAAGCTCTATAGCCAGATCAAGGACCCGAAATTCATCGGTCGCAAAGTCCTGCACGAGTTCGTCAAGGCAGGCGCGCCGGAAGAAATCCTCTACGTCAGCAAACCGCACATCGGCACGTTCCGCCTGACCGGCGTGGTGGAGAACATGCGCGAGCAGATTCGCGCAATGGGCGGCGAAGTGCGCTTCCAGCAGCGGGTTACCGACGTGCTGATCGAGGACGGCCAACTGGTCGGCGTCGAGCTCAATGGCGGCGAGCAGATTCACTCCAAACACGTGATTATTGCCTTGGGCCACAGCGCCCGGGACACCTTCCGCATGCTTCACGGTCGTGGCGTGTTCATGGAAGCCAAGCCATTCTCGGTGGGTTTCCGCATAGAACACCCGCAGTCGCTGATCGACCGCGCACGCCTGGGCAAATACGCCGGCCACCCGAAACTCGGGGCGGCCGACTACAAACTGGTGCACCACGCCAAGAACGGTCGTTCGGTCTACAGCTTCTGCATGTGCCCGGGCGGCACCGTGGTGGCGGCAACGTCCGAGCCGGGTCGCGTGGTCACCAATGGCATGAGCCAGTACTCGCGTAACGAGCGCAATGCCAACTCCGGGATCGTCGTCGGGATCACCCCGGAAGTCGATTATCCAGGCGGCCCGCTGGCGGGCATCGAGTTGCAGGAACGCCTGGAATCCCACGCCTTTGTGCTGGGCGGCAGCAACTACGAAGCGCCGGCACAACTGGTGGGCGATTTCATTGCGGGCAAGCCGTCCACCGAATTGGGCAGCGTTGAGCCGTCCTACAAGCCGGGCGTTGCCTTGGGTGATCTGGCGCTGGCCCTGCCCGCGTTTGCCATCGAAGCCATTCGTGAAGCCTTGCCGGCGTTCGAAAAGCAGATTCGCGGTTACTCGCTGCATGACGCGGTGTTGACCGGGATCGAGACGCGCACCTCGTCGCCGCTGCGGATTACCCGTAACGAGTCGATGCAGAGCCTGAACGTGAAAGGCCTGTTCCCGGCGGGCGAAGGCGCGGGTTATGCGGGCGGGATTCTCTCGGCGGGTGTTGACGGGATTCGGATTGCTGAAGCGGTTGCCCGCGACATCCTTGGCCTCGAAGCCTGATACATATCCCCTGTGGGAGCGAGCCTGCTCGCGATGACGGAATAACATTCAACAGAGATGTTGATTGATCTACCGATATCGCGAGCAGGCTCGCTCCCACATTGGTTTTTGGTGTGTCAGATATTGGCGCGCAGCACGGTGGCGGGAAGCGGCTCGCCGCGCTCGGCACTCGCCGCGACAACCTCCATCAACCCACTCAACTCATACCCCTGGGCCTTGAGCCAGTCCTGATCGTAATAGCTGGTCTCATACCGCTCGCCGCCGTCACATAGAATCGCCACGATCGATCCCGACTCCCCCGCCGCCGCCATCTGCCCGGCCGCCATCAAGGCGCCGATCAGGTTGGTCCCGCTCGAGCCGCCGACACGTCGTCCCAAATGCTGCGCCAGGTAATGCATGGCCGCCAGCGACAAGGCGTCCGGCACCTTGACCATCGCATCGATCACCTTGGGCAGGAACGACGCTTCTACCCGTGGCCGGCCAATCCCTTCAATCCGCGAACCGTGGTCCAGTCGCAGGCTGGCATCACCGGTCTTGTAGTAATCGAAGAACACCGAACGTTCGGCATCGGCGCACAACACGCGGGTGCAATGCTGGCGATAACGCACGTATCGGCCCAACGTCGCGGTGGTGCCACCGGTGCCAGGGCTGGAAATCAGCCAGCTCGGTTCCGGGTGCTGCTCGAATCGCATTTGCTGGAAGATCGACTCGGCGATGTTGTTGTTCGCCCGCCAGTCGGTGGCGCGTTCGGCGTAGGTGAACTGGTCGATGAAATGCCCGTCGTGTTCGCGAGCCAGGCGCTCGGACTCGGCGTAGATCTGCGTCGGATCGTCGACCAGATGGCTCTTGCCGCCGTAGAACGCGATCTGCGCGATCTTCTCTTTGGAGGTGGTCGCCGGCATCACCGCAATGAACGGCAATCCCAGCAATCTGGCGAAGTAAGCCTCGGAAATCGCCGTCGAACCGCTGGACGCTTCAATCACCGGCGCGCCGGGCTTGAGCCAGCCGTTACACAAGGCGTAGAGGAACAACGAGCGCGCCAAGCGGTGCTTGAGGCTGCCGGTGGGGTGGCTGGACTCATCCTTGAAGTACAGCTCGATGCCCGGAAAACCCGGGAGCGGCAAAGGGATCAGGTGGGTGTCGGCGCTGCGCTGGAAGTCGGCTTCGATGATCCGGATGGCTTCGCGGGCCCACTGTCGGTTGTCGCTCATGATGGTTTTCTCGTTGAATCGGACAAGAGTCGGCCTTGTCGCAAGGCTCAGCCAACAAGCTTAGGAAAAATCCCACGCTACGCACAGATACAGCTGAGGCCCAATACGTCTGGCAACTGCTAGGCTCAGATCCGTGCCGACCCTTCGCGCTGTAACGGCATATAACAAAAAAGAATATAACTTTTGTTTTAACAACTAACGGTACGGGTTAGGGTGTGCCACCTTTTTGATTATTCGATGGAGAGCGACCTTGCCTCTGCGTAGCACTTTCACGCGTTTCTTTCAGTTGGAAGCTGCCAGCGGTCTGTTATTGATCGCTGCGGCAGCCCTGGCTTTGATCATCAACAACTCCCCGTTGTCGTGGCTGTACAGCAGTTTCCTGGAGACGCCGGTGGTGGCGCAGGTCGGTGCGCTGCAAATCGCCAAACCGGCGCTGCTGTGGATCAACGATGGCCTGATGGCCTTGTTCTTCCTGCTGATCGGCCTGGAAGTTAAGCGCGAGGTCCTCGACGGTCAGCTGTCGAAACCCTCACAGATCGTCCTGCCCGGCGCGGCAGCGATTGGCGGCATGGTGGTTCCGGCACTGTTCTATTGGTTCCTCAATCGTGACAACCCGGCCGCCCTGAGTGGCTGGGCCATCCCGATGGCCACCGACATCGCCTTCGCCCTCGGCGTCCTCGCCCTGCTGGGCAAACGCGTGCCGGTGTCGCTGAAACTGTTTCTGATGACCCTCGCGATCATCGACGACCTCGGCGCCATTATCGTCATTGCGATCTTCTACTCTGGCACGCTGTCGACGCTTTCGCTGGCATTGGCCGCGTCGTGCATCGTCGCCTTGATCGCGATGAACCGGCTCGGTGTGGTCAAGCTCGGGCCGTACATGATCATCGGATTGATCCTTTGGGTCTGCGTGCTCAAGAGCGGTGTCCACGCGACACTGGCCGGTGTGACCCTGGCGTTCTGCATTCCATTGCGCACAAAAAACGCCGAACCGTCACCGCTGCTGACCCTCGAACACGCCCTGCATCCCTGGGTGGCCTACGGCATTCTGCCGCTGTTCGCCTTCGCCAACGCCGGCCTGTCGCTCAGCGGCGTGACCATGGAAAGCTTCACGCACCACGTGCCGATGGGCATTGCGGTGGGCCTGCTGCTGGGCAAAACCGTCGGTGTGTTCGGCCTGACCTGGCTGGCCGTGAAAATCGGCATCGCCGCCCTGCCCCAAGGCGCCAACTGGGGCCAGGTGCTGGGTGTCGCGATCCTCTGCGGGATTGGCTTTACCATGAGCCTGTTTGTCGGCTCCCTGGCCTTCGAGCCAGGCGTCAGTGAATACGCGGGGATGGACCGGATGGGTATTTTGACCGGTTCGATTCTGGCGGCATTGATCGGTTACGCGGTGACAGCGGCAGCGAGCCGCAAGCGCACCGCGCTGCCATCCTGAGCGAAAGAGAACCCTCTTAGCGACAATCAGGATTCGTCCTACAGCCACGTTTGACCTCGTTCGTTAACGTCGCACAGCCCCTTGTCCGGGGCTGTCGATGTGCGAACGCAAGGAAGATCAATGGCTGGAAACAAGGATATCCCCAGGGTTAAAAACCCACCGTCCGGCGATGGACATCACGTCACTCACCGCTTCATGACGGCCACCGAACTGGCCGAGCGGGACGCCCGGCAAAACGCCTACGACGCCATGCTCGCGCGGCAAGACGCTTTCGAGCGCAGTCGTGAAGTCGTCGCCAAAAAGGACCAATCCGTTCGTGCCGGATGCGTCTTCGCCAAGTCCTGCAAACTGCCGGACGCCATCATCGATTACTCGAATCCTTCGGGCATGGTGCCCACCGACAGCCTCAAGGATTACGGGGAAGTCGCCTGGCTAGGTGCCCGTGAAGCAGACGATGCCGGTCTGCTGAATCTTGAAACCATCAGCGGCAATACCGTCTCGCTTGGCATTGGCCGACTTGCACTCAGTGCTCCGTCGCTCGCTGCTCCGGTCGCGGCAATCGGCGCTGCCGGGGCCACCGCATTAGCCACAGTGGTCGCGCTGTTCTGGACACCAAGCCTGGGCGATAGCGCGCTCTATACCGAAGATCAACTGCGCGCCTTGAAGCAGGCCAGAACCCGCGTTCGCCTGCAAGTCGAGCAACAGGCGGATGGCAGTCTCAAAGGATACGGGTTCTACACCGGTAAGAACCGTGATTGGGAAATGGTTGATGTTGTGCAGTTCACGTTGCGTGGCAACCAGCAGGTGGCGGATCTGGGAGATGGGGTTGAGCTGATCTGGACGCCGGCTGTTGATGGGAAGGACATCCTTGGGATTCCAGCGTTGGAGGCTGCTCCGCAAGCGCCGCATATCTGGGTGTACCCGCCGACGAAAGCGGCGGACGGGATTATTGTGAATCCGGTGTATCCGCCGGAGTACAAGGATTTCATTCTTGTGTTTCCGGCGAATTCTGGCATCAGACCGTTATACATAGTGGTCGCAAAGCCTTTCAACGTTGACCATCGTTATCACACACCGCCTAAAACTTTGCCGGCATTCCCCGATGCCATTCCCGTTCGGACCAAAGGAAATCGAAAACGCTGGGAAAGCAAAAAGCGGATTTATGAGTGGGATTACCAACATGGCGCCGTCGAAATCTACAACTGGGCGGGAGATCACTTGGGAGAGTTTAATGCCGAAACGGGCGAACAGACCGATGATGCGAAACCTGAAAGGCGAACTTACACGAAGTAATGATGAGGAACAAAAATGATATTTATTTTACTCACTGGTTTTTTCCCCGAACCGAATCCCGTCAATTCATTGCAATACGAAAAGGATGTGCCACAAGCGTTAGAGACAGCAGTGCTTAATGTGATGGGCTGGTCTACTTTGTGGGATGTCCCCATGGGTGAGCACCAACTTTCTCCCGACCAATCCAGAGAAATCATGGGCTTAGTGGGTGCTCCCATTAGGGAAGACTTGGTCTACTACATGGGACTTTGTAACAACGATTGATTCGCCCCAGACACAAAAAACCCCGACCAGTCACCCGGTCGGGGTTTTCTTTTACCGCTCGCTTTCACTTAGTGCGAAACGCGGCTCGTCCCATCAACAGTAGCAATCCGCACCCGCTCGCCCACGCGGAACACTTCATTCTCCTGAACCTGCTGCACATAGGCACGCATGCTGCCGTCGTCTTCGCGAACGGTGATTTCCACGCCCTGGGTGCGGGTCAGGCCTTCTTCTGTGGCTGAACCGAGCAGGCCGCCGGCGACGGCGCCGATGACCGCAGCGACGATGCTGCCTTTACCGCCGCCGATGGCGCTACCGCCGACGCCGCCAACGACTGCGCCAGCGGCGCCGCCGATCGGGGTCTTGGTGCCTTCGATTTTCACCGGACGCAAGGATTCGATGGTGCCCATGCGAACGGTCTGCACACGACGCGCTTCGTCACGGGAATAGGAGTCACCGGTCAGGCTCGATTGGCAGCCGGTGAGCAACATCGCCATCGTGGAAAAGGAAGCAACCAGCAGAACAGACTTACGCATAGCATCAACTCCAAAGGACAGGTATTCATTAAACTCCGCAGCTTGACGCCTGTCACGGCATCGCCCGGATAAAATTGGTTTCATTCAGGCCCGGTACAGGCGCCTCGGAACTCACCACACAGTAGCGGCTAATTGAAAAATCTGCGCCACTGACCCAAGGATTTTCATGGATTACTTCATCATTGTCGTCACCACGGTCGCCGGTTTGTACTTCCACTGGTGGCTGTACGTGCGGATCAAGCGCTGGATGGACCGCGATCTGGCGTTGGCACTGGCGGGTAATGACGAGCAGAAAAAAGCCTTCATGCTCGAGCAACTGGCAAGCGCTCAGGCGCAGAAGATCAAGCGCCGGGACCTGCCCCAGTGGCTTGAAGCCGCTGCGGCGGGCTATCCCGATCGGTAGACTGCTTAAGGTGCCAGACGTTCAAGAATCCAGTCGGCGCCTTGCAGACGGTAGTTAAGGCGATCGTGCAGGCGGCTCGGACGGCCTTGCCAGAACTCGATGCGCTCGGGGAGCAAGCGATAACCGCCCCAGTGTTCCGGGCAGTGTGGTTGGGTGTCGCTGAAACGTTGCTCGGTGTTCTTGAGCAGCGCTTCCAGTTCAGCGCGATCGGCAATCACCCGGCTCTGGGGCGAAGCCCAGGCACCAAGACGACTGCCCAGCGGGCGGACCTGAAAATAGGCGTCGGACTCTTCAGCCGTGACCTTCACCACCCGTCCTTCGATGCGCACCTGGCGCTCCAGGGTCGGCCAGAAAAACGTCATGGCAGCGAACGGGTTCGCCGCCAGATGCTGGCCTTTGGCGCTGTCGTAGTTGGTGAAGAAGGTAAAGCCCTCTTCGTCCAGGCCCTTGAGCAGCAGAATGCGACAATGCGGCCGACCGTCCCGATCGACGGTGGCCAGGGTCATGGCATTGGCCTCCACCGGCGGTTGCTCGGTTTTCACCGCCTCCGCAAACCACTGATGGAACAGTCCGAACGGCTCGGCCGGGGCTTGCGCCTCGGTCAGGCCATCACGGGTGTAGTCGCGACGCATATCAGCCAGGCCCTGGGTCATGGCGCATTCCTTTTGGTTAACGAATTACTTTTTGACCGCATCGGCGGTTGCGACTTTCTTGTCAGCTGCAGCGGCTTTGGCTGGCGCTGTCTTTTTCGCCGGGGTTGCGGTTTTAGCCGGTGTCTTCTTGGCTGGAGCCTTGGCGGCTTTCTTGGCCGGAGCTTTTTTCGCGGCAGGTACATCTGCTTTCTTCGCGGCTGGCGCAGGGGTAGCCGGCTTGGCCACTGGCTTGACGTCCTGGGCAGCGACCAGGCGCACTGGCGCCGGGGCCGGCATGTTGTACTTGCTCAGCAGCGCGACCATGGTGTTTTGCGGAGTCACCAGCAATTCCACGCGACGGTTCAAGGCACGACCTTCGTTGCTATCGTTGGCAGCACGCGGAGCTTCACCGCCCATACCGCGCAGCATCAGACGATCACGCTGCAAACCACTCAGACGGAAGATCGCGGCCACGGCCTGTGCGCGTTCCTGGCTCAGTTTCACGTTGGCCGGTGCGGCGCCCGAGGTATCGCTGTGACCCAAGACCAAAACGGCGGTCTTTGGATCGACTTCAAGGATTTTCGCAACGCGAGTGAACGGGCCGAGGGTCACCGGCAGCAACATGGCCGGGCGGTCCGGGTTGAATGAGCCTTCTACCGGAGCGGTCACCACCAGCACGTTTTCACGGCGTTCGAGTTGCAGGTTGCTGTCCTTGATGGCCTCGCGCAGGCGCGGCTCGTAGTCGTCGAGCCAGGCTTGAGTGATTTTAGGGTCCGGCATCGGCACGGCTTTGGCGGTGGGTTGATCCTTACCACCGAACGGCCACCACCATTTGCCACCGGCATCGGCTTCAGCCTTGGCGACTTCGACAGGCTTGGCTTCGGGTTTTACGTCCGGCTTTTTGTCGAGCACTTCATCGGAGCCGAACGGCCAGTACCAAGGGTTGGAGCTTTCAGCTTTGGTCACTGGAGCAGCGGCAGCAGTTTTCAAAGGAGCTGGGGCTGGGGCTGGAGTCGGGGCCGGAGCCGGCTCTTTCGCCGCGACTTTGTCGGAGGAGCCGAATGGCCACCAACTGCTGCCATCCGAATCATTTTGTGGGGTCTGTGCACAACCGGTGATCGCGACACAAAGGGCCAAGGCAAGGGTGGTTTTATTGAATGACATTGGATATCCACAAAAATGAAATCATAAAAAATCAGGCCGGCGTGACCGGATAAACAGACGCTTGGAAACCATAAAGGCCTTCGGGTTCCGGCCCTGGAGCCCGAGAGTGCGTTTTACAGACAAGTGGCCAGTACCCGCGCAAGCTTTTGCGCGCGCGGATCCATCAAGACGTAAGGCCCCAGTGTATTTGTCACAAAACCGAAGGCCACATCATGTTCCGGGTCAGCAAAACCGATGGAGCCGCCAGCGCCCGGGTGGCCGAATGCCCGTGGGCCGAGGCCATAGGTCGCATTGGGAACGTCCGGTTGATCGAGCATGCAACCCAGGCCAAAACGGGTCTGGGTCAATAAAGTCTTGTCTTCGCCAAGGCTGTGTTGGCGGGTCAGTTCTTCGAGCATTTCGCTTTCCAGCAGGCTTCCATCAAGCAGGCCGGCGTAGAAACCAGCGAGGCTACGGGCGTTGCCGTGGCCATTGGCGGCGGGTTGTTGCATCCGGCGCCATTCGGGTTTGTTGGTGCTGGTCATGATCGACGGCGGGTTGGTGAAGGCCCGGGTGGTCATGGCGGTCGGCTCGCGCATGGTTACTTGCAGCAAGCGCTGGGCCGCCGCATCGCCAACGTTGCCCTTGCCGCGGGCGATGTGCGCCACGCGGTGAAACTCTTCGTCCGCCAGGCCCACATGGAAATCCAGCCCCAACGGCTTGGCGACCCGCGCCACAATCGATGAGCCCGGCCCACGACCATCGACACGCCGCAGCAACTCGCCCACCAGCCAGCCATAGGTGATTGCCGCGTAACCGTGGCCTTCGCCCGGTGTCCACCACGGCGTTTCGGCCGCGAGGGCATCGACCATGGTGTACCAGTCGTAGAGCGCTTCGGGCGCCAGCAACTCGCGCAGCGCCGGCAGACCGGCCTGATGGCAGAGCAACTGGCGCAAGGTGACGGATTCTTTGCCGGCGGCGGCAAATTCGGGCCAGTAGCGCGCCACCGGGGCATCCAGTTGCAGCTTGCCTTCGGCCACCAATTGCAGGGCGGTGACGGCGGTGAAGGTCTTGGTGCAAGAGAACAGATTGGCGATGGTGTCGCTGTGCCAGGCTTCAAGGCCATCCTTGTCGGCGGTACCGGCCCAGAGGTCGAGGACGGTTTCGCCACCGACCCGGATGCACAATGCCGCGCCACGTTCCTGAGGATCGTCGAACAGCGCCGCGAACGCTTCGCGTACTGCTTCGAACTTAAGCTCGTAATGACCCTGAATCTGCACCCGCAACTCCCCGAAATCTACAAAGTGGTCCGCATTGTTCCAGCCCTTGGGGGATTTGGGAACAGGTGCGGGCTGGGCGGTCAGTTGCCCGTAGGTTCACATTGATCATTTGTGGCGAGGGGGCTTGCCCCCGTTCGGCTGCGCAGCAGTCGTAAAACCTGCATGCGCGGTGTGTCTGTAGGAATGGGGTTGCTGATTACAGGGCCGCTCCGCGACCCAACGGAGGCAAGCCCCCTCGCCACAGGGTCTCAAGCTTTAATGACCATTGGCCGAATGCCCACCCGCATGGCCGGCTACCTGCCCTGCGCCTTTGCCGGCATCACCTTTTTTACCACCCTCGCCTTCATGGCTGGCTTTGTCCGCTTCAGCCTTGGCCTTCTCGGCCTCCTTGCCCAACTGATCGACGGTCGCCAGGTTGCTCTTGCGCACGCTGTCGACGAAGCCCTGGAACGGCAGATCGGTAATGCCCACCAGGCCAAAGTGACCGTTCTCGCCATCCAGCAGACGTCCGGTCACCGGTTGATCGAGGTACTGGAACCAGTGCACGCCGACAATCGACGGTTCACTCAGCGCCTGTTTGAGGAAGTTGGCATAAGCCGGGCCACGGTCTTCTTCCTTGGCCAACTGCGTCACGCCGCCCCAGAACGGACCGCGATCGGCGGAGCCGAAGTTGAACTCGGTGATCAGCACCGGTTTGTCCAGGCTGCGCAACTTGGCGAAGTCGTAGCCGTCTTGCGGTTTCAAGGTGTACAGGTTGAAGCTCAGCACGTCGCAATACTGCGCGCAGGACTCAACGGCTTCCGGGGTGCTGAGGGCAAAACGACCGCCCAGCAGCAATTGGTTCGGCGCGTGCCACTTGAGCGAATCGGAAAGGGTCTTGAAGTAGGTATCGGCGAAGACCTTCTGGAAGTATTTGAAATCGGCCTCGATTTCCGGGTGTTCGTCGCTCGGCAGCGGCGGCACGAATCCCGGGTCTTCCATCAACTCCCAGGCGGGCAAGTCGATGCCCCAGGCCTTGGAAAGGCCGGCCTGATTGCGATACTTGTCGCGCAATTGCTTAAGGAACGCACGTTTGGCCGGTACGTCGGTGGTCATTTTCAAGGTGCCGTAGGCCAGTGCGTAACGGGCTTTCGGATCATCGCCGGGGCCGGCCCAGGCCAGTTCGTTGTCGGCGAAGTAACCGATCAGCCAGGGATCGTCGCGATGGTCACGGGCGGCGATGGCCACAGCGCGTTCGGTGGCCATGGCGAAGCGTGGGTCGAACGGGTCGGGCATGCCGCCCCACCAATCGGTGCCGGTGCTGATGCTGGCGTAATCGCCAACGATCGACAGCGGCAAGGTGTACGGCACACGGTCAGCATTGGCCAAACCCGGAGCGCTCCAGTTGCCAACCGTGTTGAAACCCCAGGCTTGTAGGCGATCCAGGGTATGGCTGGCCCAGCGTTTTTCATCAACCACTGCTTTGCAGGGCTCGGCAGGTTTTTGCTCAACGGCTTTGGCGACGGACGCTTCCTCTGCGCCGGTCCTGGCGGCTTCGGCAACGCCGGATTCGGCAGTCGTAGGCGCGGCTGGTTGCTCGGCGGCCTTGTCCGCCGTGGCCTCGACCGCATCGGCCTTGGCCGCTTCGGCGACGCCGGCCTTGGTGTCGCTGCCCAGCGCGCACGGTTCGCCGTAAAGGCGCTGCAAATTGGCGCCATAAAAATCGTACCAACGACCGGCGTTATAGCCACGACCCTGATCAGCGCCGTTACCGCCACGGTTGTCACCTTCGCCATAATGGCTGGCCAAGGGTTCTTCCGGTTTTGGCAGGGATTCAAACATCCACTCGCGACCGGCGATGTAGGTCTGGTTGACGTCCGGGGTCACGGTGTTGACCCCCAGCGAATAGAAAGGATGCCCTTCCGGGGTCACCAGGTACCAGCGACCGTCGCGCTTTTCCGTGCGGAAAAAGCCGCTGGCCTTGAACGCGGGGCCTTTGTTCCAGCCGCCGTACTTGTCCAGGGACAACTTCTGGCGCTCGGCGAGCCAGGTGTTGGTTTGTTGCTGTTCCTTGGCGGCGGCGCTTTTCAGTTGCTCATCGCTACCGACTTTCTCCGGCCATTTGGCCCGGGTCGATTGACCGTAAGCGTCCACCAGGCCGCCATAAGCCGCCTTCGTCACCGCTTCACCATCCTGCACGCCGAAGCGCTCAAGCAGGATACTTTGGGCCACTCTCGGCTGATCCATCGACAACGTGACCGACACCACCTGGCTGCGATCCAGCTCACCGGCGCTGCTGGCCAGCAATACCCGTTGACCGTCGAACGTCATCGGCATCGGCGGCCCGGCCTTCATGCCCTGGCTCAGCGGCGAACTCGGTTGCAGCGGCACCAGCAGGGTCTGCGCCGGCCCGGCCGGCAGGTCGACGCGACTGATCAACGTCTTGCCATCGTTGCTCTGGATTTTCACGTACAGGGTCACGGCCCAGTCCATCGCGCTCTGGATGCGCAAGCTCATGACACCCGACTGCGACCAGTCCCAGGCCCCGGTTTGCGGGGTCAGACGCAAGGTCGGTTGCGCCACTGGGTTGAACGTCACCCGTCGCAACACTTCGCCTTCGGCCGTTTGCTCCGCATTGGATTGCGGCAGGCTGGCATCCTGTGTCGCCACCTGGACCACATCGGCGGGGCGCACAAAGTTGAACAGCGTCTGTTGGCTGGCAGGGGCTGCCAGCAAAGGGGCTGAGAAGATCAAGGCGAAAACAGCAGGCAACGAGCGGCGAATCATGAGAACGAAATTCTCCCTAACGACCTTCAATGGGCCAGTGGAAAAGCGATGGCAGAGAGATAGACAACGCGGTGGGCAAATTTGCCCACCCGTGTTTCAGGAAATTTCGCGACGGAATGGCGGCAATGCGTTGAGGATCGCTTTGCCATAACGCTGGGTGACCAGACGTCGATCCAGCAGGGTGATGGTGCCGCGGTCTTCTTCGGTACGCAGCAAGCGACCGCAGGCTTGGACCAGTTTCAGCGAGGCGTCGGGCACGGAGATTTCCATGAACGGATTGCCGCCACGGGCTTCGATCCATTCAGCCAGGGCTGCTTCGACCGGATCGTCGGGCACCGAGAACGGAATCTTCGCGATCACCACGTGTTCGCAATACGCACCGGGCAAGTCGACCCCTTCGGCAAAACTCGCCAGGCCGAACAGCACGCTGGAGTCTCCGCCATCGACCCGCGCCTTGTGCTTGTTCAGGGTTTCCTGTTTCGACAGGTTGCCTTGAATGAACACTTGCTTGCGCCAGTCGCGGTCCAGACCGTCGAATACGTCCTGCATTTGTTTTCGCGAGGAGAACAGCACCAGCGTGCCACGCGAACCTTCCACCAGCTGCGGCAGATCACGGATGATCGCTGCGGTGTGGGCCGGTGCATCACGCGGGTCGGCTTTCAGGTCCGGCACCCGCAGCACACCAGCGTCGGCGTGATGGAACGGGCTCGGGACCACGGCGGTCACGGCTTTTTTCGGCAGGCCGGCGCGCATACGGAAACGGTCGAAGGTCCCGAGCGCGGTCAAGGTTGCGGAGGTCACCAGAGCGCCGTAAGCCACGTTCCACAGATTGCGACGAAGCATTTCCGCCGCCAGGATCGGGCTGGCGTTGACCTCGATGTCGAACAGCGAACCGCTTTCGGCCAGGGTCAGCCAACGGGCCATGGGCGGGTTGTCTTCCGGGTCTTCTGCGGTGAACGCGACCCACAATTCCCAGTTGCCCGAAGAACGGGACAACAGGCTGCCGAACAGCGGATACCACTCTTCGGCCTGGTTGCTGGCGATGCCGATGTTGACCTCGCCGTCCATGCCTTCCTTGAGCAGTTCGGTGAGTCTGGTGAACAGGTCGGTGAGCCGGGCGAAGCCCTTCTTCAACTCGATGCCCATTTCGCGCATGTGCTCGGGAATCACCCCGCCGACGAAACGGTGACGCGGCCGCTCGCGGCCTTCGACGTCTTCGCCGGGTTTGAAATCGGCGACCTGCTCGCACGCGGTGAACATGAACTGCTGCTGGGTCTTGATCTCGCGCGCCAGTTCCGGCACCTGCTCGATCAACTTGCCCAGGTCACCCGGCAGCGGATGCTGGGCCAGCAGTTTGGTGAGGTTCTTGGCGGTGGTTTCCAGCCAGTCGGCGGTGGAACGCAGGCGCGTGTAGTGGGCGAAATGGCCGATGGCCTTGTCCGGCAAGTGATGGCCTTCGTCGAACACGTAGATGGTGTCGCGCGGGTCCGGTAGCACCGCCCCGCCCCCCAGTGCCAGATCGGCCAGGACCATGTCATGGTTGGTGACGATCACGTCAACCTTGCCCATGCCTTCGCGGGCCTTGTAGAAGGCGCACTGGCCGAAGTTCGGGCAATGACGGTTGGTGCACTGGCTGTGATCGGTGGTCAGGCGCGCCCAATCGGCGTCTTCGAGGGCGGTGGACCAACTGTCCCGGTCACCGTCCCATTTATTGCCGGCGAGTTTCTCGATCATGCTGGTGAACAGCTTCTGACTGGCCTCATCGACCTCGATCTTGAAACCTTCTTCTTCGAACAGCTGAGCCGTGGCGGTTTGCGCGTGACCTTCCTGGAGCAACATGTCGAGCTTGGACAGGCACATGTAGCGCCCACGGCCCTTGGCCAGGGCGAAGCTGAAATTCAGCCCGCTGTTGCGCATCAGGTCAGGCAAATCCTTGTAGACGATCTGCTCTTGCAGGGCCACGGTGGCCGTGGCAATCACCAAGCGTTTGCCGGCGGCCTTGGCGGTGGGAATCGCCGCCAGGCTGTAGGCCACGGTTTTACCGGTACCGGTGCCGGCTTCCACCGCGACAATCGCGGGGTCGCCACTGCGCCGGCCTTCGTCGTCGGTGTCGATGTCACCGAGGACTTTGGCAATTTCGGCGATCATCAGGCGTTGGCCGTAGCGCGGCTTGAGGCTCTTGGCTTCAAGAAAACGCGAGTAGGCGCCCTGGATCGTGGTTTTGAGTTCAGTGCTGATCATGATTGTCGGGCGCAAAAAACGCTGGATAAATTTTCAGTGGTTCGGTTCGGCGGCTATCATACCGCGCTAATTAATCCCGCGCAGAACGGAGTACCTCAATGACACCTTTTGGCATCGTTTACACCCTGCATGTCCTGTCCGCCCTAGTGTGGGTGGGCGGCATGTTTTTCGCCTGGATGGTCTTGCGGCCCGCGGCGATGAAGGCGCTGGAGGGGCCTGCCCGGTTGAAGCTGTGGGTGGAAGTGTTTCAAGGTTTTTTCCGCTGGGTCTGGGTGGCGGTGGTGCTTTTGCCAATCAGCGGAGTGGGCATGATTCATCTGCAATACGCCGGGTTTGAGGCCGCGCCGCGGTATGTGCAAGTGATGATGGGCTTGTACGTGGTGATGACCGCGCTGTTTATCCGGATTCAGGCGTTGCTGCTGCCGGAGTTGCGTACAGCGGTGGAAGCGCAGGATTGGCCGACGGGGGCTGCGACGCTGGGGAAGATTCGAAAATTGGTGGGGATCAATTTGATCGTCGGGCTGGTGCTGGTGGCGATTGCTGCGGCCAGACCGATGTTCTAAAGCAAACAGTACAACTGTGGCGAGGGCGCTTGCTCCCGCTGGGTTGCGAAGCGGCCCCAAAATAGGACTGCTGCGCAGTCCAGCGGGAGCAAGCTCCCTCGCCACAGGATCTCGGTCGTTCTTACAACCTTTGAACGGTCACAGAACCCGCCGCGCCCGCAGGCCCCGGCTGGCCATCAACGCCAGGGCGGCCGCTTTTGCCGCCATCGGCCTCGTACACGAAGCAGCCCTTGGCCTTGCCGCCGACGCCCGGTTTACCGCCGGGGCCTGCGAGGCCACCGGCACCGCCCGCCACCTGAACCTTGATCCGGTCCACCGGATAATCACGCGGCACTTCCAGCCTGACCAGCGCACCCGGCGCACCCGGCAGACCATCACTGCCATTGCTGCCATCGGCACCACGACCCGCTTGGCCCCAGGTGCAACCCGGTGCCTGACCGTTGGCCCCGTCGAGGCCGACAAAACCTGGCGCGCCCGCGCCACCGCGAGCGTCTACCGACAACTGCGGTGCATGCAGTGACTTGATCTGTACATTCAGGTTGCGTCCAGAGCGAGCGGCCTTGAGGTAAGTCCCCGGCGCCCCGCGAGCCGTGATCTGGCTGCCTTCGGACAACTCGGCACGGCTGACTTTTAATTCCAGTGCCTGTTCACTTGGCACGATGGCGATCCGCGCCTCACGCCCCAGATGCAATTCGCCGACGGTGACTTCGGTCACGTTCGAAGGAATCAACAAGGTGCCGTAATCGGCGACTTCCAGGCGTTCAAGCTGCAAGGTGCTGGCGGTGTTGGGCAGGCGCATCAACGAATTGGTTTCGACACTGACCACCTGAGCGCAGGCCAATGGGCTGATGAGTGCGGCGAGCAGACAGAGTTTACGCATGGGAAGCCTTCGATGCGGTCGGAGCCGGTAGGGTTTGCAGGTGGAATACGCCGAAAAACAGGATCTTCAAGCGATCACGCCAAGGGTGGGCGCGACCCCGGAGGCTGCGAAAACAGAACACCGCCTCAAGCAGATGAAGAGACGCCAACACGCCGCCAGCCAGATTGACCAGCAGGTGCAGCGGATTGACAAACGGCATCAGCAGATTGACCAGCACCACCAGCCAGAACATCAGGGTCAACAACTTCCCCAGCCCCCAAAACACCTTCATACGCCCCCCGTTGAGAATTATTCTTTGCGCGCACAGTAACGGCATCCGCGAGGGATAAGCCAGAGGGCAACAGAAAATTCTTCATGAAGGCCGCCGAATGGCCGTCGAATCAACAGCAATTGTTGTCCGACGGCTCTATTTCGGGGCTTAGCGATTAACGTGTAACTCCACCCGACGGTTTTTCGCGCGTCCTTCATCCGTTTCGTTGTCGGCCACCGGCTGGCTCTCACCCTTGCCTTCACTGGTGAGTTTGTTCGGCGCCAAGCCCTGGCTCAACAGGTAGGCCGCCACGCTGCTGGCGCGGCGTTCCGACAGGGCCTGGTTGTAAGCATCCGAACCCACGCTGTCGGTATGACCAATCACCTTGACGCTCACCACGTCGGCACTTTGCAGTTTGCTCATCAGCGCATCCAGCTGACTGCGCGCGGCGGGCGTCAAGTCGGATTTGTTGAACGCGAACAGCACGTCACCGGCATCACTGAGGGTAATGACTTCCAAATGCACAGGTTCGGCAGGTTTCACGCTGGCCGGATACTGCGGCAACGGACAACCGTGATGCTCGACAGGTGTATTGGCCGGGGTATCGGGGCAACGATCACGCCGGTCGAAAACGCCGTCTTCGTCCTCATCGCCATCCTGGGCGTAACAGATCAAGCCACCCGTCAAGATCCCGAGCGCTGCTCCACCGCCTGCCCAGCCGGCACTTTCAATCGCGCCCAGGCCTCCGCCGACCAGTCCGCCAATGAGGCTACAGATCGGCCAGGTACGCTGATTGAGAGGGGCGGTACCATCGCTGTGAGTGGCGCAACCGGTCAACAGGCTGCCAAGCAGCAGAACCGGCAAGACGGTCCTTGTGAGAACGCTCATTGTGAAAGCTCCTGTGTTACCGGCCCATACCGGT
This sequence comes from Pseudomonas sp. LBUM1663, assembly GCF_059695905.1. Classification (NCBI taxonomy): domain Bacteria; kingdom Pseudomonadati; phylum Pseudomonadota; class Gammaproteobacteria; order Pseudomonadales; family Pseudomonadaceae; genus Pseudomonas; species Pseudomonas sp. LBUM1663. The sequence continues at coordinate 1,374,350 of NZ_CP166792.1, read as the reverse complement.
TACACAGGAGTAAAGACCCGCATCCGCGACTGCACAAGCCGCGGAGCGGAAGGGACTTAACGGTTAATTTTGATTTCCGTGCGACGGTTCAATGCACGGCCGTCAGCGGTTTTGTTATCAGCAACGGGCTGGCTTTCACCGGCACCGGTCACAGACACGAATTCGCTGCGAGGTACGCCTTGCTGGATGAGGTATTCAACCACCGAGTGGGCGCGACGATCCGACAGTTTCTTGTTATAGGCATCGCTGCCTACGCTGTCGGTATGACCGGTCACGGTCAACTGGGCGGTGCTGGATTCCTGCTTCAGGCGAGTAGCGACTGTGTTGAGTACTTCTTTGTCAGAAGGGGTAAGTGTGGCCTTGTCGAATTGGAAGTGAACATCACGGATGACAATGACTTCTTCCTTGACCACCACAACCTCTTCGACCACTGGCGCAGGCACTGGTGGAGGGCAACCGTCGGCATCGACCTTCACGCCTCGAGGCGTACCCGGGCACTTGTCACGACTGTCCGGCACACCATCGCCGTCTTCGTCGCCATCGCCGTGAACCCAGCAATAAGCCGCTGCCGTGCCGCCAACGAGCAGCGCGCCATACCCCGCCCACGCCGAGCTCTCGGTCGCACCGAGACCTGCACCCACAACACCACCGACCGCCGCACAGGTCGGCCAGTCGGTTTTCTGCAAACCTGCGCAACCAGTCAACACACTGGTTAGCAGAACCAAGGGTAATGCTGTCCGAACTATGCTCATCTAGTTTTCTCCTGAGGGATCGGCTTGAAACCGATTCAGGGAGTAAAGACCGGAGTTTTAATCTCCGCCAGCAATAGGCCATTGCTGTTTTGCCCCGTGTTCACTGCCGTTCGCCGATTTTGGCGCAAACCCGCTCTAGGCCCGGACGTTTGGGCAGGCTAGTCTTGGTGCTCTTCTTGAGGAACTCTGATGATTGCAGGTATTTCTTCGCGCACGCCCCAGCAGGCGTTGGCCGCTTTGCTTGATCGATACGCCCCCGCGCGCCTGTTGTTGATCGGCGCCAGCGAATTCCCCGCACTTGAGGCGTTCAAGCTTGCGCACCCGGACAGCTGCGTAGCGCATGCGGCACCGGGTGCGTTGCCGGCCGAACTGGCGGCTCGCCGCTTTGATCTGGCGCTGGTGGTCGATTGTCTTGAACACCTGCCAAAGCGTGACGGTCTGAATCTGTTAGGCGGGATCCGTAATCTGAACGCCAGTCGCATTGCGGTGCTGGCGGATTTGCCGGCCAGCGGCTGGCAGGAGACTGATTTCTTTTCCCTGGCCTTGCAAGCCAGTGAACGTTTCCAGCGCGACGATCAAGTGCTGACGCTGTTCACCTACGATCTGCTTGACTACAAACAGGTACCCGACTGGCTCAACTCGCGGTTCTGGGCCAATCCGGAAAACTTCGGGAAATATTGGTGGTAACGCAATGAGTACATCCATTTGCCCTTGCGGCAGCGGCACCCTGCTCGACGCCTGCTGCGGCCATTACCATGCCGGGCATCCGGCGCCGTGTGCCGAAGCCTTGATGCGCTCGCGCTACAGCGCCTATGTGCTGGGGCTGATCGACTATCTGGTGGCGACCACCCTGCCCGCGCAACAGGCCGGCGTGGATCGTCAGTCCATCAGCGACTGGAGCGCGCAAAGCACCTGGCTGGGTCTGGAGGTGGAAAGCTCCGAGGTATTGGGCGGTCAACCGGAACACGCATTCGTCACGTTCACCGCACGCTGGCATGACGGTGGTGGTGAACACAGCCACCGCGAGCGCTCCTCGTTCGTGCAGAACGCCGGGCACTGGTACTTCATCGACCCCACCGTGCCACTCAAGGCCGGACGCAACGATGCCTGCCCGTGCGCCAGCGGGCAGAAATTCAAGAAGTGTTGCGCGGGGTATTTCGGCAGTTGAGGAAAACCCTGTAGCCGCTGGCGAAGCCTACCCGACCTGTAGGAGCGAGGCTTGCCCGCGAAGAACGATTACGCGATGTCCCGGAAGGATCGGGGGCCTTCTTCGCGGGCAAGCCTCGCTCCAACAAGGAGACGTCACCATGACCACCCAGCGGCGCGTGTTACAGATGCTTACCCTGCTGATGTTTCTCGGGCTCGGCGGCTGCGCATCCTGGTTCGGAGACGATCTGCCGGATCCGCAAGTGCATCTGGTGAAGGTGGAAGTGGTCCGGGCCAAGTTGTTGGAGCAGAAATTCATCCTGCACTTTCGCGTCGACAACCCCAATGACAGCGACCTGACGGTGCGCGGCCTCGAATACCGCATTCACCTGGGCGACCTGCTGCTGGCCGAAGGCGAGCATGAACACTGGTTCACCGTCGGCCCCAAACGCAGTGCCTATTTCAAGGTGCCGATCCGTACCAACCTGTGGCCCAAGGTACGGGACGTGGTGAAAATGCTGAAAAAACCCGATCAGCCCATCCCCTATCGTCTGGAAGGTGAAATGGAAACCGGTTTATTCATCGCGCACTACGTGCACCTGGCGCGCAATGGCGTGATAATCCCCGCCGATTTAATTCCGGAGCAAAACCGATGACCCAGCAACCCCATGTCCATGGCCCTGACTGCAACCACGATCATGACCATCACGACCACCATGATCACGACCATGGCCATGTCCACGGCCCGAACTGCGGCCACGCCCACCAGGAACCGGTGCGCAACGCCCTGAAAGACGTCGGCCGCAACGACCCTTGCCCATGCGGCAACGGCAAGAAATTCAAGAAGTGCCACGGCGCTTGATGCTTCGGGCGGATAGTTTTTTCGCCAGTTGAATCGCCTTCGCGAGCAGGCTCGCTCCCACATGGGTTCTGTGTACGACATAAACCTTGTAGGAGCGAGGCTTGCCCGCGAAGACCGCTTTCGCGGGCAAGCCTCGCTCCTACAGGGTTTCAGTCAGCCTTCAAAATCTGTGCAGAACTGACGACCGTCGCATATTCCCCGTGCAAATTCCCCAGCGACATCGCGTGTACTTCCTCGGCTGAGTGCGCATTGCCAAAATAGTCGGCCTTGTCGAACGTAAAGCACGCATCCTCCGCCACCCACGCGTCAAACCCCAGGTTCCCGGCCGTTCGCGCCGTGGACTCCACCGAGTTGTGGGTCGCAACGCCAACGATGATCAACTGGCCGATCTCTGCGGCGCGCAAACTCGCCTCCAGCCCCGTTGCACAGAACGCATCCGGTACCTGTTTCTGAATCAGTTGCTCGTTGGCCTGTGGCATGAAGCGGTCCTGAAATTCCACGCCTGATTGCTGCGGCCAGAACACCGATTCCGGTGAACGGGACAGGTGCTGCACATGGATCACCGGGCGCCCGGTTCGCCGCCAATACGCCAGCAGATCGAGAATCCGTTCCTCGGCCTGAGGATTATTTCGACGACCTAGCTTGGGGTGCAGGATGCCTTTTTGCTGGTCGATGATGATCAGTGCTGCGTTGGTCTTGAGCTCCATGCCGACTTTTCTCACACGAGGTCATTGAATTTCACGCACTTCAGCATCACCTCCTCTTACAGGCAAGCCATCGAATGCAAACAGGACGACCTGATGCCCGCGGTCGCCGTCCGACCCTAAGACGTCTCTTGATGTGGAGTACTGCATGATCGATCTGTATTACTGGACCACCCCCAACGGCCACAAAATCTCGATTTTCCTGGAAGAAACCGGCCTGCCTTACAACGTGCACCCGATCAACATCAGCCAGAACGAGCAGTTCCAGCCGCACTTCCTGAAAATCTCCCCGAACAACAGAATCCCGGCCATCGTCGATCACGATCCCGTCGATGGTGGAGAACCGTTGTCGGTGTTCGAGTCCGGGGCGATTTTGTTGTACCTGGCGGAAAAAACCGGCCAGTTCCTGCCCAAGGACCTGCGCGGTCGCCAACAAGCGCTGCAGTGGTTGTTCTGGCAGATGGGCGGCTTGGGGCCGATGGCCGGGCAAAATCATCACTTCAGCCAGTTTGCACCGGAGAAAATTCCTTACGCGATCAAGCGCTACATTGATGAAACCGCCCGCCTGTACGGGGTATTGGACAAGCAACTGGCCAACAATGAGTTTGTCGCTGGCAACGAGTACAGCATTGCCGACATGGCGATCTACCCGTGGATCGTTTCCCACAAGTGGCAGAGCCAGAACCTGGAAGACTTCCCTAACGTGCTGCGCTGGTTCAACCACATCCAGAACCGCCCGGCGACGGTGAAGGCCTATGCGCTGGCGGCCAAGGTCAACCCACCCAAACCCTGACCCCGACGCAGCCCCTGTGGTGATTTACTAAATGTGGCGAGGGGACTTGTCGGAATGCCGCATCACCCCGTTCGGCTGCGAAGCAGTCGTAAAACCTGACAATGGGGTTGGTCTGAAAGAATGCCGGGGCCGCTTCGCGACCTAACGGGGGCAAGCCCCCTCGCCACAGGTAATGCATCGCCCGGGAGATTGTGTTTATCGGACAAATCCTGAAATAACCTGACACCCCGCTTGCGCGCCCTCCTCCTGCTCACTAACGTAGCGCCTTTAATGACGCTACCCCCCGCAGGAGCTTTGCCATGGCCTCGCCAGCCCTTACACATTTTCTTCCCCGGTTCGGCGTTGCCGCAGCAGTGGCCGGTGTTTTGAGCCTGACCGGTTGTCAGACCTGGAACACCCAGGACACCCTCCCGCCGACCACCGGCGTACAGCCACTCAAGGGTCTGGCGCAGAACGTTTCGGTGCGCCGCAATGCCATGGGCATGCCGCTGATCGAAAGCAACAGCTTCCACGACGCCCTGTTCGCCCTCGGCTACGTCCACGCCAGCGACCGCATCACGCAAATGGTCACTCTGCGCCTGCTGGCCCAGGGCCGTTTGTCGGAGATGTCTGGGGCGGACCTACTGGACGCCGACCGATACATGCGTGCCGTCAACCTGAAGAAAAGCGCGGGCGAGTTGTACAAGGCTTCATCGCCGCGCCTCAAACGCTTCTTCGAAGTCTATGCGCGCGGCGTCAACGCCTACCTGTTCCGTTTCCGCGACAAGCTGCCGGCCGACCTCGCGGCCAGCGGTTACAAACCTGAATACTGGCAACCGGAAGATTCGGCGCTGATTTTCTGCCTGCTGAACTTCAGTCAGTCGGCCAACCTGCCGGAAGAAATCAACGCACTGATGCTGGCCCAGACCGTCACCACGGACAAACTCGGTTGGCTGACGCCGTCCGCCCCCGACGAAAAACTGCCGCTGGGTGAAGCGGAAAAACTTCAAGGCATCAAGCTCAATGGCGCCATCCCGGGCCTGACTGAAATCAGCAAAGCCACCGGACAACTGTCCGACCTGAATCTGCTGGGCGCCACCTCGTCGAACAACTGGGCCATCGGCCCGCAACGCAGCCGCAGTGGCAAAAGCCTGCTGGCCAGCGACAGCCATGGGCCTTTGGGTGTGCCGTCGTTGTTCAGCTACGTGCAGATTCGCGCACCGAAGTACCAGGCCTCTGGCGTGACGATTGCCGGCTTGCCCATGGTGCTTGGCGGTTTCAACGGCAAAGTGGCGTGGAGCATGACCTCGGTCATGGGCGACAACCAGGACCTGTTCCTGGAAAAAATCAAACGCCAGGGCAACGGCCTCACGTATGACGTCGGCGGTAAATGGCAGCCGGTGATCGTGCGCAACGAGACCTACTTCGTCAAAGGCCAGCGGCCGATTCGCGAAGTGGTGTACGAAACCCGCCACGGTTCGCTGCTCAATAGTGCACAAGGTACGACGCTGGCCAATGGTTACGGCCTGGCCTTGCAGACGCCGAACTTCACGGACGACAAAACCCTGGACGCGTTTTTCGACCTGTCCCGGGCGCAGACCGTCGAGAAAGCCTCGGACGCCAGCCGTGAAATCCGCGCCATCGCCTTGAACCTGGTATTCGCCGACGCCAGCAACATCGGCTGGCAAGTCACCGGGCGTTACCCGAACCGTCGCGAAGGCGAAGGCCTGCTGCCGTCGCCGGGCTGGGAAGGTCGCTACGACTGGGACGGTTACGCCGACCCGATGCTCCATCCGTATGACCAGGACCCGGCCCAAGGCTGGCTCGGCACTGCCAACCAGCGGGTCATTCCCCATGGTTATGGCATGCAGCTGTCCAATTCCTGGTCGGCTCCAGAGCGTGGCGAACGCTTGGCCGAAATGGCGAGTGTCGGCAAACACGACACGCGCAGCGTGATCGCGATGCAATACGACCAGACCACGACGTTCGCCGCCAAACTGAAGAAAATGTTTGAAGCACCGGGCATGTCCCAGCCGCTCAAACAAGCCATCGAAGCCCTGCCGGTTGCCGATCGCGGCAAGGCTCGCGAGGCCTACACTCGCTTGATGGCCTTCGACGGCAAACTCAGCCCGACCTCCGCGGACGCGGCAATCTACGAGCTGTTCCTGCAGGAAAGTACCAAACAGATCTTCCTCGACGAACTGGGCCCGGAAAGCAGCCCGGCATGGAAAGCCTTTATCGCCAACGGCAAGTTGTCCTACGCGGCGCAGGCCGATCACTTGCTGGGCCGTGAAGACAGTCCGTTCTGGGATGACGCACGCACGCCGCAAAAAGAAGACAAGCCGGCGATCCTCGCTCGCAGCCTGGCGGCGGCGATCAGCGCCGGTGACAGTCAATTGGGCGGCGATCACAAAGCATGGCAGTGGGGCAAATTGCACCGCTATGAGTGGAAGAATGCCAGCGGCCAGACCGTGCGCGGTCCGCTCGCGGCCGGCGGCGATCACACGACGCTGAACACGGCGGCCTTCACTTGGGGTCAGGACTTCAATACGACGCTGGCGCCCGCCATGCGCTTTATCGTGGACTTCAGCCAGGCAGAACCGCTGATGGGGCAGAACAGCACCGGTCAGTCCGGCAACCCGGCCAGCCCGCACTACCTCGACAGCATTGATCCATGGCTGAAGGGGCAATACATGAGCCTGCCGATGCAACCGCAGAACTTTGACAATGCATACGGCAAGACGAGATTGACTCTGACACCTGGCAAGTAAGGTCACACCGACCCAATGTGGGTTAACCAATGTGGGAGCGAGCCTGCTCGCGATTAGGCCATGTCAGCCACCGCTTTTAGTGACTGACACACCGTTATCGCGAGCAGGCTCGCTCCCACAGGGGAATATCACTCTGCGATGAACATTTGATAGAACTTCTGGCTTCGCGCAAACCTCATAGCTAACAAGTCCCCCATTTTGGTAACAACATGGATCTTGTTATCGCGCGCCCCGAAGGTTTGTACTGCACCGCCGGCGATTTCTATATCGACCCTTGGCGGCCGGTCGAGCGTTCGGTCATCACGCACGCCCACGGCGACCATGCCCGCACCGGCAACCAGCATTACCTGGCAGCCGCGCCAGGCGAAGGGATTTTGCGTGCGCGATTGGGCCAGGACATCAACCTGCAAACCCTGCCCTACGGCGAGCGTTTGCGGCACCACGGCGTTACCCTGAGTTTTCACCCCGCCGGCCATGTCCTCGGCTCCGCGCAGGTGCGCCTGGAATACGGCGGCGAAGTCTGGGTGGCCTCGGGGGATTACAAGATCGAGCCCGACGGCACCTGTGCGCCATTCGAACCAGTGCAGTGCCATACCTTCATCACTGAGTCGACCTTCGGCCTGCCGATTTATCGCTGGCAACCCCAAAAGCAGGTCTTTGACGAGATCAATCAGTGGTGGCAGGCCAATGCCGAAGCCGACAAAACCAGCGTGCTGTTTTGCTATTCCTTCGGCAAGGCCCAGCGGATTCTCCATGGCATCGACGCCAGCCTCGGCCCCATTCTGGTGCATGGCGCTGTGGAACCGTTGAACCGGGTGTATCGCCAGAGCGGCGTTTATATACCGCCGACGATCTATGCCGGTGACGTGCAAAAGAGCGATCCGATGATGCGCAAGGCGCTGGTCATCGCCCCGCCATCGGCTGGCGCCAGCACCTGGATGCGCCGGTTTGGCGACTACAGCGACGGCTTCGCCAGCGGCTGGATGCGATTACGCGGCACGCGGCGCAGACGCGGTGTCGACCGTGGTTTTGTATTGTCCGACCACGCGGACTGGCCCGGCCTGCTCTGGGCCATCGAACAGACCGGCGCTGAACGGGTGATGGTCACCCACGGTTCGGTGGCGGTGCTGGTGCGGCATCTGCGCGAACAGGGCCTTGATGCCATGGGTTTCAGCACCGAATACGGCGACGATGAGGAAGACAACGCGGCCGTCGAAACCGAGCACGCCGAGGTGGCGACATGAAGGCCTTCGCCGAGCTGTATGCCGAACTCGACGCCACCACGTCAAGCAATGCCAAACTGGCCGCGATGCAGACCTACTTCGCCCAGGCTGCGCCCGAAGATGCGGCGTGGGCGGTGTACTTTTTGTCCGGTGGGCGACCTCGGCAACTGGTGCCAGTGCGCATGCTACGTGAGCTGGCCGTCGAGCTTTCCGGCCTTGAGCCCTGGCTGTTCGAAGAAAGTTACCAGGCGGTCGGCGATCTGGCGGAAACCATTTCGCTGGTCCTGCCTGAAACCCTGCACAGCTCCAGCGACGGAATGGCGGTGTGGATTGAAGACAAACTGTTGCCACTGCGCGGTGAGTCCCCGGAAGTTCTCGCAGAGCGACTGCCCGCGCTCTGGGCACAATTGGACCGCTCAAGCCTGATGCTCTGCATCAAACTGATTACCGGCAGTTTCCGCGTCGGCGTCTCCAAACTGCTGGTGACGAGAGCCTTGGCGGCGATGGCCGGACTCGACAGCAAACGCGTGGCCCAGCGGCTGGTCGGGTACACCGACCTGTCCAATCGCCCGAACGCCGCCAGTTACCTGAAATTGATCGCCGCCGAATCGTCCGACGAACATGCCCAGCGTGGAGGCCAGCCCTACCCGTTTTTCCTGGCCCATGCCCTGTCACAACCGGTCGAACAATTCGAAGCCGTGCTCGGCCCGGCGAGCCAATGGCAAGTGGAATGGAAGTGGGACGGCATCCGCGCCCAAGTGGTCAAGCGTGAAGGGCGACTGTGGATCTGGTCGCGCGGTGAAGAACTGGTGACCGAGCGTTTTCCCGAACTCGACAGCCTGCTGCACGGACTGCCTGACGGTACGGTGATCGATGGTGAAATCGTCGCCTGGAAGACCACTCGACCCACCACTGACGATGCTTTCAACCCGCAATCGCCGTCCGCTCCAGCGGTGCTGCCGTTCGCGCTGTTGCAGCAGCGAATCGGCCGCAAAACCCTGGACAAGAAAATTCTCGAAGAAGTGCCGGTGGTGGTCCTCGCATACGATTTGCTGGAATGGCAGGGCGAGGACTGGCGCAGCCAACCTCAGGCCAGGCGCCGCGCTCAATTGGATCAGCTCATCAGCAGCTGCAACAACCCGGTGTTACTCGCCTCGCCGGTGCTGACCGGCGAAGACTGGTTCGACCTCGCCCGGCAACGCGAAGCGTCCCGCAGCCTCGGCGTCGAAGGCATGATGCTCAAGGCCCGGGATGCGCTTTATGGCGTCGGCCGGACCAAGGACATGGGCGTGTGGTGGAAATGGAAAGTCGACCCCTTCAGCGTCGATGCGGTGCTGATTTATGCGCAACGCGGCCATGGTCGCCGCGCGAGTCTCTACAGTGATTACACCTTCGCGGTCTGGGACGGCCCGCCGGACGCCAGCGAACGGAACCTGGTGCCGTTCGCCAAAGCTTATTCAGGGCTGACCGACGAAGAAATGCGCCAGGTCGACAGCATCGTGCGCAAGACCACGGTGGAGAAATTCGGCCCGGTGAGCAGTGTCAGGCCGAGCCTAGTGTTCGAACTGGGGTTCGAGGGCATTGCCCTGTCGAAACGCCACAAGAGCGGTATTGCCGTGCGGTTTCCGCGGATGTTGAGGTGGCGGCAGGACAAATCGGTGGAAGAAGCAGACAACCTCGCAACGCTGCAGGATTTATTGGGCTGAAAGAAAACTTTGTGGCGAGGGAGCTTGCTCCCGTTCGGCTGCGAAGCAGTCGCAGATTTTCTACAGCGGGACCGCTACGCGCTCCAGCGGGAGCAAGCTCCCCCGCCACAGGATTGCGTCCGCTCGACCTATTTTAGTGCAGCTATTTTCCGACGCCCGATTTCGTGCACAAATCCCCTGCTGCCACTTCTTGAATCACCTTTTAAAACGCTTGTTCGGGACTCTGGTTCGGAAATTGCTACTTTCATTAGGTCTTACGCTTTCCAGTAACAATAATTCTGCGCCACAAGCGCTCATATTGGTTCTTAGGGATTGAATAATGAAAAAAGCATTGCTGACCCTTTCTGCACTGGCATTGTGCATGGCTGCTGGTTCCGCCATGGCAAAGGAATACAAAGAACTGCGTTTTGGCGTTGACCCTTCCTATGCTCCATTCGAGTCGAAAGCGGCTGACGGCAGCCTGGTGGGCTTTGACATCGATCTGGGGAACGCGATCTGCGCCGAGCTGAAGGTCAAGTGCAAATGGGTCGAAAGCGATTTCGACGGCATGATTCCGGGCCTCAAGGCCAATAAATTCGACGGTGTTATCTCTTCGATGACCGTCACCGAGGCCCGCGAAAAAGTCATCGACTTCTCCAGCGAGCTGTTCTCCGGCCCGACCGCCTACGTGTTCAAGAAAGGTTCTGGCGTCACCGCAGACGTCGCTTCGCTCAAGGGCAAGACCGTCGGCTACGAACAAGGCACCATCCAGGAAGCCTATGCAAAAGCCGTTCTGGACAAGGCCGGCGTTAAAACCCAGGCCTACGCCAACCAGGATCAGGTCTATGCCGACTTGACTTCCGGTCGTCTCGACGCAGGTATTCAGGACATGCTGCAAGCCGAACTGGGCTTCCTGAAGTCGCCACAGGGTGCCGATTACGATGTCAGCAAGCCAGTCGACAACGCTTTGCTGCCGGCCAAAACGGCTGTCGGTATTAAGAAAGGTAACACCGAGCTGAAAGCGCTTTTGGATAAAGGTATCAAAGCGTTACACGATGATGGCAAATACGCCGAGATTCAAAAGAAACACTTTGGCGATCTGAATCTGTACAGCGGCAAATAATGCCCGGCGCCCATCTCGCGATGGGCGCTTTTTTCATCCGATCAGGTTGCTGATTTATGTTCGAAAACCTATTACAAAACCTGGGGCTCTCAGCCTTCAGCCTCAAGGGCTTCGGTCCGTTGCTGATGGAAGGCACCTGGATGACCATCAAATTATCGGCGTTGTCGCTGCTGGTGGCCGTATTGCTCGGCCTGCTCGGCGCCACCGCCAAGCTGTCAAAAGTCAAAATGGTGCGGGTTCCGGCCCAGATCTACACCACGCTGATTCGCGGCGTGCCGGACCTGGTGCTGATGCTGCTGATTTTCTACAGCCTGCAAACCTGGTTGACGTCGTTCACCGATTTCATGGAATGGGAATACATCGAGATCAACCCGTTCAGCGCCGGGGTCATCACCCTGGGCTTCATTTATGGCGCGTACTTCACCGAAACCTTCCGCGGGGCGATTCTCGCCGTGCCTCGGGGCCAGGTCGAAGCCGCTACCGCTTATGGCCTTAAACGCGGCCAGCGTTTTCGAATCGTGGTGTTCCCGCAAATGATGCGTTTCGCCCTGCCGGGTATCGGTAACAACTGGATGGTGATGCTCAAGGCCACCGCGCTGGTGTCGATCATCGGCCTCGCCGATTTGGTCAAAGCCGCGCAGGACGCTGGTAAAAGCACCTATCAACTGTTTTATTTCCTGGTGCTTGCCGCGCTGATCTACCTGGTCATCACCAGCGCTTCCAACTTCGTCCTGCGCTGGCTCGAACGCCGCTACGCCGCCGGCTCCCGGGAGGCCGTACGATGATCGAACTCTTGCAGGAATACTGGAAACCCTTCCTTTATACCGACGGCAACAACATCACCGGCCTGGCCATGACCCTGTGGCTGCTCAGCGCCTCGATTTTCATCGGTTTCCTGGTGTCGATCCCGCTGTCCATCGCCCGAGTGTCGCCGCATTTCTATATCCGCTGGCCGGTGCAGTTCTACACCTACCTGTTCCGCGGCACGCCGTTGTATATCCAGCTGCTGATTTGCTACACCGGTATTTACAGCCTGGCCGCCATACGTGCCCAACCGGTGCTGGATGCGTTCTTTCGCGATGCGATGAACTGCACGATCCTGGCGTTCGCCCTGAACACCTGCGCCTACACCACGGAGATTTTCGCCGGGGCGATCCGCAGCATGAACCACGGTGAAGTCGAAGCGGCGAAAGCCTATGGTCTGACAGGCTGGAAGCTGTATGCCTACGTGATCATGCCGTCAGCCCTGCGTCGCTCGTTGCCTTATTACAGCAACGAAGTGATCCTGATGCTGCATTCGACCACCGTGGCGTTCACCGCGACCATCCCGGACATCCTGAAAGTCGCGCGGGACGCCAACTCGGCGACCTTCCTGACCTTCCAGTCGTTCGGCATCGCTGCGCTGATCTACCTGACCGTTACCTTCGCGCTGGTCGGCCTGTTCCGCCTCGCCGAACGCCGATGGCTGGCGTTCCTCGGGCCGACCCACTAGGACCCGCTTTCAGGAATAAAGAGACGAACATGCGCCACCAGATACATGACTTGCTGGCCCCGCTGCCGGGGACCGCTCGACAGATTCACAGCTTCCACTTCGGCCCGACGTCGGCCAAAGGCAAGATTTACATCCAGTCGTCCCTGCACGCCGATGAAATGCCCGGCATGCTGGTGGCCTGGCACCTCAAGCAGCGCCTGGCGGAACTTGAAGCCGCCGGCCGCCTGCGCAGCGAAATCGTGCTGGTGCCGGTGGCCAACCCGGTCGGCCTGGAACAGGTGCTGATGGACGTGCCGCTGGGCCGCTACGAGCTGGAAAGCGGGCAGAACTTCAATCGCTGGTTCGTCGACTTGAGCGAAGCGGTCGGCAACGAGATCGAAGGCCAGCTTGGCGACGATCCGCAGCGCAACCTCACGCTGATCCGCGAAAGCCTGCGCAACGCCCTCGCCAGGCAGACCGCAAGCACGCAACTGCAATCCCAGCGCCTGACCCTGCAACGACTGGCCTGCGATGCGGATGTGGTGCTGGACCTGCATTGCGATTTCGAGGCAGTCGCCCACCTTTACACCACGCCCGAAGCCTGGCCACAGGTCGAGCCGTTGGCGCGCTACATCGGCGCTGAAGCGAGCCTGCTGGCGACCGATTCTGGCGGTCAGTCGTTCGATGAATGCTTCACCCTGCTGTGGTGGCAGTTGAAAGAACGCTTCGGCGAACAGTTCAACATTCCGCTCGGCAGCCTCTCGGTCACCGTCGAATTGCGCGGCCAGGGCGACGTCAATCACCCGTTGGCCAGCCTCGACTGCCAGGCGCTGATCGATTACCTGATTCACTTCGGCGCCATTGCCGGCGAACCGGCGCCATTGCCCGAACTGCCCTACCCCGCCACCCCGTTGGCCGGCGTCGAGCCGGTGTCGACACCGGTGGGCGGCCTGCTGGTGTTCACCGCGCTGCCGGGGGAATACCTCGAAGCCGGGCAACTGATCGCCGAAATCATTGACCCGATCAACGATCGCGTCACCCCTGTTCATTGCACCGCCGCCGGCCTGATGTACGCCCGCTCGCTGCGGCGCATGGCCACTGCCGGCATGGTGATCGCGCACGTCGCGGGCACCGAAGCCTATCGCAGCGGCTACCTACTTTCGCCTTGAGGATGCATGCCCCATGTACAAACTGACCATCGAAGGCCTGCATAAAAGCTATGGCGATCATCATGTGCTCAAAGGCGTTTCACTCAAGGCCAACACCGGCGACGTCATCAGCCTGATCGGCGCCAGCGGTTCGGGCAAAAGTACCTTTCTGCGCTGCATCAACTTTCTCGAACAACCCAACGACGGCGCCATGAGCCTGGACGGCCAGAACATCCGCATGGTCAAGGATCGCCACGGCATGCACGTGGCCGACCCCGATGAACTGCAAAAAATCCGCACGCGCCTGGCCATGGTGTTCCAGCACTTCAACCTGTGGAGCCACATGACCGTGCTGGAAAACATCACCATGGCCCCGCGCCGGGTGTTGGGTTGCAGCAAAGAGGAAGCCGAAGACCGCGCGCGACGTTACCTCGACAAGGTCGGGCTGGCGGCGCGCGTGGCGGATCAATACCCGGCGTTTCTTTCCGGTGGTCAGCAACAACGCGTGGCGATTGCGCGGGCATTGGCCATGGAACCGGAAGTCATGCTGTTCGACGAACCGACCTCGGCACTCGACCCGGAGCTGGTGGGTGAGGTGCTGCGAGTGATTCAAGGCCTGGCTGAAGAAGGCCGGACCATGATCATGGTGACTCACGAAATGAGCTTTGCCCGAAAAGTGTCGAGCCAGGTGTTGTTTCTGCATCAGGGCCTGGTCGAGGAAGAAGGCGCGCCGGAAGACGTGCTGGGCAATCCGAAGAGCGAGCGGCTGAAGCAGTTCCTGAGCGGCAACCTCAAGTAACACGGCCCCCTTTGTAGGAGCCGGCTAGCTGGCGATGGTGTGTCAGTCGACAACAATGTGTCTGACACACGATCGCCAGCAAGCCGGCGCCTAAAGGATCGCGTTTCTTCATTAAACCTTTGCCCTTGCGCCGCGGTCACTGAAAGAACACTTTCAGAGCGCACACCGCCGGCATGGGATCCTCCCCCGACTACGCAAAACACTGGTTCAGCGCCCGCGACTGGAAGCCGTTCGCCTTTCAGAAGCAAGTGTGGACGGCCGTCAAGCGCGGTGAGTCTGGATTACTGCACGCCAGCACGGGTGCCGGTAAAACCTATGCAGTCTGGTTTGCTGCGCTCAATCGCTACGCAACGTCCACCGCCCCTGTTGAAAACCCTCGCAAACGAAAACCGCCGGCCGAGCCGCTGACAGTGCTGTGGATAACCCCCATGCGCGCCTTGGCCGCTGACACCGCTCGCGCCCTTGAAGCACCGCTGCACGACCTGCAGATCCCCTGGAGTGTCGGCCTGCGCACCGGCGACACGAGCAGCAGCGAACGTGCGCGGCAGAGCCGACGCCTGCCCACCACGCTGATCACCACCCCCGAAAGCCTGACCCTGATGCTCGCCCGTGCCGATGCGCAAACCGCGCTATCGACCTTGCGCATGGTGGTGGTCGATGAATGGCACGAGCTGCTCGGCAACAAGCGTGGCGTGCAATTGCAACTGGCCCTCGTCCGTTTGCGCCGGTGGAATCCGGACCTGATCGTGTGGGGCGTTTCCGCGACGCTGGGTAATCAGGCCCACGCCGAACAGGTATTGATCCCGCAAGGTGGCGGCATCAGCGTTCAAGGCCAGACCTCCAAGGAACTGCGGGTCGACACGCTGCTGCCGCCCGCCATCGAGCGATTTCCCTGGGCCGGGCACATCGGCTTGAAGATGTTGCCGCAAGTCATCGCCGAAATAGACTCCAGCCCCAGCAGCCTGGTGTTCACCAATACTCGCGCGCAATCCGAGATCTGGTATCAGGCCTTGCTGGAGGCGCGCCCCGATTGGGCCGGGTTGATCGCCTTGCATCACAGCTCACTGTCGCGAGACACCCGCGACTGGGTCGAGCGAGCGTTGAAAGAAGGTCAACTCAAAGCCGTGGTCTGCACCTCAAGCCTAGACCTTGGGGTGGATTTCCTGCCGGTGGAACGGGTACTGCAAATCGGTTCGGCCAAAGGCGTGGCGCGCCTGATGCAGCGGGCCGGGCGCTCCGGTCATGCGCCGGGGCGGGTGTCACGGGTGACACTGGTGCCGACCCACAGCCTGGAGCTGATCGAAGCGGCGGCGGCTCAAGATGCCGTGGCGCAACACCGCATCGAACCCCGGGAGTCGCCGCACAAACCGCTGGATGTGCTGGTTCAACACTTGGTCAGCATGGCGCTGGGTGGTGGGTTTCTGCCCGATGAGTTGTATGAAGAAGTCCGTGGCGCCTGGGCTTATCGAGACCTTACGGCGGCGGATTGGACCTGGGCGCTGGCGTTTGTACGCCATGGCGGACTTTCCCTGACAGCCTATCCGGATTATCGCCGGGTCGAGCCTGACGAGCAGGGCGTCTGGCGCGTACCGGATGCGCGACTGGCCCGAAGACATCGCATGAGCATCGGCACTATCGTCAGCGATGCGAGCATTCAGCTGAAGTTCTGGAGCAAGGGCGGCGGCGGCAAGCAGTTGGGCAGTGTCGAGGAAGGTTTTATTGCGCGACTCAAACCAGGCGACGGTTTCCTGTTCGCGGGGCGCGTGCTGGAGTTGGTACGAGTGGAAAACATGACCGCTTATGTTAAACGCAGCACCGCAAAAAAAGCCGCTGTGCCGCGCTGGAATGGCGGGCGGATGCCCCTTTCCAACGAACTGGCGCAGGCGGTGGTCGCGCGTTTCAGTGCGGCGGAGCAGGGCGAGTTCATTGGCCCGGAGATGCGGGCTCTGCGGCCGCTGCTGGAAGTGCAGCGACGCTGGTCCGGGTTGCCGACCTCGAATTCGTTGCTGGCCGAAGCATTGAAATCCCGCGAAGGCTGGCACCTGTTCCTTTACCCCTTTGCCGGGCGACAGGTGCATCTGGGCCTGGCGAGTTTGCTGGCGTGGCGGGTCAGCCAGCAGCAGGCGGTGACGTTTTCCATCGCGGTCAACGATTACGGGCTTGAGTTGCTCAGCGCCACCTCTGTGGATTGGTCGCAGGTGTTGAACCCTGGCCTGTTGAGCCCCGAGCACTTGTTGAACGATGTCCTCGCCAGCTTGAATGCCGGCGAACTCGCGCTCCGCCGCTTTCGGGAAATCGCACGAATTGCCGGACTGGTGTTCGCCGGCTACCCCGGCGCACCGAAAAGCACACGACAGGTCCAAGCCTCCAGCGGACTGTTCTTCGAGGTATTCAAGCAGTACGACGCGGGGAATCTTTTGCTGGCACAGGCCGGGGAAGAAGTCCTACGGGAAGAACTGGATATTCATCGGCTGGAACAGACGTTGGCGCGTATCAATCGACTGAAACTGGACCTGCATCAGATCAAACGTCCTACACCGCTGGGGTTTCCCCTGTTGGTTGAGCGCATGCGGGAAAGCATGAGCTCGGAAAAACTCGCGGACCGTATCCGACGCATGGTCACTGACCTCGAGAAAACCGCCGAAACCGGGAAAACCTGATGAGTACGCCCTATCCCGTGCGACTGGCCGGTGAAGAGCTGTGGCTGCTGCCGGAAAAAGCCATTTTCTGGCCAGCGCAACAGGCCCTGTTGATCGCCGACGTGCATTTTGGCAAAGCGGCAGCGTATCGCAGCCTTGGCCAGCCGGTGCCCCATGGCACCACCGCCAGCAATGTCGCGGTGCTGGACACGTTGTTGGCCGCCCTGCCCTGTCGCCAGCTGATTTTCCTCGGGGACTTTCTACACGGGCCTGGCTCCCATGCTTGCGGCACGTTAAGCGCCCTGGCTGAGTGGCGAGCGAGGCACCCGGATCTGCCGATGACGCTGATCCGCGGCAACCACGACAAACGCGCCGGGGACCCGCCGGCTGCGCTAAACATACGCGTGGTGCCCGAGCCGTTGTTGCTCGGGCCGTTCGCCTTGCAGCATGAGCCCGACCCACATCCGCACCGGCATGTGCTCGCCGGGCATGTGCATCCGGTTTATCGGCTGAACGGCAAAGGTCGGCAACGTTTGCGCCTGGCGTGTTTCAGATTGGGAGAGGACATCAGTCTGCTACCGGCCTTCGGCGCGTTTACCGGCGGTTATCAGGTCGAACGGGACGACAGCTGTAGGATCTTTGTTATCGGCGACAACGAAATATGGCCCGTCAGCCTGTAGGAGCGAAGCTTGCTCGCGAAGGCGGTGTGTCAGGTAAGGATGATGTTGGCTGACACACCGCCTTCGCGAGCAAGCTTCGCTCCTACAGATCTTTGCGCTGATCAGGCTACAGGCGCGGGAGGCGGCTCATCCGGCAGGGTGGGTTCACCGGGCTCGGTAGGCTGTTCGTTTGGGGTATCAGGATCAGGCTGGCCGGGGATGCCCCCTGCCATGCTGATGGCTGGATGTGCCAACAAGGACCAGGCCAAGACGCCAATCTGATTGGGCTCAAGCCTTGCCAGTTCGGCACTTATTCGCGGATCGATCTTCATAAAGCACTCCTGAGCGATGGCCCCGTCCGCTGTACGCGAACCGGGCAGTACACCCAATAGAGTGTCTACCCGCTCAAGAATTCCCACGACCTGCCAGATGAATGGCTCAGGTGCGCGGCAGGGTGACGCCGAGCTGGCCCTGGTACTTGCCGCCACGGTCCTTGTAGGAGACTTCGCACTCTTCGTCGGATTCGAAGAACAGCATCTGTGCCACGCCTTCGTTGGCGTAGATCTTCGCCGGCAAGGTGGTGGTGTTGGAGAACTCCAGGGTCACGTGGCCTTCCCACTCGGGCTCAAGCGGCGTCACGTTGACGATAATGCCGCAACGGGCGTAGGTGCTTTTACCCAGGCAGATGGTCAGCACGTTGCGCGGAATGCGGAAGAATTCCACGGTGCGCGCCAGGGCGAAGGAGTTGGGCGGGATGATGCAGACATCACTTTTGACGTCGACAAAGCTCTTCTCGTCGAAGTTCTTCGGATCGACGGTCGCCGAATTGATGTTGGTGAACACCTTGAATTCATCGGCGCAGCGCACGTCGTAGCCATAGCTCGAAACACCGTAGGAAATCACGCGCTCGGCGCCTTCACCGCGCACCTGGCGCTCGACGAACGGCTCGATCATGCCGTGCTCTTGCGCCATGCGGCGAATCCACTTGTCCGATTTGATGCTCATGGCGGGTGTCCTGAATAGCGAGGTGGAAAAATTCTGTCCGGCATCTTACCGGGCGCGCGCCCCGGGTTCAAAGTCCGGGGCACAATTCTCGCCGATCCCCTGTGATAGCTGGGCCTTCGCCTTAATCCATCAGACCGTCAGTCATGAAAACAGAGAAACCTTCGCAGGAAGCATTGGCACATTACTGAAAAAGGGTTAAGGTGGCGCCACTGTGCTGCTTGTGTCA
Source organism: Pseudomonas sp. LBUM1663 (assembly GCF_059695905.1). Classification (NCBI taxonomy): domain Bacteria; kingdom Pseudomonadati; phylum Pseudomonadota; class Gammaproteobacteria; order Pseudomonadales; family Pseudomonadaceae; genus Pseudomonas; species Pseudomonas sp. LBUM1663. The sequence goes on along the minus strand of NZ_CP166792.1, from coordinate 1,355,365 downwards.
CTGAGAATCTCTACACGATATGTTGAATTTCGATCCAACCATCTACAAGAATTTTTCCTGCTCTTTGCACTCAGTCTCGGCCAGGGTTCTTCCTGCGTCGCAGTTATCTTTGTTCAAGGAGTTACACCATGTCTAATCGCCAAACTGGTACCGTTAAGTGGTTCAACGATGAAAAAGGCTTCGGCTTCATCACTCCACAATCCGGTGACGACCTGTTCGTTCACTTCAAAGCTATCCAATCCGACGGCTTCAAAAGCCTGAAAGAAGGCCAACAGGTTTCTTTCATCGCTACCCGCGGTCAGAAAGGCATGCAAGCTGAAGAAGTTCAAGTTATCTAACTTGTACTTGCTTTAGTAAAAAGCCCCGCCCTCAAAAGCGGGGCTTTTTTGTGCCTGTGTGTTTTGCAGGCAAAAAAAATCGCAGCCCATGGCTGCGATTTTTTGCGTCTTACCAGGCTACGCCAAACCCTGCGGTGTAACGCGTCTTGTCTAGATCAGCATCGTCGGTACCGCTGATGATGTCTCGCTCGGCCTTGAGGTTAAGCGACGCCCACTCGGTGACCTTGTAGCGCAAGCCCATTTCGGCATCGAGCGCGTAATCCGCTACGCCCGACAACGGCTTACCCACCTCGCCATTGGTGAAGAACTCCACTTTCTTGCCGATCAGGTAACGGTTGTAGTCCCACTTCATCGCCAGGGAATAGAAGTTTTCCTTGCTGCCGTCGGAGAACTGATAGTCCGTGCGGTTGACCAGCGAGCCCAGGGAGAATGCGCCGAGCTCGTTATCCCAGAACTGGTAACCCGGACCGGTACCGACAGTGCGTTGACGGGAGAGGTCTTCTACCTTGTCGCGTTTATAGACCGCGCGCCCTTGCCAGAACCACTTCTCGGTCAGGAAGCGGTCGAGCGAGTATTCGCCCCGCCAGTTGTCCGTAGTAACCACGTCATCCTGGAATTCGCGGTTGTACTCGCCTTCCGCCGTGTGCCGCCATTTGCCATGGCGCGCCGTGGTCTTGAAGTCGATGTCGTAGTCATCGGTGTCTTTTTCCGCCCGCTGGTAATCCAGCGCCGCGTCGATATTGCCTTTCCACACCAGATCTTCAACCACCGGCTTGGGCTTGAGAATCTGCTGGATACTCGCCAGCTCGACCGTCTTCGGCGCTTCGCCGTTCTCCAGCGTCACCTTGCCGTCGTCTGCTGCATGCAGCGACTTGGCCTTCTCGCCGGTGTAGGCATCCTGCTTGACCAGCAACTCCTGATCACTTTCCAGGGTCTTGACCTGTTTCCAGTCGATCGGGACCGCACCAGCGTATTCGGTCTGGATCAGCAATTTACCGCCATCGAACAGCGTGATCTTGCCGCTCAGTTTGTCACCGTTCTTCAACCAGACGGTATCAGCGAGCAACGGCGTGGAGGCACTCATGACAGCAAGGCACAGCAGGGTTCTGGACACCATAAGCAGATACAGGCTCAAGTTTGCGAAAAAAAGTCGGCATTATCCCTGAGAATAAGACCCTAGCAAGGACTGACCCGACTATTTCTATTGAGTTCATTTCTCAATTGCGCATCCAGGACTTACTCTACGGACGGTAAGGCGAACTTTTTCAGGAACCACGGACGTGACCGACCCAACCACTGAAACCGAAAGTGCAGCGCAAATCCGACGCACGGCGCTCTACTTGACCCTCGCACAGGTGCCCGAGGGCAAAGTGGTGAGCTATGGTCAACTCGCCGAACTGGCCGGACTGGGGCGCGCCGCCCGCTGGGTCGGACGCACTCTCAGCCAACTGCCCGGAGACACCAAACTGCCGTGGCACCGCGTACTGGGTGCCGGCGGTCGGATCAGCCTGCCCGTGGGCAGTCCTTCAGGGGATGAACAGCGGGCGCGATTGCGCTCCGAAGGCGTCAGTATCCTGAACAATCGTGTTGATATTCAGCGCCATGGCTGGCGCCCGGTAGAGCACAGCGGTTAGAGTGCGCGCTTTGTTTCCGTATTTCTTGAGGCAGACTCCAGCCCATGCCCCGTAAAACCTGGCGCGCCGCGCTCGCCGCCTATGCCAGCCCCTCGACGCTTGTGTTGTTGTTGCTTGGTTTCGCCGCCGGCCTGCCCTACATGCTGGTGTTTTCGACGCTTTCCGTCTGGCTGCGTGAGGCCGGTGTGGCCCGCGAAACCATCGGTTATGCAAGCCTGATCGGCTTGGCCTATGCCTTTAAATGGGTCTGGTCCCCGCTGCTAGACCAATGGCGCCTGCCATTCCTCGGCAAGCTCGGTCGTCGACGCTCCTGGCTGGTGCTATCCCAGGCACTGGTGATCCTCGGCCTGATCGGGATGGGTTTCTGCGACCCGCAAAAGCATTTGTCCTGGCTGATCGCCATCGCCGTGGTCGTCGCCTTTGCCTCGGCGACGCAAGACATTGCGGTTGACGCCTATCGCCTGGAAATCGCCGACGACACTCGCCAGGCCGCGCTTGCCGCCAGCTATATGTCTGGCTATCGGATCGCCGCATTGCTGGCGACGGCCGGCGCGCTGTTCTTCGCCGAAGGCTTCGGCTCCACCGGTTTCAACTACAAGCATTCGGCCTGGGCCGGCACCTACGTGCTGTTTGGCGCCCTAATGATCCCGGCGCTGCTGACCACCCTGTTCATGCGCGAACCGCCAGTGCCCCTGCGCACTCAACTTCAGGCTGGTCGCTACAGCTTTATGCATCAACTGGTGTCGGTATTTGTGCTGATCGTGCTGCTGGTGTCCGTGCCGGCCATGTTCACCCAACTCTACAACACCGACTTCGCCAGCGTGCTGTTCGAAGGCGTGAGCCTGCTCGACCTGCTGCTCGAAGACCGCGCCTTCCTGCGGGCCATCCTCTACACCACGCTTACGTTTATGTGCCTGTCGGCCATGGGCCGCCGTGGCTTGGCGCCGGTGCTGACGCCAATCAACGACTTCATTCTGCGTTACCGCTGGCAAGCGTTCCTGCTGCTCGGGCTGATCGCCACCTACCGTATGTCCGATACGGTCATGGGCGTGATGGCCAACGTGTTCTACATCGACCAGGGCTTCACCAAGGACCAGATCGCCAGTGTCAGCAAAATCTTCGGCCTGATCATGACCCTGGTCGGCGCCGGCATGGGCGGCCTGCTGATCGTGCGTTTCGGCATCCTGCCGATTCTGCTGATCGGCGGCATTGCGTCGGCCGGCACCAACCTGCTGTTCCTGATGCTCGCCGACATGGGCGCCAACCTGAACATGCTGATCCTGACCATTTCCCTGGACAACTTCAGCTCAGGGCTGGCGACGTCGGCGTTCGTCGCTTACCTGTCGAGCCTGACCAACCTCAAATTCTCGGCCACCCAGTACGCCTTGCTCAGTTCGATCATGCTCCTGCTGCCGCGCCTGATCGGCGGCTATTCAGGGGTCATGGTGGAGAAATTCGGTTACCACAACTTCTTCCTGATCACGGCGCTGCTGGGCGTTCCGACCCTGCTGTTGATCGCCCTGCACTGGTTCCAGGAAAGCCGCCGCGCAGGCCCGACGCCGACACCCGAACCGGTGCCGACCCAGGTCGCGGAAGAATCGTAGGACATTTCGCAGAGGGCGCGACGATTCCCGCCCTCGTGCCACACCGCCGACCGCACGCCTGTACGCCAGCGGATCTCGCCCGTACAATGCTCCGTCATTTCTCGTCATCAGCAACCGACAACGGCCAACCATGCGCACCAGTCAATTTTTGCTCGCCACACAGAAAGAAACGCCTTCCGACGCGGTCGTCATCAGCCATCAGCTGATGCTGCGCGCCGGCATGATCCGCAAACTCGCCTCGGGCCTCTACACTTGGCTGCCGATGGGCTTGCGAGTGATGCGCAAGGTCGAAGCCGTCGTTCGTGAAGAAATGAATGCCGCGGGCTCTCTCGAAGTGTTGATGCCGAGCACCCAACCGGCTGAGCTGTGGCAGGAATCCGGTCGCTGGGAAGAATACGGCCCTGAATTGCTGCGCTTCAAGGATCGCCACGGTCGCGACTTCTGCGCCGGCCCGACCCACGAAGAAGTGATCACCGACCTGATGCGCAACGAGTTGAGCAGCTACAAACAGCTGCCGATCAACCTGTATCAGATCCAGACCAAATTCCGTGACGAAATCCGCCCACGCTTCGGTTTGATGCGCGGCCGCGAGTTCATCATGAAGGACGCCTATTCGTTCCACGCTGATCAGCCTTCGCTGCAGATCACCTACGACCGTATGCACCAGGCGTACTGCAACGTGTTTACCCGTCTGGGCCTGAAGTTCCGTCCTGTAGAAGCCGACAACGGCTCCATCGGCGGCGCCGGCTCCCACGAGTTCCATGTACTGGCCGAGTCCGGCGAAGACGATATCGTCTTCAGCAACGGGTCCGACTACGCCGCGAACATCGAGAAAGCCGAAGCCGTGCCGCGTGAAACCTCCCGCGCCGCACCGACTGAAGAACTGCGCCTGGTCGACACACCGAACGCCAAGACCATTGCGCAACTGGTCGAAGGCTTCAACCTGCCGATCGAGAAAACCATCAAGACCCTCGTGGTTCACGCTGAAGAGCCAGGCAAGCTGATTGCCCTGATCATCCGTGGCGACCATGAGCTGAACGAAATCAAGGCCGGCAACCAGCCAGGCGTTGCCAGCCCGCTGGTCATGGCTTCCGAAAGCGAACTGCGCGACGCCATTGGCGCCGGCGCCGGTTCCCTCGGCCCGTTGAACCTGCCACTGCCGATCATCATCGACCGTTCCGTCGAGCTGATGAGCGACTTCGGCATCGGCGCCAACATCGACGACAAGCACTACTTCGGCGTGAACTGGGAGCGTGATCTGCCGGTTCCGACCGTTGCCGACCTGCGTAACGTTGTCGCCGGCGACCCAAGCCCGGATGGCAAGGGCACCCTGGAAATCAAGCGCGGCATCGAAGTCGGGCACATCTTCCAGCTGGGCAACAAGTACAGCAAGGCGATGAAGTGCGAAGTGCTGGGCGAGAACGGCAAGCCGGTCACTCTGGAAATGGGTTGCTACGGCATCGGCGTTTCTCGCGTGGTGGCTGCGGCCATCGAGCAGAACAACGACGCCAACGGGATCATCTGGAGCGACACACTGGCTCCATTCCAGGTCGCTTTGGTGCCATTGCGCTACGAAACCGAACAGGTTCGTGAAGCCACCGACAAACTGTATGCAGAACTGACTGCAGCCGGCTTCGAAGTGCTGCTGGACGATCGCGACAAGAAAACCAGCCCGGGCATCAAGTTCGCGGACATGGAGCTGATCGGCATTCCTCACCGGATCGTGGTCAGTGACCGCGGCCTCGCCGAAGGCAATCTGGAATACAAGAGCCGTACCGAACCTGAAGCGCAAGCGCTGCCGGTTGCTGACGTGCTGTCTTTCCTCCAGGCCCGTATCCGCCGCTGACACCAGATAGAGAAGTCATGTTCAAGCGAAACACCTTAGGCCTCGGTGGTGCTGCCCTGTGCGGCACCCTGCTGGTCAGCGGCTGTGCCAATCACATGTCGCAACGCAGCGAGCACGAGGAACGTGTCGAGCGCAAATTGCTCGATCACAGCCTGCAGATCGATGTCGGCGAGCCCAAGGTGCTTGAGCTCCCGCAACGTCGGGTGAAAATCCACGAGCAGAAAACGTTCGAGGTCACCGAATTCGAAGTCACGCGTCACTATGATCGCTACACGCCCTACCAACCCTGGCGGGAGGTCTACGAAATCCCGCTGGGCGCGGTAGCGGTGGTGGGCGGTGTCGGTGCGAACGTGGTCAACGTATTCACCCTCGGCAGTCTGCCGGACAGCGTGACCAAGGATTGGCTGAGCTACGGTTTTGCCGGGCTCAACCCGCTCATGAACGTGCAGTCCAACGGTCGGGCGCAACAAAACCTGGCCGGGATCGATGAGGTCCAGCTCGACAAGCGCACCGAATACTCGAGCCTGCCCTGGAGCGAGCGCCCGGTAGTGGTGAAAGCCGGTAAGGAAACGTTTGATCTGAGCACCGACAAAAACGGTGTTCTGCGCCTGAACCTGCTGGACAGCCCGTTCGCCGAACACGACATCAATCATCTGAGCCGACTGCTGATCAGCGTCGAAGACGGTCAGGACGATGTGCACAGCGATTCGTCCCTGGCGGTCAGCAGTGGCTTGCGCGGCAAGCTGCTCGAAGCGCACGGCCTGATTTATGACGACCTCGAAGACGACGAAGTGAGCCAGTGGGTTCACCGGGTCAAACGCCTGTCGGAACTGGGTCTTGAAGAAGAAGCCAGCGAACTGGAACAGAGCCTGATCGAACTGACCCGCAATGACCCTGAGTTGCAGACCGAATTCCTCAAGTCGTTGACCAAGGATGCCGGGCGATTGGTGGCGGATCCAAACCCGAATTAAGGCTGGAAAAGCATCGCTAGCAGGCTAGCTCCCACAGGGGATTTGAGGCGGTCACACCTTATGTGTCCACAGGAAATCCAATGTGGGAGCTAGCCTGCTAGCGATGACGGCCTGACATTCACCGCCGCATCAAAACCCCGCCACTACCGCTCAAACAACTCCATCTGCTCAAACCCGCCCCGCAAATCCTCCAGCCGCACGCCAATCCCCAACAACCGCACCGGTTTCCCGCCGCGATTGAACGCCTGGGTCAGCAGCAACTGATAACTGCCCAAATCCCGCCCTGCCCCGGCCTGTTCCAGCGTTGTTTGGGTAAAGTCGTGGAATTTTACTTTGACGAACGGCTTGCCCGGCCGATAGCTGCTGTCGATCCGCGCCATGCGGCCCGCCAGGGTTTCCAATAGCTCGGGTAATTTATCCAGGCAACTGACCAGATCCGGCAGGTCCACATCGTAGGTGTTTTCGACACTGATCGACTGCCGACGGCTGTCGTTGTGCACCAGCCTGTCATCGATCCCACGGGCCAGGCTCCAGAGTCGCTCGCCGAAGCTGCCGAATTCACGCACCAGCGCCAACTTGTCCCACTCGCGTAAATGCGAGCAATCGACAATGCCGAGCTTGCCCAGTTTGTCGGCGGTTACTTTGCCCACGCCGTGCAGCTTGCTCACCGGCAAGCCACTGACAAAGTCCTCGACCTGATCCGGCGTGATCACAAACAAGCCGTTGGGTTTCTTCCAGTCACTGGCAATCTTGGCCAGAAACTTGTTCGGCGCCACGCCGGCCGAGACCGTGATGTGCAACTGATTGGAGACTCGACGGCGAATGTCCTGGGCGATGCGCGTGGCGCTGCCACCGAAATGCGCACAGTCCGACACGTCGAGGTAAGCCTCGTCGAGGGAAAGCGGCTCGATCAGGTCGGTGTAATCGCGAAAGATCGTATGAATTTCCTTCGATGCTTCTCTATACGCGTCCATGCGCGGCTTGACGATGGTCAGGTCCGGGCACAGCTTCAACGCATGCCCGGAAGACATCGCCGAACGCACGCCATAGGCACGCGCCTCATAATTACAGGTGGCAATTACCCCACGCCGATCCGCCGAACCACCCACCGCCAGAGGTTTACCTGCCAAGCGCGGGTCGTCACGCATCTCGATGGCAGCGTAGAAGCAGTCGCAATCGACGTGGATGATTTTTCGCTGGCTCATATAGAAGCGGTGTTCATGGTGAAGAAATGGAGTCTTGGCGTGCCGGATCGGCAGTATCTCACTGACACCTGTATATAGCACCAGTAGTCTGAATCTTCTTACCCACCGGTAGGAAAAGTAACTGGTGAATTTATTTTCTCAATCGAAAAGCGTCGCCTAATAGAGCTGAAAGCCTTGCCACACCTGCCTCGCAGCCGATCACCCTGCCCCACTTTCCCGCTAAGCGATTGAACCAGAACAGGTTTTATCCGGATTGAAGGTTGACAGCCCGGCGATCCTCTGTAGAATGCCGACACACAGACGCGGGATGGAGCAGTCTGGTAGCTCGTCGGGCTCATAACCCGAAGGTCGTCGGTTCAAATCCGGCTCCCGCAACCAAACATCAAAAAAGGCTACTCGAAAGAGTGGCCTTTTTTGTGCGCGCCTGTTTTTTACCGCTCTTTTTACCAGAAGTGAGAAATCGTTCTGATTCCGAAACTTAAGTCTGCCCTGCGACCGTTCGCCGCTTATTCACGCTTATTTGACCCGGTTCCAGATTAACGGTTGACACACAGGCGTATCTCTATAGAATGCCGCCACACAGACGCGGGATGGAGCAGTCTGGTAGCTCGTCGGGCTCATAACCCGAAGGTCGTCGGTTCAAATCCGGCTCCCGCAACCAAACATCAAAAAAGGCTACTCGAAAGAGTGGCCTTTTTTGTATCTGTTGAAAAAGTCCTTTCGCAACAATGACCTGTCACTGTGTAGTGAAGCGTTCGGGATCACCCAGGCTGTGAGTTCAGACTATGCTGAATCGCAGACAGAACCCTCTACGACCCATGACATGCCATCGCCGTTACCCGGTGAGAGGCGTTAATATTTGTGATTATTTTTTTCTACAGGGATTGGTAACTTGGCTGGATACCCCCATCCTGTCGCGCACAATCCAAGAGGTGATTGATGCGCGCCAACTCGTCTGATCCACAAGACACCGTCACAGCGACACAACCGATCAAGGCCGAGCGTTTGCGCTTGCTGGATCTGGTCAGCAAATATCGTCAGCCGATCGGCCTGGCGGTGACGTTGCTGTTGTTCGCTATCGCGCTGATTGCCTGTCGTCATCTGCTGAGCGAACTCGATCTGTACGCTTTGCATGACTCGATCCTGGAGGTACCGAAACCGGCATTGCTGGGCGCATTGGCTGCGACCGTGGTCGGTTTCATCATTCTGCTCGGGTACGAATGGTCCGCCAGCCGCTACGCGGGCGTGACACTGGCGCCGCGCATCCTGGCGCTGGGCGGGTTCACGGCATTTGCCATCGGCAACGCCATCGGTCTTTCGATGCTCTCGGGGGGCTCGGTCCGCTACCGTTTATATGCACGTCACGGCCTGGGCGCTGCTGAAGTCGCTCACATGACGTTGTTCGCCAGTCTCTCGCTCGGCTGCGCCCTGCCACCACTGGCCGCCCTGGCGACCCTCAGCAACCTGCCTGCCGCCTCGGCGGCCCTGGGATTGTCCGAAGGTTTACTGGGGGGCGTTGCCGCGGCCGTTTTGCTGCTGTTCAGCGTATTGGCCATCGGCATCTACCGCCGTCGCCTGCCGGAACAACCTTCCCCGCACAACTTGCTGGTCAAGGTCGGACGCCGTACCTTGCGCCTCCCCGGCCGCCGCCTGACCTTCCTGCAACTGATCATCACCGCCCTGGACGTGGCTGCCGCCGCGACCGTGCTCTATTTGTTGCTGCCGGAAGCGCCGCCCTTCGGTGCGTTCCTGCTGGTGTACCTGCTGGCCCTGGCCGCCGGTGTACTCAGCCATGTGCCCGGCGGTGTCGGCGTATTTGAGGCCATTCTGTTGGCCGCCTTCGCCGACACCCTCGGCGCCGCACCACTGGCCGCTGCGCTGCTGCTCTATCGCCTGATCTACGTCGTGCTGCCGCTGCTGGTGGCGTGTGTGTTCCTGCTGATCAACGAAGGACAGCGCCTGTTTCAGTCGCGCCAGTCCCTGCGGGCCGCTTCCGGTCTGGCGGCGCCGATTCTGGCAGTGCTGGTGTTCCTGTCCGGCGTGGTGCTGCTGTTCTCTGGCGTAACCCCGGAAATCGACACCCGCCTGGAACACATCGGCTTTCTGATTCCGCACCGTCTGGTCGACGCCTCGCACTTCGGTGCCAGCCTGATCGGCGTGCTGTGCCTGCTGCTGGCTCAAGGTCTGCGTCGGCGGCTGTCCGCCGCGTGGATGCTGACCACCGTTCTATTGCTGGTCGGCGCCCTGCTCTCTTTGCTCAAGGGCTTTGACTGGGAAGAAGCCTGCTTGATGACCCTGACGGCGAGCCTGCTGGGGGTTTTCCGGCGCTCGTTCTATCGTCCGAGCCGCCTCACCGAACTGCCGTTCTCACCGCTCTATCTGGTTTCCAGCCTGTGCGTACTCGGCGCCTCGATCTGGTTGCTGCTGTTTGCGTACCAGGACGTTCCCTACAGCCATCAACTCTGGTGGCAGTTCACCCTCGACGCCGACGCCCCGCGCGGCTTGCGCTCATTGCTGGGCGCCGCCGTCCTGCTGGTGGTCGTGTCGCTGACCTGGCTGCTGCGCACCGCGCGTCCGGTGATTCACCTGCCGACGCCTGACGAGCTGGATCGCGCGGTAAAGATCCTGATGGCCTCCGCGCAACCGGACGGTGGCCTCGCCCTGACCGGTGACAAGGCGCTGCTGTTTCACCCCAACGACGAGGCGTTCCTGATGTACGCCCGCCGTGGCCGCAGCCTGGTGGCCTTGTATGACCCGATCGGCCCGACCCAGCAACGGGCGGAAATGATCTGGCAGTTCCGCGACCTCTGCGACATCCACCACGCCCGGCCCGTGTTCTATCAAGTGCGCGCCGAGAACCTGCCGTATTACATGGACATCGGCCTGACCGCGATCAAGCTCGGCGAAGAAGCCCGGGTCGATCTGCAACGCTTTGATCTCGAAGCCAAGGGCAAAGAGATGAAAGACCTGCGCTACACATGGAACCGCGGCACCCGCGATGGCCTGTCGCTGGAGATCTTTGAACCGGGCCATGCGCCGATGGATGAGCTCAAGGTGATTTCCGATGCCTGGCTGACCGGCAAGAACGTGCGCGAGAAAGGCTTCTCGCTCGGGCGTTTCAGCGACGATTACATCAAGCATTTCCGCGTGGCGGTGATCCGCTTCGAAGGACGCCCGGTGGCGTTCGCCAACCTGCTCGAGACCTACGGCCATGACCTGGCCAGCCTCGACCTGATGCGTGCACACCCGGAAGCACCCAAGCTGACCATGGAGTTCATGATGGTCGGCCTGATTCAACATTATAAAAATCATGGATACGCGCGCTTCAGCCTGGGCATGGTGCCGCTGTCGGGGTTGCAACCCCGGCGTGGCGCACCGCTGACCCAGCGTCTGGGCTCGATGGTTTTCCGCCGTGGTGAGCAGCTCTACAACTTCCAAGGCTTGCGCCGCTTCAAAGACAAATTCCAGCCCGACTGGGAACCCCGTTATATGGCCGTGCCCGCCGGACTCGATCCGCTGGTTGCCCTGGCCGATACTGCTGCCCTGATTGCAGGCGGCTTGACTGGATTGGTGAAACGCTGATGATTCAACGCTCCTTGCGGTACGTACTGGGCACACTGGTCGTGTTGGCCCTGATTATCGGTGGCGGTTACTGGTACCTGAAACGCCCGGCCCCCGAACCGACCCTCGAACAGCTGAAGCCGGCCGATGGCACGGCGATGACGCGCGTCATTCCCGGCAACACGCCACGCGCCCAGGTGCTGGTGGCGGTCAACGAAGACCAGAAACTCAGTGACAAACAATTGATGACCCTGAGCCGCACCGCTTCGGCACAGATCGTTCAGGTCATTCTGCCGACAGACTGCCTGCTGCAAAGTCGTGCCCTGCAATCGGGCCTGCGAGAACTCAAAGGCCCGGCGACCTTGGTCAGCGGTATCGGCCCCGGCGCGGTGCTGGCCTGGCGCTGGTTGTCCGAGCAGAAGGGCGACAAGGCCCAGGCCGTCTCCGTCGACCTGGCCCTGGAAAAACCCGGCTGCACCCACTTGCTGCCGAAAAGTGCCGCTCACGGCCACTGGCTGGTGGCCTGGAACGACAACCCGGACGACACCAGCGCCGGCTTCGTGCGCGATCAACCCAACGCCGAAACCAGCATCAGCGACTACGACATCAACCTGCCGCAAGTGCTGAACAACGAACTGCGCAAAATCCTGGTCGGCGGCGACAAAGCGGCTGGCGGCCTGCAAATCCCCGTGGTCGAAGTCCCGGCCGGGCAAGCCAAGGACACCGTGACCCTGTTCCTGTCCGGCGACGGCGGCTGGCGTGACCTGGACCGCGACGTCGCGGGTGAGATGGCCAAGATCGGCTACCCGGTGGTCGGCATCGACACCCTGCGCTACTACTGGCAGCACAAGAGCCCGGAGCAAAGCGCCCTGGACCTGGCCGAACTGATGCAGCACTACCGGCAGAAATGGGGCACCAAGCGCTTCATCCTGACCGGCTACTCGTTCGGCGCCGACGTCTTGCCGGCGATCTACAACCGCCTGGAACCCGCCGAACAGCAACGCGTCGACGCCATCATCCTGCTCGCCTTCGCCCGCACCGGCAGCTTCGAAATCGAAGTCGAAGGCTGGCTCGGCAACGCCGGCAAAGAAGCCGCCACCGGCCCGGAAATGGCCAAGCTGCCACCGGAGAAAGTGGTGTGCATCTACGGTGAAGAAGAAGTCGACGAAAGCGGCTGCACCGACAAGACCGCCGTGGGCGAAGCGATGAAACTGCCTGGCGGCCATCACTTCGACGAGAACTACCCGGCGCTGGCAAAGCGCTTGGTGGACATCATCGAGAAGCGCCAGGCCAAGGGTGAGACGGCTCAGGAGTGATCTGAGGCCCGCCCACGAAAAAGCCCCCGTTACCTCACAGTAACGGGGGCTTTTTCACATTTGCAAACATGAAGCGCTACCAGCGGCCGGACTCTATGTCGATGTGCTGGCATCCCGGACTAAAGCTGAACATCTATCCACGTTACGTCATCTTCAACAGCGATAAAGTCGCTATCCGGTGCTGCGAGCAAGCTGCTTTGCTGCGACTCCGTTAACTCCGCCCAGAAGCCATCGGTTACGAACACCAGCCGCGCACCAACGGCCAATGGGTGAAAAACGAAGTCAGGGTCCGGGGCACGATTAGCCTTCAGGCATCGGGTTACCCAGTGTCGAGCCGGATCTTGCGCCAGTTCACGGTGCGAACGGTCGCGCCTCCAATTGGCCTTGCAGTGGGGCGGCGTAATCCACTCGATCGTACCTGCCGGTGTCACGACACCGCACGAACAGTCACCCTCATACGCAAGCGTGAGCTTCCCACGAGTAGCGAAACCGATCAGGTAACACGTGGTCCCTGTCTGGTCCGCAAACAAAGTGGTGTAAAGCTCGGCCAGCACTGAACCAAGCATCAACTCAACCGCACCATACTCGGTGATATCGCCCCCCTGATCCATGTGATTCGGGTAGGCCGCCAAAACACCTTTTACGAAGCTCTCAGCCAGTTGGCCACTGCCGGGCTTCGACATACCGTCCGTAATGACGAACAACCCTCTGTCGCCTTCGCAGAAAACTCCAGCACAGTCATGATTGGCTTTCCTGGTCCGTCCCATTACTGATCTGGTAACGAATCTCATGCGTTGCCCAGATCCTTCATACGCCTGTGAATAATTCGCCCTCTACCCGGATTAGCCTGCACCGAGCCCGAGCTTTCAATCACGTACTCGATCCCACTGAGCGCCGTGAGTCCTCGAATTCCAGCCGTAATGAATTCCTTGAGCTCGGACTCGGCTTGGCGAACCTCCTCCAACAACTCTGTACGACCATCAATCAAGATGATGATGTCTTCAACATCTTTGTGGTAAGGATCGCCCTCACCGCGACCGCTAAAGGCCTCTAGTTTCGTCGCAAGAAAGTAGGTCGGTTTAAATATCTGAATTGCGGTACCGCTAGGCAACGTAAATTTATCAGCCCTCGCCAGCCCCTCCACGAACCAACGGTTGGCATATCCGAGTACAGCGGGGTCAGATGGCATCACGTCAACGACGACGTCGTTGAAGCGGAAACGACAGTTGACTTCATCCTCACCGGTGATTTTGAAGTTCTTGGCCGCCAGCCGCTCTGTGAGGTGTTGCCAGGCGCTAATGCCTGCCAGCTCGATCACCAAGTCAACGTCATCGGTGAAACGAATGTCGTCCAGCACAGAAGCATCAGTGACCAGCATGGCAGTGGTGCAACCGCCGACAAACGCAACCTCAGCGAGAAACGCCTCCCCTAAGCCATCGGCAACAAATTCTATGAGCTCGTAGTTGTGATCAGCGTTTGATGACATGTTATGTCAGCCCCATTCCTGCTTTTAGAATGTTAATTGCTACACCACACTCTCGCGGCCCACCAAGACGGATCGCATCAGCCAGCGCAAGATAGTGATAAAGGGTTCTGTCCCTCTTTACCGCTTCCGGCACCGTCTTGTAGAGCGGCTCTATCGCCTGACCACGCTCAGTTCCGAGTGCATCAGGCCAAACCGGAATCAACCCACCAGCGCTCTTGATGCTTTTGGACAGCGCGGGGGCAGCGAAGCCTGTTGGAATACCGCGAACCATCGCGCCCGGCTTCACGGGGAAAAAGTATTTCAGAGCGTGCTCAGTGATTTTCAGCAGCTCTCGCCGACTAACTTTCGGGAGCCCGGTGTCGTAGTCATTGGTGAGCAATCCGGACTCACGACATCTGGCTATAGCGTTTGAAACCTCGCTTTTGCTCAACCCAAGAGACGCAGACAACGCACGTAACGAGTAGCCTTCACTCCAACTTGCCAGCGACGAAGAAGGTACAGACTCCGACCACCCTTCCCAGCCGTCCTCATCACCCAAGGATGAGTTGAACTCCTGGCGGTGGAATACAGTTTCTTCACCATCAGCGGAGTAGGTGACTAGTGACTGCCCCGGCTGCCCGTCCGCCTTCATTCGATTTATCTGCTGAGGCTTCAACAATTCCTCAACCGTGTTCGAATTCGACTCAGACTCCATCTTCCCAAAGAGATTTTCTTCCTGGGCGTGCAGGCTGACCATTTTGAACAAAAGTAAAATGTCTTGACTCTTCATGAAGCTAGAAACTCCAAGTGTCCACATTCCATAAAACGTGGACACTTGTCTCATTGGAAATATTGAGCCGTCAAGACCTTTCGATATTTGCAGCAACGCGAAAACTCCAGCGACTTTTTGAATCCCTCACCGCGTTTAGTTTCGTTTAACTTAACGTGTCGCAATATCGGATGACGCCCGCATACCTTGTAGGCAAACTCCGAATCTCGTGTTTGGGCACTTTGCCGCCTTGTTGCGCGTTTCTTCGACGGGATAGTCTCCGGACGTCGCTGACCATTCAGCGATCGGGCTTGGAAACCCGTCGAACCAAAGCGCACCAGCGCCCATCGTGGCCGCAGTAGTTTTACGACTGCGATCCTCAGTTATGGCGGCTGTGCGTGGGACGCCCTCGGGCGTGCCGGTTCCTTGGTTCCCGGTTTTCCAACCTGCGTACAGTCGCCACCTATTCGATTGGAAACGAACGTGGCGACTCCTCGAACCCTGGAGAAAGACCATGACCAAAACAGATGCTTCCGCGATTTCAGAATTAAAAACCATTGGCTACACCCCACTCATCTACTGCTCGGATCAGGCGCTGTTCAACGTCCGCGCCGGCGTCCCCATCGTTGATGCCTTGTCACAAGCCTCCGATCTGCTGTTCCTCGGCAAATCATTCGCCGAGGATGCCGCCTACGCAAGAGACACCGACCGCTACGCCTGGGCCGCTCACTATCTGACGGCGATGGGTAAGGCCGTGATTGATGATGTGGTGAAGGTGCTGACGCCGCGACCGGCTCGAACAAAGACCGAATCAGAAGAAGAACTGCCCAAGAACGAATAACACCGCAGATCACCTGTGGGAGCGAGCCTGCTCGCGATGGCGGACTGATATCCACCTTTGTTGTCGACTGACAGACCGCTATCGCCAGCAGGCTAGCTCCCACAGGGATTGTCAGTGAACTCGGATCAGCGGGCACAAAAAAGCCCCCGCTACCTTCACGGCAACGGGGGCTTTTTGCTGGGGCTTACATCTCGACCTGCGTACCCAACTCAATCACGCGGTTCAGCGGCAAGTTGAAGAAGCGCAAATTGCCATTGGCATTCTTCAACATGAAGGCGAACAGCGCCTCGCGCCAACGGGCCATGCCTTCGAGTTTGGAGGCGATCACCGTCTCACGGCTGAGGAAGTAGGTGGTACGCATCGGGCTGAAGTCCAGGTCATCGAGATGACACAACTTCAACGCTTGCGGTACGTCCGGCTCGTCAATGAAACCAAAGTGCAGGATCACCCGGAAGAAACCTTCTCCGTAGGAATCGACCTCAAAGCGCCGTGTGGGCGGTACCCGCGGGATGTCTTCGTACACCACCGTCAGCAGCACCACTTGCTCGTGCAGCACCTGGTTATGCAGCAGGTTGTGCAACAGCGCGTGGGGCACGGCGTCCGGGCGTGCAGTGAGAAACACCGCAGTGCCCTGGACGCGATGCGGCGGTTGTACGCGAATACTGCTGATGAAGATCGGCAGCGGCAGCCCGCCCTCGTCCAGGCGATCCACGAGCAGCTCTTTACCGCGCTTCCAGGTGGTCATCAGGACAAACAGCACAATCCCCGCCAATACCGGGAAGGCACCGCCCTGAATGATTTTCGGCACGTTGGCCGCAAAGAACAGCCCGTCCACCAGCAGAAAACCGATCAAAATCGGCACCGCCAGCACGGGCGGCCATTTCCACAGCAGTAACATCACCGCCGACACCAGAATGCTGGTAATCAACATGGTCCCGGTCACGGCCACACCGTAGGCCGAGGCCAACGCACCAGAGGATTCGAAACCGATCACCAGCAGAATCACACCGACCATCAGCGCCCAATTCACCGCACCAATGTAAATCTGACCCTGTTCGGCACTGGAGGTGTGCTGAATGTGCATGCGCGGGATGTAGCCCAACTGAATCGCCTGGCGGGTCAACGAGAACGCACCAGAGATCACCGCTTGCGAGGCGATTACGGTGGCCAGCGTCGATAGAATCACCAACGGAATCAACGCCCAGCTCGGCGCCAACAGGTAGAACGGGTTACGTGCAGCTTCCGGGTTTTCCAGCAGCAAAGCGCCCTGACCGAAGTAGTTCAGCACCAACGCCGGCAGCACCAGCGCGAACCAGGCACGAGCGATCGGCTTACGGCCGAAGTGGCCCATGTCCGCGTACAGGGCTTCGGCACCCGTCAATGCCAGCACGACCGCGCCGAGAATCGCCACCCCCATGCCCGGGTGCACAATGAAGAAACGCACACCCCACACCGGGTTGAGTGCATTGAGCACTTCTGGATGCTTGATGATCCCGTTGATGCCGAGTACACCCAGCACCACAAACCACAACACCATCACTGGACCGAACAGTTTGCCGATGCGGTCTGTGCCGTGTTTCTGGATCAGGAACAACGCCACCAGCACGATCAGCGACAGTGGCACGACCCAGCGCTCCAGCCCCTCGAACGCCAGTTCCAGGCCTTCCACTGCCGACAGTACGGAAATTGCCGGGGTGATCATACTGTCGCCATAGAACAGCGCGGCGCCGATCAGCCCCAGAATCACCAGCACCGCACGCAACTTCGGATAAGGCGAAGAGGCACGACGAGCCAGGGCCGTCAGCGCCATGATCCCGCCTTCGCCCTGGTTATCCGCGCGCAAAATAAAGAGCACGTACTTGATCGAAACGACCCAAATCAGCGACCAAAAGATCAGCGCCAGAATCCCGAAGACCCCGTCATGATTGACCGGTACCCCATAGTGGCCGGAGAACACCTCTTTAAGGGTGTACAGCGGGCTCGTGCCGATATCGCCATAAACCACCCCGACTGCCGCAACCAGCATGCCGATCGGCTTCGCCACCGAATGCCCGGCGCTCGCTGCCTGACTACTTGCCTGACCCATCCAAAACTCCTACTACTCAGACCCGGACTTCTTATAAGAAGCACTATGCTTTGCCGTGCAGCATGCGCTGTTTTACATGACGTTACTGACGTTTTGTTGACTGTAAAAAATCGGTAAAGCGTAACGGCGCGAAGCATAGCGCAGCACTCGTCGTATTTCCCTGCATAAAGCTGGTCAAGTGCGCGTCTCATCGCTAGAATTGCGCACTTTTTGACCAGAGGCGCAACATAGCGCCCGTCTGTCGCCTTGCCGTCTTCGGCTGGAGGCGTCCCAAATACCGAGGTTAGACATGTCCACCACTCCTGCGCCGGCCAATCCAAAGGTTGGCTTCGTATCCCTGGGTTGCCCCAAAGCACTGGTCGACTCCGAGCGCATCCTCACCCAGCTGCGCATGGAAGGCTATGACGTCGTGTCCACTTACGAGGACGCCGATGTCGTGGTGGTCAACACCTGCGGTTTCATCGACTCGGCCAAGGCTGAATCTTTGGAAGTGATCGGCGAAGCCATCAAGGAAAACGGCAAGGTCATCGTGACCGGCTGCATGGGTGTCGAAGAAGGCAACATCCGCAAGGTGCACCCGAGCGTGCTGGCCGTGACCGGTCCGCAGCAGTACGAGCAAGTGGTCAACGCCGTGCACGACGCCGTGCCACCGCGCCAGGATCACAACCCGCTGATCGACCTGGTGCCGCCGCAAGGCATCAAACTGACCCCGCGCCACTACGCGTACCTGAAGATTTCCGAAGGCTGCAACCACAGCTGCAGCTTCTGCATCATCCCGTCGATGCGCGGCAAGCTGGTCAGCCGTCCGGTCGGTGACGTGCTCGACGAAGCCCAGCGCCTGGTCAAGGCCGGCGTCAAGGAGCTGCTGGTGATCTCCCAGGACACCAGCGCCTACGGTGTCGACGTGAAATACCGCACCGGTTTCTGGAACGGCGCGCCGGTGAAAACCCGCATGACCGAACTCTGCGAAGCCCTGAGCACCCTCGGCGTCTGGGTCCGCTTGCACTACGTTTACCCGTACCCGCACGTCGACGAGCTGATCCCGCTGATGGCCGCCGGGAAAATCCTGCCGTACCTGGACATCCCGTTCCAGCACGCCAGCCCGAAAGTCCTGAAAGCCATGAAACGCCCGGCCTTCGAAGACAAGACCCTGGCGCGCATCAAGAACTGGCGCGAGATCTGCCCGGACCTGATCATCCGTTCGACCTTCATCGTTGGCTTCCCCGGCGAAACCGAAGAAGACTTCCAGTACCTGCTGAACTGGCTGACCGAAGCGCAACTCGACCGCGTCGGCTGCTTCCAGTACTCGCCAGTCGAAGGCGCACCGGCCAACCTGCTGGACGCGGCCATCGTGCCGGACGACGTCAAGCAAGACCGTTGGGATCGCTTCATGGCGCACCAGCAGGCCATCAGCTCGGCGCGCCTGCAAATGCGCGTCGGCCGTGAAATCGAAGTGCTGGTGGACGAAGTCGACGAGCAAGGCGCCGTTGGCCGCTGCTTCTTCGACGCCCCGGAAATCGACGGCAACGTGTTCATCGACAACGGCAGCAACCTGAAGCCGGGCGACAAAGTCTGGTGCAAAGTGACCGACGCCGACGAATACGACCTGTGGGCTGAACAGATCTAAACGCAAAAAATACGCAAAGCCCCGCCCTCTTGACGAGATGCGGGGCTTTTTTAGGTCTATCGTTTTGTGGAAGAAAGGACTCGCACACTCCACGGTAAAAAGGGGCATCCGGCCATGCGCCAACATTCGGTCATCCACACGCCGAAACAGAGCGACTACGAAGAACTCACCCACGTCTGGGAAGCTTCAGTGCGTGCCACCCATGACTTTCTGCCGGACAGCTACATTGAGTTGCTGAAGAACCTGGTGCTGACCCGCTACCTCGACGCGGTAATGCTGATCTGCACCAAGAACTCGCGCCAGCGCATCACCGGGTTTGCCGGTGTGGCGGCGGGCAAGATCGAAATGCTCTTCATCGACCCGGCTCATCGCGGCCAGGGCCTGGGCAAACAGTTGCTGCGTTATGCCATGGAACACTTGAACGCGGATGAACTGGACGTCAACGAGCAGAACCCGCAAGCGCTGGGGTTTTACTTCAAGCAGGGTTTTGAGGTGATTGGCCGTTCGGAGGTCGATGGCATGGGGCAGCCGTATCCGCTGCTGCACATGCGCTTGCGCCAAGCACAACAAAAGACACGCAATGGCTGACCTGTAGGAGCCGGCTTGCTGGCGATGGCATCACCGCGGTGTGTCATTTGCACCGAAGTGATGCCATCGCCAGCAAGCCGGCCCCTACAAAAGCAAATGGAGCCGGGATTAACCGGCGCCCAGCAGGTACAATGCCCACCCCTTTTTTGTTACGGCCCTGTCATGACTGACCCGATTCGTCTCTCCAAACGCCTCATCGAACTCGTCGGCTGTTCCCGTCGGGAGGCTGAGCTGTTCATCGAGGGCGGCTGGGTCACCGTGGACGGCGAAGTCATCGACGAGCCGCAATTCAAGGTCGACACCCAGAAAGTCGAGCTCGACCCAGAGGCCAAGGCCACTGCACCGGAGCCGGTGACCATCCTGCTGAACGTGCCCGTGGGCATGGACGCGGAAACCGCGATGGCGACCATCAGCGCCGAGACCCTGAGCGAAGAACACCGCTTCAGCAAGCGTCCGCTCAAGGGCCACTTCCTGCGCCTGACCGCCAGCACCGACTTGCAGGCCAATGCCAGCGGCCTTCTGGTGTTCACCCAGGACTGGAAGATCCTGCGCAAGCTCACCGCCGACTCCGCCAAGATCGAACAAGAATATGTCGTCGAGGTAGAAGGCGACATGGTGGCTCACGGCCTCAACCGCCTGAACCACGGCCTGACCTACAAAGGTAAGGAACTGCCACCGGTCAAGGCCAGCTGGCAGAACGAAAACCGCCTGCGTTTTGCGATGAAGAACCCGCAACCGGGCGTGATCGCCCTGTTTTGCCAGGCCGTTGGCCTGAAGGTCGTCGCCATCCGCCGCATCCGCATCGGCGGCGTCTCCATCGGCAAAGTGCCGTTGGGGCAATGGCGTTACCTGTCCGGCAAAGAGAAGTTCTAAGACTTTTCACGCCGCCACACATTTTGGCGCCGCTGTTTACGCGGCGCCCACTGCTGAATATCAGGATTGCACACCATGATTCATAACGACGTACTGCGCAGCGTGCGCTACATGCTCGACATCAGCGACAAGAAAGTCATCGAGATCATCAAGATCGGTGGCATGGACGTGTCCCTGGAAGACCTGCTGACCTACCTCGACAAGAAAGAGGAAGACGAGGAAGGCTTCGTGCGCTGCCCTGACGAAGTCATGGCGCACTTCCTCGACGGCCTGGTGATCTTCAAGCGCGGCAAGGACGAAAGCCGTCCGCCGCAGCCGATCGAAGTGCCGGTCACCAACAACATCATCCTGAAGAAACTGCGCGTGGCCTTCGAACTGAAAGAAGACGACATGCACGCGATCCTCAAGGCGTCCGAGTTCCCGGTGTCCAAGCCTGAGCTGAGCGCACTGTTTCGCAAGTTCGGCCACACCAACTACCGCACCTGCGGCGACCAGTTACTGCGCAACTTCCTCAAGGGCCTGACCCTGCGCATTCGCCCGCAGTAAGCCCGCCGCACGCCCTGTAGGAGCCGGCTTGCTGGCGAAGGCGATCTTCGAAACGCCATCGCCAGCAAGCCGGCTCCTACAGAGGGCAGCCACAGGCCAATCTGTATAGATGTTCATTCCTCGCAAAAATAGTGGCTCCGCTTCCGGCGGCTGACGACTAGGGTGTATTGACCCTCAGCTCTCAGGATTCGCCATGCACCCGTACTTTTCCCTGCAAGGCCGCACCGCTCTGGTGACCGGTGGCACCCGTGGTATCGGCAAAATGATCGCCAAGGCCTATGTCGAGGCCGGCGCCACCGTGTACGTCTGCGCCCGGGATGCCGAAGCGTGTCAGCAAACGGCGGATGAATTGAGTGCCTTCGGGACGTGCCATGGTGTGGCGGCCAACCTGGCCAATGAAGAAGGTGTGCTGCAACTCGCCACACGGCTGGGCGAACAGATCACTCATCTGGATATTCTGGTGAATAACGCCGGCACCACATGGGGCGCGCCGCTGGAAAGCTATCCGGTCAAGGGCTGGGAGAAGGTCATGCAGCTCAACGTGACCTCGGTGTTCAACTGCATCCAGCAGTTTTTGCCACTACTGCGCAAGGCCGGTTCAGAAGCAAGTCCGGCGCGGATCATCAACATCGGTTCGGTGGCGGGAATTTCTTCCTTTGGCGAACAGGCGTATGCCTACGGGCCAAGCAAGGCGGCCTTGCACCAGCTGTCGCGGATTCTGGCGCGGGAGTTGGTGAGCCAGCACATCAATGTCAACGTGATCGCGCCGGGGCGTTTCCCGAGCAAGATGACGCAGCACATTGGTAACGATGAGCAGGCGCTGGCGGAGGATACGGCGTTGATTCCGATGAAACGCTGGGGGCGGGAGGAAGAGATGGCGGCGTTGGCGATCAGCCTGGCGAGTACGGCTGGGGCGTATATGACTGGGAATATTATTCCTTTGGATGGCGGGTTCAGTCTCTGATACCCGCTTTGTGGCGAGGGAGCTTGCTCCCGCTCGGTTGCGAAGCAACCGCCTACACCAGCGAGTTTCCACTGGAAAACCTCGGTGAGGGTGTTTGGGGGCGCTTCGCACCCCGGCGGGAGCAAGCTCCCTCGCCACAAAGTGCGCATGGGTTATCATGCCCGCCCCCATCCCGCCTCGACCCCACACCATGACCTACAGCGTTTCCCCTATCGGCTTCGTGCGTTCCTGCTTCAAGGAAAAGTTCGCCATCCCGCGCCAGCCGCAACTGGCCCCGGCCGCTCGCGGTGTGCTGGAACTGGTGGCGCCGTTCGATCAGGGGGATGCGGTGCAAGGGCTGGAACAGGTCAGCCATGTCTGGCTGCTGTTCCTGTTTCATCACGCCCTGGAAGAAAAGCCACGCCTGAAAGTCCGCCCGCCTCGCCTGGGCGGTAACAAATCCATGGGCGTGTTCGCCACCCGCGCCACGCATAGGCCCAATGGCATCGGGCAATCCGTGGTGAAGCTGGACAAGGTCGAGGCTGATCGGCTGTGGATATCGGGCATCGACCTGCTCGACGGCACGCCGGTTCTCGACATCAAACCCTACGTGCCTTACGCGGACATCGTCAACACGGCCTCCAACAGCATCGCCAGCGCCGCGCCGCATTTGATTCCCGTGCAGTGGACGGATTCAGCGCTGCAACAGGCTCACGGCCATGCTCAGCGGCTTGAAGAGCCCTTGGTCGAGCTGATCGAGCAATGCCTGGCACAAGATCCACGTCCGGCGTATCAGACGCCTGCGCCTGAGCGGGAATATGGAGCGCAGTTCTGGGATCTGGATGTGCGCTGGCATTATCCCGAGGCGGGCGTCATCCGCGTCCTGGAAGTCATTCCCGCAAAAACCTGAACGCCAGAAACCACTGTGGGAGCGAGCCTGCTCGCGATAGCGGTGTGGCAGTTGGCAATAATGCTGACTGATACACCGCTATCGCGAGCAGGCTCGCTCCCACAGGGAAAGCAAAGCCGTCAGGCGTTGTGCTTACTTCTCGACGAACGCACGCTCGATCAGGTAGTCACCCGGCTCGCGCATGCGCGGCGAAACTTTCAGGCCGAAGCTGTTCAACACTTCGCTGGTCTCGTCGAGCATACTCGGGCTGCCGCACAGCATGGCGCGGTCGTCCTGCGGGTTGATCGGTGGCAGGCCGATGTCGCTGAACAGCTTGCCGCTGCGCATCAGGTCGGTCAGACGACCTTCGTTCTCGAACGGCTCGCGGGTCACGGTCGGGTAGTAAATCAACTTGTCACGCAATGCCTCGCCGAAGAACTCGTTCTGCGGCAGGTGTTCGGTGATGAACTCGCGGTAAGCGACTTCGTTGACGTAACGCACGCCGTGGCACAGGATCACTTTTTCGAAACGCTCGTAGGTTTCCGGGTCCTGGATGACGCTCATGAACGGCGCCAGGCCGGTACCGGTGCTGAGCAGGTACAAATGTTTGCCAGGCTTCAAGTCATCCAGCACCAGGGTGCCGGTAGGCTTCTTGCTGATGATGATCTCGTCGCCTTCCTTCAGATGCTGCAACTGGGAAGTCAGCGGGCCATCAGGCACCTTGATGCTGAAGAACTCGAGATGCTCTTCCCAGTTCGGGCTGGCAATCGAGTACGCGCGCATGAGCGGCCGGCCGTTGGGCTGTTGCAGGCCGATCATCACGAACTGACCGTTCTCGAAGCGCAGGCCCGGATCACGGGTGCACTTGAAGCTGAACAGAGTGTCGTTCCAGTGATGAACACTGAGGACACGCTCGTGGTTCATGTTGCTCATGTACGTGGGACTCCTGGAGATTTTGCCTGCGCCGCTGATGTGCGCAATTGCATCGCATTCTAATGGCAGCGACAATATCTGTTAAATGGATTATTAAGATAAGGGTTATCGGTTATATAGATATGCGATTTACTCTCCGTCAACTTCAAGTATTCGTCGCCGTCGCCCAGCAGGAAAGCGTATCCCGTGCTGCCCTGACGCTCAACCTCTCGCAATCGGCGGCGAGCACCTCGATCACCGAGCTAGAGCGTCAGTGCAGCTGCCAGCTGTTCGACCGCGCCGGCAAACGGCTGAGCCTCAACGCCCTCGGCAAGCAATTATTGCCGCAAGCGGTGGCGCTGCTCGACCAGGCCAAGGAAATCGAAGACCTGCTCAACGGCAAGTCCGGCTTCGGCTCCCTGGCGGTCGGCGCGACCCTGACCATCGGCAATTACCTGGCCACCTTGCTGATCGGCAGCTTCATGCAGCGCCATCCCGAAAGTCAGGTGAAGCTGCACGTGCAGAACACTGCCAACATCGTGCAGCAAGTTGCGCACTATGAAATTGATCTGGGTCTAATCGAAGGCGATTGCAGCCATCCAGACATCGAGGTGCAGAGCTGGGTCGAGGATGAGCTGGTGGTGTTCTGCGCGCCGCAGCATCCGCTGGCCAAGCGTGGCATAGCGACCATGGAAGAGCTGAGTCACGAAGCGTGGATTCTGCGGGAACAAGGCTCTGGCACGCGACTGACCTTTGACCAGGCTATGCGTCATCATCGCAGCGCACTGAATATCCGACTGGAACTGGAACACACCGAAGCGATCAAGCGCGCGGTGGAATCAGGCCTGGGGATTGGCTGCATTTCGCGCCTGGCGCTGCGCGATGCATTTCGCCGCGGCAGTCTGGTGCCGGTGGAGACACCGGATCTGGACCTGGCGCGGCAGTTCTATTTCATTTGGCACAAACAGAAATATCAGACGTCGGCGATGCGCGAATTCCTAGACCTGTGCCGCGCATTCACCGCCGGAGTTCAGCGCAGCGACGAGATCGTGTTGCCCAGCATCGCTTAAAACAGAATTACCGCCCACACCAGCGCGATCATGCTCAACGCCACGAATTGAGCGGCGCTGCCCATGTCCTTGGCGTTCTTGGACAGCGGGTGCAACTCAAGGGAAATGCGGTCGATGGCCGCTTCCACTGCCGAATTCAGCAGCTCGACGATCAATGCCAACAGGCAGACCGCGATCAGCAATGCCTGCTCGACACGGCTGACGTTCAGAAAGAACGAAAGCGGGATCAGGATGACGTTGAGCAGCACCAGCTGCCGAAAAGCCGCTTCGCCGGTGAAGGCTGCGCGCAGGCCGTCCAGCGAGTAACCGGAAGCGTTAAGGATGCGTTTGAGGCCGGTTTGGCCTTTGAAAGGAGACATAGAGTAGGCAACTGACCAAAAAGGAGTGGGAAAGCTAGATCAACCAAAGTCAAAAAAGCGTGAACAGGCCAACTCTTAGTGGCTCGAAATTGACTCAAGTTGTTGCAAGAGCAACGCAGCCTGGGTGCGAGTCCGCACATTCAGCTTACGAAATATAGCCGTAACGTGCGCCTTAATCGTCGCTTCGGAAACGCTCAGCTCGTAAGCGATCTGTTTGTTCAGTAAACCCTCACAGACCATGGTCAGCACCCGGAACTGCTGAGGTGTCAGGCTGGCAAGGCCTTCACTGGCGGCCTTGGCTTCAACGGAAACACTCACGGCTTCGAACGCCTGAGGCGGCCAGAACACATCGCCATCGAGCACCGCACGCACAGCTTTCTGGATGACGCTCAGGTCACTGGACTTGGGAATGAAGCCGCTGGCGCCAAATTCACGGGATTTCACCATGATCGAGGCCTCTTCCTGGGCCGACACCATGACCACCGGAATTTGCGGGTACTGACCGCGCAGCAGCACCAGCCCGGAGAAACCGTAGGCCCCCGGCATGTTGAGGTCGAGCAGCACCAGGTCCCAGTCAGACTTTTCGTCCAGTCGGGTTTCCAGCTCGGCAATGCTTGCCACTTCCACCAGACGGACATCCGGACCCAGGCCCAGGGTCAACGCTTGATGCAGGGCGCTACGAAAAAGAGGGTGGTCATCGGCAATCAGGATTTCGTATGTGGCCATTTTTCTAATGATCCTGTTTTTCAAACAACTCAAGGCACAGCCACACAGCGGCACCAGCAGGGCACGTTCAACGCCAATTACGTGGCTATCACGCAAAGAATACGGCGTATCAAACTTTGGCCGCGCCCTAATCGGCGCCAAGCATGCCCAGCGAAACCGGGGTGGTCAAGGTGCATGGCCGGTACAGTTCTTTGCAGTATGGGCGACAATCAGCAGATGACCGGAGCCGCGTTCTGCACGAAAGGCATCAGCTCGGTGTGGGCCGGCGTTGCCACGTTCATGTCCAGCTGATGTTTCGCATCAAGGTAATGCTGGCTGAACACGTCGAAATAAGCGTCCAGCGCCGAGGCCGCCTCGGTATCACCCGCCAGGTCCAGGCACAGTGCTGCCACTTCGGCGGTGCACAAATGCTCGCTGCGGGTCGAACGGCGCAACCGGTACCGCGACAGCTTCTCGGGCAACAGGCTCAGGATCGGAAGACGATCAAAGTAGGGGCTTTTGCGGAAAATCTTCCGGGCTTCGGTCCAAGTCGCATCGAGCAGAATAAACAATGGCCGCTTGGTGCTATCGGCTTCAACGATATTCGTCACTCGCTCAGGCTCGACGTACTCACCCGGAAAGACCAGATACGGTTGCCATTGCGGGTCGGCCAGCAACGCCAGCAACTGCGGATCCGTTTCCGTGCGTGACCAGATAAAGGCATGGTTGTCACGCACCACGTCGGCGATCAGCCAACCGGTGTTGCTCGGCTTGAACACTTCCTTGTTGGTCATGATCAGGCACACGCCGGAGCGGGCCTCGACCTGCGGACGCCAGGCGCATAGGCAATGACTCTCGATCACGCGGCAGGCACGGCAACGCGGCGCCCTCCAGCCACGGGCCTGAATCGGCTTGATGCCCTCCTCCTCTCGTTCGTCGCGCAAGCGGGCGACGGCGTTTGCAAAGGCTGGGGTTACAGGGCTCATCGCAGGCAGCACCGGAGGGGAAAGAAAATCGACACGAATAACACTCGGCAAGTCAGAAAGTGGCGGCAGTTTATCAGAGCGGCCGGCGCAAGCCTGTACCGTCCAGGCCCCGTCCCCTATAATTCGCCGCCACTGAACGCACAGTCATGTGACGGGTCGAACCACCAGTCACTGAACCAGGAGAGTTTCATGCTGCGCCTTATCGTTCCCACCGCTGCCATTTTGCTGGCGTCGTCCTTCAGCGCTCAGGCTGCGTCCTTGAGTGAGCAGAATCTCAACAGAGAACTGCAAAACGTCGCCACACAAAGCAGTGTCGGTACTCCACGGGCGATCAACGAAGACATTCTTGATCAGGGCTACACCGTCGAAGGCAATACGCTGATCAACCACCTGAGCGTACAAAGCAGCCACGCCAACAAGATGCGCGCCGACCCCAAAGCCGTGTATTTCCAGCTGGGCGCCTCTGTGTGTAACAACCCATCGTTCCGCAAACTGATGGCCAAGGGCGCGGTGATGCGTTACGACTTTACGGAAGTGAAGACCAACCGTTCTGTCGGCTCCGCCAGCTATCAGGAATCGGATTGCCCGAAAGCGGCCCCGGCCAAGAAGAAGTAATCATCGGGAATTGGCGCGCCGCTGTTCATCCTCGGCGCGCAGTTCTGCCACCAACGCCTGCAAATAACGCGAACGCCGCTCGGCGCCTTCCAGACGCCGGCAACACTCCTCCTCAAGACTCAAATGATTGGTCTCGGCGGATGACTTCAGCAATCGATACAGTTGCGTATCGATTTCCAGAATGACTCTGGCCATGGTTTACAGCCTCCCTGCACCTCGCCCTGTTTGAGCGAAAAATCCTTGAACCGCTTGGACTGTGCGTCCTGCCTTTGACGCAAAGTTGTCGTGTCACGCCTGTAACTTAGTAAATCAGAGCGCCGGGCCTGCGGCTTGCGTTCGGACGAACGGTGAATTCACCTTGCAAATCGTCAATAAGCGGTTGCCAGGAAAGACTTTGCGGCGCAATGATCAAGTCAGCGAGAATCTCTGCAAGGGTCTAGATTCAGAGTGTTCACGATCACTTTTCACGGCAGGAAAGGGGCTGCCCGTCGCGTGTCTTGTTGTGAGAACGTTTCTTTCATCCAAGGGAAAAACAGAGCCTGTATGGACGACTCGAACCGAGTCGGGTGGATCGCCCAGGCATGGGCTTGGGCAGACAGCGACACATGAAGTGTCGCGGCGCTGACGACTGCTTTGTCGGTGCCAAGGGTTCTGTGCAGAAGGAGAAGTTGAATGCCTTACCAACCGAATGACCTCCTGAGCCGTCATTTCGAAGAAAGCGGCCACGACCTCATCAGCAAGGTCGAAGAGCAACTCAACCTGGTTTCACCCAACAGCCCGAACATCCCGATTTACCGCGACATGATCCTGACCGTGCTGCGCATGGCCCAGGAAGATCACAACCGCTGGAACGCCAAGATCACCCTTCAAGCCCTGCGTGAACTTGAGCAAGCCTTCCGCGTGCTCGAGAAGTTCAGGGGACGACGCAAGGTCACGGTTTTCGGCTCGGCGCGCACGCCGATCGAACACCCGCTGTATGGCCTGGCCCGGGAACTCGGCGCCGCGCTGGCGCGCTCGGACCTGATGGTCATCACCGGTGCCGGTGGCGGCATCATGGCGGCGGCTCATGAAGGTGCCGGCCTGGAACACAGTCTGGGGTTCAATATCACCCTGCCCTTCGAGCAGCATGCCAATCCCACCGTCCAGGGCACAGGCAACCTGCTGCCCTTCCATTTCTTCTTTACCCGCAAGTTGTTCTTCGTCAAAGAAGCCGATGCGCTGGTCCTGTGCCCAGGCGGTTTCGGTACCCTGGATGAAGCGCTCGAAGTGTTGACCTTGATTCAGACCGGCAAAAGCCCGCTTGTGCCGGTGGTGCTGCTGGACGCACCGGGCGGCAAGTTCTGGCAGGGCGCGCTGGACTTCATTCACCATCAACTGGAGGAAAATCGCTACATCCTGCCCACCGACATGAAGCTCGTGAGCCTGGTCTACAGCGCCGAAGAAGCCGTAGAGCAGATCAATCAGTTCTACGGCAACTTCCACTCCAGTCGCTGGCTCAAGCATCAGTTCGTAATCCGCATGAACCACAAGCTCAGCGACCAAGCGCTCGAAGACATGCAGGAAGCGTTCGCCGACCTGTGCCTGAGCGATCACTTTCATCAACACGCCTATAGCGGCGAGGAACACGATGACGTGCAGTTCAGTCATCTGGCGCGACTGGCCTTCAACTTCAACGCCAGGGATCATGGCCGTCTGCGGGAGTTGGTGGACTACATCAACCTGCCGGAAAACTGGGCCCATTCCAAACCCCAGGCGCAACAGCGCACGCGAGAGCCGTCCAAGGTGACGTGAGGCAAAATCGAGGCAAAAAAAAACGGCCCGCTATCGAAATAGCGGGCCGTTTTTATTCAATCATCCATTCCCCGACCGTTGAACAAGCGGCCGATCATTTCCATGGAGTATCCCCGATAACTCAGGAAGCGTCCTTGCTTGGCGCGTTCCCGGACGTCTATCGGCAGATGCCCGGCAAATTTGCGTCGCCAGGTCTCTTCCAGTTGCTCCTGCCAATTGATACCGCTCTCGCGCAAGGCGAGTTCGATGTCGTTACGTTGCAGGCCGCGCTGGCTCAGTTCTTCGCGAATACGCAAAGGGCCGTAGCCGGAGCGAGCACGGTAGGAAACGAAGCTTTCGAGGTAGCGGGATTCGGACAACAGGCCCTCTTCCGTCAAACGGTCGAGTGCTGTGTCGATCATTTCAGGAAGAGCGCCGCGCTGACGCAGTTTACGCGTCAGCTCGACTCGACCGTGCTCGCGTCGTGCGAGCAGGTCCATTGCGGTTCGCCGCACCGCGACGAGTGTATCGAGTACGGCGGTCATCGGATCAATCAGATATCTGCGTCAGCCAGGTCATCAGCCGTCTCTTTGACTGGCGATGCTTTGACGTCCGGCGCCGGGGTCAGCAACTTGTCACGCAGTTGCTTCTCGAGCTTGGCGGCGATTTCCGGATTGTCTGCCAGGAACTTGGCCGAGTTGGCCTTGCCCTGACCGATCTTGGTGCCTTCATAGGCATACCAGGCGCCGGACTTCTCAACAAAACCGTGCAGCACGCCCAGGTCGATCATCTCACCGTTGAGGTAGATGCCCTTGCCGTAAAGAATCTGGAACTCGGCCTGACGGAACGGCGAAGCCACCTTGTTCTTAACGACTTTGACGCGGGTTTCGCTACCGACGACTTCATCACCTTCTTTCACCGCGCCAGTACGACGGATGTCCAGACGAACCGAAGCGTAGAACTTCAACGCGTTACCACCGGTGGTGGTTTCCGGGCTGCCGAACATCACGCCGATTTTCATACGGATCTGGTTGATGAAGATCACCAGGCAGTTGGCGTTCTTGATGTTACCGGTGATTTTACGCAGCGCCTGGGACATCAGACGGGCTTGCAGGCCCACGTGCATGTCACCCATTTCGCCTTCGATTTCAGCCTTCGGAACCAGCGCTGCCACGGAGTCGACGATGATCACGTCAACCGCGTTGGAACGCACCAGCATGTCGGTGATTTCCAGGGCTTGCTCGCCGGTGTCCGGCTGGGAAACCAGCAGGTCGTCGACGTTGACGCCCAGTTTGCCGGCGTATTCAGGGTCGAGGGCGTGTTCGGCGTCGACGAATGCGCAGGTCGCGCCGGCTTTTTGAGCCTGAGCGATCACGGACAATGTCAGCGTGGTTTTACCGGAGGATTCAGGACCGTAGATTTCAACGATACGGCCTTTTGGCAGACCGCCAATGCCGAGCGCGATGTCCAGACCCAGAGAGCCAGTGGAGATAGCCGGGATCGCCTGACGGTCCTGATCGCCCATACGCATTACGGCACCCTTGCCGAATTGACGTTCGATCTGACCCAGGGCCGCAGCCAAGGCTTTCTTCTTGTTGTCGTCCATTAAAGTCCTCACGTAATCAATAAGGCCTGACGGCCAACACCTGTATAAGTAGCCAGTATTATTCCACAGCGTTTCAGGATCGCCTACCCCTGATTTGAGATTTCTCCAGCGGCATGGCGCAGCAGCCCCTCTAGCGCGGCCTTAACCGTTTGTCGGCGGACCTCATCGCGGTTACCGGCGAAGTGTTGCACCTCGCTGAACAGCTGCTCACCGACACCCCAGGCCAGCCAGACCGTGCCGACCGGTTTGTTCGGCGAACCGCCATCCGGGCCGGCCACACCGCTGACCGCCACGGCAAAATGCGCCTGGCTTTTTTCCTGCGCGCCGCGAACCATCGCCTCGACCACCTCGCGACTGACCGCGCCTACCGCAGGAAACAGTTCGGGAGAAACATTCAACTGCTCGGTTTTCTGCCGGTTGGAATACGTCACATAACCGGCCTCGAACCACGCCGAACTCCCCGGAATGCGAGTGATCGCTTCCGAGATCCCTCCGCCGGTACAGGACTCGGCCGCGGTGACGTGGGCATTGAGAACCTGCAAGCGCCTGCCAAGTTCAGCGGCCAGTTGAGTGATTTCTTTCACGGTCATCTCCTGAGCGAGCGGAATGAGCACTACCGTACACGAGCGAATTGCGCTTGCAAGGCACAGGATCGATCAAAATGTTAGCGAGCGACGGCTCTGACATAGGCCTGGCAGGCCCGCAAGGCAATCAGTCCGCTGTCGCCGGCATCGGTGATGGCGATAATTCGTTGAGCATGCGCCGGGTCAAGTCGGGCTCGCGGGGCGTCATTATCCAGGCTGCGGGTGCTGGCGGAGGCTGGCACTGAATGGCTTGAGGCAGCATCGAGGAGGACTGACAAGCGCAGATCAGCAGTGGCAAGACGATCGCGCAGGCGACCTTGATCACGTTGGGCATCGCTAAGCGCTCGGTAATGGGTTTGCTCACTGGCCGACAGACGCTGCTCCAGCGCCAGACGCTTGTCCTGTTCGGCCTGTTGCTGCCTTGCGGCGGCCAGCGTCAGCTGATTCAGTGCCTCGGCATGCAACCTGGCCTGTTCCGCCATTTGCCGGCCATAACGCCAATCCTGAAAGTGCCAGGCCAGCGCCGCAGCGCCGACGGCCAACACCGCCAGTAACACAACAAGGCCGATCACCCGGTAAGAAATCGGCATCAGGCCGAAGACTGGCATAACACCGCCCTCGCCCGCGCCCACAGCTGCAGACGATCCTGCAGGCCGTTAAGCCCACCGTTGATGCGGCGGGTGATGCTGTTGAACTGATCGCCATCGGCCAGTTCGTTGAGGCCGTTCTGTTGCCAGAACCAGGCGGCTGATTCGGCAGCCCATTGAGGCTTTTCCAGCAGCTGCGGAATAAACACCAAGCGATCATCGCCGAACAGGCCGAGGCTGCATTGACGGTAGTTGTCGCGACCGGTGATCTGGATCAGGCCCCGGCCCCGGTACTTTTGGCCGTCGCCGTCGAGCGCTGGTGTATTACCCAAACGGGCCGCCAACGTGCCGGTGTCGTACTTGCTCAAGTACTGATCGCTGCCGAGTTCACGCACGTAATGTAGTTGTCCAGATTCATGGCCAACTTGCGCCAGGAACGCTGCGGCGCGTTTCGGGGTGTTGATGCTGAAACGAAGCATGGCGGTGTTGAGAGCGGAAATGAAAACGCCCGCTTGTAGGCGGGCGTTGGGCATGATGGTTTCCAGCAGTTGTTGCGTAACAGTCATGGTTATACCCATAGACAGGATGGAAAAGTGACTCGACCGCTACCGGCAGAAATCAAAATATGTCCTTCAGGACCGGGCATCCAGACAGGTCGCCTCGATCGAACAGCGATAGCTGTTTTGACGACTGCCGCTGGCCGTAACCTTGTCGATTGACCAACGTCCTCGCATGAAATCGGGCCACGTACTGTCCAGCAGCACCAGGCCTTCGGCGGACAATCCTGGATTGCCGGGGCACTCGATCTTCACCTTCAATGCTTCACGCATCATCCGACGTACCTCGCCCTCACCGGCGGCCCGCGCATCGCCTGCGCTTTGATAGCGTTGCCGAAGGGTCTTAAACGGCGCGATGCCGCTTTCCTCGACCCGCACCTTGCCGGCGGCTGCATCCCACCAACTGGTCTTGCAGCCCTGGTACTTCGCCCGCGCGGTTTCTTCGAGTGTTGCAGCGATAAAAGACTGTTCGCCCGGACGATTGTTGGTCGTCACAGAGAGTTTTATGTCCGGCATCACGTTGCCCGACAGTGACTTCGCCTGACCACGTCGTGCCAGCACATACAGATCGTTGATCGGCTTGGCGACCCCGTCATGGAGACAGGCAAGCCGTGTCAGAAACCCCATGTCCGTCTCGTTGGACTGGTCGATATGCTCAATCTTGATTTGCGCCAGATCCGGGGCCACACGCGGTGAAAATCCATGCCTGGATGTCAACTGGCGGAACAGCGCCCCCACGGTTGTCGGACCGTGGCTGACGGATCGGCGTTGCTTGAAGCCGGTCTCATCGGCGGCACTGAACGGCGCCGCCGTGGCCACCAGCGTCATGCGCAGGGGAAACAGCGTCGGCGTGCGCCGTGTAACGACGAATTCGCCCTTGTCAACCAGGCCCGACTCCACATAGCCCACTCGCAAACCGATTTTTCCGCCCAGACTCGGCAATCCTTCAAGCCCTTCCAGATTAATGACAAGCGTCAGTTGATCGGACTCTATCCCGGCCGCATCGATGTGCTGCCACGAAATCAATCGCTCGTTGAGCAGTGCAGCGTTCGCGCCGTAAATTTCCACCGAGGGTGTAAAACCAAGTGACATGTTGCCTCCTTAATCCCAAGCCGAAGCCGGCTTGGGTGCAATCGGTTTTGAACCCAGCTCGGGCAGGAGCACCCGCACGCCTGCCGGCAATACCGGTCCATATTCGGCGAGCCCCGGATTGAGACGCCAAAGCGCCTCCTCGGCGACATCGTCACAACGCTCAAGCGCCCGGTACAGCAGCAGATTCACCGAATCGCCGGCAATACTTCGAACGTTACGCATTGGCGAACTCCAATAAATCGATGACCCACTCGACCACCATCGCGGTGCCGTCATCTAGCACGCAGCCCTGGGTTTCCGACACCGTGATGATCTGCCATAGACCCCAATTGCGGCCGATGCCGTCAACCAACGGCACAGGGACGCGCAGCGCCTGCAAGGCACGCAACTCATCAAGCCGGTCCATGGCTGTCGCGTACATCGATTTTCCCGTTATCTTCAGCGTTTGCAGACCTTGGCCGGTCTGACTGGCGATGGGTTTACCGGTGACAACGTCGATGCTCTGCCAGCCACCATCTGCTCCGCGCAACAAGATGTGGTAAGCGAAGCCTCTGGACAGGCCGAAAATGAAATTGCCCAACACCATTTGCTGACGCATCAGGTACCTCCGTCGGTCAGTGCCGCGTCACTGCGCATGGCGAGTGAGTTGGGCTGGGTCATAAGTCCGAATTGGCCGGTAATCTGTTGAACAACCAGGTTCGCCAACTGGCTGGCGCTGGCCTGATCCTGGCCATTGATGTAGATGTTCGCCGTCATGGAGTTTTGCTGATTGCTCGTCTGGGCGCTGGTCAGGTCTTTGCTGACTTGGTCCGGAGCGGCGAGTTGGTCGGCCGGTGCGGCGAGTTTTTCGCCCAGCCAGCTGCCCGACTCTCCACCTATCCAGCTCCCTGCCAGCCCGCCGACGACCGCGCCTACCGTTCCGCCAATGGCGGTGCCCAGGAGCGGACCGAACAAGGTACCCACAGCAGCGCCCATGGAAGCACCCGCCGAAGCCCCCGCCCAGCCGCCGCCCGCGGCACCCAGGCCAGTGCCGAGCATCTTGAGGTCGCCGCTCATCGTGCCTTCAATCACATCGGGGGCGGCCTTTAACGCAAATGCTCCAGGTAAAAAACGCTTGAATACGCCCATTGAAGCACTCATGCCTTTCAGAGCATTGCCGGGGAGACGGGGAGCGTCGCCGCCCAATACCCGCTTGGCCGCCTGACTGGTCATCTCATCCATCACGGCTTTGAACAGCGCCTCCACCAGCGGTTTGATCGCTGCTGCAACCAGCACGATTGCAGCAGTGGCTTTCGGTGAGGCTTCAGCAGATTCGCTCAAGCTATCAACCACGGAACCAAGCGAGTTAAGCGAGCTATCCGTCGCAAGTGCCAGCGCGTTGCCCGTGGCCACCAACAAGCGATCAGTCCTTGCACTCATAACGTTTAACTGGCCTTGCCGGGTTTTCGACTGCGCGAGTGCGTCTTGCCTCACCGAGCCCTTGTTCCCCAACTCCGATGTGGCGTACTGACTTGTATCTTTCACCTGCCAGAAGGCTTGATTCACATCACCAAGGTTTTGCGCCATGCGCATCGCCGCCTTATCGCCATCGCCAAATAGGGTAGAGGCCAGCGTCGAGCGCTTCTCGGCAGGTTGCGCATTCAAGGCCGCAAGTACCGACATCACCGTACCGGGCGCCGCGTCCTTGTCACGCAAGCCACTCGCCACCGCTTTCGGCTCCAGACCCAGCTGCTTCCAGGCCGCTTGCTCGGTTTTGGAGGCCTGATCCCCCTTGCCCATGGCAGTGGCCATGTCTTTCAGCGCTACGCCGGCGTCAGCCTTCTGCGTACCGGTATTCAACAATGCCGTCGTTAACGCGGCGGCTTGCGCGGGTGCCAGGCCTGCTGCTGTAGCAGCACTACCATCACGCTGCAAAACGGCGCCGATGTCAGCCGCTTTCGCACCACCGGGTATCTTGCCCAGATGATTGACTGCATCCGCCAGGTCAAAGGCTTGAGCACCATTGAGCTTCATGGACGTGCGCCAGCCGAGCATCAGCTCTGCGACATCCATGGCCGGCATCTTGAACGCCGACGCGGCGACGCCAGCGTCACTGGCGAAACGCAGCAGCTCAAACTGTCGATCCGAAGCATTGGGCAAATCACCCGCGATTCCTGCCTTGGCGGCAAGACTTGCAATCCTCACCAAATCAACCGCTTTGGTCCCTCCGGCCGCCACCAGCGGAGCGCTGGCAATGTGCTGGGTTGACTGCGCCATATCTTCGCTCTGGCGCGGGGTAAACTGGCCTGCCTGCTTCAGATCGGCCCTGGCCAAATCCATCGCTATCGCGGGTTTAAGCAAGTCCGGCGGTTCGATACTGCTACCCCACTTGTCCGCACTCTTCTGCTCGCAGGCCGAAGCACACGTTTCACCGGCTCCCGTTGCCAGCGGCAACATACGTTGCGACGAAAGTTTCAAGGTCAACGACTCAATAGCCGTCGTCAGCAGACCGAGCTTGATGCCGACATTTTCCAGCGCCAGACCGAGGCCACGCATTTGATCCCTGGCGGAGGGGCCCGTACCTTGTGCGGACATAACGCTTGTGGCTGCGTTAATCAGGCTGGTATTTGCGAATGCCAACCCACCGTTATCGATGGCTGCGTATTTGAGTGAATATCTATCGTCCGCCATCCCGCTCTACTCCTGTTTCACGCCAAGGCGAGTGATCGCGATGTCGTAGCGGCGCAATGCCTTGCCGGCGTCCCATTCCAGAATGTCCGCCTCACTTACCGAGTAAATGAGCGGCACCACATCGAGGATTACTTCGATGTCGCGTTCCGAAAGAAGTCCGCCGGTTTGTTTAAAAAATCGTCGATGCGTACCTGAAGTTGTGTCCAGTCGGGCACGGTCAACAGGTCCAGATCGGGAAGCATTAAACCGGTGCAATGGGCGGTGATGAACTCGGCGCGCTCCTTGGCCGTTTTCAGTTTTTTCATCGCCTTGGTGGCGCGCAGTACCGGCATTTCCAAGGTGAGCGAGGTCAGGCTGCGGCCCGCTGCGCTGAGCGGTTGCAGCAGTTGCACTTGGTCGGGATCGTCCAATGCGGCGTCCGCTTCGGTGTCGCGCTGCAAAAAATACGACGCCGGACGGGTCGACATCTCATGCACGTACTGCGCGATGCTCACGTAGTCCGGGCGTTTGAGTTGGTCGAGTTCCTTGACCGACAGACCGGTAGCCAATTTCGCCAGCTCGAAGAACTGATCGTCTTCATCATCACCGGCACGGGCCAGGGCTTCTTTCTGTGCGGCGTAAAACAACGGTTTGAGCTGAATCTGCTGGAGTGTCGATTGATCGTCGGCGGTGATCGGCGACAACAGAACGTGAACAGGCGGTGTCCAGGACATGAAGTGAATTCCTTGGGTGTGCAACCTGTGGGAGTGAGCCTGCTCGCGATGGCGGCGGCAAACCCGACATCAATGTGTCAGGCACACCGCTTTCATCGGAACGCCGCCCGGAGCCGGCTCGATCCCACAGGGACTGCGTTTAACGGAGTTGCATTGGGGTAGTGCGAGCAGTTACGGAATCAAAACAGCGCGACGGGCATCACCGAGAATGTCCACGCCGTTGAGCACGAACTTTTGCGTGCGCACGTCGATGTCGATCACCGGGATGCCGTTTTCGAGACGGTTGTAGGTGCGGCAGGAAAGCTCCAGCGTGGTGGTCGGTTTGTCACCCATTTTGATTGCTGTTTCGACCAAGGACTTCAGCTTGCCGCCGACGGTGTGGTAGGTAAACCAAGTGTTGCCATCCTGATCCTGACCAGCCTCGCGAACGTTCAGCAAAATGTCATCCCCCAGCGTCACACCCAAGGCCAGCATCACTTCCGGCCCCATTCCTTGCAGGACCAGATTAGCCGTCAGCACCGTGCCGTTCTTGATCATTTCCTCGCCGATAAAGCGCCCACCCGTCATGGTTTCCATCCCGAACTCAATCTTCGGCGGAGTAAAACTTTCGACGGTCGCCGACAACGGCAAGCCTTGCAGGGTGGCCGCGATGGCCTGTCTTACGCGGTTGGTAAACATTAGAGAACATCCTCCAGGAACTGCTCGATGATTTCATCGCGGGCATTGAGTTGATAAACCATGTGTTCGTTCGGTGCATAGCGGCCGTAGTCGATGACGATGAACCAGGTGCCGTTCTTGTATTTCTCGACGCTGTTCAATTCCGGGTGCAGGTACACGCTGCCGCCCGGGATGGTTTCGTCGGCGACCAGGGTTTGCAGCCAGTCGTTGATGCGCTTGACCTCCTGGTCCATGAACGACTTGGTCAGGTTCTTGGCCATGGCTTTCTGGCCGGCCTTGACCAGCTTGCGGCTGATCGCATCTTCGAGTCCGACGTAGCTGATGAACTTGCCGGTGATGGAGCGGTTACCCAGCAGCGAGAAGCCGCCGAGGATGGTCCGGGCGTAATAACTGATGCCGTAGCGGTTGAGCAGATCGCCTTCGGTGGATTTGTCGAGGATGTTGTATTCCACAACCCGCGACACGTCCTCGGCATAGGTCACCTGGTTGCCCGGGCTCTCCCATTGCTTGACCTTGGCCAAGGCCGCGATGGCGAGGCTCGATGGCGACAGGAACACGTTCTTCTTCGCCGCTTTGGAGTAAACGGCCGGCATGTTGTGCACGACCAGGCAACGGTCGAAACCGAGGTCCGCGCCGCCCAGTTCCTGGCTGTAGGTCACTTGATCGGCCACCGCGGCGTCCTTGCCGTCGAGTACCACACGCGCCTTGATGCGCTTGCCAAGCGAGGCGAACTCGCTAGCCACGGCTTTGGTGCCGGTGAAGCCTGGTGCACCGATGATGGTCAGGTCTTCCGGCACGCCGCTCAACGCGGCCAGGCCCAGCTTGCGGCCGGTCAGAGGCTCAACGCCGCCGATCACGTTATTCACCGTGTCCGCCGGGGTCGCGCCCTCTTCGACGATGACCACGTAGACCGGCACCTTGACCACTTTCAGGATCTGGAACACCGCGTGGAACAATGTGCCCGACTCAGTGCCGGTCGGATCGAGCAGCGCCTGGGTGGTGAAGCTGTTGATGCGAAACGGCGCATTGCGCGGAATCAGCGGATCGGCCTTCGGCGCAGTGCCGATCAGACCGATGACGTTGTCACCGAGGCCACCCATGGCCTCGGGGGATTCGGTCGCATTAACGGTAATGCCGTTGTGCTCGAAGTTCAGAACCTCAGCCATGGTTATTCAGCCTTCTTGGCAGCGGCCTTCACGGCCTTGGTGAATGTGGATTTCAGCTCCAGGCGACCAGCGCTGAGCAGGGCGTTGGCTTCGACGTCGAGCAGGTCGAGTTCCTGGCCGGCGGTGGACCAGTGACCGCGCCCAACGGGGAACGGGACGAGGACGGTGTAGGTTTGGCGTTCTGCCATTTGGGTTTCTCCAGATGCGAAAAAGCCCCTTTGTTTGAGGAAGGGGCTGTTGGGTGTTGATTAGCGGATAAGAAAACGCCCCGACGGTGCGGGGCGCTTATTTGAGCTGGCCAGACAGCCAGGTGGGTACAACCGGGCGGTGATCTGCCTGGGGAAACTCCGCCCCAAGTGGCCAGTCGCGTAACTCGCGCCGGTAGACTTGCAGCTCAGCGTATTGCTCGGTTGTAAGGGTCGTTGCGCCGCCACCATCCAGTTCGTCGCGCTGACGCGCCACGATGCCATCGGTTTTCGCCAACAGCCCATCACGCCAGGTGCGCTCGAGGTCAGCCAATTGCTCAGGAGGCATCGGCGGACGCTCAATCAAAGAGGGTGGATCCGTATCAAAGTTGATCTTGATCAACTGCGACTGACCGTTCAAAAGCTCGGCGTGCAGTTCGAGCGATATTTCGACAGCGTCCGTTGGAAGCTCTCCACCCAAATCTGAATCGTGAAAAAGACCGGTTGTCTTACTGCTGTAAATCATCTGATTTCCCCTTTACATCCCGAAAGCAAGTACGCGGACTGCCGATTGGCTGGCGGTGTAGTTGGACTGCACAACGACCTGGCCCAAGCCGTTGGCCATCCCCGCCACAAACGGGGAACCGGTGGAGCTGTAAATAGTGCTGTCTGTCATTGAAACGTTGCAGCCAAAGTTCTTGCTCGGAAAAGCAATTGGCAAATTAAATGGAGTGCTCAGCGCCGCGCTTGAAAACAGCGCCGTCATCCACTGAATGATCAAACCGGAAGGGAGTTTCTGATAGCCGTTCGCCGACATAAGTGCACCAAACGGTGCAGTCTTGCCAACGGCACCGGTACCCAGCAAAACCCAGGCCCCGTCGCCAACGCAAATCATATCCAGATAGGTATCTGGTGGAACCGACCTGCTCGCAGCGGAAGGCGGAATAGAGAGACTTTCCTGCATTTTGTCCGCACCCTGAGTGGACAGAATCAGGGTTGCAATTGACCAGTTCTGCAATCGAATGGTGGCGCCTGCCTGAATGCCATTAGCCACCGAGTCAGGAATACTGTAGGAAACGGGCCCGCTACCGTAACAGTGAACCATACTGCCCACGTGCGCCGCGATACCGGTCAACGGGGCAACAAACGAGTAAAAACCACCCAGTTCGAACCCTCTGGCCTTGATCCATTCAGTCGTTGCAAGCTTTTTGGTGTTATCAAATCGGGGAGGTGTGTTGCCGAGTACCGCAGCATATTGCAACTGAGCGGAACCCGAAGCCCACCAGCCGGAGCCACCAGCACTGGCCAACTCCAAAGTAGCCCCTGGCACCATTACCAGACTGGTAGCCGACGTTTGGCCGGCGCCGGCGTTGATCGTGTCAGCCCCAGCACAAACAACTGTAATGTTGCCACTGCCAATATTGCGGAAATTGATCGCCCCTCCAGACGGCAGACTGCCGGCAGTCGGTAAGATGACCGAGAACGTTCCAATCATGCTCACGAGGGTGCCGGCTGCTGTCGTCGTTAACGTGGTGGCACCGGTCACGCTGGTCACACCGCGATAGTTGCCTTGGCTGCGCCGGGTAAACTCCGTCGTGGCGATTGCTTTAGAGTCGTCGAACAGCACAGGCGTAGTTGCTGTTGGGCTGATCAGCGCCGGCGAATTGAGCGGCGCAAAGCCTTGCGTCAAGTTCTGGAACGTCAGCGCCGTGGAGCCCAGGACAATCGCCCCGTCAGTGACCAATTGCCAACGAGTATCGGCCAGCGTCGCCCCCTGTTCTACGGAGACGATCAAGCCCGACGTCACCTCTGTGCTGACGTCCGCGTCTTTCGCCCGAACCCAGTCAGCAACCGCGGCAATATAGAGGCCGTTGTCTTTCGCGGCCGTCTGGTTTTTAACCAGGACGCGATCGCCAGCGACAACGGCCACGCCATCGATTACTTGAGGCCCGGCCAGCGCGATGTTGGCGGTAGTCGCTATGCGCACCGATTGCTTGCTGTCGAGTTTGGCGAGTTCGTCAGCGACATAGGACGTCACCCACGCACGGGTCGCTTTAACCACCGTGTCGTCAATCAACAACGTCACCAACGCCGCATTGCTGGTTTCGAAAATCGAGCGAATGTAAAACTCTTTGCCCGACCCCGAAGTCGCCAGCACCGGTTTGAACGACTCCGGGTATTTGACGATGGCATACAGAATGCCGGTATCAGTCCAGATCCCGGCCTCACGAACATACCAACCACCAACATCCGGCGGGATGGTCACTTCAGCCAGCAACCAGCTCGGATTTTTCTCATCCTGGAACAGCGCATTGAGCGGCCCGCGCCAGACTTCGCGCTTGAGCGCGGTGTCGGTTGCCGCCGGGTTGTAAACGGCGCCACCGCCGTCGCCGACGGAAATCTGTGACAGTTTGATTGGCAAGCCCGCCGCCTTGCAGGCAGTTTCGTAGGCAATCCCCGCATTGGTAAGCAGGGTGTAATAGTCGGCCATTTAGGACCCCTGAGGATAAATAGTGGAGGTTTCGACGGTGTAGAGCCCGGCGGCGATAAAGGCCTTGCCCGAGGCTTCAAGCCCCTCGATGACAATCGGATACACCGTGGTCAGTTCGCCGCACACGGTGGTCGCGCCGATGACGTGGTTGCCGAAGGCGCTCAAGCCGACGGAGACCGTCAAGGTGTCGCGTTCGCTTTTGGCATCCGCAAGACGTCGATCAAGACGGGCATCGATTTCTTCGCTGTAGGGCTGTTCGATAAAGGCCCTGACGGAAAAGCTGTAAGGCGGACCTGGCGGTGTTTGCTCGTACCAGGCGCGCACGTCGGGTCGCAATTGCAAACCCTTGGCAGCGTTTTCCAAGGCCATGCGTGTCCCGGCCTGGCGAGCGGTGGGCCAGGCGAGTTCTACCGTCAAACGCTTTTCGGTTTCGCCAGCCGTGGAGCTCCATTCGCTGACACCACGATCCGCGCCGAGGTACGGCAGGAATGCCAGCGGTGTTTCAGCAGGATTCATCAACTCCGGAAATGGCGGCGCAATCCGATCAAGCAACCGACCAAACCCCAGATCAAGCGCCCTTTCCAGCGGCGAACTGTTGGCCGGCAGCAAGCTCGGACGAGGCGTGTCGTCACTCATAACGTGTCCACCTCGACCTCGACACCCGTGCAATACGGGGCCTGGAACGCCGTCGTCACGATTGGCGCCAGCGGTTCGAGAATCTGCAACTGAACCGCGCCAGCACTGTGCAACGTGTAGTCGATCCAGCTCGGGTCGACCCGCCCTTCCAGTCGATGGCAGCTGTCGGCATACGCCTGCAACTGCTGTTGCGCAGCCACCTTGGTCAACCCGGAATCAGGCCCGGCGTTGATCTTCGCCACGACCCGGATTTTGTAGTTCTTGATGTGCGCCCCCTGCACCGTGACAAGGTCGGTTTCGGGGCGCACATCAGGTCGGGCGAAATGCTGGCGAACACCATCAAGCAACGCTTCGGAGGGCGTGCCATCGCCCTCGCGGGCCAGTACGGTGACCATCACCTCGCCGGGAGCAGTGCGGCGTCCGTTGCCGTCCTTGACCTGAGCGGCGTAACCGTCCGGGTCGAACGTGTAGGTGACCGTCACCACGCCTGCGGCGGTGGTTTCCACCTTCACGGAGGGTCGCTCACCGAGGGTGAACACCTCACGGCGGTATTGCATGCGCGACCCGGCCGCCGGTGCATGGGGCGCCAGGTAGTAACGCAACCGGGCGTCATCGTCACTTTCATAAACCGGGGCCACTGGTGGGAATGCAGCCAGGTCGCCGGGGTCCAGCAACTGCCTTTCCAGGCCCATGTCCGCCAGTCGCGCATCAAGATTGCTGCCCGTGGCCCACCAAGCCAGCATCTGCTTGATGCGGGCGTTGTATTTGCGTTCGTGGATTTGCAAGCGCACACAAAAGGCTTCAAGGGCCAGGGTCAGCAACTCGCTTTCGTTGTCGAGGCTGACCTTAAGTTTTTCCGCGCGCTCGGGAGAACGGGCGCCGACGTACTCGACGACAAACGTCTTGAACTCCGCGAGCAGGTCCTCGAACGCTTCGACGGTGACGATCGAAGGTTCGGCCAACTGGTTCTGGCCGGGTATCAACATGCTCATGTCACCACCTCGAATGTCTGACTACGGTTTTTCCAGAGGCCCGCGAAACGCAGCAGCAGCCCTGCCCCATGTCGACTGGCAACAATCACCTGAGGCTGGAAATCACCAATGCCGTTCTGCTCGTTGTAAAACGCCTGTGCCGCGTGGCTCTGGGCAAGCATCAGCAGGTCGTCACCGAGGTTTTGTCCCAAGAGATTCGGGATCAACGAGCCATATAAGGGACGCTTCTGACGAGTGCCCAATGGCGTGGTCAGCGCCCGGGTCGCGCGTTGTACAAACTGCGGCCAGTCGTCGACCGTTACGCCGGTGTTTCTATCGATTCCGATCATGGAAAACTCTTTATGCAGTGCTAATGACTCGCCCCTGGTGATCCACCAAGGGGCCGCTCAGGTGCACACCGGATGCGTCGAGCAGTAAGCCGCTCGCGCCCAGTTGCAGTTGGATCGACTCAGGCGTCATGACCAACCGGGCCGGGCCGATGCTCAGCTCGAGCGATTCGCGAGTGCCGGTGAACGTGGCAGGACCGTTTTGCCAGCGCAGGGTGTGACTGGCGTCGTCGTAGCCACTTTCGGTGCCGTCCTGATAGCGGCGACGCGTCAGCGAAGCCTGCGTTGAGACCGGCGGAAACTGGCCACCATTGAGGCCGAACAACGCGACGGACTGACCGCCGCTGTCGCCGCCGCCGTGGTTCAGCAACACGCACTGTTCACCGACTGAGGGAATGCGCGACTCGCTTTGTGCCCCCGCACTCGGGTTGAAAAACCTGATGGCAGGGCTCAACAACTCCCCGTGGCGGACCCTGCACGTGTTGCTGGCCGCATCGACTACCTCGCACACGCCAACGCGGCAGAGACTGTCGGTACGTCGATTCAGGTCTTCAATCTCGGTTTCCATTTCGGCCAGACGCTCGATGATCGGGCCCAGTTGCTGGTTGAACAGTGCGTCGAACATGGATTACTCCTGGAGTGGCTGGTACTGGCCTGGATCGTCGATGTCCGACACCTCCCAGGT
The DNA here is from genome assembly GCF_059695905.1 of Pseudomonas sp. LBUM1663. NCBI lineage: Bacteria > Pseudomonadati > Pseudomonadota > Gammaproteobacteria > Pseudomonadales > Pseudomonadaceae > Pseudomonas > Pseudomonas sp. LBUM1663. The sequence goes on along the minus strand of NZ_CP166792.1, from coordinate 1,310,878 downwards.
ACGGGCGAATTTCGGAGTGCCCAACGGGTCGTCCAGCAGTAATGCGCCGAGGTACAAGGTCTGGGTGAAGGAAACGGTCCAGGTGGCGTACTCCCGGGCACCGCTGATGAATGTGGATGCAATGCCATCGATGTTCATCGGTAAATCGCATTGATCGCCGGGCAGTTTCCAGCGGTTGTCAGTGATCAGGTTTTTCAGTTGGCTGCCCAGATCGCAGGCCGTCAGCGCGGATATGGGCGACACGACCTGCAACGAAACCGTCATGACATGAGCGATACGCCCGTCATGGGCGCGGCTTCCCGACGCATCGTGTTCGAGTGCAATCAGAACCCAGGCCTGATTGCCTGTACTGTCGAAATCTTGATGACTCCCGACATTCAAACCGGGAAAGGCGCCGCGCAATGCCTCGGCAATCGCGGTAAACAGCTGTGAAGGTTTTTCGATGACGACCGGCATTAAGTGTCTCCTGTCAGATTTCAATGTGAGGGTCGGCGGCATCGCCTCACTGTTGATCAGGGCGAGAGTCGCGCGGCGGCACTTCGCAAACGCCAATCCGCTTGGCCGCCCAGCGCTCGTAAAGACCGATGGCCACGTCCGCCCCGGCCATCGCCGTCAGGCAGCCAAATGCGCAAGCGGCCCATATGGACACGCCGGCGGCGTACAGCAGCATGATGGCCGAGACCCCGCAGATCACGCAGGCCCCGGAACGCAAGGCCAGTCGCCGCAACAGTGACCAGCCGCGGGCGCCGTCCTTGTCGGCGCGCCACATTTCGCCAGACACCCCGCCCACCAGGGCGAGGACGATGACAAGCCAGATCGGCATGTCCAGCAACGCTTGTTGCTCGTTTGTCATGTCACGCCTCCCGGGGTGATTGATGAGTGATGTGTGTTTCTTTCAAACGGTGTCTCTTGAGGTGCCTGACGGTAGGTAGGCATTCCAAAAAGCCCGGCGCTTGCCGGGCTTTTCAGTAATGCGGTCCTTCGCGTTGATCTTTCGGCGCTACTGGCGCGGTACGGATCCATTCAGATTGTTTTTCCGACCGCGGTCCCTGCCCGCCGGATAACTGCTTCTGGTGCTTTACGCTGCACACCCGGGTCAGTTGCCAACCCTCTGAACCGTTGAGGCCGGTTCATCGCTGCCTTTTGTGGTGGAACTAAAGAGCTTCATTTCGAGCTGCTGTGTTGAGCGGCTTGAGACAAAGAATATGCATGGATGCATACACAGTCAATGCGTAAATGCATTTATTTATGCGTATTGAATGCATTGACGCATTAAGGCCTCGCAAACAAAGGCGCTGACGGTTTTGGGCAGGCGAAAAAAAACCCGCAGGGGCGGGTTCTAATGCAGCGTGGTGAGGTTAACGGGCGTACATGCCCCACCAGAAGACGTGACCAAGGATGACAATTTGCTCTTCCTGGACTTCCTGGAAGGTGTAGTCCTCGTCCGGGTGTTCATCGCGATTGAAGCTGCGCAGGCGAATACCGGTTGGCAAACGATAAAGCTGTTTCACCCGCAACTGGCCGTTGTGATTGATGGCGTACAGGTCGCCATCAATGATGTCGCCAATCCCGCACTTGCCCGCATTCACGCCAACGGTGGCGCCATCGCGCAACACCGGCAACATGCTGTTGCCGCGCACCGTCACGCATTTGGCCTGATCGAACTGCACACCGTTGTGACGCAAGCTGCGCTTGCCGAAGCGCAGGCTAGAGCGCTCGCTTTCTTCGATGACGAATCTTCCTGATCCAGCAGCCAATTCAACCTCGCGAAGAAAGGGGACCGACACCTCGTCATCATCGACGGGTGTGTCGTCGTCCCACAGACTTATGTCCTTGAGTTCGGAATGCAATTTATCGCGCCCGGCATTGGCGGCGGTGGCAGCGACATCCACGCGTCCGCGCAACTGATCGGTGCTCACGGCGAAGTACTCGGCGATCTTCGAAATGTGTTTATCCGAAGGATCGACGATCTTCCCGCTGAGGATCCGCGAGAGAGTGGATTGAGGCACGCCGGTGCGACGGTGAAGCTCCGTGGGGGAGATCCCGTGCTGATCGAGCAGCGCTCTTAAGACGGTAGAAACATTGCGTTTTTGCATAACGGGCATAGTGCTTGAACTTTTTTCGGAAGACAAATGCTGATTCGCATAGATCATGCATAAACAACAGAAATGTGCAGCAGGGCTTTCATGCCTGCGTCCGGCAGACGGCTCATGTTAACCTTGCGCCCATCGCGGAAAAGCCGGGCCGATGTCCCTCCTTTGCCCTACACCTTTCAACGAATTTGCCTGATATCCGATGAATAAAGCACTCTCCGATCTGTCCTCTCACACGCCAATGATGCAGCAATACTGGCGCCTGAAGAACCAGCACCCCGACCAGCTGATGTTCTACCGCATGGGTGACTTCTACGAGATCTTCTACGAAGACGCGAAGAAAGCCGCCAAGTTGCTGGACATCACCCTGACGGCCCGTGGCCAGTCGGCTGGTCAGGCGATTCCGATGTGTGGGATTCCTTACCACGCCGCCGAAGGTTACCTGGCGAAACTGGTCAAGCTCGGCGAATCGGTGGTGATCTGTGAACAGGTCGGCGATCCGGCGACCAGCAAGGGGCCGGTGGATCGGCAAGTGGTGCGGATCATCACGCCGGGTACGGTCAGTGATGAAGCGCTGCTGGATGAGCGTCGGGACAACCTGATCGCGGCGGTGCTGGGTGACGAACGTCTGTTCGGTCTGGCGGTACTGGACATCACCAGCGGCAACTTCACCGTGCTGGAGATCAAAGGCTGGGAAAACCTGCTGGCGGAGCTGGAGCGGGTCAATCCGGTGGAGCTGATGATTCCAGATGACTGGCCAAAGGACCTGCCGGCGGAAAAACGACGTGGGGTTCGACGCCGTGCGCCGTGGGATTTCGAGCGCGACTCGGCGCTGAAAAGTCTTTGCCAGCAATTCTCCACCCAGGACCTGAAAGGCTTCGGCTGCGAGAACCTGACCCTGGCCATCGGCGCCGCCGGTTGCCTGCTCAGTTACGCCAAGGAAACCCAGCGCACTGCCCTGCCGCACTTGCGCAGCCTGCGCCATGAACGCCTGGACGACACCGTGGTGCTGGACGGCGCGAGCCGTCGCAACCTGGAACTCGACACCAACCTGGCGGGCGGACGCGACAACACGTTGCAATCGGTGGTCGATCGCTGCCAGACGGCCATGGGCAGTCGTCTGTTGACTCGCTGGCTGAACCGTCCGCTGCGCGATCTCAGCGTATTGCTGGCGCGCCAGACTTCGATCACTTGCCTGCTCGACGGTTACCGTTTTGAAAAACTGCAACCGCAGCTCAAGGAAATCGGTGATATCGAGCGGATTCTGGCGCGGATCGGCCTGCGCAATGCCCGTCCTCGCGACCTGGCTCGCCTGCGCGATGCGCTCGGTGCACTGCCTGAGTTGCAAGTGGCGATGACGGAGTTGGAAGCACCGCACATCATTCAACTGGCGAAGACCACCAGCACCTACCCGGAACTTGCGGCGCTGCTGGAAAAAGCCATCATCGACAACCCGCCGGCGGTGATTCGTGACGGTGGCGTGTTGAAGACCGGTTACGACAGCGAACTCGACGACCTGCAGTCACTGAGCGAAAACGCCGGGCAATTCCTGATCGATCTGGAAGCACGCGAAAAGGCTCGCACCGGCCTGTCGCACCTGAAGGTCGGCTACAACCGCATTCACGGTTACTTCATCGAGTTGCCGAGCAAGCAGGCTGAATCGGCACCGGCCGACTACATCCGCCGCCAGACGCTCAAAGGTGCCGAGCGCTTCATCACGCCGGAACTGAAAGCGTTCGAGGACAAGGCGCTGTCGGCCAAGAGCCGCGCCCTCGCCCGCGAGAAGATGCTGTACGAAGCGCTGCTCGAAGACTTGATCGCCCAATTGCCGCCGCTGCAAGACACCGCCGCCGCACTGGCCGAACTGGACGTGCTGAGCAACCTGGCCGAACGCGCACTGAACCTCGACCTGAACTGCCCGCGTTTCGTTGACGAGCCGTGCATGCGCATCACACAGGGTCGCCACCCGGTGGTCGAGCAAGTGCTGACCACGCCGTTCGTGGCCAACGACCTGAGCCTCGACGACAATACGCGCATGCTGGTCATCACCGGTCCGAACATGGGCGGTAAATCCACCTACATGCGTCAGACCGCGTTGATCGTGCTGCTCGCGCACATCGGCAGTTTCGTGCCGGCAGCCAGTTGCGAATTGTCGCTGGTGGACCGGATCTTCACCCGAATCGGTTCCAGCGACGACCTGGCTGGCGGGCGCTCGACCTTCATGGTGGAAATGAGCGAAACCGCGAACATTCTGCACAACGCTACCGAACGCAGCCTGGTGCTGATGGACGAAGTCGGTCGCGGCACCAGCACCTTCGATGGTCTGTCCCTGGCCTGGGCCGCCGCCGAACGCCTGGCGCATCTGCGGGCATACACGCTGTTTGCCACCCACTACTTTGAGCTGACCGTGCTGCCGGAAGCCCAGCCGCTGGTGGCCAACGTTCACCTCAACGCCACCGAGCACAACGAACGCATCGTGTTCCTGCACCATGTGCTGCCCGGGCCTGCCAGCCAGAGCTACGGTCTGGCGGTTGCGCAGTTGGCCGGTGTGCCGAGCGAAGTGATCGTGCGTGCTCGCGAGCACCTCGGCCGACTGGAAGCGACTGCCCTGCCCCATGAAGTTCCCAAACCCGCCAAAGGCAAACCGGCCGCGCCGCAGCAGAGCGATATGTTTGCCAGCCTGCCGCATCCTGTGCTGGATGAACTGGCCAAACTTGATCTGGACGACATGACACCGCGTCGCGCGCTAGAAATGCTCTATACACTAAAGACACGGATCTAACGCACTTGCCTGCAAGCTGTTAGAATCTCGCGCGGTTTGGGATGCTGCAGGCTAATAGCCTGGCCTGCAGACTATCGCTCCCGAACCTGGCGACCCCAACGTGAAGGGGCTCCGCTGCCGCCGCCTGAGGAGAAAATTAGAAATGACCTTCGTCGTCACCGACAACTGCATCAAGTGCAAGTACACCGACTGCGTAGAAGTCTGTCCGGTGGACTGCTTTTACGAAGGCCCGAACTTCCTGGTGATTCACCCGGATGAGTGCATCGACTGCGCACTGTGCGAACCAGAATGCCCTGCCGTGGCCATCTTCTCTGAAGATGAAGTCCCGGAAGACATGCAGCAGTTCATTCAGCTGAACGTTGAGTTGGCCGAAATCTGGCCCAACATCACCGAGAAGAAAGAATCGATGCCCGATGCTGAAGAGTTTGATCGTGTCATCAACAAATCTGTAGGTAGCAAGCTCAAAGACCTCGAACGCTGATTTCCCCCGCGTTCCCCAAAGGCCCCTAGCGGGCCTTTTTGCTTTTCTGCAGGCAAAAAAAGGGGCGGTTTGACCCGCCCACATTTTTTCCCTATTCCCTGTGTTCCTTTTCATCGTCCTGATGAATCGCTTCCTGCGATGTCCATTCCCCTCATCCTTGAAGGGTGTGTCTGTCCGTCGACACCGTTCAGATACTAGAGAGTTCCTCACCGAGAGCAATCGCCCCCAATCCGCAAAACTGCCTGTCATATGCTTTTAATATTTATTAATAACCATATAAATCAATTAGATAACTCGAACAGATGTAACGGATGGGCGACTGCCACACTGTAAAAATAACGAACACTTACGAAAGAGTAAGCAAAGACTTACAGCGCGAGACTACAAACCTGAGGCGCTTGCCAGCCATCTCCCAGGCATTAAAAAACCCCGAACCAGTCGGGGTTTTCCAATGCCACTCAAGCGCGTTATTTACTGAAACAGTGACTCGCTCGACAGGCCGTTCTTCTCGAGAATCTCCCGAAGACGTTTCAGGCCTTCCACCTGAATCTGTCTGACCCGTTCCCGGGTCAGGCCGATTTCCAGGCCCACATCTTCAAGCGTGCTGCTCTCGTGGCCGCGCAGGCCGAAGCGGCGTACCACCACTTCACGTTGCTTGTCGGTCAGTTCCGAAAGCCATTGATCGATGCTCTGGGACAGGTCGTCGTCCTGCAACAGTTCGCATGGATCGGTTGGTCGGTCATCCGTAAGGGTGTCCAGCAGGGTTTTATCCGAATCCGGACCCAGCGAGACGTCGACCGAAGAAACCCGCTCGTTCAAGCCGAGCATGCGCTTGACCTCTGCCACTGGTTTTTCCAGCAGGTTGGCGATTTCTTCGGGTGAGGGTTCGTGATCGAGTTTTTGGGTCAGCTCCCGTGCAGCCCGCAGGTACACGTTAAGCTCTTTGACCACATGAATCGGCAACCGGATGGTCCGGGTCTGATTCATGATTGCGCGCTCGATGGTCTGACGAATCCACCAGGTAGCGTAAGTCGAAAAGCGGAAGCCGCGCTCAGGATCGAATTTCTCCACTGCCCGGATCAGTCCGAGGTTGCCCTCTTCGATCAGGTCCAGCAGCGACAGCCCACGATTGACGTAACGCCGGGCGATTTTCACCACCAGCCGCAGGTTGCTTTCAATCATGCGTTTACGCCCGGCCGGATCGCCACTTTGCGACAGACGCGCAAAATGAACTTCTTCTTCCGGGGAGAGCAGCGGGGAAAAGCCGATTTCGTTGAGGTAAAGCTGCGTGGCATCAAGTGCCCGCGTGTAGTCGATGTACTTGTGTTGCTTTAGCGAAGCGGAGTGTTTGGATTTGGCACGAACGGAAGGTGGAGCAGCCCCTTCATCATTCGACATCGAATCCGTAGCGATGCCGGTCTCCATAAGGAGAACCTCATCGTCGATGTCAAACTCCGGCACTTCTTTACTGAGAGCCATTGTTATAGTCCTTTGGTGAGTTCGACCCCAAGCTCAAGCGGCGCCTTTATCCTTGGCAACGCTGGAGCCTGTCCCCTCTACGTGACGGAACAGGCTGGTAACAAATCAACGACGTGGCAGGAACTGCAGCGGATCTACAGGTTTACCTTGTCGGCGAATCTCAAAATGCAGTTTCACCCGGTCTGTACCCGTTGACCCCATTTCGGCAATTGTCTGTCCGACTTTGACCTGCTGCCCCTCCCGAACCAACAGCCTGCGGTTATGTCCGTAGGCACTGACGTAGGTGTCGCTGTGTTTGATGATGACTAATTCGCCGTAGCCCCTTAAGCCACTCCCGGCGTATACCACCGTCCCATCAGACGCAGCTAAAACAGGCTGTCCCAAATCCCCGGCGATATCAATTCCTTTATTCAAACTACCGTTTGAGGAGAACTTTCCAATCAGAATGCCATTAGATGGCCATCCCCAGCCGGTCGGGGCCGGGCCCGGAGGAGGCATCGGAGCGGGGGTCGGCTTGCTGGCGACGGACGGTGCAACCACCGCTGTGCTGGTCGTTGCGCCATTCGGCTGACGCCGGATTACCGTGGTTTTCAGCGACGACGAAGGCGTTGAATCGGTAGCACTGGCCACCGGCGCCGACGTTGATCCGGTGCGACCGTCGAAGCGAATTGTCTGACCCGGATGGATCGTATACGGCGTAGGAATATTGTTCCGTGCGGCGAGGGCTTTGTAGTCCCAGCCGTAGCGAAAAGCGATCGAGAACAACGTATCTTTTGGTCGAACGACGTATTGACCCGTGGTCACCGCCGGGCGCTGGGCGACGGTTTTGTTGCGATCGACGACACGCACGTCACTCGTTTTGGAACTGGAGCAACCGACCAGCAAGGTGCTCAAGACGAGGCCAGTCACCAGGCGCTGAAAGCTCTTTGTACCCATACGCTGCGCAATGACTGTGAGACTCACCCGCCGCTCCCTTTGTGGTGGCTGAAATAGTGGATTGCCGTGTTTCGGCACGAAATGTCGCAAGTATAACGGGCCGAACAGGCTTTACCTTTAATGAAGCGAAATCGCCTCGCGCACACGTTTGCTGCCTGCCGATGAATCCCGTTTAACACATCGATGCCGCTGTAAGACCCGGACAATCGAGGAGAATTCAGCGTGCCTGAACAAATGCTCAGGCCAGCGGCCCGTTGAGTAGTGGCACGAAACGAACCGACCCCAGAACACGACGTGAAAAGCCGTGTTCTTCGCGGATGATCAGCATCAGTTGCTGCACCTCACCGGAGCCGACAGGAATCACCAGTCGCCCACCTGGCGCCAACTGATCGAGCAGCGCTTGAGGGACATCGGTGGCCACTGCAGTGACGATAATGCCGTTGTACGGGGCCAGTGCCGGCCAGCCTTCCCAGCCATCGCCCCAGCGAAACACCACGTTGCGCAGGTTCAGCTCTACCAGGCGTTCCTTGGCCCGGTCCTGCAAAACCTTGATGCGCTCCACGGAGAACACCCGTTCAACCAACTGCGACAGTACCGCCGTCTGGTAGCCCGAGCCGGTGCCGATTTCCATCACCTTGTCCAAGGGACCCGCTTCCAGCAGCAGCTCGCTCATGCGCGCCACCATATAAGGCTGGGAGATGGTCTGGTTGTGTCCGATCGGCAGCGCCGTGTCTTCGTAGGCACGATGAGCCAGCGCTTCGTCGACGAACAAGTGACGCGGTGTACGACGGATGACTTCCAGCACCTTGGCGTTGGAAACCCCTTCCTCATACAGGCGTTGAATCAGACGCTCGCGGGTTCGTTGCGAGGTCATCCCGATGCCGCGACGCAGAATATCGTCTTGTTCACGAGCCATTAGCGCAACCCCTCCAACCAGCCATCGAGACTTCTGAAGGCATCATTGAAGGTGCGATCCAGTTGCAGCGGGGTAATCGACACATAGCCCTGCATCACCGCGTGGAAATCGGTCCCCGGGCCACCATCTTCGGCATCCCCGGCGGCGGCGATCCAGTAACCGGACTTGCCGCGCGGGTCGACCACTTTCATCGGTGCCGCAGCACGTGCGCGGTGCCCGAGGCGGGTCAGCTGAATGCCGCGAATGTGGTCCAGCGGCAAATTGGGAATGTTCACGTTCAATACCGTGCGTGGTGGCAAGTCGAGGTCGGCGTGGGCCTCGACCAGTTTGCGCGCAAAGTAAGCGGCCGTGGGAAGGTTCTCCACTTGACGTGAGACCAACGAAAAGGCGAACGAAGGACGCTCAAGGAAACGCCCCTCGAGTGCCGCCGCAACGGTGCCGGAATACAGCACGTCGTCGCCCAGGTTGGCGCCCAGGTTGATGCCGGAAACCACCATATCCGGTTCGCGCTCCAGCAAGCCGTTAAGGCCCAAGTGCACGCAATCGGTGGGTGTGCCGTTCAGGCTGATAAAGCCGTTAGCCAGGGTTTGCGGGTGCAACGGACGGTCGAGCGTCAGCGAACTGCTGGCGCCGCTTTTGTCCTGGTCCGGGGCGATAACCACGCACTCGGTGTAATCCGCCAGCGCAGCATAAAGCGCGGCAAGACCGGGTGCGGTTACCCCATCGTCGTTAGAAATCAGAATACGCATGGGCTGTCCGTCTGCCCCACCGGCACCAGATCAACAAGCTCGCGCACCAATACGGTGGCAAAGCATCCGGCCGGGAGGACGAATTCCAGTTGCAGAATGTCAGGCTCGGGATAATGCCACGTCAACCCACCAATGGGCAGCCGCAGGATGCGACGTTCGTGGCTCATTCCGGCGTTAATCAACCAATCGCGCAGATCCGCTTCGCGAGCGGCGATTGCCTGCTCCAGTACATGGACAGCGCCGGTCGCCGGCGAGTCACCTTCGCCCCACTGGGGACCGGTCGGGTGCAGGTCGAGAATCGCCAGGCGCGGGTCGCTGCACTCGGCTTCACCTGCCGGAAAAAAACTGCGGCTGTCAGTGAAGGCCAGCAGATCGCCGACCTGCGCTTTCTGCCAGGTGCCATCCGCCACACGCGCCGCCAGCACTTGATTAAACAGAAAACTGCGGGCGGTGGAGAGCAGGCGCGAACGGACATTGCGTTGCTCCGGCAACGCCTTGCGCGCGGCCCAGGCACGGGCATCGACCACGTTACCGCCATCAAAGCCGAAACGCTGGGCACCAAAATAATTCGGAATACCTTGCTTGGCGATCAGCTGCAGCCGCGCTTCGATTGCTGCCTTGTCGCCAGCGAATTGCGTCAGGCGCAAGGTGAAGCCATTCGCCGAATGGGCACCGCGTTGCAGCTTGCGCTTGTGTCGACCGGTCTTGAGGATTTTCAGCGTGTCGTTTTCGGCCGCCGACAAATCAGGATCAGCCTTGCCCGGCAGCTGCACGCTGAACCACTGGCGAGTCAGCGCCTGACGATCCTTGAGGCCTGCATAACTGACGGTGCGCAATGGCACACCCGCCGCCTTGGCAATGCGCCGTGCCGCTTCTTCGGTATTCAGGCCGCGCTTTTCCACCCAGATCCACAGGTGTTCGCCATCACCACTGAGGGGGATATCGAGCACTTCATCGACCTGAAAATCTTCCGCCGTGGCTTTTAAAACCGCCGTACCGAGGGCGTCACCATAGGCCCGCGGGCCGAGCAATTGCGCTTCGTTCATGCGCGCAGCAACAAGGCAACGGAATGCACGGCAATGCCTTCTTCGCGACCGACAAAGCCAAGCTTTTCGGTGGTGGTAGCTTTCACGTTCACTTGATCCAACTCAACTTGAAGATCCGCGGCAATCAGCGCGCGCATCGATTCGATATGCGGGGCCATTTTCGGCGCCTGGGCGACGATGGTGTTATCGACGTTGCCGACTTTCCAGCCTTTGGCGTGGATCAGTGCGACGACGTGACGCAACAGCACGCGGCTGTCGGCGCCCTTGAATGTCGGGTCGGTGTCCGGGAAGTGCTTGCCGATATCACCCAGCGCGGAGGCGCCGAGCAAGGCGTCGCTCAAGGCGTGCAGCAGGACGTCACCGTCGGAGTGAGCGAGCAGCCCGAAGCCGTGTGCAATCCGCACACCGCCCAGAGTAATGAAATCGCCTTCAGCGAAACGGTGCACATCATAGCCGTGGCCAATACGCATAAAAAAACGCCCCGATTTTTGTCAGGGCGTGATTCTACCTGCTTTGTCGGACATTAGGCGCTTAGAGCACGCGCGTGATGTTGCAAGTGGTCGTCGATGAAGCTGGCGATGAAGAAATAGCTGTGGTCGTAACCCGGTTGCAGGCGCAACGTCAGCGGATGACCGGCCAGTTTGGCCGCCTGTTGCAAGGCTTCTGGCTTGAGCTGAGTGGCCAGGAAATCATCGCGATCCCCTTGGTCGACCAGCAGCGGCAGCTTCTCGTCGGCTTCGGCGATCAACGCGCAGGCATCCCACTCGCGCCACTTCGAACGGTCTTCGCCCAGGTAACGGGAAAAGGCTTTCTGGCCCCACGGGCAATCCATTGGATTGTTGATCGGCGAGAACGCCGACACCGACTGATATCGCCCCGGATTGCGCAAGGCACAGACCAACGCACCGTGGCCGCCCATGGAGTGACCGCTGATACCGCGCTTGTCCGACGCCGGGAAATGAGCCTCAACCAATGCCGGCAATTCCTGCACGACATAGTCATGCATCCGATAGTGCCGCGACCACGGTTCCTGCGTGGCATTCAGATAAAACCCGGCGCCGAGGCCGAAGTCCCACGCACCGTCCGGATCACCCGGCACATCGGGACCGCGAGGGCTGGTGTCCGGTGCGACGATGATCACTCCCAGCTCCGCGGCCATACGCATCGCGCCGGCCTTGTGCATGAAGTTCTCGTCGGTGCAGGTCAGGCCGGACAACCAATACAGCACCGGCAACTTGCCGCCCTGCTCCGCTTGCGGCGGCAGGTACACGGCGAACACCATGTCGCAGCCGAGCACATCGGAGCGGTGCTTGTAGCGTTTGTGCCAGCCGCCGAAGCTTTTCTGGCAGGAGATATTTTCCAGGCTCATGACCGACCTCAGAAATGGATGACGCTACGGATGCTTTTGCCTTCGTGCATCAGGTCGAAAGCCTTGTTGATATCTTCCAGGCCCATGGTGTGGGTGATGAACGTATCCAGCGGGATTTCGCCGGTTTCGGCCATTTCGACATAGCTTGGCAACTCGGTGCGACCGCGCACGCCGCCGAATGCCGAACCACGCCAGACGCGCCCGGTCACCAGTTGGAATGGACGGGTGGAGATTTCCTGGCCGGCACCGGCCACGCCGATAATCACCGACTCGCCCCAGCCCTTGTGGCAGCACTCAAGGGCCGCACGCATCAATTGCACATTGCCGATGCACTCGAAGGAAAAGTCGACGCCGCCGTCAGTCATGTCGACGATGACTTCCTGGATCGGACGGTCGAAATCTTTCGGGTTCACGCAATCGGTTGCACCCAACTGCTTGGCAATTTCGAATTTGGCCGGGTTGATGTCGATGGCAATGATCCGCGCCGCCTTGGCTTTTACCGCACCGATCACAGCCGACAGACCGATGCCGCCCAGACCGAAAATGGCCACGGTGTCACCCGGTTTTACCTTCGCGGTATTGAGCACCGCGCCGATGCCGGTGGTGACACCGCAACCCAGCAGGCAGACTTTTTCCAGGGGGGCTTCTTTCGCAATCTTGGCGACGGAGATTTCCGGCAGCACGGTGTATTCGGAGAAGGTCGAGGTGCCCATGTAGTGGAAAATCGGCTGGCCCTTGTAGGAAAAACGCGAGGTGCCATCCGGCATCAGACCCTTGCCCTGAGTCGCACGAATCGCCTGGCACAGGTTGGTTTTGCCCGACAGGCAGAATTTGCACTGGCGGCATTCCGGGGTGTACAGCGGGATCACGTGGTCGCCGACCGCGACGGAGGTCACGCCCTCGCCGATCGCTTCAACCACCGCGCCACCTTCGTGACCGAGGATCGACGGGAAGATGCCTTCCGGGTCAGCGCCCGACAGGGTGTAGGCATCGGTATGACAGACGCCGGAGGCCACCACACGCAACAGAACTTCACCGGCCTTGGGCATGGCGACATCGACTTCGACAATCTCGAGAGGTTTCTTGGCCTCGAAGGCAACGGCAGCGCGCGACTTGATCATGTGGGTTCTCCAATGAATAAAAACGAGACAGGGAGTGTAATACAGCGCCTTACGAGGAATAATCCAGGCAAAAGCAAAACATTATTGCCATACAGGGATAATCCTTGATGTCTGAAAACCGCTGGGAAGGGATCGACGAGTTCGTCGCCGTAGCCGAGTGCAGCCAATTCACGGCGGCGGCGGAACGCCTTGGGGTTTCTTCCTCTCACATCAGTCGACAAATCGCACGCCTCGAAGAGCGTCTTCAGACGCGACTGCTTTACCGCAGCACTCGCCGGGTTACGCTGACCGAAGCCGGGCAAACCTTTTTGCAACATTGCCAGCGCTTGCAGGACGGTCGCGAAGAAGCCTTGCGCGCAGTCGGCGACCTGACCAGCGAACCCAAGGGCATGCTGCGCATGACCTGCGCCGTGGCGTATGGCGAACGCTTCATTGTGCCGCTGGTGACCCGTTTCATGGGCCTTTATCCACAATTGCGCGTCGACATTGAACTGAGCAACCGCCCTCTCGACCTGGTGCACGAAGGACTGGACCTGGCGATCCGCCTCGGACGTCTTCAGGATTCACGATTGGTCGCCACACGCCTGGCACCACGGCGCATGTATTTGTGCGCGTCGCCTTCCTACGTGGAACGGTATGGTCGCCCGCACAGCTTGTCGGAACTCAGCCGCCACAATTGCCTCATTGGCAGTTCGGACATGTGGCAACTGGAACAGAATGGGCGGGAATTTTCCCAGCGAGTGCAGGGAAACTGGCGCTGCAACAGTGGGCAAGCGGTTCTGGATGCGGCGCTACAGGGGGTGGGTTTGTGTCAGCTGCCGGACTATTACGTGCTGGAGCATCTGAAAAACGGCGAATTGATTTCACTGCTGGAGGCGCACCAACCACCGAATACGGCGGTTTGGGCGCTTTATCCACAGCAGCGGCATCTGTCGCCGAAGGTGCGCAAGTTGGTGGATTATTTGAAGGAAGGGTTGGCGCAAAGGCCGGAGTACCGGAGCTGATGTATATCAGTGCCGTATTTGTTGTCTGAATCACCGCTATCGCGAGCAGGCTCGCACCTACATTGGATCTCTGGTGAACGCTGAAAAGGTGAGCAACGCAAAAACTGTGGGAGCGAGCTTGCTCGCGATAGCGATCGAAGAGTCAACGAACAACTCAGCAGCGGTTAGCCCAGCGCTGACGCAACCATTCGAGGTCTTCAGGGCGAGTAACCTTGAGATTATCGGACCGCCCTTCAATCAGACGCGGCGCCAACCCGGCCCACTCCATGGCCGAAGCTTCATCCGTCACCAACGCATCCGCCACCAGACTGTCCGCCAAGGCCCGATGCAACGCGCCAAGGCGAAACATCTGCGGCGTATAGGCTTGCCAGATCACGCTGCGATCCACGGTTTCAACCACCCGACCGTGCTTGTCGACCCGCTTCAGGGTATCGCGTGCCGGCACTGCCAGCAGCCCACCCACCGGATCGTCAGCCAGTTCAGTCAGCAACTTGTCCAGATCGTCGCGACTCAGATTCGGTCGTGCGGCGTCGTGAACCAGTACCCAGTCTTCATCGTCAGCACCCTGCGCATGCAAATGCAGCAAGGCATTGAGCACCGAACCGGAACGCTCGTCGCCACCGTCAACCCGCTGAATACGCGGATCGGCAGCACACGCCAGGTTTGGCCAATAAGGATCATCCACAGCAAGACTGACCACCAACCCCTTCAGGGCAGGATGATCAAGGAAACAGCAAAGGCTGTGTTCGAGAATAGTGCGCCCGCCCAGTTGCAAGTATTGCTTGGGACGGTCCGCAGCCATACGGGCACCGACGCCCGCGGCAGGAATCACGGCCCAGAAGGCCGGTAACGGGTTACTCATTGAGCCAACTGGTAAAGGGTTTCACCGTCCTTGACCATGCCCAACTCATGGCGAGCCCGCTCTTCAACGGTCTCCATACCTTTTTTCAACTCACTGACTTCAGCGTCCATGACCCGATTGCGTTCCAGCAACCCTTCGTTCTCAGCGTGTTGATCTGCGATCTGCTGAGTCAACTCGGCCACTTGCGCCAGACTGCCATTACCCACCCACAGGCGGTATTGCAGGCCAGCCAGCAGCAAGAGCAAGACGAGGAACAACCAATTGGGACTGCGCATCGAATATCAGGTATCCAGTGAAAAAAGACAGCCATGCCAAAACTTTGAAGCTTCTGATAGCACGAAGCCTGGAAGACCCAGGCTTGTGCTTATAAGGCATCAGATTAGTGGCAAATCCATCGCTGTAGCGATTTTTCCGACACAATCCGGTGTCTTTTTACCAGTTAACGATTAACCGCGGAATTCGCTGCGACCGTTGTACTTGGCTTTGCCGTTCAACTGCTCTTCGATACGCAGCAGTTGGTTGTACTTGGACACGCGGTCCGAACGGCACAGGGAGCCGGTCTTGATCTGGCCAGCCGAGGTGCCCACCGCCAGATCGGCAATGGTCGAATCTTCGGTTTCGCCGGAGCGGTGCGAGATCACGGCGGTGTAACCAGCGGCCTTGGCCATCTGGATGGCTTCCAGGGTTTCGGTCAGGGTACCGATCTGGTTGAACTTGATCAGGATCGAGTTGGCGATCTTTTTATCGATGCCTTCTTTCAGGATCTTGGTATTGGTCACGAACAGGTCGTCGCCTACCAGTTGGACTTTCTCGCCGATCTTGTCGGTGAGGATTTTCCAGCCAGCCCAGTCGGACTCGTCCAGACCGTCTTCGATCGAGATGATCGGATAACGCTCGGTCAGGCCTTTGAGGTAGTCGGCGAAACCTTCGGCGGTGAAGACCTGGCCTTCGCCGGACAGGTTGTATTTGCCGTCTTCGTAGAATTCGCTGGCCGCGCAGTCCAGTGCCAGCGTCACATCGGTGCCCAGCTTGTAACCTGCGTTGGCCACGGCTTCGGAGATCACTTTCAACGCGTCTTCGTTGGAAGCCAGGTTCGGTGCGAAACCACCTTCGTCACCCACGGCAGTGCTCAGGCCACGGGCCTTCAGCACAGCTTTGAGGTGATGGAAAATCTCGGTGCCCATGCGCAAACCTTCCGAGAAAGACTTGGCGCCAACCGGCTGAACCATGAATTCCTGGATGTCGACGTTATTATCGGCGTGCTCGCCGCCGTTGATGATGTTCATCATCGGAACCGGCATCGAGTAAACACCCGGGGTGCCGTTCAGGTTGGCGATGTGAGCGTACAGCGGCAGGTCCTGGTCCTGTGCTGCTGCCTTGGCCGCGGCCAGGGAAACGGCGAGGATCGCGTTGGCGCCCAGGGAACCTTTGTTTTCAGTACCGTCGAGCTTGATCATCGCGTGATCCAGCGCTTTCTGGTCGCTTGGGTCTGTACCTTTCAACAGGTCGCGGATCGGACCGTTGATGTTGGCGACGGCTTTGAGCACGCCTTTGCCCAGGTAACGGCTCTTGTCGCCATCACGCAGCTCGAGCGCTTCACGCGAGCCAGTGGAAGCACCGGACGGCGCGCAAGCGCTGCCGATGATGCCGTTATCGAGAAGCACGTCCGCTTCCACGGTGGGATTGCCACGGGAGTCGAGAACTTCACGACCTTTGATGTCGACGATTTTTGCCATTGTTGTAAACACTCCAAAGTTGACGAAAACGACGCAGCTAGAGGAAATCTTTTACCGTCGGCAAGTGGTGTGCAGCGGGCAGACTTGCGGACGATAAGGCTCAGGCCCGAGGGCCTGAGCAACAAATCGTGCGGTACTTTACCGGAGAAATGAGGTTTACGCGGTCTCTACCGTCGGAAAACTCTTCACCAGTTCGTCCAGGGCTTTGAGCTGGGCCAGGAATGGCTCCAGTTTGTCCAGGCGCAAGGCGCAAGGGCCGTCGCACTTGGCGTTATCCGGGTCCGGGTGGGCTTCGAGGAACAGACCGGCCAGCGACTGACTCATGCCCGCCTTGGCCAGGTCAGTGACCTGAGCGCGACGACCGCCGGCGGAATCGGAGCGACCACCGGGCATTTGCAGCGCGTGGGTCACGTCGAAGAACACCGGGTATTCGAACTGCTTCATGATGCCGAAGCCGAGCATGTCGACGACCAGGTTGTTGTAGCCAAAGCTCGAACCGCGTTCGCAGAGGATCAACTGATCGTTACCCGCTTCCACGCACTTGCTCAGGATGTGTTTCATCTCATGCGGGGCGAGGAACTGGGCTTTCTTGATGTTGATCACCGCGCCGGTCTTGGCCATCGCGACCACGAGGTCGGTCTGGCGCGACAGGAAGGCCGGCAGCTGGATGATGTCGCAGACTTCAGCGACGACCGCGGCCTGGTCAGGCTCGTGGACGTCGGTGATGATCGGCACGCCGAAGGCTTGCTTGATGTCCTGGAAAATCCGCATGCCCTCTTCCAGGCCGGGGCCACGGTAAGAGGTCACGGAGGAACGATTGGCCTTGTCGAAGCTGGCCTTGAACACGTAAGGGATACCGAGTTTCTCGGTGACCTTTACGTATTCTTCGCAGACCTGCATCGCCATGTCGCGGCTTTCCAGCACGTTCATGCCACCGAAAAGCACCATTGGCTTGTCGTTGGCAATCTCGATATCGCCTACACGGATGATCTTCTGCGCCATCGGATTTACGCCTTCTTCTGGTGTTGAACCAAAGCTGCTTTAACGAAACCGCTGAACAACGGGTGACCGTCGCGTGGTGTCGAGGTGAACTCAGGGTGGAACTGGCAAGCGACGAACCATGGATGATCCGGGGCTTCAACCACTTCGACCAGCGCGCCATCACCGGAACGACCGGAAATTTTCAGGCCTGCCTCCATGATTTGCGGCAGCAGGTTGTTGTTCACTTCGTAGCGATGACGGTGACGCTCGACAATCACGTCCTTGGCATAGCAATCGTGCACCAGCGAACCCGGTTCCAGCAGGCAATCCTGAGCGCCGAGGCGCATGGTGCCGCCCAGGTCGGACGATTCAGTACGGGTTTCGACCGCGCCAGTAGCGTCTTCCCACTCGGTGATCAGACCCACGACCGGGTGACCGCTTGCACGATCGAACTCGGTGGAGTTGGCATCTTTCCAGCCCAGCACGTTACGAGCGAACTCGATCACGGCCACTTGCATGCCCAGGCAGATGCCGAGGTAGGGAACCTTGTTTTCACGAGCGTATTGAACGGCGGTGATCTTGCCTTCCACGCCGCGCAGACCGAAGCCGCCCGGTACGAGGATCGCGTCGACACCTTCCAGCAGCGCGGTGCCCTGGTTTTCGATGTCTTCGGAATCGATGTAGCGCAGGTTGACCTTGGTGCGGTTGCTGATGCCGGCGTGACTCATCGCTTCGATCAGCGACTTGTAGGCGTCCAGCAGTTCCATGTACTTGCCGACCATCGCGATGGTGACTTCGTGTTCCGGGTTCAGCTTGGCGTCAACCACGGCTTCCCACTCGGACAGATCGGCGCTGCCGCATTGCAGGCCGAAACGCTCGACGACGAAATCGTCCAGGCCCTGGGAGTGCAGGATGCCCGGGATCTTGTAGATGGTGTCGGCGTCTTCCAGCGCGATCACCGCACGCTCTTCAACGTTGGTGAACTGCGCGATCTTGCGACGCGACGAGATGTCGATCGGGTGATCGGAACGGCACACCAGCACATCTGGCTGCAGACCGATGGAACGCAGTTCCTTGACCGAGTGCTGGGTTGGCTTGGTTTTGGTTTCGCCGGCAGTGGCGATGTACGGCACCAGTGTCAGGTGCATCAGCATCGCGCGCTTGGCGCCGACTTCGAAACGCAATTGGCGGATCGCTTCGAGGAACGGTTGCGACTCGATGTCACCCACGGTGCCACCGATCTCGACCATGGCCACGTCGGCATCGCCGGCGCCCTTGATGATGCGGCGCTTGATTTCGTCGGTGATGTGCGGGATCACCTGGATGGTTGCACCCAGGTAGTCACCACGGCGCTCTTTGCGCAGGACGTGTTCGTAGACACGGCCGGTGGTGAAGTTGTTGTTCTGGGTCATGGTCGTGCGGATGAACCGCTCGTAGTGGCCCAGGTCCAGGTCGGTCTCGGCGCCGTCGTGGGTGACGAACACTTCACCGTGCTGGAACGGGCTCATGGTGCCCGGGTCAACGTTGATGTACGGGTCCAGCTTCAGCATGGTGACCTTAAGTCCCCGCGCCTCCAGGATGGCCGCCAATGAAGCCGATGCGATGCCTTTCCCCAATGAAGAAACAACACCGCCCGTGACGAATATGTAGCGCGTCATGAAAAACCCTAGAAGTCTGCGTTAAAGCGGTCCGAGCCGCCGGGGAAAGCGAAGGAAGGCCGAAGCCCCCGATCACCTGCATTAATCACAGTGCACCTTTCAAAAAAACCGCCGCGTTGGGACAGACCGGCAGATGGAACACCGGTACGTTGCTCGCTACACATTTTTTGGAATCGCCCAGCAAAGACTGCTTGGTAATCGGCAACTCCTGCAATTCAGGCGAATCCACAGAAGTTGTATCAAGAAGGGAGCGTAGTCTACCGGAAAGCCCCATTCAGCTCAAACCTTGATCTTCGCCCGGTGGCTGCCAGTGTAAATTCCAGCCACGCTGTTCACTGCCACTCAAGCCCCGCACGCTGGCCACCGCCAGCAATTGTCCAGCGCGATAGACCAGCGGCAATCTGCCACGGACGAAGCCTGGAACACCGCGTTCGTTGAGCAAACGCTTGAGATCCCTGTGGCCGCGATCAGGCAGATTCATGACCTCGCCTCCTTCACGATAGCGGATATGCAGCGGCCCAGCGGGGATTTGCCCGGTGAGTGTCAGCACACCATTTCCCGGCAACGCCAGCGCTGTCGTGGGATCGGCCCAGACGCCGGCGGGGGGCGGAATGCGCAGCCAGCAGCCCGACAGCCACCAGATACGTCCTCTCGCCCGATGCAATTCGCCCTCCGCCAATCGCCAGATCGGGCGGGCATCACCCGTGGCATCGCGCAAATCATCCCAACCCGACCAATGGTCGCTATCCGGCAGCCGTGTCAGCGCTGTGAGCCAGTGACTCACGGCGTTGCGCTGGCGCGCGGTGGAGAGTTTTGCCAGCGGCGCCAGCTCCAGGGACGGCAAACCCAGCCAATCGAATTCATTGGCGGTACTGGCGCTGACCAGATCGATTTGCGCCAGGTCATCGAGCAACCCCTGCGCTTCGCTCAGATGCGCGGCGCTGCGGGCCATGGTCGCCATCGCTTGCGGCCAGCGCTCGGTCAATAACGGGAACACTTGATGGCGCAGGTAATTGCGCGAGAATTGGCGGTCCTGGTTCGACGGGTCCTCGATCCAGCTCAACTGATGCTCGGCCGCATACGCCTCAAGCTCGGCGCGCGTGACATCGAGCAACGGACGCAGAAGATGCCCGCGACCCAGGACGCGTTCGCGAGGCATGCCTGACAAGCCCCTCACCCCTGCCCCGCGCAACAGCCGAAACAGCAGGGTTTCCACCTGATCGTCACGGTGCTGCGCGGTCAGCAGCAGTTCATTGGCTTGAGTGACCTCAATGAACGCGCCATAGCGCGCATCCCGGGCGGCGCGCTCAAGGCTGGCGCCGGGCTGAACCTGAACGTGAACCACCTGTAGCGGCACGCCCAAGGCATCACAGACGGATTGGCAATGTGCCGGCCACGCATCGGCCGCAGCCTGAAGACCATGGTGGACATGGAGGGCGCTGAGCGCTGGCAGGGATTGGTTTTTTGCGAGGTGGGCGAGCAGGTGCAGCAGGACGGTGGAATCGAGCCCGCCGGAGAAGGCGATGCGCCAGGTTGTGGCGGTGCGCCAAGGGGTTAGATTCAGCAGAAGCCGGGAAGGCAAATCATTGGAGGGCTGATCCATATCTATCCCTTTGCACAAATCAAATGTGGGAGCGAGCCTGCTCGCGATTGCGGTTTAACGGCCAACTGATTCGTTGAATGTTAAACCCTCATCGCGAGCAGGCTCGCTCCCACATGGGTATTGCGCGCTCGGCTTAGAGACCGTAGCTCATCAGACGCTCGTAACGACGGGCCAGCAGCGCCTCGTTGTCGAACTTCTTCAGCATCGCCAGTTGCGAGCTCAGCTCGGCACGGATCGAAGCCGCCGCTGCCGCTGGATCGCGGTGCGCGCCGCCCAATGGCTCGCCGATCACTTTATCGACGATGCCCAGGCCTTTAAGGCGCTCGGCGGTGATACCCATGGCTTCAGCAGCGTCCGGGGCTTTCTCGGCGGTTTTCCACAGAATCGAGGCACAACCTTCCGGCGAGATCACCGCGTAGGTCGAGTACTGCAGCATGTTCAGCTGATCGCAAACGCCGATCGCCAGAGCGCCACCGGAACCACCTTCACCGATCACGGTGGCGATGATTGGGGTTTTCAGGCGGGCCATGACGCGCAGGTTCCAGGCAATCGCTTCGCTCTGGTTGCGCTCTTCAGCGTCGATGCCAGGGTAGGCGCCCGGGGTGTCGATGAAGGTCAGGATCGGCATTTTGAAACGTTCAGCCATTTCCATCAGGCGGCACGCCTTGCGGTAGCCTTCCGGGCGCGGCATGCCGAAGTTGCGGCGAACTTTCTCGCGCACTTCACGGCCTTTCTGGTGACCGATGATCATCACCGGCTGATCGTCCAGACGGGCAATACCGCCCACGATCGCGGCGTCATCGGAGAAGTGACGGTCGCCGTGCAGTTCGTCGAACTCGGTGAAGATGTGTTCGATGTAGTCCAGGGTATACGGACGTTTCGGGTGACGCGCGAGACGTGCGATCTGCCAGCTGGTCAGCTTGCCGAAGATGTCTTCGGTCAGCGTGCTGCTTTTGTCCTGCAGGCGGGAGATCTCATCGCCGATATTCAGCGAATTGTCGTTACCGACCAAGCGCAACTCTTCGATCTTGGCTTGCAGGTCGGCGATCGGCTGTTCGAAATCTAGAAAATTCGGGTTCATAGGCGTCCGTCTTGGGTCGACATCCAAGAGAGCTTGGGCCGGCCGGTTGTCTATTCGCGCCCTACCTTAAGGGACAGGCGCGTTCAGGTCGAGATTAAAAATGCTGGTCGAGATCGGGCCACAACAACAGACCCTGACCGTCAACGGTATTGGAGGAAGACGTTGTCTCGCCCGAACTGGTCACGCAAGGCTTGAATCAACGCATCCGCCGGGTCGATCCGCCAGGTCTCGCCAAACTGTAGCAAGGCCTTAGCATCGGGGCTCGTGTACTCCATGGTGATCGGGCACGCGCCGCGGTGACGCTTGAACAACTCACCCAGCCAGCGCAGCTGATCGCCCTTCAAATCCTTGGTCTGCAGCTTCAGGCGCAAGCTTTCGGCGAGGTTGGTGCGAGCATCTTCCATGCTCATCACCCGCTTGACCCGTAGGCGCAAGCCACCGGAGAAGTCGTCGTTGCTGACTTCGCCTTCGACCACCACCATCGCGTCAGTCTGCAACAGCGATTGTGCCGAATGGAACGCTTCGGCAAACAGCGAGGCTTCGATCCGCCCGGAGCGATCGTCGAGGGTGATGAAACCCATCTTGTCGCCCTTTTTGTTCTTCATCACCCGCAGGGCGATGATCATGCCCGCGACGGTCTGCGTATCGCGGGCCGGTTTCAAGTCGATGATACGCTGACGGGCGAAACGGCGGATCTCACCTTCGTATTCGTCGATCGGGTGACCGGTCAGGTACAGGCCCAGGGTGTCTTTCTCCCCTTTCAGGCGTTCCTTGAGGGTCAGCTCCTTGGCCTTGCGGTGATTGGCGTAGACGTCGGCGTCTGCCTCGACGAACAGCCCGCCAAACAAGTCGGCGTGGCCGCTGTCGTGGGTGCGGGCGGTTTGTTCGGCGGCCTTGATCGCCCCTTCCATCGCGGTCAACAAGATCGCGCGGTTCTGGTCGATGCTCGCTTGATAGGCTTTCGGTTCGTCATGAAAACAAGGGCCCAGACGATCCAGTGCACCGCTGCGGATCAGACCGTCCAGCGTGCGCTTGTTGATTCGCTTGAGGTCGACCCTGGCGCAGAAATCGAACAGGTCCTTGAACGGACCGTCCCGACGCGCCTCGGTGATCGCTTCCACCGGACCTTCGCCCACCCCCTTGATCGCACCGAGGCCGTAAATAATCCGGCCCTCATCATTCACCGTGAACTTGAACTCGGAAGTATTCACATCCGGCGCGTCGAGACGCAGCTTCATGGTGCGAATTTCTTCGATCAAGGTCACGACCTTGTCGGTGTTGTGCATATCCGCCGACAGTACCGCGGCCATGAATGGCGCCGGGTAGTGCGTCTTCAACCACGCGGTCTGGTACGACACCAGGCCGTAGGCGGCGGAGTGGGATTTGTTGAAGCCGTAACCGGCGAATTTTTCTACCAGGTCGAAAATGTTACCGGCCAGGTCGGCGTCGATATTGTTGGTCTTGCAACCGTCAATGAAACCGCCGCGCTGCTTGGCCATTTCTTCAGGTTTTTTCTTACCCATGGCCCGACGCAGCATGTCCGCACCGCCGAGGGTGTAACCGGCCATGACCTGGGCAATCTGCATCACCTGTTCCTGATACAGGATGATGCCGTAAGTCGGTGCCAATACGGGCTTGAGGCCTTCGTACTGGTAGTCCGAGTGCGGGTACGCGAGTTCGGCGCGACCGTGCTTACGGTTGATAAAGTCGTCCACCATGCCCGATTGCAAAGGGCCCGGACGGAACAGGGCCACCAGGGCGATCAAGTCTTCCAGGCAGTCGGGCTTGAGCTTTTTGATCAGCTCTTTCATGCCGCGCGACTCAAGCTGGAACACCGCGGTGGTTTCAGCTTTTTGCAGCAGCTGGTAGGTCGGCTTGTCATCCAGCGGGATGAACGCGATGTCCAGCGGCGGTTGATCGACCTTGGCGCGGTCGCGGTTGATGGTTTTCAGTGCCCAGTCGATGACCGTCAGGGTCCGCAGACCGAGGAAGTCGAACTTCACCAGGCCGGCGGCCTCGACGTCGTCCTTGTCGAACTGGGTGACCAGACCGTCACCGGCCTCATCGCAATAAATCGGCGAGAAGTCAGTCAGTTTGGTCGGCGCGATCACCACACCACCGGCGTGCTTGCCGACGTTACGCACCACGCCCTCAAGCTTTCGCGCCATTTCCCAGATTTCCGCGGCTTCTTCATCGACCTTGATGAAGTCGCGGAGGATTTCTTCCTGCTCGTAGGCTTTTTCCAGGGTCATGCCGACTTCGAACGGAATCATCTTCGACAGACGATCCGCCAGACCATAGGACTTGCCCTGCACCCGCGCCACGTCTCGGACCACAGCCTTGGCCGCCATGGAACCGAAGGTGATGATCTGGCTCACCGCGTTGCGGCCGTATTTCTCGGCCACGTAGTCGATCACGCGGTCACGACCGTCCATGCAGAAGTCGACGTCGAAGTCGGGCATGGAGACCCGTTCCGGGTTAAGGAAACGTTCAAACAGCAGGTCATATTCCAACGGATCGAGGTCGGTGATCTTCTGCACATAGGCCACCAGCGACCCGGCACCCGAGCCCCGGCCAGGCCCCACCGGCACGCCGTTGCTCTTGGCCCACTGGATAAAGTCCATCACGATCAGGAAGTAACCGGGGAAGCCCATCTGGATGATGATATCCAGCTCGAAATTCAACCGGTCGACGTAGACCTGTCGCTTGGTTTCGTAATCTTCGGTGGTGTCCCGGGGCAGCAGAACGCTGAGGCGCTCTTCCAGACCGTCGAACGAGACCTTACGGAAATACTCGTCGATGGTCATGCCATCAGGGATCGGGAAGTTGGGCAGGAAGTGAGTGCCCAGCTTCACTTCGATGTTGCAGCGCTTGGCGATCTCGACGGTGTTGGCCAGCGCCTCGGGGATGTCGCTGAACAGCTCGGCCATTTCCTCGGCGCTTTTGAGGTATTGCTGATCGCTGTAGTTCTTCGAACGCCGCGGATCGTCGAGGGCGCGGCCTTCACCGATGCAGACGCGGGTTTCGTGAGCGGCAAAGTCTTCCTGCTTGATGAAACGCACGTCGTTGGTGGCGACCAGCGGCGCACCGATTTTCTCGGCCAGGGCCACGGCGCCGTGCAACTGCTCTTCGTCGTTGGGGCGGTTGGTGCGCTGGATCTCCAGGTAGAAACGATCCGGGAACACGGCCATCCATTCGCGCGCGAGGTTTTCCGCTTCTGCCGGATTGCCACTGAGCATGGCCAGGCCAATCTCGCCCTCTTTGGCCGCCGACAGCATGATCAAGCCTTCACTGGCTTCAGCCACCCACTCGCGCTCGATGATGACCGAGCCATTGCGCTGGCCGTCGATGAAGCCGCGGGAAATCAGTTCGGTGAGGTTGCGATAGCCGACAGCGTTCATCGCCAGCAGGCTGATCCGGCTCAGGGCGTTGTCCGGGTCCTTGTTCGACAACCACAGGTCGGCGCCGCAGATCGGCTTGATGCCTGCGCCCATGGCGGCTTTATAGAATTTGACCAGGGAACACATGTTGTTCTGGTCGGTGACCGCGACGGCAGGCATGTTCATGCCGACCAGGGTCTTGACCAGCGGTTTGATCCGCACCAGACCGTCGACCAGGGAATATTCAGTGTGCAGGCGTAGATGAACGAATGAAGCCGGCATAGTGATCCTGTCTAGAAACGTGAAGACAACAAGGCCCGGATTGTACCGGGCCTTGAGTAAAACATCAGCCTCGCGACTAACTCTCGATCAGGTTTTCGCGAGCCTCATAAGCCAGGCGCACCGGGGCGAAAGAACGACGGTGAATCGGCGTTGGCCCCAATCGGGCCAGGGCTTCCAGATGAACGGGTGTCGGGTAGCCTTTGTGGCCGCCAATGCCGTAACCCGGGTAAATCAATTCGAAAGCGGCCATTTCACGGTCACGGCTGACCTTGGCCAGAATCGATGCCGCAGCGATGGCCGGCACCTTGCCGTCACCCTGTACCACCGCTTCGGCGCGCATGGACAGTTTCGGGCAGCGGTTGCCGTCGATCATCGCCAGTTTCGGCTGGATGTGCAGCCCTTCGATCGCGCGCTGCATGGCCAGCATGGTGGCATGCAGAATATTCAGCTCGTCGATTTCTTCGACTTCGGCCCGGGCGATGCACCAGCTCAAGGCTTTTTCGCAGATTTCGTCGTAGAGCTTTTCGCGGCGGGCTTCGGTGAGCTTCTTCGAATCGTTGAGGCCGAGGATCGGCCGATTGGGATCAAGAATCACCGCAGCCGTGACCACGGCGCCGCAGAGCGGGCCGCGACCGACTTCGTCGACACCGGCAACCAGATCTTCCACTTCAGCGACCAAGGTGAAATCCAGCCCCATTTGCATGCTTGTTTTACTCATTGTACTGGGCCAATCAGTTTCAGCACGGCATCCGCCGCCTGGTTGGAGGCATCCAGACGCAAGGTCCGGTGGATTTCGTCGAAGCCGCGGGTCTGTTCTTCGCCACCCTCGATCAACGGCGACAAGGTCTGGGCCAGGGCTTCGACCGTCGCGTCGTCCTGCAGCAACTCAGGCACCAAAAGACGCTGGGCCAGCAGGTTCGGCAACGAGATGTAGGGGCTTTTCACCATGCGCTTGAGAATCCAGAACGTCAGCGGCGCCAGGCGATAAGCGACCACCATCGGCCGCTTGTACAGCAGCGCCTCAAGGGTCGCCGTGCCGGAGGCAATCAACACGGCGTCGCAGGCGGCAAGGGCTAGATGGGATTTGCCATCGAGCAGGGTCAGCGGCAGATCGCGGACGGCCAGCAACTCTTCAAGCTGCGCACGGCGTTCAGGGCTGGCGCAAGGCATGACGAACCGTACGCCGGGGCGCAAGGCCCGCAGGCGTTGGGCGGTATCGAGGAACAACGCACCGAGACGGCCGACTTCGCCGCCACGGCTGCCTGGCATCAGGGCAACCAGCGGCCCGTCGGGCAAGCCGAGTTCAGCCCGCGCCGCGGCACGATCGGCCTCCAGCGGGATCGCATCGGCCAAGGAATGCCCGACAAACCGCACCGGCACGCCCTTCTCTTCATAGAATTTCGCTTCGAACGGGAACAGCGTCAGCATCAGATCGCAGCCTTCGCGAATCTTCAGCACCCGCTTCTGGCGCCACGCCCACACCGACGGGCTGACGTAATGCACAGTCTTGATCCCGGCCTGACGCAGCTTGAGTTCAATATTGAGATTGAAATCCGGGGCATCGATGCCGATAAACGCGTCCGGCTTTTCGGCGATGAGGTCGGCGATCAGCTTTTTGCGACGCGCCATCAACTCGCGCAATCGACCCAGCACTTCCACCAGGCCCATGACCGAAAGGCGTTCCATCGGGAAATACGAAGTCAGGCCCTCGGCCTGCATCAGCGGACCACCGACACCGATGAATTCCACTGCCGGATGCTGAGCCTTGAGGGCGCGCATGAGGCCCGCGCCCAGAATGTCACCGGAAGCCTCACCCGCCACCAGCGCAATACGCAGATTAGCCATGATTAACGTGTGATGCCGCGGGTCGAAGACTGGATGGAATCACGGAACACCGCGACTTCCGGGAACTGGTCCGAAGGTTCGGCCAACTCGGCGAGTGCCTGCTCAACCGTCAGGCCCTGGCGGTAAACCACCTTGTAGGCACGACGCAGGGCGTGGATCGCGTCTTCGCTGAAACCACGGCGACGCATGCCTTCAAAGTTCATGCTACGGGCTTCGGCAGGGTTGCCGAACACCGTGACGTAAGCTGGAACGTCCTTGCCAATGGCGGTACCCATGCCGGAAAAGCTGTGGGCGCCGATGTGGCAATACTGGTGAACCAGGGTAAAACCGGACAGAATCGCCCAGTCTTCAACGTGCACATGGCCAGCCAATGCGGTGTTGTTGACCAGAATGCAGTGGTTGCCGATTACGCTGTCGTGGCCGATGTGCGCATAGGCCATGATCAGGTTGTGATCGCCCAGGGTCGTTTCCGAACGATCCTGAACGGTCCCACGGTGAATTGTCACGCCTTCACGGATGACGTTGTGGTCACCTATAACCAGACGTGTTTCTTCGCCTTTGTATTTCAGATCGGGCGTGTCCTCGCCTACCGAAGAAAACTGGTAGATGCGGTTGTGCTTTCCGATTCGGGTCGGGCCTTTGAGAATCACATGCGGCCCGATCACTGTCCCCTCGCCGATTTCCACACCTGCGCCGACGATCGACCAAGGGCCGACCT
This sequence comes from Pseudomonas sp. LBUM1663, assembly GCF_059695905.1. Classification (NCBI taxonomy): domain Bacteria; kingdom Pseudomonadati; phylum Pseudomonadota; class Gammaproteobacteria; order Pseudomonadales; family Pseudomonadaceae; genus Pseudomonas; species Pseudomonas sp. LBUM1663. Next base: position 1,282,756 of record NZ_CP166792.1, on the reverse strand, counting down.
CGACACCTTCGGCCAGAACGGCCGTCGGATCGATGATTGCGCGAGGGTCAATCAAACTCATAGTTTGCGTTCCGCGCAGATGATTTCAGCGGAGCAGACTGGCTTGCCATCGACCGAAGCCTGGCACTCGAACTTCCAGATCTGACGCTTGCAGCTGATGAAACGGGCTTCGAGGATCAATTGATCGCCTGGAGTGACGGGCTGGCGGAAGCGCAGCTTGTCGGAGCCGACGAAGTAGTAAAGGGTGCCGTCGGCCGGTTTCACGTCCAGCATCTTGAAACCAAGGATGCCGGCAGCCTGAGCCATCGCTTCGATGATCAGGACGCCCGGCATGATTGGATGCGCAGGGAAGTGACCATTGAAGAACGGTTCGTTGATGCTGACATTCTTGTAGGCGCGAATGCGCTTGCCTTCCACATCCAGATCCACGACCCGGTCCACCAGCAGGAACGGGTAACGGTGAGGCAGGTATTCGCGAATCTCGTTGATGTCCATCATTTCGGGGGGAAGCCTATGTAAAGATTGGGAGCGCGCGACTGACGCGCGCCCCTCTAGCAAATCAAGGAGGCAGTCTAGCGGCTGTGCACACTTGATATGGAAATGGTATCAGCCATCTGATGAAGCATTACCGTCAGGGGTCACGTCCCCTACACGCTTTTCCAGCTGTCGCAGACGTCGCGCGATGTCATCGAGCTGACGGATACGGGCCGCGCTTTTGCGCCATTCGGCGGCTGGTTGCATCGCCGTACCGGAAGAATAGGAACCCTTTTCGGTAATCGAGTGGGTCACCATGGTCATCCCGGTGATAAATACGTTGTCGCAGATTTCGATATGCCCCACCAGCCCTACGCCACCAGCGAGCATGCAATGCTTCCCGATTTTGGTGCTGCCGGAGATCCCCACGCACGCGGCCATGGCGGTGTGATCACCGATCTGCACGTTGTGGGCGATCTGAATCTGATTGTCGAGCTTCACACCGTTACCCAGTACGGTATCGGCCAGCGCACCGCGATCGATAGCGGTATTCACGCCAATCTCCACATCATCACCGACCAATACACCGCCGATCTGGGCGATTTTCTGCCAGACACCTTTCTCGTTGGCAAAGCCGAAGCCTTCGCCACCCAGCACGGCACCGGACTGAATCACTACCCGCTTGCCGATGCGCACGTCGTGGTAAAGCGTGACCCGCGGGGCCAGCCAGCCGCCTTCGCCGATTTCGCTACGGGCACCGATGAAGCAATGCGCCCCCACGGTCACACCGGCAGCAATACGCGCGCCGCTTTCGATCACCGCAAAGGCACCGATGCTCGCCGCCGGATCAACCACTGCGTCCGCGGCCACTACCGCTGTCGGGTGAATACCGGCCTGCGCCTTGGGCTTGGGATCGAACAGATGGGAAATACGCGCGTAGGCCAGATACGGATCAGGCACCACCAAGGCATCGCCGGCAAAACCTTCAGCGTCTGCGGCCTTCAGCAACAGGGCTGCGGCCCGGCAGTCCACCAGGTATTTACGGTATTGGGGGTTTGCGAGAAAGCTCAACTGAGCTGGGCCAGCCTCTTGTAAAGTGGCTAGCCCAGTAATTTCTTTCTCCGGGTCGCCACGTAGCGTGGCGCCGAGGAACTCGGCCAACTGGCCGAGTTTTATAGTCGCTGTCATGGATTACTTCAGCTGATTCATGCGCTCGATCACCTGGCGAGTGATGTCGTACTGAGGTTTGACATCAATCACTGCGCCACGCTCGAAGACCAGGTCAAAAGCACCTTTCTTGATGACTTCTTCCACAGCGCTGTCCAGTTTCGGCTTGAGCTGCTTCAGCATTTCACGGTCGGCAACGGCTTTGGCTTCGTTCAATTCCTTGGACTGGAACTGGAAGTCGCGGGCCTTTTGCTTGAATTCGAGCTCAAGGCGTTCACGCTCGCCTTGCTGCATCTTGTCACCGCCAGCCATCAGACGGTCCTGAATGCCCTTGGCGCTGCTTTCCAGAGTCTTGAGCTTGGACAGTTGCGGGCCAAACTTCTTCTCGGCATCCACAGCGTATTTCTTGGCTGCATCGGATTCCAGCAGGGCCATCTGATAGTTCAGAACGGCGATTTTCATGTCGGCAAAAGCCGGACCTGCTACCAGTACGGTCGCCAGGAGAACCAATTGAGTCAACTTACGCACGATGCACTCCTACAAAATCCATTGTCGTTATTTTGGGGCAGACGCTTAGAACGTCTGGCCGAGAGAGAATTGGAACACTTGAGTCTCAGCGTCATCCGGTTTCTTGATCGGCATGGCCAACGCGAAGCTCAGAGGACCCAGTGCGGTAACCCAGGTCACGCCCACACCGACAGAGCTGGCCATGTTGCTCAAGCTGATGTCGTTGCACTTTGTATTGGACGCCGAACCGTTTGCATTGGTGGTGTCTTTGCACTGCGAGTCAAAAACGTTACCCACATCCCAGAATACCGAGGTACGCAGGGAGCGTTGATCCTTGACGAACGGCAGAGGGAACAGAAGCTCTGCACCACCCTGGATCAGGACGTTGCCACCAAATGGCAGTGGATCCTGGTCCGGGTCGAACGCGGTCCCCGGGTTCGTGCCACGGCTAGGCGTACTACGCGGGCCCAGGGTGCTGTCCTTGAAACCACGAACCGAGTTGAAACCACCAGCATAGTAGTTTTCATAGAACGGCAAGCCATCGGTTGAACCGTAGCCGTCGCCATAACCCAGTTCGGTGTGCAGACGCACGGTGTAGTTATCAGACAATGGCTGGAACAACTGGCCACGGTAATCAAGTTTGAAGAACGACAGGTCGCTGCCTGGCGTGGTCGTTTCCAGTGTCAGGCTCTGGGAATGACCACGGGTCGCCAACACGCCTTTGTTCAGGGTGGACTCGGACCAGCCGGCCGACGCCTTGAAGTTCAGGTAGTTGTCGCCTTCCTTGTTCACGAAATCGAAAATCTCGTCAACGGTGTATTGACCGGTCTTGATCTTGTCCTGTTGTGCAGTCAGGCCGAAGGTCAGACGCGAAGTCTCGCTGATCGGGTAACCGACGCTGACACCAGCACCCAGGCTGTCTACGGCATAGCTGGCTACGTCGACATCGAGGTCTTTGTAGTCAGTGGTGCGATAGAAGGCGTTGTAACCCAGGCTCACGCCATCTGCAGTCCAGTACGGGTCGACATAACCGAAGTTATAACGGCTCTGGTATTCACTGCGGGTCAAACCGATGCTGACCTTGTTACCCGTACCCAGGAAGTTGTTCTGGGTGATCGAACCACCGAGGATCAGACCGGCGCTCTGAGCGAAACCGACGCTGGCGGTGATCGAACCGGAAGCCTGTTCTTCAACGCTGTAGTTCACGTCAACCTGGTCATCGACACCCGGTACAGCCGGGGTTTCGACGTTGACTTCCTTGAAGAAACCCAGACGTTCAAGACGGGTCTTGGATTGGTCGATCAGGTAGGTCGAAGCCCAGCCGCCTTCCATCTGACGCATTTCACGACGCAGCACTTCGTCTTCAGACTTGGTGTTGCCACGGAAGTTGATGCGGTTGACGTAAGCACGCTTGCCCGGATCGACAGCGAAAGTGATGTCCACCGTGTGGTCTTCATCGTGCGGCTGAGGCACGCCGTTGACGTTGGCGAAGGTGTAACCCTCGTTACCCAGGCGACGGGTGATCAGCTCGGACGTGGTGGTCATCAGCTTGCGCGAGAATACCTGGCCTTTCTGAACCAGCAGCAGGGACTTGACCTGGTCTTCAGGGACTTTCAGGTCGCCGCTCAGTTTGACGTCACGAACGGTGTACTTCTCGCCTTCGTTGACGTTGACGGTGATGTAGACGTGTTTCTTGTCCGGGGTAATGGACACCTGGGTCGAAGCGATATCCATGTTGATATAGCCACGGTCCAGGTAGTAGGAGCGCAGACGCTCCAGGTCACCGGACAGTTTTTCACGGGCGTACTTGTCATCGTTCTTGAAGAACGACAGCCAGTTGGTGGTCTTCAATTCAAACAGGTCGATCAGGTCTTCGTCAGGGAAGACCGTGTTACCCACCACGTTGATGTGCTGGATAGCCGCAACGGTGCCTTCATTGATGTTGACCTTCAGGCCAACGCGGTTACGCGGCTGCGGCACCACTTCGGTGTCGACGGTGGCCGAGTAGCGACCCTGGGCGACATATTGGCGCTGCAGTTCGTTACGCACACCTTCGAGGGTGGCGCGCTGGAAGATCTCGCCTTCGGCCAGACCGGATTGTTTCAGGCCCTTCATCAGGTCTTCAGTAGAGATCGCCTTGTTACCTTCGATCTCGATACTGGCGACCGACGGGCGCTCGACTACCGTGATGACCAGGACGTTGCCATCGCGGCCCAGCTGGATATCTTGAAAGAACCCGGTTTTGAACAGCGCACGAGTGGATTCCACCAGGCGACGATCATCCGCCTGTTCACCGACGTTTAACGGCAAAGCACCAAAGACGCTACCCGCGGAGACCCGCTGGAGGCCATTGACGCGAATATCAGAGATAGTGAAGGACTCGGCGTGAACTTCGGCGATCATCAATACGGTGAGAACCGCAGTTAGCAGCAGACGTTTCATGAAGTCCTTTCTTATTCCAACTGGCAATAAACAAACTGCCGCAAAATGCGGCAGATTCGCAATTCAGCGAAGTGTTACAGACGGCCCAAATCATTGACCAGAGCAAGCAACATCACCCCGACCACCAAACTGATACCGATCTGTATCCCCCAACCCTGCACCCGATCTGACAAGGGACGACCACGCGCCCACTCGATCAGATAAAACAACAAATGCCCCCCATCCAGTACAGGAATGGGCAACAAATTCAGAACCCCCAAGCTAATACTCAGATAAGCAAGGAAATTCAGGAAATCAGCGACACCCGACTGGGCAGAAGCGCCCGCCACTTTAGCAATGGTTATCGGTCCACTCAAGTTTTTTACCGAGAGCTCGCCGAACAACATTTTCTTGAGCGAATCGAGGGTCAGTACGCTCATGGTCCAGGTGCGTCGAGCACCCTCGCCAATTGCGGCCACCGGGCCATAACTGACCTCACGAATCATCTCTGGTGGCCAATCGACCGCCTTCACCCCTGCCCCCAGATAACCGGTGGGCGCCTTGCTCTCGCCGCGAGCGGCCAAGGTCACAGGGACGTCGATTTGAGCACCATCACGCTCAACGCGCAGCATGATTTTGGTATCTGGATGCATACGAACGGTGTCGACCACCTGCTGCCAGTCTTCAAGTGACTTGCCATCCAGGGCCAACAGTCGGTCACCGGTCTTCAGGCCGGCAGCCTGAGCCGGGCCTTTCGAATCAAGTTCAGCCAACACAGGCGGCAAAGCCGGACGCCAAGGGCGAATACCCAGCGAACGAATCGGATCCGGTTCGTCAGCACCCTTGAGCCATTTATCCAGCATCAGCTCACGGGGCGAATCCGCCGTGGAGCCCTGCTCACGCACCAACAACTGAAGAGAACCGCTCTCGCCAAGACGACGGACCAGTTGCAGATTCACCACGGCCCAGCCGGACGTTGGCTCGCCATCGATGGCAATAATTTCCTGACCAGCGCCAAGACCGGCCTTGGCGGCAATGCTGCCGGACTCGACCGCGCCGATGACCGGCCGCACCTGCTCGCTGCCGAGCATGGCCAACACCCAGAAAAACACCATTGCCAATAGAAAGTTGGCAATCGGCCCGGCCGCCACGATGGCAATGCGCTGACGGACCGATTTGCGATTGAAGGATTGATCGACCTGATCGGCCGGCACTTCGCCCTCGCGCTCGTCGAGCATCTTCACGTAACCGCCCAGCGGGATAGCGGCGACGACGAACTCAGTGCCTTTCTTGTCGTGCCAGCGCAGCAGCGGCATACCGAAGCCCACGGAGAAACGCAGTACCTTGACCCCACAGCGACGTGCGACCCAGAAATGGCCGAACTCGTGGAAGGTGACCAGCACGCCCAGTGCAACCAGGGTGCCGACAATCATATAGAGCGCGCTCATCTACTTTCTCCGCAATCCTGTCCAGTGCCGCATGGGTCAACGTATTGCAGCACTTACCGCCCGTGACGGCTCAACCATTGTTCGGCGAGTACTCGCGCTTTCGCGTCGGCCGTAAACACCGCCTCGAGATCATCCACCGCAACGACCGGCTCGAGGCTTAACACTTCCTCGATGATACTCGCGATTTCCGGGTAGCGAACCCGCCCGTCGAGAAACGCCGCGACAGCCACTTCATTCGCCGCATTGAGCATGGCCGGCGCACTATTGCCGGCTTCGGCGGCCTGACGCGCAAGGCGCAGGCAAGGAAAACGCTCTTCATCAGGCGCCTGGAAGTCCAGTCGCGCGATGGCAAACAGATCCAGCGGCGCCACCCCCGAATCGATACGCTCTGGCCAGGCCAGGGCGTTGGCGATCGGCGTGCGCATGTCAGGATTGCCTAACTGCGCCAGCACCGAACCATCGATATAGTCGACCAGCGAATGAATCACGCTCTGCGGGTGAATCACCACTTCGACCTGGGATGGCTTGGCGTCGAACAGCCAGCAGGCTTCGATCAACTCGAGCCCTTTGTTCATCATGCTGGCCGAATCGACCGAAATCTTGCGACCCATGGACCAGTTCGGATGAGCGCACGCTTGCTCAGGGGAAACGTGCGCCAGTTCGGCCATCGGTGTCTGTCGGAACGGACCACCAGAAGCTGTCAGCAGAATCCGCCGCACGCCCACCGCACCAAGCCCACGAGCGAAATCCTGTGGCATGCACTGAAAAATCGCGTTGTGCTCGCTGTCGATCGGCAGCAGCACCGACCCGCTTTTGCGCACGGCCTGCATGAACAGCGCACCCGACATGACCAGCGCTTCTTTGTTGGCCAGCAGAATCTTCTTGCCCGCCTCGACCGCCGCCAGGGTCGGACGCAAGCCCGCCGCACCAACGATGGCCGCCATGACCGCATCGACCTCAGGGTCGGAAGCCACCTGACACAGCCCCTCTTCCCCAACCAGCACACGGGTCGACAGGCCTGCGGCGCGCAAGTCGTCCTGCAAGGTTCGGGCAGCGCCCGCTTCCGGCACGACGGCAAACTTCGGCGTGTGGCGCACGCACAAGGCCAGCAACTCACTCAGGCGAGTGAAACCGCTCAAGGCGAACACTTGATAACGCTCGGGATGGCGAGCGATCACGTCCAGGGTGCTCAGACCGATCGAGCCGGTCGCCCCCAGAACGGTAATCTGTTGTGGGCGGCTCACGGTGCAGCCATCCACAACAACACGGCGAATACCGGGATCGCGGCCGTCAGGCTGTCGATGCGATCCAGCACACCGCCATGCCCTGGCAGCAAATTACTGCTGTCCTTGATCCCCGATTGACGCTTGAACATGCTTTCGGTGAGGTCGCCCACGACTGAGATGAAGACGATCACTGCCGCACCGATCAGGCCCATCAGCATCTGCACGAAGCTCCAGTCGCGCACAATACCGACGACCGCCGTAATCACCAGGCTCAGCAGCAAGCCGCCATACACGCCTTCCCAGCTCTTGCCAGGACTGACCTGCGGCGCCAGCTTGCGCTTGCCAAAGGCCCGGCCGGAAAAATACGCGCCGATATCGGCCCCCCAGACCAGCACCATCACCGCCATGATCAACCAGTTACCCAAGGGTTGCTGCTTGATCTGGACCAGACCCTGCCAGGCCGGCAGCAGGATCAGTAAACCGATCACCAGCTTGCAGGCGGCGCTGGACCAGTGCTCGCTGGAACGCGGGTATGTCAGCACCAGATACGTCGCCACGCCCCACCAGAGCACCGAAGCGCCCAATACCCAGGGCGCGAGCCCCGGCAGGATGTGCATGACAAACAGCATCAATGCGACCACAACCGCGTAGGCCACGCGCATCGACTGGGCATTGAAGCCTGCCAGGCGAGCCCACTCCCACGCACCGAGGGTCACAACCAGCCCAATGAACAGCGCAAAGCCTGTGCCTTCGAGCAGGAAAAACCCGCACAAGGCGATCGGCAGCAGGATCAGCGCGGTGATGATTCGTTGTTTAAGCATTAAACCCGGGCTCCAGACTCGACCTGCTCGCTCGTTTTACCGAAGCGGCGCTGGCGAGAAGCGAAATCGGCCAGCGCGTTACGCATGGCGTCGTGTTTGAAGTCCGGCCAGAACAGGTCGGAGAAGTACAACTCGGCATAAGCCAGTTGCCAGAGCAGGAAGTTGCTGATGCGGTGTTCGCCACCGGTGCGGATGCACAAGTCCGGCAACGGCAGATCGCCAGTCGCCAGACAGGTCTGCAACAGCTCCGGGGTAATGTCCTCCGGACGCAGGTGCCCGGCCTGAACCTCGCGCGCCAGACGCTGCGCGGCTTGCGCGATGTCCCACTGGCCGCCGTAGTTGGCGGCGATCTGCAAGACAAAGCGGTTGGCACCGGCGGTCATTGCCTCGGCTTCACGCATGGCCGCCTGAAGCTCGGGATGAAAGCGCGAACGATCACCGATGATGCGCAGACTGATGTTGTTGTCATTGAGGCGCTTGGCCTCACGACGCAACGCCTTGAAGAACAGATCCATCAAGGCACTGACTTCATCGGCCGGACGCTGCCAGTTCTCACTGGAGAAGGCGAACAGGGTCAATACCTCGACCCCGGACTCGGCACACACCTCAATCACTGCGCGAACCGCATCGACGCCCGCTTTATGCCCGGCGACACCCGGCATAAAGCGCTTCTTCGCCCAGCGATTATTACCATCCATGATGATCGCGACATGGCGCGGCACCGCGGACGGCGCAGTCTGCTTAGTCTTTTCCATGAAAACGCGACCCTTATACGGCCATCAGGTCTTTTTCTTTCTGCGCCAGATTCGCGTCGATTTCAGCCACATACTTCTTGGTCAAATCGTCGATCTCGCCAGTGGCGCGACGCTCTTCGTCTTCGCTGATTTCTTTTTCCTTGACCAGATCCTTCAGCGAGCTGTTGGCATCGCGACGGATGTTGCGCACGGCAACACGGGCATCTTCAGCGACGTCACGAGCCTGCTTGGTGAAGCCCTTGCGGGTTTCTTCGGTCAGGGCCGGCATGGAGATCAGCAGCAACTCACCCAGGTTGGTTGGGTTGAGGTTCAGACCTGCACTGCCAATGGCCTTGTCGACGGCACCGAGCATGTTGCGCTCGAAGGCAACGACTTGCAGGGTACGGGCGTCTTTGACCGTGATGTTCGCCACCTGCTTGATCGGCGTGTCGGAACCGTAATACGGCACCATCACGCCTTCAAGAATGCTTGGGTGCGCCTGGCCGGTACGGATACGGCCGAAGTTGTGCGCCAGCGATTCCACGGATTTCTTCATGCGCTCTTGAGCGTCTTTCTTGATTTCATTGATCATTGTTGGCCTTCCTCGATCAGGGTCCCTTCAGCGCCGCCATGTACGATATTCAGCAGGGCGCCGGGCTTGTTCATGTTAAAGACACGCAATGGCATCTTGTGGTCGCGGCACAGGCAAATAGCCGTCAGATCCATCACGCCCAGCTTGCGATCCAGCACTTCATCGTAAGTCAGATGATCGAACTTCTCGGCATGCGGGTCTTTGAATGGGTCAGCGGTGTAGACGCCATCGACCTTGGTTGCCTTGAGCACGACATCGGCATCGATTTCGATTGCGCGCAAGCACGCTGCCGAATCCGTGGTGAAGAACGGATTACCGGTACCAGCCGCGAAGATCACCACTTCCTTGGCGTTCAGGTGACGCATGGCTTTGCGACGATCGTAGTGATCGGTCACGCCAACCATGGAAATGGCCGACATCACGATGGCCGAGATATTGGCACGTTCCAGCGCATCGCGCATGGCCAGGGCGTTCATCACAGTGGCCAGCATGCCCATGTGGTCGCCAGTTACCCGATCCATGCCGGCCGCGCTCAGCGCTGCACCACGGAACAGGTTGCCACCGCCGATCACCAGACCGACCTGAACACCGATGCCGACCAGTTGGCCGACTTCAAGCGCCATGCGATCCAGAACTTTCGGATCGATCCCGAACTCTTCCGAGCCCATCAGGGCCTCGCCGCTAAGCTTGAGTAGAATGCGTTTATAGCGAGCCTGATAACCACTGCCCTGCTGAGCCATTGCGAATCTCTCCTGCGGCGTATTTTAAAAATTCTTTGCGAGCTGTTTACAGCTGGCGTTCACTCTAGCTTGGCGCTGCTTCAGCGCCATCGGAACATGGCTTTGTAAGCCAGTTCCAAAAGGAAACCAATTAAAAATTGGTACCCCATCTGAAAAGAGGCTGCGCGCGTGAGCGGGCAGCCTCTTCAGGGCGACAGTTAAAAACTGTCTTATTGCTTGGCGGCAGCCAGCTGGGCAGCAACTTCTTCAGCGAAGTTGTCGACCGGCTTCTCGATGCCTTCGCCTACTTTGAAGTAGGTGAAAGAAACGATTTCTGCACCGGCTTTCTTGGCCAGTTCGCCGACCTTGATTTCAGGGTTCTTGACGAACGCCTGCTCAACCAGGCTTGCTTCAGCCAGGAACTTGCTGATACGGCCTTTAACCATGTTTTCAACGATGTTTTCTGGCTTGCCAGCGATCTTGTCAGCGTTGAGGGTCAGGAACACGCCTTTTTCGCGCTCGACCGCTTCAGCGGAAACTTCCGATGGCAGCAGGAATTCAGGGTTGGTCGCCGCTACGTGCATAGCGATGTCTTTGGCCAGCTCAACGCTGCCGCCCTTGAGGACAACTGCAACACCGATCTTGTTGCCGTGCAGGTAACCACCGACAACATCACCTTCAACGCGAGCCAGGCGACGAATGTTGACGTTTTCGCCAACCTTGCCGACCAGAACCAGGCGATCAGCTTCTTGAGCTTCGATCAGCGGAGCAACATCAGTCAGCTTGTCAGCGAACGCTTTTTCAACGCTGGAAGCAACAAATGCCTTGAAGTCGTCTTGCAGGGCCAGGAAGTCGGTCTGCGAGTTCACTTCCAGCAGAACGGCGGTTTTACCGTCTTCTTTAAGAGCGATCGCGCCTTCAGCAGCTACGTTGCCTGCTTTCTTGGCAGCCTTGATGGCGCCGGAAGCACGCATGTCATCAATGGCTTTTTCGATGTCGCCGCCGGCCTTGGTCAAGGCCTTTTTGCAGTCCATCATGCCTTCGCCAGTACGCTCACGCAGTTCTTTAACCAACGCTGCAGTAATCTCTGCCATTTCAAAATTCCTCTTGGATAGGTTTTCAACCATTCCACCCGATCGAACGGGCGATCAATTCTTCCCGACCCCACTTGTTAGCGGCTGCACGTTACAAAGGTTGTAGCTGCGCTGCTCACAAACGGTTTTCGAGGTGGCAAAAAGGGGGCCAAGCCCCCTTTTTGCTTACTGAGTCAACGCCAGGGCGTCAATTACTCAGCTGCAGCTGCCGGAGCTTCTTCAACGAACTGCTCGGTGCCGCCAGCAACGTGGTTGCGACCGCGGATAACTGCGTCAGCCATCGAACCCATGTACAACTGGATAGCGCGGATTGCGTCATCGTTGCCTGGGATGATGTAGTCAACGCCTTCCGGGCTGCTGTTGGTATCGACTACGCCGATAACCGGGATGCCCAGTTTGTTGGCTTCGGTGATCGCGATGCGCTCGTGATCAACGTCGATAACGAACAGAGCGTCTGGCAGACCGCCCATGTCCTTGATACCACCCAGGGAACGATCAAGCTTCTCAAGATCGCGAGTGCGCATCAGCGCTTCTTTCTTGGTCAGCTTGGCGAAAGTACCGTCTTCGGCTTGCACTTCAAGGTCACGCAGACGCTTGATGGAAGCACGGATGGTTTTGAAGTTGGTCAGCATGCCGCCCAACCAGCGGTGATCGACGTACGGCGAACCGCAACGTGCTGCTTCTTCAGCAACGATCTTGCCAGCGGAACGCTTGGTGCCGACGAACAGAATCTTGTTTTTGCCCTGGGCCAGACGCTCTACGAAAGTCAGAGCTTCGTTGAACATTGGCAGGGTTTTTTCAAGGTTGATAATGTGGATCTTGTTACGCGCGCCGAAAATGTACTTACCCATTTTCGGGTTCCAGTAACGGGTCTGGTGACCGAAGTGCACACCGGCCTTCAGCATATCGCGCATGTTGACTTGGGACATGATAGTTCCTTAATAAGTCGGGTTTGGCCTCCACGTATCCCAATGACCAACCAGCAGCATCAGCTGAAGGCACCCAGGTCATCGTGTCGACACGTGTGTGGATTTAAGCCTTTCGGGGTATCCCCGGAAAGCGGCGCATTTTATATCACAGGGCTGCAAAAAACGGAACCCGGATTCTCAATTCCTGATGCGCGACTTCAACCGCGCACTTGGAATCTCCCGAGAATGCGCCAATCTATAGAGAGAAGCGATGCACAGAGGCTCAGATTTGCGCTGATCGTCTGTTAGAATCGCGTTTTTCAGGGCCGCGAAGATCGATCGCGCAATGCCTATTTCGTTTTAGCAAGCGCCATCGAGCGCAGAGAGAGCCTGTATGACCGTCACCCTCAAAACCCCCGAGGACATCGCAAAAATGCGCGTCGCCGGCAAACTGGCCGCCGATGTGCTGGAAATGATTGCCGAACATGTCAAGCCGGGGATCACCACCGAAGAACTGGACCGCATCTGCCACGACTACATCGTCAACGAGCAGAAAGCCATCCCTGCCCCGCTCAACTATAAAGGCTACCCGAAGTCGATCTGCACCTCGATCAACCACGTGGTCTGCCACGGCATCCCGAACGAGAAGCCGCTGAAGGATGGCGACACCTTGAACATCGACGTCACCGTCATCAAGGACGGTTTCCACGGCGACACCAGCCGCATGTTCCACGTCGGCAGCGTGCCGGTCTGGGCCGAGCGCCTGTCGCAGGTGACTCAGGAATGCATGTACAAGGCCATCGAAATCGTCAAACCCGGCTGCCGCCTGGGCGACATCGGTGAAATCATCCAGAAACACGCTGAAAAGAACGGTTTCTCGGTGGTTCGCGAGTTCTGCGGTCATGGCATCGGCAAGGTGTTTCACGAAGAGCCGCAAATCCTGCATTACGGCCGCGCCGGTACCGGCATGGAGCTGAAAGCGGGCATGACGTTCACCATCGAGCCGATGATCAACCAAGGCAAGGCCGACACCAAGGTCTTGGGCGACGGCTGGACCGCAATCACCAAGGACCGCAAGTTGTCGGCCCAGTGGGAGCACACCCTGCTGGTGACCGAGACCGGTTACGAGATCTTCACCTTGCGCGCCGATGACACCATCCCGCGCGTTTCGGCCTGATCCGACCCCAGGCAGCTCCCAGCCTTATAGATAGATAGGAAAGCCAATCGATGCCGCAGGTGGATCCCGAACTCTTCGATCGCGGCCAGTTCCAGGCTGAACTGGCCCTGAAGGCAAGCCCGATCGCGGCCTTCAAGAAGGCGATCCGCCAGGCCCGCGAGGTGCTCGACGAGCGCTTTCGCAGCGGCCGGGACATTCGCCGGCTGATCGAGGATCGCGCCTGGTTCGTCGATAACATCCTGCAAAAGGCCTGGGAGCAATTCAACTGGAGCGAAGACGCCGACATCGCGCTGGTCGCGGTAGGCGGCTACGGTCGCGGCGAGTTGCACCCTTATTCCGACATCGACCTGCTGATCCTGCTGGACAGCGCCGATCACGAAGTTTTCCGCGATTCCATCGAGCGTTTTCTGACGCTGTTGTGGGACATCGGCCTGGAAGTCGGCCAGAGCGTTCGCTCGGTGGACGAATGCGCCATTGAAGCCCGCGCCGACCTGACGGTTGTCACGAACCTGATGGAAAGCCGCACGATCTGCGGCCCCGAGCGCTTGCGCCAGCGCATGCTCGACGTCACCAGCACCGCGCACATGTGGCCGAGCAAGGACTTCTTCCTGGCCAAGCGCGCCGAGCAAAAGGCCCGTCACCACAAATACAACGACACCGAATACAACCTGGAACCCAACGTCAAAGGTTCGCCCGGCGGCCTGCGGGACATTCAGACGATTCTGTGGGTGGCCCGTCGCGAATACGGCACTCTGAACCTGCGAGCTCTGGCCGGCGAAGGTTTCCTGGTCGAAAGCGAAAACGCCCTGCTCGCCTCGTCCCAGGAGTTTTTGTGGAAGGTCCGGTACGCGCTGCACATGCTCGCCGGTCGCTCCGAAGATCGCTTGCTGTTCGACCACCAGCGCTCGATTGCCGGGCTGCTGGGTTTCGAGGGCGATGACGCCAAGCAAGCCATCGAAAACTTCATGCAGCAGTATTACCGGGTGGTCATGAGCATTGCCCAGCTCAGCGACCTGATCATTCAGCACTTCGAAGAAGTCATCCTCGCCCCGGAAGACGAAGCGCCGCCGCAGCCGATCAACTCGCGGTTCCAGCTGCACGATGGCTATATCGAAGCGCGCAACGACAATGTGTTCCGTCGCACGCCGTTCGCAATGCTCGAGATCTTCGTGCTGATGGCCCAGCAACCGGAAATCAAAGGCGTGCGTGCCGATACCATTCGTCTGCTGCGCGAGCACCGCCACCTGATCGACGACGATTTCCGCAACGACATTCGCAATACCAGCCTGTTCATCGAGCTGTTCAAGTGCAAGATCGGCATCCACCGCAACCTGCGCCGCATGAACCGTTACGGCATCCTCGGGCGTTATCTGCCGGAGTTCGGCTTCATTGTCGGGCAGATGCAGCACGACCTGTTTCATATTTATACGGTCGATGCCCACACCCTGAATCTGATCAAGCACTTGCGTAAGTTGCAGTACACCCAAGTGTCGGAAAAATTCCCGCTGGCCAGCAAGCTCATGGCCAAGTTGCCCAAACCCGAGTTGATTTACCTGGCTGGCTTGTACCACGACATCGGCAAGGGCCGGCATGGCGACCACTCGGAAATCGGCGCGGTGGATGCCGAAGCCTTCTGCCAGCGCCACCAACTCCCGATGTGGGACAGCCGCCTGATCGTCTGGCTGGTGCAGAACCACCTGGTGATGTCGACCACCGCCCAGCGCAAGGACTTGTCCGACCCGCAGGTGATCCACGATTTCGCCCAGGCCGTGGCCGACGAAACCCGTCTCGACTATCTGTACGTGCTGACCGTGGCCGATATCAACGCCACCAACCCGACCCTGTGGAACTCCTGGCGTGCCAGCCTCTTGCGCCAGCTCTACACCGAGACCAAGCGCGCCTTGCGCCGCGGCCTGGAGAATCCGGTGGACCGCGAAATGCAGATCCGCCAGACCCAGAGCGCAGCCCTGGACATCCTGGTGCGCGGCGGCACCGATCCAGACGATGTCGAACAACTGTGGTCGCAATTAGGCGATGACTACTTCCTGCGTCACACCGCTGGCGACGTGGCCTGGCACAGTGACGCGATCCTCCAGCAACCGGCCGATGGCGGGCCGCTGGTGCTGATCAAGGAAACCACCCAGCGCGAATTCGAGGGCGGCACGCAGATCTTCATCTACGCACCTGACCAACATGACTTCTTCGCCGTGACCGTGGCCGCGATGGACCAGCTCAACCTGAACATTCACGACGCCCGGGTCATCACGTCCAGCAGCCAGTTCACCCTCGACACCTACATCGTGCTCGACACTGACGGCGACTCGATCGGCGATAACCCGGCTCGGGTCAAACAGATCCGCGACGGTCTGACCGAAGCCCTGCGCAACCCGGACGACTACCCGACCATCATCCAGCGCCGCGTGCCGCGCCAGCTCAAGCATTTCGCGTTTGCGCCACAGGTGACGATCCACAACGACGCTCAGCGTCCGGTGACGGTGCTTGAGCTCAGCGCTCCGGATCGCCCGGGCCTGCTGGCACGGATCGGCACGATCTTCCTCGAGTTCGACTTGTCGCTGCAGAACGCCAAGATTGCGACCCTCGGCGAACGCGTGGAAGACGTGTTCTTTATCACCGACGCAAACAACCATCCGCTGTCGGACCCGCTGCTGTGCACCCGGTTGCAGGATGCGATCGTTGAACAGCTGAGCGTCAGCCATGAACCGGATATCAAACTGTCGCGCATTAGCATCTGAATCAATAAATCTTCCCCTGTGGGAGCAGATTTCCTGTGGCGAGAGGGCTTGCCTCCGCTGGGTTGCGTAGCGGCCCCAAAACCAGCAAGCGCGGTGTATCAGATAATCCGCACATCATGGTTTTACGACTGCTGCGCAGCAGAACGGGGGCAAGCCCCCTCGCCACAAAACCTCTCTTCCCAGATTTAAAGAGGCCCCCATGAACAACGCTCTGAACCAGTTGCAGCCCTACCCGTTCGAGAAGCTCCGCGCCCTGCTCGGCAGCGTCACGCCAAACCCGGACAAGCGCGCCATCGCGCTGTCCATCGGCGAGCCGAAGCACCGCTCGCCAAGCTTTGTCGCTGAAGCCCTGGCAAGCAATCTGGATCAGATGGCCGTGTACCCGACCACCCTCGGCATCCCCGCCCTGCGCGAAGCCATCGCCGCCTGGTGCGAACGCCGCTTCAGTGTCCCGAACGGCTGGCTCGACCCCGCGCGCAACGTATTGCCAGTCAACGGCACTCGTGAGGCACTGTTTGCCTTCACCCAGACCGTGGTCAACCGTGGCGAAGACGCACTGGTTGTCAGCCCGAACCCGTTCTATCAGATCTACGAAGGCGCGGCGTTCCTCGCCGGGGCCAAGCCACACTATCTGCCATGCCTGGACGAAAACGGCTTCAACCCGGATTTCGACGCTGTTTCGCCGGACATCTGGAAACGCTGCCAGATCCTGTTCCTGTGCTCGCCAGGCAACCCGACCGGCGCGCTGATTCCGGTCGACACCCTGAAAAAACTCATCGCACTGGCTGACGAATACGACTTCGTGATCGCTGCGGACGAATGCTACAGCGAGCTGTATTTCGACGAACAAACCCCGCCGGCCGGTCTGCTCAGTGCTTGCGTGGAGCTGGGCCGCAAGGACTTCAAGCGCTGCGTGGTGTTCCACAGCCTGTCTAAACGCTCCAACCTGCCGGGCCTGCGCTCAGGTTTTGTCGCCGGCGATGCCGACATCCTCAAGGGCTTCCTGCTCTATCGCACCTACCACGGCTGCGCCATGCCGGTTCAAACCCAATTGGCCAGCGTCGCCGCGTGGAATGACGAAGTGCATGTCCGCGCCAACCGTGC
Organism: Pseudomonas sp. LBUM1663; assembly: GCF_059695905.1. NCBI lineage: Bacteria > Pseudomonadati > Pseudomonadota > Gammaproteobacteria > Pseudomonadales > Pseudomonadaceae > Pseudomonas > Pseudomonas sp. LBUM1663. The sequence continues at coordinate 1,265,611 of NZ_CP166792.1, read as the reverse complement.
GCTGTACCGCGAGAAGTACGATGCGGTGCTGGCAATCCTCAGCCCGGTGATGGACGTGCAGCGTCCGGATGGTGGTTTTTACTTGTGGCCAAATGTTGAAGGCGACGACGAGGCGTTTTGCCGTGATCTGTTTGTGGAAGAACACGTGACCGTGGTGCCGGGCTCATATTTGTCCCGTGCGGTTGATGGCTTCAACCCGGGTGCAGGTCGCATACGCTTGGCGCTAGTTGCGCCACTGGCAGAATGCATAGAAGCCGCAGAACGCATTCGCGCTTTTATTACGCGCAATAAATAACACTCCCCACCCGCGCCATACCCCATGGCGCGGGACTTTGTTATAAAGCCGAACTTAACCCACTGCAAACACCCAAAGTACTTGAGAGCCCTTCCAACTCTTTAGTAGCGCCTTCGCACGCCCACAATAAAGAAGCCACACAGCCACCTCCAATCATTCTTAAACATATAACCAAATAGAGAACTTTTAATATTCACAACGTGCAACGCAATGCGAAAGAGCCAATACCACAAACATCCTGAAACACCACAACATTCGCCACTTAACTTTATATCGATTACAACCTACCCGATGCGGAACACTTCAAACTGCCACGCGAGCAGTGTTCCTGCATCTTAAAAAATCAAAACTATTTAACACCCACAAGTAGCGATAACAAATGAATATTCCAAAACCCTGCTGTCGCATGTACGACCTCAACGATGCTGGCTCTACTATTAACGCTTCCGAAGCCCCCGATAACGAGGCGAGTGGCAACTACCTATCCCACTCAGCACGAAGCGTCGCGGCGCCTACCAAATTCTGGACCAGCGGACAAACGCTGCGCATTGCTATCACTCGCTATGACGAAGCCATGTTTCAGACTGTCGTCGCCGCCATCAACCAATGGGCGCCCCACGTAAACCTGAACTTTGAATTCATCGAACTGGACGATAACGACGAGTTGTATAACGGCGACATACGAATATTACTGTCTCACCTGAGCGATGGTGCAGACAGCTCTGTCATTGGGACAGACGCACAAAACATTCTCCCGCATCTGCCCACAATGGTGCTGGGCACCGACTACCTGTCTCCTTTTTTCACGGTAGCCGTTATGCATGAGTTTGGTCATGCCCTTGGGGTTGAACATGAGCATCAACATCCCGATGCGCCGCTGGACTGGAATCTACCTGCCCTCTATCGCGAATTCAAAAAACACGGCTGGACCGAAGAAGAGATTTACCGGAACGTCCTGAAAAAATTTGATGACCGCCAGATCCGTCAAACACCTTATGACCCGAAATCAATCATGCATTACGCCTTTCCCGCGAGTGTCATGTGGGACAAGGTCGAAGTCCCTCAAAACAACCAACTGTCCGAGCAAGACATCAAGTTCATCAGCTCGGTTTACCCACGCTGAAAACCGTCAGGTCGCCCATTCGCTCAGGACTTCACTTGACCCAGGTTGGCCTCACTCAAATCCAGCTCCCCCAACACTTCTCGCAACACGTCATCGCCAATCTGGTGATGACGGCTGAGCTTGTACAACTCCAGGCGCTGCGCTCGCAGCGCCTTCAACCGCAAACGCCGCTCCAGCAAGTCCATCTGAAATGCCAGTGCCTGGGCTTCCGCCGAATCATTGAACACGTCCAGTTGATGGCGATACTCGGACATGATCCGCGCCTTCAGTTCGGCGGCCAACGCGGACTGAGCGGCGTCCTGGGGAGTGGCCTCTTCGGCTTCGAGCGCATGAATCGCCGCTTCTGCGGTTTTTCGCCAGGCTTCACGCACTTCATTGCGCCGCTTGTCGTCAGGGCTTTTTTCGATGCCGCGCAGCAACAGCGGCAAAGCGATGCAGGCGGCTATCAGGGACAGCAGAATCACCCCGGCGGCGATGAAGATCAGCAGATCCCGCTCGGGAAACGCATCACCCCCCATCAGCAGCGGCACCGAGAGCACGCCCGCCAGTGTCACCGCTCCGCGCACGCCGCCGACCGTCAGCAACCAGCAGGAGCGCGCGGTCGGCACTTGAGTCATTTCGCCTTTGCCGCGCAATCGCCGCAGCAGAACCGACAAACGCCAGATGCTCTGCACCCAGACAAAGCGCAACACCAGCAGCACCAGAAAAATCACCACCACGTCGAGGCAGCGGTAAAGCAAGGTCGGCCACAGCGAGGTCTCGTGGCTGGCCACCGCCTTGATGATGTCCGGCAACTGCAAGCCCAGCAGGAGGAAGATCAAGCCGTTGAACGCGAACTCCAGCAACGACCAGACACTGCGGTTGAGCAGCCGGGTACTCGTCTGGCGCGGCAGCAGATCGAGCCAACTCTGCATCATCCCCGCTGCTACCGCCGACAGAATGCCCGAGGCGCCAAGGCGCTCGGCCAGCACGTAGGCGGCAAACGGCAGCAGCAACATGAAAACGACGTGGGTCGCCGGATCATCCCAGCCACGAGCGATCATCCACGACCTCAAACGCCCGACCAGCCAGCTCAGCGCCACGCCCACGGCCAGGCCGCCAACCGCCACCAACACGAACGTCACACTGGCGTTGGCCAGTGAAAACACGCCGGTTACCGCTGCGGCCAACGCAAACTTGAACGTCACCAGGCCCGAGGCATCGTTCATCAGCGCCTCGCCTTGCAGCATGTGCATCAGCGGCGTCGGCAAGCGGTTCTGAGAAATCGCCGAGACCGCTACGGCATCCGTCGGCGACAGCACGGCCGCCAGCGCAAAGGCCACCGGCAGAGGAATGCTCGGCAACAACCAATGAATGAAATAGCCGGCGCCGACCACCGTAAACAACACCAGCCCCACCGCCAGGGTCAGGATCGGCCCGCGCAGGCGCCACAGTTCTCGTTTTGGCATACGCCAGCCGTCGGAGAACAGCAGCGGCGGCAGGAACAGAAAGAGGAACAATTCGGGATCCAGCGCCACATGCAGCCCCAGGGTCGGCCAGGCCAGCACCGCACCCGCGGCAATTTGTACCAATGGCAACGGCAGCGGGATCACCCGTCCGATCAGGCGTGAAACGCCGACCAGCATCAGCAGGATCAGGACGGTGTAGGCGGTTTGCATAAAGCGCGGTTCCCAGGCAATCGACAGCATTGAAGTGCCATATTAGCCGCTTAGACTGCGGGCTGACCGTTGCACCAATGTCGCATGCAATCGCGAACTGCCTGACAACGCCTGTGGGAGCGAACTGGCTCACACAGGGGTTGCGATGACTTAACGACCGTGGCCGACGCGAAACCGTCCGGTCATGGCATAATCCTTCACCTTTTATTTCCAGCACCTGCAAAGGGGGCAATTCCTTGACCGTTTCAAGCAAAACGTTGCACCTTTTCGGCATCAAAGCCTGCGACACCATGAAAAAGGCACGCACCTGGCTCGATGAACACGCTGTCAGCTATGACTTCCATGATTACAAGGCGGCCGGAATCGACCGTGAACACTTGACCCAATGGTGCGACGAGCACGGCTGGCAAGTGGTGTTGAACCGTGCAGGCACGACCTTTCGCAAGCTCGATGACGAACGCAAAGCCGATCTCGACCAAGCGAAAGCAATCGAACTGATGCTCGCACAACCCTCGATGATCAAGCGCCCGGTGCTCGATCTCGGTGACCGAACCCTGATTGGCTTCAAGCCAGATATCTACGCGGCGGCGCTCAAGTAAGCCTGCCCGTTCAATTTTGTTAGAGGTATTTACATGTCCACTACCCTGTTCAGCCTGGCCTTTGGTGTCGGCACTCAAAACCGTCAAGGCGCATGGCTGGAGGTGTTTTACGCACAGCCACTGCTTAACCCGTCGGCCGAACTGGTCGCAGCCATCGCGCCGATTCTGGGCTACACCGAAGGCAATCAGGCCATCGCATTCAGTACCGCTCAGGCCTCGCAACTGGCTGAAGCGCTGAAAGGCGTCGACGCTGCACAAGCCGCACTGTTGACCCGTCTGGCCGAGAGCCACAAGCCGCTGGTCGCGACCATCCTGGCCGAAGACGCTCAACTGACTTCCACGCCTGAGGCTTACCTCAAACTGCACCTGCTGTCCCATCGCCTGGTCAAGCCGCACGGCCTGAATCTGGCGGGCGTGTTCCCGCTGCTGCCGAACGTGGCCTGGACCAGCCAGGGCGCCATCGACCTGGCCGAACTGGCCGAGCACCAACTGGAAGCCCGTCTGCGCGGCGAGTTGCTGGAAGTGTTCTCGGTAGACAAGTTCCCGAAAATGACCGACTACGTGGTGCCGGCCGGTGTGCGTATCGCTGACGCGGCACGTATTCGTCTGGGCGCCTACGTCGGCGAAGGCACCACCGTAATGCACGAAGGTTTCGTCAACTTCAACGCCGGCACCGAAGGCCCGGGCATGATCGAAGGTCGTGTGTCGGCTGGCGTCTTCGTCGGCAAGGGTTCGGACCTGGGTGGCGGTTGCTCGACCATGGGCACCCTGTCGGGCGGCGGCAACATCGTGATCAAGGTCGGCGAAGGCTGCCTGATCGGCGCAAACGCCGGTATCGGCATTCCATTGGGCGATCGCAACACCGTCGAGTCGGGCCTGTACGTGACCGCCGGTACCAAAGTCGCGCTGCTGGACGAAAAAAATCAGCTGGTCAAAGTCGTGAAGGCCCGTGAACTGGCCGGTCAGCCTGACCTGTTGTTCCGCCGCAATTCGGAAACCGGTGCCGTGGAATGCAAAACCCACAAATCGGCGATCGAACTGAACGAAGCGCTGCACGCTCACAACTAAGCAGCGTCACACGATCACCTGTAGGAGCGAAGCTTGCTCGCGAAGGGGCCCTTGAGGCCGCCGAAAGCTTCGCTCCTACAGGTTCGGCGTAGACCCGACCATCAGGTCAGGCGTACACCCGCCCATGTTGACCAGGGCCCGATAGCATGATGATTCCCTCTCCCTGGCGCGCCGACTTCCCGGCCATCGCCGCGCTGCAACGGCAAGACCAGACCTATCTGGACAACGCCGCCACCACGCAAAAACCTCAAGCCCTGCTGGATGCTTTGACGCATTACTACGCCAACGGCGCGGCCAACGTGCATCGGGCGCAACACTTGCCCGGCGCCCATGCCACCCAGGCATTCGAGGCCAGCCGCAGCAAAGTCGCGCAATGGCTGAATGCCGGCGTATGCGGGCAGATCATCTTTACCCACGGCGCGACCTCCGCGCTGAACCTCTTGGCCTATGGCCTTGAGCATTTATTCACTGCGGGCGATGAGATTGTCATCAGCGCCCTGGAGCATCACGCCAACCTGCTGCCGTGGCAGCAACTGGCGCAACGTCGCGACTTGAAACTGGTGATCCTGCCGCTGGACGCTGACGGTTTGATCGACCTCGACGCTGCCGCGCAATTGATCGGTCCACGAACCCGTTTGCTGGCGGTCAGTCAGCTGTCCAACGTGCTCGGTGCCTGGCAGCCGTTGCCCGCCTTGCTGGCGATGGCCCAGGCGCACGACGCGTTAACCGTGGTTGATGGCGCGCAAGGCGTGGTTCATGGTCGCCATGACGTGCAGGCGCTGGGTTGTGATTTCTACATATTTTCCAGCCACAAGCTCTATGGCCCCGACGGTCTGGGCGTGCTGTTCGGACGCCATGAAGCGCTCACGCAGCTGCGCCATTGGCAGTTCGGCGGCGAAATGGTCCTGGATGCCGATTACCACAGCGCACGCTTTCGCCCCGCGCCACTGGGGTTTGAGGCCGGAACGCCGCCGATTTCCAGCGTGATCGGTCTTGGGGCGACGCTGGATTACCTCGCGGGCCTCGATCAGGACGCGGTCTCGGCCCATGAAGCGGCGCTGCATGACTATTTGTTGAAGGGTCTTGAAGCGCGCAATGGCATTCGGCTGCTGGGCAAGCCGAAACTGGCCTTGGCCAGTTTTGTCGTCGAAGGTGTGCATAACTCTGATCTGGCGCACTTGCTGACCGAACAGGGCATCGCCGTGCGCGCCGGTCATCACTGTGCGATGCCGTTGCTAAAAAGCTTCGAACTGGCCGGGGCCATCAGGGTGTCGGTGGCGCTGTACAACGATTCCGAAGACCTGGAGCGGTTCTTTGAAGCGCTGGATCAGGCGCTGGAGTTGTTGCGATGAGCTTGCCGGCCGACGCCGTTATCGCACTTGAAACCTTTCAAAATGCTGCGGGCTGGGAACAGCGGGCGCGGTTGCTGATGCAATGGGGCGATCGACTGCCGGCGTTGAGTGATGTGGATAAAGTCGACGCCAACCGCGTGCATGGCTGTGAAAGCCAGGTGTGGCTGGTGGGTTCGTTGAATGACGGCCATTGGCAGTTTGCAGCGAGCAGTGATGCGCGGTTGATTCGTGGGTTGGTAGCGTTGCTGCTGGCGCGGGTCAATGGGTTGTCGGCGGATGAGTTACGGCAGGTGGATTTGCCTGAGTGGTTCAATCAGTTGGGACTTAGCAGACAGTTATCCCCGTCGCGCAGCAATGGCCTCAATGCCGTGCTTCAGCGGATGAATGAGTTGGCTGGTTAATCGCCATCGCGAGCAGGCTCGCTCCCACCTTGGAATGCGTTCTCCTGTGGGAGCGAGCCTGCTCGCGATGAGGCCATCAGCCACACCACTCAAACCTCAGGCTTGATGCGATCCGCCGGCCGCCGAACACCCGCCACAATCTTATCCACAGCCTTGGTCGCCGCGACCATGCCAAACGTCGCCGTCACCATCATCACCGCACCGAACCCGCCGGCGCAGTCGAGCTTCACGCCATCGCCGACAAAACTCTTCTGCAAACAGATGCTGCCATCCGGTTTCGGGTAGCGCAGTTGTTCGGTGGAAAACACGCATGGCACGCTGTAATGACGGGTCACGGTGCGTGAAAAGCCATAATCCCGGCGCAGCGTCGAGCGCACTTTTGACGCCAGCGGATCATTGAAGGTCCGGTTCAAGTCGCAGACCTGAATCAGCGTCGGGTCGATCTGCCCACCCGCCCCGCCGGTGGTGATGATCTGGATCTTGCGGCGCTTGCACCAGGCGATCAGCGCCGCTTTCGCATTCACGCTGTCGATGCAATCGATCACGCAGTCGATGTTTGGCGTGATGTACTCGGCCATGGTCTCGCGCGTCACGAAATCCGCCACCGCGTGCACCGTGCAGTCCGGGTTGATCCCGCGTAAACGCTCGGCCATCACCTCGACCTTGGGCTTGCCGACGGTGCTGTCTAGCGCGTGCAGCTGACGGTTGGCGTTGCTGACGCAAACGTCATCCAGGTCAAACAGCGAAATCTCGCCCACGCCACACCGTGCGATGGCTTCCGCCGCCCAGGAACCAACGCCACCGACGCCGACGATGGCCACATGGGCTGCGCGCAGACGCTCCAGGCCGTCGATGCCATATAAACGGGCGATGCCTGCAAACCGCGGATCTTCTGTACTCATGACCATTAACCCCAAAAACCGGCGCGCATTATAGGGCTAGACAGCAACAAGATCTAAGTTCCCGCGACAAGTGTAAGAACTTATGCGAAACGGGATTGCCAAACGTAAGGCATTTCCCTGTCAGCTATACGCTCTAGGAATGCCCGGTGTAGGATGCGCGCCCCTTGGCACACGCCGACCGGTCCTTCGTTCCACAGCCTTTGGAACCTGAAATAGCTATGTCATCGCGTAAATTTGGACTCAACCTGGTTGTGGTGCTTGCCATCGCTGCCTTGTTTACCGGCTTCTGGGCGCTGATCAATCGCCCGGTTACCGCTCCCAACTGGCCCGAACAGATCTCCGGCTTTTCGTACTCGCCGTTCCAGCAAGGCCAGTACCCACAAAAAGAGCAGTACCCGACCGACGATGAAATGCGTCGCGACCTGGAGATCATGAGCAAGCTGACGGACAACATCCGCACTTACTCGGTCGATGGCTCCCTGGAAGACATTCCGAAGCTGGCGGAAGAATTCGGTCTGCGGGTCACCCTCGGTATCTGGATCAGCCCGGACGAGGAACGCAACGAGCGTGAGATCCTGCGCGCCATCGAACTCGCCAACACCTCCCGCAGTGTGGTTCGTGTGGTGGTAGGCAACGAGGCGATCTTCCGTAAGGAAATTACCGCCGCGGAACTCAGCATCATTCTGGATCGCGTTCGCGCCGCGGTGAAAGTGCCGGTGACCACGTCCGAGCAATGGCACGTCTGGGAAGAAAACCCGAGCCTGGCCAAGCACGTCGACCTGATCGCTGCCCACGTCCTGCCGTACTGGGAACATGTGCCGATGGAGCAGGCCGGCCAGTTCGTACTCGATCGCGCCCGCGATCTGAAAAAGATGTTCCCGAAAAAGCCGCTGTTACTGTCGGAAGTCGGCTGGCCGAGCAACGGCCGTATGCGCGGTGGCGCCGATGCGTCGCCGGCAGACCAGGCGATTTACCTGCGCACGCTGGTCAACAAGCTCAACCGCCAGGGTTTCAACTACTTCGTGATCGAAGCGTTTGACCAACCGTGGAAGGCCAGCGACGAAGGTTCGGTGGGCGCTTACTGGGGTGTTTTCAACGCCGCGCGCCAGCAGAAATTCAATTTCGAAGGCCCGGTCGTCGCGATCCCGCAATGGCGCGTGCTGGCGGTCGGCTCGGTGGTTCTGGCGCTGCTGTCGCTGACCCTGCTGATGATCGACGGCTCGGCCCTGCGTCAACGCGGCCGTACTTTCCTGACCTTTATCGCTTTCCTCTGCGGATCGGTGCTGGTGTGGATCGGTTACGACTACAGCCTGCAATACAGCACCTGGTTCAGCCTGACGGTCGGAGGCCTACTTGCCCTTGGCGCACTCGGGGTCTTTATTGTGTTGCTGACCGAGGCCCATGAACTGGCCGAAGCGGTCTGGACCCACAAGCGTCGGCGTGAATTCCTGCCGGTGGTCGGCGAATCGGACTACCGACCAAAAGTGTCAATTCATGTCCCTTGCTACAACGAGCCGCCGGAGATGGTCAAACAGACCCTCAACGCCCTGGCCAACCTCGACTATCCGGACTTTGAAGTCCTGATCATCGACAACAACACCAAGGACCCGGCGGTCTGGGAACCGGTGCGCGATTATTGCGAAACCCTCGGCCCGCGCTTCAAGTTCTTCCACGTCGCGCCGCTGGCCGGCTTCAAGGGCGGCGCGCTGAATTACCTGATTCCGCACACCGCCAAGGATGCCGAAGTGATTGCGGTGATCGACTCGGACTACTGCGTCGACCCGAACTGGCTCAAGCACATGGTGCCGCACTTCGCCGACCCGAAAATCGCCGTGGTGCAGTCACCGCAGGATTATCGCGACCAGAACGAAAGCACCTTCAAGAAGCTCTGCTACGCGGAATACAAAGGCTTCTTCCACATCGGCATGGTCACCCGCAACGACCGTGACGCGATCATCCAGCACGGCACCATGACCATGACCCGGCGTTCGGTGCTCGAGGAACTGGGCTGGGCCGACTGGTGCATCTGTGAAGACGCCGAGTTGGGTCTGCGTGTGTTCGAAAAAGGCCTGTCGGCGGCGTATTACCACACCAGCTACGGCAAAGGCCTGATGCCCGATACCTTTATCGACTTCAAGAAACAGCGGTTCCGCTGGGCCTATGGCGCGATTCAGATCATCAAGCGTCACACTACCAGCCTGTTGCGCGGCAAGGGCACCGAACTCACCCGCGGCCAGCGTTATCACTTCATCGCGGGCTGGTTGCCGTGGGTGGCGGACGGCATGAACATCTTCTTTACCGTGGGCGCCTTGTTGTGGTCGGCGGCGATGATCATCGTGCCGCAGCGGGTCGATCCGCCGTTGTTGATTTTCGCGATCCCGCCGCTGGCGCTGTTCGTGTTCAAGGTGGGCAAGATCATCTTCCTCTACCGTCGTGCGGTGGGGGTCAACCTCAAGGATGCGTTCTGCGCGGCGCTGGCCGGGCTGGCGTTGTCGCACACCATCGCCAAAGCGGTGCTGTACGGCTTCTTCACCAGCAGCATTCCGTTTTTCCGCACACCGAAGAACGCCGATAACCACGGCTTCTGGGTGGCGATTTCGGAAGCGCGCGAAGAAGTGTTCATCATGCTGTTGTTATGGGGCGCGGCACTGGGGATTTACCTGGTGAACGGCATGCCGAGCAACGACATGCGCTTCTGGGTGACCATGTTGCTGGTGCAGTCGCTGCCATACCTGGCGGCGCTGATCATGGCGTTCCTGTCTTCGCTGCCGAAACCGGCACCTGAGGCCGAGACGGTACCGGCAGTCTAAATCTGCGCAGATGCACTAAACGGCGGCCAATGGTCGCCGTTTTGCTTTAAGATAACCGCCATTTTGCGGGGCGCTTCCTAATCCCTGTGGCAGCGAGCCTGCTCGCGATAGCGGTGTAACAATCACAGTTTAAGTTGACTGACACACCGTCATCGCCAGCAGGCTGGCTCCCACATTTAGTCCGCGCCCACATTCATGATCTCCGGAGTTTTCCATGACGGCCCACGCCGACCTTTCGCCGACCCTTCAACTCGCCATCGACCTGATCCGCCGTCCGTCCGTGACGCCGGTCGACGCCGATTGCCAGAAGCAGATGATGCAGCGCCTGGGCGATGCCGGTTTTACCCTGGAACCGATGCGCATCGAAGATGTGGATAACTTCTGGGCGACCCACGGTAAACACGACGGCCCGGTGCTGTGCTTCGCCGGTCACACCGACGTGGTGCCGACCGGCCCGGTGACCGCCTGGCAGATCGACCCGTTCAACGCGCTGATCGACGAACACGGCATGCTCTGCGGTCGCGGCGCGGCGGACATGAAAGGCAGCCTCGCCTCCATGACCGTGGCCGCCGAGCGCTTTGTCGCCGACTACCCGGACCACAAGGGCAAGGTCGCTTTCCTGATCACCAGCGACGAAGAAGGCCCGGCGCACCACGGCACCAAGGCTGTGGTTGAACGCCTCGCCGCCCGTAAGGAACGTCTGGACTGGTGCATCGTCGGCGAACCGTCGAGCACCACGCTGGTCGGCGACGTTGTGAAGAACGGCCGTCGCGGCTCCCTTGGCGCCAAGCTGACCGTACGCGGTGTGCAAGGTCACGTGGCGTATCCGCATCTTGCGAAAAACCCGATCCACCTCGCCGCCCCGGCCCTGGCCGAACTGACCGCCGAGCATTGGGACCACGGCAACGATTTCTTCCCACCGACCAGCTTCCAGATCTCCAACGTCAACTCCGGCACCGGCGCGACCAACGTGATTCCGGGCGATCTGGTGGCGGTGTTCAACTTCCGCTTCTCCACCGAATCCACCGTTGAAGGCCTGCAAAAGCGCGTCGCCGACATACTCGACAAACATGGCCTGGACTGGCACATCGACTGGGCGCTGTCCGGCTTGCCGTTCCTCACCGAACCAGGTGCATTGCTGGATGCCGTGGCGTCGAGCATCAAGGACATCACAGGTCGCGAAACCAAAGCCTCCACCAGCGGCGGCACCTCCGACGGACGCTTCATCGCGACCATGGGCACACAAGTGGTTGAACTGGGCCCGGTCAACGCGACAATTCACCAGGTCAACGAGCGTGTACTGGCTGCCGACCTCGACGTGCTGACCGAAATCTACTACCAGACCCTGATCAAGTTGCTCGCCTGATGCTCGCCTGCCCGATCTGCAGCGAACCGCTGAACGCGGTGGACAACGGCGTGGCCTGCCCCGCCGGGCATCGTTTCGACCGTGCGCGGCAGGGTTACCTGAACCTGCTGCCAGTGCAGCACAAAAACAGCCGCGACCCTGGGGATAACCTCGCCATGGTCGAAGCCCGTCGCGACTTTCTGAACGCCGGCCATTACGCGCCGGTGGCCAAGCGCCTGGCGGAACTGGCTGCTGAATATGCACCGCAGCGCTGGCTGGACATCGGGTGTGGCGAGGGTTACTACACCGCGCAAATCGCCGAAGCCCTGCCGAACGCTGACGGTTACGCGCTGGACATCTCCCGGGAAGCAGTCAAACGCGCCTGCAAGCGCAACCCGCAGCTGACCTGGTTGATCGCCAGCATGGCCCGGGTGCCGTTGGCCTCGGGGAGCTGCCAGTTTCTCGCCAGCGTCTTCAGTCCGCTGGATTGGGAAGAGGCCAAGCGCCTGCTCAGCCCTGGTGGCGGTTTGATGAAAGTCGGTCCGACCAGCGGCCATCTGATGGAATTGCGCGAGCGGCTGTACGACGAAGTGCGTGAGTACACCGACGACAAGCATCTGGCACTGGTGCCGGAAGGCATGGCGCTGCAACACAGCGAAACCCTGGAATTCAGACTGACGCTTTCAAAGGGTCAGGATCGCGCCAACCTGCTTGCCATGACGCCACACGGCTGGCGTGCCAGTGCCGAACGCCGAGCGGCGGTCATCGAGCAGGCCGAGCCGTTCGAGGTCACCGTGTCGATGCGCTACGATTATTTCGTACTTCAATAATTTTTGGTTTCGAGCAACAGCTTGAGGCCGGCTAAATCCGCGAATGGATTTTTCAGACCCGCAGTGAGGACATCCATGCGCCAACCCGATATCGAGATTTACCTTAAAGACGCTGACGTCGACTACAAAGCCGTCGCAGACTGGCTTAGCGAGGCGTTGGGCCAGTGCAGTGAATGGGTCAAGAAGGGCCAGACTTACAAGTGCAAGGCCGGCAACGTACCTGTCACCTGGCTGCCAAAAGCGGTCGGCAAATGGAACAGCCTGTTCCTGGACAGCGACCAGACCCCGTGGGAAGACGACATCGCCTGCGCCCGCGCCGCGTTTGCCGCGCTGAACGTTGAAGTGCGTTGCGCACCGGGTACATGGGTCGAGGAAGAAGGTGAAGAAACAGCGGATCGCTGGATGCGCATCAGTGCCGACGGTGAAGAAGAAATCACCTGGAAAACCGCTTAATAACCAGAACACCAAACCTGTGGGAGCGAGCTTGCTCGCGAAGAGACCCTGTCAGCCAACATCGATGTTGAATGTCAGTCCGTCATCGCGAGCAAGCTCGCTCCCACAGTGGTTTTAGGTGAACTGATGGGTGGGTTTACAGGCCCACCACATCCTCAGCCTGCAATCCTTTCTCCCCCGTCACCACGCCGTATTCAACCTGCTGACCTTCAGCCAGCGAACGATGCCCCTCGCCGCGAATCGCGCGGTAATGCACGAACACGTCCACCCCGTCCTCGCGCTGAATAAAGCCGTAGCCCTTGGCGTCGTTGAACCACTTCACATTGCCGGTTTCACGTGTTGCCATCTGTTCATACTCCTTTCTTATTATTGATCGGGCTCTTCGCAGGAAAGCCTCGGGAACATTGCTTTGCACTGAGAGGTGCCACTGTCTGGCCAGTGCGGGCACGCCGAGTATATGTCAGGCGCTAAAACTCTCAACTGGAGTTTACTTACGCGCTTTTTTGCCGATTTTCGACGAATACGGCACACTATCGGCCGCCCGAGCAATTGCTTGGTTTTACTCACTCACGCAGAAGCCGTATGACCCGTTCCCCGTTCCGCCGTCTTGTGTTTGGCACCCTGCGCCGACTGCTCTATCTCTGGGTTCGCTCGGAGACGATTAACCAGTCGTCGTTCACCCTCAACCTCGACCGCAGTCGTCCGGTGTTCTACGTCCTGCAAAACCCTTCGCTGACTGACCTTGCCGTGGTCGACACCGAATGCAGCAAGGCTGGCCTGCCCCGTCCTGTGCTGCCTGTGTCGGTGGGTAATCTGGTGGAGCCCGCTGCGTTTTTCTACCTGACGCCGGAGCCCGACTGGCTCGGCCGTCAGGACAAACGTGGTGCGCCGCCCGCCCTGACCCGCCTGGTCAGCGCCCTGAGCCAGAACGCCGCCGAAGACGCGCAGATCATTCCGGTCAGCGTGTTCTGGGGCCAATCGCCCGATAGCGAATCGAGCCCGTGGAAATTGCTCTTCGCCGACAGTTGGGCAGTGACCGGACGCCTGCGTCGATTGCTGAGCATCATTGTGCTGGGGCGCAAAACCCGCGTGCAGTTCTCGGCGCCGATTCATTTGCGCGAGCTGATCGACCACAACAAAGGCCACGAGCGTACGGTGCGCATGGCCCAGCGGATCCTGCGGGTGCACTTCCGCAACCTGAAAGCCGCAGTGATCGGCCCGGACATCTCCCACCGCCGCAACCTGGTCAAGGGCCTGCTCAACCAGCCGCTGGTCAAGCAAGCGATCCTCGACGAAGCCGAACGTGAAAACATCTCCCCGGAGAAAGCCAAGGCCCAGGCCCTGCGCTATGGCAACGAGATCGCCTCGGACTACACCTACACGGCGATCCGTTTTCTGGAAGTGGTGCTGAGCTGGTTCTGGAACAAGATCTACGACGGGATCAAGGTCAGCCACATCGAAGGCGTGCAGAAGGTCGCCCAGGGCCACGAGGTGATTTACGTGCCGTGCCACCGCAGCCACATCGACTACCTGCTGCTGTCCTACTTGCTGTTCCGTAACGGCCTGACCCCGCCGCACATCGCCGCCGGGATCAACCTCAACATGCCGGTGATCGGTAGCTTGCTGCGTCGTGGCGGCGCGTTCTTCATGCGCCGCACGTTCAAGGGCAATCCGCTGTACACCTCGGTGTTCAACGAATACCTGCACACCCTGTTCACCAAAGGTTTCCCGGTCGAGTACTTCGTCGAGGGCGGCCGCTCGCGCACCGGGCGCATGCTGCAACCGAAAACCGGGATGCTGGCAATTACCCTGCGCAGCTTCCTGCGTTCATCGCGCATGCCCATCGTGTTCATTCCGGTGTACATCGGTTACGAGCGCGTGCTGGAAGGCCGCACCTACCTCGGCGAACTGCGTGGCGCGAGCAAGAAGAAAGAATCAATCTTCGACATCTTCAAAGTCATCGGCGCGCTCAAACAGCGTTTCGGCCAGGTGGCGGTGAACTTCGGCGAACCGATCAAACTCGCGGAATTCCTCGACAACGAACAGCCAGACTGGCGCAAACAGGAACTCGGCCCGCAGTTCAAACCGGCCTGGCTCAACGAAACCACCCACCGTCTCGGCGAGAAAGTCGCGCAGCACCTGAACGAAGCGGCGGCGATCAACCCGGTCAACCTGGTAGCCTTGGCGCTACTGTCCACCACCCGACTGGCTTTGGACGACCGCGCCATGGCGCGGGTGCTTGATTTGTATCTGGCGCTGCTGCGCAAGGTTCCGTACTCGCCGCACACCACGTTGCCGGACGGTGACGGCCGGGTGTTGATCGAGCACGTGAAGGACATGGACCTGCTGTCCGAACAGAGCGATGCACTGGGCAAGATTCTGTATCTGGACGAGCAGAACGCGGTCCTGATGACCTACTACCGCAACAACGTGCTGCACATCTTCGCCCTCCCGGCGCTGCTCGCGAGTTTCTTCCAGAGTGCCTCGCGCATGAGCCGCGAACAGATCCTGCGCTACACCCGCGCGCTGTATCCATACCTGCAATCGGAACTGTTCATTCGCTGGACGCTCGACGAACTGGATGGCGTGATTGATCAATGGCTCGAAGCGTTCGTCGAACAAGGTCTGCTGCGATTCGAGAACGACGTCTACCTGCGCCCGGCCCCAAGTTCGCGGCACTTTGTGTTGCTGACGTTGTTGTCGAAGAGCATCGCCCAGACACTGCAACGCTTCTACATGACCGTGTCCCTGCTGCTCAACAGCGGCCAGAACAGCATCAGCGCCGAAGAGCTTGAAGACCTGTGCACTGTCATGGCCCAGCGCCTGTCGATCCTGCACGGGCTGAATGCCCCGGAGTTCTTCGACAAGAGCCTGTTCCGCCACTTCATCCAGACCCTGCTGGATCTCGACGTACTCAAGCGCGACGAAGCCGGCAAGCTGAGTTATCACGAACTGCTGGGCGAACTGGCAGAAGGCGCGGCCAAACGGGTGTTGCCGGCGGAGATTCGTTTGTCGATCCGTCAGGTGGCGTTGCATCGAAGTGAAGATGCAGCGGACCAGGCTTAGTTGGAGTCGGCGGTAACTTCCTGACAATGACTATAGGAACAAGGATGTTCTTATAATCTGTCAATTATGGATAAATAGAGGCCCATTTAATCCCGATACGGATATCGCGATGAGCCAATCAGATAACACCACCTCCTACATCACCCTGACGTTTAGTTTGCCTGAAGACTTCCTGCCCCCCAGCGATGGCGAAGGTGAAACTTATATAAGCGTTCAAACTGCCAACACTTCTGCCCCCCTCAACGTAGCGCAACTCCGAGAACCGATGCTGCGCAGCGGACGCTGGAACTTTTCGTTTGCACACAACTATTCCGATGTCAGCGTCAAATACCTCGTGACGATCAACATGACCCAAAACGGAGTTCCTTTGCTGATTGATTTGGACTACGTCGTGATTGTCCATCGAGCGCCGCACCGACAGACCCTGCATCTGAGCCCCGTTGGCCGTCTCTACGTCCAGACGCAAAAACCCCGAGCGGTCGAACCCGAACATGCCGTCACCGTTGCGGCCCACGAGCATGACGACACTCACGCCCTCGTCACCCAAATCCATGTCAGCGAAAAAATGGCGGAGGCGTTTTATCTGGAATACGATCCAGCCACTGTCGTTCCCGGCAAGCGCTATACCCTGACCGCCACTGAAAACGAATACCGAAATTCAATAGCGGTCTATCCGGGATCGGTTGTATTGAAACCCTTTAACAAGGCCTGAGAGGCGTTCAACCTGTTTATCTTCATCGTTTCGTTATCTCGCTGCCTATTCGCTCTACAAGTCAGGAAACATCCTACATAGCGTTTGTTGTTCTCGACGATATGCTGACAACTCGTCATTTCCGACGATGCATTTGATAAGGACATCAAAGTGAGCAACGAATACGAAAAAAGCATTAGCGGCATCGTGCACTATCTGCTGAGAACCGAGTTACCACCCGACTCCACACTTCACGTGAGTTTGTTGGATGTCACCTCAGCAGAGCCCCCCGCCAAAGCACTCGCCCAGCAAGTTATTCCTTGCGCAGAAACAACGGGTTTGGACTTTACCTTGCTGTACAAGATGGCCGATGTCCTGCCTGACCATCGCTATGCAATCCGGGCACGGATCGAAACCACCGAACAAGTGATCTTCGCGACCACTGAAGATCACGCCGTGCAGTTGGGTGTCGACCACCTGCGCCCCGAGGATGTTATTGTCCGCAACGTTCGAACAGAACCAGACAGTACCTTCTAAGCCCTGCGCTAGAAAAATCCGTTAAATTGTCGTTGGCGCCGGTCTTCTTCGGGCGCCAAGGACACGGATTCAATTCATGAAAAAACGTTCGCTTCTGGGACTGGCTGCTTTGCTCAGTGCCTGCCAAACCCTGCAACCTGCCGCGAAAACCAGCCTAGATGGCGAAGTCTTCTACCTGCAACGCATCGCCCTGCCGCCGAGCGCCACCTTGAGCGTCAGCCTGCAGGACGTTTCCCTCGCGGATGCGCCCGCCGTTATCCTCGACGAACAGAAAGGCCCGGTCAAAGGCCAGGTGCCGCTGCCGTTTCATCTGAGTTACGATCCGGCCCAGGTCAAACCCGGCCATCGCTATTCCGTCAGCGCGCGCATCGAGGTCGACGGCAAGCTGATGTTCATCACCACCGAACACCACGCCGTACAACTTGATGGCAGCGATCCGCAGCCACTGAAAATCCGCGTCGACGCCGTTCGCTAAACTCCTCTTTCGTACAAGGAAGCCGCCATGTTCCGCCCTACCCTTCGTTTCGCCGGCCTCTGCGCAGGCTTGATGATCTCCGCCAGCGCACTGGCGCTGTCGCTCAATGACCTGTCGCAAAAAGACGCCACCGGTGGCCTCAAGGATGCCCTGACCCAAGGCGCGCAGCTGGCCGTCAAACAACTCGGCACGCCGGGCGGCTTCAGCAACAACCCGGACGTAAAAATCGAACTACCGGGCAAACTGGCTAAAGTTGCCAGCAAAATGAAACAGTTCGGCATGGGCGATCAGGTCACCGAGCTGGAAACCAGCATGAACAAAGCGGCCGAAACCGCCGTGACCCAAGCCCAGCCGATCCTGGTCGATGCCGTGAAGAAGATGAGCGTCGAAGATGCCAAAGGGATTCTCAGCGGCGGTAACGACTCGGCAACCCAGTACCTGAGCAAAACCAGCCGTGAACAGATTCGCCTGAAGTTCCTGCCGATCGTCAAGCAAGCCACCGACCAGGTCGGCCTGGCCAAGCAATACAACACCTTCGCGGGCCAGGCAGCGACCATGGGCGTGCTGGATACCAAGAACGCCAACATCGAAAGCTACGTGACCGAGCAGGCGCTGAACGGTTTGTTCGAGATGATTGGCAAACAGGAAGAAACCATTCGCAAGAACCCTGCGGCGGCGGCGACGAGTCTGGCGAAGAAAGTCTTCGGTACGCTTTAATTCCAGGCAACTGAAACTCGCAAAAAAGCCCACTGGTCTTTACAGGTCAGTGGGCTTTTTCCGTTTGCGCTACTGGTGCGGATCAACCTGATCCAGAACGCGATTTACCGATAACTCCGCCAGCGAAATCATCTGTTGAACCGCCAACATAAGATTGCATGTCGGTCCGCTCAGACCGAAGGCTAACTCACTGGCCATCACATTTGCCGAAGCGAGGGTTTCGCAGGCGTGAGCCAAAAGGGTTTCGGAATCGACGTTGGGGGCGATGACGAAAACCGAGCTAGGACGACGCTCGGCTTTAGCCTTTTTTTCGGGTGGCGGCGCCAAATAGTGATCAAGAGCGCGAATTGCCGCGTCGTGGAGTTTTTTGGAATCGAGAAAGGCGTAAGGGGAAACCGGGTCGGTTTCTACTTCCAGTTTTACTTCCGTGTCTGGAGGATTTGGGCTGTCTTTAATCATCGTGTAGCTCCTGAAGTAGTGGAGCTGTCACCGTTCGCTGCGAAACGAACATAAGGTGGCAGCTGTACGCAGGTTCGCAGACCGGGACTTCAGGAACCCGGCAGACCCGAAGATCTCCCGCGCACAGCCGCCATAACACAGGCATAAAAAAGCGCCCGCTTTCGGATGGTGGACGCTGTGCGTCTGAAGTTTAACCGGGCTGCGAAACCCGGTCGCTGCTTTTTGCAGCGACACTCGAAAGCCTAGAGATCGCGCTTCCGACAGACAACCTGAAAATCTCGTGGGAAGGTTCTGATGTTTGACGGCTCTTTAAACAAAGTCGCCTGCCAAATAGCCATCGTCGGAACGCCGCCCGGGGCAAGCCCGCTCCCACAGGGTTCTGTGTCGGACACGGTGTTTGAGTACATGAAGATCAACTGTGGGAGCGAGCCTGCTCGCGATAGCGGCCGTCCAGGCGAAAAATGTATCGTCTGACACCACGCCATCGCGAGCAGGCTCGCTCCTACAGTTTTTAAGCGGTGATCGGCAGCGAGAGAGCGGCGGCCCGAAGGCCGCCGAGATTACACCGACTCGTTCTTGATCCTGAACCACGCCGCATACAACGCCGGCAAAAACAGCAATGTCAGCGCCGTCGCCACGATCAACCCACCCATGATCGCCACGGCCATCGGCCCGAAGAACACGCTGCGCGACAACGGAATCATCGCCAGCACCGCCGCGAGTGCGGTCAGCACAATCGGTCGGAAGCGTCGCACCGTGGCTTCGATGATCGCTTGCCACGGTTTAAGCCCGGCGGCGATGTCCTGCTCGATCTGGTCCACCAGAATCACCGAGTTACGCATGATCATCCCGGACAGCGCGATGGTCCCGAGCATCGCGACAAAACCGAACGGCTGACGAAACACCATCAAGAACAGCGTCACGCCAATCAAGCCCAGCGGTGCGGTCAGGAACACCATCACCGTGCGGGAGAAACTGCGCAGTTGCAGCATCAGCAAGGTCAGCACCACCACAATGAACAGCGGCACGCCGGCCTTCACCGAGTTCTGGCCACGGGCCGAGTCTTCAACGGTGCCGCCGACGTCCAGCAAGTAGCCGTCTGGCAGTTCGGCGCGAATCGGGTCGAGGGTCGGCATGATTTGCTGCACCAGCGTCGCCGGTTGTTCCTTGCCGTAGATGTCAGCGCGGATCGTCACGTTCGGCAGGCGATTACGGTGCCAGATGATGCCTTCCTCGAAGCCATATTCCAGCGTCGCGATCTGCGACAGCGCCACACTGCGGCCGTTGTCGGTCGGCACCGCCAGACTCGGCAGCAACGACAGTTCGGTGCGCTCATGCAACGTGCCGCGCAGCAGGATCTCGATCAACTCGTTGTCTTCGCGGTACTGGCTGACACTGGACCCGGTTAACGAGCTTTGCAGGAACTTCGACAGGTTCGCCGTGCTCACGCCCAGCGCCCGGGCGCGGTCCTGATCGACGTTCAGGTAAACCACTTTGCTCGGTTCTTCCCAGTCCAGGTGGACGTTCACCACGTGCGGGTTCTCGCGAACCTTGGCGGCCACTTTCCGAGCCAATGCGCGGACTTCCTCGATGTGCTCACCGGTCACCCGGAACTGCACCGGATATCCAACTGGCGGCCCGTTTTCAAGGCGTGTGACCCGCGAGCGCAGGGCCGGGAATTGTTCGTTGAGGGTTTCGATCAGCCAGGTGCGCAGGATTTCACGCTCCTCGATGGTCTTGGCCAGGACGACAAATTGAGCAAAGCTCGCCGCCGGCAGTTGCTGATCCAACGGCAGGTAGAAACGTGGCGAACCGGTACCGACGTAGGCCACGTAGTTGTCGATACCAGCGTGATCCTTCAGCAAGGCTTCAAGACGTTTAACCTCATCGGCAGTGTTGCTCAGGGAGGCGCCTTCCGCGAGTTTCAGATCGACCATCAACTCGAGTCGACCCGAGGCCGGGAAGAATTGTTGCGGCACAAAGCGGAACAGCACGATCGAGCCGATGAACAACACCACGGTCAGCACGATGACGGTTTTACGCCAGCGCACGCACCACTCCACCAAGCGTCTGACCCGCTGATAGAACGGCGTGCCATAAGGATCGGGCTGACCCGTGCCATGTTTGGCGGCATGAATTTTCGCCAGGTCCGGCAGGAGTTTTTCCCCCAGGTACGGCACAAACACCACCGCCGCAATCCATGAAGCCAGCAACGCGATGGTCACCACCTGGAAGATCGAACGGGTGTATTCGCCGGTGCCCGATTGCGCAGTGGCGATCGGCAGGAAACCCGCGGCGGTAATCAGGGTGCCAGTGAGCATCGGGAACGCCGTGCTGGTCCAGGCATAACTGGCGGCCTTGATGCGGTCGAAGCCCTGCTCCATTTTGATCGCCATCATTTCCACGGCGATGATCGCGTCGTCCACCAACAAGCCCAAGGCCAATACCAACGCGCCGAGGGAAATCTTGTGCAGGCCGATGCCGAGGTAATACATGCAGGCGAAGGTCATCGCCAACACCAGCGGGATCGCCAGCGCCACCACCATGCCAGTGCGCACGCCGAGGGAGAAAAAGCTCACCAGCAACACAATCGCCAGGGCTTCGACCAGCACCTGGACAAACTCGCCGACACCGGTTTTCACCGCTGCGGGCTGATCGGAAACCTTGCGCAGTTGCATGCCCGCGGGGAGGTTTTTCTGGATGCGGTCAAACTCGACTTCCAGCGCCTTGCCCAAGACCAGAATATCGCCGCCGTCCTTCATCGCCACGGCCAGACCGATGGCGTTTTCCGCCATGAAGCGCATGCGCGGCGCCGGCGGATCGTTGAAGCCGCGACGCACGTCCGCCACATCGGAAATACGGAAGGTGCGATCACCGACGCGAATCGGGAAGTTCTTGATCTCATCGACTGTCTGAAAATTCCCCGAAACCCGTAGTTGCAATCGCTCGCTGGTGGTTTCGAAGAACCCGGCCGTGGACACTGCGTTCTGCTCTTCAAGGGCTTGCTGCACGGCGGCCAAGGGCAAACCGAGCGTGGCGAGTTTGACGTTGGAGAGTTCGATCCAGATCTTCTCGTCTTGCAACCCGAGCAGATCGACCTTGCCCACATCCTTCACCCGTTGCAGCTGGATCTGAATGCGGTCGGCGTAATCCTTGAGCACCGCGTAATCAAAACCGTCGCCGGTGAGCGCGTAGATGTTGCCGAATGTGGTGCCGAATTCATCGTTGAAAAACGGCCCCTGGATACCCGGAGGCAAGGTGTGCCGAATGTCACTGACCTTTTTGCGAACCTGGTACCAGAGGTCCGGTATTTGCACCGAATGCAGGGAGTCCCGGGCAATGAACGTCACCTGGGATTCGCCGGGGCGCGAGAACGACACGATGCGTTCGTATTCGCCGGTTTCCATCAGTTTCTTTTCAATGCGTTCGGTGACCTGGCGCGAGACTTCCTGCGCCGTGGCGCCCGGCCAGTTGGTGCGGATCACCATGGCCTTGAAGGTGAACGGCGGGTCTTCGCTTTGGCCGAGCTTGGTGTAGGAAAGCGCGCCGACGACGGCCAGCAAGAGCATCAGGAACAGTACGATCTGGCGATTGCGCAGCGCCCATTCGGAAAGATTGAAACCCATCGGGGATTACTCCTTGTCCGCCAGATTGACCACGCGGTTGGAGCGATCCACCGGGCGCACTTGCTGCCCTTCAAGCAAAACATGGACGCCAGCGGCCACCACCCAGTCGCTGGCATTCAGGCCTTCGAGTACCGGAACGGTTTTTTCGCCGAAGGCACCGACCCGGACCGGGGTTTTCTTCAAGGTGTTGTTGGCACTGACGACCCAGACGTAGGTGGCGCCGTTTTCCGCCGTCAGTGCCGACAGCGGCACAGACAGCGGTATCACGTCAGCGGTCTGGACGAACACCCGGGCGCTCTGGCCGAGTTCGGCGGGGACCTTGCCGCCAGTGAATGAAATTCGGGCAGCGAAGGTGCGGGACTTAGGATCGGCAGCGGGCGACAGCTCACGGATGCGCCCGGCGAACCGCTGATCGGGTTGGGTCCAGAGTTCGACCGAGACTGGCTGACCGACCTTGAAGCGGCCGAAACTCTGCTCCGGCAGGCTGATCAACACCTCACGCTCGCCATCGGTGGCGAGGGTAAACACGGTTTGCCCGGCCGCCACCACTTGCCCGACTTCCACCGCGCGCTTGGCCACCACGCCATCCTGGGGCGCTCGCAGCACCGCGTAGCTGGCCTGATTGGTCGAGACGTTGAATTCGGCTTTGATTTGCTTGAGGCGCGCTTCACCGGATCGGTAAAGGTTTTCGGCATTGTCGTACTGCGAACGGCTGACCATCTGACGGTCCATCAGGGTCTTGTAGCGATCACGCTCGGCGCGCACCAGGCTCAGATTGGCCTCGGCGGCGGCGACCTGGGCGCGGGTGGCTTCCAGTTGCAGGCGTACGTCCTGAGGATCGAGTTCGGCCAGTGGTTGGTCGGCCTTGACCCGCTGCCCCTCTTCCACCAGTCGTCGGCTGACCTTGCCGCCGATGCGAAACGCCAAGTCCGGCTCATAACGAGCCCGCACTTCACCCGGATAGCTTTCCATTGCCTGTGCCGAAGGCTCTGGCTGCACCACCATGGCCGGACGGACAGTGGCTTTCGGCGCCTCTTCGTGGCCACACGCAGACAATAAAAACGCCAGACTGACTGGCAACGCGAGGGGCAAGGCATAGCGGAACATGGTGAAGGACCTTTCGCTAATGGTGCTTTGAATAATTATACTGGCGAGTATGTTATTAATAGCAAACTCACCAGTCCAGTATTAAAGCGAAGAATGTCGAACAATCTTTCAGCACCCAACGGTCCGGGCCGTCCCAAGGATCTGGCCAAGCGCCAGGCCATCCTCGATGCGGCGAAAATTCTGTTTCTGAGTAATGGTTACGCCAGCACCAGCATGGATGCAGTGGCGGCTGAAGCCGGCGTGTCGAAGCTGACGGTCTACAGCCATTTCAACGACAAGGAGACGCTGTTCTCCGCTGCCGTGATGGCCAAGTGCGAAGAGCAGTTGCCCACGCTGTTTTTCGAGTTGCCGGACGGCATTTCGGTGCAAACGGTGCTGCTGAACATCGCACGCGGCTTTCACCAACTGATCAACAGCGACGAATCGGTGAACCTGCATCGGCTGATGATGGCCCTGGGCAGCCAGGACCCGAAACTCTCACTGATCTTCTTCGAGGCCGGGCCGCAGCGCATGTTGCATGGCATGGAGCGGTTGCTGACCAGGGTTGATCAGAGCGGCGCGTTGAGCATCGATAAACCGCGTAATGCCGCCGAGCATTTCTTCTGCCTGCTCAAGGGCGCGGGGAATTTCCGTTTGCTGTATGGCTGCGGCGAACCGGTAACGGGCGATGCGGCCGAGGAACATGTACGGGAAGTGGTGGAGTTGTTTATGCGGGCCTATAGGCCTGAGACAGCCTGATGAATGCTGGGTGGCTGAACTGACGCTATCGCGGGCTTGCCCGCGATGGAGGCGACGCGGTCTCAGGGCTTGAGCGCTTTCTTCGGATAAATGTCATACCGACTGGATTTGCCGTCCAGCGCATGACTCGGCTTGGGCCCCGCAATACACGGTGCCTTGCGCGGGCGCTTGACCACCACCCGATGGCTGGCCAGTGCCAATGCGGCTTCGAGCAGTGCCGGCGCATCGGGATCATCGCCGACCAACGGCCGGAACAGACGCATTTCCTTCTTCACCAACGCCGTTTTCTCACGGTGCGGAAACATCGGGTCGAGGTAGATCACTTGTGGCGGCTCGCCTTCCCAGTTGCGCATGACCTCGATTGAGTTGCCCTTGAGCAACTTCATCCGCGCCACAATCGGTGCCACATCGAAATCCTCTGCGCCACGGGCCAGTCCATCCTCGAGCAACGCGCCAATCAGCGGCTGACGCTCGATCAGGCTCATCTCGCAGCCCAGGCTCGCCAGCACGAACGCATCCTTGCCCAGCCCCGCCGTGGCATCCAGCACACGCGGACGCACGCCTTGGGCGATGCCAACCGCCTTGGCGATCATCTGCCCCGTACCACCGCCGAACAACCGCCGATGCGCCGCGCCACCTTCAACAAAGTCCACCCGCACCGGCCCCGGTGCGTCAGGCCCGAGCTGTTGCAGCTGCAAACCCTGTTCGCCCACCTGCAAGGCAAACTCGCCGTCATCCACGTGCAAAGGCAAGCCCAGGCGCTCGGCCCACTGCTCGGCTTGTGGCTGAAACGCCGGGGCCGAGGCCTCGACATGGATGCGGCAGGCCGCAGGTTGCTCAATCATGGGAAAACACGCTCAAAAAATTAATGATCGGCAAAATCGGCCGATAACAAAACTAACGAGCATTTTGCCAGAGCTGAGCGTCGACCGAGAAAAATGTCAGGCATTCAATCCACATCCGTAGGCTACATATCGCGTCATGGCGATTATGGCCTGCGAAATTCCCAGGCACTGAGCGGCGTCAGTCACCTGTGGCAGGATTTTTTTGCCCAGGCCCTGGCCGAACAGTCGACCGATGTGGTGCCGGCGTGTGGCACGTTTCCTCCGGTTGATCTCGAAAGCCCGGTGGAGCCGACCGTCGGCAGCGAACTGCTGGCGCACATCGTCAGCCAGCGCGAATGCGATGTGAAAGAAACCGAAGTCAAACCACCCGAGCCGCTGTTCCTGCCGATTGCCGAGTTCGAAATGGACTTGGCCGACAAACCTTTCCCGCCTTTCCCGGCTGAAGAAATCGTCGCCCAGCAGAAGCAACAAGACTTCGAAAGTGGCTGGGTGCGGCCGATCGTGCTCACCGCCGGCCAGCCTGTGCCAGAAGCCGGCCCGGCGCCACAACCGCGTCCACTGCACTTGCCGATCGCCGAATTCGAAATGGACCTGCTGGACAAACCGTTCCCGCCGTTCTCCCCTGAAGAAATGGTCGAGCAACAAAAACACTTCGATTTCGATACCGGCTGGGCTCGCCCGATCGTCCTGCAAAACCTGCGCATCGCCGCCTGACCTTCAACAAAAAAACCTCAGCGACACACCCACCACGGCCCGACATCGACATGAAAGTGATTGCGATGGGCGGCGTTGTAGTCCGGGCTCAACACCACACTGAACAAGCCACAGGCGCCATCGCGGACCTGACGTAGAAACCGTGCGTCCTGATTATCCTTGGACCAGTCCTTGAGCACGCTGATGGAGCGACCATCCGCCAGGCGAAAACCGGCGATGTCCAGCGCATCGGCGCTGGCGTGCTGGCTTCGCCTGCCGTTTTCGCGACCGTAGACATTGCGGCAGGCGAAGCTGCCGAGATGATCGACACGACTAACAGGCTGCCCATACACCGCTTGCGCGGCGGGTTGCAGGGCGTGGTGTTCGAACAGGGCAAACGACACCGCCAAACGGCAACTGGCGAGAAAGCTGCTACTCAGCGCGACATCGCCGCCTTGGACTCGCAAGGTGTTGATCAATGGGCACGTCGCGCCGGGGCTGTCGGCCTGATGCGCAACGCGTAAACCGGAGCTGCTCAAGGCCTGATCACACAATTGCGGATCATCGCGCAGGCGCATCAGTTTGTAGCGCGTCAGAAAGTTCGGCTCGGCCTTCACGTCCAGCGGCGCCCAAGGGTTCCACTGGGGTGGCAGCGAAATCCAGCCGCGCCAGACGCTCACGCCCGCAGCACCGATCATCAACAACATCAACAACAGCCACCACCGAAACCGCATCGTCAGCCTTTGAACAATTGATTGGCCTTGGCGTATGGCATGGACCGTGACGTGAACCCGAAGGTGCCCGACGTCTTGATCTCTTCGGCCGCGCGGAAAAACTCGCCGTAGGCCGCCAAGGCCAGGGCCGAACCGACGCTGATGCGTTTGACGCCCATCTCGCTCAATTGCTCGACCGTCAGTTTGAGCCCGCCGGACATCAACACGTTGACCGGTTTGGGCGCCACGGCGCGGACCACCGCCAACACGTCTTCAGCGCTACGCAGACCCGGCGCGTACAACACGTCGGCGCCCGCTTCGGCGAAAGCCTGCAAACGGCGAATGGTATCGGCCAGGTCAGGATTGCCGTGCAGAAAATTCTCGGCACGGGCGGTCAGCATAAAAGGGAAAGGCAGGCTGCGAGCCGCTGCGACGGCGGCCTCAATGCGCGCCACGGCATGTTCGAAACAGTAGATCGGCGCGTCTTCTCGACCGGTGGCATCTTCGATCGAGCCCCCTACCGCACCGGCCGCTGCGGCCTGCAAAATACTCTGTGCACATTCAGCCGGGTCGTCCGCGAAACCGTTTTCCAGGTCCACCGCCACCGGCAGCTCGGTTGCCGCGACAATCGCCCGCACGTTCGCCAGCGTATCGTCCAGCGTCAACCCGCCATCGGGGCGCGCATTGGAAAAGGCATAACCGGCGCTGGTGGTCGCCAGCGCCTCGAAACCCAGGCTGGCGAGCATCTTCGCCGAGCCGGCGTCCCACGGATTGGGAATGACAAAAGCGCCCTCGCGTTCGTGCAGTGCTTTGAACGCCTGGGCTCGAAGGGTTTGCGCATCCATTGGCAGGCTCCTGAAAGGGGACGAGTCCGCCTCAGAGCAGGCCAAGTTGCTCGGCGGCGGGCTCTCTGTATAGCTCAGGCAACGGCGGCAAGCCAGGCAAACGCAGCATCAGTTTTGCGTGAAAACGTTGCGCCAGTCTGGCGGCCAGCAGGTTATCGGCGGTGTGCAGGAAGATGTAGGGCGTACGACCCTCTTCGATCCACACGGCGATTTTCTCGACCCACGGCTCCAGGAACGGATCATTCGCCTCAAGCTGTGCATGGCCGATGAAACGCACCTGCGGAAACCGGGTAAACGCTGCCGGACGCGGCGGCACCCTGGGCTTTTTCGATTGGGCGTGGAGTACCGAAGGATCGGTCGACGTGCAGCTGAACAGCGCTCGCGGATCAAGGCAGATGCGTTCTACGCCCCGATCCAGCAGCAGCCGATTGAGCCTGCGCTCGCTATCGCCTTTGGCGAAGAACTCGTCATGCCGCACTTCAACGGCCAGCGGGCGTTCAAGCGCATCGATGAAGCCGGCCAATTCGGGCAACCGGTGCGGCGTGAAGCTTTTCGACAGTTGCAGCCACAGGGGCGAAACCCGTTCACCGAGCGGGCTGAGCAATTGCAGGAACGTGTCGGCGGCGGTCAGTTGTTCGCGCAGGTCACCGCCGTGGCTGATGTCGCCGGGAAACTTGGCGGTGAAGCGAAAGTGTTCGGGCATGGTTTCGGCCCAGCGCTGCACGATGCTGGCAGCGGGGCTCGCGTAGAAGGTCGTATTGCCTTCTACGGCGTTGAATACTTGGGAATAGAGATTCAGGAAGTCAGCGGGTTTGGCGTCCGGCGGATACAGATAATCGCGCCAGGCGTTTTCACTCCAGGACGGGCAGCCGAGGTAGTAAGGCAGCCGCATCAGATGTACAGGTCGAGGCCCATTACATCCGTATCCCAATCGACAAAACCGGCGGTGCTCAGGTAGCTGGCGAGTGCCGTGGCGACGCTTTTGCTCATGGCGCGGTGGTAGATCATGTCTTGCTGACGGGCCGGGAGATTGCTCAGGCGTTGCGCGGAAGCTTTGGCGGCGCGGGCCGCCATTTGCTCTTCGGACGGAATTTCCAGCTCGCCGTCGATATCGACGTAGTCGTCATCCGCCACAGGGCCTTTGCGAGGCTTGCGCTTGATGGGGTAGGACTGGGAGGAAACGCCGTCTATACGCATGAGTACATGTCCGGTATCAGTAATGGCAGTTTAGTGGCACCTATTCCACTTCGCAAACCGCCGAGTGATAACTAGAACACAGAAATACGAAAAGGTTTAAAAACGGCGGTTAGAAACTGACGATTGGCTGAAGCTGACACTATTTTGTGGCGAGGGGACTTGTCCCCGTTGGGCTGCGAAGCGGCCCCAATTCCAGCACCCTGATATGGCTGACACACCGTGCTGGCTGGTTTTACGACTGCTGCGCAGCCGAACGGGGACAAGTCCCCTCGCCACAGAAACCGCATGGATCAACGCGCTTTCGGCGTCGCCACTTTGTCGCGCAGATACACCGGCTGAGCCTCATCCGCCACAATCGCCTCACCGCGCGCCCAGGCAAACCGCGCCAGCGTCAGCAGGTCTTCGGCGTGCGGCAGCATGCCTGCGTCCTGCCCGCTCAGATTGACGGCGATGCGCTCGGCATACCCCCAGCCCGTGCCGGCGCCGAACCATTCACCGCAGGCATCAGCGGGCAATGCGGCCACTTCCGGCGCCAGCACCGCTTCATTGCCGACCAGGCGCATCTCTCCCGCCGTTTCGCGATAGCAACCCCAATACACTTCATCCATCCGCGCATCGATAGCGGCCGCGACCTGGCTGACGCCGTGTTCGCGATACGCCCGTTGCGCCAGTACCGCCAGGTTGGAGACCGGCAACACCGGGCGATCCAGCGCAAACGCAAGGCCTTGCACCACACCGATGGCGATCCGCACGCCAGTGAATGCGCCCGGTCCACGACCGAAGGCGATGGCATCGACCGCTTGCAGGGTGGTCCCGGCGTCGGCGAGCAATTGCTGGATCATCGGCAATAGTTTCTGCGCATGCAGGCGCGGGATCACCTCGTAATGGCTCGAGACCTTGCCGTCATGCAGCAAGGCAACGGAGCAAGCTTCAGTCGCGGTGTCCAGGGCCAGCAAGGTGCTCATCGATGTTTCCGTAAGAGAGGTCAGAAAAAGTGCGCCAGTATAAACAACTACGGCCCGCAAGCGGGCCGTAGAAGATGAAGCAGTTCAGACTTTTCAGTTCAGCGCTTCAAGCACCTTGCCGGTGATCGCTTCAACCGAGCCAACACCTTCGATGTGGCTGTACTTCGGTTTGCCCTGAGCGACGGACAGCTCCTGGTAAAACTTCACCAGAGGCTCGGTCTGAGCGTGGTAGACGGAGAGACGATGACGCACGGTTTCTTCGGTATCGTCTTTGCGCTGCACCAGCTCTTCACCGGTGATGTCGTCTTTACCGGCAATTTTCGGCGGGTTGTAGACGATGTGGTACACGCGGCCTGAAGCCTCATGCACGCGACGACCGGCAATACGCTGGACGATGTCTTCGTCCTTGACGTCGATCTCGACCACGTGATCCAGCTCGACGCCGGCTTTCACCAGGGCTTCAGCCTGGGGAATGGTGCGCGGGAAACCGTCGAACAGGAAACCGTTGGCGCAATCCGCCTGGCTGATGCGTTCCTTGACCAGATTGATGATCAGGTCATCGGAAACCAGGCCACCGCTGTCCATGACGCTCTTGGCGATCAGGCCCAGCTCGGTGCCGGCCTTGACCGCGGCACGCAGCATGTCGCCAGTGGAGATTTGCGGGATGCCGAACTTTTCGGTGATGAACTTAGCCTGAGTACCTTTACCGGCCCCGGGAGCTCCCAGCAGAATGACGCGCATCGATGTGCTCCTCAATTTTTATATAGATAACAACGGATTCGCCTCGTGGGGCCAATCTCAAAAACAGGGTCGTGGCCGCCCAAACGGCCAAAGGCTGCTCAAGATACACAGCAGGCCCGGACCACACAAGCCGCCAAAAGTCGGAGAAACCCGCGCCTTGCGTGACCTTGCGATGGGGTACCCCAAGTCGCAACCCCATCATTAACTGTCGCCTGGCAGACCTTTTCAGCCTCTCGCCCACCGGCACCCGAAGCTCGCGCCGGGCGCCATCCCCCACGACGAAAACCTTAGCCGGTATTTCGCAAACCGGCAGCAATCCCCGCCACAGACACCAGCAGCGCCTGTTCTACCGGGCTGCCCTGCGCCACTTCCTGTTGCCGCGAACGGGCTAACAGTTCGGCCTGCAATAGATGAAGCGGGTCGAGATAGGTGTTGCGCAAGCGGATGAATTCGAGGGTGTCTGGGCTATGTGCCAGGAGCTGAGACTGACCGGTCAGCCCAAGGACCACGGCGCAGGCCTGCGACAATAGGTCGCGTAAATGCGCACCCAAAGGGAGCAAATCCGGCTCGACCAAGCGCTCATCGTAGGATCGGGCGATGTCAGCATCGGCTTTGGCCAGGACCATTTCCAGCATATCGATGCGCGTGCGGAAGAACGGCCACTGTTCGCGCATCTGCCCCAACAGCTCGCCTTCACCACGCTCCAGCGCCTTGCTCAGCGCCGCTTCCCAGCCGAGCCAGGCTGGCAACATCAGGCGCGTCTGGGTCCAGCCGAAGATCCATGGAATGGCGCGCAGGCTTTCGATCCCGCCGGCGCGGCGCTTGGCCGGGCGGCTGCCCAACGGCAAACGGCCCAACTCCTGCTCCGGGGTGGATTGGCGGAAATACTCGACGAACTGCGGATTTTCCCGCACCACAGCGCGGTAAGCCTTGACCCCATCGGCAGCCAATTCGTCCATCAGGTGGCGCCAGGCCGGTTCCGGTGGCGGCGGCGGCAGCAAGGTCGCTTCCAGCACGGCCGCCAGGTACAGATTGAGGTTTTGCTCGGCGATGTCTGGTAGGCCGAATTTGAAACGAATCATTTCCCCCTGCTCGGTGGTGCGGAAACGCCCTGCCACCGAACCCGGTGGCTGCGACAGAATCGCCGCGTGTGCCGGACCGCCGCCGCGCCCCACGGTGCCGCCGCGACCGTGGAACAACAGCAGCTCGACTTGCTGCTCGCGGCAGATATCGACCAAGCGCTCCTGCGCCCGGTATTGAGCCCAAGCCGCGGCGGTGGTGCCAGCGTCCTTGGCCGAGTCGGAATAGCCGATCATCACTTCCTGCGGCCCCTGCAGGCGCGAGCGATAGCCCGGCAGCAGCAACAGCTTTTCTATCACCGGGCCGGCGTTGTCGAGGTCGGCGAGGGTTTCGAACAGCGGCACCACGCGCATTGGCCGCAACACGCCGGACTCTTTGAGCAGCAGTTGCACGGCGAGCACGTCGGAAGCGGCGCCGGCCATGGAGATTACATACGAGCCGAGCGAAGCCCCCGGGGCGGCGGCAATTTCCCGGCACGTCGCCAGCACTTCGGCGGTGTCGGCCGACGGTTTGAAGTACGCCGGCAGCAACGGCCGGCGGTTGTTCTGTTCACGGACCAGGAAGGCGATGCGCTCTTCCTCACTCCAGTCTTCGTAGCGACCCAGCCCCAGGTAATCGGTGATTTCAGTCATGGCCGCGGTATGCCGCGACGAGTCCTGACGCACATCGAGCCGTACCAGGAACAGCCCGAACGTCACCGCCCTGCGCAGGCAATCGAGCAACGGACCGTCCGCGATCACGCCCATGCCGCACTCGTGCAAGGAGTGGTAACACAACTCCAGCGGATCCAGCAGGTCGCGGTTGTTGTGCAACACGTCGGCGGTTGCCGGGGTGGTGGCCGTCAAAGAGGCATGTGCCCAGTTACGCGTTGCACGCAGACGTTCACGCAACTGTTTAAGCACCGCGCGATAAGGTTCGGCGCTGTCCCCGGCCTTGGCTTTCAACGCATCGCTGGCCTGTTGCATCGACAGTTCAGCGGCGAGGTGATCGACGTCGCGCACGTACAAATCAGCGGCCATCCATCGCGCCAGCAGCAACACTTCACGGGTCACGGCAGCCGTCACATTCGGGTTGCCGTCACGGTCGCCGCCCATCCACGAGGCAAAGCGAATCGGCGCGCCTTCCAGCGGTAAATGCAAGCCGGTGGCGGCGTGCAGGGCTTTATCGGCCTTGCGCATGTAATTCGGAATCGCCTGCCACAGCGAATGCTCGATCACCGCAAAGCCCCATTTGGCTTCGTCGACGGGCGTCGGCCGGGTGCGGCGAATTTCTTCGGTGTGCCAGGCTTCGGCGATCAGACGCTGCAACTTCGCCTGGATCTGCTCGCGTTCGGCTGTGGTCAGGTCGCGATGGTCCTGGGCGGCCAGTTGCGCGGCGATGGCGTCGTATTTCTGGATCAGCGTGCGGCGCGCCACTTCGGTCGGGTGCGCGGTGAGGACCAGTTCGATCTCCAGCCGTCCCAGTTGCCGGGCCAGGGATTCGGCGCTGTGGCCTTCAGCACGCAGGCGCGCGAGCAGTTCCGGCAGCACCCGTGCTTCGAACGGCGCCGGTTGCGACTCTTCGCGGCGGTGAATCAACTGATACTGCTCGGCGATATTGGCCAGGTTGAGAAACTGGTTGAACGCCCGCGCCACCGGCAGCAACTCTTCTTCGCTCAATTGGTTGAGGCTGGCGCTCAGCTCGGCATCCATCGAACCGCGACGGTCAGCCTTGGCGCCCTTGCGGATCTGCTCGATCTTGTCGAGAAAACCGTCCCCGTACTGTTCACGAATGGTATTGCCCAACAGCTCACCCAATAGGTGAACGTCCTCGCGCAAGCGTGCATCAATATCGGTCATCAGCAGTTCTCCAGCGAAAATCCGGGTGTCTATGAATGCCATGCTCTGACCACAGAGAGTGCCGCTCTAAAGCGCTTCTTACAAGCAGACGACGAAGGGACGGTAAACCTTATGGGTTCGAGCTAGTCTGAAGAGTAAGCCGTACAACGGCTTGCCGCCGGCCACTGGCGGACACTCACACGCCTGCCACGAGCAGGAGCGAAATGAGGTTTTTATGAAAATCCGCGAACTTGCCCTGCATTGGGAAGAAAACGCCAAGGGTCGCCTGACCGACACCGGTTACAGGATTCATCTGGACATGGAAGCGGCCGCACGACTAGCGGCGATTACCGAGATGTACCCCAAACGCCAACCCGAAGAGCTGCTTGGCGAACTGATCGGCGCGGCGCTGGAAGAGCTCGAAAAGAGCTTCCCCTACGTGAAAGGATCGACCGTGGTCGCCACCGATGAAGAAGGTGATCCGCTGTACGAAGACGTCGGCCCGACCCCGCGTTTTCTCGCATTGTCCCGTCGTCACTTGCACGATTTGTCATCGGGTGACGATAAGCAGAAACACTGATTCCCCCGCCGAACCCTGTGGGAGCGAGCCTGCTCGCGAATGCGGTTGAACATTCAACATTTCTGTTAGCTGATACACCGCTATCGCGAGCAGGCTCGCTCCCACATTTAGCCTGCGCACCCCTTCGATAGTGGCGTGTTCCCGAGCCTTGAAAAGGTCGGGCATACCGCTGCACATCGCCAAAGTTCCCGATTTAGAGCCTTGTCCGTTCGGTCAAAGTATTTTCGGGCGATAGGCCATCTTCTCTGAACTTTTGAAAAAGCCCTCGGGTCACAGCCATTAACCACGCCTGGGACGGCCGTTTCAAAACACCCCGCAAATTGACGGTTACGGCTCCTTGCCCAGCATGGATTTTAAGTTTTTCAGGAGTTATACCAATGGAGTTGAAGACCATGAAGATCAGCACTGCCAAGACCTCGTTCAATCACCTGCGCGGTTTGAAACTGGCTGCCCTGGCAATCGGCAGCAGCTTCGTACTGGCCGGTTGTGCCGGCAATCCGCCAACCGAGCAATTCGCGGTGACCCAATCGGCCGTGAATGGCGCCGTCAGCGCCGGCGGCACCGAGTTCGCCGCCGTGGAAATGAAGTCCGCACAGGACAAACTCAAACAAGCCGAAATCGCCATGCACGACAAAAAGTATGCCGAGGCCAAAGTGCTGGCCGAGCAGGCTGAGTGGGACGCTCGCGTAGCCGAACGCAAAGCCCAGGCGATGAAAGCCGAACAAGCTGTGAAGGACTCTCAGAAAGGGGTTCAGGAACTGCGTCAGGAAAGCCAGCGCACCGTGCAGTAAGCGCGCATCCAGACCTCTGAAGCTCTTATCGATAGAAAGGACGAATTATTATGCGTAAACAATTGATGATCCCCGCTCTCCTGGCCGCAAGCGTTGCACTGGCTGCCTGCTCCACCCCGCCTAACGCGAACCTGGAACAGGCCCGCACCAACTACAGCGGCCTGCAAGCCAACCCGCAAGCCAGCAAAGTGGCGGCACTTGAAACTAAAGACGCCAGCGATTACCTGGACAAGGCCGACAAGGCTTATCTGGACAAGAAAGATCAGAACGAGGTCGATCAACTGGCCTATCTGACCAATCAGCGTGTTGAAGTAGCGAAGCAGACCATCGCCCTGCGCACCGCTGAAGCCAATCTGAAAAACGCTGCCGCGCAACGTGCCCAGGCGCGCCTCGATGCTCGCGATCAGCAGATCAAGCAGTTGCAGGACAGCCTCAACGCCAAGCAGACCGATCGCGGTACGCTGGTGACCTTCGGTGACGTGCTGTTCGCCACCGACCGTGCTGACCTGAAATCCAGCGGTCTGGTGAACATCAACAAACTGGCGCAGTTCCTTCAGGAAAACCCGGACCGCAAGGTGATCGTCGAAGGCTACACCGACAGCACCGGTACGGCTTCGCATAACCAGTCGCTGTCCGAGCGTCGTGCCGGTTCCGTGCGCATGGCGCTGGTGAAGATGGGCGTTGATCCAGCACGCATCGTTTCGCAGGGTTATGGCAAGGAATACCCGGTTGCTGAAAACACCAGCAACTCGGGTCGTGCGATGAACCGTCGTGTGGAAGTGACCATTTCCAACGACAACCAGCCGGTGATTCCGCGTTCGGCGATCAGCTCGAACTAAGCTTCACTCGCTGAAACACAAAAGCCCCGCCTGAGTCGATCAGGCGGGGCTTTTGTTTTTCAGCGATCACTCAACCCTGTGGGAGCGAGCCTGCTCGCGATAGCGGTTCAGCATTCAACACTTCTATTGTCTGACACACCGCTATCGCGAGCAGGCTCGCTCCCACAGGGGATTGTTGGTGAATTCCGGGTTTGTTACTGCTCCAGCTTCTGCGGAGTCTCTTCGCCCATGCAGCGCACGGCTTTTTTCTTGTTGTTGACCAAGACGCCCGTCAGGCCTTTCTGTTCGGTGTCGAACATCACCAGCACGCCATCGATGCACTGGGCCACTTGCGAGGCAGG
Source organism: Pseudomonas sp. LBUM1663 (assembly GCF_059695905.1). Lineage (NCBI taxonomy): Bacteria > Pseudomonadati > Pseudomonadota > Gammaproteobacteria > Pseudomonadales > Pseudomonadaceae > Pseudomonas > Pseudomonas sp. LBUM1663. The sequence goes on along the minus strand of NZ_CP166792.1, from coordinate 1,229,912 downwards.
CTCCAGGGAAACTTTGTAGTCCTCTCCCGGCACGGTCTTGATCATGGTGAAGTCGCTGAGCAGCAGCGCATCTTCGGGTTTGGCGAAGTGCAGGTAGCCGTAGTACCACAGGGCACCCACTGTGCCGAGGATGCTGCAGATACCGGTGATGATCAGCGGGATGGCGTTACGTTCTTCACTCATTGCGGACTCTCTGAGGGTTCATCTTCTGAATTCGGGGGTGCCGGGTAATTGGGGATTTCACCCAACCGACGCAGGCCGTTGAAATGCTGCGGGTCATCGAGATAACGCAGCATGACCTTGCGCCAGACCGGGTCGGCGAACGTCTGCACATGCCCACCACGGGTCAATTGCAGCACTCGCGGCGGCGGCGCAGCTTGATACAGACGGATGCCGTTGGAAAGGGGCACGATCGGATCGTCGATGCTGTGGTAGATCAGTTTCGGCACGCCGTTGAGCTGCGCCATTGAGTTGATCGCGCTGTCGCCGTCCGGCACCAACCACGAAAGCGGCACTTGGAACGCCCAGGTCAGCCAGGAATTGCTCAGGGCAAACTGTCCGATGCTGCGATAACTGGCGGGCACGCCGTCGAGGACAAAAGCCTTGAGTTGTTTCTGCCGTTCGGGATGTTGGACCAGGTAATGCACGGCCATTGAACCGCCAAGGCTCTGGCCGAGCAGGATCAGCGGTTTACCTTTGACTTCCGGCGCCTGATCGAGCCACTTGAACGCGGCGTCGATGTCCTGATAGATCGCCGGCAAACTCGGTTCGCCTTCGGACAACCCGTAACCGCGATAGTCGATCAGCAGCACTTGATAACCTTCTTCTGGCAACCACCAACTGCCGCCCAGATGCATCGGCAGATTGCCGCCGTTGCCGTGCAGATGCAGGACGGTGCCTTTGACCTCGACACCTTTTTTCGCCGGCAGCCACCAGGCGTTCAGCCTGAGGCCATCGGCGGTGGTCAGGGTCACTTCGCGGTATTCGAGTTTGGCTTTTTCCGGAGTGAACAGCTGGCCGGGTTCGGGGTAGAACAGCAGGGAGCTGCAACCGTTCAAGGTCAGGAGAAGGCAAAGGATGCCGAGGATTCTCATCCGGTGAAACCTCGCGAAAATGGGTTGGAACAGGGTCTGGTGGAGAAACAATAAACCTGTGGGAGCGGGCTTGCCCGCGATAGCGGTGTGTCAGGCGACATCAATGTTGAATGTTAAACCGCAATCGCGGGCAAGCCCGCTCCCACAGGGACCTTGCCTGCCTTATAAGATGTTGGAGTAATCCGCTTCAATCCGGTCCAGGCTCAGGTGGTTGAGGAAGTTGGAGAAGCACATCCATGCCGACAATGCGTTAAGGTCGCGGAACTGATCCGGCAAATACTTCGGCGGCACCACCAGCCCTTCGTCCACCAACTGACGCAAGGTGCGCATGTCTTCCAGCGTGGTCTTGCCGCAAAACAGCAGCGGAATCTGCTCTAGCTTGCCTTTACGCACGGCCAACTGAATGTAGTTGTAAACCATGATAAAGCCCTTGAGGTAGGACAAGTCTTTGGTAAATGGCAGACCGGTCGGTATCGAACCACGGAACACCCGACTGGCGTTGCCGTAGCTTTCAGCCATTTCAAAACCTTGCTCGCGGAAGAACTCGAAGACCTGCAAGAAGTCCGCGCCCTCCTCCACCATGTGAATGGCCCGGGTGCGGTTGGTCAGTTTGCGCAAGCGGCTCGGGTAGGACGCGAAGGTGATGATTTCCATCAGGATCGCCAGCCCTTCCTGAGTCACGGTCGACGACGGCGGGCCTTTAGACAGGAAGGTGCAGATCGGCTGGTTCAGCCCGTTGAGCGTGGTGCCAACGTGGACCAGCCCTTCATGAACTTCGAGGGCGCGCACGTCACGTTCGTTGAACATCGCGTCGGTGCGAATCTTGATGTAGTCAGCGCCGGCCGCCGCATCGGCGACAATGCCGTCGGACTCGAACACGCGAATGGTTTCTTCAGCCTCGCCAAATACTTTGCTCAGCCGGGTTTGCAGTAAATGCACGGCATCCTTGGCGGTGAGGATTTTCGGCTCGTCCTTCAGGTCACCCCGGCCATCAATGTTATTCAGGTAATCGGAGAGCATCAGGCCCAGGTCGGACAGGGTCGGGTCACCGGCATGGAACGCGTCGGACGCAGCGCCGTACAACTCCTGGGAAATCAGCCCGAAATCTTCGGTGCCGCGCGCTTCGAGCATGCGCACGACCATCCGGTATTCCTTGCACATGCGCCGCATGATCTGACCGACCGGGTTGAACTGACCGAGCTGACGGGTGATGTCACGCTCGATGTTCTGGAATTCCAGCTTCACTTTGCTGGAATCGAACGACAGCGGCCGATTGAGGTAATAGTCGCGGTCCACGGCCGGCATTTCCTTGCCCTTGGCCTTGAGGAAACCCTTGCGGATGCTGTCGTCCCACTTGACCGCATCGAGGACGCGAATCGGCGTCTGCGCCAGCACAATGCGATCGGACAAAATGCGTATCGTCTGCTGGTAATCGTCCACCCGAAACTCCTGTAGAAAAACCGTTAGGTGCTGGCTTTATTTAACTTTAGCTTTGGCCAGGCGCTGATAGCGCACCGCCTCAACGAAGACATCGGAATTGGCCGGATCATCGAGGTAAGCAAAGACTTGGTCCATGCTGTTGTTGATCAAGACGCCGTCGCCATCATCGGTCTGGAAGCCTTCACCGCTCAGGGCTTCTTGTCCGAGGGCTTGATTGATCTGCTCAAGATCGAGGTTGTAGACCACCAACTCGTGCTTATCGGTGAGTTCAAACCCGGCAATGATGAAATGCCCGCCGAACTGCGCCGGCACTTTCGCCGACAGGTACCAGCGGCTGCCATGGCGTGACACCGTAAAGGGGTAGGCCTCGCGCTCTTTGGGTTTGGCCTTGAAGTAGCTGACCGCCTGGTAGCGATTGTCGCTCAGACGGGTCAGCTCCAGATTCATCGGCTCGCCCCAGGCGTTGGTGCTGGTCCATTTGCCGAGCAGACCTTTGGGCGCGGGGTCGCTGGCGGGCAGTGGATCCCTGAAGGTCACCAGACAGCCACTGAGCAGCAGGAACGACAAGGCGATCACAACGACACGCCAGGCTTTCATTCAACACTCCCTATGAACACAAGCAGACCTCAAGTGACCACCGGCCCCCTGTGGGAGCGAGCCTGCTCGCGATAGCGGTGTGTCAGACGACATGGATGTCGAATGTTAAACCGTAATCGCGAGCAGGCTCGCTCCCACAGGGTTGAGTGTTCTGGTTACACCGACGCCAATACCAAATGCATGTAGCGGGTCAGGATGCCGAGCATTTCGGCTTCGGCGACAGGCTCGGCGTCGTTGAGCAGGCCCTGATATTCCATCCGTCCGATAATCGCCGTCAACACTTTGGCATCTTGTTGCGGTTCGCGCGAACCCAATACCTGGAAAAGCTGGCACGTGCCCTGAAGCAGAATTTGCTGATGTGAGCGTACCAACAGCGCCAAACGCGGGTTCAGCAGCGCTTCCTGGCGGAACGCCTGTTCGGCCATCAAGTGCTCGCGGCGGTTGATCAGTTGCCGGTGAACGTAGTCCGACATCAACCGCGCAATGTCGTCCGCCAGTTGCGAGCGCGACTCGGGGCTGCCGTCGCCGCTGACCACCATCTCGCGCAGCAGGCCCTCGTTATTGACCCACAACTTGGCCATGAAGGCGGCGCTGCGTTCCACGTATTGGGCGAAGGTATCGGTGAGCAAGTCATCGATATCCTTGAAGTAGTACGTGGTGGCCGACAGCGGCACACCGGCCTCGGCCGCTACCGCTCGGTGACGCACGGCCCGCACGCCATCGCGCACGACAATGCGCATCGCTGCATCGAGAATGTCCTGTCGACGCTGCTCGCTGCCCTGTCGGCTGGCCTTGCGGCCCTGGTACTGAACGCTTTCAGCGACCGCAGTGGCGACGCCCGCTGCACCTTCTTGAGCCATTGCACGGTTCACGACAGGTCTTCCTCTCTTATTTCAAAAGTAACCATTTGATACGTTTGTACCAGACAGGCAATAAAAAGCCGCCTGTTATAGGCGGCTTTTTAATTGAAACACTTACGCTTGCGGCCGCATGTGCGGGAACAGGATCACGTCGCGGATCGACGGTGAGTTGGTCAACAACATCACCAGACGGTCGATACCGATGCCTTCACCGGCTGTTGGCGGCATGCCGTACTCCAGCGCGCGAACGAAGTCGGCGTCGTAGTGCATGGCTTCGTCGTCGCCCGCGTCCTTGTCAGCCACCTGAGCCATGAAGCGCTCGGCCTGGTCTTCCGCGTCGTTCAACTCGGAATAGGCGTTGGCGATTTCGCGGCCACCGATGAACAGTTCGAAACGGTCGGTGACGTTCGGGTTGTCATCATTGCGACGGGCCAGCGGCGACACTTCGAACGGGTACTGGGTAATGAAGTGCGGCTGTTCCAGCTTGTGCTCGACCAGCTCTTCGAAAATCATCACCTGCAACTTGCCCAGACCTTCGAAGCCCAGCACCTTCGCGCCGGCCTTCTTGGCGATGGCGCGAGCCTTCTCGATGTCGGTCAGATCGTCAGCGGTCAGCTCAGGGTTGTACTTGAGGATCGAGTCGAACACCGACAGACGCACGAACGGTTCGCCAAAGTGGAACACCTTGTCGCCGTAGGGCACGTCGGTGCTGCCCAGAACCAGCTGCGCCAGTTCGCGGAACAGTTCTTCGGTCAGGTCCATGTTGTCTTCGTAGTCGGCGTACGCCTGGTAGAACTCCAACATGGTGAATTCAGGGTTGTGACGAGTCGAAACCCCTTCGTTACGGAAGTTGCGGTTGATCTCGAACACTTTCTCGAAGCCGCCAACCACCAGGCGCTTCAAGTACAGCTCAGGCGCGATACGCAGGAACATTTCCATGTCCAGCGCGTTGTGGTGCGTCTCGAATGGCTTGGCCGCCGCGCCGCCCGGGATGGTTTGCAGCATCGGCGTTTCGACTTCGAGGAAGTCGCGCTTCATCAGGAAGCTGCGGATGTGCGCAATCACTTGCGAACGCACGCGGAAAGTCTGGCGTACCTCTTCGTTGACGATCAGGTCAACGTAACGCTGACGGTAGCGCTGTTCGGTGTCGGTCAGGCCGTGGTGCTTGTCCGGCAGCGGGCGCAGCGACTTGGTCAGTAGGCGCACTTCGGTCATTTCAACGTACAGGTCGCCCTTGCCGGAACGGGCCAGGGTGCCAACGGCTGCAATGATGTCGCCCATGTCCCAGGTTTTCACCGCGGCCAGGGTGTCTTCGGACAGGGTCTTACGGTTGACGTAGACCTGGATGCGCCCGGTCATGTCCTGGATCACCATGAACGAGCCACGGTTGAGCATGATGCGACCGGCAACCTTGACCGGGATCGCAGCCTCTGCCAGCTCTTCCTTGGTCTTGTCCGCGTACTGTTTCTGCAAGTCTTCGCAGTAGTTGTCGCGGCGGAAGTCGTTGGGGAAGGCATTGCCCTTGGCGCGCTCGGCAGCAAGCTTTTCCTTGCGCAGGGCGATCAGGGAGTTTTCTTCCTGTTGCAGGGCCTGGTCGAGTTGTAGGTCGCTCATGTCTTTAAAAATTCCATCACAGGTTCGTTGCCCCCACCGAAGGCAGGGGACTTAAGGTCTTGACTGACGGTTTACAGCCCTTGTTTCAGGCTTGCCACCAGGTATTCGTCGATATCGCCGTCGAGCACCTTGTCGCAGTCACTGCGTTCGATGTTAGTGCGCAAATCCTTGATTCGCGACGCGTCGAGCACGTAAGAGCGAATCTGGTGACCCCAGCCAATGTCCGACTTGGTGTCTTCCAGGGCCTGGGAGGCGGCGTTGCGTTTCTGCACTTCCTGCTCGTACAAGCGCGCCCGCAACATTTTCATCGCGGTGTCTTTGTTGGCGTGCTGGGAGCGTTCGTTCTGGCAGCTGACCACGGTGTTGGTCGGTACGTGGGTAATACGCACGGCCGAGTCAGTGGTGTTTACGTGCTGACCACCGGCACCCGAGGAGCGGTAGGTGTCGATGCGCAGGTCCGACGGGTTGATGTCAATTTCGATGTTGTCATCGATTTCCGGCGACACGAACACGGCCGAGAACGAGGTGTGGCGACGGTTGCCGGAGTCGAACGGGCTCTTGCGCACCAGACGGTGCACGCCGATTTCGGTACGCAACCAGCCAAAGGCGTATTCGCCCTTGATGTGGACCGTGGCGCCCTTGATCCCGGCGACTTCACCGGCCGACAGTTCCATGATGGTCGCGTCGAAACCGCGTTTGTCAGCCCAGCGCAGGTACATGCGCAGCAGGATGTTGGCCCAGTCCTGGGCCTCGGTGCCACCGGAGCCGGCCTGGATGTCCAGGTAGGCGTTGTTGGCGTCCATCTCACCGCTGAACATGCGACGGAATTCGAGTTTTTCCAGCGACTCGCGCAGGCGCTCGACTTCGGCAGCGACGTCATCGACGGCGGCCTGGTCTTCTTCTTCGGCGGACATCAGCAGCAAATCTTTGGCGTCGGCCAGACCGCTGTGCATTTCGTCGAGGGTTTCGACGATCTGAGCCAGCAGCGACCGCTCGCGGCCCAGTTCCTGAGCGTAAGACGGGTTGTTCCAGACAGACGGATCTTCAAGCTCGCGATTGACTTCAGTCAGACGCTCATGCTTTTGATCGTAGTCAAAGATACCCCCGAATAGTTTCGGAGCGCTCGGACAGGTCCTTGATACTGTTAAGGATCGGGTTGATTTCCATGGCGGGCAGCACTCGTTGGCGAACTTTTGAAAGCCGGCGAGTATAACGTAATCAAGCTGTCACGGCAGCCCGCCCGGCGGCTTTAGGGGCGAATGGTTTTGGACCTGAGCTGGCAGACACTTGTAGCAGCTGTCGAGCAGCGCGAGGCTGCGTTCGGCGGCGAAGCCGTCGTAAACACGGACAACGCGGTCATTCAGGCAAACCGTGTAGGCAGGATTGGCGAGGACTCCGTCCTCGAACGCAGCCTCGCGCTGCTCGGCAGCTGCTACAGGGCGCCGAATGACGTTATTCGATCCCCACCTGATTGCGCCCATTGTTCTTCGCCAGGTACAGCCCCTTGTCCGCCGCCAAGATCAATTGCCGGCAGTCACTGCCCGGCTGCGGAATCATGGTCGACAGGCCGATGCTGATGGTCAGGCTAGAGCCTTCGCTGGGGAAAATGTGCGGAATCTTCAGCGCTTCCACGGTGAGACGGAGTTTTTCCGCCACCAGCCGCGCGCCGCCCGGCGTGGTGTTGGGTAGCACCAGGACAAACTCTTCCCCCCCGTAACGGGCGGGCAGGTCCGACGGTCGGGCGCTGGCATCGCGGATCGCGGTCGCGACTTTGCGCAGGGCTTCATCGCCTTCGAGGTGGCCAAAGCTGTCGTTGTAGGACTTGAAGTAGTCGACATCGATCATCAGCAGCGACAGCTGGCTCTGATCACGCAGGGAACGGCGCCATTCCAGCTCCAGGTATTCGTCGAAGTGCCGGCGGTTCGACAGCCCGGTCAAGCCGTCGGAGTTCATCAACCGCTGCAACACCAGGTTGGTGTCGAGCAACTGCTGCTGGCTGACCCGCAACGCACGGTAGGCCGCATCGCGCTGCAACATCGTCATGTAGGACCGCGAGTGATAGCGAATGCGCGCCACCAGTTCGATGTTGTCCGGCAGCTTGACCAGGTAATCATTAGCCCCGGCCGCGAACGCCGCGCTCTTGATCAGCGGGTCTTCCTTGGTCGAGAGGACAATGATCGGGATGTTCTTGGTCGCCGGATGGTTGCGGTATTCACGCACCAGGCTCAGGCCGTCCAGCCCGGGCATCACCAGGTCCTGCAGGATCACCGTCGGCTTGATGCGGATCGCCTGCGCAATGGCCTGGTGTGGGTCGGCGCAGAAGTGGAAGTCAATATTGTCTTCGTTCGACAACCCGCGGCGTACCGCCTCGCCGATCATCGCCTGATCGTCCACCAACAACACCATGGCGGCGTTTTCGTCGGTCTTGAAGTCGTCGAGCTGTAAGTCAGTCATGTGCGGTCACCTGAATGCTGCCTGGGCCAGGATTGCTGTGAAAAGTCTTCATTTTGGGAAAATCTCCAGCAATCGTGGCGCTATCTTGTCCAGTGGGCGAACTTCCACGGCGGCGTCGATGGCCGCTGCCGCTTTCGGCATTCCGTAAACAGCACTGCTTTGTTGGTCCTGAGCGATGGTCAGGTAGCCCTGTTGGCGCATGAGTTTAAGCCCCTGCGCGCCGTCGCGCCCCATGCCGGTGAGCAGAACCCCCACCGCATCACCGTTCCAGTAACTGGCCACGCTCTCGAAAAATACATCGATCGAGGGCCGATAGATCTCGTTGACCGGTTCGGCGGTGTAGGCCAGCGTGCCGTTTTTCAACAGGCGTATGTGGTGGTTGGTGCCCGCCAGCAACACTGTGCCTGCCAAAGGAGGCTCGCCTTCCTGAGCCAGACGCACCTTCAGGCCGCTGGCGCTGCTGAGCCACTCGGCCATGCCGGCGGCGAACACCTGGTCAACATGCTGCACCAGCACGATCGCGGCCGAAAAATCCCGTGGCAGCCCTTTCAGCAGGACTTCCAGCGCTGCCGGCCCGCCGGCCGACGAGCCAATCGCAATCAACCGCTGGCGCGAGGCCGAACTGCGCAGCGGGCTGGGGGCCGATCGCTCGCTATTGCCCTTGTCACCAATCAGCCAGCCAATGTTCATGATCTTGCGCAACAACGGCGCCGCGGCCTCCTGGGCATTGCCGGCACCGATGGCCGGGGTATCGACCACGTCCAGCGCGCCGTGGCCCATGGCCTCGAACACCCGGTGCACGTTCTGCTGACGGTCGACCGTGACGATGACGATGGCGCACGGGGTCTCGGCCATGATCCGACGGGTGGCCTCGACGCCGTCCATCACCGGCATGATCAGGTCCATCAGGATCAGATCCGGGGTGAGTTCGGCGCAACGTTGCACCGCCTCGGCGCCATTGGCGGCGACCCAGACCACTTCATGCGCCGGTTCGAATGCCAAGGCGCGGCGCAGGGCCTCCACCGCCATCGGCATGTCGTTGACGATCGCTATTTTCATGCCCGCGCTCCTCCGATGAGCTCAACCACTGCATCAAGCAGGGCGTCGTCATGAAAACTGGCTTTGGCTAGATAATAGTCGGCTCCGGCGTCCAGTCCACGACGACGGTCTTCTTCGCGATCTTTATAGGAAACCACCATAACCGGCAGCGATTGCAGGCGATTGTCCTGGCGCAGTAAAGACACCAGTTCGATGCCGTCCATGCGCGGCATATCAATGTCGGTGATCAGCAGATCGAAATCCTCCGAACGCAGGGCGTTCCAGCCATCCATACCATCGACCGCCACGGCCACGTCGTAGCCGCGATTGAGCAGCAACTTGCGTTGCAACTCGCGAACGGTCAACGAATCGTCGACCACCAGAATCCGTTTACGGGTCGCTTCAACCGCCTGGCTGCCCTGACGGGCAATCCGCTCCAGACGCCCGGTATTGAGCAGTTTGTCCACCGAGCGCAGCATGTCTTCGACGTCGACGATCAGCACCACCGACCCGTCATCGAGCAAGGCCCCGGCGGAAATGTCCTGCACCTTGCCCAGGCGCTCGTCCAGCGGCAAAACGACCAGCGTCCGCTCGCCGATAAAGCGCTCGACCGCCACGCCGTAAATCGCCTCGCGCTCGCGGATCACCACGACTTTCAGGGTTTGCTGACTGCTCGCACTCGCCGGACGCTGCAACAGCTGACTGGCGGCGACCAGCCCGACATGCCGACCTTCGTGCCAGAAGTGCTGACGCCCTTCGATCTGGACGATGTCCGCCGGCTCCAGATCGCACATGCGCTCGATGTGCGCCAGCGGAAACGCATACGCCTCGTCTCCGACTTCCACCACCAGACTGCGCACCACCGACAGTGTCAGCGGCACTTCGAGGTGAAAGCGGCTGCCCTCGCCTGCCGTCTGCTCCAGCACCACCGCGCCGCGCAACTGACGGACCATGTGCTGAACCGCGTCCAGGCCGACGCCGCGCCCGGACACTTCGGTAACCGTGTCGCGCAGGCTAAAACCCGGCAGGAACAAGAAGGTCAGCAACTCCTCTTCGCTCAACCGGGCAGCGGTTTCAGCGGGGGATAGCTGCCGCGCGATGATGCTGCGGCGGACCTTTTCCAGATCGACGCCGTGACCGTCATCGCTCAACTCCAGCACTAGCAGACCGGCTTGATGAGAGGCGCGCAGGCGAATCAGCCCTTCTTCAGGCTTGCCGGCCAGCAAGCGTTGCTCGGGGGACTCGATGCCGTGATCGACGGCGTTGCGCAACAAGTGCGTCAGCGGCGCTTCGAGCTTTTCCAGGACGTCGCGATCGACCTGGGTTTTCTCGCCCTCAATCTCCAGCCGCACCTGTTTACCGAGGCTGCGACCGAGGTCGCGGACCATGCGCACTTGCCCGCTCAACACGTCGGCAAACGGCCGCATGCGACAGGCCAGCGCGGTGTCGTACAACACCTGCGCCCGTTGACTGGCCTGCCAGGCAAACTCATCCAGCTCAGCGTTTTTTTCCACCAGCAATTGCTGGGATTCCGCCAACAGCCGCCGGGCATCGTTCAGGGCTTCCTGAGCTTCCAGGCTCAAGGCATGTTCCTTGAGATGCACGTTGAGGTTTTCCAGCGCCCGCAGGCCATTGTTCTGCATGCGTTTGAGGCGTTGCATCTTGGCCAGGTGCGGCTTGAGTCGCTGGGTTTCGACCAGGGATTTGCTCGACAGGTCGAGCAGGCTGTTCAAGCGTTCGGCTGTGACACGCAGCACCCGTTCGCCAGTATCGGTGGTGCGCCGGGTCCTTTTCGCGGGTTCTGCGGGTGGCAGTTCGGCGAGCGGAATCAGGGCTTCGACCGTTGGCGCGAGCGCTTCGGGCGCTGGCTCGGCCTCGGTGATGAACGGTGCGATCGGCGTGCTGATCGGTGCGGCCAACGCCAGCGGATCCAGCAACCGCGCCATCACCGCCACATAGGCCTCGATATCCGCCGCTCCGGGATTGTTACTCGGCGTCGCAATGCGCATCAGCAAATCAGTGCCTTGCAGCAACGCGTCAATGTGCTCGGGCCGCAGGTACAGGCGCCCTTCCTGCGCGCTGACCAGGCAATCTTCCATCACATGGGCGACGCTGACGCCGGCATCGACCCCGACTATCCGCGCCGCGCCTTTGAGCGAGTGAGCCGCGCGCATGCACGATTCGAGGTGATCGGCCTGGGTCGGATCGCGCTCAAGCGCCAGAAGCCCTGCGCTCAGCACCTGGGTCTGGGCTTCGGCTTCGAGGCTGAACAGCTCCAGCAACGAGGCGTCGCGCATTTGCTCGGGGGTCATGTGAGGCTCCGGGTCACGGCGGACAATAGCTGTTCTTCATCCAGCCAACGCAGGCTGCGACCCTTGAATTGCAACACGCCCCGGGTGTATCTGGCGCTGGCCTGGGTGCCGGACTGCGACGCGGCATCGAGAATGCGCTCGTCGATGGCGTGAATCCCGTCCACTTCGTCCACCGGCACCACCACTGGCCCGCCGTGGGCGGCAATGATCAGCATCCTCGGCATCACGCGCGCGCCTGACGCCACGCTGGCGGTGCCATCGAGACCTAGCAGTTCCACCAAAGACAGGCACGCCACTAAAGCACCGCGCACATTCGCCACACCGAGCAGGGCCCGGGAGCGCTGGTGCGGCAATGAATGAATCGCTTGCAGCGGCGCCACTTCGACCAAGCTGCGAGTGGCCAGGCCCAGCCATTCTTCGCCAAGCCGAAACATCAGCAGCGAGCGGGTTTTCACGTCGACTTCGACCGCTACCGAGACTTGCTCGCGATCGTCCTGTTGCAAGGCGTAGCGGTCGAGCAAGCGCGTGGCCGCGGCGGAGTACACCGCGCAATTACGGCAATGAATGTGCTCGATCAGCAGCGGGCAGGACTTGTCGCCGTGGATCCCGATACGGTTCCAGCAGTCGTCGATGGCCTGGGCATCTTTATGGGTGAGGCTCAAGGTGTCGGAGGCGTTCATCGTTTACGCTCACTGTCGGCGGTGCGCTCACTGCGGGCGGCGCGGTCCTGCAATCTTTTCGCACCCGCCGTGTCGCCCTGGGATTGCAGCAAGGCGGCCAGGTGCATCAACGCGTCGGGGTGTTGCGGCTCGAGGTACAACGCCTTGCGATAAAAACCCTGGGCTTCGAGGACTCGGCCGGCGACATCGCTGAGCAGACCCAGCCAATAAAACACCTGGGCCACCGGTTCGTGATTGCGCAAATAACCTTCGCAGGCGGCGCGGGCTTCGGCACTTTTGCCTTCGTTGGCGAGGGCCGCGATGTTGGCCAGCAAGGCGGCAGCGTCCGAAGCTTTTGGCGTGACGGCCGGCGGCGTGGGGGTTGCGAACGGACGATTGCGCACGGGCGGCGGCGTCACGCTGCGCACCGGCTGGCGCACCGGCAGCGGTGTCGGAACAAAGACTGGCAGAGGTTCGGGCACGCTCTGACGACTGAAGGCAAAAGATTGCGGGATGCCAATCGAGCGCATGCCGAAACGACCGAGCAAGCTGCCTTCGGCCGGGCCGATAAACAGCACGCCGTCGACATGGGTCAGGCGTTTGAGCACTTCGAAGACTTGCTGCTGGGTGGGCAGATCGAAATAGATCAGCAGGTTGCGGCAAAACACAAAATCATAAGGTGGCTCGCTGGCCAGCAGCGCCGGATCCAGAAGATTGCCGACCTGCAAACGCACCTGTTCAAGCACTCGCTCGTTGAGGCGGTAGCCGTCTTCTTCGGCCGTGAAATGCCGCTCGCGAAATTCGATGTCCTGGCCACGAAACGAATTCTTGCCGTACAGCGCGCGCTTGGCTTTTTCCACCGACAGCGGGCTGACGTCCATGCCTTCGACCTTGAACTGATGCGGCTTGAGTCCGGCATCGAGCAAGGCCATGGCAATAGAGTAAGGTTCCTCGCCCGTCGAACACGGCAGGCTGAGGATCCGCAGTGCGCGCATGTTGTTAATCTCAGCCAGTCGTTTACTGGCCAGTTTCGCCAAGGCGGCGAAGGACTCCGGGTAGCGGAAAAACCAGGTCTCGGGAACGATCACCGCTTCGATCAACGCCTGCTGTTCGTCCCGCGAACCTTGCAACGTGTGCCAATACTCATCGGCCGTCAGCGCCCTGGAGGCCGTGCTGCGCTGGCGCACCGCACGCTCGATGATCGCCGGCCCCACCGACGTTACGTCGAGGCCGATGCGTTCCTTGAGGAAATCGAAAAACCGCTGATCGCTGCTCATGGCCGGTCCTCAAGCGATGCAGGGTCCAGCGGTGGCGAAGGAAACAGCAGCGCGCGCACCTGCTCATCGAGCAGATCGGCCACCCTCACCCATTGCAGCAAACCTTGGGCATCTTCACGAACCGGCCCCAGGTAGGGCGCCTGGCGATTGTCCAGGCCATAGGGTTTAAAATCCGCCGGATTGCAGCGCAAGGTGTCGGTGGCCTGTTCCAGAATCAGCCCGAGTAACTGTGAAGGCGTCTGCTCATCCGGCCAATAGTGCACCAGCACCAGCCGGGTGCTGGTGCGCGATTGCGCCGGTTCACCAAAGGTCAGCGCGCTGAGGTCAATCACCGGCACCACCGCGCCGCGATAGGCAAACACCCCGGCGACCCAGTCCGGCGCCTTGGCAATCGGCTTCAATGGCAGACGCGGCAGCACCTCGGCCACTTCGCGCGCCTGCAAGGCATAACGCTCGTTGCCGATGCGAAACAGCAGAAACAACGCCTGCTTTACCGGCATCACCGCGCTGCGTTTGGCCGCGAGCTCGCTCATCAGACTTTGAATCGCGAGACGCCGCCCCGCAGCCCTACGGCCACCTGGCTCAGCTCGTCAATGGCAAAACTGGCCTGGCGCAAGGACTCGACGGTCTGGCTGCTGGCATCACCCAACTGCACCAGCGCGTGGTTGATCTGTTCGGCGCCGGTGGCCTGCGCCTGCATGCCTTCGTTGACCATCAACACCCGCGGCGCCAGCGCCTGAACCTGGTGGATGATCTGCGACAGCTGCTCGCCGACCTGCTGCACTTCGGACATGCCGCGGCGCACTTCTTCGGAGAACTTGTCCATGCCCATGACCCCGGCCGATACCGCCGACTGGATCTCACGGACCATCTGCTCGATGTCGTAGGTGGCGACGGCAGTCTGGTCCGCCAGACGCCGCACTTCGGTGGCGACCACGGCAAACCCGCGACCGTATTCGCCAGCCTTTTCGGCTTCGATAGCCGCGTTCAGCGACAACAGGTTGGTCTGGTCGGCCACTTTGACGATGGTCACCACCACCTGATTGATGTTGCCGGCCTTCTCGTTGAGGATCGCCAGTTTGGCGTTGACCAGATCGGCCGCGCCCATTACCGAGTGCATGGTCTCCTCCATCCGCGCCAGGCCTTGCTGCCCGGACCCGGCCGCTACCGAAGCCTGATCGGCGGCGGTGGAGACTTCGGTCATGGTGCGCACCAGATCACGGGAGGTGGCCGCGATTTCGCGGGACGTCGCGCCGATTTCGGTGGTGGTGGCGGCGGTTTCGGTGGCGGTGGCTTGTTGTTGCTTGGAGGTGGCCGCGATCTCGGTCACCGACGTGGTGACCTGGACGGAAGAGCGTTGGGCCTGGGACACGAGCGAGGTGAGTTCGGTCATCATGTCGTTGAAGCCCGTTTCCACGGCACCGAATTCGTCTTTGCGTTCCAGATTCAGACGGCCGCTGAGGTCGCCGGTACGCATGATTTCGAGGATCTGCACAATCCGGTTCATCGGCGCCATGATCGCGCGCATCAACAACAAACCGCAGAGGCCGGCAGCCAATACCGCGACCAACAGGGAAATGCCCATGATGACTTTCGCGGTAATCACGGCATCGTCGATGTTCGCGATTTCCTGATCGGCCACCGCTTTGTTTTCGCGGAGGATGTCATTGAGCTTGGTGCGTCCCGCAGTCCAGGCCGGGGTCAGTTGTTCGTTGAACAACTTGATGGCATCGGCCTCTTGATTGCGCTTGTGCAGGTCGAGCACCGCGGCCAGAAGTTTGCCGTATTCCTCATGGAGTTTTTCGAAGGTCGCGAATTCGACCTTGTCTTCATCCGTCTTAACGGTGGCGCGATAGTTACTCATCGCTTCCTGCACACGCGCTTCGTAGCTTTTGAAGTCAGCGGCGTCTTCGGCACTGATGCCCTGCCCTTCCTTCAGGCCCAGCATTTCCTGAATCTGGAGAAAGCTGTCGACCCAGGCGCCGCGAATCGTCGAGCTGTAATAGACCCCGGGAAGTGCGTCGTCTCGCACACTGGCTTCACTGGTTTCAATCTTCAACAACCGCGAATACGAGACGACGACCATCAGCAACATGATGGTAATAATCACCGCAAAGCTCGCCAAGATGCGTTGGCGCAACGTCCAGTTCTTCACAGTCAGTCCTCGGGGCGGTTCAAATGCTGCGAAGTATAGCTGAGGGTGTTTCATCTATAAGACGAAGGTTTGGCAGTTCTCGGCCTTGTGCGCGAAAACGGCAGGAGGCCTCTGGGCCAGGGCTTTGCGGTGGATCGGGTGGCGGGTCGCAGGGGCGTGTTGGAAGAAATGAGCCGTAGATTGGCCTCGGGAGGTGGTGAGGCTTGAGACGCCTTCGCGATCTGACGTGCCCGCGAAGGCGATCTTGAACCTTACAGGGACGCCTGCCGCACCTGTTTCTCCAGCTCAGCCTTCAACCCCGGCTCCAGCTTCAACTGCCGTGCCAGTTCATCCAGGTAGGACTTCTCCATGAAGCTCTCCTCATCCACCAGCATCACACTGGCGATGTACATCTCGGCAGCCATTTCCGGCGTGCTCGCCGCGCGGGCGACTTCTGTCGGGTCGAGCGGCTTGCTGAGTTCGGCATGCAGCCACTGCTGCAACTCCTGATCGTTGTCGAGCTTGGTGAACTCGCCTTCGATCAATGCACGCTCGCGTTCATCAACGTGGCCATCGGCTTTGGCCGCTGCAACCAACGCTTTGAGGATCGCCTGGCTGTGCAGTTCGGCTTGCGCGGGCGGCAGGCGGTCGAGTGTTTGTGGCTCGGTCTTCGGCGCCGTGCCCTGCTGGGCCTGCCAGTTGCCGTAAGCCTTGTAGGCAATGACACCGAGTGCCGCGAGGCCACCGTAGATGGCGACTTTGCCGCCGACATTGCGGGCCTTTTTGCTGCCGAGCAACAGACCCATGGCGCCGGCCGCCAAGGCACCACCGCCTGCGCCGGAAAGCAAACCGCCGAGGCCGCCCGAACCACCGCCGCCACCGAGCAATCCGCCCAATCCACCGCTGGACACTTTGTTTTGAGCGCCGCCGGCCTTGTTCTGCATCAGGTCCTGACCGGACTTGAGTAGTTGATCGAGCAATCCACGCGTATTCATTTTGCCGCCTCCACGAAAGGGGTTAACCGGACACATAAGGCCACCAGCCTAGAACGAAAGTGCCCGGCAACCGGGGACGAGAGTGCTTCTGGATGTTGCCTGGAAAAACAGGGTCATCGATAAAAGCGATATACACTCAGGCGAATCTATAAAAACCGCCCACCGGGTAATCCACCATGATGACCTTGCGTCAGATTCGCCACTTCATCGCCGTGGCCGAGACCGGATCGATCTCCGCCGCCGCGCAAACCGCGTTCATTTCCCAATCGACCTTGACCCTGGCGATCCAGCAACTCGAAGAAGAGATTGGCGTCGGCCTGTTCAACCGACACGCCAAGGGCATGAGCCTGACCCACCAGGGCCATCAATTCCTGCGCCAGGCGCACCTGATTCTGGCGACCGTGGACAACGCCAAACGCAGCCTGCAACACAGCACCGACCAGGTCGCCGGCCAGTTGATCATCGGTGTGACCAGCCTGGTGGCCGGTTACTACCTCGCGGATTTGCTCACCCGTTTCCAGCGCGCCTACCCTAATGTCGAGATCCGAGTGATGGAGGACGAACGCCCATACATCGAGCATTTGCTGGTCAGCGGTGAGATCGATGTCGGCGTATTGATCCTGTCCAACCTCGAAGACCGCCATGCCTTGCAGACCGAAGTGCTGACCCACTCGCCTCATCGGTTGTGGTTGCCGGCCCAGCATCCGTTGCTGGAACACGACAGCATCAACCTCGCCGATGTGGCCCGCGAGCCGCTGATTCAGCTCAACGTCGACGAAATGGACCGCAACGCCCACCGCATGTGGTGCGGGGCCGGCCTGCAACCGCGCATCACCCTGAAAACCGCGTCGACGGAAGCCGTTCGAAGCCTGGTGGCCGCAGGTCTGGGCGTATCGATCCAGCCCGACATGACCTACCGGCCCTGGTCCTTGGAGGGCGACATCATCGAAGCGCGGCCAATTGCCGACTTGAGCCAAACCCTCGACGTCGGCCTGGCCTGGCGTCGTGGCACCGCGCGTCCGGCGTTGGTGGATCCGTTTTTAACCGTTGCCCGCGAACAACCCCACGGCGGGCGCAAGCCATCTATTTAATCGAACGCCACCTTCAGTATTTAGAATTTGTCGACCTCGGGCCCGCGCACTAGTCTTGCTCTATCAATAAGACGGCCGGACCCAGTCACTGGGAGCACCATGGCCACACAAGAAAAGAGAACCCGAAAAATGGCTGGCGCGCAGACCCCGTTGTTCACCGCGTTGTTGATCGATGGCGAATTGGTCGCGGGCCAGGGTTTTGTCGAACCGATCCTCAACCCGGCCACCGGGGAAGTGCTGACCCACATCGCCGAAGCCAGCACCGAGCAAGTCGAAGCCGCCATCCTCGCTGCCCACCGAGCGTTCGCCGGCTGGTCGCGGACCACACCGCAGCAACGCTCGAACCTGTTGCTGGACATCGCCAACGCCATCGAAAAACAGGCTGACCTCCTCGCCCGTCTCGAATCCCTGAACTGCGGCAAACCGTTGCACCTGGCCCGTCAGGACGACTTGAGCGCGACGGTCGATGTGTTCCGCTTCTTCGCCGGCGCTGTGCGTTGCCAAACCGGCCAGCTCAGCGGCGAATACCTGCCGGGCTACACCAGCATGGTCCGGCGCGATCCGATTGGTGTGGTCGCCTCGATTGCGCCGTGGAACTACCCGATCATGATGGCTGCGTGGAAAATCGCCCCGGCCCTCGCCGCCGGCAACACGCTGGTGTTCAAACCGTCCGAACACACGCCGCTGTCGATTCTGGCCCTGGCGCCTGCGCTGGCCGAGATCCTTCCACGCGGCGTGATCAACATCGTCTGCGGCAGCGGTGAAGGCGTCGGCAGCCACTTGGTCAGCCATCCCAAAGTGCGCATGGTGTCGCTGACCGGCGATATCGTCACCGGGCAGAAAATCCTGCAAGCGGCAGCAAAAACCCTGAAACGCACGCACCTTGAACTCGGCGGCAAAGCGCCGGTGATCGTCTGCAACGATGCCGACATTCAAGCCGTGGTCGAAGGCGTGCGCACTTACGGTTATTACAACGCTGGGCAGGATTGCACCGCGGCTTGCCGAATTTACGCACAGGCCGGAATTCACGACCGCCTGGTGGCTGAACTCGGCGCAGCGGTCAGCAGCCTGCGCTTTGCCGGCAAACGCGACGCCGACAACGAAATCGGCCCACTGATCAGCACCCGCCAGCGCGACCGCGTGGCCAGTTTTGTCGAACGCGCCCTGGGTCAGCCGCACATCGAACGGGTGACCGGCGCGGCGGTGCATTCCGGTGCCGGCTTCTATTACCAGCCGACGCTGCTGGCCGGTTGCAAACAGAGCGATGAGATCGTCCAGCGCGAAGTATTCGGGCCGGTGGTCACCGTGACCCGCTTCGATCAGCTCGAACAAGCCGTGGACTGGGCCAACGATTCGGAATACGGCCTCGCCTCCTCGGTCTGGACGCAGAACCTCGACAAGGCGATGCAGGTTGCGGCGCGCTTGCAGTACGGCTGCACCTGGATCAACAGCCATTTCATGCTGGTCAGCGAAATGCCCCACGGCGGCCTTAAACGGTCCGGGTATGGCAAAGACTTATCCAGCGATTCGCTTCAGGACTACAGCGTGGTGCGGCACATCATGGCGCGCCACGGACAGCATCTCTGACTACGCTAATAACAAGCCGCTAACGGCATGCTTCACCACGTTCACAACTGCCCCGACCATAATTAAAGAAGAGGGAATCCCCATGTTCGTGCACAAGACCGCACTGCTCAGTGCAATCACCACGGCGCTGCTGGCCAGCGCCAGTCTCCAGGCCGCCGAACCGCTGAAAGCGGTCGGTGCCGGCGAAGGTCAGCTGGATATCGTGGCGTGGCCCGGCTACATCGAACGTGGCGAAAGCGACAAGGCCTACGACTGGGTGACTGGTTTCGAGAAGGAAACCGGCTGCAAGGTGAACGTCAAAACCGCAGCGACTTCCGATGAGATGGTTAGCCTGATGGCCAAGGGTGGTTATGACCTGGTGACCGCGTCGGGCGATGCTTCCCTGCGGTTGATCGTTGGCAAGCGTGTGCAACCGATCAACACCGCGTTGATCCCGAACTGGAAAAGCCTCGACCCTCGCCTGAAAGATGCGCCGTGGTACGTGGTTAACAAACAGACCTACGGCACCCCGTATCAGTGGGGCCCGAACGTGTTGATGTACAACACCAATGTATTCAAGACCGCGCCGACCAGCTGGGGCGTGGTGTTCGATGCGGAAAACCTGCCGGACGGCAAACCGAACAAGGGCCGCGTGCAGGCCTACGACGGCCCGATCTACATCGCCGACGCGGCGCTGTACCTGAAGACCACCAAGCCGGAACTGGGCATCAAAGACCCGTACCAACTCACCGAAGCGCAGTACAAGGCGGTACTCGATCTGTTGCGCGCCCAGCAGCCGTTGATCCACCGCTACTGGCACGACACCACCGTGCAAATGAGTGACTTCAAAAACGAAGGCGTGGTCGCGTCCAGCGCCTGGCCCTATCAGGTCAACGGCCTGATCAACGAGAAACAACCGATCGCCTCGACCATCCCGAAAGAAGGCGCCACCGGTTGGGCCGACACCACGATGTTGCACGCCGAAGCCAAGCACCCGAACTGTGCCTACAAATGGATGGACTGGTCGTTGCAACCGAAAGTCCAGGGTGATGTGGCGGCGTGGTTTGGTTCGCTGCCTGCGGTTCCGGCGGCCTGTACCGGCAGTGAATTGCTGGGCGCCGAAGGTTGCAAGACCAACGGTTTCGACCAGTTCGAGAAAATCGCCTTCTGGAAAACCCCGCAGGCTGAAGGCGGCAAGTTCGTGCCTTATAGCCGCTGGACCCAGGACTACATCGCGATCATGGGCGGCAGATAACACACCGTCCCCTGTGGCGAGGGAGCTTGCTCCCGCTGGGTGGCGAAGCCGCCCCAAAACCAGTCAATGCGGTCAATCAGAGAGACCGCATCAGTCCTTTTGGGAGTGCTGCGCACTCCAGCGGGAGCAAGCTCCCTCGCCACAATAAGTTTTCCAGCCAGAAAGTTGATCCAGATTTTTCAGAAGTCCAGGCAGGGCCGCTGTGACGGCCCTCGCCTTTTTGGAGCACCGCACCATGACGCTTGCAGTCCAGTTCACCAACGTTTCCCGTCAGTTCGGCGAAGTGAAGGCCGTTGACCGGGTTTCCATCGATATCCAGGACGGCGAGTTCTTTTCCATGCTGGGCCCTTCCGGCTCGGGTAAGACCACCTGTTTGCGCCTGATCGCCGGTTTCGAACAACCGAGCGCAGGCTCTATCCGAATTCATGGCGAAGAAGCCGCCGGGCTGCCGCCGTATGAGCGTGACGTCAACACGGTGTTTCAGGATTACGCGCTGTTCCCGCACATGAACGTGCTCGACAACGTTGCCTATGGCTTGAAAGTCAAAGGCGTCGGTAAAGCCGAACGGCAGAAACGCGCCGAAGAAGCCCTCGACATGGTCGCCCTCGGCGGCTACGGCGAGCGCAAACCGGTGCAACTGTCCGGCGGCCAGCGCCAGCGTGTGGCCCTGGCCCGCGCCCTGGTCAATCGCCCTCGCGTGCTGCTGCTCGACGAGCCGTTGGGCGCCCTCGATCTGAAGCTGCGCGAACAAATGCAGAGCGAATTGAAGAAGCTGCAACGCCAACTCGGCATCACCTTCATTTTCGTCACCCACGACCAGACCGAAGCGCTGTCGATGTCCGACCGCGTGGCGGTGTTCAACAAAGGACGCATCGAGCAGGTCGACACTCCGCGCAACCTCTACATGAAACCGGCCACCACATTCGTCGCTGAATTCGTCGGCACCTCCAACGTGATTCGCGGTGATCTGGCGAAGCAGTTGAGCGGCAATCCACAGCCGTTTTCAATTCGCCCGGAACACGTGCGTTTCGCTGAAGGCCCTCTGGCCAGCCATGAGATTGAAGTCAGCGGCTTGCTCCACGACATTCAGTACCAGGGCAGCGCCACGCGCTATGAACTGAAACTGGAAAACGGCCAGACCCTCAACATCAGCCAGGCCAACGTGCAATGGCTGGACGTCAGCGCCCAGCACCAGACCGGACAACGCATCAGCGCACGCTGGGCGCGCGAGGCGATGATCCCGCTGCACGACAACGTTGTCGGCGGGGTGTGAGATGACTAGCGTGGCTATCCCTCAAACCCCGGCCGGCGGTTCGCCGCTGCGCAGGTTTTCCAACCTGCTGTATCGCCGACCGAATTTTTACCTGTCGCTGCTGCTGGTGCCGCCGCTGCTGTGGTTCGGTGCAATTTATCTCGGCTCGCTACTGGTGCTGTTGTGGCAAGGCTTCTACACGTTCGATGATTTCACCATGGCGGTCACCCCCGACCTGACCCTGGCGAACTTTGCAGCGCTGTTCCAGCCGTCGAACTTCGACATCATCCTGCGCACGCTGAGCATGGCCGTCGTCGTATCGCTAGCCAGCGCTATCGTCGCGTTCCCGATTGCCTACTACATGGCGCGCTACACCACCGGAAAAACCAAGGCGTTTTTCTACATCGCGGTGATGATGCCGATGTGGGCCAGTTACATCGTCAAGGCGTATGCCTGGACCTTGCTGCTGGCCAAGGGCGGCGTCGCGCAGTGGTTCGTTCAACACCTGGGGCTGGAGCCGGTTTTGCAATTCGTGCTGGGCATTCCCGGCGTAGGCGGCAGCACTTTATCGACCTCGCACCTGGGCCGTTTCATGGTGTTCGTCTACATCTGGCTGCCGTTCATGATCCTGCCGATCCAGGCCTCGCTGGAACGCCTGCCGCCGTCACTGCTGCAAGCCTCGGCCGACCTCGGCGCCAAGCCGCGCCAGACCTTCATGCAGGTGATTCTGCCGCTGTCGATTCCAGGCATCGCCGCCGGTTCGATCTTCACTTTTTCGCTGACCCTGGGTGACTTCATCGTGCCGCAACTGGTGGGCCCGCCGGGCTACTTCGTCGGCAGCATGGTGTATGCGCAGCAGGGGGCCATCGGCAACATGCCGATGGCGGCGGCCTTCACGTTGGTACCGATTGTGTTGATCGCCATTTACCTGACTATCGTCAAACGACTGGGGGCCTTCGATGCACTCTGACTCTTCATCACAGGGGCAGGCTTCTATCGGATTAAAAATCGCCGCCTGGGGCGGGTTGGTGTTCTTGCACTTCCCGATCCTGATCATCTTCCTTTACGCCTTCAACACCGAAGAAGCCGCGTTCAGCTTTCCACCCAAGGGCTTCACCCTGCATTGGTTCAGCGTGGCGTTTTCGCGGCCCGATGTACTGGAAGCGATCAAGCTGTCGGCCGAAATCGCCGCCATCGCGACACTGATCGCGATGGTCCTCGGCACCCTCGCGTCGGCGGCGTTGTACCGGCGGGACTTCTTCGGCAAGCAAGGCATCTCGCTGATGCTGATCCTGCCAATTGCCTTGCCGGGGATCATCACCGGGATCGCGTTGCTGGCGACGTTCAAGACGCTGGGGATCGAGCCGGGGATGTTCACCATCATCGTCGGCCACGCGACCTTCTGTGTGGTGATCGTCTACAACAACGTGATCGCCCGGTTGCGCCGCACTTCGCACAGTTTGATTGAAGCGTCGATGGACCTCGGCGCCGACGGCTGGCAGACCTTCCGCTACATCGTCCTGCCGAACCTCGGCTCGGCGCTGCTGGCCGGCGGCATGCTCGCCTTCGCGCTGTCGTTCGACGAAATCATCGTCACCACCTTCACCGCCGGCCATGAACGCACCTTGCCGCTGTGGCTCCTCAACCAGCTCAGCCGCCCGCGGGACGTGCCGGTGACCAACGTCGTCGCGATGCTGGTGATGATGGTGACCATGCTGCCGATTCTCGGTGCTTATTACCTGACCCGGGGCGGTGAGAGCGTGGCCGGTAGCGGCGGGAAATAACGAACAACACAGATCCCAGTGTGCGAACCCAATCCTGTAGGAGCTGGCTTGCTAGCGATTACTGACTGACGTTCAACATAGATGTGGGCTGACACACCGTGATCGCTAGCAAGCCAGCCAGCCAGCTCCTACAGGATCCGGTTTCTCCAGAGAAAAAAATAGATTCGAAGAGGACAATGCCATGCAAACCAAACTCTTGATCAACGGCCAACTGATCGACGGAGACGGCCCCGCCCAACCGGTGTTCAACCCGGCCCTCGGTCGTGTGCTAGTGGAAATCAACGAAGCCAGCGAAGCCCAGGTCGATGCTGCCGTGCGTGCCGCCGACAGCGCCTTCGAAAGCTGGTCGCAAACCACGCCGAAGGAACGCTCGCTGCTGCTGCTCAAACTCGCCGACGTCATCGAAGCCCACGGCGAAGAGCTGGCCAAACTGGAATCGGACAACTGCGGCAAACCCTACAGCGCCGCGCTGAACGATGAGATCCCGGCGATTGCCGATGTGTTCCGTTTCTTCGCCGGCGCCAGCCGTTGCATGAGCGGTTCGGCGGGCGGCGAATATTTGCCCGGCCACACCTCGATGATCCGCCGCGACCCGGTCGGCGTGATCGCCTCCATCGCCCCGTGGAACTACCCGCTGATGATGGTCGCCTGGAAAATCGCCCCGGCCCTCGCCGCCGGTAATACCGTGGTGCTCAAACCGTCGGAACAAACCCCGCTGACCGCGTTGCGTCTGGCTGAACTGGCGTCGGAAATCTTCCCGGCCGGTGTGCTCAACCTCGTCTTCGGCCGTGGTCCTACCGTTGGCAGCCCATTGGTCACGCACCCGAAAGTGCGCATGGTCTCGTTGACCGGCTCGATCGCCACCGGTTCGAACATCATTTCCAGCACCGCCGACAGCGTCAAACGCATGCACATGGAACTGGGTGGCAAGGCCCCGGTGATCATCTTCGACGACGCCGATATTGACGCCGCCGTGGAAGGCATTCGCACCTTCGGTTTCTACAACGCCGGGCAGGATTGCACCGCCGCTTGCCGCATCTATGCGCAGGCCGGCATCTACGAAAAATTCGTCGAGAAACTTGGCGAGGCGGTCAGCAGTATCAAGTATGGGTTGCAGGATGATCCGTCGACCGAACTGGGTCCGTTGATCACTGCGCAGCACCGTGACCGTGTGGCCGGGTTTGTCGAGCGTGCCGTGGCGCAACCGCATATTCGCCTGGTCACCGGTGGCAAGTCTGTGGAAGGCAATGGGTTCTTCTTCGAACCGACAGTGTTGGCGGATGCCCAGCAGGATGACGAAATCGTGCGCCGCGAAGTGTTCGGGCCTGTGGTGTCAGTGACCAAGTTCATCGATGAAGCCCAGGTGCTGGGGTGGGCCAACGATTCGGACTACGGCCTGGCGTCGTCGGTCTGGACCTCGGACGTCGGTCGTGCACATCGCTTGTCTGCCCGCTTGCAGTACGGCTGCACCTGGGTGAATACGCACTTCATGCTGGTCAGCGAAATGCCCCATGGCGGTCAGAAACTGTCCGGTTACGGGAAGGACATGTCCATGTACGGGCTGGAGGACTACACCGTCGTTCGGCATGTGATGTTCAAGCATTAAAAGCTTCGCGGGCAAGCCTCGCTCCTACAGGTTCACCGCAGTACCTGTAGGAGCGAGGCTTGCCCGCGAAGGCATCACCTCGGTTTCAAGGAGAAACAGCACCACGCACCACCAGGGTTCAACGCCAGAAAACCAAAACAATAACGACCGATCCGGGCAGCGCCATTACGGCCCCGCCACGGTTTCGGACATCCGAAATCTGCCGATTTTCCGGAGCTGACACACCATGAGTACACCCGAACTATCCCCATCCGTTGTCGACAGTGATGCCGAGCAGCTACGCAAGCTGGGTTACACCTCGAACTTCAATCGCAGCATGAGCCTGTGGGAAAACTTCGCCCTGGGCTTCACTTACCTCTCCCCGGTCGTCGGGGTGTATACCCTCTTCGGCCTGTGCCTGGCCGCCGGTGGGCCACCGATGTTCTGGGCCTATTTGCTGGTCGGTTGCGGCCAGTTGCTGGTGTGCCTGATCTTCGGTGAAGTGGTCTCGCAGTTCCCGATTTCCGGCGGCGTGTACCCGTGGGCTCGCCGCTTGGTGGGCAAACGCTGGGCGTGGATGGTCGGCTGGATCTACTCCATTGCCCTGTGCGTGACCATCGCTGCTGTTGCGGTGGGTGCCGGCCCTTACCTGGCCGCGATGATGGGCTTTGAACCGAGCAATAACACCAACATCGTCATCGCCCTGTTCCTGACGCTGTTCGCTACCTTGGTCAACCTCAGCGGCACCAAGGTGCTGGCGCGGATCGCCATGTTCGGTTTTCTCTGCGAGCTGGTCGGCGCAGTGATCGTTGGCGTCTACCTGCTGATCTTCGAGCGTCACCAGTCGATCAGCGTGTTGTTCAACACCTTCGATATCAGCATCGACGGCTCGTACCTGCCGGCCTTCCTCACCGCCTCGCTGGCGGGGATGTTTCTGTACTACGGCTTCGAGGCCTGCGGCGATGTCGCCGAAGAAACCCCGAACCCGAGCAAGCAAATCCCGGTGGCCATGCGCATGACCATCTACATAGGCGGCATCGCGGCGATGTTCGCCTGCCTGGCGCTGATCCTCGCCGTGCCGGACATGCAAGCCGTGATCAACGGGACCGACAAAGACCCGGTCACCACCATCCTCAACAACGCCTTCGGCCCGGTCGGTTCGAAAGTGGTGATGGGCGTGGTCATGATCTCCTTCATCTCCTGCGTCATCAGCCTGCAAGCGGCGGCGAGTCGTCTGCTGTACTCCTACGCCCGAGATGAAATGGTCATCGGCAGCTCACTGCTGAAGAAGATCTCTCCTACGACACAAGTGCCGGTGGCCGCGCTGTTCGTGTCCGGCGTCCTGCCGGCGCTGATCATCATCCTCGGCTTCTTCCTGCAAGATGCCGTCGCAACCATCGTCAGCTTCGCCGCGATCGGCATCTACCTGGCGTTCCAGATGATCGTCCTCGCCGCGCTTTACGCACGCCTGAAAGGCTGGAAACCGAGCGGCAAATTCACCCTCGGCGGATGGGGTTGGACGGTGAATATCGGTGCGCTGGTTTACGGTGTCAGCGCGATCATCAACATGGCCTGGCCGCGTACACCGGATGCGGCGTGGTACATCAACTATGCGATGGTGTTGAGTACGGCGATCGTTATTGGGCTGGGGTTGTTGTACATGTGGTTAGCCAAGCCGTATGACCACGGGACTGCGCCGGCGGGGGATGCGTGGAGGGTTAGTCGGTAAGTTTTTGGCTCTCACGGCACCGTTATTGGTGCCGACGCTGAAATATCCCCTTTCTCGCACGGCTGGAGAAAGGGGAGTTAATGACAGCCATTGACTTAAGATAAAACCATTAAAGCAGCAGTTCTGCCTGGTCGTGCTTCAGCAAAGAGATGCGATCGAAAAGCTTGATTTTTTCATCTGCCTTTTGTTTAGCGTAATCCGACATAAAGGCAACGAGTTCCTCTAGCTGATTCACATCCCCTACCACCTTAAAGATTTTTTCTTTATTAACGAAAACGAGCGACTTCTTCTTTCGAGACAACAGCTCAATTACATTACTCAGTGTTCCAGTACTTTTTGCATCCCAAATCATCAAGCCGTAATCCGCAGCTTCGGCCATGACAACATCTTTCGCCGTAAAAAAAGCTCGTGACCCTTTGGAGTGATGGGTTTCCACTGTTCTAGCTGGCCACTCTCCAAGATTGTTTCTCGGGACGACGCCACTGCAATAAATAGTAGTTTTTGATCTGGCCAGGCTCAACAAATACTCTTGGATAGATGTGTCGGCTCCGCCTGCGTCGCCAACCACAACATCGAACTCTGAATCAACGATATTATTGATACGCTCTTTAACCTTAGGATCAAGGTGTTTGATATTAATAGAGCCCGCAATAAATACAGTTGTCATCTAGTTCATTTCCAAGTTAATGCCGCGACGTAAATCTTCCCTACTTTTGGATACTTACGCAAAGCAGCACAGGCAGCATCCATTGACGCCCCACTGTCAAACAAATCATCAACGACCAACACATTCCAACAGCCTGAACTGGTGATTTGATCATTCACGCTGAAACTAGCTCCAATAGCAGCAACCTTTTCAGCCTTGGAATGCAAATCCTTAAGCGATTGCCCCGTAGCGGCCTTTCGGAGTAAATCCGAGAATACAGGCTTTCCTATTATTCGTCCTAACTCCACGGCTACCTCGGTAACGGGTTGTCGGGGACGTACATTCGAAGCCGGCATAGGAACGACGAACCCTACTTGAGCAAGCTTAGGTAAAACATTCGCAGCGACCGCTTGAGCAAGAGGGCCCACCTGAGACCAATCCTTCTGGTATTTGAGCTGGTAGGTTGCCTGTCCTACCTCGGTCCGGTGGTTATCGAAGCGTGGGTTTCCGTGCTCATCTTCCCCTAGGAAGGTACTACTTATCATGTGCTTGTCCAGCACCCATCCCAGGTCCCAAGGACCATTTATCTGTTTGAGGGATACTTTCAAGGCATTCTCCATTTGTCAGCCTGTCCGTTAAGCACCGAAATTTCCTTGGCGCTTTTTGACCATAGGCAATGAAAAACAGAGATTCCAGTCGAACGCCGCGTGGCGCTGACTCTCATGCAAAAACAGGAAATTCCTACAGACCGAGCCTTCCGTTAGAAGCTCCAATTCCTACAACACGCGGCGCCAGAGTAGACTTGGCGCCGCGAGCGCCTGAACGATAGGCTTGACCTCGTCGCTGCCAAATCAGCGACCCGGGGTCGAAGCCGGTAAATCATCAACATGGCGCATCCGCGCCCCCATATGAACTGGGGCAATTTTTGCCTTCAGTTTCGCTTTATGGTGGGCCGTGTGGCGCGGGCCTCTTGGCTTGCATGTTGATCGAGAATGTCCCGACTTCGAACGCCGCACGGTCCGCCACCCAAATCTGTCGAAGGATTAGTGGCGGCTCCTTTTTTCAACATGGAGTCGAAAAAATGCTTAAGCACACGCTAAATCCGTCTGAAACCCATCCTCATTTCATCCCTGCTGTCTTCACCCGCCACAACCGCTTCCTCCACGCCTTCATTCAGGACAACCAAGCCTGGTTCTGCGTCCAGGACCTCGGTCGCTTGATGGGCCGTCCGCTGGACCAACGCCTCACCCTGAAACTCGATCCCGATCAACGCCGATATGTCTGGTTGCTGAAGGACGGCAAAATCGTCGAATCGCTGATGGTCAGCGAATCGGGAATGTATGCCTTGCTGGTCCATCATTTCATCCCGGAAAACCGAAACCTGCGTCAGTGGCTAAGCAACGAAGTCATCCCGACGCTGCGTGAGTCGAAAGCGGCTGTGGATAACATTCCAAGCCTGAGTTCATTGCAGTGGGCAGGCATCTCGGTGCCGCTGTTGCATTGGCAGAATCAGGCATGGATCAAGTGGCGGGACATGCCTGACCTGATGCAGGCGCAACGGCCGTTCACGATCGTGGGCACCTGTAGATGAAGGCTGGGGGAAGCAGCCCAGTGTAGGCGTGAGCCTGCGGGGATGTTTGGAAGGTTAGTCGGTGAACGAGTTTGCCCCGCTACCATCATCGGGAGCGGGGCACTCATTGCATTTCGAAATACATCCCTTCCTCCCGTTCTTCTTTCGCCCGCTAAGGTTTCTTCAAACCAATGCAAGGCGATCGGTTGACGAACAAGCCAGTAAGACCTAGGGTGTTTACGTCGTTTACAGCGTATACATTTTAGGAGAGCCACCATGGCCTCGCCCGTTTTGTCTTTTCGAGTTGAAGAAACGCTGGCCCAACAGCTGGATAATCTGGCAGCGGCTACCGATCGAGACCGTCAGTATCATCTCAAGCGTGCATTGGTTCGATATGTAGAAGCCGAGTCATGGCATCTACAAGCCATAAGCGACGGCATAAAAGACGCCGACGCAGGAAAACTCACCGATCTGGATGCCGTGAAGGCTAAGTGGGCAAAACGTGCCGAGCGTAGTACTGACTGAAAAAGCTGAAAGTGACCTCGATTCTATTCATGAGTATTACCAAGGCGTCCTTGGTGCTGATGCCGCATTGGAGGTCATAGCGATTTTTCTGCAATCCTTCCGTCAACTGGAGCAATTTCCAGGATCAGGAAGGCCTTCAGTAGTACCCGATGTACGAGAGCTGGTATTCGGTCGTTATCCATTTATCGCACCCTATCGATTGATGCATGGCCAGATACAGGTGCTGCGTGTTCTGCACCAGCGGGCAGAGCGATCGCAGAACTGGTAATCGGCGACATTCAGCCGCAACACTATCGCGGCTGAACGTCGTACCTCCTTAAAACCGCGAAACACTCCGCATCGCATCCACCAGATACCGCATCGCAATCCGGTCGTTTTCCGACAGCTCGCGATACCGCTCCAGCAACTTCATTTCGTCCGAACTGAGGCGATGCCTTCGTCGCCCGGTCGCCAGGCAAGGGAAGATTCCCAGCATTTCAGTGATGCCTTGTACTTTCGTCATGGACGATGTCCTTCTATAAGCCCGAGAAAACTTCAAAAACCGCATCGCCCTATCCTTTTCATTAGCCGCCAGCCTGAAGGACAGAGCCGGTCATGAACACAGAATAGGAACATTCGCGGCGCTGAAAAGCGGTTTTTAGAGTAATTAGTCAAAAAAAGCAGAAATGCCCTATAAATCAGAAAGTGCTGTCGGAAAACTTAACCGACATTTCTTGTTTCATTGCCGCATCATCAAAGTGCTACCAATCATTTTTTCTCTGCAACCGAACGGTTTAAGCTATTTGGCATCTGTGTAGGGGGCGTTCTCAATTAGTTTCCCCTCCGCGTTGTCGCCTTAAAACGGGCCAGGCAAGGCGCAGGCCTCTGGGAATGGTTGTTCCCTTTCCAAGGCCTGCAACGCAGCCTGACCCGTTTTAAGGCACAACCCGAAGGGCCGGGCCTGCTGTTGTGCAGGGCTGCGTTGCTCGAAGCTTATTTGGAATGACCAAACCTCGCTTCTCGCGCCTTGCCCTGCACAACAGCAGACCCGGCGCGGAGGGGAAACTAATTGAGAACGCCCCCCTAGTCCGTTGCGTTTGGCCAAGGCATGTCCGAACCGATATTTTTGATCCAGCACGTGCCAGGAACGGCGCGGGATTGTTCACGACAGGTTGTACTTATGCATCGCAGGAATTTGCTCAAAGCGTCCATGGCCATCGCTGCCTACACCGGTTTGTCGGCCACTGGCCTGCTGGCCGCCCGTGCCTGGGCGGGCACCGGCACCGCGGATGGCGAGGCGCAGGCGTTCGATTTCGAGGCGCTGAAGATTCAAGCCAAGCAACTCGCCGGCAATCGCTATCAGGACACCAAGCAGGTGCTGCCGCCGACCCTGGCGACCATGACGCCGCAGAATTTCAACGCGATCCGCTACGACGGCAACCACTCGCTGTGGAAAGACTTGAACGGTCAGCTGGATGTGCAGTTTTTCCACGTCGGCATGGGGTTCAAGCAGCCGGTGCGCATGTACAGCGTTGATCCCAAGACCCGCCAGGCCCGTGAAGTGCATTTCCGCCCTTCCCTGTTCAACTATGAAAAAACCACGGTCGACACCAAGCAGCTTACCGGCGACCTGGGGTTTTCCGGGTTCAAGCTGTTCAAGGCGCCGGAACTGGACAGGCATGACGTGTTGTCCTTCCTCGGCGCCAGTTATTTCCGTGCAGTAGACGCCACTGGCCAGTACGGTCTGTCGGCACGCGGGCTGGCGGTCGATACCTACGCGAAGAAGCGTGAGGAGTTCCCGGACTTCACCAAGTTCTGGTTCGAGACCCCGGGCAAGGACAGCACCCGCTTTGTGGTCTACGCGCTGCTGGATTCGCCGAGCGCCACTGGCGCCTATCGCTTTGACATCGATTGCCAGGCCGAACGCGTGGTGATGGAGATTGACGCTCACATCAACGCGCGCACCGCCATTGAGCAACTGGGCATCGCACCGATGACCAGCATGTTCAGCTGCGGCACGCACGAGCGCCGCATGTGCGACACCATTCACCCGCAAATCCACGACTCCGACCGACTGGCCATGTGGCGCGGTAACGGCGAGTGGATCTGCCGCCCGCTGAACAACCCGGCGACCCTGCAGTTCAACGCCTTCGCCGACACCGACCCGAAAGGTTTCGGCCTGGTGCAGACCGATCACGAGTTCGCCAATTATCAGGACACCGTCGACTGGTACAGCAAGCGTCCAAGCCTGTGGGTAGAACCTACGACCGCGTGGGGCGAAGGCTCTATCGACCTGTTGGAAATTCCTACAACCGGCGAAACCCTCGATAACATCGTTGCGTTCTGGACCCCTAAGAAACCGGTCGCGGCCGGTGATTCCCTGAACTACGGCTACAAGCTCTACTGGAGCGCCCTGCCACCGGTGAGCACGCCGCTGGCGCGGGTCAATGCGACCCGCTCGGGCATGGGCGGCTTTATCGAAGGCTGGGCACCGGGCGAGCATTACCCGGAAGTCTGGGCACGACGCTTTGCCGTGGACTTCACCGGTGGCGGCCTGGACCGTTTGCCGGAAGGTGCGGGGATCGAGCCCGTGGTGACCTGCTCGAACGGCGAGGTGAAGGATTTCAACGTGCTGGTGCTGGATGACATCAAGGGCTATCGGATTACCTTCGATTGGTACCCGACCAATGACAGCGTGGCGCCGGTTGAGCTGCGGTTGTTCATTCGCACCAATGACCGGACGCTGAGTGAGACCTGGTTGTACCAGTATTTCCCGCCGGCACCGGATAAGCGCAAGTACACCTGATAGTAAAAGGCTGTCTGGGCCGGCCCCTTCGCGAGCAGGCTCGCTCCCACAGGGGATCTTCGTTGGATACAACATTTGTATTTCATGAAGACTCAATGTGGGAGCGAGCATGCTCGCGAAGACGGCCTGACAGACGACAAATGTTTCCGCCCAGAATCGCAAAAGCCCCGATCACATCGATCGGGGCTTTTTGCTTTTACAGCCGCATTCAGTCCCGCAAATCAGACTCATGAATCGGCTGATCCCGATGGGTCGCCCGCTGATACTGCGCCGGCCAGATCGCCTTGCGTCCGCCCAGATCATCATCGGCATGCAGTGGCCAGTACGGATCGCGCAACAGCTCCCGCGCAAGGAAGATGATGTCCGCCTGGCAGGTGCGCAATATGTGCTCGGCCTGGGCCGGTTCGGTAATCATTCCTACCGTGCCGGTGGCGATGTCTGACTCCTTGCGCACCCGTTCGGCAAAGCGGGTCTGGTAGCCCGGACCAGTAGGAATTTCGGCGTTGGCCGCGGTACCGCCCGACGAGACGTCAATCAGGTCCACGCCCAGGTCTTTCAGGCGCCGCGCCAATTCCACTGTTTCATCGGGGTTCCAGCCGTCTTCCACCCAATCGGTGGCCGACACTCGCACAAATACCGGCAGCTCCTCTGGCCAAACCGCACGTACAGCTTCGGTGACTTGCAGCACCAGCCGAATGCGGTTTTCGAACGAGCCGCCATATTGATCGCGTCGCTGATTGCTCAGTGGCGAAAGAAACTGATGCAGCAGGTAACCGTGAGCGGCATGGACTTCGACCACTTTGAAACCGGCAGTCAGCGCTCGCTTGGCTGAGGCGACAAAGGCCTGAATCACCGCTGCAATCTCGCTTTCATCCAGCGGCTTCGGATGGGTGTGCTGCGGGTCGAAAGCAATCGGCGACGGCCCCACCGGCACCCAGCCGCCATCTTCGGGTTTGACACTGCCATGCTTGCCGATCCACGGCCGATGGGTGCTGGCCTTACGCCCGGCGTGGGCCAGTTGAATGCCGGCCACCGCGCCCTGGGCGGCGATGAAGCGCGTGATGCGTTGCAGGGGTTCGATCTGTTCGTCATTCCACAAGCCGAGATCCTCGGCGGTGATGCGCCCGTCGGCCGTGACCGCCGTGGCTTCGGTAAAAATCAGGCCGGCTCCACCGACGGCGCGGCTGCCGAGGTGGACCAGGTGCCAGTCATTGGCCAGTCCATCGACGCTGGAGTACTGGCACATCGGTGACACGGCAATGCGGTTGAGCAGGGTCAATTGACGAAGGGTATAGGGTTCAAGCAGCAGACTCATGGGGCACCTCTCGAATCAGTGGGCAGGCTCCAGGGTTCTGTTTGAATAGTCGACGAGTGACAGGAAAAAGGCGCAGCACCCGCCCCCGCGGGCAAAAATTGGACAAGACGTCACAAGGATAATCAAGCAGTGCTTAGAGCCTAGTCGACATCGGGGGATGAGGGAGGGTTCAAGAATTGAAACACCCCAAATGAGAGATCAAAGCAGTATCTGTGGCGAGGGGGCTTGTCCCCGTTCGGCTGCGTAGCAGTCGTAAATCATGCGATACGGTGGATCTGGCGTAAATGAATCGCGGATTTCAGGGCTGCTGCGCAGCCCAACGGGGGCAAGCCCCCTCGCCACAAAAGCAGGTAGCCACTATCGCGGTTCGATGTGGGCAATCATCAGCTGTACGGTCTCGTTCCCGCGAAACTCGTTGAGGTCGAGTTTGTAGGCCAGTTCCACCCATTTGATGGTCGGATTCGGCCAGATGTCGCGGTCGATACCGAAGGCGATGCCATCAAGCTTCACCGAGCCACATTCACTTTTGAGCACCACTTTGAGGTGCCGCTCGCCGACGACGCGCTGTTCAACCAACTGAAACACGCCATGAAACAACGGCTCCGGGAAGTGCTGCCCCCAAGGTCCGGCATGGCGCAGGGCACGAGCAAGTTCAAGATGGAATTCTTCGACGGCCAAAACCCCGTCCGACAGCAGACGCCCGGTCAGGTCTTCTTCGCGCAATTGCCGGCGCACTTCTGCGTCAAAGGCCTCGGCGAACAGCGGAAAATTCGCTTCCGGCAAGGTCAAACCGGCCGCCATGGCGTGGCCACCGTACTTGCTGATCAGGTTCGGATGCTGCGCGGCCACCACACTCAAGGCGTCACGAATATGAAAGCCCTGAACCGAACGCCCCGAGCCCTTGAGCAAACCATCGCCAGCATCGGCAAAGGCAATGGTCGGACGGAAATAGCGCTCTTTCATACGCGAAGCGAGGATGCCGATGACACCTTGGTGCCACTCGGGATCAAACAGGCACAGGCCAAACGGCATCGATTCGACCGGCAAATCCTTGAGCTGAGCCAGCGCTTCACGCTGCATGCCCTGCTCGATGGACTTGCGGTCCTGGTTCATGCCGTCGAGCTGCACGGCCATTTCCCGCGCCAACCCCGCGTCATCGGTGATCAGGCATTCGATGCCCAGACTCATGTCATCCAGGCGCCCCGCCGCATTCAGGCGCGGGCCGACGATGAAGCCCAGGTCGGTCGAGGTGATGCGTGCCGGTTCACGCTTGGCGACTTCGAGAATCGCCTTGATGCCCGGACGGGCGCGGCCGGCGCGAATCCGCTCCAGGCCCTGGTGCACCAGAATCCGGTTGTTGGCATCCAGCGGCACGACGTCGGCGACACTGCCTAGTGCCACCAGGTCCAACAATTCGCCGATGTTCGGCTGCGGCGTGTTCGCGTACCAGCCGAGGCTGCGCAACCGCGCGCGCAGGGCCATCAACACATAGAAAATTACCCCGACGCCGGCCAGTGCCTTGCTCGGAAATTCGCAACCGGGCTGGTTCGGATTGACGATGGCATCGGCCAACGGCAGTTCGTCGCCGGGCAAGTGGTGGTCGGTGACCAGCACGTTGAGGCCAGCCTTTTTCGCCGCCGCCACGCCTTCGACGCTGGAGATGCCGTTGTCCACCGTAATCAGCAACTGAGGCGTGCGCGTCAGCGCCACTTCAACGATTTCCGGGGTCAGGCCGTAGCCATACTCGAATCGGTTCGGCACCAGATAATCAACATGGGCCGCGCCCAGCAGCCGCAACCCCAGCACGCCCACGGTACTGGCGGTCGCGCCATCGGCGTCGAAGTCACCAACAATCAGAATCCGCTGGCGTTGTTCGAGCGCCGTGACCAGCAAATCCACCGCCGCATCGATACCTTTGAGCTGCTGGAACGGAATCAGCCGCGCCAGGCTCTTGTCCAGTTCCGCCTCCGATTGCACGCCCCGCGCCGCGTAAAGACGCGTCAGCAGCGGCGGCAGGTCGCCGAGGAATGGCAGGGTGTCGGGCAACAGGCGAGGTTCGATGCGCATGGGGTGACAGGTGCTTCTCTTGAATACGTAGGATAAAACCGGATAACGCGGACGAACGGCGAAAAATCAGCCGCGTTCGCCACTCAGCCACTGCAACTGGACTTCATGCTGACCCCGGTCGTCGGTGACGAAAATCGTCCCTTCGCTGATCATCACGTCCCACTTGATAACGCGGGGCATATCTTTGGCCAGGGTTTCCAGGATGTCCTGAGGCACGGCCGCGATGTGCACGTTTTTCAGGTTTTTGATCGCCGGGATAACCTTGGTTTCCCAGACGCGCAGGCTGCCGTAAGCCAACAGGCTGGTACGCTCGGTACGGCGCGAGCACCAGGTCAAGCGATCGGCGTCCGGCTGACCGACTTCGATCCAGTGCAGGACACGGTCGTCCAGGCTCTTTTCCCACAGGGCGGGTTCATCCACGTCTGACAGACCGCGACCGAACGACAGTTGCTCGTTGTACCAGAAGGCGTAGGCCAGCAGCCGCACGGTCATGCGCTCTTCGGTTTCCGAAGGGTGACGGGCGATGGTCTGCTTCACGCTCTCGTAAACGCTGCGGTCGAGGTCGGTGAGGTTCAGTTCAAACTTGTAGGTCGTGGACGGCTGGGCCATGAACGGGCTTCTTGATACGAGGAAAGGCGGCAAGTCTAACCGATGCAGTAGGCAATCAACGAATAGAAGGCGATGAAGCTTGGTCGTCTGACGTTGGGCTATGTTAAAAGGCTATATCCGCTCAGCCTTTGTCCTACAGGATCCAGCATGCCGTTCACCGCCAAACCGCTCTCAGGTCTGAAAGTCATCGAGTTGGGCACCTTGATCGCCGGGCCGTTTGCCTCGCGCATTTGCGCTGAGTTCGGCGCCGAAGTGATCAAGATCGAATCCCCCGACGGCGGTGATCCGCTGCGCAAATGGCGAAAACTCTACGAAGGCACCTCGCTGTGGTGGTTCGTCCAGGCCCGCAATAAAAAGTCCCTGACCCTGAACCTGAAACACCCGGACGGCCTGGCCATTCTGAAAAAACTGCTGAGCGAAGCGGACATCCTGATCGAGAATTTTCGCCCTGGCGTGTTGGAAAAACTTGGCCTGGGCTGGGATGTCTTGCACGCCCTCAACCCGAAACTGGTGATGGTACGGCTGTCGGGCTTCGGCCAGACCGGGCCGATGAAGGATCAACCCGGTTTTGGCGCCGTCGGTGAATCCATGGGCGGCCTGCGCTACATCACCGGCTTCGAAGACCGGCCACCGGTGCGCACCGGGATTTCCATCGGCGACTCGATTGCCGCGCTCTGGGGTGTGATTGGCGCACTGATGGCGTTGCGTCACCGCGAGGTCAACGGTGGCAAGGGCCAGGTGGTGGACGTGGCGCTGTATGAAGCAATCTTCGCCATGATGGAAAGCATGGTGCCGGAGTTCGACGTGTTCGGTTTCATCCGTGAGCGCACCGGCAACATCATGCCGGGCATCACGCCTTCCTCGATCCACACCAGCGCCGACGGCAAGCATGTGCAGATCGGCGCCAACGGCGATGCGATCTTCAAACGCTTCATGCTGGTCATCGGTCGCGAAGACCTGGCCAACGACCCGGTGCTGGCCAGCAACGATGGACGCGACAGCCGCCGTGACGAGATTTACGGGGTGATTGATCGCTGGGTCAATTCGCAGCCGCTGGACACCGTGCTCACGCAGCTGAATCAGGCCGACGTGCCCGTCAGCCGAATCTTCAGCGCCGAAGACATGTTCAGCGATCCGCAGTACCTGGCCCGGGAAATGTTCCTGCAGGCCAAGCTGCCGGACGGTAAAGACTTCAAGATGCCGGGGATTGTGCCGAAACTCTCTGAGACACCCGGCGATTGCGAATGGGTCGGGCCACAACTGGGTGAGCACAACGCACAGGTACTCCAAGAACTTGGCTATGACGCGTCGCAGATTGCACAACTGCGCAAAGACGGAGCCATCTAAGCTGAGGCGCCGGCTAGCGCAGTCCATCAGATTCTGCCTGACGCATGGCGGGCGGGTGGTGCGCGCGTTGCTGGTTACGCTCCTGCTCGCCGGGCTGGCCCCATCCGCGATGGCGCAACCCAAAGAAACGCTGATCTGGCTGATGCGTGATTTGCCGCCATTGACGATCTTCGAAGGACCGAAAAAAGGCCAGGGCGTTATCGATCAACTGTTGCCGCTGTTGATTGCCGGCATGCCGCAATACGAACACACGCTGATGCGGGTCAATCGCGCACGCGGCTTGCAAATGCTCCACGACCCCTCCCTCACGTGCGACGCGGCGCTGAACAAAAGCAAGGAGCGCGAGCGCTGGATTGCGTTTTCCATTCCGGTTTTTCGGGCCATGAGTAATGGTGTGGCGGTTCGACGCGTGGATCGTGAGGTGCTGGCACCCTTTATTCAGGACGGTGAACTGGACTTGGCCGCCCTGCTCGCCAGTGGCCGCGAGAAACTGGGCATCATCGCCGAGCGCAACTATGGCGAGTACCTCGATGCACTGCTCAAGCAAGCGCCACCCGACGCGCTGACGCTGCACTACGGCAACGATGCCTTGGGCAGCCTTCTGCAAATGCAACGTTTGGGACGATTGCGTCTGCTACTGGGCTATCGCCCGGAAATCCGTTACCAGGCCCAGCAGCAGGGAATCGCGGAGGA
Organism: Pseudomonas sp. LBUM1663; assembly: GCF_059695905.1. Taxonomy (NCBI): domain Bacteria; kingdom Pseudomonadati; phylum Pseudomonadota; class Gammaproteobacteria; order Pseudomonadales; family Pseudomonadaceae; genus Pseudomonas; species Pseudomonas sp. LBUM1663. The sequence continues at coordinate 1,191,619 of NZ_CP166792.1, read as the reverse complement.
TGAGCTGCAGTTTTACCCGATTCGTGGCGCGGAAAAATTCTTGTCCGGTTATATCGGCTGTACCGACACGCCCATAGGCCGGCAAGCGATCGTCGAGATCAATCAGCTGCTGCGCAAACTGCCCCGCGCCCAGTTGAGCGAGGCCTACGCCGCGTGGCTCGACCCGGAAAGTCGCAACGCTTACCTCGAAGAATCCCGAGTGTTCTTCGAGCATCAGGCGCAGCCGTGACAAATCGCAGGCAAAAGAAACCCCGAGAAGTGGGGAGACGACTCGGGGTTAAACGTGGTCTACATAAAGACCAGTGGCAGCAAGCTACAAGCACCGGAGCACAATGCTTGATCCTGCTGTTACATGGTCTGACGACCTGAGCGCAGGAAGGTTCCCACAAAAGAACAATTCAATTTCGATTGGCCAGGACCTTATCCTGGGCCGCATTGCGCAGCGCCGCGATGACGCAGGGTTCCAGCCGTCCTTCGGCAATCAGCACGTCACGGTGCAAACCGTCGACGACATCCGTCAGCAGACGGTAATCGGTTAACTGAGCTTGATTGAACGCCCGTTCGACCACGATTGCGCCGGTCGCATTCTTCAGTGTCACCAGGCATTCGCCATGGGCGCCCGACGGGGTCAGCTTGACCTGATACGGGCTCAGAGCCTCACCGAGCAATAGACTGATACTTTCCATCTCGATCACCACTCAATAGTCCGAAAACAAAGTGCCTGGGGCGTGTTCACAGTAAATGACCACCGGCCCGAGAAGAAAGTTCTGGATTCCAGGTGCAGACGCGTCGGCGTCCCTGGTCGATAGAGCATGCACGGCAAAGATGACAGGGAAAAAACAGCCTGTTCACAGGTGCCTTGTCCGGTGACCGATATCAGTCCATCCCCCCAGCAACCCTCGCAATTGGCCGTCGGCGCTGTAGAACGGCACCGTCCATTGGTAGATGTCCCGGACACCGTTGTTGAACAGCAATTGACGTTCACTGAAGCGTGACTTTCGGGTCTCCATCTGCGCCATGAATTCAGCATGCAGCAGCGCTGCGGTTTCCGCCGGCAGCACATCGAGCTCAACCAGCCGTCGCCCCTGAACCTGGTCAAAACGGGTGCCGAGGCTCTCCTCATAACTTTTGTTGCACATGATCAAACGCCCTTGCAGATCACGAACAAACATCGGATCGGGCATGGCGTCGATCAACGCATGCTGGAAAGCAAGCTGATCGCCGAGCCCCTTCTCAGCGTCTACGCGCTGCTTGATCAGCGCCGCGAGCCTGCGGTTCCAGAGCAAGGAAAGCAGTCCGAACAGGCTGACGATAAACATGCCCCAGCAAACCCAGTGAGTCATCTGCCGCCAGCGAGAAGGAGACTCGACGGGAGCGATACCGTTGAGCCATTTCAAGCGAATGGCGCGCAAGTCGGCCGCAGGAAAGGCCTCAAGCGCCTTGTTGAGTATGCTCAGCAACGGCGACTGACCTTTGCGTACCGCGAGGTGATCAGCCTCCCATTTACCCTCCACGCCGCGCCCGACCTTGAGTTGCCCCAACGGATAGAGCTGCGCTCCGATTTCATTTTCGATGGTGGCAAAGGCTTCACCACTTTCAACCAGCGCCCTGGCTTCAGCGTAAGTCTTGACCGTGCGCAACTCGATCGCTGGGTAGTCGCGGCGAATTGTGCCTTCGAGTGCATGCCGGGCCGGCAACACCAGTACTCTTTTCGCCAACTGCGCCAGATCGTGCACGACCGGTGCGCCTGCCCGTCCGACAAACACCCATCCAGCGCCACCGAATGCATGACTGAAATCCAGGAACGCCTTACGCTCGTCATTCATTGCCAGCGTTGTGCTCATGTCCGCCTCGCCACTTTCCAGACGCCCGAGCAGTTGATCGGTGGAAAACGACTCTTCGTGAACAAACTGCAAGCCCGTCATGGCACTGATGCGATTGAGCAGATCGTTGTTCAGACCGCTCCACTGACCGTGTTCATCCTTGAACAGATAAAGCGGGTATTGCACTGACGAGACGATGACTTGCGGGTGCTCGGCAATCCACCTCAATTCCTGAGCATCCAGTTCGATGGTTGCGCCGACGCCCGCCCCCCTGGACTCGGGCGTCGCCAATTGTGCGGCCGCCCCTGCTTGAGCCAAGCCCAGGACGCCGATCAAAAACATCCAGCACACGGCTGGCTTTAACCCTCTGAAAAACAGCATTACCACTTCCTTCGCAATCAACTCGCCCATCCTTTCTGGGGCGAAAACACGACAAGTGTGGCATGCAGAAATGAGAAAGCCCGTCAGGAGACGGGCTTCAAAATGTGACAGCTTTTACCGGTTACAGAGGCTTGCCGCGGTTGCCATGCTGACTGACAAAGGCCTGCACGGCTTTCAAATCGTTCGGCAACACGGTGCAACGCTCATCTCGCTCAAACAAATCAGAAAGATGTGCAGGTAGTTCAAGCGCTTTTCCTACGCCGGCTTTCTCCACTGCATCCGGGAATTTGACCGGATGGGCCGTGCCGAGGATCACCATTGGAATATCCAGGCTACGACGGCATTCGCGCGCAGCCTTCACGCCGATGGCGGTGTGCGGATCCAACAGCTCGCCGGTTTGCTCGTAGACTTCGGCGATGGTTTCGCAGGTTTGCGCGTCATCCACGGCCAGAGAATCGAACAGTTTGCGGGCTTCGGTCCAGCGTTCCTGTTCGACGCTGAAACCGCCGCCCTGCTTGAAGCTGTCCATCAAACCGGCAATCGCTGCGCCGTTGCGACCGTGCAGGTCGAACAGCAGACGCTCGAAGTTCGACGACACCATGATGTCCATCGACGGCGACAACGTGGCGTGCAGGGTTTCCTTGACGTACTGATTGCCGCTCATGAAGCGGTGCAGGATGTCGTTGCGGTTGGTGGCGACGATCAACTGGTTGATCGGCAGGCCCATGTTGCGTGCCAGGTAACCGGCGAAGATGTCGCCGAAGTTGCCGGTCGGCACCGAGAACGACACCGAGCGCGCCGGGCCGCCCAACTGCAGGGCTGCGTGGAAGTAGTAAACGATCTGGGCCATGATCCGCGCCCAGTTGATCGAGTTCACCGCCACCAGACGCGTGCCCTTGAGGAAGCTCTGGTCGGCGAAGCTCGCCTTGACCATTTCCTGGCAGTCATCGAAGTTGCCTTCGATGGCGATGTTGTGGATGTTCTCGCCGAAAAGGGTGGTCATCTGCCGACGCTGCACTTCGGACACGCGGTTGTGCGGGTGCAGGATGAAGATGTCGACGTTTTCGCAGTGCTTGCAGCCTTCGATGGCGGCCGAACCGGTGTCGCCGGAAGTGGCGCCGACGATGACCACGCGCTCGCCGCGTTTTTCCAGCACGTAGTCGAGCAGACGACCGAGCAGTTGCAGGGCGAAGTCCTTGAACGCCAGGGTCGGGCCGTGGAACAGCTCGAGCACCCATTCATTGCCATTCAGCTGACGCAACGGTGCCACGGCGCTGTGCGAGAACACACCGTAGGTTTCTTCAAGGATCTTTTTGAAATCGGCATCAGGGATGCTGCCGGTGACGAACGGGCGCATCACCCGGAAGGCCAGCTCGTGATACGGCAGGCCGGCCCAGGAAGCGATTTCTTCCTGGGTGAAACGTGGCAGGTTTTCCGGGACGTACAGACCGCCGTCGGTGGCAAGACCGGCCAGCAGGACATCTTCGAAATTCAGGGCCGGTGCCTGGCCGCGGGTACTGATATAACGCATGACTGGCTCCAATAGACAGTGTTCGCAAACCCGGGCCCGCACGCAGGCCCGGTGAACGATAACGGCTTAGTTCAGGTGCTCGACGCGGATCCGAACGACCGGACCGACTACGCCTGCCAAGGCCTCCAGCGCGGCGATCGCGTCGTTCATGTGCTGTTCCAGCACACGGTGGGTCAACAGGATCATTGGCACCAGGCCGTCATGCTCTTCGACTTCTTTCTGCATGATCGATTCGATGTTGATGCCACGCTCCGACAGGATGCTCGCGACCTGGGCCAGTACGCCCGGATGGTCTTTCGCCTGAATGCGCAGGTAGTAGGCACTTTCGCACGCTTCGATTGGCAGGATCGGGTGCGCCGACAGTGAATCCGGCTGGAAGGCCAGGTGCGGCACACGGTTCTCCGGGTCGGAGGTCATGGCGCGAACCACGTCCACCAGGTCAGCGATCACCGACGAAGCGGTCGGCTCCATGCCAGCGCCAGCGCCGTAGAACAGGGTCGAACCGGCCGCATCACCGTTGACCATCACCGCGTTCATCACGCCATTGACGTTGGCGATCAGGCGATCGGCCGGGATCAGCGTCGGGTGCACGCGCAACTCGATGCCGGACGCGGTGCTGCGAGCGACGCCAAGGTGCTTGATGCGATAGCCCAGCGCTTCGGCGTAGTTCACGTCAGCGGTTGTCAGCTTGGTGATGCCTTCGGTGTAAGCCTTGTCGAATTGCAGCGGGATGCCGAAGGCGATGGAGGCCAGGATCGTCAGCTTGTGGGCCGCGTCGATGCCTTCAACGTCAAAGGTCGGATCGGCTTCGGCGTAACCCAGGGCTTGCGCCTCGGCGAGTACGTCTTCGAAGGTGCGACCCTTCTCGCGCATTTCGGTAAGGATGAAGTTGCCGGTGCCGTTGATGATCCCGGCAACCCAGTTGATGCGGTTGGCGGACAGGCCTTCGCGGATCGCCTTGATCACCGGAATGCCACCGGCCACAGCCGCTTCGAACGCCACGATCACGCCTTTCTCGCGTGCCTTGGCGAAAATCTCATTACCGTGAACGGCGATCAGTGCCTTGTTCGCGGTGACCACATGCTTGCCATTCTCGATGGCCTTGAGTACCAGCTCGCGGGCAACGGTGTAGCCGCCCATCAGCTCTATGACGATGTCGATCTCAGGGTTCGTGGCCACTTCGAAGACATCGGTGGTAATCGCAATACCGGTCGTTTGGAACTGAGGCTTTGGCGTGCGCATGGCAATTTGTGCCACTTCGATTCCACGCCCGGCACGACGAGCAATTTCCTCGGCGTTGCGCTGAAGTACGTTGAAGGTACCGCCACCGACGGTCCCTAACCCACAGATGCCTACTTTGACCGGTTTCACTGTGAACTCCCCATAAAACGGCCGACTCAAGGCCGGCCGTGAAAACAGCCGCATACTCGCGGCTCTCTATTAATGACCCGGCAAATGGTGCCGCCGGACCATGATCGTCAAAGGCTGGCCGTAACGATGCGAATTATTTCGCGCCCAGCGCCAGTTTGGCGACTTGTGGCGCAGGCTGGTAGCCCGGAATGACCTGACCGTCAGCCAAAACGATGGCCGGTGTGCCGTTCACACCGATCGACTGACCCAGGGCAAACTGCTTGGAAACCGGGTTATCGCACTTGGCGGCCTTGATTTCCTTGCCGTCGACCATTTTGTCCATGGCGGCTTTCTTGTCTTTCGAGCACCAGACCGCTTGCAGCTGTTCGTCACCCGGCGAGCCCAGGCCCTGGCGCGGGAACGCGACGTAACGCACTTCGATGCCGCGCTTGTTCAGCTCCGGCACTTCGGCGTGCAGTTTGTGGCAGTACGGGCAGGTGGTGTCGGTGAACACGGTGATGTGCGATTTGGTTTCGCCGATCGCCGGGTAGACCACGGTTTCTGCAACCGGGATGGCGTTGACCAGTTTGGACACGCCCAGGCGTTCGGTCTTCTCGGTCAGGTTGACCGGCTTGCCGTCCTTGAGCTGGAACAAGTAGCCCTGCACCACGTATTGGCCGTCGGCGCTGGCGTAGAGCACGCGGCTGCCTTGCAGTTTGACTTCGTACAGGCCCGGCAACGGACTGGCGGAGATGCTTTCTACCGGTACTTCCAGCTGGAGGTTTTCCAGGCTTTTACGAATGGCTTTGTCGGCCGCGTCATCGGCGACGGCAAAGGTACTGACCAACGCAATGGCTGCGGCGGCGAAAATCTGGATCAGACGCATGAGAACTCCTGAAGGCGGACAAATGGGACGATCAGAACGCCCGTGCCGAAACACCGGGTCATAACCGCCCATCGTGCAAACCGGCAAAGCCTACCACATAAGGCCCCTGTGGCCGACTCCGGCTGACGCAACACACATAATGGTGCGCATTTGATAACACTTATTGTGGCGAGGGAGCTTGCTCCCGCTCGACTGCGCAGCAGTCGTAAAACAGGCACTTCGATTTTCCTGATTAACCGTGGCCCATGGTTTTGGGGTCGCTGCGCGCCCCAGCGGGAGCAAGCTCCCTCGCCACAATGGGCCACTGCCATCCATCTCGGGTTTTGTCAGCCGCGCGGGTGGTGTTTGGCGTGCAGGTCTTGCAGTCGGGCGCGGGCGACGTGGGTGTAGATCTGGGTGGTCGACAGGTCGCTGTGGCCGAGCAGCATTTGCACCACACGCAAGTCGGCGCCGTGGTTGAGCAGGTGCGTGGCGAAAGCGTGACGCAAGGTGTGCGGCGACAGCGACTTGCCGATCCCGGCAACCTTGGCCTGATGCTTGATGCGGTGCCAGAAGGTCTGACGGGTCATCTGCTCGCCGCGCTGGCTGGGGAACATGACATCGCTGGGACGTCCGCCAAGCAATTCTTGGCGACCATCACGCATGTAACGCTCGACCCAGACAATCGCCTCCTCACCCATTGGCACCAGCCGCTCCTTGCTGCCCTTGCCCATCACTCGCAGCACGCCTTGACGCAGGTTGACCTGTTCCAGTGTCAGGCTGATCAGCTCCGTCACCCGCAAGCCGCACGCGTAAAGCACTTCAAGCATGGCGCGGTCACGCTGACCGATGGCTTCGCTCAAGTCTGGCGCCTTCAGCAGCGCTTCCACGTCTGCTTCCGACAGAGACTTGGGCAGCGGCCTGCCCAGTTGGGGCATATCGACGCGCAAGGTCGGATCGACGGCAATCAGCTTTTCCCGCAGCAAATAACGATAAAAGCCACGCACACCGGAGAGAAATCGCGCGGTGGACCGGGGTTTGTAGTTTTGTTCCAGGCGCCAGGCCAGGTGATCGAGGATCAACTCGCGGCCGGCGTTGATCAACTCCAACCCTTTTTCCTGCAGCCAGCCGTTGAACAGGGCCAGGTCGCTGCGATAGGCATCGCGAGTATTGTCGGACAGGCCTTTCTCCAGCCAGAGCGCGTCGAGGAATTGGTCTATCAGGGGATGATCGATGGCGGGCATAGTGGCTCAGGTCACTGGAAAACTGACGGCAAGTCTTTCATAGCCTGCTGAGGCTTTATAGAGCCTGATGTAAACGCGGTGTGTGATAGATCGATTCGCGGGCAAGCCACGCTCCCACAGGTAAATCGCAGGCAACAAAAAAGCAGCCCGTAGGCTGCTTTTTTCTGCATCGGAAGCTGGACTTAAGCCAGTTTTTCCTTGATGCGAGCTGCTTTACCGGACAGGTCACGCAGGTAGTACAGCTTGGCTTTACGTACGTCACCGCGACGTTTAACGGCCATGCTGTCGATTTGCGGGCTGTAGGTCTGGAAAGTACGCTCTACGCCAACACCGTTGGAGATTTTACGAACGGTGAAAGCACTGTTTACGCCGCGGTTACGCTTGGCGATAACAACACCTTCGAACGCTTGCAGACGCGAACGGTCGCCTTCCTTCACTTTCACCTGAACGACAATGGTGTCGCCCGGGGCAAAGGTAGGGATCTCTTTGGTCATCTGCTCTGCTTCGAGTGCAAGGATGATTTTGTTAGTCATGCTGTGCTCCTAAGGTAAATCGTCGGATCTACCATCGATACGTTGTTAACTATCGTCCCGCTCGCGGATGTATTCCTCGAGCAGCTTCTTCTCTTCTCCAGAAAGCGAGCGGCTTTCCAGAAGATCGGCGCGTCGTTCAAAGGTCCTACCAAGGGACTGCTGTAAACGCCAACGCCGGATATGCGCGTGATTGCCACTTAGCAACACGTCGGGAACACGCTGATCCGCATACACCTCCGGTCGGGTGTAGTGCGGGCAATCCAGCAAACCATCCGTAAAGGAATCTTCCTCGGCGGAGTCCGCATGCCCTAAAGCTCCAGGCAGCAGTCGTGTAACCGCATCGATCAGGACCATCGCCGGCAGCTCGCCGCCAGACAGTACATAGTCGCCAATCGACCACTCTTCATCGACATGAGCCTCAATAAAACGCTCGTCAATGCCTTCATAGCGGCCGGCAATCAGGATCAATGCATCCAGATTCGCCAACTCGCGCACCGCCGACTGAGTCAGTTGACGGCCTTGGGGGGACAGGTAAATCACCTTCGCCGCCTCCCCGGCTGCTGCCTTGGCCTGAACCAGAGCATCTTCCAGGGGCTTGATCTTCATCACCATGCCCGGACCACCGCCAAATGGGCGATCGTCCACAGTGTGATGTCGATCCGTCGTGTAGTCTCGCGGATTCCAACAGGTGAGCTGCAACAGCCCCTGTTTCACCGCACGACTGGTGATGCCGTACTCGCTGATGGCGGAAAACATCTCGGGAAACAAACTGATCACTTCTACGCGCAAGTTAGCCACGCTTAGAAGTCCGCATCCCATTCCACCTTCATCTCGCCTGCGGCAAGGTCGACTGCCAACACGCATTGCTCCGTATAGGGCAACAGGCGTTCGCGATCATCCAGGCTGCCAGCGCAAGGCTTGACCACCATTACATCATTGGCGCCGGTTTCCAGAAGATGATCGATTTTCCCGAGCAATTGCCCGAGTTGATCAATAACCTTCAGACCTTCCAGCTGGTACCAGTAGTACTCGCCGTCGGTCAATTCAGGGAACAGGTTGCGCGGCACGCAGATCTCATAACCGGCCAGAAGACGAGCTTCTTCACGATCATCAAGACCCTTGAGCTTTGCGACCAGGAACTTGTCGTTCCCACGTCCGCTGACCAGCTCGACCTGTTTCACATTGCCTTCGCGCTTGAGCGTCCAGGTTTTGTACTGCAACAGGTTTTCAGTCGGATCAGTAAAGGAATAAACCTTCACTTCGCCGCGAACGCCATGAACAGAATAAATCTTGCCGATAACGATCAAATCATCAGCAATGGCAGGCGTCGCGTTCATATTGCTCAGGCCGCAGCCTTAGATGCATCCTTCAACAACTGAGCAACACGCTCAGAAGGTTGTGCACCAACGCTCAGCCAGTAGGCTACGCGCTCTTGGTTCACGGACAGGCGGACTTCTTGACCACGAGCAACAGGGTTGAAGAAACCAACCTGTTCCTTGTGCGAACCGTCGCGCGGGTTGCGGCTGTCGGTTACGGTCAAGTGGTAAAACGGGCGCTTTTTGGAGCCGCCAAGGGCAAGACGGATTGTTAGCATGTGAACATCGTTCCTGTAGTCGGTGCTGCAAATCTAAAGGCACAGCGGGCATAGGTGCCCGAAAGGCCGCATATTCTAAGGAATATCCGGACTTTTGCAAATGACTTTTTCCGGCGGCCTTCCGGTCGCCATCAAGATTTGCTATAGAGCCGTCGTTGAAAACGGCCAGTCAGCTCCCGCCAAGTGCGGGTTTGCTGGAGTTCCCACATTGCTGTGGTACTGCGCCGACATGACTGCCGGCGCGGATTCTTTACATTTTCGGCATGCCGCCGCCGGGCAACATACCGCCCATGCCGCGCATCATTTTGGCCATTCCGCCTTTCGCGGAGAATTTCTTCATCATTTTCTGCATCTGCTTGTGCTGCTTGATCAAGCGACCGATGTCCTGCACCTGGGTGCCGGAACCCATGGCGATCCGGCGTTTGCGCGAACCGCTGATCAGCTCAGGGTCGCGGCGCTCGGCCGGGGTCATGGAATTGATGATGGCTTCCATCTGCTTGAACTGTTTCTCTGCCGCGCCCTGGGCATTGCCCATTTGCGCCAGATTGACGCCGCCAATGTTCGGCAGTTTGTCCATGAGGCCGCCGAGGCCGCCCATGTTCTTCATCTGTTGCAGCTGATCGCGGAAGTCTTCGAGGTCGAAGCCCTTGCCCTTTTTCAGCTTCTTGGCCAGTTTGTCGGCCTTGTCCTTGTCGAGGGTCGCTTCCGCCTGCTCGATCAGACTGAGCACATCGCCCATGCCGAGGATGCGCGAAGCAATACGCTCAGGGTGGAACGGTTCGAGCGCATCGCTCTTCTCGCCCATACCGATGAACTTGATCGGCTTGCCGGTGATGGCGCGGACCGACAGCGCGGCACCGCCACGGGCGTCGCCGTCGACCTTGGTCAGGATCACACCGGTCAGCGGCAATGCATCGCCGAAGGCCTTGGCCGTGTTGGCGGCGTCCTGGCCGGTCATGGCGTCGACCACGAACAGGGTCTCGACCGGGTTGATCGCGGCGTGCAATGCCTTGATCTCGCCCATCATCTCTTCGTCGATGTGCAGACGACCGGCGGTATCGACGATGACCACGTCGATGAATTTCAGTTTCGCTTCTTTAATAGCCGCTTGCGCGATGTCGACCGGCTTCTGGCTCAGGTCGGACGGGAAGAAGGTGACGCCGACTTCACCGGCGAGCATTTCCAGCTGCTTGATCGCCGCCGGACGGTAAACGTCCGCGGACACGACCATGACCGACTTTTTCTTGCGCTCTTTAAGGAAGCGCGCGAGTTTGCCGGCGGTGGTGGTTTTACCCGCACCCTGCAAACCGGCCATCAGGACCACGGCCGGTGGAACGGCGCTCAGGTTCAGATCTTCGTTGGCGGCGCCCATCAGGCTTTCGAGTTCGGCCTGGACGATCTTCACGAAGGCCTGGCCCGGCGTCAGGCTGCGAGACACCTCGGCACCGACGGCGCGCTCCTTGACCGAATTGACGAAGTCTTTCACCACCGGCAAGGCGACGTCGGCTTCGAGCAACGCCATGCGCACTTCGCGCAGGGTGTCTTTGATGTTGTCCTCGGTCAGCTTGGCCTTGCCGGTGACATGGCGCAGCGTCTGCGAGAGACGGTCGGTTAAGTTTTCAAACATTGCGCGATCCTTTCAGGCCCTGTGTAGACCGGGATAATGGCGGCCCAGACCGGAATAAACATGTGCTCGGCGAGCCTGCGGCGTGGGCAGGTCGCGGATTATAGCGAAGACTGCGTCTGGCGGACACCTCGTCGTCAGGTTGCATGGTCTTTCGTGCTGCGGGGGTTCTATGCCAAACTCAGCGCCTTTCGGGCTTGCCTAACAGGATTTATGCTCCCCTTGTCACCCAGTTTGCTGACTACCCTCGCCGCCGCCTGCTTATACGCCGCTGCGACTATCTATCAAGGCACTCGTCTGGCCACTGGCGCCAAGGCGAACAAACGCCTGCTGGTCACGCTCGGCGTGCTCGCCGTGTTGGCTCACAGCGCCAGCCTGCTCGCCCACCTGCTGACCCCGATCGGCCTGGGCCTGGACTTTTTCAGCGCCGCCAGCCTGATTGCCGCGGCGGTCATCGCCCTGACCCTGCTGGCCTGTTCGCGGATACCGGTGGAGAACCTGCTTATATTGCTGTTCCCGCTCGGCGTTGCCACGGTGCTGCTGGCGCAGTTCGCCCCCGCCGGCACGGTGCAGGTCATCGACGAAGAGCCGGGCATTCTCGCGCACATCCTGCTGTCGATCCTTGCTTACGGCATGTTCACCATCGCGATGTTTCAGGCCTTGCTGCTGCTGGTGCAAGACCATCAGCTCAAGCACAAACACCCGTCGGGCCTGATCAAGAACTTCCCGCCGCTGCAAACCATGGAAAGCCTGTTGTTCGGCTTCCTCTGGGCCGGCTGGACCTTGCTGTCGCTGTCGCTGCTGTCTGGCTGGCTGTTCGTCGACAACCTGTTTGCCCAGCACCTGGTGCACAAAACCTTGCTGGCTTGCCTGGCCTGGATCGTCTTCAGCGTGCTGCTATGGGGCCGTAACCGCCTCGGCTGGCGCGGACACAAGGCCATTCGCTGGACCCTCGCCGGTTTCTGCCTGCTGATGCTGGCGTACTTCGGCAGTAAGCTGGTCCGTGAATACATCCTGCACATCTGACGGGCGGCATTAATGGACGACTTGCCCATAGGGCCGATGCTCGCGGTATTGGCCCTGCTGATTTTATGGTCGGGGCTGTTTACCGCCATCGAAACAGCGCAACAGTACTTGCTGGCCCAGCGCACCGCCTCGCGTTCCAGCGACAAACCGGTCGCGAAACTGAGCTTCCCGCTCAACAGCCTGATTTTCTGCAATACCTTGTGCCGCGCACTGGCAGTGGTCATCAGCACCTTGCTGGCGATCTTCATCTGGGCGGAAAACGGTCCATGGATTGCCTGCCTGGGTGCCGGAGTCTCGCTTCTGGTGTTCGCCGACTACCTGCCGCGCTCCCTCGCCGTGCGCTATCCCGACGCAGTCCTGGCCCTGGGCAACACGCTGCTCGGCGCGCCGCTGAAAATCATCTACCCGGCCGCCTGGCTGCTCAATGGCTTCACCCGGCTGCTGATGCGACCGTTTGCCCGCAAGGTCAAAGTGGTGCAACAGAGCGAAGACGAGAGCCCCAGCGAGCGCAAGGACGATCACGATCAAGCCGTCTGCCGCCCGCACCCGTTGGCGGGCATCCACGCGCTCGACAACATCACGGTCAACGACATTCTGGTGCCACGCAGCGATGTCGACGGGATCAACCTCGACGACTCCCTTGCAGAGATCATCGAGCAACTGCGCAACAACAAGCGCACACGCCTGCCGGTGTTTCACAGCGACATCAACCAGGTCGAAGCGGTGCTCAATACTCGGCAGATCCGCCACTTGCTACCTGATGCCAGCCTAACCCTCGAAGCGCTGCTGGCCGCCAGCCACGAACCGTACTTCGTGCCGGAAAGCACCCCACTGCAGTTGCAACTGCTGAATTTCCACAAACAGCAGCGGCGCCTGGGCATGGTGGTCGACGAGTACGGCGAAGTGCTCGGCATCGTGACCCTGGAAGACATTCTTGAAGAAATCGTCGGCGAATTCGAAAGTCAGCACAGCCTGGACAACCCGCATATCCATCCGCAGGCCGATGGGCGACTGATGATCGAAGGTGCGGCGTCGATTCGCGAACTGAACAAGAGCCTGGGCTGGCACCTGCCCAGCGACGGCCCGAAAACCCTGAACGGCTTGGTGACCGAGGCACTGGAGACCATTCCGGACAGTGCGGTGTGCCTGAAGATCGGGCGTTATCGCCTGGAAATTCTGGAGACGGAAGACAACCGCGTTACGCGCGTGCTGATCTGGCATACCAGCTCGGTTCCAGCCGTTGTCTAAACCCTGACACCTGCCCTGGGGTGCGGGGTTTATCTGTGGCGAGGGGATTTATCCCCGTTCGGCTGCGAAGCAGTCGTCAACCAATCGCATGCGGTATGACTTTGAAGTGCAGGGCCGCTTCGCAGCCCAACGGGGATAAATCCCCTCGCCACAAAAACCATCACTCAGCCCAAGCCACTTGTTTGATCGTTAGCCACCTTCCTATAATCGAATCCGCTTACCCAAGCCCCCGCCGAACCACGTGCTTACCCCGCACGCAGCAGGTTCCGGCCAGACCATCGGCATTATCCGCACCACACCGACGACTGTTCCTACCTTGAGCAGCGGCCGCGCCTCACTCCCACATCCCTGGGTGTTCGACCATAATAATTCGCTCCACTGGGGCACATGACTGTCAGGGATAACCGCATGACGACCAGCACGACTTATAGCGACGCGCCTACCCAACCGACGAACTCCGCGACCCGCGTGGCCACGGCGAGTTTTATCGGCACCGCCATCGAGTTTTACGACTTCTACGTCTATGCCACCGCTGCCGCGCTGGTGATCGGTCCGGTGTTCTTTCCGCAGACCTCCGGCACCGCCCAGATGTTATCGGCGTTCCTTACTTTCGGCATCGCCTTCCTGGCTCGCCCCTTGGGATCGGCGCTGTTTGGGCACTTCGGTGACCGCATCGGGCGCAAATCGACATTGGTCGCTTCGCTGCTATTGATGGGCGTGTGCACCACGCTGATCGGCGTATTGCCGGGTTATGACAGCATCGGGGCCTGGGCGCCGATCCTGCTCTGCGTGCTGCGGTTCGGCCAGGGCCTTGGGCTGGGTGGCGAATGGGGCGGTGCGGCGCTGCTGGCGACGGAGAATGCGCCCAAGGGCAAGCGCGCCTGGTTCGGCATGTTCCCGCAGCTCGGCCCCTCGATTGGCTTTCTGGCCGCTAACGGCCTGTTCCTGACGCTGGCAATGACCCTGAACGACGAGCAGTTCCGCTCATGGGGCTGGCGGATTCCGTTCCTGCTCAGCGCCGTACTGGTGATGGTGGGTCTGTATGTGCGCCTCAAACTCCACGAAACCCCGGTGTTTGCCAATGCCATGGCGCGTCAGGAGCAAGTGAAGATCCCGCTGGTCGAGCTCTTCAGCCAGTACTGGGCGCCGATGTTATTGGGCGCCGGGTCGATGGTGGTGTGCTATGCGCTGTTCTACATCTCGACGGTGTTTTCGCTGAGTTACGGCGTGTCGACTCTCGGCTACAGCCGCGAAACCTTCCTCGGGCTGCTGTGTTTCGCCGTCCTGTTCATGGCCGCTGCCACGCCGTTATCGGCCTGGGCCAGCGACCATTACGGGCGTAAACCGGTGCTGATCATCGGGGGCGTGCTGGCAATCCTGTCGGGATTCTTGATGGAACCGCTGCTGACCCACGGCTCGACCTGGGGCGTGGCGCTGTTCCTGTGCATCGAGCTGTTTCTGATGGGCGTGACGTTTGCACCGATGGGTGCGCTGCTGCCGGAGCTGTTTCCAACGCATGTGCGTTATACCGGCGCGTCGGCTGCCTACAACCTGGGCGGGATCGTCGGGGCCTCGGCGGCGCCGTTCTTCGCGCAGAAACTGGTGGCGATGGGCGGTTTGAGTTATGTCGGCGGGTATGTGTCGGGGGCGGCGGTGCTGAGTTTGATTGCGGTGCTGTGCCTGAAGGAGACGCGTAACAACGATTTGAATCGGGTGACCTGAAGCAGAAGCATCGCCAGCAGGCTGGCTCCCACATGGGAATTGGGCGTACACAAAATCTGTGACCAACCAATAATCCTGTGGGAGCTAGCCTGCTAGCGATTGCCGCGCCTCGGTTACAGCTCGACTACGACAGCCTGGGAAGCGCGGGTCGCTTTTGCACGAGCCGCTTCAATCGACTCATCCCGCGCCAACGCCACGCCCATCCGGCGCTGGCCATTGACCTCTGGCTTGCCAAACAGACGCAGCGCCGTATCCGGTTCGCTCAACGCAGCACCGAGGTTGGCGAACGCGGTCTGGGTCGACTGCCCTTCTACCAGAATCACCGCCGAAGCCGATGGCCCGAACTGACGGATCAACGGAATCGGCAGGCCCAAGATCGCCCGTGCGTGCAGCGCAAACTGCGACAGGTCCTGGGAAATCAGGGTCACCAGACCGGTGTCATGCGGGCGCGGCGACACTTCGCTGAACCACACCTGATCACCTTTGATGAACAATTCGACGCCAAACAGACCACGACCGCCCAAGGCTTCGGTCACGGCTTTGGCAACGCGCTCGGATTCGGCCAGGGCAATCGGGCTCATGGCTTGTGGCTGCCAGGATTCCTGATAGTCGCCCTTCTCCTGACGGTGGCCGACTGGCGCGCAGAAGGTCGTGCCGCCGACGTGACGCACGGTCAACAGAGTGATTTCGTAGTCGAAGTCGATAAAGCCTTCGATGATCACGCGACCTTTACCGGCACGGCCGCCTTCCTGAGCGTAATCCCAAGCGGTTTTCACGTCTTCGGCGCTGCGCAGCAGGCTCTGGCCTTTGCCCGATGAACTCATCACTGGCTTGACCACGCACGGGAAGCCCAGATCCTGTACGGCCTTGCTGTAGTCCTCGAAGGTGTCGGCGAAGTGGTACGGCGAGGTCGGCAGGTCCAGCTCTTCGGCGGCCAGGCGACGGATGCCTTCTCGGTTCATGGTCAGCTGCGCGGCGCGCGCGGTCGGGATCACGGTGAAGCCTTCGGCTTCCAGCTCCACGAGGGTCGCGGTGGCGATGGCTTCGATTTCCGGCACGATGAAGTGCGGCTTCTCGGCTTCGATCACGGCACGCAGGGCGGCGCCGTCGAGCATGTTGATCACGTGGCTGCGATGCGCGACTTGCATGGCCGGTGCGTTGGCGTAACGGTCGACGGCAATCACTTCAACGCCCAGGCGTTGCAGCTCGATCACCACTTCCTTGCCCAACTCACCACAGCCACACAGCAATACGCGGGTCGCGGTTGGCGACAATGGAGTTCCGATACGGGTCATCTCAGGTCCTCAAGAAGCGGATCATCGAGGGTCGCGGCGCCTGGCGCGCTTCCCATGGGGAGAAAGCGCGGCATTTTACATGAACCGCAGGGTTTGGCTTCAGCTGGCGACGGCCTGTTTGCGCAAGCGCCAGGCCATGATCAGCCACACGACCGTCACGCCGGCGAACTTGGAGCCCATGGCGGTAAGGATCACCGCCGGGGTGAAGGCATCGATCATGCCGAAGAAGATGAAGGTGTCGAGGGGAATGCTCAGGGCCGAACTTATCCACAGGCGATCATGCAACGGGCGTTTGGTGATGCTGAACACCAGCCAGTCGATGCATTCGGACACCGCGAAGGCTGTGGCGCTGGCCAGTGCGATGGACGGATCGGAAGTGACATACGACAGGACCAGCGCTGCAAGCATCGCCGCGATCGCGCCGTGGCCGAAGCGGGTTTGCACCATATCGCGCAAGACAAACACCAACCCGCCCCAGGCTGACCAGATGACGTCCAGGTGCGGGGCGGTGGAAAAGGCGTAGTTGATCAGCACGACGCTGCTGATGTAGGCGATCAGGAAGAACATGAGGTGGCGGGATACCTGTCAATTTGGCGCACAGATTACTTTATCTCGGGCTCACAATTAACCCTGTGGCGAGGGAGCTTGCTCCCGCTGGGGCGCGAAGCGGCCCTGAAATCAGGGGGCGCGGTGTGTCAGGTTGAATGTGTTTGTCAGCTATGGGCTGCTTCGCAAACCAGCGGGAGCAAGCTCCCTCGCCACAAAAAACCTCATTAGCCACAAAAGCTCACAAAACTCAGGAATCGGATCTGGAAGGCAGCATCCAGATCAACCCACTCGACTTCGCCCGCTCATGACACAACCCCAACACCCTGCGGCGTTCTTCGTTGTCCATGCGGCTCCAGCGCGTTATCTCCTCCACGGTGCGCTGACACCCGGTGCAGATATCATCCTCGTCCAGCGCACAAATGCTCACGCACGGCGATGAAACCGGTCGTTCGGTGGCGTTCATTCTTCCTGCTCGACCAGATCACGGGCATAACGCTGCGAGTTGTGCACATAGTGCGCAGCACTGGCCTCCAGCATCTTCTTTTGCGGCTCGGTCAGCTCACGCACCACCTTGCCCGGCGAGCCCATGACCAGCGAACCGTCGGGAATCTCCTTACCCTCACCAATCAGCGAGTTGGCGCCGATGATGCAGTTCTTGCCGATTTTCGCGCCGTTGAGGATCACGGCATTAATACCGATCAGGCTGTAATCGCCCACGGTGCAGCCGTGAAGCATGGCGTTGTGGCCGATGGTCACGCCGGTGCCGATGGTCAGCGGGTAGCCCATGTCGGTGTGCATCACCGTGCCGTCCTGGACGTTGCTGTTCTTGCCGATCAGGATCAATTCGTTGTCGCCACGCAACACGGCGTTGAACCAGACGTTGGCGCCCTCTTCCAGTTTGACCTTGCCCACCAGCACGGCATTGGGTGCGACCCAGCTCTGCGGATGGGTGTCGACGCGGGCATCGCCCAGGCGATATTTCATCTTGTTGTCCTCAAGGCTCAGGCAGCCGCGTTTCACGCCATACGAACGATGGCTTCAAGTATTGATAAAGCTTTTGGGCGGGTGGTGCAGGCTGATGTCGGCGTCATAGAGCAGATTGATCAACTCGACGATCATGATCGCTGTCAGGCCCCAGATTTTGTACTCGCCGTAACGATAACTCGGCACGTACCAACTGCGCCCCTGGTAATCAATGCGGTGGGTGTGTTCCCGAGGATCCTCGCGGAAGAATTCCAGAGGCACGCTGAACACCGCGGCGATCTCGGCATCGTTGGCCAGGTATTCGACAAAATCCGGAATCACCCCGACATAAGGCGTGACCTTGATGCCGTGCAGGGAAATCAGCGGGCTCAGCGGGCCGATCACTTCGACCAGCCCCGGTGGCAAGCCGATTTCTTCTTCGGCCTCCCGTAGCGCGGTGAAAATCAGGTCAGGGTCTTCGGGGTCACGCCGTCCGCCGGGGAAGGCGACTTCGCCGCCATGGGTCGAGAGCCCGCTGGCACGCAGGGTCAGAACCAGTTCCGGTTCGTCACTGCGGGTGATGGGCACCAGCACCGCGGCTTCGGGGAAACGTCGATCGGATTCCAGGGTGCGCGGCGTGTGGTTGCTTACCCGGTGAAGTAGCTCGTCCAGCATGAGTCTTCTCGATTTATTCGCTACCTTGCATCATGCACCAATCACACCGGCCGCCCAACCCCATAACCACTGCATGTCGCTAAACGACAACTTGCCGACAGGCACCGCCGCACGCCAAGATAGGCGCAGCATTCAGGAACCCCAGCATGAAATTTTGCAGCCAGTGCGGCAACCCGGTCACCCAACGCATCCCCGAAGGCGATTCGCGCCTGCGTTTCGTCTGTGACAGCTGTCAGGCGATTCACTACCAGAACCCCAACATCGTCGCCGGCTGCGTGGCGACCTGGGGCTCAAAAGTGTTGCTGTGCCGTCGCGCCATCGAGCCTCGGCTGGGTTACTGGACCCTGCCCGCCGGGTTCATGGAAAACGGTGAAACCATCGAGCAGGCGGCCATTCGCGAGACTGCCGAAGAAGCCTGCGCGCAGGTGCGCAACCTGAGCATCTATACGCTGATCGACGTTCCGCACATCAGTCAGGTGCATGTGTTCTTTCGCGCGGAGCTGGTAGACCTGGATTTTTCCGCCGGCCCCGAGAGCCTGGAAGTGCAGCTTTTCGACGAAGCCGACATCCCGTGGTCAGAGTTGGCTTTCCGCACGGTGGGCCGTACCTTAGAATGCTTCTTCGCTGACCGGCGGACCGAGGTCTACCCCGTGCGGTCCGAGTCGATCCCGCCGCTTGCTCAGCCTGCCATCACCTAAAGTCCTGGCTCCAGAATCACCTATAAACTAAATAGTCGCGACACCTCTCAGGGATATCGTTTCAATGCGCTGGTTGCTTGCCGTGTTTTGCTTGTCGTTCGTCACCCTGTCACAGGCTTCCGTTGCGGAAACCCTGAACGGCAAAGTCATCGAAAAAGTTCTGGTGCTCAAATCCGCCCACCAATTGCAATTGATCAATGACGGCAAGCCGCTCAAGACCTATCGCATTTCCCTGGGCAGAAACCCGAAAGGCCAAAAACTGATGGAAGGCGACAAGCGCACGCCTGAAGGTTTCTATTGGCTGGACTGGCGCAAGGTCAGCGATAAATTCAATTTGTCGATGCACATCTCCTACCCGAACATCAGCGACGCTGCCCGCGCCCGGCGTGAAGGCGTCGAGCCTGGCGGCATGATCATGATCCACGGCACCCCGGACACCGAAGAAAACCCGGAAGACCTGTTCCACACCCTGGACTGGACCGACGGCTGCATCGCCATGCGCAACATGGACATGCGCGAAGTGTGGGGCCTGGTGCCGGATGGCACGATGATTGAAATCCGCCCGTAACCCCGTTACCTGTGGCGAGGGAGCTTGCTCCCGCTGGGGCGCGAAGCGGCCCCAAAAAATGACCTGACACCGCATTCGCTGATTTCAGGGCTGCTTCGCAGCCCAACGGGAGCAAGCTCCCTCGCCACAAAAGCACCGATTCCTTCTTCTTAGCGCTACCTTCGGTCGCTCCTCGAAAAATAAATTCAAAAGATCGCAGCCTGCGGTAACGCCTGCCGGGAAGATACCAATCCTCCCGGCAAGCGTTACCGCAGGCTGCGATCTTTGCGTTCAAAACACCTACCTCTAATACCACTTAAAACCAAACCCCAATCCCACCTTCCAACAGGGCAGGCTTTACGACGCCAACAGCAAAGTACTGGCATTGACATGGTATTCAAGTGGTATTAATTTTCAGCCATTCGCGGAACACAACACTCCAATATCCGCATCGGACATCCCTGACATGAATGACCTCCAGGCCCTACGTCCTGACGACACCCAGCCCACGCCCCTGTACTTGCAACTGGCGCGCAATCTGGAAACGGCGATCCATGCCGGGCAATGGAAAGCCGAGCAGGCCATGCCCTCGGAGCGCAACCTCAGCGAGCTGCTGGGCATCTCCCGCGTCACCGCCCGCAAGGCGTTGGAAGTCTTGTTTGAACAAGGTCTGATCCGCCGCAACCAAGGCTCCGGTACGTTCATCACGCCGCGCCTGGAACAACCGCTGTCGCGCCTCTCGGGTTTCAGCGAGATGTTGCGCCTCAAGGGCTTCGTTCCCGGCTCGCAATGGCTGGAACGCGAGATCACACCGCCGACCCACGAAGAACTGATCCGCCTCGGCCTCTCACCCAACGACAAGGTCGCTCGGCTCAAACGCCTGCGCAAAGCCGACGACACGGTGATGGCGATCGAGATGAGCACCCTGCCCGCCTCGATCATCCCCAAGCCGCAGGCGGTGGGCGACTCCCTCTACGAATACCTCGACGGCATCGGCAAACCGATCGTCCGCGCGCTGCAACACATCCAGGCGATCAACGCCTCGGACGAATTCGCCGCCCTCGTCGGCATCGCCCCCGGCACCGCCATGCTGCTGATGACCCGGGTCGGCTACCTGGAAGACAACACACCGATCGAAGTCACCGACACCTACTGCCGCAACGACTACTACGACTTTGTTGCAGAGCTTCGTCGATAACCCGCTTCGCCGCTAAAACCGAGAACCGATCATGTCCGAAGACAACATCCTCACCGCCCACGGCTGGGTTCGCGGCCGGCTGATTCACGAACACGGCAAGGTCGTGTCCATCGAAGGCGTGCCGTGCAACCCGGCGGACAACGACTTGCCCTATCTGCTGCCTGGCTTCATCGACCTGCACGTCCATGGCGGCGGTGGCAAAGACATCATGGAAGGCGCAACCGCCTTCGAAACCATCAGCAAGACCCACGTGCGCTTCGGCACCACGTCGCTGTTGGCGACCACCATGACAGCGCCGCCGGAGGAGATTTCCAGCGTGCTCAAAGCCGTCGGCGAGTTCTGCGAGCAGCGGCCAAAAGGCTGCGCCCGGGTGCTCGGCGTGCACCTGGAAGGCCCGTACATCAACCCCGGCAAACTCGGCGCCCAGCCGAACTTCGCCCACACCGCGCTGATGGCCGAAGTTGAGGACTATCTGGCGCTGGCACCGATCCGCGTGATCACCATCGCCCCGGAAATCGCCGGCCACGATGCCTTGATCCGCACCCTCAGTTCGCGCGGCATCCGCATGCAGATCGGCCACACCCTAGGCAGCTATGAGGAAGGCGTCGCTGCGCTGGCGGCCGGTGCCAGCAGTTTCACTCACCTCTACAACGCCATGAGCCCGTTGCATCATCGTGAGCCGGGCATCGTCGGTGCGGCGCTGGCCCACGCCAAATACGCCGAGCTGATCCCGGACTTGCTGCACGTGCATCCCGGCGCCATGCGCGTGGCCCTGCGCGCGATCCCGTGCCTGTATTGCGTCACCGATTCCACCGCCGCTGCCGGCATGCCGGACGGTGAATACAAGCTCGGCAGCCACACGGTCACCAAGTGCCTGGGCGGCGTGCGCTTGCCCGACGGCACCCTGGCCGGCAGCACGCTGACCATGGATCAGGCGCTGCGCAATCTGGTGAAGATCGGTTTGCCGATCGCCGAGGCGTCGCAACGTCTTTCGCAATTTCCCGCCGACTACCTCGGCCTCACCGAGCGCGGCCGCCTGCAACCTGGCAGCTGGGCCGACTGCGTGCGGCTGGATCGATCACTCACACTCACCGCCGTCATGGTCGAAGGAGAAGACATTGACTTCAAAAATGCTTGAAGAGGCGCTGTCCTCGTTCGAGGCCGTACAAGCCCAACTGCAGCAACTCGACCCGCAGATGATCGAGATCGCCGGGCGCCTGCGCCGTCAGCCGCCGCAAGTCGTGATGACCGTCGCTCGCGGCAGTTCAGACCACGCCGCCAGTTACTTCGCCTACCTGACCATGCAGCAACTGGGCTTCCCGGTGGCGTCGCTGCCGATGTCGGTGGTGACCATGCTGCAAGCACCGTTGAAGGTCAGCGGCCAAGTGGCGTTTGCGTTCTCGCAGTCGGGGCAAAGTCCGGATCTGGTGAACAGCCTGCGTCTATTGCGCAAACGCGGTGCCCTGAGCATTGCCATGGTCAACGCCGAAAGTTCGCCGCTGGAAGCCGCGTGCGAATTCAGCCTGCCCCTGTGCGCGGGTACAGAAACCAGCGTCGCCGCCACCAAGAGTTTCATCGCCACCCTCAGCGCCAGCGCCCGTCTGATCGCCCACTGGAAAGAAGACGTGGAATTGCTCGAAGCCGGAAACGCCTTGCCGGAAGGTCTGCGCGAGGCAGCGCACCAGGATTGGAGCCTGGCCATCGACGCCCTGCGCGATTGCCAACGCTTGATGGTGATCGGTCGGGGCGCCGGGTTCGCCATCGCTCAGGAAGCAGCCCTCAAGTTCAAGGAAACCTCGGCGATCCAGGCCGAAGCTTTCAGCAGCGCCGAAGTCCGTCATGGCCCGATGGCATTGATCGACGAGAATTATCCCTTGCTGATCTTCGCGCCACGGGGTGCCGAGCAGGCCGGTTTGCTGAGCCTTGCTGCCGACATGCGCCAGCGCGGTGCTCGCGTATTGCTCGCAGCACCGGATGACGTTGCCGAGCGCGACCTCACGCTGACCCGCGCCGAACACCCGGCCCTTGATCCGATTCTGGCGATCCAGAGTTTCTACGTCATGGCCGCCGGTTTGGCCGTGGCCCGTGGCATGGACCCGGACCAGCCCCGGCACCTCAGCAAAGTCACACGAACCCACTGAGCTGAATAGGAACCCTGTAGCAGCTGTCGAGTGAAACGAGGCTGCGATCTTTTCAACGCAGAATCAAAAGATCGCAGCCTCGTTTCACTCGACAGCTGCTACAGGCGAGTTGATCCGACCGTAGTTTTTTTCCTGATGAGACCGAGCCATGCATAACAACAATAAAGAGCTGACCCTCAACGCCCCGCTCAGCGGTCCGGTGCTCACGCTCGCCAAAGTCCCGGACCCAGTGTTCGCCAGCGGCGCGATGGGCGACGGGATCGCCATCGATCCACTCAACGACACCCTTCACGCCCCCTGCGCCGGCGTCGTGGTGCACGTGGCCCGCAGCGGTCACGCCGTCACCTTGCGTGCCGACAACGGTGCCGAATTGCTCCTGCACCTGGGCCTCGACACCGTCGAGTTGCAGGGCGAAGGCTTCTCGATGCTGGTCAAGGAAGGCGCCCGCGTCAGCAATGGCCAACCGCTGTTGCGCTACGACCTGGACAAGGTCGCGCAGCAGTGCAAAAGCCTGGTCAGCCTGATGATCCTGACCAACAGCCAGGCGTTTCAGGCGCGGCCCATCACGCTGAAATCGGTGAAGGTCGGCGACCCGCTGCTGCACATCATTCGCCGGGCGGCGCCGGGCGCCCAGGCAGAGGTGGACCTTTCGGGTGAAGCGCATTTCGGCCACGTGCGCATCGCTCATCGTGGCGGTTTGCACGCTCGCCCGGCCGCACTGATTCGTCAGACCGCGCAAGGGTTCAAGAGTAAATCTCAGCTGCATTTCGCCGGCAAATCGGCGACCTGTGACAGCTTGATCGGGCTGATGAGCCTGGCCGTCGGCGAGCAGGATGAAGTTCAGGTCAGCTGCCAGGGCCCGGATGCCGAAGCGGCGTTGCAAGCATTGCTGATCGCTTTGTCCACCGCGTTGGCCGAAGAAAGCCATGCCGCTGCGCCTGCGCCGATCACCCGACGCACTCGGACTACCGAAGCCGGCGTACTGCACGGTGTTTGCGCAGCGCCCGGTCTGGTCGGTGGGCCGTTGTTTCGCTTGAATGCCATCAGCCTGCCGGTAGATGACGGCGGCCACAATCCCGAGCAACAGTTGCAAGCCCTCGATACCGCACTGACCGTCGTGCGCAGCGAAATCGAACACACTCTGGCCCAGGCGAGGAAACACAAAAACACTGACGAAGAAGCGATCTTCACCGCGCACCTCGCCTTGCTCGAAGACCCGGCGCTGCTGGACGCGGCCAACGCCTGCATCGTTCAAGGCATGGCCGCGACGCACGCCTGGAGCCAATCGATCGACGTGCAGTGCGACGTCCTTCAACAACTCGGCAGCGCGTTGCTGGCCGAACGCGCCAACGATCTGCGCGACCTCAAGCAACGGGTGCTGCGCGCCTTGCTCGGCGAAGCCTGGCATTACGACGTACCGGCCGGCGCCATCGTCGCCGCCCATGAACTGACGCCGTCGGACTTGCTGCAACTGAGCGAGCAAGGGGTCGCCGGGTTGTGCATGGCCGAGGGCGGCGCGACGTCCCACGTCGCGATTCTGGCGCGGGGTAAAGGCTTGCCTTGCCTGGTTGCGTTGGGTTCGGCGCTGCTGGACCAGGCGCAAGGCCAGGCGGTGGTATTGGATGCCGACGGCGGTCGTCTCGAATGGGCGCCGACGGCCGAACGCCTGGCCGACGTGCAACAGGCACAACGTGATCATCAGCAACGCCGTGCGCTTCAACAATCGCAGGCTCATACCCCGGCACTGACACTCGATGGCGTTTACATCGACGTCGCCGCCAATGTCGCCTCCAGCGCAGAAGCCGCAGACGCGCTGGCCAATGGCGCCGATGGCGTGGGCCTGCTGCGCACCGAGTTTCTGTTTGTCGACCGCAACACCGCGCCGGACGAACAGGAGCAACGCCTCGCCTATCAAGCCGTGCTCGACGCCATGGGCGACAAGTCGGTGATCATCCGCACCATCGACGTTGGCGGCGACAAGCAACTCGACTACCTGCCATTGCCGGTCGAAGCCAATCCGGTGCTCGGCTTGCGCGGCATTCGCCTGGCCCAGGTGCGGCCGGAATTGCTCGACCAGCAACTGCGCGCGTTGTTGCACGTCAACCCGCTGTCACGCTGCCGGATCCTGTTGCCGATGGTGACTGAGGTCGATGAGTTGCTGCACATTCGCCAGCGCC
Organism: Pseudomonas sp. LBUM1663; assembly: GCF_059695905.1. Classification (NCBI taxonomy): domain Bacteria; kingdom Pseudomonadati; phylum Pseudomonadota; class Gammaproteobacteria; order Pseudomonadales; family Pseudomonadaceae; genus Pseudomonas; species Pseudomonas sp. LBUM1663. The sequence goes on along the minus strand of NZ_CP166792.1, from coordinate 1,166,435 downwards.
TCGATGCGTTGTGCCTTGAGCTCGGGGTAAATGAACGCCCGGAGCTGGGGGTGATGATCGAAGTCCCGGCCGCCGCGCTGCTGGCCGAGCAACTTGCAGAGCATGCGGACTTCCTGTCCATCGGCACCAACGATTTGTCGCAATACACCTTGGCGATGGACCGCGACCACGCCGGCCTCGCCTCGCGCGTCGACGCCATGCACCCGGCTCTGCTGCGGCTGATAGCCCAGACCTGCGCCGGTGCGGCAGTGCATAACCGTTGGGTCGGCGTCTGCGGCGCACTCGCCTCCGACCCACTGGCCACGCCGGTCCTGATCGGCCTGGGCGTCAGCGAACTGTCGGTCAGCCCGGTGCAGATCGGTGAAATCAAGGATCGCGTGCGCCACCTCGACGCCGCGCAATGCCGACGCACCAGCCACGACCTGCTCAAGCTGAGCAGCGCCGGGGCGGTGCGTCACGCCTGTCACCAGCAATGGCCTCTGAGCTGAACAACAACTACAACTCTCAAACAAAAAGAGCACAGGGAGAACCGCCATGTACCAATATTTCATCGAGGGCCTGCAACGCCTCGGCCGCGCGTTGATGCTGCCGATCGCGATCCTGCCGATTGCCGGCCTGTTGCTGCGTCTGGGTGACACCGACCTGCTGAACATCGCGATCATCCACGACGCCGGCCAGGTGATCTTCGCCAACCTGGCAATGATCTTCGCCATCGGCATCGCGGTCGGCTTCGCCAAGGATAACAACGGCACCGCTGGCCTCGCCGGGGTGATTGGCTACTTGGTGATGATCTCCACGCTCAAGGTGCTAGATGCGAGCATCAACATGGGCATGCTCGCCGGGATCGTCAGCGGCTTGATGGCCGGCGCGCTGTACAACCGCTTCAAGGACATCAAGTTGCCGGAGTACCTGGCGTTCTTCGGTGGCCGGCGCTTCGTGCCGATCGTTACCGGGTTCGCCGCCGTCGGTCTTGGCGTGATCTTCGGTTTGATATGGCCACCGATCCAGCACGGCATCAACGGCTTCGGCACATTGATGATGGAAAGCGGCAGCGTCGGCGCCTTCGTCTTCGGCGTGTTCAACCGCCTGCTGATCGTCACCGGCCTGCACCACATCCTCAACAACATGGCGTGGTTCGTCTTCGGCAACTTCACCGACCCGACCACGGGTGCCATGGTCACCGGCGACCTGTCGCGCTACTTCGCCGGTGACCCGAAGGGCGGCCAGTTCATGACCGGCATGTTCCCGGTGATGATCTTCGGCTTGCCCGCCGCCTGCCTGGCGATGTACCGCAACGCCCTGCCGGAACGCCGTAAGGTCATGGGCGGGATCTTCCTGTCGATGGCGCTGACTTCCTTCCTGACCGGCGTCACCGAGCCCATCGAATTTGCGTTCATGTTCCTCGCACCGTTTCTGTTTTTGCTCCATGCGCTGCTGACGGGTCTGTCGATGGCGATCACCAATGCGCTGAACATCCACCTGGGTTTCACCTTTTCCGGCGGTTTCATCGACATGGTGCTCGGCTGGGGCGAATCCACCAACGGCTGGCGGGTGGTGCCGGTGGGGTTGGCGTATGCGGTGATCTACTACGCGGTGTTTGATTTCTGCATCCGCCGCTTCAACCTCAAGACGCCAGGGCGTGAAGACGTGCCGACGGGTGAGAAGGTTGTGGTCACCGAGAATGAACGCGCCGGGGCGTACATCAAGGCGCTGGGTGGGGCGCAGAATCTGATTACCGTGGGCGCGTGTACGACGCGGTTGCGGCTGGACATGGTGGATCGCAACAAGGCCAACGATGCCGAGTTGAAAGCACTGGGGGCGATGGCGGTCGTGCGTCCTGGCAAGGGCGGTAGCCTGCAAGTGGTGGTTGGGCCGATGGCGGACAGCATTGCCGATGAGATTCGCTTGGCGATGCCGGCACTGGGGCGTGCGCTTGTTTCTTCCCCTCCTGCCGTTGTCGATGCGCCTGTACCGGCAGCTGTAGCAAAATCGGAGGCGCAGCAATGGCTGAAGGCATTGGGTGGTGGAGACAACGTGTTGCAGATGGATTGCGTGGCCATGACGCGGATTCGGTTGCAACTGGCGGATGGCAAGGCGTTGTCGGAGGGTGATTTGAAGGCGCTGGGTTGCCAGGGGGTCAGTCAGCTTGAAGGCGGTGTCTGGCACCTGCTGATTGGCGACAAGGCGCCGAGTTTAAGTGGAGCGCTGGAGGTGTTGGTTAATCGCAGTGAGGTGAGAGCCAAGGTTTGAAACTCACACAATCCTGTGGCGAGGGAGCTTGCTCCCGCTCGACTGAAAAGCAGTCGCCAACCGGCTTGATGAGGTTTACCTGAGAGAACGAGGTGGCTGATTCAGGGCCGCTTCGCAGCCCAACGGGAGCAAGCTCCCTCGCCACAATGGTTCGGTGTATTTAGATCCATTGTGGGAGCGAGGCCTCGCTCCTGCAGGTTTTGCGTCGTTCACGTCATCTCGGCAAGACGCGATCCTGTAGGAGCGAGGCTTGCCCGCGAAGAGGCCCGCCCAAACACCACAAATCCCGGACAACAAAAAACCCGCTGATCTTCATCAGCGGGTTTCTCATTTCCGGACCGGAAGATCAGAAATCCTCCAACCGCCACACTTCATAAGCCGGTGTCTCATAGGGATGGCTGAGTTTCAGCGCGGCCACCACGGCCACGATCAACTCATCCGCCACCACCAGCTCAACCTTCCATTCCTCGACCTGCTCGACCTGCCCCGCTTCACCAATAAACGGCTGACTGCCGTCCAACGGGCGAAACTGGCCGAGGCCGAGTACTTGCCACGCGCAATGGTCGTAAGCACCTATCCGCCCGCCACCGGCGGCGAATACGGCGCTTTTGACCTGTTCCACATGACTGGCCGGAACAAAAAAGCTGAGCTTGTACACAGCCCTTAGTTCACCCAGACGCGCGCGTTACGGAACATGCGCATCCAAGGCGCGTCTTCGTTCCAGTCTTCCGAACGCCACGAGTTCTGCACGGCGCGGAACACGCGTTCCGGGTGCGGCATCATGATCGTTACGCGACCGTCGCGGCTGGTCAAACCGGTGATCCCGCGCGGCGAGCCGTTCGGGTTGGCCGGGTAGTTTTCGGTGACCTTGCCGTGGTTGTCGACGAAACGCATCGCCACGCAACCGGACAGATCGGCTTCCAGCAACGCTTCTTCGCTGGCGAACTCGGCATGACCTTCACCGTGAGCGATGGCGATCGGCATGCGCGAACCAGCCATGCCCTGCAGGAAGATCGAGTTCGATTCCTGAACCTGAACCATCGCCACCCGCGCTTCGAACTGCTCGGAACGGTTGCGCACAAAGTGCGGCCAGAACTCGCTGCCCGGGATCAGTTCGTGCAGGTTGGACATCATCTGGCAACCGTTGCACACGCCGAGGGTGAAGCTGTCGGTACGCTCGAAGAAGCCCTGGAACGCATCGCGAGCACGGCTGTTGAACAGCGCGGACTTGGCCCAGCCTTCACCGGCACCCAGTACGTCGCCGTAGGAGAAACCGCCGCAAGCCACCATGCCCTTGAAGTCGTTCAGGTCGACACGACCGGCCAGAATGTCGCTCATGTGCACGTCGATCGCGTTGAAACCGGCGCGGTCGAACGCAGCCGCCATTTCCACCTGACCGTTGACGCCCTGCTCACGCAGCACGGCAACCTGTGGGCGGATGCCTTTCTTGATGTAAGCCGCGGCGACGTCCTGGTTGACGTCGTAGCTCAGTTTGACGCTCAGGCCCGGGTTGTCTTCTTCCAGCAGCACGTCGAACTCTTGTTCGGCGCAGTCGGCGTTGTCACGCAGACGCTGGATCTGGTAGCTGGTTTCAGCCCACTGACGTTGCAGCAGACGACGCTGACCTTCGAACACGGTTTCGCCGTTGAAGGTGATGTTGATCTGGCCGTTGTTCATCGGCTGACCGATCACCGACACGCACTCGCCCAGACCGGCAGCACTGAACTGCGCGAGGATGTCCGGCGTGGCGTCTTGGCGAACCTGGATCACAGCACCCAGTTCTTCGTTGAACAGGATCGCGGCGATGTCGGCGGAGGTTTCTGCCAGACCGTCGAGGTTCAGGCTCAAACCGCAGTGGCCGGCGAAGGCCATTTCCACGGTGCTGGTCAGCAGACCACCGTCGGAACGGTCGTGATACGCCAGCAAGTGACCGTCGGCGTTGAGGCCCTGGATCACGGCGAAGAAGGCTTTGAGGTCTTCGGCATCGTCGACGTCCGGCGCTTGCGAGCCGAGCTTGCCGTGAACCTGGGCCAGGATCGAGGCGCCCATGCGGTTCTGGCCACGGCCCAGATCGATCAGGATCAGGTCGGTGGTGCCCTTGTCCATGCGCAGTTCCGGGGTCAGGGTCTGACGGATGTCAGCCACTGGCGCGAAACCGGTCACGATCAGGGACATCGGCGACGTCACGGTCTTGTCGACGCCTTCGTCGTTCCAACGCGTGGCCATGGACATAGAGTCCTTGCCCACCGGAATGGTAATGCCCAGCTCCGGGCACAGTTCCATGCCGACCGCTTTCACGGTGTCGTACAGACGCGCGTCTTCGCCGGGGTGACCGGCGGCGGACATCCAGTTCGCCGACAGTTTGATGTCGGAGATCTTGTTGATGCGCGAAGCGGCGATGTTGGTCAGGGTTTCGCCGATGGCCATGCGGCCCGACGCCGGAGCATCCAGCAGAGCCAGCGGAGTACGCTCGCCCATGGCCATGGCTTCACCGGTGTACACGTCGAAACTGGTGGCGGTGACGGCAACGTCGGCTACCGGAACCTGCCACGGGCCGACCATTTGGTCACGGGCCACGAGGCCGGTGATGGTGCGGTCGCCGATGGTGATCAGGAAGCTTTTGCTCGCCACGGCAGGGTGATGCAGAACGCGTTCGACGCAGTCTGCAATCTCCAGAGTCGATGGATCGAAATCGTCGCCCATTTCGTTTTCACGAACGGCCGAACGGTGCATGCGCGGGGCTTTGCCCAGCAGCACTTCGAGCGGCATGTCCACCGGGCTGTTGCCGAAGTGGCTGTCGGTAACGGTCAGTTGTGGTTCAGCAGTGGCTTCACCGACGACGGCGAATGGGCAACGCTCGCGCTCGCAGATCGCCTGGAAGCGTTCGAAGTCTGCAGGTCCCACAGCCAGAACGTAGCGTTCCTGGGATTCGTTACTCCAGATTTCGTGCGGGGCCATGCCCGGCTCGTCGTTTGGAATGTTGCGCAGCTCGAAGCGACCGCCACGGTTGCCGTCGTTGACCAGTTCCGGGAAGGCGTTGGACAGACCGCCCGCGCCGACGTCGTGGATGAAGCTGATCGGGTTTTTGTCGCCCAGTTGCCAGCAACGATCGATGACTTCCTGGCAGCGACGTTCCATTTCCGGGTTTTCGCGCTGTACGGAGGCAAAATCCAGGTCTGCCGAGCTGGTGCCGGTGGCCATGGAGGAAGCGGCGCCGCCGCCCAGGCCGATCAACATCGCCGGGCCGCCCAGCACGATCAGCTTGGAGCCGACGGTGATCTCGCCTTTCTGTACGTGTTCGGCACGGATGTTACCCATACCGCCGGCCAGCATGATCGGCTTGTGGTAACCGCGAACTTCGTCGCCACGCGGGGTGGTGATCGATTGTTCGAAGGTACGGAAATAACCGGTCAGGGCTGGACGACCGAATTCGTTGTTGAACGCGGCGCCACCCAGTGGGCCTTCGATCATGATGTCCAGAGCAGTAACGATGCGCTCAGGCTTGCCATACGGCACTTCCCACGGCTGTTCGAAGCCCGGGATCTGCAGGTTGGACACGGTGAAACCGGTCAGGCCAGCCTTTGGCTTGGCACCACGGCCGGTAGCGCCTTCGTCGCGGATCTCGCCACCGGAACCGGTGGATGCGCCGGGGAACGGGGCAATCGCGGTTGGGTGGTTGTGAGTCTCGACTTTCATCAGAATGTGCACCGGTTCCTGCACCGCGCCGTACTGGCGGGTTTCAGGGTCCGGGAAGAAACGGCCGGCGACGTTGCCGACGATCACCGAAGCGTTGTCCTTATAAGCCGACAGAACGCCTTCGCTGTGCATCACGTAGGTGTTCTTGATCATGCCGAACAGGCTTTTTTCCTGGCTCTGACCGTCGATGTCCCAACTGGCGTTGAAGATCTTGTGACGGCAGTGCTCGGAGTTCGCCTGGGCGAACATCATCAGTTCGATGTCGTGCGGGTTGCGCTTCAAGCCGACGAAGGCGTTGACCAGGTAGTCGATCTCGTCTTCGGCCAGGGCCAGGCCCAGCTCGGTGTTGGCTTTTTCCAGCGCGGCGCGGCCGCCACCCAGCACGTCAATCGCGGTCAGCGGTTTCGGCTCGGCGTGGCTGAACAGACCGGCAGCTTGTTCGAGGTTGCCGAGGACGATCTGGGTCATGCGATCGTGCAAGGCGTCCGAGATCAGCTGCGCGTCAGCGTCGCTGAATTGGCCGGCGACGTAGAACGCGATGCCGCGCTCCAGGCGCTGGATCTTGCTCAGGCCGCAGTTGCGAGCGATGTCGCTGGCCTTGCTGGACCACGGCGAGATGGTGCCGAAACGCGGCAACACCAGGAACAGACGACCGGTCGGTTCTTGTACCGGAACACTAGGACCGTACTTCAGAAGGCGCGCGAGCACCTGCTGTTCGTCGCCGGTCAGGACGCCGGTAACTTCGGCGAAGTGAGCGAATTCAGCATACAAGCCGCTGACAGCCGGGACTTTCTGGCTCAGTTGCTCAAGGAGTTTGCTGTGGCGAAAGGCAGAAAGGGCAGGAGCGCCGCGCAGGATCAACATCTTCGGGACAGCCTCGGGAAGGGGTGTGCTTTGAGGCCGTGCATTCTAGCCTAAACCGCCCGCGACATCACCCGAAACGGTGCGCGCGGCCGCACCCGAACGTCGGGCCGGGTATTTGGACCTCATACCGCGGCTCGCCGAGGGTTATTTTTTATGTCACAAATTACCGTTTTGGCCCATTCCTGCGGGCTCCAAGCGGGTTTTTCGCTCCCTAGCAGACAAGCCCTTCGCTGTCGAGATATGGCGGTCGTGGTCCTTTGCGTATACTGCGCAGATGTTTTCCCCAACGGCTTTGCGTCCGCGATACGCCAAATGGCTGATCGCAACCGGACTCTTCCTGATGCTCAGTGGCTGTGTTGATAAACCCAACACGCTGGAGCGCGTAAAGGAGGATGGTGTGCTGCGGGTGGTTACCCGAAACAGCCCCGCCACCTACTTTCAGGATCGCAACGGTGAAACCGGCTTCGAATACGAGCTGGTGAAGCGCTTCGCCGACGATCTGGGGGTGGAACTCAAGATCGAGACCGCCGACAACCTCGACGACCTGTTCAATCAGGTGGGCAAGCCTAACGGCCCGGTGCTGGCTGCTGCCGGTCTGGTCAGCAGCGAGAAACGCAAACAGCAGGTGCGGTTTTCCCACTCCTATCTCGAAGTCACGCCACAGATCATCTACCGCAACGGCAAATCGCGGCCGACCGACGCGGGCGACCTGGTTGGCAAAAAGATCATGGTGCTCAAGGGCAGCACACACGCCGAACAGTTGGCGGAACTGAAAAAGAAATATCCCGGCATTGAATACGAAGAGTCCGACGCGGTTGAAGTCGTCGACTTGCTGCGGATGGTCGATGAAGGTCAGATCGACCTGACCCTGGTCGATTCAAATGAAGTCGCGATGAACCAGGTCTACTTCCCCAACATACAAGTGGCCTTCGACCTCGGTGATGCCAGCAACCAGAGTTGGGCGGTGGCCGCTGGCGACGACAACAGCCTGCTCAACGAGATCAATGCCTACCTCGACAAGGTGAAGAAAAACGGCACCTTGCAACGTCTCAAAGACCGCTATTACGGGCACGTCGACGTACTGGGTTACATGGGCGCCACCACCTTCGCCCAACACTTGCAGCAACGCCTGCCCAAGTACGAGCAACACTTCAAGGCCTACGCCAAGAAAGAGAAAGTCGATTGGCGCCTGCTGGCGGCCGTCGGTTATCAGGAGTCGTTATGGCAAGCGGCGGTCACGTCCAAGACCGGCGTTCGCGGGCTGATGATGCTGACCCAGAACACCGCGCAGGCCATGGGCGTATCCAATCGCCTCGACCCCAAGCAAAGCATCATGGGCGGCGCCAAATACCTGGCCTACATGAAAGATCAGCTGGACGAGTCGATCCAAGAGCCGGATCGCACCTGGTTTGCATTGGCGGCCTATAACGTCGGCAGCGGCCACCTGGACGACGCGCGCAAACTGGCGGCGAAAGAAGGCCTGAACCCGGACAAGTGGCTGGACGTGAAGAAGATCCTGCCGCGCCTGTCAGAGAAGAAGTGGTACAGCAAGACGCGTTATGGCTACGCCCGGGGCGGCGAGCCGGTGCACTTCGTGGCGAACATCCGTCGTTACTACGACATTCTGACCTGGGTCACGCAGCCGCAGCTTGAAGGCAATCAAGTGGCGGAAGGCAACCTGCATGTGCCGGGGGTCGACAAGACCAAGCCGAATCAGGAAACCCCGCAGCTTTAAATCTTCGCTACCTTCAAAGACGCCTTCGCGGGCAAGCCACGCTCCCACAGGTACGAGTTGAGCCACAACTTTGTGTTCGGCGCGGTCCTGTGGGAGCGTGGCTTGCCTGCGAAGGCAGCGCCTCGGTCTTAGCCCTTCAACGCCGCGGCCAGGATCAATGCTTTCATCTCCGATACCGCCGACTTGAACCCGACAAACAACGCATGCGCTACCAGCGCATGGCCGATGTTCAGTTCGTTGATGCCCTTGATCGCGGCCACCGCTTCAACGTTGTGATAATGCAGACCGTGGCCGGCATTGACGATCAGCCCCTGAGCCAGGCCAAACGCAACACCATCGGCCACGCGCTGGAGTTCTTCAGCCACGTCAGTCGGCGTCTCTGCATCGGCGTAACGCCCGGTGTGCAGTTCGATAGCCGGCGCGCCAACGCGACGGGACGCTTCAATCTGCCGCTCATCAGCGTCGATGAACAGCGACACTTCGCAGCCGATCTTCGACAAGCGATCCACGGCGGCTTTGATCCGCGCTTCTTGCCCTGCAACGTCCAAACCACCTTCGGTGGTCAGTTCCTGACGGGTTTCCGGGACCAGGCAAATGTGCGCCGGGCGGATGCGCTCGGCGAACACCATCATTTCTTCAGTGACGCCCATTTCGAAATTCATGCGGGTTTGCAGCACGTCCTTGAGCAACAGCACGTCGCGTTCCTGGATGTGCCGGCGGTCTTCGCGCAAATGCACAGTGATGCCGTCAGCGCCCGCCTCTTCCGCGTCCAGTGCTGCCTTGACCGGATCCGGGTAACGAGTGCCCCTGGCCTGGCGCAGGGTGGCCACGTGGTCGATGTTTACGCCAAGAAGAATGCGATTGCTGGTGGTCACGGAAGCGCTCCTGAATTTAAAGATTCGGCGCACAGCATACGGGGAGACTACGGCTTGCGAAACAGCTCGCGACTGACCAGCGGACGACCGCCCAGGTGCACAGCCAATGCCTGACGCATCAGACGCTTGGCGGCGGACAACGCACCCGGCGCGGTCCAGTCAGCCTCAGACATGGCCAACAGCTCGGTGCCGTTGAACAGACCGGGTTGCAGCAGATAGACCTGCTCCAGGCCAGCATCCACTTGCAAACGGTACAGACCGTCCGGGGCGATGGGCTCGCCGTGGATGTCGCTGGTCAGGGCGAAACCGTAACCGAGGTCGTCGAGCAGGCGCCATTCGAAAGAGCGCAGCAAAGGCTCCAGCGGACGACCTTCGGCCAGCGCGAGCAACGTCGCGGCGTAGTGATCAAACACGCCAGGATGCGGGTCTTCGGCGGGCAACAGGCGGATCAGCAGTTCGTTGAGGTAGAGGCCGCTGAACAAGGCCTCACCGTTGAGCCAGGTTGAAACACCGCCCGCTTCCATTCGCCCAACGTTCTTCAGCTCACCCCGCCCCCGAAACTCTACTTCCAGCGGCACGAATGGCCGCGCCAATGTCCCCGCCTTGCCCCGCGCACTGCGCAAAACCGCCCGCAGCCGACCTTGCGGCGTGAGGAAGTCCACCAATGCGCTGCTTTCGCGGTAGGCGCGGGAGTGAAGGACGTAGGCGGGTTGGCCAATGGGCTGGGACATGGAGTTCTCAATGAAGAAACGCGATCTTATAAACAACCAGAAACCAATGTGGGAGCGAGCCTGCTCGCGATTGCGGTCTGCCAGTCAACAGTGATGTTGAATTTCAGGTCCTCATCGCGAGCAGGCTCGCTCCCACAGGGGTTCTTCGGTGTATCTGGATCCGGTGTTACAGGTCGCCGTAACCCAGCGAACGCAGAGCGCGCTCGTCGTCGGACCAGCCGCCTTTCACTTTCACCCACAGGTTAAGCATGATCTTGGAGTCGAACAGCAATTCCATATCCTTGCGCGCCTCGGTGCCGATACGCTTGATGCGCTCGCCCTTGTCGCCAATGATGATTTTCTTCTGGCCGTCACGCTCGACGAGGATCAAGGCATGGATGTGCAGGGTTTTACCCTGCTGCTTGAACTCTTCGATTTCGACGGTGATCTGGTATGGCAGCTCGGCGCCCATCTGGCGCATGATTTTCTCGCGCACCAGTTCTGCGGCGAGGAAGCGGCTGCTGCGGTCGGTGATCTGGTCTTCCGGGAAGAAGTGATCGTTTTCCGGCAGGTAACCGGCAATCACCCGTTCCAGCGCCTCAAGGTTGTGCCCGTGCTGGGCCGAGATCGGCATGATCTGCGCGTTCGGCAGTTGCTCCTGCAGCCAGCTCAGGTGCGGCATCAGTTCGGCTTTGTCTTCGATGCGGTCGGTCTTGTTCAGTGCCACGATCAGCGGGCCGGTCACGTACTGGACGCGCTCGAGGACCATCTGGTCTTCGTCGGTCCACTTGGTGCGATCCACCACGAAGATCACCACGTCGACGTCTTTCAACGCCGCCGAAGCGGTCTTGTTCATGTAACGGTTCAGGGCCTTTTCGCCGCCCTTGTGCATGCCCGGGGTGTCGACGTAGACAGCCTGGATCGCGCCTTCGGTCTTGATGCCCAGCATGTTGTGGCGGGTGGTTTGCGGCTTGCGCGAGGTGATCGCCAGTTTCTGACCCAGGATGTGGTTCAGCAGCGTGGACTTGCCCACGTTGGGACGGCCGACGATGGCAACATAGCCACAGCGAGTTGCAGTTGAATCAGTCATTGCCATTCTCCACACCCAGGGCAATCAGTGCTGCGGCGGCCGCTACCTGTTCGGCAATACGACGACTCACACCCTGACCTCGGCTTTTTTCATTCAGTAAGGTGATTTCACATTCGACGAAGAACGTCCGGCAATGCGGCTCACCCTGGATATCCACCACTTCGTAACGCGGCAGCTCGCAACCACGCGATTGCAGGAATTCCTGCAGACGGGTTTTTGGATCTTTGTTGGTGTCGACCAGCGTCAGGCCTTCGAACTCACCGGCCAGCCAGGCCAGCACGCGCTCGCGCGCCATGTCCATGCCGGCGTCCAGGTAGATCGCACCAATCAGCGCTTCGAGGGCATCGGCCAGAATCGACTCGCGACGGAACCCGCCGCTTTTCAACTCACCGGAGCCCAGTCGCAGGTATTCGCCCAGATCGAAACCGCGGGCCAGTACGGCCAGCGTCTCACCTTTCACCAGACGTGCGCGCAAACGCGACAACTGGCCTTCGCGAGCCAGCGGGAAGCGATCGAACAGCGCCTCGCCAGCGACGAAGTTGAGGATGGCATCACCGAGGAATTCCAGGCGTTCGTTGTTGCGCCCGGCAAAGCTGCGGTGAGTCAGGGCCAGGACCATCAGTTCCTGATCCTTGAAGGTGTAGCCGAGCTGACGCTCTAGACGGCTTAAGGAGACGCTCACGGTTTACCCACGCTGAGTTCGTGGCTGGATTCCACCGCCATGGCCGTGATGCGGCGCAGGCTTGGGACAATTAACGCTGTGTTCAAAAATTACGTCCTGAATATCATTGTTTTCATGCTTTCGGCGCCGATTGTGTCGACTCCAGAAATGCATTCGGCGCTGTGTTCAACAGCGCCGTGTGTGATTACTTGATCAGGCCAACCCGCGAGAAATTCGGCAGGTGACTGAGTTTGGGTTCCGGCCAGCTCATCCAGACTGCGAAGGCCTTGCCGACGATATTCTTGTCGGGAACCATGCCCAGCAGATCCTTGGGAATGCTCGGATCGTCCCAGTAGCGACTGTCGTTGGAGTTGTCGCGGTTGTCGCCCATCATGAAGTAGTGCCCGGCCGGCACGGTCCACGAACGGTCCGGCGATGCGCGATAGCGGCTCATTTCCTTGCGGATCAGGTGCTCGGCGACACCGAGTTTTTCCTTGTAGAGCTCGGCACTGCCCAGCGTGCCCGGCTCGGAGCCGACCAGTTGTTCGGCAATCGATTCGCCGTTGACGAACAGACGCTTGTCGGCGGTGTAGCGAATCTGGTCACCCGGCAGGCCCACCACACGCTTGATGTAGTTGACGTTCGGATCGCTCGGGTAGCGGAACACCATCACATCGCCGCGCTGCGGATCACCGACTTCGATGACTTTCTTGTCGATCACCGGCAAGCGGATCCCGTAAGAAAACTTGCTCACCAGAATGAAGTCGCCGACGTCCAGGGTCGGTTTCATCGAGCCGGAAGGAATCTGGAACGGTTCCACCAGGAACGAACGCAGCACCAGCACGATGAACAACACCGGGAAGAACGACTTGCCGTATTCGACCAGCAGCGGCTCTTTGTTCAGTTTCTCGACGACTACCATGTCAGCCTGGCTGACGCTCCCCTGATAGGAGTTGATGGCAGCCCGGCGCCGAGGCGCCAGGAACAGCAGATCGAGCAACGCCAACAGGCCGCAGACGAACACGGCGATGACCAGCAACAGCGGGAAATTTAGTGACATAGGACCTAACTATCCAACCTGAGCACCGCAAGGAAGGCTTCTTGTGGAATTTCCACGTTGCCGACTTGCTTCATGCGTTTTTTACCGGCCTTTTGCTTTTCAAGCAGTTTTTTCTTACGGCTAACGTCACCGCCGTAGCATTTGGCCAATACGTTCTTTCTGAGTGCCTTGACGGAGGTCCGCGCAATGATCTGCCCACCAATGGCGGCCTGGATCGCGACGTCGAACATCTGGCGCGGAATCAGTTCTTTCATCTTCTCGGTCAACTGGCGACCTTTGTAGTGCGCGTTATCCTTGTGCACGATCAGCGCCAGGGCGTCGACCTTGTCACCGTTGATCAGCACATCCAGTTTCACCAGATTAGCCGACTGATAACGATCGAAATGGTAATCCAGCGAAGCATAGCCGCGGCTGGTGGATTTCAGACGGTCGAAGAAGTCGAGGACCACTTCGTTCATCGGCAAATCGTAGGTCACCTGGACCTGCGTACCGAGGAACAGCATGTCGTGCTGCACGCCACGCTTTTCGATGCACAGGGTAATGACGTTGCCCAGGTGCTCTTGCGGCACAAGAATATTGGCCCGCACGATCGGTTCGCGCATGTCTTCGATCGAGGACAGGTCTGGAAGCTTCGACGGGTTATCGACGTAAATCGTTTCACCGGTTTTCAGCAACAACTCGAAAATTACTGTCGGCGCCGTGGTGATCAGGTCCAGGTCGTACTCGCGCTCCAGGCGCTCCTGGATGATTTCCATGTGCAGCATGCCGAGGAACCCGCAACGGAAGCCGAAGCCCAGGGCGTCGGAGCTTTCCGGGGTGTACTGCAGGGACGAGTCGTTGAGCGTGAGCTTTTGCAGGGCTTCACGGAAATCTTCGAAGTCGTCGGAGCTGACCGGAAACAGACCGGCGTAGACCTGCGGCTGAATACGTTTGAAACCCGGCAGCACGTCAACGTCTGGCGTGGAGCTCAAGGTCAGGGTGTCACCGACCGGTGCACCGTGAATGTCCTTGATGCCGGCAATGATAAAGCCCACTTCGCCGGCTTTCAGGTCAACGGTGGCGGTGTGCTTCGGGTTGAAGACACCGACGCTGTCCACCAGGTGGATCTTGCCGGTGGATTTGACCAGGATCTTGTCGCCCTTCCTCACACGACCATGGCGCACGCGTACCAGGGAAACGACACCCAGGTAGTTGTCGAACCAGGAGTCGATGATCAACGCTTGCAGCGGATCTTCGTAGTTGCCGGTCGGCGCAGGAATGGTGTGAACCAGACGTTCGAGTACTTCGTCGACGCCCAGGCCGGTCTTGGCACTGCACTCGACCGCATCGGTGGCATCGATGCCGATGATTTTTTCGATTTCTTCTTTGACGCGGTCCGGATCGGCCTGCGGCAGGTCGATCTTGTTCAGGACCGGCATGACTTCCAGGCCCTGCTCGATCGCCGTGTAGCAGTTGGCAACAGACTGCGCTTCAACGCCCTGACCGGCATCGACCACCAGCAACGCACCTTCACAGGCCGCCAGCGACCGGCTGACTTCGTAGGTGAAGTCAACGTGGCCCGGGGTGTCAATGAAGTTCAGCTGGTACTTGATGCCATCGCGAGCGGTGTAATACAGGGTGACGCTGTGGGCCTTGATGGTGATCCCGCGTTCACGTTCCAGGTCCATGGAGTCCAGCACCTGGGCTTCCATTTCGCGCTCGGCAAGGCCGCCGCACATCTGGATGAAGCGATCGGCCAGCGTCGACTTGCCATGGTCAATGTGGGCGATGATGGAGAAATTGCGGATATGACTCAAATCACTCACGGATCAACACTCAAAAAGGCTGCAGGCATAGCCCGCCGAAAAATAGCCGGGAATTGTACCTGATCCACGGCGCAAGCGTCACGTTCGCAGGTCAGACGGCACCTACAAAAACGCCCCGGTCTTGCGACAGGGGCGTTTTTCATCACCGCAGAGGTCGGGAAACCCCCTGATCAGCCGGCTCGGCGCAACAGCCAGACACCGGCCAGGGCACAGACACCCGCCGGAACCAGCACCGCAAACAGCGGCGAGAAACCGAACACCAGGCTCGAAGGCCCCAGCAAATCCTGGACGATGCGGAAGGTGAAGCCGACCAGCACGCCAGTGAAGACCCGCTGACCAAGGGTCACCGAGCGCAACGGCCCGAAGATGAAGGAAATCGCCATCAGTACCAGCGCGGCGGTCACCAGCGGCTGCAACACCTTGACCCAAAATGCCAGCCAGTAACGGCCGTTGCTCAGGCCCTGGTCAGCCAGGTAGTGGATGTAGCCCCACAGACCGCTGATCGACAGCGTGTCAGGCGACATCACCACCGTGCTCAGCAGTTGCGGACTCAAGGCGACATCCCAGCGCTCGACCGGGGTAGTGACCACTTCGGTGCTCTTTTCATGGAACAGCGTGGTAGTCACGTCGCTCAACTGCCAGTGATCCTGATCGAACTTCGCCCGCTTGGCGAAGCTGGACGACAGCATATGACGCTCATTGTCGAAACGATAACGGGTGACGCCGTACAGCAGACCGTTCGGTTGCACAGAGTTGACGTGAATGAATTCGTCACCCTGGCGATGCCACAAACCATGCTTGGCGCTCTGTGCATCGCCGCCACCCTGAGCCAGAGAACGGTTGGCCTGAGCGGTGACTTCGGTGGCCGGCGCGACGTATTCGCCGATCAGCACCCCCACCACCATCAATACCAGCATCGGCTTCATGACTGCCCAGACGATCCGGCCGACCGACACACCAGCGGCGCGCATGATCGTCAGTTCGCTGTGGCTGGCCAGGCTGCCAAGGCCGATCAGGCAACCAATCAGTGCCGCCATCGGCAACATGTCGTACAAACGACGGGGCGCGGTCAGCAAGACGTAGCTCAAGACGTCCATCAAGGTGTAGGTGTCGCTGACCTCACTCATCTCATCGATGAAGGCAAACAGGGTCGCCAGGCCGAGGATAATCCCCAGTACCGCCAGGATGGCCACGAACACGCTGCTACCAATGTAGCGATCGAGCTTAACCACGGGCCACCTCCAGCGCACTGCGGCGACTCGCCATCTTCAAGCGCAACGGCTCCCAATAGAGCAAGCCCAGGCCAATGGCCAGGAAAATCCCGTGAACCCACCACAACCCCAGCGCCGGCGGGATCTTGCCTTTTTCGAGGGCGCCGCGCGCGGCAATCAGGATGCTCAGGTAAGCCATATAAAGAAGAATCGCCGGCAGCAGTTTGAGGAAACGTCCCTGGCGTGGATTGACCCGCGACAGCGGCACCGCCATCAAAGTCACGATGAACACCAGCAACGGCAGGGACAGGCGCCATTGCAGTTCGGTGCGCGAACGAATGTCATCGCTGCCGATCAAGGAACGGGTGGTCATTGCATCGCGGTCGGTGACTTCGTCGCTGACGTCCGGCTTGGGCAGCAATACGCCGTATTCCTCGTACTTGATCGCCCGATAGTCGGCCTGCCCCGGGTTACCGTCGTAGCGATAGCCGTTGTCGAGAATCAGGTAACGATTGCCGTCAGGGCGGATTTCCTGACGGCCCTTTTCGGCCACCAGCACGGAAATCCCGCGATCTTTCTTGTCGGAACTGATGTTCTTTTGCGAAATGAACACACCGCCCAGATTGATGCGGTCATCCGACAACTGCTCGGTGTAGGTCACCCGGGTGCCATCGCGCAGGGCCTGGAAGCGACCCGGCTCCAGGGTATCGAACTCGGTCAGCGCATCCTGCTTGTTCAGCAGCAGCTGGAACTGGTTGGCACCTTGTGGCGCCAGGCTCAGACTCAGCCAGGCCACCACCAGCGCAACCAGCGTGGCCGGAAACAGCGTAATGGCAAAAAGACGTTGCTGACTCATGCCGGTGGCCGACAACACAGTCATTTCGCTTTCAAGGTACAGGCGACCGTAGGCCAGCAGGATCCCGAGAAACAGGCCCAACGGCAGGATCAGTTGCAGGAAACCCGGCAGACGAAAGCCCATGATCAGGAACAGGGAGCCCGGATCCAGCAGGCCCGAGGCCGCCTGGGCAAGGTATTTGATGAAGCGCCCGCTCATGATGATGACCAGCAGCACGGCGCTGACGGCGCTCAAGGTCAACAGGACTTCGCGGGACAGATAACGGAAGACAATCAAACCAGACACTCCAGGGTTGTCAGGCTAAGGCGGCCAAACAAGCAAACGTATCAGACAGCCCGCAGGGCAGAGCCGCCGAAAAAGTTGGCGCATTATCCTGTGATTGGGTGCGCCTGTCACTGCGCATGCTCAAGCAGGCGGGTAATGCGTTGAAGATCGTACAACCGAGGGTTGTCAGGCGCAGGGAGCGAGGTTCAAACTGCGGCCTTTGTCGCGGGCCGTGACCTGCGTCTTTCTATCTATAAGCAAGCGTCTGTGCGCCGCCGTTTTGCCCGCGCACGTTGACCATTCATTCAGGGACCCGGACATGGAACTGGTTGTAAAAAGCGTTAGCCCAGAAACGTTGAAGACCGCCACTCTGGTGGTCGCCGTCGGCGAAGGCCGCAAGCTCGGCGCCGCTGCCAAACAACTCGACGAACTGAGCGGCGGCGCCCTCAGCGCTGTACTCAAGCGCGGCGACCTGGCCGGCAAAGTCGGCCAGAGCCTGTTGCTGCACAGCCTGCCGAACCTCAAGGCCGAACGCGTTCTGCTGGTCGGCGTCGGCAAGGACGAAGAGCTGGGCGACCGCCCGTTCCGCAAAATCATCGCCGGCGTCCTCAGCACCCTTAAAGGCCTGGGCGGCACCGACGCCGTGCTGGCGCTGGACGAAATCGTGGTCAAAGGCCGTGACAGCTACGGCAAGACTCGTCTGCTGGCCGAAACCCTGGTGGATGGCGAATACACCTTCGACCAGTTCAAGAGCCAGAAAGCCGAACCTCGCGCCCTGAAGAAAATCACCCTGGTGACCATCAAGGCTGCACAGGCCGAAGTCGAGCGCGCCGTGGCCCACGCCACTGCGATCGCCAACGGCATGGCGTTCACCCGCAACCTGGGCAACTTGCCGCCGAACATCTGCCACCCGACCTTCCTTGGTGAACAAGCCAAGAACCTGGGCAAGGAATTCAAGAGCCTGAAAGTCGAAGTCCTTGATGAGAAGAAGATCAAGGACCTGGGCATGGGCTCGTTCTATGCCGTGGGCCAGGGCAGCGCCCAGCCACCGCGCCTGATCGTCATGCAATACAACGGCGGCAAGAAATCCGAGAAACCGTACGCACTGGTCGGCAAAGGCATCACCTTCGACACCGGCGGCATCAGCCTGAAGCCGGGCGCCGGCATGGATGAAATGAAGTACGACATGGGCGGCGCAGCCAGCGTGTTCGGCACCCTGCGCGCCGTGCTCGAGCTGAAACTGCCGATCAACCTGGTGTGCATCCTGGCGTGCGCCGAGAACATGCCGAGCGGCAATGCTTCGCGCCCGGGCGACATCGTCACCACCATGAGCGGCCAGACCGTGGAAATCCTCAACACCGACGCCGAAGGCCGTCTGGTGCTGTGCGATGCCCTGACCTACTCCGAGCGTTTCAAGCCGCAAGCGGTGATCGACATCGCGACCCTGACCGGCGCTTGCGTCGTTGCACTGGGCGCGCACACCTCCGGCCTGCTGGGCAACAACGACGAGCTGATCGGCCAACTGCTGAGCGCCGGCAAGGCTGCCGACGACCGCGCCTGGCAACTGCCGCTGTTCGATGAGTACCAAGAGCAGCTGGACAGCCCGTTCGCCGACATCGCCAACATTGGCGGCCCGAAAGCCGGCACCATCACCGCCGCCTGCTTCCTGTCGCGCTTCACCAAGAACCTGAACTGGGCGCACCTGGACATCGCCGGCACCGCATGGACCAGCGGCGGCAAGGACAAGGGCGCCACTGGCCGTCCGGTTCCGTTGCTGACCCAATACCTGCTGGACCGCGCCAAAGCCTGAAACCGATGACCTCGGGCTGCGTTGCTTTCGAGTGACGCAGCCCCGGGCTCAGGAACCGCAATGACCAAAGTCGACTTCTATATCCTGCCCAGCGCCGATCCGTCGGCACGACTGGATTTCGCCTGCAAGCTCACCGAAAAAGCCTGGCGCATGGGCCACCGCATTTACCTGCATTGCAGCGATGCTGCCCAACGTGAGGATCTCGACGCGCGTTTGTGGGCCTTCAAGGGCGAAAGCTTCGTGCCTCACGGTCCTGCGGAAAGTGAGCCGGATAGCTTGATTGTCCTGGGTCTTGGCGATGACTGCGGTCAGCATCAGGATCTGCTGGTCAACCTTGACCTGAAAGTCCCGGCCTTTGCCAACAAGTTCGCCCGCGTAGCGGAAGTGGTGGTGGAAGATCCGACGATTCGTGCAGCGGCGCGGGAGAGTTTCCGTTTCTACCGCGAACAGGGCTATCCTCTGCAAGATCACCGTTTACAGCGACTCTGAGCATTCCGATGGACACTCCAAAACCGCAACAAAAGTCCGCGCATCTGCTGGACGACCTCGAGTCGATCCGCCAACTGCTCGGCGATGACAACCTGCAACCGCCCTTGCTGACCGACACGGTCATTGAAGGTGACCAGGAACAGATTCCCATGCTGTTCGACTCCGTCAGCGCTGCGCCGCAGACCGTCGAACCGACACCGACCGCCCCTGCCGCGCAACCGGCAACCGCGGCCAGCAAAGGCCCCGACGCCTTGCTGCATCTGGACAGCGAACTGCGTGCTGCCGCGCAGTTGATCATGCAAGACGTGATCGACGACTTCGCACCGCATATCGAAACCGAGATCAAGCGCCGGCTGGATGCGCGGATGGAACGGCTGCTCAGCCAGTACGAATAGCACTGAGTCGAGCGGGCTTCTGTGGCGAGGGAGCTTGCTCCCGCTCGGTTGCGAAGCAACCGCAAAACCTGAACACACGGTGTACCTGACACACCTGACTTGCTGTTGTCGGGGCCGCTTCGCGCCCCAGCGGGAGCAAGCTCCCTCGCCACAGGATCATTCCACATTTGATCTGCGCCCGGTCCGCCCCTGCTCGCCCTCTGCCCCATGCCCCGCTATACTTGCCGGCTTTTCCTGAATAAATGCCAATAGGGTCCCGCCGCGCATGGATAAGACCTACCAGCCGCACGCCATTGAAACTTCCTGGTACAACACCTGGGAGTCAGAAAATTACTTCGCCCCGCAAGGCGCGGGCGAGTCCTACACCATCATGATCCCGCCGCCGAACGTCACCGGCAGCCTGCACATGGGTCACGGCTTCAACAACGCGATCATGGACGCCCTGATCCGTTTCCGCCGCATGCAGGGTCGCAACACCCTGTGGCAGCCGGGCACCGACCACGCCGGTATCGCCACGCAAATGCTGGTGGAGCGCCAACTCGAAGCCCAGGGCCAGAATCGTCACGATCTGGGCCGGGAAAAATTCCTCGAGAAAGTCTGGGAGTGGAAGGATCAGTCCGGCGGCAACATCAGCCGTCAGATCCGCCGCCTCGGCTCGTCCGTCGACTGGAGCCGCGAGCGCTTCACCATGGACGACGGTCTCTCGGAAGCGGTTAAAGAAGCCTTCGTTCGTTTGCACGAAGACGGCCTGATCTATCGCGGCAAGCGCCTGGTCAACTGGGACACCAAGCTGCACACGGCGATTTCCGACCTCGAAGTGGAGAACCACGACGAGAAAGGTTTCCTGTGGAACCTGAAGTACCCGCTGGCCGACGGCGCCAAGACCGCTGACGGCAACGATTACCTGATCGTCGCGACCACTCGCCCGGAAACCATGCTCGGCGACGCCGCCGTCGCGGTTAACCCGAACGACGAACGCTACAAAGCCCTGATCGGCAAATTTGTCGAGCTCCCGCTGGTCGGCCGCCGCATCCCGATCATCGCCGACGATTACTGCGATCCTGAATTCGGCACCGGTTGCGTGAAAATTACCCCGGCCCACGATTTCAACGACTACGAAGTCGGCAAGCGCCACAACCTGCCACTGCTGAACATCTTCGACAAGAACGCCGCCGTACTGCCAGCCTGTCAGGTGTTCAACCTCGACGGCACGCTTAACGAAAGCATCGACGGCACGCTTCCGGCCGAATACGCCGGCCTGGATCGTTTCGAAGCGCGCAAGCAGATTGTGGCGGCCTTCGATACCGCCGGCTTGCTGGTCAGCATTGACGATCACAACCTGAAAGTGCCGAAAGGCGACCGTTCCGGGACCGTTATCGAGCCGTGGCTGACCGACCAGTGGTATGTGTCGACCAAGCCGTTGGCCGAGCCGGCCATCGCTGCCGTTGAAGACGGCCGCATCGCCTTCGTGCCGAAACAATACGAAAACATGTACTTCTCGTGGATGCGCGACATACAGGACTGGTGCATCAGCCGTCAGCTGTGGTGGGGCCACCGGATTCCGGCCTGGTACGACGAGTCGGGCAAAGTCTATGTCGGCCGCGACGAAGCCGAAGTACGTGCCAAGAACAACCTCGGCCCGGACGTTGCGCTGCAACAGGACAACGACGTTCTCGACACCTGGTTCAGTTCGGGCCTGTGGACGTTCTCCACACTCGGCTGGCCTGAGCAGACCGAATTCCTGAAGAAATTCCATTCCACCGACGTGCTGGTGACTGGCTTCGACATCATTTTCTTCTGGGTTGCCCGGATGATCATGCTCACCATGCACCTGGTGAAAAACGAAGACGGCACGCCGCAGGTTCCGTTCAAGACCGTTTATGTTCACGGCCTGGTCCGCGACGGCCAGGGCCAGAAGATGTCCAAGTCCAAGGGCAACGTCCTGGACCCGCTGGACATCATCGACGGTATCGAGCTCGAAGAGCTGGTGCAGAAACGCACCTCCGGCATGATGCAGCCGAAACTGGCGAAGAAGATCGAGAAGCAGACCCGCGACGAGTTCGCCGACGGCATCGCCAGCTACGGCACCGACGCCCTGCGCTTCACTTTCTGCTCGCTGGCGTCCACCGGCCGCGACATCAAGTTCGACATGGGCCGCGTCGAAGGCTATCGCAACTTCTGCAACAAGATCTGGAACGCCGCGCGCTACGTGCTGGACAAGGGCGAAGACTGCGGCCAGAACGGCGAGGCTTACGAGTTGTCCCTGGCGGATCGCTGGATCATCTCGCAGCTGCAACGCACCGAAGCCGAAGTGACCCGTCAACTCGATCAGTTCCGCTTCGATCTGGCCGCACAAGCCTTGTACGAGTTCATCTGGAACCAGTATTGCGACTGGTACCTGGAACTGTCCAAGCCTGTGCTGTGGGACGAAAACGCCCCGGTTGAACGTCAGCGTGGCACCCGCCGCACCCTGGTTCGGGTATTGGAAGTCGCGCTGCGCCTGGCGCATCCGTTCATGCCGTTCATCACCGAAGAAATCTGGCAGCGCGTCGCGCCGCTGGCCGGTATCGAAGGCAAGACGATCATGCTGCAACCTTGGCCAGTGGCCAACGAAGAGCGCATCGATCAGGGCGCCGAAGATGACATTGAGTGGCTGAAGACGCTGATGCTCGGCACGCGCAACATTCGCGCCGAGATGAACATTGGCCCGGGCAAGCCGCTGAACCTGTTCCTGAAGAACGTCAGCGCCGAAGATCAGCGTCGTCTCACCGAGAACGAAGCGCTGCTGAAGAAGCTGGCGCGTCTCGAATCGATCACGGTGTTGGCTGCCGGCGAAGAAGCACCGCTGTCCGCCACCGCACTGGTGGGCGAGATGGAAGTGCTGGTGCCGATGGCTGGCCTGATCGACAAGGACGCCGAACTGGCACGCCTGGACAAAGAAATCCTGCGTCTGCAGGGCGAAGTTCAGCGGGTGGGCGGCAAGCTGTCCAATGCCGGTTTCGTCGACAAGGCTCCGGCCGAAGTCATCGAGAAAGAACGCGCCAAACTGGCTGAAGCTGAACAGGCTTTGGGCAAGTTGGCGGAGCAGCATGCGCGGATTGCCAGTTTGTAACGGCAAATCGCAATAAAAGAGGGAGGCCAAGCGGCCTCCCTTTTTTATGCCCGCCACATTTTCTCAAACACCACTAAACCCCTGTGGGAGCGGGCTTGCTCGCGAATGCGGAGTGTCAGTCAACTTCAATACTGCCTGACACACCGCATTCGCGAGCAAGCCCGCTCCCACAGGTATTGGGTTCACAAGGCCGGGATGTGGGACAATACCCGCCACTTTTAGCCATACCCGAATCGACCACACCCATGAACGCCCCCCGCACACCAAGACCTGCGCGCAAAAAGCCTGAATCCGCGACCCCGGCCAAAGCCGTTGAACCGCGTGAAAAGGCCAGCCTGCACCCGCGCAACCGCCACCAGGGTCGCTACGACTTCCCGGCGCTGATCAAAACCACGCCGGAACTGGCGAAGTTCGTGATCATCAACCCGTATGGCAAGGAAAGTATCGACTTCGCCAGCCCGGATGCGGTGCGGGTGTTCAACCGGGCGTTGCTCAAATCGTTCTATGGCATCGCCCATTGGGACATCCCGGCCGATTACCTCTGTCCACCAGTTCCGGGCCGTGCCGATTACGTGCACTTTCTGGCCGACCTGCTGGCCAGCGTCAACGATGGAGAAATCCCGCGCGGCGCGCCGGTCAAAGTGCTCGATATCGGCATGGGCGCTAACTGCGTCTATCCGTTGATCGGCTACAGCGACTACCGCTGGCACTTCCTCGGTTCGGAAATCGACCCGACGGCGGTGGCCGCGGCCAAAGCCATCGTGCAATCCAACGGGCTGAACAAAGCCATCCAGTTGCGTCAGCAAAGCAATCCCAAGCACATTCTGCTGGGCCTGCTCGAACCCGGCGAACGCTTTGACCTGACCATGTGCAACCCGCCGTTCCATGCCTCGATGGACGAAGCGACCAAAGGCAGTGAGCGCAAATGGCGCGCCTTGGGCCGTGCCGATCCAAAACGCAAACTGCCGGTGCTGAACTTTGGCGGACAATCGGCCGAACTGTGGTGTGAAGGTGGCGAAGCACGCTTTGTGACGCAGTTGATCGCCGAGAGTGCGCACTTCCAGCACAAGGTCTTGTGGTTCAGCACGCTGGTGTCGAAGGCTTCGAACCTGCCTTCGATCCAGACGGCGCTGAAAAAGGCCGGTGTTCTGGAAAGCCAGGTCGTGGAAATGTCCCAGGGCCAGAAGCAAAGCCGCTTCGTCGCGTGGACCTTCCAGACCAAGTCCGAGCAGCAGGTCTGGCGCGAGCGCTGGGTGCGCAAGAGCTGAGTCACTGACCACCGCAGATCAACTGCTCGCGATGGCGGTGCATCAGTCGACATCATTGTTAACTGGCACGCAGCCATCGCGAGCAGGCTCGCTCCCACATGGGTTTAGCGGTGTTTTCAGGTCAGTCACTAAATCACAGACACAAAAAAGCCGTGCCCGGATTGCTCCGGAGCACGGCTTTTCTTACTGCGTCTTACTTGTTAACAGCGTCGGTCAGGCCTTTGGCCACAACCAGCTTGATAACTTTCTTGGCAGCGATTTCGATGGCAGCGCCAGTCGAAGGGTTACGGCCGGTACGGGCTGGACGCTCAGTCACTTTCAGTTTGCCGATACCTGGCAGAGTGATTTCGCCGCCGTTTTCCAGCTGATCGGCAACGATTTGGCCCAGTTGGTCCAGAGCGTTACGCGCGGTGGTTTTTGGCGCGTCGATAGCTTCAGCGATGTCGGCGATCAGTTGGTCTTTAGTAAGAGCCATGTAGTGTTCCTTCCCTATCAAATTCATATGGATTGCAGAGTGCAGTGTCAGCCATCGAGCCCGATCTTCTGGATCTGGCACCCTCGGCCAATAACCACGGGATCGGGGTTATAGATACCGAAATCAGGGTTTGGTTCGACCTGACAAATGCTGAATGCACGCTTAACGCAGTGACTTCGCGTAAGACGGGGCAAAACTAGCACAGAGACGGGGAAATATCCGCCTCTAGCTACCCATTTGGTCAGCTTTATTGCTCTAAAACGGGAAAAAACTGCATAAGGGCCGTCGCACGGCTGCGAATTACCCTTCGAACCGCGCCAAAACCAGTGGTTGCGGTACACTTGGCACTTTTTCGGGAGCCTGCCCTGCTCTCTCCAACCACCCGCTTCAAACAGCCGAGAAGCCCATGCCGATCCGTCATTGCATCGTCCACCTGATCGACAAAAAACCCGACGGCACACCCGCAGTTCTCCACGCCCGCGACTCGGAACTGGCCGAGTCGAGCGCCATCGAGAACATGCTTGCCGACCTCAACGAGAGCTACAACGCCAAACAAGGCAAGGCCTGGGGTTTCTTCCATGCCGAGTCCGGGGCGCATCCATTCAGCGGCTGGCTGAAGGAATACCTCGAGGGCGGCAAGGATTTCACGGCGTTCAGCCGGGTGGCGGTGGAACACCTGCAAAAACTGATGGAAGAGTCGAACCTCTCAGTGGGCGGCCACGTGCTGTTCGCACATTACCAGCAGGGCATGACCGATTACCTGGCGATCGCGCTGCTGCACCACAGTGAAGGCGTTGCAGTGACCGATCAGCTGGACGTGACCCCGTCCCGACACCTCGATCTGGGCCAATTGCACCTGGCCGCGCGGATCAACGTGTCCGAGTGGCAGAACAACAAGCAGTCCAGGCAGTACATTTCATTCATCAAAGGCAAGAACGGGAAAAAGGTGTCGGAGTATTTCCGCGACTTTATCGGTTGCCAGGAAGGCGTCGACGGCCCGGGCGAAACCCGTACCTTGCTCAAGGCCTTCAGTGATTTCGTTGAAAGCGAAGATTTGCCGGAAGAATCCGCCCGCGAGAAAACCAAGACCTTGGTGGACTACGCCAGCAGCCAGGCCAAGCTCGGCGAACCGATGGGCCTGGAAGAACTCTCCGAACTGATCGACGAAGAACGCCCGAAAGCCTTCTACGATCACATCCGCAACAAGGATTACGGCCTGTCTCCGGAGATCCCGGCGGATAAGCGCACCTTGAACCAGTTCCGCCGCTTCACCGGCCGCGCCGAAGGCTTGTCGATCAGCTTCGAAGCGCACCTGCTGGGCTCGAAGATCGAATACGACGAAGAGGCCGGCACACTGATTATCAAGGGCCTGCCGACGCAGCTGACCGATCAGCTCAAGCGACGCAACTGATGCTGAACGGCATTCTGAAGAAATTCCTGCTGATCCTGCTGGTGGTTGTGGTTTACCAGAACTGGGGCAAGATCGAGCGGGTGTTCAATCCGAGCCAAGTGGTGTCCGAGCAGACCCAGGCCAAGGCCAGCGTCGTGCTCTACGCAACCGATTGGTGTGGCTACTGCAAACTGACCCGGCGCTTTCTCGATCAAAAAGGCATTCCGTACAAGGAATTCGATATCGAGAAAGACGCCGAGGCGCGCAAGGCCTATGAGGCGTTGGGTGGCGGCGGGATTCCGATTATCGATGTGAACGGGACGTTGATTCGTGGCTACGACCCCGACAGCATTCTGGCTGCACTGAAATAACCCATTGCCTCTCTCTACCCCTGTGACGAGGGAGCTTGCTCCCGCTTCAGTGCTCAGCACTCACAAAACAGGCATCGCGAAGAGTTTGGGTCTGCTACGCAGCCCAACGGGAGCAAGCTCCCTCGCCACAGGTTCAAGCCAGTCCAACCATTCGTGAAGCAGGCTACTTTGCTTCGATGCGGAACCCAAACCGTGGAAAATGCACATGCACCACACCGCCCCGCTCGTCTTCCCGACGCAGAATCAATTCCTCTCGCCCCGCAAACAGCAACTCACCCGCCACCGGATCAACGCCGTAGTCCGTTGCCGCGATGACCACTTGCTGGCCAGCCTCAAACCCGTTCGGCTCATCGAACTGCTCATCCGGTAACGCGGCCGGTATGGCATGTCGCGCAACGTCCAGCGCTTGCTCGGACGTCATCTCACTGAACGCGCCATGCCCGAATCCCATCACCCGTCCAAACCACGCCGACACCGCCGGATAAGCATCCACCAAGGGTGACGTCACGGGTGTGGCCTTGAGGAACCACATCGGATGGGCCAGCGCAAAGTCGGCAATCGACGGCTCGCCGAACAGAAAGTCTCCCTGCTCGCGCTGAAGCTGTTGCTCCAGGCGCGCCATGAGGGTCGGCCATTGGTGACGGGCTTGCTCAGTGGATAACTTTGTCGCGCTGCCCCCGCTGAAGAGTCCGGTGCGATCAGCCAGAAACGCCTTGATCGCTTCCGGCGGTAGGCTGGCGAAACGCACCGCGATCGATTCCGGTTGAAATACCAGGCTCACGGCATGCTGGAACACCACCGAATCGGCCCAGGCGGCGAAGGTCGCGGCGATCATTTCCTGACCTTCCGGGAAGAACGCCGGCAAGGCTTTCTCCTGCTCCAGACGACGGGCAATCAGCGACGTGTCGCAATAAATATCCGCGCCAATCTGCAATACCGGCGTCTTGCGATAGCCACCGGTCAGGGCGGTCAGATCAGGTTTTGGCATGATCGGCGCGATCTTAACCGAGCGCCAGGACAGCCCCTTGAAACCCAGCAGCAAGCGGGCCTTTTCGGCGAAAGGGGACGTCGGGTAATGATGAAGAATCAACTCGGACATGCTCGGCTCCGCCGCACGGATAAGGAACCCGCAGCTTAGCGCGCAATCCAGGGGCAGCCTACAGATCTGCCTGATGGACGCTTATCAGTCAGGTTGATAAGCCTGCGGCAGCGCTGGCGACCAGGCATTCCTTGGCGCTTTTCCTGAGTTTTTTGATCAAGCGTTCCTGGCGCAGTGCTTCGCTTTTGTCGCGGCAGACTTCCGTGTAGACCAGGGCCACGGCCGGGCTGGAGAGGAAGAAGCGTGCGCCCTTGCCACGTTGGTGGGTAGCGAAGCGGCGCACGGGATCGTCGCTGATCCCGCAGTACAGCGAACCGTTGGCCGCGCGAACGAGGTAGACGAACCAGGGTTTGCTCACCGGTGTGTCGGCGTCGACAGGGATCTCGCTGGGGGTAGTCACGTATCGATCAAGGCTTGAAAGGAAACAAGTCGCGATCTTATCAGCGACTGGCCTGGAATGCCTTCAGCCCCTTCAAGGCTTGAGCGCGAACGGCATTTCTCACGGCTGGCGACCAGCCCAGCAGCAGCCCCTTGAAACCCAGCGCCTGGCGCGACCAGGCCCACAGATCGAAGCTGTCATGGTGCTCGCAAATCTTGCCGTCACGAAACACGAACTGCGCCTGAATATCATTGACCACCGTGTTGCCGGTCTGGCTGAACAGATACGTCGCGACCCAGTGAGCGCCACCGGTGCGCTCGTCGGCCCGAACGTTGTCGAACGTCAGGGAAAAATCCTTCGCCCGAGTCGTGAGCATGCGCCACATGTCGCCGGCATCACGGCCTCGCAGTTCGCCGAAGGCCGGATCACTGAACACCACGTCATCGGTGTAGCAGGCGCTCATGGCTTCGGCATCCAGTCGCTGGAAGGCCTGGTAGAACCGGGTGATCAAGGCGTTATGGGCATCACTCATGGACAAGCTCCGGACGTTCAAAAGATTGCCTGCACGATAGTCTGCAAACACGGGGAAGACCATGGGCATTCGTGGCGGGAATATCGGGACTGCCCGAGCGCATTGAGAACTTAATGCACCATCCCACTCTCACGGGCATAGGCAAAAAGGTCGACATCCGTGGAAATGCCCAGACGCTGCATCGCCATGCATTTCTGTTTGCTGATGGTCGAAACGCTGCGTTTGAAATGACCAGCGATCTCACTGACGGTCATGCCACTGGCCAGCATTCTGACCACTTCGTGCTCTTTTGCGGAAAGCACGGCGGAGTTCGACTGACCCCGCGCGTCTGCCTGAAGCAGCGCGGTGCGCAACGACTCGCAGACATAACGGCGCCCTTCACCCACCGATTTGATCGCCAGGGGCAGTTCCTTTGCCGACGCGCCTTTGTCGATGATCGCCACCACGCCTAGCGCGAACGCCGCCTTCAGCGTGGTGACGCTGGCAAACATCGTGACCAGAATGATCGGTATCGTCGGGTAGCCACGTCGCACCCGGCTCAGCATCTTCAGCCCATCGGCCTGCAAGTTGCCCGGCATGCAAAAGTCGCTGATCAACAAATCACAAGGCGTCGTGCACAGCAGACTCAACAGACTGTCGGGACCATCCGCCTCCCCTACCACCACACATGTCCGGTTCAGATCGACGAGCATTCGCATGCCGATACGAACGACCGGATGGTCGTCAGCAATGATTACGCGCATTGTCGGATTTATCCTGTTTGGTGACCGGAATGCGCGAAAAATAGCGCTGTCCGGGGCCTACGACAACGCCCTTTCCCGAGCTTAAAACCACCTCACCCAATGTAATCGGGGGCTTGGTCTTTCTCCTATGCAACAAAAAGAACCGCCCTACATTTACAAGCTACATCGGCCGCACAGAAGGACTACAGACAACGCGACGCAGGAGAGCGATTTGTAGTCAGCAACGCGCTTTCTTACACCAGTACCTCCGTTTTCGTATTAGTTGCATTCCGCATGGCGACCTCGACCGATAGATTGCGCCCTGTCCGTACAGGGCAAATCCCCAACAATCTTTCATCAAGGAAGAGCCTGCACATGAACAAACGTTTATCCCTACTGACCGCTGCTTTGCTGCTGACCGGTGCCTCATCCGCTTTTGCCGCCTCCAGCACGGACCTGACTGTGAAAGGTCTGATTACTCCGAATGCATGCACCCCCGTACTGGCTGGTGGCGGCATCGCGGATCACGGCAAGTTTTCCGTACAAGACCTCAACCCCGACAAACACACTTACTTGCCTGAAATAATCATGCAAATGACAGTGAGCTGCGATGCGGCGACGTCGTTTGCCATAAACCCGATTGATAACCGTGCAGGCACAGGCACTGCGGGCAATTACTTTGGTCTGGGGCTGATCAATACCAACGAAAAGCTGGGCAACTTTCGCGTTGTTCCGCGCAATGTGATGGCGGACGCCACCCACGCTCAAGCCATTCTCTCCACTGATGGCGGCGAGACCTGGCTCAAGGAAGGGTCGACAGCATTCTGGGGGGTCAACAACATCTGGAGTGTCGGTGCTCTGGGTGCCGACATTGCTCCCATCGCGATGAAGGATTTGAGCCTTGATCTCTATGTGCGTACCGGTATCGCCCCCACCAACAGCCTGACCCTGACCGATGAAGTCACACTCGACGGCTCCGCAACCCTCCAGATCAAGTACCTGTAACCCTACGTCATCATCGGGCAACACCCGGCACACAGCGTTGCCCGCTCACTCAAAGGACGACCCATCATGGAACGATGCTCCTTCGCTCTATTGGCCCCACTGTTGATCGCCTGCGCCCCCATGGCCTTCGCCTCCAGCAGTACAGACTTGAGCGTCACCGGCCTGATCACCCCGAGCGCCTGCACACCCAGCCTGTCCGGCGGCGGCATCGTCGATCATGGCAAAGTCACGGTGAAAGACCTGAGACCGGACCAGCCCACGGCCCTGGAAAACGGCACGCTGTATCTGGAGGTGAATTGCGATGCCGCCACGCCCTTTACCCTGACGACGATCGACAATCGCGAAGGCTCTTCCGCCTTCCACCCCAATAGTCACGGGCTGGGCGTCGTCAACGACGACCAGAACCTGGGCAGTGTTGCGCTGGGCCTGTTCGATACGGTGGCCGATGGGGTTGCGGTGAAGACCATCATTTCCCTCAACGACGGTGCCTCCTGGCGAGTGTCCTCCTACCTGGGGCACGCCGGCCGGACCGCGTTCGCGGCGTTGAACGACCTCGGCACACCGATCGCCATCAAGGATTTGCGCGCACGGCTCACGGCGTTCACCACCATCGTTCGCGCGAACGACCTGACGCTGACCGACGAAATCCCCATCGACGGGCACGTCACCGTGCAACTGAACTACTGATCGACCGGTGTTCCCGGCTCCATTTTTTTCGAACATTCAACGAGACACGTCATGACGATGTTTTCCAGTGTCACCCGTCATCTGTTCCATTCGGGCATCGGCGCATTCGCCCTGCTGCTGACCGCACACGCCCAGGCCGACGGCATGGTGCCGAACACTTCGGTGGTCATCGTCAACGAGGCCGACGGCGAAGCGTCCGTGTCCGTGACCAACACCGACGCCAACCTGGCGTTGATGCACGTCACCCTCGAAGACATTGCCGAAGACCGTGAGTCTCTGGTGTTCGTGACGCCCCCCCTGGCGCGTGTCGAAGCGGGTAAAACTCAATTGGTGCGGTTCATTCTGCAATCGGAAAAGCCCCTGCTCACTCAGCGTTTGAAGCGGGTGATCTTCGAAGGCATCCCCCAGGGCAAAGCGCCTGCTGAGGCAGGTCAGGCCCGTGTCGGCGTGACGGTGCGCCAGAACTTGCCGGTGATCCTGCACCCCAAAGGCCTGGCGCCCAATCGCACGCCGTGGACCGACCTGCAATGGTCGCTGAAGGACGGTCAACTGACCGTGCGCAACGACACGCCTTATGTGGTGCGCCTGGGCCAGGAAGTGCAATTGTTGCCGGCGGCGGGCAGCGCGATGCTGCCGAAAACCTATGTGCTACCCGGTGAGCACATCAGCATCAAGGTCGCCGAGGGCACCGCCACGCAGGTGCGTTTTCAACCGGCGACGGTCTATGGTTTTGCAGTGCCGCATTACGAGGCGCCCATCCAGTCCTGAACCACCCTGACGGCGTCATCAAGGAAGGATGAGCGCCCAAGTTTCAAGGCGACGGCCACAGGGCCGTTGCCACAGGCGGGCCTGTGACCGCACGCCGCAATAACCCAAGTGATCCTGATGAACACAGTATCGAACTACCGTGATGGCGAAGCCGTGCCCGTTTTTCGGGACGGCGCTCGCCCTCATCCATGGCAGCGAACCACATTGGCGTTGCTGCTAAGTAACGCGCTGATGATGCTCGACGCCTACGGTGAGGTGTCGATGCCAGCGTCGTTCGACAAAGACACGTTGCTGCAACGCGGTATCGATCCGGCGCTGGCGACGCTGCTGATGCAGGCGCCGCAGTTCACGGCCGGCCGTCACCCGGTGACACTCACCGTCAACGGCCAGCGTCATGGCCGGGTCGACGTCACGTTCAATCGCGAAGGGGCGTTGTGCTTTGATCCCGTGCTGCTCGATGCGGCGAACCTGACGGTGCCCGCTCGTTTGCTGGACGATGGCCCATGCCACGATTTTCTTGGCAGCGCGCCGCAGACCGTCATCGAACCGGACCCCGCCAGCCTTGCCCTGTCGTTGATCGTGCCCACCGACGCGATACGCCCCACCGCCCGGGATTTTTCCGGCTATCAAACCGGTGGTATCGCCGGTTTGATCAACTACGACGTCACCGGTTTGCACAGCCGTTCCGGCGACAGCACCAGCCGCTACGCCTCGGCCAACACCGAACTCGGCTTCAATGCCGGTGACTGGATCGTGCGCAGCCGTCAGGTGCAGACCTGGCAGGACGACGTGTCCACAACGACTCATATCGCGGCCTACGCCCAGCGTACTTTCGCCAGCCAGGAAGCGGTGCTGCAGGCGGGTCAGATCAACCTCTACAACCCGGTGCTCGCCGGTGCGCAGATCACCGGCGTGCAAGTGCTGAATGAACAAGCGCTGCAAGTCGAAGGGCAAAGCGCGGTCATTGAAGGGATCGCCAACAGTCAGGCCCAGGTTGAGGTCCGCCAGAACGGTTCGCTGATCCATTCCACGGTGGTGCCGGCCGGGCCGTTCGCACTCACCAACGTGCGTCGGCTCAACACGCGCTCCGACGTGGAAGTCACGATCAGGGAGACCGATGGCAGCGAGCGCCGATTTACCGTGCCGGCCGCGATGTTGGGGGTCGGCTTGCCAGCGCCCGGTTATTCGCTGGGCGCCGGTCAGGTACGCAATGTCGGTGGCGCGCAGGGTGGCGATCCCTGGGTCATCAGCGGCGGCTGGAGCGGTGCGCTCACCCCGCAAGTGTTGCTCAGCGCCGGCCTCACCGGCGCCGCCGACTATCGCGCGGCGGGTGCCAGCGTCGGCCTGTTGCCTTCGCCTGTCACTCAGCTGCAAGCCACGCTGACCGGCGCGGACGCCGGCGGCAGACAAGCCAGTCAGGGGCTTCAAGCTGACCTGAGCGTCTCGCATCGGTTGAACGAGCAGTGGGCGCTCAATGCCGGCAGTTCTTACCGAACCCCGGGCTACCGGGAACTGGAAGATGCGGTGTTCGCCAACACGTCCGACAACAGCCAGTCCCGTTACCGCGATCAGCAAAGCGCGGCCCTGTCATGGTCGCATCCATGGCTCGGCGCCTTTAGCAGCGGCTTCAGCCGGTCCAGTTCGTTCGATGGCCAAAGCAGCAGCCGCGCGCTCGCGTCCTGGGGCACCAGCATCGCTGGCGTATCCGTCTCGGCGACCGCCGAATGGCAGCTCAGCGGTTCGAACGGCAACGATGACAGCGTCTACCTGAACCTCAGCATTCCGCTGGGCGAGAACCGCCGGGCACGCAGCTGGGTACGCCGTTCCGCCGCCGAATACCGCAGCGGTGTGGGCTTGAGTGAACGGGTCAATGATCAACTGGGTTACCGGGTTGGCGTCGAACACGACACGCGCGATAAACAGGTGCAATCCACGGCCGGCGTTTCGCTGCTGCCGCGCTACACCCAGCTCGATCTCAATTACACCCGCGCCGATACCGAGCGCTCCAGCTACCAGGCCAGCGCTCGCGGTGGCGCCGTGCTGCACGACGGTGGCGTGACGCTGTCGCCGTACCCGGTGAGCGACACCTTTGGGTTGCTGTCGGTCGGTGACCTGGGGTCCATCAAAGTGTCGACGCCCAGCGGTCCGGTGTGGACC
Source organism: Pseudomonas sp. LBUM1663 (assembly GCF_059695905.1). Taxonomy (NCBI): domain Bacteria; kingdom Pseudomonadati; phylum Pseudomonadota; class Gammaproteobacteria; order Pseudomonadales; family Pseudomonadaceae; genus Pseudomonas; species Pseudomonas sp. LBUM1663. Next base: position 1,132,699 of record NZ_CP166792.1, on the reverse strand, counting down.
GACTGGCAAGGTCAGGCGGTGATCCCGCAAGTGACGGCTTACGGCAAAAGCCCGGTGGAAGTCGACACCAAAACCCTGCCGCGCAACGCCGACATTCACAACGGGCTGGCGGTGATTTCGGCCGGTCGCGGCGCCGTCGACAACGTCGAATTCGGCATCACGATGACCCGTCGGGCCTTGCTCAAGGCCACCACCGCCAACGGCGCGCCCCTGCCGCGCGGTGCCTCCGTGAACACCGCGGATGGCGAGTTCGTGACCCTGGTGCAGGACGGCGGCCTGGTGTTTTTGCCCAACGTCCTCGACCGCCGCGCGTTGTGGATCAGCGCGCCGGGGCTGGAGCGCTGCGAACTGCGCTTCGAACTGCCCACCGACGCCGACGCCAACGCGTACTACGAAACCGCCCCCGCCAAGTGCCGAGCCCTCTGAGGATGACTTCATGAACCTGTCACGCTATCTGCTGCTGACCTTGGCGCCCCTGGCACTGAGCGGATTCACGCCACTGGCCTCGGCATCCACGGCCGACTGCCAGTTCAACCTGAGCCAGCCCGTGCTCGATTACGGGCTGATGAACCGGGCAATACGGCCTGATGCCGCAGCGGAGCGCAACCTTGGTGAACGTCAGCTCAGCCTGACCTTGAGCTGTGCGCAGTCCATCGACATGAGCCTGTTCTACAGGGCCATGGCCGCGACCGCCGAACGCTTTCACTTCGCCGAACGCGGCAGCTATCAGATGCGTATTCGCGATGCCGTGCTCGATGGCCAATCGGTCGATATCGGGTTGATTGCCGGGGTCGGGCAGCCGCCTGCAGAAACAGCGTCGAGCCTGATCTGGCGGCCGGAGCACGGGGTCGTCCCGGTGCAGGCCGGCGTCCCGGTGCAGGGGCGTCGTTTCTCGGCGCAACTTGAGCTGACGGCCTGGGTTCAAGAGCAAGGCATGCAGGTGCGTGACGCGGTGACCTGGGAAGCCTTCGGGGTGTTCGACGCCGTCGCCGCCGGACGCACCCACGAGGCGACCTTGCGCGCCCGCTTCGCCCCGGCGGCCTGCGAACCGGTACTGTCCAACGGCGGTGTGGTCGACTTCGGCACCCTGTCGAAAAAAGACCTGCACGCAGACCAGGACACACGCCTGCCGCCCAAGTCGTTGACGCTGATGGTCGGCTGCGACGCGCCGGCGTCCTTCGCCTTGATCATGCATGACAACCGCTCAGGCTCGGCGACGCTCGACAGCGAGATCGACTACGGCCTGGGCAAGGACAGCCGCGGCAACAGGATCGGTCGTTTTTCACTGCGCGTAGACCCGGCCGACGCCAACGCCGAAGGCTTCGCCCGCCTCTATCGAACCGACTCCAGCACCGCCGGCACGGCCTGGAGCACCGGCAGCGCCAGCCCGATCGCCATCGGCAAAAGCCGTTACCTGGCGTTCACCGACAACGCCGGCAGCGGCGCCGGCCCGGTGCTGATCCAGAACCTCAGCACCACGGTGACCGTCGACGCCGTCATCGCCCCCACCAACAACCTCGACCTGAGCAGCGCCATCGACCTCGATGGCGCGGGGACGATCGAGATTATTTACCTGTAACACCCAACCCGATCCTGCTGGATCCGGGACGCACTTGAGCGTCTCGGGGCAGTCAGGGCACAACCCTAGAAGTGAGTAAATAATGATTAAAAAATACTTTGCAGCACTCTCCGCCATCGCACTGATTGGCGCTGCGCCTTATGCATTGGCGGCTTCGAGCACCGATTTGACTGTCACAGGTGTCATCACGCCGAAAGCTTGTACACCTTCTCTGTCCGGCGGAGGACTGGTCGACGTCGGCAAGGTGGAGGTAAAAGACCTCAATCCAACACGGTACACAATAGTCGGCGAACAACCGATGCAATTGACGGTAGCGTGTGATGCGCCAACTCCATTTGCAATAAATGCTATAGATAACAAAGCCGGGACATCATCGTCCGACTCTTATTTCGGATTGGGCCTGACCAGCAATAATGAAAAAATAGGTTACTTCACGCCATTGATCAAAAGCGCTCTTGCGGACGGACAGCCTGCACAATCGATCAAATCAATTGATAACGGTGCGAGTTGGATCCGCATCGCTCAGATTCTTAAGAATAGCCTCACATCGACAAGCGCTGTCGGCACTCTCATTCCAATCGCCGTGAAGGACCTCACGGTGGAACTGACGATTCAAACCCTCATTGCCCGCGCCGACAGCCTCACCTTAACCGACGATGTTGCTATCGACGGTTCAGCCACATTTGAAATGAAGTACCTGTAAGCCGTGCACCTTGCCCGAGGTCCTGCTTCGGGCAAGGACTGATTCCGCTCACCACACACAGCGAAACCTGTCCCATGAAAAAAATTCCACAGGCTGTGGCGATGGCGTTCATCGCCCTGACGTCGCCGCTCACGTTCGCCGCCTCGTCGACGGACCTGACGGTCACAGGCCTTATCACCCCACTCGCCTGCACCCCAATGCTGTCCAACAGCGGCCTCGTCGACTACGGAAAAATCTCCCGGCAGGACCTCAGCGTCGACAAACGCACGCGACTGCGCGACCAGACACTCGACCTCGGCATTCAGTGCAATGCGCCCACGCGTTTTGCCCTGCTGATGCGCGACAACCGCGACGGCTCGGCCATCGTCAACAGCGAGATTTACTACGGACTGAACCACGACCACAGCCACAATAAAATCGGCTTGTATTCGCTGAATTTCGATCCGGCCAGCACGGTGGTGGACGACCTGACGCAGGTCTATCGAACCGACTCGACCACGGGCGGCAAAGCCTGGAGCCCGTCGAACAGCCGGGCTATTCCGATCGGCTCCCGAAGCTATCTCGGCTTTACCGACAGCGCCGGCAGCAGCGCCGGCCCGATTGCCATTCGCACTTTGACCAGCCGGGTGACGGTCGAAACGGTCATCGCGCCCACCTCCGAGCTGGACCTGAGCACCGAGGTGCAACTCGACGGCTCGGCGACCCTGGACGTTGTTTACCTGTAGATCAGAGCTTGTCGCTGACCACCTGCACGTACAACGAACGTCCGGCACCAAGGCCGGCAATGATGGCGCCGAGGCCGATCACGCCGAAGATCCAGCCCAGCGCGGTCCAGCCGCCCGTCCAGTCGTGAACGATACCGACCGCGAACGGCCCCATCGACGCCAGGGTATAACCGAAGCCCTGGGCCATGCTCGACAGGTTGGCCGCCACATGGGAATCGCGCGAGCGCAGCACGATCAGGGTCAACGCGAGACTGAATGCACCGCCTTGTCCCAGGCCGAGCAGAATCGCCCAGCCCCACAGGCCTTCGATCGGTGCATAGAGACAGCCGAACAGTCCGCCGAGGGTCAGCAGCATGACCACCACAATCGCCAGTCGCTGATCCTTGCCGCGCGTCGCCAGCCAGGGCGCCGCCAGAGAACTGGCCAACTGCACGATCACCGAACCCGACAGCACCAGACCGGCCTGGGTCGGGGTCAGGCCGCGACCAATCAGGATCGATGGCAACCAGCCAAAGACGATGTACGCCAGGGATGATTGCAGGCCCATGTACAACGTGACTTGCCAGGCCAGCGGATCACGCAACAGGCCGCGAACCCGATAGGCGACGTTGTGTGCACCGTGTTTCTGCCCGACTTGCGGCAACCAGAAAACCGCCGCGACCAGTGCGGGCACTACCCAGAAACCGAGGCCCAGGGCCCAACTCTTGTCGAAATGCTCGCTCAATGGCACCGTCGCGCCGGCTGCCATCGCCGCACCCAGACACAGGGCCATGGTGTATACGCCCGTCATGGTCCCGGCCTGTTTCGGGAAATCGCGCTTGACGATGCCCGGCAACAAAACGCCGATCACACCGATGCTCGCACCGGCCAGCACACTGCCGGCAAACAGGCCGATTTCACCGAACGAACTGCGCAGGATGATCCCGCCGGCCAGCATCAGCAGAATGCCCAGCACCACCCGCTCGGCGCCAAAACGTCGCGCCAGCAAGGGCGCCAGCGGAGCGAACAAGCCGAGACAGAGTACCGGCAACGTCGTCAGCAACCCGGCCTGGGCCGCCGACAAGCCGAGGGTCTTCGAGACTTCGCTGAGCATCGGCGCCATGCTCGACAACGCCGGCCGCAGGTTCAGCGCGACCAGAATCAAACCCAGCAGCAACAGCCACGGACGACGCAGGATTGGAGGACGCTGCTGGACCTCTTCGTCATCGGCCTCAGCGTCGATCAGCAGCTCTTCGAGTTCTGCTGTGCGCTTGGGTTGAGTGATGTGGCTGTTGCTGCTCGACATGGAATTCTCGGTTTCAAGGTTCATTGATCAACTGCCTCGACAGGGCTTTTGCCCGTTCCGGGTCGCGTTGCTCGACGGCATCAAGCAGTTCGATATGAAGGTCGAACACCTCTTGGCGTCGGGGGGAGATGTTCAGGGTCTGGCGCAATTGCGCGCCGACAATGCTGGAGAAGTAGCGATACAACTCGCTGAGGGTCGGGTTGTGCGCGGCGTCCACCAGACGGCGGTGGAACACCAGATCGCAGGCGATGTAGCTGTCGAGATCGCCGTGGTAGTGGCTGCCGCTGACGCCCAATGCTTCGCGCAAGGCCACCAGGTCCTCATCAGTTCTGCGCAAGGCAGCGAGGCCGATGGCTTCGACTTCAAGGATGTGCCGGGTCTCGCGGGCCTGTTCGTGGGAGCAGCGCGACAAGGCTTTCAGGGTGTCGAGCGGATCGATCACCGCCCGCAAGTAACTGCCGTCGCCCTGACGGATTTCGATCAAACCGGAAAACGCCAATACGCGCATGGCTTCACGCACGGTGTTGCGACTGATGCCCAACTCGGCGCACAGCTCTGGCTCGGTGGGCAAACGCTGGCCGACCTGCCAAGTGCCAGCATTGATGCGTAGGCGCAGTTGATCCAGGGCCTGATCGACCAGGGATCGTTTAACGAGTGGAGAAATGTCTGACATAGGATTAGCCCTTTCATCCAATCATAGGATGAATTTTCTGACATGTTAGTCAGCTTCGTCCGAGAGAACAACCGCCTAGGGTTAAAGGGCGAGACAGGAAGTTGGACTATCGATTGTCAAAACTACCCTTTGAGGGTAATTTATCTCAAGGTTGAAATGTCTTATGGAAAAGAACACACCTCATTACGACCTGACCTTGGTCAAGTCAGAGGTCATCAGATTAGGGGCAAAGGCATTTACCGGAACCGCGCGGGAAGGTGGACGAAGGCTCGATTTCAGCCTTCCCCAGATGTTGCAGATCGTCTGTTCGCTGGAAAACAGGATGCTGCAGAAATCGATGACAACTTTTGTCGACCACCGAATCTGGCAGGACGTTTACTACATGAAGACTCACGGTCTGGAGATTTACATCAAAGTGACCTACCGCCCTGGTGGTGGGCCTCCGGTAATCTCCTTCAAGGAGAAAGACGTATGAAAGTAAAGCAATGTTTCAGCTGTGGTACTCATGATGGGTTGCATCCTTTTGATGCTCGCAGCTTCACCATCGACTTCAAAAAGATGACACGCGAAATAAGCGACATCTCGGGCTACGAGTGCCGAGTCTGTGGTGAAATCGAATTCGATGACGGTAGCGCCGAGCGTTACTCCCAGGCGAGCGATCAATTGCTGCTCGATTGCCGCCAGATTATGGCCAACGAGATGAAACGAATCCGTCGCAAGTTGAAACTTTCGCAGAAGGAAGCGGTAAAAATGCTCTCGGGGGGTGGTCACAACGCTTTTTCCCGTTACGAGCGCGCGGAACTGGCACCACCTCAGCCACTGTTTATGCTGATGCGACTGCTTGATCGGCATCCAGAGTTGCTGCGTGACGTACAAGCACTTTGCGAAGGTGCAGATTTGCGCCGACTACTGGAGAACCTCGATCAGTCGCGCCAATCCGCGCTTGCGTCCTGACCCCCAAACCCCAGGCAAAAATAAACCCGGAACACTGTCCGGGTTTATTTCACTGCCTGGCGTCGATCAATGCAGAATCTGGCTCAAGAACATCTTCGTCCGCTCATTCTGTGGGTTATCGAAGAAGTCGTTCGGCGCAGCCTGCTCGACGATTTCACCCTTGTCCATGAAGATCACGCGGTTGGCCACGGTGCGGGCGAAGCCCATTTCGTGGGTCACGCAGAGCATGGTCATGCCGTCTTCGGCCAGGCCGATCATGGTGTCCAGAACCTCTTTCACCATTTCCGGGTCGAGTGCCGAAGTCGGTTCGTCGAACAGCATGATTTTCGGTTTCATGCACAAGGCACGGGCAATCGCCACACGCTGTTGCTGACCACCGGACAGTTGCCCCGGGAATTTATGCGCCTGCTCCGGAATGCGGACGCGCTCCAGGTAATGCATGGCGATTTCTTCGGCCTGGCGCTTGGGCATCTTGCGCACCCACATCGGCGCCAGCGTGCAGTTCTGCAGGATGGTCAGGTGCGGGAACAGGTTGAAGTGCTGAAACACCATGCCGACTTCACGGCGGACCGTTTCGATCTGCTTGAGGTCGTTGGTCAATTCCACGCCATCGACCACGATGCGGCCCTGCTGGTGTTCTTCCAGACGGTTGAGGCAGCGGATGGTGGTCGACTTACCGGAACCCGACGGACCGCACAGGACGATTCGCTCGCCCTGCTTGACGTTCAGGTTGATGTCTTTCAGCACGTGGAACTGGCCGTACCACTTGTTGACGCCCTGCATCTGAATAATGCCTTCAGGGCTCACAGGCTTTTTGATTGCTTCGCTCATTACAGAACTCCTAACGCTTGTGGCCAGTGTCGAGCTTGCGTTCCAGATGCATGGAATAGCGCGACATACCGAAACAGAAAATCCAGAACACCAGGGCCGCGAACACATAGCCTTCGGTGGCCATGCCCAACCATTTCGGGTCGGCGGCGGCTTGTTTGACGCTGTTGAGCAGGTCGAACAGGCCGATGATGATCACCAGGCTGGTGTCCTTGAACAGCGCAATGAAGGTGTTGACGATGCCAGGGATCACCAGCTTCAGGGCTTGCGGCAGAATCACCAGGCCCATGCTGCGCCAGTAACCGAGGCCCATCGCTGCAGCCGCTTCGTACTGACCTTTGGGAATCGCTTGCAGACCGCCACGCACCACTTCGGCGACGTAGGCCGACTGGAACAGGATCACGCCAATCAGCGCCCGCAGCAGCTTGTCGAAGTTCATGCCTTCAGGCAGGAACAACGGCAGCATCACCGACGACATGAACAGCACCGTGATCAACGGCACGCCACGCCAGAATTCGATGAAGGTCACGCAGACCACTCGAATCGCCGGCATGTTCGAACGACGGCCCAGCGCCAGGACAATACCCAACGGCAACGCACCGGCAATACCGACGGTGGCGATCACCAGGGTCAGCATCAAGCCGCCCCATTGACTGGTCGCCACGGTGGTCAGGCCGAAGAGGCCGCCATGCAGCAGGAAGTAGGCAATGATCGGGTACAGCACCAGAAAGCTAAGGCCATACACCGCTTTACGGTGAAAGCGCGAGATGAACAACGGAGCGACGCCGATGACCGCCAGCCACACGGTCAGGTCTACGCGCCAGCGCATTTCCGGCGGGTAGTAGCCGTACATGAACTGGCCGAAGCGCTGCTGGATGAACACCCAGCAGGCGCCCTCCTTGGTGCAGTCGGCGCGCGTGGTGCCGACCCAGTTGGCGTCCAGGATCGCCCAATGCAGGATCGGCGGCACCACCAGGTAAATCAGGTAGAACGCGAACAGGGTCAGCGCGGTGTTCAGCCAGCTGGAGAACATGTTCGCGCGCATCCACGCCACCGGCCCGAAGACTTTGCTCGGTGGTGGCATGTCGGGTTTGAAAGTATGAGTACTCATGCGCTTTTCCTTACCGCTCGATCAGCGCAATGCGCTTGTTGTACCAGTTCATCAGCAGGGAAATGCTGATACTGATCGCCAGGTACACGCTCATGGTGATGGCAATCACCTCGATCGCCTGCCCGGTCTGGTTCAGCACCGTACCGGCAAACAACGACACCATTTCCGGATAACCGATACCGGCCGCCAGCGAGGAGTTCTTCGCCAGGTTCAGGTATTGGCTGGTCAGCGGTGGAATGATCACGCGCAGGGCTTGCGGGATGATCACCTTGCGCAGGGTCGGACCGTTGCGCAGGCCCAACGAGTGCGCCGCTTCGGTCTGGCCGTGGCTGACCGACTTGATACCCGAACGCACGATCTCGGCGATAAACGCCGCGGTGTACACGGTCAGGGCCAGGGTCAGCGCCAGCAGTTCCGGGATCAGCACCCAGCCACCGACGAAGTTGAAGCCTTGCAACTTGGGCATTTCCCAGTGCACCGGCGCGCCGAAGATCAGTGCGCACAGCGCCGGGATCACCAGGAACAGCGCCAGGCCGACCCAGAATTTGTGGAACGGCACACCGGTCGCTTCGAAACGCTTGTTGGCCCAGCGGCTCATCACCACGATGGCGACAATGGCCACGACGACGCTCGCCACGAACGGCCAGAAACCGTCCGCCACCAACGCGGCCGGCATGTTCAGGCCGCGGCTGCTGACGAAGAAGGTGTCACCGAAGTTATGACTGTTGCGTGGCCCCGGCATGGTCAGGAACACCGCGAAGTACCAGAACAGGATTTGCAGCAGCGGCGGAATGTTGCGGAAGACTTCCACATAAACAGTCGCCAGCTTGGCAATGATCCAGTTCTTCGACAGCCGTGAAACGCCGACGATGAAACCAAGGAGGGTCGCCAGGATGACACCGATAACGGTCACCAGCAGCGTGTTGAGCAGGCCGATGACAAACACCCGGGCATAGCTGTCCGATTCGGTGTAGTCGATCAGGGTTTGAGCGATGCCGAAACCGGCACTGCGCTCCAGAAAGCTGAAGCCGGAGGTAATGCCCCGGTGTTGCAAGTTGGTCTGGGTGTTATCGAACAGATACCAGCCCATGGAGACCACCGCCACAATGGTGATGATCTGAAATAGCCACGCACGCACTTTAGGATCGCTGAGGCTGAGCCTCTGCTTTGGTGCGCCGATTGAATTTTGCATGAAGTGCCCCGGATGTAATGGAACAGAACATCACCCGGTGGTTGGCCCACCGGGTGATTGAACCATCAGCGCACTGGTGGTGCGTATTGAATGCCGCCAGCGTTCCACAAGGCGTTCAGCCCGCGGTCGATTTCCAGCGGAGTGCCTTTGCCGAGGTTTTTCTCGAACACTTCGCCATAGTTACCAACCTGCTTGACGATCTGGACGACCCAGTCCTTCTTCACTTTCAGGTCTTTGCCGTATTCACCGTCAGTACCCAGCAGACGTGCAACGTCCGGGTTCTTGGTGGACTTGGCTTCGGCTTCGACGTTCTTCGACGAGACGCCTGCCTCTTCAGCGTTGAGCATGGCGTAGCCTACCCAACGAACAATGGCCAGCCACTCGTCGTCGCCGTTACGCACGACCGGGCCCAGTGGTTCTTTGGAAATGGTTTCCGGCAGAACCACGTAGTCTTTTGGCGAAGCCAGCTTGCTGCGCTGAGCGAACAGTTGGGACTTGTCGGAGGTCAGCACGTCGCAACGACCGGATTCCAGCGACTTGGCGCTTTCATCGGAGGTGTCGAAGGTGATTGGGGTGTATTTCAGACCGTTGCCGCGGAAGTAGTCGGAAACGTTCAGCTCGGTGGTGGTACCGGCCTGGATGCAGATGGTCGCACCGTCGAGCTCTTTGGCACTCTTGACGCCCAGCTTGTTGTTTACCAGGAAGCCAATACCGTCGTAGTAGGTGATGAAGCCTGGAAACTTCAGGCCCATGCCCGCGTCACGGGAGCTGGTCATGGTGGTGTTGCGCGACAGAATGTCAATTTCGCCAGACTGCAGCGCGGTGAAGCGCTCTTTGGCGTTCAGCTGGCTGAATTTGACTTTGGTCGCGTCGCCGAACACGGCAGCCGCCACAGCGCGGCAGTAATCAGCATCGATACCCACGATCTTGCCGGTGGAATCCGGAACCGAGAAGCCCGGCAGGCCGTCGCTGACGCCGCACTGTACGAAACCTTTCTTCTGCACTGCATCCAGGGTTGCACCCGCCTGAGCGAACCCGCTGACACCGAGCACTGCAGCTGCAGTCACGATGGCCAGGGTGGATTTCAACATCTTCATTCAAACCTCCAGTTTTGCTCTTGTTGTGTCGGAGCGTGAGTCCAGTCGCACCCTTATGAGGCGTAGTCGACCCGTGTTGGCTTTTTTTGGGGTCAACCGACGTAAAGACCTTAGCTATGAGTCTAGTAAGAGAAAATCCACATCATGGACAACTCACTTCTCACCAATCGGCCGAACGGGCTGTAGCCCTTTCACGTTCGCGAAGCCCGTAGCGGCCACTGGCGAACATCCATCACCGGATTCTTTGCTATCCCGCTGCCAGCAGTACACTGATAGTGTTACCGCAAGGCGCGAGATGGGTTGCACCGCTTTCACATAGCAAAGCCCGTACCAGACCGCTTGCCGATGCGGTTAAGGGACAGGTCAATAGCAAAAGTTGTAGCCTTGCGACATCTTCTTAACGGATCAACCTGACGCGCACTCTCGTCACGCACTTAATGAGAGCGCACGCACAAAATTGGAGCAGCCATGACCGAGCCCCTGATTCTTCAACCCGTAAAGCCCGCAGACGCCTGCGTTATATGGCTGCACGGCCTGGGCGCCGACCGCTACGACTTCCTGCCGGTGGCCGAGGCGTTGCAGGAAACCCTGCTGACTACGCGCTTCGTTCTCCCCCAGGCACCGACCTGCGCCGTGACCATCAACGGTGGCTACGAGATGCCCAGCTGGTACGACATATTGGCCATGAGCCCCGCGCGCGCGATCAACCGTGAGCAGCTGGAAGAGTCGGCGCAGCGAGTGGTTAATTTGATCGAAGTGCAGCGAGCCATCGGAATAGACGCCTCGCGCATCTTTCTGGCAGGTTTTTCCCAGGGCGGCGCCGTGGTGTTACACACCGCTTTCCTGAAGTGGCAGGGGGCGCTGGGTGGCGTACTTGCCCTCTCGACTTACGCACCGACCTTCAGCGATCAAATGGAGCTTTCGGCCAGTCAGCAACGCATTCCCGTACTGTCGTTGCATGGCCAGTACGATGACGTCGTTCAAAACGCCATGGGCCGCACCGCTCACGAGTATTTAAAGCAGCATGGTGTCACCGTGACATGGCAGGAATACCCAATGGGGCACGAAGTGTTACCCGAAGAAATTCGCGACATCGGCGTCTGGCTGGCCGAGCGTTTACGCTAAAAGCTACCCATTGATCCATCCCACTACGCCGCGCCCGATTCTTGCATTACACTGGCCGGCGTATATTCCTTAACCAATTGATGAGATGACCGTGCTCAAAGCACTCAAAAAAATGTTCGGTAAAAGCGAGACTGAGCAGCTCGCGCCAGTTCACAGCGCTCCGTCTCATATCCCCAGCCACCGCACCGACGGTAATCAGCCTGGCCGGACCGCAACCGTAGCGGCACCGAAACACGAGCCTGTGACCACACCGGCCGCCCCACCTGTCGAGATTGTCGCCGCCGAGCCACCGCGCAGCGAAACGCCGAAACCGGCAAAACCGCGTCGCGAACCGAAACCGAAAGCGCCGGTCATTCCCTGGAAACTCGAAGACTTCGCCGTTGAACCCCAGGAAGGCAAAACCCGTTTCCACGACTTCAAACTCGCCCCGGAACTGATGCACGCCATCCAGGACCTGGGCTTCCCGTATTGCACGCCAATCCAGGCGCAAGTGCTGGGCTTCACCCTCGCGGGCAAAGACGCCATCGGCCGCGCCCAGACCGGCACCGGCAAAACCGCTGCGTTCCTGATTTCGATCATCACGCAACTGCTGGAAACCCCGCCACCCAAGGAACGCTACATGGGTGAACCGCGGGCGCTGATCATCGCACCGACCCGCGAACTGGTGGTGCAGATCGCCAAAGACGCCGCCGACCTGACCAAGTACACCGGCCTCAACGTCATGACGTTTGTCGGCGGCATGGACTTCGACAAGCAGCTCAAGCACCTCGAAGCCCGTCATTGCGACATCCTCGTGGCCACCCCGGGCCGCCTGCTCGACTTCAACCAGCGCGGCGACGTGCATCTGGACATGGTCGAAGTCATGGTGCTGGACGAAGCCGACCGCATGCTCGACATGGGTTTCATCCCGCAAGTGCGCCAGATCATTCGCCAGACGCCGCCGAAGAACGAACGTCAGACCCTGCTGTTCTCCGCGACCTTCACCGAAGACGTGATGAACCTCGCCAAGCAATGGACCACCGACCCGTCGATCGTCGAGATCGAATCGCAGAACGTGGCCAGCGAAAACGTCGAGCAACACATCTACGCCGTCGCCGGTGCCGACAAATACAAACTGCTCTACAACCTGGTCAACGACAACGGCTGGGAGCGGGTGATGGTGTTTGCCAACCGCAAGGATGAAGTGCGGCGCATCGAAGAGCGCCTGGTGCGTGACGGCGTCAACGCCGCGCAACTGTCCGGCGACGTGCCGCAGCACAAGCGCATCAAGACCCTGGAAGGTTTCCGCGAAGGCAAGATCCGCGTGCTGGTCGCCACCGATGTGGCCGGTCGCGGCATCCACATCGACGGCATCAGCCACGTGATCAACTTCACCCTGCCGGAAGTCCCGGACGATTACGTGCACCGCATCGGCCGTACCGGTCGTGCTGGCGCAGAAGGCGTGTCGATCAGCTTCGCCGGTGAAGATGACTCCTACCAGCTACCGTCCATCGAGGCGTTGCTGGGTCGGAAAATCAGCTGTGAAACGCCGCCGACGCATCTACTGCGGGCGGTTGAGCGTAAGCGCCCGTAACCCTGGCCCTTACTGAAAGAGGCGCAGCCGGAAACGGACTGCGCTTTTTTTTCGTCCCGATGTTGCTCGAGAAAACTAAAAGTCCATAATGGACAAATTAGTTTAATTCCAGCGCCCGGAGCCGACCATGTCCAGTACGCCTTATGTGATCACCCAACCCAAGGCCCGTGAGCTGCTGGTGCAGGTCGACGTGCCGCAGATCCTGCGCAAACTGTTCCGTGACTTGGCGGCCGGGCAAGCGGTGCAACCGGCGCAACAGCTGGTGGAGTTCCCTCAGGGTGCCGGCGACTTCATCAACTACTTGGGCGTGCTGGCCGAAGACGGCGTCTACGGGGTCAAGACTTCGCCTTACATCGTGCGCGAACAAGGTCCGCTGGTGACGGCCTGGACATTGTTGATGTCGATGCAGACCGGCCAACCGTTACTGCTGTGCGATGCCGGCGAATTGACCACCGCACGCACGGCCGCGACCACTGCCGTCGCCGTCGATGCCCTCGCTCCGTTGAAGGCGCAGCGCCTGGCGATTATCGGCAGCGGCAAGGTGGCTCAGGCACATCTGCATTACGTTAAAGATCTGCGTAACTGGCAAAGCATCAGCCTCTATTCCCCGAGCCTGAGCGATAAAAACCCTGAAACGCTGGCACAGCTCAAACGCCTCGATCCACGCCTGACCATCGCCGACAGTCGCGAAGCGGCGATTCAGGACGCCGACGTGATCATGCTCTGCACCTCGTCCGCCGGCCCGGTGATCGATCCATCCAACTTGAGTAAACCGGCGCTGATCACCTCCATCAGCACCAACGCCCCGCGTGCCCATGAAGTCCCGCCACAGAGCCTCAATGACATGCTGGTGTTCTGCGACTATCGCCTGACCACACCCGGGTCGGCGGGTGAAATGCTGATTGCGGGAGAACAACATGGCTGGGACAAGCGCTTGATTGTCGGCGACCTGCCCGATTTGCTCAGCGGAAAAGTCCCGCGTCCCGACTACGACCGTCATGTGTTCTTTCGTTCGATCGGCCTGGGCCTTGAAGACATCGCACTGGCCAACGCCATCTACCGCCTACAGCAATAAACACCACGATCCCACAGGGCTATCTATAACCATGGCATTTGCGCTCGACAGGAGACGTTCATGAGCCAGGCAGATTTCATCATCATCGGCGGCGGGATTGCTGGCGCTTCCACCGGTTTCTGGCTGTCGCAGCACGCCCGAGTGATTGTGCTCGAACGCGAATCCCACCCGGCTTATCACTCCACCGGACGATCCGCCGCGCTGTATACCGCCGCCTATGGCACACCGCAGGTTCGGGCGCTGACCCAGGCCAGCCGCGAATTCTTCGACGCACCGCCAGCCGGTTTCTGCGAACACCCGCTGCTGACCCCGCGCGGCGAGATGACCGTGGATTTCACTGGCGACCCCACCGAGCTGAACAATCAATACCTGAGCGCCAAGGCCACGGTGGCGGAGATGCAACTGCTCACTGCCGACGAAGCCTGCGCGCGCCTGCCGATCCTGCGCCGTGAAAAAGTCCATGGCGCGATCTACGACCCCAGCGCCAGCGACATCGACACCGATGCCCTGCACCAGGGTTACCTGCGCGGTATCCGTCGCAACAAAGGCGAAGTCCACACCGACAGCGAAGTGCTGAGCCTGACCCGAAACACCGAAGGCCTGTGGCAGGTCCAAACCAACGGTCAGACCTTCAGCGCACCGATCATCATCAACGCGGCAGGCGCGTGGGCCGACAAACTCGGCGAGCTCGCCGGCGCCAAGCCGTTGGGCCTGCAACCGAAGCGGCGCGCGGCGTTCATCTTCGCCGGCCCCGAGGGCGTGGACATCCACCATTGGCCGATGCTGGTCAGCCTCGACGAATCGTTCTACATGAAACCCGACGCCGGAATGTTCCTCGGCTCGCCCGCCAACGCCGACCCGGTGGAGCCGCACGATGTGCAGCCCGAAGAGCTGGACATCGCGATGGGCATCTACCAGATCGAAGAAGCCACCACCCTGACCATCCGCCGTCCGACCCGCACCTGGGCCGGCCTGCGCAGCTTCGTAACGGACGGAGATCTGATCTGCGGCTTCGACCAGCACGTACCAGGGCTGTTCTGGGTCGCGGCGCAAGGCGGCTACGGCATCCAGACATCACCCGCCATGGGCCAGGCCAGCGCAGCGCTGGTACGCGGTGAAGCCTTGCCCGAACAGCTCAGCCGTTTCGGTCTGGACGCCGAGATGCTTTCCCCTGCCCGCCTGGGCTGATTTTCGTCCTCAGGTGACGTGTCGACACGATTGCGGCACACTTCCAGCGCCCTTTTTGCAGGGCGCTAAGCTGCCTGGAGCTCCACTGTATGAACGCACCTGAAAAAGACCCGGCCTTGGACAACTACCGGGCAATCGCCGATGCGATCGCTACGTTGTTCTTCCCTCATGCCGAGGTGGTGCTGCACGATCTGCGCACGCAAAAAATCGATTACATCGCCAATAACCTGTCCAAGCGCGAAGTGGGCGATGACGCGGCACTGGAGGACATGCTCAGCGACGATGTCAGCGAACGGAACATCGGGCCATACGAAAAGCTCAATTGGGATGGCCAGAAGATTCGTAGCCTGAGCAGTGTCTTGCGCGACAGCGACGGCCACCCGCTGGCGGTGCTGTGCATCAACCTGAACATCTCGCTGTTCGAAAATGCCAAGGCCGCGCTGGACCTGTTCCTGTCGCCAAGCAAGTTGATTCCGCAGCCGGACTCTCTGTTTCGCGATGACTGGCAGGAGCGCATCAATACTTTCCTGCACGCCTGGTTGCGCGAACGTCAGTTGAGCCTGAACCTGCTGACGCGCGACCACAAACGCGAACTGGTGTTGGCGCTGCACGCCGAAGGGGCCTTCAAGGGCAAAAGCGCTTCGAACTATGTGGCCAATGTGCTGAACATGGGGCGGGCGACTGTTTACAAGCATTTGAAGGAACTGAAAGGCTAGAGCCTGAGAGGTGTGTTGTTTGATCGGGCCTCTTCGCTGGCAAGCCTCGCTCCTACAGTTTCAGTGTTGTTCATTCGACGGATGAACGACGCGAAACCCTGTAGGAGCGAGTCTTGCCCGCGAAGGCAATGTATCAGTCGCCGTAGATGTCGGACTTGAAATACTTCTCGGAAATCTTCTGATACTCGCCACTCGCACGAATGCCATCAATGGCCGTGTTCAACTCGGCAACCAACTCGCTATTACCCTTGCGCACCGCAATCCCGGCACCCTCGCCCACGTATTTCGGATCCTTCAACTCCGGCCCGACAAAGGCATAGCCCTTGCCACGCGGCATCGCCAGGAAGTCACTCAGTGGGATGGTGTCGGCAAAAATGGCGTCGAGACGACCGGCTGCCAGGTCCATATAGATTTCTTCGTTGTTGCCGTAGCGCTTGACGTTGATGCCCTTCGGTTCAAACACCTCGGTGGCGTAACGGTCGGTGGTGGTGGCGCGCTGCACACCGACCGTCTTGCCCTTGAGGCTGGCGTACTGGTCATCCACGGCCGCGCCTTCCTTCATCACCAGACGCGATGAAGTGAAGTAGTACTTGTGGGAGAAATCCACCGATTTCTTGCGGTCTTCGTTGATGGTCATGGACGACAGCGCCATGTCGATTTTCTTCACTTTCAAGGAAGGAATCAGACCGTCGAATTCGCCTTCGACCCACACGCACTTGACCTTCATCTGCGCGCACAGGGCATTGCCGATGTCGTAGTCGAAACCAACGATCTCGCCCTTGTCGGTTTTCGACGCGAAGGGTGGATAAGCGGCTTCGATGCCGATGCGCAGGGTTTTGTCGGCGGCGAACAGCGTGCTGCACGCCAACAGGCTCAGCGCCAGACCGGTGATGAGGGGGAGCTTCTTCATGTTCGTTCTCTCGCGGGTTGTTGTTGGTTTGGCAAGACAGAAGAAAGAGCTGAAACGGGGGAACGCCTTTTTTGTACTTATAATTCCATACTGGACTTTTATGTATAGACCGTCAATTGGGGAAAATGAAGATGTGCCGGCCGGTGGTCGGGCGGTGGGTCATTGGGATTTTTGGTGTTGCTGATGGCCTCTTCGCTGGCAAGCCTCGCTCCCACAGGTTTTACGTTGTTCACATAATCTATGCACGACACAAAACCTGTGGGAGCGGGCTTGCCCGCGAAGGCGTACTTGCAGACACCGCAGGAATTATTGTTTCCAGCGATCCGCCGCCGCATGATCGCTGTCACGCCCTTCCACCCAGCGCGGCCCGTCGCTGGTGTTTTCCTTCTTCCAGAACGGCGCACGGGTTTTCAGGTAGTCCATGACAAAGGCGCAGGCGTCGAACGCCGCTTGGCGGTGGGCGCTGGCGGCGCCGACGAAGACGATCGGTTCACCCGGTTCCAGGGCGCCGATCCGGTGCAGCACTTCAAGCTTGAGCAGCGGCCAGCGCTGTTCAGCTTCCAGGGCGATTTTGCCGAGGGCTTTTTCGGTCATGCCCGGATAGTGCTCGAGAAACATCCCGGCCACATCGAGCCCGTCATTGAAGTCGCGCACGTAGCCGACAAAACTCACCACCGCCCCAACGCCGACATTGGCGGCGTGCATGGCATTGACTTCCGCCCCCGGATCGAACGCCGTGGACTGCACGCGAATCGCCATGTCAGCCCCCGGTCACGGTCGGAAAGAACGCCACTTCGTCACCGTCAGTCACCGGTTCGTCGAGCTGGCAGAGGTCCTCGTTGCGAGCGCACATCAGGTTCTGCTCACTCAGCACCTCGGCACCGTCACGCTGAGCCAGCAGCGCACGCACATCGTCGACCGTGGCGAAATCGCCTTCAACCTTGATCGAGTCCACGCCGAGCGCTTCGCGGTAGCGGGCAAAAAACTTCACGGTGACGTTCATGGCTGATCTGCCTGGAAATGGCCGCTCTTGCCGCCGAGTTTTTCCAGCAGCCGCACGCTTTCGATGGTCATGCCACGGTCCACGGCCTTGCACATGTCGTAGATCGTCAGCGCGGCGACACTGGCAGCGGTCAGCGCTTCCATCTCGACGCCGGTCTGCCCGGACAACTTGCAGCGCGCGACAATGCGCACGGTGTCATCGCCTTCGGCACTCAGCTCGACCTTGACGCCGGTGAGCATCAGCGGATGGCACAGGGGAATCAGGTCGCTGGTTTTCTT
Organism: Pseudomonas sp. LBUM1663; assembly: GCF_059695905.1. Classification (NCBI taxonomy): domain Bacteria; kingdom Pseudomonadati; phylum Pseudomonadota; class Gammaproteobacteria; order Pseudomonadales; family Pseudomonadaceae; genus Pseudomonas; species Pseudomonas sp. LBUM1663. The sequence goes on along the minus strand of NZ_CP166792.1, from coordinate 1,114,684 downwards.
CGCTGCCTGAATGCCGGCGATGCGCGCCACGGCGAACACATCCCCCTTGGGGTGACCGCCACTGACGATCATCTGCAGGGTTTCGGGGAGCATGCGCACCAGCGCTTGAGCGGTCGCTTCACGGAACGTCACGGCTTTTTCGGTGACGTCGACCATGTTGGCGCGACCTTGGGAATCGAGATGAGTCAGCACAGGTTTACTCCTGATCAGGAGCGTCGATTGTAAACCTGCGGGTCAATTTTCCGCACGTTTGATTATTTGATGGATAGCCCTTGTAGGAGCGAGGCTTGCCCTCGAAGGCGGCGTGTCAGACAGATTGATGTTGAATGTGCCGCCGTCTTCGCGGGCAAGCCTCGCTCCCACAAGGGGATTTGTGTTGGGTATAAAAAAAACGGGCGGCCTTTGGGGCCGCCCGGTTCCGGTTCCGGTTCCGGTGATGGAGTTACAAATGCGTTTCGGCGTATTCGGCCAGAATCGAACGCGGCACCCCTTGCAGGGTGATGTGTACACCGTTGGGGAAATCCTTGAAGCGCTCAGTCAGGTACGTCAATCCGGAGCTGGTCGCGGACAGGTAAGGGGTATCGATCTGCGCCAGGTTGCCCAGGCACACCACTTTGGAACCGGCACCGGCACGGGTGATGATGGTTTTCATCTGGTGCGGTGTCAGGTTCTGGCATTCATCGATCAGGATCAGACTCTGCTGGAAGCTGCGGCCTCGAATGTAGTTGAGGGATTTGAACTGCAACGGCACTTTGCTGAGGATGTAATCGACGCTGCCATGGGTGTTTTCATCATCCATGTGCAAGGCTTCGAGGTTGTCGGTGATGGCGCCCAGCCAAGGCTCCATTTTTTCCGCTTCGGTGCCGGGCAGGAAACCGATTTCCTGGTCCAGCCCCTGCACGCTGCGCGTCGCAATGATCCGCCGGTAGCGCTTGCTGACCATGGTCTGCTCAATCGCTGCGGCCAAGGCCAGGATGGTTTTACCGGAACCGGCAGCACCGGTCAGGTTGACCAGGTGGATATCCGGGTCAAGTAAGGCGTACAGCGCCAGGCTCTGATAGATGTCACGCGGTTTCAGGCCCCAGGCTTCCTGGTGCAGCAGCGGTTCCTGGTGCAGGTCAAGGATCAGCAGCCGGTCTTCCTCGATCTCCTTGATCCAGCCGACAAAGCCCTGTTCGTCGATGATGAACTCGTTGATGTGCACGGCCGGCAGGTTATCGATCAGCTTCACCTGGTGCCAGGTGCGGCCATGGTCCTGACGGGTTTCGACCTTGCTCACGAGGTCCCAGAAGGAGCCGGTCATGTTGTGGTAACCGTTGGGCAGCAGCGATACGTCATCGACCAATTGGTCGGTGCTGTAGTCCTCGGCCGCGATCCCGCACGCCCGGGCCTTGAGGCGCATGTTGATGTCTTTGGTGACCAGCACCACGGGCAGCTTGGGTTCGCGCGCGTGCAAGTCGATCAACTGGTTGATGATGATGTTGTCGTTCAGGTGTTCGGGAAGAATGATGTTCGGCTCGGCACGCTTGCTCATCAGAATTGACAGCAAACCCTTGGGCCCACTTTTGCCACGCTGGATCGGTACACCAAGCTCGACATCTTCGGGGCTGGCATCGCCCAGGGTCTTGTCGATCAGGCGAATCGCCTGACGGCATTCCGCAGCCACGCTGTGATGCCCGCTCTTGAGCTTGTCCAGCTCCTCAAGCACGGTCATCGGGATGGCAACGTGGTGTTCTTCGAAGTTAAGCAGGGCGTTTGGATCGTGAATCAATACGTTGGTATCGAGTACATAAAGGATTGGCTGGTTGGAGGAAGAACTACGTCCGTGATCATCCATACTCGGTCACCTTTGTGGGAGCCATTCGACGCAATACCTTGGCGGTGCTGCGCCTCGAAGTGACTACCGAATTCACCTGCGGGGACTCAAGTGAACTGCATCCATAGCGGGGTCTTGGGAGACGCCACCTGTGTTGCAGGTTTCGGCGGTCTGTCTTCGTAATACTCCAAAACCCATGACAGAAAAAAGTACTTTGACGTTTTTTTGAAGTTTATTTTTCAGAGTGACCAATAGCACTAGGCGGATGGCCATCACCCCGTTAAAGTCGGAAGTCCGCCTGCATCGAAATCTGCTCGAAAATCACCCCGACGTACCCTCCTCCCCAATGATTCCGGGCTTTTTACGGTTTCAGCGAAATGCGTCCTGACAGTCCTCCCAACCGATCCCGCTTTGCGCCGTTTGCGTAATGAGCCAGGGCATCGCCGTTTTGACTGCATCCTGCTTCACGTTGAAGTTGATCACCCCATGTCGCCATAACAGCATCAGCGTCAACACGCGCTGGGCGCTCGGGTTGCCCTTGAGCTTGCCGGCGCCATCCTGGGCATCGATGTCCCACAAGGCTACTTGCAAACCCTGAGCCTTGAAGAAGCCTTCGGCATCCGAACGACGCTGACCATCGGGCGGGCGGAACAGCGGCACGTAATTCTCCGGCAGTTTGCTTTTGACCAGGTCGACGCTACGGCGCACCGAATCCTGCCAGTCCTGCCAGTGGCTGTGGGAGCGAAACTCCCAGCCTTGCACACCAATGCATTGCGTTGAATACGTCGCTTGCAGACTGGACACCGAGCGCTCGGCCAGGCGCGCCTGGATGTCTTTGCCCAGCACGAAGAACGTACCGCTCATGTTCGACTTGCGCAGGTACTCCGTGACCCAGCCGGTGTTGTCCGGCATGACATTGGCGGCGCTGTCGAAGGTGAGCAAAAACAGCCGGTCATGCATCTCGTCGCCGTTGCGCTCATAGTCGCCAAAACGATCGACTTCGCTGCTGCTCTGGGGGGACAGTGCCGCCTTGCGCAGTTGCTCGTCCAGATATTGGGCGTGGAACAACCGACTCGGCTCCGACCACTTGATGTAGTAGCTGTCGTCGCTGACCTGAAACTTGGCCGCTTGCTGGCGCAGGGTGTCCATGTCCTCGACGAGGAAACAGAAAGAAGCATCCTGATCGCAGCTCTGCTGGGCGAAGTTGTAGTTGGTGAGCAGGCGCTGCCACAGGCGTTGGCGCAGGTTGTTGACGGCCTCCAGATTGATTTTCCGCAGGCCCAGGCGTTGGGCCAGGGCCGGCTCATCCAGCGATTCGCTGGCCAGCAACACCCGCGCGAACATGAGGATTTCGGCGCGTGATGCGACGTCGAACAGCGTCGGGCTGCTGAGCTGTTCCGGCCAGGTGCTGCGATCCAGCGTCGCCACATCGCCCGGCGCCGCCATGGCACCGAAGCTCAAGAGCCACGCCGATAATAGAAAAACGATACGCAAAGGGATGTCTCCATAACAAAACCCGCGCGGCACTATAGCTGATCCGGCCCACATTCCCGCAGCAGCACCGAACCCATTGTGGCGAGGGAGCTTGCTCCCGCTGGGCTGCGAAGCAGCCCCAAACCTGCGATCTGATTCCTTCTGGTGAAACCTGCGCAGCAATCTTGCGACCGCTTCGCGCTCGAACGGGGGCAAGCCCCCTCGCCACAGGGATCTCCATTTGCCAGGAGAATCTGGTTCACCACCGATCATCACCTATGGACTTGATAGCTGGAGTCAACCGGCCCAACCCCCTAGAATCGCCCCCACGATTAAAGGAGACGACTTCATGCTGATGGTGATTTCCCCCGCCAAGACCCTCGACTACGAAACACCGCCGGCGACCCAGCGCTTCACCCAGCCGCAATACCTCGACCATTCCCAAGAGCTGATCATGCAGCTGCGCGACCTGACGCCCGCGCAGATCAGTGAGTTGATGCACGTCTCCGACAAGATCGGCGGCCTCAACGCCGCGCGTTTCGGCAGCTGGACGCCAGCGTTCACTCCGGAAAACGCCAAGCAGGCGTTGCTCGCCTTCAAGGGTGACGTGTACACCGGCCTCAACGCACAAACTTTCAGCGAAGCCGATTTCGATTACGCGCAACAGCACTTGCGCATGCTCTCAGGCCTGTACGGCCTGCTGCGCCCTCTGGACTTGATGCAACCGTATCGTCTGGAGATGGGCACCAAACTGGCAAATGCACGTGGCAAGGATCTGTATGCGTTCTGGGGCACCCGGATCAGCGAATGGCTGAATGAAGCCTTGGCCGATCAGGGCGACGACGTGTTGCTGAACCTGGCCTCCAACGAGTACTTCTCGGCGGTCAAACGCAATGCCCTGAACGCGCGCATCATTAATACCGACTTCAAGGACCTGAAGAACGGCCAATACAAGATCATCAGCTTCTACGCGAAAAAAGCGCGCGGAATGATGAGTCGTTTTGTCATTGAAGAGCGCGTCAACGACCCGGCAGAGCTCAAAAAATTTGACGTTCAAGGCTATCGCTACAGCGCCGAGCAGTCTAAACCGGACCATTTGGTGTTCCTGCGCGATCACGCGCCCGAGTAAGATCCGGATCGGTGCACGACGGTAAAAAAATCGTCGTGCGCCGCCGTCTGATCGTCCAACAATTTCCCGCCTTATTCGCCGATTTATTGGCGCCAGAAATCCATCGCCCGATATTCTAACTTTAGTTTCACTCGACTTTGATGATTTTTTTCAGTAGTGGCACTGAAAATTTTTATCGGTAGTGGCACAAAACTATCGGAGCCGATAATAAGCCTATATATAAAGGGCCAAACGGTAAGTGCTATCAGTATGAGAGCAGTGCCATCTTTCTCAATATTTCAAGAAATTTCAGAATTCGCGATGGGCGGACAGGAACTATGTCCAAATGCGTAGCTCATACCACCGGTAACGATTTTCTCAATGCATGTACGAGATAACTTACGCAGAGAAGAGTGTCACGTAGCGAAGTTGTCATATTAACTTCTGCAGACTGGGCCTCTAATTTGGGCAACACATAAAGGACAGGAGATACGCTTATCAATATCCCCTTCAAGGCCAAGGCTGCGCCCCTATAAACGTGCTCATCTGAGCACCCAACCGCTTGATTTACGGGCTTCTGGCCTGGCATTGAGCGCGCAAGACCTTTGCACACGGTCCTCTGATCAGAAGATCGGCTGCATAACAGGGCACATCAGAATAATAAGGCCTAGTTGCGCACATCTTGAGTGCACTTATTTAGACACTCGGAACTTTGTATGCCTGCACGCGGCACTGCGGCGCCTGTAAGGCCGCACTTGCGAGTGCACTATACCGCTGAACACCATTAACTCCGGCCATGTAATGGCTTGATAAAACACAGAGGTAATTGCGATGCGCATCAGCATATTTGGTTTGGGTTACGTCGGCGCAGTATGTGCCGGTTGCCTGTCTGCACGGGGCCATGACGTCGTTGGCGTCGATGTTGCCAAAGACAAAATCGATATGATCAACGCCGGCCGTTCGCCGATCGTTGAACCGGGTCTGGGCGAACTTCTGAAGAAGGGTATCGAGACGGGCAAATTGCGCGGCACGACCAACTTCGCCGAAGCGATTCGCGACACCGACCTGTCGATGATCTGCGTCGGTACGCCGAGCAAGAAGAACGGCGACCTGGAACTGAACTACATCGAAGCCGTGTGCCGCGAGATCGGTTTTGTCCTGCGTGACAAGACCACCCGCCACACCATCGTGGTTCGCAGCACCGTTTTGCCGGGCACTGTCGCAAACGTTGTCATCCCGATCCTCGAAGACTGCTCCGGCAAGAAAGCCGGTGTTGATTTCGGCGTTGCAGTGAACCCTGAGTTCCTGCGTGAAAGCACCGCGATCGCCGATTACGACCTGCCGCCAATGACTGTCATTGGCGAGTTCGACAAGGCCTCGGGTGACGTTCTGCAATCGCTGTACGAAGAGCTCGACGCACCGATCATCCGCAAGGACATCGCTGTCGCCGAGATGATCAAGTACACCTGCAACGTGTGGCACGCCACCAAAGTGACCTTCGCCAACGAGATCGGCAACATTGCCAAGGCGTGCGGCGTCGATGGTCGCGAAGTGATGGAAGTGGTCTGCCAGGACAAGACACTGAACCTGTCCCAGTACTACATGCGCCCAGGCTTCGCGTTCGGCGGCTCTTGCCTGCCGAAAGACGTGCGCGCCCTGACCTACCGCGCCGGTGCCCTGGACGTGGAATCGCCTTTGCTGAACTCGCTGATGCGCAGTAACGAGTCTCAGGTGCAGAACGCCTTCGACATCGTTTCCAGCCACGACAAACGCAAAGTCGCCCTGCTGGGCCTGAGCTTCAAGGCCGGCACCGATGACCTGCGCGAAAGCCCGCTGGTGGATCTGGCGGAAATGCTGATCGGCAAGGGTTACGACCTGAGCATCTACGACAGCAACGTCGAATACGCACGTGTCCACGGCGCGAACAAGGATTACATCGAGTCGAAGATCCCTCACGTCTCATCCTTGCTCAACGCCGACTTTGACGACGTGATCGCCAACTCCGACGTGATCATCCTCGGCAACCGTGACGAGAAATTCCGCGCCCTGGCGCAGAACGCTCCACACGGCAAGCAAGTCGTCGACCTGGTTGGCTTCATGTCCAAAGCCACCAGCGTCAGCGGTCGTACCGAAGGCATCTGCTGGTAACAAGCGGTATCGGGAGGGTTTGCGGCGCTCACAAAGCGCGCAACCCTCCCGGCTTTTTCGCCTGCCTTAACCCCATCGGGCCACCCCACAGGCTCGCCCGAGATAGAGACGGATGCAGATTATGCACAGGCTAAAGCACGGCCTACTTCAGGCCGCCGGTTGGCTGTTTTACTTAAGTATTTTGATGGGCATCGCCATGGCGTTGCCTGCGTCCACGTTCGACTCCGAGTCGAAGGACTTCATTTTCCTGATTGGTTTTATCGGGATCTGGCGCTACTCGATGGGTGCCACGCACTTTCTGCGCGGCATGCTGTTCCTGTACGTGGTCTACCCGCACCTGCGGCGCAAAGTGCGCAAGCTGGGTGAAGCGGCAAACCCCTCCCACGTATTTCTGATGGTCACCAGCTTCCGTATCGATGCCCTGACCACCGCACAGGTCTACGCCTCCGTCATTCGCGAAGCCATCGACTGCGGCCTGCCAACCACCATGGTGTGCTCCATCGTGGAAATGTCCGATGAGAAGCTGGTGAAAAGCCTTTGGACGAAGATGAATCCGCCGGATCGGGTCAAGCTCGACTTCGTGCGCATTCCTGGCACCGGCAAGCGTGATGGCCTGGCCTACGGTTTCCGCGCCATCTCCCGCCACCTGCCGGACGACCGCGCAGTGGTTGCAGTGATCGATGGCGACACCGTGCTCGCCGAGGGCACCGTGCTCAAGACCGTGCCGTGGTTCCAGCTGTTCGGCAATGTCGGCGGCCTGACCACCAACGAGTTCTGCGAAGTGCGCGGCGGTTACATCATGAGCGAGTGGCACAAACTGCGATTCGCCCAGCGCCACATCAACATGTGCTCGATGGCCCTGTCCAAGCGCGTGCTGACCATGACCGGCCGGATGTCGGTGTTCCGCGCCACCGTGGTCACCAACCCGGACTTCATCGCCGACGTGGAAAGCGACTCGCTGCAACACTGGCGCCTGGGCCGCTTCAAGTTCCTGACCGGTGACGACAAGTCGAGCTGGTTCAGCCTGATGCGACTGGGCTACGACACGTTCTACGTGCCCGACGCCGCGATCCACACCGTGGAGCATCCGCCGGAAAAAAGTTTCATCAAGGCCAGTCGCAAACTGATGTTCCGCTGGTACGGCAACAACCTGCGCCAGAACGCCCGCGCCCTGGGCCTGGGGGTTAAACGCCTCGGCCTGTTCACCTCGGTGGTGCTGTTCGATCAGCGCGTGTCGATGTGGACCTCGTTGCTGGGCTTGACGGTCGCGCTGATCGCCAGCTTCAAGTACGGCACCGCGTTCATCCTCGTGTACCTGCTGTGGATCGGCATTACCCGCCTGATCCTGACCGTGTTGCTGTCGTTGTCCGGTCACCGGATCGGCCCGGCCTACCCGGCGATTCTCTATTACAACCAGATCGTCGGCGCGATGGTGAAGATCTACGTGTTCTTCCGCCTCGACCGACAGTCCTGGAGTCGCCAGCCCACTTCCCTGACCCGTGATCTCGCCAGCTTTCAAGGTTGGTTCAACACTTGGTCGTCTCGGACCATGACCTTCTCCGCCGGCAGCATTTTTGTTGCCGTGCTGCTGATGATGGTCTGACCGAACTCGCCTGAATTAACTAGGAAATCGCCCATATGAATACCGCCGTCAACGCCAACGTAGTGCATGAGTCAGAAGCCCAGCGCCAGCACGCCCGAGTAAAAATCCCGGCCAAGCTGCGCTTCTTCGGTCCCGACCGGACCCCGATGGAAGCTCGAGTGATCGACCTCTCCGCTGGCGGTCTGGCCTTCAACGCCGGTCAACTGCCGCTGAAAATCGGCGACGTGTACAAGGCTCGCCTGCAATTTGTCATCGATAACCTCGGCCTGGCCATGGACGTGGAGCTGCAAGTGCGCTCCTTCGACCGCCCGACCGGTCGTGTCGGTTGCCAGTTCCAGAACCTGGAACCACAAGACATTTCGACCCTGCGCCACCTGATCACCTCGCACCTGGCCGGCGACATCGTCAGCATGGGTGAAGTGCTGGCGACCCTGCAGCGCGACAACTTCACCAAGGCGCGCAAGATGAAGGACGGCGGCCACGGCATGACCGCGTTCGGTCGTCTGCGTGCAGTGACCTTCAGCCTGGCGATTTTCCTCGTCGGTCTGGCGGCGTTCGGTTTCATCTTCAAGTCGGTGTACGGCATGTACTTCGTCAGCCACGCCCAGGCTGGCCTGGTCAGCGTGCCGGGGATGAACATCACCATGCCGCGCGACGGCACCGTGCAGAGCCTGATCAAGGCTGACGGCGTTGCCGCCAAAGGCGCTCCGCTTGCGACCTTCAGCACCAGCATGCTCGATGTACTCAAGGGCCACCTTGACGACAATCAACTGCAACCGGCCAAGGTTGAAGAGCTGTTCGGCAAGCAAATGACCGGCACCCTGACGTCGCCATGCGATTGCACCGTGGCCCAGCAACTGGTCGCCAACGGTCAATACGCCAGCAAGGGCGACGTGATCTTCCAACTGGTGCCGCGTAACAGCGAAGCCAACGTTGAAGCACGCTTCACCTATCGCCAGTTCGGTGATGTGCTGCCAGGCAGCGCAGTCAGCTTCCAGATCGCCGGTGAAGACACCACCCGCAGCGGCAAGATCGTCAGCAGCACCAGCCTGAAAAGCGCCGACCTTTCCTCCGACATCCGCGTGCTGATCCAGCCGGACGAGCCGCTGGACAGCAAGTTCGCCGGTCGCCCGGTTGAAGTCAACGCCACCCGTGGTCCGAACCTGAACTGGCTGATCGACAAAGCCATGGCTTCCGGTCTTTAAGCAGAGGACATGCCCGTGACCATCACAAAAATCTCGAATACGCCGCAGTCCCTGTGGGAGCGAGCCTGCTCGCGATGGGATCGCCGCGGTTTGTCTGATGTACCGAGCCGCTTGAATCGCCAGCAGGCTGGCTCCCACATGGGTACGGTGTGTGCTTTGGCCCTGGCCGTGAGCCTGGCCGGGTGCGTCGGCCTGCCCGACCAGCGTCTGGCCAACGAAGCCCTCAAGCGCGGCGACACCGCGCTGGCGGCGCAGAACTATCAGCAACTGGCAGACCTGGGCTACAGCGAAGCCCAGGTTGGCCTGGCCGATATCCAGGTCGACAGCCGTGACCCGGCACAAATCAAACAGGCCGAGGCGACTTACCGCGCCGCGGCCAGCGTTTCGCCGCGGGCCCAGGCTCGCCTCGGTCGCCTGCTGGTGGCCAAGCCGGGTTCCACCGAAGCCGAACAGCACGAAGCCGAAGGCCTGTTGAAAAAAGCCTCGGCCGCTGGTGAAGGCAACACCCTGATCCCGCTGGCGATGCTGTACCTGCAATACCCGCACAGTTTCCCGAACGTCAACGCCCAGCAGCAGATCAGCCAATGGCGCGCCGAGGGCAAACCGGAAGCGGGCCTGGCTCAAGTGCTGCTCTATCGCACCCAGGGCACTTACGACCAGCACCTGGACGAAGTGGAAACCATCTGCAAAGCCGCGTTGAACACCACCGACATCTGCTACGTCGAACTGGCCACGGTCTATCAGAAACAGGCCAAGCCTGAGCAACAGGCCGAACTGATCAAGCAGATGCAAGCCGCTCACGCTCGCGGCACGGTGACGGCGCAACGTGTGGACAGTGTGGCTCGCGTGTTGGGTGATGCGAGCCTGGGCAAGACCGACGAGAAAACCGCTCAGTCGCTGCTCGAAGGCATCGCTCCGGGCTACCCCGCTTCCTGGGTCAGCCTCGCGCAATTGCTCTACGACTTCCCGGAACTGGGTGATGTCGACACGATGATGAAGTACCTGGACAACGGCCGCGCCGCCGACCAGCCACGTGCCGAACTGTTGCTTGGCAAGCTCTACTACGAAGGCAAAATGGTGCCCGCCGACGCGAAGGCCGCCGAAGAACACTTCAAGAAAGCCGTCGACCGAGAGGTGGCCGCCGATTACTACCTCGGCCAGATCTACCGTCGCGGTTACCTGGGCCAGGTCTATTCGCAGAAAGCGCTGGACCACCTGCTCAAGGCTGCGCGCAACGGCCAGAACAGCGCCGACTTCGCCATTGCCCAACTGTTTTCCCAAGGCAAGGGCACCAGGCCCGACCCGCTTAACGCTTACGTCTTCAGCCAATTGGCCAAGGCGCAGAACACCCCGCAAGCCACCGAGCTTGCGCAAACACTCGAAGCCCAACTGCCGCCTGCCCAGCTCGCCGAGGCCAAACGCCTGTTGAAACAAGAACAGGACGTTCGTGGTGCCTTGAGCCAGAACACGCTGGAACTGCATGCCCTGCAAGAAGAAGACGGCGAGGAATCCCTATGAAGTTGAATCCATTCGTGAAGGCCGGTATCGGCCTCTCATTCGCCCTCTTGTGGTCGTGCCCGACCCTGGCGGCCCTGACTGAAAACCAGAACTACGGCCTGGACGTGAAAATCACCGCTCAGTCCGAAGACGATACCGACCTGGGTACCGCGAGCGGCGGCGACGTCAACGGCGTCGGCCTCGACTTGCGTCCATGGGTCTATGGCGAGAGCGGCGCGTGGAGCGCCTATGCCATGGGTCAGGCCGTGACGTCCACCGACATCATCGAGACGGACACCCTGCAACAGTCCGACAGCGACGGCACCCAGGCCACCGATAACGGTGATCGCAAAACCAAGAAAAACTACCTGGCGATGCGTGAGTTCTGGGTCGGTTACCGCGGCCTCACACCCTACCCCGGCGAGATGCTCAAGCTCGGTCGCCAACGCCTGCACAATGACGATGGCCAATGGCGCGACACCAACATCGAAGCCTTGAACTGGACCTTCGACACCACGCTTTTGCGCGCCAACGCCGGTGTTGCCGAACGCTTCAGCGAGTACCGCACCGACCTCACCGAGCTGGCGCCGAAAGACAAGGATCGCCTGCACGCTTACGCCGATGCGGCGTATCAGTGGACGCCGGGCAACTGGGTCGGCATTCGCGGTCATCACACCCACGATGACGGCAAACTCGACTACGCGCAGCCGGGTGTTCCTGCCGATTCTCTGGACAAGAAACAGAACGGCGATATCAGCTGGATCGGCCTGACCGCCGACAGCGATGCCTACAACTGGCGCAACACCAACACCGTCAACTACTGGGGCAGCGTCACCGGCATGAGTGGCGACCGCGACGAGGTGAACCCGCTGAACGCCGACGGCACCGCGCCGGCACAAGCCAAAACCAGCGGCAACGTCGATGGCTGGGCCACTGACCTGGGTGTGCGTCTGCGCCTCGATCCGCAATGGCAAGTCGGTGCAGCGTATGCCCGCGCCAGCGCCGATTACGAACAGAACGGCCTGGAAAGTAACCGCTCGAACTACACCGGTACGCGCTCGCGGGTTCACCGTTTCGGCGAAGCCTTCCGTGGCGAAATGCAAAACATGCAGACCGCTACGTTGTTCGGTTCGTGGATGCTCAACGACGAATACGACGCCAGCGTGATCTACCACAAATTCTGGCGTGTCGACGGTAACAAGCCGGTCGGCAGCAACGGCATCAACGCCGTCGAGAACAATACCGACGACGGCACCGGAGCGATTCTTTCCAGCACATCCCTGCCGCTGGAAGACGGTAGCAAGGACCTCGGCCAGGAAATGGACGTAGTCGTCACCAAGTACTTCAAGCAAGGCCTGCTGCCAGCCTCCCTCAGTCAGTCGATCGATGAGCCTTCGGCCCTCGTGCGTTTGCGTGGCGGTGTGTTCAAGCCAGGCGATGCGTATGGCAAAGGCGTTGACTCGTACATGCACCGCGCGTTTATCGACGTGATCTGGCGCTTCTGATGCGAACCGCTAAGGGAGTTCCTGACATGAACAGTCCGAAGAGAGGCTCGATAACCTTACTGGCCGGCGCGATGCTGCTGGCCAGCGCGGCAGCCTTCGCCACAGTTGAGCCGGCATCGCCCGTTCAAAAAGGGCAACCGGCGACCATTGCCAAAGGGTTGCAACAGGCCAAGACCTACACCGTCAGCAGCGCACCGACCGCACCGCTGGAACTGGAAAAACCGAAACTGCCGGACACCTCCGGCTACACCGCCGAAGCCATCGCCGCGAAAGTCGTGCGCACCAAGCCCGGCAAGATCAGCGTGCGCCGGATGATGCAGGAAAACGCCCTCAAGGACTTCATCGGCGGCGACAACAAAATGGCTGAATGGGTGGTGCGTCAGCACGGCATCCCGCAGGCGATCTTCGTCGACGACGGCTACATGAACCTCAAGGACCTGGCCAAGAAAGTACCCAAGCAGTACTTCAGCGAAACCTCGCCGGGCGTGTTCCTGGCGAAGTTGCCGATCGTGGTGGGTGAGAAAGGCATCCTGGAAATCGACAAGCAGACCCAGGAATTGCGCCTGTCCCAAGAGTCCGGTTCGTTCCTGGTCAACGACGGCCAATTGTTTGTGCGTGATACCAAAATCACTGGCTGGAGCGAGAAGGCAAACGGCCCGGCGGCCTTCAAGTCGGCCAAGGAATTCCGTCCGTTCCTGCTGTCCTGGGGCGGCACCGAGACCTACATCGCCAACAGCAAGATCGCCAGTTTCGGCTACGCCAACAGTAAGTCCTACGGCGTGAGTATTTCCCAGTACACGCCGAACATGGCCAAGGTGCTCAAGCGCCCTGAACCGACCGGCTGGATCGTCGGCTCCGAGTTCTCGGACATGTGGTACGGCTTCTACTGCTACGAAACCCGCGACTTCGTGGTCAAGGGCAACACCTACAAAGACAACATCGTCTACGGCATTGACCCGCATGACCGTTCCCACGGTCTGATCATTGCCGACAACACGGTGTACGGGACCAAGAAGAAGCACGGGATCATTATTTCCCGTGAGGTCAACGACAGTTTCATCTTCAACAACCGCAGCTACGACAACAAGTTGTCGGGCCTGGTGATCGACCGTAACAGCGTGAACAACCTGATCGCCTACAACGAGATCTACAAGAACCACACCGACGGCATCACCCTCTACGAGAGTGGCGACAATCTGATTTACGGAAACAAGGTGATCAGCAACCGTCGCCACGGCATCCGTATTCGTAACAGCGTGAACATTCGCCTCTACGAAAACCTCGCCATGGCCAACGGCCTGACGGGCGTCTACGGCCACATCAAGGACCTGAGCGACACCGACCGGGACATCAAGCTCGACCCGTTCGACGCCCAGGTCTCACTGATCATCGTCGGTGGCGAACTGGCCGGCAACGGCAGCGGACCGCTGTCCATCGACTCGCCGCTGAGCGTCGAGTTGTACCGCGTGTCCATGCTCGCCCCGACCAAATCCAGCGGCATCAGCTTCAGCGGGATTCTTGGCGAGCGCCAGGATGAAATTCTCGACCTGCTGGTGCGCCAGCAGAAAGCCGTGCTGATCGACCCTGTCGAACGCCAGACCGAAATGCAGGACTGAGGATAATTTTATGCACCCACACTTGATCAAATTACTCAGCCTGTCGGCCCTGACCGCCGGCATTCTCGCGGCCAGCGCCGGCGTCCGTGCCGATGAAGTCAAAGCCCCGAGCTTCAGCGCCGAGCCGTGCTGCAACCTGTGCCCCGAAGCCCATGACGCGAAGAACTACACCACGCGCTATCAGCAGAACTTCACCACGCTGGTGCAGGCTCAGGGCGATTGGTTGTTCCGTACCCAGGAAGACTTGCGCACCGAATTCGACACCACGCCCGCCGGCTACAAACGCATGAAAGAGCTGCACGATGCGTTCAAGAGCAAAGGCATAGAACTGGTCGTCGTTTACCAGCCGACCCGTGGCCTGGTGAACCGCAGCAAGCTCAATCCGGAAGACAAAGCCAAGTTTGATTTCGACAAGGCGCTGAAGAACTACAAGACCATGCTTGGCCGTTTCGCCGCCATGGGCTACGTAGTTCCGGACCTGTCGCCGCTGACCAACGAATCGCTGCCCGACACCTTGCCGGCCCACGATTTCTACTTCCGCGGCGACCAACACTGGACGCCGTATGGCGCCCAGCGCACGGCGAAAATCGTCGGCGAGAAAATCAAGCAATTGCCTGAGTTCGCTGACATTCCCAAGCGCGAATTCGAGAGCCATAAGTCGGGCCGCATGGGCAAGACCGGAACATTACACAACATGGCCGGTCAACTCTGTGGCACCAGCTACGCGATCCAGTACATGGATCAGTTCACCACCGAGCCAAAGGGCGAAGCGGCCGACGGCGACCTGTTCAGTGACTCCGGCAATCCCGAGATCACCCTGGTCGGCACCAGCCACAGTGGCAAGAACTACAACTTCGCCGGTTTCCTCGAAGAGGCCATCGGCGCCGACATCCTCAACGTGGCGTTCCCCGGCGGTGGCCTGGAAGGTTCGATGCTGCAGTACCTGGGCAGCGAAGAGTTCCAGACCAAGCCGCCGAAGATTCTGATCTGGGAATTCTCGCCGCTCTATCGCCTCGACCAGGAAACCATCTACCGCCAGATGATGGCGCTGCTGGACAACGGTTGCGAAGGAAAGGATGCACAGATGACCGGCAGCACCACGTTGAAACCGGGCAAGAACGAATTGATGGTCAACAGCAAGAACCTGAACCTGCAAAACAGCAGTCACCAGGTCGACATCCGCTTCGCCGATCCGTCGGTGAAAACTCTGCAAGCCACCCTCTGGTACATGAACGGTCGCCACGAGGACATCAAAATCGATAAACCGGAAACTTCCGACACCGACGGGCGTTTCGCCTTTGAGTTGCGCACGGACGAAGACTGGGCCTCGCAGAATCTGCTGGCCGTCGAAATCCAGGGCCCTGAAGCGGGTGCCACGCCACAGAAAGTTGAAGCGAAGATCTGCAAACGCAATGTATTCCCTGGCGCTGGGCAACGTACCGCTCAAGCCGGGCAGTGAGGCAATCTCTTATGACATGCATGCAAACCCGAACTTTGAAAAAGTTAATCGCGCCCTCCCTGCTGACGTTGGCGATGTTCGCCGGCGCCACCCAGGCTGCCGCGCCACTGCGTCCGCCACAGGGCTACTTCGCGCCGATTGAAAAAGTCAAAACCGGCGACAAGAGCGAAGGCTGTGACGCGGTCCCGACGCCATACACCGGCTCGCTGCAATTTCGCAGCAAATACGAAGGTTCCGACAAGGCCCGTTCGACCCTGAACGAAGCCTCGGAAAAAGCTTTCCGCGACACCACCGCCGACATCACCAAGATTGAGCGCGGCACCAGCAAGCGCGTGATGCAGTACATGCGTGACGGTCGTCCGGAACAGCTTGAATGTACGTTGAGCTGGTTGACCGCCTGGGCCAAGGCCGATGCGTTGATGTCCAAGGACTTCAACCACACCGGCAAGTCCATGCGCAAATGGGCGTTGGGCAGCATGGCCTCGTCCTACATTCGCCTGAAGTTCTCCGACTCCCATCCGTTGGCGAACCATCAGCAAGAGTCGCAATTGATCGAAGCCTGGTTCAGCAAAATGGCGGATCAGGTGGTCAGCGATTGGGACAACCTGCCGCTGGAAAAAACCAACAACCACTCGTACTGGTCTGCCTGGTCGGTGATGGCAACGTCCATCGCCACCAACCGCCGTGATCTGTTCGACTGGTCGGTGAAGGAATTCAAAGTCGGCGCCAATCAGATTGACGCCCAGGGTTTCCTGCCTAACGAACTGAAGCGCCAGCAACGCGCCCTCGCCTACCACAACTATGCCCTGCCGCCACTGGCGATGATCGCCAGTTTCGCTCAGGTCAACGGTGTGGACTTGCGTCAGGAAAACAACGGCGCGCTGAAACGCCTGGGTGATCGAGTGCTCGCGGGCGTCAAAGACCCGGACGAGTTCGAGAAGAAGAACGGTAAGGAACAGGACATGACCGACCTCAAGGTCGACTCGAAATTCGCCTGGCTCGAACCGTTCTGCACGCTCTACACCTGCTCGCCGGATGTGCTCGAGAAAAAACACGAGATGCAGCCGTTCAAGACCTTCCGCCTCGGGGGTGACCTGACCAAGGTCTACGACCCGGCCAACGAGAAAGGCAAAAAAGGCTCCTAGGAACAATACAAAACCCTGTGGGAGCGGGCTTGCCCGCGATTGCAATCTGACATTCAACATGATGTCGACTGCCCCACCGCTATCGCGGGCAAGCCCGCTCCCCCAGGGTCAGTGTCGAGTTTGAGTTTTGTGAGTTAGCCCCCCGGTTTTCGGTGGGGGGTTTGGGGGGGCTGCGGCCCTTGACTGTGGTTAAACATGGAGAGACCGGGATGGTATTTTCATCCAACGTGTTCCTGTTTTTGTTCCTGCCGATCTTTCTCGGCATGTACTACTTGAGCGGAATACGCTATCGCAACCTGCTGCTGCTGCTCGCCAGCTACGTGTTCTATGCCTGGTGGCGTGTGGACTTCCTAGCGCTGTTCGCAGCCGTCACGTTGTGGAACTACTGGATCGGCCTCAAAGTCGGAGCCGCAGGCGTTCGGACCAAACCGGCACAACGCTGGTTGCTCCTGGGCGTGGCTGTCGACCTGTGCATCCTCGGCTACTTCAAGTACGCCAACTTCGGCGTCGACAGCATCAACGCGATGATGACGTCGGTCGGTCTGTCGCCGTTCATCCTGACCCACGTGCTGTTGCCGATCGGGATCTCGTTCTACATCTTCGAGTCCATCAGCTACATCATCGACGTCTACCGGGGAGACACCCCGGCCACGCGCAACCTGATCGACTTTGCCGCATTCGTGGCGATCTTCCCGCACTTGATCGCCGGCCCGGTGTTGCGTTTTCGCGACCTTGCCGACCAGTTCAACAACCGCACCCACACCCTCGACAAGTTCTCCGAAGGTGCCACGCGGTTCATGCAGGGTTTCATCAAAAAGGTCTTTATCGCCGACACCCTCGCGGTGGTGGCCGACCATTGCTTCGCCTTGCAGAACCCGACCACGGGCGATGCCTGGCTGGGCGCCCTCGCCTACACCGCGCAGTTGTATTTCGACTTCTCCGGCTACAGCGACATGGCCATCGGCCTGGGCTTGATGATGGGTTTCCGCTTCATGGAAAACTTCAAGCAGCCGTACATCAGCCAGTCGATCACCGAGTTCTGGCGTCGCTGGCACATCAGCCTGTCGACCTGGCTGCGTGACTACTTGTACATCACCCTCGGCGGCAACCGTAAAGGCACGCTGATGACGTATCGCAACCTGTTCCTGACCATGCTGCTCGGTGGTCTGTGGCACGGCGCGAACATCACCTACATCATCTGGGGTGCGTGGCACGGCATGTGGCTGGCGATCGAAAAGGCCCTGGGCCTGAACACCTCGCCACGCAGCATCAACCCGATCCGCTGGGCCCTGACTTTCCTGCTCGTGGTCATGGGCTGGGTGATCTTCCGCTCGGAAAACCTGCACGTCGCCGGTCGCATGTACGGCGCGATGTTCAGCTTCGGCGAATGGTCACTGTCGGAACTCAACGCGGCCAGCCTCACCGGTCTGCAAGTGGCAACCCTGGTGGTGGCTTACATGACCCTGGCGTTCTTCGGCATCCGTGATTTCTACAGCAACCTGCCGCCTGAGAAGACCAAGCCTGTTGTGAACGTCGAGGCCGATGGCCCGGCCGCTGCCACACCTGGAATGATCAAAGCCGTACCGGGCGACAACCCGGGCAGCATCCACGAGCCTGGCTACACCGTCGGCGTTGAAGCGACTGTGCAACCGGCTTACTGGACGGCGGACTGGTCGCGTTACGTGATGCGCACGCTAGTACTGGTGCTGTTCATCGCCTCGATTTTCAAACTCTCGGCGCAAAGCTTCTCGCCGTTCCTTTACTTCCAGTTCTGAGGGATCTGACCATGACCCGCTCATTACGTATCTTCTACATCGCCCTGTTCATGGTGACCCTGCTGGTGCTGGGCCTGTGGTCGACGCGCAGCTTCTTCGGCTTCAGCACCAACGCCGATGCGACGGTGCTCAATGGCCGCTGGGCCAAAGCCGTGGAAACCCATTACGACGAAGAGTTCCCGATCAAGCGACTGGGCACCAACCTTTGGGCCGCGCTGGATTTCAAACTGTTCAACGAAGGTCGTCCGGGCGTGGTGCTCGGTCGCGATCAATGGTTGTACAGCGATGAAGAATTCAACCCGATCGTCAACGAAGAGTTGAACCTGCAAGGCAACTACGCGCTCGTAGAAGGCGTGCGCCAGGAACTCAAAGCCAAAGGCGTGAAACTGGTAATGGCGATCGTGCCAGCCAAGACTCGCCTGTACCCGGAACACCTGGGCGAAGTGAAGCCTTCGAGCATTCACGCCAACCTCTATGAAGACTTCCACGCTCGTGTGGCGGCCAACAAGATCATCGCGCCCGACCTGTTCGGTCCGATGCTGAAAGCCAAGCTGGACGGTCAGCAAGTGTTCCTGCGCACCGACACCCACTGGACCCCGGAAGGCGCGCAAATCGCCGCCGAGACCCTGGCCAAAACCATTGCCGAGAAAACTCCGCTCAGCGGCGAGCCGCAACGCTTCGTCACCGAACCTGCGGAGAAGGTCACGCACAAGGGCGACTTGCGGTTGTTCCTGCCGCTGGACCCGCTGTTCGAAAACCTGATGCCGAAAACTGAACCTTTGCAAAAGCGCAACACCGTGGTGGCGCAAGACCAGCCTGCCGGTGATGACGCGCTATTCGCCAACACCGAAGTGCCGGTGGCCCTGATCGGCACCAGCTACAGCGCCAACCCTAACTGGAACTTCGTCGGGGCGCTGAAACAAGCGCTGCAAAGCGACGTGGTCAATTACGCCGAAGACGGCCACGGCCCGATTCTGCCGATGCTCAGCTACCTGAAAAGTGATGCTTTCAAGAACAGCCCGCCACAGGTGCTGATCTGGGAGTTTCCTGAACGTTATCTGCCTGTGAACAACGAAATCGGCGACGCCGACCCGCAGTGGGTCGCAGAGCTCAAAGAAGCCGGCGCCCGCCAACAAAACGTAGCCGCAAACACTAAATCCGAGACGCCCGACCGGGCGCAAAACTGAAAGAGAGGTACACCATGACTTTCACTACTACTCCTCGCCGTCTCGCCAAGACCTTCGCACTCGTTGCAGGCATGAGCGTGTTGTCGATGTCCGCCTTCGCTGGCGACGCCGCACTCTATGGCCCGACTGCACCAAAAGGTTCGAGCTTCGTGCGTATCTATAACGCCGGTAACGCTGAAGTCAGCGCCACCGTCGGCAGCACCAACCTGGCCGAAGTCGCGCCGCTGTCCAGCACCGACTTCAGCTTCATGCCGGGCGGCGACTACAGCGCCAAGGTCGGCAGCCAGACCCTGCCGGTGAAACTGGCCGGCGACCACTATTACACCCTGGTCAACAACGCCAGCGGCGCGCCGCAACTGATCGAAGAGCCGCCGTTCAAGAACAAGCAGAAATCTCTGGTTCGCGTACAGAACCTCAGCGACAAAGCGCTGACCCTGAAAACCGCTGACGGCAAGACCGAAGTGGTCCCGTCCGTGGCGGCCAAGGGCCGTGGCGAACGTGAAATCAACCCGGTCAAAGTCAGCCTGGCCCTGTACGACGGCGCGACCAAAGTCGGCGACGTGAAACCGGTTGCCCTGGAACGCGGTGAAGCCGCCGTGCTGTACGTCACCGGTAAAGGCAGCAGCCTGTCGCCAGTCTGGGTAAAACGCCCGGTTTCGACGCGCTAAATAATTTTGTCAGGACGGTGATCCCTCTGTAGCAGCTGGCGAAACCTGCGTCCGGCTGCGCAGCAGTCGTAAACCCGGCACATTCGGTCTTTCAGAGAGACCGGGTTGCCAGGGTAACGACCGCTTCGCGCTCGAACGCAGCCTCGCAGGCTCGGCAGCTGCTACACAGATCGGTGAAACGGCCTGGCTACGGAATAAGAACAAGAGTGAAACGACAGAACGCAGTAGCTCTGACCCATACGATTTTCAAGGAGTAACAACATGATTCCGGTGATCTTGTCAGGTGGTAGTGGCTCACGTCTTTGGCCGCTTTCGCGTAAGCAATTCCCTAAACAGTTCCTCGCCCTGACCGGCGAACACACGCTGTTCCAGCAAACCCTGGAACGCCTGGTGTTTGAAGGCATGGACACCCCGATCGTGGTCTGCAACAAGGACCACCGCTTCATCGTCAACGAGCAGTTGAGCAACCGTAAACTGGAAACCCAGCGCATCCTGATGGAACCGTTCGGCCGCAACACGGCGCCGGCCGTGGCCCTGACCGCGATGATGCTGGTCAACGAAGGTCGTGACGAATTGATGCTGGTGCTGCCGGCCGACCACGTGCTGGATGACCAGAAAGCCTTGCAACGCGCACTGGCACTGGCCACCGTCGCTGCGGAAAACGGCGAAATGGTGTTGTTCGGCGTACCGGCCACCAAACCGGAAACCGGTTACGGCTACATCAAATCGACCGCCGACTCGCTTCTGCCAGAAGGCGTCAGCCGTGTCTCGCACTTCGTTGAAAAACCGGACGTGAAACGCGCCACCGAGTTCGTCCAGTCCGGCGGTTACTTCTGGAACAGCGGCATGTTCCTGTTCCGTGCCAGCCGCTTCCTGGAAGAGCTGAAAAAACACGATCCGGACATCTACGACACCTGCCTGCTGACCCTTGAGCGCAGCGAGCAAGATGCCGACACCATCACCTTCGACGAAGCCACCTTCGCCTGCTGCCCGGACAACTCCATCGACTACGCGGTGATGGAAAAAACCCAGCGCGCCTGCGTCGTACCGCTGACTGCCGGCTGGAGTGATGTCGGTTGCTGGGCGTCGCTGTGGGAAGTGAATGAAAAAGACCTCAACGGCAACGTCACCAAAGGCGACGTGGTCATCCAGGACAGCAAAAACTGCATGATCCACGGCAACGGCAAACTGGTGTCGGTGATCGGCCTGGAAAACATCGTGGTCGTCGAAACCAAGGACGCCATGATGATCGCCCACAAGGACTCGGTCCAAGGCGTGAAACAGATGGTCAACACCCTCAACGAACAGGGCCGCAGCGAAACCCAGAACCACTGCGAAGTCTATCGTCCGTGGGGTTCCTACGACTCGGTGGACATGGGCGGCCGCTTCCAGGTCAAGCACATCTCGGTCAAACCGGGCGCGTGCCTGTCCCTGCAAATGCACCACCACCGTGCCGAACACTGGATCGTGGTCAGCGGCACGGCCGAAGTGACCTGCGACGAAAACGTGTTCCTGCTCTGCGAAAACCAGTCGACCTACATCCCGATCGCTTCGGTTCACCGTCTGCGCAACCCGGGCAAGATTCCACTCGAGATCATCGAAGTGCAATCGGGCAGCTACCTGGGTGAAGACGATATCGAGCGGTTCGAAGATATCTACGGTCGCTCCACCCCAATCGAACGCGGCGTGTCGGTGAAAACCATCGCGCAGTAAGCGTTAAGTAAAACAAAAAGCCCCCGTCCAGTCCGCTGCGTTTTCCCTATCCGCAGCGGGTGGGTCGGGGGCTTTTTTTGCCTGAAATGATTGCTGCCTCGGCTGGCCCCTTCGCGAGCAAGCCCGCTCCCACAGGGTTTTGGAGCACGCCACAGACCCACGGTGGGAGCGAGCCTGCTCAAGAAGAGGCCCCAACAGACGCCGCGAAACGAAAGCCCATCGCCAATCGCACCTGCGCTTAGGTAGGATGACCTTCTCCCCTCCCGAGGTTGTGCGTCATGTTCATCGGCGTCTTGCTGGTCATCACTTGGCTGATTCTATTGCTGCGCTACCCGGCCAAGGCATTGCCCGTCTCTGTGGCGGCCGCCATCGGGCTGGGTTTGGTGGCCACGTGGGTGATCTGGATGGACAACCGCGAGGTCAAGCAACTGGCGCGCCTGGAATTGCGCATCACCTACTCGCCGGAACACTGCCCGGCAGACCGGCCGTTGAAACTGACCATGAACAACGGCAACGATGTGCCGCTGACCGAGTTGCGTTGGCGTGTCGCCGCGTATGCGCCGGGCGATACGGTCAATCTGGCCGACAATCAATACGCCGCCCCGCGTTATCGCGGCCCCGGTGAACTGCAAGCCGGCGCCAATTGGGAAGACTGCTTGCCCCTGCCACCGCTGCGCCCTGGCTATCGCCCGCAAACCCTAGAGTTTCGCGCCGAGCGTTTGCAGGGTAGTTTCTCCGACTGATCCCCCTTCTATTTTTTGCACAAGGACCGCGCCATGCCCGTTGCGTTGATTACCGGTTGCTCCAGCGGCATTGGCCGCGCCCTCGCCGATGTGTTCAAAGGCGCCGGCTACGAAGTCTGGGCCAGCGCCCGCAAGGTTGAAGATGTGGCCGCATTAGCCACCGCCGGTTTCACGGCCGTGCAGCTGGACGTCAACGACGGCGCGGCGCTTGAACAGTTGAGCGAGCGCATCAACCAGCAACATGGCGGCCTTGATGTGCTGATCAACAACGCCGGTTACGGCGCCATGGGGCCGCTGCTGGACGGCGGTGTGCCGGCGATGCAGCGGCAGTTCGAAACCAATGTGTTTGCGATTGTCGGTGTGACCCGTGCACTGTTTCCGGTGCTGCGTCGGGCCAAAGGAATCGTGGTGAATATCGGCAGCGTTTCCGGGGTATTGGTCACGCCGTTTGCCGGCGCGTATTGCGCTTCGAAAGCCGCTGTCCATGCGTTGAGCGATGCGTTGCGCATGGAGCTGGCGCCGTTCGGTATCCGTGTGATGGAAGTGCAGCCAGGCGCGATCGAGTCCAGCTTCGCCAAGAATGCCGGGCATGAGGCGGAGCAGTTGATCACTGAACAATCGCCATGGTTTCCACTGCGCGAAGGCATTCGTGCACGGGCCAAGGCCTCACAGGACAAACCGACGCCGGCCAAAGAGTTTGCCGTTGGTTTGCTCAAGGCTGTGCAGCAGGGCACACCACCGCGTTTGATTCGCCTGGGCAACGGCAGCCGGGCGTTGCCGTTGTTGGCGGGGTTGTTGCCGAAAGGGTTGCTGGAGGCGGGGTTGATGAAGCGGTTCGGGTTGAAGGGGCAGCTCTAAGACCGAGTCGACGCCATCGCGAGCAGGCTCGCTCCCACAGGGAAATGCCTTCCAAATGTGGGAGCGGGCCTACCCGCGATGACGTCTGAACTATCTCTGCAGAATTTCAGGAACAACCATGACCGACTACACCGAATACTTCGACGAAGTGATCCAGGCCCATGTCGCCATCGAGCAATGGCTGGCAGAGGATCAGGACGAGTCCGCACTTGAACGCCTGCTGACACGCTTTTCGCCACAGTTTTCCATGATCTCGCCGTTGGGCCGGGTGCTGGATTTCGCCGCGTTAAACGAGTTGTTCCTGCTGGCGGGCGGAAGGAAACTCGGCTTCAGGATTGAGCTCAGCGATTTACGGGGAATCGCGCTGTACGACGGTGGCGCGGTGGTGAGTTATCGCGAGCAGCAGACGGATGCGACGGGCCTGCACTCCGATCGCCGGTCGACGGTGGTGTTTGAGAAACAGACCGGTGGCAAGGTGGTCTGGCGGCATTTGCATGAGACGTTTTGCAAGGGCTGAAACGGTCGCCTTTGTCGCGAGGGAGCTTGCTCACGCTGGGTAGCGAAGCGGCCCCCAAACGGGAGCAAGCTCCCTCGCCACAGGGTTACTCGCCAGCCAATTTAACGACGACGGTACAGGTAATCCCCGCCGCCAACAGCACCCCCTCCGGCACTTCATCAATGTGAATCCGCACCGGCACTCGCTGCGCCAGGCGCACCCAGTTGAACGTCGGGTTCACGTCTGCGATCAACTCGCGACTTTCCGGGTTGTCCCGGTCGTAGATGCCGCGAGAAATGCTTTCCACATGCCCCTTCAATACCTCGCCGCTCATCAACTGCATGTCGGCCTTGTCGCCCACCCGCACGTGCGGCAGTTTGGTTTCCTCGAAGAAGCCATAGACCCAGAACGAGTTCATATCGACCACGGCCATTTTCGCTTCGCCGATGCGCGCGTAGTCGCCGCGATGCACATTCAGGTTGGTGACGTAGCCGTCCACCGCAGCGCGGACCTCGGTGCGTTTGAGGTTCAGTTCGGCCGCTTCCAGTTGCGCCTGGGCATGCTGGTAATCGGCCAGGGCCGAGTCGGCAATGTTGCTGGCGTCGTCGCGGTTTTCTTTGGAGATCACCAACGCATCCATGTCGGCGCGGCGATGGGCGTTGACCTTGCGCATCTCCCACGTTGACTTGCGCGAGGCCACCAGGGCCTGCGCCTGTTTGACCGCGATGCGGTAGTGCTCGGGGTCGATGCGCATCAGCAGATCGCCCTTCTTGACTTGTTGGTTGTCACGCACCGGCACATCCACCACTTCGCCGGTGACGTCGGCGGCGACGTTGATGATGTCGGCGCGCACCCGGCCGTCGCGGGTCCACGGCGTGTCCATGTAATGCACCCAAAGGGTCCGGCCGATCCATATCGCGAGGGCCAGCACCAGCAGGGTGGCGAGCAGGCTGAAAAGCTTTTTCATGAGGAGCGTTCTCAACGGTAGACAGTCAACGCCAGGGCGCCGAACAGACAGGTAAACAGACTCAGGCGCAGCAGCGCCGGGTGCCAGAAGAAGCGGTACAGGTCGAACCCGGACAGAAACCGGTCCAGCGCCCAGGCCAGCGCCGCGGCGATGAAAAACATCAGCGTCATGGTCGGCATGTACACGCCGTGGAAGGCGATTTCACGAGGCATGTTCAAGTCCTTGCGGAAGGGTTGTTGCGTAGGCGCTGAGCGGTGATTGCGGGTCGAGCAACGAGGTGCGGATGAAGTGCAAGTAGCTCTTCACCCGGCGCAAAGCCGAGGTGTCGAAGTGCGGCGCGAACGGTTCGTCGGTGGCCTGCACGCGGCTGATCGCATGGTCGACCGCGATCAAGCCGCGCTCCAGATTGCTCGGGCTCGGTTGCAGAAACAGCCGCACCAGCGAGCGGCCCATCACGCGGATTGCCTGGCGCCACGGCTGGGATTCGGCGTAAGCCGGATGCACCGGCAGAATCGCCTGTTCCTTGCGCAACTCGATGATCGCGTGGCCAACTTCCAGCACCACGAACATCCAGCGCAGCAGGTCCCGTTGCACCTGCGGCTGACCCACCGCGAGGCCGTAAGCCTGATGCAGCAAGTCCCGGGTCCGGCTTTCGAAACTCGACGCCAGGCCCTTGAGCTTGCCGCTGATCGCGTACACCACTTGCCCGCGCAAATCCTGCTCGAGCCGGCGCCACAACCAGCGGCTGTTCGGCGGCAGAATAATCGCCCCGGCCGCCGCGCACACCAGCATGCCGAGCACCATGGCGATGTAGTCGTTGATGAAGGCGTAAGGGTTGTAGACGGTGAGGTTGTCCGGCACCGAACCGGTGCTGAAAAAGATCAGCAGCCCGAGGCCGACACCGGCGTATTGCGGCCGCGATGTGAGGAACGAACCGAGGACGATCACCGGTGCGAGCATCACGCACAGCAACGGAAAACCGTCGATCCACGGGAAGATGAAAAACATCTCGACGAAGCCGATCAGCGCCCCGAGGAACGTCCCGCACGCCATCTGAAAGGCCATGCGCTTAGGGTTCGGCGTCGCGGCGGAAAGGCCGACGGTAGCCGCCGCGATCAAGGTCATGGTCGCCCCGCTCGGCCACGCCGTCGCCACCCAATAACTGCCCAGCACCAGCAGAATGAACGCCGCCCGAATCCCCGATGCCGCCGAGGCCATCCAGTTGGTTTGCGGGGTGAACGGCTCGTCCCATTGCTCGCGCGCATGACTGTGATCGGCCAGTGAAGCGTGGGTCTGTGCATAACTGTGCAACTCGTCGACGAAGCGATAGAGCAGTTCGTAGGCGGTGTGGAAATCGAGCTGCTCGGCGTCGCTCGGATCACTCTCCTGAAAGGTCGTCCGCAGGCTGCGAACCCGCGCCGGCAGGTTTTCCTTGTAGGTCGCCAATGCGCTGGCCAGGCACGCGGCGTCGGGGCTGGTCAAGGCGCGACCGCTGAAGCCGTCGAGCAATTCCGCCAGGTCCTGCAACCCCGGTTTTATTGCCGCCACCACGTGGTCAGCGCCGCTGCTGCGCAAGCGTTCGAGCAATTGGTGTAAGGCGTTGAACCGTGTGGTGATGCCCATGAATTCGCTGTTCAAGCGACTCAGTCGTCCGTTGCGCCGGCGCATGTGCGGGTCTTCGAACACAGTGACGCTGCGCAGCCCTTCCAACCCAACGGCCTCGGCGATAAAGCGCACGTTACTGGCTTCGAAAGCGTCCCGTTTGCTGCGACCGCGCAAGCCATCAGTGACGAACAAGGCGAACACGCCGAAGCGCTGATACAAGGCGTTGCGCATCGCCGCGCTGGCAGTTTGCGGCAGGATCGCGGCGCTGACCACGGTGGCGCAGAGAATCCCCAGGGAGATCTCCAATACGCGCCAGACCGCCGCCATGAACGCGCCGTCCGGGTGGGCCAACGCGGGCAAACCGACCATCGCGGCGGTGTACCCTGCCAGCACGAAACCGTAGGCGCGAAAGTTGCGATAACGCGCCGCACCGGCCGAGCAAATGCCCACCCAGATCGCCAGCGAGCCGAGGAACAGTTCGGTGTTTTGGGCGAACAGGGCAATCAGTGCCACCATCACCGCCGACCCGGTCAGCGTGCCCAAGAAGCGGTAAAAACTCTTGGCGAACACCTGGCCGCTTTGCGGTTGCATGACGATGAACACCGTGATCATCGCCGTGCGCGGTTGCGGCAACTCCAGACGCATTGCCAGCCACAGGGTCAGGAACGCGGCGAACAGCACTTTGAAAATGTAGACCCAGGTCACGCCGTCGCTGCGTGCCCAGTCGAAGAACCCCCGGCGCCACTCAAGGGAATACAGCCAGCGCAGAGGTGCGGGCAAGGGAGTCATGGAATCCTGCTCACTTTAATTCAGTCAGGTGGAGAACCTGTGGGAGCCAGCCTGCTGGCGATAGCGGTGTGTCAGTCAATGCTGAGGTCACCTGACACATCGCAATCGCCAGCAGGCTGGCTCCCACAGGGTTTGTGTTCACTTGAGAAGCGTCGGGGTTTTCGGTGCAGCTGTCCGGCTGTCTTCCGGCACATCGTCACCCGCGCCGAGTCCACCGCCCAAAGCCGTCACCAGTTCAGCATGGGCACTTAGCCGCGCTGCCTGAACCTGCTGCTGAACCTGCTGCTGTTTGAACAGCAAGGTCTGCGCATTGAGCACGTTGAGGTAATCGGTGAGCCCGCGCTGATACGCGATCATCGCGATGTCGTAGGTCTTCTGCGCAGTGGCCACCGACTCGGCGGCGAAGGTTTGCTGCTTGTCCATGGACTCGCGGCGAATCAACTGGTCGGAGATGTTTTTCAGCGCGTTGACCAGCGTCTGGTTGTACCTGGCCACGGCGATGTCATACCCGGCCGAGGCTTCGCCCAGCTCCGAACGCAAGCGCCCGCCGTCGAAGATCGGCAACGAGATCGCCGGGCCGACGCTGTAGTTGAGTTTCTTGCCGGTCAAAAACTCCAGCGCCCCGCCGCCGGTGGCCATGTAGCCGAGGCTGCCGACCAGATCGACGTTGGGGTAAAAACCGGCATGGGCGACATCAATGCCACGCGCCTGGGCCGCGACTTGCCAACGACTGGCGACCACGTCCGGGCGTTGACCGAGCAATTGTGCGGGCAGCGCCGACGGCAGTTTCAGCGGCGCGGCCAATGACAGTGTGGGTCGTTGCAACTGCCCGCCATTGCCCGGGCCTTTCCCGGCGAGGGCCGCCAATTGGTTACGGCTCAGGGCGATTTCTTCGTCCAGCGCATCGATCTGGCGATGGGTTTCCGGTAGCGGCGTTTCTGCCTGACTGACCTCGAAATGGGTGCCGATGCCGCCGTTCAGGCGTTTTTGCGCCAGATCGAGAATTTGCTGCTGCTGTTTCAGGGTCGCCTCGACAATGTCCCGCTGCGCGTAGTGCAACGACAGCTCGATGTAGGCGCGCACGATGTTGTTCTGCAATTCGAGCTGGGCCAGACGCGCTTCGGCGACTGTCATGTGCGCCATGTCCACGGCGCGCTCAGTGGCGTTGCTTTCGCGGCCCCAGAGGTCGAGGGCATAGCTGAAACCCAGCGCGGCGTTGTTGTCCCAAGTAGTCGTGTTGGCCAACTCGCCCGGCCCGTAGAACTGATCGGTGGGCCAGTTGTGGCGTTTGAGGGTGGATTCGCCGTTGATCTGCAACGACTCGGCGGACTCGGCAATGCCGGCCATGGACCTGGCCTGCCGCACCCGTGCGGCGGCCATGGCCATGGTCGGGCTGCCTTGCACGGCGAGGTCGATCCAGCGGTTCAGTTGCGGGTCGCCATAGGCCTGCCACCATTGCGCGGTGGGCCAGTGAGCGTCCTGCGCGGCGCTCTGGATGGCGTCGTCGGTGGCCAGTGAATCGGCCTCCAGTGCCTTGCCCTGCGGGGCAATTCCTCCGGTTCCGATGCAGCCGCTGAGGGTCAGGGATAAAGCCAGAACACTGAGCGTCTGAAGCGCTCTGTTGATGCGACGCGGCACTGCTGCGATTTCCTGAAAGAAGGGGCGTACGAGGTCCTGTAGGAGCGAGGCTTGCCCGCGAAGACGGCGTATCAGTCGACATCGTTGGTGACTGTTACGCCGCCTTCGCGGGCAAGCCTCGCTCCTACAAAGACCGGCGTAATTCTAGGCGGCGGCCCGAAGGGCGATAAGCTGGGAATCCTGTGAATCTTTGTTACCGTTAACGCGATAATCCGTTGGTCGGGGTCACCGCCCCCGCAACTTCGTGTCACAATTTGCCATCGCACCCGAGAACACCCCATGGACACCTTGCAAAACATGCGCGCCTTCAGTTACGTGGCCGAGGCCGGCAGCTTCACCGCTGCCGCCGTGCAACTGGACACCACCACGGCCAACGTCTCGCGCGCGGTTTCCAACCTGGAGGCCCACCTGCAAACCCGCCTGCTCAACCGCACCACCCGTCGCATCGCCCTGACCGAGGCCGGCAAACGCTATCTGTTGCGTTGCGAACAGATCCTGGCCTACGTCGAAGAAGCCGAAGCCGAGGCCAGCGACGCCCACGCGCGCCCGGCAGGGCAGCTCAAAGTGCACACCATGACCGGCATCGGTCAGCACTTCGTGATCGACGCCATCGCCCGCTACCGCAAGACCCACCCGGATGTGACCTTCGACCTGACCATGGCCAACCGCGTGCCGGACCTGCTCGACGAGG
The DNA here is from genome assembly GCF_059695905.1 of Pseudomonas sp. LBUM1663. Lineage (NCBI taxonomy): Bacteria > Pseudomonadati > Pseudomonadota > Gammaproteobacteria > Pseudomonadales > Pseudomonadaceae > Pseudomonas > Pseudomonas sp. LBUM1663. Next base: position 1,084,979 of record NZ_CP166792.1, on the reverse strand, counting down.
GCTACGACGTGTCCATCGTGCTGGCCAGCGAACTGCCAGACTCGGGCTTCGTCTCCCAGCGCCTGGGCATCACCTACAGCATCGTCTGCGCCTCGCCGGCCTATGTGAAAGCCAACGGCTGCGCACACAAGCCCAGCGACTTGCTCAACCACGCGTGCCTGCGCCTGGTAAGTCCGGTGATCCCGCTGGAGAAATGGACCTTCGACGGACCGGAAGGCCAGGAAATGGTCACCATCAACAGCTCGCCGTTCCTGGTGAACTCGGCCGATGCCATGAAAACCGCAATCATCAGCGGCATGGGCGTCGGCGTCTTGCCGGTGTACGCGGCGATTGAAGGGTTGCGCAACGGCACGCTGGTGCGGGTGATGCCGAACTACCGCTCGCAAGAACTGAATCTGTATGCGATCTACCCGTCGCGGCAGTACCTGGACGCGAAGATCAAGACCTGGGTCGAGTACCTGCGCGGGTCGTTGCCGGAGATATTGGCGGCGCATCAGGCGGAACTGGTGGCGTATGAATTGAGTGGGAGTCTGGGTGGGGTTCGGGTGGCTAATTAACCACTATGGCTCATTGGCTTATGGCAAAGGAATGCCGATTAACCGGTTGATATCGCGAAAAACACTATAAGTTCGTAATACCTGTAATTTCTGACAGTAGACGGCGTTTATTGGGTCACCGGAGACTTCATGACATAGATTCAACTTATTGTCGTTATGAAAGGGAAAACGAAATGACAACTTACTTGTTTGAACAAAACACTACCTCCGAAGCCGTATCGGGCACGTTGACAGCGGAGATTCAAAAATTTGGCAAATTTGATGGAAAAGCCACTCACTTTTACACCAATGACATCCAAGTTTTTCTTAGATCCCTCCATCAAACTGACGACAAAAACTGGATGGTTATCACTTTTCTATTCCCGGCGAATATTGAAAACAAGCGGCATGAGTTTTATGAAAACGGCCCAGTTGAACCGCCTTCTTTCTCTCTACATTGGATCGATGACAATGGACTCACCTGGTTTCGCCCCTATTACTCGAGGTTGGATGCGGGGCACATTGATATAAATTTCGATCTTGCCCAAGGCACGCTCAACGCTACGTTTAATTTCACATTCAAAGATAAACTTGAGGCACGCCAAGTTGTGGGCCAGATGACGAATATCAAAGGTCTGGAGCATGTGAAATGCAGTTTTGAGGGTGATAAGACGGGACACGCAGTTTGAAAGTTCGTGAAACATTTAAACATCTGGTCCTACAGACGTGGTGATTTTGGCGGATGTTTCTGAAAAGTTCTGTCGGTTGTTGGGTCGGACGGGAAATGGGTAGGCTTTGTGGGTCGCTGCAAAATCAGCGATCAGGTCTGGAAAACCTGGCGAACACTTACCACACCCCATGGCATACTGCGGCGCTTTTTTCTGCACGCAAATCCTTGTTATGGCGGCTGTGCGCGGGAGACCTTCGGGTCTGCCGGTATTTGGTGGGTGTTCCGGTTTTTCCAGTCCGCGCACAGCTGCCTCCCTTTCGTCTGGAAAACGAAAGATGGCAGTTCCACTTCATCTGCCAATGAGTAACTTCTGCATGATCAAAGAAACTCCGAATCCCCCGGGAACCGAAGACGTTTCCCCCTACGAATCACTCGATTCCAAAAAACTCCACGATGCCGCCGAGCGCGCACTGGATCATTACCTCAACCCCGCCGCACTCAGATCCCCTGCCGCGCGCAAACCCAGCACGATGTTTTTGATCGCACCGGACATCAAAGACGAAGACCTGTTGGCCCATACCTGCGAGTCGTTGGCCCAGGCCAGCGTGATGGCAAGTGACTTCGCGGACTATCTGGAAGGCCTGCATCGGCACAAAGCGATGGCCATTCAACAGATCGTCATGCTGGCCGAACTGGCAGCGAACCGGATGCTGGATAACGTCGCAGTACCAAAACCTGCGCCACACAGCTAATCCCCCTGTGGGAGCGAGCCTGCTCCGGGCGGCGTTCCGACGATTGCGGTCCGACATCCGGCACTGATTTCGGCTGACACTCTGCCATCGCTGGCAGGCCAGCTCCCACAATTGGATTGGGTGCATCAGCAAGATATCGGTCGGCTGTCAGGCCGCCATCGCAGGCAAGTCTCGCTCCTACAAAAACGGATCGGCGTACATGCTTCGCTCCTCACCACTCAACAGGCCGAGCGTTAGCTCGCCTGCAGCTCTTGATCTTGATCCACCCGCCCCTTTCGGGAGGCTGAGTGGAGGTGTTCATCCGGGGAGTGGCGCGCAGCGCCGTTCGACGCAGTCGAACACGCTGCATGTAGGTCGTCGCGAAGCAGACCGGAGGGCAGTGTCCCCGGATGGATACCGGAGCGAAGGTACGCCGAGCCTTAGCGAGGGGCCGGACGCTTGGGGCGAGCCTTTTTGGGTACTTTTTTGGCGTTTGAAAAAAGTGCCTCGCCGTAAGGGCGAAACCGCCAGCCGCCGTTACCGCAGAAATGGATATGTACACCTGAGAGAGACAGGTCGGCTACCAGGCCGCCTTCGCGGGCAAGCCTCGCTCCTACAGTTACCCCCGGCAATCCGCGAACTCGCACAACAACGGAGAAGAATGTTAGCGTGCTTGGCATTCACCAAGCCCCGACGAGCCCTCCTCCCATGAAAAAGACCGTCCTCGCCTTCAGCCGCGTCACCCCGGAAATGGTCGAGCGCCTCAAGCAAGACTTCGACGTCATCGTCCCCAACCCGAAAAACGGCGACATCAACGCCCAGTTCAACGAAGCCCTGCCCCACGCCCACGGCCTGATCGGCGTCGGTCGCAAACTCGGTCGCGCACAACTGGAAAACGCCGCCAACCTTGAAGTCGTCTCCAGCGTCTCCGTCGGCTACGACAACTACGACGTCGCCTACTTCAACGAACGCGGGATCATGCTGACCAACACGCCGGATGTCCTCACCGAAAGCACCGCCGACCTGGCCTTCGCCCTGCTCATGAGCAGCGCCCGCCGCGTCGCCGAACTCGACGCCTGGACCAAGGCCGGCCAATGGCAAGCCACCGTCGGCGCCCCGCTGTTCGGTTGCGATGTGCACGGCAAAACCCTGGGCATCGTCGGCATGGGCAACATCGGCGCGGCCATCGCCCGTCGCGGCCGGCTGGGCTTCAACATGCCGATCCTCTACAGCGGCAACAGCCGCAAGACTGAACTTGAGCAAGAACTCGGCGCGCAGTTCCGCAACCTTGACGAACTGCTGGCCGAAGCCGATTTCGTCTGCCTGGTCGTGCCGCTCAGCGAGAAAACCCGGCATCTGATCAGCCACCGTGAACTGGCCCTGATGAAGCCGAGCGCCATCCTGGTCAACATCGCCCGCGGTCCGGTCGTGGATGAACCCGCCCTGATCGAAGCGCTGCAAAACAACCGCATTCGCGGCGCCGGGCTGGACGTCTACGAGAAAGAACCGCTGGCCGAGTCGCCGTTGTTCCAGCTGAAAAACGCGGTGACGTTGCCGCACATCGGCTCCGCGACCCATGAAACCCGCGAGGCCATGGCCAACCGCGCGTTGGCTAACCTGCGCAGCGCACTGCTGGGCGAGCGGCCGCAGGATCTGGTCAACCCGCAAGTGTGGAAAGGCTAACTAAAACGGGCAGAGACTTATCAAGTATTTGCCCGCTCCTTACATAACTTGCAATTCAGTCAATCCACTAAAAAAGTTCAAGCGCTATACACTCCTCCCCTTATTCGACTCACGAAAAATAGTGTTGGAGCACATTAACCTTGAATAGCCTTACCACCGACAAGATCATCAGATACAGCAAATTATCATTAATGGCTTATATAAGCTTTTTTGGCCTGCTGGTGATGTACAGCAACTTCACCGACTACGCATCCAACTATGAATACGTCGGTCACATCCTGAGCATGGACACCACAAGGGAAAACATTAAGCTGAACTACCGGGCAATCACCTCACCCATGCTCCACCACCGGATCTATTGGTTCATCATTACACTTGAAGTTATCTATACCGCCTTTTGCCTGGTCGGTGCCTATCACCTTTACCGAAACCTGAACGCGTCTGCCGACCTATTCCATGAGGCCAAAAAGTTCTCAATCATCGGATTATTGATCGCCATATTTGTCTACTACGTTTGCCTGCAAGTGATCGGCGTTGAATGGTTCAACATGGACGAATCACAAACCTGGAATGCCAAGGACTGGGCCCGGCATATTGTCGACTTCATACTTCCGCTGTTGATATTCGTTGCGCTCAGGACCGAACGCTAAGCGCACTCGGCCCCAACGCTTTCATGCGAGCTTGCCATTGCCTTGCGCTATCGGCGCCTTGGGTTTGCGGAACACCAGTACGTTGCCGAGCATCACCAACACCAACCCCACCAATGCCGGCGCGGTCCATTGATAGCCTTCGGCAAACGCCGATACATTGAGCGCCACGACCGGGAACAGCACGGTGCAATAGGCCGCCCGCTCCGGGCCCATTCGTCCGACCAGCGTCAAGTACGCGGTGAAGCCGATGACCGAACCCGGAATCACCAGGTACAGCAGCGAGCCGATGTAACGCGTGTTCCAATCCATGTCGAACGGAATGCCCCGGAACAGACACCACACCGACAACATCGCGGCGCCATACGCCATGCCCCAGGCGTTAGTGGTCAACGGCTTCAAACCGGCCTTCTGTTGCAGGCTCGAGAGCATGTTACCGGCCGAGAAACACAGGGTTCCAAGCAATGCCAAACCCAGGCCGAGCAAGGTTTCCGGGCTGGCGGTGTGGCCGGCCAGTTCCGGCCAGAACAACAGGCCAAGCCCGGACAGGCCCAGCGCACCGCCCATCAAAACGTTGCGGGCGATTTTCTGGCCGAAGAACACCCGTGCATTGAGCGCGTTCCACAACGTGGCCGTGGAAAACACCACGGCGACCAGACCGCTGGGAATCCACTGGCTGGCGGTCAGGAAACACATGAAGTTGACGCAGAACAGGCACAAGCCCTGTGCCAGACAGATCAAATGCCCGCGACGGTTCATCACTTGCAGGCGTCGGCTGAGCAGCAACAGGACGAACAGCACCAGCGCCGCGAGGCCGAAGCGATAAACGATCGACACGGGAATGGCAACCACACCCAGCTGCCATTTCAAGGCAATCCAGGTGGTGCCCCAGATCAGCACGGTCAGCAAGTACAACGACAGGTTCATGACAAAGGCTCCTCGATAGGAACTCAGTGTCCTGCGCCAAGCGTGGGCGCACTTGCATAAACTTGCGCTTTTGTCGTGGCAGAGGCTGGCAGCGCATGGTCTACGGAGTAGGATGCAAGGCGTTGGAGAGAAGCCATCATGCCCGCACTGGAAACCCTGCAAGTCTTTCAAGCCCTCAACCGCTCGCCCAATGCTCGCCTCGAGCACAGCGCCGAGCTCGGTGACGGGATGGCTGCAGCCTTGTGGAGCAACCATCACGATGCCCAAGACTACGAAGCCCCAAGCCACCACACTTTATCCTGCTACATCGCCGGGGGCACCGGCACCTTCCGCCGAGACCAGCCCGGCACCAAGGGTGGCCCCGACAAGCTGTGCATCCTGCCGGCCGAGCATCAATCGGGTTGGGTGATCAACGGCGACATTCGCCTGGCCCACGTGTATTTCAGCCCCGAACAATTCGCCCTCGGTTGCGTCACGCTGTTGGACCGCGAGCCACGCGAATTGCACTTGCGCGAAGCCACCTTCCTTGATGATCCGGCACAAGCCCGGCGCTTTCGGCAGATGCTCACCCTCAACTGGGACGAACCCGGCGAACGCCTGCTCACCAGCAGCCTGGCTCACGAAATGCTCAGTCACGTATTGCTCGGCCAGGTCGGGATGCGTGAGGGCTTGCGGTTAAAAGGCGGATTGGCGGCGCATCAGCGGCGGCAGTTGGTGGAGTTCATCGACAATCAGTTGGCCGAGGCGATCAGCCTGGGGCAATTGGCGGCGTTGTGTGCGCTGTCGGAATATCACTTTGCGCGGATGTTTCGGAAGAGCTTTGGCTTGCCGCCGCATCAGTATGTGTTGGCGCGCAGACTGAGCCGGGCGCGGGAGTTGTTGCGTTCGACTTCGCAGCCTTTGGGGGAGATTGCGCTGGCGTGCGGGTTTGCCAGTGCGAGTCATTTCACTAATCGGTTTCGGCAGGTTTTGGGTGGGACGCCAGGGGAGTATCGGCAGGCGTTTTTGCGTTAGTCCCGAAATTTGCAGCGCCCGTCAGATCGCCATCGCGGGCAAGCCCGGCTCCCACAGGACAGGTGTCGAACCCATCTTTTGTGAACGACACTATCCCTGTGGGAGCCGGGCTTGCCCGCGATGAACGATGACGCGGTCTGCGGTCAGAATTCCAACGTGCTGGACAACGAAATCTGCCGCGAATCCCCCATCGACACAAAGAACCGGCTCGCCGCCGAGGTGTAGTAGGTGCGGTCAAAAAGGTTCTTCACGTTGAGCTGAAACTTGACCTTTTGCCCTTCAACCTTGGTGTCGTAGGTCGCGAACGCATCGGCCATGGTGTAGCTCGGCAGGTCGAAATCGTTGACGGCGTTACCCGCCCGCTCGCCGACGTAACGCGCACCCGCGCCGACCCGTAGTTGATCGCCGCCGACAATGGTCCCGAAGTCGTAGACCGCCGACAGTGAGCCGCTGTTCTTCGCGACGTTTTGCAGTTTTTTGCCCTTGTAGATCGGGTCCTCGGTGACTTCGGCGTCGGTGTAGGCATAGCTGCCGATCATGCTCCAGCGGTCGCTGAGCTGACCGCTCAAATCCACTTCCAGACCACGGGAACGTACTTCACCGGCGGCGCTGTAAATCGTCACCGGGCCTTCGGAGTTGGCCACCAGCACATTGCGTTTCTTGATGTCGAACAGCGCGACGTTGCCGGTCACGCGCCCTGGCATATCAAGCTTGGCGCCGATTTCCCAGGACTTGGCTTCTTCCGGCGCGACGCTGCCGTCGAGCACGGTGCTGCTGCCGCTCAACGGCGCGATGGTCGAGTTGGGTTTGAACGACTCGGTGTAGCTGCCGTAGAACGACAGTTCATCGGTGAAGCGATAAACCAGGCCGGCGCGCGGTACCCACTTCTGGCCGTTGCTGTCGGTGTTGGCCTGGAACGGCACGCCTTTGCCGGCGTACTGGTCGTATTCCTGAAAGCGTGCGCCGGCGACGAAAATCCATTGATCGGTTAGGTGGATCGAGTCCTGCAGGAAGATCGAATCGCTGCGTAGTTCATCGGTCTGCGCACTGTCCGCCGGGCTGACCGTGGTGCCGGCGACTTCACGGCCATAGACCGGGTTGACGTAGCTGAAGGTGCTCAGGCTTTTCTGGCGGATCAGGTCTTCGCGGTAGATCTTGCGGTATTCGTCATCGATGCCGAACACCAGGTCATGTTGCAGGCCCAGCACATTGACGTTGCCTTCGAGGCTGGCGGTGGTGAATCGGTCGGTGCTGATGGCGTTCTGGGTGCCGTCCATGCTGCGGGTCAACGTGCCGCGTCGGGTGTCGATGGCGGTGACGCGCACCTGGCTGGCGTCGTAGGTTTCACGGTTCCAGCTGTAGCCGAAGTGAGCGTTCCAGTTGTCGTTGAGTTCGTGATCGGCCTCGAAGTGATACAGGTCCGAACGGCCTTCCATGTTGTTGAAGGGCTCGTCCAGGCGTTCATTGCGCGAGATGTCCAACGGGTAATTGGTGCGCGGATCGATGACCGTGCCGCGGTCGAACGGGGTGAGGAACTCGCGGTGTTCGTAGGAGAACAACAGCTGGGTGCTTTCGCCGAACCAGGCCAGTGACGGCGCCACCAGCGTCTCGCGGTGGGTGCCGAAATTGCGCCAGTAATCCTCGTCTTCGTGGTCCAGCACCATGCGGTAAGCGAAGCCGGAATCACCGAGCGCGCCGGTGCTGTCGAGGCCGCCACCGCTGCCGTTTTTACCGTCGCCGTAGGTCGAGCCGCGCAGCGTCAGGGCGTTGTATTGCTCCATCTCGGGTTTCTTGCTGACCATGTTGACCACGCCGCCCGGGTCCTGAATGCCGTACAGCAGCGAGGCCGGGCCCTTGAGCACTTCGACCCGGTCCACGGTCGCATTCATGCCTCGGCCCTGCACGATCGGCATGCCGTCGCGCATGATCGAGCCGTTGCGGTTGTCGCCGAAACCGCGGGTCATCACCGAATCCTGAGTGCTCGCCAGCGTGTTGCCCTGGGTGATGCCGCTGACGTTGGCCAGCGCGTCATCCAAATTGCGCGGAGCCTGATCGCGAATGACCTGGGCTGGAATGACGTTGACGGTCTGCGGGATTTCCTGGAGCAAGGCCGACGAGCGCATCACCGAGCTGGTGGGCGGCGGCTGATAGCTCATGGACTGATCGGCCACCGAGTTAATGGTGGTTGTGCCCAGATTCAACGTGCCGGCGGTGGGCAGCGGTTCAAGCACCAGGGTGCGGGCGTCGCTGCGGCGGAAGGTGAAACCCGAACCGCTGAGCAAACGCTGCAGGGCCTGCTCGGCGCTCAACGGGCCATTGACCGCCGGGGCGGTGAGGCCGTAGGGCGCTTCATCGGTGTAGACCACGCTGATACCGGTGACGCGGCTGAAGTCGCTCAAGGCCTGGGGCAGCGGCTTGGCAGCGATGGCGAAGCTGAACTGCGTAAGTGGCTGCGTGATGGCCGCCTCAGCGGCCGATGCGACGCTCGATGGCAGCAAGGCCAACGCCGACACACACAGTGCAGAAGCACCCAACCACTGTTTGACCGAACCCGGTTTTGCCCTGGACTTCATTGCTCAATGACCTGTGTAGAACCTACGGGATGCGAATGACTCGCAGTTTCAGTCACTACACGGATGGGGGTCGGGTTTACCTCACCATAATTTTGAAAATAATTTTTTGCCTTGAGGGATGTGGTGCCTGACCTGCCGTCATCGCGGGCAAGCCCGGCTCCCACAGGTATTGAAGTTGGACCCACATTTTTGTGATCAACATCTATCCCTGTGGGAGCGAGCTTGCTCGCGATGAGGCAAGCAGCCTCACCGCAAAATAATCAAATGCCCCAAAACGCTTGTTTGCTCCAACCCCAAAGCACCCTGCAACGAACTCAACACCGCCTGCGGGTCCTTGCTCGGAAAACTGCCACTGACCCGCCGCGCCGCCAGTTCATCATTGAGCAGCACAATCCGCCCCGGGTAATAGCGCCCCAGGTCCTGCACCACATCGGCCAGCGTGGCCTTGTAGTAATTGAGCCAGCCCTGACGCCAGGCCAGCTGCGCTTCGCTGTCGACCATACGCAGCTTTTGCGCCGAACCTCCGCCATACGCCACTTGCTGGCCGGCGGTCAGAATTTGCTGCTCGGCGTGCTTATCCGCTGTCACGCCGACCCGTCCCGACAGCACCGTGACCTGCGCGCCATGGGGTTGCAAACGCACTTCGAACTGCGTGCCGAGCACCCGTGCCTGGCCCTTTTCAGCGTCGACCACAAACGGATCGCCCGTGTGGGTCACACTAAAAAATCCGGCACCGCGACGTAGCTGCACGTGGCGCTCACCGCGACTGAAATCCACGACAATGGCGCTGTCGGCGTCCAGCGTCACTTGCGACTGATCGGCCAGCGTTACGGTACGAATTTCCCCCGGCGCAGCCACATAGTCCGCCCCCAGATCATCGATCCAGCGCGTCGGCTGCCAACCCGCGCCGAGGCCGATCATCAGCACCAGGCAGGCGGCCATGGCCAGCGCGCCAGACCAGCGCCGCACGCTGGTGCGTCGGGATCGGTTCATCGCATTGAGGTAACCCTGCAAGGCGAAAGCGTCTTCATCGGCCAAGGTTCGCGCCGGCACTTCGCTCAGTTCCCACAGCACTTGCGCCTGGGCGTAAGCCTCGGCATGGGCGGGATCGGCCTGGAGCCAGCGGCTGAAAGTGAGTTGATCGCCGCTGCTCGGTTGGTCGTGCAACAGGCTCAGCCAGGCGAGTGCAGCCTGCTGCTGGGCGGGCGTCGGTGTGACGCGGTCGAGTGGATTCACGGCGCTTTCCCTGGCGTGCGCGTTGGCGGTTCCTGCAGGCTGGCCTTGCAGGCATCGAGGGCGCGCATCATATGTTTTTCCACGGCGCTTTGGGACAGGCCCATGGCCTTGGCGATCTCCGCATATTTGCGGCCATGGATGCGGTTGAGCAGAAAGATCTGCCGGGTACGTTCCGGCAACGCGCGCAACGCCGCTTCGACGTGACGCAGGTCGTTGCCCGCCTCCAGCGCCGCTTGTGGTTCGCTGCCCTGGCTGTCCGGTTGATCCGGCATCCAGCCTTCGTTGACCCGCACCCGCGTGCCTTCGCTGCGCAGATGGTCGATGGCAATGTTGCCGGCGCAACGCAGCAGGTAAGTGCTGAGCTCCTCGACTTGCACCAGCGGCCGCCGCCAGAAACGCAGGAACAAGTCCTGCACCAGATCGGCGGCGGTCGCGCGGCAGCCGACACGCCGGCTCACCAGCGCTTCCATCTGCGAACGCTGGGACAGGAACACCTGAAGGAAATGCGCACGGGCGCCGCGATGTTCGTCGTCGCGGGATTCCGGGGGATTGGTGATCATCACTGTGCAAACACGGCGACGGGGCTCGCGAGCAGACTCAATCCGGCCAACGCCAGGGCCAGGCGCGGGCGATACGGCATCAACAACACCAGCAGCAAGGCGCTGAACATCAACACCGCAAACCACTCCACCAACCCGAGCCCCCAACCGGTTTTCGCCACCGTCGCCCATAACGAAACGGCCAGCAGCAACCAACCGCTCAGCTTGAACGTTTTGCGTCGCCGGGCTGACGACTTGCGCCCCAGCAGTTCGGCGTGATGCCGATCCATCGATAAACACAGCGCGGTGAAACCGCCGTAGCAGAGCAGCAGGGCCAACAACATTCAGTTCACCTTTTGCTCAAGCGTGATCGGTCGGGCGCGTTCTTTGGCGACGCGAACGGTCTGCCCGGAGCGCTGCATTTTCCAGGCAGCCCAGGCCAGGAATAGGCCACTGCCCAGGCACGTCAAATCGAACCCGGCGAGCGTCCAGTTGCCTTGAGCCAGCGTTACGCCCAAGTGATACGGCGTGGTCAACGCGTTCAACAGCGGCACGCCGCAGAACAGCAACGCAGCCACCGCGAGTTGCTCGACCCATGCCGCGCGTCCACGGCGGATCACCGCATGAACCACGCTCAAGCCCCAGACGATGAAGAAGCTGTTCACTTCCCAGTCCGCCCTTGTGGCCATCTCCACCGGCAGCAACCGATTGGCCCAGAAGAACGCCGCCACCGCGACCACCAGCCCGGACATGCTGGCAATGTTCAACACTTCGACCAACCGCAATTCGAAGGGCATTACGCCGCTTTTCACATGTTTGAGCTGGCGCTTGCCGAGCCAGATCACCAGCCCGGTGCCGATCATCGCGGTGCTCGCCAACCCGCAAATGAAGTACAGCCAGCGCAGCACGGGGCTCGCGAAATGGCCCATGTGCAAGCCATAGAAACTGCCGGCAATGGCCATCGGCACCGGTTGCTGTGGCGTGGCGCTGAGTTGTTGGCCAGTCACCCCGTTAAAGGTCACCGCGCTGCTGGCGTCATAAATCACTCGGTCGGCGTCATCCCTCGAGACGACAATCGAGGCATTCGCATCCCCCGGATTGTTCACCGTCAGCCGTTCCGCCCGGCCGCCCGACCACTGCGCGCGCGCCCGCTCCAGCAGCGGCGCCATCGGTGCCAGTTCGGCCGGTTTGCCGGCAAGCTCGGGCGTGCTGGAGGCCGGGAACATCTCAGCGTAAAACGCGCGGGGATCGCCTTTGTACGAGGCCAGAATGCTCGCCGGCATCACCATCGCCATGAAAATCACCAGGCTGCTGTAAGTGATCATCAGATGGAACGGCAACACCAGAACGCCCACCGCGTTGTGCCCGTCCAGCCAGGACCGCTGGCCTTTGCGGGGGCGGAAGGTAAAGAAGTCCTTGAAGATTTTCTTGTGGGTGATGATCCCGGTGATCAGGCCGATGAACATCACCATGGCCGCGATGGTCGACAACCAGCGGCCCCACGGATAGGGCATTTGCAGCTGGAAGTGGAAACGATAGAAGAAGTCGCCGCCCATAGATTCGCGGCCCTGCACTTCGCGGCCAGTTTGCGCTTCGAGCAGTTTTTCGGTGAATTGCCCGCGCTCGCCGGGTTTGGCCGGGGTCTGTTGCCAACGCACCGACAGGCCCGGTTCCCGGGCGCTCGGCAAGTCGATCAGCCAGCGCGAGGCACCCGCGGCGTGTTGCTGGAGGTAGTCTTGCGCCAGGGTCAAACTGGCTTCGGAGGTCACCGCGCGCGCCGGTATCTCGGGCTGCATCCAGTGACTGATCTCGTCCTTGAAATAGGCGAGCGTACCGGTCAGGAAAATCGCGAACAATAACCAGCCGAAGATCAGCCCGGCCCAGGTGTGCAACCAGGCCATCGCCTGACGAAAACCCTCTTTCATACCTGGCCCATCCAATAAGCCAGGTCGGAGACGGCCCCCAGCACCAAGCCCGGCACGATCAGCCCGAACCAGGCCTGCCACGCGCTGCGACAGGCGAAACACCAGAGCACCGCGAGCAGATAGACCAGAAACGAGGCCATCATCGCGGTCACCACCGCTTCGGCGCGGGCCATCGGCAACCACGAACTCAGGCTGACACTGGCCAGCGCCGCGACGATATAACCACCCAATACCGCGGCCAGCACTCGTGAAGTGACGGCCAATCGATAAGAAACGGGGAGCGCGCTGATTTTGCCTTTCATGTTTCGACCTTGAAACCGGGTGAGGCCGCATGAAAGTCATGGGGCCAACAAGGCCGCAATATTAATGATAAATATTCTCATACGCAAAACAGATCCGATTGCCGGGGGCCGTTGCACACCTCTACAATGCGAACAATTCTTGTTCTCTAACGTATCCGTTTGTGTCGGAGTGGTCCTGTTGCAGCCCGCCAATCCCGTCGAAGTCCTCTATCACGCCCACCACAACTGGCTCACCGGCTGGTTGCGGCGCAGGCTTGGCTGCCCCGACAGCGCAGCGGACCTGGCCCAGGACACGTTCATTCGGGTGCTCACGGCCCGGGAAACACCGCAGATCATCGAACCGCGAGCGTTCCTGACCACGATCGCCAAACGCGTGTTGTTCAACCATTACCGTCGCCAGGACCTGGAACGCGCCTTCGCCGAAGCGCTCGCGCAAATGCCTGAGGTGTACGCGCCGTCCGAGGAAGAGCGGGCAATCATCCTGCAAACCCTGATGGAGCTGGACCAATTGCTCGATGGATTGCCGCGACTGATCAAACGCGCCTTCCTGCTGGCGCAGGTCGATGGCCTGACTTATCCACAGATCGCGGCCGAACTGGGCATTTCCATTGCCACGGTCAAACGCCACTTGAGTAAAGCAGCCATGCGCTGTTATTTCGCACTATGAACGGCACTCCGGACTTTTCTTCCCCAGTCGCCGAGCAGGCCGTGCACTGGCTGATGGAAATGCAGCAGGGGCCGTTGAACCCGCGCCAGCAGCTCGCCTGGCAGCAATGGCACGATGCGCACAGCGAGCATCAGCGGGCGTGGGAACATATCCAGCGGGTCAATCAGCGGCTTCGCGGTTTGTCTTCACCGCTGGCCCACGCGGCCCTCAATGCGCCGAAGTCCGGCAGCCGACGTCAGGCGCTGAAACTGTTGCTGATTCTCGGCGCAGGTTCTGCGGTCACTTGGGGCATGCGCGAGCACAACGTGTTGCCGCCGTTGCTCGCTGATTACCGCAGCCCCGTCGGCCAGCGGCGAAAGGTGGCGCTCGGTGCAGGCAATCAGTTGCAGCTCAACACCACGAGTTCGGCGGATGTGCGGGTGGAGGGTCAGCAACGGCTGATCCGTTTGCTGGAGGGCGAACTGCTGTTGACCGCCAGCCAGGCGTTTCAGGTGCAGACCGCGCAGGGCGTGTTAAAGACGCAAGGTGGGCGATTGAACGTACGGCAGTTTGCTGATCGCACCCAGGTGGCCGTGTTCGAGGGCAGTGTCGAGTTGACCCCGGACGACGGCACACAACTGGTATTGCCCGCCGCCTGGCAACTGGCTTTCGGCCCGCGTGACGTGGGTAAACCGCTGCCGCTGGACGCCAACAGCGGCGCCTGGGCCGACGGCATGCTGGTGGCCGCGCACATGCGCCTCGGGGATTTTCTCGATGAACTTGGCCGTTATCGTCGCGGGCGGTTGAATTGCGATGCGAAGGCCGCGGACTTGCTGATTTCCGGGACGTATCCGCTGGACGATAGCGAGCGGATTCTGGATCTGCTGGAAATCAGTTTGCCGGTGAAGGTAAGGCGCTTTACGCGGTATTGGGTGACCGTCGAAGCGAAGGCGTAATCCTGGAGCGAGACACCTTACCTGTGGCGAGGGAGCTTGCTCCCGCTCGGCTGCGTAGCAGTCGTAAACCTGTGCATGCCGTCTTTCAGAATAATGGCGGTGTTAGCTATGGGGCTGCTTCGCAGCCCAGCGGGAGCAAGCTCCCTCGCCACAAAAGCTGGCCAGTGTCAGCCCAGCAAAAAATATTCATTCAACGTGAGCCGTTTTTCAGATCTGGCGTGACAGAGAAGGAAAGCCCCCTTGATTCCACCTTCTCAGGACCGTCCTCCATGCACCCCACCCGCCTTACCCCGCTGGCTCGCAACGTGCGTCAGCTCTTGCTGGGCGCCAGCCTGAGCTTCGGCGCGCTGCCACTCGCACACGCCGCCGACGCCAAGCCGTACCACATCGCACCGTCCTCGCTCGAAAGCGCACTCAACCAGTTCGGTCGTGAAGCCGGCGTGTTGATCACCTTCGGCTCGCAAGTCACTAGCGGCGTGCAAAGTCGTGGCCTCGAAGGCAACTACACCCCTTCGCAAGGCCTGGATACCTTGCTCGACGGCACCGGCCTGCAAGCGCGCGCCGAGGGCGACAATGCCTTCAGCCTGCAACCGGCGGGCGACACCGCGCTGGAGCTGGACACCTCGAAAGTGGTCGGCGACTGGCTCGGTGATGCAGCGCAAATCAACGTCTTCGAGCACCCGGGCGCACGTGATGTGATCCGCCGCGAGGCGTTCGAGCGCCAGGGCGCGACCCAGGCCAAAGACGTGCTCAACCGCATCCCCGGCGTGAACGCGCCGGACAACAACGGCACCGGCAGCCATGACATGGCGCTGAACTTCGGCATTCGCGGGCTCAATCCGCGCCTGGCTTCACGCTCGACCGTATTGATGGACGGCATCCCGGTGCCCTTCGCACCTTATGGCCAGCCGCAGCTGTCATTCGCGCCAGTGAGCATCGGCAACATGGACGCGGTGGACGTTGTGCGCGGCGGCGGCGCGGTGCGTTACGGCCCGCAGAACGTCGGCGGCGTGGTCAACTTCGTGACCCGCGCGATTCCCGATGAGCCGACCGTAAAAGGCGGTTTCCAGACCGAGACCAGCCCGTCCTCCAGTCACGACGGCGTCAAAACCACCGGCAACTTGCTGGCCGGCGGCACGGCTGAAAACGGCCTGGGCGGGGCGCTGTTGTATTCCGGCACCCGTGATGGCGACTGGCGTGAACACAGCGATACCGAAATCGACGACCTGATTCTCAAGGGCAAATACCAACTCGATGACGCCAACAGCTTCAACGCGATGGCTCAGTATTACGAAGGCAAGGCGGACATGCCCGGCGGCCTGAACGTCGCCGATTACGACGCCGACCCGTACCAGTCGACGCGCCCCAAAGATCAGTTCTGGGGCCGCCGGACGATGTTCAACTTCGGCTACCGCTATCAGGAAGATCGCCGCGAATTCACCGCCAACACCTTCTTCACCAAAACCCTGCGCAGCGGTTATCTGGATCAGGGCACGTTCCTGTCGCTGTCCCCGCGCGAGTATTGGGTGCGCGGCCTCGAAACCCGTTTCGCCCAAGGTTTCGACCTCGGCCCGACCAGCCATGAAGTCGGCGTCGGCTATCGCTACATCAACGAAGCCGGCCACGAACTGCGCTACCGCGAACCGATCGCCAACAATACCTTTCCAACCACCAACAGCCGCAATGACCGCGACACCCGTGGCGGCACCGAAGCCAACGCGTTCTTCCTCGATGACCGGATCGACATCGGCAAGTGGACACTCACGCCGGGCATTCGCTACGAGATGATCGATTCGCAGCAGACCAACAACCTGACGAACGTGAAGTACAAGGGCGATTACAACACCGCGCTACCCGCGTTGAATGTGCTCTATCACGTGACGGACACCTGGAATCTCTACGCCAACACCGAAGGCTCGTTCGGCAGCGTGCAATACAGCCAGATGCCTAACCGGGTGACCAGCGGCGAAGTCAAACCGGAGAAGGCGCGAACCTGGGAACTGGGCACCCGTTACGACAACGGGGCGTTGCGAGCCGAGATCGGTGCGTTCCTGATCAACTTCGACAATCAGTACGAAAGTAATCAGACCAATGACTCGGTGATCGCCCGCGGCGAGACGCGTCATCAAGGGATCGAAAGCAGCATCAACTATTCGCTGGATGACTTGAGCCCTTCGCTGGCCGGCTTCGATGTGTACGCCACTTACGCCTACGTGGACGCGACCATCCGCGAAGACGGACCGAACAAGGGCAATCGTGTGCCGTTCTCCTCGAAACACAAAGGCACCCTTGGCGTGGGTTACACCGAAGGCGTGTGGAAGCTGAACCTGGACAGCAGCTACCAGAGCGACCAGTTTGCCGACAACGCCAACACCTCGGCCGAAAGCGCTGACGGCAGCACGGGCAAGATTCCCGGATACATGTTGTTCAGCAGCCGCGCGGCGTATGACTTCGGGCCGAAGTTGTCGGATTTGAATGTGGCGGTGGGGGTGAAAAACATTCTCAACCACCAGTACTACACCCGGTCGTTTGATGACAACAACAAGGGCAAGTACGTGGGCGAGCCGCGGACGGTTTATGTACAGACATCCGTGGCTTTCTGATTACTGTCGACATCACTTGAGTTTGTCGCAGCCCCTGTGGCGAGGGAGCTTGCTCCCTCGCCACAGGTAATCGTGGAGCCAACGGAATCGGTGAACACCACAAACAAGAACGGGCCTGCATCAGCAGGCCCGTTTTCAGTGGGAAGGTAAAAAGTGAATCAGGCTTCAGCCGTTTTGTGCAGCCTGTTCGTTCTCGAGAAACTCGTCTTCGAGCAGCGCATCGGCAACGGTTCGTTCGAATGGCACCACGGCGGCGCGTGGTTTGCCCCGCAGTTTGCCGAACAGATGCTCAAGTGCATGTTCAAGTTTTTCCGCCGCACCGTCGATCGCTTGCTCCAGGGTGTCGGCTTTATGAGTGACAGAAATCGGCTGGTGGCCTTTTGGGCGCGCTTCCAGTTGGCAGCGCATGTCATGGGGACCTGGCTTGTCGCCATTCTCGTCCCGCAGATGAACCTCGACGCGTGTCAGGTCCTCTTCATAACGTTCGAGCGTGCTCTCAATGGTAGTACGTACCCACTCCTCCAGTCGGATGCTGCTTTGAATATGGTTATCGCTGTTGACTTGGATTTGCATAGTTCATCCCTTATTTCAGCTAGCTCGCGAGAGGCGCATCGGCTGGCCCTTGGGCGTCATCACCGTGACCTCTTACTTACACAATCGGTCTGTGCGAAGAACATTTCAACCCCTAAAAAAAGAAAAATATGGATTCACAAAAAAAGCCGGACAACGGCAAAAAGCGCTGTTAAGGTCGGGAGTTGGGTCGCCCCTCTATTTAGTCACAATTGCTCACATCTGCCGCTCCGCCAGCGGGTGCAGACTCCGGAAAATCCCCGCCTCTTCTACTAGCCAGTCATGCACCGCACGCACGCCCGGATGGCTCAGCGCGCCAGGCGCATAAAGCAGCACGTAGCGCTTGTGATTGGGCACCGCCAAGCCGAACGGCACGATCAATGTCCCCCGCTCCAGCTCATCGTTCAGCAGTGTTCTTCGCGCAATCGCCACGCCCATGCCGGCAATGGCCGCTTCGATGGTCAGGTGATTGCGATTGAAAGTATGCCCGCGCCGCACGTCCGCGCCTTCGAAGCCGATGGCATTGAGGTAGAACTCCCATTCCGCGTACTCGTAACTGCCGCGCCAGGCGGTGATGTCGTGCAGCAACGGAAAGTGCACCAGTCCCGCCGGGCCGTGCAGCGGTGGTCGGCCGCGCAGCAGACTCGGGGCGCAGACCGGGAAGATCTGCTCGTCGAGCAAGGTTGTGGATAACAATCCCGGGTAACTGCCGTCATTCAGGTCGATCGCCAGGTCGAAGTCCCCTTCGTGCAACGGCACGCTGCTGTCCTCGGCCACCAGGCGTAACTGAATGTCAGGAAAGCGCTGCTGCAAGCGCGGCAGGCGCGGGGTCAGCCACTTGCTCAGGAACGATGGAATCGAACGCACCCGCAGAATCCCGCTGATCATCCCGGCGTCCAGTCGTCGCAATTCCGCATCAATGCTGCCGTAAGCCTCGTTGACCGTGATGGCCAGTCGCTGGCCCTCAGCGCTCAATTCCACGCCGCGTGCACGACGGTGAAACAAGCGAAAGCCCAGCCGCTCTTCCAGTTGGCGGATTTGCTGACTGACGGCACCCGGCGTGATGTGCAGCTCTTCGGCGCAACGGGTGAACGACAAGTGCCGCGCGGCACAGGAAAACACGTGCAGCCAGACGTAAGTCTGGGCGTGCAATTGGCGACTCATTGTTTAGTCCTGCTAAAGGCTGTCTTAGGAAGTTTCGTTGGTCACGTAGGACCGAGGTAGGCAGTATCGCCGACATTGCGCTTGTCCTACAAAAATGGCAGCGATTTCTCTTCCATTGCTTGTATAGGCTTTAGCATGGCTATCAGTGTTTTCGATCTCTTCAAAGTCGGCATCGGTCCGTCCAGTTCCCATACCGTCGGCCCGATGCGCGCCGCCGCGACCTTCGCCCAGGCACTGATTGACCAGAATTTGCTCGACGCCGTCCGTCGGGTAGAAATTCGCCTTTATGGCTCCCTTTCCGCCACCGGCGTCGGCCACGCGACCGACCGCGCCTGCGTCATGGGCCTGATGGGCGAATGGCCGGACAGCATCGATCCGACCACCATCGAAAGCCGGATCCAGACCCTGCGCGAAACCGGTGAGCTCTCTCTGGCCGGCAACAAGACCATCACCTTCAACTGGCAACGGGATCTCCTGCTGCTGGACGAGAGTTTGCCTTACCACCCTAACGCCATGTCTCTGACAGCCTTTGGCGAAACCGGTGAGTTGTCGGAGCAAACGTACTACTCGATCGGCGGCGGTTTCATCATCGAAGCGGCGGAAGCCGAGTCCGGTATCGCTCCGGCCAGCGACGTGGTGCTGCCCTACGATTTTTCCAGCGCCGCTGAACTGCTCAAACTCTGCAACCAGCACGGTCTGCGGGTCTCCGAGTTGATGATGGCCAACGAACTGGCGTGGCGCAGCGAAGCTGAAATCCGCCAGGGCCTGCTGCACATCTGGTCGGTGATGCGTGAGTGCGTCGAGCAAGGCCTGCGTCACGAGGGCATCTTGCCCGGTGGCTTGAATGTTCCGCGTCGCGCGGCGAAATTGCACCGCAGCCTGCTGGAAATCGGTAAGCCGAATGTCATTACCTCGACGCTGTCGGCCATGGAGTGGGTGAACCTGTTCGCCCTCGCCGTGAACGAAGAAAACGCAGCGGGCGGGCGCATGGTCACGGCACCTACCAACGGCGCGGCAGGGATCATTCCGGCGGTGCTGCACTACTACATGAAATTCAACCCGGACGCGTCGGACGATGACGTTGTCGCCTTCTTTTTGGGCGCGGCGGCTGTAGGAATACTCTGCAAGAAAAACGCATCCATCTCCGGCGCCGAAGTTGGCTGCCAGGGTGAAGTCGGCTCCGCCTGCGCCATGGCCGCCGCCGGCCTGGCAGACGTGCTCGGCGCCACGCCCGAGCAACTGGAAAACGCCGCTGAAATCGGCCTGGAACACAACCTCGGCCTGACCTGCGACCCGGTCGGCGGCCTGGTGCAAGTGCCGTGCATCGAGCGCAACGCCATCGCGGCGGTGAAGGCGATCAACGCCACGCAAATGGCCCTGCGCGGCGACGGCAAACACTTCATTTCCCTGGACCGGGTGATCCGCACCATGCGCGATACCGGCGCCGACATGCATGACAAATACAAAGAGACTTCACGGGGCGGCCTGGCAGTGAGCTGGGTGGAGTGCTGAGGCGCATTCCCTGACCGCCCGCAACCGTGAGCCCGAGCAAGAACAATAACGAGGCCAAACGATGACCGATGTACGTACACCTGCTGCCGAAAATCCCGCTGTAGACCTGACACGCAATAGCGAAATAACCCACAAGGGCTGGAGCAAACACGACACCACCTGGATGCTCGGCCTCTACGGCACGGCCATCGGCGCCGGCACGCTGTTCCTGCCAATCAACGCCGGCGTGGGGGGCTTCTGGCCGCTGCTGATCCTGGCGGTGCTGGCATTCCCGATGACCTACTTCGCTCACCGGGGCCTGACCCGCTTCGTGCTGTCCGGCCGTTCCGGGGACATCACCGAAGTCGTGGAAGAACACTTCGGCATTGGTGCCGGCAAGCTGATCACGCTGCTGTATTTCTTCGCGATCTTCCCGATTCTGCTGGTGTACAGCGTGGCGCTGACCAACACCTTGAGCAGCTTCATGGAGCATCAATTGCACATCGCCCCGCCACCGCGAGCGATTCTGTCTCTGGTGCTGATTCTCGGTCTGATGGCGATCGTGCGATGTGGCCAGGGCGTCATCGTCAAATGCATGAGCGTGCTGGTTTACCCGTTCGTCGCGGCGTTGCTGCTGCTCGGTGTCAGCCTGATACCGAACTGGAACGGCGCGTTCTTCGCCACCGCCAGCGAAGGCATGCCGATGCCGCTGTTCTTCAAAACCTTGTGGCTGGCGATCCCGGTGATGGTGTTCTCGTTCAACCATTCGCCGATCATTTCCGCCTTCGCCGTTGACCAGAAACAGCGTTACGGCGAACAGGCCGAGCGCAAGAGCAGCGGCATCCTCGCCATCGCCCACGCGATGATGGTGGTGACGGTGATGTTCTTCTGCTTCAGTTGCGTGCTGGCACTGTCCCCGGCTGACCTGGCGGCGGCGAAGGCGCAGAACATCTCGATCCTGTCGTACCTGGCCAACCACTTCCAGACCCCGGTCATCGCTTATGCTGCGCCGCTGATTGCGCTGGTGGCGATCACCAAATCCTTCCTCGGCCATTACATCGGTGCCAGTGAAGGCTTTCAGGGCCTGATCGTGAAAAGCCTGCGCGGCCGTGGCCGGGTGATGTCGGCAAGCTGGCTGAACCGCGTCACTGCGCTGTTCATGATTCTCAGCTGCTGGGCCGTGGCGACCTTCAACCCGAGCATCCTCGGCATGATCGAAACCCTCGGCGGGCCAATCATTGCGTGCCTGTTGTTCTTGATGCCGATGTACGCCATCCGCCGCGTGCCGGCCTTGCGCCAGTACTCTGGCCAAGCGTCGAACGTATTCGTGGTGTTGATCGGTTTGATTGCACTGTCTGCGATCATCTACTCGTTCATGCCCTGAAACGGGCAGGCAAAAAGAAGGCGGGCCTCGGTGCCCGCCTCTTTTTTGCCGTGAACATTGTTCGACAATTTTTCCGGCATGGCCCTTGCTACATCACCTGAGAGGCAAAAGGACTTTTGAAAACCTCAGCGAGCGGCTTGCCGATGGTCCGGTAACGCGAACCAACCCGATCATGGCCGGTCAACAACTGCACGTTCAATCAGGCGGTGACGCATCATGGACAACCCTTTTCAGCTCATTACCGATGCCTTTGCAGCGGATTATCAGATCAACCTGAGCATTCAGGGTCTGGATGGCAGCATCATGCTGACCCTCTCCAACAGCGGCCATGTGGTTGCCAAGCGGATGATCAGCGCCGAACAGCGCAATGACCCCAAGCGCCTCAAGCGCCTGGTGCAAAGCATTCAGTTCGGCATCGCCATCGAACAGGGCCACAGCGCCGTGGCCATCCTCGAAGCGATGACCGATGGCGACAATCGCAACTTGCCGCCACCCCAGGCCAAAGCCCGGCCCCGCCCGACCATGGGCCTTTAAATCTCGCCCTTCTCGACTTCTGGATGTTCACCGGAACCCGCACCGATCTTGCGTTGCGGGTGTTCGATCTTCACCGAAGGGAATTGCGACGAAGCGTATCGCACCACCAGAATTGCAAACGCCAACAGCAGAATCCCGCCGCACAGGTAGATGATCCCCAGGTCCGGCGGATTGTGGTGCGAGACGTTGGATATCAGCAGCCGTGTCAGCGCCGTGATCGCCACGTAGATCAGGAAGCGCACCGGCATATGGTTGGTCTTGAAGTAAATCCCGACCATCGCCCCCAGTTCCAGGTAGATGAACAGCAGCAAGATGTCATCGATCTTGATGTGCCCTTCTTCGATCATCCCCAGAAATTCCATCACCGCCGCCCACGCGGTGACTGCACCGATGGCGAACAGCGCCAGGTAATGGAAGGTCTCGACGAACAGATTGCCCAGGGACTCTGCCAATTGATGCACGTTCTGCCGCAGGTTCTCGGCCCAGTTGATTTTCACGATAATTCTTCCTTAGCTCAGTTCGAGCGGATGATGCGGTTTTGACGTGACGGTTGTTCTGCATGCAGAAAAAAGGCCAGGGGCGCCTCGCACATGATGGCGAGATGCTCTAAAACACGCTCCGTGGCGTTTGGTCGCACCTGTGGGAGCTAGCCTGCTAGCGATGGGCGCGCCACGGTTTAAATGACAAACCCTCATTTCGGTCTACATTAAAAAGCCACTACCCAAAGCGCAGGGATTCGCTTATCCTTTTCGCTGTATATAAATACAGTGGTCGAAACAGACAACTAATGTGAAGGCATGTGAGGTGGTGAATGGCCGTCGAAGTGGTATACCGCAGCAGCCGAGATCTGGAGCGCTTGTTCATGGATAAAGCCGAAGCTGACCGTCATGACAAAATGCTCGAACTGGCTGAATTGCTGGCTGAAGTGTTGCAGAAAGCCGTTCCGTCCCTGACCGAACAGCAAGTGGAAGAAGCCGGGATCTACATGGCGAAGAATCGCGATGTGTTCGCCAAGGCATTCAAGAGCCAGCCGGATGCGTTGTCCGAACTGCTGAATGCGCCGGTTGAAGTGGTTGAAAAGGTTGAGCCGGTCGAAGAGGGTGAAGCCGCTGCGCTGTCCAAGCCAGCCAAAGCCGCCAAGACACCGAAGTAAACGATGCCCGAATTGAATAGGCCCTGAGTCGAATGGCTCAGGGCCTTTTTCATGTCTGCAGTAAAGGAGTGGCTCAGCGGTACAGCACTTTTTCCGCCAACTCGTCCGCCACCCGTGCCGGAGAGCGTTTTTCCGCCTGGGCATGGGCGAAGACTTCGGTCAGCCGCGAGGCGATTTTCGACAGGTGGGCGGTAATGGTCGTGAGCTCTTCGCCGCGGTGTTTGAGTGAAACGTAGATCAGCCCGCCGGAGTTGATCACATAATCCGGCGCATACAAAATGCCCCGCCGCTCCAGTTGATCGGCAACGTCCAGATGGGTCAGCTGATTGTTCGCAGAACCGGCCACCGCGGAGCAGCGCAATTGCGTCACGCTGTGGCTGTTGAGCACACCGCCCAGGCCGCAGGGCGCGAGAATGTCGCACGGCGTACTGAGCAACGCGTCATTGGCGATCGGGTGAGCGCCCAGTTGCTCCATCGCCAATTGCACCTTGCCGTGATCGATGTCGCTGACCAGCAGTTCAGCGCCAGCGGCGTGCAGCTGTTCGGCCAAGGCATAACCGACGTTGCCCAAACCTTGAATGGCCACTCGCAGGCCTTCGAGGTTATCGCTGCCCAGACGGGCCATGGCGGTAGCACGAATGCCGGTGAACACGCCCATCGCTGCGTGGGGCGCGGGGTCGCCCGCCGAGGTGGTGCTGGTGACGTGTTGGGTCTGTTGGGCGATGCAATCCATGTCCGCCACCGAGGTGCCGCTGTCGATCGCGGTAATGTAGCGCCCGTCGAGCTGATTGATGCAGCGGCCGAAAGCTTCAAACAGCGCCGCGCGATTCTCCACATGCACCGGTCGGACAATCACCGCCACCCCGCCGCCCTGGGCCAGGCCGGCCAGCGCCGCTTTGTAACTCATGCCCTGCGCCAGGCGAATGGCATCCTCGACCGCAGATTCGTCGCTGGGATAGGCAAGGTAACGACATCCCCCCAGGGCGGGCCCCAGACGGCTGTTATGAATGGCAATGACCGCCTTCAACCCGGTGACCGGGTCGACGCTCAGATGCAGCGATTCAAGGCGAGTGCTTTGCATGAGAGCGAACATCTTCGGGCTCCCGAATCACTTCTTGTAGTCGCCAGTATAGGCTTGCGCGCAAAATTTGCAGAAGCGCACCGGAATAAGCGGCGCCGCATTGCAGGCTTTCGGGCATAACCTGCTACCGCATGTGTGCGGTACTGGACGAATGCCGGCGACGGGGCTAAAACGAGGCATTGACCGGAGATTTCGATGACGCCGCGCCAACGTTTTTTTGACTGCCTGCAACGATCACCACCCGCGCTGTTCGAGGCCGCGCTGTGGATGGCGGCCGAACATGACAAAGAGGTGGATCTCGAGAAGGTGCTGGCAGACTTCCGAGACCTGCAACAGCGGGTGAGCTATGGCTTGCCGATGCTGCCAGTGAGCGAACTGGCCCAGCCGCTTCTGCGGCGCATGAATGACCTGGGGTTCGCCCAGGACGACTTCACCCCGTTGCGCCCGCAAGTGGCCCTGCTCAACAAAGTGTTGGAACTCAGGCGCGGCCAGCCATTGTCCCTGGGGCTGATCGCACTGGAGTTGGCCAAACGCCTGGAGATCCCTTTGGTCGGGGTCAATTTCCCCGGGCACTTCCTGCTGCGAGTGCCGGGCGCCGATCATCTGCTGGACCCATGCGGTGGGCGCCGCTTGTACCCCAATGATTGCCGTGAACTGCTGCAACGCCAGTACGGCCCGAACATGCAACTCAACGCCGAGCATATGCTGACCGCCGACCCGGTGCAGATGCTGCAACGGCTGTCGCGCAACCTGCGCCAGTTGCACCTTTCCCACGATGACTACATCGGGGCCTTGATCGACGCTGAACGCGTGCTGGAACTGGGCAACGCCAACGCCGCCGATTACCTGGCCCGGGCCAGCCTCTATCAACGGCTGGACTGCCCGAACGCCGAGCGCTTCGACCTGGAGCATGCGCTGCTGCTCAGTGATGACCCGATCCAGCGGATTCGCCTGACTGAACGCCTGGGCCACCTCCCGCCCAATTCCATCGTCCATTAATCACAGATCCCCTGTGGGAGCGTGCTTGCCCGCGATAGCGGCGTATCAGCCAAATGAATGTCGACTGATACACCCTCATCGCGGGCAAGCCCGCTCCCACAGGGGTGGAGGTGTCAGGTTTTAGGGGTGTCTGGCTGGTTCGCCGGATGGGCCTTGATGAACGCGGGATGCTGCGCCGCCAACGTCGCCACTCGGCGAATCCGTGGATACGCTTCGAGTGAGATGTTGAACCGCTCGGCTGCGTACAGTTGAGGTATCAGATAGACGTCCGCCAGACCTGGCTCCGGCCCAAAGCAATAACCCTCCTCCCCAATCAACTGCTCCACCGTCGCCAAACCCTGGCTGATCCAGTGGCCGATCCACTCCACCACCTGCGGTTCATCGTGACCCAATTGCCGCAGCTTGTTGAGCACGCTGACGTTGTGCAGCGGATGCACGTCGCAACCAATCACGGCTGCAACGCCACGCTCATGAGCGCGCGCGGCCAGGTCTTTGGACAGCAGCGGCACCTGTGGATAACGTTCCTCCAGGTACTCGATGATGGCCGGCGACTGAATCAGCAGCTCGCCTTCATCGGTGCGCAAGGCCGGCACCCGGCCTTGCGGGTTGATGGCCAGATACCGCGCTTGCCGATGCTCGCCACCTGGCGGTGCGATCAGGTTGACCGGCAGTGCCTGGTAATCCAGGCCCTTCAGCGCCAACGCGATGCGCACCCGGTACGACGATGTCGAACGGTAGTAGGTATAAAGCTCCATGACCCGATCCTCTTAGCGCGCCGCGATCACTTTGCCACGGCATTCGCCGAAACCGATGGAGGCAAAACCGTCGCGGCTGCAACGGGCGCGCAGGATGATTTCGTCGCCGTCTTCGAGGAACTTGCGTACCTCGCCCGACGCCAGTTCAATCGGCTTTTTCCCGCCTTCGGTGATTTCCAGCAAGCTGCCGAATTGACCGTTTTCAGGCCCCGACAACGTGCCTGAACCGAACAGGTCACCGGCCTGCAACTGGCAGCCGTTGACGCTGTGGTGCGCGACCATTTGCGCCACGGTCCAGTACATGTGTTTTGTGTTGCTGAGGGTCAGGCGATGGGCCGGCAGTTTTTGCTCGCGCAGGCCTTCGGTGAGCAACAGCACTTCCAGCTCGATATCGAACGCGCCTGCGGCTTGATCGCGCTTGTCGAACAGATACGGCAGCGGCTGCGGGTCGCCTTCAGGGCGCGCCGGTTGAGCACGGCGGAACGGCTCCAGCGCTTCGGCCGTCACCACCCAAGGCGAGACGCTGGTGATAAAGCTTTTTGACAGGAACGGCCCCAGCGGTTGGTATTCCCAGGCTTGGATGTCGCGCGCCGACCAGTCGTTGAGCAGGCAGAAACCGGCAATGTGATCGGCCGCATCAGCAATGGCGATAGAGTCGCCCATCTCGTTGCCCTGGCCGATCCAGATGCCCAGCTCCAGTTCGTAATCCAGACGTGCGCACGGACCGAAGGTCGGCTCGGTCTGACCGGCCGGCAAGGTCTGGCCTTTCGGGCGGCGAACGTCGGTGCCGGACGGGCGAATGGTCGAGGCCCGACCGTGGTAGCCGATCGGTACGTACTTGTAGTTCGGCAGCAAGGGGTTGTCCGGGCGAAACAGTTTGCCGACGTTCTGTGCGTGCTCGATGCCGACGTAGAAGTCGGTGTAATCGTTGATTTTCGCCGGCAGGTGCATCTCGCAATTCGCCGCCAGAGGCAGCAGTTTTGCGCCTTGGGCCTCGATCTTGCCGTGCAGGGTGCTGCCTTCAGCGAACAGTTCCAGCAGACGTTCGCGCAGAGCCACGCGAGCCTCACGGCCCAACTCGAAAAACGCATTGAGCAGGCCGCCACGGGTGGTTTCCACGGCGGTTTTCGCGAGGCCATCAAACAGGCCGGCGTCCAGTGCGGCTTCCAGATCAAAGATGTGCTCGCCAATGGCTACGCCACTACGAGGCGCCGAACCCTTCACGCTGAACACGCCCAGCGGCAGGTTTTGCAGCGGGAAATCGGCGTGGTCGTTGGCGGAAGAAACCCAGCTACGAGTGATGGAAGTCTGAGTCATGGGTTATCTCCGGGTCGGGTCGAAAGTGGCGGGCAGCGTGGCCCAGCAGGCATCGTAGTTGGTTTGCAGTTGCGGGCAATCCAGGGCAAAACGGCTCGGGCGCAGCACTTGGCTGGTCTCGAACATGAACGCCATGGTGTTGTCGATTTTCGCTGGTGCCAGTTCGGCGTTGATTGCCTTGGTGCAGGTTTCGCCGTCCGGGCCGTGAGCGCTCATGCAGCTGTGCAACGACGCGCCACCGGGCACGAAACCTTCGGCCTTGGCGTCGTACTCGCCCTTGATCAGGCCCATGAATTCGTTCATCAGGTTGCGGTGGAACCACGGTGGACGGAAGGTTTTCTCGGCCACCATCCAGCGTGGCGGGAAGATCACGAAGTCCAGATTGGCCAGACCGTGGACGCTGGTCGGCGAAGTCAGGACGGTAAAGATCGACGGATCCGGGTGATCGAAACTCACGGTGCCGATGGTGTTGAATCGGCGCAGATCGTATTTGTAAGGCACATTATTGCCGTGCCAGGCGACCACGTTCAGCGGCGAATGATCGAGCTCGCAGCCCCACAACTGGCCGAGGAATTTCTGCACCAGGGTGGTCGGTTGCTTGAGGTTTTCGTAATGCGCGACGGGTGTCAGGAAGTCTCGCGCGTTGGCCAGACCGTTGCTGCCGATCGGCCCCAGGTCTGGCAGGCGCAGCGGCGCGCCGTGGTTTTCGGCGATGTAGCCGCGAGCGTGCGGGTCAAGCAGTTCGACGCGGAATTTCAGACCGCGCGGCAGCACGGCGATTTCCAGCGGCTCCAGGTCCAGCACGCCCAGTTCAGTGGCGATGCGCAGACGACCCTGGTCGGGTACCAGCAACAGTTCACCGTCGGCATTGAAGAACACGCGTTCCATGGAACGGTTGGCACGGTAGCTGTAGATGCTGATCCCGGCCGGTTTTTCCGCGCCCGAGTTGGCAGCCATGCTCACCAGCCCGTCGATGAAGTCGGTCGGCTCGGTCGGGATGTCCAACGGGTTCCAGCGCAGGCGATTGGGAGTTACTTCACCCAACGGGCCACCGGCCAGTTGCCGCTCCAGCTTGACGAACGCCGGGTGATTGGCGGACGGCTGAATGCGGTACATCCAGGTGCGCCGCGCTTCGCTGCGGGCCATGGTGAACGCGGTGCCGGAGAACAGTTCGGTGTAGAGGCCGTAAGGGGCTTTTTGCGGGGAATTCTGGCCGACGGGCAGTGCGCCGGGCAACGCTTCACTGCTGAATTCGTTGCCGAAGCCTGACTGATAAGCCAGCGCTGGCGCCGTTGAATCGAGGTTCATGGAGCCTCCTGAACAGGGAGTAGGCAATGGCCTGTCGCTCTGCTGCAGAGGTCTCGGCACGCCTGGGTTATTTTTATCGTAATTCGATTACGCATAACGTAATTTGATTGGTATTGACCGTCAAGCTATAAAGACGCCCATTCGTCCCGGGATCACATCGCCTCCATGGAAACGCCGCGCAACAACGATAAACAGAAAGTCCGCTCGGCCGAGGTCGGTACCGACATCCTCAAGGCCCTGGCCGAGTTGTCGCCCTCGACCTCGTTGTCGCGCCTGGCCGAACACGTGCAGATGCCGGCGAGCAAGGTTCATCGTTATTTGCAGGCGTTGATCGCCAGCGGTTTTGCCGAGCAAAACGCAGCGACCAACCACTATGGCCTCGGCCGTGAAGCCTTGCGCGTCGGCCTCGCCGCACTCAACAGTATGGACGTGCTGAAAGTGGCCGCCCTGCCCTTGGCCGAGTTGCGCGATGAACTGAACGAAACCTGCTTTCTGGCGGTATGGGGTAATCAGGGTGCGACCGTGGTGCACATCGAACCGGCCGTGCGTGCGGTGACGGTGGTGACGCAATTGGGTTCGGTGCTGCCGTTGCTCAGTTCGTCCACTGGACTGGTATTTGGCGCTTATCTACCGAAACGGGAAACCGTGGACTTGCGCGATCAGGAACTGCACAACGCCACTGACCACGTCTTGGCGGACGATCAAATCTATGCGGCCTTGTGCGAACAGATCCGCGAACGCGGCCTGCATCATGTGCATGGGTTGTTGATGCCGGGAGTGGACGCCTTGTCGGCACCGGTATTCAACGCCGTAGGGAACGTGGCGGCGGTCTTGACCATTGTCGGCCCGACCTCATTGTTTCACGCCGACGAAAACGGCCCGGCGGCGCAGCGATTGCTGGCGGCGACGCGGGCCGTGAGTTGGCGGATGGGGTATGAGACACCGCCGATGCCCGAAGACCGGAACTGATCAGCTCCGATCATTCATCCTCTGGATAACACCTTGATGTGCGTCCCGACTGTCAACCGATCACGCGGGTCGTACTCTCTGGAGTCCAGTGCGGCACAGCCACCGCAGTGACATAACTGATTCCAACCGGAACGCCCGTGACGGCCGAGAGCACGTCGGTCAGATCCCTGATCGTGGATAGCAGGCCAAGTGCAGAGGCCGCCGTTCCTACCGAGGCGACCTTACCCAGGTACATGAGGATTGCCCCGCGCCATGCGGCAGCAAAATGTGCATTGGCGCCTGCAGAATCCCCATGGCTGGATGCAATGATGCCTTGCACGATCGAATGACTGATCTTCAACACGCTGACGGCGAAACCCACCGGCGGGACAAAGATCGAGATCACATCCAATGCCACTTCGAGAAGAATCTTTGTCTCCTGCCAGAACGCTTCGACTGGCGAGGTGGTCAGGACATCCAGATCATCAAGTGCGCGATTAATCAGGTTTTCGTATTCGGCCTTGAAGTTGTAAACCGGATTGGTGCCGCCCAACCCCGGTACTGGCAACGAACCTCGTGGATCGCGGGACTTGCTGATGTAGGCGCCGACCCTGTTCTGCCCACGTAATCCAGCCAGACTCCGAAGATGCTCGCCCAAAATACGATCGTTCTCGATAGCCTTGGATAAATCACCGACCCAGATAAAGGCCTTGCCAGGCGAATTCGGGATATAGGCAAACTTCATATGCCCCTCACCAAAAACATACCCCCCGGCTATGCGCGCACCTTCAAGCCAGAATTCATAAACCCCTTCGCCAGGCTCACTGCCAGGTGAAACACCGTCTGGCGTCCTTGTGTCTCGATCCAGCCCCTTGATCGACTCTATCAACCACTCATAATGCCCCGACGGCAACGTGCCATTGAGCTTTTGCGTCAATGCTGCTCGGAACATCTCGTTTTTCTTGAGCTCCCGGTACAGGTTGGCCCGCAGATCAATATCCGACTTCCATAGAAAGTTTGATTTCAGATAACGGCTGTAATGCTCGCCGGGCATCAGGTCGATAAGCTTGTTGAGCGTACTGGAATTCAGCTCAGTCATTGGCTTGCCCGTGTCTTTCCACCAGAACTCAGACACCCGGATACTGTCTCTGAGCGTACTCGATCCAGGCAGCACGATTTTCTCGAACACATTGGTATCGCTGCGCCACAGATGCCAATTGATAAATAGCTGTGTCAGCGTCATTGCGCCTTTGTGGAATTTCACCATGACTTGATCAGGATCGATTTGGCGATCGCCCGTGCGGCCCAAATGTTCATTTAACCGGCTCATGACCAATTCACGAGAAAACTTTTGAAAGCCCTCAATATGAAATTTGTCTTTTGACGCGTTATAAATGGCCTTGAAGTCCGTGGTCAAACGATTGAACAGCTGGCGATCAGAGAGAGAGGCGTTTCGGTACCAATGGGGCGTGACTGCCTTTTCTTCGGCGTCTTCCCAGTCAAGGACACTTTGAATACTGCCCTTTAACCCATCGCTTTCAACCCAGGCAACAAGATTGACCTGGTCCCACCATGCTCGGCCCTGATTCCTCTCCCTCGGCTCACCACGCGGCCATTCCTTGCCGAAGACTTCATGCTCCAGATTACGTCGATCACTTTCATGCACTTGGGTTCGAAGGTAGGTACGTCCCTCTTCTTCAAGTGCCCACAACCCTATATACCGTTGCAGACTGTCCAGATCGGAGAATTCGTACCAGTCTTTATCCGTCGGGGAGCCGGGTGCATAAAGCACGTAAGCTTTGAGATTCAGGTCGCCTCCTTTCCTCCGGTAGACAATGAGATCCTTTAAGGGCTTGAAGTTATAGAAAGCTCTTAATGCGATACCAGACGCTTCAATAGAGGGATCGCCAAAGTTGTAGCGCTGAACAATATCCTGCGCAGCCGAGGTGATGTGTTTTTGCAAGATGGCGCCGAACAGGGTCAAAGCCGTCTTTCGACCCAGCACTTCCCGCATCGCTTCCTTGACGTTCTGCTGGCCATACACCCGCTGTCGCGCGGGGCCATACGCCAGACGCAGGTCCAGCGTTTCAATGGCGCGCATGATGTTTTCAGGCGTCAGCCTGGCGAGGCCATAGTTCTTCTCCAGCGTAATCGTGTAACGCCCTGCCCGATCATGTGCCCCATACATAAACGCCTGGGTCAGCGTTTTCCGCTCAATGTGTTCTATACGTTTGCCATCCGCCATCCTGACCGAGTGCTGAATATTCACAAATACCGTGTCAGGATCGATTCGCTCGTCGGTTCCCGGCGAGATGAATGCCTCTACTGCCTGTCGGGCATAAGCTGTAAGAGTCGCCACATCTTTGGTCAATTCATGAAGCTGAATCTGGCTTTCCAGCAGGTTCTTCTCCAGACCGACATAAAGTTCCTGATTGGTGACATAAGCTTTTTTAAACCACTCGGGCCGGGCATTCGCCAGCATCGCTTTGATCAAGAACACATTTCGCGCATTTTCAGAATGTACAAGTGCATCCATGGACAGAATAGAATCCAGCGGCTTCCACGCCGCCTCGGTATGCGCGCCGACGGTCACTAACTTTAGTACTTGAGAGATGACATCACGACTTTGCCTTGCCAGCAGGCCGTTATTGCAATGCTCAAACAGATCTTCAAGGATTCTCGCGTAACGAACCGCTGGAACACTCGATACCAGAGCTCGCTCGTCCTCCGACAGCCCCTGCAAAAGTTCGGCACGGGTCGACGCATTGGACAACCGTTGTTGCAACGTTTTATGAAGTGCACCCACGGTGCTGAACTTTTCGAATCCACCGAACGGCGAATACAGAACAACCTCTTGATTGCCTGCTGGATTCAGCTCATTTGCAACAGCGCCGGAAAGAGAAATAACAAAGGTGGATGCCAGCGTCGCAAAACCTCCCTTTTGTTTTTCAACAGAGACGGCATAGCAGGAACTTGGTAGTCCCGAACCGATTAAACCATTGATGGTCGCGACATCGGCTTTGGACATCAGGTTCTCGCTGCCCGCCAGGTCCAGCTCGCGCCAGAAAAGTCGCGCCTGAAGAGTGCGCAACTCCTGTTTAGGCGACGGCAAAGGACGATTTTTACTATCAACCAGATAGGATACGTTCCAATACTTACCTAATTCAGAACTGCATTTCTCAGGCAGCTTTTGCATCAGTTCGGCGATCATTTTTCCGACGTTTACCACGTCCAGATATTTCAGCCTGAAGGTTTCAGTGCCGACTTTATCCAGCTCATACATCCCGTATTTATCAGCAGTGTACTGGGGTGGCCTGCCGCGCTTTAAGCACTCAAAAAACACATCTAGCAGATTGCCAGTGGGTTCTGCAGATGTTGGACTTACACCCGAGCGAAGATTAACAAAACGCCGCGCTATAGAGGCGCCTGAGTCCATCTTCTGAAACTCGTCCATCAGGGCAACATGAAGAATCGTCTTGAACGAAGGAATTTTCCTGAGTGCTTCAAGCAAATTGTTACGTGCTTCACGCACTGGGTCCAGCATTGTATTTGTTGCTTGTTCGCCTTGCATTTCCAACCTCATTTAGTTTGATCACATAAACGGCACGTTGCTGCCGACTAACTTGAGACCAAACTAAAACAGATTGAACTATTATTAAAAACTCAAAACGTTTTTCAATAATTGTACAAGCAACTTAAATACAGAAAAAACACATAAAGAAAAAAACGAAATACATGAACCCACATCCTCCACAACAAAGCCACGCATTCAGCCACTGCGGGCCTGACACTGCAACGACCACCCCACCCCTAACTTTTAATCAACCATTAATACACCAGCCCTTACATATAAGATGAAACATCTCCCAGCGAAATTTTTTTCCAATATGAAAAGACTTTAAAAGCAGAACCGGCTATTCGCACTCCGTAAGCGCTCATACTCACCAGCAAACAGTCTTGCACTCTTCAATCCAATAAACCGACACTCTTGGCTTTCGCAACCGCCTGAGTCCGCCGCTCCACGCCCAACTTCCCGTGAATTCTCCGCGCATGTGTTTTTACCGTATGCAAGGAGATAAACAACTGCTCGGCTATTTGTTGATTCGAATTGCCCAGAGCAATCAGCTTGAGCACTTCCACTTCACGCTGACTGAGTGGATTGATTTCACTTACCAATGGAGTTTTTTCCGAGCGATTCCAAGTCACCTCCAATACAGGCAGAAGATCAGGCTTTCGCAATTGCAACTCAACGAGCGCCTGGCGAAGCCCATGGTGCTCAGAAAGATTCAATCCTTTACGCAACCAACCCCGGGCGCCGGCCATGTCACCGTTCTGCCACGCGACTTCGGCTGCGGCGAACAGCAATTCGACCTCCAGCGCCAGCATGCCCGCGAGCTGCGATTGTTCGAGTGCCTGGGCGAAATGGCTCAGCGGGTCTTGGGCCTGGTGCAGATCGACCTTTGCCAACACCAACAGATAATCGATCCGCGCGATCAGCATCAGGGTTGCGGGAGGCGCCTGCCGTGCGTGCGGGCCACGATAGTGGCGCAGTACACGACTGAGCGCCTCATGGGCCAATTCCGGGCGACCCTGCTGAAGCCAGAATTGACTGCTGACCTGCAACAGCACACCGCGGTAAACGGTGTCGGGAATCTGCCGTTGCTGCATCAAACGCTCGGCATCGCGCAGATGGACAAATGCTTGGGCATAGTCGCGCTGATTGGCCGCCACCTGCGCCAAACCGAGGAAACCGTAAAGCGCCCGTTTGTCGTGGTTGCGCAAACAGATAGACAGCCCCGCTTCGAAATACTCGGCAGCCTGCGTATCCAGGCCCTGGCACAAACTCAAGCGTCCACGGTGCAAGGCAATCCGCCCAAGCAGAGGCTCGGCGATCCGCTGCTGTTGAGTGAGTATGCCCTCAACGTTGGCGAGTAAATGGTCGGCTCGTTGAGGAGCCCCACGTTGCTCCAGCAATTGCGCATGATCGAGTTCCAGCAGCCCTTCGAAAACCAGCGAGCCTTGAGCCCGCGCCAGGCACAACGCATCGCGGTTTATCGCCTGCGCCACTTCGAGCTCACTCCTGAGCAAGGCCTGTTGCGTCAAACCCGACAGGCACATCAAGCGCACGGGCCAGAGGTCAGGACCGAGCACAGTCAACGCGTCGAGAAAATGCGCGCGAGCCCCCTCCATGCGCCCCTGCAAATGCAGGAGCCACCCTTGCTGGGCCTGCCAGCGCGCAATCAATTGCTGCTGAAGGAGCACCGACGGCATAGGTGTGAATCGTGACAACTGCTCGATGCAATCGGCGGCTTGCTCAAACCGCCCGGCAAACAACGACGCCGCCGTGATCAACCCGACCAGTTGCGGCGAACCGAACATCAGCGCGTCGCCTTGTTGCTCGTACAACCGCAACAACAGCACGACCGTTTGCTCCTCGAACAAATGCTCGAAACTGAAATGCTGCAACAGGCTGACCGCGACCTCGAACTCTTCGGCCAGCAAGGCCTGTTCGAACGCCGCTTTCCAGTCCTGCTCGGCGGCGAACCACTGACAGGCGCGGCGATGCCAGGAACGTCCGGCCGGCCATTGTTCATCGCGCATCAATTGCGTGAGTGGAGGGAAGATCTGCAGCCAGTCGGCGGAGTCCTGCCAGGGCTCGATAAAGCACCCCAGCTCCTGCAACGTCTTCAGGCATTGCGCGCCCTCCCCTGCGCCAAACAGGTGATCGCACAGCCGTGCGTTGAAGCGTGGCAAATGCGCGAGTACCCGCCAGGCTTCCGTCAACTCCGGGGTCAGGCTGGTAAACAGTTCGTGTTCGAGGTAATCGAGCAATGTGTCAGGTCGGCTGTGATGCGGGTCGTTGCGCGACCAGTCGCATTTTTGCAGCAGCGCAATGCGTACACCGGCGCACCAGCCGCCACTGCGCTGGATAATCTTGCTGGCGGCGGTGCTCGCATCGGCCGGTGTCAGGTGGCGCAACAGCGAGGCAATCTCAGTTTGATTGAAGGCCAGCGTATCGCGCTCGCATTCGTACAATTCATCATCGAGCAGCAACCGCGGCCAGTTGCATTGCGGGCGACGGCGGGCGCCCAGCCACCAGGTCAGCGCCGGGCTGCTGACGGCCAGCATGCGATCCAGCAGTTGATCGAGTTCCGGGTTCGGAACACGGCAATAGTCATCGAGAAACAGCCAGGTCGGCGCCTGCAATCGAGCCAGCGCGCCGAGCATCGCCGGCTCTTCTGACGAAGCCAGGCCCAGCGCTTCTATCACACGCTGACGAAAGTCCGCCGTGCTCATCGCCATCCCGGATAACGGCAACCAGCACACCCGGCATGACGGCGGTGCCTGCAACAGGCAGTCGGCAAGCAGCGCGGTCTTGCCACTGCCGGCGGGCGCGCAGAGTAATTTCACCCGGGATGTGGAAGCCAGCAAGGGCTCGGTCAATCGATCACGTGACAGGTGATGAGAGGACAGACGGGGCAGGAATCCAGAACGGTCAAGACACGGGGTCATGGCGGTCATTGCGGCGTGCCTATTTATAATTGTCCGGCAACCCTAGACCTCTCCAACCCGCTTGTTGAGAAGTATTCAGGACGCTGATTGGCAGCCATAAAAAAGGCGACCCACCGGTCGCCTTCTGCACTGCGAATGTATCAACTCCCTTACCGGACACCCTCGGCACGCAACGCCGATGGCGTGTAGTCCGCCGCCTTGGCTTCGAAGCCGAATTCAAAGCTGTGCTTCTCTTCGTTCTTCATCCCCAGCGCAATGTATCGACCGGCAATGATGTCGTAGAGCGCTTCGAGCGTGTAAGCCTGGGCCTGGTGATCGTAGTAATACTGAGCGTGACCCTCGGCCACTCGCCACAGTTGTCCGCGACCGTCGTAGTGATCCACCAGCGCGACTTGCCAGCTGTCTTCGTCGATGTACATGTGGCGTTTGGCGTAGATGTGTCGCTCGCTCGGCTTGACCGTGCCGATCACTTCCCAGACACGGTGCAGTTCATAACGGGTCAGGTCCTGGTTGATGTGGCCGGCCTTGACGATGTCGTCGTACTTGAGGCTCGGCGAGTCGAGTTTGTAGCTGTTGTAGGGGATGTACATTTCCTTCTTGCCGACCAGTTTCCAGTCGTAGCGATCCGGCGCGCCGGAGAACATGTCGAAGTTGTCGGACGTGCGCAGGCCGTCAGCGGCGGTGCCCGGCCCGTCGTAGGCGACTTGCGGGGCGCGGCGCACGCGACGTTGGCCGGCGTTGTAGATCCATGCCAGACGCGGTTCTTTCACCTGATCGAGGGTTTCGTGCACCAGCAACACGTTACCCGCCAGACGTGCCGGCGCCGTGACCGACTGCTTGAAGAAGGTCAGCACGTTGGCGGCTTTTTCAGGATCCAGGTCCTTCATCAATTGCGGAACGGCGATCTCTTCCTCAAAGCGGATCGGCGTGTAGCTGCCGTTGGTCTGCGGCGTCACCTGGGTAATGATGCGTCGCAGGTTACCGCCGTGATAACGGGTGATGTGGTTCCACAACACCTCCACGCCATTCTTCGGAATCGGGAACGCGTAGTAGCGGTTGCCGGTGAAATTGGCCAGGCCGTTGCCATCATTGATGCTGTTCACGTTCAGCGCGCTGCGCTTGGCCGACTCGTAGATTTCCGGCGGCACGGCCACGGTGCGGTGAGTCGGGTAGACCGGGATTTTGTAGGTTTCCGGGTAGCGCTTGAACATCGCCACCTGACCTTCCGAAAGTTTGTCCTTGTACTTGTCGACGTTGGCGGGGGTGATCACGAACAGCGGTTTTTCGCTGGCGAACGGGTCAGCCAGGAAGCCTTTGCTGTCGACCGCGCCGGCGTTTTTAGGGATGCCACCGGTCCACGCCGGGATCGAACCGTCGGCGTTACCGGCCTTCTCGGCGCCGAGCGGCGTGAGGGTGGTGCCGAGTTTGTTCGCTTCGTCCGGCGACACCGCCGCCATCACGTTGGCCGCCAGCAGGCTCAGGGCCAGGGCGCCGCATTGCAGAATTATCTTACGCATCAAATTCATCCTTCTCAGCCAGATCAGAAGTTCACGCCGAAGCTCAGTGCCAGGAAGTCGCGGTCTTCCAGGGTGTTGTAGTCACCGCCGAAGAAATCGGTGTAACTCAGGCTCGCGGTATAGGTGTTGCGGTAGTCGGCATCGACACCGACGCTGACGGCCTTGGCGCCTTCGTTGAACAGCCCGTTGGGGCCATAGCCCGCGACGTCATGGGACCAGGACAGGTTGGGTTTGAGGTTGATCCCACCGATCACGTTGGCGTAATCGAGGATCGCCCGGGCACGGTAGCCCCAGGAAGTCGAGGTGACGAAACCGTCGGTATCGCCGCCGAAACCATACTGGCCGTAGACCGAGTCGCGGCCGTAACGCAGGTTGCTACGCGACTCCAGTCCACCGACGTGAACCACCGCCGCTTCGCCGACCAACGTCAACCGTTGTGCGCCCCACACCTGATCGAAGAACTGGGTGAGGGTGCTCTGGATCTGCGTGATTTCCTTGCGGCGGTAGCCTTTGTTGTCAGCGCCGGGGGTGGTGGCGATCGGTGATGCGGCGCCACCGGCAATCGGGTTGAGCAAAGCCAGGGTCAGGTCATTGGTGCTGACCTGTACCGGAGCATTCGGCCGATAGCTGATCTCGCCGCTCCACGCGGTGCCAGTCGGCAAGGTGGTGGAGAAACTCGCGCCGTAGAGGTGAATGTCTTCCGGGTATTCGAGGTAGTACTGACCGCGCCCGAGCATCACGCTTTGGGCCAGTCCCGCACCGCTGCCCGGCGCCAGACGGTTGGCCACACCCACCATCCCTGGCAGGCTGGCCAGTGTCGACAGGCCGGCAGTGGTGGTACCGACCGTCGGCGTGCGGCTGTGGTAGTTCATGAAATACAGGCCGTACTCGGTGTCATCACCGAGCCAACGCAACGCCGTGCCCCACTGCCCGGAGTCCCGCGCATCGCGGTCGCCACCACGGGGAACGACCACGCCCTCGCGGGTCACCTGGATAGGCTGACCGAAGGCTGCCGCCAGTGGCGCCAACGGAGCAATGGCGGGACTGCCGACGGTGTAATTGTTGTTGCAACCATCCGCCACCACGTCGTTGCCGAAGAAGGTGCCGCAGTTGTCGACGACGGTCTGGTCCCACTCCAGTTGATAGAAACCTTCCACCGAGAGCTGATCGGTCAGGCCCTGGGAGGCGAACAGCATGTTCACCGGAATCAGCCCTTCCTTGATCTCGGCGCCCGGACGACGGAACGCCGAGACGTCGATCGGGTTGATGCTGTTGATCGAGTTGCCGATGAAGGTACTTTCACCCCAACTGACCACCTGCTTGCCGGCGCGCACGGTGCCCGGCAGATCGGCGATGGAATAGTTGTGATACACGAAGGCATCGAGAATCTGCGCACCGGAGGACTTGGCGCCTTCCTTGCGGCCACTGTCACTGATCGGTTTGAACGGGCGATCTTCGTCCTTGAGCTCGAAGTCGTACCAGTACTTGCCACGGACAAACACGCCGGTGTCGCCGTACTTCAATTCCAGGTCGTGCAAGCCTTTGAAGATCTTGGAGAAGGTTTCGCCCTTCTCGAAGTTCTGCCGGCCATCATCACCGGTCGAAGACTGTCCGGTCCCGCCGTTGACGGTGCCCACCAAAGACTTATCGGCATCGCGCATGCCCCAACTCGCGCCGACGGACAGCGAGGAGTCGAACGTCCCCTCGATTTCGCCAATGTTGAACGCAACAGCCTGCGCCTGGGCACAGCAGCCCAAGGCAACCGCAGCGGCCAGCGCTTGCGGTGTGAAGATGGCGCGCATTGTTGTTTTTGTCATGCGTCTTCCCCGGTGAGTGACAGAAGGCCCCACCCTACTGCCGCACGTTGGGAGCGATAAGCGCACCAAGGAGGTATTCGT
The DNA here is from genome assembly GCF_059695905.1 of Pseudomonas sp. LBUM1663. Lineage (NCBI taxonomy): Bacteria > Pseudomonadati > Pseudomonadota > Gammaproteobacteria > Pseudomonadales > Pseudomonadaceae > Pseudomonas > Pseudomonas sp. LBUM1663. Next base: position 1,045,359 of record NZ_CP166792.1, on the reverse strand, counting down.
GGTGTACCTCTAAAGGATGAATGGCCTGATGGGGCGAGGGTTTGCGCCGGGTATGGACGGGCTGGATGGGGGACTATCAGCAGAACGCATGGCAGCTGCTACAGGGGACGTGGCGCGTCGGACTATTGCTCAGACTGCAACAGTGCATGTCGCGAATCGCTGTTTTTCCTTTCGGCTCAACGGCTTATTCTTGCCGGGCTTTCACGGCAAACCGCCAGAAAGCGCGAAACGATGGCGTGTGTTTAGTCCACGCCATTGGCGACAGAATCCAGATGAATCGACACTTTTTCGATTGATCGCCCTGTGTTCACTGACGTTGATTTGTAGCTCCTTGATCCAACGTCTTGCTTTGGCCGCTGCGTTTGCAGCGGCCTTTTTTATGGGCGAGGGTTTTGGGGATGGCGATGGGGATTTTCGCTGAAGAATCTCCTGCAAGATATTTCCTATAACCGCATAAGAAACATCTCTTTACGCGAAAGACATTCGCGTCTTTATTCCTGCCGCATCGAAACTTCTCTCAACCCTGTATGTAACAGCCCACACATCTCTCGGACCCAGACTTTCTGGTTTTGGTTGTAACCTTTATGGGCACGATGCAACAACTCGACTTTATTAAAAGACATACCAACAACGCGCGAATTCTAAATCGCCCTGCACATTCAAAAGGATATGAATATGCAAAAGCCACCGAGACCAGGTTTCCTAGACATCAGTGTGCCTGTCCATACGATCGGACAAGCACCCGATCACATAACACCTATACCGTTAACAGCGACCGAAGTGATTGCGGGCCCACACGGACACGGCATAGCGGTTTACTACCAGAATCTCAATACAATAAAAGCCACTTCCAATGCGTTGGAACAGGAATATCAAACCAAGTCCAGCCAATTGCCGCAAACCATTGAAAATGAACTGGCCGCCACTCGGCTTGAGGGTCCAACTGATCCACTTCCACCTGCACAATCGATAATTCGCGAACTGGATGTACGAAACAGACTCACTGCTCGAAAAACAGCCGAGTTCCACAATAAAACAGCTATTGCCCATTCTTTTTATGGAGGAGATCCATTTAACAGGCACATCAACGAATTCATGAAGAAGGCTACAACTATCGAAAAGAGGCCTACACCGAACGGCGTTGCCATGCAGGCGCTGTTTCAGTCCCTTCGGGCAGCTCACGATGCAAGATTGTTGGCTCAAGGCCTTGAGTTACTTAGACAGCAAAACGTCAATGTGCAGAACTTCCTCAGTGCTGTGCAGGCCAATGAGCAAGCCCAGCGAGCAGCTGCAGAGTTGGTGCGCGTAAATGAGGAAGCAGCAGCTCGGGCTCGAGAACAAGCGCGACTTGCAGCATTGGAAAATGCGCGGCGGGTGGCTACTGAGCAAGCTCGGGTTGCGGCGCAAGCAGCGGCGCAGCAGGTCGCTGCGGAAGAGGCTCGTCTTGAAGCGAAAGCTCAGGCTCAGGCTCAAGAACAGGCACGTATTGCAGAATTGAATACAGCCCTGGCCGAGGCTGAGGCTAATGCGAAAGCAGCTGCTCAGCATTTCGCAGCCGAACAGGCTCGTCTCCAAGCTGAAATGGAACAGCAAATCGAGCAGATACAAAGGCAGCTAGAGACGGAAAGACAGCGTCTGGAGACTCGCCTCAAAGTCATTGATTCAGCTACTGCCGTGGCTCAACGCCACGTTCAACGGGTGAATCTGATAGTTCAGCAGTTGAAGGAAAGGCAAGCGCAAGAGCGCGAGCGGCAACAGGGTCGTCTGACGGCAGAGGATGAGACTCGACGAAAACTTGAGCAAGCCCGCCTCTTGGGGTCAGAGGAAACGGAGGCCAGGTGGCAAAGCCCTACGTTTGCCAATGTCGGTTCGACCGCAGCATTCGGCCCAGCGTTTACCGGCACGACCGGAACTATCGGCAATAGCCCTGCGACCTCTCTGGCGTTAAAGACCGCGCTTCGCACAGCCGTATCCGCTGTCACCGCAACTCTTGCGACAGCAGCCGCGCCAGTTCTCGTAGGCTTCGCCGCCCTTTTCGCGCCATCACGGCTAGGTAACGGTGATCTGTTTTCTGTCAGTGTTCCGCTGTCAGAACTTTCGCCAGTTCCAACTGCCCATCTGTACGAACAAGCAGTCGCCGGGGGAACAATCGACCTGCCGGTTACCCTCGGTTCGAAGTCAATAGGTCATAGGGTTGAGATCGTCGTTGTCACCACAGACGGCGTGACAGTTCCCGCCAGTGTGCCGGTGAATCTGGCCCACTTTGATGCTGGCAACAATGTTTACGTATCGGGCAGCACTGTCGTCAACGGTCCAGTCATCACCTGGACACCGTTGGTGGAACCCATAAACCCCTCGACTGATCTTCCGCTGACCGAAACAGATCTGCCGATTTATGAAGGCGCTACTGTCACTCCCAACACCGGACGAGTCGATCCATTTCCAGAGCTGGATCGCTACGGGTTTGGTGGTTTTATTACCGTCTTTCCAATCGACTCCGGCATTCCTCCGATTTTCACGCTATTCAGGGATCGACGGCAGGACCCTGGAATTGCCAGCGGGAATGGAGAGTTCGTTTCAGGAATCTGGCTGGGGACGAGATCGCTGTCGGGAGGCGCGCCGATTCCCAAGCAGATTGCGGATCAACTTCGGGGGCGGGAGTTTTCGAATTTCAGAGCGTTCAGGGAAGCGCTCTGGAGAGCGGTTTCAGACGATTTGGAGCTGGCGACACAATTCAATGCCAACAATGTTCAAGAAATGAGTAACGGCCGAGCCCCTTTTTCTCGTAAAGCGGACAGATTAGGTGGCCAAGTAAAACTAGAGCTACACCATGTGAACCAAATTTCAAAAGATGGCGAGATATATGACATGGACAATATCCGAATCGTCACCCCGAAACGACACTCAGAAATACACAATGGAGATAAATGACATGAGCCTCTTTGACCTCTCCGACTACAGCGAAACAGAATTCCTTGAGTTCGTTTCCAGAATCTGCCAATCAGAATACCCGACAGAGAAGGAACAGATTGATGCAGTACTTTTGTTTGAAGAACTAACAGAGCACCCCGACGGATCCGACTTGATTTACTACGCAGATTCAGACGAAGACTCAACACCTGAAGCTATCGTTGCGAAAGTTAAAGCTTGGCGAAACATAAACGGCAAACCAGGCTTCAAACCCAAAGAATAAACATAAGGGAGCAAGCATTCATGCTTGCTCCCCTTACATTTTTAAATCGAATACTTCTGCAAATTCCCCATCATTTCCTTCAGCGCCTCAATATTGTCCTTCGGGTGCGCCGCCCCTTCGAAATCACAAATCTGCTGCCAATGCGCCGCCACATCCTCCGGCGAGAAGCCCTCCCGCGGATCAAACCCTGCGCCCAGGCTACGCTCCCAGCGAACCTTGCCCATCCAGCCGCCGCCGACTTCGAACAACCCGGACGTCTCCTGGCAATTTTCACTGGCCAGGTACACCACCAACGGGCTGACCAGTTCCGGTTTGAGTTGCTCGAACACTTGCGGCGGAATCAGGCCTTCGGTCATGCGGGTGCCGCCGGTGGGCGCGATGGCGTTGACCAGGATGTTGTTTTTGCGACCTTCGATGGCGAGTGTGCGGGTCAGGCCGTAGAGGCCGAGTTTGGCCATGCCGTAGTTGGACTGGCCGAAGTTGCCGTAGATGCCCGAGGTCGATGCGGTGAAGATCACGCGGCCGTAGTTTTGCTCGCGCATGTGCGGCCACGCGGCGCGGGTGACTTTGTAGGCGCCTTCGACGTGGACGCGATAAACCAGGTCCCAGTCGGCGTCGTCCATTTTGTGGAAGGTCTTGTCGCGCAGGATCCCGGCGTTGTTGACCACAACGTCGATGCGACCGAAAGCGTCGAGGGCGTGCTGGACGATTTTGTCGCCATCGGTAACGGAGTCGTGGTTGGCTTCGGCAATGCCGCCGGCCTCGCGAATTTCCGCCACCACGCGGTCTGCCGCCGACGCGTTGGCGCCTTCCCCTTGAGCCGAGCCGCCGAGGTCGTTGACCAGCACTTTTGCGCCTTGTTTGGCGAACAGCAGCGCGTGAGCCCGGCCCAGGCCGCCGCCGGCACCCGTGACGATCACAACTTTATCTTCGAAGCGCACAGACTCATTCATGGGGGAACTCCAGCAGACCAGGGACAATAAGTCCGAGTGTCAGGCACCAGGCTGCTGGTCACAATAAACACAGGTAGAGCTGAATGGTGCCCGATAAGGCTGGGGGATAGTCAGGAACAGGCGGCCCTGCGCGGCGGAGAAACCAGCCGTTCCCGAAACTCCAGGTAATGCTTGAGCACCTGCGCCGGCGCTTCGGTCTGTGGGTAATGGCCAATATCGGGCAGCAACACCGTGTCCGGGTTGGGGACCAGTTCCCGATAACGCTTGACCATGTGCGCGCCGGAAATTGGATCGACTTCACCATCGATGACCCGCAACGGGACTTCACCACGCTGCATGGCGTTGACCCAACGCTCGCGCTGGACGCGCCGCTCAGGAATATAAGCGATGAGCTTATGCATGATTCGCGGGCCGTTATTGCTGTCAACCAGACCCCAGAAATCATCCATCTCGCTTTCGGTGGGCCGAGTCTGCGGTCCGAATATTTGCTGGAAACTTTTCACCAGCCCGTCACGGCTGAAGGCTCGCCCGATCATCCAGCCCAAGGGGCTGAGCAGCAGCTTCTGCATCAACACCGGACGATGGGTTTCAGGAAACAGGCCACCGTTGAGGAACACGCAACTGGCGATATCAATGCGGGTTTCGTAATGCCGGGCCAGCAACTCCTGAGCCACGCTGTCGCCGTAATCGTGGGCCAACACATGCACTGGCTGCTCGACGTTCAGGTGAGCGAGCAAGGCCTGTTGCAAATCCGCCTGCTCCAACAGGCTGTATTCATGATTGACCGGTTTGGCCGAGTCGCCAAAGCCGAGCATGTCGCAGGCAATCACCCGATAGCGCTGCGCCAGCGGTTGCCACAGGTAATGCCAGTCCCAACTGGCGGTCGGGAAGCCATGAATGAGCAGCAGCGGCTCACCCTGCCCCGCCGTCCAGTAACGGATGGTCTGGCCACGGAATACGAACGTCTGGCCGCGTTTGCGCCAGACACACAGGGGGATCTCGGCAAGTGCCATTAGAGTTTATAACCCGGGTCTTGTTGATCGAGTTTGCGCAGCAACGCCGGCCAGGCCAACGCGCCGCCCATTCCTTGAGCACTTTTGGTCACGCCGGCGATCATCGCCTTGGCGCCCGCCAGAATCTGCGGCTCGATGGCAATCAGCTCGGCGCCACCGTTCTGCGCCAGCACCTGGATATCGCAGGCGCGCTGGAAGGTGAACATCATCAGAAACGTGTCGGCGATGGTGCTGCCACAGGTCAGCAGGCCGTGGTTGTGCAGCATCAGGAAATTGTTTTCACCCAGGTCGGCTTGCAGGCGCGCCTTCTCTTCATGGTTCAAGGCAACACCTTCGTAGGCGTGATACCCCAGGCTGGACAGCACAAACAATGACTGCTGACTGATCGGCAAAATGCCCTGCTTTTGCGCGGACACCGCGACACCCGCGGCGGTGTGGGTGTGCAACACGCACACCACATCGTGACGCACTTCATGCACGGCGCTGTGAATGGTGTAACCCGCCGGGTTGATCTCGTAAGGGCTGTCCATCAGCTTGTTGCCGGCCTGATCGACCTTGACCAGACTCGACGCAGTGATTTCGTGAAACATCAGCCCGAACGGGTTGATCAGGAAATCTTCGGTGCCCGGCACCTTGGCCGAGATGTGCGTAAAGATCAGATCGTCCCAACCATGCGAGGCAACCAGACGATAACAGGCAGCCAAGTCGACGCGGGTCTGCCACTCGGCGGCACTGACTTGGTCTTTGACACTCTGGGGGGATTGGACGGGAGCAACTTTCACGGCAAGGACCTCCTGTTCTTATTGTTTTACTGTCGTACAACAGTCTAGTCAGCCCCCGGATTTCGTGTAGTTGCATTGGCAGCCAGCTTGATGGCCTAACGAGTCAGTTCAGAAGAAAGCCTGGATCCATGTCAAAGGACCGCCGCCAACAAGGGCGCGGCAAACAGGTTCAAAAGCCCTGTCAGAACCATGACCAGCCCCGCAACCGAGCCTTCCTCACCGCCCACTTCGTGGGCCCGACTGACACCGGCACCGTGCGCCCCGACGCCAAACAACGCGCCACGCGCAAGGGCACTGCGCAAGGGCAGCCACTTCAGCAGAATGCCGCCAAGCATCGCCCCGAACACCCCGGTGAACATCACGAACACCGCCGTCAGTTCCGGCACGCCACCGAGGTCGTGAGCCAGCGGCATGGCAAACGGCGTGGTGATGGAACGTGGCACCAGCGACATCGTCACCGAACTGTCCAGCGCCAGCGCCTTGGCCAGCCCGAACGAGGTGCCGATGGACGCCGCACTGCCCGCCAGCATTCCGAGCAGCAACGCCGACCAATGCCGCATCAGCATCTGCCGCTGTTGCCAGATCGGCACCGCGAACGCGACGGTCACCGGCCCCAGCACCAACATCAGCCAATGGGTGTTGCTCGAATACTCGGCATACGCGGTGTGCAGCGGCACCGCGAGGGCCAGCAGCAGGGCCGGGACCAGAATCAGCGGCGACAGCAGATAACGCCCGGTGCGACGGTAGATCCAGCGACTGAATAAATAGGCCGAAAGGGTGAAGGCCAGCCAGAACATCGGCATCAGCTCAAGCTTCATGGGACCTCCTCAACCGCACCACACTTTCCACGGTAAACGCGGTGACCAGCATCACCATCAGCGTACTGACGCCAATCACCAGCAGAATCCGCCAGCCGTCGTCGCGCATCAGGCTGCCGTAGTCGAGCAGGCTCATCAGCGCCGGGATAAAGAACAGCAGCATCTCGGCCATCAACAGGCCGGCCCCCATTTGCAACGCCGCCGGTTTGATCCCGCCAACAGCGAAGGCCAACAGCAACAGCGCCATGCCGATGACACCACCCGGGATAGGCCAGGAAAACCCTGCGGCGATTTCGCAGCCGAGCAGGTAGATGCCGAGCAACACGGCCAGTTCAGCGGTTAATCGAGCCAGGCGTTTCAAGGTTGGTGCATTCATGGTTTCGGTCCTCACAGGTGCTCATTCTACGGAGCGGGCTGCTATCCCCGAAACGAATTGTTAGACTCGGCTCTATTCCAATCTGGAATCCTGCACATGGAATTCAAACAGCTACGCAGCTTCGTCGAAGTGATGCACCAAGGTGGTTTCACTCAAGCCGCCAAGACCCTGCACATCAGCCAATCGGCGGTCAGCAAGCAAGTCGCCCAGCTGGAACAGAGCCTGGGCACACCGCTGCTCGAACGTTTGGGTTCCCAGCTTCGCCTGACCGCCGCAGGCAGCGTGGTGCTGCAACGGGCCGAAGGCATGCTGCGGCTGCGCAACGAGTTGCTCAGCGAGTTGGACGATTTGAGCCAACTGGCTCGCGGGGAATTGCGTCTGGGCCTGCCATTGCTGGGCAGTGATGCGCTGTTCGCCGGGCTGTTTGCCGAGTACCGGCGGCGCTACCCGAACATCAGCATTCAGTTACTGGAGGGCGGTAGCCTGAACATCGAACAGGCGGTGTTGAGCGGTGAGCTTGAACTCGGTGGCAGTCTGTTACCGAAGGATCCGCAGTTCGCCTTTCAGCCTTTCTGTGACGAGCCGTTGGATGCGCTGCTGCCCGCCGATCATCCCCTGGCGACGAAGTCGGTGATCGGATTGGAGGAATTGTCCGATACGCCGTTCCTGCTGTACCAGCGCAGCTTCGTGCTCAACGACCGTTTGCTGCAGGCCTGTCATCAGCTGGGGTTTACGCCCAAGGAAGGTGGGCGCAGTGGCCAGGCGGATTTTCTCGCGGCACTGGTGGCGGCCGGCCAAGGCGTGGTGCTGTTGCCCAGCGTGGTGGCGCGCGGGCTGGTGCGCCCAGGGGTGGTACGCCTGACCTTGAATGCGCCGAGCTATTTGCGCTGGGACATTGCCTTTATCTGGCGGCAGGGTGCGTACCTGTCTAAAGCCGCGCAAGCCTGGCTCGCCCTGCTGCGCGAGCGGCCGGTCAGCCCCGCAGCGCGCTGATCAACTCGGCCAGCCAAGGCTCGGCGTCGGTTTCCGGGGTCACACTTTCGCTGGCATCCAGGCGCAGCATCGGCAGCACTTCGCGCAGGCCCAGTTCGCCGAACAATTCACGCATCTGCTCGCCGCCCCCGCAGAACGTATCGCCATAACTTGCATCGCCCAGGCCGATCACCGCCCCTGGCAAACCGCGCCAGGCCGCAGGCAATTGGTCACGGATCATCGAATACAGCGGTTGCAGGTTGTCCGGCAACTCACCCATGCCGGTGGTCGACGTTACCGCCAGAAAGGCTTCCGGGCCGAAGGCCTGGACATCGGCAAGCATTGCCCGCGGGTTATGCCAGGTTTCGAAACCCGCTTCTTTTAAAAGAGTGGCGGCGTGGCGGGCAACTTCTTCTGCCGTGCCGTACACCGAGCCGGAAATGATGGCAACTTTCATCAATCGATCCTGAAGCTGAGTAAAAGACACAGATATTAACAGCACAGCCTTATTTGATCTTTTAGAATGCTGCCCTCAACCCACTCGGAAAGGATTCTCCGATGATCAACGCTCAACTGCTACAAATGGTGATCAACGCTTCCAACGACGGTATCGTGATTGCCGAAAAGGAAGGCGACCAAGACAACATCCTGATTTACGTAAACCCTGCGTTTGAGCGCATGACGGGTTACACCAGCGAAGAAATTCTCTACCAGGATTGCCGTTTCCTGCAGTCCGGCGACCGGGATCAAAAAGAAGCCCTCACCGCGATTCGCGAATCGTTGGCCCGTGGCGGCTCCTGCCGTGAAATCCTGAGAAACTACCGCAAGGACGGCACCCCGTTCTGGAATGAACTGTCCGTTTCTACAGTGAAGAACCCAAGCGATGGGCAAACTTATTTTATAGGCGTGCAGAAAGACGTTACGGTGCAGGTCAAGGCACAGCAGCGGGTTGCGCAACTGGAAGCACAATTGGCCGAGATGCAAGCCGAGCTTGCCGCACTGAAAGCGACGAACGGCGAAAACAAAACGGCGAATTAATTGTCATTAACTACAATCACCGATGACTTTGTAACTTTTTCTTTCGAGTTAGCCATGCAACGCGACGCACTCCTGACACAGGATGAGCTGGATTTCATCCAGACCATGCAACACAACCCGCAACTCAATGTGCGGGATGCGACGTCGAGTCTGCTCGTCAACGGTGGATCGCAAATCCGTGATTTGCTCACGCGTCTGGCGGCCCATGAGCAAGTCACCATCCAGGCCAACTTCGAAAACCAGCAAATGACCTTTCCGCTGCACCTGGTGGAAGACGAATTTCATGCGCTGCATTTGCGCCTGGGCGTGCCGAGTATTTATGAAGACGGGCCGATGGTACGGCCATGGCGCCTGACGCTTGAAGACCCTGTGGCGCTGGAAAATGCCAAAGGCCAACCCGGCACAATGTGGGTGCATGAAATATCGTTCAAAGGGGTTTTGCTGGAAGTTCGCAACAAGACCAAACCGCCCAAACACTTCGCGTTGTGGTTCAGTCCTTCAGGTTATGAGCGAATTGCATTGCGCGGCACTTTTGAGCGCGAAACCGAACAAGGTTTCTACGCCTACGAACTGAGCCAGAGCGACAAGGACGAGACCGAGCGACTGCGTCAGTACATCCTTCAGCAACATCGTCTGACACATCCCGCCCTGCACATCTGATCTCAGGTATCCAGGTTTCCTGCCAGGAACTGTTTTAGACGCTGACGCATCACCATCCCCTCATTCCCCAGACACCCGATCGACGATCCGGCCAGGCTGTCCTGTGCCAGGTCCGACGCATCGCCGGCCAGCAACAACTGACAATCCAGGCTCAAGGCCAGTCGATTCAGACGTCGAGGCATCTCGGGGGCCGGCGCGTGATTGGACACCAGAACCAATGCCGTGGGCTTGATCCGCTCGCAAACCAGAGTCAACTCGTCGAAGGGCTGACCGATCGCCAGCAATTGAATGGCCGAGTCGACACTGCTCAGGTACAGCGCCGTGACCAGCACTTCGAGTTCATGAGCCTGATCGGCCAAGGCGCAGACAATCACACGTCGAGGCTGCATGACGCGCACAAGCAGCATGCGCTGCAACACGCGGGAACGCAGGAAACCATCCAGAAACAGCCATTCGCTGGTCTGACCGAACGCGTCATGGCGCTGCAGCATCAACTTCCAGATCGGCATCAGGATGTCCTGGAACACCACGGCCAGGGGGTAACTGGAAAAAATCTGTCCATAGACTTGCTCCAGCTTAACCTCGTCAAACGCCGTCACCGCCACCTGAACCTCCTGCTGCCACTGGGCGTAGTCGGCCTGAACGAGTTCGTCGGGAATGATTTTCGCCAGGGCTTTGAGCGGCTCGGTCTTGGCCAGTATCTTGCCGACCTTGCTCACGGCAACGCCGCGGTCGATCCAGCCAAGAATGCTGCGGACCTTTTCAATATCCGCCATCGAGTACAGCCGATGCCCGCTTTCGGTGCGTGTGGGCTGGATCAGGCCATATCGTCGCTCCCATGCCCGCAACGTAACGGGGTTGATACCCGTCAGGCGCGCCACTTCACGGATGGGAAACAGCTCTTCCTGTTCCAGTGCAGCTCCTCGCTGCAAAACTGGGAGACTTTCAGTCAGGACAGGCATGTGGAAATTAACGTCCGCGTGCAAAATTGGATCCCATTCTAACTCTTCCACCCCACTGTTCAAGGCTGAAAAACGACGATGTCGCTGGTGTATACGTCAGAATCAGGAATAATCCTTGCTTGTCTCAAGACGCAGCCCATCACCCCGGCGCTGCGCCTGGCGAAACTCCTACCCGGGGTGACGCGTTTGTTATACGGAGATTCACCATGTCTACCTCACCCGTCACGCTGATGGTTGCGCGCCGCGTCGCCGATGGGCGTTATCAGGACCTGATGGCTTGGTTGCGCGAAGGCGAACAACTGGCCACCGACTTTCCCGGTTATCTCGGCTCAGGCGTGCTCGCCCCGCCGCCCGGCGATAACGAATTCCAGATTATTTTCCGCTTTGCCAACGAGCAAACCATGCACGCCTGGGAGCATTCCGCTTCGCGTACCGCATGGCTAGCGCGCGGCAGCGATCTGTTTGCGCATAAGACGGAACATCGCGTGAGTGGCATTGAAGGCTGGTTCGGTGCGGTCGGCCAGCGCCCACCCCGCTGGAAGCAGGCCGTGGCGATCTGGTTGGCATTCTTTCCGGTTTCCCTATTGTTCAACTTTGTATTGGGGCCGTTGCTCGGCGACATGAGCCTGCTGCCGCGCGTGCTCATCAGCACCCTGTGCCTGACGCCATTGATGGTCTACTTCTTCATTCCGTTGTCGACCCGCGTGCTGGCCGGCTGGCTGAACAGCACTCCGGCGCGGCCGTTGCCCGTAGAATCCACCCCTCAAAACCACTGATCCCTGTAGGAGCGAGGCTTGCCCGCGAAGAAGACAACTCAGTTCAACAGATAGACCGAGTTATCGTTCTTCGCGGGCAAGCCTCGCTCCTACAATAGCCACCTCACGGCTCGTCGCTGGTATAGTTTTGCTCTTACCGCGACGCGAGCCGTTCATGACCTCTTCCGCAGCTCCGATCCTCATCACCGGTGCCGGCCAGCGTGTCGGCCTGCACTGTGCGCAGCGTTTGCTCGAAGACGGCCATTCGGTGATCTTCAGCTACCGCAGCGAACGCCCCGGCGTGCAGACATTGCGCGACCTGGGCGCCACTGCGGTATTTGCCGACTTCTCCACTGAGGCGGGGATCCTCGCGTTCATCACTCAACTGAAAACCCACACCGACAGATTGCGAGCCATTGTCCATAACGCTTCCGAATGGCTGGCCGAAACCCCGGACACGGACGCCGAGGCCTTCACCCGCATGTTCAACGTGCACATGCTGGCGCCCTACCTGATCAACCTGCACTGTGCCGACTTGCTCGAACGCTCAAGCCCCGCCGACATCGTTCACATCAGCGATGACGTGACCCGCAAGGGCAGCAGCAAACACATTGGCTACTGCGCCAGCAAAGCCGGACTCGACAGCCTCACCCTGTCCTTCGCCGCGAAATATGCGCCGACAATCAAGGTCAACGGTATCGCGCCAGCCCTGCTAATGTTCAATCCCGACGACGACGCTACGTACCGCGCCAAGGCCCTGGCCAAGTCCGCGCTGGGCATCGAACCCGGCAGCGAAGTGATCTACCAGAGCCTGCGTTATTTGCTCGACAACCCTTATGTCACCGGTACGACCCTGACCGTCAACGGCGGACGGCACATCAAATAAGCGGCCCCCGCGAGGATGTTCCATGACGTTATCCCTGCACCAGAACGCCCTGTCCCAGAGCTATCGCGAAATCCTCATCGGCCTCGGTGAAAACCCCGACCGCGAAGGACTGCAAGACACCCCGGTTCGCGCGGCCAAGGCCATGCAGTACCTCTGCCATGGCTACGACCAGAGTGTCGAAGAGATCGTCAACGGCGCACTGTTTGCGTCAGACACCGACGAGATGATCATCGTCGCCGACATCGAGCTGTACTCGTTGTGCGAACATCACCTGCTGCCCTTCATCGGCAAGGCCCATGTGGCTTATATTCCAACGGGCAAGGTGCTGGGCCTGTCGAAGATCGCGCGGCTGGTGGACATGTTCGCCCGGCGCCTGCAAATCCAGGAAAACCTCACCCGGCAAATCGCCGACGCAGTGCAACAGGTGACCGACGCCGCCGGTGTCGCGGTGGTCATCGAAGCCAGGCACATGTGCATGATGATGCGCGGCGTCGAAAAACAGAATTCGACCATGAACACCTCGGTGATGCTCGGCGCCTTCCGCGAGTCGAGCAACACCCGCCAGGAGTTTCTGCAATTGATTGGACGGAGCAAGTAGCAATGCCACAACTTCAACCAGGAATGGCACGCATCCGGGTCAAGGACCTGTGCCTGCGGACCTTCATCGGGATCAACGAGGATGAAATCCTCAACAAGCAGGATGTGCTGATCAACCTGACCATCCTGTATGCCGCTCAGGAAGCGGTGCGTGACAACGACATCGATCACGCACTGAATTACCGGACCATCACCAAAGCGATCATCGCTCACGTGGAAGGCAATCGCTTTGCCCTGCTCGAACGCCTGACCCAGGAAATTCTCGATCTGGTCATGGCCAATGAGTCGGTGCTGTACGCCGAGGTCGAAGTCGACAAGCCCCACGCGTTGCGTTTCGCCGAGTCGGTGTCGATCACCCTGGCCGCAAGCCGCTGACCGCGTCTGGCGCATTGTCCGCCAGACTTTTATCATCCGCGCCACGATTGGATTGCACAGAGCCCGCCATGAACGATCAACAACGCCTGGAACTTGAAGCCGCCGCCTTTCGCCGGCTGGTCGCCCACCTGGACAGCCGCAAGGACGTGCAGAACATCGACCTGATGAACCTCTCGGGTTTCTGCCGCAACTGCCTGTCCAAGTGGTACAAGGCCGCCGCCGATGAACGTCAGATCGAGGTCAGCCTCGATGACGCCCGCGAAGTGGTTTACGGCATGCCTTACGCCGAGTGGAAAGCCCTATACCAGCAAGAAGCCAACGCCGAACAACAAGCGGCGTTCGCCAAAGGAAAACCCAATGAATGATTTGACTACCCTGCGCACCAGCCTCAAGAGCGGCGAACACGTTTTCGCCGACACCTTGGCGTTCATCGCCGCGGGTTATGACTACCAGCCTCAGGCTTTCAACAACGGTGGCGTGGAAAACGCCGCCGGGCAGAACGAAGGTTCGTGCAAGACCCTGGGCCTGGCGCTACTGGAAGGCCTGAGCGATGAAGAAGCGCTGTTGGCATTTGGCGAGCATTACCGCTCGGTCGTGGCCACGCCTGAAGGCAACGACCACGGCAACATTCGCGCGTTGATTACGCATGGTCTGGCCGGCGTGAAGTTCTCGCAGCAACCGCTGACTCGTCGCTGATCAAAGCCCGCAAAACACTTCACCAGTGACACTGGACCTGTGGCGAGGGAGCTTGCTCCCGCTGGACTGCGTAGCGGTCCCTCTTTTTTGGGGCCGCTGCGCGACCAAGCGGGAGCAAGCGCCCTCGCCACAGGTTACGCTTTGCCTGCCCATCTCTCATTCGCACACATCCCGACTTTTAAGATTGACCCGGCCACTTTATTTCGTTTGCCCCAAACCACTGCTCACGGCTTAGATAAAAAGAAGCATCCCTTCTTCTGAGTCAGGTACCCATGAGCAGCGAAACCATCAGCCAGTCGATCAACGTCGTTCATCCCGTCACGCTCAGCCACGGCAAAAACGCCGAGGTGTGGGACACCGATGGCAAACGCTATATCGACTTTGTCGGCGGCATCGGCGTACTTAACCTTGGCCATTGCCATCCGAGCATCGTCGAGGCCATTCGCGAACAAGCCACCCGGCTGACTCACTACGCGTTCAACGCCGCACCGCATGTGCCCTATCTCGAACTGATGGATCGTCTGACCGCGTTCATGCCGGTGGACTACCCGGTCAGCGGCATGCTCACCAACAGCGGCGCAGAAGCGGCGGAAAACGCACTGAAGATCGTGCGTGGCGCCACCGGTCGCACCGCGGTCATCGCGTTCGACGGCGCCTTCCACGGCCGTACCCTCGCCACACTCAATCTCAATGGCAAAGTCGCGCCTTACAAACAGAAAGTCGGTGTGCTGCCGGGGCCGGTGTTCCATTTGCCGTACCCAAGCAAGGACAACGGCGTGACCTGTGACGATGCCTTGAAAGCCATGGATCGACTGTTTAGTGTCGAGATCGACGTTGAAGATGTGGCCTGTTTTATCGTCGAGCCGGTGCAAGGCGAAGCGGGGTTCCTGGCGATGGACGTGGCGTTCGCCCAGGCGCTGCGCACGTTCTGCGATGAAAAAAATATTCTGCTGATCGCCGATGAAATCCAGTCTGGCTTCGGCCGCACCGGCGAACGTTTTGCGTTTTCGCGCCTGGGCATCGAGCCGGACCTGATCCTGCTGGGCAAAAGCATCGCCGGCGGCGTGCCACTGGGCGCGGTGGTCGGGCGCAAGTCGCTGCTCGACACCTTGCCCAAAGGTGGACTGGGCGGCACCTATTCGGGCAACCCCATCGCCTGCGCCGCGGCATTGGCGACGCTGGATGAAATGACGGATGCCAACCTGCACGCCTGGGGGTCGCAACAGGAAGAAGCGATTGTCAGCCGTTACGAGTCCTGGCACGCAAGCAAACTTTCACCGTATCTGGGTCGTTTGACCGGCGTCGGAGCGATGCGCGGCATCGAACTGACCCATGCCGACGGCTCCCCGGCCTCGGCGCAGTTGACGCAACTTCTGAGCCTGGCACGAGACGCGGGTTTACTGCTGATGCCCAGCGGTAAATCGCGCCACATCATTCGGCTACTGGCACCGTTGACGACTGAGGCGACAGTGCTGGAGGAAGGGCTGGATATTCTTGAGGCGTGCCTGAAGAAACTGGCCTGATCCCAAGCTCATGCAGCCCGCTCCCACAGTGCTATGTGATGAGACATTAAATCGTGGGCACAAAAAACCGGCCGAAGCCGGTTTTTTCATTTCAACGATTTCAGAACTTGGCGTTCTGCAGGTCATCGAGGTAACGCTCCGCATCCAGTGCCGCCATGCAACCGGCGCCGGCCGAGGTGATGGCCTGACGGTAAACGTGGTCAGCCACGTCACCGGCAGCGAAGATGCCTTCGACGCTGGTGGCCGTTGCGTTGCCGTCGCGGCCGCCCTGCACAACCAGGTAACCGTCTTTCAACGTCAGCTGGCCTTCGAACAACGAAGTGTTCGGGGTGTGGCCGATGGCGATGAACACGCCATCAACTGTCAGCTCGTCAAAGCTGCCGTCGTTGTTCTTCAGGCGGGCACCGGTCACACCCATGTTGTCGCCCAGGACTTCGTCCAGGTTCGAGTTCAGCTTCAGGATGATCTTGCCTTCGGCCACGCGGGCGTTGAGCTTGTCGATCAGTATCTTCTCGGCGCGGAAGGTTTCGCGGCGGTGGATCAGGATCACGGTGCTGGCAATGTTGGCCAGGTACAGTGCTTCTTCAACAGCGGTGTTGCCGCCACCCACTACAGCCACTGGCTTGTTGCGGTAGAAGAAACCGTCGCAGGTTGCGCAGGCCGATACGCCTTTGCCCATGAACGCTTCTTCCGACGGCAGACCGAGGTAACGCGCGCTGGCGCCGGTAGCGATGATCAAGGCGTCGCAAGTGTAAGTCGCGCTGTCGCCGATCAGGGTGTACGGCTTGGCAGCGAAGTCCACGGCATTGATGTGATCGAAAACGATCTCGGTTTCAAAGCGCTCGGCGTGCTCTTTCATGCGGTCCATCAGCGCCGGGCCGGTCAGGCCGTGGACATCGCCCGGCCAGTTGTCGACTTCGGTGGTGGTGGTCAGTTGACCGCCGGCTTGCATGCCGGTGATCAGCAGTGGCTTGAGGTTGGCACGGGCGGCATAGACCGCGGCGCTGTAACCGGCAGGGCCGGAACCGAGAATAATCACTCGCGAATGACGGACTTCAGACATGACCTGCTCCTGTTGACCGGCCTGGAACACCTGGCGCGGAACGCCGGGTTGCCGGCGGGAATAAAAAAGGACCGTTGAAAGCACTTGGGGAAGGCTTGAACTCGACAGTCCTGTAAAAAGAATGGGTGCAGCGTATCGAGGGGGCGAAGATTAAGGAAATACGGTTTAACAATCCAGCTCATAGGTGGTCTCTATCCCGTCACACTGAATATAGAGACGCCTTTGTTACAGTTGATGTCGATGCTTCGACCGCGCTTTCGCCTGTCAGGCAAAGCCGGTAAGGTCGGCGCGTTTCCCCCTCTGCTCGGAGCACGTTATGCCCGCCCCTGTTCTGTCCGGCCCGCAATACCTGCGCGAAGGCCTCAAGCTGGTCTTGAGCCCCAGCCTGCGTTTGTTCGTGTTGTTGCCCCTGGCGATCAACCTCGTGCTGTTCGTCGGATTGATCTACCTGGCCAGCCATCAATTCAGCCTGTGGGTCGATACGCTGATGCCATCCCTGCCCGACTGGCTGAGTTTTCTCAATTACGTCCTCTGGCCGATTTTTGTCGTGCTGGTGGTTCTGATGGTGTTTTTCACCTTCACCATGCTCGCCAACGTCATCGCCGCGCCGTTCAACGGCTTCCTGGCGGAGAAGGTCGAAGTGGTGGTAAGGGGCACCGATGACTTCCCGGCGTTCAGTTGGGGCGAACTGATCGCCATGATCCCGCGCACCCTGTCCCGTGAAATGCGCAAACTCGGCTACTTCCTGCCGCGGGCAATCGGGTTGTTCATTCTCTCGTTCATTCCCGTGGTGAACATTATCGCCGCGCCGCTGTGGCTGCTGTTCGGGGTGTGGATGATGGCGATCCAGTACATCGACTACCCGGCGGACAACCACAAACTCGGCTGGAACGAAATGCTCGCCTGGCTGCGCCAGAAGCGCTGGCAGAGCATGAGTTTTGGCGGGATCGTGTATCTGGTGTTGCTGATTCCGGTGGTCAACATCCTGATGATGCCGGCAGCCGTGGCCGGAGCGACCCTGTTCTGGGTGCGTGAGCGCGGCGCAGAGAATCTGGTCACCCAACGCTGACACCGTCACAAATCCATCATCGAAACGCCACAATGACGACATGCCCCCAGCCGACACTGGGGTCATGACGACAGCTCTGCATATCACCCTGATCACCGAAACCTTCCCACCGGAAATCAACGGCGTGGCCAATACCCTCGGCCGCTTGTGCGATGGCTTGCGCGCGCGCGGGCATCAGGTCGAACTGGTGCGGCCACGTCAAAGCTGCGATCAGTTAGCGGCCAGTAGCGATGAGTTGTTGCTGTGTCGCGGCTGGCCGTTGCCGGGCTATCCGGGTTTGCAATGGGGTCAGTCGTCGATGCACAAGCTGCTGCGGCGCTGGAAACGCCATCGCCCGGACGTGCTCTACATCGCCACGGAAGGGCCACTGGGATTGTCGGCGTTGCGGGCGGCGCGGCGTTTGGGGATTTCAGTGGTCAGCGGCTTTCACACCAATTTCCAGCAGTATTCCAATCAGTACGGGCTCGGCTTGCTGTCGCGCTTGCTGACTCATTACCTGCGCTGGTTTCACAATCGTTCTACGTTGACTCTGGTGCCGAGCACCAGCCAGCGACTGGAACTGGAGCGGCGTCATTTCGAACGTCTTGTGCTGTTGTCCCGAGGGGTCGACAGCCAATTGTTTCATCCGGTGAAACGCCTGCAATCCTTACGCGAACAGTGGGGGCTCGCCGAGAAGGACATTGCGGTCATCCACGTAGGACGCCTGGCGCAGGAGAAAAATCTAGGCTTGCTCAAGCGCTGCTTCGACGCGCTGAAAACCACTTATCCACAGCGCAAACTGAAATTGATCGTGGTCGGCGACGGGCCGCAGCGAGGTTTTTTGGAGAAGGAACTGCCTGAAGCGATTTTCTGCGGCTCACAACGAGGCGAAGCGTTGGCCAGTCACTATGCGTCAGCGGATGTATTTCTATTTCCGAGCCTGACCGAAACCTTCGGCAATGTGGTGCTTGAAGCGCTGGCCTCGGGGTTGGGCGTGGTGGCTTACGATCAGGCTGCCGCGGCTCAGCACATTCGCCATGGCTACAACGGCGTGTTGGCGATGCCGGGGGACGAAGAGGCGTTCTGCGATGCCGCGACGTGGTTGTTGGAGGAGCGCGAAACCTTGCGTTGTGTGCGGCTCAATGCGCGCCAACATGCAAGTCGTCAGGGATGGGCGGCGATTATCGAGCAGTTTGAGGGGCAATTGCGGGGGGCTTGTGTCAGGGAACAGGTGGTGCCGAATGCACCAACCTTGCCCCGAGCCTAGGGTGACATTGAGTCAGTCATCGCCAGCAGGCTGGCTCCCACAGGTTCCGTGTATACCGCAGAACCCGTGTGGGAGTCAGCCTGCTGGCGATGAGCCTTGCCAGTCGCCGCTTAAACCAGCGTCATCAACGCCTCACGGCTGAACGGCAGGATGTCTTCCTCACGACCATCACGCACTTTCTGCGCCCAGTCCGGGTCGACCAGCAGCGCACGCCCTACCGCCACCAGATCGAACTCATCGTTGTTCAAGCGCTCCAGCAGTTTCTCCAGGCTGGCCGGCTGCGCGATCTTGTCGGTGTTGACCATGAACTGCAGGAACTCGCCATCCAGGCCAACGCTGCCCACGGTGATGGTCGGCTTGCCCGTCAGCTTGCGCGCCCAGCCGGCCAGGTTCAGCTCGGAACCGTCGAACTCCGGCTCCCAGAAACGGCGCGTCGAACAGTGGAAAATGTCCACGCCGGCGTCGGACAGCGGCTTGAGGAACTCCCCCAGCGCCTCCGGTGTTTGCACCAGGCGCGCGGTGTAATCCTGCTGCTTCCACTGCGAGAAACGGAAGATGATCGGGAAGCCTTCGCCGACGGCTGCACGCACAGCCTGAATCAATTCGATGGCGAAACGCGAACGGTTGGCCAGGCTGCCGCCGTATTCATCGGTGCGCTGGTTGCTGCCTTCCCAGAAGAATTGGTCCACGAGGTAGCCGTGGGCGCCGTGGATTTCCACACCGTCCATGCCGATGCTTTGGGCGTCTTTAGCCGCCTGGGCGAACGCGGCGATCACATCCTGGATATCTTGTTGAGTCATGCCGTGAACCACGACCTGACCGTCCTTCAATTTCTCCGACGGACCGTAACCCGGAACGCTGGCATCCGGCTCGGTGCCGATGCGGCGCACGCTGCCCACATGCCACAACTGCGGAACGATCTTGCCGCCCTCGGCGTGGACCGCGTCGACCACTTTCTTCCAGCCCGCCAGCGCGGCTTCACCGTAGAAATGCGGCACGTTCGGGTAGCCGTTGGAAGCCTTGTGCCCGACGGTGGTGCCTTCAGTGATAATCAGGCCAACGCCTGCGGCGGCGCGGCGACGGTAGTACTCGATCACTTTGGAGTTAGGCACGCCGCCCGGCGAAAACGAGCGGGTCATCGGCGCCATGACGACGCGGGTCGGCAGTTCGAGGGTGCCGAGGTGGAACGGTTTAAACAGGGCTTTGACTGGCATGGGACGCTCCACGTGAAAAGACTTTATGACGGCGATAATATGGAGAGCCGCAAGCTTTGAACAGCACTATTGATTTGGGTGATTAAGGGTCAAAAGACAGCAGGAGCGTAGCTTGCTCGCGAAGGTGTCAGGTCAGTCGATATCAATGTTGAATGACATGACGCCTTCGCGGGCAAGCCTCGCTCCTACAGAGGGGGTTAGCTCAGCGCTTTTTCAATCGCATGGATGACCGTCGGATCATCCGGCGCTGTGCGCGGCGAGAACCGCGCCAACACACGGCCGTCCTTGCCCAGCAGGAATTTTTCGAAGTTCCAGGTGATGTCCCCCGGAAACTCCGCGCCCTCGCCCGCCAACAGACGGTACAGCTGATGACGATCATGACCGTTGACTTCCAGCTTGCTGGACAACGGAAATGTCACGCCATAGTTGAGGCTGCAGAATTCCTGGATCTCTTGCTCGGTGCCCGGTTCCTGCCCGGCAAACTGGTTGCACGGCAAGCCCAGCACACTGAAACCCTGGCCTTTGTATTTCTGGTAAAGGTTTTCCAGTGCCGCGTACTGTGGGGTCAAGCCACATTTGGAGGCGACGTTGACCACCAGCACGACGTTCCCTTTAAAGGGCGCCAGCGGTAGCTCCTGTCCATCCAGGGCTGTCAATTTAAGGTCGTGAAAAGCACTCATGACGAACTCCAGATTCCCGTGTTCTACTCGAAACAGCCACTTGGCGTTGTCGCCAGGGACAGCCGCGGACTAAAAAGGCGCCCTCGGGCGCCTCTCCAGTTCTCTGAGCTTAGCGCAGAAAATCAGTGGTGATGGCCACCTTCGCCATGGACGTGACCATGAGCGACTTCTTCCTGGCTGGCGTCACGGATGTCGATGATCTTGACCTGGAAATTCAGGCGCTGACCGGCCAACGGGTGGTTGCCGTCGACAGTAACGTCGTCGCCGTCCAGATCGCGGATGGTGACGATCTGCATCTGGCCGTCCGGCGCGGAAGCGTGGAACTGCATGCCCACTTCCAGTTCGTCGACGCCTTCGAACATGCTGCGGCTCAGGGTGCTGACCAGTTCGGCAGCGTATTCGCCGTAGGCATCTTCAGGTTCAACGGCTACGGTCAGCTCGTCGCCGACTGCTTTGCCTTCCAGCGCCTTTTCCAGGCCCGGGATGATGTTACCTGCGCCTTGCAGGTAGACCAGCGGCGCGCCGCCGGCGGAGCTGTCGATGACCTCACCAGCGTCGTTGGTCAGGGTATAGTCGATGGAGACAGCCTTATTGGCGGCGATCAGCATGGGGCGAGACCTTTTGCATAAGAATGAAGAAAGGCCAAGTTTAGCGAAGCAATCGTCCGAAAGCGAACACAACCCGGACAGACGGATCGCGGCGAAAGACTCGACGGTCACCGGTTTCCATCAGGATGAGGACGGGCATTGGGTGGCCGAGCTTTCCTGCGGCCACACCCAGCACCTGCGCCACCAGCCACCGTGGCAATCGCGCGCCTGGGTCCTGGACCCCGCGCAACGTATTGAAAAAATAGGCCAGCCCTTTGATTGCGGTTGGTGCGCACAAGGCTCGGTTAGCGATAACCTTGGCGACTGAATTTCGGTAGATCGTCAGACATAGATGATCGCCATTGCCATGCACCCTTAGAGAATCCGCATGCAAACTTTTTTTATCGCGCCCACCGATTTTGGTGTGGGTCTGACCTCCATCAGCCTCGGGCTGGTGCGCACCCTTGAGCGCGCCGGCCTTAAAGTCGGCTTTTTCAAACCGATTGCCCAGCCGCATCCGGGTGACACCGGGCCTGAACGGTCCACTGAACTGGTGGCCCGCACTCACGGTTTGAAACCGCCGCAGCCGCTCGGTCTGGCACACGTCGAGCGCATGCTCGGCGACGGTCAGCTGGATGAGCTGCTCGAAGAAATCATCACTCTTTATCAGCAAGCGGCCGTCGGCAAAGATGTGCTGATCGTCGAAGGCATGGTCCCGACCCGCAGCGCCAGTTACGCCGCGCGGGTCAATCTGCATTTGGCGAAAAGCCTCGACGCCGAAGTGATCCTGGTCTCGGCGCCGGAAAACGAAGTGCTGACCGAACTGTCTGGCCGGGTGGAATTGCAGGCGCAATTGTTCGGTGGTCCGAAAGACCCGAAAGTCCTCGGCGTGATCCTCAATAAGGTCAAGACCGATGAAAGCATGGAGGCCTTCGCTTCGCGCTTGAAGGAGCATTCGCCGTTGCTGCGCAGCGGTGACTTCCGCTTGCTCGGCTGCATTCCATTCCAGCCGGAATTGAACGCGCCGCGCACCCGCGACGTCGCTGATCTGATGGGCGCGCAGATTCTCAATGCCGGCGATTACGAAACCCGGCGCATGACCAAAATCATCATCTGCGCCCGCACCATGCGCAACACCGTGGAGCTGCTCAAGCCCGGCGTGCTGGTGGTGACCCCCGGCGATCGCGACGACATCATCCTCGCCGTCAGCCTCGCGGCCATGAACGGCGTGCCCCTGGCCGGCCTGTTGCTGACCAGCGACACCCTGCCCGACCCGCGCATCATGGACCTGTGCCGAGGCGCGTTGCAGGCGGGGTTGCCGGTGTTGTCGGTGAGCACCGGCTCCTACGACACCGCTAACCAGTTGAACGGTCTGAACAAGGAAATCCCGATCGACGACCGCGAGCGCGCGGAGATCATCACCGACTTCGTCGCCAGTCATCTGGATGCCAACTGGCTGCACCAGCGTTGCGGCACACCCCGTGAAATGCGCCTGTCGCCCGCGGTGTTCCGCTATCAATTGATCCAGCGCGCCCAGGCCGCCAACAAGCGCATCGTCCTGCCTGAAGGCAGCGAGCCGCTGACCGTGCAAGCGGCGGCGATCTGTCAGGCGCGCGGCATCGCTCGCTGCGTGTTGCTGGCGAAACCGGAAGACGTCGAGGCCGTCGCCCGCGCCCAAGGCATCGAGCTGCCGCCGGGGCTGGAGATCCTTGACCCGGACCTGATTCGCGAGCGCTACGTCGAGCCGATGGTTGCGCTGCGAAAAAGCAAAAGCCTCAACGCCCCGATGGCCGAGCAACAACTGGAAGACACCGTGGTGATCGGCACCATGATGCTGGCGCTGGATGAAGTCGACGGCCTCGTCTCCGGGGTCATTCACTCCACCGCCAACACCATCCGCCCGGCCCTGCAGCTGATCAAAACGGCGCCGGGCTGCACGCTGGTGTCGTCGGTGTTCTTCATGTTGTTTCCCGAAGAAGTGCTGGTCTACGGCGACTGCGTGATGAACCCGCACCCAAGCGCCAGCGAACTGGCCGAGATCGCTCTGCAAAGTGCCGACTCGGCAGCCGCATTCGGCATCACCCCGCGTGTGGCGATGATCAGCTACTCCAGCGGTGAATCGGCCAGCGGCGAAGAAGTCGAGAAGGTTCGCGAAGCGACGCTGCTCGCCCACGAACAGCAGAACTCGCTGCTGATCGACGGCCCGTTGCAGTACGACGCCGCTGCCAACGAAACCGTCGCCCGGCAACTGGCGCCAAACAGCCAGGTCGCCGGTCGCGCCACGGTCTTCGTGTTCCCCGACCTGAACACCGGCAACACCACGCACAAAGCCGTGCAGCGCAGTGCCGATTGCGTCAGCCTCGGACCGATGCTGCAAGGCCTGCGCAAACCGGTAAACGACCTGCCGCGCGGCGCGCAAGTCGATGACATCGTGTACACCATCGCGCTGACCGCGATTCAAGCTGCCAACCGACCTATGGATCTTTAAATGCTGGCCTTTCTACCTGCCGCCGTGCGCGGCGTGATTGCATCGTTGTTGCTGGCGTTGAATACCATTTTGCTGTGCTCGTTTCTGTTCTGCGTGGCGATCTTCAAGGTGTTGCCCTTTGCCCTCACCCAGCGTTTCACGCTCTGGTTGATGAGCCATACCCATGAAGCCTGGATCAGCAACAACAAGGCCTGGATGAACCTGGTCTGCCGCACCCGCTGGCACCTCAGCGGCCTGCAAGGGCTGGATTATAAGCACTCGTACCTGATCACCAGCAACCACCAGAGCTGGGTCGACATCATGGTGTTGCAGTACGTGCTCAACCGTCGCATCCAGCCGCTGAAGTTCTTCCTCAAACAGGAACTGATCTGGGTGCCGGTGATTGGCCTGGCCTGGTGGACGCTTGGCTTTCCTTTCATGAAACGCTACTCCAAGGCCTATCTGGAAAAGTACCCGGAGAAGAAAGGCAAGGACCTGGAAACCACCCGTAAGACCTGCGACAAGTTCCGCAATAACCCGGTGGGGATTTTCAATTTCGTCGAAGGCACGCGCTTTACTGAAGGCAAGCATGCGCAGCAGAAATCACCGTTCAAGTATCTGCTCAAGCCCAAAGCTGGCGGCATTGCGTTTGTGCTGGATGCGATGGGCGAACAACTTGAGTCGATCGTCAACGTGACCATTCACTACCCGGCGGGGCGTCCCGGCTACTGGGATCTGCTGTGCGGGAATGTGAAGGATGTAGTGGTGCATTTTCAGGAGCTGAAGATTCCGCCGCAGTTCATTGGCAAGAATTACGACCAGGATGGCGAGTATCGACTGCAATTTCAGGGCTGGATCAATCAGCTGTGGGAAGACAAGGATGCGTTGCTTGCGCAGATGCATCGGGAATTCCCAGACAAACGCTGACCTACTGTGGGAGCCAGCCTGCTGGCGATAGCGGGTTGACATTCAGCAGATTTATTGCCTGATTCACCGCAATCGCTAGCAGGCTAGCTCCCACAGTTGACCGAGTTGAGCAAAAAAAAACCCGCCGATGATCACTCATCGGCGGGTTTTTTGTTAACGGCTAACGCTTAGATCGCGCCACGCTTGCGCAGCAGATCCAGCACTTGCTTGACGCTTTCTTCCAGCGACAGCGACTGGGTGTCGACCACGAGGTCGGCGTCCAGCGGCACGTCATACGGGAAGGAATCGCCCGGGATGTTGTCCCCGGCCGCCGCGTACAGGCCTTGCGGATCACGCTCGGCACAGACTGTCGGCGAGGCCTGGACGTAGACCGTCAGCAGACGTTCCTTGCCGATCAGTTCCCGGGCCTGCTCGCGACCTTCGGCACTCGGCGCCACGAAGGCCGCCAGGGTCAACAGACCGGCTTCGTTGAACTGACGCGCAACGTGCGCGGCACGACGCCAGTTCTCGGTACGCCCGGCGCGATCCTGCGGCAGACCTTTGTTCAGGTCGTGACGCAGGTTCTGGCCATCGAGGACAAACACCGCACGACCCAAGTCGAACAGTTTGCGTTCAACCGCATAAGCCAGGGTGCTTTTGCCCGCGCCCGACAAACCGCTGAACAACACGGTGGCCGGTTGCTGACCAAAACGCTGGGCGCGTTCTTCGGTGGCCACGTGCGCCAGTTTGCCGTGGTGCGTGCTGCTGCCATGCGCCAACGGCTGAGCGATGATCATGCCGGCGGCAACGGTGCCGTTGGTCAACCGATCGATGACGATGAACGAGCCGGTGGTGCGGTTGCTGGCGTAACCGTCCAGCGCGATCGCGGCGTCGAGGCTGACCTTGACCCGGCCGATCTCGTTCAGGTTCAACGAGCTGGCCGGACCTTCTTCCAGGGTGTTCACGTCAACACGATTGACGATGCTGGTGATCGAACCCGGCACGTAACTCGTGGCGCGCTTGATGTCGTACTTCTTGCCCGGCAGCATCGGCTCTTCGGCCATCCACACCAGCATGGCGTCGAAGGCGTCGGTCACTTGCGGCAGGTTGTCGGCGTGCACCAGCAAGTCGCCGCGGGAGATGTCGATCTCGTCTTCCATGGTCAGCGTGACAGCCTGACCCGGACCGGCATGCTCCAGCTCGCCTTCGAAAGTGACGATGGATTTTACGCGGCTGCTCTTGCCCGACGGCAGCACAACGACTTCGTCGCCCTTGTGCACGACGCCGCTGGCCAGGGTGCCGGCGAAACCACGGAAGTTCAGGTTCGGACGATTGACGTACTGAACCGGGAAACGCAGGTCGGTGTAGTTGCGGTCGTTGGCGATCTCGACGGTCTCGAGAATCTCCATCAGCGACTGGCCGGTGTACCACGGCGAGCGCTCGGACTTGTTCACCACGTTGTCGCCTTTCAAGGCCGACATCGGCACGAAGGCCATGGTGGTCGGTTTGAACGCGATGCCTTCGGCGAACTTCAGGTAATCGGCCTTGATCGACTCGAACACGCTTTGGTCAAAGCCATTGATGTCCATCTTGTTGACGGCCACCACGATGTGCTTGATGCCCAGCAACGAGGCAATGAAGCTGTGACGACGGGTCTGGGTCTGCACGCCGTAGCGGGCGTCGATCAGGATAATCGCCAGGTCACAGGTGGACGCACCGGTGGCCATGTTGCGGGTGTACTGCTCATGGCCCGGGGTGTCGGCGATGATGAATTTGCGTTTGGCGGTGGAGAAATAACGGTACGCGACATCAATGGTGATGCCCTGCTCCCGTTCGGCCTGCAGGCCGTCGACCAGCAATGCCAGGTCGATATCGTCGCCGGTGGTGCCGACTTTTTTCGAGTCGCGGGTGATGGCTTCCAGGTGATCTTCGTAGATCATCTTGGAGTCGTGCAGCAGGCGCCCGATCAGGGTGCTCTTGCCGTCGTCGACGTTGCCACAGGTCAGAAAGCGCAGCATTTCCTTGCGTTCGTGCTGGCCCAAATAGGCGAGGATGTCCTCGCTGATCAAATCAGATGCGTGCGACATGACAACCCCTTAGAAATAACCCTGACGTTTCTTTTCTTCCATCGAGCCTGCGCCATCGTGGTCGATGACCCGGCCCTGGCGTTCGGAAGTTCGCGTCAGGAGCATTTCCTGAATGATGTCGGTCAGGCTGGTGGCCTCGGACTCGACCGCACCGGTCAGCGGGTAGTCACCCAGTGTGCGGAAACGGACTTTCTTCTTGACGATGCGCGCCTTGTCTTCGTCGCTCAGGTGATTGAGCAGGCGTTCGTCGTCGATCATGATCCAGGTGCCATTCATCTCGATGACGTCGCGTTCGGCGGCGAAATACAGCGGCACAATCGGGATGCCTTCGAGGTAGATGTACTGCCAGATGTCCAGTTCGGTCCAGTTCGACAACGGGAACACACGAATGGATTCGCCCTTGTTGACGTTGCCGTTGTAGACGTTCCACAGTTCCGGGCGCTGGTTTTTCGGGTCCCAGCGGTGCTTGGTGTCGCGGAAGGAATACACGCGCTCTTTGGCGCGGGACTTCTCTTCGTCGCGGCGAGCGCCACCGAAAGCGGCGTCGAAGCCGTACTTGTCGAGGGCTTGTTTCAAACCTTCGGTTTTCATGATGTCGGTGTGCTTGGCACTGCCGTGGGTCAGCGGGTTGATGCCCTGCGCGACGCCATCGGGGTTCACGTGCACCAGCAGGTCCAGGCCGAGTTCTTCGACCATGCGGTCGCGGAACGCGTACATCTCCTTGAACTTCCACCGGGTGTCGACGTGCATCACCGGGAACGGCAGTTTGCCCGGGAAGAATGCCTTGCGCGCAAGGTGCAGCATCACGGCGGAGTCTTTACCGACGGAGTACAGCATCACCGGGTTATCGAACTCGGCGGCGACCTCGCGGATGATGTGGATGCTTTCGGCCTCCAGCTGTTTCAGATGCGTCAGTTTGTCGACCATGGCTACTCACGAAAACGATCTTATGGACGGCCAGCGGGCCGTGTTCGAGCGGGGAATCCTAGCACAGCGACCTCTTCTAATCAGGACGCCAGCTAGATCGAAAGGGCATATGAATATACCCCCGCGTTTGGGCACCGAAGACCCTGTGGGAGCGGGCTTGCTCGCGAAAGCGGTGGATCAGTCGACATCAATGTTGAATGTCAGTACGCCTTCGCGAGCAAGTCGAATCGTCGCACCGCCGCCCCCACATTTGGTTTGCAGTGTTAATCAGATCGGATTCGGGCAATCGATAAAGATGTGCTCAAGGGCAAACCGGCGGGCCAGGTAATCACCCAATGCCTGCACGCCATAGCGCTCGGTGGCGTGGTGGCCGGCGGCGATGAAGCTGATGTCGTTTTCCCGGGCGCTGTGGAAGGTCTGCTCCGAGGCCTCGCCGCTGAGGTACAGATCGACCCCGGCCAACACGGCCTGATCGATATAACCCTGGCCGCCACCGGTGCACCAGCCAACGCGGCGGATCATCTCGCTGCCTTCGATCAGTAACGGCTCGCGGCCCATGACTTCCTGCACGCGACGGGCGAAATCACGGGGCGTCATCGGTTCGCTCAACGAGCCGACCAGCCCGACCACTTTGAGGTTGTCCGGATCCAGCGGGCCTTCGACCGTGATGTCGAGCTGACGCGCCAGCTGCACGTTGTTGCCGACGTCCGGGTGCAGATCCAGCGGCAAGTGATAGGACAGCAAGCTGATGTCGTGCTTGAGCAGGGTTTTCAACCTACGCTGCTTCATACCGGTGATGCACGGATTCTCGCCTTTCCAGAAATAGCCGTGATGCACCAGTACCAGATCAGCCTGGGCTTCGACCGCGGCGTCCAGCAACGCCTGGCTTGCCGTGACGCCGCTGACGATGCGCATCACCTGCGGCCGACCTTCGACCTGCAAGCCGTTGGGGCAGTAATCGGCAATCCTGGCACTGTTCAGGTAACGGTCGGCTTCTTCGACCAGGGTGCTCAAGGCGACGGCCATAAAAGACTCCTAAATATCCCGTTCAGAGGCGAGCTGCGCCTCGTATAATGCGCGACATTATGGGCGGTCTCATACCGCCTGCAACCTCTCAGGACGTGCTTAATGCTCAAGGCGCTGCGTTTTTCCGGCTGGCCGCTGTTGGCCGGCGTGCTTATCGCTCTGTTGATCATCCAGCGTTACCCGCAGTGGGTCGGGCTTCCGAGCCTCGACGTCAACCTGCAGCAAGCCCCGCAAACCACCACGATGCAGCAAGGTCCGGTGTCCTATGCCGACGCGGTCACCACCGCCGCGCCGTCGGTGGTGAACCTTTACACCACCAAAGTCATCAACAAACCGAACCATCCCTTGTTCGAAGACCCGCAGTTCCGCCGCTTCTTCGGCGACAACTCGCCCAAGCAGAAGCGCATGGAGTCGAGCCTGGGTTCGGGCGTGATCATGAGCCCGGAAGGTTATTTGCTGACCAACAACCACGTCACCAGCGGTGCCGACCAGATTGTGGTCGCGCTCAAGGACGGTCGCGAAACCCTGGCCCGCGTCATCGGCAGCGACCCGGAAACCGACCTCGCGGTGCTGAAAATCGACCTGAAAAACCTGCCGTCGATCACCGTCGGTCGCTCCGACAACATCCGCATCGGTGACGTCGCGCTGGCCATCGGCAACCCGTTCGGCGTCGGCCAGACCGTGACCATGGGCATCATCAGCGCCACCGGTCGTAACCAGTTGGGCCTGAACAACTACGAAGATTTCATCCAGACCGACGCCGCGATCAACCCCGGCAACTCCGGCGGTGCGCTGGTGGATGCCAACGGCAACCTGACCGGCATCAACACGGCGATCTTTTCCAAGTCCGGCGGCTCGCAAGGCATCGGTTTTGCGATCCCGGTCAAACTGGCCATGGAAGTGATGAAGTCGATCATCGAACACGGGCAGGTGATTCGCGGTTGGCTGGGGATTGAAGTGCAGCCGTTGACCCAGGAACTGGCGGAGTCGTTTGGTCTGTCGGGCCGCCCGGGCATTGTGGTCGCAGGGATTTTCCGTGACGGTCCGGCGCAGAAGGCCGGCCTGCAACTGGGGGACGTGATCCTCAGCATCGACGGCGAACCGGCTGGCGATGGACGTCGTTCGATGAACCAGGTGGCGCGGATCAAACCGACTGACAAGGTCACCATTCAGGTGATGCGCAACGGCAAAGAGCTGAAGCTCACGGCTGAGATCGGCCTGCGTCCGCCACCGGCGCCGGTTAAAGAGAAAGAAGAAAACTGACGCCAGCCCGAGGATCTCGGGCTAACAGCAGACATTCTCATTAGGCATGTTATATTGTTTCAGTATCTCAATTGGAACAACATAACATGTCGTCTCGAACAATGGCTTCTGTGGCAAGTCTTGCCCTCGGCCTGCTGGGGGAGCCGGTCTTCGCCGAAGAGCCCGGCACCCTCGAACTGGACGCCATCAGCGTCACCTCCGACTACGAATCGCCCACCGGCCCGGTCCGGGGCTACCGCGCCACGCGGTCTTCCAGCGCGACCAAAACCGATACCGCGATCCGCGACATCCCGCAATCCATCAGCGTGATTCCCGTCAGTGTGCTCAATGACCTGGGCAGCACCAGTGTCGAGCGCGCCCTGGATTTTGCCGGCGGCGTGTCGAAGCAAAACAACTTCGGCGGCCTGACGCTTTACGAATACAGCGTGCGTGGCTTCACCACATCAGAATTCTACAAGGACGGTTTCAGCGCCAACCGGGGCTATCCGAGCACCCCGGACGTCGCCAACATCGAGCGCATCGAAGTGCTCAAAGGACCCGCCGCCAGTCTCTACGGGCGCGGCGATCCAGGCGGCACGGTAAACATCGTCACCAAGAAACCCCAGCCCGAAGCGCTCACCACCCTGCAAACCAGCGCCGGCAGTTGGGATCGCTATCGCACGGCGCTCGACGTCAACACGCCGCTGGATAACGACGCCAACGTGCTGTCGCGAATCAACCTGGCCGTCGAGGACAATCACAGCTTCCGCGATCACGTCGACAGCCAACGAGTGTTTGTCGCCCCCTCCTTCAGTTGGCAACTGAACCCGGACACCAGCCTCTTGGTGGAAAGCGAATTCGTCCGTCACAGCTCCACGTTCGATCGCGGCATCGTCGCGCCGAACAACAAATGGAGTGGCGTTTCCCGTTCGACGTTCCTTGGCGAACCCAATGACGGCAACATCGACAACCACAACAATCTGCTGCAAGCCTCGCTCGAACATCATCTCAATGACAGCTGGAAGCTGCGCCTGGCCAGCCATTACAAGGAAGGCAAACTCTGGGGCTACGCTTCCGAAAGTCGCCCGCTGAATGCCGACGGCCACACAGTGAATCGGCGTTATCGCGAGCGCGACACAAACTGGCACGACAGCATCACCCAACTCGAATTGCGCGGTCTGTTCGACCTCGGTAGTTGGCAGCACGAACTGCTGATTGGCAGCGAGTATGAAAACTTCCGCAAGAACGAACGGGTCACGACCATTGCCGGCGGTCCTTACGCCATCGACATTTATCACCCCGTCTACGGTCAGCCAAAACCCAACGGCAAGCGCTCCGGCACCGACCTTTTTGAACACGTCGAAAGCCGGGCGCTGAACCTGCAGGACCAGATTGTCTTCACCGACAAACTGCGCGGCATGCTCGGTGTACGCTTCGAACACTTCGAGCAAAGCATCGACGATCACAGCCGCGGCGCCACCAGCCGCCAGAGTCACGACGCCTTCACCCAACGGGCGGGTCTGCTTTATCAGCTGACACCCGAAGTCGGGCTGTTCGCCAACGCCTCCACCTCGTTCAAACCGAACAACGGCCTGGACGCTGGCGGCCAATCCTTCGATCCGGAAGAAGGCGTCGGTTACGAAGTCGGGATCAAGAGCGAGCTGTTCGACGACCGTTTGAGCACCACCCTTGCCGCCTTCCATATCGAAAAAGAAAACGTCCTGGCGCTCGACCCGGGCACAGACACCAGCCGCTCCATGGGCAAGGCCCGCAGCCAGGGATTTGACCTGCAAGTCACCGGGCAAGTGACCGACGCCGTGCGGGTGATCGGTGCCTTCGCCTACATCGACGCCGAGGTCACCGAGGGCGACAAGGTAATTCCCACCGGCAGCCGAATCCTCGGCGTCGCCAAGCGCAGTGGCAGTCTGCTGGGCGTTTATGAGTTTCAGGATGGCCGTTTGCGCGGTTCCGACGTCGGCGCGGCGTTCACTTACGTCGGCGATCGCTCAGGCGAATCCGGCAGCGATTTCGAGCTGCCGGCTTACCACACCGTCGACCTGCTGGCCCATTACAAGGCCAGCGAAAACGTCACTGTCGGCCTGAACCTGAACAACCTTTTCGACGAGAAATACTACGAGCGCTCGTACAGCAATTACTGGGTCAACCCCGGCGAGCCGCGCAATTTCACCGTCAGCCTCACACTCAATCTGTAAAAGGAAGTTCCCATGCAACACCTCAAACCCGCACTGCTCAGCCTGCTGCTCGGCCTGTTGTTTACCGGCCAGGTGTCGGCCCATGGTCTCTGGACCGAACAACGTCGCGGCAACATCGAAGTGATTTACGGCCACGGCGCCGAAGACAATGCCTTCAAGGCACAAAAAATCAGCGGCGCCTGGGCCTATGACGTCAACGGCAAACTGATCCCGGTGACCGTACAGCGCCTGGCCGATCACGCACGTCTGCAACCGTTGAAGCCGCCCGCCGTGATGGCGGTGGCGCTGGACAACGGCATGTGGTCGCAGACGGCGGATAAAAAATGGATCAACGAAGGACGCAGCAAAGTGCCAGGGGCCATCGAGTCGACGCAGACCTTCAAATACAGCCTGGCGATTTATCAACCAGGAGCGAAGTTGCCGAAGCTTGATCAGATGAAACTGCTGATTCTGCCGGAGGTTGATCCGCTGACGGTCGGACCGGGCAAGTCGCTGCCAGTGCGGGTGCTACTGGATGGGAAACCGGCGGCGGGGGTGAAGTTGACGGGTGACTATCGCAGTGCGCCGAATACGTTGAGCACCGAGACGGATAAGGATGGACGCGCGCAGGTGGTGGTGCGCAATGAAGGGTTGAATGTGATTTCGGCGCAGATGGAGATTGTGTTGAAGGACAATCCGGATGTCGCGACGCGCGGGGTGTTCAGTTCGCTGACGTTCCTCGGTGAACCGCATCACGAGTAACCCAGAAAACCTTGTAGGAGCGTGCGGTGCGGCGGTCCGACTTGCCCGCGAAGAACGATAACTCGGTGTAACAGGTAAACCGTGTCATCACTCTTCGCGGGCAAGCCTCGCTCCGACGGGATCAGCGCTGGATCAGAGGTCGCCGAGGCCGTCGATCAGTGCCTGATTCTGTTCCGGCGTACCAATCGATATCCGCAAGAACTGCGCAATCCGCTCCTGCTTGAAGTGCCGGACGATCACGCCTTGCTCGCGCAACTTCGCTGCCAGCCCGGCCGCATCGTGCTTTGGATGACGCGCAAAAATGAAATTCGCCGCCGATGGCAACACCTCAAAGCCCTTCGCTTCGAGTTGCGCAACCACCCACTCACGATGCTCGATGACCAACTGGCAGGTCTTGTCGAAGTACTCGCGATCCTCGAACGCCGCCGCTGCCCCGACATTCGCCAGGCGATCCAGCGGATAGGAGTTGAAGCTGTTCTTGATCCGCTCCAGCGCCTCGATCAAATCCGGGTGCCCCACCGCCAGGCCCACCCGCAGACCTGCCAGCGAGCGAGACTTGGACAAGGTCTGAGTCACCAGCAGGTTCGGATAGCGGTCCACCAAAGTGATCGCCGTCTCGCCGCCAAAGTCGATGTAAGCCTCATCCACTACGACCACCGAATCCGGGCTGGCCTTGAGGATTTGCTCCACCGCGTCCAGCGCCAGCAGGCAACCGGTCGGGGCATTCGGGTTCGGGAAAATGACCCCGCCGTTCGGCCTGGCGTAGTCCGCCGGGCTGATCTGGAACTGCTCGTCCAGCGGCACCGCGTCGAACTTGATGCCATACAAACCGCAGTACACCGGATAGAAGCTGTAGCTGATGTCCGGGAACAGCACCGCTTTGTCGTGTTGCAGCAAGCCGTGGAAGATGTGCGCCAGGACTTCATCGGAACCGTTGCCGAGGAACACCTGATTGGCCCGCACGCCGTAATACGTAGCCACGGCGTTTTTCAGCAGATCGCTGTTCGGGTCTGGGTACAGGCGCAGATTGTCGTTCAGTTCGGTCTGCATCGCCGCCAGGGCTTTTGGCGATGGGCCGTAAGGGTTTTCGTTGGTGTTGAGCTTCACCAGTTTCGCCAGTTTCGGCTGCTCGCCCGGCACGTAAGGCACCAGATCCTTGACGAACGGGCTCCAGAATTTACTCATGTTCAGTTCCCCTTTTGCTCGTCAGCGATGCGGTATTCGGCGCTGCGGGCGTGGGCAGTCAGCGACTCGCCACGGGCCAGCACGGAAGCGGTCTTGCCCAGTTCGGACGCACCCTGCTCGGAGCAGAAGATGATCGACGAGCGTTTCTGGAAGTCGTACACACCCAGCGGCGAAGAAAACCGCGCGGTGCCGGAGGTCGGCAACACGTGGTTGGGACCTGCGCAGTAATCACCCAGGGCTTCGGAAGTGTGCCGGCCCATGAAGATCGCGCCGGCGTGACGGATCAGCGGCAGCCAGGCTTGCGGATCGGCGACCGACAACTCCAGGTGCTCCGGCGCAATACGGTTGGCCACTTCGATGGCTTGTTCCATGTCGCGAACCTTAATCAACGCACCACGGCCATTGATCGAGGTTTCGATGATCTCGGCACGTTCCATGGTCGGCAGCAGTTTGGCGATGCTAGCCGCGACCTTGTCGAGGAACTCGGCGTCCGGGCTGACCAGAATCGCCTGGGCGTCTTCGTCGTGCTCGGCCTGGGAGAACAGGTCCATGGCAATCCAGTCCGGATCGGTCTGGCCGTCGCACACCACGAGGATTTCCGACGGGCCGGCGATCATGTCGATGCCGACCTGGCCGAACACGTGGCGCTTGGCGGTGGCGACATAGATATTGCCCGGGCCAACCACCTTGTCGACCTTCGGCACGCTTTCGGTACCGTAAGCCAATGCGGCAACCGCTTGCGCGCCGCCAATGGTGAAAACGCGGTCAACTCCGGCGATGCACGCCGCGGCCAGCACCAGCTCGTTGATTTCACCGCGTGGGGTCGGCACCACCATGACCACTTCGGTCACGCCGGCGACCTTGGCCGGAATCGCGTTCATCAGTACCGAGGACGGATAAGACGCTTTGCCGCCCGGTACATACAGGCCGGCGCGATCCAGCGGCGTAACTTTCTGGCCCAGCACGGTGCCGTCGGCTTCGGTGTAGCTCCAGGAATCCTGTTTCTGTTTCTCGTGGTAGCTGCGTACCCGGGACGCGGCTTTTTCCAGCGCTTCACGCTGCGCCACGGTGATTCGGGTCAGGGCCAGTTCCAGGCGCTCACGAGGCAAGATCAGGTCCGCCATGGACGCGACCTGCAGGCCGTCGAACTTCTGGGTGAATTCCACCAGCGCCGCATCGCCACGCTCGCGCACGGCTTTGATGATGTCCAGCACTCGCTGATTGACCGAGTCGTCAGACACACTTTCCCAGCTCAGCAGATGATCCAGATGATGCGCGAAATCCGGGTCAGCAGCGTTGAGTCGGCGAATTGCAGTCGGTGCGGTCATAGCGAGAGCCTCATAGGATTGGCAAAAAACTCAGGTGCCGTAAGCTAGCAGCCGATCCGCTTGGGCACCTGAGAATTCTGGCTATGAGGCGGATAGACGGGCGCGACTTAACGTCGCGCTGGTGAATCAGCCGCGGTGTCGAGACTCCACTGCCTTGCGCAGGGTGTCGATCAACGCCTGGATACGGGCGTGCTGCATTTTCATCGAAGCTTTGTTGACGATCAGCCGGGAGCTGATGTCGGCAATGAAATCCTGGGGTTCCAGGCCATTGGCGCGCAGGGTGTTGCCGGTGTCGACCACGTCGATGATCTTGTCCGCCAGACC
Organism: Pseudomonas sp. LBUM1663; assembly: GCF_059695905.1. Taxonomy (NCBI): domain Bacteria; kingdom Pseudomonadati; phylum Pseudomonadota; class Gammaproteobacteria; order Pseudomonadales; family Pseudomonadaceae; genus Pseudomonas; species Pseudomonas sp. LBUM1663. Next base: position 1,009,455 of record NZ_CP166792.1, on the reverse strand, counting down.
GATCAGCGGCGCCAGTTCCATCGAGCCGTAGAGCTTGATGATGTCGACCTGACGGCCCTGCTCGGCGTAGTAACGCTTGGCAACGTTGACGAACTTGGTCGCCACTCGCAGGCGGCCCTTGGGCTCGACGTCGCCGACACGACCGGCGGTCATCAGCTTGCAGAGGGCAATTCGCAGGTCCAAAGGCTCGTACAGACCCTGGCCACCGTATTCCATCAACACATCTTTACCGGCGACGCCCAGGTCCGCGGCACCATGCTCGACGTAGGTCGGCACATCGGTGGCGCGCACGATCAGCAGACGCACGTCGGCCTGGGTCGTGGGAATGATCAGCTTGCGGCTCTTGTCCGGATTCTCGGTCGGCACGATGCCCGCTTCAGCCAGAAGCGGCAGGGTGTCGTCAAGGATGCGGCCCTTGGACAGTGCGATGGTCAACATGGGAAACGTCAGTCCTTATCAAGGTACTCATGCCCGGTCGCAAACGGCGCCGGACACACATCGAGCCGGAAACCGGCTCGACTTCAACAATTCAACGGGCATGTCCTTATGCCCATGCAGCAGAAACTAGCCCGGTACGCGGCGGATCTTGGCGCCGAGCATCTGCAGTTTCTCTTCGATGCACTCGTAACCACGGTCGATGTGGTAGATGCGATCGATCAGGGTGTCGCCTTCGGCAATCAGTGCCGAGATCACCAAGCTGGCCGAAGCACGCAGGTCGGTGGCCATGACTGGCGCGCCCTTGAGCTTCTCGGTGCCGGTGACGATGGCGGTGTTGCCTTCGACCTGGATCTTGGCGCCCATGCGGTGCAGTTCGTACACGTGCATGAAGCGGTTTTCGAAGATCGTCTCGATCACGGCACCGGTGCCTTCGGCAATGGCGTTGAGGGAGATGAACTGCGCCTGCATGTCGGTCGGGAACGCCGGATACGGAGCAGTGCGCACATTGACGGCTTTTGGCCGCTTGCCGTGCATGTTCAGCTCGATCCAGTCTTCGCCGCAGGTGATTTCCGCGCCCGACTCCTTGAGTTTCTCAAGAACGGCTTCGAGGATGGTCGGATCAGTGTCCTTGACCTTCACACGACCGCCGGTCACGGCTGCCGCCACCAGGTAGGTGCCGGTTTCGATACGGTCAGGCATCACTTTGTAGGTGGTCGGGTGCAGACGCTCAACGCCATCGATGGTGATAGTGTCGGTGCCAGCGCCAGTGATCTTGGCACCCATGGCGATCAGGAAGTTCGCCAGGTCGATGACTTCAGGTTCGCGAGCGGCGTTCTGCAACACGCTGCGGCCCTTGGCCAGAGCGGCGGCCATCATGATGTTTTCGGTACCGGTCACGCTGACGGTGTCGAAGAAGAAGTGCGCACCGCGCAAGCCGCCTTCTGGCGCCTTGGCCTTGATGTAGCCGCCTTCGACGTCGATGACCGCGCCCATGGCTTCGAGACCACGGATGTGCAGGTCAACCGGACGCGAGCCAATGGCGCAACCGCCAGGCAGGGCGACTTCGGCCTCACCGAAACGAGCAACCATCGGGCCCAGCACCAGGATCGATGCACGCATGGTTTTCACCAGCTCATACGGTGCGATCAGGGTCTTGATGGTGCGCGGGTCGATTTCGACGCTGAGCTTCTCGTCGATCACCGGCTCAATGCCCATGCGGCCGAACAGCTCGATCATGGTGGTGATGTCGTGCAGGTGCGGCAGGTTGGCAACCGTTACCGGGCCATCGCACAGCAGGGTTGCAGCCAGAATCGGCAGGGCAGAGTTCTTCGCCCCGGAGATGCGGATTTCGCCATCAAGACGAACGCCGCCAGTAATAATCAATTTATCCATAAGAATCTCGACGCCCTTGGGCTCAGGTGCGCTCGGCCCAGGCCGCGCTGCTGAAAAATTTCATAGTGACCGCATGGATGCTGCCATCGGTGATCCATGGGTTCAAATGGGCATAGATCTGCTGCTGACGCTTCACCGGGCTCAACGCCGCCAGTTCATCGCTAATCACGTTCAGCTGGAAATTGCAGCCTTCGCCCTCAACTTCTACCAACGTTCCGGGCAGCTTTCCTTCAAGGAAGCTCTTCACTTCTACGGCCTGCATGCTCAACCTCAATCGGCGCCCTGTGCGCGCGGGTCGGACATCATACAAAAAAGCCCCGCGCCTGCGAACCCCGCGAAGCAGGACTCTGACGGGGGGCTTCTTTATAGATGCTGGTTAGGGATGCGCCAACAGCTCGGTCAATTCGCTGACCTGAGCGATTTCACGCATGTCTTCTGGCATCCCGCGGATGCTCAGCGCCTTGCCGGCCGCCTCTGCATCACGCATGAAGCACAGCAGCAGGGACAAGCCTACGCTGCTGGACTTCAACACTGCCGAACAATCAACCACCAGTTCGGCGGCCTTGCTGGACTTGATCAACGCCTGCCCCTGCTTGCGCAGGCCAGGGCCGGTGCGGTAATCCAGCATGCCGCTCAGTCGCAGCTCGCCGGTTTCGCTCATGCGAATGGCCGACACACTCATTGGGCAGACTTCTCGGTGGCGTCGGCGGTTTTTTCCTTGGCCTTGGCGACTTCCCCGGCCCAACCGTTGATGGTCTTGTCCAGGTCATTGCCATTGCGCTGCATCGCATCGGCGAACTGATCGCGGAACAGCTTGCCGATGTTGATGCCGTTGATGATCACGTTGCGCAGTTTCCACTCGCCACTGATCTTCTCGAGCGTGTACGACACGGGATAGATCGCGCCGTTGGAGCCTTTGACCGTCATGCCAACGCTGGTGCGGTCGCCCGACTCATCCTTGGCTGGATCGACGGTGATGCCCTGATTGTTGTACTCGAGCAAGGCGTTGCCATAGAACTGGAACAGGCCCCTTTTGAAGTTTTCTTCAAAAGTCTTCATCTGCGCCGGCGTGGCTTTGCGCGAGTATTTGACCGTCATGATGCTTTTGGAGATGCCTTCGGCATCCACAACAGGTCCGACGATGGTGTTCAGCGCCGTGTAAAAGTCTTGCGGATCCTGCTTGTACTTCTCTTTGTTGGCCGAAAGATCGGCCAGCATCCGAGTGGTGGTGTCCTGTACAAGATCATGCGCGGAAGGCGCCGCCACGGCGTTAGCCATCAACGGCAGGGCCGCGAGTAATACCAACAGGCCACGTCGCAAGGTAGAGATCATTCAAAAGCTCCTCATTTGGCGTCTTTGCTAACGGTATTGAGCAGGAATTTACCGATCAGGTCCTCGAGCACCAGCGACGACTGAGTGTCGTGAATGGTTCCACCATCCTTGAGCAAGCTTTCTTCGCCGCCCACGCTGATACCAATGTACTTCTCGCCCAACAGGCCAGCAGTCAGGATAGATGCAGTGGAGTCAGTCGGCAGGTTATCTACGCGCTTTTCCAGCTGCATCGTCACTCGACCGGTGAAACTGTCGCGGTCCAGATCGATCGCCGTGACCTTGCCGATGGTCACACCGGCCATGGTCACTTTAGCTCTGACCGTCAAACCGGCGATATTGTCGAAATACGCATAAAGTTTATAAGTATCGGTGGTGGCACTTGGGGACAGGCCACTGACCCGCAACGCTAGCAACAGCAAAGCCAGGATGCCAGCCAGCAAGAAAAGGCCGACACCGATTTCCAGGGTGCGGTTTTGCATCAGAAATCTCCAAACATCAAGGCGGTCAAAATAAAGTCCAGGCCGAGCACAGCCAAAGAGGCGTACACCACGGTTTTGGTAGTGGCACGACTGATCCCCTCGGAAGTGGGCTCGCAGTCATAGCCTTGGAATACGGCGATCCAGGTCACGACAAAGGCGAAGACGATGCTCTTGATGATGCCGTTGAGGACATCATCCGTGAACGTCACGCTGTTCTGCATGTTGGACCAGTAGGAACCTTCATAGACACCCAGCCAGTCGACGGCCACCCACGAACCGCCCCAGATACCCACCACGCTGAAAATCATCGCCAGCACTGGCAGGGAAATGAAGCCGGCCCACAGGCGCGGGGCAATGATGTACTTGAGCGGGTCGACCCCAATCATTTCCAGGCTGGACAACTGTTCGGTGGACTTCATGTTGCCGATCTCGGCGGTCAGCGCCGAACCTGCACGCCCGGCGAACAGCAATGCCGTGACCACGGGGCCAAGTTCACGCAACAGCGTCAGCGCAACCATCTGCCCGACCGCCTGCTCCGAACCGTAGCTGGACAGGATGTTGAAGCCTTGCAGCGCCAGCACCATGCCGATGAACACCCCGGAGACCACAATGATCACCAGGGACATCACGCCCACCGAATGCAGTTGCTTGATCAGCAGGCCAAAGCCGCCGCCGATACCACCGCGACCGAGCAAGGCATGAAACAGGAAAATCGCCGAACGACCGAACACCGCCAGCACATCGATGCCGCCGTGGCCGAATCGACGCACGCGTTCCAACAGTGAAATCTTGCGCATCAACGCTTCCCCAGAAGATCTGCGCGGTAATCCGTCGCTGGAAAGTGGTAGGCGACCGGACCGTCGGGATCGCCGGTCATGAATTGACGAATACGCGGTTCCTGCGAGTTCATCAGCTCCTCGGGAGTGCCCTGCCCCAAGACCTGGCCGTCGCCCACCACATAGATGTAGTCGGCGATGCTGGCGGTCTCGGCCAGATCGTGGGAGACCACGATACTGGTGATGCCCAGCGCATCGTTGAGCAAGCGGATCAGGCGCACCAACACGCCCATGGCGATAGGGTCCTGGCCGACAAAGGGTTCGTCATACATGAGGATCTGCGGATCGAGGGCAATCGCCCGCGCCAGCGCGACACGGCGCTTCATGCCGCCGGACAGTTCGTCGGGCATCAGGTCGATGGCCCCACGCAACCCCACGGCCTGCAATTTGAGCAGGACGATGTCACGGATCATTTCTTCCGGCAGCTCGGTATGAACGCGCAGCGGGAAGGCGACGTTCTCGAACACGTCGAGGTCGGTAAACAGCGCGCCGCTCTGGAACAGCACGCCCATGTGCTTGCGCGCATCGAACAGATCGCTGCGCGACAGCTTTGGCAGGTTCTGGCCATTGACCCAGACTTCGCCCTTGGTGGGCCGCAACTGTGCGCCCATCAACCGCAACAGCGTGGTCTTGCCACACCCGGAAGGCCCCATGATGCCGGTGACCTTGCCGCGCGGGATACGGATATCGACGTTATTGAAAATGCTGCGCGCACCGCGCTTGAAGGACAGTCCCTTCAGCTCGACCGCGTAGGCGTTATCGGCACTCATCTAAACTCCTTGCGATGCAGCCTCACACTCGGACGCCTGGCTCTCTGACGAAAGCACATACCTCCCCGGGCAGGCCGAACTGGCGGCGAACTATATCACTGCAAAGGCCAAGCGCCCAAGGCCCACGCCGGCCCATGTTCAGCAACTTGACAGGCAAAAAGCCTTGTTCAGAGGGGATTCGGTAACCGGGAATGACAAAGCGTGACGAACTTGCGTGAGGGTTTTGATCATTACCGCTATAATCGCCGCCTTTTCATCAGGCTATACGATTTCTGACATGAGCCAATCCAGCGACCTGATTCAATCTGCACAACGCACCATCCGCCTCGAACTGGAAGCCGTACAAGGCTTGCTGCCCCATATCGACGCAGATTTTGTACGCGCTTGCGAGATGATTCTGGACAGCAAAGGCCGCGTGGTCGTGGTCGGCATGGGCAAATCGGGGCACATCGGCAACAAGATCGCCGCCACCCTGGCCAGCACCGGCACCACGGCCTTTTTCGTGCACCCGGCCGAAGCCAGCCACGGCGACATGGGCATGATCACCCGCGACGACATCATCCTGGCGCTGTCGAACTCCGGTTCCACCAATGAAATCGTCACCCTGCTGCCCCTGATCAAACGTCTGGGGATCAAATTGATCAGCGTGACCGGCAACCCGGACTCGCCGCTGGCCAAGGCTGCCGAGGTCAACCTCAACGTTCACGTCGAGCACGAAGCCTGCCCGCTGAACCTGGCGCCGACCTCGTCGACCACCGCCGCGCTGGTCATGGGCGATGCCCTGGCCGTTGCGCTGCTGGAAGCCCGGGGCTTTACCGCTGAAGACTTCGCCTTTTCCCATCCCGGCGGCGCGCTGGGCCGACGCCTGTTGCTGAAAGTCGAAAACGTCATGCACGCCGGCCAGGAGCTGCCGCAGGTTCAGCGCGGCACGCTGCTCAAGGATGCGCTGATGGAAATGACCCGCAAGGGCCTGGGCATGACCGTGATCCTGGAAGCCGATGGCAAACTGGCCGGGATCTTCACCGACGGTGATTTGCGCCGCACACTGGACCGCAGCATCGACATCCACAGCGCCACCATCGATCAGGTCATGACCGCGCACGGCAAGACCGCTCGCGCCGAGATGCTCGCCGCCGAAGCCCTGAAAATCATGGAAGACCACAAGATCAACGCGCTGGTCGTGGTCGACAGCGAAGACCGCCCGGTCGGCGCCTTGAACATGCACGACTTGCTGCGTGCGGGAGTAATGTAATGAGCACGGACCTGCTGCAACGCGGCAAACAGATCAAACTCGCGGTGTTCGACGTCGATGGCGTGCTGACCGACGGGCGCCTGTACTTCCTTGAAGACGGCAGTGAATTCAAGACGTTCAACACCCTCGACGGCCAAGGCATCAAGATGTTGATGGCAGCCGGCGTGCAGACCGCTATCATCAGCGGCCGCAAGACCCCGGTGGTCGAACGTCGAGCGAAAAACCTCGGCATTCCACACGTTTACCAGGGGCGCGAAGACAAACTGGTGGTGCTCGACGAGCTTCTGGCTCAACTCAACCTAAGCTATGAACAGGTCGCCTATCTGGGCGACGATTTGCCGGACCTGCCGGTGATTCGTCGCGTGGGCCTGGGCATGGCGGTAGCAAACGCTGCCAGCTTCGTGCGTGAACACGCCCATGGCATCACCCTGGCCCGTGGTGGCGAAGGTGCCGCTCGCGAATTCTGTGAATTGATCCTGCGCGCCCAGGGCCGCCTCGATGCGGCCAACGCCGCGTACCTGTGAGCCCACTATGCTGAGCAAAAAGATTCGTAACATCCTGTTGTTCGGTTGCATCGCGGCGCTGTTCGCCGCGGTCGGCTACTGGAACATCAGCCCGGAACGCTTCCTCGACAAACCGGTGGTCACGGTCGATGAAAGCGCGATCGACTATTACGCCTTCAACGCCCACAGCGTGCAGTACCTGCCGGACGGCAAATTGCAGTACGAAATGACGTCCGACAAGGTCGAACACCTGAAAGCGAGCGAGGTGACGTTGCTGACCAACCCTGACCTGAACATGTTTCGCGGTACGCAGTTCCCGTGGCACATCCAGAGTGAGCACGGCGAAGTCAACCCGGACGGTACTCAGGTTGAGCTGATCGACTCGGTGCGCATCACCCGTTTCGACGAGAAAAACCGCAAAACCCTGATTACCACCACCCGAATGACGGTGTTCCCGCAGCAGCAATATGCGCAGACCGATCAACCCGTTAGAATCGACGGCGCTGGCGGTGTATCGACAGGCAACGGAATGAAAGCGTATTTGAAAGAAAGCAGGATACACCTGCTATCGAACGTAAGAGGACAGTATGAGGCTCGTTAAAACTCTCCCTATTTTGCTCAGTCTGGGCGCAGCACTGGGAAGCGTGAGCGCCTGGGCTCTGCCGAACGATCAAGAGCAGCCTATCCGCATTCAGGCCGACGACGCCCAACTGGACGACAAGAATGGCGTTGCCACCTATAAAGGTGACGTGATCATTACTCAGGGCACGATGAAGGTCACCGGCAATACAGTGACCATCACCCGTACCCCGGCTGGCGACATCGATGTGGTGACCTCGGTGGGCAACCTCGCCTACTTCGAGCAACTGCAAACGGCGGGCGACACCAAGCCTGTTCAGGGTTGGGGTGTAACTATCCAGTACCACGCCTCGCAAAACCGCGTCGTGCTGATCGACAAGGCAAAAGTTGTCGACAAGGACAACAACGTCACCCAAGGCGAGAAAATCGTCTACGACACCGAGAAAAAGCTGGCGAGCGCCGGGCGTGCGACGGGCAGCAAGGTCACCGAGGCGCGTCCTCGTATTGATATGGTGATCCAGCCCAAGCCGAAAAACGACGCGAAAAAGGCCCCGTAATGGCAACTCTGAAAGCTCAGCATCTGGCCAAGAGCTACAAGAGCCGCCAGGTCGTGCGTGACGTCAGCCTGTCCATCGACAGCGGTCAGATCGTCGGCCTGTTGGGTCCCAACGGCGCCGGCAAGACCACCTGTTTCTACATGATCGTTGGCCTGGTGCAGGCCGATCAGGGTCGCGTACTGATCGACGATCTGGACGTCAGCCACCAGCCGATGCACGGTCGCGCAAAGGCTGGTATCGGCTATCTTCCGCAAGAAGCGTCGATCTTCCGCAAACTATCGGTGGCCGATAACATCATGGCCATCCTCGAGACCCGCAAGGAACTCGACAAGGCCGAGCGTCGCAAAGAGCTGGAAAGCCTGCTGCAGGAATTCCACATCAGCCACATCCGCGACAACCTCGGCATGAGCTTGTCCGGCGGTGAACGTCGCCGGGTGGAAATCGCCCGGGCACTGGCCACCAACCCGAAATTCATCCTCCTCGACGAACCATTCGCCGGTGTGGACCCGATTTCGGTGGGCGACATCAAACAGATCATCTACCACCTCAAGGCCAAAGGCATTGGCGTGCTGATCACTGACCACAACGTCCGTGAAACACTGGATATCTGCGAAACCGCCTACATCGTCAACGATGGCCAACTGATCGCCGAAGGTGACTCCGCCACCATCCTGGCCAACGAACTGGTCAAGGAAGTGTATCTGGGCCATGAGTTCCGCCTGTAAGCGTTGAGGTGTCTGGCTGGTTGTCCGGGCGCTTGCCTCGATAAAAAATCAATACTTTTTTATTGTTACAGCGCTCTAGGCAAACGCTGCAGTTTCGGGCATATAATTTGCTTATGTTTGGCGCTCCGGCGCCCTGTAGTGGATGGCGCATGTGCGCCGGCGAATAAGGTGTTAAGCCCCTGCCATGAAACCATCGCTAGTCTTGAGAATGGGCCAGCAGCTGACGATGACACCGCAGCTGCAACAGGCCATCCGCCTGCTCCAATTGTCGACCCTGGACCTGCAACAGGAAATCCAGGAGGCCCTGGAGTCCAATCCGATGCTCGAACGCCAGGAAGAAGGCGACGACTTCGATAACGCCGACCCCTTGGCCGACAAAGCCGAGCAGCTCCCCAACGCCGACATTTCGGAACCCTCCTACCAGGAAACCGCCCCGACGGTGGATAACCTCGAGGAAGGCGACTGGAACGAGCGCATTCCCAACGAGCTTCCCGTCGATACCGCGTGGGAAGACGTCTACCAGACCAGCGCCAGCAGCCTGCCGAGCAACGATGACGACGAGTGGGATTTCACCACCCGCACATCCGCCGGTGAAAGCCTGCAAAGCCATTTGTTGTGGCAACTGAACCTGGCACCGATGTCCGACACCGATCGCCTGATCGCCGTGACCCTGATCGACTGCATCAACAATCAGGGCTACCTGGACGAAACCCTCGAGGAAATTCTCGAGGCCTTCGATCCGGAACTAGACATCGAACTGGACGAAATCGAAGCCGTCCTGCACCGCATCCAGCAATTCGAACCGGCCGGCATTGGCGCCCGCAACCTGGGCGAATGCCTGCTGCTGCAATTGCGCCAACTGCCTGCCAAGACGCCTTGGCTGGCCGAAGCGAAACGCCTGGTCACCGACTACATCGACCTGCTCGGCAGCCGTGATTACAGCCAGCTGATGCGTCGCATGAAGCTCAAGGAAGATGAACTGCGCCAGGTCATCGAGCTGGTGCAGAGCCTCAACCCGCGCCCGGGCTCACAGATCGAGTCCAGTGAAGCCGAGTATGTTGTCCCTGACGTGATCGTGCGCAAGGACAATGAGCGCTGGCTGGTCGAGCTGAACCAGGAATCAGTGCCACGGCTGCGGGTCAACGCCCAATACGCCGGTTTTGTCCGCCGCGCCGACACCAGCGCCGATAACACCTTCATGCGCAACCAGCTGCAAGAAGCCCGCTGGTTCATCAAAAGCCTACAAAGTCGCAACGAAACCCTGATGAAAGTGGCCACCCAGATCGTCGAGCATCAGCGCGGCTTCCTGGAGTATGGCGACGAAGCGATGAAACCGCTGGTGCTGCATGACATCGCCGAAGCGGTGGGGATGCACGAGTCGACGATTTCAAGGGTGACCACGCAGAAGTTCATGCATACCCCTCGGGGCATATATGAACTGAAATACTTTTTCTCCAGCCACGTCAGCACCTCCGAAGGCGGCGAATGCTCGTCCACAGCGATCCGCGCGATCATCAAAAAACTGGTTGCTGCGGAAAATCAGAAAAAGCCGTTGAGTGACAGCAAGATCGCTGGTTTACTGGAGGCACAAGGCATTCAGGTGGCTCGCCGCACCGTCGCCAAGTACCGCGAATCCCTCGGGATCGCGCCTTCGAGCGAACGCAAGCGGTTGATGTAGAGCCACGCCACAGCGTTCCAGTGGTAGATCATCTGATCTACCGCTTTATGCACTGGCAACGAAGGAGAAGCTGTATGCAAGTCAACATCAGTGGACACCAACTGGAAGTGACCGAACCTCTTCGCACCTACATCGGCGAAAAACTCCAACGATTAGAGAGGCATTTCGACAAGATCACCAACGTGCAAGTCACGATGTGCGTCGAAAAGCTGAAGCAGAAAATCGAAGCCACGCTGCATATTCCCGGCAGTGAGGTCGTCGCAAACGCGGAACATACAGATATGTACGCGGCGATCGACTTACTGACCGACAAGCTGGATAAACAACTCAAAAAGCATAAGGAAAAGACCCAAAGCCTCCTTCAGGGCGCGACCGGTCGTTAACACTCCCTACCCATGATCCGACTTGAAAGCATCCTGACCCCCGGCCGTTCCCTCGTGAACGTGCCGGGCGGCAGCAAAAAGAAAGCCCTCGAGCAAATTGCCAACCTTATCCATAAAGAAGTCCCGGATCTGGAGATGCAAGATGTCTTCGAGGCTCTGATTGCCCGTGAAAAACTCGGCTCGACCGGTTTTGGTAACGGCATCGCCATTCCCCACTGCCGTCTGAAAGGTTGTACGTCGCCTGTCAGCGCACTGATGCACCTCGACGCCCCCATCGATTTCGACGCCATCGACGGCGCCCCGGTTGACCTGCTGTTCGTTCTGCTGGTCCCGGAAGCCGCTACCGATGCCCACCTGGAACTACTTCGCCAGATCGCCAGCATGCTCGATCGAAAGGAAGTCCGCGAAAAACTGCGCAGCGCCTCGAGCAATGAAGCCTTGTATCAGGTTGTCCTGGACGAGCAAAACGGTCATTAATCATGCGCCTGATCATCGTCAGTGGCCGTTCCGGCTCAGGTAAAAGTACCGCACTCGATGTTCTCGAGGACAACGGCTACTACTGCATCGATAACCTCCCGGCCGGATTGCTGCCGGAACTGGCCGAGCGCGCGCTAATTCATACCGAGCTCGCTCAACCGCTGGTTGCTGTATCCATCGATGCGCGCAACCTGCCGAGTCACCTGTCGCGGTTTCCGGAATTGCTCGAAGAAGTCCGCAGTCGGCATATCAAGTGTGACGTGCTGTATCTGGACGCCGACGAAGAAACGTTGCTCAAACGCTTTTCGGAAACCCGCCGCCGCCACCCACTGAGCAACGCCAATCGCTCGCTGGCCGAGGCGATTCAGGACGAAAGTAATCTGCTGGGCCCGATCGCCGATCTGGCAGACCTCAAGGTGAACACCACCAACCTGAACCTTTATCAGCTGCGCGATACCATCAAGCTGCGCCTGCTGAACCAGCCGGAAGCCGGCACTGCGTTCCTGGTGGAATCTTTCGGATTCAAGCGGGGCATGCCGGTAGATGCGGACCTGGTGTTCGACGTGCGCTGCCTGCCCAACCCTTACTGGAAGCCGGAATTGCGCGACCAATCCGGTCTTGATCAACCGGTGGCCGAATACCTGGCGGCACAACCGGACGTCGAAGAGATGTTCCAGGACATCTCCACGTACCTGCTCAAGTGGTTGCCGCGCTTTGCCGCCAGCAACCGGGCTTATGTCACCATTGCCATTGGCTGCACCGGCGGGCATCACCGCTCCGTCTACCTGACCGAACGTCTGGGCCAGGTCCTGCAACAATCCCTGAAGAACGTCCAGGTTCGCCACCGCGACCTCAGCTAAAGGATTCACATCGCGATGCCTGCTCTGGAAATCGAAATCATCAACAAGCTGGGCCTGCATGCCCGCGCTTCGGCAAAATTCGTTGGCGTTGCCGGTGAGTTCAAGGATTGCACGATCCGGGTCGGACGTACTCCCGAGTCCATGGTAGACGGCAAAAGCATCATGGCCATGATGATGCTCGCTGCCGGTAAGGGAACAAAAATCCACCTGAGTACCGAAGGTGAACAGGCTGACGAGGCCTTGAAGGCGTTGGTGGATCTGATCAACGACTACTTTGGCGAAGGCGGTTAAGCACTCGCCTAGGCGAGCGCCGTATCCATCACCATCATCAAGCAAAACCCGATCAACAAGCCTAGACTCGCAAGCTTGTCGTGACCATTGCGCCGCGACTCTGGGATGACTTCATGGGTGACCACCAGCAACATCGCACCCGCCGCCAACGCCAACCCTAACGGCAACAGCAATTCGGCCAGGCTCACCAGCCAGGCGCACAACAACGCGAAGACCGGCTCCACAAGACCTGATGCTGCACCGATCAGGAATGCCTTGACCCGCGACATCCCCGCCCCTGCCAATACCAGCGCGATCACTAGCCCTTCCGGCACATCCTGCAACGCGATGCCCATGGCCAAGCTGTCAGCATCGGGCATTCCACCACCGGCCGAAACACCGACCGCCATGCCTTCAGGAATGTTGTGGGCAATGATGGCAAACACAAACAACCAGATCCGTGGCGGGATGACCGGCCGCTCCAGGGTTCCGACGAGCATTTCCGGCGAGGCGCCCGACACCTTACGGTCCACCAGAAACAGCCCGAACGCGCCGAGCATGATGCCGAAGCTGATCAAGCCGCTGGCCGCCCAGGGTGTCAGCCCCAGGCTTTCAGCAGCGGAAATCCCCGGAACGATCAGCGAAAACGCCGTCGCCGCGAGCATCACCCCGGCACCGAAACCCAGAAACGTATCGCTGACCGCCTGCGGCATGCGGCGAATCACCAGCACCGGAACCGCGCCCAACGCAGTGCCCAGAGCACAAATCGCCCCGCCCTGCAGTGCGCGCAAGAGTTTGGGTTCGAGATCCAGCCACGCCAGTCCATGGGCGACCAACAACGACATGCCCGCCAGCAGCAACAGCGATCCCAACGCGTAACGAAACATTCGTCCGCTGCCAATCGCCAGTGTTTCAGTGCCCATAGTCAGCCTTGAATTGTTTTTATAGAGGACTTAAACCAGCGCAGCCTGATAACGCGCAGCGACTTCAGGCCAATTGATAACGTTGTAGAACGCATTGATGTATTCCGGACGACGATTCTGATATTGCAGGTAGTAAGCGTGCTCCCAGACATCCAGGCCGAGGATCGGCGTATTGCCGTTCATCAACGGGCTGTCCTGGTTGCCGCTACTTTCCACAATCAGAGTCTTTTGCGGCGTAACGCTGAGCCAGGCCCAGCCACTGCCGAAGCGGGTCAGCGCGGCCTTGGTGAAGGCTTCCATGAAACTGTTCAGGCCACCCAGTTGCTCATCAATCGCCTTGGCCAGCGCACCTTCGGGTTTGCCGCCACCGTGAGGCGCCATCACTTCCCAGAACAGCGAATGGTTGGCGTGGCCGCCACCCTGATTGATCACCGCCGCGCGGAGTTTTTCCGGCAGCTGCTGGACACTGGCTACCAGTTTTTCCACCGACCACTCGGCAAATTCGGTGCCTTCGACCGCGGCGTTGAGGTTATTGATGTAGGTCTGGTGGTGCTTGGTGTAGTGAATCTCCATGGTCTGCCCATCGATATGCGGTTCCAGGGCATCGTAAGCGTAAGGCAGGGCAGGCAAGGTAAAAGCCATTTCAATGGACTCCATGATGTATAGGCGCAGGCGATGCGGTATCGGTGCGCAGCAAACGGTGGGTGCGCGGATATTCGCCGTGTTCGCTGATGAAATTCAGCAGTTCGACATAGGTTTTGCTGCTTTGGCGCAGCGCGGCTTCACGCAGTGCCGGGGCCAGGCGCGGGTCCTGCATGGTTTGCAACAACCGCTGATGGATCGCGCACAAGTATTCGGCGCTCTCCTCCGGCTGGTTCAGACGCAAATGCAGGTCCGCCAGGTTGTGGTGGGAAATCACGCAGGCCGCCACCGCTTCGTCGGCATCCGCCCAGCGCTCGAACAACACCTGGGCCAGGGCCAGGGCCTGCAAGTAAACCTCGCGGGCATCGACCAATTCACCCAGCATGAAATGGCGATTGGCCCTTTCGATCGTGCGTTTCCAGTGCTCCATGGTGAGCCTCCAAAGCGGTAGCGGTGATTACACGCCGCCTGCGGTGAGCTTCTCTGGGTTGAGTAATTCTTCCAGTTGGCTGCGCGTGAGGTCGGTGTGTTCCAGGGCGACATCGATCACCGGCCGCCCTTGCTGATAGGCCTTCTTGGCGATTTCAGCGGCTTTTTGGTACCCAATGATCGGGTTGAGTGCGGTCACCAGAATCGGGATGCGCGACAGCGCCTCTTTGATTCGCGATTCGTTGACCTTGAAGCTGGCGATGGCCTTCTCACCCAGCAGATGGCTGGCGTTGGCCAGCAATTCGATGCTGCTCAGCAGGTTCTGGGCGATGATCGGCAGCATCACGTTCAGCTCGAAATTGCCCGACTGACCGGCGATGGTGATGACCGTGTCATTGCCGATCACCTGGGCGGCGACCATGGCGGTGGCTTCCGGGATCACCGGGTTGACCTTGCCGGGCATGATCGAAGAGCCCGGCTGCAAGGCTTCGAGTTCGATTTCGCCGAGGCCGGCCAGCGGACCGGAGTTCATCCAGCGCAGGTCGTTGGCGATTTTCATCAACGAAACCGCTGTCGCTTTTAGCTGCCCGGAGACCGCCACCGCAGTGTCCTGTGAGCCGATCAGCGCAAACAGATCCTTGCCCGGCGTGAACTGAACGTGGGTCAGCTCGCTCAGCTGTTGGCTGAAACGCGCTGCGAATTGCGGATGTGCATTGACCCCGGTGCCGACCGCCGTGCCGCCCTGGGCCAGGGATTGCAGGCTCGGCAGCAGGTCCTGCAAATGACCGATGTTGGCCTTGAGCTGTTGCGCCCACCCATTGAGCACCTGGCTCATGCGCACCGGCATGGCATCCATCAGGTGTGTGCGACCGGTTTTGACGTGGTGGTGAACCTCTTCAGCCTTACGTTCGATCACCTGCACCAGCCGCACCAGCGCCGGCAGCAGTTGTTCATGCAAGGCAAGTGCAGCGCTGACATGGATGGTGGTTGGAATGATGTCGTTGCTGCTTTGACCGCAATTCACGTGGTCGTTAGGATTCACCGGCTCGCCGAGCAGGCGGCTGGCCAGGGTGGCAATCACTTCGTTGGCATTCATGTTGGAACTGGTGCCGGAGCCGGTCTGGAAGATGTCCACCGGGAAGTGCTGCATGAAGTCGCCCTGAAGCAGCCCCAGTGCCGCATCGACGATGGCTTTGCCCTGGGATTCACTGATTTGCTTGAGCTCGACGTTGGCCTGGGCGGCGGCGGCCTTGGCCAGGATCAACGCACGGATGAACTGCACGGGCATCGGTTTGCCGCTGATCGGGAAGTTATCCACCGCACGCTGGGTCTGCGCGCCATAGAGCGCATCCACCGGGACTTGAAGCTCGCCCATGCTGTCGCGCTCAATACGAGTCTTGTTCATCAGAAAATCCTTGCGCCAGTTCTATGAGAGGAATCGAGGGCTGCAACTCGCAGGTCGCCAGTTGCCAGGTGTAGCTTTGCCAGCGCTTGAGGCGGCATTTGCACAATGAGAGGCGTTCCAGATCGCGCAACGGCCGCCAGGCCTGGTCCAGACATAAGGTGCGCCAGTGCCAGGGCAGCGCGACTTCGGCGGCGGTGTCGAGTAACAGGCGGAAAGATGTTTCGGCGATGGTCCAGGGAGACGTTGCCGTGCAACAGGCGAGATACCGACCTTCGGCCAGGTAATGTTCGATCAGGCGAGGCTCGTCAGGGTCCATCGCGCAACGGATCTGGCGACTCATCCAGCGCCAGCTTTCGAGGTAAGGCTGCTCGTGCAAGGCAGAACTCATGATCCGGGCTCATTCGGTAATGAGATTTATTATTAGATGATAATGAGAACCAAAACAACCCCGAGAAAACCAACGCACAAAAAAGGCGCGCCACCCAACGATGGGTGGTGCGCCTTTTTGTGTAACGGCTAAGCGTTAGCTGCCGGCTACCGTCATCCGCTCAATCAACACCGAACCGGTGCGAATGTTACTGCGCAATTCCAGGTCATTACCGACGGCAACGATCTGCTTGAACATGTCGCGCATGTTGCCGGCGATGGTCACTTCCTGGACCGCGAACTGGATTTCGCCATTCTCGACCCAGTAACCCGCCGCGCCCCGGGAATAATCACCGGTGACCATATTCAGCCCCTGGCCCATCAGCTCGGTAACCAGCAAGCCACGCCCCATACGGCGCAGCAAGGCGGCCTGATCTTCATCACCATGGGTGACGAACAGGTTGTGCACGCCACCCGCGTTGGCGGTGCTCGGCATGCCCAACTTGCGGCCGGAGTAAGTGCCAAGGATGTAGGACACCAACTCGCCTTTCTCGACGAACGGTTTGGCGTAAGTTGCCAAGCCATCACCGTCGAACGCCGAACTGCCCATGGCGCGCATCAAGTGCGGACGCTCATCGATGGTCAGCCATTCCGGGAACAATTTCTGACCCAGCGTGCCTTCAAGGAAAGACGATTTGCGATAGAGGCTGCCGCCGGAAATCGCCGAGAGGAAGCTGCCGAACAAGCCACCTGCCAATTCCGCAGAAAACAGCACCGGCACTTCGCAGGTCGGTACCGGACGCGCGCCCAACCGGCTCGCGGCACGTTGCGCGGCACGTTGACCGATGCTCACCGGGTCGGCCAACAAGTTGCCCTGACGGTTCACGTCGTACCAGTAATCGCGCTGCATCTGGCCATCGGCCTCGGCGATCATCACGCAACTCAGGCTGTGACGGGTCGACGCATAGCCGCCGATAAAACCGTGACTGTTGCCGTAAACGCGGCAGCCTTGATGGGTGCTGAGGGTGGTGCCGTCGGCGTTCTTGATCCGGCTGTCGGCAGCAAATGCCGCGGCTTCACAGGTCAGCGCCTGCTCAATGGCTTGCTCTGGGGTGATGTCCCATTCATGGAACAGGTCGAAATCTTGCAGATCCCTGGCCATCAGCGCGGCATCTGCCAGGCCGGAAGCTTCGTCTTCGGAAGTGTGCTTGGCGATGGCCAACGCCGCCGCGACGGTTTCACGAATCGCTTCAGGACCACTGGCCGAGGTGCTGGCCGAGCCTTTGCGCTGACCGACGTACAAGGTGATGCCAAAGCCTTGGTCACGATTGAATTCGACGGTTTCGACTTCACGCTGGCGCACCGAGGTGGACAGGCCCTGCTCCAGGGATACAGCGACCTCACAGGCACTGGCCCCCTGACGCTTGGCTTCAGCGATGATCTGCTCGACTTGTTCTTGCAGTGCCGGCAACGCTTGTGGGCCGACGCTTTCAACTGCACTCATGCTGTTCTCCACTCAAATTCTGCTTTCGGCTGGGGCCTTCGAGCGACCGGGCCGGACAAGCGGCCCCCGACTGGTTATCATGGCGGCGTTTCTTTGCGGACGGCCACCATGGTTGATTCTTACGACGACTCCCTCGATACGGGAGAAAAAAGCAAATCCCAGGTTAAACGTGAGCTTCATGCTCTGGTTGACCTCGGCGAGCGCCTTACAACGCTCAAGCCTGACTTGCTGGCAAAACTGCCGTTGACCGACGCTATGCGCCGGGCACTGGCTGATGCGCCCAAGCACACCGCGAACATCGCGCGTAAACGGCACCTTATGTTCATCGGCAAACTGATGCGCGATCAGGACACTGACGCCATTTTGATGCTGCTCGATCAACTCGATGCCTCCACCCGGCAGTACAACGAACGTTTCCATGGCCTGGAACGCTGGCGCGATCGCTTGATCGCGGGCGACGATGCGGTCCTGGAGAAGTTCGTGCTCGACTACCCGGAGGCTGATCGTCAGCAGTTGCGCTCCCTGATCCGTCAGGCCCAGCACGAACTGGCGACCAACAAGCCACCGGCATCGAGCCGTAAAATCTTCAAGTACATCCGTGAGCTGGACGAGACTCAACGCGGTCTGCGTTAAATCTCGAATCGGGTGAGTCGCCAAGCGGCTCACCCGAAGCTCCATCTTTTTACGATCCTGTGCCACCCACAGTGATCGCATCGATTTTCAGCGTTGGCTGGCCGACACCCACCGGCACCGACTGCCCATCCTTGCCACACGTCCCCACGCCACTGTCCAGCGCCAGATCGTTACCGACCATCGACACCTTGCTCATGGCTTCCGGGCCGTTGCCGATCAACGTCGCGCCTTTGACCGGGGCGGTGATTTTGCCGTCTTCGATCAGGTACGCCTCGCTGGTGGAGAACACAAACTTGCCGCTGGTGATGTCCACCTGCCCGCCGCCGAGGTTGGCGCAATAGATGCCGCGCTTGACCGACTTGATGATTTCTTCCGGGTCGCTTTCGCCCGCCAGCATGTAGGTGTTGGTCATGCGCGGCATCGGCAAATGCGCATAGGATTCACGGCGACCGTTGCCGGTGCGGGCCACGCCCATCAGGCGTGCGTTGAGCTTGTCCTGCATGTACCCCTTGAGCACGCCGTTTTCGATCAGCGTGGTGCACTCGGTCGGGGTGCCTTCGTCGTCGACGCTCAGGGAACCGCGACGACCGGCCAGCGTGCCGTCATCGACGATGGTGCAGAGCTTGGACGCAACCATCTCGCCCATGCGCCCACTGTAGGCCGAACTGCCCTTGCGGTTGAAATCACCTTCCAGACCGTGGCCGACTGCTTCGTGCAGCAGCACGCCGGACCAGCCCGAACCCAACACCACTGGCAACGTACCGGCCGGCGCAGGAATGGCTTCCAGGTTGACCAGCGCCTGACGCAGCGCTTCACGGGCGTAGCCCATGGCGCGGTCATCGCTGAGGAAATAGCGGTAATCGGTACGACCGCCACCGCCATGACCACCGCGCTCGCGGCGACCGTTTTGCTCGACGATCACGCTGACGTTGAAGCGCACCAGCGGCCGCACATCGGCGGCCAGGCTGCCGTCGGTCGAAGCGACAAGAATGCGCTCCCAGACGCCGGCCATGCTCACGGTGACTTGCTGGATACGCGGATCGAGGGCGCGAGTCGCGACGTCAATACGTTTGAGCAGTTCGACTTTTTCCGCGCGGCTCATCACTTCCAGCGGGTTGTCCGGCCCGTACAACTGGGCGACGTCCGCCGTGGTGAACGCCTGCACCGTGCCATTCTGCCCGGCTCGGGAGATCGAACGCGCGGCGCGGGCTGCAGCGCCGAGGGCTTCGAGGGTGATGGCATTGCTGTAGGCGAAACCAGTTTTTTCACCCGATTGCGCACGCACGCCGACGCCTTGGTCGAGGTTGAAGCTGCCTTCCTTGACGATCCCGTCTTCCAGCGCCCAGGACTCGGAAATCTGCCCCTGAAAATACAGATCCGCGGCATCGATGCCCGGACCGGCCAGATCGCCGAGCACACCTTGCAGGCTCTCAATCGTTACGCCACCGGGCGCCAGGAGGTGTTCACTGACGGAGGACAACAACTCGCTCATATGTTTACGCCTTAAATTCGTCGTTCCGGGCAGGTCGCTGTGCGCCCTGCGAGAAAAAGCGCCGGTGACTGGACACCGGCATTCGCGCCCTGATGGACGCCTGTTCGTTGCTATCGCGTTCGGCCAGCAGCACGGCCTCGCCTTGATCCTGTTGTGCCAACACGCGCCCCCAAGGGTCGACGATCGCCGCGTGACCCCAGGTTTCCCTTGGTCCCGGATGCGTCCCACCCTGGGCGGCCGCGAGCACATAACATTGAGTCTCGATGGCCCGTGCGCGAATCAGCACATCCCAATGCGCCGCGCCGGTCACCGCGGTAAATGCCGACGGCGCGGTAATCAATTGCGCGCCCGCAGCCCGCAATTCGCTGTACAACTCCGGGAAACGCAGGTCGTAACACACTGTCAGGCCAACCCGGCCGACGGGCGTGTCCGCCACCACAACACCACTGCCGTAAGCATAGTCATCGGATTCGCGATAACGCCCGCGGGTGTCCGCCACGTCCACGTCGAACAGGTGCAGCTTGTCGTAGCGCGCCACCGTTTCGCCCTGATCATTGACCAGCAACGAGCAGGCATGCGCCTTGGACGTCGGATGGTCCACCGGCGGCAACGGCAACGTGCCAGCCACTATCCATAACTTGAGGTCGCGGGCGGTCTGTTTCAACCACGGCAGGATCGGACCTTCACCCAACGCCTCGGCGCGGCCGATGTCGGCAATGTCGCGACGGCCCATGGCGGCGAAGTTTTCCGGCAACACCGCCAGCTGCGCGCCACCGGCCGCTGCCCCTTCGAGCAGATGGCGAGCCCGAGTCAGGTTGGCCAGCACATCGCTCTGGCTGACCATTTGAATCACCGCAAAAGACATGGCCTTTTCCTTATCGGGAATCAACACAACCCTGTAGGAGCGAGGCTTGCCCGCGAAGGCATCTTGCCTGACACACCGCGGTGCGTCGATTCGCGGGCAAGCCTCGCTCCTACAAAGATCAGGGGCGAAGCATCAGAACCGAGGACCATGCTACTCCATAGATCTGGAGAGTGGCTTTTCAAAAAGGCTTGTCGAAGGTGATTTTCGGCTCTTTCCATGGGCCTTTGACGGTGTATTTGACGCTGGCGAAACGTGCCACGCGGTCACCGATCAGCTTGTCGATCAGGAACAGCGCGCCGCCGATGGCCGGTGCGCCGACAATCAATGCGGCAATCGGCAGGTTGTTGGTCACCGGCAAAGTCACCAGCAGTTTCGCGTCAACCTGGTCGGCCACCAGGTTCAGGGTACCGTTCAGTTCGATGTTGCTCGACGGGCCGGTCAGCAGGATCGGTTCCTTCGTCACATAAACACCGTTGGTCGCGACCAACAGACCTTTGACCCGGTCATAACTCAAGCCTTTGCCAAACAGGTCGGAGAAGTCCAGGCGCAGACGACGACCGATGGAATTGAAGTTGAGGAGGCCGAACACACGCAGGGCCTGGGCGCCGCCTTCGACCTCAACGAACTGGCCTTTATTCAACGAGGCATCAAGGGTGCCGGAGAAACGTTTGGTGGCCAGCCACGCCGGTGAACCGGGCCAGCGACCGTCGACATCCATGTGAAATTCTTCACTGGTGACGCTCGGCGCAAAGCCCCAGCCTTTCAGCACGTCAGCAAGATTCTTGCCGCTGATCCGCCCTTTGTACCAACTGCTGGAGCTGCCGGGTATGCCCTCCCAGCCGCCACTGCCCTGCAACAAAATACCCTTGAGGCCCAAGTCCAGCGTATTGAGCGCAATACCCTTGGCAGTCGGACGGACTTTCAGATACCAGGCGCCGACGAGGTCCTGCCCCTGGAACAGCTGATTGATGGTGATATCCAGCGCCGGGATCTTGGTCGGGTCCACCGAGGCCAGTGGATCCGGTGAGTTTTCGTCGGCGAGGACCGTCGGGTCGGGTGCCGGCAACCGCACGGTTTGCAGATTGATCGCAATCGGCGCGCCTTTCGCATCGGGGATGTTCGCGCTGCCCTTGACCTGTTGACTGTCGAGTTGCAAAGCCCACGCGGCCGGTTTGCGGTTTAACTGCACCGACGCCTGATCGAGCGTCGTGCCGACACCGCTGAGCTTGCCAACCTTGAAGTCCGCACTGCTGAGCAACTGCTTGGCACTGCCGCCCGGATCCTGGCCAGCGTACTTGTCCGCCAGACCCTTCCACGGCCCTACATCCAGTTCCGACAACACGCCGCGCACTCGCAGTCCTTTGGCGCCGGGCAGCACGGCACTGCCGCCGCCCAGAAACAACTCGCCACGACCGTCGGAAAAATTGCCGGGCGGCGCCGCAAACGTGAAGTCTGCCAGCTCACCATATTTGACCCAGTAGCGCCGCTCCGGCCCTTGCAGAGTCATGCGGAACGTGGTGTCGCGGCCGGCATCGGCGGTCATGCCGAACGGCGCCGGCAAGTCGATCGCCACGCCCTTGAGACTGGAATTGACCATCAACTGGCTGTCGGCGCCATCCAAGTTCAGTTGCAATTGATACGGGACCAGGCCGGATACCGGCAACGGCTGGGTGACGCTCAACCAGTCAGTGAGTTTCTTGACCTCGACCTGACCGGAGGCGGTGACGCGGGTCTTGAGGTTGCCCGCGCTGCCATCGGCAAAAATCTGTGCGGTGACCGGTTTATCGAAGGCGCGCGCGGTGATGTTTTGTCCGCTCAAGCCCTTGGCACTGTCGAAGCGGAAATCACCCTTGAGTTGCGTCAGCTCCAGGGAAGGCTCGGCCAGCTTCAACCGCGCCTTGGCGGTCTTGAAGTCGACGAGAATCTTCGGCTGCTCGCCTTTGACCAACGGAATATCCAGCTTCAGTTTGCCTTGCAGATCGCCCTCACCTTCCCAACCGGCGAAGGTGTCTGCGGTGCCGATCGGCGCTTCCTGAAGAATCTTCAGGCCGTCGCCCAATCCGCCGGAAAACCCACCGTCGAGGAACAGGTGAACGCTTTGACCTTCCGGTGCGTGGGGAATATTGACGTAAATGTCGCGAACCTGAGTGTCGAGCAACTGGCCTTTGCTGGCCAGGATCCGCACGCCACTGTCTTCAACAAACACATCACCCGTTACCTTGCTGACATGTGGCCAACCCGGCTGGAAGGCCAGTTCGGCATCGTGCACCTTGAAAAACAGGCTGATGCTGCGCGCCGTCTCGGCAGCACCATGGTTCAGCGAGCCCTGATACTGGAAAAAGCCCTGGTCCACCGCGCCTTTGAGAATCGCCGTGCGCAACCATTCGTCCAGCGCCGGGCTGAGCATGGTCGGCAGGTATTTGGCGGTGTAGCGACCGTCTCCGTCCACCAGGCCGACCCGCAGGTCCATGTAGTCTTCCTGGGTGTGGTCGAAATGCAGGCGGATCAGGAAGTCACCGGCAATTTTGCCCTCCTCCCCCAGCACCTTCAGGTACGGCGCGATCAGGGTGAAGCCTTCCTTGTCGAGCTTCCAGGTCAGCCGGGCGTTGGCCTGAATGTATGGCCATGGCTTGGCGAAAATCGGGTCCAGGTGCAGGACAAAGTCTTTGCTGTCCATCCGCAATTCGCCCTGACCGAGGTCACCGCTGATGCTGCCGCTGACATTTCTCGCTGCCGGAGCGCCGTGATACGCGTCGAAGCCGACCTGATCGAGGTTGGCAGCAAAGCTGAACTTGCTGTCATCGGTGGCATTGGGGCGCAGATCGATCAGCACATTACGCAGCCCACCGGTCACCTTGAGTCGTTCGACCGCGGTGGCAACGCCTTCCGGCAGCGGCCCCAAGGCGTTTATCAGCGGGGTGAGCGGGGTGAGATCGAGGCGGTCGGCTTGCAGATGCCAAAGCTCTTCAGCCTTGTCGGTGGCGGCGGTCTGTCGAAGTTGCAGGTGCGATTCCCAGCGGGTCTCGCCGAAGTTCATGGCCAGAGAGTCCAGGGTCACCAGCATGCCTTCGGTGCTGCGCTGGAAATAACCGTTGAGCGCCAGATTGTTGATCTGGATCGGCTTGCGTTCGGCGTAGGCACCCTTGAGTTGCGGCGCGTTCAAGCGAATGGCGCCGCTTTGCAGCGCGCCTTTGCCCCAGTTCACCCAGAGCTCGCCACCGGCCTTGAGCTCGGAGAAGTTCCATTGCCTGGTCAGCCGTTCGGGCAACCATTTCGACCAGTCGCTTTGCGGCAGGCTCAGGTAGGCCTCGGCTTCGCCGTCCTTCCACTGGCTGGCGCGAATACGCGTGTGCACACTCATGGCCACCGGTTGGCCGTCGGGCAGATTAAGACGGACATCGAGGCGCTGGCGGGAGACGCCGGTTTTCAGGTTCAGGCCAACGTAGGTCAGGGTCAGCGGCGGGTGGTCCAGCGGTTGCAAAGTCACCTGACTGTCGATCACCGACAGCTGCTGGACCATTTGCATGCGGTTGAGCAATTGCTCCGGATCAAGCGGCTGGTCCTGCTGCACCGGCAACCCTTCCAACGCCCAATGACCGTCCGCGCCTTCCTTGAGGCTGATCTTCAGGCCGTTGAGTTCCAGGTGGGCAATGCGCACTTCGCGAGCCAGCAGGCTTTCCCAAAGATCCGGCACCGCTCGCACCTGATCCAGGTGCAGGGCGTTGGCGCCCTCGCCGACCGTCACATCGTGCGCCAGCAAAATCGGCGCGAAACCGCTCCAGTTGCCTTCCAGCTTGCCGATCTGCAGCGGCATGCCCAACGCGGCGCTGGCTTTGGTTTCGACGTCGGCACGGTATTCGGCTACCAGAGGCGTCAGCTCCCGGCCGAGGCTGACGTACAACGCCATCAACACCAGGACCAACGCGCACAGGCCAAGACCCCAGCGGGTCAGTGCGGCCAAAATGCGTGTCAGACGTTCCATGTCAGTTGGCTCCCATGGCAAAAATACTGCAAAAAGCTGAGGCCAGCCGTTCTAGTAAGGGTGAAACACAGCGATTCAGAGCAGCACCACGTCGTATTGTTCCTGGGAATACATGGTTTCCACCTGGAACCGAATGGTGCGTCCGATAAATCCTTCAAGCTCGGCGACATTACCCGACTCCTCGTCGAGCAAACGGTCGACGACTTTCTGGTTCGCCAATACACGATAGCCTTCCGCTTGATAGGCACGCGCCTCGCGGAGGATTTCGCGGAAAATTTCGTAGCAGACCGTTTCCGGCGTCTTCAGCTTGCCGCGGCCCTGACAGCTGCTGCACGGTTCGCATAACACTTGTTCGAGGCTTTCGCGGGTGCGCTTGCGCGTCATCTGCACCAGGCCCAACTCGGTAATGCCGATGATGTTGGTCTTGGCGTGATCGCGTTCCAGCTGCTTCTCGAGGGTACGAAGCACCTGGCGCTGGTGCTCTTCGTCTTCCATGTCGATGAAGTCGATGATGATGATCCCGCCCAGATTGCGCAGACGCAGCTGGCGGGCGATGGCGGTCGCGGCTTCGAGGTTGGTCTTGAAGATGGTTTCTTCGAGGTTGCGATGGCCGACGAACGCCCCGGTATTGACGTCGATGGTGCTCATGGCTTCGGCCGGATCGACCACCAGATAACCGCCGGATTTGAGCGGCACTTTGCGCTCAAGGGCTTTCTGGATTTCGTCTTCGACGCCGTACAGGTCGAAAATCGGCCGCTCGCCCGGATAATGCTCAAGACGATCGGCGATTTCCGGCATCAGTTCGGCGACGAACTGCGTGGTTTTCTGAAAGGTTTCCCGAGAGTCGATGCGGATCTTCTCGATCTTCGGGCTGACCAGGTCACGCAGGGTACGCAACGCCAGGCCGAGGTCTTCGTAGATCACACTCGGCGCACCGATGGTTTTGATCTGCTCGTTGATCTGATCCCAGAGACGGCGCAGGTAACGGATGTCCATGAGGATTTCATCGGCGCCGGCCCCTTCGGCGGCGGTACGCAGGATGAAACCGCCCGCCTCCTTGATGCCTTCTTTGGCCACGCAATCGGTGACGACTTGCTTGAGGCGCTCGCGCTCGGCTTCGTCTTCAATCTTCAGTGAAATGCCGACGTGGGCCGTGCGCGGCATGTACACCAGATAGCGCGACGGAATCGACAGCTGAGTGGTCAGGCGTGCGCCTTTGGAACCGATCGGGTCCTTGGTGACCTGGACGACCAGACTCTGGCCTTCGTGAACCAGTGCGCTGATGCTCTCCACCGCCGGGCCTTCGCGCAGGGATATTTCCGAGGCGTGAATGAACGCGGCGCGGTCCAGGCCGATATCGACGAAGGCGGCTTGCATGCCCGGTAATACCCGCACGACCTTGCCTTTATAGATGTTGCCGACGATCCCGCGCTTTTGCGTGCGCTCGACGTGGACCTCTTGCAGGACACCGTTTTCGACCACCGCCACGCGCGATTCCATCGGCGTGATGTTGATCAGGATCTCTTCACTCATGGCAGGGTCTCGTTCAGGCATGTTCACGATAATGGCCGCATCTTGTCAGTACGACGCTTAGCGCGCGTTAAGGGTTTGCCAACAGGGTATGCCGAAATGGCCGAGCAGCTCAGCGGTTTCGCACAGCGGCAGTCCAACCACCGCCGAGTAACTGCCATTGAGCCCGGCGACAAACACCGCGCCCAGTCCTTGAATCCCATAGCCACCGGCCTTGTCCCGGGGTTCGCCACTGGCCCAGTAGGCCGCCGCTTCATCGCAAGCGATGCTGCGAAAGCGCACCAGACTGCGCACTACCCGGGACTCACAACGCTCACCGTCAAGCACCGCGATGGCGGTCAAGACTTCGTGCTCCTGACCGGCCAACATCATAAGCATGGCGCACGCATCGGCTTCGTCCACCGGTTTGCCGAGAATTTTCCCGTTGAGCACCACGGCGGTGTCTGCGCCCAGCACGCAAAAATCGGCGTCGGACACGACGGTGCCGCGCCCGGCCTCGGCTTTGCCGCGCGCCAGGCGCTCGACATAGGCCGACGGGGATTCTTGAGCTAAAGGGGTTTCATCGATGTCCGCGCTGATGGCGGAGAACGGCACGCCGATCTGCGTGAGCAGTTCACGCCGACGCGGCGAGCCTGAGGCGAGGTACAGCGCTTTCATCAAGACATCTCCCTGTCGAGGTTATGGGCAAATGCCTGACCGAATTAATTGATTTTGTAGCGTCGACGCAACCCGCGCAAACCGTAGCTGACCCATGGCCAGAGCAATGCACTGACCAAGGCCGGTAGTACCAGCGCCAACGTCGGCTGACGATTGCCGGTCAGGGCGCTCAGCCATAGTTGAACCAGCTGCGCGAGGCCGAAGATGACCAGGATCACCAGGCTTTGTTGCCACATCGGGAACATGCGCAGGCGTTGTTGCAGCGACAACACCAGGAAGGTGATCAGGGTCAGGATCAGCGCGTTCTGGCCCAGCAACGTGCCGTACAGCACGTCTTCGGCCAGGCCCAGGCACCACGCGGTGACCATGCCGACTTTCTGCGGCAAGTACAACGCCCAGAAAGCCAGCAGCAAGGCCAGCCAGAGCGGACGGAGGATTTCCATGAATTGCGGCAGCGGTGAAACGCTGAGCAGCATGCCAATGGCAAACGTCAGCCAGATCATCCAGCCATTTCGGGATGCGGTAACACCGACCATTATTCTCGTCCCCCAGTGGAAGCCGGCGCGGAGACAGGCGGTTTGGCGGCAGGCTTCACCGCAGCCGGTTGAGTGGCCGGCGGTTTGGTTGCGGCAGGTTGCGATGCGGGGGGCTTGGCGGCCGCAGGTTTGGCCGGGGCTGCCGCCGGTGCTGGTACTGCCGGTGTTGCGGCAGGCGCAGCGGCTGCGGCTGCGGCTGCGGCGGGCACCACCACGGTCGCCGGCACGGGTTTAGGCACGGTCGCCGGAATGATCGGCCCACCACCGTGCTGGTCCAGCGCTTCCTGCGCCTGGGCAGCTTCGTTGGCGCGCTCTTCGGCGGTACGGCCGTCGGTGAACACCAGCAGCAGGTAACGGCTGCGGTTCAACGCGGCGGTCGGCACGGCACGCACGATGGCAAACGGCTGGCCGGAATCGTGAATCACTTCCTTGACGGTCGCGACCGGGTAACCGGCCGGGAATCGCTGACCGAGGCCGGAACTGACCAGCAGATCGCCTTCCTTGATATCAGCCGTGTCCGCGACGTGACGCAGCTCCAGGCGCTCCGGGTTGCCGGTGCCGCTGGCAATTGCTCGCAGACCGTTGCGGTTCACCTGCACCGGAATGCTGTGGGTGGTGTCGGTCAGCAACAGTACACGGGAGGTGTAAGGCATCAACTCGACCACCTGGCCCATCAGGCCGCGGGCATCGAGCACCGGCTGACCGAGGACCACACCGTCGCGCTCACCTTTATTGATGATGATGCGATGGGTGAAGGGGTTGGGGTCCATGCCGATCAACTCGGCCACTTCGACCTTTTCGTTGACCAGCGCAGAGGAATTGAGCAACTCGCGCAGCCGAACGTTCTGCTCGGTGAGGGCGGCAAGCTTTTGCATGCGGCCCTGCAACAGCAGGTTTTCGGTCTTGAGTTTTTCGTTTTCGGCGACGAGCTCGGTACGGCTGCCGAATTGGCTGGCCACACCCTGCCATAGCCGCTGCGGCAGGTCGGTGATCCAGTAAGACTGCATCAGCACCAGCGACATTTGGCTACGCACTGGCTTGAGCAGTGTGAAGCGGGCATCGACCACCATCAGCGCGACCGATAGCACGACCAGCACCAACAAGCGCACGCCCAGTGAAGGCCCTTTGGTGAAAAGCGGTTTAATAAGCCGCTCCTCCCGGGCAAATGTTTTGTTTATTCATACGGCAGACCGGCCTGGATACAGACTGACAGAAGGTAAACGCAAACAGGCAGCACTGCAAAGTGCCGCCTGCGCGCTCAACAGCATAGATGCATCGGGCGAGATCACTCGCTCGACAGCAAGTCCATGGTGTGTTTATCCATCATTTCCAGAGCACGGCCACCGCCGCGAGCAACGCAGGTCAGCGGGTCTTCGGCAACGATCACCGGCAGACCTGTTTCCTGGGCCAGCAACTTGTCGAGGTCACGCAGCAAGGCGCCACCACCGGTCAGTACCAGGCCTCGCTCGGCGATATCGGAAGCCAGTTCCGGAGGCGATTGCTCCAGCGCACTTTTCACCGCCTGAACGATGGTGGCCAGGGACTCTTGCAGAGCTTCCAGCACTTCATTGGAGTTCAGGGTGAAGGCACGTGGAACGCCTTCGGCCAGGTTACGGCCACGAACGTCGACTTCACGCACTTCGCCGCCCGGGTAAGCCGTACCGATTTCCTGCTTGATGCGCTCGGCAGTCGATTCGCCGATCAGGCTGCCGTAGTTGCGACGCACGTAGGTGATGATCGCTTCGTCGAAGCGGTCGCCGCCAACCCGAACGGATTCGGCGTAAACCACACCGTTCAGGGAGATCAGCGCGATTTCAGTGGTACCACCACCGATATCGACCACCATCGAACCGCGCGCTTCTTCAACCGGCAGGCCGGCACCGATCGCAGCAGCCATTGGCTCTTCGATCAGGAACACTTCACGAGCACCGGCACCAAGGGCCGATTCACGGATGGCACGACGCTCAACCTGGGTGGATTTGCATGGAACGCAAATCAGCACCCGCGGGCTTGGCTGCAGGAAGCTGTTTTCGTGAACCTTGTTGATAAAGTATTGCAGCATCTTTTCGCAGACGCTGAAGTCGGCGATCACGCCGTCCTTCATCGGACGAATGGCAGCAATGTTGCCCGGCGTACGGCCGAGCATGCGCTTCGCCTCGGTGCCGACAGCAACGACACTTTTCTGGTTACCGTGTGTCCGAATAGCCACAACCGATGGCTCATTCAGGACGATACCGCGCTCGCGCACGTAAATAAGGGTGTTGGCAGTGCCCAGGTCAATGGAAAGATCGCTGGAAAACATGCCACGCAGTTTCTTGAACATGGGAAAGGGACCCTAGGCAACGCGTGGGTAAAAAAGTGCGGCAAACTCTAACAACGACAGGGATTTTGGGCAAGGCGCCAATATGTTAAATTGGCCGCTTTTCTGTGCACCAACCCCCACAATCGCGGCCTTATGACCGTAGAAATGCGGTAGTGTTCCGACAATCTAACACACGGACGCCGTCCGTTCTGTTTTCCACTGGAGATTCCCATGGCGCTTGAACGCTCCGACGTGGAAAAAATCGCTCATCTGGCCTGCCTTGGCCTCAATGATGCCGATCTTCCACACATTACTTCAGCCCTGAACAGCATTCTCGGGCTGGTCGACGAAATGCAGGCGGTCAATACCGACGGTATCGAGCCGCTCGCCCACCCACTGGAAGCCAGCCAGCGCCTGCGTGCAGACGTCGTGACCGAGACCAATCATCGCGAGGCCTATCAGTCCATCGCACCAGCGGTCGAAAACGGCCTGTACCTGGTTCCGAAAGTCATCGACTAAAGGGAAAGAGCCTGCAATGCATCAATTGACTCTGGCCGAGATCGCCCGCGGTCTCGCCGATAAAAAGTTTTCTTCCGAAGAGCTGACCAAAACCCTGCTGGCGCGTATCGCCCAGCTCGATCCTCAGCTCAACAGCTTCATCAGCCTCACCGAAGACCTGGCGCTCCAGCAGGCGAAAGCCGCTGACGTACGCCGCGCCAACGGTGAGAGCGGCGCACTGCTGGGTGCGCCGATCGCGCACAAAGACCTGTTCTGCACCCAAGGCATCCGCACCAGCTGCGGCTCGAAGATGCTCGACAACTTTAAAGCACCTTACGACGCCACCGTCGTTGCCAAGCTGGCTGCTGCCGGGGCCGTGACCCTGGGCAAGACCAACATGGACGAATTCGCCATGGGTTCGGCCAACGAGTCGAGCTACTACGGCCCGGTGAAAAACCCGTGGAACCTGGAACACGTGCCCGGAGGCTCGTCCGGTGGTTCGGCCGCGGCCGTTGCCGCTCGTCTGTTGCCAGCCGCCACAGCGACCGACACCGGCGGCTCGATCCGCCAGCCAGCTGCGTTTACCAACCTGACCGGTCTGAAACCGACATACGGTCGCGTTTCGCGCTGGGGCATGATCGCCTACGCTTCCAGTCTCGATCAGGGCGGCCCATTGGCGCGCACTGCCGAAGACTGCGCGATCCTGCTGCAAGGTATGGCCGGCTTCGACACCAATGACTCCACCAGCATCGACGAGCCCGTGCCGGATTACAGCGCCGGCCTCAACGACTCGCTGAAAGGCCTGCGCATCGGTGTGCCGAAGGAATATTTCAGCGCCGGTCTCGACCCGCGCATTGCCGAGCTGATCCACAACAGCATCAAGGAGCTGGAAAAGCTCGGTGCCGTGATCAAGGAAATCAGCCTGCCGAACATGCAGCACGCGATTCCTGCGTACTACGTGATCGCTCCGGCAGAAGCCTCGTCCAACCTGTCGCGTTTTGACGGCGTGCGCTTCGGCCATCGCTGCGCAGATCCAAAGAACCTCGAAGACTTGTACAAGCGTTCCCGTGGCGAAGGCTTCGGCCCGGAAGTGCAGCGCCGGATCATG
This sequence comes from Pseudomonas sp. LBUM1663, assembly GCF_059695905.1. Classification (NCBI taxonomy): domain Bacteria; kingdom Pseudomonadati; phylum Pseudomonadota; class Gammaproteobacteria; order Pseudomonadales; family Pseudomonadaceae; genus Pseudomonas; species Pseudomonas sp. LBUM1663. Next base: position 978,052 of record NZ_CP166792.1, on the reverse strand, counting down.
GTCGGCGCCTACGCGTTGTCCGCCGGTTACTACGACGCTTACTACCTGAAGGCGCAGAAGATTCGCCGTCTGGTGAAGAACGACTTCATGGCTGCCTTTAATGAGGTCGACATTATCCTCGGCCCAACCACGCCGAACCCGGCCTGGAAGCTCGGCGCCAAGAACAGCGAACCGGTGGCTGCGTACCTGGAAGACGTCTACACCATCACCGCCAACCTCGCGGGCTTGCCGGGCTTGTCCATGCCCGCCGGTTTTGTCGATGGTCTGCCGGTCGGCGTGCAACTGCTCGCCCCGTATTTCCAGGAAGGTCGCCTGTTGAACGTTGCCCATCAGTATCAGTTGAACACTGACTGGCACACCCGCACCCCAACCGGCTTCTGAGGAGAAACACATGCAATGGGAAGTCGTGATCGGGCTGGAGATTCATACCCAGCTCACCACCCGGTCGAAAATCTTTTCCGGTAGCTCCACCACGTTCGGTTCCGAGCCGAACACCCAGGCCAGCCTGGTTGACCTGGGCATGCCTGGCGTATTGCCGGTGCTGAACCAGGAAGCCGTGCGCATGGCAGTGATGTTCGGCCTCGCCATTGATGCCGAGATCGGCCAGCACAACGTGTTCGCCCGTAAAAACTATTTCTACCCGGACCTGCCGAAGGGCTACCAGATCAGCCAGATGGAATTGCCGATCGTCGGCAAGGGCCACCTGGACATCGCCATGGAAGACGGCACGATCAAACGTGTCGGCGTCACCCGTGCGCACCTGGAAGAAGACGCCGGTAAAAGCCTGCACGAAGAGTTCAACGGCGCCACCGGCATCGACCTGAACCGTGCTGGTACGCCGCTGCTGGAAATCGTCTCCGAGCCGGACATGCGCAGCGCCAAGGAAGCCGTGGCCTACGTCAAGACCATCCACGCGCTGGTACGCTACCTGGGCATCTGCGACGGCAACATGGCCGAAGGCTCGCTGCGTTGCGACTGCAACGTGTCGATCCGCCCGAAAGGCCAGGTTGAGTTCGGCACTCGCTGTGAGATCAAGAACGTCAACTCGTTCCGCTTCATCGAGAAGGCGATCAACAGCGAAGTGCGTCGTCAGATCGAACTGATCGAAGACGGCGGCAAAGTGATCCAGCAGACCCGCCTGTACGATCCAAACAAGGACGAAACCCGTCCGATGCGCAGCAAAGAGGAAGCCAACGACTACCGTTACTTCCCCGATCCGGACCTGTTGCCTGTGGTCATCGAGAACTCGTTCCTCGACGACGTGCGCGCCACGCTGCCGGAATTGCCACCGCAGAAACGCGAGCGCTTCCAGGAACAATTCGGCCTGTCGGTGTATGACGCCAGCGTCCTGGCCACCAGCCGCGAGCAAGCCGATTACTTCGAGAAAGTCGTAAGCATCAGCGGCGACGCGAAGCTGGCGGCCAACTGGGTGATGGTTGAACTGGGCAGCCTGCTGAACAAGCAAGGCGTGGAAATCGACCAGTCGCCGGTTTCGGCCGAGCAACTGGGCGGCATGCTGCTGCGCATCAAGGACAACACCATCTCCGGCAAGATCGCCAAGGTGGTGTTTGAAGCGATGGCTAACGGCGAAGGCAGCGCGGACGAGATCATCGACAAGCGTGGCCTCAAGCAAGTGACCGACAGCGGCGCGATCTCGGCGGTGCTGGACGAAATGCTCGCGGCCAACGCCGAGCAGGTCGAGCAATACCGCGCGGCAGACGAAGCCAAACGCGGCAAGATGTTCGGCTTCTTCGTCGGCCAGGCCATGAAAGCCTCCAAAGGCAAGGCCAACCCGCAACAGGTCAACGAACTGCTGAAAAGCAAGCTCGAAGGCTGACCGGGATGGAGCCAGATCTAACGCCTGGCTCCATTCCCTGTGGCGAGGGAGCTTGCTCCCGCTGGTCTGCGAAGCAGACCCAAATCGGCAACCGCATTCTTTCAGTAAGAATGCATCAAACGATTTGCGACCGCTTCGCGGCCGTGCGGGAGCAAGCTCCCTCGCCACATTTATTTTGGGAAGCTTTCAAATGAAGCGTCTACTGGGTGCCTGCGCCCTGCTCGCTCTGCTGGCCGGTTGCGCCAGCAACGACATCATCGATCCACACGGCTACGACAAAACCGGCATGGCTTCGTATTACGGCGCAAAACACCAAGGCAAACGCACCGCCAGCGGCGAGCGTTTCAATAAGAATTCCCTGACCGCCGCCCATCGCCAGTTACCGTTCGGCACGCGGGTGATGGTCACCAATCTGAATAACGACAAGTCCTGCGTGGTCCGTATCAACGACCGCGGGCCGCACACCCGTGGGCGCCTGATCGATCTTTCACACGAGGCCGCCGAACAACTGGGTATGCTCCGTAGCGGCACCGCGCGGGTTCGCGTGCAAGCCCTCGACGATTAACAGACGGAGCCCCGACCATTTTCGGACTTTTCAATTTACCCCTGATCAGCGTGATTGAATTGCTCGGAGGCCTGCTGTTGCTGATCGCCGGTGCCGAGTTGATGGTCCGTGGCGCCGTGCGCCTCGCGGCGCGCTTGCAGGTGCGGCCGCTGATCATCGGCCTGACGATCGTCGCCCTGGGCAGTAGCGCGCCGCAAATGGCCGTCAGCCTGCAAGCCACCCTGGCGCAAAACGCCGACATCGCCGTCGGCAGCGTGATCGGCAGCAGCATCTTCAACATCCTCGTCACCCTAGGGCTTTCGGCGCTGATCATTCCGCTGCGGGTTTCGCGGCAACTGGTGCGCCTGGATATTCCTCTGATGATCGGCGCCAGCCTGCTGGTGTTTTTACTGGCGTGGAATGAAGAGCTGAACCGTGTGGACGGCATGATTCTGCTGGCCGCCCTGGCGCTTTATCTTTGCTTGCTGCTGCGCCAGTCGCGACACTCGGCCCGCCCCCCCTCCCATGACGGAACACTTCGAGCACCGTGGTTCAGCAGCGTGCTGATGATCGTCACCGGACTGGCGATGCTGGTCTACGCCGGGCATTTGTTGCTGGGGGCCGCCGTGGCGGTCGCGACTGATCTAGGGCTGTCGGAGCGGGTCATCGGCCTGACCATCGTCGCCGTCAGCACGTCCCTGCCGGAACTGGCCACCTCGTTGATCGCTGCGTTGCGCGGTCAACGGGACATTGCCGTGGGCAACGTGATAGGCAGCAACCTGTTCAACCTCTTGGGTGTGCTCGGCCTGACCGCGCTCGTCGCGCCCTCGCCGCTGTCAGTCTCGCCCAATGCGCTGGATTTCGACTTGCCGGTGATGCTCGGTGTCGCGGTGTTGTGCCTGCCGCTGTTCTACACCGGTTACCGGGTGACCCGCGCCGAAGGTCTGCTGTTCCTGGGTTTGTACCTGGCTTACGGTCTGCACGTGGTGTCGTTCACCACCGGCATGCCCCTGGCCGGCAAGCTTGAACACCTGATGCTGTTTTACATCCTCCCGGCGCTGGTGGCGTTTCTGCTGTTCACGTCGCTGCGCGCCTGGCGTCGCCAACACCACAAGAGGGAAATGCCGTGACCGATAACAAAAAGCCTGGCGTTGAAGTCCGCCGCCAAGTGATGGGCGATGCATTCGTCGACCGCGCATTGGGCAATGCCACCGAGTTCACCCAGCCGCTGCAGGACTTCGTCAATGAACACGCCTGGGGCGCCGTGTGGAACCGCGAAGGTCTGCCACTGAAAACCCGCAGCCTGATCACCCTCGCCGCCCTGACGGCGTTGAAGTGCCCGCAAGAATTGAAAGGGCACGTGCGTGGTGCGTTGAACAACGGCTGCACCGTGGAAGAAATTCGCGAGGCGCTGCTGCATTGCGCAGTGTATGCCGGTGTGCCGGCGGCGATTGATGCGTTTCGGGCGGCGCAGGAAGTGATCGACAGCTACCAGAAAGCCGACTAGATCCACCCACCCCACTGCAACAAGAAGATCCCGACATTGGTGGTCACCGCCGCCATCAACGTGGTGATCACGATAATCGCTGCCGCCAGTTCATGATTGCCATTGGCCTGACGAGCCATGACAAAACTGGCCGCGGCGGTCGGGCTACCGAAGTACAGGAACAAAATCCCCAACTCCGCACCACGAAAGCCCCAGAGCCATGCACCCAGTGTCGCCAGAACCGGCAGGCCGATCATCTTCACCAGGCTTGAGCTGAGCGCCATGTTGCCGCTTTTGCGCAATGCCGCCAGCGACAGCGTGCCGCCGATACAGATCAACGCCAATGGCAACGTGGTTTGCGCGAGGTACTGGCCGGAGGTTTCCAGCCATCCCGGCAAGCTGATCTTGAAGTAGGCAAACGGTGCCGCCGCAAACACACTGATGATCAGCGGGTTGACCATCACGCTTTTGCAGATGCTCCACGGATCGGATTTGATCACCGGGCTGTACACCGCCAGCACGATGGTCGAGAGCGTGTTGTAAAACAGGATCACCAGCGCCGCGAGAATCGCCCCGAGGGAAATCCCGTAGTCGCCGTACATGCTCGCCGCCAATGCGAGCCCGATGACGCCGTTGTTGCCGCGAAAGGCGCCCTGGGTGTAAATCCCCCGGTCTTCACGCGGGCACTTCCAGATCGCCCAGCCCCAGGCGATGGCGAAACACGCCAGCGTGGCGAGCGAGAAATAGATCAGCAGCGCCGGTTGCAGTGCAGCGCGCAGGTCGGCATGCAGGATGCCCAGAAACAGCAACGCCGGCATGGTGACGTTGAACACCAGGGCCGACGCGGTGTGGATGAAGTTGTCGTTGATCCAGTCGATGCGCTTGAGCACCACCCCCAGAAACAGCATGGCAAACACCGGCGCGGTGATGTTCAGGGTTTCGAGGAAGATAGCCAGCATGCCGGGGATAACCTTGGGTGAGCGTCGTTAGGGGGCTAATGATAAGCCACCCATGACGTTGGCGTCTGGTCGAGCAAGCTCCCTCGCCACAGGATCAGGTGATGGGGGCAGGATTGAACAGGGTGATGTCGTTATGCAGCTTGTGCTGCTCGGCCCAGGTCTGCTTCTTGCCGCTCGCCACGTCCAGGTAGTAGTGGAACAACTCCCAGCCAAGGTCTTCGATCGATGCGCGCCCGGTCGCAATCCGCCCGGCATCGATGTCGATCAGGTCCGGCCAGCGCTGCGCCAGCTCAGTCCGGGTCGACACTTTCACCACCGGCGCCATCGCCAAACCATACGGCGTACCGCGCCCGGTGGTGAACACATGCAGATTCATCCCTGCCGCCAACTGCAACGTCCCGCAGACAAAATCACTGGCCGGGGTCGCGCAGAAAATCAGCCCTTTGCGCTTGAACCGCTCGCCAGGGCCAAGCACGCCGTTGATCGCGCTGCTGCCAGATTTGACGATTGAGCCAAGGGACTTCTCGACAATGTTCGACAACCCGCCTTTTTTGTTGCCCGGCGTGGTGTTGGCGCTGCGGTCCGCTTCACCCTTGGCCAGGTAACGGTCGTACCAGTCCATTTCCCGTACCAGCTCCTGAGCAACCTCCTCGGTTTCTGCGCGGGAGGTCAGCAGATAAATCGCGTCGCGCACTTCGGTGACTTCGGAAAACATCACCGTTGCGCCTGCGCGCAGCAACAGGTCCGAGGCATAACCCAGCGCCGGGTTGGCGGTGATGCCGGAAAACGCATCACTGCCGCCGCACTGCATGCCGAGAATCAGCTCGGACGCCGGCACGGTTTCCCGGCGACGCTGGTCGAGCTTCTTCAAACGGGTCTCGGCCAGCGCCATGATCTGTTCGATCATCTCGGTGAAACCGTGACTCGAATCCTGCAAGCGGTACAACCACGGATCGCTCAGATCCACCGAGCTGTCGTTCTCGTGCATCACCTGCCCGGCCTGCAATTTCTCGCAACCGAGGCTGATGACCAACGCTTCGCCTCCCAGGTTCGGGTTGCGCGCCAGGTTGCGCACGGTGCGGATCGGGATGTAGGCGTCGGTAGCGGTAATGGCCACGCCGCAGCCGTAGCTGTGGGTCAACGCCACCACGTCATCGACGTTCGGATAAAGCGGCAGCAACTCGTCCTTGATGCGCTTGACCGCGTGGTCCAGCACACCGGTCACGCACTGAACGGTCGTCGTAATCCCCAGAATATTGCGCGTGCCGACGGTGCCGTCGGCGTTGCGAAAACCCTCGAACGTGAAGCCTTCCAGCGGAGCCTGCGCCGCCGGCACTTCGGTGGACAGCGGCAAGCTGTCCAGCGGTGGCGCGGTGGGCATGCGCAATTGATCTTCCTTGACCCAGCTGCCGCGTGGAATCGGCTGCAACGCGTAGCCAATGGTCTGGCCGTAACGAATCACCTGACCGCCCTCGGGAATGTCTTCGAGGGTGACTTTATGGCTCTGTGGCACGAAGTCCACGGTCACCAGACCATCAGGAAACTCGGTGCCGGCCGGTACGCCCTGGTCATTGACCACGATCACGACGTTGTCCCGCTCGTGCAGGCGGATGTAGCGCGGCGAGTCGGAATGTTCAATCAACTGCATGACGCCGCTCCTCAGGAATGCGCTTGAGACAATTTGTTATTAGTTTCAGGACCGCTAACGGGCGGCTCTTTGAGCACCACACGCTTGATCGGGCCAACGATCACCAGGTAGCTGAACACTGCGACCAGTGCGTTGCAACCGACAAACACCAGCGCCCATTTGAACGAACCGGTGGAGCTGATGATGTAACCGATGACGATTGGAGTGGTGATCGAAGCGATGTTGCCGAAGGTGTTGAACAAGCCACCGCTGAGACCGGCGATCTGTTTCGGCGAGGTGTCGGACACCACCGCCCAACCCAGCGCACCCACGCCTTTGCCGAAGAATGCGAGGGCCATGAAGCCAACGACCATCCATTCAACATCGACATAGTTGCACGCCACGATGCTGCTGGAGACCAGCAAGCCGGCAATGATCGGCGCCTTGCGGGCGAAGGTCAGGGAATGCCCTTTGCGCAGCAGGTAATCGGAAATCACCCCGCCAAGCACACCACCGATAAACCCGCAGATCGCCGGCAACGAGGCAATGAAACCGGCCTTGAGGATGGTCATGCCGCGTTCCTGCACCAGATACACCGGGAACCAGGTCAGGAAGAAGTAGGTGATGCCGTTGATGCAATACTGGCCCAGATAAACACCGAGCATCATGCGGTTGGTCAGCAACTGGCGGATGTAGTCCCACTTCGGACCGTCGACCTTTTTGCCTTTGCCTTTGTCCTGGTCCATGTCGACCATGCCGCCGTTGTCAGCGATGTGCTTGAACTCGGCGTCATTGATCATCGGGTGCTGGCGCGGGCTGTGGATAACCTTGAGCCAGATGCCCGAGAAGATGATGCCAATCACACCCATGACGATGAACACGTGCTGCCAGCCGAAGCTGTAGACGATCCATCCCATCAGCGGTGCAAACAACACGGTGGCAAAGTACTGCGCCGAGTTGAAGATCGCCGAGGCCGTGCCGCGTTCAGCGGTCGGGAACCAGGCCGCGACAATGCGTGCGTTGCCTGGGAAGGATGGCGCTTCGGCCAGGCCCACCAGGAAACGCAACATGAACAGCGCAACAATCGCCGTGGACATGCCGAACTCACCGACATAACCCTGCAGCACGGTGAACAGCGACCAGGTGAAGATGCTTAATGCGTAGATTTTTTTCGAGCCAAAACGGTCCAGCAGCCAGCCACCGGGAATTTGCCCGGCCACGTAGGCCCAACCGAATGCAGAGAAGATGTAACCGAGGGTGACCGCGTCGATGCCGAGGTCTTTTTGCAGGCTGGAGCCCGCGATGGCGATAGTGGCCCGGTCGGCGTAGTTGATCGTGGTCACCAGGAAAAGCATGAGCAGAATCAAATAGCGGACGTGGGTCGGCTTGGTCGCTTGCATGTAGATGTACTCCCACTGATTATTTTTATGCGGGTAATAACGATGTTGTTTTTGTGGGAGCTGGCCTGCCAGCGATGCGGACACCTCGGTGTGTCAGTCACACCGCGGTGATGCCATCGCTGGCAGGCCAGCTCCCACAGGTATTGCGGTGGATCAGGAACCGACGTAGGCAGTTTTTACGACCGTGTAGAACTCTTGCGCGTAGCGACCTTGCTCGCGGGAACCATAGGATGAACCTTTACGCCCACCGAATGGAACGTGGTAATCCACGCCCGCCGTCGGTAGGTTGACCATCACCATCCCGGCCTGGGAATGGCGCTTGAAGTGGTTGGCGTACTTCAGCGACGTGGTGGCGATGCCCGCCGACAGACCGAATTCGGTGTCGTTGGCCATGGCCAGCGCGGCGTCGTAATCGGCCACGCGAACGATGTTGGCCACCGGGCCGAAAATCTCTTCGCGGCTGATGCGCATCGCGGCTTCGCTGTCGGCAAACAGCGTTGGCGCGAGGTAGTAGCCTTCGGTGTCACAAGTCACCAGACCGCCGCCGCTGACCAGACGTGCACCCTCGGACTGGCCGATGTCGATGTACTTCAAGTCCTGTTCAAGCTGGGCTTGCGAGACAACCGGGCCGATGTCGGTGCCGGTTTTAAGCGCGTGGCCGACCTTGATCGACTTCATGCGTTCGGCCATGGCTTCGACGAACTTGTCGTGAATCCCGGCGGTGACGATGAAGCGGCTCGACGCCGTGCAACGCTGACCGGTGGAGTAGAACGCGCTCTGTACCGACAGCTCGACCGCTTGTTTCAGGTCGGCATCGTCGAGAATGATCTGCGGGTTCTTGCCACCCATTTCCAGCTGAACCTTGGCCTGACGCGAGACGCAGCTGACCGCGATCTGACGACCGACACCGACCGAACCGGTGAAGCTGATGCCGTCGACTTTCGGGCTCTGTACCAGCGCATCACCCACCACGCGACCGCTGCCCATCACCAGGTTGAAGACGCCGGCCGGGAAGCCTGCGCGGGAAATGATTTCCGCGAGCGCCCAGGCGCAACCCGGCACCAGATCGGCCGGCTTCAGCACGACGCAGTTACCGTAGGCGAGGGCCGGGGCGATTTTCCACGAAGGGATCGCGATCGGGAAGTTCCACGGGGTGATCAGGCCCACGACGCCCAATGCTTCGCGAGTGACTTCGACGTTCACACCCGGGCGCACCGACGGCAGGTAGTCGCCGGACAGGCGCAGGCATTCACCGGCGAAAAACTTGAAGATGTTGCCGGCGCGGGTCACTTCGCCGATGGCTTCGGGCAGGGTCTTGCCCTCTTCCCGGGCCAGCAAGGTGCCGAGCTCTTCGCGACGCGCGAGGATTTCAGTACCGACTTTATCCAGTGAATCGTGGCGCGCCTGAATGCCCGAAGTCGACCAGGCCGGGAACGCGGCGCGCGCGGCGTCGATGGCGGCGTGGACTTGAGCGAGGTCAGCCTTGGCGTAGTCGCCGATGGTATCGGTCAGTTCGGACGGGTTGATGTTGGCGCAGTAATCACTGCCCGCGACCCATTCACCGTTTATGTAGTTATCGAAACGCTTTGTATCTGCCACTAGAAGATCTCCTCACGCAAAAGGCCGCTGATTGCTCAGCGGCCTTATTAATCGGTTGTGTTACTGCGCACCTTGCTTGTCGATCAGCGCGGCCAGAGCTTCGTATTCTTCTGGCAGCAGATCGGTCAGCGGTGCACGCACAGGACCTGCGTCATAGCCGGCAATTTTTGCCCCGGCCTTGACGATGCTCACCGCGTAACCGGCTTTGCGGTTACGGATGTCCAGGTACGGCAGGAAGAAGTCGTCGATGATCTTGCCGACGGTGGCGTGATCTTCGCGGGCAATGGCGTGGTAGAAATCCATCGCGGTTTTCGGGATGAAGTTGAACACCGCCGAGGAGTAAACCGGTACGCCGAGTGCCTTGTAGGCAGCGGCATAAACTTCGGCGGTCGGCAAACCACCCAGGTAGCTGAAGCGATCACCGAGGCGGCGACGGATCGACACCATCAACTCGATATCGCCCAGGCCATCCTTGTAGCCGATCAGGTTCGGGCAGCGCTCGGCCAGGCGTTCCAGCAATGGCGCGGTCAGGCGGCAGACGTTGCGGTTGTAAACCACCACGCCGATGTTCACCGATTTGCACACGGCTTCAACGTGGGCGGCAACGCCGTCCTGGCTGGCTTCGGTCAGGTAGTGCGGCAACAGCAACAGGCCTTTGGCGCCCAGACGCTCGGCTTCCTGTGCGTATTCAATGGCTTGGCGAGTCGAACCGCCCACGCCGGCCAGAATCGGCACGCTGGTTTCGCAGGTGTCGACGGCGGTCTTGATGATTTCCGAATATTCGCTGGCCGCCAGAGAGAAGAACTCACCGGTGCCGCCCGCGGCGAACAAAGCCGTGGCGCCGTATGGGGCCAGCCATTCGAGACGCTTGATGTAGCCAGCGCGATGGAAATCGCCCTGGGCATTGAAATCGGTGACCGGGAAAGACAGCAGGCCGGAAGAGAGGATGGACTTCAGTTCTTGTGGATTCATTATTCGAACACCCTGGGTAGCGACGTTTGTGTGAGAAAAGCGTTCAGCCTGTGGCTGAGTTGTAGGTCATCGTACAACTTAAATAATAACCGTCAACTGCATTTCATCGGCGTGCCCGGAATTTGTGTCGGAAAGGTATTTTCTTGACGTAGGAAAATTCTCTTCTATGATCTGAATGACTGTATATGCATACAGTTTATTTGGATTTATACCGACGACATATCAAGGAGCCAGAAATGTCAGGTCTACACACTCAACCGCAGGAAAAACCCAAGCAGGTCATCGCGAACCTGGATGATCTTTTTACCGAGCTGGGCATCGCCGTTACCGACAACAGTTCGCTGGTGCTACAGCTCGGCGAACATAACGACGTACCTCAAACAACCAAAGCTACGCCCGGAAAAGCCTTGAAAGGCAAGCCGCAGCTGAGGTTCGAGGGCGGCGAGCACACCGCCATCGGTGACGGCACGCTGCTGCGTTTCATCAAGGACGCGCCCGCTGTCCCTGCCTCGCAGATAGCGCTGCATTTACCCAACGGACTGGCGCTGACTTACGGTCAGGTCGTTGCCTTGGGCGGTGATTTTTATGGCATTCCCGATCAACCTGTCAGCGAAGGCGCCAGCGCTGCGGATCGAATCCAGCGCTTTGCCAACGCGTTCAATTCGCTGGCGGTACTACCGGCCTCCAATGCCGAGGCGAAACTGATCCTCGGCGTCATGCAGAAGGAAATCGCCGCCGTTAAACAGGCGATCAAGGACGGCAAACAGCCTCATGAGGCTTACGACGCCCTCGGAGATACGTTGTCCGAAGAGTGGAACAAAATCACCGGCGGCGGCAGTTTCGTCTCGGCGCTGTTTCCCTTGGGACGCTATCTGAAACTGGCCGCCAACAATGCCGATCACTTCGCCGAGTGGGCGCTGCTCGCCTATATCGCCGGGCACACGGCAGCCCTGCAACAAGCGGTGAAGGCTCACAGCAGCGGCGATGAAAAGCAGTTGGAGCTGGCCTACGCGATGAACGCGTTTGCTGATCACTACCTGACCGACCTGTTTTCTTCCGGCCATTTGCGAGTGCCGCGTAAACAGTTGGCAGCGGTGGTGACCCCCAGTGACCTGGGTTCGCTGATTACCCGCTTCATGCACGACGAAGACAGCAAGTTCGGCCTCAATGTGCGCAACGGCAACGGCGATCACTGGCGTGGGTATGGCGACAAACGCTACTTCGACGCCCTCTCCAGCGCCAATCGCGTCCAAGTGAATCAGGCGGTGCAGGTGTCGGCGGATGAAGTATTTGCGGCGTATCTCAGCGGCACCGCCACGGTCCCCGGTAACTTTGGCGCCCTGAAAAAGACCCCGGATCTGCAAGCCGTATTGAATCCTGCGAACAACTTTTCACCGCTGTTCCGGGTTGAAGGCAACAAAGTGCTACGGCGCAAGGACGTCAACAACCTGAACGACACCGCCACCTTCGATGACTGGTGGGGCTGGAGCACCTATTTGCTGCTCAAGGACTACAACCCCACTGGCAACGTTGCCTGATAAGGAGATCGATGATGACTATCAAATTGAAACTGGAATTGGCTTCGGGGCAATCGCTGAAGGGAGCGCCGTTGGAGTTGTTGTCCAAGGGTGTGGTGATTGGACGGGCGGTGGTGGGTGAGCGTGGGGATGTGACGTTTGATGCCAAGCCCGGGACGGCTGAATTGGCTGTGAGGGTGGATCGTTCGATTCTGCGCTCAGGCTGAAAATTTAGTATTAAAGCTGCCGGCCCATCGCTAGCAGGCTAGCTCCCACATTTAATCGGGGGTAAACACCCATAGTGTGTTCACTGAAGATCCCCTGTGGGAGCGAGCCTGCTCGCGATGGCATTCTGCTGAACACAGCAATAGCTGGAAATCAGCGCTGCCCGTTCATCGAAACTGGTATTTCTTACAGGTTTGAGCAATCGCTGAAAGGGGCTACATCGCTCACTCAATTACTGCTTGAGTGAACGTCCATGAGAACAAAACACCGATTTACATTTCCGGCCCGAACCCATCATGCCGCTCTGGAGATTCCCATGGAGTTCGACCTCCATGTGAACGTCGGAGATCTTGTCGAATTTGAAATGATTCCCGGAAAGGATTGGGTAATCACCCGCAAAAAATTCAAAGTGCTGATTGATAACACGGTCGAGTACGTCGATTACGCAACGGACCCGACGTGATATTTGAAAATACCTACCCCCGCTGCGCCTCAGCCTCTTCATGCGCATGGCGCAGCCGCTCGCGGCTATTGGTCAAATGCAAGCGCATCGCCGCCCGCGCCGCATCTGAATCCTGGCGCGCAATCGCGTCGTAAATCTCTTCGTGCTCACGGCTCAGGCGACTCATGTAGTGCTGCTGGTCGTCATGGGCCAAGCGCGCGGAGTTGAGGCGGGTGCGCGGGATGATGCTGGTGCCCAGGTGGGTCATGATGTCGGTGAAATAGCGGTTGCCGGTCGACAGAGCGATTTGCAGGTGGAACTGGAAGTCCGAGGCCACGGCATCACTGGCGTGGGCGGCACTTTCATTCAAGGCGTCCAGCGCGGCGCGCATCAAGGCCAGCTGTTCCGGGCTGCGGCGTTGTGCGGCGAGGCCGGCGGATTCCACTTCGAGGCTGATACGCAGCTCCAGGATCGCCAGTACGTCACGCAGGGTGACCACGGTCGCAGGGTCGATGCGGAAACCGCTCGGGCTCGGAGTGTCGAGTACGAAGGTGCCGATGCCGTGACGGGTTTCCACTTGGCCAGCCGCTTGCAGACGGGAAATCGCCTCGCGCACCACGGTGCGGCTGACGCCATGGGCATCCATGATCGCCGACTCGGTGGGCAATTTGTCGCCTCGCTTGAGGTGACCGTCGCGGATCTGCTCGGACAGCACCGTCACCAATTCCTGTGCGAGGCTGCGGCGCTTGCGAGGGAGGCGTGGTGCGTCGATCGGGTTTTCCATGGGGAACGTCTGTCTCGAAAATTGCGGCTGAAACCGCATCATAGCTCAACGCGGTTGTACGATCACCGTCAGCAAACACTGTCCCACTGGGAACGGGCTTCTGTGGCGAGGGGGCTTGCCCCCGTTCCAGTGCGCAGCACTGGCAAGATCTTGTAAGCCTGCGAGATTCCGGGGCCGCTTCGCGACCCAACGGGGTGATGCGGCATTCCGACAAGCCCCCTCGCCACAAAAGCTCCATTCATCCCACACGGATTGCGGTGTCAGGCGATCACGGTCTGGTCCACCAGTTGGCCGTTGTCGATACGAATGTGCCGTGGGTGGAAACGCTTCAGGCTGCTGCGATGCCCGACGCTGACAATGCTAAGCCCCGGTATTTCATCAATCAACGCCTGGTACAGCGACGCTTCATCCTCTTCATCCATCGCCGACGTCGCTTCGTCCATGTACAGCCACTGCGGTGCATAAAGCAGCGCACGGGCGAAGGCCAGCCGTTGTTGTTCACCCGGCGACAGCATGCGCTGCCAGTGATTGGCTTCGTCCAGACGCGCAACGAGGTGCGGCAAGCGACAGGTCTCCAGCACGTGAACATAACGCTCGTGCGGATACGTCTCGCCGGCCTGTGGATAACTCAATGCCTCACGCAACGTGCCAATGGGCAGATACGGCTTTTGCGGCAGGAACAAGTAACGCGCCGCTGGCAGACGAATGCTGCCATGCCCCGCTGGCCACAGGTGCCCCATCGCTCGCAGCAAGGTCGACTTGCCGCTGCCGGAGCGACCGCTGAGCATCGCGCGCTCGCCCTCCTCCACGGTCATGTCGGCGTTGGTCAGCAAATGACGTCCGTCGGCCAGATCGAGGCCCAGGTTGTGCACTTTCAGAGCCGTACCGGAATTTTGCACATCGATCGCCGGCGCCCGCTCTTCGTTGTCGGTCATGGCCTGGCGGAAACTCAGCAGACGATCACAAGTGGCGCGCCACGACGCGAGGTTCTGGTACGCACTGATAAACCAGCTGAAACTCTCCTGCACATTGCCAAACGCCGAACTGATTTGCATCAGCTCGCCGAGTTCGATCTTGCCGGACAAGTAACGCGGCGACGCGACGATGAACGGAAAGATGATGGCTGCCTGTTGGTAACCTGCGGTAAAGAACGTCAGACGCTTGGACACCTTCATGATGTCCCAGAAATTGTGCCAGACCATCCCGAAGCGGTTGCTCAAGCGACGGTTTTCATTGGGCTCGCCGTTGTACAGCGCAATGCTCTCGGCATTTTCGCGAATCCGCACCATGGAAAAACGCAGGTCGGCTTCGAAGCGTTGTTGTTGGTTGTTAAGGCCGATCAAGCGGCGACCGATCAAATGGGTCAGCCAGCTGCCAACCACGGCATACACCAGCACACACCAGAACATGTAGCCGGGAATGGTAAAACCAAACACTTCGATACTGCCCGACACGCCCCACAGAATGATCGAGAACGACACCAGGCTGACAATATTGCGAAGCAAACCGATGCCCAACTCCAGGGTATTGGAGGTGAAATTGTTGAGGTCTTCGGAAATCCGCTGGTCCGGGTTATCGGTGTAACCGCCCTGCTCCAGCTGGTAGTAATTCTTGTTGCCGAGCCAGCGGGCGAAATGCTTTTCCGTGAGCCAGGCACGCCAGCGAATGGTCAGCATCTGGGTCAGGTAGAGCCGGTACACGGCACCGACAATCGCCACAGCCGCAATCCCGCAGAAATACAGAATCAGCCGCCAGAACGCCGCTTCGTCTTTTTGCTGCAGCGCGTTGTAAAAATCCTTGTACCAGGTGTTGAACCATACCGAGATTCCCACGCTGACCAGGGACAACACAATCACCGCAATCAGCAGAGTCCAGGCCTTGACCTTCTCTTCGCTGCGCCAGTAAGGCGTAATCATCGCCCAGACTTTTCGAAAAAACTGCCCGCGCACAGCATCGTTGACCGCGGAGTACTCAGCGTTCTGATTCATGGAAAAGGCTCGATAAAGAAAAGAACACACACGAACCGATCATAGATGATCGGTTCGGGTAATCGCGAGGGCTGGCGATAATCGTTCAGCAACCGTTCAGCGGCGGACCGGGCGCTTCTGCAGTTTGCGCTGCAGCGTGCGGCGGTGCATGCCCAGGGCGCGGGCCGTGGCGGAGATATTGCCTTCGTGCTCGGTGAGCACGCGCTGGATGTGTTCCCACTGCAGGCGGTCCACCGACATCGGGTTTTCCGGCACCAGGGTGTCGAGGTCGGCGTGCTCGGAGAGCAGCGCGGCCAGCACGTCGTCGGCGTCCGCCGGTTTGCACAGGTAGTTGCAGGCGCCGCGCTTGATCGCCTCGACGGCGGTGGCGATGCTCGAATAACCAGTGAGGATCACCACACGCATTTCCGGATCGAGTTCGAGCAGTTTAGGCAGCAACACCAGGCCCGAGTCGCCGTCCATTTTCAGGTCCAGCGCGGCGTAATCCGGGATGTCGGCTTGGGCGATGACCAGGCCCTCTTCGGCGGAACCGGCGGTGCTGACGCGAAAACCACGGCGGGCCATGGCGCGGGCCATCACGCGGGTAAAGGTGGCATCGTCGTCTACCAGCAGCAAATGCGGCAGTTCTTCGCCTTCAACTTGGATCTCGTCACTCATGTTCGTCTCCTCGGGCGACACGGGGCAGGCGCAGCTCGGTGAGCGTGCCGCCTTCCTCATGACTGTAGAGTTTCACTGAGCCGCCGGCGCGTGTCACGCTGGCCTTGCTCAAAAACAGGCCCAGGCCGAAACCTTTGCCCTTGGTGGTAAAAAACGGCTTGCCGATCTGTTCGGCAATGGCCAGCGGCACGCCGGCACCGTGGTCGCGAATGCTGATGGTCAGGTCTTCGGCATTCCAGTCCAGCGTCACCTGCAACCCTTCGGGGCACGCATCGGCGGCGTTGTTCAGCAAATTCAGCAAGGCTTGGGTCAAATCTGGCGGCGGCGCCATGCGCGGCACCGTGCCTTGGCCCAGGCGCTGGAAGCGGTAACTGGCTTCCGGGCGCATCAAGTGCCAGCGGTTCAGCGCTTCGTCGAGCCAGTCGGTGACGTCCTGCATCTCCACGGCCAAGCGGCGATTGGCCTCGGCGGCGCGCACCAGTTGCTGCAAGGTTTCTTTGCAGAGTTTGACCTGATCCTGCAGCACGCTCAAATCGTCCTGCAACAGTGGGTCGGGATGGTCCTGGCGCATTTCCTTGAGCAGCACGCTCATGGTCGCCAGCGGCGTGCCCAACTCGTGGGCGGCGCCCGCCGCCTGAGTCGCAACGGCCAGCAATTGCTGGTCGCGCAGGCCTTCCTCTCGACGGATGGCGCGCAGTTCTTCCTGGCGGCGCAGCTCTTCGGCCATGCGGGCGGCGAAGAAGGTGATGACCGCTGCGGCGAGGGCAAAACTCAGCCACATGCCGTAGATCTGCAGGTTTTCCCGGGCGATGGGGAAGGTTTCCAGTGGGTAGAACCGCGCCAGCAACAACGTATAAAGCGCCAGCGCGATCCCGGACAGAATCACCGAATAGCGCCACGGCAACGTCACGGCGGCGATGGTCAGCGGCACCAGGTAATAGGAGACAAACGGGTTGGTCGAGCCGCCGGAGAAGTACAGCAGGGCACTGTGGATAAACAGATCGCAGGCCAGTTGCAGGGCATATTCCAGCTCGGTCACCGGCCACGAAGTGCGCAGGCG
Organism: Pseudomonas sp. LBUM1663; assembly: GCF_059695905.1. Classification (NCBI taxonomy): domain Bacteria; kingdom Pseudomonadati; phylum Pseudomonadota; class Gammaproteobacteria; order Pseudomonadales; family Pseudomonadaceae; genus Pseudomonas; species Pseudomonas sp. LBUM1663. Next base: position 960,955 of record NZ_CP166792.1, on the reverse strand, counting down.
AACGGCCGTGAACGCGCACAGCAGCGTTGAGCAGCCGAGCGTCATCGCCAGTTGCACCCACGGCAACGGCAGCAGATCGAACCAGTAGGCCAGGCCCACGGAACCGGCTTGAGCGGCGAGCACCAACGTGCGGATGAACGTCAGCCGCCAGAGGTTCTGGCGAGTAGCGGAAGTGATTTGAACGGGGGCGAGCATGAGCTCTCCTGATGAGCGCTCCAGGCGGATCGCACGGAGTATAACCAAGCACGGGGGCTGGCAGGCAAAAGTGCGGCAAACAGCCACAGTCTATCGATCTGGCATTTCCTCTGTGGCGAGGGAGCTTGCTCCCGCTCGGCTGCGCAGCAGCCGTAACTTGGCTGACTCGGTTTTACTGAAGCGACGCGTCGACAGTTTTGGGACTGCTGCGCAGTCCAGCGGGAGCAAGCTCCCTCGCCACAGGGTTCGCCGACATCTGTATAGAAGTTGTAACTGTGCGAACCGGATCAATAAAGTTAGAGTCTGATGGTTTCACGCAGGCTCGGACCTTAACCCCTGCGCACCTCCAAGGAGTTTTCATGCACAGTTTCCGCCGCAGCGCCGCCCTTCTTGCCCTTAGCGTTGGCACCGTTGCCAGCCTCCCGGCCCTGGCCGCCGACGAGCTTCATTACAACCAGATCGCCCTGCGTGCCGAAGTCAGTCAGGAAGTGGCCCGCGACCTGATGATCGTGACCCTCTACACCGAAGAACAAAACACCGACCCGGCCAAACTCGCTGCCGACGTCAGCACCACCATGAACAAAGCGCTGGCCCAGGCCAAACAGGTCAAGGAAGTTACCCTGCGCCAGGGCAGCCGTAACAGCTACCCGATCTACGACACCAAGGGCCAGAAAATCACCGGCTGGCGTGAACGCGCCGAACTGCGCCTGGAAAGCTCCGACTTCGCCGCGCTGTCGAAGCTGACCGGCGAACTGCTGACCGACCTGAAAATGGGCGGCATGGACTTCGCCATCGCCACGCCAACCCGTAAGGCCAGCGAAGATGCGCTGCTTAAAGAAGCCGTCACCGCGTTCAAGGCTCGCGCCCAACTGGCGACCGATGCCTTGGGTGGCAAGGGTTACAAAATCGTCAGCCTGAACCTGAACAGCAACGGTTATCCACAACCATACATGCGTGGGCCGATGATGATGAAAGCGGCGGGCATGGACGGTGCGCCGGTGACGCCTGAGGTGGAGGCCGGCACGAGCCAGGTCAGCATGACGGCGGACGGGGCAATTGAAGTGTTGATGCCTTGATTCGGTAACTCGTACAGAAAGAACGGCGATCACCCGAGTGATCGCCGTTTTTTATTGCCTGCCAAAAGTCAGGTGGACCCTTCAGTCTTGTGGTGAATGATCCACCGCCTTAGCCAGCAGGCTGGCTCCCACAGGGGTCGAATGTTTAGACGGATTTTGTGTACGACGAAGATCAAATGTGGGAGCGAGCCTGCTCGCGAAGAACGATAACGCGGTCTACGCCGGATCGACGTTATCCAACACCCGATTCACCGCCAACTCCGCCAGCATGATGATCTGCTGAATCGCCAACACTGTATTGCGCTGCGGACCGATCAGGTTCGCGGCGAAATCACTGGCCATGACACTCGCCGACGCCAACGACTCGCAAGCTTGGGCCAGAAGACTTTCGCTATCCATGTCCGGGACGATCATGAACATGGTGCTGGGACGACGGGGTTTGGCGGTGTATTGGTCGGGGGGATCGAGGTAGTAGTCGAGGGCGCGTTTTATGGCTTCGCTGTCTTTGAGTAGTTCTTCATCGCGCAAGGCGTCGGCGTTTGGGTTGGTTTTATTGAAATTCGAATCGGAATTATCGTTGTCCATTTGCAGCTCCTAATCTTAATTGGAGCCATCACTTGCCATTATGGTCGTGAGGGCCTTCGCCCTACTGATTCAGGTTTCCACTCCTGGCCGCTGATTTAGCAGCGACAGGAACGAGATTAGAGTCATTGCGTCCTACCCGGCAACCTGAAAAATGCGTGGGAAAGCGCTGTGTTTTTTACACATCGTTCAACACAAAAATGGAACGCGGAGCGTCCGGGGCTGCATTCCCACGCGGAGCATGTGAACGATCAATCGGGAGGCATCAGGAAGAGATTGGTCGGCTGTCAGGCCGCCATCGCTGGCAGGCCAGCTCCCACAATGGATCGGCGTACGCCTTCCGCTTCTCACCACTCAACAGGCCGAGCGTTAGCTCGCCTGCAGCTTTTGATCTTGATCCACCCGCCCCTTCGGGAGGCTGAGTGGAGGCGTTCATCTGGGGGGTGGGCGCGTAGCGCCGTGCGGCGAAGCCGCACACATCGAGAGGAGGTCGAAGCGAAGCCGACCGGAGGCGATGCCCCCAGATGAATGCCGGAGCGAGGGTACGCCGAGCCTAAGCGAGGGGCCGGACGCTTGGGGCGAAGACCTTTGCTTCCTTTGGGGCGTTTGCCAAAGGGAGTCGCTGTAAGAGCGAAACCATAAGTGGCCGTTACCGCAGGAATGGATATGTACACCAGCGAGAGACTGGTCGGCTATCAGGCCGCCATCGCGGGCAAGCCTCGCCCCTACAGGAAACTGGGGTCATCTGGAAGTAAGGATCGGTAAACAGGCTCGTTGCCAACATTTGACCTATGCCTATCTATTAACAAAGGCTCAGGGATCAGACCTTCAACACGCGGGAAAAGCCATAGTGCTACCGCAAGCAGCAAAAAGGTTGTACCCAAGGTACTACCCACCACGCCGATGTAGCCTCCATCACCTCCCGGATCCAAATCATCCCCACAGATGTCCATTGCCAAACAGTAACGAAACAATCTGCCCCTACAGACACAACAACCCTTTAAACAACAAACACCTACCCACCCAACTACAACTCAATCTCATTCACGCCCACACGCCTCATTCACGCGCCTCATTGATGGGTATAAATAAGTAACACCTCGCTCCAACCGGGTGCGAAAGTCCAGCCGATTGCCCCGTCGCGGTGCGCCAGACGCACCGAAAAAACCCTGCGCAAACGGTCAAATGCGCATGAATTTATACATATGCGACATTAAGGTACGTTCGTGCCACCGTTTAACGCCTGTGGTCGCTCTGGATCTTGCAATGGGTATGGCCCCTGCATAAGTATCCGCAGGCACGGCTCACGAGGTCGTCCTCTAATTCCAAAAATGACAACAAATCATGAGGCCAACATGCTTAAACACGCGGTCATTCCGTTTTTAGTCGGCGCAGGCTTGTTAGCCTCCGCACCTTTCGCCCAAGCGGCGACTAACCTGGTGTTTTGCTCCGAAGGGAGCCCGGCCGGTTTTGATCCTGGTCAGTACACCACCGGAACCGACTTCGACGCCTCTGCAGAAACCATGTTCAACCGCCTGACCCAGTTCGAGCGCGGCGGCACCGCCGTGATTCCTGGTCTGGCGACCAAGTGGGACATCTCCGATGATGGCCTGACTTACACCTTCCACCTGCGTGAAGGCGTCAAGTTCCACACCACCCCGTACTTCAAGCCGACTCGTGAGTTCAACGCCGACGACGTGCTGTTCACCTTCAATCGCATGATTGACAAGAACGACCCGTTCCGCAAAGCGTACCCGACTGAATTCCCGTACTTCACCGACATGGGGATGGACACCAACATCACCAAGATCGATAAAGTCGACGACAAAACTGTCAAGTTCACCCTGAAAGAAGTCGACGCCGCGTTCATCCAGAACATGGCCATGAGCTTCGCCTCGCTCCAGTCCGCCGAGTACGCTGCCCAGCTGCTCAAGGAAGGCAAGGCCGCCGACATCAACCAGAAGCCGGTCGGCACTGGCCCGTTCGTGTTCAAGAGCTACCAGAAAGACTCCAACATCCGCTACACCGGGAACAAGGACTACTGGAAGCCTGAAGACGTCAAGATCGACAACCTGATCTTCGCCATCACCACCGACCCGTCGGTGCGTATTCAGAAGCTGAAGAAGAACGAGTGCCAGATCACTCTGTTCCCTCGTCCGGCCGACCTGAAGGCGCTGCAAGAAGACAAGACCTTGAAGGTGCCTAACCAGGCTGGTTTCAACCTGGGTTACATCGCCTACAACGTGATGGACAAGATCAAGGGCAGCGATCAGCCGAACCCGATGGCTCAATTGAAAGTGCGTCAGGCACTGGACATGGCCGTCAACAAGCAGCAGATCATCGACTCCGTCTACCAAGGTGCTGGTCAACTGGCCGTCAACGCCATGCCGCCAACCCAGTGGTCTTACGACACCACCATCAAGGACGCACCGTACAACCCTGAGAAAGCCAAAGAGCTGCTCAAGGAAGCCGGCGTCAAGGAAGGCACCGAGATCAACCTGTGGGCGATGCCGGTACAACGTCCGTACAACCCGAACGCCAAGCTGATGGCTGAAATGCTGCAGTCCGACTGGGCCAAGATCGGTATCAAGGCCAAGATCGTGACCTACGAGTGGGGCGAGTACATCAAGCGTTCCAAAGGCGGCGAAAACGGCGCGATGCTGATTGGCTGGAGCGGCGACAACGGTGACCCGGACAACTGGCTGAACGTGCTGTTCGGCTGCGACTCGCTGCAGGGCAACAACTTCTCCAAGTGGTGCGACAAGAAGTTCGACGGCATCGTGAAAGAAGCCAAGCGCACGACCGATCAGGGCAAGCGCACAGAACTGTACAAACAGGCGCAACACGTCCTCAAAGACGCAGTTCCAATGACACCTATCGCTCACTCGACGGTGTTCCAACCCATGCGCAACAACGTTGAAGACTTCAAGATCAGCCCGTTTGGCTTGAACTCCTTCTACGGCGTCAGCGTCAGCAAGTAAGGTTTTGCAACGGCGACGTTTTTAACGTCGCCGTTGTTTTATCTGCCGAGAAAGTAGGAAACAGCCTACATCCAATTCCGTCGCGAATGACCGCCGTGACGTCGGATGCGTTGCCTTTTCCCACAAGTCTTTCGGACTCTACGCATTTACTGCCAGGACCACGGCTCATACCGTCGGGATCTGACCAGTGCATGCGTGGGTTCTCGGTTTTGCTGCACGTCATGGTTTGAACTCAGTGATGCCTCCACGTCCCCGGACGGGACGGCGGCTCATTGACAACACTTAGCGAACGAGAAAAGGGAGCGTCATGCGCCATACCTTGGTTTTATCCGCATTGCTGGGCACCGGCCTGTTGGCCGCCACTTCCATCAGCCAGGCCGCCAGTAACAGCCTGGTGTTCTGCTCCGAAGGCAGCCCGGCTGGCTTCGACACTGCGCAGTACACGACATCGACGGACAACGATGCCGCCGAGCCGTTGTACAACCGATTGGCAGAGTTTGAAAAAGGCGCCACCAACGTCGTACCCGGCCTGGCAACGAGCTGGGATATTTCCGAGGACGGCCTCAAGTACACCTTTCACCTGCGCGAAGGTGTGAAATTTCACACGACCAAGTACTTCACGCCGACCCGTGATTTCAACGCCGATGACGTGCTGTTCACGTTCAATCGCATGCTCGATCCGCAGCAACCTTTCCGTAAGGCTTATCCAACCGAGTTCCCGTATTTCAACGGGATGAGCCTGAACAAGAACATCGCCAAGGTCGAGAAGACCGGGCCGCTGACCGTGGTCATGACGCTCAACAGCGTCGACGCCGCGTTCATCCAGAACATCGCCATGAGCTTCGCCGCCATTCTGTCCGCCGAATACGCCGACAAATTGCTGACCGAGGGTAAGCCGAGCGACATCAACCAGAAGCCGATCGGCACTGGCCCGTTCGCGTTCAAGAGTTACCAGAAAGATTCCAACATCCGCTACACCGGCAACAAGCAGTACTGGGACCCGAGCCGGGTCAAGCTCGACAACCTGATCTTCTCCATCAACACCGACGCGTCGGTGCGGGTGCAGAAGCTCAAGGCCAATGAGTGCCAGATCACCCTGAGCCCGCGCCCTGCCGATGTACCCGCGCTGAAGAACGACCCGGCACTCAAGCTCATCGAGAAGCCAGGTTTCAACCTGGGTTACATCGCCTACAACGTTCGGCACAAACCCTTCGACCAGCTCGAAGTGCGTCAGGCGCTGGACATGGCGGTGAACAAGCAGGGCATTCTCAACGCCGTCTACCAAGGCGCCGGCCAACTGGCTGTCAACGCCATGCCGCCGACGCAATGGTCCTACGACGACACGATCAAGGACGTCGCCTACAACCCGGAAAAAGCCAAGGAACTGCTCAAGGCTGCCGGCGTGAAAGAAGGCACCGAAATCACCTTGTGGGCGATGCCCGTTCAGCGCCCCTACAACCCGAACGCCAAGTTGATGGCCGAAATGCTCCAGGCTGACTGGGCAAAAATCGGCCTCAAAGTGAAGATCGTCAGCTATGAATGGGGCGAGTACATCAAGCGCACCAAGAATGGCGAACACGACGTCAGCCTGATTGGCTGGACCGGTGACAATGGGGACCCGGACAACTGGCTCGGCACGCTTTACAGCTGCGACGCCATTGGTGGCAACAACTACTCCATGTGGTGCGATCCGGCTTACGACAAGTTCATCAAGCAGGCCAAGGTCGTCACCGACCGCGACCAGCGCACCGTGCTTTACAAACAGGCGCAGCACTATCTCAAGCAACAAGTGCCGATTACGCCTATCGCCCATTCGACGGTTAACCAGCCGTTGAGCGCCAAAATCGAAGGATTCAAGGTGAGTCCATTCGGTCGCAACGTGTTCTCGGGCGTCAGTATCGACCAATAACCGATTAGCCAGAACGCTGGGGGCGCATTGCGCCCTCACGCAAGCGTATTGCCTTAATTCGCCAATCCGGCGTATAGCAAACGTTTGCGAAGCCTTGTTTGAGTTCTAAACCAAATAGCCGGATCACCAAAAAAGACCGGCATAAAAAAAAGAAAGTAAGGAGCTTCACCCATGAAACTGAGCAGCACCGCGTTATTGGCCTTGGCCATCAGCAGCGTAACCGCCACGGCTTACGCAGAAACCCAAAGCCAGGCGTTCACGCCGGTTACCGTCAAAGAGAAAAGCGCCCAAAGCGAAGCCACCGGTTTTGTTGAAGGCCAATCGGTCACCGGGAGCACGCGTAACTGGTATGCCAACGAGCAACTGAAGCGCGGCGGCAAGTTCAGCTACAACAAAAACGGTTCAGCTACCCCAACTGATCGTCGTATCAACTGGGTCCAGGGCACCATCCTCAAGTACAACTCGGGCTTCACCGAGGGTACTGTCGGCTTCAGCACTGAAGTCGCGGCTTACAACGCCATCGCCCTGGACCGTGACCGCAAAGACCTTGCCTCCGCCAATGGTGGCGCGCCACTGAACGGCGTTCGTGGTCTTGGCAACAACCGTACCCTGACCAAAGACGGCGGTGACGCCCAGGGTCAGTGGAGCAAACTGGGCCTGGCCAACGTCAAGGCGCGTTTCTCCAACACCACCCTGACCGCCGGCCGTCAAAACTTCAGCAGCCCACAGGTAGACGTCATCGGTAACCGTCCTCTGCCTTCGAGCTTCCAGGGTGTCAGCCTGCACAGCGAAGAATTGGAGAACCTGTCGTTCGACCTCGGCACCTTCGATCGCAACTCACCGCGTACCGAAGAAAGCCAGCGTAAATTCCGCTCCGAATACGCCGACACTGTCATCGAAGCCGATCACGTGAACACCGCTGGTATCACTTACCAGCCGTTCGCGAGCCTGACCACCAGCCTGTGGGGCACCCAGGCCGAAGACCTGTGGAACCAGTACTACTTCGGCGCCAGCCACGTACTGGGTGACAGCTCGGTACTGAGCCTGACCACCGGCCTGAACTACTACAAAACCGTCGACGAAGGCAAAAAGCTGCTGGGCGAAATCGACAACGACACGTACTCCCTGTCGTTCGGCCTGACTCACCAAGCCCACAGCCTGACCTTCTCCTACCAGGAAGTGAACGGTAACGAATACTTCGACTACCTGCACGAAACCAACGGCATCTACCTGGCCAACTCCCTGCTGTCGGACTTCAACGGACCGAACGAGAAGTCCTTCCAGGTCGCCTACGGTCTGAACATGGCCGAATACGGCGTGCCAGGCCTGAAGTTCAACATCTATCAGGCTCGCGGCTGGGGCATCGACGGTACTCACAACAAAGGCGGCGCCTACGCCAGCGTGCAGGCGATGGACGGCGAGCACCATTACGAATACGGCATCGGTACTTCGTACGCCGTGCAGAGTGGCCCGCTCAAAGCCACCACTATTCGCGCGACTTACACCACACACCGTGCCAGCGAAGAACAAGCTGATGGCAACATCAACGAGTTCCGTCTCGTGACCACCATTCCGTTCAAGGTTTTGTAAAAACGCCAACCGACGGCTGACTCATGACGAGTCGGCCGTTTCGGTTTTTTCGCTTAACCGATTGCAGAGGGTTCTTTGATGAAAATGCTTCCCCTACGTGCGGCCATTGCAGCCGCGTTGCTGAGTGTCGCTGTTGGCGTCTCGGCCAAACCCCTGGTGGTCTGCACCGAAGCCAGCCCGGAAGGCTTCGATATGGTCCAGTACACGACTGCAGTCACAGCCGATGCGGTGGCCGAAACCATCTTCAATCGTCTGGCGGACTTCAAGCCCGGCACCACTGAAGTGATTCCGGCACTGGCCGACTCCTGGGAGATCAGCGAGGACGGTCTGACCTACACGTTCCACCTGCGCAAAGGCGTCAAGTTTCACACCACCGAATACTTCAAGCCGACCCGCGACATGAACGCCGACGATGTGGTCTGGAGCTTCCAGCGTCAGCTGGACCCGAACCACCCATGGCACAAACTGTCGAGCGTTGGCTTCCCGTACTTTGAAAGCATGGGCTTCAAGGAACTGCTCAAAAGCGTCGAGAAAGTTGACGACAACACCGTCAAATTCACCCTGACCCGTCGCGAAGCGCCATTCCTGGCAGACGTCGCCATGGCCTTCTCCTCGATCTACTCCGCCGAGTACGCCGACCAGTTGCTCAAGGCCAACAAGACCGGCGACCTGAACAACAAGCCGGTCGGCACCGGCCCGTTCGTTTTCCAGCGCTACAACAAAGATGCCCAGGTTCGCTTCAAGGCCAACCCGGACTACTTCCGCGGCAAGCCACCGGCTGATGCGCTGATCCTGGCCATCGCTACCGATAACAACGTACGCCTGCAAAAGCTCAAGGCCAATGAGTGCCAGGTCGCGCTGTACCCAAAACCGGATGACATCCCGAGCATCAAGAAAGACACCAACCTGAAGGTTGATGAGATGAACGCGATGACCGTTTCCTACATCGCAATGAACACCTCGCACAAATACATGAGCGATGTGCGCGTGCGTAAAGCCATCGACATCGCGTTCGACAAGGCTGCATATGTCAACGCGCTGTTCGGCAAGGGCAATGCGACCGTGGCGGTCAACCCGTACCCGGACACCCTGCTGGGTTACAACCACGACCTGAAAAACCCGCCACGCGATCTGGACAAGGCTCGCGCTCTGCTCAAGGAAGCGGGCGTGCCGGATGGCACTGTTTTCACACTGTTCACCCGTAACGGCGGCGGGCCGACCAACCCGAACCCGATGCTCGGCGCGCAGATGATGCAGGCTGACCTGGCCAAGGTCGGGATCACGGTCGACATTCGCGTCATGGAATGGGGCGAAATGCTCAAACGCGCCAAAAACGGCGAGCACGACATGGTCTCCGCCGGATGGGCGGGCGACAACGGCGACCCGGATAACTTCCTGACGCCTAATCTGAGTTGCGAAGCCGCGAAGAACGGCGAAAACTACGCGCGCTGGTGCAACGAGAAATTCCAGACGCTGATCGACGAAGCACGGGCTAAAGTGAACCCGACGGAACGTGCGGCGCTCTACGAACAAGCCCAGGAGGTTTTCAATCAGGACCAGCCATGGATCAGTATGGCGCACACCCGCATGTTCACTGCAATGCGCAACAACGTAGAGGGCTATCACATTAGCCCCCTCACCACTAATAACTTCGCCACCACCCAGGTGAAGTAGATAAGAAACTACCGGCATTCCTGACCCAGGAATGCCGGGCACGCCTAACCGGCTGATGAGGTACCACACAAGATGTTTAGTTTTATTGCCCGCCGATTGGGGTTACTGATCCCCACGTTCTTCGGCATCACCTTGCTGACTTTCGCGTTGATTCGCATGATTCCTGGCGACCCCGTGGAAGTGATGATGGGCGAACGTCGGGTCGACCCCGAAATGCACGCTCAGGCAATGGAACGCCTTGGCCTGAACAAACCGCTGTATGCCCAGTACCTGGACTACATCGGCAAGTTGGCCCACGGCGACCTTGGCGAATCCCTGCGTACCCGTGAAAGTGTCTGGAGCGAGTTCAGTTCTCTATTCCCTGCGACCCTGGAACTGTCCATGGCCGCGCTGTTGTTCGCCGGCATCCTGGGCCTCCTGGCCGGGGTGATTGCGGCACTCAAGCGAGGATCCCTGTTCGACCATGGGGTGATGGGCATCTCCCTGGCGGGATATTCGATGCCGATCTTCTGGTGGGGCCTGATCCTGATCATGTTCTTCTCGGTGTCCCTGGGCTGGACCCCGGTGTCCGGGCGGATCGACCTGCTCTATGACATCGAGCCGCGGACCGGCTTCATGCTCATCGACACGCTGCTGGCCGATGACGTCGGTGCGTTCTTCGATGCCCTGCATCACCTGATCCTGCCTGCCATCGTGCTCGGCACCATCCCGCTGGCGGTTATTGCGCGGATGACCCGTTCGTCGATGCTCGAAGTGCTGCGTGAAGACTACATCCGTACCGCCCGTGCCAAAGGCCTGTCGCCGTCGCGCGTGGTCTTTGTTCACGGCCTGCGCAACGCACTGATTCCGGTACTGACCGTTGTCGGCCTGCAAGTCGGTACATTGCTGGCCGGTGCGGTCCTGACCGAAACCATCTTCTCCTGGCCCGGCATCGGCAAATGGCTGATCGAAGCCATTGGCGCACGGGACTATCCCGTGGTGCAGAACGGCATCCTGTTAATCGCCTGCCTGGTGATTCTGGTCAACTTCGTAGTGGACATCCTCTACGGCTTTGCCAACCCACGCATTCGTCACCAGCGCTGAGATCATGACCATGACCACTCCAGCTTCAACTTCAAATCAAGCGGTAACAGTCGATCAAAGCCTGCTGTACCCGTCCCCGTACAAAGAATTCTGGCAAGCGTTTTCCAAGAACAAAGGCGCCGTAGCCGGCCTGATGTTCATGCTGCTGGTGATTTTCTGCGCGATTTTCGCGCCGTGGGTTGCCCCGCATAACCCGAGCGAGCAGTACCGCGACTTCCTGCTGACCCCGCCGTCCTGGCTGGAAGGTGGGCAGATCCAGTTCTTGCTCGGCACCGATGAACTGGGTCGCGACCTGCTGTCGCGCCTGATCAACGGTTCGCGCCTGTCCCTGCTGATCGGTTTGTCGTCGGTGGTGATGTCGCTGATTCCGGGGATCCTGTTGGGTCTGTTCGCCGGTTTCTTCCCGAAACTGCTCGGCCCGACCATCATGCGCCTGATGGACATCATGCTGGCCCTGCCATCCCTGCTGCTGGCTGTGGCGATTGTCGCCATCCTCGGCCCTGGCCTGATCAACACCATTATTGCCATCGCCGTGGTTTCGTTGCCGTCCTATGTTCGTCTGACCCGCGCCGCGGTGATGGGCGAATTGAACCGCGACTATGTGACCGCCGCGCGTCTGGCCGGTGCCGGTCTGCCACGCCTGATGTTCGTCACCGTGCTGCCCAACTGCATGGCGCCGTTGATCGTTCAGGCCACCCTGAGTTTCTCTTCGGCGATTCTCGATGCCGCGGCACTGGGCTTCCTCGGCCTTGGCGTACAACCGCCCACCCCTGAGTGGGGCACCATGCTGGCTTCGGCTCGCGACTACATCGAACGTGCCTGGTGGGTAGTAAGTCTGCCTGGTTTGACCATTTTGCTCAGCGTGCTGGCAATCAACTTGATGGGCGACGGTCTGCGCGATGCGCTGGACCCGAAACTCAAGAACGCCGCCTGAGGAGATTCAAATGTCACTGTTAGAAATCAAGAATCTCAACGTTCGCTTTGGCGACAAGAACGCCGTCCCGGTGGTCGATGGCCTCGACATTACCGTGGACAAGGGCGAAGTCCTGGCCATCGTTGGCGAGTCGGGTTCCGGTAAGTCCGTGACCATGATGGCGCTGATGGGCCTGATCGAGCATCCGGGGATCGTCACCGCTGACGCGCTGAATTTCGACGGCAAGAACATGCTCAAGCTCAGCAACCGTCAGCGTCGGCAAATCGTCGGCAAAGACCTGGCCATGGTCTTCCAGGACCCGATGACCGCGCTGAACCCGAGCTACACCGTCGGTTTCCAGATCGAAGAAGTGCTGCGCCTGCACCTGAAAATGTCCGGCAAGCAGGCCCGCGCACGCGCCATCGAACTGCTGGAAAAAGTGGAAATCCCGGGCGCCGCCAGCCGCATGGACGCTTACCCGCACCAGCTTTCCGGCGGTATGAGCCAGCGTGTTGCAATCGCCATGGCGATTGCCGGCGAACCGAAACTGCTGATCGCCGACGAACCGACCACCGCACTGGACGTGACGATTCAGGCGCAGATCATGGACCTGCTACTGGCCTTGCAGAAAGAGCAGAACATGGGCCTGGTGCTGATCACGCACGACCTCGCGGTCGTGGCCGAAACCGCTCAGCGTGTGTGCGTCATGTACGCCGGACAGGCGGTCGAAGTGGGTCAGGTTCCTCAGTTGTTCGACATTCCGGCACACCCTTACAGCGAAGCCCTGCTCAAGGCGATTCCGGAACACAGCCTGGGCGCCACCCGCCTGGCCACGTTGCCGGGCATCGTTCCCGGTCGCTATGACCGTCCACAGGGTTGCCTGCTGTCGCCGCGCTGCCCGTATGTGCAAGAAAGCTGCCGCGCACAACGTCCAGGCCTTGACCCGAAAAGCAACAGCCTCGCCCGCTGCTTCTACCCGCTGAATCAGGAGGTGGCGTAATGGCCGTCGTACTTACCGCCCGCGACCTGACCCGTCACTACGAAGTGTCCCGTGGCCTGTTCAAGGGCCATGCGACCGTGCGCGCCCTGAACGGTGTGTCGTTCGAACTGGAAGCCGGCAAGACCCTCGCCGTTGTAGGTGAGTCTGGTTGCGGCAAATCCACCCTGGCCCGTGCCCTGACGCTGATCGAAGAGCCATCCTCCGGTTCCTTGAAAATCGCCGGGCAGGAAGTGGCCGGTGCCGACAAGGCTCAGCGCAAGCAACTGCGCAAAGACGTGCAGATGGTGTTCCAGAGCCCGTACGCGTCGTTGAACCCACGGCAGAAAGTCGGTGATCAACTGGCCGAACCCTTGCTGATCAACACCACGCTGAGCGCGGCGGAACGTCGCGAGAAAGTGCAGGCGATGATGAAGCAGGTAGGCTTGCGTCCTGAGCACTATCAGCGTTATCCGCACATGTTCTCCGGCGGTCAGCGCCAGCGGATCGCCCTTGCGCGCGCGATGATGCTGCAACCGAAAGTGCTGGTCGCGGACGAACCGACCTCGGCGCTGGACGTGTCGATCCAGGCACAGGTGCTGAACCTGTTCATGGACCTGCAGCAAGAGTTCAATACCGCCTACGTGTTCATCTCCCACAACCTGGCGGTGGTGCAACACGTCGCCGATGACGTGATGGTGATGTACCTCGGCCGCCCAGTGGAAATGGGTCCGAAGAACGACATCTACGAGCGTCCTCTGCACCCGTACACCCAGGCGCTGCTGTCGGCCACCCCGACCATTCACCCGGACCCGAACAAGCCGAAAATCAAGATCGTCGGCGAGCTGCCCAACCCGTTGAACCCGCCGTCGGGTTGCGCTTTCCACAAGCGCTGCCCGTATGCGACCGAGCGCTGCAGCACCGAAGAGCCGGCCCTGCGCCTGCTCGACAGCCGTCAGGTGGCTTGCCACTACGCCGAGCAATTCCTCGACGGCGCCGCGTAACAAACTGTGGGAGCGAGCCTGCTCGCGATAGCGTTTTCTCAGTCGACTTAGATGTTGACTGGAATATCGCCTTCGCGAGCAGGCTCGCTCCCACAGGGATTTGCGAGCTGTTCACTAACCTCTTCTGCCCCGGCTGCGCATCAGTCGGGGGAGAAGGGGTTTTCTTTTGCCTGCGGCTTACGTCTGGCTGTCGCCTTCATCCTCGTCTGTGTCCGGCTCGTCAGTGGTCGAGTCGTCATCGCCCGCGCTCCCCCCCTGATCCTGGTCGCCCGGCTCTGATTCGGATTTGGCAATCATCAACTCGCCCTGACCACCCTGCCCACTCGACGCTTGCGTATCGTGATCCTCGCACTCGGCCCAGACCGCCGAACTGCCGAGGGACAACATCACCACCACCTTCAACAGCAGTAAAACCCTTAGAAATCTGTTCATAGCCGATTCCATCCTTTCGCGGGTGAAACATAAGTGCCTGGCTGGCGCTGAGTGAAATCTAGTTCCGATCAGCCGGGTTCTCCAGATAGGACGCTAACGAATGGGCGGAAATGCCGTCCGGAGCCAGATTGGTTTCGAATAACCCTCATAATCGAATCAGCTAAGCGATGTGACGCGCGACGTTTGTGAGTCCAGTCCTTTCGAGGCGCCCAAACGTGTGGCCTGATAAATCAGCGGCGTGGACAACAAGGCCAGCGCGGCGCTGACCCACCAGACAATGTGCCCGCCGAAATGGCCATAGAGCTGACCGCCGAGTACCGGTGAAAGCAGCGCGCTCGCACTCCAGCACATGGAAAAAAGTCCAAAGTAATGCCCACTCCTTCCTGCGCACGCACGCTGCATAACCAATACGTTCAGAGTGGGCATGAAAAGAATTTCGCCAAGTGTCCAGACAACAGTCGAGAGGCAGACGTAAAACACCCCAGAACCCAACGGCAACATCCCAAGTCCACCGGCTAACAACAGGCTGCCTGCCAGTAGTTGCCGACGCGCCCCCCATTGCTCACTCCAATGAGATAACGGAATTTGCAGCACCACCACCAGTACTGCATTGAGTGCAAATTGCCATCCGATGACTTCAGTACCCAACCGGTAGTAGTCGAGCAAATAGTTGCCCAGCATGCTGTAGACCGGCTCGAAGGCAAGGCCGAGCAAGACAGAAGCCGCCAACAACCAGAGGAATGGTTTATCTCGATAAGGTACGCATGCACCCGAAACCGAATCAGGAGTCTGATCCGGCATCAGAGTTTCTCGATGAAATGTCGCCCGAACAAACCAGATCAAAGCCAAAAGCGTCATGGCCGCACTTATAAAAAACACCCAGCGAAAATCAGTCTGCGCCAGGACGCCACCCACAACCCCGGCAACAGCCATGCCCAAGTTACTGGCAACACGACTCAATGACTGCGCGCGAGGCCGCTGCGCAACCCGGCAATACTCCATAATCAAGCGTTGATGAAGAGTACGAATTGCACCATCGAGTGCTCCACTGAAAAGCAACAAACCAGCCAGCAATGGCACCTCAACGACTAGCCCCAACAAGACCAATATCCATACCGAGGCAAAAAACAACGCGGCGGTGAGGCGTGCCGTGGAGAAATACTCACTGAGCAGCCCGCCCCCCATTGACCCCATCAGCAAACCGGCCCCGTATCCGGATAACAACCAGCCTACGGTTTCAATCGCCAGCCCCAGTTCCTGACGCAGGTATAACGCCATGAACAGCTTGACCATGGCGCTCAACCGACTGATGAAGATCAACGCAGCAAGCATCCAGGCCATAGGACAGAAATATTCGCCTAACCGAATCAAGTGCGTGAGCCGACTGGTCATTCCATTGATCTCTTGTGCCCTTGCTCGTGGAAAGTCGCTACTTGCGAAATGTCCATCGAACGCTAGACGCCAATGACTTCCATGTCTCGGGTAAAGGACCGGAGAAGTTGAAAGCAGAGCCAAGCTACACAACTCCGTAAAAACACCTACAGAAACTCCTGACGCACGCGTACAGACTCATCGTTTGATGATGTTGGCGCGCCATGCGGAATTTCACGTCCGGCCAGCAATCGCGAAAAACGTCAACGATAATGCAGTCTGCCTGACAACCCGCGGGGGCCCGACGACCATCGCGGGCAGGCTGGCTCCCACAGAAATTTGTGTCAGGCAATAAAAAACCCCGGTGCTTTCGCGACCGGGGCTTTTGATTTTGCAACTCAGCGTTTAGTGATGCTCACGCGTCGCCCTGAATTTCACATCCGGCCAGCGCTCTTCCATCAACGCCAGGTTGACCCGTGTCGGCGCCAGGTAGGTCAGGTGACCACCGCCGTCGACTGCAAGGTTTTCCACGGCCTTGACCCGGAACTCCTCAAGCTTCTTCTTATCGTCGCAATCGATCCAGCGCGCGGAGTACACAGTGATCGGCTCGTAAGAGCACTCGACCTTGTATTCCTCTTTCAAGCGGCTGGCGACCACATCGAACTGCAGCACACCGACGGCGCCGAGGATGATGTCGTTGCTGCGCTCGGGGAAGAACACCTGGGTGGCGCCCTCTTCCGCCAGCTGCTGCAAGCCTTGACGCAGTTGCTTGGATTTCAGCGGGTCACGCAGGCGCACGCGACGGAACAGTTCCGGGGCGAAGTGCGGGATGCCGGTGAAGCCCAGGACTTCGCCTTCGGTGAAGGTGTCGCCGATCTGGATGGTGCCGTGGTTGTGCAGGCCGATGATGTCGCCGGCAAACGCTTCTTCCAGTTGCTCGCGCTCGGAGGAGAAGAAGGTCAGCGCATCGCCGATCCGCACGTCCTTGCCAGTGCGCACGTGGCGCATCTTCATGCCTTTTTCGTACTTGCCGGAGCAGATCCGCATGAAGGCGATGCGGTCGCGGTGTTTAGGGTCCATGTTCGCCTGGATCTTGAACACGAAGCCGGCGAATTTCTCTTCGACTGGCTCAACGGTACGCTCGTTGGCGACCCGGGCCAGCGGTTTCGGTGCCCAGTTGACCACGGCGTCGAGCACGTGATCGACACCGAAGTTGCCCAAGGCAGTACCGAAGAACACCGGGGTCAGTTGGCCGTCGAGGAATTCCTGTTGATTGAATTCGTGACAGGCGCCCTGCACCAGTTCCAGCTGATCGACAAAGCGATCGTATTCGTCGCCCAAGTGCGCGCGAGCTTCGTCGGAATCGAGCTTCTCGATGATTTTGACATCGGTGCGCTCGTGGCCGTGACCGGCGGTGTACACGATGATGTAATCGTCGGCGAGGTGATAAACGCCTTTGAAATCGCGGTAGCAACCGATCGGCCAGGTAATCGGCGCGGCCTTGATCTTCAGGACCGCTTCGATTTCGTCGAGCAGTTCGATCGGGTCACGGATGTCACGGTCGAGTTTGTTGATGAAGCTGACAATCGGCGTGTCACGCAGACGGCAGACGTCCATCAGCGCGATGGTCCGAGGCTCTACACCCTTACCGCCGTCGAGGACCATCAATGCCGAGTCGACCGCTGTCAGGGTGCGGTAGGTATCTTCGGAGAAGTCTTCGTGGCCCGGGGTGTCGAGCAGGTTGATCATGTGGTCGCGGTACGGGAACTGCATGACCGACGTGGTAATCGAGATACCACGCTGCTTTTCCATTTCCATCCAGTCGGAGGTGGCATGGCGGTCGGACTTGCGAGACTTCACCGTGCCAGCAATCGCAATCGCCTTGCCCATCAGCAAGAGCTTCTCGGTGATGGTGGTTTTACCGGCATCGGGGTGGGAAATAATGGCGAAAGTGCGGCGTTTCGCGACTTCGGCGGCCTGTTTGGTCATGGGAAATCGCCTGGCAGGTGATTCAAAAAAGGGCGGCGAGTATAGCCCAAAACGTGACCTCCAAACCACCGTTCGCCCGTGTAGCAGCTGCCGAGCCTGCGAGGCTGCGTTCGGCGACGAAGCCGTCGTAAAACCAGACGCTGCGGTGTATCAGGCATACCGCGATGGGTGACTCTACGACGGCTTCGCCGCCGAACGCAGCCTCGCAGGCTCGGCAGCTGCTACATCGGGTAATCGAGATCAAGGGTGGCTAAATGCTGTTAATTATGGAACCTTTTAAAAGGTGGAGGCGTCCACTCCCCTGTTACAGCTCTCGTAGCAGGGTTTGAAAAACCTGCAAGTTAGCCTGACGAGGCTGCGCTTATGGCTCGATCTCATGCGGTTTCATCAGCATGAAGAGCTGCTTCTCGCGAACGTTGATTTCCCGGCAGCCAGGAATGGCATGCCACACGGGACTGCGTTCGCCGACAAAGAAAAAAGGAGTCCGCCTGTGGCTATTCGCTATGGCAAGGGGCTGATAGGAGGTGCGGTTGTCGTCGCTCTCCTGGCCCTGCTGGTCCACTGGATTGGCATCAACACGATCGAACATTACCGCGACGATTTGTTGTTTTACCTGCAAGCTCACCTGATTCTCGTCCTTGTCTCCATGCTGGCCGCCCTTGTTGTGGGCATCCCCGCCGGTATTTTCCTCAGCCGCCCGACCATGGTGGGCCGCGCTGAACGCTTCATGCAGATCTTCAACATCGGCAACACCGTGCCGCCTCTTGCCGTACTGGCCATCGCCCTGGGCATCCTCGGCATCGGCAGCGGCCCCGCGATCTTCGCGCTGTTCCTCGCCTCGCTGTTGCCGATCGTGCGCAACACCTATGAAGGCCTGAAAAACGTTCAGGGCTCACTCAAGGAAGCGGCCGTCGGCATCGGCATGACCCCGACGCAAGTGCTGTGGCGGGTCGAACTGCCGAACGCCGTGCCGATCATCATCGGCGGCGTACGCGTGGCCTTGGCGATCAACGTCGGGACGGCACCGCTGGCGTTCCTCATCGGCGCCAACAGCCTGGGCAGCCTGATTTTCCCTGGCATCGCCCTGAACAATCAGCCGCAACTGCTGCTCGGCGCGGCCTGCACCGCCCTGCTGGCCTTGCTGCTCGACGGTCTGGTGACACTCGCCAGCCGCCTCTGGCTCGAACGCGGCCTACGCCCGTCTTAAGCCTCGGCAAAGGAATATTTATGAAAGCTTTCCACCTAAAAGGCATGACCTTAATCATGGGCTGCGTTCTTCTGTTCGCAGGATTGGCCCAAGCCGCTGAAAAACCGGTAATCCGCATCGGCGCCCGGGTGTTCACCGAGCAAACACTGCTCGCGGAAATCACCTCCCAATACCTGCGCACCAAAGGTTACGACACCCAAGTGACCGGCGGTCTGGGCAGCAACCTCGCCCGTAGCGCTCACGAAAGTGGTCAGCTGGATTTGATGTGGGAATACACCGGCGTGTCGCTGGTGGCTTACAACCATGTCACCGAAAAGCTCGACAGCGCCCAGTCTTACACCAAGGTGAAAGAACTCGACGCAAAAAAAGGCCTGATCTGGCTGACCCCATCGAAATTCAGCAACACCTACGCCCTGGCCCTGCCGGAAAGCACTGCGAAGGCTTACCCGCAGATCAACACCATCAGCGAGCTGAACACGGTGCTGCAAGCTGAAGCGAAGACCAATCACCTGGTGGCGCTGGACACCGAGTTCGCCAACCGTTCCGACGGTCTGGACGGCATGGTCGACCTCTACGGCATGAACCTGACCCGCAAGAACATCCGGCAGATGGATGCTGGTTTGGTCTACACCGCCCTGCGCAATGGCCAGGTGTTTGCCGGTCTGGTCTACACCACCGACGGCCGTTTGAACGCCTTTAAGCTCAAACTGCTTGAAGACGACAAGCACTACTTCCCGGACTACACCGCCGCGCCAGTGGTGCGTCAGGACTACCTCGACGCCCATCCAAAACTGGCAGAAGAAATAAAGCCGCTGGCTGAACTGTTCGACGACGCCACCATGCGCCAGCTCAATGCGCGGGTCGATGTCGATCACGAAAGCCCATCATCCGTTGCCGCCGATTTCCTGCGCCAGCATCCAATCAAATAAGGAGGAAAAGCCATGGAATTTCTGAACGCCTTTTCCCATCTCGACTGGCCGCTGGTGCTGCACCTGACCTGGCAGCACATCACCCTGGTCGGCATCGCCGTGACATTGGCGATCCTCGTGGGCGTGCCGTTGGGCGTGCTGATGACGCGCTTCCCGACCCTCGCCGGCCCGCTGCAAGCCAGCGCCACGGTGCTGCTGACGGTTCCGTCGATTGCGCTGTTCGGCCTGTTGCTGCCGTTCTACTCCAAATTCGGCCAGGGCCTGGGCCCGATGCCGGCGATCACGGCAGTGTTTTTGTACTCGCTGCTGCCGATCATGCGTAACACCTACCTGGCGCTGACCGGCGTCGAACCGGGCATTCGCGAAGCCGCCCGCGGCATCGGCATGACCTTCGGCCAGCGCCTGCGCATGGTCGAACTGCCGATCGCCGTGCCGGTGATCCTCGCTGGTGTGCGCACCGCCGTGGTCATGAACATCGGCGTGATGACCATCGCCGCCACCATCGGCGCCGGTGGCCTCGGTGTACTTATTCTCGCTTCAATCAGCCGCAGCGATATGTCGATGCTGATCGTCGGCGCCGTGCTGGTCAGTCTCCTGGCCATCTTCGCCGACCTGCTTCTGCAATGGCTGCAACGCACGCTGACTCCAAAAGGACTGCTCAAATGATCGAACTTCAAAACCTCAGCAAGACCTTCCAAAGCAACGGCAAAGACGTAAAAGCCGTGGACTCGGTAAGCCTGACCGTCAATGAAGGCGAAATCTGTGTGTTCCTCGGGCCATCGGGCTGCGGCAAAAGCACCACGCTGAAAATGATCAACCGCCTGATCAAGCCGACCTCCGGCAAGATCCTGATCAACGGCGAAGACACCACCGACCTCGACGCCGTGACCTTGCGCCGCAACATCGGTTATGTGATCCAGCAGATCGGTCTGTTCCCGAACATGACCATCGAGGAAAACATCACCATCGTTCCGCGCCTGCTGGGCTGGGACAAACAGAAATGCCATGACCGCGCCCGCGAGTTGATGAGCATGATCAAGCTCGAACCCAAGCAGTACCTGAATCGCTACCCGCGTGAATTGTCCGGTGGTCAGCAGCAGCGGATCGGCGTGATTCGCGCACTGGCGGCCGATGCGCCGTTGCTGTTGATGGACGAACCGTTTGGCGCGGTCGACCCGATCAACCGCGAGATGATCCAGAACGAGTTCTTCGAGATGCAACGGGCGCTGAACAAGACCGTGATCATGGTCAGCCACGACATCGACGAAGCCATCAAGCTGGGCGACAAGATTGCGATCTTCCGCGCCGGCAAGCTGCTGCAGATCGATCACCCGGACACCCTGCTGGCGCACCCGGCGGACGACTTTGTCAGCAACTTCGTCGGCCAGGACAGCACGCTCAAGCGTCTGTTGCTGGTGAAAGCCGAAGACGCAGCGGACAACGCGCCGTCGGTCAGCCCGGAAACCCCGGTGGCCGAAGCCCTGGAGTTAATGGACGAATTGGACCGTCGTTATGTGGTGGTCACTGACGGTGAGAACAAGGCGCTGGGTTATGTACGACGTCGCGACCTGCACCGTCAGACCGGTACGTGCGCGCAGTACTTGCGCGAGTTCAACGCCACGGCGGCGTTTGACGAGCATTTACGCATCCTGTTGTCGCGGATGTACGAGTTCAACCGCTCGTGGTTGCCGGTAATGGATGCCGAGCGGGTGTTCCTGGGGGAAGTGACTCAGGAATCGATTGCCGAGTACTTGAGTTCCGGTAAGTCCCGTGGCGGCAAGACCAGCATTGTTTCGCCGGCCGAAACCGCAGTCGCCTGATCTCTTTCTGAGACTCCAGTGCTTTTGTGGCGAGGGAGCTTGCTCCCGCTCGGCTGCGAAGCAGTCGTAAAGTCAGCCGATGCGGTCATTTCTGAAGAACCGCATTGGCTGATTTTGGGGCCGCTTCGCAGCCCAGCGGGAGCAAGCTCCCTCGCCACAAAGGCTATGTGTAAATCCCTTCAGAACTCCTCACTCGGGGAACATCACACTGTCATGCAGGTCGGTTACATCAGTAACTGTCGGGGACCGCACGACGGAAGCGTGCAAAAACGCGACATTTTTTGTTGATCTCAAGCCCCTCACGCCCTAAAGTTCGCGCCGAACGTCCATGCTGGAAACGATCCATCCGGCTCAAGTACTGACGACGAGACAGCAAGGCCAAGGGAAAGCACCGCTTCCCATGGCCTTTTTGCTTTCGGCGACATGCCTTGGGAAGTAGGCGAACCAAAGTGGGGATACGGAGGACGTTCATTTGCACCCATTGATAATTTCAGTTTGCCAGTAGGAGTTCCCAGCATGTCGATCAACGTCGAAGACTATTTCGCGCGCGATACCTTCAACAAAATGAAGGCCTTCGCCGACAAACAAGAAACCCCGTTCGTGGTGATCGACACCGCGATGATCAGCCAGGCCTATGACGACCTGCGCGCCGGTTTCGAATTCGCCAAGGTCTACTACGCGGTCAAGGCCAATCCGGCCGTCGAAATCATCGACTTGCTCAAAGAGAAAGGCTCGAACTTCGACATCGCGTCGATCTACGAGCTCGACAAAGTGATGAACCAGGGCGTTGGCCCGGATCGCATCAGCTACGGCAACACCATCAAGAAATCCAAGGACATCCGCTACTTCTACGAGAAGGGCGTGCGTCTGTATGCCACCGACTCCGAAGCCGACCTGCGCAACATCGCCAAGGCTGCCCCGGGTTCGAAAGTCTACGTGCGCATCCTCACCGAAGGCTCGACCACGGCTGACTGGCCTTTGTCGCGCAAATTCGGCTGCCAGACCGACATGGCCATGGACCTGCTGATCCTCGCCCGTGACCTGGGCCTGGTGCCTTACGGCATCTCCTTCCACGTCGGCTCGCAACAGCGCGACATCAGCGTCTGGGACGCGGCGATCGCCAAGGTCAAAGTGATCTTCGAACGCCTGAAAGAAGAAGACGGCATCCACCTCAAGCTGATCAACATGGGCGGTGGCTTCCCGGCCAACTACATCACCCGCACCAACAGCCTGGAAACCTACGCCGAAGAAATCATCCGTTTCCTCAAGGAAGACTTCGGTGATGACCTGCCGGAAATCATTCTGGAGCCGGGCCGTTCGTTGATCGCCAACGCCGGCATCCTGGTCAGCGAAGTGGTGCTGGTTGCGCGCAAATCCCGTACCGCGGTCGAGCGCTGGGTGTACACGGATGTGGGCAAGTTCTCCGGCCTGATCGAAACCATGGACGAAGCCATCAAGTTCCCGATCTGGACCGAGAAGAAAGGCGAGATGGAAGAAGTGGTCATCGCCGGCCCGACCTGCGACAGCGCCGACATCATGTACGAGAACTACAAGTACGGTCTGCCGCTGAACCTGGCAATCGGCGATCGTTTGTACTGGTTGTCGACCGGTGCCTACACCACCAGTTACAGCGCGGTTGAATTCAATGGCTTCCCGCCGCTGAAGTCGTTTTACGTGTAAAACGCTGCACGCAGAAATCAAAAAGCCCATGACGTGTCATGGGCTTTTTTGTGTCGGCGATTTCAGTGACGAGCTGGCCTATGCAAGGAATAACCTGTGGCGAGGGAGCTTTCTCCCGTTGGGTCGCGAAGCAGCCCCCAAAAAAGCGACTACTACGCAGTTCGACGGGAGCAAGCTCCCTCGCCACAGGTACAGTCTTGGCTTCACTTCCCGCTTATCTGAAGGATCTTCTGGTGATATTCAGCTGCCATGGCGTGAATTTTGGGCTCAGTTGCGCTTAAAAGTGCCTGGCTCGCCACCCGCAAGAAATTCAGATTGCCCCCGACCAGTGCCTTGCGCAACCAGCCCAGCGCCTCGTCGATCTTGCCGTCATCCGCCAGCACAGCGGCATAACTGAACTGCCCGCGAAAGTCCCCGCCGAGCGCCGAGTGTCGATACCACTCACGCGCAGCTTGCGGATCCGCCGGACACCCCCGTCCTTGTTCCAGATAACGCCCCAGCAGGTTCATCGACTTTGCATGGCCCTGTTCTGCGGCGCGGCGATAGAGACTCAGCGCATGCGTCTGATCCTCGCTCACCCCGCGCCCGGTCGCCAGCAGATTGGCGTAGTTGTACATCGCCCAATCCAGCCCGGCGTCGGCGGCGATTCGATAATGCTGCGCGGCAACCGAAGCATCCGCCGCACACCCCCAGCCATGTTCATGACAACGACCGAGCATGTTGCGCGCCATCAAGTGCCCGCCCTGAGCCGCAATCGCGAACCAGCGCAGCGCCAGCGCCTGATCCATCGCGATGCCCTGGCCGTCCAGCAGGATCTGCCCGAGCAAGGCCTGAGCGTCGAGCACGCCTTCTCGGGCAGCAATCAGAATCGCCTGGGCTGCACGAGCGGGGCTTTCCTCCAGCATGGCTTTGAGCGAATCACCGTCGAGGACTTCCTCGCGGCGCAATTGAAAACTCATACGTCGACCCAACGACGCAACAGATTGTGATACGTGCCCGTGAGGCGGATCAGCGACGGGTGATCCGGGATGTCCTGAGTCAATTGCCGGATCGCCCCGTCCATCTCGAACAGCAACGCACGCTGACTGTCTTCGCGCACCAGGCTTTGGGCCCAGAAGAACGACGCATAGCGGGTGCCGCGAGTGACGGCGTTGACCTTGTGCAGGCTGGTGCCGGGATACAGGACCATATCGCCGGCCGGCAACTTCACGCACTGGGAGCCGAAGGTGTCCTGGATTTCCAGTTCGCCGCCGTCATAGTCCTCAGGTTCGCTGAAGAACAGGGTCGCCGACAGATCGGTGCGGACCCGCTCGATACCGCCCTTGGGCTGGCGCACGGCGTTGTCGATATGGAAGTCGAAACTGCCGCCCGCCGTGTAACAGTTCAGCAACGGAGGAAAAACCTTGTGCGGCAACGCTGCGGACATGAACAGCGGATTTTTCCACAGCCGCTCCAGCATCGCCGCGCCCACTTCCTTGGCCAGCGGATGACCTTCAGGCAGCTGCAGGTTGTGCTTGGCTTTGGCCGACTGGTAGCCGGCGGTGATTTTGCCATCGGCCCAATCCGCCTGCTCCAGAGCCTCGCGGATGCGCTGCACTTCTTCTTTGGCGAACACGCCGGGAATGTGAAGCAGCATGGGATGACACCTGGAGGTAAAGAGGCGGCAATGGTATTGATTCTTATTGACTGTGTAAAACCCCTACGACGAACGAATCATCAAAAACCGTAAGGTTAAATTGTAAAGAATGTAAATTCCTCGCGAATAGTAACGTTTCGCAATTGATACAAATACGCGTCTACCCTATATTCCGCGACCTCAAATCCTTGGGGAGGGGAATTCACATGTCACGCCAACACTCACATTTACCGGTCAGTTCACCGCGTTTGCTCGCGTCTGCAATTGGCGTGGCGATCACGGCCGGTTCTGCCGGCCACATGGTTTTTGCAGCCGAAAAGGCCGACGAAAAAGCGCCGGGCAATGCGATCTCCCTGGGGGCGACCTCCATCACTGGCGAAGCCCAGGATGCGACGTCCTACAACGTCGAAAAAGCCTCCTCGCCCAAGTACACCGCACCGCTTGTGGACACACCGCGCTCGGTCACCGTCATCCCGCAGCAAGTGCTCAAGGACACCGGCGCCCTCAATATGCAGGATGCGCTGCGCACCGTTCCGGGCATTACATTCGGTGCCGGTGAAGGTGGCAACCCACAAGGCGATCGCCCGTTCATTCGTGGTTTCGACGCTCAGGGCGATACCTATCTGGACGGCGTGCGCGACACCGGTTCGCAGAGCCGCGAGATCTTCGCCGTAGAATCCATCGAAGTCAGCAAAGGCCCGAACTCGGCTATTGGCGGACGTGGCGCAGCGGGCGGCAGCATTAACCTGGTGAGCAAAAAGGCTCACTTGGGCGACTCGTTCGACGGTGGTTTTACCTGGGGTTCAGACCAGACCCAGCGTTACACCCTGGACGGCAACTATCAGTTCACCGACACCGCCGCTGGCCGCCTGAACCTGATGAGCCACGAAAGCAACGTCGCCGGCCGTGACAGCGTCGATTACGACCGTTGGGGCATCGCACCGTCGCTGGCGTTCGGCCTGGGCACCGACACCCGGGTCAACCTCGATTATTACCATCTCGAAAGCAACGACACGCCGGACTCGGGGATTCCGTACACCATTCCTGCCGCAGGTTCCGCCGCCCGCACCAAGTCCAACCCGGACAAGCCGTTCGCCGGTGGCGATCACAGCAACTTCTACGGCCTGGACGATCGCGATTTCCGCAAGGGCCGCACCGACACGGCGACCTTCGCCATCGAGCACGACCTGAACGATGCGCTGACCGTCAAGAACACCTTGCGCCACGGCAGCAGCATGCAGGATTACATCCTGACCCAGCCAGACGACAGCAAGGGCAACGTCAATAACGGCAGCGTCTGGCGCCGGGCCAACACCCGCGTCAGCAACACCGAGACCACCACCAACCAGACCGATCTGTTTGGTGACGTCTACATTGCGGGCTTCAAGAACAGCTTTGCCACCGGCATCGAGTTGAGCCGCGAGGAAAGCCAGAAATCCTCGTACAACGTCAACGTCGACACCACCCCGAGAACCGCGGCTTCGACCACCAACTGCTCCCCGGCATTGATCGGCGCGCCAAGCGGTTACAACTGCACCTCGCTGGCCAATCCGAACCCGAACGATCCGTGGAACGGTGCGATCTCGCGTAACTACGCCGGCACCGACACCCAAGCCGACACCTACGCGCTGTACGTGTTCGACACCCTGGAATTGTCCGAGCAATGGCTGGTAAACATGGGCCTGCGTTACGACCATTTCGACACAAAATACAAAACCTACAACGCTTCCAGCGTGACCACGTCCAAAGGGGATGACGTTAGCGAGTTCGTGACCGGGCAATTCGGCGTGGTCTACAAACCGGCCGAAAACGGCAGCATCTACGCGTCCTACGCCACCTCCGCCACGCCACCCGGCAACACCCTGGGCGAAGGCCAGGAAGGCAACCCGTTGGGCGGCACTCCGGATCGCAACGGCAACCTGCTGAGCAGTGACATGGAGCCGGAAACCACCAGGAACTACGAAATCGGTACCAAGTGGGACTTGCTGAACGATCGCCTGTCGTTGACCGCCGATATCTTCCGCACCGAGAAAGAAAACGCCCGCGTTCAAGTCGATACCACCTCCTATGAAAACGCCGGCAAAACTCGCGTTCAAGGTATCGAACTGTCGGCCAGCGGCAAGATCACCGAAAAATGGCAAGTCTTCGCCGGTTACGCCTACATGGACAGCGAGCAGGTCGATGGTGGTGATCTGCCAGCCAACAAAGCCAACAACGGCAACGAACTGCCAAACACCCCGAAAAACAGTGCCAGCCTGTGGACGACCTATCAGGTCACGCCGAAGCTGACCATCGGTGGCGGTGCGTTCTATGTCGACGACGTATTCGGCAGCGTGGCCAACACCACCATGGTGGATTCCTACGTTCGCTACGACGCAATGGCTGCCTACAAGCTGAGCAAAAACGTCGACCTGCAACTGAACGTGCAGAACCTGACCGACGAAACTTACTACGACAAAGCCTTCTCGACCCACTTCGCCAACCAGGCGGCGGGCCGCACGGCATTGCTGAGCACCAACTTCCACTTCTGATTGGCAGCCACACCGCAATCTCCTGTGGGAGCGAGCCTTTGTGGCGAGGGGGCTTGCCCCCGTTGGACTGCGCAGCAGTCCCATAACCTGAAAGCGCGGTGTGTCAAATATGGCCCGAGCTCAGATATTGGGGCCGCTTCGCGACCCAACGGGGCGGTGCGGCGGTCCGACAAGCCCCCTCGCCACACTGGCTCGCTCCCACATGGAGTGGCCGGCAATAAGGCCTGGCCCCGTTCATCCACATGAACGGGGCTTTTGTGCGTAAAAAAGAATGTTTCTCAGCAACCCACGGCATAATGCGCGCTGTGATGATTATTTCGAACGAACAAGGCGAGCGACGTGTTGAAGAAAACCCTGTTCCAGTTGCACTGGTTTTTCGGCATCAGTGCCGGGCTGGTCCTGGCCCTGATGGGCATCACCGGGGCGATGGTCTCGTTTGAGGATGAAATCCTCAGCGTGCTCAATCCTTCGGTGCTGCAGGTCGAGAAGCAGGTTGCCGGTGTCCTGCCGCCCGCCGAACTGGTGGAAAAAATCGAAGGCGCCTCCGGCAAGAAAGTCGCGATGCTCTGGGTCGACACCGACAGCGGCAACGCCGCGCGGGTGAGTTTCACCCCGCCACCGGGCGAACGCCGGGGCGAGATGCGCTACTTCGATCCGTACACCGCCGAGTTCATGGGTGAAGCCACCGGCCAGGATTTCTTCGGCCTGATGCTGCAACTGCACCGCTTCCTCGCCATGGGCGATACCGGGCGGCAGATCACCGGCGCCTGCACGCTGATCCTGGTGTTTTTCTGCCTGTCCGGCCTGTACCTGCGCTGGCCGCGCCAATGGAAAAGCTGGCGCGCCTGGCTGACCCTAGACTGGAAGAAAAAGGGCCGCAGTTTCAACTGGGACCTGCACTCGGTGGCCGGCACCTGGTGCCTGGTGTTTTACCTCCTGTCCGCGCTGACCGGGTTGTCCTGGTCCTATGAGTGGTACAACAAGGGCCTGACCCAATTGCTTTCCGACGCGCCGCAAAACGAGCGCGTTCGCGGCGGTCGGGGTCCTGCGCCAAGCGGCCCGGCGCCCACCGCCGATTACGCCGCCATGTGGAGCAGCATCTACAGCGCCGCAGGCCCGGCACTCAGCGCCTATAACATCCGCATGCCGCCCGTGGCCGGCCAACCAGCGACGGTCTTCTACCTGTTGAACACCTCGCCCCATGACCGTGCGCTGAACCAGATCAGCCTCGATCCGGCGACCGGCCTGGTCAAACGGCATGACCGTTACAGCGACAAGAGCCTCAAGGCGCAACTGCTGACCAGCATTTACGCGCTGCACGTCGGCAGCTACTTCGGCATCGTCGGGCGGATCATCCTGACCCTTACCGCGCTGAGCATGCCGCTGTTCTTCGTCACTGGCTGGTTGTTGTACCTGGACCGTCGCCGCAAGAAAAAGCAGATCAGGGACGCCCGCAAAGACTTCGCGCAAACGGGCAGCAATGCACCCGCCTGGTTGATCGGTTTCGCCAGCCAGAGCGGCTTTGCCGAGCAACTGGCGTGGCAGACCGCCGGGCAATTGCAGGCGGCCGGCCTGCCGGTGAAGGTTCAGCCGCTGGCGAATGTCAGCGAACAGGATTTGCGTGAATCCAGCAACGCGCTGTTCGTGGTCAGCACCTTCGGCGACGGTGAAGCGCCGGACAGCGCCCGGGTTTTCGAGCGCAAGGTACTGGGCCAGGCGTCGAACCTGGAAAGCTTGAACTACGCGGTACTGGGTCTCGGTGATCGCCAATATCAACACTTCTGCGGCTTCGCCCGACGCTTGCACACCTGGCTTGGCGAGCATGGCGGCAAGACGTTGTTCGCGCCGGTGGAAGTCGACAGCGGCGACCCTTACGCCTTGCGTCACTGGCAGCAGCAACTCGGCCTGTTGACCGGGCAAGCGCCGGTCGACACCTGGCAAGCGCCAAGCTACGACTACTGGACCCTGACCCGCCGCGAACTGATGAACCCGGACAGCAGCGGCTCGCCGGTGTACTTGCTGGGCCTGACCGCCCCGACGACCAGCAGTTGGCTGGCGGGGGATCTGGTGGAAGTCCTGCCACGCAATTGCCCGTGGGCGATCGAGCATTTCCTTGATGGCCTGGGCATTGAAGGCCGGGCTATGGTGACCTTCGACGGCCTGTCGCAACCGCTGGAGCAAGCCCTCGCCAGCCGACAACTGCCGGAAAACAGAACCCACCTGGTCGGCCTGCACGCGCAAGCGCTGGTCGACGCCCTGGTGCCCTTGGCCCTGCGCGAATACTCCATCGCCTCGATCGCCGCCGACGGCGTGCTCGAACTGATCGTGCGTCAGGAACTGCATCCCGACGGCAGCCTGGGCATTGGCTCCGGCTGGCTGACCGAACACGCGCCGGTGGGCGGCCCCATCAGCCTGCGAGTGCGGCGTAACAGTGGGTTCCATCTGCCGACCGAGTCTGTTCCGATGATCTTGCTGGGCAACGGCACCGGGCTGGCCGGGCTGCGCAGTTTGCTCAAGGCGCGCATTACCGATGGGCAGCAACGGCATTGGTTGCTGTTCGGTGAGCGTAATCGGGAATACGACTACCTGTGCCGCGATGAGCTTGAGGAGTGGTTAACGTCAGGCGATCTGGAGCGACTGGACCTGGCGTTCTCGCGAGATCAGGCCGAGAAAGTTTATGTGCAGGATCGACTGCGCGAGTCTGCCGATCTATTGAAGCAATGGTTGGCCGACGGTGCCGTGATTTACATCTGCGGCAGCCTGCAGGGAATGGCTTCTGGGGTGGATCACGCGCTCAACGAAGTGCTCGGGATTGAAGAAGTTGATCGCCTGATCGAGCAGGGCCGCTACCGCCGCGACGTCTACTGAAAGAGCCCCTCACCCTAGCCCTCTCCCAGAGGGATAGGGGTCTGACCGAGGTGTCTCACGTTATACATCGACCTGAAAAATCGAGTCGAGCTCAGGTTTTGAATCCAACGCAAATCGGCTCCCTTTCCCCCTCTCCCCCGTGGGGAGAGGGCTGGGGTGAGGGGTGGTTCTATAACCGAAGTACAAAACTCCGGCTAAAGTAAAACCTCCATCCCCCTTCACACGGACGTGAAGCATGCCCACCCGCACCTCCTCCAACCTACGCCAATTCGCTCGTCACCTTCGCGCCAATCAGACCGACTGCGAGCTCATGCTCTGGCAAAAACTCCGATCCCGGCAACTCGCCAATCTGAAGTTTCGACGGCAGTTTCCATGTCCACCTTATGTCCTGGATTTTTATTGCATTGAGCTGAAGTTGGCCATCGAGCTGGATGGTGGTCAGCATTATGAGACGGCGGGAAAAATCCACGATCGGAGGCGAACGCGTTACCTTCAGGCGCTAGGTATTGAAGTTGTGCGATTCAGCAATCTGGAGGTTATTGAGCGGATGAGTGATGTGTTAGAGCAAATCCTGAGGTTTGCTGCGAATCACAGCCCTCACCCTAACCCTCTCCCAGAGGGCGAGGGGACTGACCGTGAGTTTCTTTAGAAATTCTGCGACCTGAAATTCCGAGTCGAACTCACGTTTCGAATCCAATGGAGATCGGCCCCCTTTCCCCCTCTCCCCTTTGGGGAGAGGGCTGGGGTGAGGGGTGGATCTATCAGACAGGCTGTAACTTCTGCTCAAACACCGCCACCCCATCCAGATCCCGCAACACCACACTCATCTCCCCCGTCTGCCCATCGATATTCACCTCGCCAAAGAACTGAAACCCGGCAAACGGCGAGGTGTTCTGAGCCGGCGGTGCTTTCTCGAAGACCACCTCGGGCCCGAACGTCTTGTCCAGCGGATTCGGCCCGAAGCTCCCGGCATTCAACGGTCCGGCCA
The DNA here is from genome assembly GCF_059695905.1 of Pseudomonas sp. LBUM1663. Lineage (NCBI taxonomy): Bacteria > Pseudomonadati > Pseudomonadota > Gammaproteobacteria > Pseudomonadales > Pseudomonadaceae > Pseudomonas > Pseudomonas sp. LBUM1663. The sequence continues at coordinate 929,521 of NZ_CP166792.1, read as the reverse complement.
CAAATTCCCAGAACGGTTCGAAGTCCTGGAATGCAGCGCGATCCGGGTGGTAATGATGCGCGGCGCAGTAATGCACATCCGCCGTCAGGAACACGTAATTGCGCACCTGCTGCGCCCGTAAAAAGCCCAAGAGTTCTGCGATTTCCAGTTCACGTCCCTGAGCCGGTCCGGGATCACCGTTGGCCACTGCTTCCCAACGCGCCACACCCGGGCGGACCTCTCCGTCGGGAACGCCGAGGCCGATCGGCATGTCGGCGGCGATGACTTTCCATTGGGCGGTGGAGGCTTTCAACGAAGCCTTGAGCCAATCGAGTTGCTCACGACCCAGAAAGGGTTTGGCAGCGCCAAGGTTGTCGTCATTGGCTTCGCGATAGCTGCGCATGTCCAGCACGAACACATCCAGCATCGGCCCATAGCCGAGCTGGCGATAAATCCGCCCGCCGCCATCCGCGCTCTGCAAACGCATGGGCGCATATTCGAGCCACGCCTGCCGGGCGCGACCCACCAGGCTGTGGATATCTTTGCTCTTGTAGCGCTCATCCAACTGCTTGCCCGGCGACCAGTTGTTCACCACTTCGTGGTCGTCCCACTGCCAGATCTGCGGGACCTCGGCGTTGAAACGACGAATGTTTTCGTCCATCAGGTTGTAGCGATAATTGCCGCGGTAGTCGTCGAGAGTCTCGGCGACCTTACTCTTGGCTTCGCTGGTGATATTGCGCCACACCCGGCCGCTTTCGGTGGTCAGCTGCGCCGGCACCGGGCCGTCGGCGTAGATGGTGTCACCGCTGTGGATAAAGAAGTCCGGCAGGCGCAGTCGCATGGCTTCGTAGATGCGCATGCCGCCGATGTCCGGGTTGATGCCGAAACCCTGGCCAACGGTGTCGCCGCTCCAGACGAAACGAATGTCGCGCCGGGTTTGCGGCACGCTGCGCAAGTGGCCGAACCAGGGCTCACTGGCAACGCCGCTCTGGGCGTCTTCGAAATACACGCGATAGAAAATCGCCTGATCGGCCGGCAGGCCCGTGAGTTCGACCCGCGCGGTGAAATCGCTGCGCGCATCGGCCAATGGCGAGACGAATCGGCGTGGGTTGCCAAACAGGCTGCGAGTGTCCCATTCCACCACCATCCGCGCCGGACGGTCGCTGCGACTCCAGATCATCGCCCGGTCGCCCATCAGGTCGCCGGACTGCACGCCATCGGTGAGTTGCGGACGGTCCTTGACCGAGGCGATGACGGCCGGCGCCAGCCCTGGAAGCAAAAGCCCCGCGCCGACAGCTTGCATGACACGGCGGCGGCCGAGGTCGAATTCGCTCATGGTGTTCTCCCTGAAAAGGAAAAACTAAAGCACGTGCGCATGAAACCGGTGTGACACCAAAATCTGCAACACCATTGATCCCCTGTGGGAGCGGGCTTGCTCGCGAAGGCGGTGTGTCATTCAACGATGAAGTTGACTGATCCACCGCCTTCGCGAGCAAGCCCGCTCCCACAGGGTTTTGTGTCAGGCCTTGGCGGGTTCCAGTGCCATCTCAACAACTTCCGGCCGCTTGAGCAGCGCATACGCCACCGCCGTCAACAGGCTCCCCGCCACAATCGCCAGCAGATACAACAGCGCATGGTTGATCGCATTCGGGATCGCCAGCACAAACAACCCACCGTGCGGCGCCATCAGTTTGCAGCCGAAATACATCGACAACGCACCGGTCAGCGCGCCACCGGCAATGCTCGCCGGGATCACCCGCAGCGGGTCTTTCGCGGCAAACGGAATCGCGCCTTCAGAGATGAAGCACAACCCCAAGACCAACGCCGCTTTGCCGGCCTCGCGCTCGGTCTGGGCAAACTTGCGCCGTGCGATAAACGTGGCGATGCCCAAGCCAATCGGTGGCACCATGCCGGCGGCCATGGTCGCGGCCATCGGTGCATAACTTTGCGAGGCCAGCAGCCCGACCGAGAACGCATACGCGGCTTTGTTGATCGGCCCTCCAAGGTCGACGCACATCATCCCGCCGAGCAGCACACCGAGCAGAATCGCGTTGGTGGTGCCCATGCTGTCGAGGAAGTGCGTGAGCCCTTCGAGCATCCCGGCCACCGGTTTGCCGACGATGTAAATCATCACTAGGCCAGTGAACAGGCTCGCCAGCAACGGGATGATCAGGATCGGTTTCAGCGCCTCAAGACTTTGCGGCAAGCGTGCGTATCGATTGATCGCCTGCGCCGCGTAACCGGCGATGAAACCGGCAATGATCCCGCCGATAAAACCGGCGCCCAGGGTGCTCGCCAGCAGACCACCAATCATCCCCGGCGCCAGGCCCGGCCGGTCGGCGATCGAGTAGGCGATGTAACCCGCCAGCAACGGCACCATCAACTTGAATGCAGTCTCGCCACCGATCTGCATCAGTGCGGCGGCGAGTGTGCCTTCCTCCTTGAACGCGGTGATGCCGAACACGAACGACAACGCGATCATCAGACCGCCCGCCACCACCATCGGCAGCATGAACGACACGCCCGTCAGCAGGTGTTTATAGATGCCCGTCTTCTCTTGCTTGGCCGGGCCTTTGGCACCGGGCGAAGCGGTTTCCTGCTTGCCTTCGGCCAGCGCTTTGTTCAGCGTCGCCTCGGCTTGCTTCAACGCAATGCCAGTACCGCAACGGTAGATTTTCTTGCCGGCAAAACGCTCGGTGGCGACTTCGATGTCGCACGCCAGCAGCACCACATCGGCATCGGCAATCGCTGCGGCGCTGAGTGGATTGCGCGCACCGACCGAGCCCTGGGTTTCCACCTGCAGGTCGTAGCCCAGACGCTTGGCTGCTTGCTGCAAGGCTTCGGCGGCCATGAACGTGTGGGCGACACCGGTCGGGCACGCGGTGATCGCCACCAGACGTGGCGCGTTTTGAACGGTGGCCGCAGGTTGCGCGACAGCTTCGGGCGCGACATACACCTGAGCTTCTTCAGCGCCTCGGCGCAGGACCGCTTCGACATCCTGCAACGCCTGGGCCGGCGTACTCTGGAACACGCGTTTGCCAACAAACCGCGACATGTCCACCGGCGTGCTGGTGACCAGCAACACCCACTCGGCGGCTTCAATCGTGGCCGACGACAGCTGACGTTCCGGATGCGCGGCGTCCACTACTTCGACGCTGGTGCTCAAGCCCTGACGCTGGGCCGCTGCATCAAGCAAACGGGCGCACAGCACACTGGTGACCATGCCGTTCGGGCAGGCCGTAACAATGGCTAACTTCATGACAAACCCTCTTATTGTTCTGTCAGGGTGCGAATGCGCACGCCCTGTTCGAGCCGCGCCAACTGCGCGACATCGCCAATACCGAAACCGATCTGCGTGACTGCCATTGCGGCAATCGCCGTGGCGGTGCGCAGGGTCTGTTCAGGCGTGTCGGCGCTGAGCAGACCGTGAAGCATGCCGGCCAGCAACGAATCGCCTGCGCCCACGGTGCTGACGACGCTGACCTTGGGCGGCGTGGCGTGCATCGCCGAGCCGACACTGAACCAGTTCACGCCGTCGGCGCCGTGGGAGATCACCACATGCTCGATGCCTTGAGCGTGCAAACGGCTCGCCGCTTCGGCTTGTGCCGCCACCGATACCACCTCGCAGCCCAGCGCGTCGGCCAGCTCTTCGGTGTTCGGTTTGATCAGCCAAGGGCCGGCCTTGAGTGCGGCGCGCAACGCTTCACCGCTGCTGTCGAGGGCGACATTCAGACCGAGGTTTTTCAGACGTTCAATCAACGCCTGCAACCATTGGGGGCTGATCCCTTGCGGCAGGCTGCCGGCCACGACGACCGCGTCATGACCGGGGGCAATCTGGTCGAGTCGATCCAGCAAGGCTTGTTGCGCTGCCGCATTGACCATCGGCCCCGGCCCGTTGATGTCGGTGATCCGACCATCGTTTTCCGCCAGTTTGATGTTGCTGCGCGTCTCGCCGGGCACCCGAATGAACGCATCGACAAAACCGCGTTTGGCGAACAGGGTTTCGAACGCTTGAAGGTTGTCCTCACCGAGGAAACCGCTGACCGTCAGCTGATGCCCGAGGTCGGCCAGCACCTGCGCCACGTTCACGCCTTTACCGGCGGCGTGGGTGTGCATTTCGTCGCTGCGATTGACTTGGCCGGGCTCAAGACGCGGCAATTGCACCGTCAGGTCCAGCGCCGGGTTGAGCGTGAGGGTCAGTATCTTGGCCATTACAGGGCCTCCACTAATGCGCGCACTTCATTGGCGCTGCCCACGGCCAGGGCCTGTTGGGCGAGAATTCTGGTTTGGCTCAGGCTGAGTTCGCGGATGCGCGCCTTGACCTCGGCAATGCTGCGACCGGACACGCTGAGCTCGTCCACGCCGAGACCGACCAGCACCGGCACCGCCAACGGATCGGCTGCCAGCTCGCCGCACACGCCGACCCACTTGCCGTTGGCATGGGCCGCGCGCACGGTGATGTCGATCAGTTGCAGCACCGCCGGGTGCAAGCCGTCAGCCTGGGCCGACAAGGTTGGGTGACCCCGGTCGATGGCCAGGGTGTATTGGGTCAGGTCATTGGTGCCGACGCTGAAGAAGTCGACTTCCTTGGCCAGCACCGGCGCCAGCAACGCCGCCGATGGCACTTCGATCATGATCCCCAGTTGCAGGTCGGCGACCGGGATTTCCAGACGCAGACGTTCGGTCATGTCCCGCGCCTGGCGCCACTCATCGACGCTGCCGACCATGGGGAACATGATCCGCAGCGGGCGGTTGTCCGCCGCACGGAGCAAGGCGCGCAATTGCGCTTCCATGATCTGCGGACGCTGCAAGGTCAGGCGAATGCCACGCACGCCGAGGAACGGGTTTTCTTCTTTCGCAATCGGCCAGTACGGCAGTGGTTTATCGCCACCGACATCGAGGGTGCGAACCACCAGAGGACGACCGGCCAGGCCATCGAGGACGCGGCGGTATTCGACTTCCTGGGTGGCCTCGTCCGGCGCCTGGGAATGGGCCATGAAAATCAGTTCGGTGCGCAGCAAACCAATGCCTTCGGCACCCTGCTCCACCGCGCTGGTCACGCCTGCGCTTTCGCCGATGTTGGCGAACACTTCGACCGCATGGCCGTCGGTGGTCAGCGCCGGTTGATGGCGTTGTTCGGCGGCGGCTTTGAGGCGTTGCTCGCGGGTGTCGCGCTCCTCGGTGGCGCGCTGCAAGGTTGCTGCGTCGGCGTCCACATGCAGGCGACCGCGTTGGCCATCAATCAGCAACGGCGTGCCCGGCGCCAGCAGCAACACCGCCGCACCGGCACCGACCAAGGCCGGAATGCCCAGCGCCCGGGCGACAATCGCGCTGTGAGCGGTCGCGCCGCCACGGGCCGTGAGAATGCCGGCCACACGGGTCGGATCGAGACGGGCAACGTCGGACGGGCCGACTTCGTCCATCACCAGAATGTACGGCTGATCGGGTTCACTCGGGGTCTCGACGCCGCTGAGTTGCGCCAGCACCCGACGACCAATGTCGCGCAAGTCGGCGGCCCGTTCGGCGAGCAAGGCGTCCTGCAGAGATTCCTGTTGCTTGGCCGCCGCTTCGATCACCGCCATCCACGCTGCTTCGGCGCTTTCGCCTTGCTTGAGGCGGGTGTCGACTTCATCGGTCAGTTCCGGGTCGTCGAGCATTTCCTGGTGGGTGATGAAAATCTCACGAATGGCTTTGGATTTGCTGCGTTCGATCAGACCTTCGATGTCGCGGCGCACGTGCGCCAACCCCTGTTTGAGACGCTCGCGCTCAATGGCGGCGGACTCGCCACGCAACGGGTAATCGATGGTTTGCAGCACTTGAATGTGTGCCGGTCCGATGGCGATGCCCGGTGCAGCGGCAATCGCCTGGACCAGGCTGCCGGACGCTGGCGCAAGGAGCACTTCGGCGACATCGGCAAACACCTCGCGCTGCTGGCTCACGGCGGGCAACGGCTCGACTTCTTCGCCCAGGCCTTCTTCGATGGCGGCCAGCAAGGCTGGCAAGGCATCGGCGGCGATGCTCGGTTCGGCGACTAACTCCAGCACCTGACCGCGCCGGGCGCCGAGGCTGAGCAGTTTGCTCAAGCTCTTCACCGAGACGGCGCTGTCTTGGCCATCGACGATGCGCACGCGGATTTCGCCTTCAAAACTTTTCGCCAACTGCGCGAGGATCTTCGCCGGGCGGGCATGCAAACCGTGGGCGTTGGCCAACGCAATGCGCGCGCTCGGCCAATCCGCCGGCAGTTCACCGCCCAGCACTTCGAGAACTTTACGGCTGCTGGTGGCGCGACCCAGTTCATGGCCGCGACCTTCGATCAGCAACGCACAAAGACGCTCGAGCAAGGCCTGATGCGCCTCGCCGAGGCTGGCCAGGCAGAACAGACCGCTGAGCGGCTGGCCGAGGTAGCGCATCGGTTTGTCCGGGGTGACGAAGGCCAGGCCCGGGCGCTTGACCGTTTGCTCGCTGTGCAACCACCACAAACCATCGCCCAAGGGCAGCGCTTCGACTTGCTGCAAAACAGCGGAGAAACCGTTGCTCACGCAATCGGCCTGGCGCAGCAAGCGCGCACCGCGCCACACCAGTTCTTCGAAGTCATCGGCGGAGACACCAAGGCCGATCATTTGTGCATCCAGCGCCAGTTCTTGCGGCGCGCCTTGCAGCAGTTTCAACAAGGCTTCGGCGGAACTGGCGCGACGCAGGGCCTGGCCGAGGTCGGTTTCACCGAGGGCGCGGGTCAGCAGTTGCAGCAATCGCAAGTGCTCATCGGATTTGGCGGCGATACCGATCGCCAGGTAAACGATCTGGCCATCGCCCCAGTCCACGCCTTCAGGGAATTGCATCAGCCGCACGCCGGTGGAAAACACCAGATCGCGGGTTTCCGGCGTACCGTGGGGGATGGCAATACCTTGACCGAGAAAGGTCGAGCCCTGGGCTTCCCGCGCCTGCAAACCGGCAAGATAACCCTCGGCCACCAGGCCATCGGTGACCAGATGCCGGGCCAGCAATTGCAAGGCTTCGGACTTATCCACAGCCGACTGGCCCATGGATATCTGCTCTATGGTGAGCTCGAGCATGCTTTCTCCTTTTTGGCGTCTGTTGGCGCCAGGTATTGTTTTGAATGATTCAGCTTAGGCGCTTAGTCATCATTTTTGGCGGTTTCGCGGCAGAACCGGCCAAATGCGCTTATAACGTAGAAAATACGCCTGCTGAAACGTTTAATCTAGAATGATTGGCACGTTACTCGATAATGTCCCATCCTTGAAGTCCAACTTGTCGGATGCGTTCAGACCATGGTCGTCTGCCCGAATCGGTTAGGATTGGTGAAAATGTCGGCCGAAAAACAAGGAAAGCCCCGCGTTGAAACTCAGTGATATCGCACAATTGGCCGGTGTGTCCGTTACCACCGCCAGTTATGTCATTAATGGCAAGGCCGAACAGCAACGGATCAGCAGTGCCACCGTCGAGCGCGTTCGTGCAGTCGTCGAACAACATGGTTTTACACCCAACCCTCAAGCGGCCGGGTTGCGCAGTCGGCACACCCGCACCCTGGGCTTCATTCTGCCGGACCTGGAAAACCCCAGTTACGCACGCATTGCCAAACTGCTCGAGCAAGGTGCCCGGGCACGCGGTTATCAATTGCTGATCGCCAGCTCCGACGACGCGCCGGACAGCGAACGGCAATTGCTGCAACTGTTCCGCGCCCGGCGCTGTGATGCGCTGATCGTCGCCAGTTGCCTGCCGGCTGGTGATGACAGTTATCGTCAGTTGCAGGCCAAAGGCATTCCGATCATCGCCATCGACCGGGTGATGGAGCCTGAGCATTTCTGTTCGGTGATCAGCGATGATCGCGAGGCCAGCCTGCAACTGACCCGCAGCCTGCTCGACCCGCTGCCCAAACAAATCGCGTTGATCGGCGCCCGTCCTGAACTGAGCATCAGCCAGGAACGTGCCGCCGGGTTCAAGGAGGCGTTGAGCGGGTTCAAAGGCGACGTGCTGATCGAGCACGGCGAGTCGTTCAGCCGCGAGTGCGGCAAGCAGTTGATGGAAGAATTGCTGCAGCGCCTGGGGCATTTGCCAGATGCGCTGGTGACCACCTCCTACGTGCTGCTTCAAGGCGTGTTCGATGCCTTACACGATTACCCGCTGAAAACCCGTCCGCTGCGCCTCGGCACCTTCGGCGACACGCAATTGCTGGACTTCCTGCCACTGCCGGTTAACGCAATGGCGCAGCAGCACCAGCTGATTGCTGACAAGGCACTGGCACTGGCACTGGCCGCCATCGAGCAGTCCGACTATCAACCCGGCGTGCAAGCCATCGCGCGGACCTTCAAGCAGCGTATTCGCCAGGACTGAACCGTGGAGCTGATCGACAGCCACACTCATCTGGATTTTCCGGACTTCGACGAGGACCGCACGGCGCTGCTCGCCGAAAGCCGCGCCCTCGGGGTGCGGCGGATGGTGGTGCTGGGGGTTTATCAGGGCAATTGGCAGCGGGTCTGGGACCTGGTGCAAAGCGATCCCGACCTGCATGCGGCGCTCGGTTTGCATCCGGTGTACCTGGACCAGCATCGCCCTGACAATTTACTCGAACTCGGTGACTGGCTGACCCGCCTGGCGGGTCATCGGCAATTGTGTGCCGTGGGTGAGATCGGCTTGGATTACTTCATCGAAACCCTCGACCGCGAGCGTCAGCAGGCCTTGTTCGACGCGCAACTGCAACTGGCGGTGGACTTCAATCTTCCAGCGCTGATTCATGTGCGGCGCAGCCATGCCGCGGTGATTGCCACGCTTAAACGGTTTCGACTGAAACGCGCGGGCATCATTCATGCCTTCGCCGGCAGCAAGGAAGAGGCCCGCGAGTACATCAAGCTCGGTTTCAAACTCGGCCTGGGCGGCGCCGCGACTTGGCCGCAGGCGTTGCGCATGCACCGCGTCCTCGCCGATCTGCCCCTGGAGTCGGTGGTGCTGGAAACCGACTCACCGGACATGGCGCCCGCCATGTTTCCCGGTCAACGCAACAGCCCGGCGCATCTGCCAGCGATTTGCTCGGCATTGGCCGGGATCATGTCGATCAGCCCTGAGCAATTGGCGGCAGCGAGCACGGCCAATGCCTGTGAATTGTTCCGCTGGTAGTCAGTCGCCGTGGGCCTTGGCGGCTTCCAGGATCAGCGTCATGTGCTGTCTGTGTCGAGCGAACTGCACGACAACAAAATAGAGCAGGATCGCAATCAGCGAAAAATTCAGCTGTTCGACCACGCTGAGTATGCCGACCCACTCCATCACCAGCGCCACCAACAACGCGGTGCACACCATCACCAGCGTACTGGCCCGCAGCATGGCCAGGGAGTCAACGGACTTCAAGCGCCGGATCTGTTTCGGGTCATTCAACTGCAGGGCTTTGTGGCAGTGGGAACAGGCGAACGATTCTTTGATTGCGATGGCGTTGAGTTGCCAGGGTTCAAGCACCAGAGTGCTTCCACAATGTGCGCAATGCCCCTGGATTCCACTTATTGCGACAGACATAACCGTGCGTCCTCAGGCCAAGTCAGAGTGTTTGATCTTCCTTCATTGAAGACCAAAAACCAGAGCCTAGAGAAAAACAGGACAGTGCTGACCGAATGAGGGAATAAGTACTACAGATTGGGCGCAAAAACCTGTGGGAGCGAGCCAGCCCCCACATTTGATCCATTGGGGCCATCAGACCCGGAACGCGCTGATCAGTTGTTTGAGCTCCACCACCTGGGCCGACAACGCTCGGCTGGCATCTTCGGTCTGGTGCGCACCTTCAGCGGTGCGTTCACCCGCGCGGTTGATCTCGACAATGTTCTGGTCGATGTCGTGGGCCACGGCGGTCTGCTGCTCCACCGCGGCGGCGATCTGTTGGTTCTGGTCGACGATCATGCCAACGGCGCCGAGGATGTTTTCCAGCGCCTGCTGGACCTTTTCCGACTGCCCGACGGTGCCATCGGCCACCTGATGGCTGACGCCCATGGCTTTCACCGCCGCGCCGACACCATTTTGGAGCTTGGTGATCATCTGCTCGATTTCTTCGGTCGATTGCTGGGTGCGCTTGGCCAGGGTCCGGACCTCATCGGCCACCACCGCAAAACCACGCCCTTGCTCACCGGCCCGGGCGGCTTCGATCGCGGCGTTGAGCGCCAGCAGGTTGGTTTGCTCGGCGATGCTCTTGATCACTTCCAGCACGCGGCTGATGGATTGGCTGTCGCTGGCCAGTTGGTTGATCACCCGTACCGACTGATCGATCTCACTCGCCAGTTGCGCGATGCTGCCCTGCTGGGACGCCACCAGGCCGCGACCGCTGATGGTCTCGTCGTTAACGCTGTGAGCGCTGCTGACCGCTGCGGCGGCACTGCGCGCTACCTCAAGGGAGGTGGCCGACATCTGATTCATGGCCGTAGCGACCTGCTCGATCTGCGAGCGCTGCCCCGCCACCGCCTGGTTGCTTTGCGCAGAGACATTTTCAACCTGCCCGGCCTGGCGCTCGACCTCATTGACGGTCTGGCCTACGCGTTCGATCAGGTCATGGATTTTCTTCACGGTGCCATTGAACACCTCGCCCAGCTCGCCCAACTCATCGCGGCTTTCGGCGCGGAAGGTGACGGTCATGTCGCCCGCCGCCACTTTGTCCAGCGTCGCGCCCAGGCGTTTCAGGGTAGTGCGGGTCGAGGCGTAGAAGCCGCCGTAGAGGTAAAAAATCAACACAAACACCACCGACAGCGCCACGGCCTGTAAGACCATGTGGGTGCGGTTCTGCTCCAATCGCTGCTGCAACTGGGTGCCGAGGAATGTCAGGGTCGCTTCGTTGAGTTGGTAGGTCTGGTCCATCAGGCCGGTGACCTGATCGCAAAAAGCCTGCCACGGCGCATCGAGGGTGTCGGCCATCACCACCTGCTCTTCGAACAGCTCACTGGCCTTTTTCAGCGAGGCTTTGCTGCTCTCGGCCTGGGCGGTCAGGGTGTCACGCGCCGCTTTGCTGGAGCCCAATGCATCATTGAGCTTCAGACCGTATTCGCCTTGGAGCTTTTCGATCTGCGCCAGCAGCTCATCAAATCGGGTGCTCGACGACGAATTCAGAAAACCTTGCCCAAGCGAATAGGAACCCATCGCCCGGCCGTCGCCCAGGATCTGCGTCACGGGCGGAGTGACGTTGGTAATGAGTTCGCTGAGCTGACGCATGTCGCTCTGAGTGTCGCGGCTCAGGCCGGCCTGACTGGAGATGATCTGGCTTAAAATCTGCGCGCTGCCGAGCAACTTGCCGATCATCCCACTTTTGCTTTGCAGGGAGTTTTCCGCTTGCTGGGCCTTGAACGCCGCGATCATTTCATCGCGCTTGCCATCGAACACCGTGATCTGCTCCGGATCAGTGGTCATCGCCGTCAGCCCTTGCAGGCGGGCCAGAACACTTTGCTCCAGGGTGCTGATCTTCGTCTCGACATTACCGGCCTTGCCGGACTGGCCAAGGGTGACGTTGATTTGCACCAGGTTGTTAAGGGTTTCCAGATCACGCCGCAGGGTCAGGCTGCTGCCGAGCAGCTCGAGGCTTTGCAGCTCGACTTGTGTGCCCTGGAATTCACGATAGGAATCGCGGACCAGATAGAAGTTGGTCACCAGCATCGGCACGAGGAACAGCACACTGATCAGGCTGAACTTCATGCCGAAGCTCAGGCGATTCATCAGCGCGACGGCGGGATAGAGCAAGCTCTTCACTGGAAGTCTCCCTTTTGATTCTTATTTTTATTGGCAGGCGCAGGTCGACGGCAGATAGCCACTATTCAGCGCTATCTCTGTATAGCTTAAATCGGCAGGGGGTTTTGTAACTTAAGGTTAACGGCAGATCGCCGGTCTTGAGATCGATGATCCTTCTTGTGGCGAGGGAGCTTGCTCCCGCTCGTCTGCGAAGCAGACGCAATGCAGACGAGCGGATTTTCCTGACATATTCGCGTGGCCGTTTGAGGGCGCTGCGCGCCCAGCGGGAGCAAGCTCCCTTGCCACAATGACGTTCACGTCAGACAGCTGTTGGGTTACGGGAGGACCGTCCACAACGCAAAACCTGCATACCAGAGCACCGCCGCCCGCAGCAGCAATTCCCAGATCCGGTCCAGGCTGTTGATGCCATCCGGTCCGACGACCGGTGCAGGAATTTCGCCAGCCACCAGGCCGACTTTCTCGATCAGCTGGGCAGCGCTGATGTTCCAGTTCAACAGTTCATGCAGCATGACGCGGCTGACCGCGACAAAGTTTCCGACCAGCGCGAAACTGGCCGCCAACAGACGCACCGGCACCCAATCAAATGCATGACGCAACTGTGCAGCGCGCTCGACCACGGCAGGGTTTTGCCCGTGCTCTTCGGCCAGCGCCAGCAGCCGGTAGCTGAGGGCGGCGACTGGGCCCAGCACGAAGTACCAGAAAATCACCGCAAAAAAGCTCTGGTAAGCCTCCCACAGCAAATGGCCTTCGACCCGCTCAAGCAGTTGCTCGCCGCTATCGGCGCAGATATCCACGTCGCGCTTCGCCACATGGGCGGCGGCTTGCAGGTCTTCCCGGCGCCAGGCATCGCGAAACGGTCCCAGGCCGGCCAGCAAATCGCCGCGACCCAGACTGTAAATCACCACCAGCAGGTGCACCGGCAACGCCAGCAACCCGTAGGCCACCGGTTCCAGCACCACCAACAACAAACCCAGCAGCGCCACCGGCAACAACACCAGCACCACCAATATCAGCCATGGCCGATCGATCAGGCGCGGACTGACTTCAAGCTTGTTCAGTTCACGCACCCAACCGCCGTCACGTTGGACCCGATGGCGCAGGGCCGAGAACTTCTCGATCCAGACGGCCAACAGCAACACCAGAAAACTCATTGTTGTTCCTCTTTTGCCAGGGCGGCGCGATAGCGCGCCCAGTCGAACGCAGGTCCCGGATCCGTCTTGCGCCCCGGTGCGATGTCGCTATGCCCACAGATGCGCTGCGCGGTGATCGCCGTAAACGTGCTTTGCAGCTGTCGGGTCAGCGTCGTCAATGCTTGATACTGAGCGTCCTCGAACGGCAGATCATCCGTGCCTTCGAGCTCGATACCCACGGAAAAATCGTTACAGGTGTCCCGCCCCTCGAAACTCGAGACACCGGCGTGCCAGGCGCGCTCAAGACAAGAGACAAACTGAGTGACGGTGCCGTCACGCTCGATCAGAAAGTGCGCAGACACCCGCAGATCAGCAATCCCTGCAAAATAGGGATGCTCCGTGACATCCAGACGATTCTGGAAAAATTCCTGCACCTTGCCGGTGGCGAACTGCGCTGGCGGCAGGCTGATGTTGTGGATCACCAGCAGGGAAATTTCGCCCGAGGGGCGCGCATTGAAGTTGGGCGAGGGGCATACACGCACGCCCTGACACCAACCGCTCGCGGGGTCCAACTGCATACAGGTTCCTTCAACGACGACTGTGTTGGCGCCCAGTATGCCGCGATAGGCCCTCGGGGTGCGATCACTTGCCGCGATTGAGACGCCGCAGATTGCCCAGCACCGACTCCAGGGCCCGGTCGAACAGCAAGGTACCGTCCAGCGCCCGCACCGCGCCACGGCGAAATTCCAGGGCCAGACCGGTGCGGCTGCGCTCCAGTACTTTCATTCCCGTGCGGTCGACAAAGATGTATTTGCCGGTGGAATCGATGATCGCTGTCAGCTTGCAACGCAGGGTATTCTCCTCGTCTTCCTGAAACTCGACCCAGCAGCCCGGACGCATTTGATCGACCTGAAGCAAACCGGCATCGTCCGCCGGCAACCGTACTGACACCGCATCGCTCGGGCCCTCGTCGGCGGTGTGCAGCACGATTTGCTGCAGCACTTCGACCATCACCGGCGGGTCGGCGGGTTGTTCAGCCGCCTGGCCCGGGCGCTCGAATAATTGCACGTGCAAGGTTTCCAGCTCACTGAAAAACTCACTGGTGGCGAACGGATCAAATGCCGAGCTGCTCAACCCGTCGCGCAAGGCCTTCAGCAGCCCGGGCACCAGCGCGAACAAACGCAGGCCAGCATCGGGTTCGTCATGGCGCTGCACGCTCCAGATCAATTGCTCCATGGTCTGCACATCCGCATGCCATTCCGCCGACGCATCACCGTGTTTGAGGCAGGTCAACAACAGCACTTTGCTCCAGGCCTCCTGCACGAAGACCACCACAGCCTGGGGCAGCACTTTGCCCAATAACGCCTGATTCAGCGCCTGCTCGACACGCTGGCGCGCCAGTTCGGTCCTGGCGCGGCCCTCTTCGGCATCACGGGTGCGTTGCTCCAGCAGTTCACTGCGACGGCGCTCGTCACTGGTGAAAGCGAGAAAGTCCGCCAGCAGCTCGGAGAAAATGGCCGGGTCGTCAACAAAGTCGTTCAAAAGGCGCTGCACCACTTGCTCGATGCGCAAGTACAGGCTGTCACGCTCGTGGTCATCGCACTCGCCCCAACCCATCGCGGCGGCAGCGATTTCGTTGAGCAGACGCCGCGCCGGATGGCTGGCGCGGCTGAAGAAGCTCTTGTCGAGCACCGCAACCTTGAGCATCGGGATCTGCAACCGACCAATCAGCGCCTTGAGCGAGTCCGGCAGGTTGCGGTCATCAAGGATGCATTCGAAGAGCATGGCGATCAGGTTGATCACGTCTTCGTCAGCCACGCCGACCACACGCGACTTGCCGCTTTTGACGCTGACCCGGGTCAGCAGTTGTTCAAGCTGGTTACGCAGATCGAAGTCGTCCTGGGTTGCCAGCGCCGGCACGTATTGCTGCAAGTGCGAGAGCAGGCGCAACAGGTCTCGGGTGGAAATAGGCTGGGTCTGGGCACTGGCTTCGAGGGTGGGTGCGACGCTGCCGCGCACGTGCAACAACAACTCCTGCAACGCGGCAAAGACTTCCTGCACGCCATCGTCGATCGGCGTATCACCCGAGTGGATGCCGACCTCGATCGGTTCGGCATGGGCGCTGGCGGCCGCATGATCGCTGGCACGTCGCATCGGCGCAGGCTTGAGGTCGGGCAACACGCCGGTTGCGATGAGCAGTTGATTGGCTTCGGCGTACAGCTGATCAGCGCTACTGAGCACGTAGCGGTCGAACAGTTTGAGAATGATCAGCTTGACCTTGATCTCCACCCCCAAGTTGCGCCAGGCCTGCAAGAAATACTCGCAGAGCCGCGCCGGTCCCAGCGGGTTGTGTTTATCGTCCAGCGTCTTGCCCAGCAAAGCACTGAGTCGGGCTGTCAGTTGGTCGAGGGCGAACCCGTCGCGGTTCAGCACTTTGCTGACCATGGCTTCCACCGCGACGCTGCGCTCCAGATCGTCATTGGACAATGCATCGGTTTCAAACGCCAATGCCTGAGGCATGGCCACCTGGGGGCTGTCGTACTGCGAAAGGCTGACGAACGCCTCGAAGAATTGTTCGAGAAAACCGCGCTCGATGCTTTTTCGCTTGAGTCGCAAGTCGCGCATGGCTTCGAAAAAGAGGTTCTGCTCCACATCGTTGCGGGCCCGATCAGCCATTTCGAACAGCGTGTCGTCGGCGTTATCAAACAGCTCCTGCAAGCCGTGCCTGAGCTGTTGAGTGGCCTTGTCGCGAACCTGAAGCAGAATCACAGGCAGGCGGGCGAGCGGCGATTGCGTCGCCTGATCGGTAGCCGCCTTGTGCAAAGGCACTACATTCCCGTCGTTGTGCATCCAAGCCTCCTGAAACGGTGATTCTGCGAATAGTCGTGAACCCAAAAACACGTCAAAGCCATGACGTCAAAAGCAAGGCGGATTATCTTGCAAAAGCGCCCCCGTGTGCCAGCGGACTCTGCGCTTCGTATCGAAATAGACGCATTGGGAAGACGCTGACTTAGTGCCGATGACTCAAGGGAATCGACCAAATGCAGGTTTGCAGATGAGGGGAACGCCTCTGATGCCTTGGGTTGCCTCGCGCCATGGCCCTATAATCGGACCACTTTGTTTGTGGAGCCCGTTATGCCGAATCTACGTCTCGCCGATTTGACCGCCGAAATCGAAGCCAACGTGCGCCGTGCGTTGCTCGAAGACATCGGCAGCGGCGACATCACCGCACAGCTGATCCCGGCCGAACGCCTGGCTAAAGCCACCATCATCACCCGCGACGCTGCGGTCATTGCCGGCACCGCATGGGTCGATGCCGTTTTCCGGCAACTCGATCCACGGGTCGCGGTGCATTGGCAGGTGCGCGACGGCGAACGGGTGAAACCCAATCAGGCGCTGTTCCACCTCGAAGGCCCGGCACGCTCGCTTCTGACCGGCGAACGCTGCGCACTGAATTTCCTGCAATTACTCTCGGGCGTAGCCACCCGCGCGCAATACCTGGCGGATTTTGTCGGCGAGACCCAGGTGAAGCTGCTCGACACCCGTAAAACCCTGCCGGGCCTGCGTCTGGCGCAGAAGTACGCCGTGACCTGCGGCGGTTGCCATAACCACCGCATCGGCTTGTACGACGCCTTCCTGATCAAGGAAAACCACATCGCCGCCTGCGGTGGCATTCCTGAGGCCATTAACGCTGCGCACAAGATCGCCCCGGGCAAGCCGGTCGAGATTGAAGTGGAGAGCCTGGAGGAATTGAAGGAAGCCCTGGCGGCGGGTGCAGACATCATCATGCTCGACGAGCTAAGCCTGGATGACATGCGTGAAGCCGTGCGTCTGAACGCGGGCAAGGCGAAACTGGAAGCCAGCGGTGGTATCAACGAAAACACGCTGCTGCCGATCGCGGAAACCGGGGTGGATTACATTTCGATTGGTGCTATGACCAAGGATGTGAAGGCTGTCGACCTGTCGATGCGTCTCAGCCTCTGAGAATGAAAAACGCCAGCCTCATTGAGGCTGGCGTTTTTGTCAGACCACCAGATTGTTCATCTCGCAGTACTCTTCCCACTCGACGCCCAACACCTCGGCCGCCTCCTTGTGCAGCACCAGGCGCGCAGCCTCGAACTCTTCAGGGGTCGAGGTGTACTTGAGC
Organism: Pseudomonas sp. LBUM1663; assembly: GCF_059695905.1. Taxonomy (NCBI): domain Bacteria; kingdom Pseudomonadati; phylum Pseudomonadota; class Gammaproteobacteria; order Pseudomonadales; family Pseudomonadaceae; genus Pseudomonas; species Pseudomonas sp. LBUM1663. The sequence goes on along the minus strand of NZ_CP166792.1, from coordinate 912,538 downwards.
GTCAGCTCCCACGGCTGCAAGCCCTGGGATTCCGCCTCATCCTCGAACGCCCACTGGACCTGGTCTTTCTGATCGTCGGCTGGCAGGTCCTTGATCTCGTCCGCTAGCTGGGGCGTATCAAGCAGGTACTTTTTAAGCGCTTCTTCGTGTCTGGCTTCTTGAGTCAATTCTTTAACGGTCATGGCGTTCTCGCTGATCTGGGGAATGGAAGATGGATCTGGATCATCAAGGATCTCTCTGACGCAAAAAACCGTGTGAAGCCCGGTTTGTCTGGCCTTCAGAACCATTCGGGGATCATCTGAAAACTGCAAAGTGGTACGTGTGCAACGTCCGAATATAGGACGTTTGGTCGACGATTTATATGGACTTTTACATCAAATCTACAAAAAAACCGTTGATCGGCCTTTCTGAAAATTTTCCTTCGCTACCCAGGAACAACGTTCAAAAGGTAAAGTCATAGCGATGTGCCATCTAGGCACGTCACAAGGAACCCGTGATGCGCAATTTCTCCAAGCTTTCGTCCATCCTGTCTGCAACTGGCATGGCCGCCCTTCTTCTCGGCACCCTGGCATTACCCGATTCGGCTCAAGCAGGTCTGGAGTACAAATCCGACAGCGCAAACTCTTCCGATAAATTTCTCGTTTACCACGACTATTACGGCACAAACGTGATGGTCAGATCCGGTATCAGTATTGAGGACGTGGAAAAATTACAAAGACTGGTTAAAAGCGATACGGCAGATCTGGAAGAGCTGAAGAAAACCGTCAGTGCACAGGCACGGCTCATCGAAGAATTCAAAAAGGACACGGGGTCCAGTTCAAATTCGAATGCCAGCGAAGTGGACAAACTCAAGCGCACGGTCAGTGACCAGGAAACGGCGCTGAAGAACCTCGCCAAGGCCATGGACGAGTTCAAACGCAACAGTGGTTCGAGCTCCAGTTCCAGCGCCAGCGAAGTGAACGACCTGAAACGCACGGTCAGCGAACAGAACACCGGTTTGGTAAACCTTGCCAAGGCCGTGGACGAGCTCAAACGCAATAACAGCTCGAATTCCAGCTCCAGTTCCAGCGAAGTCAGCGACCTCAAGCGCACGGTCAGCGAACAGGACAACGGACTGAAAAAGCTCGCCAGCCAGATGGACGACCTCAAGCGCAGCAGCAGCAGCAGCTCGAATTCCAGCTCAAGCTCAAGCTCAAGCTCAAGCGAAGTGAGTGATCTGAAACGCACTGTGAGCGAACAGGAAAACGACCTGAAAAAGCTAGCCACTCAGATGGACGATCTAAAGCGCAGCAGCAACTCGAACTCCAGTTCAAGTTCAAGCTCCAGCGAAGTGAACGACCTCAAACGTACCGTCAACGAACAGGAGAACGACCTGAAAAGGCTTGCCAGCCAGGTGGAAGACCTCAAGCGTAGCGCTGGATCGAGTTCCAGCTCCAGTTCCAGCGACCTGTCCAGCCTTAAGCGGGAAGTCAGTGATCAGGACAATCAACTGGATCAGCTCAAACGCACTGTGGAAGATCTGAGCAGAAAGGTGAAATAGGAGGGAATGGTGCCCGAGACAGGAATCGAACCTGCGACCTTCGCGTTACGAGTGCGCTGCTCTACCGGCTGAGCTACACGGGCGGTGGGCTAAACCTAGCACCGGGTTCGAGGACCAGCAACTTCAGGCGCTGTTTCACAGACAAAAAAATGCCCCGCAGCTTTCACTGCGGGGCATTTTTTATAACGTTGAAACGGTCAGACGGGGGTGATTAAACGCCCGACGCCTTGGCCGCTGCTACGTCTTTGATGGACAGTTTGATACGGCCGCGGTTGTCCACGTCCAGTACCAGTACTTCCACTTCCTGGCCTTCTTTCAGGATGTCGGTCACTTTCTCAACGCGAGCATCGCTCAGCATCGAGATGTGAACCAGACCGTCCTTGCCAGGCAGGATGTTGACGAATGCGCCGAAGTCGACGATGCGCTCAACCTTACCGACGTAGATCTTGCCGATTTCAGCTTCTGCGGTGATGCCCAGAACGCGCTGACGTGCAGCTTCAGCCGCTTCCTTGGTCTCGCCGAAGATCTTGATCGAGCCGTCGTCTTCGATGTCGATCGAAGCCTTGGTCTCTTCACAGATCGCACGAATGGTCGCGCCGCCTTTACCGATGACATCACGGATTTTGTCGGTGTCGATTTTCATCGCGATCATGGTCGGAGCGTTTTCCGACAGTTCGGTACGCGACTGGCCAATGATCTGGTTCATCTGACCGAGGATATTCAGGCGCGCTTCCAGGGCTTGGCCCAGAGCGATCTCCATGATTTCTTCGGTGATGCCTTTGATCTTGATGTCCATCTGCAGCGCGGTCACACCTTTGGCGGTACCGGCTACTTTGAAGTCCATGTCGCCCAGGTGGTCTTCGTCACCCAGGATGTCGGTCAGGACGGCGAACTTCTCGCCTTCTTTAACCAGACCCATCGCGATACCGGCAACCGGTGCCTTCATCGGAACGCCGGCATCCATCAGGGCCAGGGAAGCGCCGCAGACCGAAGCCATGGAGCTCGAACCGTTGGACTCGGTGATTTCCGACACAACACGAATGGTGTACGGGAACACGTCGGCAGCAGGCAGCATGGCTGCAATCGAACGACGAGCCAGACGGCCGTGACCGATTTCGCGACGACCAGCGCCACCCATGCGACCACACTCACCTACCGAGAACGGAGGGAAGTTGTAGTGCAGCATGAACGGGTCTTTTTTCTCGCCTTCCAGGGTGTCCAGCAGTTGTGCGTCACGGGCGGTGCCCAGTGTTGCAACAACCAGGGCCTGGGTCTCGCCACGGGTGAACAGAGCCGAACCGTGGGTCTTGGGCAGAACACCAACTTCGATGTTCAAAGGACGTACAGTCTTGGTGTCGCGACCGTCGATACGTGGCTTGCCGTTTACGATGTTTTCGCGAACGGTGCGGTATTCGATTTCGCCGAAAGCAGCTTTGACTTCGCTGGACGAAGGCTGGCCTTCTTCACCGGAGAGCTTGGCAACCACCTGGTCTTTCAGCTCACCCAGGCGAGCGTAACGGTCGGCCTTGATAGTGATGGTGTAAGCCTGGGAGATTGCGTCGCCGAACTCGGCACGGATAGCGCCCAGCAGAGCAGTGGCTTCTGGCTGTGGAGCCCAGGTCCAGGTCGGCTTGGCAGCTTCGGCGGCCAGTTCCTTGACGGCGTTGATCACCACCTGGAACTCGTCGTGAGCAAACAGTACCGCGCCCAGCATCTGGTCTTCGGTCAGCTCTTTGGCTTCCGATTCAACCATCAACACGGCTTCCGAAGTACCGGCAACGACCATGTCCAGGCTCGAAGCTTTCTGTTGTTCGTAAGTCGGGTTCAGCAGGTAGCCAGTGCTTTCGTGGAACGCAACGCGGGCAGCGCCGATCGGGCCATCGAAAGGAATACCGGAGATAGCCAGGGCAGCCGAGGTACCGATCATCGCAGCGATGTCCGGATCGGTTTTCTTGCTGGTGGATACGACGGTGCAGACAACCTGCACTTCGTTCATGAAGCCTTCTGGGAACAGCGGACGGATCGGACGGTCGATCAGTCGGGAAGTCAGGGTTTCTTTCTCGGAAGGACGGCCTTCGCGCTTGAAGAAACCGCCAGGGATCTTACCGGCAGCGTAAGTCTTTTCCTGGTAGTGAACGGACAGAGGGAAGAAGCCCTTGCCTGGATCGGCTTGCTTGGCGCCGACCACAGTCACCAATACGCTGACGTCGTCGTCAACGGTGACCAATACTGCGCCGGAGGCCTGACGGGCGATACGGCCAGTCTCGAGGGTAACGGTCGACTGACCGAACTGGAATTTTTTGATTACCGGGTTCACGGTGTCCTACCTTCTTTTGTGGCTCTTGGGGAACTTGTCTTCTTGCGAAATTCTTGGGCAATGTCGGGAATCGGCCCAACGCCTGTCCAGGGTAAAACGTGTGTCCAGATAAAACTTGAGGCTGGGAGCCTGCCATGCGCCAGCGGGAAACCCACTGACGCACGACAGACAACCAACCTCTAGCGCAATCGCTTATTAGCGACGCAGACCCAGGCGACCGATCAGAGCCTGGTAACGACCCAGATCCTTGCCTTTCAGGTAGTCCAGCAGCTTACGACGCTGGTTAACCATGCGGATCAGACCACGACGGGAGTGGTGATCTTTACCGTTGGCCTTGAAGTGACCTTGCAGCTTGTTGATGTTGTGGGTCAGCAGTGCAACTTGCACTTCTGGCGAACCAGTGTCACCAACAGCTTGCTGGTAGTCAGCTACGATTTGAGCTTTTTCTTGAACGTCGAGAGCCATGAGGCAATCCTTTTATCAGGAAACTGTTTCAGAGAAACAGCTTCAACAGGCCAGGGACAAATCCCTGTATCTAAAAATGAGTAGTGACCGTGCCTGTTAACAGCCACCCTCGTCCGGTCATTCTGACCGAATCAGTCGACGTGGCGCGATGCGCCCGTCTTCGCTCACTTCACCGATACCGATGAAGCGACCATTGTGATCCTGTACCCGTACCATGCCGAACTTCGGTGCATCCGGGGCTCGTACCGGTTGGCCGTTAAGCCAGTAGAACGAGCTGTGCTCCGAGAACTGCAACAGCGGCCAATCCAGCAGACCACTGTCCGACGGCATCAGGAAGCGATCAACCGCTTCATTGCCGCCTTCGGCATGTACCGCTTCCAACTCTTCCAGCGTGACCGTCTGTGCTAGCGTGAAAGGCCCGGCCTGGGTACGTCGCAATTCAGCCACGTAAGCGCCACAACCGAGTTGCTCACCGATATCCTCCACCAGGGTGCGGATATAGGTGCCTTTGCTGCAATCCACCGCAAGCCGCGCAGTATCACCCTCGAAGGCCAGTAATTCCAAGCGCGCAATAGTAACAGAACGCGGTTCGCGCTCCACTACTTCGCCTGCACGAGCCAGCTTGTACAGCGGCTGTCCGTCACGCTTGAGCGCCGAGTACATCGGCGGTATCTGACTGATTTGCCCGCGAAAACCCGGTAAAACAGCTTCGACATCGACACGACCAACGGTCACCGGGCGTTCCTGCAAAACTTCACCCTCGGCATCGGCCGTGGTGGTGGTCTTGCCCAGCTGCGCCAGGGTTTCATAAGCCTTGTCGGAATCGAGCAGGTATTGCGAGAACTTGGTGGCCTCACCGAAGCACAACGGCAGCACGCCGGTGGCCAGCGGATCGAGACTGCCGGTATGCCCGGCCTTCTCGGCGTTCAGCAACCAGCGAACCTTCTGCAACGCGGCGTTGGAGGTGAACCCCAGCGGCTTGTCGAGCAGGATAATACCGCTGACGTTACGACGGATACGTTTGACCTGAGCCACCGATTACTCCTTGGCGTCTTCGGGTTCAGCGGCTACCGGGTGCTGATTGTCTTCAGCCACCGCACGCTCGATCAGGGCCGACAGGTGTGCACCACGCACGACGCTTTCGTCGTAGTGGAAGTGCAACTGCGGAACGCTGCGCAACTTCATTTCGCGAGCCAACTGCATACGCAGGAAGCCAGCGGCGGAGTTGAGCACCTTGATGCTTTGTGCGATGTCTTCGGCGTTGTCCTGACCCATCACGGTGATGAAGATCTTGGCGTGACCGACGTCACGGCTGACTTCAACAGCGGTGATGGTGACCAGGCCGACGCGCGGGTCTTTGACTTCACGACGGATCAGCTGTGCCAGCTCACGCTGCATCTGATCGCCGATACGTTGGGTACGGCTGTATTCTTTTGCCATGTCTTGTTACCTGTTACTGCCCCACGGTGAAACCCGAGGGGTCTGAAAGCGGCAAACGCCCGGCCTGACAAAAGCCAGACCGGGCGTTGCGTTTAGAGTCCTGACGCCGTGCCGCGCACTTGCATGCGGCGGCTCGCCGTGGCCCTTGAAGTGCGCGAGTTAGAGGCTGCGAGCAACCTGAACCTTCTCGTAAACTTCGATCTTGTCGCCAGCTTTGACGTCGTTGTAGCTCTTGACGCCAATACCGCATTCCATGCCGGCACGTACTTCGGAAGCGTCATCCTTGAAGCGGCGCAGGGATTCCAGCTCGCCTTCGAAGATAACGATGTCTTCACGCAGTACACGGATTGGACGGTTACGGTGAACAACACCTTCGATAACCATGCAACCGGCGATCGCGCCAAACTTCGGCGAACGGAACACGTCACGCACTTCAGCGACACCCAGGATATTCTCGCGAACATCACTGCCCAGCATACCGGTGAGGGCTTTCTTGACGTCTTCGATGATGTCGTAGATCACGTTGTAGTAACGCATATCCAGACCTTCCTGCTCGACGATCTTGCGAGCGCCGGCATCGGCACGCACGTTAAAGCCGAACAGTACAGCGTTGGAGGCCAGTGCCAGGTTAGCGTCGGACTCGGTGATACCACCGACACCGCCACCGACAACACGCACTTGCACTTCGTCGTTACCCAGGCCGTTCAAGGCGCCGTTCAACGCTTCCAGCGAACCACGGACGTCAGATTTGAGGACGATGTTAAGCGTCTTCTTCTCTGCCTGGCCCATGTTCTCGAAGATGTTTTCAAGCTTGCCGGCGTGAGCACGGGCCAGTTTGACTTCGCGGAACTTGCCTTGACGGAACAGAGCCACTTCACGGGCTTTCTTCTCGTCCGACAGCACGCTCATCTCGTCGCCAGCGTCCGGAGTACCGTCCAGGCCGAGGATCTCGACAGGGATGGAAGGACCGGCTTCTTTGATTGGCTTGCCGTTCTCGTCGAGCATGGCACGTACACGGCCGTAGTTCGAACCGACCAGGACCATGTCGCCTTGGCGCAGGGTACCGTCTTGAACCAGAACGGTAGCAACCGGGCCACGACCTTTGTCGAGACGCGATTCAACCACGACACCACGACCTGGGGCCGAAGGGGTTGCCTTCAGTTCCAGAACTTCGGCTTGCAGCAGAACAGCTTCGAGCAACTCGTCCACGCCAGTACCGACTTTCGCCGAAACCGATACGAACGGAGTGTCGCCGCCCCACTCTTCCGAAGTCACGCCGTGAACCGACAGCTCGCTACGGATGCGATCGAGATCAGCGCCCGGCTTGTCGATTTTGTTCACTGCAACAACCAGTGGAACACCGGCAGCCTTGGCGTGCTGGACCGCTTCAATGGTCTGCGGCATTACGCCGTCGTCCGCTGCAACCACCAGGATCACGATGTCAGTCGCCTTGGCACCACGGGCACGCATTGCGGTAAACGCGGCGTGACCCGGGGTATCGAGGAAAGTGACCATGCCGCGATCAGTTTCAACGTGGTACGCACCGATGTGCTGGGTGATACCGCCGGCTTCGCCAGCAGCTACCTTGGCACGACGGATGTAGTCGAGCAGCGAGGTCTTACCGTGGTCAACGTGGCCCATTACGGTCACAACCGGCGCACGGGAGAACGTCTCACCTTCAAACTTCAAGGACTCAGCCAGGGAATCTTCCAGGGCGGTGTCGCTGACCAGGGTCACTTTGTGGCCCAGTTCTTCGGCTACCAGTTGAGCAGTTTCCTGATCAAGCACCTGGTTGATGGTCGCTGGCGTACCCAGTTTGAACATGAACTTGATGATTTCAGCAGCCTTGACCGACATCTGCTGGGCGAGATCGCCAACAGTGATGGTCTCGCCGATCTGCACATCACGCACGACAGGGCCGGTTGGGCTCTGGAAACCGTGGGCATTGCGCTTCTTCAGCTTGGCCTTGCCGCGACCACCACGACGGAAGCCATCGCTTTCTTCGTCGGTAGTACGTGGGGCAACGCGTGGAGCAGGCGCTTTCTCTTTGACCGAAGCACGATGCGGAGCGTTTTTGCGCTCGCCATCGCCACTGCCACGACGATTGTTATCGTCGGCACGTGGTTTGTCCGGACGGCGCTGTTCGTTCTGCTTGTTGCGAACGTCAGCAGACGGTGCTGGAGCAGCGGCTACAACCGGCGCGCTTTCGCGTACTGGTTCGGCAACTGCTGCAGGGGCTGCAACGGCGTCGTTAGTAGCGGATTGCGCTGCAGCAGGCTGGCGACGCGCTTCTTCTTCGGCGCGGCGCTTGGTTTCTTCTTCAGCCTTCTGACGAGCAGCATTTTCTACTGCGCGACGTTCATCCAGTTCGCGTTTGCGCTCGGCTTCAATTTCTTCCGGGCTGCGCTGTACGAAGACTTTCTTCTTGCGTACTTCAACGCTGATGCTTTTGCTGCCAGCAACACGCAGGGTGCTGGTGGTTTTGCGCTGCAATGTAATCTTGCGCGGTTCTTCCACTTTCGCCTTGTGGCTGCTCTTCAAGTGAGTCAGCAAAGACTGCTTCTCACTATCGCTCACACCTTCATCGGCGGCGGTGTGCGGCAGACCTGCCTCACGCATCTGCTGCAACAGGCGCTCTACCGGTGTTTTGACCTCATCGGCCAGTTGTTTCACCGTGACTTGCGTCATGCACTTCTCTCCTCAGGCCGCGCCTAATTACTCGAACCAGTGGGCTCGGGCGGCCATGATCAACTTGCCGGCACGATCATCGTCAATGCCGTCGATGTCGAGCAGATCGTCAATAGACTGCTCGGCCAGGTCTTCGCGGGTAATTACGCCGCGCACCGCCAGTTCCATCGCCAAATCCTTGTCCATACCCTCAAGCGAGAGTAGGTCTTCGGCCGGATGGGCGTCTGCCAGCTTTTCCTCAGTAGCGATGGCTTTGGTCAACAAACGATCCTTGGCACGAGCGCGAAGCTCGTTGACGGTTTCTTCGTCAAAGCCGTCGATGTTGAGCATTTCTTCCAACGGTACGTAGGCAATCTCTTCCAGGCTGGTGAAGCCTTCATCTACCAGCACCTGTGCCAGGTCTTCGTCGACTTCCAGCTCGTCGATGAAGTTGCGCAGGATGTCGCCGGTTTCTGCTTGCTGCTTAGCCTGGATGTCCGATTCGGTCATCACGTTCAGGGTCCAGCCAGTCAACTGGCTAGCCAGACGCACGTTCTGACCACCCCGACCGATGGCCTGAGCCAGATTGTCTGCGCCAACGGCGATGTCCATTGCATGGGCATCTTCGTCAACGATAATTGCCGCAACCTCAGCCGGGGACATGGCGTTGATTACGAACTGAGCCGGGTTGTCGTCCCAAAGGACGATGTCCACACGCTCACCGCCCAACTCACCCGACACTGCCTGGACGCGCGAACCGCGCATACCGATGCAAGCGCCTTGCGGGTCGATGCGTTTGTCTTTCGAGCGGACCGCGATCTTGGCACGCGAACCCGGGTCACGGGAGGCTGCCATTACTTCGATCAAGCCTTCAGCGATTTCCGGCACTTCGATGCGGAACAACTCGATCAGCATTTCCGGCGCGGTACGCGACAGGATCAGCTGCGGGCCGCGGTTCTCGGTGCGGATTTCCTTGAGCAGCGCACGCAAGCGCACGCCAACCCGGAAGGTTTCGCGAGAGATGATGTCTTCACGAGCCAGCAACGCTTCAGCGTTGTTGCCCAGGTCGACGATCACGTTGTCGCGAGTCACTTTCTTCACGGTGCCGGAGATGATTTCCCCCAGGCGCTCGCGATAAGCGTCAACGACTTGAGCGCGCTCGGCTTCGCGAACTTTCTGCACGATGACTTGCTTGGCAGTCTGTGCAGCAATGCGGCCGAACTCGATGGATTCGATTTTCTCTTCGACTACATCACCTACCTGGGCGCCCGGGTGCGTTTCGGCAACCTTGCTCGGCCAGGTTTCGATGGCCGGATCATCCAGGTCTGCTTCTTCGACGACCGTCCAGCGACGGAATGTCTCGTAAGCACCGGTGTGGCGATTAATTTCCACACGCAGATCGACTTCGTCCTCGAAACGCTTTTTGGTAGCAGTGGCCAGAGCCAGCTCCAGCGCTTCAAAAATTACGTTTGCCGGTACGCCCTTTTCATTGGATACCGACTCAACAACCAGCAGTACTTCTTTGCTCATCGTACGCCTCGCCTTTCGCAAGCCATTGGATCCGCGGGATCCGCGTCTCAGTCAAAACTGGGAATAATGTTGGCCTTGTCGATCATATCGATCGGCAACAGGAACTCATGGTCTTCAACCTGCACCACGACGTCCTGCTCTTCTACACCGCGCAGAAGGCCCTGAAAGTTGCGTCGTCCTTCAAAAGGCGAGCGCAGCTTGATCTTCACTTGTTCACCGGCAAATTTTGCAAACTGCTCAATAGTGAACAGTGGGCGTTCCATGCCAGGCGAGGAAACTTCAAGGGTGTATTCAACGGCGATTGGATCTTCAACATCCAGGACACCGCTGATCTGACGGCTGACGATGGCACAATCGTCCACCAGTACACCGCCCTCTTTATCAATATAAACGCGCAACATTGAGTGGCGACCTTGAGCCGAAAACTCAATACCCCAGCATTCATAGCCCAGGGCCACGACCACCGGGGCCAACAAGGCCTGCAACTCTTCTAGCTTGCTCGACACCTGAACCCCCTCGTGCATGTATGTGCATGCTATGCAAAATAAAAAAATGGGCGAAACGCCCATCCTTGAAACGCCGTCGAACAGCGGCGTAGAAAGTGTCCAGCTAACAAAAAGCCCCTTAAAAGGGGCTCCTTAAACTGGTTGCGGGGGCCGGATTTGAACCGACGACCTTCGGGTTATGAGCCCGACGAGCTACCAGACTGCTCCACCCCGCGACAAAGCTGGGGCGGAAGTATACGACCGATCCTTGACAGGGTCAATGTAACCTTCCACCTACAAGAAAGCCCGCAACAGCGGGCTCTCCTGATAATTGGTACCGAGAAGGGGACTCGAACCCCTACACCCTATGGGCACAACCACCTCAAGGTTGCGTGTCTACCAATTCCACCACCTCGGCAATACTACGTTTGAAACCCTTCTTACTTTTGCTCTTGAGCTGGAGGCACGTCAGTCGCTGGAGTAGCCGACTTTTGCTCTTGAAGCACCGGTACATCATCAGAAGCCGGTTGCTGCTTTGGTACTTCCAACACTGCAGGGTTTGGCAAACCTACTTGAGTCAGCTGATGAGCTTTCTCTTTAGCAAAGTAACCTAACCCTAAGCTGGTTATGAAGAAACCGGCGGCAAGTATAGCAGTAAACTTACTAAGAAAGGTAGAGGAACCTTGGCTTCCGAACACAGTATTTGAAGCACCTGCTCCGAAAGACGCGCCAGCATCCGCACCTTTACCCTGCTGCAGCAATACCAGAGCAACTACGCCCAATGCACCCAGCAGATGAAAAACGACTACGACTGTTTCCAGCATTTTTTCAGTTTCCCGCGGCGCGACAAATCGCACCGAACTCATCTGCATTCAGGGAAGCTCCACCAATGAGCCCCCCATCGATATCCGGCATGCCGAACAGTTCGACCGCATTGGCCGCCTTCACGCTGCCGCCGTATAGAAGCCGCACACCTTGTGCGACCTCAGAATTCTCTGCCGCCAACTGAGCGCGAATGGCTGCATGCACATCCTGCGCCTGTTGCGGCGAAGCAGTCAGTCCAGTGCCAATGGCCCAGACCGGCTCGTAAGCTATTACTGCATTTGCAAAGGCACCAACACCCAGCTTCTCTATGATACTGCCTAGCTGACGCCCGACAACCTCAAGAGTTTTACCGGCTTCACGCTGCTCAAGGGTTTCCCCTATACACAACACCGGAATCAAGCCACATGCCTGTGCCGCTGCGAACTTGCGAATCAGCATACCGTCCTGCTCGCCCATGATCTGGCGGCGTTCGGAATGCCCGACAAGAACCAGGGAACAACCTGCATCCACCAATTGACTCGGCGCGATTTCACCGGTCAGTGCACCTTGCATGGATTCCACCGCAGAATTCTGCGAGCCGACCAAAATCGACTTGCCTTCCAAGCCATCAATCACTTGATTGATATGCAGGCAAGGCGGGAATACCGCTACATCAACACCGCTCGGCAAGGCCATATCACGCAGGCCATTGATCAGCTCAGCGACGCTGGCGCGGGTACCGTGCATCTTCCAGTTACCAGCTACCATAGGGCGACGCATGCTGTACCTCGTCGGTCAAAGTGGGCGCAGATGTTACCCAACACAATCATGGCTGGCAAGCCGAATTCAGGCAGAAACTTCAGTAACCAGTTTTGCCAGCTCTTCGGCGTAACCGCGAACCTGTGTTTCGTCCTCGCCTTCGACCATCACCCGCACCAACGGCTCTGTCCCGGACTTGCGCAACAACACGCGCCCGCGACCGGCCATGGCTTGGGTGACACGGTCGCTGGCTTCCTTGACCGCCGGATGGTCGAGCGGACTCGCGCCCCCGCCGAACCGGACATTGATCAGCACCTGAGGACACTTGCGCAGCGCCTGACGGGCCTGAGCCAGACCTTCCGAGCGCGTTTTCAGCGCCATCAGCACCTGCAACGCAGCAATGATCGCATCACCTGTGGTGGTGTGATTGAAGCAGACAATATGACCCGAGTTCTCACCACCTACCAACCAGTTGCGCTCCAGCAAGTCAGCGATCACATAACGATCGCCAACGTTGGCACGCACGAAAGGAATCGACAGATCCGCCAAGGCCAACTCCAGCCCCAGGTTACTCATCAATGTTCCGACCACGCCACCTTGCAGCTTGTCGCGCTCATGTAGATCGCGGGCGATGATGTACAGCAGCTCATCACCATCAACAATGGCGCCAGTGTGATCAACCATCAAGACGCGGTCACCGTCACCGTCGAAGGCAATACCCAGATCGGCGTGTTCGGCCAATACGGCAGCCTGCAATTGCCCCATATGGGTCGAACCGCAATTGTCATTGATGTTCAGGCCGTTTGGCTGAGCGGAAAGCACAACGACTTCGGCACCCAGCTCGCGGAACACGCTAGGTGCAACCTTGTAGGTCGCGCCGTGAGCGCAGTCGATCACGATCTTCAGGCCAGCAAAGTTGGTACCGGTCGGCACGCTGCTTTTGCAGAATTCGATATAGCGGCCAGAGGCGTCGTTGATGCGCGACACTTTGCCAATCTTGCTCGACTCAACCACGGTCATCGGGGTGTCGAGCAACTCTTCGATCATCAGTTCGACTTCATCCGGAAGTTTGGTGCCCTTTCCGGAGAAGAACTTGATGCCGTTGTCGTCGTGAGGGTTGTGCGAGGCACTGATCACGATACCGGCTTCGGCATGGAAGGTGCGTGTCAGGTAAGCGATCGCCGGAGTCGGCATCGGGCCCAAGAGCATCACGTCAGCACCTGCCGACGTCAGACCCGCCTCGAGCGCGGACTCAAACATATAACCGGAGATCCGGGTGTCCTTGCCGACCAGCACCTTGCAGGCGCCCATTTTGCGGAACGCCATGCCCGCAGCCCAACCGAGCTTGAGCATGAAATCAGGAGTAATCGGGTACTCACCGACCCGACCACGAATACCGTCGGTGCCAAAGTATTTTTTGCTCATAAGTGCTCCATCATTCTTATTCGGCTGATTCCACTGCGGCGATCATCCGCACCACGTCCACTGTTTCGGCTACATCATGGACGCGCAATATACGCGCCCCCTTGGCCGAAGCCAGCGCCGCGAGCGCCAGACCGCCAAACAGGCGTTCTCCAACCGGGCGATTCAAGGCCTGACCTATCATGCTCTTTCGCGAAACCCCCACCAACAGGGGCCGCCCCAAGGCGTGCAAGTCTTCCATATGTTTGAACAAGCTTAGATTGTGCTGCAAGGTTTTCGCGAATCCAAACCCTGGATCAAGAATAATCCGCTCAGCCGGGATTCCCACCAACGCACATTGGGCCATGCGCTCGGCGAGAAACTCGCCGACCTCCCCGGTCACGTCGCCGTAATGCGGATTGTCCTGCATGTCGCCCGGCTCACCGAGCATATGCATCAGACACACCGGCAATCCGGTGGCGGCTGCCGCATCCAGGGCGCCATCTCGACGTAGCGAGCGCACATCATTGATCAATCCCGCTCCGAGCCGTGCGGTTTCGCGCATGACCGCCGGAGTGGAGGTATCGACCGAAATAATCACATCCAGCTCGCGATTGATGCGCTCAACGATAGGCGCCACGCGCTCCAGCTCTTCAAGTGGCGAAACCGCCCTTGCACCGGGCCGCGTCGATTCGCCACCGACATCGATCAGCGTGGCGCCCGCTGCGACCATCGACTCGGCGTGGCGCAGGGCCGCGTCGAGCTGGCTGTATCGGCCGCCATCAGAAAAGGAATCGGGAGTGACATTGAGAATGCCCATGACATGCGTCTGGGCCAAATCAAGAACCCGGTTGCCGCAAGGCAACCGGGTCGAGGACTGAACAGAAGTCATTTCAAACCTTATACGTCAGCAGCCGGACCGCCGATCGGTGTTTCCGGACGCTCATCCTGCACCACCGGAGGTGTCCCGGAAGTACCGGTGCCGCCGCCCGACCAGTCGCGTGGTTCGCGAGGCGTGCGACCCGCCATGATGTCATCGATCTGATCGGCATCGATCGTCTCGTACTTCATCAAGGCATCGGCCATGGCGTCGAGCTTGTCGCGGTTATCCGTGAGGATCTGCTTGGCCGTGCCGTAGCACTGGTCAATGATGCTGCGCACTTCGGAGTCAATCAGCTTGGCTGTCTCACCAGAGAAGCTCGCACTTTGACCACCGCCGCCGCGACCGAGGAACACTTCGCCCTCTTCTTCGGCATACATCAACGGACCGAGTTTTTCCGAAAGACCCCACTTGGTCACCATGTTCCGCGCAATCTGGCTGGCACGCATGATGTCGTTGGACGCGCCGGTGGTAACACCGTCGAAACCCAGGGTCATTTCTTCAGCGATACGGCCACCGTACAGCGAGCAGATCTGGCTGATCAGTGCACGCTTGGACAGGCTATAGCGATCTTCTTCCGGCAGGAACATCGTCACACCCAGCGCACGACCGCGCGGGATGATCGACACCTTGTAGACCGGATCGTGCTCTGGCACGACACGACCGACGATGGCGTGACCTGCTTCGTGATAAGCGGTGTTCTGCTTCTCTTTTTCGGACATGACCATGGATTTGCGCTCGGCGCCCATCATGATCTTGTCCTTCGCCAGTTCGAACTCTTTCATTTCGACGATGCGCTTGCCGGTACGAGCAGCGAACAACGAGGCCTCGTTCACCAGGTTGGCCAGGTCGGCACCAGAGAAACCAGGCGTACCACGAGCGATCACCGCAGGAGCGACGTCGTCACCCATTGGTACTTTGCGCATGTGAACTTTAAGAATCTGTTCACGGCCACGAATATCCGGCAGACCGACCACAACCTGACGGTCGAAACGGCCCGGACGCAGCAACGCAGGGTCCAGTACGTCAGGACGGTTGGTTGCGGCGATGACGATGATGCCGTCATTCATTTCAAAGCCATCCATCTCAACCAGCAATTGGTTGAGCGTCTGCTCGCGCTCGTCGTGACCGCCACCCATGCCGGCGCCACGGTGGCGACCGACGGCGTCGATTTCATCGATGAAAATGATGCATGGCGCGTGTTTCTTGGCCTGTTCGAACATATCGCGAACACGGCTGGCACCGACACCGACGAACATCTCGACGAAATCGGAACCGGAAATGGTGAAGAACGGCACTTTGGCTTCGCCGGCAATCGCCTTGGCCAGCAAGGTTTTACCGGTACCCGGAGGACCCACCATCAGCACGCCGCGAGGAATGCGACCGCCCAGACGCTGGAACTTGCCCGGATCACGCAGGAACTCGACCAGCTCACCGACCTCTTCCTTGGCTTCGTCGCAACCGGCAACGTCACCCAAGGTGGTTTTCACCTGATCTTCGGAGAGCAGGCGCGCCTTGCTCTTGCCAAAGCTCATCGGCCCGCCCTTGCCACCTGCACCACCCTGCATCTGCCGCATGAAAAACATGAACACGGCGATGATCACCAGGATCGGGAAGCTGGCGACCAAGAGTTGAGTCCAGATGCTTTGCTGCTCAGGCTGCTTGCCTTCGACCACGACGTGGTTATCCACGAGGTCGCCGATCAGACCGTTGTCCTGGATGGCAGGACGAATGGTCTTGAAGCTGTCGCCATCGTTGCGTTTGCCGGTAATCACGTAGCCGTCAACCGCTACGCGCTCGACCTTTCCATCCTTGACCTGCTGGATGAAGTCGGAATAGTTGAGGGTCTGCGGCTCGTTAGGGCTGGAGAAGTTGTTCATCACTGTCACCAGGACAGCCGCGATGATCAACCACAGGATCAGATTCTTTGCCATATCGTTCAATTAACTACCCTCTGAAGCAAGCTCCGCTAATGGCGCGCGCTTCGCATGATATTCACCGGCCTAACTTACTACATTACCTACGACTCTGGCAGGCGCCGTCTGTAACCCTTTGTGAAACACTTTCTACACAATATTCGCTAATGCTCACGGGGCGAAATACGAAAAACCTATCGACCCGCAAAAAAACCTCGATTTACTCACTACGGCCACGGTAGCCCCAAGCCAGCATGTATTGCTCGCGGGAACTGCCACGGGAAGAGTCCGGCTTGATCATCTGGACCTTGTCGAATTTCTGACGAGCGTCCTTCACGTAAGCATCAAACCCTTCGCCCTGAAACACCTTGATCACGAAATTACCACCCGGCTTGAGTATCCGAGCAGCCAGATCAAGAGCCAGCTCACACAGAAACATGGCTTTTGGCATATCCACCTCAGGCGTACCACTCATATTGGGGGCCATATCGGAAATCACAAGGTCCACCTGCGAATTACCCACGGCTTCAAGGATCTGAGCGAGCACTTCGTCCTGGGTGAAGTCACCCTGGATGAAAGTCACGTCCGGAATGCTGTCCATTTCCAGGATGTCCGAGGCGATCAGACGCCCCTGACCACCGATCAGCCGACTAGTGACCTGCGACCAGCCGCCGGGCGCCGCACCCAGGTCGACAACGCTCATACCCGGACGGATCAGCTTGTATTTCTCCTGGACCTCCAGAAGCTTGTAACTCGCACGCGAGCGGTAACCATCCTTCTGCGCCTGCTTCACATAGGGATCATTGACATGTCTTTGCAGCCATTTAAGGCTTGTCTTGGAACGGGCCACGGGCCACCTCGAAATAAAACGGGTCGTGATTAACTGGGCGGTCCCGGACTCGCTCGGGTAAACTGGCCGCCGCTTTTTACAAGATCAGACGCAGGGGTCAGATTATGCCGCTCACTCAAGAGCAGAAGAAACAGTACAAATCCATTGGCCACCATCTGAAACCAGTTTTGATTGTGGCTGACAACGGTTTGACTGAAGGTGTGTTAGCCGAACTTGAACGCGCTTTGGCGGATCACGAGCTGATTAAAATCAAGCTCAACATCCTCGATCGCGAGTCGCGCCTGGCGAACATTGCAGAACTGTGCAAGGTCGGCAAAGCGGACCTGGTCCAGGTCATCGGCAAGATGGCACTGATTTATCGCAAGAACTTCAGCGTCAACAAGCAGCTGTCGAACGTCCATCGCTTCAAGTGATGGCAAGGGTCAAGGGTGTGCTTCGCGCACCCTGCCACTCCATCCCGGCACCGGTTGCAACACCAGCACCAGCCCGGAAAACCCCAGGATCAGGTAGCTGAACTCTTCCCAGCGCACCGCATCCGGCCAACCGAAGCGCACCACGAAGTACATCGCGCACGCATACAGCGCCATCATCAGCAGTTGCCCGCGAATATCCCGCCATAGACTGACAAGGCCCTCGGCCTGAACCAGCACCAAAGCCTGAAAAATCACACACGCTGTGGCGAATCCCACCATCAGCGCATCCAGCATGCCTTCGATTTCGTCGATCAGCAGCGGCGCCAGGCCAATCTGGCCCAGCACCGGCAGCAGACCAATATGTAACAGCCACAGACCGCCGACCCACAACATCTGAGTCAGCTGCCAAAGCATGGCGCCCGCACGTAGGGGGCGCCTGCGTTTAGATGTGGCGTACTTCGACAATCTCGTACTCGATAACGCCGCTCGGCGTTTTCACGGCGACCACATCACCCTCTTCCTTGGCAATCAAGGCGCGTGCCAATGGCGAGCCCACCGAAATCTTGCCGAGCTTAAAGTCAGCCTCATCCTCACCCACAATGTGGTAAGTGACGCTTTCATCAGTCTCGACGTTGGCGATTTCAACGGTGGTACCGAAAATCACTTTGCCTGTGTGAGGAATGGTCGTGACGTCGATGATGACCTGATTCTGAATCCGGCCCTCGATGTCGCGGATCCGCGCCTCGACCATCCCCTGCTGCTCGCGGGCAGCGTGGTATTCGGCGTTTTCTTTCAAGTCACCCAACTCGCGGGCCGTGCCGATATCCTGGCTGAGCTTCGGACGGACGACCTTGGTCAGGTGAGCGTGTTCTTCTTCCAGGGCTTTCGCGCCCTGGACGGTCATTGGGTACTTGATCATGCCTTCAATCCTGCGTGTAGATCCTGCAAGCGGCGCACGGTCTTCTCGGGACCGAACTTCAGCGCTTCGCAGATGGCTTCGCCAGCAGCAATGGTGGTGGTGCAGTAGATTTTGTGCTGCAAGGCATTACGACGAATGGAGTACGAGTCAGCGATCGACTGACGACCTTCGGTGGTGTTGATGATCAGGGTGACTTCGTCATTCTTGATCATGTCGACCACGTGCGGACGACCTTCGGTCACCTTGTTCACACGACGCACTTTCAGGCCTGCGGCCTCGATCAGCTTGGCAGTACCGGCAGTGGCGACCACTTCGAAGCCCAAGTTGATCAGATCACGGGCCACACCTGCAACCAGTGGCTTGTCGTCGTCACGCACGCTGATGAATGCGGTGCCGCCGGTCGGCAGCACTTCGCTGGCACCCATCTGGGCCTTGGCGAACGCTTCGCCGAAGGTGTCGCCCACACCCATCACTTCACCGGTGGACTTCATCTCTGGGCCCAGGATCGGGTCCACACCAGGGAATTTGGCGAAGGGGAACACCGCCTCTTTCACGCTGTAGAAGTTCGGAATGATTTCTTTGGTGAAGCCGATTTCTTTCAGGGTTTTACCGGCCATGACGCGGGCAGCGATCATTGCCAAGGAAACACCGATGCACTTGGACACGAACGGTACGGTACGGGAAGCGCGCGGGTTGACTTCGATGACGTAGATATCTTCGCCTTGCAGCGCCAACTGAACGTTCATCAGGCCGACAACACCCAGTTCCAGGGCCATTTTCTTGACCTGTTCGCGCATCTCGTCCTGGATATGCGCAGGCAGCGAGTACGGCGGCAGGGAGCACGCGGAGTCACCGGAGTGAACACCGGCCTGCTCGATGTGCTGCATGATCGCGCCGATCACCACGTCGGTGCCGTCGCAGACTGCATCCACGTCCATTTCGATGGCGCAGTTGAGGAAGTGGTCGAGCAGCACCGGGCTGTCGTTGGACACTTTCACCGCGTCACGCAAGTAGCGCTTGAGTTCTTCTTCTTCGTAAACGATTTCCATCGCGCGACCGCCCAGTACGTAGGACGGACGAACCACCAGCGGGTAGCCGATCTTGGCGGCGGCACGAATCGCTTCGTCTTCGCTGCGCACGGTGGCGTTTGGCGGCTGACGCAGGTTCAGACGCTCAACCATTTGCTGGAAGCGCTCACGGTCTTCGGCACGGTCGATGGCGTCAGGGCTGGTGCCGATGATCGGCACGCCGGCTTCTTCAAGGGCACGCGCCAGTTTCAGCGGGGTTTGGCCGCCGTACTGGACGATCACGCCTTTTGGCTTCTCGACGCGGCAGATTTCCAGCACGTCTTCCAGGGTCACCGGCTCGAAGTACAGGCGATCGGAGGTGTCGTAATCGGTCGAAACAGTTTCCGGGTTGCAGTTGACCATGATGGTCTCGTACCCGTCTTCGCGCAGCGCCAGTGCCGCGTGTACGCAGCAATAGTCGAACTCGATGCCTTGGCCAATACGGTTTGGACCGCCGCCGAGGATCATGATCTTGTCGCGGCCCGACGGCGCGGCTTCGCACTCTTCCTCGTAAGTCGAGTACATGTAGGCGGTGTCGGTGGCGAACTCGGCCGCGCAGGTGTCAACGCGCTTGTAGACCGGGAAGATCTCGAGCTTGTGACGGTGGCGACGCAGAGCCTTCTCGGTCACGCCCAGCAGCTTGGCCAGACGCATGTCGGAGAAGCCTTTGCGCTTGAGCTTGAACATCAAGTCGCGGTCGATGCTGGCCAGACCCAAGGTCTTGACCTTCTCTTCGTCTTTGATCAGATCTTCGATCTGCACCAGGAACCACGGGTCGATCATGTTCATGCCGAAGATGTCTTCGACCGACAGACCGGCGCGGAACGCGTCAGCCACGTACCAGATACGCTCGGCACCCGGCACGGTCAGTTCACGCTTGAGGATGCTCATGCTTTCCGGATTGCTCAGGTCGAGCTTCTCGTCCAGGCCGCAAACGCCCACTTCCAGACCGCGCAAAGCTTTCTGCAGGGATTCCTGGAAGGTCCGGCCGATGGCCATGACTTCACCGACCGACTTCATCTGAGTGGTCAGGCGGGCGTCGGCTTTCGGGAATTTCTCGAAGGCGAAACGTGGCAGCTTTGTAACGACATAGTCGATCGACGGCTCGAAGGACGCAGGAGTAGCGCCGCCGGTGATTTCGTTCTGCAACTCGTCCAGGGTGTAGCCGATCGCCAGCTTGGCAGCGATACGCGCAATCGGGAAACCGGTGGCTTTCGAGGCCAGCGCCGAAGAACGGGATACCCGCGGGTTCATCTCGATGACCACCATACGGCCAGTGTCCGGGCAGATGCCGAACTGGACGTTGGAGCCGCCGGTTTCCACGCCGATCTCGCGCAGTACCGCCAGAGAGGCGTTACGCATGATCTGGTATTCCTTGTCCGTCAGGGTCTGTGCCGGCGCAACAGTGATCGAGTCACCAGTGTGCACGCCCATCGGGTCAAAGTTTTCGATGGAGCAGACGATGATGCAGTTGTCCTTCTTATCGCGGACAACCTCCATCTCGTATTCTTTCCAGCCGATCAAGGATTCGTCGATCAGCAGTTCCTTGGTCGGCGACAGGTCCAGACCGCGGGCGCAGATTTCCTCGAACTCTTCACGGTTGTAAGCAATACCGCCGCCGGTGCCGCCCATGGTGAAGGACGGACGGATGATGCACGGGAAGCCGAGCTTCTCGAGGACCACGTTGGCCTCTTCCATGCTGTGGGCGATACCTGAGCGCGGGCAGTCCAGGCCGATGGATTTCATCGCCTTGTCGAATCGCGAACGGTCTTCAGCCTTGTCGATGGTGTCAGCGTTGGCGCCGATCATCTCTACGCCGAACTTCTCCAGAACGCCTTCGCGCTCCAAGTCCAGGGCGCAGTTCAGAGCGGTCTGGCCACCCATGGTCGGCAGCAGTGCGTCCGGACGCTCTTTCTCGATGATCTTGGCAACGGTCTGCCACTTGATCGGCTCGATGTAGGTGGCGTCGGCCATGTCCGGGTCGGTCATGATGGTCGCCGGGTTGGAGTTCACCAGGATGACGCGGTAACCCTCTTCGCGCAGGGCTTTACAGGCCTGGGCGCCGGAGTAGTCGAATTCGCAGGCCTGGCCGATCACGATCGGGCCAGCGCCGAGAATCAGGATGCTTTTAATGTCTGTACGTTTTGGCATGGGTTTGTCACTCAAATCCGCAGGTCAGTCGGCAAGCCGTCTTGTTCAATCTTTCAAGCCTTGAGGGGGGCCGCCGGTGTTCGGGACCGCCCCTCAAGCTTTGCAACATCAAGGCGAGCGATTAGCGTCGCTTGGCCATTTCGTTGATGAAGCGATCGAACAATGGCGCTACGTCGTTCGGGCCAGGGCTGGCTTCAGGGTGACCCTGGAAGCTGAAGGCGCTCTTGTCGGTACGCTCGATGCCTTGCAGGGTGCCGTCGAACAGCGATTTGTGAATCGCGCGGACATTGGCCGGCAGGGTCGCTTCGTCTACCGCAAAACCGTGGTTCTGGCTGGTGATCATCACCACACCGCTGTCCAAATCCTGGACCGGGTGGTTGGCACCGTGGTGGCCGTGGCCCATTTTCAGGGTTTTGGCGCCGGAGGCCAGAGCCAGCAGTTGGTGACCGAGGCAGATGCCGAATACCGGAATCTCGGTTTCCAGCACGTCCTTGATCGCCTGGATCGCGTAATCGCAAGGCTCCGGGTCACCAGGGCCGTTGGACAAGAACACGCCGTCCGGTTTCATCGCCAGAACATCGGCGGCTGGTGTTTGAGCCGGCACCACGGTCACGCGGCAGCCGCGCTCGACCAGCATGCGCAGGATGTTCAGCTTGACGCCGTAGTCGTAGGCAACCACGTGGTACGGCAGCTCGGAGGCTTCGATAGTCGCGTGGCTGTCGGTTTTCAGATCCCAGACAGTCGAGCGCCATTCGTATTGCTCTTTGGTGCTGACGACTTTCGCCAGGTCCATGCCTTTGAGACCAGGGAAACCCTGGGCAGCGGCGATGGCGGCTTCTTCGGAGATGTTGTCACCGGCCATGATGCAGCCGTTCTGCGCGCCTTTTTCACGCAGGATGCGTGTCAGGCGGCGGGTGTCGATACCGGCGATGGCCACAACGTTGTTGGCTTTCAGGTAGTCGGACAGGGACATCGTGTTACGCCAGTTGCTCGCAACCAGCGGCAGGTCACGGATGACCAGGCCAGCGGACCAAACGCGGTCGGACTCGGCATCTCCAGGGTTGGTGCCGGTGTTGCCGATGTGCGGGTAAGTCAGGGTAACGATCTGTTGGGCGTAGGAAGGATCGGTAAGGATTTCCTGATAGCCGGTCATTGCGGTGTTGAACACCACCTCACCAACGGTTTGACCGTCGGTTCCAATGGCTTCGCCGCGAAAAATGCTGCCATCAGCAAGGGCGAGTATGGCTGGCTTAGTCAAGAAGACCTCCCGTAAATAAAGCCTGAAAGGGCGATCGCAGGTGTAAAAAAGCGGAGTGACGTATGGACACGTCACCCCGCTCATTCACTGAATTATTCTGCGCGCTTTTAGTGAACACACTAAAGCTGTAGCTTACAGAAAAAGGCATTTTTGGTCTACCGCCAATGAGCCTTAAAGGCCGGAGAATGCGACAGGACGTCGCTTGGCGGAGTAAAACCGGGCTCAAACGCTGGGGTCGAACCCGATTTCAGGCACTTCTTAACGCAGATCGAGCACGTCTTGCATGTCATAAAGACCAGGCTCGCGACCATCCAGCCACAAAGCAGCACGTACTGCGCCCTTCGCAAAGGTCATGCGACTGGACGCTTTATGGGTGATCTCGACACGCTCACCATCGGCGGCGAACAGCACGGTGTGATCACCGACGATGTCACCGGCACGCAC
This sequence comes from Pseudomonas sp. LBUM1663, assembly GCF_059695905.1. NCBI lineage: Bacteria > Pseudomonadati > Pseudomonadota > Gammaproteobacteria > Pseudomonadales > Pseudomonadaceae > Pseudomonas > Pseudomonas sp. LBUM1663. Next base: position 889,232 of record NZ_CP166792.1, on the reverse strand, counting down.
CGTGGCGAAGCCAATGGTTTCGCGAGCACGAGCGCCGGTCTGGCCTTCACGACCGTAGACCGCCACTTTCTTCAAATCACGCCCCAGCGCATCGGCAATCACTTCACCCATGCGCACGGCAGTACCGGACGGCGCATCGACCTTATGCCGATGATGGGCTTCAGTGATTTCGATATCGACATCATCACCCAGCACGCGAGCAGCGGTGTCGAGCAGCTTCAGGCAAAGATTGACGCCGACACTGAAGTTGGCCGCAAAGACAATCGGAATGTCCTTGCCCGCTTCCGCCAGCAACTGCTTCTCTTCAACGCTGAAACCGGTGGTGCCGATGATCATTGCCTTGTGATGCTTGCGGCAGAACGCGAGGTTCTTCAGGGTCACCGTTGGATGCGTGAAGTCGATCAGCACGTCGAACTCGTCAACCACCCGATCCAGATCACCCGACAGCGGCACACCGATACGACCCAGCGCAGCCAGTTCGCCGGCATCTGCGCCGACCAGCGAGCTGTCGGGACGATCAATGGCCGCCGTCAGCCCCGCGCCCGGCTGTTGCTGCACGGCCTCGATCAGGGTTTTGCCCATGCGCCCGGCGGCGCCCATCACTGCAATACGTCGCATGCGAGTCTCCTTACAAATCGCCGAAGAAGCGCTTCACGCCTTCGAACCAACCGGTGGTTTTCGGCGAATGGCTGTTGTCGTCCGCCAGCGAGCTGCGGAACTCTTCCAGCAACTCGCGCTGACGACGACCCAGGTTGACCGGGGTTTCGACCGCTACACGGCACATCAAGTCACCGGCACCGCCGCCACGCACAGGCGCAACGCCTTTGCCGCGAACACGGAACTGCTTGCCGGTCTGAGTCCCTTCAGGGATTTTCAGCTTGACTCGGCCATCCAGGGTTGGAATCTCCAGCTCGCCACCCAGTGCTGCATCAACAAAACTGATGGGCACTTCGCAGAACAGGTGCTTGCCGTCGCGCTGGAAGATCGCGTGCTCGCGCACATTGATCACCACGTACAGATCGCCCGTCGGACCACCTTGCGCACCCGCCTCGCCTTCGCCGGACAGACGAATGCGATCACCGGTATCCACACCGGCGGGCACTTTCACCGAGAGGGTTTTGTACTCTTCGACACGGCCTTCTCCGTTGCAGGAGTTGCACGGGTCGGAAATGATCTTGCCCTGGCCATGGCAACGCGGGCAGGTCTGCTGCACCGAGAAGAAGCCCTGCTGCATGCGCACCTGGCCAATACCGCCACATGTCGGGCAGGTCACCGGCGAGGAGCCCTTCTTGGCACCCGAGCCGTCGCACGGCTTGCAGTTGACCAGTGTCGGAACGCGGATATTCACGGTCGTACCGCGCACCGCCTCTTCCAGGTTCAGCTCGAGGGTGTAACGCAAGTCGCTGCCGCGCTGAGCGCCGCCACGGGAACCGCCGCGACCGCCACCGAAGAAGTCACTGAAGACATCACCAAAGATGTCGGAGAAGTTCTGACCGCCAAATCCGGCACCGCCGCCACCCATGCTCGGGTCGACGCCGGCATGACCGTACTGGTCGTAGGCCGCGCGCTTGCTGGAATCGGACAGTACTTCGTAGGCCTCGTTGGCCTCCTTGAACATCTCTTCCGACGCTTTGTCATCGGGATTACGGTCCGGGTGATGCTTCATCGCCAGGCGACGGTAGGCCTTTTTCAGGTCTGCTTCGCTTGAACCACGCTCAACACCCAATATTTCGTAATAGTCACGCTTTGCCATAAGTCTTTGCACTCTTAAGGACGTCCGGCAAACCCCTCCTGAGCCTCGCCAAACTCGTTGAGCCCCAATACAGGCCCGGACCCAACTCACGTCAATTCAACGATCCTGGTCTTTGATTCAATGCGGTACTTTCGGCTCGAGAAGCAGGAGCATTCCCGGCCATACCGCCAGCATTCGAGCGTTGTCGCATGCTGTAAAAATTCTCTAACTCCAGACACGCCAACGCGGGAGCAAGCTCCCGCGCGGCGACATCCTACCAGTCACCGCCTGAAGGCAGTCAACCGGGCGACCAACAACTTACTTGTGGTCTTTGACTTCTTCGAACTCGGCATCAACAACGTCGTCGGCTTTTTCAGCTTTTTCGTCGTTAGGTGCCGCGCCTTCGGCAGGCTGGGCCTGTTCGGCGTACATCTTCTGCGCCACTGGAGCGGAGACTTTCGACAGCTCTTCAACCTTGGCTTCGATTGCAGCTTTGTCGTCGCCTTTGACAGCGGCTTCCAGAGCAACAACAGCGGCTTCGATTGCAGTCTTCTCTTCAGCAGTCACTTTATCGCCAGCGTCAGCGACCATTTTGCGCGTCGAGTGAACCAGTGCATCGCCCTGGTTACGGGCAGCAGCCAGCTCTGCGAACTTGCTGTCTTCCTCGGCGTTGGCTTCAGCATCGCGAATCATCTGCTGAATCTCTTCCTCGGACAGACCGGAGTTGGCCTTGATCACGATCGACTGAGTCTTGCCGGTAGCCTTGTCTTTCGCGCCTACGTGCAGGATGCCGTTGGCGTCGATGTCGAAGGTCACTTCAATTTGTGGCACGCCACGTGGTGCTGGTGGAATCTCGGCCAGGTCGAACTTGCCCAGGGACTTGTTCTGGGCGGCTTGTTTACGCTCACCTTGCAGCACGTGAATGGTCACGGCGCCCTGGTTGTCGTCGGCTGTCGAGAACACTTGCGATTTCTTGGTAGGAATCGTGGTGTTTTTCTCGATCAGCGCAGTCATCACGCCACCCATGGTTTCGATACCCAGAGTCAGCGGGCTGACGTCGAGCAGCAGAACGTCTTTCACGTCACCGGCCAGTACGGCACCCTGGATAGCAGCACCCATTGCAACGGCTTCGTCCGGGTTCACGTCTTTACGTGCTTCTTTACCGAAGAACTCGGTCACCAGCTTCTGAACCAGTGGCATACGGGTCTGACCGCCTACCAGGATCACGTCGTTGATCGCGCCAACGTCGATGCCGGAGTCTTTCAGAGCGATACGGCAAGGTTCGATGGTGCGCTGAACCAGGTCTTCTACCAGCGCTTCGAGCTTGGCGCGGGAGATTTTCACGTTCAAGTGCTTAGGACCGGTGGCATCTGCAGTGATGTACGGCAGGTTCACGTCGGTCGACATGCTCGAAGACAGTTCGATCTTGGCTTTTTCAGCAGCTTCTTTCAGGCGCTGCATGGCCAGCGGGTCACCCTTGAGGTTCATGCCGCTTTCTTTCTTGAATTCGTCGACGAGGTAGTCGATCAGACGAATGTCAAAGTCTTCACCGCCCAGGAACGTGTCACCGTTGGTGGCCAACACTTCGAACTGGTGCTCGCCATCGACTTCAGCGATTTCGATCACGGAAACGTCGAAAGTACCGCCGCCCAAGTCGTAAACGATCACGGTGTGATCGCCCTTCGCCTTGTCCATACCGTAGGCCAGAGCGGCTGCGGTTGGTTCGTTGATGATGCGTTTTACGTCCAGGCCAGCAATACGGCCGGCGTCTTTGGTGGCTTGACGCTGGCTGTCGTTGAAGTAGGCCGGAACGGTGATCACCGCTTCGGTCACTGGCTCGCCGAGGTAGTCTTCGGCGGTCTTCTTCATTTTCTTCAGAATTTCAGCCGAGATCTGTGGCGGCGACATTTTCTGGCCATTCACTTCTACCCACGCGTCGCCGTTGTCAGCCTTGGCGATTTTGTACGGGACCATCTTGATGTCTTTCTGTACGACTTCTTCGTCGAACTTACGACCGATCAGACGCTTCACCGCGTACAGGGTGTTATGCGGATTGGTCACAGCCTGACGCTTGGCCGACTGGCCAACCAGGATTTCGCCATCGTTGGCGTAAGCGATGATCGACGGCGTGGTACGCGCGCCTTCAGCGTTTTCAATAACCTTGGCTTTGCCGTTTTCCATCACGGAGACGCAGGAGTTGGTAGTCCCCAGGTCGATACCGATAATTTTGCCCATGTTCACTCTCCCGAAACTTTGGATTTGGTTGCCGCAGCAGTGGTGGCTAACTGCGGTAGCACTTAAACGCTTGACTTATAAATGGGGGCCTTGCGGCTAATTTCAAGCCTGCTCATCAATAGAAGGCGAAACTGGCGCAGGGACCTTGCTGACCACGACCATTGCAGGGCGCAGCAGACGACCGTTGAGCTGATAGCCCTTCTGGAACACTTTGAGAACGCTGTTCGGCTCTACGTCAGCGCTTTCCTGCATGGCCATCGCTTGATGAAGAACGGCGTTGAACGGTTCGCCATGCGGATCGATCGCTTCCAGCTGATAACGCTTCAGGGTGTCCTGGAACATTTTCAGGGTCAGCTCGATGCCTTCGCGCATTGGACGGATGCTTTCGTCGTCCGGGTTGGACAACTCCAGGCCACGCTCCAGGCTGTCGATGATCGGCAACAAATCGCCAGCAAATTTTTCCAGAGCGAATTTGTGCGCTTTTTCTACATCCTGCTCGGCGCGACGGCGGACGTTCTGCAGATCAGCCGCTACACGCAAAGCTTGATCATGAGCGCCAGCCAATTGCTCTTCGAGCACTTGTACACGAGCCGCCAGTTCATCACCCGAATCCTGGGCAGCCTGATCGGCGTCTAGATTTTGCGTATCCACTGTCTGTTCGTCAGCCATAGAATTCTCCTTTCAATAACGTCCGCGAGCTCAACTCGCGCTTCTGTCCCGATATATGGGGCCGCAAAAATCAGCTTCAAGGGGTGGGCTGCGATTAACCCTACAAAAAACGCTGCATTGTGATTACGCGTCGACCAGGTATTTCGTCAGACCGAGTCGATCGAGCTATTCAGGGGCATTGTCAGCCGCAAATAAAACACTGTATAAATAACCAGACCTAAAGCCTGGGAGCGGCCTTTATGCTGGTGCACCTGTCCGTACATAACTACGCCATCGTTGAACATCTCGATCTCGAACTCGATCGCGGGATGAGCGTGATAACCGGGGAAACCGGCGCCGGCAAGTCGATTATGCTCGACGCCCTCGGCCTGACTCTTGGCGACCGCGCCGACAGCGGCGTGGTCCGTCCCGGCGCCGACAAGGCCGACATCCTCGCAACCTTCGACTTGGTCGACATCCCGGAAGCCAGCGCCTGGCTGGCTGAGCGCGACCTGGAGAGCGATGGCCCGTGCATCCTGCGCCGGGTCATCACCGCCGAAGGACGCTCTCGCGGCTATATCAACGGCACGCCCTGCCCGCTCGGCGATCTCAAAGCCCTCGGTGAGCTGATGATCGATATCCACAGCCAGCACGAACACCAATCCCTGCTGAAGACCGATACTCACCGCCGCTTGCTCGACGAATACGCTGGAGCCACCGACCTCGCCCGCCAGGTGCAACTCGCCGCCCAACGCTGGCGCCAGACTCGCCAGGAACTGGAGCGCCTCTCAAATTCCGGCGACGAGCAGCGCGCTCGCCATCAATTGCTCAGCTATCAACTCGAAGAGCTGGAAAACCTCGGCCTCGGCGAAAACGAGCTGGAGCAGCTGGAGCAGGAGCACAAGAACCTCACCAACGCCGAAACCCTGCTGGGCATCTGCCGGCAAGTGGTCGAGCAATGCAGCGAAAGTGATTCCGGAAATGTCCTGAACGCGCTGACCGCCAGCCTCAATCGTCTCTCGAGCGTTAATAACTCGATCGGCGCGCTGGGTGAGGCCAGCAGCCTGCTGACCAGCGCACAGATCCAGGTTGAAGAGGCCGTAGGCGAACTGAACCGCTTCCTAGACAACTTCGACGCCGACCCGGCCCGTCTCCAGTACCTGGAGGAACGCCTGGATGCGATCTACACCATGGCGCGCAAACACCGCATCCAGCCGACCGAGGTCGCTGAGATGCAACAGCGCCTGCTGGATGAAATCGAAACCCTGAACGCCAACGACGAATCCATCGAGCGACTGAGCGATGAGCTGGCCTCTTATGCCCGTCATTACCAGGAGAAGGCTCGGGAGCTGAGCGACCTGCGCCATCAAGCCTCGAACAGCCTGGCCAGCGCCGTGGAACAGGAAATCCAGCGACTGGGCATGCCCGGTGGGCGCTTCACCATCGAATTACGCCCTAACAGCAGCGACGAACTGCTGCCTAATGGACTCGAGCAGGTAGAGCTGCTGGTCAGCGCCAACCCCGGCCAGCCATTGAAAGCCTTGGCCAAAGTGGCCTCGGGTGGCGAACTGTCACGGATCAGCCTGGCTATTCAGGTGATCACCGCGCAGACCTCACGCGTACCGACGCTGGTGTTCGACGAAGTGGACGTCGGCATCGGCGGCCCAACCGCCGAGATTGTTGGCCAGTTGCTGCGTCGCCTCGGTGAACGCGGGCAGGTGCTGACGGTGACCCACTTGCCGCAAGTGGCCGCTCAGGGCCATCAACATCTATTCGTGCACAAGGTGCGCGGCGAAGAGGCGACCCACACGGCTGTTTCCAAACTGAGCAAGAATGAGCGCGTTGAAGAAGTGGCGCGGATGCTGGGCGGCATCGACCTGACCAAGGAGTCCCTGGCTCACGCGAAAAAAATGGTCGTCACCGCAAAAATTTAAGGACGGCACAAAGCACGAAGGCGACCCAGGGGTCGCCTTCGCTCGTTTCGCGAATGTGAAACTCGCGCGACATGCTTACTTTTTCTTGCGCACGTACAGCACCAGATTGTGATCAACCATCTCGAAACCGTACTTATCGACGATGGCTTTCTGCAGGCGCTCGATTTCTTCGTCGAAGAATTCAATCACTTCGCTGGTTTCGACGTTGACCATGTGGTCGTGATGCTTGCCGTCATCCAGCTCGAAGACCGCATGGCCTCCGTCGAAGTTGTGCCGCACCACAAGGCCAGCTGCCTCGAACTGAGTCAGTACACGGTAAACCGTGGCCAGACCGACGTCCTCACCAGCCTCCATCAGCGCCTTGTAAACATCCTCGGCACTCATGTGGCGTTGCTCGGCGGAATCGAGCATTTGCAGAATTTTGACCCGTGGAAGGGTCACTTTGAGGCCGGCTTTGCGTAGTTCGCTATTTTCAACCATGGTCAGCTTTCTCGCGATGCTGCTTCGCAGCTTCTCTTAATGCGGGTATGATCGGCGTTTACGTTGTCCCAGCCAAGATAGTGGAAGTCGCCCACCGATGCAAAACACCAAGCTCTTGCTAACCAGTTTCACCTTTGTGGGACTGCTCGCACTCGCCGGTTGTTCATTCCCCGGGGTTTACAAAATCGACATCCAGCAGGGCAATGTCGTCACGCAGGACATGATAAACCAGTTACGCCCGGGAATGACCCGTAAGCAAGTACGGTTTATCATGGGCAACCCCCTGCTGACCGACACGTTCCATGCCGATCGCTGGGATTATCTGTACAGCCTGCAACCGGGTGGCGGTGAACGCCAACAGGAACGCATTAGCGTTATCTTCAACCCAAATGATCAACTTGTCAGCCTCTCTGGTGATTTCATGCCAGGCGTGAGCCGCGACGAAGCCATTCTCGGCAAGGACAGTGGCACAACAGTCACTGCACCAGCAGAAAACGCCGAGAAGCCGAAACCGGAAAAACCGGTCAAGCCAGGTTCGTTGCTGGACCAGATCCAGAAGGACGTAGACGGTGTAGAAACCGTTCCGGTCCCGACGCCAGAACCGCTGGACACTTCGCCGCAATAATTTGCGACGCAATAAAAAACCCGGCATGTCCGGGTTTTTTATTGTCTGGCGTTTAGGCAGCTCACTGATTCCGGGCTTTGGCCTCGGCAGCCTTGGCGGCACGCAGCCGACGAACTTCCTTCGGATCCGCCAGCAATGGCCGGTAAATCTCGATGCGATCACCTGCCTGGACAGGTCGACTGCCCGCATCAGTGATCACTTTACCGAAGATTCCCACCGGGCAATTGGCCAAATCCAGCTCAGTAAAGGCCTCGCCAACGCCTGACGTCAGCAAAGCGGCGCGTACTGTCGTTCCGGCTGGCACCGACACAGGGAGAAGCACCTGACGATCAACCGCGGCGTAGACCACCTCGACGTCAACCATCGACTCAACCATGCATTTGTTTGGCGCGCTGGCAAAACGCGTCCACCAGCGTGTTTGCGGCCTGATTGAACAGCGGCCCCAAGGTTGCGCGAACAATCGGCCCGGCGTAATCGAAGGACAGGTCCAGGCTGATCTTGCAGGCCTTTTCGCCCAACGGCTTGAACACCCAAATGCCGTGCAGCTGGGTGAAAGGACCTTCCTCGAGGTTCATCTCGATCGAATGGCCAGGCACTAAAGTATTTCTGGTGACGAAGTGCTGACTTAACCCACCCTTGGCCACGCCGACGCTGGCACGCATGTGCTCGGGCGTGCTTTCCAGCACTTCAGCGGTCGAACACCACGGCAGAAACTCCGGATAACGCGCCACGTCGTTGACCAGGTCATACAGCGCTTGCGCCGGGTAAGGCAGCAGAGCCGAACGTTGAATGTGTGTCGTCATGTCAGCGTCACTTCCACAGCTGTGCGGCAAACACTACGAGAATGCCGATGGGCGCCACATAGCGCATCAAGAACAAGGACAGGGCGAACCACGCAGGGTTGCGGATCGACAACTCGTCGCGTACCGCTTCACGCCCCATCACCCAGCCTGCAAACACCACGAAACACAAACCACCAAGTGGCAACATGATCCGCGACGTGAAGAAATCGATCACACCAAAGAAGTCCAGACCACCGGCCGCACCCCATTGATAGAGATGGAACATCCCGCCTTCGTTCACGAAAAATTTGGCTTCCTTCCAGATATTGAAGGAAAACACCGTGCCCAGCCCCACGAACCAGCAGATAAACGCCAGCCAGAAAGTCACCCAGGCGCGGCTGACTTTCGTGCGCTCGACCAGGTAAGCCACCATCGGCTCAAGCAGGGAAATCGCCGAACTCCAGGCAGCCACCGCGACCAGCACGAAGAACACTACGCCCATCAACTGGCCGAACGCTACGTTACCGAAGGCAAACGGCAGGCTGACAAACATCAGGCCAGGGCCTTCGCTCGGGTTCAGGCCTGCGGCGAACACAATCGGAAACAATGCCAGACCGGCCACCAACGAAACGAAGGTGTCGAGCAGCGCCACGCCGACCACGGTGCCGGAGATCGACGAATGCTTGGGCATGTAAGCGCCGTAAATCATGATCGAACCAACGCCCACACTCAGGGAGAAGAACGCGTGCCCCATGGCCGGCAGTAAGCCATCGAGTACTTTTTCCGGGTGGAAGTCGAACATGAAATGCACGCCTTCCATGAAATGCCCGGTGGTCATGCTGTAGCCCAGCAGCACCAGAATCATCACAAAGAGCAGCGGCATCATTATTCGCAGGCTGCGCTCCAGCCCGGCAACTACACCCTTGGCGATCACCACAGCCGACAGCAGCATGAAAATCGTGTGCCAAAGTGTCAGACGCCACGGATCGGCGATCACATTGCCAAAATACGCGCCGACCTGATCGGGCGTTGCCCCCTGAAAGTCGCCACGCCCCATGTCGATGATGTAATCCAGCGACCAGCCACCGACCACACTATAGAAAGACAGGATCAGCAACGCCGTGATCATCCCGGCGAATGCGCCCCAGGACCACTTGCCCGAATGCCCCGCTTCCACCGCCAGCACCTTCAAGGCGTTGGCCGGGCTCTGCCGCGCGCGGCGGCCGATCAGGGTTTCGGCCAGCATGACCGGCACACCGATCAGCGCGATACAGGCCAGAAACATCAGCACGAAGGCGCCGCCGCCGTAGACGCCGACCATGTACGGGAATTTCCAGATACTACCCAGGCCCACGGCCGAACCGGTCGCGGCGAGTATGAAGACCCAGCGGCTAGCCCAACTGCCGTGGACAGAAACCTTGTCTGTCGACATCGTTATCACGCCCAAGCGTTCAAAAAAGAGGCCGCATTGTCCGGGATTCAATCAACCTGCTCAAGCACGTAGCGATACCGTAGCCGACTTGCGTGCAACTCCCTATAATGCCGCCCCTATGGCTAAACAGAAGAAACACCCAACAGGGACCATCGCGCAAAACAAAAAGGCGCGACACGATTACTTCATCGAGCATAAGTTCGAGGCTGGTCTGGTCCTGGCCGGCTGGGAAGTAAAAAGTCTGCGGGCAAGCAAGCTGCAACTGGTTGACAGTTACGTGCTGCTCAAGGATGGCGAAGCCTGGCTGCTCGGCAGCCACATTACGCCGCTGATGACCGCCAGCACCCACGTCATCGCTGATCCGACCCGCACCCGCAAATTGCTGCTCAACCGCCGCGAGCTGGAAAAGCTGGCCGCCGCCGTGCAGCAAAAAGGCTATGCCTGCGTGTGCCTGTCCTGGTACTGGAGCAAGCATATGGTCAAGTGCGAGATCGCTCTGGGCAAGGGCAAGAAGGAATACGACAAGCGTGATACCGAACGCGAACGCGATGCCGGTCGCGAGTTGCAGCGTGCGGTGCGTAACAAGGGCAAGGAAGACTAACTCTCTTTTCTCCCAAGACCGCCATCGCGAGCAGGCACGCTCCCACACTTGATTTGTGAACGACACAAAACAAATGTGGGAGCGTGCCTGCTCGCGATGGCGATCGCACACTTACCAAAAACCCCACTGACTACATCCCCTTGCGCCGCTCAGCCCGGGCCATGCGCTGCACTTCCTGACGCACTTCTTCCAGCACTTCCTGCACATACAGGATGTGTCGACTGGAGACTTCTCGCGCCTGTTCCGCCCGCCCTTCGATAATCGCCAGGTACAACTCCCGGTGCTGCGTGATCAGCATGTCGCGGGTTTCCGTGCGCTGCTTGTACATGCCGCCAATGTTGGTCACCACGTTGCGCTTGAGCAGATCAAACAGCCCGCGAATGGTGTGCAACAACACAGCGTTGTGACTGGCCTCGGCAATCGCCAAATGAAATTTCGCATCCGCCGCGCCCTCTTCCGCCCGGCTCACTTCATCGTGACGCGTGTAGCAGTCCTGCAACTGATTGAAAGCCGCCGTCAGTCGCTCGCGATCGACATCCGTTGCGCGCAGTGCCGCGTAATAGGCGCAGGACGCCTCCAGCGTATGGCGAAACTCCAGCAGATCGCGCTGGGCTTCCGGGTTGCTTTCCAGCAGATGCAACAGTGGATCGCTGAAGGTCGAACCCAGCGACTCCACCACATAATTGCCGCCCCCCTGGCGACTGACCAGCAAGCCCTTGGCCGCCAGTTTCTGAATCGCCTCGCGCAACGAAGGGCGTGACACGCCGAACTGCTCGGCCAACGCGCGCTCGGCCGGCAAGCGCTCGCCAGACTTCAACGTGCCTTCGAGGATCATCCCCTCGAGCCGCTCGACAATATCGTCAGACAAACGGCGCTGACGAATCTGATCAAACCCCATAACTCAATTCTCCACGGTCCCGACGGCTCGCCGGGCCCTCTATTCTGGCCTATCGGCGCTGTGCCAGCACCTACCAGACGGCACTTGTTAAAGCGGATCACGCCCACGATTCAGCGCTTATTCGACAAAAGTTTTAGGGCGACAAATTGACACACCACATACAAGGCTTTTACCCTAGCCAACAGCGATTGTAAATTGGTATTACCAATTATCCAAGAACGCTGACCAGTGCCTGACCAACAACAATTAGGGGCCACCCCATATGCAAACCTGGCAACAGCTCTATACCCCGCTCGGCAGCCTTGGCGTCTCCGCGCTCGCGGCCGTTATCCCCATCGTGTTTTTCTTCCTGGCGTTGGCGGTGTTCCGCCTCAAAGGCCATGTGGCCGGCAGCATCACCCTGGCGTTGTCCATCGCCGTTGCAATCTTTGCCTTCCAGATGCCGGTCGATATGGCCTTCGCCGCTGCAGGCTATGGCTTTGCCTACGGTCTGTGGCCGATTGCCTGGATCATTGTCGCGGCCGTGTTCCTCTACAAACTGACGGTCAAGAGTGGTCAGTTCGAAGTGATCCGCAGCTCGGTGTTGTCGATCACCGACGACCAGCGCTTGCAGGTTCTGCTGATCGGTTTCTGCTTCGGTGCGTTCCTGGAAGGTGCCGCCGGTTTCGGTGCGCCGGTAGCGATTACCGCCGCGCTGCTTGTAGGACTGGGCTTCAACCCACTGTACGCCGCCGGCCTGTGCCTGATCGCCAACACCGCTCCGGTGGCCTTCGGTGCCCTGGGGATTCCGATCATCGTGGCCGGGCAAGTGACCGGTATCGACGCGTTCAAGATCGGCGCCATGACCGGCCGCCAACTGCCGTTGCTGTCGCTGTTCGTGCCGTTCTGGCTGGTGTTCATGATGGACGGCCTGCGCGGCGTTCGGGAGACTTGGCCTGCTGCGCTGGTGGCCGGTTTGAGCTTTGCCATCACCCAATACTTCACGTCGAACTTCATCGGCCCTGAGTTGCCGGACATCACCTCGGCCCTGGTCAGCCTGATTTCCCTGACGCTGTTCCTGAAAGTCTGGCAGCCAAAACGCGCCGCCGGCCAACACATCGCCGGTGCCGTCTCGGCGTCCGTGGTGACCGCCAGCGCCGGTGGTTTCGGTCAGCCGCGCACCAGTGTGGCGTCACCCTACAGCCTGTTCGAAATCGTCAAAGCCTGGTCGCCGTTCCTGATCCTCACCGTGCTGGTCACCATCTGGACCCTGAAACCGTTCAAGGCCATGTTCGCCGCCGGCGGTTCGATGTACAGCTGGGTGTTCAACTTCGCCATCCCGCACCTGGATCAGATGGTGATCAAGGTCGCCCCGATCGTGACTGCGCCAACCGCCATTCCAGCGGTGTTCAAACTCGATCCGATTTCCGCGACCGGCACGGCTATTTTCTTCTCCGCGCTGATCTCGATGCTGGTGCTGAAGATCAACATCAAAACTGGTCTGACCACTTTAAGAGAGACTTTCTACGAGCTGCGCTGGCCGATTCTGTCGATCGGCATGGTGTTGGCGTTCGCGTTCGTCACCAACTACTCGGGCATGTCTTCGACCATGGCGCTGGTATTGGCAGGCACCGGCGCAGCCTTCCCGTTCTTCTCGCCATTCCTCGGCTGGCTGGGCGTGTTCCTGACCGGTTCCGATACCTCGTCCAACGCGCTGTTTAGTTCGTTGCAAGCGACCACCGCGCACCAGATCGGCGTCAGCGATGTGTTGCTGGTAGCGGCGAACACCAGCGGTGGCGTGACCGGCAAGATGATCTCGCCACAATCGATCGCCGTCGCCTGCGCCGCGACCGGCCTGGTAGGCAAGGAATCGGATCTGTTCCGCTTCACCCTCAAGCACAGCCTATTCTTCGCAACGATCGTCGGCCTGATTACCTACATCCAGGCCTATTGGCTCACCGGCATGCTGGTGCACTAAGTACTACACGATAAAAAGCAAAAACCGACGCCGGACCACGATTCCGGCGTCAGCTATTCACAACCCGGTCTGTAAGGCTGCTGAAAGCTTGCCTCTCTATATTCAGCAGCCTCCACAGACGGATAACCGGGACCACCCGGAGACACGCCTGATGAGCGAGCTTTTTTACAACGCTGTGCCGAATGCGACCCGCGTCGCCCCGCCACTGCCCGAGCCTCGGCAATACCCCAGCGAGAAACCGTCAAGGGTCTACCTGTTCGGAACCTGCGTGGTGGATTTGTTCTACCCCGAAGCCGGGATGGACGCTATTCACTTGCTGGAACGCGAAGGCATTCGTGTCGAGTATCCGCAGGGGCAAAGCTGCTGCGGGCAACCGGCCTACACCTCGGGTTACACCGAGCAGGCAAGGACCGTGGCACGCTCGCAACTGGCGCTGTTCGCCGGGGATTACCCGGTGGTGGTGCCGTCGGGATCGTGTGCCGGCATGTTGCGCGAACATTACGCCGACTTGTTCAAGGACGAGCCGGAAACCTTGAAACAGGTTCAGGCACTGGCGGCCCGGACTTATGAACTGGCCGAGTTTCTGTTGTTTGTCTGCAAGGTGCAGCTCAAGGACAGTGGCGAGCCAGTCAAAGTAGCATTGCACACGTCGTGCTCGGCACGCCGTGAGATGAACACCCACTTGCATGGCCGCGAGTTGTTGGCGCAGCTCCGTAACGTGGAGCGAGTCGACCACAGCCATGAAAGTGAATGCTGTGGCTTCGGTGGGACTTTCAGCGTCCGTATGCCAGATATTTCCGGCGCGATGGTGGCTGACAAGACAAGGTCGTTGAAGGAATCCGGCGCACACAAGGTACTCAGTGCCGATTGCGGTTGCCTGATGAACATCAACGGCTCGCTGGAGAAACAGAAGGAAGCGTTGCGCGGCCAACACCTGGCCAGTTTCCTTTGGCAGCGAACCGGAGGTGTTCTATGAACGCTTCCGCGATTATTCCTACGGTTACCGTGGAAGAAGATTTTCGCACCCGGGCTCACAAAGCATTGGGTGACAAGCAGCTGCGAAACAACTTTCGCACTGCGATGGATTCTCTGATGACAAAACGGGCAGCGTCCTTCAGCGATGCCCATGAAAGAGAACATTTGCGAGCGCTGGGCAATGCTGTCCGCGCCCGTGCGTTATCCAAGTTGCCCGACCTGCTCGAGCAGCTTGAACAGAACCTGACCCGCAACGGTGTGACAGTGCACTGGGCGGAAACGGTGGACGAAGCCAATGGCATCGTCCTCTCGATCATCCGCGCTCACGAGGGGCGGCAAGTGATCAAGGGCAAATCGATGGTCAGCGAAGAGATGGAGATGAACCATGTCCTCGGAGCTCAAGGCATTGAATGCCTGGAGTCGGACATGGGGGAGTACATCGTCCAGCTCGATCACGAGAAGCCTTCACACATTATTATGCCGGCGATCCACAAGAATGCCGGTCAGGTCGCGTCCTTGTTCCACGACAAACTTGGCGTGGAGTACACCAAGGACGTTGACCAACTCATTCAGATCGGTCGCAAAGTCTTGCGACAGAAATTCTTCGAAGCGGACATCGGCGTCTCCGGCGTCAACTTCGCCGTGGCCGAAACCGGCACCTTGCTGCTGGTGGAGAACGAAGGCAACGGCCGCATGACCACCACGGTGCCGCCCGTGCACATCGCCGTCACCGGCATCGAAAAAGTCGTGGAAAACCTGCGCGACGTGGTGCCGCTGTTGTCGCTGCTGACGCGCTCGGCCCTCGGCCAGCCGATCACCACTTACGTCAACATGATCTCCGGCCCACGCAAGGCGCATGAACTCGACGGCCCACAAGAAGTGCATCTGGTCCTGCTCGACAACGGCCGCAGCCAGGCCTTCGCCGACAGCGAATTGCGCCAGACCCTGAACTGCATCCGCTGCGGCGCCTGTATGAATCATTGCCCGGTCTACACCCGAATCGGCGGCCACGCCTATGGGGAGGTTTACCCTGGGCCTATCGGAAAAATCATCACCCCGCACATGGTCGGCCTGGCGAACGTCCCGGACCACCCGAGCGCGTCGTCGTTGTGTGGTGCTTGCGGGGAAGTCTGCCCGGTAAAAATTCCGATCCCGGCACTGCTGCGCCGCCTGCGGGAAGAGAATGTCAAAGCCCCGGACAGCCCGCATCAAGTCATGCGCGGCCAGGGCAGCAAATATTCGCGCAAGGAACGTTTTATCTGGAACGCTTGGGCCAGACTCAACAGTTCGCCGACGCTGTATCGTCTGTTTGGCTTTTTCGCCACACGGCTGCGTGCCCTGGTACCAAATAATGTTGGTCCGTGGACGCAAAACCACAGCGCACCGAAACCCGCTGCCCGCTCACTGCATGACATGGCCCGCGAGCATCTGGCCAAACAGGGAGATCGTTGATGAGCGCCAAGCAAAACATCCTCGCCAAGCTACGGAAAAGTCTGACAGGCACAACGCCGGTGCCGGACGCGTTCGACGTCGAGCTGGTGACAGCGCCTTATACCTACACCGCCGAACAACGTATCCCGCAACTGCGCAAACTGATGGAAGCGGTGCACACCGAAATCCACCTGACGTCCGGCGAAGGTTGGCCGGCGCTGCTCGCACAGTTGCTGCGAGACCGTCAGTTGCCGAGCTTGTTGATCGCGCCGACTACGCCTCACGGTCAACGCGTCACTCAACACTGGGCGAACAATCCAGGTCTGCCGACTCTCAAGTCCTACGACCGCCCGATGGAAGAGTGGAAAGCCGAGCTGTTCAACGATACCCCGGCCAGCCTGACCACCACCCTTGGTGCAATCGCCGCCACCGGCAGTCTGATTCTCTGGCCAACGCGGGAAGAACCGCGCCTGATGAGCCTGGTGCCGCCGGTGCATTTTGCCCTGCTGAAGGCCAGTGAAATCCGCGACAACTTCTATCAGGTCCAGCAGGAACTCAACTGGGCGCAAGGCATGCCGACCAACGCCCTGCTGGTGTCCGGCCCGTCGAAAACCGCTGATATCGAGCAAGTCCTGGCCTACGGCGCGCACGGTCCGAAAGACCTGGTGGTTTTGATTCTGGAGGACCAATGACTCTACCGGCGGCTTTCCTGCGAGATGCGCAGCAACTGATCCCCCAAGAGCGGCGCTTCGACGACCCGTTGTCGACATTGGCCTTCGGCACCGATGCCAGTTTTTATCGGCTGATTCCGAAACTGGTGATCCGCGTCGAGTCCGAAGAGGAAGTGGTCGCGCTGCTCAAACTGGCGCAACGTGATCAGGTCCCGGTGACCTTCCGCGCGGCCGGCACCAGCCTGTCCGGCCAGGCCATCAGCGATTCGGTGCTGATCGTGCTTGGGGATAACTGGAACGGGCGCGAGATCCGCGGCCAAGGCACGCAGATCCGTCTGCAACCGGGTGTGATCGGCGCGCAGGCCAACGCGTGGCTGGCGCCGTTCGGGCGCAAGATAGGCCCGGACCCAGCCTCGATCAACGCCTGCAAAATTGGCGGCATCGTCGCCAACAACGCCAGCGGCATGTGCTGCGGCACGGCGCAGAACACCTATCACACGCTGGCCGGTATTCGTCTGGTGCTGGCCGACGGCAGCCGTCTTGATACCGAAGATGCGGCGAGCGTTGCGGCGTTTCGCCAGAGCCACGCCGCGCTGCTTGAACGTCTGGCAACATTGGGCCGCGAGACCCGCGCCAATGCCGAACTGGCTGCGAGAATCCGCCACAAATACCGTCTGAAAAACACCACCGGCCTGTCACTCAATGCGCTAGTGGATTTCGATGAGCCTGTGGATATCTTGAGCCACTTGCTGGTGGGCTCCGAAGGCACGCTCGGCTTCATCAGCGCGGTGACCTACGACACGGTCATCGATCACCCGAACAAGGCCTCGGCACTGATCGTGTTCCCGGATGTGGAGACCTGCTGCAACGCCGTCACCGTGTTGAAAAGCCAACCGGTGTCGGCCGTGGAACTGCTGGACCGTCGCAGTCTGCGTTCGGTGCAGAACAAACCCGGCATGCCGGCTTTCGTACAACAGCTGTCGAACAATGCCTGTGCCTTGCTGATCGAATCCCGCGCTGCCTCGTCCACTTTGCTACAGGAACAACTGGCGCAGATCATGGCGTCGCTGACCTCTTTCCCTGTGGAAAAACAAGTCGATTTCACCGAAGACCCAGTGGAAAACGCCCGACTCTGGGCGATCCGCAAAGACACCTTCCCTGCCGTCGGCGCCGTGCGCAAAACCGGCACCACGGTGATCATCGAAGACGTGACCTTCCCGGTTGAACAACTGGCCATCGGCGTAAACCGCTTGATCGAACTGTTCGACAAACATCACTACGACGAAGCGATCCTCTTCGGCCATGCCCTGGAAGGCAATCTGCACTTCGTCTTCACCCAAGGCTTCAACAACCCGGAAGAAGTCGCACGCTATCAGGCGTTCATGGACGACGTGGCGCAATTGGTGGCGGTGGAATTCGGCGGTTCGCTGAAAGCCGAACACGGCACCGGCCGCAACATGGCGCCCTTTGTCGAGCTGGAATGGGGCAGCGATGCCTATCAACTGATGTGGCAACTCAAACGACTGCTCGATCCCAACGGCATCCTCAACCCGGACGTGGTGCTCAGCGAAGATCCGCAGATCCATCTCAAGCACCTGAAACCGCTGCCGGCCGCCGACGAGATTGTGGATAAGTGCATCGAGTGCGGTTTCTGCGAACCGGTCTGCCCGTCGAAAGGCCTGACCCTGAGCCCGCGCCAGCGCATCGTGATCTGGCGGGACATTCAGGCGAAAAAGCGCGCAGGCGTCGACACCTCCGAACTTGAAGCCGCCTACGAATACCAAGGCATCGACACCTGCGCCGCCACCGGCTTGTGCGCGCAACGTTGCCCTGTAGGCATCAACACCGGTGAGCTGGTGAAAAAGCTTCGCAGCCGCAAGGCGACGCATACGAAAACCGCCAACTGGCTTGAAGGAAATTTCGCCACCGCGCTGCAAGGCGCGCGCTTCACCCTGCATGTCGCCAACGGCGCGCGGATGCTGCTGGGCGCACCGCGTTTGGCGAAGCTGTCGGCGACGTTGACCAAGTTGTCCAAAGGTCAGGTCCCGCAATGGACCAACGCCATGCCGCAGCCGGAAAAAGCCATTCGCTTCAGCCCGGTCGTATCGGACGAGCGCCCTCGCGTGGTGTATCTGGCGGCGTGTGTCTCGCGGGTCATGGGCCCGGCGGCGGGTGATAAAGAGCAGATGTCGCTGTACGACAAAACCCGTGGGCTGCTGGAAAAAGCCGGTTACCAGGTTGTCTTTCCGGACAACCTGGACAGCCTCTGCTGCGGTCAGCCGTTTGCTTCCAAAGGTTACGCCGAACAAGCCGAGCACAAACGCCAGGAACTGATCGGCGCGTTGCTGCACGCCAGTCGCGGCGGGCTCGATCCGATCTATTGCGACACCAGCCCGTGCACGTTGCGGCTGGTTCAGGATTTGGGCGAAGTTCGACTCGACCTGTACGACCCGGTGCGATTCATCCGCACCCACTTGATGGATCGCCTGGATTTTACACCGCAGGAAGCGCCGATCGCGGTGCATGTCACCTGCAGCACCCAGCACCTTGGCGAGAGCCAGGCGCTGATCGATCTGGCGCGCAAATGCAGCAAAACCGTGGTCATTCCCGAGGGCATTCATTGCTGTGGTTTTGCCGGGGACAAGGGTTTCACTACGCCGGAGTTGAATGCTCATTCGCTGCGCACGCTCAAGGATGCGGTGCAGCAGTGCAGCGAGGGGATTTCCACCAGTCGCACTTGTGAGATCGGACTGACGCAATACGGCGGAATCGATTATCACGGACTAGTCTATTTGGTGGACCGGGTAACGCAGGCAAGGGTTACGCAAGAAAAATAGAACCCTGACGCGCTGCCACAGTCCACTCAATAAGCCCGGACATTGCCGGGCTTTACCAAAACTCGGCAGCCCGTCCTGACGGCCAGCGATGCCTGGACCCTCAGTTCAAGGAGATACACATGAAACGTTCTGTACTGTTAGGTCTGTTCGTTACTGCCTCGCTGATGGCGTCCACCTCGTTTGCCGCTGAAAAAGACCTCTGTGCGGTCAACCTGCAAACCATCGAAAATGCCAAGGCACAGATTCCACCGGATATGACTGATCAGGTCATGGAAAGCGTCAAGAAAGCCCAAGCCGATCAGGCAAAAGGCACCAAGGCAGGGACTGACGATTGCATCGCCGAGACCAACCAAACCATTCAGGATCTCAAGAACGCGAGCAAGGGCGGGAAATAACTCCGCTCGGGGCCAACCTTCGAGGTTGGCCTTTTGCGCCTGCGACGGCACCCAATATGTAGCAACTCAAAACCCGCCAATTGCGGGTTTTGTTGTATCTGGGGTTTGGTAACCCTCTTTATTGCCATTACACCTATCGAACATTTTTTTCATAGCCTTTTATGCAACAACCGAATTCTTGCGCATTGCCGCAGTCTTTTAAGTAGGCCCCATCAATCGTGGCTTATGTTGCGACCTCGGCGGAGCCGCCCGCTCATACGGCAGCACCGAGACCATCAGTTCAAGGAGATATCCATGAAACGTACCGCACTCGCTGGTCTGTTCATTTCTGCTGCAATGCTGGCCTCTCCCGTATTTGCTGCGGACAACGACCTTTGTACGAGCAAACTGCAGGAGCTCGAAGCCAAAGTGAATACGCTACCAGCGACCTCCACCAACGCACCGGAGATCAAAAGACTGCTGGCCAGCGCCAAAACTTCAAAAGCCGCCGGGGACGACAAAAAATGCGCCACCGAGGCCATCCAGGCATTGGCGCTGACAAACTGAGCAACGAACCCACCCCATAATCACTCGCGGCCAACCTTCGGGTTGGCCTTCTCACGCGTTTGGCGTACACTGCGCAGGCTTGTTGCTCACCATGATTCACAGAGCAACAGGCTCGGGGCCGTTTAGGATTCGACGCCGGTTGCGAAACTTTAGGTGCATGCCGAGTTGGTAACAGAACTCGTAAATCCACTGTTGCAACTACTTATAGTTGCCAATGACGAAACCTACGGCCAGGAATTCTCTCTCGCTGCGTAAGCAGCTTTAGATCCTGAGCTTCTGGTACCTTCGGGTCCAGCAATCACCAGGGGATGTCTGTAAACCCAAAGTGATTGTCATATAGAACAGAATCGCCGTGCAGTACGTTGTGGACGAAGCGGCTAAAACTTACACAACTCGCCCAAAGCACCCTGCCCTTCGGGTCGCTGAGGGTTAACTTAATAGAAACGGCTACGCATGTAGTACCGACAGCGGAGTACTGGCGGACGGGGGTTCAAATCCCCCCGGCTCCACCAAATACGAAGCAAAACAAAACCCGCCAAGTGCGGGTTTTGTTGCATCTGGGGGTTGGTGATTAGTAGCGCACCCGTGCCCCTGCGAAACTCTCAACGCCGGGCACAACCTCATGGACAGCGCAAATCCTGTGGGAGCTTGCCCGCGGAGTGGCTGACTACTACCGTAAATCCGTTGGATCTGTAAGCAGCGCTACGAATGGCGGTTCCTTTTGCTCACGTCCCATTTTATCCACCAGAAAAACCATCACACACACCAAGAGACAAAGGGCTATTGGCGTAAATAATGGATAGCGATATGGTACCCCGTTCCTATAGTTACGCCGTTTTAGGTAGTGCACGACCAGTGGTCATGTGCCCGGCAACGTGAACTCCAAAATTGACTTACTGGGAGAGCAGGGATTTGCTACAGAACCAAGCCATAGACGTTGCGGCATGGCCGGCTGATGATAAATATGGGGGGGCCTATCCAGAGGGAGCCAGACCCAAAAGAACTGTCTTTACCCCTATTGATGCCCCTACAGAAATACTCAAACCTGACTGGCGATACCTCTTCAAGCAGTCAGCCACGCCTTATCCAGAGCAGTTTTGGGTAGAGGTGGTGGCATATCAAGTAGGCCTTCAGCTAGGTATTCCAGTACCTCCGGCATTCGCAGCCTTTGACTCGACTACTGGACAATGTGGGGCTCTCATTGAGTGGTTCTACCAAGAAAACAGGCAGACGTTCATCCCCGCTGGTGACATTTTTCAGAAGGTCAATCCAGATTTTGATCGTAGGCTCGGGACACAGCACAACCTAATGGAAGCAAGGCAGTTCTGTGATGAGCTCATAGGCAAATCTTCATTCGTACCACTCGCCTTGATGCTTATGTTCGACTCCCTGATCGGCAACTCTGATAGACATCAAGATAACTGGGGCTACCTCGTAACCGTCGAAAAAGACGAAGAAGGAGCACCGAAAACCGACATTTCATTCGCTCCGTGGTTCGACAACGGTACTAGCATGGGCCATGAGCGCTTTGTTCAGAAAGTGCAGGGGTGGGACGACGCCCGGTTTCGAAGCTATATCGAACGAGGGTGTCATCATTTTCGAGAAAGTCGAACTGATACACATCGGATTACCCACCTAGAGTCGATGAGGATGATAGCCAGACATGCTCCAGGCATTAGCGCTATGCTCAGGGCCAAGCTGGAACGATTTGATCTGGATGGGTTGTACGAAAAAATGCTGAGCCTTACTCAGCTGGACCTCCCCCACGAAAGCAGGCTAACGGTGGGGCGCGTTGAGTTCATGACGAAACTCATAGGTCACAGAAAAGCTTTACTTCAGGAAATTCTTCAATGAATACAATTAATCATGTGTTTGAACCTCGTAGGCTTCTGCTCACCTGGCTCCAACCTATCTCCGAGGGCGTCGTTCGCAATCGTCGCGTAGTGGCAGAATTGACCCGTGAAGAGGGCACAGTGGCTTTTCGCTATTTGAAAAACACTCCCGACTTTAACAAAGCCCTCAATGAGGGCTTTACAGGATTCCCTGCGTTCGATATCGATCAGGAAGAGCACCTTAACGGTGTAGAAGACGCCTTCATGCGCCGTCTTCCACCAAAAAAACGCGAAGACTATGTCGTGTTTTTGGCTCAGCATCACCTGCCAAGCGACTTTGCTGGTTCAAATTTCGCTCTTCTAGGATTGACCGGTGCACGCCTGCCTAGCGACAGCTTTGAACTCTGTCCTGATCTACAAAGCGCAGAGACTCCGATTGACGTCTTAATTGAAGTTGCCGGATTTCGCCACCATGGGCTCATGGCAGACATTCAGCCGCGAGTCGGCGACCTGGTAACGTTCGTGCCTGACGCAGGCAACCTGCACGATACTGAGGCCGTGGGTATTTTCTTGAGAGGCCAGAAGATTGGCTACGTCAATAGGGCCCTATGCTGCGGAATGAAACGGTTAATGGCTACTGGCTCAGTGAGCGGCAGTGTGATTAGAGTGAATGGAAAACCTGATCGACCGCTAATTCATATCTTGGCCAGCTTCAGCTAATCAAAACCCGCCAAGTGCGGGTTTTGTTGCATCTGGGGGTTGGTGATTTGTGGTTCTAAACAACCAGTCTTATGCTGGCGTCCTACCCGCAATGATGCCGCCATGAAATTCAAAATACTGATTGCTGCGCTAACCCTCTCCCTGACGTCCGGTTGTGCGCACTACAACGACCGTACCACCGACACCAACAACAACGGGCGGATTGCCTGTGATGCCGAACCCAAGAATCAGGCTGGATGCTATACGAAGCAGTCGAAGGGCTGGCATTGGGGTGGGTTGAAGTTTGGGGTTGGGCCTTCGAGCTAGGTGCTGGTCTTGTAGGAAACCGCCGGTATTGAAGGCGTTTTTTTAAACATTGAATCTCGACCTGATCCTACAGACGCTGTGATTTTCGGGGAGCTTTCCGACAGGTCGCGGCGGTTGTCGGGTAGGAAGCGGAGTGGATAGGCTTTGTCGGTCGCTGCGCATCAGCGATCGGGTGTGGAAACCCGAAGATAAACAAACATGCCCCCATGGCATACTGTGGCGCTTTTTTTCGGCCGCAGGTTCAAGTTATGGCGGCTGTGCGTGGGAGACCTTCGGGTCTGCCGGGTTTTGTCCGTTTATCTCGGTTTTTCCACCCCGCGCACAGTTGCCACCTATTCGAGTGGAATCGGAAGAGTGGCAGCTCCAATGACTTAAAAGGACGATTGCCATGATCAAAGAAACCCCAAACCCGCCCGCCCCGGACGACGTTTCCCCCTACGAATCCCTCGATTCAAAAAAACTCCACGAAGCCGCCGACCGCGCGCTCGATCACTACCTCAACCCCTCCGCCCTGAAATCCCCCGCGGCCCGCAAGCCGAGCACGATGTTTCTCGTTGCCCCGGATATCAAGGACGAAGACCTGCTCGCCCATACCTGTGAGTCGTTGGCCCAGGCCAGTGTGATGGCGGGTGATTTTGCGGGGTATCTGGAAGGTCCGCATCGACACACCGCGATGGCGATTCAGCAGATTGTGATGTTGGCGGAGCTGGCGGTGAATCGGATGCTGGACAACGTTGTCGTGCCGAAATCTGCGCCACGCAGTTGATTCATTGTGGGAGTGGGCTTGCCCGCGATGGCGGTGCGTCATTCGACATATTTATCGGCTGATCTACAGCTATCGCGGGCAAGCCCGCTCCCACAGTGGATTTTTGTCTTACTCAGATTTTGAGTTCGCTGGAGATCACCTGTAGGAGTGAGCCTGCTCGCGATGGCGGCGGATCAGTCGACATCCATGTTGAATGAACAATCGCTATCGCGAGCAAGCTCACTCCCACAAAAGCAGCCCAATAGGTGGCGGGGATTCAAAGCACTTTCAAATCCACCGACACATGCCCCCGCGTCATCCGCGAATACGGGCAGAGCTGATGCGCCGCGTCAGCCAGTTCCCGTTTCACGCCCTCCTCCAACCCGGGGAAATTGACGTTCAACCTGACCGCCAATTGAAAGTCCCCGCTGGCGGTTTTACCCAGATCCACCTCGGCATCCACCGACGTGTCTTCTGGCAATTTGATTTTCATCTTGCCCGCCGCCACCTGTATCGCGCCGATGAAACACGCGGAATACCCCAGCGCAAACAGTTGCTCCGGATTGGTGCCCGGTTTTCCCGAGCCGGGTGAGCTGAATTTGACGTCCAGCTCGCCGTCGCTGGACTTGCCGGTGCCGGTGCGGCCGCCGACGGTGTGGGTTTTTGCGGTGTAGAGAACGGTTTCCAGTGCTGCACTCATGACAGTGACTCCTGATCAGGATTGAACGACGGCGGGCTCATTTCGAGGCCTCGCCCAGGGTGCCGGTGTAGTGCGCCAGGCGTTTTTCGACGTCGGCTTTTTTCTGCAGGCCAAGCTCCATCAGTTGGGTGATGCGTTGCTGCGCCGCCGGGCGTTTGACCGAGCCGATGAAACCGTCCCATTCGGCGGCGATGGCTTCGTTGGGTGGCAGGCTCGCGGCGTCGACCAGGCGTTTGATGTCGGTGATCGACTGTTTGTCGAACCGGGCGATGCGCCGGGCCATGGTGTCGACGAATGTATCGAGTTCGGCATCGGGCAGCGCCCGATTGACGTAGCCGTAGCGTTCGGCCAGTTCGCCATTGATGTCGTTGCCGGTGAGCAGCACTTCCAGCGCGCGCCCACGCCCCATCAGCCGTGGCAGGCGTGCCATCGGGCCGCCGCCGGGCACCAGCGCGGCGCCGATTTCCCATTGCGAGAGGATGGCTTTTTCGCGGCTGGCAAAGCGCATGTCGCTGGCCAGGGCCAGTTCGCTGCCGACGCCGGTGGCGCGACCGCGAATCGACACAATCGAGACCACTGGCGCCTTGCTTAGCCGAACCAGCATATCGGGCAGCGGCGGCAGGCCGGTGGGGCCGTTGGGCAGGCTGGTGGTGTCGGTCAGCGGCGGGACGAAGTCGTAGTGCGTGAGGAAGAAGTCCGGGACGTCACTGTCAAAAACAACGACCACCACTTTCGGATCGGTTTCTATGGCCGTGACAACCTCGTTCAGCTGCGGCATGGTCTCGGGGCCGTAGATGTTGTAAGGCGGATTGTGAAACGTGACACGCCAATACTCGGGGGTGATGCGGGTGAGCTTGATCTCCTGTTTTACCGCAGTGGTGGAGGGGGTCTTGTCGGTTTGTGAAGTCGATGCTGCCGATGCTTCACCGGCGAGAGACGAGCCGGTGGCCGCCATGCTGGCGACGATGATCGCAGCATTTAATAGCTGCAGTCTCATGGGAAAACCTCCAGTTGAAAAACATGTGGTTCCCGCGAACAACGTTCTACAGTTTGAAACAGATTATGGGCATGCCGGACAGGTCCGGCTGAACAAGCCTAG
Organism: Pseudomonas sp. LBUM1663; assembly: GCF_059695905.1. NCBI lineage: Bacteria > Pseudomonadati > Pseudomonadota > Gammaproteobacteria > Pseudomonadales > Pseudomonadaceae > Pseudomonas > Pseudomonas sp. LBUM1663. The sequence goes on along the minus strand of NZ_CP166792.1, from coordinate 863,651 downwards.
CAGCGCAACCTCGGCTGACAAGTGACGTCAGTCGGACAAAAAAAAGGCACTGGCGATGATCGCCAGTGCCTTTTTTGCCTGAACCGTAACGTCAGCGAGACAACATAAACGTGTCGTACTCCAGATCTTCCAGCGCCGTTGAAAGCCTGTGTAAACCCAGCAATACACAGATCAGCAACGACAGCGTAAACCCGTACCCGAAGAAGCTTGGCCCCAGGTACATGCTGAACAGCGTCAGCATGGCGTTCAACACCGCAAACAACACGCACAGTTCCAGCACCACGGTGCGTTTGTCGAGGTAGAAGAACACGTTGAGCAACGCCATGAACACCACTTGAATGCTCACGCCGATCAGGTCGATGTAGAACAGCGGCAGGTAATAACTGGAGATGCCCAACCAGTCCAGCAGGCGCGGCGCGAACAGGAACAACAGCACCGCCGTCAGCCCCTGGACCTTGCAGATTTCCAGCAGACCCTGGCGGATCGACAAAGTCATTTCGGTTTTCAGTTGACCGATGTGCTGCAGGGTTTCGCCTTCGCGGATCGCCCGGAACAAGCGGTCGTACCACTCGGCAAAGTCGGTCTCGATGCGCACCAGAAACACCGCCATGCCGGGGATGATCGCCAGGTACGCGAGGAAGATCGGCAAGTCGTAAAGGATCGAGGCGCGCAGCGGTCCGACGATTTCATTGGAGGTGCCGGGGTTGAACCAGAACAGGAACTTATCAATCCAGATCCCCAGGTTGTAGAAGAAACCGGTGGCCAGCAGGCTGAGGAAAACGTTGCGGCGTTCGAGGAAATCGAAGGCGATCAGTTTCTCGGCGCGGTACTCGCGCAGGATGTCGTAGAGGAACAGAAACAGCAGCGTGCTGTGCCCGATCAACAGCGCCAGCAGCAGGCCCGGCATCTGCAAAAAGCTCAGCACGTAGGCACTCGCGACCATCAGCGTGTAACCCACCAGCATCACCAGCAGAATGCGGTTATAGGCCTTCATCCCCGAGAGGAAGATGATCACCAGCCACAAGTTGCACAGCACCACGAAGTTCGCCAATACCAGCACGCGGTATATCAGCGGCTCGTTGAACAACAAGCCGAGCACCACAATGCCCAACAACCCGGCGCCGAGGGTCACCAGCAACAACACGCCCAACAGGTTGGGCAGGATCTGATCGTACTTGTGCTCGAACAAACGGTCGGAGACGAAGCGCGTGAAGAACAGCTGCAAGCCGCCCGTCAGGATCAACGAGGTGGCCATCAGGTACGTCACCGTCACCAGGAACTGCCCGACCAGCATGTTCGGCAGCAATAGGCCGATGCTGATGATGCCCACCAGCATGACGCTGATGATCGACAACACCCACGGCCCGGAACTGATCAGCCCGGCGTAGACGTAGGCGTGCAAGGTCGCCGTGTAGGAATCGCGGGACAGGATTTTTCGCAGTTCAAAGCCAATACCGGCCATTTAGCTGTTCTCCATGGCGGCTTGATACAGGTCGCGGTAACGCTGCAGCATCAAGGCTTCGGTGTAATAACGATTGACCCGCAACAAGCCGCTGGCCTGGGCGGCCTGCCAGCGTCGCGGACTGCGCAACAATTCAAGGATCGCGGCGCACGTGGCTTGTGGGTCGGCAATCGCCACCACTTTGCCGGCGTGGCCGAGGTCGCGGTCTTCGGCGCTGCCGCCTTCGATCAACTCGCGGCACGAACCCACGTCGCTGCTGACCACCGGCGTACCGGCGGCCCAGGCTTCGAGGATCACCAGCGGCTGCGCTTCACTGATAGAGGTCAGCACCATCAGGCCGAGTTTCGGCAGGATGTCCTGAATGCGCTGGAAGCCGAGGAAATGCACCTTGCCCTCCAGGCCCAGACTGGCCATCAGGCTGCGGCATTCGCTGACGTATTCCGGGTCTTCCTCTTCCGGGCCGACGATCCAGCCCTCGGCTTGCGGCATGGCGCTGATCACGCCGCGCATCGCCCGCAGAAAGGTTTTCACGTCTTTGATCGGCACTACACGGCCGATCAAACCGACCACCGGCGCGATGCCGTGGGCACGGGATTCCAGCGCTGCGGTCCATACCGGCAGGTCGATGCCGTTCGGAATGACCTGGGTGCGGGCCGCCAGGGCGCCGTCTTTGATCTGGCGCTGACGGTTGCCGTCGTAGAGCGCGATGATGTTGTCGGCGCTGTTGTACGTCAGCTGGCCGATGCGCTCGAAGAAACGCACCCATAACGTGCGGATGTAACCCGAGCCGGCATCGAGGCTGCGGTTCAGCGCCTGGCCGGAACTCTCGGCGATCCAGCTGGCCTGGGCCAGGTCGATCTTGCGTTCCTTGGTGTAGATCCCGTGCTCGCTGAGCAAGTAGGTGCAGTTCCAGCGCTGCTTGAGTATGCAGCCCAGAAAGCCCGCGTACCCGGTGGAAATCGAATGCAGCACTCGCGCCTTCGGCATCCGTTGCGCGGCTTCGGCGAGCATCAGCAACGGCGACTGCATTGCGCGCAGGGTCCAGAAATAATTGACGAAGGAAGGGTCGGCGCAATGCTGACGATAACCTTCGCTCAACGACTCCCAACTGGCGCGGCTGCGCAGCACGTCGTCGAGGGTCATGCGGCTCTGGGCGATGCAGTCGAGCAAGCGTTCGCCCAGGGCCGGGTCTGGCGCATCCGGGTGATGCAGGAAGCGATACAAATCCTGTAATTGCTGTTCGTCGGCCTCACGAGGCACCACCAGCCTGTCGGTCGGATGGGTCGCATCTTCGAGGAATACTTCTTCGATGTGCAGCACGTTGGCCGGTACGTCGTAGCGCCGGGTCGGATAGGCCTGACGCTGGCCGCCGATGAACATCACCGAAAAGGTCAGTTCCGGCAGGCCGAGGATCATCTGGTGTATCCAGCTGGAAACGCCGCCACGCACGTAAGGCCAGGTGCCTTCGAGCAGCAGACAGATGTCGGCAACCGGTGCCTGTTCCTTGTGACTCATGTCCAGCTCCTGACCAATGCGGCGAACGGCGGCCGCTGACGGGTTTCCTCGGGAAGGCGTGCGAGCAAACCGGGAATTTCGTGGTAACGACCGGCCTCGAACGCCAGCTCGGCGCGAAACGGCAGCACCTGCGCGGCGCCCATGCCGTTCTCTTGAGCCTGACTCAGCAGCACTTCGGCACGCTCAACGTCACCTCGCTCCAGCGCAATGCGCCCGGCCAGCAGAAACAGCTCACCGCCCTCGCCCGCTTTCAAGCCTTGCTCGGCATGTTCGCTGGCCTGGGTCAGCACGTGGTCGAGCACACTGCCTTGGGCCAGGCCCAGGTAGGCCAGCTCCCAATACCAGCGCGCCAGCCTGCCGTGCAGCGCACCCGCCGCTTTGGCATTGGCGCCGGCCAGTTCGCCGAGCGCATTCTGGATGTGCAGGTTGATGTCGCTTTCCTGCTTGTCGAGCATCGAATACGCCAACAGCCGCACATCGTCACTCGGGTCACCGAGCGCCAGTTTGAGGATCGGCACCGCTTCTTTGCCGGGCATGCGCCGCGTGGCCAACAGGGCGGCCAGACGCTGATCCGGATCCGGCGCATGACGCAACACGTCCTGCAAACCACCATCGGCAAAGATCGGCGAGTGCAGTTGCAACTGCGCCCGGAATGGCAGTTTCGGGATGCCCACCGCTTGCCACGCTTGCTTGTCGCGTTTGCGCGGCAGGTACAGCGCCGGGAAGATCGCCGCCACCACGCCGACCGCGCCAAGCACCGGCACGAAGAACGCCAGGCTGAAGATAAACAGCGGGCTCCACGGCAGCGGCGAACGGTAGCGCGCCGGCAGCAACAGCCACACCGCCGCGCACAACATCACGCACGCCAGGCCGTGGCTGAGGGTGAACACCAGCAATTGTTGTAACTCGGGCGCCGCGAGCCACAAACTGGCCCAACTGCCTGCCTCTAACAACAAGGCTCCGCTAAACAGCCACTTGCTGATCATTCAGGCCACACTCGTTGAACAGGAAATTACGCAGCCCGTTGCGTTCACAGCCAGGCTCCAGGTTGAACGGCAACACGCGCACGCCGAGGCTGTCGAGGCTGCTTTCAATGCCAAAGTGTTCGTGCAACATCAGGTTCATCCGCGCCAGGTAGCCTTCGGTGCCTTGCGGACTGGTCAACGGCAACAGCACCAGCAACAGCTGATGATCGCGGTTGTTACGCAGCGGCAATTGCAGATCGAGGCCACGCTGGCTGCGTTCGAACAGACGCGACAGCTCATCGTTGGGACGGGTCATTTCGAAGGCAAAAAGACCGGCCGCCAGTTTGTGCTGCTCGACATCCACCAGCGAACGCTTGAGTTGCAGCGTGAACTGCTGCGCATCGGCGTCGGCCAGTTGCAGCACTTGCGGGTCGCGGCGCAGCAGGTCGGCGATGTGCCCGGCGAGCAACGCCAACAGGCTTAGGGTGCGATCCTGGAACGCGAAGAACGGCATCTGCCGCACCGCCAGAATGGCCAGCAAACGACCTTCGGCATCGATCAACGGAATACACGCCTGCAACGACGAGAACTGCGCCGAGCTGCCTGCATCGATCAGTTCCTGACGCACGCTGACCAGTTCACCACGTTCCAGGCACAGCTTGACCAGTCCGTCTTCGGTGCCCAAAGGCCCCATGACGCCAATCGTCGCCAACGCTTCGGGCAACACGTTCTCTTCGCGCTCATCGACGCGATACAGCCCGGCCACGCGCAGCGCACCGTACTGACCGAGCATGGCCACGATCGGGTCGGCCAACGCGGCCAATGCATCGCCTTCGTCCGGCATCACCCGCAATTTGTCGCGCAAGCCCAGCAAGGAGCTGCGCAAACTTTGATCGCTGCCCGCCACGCGCTGCTCCAGCAGGTCGTGGGAGACCCGCAGAATCTGGTGCGCGCGGGTGAATTCGTCGAGTCGATACTGGCGGTAATCGTTGGCCATCTGCAGACGCTGCAAGCGCCGTTCCCACAGATCGCGAACCTCACCCACCAGCATGCCGCTGACCAGCACGCCGACAATGAATGACGGATCAAGCTGCGCGTAGGCTTCATGCCCGATATAACGAAGCGCAAACAGTGCCGCCACCAACAGGCTGGCGCTGAGCAAGCCGCGCACGAAACCGTAGCGCACGCCCAACAGCAGTGGCGCCAGCACCGGCCAGGGAAAACCGGCGTGCATTTGCAACGGGTCTTGCGGGGTCAGCCACAAGCCCAGGCCAATCGCCGCACCGGTGACCAACAGCGTTTCCAGCCAAGACACCGGGCCGCTGGCACGCGGCGCGAGGGTGTAATCCATGTGAGGAGAATTCATTGCATTCACTCGAACCGAAGGGCGCCAACAAGTGTGTCGAGCACCGTTTGCGCGGTGCCGGCGAGGCTTTCACGGGACCAGCCCGCACGCGCGCCGCTCTTGCTCCAGAGCACACGACCGCTGCTGGCTTCGAGCACGCGCAGGCTGATGCCTACCGCCGGCTCGCCGTCCAGACCGTTCTTGTACTGCCACTCTTCGACGCTGCCGGCGACCACGTAATCGAGCTTCTGATCCCGCGCCCAATCGAGGGCGCCGGCCAGGCGTTCGTTGTCGTCCATCAGCGCTTGTTCGCCCTGAGTACTGACCGGGTAAACCCGTGGTTGCAGACCGTGGCTGCTGAGCACGCTGAGCAGGATCTGCTCGGCGCGTTCGCCGGCTTGCGGGGTTTGCGAGTAGTTGATCATCGGCACGGTGCCCCACTTCGCAGTACGCGAAAAATTAGGGCTGGTATCGCCGGTGAAGCTGGCGCAACCGGCGACGAACAGGACTGCCAGAGCCAGGCTCAGATTACGAATTGCTTGCATCAGTTTTTCTCCCGTAAACATTTCATGATCAGCGTCCGAATCGCACGCCGTAGCTCACACCCAGTGTTCCGCCCGCCTGACCGTCCCCGCCTTGTGGCGCGGATTGGTAGCCGACGGTGAGGGCCAATTCGTCACCGCCCAGCACTTCGACGCCGATCCCGGTGTTGATGCCGTAGTTGAAGGTTTGATCCAGCCATTGCCAGCCCGCCGTCACGTCCACCAGCCAGGTGTATTGCGGGCGAGTGCGCACCAGGGCGCCCGGCACACCGCGACGCCATGAGCTGCCGACATACAGTTGGCCGTAACGGCTTTGCAGCAGATCGTTGGCCGTCACGACCGCAGGGTCGTCCGAGTCATCAACGCGTTTCACCGGACCGTCGTCGGCGCTGGAAAGGTAATCTAGCGTGCGGTCCTTGACGTTGTTGTGCTGATAATCGACACCGCTGCGCACGGTCCAGTTAGGTCCGGCGAATTCCAGCGTGTGGTTGTATTCCATCTTCAGCGCCTGGCCGTTGCCCAGGGAATCGCCCGCACGCGTCGAGAACGATTTCTGCGCCACTTCCCAGCTGATCTGATCCCGCGCCGAGAGCCCGTGACGACCGCCGGCCCACACACTGTCGTGCTGGCCGAAAGCGCGCATCAGGCCGCTGTCTTCGCTTTTGCGATGCCAGTCCAGACCGGTCTCGATCTGGTCACTGGCGCTCAACTGCCAAGTCCGGGACAGGCCCAGGCCATTTCGGTCGTCGTCCTTGCGCTGGCTGGTGTCGGCGAACAGTTTGTAGCCGCCGTCCTCTACCGAACGTTGCAGGGTCAGTGCGGCGTTACGCTCATCGCCCATGCGCGATTCGATCAGTTGATTGCTGTTGTAAGTGCCGTTCTCCAGCTCAAGATTGGCGTACCACTGAGCGCCAAGGTTGTGCGCGATTTGCAGGCGCGGAGCGTTGAATTCCAGGCCACCGAAATCCTGTTGATGCCAGGAGAGCTGCGCGCCCTGCGGCGTCAATTCCTGCAACTCGACAGCCTGACGGCGCAACTGCTCGCGCACGGCGGCCGGTTGATCGTCACCCAGTGCGGACTGGCTGAGATCGAGGGCTTCGTCGAAGCGGCCGAGACGACCCAAGGCCTGGGCGCGTTGCGCCGGGTTGAGGTCGCTACTGGCCAACAGCGTTTCGACTTGCGCCTTGTTACGGCTGCGCAAGGCTTGCTGAATTTCTTCGTAACGCTGGACCTTCAAACCCTGGCTGCGCGCCCAATCAAGCCACTGGTCTTTCTGCGATTCCTGATTCGTCGCGTCGAGACGCGCCAGCAACCGCTCGAACCACAATTGCAGCATCGCCGGCGAGCCGTCTTTCCACTTCGCCACTTCCTGCTGTGCCCTGGCCGGCGAATAACTGCTGGCCATCAAACGCAACCAGATCGCGTAACGCTGAGACGACGGCTGAATGTTTTCGCCTTCGGGACTGCGCAGCAGCTTCAGGCGCAACCGTTGGGCCGCGTCCTGATAACCGGCGCTTTCGAGGGCATCGGCGTAGGCTGCGCGCACCAGCCAATCCTGCGGACTGGTCTTCAGGTACATCCGATACCAGGCCAATGCTTCGGCATCACGCCCGAGCATTTGGCTGGCACTGGCGAACGGCAGCCAGAGGATTCGGTCCTGACGCGCCTGGGGTTTCCATTCGGTCAGCAAGGGCTTGAGCGCGGCGGTGTTGCCTTGATCGACGTACAGCCACATCAGGCGCTCGCGGAACAGGTTGTCGTCCGGGAAACGCGACAGGCCCAACAGGTACAAACGCTGCGCCTCGTCGATATTGCCCTGCTGCACCGCCAAGGCACCGCGAATCGCCAGCACTTGTGCTTGCTCATTGGCGTCCGGGTATTGCTCGGCGTCTTTGAGCAGCGCGACCACTTGCGGCCAGTCCTGCAATTCCTGGGCTTGCTGCAACGATTCAACCAGACGCTGCGGATCCCGGGTGCGCTTCCAGCTGCCGATCATCATGGTCAGGGCGCGCTTCGGATCGCTGGTGCGGTACATCGTGATCAGCTGACTCTCGTCACCGCTGTTGAGCGAACCCTTGAGCGCGAGGAGTCGTTCCAGGGAAACCTGCAACTCGTCGTCGAGTTCCAGATCCCAAGCCAGTGCCGCGCGCAAGCGCCAGTACCCCGCATCGGTGATCTTGCGGTTATCAACCTGCAATACGTCCCACGCCGCCTGATTATCAAACAGCTTCAGGTCGGTGTTAGCCCAGTCGATGCGCTCGGTCGTGGTCAGCGCAAAGCGTTTCGAGTAACGCTGGTAGATCTCGGTTTTCTGCGCAAATTGACCGGTGTTTTCGAGGTTTTGCACCAGGCGCGTCCAGGCCAGGCGATGTGCCGGATACTTGCGCAAGTAGGCGTGCAACCAGGCTTCGGCCTGGGTCGGAGTGCCGCGTGATTCGTGAGCGTAGATCAACGCATCGAGTTCAACGTCGGTCAGCGCACGCTGTTCCATGATCTCGGCGAGCAAGGGAATCGCATGGTCAAAGTCGTACTGCTGGCTCGCCAGACGCCAGGCGTGTTCACGGGTTTGCGGGTCTTCGCGCAGTTTCAGCAGGCGAATCCAGTAGCCCAGGGCGGCCTGACTGTCGCCACGCCATTCGCCCAGATGCCCCATTTGTTCGAGCAACGCCAAGTCATCCGGGTGCTCAGCTACAAGCTGCTCGCCACTGTCCCACGCACCGGCCAGGTCACCGAGGGCCAGACGCATACTGAATTCCTTGCGCAGGATTTGTGGGTTATCCGGCTGCAACACGCGCCACTGATCCAGAAAACGCTGGGCCAGATCAAAGCGCTTGCTGCCAACGGCAACGTCAACGCCCTGCTCCAGCCACGCCGAATCGGTTTGCGGATCCTTGAGCAAATCCAGTTCATCGGCCAGTACGCGCGCAGCCTGTTCACCGCGACCGGCGGCCAACAGACTGTTGAACGCCAGTTGCGCGTATTCGCGACGCTCGGACGCTTGTTGGCTGTCTTGTTTGAGCAGCAGATAAATGTCGGCGGCGCGGCCAGGTTGCTCGCCGGCCAGGTACCACTGCGCGGCGGACTTGAGCGAAGCGATGCGCTGTGCCGGGTCGCGATCGGCGATTTCTTCGTAGACGCTGGCAGCAAACGCCGGCGCCTGTAGCGTCAGCGCCAGCTTGGCCAGATTGTGCAATTGCGGCAGCGGCAACAAGCGGTGGTCGAAGCTTTGCAGGCGTTCGATCAAGGCTTTCTGCGCGATCGGATCATCGGCTTTCGCCGCCTCCAATGCGTCGAGTTCCAGCCGGTAATAGGCCTGCAACTCGACGACCGGTTTCGGCCAGTTCTCAAGATGCTGACGCGCCTTCGGGTAGTCGCCGAGACGAATCAACAGATCGACCAGTTGCAAGCGCAGGTGATCGTCATCCGGGTGCGCGGCCAGCAGCAATTCGGCGTAATTGGCCGAGACCGCATCCGGCTCACGGCCGTCCGGCTGGAACACTTCTTCGCGCTGGAACGTCAGCCACAACAGGCCGCCCACGGCCACCGCCACCACCGCCAATGCCCAGGGATTGAGCAGGCGGCTGCTTTTAGTTGCCGAGGAGTTAGATGCAGTAGAGTTGACCATGACTCACCTGCTTCATTGGTAATTGAAAAGTCCACAGGCCGGCGGATGCCTTGCCTGCAAAAGTTTGCCCATCCACTTCCACCCGACAACTGCTCGCCGAGCGCACGGAGAAGCTCAGGTCGACCTGCCCGGCAAACGAAAAGCTCACGTGCTTTTCATCCACATATTTCCAGCCCAGCAACGGCAGGTTGGCCTCCTCCAGCGCCGGCCGCTCATCCCGGTCGGGACGCAACACCAGCAACGCCTGGTCGCTGCTCAGCGCCACATACCGGCCTTGCGGCAAGTCGCGAACGCCGGCAACGCCTTGCGAGCGCAGCAGATCCGGCCAGCCCATTTGCGGGTCGAGTCGAAGGGTGCGCAACGCGTCCATGCCGCGAACCTGCCAGTCGCCCTCGGCGGTGCGCGCCAGGCTGGCCTGATACAAACCGTGCACACGATCGAGGTAGTCGCTCATCCACAGCGACATCGGCTGCTGGTCCTTCATGTAGCCGTAGATCTCGTTCATCGCCTTGATCGAGGCCTGCTTGGTGCTCGAATAGAAGTGGTAATACAGGTGCAGACCGCGCAAACGCCGTGGGCTGTCGGTGAGTTCGAAGGTGTCGATCACGTCGCGGAAGCCGTAATACGGCCCCTTCCACAGGTTGGTGTAGAGGTTCTCGTTGATGATCGGCGCGTAGTACTGCAAGCCGCCTTCGGTGGGGCGCAGTAATGGATTGAGGCCGGTCAGCGACGGATTGGCCTTGGTCAGCATGGTCTCGGCGCCGTTGACGTTTTTCAGACCCGCGTCGTAGGCCAGCTTCAGGGTCTCTGCCGAGGGCAAGGCATCGCCTGGCCAGAAGATCAGCTTCACCGGTTTTTCCGGGGTGGTGAGCTGCTGGTTGATGTAATCGCGCGAGCCAAAAATCTCGCGACGGAAATCTATTTTGTCGTAGCCCGGGATGGCCATTTTCAAGCCGTATTCCGGGTTGAAATTCTCACGTTTCTGCGCCAGTTCCGGCTGCATGAAAAACGGATGGCTGAAGGTATGGGTGGCGACTTCGACTTTCGGGTTGGCAAACAACTCACGGGCAATGGGCTCCAGTTCGCGAGCCAGGAACGGGAACATGCCGCGCGGTGAAATCTCGCCTTCGACAATCGACACCGAGGTCAGGAACGGGTTGGGCCGAATGAAATCGTCGAGCACCTGCTTGCCGGCATACGGCGTGCCGCGCACTTCGGCGCGCGACGGGAAACCATCGCCGTCGATGTGCACGGTGGCGATGCGACGGCCGTTTTCGGTGGTGGTGTCGGGGCGTGGCTGAACTGGCAGGCGCAAACTGGCCTGGAGGAAAGCGAACGGATCGAGAATCCAGCGGCTGCGCTCGTTGTTCGTTTCGAGAATGTAGGGCGCAAGGGCGACGCCGCCCCACTCGGCCGTCGCCACCGGAGCGAATGTCTGGCCGTCGGCAGCGGTCAGCAGTAACGCGGCTTTCGGGCCTTTGGGCAGCAGGGAGATCGCGGTCAGGTCACGGGATCGGGGCTGCACCGGGGCTTCGAATGCGCCGATCAGCGCCTTATCCTGATAAGTAATGCTCAACGCTTGAGTACCGATCGGCGCCGAGCGGTTCAGGCCCAGGCGCTTGAGCAGCAGCGGGTCTTGAATCGGCAGGCCGGAAAAGAACACCACCGGGACTTGTTCATCCAGACGTTTGCCGATCCAGCTATTGAAGGCCGGGGCGTCCTGCGGCGGACCGCTGGTCATCCAGGTAACGATCCCGGCGTACAAACCGCTGAAACGGTGCTCCGGCAGAGAACCGTCGACCGGCAGATAATCCACCCTGTAACCGAGGTATTCGAGCAAACCGCCGAGCAAGGTGTGCCCGGCGTTGCGCACCAGATCGCCTTCGCGCGGGTCGTAAAGCAGCGCGATTCGGCGCGGCTGGATTTCGATGCTGCTGATGCCCATCGAATCCAGCTCAGGCGTGCCGATGTAGGGAATGAAGCCCTCTTCGCGCAGACGCTTGGCCAGTTTGCGCGCTTCATCGCGGCGTTCCGGCGGCAGATAGTCAATCGCTACCAGCGGGATACCTTTGGCGCGCAACGGCTGGATCTGGGTTTCCAGCCACTCGCGGTCGGCTTCCGGTACCGGGCGATAACGCTTGGCGGAAGCGTCCCAACCGGCGTGAATCGATTCGATCGCCACCGCGGCGGCCACGCCATCGAGGTCGGGCAACACTTCGAAGCCACGGTTGAAAAACAGCTTCAGGTTCGGCTGACGTTGATGCAATTCCCGCAGGAAACCGGCGAGGGCCAGACGCTGTTTTTCTCGTGCCGACTCCGGCAGCAACTGGAAGCTATCGAGGGTATCGAGGAACAACCCGGCGTAGCCTTCGGCCTGCAATGCCTTGGCTCGGCCGAACAAATGTTCACGCCAGGCGGGCGCCGCGAGATCCATGACCTGGCTGTCCCAAGCGCCATTACGCACCGGGCTTACCGCCCCGGTGAGGGAGGCTTTGTCGAGCTCCGCCTTGCCGCCATTGAACTCGCCCACCGACAGGTAGGCGAACGGCTGGCTGCCCAATTTGCGTAGGGTTTTGACGTCGCCTGCGGTCATATGCCCTGGCTCGACCACCGACCAGTCGAACTGAGCCAACTCGGAAATGGGCGGTTGATCGGCATACCAGAAAACCACGCTGGCGGGTTGCGGTAATGCTGCGGCCTGGACGGTGGGCCCGCTCACGAACAACGCTAAAGCGGCGAGCAGCCGATTAGCGGCCGCGCGGACACGCGTCCTGCGAAAAACGATTTCCATAACTCACTCTTGAATGGACTGAACCGATACTGCTTGGATGTCGGACAGTAGAACCGGCCGGGTTACAGGCTGCGAATAAGCTGCGACAGCCCCTTGCCGATGGCGGTCGGTTCCGGGAGCTTGAAACGCTCCAGCAGGCGACTGTTGTTGGCGCGCGAATGGCGAATGTCGCCTTGACGTGGCGCGTGATGAATCACCTTCAACGGGCTGCCGGTGACGGTGCCCAATTCGGCGATCAGATCGTTGAGGCTGGTGGACCGACTCAAGCCAACGTTCACCGCGCCGGGGCTCGGGTCACTGACTTCCAGGGACTGCACGAGAATGCTCACCAGGTCCTGGACATAGACGAAGTCGCGGGTCTGCGAACCGTCACCGAAAATCGCCACCGACTGCTCGGCCAAGGCCAGCTTGGTAAAGATGCTGATCACGCCGGAGTACGGCGATGACGGATCCTGACGCGGGCCGAAGATGTTGAAGAACCGAAAGATCATCGGTTCCAGGCCATGTTCGCGGCGATAGAAATCGAGGTATTGCTCGCTGGCCAGTTTGTCGCTGGCGTACGGCGTGAGCGGGGATTTTGGCGTGTCTTCGTGAATCGCCGTGCCTTCGCCGTTGTTGCCGTAGATGGCCGCGCTGGAAGCGAATACCACGCGCTTGATCCCGGCCTTCACCATGCTTTCGCACACATTGAGGGTGCCGACGAAGTTGCTTTGATGAGTGCTGACCGGATCATCCACCGACGCTTGCACCGAGGCCACCGCGGCCAGGTGAACGACAGCACCGCAATCGCGCATGGCTTGTGCCACTACGGCGCCGTCCGCGACATCACCGATGACGAGGTTCAGATTCGCATTGTCCATCGGCAGATTGCTGACCTTGCCGGTCGACAAATTATCCAGCACGCGAACCTTGTAGCCTTTGCCAAGCAACGCTTCTACGAGGTGCGAGCCGATAAACCCTGCACCGCCAGTCACCAGTATTCGCTCAACAAACATGAAATCTCTCCCTGAACATTAGAGCGGATACGAGTGGTTAAAGTCCGCCGGTTCTATGGCTCAAGGCCATCAAAACGCGGCTGATAATGGGAGATCGGATTGGCACTGTCAATACTTTGTCTGACTTATCGCTGAGCGGTGTTTTACCACTAAAAACGTCATTTATTTGGCGACATTTATTAGCTACAAGCTGTCATACAATTGCCACTGCAGGCCGTCAAACTACGTCTAGACCGGAACTCACGGCCATGCTTCAAGCCATTCTCATCATCGATGCCCAGCCCAGCATCGACCCAGCGCCGAGACATGCTTGCTGGCGGCTGGGTTTGCGCTGTTTGATGCGGAATTGCAGCCGACGTCGATTACCGATTTGACCGTGGCGACGTCGCTGGATCGGACCGGGGCGTTGGGGTGAGGTTTTGGGAGCATCATTTCAAGCACACGGTGAGGTTGAGTGAGATGTCTCGATTCTAGATTTTGTGGCCCCGATTCTCCCCGAACAGAAACAAAATACTGTATTTACATACAGCATATCGGAAGCTAAGGTGACTCAGGTGACCACTCGATTGACATCACTCAAGTCGAGCGGATAATCAGCGACCGCTGAGCAATCGCTATGCTATACACGCACATTCACGGACTTTGACCAGGAGGTCATATGGCCAGCTCTATCGACGCAGCGAAATTTTTCCTCGCCCAAGCGAATGAAGATGCAGGCGATCTTGTGTCGAACCTGAAGCTTCAAAAACTTGTGTATTACGCACAAGGGTTTCATCTCGCAGTCTTCGACAGACCTCTTTTTGACGATCAAATCGAGGCATGGACTCATGGCCCGGTAGTGCCCTCTGTCTATCATCACTATAAGCAGCATGGCAGTGGCAGCATTCCCTATCCTGCCGACTTCGATGCAAACGTATTTTCTGCGGAACAAATGGATCTGCTAAACGAAGTTCAGCAGATTTATGGTCAGTACTCTGCGTGGCGTCTGCGAGAGCTGACCCATGAAGAGTCGCCATGGAAGAACAATTTCAAGCCTGGTGCTGTGAGCCTTGAGATTCCAGTGGAAGAGATGCGCATGTTCTTCAAGGGATTGGTCAAATAAGGAAGTGGGCTGATGGGGCATCTCAAGGATAGAGCAGTAAAACAAAGTCAGGTGTTGAAGGGACGCTCCGAGCCTGCCGACAATCCGGACTTGAAGCCTCCTGTTTTCTCGTTTGAATATTTGCAACAAGGCTATTGCGTCAGCGACTGCTCAACCGAAGAGCGCGGTGGCGTGCTTGGCAAAATTCGCGTTCTGAGCCAGCTCACTTGGCAGCAGCTCAGACAAGCGCCAAGGCATGGCCTGGGCTACGAAATAATCGATCGATCCGCCCTCAAATCTGCAATTCCGCTGGTCGTAACAGAGGATGTGCATCTCATTGCCTTTCGGGCAATTGGACTGGCGCCGATGGTGGGGTTTCGATTCGGTCGAATCTTCCATGTCCTTTGGGTAGATCGGGCATTTACGCTATACGATCACGGCTGATTGGCGTCTCATTGGGTCAATATCACGCCAAAGTAATTCGCTCCTATCTTTCGGGAGGATGAAATGAACGTCAGGATCGTAGCCATCTTGGCGGCCATGTTTTTTATATCTGTACAGGCCGCCACCGAAGTCGCGCCCCGTGTCGAGCAAGTCCCTTTCGACAAGGGCACCAATGCCGTCGAGATCAAACAGTCCATCCAGGGCCCGCTCACCGCGCAGTACCGTGTGAGTGCGAAGGCAGGTCAAATACTGACAGTCGACCTCAAGCCCTCCAATGCATCGGCTTACTTCAACATCACCGCCAAAGGCGCAGACTACGCGCTGTTCAACGGCTCGATCATGGGCAACCATTTCATCGGGCCGTTACCCACCGACGGCGAATACACGGTTCAGGTGTACCTCATGCGCAACGCCGCCCGGCGCAATGAAGTGGCGAACTACAACCTTTCATTGAACCTCAGCCCCGCTGATGCCTCGGACAGCACTCGGCCGTTTGACCAAACCCTGGAATTGCAGGGCATTCGGTTTCATGTGACAACGGAGGGGATCGATGACCACCGCGTGCTACGCATTTCGCCTCAAGGGCTGGAAACCGATAATTCAGACATCACCCGACCATTGACGGGAAACATCGTGCGGGCCGAGGTTGCGGACCTTGATCGGGATGGTTCGCCAGAGCTTTACGTCTTTGCCCGATCACCGGGACGCGGATTGCCAGGTGAGCTCGTGGCGTATTCAGCGAATCGCAAAAAATCGCTCAGCGAGATTTATCTTCCGCCGGTGAGTGAGGACGCGAAAGCAGCCGAGGGCTATCAGGGTGAGGATGAGTTTGCAGTGGTGGAAAATGTGTTGGTGCGGCGGTTTCCGGTTTATGAGAGTGCGGACGCCGGGGCCGGAAGGACGGGGAAGATGCGGGAGGTTCGGTATCGGTTGATGGCTGGGGAGGCTGGGTGGGTTTTGCGGAGGGGTGAGGTTATGGAGTATTGAGGAAACCAGCTCAGGCATAACACCAAAATCGTTACAGCCCTGAACAGTTACTTATTTTGTAAGAACGTAGTCCTCATCCTAGGAAACTTCCCGCAAATCGTGTCGGCTTTCATGAACTGGCGGAATCGGTTCTGCATCGATAGCCTTCGGGTATCGCTGCAAATCAGCGATCGGCTTTGACAGGCTGAAGAACCGCAAGCTTTCACTCCTCCGGATAAAACGGCATCCTTTCACATGTGCAGTTTCGTTCTGGTGGCTGTGCGTGGGGCATCTTCGGATGCACTGGATGCTTGCGTTTCCGGTCTGTCAACCCGCGTACAGCCGCCACCCAATCCTGTTTGACAGCAGGGGACTGGCAGCCTCCACCAACGCAAGGAGTTCCATCATGAAAAAGATCACCCCAAATCCGCCCGAATCTGCGCCCCATTCAGATGTAGACGCACCCGACTTAAGCCAACTCTCCGAAACCACCGAACGCATCATCAGCGCCCGCCTCCGCAACCCAAACCACCCCGATCCCATCAGCCACATCTTCACTATCCTCCCCGACGTCGACACGCCAACCCTGCTCGCTCATGCCTGCGAAACCCTTGCCTCGCTCAATGTCATGACCACCGAACTGGCCTGCGAACTCGAAGGCTCGCGGCGCAACGTGGCACTGGCGATTCAGCAACTGGCGGTGCTGGGCGAACTGTTGGTAAACCGAGCGCTGGACAACCTCGATCCGCCCGATGGCGTGTCCGAAGTTCCGTCCGCCAGCCACCACTGAGTGGTCGCGCTCTTTTACCGAATGGAGGTTTTGTCATGGATCGATACATGCCTGTCACCGGCATCGACTGCACCATCGCGTCGTTGCTGATCGACACTGAAGCACCGCTGGACGTATTGCACGAAACTGCGGCTTACCGCATCCGCACGGCGACTCAATTGCTGGAGAGCTTTGCTGTGAACGAAGGTGTTCACAGTGAATTGGCGCGGGTGTTGGTGACTTCGCTGCGCGATGGCTGCGATTTGATGGATGTCGTTGGCCGGCGATTGCAGGCGCAGGTGTCGTCGATGTAACGAATTAACCCTCGAATCTGCTTACAACAAAAAAGGCACCTGACGACAACATCGCAGGTGCCTTTTTGGGCTTTGGCTCAACAGAAGGTTTCATAAACTGTAACTTTCTGTGGACTCAATTGACTCCCTTCCCCTCGATCCGTCGCAAGAGCGAATTACAGGACAGGTTCTTCGGAAATTTCCTGCAAGCCGTATCGACTCTGAGCTGATTGTGATGATCACGCTTTAAATCTAGGCTGAACAAACAAAACCGCTGTTCGTCCCCGATTGGTTGCCTGAGTCCATACTTACGACCAGAATCCCCTCGCCGAATCACCTGATGACAAGGAGGCCAACATGCAAAACGTTAAACTGCCTAGCCGCCTTGTCGGTATTGGCTTATACACACCGGCTGAAGCTTCCCTTTACACGGGGATTCCAGCTGCCGATATCCGCCGTTGGCTTTTCGGATATACCATGCACGGTGTTCAGCACTCGGGGCTTTGGAGCTCGGAACTGGCCGACCTGGATGAGTGCGTACTAGGCTTTCATGACCTCCTGGAAATTCGTTTCGTCCATGCCTTCCGCCAGCACGGCGTTAGCCTGCAAGCCATCCGCAATGCCTCGCAGCAAGCAAAAGAGATTTTCAATCAAGCCTATCCATTTACCTGCAAACGTTTTCAAACCGATGGTCGGCGTATTTTCGCCACGGTCATGAGCGAAACAGGGGATGAATCCCTTCTCGACTTGATCAAGCAACAGTACGCGTTCGAGCAGGTCATCAAACCTTCGTTGTATGAAGGCATTGACTACACGGGATCAGATGCCGCTCAGCGCTGGTATCCGGTAAAACGCAGCAAAGCGATCGTTCTGGATCCCTCCCGAAACTTCGGCAAACCCATTCTTTCGATCACGGGAATCGATACGGCGGCAATTTTTAGCGCCTATAAGACAGAAGGGGAAAACACCAAACGTGTGGCACTTCTCTACGAGATTCCTCCCGCAGCAGTTGAAGCGGCGGTCAATTTTGAGCAAAGGAATGCCGCTTGAATTTTTTACTGGACAACAATCTTCCCCCCGCCCTTGCCCGCGCATTAAATGAGCTGACCAAAGTAGACGGGCATTCGGTATTGCCACTGAAGGATAAATTTCCGCAGAACACCACGGACGTTGATTGGATTTCAGTACTGAGCGACGAAGGTGGCTGGGCCGTTATCTCACAAGATAAATTTACAAAAGGCGATATTGAAAAACGAGCGTTTCGCGAATGTGGCCTACCCGTGTTTTGCTTGGCTAAACACTGGGGAAACGAATCCTATTGGAACAAGGCCCATAATTTGGTGCGTTGGTGGCCCGCCATCACAACCCAAGCAAACTTGATCAGAGGCGGCGCAGCATTCCGCGTGCCGTGGAAATATCCTTCACACGGAAAATTTGATCAGATCAAAATTTAGAGCCCGAATAATAATCGGGCTTTTTATTTCATCGAATATTTCGCTCCCTGTATGGCCTTCTACACTCAATCCGCACAAAGCCTACAGCGAGAGCCCCCATGACCGCCCTAAAAGACCGCTTGAAGCAAGGCAAGGACGCTCGCAAGAATTGCCCCCGCAATTCCCAGGCGTCTACGGGAAAAACAACACGCGACCCGCTCCCACTGATCAAAGCCTCCAGCGAAGGCCGAATCAAATCCCTGGTCGAACTCCGCTACGGCCGAATGCTCGTCTCCCCTTTCACCTTCTATCGCGGCACCGCGCTTTTGCAGGCCCACGATCTGGCCTCCACGCCAAACATGGGCCTGACCTCGCCCATCTGCGGCGATTGCCACCTGATGAATTTCGGCGGGTTCGCCACGCCCGAACGTAATTTATTGTTCGGCGTCCACGACTTCGACGAGGTCCATCCCGGCCCTTGGGAGTGGGACGTTAAACGGCTGGTGGCGAGTATCGTGGTGGCGGCCCGCGATCTGCGCCATGGGGAAACGGTCGAAGAAACAGTTTGCCGCGAAGTGGTCAGCGCTTATCAGGTAACCATGCTCGAGTGCGCCGAACAAAGCTCGCTGGAAACCTGGTACGAGTCCATCCGTTACGACGACCTGCGCAAGCAGGCGAACAAAAAAACGCTCGAGCATATCGAACGTGCCATCGAAAAGGCCGAGGGTCGTTCGCACGCCGAGCTGCTACCGAAAATCAGCGAGCGTGACATACACGGTCGACTGATCATTCGCGATGACCTGCCGGAAATTTTCCACCTGCATAAAAAAACCACATTGCTGGATGCCGACGATGACTGGCTGCGCCTCTCGGATTGGCGGCCGCTCTACGACGCCTTCATGCGCGAGTATCCAGGCACGCTGCAGGCTGACCGACGAACGTTGTTTTCACGTTTTCACGTCCAGGACATGGCGTTCAAAGTGGTGGGCGTCGGCAGTGTTGGCACCCGCTGTCTGGTGGCCTTGCTGACTGACGATCAGGAATTCCCTCTGTTCCTGCAATTCAAGGAAGCACGGCGCTCGGTGCTGGCCGATTACGTAAAGACAAAATCGACAGTGCGGCATAACGGTCAGCGGGTGGTCGAGGGTCAACGGCTGATGCAGTCGGCCAGTGACTTGTTCCTCGGCTGGGCCACCGGCCCCGGCGGTCGACACTTCTACGTGCGGCAGTTGCGCGACATGAAAATCTCGGCCGAGCTTGAGACGTTCGATGCGGACACCTTCGCCGCGTATGGTCGCGTGTGTGGTCGCGCGCTCGCCCGTGCACATGCCAAATCGTCCGGGCAGGCCGCGCAGATCAGCGGCTACATCGGCAAGAGCGATGCGCTGGCCGACGCGCTGTTCAAGTATGCGAAAAGTTATGCAACGCACAATGAGCAAGACTTTGAGCGATTCCAGCAGGCCTGCCGCAAGGGTCGGTTACGAGCTCGCTCCGAGGCGGACTTTGCGGCAGATCATTTGCCCTGAGCGGGTAACGCGGTCCATCCACATGAATTTTTCTTCACCCCTCCCGCCCTCTCCAACCGGTACATTGCCCTCGCTCATTCAAGAAACTACGGTTTGCCCGCCTTCCCGCGGGCTTTTTTTTGCCTTTTGACTGATGAGTGACGCCCCTAACCCAATACTTTCCCCGGAACTGTCGCAAATCAGGTCCAGTCACCTTATTGGGTGTACCATCGATGTCTGTCCATCAGATATCAGTTAGCCATGTCCACGCAAAGCGAAGAGAGCCGTCAGATCGTTGCTTCTCTGGCGCACCGTGTTGGCCCCGACGCTGACATCGCAAGGATCGCCCAAGCGATCATTTCAACCTTGCGGGATATGGAAGTAGCCCTCACGCCCATCATCGGCCAGCAAGGGGTTGCCGCGCTTTATCGCCGCAGCCTCCACCTGTGCGCCTCTACTCATCCGCGTTTAGCCAGCACCCGCGACAAAGTGCCGGCCGGCATGGACCTGACAGCCCTCAAGTCCGTAATTGTTGAGCAAAGCGACGCCGAAGCGCTGTTTTTCGGTGAAGTGTTGCTGACCACCTTTTACGATCTGCTGTCCACGCTTATCGGGCCCTCGCTCACCGCACGTTTGCTTCGTGGCATGTGGGAACCTTCTTTGAGCGACACCCATTCGCAGGAAAATTCGCCATGAGCACCAAAGTGACTATCAACCGTCTGGCCACCGGTGTGCCAGGACTGGACGAGGTGCTGGGCGGAGGTTTGCCGGAGTTTTCGTTCAACCTGATCGCAGGCCCTCCCGGCTGCGGCAAAACCACCCTCGCGCATCAAATGATGTTCGCCTTGGCGACGCCTGAACGCCCAGCGCTGTTCTTTACCGTGCTGGGAGAGCCACCCCTGAAGATGCTGCGCTATCAGCAGCAATTCGATTTTTTCGACAGCGAAGCGATCAACCATTCGATTCGCTATATCAACCTGGCCTCCGACACGTTGGCGGGGAACTTGGACGAGGTGCTGCGGCGCATTGTCAGCGAGGTAGAGGCTCACTCACCGGCGCTGGTGTTCGTCGATTCGTTCCGCTCCGTGGTGCTGGCCAGCCAGACCCAGGACAACCCCAACAACAACCTGCCGCAGTTCGTTCAGCAACTGGGCATGTTGATGACCACCTGGCAGGCCACGACCTTCCTGATTGGCGAGTACTTCACCGAAACCGACACCAACCCGATTTTCACCGTGGCCGATGGCCTGATCTGGTTGCGCCAGAGCGTTCAGCGCAATTCCATGGTGCGCAAGATGGAAATCATGAAGATGCGCGGTCAGCCAACGTTGCCGGGGCTGCATACCTTCCGTATTGCTACGTCGGGGATCAAGGTGTTTGCGCCAGCGACGTTCGACGCGGTTGAAGCGCCACGGGATTTCCCGATCAAGCGCCTGAAAATGGGCGTGCCGCAACTCGATGAGATGCTCGGCGGCGGCCTGCCTCGTGGCTACTCCTTGCTGGTGGCCGGACCGTCAGGTTCGGGAAAAAGCATTCTGGCGGCGACATTCCTGGCCGAGGGCGCGCGCAATGGCGAAACCGGCGTGATCGCGGTGTTTGAACAACGGCCGAATCACTCCCAGAACTCAACCCTGGCGGGATTGATTCAGAGCGGACAGGTCGGTCTGGTGGACAGCCGTGCACCAGACCTGTCCATCGACGAAATCGTGCAGTTGCTGTTGAGCGAGATCGCCCGATTGAAAGCCACCCGAGTGGTCATTGATTCGCTGTCCGGGTTCGAACTGGCGCTGGCGCCGACCTTCCGCGAAGACTTTCGTGAGTCGCTGTCGCGCATGGTCACCGCTCTGACCAGTGCTGGTGTCAGTGTATTGATGACCTCGGAGCTGGAAGACCGCTACACCGATTTGCGTTTCAGCCCTTACGGAACTGCTTTTCTTACCGACGCGATCATCGTTCAGCGCTACATTGAAGTGCAGAGCCGCTTGTTGCGCATCATGGCCGTGGTCAAGGTGCGGGCCAGCACCCACTCCGATGAGTTGAGGCTTTACAGCATCGGCGATAAAGGCCTGCAAATCGGTGAAATGTTGCCGGATCAGGAAGGCTTACTCGGAGGCCGTCCCACCCGGCAACTCAGCAAAGATGAGGTGTAAACCAGGACCATGACGGAGGCTAAAGGTACGAACGCGCAGACGATGGCCACCGCCGCTCGTGAGTTGTTCCTGCTCGGTCAAAAAACCGTCGAAGCCCGCGCGGTGCTGGCGGCGCTGAAGAAAGAATTGAGCGATACCAACAACCGGCTGGTGGATGCCCAGCAAATCGAACAATTGGTCGAAGCCAATCAGCAATTGGTACTAGCCATTCTCCTGGCGCAATCGGATGCGGAAAAACCCCATCGCTCACCAGAAGAGCAACGGCTGTTCCTGGAGATGCGCGAGGCCAACGCGCAATTGGTCATCGCGGCCCTCAGCGCACAAGACCTGCAAGCCTCGGCAGAACATGCGCTGGCGCAGCAACGCAACACTCTCACCCTGGTGGCCCACGAACTGCGCAACCCGCTGACGCCCATCAGCATGATCGCGGGCCGACTGGTGCGAGTGCCAAGTGAAGAGCTGCCACGCATGCAGGCGCTGATCGAAGGCCAAGTGCAGCACATGTCGCGACTGGTGGAAGATTTGCTTGATGTATCCCGCGCCAGCACCGGCAAGTTGCGCCTCGATTGCCGCATCGTCGACATGGTGCAGATCATTCAGGACGCCATCGCCGTGTGCAGCCCAGTGATGATCGCTCAGCACTTGCATTTCACGGCTGAGTTGCCCAAAGGTGCATTGGCGGTGAATGGCGATCCGGTAAGACTCACGCAGATTCTCGGCAACCTGCTGGGCAATGCGGCCAAGTACACGCCGGCGGGCGGCACGGTCACGCTTTCGGTCACCTCCGAAGACGAACTGCTGGAGATGAGCATTTGCGATACCGGCATCGGTATTTCCGCCAAGGCGCTGCCGTTTATATTCGAGCCTTTTGTGCAGGACGTTCACGCCGTCGGTTTCAACGGCGCAGGTCTGGGCATTGGCCTGACGGTCGTTCGCGAGCTGGTCGAAGCCCATGGTGGCACGGTGATCGGCATGAGCGACGGCGACGGCAAAGGCAGTACCTTCATCGTGACGTTGCCGCTGGAGGTTTGAGTTTTTTCGCTGGCCCCATGATGCTTGCGCTACGACCCTCACGAACCGGAGCGCCCCATGCCGTTGTTGTCCCTGCCCTGCAAACGCTTGACGCTGGCAGTGCTCGCCCCTGAACAGGCGGCACTGGAAAGCGATTTCTACCGACGCAACCAAAGGCATCTTGCCCGGTGGTCGCCGATTCGTCCCTCCGATTACCACAGCCCTGAAAACATTCGTCCGCGCCTTGAGGTGCAAGCCAGTGCGTTCGAGGCCGGTCTGGCGGTGCATTTCGCGCTGCTGGACCCGGACAACGGCCAGATGATCGGCGCCTGCAATTTCAGCGGCATCACTCGCGGAGCGTTTCAGGCGTGTTATCTCGGTTACCACATCGACGAATCCCGTCAGGGCCAGGGCTTGATGCAGGAAGCACTGGAAGCAGGCATCGGCTACATGTTCGATGAGCAGAAACTGCACCGGATCATGGCCAATTACATCCCCGGTAATGAACGCAGCGCGCGGCTGCTGGAGCGCCTGGGATTTGAACGTGAAGGCTACGCCAAGGCCTACCTGAGTATCGCCGGGCGTTGGCAGGATCACGTGTTGACCGCGTTGATCAATGATCGCTTTGAAGCCCCGGAACAGCGCTGGTCCAGACGCCTCTCGTAATACTTCGCGGCCGTTCACACTTCATTAAGCATTCGCCCAGTATGCTCGGGCTTCCCGGTCCACCTGCTCGGTTGCCAGAAGCCTATGTCGCGTCCCGCCACTTCACTGTTTCTACTGGCTGCCCTGCTGTTTTTCTTTGCCTTGGGCAATCATCAACTGCAAGGCTCCACCGAGGCCCGTGTGGCCGGGATCGCCATGCAGATGCACCTCGACAACGACTGGGTGACGCCCCGTTTGTTCGGCGAACCTTTTCTGGAAAAACCACCTTTGAGCTTGTGGCTCGATGCCGGCGCCATCCGTGCATTTGGCGGCACGCCGTGGGCGGTGCGACTGGCCTCGGCGTTCGCCGGGTTGTTCAGCGTGATGCTGTTGTACGCGATGCTGCGGCGGTTCGGCCGGCCCAAGTCGCTTGCCTGGACGGCGGGGATCTTTCTGGCAACCATGGCCAGTTATTGGAGCAACGTGCGCGGCGTCGGTGAAGACGCGTTGCTCGCCCTCGGCGTGAGCATGGCGTTGCTGGCGTTCTTTCAGGGGCAGCGACAATCGACGCCCGGCAACGCGCTGCTGTTCGCCTCGGGAATCGCTATCGCCACATTGAGCAAAGGCGTCCTGGGCCTGGCGATGCCGGGCGTGGTGATTTTCGCCTATCTGCTGGCCGAGACCTTGATGGACAGGCGCCTGAAAATCTCCGACTGGTTGCGCCCCGGTTTACTGACGCTTGTCGGATTGATCCCCCTGACGATCTGGCTCGCTGTGCTGTATCAGCGTGGTGGGGCGCCGGCCGTTGGGGAAGTGCTGCTGACCAACAGTGTCGGACGCTTCAGTGGATCCTTCGTCGAGGCCGGGCATTACGAACCGTTCTACTACTACCTGGCCAAGCTGCCCCAAGCGTTTCTGCCGTGGAATATTCTGGTGTACCTGGGGTTGTGGCATTTTCGAAAAAGCCTGATGGCCAATCGTTATTTGCTGTTTTTCACCCTGTGGATCGTGGCTCAGTTTGTGATGCTGACGTTGGCGTCGAGCAAGCGCACGGTGTATCTCATGTCGATGACGCCCGCGGCGGCGGTGATTGCGGCGGAGTATGCGGGCGTTCTGTTCGAGCGGCTGAAGCTGCGCGAAGGTGCTTCGAACCTTTTGGGGCACATCGCACGGCATCGACGCGGCGCAGTCATTGGCGTGATCGCGTTGGTGATTGGCAGCTACCTGGCCGCCGCTCAATGGGCGCTGCCCCATGCCGATCGCAAACTGTCCTTCCTGCCGTTGACCGCACAGATCCAGACGATGCAGGCCAACGGGCAACACATCGCTCTGTTCCAGGCTAACGAACGGGTGGGCGGTGCCAGCGTGTTCTACACCCGGCAAGTGCTCAAGGGCCTGGACACCGAGGCGCAACTGCATGAGTTTCTGGCGGCCTCACCCGTCAACGTGGCGGTCATGTCCGGCGAAACCGAACCGGCCGCGCCATTGAAAGTGCTCAAGACCATGAAGGTGGGGCGTCAGGCTTACTACTTTGTAAATCAGTAAGCGGCTCAGCGGCTGGCGCTTCAGCCTTTTGCAGCACCGGCATCTCCAGTCGCGCTCGGCCGTAAAACGCCAACGCTGTCAGCAAACAGGCCAGCCACACGAAGATCCCGGCCCAGAAGGTGTGGGACATGTAGTGCCAGCCTTGCAGGACCCGCGTCGTGCCATAGACGAAACCGAGCAGCAACGCGCCGTACATCAGCGCTTTGGAGTAGCGCCAGCGGTAGCGGCGAGCCACGAAGTACAGCGCGAGCATGGTGAAACCGCCGGAAGCATGGCCACCCGGCCAGCAACGGCCATCACCGGCTTCCCTGAACAACTGGAAGTTGTTGTACCACTCCACGTGAGGCAATTTCCCACCGTAGAGGGTCGTTTCAATCGGGCAGTACACGCTGGTGTGCGACTTGAGGAAATGGATCACGCCGGTGCAAATGGCAAACGCGAAGACGACGAACAGGAAATCCCGACGATGTCCGTAGGCAAATCGCAGCACCGGCGCCGCTTTGCTCCGCTCCAGAAATCCACCGAGACGCGGATGCTTTGAAATGTTGATCAGCGGCCAGACAAACGACAGCATCGCGCCGATCAGGGCAATCTCGGCGGTCCAGTTCGGAATGATGCGCGCCCACTTGTGGGTGAGCTTTTCAAAGAAGTGAACCTTGTCGAGCGGGAAGATCTGGGCGACCGGATCAAACAGAAGATTACTGAAGGCGATGTCGATCTGGGTCATGTCGAACATCAGGAAAACCACGGCCGCGCAGGCCAACGGGATACCGAAGTTCGCCCAGTAAAAGCGGTTGCGGGAAGAAGTCAGCATCGTGTGTCCTGATCCAGAGGGAAAACTCATTCGGTGGTCACCGAGCGCCAGTCGGAAGCTTCAATGAAACCGAGCATACGCGGTACTTGAGGTGTTTGGGTGGAGATGAACAGAGAAGCGCCGTAGCCGAGTGTAGAAGTGGACAAATTGAGATCCTTCTCGAGTTGCGCCATGCATTCGCTGTGGGTTACCAGGATCAGGTTGCGACCCGCCACTTTATGCGCCAGGGCATCACGCAGCATCGTGCCTTTGCAACTGACCAACCAATCCTCGCCAAGCGCGACTTTGTTGAACATGTAACTGGCCGTCTGCGACGTACGAATCATCGGACTGTTGTAAATATCGGCCTTGTCCAGCCCCATCTGTTCAAACCGTGCACCGACGCTCACCGCGACGCTACGCGAACGATCGGTAATGCCATCGTTGCCGCTCAGGCACGCGGCTTTCGAGTGATCACAGCGCTCGACATGGCGTACCAGCACAATCACATCGCCTTTGGCCCAGTCGGCGGCCAACGCTCGTGCGCCCGACGCGTTGCCATGCGCCAGGTCCGGTATGGCGGCTGGCTGCAACAGCCAGATTGTCAATGGAATCACCAGTAGCGCCGAAGCCAGCACCACGGCCGTGTTTCGGTAGCGGGTCAACCGGCCCAGTTTAATTGAGCGTTTTATCCCGAACAGATTCAGTCTCAATTCCACATCAAGCCGCCTCGCCGGCATGCATCACTGTCATTAGGTGACGCGAGGGTAGAGTCGCGCGCGTCAGCAGCGGGTGAAACCCATGTGAAAAAAAGCTTAAGGCGCCCCAGAAATCTTGTTACAGATCTGTCCGACAGAATCCTTTCAGCTCTCGCGATTGCTGCCGATACAGACCTGCTACACACCCTTGCTGGCACCTAAAAAAACAACAATCTTCCAGCCAACCGACGATCGAAAGCGCAACGTTCCTGGAGGAATTTGATGAATAGCTGGTTCGGCAACATCAGCGTGAACATGAAACTGGGCCTGGGGTTCGGCCTGGTCCTGGCACTGACCTGCGTACTGGCCCTGACCGGCTGGACGAGCCTGGGCGGGTTGATTGACCGTAGCAACTGGATGAGCGACATCACCCAGCTCAACGCCGGTTTGACCAAGCTTCGTGTGGTTCGCCTGCAATACATGCTGACCAACGGCGATGAAACCGCCGCTCAGAACGTACAGACCACCCTTGACGCCTTTTCCGCTCAGCAACAATCGCTGCTGTCGAAGTTCAAGAGCCCGGAAAACCTCAAGCTGCTCAAAGAGCAAGGCACTTACATCGACGCCTACAAGACGTCGCTGAACAAAATGCGCAGCGCCTACCGCACCGGCAACAGCGCCCGCGACACCATGGCCGCCAATGCTGAAACAGCCAGCACGCTGATCGACGCCATCAGCACCCGCGCGCAACAAATGCCTTTGAGCGATCAACGTTTCGAACAGTTCCAGGCCGTCACCGCCGCCAAGGAAGCGTTCATCCTGGCCCGCTACGAAGTGCGCGGCTATACCGCCACCACCAATGCCGAGACCGAGCAAAAAGCCGTCGTCCAACTGGATTCAGCGATTGCCAGCCTGAAACCGCTGAACGTGCAGTTTGCCGAGACCCAGCAAGACGCCCTGCGCCAGCTCGAAACCGCACTTGGCAATTACCGCAGCGCGTTGATCGCCTATAAAGCCGCCAACACCGATGCCGTGCAGGCGCGCAAGGAAATGACTGACCAGGGCGCCGCCATCGTGACCCTGAGCGATCAGCTGTATCAGATCCAGCTCGATCGTCGCGACGCCGAAAGCGCCCAGGCGCGCACATTGCAGCTGATCAGTACATTGCTGGCGTTGTTGGTGGGCATCATTGCTGCCGTCATCATCACCCGTCAGATCACCGGCCCGTTGCGCGACACCCTGGCCGTGGTCGAACGCATCGCCAGCGGCGACTTGTCCCAGGACGTCAAAGTGACGCGCCGCGATGAACTCGGCGTGTTGCAGCAAGGCATCGCGCGCATGGGTGTGACCCTGCGTGATCTGATCAGCGGCATCCGCGACGGCGTCACCCAGATCGCCAGCGCCGCCGAAGAATTGTCCGCCGTCACCGAGCAAACCAGCGCCGGCGTCAACAGCCAGAAGATCGAGACCGATCAGGTGGCCACCGCCATGCACGAGATGACCGCCACCGTGCAGGAAGTCGCGCGCAACGCCGAAGAAGCCTCCCAGGCCGCAGCCGCCGCTGACGGCGAGGCTCGCGAAGGCGATAAAGTGGTCAACGAAGCCATCGCCCAGATCGAGCGTCTGGCCAGCGAAGTGGCACGCTCCACCGAAGCCATGAGCGTGCTGCAACAGGAAAGCGACAAGATCGGCAGCGTCATGGACGTGATCAAGGCCGTTGCCGAACAGACCAACCTGCTGGCCCTCAACGCCGCGATCGAAGCCGCGCGTGCCGGTGAAGCCGGTCGTGGTTTTGCGGTGGTTGCCGACGAAGTCCGTGGCCTGGCTCAGCGCACACAGAAATCCACCGAAGAAATCGAAGGCCTGGTGGCCGGTCTGCAGAATGGTACTCAACAAGTGTCGAACGTGATGAACAACAGCCGCGCCCTGACCGACAGCAGCGTGGCCCTGACCCGCAAGGCTGGCGTGTCGCTGGAAAACATCACCCGCACCGTGTCCAACATCCAGTCGATGAACCAGCAGATCGCTGCCGCTGCCGAGCAACAAAGCGCCGTGGCCGAAGAAATCAGCCGCAGCATCATCAACGTGCGCGACGTGTCAGAACAGACCGCCGCCGCCAGCGACGAAACCGCGGCGTCCAGTGTTGAACTGGCGCGGTTGGGGAATCAGTTGCAGATGATGGTGAGTCATTTCAGGGTCTAAAGCACCGCAGCTATCCATCCCCTCAGAAGCCCTTTAAATAAAGGGCTTCGTCATTTTTATGAAGCCAGTTTCCGCGTTTCTCCATCCGTGACGCCCACAAAGTGTTCACACTTCTCAGCGATCGGGTTCAGATTGACGACTTCGGCAAGGTGCCAAGGACTGAAATGAGCGTAATGCATCGTCATTTTCGACGTCGCATGGACACGGACCGATGCCAAGATCATCGATCGGGCCAGCGCACGTGAGGTACAAGCGCTGGACGATGCCGAGCACTACCAGAGCAGCACCCTTGAGGTTGACGACCACAGCACTGAATCCGTCGCCAGTGACTTCCGGATTTAAATCCGCCTGATCATTGCACGCTAGCGCGTGGGAATGGTCAGCTTGCAATCACCGACTGCATCAGGCCTCCCAAGGATTGATAACCTCAACGCCAGGAAATGCGAAGTCTCGAACATTGCGGGTGGCAATCGGGGCGGCATGACTTCGGCAGATGGCGGCAATTTGCGCATCGGCCATCGACGCCGTCCTACCCTCTGCTTCACCGCCAGCGACCAGCGCCGCGTATTCCACGGCGGCATGGGCATCAAAAGGCAATATTCGTCCGGCAAAGTCCTCTTCAAACATCGCCATCGCATGTGCTTCAAGTTTTTGTTTACGTTTGCCAAACGGAAGCCGGGCAATGCCATGGAGAATTTCTGCCACGGTAATAGCGCTGATCGCCAGGTCCATTGCCGGTTGCGCATCGACCCAGGCCAGGACCTGTGAATCGGGCTCGACACGCATGAATTCCGAAAGAACGTTGGTATCGAGCACTATCATTCGGAGAAATCCACCGCCGTCGCTATCTCGTGACGTGGAGGAAGATCGAGTTCAACCCCACCGGTGGTGATGAATCTGTTGTGGATTCGGCTGCCAAGTCCTCCAGTGCGATTAACCGTAACCAAGGCTCTACCAAGAATCAGGCGTGCCTCTTCCTCCATCGAGTGCCCGTTGTGCGCTGCCGCGATCCGCAGTTGTTCCTTAATCTGATCGTCCAGGTTTCTAATCGTAATGCTGGCCATGTCGCCTCCTGCAATCAATGAAATCATTGATTGAGGCTAACACACTCAATTCAACTCACGTCATGTAGATGCCAAACGGTCTTCATTCATCGCCTTGGTATACGCCCGACAATTCTCGAAATAACGGGTCGAGGTCCTAGGCTAGCCGCCCGTCGGCGTAGTCCTACATACGTGCCGCCGCAGTCCCCTGCCAAGTGGCGAAACTTCCGGTTCTCGCCGAATGAATGCGCTGACAGCGCCCCCGCGTGTCACACCGTAATGTCGACATCTCCACTCATTGGAGGCCCATCGACATGGTCGACAATTCCGTCGTCAACACACCTGCCGATAACACAAAACATTCCCTGCTCGATACGTTGATCGAAGCCTACGCCCCGGACGGCAAATCAAAAGAATTGGCGGAGCTATTCAAGGCAGCGCCGGCAATCACCTCGGTGTTCGACATCACCGGGATGACCGAAGCCGAGTTCAAGGATCGTCTGGACACCGCGATCAGCGATCACGAGAGCCTCAAAACGCACGAGGCCATCAACACCGCAGCGCTCTACAGCGACGCCAGATGTTACGCCGCCCAGATCAGCCACCTTTACCGGGAGCAGCGGACGTCGGACGGAACAGCGCAGCACCAGTGGCATCCGTTGGGCATTCGCGCCGTCGAGAAACAGGGCCCCACCTACACCCATCTGTTCAAAGAAAACTGGGACGACGCTTGCAAGAACGATTCGATCGCTGCCATCGATTCACCGGTCGCCTACCTTAGAGCGCTGTACCGTTTTGCCCTGCGGCTGGAATCCAGTGTCTCGTCATCAGCGGAAGAAAAAGCCAACCGGATCACGCTGGGCAAACGCCGGCCGGATCTCGCTGATCTGTCGATTGATCAGCAAAGCACCTTCACCGCGCAACCGATGCTCGGCATCGTCAATGCGGTCCTGGACCAGAATATCCAGGACGCACTTAAAACCACCGATGACAAAGGCAAATCGACCTATGACGTTCTGGCGCAACGGTATTACCCCTTTGCCCTTCCTTACGAGTTTTTCCATCATCAGTGCGTGCTGGGACTGGGCGCGGACAAACCGATGCTCGGAGAGCTGAATTACCTCGTCAGCGAATACCTGCCTGTCACGCAATACTACGGATCCCGGTTTGGCACGGTGCAGAACACCTCCTCCGATCAGGCTCAGAGATTGATGTCCGGCCTGAGCCCGAAACAACAAGCGCTGCTGACAGAACGGCCATGGGACCAAAAGCTGGTGCCAGACGCGGCGCTCGCCACACTCCCCCTCGAAGAACAGCGCACACAAAAAGACAATTACTGGAAAAAGATCTACGGCACGGCATCAGTTTGCGACCTGAAAAAAATACACCCCTTCCTTGAGCGATCCGCTCTTAAGGCCGAGCAACTGGAGGCATTGCTGGCGCAAGGCAAATACGCGCCACACACTTCTGCGCATTACTTATTGGCGGCGCCCTACTCTCAGCCCTACGGTGCCCGTTACGTAAATGGTCCACTCGCGGTCACTGAAAAAAGCCTGTCGCTGGACACAGAAAAAAGCCCCGGGGTCATCGCGAATGTGACCGAGAACCAACTCGAACGCCTGCATCGAATGATTCGCCTCCAGCGGTGGCTCAACATTTCTTTCACTGATCTGGACAGCCTGCTATGCGGCGCATTTGAATCGAAACGACCATGTAATGCCCTGATGCAACTCGACGACGATGCCCTCCGGGCCCTCGGTGTTTATCGTTACCTGAATCGCAGGTACTCGATCACGGCTGAAGAATTCAGCGCGCTGCTCCACCAGGTATCACCCTGCGCGCCCGGCGATAAAATCACCCTGTTCGACAAGGTGTTCAATCAGGCCCGGGTCTTCGACACACCGCTGATGCTCGATGGTCGCGCGTTTCGGGCGGATAATTCGGACCCCGTCTCTCGCACCATTCTCCAACACCTGAGCATCAGCCTGGGCTTGCCTTTGACAGAGGATTCGCTATTGCGGGTCGTCAAAAATACGCAGAATCACCTGGGCTCACTCAAGTGTGATTTGCCCACGCTGTCATCCATTTATCGCCAGGCACGCATCGCGCGACTGTTTGGCGTATCGATCAGCGAAAGTTCGACGCTGGCCTATTTGCTGGGAGGGGAAGGCCATTTCAAGAGCCTGGCAACCGGCGAAAACCTCCTCGATGTCCTGATGCAATTGGACTGGATAACTCGCTGGATCAAAGAGTCCGCCTACGACATCCCCATGCTGCAACGTGTTCTTGAACTGCAGTCGAGCACCGATTATCCGTTGGGGGACTTGCAGCAGTACCTCACCAAACTCAGGGCCGACACGCGCGCGGGCGTGGTTACTGCACAAGAATGGGCGGCGCTGGCATTGCCGAAAAAAGTTGATTGGCGAGCGAAGCTGGTTAATACGCTGCTTGATGACAACGGGCTGGTAAAAGATTTCGCCCCTACGATCAAACACGATGTACCGCAGACCTTGACCGCCGCACTGAACCAAGTCGTCGATGACACCCACATCAAACTGGACGCCGCCCCCGAGAAAAATCGGAAGCTCAAAGACGAGATCAAGCAGAAACTCAAAAAGCTTCTCTTGCTGGCCCATGATCGACAGCAGCATCTGATCGAAGCGTTTCTGCAGGAAACGTTCCTCCTGCCCATGAACTGCGCCAAAGACGTGGTGATATGGGCGAACACCTCAGTCCATCAGATTCTCACCGAGACCCTGGGCTCAAAAGATTCGCATCAGCTCGCACGCACATTGCATCCGCTTCTGCGCCACACCGAGGCGGCTGTCCGGTTGCAGTTGAGCAACAAGGCATTGCGCGCACTGCTGAGCACTGCCCGCTGGCTGGACACACCGGATGGTCAGCTCAGGTTGTCGTTCAAAACCTTGTACCTGTTCGATCGCTTCAACCACTTCATGAGCACGTATCAGCAGCCGGAAGAAAACCTGTTGAGCTATCTCGAATTCGCCAATTTCTATGGTCGCGAGGCAGACGTGGTCAACGAACGCCTGGCCCAGTTACTGAACTGGACAACGGTTGAAGTCACGGTGCTCACCTCGCGACTGCAGTTCAAGAAGGCCCAGACAATAAAGGACATCGATTGGGTCATGCGCTGTCACAGCGCCTGCAAAGCCACCGGGCTTGGCACGACCGCGCTGCTTGGCGCTGCGACTCTCGATAGCGACAATTCGGCAGCTCAATGGAAGACAGTCGGTGAAGCCATCATGGCGGCCAGTCACTAATCCCGATACATGCTCAAGGAATGAACATGTCTGTTGCAATTGAAAAACAACTTAACGAAAGCCTGCGGGATGCGCAGCTGGGGCTTTATCTGTCTGCGATTGCTCCGCAAGACCAGACGCTGAAAGCCTTGAAGATCGAAAAGCACCTCAAGACGGCCGATGACCTTTACCACTATTGGTTGCTCGATGTACTGGTCAGCCAGGACGTGCCGACCAGCCCGGTGGCCTGTGCCATTGCCAGCCTTCAGCAATACATCAACAGCATTCTGGCCAACATGGAACCGGGCTATCACACCGCGCAGATTCCAGCCGACCAGGTCGACACCTGGCGCACCGTCATGCATCACTACCAGGCGTGGGCGGCCAATCAGCGTCTTTATTACTTCCCGGCAGCCTACCTTGATCCAACGTTGCGCAAGACCCGAACCGAGAGCTTCGAGCAACTGGAAAACGACCTCAACCGCAACCAGCTCACTGCCGAGTCCGTGGACACGGCGGTGCTGGCCTATCTGAACAGACTGGAGGAAGTGGCCAACCTGAAAATCGTCAACGGCTACATCGACGGCAACGATTTCGCCAACAGCACTTATTACTTCATTGCCAAGGCCCGTGCAGCCAATACGTGGTATTGGCGCTCGCTGGACATGGCCTGTCGCCCCTTCGTGCCCGGTTCCCGGACGGCCAAATACGATGCTCCGGAACCGCAAGCGTGGTCCGACTGGCACCGCATCAATCTGCCGGTTTCAGACAGCGCCATTGAACACACCATTCGCCCGGTCATGTTCAACAATCGCTTGTATGTGATCTGGGCGGAATGCGTCTTTCAGGATCAGGAGAGCAACGAAGACAACCAGCAAAAAACCTTTCCTTTGTTTCGTCTGAACCTGTGTTTCAAAAAGTATGACGGGAGCTGGAGTACGCCGCAGACCTGTGTGCAAGGTTACTGTTCGACCGAAACAACCGCAGGCATGCCCCTGCAGAAATTGAAGGCATACACACGAACCATTGCTACCAGCGATCAATCGTCGGCCTCGCTCTGCATTGCATTACACCTTGGCGAGTTTGAGCGTGAAGATCTGAGTCTTCCCTTTTTCGATTTCTGCCTGTGGGCCGCTATCGATAAAGATGCATTGATTACGTCAAAAGTAATTCCACGTAGCAAATTGGACCTCGATCACGACGGCACCCTTATCAATCACCTCAACTGCTGGCCTTATTCCAAGGAAAAAATGCTGCAGTTCAGGTACGCATCTGGCTCGCCGACAGCACCCAGCATTACATCCGGCCAGGGCAACACATCAGGTGCCAGCGAATTCATCGAATTTCCGGCGTCCGAAAAGCGCCACCCCATTCGAATGAACATCACCTTCGCCAGGCACCTGATCGAGCGCGCAGAAGACAGCATGAACACCTTGCTGAGCTGGTCCTCCCAGCACCTGCAAGAGCCACCCATCGAGAGCGGCAAATCACCTGAGCAACTGGACTTCTACGGCGCCTACGGCCGCTATTTCGTCGAGTTGTTTCTCTACCTGCCCTGGCTCGTAGCACACCGTTTTAACCAGGAGCGCCAATACGGTGAAGCCGAACGCTGGTTACATTACCTGTTCAATCCCGCCCGAAAAGCCGCCAGTGGCGGCAACCCTGACTACTGGAACGCGGTGCCCCTGATCACCGGCACTCCCAGGCCCGGCCAACCCAGCTACGCCCTCCAGGGGCCACAGGATCCGCACCAGATTGCCCTGAGTCATCCCGTGCACTTTCGCAAAGCCCTGTACATGCTCTACCTCGATATTTTGCTCAATCGCGGCGACACCGCTTACCGCCAATTGTCTCCCGACAGCCTGACCGACGCGAAGCTCTGGTACCTGCGCGCCCAGGATCTGTTGGGCCCGCGACCGGATATCAGGCAAACCGATCTTTGGGCCCCCGTGACGTTGAAAGCATTCAGCGAGGAGCCCAATGTAAAACTGCGTGCGTTCGAGAAAAAACTCGGTGAAGACGCCAACCATGTACCGATAGACCCGCAGCGGGCCCCTCAAGTGTGTGTTCGCCCTTACGTCCACTCACATTCTGCCCACGCGATCGACGCAGCGCATTCACGCTTGCCCTTCAACCCCGTGTTACTCCCACGCTGGGAAAAGCTCGAAAGCCGCCTGCACAACCTTCGGCATAACCTCGACATTGTGGGGCGCCCCCTGAGGCTTGCGCTCTTCGCATCGCCCGCTGTTGCAAACAAACAACTCGGCGCCAATCCTTCTCGCGCTGCGGAGCCCGGCCTGGCCCAACGTCTGGGCACGGAGATCCCGCCTTACCGTTTCAGTGCCCTGCATGCCCATGCCATGAGCGCGGTAGACACCGTGATTCAGTTCGGCGAAACGCTGATGTCGTTCATCGAACGCAGCGAGCAGGCCAGCTATCAGGAACTTCAGCAACAGCACCTCTGGGACATCGCCACCGTGGCGGTCGACCTGCAGACTCAGGCGCTGAAGATCGATCTGAAAACCCGCGAAGCGTTACTGGCCAGTAAAGCCATCGTCGAAAACCGCCGTGATTACTACAGTCAGCGGGTCAATGAGGTGGTCAATCTGGAAGAAGTGACGGCCGCCGCGTTCCATCTGGAGGGGCGTATTGCTGAAGCCGGCGCCCATGCAGCTCATGCCGGCGGTCAGGGCTTGAAGGTGGTGCCCAACATATTTGGCCTGGCAACGGGTGGGTCTCGTCTGGAGGGCGGTGCGCTCGCGATGATGGCCATGCAACAAGGGGTTGCAACCGCAGCCTACGGCGCGGGCGAAGCCCTGGAGCGTGCCGCACAGTACCGCCGCCGCCATCAGGATTGGACCCTCGCCCGCGACCAGGCAACACTCGAAATCGCCCAGATTAATGCACAGTTGGCCGTGGAAGTTGAACGAGAGACGGCTTCACGCCTGCTGCTGCAACAGACGCAGACGTCGCTGGCTCAAGCCCGGGCCTCCTACGATTTCCTTAGCCAGCGCTTCACCAACTCACAGCTGTACCAGTGGTTCACCCACCAACTCTCCAGCTTCTACTACCAAGTGTATGACTCGACGTTCTCCCTGTGCCAGTTCACCGAACGGAGCTGGCGCTACGAGACGGCCGACGTCACCACCCAACCGTTCTTCCAGAACCAGAGCTGGAACAGCACCTACCGTGGGCTCGGTCCTGGCGAGCGCATGAAGCTGGCCTTGATGAGGATGAAAAATGCCTGGTTGCTGGGTAACGAGCGTGAACTTGAAATCCGCAAGACCGTGTCATTACGCCAGCTCCACCGGAAGGAAAACATCACGGATCCACCTACGCAATCAATCAACAAACCCTGGGACGATGCGCTCGCAGCCGACAACACGACCATCAAAGGAATGAAGTCCACCTTGCTGGGGACGGGCTCATGCGAATTTGAATTGACGACGGGCCTGTTTGAAAACGATTACCCGGGGCATTGCCTGCGCCGGATCAAGCGCATCAGCATTTCCCTGCCGGCCATCCTCGGCCCTTATGACGATATCCGTGCCACGCTGACCCAGACCGACACCGAAGTGGTGATGCCCGGTGCCGACAAGACGGCGATGAAAAGCCTGCGGGTCAATCAGCAAATTGCCCTGTCGACGGGCATCGACGACAGCGGTCTGTTCACCCTGAATTTCCAGGACGAGCGCTACCTGCCGTTTGAATACACCGGTGCGATATCCAAGTGGCAGTTGTCATTCCCCAATCATGCTGCTCAGAAAAGCATGCTCGAATCCCTGACCGATATCATCGTGCACGTGCAGTACACGGCCAGGGCACAGGGAGGTGCGCAATGAGCGAACTCGCCGCCCTCCCTGTCATCCCTCCGGCCTTGCCCAAGGGTGGAGGGGCGATTCAAGGCATCGGTAACGGCCTGGGTGCCATCGGCTCAAGCGGGACTGCTTCCTGCGAGATTGCTTTACCCGTTTCACCCGGTCGCGGATACGCCCCGGCCCTTGCCTTGCGTTACAGCAGCGCTCAAGGCAACGGGGTTTTCGGCCTGGGTTGGAAACTCACACTGCCGATCATTTCACGACGCACTCAGCTGGGCGCTCCGGCTTATACCCGTGATGATTTATTCCTCGGCCCTGACGGCGAGGTACTTATGCATGAACGGAACCGGACAACCGGCGCAATCGAGTCCCGCCAAGCGCTGTGCAGCGACGGCACACAGCAGGTGGAACACACGGTCGTGCGTTATCGCCCGCGCATTGAATCCGCTTTCAATCAGATCGAGCATTGGTCCAGCGCAAAAGACGAACCGGGCTTCTGGCTGATCCATAACGCCGACGGCAGCCAACATCTGCTCGGAAAAACGCCATCGGCACGTCGCGCGGATCCCGATGCTCTCTCGCGTGTGGGCGAGTGGTTGCTTGAAGAGAGCGTGAACCCTCATGGCGAGCATATTGTGTATGAGTACAACGCCGACCCGGCCTCGACGCCGGGCCCTGCTGATAGCCGTGCCCAGCGTTACCTTGAGCGAGTGAGCTACGGTAATTTTGAAGCCGAGGCTCAGTTGTACCTATGCAAAGTCGGCGGACTCAAGGAGGTACGCTGGCACTTCGAGTTGCTTTTCGACTACGGCGAGCGCAGCACCGCACTGAATGAAAAACCGGCGTATCGGGCAACAAAAACATCGCCGGTCCGTAGCGATCCGTTTTCGGATTTCTCCTATGGGTTTGAACTCAGCACACGACGTTTATGCCAACAGATCCTGATGTTTCATCACTTCCCCGACGAACCCTCCATGGGGTCCGAACCGGTGCTGGTTCGCCGCACCGTAATCCAGTATCAGACCCGCCCCTCTCCCTATAGCTGCCTGAGCGCAGCGCTGAACCAGGGTTACGGCGAAAGCAACGATGAACTTCATCCGCCCCTCGAATTCACCTACACCGACTTCTCGCTTGAACCTGACATTCAGCGCTTCAAACCGTTCGAGGCATTGTCCGGGCTCAATCACCAGCAGCGCTTTCAGTTCGTCGACCTGTTGGGGGAAGGACTGCCCGGTGTGCTGCACCGTACTGACAAAACCTGGCGCTATAGCCAGCCGATACGCGATGACAACGGCGGAGATCGTGTCACGTACAAGGCGTTGAGCGATTTGCCGCAAATCCCGTTAGCCGACAGCCGCAGCCCCGTCCGCCAGTGCCTAGGCAACCTCAATGCAGACGGTCGCCCGGACTGGATCCTGGCACAACCGGGGCTCAGTGGTTTCTTCACATTGAAACCCAACGGCACCTGGTCGAACTTCACCGCGCTTGACGCCGTTCCGACAGAGTTCTTTCATCCTCAAGGGCAACTGGCCAATCTGATGGGCGCCGGGCTCAACGACCTGGTGATGCTTGGCCCGCGCAGTGTTCGCCTGTATGCCAACCGCAAAGGTGCGGGCTTCGCCGGTGCAACCGAAGTCGACCGCGCGGATGAAGAGGATGATCTGCCCCTGCCCGGCAACTCATCCAGTGAGCTGGTGGCCTTCAGCGACCTTCTGGGCAGCGGACAACAGCAGCTGGTGCGTATCCGCCGTACCGAAGTGAAATGCTGGCCCAACCTCGGTCGCGGGCGCTTCGGCAAAGGTCGGGTGATCGCCACGCCGGCACTGTCATTGGAAGCATTCGATGCAACACGTCTTCTGCTGGCCGATCTGGACGGTTCGGGAAGCGCCGACCTTATTTATCTGGAACCCCACTGCGCGCGCATTTTCATGAATCTTTGCGGCAATGGTCTGAGTCCGGCGTTCGACGTGCCATGGCCCACAGGGGTGCGCTATGACCGCTTCTGCCAGGTCAGCGCCACCGACCTGCAAGGACTCGGTTGTTCCAGCCTGGTTTTCAGCGCACCCGGGGCAACGCCACAGCATTGGCGATGCGATTTCGTCAGCACCAAACCCTATTTGCTGCAATCGACCAACAACAACATGGGCGTTGCCGGCAACCTCAAATACCGCAGTTCGGCACAAGAGTGGCTGGACGAAAAAAAGCAACTACGCAAAAACAAAAAACCGGCGGTTTCACGCTTGCCGTTTCCGTTGTTTCTGGTCAAACAGCAGACTCGACTCGACGAAATCACCGGGAATCGCCTGATCCAAAAATTCAAATACCGGCGCGGTTTCTACGATGGGACCGAACGCGAATTCCGGGGTTTCGGCCTGATCGTGCAAACCGACATGGGTGGTGATAAAGCGAGCAATCCGAAGACCGCACCGACACTGACCAAAACCTGGTTCCACGTCGGCAACGACGTTGATCCCGTTATCCATGATCGAGATTTCAGCGACGAAAAAGCGGTGCAGCTCAAAGAAACCCTCCAGAACGCCCGACGGTGCGAAATCGCCCGGGCGCTGAACGGACTTGTGTTGCGGGTGGAAGTTTACGGCCAGGATCAGGGCGCCCCTTCAAAGTTTCCGTATTCGGTGCAACACCATCGCTACAAGGTCAACGAACTCATGGGCATGGGTAGGCACAGCCCTTATTCGATCCTGCACCCGGTGTTGGTGGAGTGGATTCACTATCAGTACGAGCGCTTCCCGCAAGATCCGCGTTGCACCCACACCGTCAATCTGAACTGGGACGCTTACGGTTACTTGACTCACCGTCTGGAGATCAGCTACGCCCGGCGCACCAAAGCGGACGATGCCTGTCCCTTCACCGATTCCTGGGAGAAAAAATGCTGGGGCGATGCCCATGACGAGGCCCAGCAGTTCTATTACGTGACCGAACATAAAGCCCAATTCATCCACATCAACACCCCGCAGAACAGGCGGCTTGGCCTGCCTTACTTGCAACGGAGCAATGCGTTGAAGCTGCCGAAAGCACCGCTTGCCGATGGCCTGGCGCCTGCGGCCATCAACCATGAGGCGCTGCTGATACTGAGCGCGTCGGCGGCATGGAAAGCCCAACAGGTCATGACCGGGCTGTCTCTTCAACGGTATAGAAAACCGGATGCCAGTGGTCCCTTTACGGATGGGCAGGCCAGCATCGAAGCGTTGCTCGATCACACGGAAACAGCCGAACTCAATGAGTTGGCGCTGGACGTTTACGGCTTACTCAAATCGCAGGATGCGTCCTTTGATCTGACCCAACGCCTGGAACTCGCCGGCTACAAAAAAATGCCTATCGCCTTACCCGGCGACGCAGAGTGGGACAAGCAGCACAAACTCTGGTCGGTACGACGCGACTTCGTGACGTATAAAAAGCTGGAGGGATTTTTCAAGCCCTTGAGCGTTAAACAGAGCTCGCAACAGGGGCCAACCACCTTTACCCATGACCCTTATTTCTGCCTCACCACTGGCCTCAAAGTGCCTGACAACTGCACGACCACCGCCTCCACTATTGACTACCGACTACTCCAGCCCACCCGGATCACCGACTCAAACAACGTTGTTCAGGAAGCGTCGTTCGATGCGTTCGGACAGGTTCACGCCATCAGCCATTACAAAAGCGGCGCTGAAGAAAAAATCGGGTTCGCGCCACTCTCAAGCTATACCCGTCGCTATCAAGGCCGGCCTGACCTCGCTATCGACAACCCGGAGCAGGCCTTACAGCAAGTCGCCAGCACTTATTTCTATGATGCGTTCAGCTGGATGGGGCAGATTGCGCTCACAACCCAGCAGGAGCGGGACGATTGCAAAGACGCCGTCGCCAAAGGTGATCTGCTGCCCGGTGGGCAAATCCGCGCCAGCACCCGTGCGCGTCTGGCCCGTCGCGGCAGCAAAAAAACACCTTATGAACAAGCACTCCAGACGAAGATCGACAGCGCGCAGCGCGAACCGCTTCACTGCGCCACATTGCAGGCGGATCGATACCCCGACGATTCTGAAAACACGCAAATCCGCATCGTTGTCGCTAGTTGGGATGGATTCGGCCGATCGTTGCAAAGCAAACAGAAAGCCGGGCAAGGAACAGCTTTAGCGGTCAACGAAGACGGCACATTGAAGTGGGCAGACGACAAACCGCAGGAGCACGAAGTCAACCTTCGCTGGCGTGTCAGCGAGCGCATCGAATACGACAACAAGGGCTTGGTGACGCGAACCTATCGGCCTTACTTCAGTGACCGGCACGGCTACATCAATGACGAATCCCTGCGTAAATCAGGCCTCTGCGATCAGTATTTCCATGACCCCTTGGGTCGACTCATTCGCGTCATCAATGCCAAGGGAGACGAACGCCGTCACACCTGGCATCCCTGGTACTCCATCACCGAAGACGAAAACGACACCCAGCCCGAGCTGCCGGTTCAAGGAGGTGCGCAATGAGCGTCAATGTTCATCGCAACACCCCGACTCTGAACGTCGTCGACGGCCGTGGACTGGCGCTGCGCGAAGTCCGCTATCTGTGCAATGAATCGCTCACCACGCCAGAAGCCCGTATCACCCGTTACCGGCATGACATCAGCGGACAGACCGTTGAGCACTACTCGTCCACTGCGACGGTCGGCTTGAGCACCGCAAACTCAAGGCAAGTCAGCAGCCTGTCGGGGGCCACGCTGCTGGTCGACAGCCTCGATGCTGGCCTGCGCCTGACGTTTTTGGGCGAGGCCGGCCAGGCGCTGGACACGTGGGACTCGCGCGGCAGCCATTGGCAAACCGACTATGACAACCAGCTCCGCCCACAGGCGATCCACGAAGAGTCCGCCGGACAATCCCGTCAGGTCATCGAGCGTTTCACCTATGCCGGCAGCTCAAC
Source organism: Pseudomonas sp. LBUM1663 (assembly GCF_059695905.1). Lineage (NCBI taxonomy): Bacteria > Pseudomonadati > Pseudomonadota > Gammaproteobacteria > Pseudomonadales > Pseudomonadaceae > Pseudomonas > Pseudomonas sp. LBUM1663. The sequence goes on along the minus strand of NZ_CP166792.1, from coordinate 821,847 downwards.
CGACGATGCGAAAACCAACCGTTGTGGACGGCTGATTCGCCGCGATGATCCGGCAGGCAGCGTGCTTTTTTCCCGGTATGACCTGACAGGAAGACTGCTTGGCCAAACGCGCCATCTATTGAACGATCAGCACGCCGCGCACTGGCCGGAAGATCTCGAAGACCGAAAAGGTCTGCTCGAAAGCGGCACCGGCCATACCACCACTTGGCGCTACGCGCCGACCGGCGAAGTCCTCGAACAAACGGACGCCAGAGGGCATACGCAACGCTTCGGGTTCGATATCGCGGGTCAGCTGGACAATGTCACCCTGCAACTCAGTGGCACGACGCAACAGAGGCTGATTTTCGATCAAGTCCGCTACAACGCCCAGGGTCAGATCGAATCGCAGATGCTGGGAGGCAAGATCACCAGCGCGGCGGTTTACGCGCCTGAAAACGGCCGCATGATTCAGCGGAGCATTTCGCGTGCAAACACTCATATTCTTCAGAAACTGCAGTACGCCTACGACGCTGTAGGCAATGTGTTGAGTGTCGAAGATCACAGCAAACCCGAGCAGCACAGCGCCAATCAACGCGTCAGGCCGCGCAGCTCGTATGCCTACGACAGCCTGTATCAACTGGTCAAAGCGACGGGCCGGGAAGAGCAGGCAGCAAGCATCCGCGCGGCGCTTCCCGAATGGTTATCAAGCCCGGTCGATCGCAGCCGGCGGCTCAATTTCACTCAGCATTACACCTATGATGAACTCGGCAACCTGACCCGCCTGCAGCATCAGCGCGAAGGCAACAACTACACCCGCGAGCTGCGCATCGCCCCCGACAGCAATCGTGGGTTGTCATGGAAAACAGGTGATCCCCCCCTCGACTTTGCAACCGGCTTCGATGCCAACGGCAATCTGCAAGCCCTCCAAAGCGGGCAACCGTTGCTGTGGAACGCGCGCAACCAATTGCAAAGCGTGACGCTGGTCGAGCGCGCAGCGCAGGAGGCCGATACGGAAAGTTACCTCTACGACAGCAGCGGCCAACGCGTGCGCAAACGGCAAACTCAAAAGGCCCACGCACTCACCCGCTGCCGCGACGTCGTGTATTTGCCCGGCCTGGAGATCCGGGAAAGTACGTCGGAAACACTCGAGGTCATCACGGTTCAGGCGGGCCACTGCAACGTTCGGTGCCTGCACTGGAGCGTGGCCCCCCCTTCGGCCATCAGCAACAACGCATTGCGCTTCAGTTTCGATGATCACTTGGGCTCCAACACAATTGAGCTGGATGCCGAAGGCCAGCTGATCAGCGAGGAAGGTTATTACCCCTTTGGCGGCACGTCGTGGAGAGCGGCGCGTAACGTGCTGGAAGCGAACTACCGAACCCTTCGCTACTCGGGCAAGGAGCGTGACGCCAGCGGGCTGTATTACTACGGCCAGCGGTATTACGCGCCCTGGTTGCAAAGATGGATCAGCCCGGACCCGGCGGGTACGGCTGACGGGTTGAATCTGTATTGCATGGTGGGTAACAACCCTGTGAGATTTGCCGATTATCAAGGGCTGGGGCGCGATGACTTGGCAAACGTTCCCATAGTGCTTGACTACTACGATCGGTTTTCAGCGAAAACCGTTTCGATGACCGACGCTTCGCGACAGTTCACAGAGGCAAAAGCAACGGCATTGGCAGAACTGAACGCTAAATTTCCCAATCGCAAGCATCCGCTGTCCAACAAAGAGATCGCCAGCATCGAAGCTGCCAATCCAACGTTCAAGGCCTATTCGAAAAAGAAACTGAATGAATACACTGCACATGCAGCGGTCACTACAGCAACAGTTAGCTTTTCGTCCTGGGAGCATTTCAACTTCCCTGAACATCTGGGGGGCACGCCCTATCCCGGGGTTGTCATCCATCGAAATCCTTTTCCCTCATCAGACGGACCAGGGGACTTGGGGATCTTTGAAATCACCCAACCAGAGGCCTACATGGCTCAAGTCGAACGCGATTACGCCAATAGCCATGACGTATCGCTCCACCCGGCGCTGGCCAGGGACATCCGCGACCATTTAGGTCACTCCGGACATTTATTCCCCATTCAGTCCGGCACCCCTGGGCGTCATGCGGAAGTGCGGAGCAGGAACGCGTTGCTCCACAGCCCATTGAGTGCAAGTGTCTCGCCTGAAAACATATTCGTGATGACTCAACGGCTCAAGGGCACTGCCGATTCCAGGCGAGCCACCGACTTTCCCACCTGCATGAACTGCAACGCCTTGATCCCAAGGGACATCAACATCCCCACCGGCCGTTTGGAGCCCATGGACTACGCCGCGCACATGCAATCGATGCGGTCATCCAGAACCCACTACCAACGCGCCGCCAACCCGTAAGACGTGCTGCTTTACAGGCAGATCGCGTTGGTAAACACCAACCGGTTGCCGAACGGATCACTGATGGTCATGTCCTGGCTTCCCCAGGGCATGGCCTGGATCTGTGGGTGCGAAAACGGGTACTGCTTGGCCAGCAGTTGCTGCTGGAACACCTCGAGTTCGTCGGTCTCGATCCGCAGGGCCGAGCCCGGCGTGCTATCGCCATGGTGTTCGGACAGGTGCAGCACGCATTCGCCACGGGAGACTTGCAGGTACAGCGGGAAATTCGGCTCAAAGCGATGCTGCCAGTCGACCGTGAACCCCAGGAAGTCGACATAGAACTCCAATGCCTTGCTCTCGTCGAAAATCCGCAGGATCGGGGTGGTTTTGCCGAAGCTCATTGGGTTGCTCCCTGACTGAAAAGACACCCATTGAAGTTGGGCTGGATGTCAGCGCTTCGGCTTGGCGATGGCTTTCTTTAATTGCAATGTGCCACCACTGTGACGGACTCCTCGGAATCTTTACACAAACCCGTCACGCAAATTCCCTTCCCGCGCCAGAAACCGCCCTTCCCGTTTCCCGTTCGCCTGGCCGTCGCTGTAACTCAATACGCCGTTGACCCATACACCCTCAATCCCCTCGGCCGCCCGTTGCGGGTCACTGAAGTCCGCCACGTCGCGAATGGTCAGCGGATCGAACAACACCAGGTCCGCCCAATGGCCTTCACGAATCTCCCCCCTTTCCTTCAAGCCAAAACGCGCCGCCGACAGCCCGGTCATTTTGTGTACGGCGGTGTGCAGCGGAAACAGGCCGACGTCACGACTGAAATGTCCGAGCACCCGTGGGAAAGCGCCCCACAAGCGCGGATGCGGGAATGGGTCTTCCGGCAATCCATCAGACCCGACCATCGACAAGGGGTGGGCGAGGATTCTTCGCACATCGGCCTCGTCCATGCCGTAGTACACCGCGCCGGCCGGTTGCAGGCGGCGAGCAGCGTCAAGCAAAGGCACGTTCCATTCGGCAGCGATGTCCATTAGGTCGCGACCGCCCAGCTCCGGGTGCGGCGTGGACCAGGTGATGGTGATGCGATGGGCGTCGGTGACTTGCTTGAGGTCCAGGGTCGAAGAACTCGCCGCGTAGGGATAACAATCGCAGCCCACTGGATGAGTTTTCGCCGCTTCCTCAAGCGAGGCCAGCAATTGCGGACTACGCCCCCAGTTACCGGCCCCCGCGCACTTGAGATGGGAAATGATCACCGGGGATTTCGCATGCCGGCCGATCTGGAACGCCTCGTCCATGGCCTCCAGCACCGGTTCGAATTCGCTGCGCAAATGGGTGGTGTACACCGCGCCGAACGCCGTCAGTTCTTCGGTCAGTTGCATCACTTCGTCGGTGGACGCCGAGAACGCGCTGGCATAGGCCAGGCCAGTGGATAACCCCAAGGCGCCGGCCTCAAGACTTTCACGCAACTGCTCGCGCATCGCGCTGATTTCAACCGCCGTGGCGGTGCGAAACAGGTCGTCGAGATGGTTGCTGCGCAGCGCAGTGTGGCCCACCAATGCGGCGACGTTCAGCGTGGTGTTCGCGGCTTCGACCGCTGCGCGGTAATCGCTGAACGTCGGATAAACAAAGGCTGCCGAGGTGCCCAGCAGGTTCATCGGATCGGGCGGATCGCCACGCAGACTCACCGGTGACGCGCTGATCCCGCAGTTGCCGACAATCACCGTGGTCACGCCCTGGCTGAGCTTGGGCAACATCTGCGGTTGGCGGATCACCACCGTGTCGTCGTGGGTGTGCACGTCGATAAAACCGGGCGCCAGCACGCGGCCGGCGGCGTCGATTTCTTCGCGGGCCCTGGCCTCGTGCAAGTCGCCGATGCGCGCGATGCGGCCGTTCAGAATCGCCACATCGGCGGGGTAACCGGGGCTGTTGCTGCCGTCGATGATCAGGGCGTTACGAATCAGCGTGTCGTACATCATGTCAGTCTCCCAGCGGCAAGTGATCGTCGCCGCCGCGGTAATCGTCGAGGGCGAGTTTGATCCGCCGCAGACGTTCTTGATTGTTTTCAGGATTGGCCAGCGCGAGCTCGGTGGCAAGCACGTCGATGGCCAGCAGCATGCCGTAGCGCGCCGCCGTGGGTTTGTAGATGAACGAGGTCTCGACGCCTTGCAGCGGCAGCAGCACATCGGCCAATTGCGCCAGCGGCGAATCGGCGCGGGTGATGGCGATAATCCGTGCGCCGTAGTTGCGCGCCAGTTCGACGGCTTCGATGAGTTCGGGGGTGATGCCGGTCAGCGAGCAGGCAATGACCGCGCGTTCGGCGTCGAGGCTGGCGGCGGTGACGCGCATCATCACCGGGTCGTGGCACGCCGCAATCGGGTAGCCGAAGCGCACCAGCCGCACCTGCAGTTCATCGCTGCACAACGTCGAGCAACCGCCCATGCCGAACGCATGAATCATCCGCGCCTTGCCCAGCAGTTTCACCGCATCGGCGAACCGCGATTCGTCGAACGCCGACAGATGTTGACGCAGGGTCGACTCGATGTCGCCGACGATCTGCCCGTAGAACGCCGATTGGTCAGGCGTGCCCGCCGGGTCGAGGAAACGGCTGCCGACGCCGCTGGCCTGGGCGAGTTGCAGGCGCAGATCGCGCAAGTCACGACAGCCCACCGTGCGGGCAAACCGCGACAACGTGGCGGTGCTGACCTCCGCCCTCTGCGCCAGTTCATCGAGACTGGCGGCGGAGGCAAATCCGACGTCATCGAGCATCAACCGTGCGATGCGTCCTTCACCGGCACTGAAGGAATCCTGGCGGGCGCGGATCTGGTAGAGGATGTCCATGGCAGGCGGCTCCGGTTAAATCAGATAAGAAAGACCCACGGTCAGCGCGAAAGCCACCACCGAAATAATGGTCTCGAGCACGGTCCAGGTCTTGAAGGTCTGGGCAACGGTCATGTTGAAGTATTCCTTGATCAACCAGAAGCCGCCGTCGTTGACGTGGGAAAAGATAACCGACCCGGCGCCCGTCGCCAGCACCAGCAACTCCGGGTGCGGATAACCCAGACCGATGGCCACCGGCGCGACGATGCCCGAAGCGGTGGTCATGGCCACGGTGGCGGAGCCAGTGGCGATCCTCATCAGCGCCGCGAACAGCCAACCCATGATCAGCGGCGACAGGTGAAATTCGTGGGCCAGGCTGACGATCTGGTCGGTGACGCCGGCGTCCACCAGGATCCGGTTCAAGCCGCCACCGGCGCCGACCAGCAAGGTGATGCTGGCAGTCGGCGCCAGGCATTCGTTGGTGAACTTGAGGATCGATTCACGGTTGAAGCCCTGGGCGATGCCGAGGGTCCAGAAACTCAGCAGCGTCGCCAGCAGCAGCGCAATCACCGAGTTGCCGATGAACAACAGAAACTGGTTGAAACCGCTGCCCGGCGTGGAGATCAGGTTGGCCCAGCCGCCGATCAGCATCAACACCACCGGCAACAGGATGGTCGCCATGGTGATGCCAAACCCCGGCAGGCGGTCGCGCGGTTCGCGGTCGAGGAACTGGCGTTCCAGCGGGTTTTCCGCCGGCAGTTGAATGCGCGGCACGATGAATTTGGCGTACAGCGGACCGGCGATGATCGCCGTTGGAATGCCGATCAGGATCGCGTAGAGCAAGGTCTGCCCCACCGACGCCCCATACACCTGCACCGCCAACATCGCCGCCGGGTGCGGCGGCACCAGCGCATGCACCACCGACAGCCCGGCGACCATCGGCAAACCGACCATCAGGATCGACACGCCAACCCGCCGCGCCACGGTAAAGGCGATCGGTACCAGCAACACAAAACCGACTTCGAAGAACAGCGGCAGCCCGACCAGAAACGCGATGCAGACCATCGCCCAGTGCGCGTTCTTCTCGCCGAAACGGTCGATCAAAGTCCGCGCCACCTGCTCGGCACCGCCGGACTCGGCCATCATCTTGCCGAGCATCGTGCCCAGCGCCACCACCAGCGCAATGTGCCCCAGGGTTTTGCCAACCCCGGCCTCGTAAGCGCCGACCACGCCGGACGGCGGCATGCCCGCCAACAGCGCCAGGCCGATGGACACCAGGGTGATCACAATGAACGGATTGAGTCGGTAACGGGCGATCAGAACGATCAGGGCAATGATGGCGATGGCGGCATACACCAGCAGCCAATAGCCGAAGGACAGGGTCATGCGGTACTCCTCGAAAGGGTCACGTCGAAAGTTTTGTGAAACTCTTAAAACATTTCGAGACGCGATATTCAAACGAGGTGAAAGTTATTTTCGTGCAGAGGTAAGGGATGTCGCACAGAGGTATGCAAGGTCGGTGGATATGAAAATCAGGCAGGCGGATTTACATCCGTTTCCCTGTGGGAGCGAGCCTGCTCGCGATAGCGGTGTATCAGCCACATCACTCCCATTTCGCGAGCAGGCTCGCTCCCACAGGGTTAGGACCTCAGTCGTGATGCACGCGAGCGCGTTTGAGCAACTTCTTGCAGCGCTCGGACAAATGCAGCACGCGCACATGCTTGCCGGCCTTGACATAGCGCTCACGCAACGTCTTCAGCGCGGCGATGGCCGAGTAGTCGACAAAGCTCAGGTGGCGGCAATCGATGGTCACGACGGGCGGATCGTTGGCGGGATCGAATTGATTGAGAAAAGGTGTGGTCGAGGCAAAAAACAGCGTGCCATGCAGGTGATAGAGCTTGCTGCCATCAGCTTCGAGATGAGCGTCGGCATACAGCTCGCGGGCCTGCTGCCAGGCGAAGTTGAGCGCCGCGATGATGATCCCGCACAGCACGGCGGTGGCCAGGTCGGTGAACACGGTGATGACCGTGACTGCGACGATCACCAATACATCGTTCAGCGGCACTTTGTTCACCTCCCGCAACGAGGCCCAGGCGAACGTCTGCTGCGACACCACAAACATCACGCCGACCAGCGCGGCCAACGGGATGCGCTCGATCAGCGGCGACAGAAACAGAATGAACAGTAGGATCAGCACCCCGGCCACCACCCCGGACAACCGGCCACGGCCACCGGAACTGAGGTTGATGACGGTCTGGCCGATCATCGCGCAACCACCCATGCCGCCAAACACGCCGGAGACCATGTTGGCCGCGCCCAACGCCACGCACTCGCGATCAGGGAAGCCACGGCTCTCGGTGATCTCGTCGGTGAGGTTCAGGGTCAACAGGGTTTCCAGCAGACCGACCAACGCCATCAAGATCGCATAGGGGGCGATGATGCGCAGGGTGTCCAGGCTCCACGAAATGTCTGGCAGCGCAAACGTCGGCAAGCCGCCGGCGATGTGCGCCATGTCGCCCAAGGTGCGCGTCGGCAGACCGAGCAGATACACCGCCAACCCGACACTCAGGATCGCCACCAGCGCCGGCGGCACCGCACGCGTCAGGCGCGGCAGCAGGTAAACGATCGCCATCGTTAACACCACCAACCCGGTCATCAGGTACAACGGCATGCCGCTGAGCCAGGTTTCGCCGTCCTTGAAGTGTTCGAGTTGCGCCAGCGCAATGATGATCGCCAGGCCGTTGACGAAGCCGAGCATCACCGGGTGCGGCACCATCCGCACCAGCTTGCCCAGCCTCAACAGCCCGAACGCCAGCATGATCAGGCCGCCGAGCAACACGGTCGCCAGCAGATACTGCACGCCGTGTTGCACCACCAGCGCGACGATCACCACCGCCATCGAACCCGCCGCACCGGACACCATCCCCGGCCGCCCGCCGAAGAGCGCGGTCAGGGTGCAAATGATGAACGCGCCGTAAAGCCCCATCAGCGGATTGAGGTGGGCCACCAGCGCGAAGGCTATGCATTCGGGGAGCAGGGCGAAAGAAGTGGTGAGTCCGGCGAGGACATCGGCGCGCAGACGTTTTGGTTTCATGGAGGATCGAACACGACAGGGAGAGAGGGAGCGGATGTTACGGAATTGAGCACGGCCCAGCCAGTTGTAGGGACTTCATAAACGCATTCGCGGGCAAGCCTCGCTCCTACAGGTTTTGTGTCGCTCGCTAATTCCAAGAACGACACAAAAACCTGTGGGAGCGGGCTTGCCCGCGAAGAACGATGACGCGGTCTAACGCGAACTCACACCATCTCGTCCCGAATCCATTCAACCACCGACGTCCGCTTCGGCACCCAGCCCAGCAGTTCACGCGCATGCTTGCCGCGAACCCGGCTGTTGGAACCCAAACCATAGTTGGCCATTTCATAACCCCACTCGGCTTCGGCGTCTTTCAACGGCCAGTCTTGCGCCTTGCCCAGCTTCAAGGCCTCAGCCATGGCCGTGGTCATGTCGATGAACGACGCCTCACCGCTTTCGACGAAGTAGAACGTGCCCGGTACATTCTTGGTCAATGCCAGCAGATACAGGGACACCACGTCTTCGATGTGTACGTTGGACCAGATGTTCTGACCCGTGCCGACATGGCGCACCACACCGCTTTTACGCGCCTGTTTCAACAAGCGCGGCAACTGCACGCTGTCGCGATTGACGCCCAGGCTGTGGCCGTAAATCAGGGTGTTGCAGATCACGGCCGAGTTCACGCCGTCTTTCGCCGCGGCGAGGATCAGGTTGTCGATGGCCACGCGGGCAGCCTTGTCGACGGTCGGTTCCGGCAGGTTGTCTTCGAAGTAGATGACGTCGCTGGATTTGCCGCCCGACGCATCGCCGACGATGCTCGAACCGCTGGTGTGCAAGAACACTTTGTGGGAGCCGCGCAAGGCATTGAGCAAGGCTTCCACAGCGCCGCGATGGTCGCTGCTGGCGGCGTTGATCACGGCATCGGCCGCACGGGCCTGTTCGGCCAGTAGTGCGCTGTCGTCAAGAGTGCCGACCACCGGAGTGATGCCCAGTGCGCTCAGTTCAGAGGCTTGTTCGGCGTTGCGAACCAGGCCGGTGACCTGGTGGCCAGCCCGGACGAGGCCGGTGGCGATGGAGCCGCCGATGAATCCAGCGGCGCCGGTAATGAATACGTTCATGGAGAAACTCCCTGCGTGAATAAGTGATGCGTTGAGTATCGAGGACCGTCCCGTGGTGAAACAGACCCGCTGACCCAAATCACTCTTGCGCAGGAGTCACGAATCAGCCGGTGAAGTCCGCATTCGCATACGCCGCCAACTTGCCCTGAATGAAGTCCAGGAAGCATTGAATGCGCAGGGCCAGTTGCGAGTTGCGGTAGTACACCGCGTTGATCGGCTGGCGATAGCCGCTGTTGAAATCCGCCAGCAGCACCTGCAAACGCCCGGCCCGGATGTCGTCGATCGTCATGAAGTGCGACAGACAGGCAATGCCCTGGCCTTCCAGCGCCAGGTGCCGGATCGTCTCGCCGCTGGAGGCGCTGATCGACGCCTGAATCGGCCAGCGATCGCCGTGAACGTAGCGCAGCGGCCACTGGTTGAGGCCTTCGTTCTGGGTAAAGCCCAGCAAAGCGTGCCCCGTCAGGTCGGCAACCGCCGTCGGCGTGCCGTGTTGCTCAAGGTAGGCCGGGCTGGCGACGATGTGCAGCGGGCTGCAACCCAGCGAGCGGGCGTGCAACGTCGAGTCGGCCAGTGTGCCGATGCGGATGGCGATGTCGGTGCTTTGCTCCAGCAAGTCGATGATCAGGTCATTGCTGTTGAGTTCGAGCTGGATGTCGGGGTAGAGACGGCGAAACTCGTCGATATACGGCACGATGGCGTGCAGCATGAACGGCGAGGCGGCGTTGATCCGCAGACGCCCGGACGGGGTTTGTTGGCGTGAGGTCAGGCGCTCTTCGAGTTCGTCCATCTGATCGAGAATCAGCTTGGCATGCTCGAAGAAATACTTGCCCTCTTCCGTCAGGTCCATGCGCCGGGTGGTGCGATTGATTAGCGTGGTATCGAGCTTGGCTTCCAACCGCGACAGTGTGCGACTGACCGCCGACGGCGTTTGCCCGACTTGCTCAGCTGCAGCGGAAATCGACCCGCATTCAATCACGCAGACGAATATCTGCAATTCATCGGATCTGGCTTTCACGGATGCCCCTCATCGATCAATTCAGCGCCGGCCTCTGTAGTAGCCAGGCTTGCCGGCGAAGGCGTCCGCTAAAACGCCTTCGCCGGCAAGCCTGGCTCCTACAGGTTCTGGCTTCAGGTATCGATAGTAGCCGAGCCTCAAGCCTTGAGGCCAAACACCTCGGTCAAATGCTGTTCATAGCGCGCCACATCGCCCTCGATATCCGGGCGTTTCATCACATCGACCGCCAGGAAGGTCGGCAAACCGGTCATGCCGAGGAATTCGTTGGCCTTGTGGAACGGGAAGTACACCGCGTCCACACCCTTGCCTTCGAAGAAATCGGTCGGGTCGTCAAAGGCTTGCTGCGGTGCGTTCCAGGTCAGCGACAACATGTATTGCTTGCCGTGTATCAACCCACCGCTGCCGTACTTTTGCGAGGCGTCGGAACGGGTGCGGCCGTCGCTGGCGTAGAGGCTGCCGTGGCCTTCGGTGAAGACTTCGTCGATGTACTTCTTCACGGTCCACGGCGCGCCCATCCACCAGCCGGGCATTTGATAAATGATCACGTCGGCCCAGAGGAATTTGGCGACTTCTTCAGCGACGTCGTAACCCTCGTCGATGAAGGTGGCTTTCACATCGACGCCGCCGCGATCCAGCACGCTCAGCGCGGCTTCATGCAGGGTGGTGTTGTAGCGGCCATCGGAGTGGGCGAACTTTTTGCCGCCATTGAGCAACAGGACTTTTTTCATGAGAAATCTCGGAAGGTTGGGAATTCGATGGCGGCAGAGTAACGAGCTGCCTCGCGCGGAATAAGCGCGGAATTCACAAAATACATTTGACCAATAAGCACGAATAGACGGGTGATTGTTGCCATAAACTTGCGCCGATTCTGAACTTGAGGAGATTTCTGATGAGTGAAATGCAAGGCTTCATCCTGCACGCCAAGACCCGCCCGGAAAAATCAGACGCCTTCGAAGCGTTTTTCAGCGGCCATGTGCAAGCGAGTCGCGCCGAGCCTGGCTGCATCGAGTACCACATGCTGCGCGACAAACAGGACCCGACCCTGTTCATCTTCTACGAGATCTGGCAGTCCCAGGCGCACCTCGACGTGCACTCGAACCTGCCGCACATGCGGCAGTTCCGCGACATGCGCATGGAATACCTGGAACGGGATTTTGATATCCGCGCCATCGAGATGCTCAGCCCGTCTTCCGCTATCCGCTGATCAGCAAATGGCCGCCGAGCAGGCCGAGGCCGATGAAGAACACGCGCTTGAACAGCACGGCGCTGATCCGCTGACGAAGCCATTGGCCCAGCAGCATGCCGAGTACAGCGGGGATCAGCGCCAGCAATGACGCGCTCAACTCGCCACCGCCGAGGGCGCCGCGCCATAACAGGCCGGCGGCCAGGGCGAGGGTCGAGACGGTGAACGACAGGCCCAGGGCCTGCACCAGTTCATCCTTGCTCAAACCCAGTGCTTGCAGATACGGCACTGCCGGAATCACGAAGACGCCGGTGGCCGAGGTGATGACGCCCGTCACCCCTCCGCACAGCGGACCAAGCCAGCGTTCGCTCTGACCACCCACGCGCAGGGTTGGCAGGAATAGACCGCTCAGTGCGTAGAGCATCAGCGCCCCGCCCAACGCCCGCACCACCCAATGACCACCGGCCATACCGATCCACACCGTGCCCGCCCCGGAGCCGATGAAAATCGCCAGCAGCATCGGCCACAAGCGTTTGATCAGCCCGAGCAAATGCCCGCCGAATGCCAATTGCCAGACGTTGGTGAGGGTTGCCGGGATGATCAGCAGCGCGGCAGCCTGTGATGGGGCCATAGCCAGACCGAGCAGCCCCATGGCGATGGTGGGCAAGCCGAGGCCGATCACGCCTTTGATCATGCCGGCCAGCAGGAATGTGGCGATCACCAGCAGGGAAAGGGTCAGGCCGAGGTTTTGATAAAACGCAGCGAGAGTATTCATGGGGCAATGGTGAGCCCGGACTGGCCGATTGAAAATCTGCCATATACTGAGGTTGCCTCTTGTTTTGGCAGAGGCTGAAGAATCTAACGATGCAACTGACGCCTTCGCGGGCAAGCCCGCTCCCACAGGTATTGGGCCGGCCAATAAATCGGCGAACGACAAAAATCCTGTGGGAGCGGGCTTGCCCGCGAAGGCGCCCGTCCAGACAACACACCTCCCGAGGCTGCACCGATGCACTTCGACCTGACCGACCTGCGCCTCTACCTGAACATCCTCGACACCGGCAACATCACCGCCGGGGCCGCCCGCAGTCATTTATCCCTGGCCGCAGCGAGCGCGCGTATCCGTTCGATGGAATCGTCAATCGGCATCGACTTCCTGGCCCGTGGTCGTCGCGGTGTCACTCCGACCCCGGCGGGCAAATCCTTGGCGAAACACGCCCGGGCCCTGCTGCAACAGGCCGAACGCCTGCAACAGGACCTGGCCGAATACGCCAACGGCGTCAAAGGTCAGGTGCGATTGCTGTGCAACACCACCGCGATCACCGAATACCTGCCCGAGTTGCTCGCCGACTTTCTGCGCGAGCATCCGAATCTCGATATCGATCTTCAAGAATTGCCCAGCGCCCGGATCACCCATGCGTTGCGCCAAGGGGCCGCGGACCTCGGCATCGTGTCCGACGCAGTGGATACCGATGACCTGCACACCCGGCCGTTTCGCGATGATCCGCTGGTGTTGATCCTGCCCCCGGAACATCCCCTGGCCGATCACCCGTCATTGACCTTCGCCGACACCTTGAGCCACGACTACGTGGCCCTTGGCGCCAGCAGTGCCTTGGCCATCCACCTGGAAGAGCAAGCCCTGCACATTGGCCAGCGCATGCCGATCCGCATTCGCGCCGACGGCTTCGACGGGGTCATCCGCATGGTCGCTCGCGGTGCGGGGCTGGCCATCGTACCGCGGGTGGCCATCGAGCGCTGGCCGCAGGGTCATGCGGTCACAACCCGTTCTCTTCCCGAAGAATGGGCCAACCGCACCCTGAAAATCTGTGCCCGTGACGTCGACAGCCTGCCCGGTTACGCCCGGGCCTTGCTCGAGGCACTGACGCCGGGAACGCCTTGACTCTACCGTTAGGGGCAGACTCTATGCTGCGAGCTTCATTTCAGGAGTACACGCGATGAGCAAACGAATGCTCGTGATTCTGGGTCACCCCTCCACCGACAGTTTCTGCGGGGCGCTGAGCGAAACTTACGTCCAGGCCGCCAAGGATGCCGGTCATGACGTGCGCCTGCTGCGTCTGGATGCGTTGGACTTCGACCCGGTCCTGCACGAGGGCTATCACAGGATCCAGCCGCTGGAGCCGGACCTGCTGCAAGCCCAGGCCGATATCATCTGGGCCGAACACCTTACGTTCGTTTATCCGATCTGGTGGGGTGGGATACCGGCCCTAATGAAGGGCTTTCTCGACCGCATTTTCCTGCCCGGCTTTGCCTTCAAATACCGTGAAGGCAAGGCCTTCCCCGACAAACTGCTCAAGGGCCGGACCGCGCATCTGCTGGTGACCATGGACACGCCGCCCTGGTACTACAAATGGGTCTATCGCATGCCCGGCCTGCACCAGATGCGCAAGACGACCCTTGAGTTCTGCGGCATCAAGCCGTTGAAGACCCTGACTTTCGGGCCGATCCTGGGCTCCAAGTCGAGCCAGCGCGATGCCTGGCTGGAACAGGCCCGGGTCACCGCCGGCAGCTGACACGCCCCTCGCTGTTTGCTGACGGCGCGCCCTCGCCGTCAGCCCGTCCCCACGCCCCCCTCTCAAGCGGTCGTTCGTCGGCTGTGCGCGTCATTTACACGCCGCTGCAACCTTTGAATGTTATTCACTATATTATTCGCTCCGATCAGGCATGAGGCCTGGTCGCGCTACGCCCTGTTTGATCATCGAGACGGATCTTTATGTATATCGGCAAAGCCGCCCAGCTGTCGGGCACCACAGTCAAAAGCATTCGCCATTACGAAGAAATCGGCCTGTTACCCGAGCCCAAGCGTGAAGGCAAATACCGCATCTACAGCCAGCAGAGTGTCGAGGTGTTGACGTTCATCAAGTGCGCCCAGCAACTGGGTTTCAAGCTCAAAGAGCTGCAGGTGATGTTGAACAACTACCACGGTGACGAATTCCCGTGGGACATGGCGCAAAAAGCGATCTCCGAAAAAAAGGCCGAGCTGGTCTCCCAGATCGGCGCTCTACAGCAATTGCACAACGGCCTCGAAGAATTCGAAAACAACCTCAACGATGCCCGAGAAGAATGTCAGTTCGAGCGTATCGCCCGCTACGGCGAAAAAAACCCGGGCAATACGCTGAACTGAAGACCCTGTTGCGCTGGATGACCCGGCTCGCAGGCCACCTGGGTGCCCGCAGTGCGGGTCGTCAGGTCAGCTCAAGACGGGCTTCCCTACGGCTCGATCTTTTTCCGGCAGCGGCGCCACTGGAACAATCGCCGCGAAGAACCACGGCGACACCAGCGTCACCAGCAGAATGGTCATGACACCACTGGAAAACAGCGCCATCGCCACCAGTGCGCCCAGATCGACAATCGGCTTGAAGTCGGAAAACAGCAGCGCCATGAATCCCACGGAGAAAATCACCACGTTGACCACGGTCGAACGGCCGACGCTGTGCATCGCCTGCAAAATGGCCGCATCGATATGAATACCTTGCTGCACCAACAGTTTGATCCGTGACAGCAGGTGCACCGCGTAGTCGACCACACCCACCACCAGGAACGTCACCAGTGTCGTGCCGATGTTCAGTTCGATGCCGAACAGGAACATGAATCCATAGACCGTCACCGAGGTGGTCAACAGGGTCAGCATGCCAAGAACACCCAACCGTACCGACTTGAGCCAATACATCATCATCAGCGTGACCACCAGCAACGCCAGGGAAAAACTCAGGACCTGGCCCTGGGTGATTTCCTGTAGCACGCCAGTCCAGATCAGCGGCGTGCCGGCGTGCGTCACTTCGAGGTTGGCCGGTTTGTTCACCAGCAACCAGGCATCGAGCCGATCCAGCATGCTCTGGTAGTCGCTGGCCACTGACGAGGTCATGGTGTACAGCGTCAGCGCCTTGGAATAGTCGGCATTGAGCACGTTGTTGAGGTCCGAGCCACCGCCGTTCTCGAACAGCATCACGTGCTGTTCGATCAGCGAGTTACCCGGCACCTCGAACCGCTCGACCTGTCCCTCGTCATTGACCGACGTCACCTTCTCCAGCGCCAGGGGCACGCGCAAGTAGTCGGGGTTCATGTCGTTGAGCACCAGGTTCATGCGCTTGACGTAAGTGGCCAGGGAATAGCCGTAACTGACGTGCGGTTGCTGCTTGATGAAGTGGTCGAGCTTGTCGATGAACTGCACCACCTCCGTGGTCAGCACGCCGCGCGGTTCTTTGCTGTCGATGGCGATCCAGCCCGGAGCGGTGCCCGCGACCCCGGCCTGGTTGATGAACTCGTCCGAAACGCGAATATGGCTCTCGGGCTTGAAGTAGGCGATACCCGAGTCTTCGATATCGACGCGAAAGGTGAACACCGTCATCAAGATCAGCAGCGGCAGTGTCACGATCAAGATCGGTTTGCGCCACTGGATCAACCGCGCGCAGAACGCCACCAGATAACGCGAAATGATCGACTCCTTGTGTACGGCAGCAAGGGTTTTCGGCGTCTGATCCTTGCCCCAGATCGAGATCCAGGCTGGAATCAGCAACAGCGAAATGATCAGCGCCGCCGTCAGGCCGATGGACATGAACACGCCGAAATTGCGGATGCTGACAATGTTGTTGGTGGTGGAAATCATGAAGGTGGCGATGGTGGTCACCGTCGTCAACACCACCGGCACCACCATCAGCCGTTGCGTCTCGCGATTGGCTTCGCGGTTACTTTTACCGGCGTTCTTCTGCTCGTAATATTCGGCCATCACATGGATCGCGTCCGAGCAGCAAATGGTGAACAGAAACACCGGCAGGACGCTGGTCAGCAAGTCGAACGGCACCCGCAACAAGGCCATCAGGCCCAGTGTCCAGATGGTGCAGAACAGGATGTTGAACAGCGGCAACAGCACGCCCAGCGGTTTGCGGAAGAAGAAAATCAACAGCAGGGTGATCAGCAAAAAGACAATCGGAAACAGCACCGCCAGGTCATGGTCGATGATCTCCTGCTGGGCCGCGATAAAGATCGGCATACCGGCAATGGAGATATCGTCCTTGAACCCGGGGTGCGCCGCCTGATAGTCCGCGACGATGCCGCGAACAATCTGGTAGGCGCGCAACTGCGCCTGGGCATCGTCTTGCTTGGTGCCCAGCTCGGCCACCAGCATCGCGACTTTCTTGTCCTTGGACACCACCCCGTCGACCATCAGCTCGTTGCCCATGATCTGCGACTCGACGAGCGCCGGGTCCATGTCGTAGGCGTTGAGGGTCTTGTGGATCAGCAACTCGCCATCGTGGGTCAGTACGATGTTTTCCAGGTCGCCCATGGACGCCATTTCGCGGATCGGGTTGATTCGCTCGGCGAGAAAAGTCAGGAAGAGCTGATCATGGGCATCCCAGTTCTGGCTCTGGGCGTAATCACGCAGAGCCTTGGCCTGGGCGTAATCGTTCTGGGAAAAACCGTTTTCCAGAATGTCGCGTGTCAACAGTTGCGCACGACTGTCGTCTGGATGCTTCGCAACGATTTGCGTCAACTGTTCCTTGTCGGCGTCGTTGGCCAGAATCATCTTGCGCACCGATTGCGACATCGAAAACAGTGCGTTGAGGGTCTGCTTGTTGAACACCGACTGCGGGTTGTTGATGGCCACCATCACCGAGTCGAACGTACCGGTGAACTCGCTTTGCAAGTCGATGATGGTCTTGCGCGCAGGATGGGTTTCCTTGAGCAGATAAGGGTTGGTGTCGGAGATCAGCGAGCCCAGCGTATAGGTGAAATACGCCGTGACCACCACCAGCAGGAAAACGATCGCCCGCGCATAGCGCTCGACGAAGTTCAGGTATCTTTCCATGAGCATGCGTTCCAGGGTCGTCGGGGTCGGCGCTTAGCGGGCAGACACGGCAAAGTCCGGCACGTCGCCGGTTTTCAGCCCGCGCTTGATGGCGGTCTGGGTGAACAAACGGTCTTCCAGTTGCACGTTGTATTGCAGGTGGTTGAAGCGCATCTCTGAACGCGTGCCGTCGATGAAGTGTTCGGTCTCGCTCAGCACGATGCTGTCGATCGCGTCGATGGTGTCGACCTTTTGCGTGCGCATCTGCTTGACCAGCACGCCTTTGACGTCGAAGAAGTCCTGACGCATGACCAGGAAATTCTGCTTGTCGATCCACACTTTCAGTTTGTTGTAGCCGGTCTTGGCCAGCACCTCGGGCGACGCCGGCTCACGCTCGATCACGTAGCAGTCGCGGCCCTTGACCTGCTCTTCGCCGACCAGCGTCTGGGTGTAATCCTTGACCCGGATCTTGTCGAGGTCGGCGTAGGAGTACTCGCTGCCCATGAACGAGCCGCGTTTGTCGGTGGTGGAGATCCGCCGCGTCTGGCGGCTGACCGGCAAGTACATCCACTGGCTGTCTTCCTGGCCCAGGGTTTCGTGGGGGTTTTCGATATGAAAGGCCACGTCGCGCACGTCGGTGGGGGCGGAGAAATACATGCTGAATTTGTCGCTGTCCGGGTAATCCTTTTGCAAGTAGGTGAACTCGCGAACCCGGGTATTGCCCTTCTTGTCGTGGAGGATCAGCGACACCTGGGACATGAAGCTTTTGCCGTCGTTGCGATCCCGCACCTGGCGGATGATTTCATCGGCATTCTGGCCGTCGGCGGCGGTGGCGCAAGCGCCGCTCAGGATCAGTGCGGCAGCGGTGAGACTTTTGAATAGCGGCAACATGGGAACTTCCCTTTTCGTCAGATGAATATGGTCGAGCCCATGCGCCAGGGGCACGCAGGCGTCATGGGGTTAAAACAGGTAACCGGCGGACAGCCGCACTTGGTCGCGGTTGTCGTACTCGCCGAAGGGTTTGTCGGGTTTGCCGAAGAACACATCCACTTCCAGCCCGAGCTTGATCCAGTCCACTGGTTTGTAAGTGAAGATGCCTTGCAACAGTGCGTCGTCTTTGAACGGTGGCGAGGCGGCGACCACCAGCCGGCTCTTGAGGCGGTCCTGCCAATGAGTGCCTTCGGCCGACAGGGTGAACAGGTGCTCGCGCTTGTCTTGCAGCATGCCGTCCTGCCAGTCGAGCAATTGCTGTTGCTGCCATTGCAGGGAAATCAGCCAGTCGCGCAGCAGGTAATCGACGCCCAGCAACGACTTGACCATCGGCGTACTGTCGGCGCCGTAGGCACGGGTCGGATTGGTCACCCGCCAGTTGTCGAACCAGGCAATTTCGCTGCGCACCACAATGCTGTGACCGGCGTCGATCGCCAGCCCCGCGCCGCCCATGGTGTAACGGGGGAACTGGCGCTCCAGCC
Source organism: Pseudomonas sp. LBUM1663 (assembly GCF_059695905.1). NCBI lineage: Bacteria > Pseudomonadati > Pseudomonadota > Gammaproteobacteria > Pseudomonadales > Pseudomonadaceae > Pseudomonas > Pseudomonas sp. LBUM1663. The sequence goes on along the minus strand of NZ_CP166792.1, from coordinate 803,028 downwards.
GAGTGCGACCGTCATCGGCCAGGCCTTCGACGGCGTACACCGGGTCCTGTTGACGGGCGTTCAGTGCGACGAAACTGGTGTCCACCGAACCGATCCGGCCGTTGGCGCTCAAGCCATACGAAAAGCCCTTGTCACCGTCGTAGCCGGGCTTGGAATCCAGCAGAAAGTATTGCGGATCCGGTACGGCAAACAGCGGCGCATCGAACTCGCTGCCCGCCACCGGCGGCTGGTTTTTCACAAAGTCGGTGATCCACAGCGCCTCCAGTTCCCACTCGCCCACCGGTTGCGCAAACCGCACCATGGGCACCGCGATCCGGCTGTCTTCCAGTAGCGGAGTCAGGCCATCGCGATAGTCCACCGGGTTGATCTGATCGAGCACCCGCAACTCATCGGCACGGCCCCAGACCACTTGCTGCCAGCCGACAGTCACCTCGCCGTCGCCCACCGACTGGCCCCAGTACAGATGCCGCCAGTCAGCGTCGAAGCGGTATTTGTCCCGCGCCCGTTCGCTGTACGGATTGTTGCCGTCGTAGCGGGCGTCGTAACGCACCCGGCCCTTGGCCTTGTAGTAACCACCGTCCCAGTTGTCTTCCAGGTTGGCCTTGAAATACACGGCTTTCTGGGTGACCTGGTCGTCACCGTGCAAGCGCAACGCGGTGGCCACGCCGACTTCGGCGTCGGCGTAATCCGGCTTGAAGTCCTCGACCGTCAATTCAGCCAACGCCGGTTGCGCGGCCATGCACGCCAAAACCGCCCACGCAGTGCGGCTGATGTGTAATCCCTGCATGGCTACATTCCCAACCCGACACCGCCGTCGATCACCAGACTCTGGGCGGTTACCCCGCCCGCTTCGGGGCTGGCCAGGTAACGCACCATCGCCGCGACTTCTTCGCTTTGAATGAAGCGGCGCATCGGCAATTTCTTCTTGGCGTTGCGCAGGATCTGTTCCTGGGTCAGCCCGGCAATCGCCGCTTGCGCCGCCAGTTCACCTTGAAGCATGGGCGTATCGATCCATGCGGGGAGAATCGCGTTGACGGTGATCAGCCGTGGCGCCAAGTCCATCGCCAGGGCTTTGGTCATGCCAACGATGCCGTGCTTGGAAGCGCAGTACGCGGTGTTGCGGACCTTGCCGGCGCGGCCGAGGATCGACGACATGTTGATGATCCTCCCGCGATCCGGCATCAACGGCAGGCACAACGAAGTGACGTAGAACGTACCGTTGAGGTTGACCGAAATCACCTTGTGCCAGTTGTGCAAATCTTCCGGTTCATTCTCGTTGCAGATGCCGGCGCTGTTGACCAGCACGTCAACGTAATCCACGTGCTTGGCGAGCATTTTGAAGAACGCTTCCATGCCCGGCAGGTCGGCAATGTTGGCCGCGTGGGTTTCGACCCGGGCCTTGATCTGCCCGTGTTGCTCGTCGACCCAGCGTTGCAGTTCCGGCAAATCCAGGTCCAGCAGGATCAAGCGGTGACTGGCGTCGGCGGCAAAATTCTCCGCGACCGCCCGGCCGATGCCCTTGGCGGCACCGGTAATCAGAATGGTCTGGCTCATGGCATTTTCAACCCGCCGTTGACCGGCAAGACCTCACCCGTCAGGTACAAACCGCGATCAGCGATGTACAGCACCGCCTCGGCAATCTCGTGGGGTTCGGCGTAACGCTTGATCAGCAACCGCGACTGGATTTCCTGTTCCTGACTGCCAATCAGTGCCGTGCTCATTTCGGTGTTGACGATGCCGGGGGCCACCGCATTCACCCGAATGTTGCGCGGCGCCAATTCCACCGCCAGGGCACGGGTCAGCGCTTCGACGCCGCCCTTGGCCGCGGCATAGTTGCTTTGCCCCTTGCCGGGTTTCTGCGCCGCCACCGAGCTGATGTTGACGATGCAACCGCTGCGCTGGCGCATCATGCCCGGCACCACTTGCTGACAGCAGAGCAAGGTGCCGATCAGGTTGGTCTGGATCACCTCGATGATGTCGCGGCTCGGCATCGTCGCCAGCAACCCGTCACGGGTGATACCAGCGTTGTTGACCAGCAGATCGACGCGCTGGAAATGCTGGTCGACCCGTTCGAAAAAGCCCTTGATGCTGTCACCGCTGCTGACATCGCATTGCAGCGCCAGACAGTCGAGGCCCAATGCCTGGACCTCGTCACGTAACGACATGGCGGCCACTTCGTCGCGCACATAACTGAACGCGATCTGATAGCCCGCGCCGGCCAGGGCCAGGACAATTGCCCGGCCGATGCCACGACTGCCACCGGTCACCACTGCTACTTTATTCGGCATGACCGTTCCTTAGAGTGAGTTGTCAGTCTTGAATTGCGCGAGGCTGAAGCCGTGGGTCGCGGCCAGGGCACGAATCTGCTGCACCTGCTCGCGGCTGATATCGCCGTAGGAGTAGTGCTGTTTCATCCCGGACAAGCCCATCAACACCGACTCCGCCATACAGGCGTACAGCTGACCTTCCTTGAGGTAGGCGCGCACGTTGCGGATCAGGCCATCGCCCAGCGGGGTCTGGACAATTCCGCCGTGCATGTAGAGCACGTCGGGCCGTTGGCTGGAGAGGTTCTGATCGACGTTCAGCGGCACCGCGATGTCGCAGATCACGCTGTTTTCGGCGAAGTGTCCGGCACCGAGAAACGGTTGAGGAGCGTTCGCCGCACAGAGCACGATGCGCGCCTGTTTCAGCACATCGAGGTCATTGCTGACGGTGATGAATGCATTCGCGCCCAAGCGCTCTTCGACCAGGCGCTGCACGCGCAAACCGAGGTCTGCGCCAGCACCATGGACCTGTAACAACGCGTCGATGCCGTCGAGTTTCTGCAAGCGGCTGGCGAGGCGGTCATGCTCGGCGACACCCTTGAGAATCGCGCGGGCGGCCTCGGCGTAAATCAGCTGGGCGGTCTTCTCCAAGCGCCGCAGTGAGCCGTCGCGACCGCTACCGATCAGGATCAGGTGCTCGACACTGGTGGACAGCAACGAGGCGTAAGTCGAAGCAATGTTGCCGGCCGCGCCGACCACCGCCGCCGTCTGTTCGCCCAGTTCCAGGCCTTGCTGTTTGCAGCCCTGCTCGATCGCTTCCAGGCCCATGCCGATGGTCAGCGCGTTGCCGGAAGTCAGCGCCATGTCGGGGATTTTCAGCGCCTGACAGTTGTTGGTGACAATCGAGGTGTACATCCCCAGGCCGGCCACGCTGTAGCCATCGGCCCGGGCATCACGGATGCGATTGCCGACTTCGTCGCGGATGGTGTCCAGGTCACCACTGGCGATGTACGCGGCCATGGCATCGGAGTCCATGCATAACGGGTACAAGGTGAACTCCACGGCGGTGCCGAGTTTCGAGCGAATCAGCACCGGGCCGATGGGGGCAGCACGCCGCTCGGGAGCCATGCGCTTGATGAACTCGCGCTTCTGATCGGCGCTGAGGGTGGACAGCGACGGGTCGACATCACTGAGCATGTCCGAATCGATCAGGTGATTGATGAACGCCACGCGCGCCACCACGCGGACACTGCCGTCAGTCTTGGGGAGGTCTTCAGGCTCCTTGAAGCTGACCTCACGGGCCGGTACTTCGCGGATGCTGTCGGCGCACACCCCGGCCGCCAGCGGGAAGGCATCGCGGCGACGCAGCATGTCGCAGACCTTTTGCAACGAGCCGATCAAGCCGTCGATTTCCTCGAAGGTGATGCACACCGGTGGCTCCAGGCGAATCACGTTGGCGTTGCTGCCCGACGGCGCGACCCGCAGCGATTCGAATTGCAGCAGGTAGCCGGCGATGATGTAACCCAGCGCATCGTTGTACTGTGCCGATGCCTGGACCAGCGAACTGGTGCCGGTCAGGTCGCGCAGTTCGAACCCCAGCAACAAGCCGCGACCACGCACATCGGCAATCACGTCCGGGTACGCGGCTTTGAGCTCGAGCAACGACGACTTGAGGTATTCGCCTTTTTTATTCACGTCCTTGAGCATCGCGCTATCGTTCGCAAACAAGCGGCGCAACGCCGACAGGGCTATATGGCACGAGGCATCGTCTTCGGCGAAGGTCGAACTGTGGATGTAGCTGAAATCGGTTTCGTAGTGACTGGCGCGGATGATGGTCGCGGCAATTTTCATCAGGCCACCACCCAGCGCTTTGGACAGGCAGTAGTAATCGCCCTGCAAGTTGAAATGACTGGCGCCGAGCAACGTGCCGGTGCGGCCGAAACCCGATTGCACTTCGTCGATGATCAGCGGGCATTGCTGCTCGTTGCACAAGCGACGTAGGCCCAGGTAGAACTCGCTGGTGAACTCGTTGATGCCACCTTCGCCCTGGATCGGCTCCAGCAACACCGCCGTGATCGCACTGAAGGCTTCACGGCGTACCTGCAAGGTCTCGCCGTTCCACTCCAGATTCAGCCAATGTCGCGTGTGACGGGCCGGCAAGTCCTGGAGTTGCTGGGGTTGTTGGGGATCGATGAATTCGACGTTGAGACCAAAACGGGCGAATGGCTGGCGGTACTGTTTGCCGTAGGTCAGCTGGACGGTGTTCACCAGTTTGCCGTGGAAGCTGCCGCGCAGCGCGACGAATACAGGCTCGACATGCAACTGCGCAAGGTTGTGTTGACGCACCGCTTCCACCACTTGGCGCACGGTCACGTAAGACAGGGTTTCCGGCAACAACCCGGCGGGCAGGTCAAGGTCGTCGACGTCCAGTTCGACATAGGCCTTTTCGCTTGCGGTCAGGTTGGCGAGGGCAAAATCCCGCTCGTCGAACTGCTTCTGCAAGGTTTTCTGGCGGCGATATTCGGCGTGCTTGACGGCGATTTCCACCGACTCGGCGCCACTGTTTGAGAAGGTCGAAATGTAGCGCTCGCTGTTGTTCAGCTCACGGTTGAACGCTTCGCTGAGTTCGCGCCCCAACAGACCGGCTGTACTGCGCACGGACATCTGCGCATTGAACGGCACATCGGCGCGCAACAGACCGCAGAGTTGATCGACGAACTGCGGGTCATTGTGGCCAAACAACGCAGCGCCGTAACCGCCGAGAAAGTCGGTGACGGTCACCTCGACACCCTGTTTGTCGCGGTAAAACAGCTTGCTGCCCAATGCTCGGTGGAACTGGCATTCCAGGCCCAGGGCCTGCATCAGTTCAACAAATTTTGGTCGAACGTAATCGCGGTAATCCATGACAGTCATATCCCTTGATCAGAAAAGTAGAGGCGATTCAATGCGCTCAAACGGCTAGTCGGTCGCCTGATAGTCGAGCTGGTAACAGGCGCTGAAACCGTTGTCGTCGCGGTTGACAATCAGGCAGTCGTGCAGCACCGCGTCCCGTGCCTCACCGACCACAAATGGCAGGTGCGGGTCCACCGACTGCTGTAATCCGATGATCGGCGGCACACGCTGGGCATGCAGAGCATTGCGGGCCAGGATCAGGTCGACCAGGCTCGGCGCACCGCTGAGAATGCCGGTCACCGGCACGCTACTGGTGATGTGCGCGGCACCGGCGCGGGCCAGCGTGCGGGCCAGGTCGGCGTCTTTTTGCGGATCGCCGCTGGCGCTGCTGACCAGCAAATCGACCTGCTTGTCCGGCAGGTTCAACGACCCCAGCTGCGGATGGGCGAAGAGTGCCGACAGACATGTCTGCGGACCATCCGGCAGATCGTCCATCCGGCGCAGAATCAGCGCCGCCGCCCCTTCACCGGCAACCCCGCCCGTGCCTTGGCGATCGAATGCACGCAGGGTCTGGGAACCGTCGGTGCTGATCACGCCGGCCTCGGCCAGCGCGGCCAGCGCCAACGGGTCGAGTTCACTGCCGGCGCCGACCACAATCGCCGCATCGACACGACCGCTTTGCAACGCTGCGCACGCCTCGCGCAACGCCGCCAGGTTGCCAGCCACGCCTTGCATGTAAGCGTTGCACTCGCATTCCAGTTTCAGCGCCAGGCTGACAATTCCGAGCAAGCCGTTACTCAGGCTTTTGAGCACCAGGAACGGGTCGAGCGCGCGCTCCTGCAACACCCGCTGAGCGAGGCGCCGCATGTCGGCACCGGACTCATCGCGGCACTCGTGCAGCAACTCGCCATAGGCCGCCAACGAAGGATGGGTGTAACCGCCCTGACAGCAATAGAGGCCGTAGCGCAGACCGTCATTGCCCGGTTCAAGCCCGGCTTCGGCCAAGGCTTGACGCACCGCGCTGACACCCCAGATCACGGGCGGCGGGCAGTAACGCTGGAGGTTCTGGGCCACGTCCTGGCGACTGGTTTGATGGTCTTCATCACTGACATGCCCGAAGGCCGTCACGCGCTCACTGTGGAACACTTTCGATTGCAGCACGGCGATGCCGCTGCGGGCTTCACTGGCCGCCGACCAGAAGCGTTGCACGCCCCAGCCGCTGGGTAATACGCAACCGCTGCCGGCGATCGCAATGCGCACAGTAGCGCCCGTCATTGTGTGTGCTCCCGATATTTGCCAAGGGCCAGCGAGGTGTTCAGGCCACCAAAGCCGAAGGAGTTGCTCAAGGCAAAATCCACCCGGCGGCTGACCGCTTGCCCGGCGCAATAATCCAGGTCGCACTGCTCATCGAGCTCATGCAGGTTCACGGTCGGCGTGACCAGATCGTTCAGGCATGCCAGGGCCGTGACCATGCATTCCGGCGCACCGGCGGCGGCAATCAAGTGCCCGAATTGCGACTTGTTGGCACTGACGGCCAGGGACCGGTAGTGCTTGTGCTCGGCGAACACACTTTTGATCGCCAGGGTTTCGGCGACGTCGTTGAGCGGCGTCGAAGTGCCGTGGGCGTTGATCAGATCGATCTGTTGCGCACGCAGGCCGGCGTCGTCCAGCGCGGCTTGCATCGCCAGCGCCGCGCCCCGGCCTTCGGGTTGCGGGGCAGTGACCTTGTAGGCGTCCAGGCTGCTGCCGAAGCCAAGCACTTCGGCATACGGCGTCGCCCCTCGCGCCAGTGCATGTTCAAGGCTTTCCAGTACCACGAAACCACCGCCCTCGCCGGCGATCAGGCCACTGCGATCACGGTCGAACGGCCGGCACAGATCAACGCCCCAGCGCTGTTCGCTCGATGCCGCGCCGAGCAGGTACAGCGCGGCCATGGTGTCGAGGTTCAGCACCGAATCAGCGCCACCGGCAATCGCCACGTTCACTTCACCGCGACGAATCATCTGAAAGGCATTGCCGATGGCCTGGGAGGCTCCGGCGCATGCGCTGCTGATATTGATCACCGGGCCTTCGCAACCCAAGCCGTCGGCAATCACCCGCGCCAGTCGATCATTACTCTGACGTAGCGAGCCTTCAGCATTGACCTGTCCGGCACGGGGTATCAGGTGTTGCCAGCCCGGGGCGTGTCCATCCGGCGACTGGGTCAACAGCATGTCGGCCAGCATGTGTTGGGGCGCACCCGAGGCGCAAAGCACGGCGGCGTCACGCAGCTGCTCAGGCGCAAGTCCGCTGTCGTTCACCGCCTGGGTGGCGGCCACCCAGCCAAAGCGACTGCGTTTTTCCAATGCAACGGTCCAGGCCGGATGGTCCTGCAGGGCCTCGGGCAACAGACTCATGTCCACGGCAGCGGCGTAGCGCACCGGGAACGTGCCGTCCTCCACTCCGTCAGGTTGCCATGGGCGCACACAATGTTCGGCGCCGAGCATTTTTTCCCAGAGGGTCTGCCATTCGAAACCGAAGCCGGTCACGGCCCCCATGCCGGTAATCACAATCCGTGTCGCACTCATGGGTGCTCCTCCATGGTTTCGCTGGCCAGGAGCAAGGCGCCCCAATGACCGGCGCGGCTATGGCTGACAAGCAGCGTGTAGCCCGGTCTCGCCGAGGCGGTGTGGGTGTGGTGCAAGGCCAGCGCGATCTCGGTCAGCAAGCCACTGGCGCCAAGGTCGCCGGTCACGGTCCGAGCGCTGCGAACGTCCCGTGGGTGGTCGGCGATCAGGCTCATCAATTGCGCATCCTCGGGATTGGCGACGATCTGCCCGACGTCACCGAGGCGCAGTTTTTCCAGGTTCAGCGCCTGGTCGATCACCCGCCGGCCAACCGCAGCGCCACGTTGGGGATCAGCGCTGTAACCCCGGGCGAACCCGGCGATGCGCAAGGCGATCGGAGTGTCGGGCTCAGGCACCAAGCCGAGCAGCAGCGCCGCGGCACCCTCGCCATACATCACCTCGCCGGCCTGATGGGGTTCACGCAGATACAGGGCCGGCGTCAGGTTCGGGCTGCTACTGACGACCAGCGCGGCGTCGGCGCGTTGCTCGACAATCTGCTGGCACGCTTCGATCAGGGCATCGAGCCCGGCGTTGTCCTGGGAACAGAACCCGCCCATCGGCCCGTGGCATTGCAACGCTTCGGCCGCGTAGGCCATCACGCTGCTGTTGAGCAGCGTCAGGGCATGCAGCGGCGGCGTGTTGGCCAACAGTTGCGCCAGAGGCTTTTGCGGTTGCTCACCGATCGCTTGCACCGCGTCCCAGCAAGGGCTTGGCGCATCGACCTCAGGAATGGCCGCCGTGAGGGCGATCCGTGCCGGCGGCAGATTCAGGGCCGCCAGCGCGGGCGCCAGGCGCGCCACGCAATGCAACAGGCGCAGGCCTTGTGGTTCGACGCTGCGTTGGATCTTGCGGTCGAACAGATCACTGGCCAGACGCGGTATCGGCAGCGGGTAAGCCCGTCGCGTCGCGTCGAATGCCAACGGTTGCGGCGAAGGTGGCGTTCCGAGCAGGTCGGCACATTCGCTGCCGGCGGCGTTCAATACGGCCGCCGAATGGATGTAAACGGCAATGCTCATGTCATGCCCTCCCTAGAACCAGCGAGCTGTTGACTCCGCCGAAACCGAATGAGTTGGACATCACCACGTTGACCGACTGGCGCATTGGTTCGCTGAGAAATGTCAGCGAGGGGTATTCGGCGCGATCGTGATCGTAATTAAGGGTCGGCAACAGCACGCCGTCCCGCAGGCTGATCAGCGACAGCACCGCTTCAATCGCGCCGCTGCCCGCCAGGGAATGACCGATGGCCGATTTGTTGGCAGTAAACGTCACGTGTTCCTGGCACTCGCCGAACACCCGCTGCAAGGCCAGGGCTTCGCAACTGTCATTGGCCTGGGTGGACGTGCCGTGGGTGTTGACGTGTTGCACGGCGCTGCTGAGCAGCCCGGCGTCTTCGATTGCGGCTTCCATGCATTCCTCGTATTTGCTGCCATCCCGGCTGCTGGAGGTCATTTTTTGTGCCTCGCACACATTCGCGTAACCCAGCACACGCCCCAACGGCGTGGCTTTGCGACGCTGGGCATGCTCGGCGGATTCGAGAATAACCATGGCCGCGCCCTCGCTGATCACGAAGCCGCAGCGGTCCGGCATGAACGGTCGGCTCTGCTCGCTCGCTGGCAGGTCGGCTTGGCACAGCGCGCCAAGGCTGTTGAACATGTAATACGGCAACTCGTTGGCCATCAGTTCGACTGCGCCGCAAATGGCCAGGTCGATTTCGCCGCGCTCGATCGCCCGATAGGCGCTGCCAATCGCCATGGTGCCGGCGGCGCAGGCATCGGAGTGGGTCGAAATGTGATCGCGGATACCGAGCCGCTCGGCCAGGTGCAGGGTCTGCTGATCGACCCGACGCCCGAAGACCGCGCTCGACGCCGTCGGGCTATCCAGCAGTCGATCCAGATCGACGCGCCCCGCCTCATCCATGCAGCGACTGGCCCGGTGCAGATCGTGACTGTCTACGCAGTACTTGTTGGCCCCCAGGAACAATCCGCTGCGGGCATGAGCAAAGTCTGCCGGGGTCAGGCCGGCGTGCTGCGTGGCTTGCTGGGCGACAAATTCAGCCAGCACGCTTTGACGCGGATGCAGCGCGGCATTGCCGCCGAAACCTGCGGCAATCTGCTGCCACTGACCGTCGTCGATAAACCCGGCCGCGCTGTTGTTGAAGCCCAATGCCTTGAACCGTGGATGTTCGCGAACACAGGACTGCTTCTGGCAGATCCGCTCGAACAACGTGGCGGCGTCCAGTGCCATGGGCGCCACCAGACCGAAACCGGTCACATAGACTTCTCGTGCCCGCATGAGAACTCCTACACCGTCTCTTTGACGTGAGTGGCCAAAAATTGCTCCACCAGTCGGCGTGAAACCTCGTCGCCGTCGGCCGGCACCAGCCGCGCACTGCAAGCGCCACAGACCACTTGCTGACGTTCGTTCAGCACGGCCTGATGAGCGCCGCAATCGGGGCAGCTTTTCGGCAGGTAGTTGAAGAGGTTGCGGCACTGTTGCGCCCAGTTGCGCACGGTGGTGGCGGCAAACACTTGCGCCGGTTGCATACCGGCCTTGAGTTGATCCGGGGAGTAGGCGCTCAGACTCTGTTCAAGCAAGGCCTTGCCGTTCTCGGTGATGCGACCGCTGACCAGGAACTCGCTGGCGTCGCCGCAAACAGCGACGGCGTGATCCAGCACACTGGTTTTGGGCAAGGTGCAGCCATACTGACGACCCAGTTGAAAGCTCAGGTCGACGATGTCCAGTGAATCGGCGCTGAGGTCCTCGACGATGCTGCTGTTCTCATCGATATCCTCGGCGCTCATCACCAACAGTTGCGCGAGGATCTCGCGGGTGCTGGCAATGACGTTTTCCAATTCCAATGGATTGTTCATCTCTATCTCCCTATATCGTGATTGCTTCATGAATTCCGTAAGTGAGAAGTAACTATTCCCACAGCAACTTCTCACACGGCGGAAATCTAAACTCTGCCCTTAAGGGGAGAGTCAACGAACTATTTAAAGTTTTTTTACAACTAGAGACCGCCGCACGGAGGGGCCTGCGCACGGCACTCAGTTGGTGCGAAGCAACCCGCACCAATCGACATATTTACTTAACAAAGACTGCGTAGTATGGGGCGCGCACTGTATCGCGGGATAAACAGGAAGAAGTCTGGAAGTCATAACTTCCGACTGACAGCACAGACGTACAAGTAATTAAAACCGGATAAGAAAAGAGTTATAACTTCATAACCATTGTTCTATATCAGCGCAGCCGTTAAACAATGCGTGTTGAGGGATTACGAACCAATCCGTGCAAACCGGCACAGCGCTTCTGGGTAACTGAGTGTCGAGCACAGACAACTGACCGAGTGCGGGGCGCTATAGGGTGCGACTTCAGTTCTTGAACCCGCTGCCCGGAGTCCACATGACCGCACCTATTACCGTTCTTCGCGACACCCACCCGCTGCCGGTGCTCGATGCCTGCAAATGGGAAAAACTCGAAGGCGACCCGCACACCGTCAACCTCAACGCCTACACCAGCGAAGACGGCAGCAAGATCATGGGTACCTGGATCTGCACGCCGGGCAAGTGGTATGTGGAATACGTGAAGTGGGAATACTGCGATTTCCGCGAGGGGTATTGCATCATCACCCCGGAAGGCAAAGAGCCGATCCATCTGCGGGCCGGTGATATTTTCGTCATCGAGCCGGGGATGAAAGGCACGTGGGAAGTGGTTGAAACCGTGCGTAAGTATTTCGTGTTTGCCTGATGCAAAAAACCGGGAGACCACCCGACATGGTCTCCCGGTAAATACGCATAACCTGTGGCGAGGGAGCTTGCTCCCGCTCGGTTGCGAAGCAGCCGCAAAATCAGCAAATGCGGTCTTTTCTGAAGCACAGCATTCGCTGAACCTGGGTCCGCTTCGCGAACCAGCGGGAGCAAGCTCCCTCGCCACAAAAGCTTCTACCATTCGCCTCAGAAAAACTGCTTACTGAGGTTTGCGATAGCTGTTGATGATCGCCGAGAAGTCTTTACCACCCTCCCCACGCTGGCTCATCGCCTGATACAACTGCTGGGCCACCGCGCCGAGCATCACCGGTTGGTGTGCCTGACGTGCCGCCTCAGTCGCCAGCCCCAGATCCTTGAGCATCAGTTCGGCACCGAAACCACCGGTATAACCGCGCGAGGCCGGTGCCGTTTCGACGATGCCCGGCCACGGGTTGTACATCTCCGAACTCCAGCAACGCCCGGTGGAACTGTTGATGATCCCGGCCAGCACGGTGGTGTCGATCCCGAGGGCATCGCCCAGCGCCATCGCTTCACTGACGCCGACCATGGAGATCGCCAGCAGCAGGTTGTTGCAGATCTTGGCGATTTGCCCGGTGCCGACTTCACCGCAATGAACGATGTTGCGGCCCATCTGCGCCAGCACCGGTTGCAGGGTGGCGAACAGTTCAGGGGTGGCGCCGACCATGAAAGTCAGCGTCCCGGCCGCTGCACCGCCCGTACCGCCAGAGACAGGCGCATCGGCCATGGCCACACCTTGCTTGGCCGCAGCAGCCGCCACATCTCGCGCCGTCTGCGGATCGATGGTGCTGCAATCCACGGCCGGCACGCCCTTGCCGATACCGGCGAGCACGCCTTCCTCACCCAGCCAGACGCTGCGCACATGCACAGCGGCGGGCAGCATGGTGATCACCAGTTCCGCACCTTTTGCCGCTTCTCGGGCCGAAGCGCTGATGCTGCCGCCCAGTTGTTCCAGCTCGGCCAGAACGGTTTTGTTCAGGTCCACCAGGCTCAGTGCGTGGCCAGCCTTGATCAGGTTGCGCGCCATCGGCGCGCCCATGTTGCCGAGACCGATAAAAGCGATTTTCATGTCCCGCCCCTTAACGCAAGTTGATGGTGGTGTTCACACCGTCGTTGACGCTGTCGTCATCGAACCAGCGACTGGTGACCGTCTTGGTCTGAGTGTAGAACTGCACCACTTGCTTGCCATACGGACCGAGGTCGCCCAGTTTGGAGCCGCGCGAACCGGTGAAGCTGAAGAACGGGACCGGCACCGGAATCGGAATGTTGATGCCAACCTGGCCGACGTCGATTTCAGTCTGGAATTTACGCGCCGCTGCACCGCTCTGAGTGAACAGGCCAGTGCCGTTGCCGAACGGGTTGGCGTTGACCAGCGCGATGGCCTCATCGAGGGTGTCGACTTCCAGGACCACCAGCACCGGGCCGAAGATTTCCTGGGTGTAGATTTGCATCTCGGGCGTCACGCCGGAGAACAGGGTCGGGCCGACAAAGTTGCCCTTTTCGAAGCCTGGAACGGTCACGTCGCGACCATCGAGCTCCAGCTTGGCGCCTTCCTTGATGCCGCTTTCAATCAGATCGAGAATCCGCTGTTTGGCTTTTTTCGAGATCACCGGGCCAACGTCAGTGCCCGGCTCGCTGCCGGCATTCACCGTGAGTTTTTGCGCCAGCGCTTTCAGGTCCGGCAACCATTGTTTGGCCGCGCCCACCAACACCACCACCGAAGTGGCCATGCAACGTTGGCCTGCGGCACCGAAACCAGCACCGACCAGCGCGTTCAGCGCTTGTACGCGATTGGCATCCGGCAGCACCACGGCGTGGTTCTTCGCGCCCATCATCGATTGCACGCGCTTGCCGTGTTTGCCGGCCAGGTCGTAGACGTGAGTACCGACCGCAGTCGAACCAACGAAGGAAACAGCCTTGATGTCCTTGTGGGTGCAGAGCGCGTCCACCACGTCCTTGCCGCCATGAACCACGTTGAGCACGCCCGCCGGAACGCCGGCCTCGATCGCCAGTTCCACCAGTAGCATGGTCGACATCGGGTCCTGTTCGGACGGCTTGAGCACAAAGGTGTTGCCGCAGGCGATCGCCATCGGGAACATCCACAGCGGAATCATCGCCGGGAAGTTGAACGGGGTGATGCCGGCGCAGACGCCGATTGGCTGACGCAGGGTGTAAGTATCGACGCCACCGGCGACGTTCTCGGCAAACTCACCCATTTGCAGGCTGCCGATGGAGCAAGCGTGCTCGACCACTTCCAGGCCGCGAAAGATGTCGCCCTCAGCGTCGGCGATGGTTTTGCCCTGTTCGGCACTCAGGACCACGGCGATGCGTTTGGAGTGTTCGCGAATCAACGCCTGGAGCTTGAGCATGATGCGCATCCGCGCGCCGATCGGCGTCAGCTTCCAGGTCTGGAAGGCGCGATGGGCAGCGCTGATTGCGGCGTCCACTTCCTGCGCGGTGGCGAACGGAACCTTGGCCAGCACTTGCTGGGTCGCCGGGTTGACGATGTCGTGCCACTCGGTGGTCTGGGACTCGACCCACTCGCCGTTGATCAACAACTTGACGGTCTGGACAGTGGTTTCGTTGGGCGTGAGCGATGCGTTCATGCTGGTCTCCAATACTTATTGTTATGCAGGGAGCCAAGGCGGATACGTCGCCTTGAGATGAGGCGTGTGTCGCGAATTGGTTGTCGGACTGTTTTTGGAGTATAGATGTGCAAACTTCTAATAAGAACGCACATAAAAGCCGGTCCATCATGCAAAAAAACATCACGTCCTTAGGCTCGCTGAACTGGGATGACCTCAAGTTTTTCCTCGAAGTCGCCCGCACCCGCAAGGCCAGCACTGCGGCCAAGCGCCTGGCGGTGGACTACACCACCGTGTCGCGGCGCATCAGTTCGTTGGAAGCGGCATTGGGTACGCTGCTGTTCGAGAAGTCCCGGACCAGCGGTTTTGTCCTGACCGCCGAAGGTCAGCGATTGCTCGGTTACGCGGAATCGATTGAAAGTACGCTGCACATGGCCTGCGAACAGGTTTCGGGGTCCGGCGTGGCCTTGTCCGGGCATGTGCGCATGGGTTGCACCGAAGGCTTCGGCAGTTTTTTCATCACCCCGCAGCTGAGCCATTTCGTCGACGCCTACCCGGCGATCTCGGTGGACATCTTGCCGCTGCCGCACTTCATCAGCCTGTCCAAGCGCGAGGCGGACATCGTCATCGCCCTGGAGCGCCCGGAGCATGGTCCTTACGTGTGCTGCAAACTCTGCGACTACAAACTGCAGCTCTACGCGACTCAGGACTATCTGGACAAGCACCCACCGATCCGCCGCCCGGCAGACTTGGGCAAGCATTCATTCATCAGTTATGTCGACGATCTGGCGTTCAGCTCGGAGCTGTTGTACCTGGCGAATGTGTTGCCCGGCGCCAGCGCCAACTTGCGCAGCACCAGCGTGATCGCGCAATTCGTGGCGGCGCAGCAAGGACGGTCATTGGCGATTCTGCCGTGCTTCCTCGCGGCTCAGGACCCGCGCTTGCTGCCGGTGTTGCCGGAAGAGATCAACATCACCCGGCAGTTCTGGATGTACTGCCGCGAGGACCTGCGCAAGCTCAAGCGGATCACCCTGTTGTGGGATTACATCCGCGCCGTCACTGAGCAGAATCAGAGTCTGTTGATGGGCGAAAGCCGGGAGATGCTGTTCGCCGACTAATCGGCGCTCACCACGATCGATACCCGGCGGTTTTCGGTGCGGCCAGCGGCGTTGTCGTTCGACGTCACCGGCTGACTGCTGCCAAGACCGCGCAGTTGGATGTTTTCTTCTTTCATGCCCACCGTGGTCAGCACCTTGCCGACGCTTTTCGCACGACGCAGGGAGAGCTGTTCGTTGTAGGACTCTTTGCCGGAGGTATCGGTGTGGCCGTCGACCCGCACTCGCTCGATGCCGACACCCAGCAAGGCCTTGCCGATCTGTTGGACGATCCCGGTACTGGCGGCGTTCAGGCTGTCGTCGTCACTGCCAAACAACACTTTGCCGGATAGACCGAACGCCCAGCCCTCATCCGTCAGCTCGAAGCCTTGCTGTTTGAGTACAGTGATTTGCGCCGGGGTCAGGCCCTTTTGCGGTGCGGTCTGGCACCCGGTCAATGCAAGGACGGCCATGAACAAGGTGATTGCGAAAAATCGCAGGGAACGCTGGGTGATTGAGAACACGACCATTTAGCTCCTGGTGTGTACGTGGGCGATCGGGTGCTCCGACCCGGACGTGTGCTGTGCACCGCGGGAAAGGCGCTTGGCCTGGTACATCGCCGCATCGGCAGCATTGAGCAACGCGCCCGGTGTGGCACCATGATCCGGGTACACGGCAATACCGATACTGAGTGAAGTCAGGACCTGGGTATGACCCGGTAACGGGATTGGGACTTCCATGCTGGCGAGGATCTTGTCAGCAATCCGCTC
This sequence comes from Pseudomonas sp. LBUM1663, assembly GCF_059695905.1. Classification (NCBI taxonomy): domain Bacteria; kingdom Pseudomonadati; phylum Pseudomonadota; class Gammaproteobacteria; order Pseudomonadales; family Pseudomonadaceae; genus Pseudomonas; species Pseudomonas sp. LBUM1663. Next base: position 787,032 of record NZ_CP166792.1, on the reverse strand, counting down.
GGCGTCTTCGGTTTTGTGCAGCGGCGTCAGCAGCACTGCAAACTCGTCGCCGCCCAGGCGCGCCACCAGATCCTCTTCGCGCAACTGCGCCCGAACCCTGCTGGCGACGGCAACCAGCACGGCGTCACCGGCGGCATGACCGAAGCTGTCATTGATTTCCTTGAAACGATCGCTGTCGAGAAACAGCACGGCCACGCGCTCATTGAGCTTGTGGGCATTGCGCAGCGCGCGAATCAATCGGCCTTCGAAAAACGCCCGGTTCGGCAATCCGGTGAGGCTGTCGTGGCTGGCCTGGTGCGCCAGGGTTTCGTTTTCGCTTTGCAGGTGCGTTTGCCAGGATTCGAGTTCATCGAGCAAGGCATTGAAGTCGTTGCCCAGGTTGTCGAGTTCGGCAATGTCGGCGGGCGGCACGCGACGGTCGAAGGCTCGATCAATGCGAGCCGCGTGAGCCACGGTGGCGAGGCTGCGCAATGGCCCCGTGATCCCGCGAAGTTGTCGGCGCGCCAGATAGAGTGCGACCCAGGCGCTGATGGCCGTGCACAGAATAATGCCCATCAGGCCACTGAGCAGAAAGCGCATCAAGCTGCCACCGTGACCGGTGAGCTGAATGCTGCCGATTTCCCGACCTTGATGAACGATTGGCATGTCGATGGGTTTTTCCAGAAAGGCTTTGGCGATCTGCAATTCCAGATCGGAGAACAAGCCGCTTTCCGGTCGTTGCCAGCGGGCCAGTAACCGGCCTTTTTCATCCAGCACCCTGGCGTCAGCGACTTCTTCAGTGGAGGCGATCAATGCCAGGGCCTCAGTGGCTGCGGCTTTGTCGTTGAACACCACCGCGGCTTCCACTGTGTAATTGATCGAGCGTGCGATCAGGTGCAGATTGTGGTCGGCATACACCCGCAACGCCAACACACCCAGCAGGGTCAGCGAGAGGCTGGCCATGGCCACGGCTACCAGGGCGACGATCAAATGCCCGCGGCCAATGACCGAGCGCAAGGTTGGGCGACTATCCAGTTTGAATAGACTCATGGCGCCGCCGGCTTGCGGCGGGACAGTTGCAGCACGCTGGGGTGAATGCGCACGCCGCTGCGGGCGACGGAGTCGAGGTTGACCTCGAAAGACACCTGGTCATCCGTGACCTTCAGGCAAAAAAGACTGCCCACGGTGCATTGATCGTCACTTTCGCTGATGCTCAGCACCGGGCGTCCTGTCAGCGAAGCAAAAAGTTGGCGGCGCTCGTCGTCGGTCAACTTGCCGATGTACACCGCATCGCATTCACCGACAATCGACGGATTGTCGGCCAACAGCCGGCGCACGGTGACGGGCCGGCCGGTGGACTGGGTCGTGCCCTTGACCAGGTCGTCGGTGTATTCGGTGGGGCCGACCACGCACAGGCGCAGTTGTGCAGGCTCAACAGGCCAGCGCGCGTAACTGAGAATCCCGAGGACAACTTGAGTGACCGATCTGGCGCGTTGATCGGCCATGCTCACCGGGGTTTGCGATTGAGCGAACACAACACCGGTCAGCAAACAGAGAATCCCCGCGAGCAGCACTTGCTTGCGGCCAACCACGCGCCCTGTCGTCCAGACAGCCACCTTCATGCAGGGATTCTCTTCGATGTTACGAAATAATGCCGCAACGATAACATAGCGTTTACCCCCCAGCGAGGCGGTGCACTACGGCACTTCGGACAGTTTCCGGCGTGCCTGCCACCCTTTCAATGGCTCGGATCAATCCCATCCTCCAACTCCAGCATCAACCCGCTCAAGCGCTTGACCTTGCGCCGCACCGCCTCCTCGAACACCCCGGCACGAGGTTCGATCAGGGTGAACCAGTTCTTGGCCCGGGTGATCCCGGTGTAGATCAACTCCTTGGTCAGTACAGGGTTCAGGGCATCCGGCAGGATCAACGCCGTATGGGCAAACTCCGAGCCCTGGGATTTGTGTACGGTCATGGCGTAAACCGTTTCGACATCGTTGAGCCGACTCGGTAGAACGAATCGCACGCCACCCTGGCCATCATTGCGCGGGAACGCCACACGCAGCACGTGCTTCCCTGCCTCAGGCCCATCACGCTCCGGCAGTTTCAGGGCAATGCCGATGTCACCGTTCATCAACCCCAGGCCATAGTCATTACGTGTCATCAATACCGGTCGACCTTCGTACCACTGCTGGTCGCTGTCGATCAGTCGAGCCTTGAGCAGCGCGGCGGTCACACGTTGATTCAACCCCTCCACGCCCCACGGCCCTTTGCGTACCGCGCACAACAACTGGAAGGCGTCGAAAGCTTGTAATACCTGACGCGCCCAATCGGTCCAGCGTGAGTCTTCGAGCAAGCTGTCGAGCGGTGGCCGCTGGCTGCGCAGCAGACTCAGGTAGTGGCGATAACCTTGCGGTCCGTCGCCATGGCCTTCGAGCAGCAGGTGTTCCAGCGCCCGATCGTGCTCACCTTTGAGGGGCAGGGAAAACACGTCGGCGTGACTTCGAGCAGCCAGCAACGTGCGGGCTTCTTCCGGTTGTTGCTGGTTGACCCAACGCGCCAACTGACCAATGCCGCTGCCCTCACCGAACCGGCGAGAGTGACGCAGCATCACCACTTGCTGGGCCAGGGGATGAGTTGCGTCAGCGTCTTCCTGCAAACCGCTGGCTTCCAGGCGTTCACCACTGACCGTCTCCAGCCAGTGGCGCGTTTGCGGGCTGTACCAACCGGCCTCGGCGTCGCGGCACAAATCACCGAGCACGGCGCCGGCCTCCACCGATGCCAGTTGGTCCTTGTCACCGAGCAACACCAGCCGGGCATGGGCCGGCATCGCGTCGAGCAGGTTGGCCATCATCTCCAGGTCAATCATCGAGGCTTCGTCCACCACCAGCACATCCAGCGGCAAGCGATTACCGGCATGGTGACGGAAGTGCCGGGTGCCGGGGCGACTGCCAAGCAAGCGGTGCACGGTCGTCACGTCAGAGGGGATCTTGCTTCTTACGTTGTCATCGACCTCCAGCGTCCGGACTTGCTGGCTGATGGATTCCGTCAGCCGTGCCGCCGCTTTACCGGTGGGTGCGGCAAGGCGGATTCGCAACGGTTTGCCGGCCTCCACCGCTGGCGCCTGGAGCAATGCCAGCAACCGCACGACCGTGGTGGTTTTACCGGTCCCCGGGCCGCCGGTGACGATACTGAACGCACTGCGGGTAGCCAGGGCACAGGCGAGTTTCTGCCAGTCGATCACTTCGCCGGGGCTGGCTGGACCGAATAAGCCAGTGAGTCGCTGGGGCAAGTCATCCGGCGTTGTTTCGTGTTCAGCCAGGCGCAGGCGCAGGGCGTTGTCGATGCGTCTTTCGTAAACCCAGTAGCGGCGCAGGTACAGGCGCTTGCCCGACAACACCAAGGGCCGTGATTGCGCAGCCTCACGACCATCGACCGCCAGAGCCACCAGACGGCTGGAAGCCAGAACTTTGCACCAATGGGCGCCATCCAGCGCTTCAAGCAGTTGCGACGGCAACACCATCGCGCCGCTTTGCAGATCGCCTTCCGGGGGCAGCGACAGGGCGAAATCCGGCTCTTTGAGCGTCTCGAACAGATCCAGGCAGACATGGCCGTGACCCAGTTGATGACTGGTCAATGCGGCGGCGAGCAACACCAACGGATCGTCGTCGGGGGCAAGCTCGTGGAGGAAGGCCACAAAGGCCTTGTCCAGCGCCCGCAGCCAGCCGCGTTCGACCCAGCGCGAGAGTAAAAGCAACAAGTCATCGGCGCGACTCAGGGGTGCCAGATCCACCAGGCTTTCGGCTGCCAATGGCGTGGGCAGCAAATCGGCGAAGGTGCGGCTCATAGTAATACTCCCTGTTCCCAGGCAGGTTCGGCCTTGGGTTCTGGCTTGCCCTGGAAGAGTCGATCCAGACGCTCGATCAGCTCCCTGGGCGGACGGGTGAAATACACGCCTTGTGTAGATGCCCGCGTACCGCGCAAGAACAGGTACAGCGCGCCACCGACATGCCGGTCGTAATCGTAGTCGGCAAGCCGCGCCTTGAGCTGGCGATGCAGGGCCAACAGGTACAACACGTATTGCAGGTCGTAACGATTGTCGAGAATCGACTGCTCCATGGCCTGAACGGTGTACGCCGCGTCATCGGGCCCTAGCCAGTTGGATTTGTAGTCGGCGACGTAATATCGCCCGTCGTGTTCGAACGTCAAGTCGATGAAGCCCTTGAACATGCCGTTGAGCAAGACCGGTTCAGCGGCCACTCGGGCGACGCCGTTATGGGTGTATTGGCGCACCAGTTCATCCAGTTTGAGCACGTCGACTTTATGGCTGGCGAACCAGAATTCCATCTCGACACGGTATTGGATGAGCTGCTCTAACACGACAGGAGGCTGCCCCCCACCGAGGTGCAATGAAGACTTGAGCAAGTGCTGCAGCCAATCGCTCAGGGTGCTGATCCAGCCTTCCCAGCCCCGGCGATTGCAGCGGCGGGCAATGGCATCTTCCACGACTTGTGGTGCAGCGGAAAAACCTTCATCGCCGGCCCACTCGAGCAAACCATGGAGAAAGGTGCCGGGATTGGGACCACGGGGGAATCGATGGATATCGGCACCACCGACGGCTACTTCTCGTGGCGCCTGCGGATCGAGACGTTCATCGTCAAAGAGCTTTTGCGCCTGCGGGTTCTCCGGGGCTTCGTCACTGCCCACGCTCAGACTGTCGCCGATGCGCAAGGCACTGTACGAAGCAATCCACCAGTTTTCACTGGCCTTGCGCTTGGGTATCAGCGGCGCAAGCAACGTCGCGTCATTGCGTGGCGGATGGTAATGCTCGGCCGTTGCTTGCGGCATATCACCGTACAGAAGTGCCGGGCAGTCCTGCTGGAGGTCTTCGAGCCAGCGTTTCAAACCTGCGGACTCGGCCAGAGAGGCACCGCCGCCGAGCAAGTAACCCAACGCAGAAAGGTGCAGCACCGAGCTGTTGTTATTGCCACGCTTGAGATCGGTCACACCCAGCCAGCAGGCATGTTGCGCCCGAGTCAGGGCGACATAGAGCAAACGCAGATCCTCGGCCAAACGCTCATCATCGGCCAGGGCGATCAACTCGGCAGTCGGCTTCAACGTCACTTGAGCCTTGCCGTTTGCATCGTGGTAATGCAGCGGCAATCGGCTGCCATCCACAGGTTTTGCCGAGCAAATGAACGGCAGAAACACCAAGGGATACTCAAGGCCCTTGGATTTGTGAATGGTCACAACCTTGACCAGTTGCTCATCGCTCTCCAGACGCAGGATCTGTTCTTCGCCGGCCTGACCGGACAACGCCAGATGCTCGGACAAATGACGAATCAGCGCTTGCTCGCCATCAAGTTCGGCAGCGGCCTGTTGCAATAGCTCGGACAGGTGCAGCAAGTTAGTCAGTACGCGTTCGCCGTCGCTGCGGGCGATCAACGTCCGAGGTAACTGGAAGTCATGCAGCAAACGCCGCAACATGGGCAGCACGCCTTGCTTGCGCCACAGCTCTCGATAACTGCGGAACTGCATGACCCGCGCTTCCCAGGCCAGTTCGTCCTGATTCAGCCGCTCCAGTTCCGCCAGGGAAAGGTTCAGCGTGATGCTGGCCAATGCGGCTCGCAGCGGCCGTTCGACGTCCGGCTCGGCACAGGCTTTGAGCCAGGTCAGCAGGTCGTGGGCTTCTTGAGCGGCGAGCACTGAATCCTTGTCCGACAGATAAACGCTGCGCACCCCGCGTGCAGACAGTTCGCCACGCACGGCCTGGGCCTCTTTGCCGTCGCGAACAAGAATCGCGATGTCCGCGGGCAGCAGGCCCCGCAAGTCCTTGTCCTTCTCTATGAAACCTGCCCGACCTTCCTGGCCACCATTGAGTAGAGCGGTGATTTCACTGGCGCACGCGGCGGCGAGTTTTTGTCGGTATTGCGCGCCGGACAGCGGCTGATCGGCGGACAGGTGCCAGATGTTCAGAGCCGGCACGAGCTGGCCATCGATGTGCAGAACTTCTTTACGCCCTTGGGACTCGACGGGCAGGAACGGTACCGGGTTCTCACCGTTCTTTTCACGAAACAGAAACGCACCGCGCCCCAGCTCACGAGACTCCGCGCGCTCGAACACATGGTTCACCGCATTGACCATGCCATGGCTGGAACGGAAATTCGTTCCCAGGGTATGCAGGCGGCCGGCGGTGGCCTGGCGGGCGCGCAGGTAGGTGTAGATGTCGGCTCCGCGAAAGGCGTAGATCGCTTGCTTGGGGTCGCCGATCAGAAACAGGCCGCATTCAGGGTTGTTGTCTTCGATGCGATAGATACTTTCGAAAATCCGGTACTGCACCGGGTCGGTGTCCTGGAACTCATCGATCAACGCCACCGGAAACTGCTCGCGAATCAGGGTCGCCAGGCGTTCACCACCCTCGGATTGCAACGCCGCGTCGAGACGCAGCAACATGTCATCGAAGCCCATTTCGGCGCGGCGACGTTTTTCTTCTTCGAACCGTGCACCGACCCACTGAGCGGCATGTTGCAGAACGGCCGCGTCGGGGGTTGGCAAGCTGTCTAGGCTGGCCTTGAGCCCGGGCATGGCGTCCAGCCCCGGATGACTGGGGGCGTCGCCTTTCCAGGCTTCAGCCATGCCGTCAGGCGTCAGGCGAGTGAAGCCCGTACCGATATCCAGTTGCTCAAGGGATTCATCTTCGGCCCAGGCTTTCAGTTTTTCGAACCAGGGTTCGAAATAACGTGCCTGCATCTTTCGACCGTCGACACTTTTGCTCGCAACACCTTGGTGACAGATGGCAAGCAGCTCGTCCGCCCATTGGCGCCAGGGCATCTTGAGTTCGAGCACGGCCAGGCGCCGTTCCTGCAAGCACTCGGCGATCAGCTCGGCAGGCTCCTTGCCTTCAACGCTGTCACGCTCACTGGCGAACAAACTGCGTACTCGCGGCAATAACGCCGCCGGACCACCCCAATTACCCCGCACCCAGTTCAGTGCATCACCTTGCATCGGATAGCAGAACAGCCGCCAGTAATCGCGCAGGACTTCACCCAGCAAGTCGCTGTGATCGGTTTCCAGGGTCTGGGTAAACAGGCTGCCACTGTCAAACGCGTGCTCGCGCAACATGCGCTGGCACCAACTGTGAATGGTCGATACGGCGGCTTCATCCATCCACTGCGCGGCAATGTCCAGACGGTTTGCACAGCCGGACCACTGTTCGGGGAGGTACCGGTCACGCAATTCCGAGATGAGGCTATCGGGTGCCTGGGTCTCGTCACGAAAGTATCGGGCCGCTTCAGCCAGACGGGTACGAATACGTTCGCGCAGCTCTTTGGTTGCCGCATCAGTGAACGTGACCACGAGGATCTGCGGCGGCAACAGTTCACGCCCAAACCCACTCGATTCGCCACCGTGACCGAGGACCAGACGCAGGTACAGCGCAGAAATGGTGAACGTCTTGCCGGTACCGGCGCTGGCTTCGATCAATTGGCTGCCGCTCAAGGGAAAAGCCAGGGCCAGCGGTTTTTTCGCAGTCATGAGCGCGCCTCCTCGCTGGTCAATGAACGCCAGGGGGCTTCAAGCATCGGTTTGTACAAAGCGTTGCACCAATCGGGGAAGGTCTCCTCGGCGGTCAGAGCGTCGTAATCGGCGAACTGTCGTGCCAGTGCCGGGCTTTCGCGGCGTTCGCCGTCGGTGGTTTGACCGTCGCCTTCATAGGCCTTGCGAGCAGCGGCGTCGGCTTTGGCCGGATCAGTTTGAGAGAGCCACGCGAAGGCGGTTTTCACGGCAATCGGCAGGGGTTGGCGCATGCCGGTTTGCCATGCTTGCAACAGGTTACTCAGGGCATGACGTGCAGCGCCCTGCTCCAAAGGGGCCAGCAGCAGACTGTCGTCACTGGCCACCAACGCGGTGGTCATCGACATGCCGCTGGCGCAAGCGACCAGGTGATTGACCCAGGGTCGCGTCAGACGATGCCACTTGCGGGTCTTGATCGAACCGATACTGTTGGGAATGGTGGTGACTGACAGCAGGACGCCATCCGCACGTTGGTGCAGGCCACTGAGCCAGCCTTCCAGGCGCAGGCCTTCCAGTTCGAGGTTGACTGGCAACGCACTGGTGAGCGGTGTCGGCCACAACGCAAGGAGTTGTTGATAACGCTGCAACAGATCCGGCAGTGGCTCGATCAACTCTCGCTGCAGGCATTCGCCGAAACCGGCCATGGGCAAGAGCCCACTGTTTTGTAAACGTTTGGCCTGGGCCTCAAGCGCATCGTCGGCGTGATCCAGTTGCCCGAGCGCCGCTTCGAGCAAACTGTCACTGAGGCTATAGCGTTGGAGAGCGTCGAGTACAAAGGGCTCTTCGTCGGCCAGGGGGGCTTCAGCCGCTTCAAAGAACACCTTGAGTCGCTGACTGAAAAAATGTCGCACGGGATTACGCAGGAAGTCCTGCAATTGACCGAGGCTCAGCGGCTCTTCCTGAACATAGGCATCAAGGGGCTTGATGTCCGTTGCCTGTTCACTGGTTTGATGAAGCACCTGCCACTCGCTTGCGAAGCTGAAGAGGTCATCACCTTCATGAAAATAGCGAGCGCTGAAGGGTTGCAGCGGGTGTTCCTGAGTCATGGCTTCCAGCAGTTTTTTACTGTCGGCCTGTAATCGCCAGCCACCGGCGAGATGATCGCGCAGTTGGCCAATCAGTACCGAAGCCGGGCGCTCGCTATTGTCCCGAATGCTGCGGCCGACCCAACTGATATAGAGTTGGTCACGTGCCGACAACAGGGCTTCCAACAAGAGATAGCGGTCATCCTCACGACGGGAACGATCACCCGGGCGGTAGTCGCTGCCCATGAGATCAAAGTCCAGCGGAGGTTGTGCGCGCGGGTAATCTCCATCATTCATCCCGAGCAGACAAACGAGTTTGAAGGGGATCGCCCGCATCGGCATCAAAGTGCAGAAGTTGACGGCTCCGGCCAGAAAACGCTGGGACAGCCGACCCTGGTCGAGGCCTGCCAGCCAGGCTTCACGGACCACGGTCAAAGGCAGCTCATCATGCAAGCCCACCGATTCGCAGGTCTCGAGCCAGGTTTCCCGCAGTTCTTCAAGTTGGCCCAACAAATAGTCGTCATGTTCATTGCTGGCCTGGAAGAACAACTGCACCAAAACCTGCATCCTGACGCCCCATTGCTTGGGCGGTGCCGGTTGAGTCAGCTCCTGGTGGGCAATCTCCAACGCGTCCAGCAGTGCGACCAAAGGACCGATGAGCGCAGCATCCAGACCGCCAATTTCGTCGTAAGGCTCAATGCCTTCGCAGGCAGCGGCAGTGCCGACGGCATAACCGAGCAGCATCCGGCGCAGGCCAAAACGCCAACTGTTTTGCTCCAGTTCTGCCGGCAAGCCCAGACCTGCACGCTGCTCGGCATTCATTCCCCAACGAATACCTGCGCCTTCGATCCAGCGATGCAGGGTGGGCAGGTCACGTTCCTCGACACCGAAGCGAGCGCGCAGTGCAGGAACATCCAGCAGATCGAGGATCTCACTGACGGGGAAACGGCTGTCGGGCAGTTTGAGTAGATGTTCGACAGCAATCAGTAGCGGATCACGACCGCGCTGGCCTTGGTCCGCGAGTGTGAAGGGGATGAAGCGCGGATCGAAGCGATCAAGTTGACCGAAGACTGCACGGATATGCGGTGCGTAGCTGTCAATGTCCGGGACCATCACGATCACGTCGCGAGGCTTCAAGCCTGGATCGGCACTGAAACGTGCGAGCAACTGATCGTGGAGGATCTCAACTTCACGCTGGGCGCTATGGGCGATGTGGAAACGAATGGATTCGTCCTGATTGAGATCGACAGGAGGCCAGAGTTCGCGGGTTTCGTTCAGGGGGCGCAGCTCAAGGATGTCGTCCTGCAACTGGTTAAGCATGGTCTTTGGCTGGCTATCACTGAACAAGTCGATTCGCCCATCACGAAATGCCGAGCGGTAGCTGTTGGGATCGTCGTAGCTGTCGAGCAGATTGATGTAGTCCCGCCCCTGCTTGCCCCATGCAGCCAATAGCGGGTGAGCATGTTGGTGAAGGGTTTGCGGATCAAGCACAACAGGCATCCCGCTCTTGCGAGCCTGGCGCTTGTATTGATGCCGCAAAAGGTCTTTATCGGCGACGATGTCTGCCCAATGGTGACGACATGGGTTGTGTACGCAAAGCAGGACCTGGCTGAATCTCGCCAGTCCGGCGAGAGCTTCGAGCGCTTGTGCCGGGAGAGAGGAGATCCCGAAAACGATCACCCGAGAAGGTAATCCACTGGGGGCCACGTCGAGGCTGTTGATACGTTCGATGAACCGTTGATGAACACCGGCACGGCTTTGCGCCATGCCTTGCTCACCCACATCCAGCAACAGAGCCCGCCACAACTCTGCCTGCCAGCAGTTGGCTGGGGTCAGGGGCTTGGCTTCGCCTCTGCCGTTTCGCAATTGATGACGACCTTCCGCCCAATCTTCGAGCCAGTCGGCCCGGTATACCTGGTATTGGTCGAACAGATCCGCCAGCCGCTCGGACAACTGGTAGCGTTTTCGCAGATCGGAGTCATTGGTAAGGAAGCGTTGCAGCGGTTCGAAATGCGGTTGATTGATCAGCTGCGGAAGCAGACGCATCAACCGCCAGGTCAGTGGGGCCTTATCAAGCAGGGATTTGACCGGAATTTCATCACGGCCCAGAACCATGCGATAGAGCTGCCACATGAAGCTGCCCGGAAGTTGAACATCAATGGCTGCCGCAATGCCGCAGCCGCCCATGTCGTCTTCTTCAGGGTCTTCAGCCAGAGCCAGCTTCAGCCACTGGGCGATGCCGTTGCTCTGTACCAAGGCGATTTCATTTTCCAAGGGAGCCAGCGGGTAGCGCCGCATCCAGCTGACCACCAGGCTGCGCAACTCATCCAGGCGATTACCGTGAACCACCATAAAACCAGCACTGAGGGACGTCGCGTCCGGCATAAAGGCTTCCTTGGGAAATTACAAAAGCTAGGGCCGAACCTTAGCATTGTCGGGAGACTGTGACAGCCGGGAGCCGTCCGATCTTGCTGTACGAACTTTCCTGCGGACAAAACAAAACCCCTACCTGCATACGCAGATAGGGGTTTCGGAATTTAATCTTGACGATGACCTACTCTCACATGGGGAAACCCCACACTACCATCGGCGATGCATCGTTTCACTGCTGAGTTCGGGATGGGATCAGGTGGTTCCAATGCTCTATGGTCGTCAAGAAATTCGGTAGCCAGGTCGTTTGCCTTACGGCGCACGCTCCAGCGAATGGGTATGTGATAGATCTCGGTGTTTGTGAACAGTCGAACTTTCGGTTCATTTCGTCTTCACACACCGCAATCTGGTGCTCTTTCGCTTTTGGGCTCAAAGCAAGCAAATTGCTTGGGTGTTATATGGTCAAGCCTCACGGGCAATTAGTATTGGTTAGCTCAACGCCTCACAGCGCTTACACACCCAACCTATCAACGTCGTAGTCTTCGACGGCCCTTCAGGGGACTCAAGGTCCCAGTGAGATCTCATCTTGAGGCTAGTTTCCCGCTTAGATGCTTTCAGCGGTTATCTATTCCGAACATAGCTACCCGGCAATGCCACTGGCGTGACAACCGGAACACCAGAGGTTCGTCCACTCCGGTCCTCTCGTACTAGGAGCAGCCCCTCTCAAATCTCAAACGTCCACGGCAGATAGGGACCGAACTGTCTCACGACGTTCTAAACCCAGCTCGCGTACCACTTTAAATGGCGAACAGCCATACCCTTGGGACCGGCTTCAGCCCCAGGATGTGATGAGCCGACATCGAGGTGCCAAACACCGCCGTCGATATGAACTCTTGGGCGGTATCAGCCTGTTATCCCCGGAGTACCTTTTATCCGTTGAGCGATGGCCCTTCCATACAGAACCACCGGATCACTAAGACCTACTTTCGTACCTGCTCGACGTGTCTGTCTCGCAGTCAAGCGCGCTTTTGCCTTTATACTCTACGACCGATTTCCGACCGGTCTGAGCGCACCTTCGTACTCCTCCGTTACTCTTTAGGAGGAGACCGCCCCAGTCAAACTACCCACCATACACTGTCCTCGATCCGGATAACGGACCTGAGTTAGAACCTCAAAGTTGCCAGGGTGGTATTTCAAGGTTGGCTCCACGCGAACTGGCGTCCACGCTTCAAAGCCTCCCACCTATCCTACACAAGCAAATTCAAAGTCCAGTGCAAAGCTATAGTAAAGGTTCACGGGGTCTTTCCGTCTAGCCGCGGATACACTGCATCTTCACAGCGATTTCAATTTCACTGAGTCTCGGGTGGAGACAGCGCCGCCATCGTTACGCCATTCGTGCAGGTCGGAACTTACCCGACAAGGAATTTCGCTACCTTAGGACCGTTATAGTTACGGCCGCCGTTTACCGGGGCTTCGATCAAGAGCTTCGCGTTAGCTAACCCCATCAATTAACCTTCCGGCACCGGGCAGGCGTCACACCCTATACGTCCACTTTCGTGTTTGCAGAGTGCTGTGTTTTTAATAAACAGTCGCAGCGGCCTGGTATCTTCGACCGGCATGGGCTTACGCAGTAAATGCTTCACCCTCACCGGCGCACCTTCTCCCGAAGTTACGGTGCCATTTTGCCTAGTTCCTTCACCCGAGTTCTCTCAAGCGCCTTGGTATTCTCTACCCAACCACCTGTGTCGGTTTGGGGTACGGTTCCTGGTTACCTGAAGCTTAGAAGCTTTTCTTGGAAGCATGGCATCAACCACTTCGTGTTCTAAAAGAACACTCGTCATCAGCTCTCGGCCTTAGAATCCCGGATTTACCTAAGATTCCAGCCTACCACCTTAAACTTGGACAACCAACGCCAAGCTGGCCTAGCCTTCTCCGTCCCTCCATCGCAATAACCAGAAGTACAGGAATATTAACCTGTTTTCCATCGACTACGCTTTTCAGCCTCGCCTTAGGGACCGACTAACCCTGCGTCGATTAACGTTGCGCAGGAAACCTTGGTCTTTCGGCGTGGGTGTTTTTCACACCCATTGTCGTTACTCATGTCAGCATTCGCACTTCTGATACCTCCAGCAAGCTTCTCAACTCACCTTCACAGGCTTACAGAACGCTCCTCTACCGCATCACCTAAGTGATACCCGTAGCTTCGGTGTATGGTTTGAGCCCCGTTACATCTTCCGCGCAGGCCGACTCGACTAGTGAGCTATTACGCTTTCTTTAAAGGGTGGCTGCTTCTAAGCCAACCTCCTAGCTGTCTAAGCCTTCCCACATCGTTTCCCACTTAACCATAACTTTGGGACCTTAGCTGACGGTCTGGGTTGTTTCCCTTTTCACGACGGACGTTAGCACCCGCCGTGTGTCTCCCATGCTCGGCACTTGTAGGTATTCGGAGTTTGCATCGGTTTGGTAAGTCGGGATGACCCCCTAGCCGAAACAGTGCTCTACCCCCTACAGTGATACATGAGGCGCTACCTAAATAGCTTTCGAGGAGAACCAGCTATCTCCGAGCTTGATTAGCCTTTCACTCCGATCCACAGGTCATCCGCTAACTTTTCAACGGTAGTCGGTTCGGTCCTCCAGTTAGTGTTACCCAACCTTCAACCTGCCCATGGATAGATCGCCCGGTTTCGGGTCTATTCCCAGCGACTAGACGCCCTATTAAGACTCGCTTTCGCTACGCCTCCCCTATTCGGTTAAGCTCGCCACTGAAAATAAGTCGCTGACCCATTATACAAAAGGTACGCAGTCACCCAACAAAGTGGGCTCCCACTGCTTGTACGCATACGGTTTCAGGATCTATTTCACTCCCCTCTCCGGGGTTCTTTTCGCCTTTCCCTCACGGTACTAGTTCACTATCGGTCAGTCAGTAGTATTTAGCCTTGGAGGATGGTCCCCCCATATTCAGACAAAGTTTCTCGTGCTCCGTCCTACTCGATTTCATGACTAAGAGATTTTCGCGTACAGGGCTATCACCCACTATGGCCGTACTTTCCAGAACGTTCCGCTAATCTCAAAGCCACTTAAGGGCTAGTCCCCGTTCGCTCGCCACTACTAAGGGAATCTCGGTTGATTTCTTTTCCTCAGGGTACTTAGATGTTTCAGTTCCCCTGGTTCGCCTCTTAAGCCTATGTATTCAGCTTAAGATAACCATCTTATGATGGCTGGGTTCCCCCATTCAGACATCTCCGGATCAAAGTCTGTTTGCCGACTCCCCGAAGCTTTTCGCAGGCTACCACGTCTTTCATCGCCTCTGACTGCCAAGGCATCCACCGTATGCGCTTCTTCACTTGACCATATAACCCCAAGCAATCTGGTTATACTGTGAAGACGACATTCGCCGAAAATTCGATAATACTCAATTAAGAGCAACTCACAAATTTTACCTTAGCCTGATCCGTTACCAGTGAAAGTAACGTTCAGTCTATCTTTCTATCACATACCCAAATTTTTAAAGAACGATCTAGCCAAAGACTAGAAATCAACATTCACCATCATCACAATGGAATGCTCATTTCTAAGCTTTCAACAAACAGAAGCAGTAGTGGTGGAGCCAAACGGGATCGAACCGTTGACCTCCTGCGTGCAAGGCAGGCGCTCTCCCAGCTGAGCTATGGCCCCGTATTTCTACAGGTTCCCACACAAAATTGGTGGGTCTGGGCAGATTCGAACTGCCGACCTCACCCTTATCAGGGGTGCGCTCTAACCAACTGAGCTACAGACCCAATTTCGAGCTTTAAGGCCGACCTCACCCTGCTCTTTACCACAGAGCATGGGGTGCGCTCCAACCAACTAAGCTACAACCTGTTAGGGCTGCTTCTTATCGTCTTCTTCAATGAATCAAGCAATTCGTGTGGGAACTTATGGAGCAGCTGATGTCGTCGATTAAGGAGGTGATCCAGCCGCAGGTTCCCCTACGGCTACCTTGTTACGACTTCACCCCAGTCATGAATCACACCGTGGTAACCGTCCTCCCGAAGGTTAGACTAGCTACTTCTGGTGCAACCCACTCCCATGGTGTGACGGGCGGTGTGTACAAGGCCCGGGAACGTATTCACCGCGACATTCTGATTCGCGATTACTAGCGATTCCGACTTCACGCAGTCGAGTTGCAGACTGCGATCCGGACTACGATCGGTTTTCTGGGATTAGCTCCACCTCGCGGCTTGGCAACCCTCTGTACCGACCATTGTAGCACGTGTGTAGCCCAGGCCGTAAGGGCCATGATGACTTGACGTCATCCCCACCTTCCTCCGGTTTGTCACCGGCAGTCTCCTTAGAGTGCCCACCATTACGTGCTGGTAACTAAGGACAAGGGTTGCGCTCGTTACGGGACTTAACCCAACATCTCACGACACGAGCTGACGACAGCCATGCAGCACCTGTCTCAATGTTCCCGAAGGCACCAATCCATCTCTGGAAAGTTCATTGGATGTCAAGGCCTGGTAAGGTTCTTCGCGTTGCTTCGAATTAAACCACATGCTCCACCGCTTGTGCGGGCCCCCGTCAATTCATTTGAGTTTTAACCTTGCGGCCGTACTCCCCAGGCGGTCAACTTAATGCGTTAGCTGCGCCACTAAGAGCTCAAGGCTCCCAACGGCTAGTTGACATCGTTTACGGCGTGGACTACCAGGGTATCTAATCCTGTTTGCTCCCCACGCTTTCGCACCTCAGTGTCAGTATCAGTCCAGGTGGTCGCCTTCGCCACTGGTGTTCCTTCCTATATCTACGCATTTCACCGCTACACAGGAAATTCCACCACCCTCTACCATACTCTAGCTTGTCAGTTTTGAATGCAGTTCCCAGGTTGAGCCCGGGGATTTCACATCCAACTTAACAAACCACCTACGCGCGCTTTACGCCCAGTAATTCCGATTAACGCTTGCACCCTCTGTATTACCGCGGCTGCTGGCACAGAGTTAGCCGGTGCTTATTCTGTCGGTAACGTCAAAACACTTACGTATTAGGTAAATGCCCTTCCTCCCAACTTAAAGTGCTTTACAATCCGAAGACCTTCTTCACACACGCGGCATGGCTGGATCAGGCTTTCGCCCATTGTCCAATATTCCCCACTGCTGCCTCCCGTAGGAGTCTGGACCGTGTCTCAGTTCCAGTGTGACTGATCATCCTCTCAGACCAGTTACGGATCGTCGCCTTGGTGAGCCATTACCTCACCAACTAGCTAATCCGACCTAGGCTCATCTGATAGCGCAAGGCCCGAAGGTCCCCTGCTTTCTCCCGTAGGACGTATGCGGTATTAGCGTCCGTTTCCGAGCGTTATCCCCCACTACCAGGCAGATTCCTAGGCATTACTCACCCGTCCGCCGCTCGCCACCAGGTACAAGTACCCGTGCTGCCGCTCGACTTGCATGTGTTAGGCCTGCCGCCAGCGTTCAATCTGAGCCATGATCAAACTCTTCAGTTCAAACATCTTTGGGTTTTTAAGAAACCCTAAACTTGGCTCAGCAATCGTTGGTTACATCTTTGATTTCTCGCGGAGTAACTTGTGATGCTGATAATCTTGTTGACTATCAGTCTGACTCCACAAGCACCCACACGAATTGCTTGATTCAGTTGTTAAAGAGCGGTTGGTTAAGATCTTTCGTCTCAACCGAGGCGCGCATTCTACAGCAGCCTCTGTTGCTGTCAAGCGGTTATTTTCAGAAGTTTTCAAAGTTTCCTTTGCAACTTCAACCACTTGCGCTTCCGATCTCTCGTTAGCGGGAGGCGAATTCTACAGCGTTACTCGCTGCTGTCAACACCTCTTTTTCTCCGCTTTCGACCGAGAAGATCGAATCGTCAATCAAGCCAAACAAACCTGCCTGATCAACTCCTTCTGGGCTTCGATGACCTGAAGCAACTCGCTGTCGAAAACTGCGTAACTCTTTGTTTACCAAGGAGTTTTCCGTTTCGACTGCGCCGGAAGTGGGGCGAATTATAGACTTCCAGAATCTGCCGTCAACACCTATTTTCACAATTCTGTCATATAGGTCAAAAAAGCCGCTGAAACGCGAAGGCCGGCCCCAAGGGGCCGGCCTTCTTCCCTTCTTACTTACAAACTAGGGAATGCGAATTGCGACGCTTCATGGCTCGCACGCTGCGGCCAGCGCTGGGTAATGGCCTTGCGACGGGTGTAGAAACGCACACCATCCGGGCCATACGCATGCAGATCGCCAAACAGCGAACGCTTCCAGCCACCGAAGCTGTGATAAGCCACCGGCACCGGCAACGGCACATTGACGCCGACCATGCCGACTTCGATCTCATCACAGAACAACCGCGCCGCTTCCCCATCACGGGTGAAGATGCAGGTGCCGTTGCCATATTCATGATCGTTGATCAGTTGCATCGCCTCTTCCAGGCTGTTGACCCGAACGACACACAGCACCGGCCCGAAGATCTCTTCTTTATAGATGCGCATCTCTGGCGTGACGTTATCGAACAGGCAGCCACCCAGGAAGAAGCCTTCCTCATGACCGGCAACGCTCAAACCACGACCATCAACCACCAGGGACGCGCCCGAAGAAACGCCGTCTTCTATATAGCCACTGACCTTATCGCGAGCCTGCCCGGAAACCAGTGGCCCCATGTCCAGCCCACAAGAAGTCCCCGCACCGATTTTCAGCGCCTTGATTTGCGGTACCAACTTGGCCACCAACGCATCCGCCACTTGGTCGCCCACACATACGGCCACCGAGATCGCCATGCAACGCTCGCCGCAAGAACCGTAGGCCGCGCCCATCAGTGCGCTGACCGCGTTGTCCAGATCCGCATCCGGCATCAGCACCGCATGGTTCTTCGCGCCGCCCAGTGCCTGGACGCGTTTGCCGCGCTTGGTGCCTTCGGCGTAGATGTATTCGGCAATCGGCGTCGAGCCAACGAAACTCAGCGCTTTGACTTCCGGCGCTTCGATCAGCGCGTCCACTGCCGCCTTGTCGCCGTGCACCACACTCAGCACACCTTTAGGCAGGCCGGCTTCGATCAATAGTTGAGCGATCAACAGCGTCGAGCTTGGATCACGCTCGGACGGCTTGAGGATAAAACAGTTGCCGCAGACGATCGCCAGTGGATACATCCACAGCGGCACCATGGCCGGGAAGTTGAACGGAGTAATACCCGCCACCACGCCCAACGGCTGGAAGTCCGACCAGGCATCAATGTTCGGACCGACGTTACGGCTGTACTCACCCTTGAGGATTTCCGGCGCTGCGCAAGCGAATTCGACGTTCTCGATGCCGCGCTTCAACTCGCCCGCAGCATCTTCCAGGGTCTTGCCATGCTCTTCACTGATCAACTGGGCGATACGTGCTTCGTTCTGCTCCAGCAATTGCTTGAAGCGGAACATCACCTGAGCACGTTTGGCCGGCGGCGTATTACGCCAGGCCGGGAATGCAGCCTTGGCCGAGTCGATGGCTTTCTGAATGGTATCGCGGCTGGCCAACGGCAGCTTATGGATGACCTGGCCGGTAGACGGGTTGAACACGTCGGCCGTGCGACCGTCTTCGGTCACCAGTTCGCCATTGATCAAATGCGGGATAAGGCTCATGCGGGGCTCCAGAAAAGTTGTCCACAGGCGCCCGTCAAAGGACGCCTCTATATAGAAGGAGGTATCAGTCGATTTTGTTCAGCACTTCGCCGACCGCGTCGAACAGACGATCAAGGTCTTGCGGCTTGCTGTTGAAGGTTGGGCCGAACTGCAGGGTGTCGCCGCCAAAGCGCACGTAGAACCCGGCTTTCCACAAGGCCATGCCCGCTTCGAACGGACGCACGATGGCGTCGCCGTCACGCGGCGCGATCTGGATCGCACCGGCCAGGCCGTAGTTACGAATGTCGATGATGTTTTTCGAGCCCTTCAGGCCGTGCAGCGCATTTTCGAAATGTGGCGCGACTTCGGCCACGCTCTGCACCAGGTTTTCTTTTTGCAGCAGATCGAGTGCGGCCAGGCCAGCGGCGCAAGCCACCGGATGCGCGGAGTAGGTGTAACCGTGCGGGAATTCCACCGCGTACTCCGGCGTCGCCTGGTTCATGAAGGTCTGGTAGATCTCGGAGCTGGCAATCACCGCGCCCATCGGGATCGCGCCGTTGGTGACTTGCTTGGCGATGCACATCAGGTCCGGGGTCACGCCGAAGCTGTCGGCACCGAACATCGAACCGGTACGCCCGAAACCGGTGATCACTTCGTCGAACACCAACAGGATATTGTGCTGATCGCAGATTTCGCGCAGACGCTTCAGATAACCCTGCGGCGGAACCAGCACGCCAGCGGAACCGGCCATTGGCTCGACGAACACCGCTGCAATGTTCGAAGCATCGTGCAACTCGATCAGCTTGAGCAGTTCATCCGCCAGGGCGATGCCGCCCTCCGTCGGCATGCCACGGGAATAAGCATTGCTCGCCAGCAACGTGTGCGGCAGGTGATCAACGTCCATCATCGCCTGACCGAACATTTTGCGGTTGCCGTTCACACCGCCAAGGCTGGTGCCGGCGATGTTCACGCCGTGATAGCCACGGGCACGACCGATCATTTTGGTTTTGGTGGCCTGGCCTTTAAGACGCCAGTAAGCACGCACCATCTTCACCGCCGTGTCGGCGCACTCGGAACCCGAATCAGTGAAGAACACGTGATTCAGATTGCCCGGGGTCAGGTCAGTGATTTTTTCGGCCAGTTGAAACGACAACGGGTGGCCGTACTGGAAGCCTGGCGAGTAATCGAGGGTGCCCAACTGCTTGGCGACCGCTTCCTGGATTTCCTTGCGAGTGTGCCCGGCGCCGCAGGTCCACAGACCCGACAGCGAATCGTAGACCTTGCGCCCCTTGTCGTCCGTCAGCCAACTGCCCTCCGCCGCAACGATCAGTCGCGGATCGCGCTGGAAATTACGGTTGGCGGTGTAGGGCATCCAGTGAGCATCGAGCTTGAGCTGGCTGGCCAAAGGAGACCGGGCGTTTTCGGGCAAGTTCATGGGCAAAACCTCGCAGAGCATAAGCGGCATAGAGATCAAAAGCGTTCTTGCAGCTAAGTTGCCACGAGGATAAAGTCGGTGAAATCCAACTCTTCTAACGTTCAGTCAGCCCTCCACTAAACTTTGAGTATTAGAGCATGAGCAGCCGTCGCCCCGATCCACTGGCGCAAGTCAGTGACTTTGATATCCGCCTGCTTCGGATCTTTCGCAGTGTGGTGGAGTGCGGCGGCTTCTCGGCAGCGGAATCGGTATTGGGGATCGGCCGCTCGGCCATCAGCCAGCAAATGAGCGATCTGGAACAGCGCCTCGGTCTGCGCTTATGCCAACGCGGTCGCGCCGGGTTTTCCCTGACCGAAGAAGGTCGCGAGGTCTATCAATCGGCGTTGCAGCTATTAAGTGCACTGGAAAGTTTCCGCACCGAGGTCAACGGTCTGCACCAGCACTTGCGTGGTGAATTGACCATCGGCCTGACCGACAACCTCGTCACCCTGCCCCACATGCGCATCACCCATGCCCTGGCACAACTGAAGGAACGCGGGCCGGACGTGCAGATTCAGATCCGCATGATCGCGCCCAATGAAGTCGAACAAGGCGTGCTCGACGGTCGATTGCATGTCGGTGTGGTGCCGCAAGCCAGCGCGCTGTCGGGGCTGGAATATCAGCCGCTTTATAGCGAACGCTCGTTGCTGTATTGCGCAGTGGGTCATCCGTTGTTTTATGTCGACGATAAACAACTGAATGACGAGCGCCTCAATAGCCAGGACGCCATCGCGCCGACCTTCCGTTTGCCCGCGGAAATCCAGGCCCATTACCAGGCGCTCAATTGCACCGCCAGTGCCTCGGACCGTGAGGGCATGGCGTTCCTGATCCTGACCGGACGCTTCATCGGCTACTTGCCGGACCACTACGCCAGCCTCTGGGTGCAGCAAGGTCGATTGCGGGCGCTGAAACCCAAGGCGCGCTTTTATGACCTGAGCCTCGCATCGGTCACGCGCAAGGGGCGCCGCCCGCATTTGGTGCTGGAAAGCTTCCTCGAAAGCCTGGCCGCGACACGTTGAAAGTGGTGGAAACCGGTAGGAGCGAAGCTTGCTCGCGAAGGCGGCGTGTCAGCTGTATCAATGTCGACTGACACGCCGCGTTCGCGAGAAAGCTCTGCGCCTACAGGAATTGTGGTGTTCAGGTTTTATTGCGTCAGGACTTGTCTGGAGCTTGTGGGTGCGCTATCAACGTAGTGGCTACACCCATCCACTTGTCCGGAAGTGCCTATGACCTTTGAAGTCCCCGCTCACGGCGGCAAACCCGCCAGCCGCATTCGTCAGAAGAACGAAGAGACCATCATCAAAGCCGCCGAAGACGAGTTCGCCCGTCACGGGTTCAAAGGCACCAGCATGAACACCATCGCTCTGAATGCCGGGCTGCCCAAAGCAAACCTGCATTATTACTTCACCAACAAACTCGGTTTGTACGTGGCGGTGTTGAGCAACATCCTTCAGTTGTGGGACAGCACCTTCAACACCTTGACTGCCGAGGATGATCCGGCCGAAGCGCTGACGCGTTATATCCGCGCCAAAATGGAATTCTCCCGTCGCCAGCCGCAAGCCTCGCGGATCTTCGCCATGGAAGTGATCAGTGGCGGCGAATGCCTGACCGAGTATTTCAATCAGGACTATCGCGCCTGGTTCCAGGGGCGAGCGGCGGTGTTCCAGGCGTGGATCGACGCCGGCAAGATGGACCCGGTCGACCCGGTGAACCTGATCTTCCTGCTGTGGGGTAGCACTCAGCATTACGCCGACTTCGCCACCCAGATCTGCCGTGTCAGCGGCCGCACCAAGCTGACCAAGCAAGACATGGAAGACGCCGGCAACAACCTGATCCGCATCATCCTCAAGGGCTGCGGCCTCACGCCAGCTATCTAAGATACTTATGCCTTTTACCCTCAGCGGTTTTTGCGAATACCGCGAAGAGATTCGCAAAAGCCGTTTCATCACTTTCGCGGCGCCGATCGCAAGCGCAGCTGAAGCCCAAGCGTTCATCGATCAGCACAGCGACTTGAATGCCTCGCACAACTGCTGGGCCTGGAAGCTCGGCGATCAATATCGCAGCAATGACGACGGCGAACCGGGCGGCACCGCAGGACGACCGATTCTGGCAGCCATCGAAGCGCAGGATTGCGATCAGGTCGCGGTGCTGGTGATTCGTTGGTATGGCGGCATTCAATTGGGCACCGGCGGCCTCGCCCGGGCCTATGGCGGCGGCGCGAACAAGTGCCTGCAAGGCGCGGCGAAAGTCGAACTGATCAGCCGGGTGCCGGTGAGTTGTGCCTGTGCATTTGGTGAGTTGGCGCTGGTGAAACTGCGCGTCGCGGAATCGGGCGGTTTGGTGGTGGAAGAAACCTTCACCGCCAATGGCGTGGAATTGCAATTGGCGATCGGCAAAGAGCACATCACGACCCTGCAAACTCAGCTCGCAGACCTGAGTCGCGGGCGCATCGTGTTGCAGCATTGATCGCACCAACACCGTTCACTGCCCTTTCATCGAGCCTGTTCACTTGCCCACATCTGCTGTGCACCCGGCTGTGGATAACCTGAGCACATCCTGCTGTAACCCTTCTGTCATGCGGCTTTGCTGGCTTTGCTCATTTTTCGTCCAATTTTCCACACAAACCACTAATCCCAAGAAAAAAACAAACAGTTAGCGCCGGTTATCACCTTTAGAAGATAGCCGCACAGTGCTTATGCCCTTGCTTTCGGCTTGCGCACAAATACTGTGGAACAACCTGTGGATAACCCGTTCATGGCTGGCGCTGCCCTATATCCGGCATAGGTTGCAGCGTGCTGCTCGTTTTTTGACCAATACCCGGCGAGCAAAATCAGAGCCTGATCAAGCACTTTGCCCCCAAGTAGTGCTTGATCGGGGATCGAAAGATGGCGACACCCCGCCCTCAATGCCTTTGCCAGCAAGGATTTTCGGTTTTCCTGACTCAATGGCCAGGAAATTGCTTTATCCACAGGCATAACTCCTATCGACCCGAGCCT
The DNA here is from genome assembly GCF_059695905.1 of Pseudomonas sp. LBUM1663. Taxonomy (NCBI): domain Bacteria; kingdom Pseudomonadati; phylum Pseudomonadota; class Gammaproteobacteria; order Pseudomonadales; family Pseudomonadaceae; genus Pseudomonas; species Pseudomonas sp. LBUM1663. The sequence continues at coordinate 764,037 of NZ_CP166792.1, read as the reverse complement.
GTCATGCCCAACCCCGTGCCGATCCCCGATCAAACGCCTCGCCTGCAACTGCGCAGAATCTGCAAACGTTACCCCGGCTGCCTGGCCAACGACGCCATCGACCTGAACATTGCTCCCGGTGAAATCCACGCCCTGCTCGGCGAAAACGGTGCGGGTAAAAGTACGTTGATGAAGATCATCTACGGCGTCACCCACGCCGATTCCGGGGAAATGATCTGGCAAGGCCAGCGCGTGAACATGCGCAATCCGGCTCAGGCTCGCGCATTGGGGATCGGCATGGTGTTCCAGCATTTCTCGCTGTTCGAAACACTCAGCGTGGCGCAGAACATTGCCCTGGCAATGGGTGCGGCGGCCGGCACGCCGAAGCAACTCGAGCCCAGGATTCGTGAAGTCTCCCGGCGCTACGGCATGGCGCTGGAACCGGAACGACTGGTCCACAGCCTGTCGATCGGCGAGCGGCAACGGGTGGAAATCGTTCGTTGCCTGATGCAGGACATCCGCCTGCTGATTCTCGATGAGCCGACTTCGGTGCTCACACCACAGGAGGCCGACGACCTCTTCGTCACACTGCGCCGGCTCGCGGCCGAAGGTTGCAGCATTCTGTTTATCAGCCACAAGCTCGGCGAGGTGCGCGCGTTATGCCACAGCGCCACGGTGCTGCGCGGCGGTCGGGTGGCCGGTCATTGCGTGCCGGCCGAGTGCTCGGATCAGCAATTGGCGAGGTTGATGGTGGGGGAAGCCGCCGAGCTGATTACCGATTATCCGAAGGTGATCGGCGGTGACGTATTTTTGAATGTGAGCGGATTGTCGTGGCACAACCCGGACCCTTTCGGCTGCTCCCTGACGGACATTGACCTCGCAGTGCGCAGCGGCGAAATCGTCGGTATCGCCGGCGTTGCAGGCAATGGTCAGGATGAATTGCTGGCCCTGCTCAGCGGCGAAGAACGGTTGAGTCGAAACGACAACGGGACGATCCGTTTCGGTGGGCAGCCGGTCGCCGATTTGCGGCCCGATGCTCGACGCCACCGTGGCCTCGCGTTCGTTCCCGCCGAGCGTCTGGGCCACGGTGCGGTACCCGAACTGAGCCTCGCCGATAACGCCCTGCTCACTGCGTTTCAACAAGGTCTGGTCAGCAACGGTCTGATTCAGCGCACCAAGGTCGAGGCGTTGGCGGCTGAAATCGTCCGCCGCTTTGGCGTGAAAACACCCGACACCCAAGCGCCGGCCCGCAGCCTGTCCGGCGGCAATTTGCAGAAATTCATCCTCGGCCGCGAGATCCTCCAACAGCCGAAATTGCTGGTGGCCGCGCACCCGACCTGGGGCGTGGACGTCGGCGCCGCCGCCACTATTCACCGTGCATTGATTGCCTTGCGCGATGCCGGCGCGGCGATCCTGGTGATCAGCGAAGACCTCGACGAATTGTTCCAGATCAGCGACCGGCTCGGCGCCTTGTGCAGCGGACGCCTATCGCCGCTCAGGGCCACGGTCGACACGCGCCTGATCGACGTCGGCGGCTGGATGGCCGGCCAGTTCGACGCCCCTCAACCACTCGCATCCGCATCGGTTTAACGGAGTTTCACATGCTGCTTTCCCTCGAACCCCGTGGCCAGCAATCGCGCCTGATGCTGTGGTGCTCGCCGTTGCTGGCAGCGGTCCTGACATTGGGCTGCGGCTCGCTGCTGTTTATTGCGCTGGGCCATGATCCGCTGCTTACGCTGTACACCTTGCTGATCGCGCCGGTCAGCGACTTGTACGGCGTCTCGGAGCTGTTAGTCAAAGCCTTGCCGATTCTGCTGTGCGCGCTGGGGCTGGCCGTGGCGTATCAGGCGCGGATTTGGAACATCGGCGCCGAAGGCCAATTGCTGCTCGGCGCCCTGGCCGGAAGTGCACTGGCGGTGAATATCATCGATATGCAAAGTCGCTGGGCGCTGGTGCTGATCCTGCTTGTTGGCACGTTGGCCGGTGCCGCGTGGGGCGGGCTGACAGCGTGGTTGCGCACGCGTTTCAATGCCAACGAAATCCTCACCAGCATCATGCTCAATTACATCGCCCTGAACCTGCTGCTGTTCTGCGTGCATGGGCCGCTGAAGGACCCGGCCGGGTTCAACTTTCCGGAGTCGGCGATGTTCGGCGATGCCAGTCGTTTGCCGCTGTTGATGGAGGACGGCCGGGTGCACGCCGGGGTGTATTTCGCCCTGCTCGCATTAGTGGCGGTTTGGGTTTTGCTGCAGAAAAGCTTTGTCGGTTTCCAGATCAAAGTGCTCGGGCTGGACAAACGCGCGGCGGGTTTCGTCGGGTTTCGCGAGAAGCGGCTGATCTGGCTGGCGCTGTTGATCAGCGGCGGATTGGCAGGGCTGGCCGGGGTGTGTGAAGTCACCGGGCCGATCGGCCAACTGGTGCCGCAGGTCTCGCCGGGGTATGGCTATGCCGCGATCACGGTGGCGTTTCTCGGGCGGCTCAACCCCATCGGCATTCTGTTTTCCAGCCTGCTGATGGCGTTGCTGTACATCGGTGGCGAGAGCGCGCAGATGAGCATGAACCTGCCGCAAGCCATCACCCAGTTGTTCCAGGGAATGATGCTGTTTTTCCTGTTGGCCAGTGACGTGCTGATTCTCTACCGGCCGCGTTTGAACCTGCGCTGGACTCGTCGCGCACAAGCCACCGCTGTACACGCAGGAGCGCTGTGATGGATATCGATCTACTAAGCAATATTTTCTACGCCATGGTCCGTTGCGGCACGCCGTTGCTGCTGGTTGCGCTGGGTGAATTGATCTGTGAGAAAAGCGGCGTCCTGAATCTGGGTCAGGAAGGCATGATGCTGTTTGGCGCGGTGATCGGTTTTATCGTCGCCCTGAACAGCGGCAACCTGTGGCTTGGCGTGTTGCTGGCGATGCTCGCCGGGATGTTGTTGTCGTCGCTGTTTGCGCTGGTGGCGCTGGTGTTCAATGCCAATCAGGTGGCCACCGGATTGGCGCTGACGATTTTCGGCGTGGGCCTGTCGACGTTTGTCGGCGCCGCGTGGGTCGGTAAACCGCTGGCCGGTTTTGAGCCGATGGCGATTCCTTACCTGAGTGAAATACCTTTGATCGGGCGAATGCTGTTTGCCCAGGATTTGCTGGTGTATCTGTCGTTCGCGTTGTTTGCGCTGGTGGCGTGGGTGATTCTGAAAAGCCGAATCGGGCTGATCATTCAGGCCGTCGGGGAAAGCCCGGAGGCGGCCAGCGCCATGGGCTTGCCGGTGTTGGGCGTGCGTGCGCTGGCGGTGCTGTTCGGCGGCGCGATGGCCGGTTTGGCCGGTGCCTATTTGTCCCTGGCCTATACACCGATGTGGGCCGAAAACATGAGCGCCGGCCGTGGCTGGATTGCCTTGGCGCTGGTGGTGTTTGCCAGTTGGCGAGTGTGGCGATTGCTGCTGGGGGCGTATCTGTTCGGGCTCGCCAGCATCCTGCACCTGGTGGCGCAGGGGTTAGGACTGGCGATTCCGTCGAGTCTGCTGGCGATGTTGCCGTATGTCGCGACCATCGTGGTGTTGGTGCTGCTGTCGCGGGATGCGGTGCGCACACGGTTGTATGCGCCGGTGTCGTTGGGGCAGCCGTGGCGAGCTGGGCATTAGTGGTTGCCTGCACTGGCCTCATCCCGAGCAGGCTCGGTCCCACATTAGACCGCGTTCCCCTGTGGGAGCGAGCCTGCTCGCGATGACTGCCTGACCGGCAACACCTGAACCACGCCCCACGCCAACTCAAAGACCAGGAATATCAGCAACAATGAACTGGCGCCGTGGAGCAAGGCATAAAGCTGCCAAGCCGAAAACAGAAACCGCCCCACCGCGTCATACCGACCAAAAATCTGCTGCGGATCACGAATCCGCAGCACCGCCCACACGCAGACAATCGACCCCAACAGATTGGCCATCAACATGTGCATCGGCTCGAACGACGGCAACTCGCCCGGCAAATCGAATGCCTGACTCACACTCAACAACACCCCCTGCAACGCGGCAAAACTCCACGGCGTGATAAACGCCGCCGTCACGATCAAGTCATACCAGGCGCTGCCCCGCACCAACCGGCGATATTGCGTTGAAGTCCACATCGGCCTTGCTCCATAAATTCAGGGAGCAACAAGGCTAAAGCCTGGAGTATGCTCGAGGGTCAAGCCCCTCTCGAGACGTCATGATGCGCATTGGTGAATTAGCCCAGGCCAGCGCCGTCAGCCGCGACACGCTGCGCTTCTACGAGCAGCGCGGACTGATCGCCGCACAACGCAGTGCCAACGGCTATCGCGACTATCCGCCAGACATGGTGCAACTGGTGCTGTACATCAAGACGGCTCAGCGGTTGGGCTTTACCCTCGGCGAGATCGGCAACAGCGTCGCCACGATATGGCAATCGCCGGATCCCGACAGCGCCGTCACACAGTTGCTGCAAGACAAACTCAAGCTGATTGAAACCCGTATGGACGAACTCGGTGCATTGCGCCACGAGTTGCAACAACGGCTCGGTCAGCGTTGTCCACTGAGTCCATGATCCTCATTTATCAAGGAAGCCACTCATGTCCAAGGCAAAAACCGCACTCATCATCGGTGCCTCCCGGGGCCTGGGCCTCGGCCTGGTGAAAACCCTGTTGGCCGACGGCTGGCAAGTCACCGCCACCGTGCGCAACCCGCAGAACGCCGAGGCGCTGCAAGCGTTGGGCAAGGTGCGGATCGAGAAGCTCGACATGGACGATCAGCAGGCGGTCATCGCCCTGAGCCAACAGCTCAAGGGTGAAGTGTTTGATTTGCTGTTCGTGAATGCCGGGGTCAAGGGGCCGGAGGTTCAGACGCCGGGCGGCGCGACGTTGGCCGAGGTCGGCCAATTGTTCTTCACCAACGCCGTGGCGCCGATCAACCTGGCACAACGTTTTGCCGGGCAGATTCGCCCGGAGACCGGCGTGTTGGCGTTCATGAGTTCGGTGCTGGGCAGCGTAACCATGCCGGACGCGCCGGAGCTGGCGCTGTACAAGGCCAGTAAAGCGGCGCTGAATTCCATGACCAACAGCTTCGTCACGCAATTGGGCGAGCAGAAACTCACCGTGCTGTCGTTGCATCCGGGTTGGGTGAAGACCGACATGGGCGGTGAAGGCGCCGATATCGACGTGGAAACCAGTACGCGTGGATTGGTCGATCAGGTGAATGCTTACGTTGGCAAGGGCGGACATCACTTCGTGAATTACAGAGGCGAAACCATTCCCTGGTAACAAACACAAAACCTGTGGGAGCGGCGGTGCGACGATTCGACTTGCCCGCGATGCAGGCACCTCGGGCTGTCGGTGATACCGAGGCGATGCTATCGCAGGCAAGCCAGCTCCCACAGGGATCGGGGTTGTTCTGTCGGGCCGGGCTTGCCGGCCAGGCGGTTTTGTTTGAAACTCCGCACCTCGTCCCTTGCGGCGACCCTGGATCAGCAGACAGGGTAATCACTGAGCTGGCTAACCTGAACCCCACTTTCAGAGGAGCCGGCCAACATGCCTGCGACCCGTACCTGGTTAAAAAATCCCCTCGCCATTTTCACTGCCAATGACCTCGATGCCCGTGGCGGTCTGGTTGTGCAAGACGGCGTGATCGTCGAAGTGCTCGCCGCTGGCCAGCAACCGTCCGCGCCCTGTGGACACGTCTTCGATGCCCGCGAGCATGTGATCCTGCCGGGCCTGATCAACACCCATCACCACTTCTATCAAACCCTGACCCGTGCCTGGGCGCCGGTGGTCAATCAGCCGTTGTTCCCGTGGCTGAAAACCCTCTACCCGGTCTGGGCACGCCTCACCCCTGAAAAACTTGCCCTCGCCACAAAAGTTGCGTTGGCTGAGTTGCTGCTGTCCGGCTGCACCACCGCCGCCGATCACCACTACCTGTTCCCGGAAGGCCTGGAAAACGCGATCGACGTGCAAGTCGAAAGCGTCCGCGAACTGGGCATGCGCGCCATGTTGACGCGCGGCTCCATGAGCCTGGGTGAAAAGGACGGCGGCCTGCCACCGCAGCAGACCGTCCAGGAAGGCGAAGTGATCCTCGCGGACAGCCAGCGCTTGATCGCCGAGTACCACGAGCGTGGCGATGGTGCGCAAATCCAGATCGCTTTGGCACCTTGTTCGCCGTTCTCGGTGACGCCGGAAATCATGTCCGCCAGCGCCGAATTGGCGAACAAACTCGACGTGCGCCTGCACACGCACCTGGCCGAAACCCTCGACGAAGAAGACTTCTGCCTGCAACGCTTCGGCTTGCGCACAGTGGATTATCTGGACAGCGTCGGCTGGCTCGGCCCGCGTACATGGCTGGCCCACGGCATCCACTTCAACCCGGACGAAATCGCCCGCCTCGGCGCCGCCAGCACCGGGATTTGCCATTGCCCGAGTTCGAACATGCGCCTGGCCTCCGGCATTTGCCCGACCCTGGACCTGACCGCTGCTGGCGCGTTGCTGGGTCTGGGGGTGGATGGATCAGCGTCCAACGATGCCTCGAACATGATGCTCGAAACACGTCAGGCGCTTTACATTCAGCGGCTGCGTTATGGCGCGGAGAAGATCACCCCGGAACTGGTGTTGGGTTGGGCGACCAAGGGCTCGGCCAGTTTGCTCGGGCGTACCGACATCGGTGAACTGGCGGTGGGCAAGCAGGCGGATCTGGCGTTGTTCAAGCTCGATGAGCTGCGGTTCTCCGGCAGTCATGATCCGGTGTCGGCGTTGCTGTTGTGTGGTGCGGATCGCGCGGACCGGGTGATGATTGGCGGTAAGTGGCGGGTGATTGACGGGCAGGTTGAGGGGCTGGATCTTAAAGGCTTGATTGCCGATCACAGCCAGGCGGCTCGACAGCTGATCGCCGGTTCCTGACAGACCACTAACCCTGTGGGAGCGGGCTTGCCCGCGATGGCTATTTGTCATCCAACACATGTGTTGGATGTGATGGCCTCTTCGCGGGCAAGCCCGCTCCCACAAGGATTTTTGGTGTGTTTAAAGGCCCAACAGCGACAACATGATGAACGTCGCAAACAGCACAAAATGCGTCATGCCTTCGATGGCATTGGTTTCGCCGTCGTTGAGGTTGATCGCACTGACGATCAGGGTGAGGAAGATCATCACCGTCTGCACCGGGGTCATCGCCATCTGGAACGGCTGACCGGTGTAGAGCGCCATCGCTTCCATCACCGGCACGGTCAGGATCACCGTCGACAGTGACGCGCCCATGGCGATGTTGACCACCGATTGCATGCGGTTGGCCAAGGCCGCGCGCAATGCCGTCAGAATCTCCGGCGCCGCAGAAATACCCGCCACCAGAATCGCCGTAATCACCGGAGGAGCACCCGTGCCTTCCAGGCCCAGGTCGAGGGTCTTGGACATCACTTCGGCCAAGGCGCCGATCACCACAACGCCGAACACCAACGTGCCGATACTCAGCGCCAGATTGACTGGTTCAGGTTCCTCTTCCGGGACTTTCCTGCGGCGTTTTTCCGGGTAGCTGTAGCTGAAGAAATAACTGTGCGGCCCGACCTGCATACGCAGGAACAGGGTGTAGAGCACGATCATCGCGCCGATGGTGAACGCCGAATAAATCTTCCAGTTGGCCTCGGGGATGAACTCCGGCACCACCATGGACACGCCCACGGCGGTGAGGATCATCACGCTGTAACTGCGGGCCGAGTCGTCGTTGTACGACTGTTCGCCGTGCTTGATCCCGCCCATCAACGCAGCCAGGCCAAGGATGCCGTTGATGTCGAGCATCACCGCCGAATAAATCGTGTCACGCACCAGTGTCGGCGAGGCTTCGTTGCTCATCATGATCGCCAGGATCACCACTTCCACCAGCACGGCGGCCAGGGTCAGGATCATCGTGCCGTAAGGGTCGCCGACTTTTTCGGCGAGCAGTTCGGCGTGATGGGCGACGCGCATGGAGGCGGCGACGATGAAGGCGATCAACACCAGGCCAGCGGTCAGCGCGATGGGTTGGCCGCGGTGCAGCATCCAGTGTTCCAGTGGATAAGCGGCGAGCGCGGCAATCACGGCCAGCAGCAGAAACTTTTCTTGCTTGAGGAGTGTGAGCATGGCGGGCCTTTTTTTGCCGAGTTGAGCAAACAGAGTGATGAGCTACTGACTGCGGGGCGGCGCTAACGTTTCGTTACACCTTAGCGCACCAGTGGATGGCAGCCGGTTTGGCACGTGCACTTTATTGGCATCGCAGGCCTCTTCGCGGGCAAGCCTCGCTCCTACGGGTTGGTGCCGCTCTTGTAGGAGCGAGGCTTGCCCGCGAAGGCCATTACACGGTTTCGAATCGTTTGTTGTCCTGTTGGTCAGCAATTTGCATTGCCTCTGCCAACCTCACCACAACATGGAGTTCGAATTCATGCACAAACGCCCGTTGAAGAAGCTGCTTTGCGCCGTTGCCGCGGCTATCGGTCTGAGCGCGAGCCTGACCGCCAGTGCCGCCGACCCGCTGAAAGTCGGCTTCGTCTATATCGGCCCGATCGGTGACCACGGCTGGACGTATCAGCATGAACAGGGACGCAAGGCGCTGGCCGAGAAGTTCGGCACTCAGATCACCACCAACTATGTGGAGAACGTCGCCGAAGGCGCCGATGCCGAACGGGTGATCCGCAACATGGCCAAGGACAACTACGACCTGATCTTCACCACGTCGTTCGGCTACATGAACCCGACCCTGAAAGTCGCCAAGCAGTTTCCCAAGGTGACCTTCGAACACGCCACCGGCTACAAGCAGGACAAGAACCTCGGCACCTACCTGGCGCGCACGTATGAAGGTCGCTACGTTGGCGGGTTCCTCGCGGCGAAGATGACCAAGACCAAGAAGATCGGTTACGTCGCGTCCTTCCCGATCCCGGAAGTGATCCGCGACATCAACGCCATTCAACTGGCCCTGAACAAGTACAACCCCGGCACCGAGATCAAAGTGGTGTGGGTCAACTCCTGGTTCGATCCGGGCAAGGAGGCCGACGCCGCCAACGCGCTGATCGACCAGGGCGTCGACGTGGTATTCCAGCACACCGACAGCCCGGCACCGATTCAGGCGGCCGAACGTCGCGGCGTGTATGCCGTGGGCTACGCTTCGGACATGGCGCACTTCGGGCCGAAAGCGGTGCTGACGTCTATCGTCAACGACTGGGGCCCGCATTACATTCAAGCGACCCAAAGCGTGCTCGACCACACCTGGAAATCGCAGGATTACTGGGGCGGGTTGAAGGAAGGCACGGTTGAGCTGCCGATCAGTGACCTGGTACCCGCTGCGGTGAAAACCGAGGCCGAGCAGATCATTGCGGACATCAAGAGCGGCGCCTTCCACCCGTTCACCGGGCCGATCAAGGATCAGGCCGGCACCGATAAAATCCCGGCGGGCGCGACGGCGAGCAATGCGGAACTGGCGTCGATGAACTACTACGTTGAAGGCATGAAGGCCGACATTCCCAAGTAATTCCCGAGCCAAACACAAATCCCTGTGGGAGCGGGCTTGCTCGCGAAGGCGGTGGGTCAGTCAACAGAGATGTTGAATGTGCTGGCCCCTTCGCGAGCAAGCTCGCTCCCACAATGGATTTTCAGCGTTCTTAAGGACTGCGCATGAACCAACTTCCGATCATCGACATCGCCCCGCTCTACAGCGCCGACCAAACCGCCTGGCAATCCGTCGCGACTCAAATCGACCGCGCCTGCCGCGAGTGGGGCTTTTTCTACATCAAGGGGCACCCGATCTCCGCGTCACGCATCCACGCGGTGCTCGACCATGCCCAACGCTTCTTCGCCTTGCCCACCGCCGAAAAGCTCAAGATCGACATCACCCAGACCCGCCACCATCGCGGCTACGGCGCGATCGCCACCGAGCAACTGGACCCGAGCAAACCCAGCGACCTGAAAGAAACCTTCGACATGGGCCTGCACCTGCCTGCCGATCACCCGCAAGTGCTGGCGGAGAAACCCCTGCGCGGCCCCAATCGTCATCCCTCGATGCCCGGTTGGGAAGCCTTGATGGAGCAACACTACGTCGACATGCAGGCACTCGCCCAAACGCTGCTGCGTGCCATGACCCTGGCGCTGAACATCGAGCGCGATTTCTTCGACACGCGCTTCAATGAGCCGGTCAGCGTGCTGCGGATGATCCATTATCCGCCGCGCCATACCGCCAGCTCCGAGGAGCAGCAAGGCGCGGGCGCACATACCGATTACGGCTGCATCACTTTGCTGTACCAGGACGCCGCCGGTGGCCTGCAAGTGCGCAACGTCAACGGCGAATGGATCGACGCGCCGCCGATCGAAGGCACGTTCGTGGTCAACCTCGGCGACATGATGGCGCGCTGGAGCAACGACCGTTACCTGTCGACGCCGCACCGGGTGATCAGCCCCCTGGGTGTCGATCGTTATTCGATGCCGTTCTTCGCCGAACCGCACCCCGATACGCCCATTGAATGCCTGCCCGGTTGCCAGGACGAAGGGCGCCCGGCGAAGTACCCGGCCACCACCTGCGCCGAATTCCTGCTCTCGCGCTTCGCCGAGACCTATGCCTATCGACGGGAGCAGGCCGCTGTGTGATGAACCGGCTGGTCAGGTTTTGCTAATTGTTTCTGCGGGCATCTGTAGAATGCTCGCCATCTGCACCTGATGAGAAAAGACTATGTACGACTGGCTGAACGCCCTGCCCAAGGCAGAACTGCACCTGCACCTTGAGGGTTCGCTGGAGCCTGAGTTGCTGTTCGCCCTGGCCGAACGCAACAAGATCGCCCTGCCGTGGAGCGATGTCGAAACCCTGCGCAAGGCGTATGCCTTCAACAACCTGCAAGAGTTTCTCGACCTGTATTACCAGGGCGCCGACGTGTTGCGCACCTCGCAGGATTTCTACGACCTGACCTGGGCCTACCTGTTGCGTTGCAAGGCGCAGAACGTGATCCACACCGAACCGTTTTTCGACCCGCAGACCCACACCGACCGTGGCGTTCCGTTCGAAGTGGTGCTCAACGGCATCGCGGCGGCGCTCAAGGATGGCGAGCAGCAACTGGGCATCACCAGCGGTTTGATCCTGAGCTTCCTGCGTCACCTGAGTGAAGACGAAGCGCAAAAAACCCTCGACCAGGCACTGCCGTTTCGCGAAGCGTTTGTGGCCGTGGGCCTGGACAGTTCGGAAATGGGTCACCCGCCGAGCAAGTTCCAGCGCGTGTTTGATCGCGCCCGTCACGAAGGCTTCCTGACCGTCGCCCACGCCGGTGAAGAAGGCCCGCCCGAGTACATCTGGGAAGCCATTGACCTGCTGAAAATCCAGCGTATCGACCATGGCGTGCGCGCCATCGAAGACGAGCGCTTGATGCAGCGGATCATCGACGAGCAGATCCCGCTGACCGTGTGCCCGCTGTCCAACACCAAGCTCCGGGTGTTCGACCACATGTCCCAGCACAACATTCTCGACATGCTTGAGCGTGGCGTGAAAGTGACCGTGAACTCGGATGACCCGGCGTACTTTGGCGGGTATGTGACCGAGAACTTCCATGCGCTGTACACCGACCTGGGCATGACCCAGGATCAGGCCAGGCGTTTGGCGCAAAACAGCCTGGATGCCAGATTGGTCAAACCATAATCACCGCATAACCCTTTGTGGCGAGGGGGTTTGCCCCCGTTCGGCTGCGCAGCAGTCGTAAAACCATGGTGCGCCGTGTCTCCGGTACACCGCGTTTGCTGGTTCTGGGGCCGCTTCGCAGCCCAACGGGGGCAAGCCCCCTCACCACAGGCTCACTCCCACAGCTTCTGTGTTCAGCCGGCTAGCGATTTAGTCAATCAAACGGCTCTAAAGCGCCATTTCCAGCTCGGTTTCCTTGGCGAACCGATGGATCTCCCGCTGCCCCGTGGCTGTGATCTGCAAGGCGCGCGAATCGTTGGGCAGGCTCAGCCAGCCGGACTGCATGAACAGCTGCAACAACGCAGCGCCCAACGAACCGCCCATGTGCGGGCGTCTTTCGCTCCAGTCGGGACACGCGCAGGCGACTTTGCTGTTGCGATGGGCCAGGGCCTGGATGTACACCCCGCGCGAGGCCAGTTGTGTGGACCCCTTGTGGGTGATCATGACGCGCTGTTCGAACTGCTCGATCCAGCCGGCATCCAGCAACCGCTGGTAAAGATCGGCGGCCAGGGTGCCTCCCAAATGGTCGTCGCACAGTCGGGCCCGCAACAACGACGAAGGCGCCGCCTGAGGTTTGGCGATGGGGCTGGTGCGTTTGAAAACGTCCGGGACGGGCTGCGGGGTGCTGGCCAGCGTCGCGCTGGCCAGTGCTTCGATTGCCGCACCCACTTCAGGCGCGGCCAGGCGGAAAAAGCGTTTGCGCCCACGGATTTCGACTTTCAACAGACCTCCGGCGGACAAACGCCCCAGGTGTGCACTGGCCGAAGACGGTGACAGGCCGGCCAAAAGCGCCAGCTCTTCGGTCTGCCGCGCCGAGCCATCCATCAAGGCCCACATCATTGCGCTGCGCTTGGGGTCAGCCAGCAATGTGGCGATCTGGCTGATGCAAGGTGCATGTTCCATGTATTCACTCCCTGTTGAATCGTTTCGTCTGCTGCTCAGAGACATCTTGACCAGTAATGTGTCGTCGGCCAAGACGCGGAAACCGCCATAAGCCGGGCAAAGCCCCTACTCACCCATGCCATTGCTTCGCAGGTGTGGCGAAGGTCGGATGATTGACCGTGAGGCCATCGCCATCGCGGATCGACGGTGCGTACATGAGGCGGGCGCTAGTATAAGCGGGTTAACCGCCGGTTCCTGCCCTTGGGAAAGCGTGGGTGGTGATAGTTCCTGACAGAAATTTCGCTATTTGCCTGCGACTAATGATCGATGCCCGATATCGTCGGAAATTGACTGCCTAAATGAGCGCATCGGCTGGCAAGCATTTCCCGCAAAAGGTTCACCGGCTTACTCAATTGTGCGCGATGGGCGCACAGCAAATTCAGCGGTGCGCGCTCACACAGCAGCTCCGGCATCAGCACTTTCAATCGGCCAGCGAGCACATCGGCAGCGACATCGAGCCAAGACTTGTAAGCAATACCGGCCCCCGCCACTGCCCACAGCCGCACGACATCGGCGTCGTCACTGAAGCGATCACCGCTGACGGTCAGCCCGACTTCGCGTTTGCCGTCGTGGAAACTCCAGTGGTCATGGACCCGGCTACCGAGCATGAACAACAAACAATTGTGCTGCGCCAGTTGTTCCAGATGCCGCGGCTCGCCGTGCCTGGCCAGATAACTCGGCGCGGCGCAGAGCACTCGGCGGTTCTGCGCCGCGATGGGCAGTGCCACCAGGCTTGAGTCTTCCGGCTCGCCGTAACGCAGGGCAATGTCCACCGGTTGGCGGAACAGGTCGGCGATGCGGTCGCCCAGCAACAGGCGCACGGTCAGTTTGGGATGCTCGCGCTGGAACTCGTCGAGCCATGGCAGCAACAGGTTGCGGCCAAAGTCCGACGGTGCCGACAACTGCAGAATCCCGCTGACCTGATCCTGACCGCTGGCCAGCAAGCGACGACCTTCATCGAGATTGCTCAGGGCGGCCCGAGCATATTCCAGAAAGCCCTCGCCTTCGGCGGTCAGACGCAAACTGCGGGTGGAGCGCGCCAGCAAACGCGCGCCGAGTTGCTGTTCGATGCGCTTCAATGCCGCACTGGCCACTGCCGCCGACATGTCCATCACCCGCGCCGCCGCCGACAGACTCCCCAGGTCCGCAGCCCGGACGAATAACTGCAAGTCATCGAAACGCAGCATTTTCAGCCTCGATTATCAAAAAAATATTGAAAGAGACTGCTCTTTTAGCGGGTTTTATCTTGCAGAGAAATAGCCAATCATCTGTCCCATCGAAATCAATCCGTTTGCGGAGCCGACCATGTCCCAGCCTTTCACCGCCATCGCCACCCTCATTGCCAAACCCGGCCAGCAAGACGCCCTCGAACAACACCTGCGTGCGCTGGTGGAACCGACCCGCGCCGAGGCCGGTTGCGGCCAATACGATTTGCATCAGGACCTGGCCAATCCACTGGCGTTCTACATGATTGAACACTGGAGCAGCGACGAAGCCCTGCAAGCCCATGACGCCAGCCCCCATGTCCAGAACTTCCGCGCCAAGGCCGGCGACTTTCTCGAGCACTTCGACCTCAAGCGCCTGCGCACCGTGGCTTGATCCCTTCATCTATTACTGTTCAGGAGCCCCACATGAAAGCCATCGCCTACTACACCTCGTTGCCGATCAGCGACGCCCATTCCCTGCAAGACATCGAACTGCCAGAACCGGTTGCCGGTCCGCGTGACCTGTTGGTGGAAGTCAAAGCCATCTCGGTGAACCCGGTCGACACCAAGGTCCGCCAGAACGTCCAGCCTGAAGATGGCGCGGCGAAAGTGCTGGGTTGGGACGTGGCCGGTGTGGTCAAGTCTGTCGGCAGTGAAGTCACGCTGTTCAAGGCGGGCGACAAGGTGTTTTACGCAGGCTCCATCGCCCGTGCGGGGGGCAATAGCGAATTGCACGTGGTGGACGAGCGCATCGTCGGCCATATGCCGAAAACCCTCGGTTTCGCCGAAGCCGCCGCGCTGCCGCTGACCGCCATCACCGCCTGGGAATTGCTCTTCGAACGCCTGCAAGTGCGCGAAGGTCAAACCGATGAAGGCCAGAGCCTGCTGATCGTCGGCGCGGCAGGCGGTGTGGGGTCGATCCTCACGCAACTGGCCAGCCAACTCACTGGGCTGAAGGTCATCGGCACCGCTTCCCGTGCGCAAACCCAGAGCTGGGTACGCGAACTGGGCGCCGATCTGGTGATCGATCACAGCCAGCCGTTGAGTGAAGAACTCAAGCGCGCAGGCGTAGACCATGTGACCCACGTCGCCAGCCTGACCCAGACCGATCAGCATCTGGATCAACTGGTCGAGGCATTGGCGCCACAAGGCAAACTGGCGCTGATCGATGATCCGAAAGCGCTGGACGTGACCAAACTCAAGCGCAAGAGCCTGTCACTGCACTGGGAGTTCATGTACACCCGCTCGTTGTTCGAAACGGCGGACATGATCGAGCAGCACAACTTGCTCAACCGCGTGGCCGGGCTGATCGACGCCGGGACGCTGAAAACCACGGTCGGCGAGCACTTCGGGACTATCAACGCTGCCAATCTGCGTCGCGCCCATGAGCTGCTGGAAAGCGGCAAGTCCAAGGGCAAGATTGTGCTCGAAGGGTTCTGAAACAGACTGATACAGGTGTTGCCCATTTGGGCGACACCGTCAGTCCGAGAGTTGACCCTTGTCACAATTGCGATCGTATTCAGGTCTACAATCGAAACCTCTGCGATGCAATCTTTTACATAAGGAGGTCAGCAATGAAGATCCTGATAAAAGAAGTGGCTAAATCCCAGTGGCAGGTCCGTCTGGACCAACACGCTGTAACGTTCCGCAGCGAAGCTGAAGCGCTTGCCTTCACCAAGACCCTTGAAGCGCGATTGCTCGCGCCCCATCAATTCCCTGACCGCCAGCAGCGCGCCGCTGGCTGAGTCCGTCCTCAGACCTGGGCTTGCGCCAATGCCCGGGCATTTTGCAAACGCCGGGTGAGCATCGCCGCGCTCACCACCAGAATCCCGCACAGGCTGATGACCATGGCCATCGGCACGGCGCTGCCATCGTGTAAAACACCGACCAACGCTGCCGCTCCGGCGGCGACGCTGAATTGCAGGCACCCGAGCATCGCCGACGCACTGCCGGCGCGGGCGCCCTGCCCGTTCATGGCGCAGGCCGAGGCGTTGGGGAGGATGCAACCGAGGCTGGCGATGCAGATAAACAGCGGAATCAGCAGCGGCCATAACTGTTCGGTGTGCAGCGCACTGACGGCGAGCAGCGTCAGGCCCGCCCCCAGGTAAATCCACACGGTACGCACCAGCAGAAATGCCGGGCCACGCTTGGCCAGCAGTCGCGCATTGACCTGCGCCACCAGAATGAAACCCGCCGCGTTGGTCCCGAAGAGCCAGCCGAAATGCTCAGCCGGGACCCCGTAGAGTTTGATGAAGACGAACGGCGAACCGGCGATGTAGGCAAACATACCGGCAATGGCGATACCGCCCGTCAACGCATGACCGAGGTAGACCGGATCCGACAACAGCCGACCGTACTGACGTAACGCCCCCGACAACGGTTGACGCGGTACGTGGGCCGGCAGGCTTTCCGGCAAACCGATCGCTACGGCCAACCCTGCCAGCGCACTGAAACCGGTCAGCACCAGGAAGATCGACTGCCAGCCCGTGGTGTTGACCAGCAGTCCGCCCAGCATGGGCGCGAGAATCGGTGCCAGGCCCATCACCAGCATCAGCTGCGAAAAGACTTTCGCGGAACCCACCGCATCGCACTTGTCACTGACCACCGCACGGGCGATCACCATTCCGGCGCAACCACCGAGGGCCTGAATGAATCGCGCACCGATCAACCATTCCAGGTTCGGCGCAAACGCGCAGGCCAAGGAGGCGGCGGTGAACAATCCAACCCCCGTCAACAAGGGAATCCGTCGCCCGAAGCGATCCGCCACTGGTCCGTAGGCCAGTTGACCAAGGGACAGGCCAAGGAAGTACGCGGCCAACGTCAGCTGGACATGTTTCTCATCGGTGCCGAACGCGAGTGCCATCGCCGGGAACGCCGGCAGATAGAAATCGATCGCCAGCGGGCCGAAAGCGCTCAGGGCGCCAAGAATCAAAATGGTACGGAAGTTCATCAGGCATCCAGTTGGGCATGGGTCGGCAGCCCGACAGTCTAGCCGCGCATGGGCGCCTTGAACATTCCGATAGCTCGCTAACTATTAAACCCCCCGAAAAAATGCAAAACCTGTGGGAGCGAGCTTGCTCGCGATAGCGGTGTGTCATTCACCATTGATATCGACTGACACTCCGTCATCGCGAGCAAGCTCGCTCCCACAGGGATTTGTGGTGTGCTTTAGACGACTTTCGCTTCGTAGCCTTCTTCAGTGATCGCGGCAATCACTTGATCGGTCGTAAGCGCGCTTTCAACGCCGACTTCCTTTGCCGCCAGGTCGACCCGCACGCTGGCCGCAGGATCCTTGGCTAACAGCGCCTGGGTAATGGCTTTGACGCAGTGACCGCAGGACATGCCTGGAACGTTGAACACTTGCATGGTGTGGCTCCTTTTATGAGGTTGCGAGCAGTCTCGAGCTTGCCACCATGGCAAGGTCAAGTTCTGCCGAAATCTGCCGGGCTGGCAATCGGCGTCGCGCTCGGCCAAGCTGCGTGCATCAATGACTCGACTTCAGGAGATTCAGCCATGCGCTGGTCAGCTCTCAGCCTGTTTGGCTTCCTCAGCCTATTTGCCGCGACACCTTCGGTTCAAGCCGCCGGGGAGGACTATGGCGTACTGATCATTTCCCGCGAGCGCCTCGAAGTCGCGACCTCCTGCGAGATCGGCGTCTACATCCAGGACCAACTGTCGGCGCGGCTGTTCCAGGAACAAAGCACCTCGTTCAACCTGCCACCGGGCAATGTGTCCCTGCGACTCAAACTGTTGCCGGGCCAGGCACCGGGTTGCAACCCGGGCATGCTCGCACCGGGCTCGCAGAACATCACGCTCAAGGCCGGGGACGTGTTGAAGTTCCGGATTGCGATGACGCAGGAAGGGATGTACCTCAAGCCCACCGCCCTCGGATACTGAAACAATTCCCTGTGGGAGCGAGACCTTGTGGTGAGGGGATTTATCCCCGTTCGACTGCGAAGCAGTCGTAAACCAGTGCACTCGGTGTAACTGATACGCCGAGGTTGCAGGTATTGGGGCGGCTTCGCCACCCAACGGGGATAAATCCCCTCGCCACAAGGCTCGTTCCCACAAGGGGTCTACGGCGATTTGAAGACTGGCGCTTGACCTTGCCAGCATGGCAAGGTTGATCCTGTAGGCATCTTCTACAGGGAGCGCGACCGATGTCCGAATCCACTACGTTCGATCTGCCGATTGCCGGCATGACCTGCGCCAGTTGCGCGGGGCGTGTCGAGCGTGCCTTGAGCAAAGTCATCGGCGCTTCTGCCGTCAGCGTCAACCTCGCCACCGAGCAGGCGCGGGTCCAGGCGCCCAGCGATAGCCTGCCGGCCTTGATGGCCGCGGTGCAGCAGGCCGGTTACAGCGTGCCGCAACAAAGCCTGGAATTGAGCATCGACGGCATGACCTGCGCCTCCTGCGTCGGCCGCGTCGAACGGGCGCTGGCCAAAGTGCCCGGGGTGAAAAGCGTCAGCGTCAACCTGGCGAACGAACGGGCTCACCTGGAACTGCTCGGACACATCGATTCGCAAGCCTTGATCGCTGCGGTCACCAAGGCCGGTTATAGCGCCAGCGTCTGGGAAGTCGAACACCCGCAAACCGATCAGCAACAACAGCGCCTGCACCGTGAGCGCTGGGCGTTGATCATGGCAATCGCCCTCGCCTTGCCGCTGGTGTTGCCAATGCTCCTGCAACCGTTTGGCGTGCACTGGATGCTCCCGACCTGGGCGCAATTCGCGCTGGCCACGCCAGTGCAGTTCATTTTCGGTGCACGTTTTTACGTGGCCGCCTGGAAAGCCGTGCGCGCCGGTGCCGGCAACATGGATTTGCTGGTCGCCCTAGGCACCAGCGCGGGTTATGGCTTGAGTCTTTACGAATGGGCCACCACGGCCGGGCGCATGCCGCATTTGTATTTCGAAGCCTCGGCGGTGGTGATTGCCTTGGTGTTGTTGGGCAAATACCTCGAAAGCCGCGCCAAGCGCCAGACCGCCAGCGCCATCCGCGCCCTTGAAGCCTTGCGCCCGGAACGCGCCATTCAGGTGATCGACGGCCGCGAGCAGGACGTCGCCATCAGCGCCTTGCGCCTCAATGACCTGGTCATGGTCAAACCCGGCGAACGCTTCCCGGTGGACGGTGAAGTGGTCGAAGGCCAGAGCCACGCCGACGAAGCGCTGATCAGCGGCGAAAGCCTGCCGGTGCCCAAGCAACCCGGTGACAAGGTCACTGGCGGCGCCATCAATGGCGAAGGCCGGTTGCTGGTTCGCACTCAAGCGCTGGGGGCAGAAACCGTGCTGGCGCGGATCATTCGCCTGGTCGAAGACGCTCAGGCCGCCAAAGCGCCGATTCAGAAGCTGGTGGATAAAGTCAGTCAGGTGTTTGTGCCGACCGTGCTGCTGATTGCATTGGCAACCTTGATCGGCTGGTGGTTGTACGGCGCGCCGATCGAAACCGCGTTGATCAACGCCGTCGCCGTGTTGGTGATCGCTTGCCCTTGCGCACTCGGGCTGGCCACGCCGACCGCGATCATGGCCGGTACCGGCGTCGCAGCCCGCTACGGGATTCTGATCAAGGACGCCGAAGCCCTCGAGCGTGCTCATGAAGTCAGCGCCGTGGTGTTCGACAAGACCGGCACGCTGACCTCAGGTGCGCCGCGCATCGCTCATCTGAGTGCCATCAACGGTGACGAAGCCGCCCTGCTGCAAATGGCCGGCGCCCTGCAACGCGGCAGTGAGCACCCGCTGGCCAAGGCGGTTCTGGACGCCTGCGCCGAACGCGGTTTGACCGTGGCCGACGTCAGCGACAGCCAGTCGCTGACCGGTCGCGGCATCGCCGGCACGCTCGACAGCCGCCGTTTGGCCCTGGGCAATCGCAGGCTGCTTGAAGAAAGCGGTTTGGACGCCGGGCCATTGGCCGACTCCGCAACCGCGTGGGAAACCGAAGGCCGCACCCTCTCTTGGTTGATCGAACAAAGCCCCGAGCTAAGGGTACTGGGCCTGTTCGCGTTCGGTGACACGCTCAAACCCGGCGCGCTGCACGCGGTGCAACAGCTCAGCGCACGCCACATCAGCAGCCACTTGCTGACCGGCGACAACCGCGGCAGCGCCAAAGTGGTTGCCGAAGCGCTGGGCATTACGGATGTGCACGCCGAAGTCTTGCCGGCAGACAAAGCCGCCACCGTCGCCGAACTGAAAAAAACCGGCGTGGTGGCGATGGTCGGCGACGGCATCAACGACGCCCCGGCCCTGGCGGCCGCCGACATCGGCATCGCCATGGGCGGTGGCACCGACGTGGCCATGCACGCGGCCGGCATTACCCTGATGCGCGGCGATCCACGGCTGGTGCCCGCCGCGCTGGAAATCAGCCGCAAAACCTACGCAAAGATCCGGCAAAACCTATTCTGGGCGTTCGTCTATAACCTGATCGGCATTCCACTGGCAGCGTTCGGCTTCCTCAACCCGGTGCTGGCCGGCGCGGCGATGGCGCTGTCCAGCGTCAGCGTGGTGAGCAATGCGTTACTGTTGAAAACCTGGAAACCCAAGGATCTGGAGGACAATCGATGAACATCGGCCAAGCAGCCCGGCACAGCGGCCTGAGCGCGAAGATGATTCGTTATTACGAGTCCATCGGCTTGCTCAAGGCTGCCCATCGAACCGACAGTGGCTACCGCGTTTATGGCGACGATGACCTGCACACGCTGGCGTTCATCAAACGCTCCCGGGACCTGGGGTTTTCACTGGAAGAAGTGGGAAAGCTGCTGACCCTCTGGCAGGACCGCCAGCGGGCCAGCGCCGACGTGAAGGCCCTGGCCCGCCAGCACATCGACGAGCTGAACCAGAAGATCCGCGAGCTGGGTCAATTGCGCGACACTTTGCAGGACCTGGTCGAACACTGCCAGGGCGACCATCGCCCCGACTGCCCGATCCTCAAGAACCTGGAGTCGGGCTGCTGCGCGCCACCCGTTCGCCCCTGATCGCGAGCACCTTCACCACCAGCAACGTGGTCAGGGGAATGCCGTGGAACAGTAGCACCACGGCCCCCGGCGTCCACCACGAATAGAACGGCGCGGCGATCAACATGCCGATGCCGAACCCGGTCATCTGCAGCAGTGTCAGCAAGCTGAAGATCGGCAGGCGCAGGCTGTCCGGTTCACGTTGCAGTCGCGACATCAGGCCGACCTCGGAGAAGCCGTCGCCCAGTCCGGCCGGTAACGAGAACCACAGCAAACCGTATAGGGTCTGCTGCTGGAACATCAGGATGAAGCCGCAGGACATCAGCAATACCCCGAAGAAAAATCGCCGCTCCAGGTGTGCATTGTCCGACCCTTTCAGGCGACTGGCGATTCGCGCGCCGATCAGCTTTCCGCACGCCCAGACGGCCAGCATCAGGCCCAGCGTGGTGCTGGCCGATTCGGGCGTCAGTAGCCGGGAAATGATCGGAAAGCCGACGTTGTGTGCAGCGCTGCCCAAGGTGTCGGCCATGGTGACGGCGAGCATCGCGGCCACCACGGGTGTACTGCGCAGGCCTTGGCGCAAGGCGTGCCATTCACCACGAGGCGCGATTGGCTCGGTACCGGACGCCGGTCTCGAAAACCGCAACGGCAGGATGAACAAAGCGGCCAGCAGATAAGTGACCACGTTCAATGCAAACACCGTTTCAAAGCCGAAGGCCGCCACCAACAGTCCTGCCACCAGGCTCCCGCCGACCATGGCCGCCGACGACGCCGAGGTGATCCAGGCGTTGGTCTTGAGCAAGTGCTCGCCTTCGATCAAGTGCGGCAACTGGCTGTTGAGGCCGATGGCGAACATAGAGTTGCCAAACCCCAGGCCGAACGCGATCAACGGTAGAAGCAGCGCTTGCTGGGCGACCGGCAGCACCAGCAACAGGCCCAACAGCCCTGCGCGCAGCAAATCAAAGGCAATCAGTGGAATGCGCCCGGCCCAGCGACGATAGAACGAAGTGCCGATCAGGCTGGCGAAAACCCCTCCGCCCACGCGGCTGGCGAGGAAAATGCCGACGCTCATGGCGCTGTTGCTGAGCAAGTAGACGTAAGTGGCCAGGGCGACCATGTTGAGAAAAGCGCCGAAGTCCGAGACCAGGCGGGCCGCGATGATCAATTGGGCGTTGCGGGTGGAGGTGATCACATTCAGTCCTTGAGTGTGGGGAGCATGGTCGTTGTGGATTGTCTGGTCTGACGCCTTCGCGGGCGATGCAGGCGATGCGGTTCCAAAAAAGGCTTCTACAAAAAACCCGGCCGAAGCCGGGTTTTTCGTCAACCGATCACTGCATCCACGGCGGAGGCGGTTCTTCGGTTTTGCCCGGTGGCGCGTCATCTGCCGCGCGCACCGCCTGTTTACGCTCTTCATCCAGGCGTGCCGCCTCGATTTCGCGTATGACACCGCCGACGTCGGCCAATTCTTCCGGCTCGTCGAACTCGCCCGTCAACACACTGGCAGGGTGCAAGGTGCCGGCTTCGTACAGCGCCCACATTTCCTTGGCGTATTTGGTCTTTTTCAACTCTGGCGCAAACCGGCCGAAGTAAGACGCCATGTTGCCCACGTCCCGCTCCAGCATGCTGAACGCGTGGTTGTTGCCCGCCGCGTCTACCGCTTGCGGCAAGTCGATGATCACCGGGCCCGTCGGGGTCAACAGCACATTGAACTCCGACAGGTCACCGTGCACCAGACCGGTACACAGCATCAGCACGATCTGCGAAATCAGGAACGCGTGATATTCGCGCGCCTGGTCCGGCTCCAGCACCACGTCGTTCAGACGCGGCGCGGCATCGCCGTACTCGTCGGCCACCAGTTCCATCAGCAGCACGCCTTCAAGGAAGTCGTAAGGCTTAGGCACCCGGACACCCGCACCGGCCAGACGGAACAAAGCCGCCACTTCGGCGTTCTGCCAGGCGTCTTCGGTTTCTTTCTTGCCGAATTTCGAGCCTTTGGCCATCGCTCGAGCCTGGCGGCTGTTGCGCACCTTGCGACCTTCCTGATATTCGGCCGCCTGACGGAAACTGCGTTTATTCGCCTCCTTGTAGACCTTCGCGCAACGTAGCTCGTTACCGCAGCGCACCACATAAACAGCTGCTTCTTTACCACTCATGAGTGGGCGCAGCACCTCGTCGACCAGACCGTCCTCGATCAGGGGTTCAATGCGTTTTGGAGTCTTCATCAGCTTTTATTGTGGGTCCTTTATTACCAAACACGCGAAAGTCATTCGTTATACGGCAATCCACTCGTTCGGGGGAGGGGTTGCCGACCTATGAACATCGTGATGCACACAATGTGCCGGATAAATCGGCCCCCCTTTCGGTCGTCATCGGCCGCCCGAGATCATAGCTGAGCCAGCGCCACTTTGTGGCTAAGGGGTGTGAAGGCATTTGCGACAGAAGCTGACACCTGAATTCACACCCTTCGTAGGATATTTCTCACCCAGCCTCAATTTCCCCTTAATTCAGCCGAAGTCCTCAGTGACAGAGTGATTTGTCCGACAATCGTTCCGACAACAAAAACGATCGCGCGCTCAGGGATCCGGGTTGATCAAATACGTTTACGGCTGCCAATGTTCCGCGAGTCATCTGCACTGCGTGGGCCTACAAGAAAAATCTGGAGCGCGGATGAACATCAAACAGAAGTTGACCTGGGCGTTTGCAATCATCGCCTGCCTGCCCGTGGTGCTGGTCGCCACCCTCGTGGTGCTGAACTTGCGCAGTGACGCCAAGGAGAATTTCGTCGACGGCAGTGGTCGTGAAATTCGTCAGGTCAGCAACGCCATGCAATTGTTTTTCGACGGCATCAGCCAGAACGTCGACTACCTGGCCAGACAACCGCTGATCAAGAACTCCGACGACAGCCTCAAGACCTACATGAGCGCCAACGCCGAGAGCATTCCCCAGGGCGAGATGGACAAAAAGGTCTTCAGCCTCCTGCAGGACCTGGGTAACAGCCATCCGTCCTATGCCTATGCCATCCTTGGCACCGCGGCCGGCGGTTACGTGTCCTGGCCGGACGATGCCAAGCTGAACAATTACGACCCGCGCCAGCGCCCCTGGTACAAAGCGGCCCAGGCCAAGCCGGGCAAGCCATTCCGCACCGAGGCCTACTACTGGGCTCAGGACGATGCGACCTACGTCAGCACGGTGCGCACCATCGACAACAAATTGGGCACCAACGGCGGCGTGGTCAGTATCGACGTGACGCTCAAGCAGCTCACCGAAATCGTCAAACAGATCAAGCTGGGTGAAACCGGCTATCTGATGTTGCTGGAGAACACCGGCACCGTGCTGGTCGATCCGAAGCAACCGGAACACAACTTCAAGGCCTTGAGCAGCCTCGGCGAGGGTTACGCACAACTGGGCAAGGCCGGCAAAGGCCTGGTGGAAGTCGAGTTGAACGGCGAACGCTACATGGCCAACGTCTGGCCGTCGGAGCAACTGGGCTGGACCTTTATCGGCCTGATCAAGCAAAACGATGTGATGAGCTCCGCGACTCAACTGACTTGGCTGATCGCAATCATCGCCGCCGTTCTGGCGGTGGTCTTCGCCGTCCTCGGCGCCAGTTTCGCCAGTGTCATCGTGCGGCCGATCCGCAGCGTGGCCAGCGGCCTTGAAGGCATCGCCCAAGGTGAAGGCGACCTGACCAAGAACCTGGAAATCCGTGGCAGCGACGAAACCGCGCAACTGGCCAACTGGTTCAACCAGTTCCTGACGGCGATTCGCAACCTGATCCAAAGCATCGGCGGCGCTGCGACCAAGATCCTCGCCACCTCCAAGAGCTCGACCCAGGTCTCCAGCGACATGGCTGAAGCCGCCGGGCGCCAGCGTGAGGCGGTGGACATGGTGTCCACGGCGTTCCACGAAATGGTCGCCACCGCCAACGAAGTCGCGCGCTCGTGCAGCCAGGCGGCGGAATCCGCCGACAGTGGCCAGCGTCAGGCGCGCCAAGGTCAGCAACAGATTGATGCGGCCGTGACCAGCGTTGATCGCTTGAGCCAGGAAATCGAACAGTCGGCGCAGTCGATGCAACAGCTTGAACGCGACAGCAACGACATCCAGTCGATCCTCGGGACCATTCGCTCGATTGCCGAACAGACCAACCTGCTGGCACTGAACGCCGCCATTGAAGCGGCCAGGGCCGGTGAGCAAGGTCGTGGGTTTGCGGTGGTGGCGGATGAAGTCCGGGCACTGGCCAAACGCACGGCGGATTCCACGGCGGAAATCGATGGCTTGCTGGGCAACCTGGCCAAACGCACCAGCCAAGTGACTCAACAGATGCATGCAAGCCTGGAAGTGTCGCAACAATCGGTGACCCGCATCGGTGAAGCGCGCAGCAGTTTCGGGCTGATTCGTGAGTCGGTGGATGTGATTCGCGACATGAACACGCAAATCGCCACGGCGGCGGAAGAACAGCATCACGTGGCCGAGGACATCAACCGGCACATCAGCCAGATCCATGGCGATGCGCAACTGGTGGCGGAACTGGCGAACTCGGCGCGGCTGGATTCGCAGAGCCTGGCCGGGTTGTCGAATGAGCTGGATGGACTGGTTCGCCGCTTCAGGACCTGAGGTCGCTGATCTAACGGGTCGAAAACCGATACCTGTGGCGAGGGAGCTTGCTCCCGCTCGGCCGCGAAGCGGTCGCAAACCGGTAAACACGGAATACCTGATGCCGCGTGTTTACTGAATTGGGACCGCTTCGCGCTCCAGCGGGAGCAAGCTCCCTCGCCACAATTACTGTTTGAACAATTCACCGGGCGTGAAGCCGAACAGGCTTTTGAACGCCGCAATAAACGCCGACGTCGAGTCATACCCACAAGAAAGCGCGGCATTGGTCACGCTGTCACCCTCCTCCAGCAAACTCAGCGACGACAGCAACCGCATCCGCTGTCGCCACCCGCGAAAACTCAACCCGGTCTCGCGCTGAAACAAGCGCATCAGCGTCTTTTCCGAGGTGCCCAGGCGCTGCGCCCATTCCTGCAGCGTTACGGCGTGCTCCGGGCTTTCGATCAGCTCATTGCACAACCCGAGCAGCCGCTCATGCCGCGGCAACGGCAGGGAAAATCCCACCTCCGGCAGACTCGCCAACTGATCCAGCAGCACATTCACCAACCGCGCTTCCTGGCTGTCGCCCTGCGGGTACTCCACCGGCAGCAAGCAAAAACTCTTGATCAGCTCCCGGGCCAGCGGCGTGACTTCCAGCACCCGACAACGCCCGTCGGCCCATTCACAGTCCTCGCGGCGCACGTAAAGACTGCGCATTTCGGCGCGCATCGAAGTTACCACCTGGTGTTCGAGATCCGCCGGAATCCAGATCCCCCACTGCGGCGGCGCAAAGAAACTGCCCTCCGCCGTGTGCACGCCGAGAACACCGCTGATGGCGTAGGAAAACTGCACCCAATCGTGGCGATGAGGGGGCGTCCACGACCCGGCATTCAGACTTTCCGCCCGTGCGAACAGCGGACGCGGCAACGCCTTCAGCGTCGGGATAGCCCGTTCGAGGGAAATTTGTCCGTTAGTCGGCATTGATTGGCCTTATGTCGCAAGACGGCAGATAGGGCCGACGTTAGGCTAAGTCATCAATTCTTACAAATGTAATCGGTGGCTGTTATGCATGCCTTCAAACACCTCAAACGCGTGGTCACCGACTGGTTCTTGTGCGGCATGCTGATTGCCACGCTGCTGGCGTATTTTTTCCCGGTCTTCGGCGCCACAGGCGGCGGGATGCACGCCGAGTATGTAATCAACATCGGCGTGTTCCTGGTGTTTTTCCTGCACGGGGTCAACTTGTCCAGCGAGCAGATCAGCCATGGCCTGAAGAACTGGAAGCTGCACGTGATGGTTCAGGGTTTCACCTTCGCGGTGTTCCCACTGATCTGGTGGCTGAGTGACAAGCTGTTGGGTTCGCACGTTCCGTCGCTGCTGATGCTCGGCTTCTTCTACCTGTGCGCCTTGCCGTCGACCATTTCGTCTTCCGTGGCCCTGACCGGCAGCGCAGGCGGCAACGTGCCGGCGGCGATTCTCAACGCAAGCCTGTCCAGCGTGCTGGGGATTTTCCTGACGCCGTTGCTGGTGAGTCTGGTAGTCGGAAGCGGTGCCGGCGGCATCGATCTGGGCTCAACCCTGCTCGACCTTTGCGCCATGCTGCTGTTGCCGCTGGTGCTCGGCCAACTGTTGAGGCCGTTGTTCGGCAAATTCTTTGCCCGCCACAAGCGCTACACCAACATCGTCGACAAGCTGGTGATTCTGTTGCTGGTGTACTCGGCGTTCTGCAACTCGATGGTCTCGGGGATGTGGCAACAACAGGGTAACGGCGTAATTCTCAGCGCGCTGATCGGCAGTGCGATCCTGCTGGCGGTCATCCTGTGGATGACCACCCGCACCGCCCGCGCCTTGAAGTTCGGCCCGGCCGATGAGATCGCGGCGGTGTTCTGCGCCAGCAAAAAATCCCTGGCGGCCGGCGCGCCGATGGCCGCGTTGATCTTCGGCGCCAACCCGGGCCTGGGCTTGATTCTGCTGCCGATCATGATTTATCACCCGTTGCAGCTGATCGTCTGCTCGGTCATGGCCGAGAGCTACGCCAACCGCCACCGCGAACGCATCGCGCAGCAGAACGCCGAACTGATCAGCGCTCGATAATCGCCGTCACGCCCTGCCCACCGGCGGCGCAGATCGAGATCAAGCCTCGGCCCTTGCCCGCCGCGTCGAGCAACTTCGCCAGATTGGCGATGATGCGCCCGCCGGTCGCGGCAAATGGATGCCCGGCCGCCAGTGAACTGCCTTTGACGTTGAGGCGGCTGCGGTCGATGGTGCCCAGTGGCGCATCGAGACCGAGGCGGGTTTTGCAATACTCCGGGTCTTCCCAGGCCTTCAATGTGCAGAGCACCTGCGCGGCAAAGGCTTCGTGGATTTCGTAGTAGTCGAAGTCCTGCAAGGTCAGGCCATTACGCGCCAGCAAACGGGGCACCGCGTACACCGGCGCCATCAGCAGCCCTTCGGCGCCGTTGACGAAATCCACTGCAGCGGCCTCGCCGTCACGCCAATACGCGAGGATCGGTAAACCACGTTCCTTCGCCCATTCCTCGCTGCCCAGCAGCACCAGCGACGCGCCATCGGTGAGCGGCGTGGAGTTGCCCGCCGTCATCGTACCCTTGGCGCTTTTCTCGAAGGCCGGTTTCAGCGAGGCGAGTTTTTCCAGGGTCAGGTCCGGACGCAGGTTGTTGTCGCGGGTCAGGCCGAGGAACGGCGTCATCAAATCGTTGTGCCAGCCTTCGGTGTACGAGGCCGCGAGTTTTTGATGACTCTCCAGCGCAAGTTGATCCTGTTCTTCGCGGGGGATGTTCCAGGTCTGGGCCATCAATTCGCAGTGCTGGCCCATGGACAAACCGGTGCGCGGTTCGCCGTTGCGCGGGAACTCCGGGATCAAGTCCCGGGGACGCAGCTGCAGAAAGGATTTCAGTTTGTCGCCGGTGGTCTTGGCGCGATTGGCTTGCAGCAGCACCCTGCGCAAACCTTCACTGACGCTGATTGGCGCATCCGAGGTGGTATCGACGCCACCGGCAATGCCGCAATCGATCTGTCCCAAGGCAATCTTGTTCGCGACCAGCAACGCCGCTTCAAGCCCCGTACCGCACGCCTGCTGGATGTCATAGGCCGGCGTATAAGGGGACAAACGTGAACCGAGCACACACTCGCGCGTCAGGTTCATGTCTCGGGACAGCTTGAGGACCGCCCCCGCGACCACTTCGCCGATCCGCAGGCCATGCAGGTTGTAGCGTTCGATCAGGCCTTCGAGCGCTGCGGTGAGCATCGCCTGGTTACTGGCGGTGGCGTAAGGCCCGTTGGAGCGAGCGAAGGGGATACGGTTACCGCCAATAATCGCGACGCGGCGCAGCTGGGTCATGAAAAGCTCCTTGAAAATACTCAAATATGAACACAGAACCCTGTGGGAGCGAGCTTGCTCCCACAGTGATCTCATTGCCCACAAATCCGGTGTTCCAACTAATCTGCTGAGTTCAAGCGTAGGCCTTATCTCGTGGATCGAACGACTGATTGCCATTCGTGGTCCACACTTTGAACCCCAGCTGCCGGAGTGCGTTCCATGTCTGACCGTTATATCGACTTCGCCAATTCCTCCATCGGCCATCGTCTGGTCGGTGCCATGGGGCTGCCGTCTCCGGTACGCCTGGAACGTTGGCAAGCAGGCCGGCTGCGGCCTGTCGAGGGGTCGCTGTTGATTGGCGGCGGCCCGCTGGCGGAGAAAGTCAGTGCCTTCGCCAACCGCCTGACCGACGCGATCTACAGCTACGGCGCCGAACCTTCCCTGGCCACCGCGTGGATTCCCGGCCACGGCCCCAAGCTCAAAGCCGTGGTGTTCGACGCCAGTGACCTGGTGCAGACCGATCAGCTCAAACAGCTGCGCGAGTTCTTCCAGCCGCTGATAAAAAACCTCGATCACAGCGCACACCTGGTGATTCTGGGGCGTGCGCCAGAGACGTTGACCGACCCGTTCGCCGCCAGCGCACAGCGTGCGGTGGAAGGTTTCAGTCGCTCGCTGGCCAAGGAATTGCGCAGCGGCGGCACCTTGCAGCTGATCTATGTCGGTGACGGCGCCGAGGATCAACTCGAAGGGCCGCTACGGTTTTTCCTCTCGCCCAAAAGTGCGTTTGTGTCGGGCCAGGTGGTCCGCTTGAAGGCTTGCGATACGCAGGTGTCGGACTGGACTCGGCCACTGGCCGGGCGTAAAGCGCTGGTCACGGGTGCCGCGCGCGGCATTGGCGCCTCCATCGCCGAAACCCTGGCCCGTGACGGCGCCGAGGTCATTTTGCTCGACGTGCCACCGGCCAAAACCGATCTCGACGCACTCGCCGCACGCCTGGGCGGGCGCAGCATCACCCTGGACATTTGCGCCGAAGACGCCGCCGCGCAGTTGATCGAACTGCTGCCCGACGGCGTCGACATCGTGGTCCACAACGCCGGTATCACCCGCGACAAAACCCTGGCCAACATGACCCCGGAGTTCTGGGACGCGGTGCTCGCGGTCAACCTCAACGCGCCGCAAGTGCTGACCAAGGCCCTGCTCGACAGCGGCGCCTTGCATGACAACGGGCGAGTGATTCTGTTGGCGTCCATCAGCGGCATTGCCGGCAATCGCGGGCAGACCAACTACGCGGCGAGCAAGGCCGGGCTGATCGGGCTGGCCCAGGCCTGGGCGCCGCTGCTCGATCAACACGGCATCAGCATCAACGCGATAGCACCGGGGTTCATCGAAACCCAGATGACCGCGCACCTGCCGTTCGGCATCCGTGAGGCCGGGCGACGCATGAGTTCATTGGGCCAGGGCGGCCTGCCACAAGACGTTGCCGAAGCAGTCGCGTGGCTCGCTCAACCGGGGACTGGCGCGTTCACCGGGCAAGCGTTGCGAGTCTGCGGCCAAAGCGTCCTGGGGGCATGAAAATGATCACCGACTGGCACACCCTCAACCGCGAGCCGAGCCTGACGGGGCTGTACGTAAAGGCGGCAACGCGGCGCAAAATCACCGGCACCACGTTGCCCGATACCGGGTTGCGCTGCTGGGTCGAAGTCGATCCGAAACGCCTGGCGGCGTATCGCAAGGTCTGTGGTTTTGCCGATAACGGGTTGCTGCCACCGACCTATCCACACATCCTGGCGTTCGCGTTACAGATGCAATTGCTCACGGCCAAGGACTTTCCGTTCCCGCTGCTGGGGCTGATTCATCTGAGCAATCGCATCCGCGTCTTGCGCCCCATGGGCGGGGTGAACCGCGTGCGGGTCAGCGTGCAGGTGCAGAATCTGCAACCCCATGCCAAGGGTGCGACGTTCGATTTGGTGACGTCGCTCGACGATCAGTTGGGGCCCCTGTGGGAGGCTGAAAGCCAGATGCTGTGCCGCGGGGTCAAGCTGGAAGGGGAACCAGTCGAGGAAGTCCTGGCATCGACAACGGCGCTGACCGAAGTGGCTCGCTGGGAAGCGCCGACAGACATTGGCCGGCAGTACGCGAAAGTGTCAGGCGACTACAACCCGATTCACCTGAGTGCGGCGAGCGCCAAGCTCTTTGGGTTTCCCACGGCCATCGCTCATGGACTGTGGAACAAGGCCCGGACATTGGCGGCGTTGAGTGAGCACCTGCCCACGGCGAATGTCGAGATCGCGGTGCAGTTCAGGAAACCGGTGCGGTTGCCCAGCGAGGTGATATTGCTGGCCAGTGCGGCAGGGTCCAGTGGGGACTTTCAGTTAATGGGCGCGGGGGATCTGGAGCATATGGTGGGGCATTGGCGGCCGATTGCCTGATTGCTCATTGGTGTCTGTCAGATCGCTATCGCGAGCAAGCTCGCTCCCACATTGATCTTTGTCGTCCACAAATGTTGTGAACACTGAAGATCTACTGTGGGAGCGAGCTTGCTCGCGATGGCGGTGGCTCAGGCACCACCGAAGAGGATCAGAACGCGTACCGCACCTTCGCCGTAAACGTATCCGCATTGAAATCGCTGCCGGTCACGTAGTTGTACGAACCACCCACACTCCAGGCGCCAACGCGATAGTTGGCACCGAGACTCACTTCATAGCTGTCACGCACCGGGGTCGTGCCGCGCGTGGTGAACGAATCGCCCCCCAGCACGAACGCCGAGGTGGTGGCGGTCTTGTCGCCGATGAAGTCGTGCCAGGCCATAACCTGGGCTTCAGGTTCGAGACTGCCGGCGCCGACGTCGAAGGCAGCGGCCAGCCGCGCACCAACCCCCATCTCGCCGACTTCATAACGCTGACTGCCAACATTCAACGACGCCGAGCTGCCCTTCTCGTGATAAGCATCCAGGCCTACGTTGGCGTAGCGCGCGCCAATCTGCGGCTCCAGCAGAAGGCTGTGATTGAGGCGAAAGCCATAACCGGCTAACGCACTCACGCCAAAGATGTCGCTGTCGTAATCGCCCTTGGCGCGGGTACCGGCGATGTAGCGCTTGGACTCGTTGTCGTTCCAGCCGTACATCAGCGATGAGTCCACGAACCAGTTGTCGTGAGTCCAGTTGCCGTACAGCGTCAGCGCATGGCCGGTCACGTCGGTTTTGCTGCCGGCGTCGGATTTCACATCGGTCGAGAGGTAGCTGTACGCCAGGCCGACGGCGGTGTCGGCGTTCAACTGGCCATCAGCACCCACGGCGATACCCTGGCTGTCGGCGTCGTAGCCATCGACTCCACGGCGGGTGTTCTGGTCGGCATTGCTCGTCAGCGCTTGCAGCCACACGCCTTTTTCAGTGGATGAATTCAGTGCGCGCGCGCGGCTGGAACGATCGTTGATCACGCTCGACACCAGCGTCTGGCTGTTGGTGGCGGCGTGCAGAACACCACGGCTCACGTCGGGGCTGAGTTTTTCGGCAAGCGTTGCCAGCTCGGCATCGGTGCCGGCGTTGGCGAAGGCCTGGAAGACCGGGTCTTGTTCGTCGAGCCTGGCCATCAAGGAATTGGAAAGGCGTCTCACCGCAACTGCGGCGTTAGGTGTACCGCCAGCATCAAGTGTGTTTTGCGCAACCACGTCATCCGCCTTGGTGCTGACCAACGCTTTCACATCATTGCCTTCGACGCCATAACTCTTCACGTCGAGCAATGCGGATGAAGACACCACTGCCAGGTTTTCACCCCCGACCAGTGTGCCCGAGCGGATCAACGTGTAGCGATTGCCGCCGGCAGCGGTCCGGAAATCACTGGAGCGTGCCTGCAATTGCAGGTGTCCGCCGGGGCTGATATCGGTGGTGCCGGTGACGGTCAGAATCGGTCGATTGATGTCGGTATCGTTGCCCACGGACATTGCAAGAATCGAATCGTCCTCTTCCATGTCGAAGTCGCCGATGATCATCGTGTGAGGCTGCACCAGCGTCAGCTGGCCTTCTTGAATCGTTACGTAGCCAGCCTTGATGGTTGAGCCGTCAAAACTTGATTCACCGTTGACCAATACGCCGGACAGGCCGAGTAAATCGCCTTTGACGTCGCCACCGGTCCAGTAAAGATAGCTCTGGCCATCGTCGACCTGAATGGCGGCCCTGCCCCCTTCCAGACGGCCGTAATGATAAATGCTCAGCGGGCCCATGCCGACAGGTTGATGGCTGACATGAATGCCGATGCCTTCGCCCGAGATCGTGCCTGAGTTAACAATGCTGCTGCTTTTTACACCGACAGGCGAGCTGAACATCGCATTTTTGAGGGTGAGCGCTTCGGCATTCGTACCCGTAGCCCTGATGATCCGGCTGTTATAGACCGACAACGCTTGCGTGGTGTTTTCCAGATAAATGCCGTGGGCATCTGTACCGCTGACCGTGATTGTGCCGTTGTTGATTACCCCGTTGCCAAACCGCGAGTCTATGAGCGAGACGCCGGTAGCGTTGTTGCCGGTGATGGCAATTACGCCAGTGTTAAGGAAATTACCGCCAAGCTGGACACCCTGGTCGGCAATACCAATCGACTCGCCGCTATCGGCCAGACCATTGATCGTGATCGTTCCCTCATTGAACAGGTTGTTGTTGATTTTTGCCCACGTCACCCCACCCGAATTCAAGCCGATACCGACACCGTGGGTGGCGCCATCGATGGTGATCGACGCTTTGTTGGTGACATCGTAATTGGCCATCGGCCTGGTGAACTGCGCCGCGCTGGTCAGCGCCGACGGCGAGGTTTGCACCACGTTCGCGCTGCCGATGAGGCTTACGAAATCATAATATTGGTTGTTGCTGATCAGCGGGCCGTTGCCCAGATCGTAGGTGAACGTAACCGCATGAACGCCAGGGGCGTGAACAGTGGAAATACAAACAGACAGCGCCAGCAAAGAGCGGCGCAGTGGCGAGGTGTTCAATCGAGAATCCCTTCCGAAACGTAAATGTTCCAGCAGGGTTCACACTTTCAATGAGGCATCCCTACCGGCCCGTCAGCAGGCTGCTTGTTCGGGCGCGGCAAATGTACATGAGCCATCATTTAGACACTACAAAAATGTCAAATTGATGGCGTCAATTTATCAAGGCTCACTCCCACAAGGACCCGGTGTTTAGTGCGGTGGATAGTTGGCGAGGATTCGCCCCACGGTTTCGCGTATCGCAGTGCTGCGATCCGACGGATTCGTGGTGCGGCTGAGCATTTGCTCATCGCTGCCACGCCACACCAGTTTGCCGTCCTTGCCATCAAGCAGGTCGATCTGGATGGTCGCCACTTTATAGGTCACGTTGCGGGTTTCGTTGTACATCGGCCCGCCCCAGTAGCCGTTCCAGGGATTACCCCAACCGCCGCCATAGTTGGTGGTCACCTGTTGCTGGCGTTCTTCAACGATCAGGTAGGTCTGGACGTTCAAATTACCCTTGCTGCCGGCGGCGGCCGGGCGCAGGCCACGCTGATCCAGCTGATCGGCCACCGATTGGCGGATGCGCTGTTCGGTCAGGTCGCTCTTGATCCGAGGGTCATCGGGGCGATATTGCAGGGCGGGCTCTTTCCAGGTCCAGCTGCGATAGGCGGCGAAGTCGCGGCTGGCATCGAAGTCATTATTGACCTGATTGGCGGCGCAGGCACTGAGCAGCGCGGCCACAGCCAGTAAAGCGAAACGGCGGATCATGATGGTTCTCCGGTTGAAGACATGAACCTGTGAAAGGCATCCAGACGACAGAAGCTAACTGGGAGGATACGCCGACATGGCCTTTTCTACAGCGTCCCTTATCGCGTCGGCACGCTCACTCTGGCTGCCCCGATTGCCGGTTTCGGCGCTGGCGCTCCACACCGGCTGGCCTGTGCCCGCATCGAACAGGTCCACGCGCACCACTACGACCTGCTCCTGATACGTGCGCACGATCGGCACCGTGTTGTACATGCCGTAACCATTACCGTAACGGTTGTAGCCGCCATAACCACCGCCGTAATAACCGTAGTCGTCCCGAACCTGGCGCAAACGGGTTTCCAGGTGCAGATTGGCGCTGACAAACAGGTCCGCCGGGCGGTTGTTATCGTGCAACGGGCGCAAGCCGCGCTGATCGAGGGCGTTGCTGACCGCTTCGGCGACCTGGGCCGAGTCCGCCCAGGCGCTGCCCGGTGGCAGTTGACCGTTGAGCCAGGCCCAACTGCGGTAGCGCCCGTAGTCACGCGGCGGTGCCGGGTAGGCGCTGCGGTCGAAAGTGGTGGCCGCCTGAGGCGGTGCCGGCGGCAAGGGGTTGGAGGTCGCCACATAAGGGTTGCTGCCCTGGCAGGCCGCCAACCCGAGACAGATCACCAGTAACCCTGAACGACTTTTCATGTTGCGCTCCGATCAGACCGGCCGACAGATCCAGTGCAAATAGCGTCCAAGCCCGGCAAAACTTGGATGACGACGGTGGGCCAGCTCCATTTCGAGCAAGTCCACGAGTTCGGCGCGGGCCTGGAATTCCACCGGCATGTAGTCGTGGAAAACCCGCACCCCACTCTGGGTTTCGACCTGCCACAGGCCCTCAAGTTGCGCCGCCAATTCACGCGGATCAAGGGGCTGCTGCGGGGTCAGGCTCTGCTTCTCGCCGGCCATGTCGTTCTTGCGCATCTTGCGGAAATGACCTTTGAGCAAGTTTCGGTAGATCAGCGCGTCGCGGTTGTAGAAGGCCAGGGAGAGCCAGCCGTCCTGTTTGGTCAACTGATGCAGCACGGGCAGGATCGCGTGGGGTTCGGCCAGCCATTCCAGCACGGCGTGGCACAGCACCAGGTCGTAGGGTTCGGTGAGTTGACCTAGCAATTCCTGCCACGGTGCCTGAATGAACGTGGCGCTCTGCCCCGCGTCGGCGAAACGCTGGCGGGCGCCGTCGAGCATCGGTTCGGCGGGTTCGGCCAGCGTGACGTCATGCCCACGCTGGGCCAGCCACAACGACATGTGGCCCAGGCCCGCACCGATATCCAGCACGCGCAGCGGCCGGTCCGGCAGGGTTTCGGCCAGGTCGGCCTGAAGCACCGCCAGGCGGATCGCACCTTTGGCGCCGCCGTAGATTTTTTCGGCAAACCGGGTCGCCAGTTGATCGAAATGACGATCGCTCATCAGCTGAACCTCTTTTCGCTGTCCGCGAGTTTGTTGCGCACCACTTCATTCATGTCCAGCCCCAACTCGCTGCACAGCAGCAATAGATAGAGAACGATGTCACCGATTTCCTGCCCGGCGTGGGCCAGTTTGTCCGCCGGCAACTGGCGCGACTGGTCCTCGGTCAGCCACTGGAAAATCTCCACCAGCTCGGACATTTCCACGCTCGCGGCCATGGCCAGGTTTTTCGGGCTGTGAAATTGCCGCCAGTCATTGCGGTCACGGATGGCGTGCAGGCGTTCGGTCAGTTCAACAAGGTTCATCGGGCTCTCCTGAAGGCGTATAGCTTCGGGGGGATGGCCGAGGATGGCAAGTGGGCAGATTTAGTGTGGGAGCGACGGTGCGGCGATCCGACCTGCTCGCGATAGCGGATTGGAATTCAACATAGAAGTTGCCTGGTACACCGACTTCGCGAGCAGGCTCGCTCCCACAGCGGCTATGCAACCCTCTATGCTTGTGGGGAACTCGCCAGCGCAATCCATGGCCCAAGGCTCAAGTCCGGCAAGCACGCCACCACTTACATCAGGACGTTCACGACATGCAGGTAGAAAGTTTTTTTGAATGGCTCGGCCAGGCACTCGGTTCGGTCATCCGGTTTATCGTTGATGGTCTCAGCGGCTTGTTCAACCTGTTGAGCCATGCCGGCAGCAATTTTGTCGAAGGCTTGTCCCGTGCGTTGGGGATGGATACTTCGATCATCAGCATCATTGCGCTGATCCTGGGGTTGATGCTGCTGTGGTCGGCGATCCGGGCGTTCATGAATGCGTCGATCATCATGGGGATCATCTGGTTGGTGTTGGGCCTTTGGTTGCTGAGCTGGATCATCCACTGACATCACCCATCCCTGTGGGAGCGAGCTTGCTCGCGATAGCGTCGGCACATCCGGCATTACCTTGACTGACGCACCGCTATCGCGAGCAAGCTCGCTCCCACAATGGATCGCTGCAGATTCCGAATGTCTCGCTACAATGCCCGCTCCCCAAGGAGCCTGCATGTCCAACCTGATTGCCGACTGGCGCGACCGCCCTACCCATCGTCGGGTCTGGGCGCTGGCCGCGCCGATGATTCTTTCGAACATTTCCGTTCCGCTGGTGGCACTGGTCGACAGTACCGTCATCGGCCACCTGCCCCACGCCCATCAGTTGGGCGCCGTCGCGGTCGGGGCCAGCCTGTATACCTTTCTGGCCTGGGGCATGGGTTTTCTGCGCATGGGCACCACCGGTTTCGCCGCCCAGGCCGCCGGGCGCGGGGATGGCGCGGCGTTGCGGCAGATTTTGTTGCAGGGCTTGTTGCTGGCGATGGGGCTGGCCATTGTCCTGGGCGCATTGGGCGTTCCGTTGAGCGGCGTCGCGCTGCACTTCATGCAACCCTCGACCGAGCTCGACCAACTCACCCGCGAGTTTTTCCACACACGGCTATTCGGCCTGCCGGCGGCGCTGGCCAGTTATGCGCTGGTCGGCTGGTTCCTGGGCACCCAAAACGCCCGGGCGCCACTGGCGATTCTGCTGAGCACCAACCTGGTGAACATCGCGCTGAACCTGTGGTTCGTGCTCGGGCTGGACTGGGGCGTGGTCGGTGCGGCCCGGGCGTCGGTGATCGCGGAATGGATCGGTGCGTTGATCGGCCTGCTGATGACTCGCAAAGCCCTGCGTGCCTATCCCGGCCACATCGCCTGGGCCGCACTGGCGCTGTGGCAGAGCTGGCGGCCATTGCTGGCCGTCAACCGCGACATTTTCATCCGCAGCCTGGCGCTGCAATCGGTGTTTTTCCTGATCACCGTACAGGGCGCGCGACTCGGTGATGCCACCGTCGCGGCCAACGCACTGCTGCTCAACGGCTTGCTGCTGACCGCCCACGCGCTGGATGGCTTGGCCCATGCCGTGGAAGCCCTGTGCGGGCACGCCATTGGTGCTCGCGATCGAGAGGCGCTGCGTCGCTCATTGGTGGTCGCCTGCGGCTGGTCGTTGCTGGCGAGCCTGGGTTTTGCCGTGCTGTTCGCCTTCGCCGGGCATTTGTTCATCGAGATGCAGACCGACATTCAGAGCGTGCGCGACACCGCGTTTATCTACCTGCCCTACCTGGCCGCCCTGCCGCTGATTGCCGTGTGGAGTTACCTGCTCGACGGGCTGTTCATCGGCGCCACGCGGGCCCGGGAAATGCGCAACGGCATGCTGCTGACGGTGGTTTTGCTGCTGCCGTTCGCCTGGGCACTGCAAGGTTTGGGCAACCATGGGCTGTGGATAACGTTCCTGTTGTTCATGGCGTTGCGTAGCCTGACCCTCGGCGCGTTTGCCTGGTACTTGCGCAAGAACGACGGCTGGTTTGCGGGCAAAGCTCACTGAGTCGGCGTGGCTCTGATGAAGGCGGTGACCGCATCCAGCACCGGCGCCAAACCCCGCATGGGCCGAGACAGCGTCGCCACCAGCGTGGCGTGGCCGGTACGGGCAAAATAGAAGTCCTGAACCGGCACTCCGGCCTGGCGTAATTTGCGCGCCAGGCCACCGGTGTTGCGCGTCGGGTTGACCACCTCATCGTCGCGCGAAGCCATCAACAAGGCGGGCGGCGCGCCTCGACTGACGTGGTTGATAGGCTG
This sequence comes from Pseudomonas sp. LBUM1663, assembly GCF_059695905.1. Classification (NCBI taxonomy): domain Bacteria; kingdom Pseudomonadati; phylum Pseudomonadota; class Gammaproteobacteria; order Pseudomonadales; family Pseudomonadaceae; genus Pseudomonas; species Pseudomonas sp. LBUM1663. The sequence continues at coordinate 725,592 of NZ_CP166792.1, read as the reverse complement.
CGACTGGGGCGGTGAATCAGGCCAGAAGAATACCGGCCGCACATCCGGATTCTGGATAGGCAGAAAATCATAAGGCCCGGCCAGACCGATCCAGCCGCTCAGATCGTGCGGCGACATCCCCACCGCTCTCAGCAAACCGGGGTCCAGCGCCAGCATGGCGACGTTATAAGCCCCGGAGCTGTGACCCATCAGGTACAGCCGCTGCGGGTTACCGGAAAATTGCCGAATGTGTTCGTGAGTCCACGCCACGGCTTTGGCGCCATCCTCTAGGAACAATGGATAGCGCACCTGTGGGTACAGCCGATAGTCCGCCAGCACCGCAACAACCCCTCGCGACGCCAGAGCCTCGCCGACAAAACCGTAATCACTGCGTGAACCGCTGTTCCAGCTGCCGCCGTAGAAAAACACCACCACCGGGGCGCTCTCTACAGAATGACGAGGCACATACACATCGAGTTTCTGCCGCGGATCATCGCCATAGGCAATCCCCTCGGTCTTGTCGAACGTGCTCTCGGGGGTCAGGGCATTGAGCATCTTCAACGGTGAACACGCCGTCATCATGGCCAGCACAAAAACGCCCATGACCAGGCCGAACAGCCATCGGATTTTACTCGCCATCAATGTCGAACCTCGTGTTCAGGGTTGATCGTTCTGCCACAGGTTGCGCAGGCTATCGAGACGCTCCTGCTGGGTTGCTCCCGGCAATGGCTGCACGGGCGTAGCCCTTGGGTACTGCAAGCGTAGCCATAACCAGCCATCGAGCACCGGGCGTTCGCTGAAACCCAGCGCCAGCCCTTCCTGCACGAGGGCCCACAGACTGTTGTAGTCAGTCCCGGTGGACCGGCTCCAATGCCAGACGTGCTGTTCAAGCAGGCAGGTTTGCAAGATGTCACGCTGACGAGGCGACAGGTTTTCTTCGATGGCCAACGGACTGACGGCAAGCCCCGGATTGAACAGCTGCTGCCAGCCCTGACTGCCGATTGCCCGGTCGGCCCAGGTTCCGCCGAACCAGCGCAACTGACTGATCGGCCCCAGCCAACGACTCAGCTCCAGTGCATCGCAGGCATCAAAAAAGTAACTGGCGGTGTGGGGGTTGTAGTAACTCAATAAAGCACGGTGATGCAGGCCAAAGGTGACGGTCAGCATGCGACGCAAATGCTCGAGCAACTGCGACGGCGAAGCCGCACTGACCAGTAACAAACCACTCCAGATGTGCGGTTCGCGCAGGCACAGTTCGGCCAGCGCCGGGCAGCCCTTGAGGTCGACCAACACCGGACCGTGCTCGCGTAACGGCTGCAACTCGGTGTTATCGAACAGCCAGAACCGTCGAGCCTGCGCAAACTGCTGGATCAGCCTCGCGCCAGCCCGGGGCGTCCCCGGTACGTCGAGCAACAACCATTGCGCGATTGAGTCGGGCGCCTGGGCGACGATCATGCCGCACCGCTCTGGCCAAGCCTTGTCGCGGCCCGGCAGGTGCAAAAGGCTTGCGCGCAATGGCTGAAACTACCCCCGCCAGGCAACAGACACAGCAGCACGATCGGTTCGCTCGATTGCAACAAACGCAGTAATCCGTCGCCAGCAGTGTCGGCATCTGTTGTCGCGGTTGCTGGACGTTCGGGCAAGCCTGACGCTTGCGGGAAAGAAGGGCCGGGAAGAAACCCGGTGATTAACGGTTGATCCGGATCCCCTTCGATATAGCTCACCAGCACCTGCGCGCCTTCGCTCAACGGCATGGCATGCGCGCCGCCCAACTCCGGCGCCAATGGCAGCCAGCAGTGGCTGGGCGCAGCGCCTTCGCCCTGATAGACCCAGTCAAATTGCACGGCAACCGGCCTGGATGAATCGGGTTGCGGCTCATCGACATCGACCACCCACGCCCGCTGCAGGCTGTGCATCCGGGGGGTCATGACCGAATGAGGCGCCGCGAGCGGTAACGCCCCGGCAACAGCGCGGATCTGGTTGCCATAAGCAACCCCCGGCGTTTGCCCGCCCTGATGCTCGACATGGATCAGTAGCCAGAGACGGTTCCAGTCCGTAACCGGATGGCCGGACAGTAGAACCCTCTGGCCGCTGCGCAACGTGGCCAGGTTCGTCTGACCTTCGCCAGTCTGCGTGTTGCATTGAACCTTGAACTGCCGCACGCCAGGCTGTTCGGTGTCGGGCTCAAAGACCATCTCGGCGTCCCGCTGAAAGGGCCCCGGCCCGTCACCAAAGACCAGACAGTGCCAGCGCTGGTGATGCTCGAAGTGGTAATGAAGCCGTTCCTGGGCACATAGGCGCTGGAGGAACTGCAGATCCGATTCCCGGTACTGCGTACAGAAATCACGCGGCGGGTAATTGCCGCTCAAGTCAAAGCGTCGATTCTTCCCGGTAATGCCATGCTCTTTGAGCACCTGGGCGAGGATCTCGGGTACGGAACGGTTGCTGAAGATGCGCTGGCTGAAACGCTGGGCCAGGCAAGCCAGTTTCGGCTTCAGACGCACACGACAAAGCCTGGGCGCAGCACCATGACCCGCCTGGACGAGCTCATGCAACTGCCCGTGAAAACCGGCCCCCGGCGGCCCGAAACGCAAAAAGGCCGGACGGTAAAGCAGGCTTGCCAGGTCCAGTGTCGGGTCTTTGATCAGCAGATCCACGTCAAACACAAAAGGTTCGCTGATCGCTTCACTGCCGGTGAAGGCCAAGACCTCAACGGGGTCGGGCAGACCCTCTACATCCAGACGAAATGACGGCTCGTTGACTGGATCGAACATCGGCGATTCTCTACAGGAGGGGCGGCCGGGGATTCTCTCCGAGAGAGTTGGCCGAGTAGAGAGCCGAAGTACAACTTAGGAAATGACCTACGCGAAAAGAGGACCACATCGCTTGGATAGCGGGCATGTGGGTCATTTCGCGTGAAATCAGGGAGGTGTCCCACCAGGTCATCTGAAATTTCCGCAGCACGCGGAACATTTTCCGACAACCTGATGAGACCTGTGCCTTACCTCAAGAAGACAGGTAAGACGAACGGGTCAGGCCCAGGCGGAGCGCGTCGAGGAACTGGGTGCGCTCGGCGGCAGTGATGCGCGCACTCGCGCACTTGTCGCGGTAGTGGGTCATCAGTTCTTCTGGCGACAAGTGCACGTAACGCAACATGTCTTCGATGGTGTCGTGGGTTTCGATACCCGCGTGGTACACGCTGCCGTCGGCGTTCTGGTAGATGTTCACCGAATCGGTGTCACCAAACAGGTTGTGCATGTCGCCGAGAATTTCCTGGTAGGCACCGACCAGGAAGATGCCCAGCAGGTAGTCCTCGCCTTCGTTCAAACCGTGAACCGGCAAGCTGGTTTCGATGCTCTGCTCGTCGACGTATTGCTTGATCTTGCCGTCGGAGTCGCAGGTCAGATCTTGCAGCACGGCGCGGCGCAGCGGCTCTTCGTCGAGACGGTGCAGCGGCAGAATCGGCAGGACCTGGCCGATGGCCCAAGTGTCCGGCAGGCTCTGGAACACCGAGAAGTTGCAGATGTACTTGTCGGCCAGCTTGTCGTTGAGTTCGTCGAGCACTTGGCGATGCGAACGCTGACGCGCCTTCAACGAGTTGTGCAGGCGACGGCACACTGCGAAGTAGCATTGCTCGGCCAGGGCTTTTTCCGCCAGGGTCAGCTTGCCATCGGCGTACTGGGTGGCGACGTCGCTCATGTAGTGCGTGGCACGCCAGTAGGTTTCGGTGACCATCTCGATGTCGGTCGGGCCCAGCAGGTCAACCAGCCACTGCACGGTTTCCGGCAGCTCTTCCTTGTTCTCGATCTTCGGCACGTCGTCGTTATGCTTCTCGACGTCGGTCACCTGCACCACCAGCATGGCATGGTGAGCGGTCAGCGAACGGCCGCTTTCGGAGAAGATGTTCGGGTGCGGCAGGCTCTGCGCGTCGCAGAATTCCTTGAGCATCCCGACCACGACACCGGCGTAGTCGTCCATGTCGTAGTTGATCGAACTGGCGTTGCGCGAGTGCGTACCGTCGTAGTCGACGCCCAGACCACCACCGACGTCGATGTGGTCAACCGGCAAGCCGAGGTTGCGCAGTTCACCGTAGTAACGAATCGCTTCCTTGAAACCGTGCTGGTAATCCGCCAGGTTGGCGATCTGCGAGCCCATGTGGAAGTGCAGCAAGCGAATGCCCTGATCCAGGCCCGCCGCGCGGAAACGCTCGACCACCGACAGCAGCTGCGCCGCCGACAGGCCGAACTTGGATTTCTCGCCGCCGGTGTCCGCCCACTTCGACGAAGCCAGGGACGACAGACGCACGCGCAGGCCAACCTGAGGCTTGACCTTCAGCGAGGCGGCTTCTTCGATCACCAGCTCAACTTCGGATTCTTTCTCGATCACGATGAACACGTTGTGGCCAAGCTTCTGACCCATCAGCGCCAGACGGATGAACTCGCGGTCCTTGTAACCGTTGCAAACGATGGTGCCGCCCTTCGGTGCCAGGGCCAATACGGCCAGCAACTCAGGCTTGGAGCCGGCTTCCAGGCCGATGGAAACGTCCTGGGTGGCGATGATGTTTTCGATCACTGCTTCTTGCTGGTTCACCTTGATCGGGTACAGAGCGGTGTATTTGCTCTGGTATTCCAGGCGCTCGATGTTGGCATCGAAGGCGCCGGTCAGCTGACGCACGCGGTCTTGCAGGATGTCAGGAAAACGTACCAGCAACGGCAAGGACAGGCCGCTTTTGCGCAGCTGGTCGACTTGCTCGAAGAGGTCGATAGGCGAACTGGTCGGACCGTTCGGACGAACTTCGACGCGACCGGCGTCATTGATCGCGAAGTACCCGGCCCCCCAATGGCGAATCCCGTAAACACTGCGGCTGTCCGCAACTGTCCATTGGCTGCCATCGTCTTTGCGTGTGCGTCGTACGGACATTGAAGTCCCCTATAAAGAAGTCATAGAGCGTCGCCTGGGTTCAGGCCGGCGCAGTCTAAAGAATGAAAATGACGATTAGCCTGCATGCAAGGGCCATAGACCTCACATTCAGCGCTGAGTTTAGAAACCGGTCAGAACAGGCTCTGTGAAAACCATGTAGACGACGCCTGGCCAGAGTTGAATCGGGACTGGATCAAGCCGAGGGTGGTTTTCACAGAGGCTGCTAGCCGCCGGACTTCTTCGCTTTGAAACCCAGCTTGATCAGTTCAGCCAAGAGTAGCTCGACATGATCGCCCTGGATTTCGATGATTCCGTCTTTCAACGCTCCCCCGGTCCCACAACGTTTCTTCAACGTCGTGGCCAGGTCCTTGAGCGCTTCTTCCGCCAACGGCACGCCGGTGATGGTGGTCACCGTCTTGCCGCCACGGCCCTTGCTTTCGCGACGCACGCGAGCGATGCCGTCGCCGGCCGGGATAACGGTCTGTTTGCAGATGCAGGCGTCCACCGGTTTACTGCAATCGGGGCAATGACGACCTGCGTCGGTGGAAAATACCAGGCCACCAAGGGCGGCGAAGGATGCGGCTTTTTTGGCCACCGGCAATCCTCTTGGGAGGACAAAGACTGGTCGCGGCACTTGGGCAAGTGCCATCGACCGCGAAGCCCCACTCAGGCAGGGGCAGCGCTACTGAGCCAGGCAACGCTGGTTCAGCTTGAAAAGGTCGCGCAGTGTAACGGCAAAAAGCCGACTTGCTAAGAGCCAATCGGCGCCAATTTACAGCTCTTTTGCGACGTCCTCGCCACGGGCGCGCAGATAGCGCTTCAACGCGGCCAGAGAGTCCGGGCAATAAGGCTTTTGCTGGATTTCCAGCAGGACCTGATCGATGGGAAGAAAGCGCGCTTCCAGCACCTCCTCCGGTTGCAGGATCAACGGGCCGTCCCACACCGCCGAAAACGCCGAACACCAGAGGCGATTGCCGGTGTCCTCGAAGAAGAAGTGATCGTGGGCGGTCAACTCCACGCCGCTCACGCCCAGCTCTTCTTCCAGTTCACGTGCAGCCGATTCGGCATACGTTTCGGTGGCGAGCACCATGCCGCCTGCCGCCACGTCCCAGTAACCGGGGTAAATGGCTTTGCTCAGGGTTCGACGGTGAACGCACAGTTCACCGGCCGAATTGAACAGCATGATGTAGGTCCCGCGCCCGATCAGCCCGCGTTCGCGCAGGTCGGAACGGACCAGGGCGCCGAGCAGATTGTCCTGCTCGTCGACCCAGGCGATCTGTTCGGCATCCGAGGCAGCGCGATGGGCGGCCTCTTTGGCGTTATCGACCATGACTCAGCCTTGATTGAGCAATTGACGCAGATCGATCACTGCGGCGTTGGCCCGGGAGATGTAATTGGCCATGACCAACGAGTGGTTGGCCAGCACACCAAAGCCGCTGCCGTTGAGGATCATCGGGCTCCAGACCGGTTCTTGCGAGGCTTCCAGCTCACGAATGATCTGACGCACGCTGACCGTGGCGTTCTTCTTGGCCAGCACATCGGCGAAGTCGACTTCGATGGCGCGCAGCAAGTGCGACAGCGCCCATGCCTGGCCGCGGGCTTCGTAGAACACGTTGTCGATCTGCATCCACGGGGTTTCGACGATTTCTTCATCGACCTGCGGCACCTGACCCGGGGCCAGGACTTCGGTTTTCAGAGCAGTGTTGAGCTTGACCCGGCCCACGCTGGCCGACAGCCGTTGCGACAGCGAACCCAAACGGGTACCGACATCGCCCAGCCAATTATTCAGGTTGTCGGCGCGAGCATAGAACAGCGCACTTTTCTGACTTGGGTCGGACAGTCGCGCCTGGTAACGGCTCAGGGAATTGATGCCTTCCTGGTACTCGGACTCACTGGAGGGCAGCACCCAGCTCTTGTTGTCGAAGTTGAAACGCGGCTCGGCCTTGGCCAGGTCGGCGTCTTCGGTGGACTGCGACTGAGAACGCGCGAAGTCTTTACGCAGTGCTCGACTCAGGTCGCGGACCTGGACCAGCACGCCGTATTCCCAGCTCGGCGTGTTGTCCATCCACAGGCCCGGCGGGAAACGGTCGTTGGAAATATAGCCACCCGGCTTGCTCAGCAACGTACCGGCGACAGTCTTGAGGGTTTCCACCGTGGTGTACCCGATGACCATCTGCTTGCCTTCTTTCTCGGCCGCCAATTGCGCATTCTGTTGAACCGGGAACAGCGCAGGCTCCTGGCTCCAATACCAGCCCAGCCCGATCGCCACCAGCAGGTAAAGGCCAATCAGCGTGGCCAGCGCCCGGCTGAACAACAGGCCGCCGACGTAACTGCGGGTGGCCGATTTCGGTTCAGCGGCACGTTCAGGCGCGCTGCCCGCGCGATTCTTCCAGTCCAGCATGGCGATATCCTTTCAATCACTTGAGTTCATCGGTTCGACCACAACCCTACGCCATCGTGCCTCGTTTGCCGCGCATTAAATCCGGCGGGAAACAGCGGGACTTACAATGACCGCGATCAGGGGCCACTATAAATGAAGCGCAGCGGCGAGCCTATGCGACCAACCAGTCAGAAACTGAATGAGGCCGCTTTGCAGATTATTGACACACGACGCTCATGGGATTGAAAAGAGGTGCTAGCATAGAGCCACCAGTCGATCTCAGCATGCACCCTAACTAGTAGTCAGGATATGACCGAGCCAGAAGACCCCAGCCGTGAGCGCCTCAAGCACCACTTTGCCCAGCGGGTAATTCATCAGGCACGTCAGATTCTTGAGATATGGCAGCGCCTGCAACGCAGCGAGTGGTCCACCACAGATTTATCGGAACTGAGCGAGGCCAACCTGCGCCTGCTGCGGTTTGCCGAACGTTTCGAGCAGCCGGAACACACGCAACTGGCGCGCCACATCGGCCAGTCGCTGGAGGCTGTCGACGCCAATCGCGGACGCCTGAGCAGCGGCCTGATCACCGACCTCAATCGCTTGATGCAGCGCCTGTCGCGTACCGGCCTGCGCCACGGCGACCAGCTCGAACAAACCTTCCTGCCGCCGTTGCGCAAGCCGATCTACGTGATGTTGCAGGATCACGACCGCGCCGAGCGCCTGGCCAAGCAACTGGAATTTTTCGGGCTCAGCGCCCAATCCCTGGACAGCGTTGCGGCGTTTCGCTCCTCGATGATCGAGCGCTTGCCCGCAGCGATCGTCATGGACGTGGACTTCAGTGGGACCGGCATCGGCCTGAAACTGGCCGCCGAAGCCCAGGTCGGACTGGACGAGCCTTTACCGCTGCTGTTCTTCAGCTTGCTCGAAACCGACACCCCGACCCGCCTCGCCGCCGTGCGCGCCGGTGGCCAGGAATTTCTCACCGGCACCCTCGAAGCCTCGAGCCTGCTGGAGAAGATCGAAGTCCTGACCTGTGTCGCCCAGTACGAACCTTATAAAGTGCTGATCATCGACGACTCCCGCGCCCAGGCCTTGCACACCGAGCGCCTGTTGAACAGCGCCGGGATCGTCACGCGCACCTTGATCGACCCGATTCAGGCCATGGCCGAACTGGCGGACTTTCAGCCGGACCTGATCATCCTCGACATGTACATGCCGACCTGCACCGGCACGGAGCTGGCCAAGGTGATCCGGCACAACGACCGCTACGTCAGCGTACCGATCATTTACTTGTCGGCCGAAGACGATCTGGACAAGCAACTCGACGCCATGAGTGAAGGCGGCGACGACTTCCTGACCAAGCCGATCAAGCCGCGGCACCTGATTACCACCGTGCGCAACCGCGCAGCGCGGGCACGCAATCTGAAAGCGCGGATGGTCCGCGACAGCCTGACCGGTTTGTACAACCACACCCACATCCTGCAATTGCTCGAAGACTGCAGCTTCCGCGCCCGCCGCGAGAGCAAGCCGTTGAGTTTTGCGATGCTCGACATCGACCACTTCAAACGGGTCAACGACAGCCACGGCCATCCCATGGGTGATCGGGTCATCAAGAGTCTGGCGCTGTTTCTCAAGCAGCGGTTGCGCAAAACCGACTTCATCGGCCGCTACGGTGGCGAGGAATTCGCCATTGTCATGCCGGACACCGATCTCGAATCGGCCCACAGAGTGCTCGATGAGATCCGTCAGCGGTTTGCCGAAATCCACTACCCGGCCCAGCCCCAGGATTTGTGGTGCACGTTCAGCGCCGGGGTGGTGGAACTGTGCGAACACTCCGACAGCCTGATGATGGCCAGCCAGGCGGACGAAGCGCTGTACCGCGCCAAGGACGGTGGACGTAACCGCGTGCAGGCTGCGCGGACGTCAAAGCAAAGTGCCACTTTTTCATCGGAATGGACCCATTCGGTCATAACCCTGTAACAGAAACGCAATAACTTCAGGCGCTTACCATTCTGCCGTTGGTAGACCCGCGATGCGCCTGAAGCTGCTGACCAATCTCAACACCCTCCTTTTAGTCGCCGTGTGCGTAGCCCTTGGCGCGACGCTCTGGTGGTCGCAAAAAGCCCTCGAACGCCCCTATCTGCTGATGGAGCGCTACCTCGGTTTGTCCCAGCAATTTCAAAATGAAGTGGCGCGCAACGTCGAGGACTACCTCGCCAGCGGCGATGCCCTGCGCCTGAGCAGCGCCAGCCAGGCCATCGACAGCCTGCAAAAGGAACTCGGTGAGTTGCCCCCAGCCCTGGCCGACACCTTGCGCCCGAGCCTGTCGAACCTGAGTGAATTCAGCAAGACCGACCTGCTGGCCGCCGGCAAACTTGCCGGTGATCCTCAAGCGTTGTTGCTGCAAGCCGAACGTGAACTCGGCGCCAGCCTCGACCAACTCAGCCAATACGCCAGCGGCAACCCGGCGTACCTTGCGCCCTTGCTCGCCGCGTCCCAGCACCTGGGCAAACTGTCGTTGGCGCGGGACAAACTGGTCAGCAGCGGCCGCAGTGAACTGGCCGCCGATGTCGAGCGCGAAGTCGCCAGCATCCGCGCGCAGGCTGAGCTGATCGGCGCCTTGCCACTGCTCGGCGTGGCCGCCAGCAGCGAATCCGGCACCGATGATTTCGCGGCGATGATGGGGTTGGAGAACACCGAAAAAACCGTCGCCGAAGATGCCGGCGTCGGCCTCAAACGGGAACTCAACAGCCTGCTGACGCGTTACCCCGCTGAACTGGCGCGCACTCGCGAGCAGATCCAGAAACGCACCGACCTCAGCACCGCGACACACCTGAAAATCGCCGACGTGCAGCAGGCCATTGCCGGCCTGGAGCCGGTGGTCCGCGCCCAACACGGGCAGATTCAGGGCGAAGTGCGCTTGATGCAAGGCGTGATGATCGGCCTGATTCTGCTGATCGCCTTGTTGATCGACACCTTGCAACGAAAACTGGCCCGGACACTGACCAACCTCGCCCCAGCCCTTTCGACCTGGGCCGAAGGCGACTTCAGCCAGGATATTCAATTGGGCAAAACCAATCGCGAACTGCACGACATTGAAGCCTCGCTCAACCGCTTGCGTGCGTATCTGGTGGACCTGGTCGGGACTATTCGTCTCAATGCCGAACAGGTCGCCGGCAGTAGCCGCACCCTGGCCGAATTAAGCAACGACTTGCACAGCGGCGCCGAACACCAGGCGGGCGACACCGCGCTGATCCGCGATTCTCTGGGTGAACTGGAAGCAACGATTCAACAAGTCGCCGGCGATGCCAGCCAGGCTGCCGACGCCAGTCGTCACGCCGGACTGGCGGTCGAGCACGGGCAGAAAGTCATCGGCCTGAGCCTCACCGGCCTGCATGCGTTGGTGGGTGAAGTGCAAGGCAATGCGCAGATGATCGAGCACCTGGCTGAAGAATCGGCAACCATCGGCGGCGTGCTGACGGTGATCCGCTCGATTGCCGACCAGACCAACCTGCTGGCCCTGAACGCCGCCATCGAAGCCGCCCGCGCCGGGGAGATGGGTCGCGGGTTTGCGGTGGTGGCGGAGGAGGTTCGCTCACTGGCGCAACGCACCGCCGGGGCCACGGCAGAGATCCAGACCTTGATCGCCGGCCTGCAAACCGCCGCGCGGCAATCGGTGGAAGGCATGCGCGCGCAGGTCGAACACGCCGAAGCCACGGCCAATCAGGCGCAAGCGGCCGACGGTGCACTGGATAAAATCGTCGGGGCGATCCAGACCATTTCCGACACTGCCGTGCGCATTGCCGATGTCACTGCGCAGCAGAGCGGTGCCGTCAGTGAGATCCGCGATCACAGCGAGCGGATTCACCAATTGGGTGGGGATAACTTGTTGCGTATTGGTGAGGGGCGCGTGCAAGGGGAGAACTTGTTGGTGTTAGGTGGGCGACTGCATACAGCCGTTCAGGCTTTCCGGGTCTGACACACCGCCATGCCTCGCTCCTACAGGGGCGGGGCAATCCGCGCGACTGTCCGCTATCATGCCCCCAATTCCGATACGCGAGATTGTCATGCGCCGTTTGCTCTGCCTGCTGCTTTTAGTGCTCGCCCTGCCGGTAAACGCCGCCGGGTTGCTGGAGAGTCGACCCAGTTCCACCTTGGGCTCGATCAACAACAGCGCCGATTTCCTGCCGGTGCGCGAGGCATTTCAGCTGAGCCTGGTCGACAGCACGCCGCAATCGATCAAGCTGCGTTTTGTCGCGACCGAGGGCTACTACCTCTATCGACACCGTTTTCAGTTTCGCGCCGAACCGGCCGAGGTTGGCCTTGGCGCGGCGCAATTGCCCAAGGGCGAACAAAAGCACGATGAGTACTTTGGCGACGTCGAGGTCTATCACGGCGTGCTCGACGTCGAAGTGCCGCGCACCGATCCCCGCGCCTTCACGCTGGCCGTGACCTATCAGGGCTGCGCCGACAAAGGCCTGTGTTATCCGCCCGAAACCGAACGACTGAACATTGATGGCATTGGCGCAACGACGCCCGCCACGGCCCAGAGCTGGAGCTGGCGCGAGCTCGCCTTGTTCTTTCTTGCGGGTCTGGGCCTGACCTTCACACCGTGCGTACTGCCGATGCTGCCGATCCTCTCCGGCGTGGTATTGCGCGGTCAGGTCGGCGGCTTGCGCGGCTTCAATCTGTCGCTCGCTTACGTGCTACCCATGGCCGCCTGCTTCGCCCTGCTGGGGGCGTTGATGGGCATGTTCGGCGCCCAGCTCAACCTTCAGGCGCGCCTGCAATCGGCGTGGGTGCTGGTGCCGTTCGCGATGTTTTTTGCGGTGTTTGCCCTCGCGATGTTCGGCGTGTTCGAACTCAAGTTGCCACACGCCATCAGCAGTCGCCTGGACCGGATCGCCGGTCGCACCGAAGGCGGTTCGCTATGGGGCGCCGCGGTCCTGGGCGTGGTGTCCAGCCTGCTGGTTTCGCCCTGCGTGTCGGCGCCGCTGGCCGGTGCGCTGCTTTACATCAGCGCCAGCGGCGATGCGCTGGGGGGTGGATTGAAACTGTTCATGCTCGGCCTCGGCATGGGCGCGCCGTTGTTACTCGTGGCCACCGGCGGCGCAGCCTGGCTGCCGAAAAGCGGGCCGTGGCTGGTCTATGTGAAAAATGCGATTGGCGTGTTGTTGCTGGGATTGGCAATCGGGCTGGTCAGTCGCGTATTGCCGGGGCAAATCACCTTGCTGCTGATCGGTTTGCTGGCCGGCGGTGTCGGCTTGTTCATGGGCGCGCTGGAGTTCGTCTACAAACCGCCGCGAAAACGCCTCGGCCAACTGCTCGGGATGTTTCTGCTGTTTTACGCACTGGCCTGTTGGTTCGGGGCGTTCAGCGGGCAGACCGACCCGTTCAACCCGATTGGCCAACCGCGCATCATTGCCGGCACCGAACAGCCGCAAAACACCAGCGCCTGGCAAACCATCAGCACCCCGGCCGACCTTGATCGCACCCTCGCCGAGGCCAAATCCGCCGGCACTCCGCTGCTGCTCGACTGGTACGCCGACTGGTGCATCAGCTGCAAAGTCATCGAACGCGAAGTGCTCAACAACGCCACCGTCGTCGAACGCCTGAAAGGCTATCGCCTCGTGCGTTTCGACATCACCGCCAGCAATGTCGAACAACGCGCCTTGCTCGATCGCTACAAACTGTTCGGCCCTCCGGCCCTGATGTTTTTCGGCAAGGACGGTGTCGAACACGCCGATGTGCGAGTGATCGGCGAGATCAACGCAGCAGACTTCGCCGAACGTGTTGCGAAAGCAAATGACCGGATTTAACAACCCGGTCACATATTTCGCGCAAACATCGGCCATCGTGCTGGCTTTTGCATAGAACTGGACAGTCACAAAGGCTTTGCGGCATAGTCGCCGAGTTCTGATAACTGCACACAGATAACAAGGAACAGCAGATGGCGACGCTATTGGTTCTGCACGGACCCAACCTGAACTTGCTCGGCACCCGCGAACCGGGCACCTATGGCGCTACGACACTGGCGCAGATCAACCAGGACCTGGAACGCCGTGCCCGTGAATCCGGCCACCATTTGCTGTACCTGCAAAGCAACGCCGAGTACGAATTGATTGACCGCATCCACGCTGCGAAAGGCGAAGGTGTGGACTTCATTCTGATCAACCCAGCAGCTTTTACGCACACAAGTGTCGCATTACGTGACGCGCTGCTGGCGGTGAGCATCCCATTCATCGAAGTGCATTTGTCTAACGTGCACAAACGCGAACCTTTCCGCCATCACTCTTACTTCTCCGACGTAGCGGTGGGAGTGATCTGCGGCCTTGGCGCCAGCGGTTATCGACTGGCCCTGGAGGCCGCCCTGGAACAGCTTGAACAACAAGCTATACGCCCCTGACCGACCCTTGGGAGTTGATGATTCATGGATATCCGTAAAGTTAAGAAACTGATCGAACTGCTGGAAGAGTCCGGCATCGACGAGCTCGAGATCAAGGAAGGCGAAGAGTCCGTACGCATCAGCCGTCATAGCAAGACCCCGGCTCAGCAGTTCTACGCACCGGCTCCGATGCAACAGGCGCCTGCGCCAGTGGCTGCTGCTCCGGTTGCCGCAGCAGCACCTGCTGCTCCGGCCGCGCCAGCGCTGAACGGCACCGTTGCCCGTTCGCCGATGGTCGGTACGTTCTATCGCAAATCTTCGCCAAGCTCGCCGTCCTTCGTTGAAGTCGGCCAGACCGTGAAGAAAGGCGACACTCTGTGCATCGTCGAAGCCATGAAGATGATGAACCACATCGAAGCTGAAACCAGCGGTGTGATCGAATCCATCCTCGTCGAAGACGGCCAGCCGGTTGAGTACGACCAACCGCTGTTCACCATCGTTTGAACCGCGGAGAAACTTTGATGACTGCGAAGTTGGAAAAAGTTCTGATCGCCAACCGCGGTGAGATTGCCCTGCGGATCCTGCGTGCCTGCAAAGAGATGGGCATCAAGACTGTCGCCGTTTACTCCAAGGCCGACAAAGAGCTGATGCACCTGGGCCTGGCAGACGAATCCGTCTGCATCGGTCCGGCCTCGGCCGCACACTCTTACCTGCACATACCGGCCATCATCGCCGCGGCCGAAGTGACCGGCGCCACCGCCATTCACCCAGGCTACGGTTTCCTTGCGGAAAACGCTGATTTCGCTGAACAGGTCGAGAACTCCGGCTTCGCGTTCATTGGCCCGAAAGCCGACACCATTCGCCTGATGGGCGACAAGGTATCGGCCAAGCACGCCATGATCGCTGCAGGCGTTCCAACCGTTCCGGGGTCCGACGGCCCACTGCCTGAAGACGAAGAAACCGCTCTGCGCATCGGTCGCGAAGTCGGTTACCCGGTGATCATCAAAGCCGCTGGCGGCGGTGGTGGTCGCGGCATGCGCGTTGTGCATAAAGAAGAAGACCTGATCTCCTTCGCCAAACTGACCCGCACCGAAGCAGGCGCGGCGTTCGGCAACCCGATGGTCTATCTGGAAAAATTCCTGACCAACCCACGTCACGTGGAAGTTCAGGTGCTTTCCGACGGCCAGGGTCACGCCATCCATCTGGGCGACCGCGATTGCTCGCTGCAACGTCGCCACCAGAAGGTTCTCGAAGAAGCGCCGGCACCGGGCATCGACGAGAAGGCTCGCGCGGAAGTCCTCGCCCGCTGCGTCAAGGCGTGCATCGACATCAACTACCGTGGCGCAGGCACTTTCGAGTTCCTGTACGAGAACGGCGCGTTCTATTTCATCGAAATGAACACCCGCGTTCAAGTTGAGCACCCGGTTTCGGAAATGGTCACCGGCATCGACATCGTCAAGGAGATGCTCAGCATCGCCGCTGGCAACAAGCTGTCGTACACCCAGGAAGACGTGGTTATCCGCGGTCATGCCCTGGAATGCCGGATCAACGCCGAAGACCCGAAAACCTTCATGCCAAGCCCAGGCACGGTCAAGCATTTCCACGCACCAGGCGGCAACGGCGTTCGCGTCGATTCGCACCTGTACAGTGGCTATGCCGTTCCGCCGAACTACGATTCGTTGATCGGCAAGCTGATCACCTACGGCGCAACCCGTGATGAAGCGCTGGCGCGCATGCGCAATGCGCTGGACGAAATCGTTGTCGACGGGATCAAGACCAACATCCCGCTGCACCGCGACCTGGTCCGCGATGAAGGCTTCTGCAAAGGTGGGATCAATATCCACTACCTGGAACACAAGCTGGCTGGCGAAAAGCACTAAGCTTTAGCCCGATCAACAAAGCCGCCCTCGGGCGGCTTTGTTGTTTCTGGAGATTGCTACACACAGAAACCCTGTGGCGAGGGAGCTTGCTCCCGCTCGGTTGCGCAGCAACCGCAAGACCATTCAACTTCGTTGTATCTGACAGATCCGACTTTGCCATTTTGGGAGCGCTTCGCACTCCAGCGGGAGCAAGCTCCCTCGCCACAGGTCATTCGTTCACTTCCGAACTCCGTCTACCCGGTCGTCTTCTGCCGCGCGCTCGCGTAAACTTGCGCGCTTCTCGCAGCCCGCTAGGCTGCAATCAATATTTTTCAAAGGTGCCCGCCATGCCTTGGCTGCAAGTCCGTCTCGCCATCAGCCCAGAACAAGCCGAAACCTACGAAGACGCTTTCCTTGAAGTGGGTGCCGTATCGGTGACGTTCATGGACGCCGAAGATCAGCCGATCTTCGAACCAGAACTCAACACCACGCCGCTGTGGTCGCACACTCACCTGTTGGCCCTGTTCGAAGGCGGCACCGAAGCGGCCAGCGTGCTGGCCCACCTTGAGCTGCTGACCGGCAGTCCGCTGCCCGAACATCACAGCGAAGTGATCGAAGACCAGGACTGGGAACGCAGCTGGATGGACGATTTCCAGCCAATGCGCTTCGGCCAACGCCTGTGGATCGTCCCAAGCTGGCACGCAGCCCCTGAACCCGACGCCGTGAACATTCTGCTGGACCCGGGCCTGGCGTTCGGCACCGGTACGCACCCGACCACCGCACTGTGCCTGGAATGGCTCGACGGTCAGGACCTCAAAGACTGCAACGTCCTCGACTTCGGTTGTGGCTCGGGAATTCTGGCGATTGCCGCCCTACTGCTGGGTGCCAAGGAAGCCGTCGGCACCGACATCGACGTGCAGGCGCTGGAAGCTTCCCGCGACAACGCCGGGCGCAACAAGATTGCCGACGCACTCTTCCCGCTGTACCTGCCGGAAGATCTGCCACAGGTTCAGGCCGACGTGCTGGTGGCCAACATTCTGGCCGGACCGCTGGTTTCCCTGGCGCCGCAATTGTCCAGCCTGGTCAAGCCCGGTGGTCGTCTGGCGTTGTCGGGCATCCTCGCCGAGCAAGGCGAAGAAGTCGCCAAAGCCTACGCTCAAGACTTCGATCTGGACCCGATCGCCAATCGCGATGGCTGGGTGCGCATCACTGGCCGTCGGCGCTAGAATGAGCGCCTGCATAAACCGGATCGCCGCATGACCGACAGCTTCGTCACCCAGTGCCCGCATTGCCAAACCAGCTTCCGCGTCAGCCATGCCCAATTGAGCGTGGCCCGTGGAGTGGTTCGTTGCGGCTCGTGCTTACAGGTGTTCAACGCCGCCAAGCAGCTGCTTGAGCAACGGGCCGACAAGGAAACTGTCAAACCGGTCGCCCCGGCCATTGCCGAACCGCCGGCACAGCGCGCCATCAGCCAAAAGCAATGGTCCGCCGCCGAAATGGATCTGGACAGCCTGGACCTGGACGAAGAACTCGCCCGGCTCGAACAGCGGGAAATCCAGCCCACCACGGAATTCGGCCGGCACCACGAAAACGGCCTCAGTGCTCGCCGCGACTCTGTCGAGCACGACGATGAACCTTGGTCCGACAGCCTCTTCAGCGAATCGGCGGCCGATCGCGCCCAGGCGGTCGAAGCCGACCAACGGGAAACGCAGACAGAACCGGGCAAGCACTCGCGCACGGAACCTTCGTTCTCGCTGGAACCGGTTGATCTGGACGACGAGCCCCAGGTGCCACAACTGCGCCTGAATGACCCGCTCGACGCGCCCCTGCACCATGATCGTCTATCGGCAACCGATGTACCTGACGATGACCTGCCCCCGATTGCCCCTTTGCGCAAGCGACACGAACGCAGCGAGTCGACCGAACGTGCCGACGCCTTGCAGGACCTGACCGACGACCCGCTGCAACTGGATTGGCAAAAACGTCGCTCCCCCTGGGGCCGACGGCTTTTCTGGCTGCTGCTGGTCCTGCTCGGTGCCGGCGCTCTCGCCGGCCAATACATCGCCTACCACTTCGACGAACTGGCGCGCCAGGATCAGTACCGTCCGTGGTTCCAGCAACTGTGCCCGCAAGTCGGCTGCACGGTGCCATCGAAAGTTGATATCGCGAAAATCAAAAGCAGCAACCTGGTGGTCCGCAGCCACCCTGATTTCAACGGTGCGCTGGTGGTCGATGCAATCATCTACAACCGTGCGCCCTTCTCCCAGCCCTTTCCACTGCTGGAACTGCGCTTCGCCGACCTTAACGGGCACCTGATCGCCAGCCGGCGCTTCAAGCCCGGCGAGTACCTCAACGGCGACCTCGAAGGCCTGGCAGAGATGCCGCCGCAAACGCCGATCCACATCGCACTGGATATCCTCGATCCAGGCTCCAAAGCGGTGAATTACAGCCTGAGCTTCCATTCGCCCGAGTGAAACGCTTCAGTGTTACGGCATTGACGGCATATTTCTGACTTTGACCGCTCATACCAAACCGCTGGCGATAACAGAATTACTGTTCAGATTTTGTTCAATTCAGCCTTTATCCAGTCATCGAGAGCGGGTATCATGCCAACCCTTTTTCGAACTCTCATGATCCGGCCCCACAACAGGGAAGTCCTATGTCGGCGGTACGCATCGGTCCATATACATTGCACAACGGCTTGATTCTCGCCCCCATGGCGGGCGTCACCGACCAGCCCTTTCGTCAGCTGTGCAAGCGACTGGGCGCAGGGCTTGTAGTCTCGGAAATGGTCACCAGCGACATGAGTTTGTGGAACACCCGAAAATCGCGGATGCGCATGATTCACGAAGGTGATCCCGAGCCACGCTCGGTCCAGATCGCCGGGGGAGATGCACAGATGCTGGCGGATGCGGCCCGGGCCAACGTCGAACTGGGCGCACAGATTATCGACATCAACATGGGCTGTCCGGCGAAGAAGGTCTGCAACAAGGCCGCCGGTTCCGCGCTGTTGAAGGATGAAGCGTTGGTGACCGAGATCCTGCAGGCCGTCGTGGCTGCGGTTGATGTGCCGGTCACCTTGAAGATCCGTACCGGCTGGGACCGGGACAACAAGAACGGCCTGACGGTGGCGAAGATCGCCGAGCAGGCAGGCATTACCGCGCTGGCGGTCCATGGCCGCACCCGTGCCGACCTGTACACCGGTGAAGCCGAGTACGACACCATTGCCGCGATCAAGCAGGCGGTGTCGATGCCGGTCTTTGCCAACGGCGATATCGATTCACCCGAGAAAGCCCGGTACGTGCTCGATGCGACCGGTGCCGATGGCCTGCTGGTAGGCCGGGCCGCCCAGGGGCGGCCATGGATTTTTCGTGAGATCGATCATTTCCTGCGTACCGGCGAAAAACTCCCGGCGCTGGAATTGATCGAGGTGGAACGCATTCTGCTAGAGCATCTGGCTGCGCTGCACGTCTTCTATGGAGACGTGATGGGCGTCCGTATCGCTCGAAAGCATGTGGGCTGGTATCTCGCAACCTTGCCGGGCGCCAGGGAGTTTCGCGCCCACTTCAATCGTTTGGAAGATACGGAAGCACAATGCGCCAACGTTCAGGGCTTCTTCGCCGAACGTTACAAGAGCCTGACAGGGGACGGAGAAGGGGTGGCCGCATGACGATGATGACCGAGACTTTAGTGAGTGGAACAACACCCGTGAGCGACAACGTGAATTTGAAACAGCACCTCAATACGCCGAGCGAAGAAGGTCAGACCCTTCGCGGGAGTGTCGAGAAGGCGCTGCACAATTATTTCGCCCACCTTGAGGGCGCTGCCGTCACGGATGTGTACAACCTGGTGCTCTCCGAAGTCGAGGCCCCCCTGCTCGAGTGCGTGATGAACTACGTCAAGGGCAACCAGACCAAGGCCAGCGAGCTGCTCGGGCTGAACCGAGGCACGCTGCGCAAGAAACTCAAGCAGTACGATTTGCTGTAAGCATTCAATCAAACCAGAAAGGCGCCCGCGTAAAAACGGTCGCCTTTTTTGCTGACTCCTTTGCTTTTGATGGAAATTGAAATGACCGACCAGACTACCCGCCTGCCGATCCGCCGCGCCTTGATCAGCGTTTCCGACAAGACCGGGATCCTCGAATTCGCCAAAGAGCTTGAAGCCCTGGGCGTCGAGATCCTCTCCACCGGCGGAACGTTCAAGCTGCTGCGCGACAACGGTGTTGCAGCAGTGGAAGTCGCGGACTACACCGGTTTCGCGGAAATGATGGACGGTCGAGTGAAAACCCTGCACCCGAAAATCCACGGCGGGATCCTCGGTCGTCGCGGTATCGATGACGCCATCATGAACGAGCACGGCATCAAGCCGATCGATCTGGTCGCGGTCAACCTGTACCCGTTCGAAGCCACCATCAACAAGCCTGGCTGTGACCTGCCGACCGCCATCGAAAACATCGACATCGGCGGCCCGACCATGGTCCGTTCGGCCGCAAAAAACCATAAAGACGTGGCCATCGTGGTCAACGCCAGCGACTACGCCAACGTGCTGGAAAGCCTGAAGGCCGGCGGCCTGACCTACGCTCAGCGTTTCGACCTGATGCTCAAGGCCTTCGAACACACCGCGGCCTATGACGGCATGATCGCCAACTACATGGGCACCGTGAACCAGGCTGCTGAAACTCTCAGCACCGAAGGTCGCAGCGAGTTCCCGCGCACCTTCAACAGCCAGTTCGTCAAGGCTCAGGAAATGCGCTACGGCGAGAACCCGCACCAGAGTGCGGCGTTCTACGTGGAAGCCAAGCCTGCCGAAGTCGGCATCGCCACCGCGACCCAACTGCAAGGCAAAGAGCTGTCGTACAACAACGTCGCCGACACCGACGCCGCGCTGGAATGCGTGAAGAGCTTCGTCAAGCCGGCTTGCGTGATCGTCAAGCACGCCAACCCGTGCGGCGTTGCGGTCAGCCCGGACGCAGAAGGCGGTATCCGCCAGGCCTACGAACTGGCCTACGCCACCGACACCGAGTCGGCGTTCGGCGGCATCATCGCGTTCAACCGCGAGCTGGATGCTGAAACCGCCAAGGCCATCGTTGAGCGTCAGTTCGTCGAAGTGATCATCGCCCCAAGCGTCAGCGAAGAAGCCCGCGCCATTGTGGCGGCGAAAGCCAACGTGCGCCTGCTGGCCTGCGGCGAGTGGTCGGCTGATCGCGCCGCTGCCTGGGACTACAAACGAGTCAACGGTGGCCTGCTGGTTCAGAGCCGCGACATCGGCATGATCGGCGCCGATGACCTGAAAGTCGTGACCAAGCGCGCCCCGACCGAGCAAGAGATCCACGACCTGATCTTCGCCTGGAAAGTCGCCAAGTACGTTAAATCCAACGCCATTGTCTACGCCAAGAACCGTCAGACCATCGGCGTCGGCGCTGGCCAGATGAGCCGCGTGAACTCCGCCCGTATCGCCGCGATCAAGGCAGAACATGCTGGCTTGCAGGTGGCAGGCTCGGTGATGGCCTCCGACGCGTTCTTCCCGTTCCGCGACGGCTTGGACAACGCGGCCAAGGTCGGCATCACCGCGGTTATCCAGCCGGGTGGCTCGATGCGTGATGCGGAAGTGATTGCCGCTGCTGATGAAGCCGGCATCGCCATGGTCTTCACCGGCATGCGCCACTTCCGTCACTGATACGACGATCAACTGTGGGAGCTGGCCTGCCAGCGATAGCATCCCCTCGGCTTAGCTGATAAACCGAGTTGTTTGCATCGCCGGCAGGCCAGCTCCCACAGAAAAGCATCTCTGCGGTGCTCCACAGAATTAGCGTCATCCGAGGTTTTTGAAATGAATGTTTTGATCATTGGCAGCGGTGGCCGTGAACACGCACTGGCCTGGAAAGTGGCTCAGGATCCGCGTGTACAGAAAGTGTTCGTTGCCCCGGGCAACGCCGGCACCGCCATTGAAGCCAAGTGCGAGAACGTCGCTATCGACGTGCTGGCCCTTGAGCAGCTGGCCGATTTTGCCGAGAAGAACGTCTCCCTGACCATCGTTGGCCCGGAAGTGCCACTGGTCGCTGGCGTCGTCGATCTGTTCCGCTCCCGTGGCCTGGATTGCTTCGGCCCGACGGCCGGTGCGGCCCAGCTGGAAGGTTCGAAAGC
This sequence comes from Pseudomonas sp. LBUM1663, assembly GCF_059695905.1. Classification (NCBI taxonomy): domain Bacteria; kingdom Pseudomonadati; phylum Pseudomonadota; class Gammaproteobacteria; order Pseudomonadales; family Pseudomonadaceae; genus Pseudomonas; species Pseudomonas sp. LBUM1663. The sequence goes on along the minus strand of NZ_CP166792.1, from coordinate 703,926 downwards.
CTTTACCAAGGATTTCCTGGCGCGCCACAAGATCCCGACCGCCGATTACCAGAACTTCACCGAGATCGAGCCGGCCCTGGCTTATCTGCGTGAAAAAGGTGCGCCGATCGTGATCAAGGCCGACGGCCTGGCCGCCGGTAAAGGCGTGATCGTTGCCATGACCCTGGCCGAAGCCGAAGACGCCGTGCGCGACATGCTCGCGGGCAATGCGTTCGGCGACGCCGGTTCGCGCGTCGTGATCGAAGAATTCCTGGATGGCGAAGAAGCCAGCTTCATCGTCATGGTCGACGGCAAGAACGTGCTGCCGATGGCCACCAGCCAGGACCACAAACGCGTCGGCGATGGCGACACCGGCCCGAACACCGGCGGCATGGGTGCCTACTCCCCTGCCCCGGTCGTGACCGCTGAAGTACACAAGCGCGTCATGGACTTGGTGATCTGGCCGACCGTGCGCGGCATGGCCGATGAAGGCAACGTCTACACCGGCTTCCTGTATGCCGGCCTGATGATCGACAAGGCTGGTAACCCAAAAGTTATCGAGTTCAACTGCCGTTTCGGTGATCCTGAGACCCAACCGGTGATGCTGCGTTTGCAGTCGAGCCTGGTGTTGCTGGTCGAAGCGGCCCTGGCGCAAGCCCTGGACAAGGTCGAAGCGCAATGGGATCCACGTCCGAGCGTCGGTATCGTGCTGGCGGCTGGCGGCTATCCTGGCGACTACGCTAAAGGCGTCGCCATCAACGGTCTGGATGCAGCCGCCGCACTGGAAGGCAAAGTCTTCCACGCCGGCACTGCGCTCAAGGACGGTCAAGTGGTGACCGCCGGTGGTCGCGTGCTTTGCGCTACCGCCATGGGCGCCAGCGTTGATGCTGCCCAGCAACAAGCTTACAAACTTTCGGCAAAGATTGATTGGGAAGGCTGTTTCTATCGCAAGGACATTGGCTACCGTGCCATTGCCCGCGAACGTGGCGAAAATCAGGAATAAGCGATCCGTTCGGCAGGGCTTGTGCTTCAGGCCCTTGCCGGACTGTTCCGGCGCCGCGCATAGTTATAATCTGGCATCAACCTACGAAGGGATTTCGCCGTGCGCTGGCTCAGGATTGCCATAGGTTTCACTGTCACGCTGCTGACCTTGCTCTGCATGCTTCCGGCCCAGGCCGCGCAAGGCAGTGGCTGGGCGGTATTGCTTGACGAACAGGGCGACCTGCAGCTGAGCGACATCCGTTCCGCGCGCTACACCAATCAATTCAGCCCCATCGAACTCGACCGCCTCACCGCGGCCGAGCCCGAAGGCGCGTTGTGGCTGCGCTTCCGGCTCGCACCCGGCAAGCACGAGCAATTGCTGCGAGTATTTGCCCCCGACCTGTCGCACCTCAATCTGTACGTGCTCGACGGCGACACGCTGATCGATCAATTGAACACCGGCACCGAGCAGCCCCAGGCTGACCGTCCCCTGCCCAGCAGCGAATTCATGTTGCCGCTGCCACAAAGCGACAAACCCCTCGACGTCTACCTGCGGCTGGTGTCCGAACACCAGTTGCGGCCGTATATCACCCTGCAATCGGCGATCATGACCGCGGCCAATCAGAACCAGATGCTGATTTACGGCCTTCTGTTTGGTTGCCTCGGGATGCTGATCCTGCACAGCCTCGTCCGCTACGCCTATACCCGCTCGCGCAGCAGTCTTTGGCTGGCCGGATGCGAAGCACTGTTGATGCTTAGCCTGTTGCTGTTGCTGAATCTGGCGGGGCCCTGGTTGCCAAACTGGCACGCGGTGCAGACACCCGGCGCCTACCTCGCCCTGCTGCTGACGGCGCCGTGCGGCTTGATGTTCGCCTATCGCTTCTTCGCGCCACTCGGCCCGCACCCGATGAACAAGCTGCTGCTGGGGGACATTCTGTTCATTGTGATGTGCGGCTTGCTGCTGCTGTTCGTCAATACGCTGCCGCTGAACATCATGACCTACGCCCTGGTCGCCCTGGCAGGTCTGAGCATGTTGTTCGTCAGTGCCTATCACTGGCAAAAAGGTTATCGCCCGGCGCGCCTGTTCGTCGCGGCGATGATCGTGTTCAACATTGGCACGCTGATCATGTTGCCGGCCCTGCTGGGGCTGACGCTGGTCGCGCCGCAGGGCTTGATCATGACGCTGCTGGGGTTGATCTGCATCAGCGGCGTGTTGATGAGCATTGCGCTGAGCGAACGCCAGCGCAGCATCACCGAAGATCGTTTCAGCGTCAGTCGCGACCTGGCGGCCAGCAACGCCGAGATCAACGCCAAGGCCGAGTTCCTGGCGAAGATCAGCCACGAAATCCGTACCCCGATGAACGGCGTGCTGGGCATGACCGAACTGCTGCTGGGCACACCGCTGTCGGTCAAGCAGCGAGACTATGTGCAGACGATCCACAGCGCCGGCAACGAACTGCTGACCCTGATCAACGAGATTCTCGACATCTCCAAGCTCGAGTCCGGGCAGATCGAACTGGACGACGTGCAATTCGATCTCAATGCCTTGATCGAAGACTGCCTGAGCATCTTCCGCGCCAAGGCCGAACAGCAGAACGTCGAGCTGATCAGTTTCATCCAGCCGCAAGTGCCGCGCGTCATCAGCGGTGACCCGACGCGACTGCGCCAGACCTTGCTGAGCCTGCTGGAAAACGCCCTGAAGAAAACCGACGAGGGCGAAATCCTGATCGTCGTCGCCCTCGACGAACGCAGCGCCCAACCGCGCCTGCGCATCGCCGTGCAGGACAGCGGCGTGCCGATGGAGGCCGAAGAACGCGAGGCACTGATGCACGCCGAGCTGCACAGCAAGCACTTCCTCTCGGCAACCAGCCTGGGCGGCAACCTGGGGCTGGTGATTGCCCGTCAGTTGATCCGCCTTATGCAGGGCGAATTCGGCATCAAGAGTGGCGCCAACCAAGGCAGCACGTTGTGGCTGACCCTGCCGCTGGACCCTGATCGTCTCGAGCACCCGACCTCCGACCTCGACGGGCCGCTGCAAGGTGCGCGTGTGCTGGTGGTGGACGATAACGACACCTGCCGCAAAGTATTGGTGCAGCAGTGCAGCGCCTGGGGCCTGAATGTCAGCGCCGTGCCTTCCGGCAAAGAGGCACTGGCGCTGCTGCGCACCAAGGCTCACCTGCGCGATTATTTCGACGTGGTCCTGCTCGACCAGAACATGCCCGGCATGACCGGCATGCAACTGGCGGCCAAGATCAAGGAAGACCCGAGCCTGAACCACGACATTCTGCTGATCATGCTCACCGGTATCAGCAACGCGCCGAGCAAGATCATCGCGCGCAATTGCGGGATCAAACGCATCCTCGCCAAACCGGTGGCCGGCTACACCCTCAAGACCACTCTGGCGGACGAGCTGAATCAGCGCAACAAGGGCCCGGCTGTCTCGCCGCACCTGCCCTCCGGTCCGACGCTTCCGGTCAAGGTCCCGAGTGATTTCCGCATTCTGGTGGCCGAAGACAACAACATCTCGACCAAGGTGATCCGCGGCATGCTCGGCAAGCTCAACCTGCAACCGGACACCGCCAGCAATGGCGAAGAAGCCTTGCAGGCAATGAAAGCCCAACGTTATGACCTGGTCCTGATGGATTGTGAAATGCCGATACTCGATGGCTTCTCTGCTACCCAGCAGTTACGCGCCTGGGAAGTCGGCAACCAACGGATTCGCACCCCGGTGGTGGCGTTGACCGCGCATATCCTTGCCGAGCACAAAGAGCGCGCGCGCCAGGCCGGCATGGACGGGCACATGGCCAAACCAGTCGAGCTGTCGCAGTTGCGCGACTTGATCGAGCATTGGGTGGCCCAGCGCGATCAGCACAACCGGGCAGCGGCACCGGCCTCTTGAGCCGACAGACCTTGTAACGCCTGATAGACTCCTCCTCGACCTTCCCAGACTGTGAGCCTGCACCATGCTCCACGTGTTATTCAGCGTTTACCTGAAGATGCTGGTGCTCTACAGCCCGTTCTTCGTGTTGTCCTGCTTCATCAGCCTGACCCGCGGTTATTCACGCAAGGAACAGCGTCGGCTGGCCTGGAAAGTGGCCACCGCCACGCTGGTGTCCAGCGTCTTGCTGTACTTGTTCGGACGGGTGATTTTCAGTGTCTTCGGCATCACCGTGGACGCGTTCCGAATCGGCGCAGGCAGCGTGCTGTTTATCTCGGCATTGGGCATGGCCCAAGGCAAGTCGGCGGTGCAGACCGACAATGTGCAGCAGGACGTGACGATCGTCCCGCTGACGATTCCATTGACGGTCGGCCCCGGCACCATCGGTGCCTTGTTGGTGATGGGCGTGAGCCAGCCGCATTGGGACGACAAACTCACGGCCATTCTCAGCATTGCCCTGGCCAGTTTTACGGTTGGCGTGGTCCTTTATTTGTCCAACCGCATCGAACGGATTCTCGGTGACCAGGGCTTGCAGATTGTCAGCCGGCTGATGGGCTTGTTTGTGTGCGCGCTGGCGGCACAGATTATCTTCACGGGCGTGAAAGGTTACCTGGTGCCCTGATCAGCCAGGGAGCGCAACGTCCTGAATAGCCGGCTCTGCGACCACCTCGACCTGAGAGTTCGACATCAGCTCCGCTAACGTTGCGCTGCCGGAAACGCCTTTTCGCCTCAATAACTCGGTCACAATTTCCGAAACCGCACGTGATCGATAGCCATTGAGCGAAAGGAACACGTCACCTCGCAACGCCACATCTGCGGAGTAAACACCGCGAAAAATCAGGCTACGCCCGCTGTCCAGGCCGTTCATCACCAAGTGTTCATCGACCAGACTGACCCATAACTGATCCATGATTGAAGCGTCCAGAATCAGTTTCCCCGGGATCAACGGCGGGCGCTCAAGTGGATAACGACAATCGACGATGACCGATTCAAGTTTCAACCAAGCCGCTCGGGTCAGTCGGCTTGTCGTGGTCCCCTGACCCATTTTGAGCACCAGGATGCTGACATCGTCGGCAATCAACGGCAGAAGATCATGGGCCGTCTTCGGCCCCTCCACCACCAGCACTTCGGCGTTTCGCTGGACATAGTCGAGCGGCCCGACCGTGCTTTTTTGCGGATAGGTGCGCAACAAACCATCTTCGCGTTCGAGCAGCATCACACTGGTTTGATCCCGGGTGCCCACCAGCGTGTAGTGCGCAGTAACGGCGGCTTTCGGAACCCGGATCAATCGCCCGCTGCGGACCACATACCACTGAAGGTTGTCAGGGTCTTTGACGGACAGGAAATCGGCGCAGCGATATTCGTTCGCCAGCGCCGCCAGCCCCTCACTCAATGACCCTTCCAGTGCCGCGACCCAGCGGCTGCCCACACCCGTAATCCGTACCGGGGCGTTGTGCTGTAAATCCACTTCCAGACCATCAAGCGTTGTTGCCCTCAGGCCAGCGCCCTCCACTTTCACGTCGGTAAAGGTCCAGGGCGCCCACTCCTGCATCGGAACGGGCAATGCTTCGGCTTGCAAAAGTCGAGTCCCCTGGCCGAATGCGGCGTTCAAGTGTGTCGTTTCGATAAAGCGCTGGCTGAAAATCTTGCCCGTTGAAAGATCGAATAACCAAGCGGCCTGATTGTCCGGAACAATACTCAGCAACCGCACTTCTTTGCCATGGCCAAGGTCCGCGAGCAACAGCCGATCTTCCAGGTACCAAGCGCACAAACCGGCGGCCCCCGTAAAGAGGGTCAACCCAAGGAGGGCGAAACTCGACACCGGATATTGCGTCGACACCGCCGGCAGTTCGGACCACCACTGGGCTCGACCCTTGAACCAGGTTTCGGTCAATCCGCCCAAGTGCAAATAGCCGTCCGGCGTCAGATTGAAAAACAGGCCCGAGTCGGTCACAGCGAGATGACCCTGCTCAACCGCGACAACATTTTTCAGCCCTGTGGGGGCAATTTCTGTGGAAGACCATTGCACGCGCCCCTCGACCATCGATCTTTGCTGTCGCACGAGGCTTTGAATGTCCTTGTCATATGTAACGAAGACCTCGCCCTCGGCACCGTAGGGAGCGATAAGTAAAAGGGTGTTCAAGGCCTTGATCGAATCCTTCCAACCCCGTACATGGTGACGCCGGGCAGGTGCACGGATGATCAACCCGTCAACATCGCGGACCCAGACCAGATCACGGGACTTGTCTTCGCGCTGCCAACAGATCGAAGCCAGCGCACCAAGGCGCCAATCCACGGTATCGATGGACGCTGCCGGCACCACATAATTGCCCAGTACCTGTTTCCAGTCCGTCAGCGTGTCAGCCTCTAAAACAGCCTGCAGCGCTGGATCCTGACCAAGGGTGATCGAGCTGAGCAACACGGCTTGCCCATGGATCAGGAAAGTCAGTTCATCGCGCTGACCGTCCTTTGGAACGGACTGCTGCACAATTTGAATACCGCCGTTGGCCACGGCCTCACAGCGGGCAATGCTCAAGCCATCCTTGGCCAGCAGACGATAGCGCCGAATCAGCGTACCGGTGGTCGCGTCGACCTGCCAGATATCGAAACTCTCGGGGTGATAGAAATAGGCCGAGCCCTCGACCACGGCGCCCAGCACGGCCTCATCGGCCAGCAGGACATTCGGGTCGCGGATATACAGAAAGCGATCCTGAGCCGAGTCGTAATACGCAGCCACCGTCCTCGGTTCGTCCGGCTTTTCAAACGGCACCACGAAGTTGTGAACCGGGGTGTACGGCATGGCCAGTCGATGTTCTCGGGCCAATGACTTGAAGTGATCCAGCAGCGCCTGCTCCCCGAGCGCCGGATCGGCCTCTTCCTCGACCACCTCCAATTTCAGGCCCACAAGATCAACGCGCACGATGGTGTTACCCGCAAGCTTGAGCAACACATCGTGAACGCCGCCGCCACTGAACTTCACACCCAACGTGCCCGAATCGAGCCTGCCGCCAGGTGCTATCCGCAGGTCTGCCTCCGCCAGCCAGGGAGCCTGCAGCACCCAGCGCATGGCCGTGTGACCGGGCGCCTCGAGGACAAGGTTCACCCCGGGGTTGAGCAGAACGGAACACTGGGCACCGGCACCTTCTATGCGATAGGAAACCAGGCCATGCCAGGCCTTCGGCAGGGCCGGCACCACCAGCGAGCGTTCGATGTTGTCGAGACGCACGTTGAATACCGTTGGCTTGTAGACAGGGTTCAGCCGGTTGACCACGTACTCGCCGGGAAACGAGTAAAACGAAAACAGAAACTGCCATTGCCCCTGCTCATTTTTTTTCTCCAGCCGACGGGCCGTATCGAAGCCACCGGCATGACGAAACGTGACAAACGGCAGCAACTTGTAGTCATAGCCGTACCAGGTTTTGGGTGTGCCGGGCAAAACGATCGACTGCCCGGGCTGCGGCGAGAAAGGCGCCGAGTCGGGTAACCCAAGGCCCCGGCGGATATCGATGGCGCGGACGTAATCGACATCGAAATCAGGTACCCCGAAATGGTCTCGAAGCGGGAACAGTTTCGGGCTGTCAAAACGGACCGTCGATGCGCGCAAATCAAGCTCGGCGAATACCGGCAAGGGATGCGCAATCCAGGCATTCGAGGCCTTGTCCAGATGATAGCCGCCCTGTAGATAAGCCTTTTCCAGCCCCTCAAAAAACAGGGCGACCTCCTTGGCTTCCTCGGCAATGGTGGCAAACCCTTCGGCCAGCGCAGCGACGCCCACCGCCAACCCGCCCAGAATCACCCCGGCACCGCCCAGCACCGCCGCCACGGTACCCGCCCCGGCCAATGCCGCACCCAGCCCGGCGGCGCCCAACACAGCGCTCGCGGAGTCGAACGCCAATTGCGTCCCGAACTGCGCCTTCTCAATGTCATTGGTGGCACGGCTCAACTGGTAAATATCAAACCCGACATTCACCATCCCCAGCACCGTACCGACGCCTTCATTGGCGACATGCCCCAACGCCTTTTGCACCAACGGCGCGCTGGTGCGGGCGATCAGCTTTTCATCGTCCAGTGCCTGACGCACCAGTGTCACAACGCCGACCACATCCACCACGTTGCCGTGGACCAATTGGGCGTAATTGACGTAGGCATGCAAGCGAATGGCCGTGGTCAGTGCCTTGTCACCCCCGCTGGCCGCGCCTTCGTGATGACGCAGTGCGTTCATCAAGGCTTGCACGGTGAAACCGGCATTGAGCGTATGGACGCTGCTGGCCTCCGTGGGGTCAGACAAGCTGGCCGACTCATGCGGTTGCGCTGCCAGCGTATGAAAGGTCTCCGAGAGGTAGTTCTTGATCCTCAGGAATCGCGGATCATCGGTGGTGACGCGCACAACGGTCCGCGCTGGATCGGTATCGACCAGGCTGATTTTGTACTCGCCTGCCGGGGTGATCTCCAGCGTATCGAACAACGCAACGGCGCCGGACGACAGCCCGTGTTGCGCCTGCAACTGCCGTGTCGCCTGCGCGATCTGTCTACCCCACCAGTGCGCGTCCAGTTCCAGTAACGAACTGCCCAGCACCCCATTGTTGACCAGAGACTGCCCTCGCGCGCTGGCCAGCCGCTGCCTGACCCGAGGCGCCTGTTCTGGCAGGTTGCCCAAATCGGAAAGACTCGACACCCGGACACCCGATGACAACACCTTTGCATTGAGGCGGCCGGCGTCGAGCTCAATCAAGTCAAAGGCCGGACGACTGGGTTCTCCATAAGCGGCATAAGGCCCGGCCATCTCTTGGCTAACGAAAAAATGGTTCAGCGCTACGCTGAGCGCTTGCGCGGTATCGAACTCGAAAACACCAAAGTTCGGATCGTAGAAATGATAGGTACTGCGCTCGCCCACAACACTTTTGGCCAGCAGCATCGAGTGGTTATCCGAGTTGAGCATCAACGTGCTGCCGCCGGTTTTCGCTTCAAGCGTCGTGATCACCTCTGCCAGATCCGAGCGCACCACCGGCCCGCCGAAGTCATGGACGTCGACGTCACGAAGCTCTTCGATAACGCTCACGAATGCATTCGAATCGCTGCTACCGGGTTCAATGACCGCCAGGTAAAAACGCTCACGCAGGAGGTTGCCCGCTTCACTGCCCTTGCTGATCGCTGCCGCCATGGCCAAGGCCAACGGATAGCAACGCCCGGCGATCCGGTCACCGGCGCCCTGCAGCAACAAGTCCTGCGGCACCAGTTTGAAGGTGCCTTGGTCGAAGCTTTCCAGCACATCGGTCATGCGCTCGCTGATGCGGTCACGGAACTCGAGTTTTGCGACCTGCTGAATCCGCGCAACCTGGCGTCCCCATTGCAGCAAGGTCAGCGACTGCTCCAGCGCCTGCTTTTTCAGCTCTATGCTTGTCTCGGACAGCGCTACGGAAGGTGTCAAAGCGCTGGCCAAACCGTCAACGAACGCCGGGTGATTTTCTTTGAACAGCTCCCGCTCAATGGCCCCGTAACGGTGTGACACGCCCAATTCAGACACGTTATTGGCGAGGTTTTCCAGGCGCGCGCGGACTTGATCAAAGTGGTGTTGATCCATGGCCCGCGCGCCGAGCAACGATCCGATCAGCAACCGCTGCCGGGGGTCAAGCTGCTCAATCTGCAAGGTCCCTCGGCCAATTCGGTGAAGCAATTCATCCAGCGCCAGATCCGCAGTGGCCGGCTCACCGACCAGCGATGGCGGTAGCACGATCTCCTGCGCAAGGATGGATTGACGCTCATCAAAACTCAGCTGCAACGGCAGGTCGAAAGTCACCTCACCGGTGGTCCGCTGACTCATCGCTAGCAAAAAGGGTTCGCCAAGCTGCTGCGCCAGGGATTGCAGCAATTCAGTCGACAACACATGTCGTCCTTCAATGACTGGCCAGCCATGGTCGAAATGAATCGTTTGCCCCTTTAGCAACTGATCCACTTTACCTACGTAACGCGCCTTGAATTGCCCGGCTTCCCACCGTTGTTTTTCGTTCTTGAGCCACGCCTCGGTGTCACTTTCATTTTCTTTCCAGGAGTGGTCCAGCTCCTCCTCGGTGGCCCGGTTCACCGTTGCCGTGGGGTCAATCGCCACATCCATTCGCCAGGCACCCGCTGCGCGAGGGGTGAAATGCGTGTTTGCGTAATCCGCGAGCGCATCACGCATCGCAGCGGGCCCGGTCAGATAGATGGTCTCTTCGCTTTGTGGGCGAATGCCGTCGCTGTAGTAAAAGGTCGCAGCTTTTGCCAGAAAATACAGAGCGAGCTCTACATCCATTGGCAGTGTTTGCAACGAACCGAATTGTTTTTCGACGACCTCCAGCGCAATACGACCTACCGCCTCAACATCGCCAGAGACCTGCTTCTCCATAGCCAAGCGGGCCGTGGCATCAACGATTTCATAGTTGAGTTTGAAGCGATCGATCACGGCGTTGACCATCGCCGACCCGGCATGAGCCATCAGAAACGCATTACTCAGGCTGCTCCCTTCGGCAACCGCTCGCAGTCCGTCCGCCCGAACAAGACGTTCTAAGGGTGCGCGAAAAACACTGTCCAACAGCGGACGACTTTTGGCGAACCGTTCCAGCTCCGCGCGATGCTCTTCAGGGATGCGCTCAAAGTAACTTGTGTACTTGCTTCTTGATGCCTCACGACCCGGCATCCACTCGGGGTTCTGATCCAGCAACAATTGCAATACACCCACGCGTGCATCCGTTCTGAATTGACGAATGTCGACATCGCCCAGACTCTCCTGCAACGGCGGCAGGTTATCGACATCTGCATAACTACCGCCTTCAGCCATCAAGGCCTCAATGCGCACCACATCGGAAGCCGCGGCAAAGTTGCCTCGCAAACTGATTTCCCGCTCGTAAATGGCCTGTAAGTGCATCGGTGTTTCATTCGCTGCAATATTACGAAGTTCCAAACCACCCTCGGCCATGGCCGAGATACTCTGGTTATTCTTGTCCCGCAAGGCTTTCAAGTTCGTTTCATTCTGGCCATACCCACGAACCAGAAGATCAATGCGTGCCTCATCCGCATTAACACCGTGCGCTACCGCTTTGTTGATATGGGCGAACATCTGCTTTTTTAGAACAATGGCCCGTTCCTCATACTTATCAACAAGATCAAGATACGATTCGCTGCTATGTCCGCCATTAACCATTGCGTCGGCCTTCGCGGCTTCGACAATGATCCGGTTGGTTTCATAAGCCAGGAGTGCATCGCTGTCGTACCAGAGTTTCACGGTATAGCCCTGACCGGCCAACACCTTGAGCCAGACATTAATATAGTCGTGCTGGATAGCCCCCAAGCCACCGCCAAGCCAGACGAAGTGCAGATTTTTTGGTACTTCGGTGGCCACGATACTCAACTGTTCAATGCTATTGGACAGGCGCGAGTGGAAGCCTTCGACCCTGTCGCGGATCTCGCTCAGCCCCGGTGCTACGTCAACCGGCTGTGCCGTTGGCAATTCTGTGCCCGCCGCGCGTCGACGCCGGCGCTTTGGCTCAACAAAAGACCCGAGGGCCTCACGCAGCAAACCCAGCGGTGCGAGCATCCTCGGAAAGTCGAGCACTGCGATACAAGCAAAGTAATATCGGAATACCGCGTCGTATTCGTCTGTGCCTTTATGTTCCTGTAACGCTTGCTCAAGATCGGACAGTTTAAATAAATCAATAAAATTGACGTAGACGTCCACATGACGAGTTACTTGCTCACCCATAAAGATACTTCCCTGTAAAAATAAAAAACGACAGAACGCTTATAAAAAGCGGCCACAGAAAGAGGCCGCCGACTCTCACGAAGATGAAGTCTCGTCGTACTAATCAGACTGATACAGAACTTGCTATCCCCGGTTTTTTTAGACCGAGTTCAACTGCTCGACGAGCACTTTGAATTCAAGGCTGCTTTGCCCCTGATCGAACAGGGTTTGCCACAGTTCATGGACGCTGACCTCAAGCGTATCGCCAAGCACTTGCACACTCAGGTTCAGCGACTGGGTCAATGCCCAATCCTCAGATTGCGCCGAACGAAAAACCAGGCTGTTGCCGTTTTCCGGGTCGGTGAGCAGCAGATGGTTGTCTGCCCGATCGACACGCCAGTCATCCTGCGCTCCGGCCGCCAGAATCAATCGCGAAGGTGTTGCGTCAATGTCCGGCCAGTCAGTGCAATCGACCACGATGCAATCGAGGTGCTGCCAGACGGTCTCGGACACGTGATAAATCGACCCCGTTTCAGCGCCACCCAGAATCAATGTACTGACACCGTCGGGCACCAGGGCCAGCAGGTCTTTTACCTCTCCCGCGACCTCCAGCGTCATGACGTCACCCTCTCGGCTGGCCTTGTTCGCCGCAACCCACAAAACCTCTTTGGTATTGCGGTTGAAGATCAAGCCGTCCACCGGATCAAACAACAGCGGAACTCGCCCTTGTTTTGTGCCGAGGAAGTTTGCCCACTGCCCATCCGCTCTGCCGTTAACCTCAAAGACACGATTGAGTTCGGGGACGTAGTAAGCGTAACGGTCGGCCGACTGCCCGATTGGCAAGTAAGGCGCATGAGCCTGACCGGACACCAAATCGTTCAGACGTTCCGTCAGCGCTTCAGGCGACTCCCTGTCACGATACGACCAGGCGTTCTCGACACTGATGATTCGAGCCGGCTCACCTTCAATCAGTTCAAGATTGACCCCGTCCCGGGTGCGACCACGCAAGCCGGTGCCGTAAGGCAGCACTTCAGAAAATGTCCAGGGCTCCCAGACCTTTTCCGGTCGTGGCAGCGCGTCGGCTTTGATCAACAGCCTGCCGCTGCCGAACGCACGGCTCAGCTGCTCAGGCTCGATAAACGCCTGGCGATAGAGGTGGCCGCTGCTCAAGCCAAGTAGCCAGGCATGCTTGCCATCACGAGTGACGGACAACAGACGGCAACCCTTTTCGGCGCTCAGATCGGTTATCAACAGCTTATTGTTCAAGTAGCGCGCGTAGACAGGGATCTGGCCGGTGACGTCCGATAATCCGGAAAGCGAAATCAGCGAAACCGCATGCTCCTTGCCAAGGGCTTCCAGATCGCTAATCCACAGCGGATGAGCATCCAGCCATTCCCCCGTCACGCCGTTAAGGAAAAAGCTCGCGTCCTGACGAACGTCAAACATCAGTCCGGACTCATTGACGACCAGGTACCCCCCGTCGCTGATCCTGAGATTGACCTTGCCTGGCAATGGAACCCGTTGTGCCTCATTGCCGGCAAAGGGTTGGTGATAGAGGTTTTGACTGTGTGCGTCGTGAACCAGAAAACCTGCAACATCAGGATCATTCGGTGGCAGCAGGCTTAACTGAGGCAGCGCCGAGGCGGTTTCGCTGACGGGCAAGCGCGGCGTCAGGAGCTGGTGGGTCTGCCCGTTGATCCATCGCGGCAGCGACGGCTTGGCCAGGTCGCCGGACGTCACCGTAACAAAGGACGCAGGTTTCCAGGACGTTTGCCGTTCGGCGTCATCAGCAACAACCGCACTATCAACCTGCTTTAACAGGGCAATGACGTCTTTCAAGGTATCGAAATAGTCAGGCGGTTCGCTCGACACCGATACCAATGAGATTTCCTCGCCGTGAATCAGATAAATCACCAGGTACCGCTGAGTCTTGTTCAGGCGTACCCGCTGGGTGACCTGAACAACGCCAGCTCCCCGATCAAGGCAACCGATGATCTGCGCCTCTTCGTTTCCACGATTGAAAACGCTGTAGCGCCAGGTGGTCAAACCCGTGATGGCATCGACGCGCCATATCAGGGGTTGATCCGGGTGATAGAAGTAAGCGTGATCTTCTTGCACCGCTGCCAGTTGAAGTTTTTCGCTGACCGAGCCCAGGAATTGACGGCCATAGACGAACCGTTCCTTTGCCACTTCGTACCAACCCACGGTGAATTGCGGCTTTTCTGGATTGCCAAACGGCAGCAAAAACTTGCCCGCAGGAATTAAAGCACTGCCCATGCGCTGCTGCCGGTGAAGCACTTTCAAACGGTCTAGCTCCGCCTGCGAAAAATGTCCGTCGACGACTTGAATAGAAGCCAGGTTCAATTGCCGACGGTCACGATCAACGCGGTACGTTTCGAGGTTTTTTGTTCGAACATACACGTCGATGTCGGTCTCGATGCTCAGCTCGATACCGTCGATGTTCAACCCCGCATCGCCGACACTGATGTGTTGTGGCGTGACCCAGTCGGCGATCAACACCCAGCTCACTTGCTCGTCACCCACAAGTGCGCTGAGGTGGACCGCCACGAGCCCTGGCCTTAAGGCGAGAGAGTAAGCCCCCCTCATCGTGTCGATGCGGTAAGAAACCCTGCCCCGCATCTCTCGCGGCAATTCAGGAACGTACAGCGCCCGCGTTTCGGTTCCTATGCGCACGTTAATGGTCGTGGGCTCATAGACAGGATTGAGTTTGTAGAGGATGTGCGGGAAAGGTCTGGCGTGGGTGAAGAAAAAACCTTCCTCCCTGGCTTCAAGTTCACGCAACACGTCATATTGCGGATACACCTTGCGAGGCAGAAAGACCGAGCCGCCGACAACGTTCAGAAGCAGGTCGCTCCACTCAAAGGCCTGCGGATCGGAACCCAGTTGATACTCATACCCGTAATAACACTTTGGAGTACCCGGAAGCAGCAAGACCGAATCTGCCGGTACAGCGTTAAATCGACCATGAACACGCGGGCCGGGAATCGCGACCTGTTTTGGCAGCCCCATGCTTTCGCGAACAACAATGGCGTTGTGCTTGTTCCCATCGGGCCGCGGGAGCCCTGAGCCACCCAAAGAGCGAAAGAGCCCCTGGCTGCCAAACTCGATGACCCCATCGCGAAGATCGAGCGTGTCCACCACCGACTCGGGCATGATCGACACGACCCCTTGCTTGACCGAGAAAGCCTGCGGGCTGTACGCGGTTTTGAACCGGGTAAACAATTCGGCAACTTTTTCTGCCTTGTCCATGATTTGCCCGAGATTGCCGGCAATCGCCGTGACGCCAATTCCGATGCCCAACAGTGGCACCGACAAAAAACCCGCGACCGCGCCCGCCGTTCCGCCGACCACCAGCGCAACGCCGTCGAGCACAAGCGCACTGACATCGAACAGCAACTGAGTGCCGAAACGCGCTTGTTGCTCGTGGTTTTCTGCGTTGTAGAACTCGTAAAGGTCAAACCCGATATTGACCACGCCCAATACCTGCCCCAACCCCGGGCCAGCGATACGCGCCAGGAGTCGTCCGCCCGCCGAAGCGGTCCTGACCGCTATCGCTCGCTCGGCGTTCACCAGCTGTCGAACCAGGTTCGCCATTTGCAGCGTGTCGAGGCCGATACCGTGGACTAATTGAGCATGGCCCAGGTAGCCATGAAGACGAACGGCGACGGCCAGGTTCGATTCTGTTCCAGGCTGCGCCATTTGATCGCGGTTGCGAAGTTCGGTGATCAACGCCTGGAAACCAAACGCAAAGCTCAGCCTGCTACCCTCGGACACATCCGTTGGATCAACAGGTTTATGTCCATCGTTGCTGCCTGCCAGGTACTCGATACTCTTGTTCAGGAACGACTTGATTTGCCTGAGAAACGGTTCTTTGGTTGTCACCACGCGGGTTTGTTGCGTCTTGACGTCCATGAACGACAGTGTGTAACCGTCATCCGGTTGAGCCTGCAGGGTTGCGAATACAGGAACGTACTCTCTGCCCAGGCGATTCGCCGATCTCACCCGGTTTGTGACCTGATCCATTTTGGTCGCCCAGACACTGGCATCCCGTTCGGAAAGACCACGTCCCAATCGGGCATTTTCAGACAGCGCGCGTGAGCGCAACCGGGCGTGATGGGTCCATGGCGCGATATTTTTTCCTGAGCTCAGGGATTCATTGCCCAACAGCTTCGACACTTGCAGTTCCGAAGCCAGGTGCTTGCTGGCGAGGCGATTGCCATCAAGCTCAATCACGTTGAAGGGTGAGAGATCCGTCGACTCGATTGCATACTGCCTGGCCAGGTCGGAAGTGCTGAACAGGCTCTTCATCCCAAGCTTGAGGTGGTCTATCCGGTCAAAACCAAAGACACCAAAATTGGGATCGTAGAAAGACCAGCGACTGTGTTCGGCCGTCCCGGTCCTGGCCACCATCATTGAATGGTTTTCGGTATTGAGCATCAACGTGCAAGGTGCAGGTTTAGCCGCCAACACCTCAAAGACGCCATCGAAACTCAACGCACCGAGCTTGTCGCCAAAATCGGCCTGGGGTATGGCGCGCAATTCGTCGAGCGCCTGAAGAAAGGCATGGGTATCACTTTCACTGGGCGAGAAATGCGCATTGGCCAGTCTGCCGCTCAGTGCCTGTACTGCATCGCGGCCTTGATGAGTCGCCGCAGCCATCAGCAACGCCAGTGGATAACAGCGTCTGCCGGGGTCGCCATCGCCCCTGACCAGCAATCCCTGAGGCATTAACCTAGTCATTGACGCGCCCGCCTCCAGGAGCGTTTTACGCACCGAGGCACTGCGCTGGAGAATGTATTGGCGTAGTTCGTACTCCGTCTGGTGCCTGATGCGAGCCACGCTCTCGCCCCATTGACGAAGCGTCAACGGTTTCTCGAATGAGAGAATCTTGAGGACCTGAGCGCTCTCCCTGGAGGGTTCAATCGGCGTTTTGACAGCGGCAAATGCTGTTTCGAACTCGGGGCTTTTGTGCGTGAGCAACACCTGCTCGATAGCCATGTAACGCTCGGATATACCCCGGTCAGCCGTACTTTTCGCGAGCGCGCCGAGCTGCTGCCAGGCGGCGGCGAAACCGGCTTCGTCCAGCGTCTGTGCGCCGAACAGGCCACCGAGCACCACCCGATGTACCGGGCTCAACTGATCGAGCGGCAGCACCCCATGGCCGATGCGAACGAGCATTTCATTCAGATTGCCAATCGGATAGAAACCAAGGGAAACGGGAAGCTCAGCTGCGGACTGGGCCAGAATCTTTTGGCGTTCATCAAAGTTCAGGGAAAAAGGTTTATCGAAGTTCAGCTCACCGCTGAGCTTTTCGTTCATCGCACGGATGAAGGGTTCCCCCAACTCATCCATCCCGCGCTGCAGGATGGCGGTCAGCAAAACCGGTCGTCCCTCAATGATCGGCCAGCCTTTTTCGAAGCTTATGGTTTGCCCTTTCAACAGCTCGGAAAATTTTCCCTGATAGCGTGTTTTTAATTTACCGTCGCTCCAGTTTGCTTGCTCCTTTTGCAGCCATTCTTGCGGTGTTGCGTTGATCGTCCAGCCAGAAACCTTCTCTTCTTCGGTGGCCACGTTGTAGCCATCCGACAATTTCAACCGATCTCGTATTTCGTTTTTTCCATCAACCAGGAGATGCTTCTCCACGTACTCCTCAAGGCCCGTGATTGCGGCCCCGGGTCCGGTCAAATCAATGGTTCCTCGGGACTCATAGCGAATACCGTCACTGTAATAAGCGCCGATGGCGCTAACCAGTTTGCCTAAATACCCTCGACGCGTTTTTGACAGCCCAGGTACCTCAGCCGTTTTTTCATTCACCATCATCACGAGAATATCTTGTACGGCACCGCTGTCGCTCCAGTCGACACCCGTCGTGCTCAATCGAGACTCAAACGCTGACAGGAAGTCGTAGTTGAACCTGATCAACTCGATAATCGCCTGGGTCGAGCCCGCGCCGGCATGCGCCACGATATGGGAGTTCATTTCACTGTTGATCTGAATTGCCATGCGCATGCCGTCCATTGGCGTTTGACTATTCTCCGGCACAGAAAATATGTCGGAGGGCGTCGGACGTTGAAGTGCAAATTCGTTTAATGCGGTCCTGTGTTGTTCAGGAATACTCATTGTGCGGTCAGGGTATCGACTGGGGTCGCGTCCTGGCATCAGCGATTCATTGTTATTGAGCAGAAGTTGCAATACGCCAATTCGCGCACTTTCATCGAACCCCGCGATATCGACTCCGCCCAGTACGCCCTTCAACTGCGGCAAGTAATCCACATCACTGTAGCGACCTCCCTCCAGTGCTTCGACCTGCAGACGAACCACATCGCTGGCCGCAGCAAAGTTGCCTCGCCCTGCCACTTCGCGCTCATAGACGTCCCATAAAAGGTGCTCTTTGAAGACCTCACGCACGTCGCGCAACCGCAGATGTTCATCCACCATGGCCAAGTGACTGTCCAGACATTTCTGTCTGAACGCAATGAGGGTAGCCTCGTCCTTGCCATAGGCGCGGACCATCAGATCAATACGTGCTTCATCCGCCTTGCCAGCCCAGCGTTCCTGGCTGAGATGAGCCGACATCTGCATTTTCAGTACCCGGGCCCGATGCTCGATCATCCGGGCCAATACCACCGGCGTATCAAGGGTTGCTCCACCTGACTCCATGGCATGCGCCCTGGCACTTTCCAGGATCACTCGATTCATCTCGAACGCCAGCAATGCATCACTGTCGTACCACAGGTTGAACGTATGGCCTTCCTTGACCATGACCGCCTTCCATAGTTTGATGTAATCCCGCTGAATAGTGCCTACCGCGCTCCCGCCGACCCAAACAAAATGCATAGTTTTCGGCACTTCGGGTGCAACCGGATTCAACATTCGAACAGTCTGGACCAGCCGATTTGCATAGTTTTCAAGTCGCGCAGAGAGGTCGGCCAACGCTGGCGAAATCGGCCCGGCGCGCTGGCCAATCAGTGAGTCCAGCGTGTCTTTTAGCAATAACAATGGCGCCATCTGCTCAGCCCAGCGCTGATCCTTTGCGCACGCTGAGTAATAGCCCGCCAGCGCTTCATATAGCGGCGTGGTGCGGAACTCATTCGCGAGTGTATGAAAATCATCCGTGCTGAAATATTGAAGAAACGACTTTCCCGCAGTACTTGTTACCTGATATTGATTCATAACATCCATGCCATTAAAAAACTTGGAATACACGTAGCCCGCAGCATCGAACACAATCCATCGGTCGATGCTTGAGAACCTGAGTTAACATTTAAACCAGCATTGAAGGCCCTGGTATTGCCGACACACTAATAACCGACCCCACTGTTCGAGTGGCGTTCAAATCGAAACAGCAGGCAAAAAACATTAGTTGATCTGCCACAGCCAAAAATACTAAGCGATAAAAATAACAACCTCAATCTAACAACCAGGCAATTAATTAATTACATTTAAGCTCAAAATACATGTGTAACTTTTATCTTTGACAGACACGGTTATTAACAAACGGCGCTCAGCCACGAACCAAACGGCCTGCATCGGTTGTTTCAGAACATTAAGAGCCGGACATTGAATTGTCTGATGCGCTCGCAGGCAATTTCCGGGCGCGCCCAGTTAAAGTACGGCGGGCATCCGAGCGTATTTCAGTCGATGCGCGGTGAAGAATCTTACGCACCGGGAGGGGGGGGCTGCGGCCAGTTCACCTGGCCGCCATGACTTATCCGGCTGGCTTATCGCCGTACCACCGAGGCGTATACACCCACTGGCCACCCTCTGCACGCGGGAACACGCAGGTGGTGGAAGAGCCGACCAGCACCATGGTGCGCATGTCGACCTGATCCGGGGTCAGATCACCCAGCGTGGTGACACGCAATGTCTGGCCCGGGCGACCGATATCCCGCCCCAACACCACCGGCGTTTCAGCGGTGCGGTGCTGCGCGACAATCTCCAGCGCCCGCCCCAGTTGCCAAGGACGCGACCGCGAAATCGGGTTGTAGAACGCCAGCGCCAGGTCGGCCTGAGAAGCCAGGTCCAGCCGCTTCTCGATGATCGACCAGGGCTTGAGGTTGTCCGACAGCGACATGACGCAGAAGTCGTGCCCCAATGGCGCGCCGGCCTGAGCGGCCGTTGCCAGGGACGCGGAGACGCCAGGAAGAATTTCCAGATCAACGCTGTGCCAGCCCGGCTCACTCGACTCGTGCAGCGCTTCGAGCACGGCGGCCGCCATGGCGAATACGCCCGGATCCCCCGACGAAACCACCACCACCGACCGCCCTTGGGCCGCCAGTTCAAAGGCGTGGCGAGCGCGCTGCATTTCCTCGCGATTGTCGGTGCAATGCAGCACTTGATCCTCGCGAAATGGCCCGGCCATGCGCACGTAGGTTTCATAACCCAGCACGTCATTGGCCCGCGCCAGTTCAGCCTTGACCGCCGGTACCATCAATTCGGCAGCACCAGGGCCCAAGCCGATCACCGCCAAACGACCGCGTGCACGCCCGATCTGGGCAACCTCCAGTGGCTGACTGGCCACCGCGATCGCGATGCCGCTATCCGCCGACACGACGGCAGCGTTCGGCACGGTATGGCGGGCCAGTTCGCTGACGCCGCCTCTGACCGAGGCAAACCGCAGCGGCACGCCCAGCTCAAGTGCCGCTTCGCGCAATGCCGGATTGGCCATGTGCAGATCGCTGGCCAGCAAGCACGCCAGCGATTGCACGGCGATGTTTGCCTGATGCAGCGCCGCGCGAATCGCGTTCGGCAGATCCACCACCTCGGCGTTCACCGCCACTAGCACGTTGCGTGGGTAGATCAGCAACTCATTGGCCGCCGGCGTGCGCTCGGCACTGCCGACATGAATCGACAACTGCGCCAGCGGATCCTCCGGCAACTGCGCTTGTGCCAGCCAAGGGGCAACCCCTTCGATGCGTACACTTTGGCCGGCGAGCAGATCCGAGACAAAGCGTTTGCCCAGTTCCAGATCGCCGAGGGCGTAGCCGCCGGGTGGATTGAGCAGACAAGTGCCGAAGCGCAGTTCACCGCTGGTGGTGATCGCCGCCGCCACGTCGAGACCGTCAGCAATCTCCCGCGCCATGACGTTCACACCGCCGAGACCGCCCAGTAGCGGCACCACGGCGCTGCCGTCTTCGGCCACGGCCAGCACTGGCGGCTCCGCGCCCTTCTCAAGTAGCAACGGCGCCAGCGTGCGGATCACAATCCCGGCCGCACACAAGGCAATGATCGGCGTGTCCTGCTGATAGAACTCGCGCACGGTTGCGCCGAACTCCTGATAAACACGGTCCGCGCCTTCAACCCGACCGGCCAGGCCATGAATCAAGGCACCGGGGTAAACCTGCTGGATCTTGCGCGCGGTCGCGAGGCTGCCATTGCCAAGAATGACAATCGCCGGAGCTGGACGGGCCATCAACCTTGCCACCGTTCGCCGGGAACGATGATCAACGAGAAGTACGGCGAGGACATCGGCTCGACCTGATCCAGCGGCACGATCTTCTGATTGGCCATGGTCGCGCGCTCGACGTACAACGCCCGCTCTGCCAGCCCCAGTTCTTCGAGCACCTGACGGACCTTGGGAAAGTTGCGTCCCAGCTTCATGATCACCGCCGCATCGGCATCGGCCAGACGACGTTTGAGGTCCTCGTGCGGTAATACGCCGGACAGCACCGACAGGCTCTGATTGCGATACACCAACGGCGCGCCCAGCACCGAAGCACCGCCGAGCATCGAGCACACGCCCGGCACGACTTCGGCTTCGTAGCGGTCGGCCAAGCGATCGTGCAGGTACATGTAGGAGCCGTAGAAGAACGGATCGCCTTCGCAGATCACCGCCACGTCGCGACCGGCATCCAGATGCGCGGCGAGTTCTTCGCCCGCCGCATCGTAGAAATCGCTGATCACTTGCTCATACGACAGCGGCGCCGGCAGCGCTTCGGTGGTCACCGGATACACCAGCGGCAGCAGCGTTTGTGCGTCCTGCAAATGCGCTTCGATGATGCCGAAGGCGTTGCCCTTTTTGCCCTTGGCGACGAAGTACGCCACCACAGGCGACTCGCGCAGCAAGCGCAGGGCTTTGACGGTAATCAGTTCCGGGTCACCGGGGCCGACACCCAGGCCGATCAAGCGTCCAGGCTGCTGCATCATTCGATCTCCGTGGCGAGGGCATTGACGGCGGCAGCGGCCATGGCGCTACCGCCCAGCCGGCCTTGCATGATGACAAACGGCACGCCGCGACTGTCGGCCGCCAGCGCTGCCTTGGATTCGGCGGCGCCGACGAAGCCGACCGGGAAGCCGAGGATCAGCGCTGGTTTCGGTGCGCCGGCGTCGAGCATTTCCAACAGATAGAACAATGCGGTCGGCGCGTTACCGATCACCACCACGCTGCCTTCCAGATGCGGGCGCCACAGCTCCAGCGCGGCGGCGGAACGGGTGTTGCCCAACTCACGGGCCAGTTCTGGAACGCTTTCATCGCGTAGGGTGCAAATCACTTCGTTGTTGGCCGGCAACCGCGTGCGGGTCACGCCTTCGCTGACCATCCGCGCGTCGCACAGGATGGGCGCACCGGCGGCGAGCGCCTCACGCCCGGCCTTGCCCGCGCCTTCGGAAAATTGCAGGCCGTCGATGGCGTCGACCATGCCGCAGGCGTGGATCACCCGCACCGCGAGTTTTTCCAGATCGGCCGGAATTCGCTCGAGGTTGGCCTCGGCACGAATGATCGCGAAGGAGTTGCGATAGATCTCCTGACCGTCGCGGATGTAATCAAGCATCTAAAGGGCTCCGTGAGCGGGCGTCGAGCAAGGCCGCGACCGCTTCAATAGTAAGATTGCGTGCGTGCAGCGCGCCGAAACCCGGCTGCGCTGCATCGCGAAAATAGAGGTCGTAATGACCGGGAGAAACCGCCAGCAACGTGACCGGCGCGATGTGCGCCGCCGCACAGGAACGCGGGCAGCCGGACAGGTGCACGTTCAGCGTCTGGCCGTGACGTTGCAACAGCGCCGCCAGTTGTCGGGCATCGCCCTTGGTGTCAGCCAGGCCTTTGCCGCAGCCGGTCGAGCCGGTGCAGGCGATGAGATGCGCCAGGGCATCGTCGGCCGAACAACGCATTCCGAGATGTTCAAGGCTGTGGATAACGTGAAGCGCCTGGTTGTCACGGACCCCGGGCACCAAGAGGCTTTGCCAGGGTGTGAAACGCAGCGTGCCGTCGCCCTGTTCGCGGGCCAGTTGTGCGGCGCCTCGGAGCATCGCCGGGTTAAGGCGGCCCAGCGGCGGCACTGCACCGACGTACACACGGACGCTGTCACGCTGAGGATGAGCGCCGATGTGCAGGGCACTTGGCGTTACCTCGCGCTGCCACCCCTCGATGGGCATCAACGGCACACGCTCGGCGAGACGCGCGAGAAACCTTTCGGGCGAACATTCGGCAAGCAGGTGCCGCATGCGGGTCTGGTCGGGGCGCGCCAGTTCCAGGAACAACTCCAGCACCGCGACCACCAGCCCATGGCCCTGCTCCAGCGGCACCGCGCCTGCGGGCAGGTCGACAAGGCAACCCGCCAGGCCGAAGACAAACAATCGCTCACCGTCTCGCTCAGCAGCGGACAACCAAAGATCATGAGGGTGTTCAAGCATTGCCAGGCCTTCGCCGCCATCCAGTTGCACGGCGAACTTGGCGCTGAGGTCGTGAAAGCGTTCGTCGCTTTGCAGCGTGGCGAGGATCTGTTCGGCCAGTGGGCGCGTATCGATCAGCATCTGTTGATCAATGCCGGCGCCGGGGCTGAGCATCAGATTGCGCACGTCATCGCCCGCCGCGCTGGTCGGGCCGAGCCCGGCCGCCATCAGGCTGTCGATCAAGGCACCGTGTTCACTGCCGATCCCACGGATTTGCAGATTGGCGCGGTTGGTGGCCTCGATCACGCCGCCGGCGAAACGCTCGGCCGCATCGGCCACCGCTTCGGCCTGAGCCGCGCTGATCGAACCGCCAGTCAATTTGATCCGGCAGATGCCCCCATCCAGTGCCTGGACAATACGCAGCAACCCCGGGCAGGCCGAGGGGCGTAAGGCTGAGGACATCGGGCGTTCGTTCAAGGGGGCGACCGGCAATGGGGAAAGGCGCTTCACGGGCGAAGGCGCGGTATTATGCCTGCTTTGTCAGGCGGCATGAAAAGCCTGCCCGTCGGAACAACGCGTTTGAAGACTATTTTTGAGGGCTACAGATGTCCCCTTGGCTGACAGTAGTAGGAATCGGTGAAGACGGCTTCAAGGGCCTGGGCAAAAGTGCCCGGCACGCCCTGTTGCGCGCTTCGCGGATCATTGGCGGCCAGCGACAACTGGATTTGCTGCCTGCCTGCATCCGTGGCGAGCGGCAGTTGTGGCCCAGTCCGTTTTCCCTTGAGCCCGTTCTGGCGCTGCGTGGCGAACCGGTCTGCGTGCTGGCCAGCGGTGATCCGATGTTCTTCGGCGTCGGCGCCAGCCTGGCCCGGCAAGTGCCTGACGCTGAAATGCTGATCCTGCCCGCGCCCTCCTCCTGCTCGCTCGCGGCGGCGCGAATGGGCTGGCCGTTGCAGGAGGTGGTGACGCTTTCGGTGGTGGCCCGGCCCCTCGCCGCACTGAACGCCCAGTTGTTCAGCGGCGTGCGTTTGTTGGTGCTGAGCAACGATGGCCAAAGCCCGGCCGCCATTGCCGCACTGCTGCGTGAACGCGGTTTCGGTCCGAGCCGTCTCAGCGTGCTGGAACATTTGGGCGGCGCAGACGAACGGCGCATCGATGGGCTGGCCAAAGACTGGAAGGATCCAGCGATCGCCGATCTGAACCTGATCGCCATCGAGTGCATCGCCGCGCCGGATACACCGCGTCTCTCGCGACTGGCCGGCCTGCCAGACTCGGCCTTCCAGCACGACGGTCAACTGACCAAACGCGATGTCCGCGCGATCACCCTTGCTCGGCTCGCCCCGGTCCCCGGCGAACTGTTGTGGGATGTTGGCGCCGGCAGCGGCTCGATCGGCATCGAATGGATGCGCGCCCACCCCAGTTGCCGCGCGCTGGTGATCGAAGCCGATGAAGGTCGGCAACGGCTGATCGAACACAACCGCGACGCCCTTGGCGTACCCGGTTTGCAACTGATTCGTGGCAGTGCGCCGCAGGCCCTGGCCGGTCTTGAACCCCCGGATGCGATTTTCATCGGCGGCGGGGTCACCCGTGACGGTGTGCTCGACACCTGCTGGGCACTACTCAAACCCGGTGGCCGACTGATCGCCAACGCCGTCACGTTGCAAAGCGAAATGACCCTGATGGCTTGGCGCGAACGCCATGGCGGTGAGCTGACCCGCATTCACGTTGCCCAGGCCCAACCGCTGGGGGAGTTCGACACCTGGCGCCAGGCGCTGCCGATTACCTTGCTGGACGTGGCGAAGCCCCTCGATGCGTGACGAAACCGCCGAACAACCCGCCCCCTTGCGCAGCGGACTGACCACCGGCAGCTGCGCCACCGCCACGAGCCTCGCCGCGGCCCGTTTGCTATTGGGTGGCATCAGTGCTGACGCCGTGGAGATCGTGCTGCCCAAGGGCAAGCAGGTGCAGATGCGCCTGGAGTTCTGCCGTCTGATCGACGACGGTGCCGAAGCCGGTACGATCAAGGATGCCGGGGATGACCCCGACGTGACCCATGGCGCGTTGCTGTATTCCCAGGTGCGACTGAGCGGCGAGCCGGGTATACGTTTCAGCGCCGGACGTGGCGTCGGCACGGTCACCCGGCCGGGGCTGGTGCTGGGCGTCGGCGAGCCGGCGATCAACCCGGTGCCGCGCAAAATGATCACCGAGCACCTGACGCTGTTGGCCGAAGAACTCGGCTACGGCGGCGGCTTCGAGGTCACGGTCAACGTCGAGGACGGCGAGGCGCTGGCCTTGAAAACCATGAACCCGCGACTGGGCATTCTGGGTGGGCTGTCGATCCTCGGCACCAGCGGCATCGTCCGGCCGTTTTCCTGCGCGGCCTATATCGCCTCGATCCACCAGGGCATCGATGTGGCCAAAACCAACGGTTACCTGCACGTCGCCGCGTGTACCGGCAACGCCAGCGAAGACACCATGCGCCGCGTCTACGACCTGCCGGAAATCGCCCTGATCGAGATGGGCGACTTCGTCGGCGCCGTCCTCAAACACGTGCGTAAAGTGCCGGTGGATAAACTCAGCCTGTGCGGCGGCTTCGGCAAGATCAGCAAACTGGCGGCCGGGCACATGGATTTGCACAGCCGGCATTCCAGCATCGACCTGCCGCAACTGGCCAAATGGGCCGCCGCTATAGGCGCCGATGACGCGTTGCAGCAAGGCATTCGCGACGCCAACACCAGCCAGCAAGCCTTGGCGATGGCCAGCGCGGCGGGCATCGCCCTCGGAGATGCGGTGTGTCAGCACGCGTTGGATTTCGCCCGCAGCGTGGTGCCGGCGCAGGTTCAGGTTGAGGTCTTTGCCATCGATCGCCAGGGCGGGATTGTCGGCCATGCAGGCGCTTTTCAATGAAACGCATTTTGCTGCTGGGCGGCGTGACCGAAGCCTTGGCCATCGCCCGCACCCTGGGGCCAGAACACATCTACAGCCTCGCCGGTGTCGGTCGCGTGCCGACGGACCTGCCCTGCCAGGTGCGCGTCGGCGGCTACGGCGGTGCCGAAGGCCTGGCGCAATTCATTCGCGATGAAGGCATCGACCTGCTGCTGGACGCAACCCATCCCTACGCCGCACAAATCAGCCACAACGCCGCCACTGCCGCGAAGCTGAGCGGCATTGCATGCTGGGCATTACGGCGCCCGGCCTGGCAGCCGCAAGCCGGGGATGACTGGCGGGACGTCAGCGATTGGGCCGAACTGATCGAAACCCTGAAACCCTTCCGTCGACCGCTGTTCACCCTCGGCCGCGAACCGTTGCAGCACCTGCACGAAATCCCGCCGGAGCAATTCTGGACCTTGCGCGCCCTGGACGTTTACCCCGGCAACGAACGCTGCGAAGTCATCGGCGCACGCGGGCCGTTCCTGATCGAGGATGAACGGGAGTTGTTTGAGCGGCGGCAGATAGATGTGCTGATCAGCAAGAACAGCGGAAGCACCGCGACAGAACCGAAACTGGAAGTAGCGCGGGAGCGTGGGGTGCCGGTGATTGTGTTGCGGCGGCCGGTGTTGCCGGGGGTGAATCGGGAGTTTGGGTCGACGGATGAAGTGCTGAAAGCCCTATCGGTGTCAGACGAATCTTGATTTCTGCCTAACCCCGCGAATTTGCCGGCAACACTCTCGGACGGAGCCGGCTATTCACGCTATGCCTTCAATCCTATAGTCCGGGTTCTCAAATTCTAACAAGCACACCAACCCAACATCTTTAGGGACGATCAAATTCGGCCCGAGGAAAGTGCGGCTTGCCAACCTGTATCCCAAGGAATACGATCGAGCATGATCGACTTTGAACGATCCCGAGCATTTGGCGATTGGCTTGATTCACTGAGAGACGTCATTGGCAAAGTTCGGATCATCGCGAGGCTACGAGCAGCCGAATATGGGAATTTTGGAGATTGCGAACCCGTAGGCAGCGCTGTTTATGAAATGCGCGTGCATTACGGTCCCGGTTACAGGATCTATTTCACCCGACGAAGTGAAGTGGTTTATCTGCTGCTGATGGGTGGTGATAAGTCGACACAAAAACGAGATATCGAACGCGCCATTCAACTGGCACAAAACATCGGTAATGAGGAGTCATCATGACCGAACAATTCACCCGTTTCGACGCTGCCGAATTTCTTAAAACACCTGAGGAAATGGCCGCTTATCTGGACGCATGCTTTGACGAAGATGCAGGCGATGGAGTGCTCATACGTGCCGCACTCAACGACATTGCCCGCGCACAGGGTATGACCCAGGTCGCCCGTGACGCAGGTTTGGGTCGTGAAAGTTTGTACAAAGCATTGGGAAGCACTGGCAATCCAGAATTCGCGACTATCATGAAAGTTATGAAAGCCTTGGGCCTGCGCTTGCATGCCACGGCTCTTTGATTGCACTGCGACACCACACCGCACGCCGCTTTTTTACTTATCGGCCCTGATCAGGCTAAATAGCCGCGCCTGATCGCCCACCCAACGGATTTTGTCCCATGTCCCGACAACGGCTCGCAATTGCCTGGATCGCCTGCTTCGCAGTGCTGTTCAACATGCTCGCCATGCCGATGACCGGAGCCATGGCGCAGTCGGCGAAATCACCCGCCGAGCAATTGTTGTGGGGCAGTTTTTGTACGTCCAGCGGCACCAAGATGGTGGCGATTTCCCTGGGTGACCTTGAGCAGAAAGCCCCGCAGAACGACGACCATTCCAACATGCAGCATTGCTGGTGCTGCTCAGGTTCCGCGCCAGTGGTGGCGTTGCCGGGGCATGTGCCGCAGCTGTATTTCGCCCGCTTCGAGGCCAATCGAAGCGTGCCTGCCACCACTCTCGACACCCCCACCCCGCGCCAGCAATGGCCGAGTCTCAACCCCCGCGCGTCCCCTCTGGTGTGATTCCTTCTCGCAATTGACCTGCGTCTTGAATCGCTCTGGAGAACTGCCATGTTGAACAAACTCATCGTTCTGGTTGCGTTGCTGCTGCCTGCCTGCTTTGCCAATGCCCACGAATACAAAGCCGGCGAACTGGAGATCGCTCACCCGTGGTCGCAGGAGTTGCCGCCCAACGCGCCAACCGTAGCGGCCTACTTTGTCATTCAGAACCCAGGTAAAACCGCCGACCGCCTGCTTAGCGTCGACTCGCCGATTGCAGGTGAAGCGCAATTGCATGAGCACGTCATGCAAGCCGATCTGATGAAAATGCAGCAAGTGCCGAGCGTCGAGATTCCCGCCGGTGGCAACGTCACGTTTGCGCCGATGGCCTATCACGTGATGCTCGTGAACCTGAAAGACCGCAGCCTGCTGAGCGACGGCAAGCGTTTCCCGCTGACCCTGCATTTCGAAAAGTCCGGTGATGTGACGGTCGAAGTCTCGGTGCAGAAAAAGCCGCCGGAAGACATGCAGATGCACGCCCACGCCCAGTAATCGACTGAGCTGAACACGCCCATGCGCCCGCTTAGCGCCAGGTCATCCGCACACCGTCGTCAGTCGTCAAGCCTGACGCGCGGCAGCTGGATCAGCCTGTTCGCCATGCTGATGATCTTTATCGGACCGCTGATTTCCCAGTCGATGCCGATGGATCAACGCGCGCCGTCGATGTCGATGAGCATGTCGGCCATGGAGCACGCCGACCACGGCGCGCAAGCCGCCGCCGCCGAACATTGCCCACCCGAAGCCTCGCATCATGCGCTCTGGGAAAAATGTGGCTATTGCAGCCTGCTGTTCAATTGCCCGGCCCTGACCGGCGGCCAGACCTTCGTCACGTTCGATACACCAACAACCACCACCTTCACCGCTCCCTCCCCTCGCCTGGGCCATGCCCGGCACACCGTCTTCCCCGGCGCCCGAACCCGCGCCCCGCCCGTCGTCGCGTAAACACCTACCTCTGATTTCACACGGTTTCGAAGACAACCAAAGCAACTTGTGGCAGTGGGCAAGTGTGGCGAGGGAGCTTGCTCCCGCTTGAGTGCGCAGCACTCACAAAAGGGGCCGCTACGCAGCCCAGCGCGAGCAAGCTCGCTCGCCACACAAAACCGCTCCCACAAGGATTGTGCTGGTTTCCGGCCGTGTCGTTTACGACTGTTCGATGGAAATTGTCATGTCCAGGTTTTCTGCTGACACACGCTTGAGCCCTGCCCAAGCTTCTTTTGCCCCGAACGAATCGAGTATTCGTTTCAGGCACGCCACCGCCGTCCTTTGCGGCGCATTGCTGACACCCACGGTGCTGGCCAACGAACACGCGGGCCACAGTGAAGAGCTGAGCCCGACGGTCATCACCGCCATCGCGCCGAGTTCGCCGCTGACCATCGTCACCAACCCCAAGGACCCGCGCCAACCCGTTCCGGCCAGCGACGGTGCCGACTACCTGAAAACCATCCCCGGCTTCGCCCTGGTACGCAACGGCGGCACCAACGGTGATCCGGTGCTGCGCGGCATGTTCGGCTCGCGGCTGAACATCCTCACCAACGGCGGCCAATTGCTCGGTGCCTGCCCCGGCCGGATGGACGCGCCCACCTCCTACATCTCGCCGGAAACCTACGACAAACTCACCGTCATCAAAGGTCCGCAAACCGTACTGTGGGGACCGGGCGCATCGGCGGGCACCATCCTTTTCGAGCGTGAGCCGGAAAGCTTCGGCGAACTCGGTACCCGTGTGAACGCCAGCGTATTGGCCGGCTCCAACGGCCGCTTTGACAAAGTGGTGGACGCCGCTGCCGGTGGGCCGCTGGGCTACGTGCGCGTGATCGGCAACACCGCGCACGCCGACGACTACAAGGACGGCAACAACGACACCGTGCCCTCGCGCTACGACAAGTGGAACGGAGATGTGGCACTCGGCTGGACGCCGGACGCCGACACCCTGCTGGAGCTGACCGCCGGCAAGGGCGACGGCGAGGCGCGTTACGCCGGGCGCGGCATGGACGGCTCGCAGTTCAAGCGTGAAAGCCTGGGCCTGCGGTTCGAAAAGTCCAACATCGGGGAGGTTCTGGACACGGTTGAAGCGCAGATCTACTACAACTACGCCGACCACGTGATGGACAACTACACCCTGCGTACGCCGTCCGGCACCGGGATGATGGCCGGCCCGATGGCCTCCAACGTCGACCGCCGCACCCTCGGCGCGCGGATCAAGGCCACCTGGCGCTGGGCCGATGTGCAGTTGATCAGCGGCATCGATGCGCAGACCAACGAGCATCGCCAACGCGGCAGCATGGGCATCGATACTTACAAGGACTTGCCGTACACCAAGGATGCCGACTTCCACAACTACGGCGTGTTCAGCGAATTGACCTGGTACGCCGCCGACCGTGACCGGTTGATTACCGGTGCACGCCTGGACCGTGCCTCGGCCAAGGATTTCCGGCAGACCACGGGCTCAGGGATGATGACGCGCCCCAATCCGACCGCCGACGACACCCGCGCCGACACGCTGCCAAGCGGCTTCGTGCGCTACGAGCATGACCTCGCCGACAGCCCGACCACGCTCTACGCCGGCCTTGGTCACACCCAGCGTTTCCCCGATTACTGGGAACTGTTTTCACCCAAGTCCGGCCCCGCCGGATCGGTGAACGCTTTCGATTCGATCAAGCCTGAAAAAACCACCCAGCTCGACTTCGGCCTGCAATACAAGTCCGAAAACCTCGAAGCCTGGGCCTCGGGTTATGTCGGCCAGGTGCGCGATTACATCCTGTTCGATTACCCCCCTACGACGATGGGGACCACGTCCCAGGCCCAGAACATCGACGCGCGAATCATGGGCGGCGAACTCGGCGCGGCCTACCAGCTGACCAGCCACTGGAAAGCCGACGCGACCCTGGCCTACGCCTGGGGCAAGAACAGCAGCGATGGCAACGCGTTGCCGCAAATGCCGCCGCTGGACGCGCGTTTCGGCCTGACCTACAGCGAAGACAACTGGAGCGCCGGGGCCTTGTGGCGCGTGGTTGCGGCGCAAAACCGCATCGACCGGAACAAGGGCAACGTGGTCGGCAAGGACTTCGACAAGACCCCGGGATTCGGCGTGTTCTCGCTCAATGGTGCGTACCGGATTAACCAAAACTGGAAGGTCAGCAGTGGCGTCGACAACCTGTTCGGCAAGGCTTACGCCGAGCATTTGAACCTGGCCGGCAACGCCGGTTTTGGCTTCCCGGCCAATGACCCGCAGGCCATTAAAGAACCGGGGCGAACGCTCTGGACCAAGGTGGATATGAGCTTTTAAGAGCTTCGCGAGCAAGCCTCGCTCCTACATTATTCGCGTCGATCACAAACGATGCGAACAACACAACTCCTGTAGGAGCGAGGCTTGCCCGCGAATGACTGCGCAGCAGTCACCAGACAACAACAAAAGAACCAAGCCAAAGCGGAGCACACGTGATGAAACAGCCCAAAGTGAATTTCTACAACCTGGCCTGGCGCTGGCATTTCTATGCCGGTCTGTTCGTCGCGCCATTCATGGTGATGTTGGCCTTGACCGGCGTCATTTACCTGTTCAAGCCGCAACTCGATCCGTTGATGTACGGCAGCCTGATGAACGTACCGGCCGGGCATCACAGCGTCCCGGCCGACGATCTGCTCAAGCGGGTGAAACAGGCCTATCCACAAGCCACGATCAAACAGTATCTGCCACCGGTCAACGCCGAGCGCAGCGCTCAGTTTGTCGTGATCAATGGCGGCACCGAGCTCAACGTATTCGTTGATCCCTACCAGGGCGACATCCTCGGCGAGCAAGACGCCAAGAAGAATCTGCAAGCGGTGGCGCGAGCGATTCACGGCGAATTGATGATCGGCACCGTCGGTGATCGATTGGTCGAACTGGCCGCCGGCTGGGGCGTCGTGCTGGTGGTTTCCGGCGTGTTCCTGTGGTGGCCGCGTGGCCAGGCGGCCGGTATTTTGTGGCCGCGCCTGACCAGTCGTGGTCGGGTGCTGTGGCGTGATTTGCATGCCGTGACCGGTTTCTGGGGCGCATCGCTGCTGCTGGTGATGCTGCTCAGCGGCATGACCTGGACCGGGTTCTGGGGCCAGACATATGCGCAGGTGTGGAACGTGTTTCCGGCGGCGATGTGGGACAACGTGCCGAAGTCTGACGTTGAGGCCCGCAGCCTGAATACCGCCACGCGCCAGACTGTACCTTGGGCGATGGAAAACACCCCGATGCCAACCTCCGGCGATCACGCCGAGCACATGGCCCACGAAGGTGCGCAAGCCGCCCCCGCCGCGCCGACTATCAGCCTGCAAGACGTGCAGAACATCGCCGTGCAACGCAAGGTCGAACCGGGTTACAGCATCACCTTCCCGAAAAGTGCGACCGGCGTGTTCACCATCGCCGTGTTCGCGGACGACCCGCGCAACGACGCCACCTTGCACGTCGATCAGTACACCGGCGACGTACTCGCCGACGTACGCTACGAGCAATACGGCACCGTCGCCCGCGCCACGGAAATCGGCGTGATGCTGCATGAAGGCAAGATGTTCGGCGTGTTCAACCAGATCATCGTGCTGCTGATCTGCCTGATGATTTTGCTCAGCGCCGTCAGCGGCGTGGTGATCTGGTGGAAACGTCGTCCACAAGGCAAGTTCGGTGTTCCACCGCTGCGCCACGACCTGCCGAAATGGAAAACCGCGATGGTCATCATGTTCGCCCTGGCCGTGGCGTTTCCGTTGGTGGGCGCCTCGCTGGTGGTGGTGTGGGTGCTGGATCGCGTGCTGTTTTCGCGACTCACCCGACAAACTGAATCGGCTTCATCTTCATCATGAAGCAGGCGAGATGCGAGGTTTAGGCGGATCTGTAGACTTTCCGCGTTTGGCTCAGCATCATTCTTAGCGTTACTGTATAACTCACGCACACCGTTTTAATCAGCAGGTGCCATCGCGGGCAAGCCCGCTCCCACAGGACTTTCGCGATCCCTGTGGGAGCGGGCTTGCCCGCGATGGCGTCTTGAGCGTCACCCACTCTCTCAGAGCAAATGCATGACCTCGCTGAACCTCACACACCTCGCCTGGACGCCCCTGGGCCACGGCCACTGCCATCACCAGTTCCAGCTGCGTGATGCGTCCCTGCAGGTGGCCGCCGGTGAGTTCGTCGGGTTGATCGGCCCCAACGGTAGCGGCAAGACCAGCCTGCTGCGTTGCGCTTATCGCTTCAGCAAGCCAGAGAGCGGCGAGATCCGGCTCGACCACCACAACGTCTGGAAGCAAACCTCGCGCTGGTGCGCCCAACGCATCGCCGTGGTGTTGCAGGAGTTCCCCGATGCCTTCGGCCTCACCGTCGACGAGGTGGTCGCCATGGGCCGCACGCCGCACAAAGGCCTGTTCGACGGCGACACAATTGAAGACCGACATCTGGCGACTCATGCATTGGCGTCCGTCGGCCTCAGAGGCTTCGAAGACCACGCCTTCGCCACCCTCTCCGGCGGAGAAAAACAACGTGTGATCCTCGCCCGCGCCCTGGCCCAGCAACCGCAATTGCTGATCCTCGACGAGCCGACCAACCACCTCGACCCACGCTATCAGCTGGAACTGTTGCAACTGGTCAAACGCTTGAAGATCGGCACCCTGGCCAGCATCCACGACCTCAATCTGGCGGCCGCTTTCTGCGATCGTTTATACGTGATCAATCACGGCCGCATCGTCGCCAGCGGCACACCAAAAGAAGTCCTGACCGCGCCTTTGCTGCGCGACGTGTTCGGCGTCGAAGCGCTGATCGATGAACACCCCTTGCACGGCTACCCACGAATCACCTGGATAACCCAACAATGACATTGCGTTCCCTGCTTTGCTTCACGCTGTTGCTGGGCAGTACCCAAGCCCTGGCCGAGGCCACGAAATACCCGTTGACGATCCAGAGCTGCAACCGCGAAGTGACCTTCACACAGGCGCCGAAACACGCGGTCAGCCATGACATCAACATGACCCAGATGATGCTCGCCCTTGGCCTCAAACCGCGCATGGCCGGCTACAGCGGCGTGACCGGCTGGAAGTCAGTCACGCCCGAGATGCAGACCATCCTCGACGGTTTGCCTGAGCTCGCAGCCAAATACCCGTCGGTGGAAACCCTGCTCAATGCCAACGTCGATTTCTTCTTCGCCGGCTGGGATTACGGCATGCGCGTGGGCGGCGACCTCACGCCGCAAACGTTGCAACCGCTGGGCATCAATATCTACGAGCTGACCGAGTCATGTGCCTTTGTCATGAAGCGTCCACCGGCCAGCCTGGAAGACACCTACAACGACTTGCGCAACCTCGGGAAAATCTTCGACGTGCAGGACCGCGCCAATGCACTGATCGGCGACATGCAGGCGCAAGTCGCCGAGGTACGCAAGGGTCTGCCCGCGGACAAACCGCGCGTGTTTCTCTACGACAGCGGTGAAGACCGCGCCATGACCTCCGGCCGCCTCGGCATGCCGCAGGCACTGATCGATGCCGCGGGCGGGCGCAACATTCTGGACGACGTCGAGGCGAGCTGGACCCGCGTCAACTGGGAAAACGTGGTCGAGCGCAACCCGCAAGTGATCGTGATCGTCGACTACGGCGAAGTCACCGCCGAACAAAAGGAGCAATTCCTGCGGAGCAACAAGGCGCTGCAATCGGTGGACGCAATCAAGAACCAGCGCTTCATCGTGATTCCGTATGTGCAGGCCACGCCGGGCATCGACAATGTGCTGGCGGTTGAAACCCTGGCCAAAGGTTTCCACGGCGAATGATGGATCGTCGCTATGCCTTGCTGCTGGTGATGCTCGGCGCGCTGTTGCTGGTGTCGTGCGTGGTGTCGCTGGGCTTTGGTCCGGCGCGGGTGCCCATCGACGTGGTGTGGCGGATCTTGCTGCACAAGATGCTGGGGGTCGGCGGTCAGGACTGGACCGCCGGGCAAGAACATATCGTGTGGTTGATCCGAGTGCCGCGCATGCTGTTGGGCGCACTGGTGGGTGCCGGCCTGGCGCTGATCGGCGCGGTGTTGCAAGCGGTGACGCGCAATCCATTGGCCGACCCGCACCTGCTCGGGGTCACTTCCGGTGCGACCCTTGGCGCGGTGATTGTGGTGCTGCACGTCGGTGAAATCGTCGGCCTGCTGACCTTGCCAATCGCGGCGTTTATCGGCGCGCTGCTGAGCATGCTGATCGTGCTGATGATCGCCAATCGCAACGGTCGTCTGGACAGTGACCGGCTACTGCTGTGCGGCGTGGCGGTGTCGTTCGTGATGATGGCGATTGCCAATTTGCTGCTGTTCCTCGGCGACCACCGGGCGAGTTCGGCGGTGATGTTCTGGATGCTCGGCGGGCTCGGGTTGGCGCGCTGGGAGTTGCTTGCGGTGCCGGCCGCCAGTGTATTGCTGGGATTGGTGTTGTTGCTCGGCATGGCCCGCCCGTTGAATGCGCTAATGGCCGGCGAACAGACCGCCGTCACCCTTGGCTTGAATGCGCGTACCGTGCGCTTGCGGGTGTTTCTGATTGCGTCGTTGATGACCGGCGTGTTGGTGTCGATCAGTGGGTCGATCGGGTTTGTCGGACTGATGGTGCCGCACATTGCCCGTCGATTGGTCGGGGCCGAACATCGTCGGTTGTTGCCGGTGTGCGTGCTGTTGGGCAGCGTGTTTTTGGTGTGGGTCGATGTCGCCGCGCGCACCCTGATCGCCCCCGAGGACTTGCCGATTGGCGTGGCCACGGCGGCGATTGGCGGGTTTTTTTTCATCGGTCTCATGCGACGCCGCTGAGCCGTGCCAGCCCGGAAGACACGGCCCATCAGGCACTCAGATCAATGAACGCTGCGCTTCACAGTTCGTCACGATCGGGCTTCGCCGTCGTTTGCACAGGTGGCTGCCACGTCGAACTCAGTCGCCCGCGGCGTTTCCAGTAGCTATCGGTGCCCAGCACCTCAAGCCGTCCGACACCGGCGAGAGCGGCGAGGTAGGCCGCGACCCCGTCCTTTGCCTCCTCATTGAACAAGGCCGTTTCCTGCGGCGAGAAGCTGGGGGTGAATTTGAACAGGGCCCCGCCACGACCGCTGAAATAGCAACTGCCCCCGGAGACGCCACTCTTTTTCACGACGTCTCTGCAGAACCACAGGTCGGCCAGGGCCAGGTTATCCATCAGTAATCGATCAGACGCATTGGGGTCCTTCACGAACAGATTGAAGCGCTTGTAGAACTGATGAACAGCCGCCCATTTGTAGCCCTGAGGAAAAACCGGCAACGGCAAAGGCTGCGCACCGGGCACCGTGACCGGTGCAATAGGCCCGCCCGGTCCTGAGTAAAACAGCGCACTGGCAGCCCCACTGCTGGCACCGTCCTCAAGCGGTTCGACGGCTACGAACGAAGAAGACGCCGGGTGTATCAGCACGCCGCCCAAATAAGATTGGCCAACGTACTCGCCCATCATTCGCTGCGCCGAGCGAGCGGCATCATCGGCATGGGCGAAGACAGGGCCGAGCGCAAACCGGTTTTCCCGCGCCCACTTGATCAGGCTTATACCGGTTTTGACGCCACGGGCGTCAACCCTGAGCGGCGACCAGAAAGCGCTGCGCACCACGGTTTGCAACTCACCGTTGGCAATCACTTTGCGCAGGTAGTCGATCAGCGATTCCCGGCCTGATTGCACTACTTTCTCGTAGGCCACCGTGGCATGAAAAAGGGTCCACTCAGGTGCCTTGGCCCTGGGGGCGTAGCGCAACAAGGCGCCGTCGGCGCAGGAGATGTAGACGTTGAGGTACGTGGATCCTTCAGCAGTGCGCACACCGACAGCGTCCAGCCCGTAAGACAGATCCCGAGGCGAGATGAAGCTGTGTGCCACGTCATGGGGCAATCGTCCCGGACTTGTCGACGGACACAAATAGAGGCCCTCGACTCGATACCCCGACGGTAATATCCCTTTGGGAAATACCCGCTCGACCGTGAGATGCCCTTGCCGCCCGTCGATCGGCAGCGTCGTCACGTACCGTTCACCGTTCAGCGCCTTGAGCACAAAGCCAAACATCAGGCTGGCACGTGCGCCCACCGTGCGATGGACATGGCGCAGGGCATCGTCCATCTGCGTGAAGACCGGGCTGAGCGCCGGCTCGGCAATGGCAAATCGATGCACCTCTGACGAGATAATTCCCGGATAAGCACTCCAGTGCGACAGTTGCCTGGCCTCGCCCCACAGTCGGCTCCCCTGAATTACTTGCAACCGGCCGGCGCTTGCAACCTGATTGACGTACTCGCTCGGGGTTTGGGTGCCGTTGCGCATTTTCAGCTCTATCGGGGTGTGCCGGCGCTGCAACTGGCTGGGTGGCGCCAATGCCCGGGCGAGTTGCTTCTCGCTGGCGCTCGCACTGAGGGTGTAGCTGATCAGGCTGCCATCGAGCCCCAGCAGGTATTCCTTGCCGGGCGACAGAGACGGGGAACGCCCGGAACCGCTCAGAATGTCCGCCAGAAAATCCGTGAAAAACATCGCGTGGTATACGTCCCGCTCGCGGTTCGACAGGGCGAAAATCGGTTCGACCGGGATTCGGGAATGGTACCGGGCGACGACTGTACTCCCCGTCAGGAACACCCCCTGTTCAGTCAATTCATCCAGACGAATCCAGCTGACCGGGAAGTTCTCGACCTCCACGGCCACCGGCAGCGTTGCGACAAACAAACCGTCGGCGCGACGCAGCACCAGCCCACCGTAGATCCGCTCACGCCGCGAACCCAGCTGCGCCAACGCATAGCGCGCAGCATCATCCTGCGCAAAAAAGACCGGGCTGAGCGCCCGCCGCTGGACCTGCGTGAAAGGCTTCCAGTCCGGGCCGACAATGCCCGGTTCATCCCACAGTTCACTGGTGCGCAATACCTTCAGTTCTCCAGACGCCGCGACCTTCTGAATGACACTGGCATAGGGTGGCGTGTCCTTGCCCAGGACCGGCATCAGTTGTTGCAAACCCTCGTTGTCGAATTGTGTTGAGGCGGCTGAGCACTGGTAAAGCAACAATGCCCCGTCCAGTGTTGCGATAAAAATGTTCAGGTCCTGAAAATGCGTCAGACGTTGCGTGCCCTTGTCGTCGACGATCGCTGTCGCCAGCTCGCGGATGGAAGCGAAATGCCGGGCAAACCAGGCGTCCGCTGTCGATAACTCTTTGGGCATCCAGCTTGCCGCGTAATAAAGGCCGAGGGTCTGGAACTCGTCGATCAATACGGGAGCGCCAAAGTCGCTCGCTTGGTTCAGCGCCCCCAGGCGGTTGACCGGGACTGTTTCAGTCGCCACGTACTCATCGCGTTCTTTGTGCTTGAGGATAAATCCCCAACCCGCCGCAGCTGCTCGGTAGTCGAGCCTGGCGCGCTGGCGGGCGTTCAGCACCGCGTCTTCGGCGCTGGTAAAAATAGCCCCCAGCACCGGAGCGGTAATGTCTGTGCGGGCGACCTCGTTATTTGACTCATCCCCCGGCACCGTTCCCCGCGGCCCCCACACATCGCTGCCGACCACCACGCGTAATCTGCCCGTGCCGGCCAGTTCGTCGACCACTGCACCGGGCTCAAGTGCGCCGGCCGCCAGCTCCTGGTCTATCAGCGTTTTGCCATCGACGAGTACGGACACCCGCTTTTGCAGACGGTTGCGAGCCGCCACTTTCGATACGTCGGGGCTATAAACCAACAGGGAGTCGGCCGAGCCGGACAGGTAGAAATCGACAACCTGCGCACTCTTCTCGAACACCGAGCGAATGTCTTCGGAGGTGAACATTTGTGCGTGAGTCAGTTGCTCTTGCAAGTCAGTACGCACAATGGCTCCGGCATCCGCTTGCCAGCGCGAAGCGTACAGCCCATGAAAAGAGTGACCCTCGACCAACACGATCGGTGCGCCAGTGGCATCGAGGGGGCAGAGCCTGTCAAGTGCAAACCGTTTGGCGGCAAACACCGGCTCGGTGGCGACGAAGCGTTGGTTGCGATCCCGCAAAATCATCCCGACAAAACCCTGCTCACGCCGGCTGCCGATATGTTCATGAGCGAAACGTGCAGCATCGTCCGCCATGAGGAAAGCGGGACTCAAACGCCGCGACCTGGCATAGGGTCGCCAATCAGGCCCCACGATTCCGGCAACATCCCAAAGCGCGCTGTCCTTCAGCACCGTCAGCTCGCCGGCAGCAGCCACCTGCCTGATGTAATCCGCAGGCTTGAGCGTGCCGGCCTTCAATCGGACGTTGAAATCCGCGCTCTCCTTCAGCGGTACTTCACGAAGGTGCGCCGAAGGGCGGTATTGCAACACAGCGCCGTCCCGGGTCCGGGCGTACACCTTCAGGTAGTCCGGGTACGCCTGCCGATGAACATCCCCTAGCGAAAACCTGATGCCCGAAGCCAACTCCTGCGGTGAAAAAAAACGCTCATAAAGCCAAGGTTCGCTAGCGCTGTGAGTCGCATCGCCCTGCGGCATGAAGTAGACGCCGTTCAGGTCGAAATCGAGCAGGCGCTCCAGCGTGCGATCAGCATTCAGCGGGAATGTCTTGAGCAGTTCGGCTGCGGGCTCGCTGGAAAGCACCGGATAGGTCGCCATGCACTCCGCGCTGCCGGCAGAGGTCGCCACAAACCCCAGATAAACGCTGCCGGTGGACGCGGTTACCGTCGCGGCGGCCGCTTCGATGGCCTTGTCCACTTGATCGAACACCGCACAAAAAAACGGCTGGACCGACGTCGGACTTCGCACCGCAGCCGTACCGAGCGTCCAGTTCGCCGGCACGTTTCCTCGGACGCCGCCCCATGGTGCATTGGCCACCAGTACGCTTAGCGTGCCGGTCTGGGCGACTTTCTGAATCAGGTACTCAACGTCGGAGAACGGCCCGAAAGTCTTGCCCCCCTGCTCAAAGAGTTTTTTCTCTTCTGCCGGCTGAGTGGATTCGTACTTGATCAACGAGCCATCCGGCCCCGACAAATAATGGCGCTGGCCATAAGCGCCCGGGTCCTGCATGTGACTCAGGAGATGTGCTCTGGAAAAAAATCCGAGGCTCAACGTGACCTGCTCAGTCGTCCAGCCCGGATGAACCCGCAGGACGTCGGCGTGACTGGCCGAATGGGACAGGTAATACGCCGCGCCACTGTAGCCCGGCGGTGCAAACAGCTCATTGAGGTTACCGAGAGTCAGCAGAAAGTCGAAATCGAAATGCCCCATCCGACCCGCCACTGGCAATGTGGGCTGAAATTTTCCGTCACCACGCTGCACGATCACGCCGCCGTAGGCGTTGTCACGGCTCGCGCCGATTTGTCGGTGAACCCAATAGGCCGCGTCATCCGCGCTGATGAAGGTCGGTCCCAAAGCAGGAAATGTTGTCGTCTTTCGGGGGGCTGAAGGGGGACTGGTAGAGGTGCCGTTCATACGCTGCTCACTCGATTGAGAAGCCACGATGATCAAGATCCCGGAGCGCAGCGGGTGGTACATATGTATCGCCCTCCGGTTTTTTACTTTTGACGCAGCCAACACCGATGCTGCGCACGCCGATGCACCGAAAATAAATCTGTCCCCTTTCTCCCTGAAGGGGGCGGCACAGCCAACATCAATGTGACAGACACACCGCTTTCGCGAGCAAGCCCGCCCCCACAGGGGATTTGTGATTCTGGGGTTGTTTAGATGTGTTTATGCGGACGCAAAAATACCGGACGTTTCCCACGACCTTTTCAGGTTGTTCGTCGGACGTGGGCTCTCTAGTCTGGGGCTGTCACTGCACATCAGTGATCGGGCGTGAGAACCCGGGAAACATTAGCCATGCAGTACTCGTATCAGCATAATTGCCGTCAGCTTATCCGCTGCCTGTAAATGCGTTATGGCGGCTGTGTGTGGGCGGACTTCGGTCCGGCCGGTTTCTTGGTTCCCCGGTTTCTCACCCTGCACATAGCTGCCACCCTCTTCGCCGCGTGAGAAACGGCAAGTGGTGGCTCCAACTTGAAAACCAAGGCAGGCACATGAATAAGAAAATTGTTCCAGATCCACCCATCGACACCACCACGCCCGAACCCGAAACATCTCGCGACGAAGACCTGCTCCGAGACCGCGAAGCCATCAAACGCGCCCTCAACTACTACCTGGATCCGCCTGCGCTCTACACCGAAAAACCCCACCGCCCCAGCACGATGTACATGATCGCCCCAAACAACGACACCGAAAGCCTGCTGGTCCATGCCTGTGAATCCCTGGCCTCTGCCAGCGTCCTGGCCAGCGATTTCGCCACCGACCTGATCGGCCCGCAACGCCACAAGGCGATGGCCATCCAGCAAATCATCATGCTCGCCGAACTGGCGGTGAACCGCGCGGTGGATAACGTCGTCCCCACCTGAACACACCGCAAGAAAATGTAGGAGCGAGCTTTTGTGGTGAGGGAGCTTGCTCCCGCTCGGCTGCGAAGCAGTCGTAAAACCTTTGCACGCGGTACACCTGATGCATCGTGCTTGCAGGTTTTGGGGCCGCTTCGCGACCCAGCGGGAGCAAGCTCCCTCGCCACAGGTTTTGTGTTCACTGCAAATTTTCTGCGCCCCAATGTGGCGCGCCTCGTCGCACCACCGCCCCACCCTCGTCCCTTCGTGGTGCGCCACCACCGCGCGCGACCGCTCTAAAACGACATTTCCCTGCCTTTTGCCGACCGGGCACAGCCTTTGCAAAACACCCTTCAGTAGTCCGCATCTGCCAACCCAGAAAAAATTCTAATGTTCATGGAGATCGCACAATGAAGCGTCGTAGCTTGATCAAGGCTTTCACACTCACGGCAAGCATTGCCGCGATGGGCATGACCTGGACCGTCCAGGCCGCCGAGACCATCAAGGTCGGTATTCTGCATTCGTTGTCCGGGACCATGGCGATCTCCGAAACCTCGCTCAAAGACATGGCGTTGATGACCATCGACGAGATCAACGCCAAGGGCGGCGTGAACGGCAAGATGCTGGAACCGGTGGTCGTGGACCCCGCGTCGAACTGGCCGCTGTTCGCAGAAAAGGGTCGTCAGTTGCTGACTCAGGACAAGGTGGCCGTGGTGTTCGGTTGCTGGACGTCGGTGTCGCGTAAATCGGTGTTGCCGGTGTTCGAAGAACTCAATGGCTTGCTGTTCTACCCGGTGCAATACGAAGGCGAAGAGATGTCGCCGAACGTGTTCTACACCGGCGCCGCGCCGAACCAACAGGCAATCCCGGCGGTGGAATACCTGATGAGCGAAGAAGGCGGCAGCGCCAAGCGTTACTTCCTGCTGGGCACCGACTACGTTTACCCGCGCACCACCAACAAGATTCTGCGCTCGTTCCTGCACTCCAAAGGCGTGGCGGACAAGGACATCGAAGAGGTCTACACCCCGTTCGGCCACAGCGATTACCAAACCATCGTGGCCAACATCAAGAAGTTCTCGGCCGGCGGCAAGACAGCGGTCATCTCCACCGTCAACGGCGACTCCAACGTGCCGTTCTACAAAGAGCTGGCCAACCAGGGCCTGAA
Organism: Pseudomonas sp. LBUM1663; assembly: GCF_059695905.1. NCBI lineage: Bacteria > Pseudomonadati > Pseudomonadota > Gammaproteobacteria > Pseudomonadales > Pseudomonadaceae > Pseudomonas > Pseudomonas sp. LBUM1663. The sequence continues at coordinate 661,259 of NZ_CP166792.1, read as the reverse complement.
AGCCACCGACGTTCCGGTCGTGGCGTTCTCGGTGGGAGAAGAAGAACTGCGCGGCATCGACACCAAGCCACTGGTGGGCAACCTCGCGGCATGGAATTACTTCGAATCGGTCGAGAACCCGGCGAACAAGAAGTTCGTGGCCGACTGGAAAGCCTACGCGAAGAAACACAACCTGCCGGGCGCCGACAAAGCGGTGACCAACGACCCGATGGAAGCCACTTACGTGGGCATCCACATGTGGGCGCAAGCGGCTGAGAAAGCCAAATCCACCGACGTCGACAAAGTCCGCGAGGCCCTCGCCGGCCAGACCTTTGCCGCGCCGTCCGGTTACACCTTGACCATGGACAAGACCAACCATCACCTGCACAAACCGGTGATGATTGGCGAGATCCAGGCCGACGGTCAGTTCAACGTCGTGTGGCAGACCGAAGGCCCGATCCGCGCCCAGCCGTGGAGCCCGTTTATCGATGGCAACGACAAGAAGCCGGATTATGCGATGAAGAGCAACTAAGCCACTGGATGTCGGGCTTGGGCATGTCGCTTGAGCCCGACGCAATCCCCTGTAGGAGTGAGCCTGCTCGCGATAGCGGTGGGTCAGACAACATATTTGTTGATTGATAGACCGCTATCGCGAGCAGGCTCACTCCTACAATTAGTCCGCGCAAGGCCTTACATATGCCCATCGCCCTCTACCGCTTTATCTTTGCACTCGCGCTTTTGCTGCCGATGGCCGTACAGGCCAGCGACACCGACGACTTCGTCGCCGCCAACCCCATGCAGCAAGCCAAACTGCTGGAGACCTGGGCCGCGCAGCCCGAATCGGCCCGTATCGAGCTGATCAGCGCCCTGCAACAAGGCGAACTGACCGTCGACGGCCAAACCAAAACCCTGCGCCTGAATAACCGCCTGCGCGGTCTGATCGACACCGCACTGGCCAGCCATCAACTGCTCGCCGCCGACCCAAAAACCCGTCTGGCCGCCGCGCAGCAACTGCAGAAAAGCGCCAAACCCGCACAGTTGAAATTTCTCGACCGGCAACTGGCCGGCGAAAAAGACGAAAGCGTCCACGCCGCCCTCAGCCTCGCTCTGGCCAACCTGCAACTGGTCGACACCGACCCGGCCGTGCGCCTCGCGGCGGTGCGTCTGCTTGGCGAAACCGGCGATCCGCTGGCACGCACCCGCCTCGAAAGCCTGCTGGAGCCGGGCATTGAAGCCGATGCCAACGTGCGCACTGCCGCCGAAACCAGCCTGGCTCAAGTCAAACGCAAACTGCTGGTCGGCGAGATCCTCGGGCAAGCGTTCAGCGGCATGTCCCTCGGTTCGATCCTGCTGCTCGCCGCCCTGGGACTGGCGATCACCTTCGGCCTGCTCGGCGTGATCAACATGGCCCACGGCGAGATGCTGATGCTCGGCGCGTACTCGACCTACGTGGTGCAACTGATGCTCCAGCGCTTCGCCCCGCAAGCCATCGAGTTCTACCCGCTGATCGCGTTGCCGGTGGCGTTTTTCGTCACAGCCGCCATCGGCATGGCGCTGGAGCGCACGGTGATTCGTCACCTCTACGGCCGCCCGCTGGAAACCCTACTCGCGACCTGGGGCATCAGCCTCATGCTGATTCAACTGGTGCGCTTGGTGTTCGGCGCGCAGAACGTTGAAGTGGCCAACCCGGCGTGGTTGTCGGGCGGTATTCAAGTGCTGCCCAACCTCGTGCTGCCGTACAACCGCATCGTGATCATCGCCTTCGCCTTGTTTGTGGTGGTGCTGACCTGGCTGCTGCTGAACAAGACGCGCCTGGGTTTGAACGTGCGCGCCGTCACCCAGAATCGCAACATGGCCGCCTGCTGCGGTGTGCCGACCGGGCGCGTGGACATGCTCGCCTTCGGCCTCGGCTCCGGCATCGCAGGGCTCGGCGGCGTGGCCCTCAGCCAGATCGGCAACGTCGGCCCGGACCTCGGCCAGAGCTACATCATCGACTCGTTCCTCGTGGTGGTGCTCGGCGGTGTCGGTCAGTTGGCCGGTAGTGTCCTGGCTGCCTTCGGCCTGGGCATCGCCAACAAGATTCTCGAACCGCAGATCGGCGCCGTGCTCGGCAAGATTCTGATCCTCGCGCTGATCATTCTGTTCATCCAGAAGCGTCCGCAAGGCCTCTTCGCACTGAAAGGACGGGTGATCGACTGATGAACCAGCCCCTGCTCGTTACCGCAACACAAAAAGCCGGTCCCACGGTCACGATTGCCGTTGGTGCAGTGATCCTCGTTCTGTTGCTGGCGTTGCCGCTGCTCTCGCTGTTATCTCCGGTCAGCGTTTTTCACGTCTCGGCCTACACCCTGACGCTGGTGGGCAAGATTCTGTGCTACGCCATCGTCGCCCTCGCCCTCGATTTGGTCTGGGGTTACGCGGGGCTGTTGTCCCTCGGTCACGGCCTGTTCTTCGCCCTCGGCGGTTATGCGATGGGCATGTACCTGATGCGCCAGGCCTCGGGCGACGGCTTGCCGGCGTTCATGACGTTCCTGTCGTGGACCGAATTGCCGTGGTACTGGACCGGCACCAGCAGCTTCCTCTGGTCGATGTGCCTGGTGGTGCTCGCGCCGGGGTTGCTGGCGCTGGTCTTCGGGTTTTTCGCCTTCCGTTCGCGGATCAAGGGCGTGTATTTCTCGATCATGACCCAGGCCCTGACCTTCGCCGGGATGCTGCTGTTTTTCCGCAACGAAACCGGGTTTGGCGGCAACAACGGCTTCACCAACTTCCGCACGATTCTCGGCTTTGGCATTACCGAGCCGGGCACGCGCGCGGTGCTGTTTTTTGCCACGGTGGTGTTGCTGGTGGCGAGCCTGTTCATCGGCTGGCGTCTGGCGCAGAGCAAGTTCGGCCGGGTGCTGACCGCCTTGCGTGATGCGGAAAACCGCTTGATGTTCTGCGGCTACGACCCGCGGGGTTTCAAACTGTTTGTCTGGGTCTTGAGCGCGGTGCTGTGTGGTCTGGCCGGTGCGTTGTACGTGCCGCAAGTCGGGATCATTAACCCGAGTGAAATGTCGCCGACCAACTCGATTGAAGCGGCCGTCTGGGTGGCCCTCGGTGGTCGCGGTACGTTGATCGGTCCGCTGCTCGGCGCCGGTGTGGTCAATGGCATGAAGAGCTGGTTCACCGTAGCGTTCCCTGAATACTGGCTGTTCTTCCTTGGCGCGCTGTTCATCGTCGTGACCTTGTACCTGCCCAAAGGCGTGATCGGCCTGCTGAAAAAGAGAGGTGAGCAATGAGAGTCACTGCGACGGCTGAATTCATGCTCGAACCGGCGTTTTTCCCGCCGTTGGAACCCAACAAGGACGCCGGCAGCAGCCGCGATGCCATCGGCCTCGGGCAACGTGTCGGTCCCGGCCTGGATACACGCCACGGCACGATCCTGACCCTGGAAGACATCAGCGTCAGCTTCGATGGCTTCAAGGCACTCAACGCTTTGAACCTGTACATCGGCGTCGGCGAATTGCGCTGCATCATCGGCCCCAACGGCGCGGGCAAGACCACGTTGATGGACGTCATCACCGGCAAGACTCGCCCCAGTCACGGCAAAGCCTGGTTCGGCGAAACCCTGGACCTGACGTCGATGACTGAAGTACAGATTGCCCAGGCCGGCATCGGCCGCAAGTTCCAGAAGCCGACGGTGTTCGAGGCCTTGAGCGTGTTCGAGAACCTGGAGCTGGCGCAGAAAACCGACAAGTCGGTGTGGGCCAGCCTGCGGGCTCGCCTCAGTGGCGAACAGAAAGATCGCATCAGCGAGGTGCTGGAAACCATTCGCCTGACGGCCTCGGTCAATCGCCCGGCGGGTCTGTTGTCCCACGGCCAGAAGCAGTTTCTGGAGATCGGCATGCTACTCATGCAAGACCCGCAACTGCTGCTGCTCGACGAGCCGGTGGCAGGCATGACCGACGCCGAGACCGAGTTCACCGCCGAACTGTTCAAAAGCCTGGCCGGCAAGCATTCGCTGATGGTGGTGGAACACGACATGGGGTTTGTCGGGTCGATTGCCGACCACGTCACCGTGTTGCACCAGGGCAGCGTGCTGGCCGAAGGGTCGCTGGAGCAGGTGCAGGACAACGAGCGAGTGATCGAGGTTTACCTCGGAAGATGAAATGGCTCTTGTAGGAGCGAGGCTTGCCCGCGAAGGGGACGCCTCGGTCCAACTGCAAGACCGCGTCATCGTTCTTCGCGGGCAAGCCTCGCTCCTACAGGGGATTTAAGGAGAATCTGAGAATGCTGCAAGTCGACAAGCTGCACCAGTACTACGGCGGTAGCCACATCCTGCGGGGCCTGACGTTTGACGTGAAGGTCGGTGAAGTCACGTGCCTGCTGGGGCGCAACGGCGTGGGCAAGACCACCCTGCTCAAATGCCTGATGGGTTTGCTGCCGGCCAAGGAAGGCGCAGTGAATTGGGAAGGCAAACCGATCACCACGTTCAAGCCGCACCAGCGGGTGCATGCCGGGATCGCCTATGTGCCTCAGGGCCGCGAAATTTTCGGCCGCCTGACCGTGGAAGAAAACCTGCTGATGGGTCTTTCGCGGTTTCCTGGTTCTGAGGCCAAGGAAGTCCCGGCATTCATCTACGAGCTGTTCCCGGTGCTGCTGCAAATGAAACAAAGACGCGGCGGTGACTTGTCCGGCGGCCAACAGCAGCAATTGGCGATTGGTCGCGCACTGGCCAGCCGTCCACGGCTGTTGATTCTCGATGAGCCCACCGAAGGCATCCAGCCATCGGTGATCAAAGAGATCGGCGTAGTGATCAAGAAGCTCGCGGCCCGGGGCGACATGGCGATTCTGTTGGTCGAGCAGTTCTACGATTTCGCCGCCGAACTGGCCGACCAGTACCTGGTGATGTCCCGCGGCGAGATCGTGCAGCAAGGTCGCGGCGAAAATATGGAAGCCGAGGGTGTACGCGGTCTGGTTACGATCTAATCTGAAGCGTCCTGACGATAATTAGAAAACATGAATTTACCTCTTCCCACTGCCCTGTTTACCCCGAGCTGGCATGCCGAGCTGGAATTGGGCTACGCCCGGTTCGGCGACAGCACACGCCCGGTCCTGCGCCGACATAAAGGCCCGCTGCGGGTGCAAAAGCACCTGTATGCCGAAGGCCCGCAAGTGTGCCAGCACATCATCGTTCATCCGCCGGGCGGTATCGCAGGTGGTGATCGACTGGACATCTCGGCCAGCGTCGGCGCGGATGCCTGGGCGCAAATCACCAGCCCGGGTGCCGCCAAGTGGTATCGCGCGGCGGGGCCCGCCTATCAACAGCTGACATTGAAAGTGGCGTGCGGTGCGACACTGGAATGGCTGCCACAAGAGACGATCATCTTCAGCGACGCTCAAGCCGAACTCAGCACCTCGATTGATCTGGAGGGCGACGCCCGGCTGTTTTACTGGGACGTCGTGGCGCTGGGCCGACCGGCCAGTGGCGAGCGCTTCGACCTCGGGCATTTTCAGGCAAAACTGGACATCCGCCGCGACGGCCAGTTGCTCTGGCACGAACGCCAGCGCATTGTCGGGGATGACGGCTTGCTCGACTCGCCGATTGGCCTGGATGGGCAGCCGGTGTTTGCGACGTTGCTGGTGACCGGGGAAATTGATAGCGAACTGCTGGAAACCTGTCGCTCGCTGCCCAATGAAGTGCGCGGGGATCTGACGCAATTGCCCGGACTTCTGGTGGCTCGGTGCCTGGCCAGCGAAGCGCTGTTGGCGCGGGGCTGGTTGATTGAATTGTGGCGGTTGCTGCGGCCTGCGTTACTCGGCCGCGAAGCCCTGCCCCCAAGAATATGGAGCACCTGAACACCGATATCCTTGTAGGAGCCGGCTTGCTGGCGATGGCGCCAGTAAGTACGCCATCGCCAGCAAGCTGGCTCCTACAAGTTGTGTGTTTACAGATCCGATTTTTTTATCTGCCCAGATGGATTCCAAACGATGGACTTGACCCCACGCGAAAAAGACAAGCTGCTGATCTTCACCGCCGGCCTCGTGGCCGAGCGGCGTTTGGCGCGCGGCGTGAAACTCAATTACCCGGAAGCCATGGCCTACATCTCCGCTGCGCTGCTCGAAGGCGCGCGTGACGGCCAGACCGTGGCCGAACTGATGCACTTCGGCACCACCCTGCTCAGCCGCGAACAAGTGATGGAAGGCATCCCGGAAATGATCCCGGAGATCCAGGTCGAAGCGACGTTCCCCGACGGCACCAAACTGGTCACCGTTCACCAACCCATCGCCTGAGGACGCGTCATGACCTATCACATCCGCGATGCGCTGCACGCCGACCTGCCGGCGATTCGCGACATCTACAACGACGCCGTGCTCAACACCACGGCGATCTGGAACGAACAGGCCGTGGACCTGGGCAACCGTCAGGCGTGGTTCAGCGCCCGGCAAGCCCAGGGTTATCCGATCCTAGTGATCGTCGACGGCGATAACAGCGTGCTGGGCTACGCTTCATTTGGTGACTGGCGGCCGTTCGACGGTTTCCGCCACACCGTCGAGCACTCGGTCTACGTGCGCAGCGACCAGCGTGGCAACGGTCTCGGTCCGCAATTGATGAAGGTGCTGATCGAGCGCGCCAAAGGCTGCGACAAACACGTCATGGTCGCGGCCATCGAAAGCGGCAATGCCGCGTCTATCCGTTTGCATGAACGGGCCGGTTTCGTGATCACCGGAGAGATGCCGCAAGTGGGCACCAAATTCGGCCGCTGGCTGGACCTGACTTTCATGCAACTGACCCTCAATCCTGGCGCGGAGCCGCCGCCTGCCAACAAGGAGTAACGCCCGATGAACGCTGCCCAACTGCGCCGCGTCAATGTTGAAAGCTTTGCGCACTATCGTCAGGGTTTGATTGATCTGCTGCTCGACGCCGTCGGCTATGGCGCCAGTGTCGGGTTCATGGCCAATCTGGATGCCGCCGCGGCCCGCGCCTATTTCGATGACGTTCAGGACAACCTGAACAAGGGCAACGTGCTGCTGTGGGTGGTGGTCAAGGACGAGCAGGTGCAGGCCAGCGTGCAGCTGACCCTGTGTCAGAAAGCCAATGGCCTGAACCGTGCAGAAGTGCAGAAACTGCTGGTGCGCGAACATGCGCGCCGCCGTGGCCTGGGCCAACAATTGATGAGCGCGCTGGAACAGGCCGCGCTCCAGCACAAGCGCGGCATGCTCTACCTCGACACCGAGGCTGGCTCCCCCGCCGAGGACTTCTACAAAGCCCTGGGCTACACCAAAGCAGGTGAAATCCCTGATTACGCCTGCGACCCGAGCGGCCAGTACAAACCGACCGCCCTCTACTACAAGATTCTTCAGGGAGCCCATTGATGATTCCCGGTGAATACCAGATCCAGCCCGGCGACATCGAACTCAACGTCGGCCGCCGTACTGTTAGCCTGAAAGTGGCCAACAGCGGCGACCGGCCGATCCAGGTCGGCTCGCACTATCACTTCTTCGAAACCAACGACGCCCTGACCTTCGACCGTGCGGCCAGTCGTGGCATGCGCCTGAACATCCCCGCCGGCACCGCCGTGCGCTTCGAGCCGGGGCAGAGTCGTGAGGTTGAGCTGGTGGACCTGGCCGGGCATCGCCGGGTGTTCGGGTTTGCCGGCAGGGTCATGGGTGACCTCGACTGACATGCTCACCTGTGGCGAGGGAGCTTGCTCCCGCTCGAGTGCGAAGCGCTCGCTAACCCGAAAAATAGAGAGTGCCTGAAGAAATCCGGTTAAAGGCTTTAGGGCTGCTGCGCAGCCCAGCGGGAGCAAGCTCCCTCGCCACAATGGATCGCAGGTTGCCACCCATCATTTACAAGGCGAACGAATGAAGATTTCCCGTCAGGCCTACGCCGACATGTTCGGCCCCACCGTCGGTGACAAGGTCCGCCTGGCCGACACCGAGCTGTGGATCGAGGTGGAAAAAGATTTCACCACCTATGGCGAAGAAGTGAAATTCGGCGGCGGTAAAGTCATCCGCGACGGCCAGGGTCAGAGCCAACTGTTAGCCGCCGAGGTCGTCGACACGGTGATCACCAATGCGCTGATCATCGACCACTGGGGCATCGTCAAGGCTGACGTCGGCCTCAAGGATGGACGCATCGCAGGCATCGGCAAGGCAGGCAATCCGGATGTGCAGCCCAACGTCACCATCGCCATCGGCGCCAGCACCGAAGTCATCGCCGGTGAAGGCATGATCCTCACCGCTGGCGGCATTGACACGCACATCCATTTCATCTGCCCGCAGCAGATCGAAGAAGCGTTGATGAGCGGCGTCACCACCATGATCGGCGGCGGCACCGGCCCGGCCACTGGCACAAACGCCACCACCTGCACGTCCGGGCCGTGGCATCTGGCGCGCATGCTTCAGGCCGCCGATGCATTCCCGATGAACATCGGCCTCACCGGCAAGGGCAACGCCAGCCTGCCGGAGCCGTTGATCGAGCAGGTCAAGGCCGGCGCCATCGGCCTCAAGCTGCACGAAGACTGGGGCACCACCCCGGCGAGTATCGACAACTGCCTGAACGTCGCCGACCAGTACGACGTACAAGTGGCGATCCATACCGACACCCTCAACGAGTCGGGCTTCGTCGAAACCACCCTCGCCGCCTTCAAGGGTCGCACCATCCACACCTATCACACCGAAGGCGCGGGTGGCGGTCATGCCCCGGACATCATCAAGGCCTGCGGCTTTGCCAACGTGCTGCCGAGTTCGACCAACCCGACCCGACCGTTCACCCGCAATACCATCGACGAACACCTCGACATGCTCATGGTCTGCCACCACCTGGACCCGAGCATTGCCGAAGACGTGGCCTTCGCCGAAAGTCGCATCCGCCGCGAAACCATCGCCGCCGAAGACATCCTGCACGACCTCGGCGCGTTCTCGATGATCAGCTCCGACAGCCAGGCCATGGGCCGTGTCGGCGAAGTCATCACACGCACCTGGCAGACCGCCGACAAGATGAAAAAGCAGCGCGGTGCGCTACCCGGTGATGGCGAGGGCAACGACAACTTCCGCGCCAAACGCTACATCGCCAAGTACACGATCAACCCGGCAATCACCCATGGCATCAGCCATGAAGTGGGCTCGGTCGAGGTGGGTAAATGGGCGGATCTGGTGCTCTGGCGTCCGGCATTTTTTGGGGTCAAGCCGACCTTGATCCTCAAGGGTGGTGCCATCGCAGCCAGCCTGATGGGCGATGCCAATGCTTCCATTCCGACTCCGCAACCGGTGCATTACCGACCGATGTTTGCCAGCTACGGCGGCTCGTTGCACGCCACCAGCCTGACCTTCATCAGCCAGGCCGCGCAGGAGGCGGGCCTTCCCGAGGCCTTGGGTTTGAAGAAGAAAATCGCAGTGGTCAAAGGGTGCCGCGAGGTGCAGAAAACTGACTTGATCCACAACGACTACCTGCCGACCATCGATGTCGATCCGCAGACCTATCAAGTCAAGGCCGACGGTGTGCTGCTGTGGTGTGAGCCAGCGGATGTGTTGCCGATGGCCCAGCGATATTTCCTGTTTTGATCAGTGGATCGGACTGAAATCCCGGGGGCCTGGCGTACCAGGTCCCCGGAAAAAGCAGCAGCAATCAAACGTCCGGCTGTACGACAAAGGGGAGTTCTACCCTCTGCAGTTTTGCCCGGCCGATTGCCTGTTGAGTGAAGGTTTTGACCAACTCCTTTTGCTCTTCATCGATCGCATTCAATTCAGCGGCGTATTGCGCATCGGTCATGGTGCGTCCCGGTGCAAAGTCGCTTTCCGGCTTCTTAAGTTCAGCGCCGAGCACCGTGAGTTCTTCCTTCAACCGAGCCTTTTGCTCAAGGGAAAGCGTTGTGTCGTTCGCACGCATGTCCAACGCCATGTAGAAGTCTGTCGTGGCATCGATCCGGCGCCTGAACACTTTGAAAGCACGTCGGTTGACACCCTCGACATAGGATGACCAGAACGGCTGCTCGACCAGCAAATCACTGAGTAACTCCCCTTCCTCAAGGTCCAGCACACGCAGATAAGCATCTTCGGTCATCTGCGATGTGACACCCGCGATCCCTCTGAACTGCATGTTGCGAGACTGCCAGGGCAGGTCCAGCCGGTCGGCAAGATCGGTCATGAACGCCAAGTGAACTTCCACCTCATCAATCGTACCCGTCACCTCCCCCGCGGCGTTGATGCGCCTAAACGCCTCGCCCATCGCCTCGCGCTCGGAAATGGTTTTGCGAGCAATCCTGCTCAGTTCATCCAGACGTGACTTGCCTCGCGCCAGCGACACCAGCTCCCCTTCCACCAGCGCGGGATTGGCCAGTTCATAGGCCTCGTGAATCAACACTTCCAGGCCCATGGCATTGAACAGTTGCGCGCCGGCATCGACGCACGCCGTGGGCACCGTGGTCATGGTGAAGAGTTTTTGCCGAAGCTCGGTGTTTTTGGACATCGCCTCGAGCATGCGCCAGACCTTGGCGGTCATATCGACCCGAAACCCGGGGTCGTTCTTGAAATGCCCCGACTCGGTGAGTTTACGGATCTCGTTGAAAAACCCGACCGATCCGTGCTCATCCTCGACGCTGTTCCAGACCGCTTGTTTCGCCACCCATTCCGGCCGGGGCATGCCCGCCTCCCAGTCGAGACTGTCGCGCACGCCGCGTGGTGGATACGGTCGATCCGGGTCAAGGCCGACGGACTCGATGTAGTCCCTGAGCGTCTGCAGATTGGCCTCCGCCAACCACTGCGGATCACGGCTCAGCACCGTGCGAGCCAGCAATTCCGCCTGCACGGAACCCAGGGGTACCGCCGGGATTTGCGTGATTTCGTTGCCCTGCATATCCAGGAAAAAATGCCGGAACCGCGGTTGTGCGAACAGCCCCTGCGGCCAGGTATGAACGCCGGTGTCAGTCAGGATCAGCGTATGCAACATTCTCATGCTGCCGATATCCGGGGCTTGCCCCAACGGATTGCCAAACAGGTCCAGGGCCTCAAGTCGTGTCAGGTTGCGCAGGTCCGCGATGCCTTGGGTATCCAGGACAATACGGTTGCCTCGCATGCTGAGTTCCGTCAGCCCGCGCATGCGGCGGATGGCACGTGGAACACCGGTGAGCGCATTGCCGTTGACGTTGAGCAAACGCAAACGGGGGAAATGATCGAGGAAGGAACTGTGTGCGTCGGTCAATTCGGTCAGGGTCAAATTGAGGTTTGTGACGTGATCGAAATGGCCTTCCAGGGCGGGCATGGTGCGCAGATGACGCCCCAGTGGAATGTTTTCCAGGTCGAGCACAACGCCCTGCAGATGACCGAATGAATCCACATGGCGCAACCCGGTGTGCTGCCAGCATTCCCTGACCGCTTTGTACAAGGCGTTTCTGGATTGCCATTCGGCGACGCCAGCAGGCGTGAAGCTGTACGCTTCGGTCGGCGATTTCAACCAGCGTTGAAAATTGGCGTTGAGCCGATCGAATTCCGCCTCGATTGCGCTCGCCCTCTGCGCCGGGCTGAGTTCGCTGCCACTCGCCTGCAGATAGGCCAAGGCTTCGTCCTCGGTCCATCCGGGACGCACGACACGCACCCGCTCTTGCGGCGTGATGGGCTCGTTGACTCTGTGCAGCCCATGAGCAACCCCACGCATGCCGCCCCGCAGACGCATCGTGGCAGGGTCATACGCCGGTTTGCGCACAGGGTTATCCGCGAGCAGCGCGCTGAACGTGTCCCGTGGCAGCGGCGCGTTTTGAACGGCGAGCTTGAGCGTGGCGCCTTGATTGACGTGATACCCCAGCGCGTTTCGTTCGGCGTCAGGCAGGGCATGCAACACGGAAGCATAAAGATCATCGGCCCCGTGCAAATGCAGATCATCGGCATCGCGTGCCTGGTACTGGCCGTCCTCGCTGACCAGGATTCTGCGGTAGGTGGCATCCGTCGGGCCGACACTGTCGCGCAACGGTCCGTCGAAAGAAAACGCACGGATTTCAATCCTGAGGTTCGCGGGCCAGTCGGGTAGCGCCTGCATCGAATGCAAGGCCAGCCGCTCGGTGTCCACACCGTAGGGCGCATCGAGGAAGAGCCCTTCATAAGCGCGCGCGGTTCGTATCGCCTGCAAGGTGACTCTCACCCGCTCCTTGAGTTGCAAGGGGATGCGCGACGGCTCGGTGATGTTGAGCAGGTCTTGCGGCTCAATGTCGGCGAGCAACTCCCGGGCTACCGCCGTGGGGAGCCCATTGAACGCGTCCTGAAGCACCCGAACTTGCGGGTTTTCGGTCAGCTGCAAACGACGATTCAGCGCGTCAAACAGAGGTCCGCGACGACTGCCTGCTCGCCCTGCCAGCAGGTTTTTCAAGGCGTTGATGCGGACTCGCTCGTCCGTTGAAATGCCCTGCCCGAGCATCGCGTGAATGTCGGTCTCGTTGGCAAACTTCACGGCACGCTCCGGCAGTTTTCCTGCGCTGACCTCGGCACGGCTGATCTTCAGCGTGTCAGCTGGCAGTGCATCGACGTTACCAAATTTGATCGAGCGCCCGCCGTGCCCAGAGCCGTCAAACAGCTCGATGCTTTTCTGCTCAGGCCATCTCGGCAATTCAACCAGCAACTGCGGCACTTGCTCGACGAACGCTTGCGGAACCTCGTTGAGCCTTATCTGCCCGGGCAGCTTTTGCACCTCGGCCCAGGCCTGGAAGCGTTCGATCGTGTCGGTCAGCAACGCGGGCGGCGGGTCGCTGACGACATGCAAACGACGCAATTCGTCCTCCCCCATGCCGCTGACGAGACGAATCTGTTCCAGGGTGTTATCAGAGAAGCCCTCGACCGTCGGGCCAAGGCGCCGCATGAGGGTGGTTTTGTCCCACTCGATGGGGCGGTCGAGTTCGGTCTTCCACGCGCCGCAACCGTTGTGCTCCAGTGTCGGCTGATAAGCCTGTGGCCGAGTCGGGTGTTGCAAGCGTGGCTGGCCGGTGCGGGGATCGTTTATGACTTCGAAGTGTTGGTTTTCATGCTTGAGGATGTCCTTTTCGCTGTGCCGGTACAGACCCTGCTTGCCGGGCTTCGCCTTTGCGGGCAACACCATGTCATGGGCGTAGGGCGAAAGGTCCGGGTTCCAGAGGCGCGTCTTGCCGTCAGCCAGCTCAACCTTTTTCAACCGGTCGATAAACGCTGATGGTTTGACAGTCGCCGTCGCACCGGCCGGCAAGACATGCCCGGCGCCCATAATGGCCAACTGCGCGAAATTGATCATGACGCTGGTGAGATGGGACGCTGCTTCTTCCTTGTCCCCCTTGCTCCAGTCCTCGAAGCCTTCCAGGGTTTCCAAAACCATCTGCCCGGCCATGACGGCCAGCATCGCTTCGCCCAGACCGGGAACCAACATGGCGCCGAAGTTGAACACGTTCCAGCCGATGTTCAGATAGCTGTTCAACCGGTTCCAGCGGGTGGTGGCATCTTCATCGCCAGTCGGCACGGCGATTTGCCGCGCATCTGCAATCGCCTTCTCCCTGCGCCACAGACTTGTTTGCGTCCAGAGATCGCCTGAAATGAGATGGGTGACAGGCTCTGCGTTGGCGTTTTCAACTGCGGTTTCCCGCCACCACGGCCCCATGTCCAGCGGCTCGCGCTGTTTCCAGGTGTATGTCGAGAGACGCTCGCGAACCCGGGCGAAAAACTTGCCCTGGTCTTTTTGCGCCACGAAACGGCTGAAAAATTGCTGGTAGCCTGGCGAGCGCAACTGGCTCGTCAATTCCTTCATGAAATCAGTGAAGGACTCATATTCCTTGAGGGGGTGGTCGGGATCATCGGGAACATATGCAAGCAGCGTCCCCTCCAGACGACTTTGTTGATAAGCATCATCCCGTTGCAACATGGCCTCAACAAGACCGCTGGGGCCATTGGCGAAAAACGCCTGGAGCAGCTTGAACTGTTCAAACTCCTGCCCCGGGAGCAGTGCCAGGCGTCGCGACCATTCCAGCATCGTTCGTTGATGCTGTGGAATCAGCGCGTCGTAAACCCGTTTGATTTTTGAAGGGTCCGCCACCGCACTGAACAACACAATGCCGGACAGTCTGAAGCCCATGATTGAAAGCCTATGGCTTTGCAGGGGCCGACGCCGTATCAGAATGCCTTGTTCGTTGTCACGGATCTGCCGAAGTTTCCCGTAGCCATAGAACGTGATGTCTTTCTTCAGGTACGCGATCAGCGCCGATTCGTGAAACGCGGCTTTTTCACTGGCCGTGCATTGCCGCACGACAGTCGCTCTGGCCGTGACCGCCTCGGGCATCAGCAACGCTTTGATGTGACGTTGGTATCGCGCACCGATATCGAGCGTCCGGCACAGGGCGGCAAATCTTTCGACCGTGAGCGTATGTCGCGAAAGTTCGTTTTCGTCGTCCCTGGTGAAGATGCCCGAGCCATCGCGAAACGCCCCCGCCTGCGTTTCGGGGGCCTCGAAATTGTGCAAGGCCGCTTCCAGCAATGACGATTGCCTGAGCCGACTGGCATGGGTATCGATACCAATGGCCAGATTGGCTGGGACGTACAGCCGAATCAGCGTCGCGTTGACGTCCAGTTCCAGATTCAAATGCTCTTTCAATGCCTGGACCAGCAAGGGCTCGGCGAAGGCAAGAATGTCCTGCTGCACATTCTTCAGCGTCTCGTCCAATGGCCCCTGCAGGCGCCAGCGCTCGTCGATCAACTCCTTGAGGTACTGGCGATCCATGGCCCTTGAACTCAAATACCATTCCGCAAATTCCGGTTTCGAATGGGCAAAGGCAACCAGGCGCGAGGCGGGTGCGTCTTTTACCTGCGGGGGCAGTTTGCCCAGCAGATAATCACGATAAACATTGCGCTCCACGTCTCTTGCCTGCCCGGCAATGACGGGGCGATCTGGCGTATCCGAACGTTCGCTCATTTCGCAAATCCTTATGCGATGAATTGAACCACCAGATTATTGAGAGGCGACGAAAACAAAAGATCAAAAAACAGCGCCGAAATCACGAATACATCAACGTCGCATCCGATTTAAGAATCTAAAAAACAAGTAATTACCACCCGCTCCCCGCGCAAAGGAGCGTCCCCGCGTAATGGTAGTTTTTAGCGGGCGGCAAAGGGGCTAAGATGCGCCAGACTTCCCACCAGGAAACCGGACATGCGCTTACCCGACTTCATCAGGCAACACGTAGACCGTATCGTCGATGAATGGGAGCAGTTCGCCAGCACCATTACCCCGGCGGCCGAGCACATGGACAGGCTCGCTTTGCGCGATCACGCCAAGGCCATTTTGCTGGCCGCCGCGCGTGACATGACCACTGCGCAAACCTCCAGCGAACAGATGGCCAAGGCCAAGGGCGAAGGCCCGGAAAAAACCCCGAGCCTGGACGAGGCCGGCGCCAGTCATGGCGAACTGCGGCATACCGTGGGGTTTGATCTGGTGCAGATGACATCGGAGTTCCGTCATTTGCGTGCGTGCGTCATCCGTTTGTGGGTCGACAGCCTGGCGTCACCGGACCTGGCCTATTTCCAGGACATGATCCGATTCAACGAAGCCATTGACGAAGCACTCGCCGAATCCACCGCTGCCTACGCCGAGCAGGTCAATCATTCGCGGGATATCTTTCTGGCGATCCTGGGGCATGACCTGCGGGCACCGTTGCAAGCGGTGAGCATGTCTGCCGAATTGCTGCTGCGCAAAGCAACACTTGAAGGCGATGCCCTGGCTTGCGCGGTCAACATCAAGCATAGCGCGCGGCACATGGCGGCGATGGTCAGTGATTTGCTGGAACTGGTGCGCAGTCGCCTGGGTAAGAGCCTGCCGATCGAACCGGCACCCATGGACTTGGCCGATGCCGTACATGCGGCGATTGCCGTAGCCTGCGCCGGTAACCCCGAGTGCGATCCGACGGTCCACGTAAAGGGTGACACCCAAGGTGCCTGGGATGCCGGACGGGTGGCTCAACTGTTGCAGAACCTGATCGGCAACGCGTTGCAGCATGGTTTGAACAAGCGGGACACGACGCTGACCCTGACAGGCGAGCCAGACACGGTTCGCCTCACGGTGCACAACTACGGCGCTCCGATACCCGAGGATGCGATCGGCACGATTTTCGATCCGCTGGTGCGCAGCGCGGACGAGCAACTCGGCCACCCCTCCACCAGCCTTGGCCTGGGCTTGTTTATCGTCAAGGAAGTGGTCGATGCGCACGGGGGAACGATCGAGGTCAGTTCCAGTGAGGCGCAGGGGACGATGTTTACCGTGGTGTTGCCGCGCAAGGTTTAACACCGACGGACCGCGTCATCGTTCTTCGCGAGCAAGCCCGCTCCCACACTGGATCTGTGTACACCGCACTCATGTGGGAGCGGGCTTGCTCGCGAAGGGGCCCTGTCAAACGACACGAAACCGTCAGAATGCTTACTCGACCACCAACCGCCCCAACCGCTGCTTGAGCATGCGATTCTCGGCCCGCAGTTGCTGGACCTCTTCAAGCAGATCCAGCGCCAGGGCGACGCCTTCCCACTCCAGTTCCAGATCGCGCCGCAGCTTGGCGGCGCGCTTGGCCAGTGCCAGCTCATAATCGTTGAAAACCCAATCCTTGGGCTGCTTGCCCTGAGGTTCGAGGATGCCGTGCTCGACGATTTCGATCACGTAGACGTCCGACAGGTCGGTCGCCTCACAGAATTCTGCCATGTCCAGTTGAACGATCAGGGGGTTGCTCATGATGGGCTACTCCGTCTCTTGGATCAGAAATTTTCTCTCGGGTCGAAAGCGGCTTTTTTCGCCAGTTCCTGCCACAGCGCCTTGACCTCATCGCTCGAGGTCTTGGGCATGACCGCCTTCAATTGCACGAACAGGTAGCCACGCTCGCCCGCCTTGTTCAGCAGACCGTGCCCCTTGGCGCGCATGCGCTGGCCATTCTGGCTGCCAGCCGGCACCTTGAGGTTGATCTTGCCTGTGAGTGTAGGCACGGCCACTTCGGCACCCAACGCCAACTCCCAGGGAGCCAGCGGCAAGGTAATGATCAGGTTCTCGCCTTCGACGTCGAATTTCGGGTGCGGCGCAAAGCGAATGATCAGGAACAAGTCGCCATTGGCGCCGCCACCGATGCCTGGAGCGCCCTGGCCCTTGAGGCGGATGCGCTCGCCGTCGGTCACGCCGGCCGGAATTTTCACGTTCAGGCTTTTGCTGGTGTTGCTGACATGCTGGCCGGCAGCGTTGTATTGCGGCACCTGGAAGGTGACTTTCTTCGACTCGTTCGAAAGAGTTTCTTCCAGGAAAATCCCAAGTTCCATTTCCACGTCTTGCCCCCGACGTCCGGCACTGCGACGCGACTCTCCACCGCCAAAACCAGGACCACGGTTGCCGAAGATCGAACTGAAGAAGTCCGAAAAATCGCCCGTGTCCTGACCACCACCAAAACCACCGCCGCCACGACCCTGCCAGCCCGGCGGCCCCTGGAACGGTTGGCCGTGCTGGCCGTACTTGCGCAAGTCGTCGTATTCGGCGCGCTTGTCGGCACTTTTCAGCGCTTCATAGGCTTCCGAGGCGTCCTTGAACTTGGCCTCGGCGTCCTTTTCCTTGCTGACATCGGGGTGGTATTTGCGCGCCAGTTTCCGATAAGCCGCCTTGATGGTCTTATCGTCCGCGGTCGGTTCCACACCGAGAATCTTGTAATAGTCTTTGAAGTCCATCGAGGGAATCACCATCCGTTATCGATATCGCGCCGTCACCGGCAGTCTGCGCGTATTTCCAGGCGCCGGGTTGACCGATCTCAAGTTTGTGACCGGGTAGCGCGTCAGAAGTTTATCGGCAGCGGTGGGCGGTACTTGCGACCGTCCGATGGCTGCCAGGCTCAATGCAGACAAGTTTGGGGCATCCGGCCATCTTATCAAGGCGCCATTGGAGTATTTAGCGGATAGTCGGCCTTCGAATCTGCGCCGCACTGACATACACTGCGCGGCCGTTTTTTAACCGGAACCTGAAAGTCATGAAAAACGCATCTCCAGCCCGTGCCTGTGGTATCGACTTCGGCACGTCCAACTCCACCGTCGGCTGGCTGCGCCCCGGCATGGAAACGCTGATCGCGCTGGAGGACGACAAGATCACCCTGCCCTCGGTGGTGTTCTTCAACATGGAAGAACGCCGCCCGGTGTACGGCCGACTGGCGCTGCACGAGTACCTGGAAGGCTACGAAGGCCGGCTGATGCGCTCGCTCAAGAGCCTGCTGGGCTCCAAGCTGATCAAGCACGACACCAGCGTCCTCGGCACGGCGATGCCGTTCAAGGACCTGCTCGGGCTGTTTATCGGCCAGTTGAAGAAGCGTGCCGAGACAGCCGCCGGTCGGGAATTCGAGGAAGTGGTGCTGGGTCGCCCGGTGTTCTTCGTCGACGACGATGAAATGGCCGACCAGGAAGCCGAGAACACCCTCGTGGACGTGGCCCGCGCCATCGGCTTCAAGGATGTGTCGTTCCAGTACGAACCGATTGCGGCGGCATTCGACTACGAGTCGACCATCGAAAAGGAAGAGCTGGTGCTGATCGTCGACATCGGCGGTGGTACGTCCGACTTCTCGCTGGTGCGCCTGTCACCGGAGCGCCGCACCCACGACAACCGTCACGATGACATCCTCGCCACCGGCGGCGTGCACATCGGCGGGACCGATTTCGACAAGCAGCTGAGCCTGCAAGGCCTGATGCCGCTGTTCGGCTACGGCAGCCGCATGAAGAGCGGCGCCTACATGCCCACCAGCCACCACATGAACCTGGCGACCTGGCACACCATCAACTCGGTGTACTCGCAGAAGTCGACTCTGGCGCTGGGCAGCATGCGTTACGACATCGAAGACACCGGCGGCATCGATCGCCTGTTCAAGCTGATCGACCAGCGCGCCGGCCACTGGCTGGCCATGGAAGTGGAAGAAACCAAGATCCAGCTGACCCACGCCGACAGCCGCCACGTGCCGCTGGACCGTATCGAGCCGGGCTTGAGCGTGGAGCTGAGCCGGGCGCTGTTCGAATCGGCCATCGACAACCTGCTGGAGCGCGTGCGCAACAGCGTGACCCAACTGCTGAACGACGCCAACGTGCGGGTCGATCAGGTCGACACGGTGTTCTTCACGGGCGGTTCGAGCGGGATTCCGGCGCTGCGCAACAGCGTGTCAGCGATGTTGCCGAATGCGCGGCATGTTGAGGGGAATATCTTCGGCAGCATTGGTAGCGGGTTGGCGATCGAGGCGATGAAGCGTTACGGCTCGATGGACTGACAGAAAGCCCCTGTGGCGAGGGGGCTTGCCCCCGTTGGGTCGCGAAGCGGCCCCCCTCATCCCCAAAAGAAGGGACTGCTGCGCAGTCCAACGGGGGCAAGCCCCCTCACCACAGTAGATCAACAGCGGATCAAACCATCCCCACCTGCTTCAACTCGCTCTTGAGGTACGCGTAATAAATCGGCCCCGCCACCACCCCCGGCAGGCCGAACGCGGCCTCGAACACCAGCATCGCCAGCAGCAACTCCCACGACTTGGCACTGATCTGCCCGCCGACAATGCGCGCGTTGAGGAAGTATTCGAGCTTGTGGATAAAAATCAGATAGCCCAGCGCCGCCATGGCGACCCAGATCGACAGCGACAAGCCGACAATGGTGATCAGCGTGTTCGACATCAGGTTGCCGATCACCGGCAGCAGGCCGAGCAGGAAGGTCAGCACGATCAGGGTTTTGGTCAGCGGCAGTTTGATGCCGAACATCGGCAGGATCACCGCCAGGAAGATCCCGGTAAAGAAGGTGTTGAGCAGGGAAATCTTGATCTGTGCGAACACGATGTTGCGAAACGCCTGGACCAGCAGGTGCAAGCGGTCGAACAACGCGGCAGCCAGCGGCTTGCGCTTGGTCACATCCGGGATGCGCTGCAAGGCGATGATCGCCCCGAGCACCATGCCGATCAGCAGCGTCACAAACATGTGCGCCGCATCCTTGCCGACCAGTTGCAAGTCGCTCAGGTGTTTGCTCATCCACTCTCCGATGGCCACGCGGAATTCGGCGGCACTGGCGGGCAGATAGGCGTCGATGAACGGCGGCAGTTGCCCGCGCGCGCGGTCAACCACGTGCATGAACTTGTCGAGGGACGCGCCGGGGTTTTCCGCTTCGTGCAGCAAAAAGCTGATGGCGCCGGCAAAGATCAGGGTCAACACACTGACCACTAACGTCCCCAGCAATGCCACAGCCAGCCAGCGCGCGCGCCGACCTTCGATCAGCCGCTGCAATTGCGGGGTGAGCATGTTGACCAGTTCGAACACCAGCAACCCGGCCAGCAGGCTGGGCAGCAGTCGCAGCGGGATCACCAGCAGCAAACCGCCAAAGATGATGACCCAACTGATCAGCAGCAAAACGTGGCGTTGAGAAAACGTTGGCATACAGCCTCAAAACGAACGACGTAAAAGGATTGGCAGTCTGCCAGCGTTCGCAGGCCAGCACTAGGGATTGTGTAGGTCGACCTTAGTGGGGCATTGGCGATTTTTTGCAGCGCCCATGCCGGCCTCTTCGCGAGCAGGCTCGCTCCCACAGTTGTCTTGCGCACACAGATCCATTGTGGGAGCGAGCCTGCTCGCGATGGGGCCATTACAGCCACCGCACATCTCCCGCTCCAGTTATTTTTTCTTCAGGCAATCACTCATGAACGCTTTGCGCTCGTCACCCTTAAGCGCTTTAGTCGCAGCATCGGCGTTGCAGGTTTTCATTTTCTCTTGCTGAGGGGTCAGGGTCTTGGCGTCATTGGCGGCCGGCGCCGCCTTGAGGCAGGTGCTCATGAAGGCTTTGCGCTCGTCGCCCTTGAGGCTTTTCGCGGTAGCGTCAGCGTTGCAGGTGGTCATCTTGTTCTGTTGCGCAGTGGCGGCGAAGCCCTGGGCACTAAGCAGCAAACCGATCATCAACAATGGGACACGCAACATCTTCATGGAGTTTTCTCCTTGTTGCCGCACCGAGGGGTGCGGCCTCAATCTGGAGTGTAGACAAGCCCTGTTACACCTTCATCCGCCGATGCAACAGATGGCCCTCAATCAACCACCGGATCCAGAAGATCCTTGAAGGCTTCCCGGTATCGCTGATAGGCATCAACCCGCTTATCAATGACCGATGCGGGCATCCGCTCGAACAAGATCGGTGTGCCCCCTTCGACAGCATAAGTCTGTCCAAGCTCACGTAACGACGTCCATTGAGCGTATGCCGCGCCCTCCTCATAGAGCTTGTTGATTTTTATCTGCCGGAACGTGTTCGCCTCGGAAATCGCAGGTAATGCCGCAGGCCCTGTCGGTGCTTCATTGATAAAGTTGTATTCAGCCACGGCCGGTCCGGGGGCTAGTGTGGTCACCGGCGGCATTTCAAAGTCGAAGTGTGCATTGCTGGCCACGTGCGCCGCGGGAAATTCCGGCCAAGAGTCAGCGACGACCAGTGCATCGAGATTGCTCAGATCATCCCCTATCACTACATATTGATGGTCAAAAAGGGTGGCCCTGACAATGTGAACACTGGACGTCCGGGGCTGGCTCGCCAGAATCGATAACGTGACCTTCGAGTTCTCCGAGCAATTGCCCCCCTTGATCTCGATGGCTTTGCGAGCGGCTTCGGCGGTGGTCAGTTTGGCGGAGAATCCGCCCTCCTCAAGGTCCATCCCTCGCAGGCCTTTGATTTTGGCAATGGCCCAACCGCCGTTTTCCCAAATGCTCGGCAACTGATTACCGGACAACGGCAGGAGCTCCTTGGCTCGATAGATCGCTTCCTGCGCCATTTTCAAGTTGGCCATGGTTTGAGCCGACACCTGAATCGGTTCCCCGGACGTGGTTACGTCTGCGGACAGGAACTCTCCATACTCACTTAAATCCCTCAGCTCCGGACTAGGCGTTACACCGTTCTCCCGGACTGAACCTAACAGCGCCTGGTAGGCATTGGCCCGCCCGGTCTGTTCCAGATTGCGCGCATTCAAACCCAAATTTCGTTCCAACTCCGTAAGCGGCACCAAGCCTTCGTCGGTAAACAGGCGCCCGGTCAACGCGCTGAACTGCCCTGGCAGCATCAGCTTCTGAAGATCGGGTAACGCCTCGATACTCTGGACGATGTCCAAGCCAGGCCCGGCCTCGCCGGTCGCATTGGCGGCGTTCAGGGCCTCGAACAGATCGAAGAGGTAATCCTGTGGAAAGCTGTCGTGAATCAGTTTCAGGCCACGCAGATAATCGAATTGTTTGAACGCTGAAACAGAAGGATGGAACGCTACCGCGACCAGATCGCTGTATTGCACGCCGATGTCTTCCAGAGCTGCACGTTCGCCGCCAGCACCCGGCGCGCCGCCACGCAGGCGCATCCATTGAGGATCGTAAGTGAGAGGGTCAAGAACCGGCAGACCGTCCAGCACCTTCAGCAACTGATAGGGCTTCAACGCGTTGTCCCGCAGGGCCAGCTTCAGTTTTAGTCCTTGGCCGATATGGATGTTCAGCGCGATACGCTCGGCATCCGGCAACGCCTGCAAAATCGAGGAAAACCAATCCATGCCCGAATGCAGGGCGTTACCGTCTCCGTCATAAGCGATGAACGTCGAGTCGTGAAGCTCGACGAGCGTGCGGCGAATCCCCGCGTCGTCCTTGCCGATACTGTCGAGCAGGTGGCCGTCGTACTCGAACCGTCGGACTTCAATGCGCACATCGGAATTCCAGCCGCGAAGATGCTCAAGGGAGTGCAGCGCCAGTCTGTCCAGGTCAGCACTCTCGACCGAGTCCAGGTAAAAACCTTCATAAGCACGACTCATGCGCACGTCTCGAAGCGCCCAACGCGCGAGGTTTTCCAGCCTTGCGGGCACCTGCCCACGTTCAATCGCCTGAACTTCGGAGGGCGTGGCGATGGACAGCAACTCGCGAGCGACAGTGCCGGGAAGGCCCGGCACTTTGGCCTGGATGGTTTTTGCGCTGTCACTCGTGGCGGCTTCGATACGACGATAACGCGCGTCGAATAGCGACGTGCGCTTGCTCTTGGCCCGTTTCGCCAACTCGGCCCGCAGATTTTTGGCGTTCATTTCCTGCGTGCTGGGCGCAATACGAAACTCGACGTTCAACAAGGTGTTCAGCTGTGCGTCATCCAGGTGCGATAACAGCCTCTTGACCAGATCAACGTCAGACAGACGATTGCTGTTTATCCGGACACGCGGCCCATCCACGCGACCAATGACCCGAAGCACTTCGCCACGGGCGTCTACCAGTTCAATCGCATTGCCCGGCCACAGACCGTCGAGCAGCTGAAATTGCATCTCGGGATCGGCGCTCGAGTAATCTTGCGCACGTTCGCTGCCCATCTGCTCGATGAAGGTCTGAATGTCGCGGTCGATGCGGAACCGGGTCACGGTATCGCTGAGCAAGGGCGACGGCCGCTGATTGTCGGCATACATTCGGCGGATCGCGCTGGCGTCGGTCTGGCTGACCGTGCGGATGTCGCCGTAGGATTCGGCCAACTCACCCATGTCTGGCCCGAGTCGCGCCATCAAAGTCGAGTCATCCCAGGTGTGGGGCTGCTCGCCTTCAATCACGAAGGCACCTTCGCCGTTGCTGTCCACCACGGGTTGATAGGCATCGGATCGAGTCGGATGTTTAACCCTGTGCTGGCCGGTCTGTGGATCTTTCGTGAGTTCGAAGTGCCGGGTGTCCAGCTTGAGAATCGGCTTGCCCTCATGCCGGTGCAGCCAGGTTTCATCAGGCTTAGAATCCGCAGCCAGGGTCAGGTTTTTTTTCTGATAGGGTTCCAGGTCGCGGTTCCACAGGCGCTTTGCGCCGTTGGCAAGCGTGACCGGTGTTGTTGACTCGATGAACGATGACAACCTGGGCAGTACAACCTCCCTGCCGATTTTCATGCCGCCGGCGAAGGCCGCTAACTGGATCACGCTTTCGACAAACCCAATGATGTGCTCGGCCCCCTCCAGATAGAGACCTTCAGCCAGATCCACAAGGCCTTCGACGACCTCGCTGACCAACTGATAAACCATGTAACCCATCATTACCTCGCCCACAAAGGGTATGAAAGGCCCCACCACCATCAACGCGGCATTGAAGATGTCGGATAGCATTTTTTCCAGGTTGTCGAACCACGCCCAGCGCTCCATTCGATCGGCATCTTGCGTCGAGATGACCATTTCCCGGGCATCGTTCAGGATTTTGTTTTGCTGTTGCTGGTAGAGATAGCGCCAAGGGTCGCCACTCAACAATGTATGGGTGTCGTTCTCGAATCGAACGTGATCAAAGTGCAGGCGAGGATTGTCGATGGGCGTTTCGCGCCATACCGGCTGATCGACGCCCGGGACCTTGTCATGCGGAGTGATTTCTACCAGCGCGGCGTTGAGCGCTGCGAAGAAGCGCCCCCGTTGTTGATGGTCGACAAAACGGCTGAAGAACTGCTGATAGCTGTTTGTGGAATTCTTTGGGGAGTCACGCAATTGGCGAGTGAGCTCACGGGCGAACTCGGCCTTCGAGGCGTACTCTTTCAGTGGATGTTGCGGATCGTGCGGCACATAGGCAATGACTCGCCGGGCGGCGCCGTCGTGGATATGCAGATCAGGGGCGATCAGTACGATGCCTCTCAACTGAACATCGAGCACTTTCAGCTGATAGTAATGAACGGGTAGGCCATCCATCTTCCACGCTTTAATATCCTTGAGCAGGCTTTGTACGGCCAGGTAGCCACTTCCCGAGATATCATTTTTAAGGCTGGCCAGATACAGGGCTGTTTTTAACGCAGCCTTTTGGCTTTTAATAATTTTTTGCTGCACCACCGCACGCGCCAGTCCATCGACCGGGCGCACATAGTTTTCAAGATAGACTTTATATTGAGCACCGATATCCAGACGGCGGCACAGCGTCTTGAATTGGTCGACACTCATTTTGTTGCGGACTCCGGTGATGTCGAACCGATTCGATTTGTCCGGCCGGGTAATAAACTGCGAATCAGAGGTTAGTACTTCTTTATCCGAAAAATTATGCAATGCCGCATCCAGCAGCGAAACAATGCGCGATTCCACGCCGTTATTGAAATTGTTCGCCCAGGGGGATAAATGAGGCGGAGAAAACAACTGCAAAAACGTTTCCTTTACATCGACGTCCACACCGTATTGATCTTTCAACGCCCGACGAAGCAGCGGTTCAGAAAAGGCGTAGACGTCTTGCGCCTCGCTCAACATCTGGTCGACATCGTTCTGTGTGCGCCAGCTTTCCTCCGACGCACGTTGCAAGGCTGCGCGCTGCATCGGTGAAGCGGAGATGATCCATTCGGGAAGAGGGGCTATCGCGCTTTTTAACGCGCTGATCCTATGGGGTGAAGTCTGGCGTATCCATTCGGGGATAGCTGTTTTTATAAGTTCGTGGTGAATGCTTTTTTGTTGTGTCGCGGCTGCTGATATTTCATCGATACGGGTTGAAGTGGTCACATTGATACTCTGCATAAGTAAGCTGAACAGGAACGGCTTATGCAACTAGCGTACAACGTTAATCACTCGATCAAATGAAGTGCAATTCCGATTAGCCTGTAAGAAACTTCACCACTTAAACCTTCTAATATAAACTTACTTCTTTAACTCAGATAACTCGTTGCCGCCGATATTGCTCTGGCGTACACCCGGCCTGACGTTGAAACATCGCAATAAATGCCGAGCCCGTGCTGTAACCCATGTCAAAGGCAATGTTCTGAACACTGCGTTGACTGTCCAGCGCTTCGATCGCCGCGAGAAAACGCAAGCGTTGCCGCCACTCACCGAAACTCATGCCCAGCTCACGGACAAACTGCCGCGCCAAGGTGCGTTCGCTGACATGGATCTGCGCGGCCCAATGCGCCAATGGCCGATTGTCCCCGGGCTCGGCTTGCAGGGCTTCAAGTATTACGAGCAATCCCGAACTGCTGGCGTAAGGCAAATAACACTCTTGGATGGGCACCTGTTGCAACTGGTCCACCAACACCTGCGCCAGACGTTTGTCCGCGTCGTGTTCGGGAATTTTCACGTCACGGGCGGCGAAGTCTTTGAGGATCGCCTTGAGAATGTCGCTGATCGCCAGCGTGCATGCTTGCTGCGGCAACGCGCGGCACAACGCCGGCGCCAGGCAGACCGCGCGATAGTTGATCGGTTGATTGCTGTAGAAACTGTGCTCGGTCTGTGGCGGCACCCACACCGCGTATTGCGGCGGCGACATGAAGCGGCGGCTGCCGATTTCCATGTGCAACACGCCGTTGGCCGAATACTCGAGGGTGCCCCACGGGTGACGGTGGGCCGAGGCATATTCGTGGGTGTCGAAATCGGCATAACGGAAATAGACCGGGGACGGCAATTCTGCGAAGTCGAGCAGGTCGATGTGTTTACTGGTCATGCTGTCCGTCATCCGGGGCAGGTTGTCTGGATCGAAGTATAGGCTTGCATCCAGACAGGCGGATAATCGCCGCTCATTAACGTTTCTGGTTTTCTCTGATGCAATACGCTTATCCCCTGCTGGCCATTTTCATTTGGGCCGGCAATACCGTGATCACCAAGATGTCAGCCGGGGCGATCTTCCCTGCGGAAATCGGCTTCTACCGCTGGCTGCTGGCCGGGATTCTGTTCACGCCGTTCATGCTCAAACCGGTGATTGCGCATTGGCCGAAAATTCGCCCGAACCTGGGCAAGATTTTCATCCTGGGCGTGCTCGGCATGGCCGTCTATCAAAGCCTGGCGTACTTCGCCGCAACGCTGACTACAGCCACCAATATGGGGATCATCCTGTCGCTGATGCCCTTGATGTCGCTGGCCATGGCAATCGTCAGCCTCGGTCAGCGCCTGACGGCGGGCGCATTGGCCGGCGCGGTGTTGTCGTTCTCCGGGGTGTTGGTGGTGGTGTCGACCGGCAGCCTGGGCGCGCTGCTGGAACATGGCGTGAACCTGGTAGACGCGATGATGCTGATCGCCACGCTGGCCTATGCGATCTACAGCACGCTGCTGAAAAAATGGCAGCTGCGCTTGCCGCCGCTGGTGTTGTTGTATTTGCAGGTACTGGTGGCGGTGGTGGTGCTTTTTCCGCTGTTTGTCGCTTCACCGAAGGTCGGACCGACCTTGCAGAATATTCCGCTGGTGCTTTATGCCTGTTTGCTGGCTTCGATGCTGGCGCCGTTGGCGTGGATGCAAGCCGTGGTGCGTCTGGGACCGAGCCGGACCACACTGTTCTTCAATTTGCTGCCGTTGATTACGGCGTTGATTGCGGCGGTAGTGCTGCATGAACAGCTGGCGCTGTATCACCTGGTGGGTGGGGTGTTGACGCTGGGTGGGGTGGTGCTTTCGGAGCGTTGGACCACGGTGCTCGGCCGGGCGTAATCCTTTGTGGCGAGGGGGCTTGCCCCCGTTCGGCTGCGCAGCAGTCGTGAAACCTGCCAACTGGGTAAGTTTTTAAATTGCAGGGGGCCGCTTCGCAGCCCAACGGGGGCAAGCCCCCTCGCCACACGACGTTTACACGCCAGCCGCTTTCAACCGGGCCGCATGCTCGACAAACAACCGCACCGGATCCGCCCCTTTCCCCACCAGCCCCAGCGACTGATTGACGATGTCAAAGTGATCCATCGGATATTCATCGCCAATCACCGTCCCAAGGTGCGAGCTGTAACGCCCGACCATCCCGTCGCAATGCCCGGTTTCGCGCACAAAGGTTCTGGCAAACAGCCGGCAACTGCGGTTGGTGCCGTCGAACAGGTTACCGCCGCGATCCGTCTTGCCTGGTTGCAACGTCCCGGACCACGAGTAATAACGCACGCCGTTGACCTCTTCCGGGCCATGACCGCCCCAGGTTTCAGGCAGGCCCTGTGGATAACGCTGGTTGAACGCCGCCACGCCCACACTGGTCAGGGACTCATGGGACGCGTGGATATCCACGGGCAATTTTGGTCCGCGATACCCGGTCTCCAACAGGCTCATCAATGCGCCGATCAGCCTCAGCAGTGCTGCGAGAAGCCGACCTTTGGCGCTGTCCGCCGGGTAATGTTTTTCCAGATAATCCGCCAGCTCCGAGCCATGATTCGGCCCTGCGACCGAAGTGACGGACGCCACGCGATCCGGTCGCTTGGCGGCCGCGTAACGGGCTGTGAGCGAGCCTTGGCTATGACCGATCAAGTTGACTTTGTCTGCCCCGGTTTCCCGCAGAATGTCCTCGATCCGTGCCAGCAATTGCTCGCCGCGCACCTCGCTGGAATTGAGCGGCGAGACCTGCACCGCAAACACCGTCGCCCCTCCTCGGCGCAACGCCGAAATGATCCCGTACCAGTACGGATACAGCACCAGACGGATAAACCCGAGCATTCCCGGGACCAGCACCAACGGATAACGCGTGGCAGAACCTTGCGACATGGGCGGACATCCTTGTGATCGGTGAGATGAAGCAAGGCGCGATGCAAGACATTAGCCAAGCATCGTCACCCAAGATGACAACTCGACGACCAGTCTATGACATCCCCCCTACTTCAGCCCCACCACGCCCACCACGATCAGCCCCACCGACACCAGTTTGATCGCCGTCAGGCTTTCGCCCAGCAACGCAAAGCCGAGAAACACCGTGCCCAGTGAACCGATGGCGGTCCAGATCGGGTAGGCGATGCTCACGGGCAACTCGCGCATGGCCAGGGTCAGGAAGTAAATCCCGCCGACGGCGGCCACCCCCGTGATCAGTGATGGCCAGAGCCGGGTAAAGCCTTCGGCATACTTCATGCCCATGGCAAAGGTGACTTCGAACCCCGCGGCGATCAGCAGAAACAGCCAGGCCATCAGAACTCCCGGGCCAGCGCCAGCAAACGCTGCTCGGCCTCGGCCAGCGAAATCGCGAATGTGCGCTCAGCCGACTCTTCGCCTTCGGCGGCGACCACGGTGATGTCGGTGATGCCGATGAACCCCAGCGCGGTGCGCAGCAACGGATCGGCATGGTTCATCGCCTCCAGTTCGCCGCCGGGCCCGAAACCGAAGCCGCCGCGGCTGGTGACGATCAGCGCTTTTTTGCCGTGCACCAGCGGCTCGTACTGCGCCACGCCATTGTCCAGGGTGTGATTGAACGTCAGCCCGAGCCGCACAATCTGATCGATCCAGGCCTTGAGGCCACTGGGTACGCTGAAGTTGTACATCGGCGTGGAAATTACCAGCAAATCGTGACCGAGCACCTCGCCGACCAGTTCATCGCTGAACGCCAGGTCGGCCTGCATCGACAAGGGACGTGCGTGGGGCTCGGGGTAAAACGCCGCGGCCACAAAGGCTTCGTTGACCGGCGGTATCAGTGCCCGACCGATTTCCCGGCGAGTCAGCTGCGACTGCGGATGTCGCGCTTGCCAGGCGCCAAGAAACACTTCCGCCAGACGCCGGGAGTGGGAACGCTCACCACGAGGGCTGGCATGGATCGCAAGAATCTTGCTCATCTGAATCTCCTAAAGGGCTAAACTGCTTGTGGCTTGCAGATTGAAGCTCGCAGCCGCCCTTCTTCAACTGAGCAGAAATCAGTCTGGATGAGTCTATTTCATCCATGGAGTATTTTAATGTTTGCCTCGTTGCCGCTGACCGCCCTGCGCGCCTTCGAATCCGCCTCGCGCCTGCTGAGTTTCAAGGCTGCCGCCGAAGAACTCTCAGTGACACCGACAGCGGTGTCCCACCAGATCCGCTCGCTGGAGAGCTGGCTCGGTGTGCCGCTGTTCGAGCGGCTGCCACGGCAAGTACGCCTGACCGACGGCGGCGAACGGTTGTTCCGCAGCCTGCACGGCGCGTTGCTGGAAGTGGCACAAAGCGTCGACACGTTGCGCCCGCAACGCAGCGGCGCGAGCCTGACGATTTCTACTACGGCCGCCTTCGCGGCGCTGTGGCTGGTGCCGCGACTGGGTCGGTTTTACGCCCGCCATCCGAATATCAACCTGCGCCTGGACACCCATTGCGAGGTCATCGATTTGCATCAGGACGCCAGTGTCGATCTGGTGGTGCGCTACAGCCTTGATGATTACCCGAACCTTTATGGGCTGTGCCTGTTCGACGAATCGTTCGGTGTCTTTGGCTCGCCCGAGCAAGTGGCGCTGGCGGCCGACCAGGCGCCCACACTGATCAGCGTGCGCTGGCACAACTCCAAACTGTACGCCCACGGCTGGGCGGCCTGGTGCGCGCAGTCCGGCGAGACCTGGCTGACAGGGCAACCGGCGGTCCGTGAATACGACGAGGAGCATTACGCCCTGCAAGCGGCGATCGCCGGGCAAGGCCTGGTGCTGGCGAGCAATATCCTGGTGTCGGAAAGCGTGGCCAGCGGTTTGCTGGTCGCCTACCGGGGCGACGTTCAGGTGGATGGCGCCGGCTACAGCGCGCTTTGCGTACCGGGGCGCGAACGACATCCGCCGGTGCGGGCGTTCTTTGCGTGGTTGCGCGAAGAGGCGTTGCTGTCCGGACATGCGTTGGCGTGATCGATTGCTATCGCGAGCAGGCTCGCTCCTACAATGGACCTGTGTTTACAGAACCAATGTGGGAGCGAGCCTGCTCGCGATAGGGCCACAACAGACGCCAACGAATTACTTGGTAGGCTTAACAGTAACTGGCGCCTTCCCCGCCTTCATCTGCTCCAACAACGGCGCACACTGATTCGGCTCACCCCCGCTCGGTGCCACCAACGCCAGCAGCCCCGCCGCCGGCGCTGCAATCACGCCCAGCGCAACCATCCCCGCGCCACGCAAAATCAGCGGCACCGCCTTCACGCCCGCATCCGGCTTGATGAACTTGCCTCGCACATACAGCGGCGAACGCAACGAAATCAGGCGCCAGCCCTTGGACTCCGGGGTAACGGTCAGGTCCAGTTGCTCCGTCGCCATGTTCGCCGTGCCGTCGATATAGATGATCGCGTTCTCGGTATCGAAGACGAACAGTCGGGTGGTGGCCAAACCGGTCTTGATATCGAAGTCGGCCGCCGCGCAATTGATCTTCACCTCCTTGTCGCCAAAGATCTTGCCCACCACATAGTTGCCGACGTTCAGACCGGCCAGCTCCATCAGCTCGCGGCTGATGGCGCCATCGTTTATCAGCATTTTCAGATTGCCATTGGCGCCGCCCAACAACTTGGCCACCGAGTTGCCGCGGCCGGTGATGTCGGCATCGCCATTGAGTTCGCCGAAGCTGGTTTTCATCGGTTCAAAGGTCGGGAACAACTGCTTGAGCTTGAACTTGCGCGCGGTCAATTTGGCCCGGCCTTCCAATGGTTCGGTGCGGCCATTGAGGCGAATCTGCGCATCCAGAGTGCCGCCCGCCACGCCGAAACGCAGGGGTTCAAGACTCAGGACGCCGTCTGTCAGTACCAGATGCGTGTAGAGGTCCTTGAACGGCAGTTTTTCGCTGTGGACGATGCGCTTGCCGGTGAATTCGACGTCGGCGTCCATGTCGCGCCAACGCTCGGTCTTGAACTCCTCGACCGGCAACACCTTGTCTGTCGGCTGCTTGCTTTCGCCGCCACGGGCCTTTTGCTTGGCGTTGGAATCGGCGCCGATCAACGGGGCCAAGTCGGCGAACAGCAGTTGATTGGAAACAAGCGACCCACTGAGTTTCGGCCGCGGCTGGCTGGCGACATAGGCCAGGCTGCCGTGGATGTCGCTCTCGCCGATCTTGCCGTTGAATTCTTCATAGCGGAACACCGCGCCACCGGACTCATGCAGTTTGGCGATCAAATGCCCGTCGGTTGCATACGGCGGCGTATCCGGCAGTGTCACACCGGTCAGCGGATAGAGATTGCCCAGGCTGGTGCCGGCCAGTTTCAGGCGCAGGTCCAGGGCACCGAGGTTCAGCGGATCGGTCAGCGTACCGGCCAGTTCGACGCTGGTATCGGCGATCTTCACTTGCGCCTGGAGCGGGAACGGCCGGGCCGCGTCCTGCAACGCCAGCAACCCCCCAATCTTGCCTTCGCCCGCGAGTTTCTGATTGTGGTATTGGCCTTTGACCTTCAGCGCGAACGCGTAATCCTGCGGGGCTGCGCCTTTCTCCTGCGCGGTTTTCGCGGCTTTGTCGCCGACGATATCGCTGAACGGAATGGGTTTGCCCAGCGGATCAATCAGCACATCGAGTTGAGTCTTGAGGTTCTGATCATCGAGTGTCACGTGGCCCTTGTCGAAGCCGATGGCACCGATGTCCACCACCCAGCTCGAAGGTTCGGCATTCGGGTCTTTGGGGTCGAACTGGAACGTCCAGTTGGCGCGACCATCGGCCAGGCGCTGCAGGTCGGCATTCGGCTCGGTCAGATCAATACGCGGGATCACCACCCGCTGTGCCAGCAGAGCCAGGGGTGAGATGCGCAGTTCGACGCGTTTGAGGGTGACCATCTGCGGTTTCTTCGACCAATCCGGGTTGCCCAGGCTCAGGTCTTCGGCCACCACGTGCGGCCACGGCACCCAGGCCCGCCAACCACCCTCGTCGGGCTCGCGCTGCCAGACCACCGCGAGGTTGCCATTAATGGCGAACGGACGATGCAGCTCTTCAGAAACTTTGGCGTTAAGGGGCGGTTTGATCCGGTTCCAATCGAAGAACACGATGATCAGAACCAGTACCGCCAGCAAGACAATCAGGCTGGCGAAGGTCCAGGTAACAATTTTACGAGTGCGCGTCATTGCACAGGGCTCCTGATACGACTGAGCGCCCTGACTGCGACGCACGAGTGAAACGTCAGGCCAGAACCGGCCTGCCATGGAATCTACGACTGGAAAACGGCCCGCAGGTTTAACCGAAACACCGATTAATCCTCAAATAATCAGCCGGGGAGAGACTGCCCCCGAACCCGGCGTTACCGCCCCCCGCACTTTTGTGCGGCGCGAGTGGGTCGAAAATACCCATCACAGGGCAAAAACGATCACCGGAGACGCCCGTTCTAGAGCGCTTCGGCAGAACAATCAATTCCGTTGATTATTACCATTGCGTTTATGAACTTTTATATCGACTTATCGAGAGTAGCATTGCCCTCGTACCCACTTTATCGCCCTCCCAAGGAGCAACCCATCATGAAACGCCAATTACTGCTTAGCCTTACCCTTTCAATGCTGGCCAGCACCGCTTTCGCTTTGCCTGCTGCTGACCAAGCCACTCCACAAGTCAAAGACAGCCGCTCGGTGTTCAGCCAAACCGTCGCTGCCGATGGTTCCGACCGCACACCACAAGGCCAGACGCTTGCCGAAGGTGGCAATGATCGCCTGAAAGAAAAAGGCCTGATCACTCAGGATGGCTCGGACCGTACTCCACAAGGTCAAACCCTGGCTGCTGACGGTTCCGACCGCACTCCACAAGGCCAAACCCTGGCTGCTGACGGTTCCGACCGCACTCCACAAGGCCAAACCCTGGCTGCTGACGGTTCCGACCGCACTCCACAAGGCCAAACCCTGGCTGCTGACGGCTCCAACCGCACTCCACAAGGCCAAACCCTGGCTGCTGACGGTTCCGACCGCACTCCACAAGGTCAAACCCTGGCCGAAGGTGGTGGTGACCGTGTAATCAAACGCAACAGCGCTTTGAGCTGAGCCCATGGCGGCCCTGAAAAAAAGCCCAATCCCCGGATTGGGCTTTTGACTTTATAGGGTTTGGCCTTGTTGGAAGTTGCATATCCCCGCTTGATCCCCCGATAGTCGTTCGACGCCAGCGAAGCCGATTTGCTAGAGTGCGCCGCTGTCCCTGTCCAGAAAAACACCCTTGCGATGCTGCCCCGCGCCGAACAGAAACAACAAACCCGCAACGCCCTGATGGACGCTGCCCGTCACCTGATGGAATGTGGTCGAGGATTCGGCAGCCTGAGCCTGCGCGAAGTCGCGAAAACCGCCGGGATCGTGCCCACCGGTTTCTACCGGCATTTCTCCGATATGGATGAACTGGGCCTGGTGCTGGTGAGCGAAGTCGGCCAGACCTTTCGCGAAACCATTCGCCTGGTGCGCCATAACGAGTTCGTCATGGGCGGCATCATTGACGCTTCGGTTCGGATCTTTCTCGACGTTGTCTCGGCCAATCGCTCGCAGTTCCTGTTTCTGGCCCGGGAGCAGTACGGTGGATCGCTGCCCGTGCGCCAGGCCATTGGCCGCCTGCGTGAAGACATCAGCTCGGACCTTGCGGCCGACCTGTCCTTGATGCCGAAATTGCAGCATCTGGACATCGCCGGCCTGAGCGTCATGGCGGACCTGATCGTCAAAAGCGTGTTCGCGACCTTGCCGGACATTATCGATCCGCCGCCCGAGGCGCTACCCGAGCACCTGACACCACAGGCAAAAATCACTCAACAACTGCGCTTCATCTTCATCGGCCTCAAGCATTGGCAAGGCCTCGGCAGCACCGAATAAATCCTGTGGGAGCGAGCCTGCTCACGATAGCGGAATGTCGGCCACATCAATGTTGATTGTGCCGACGCTTTCGCGAGCAAGTCGAATCGTCGCACCGCCGCTCCCACAAAAAACCAGTCAAGGCATCAATTTGGTGCCGCCGAAAAATCCTCGCACCATTGCAGGTCAAAATCCTGCAACATCCTGAAACACCCGCTACGCTCCGACAGGTATTTCCTACGTATCGCCCGATTGGCAAGCCCCTTGCTCTAGCCTGAACATTGTCCATTGCTGGAAGCCTCCCGATGCTGGTGATTCATCGCAGAATCGACCCTCAACCCGTCTGGGCCGCCGAGTTGCACCTAACCTTCGAGGCCCGGAGCAAAAGCCGTTTGCGCTGTTTCAGTGCCGAAGGCGAGGACGTCGGTTTGTTTTTGGAGCGCGGCCAGCCGCCACTGTTTGACGGCGAGTGCCTGCAAGCCGAAGACGGGCGCATCGTCCGTGTCTGCGCCCGCCCCGAGCAACTGATGCATGTCACTTGCGCCAACGCGTTCGAACTGACTCGCGCGGCCTATCACTTGGGCAATCGCCACGTCGCCCTGCAGGTCGGTGATGGCTGGTTGCGCCTGCTCGATGATTACGTGCTCAAGGCCATGCTCGAACAGTTGGAAGCCAAGGTCGACAACATCGAGGCACCGTTCCAGCCGGAACACGGCGCCTATGGCGGCGGCCATCACCATTCCCGCCACGGCGACGAGGACTTCAACTACCCGCCGAAACTGCACCAGTTCGGCGTCCGGTTATGAACCCGGCCTGGGCGCTGCTGCGCCTGGCCAGCCCACAACTGCCGATTGGCGGCTACAGCTATTCGCAAGGCCTGGAGATGGCAGTGGATAACGGCCGGGTGAACGATGCAGACAGCGCGCGACGCTGGATCAGCGATCAGTTGCTGCTGAACCTGGCACGCTTCGAAGCGCCGCTGCTACTCGCCCATTGCACCGCCGCCACCGAAGAAAACTGGACTGAGTTGCTGCAACGCTGCGAAGAACATCGCGCCAGCCGGGAAACCCGCGAGTTGCACCAGGAAAGCCGGCAGATGGGCTATTCATTGCAACAACTGCTCAACGGCTTGCCGGAACTCGATGCGCCCGCCCGCGCCTTTCTCCAGCAGCGCCCCGAACCGCACCTGGCCCTTGGCTGGGCGCTGGCCGCTCGCGCCTGGCAGATCACGCCGCAAGACGCGCTGGCGGCGTGGCTCTGGAGTTGGCTGGAAAATCAATTGGCGGTGCTGATGAAAACCCTGCCGCTGGGCCAGCAAGCCGCGCAACGCCTGACCAGCGAACTGCTGCCGCTGCTGCAACAAGCGCAGCAAAACGCCACCCGAATCAACCCCGAACACTACGGCAGCGCGGCGTTCGGCCTGTCCCTGGCGAGCATGGCCCATGAGCGTCAGTACAGCCGTCTGTTCCGTTCCTAGGGTCTTTTTACTTGGAGAATCACATGAACACACAACCCCTGCGCGTCGGCATTGGCGGCCCGGTCGGCTCCGGTAAAACGGCGCTGACGCTGGCACTCTGCCTGGCCCTGCGCGACCGCTACAACCTGGCCGTCGTCACCAACGACATCTACACCCGCGAAGACGCCGATTTCCTGGTACGCAACGAAGCCTTGGCGCCTGAGCGCATCATCGGCGTGGAAACCGGCGGCTGCCCACACACAGCGATCCGCGAAGACGCCTCGATCAACCTCGAAGCGGTGGATCAACTGAACCGCCGCTTTCCGGGGCTGGATCTGATTCTGGTGGAGTCCGGCGGCGATAACCTGTCGGCGACCTTCAGCCCGGAACTGTCCGACCTGACCATTTACGTGATCGACGTCTCGGCGGGCGACAAGCTGCCGCGCAAGGGCGGGCCGGGAATCTGCAAATCCGACTTGCTGGTGATCAACAAGGTCGACCTCGCGCCGCTGGTGGGCGCGTCCCTGGAACTGATGGACAGCGACACCCAGCGCATGCGCAACGGCAAACCCTTCGTCTTCAGCAATCAGAAAACCGGTTTGGGCCTGGAAGCAATCATCGCCTTCATCGAACGCCAAGGCTTGCTGATCGCAGCCTGATCACGACTTATCAACAAGGAAGCTTATCCATGACACTGAAACGCATCCTGGGCGCCCTGGCCCTGCTGCTGACCCCGGCCATCGCCTTCGCTCACCCGGGCCACGGCGACAACGGTCTGATCGCCGGCATCAGCCACCCGGTTGGCGGCCTTGATCACTTGCTGGCGATGGTGGCGGTGGGTTTGTGGGCGGCGCAGCAGAAAGGCGCCGCGCGCTGGGCGCTGCCGTGCACGTTCGTTGGCACCATGCTGATTGGCGGACTGTTGGGTTTTGAAGGACTGAACCTGCCGGCGCTGGAAAGCGGCATTGCGGCGTCGGTGCTGGCGCTGGGCCTGGCGGTGGCCTTGGCCGTGCGTCCGCCGTTGAGCGTGGCAGTCGGTGCGACGGCTGTGTTTGCGCTGTTCCATGGTGTGGCCCATGGGTTGGAGTTGCCGGACATGTCGAGCCCTTGGGCGTATGCCGCAGGGTTTGTGGCGGCGACGGCGGCGTTGCATGCCGCGGGTTATGGCGTGGTGCGCGTGTTGCCGCAAGCGGCGGCGCCGTTGGTTCGATTGGCCGGTGCGGCTTCGGCGGCGACTGGGGTTTGGTTGTTGGCGGGCTGATTTCTCTATTGCATGATGACCCCATCGCGAGCAGGCTCGCTCCCACATTAGACTGCGATCAAATGTGGGAGCGAGCCTGCTCGCGAAGGCGGCCTGACAGACACCGCCTCTCTCAGGCCTGCTAACATGTCGCGCAATCAACCCTGCCGTGACGACGCCAGCCAATGCCGCCTGTTTCCCGCTCCGCCTCCCAGCCTGAATTGACCGCCCTGTTCGCCTCGGTGCAACAGCATTTCCAGGACGTGATCGTGCCGCTCTGGCAAGGCCCCGGCTGGAATGCCGACATGGCGTTGCCGTACGAAGCGCTCGATGCCGGGCATCAGCCGCTGCCACCCCAGCGCTATCGGGCAAT
This sequence comes from Pseudomonas sp. LBUM1663, assembly GCF_059695905.1. Lineage (NCBI taxonomy): Bacteria > Pseudomonadati > Pseudomonadota > Gammaproteobacteria > Pseudomonadales > Pseudomonadaceae > Pseudomonas > Pseudomonas sp. LBUM1663. Next base: position 623,917 of record NZ_CP166792.1, on the reverse strand, counting down.
GGCCTGCGCGCGGCAGCTGTATCTGTTTTCCAGCCTGATCGGCCAGGTGCCGGCCGCCGAGGAGCGCGCCGCCGCGCTGTTCCGTTCCTTGCAACAGCATTTCCACGATGCTGAACACGGCGGCTGGTTCTACAGCATCGACCCGCAAGGTGCGCCACTGGATCGGCGCAAAGACCTCTACACCCATGCCTTCATCCTGTTCGCCTGCGCCCATTACTGGGGCAAGGTGCGCGAGCCGCTGGTGGAATCGGTGCTCAACGCGACACTGGAAGTGCTGGCACAGCGCTTCGCCACGGGCGACGGCCTGTATGAAGCCAGCCTCGAGCGTGACTGGTCCTCGCTCAACTCCGGCCCCCTGCAAAACCCCCTGATGCATCTGGCCGAAGCCTTCCTCGCGACCCTGTCGGTGCGCGAAAACATCGCCGTACAGCGCGCGCTGGTCGAGTTATGCACAGCCATGCAGAAGCGTTTTATCGACCCGCAACACAGCGTGTTGATGGAGAAACCGCTGGGCGCTGTGGATAACTGGTTTGAACCGGGGCATCAGTTCGAGTGGTATTTCCTGCTGGAGTCTTCGCCACTGCTGCGCGGTTCAAAACTGCATGTTTCGCTGGACCGTGCATTTGTACTCACCGAACAACTGGGCGTTGATCCGAAGACGGGGGCCGTAGCGGCAATGCTTGGTCTCGATGGCTCGGCGAAGGATGCCACCCAGCGCATCTGGGCCCAGGCTGAATACCTGCGTGCGCTGACCTTGCGACCGGACAGCGAGGCCTCGGTGCAACATCAATTGCAGGCGTTGCAGAAACACTTTCTGCATGTGGGTGGATGGTATGAGTGTCGTGATGAAAATGGCGAAGTCAGCCGCAAGGACATGCCTTCGACGACGCCTTATCACTTGGCGACTTGCTATCGCGGGCTGGTCGATTATCTCGGCTGACTGACAGATAGCTATCGCGGGCAAGTCGGATCGCCGCACCGCCGCCCCCACAGTGATTGCGCTGAACCTGTGGGAGCGTGGCTTGCCCGCGATGGCCGTTACGCGGTCTTAAGCCTTGTTATTACGCTCAATCGCAAACCCGGCCCACGTCTGACTCACCGGCATCAGCTCCAGACTGTTGATGTTGATGTGCGCCGGCGCATTGAGCACCCAGAAAATGGTCTCGGCGATGTCCTGCGGCTGGATCGGCTCGGCACCGGCGTAGGTCGCGTTGTAACGCTCCTGGTCACCGGCAAAACGCACCAGCGAGAACTCGCTCTCGCACAGGCCCGGCTCAATGTTGCTGACACGCACGCCAGTGCCTTGCAGATCGCAGCGCAGGTTCAGCGAGAACTGGCCAACGAATGCTTTGGTCCCACCATAAACATGGCTGCCCGGGTACGGATAGTTGCCGGCGACGGAGCCGAGGTTGACGATACCGGCACCGCGACCGTGGGCGATCAGGCGTGGCAACAGCAGGCGAGTGGCGTACATCAGGCCTTTGATGTTGGTGTCGACCATCGTGTCCCAATCGTCGAGATCGCACTTCGGCGCCGGGTCAGCACCCAGCGCCAGGCCGGCGTTGTTGATCAGCCCGCGCAGCTTGGCAAAGGACGGCGGCAAGTTGGCGATCGCTTCCTCCATGGCCTTGCGATCACGCACGTCGAGCACCAGGCCATGGACCTCAGTCTGCTTCGACAACTCGGTGCACAGGGCGTTGAGGCGTTCTTCACGACGGCCTGTCAGCACCAGTTTCCAGCCGGCATCGGCAAAACGACGGGCACAGGCTTCACCAAAACCGGAAGTCGCGCCGGTAATAAACAGGGTGTTGGACATCGTGTTCTCCTTGCTTCGGCTGACGGTCAGCCATTTGAATAGAAAATCAGCTGGCAGCATGCCCGGCCTTGCCCACAGCGGCAACCACCGCAAAAACTGTACAAAAAACAACCAGACCTTGTGAAGCCACAGGCGCCGTGGCTTGCAGCCATGTACACGCACCTTATCCACAGGCCGATCCACAGTTTCCGGGGGCAAGTGGAAAAGCTGGAAGCCGCGATCCACAAGGCTTTGCGGGCAGATTACAAAGTTTTTTGCTTGACCCTCGGGTGTCAGCTGTGTAGCCCATGGCATTTTGCACGATGGGCGGGTCAAACCGACGATGGCGCCAAGCCAGTAACTACGGCCCTCAGCCGAGTCTTTCCAGAGTTTAACCACAGACTTATCCACAGGCTGACCCATCACATTTCCAGCCACTGTGGTCGCCAACAAAAAGGTTGACAAAGCCTGTTCCGGGTCAAGTAAAAAGACCTGATCAAAAAACAACCATATCGCCGCAAGCCACGGATTTAAAGGCTCTCAGACAGCTACTCCCACGTTATTCACAGCCAGTTCCACAGCAAACGGGGACAAGTCAAAAGCGTGACAAAACAACTATTTGCAGCGGCTTTATGTCGCGCTTTGAGAGCTTGTGAATATTGTTTTCCACAATTTCCGGAAAGCACACGGCGGCACCTGTGGGAGCGAGCTTGCTCGCGATGGCGGTGGGTCAGTCACCACAATTGTGACGGTGATGACGCTATCGCGAGCAAGCTCGCTCCCACAGGGATCAGGGGTGTATTGGGGATGTAAAAAAGCCCCGGCGATTGCTCGTCGGGGCTTTGGATATTTCAGCGGAGCATCAATGCCCGCCGAGATAGGCGTTACGCACTTCCTCGTTGACCAGCAGCTCCTTGCCGGTGCCCGTGATGCGAATCTCGCCGTTGACCATCACGTATGCCCGGTCCGACAGCTTCAACGCGTGGTTGGCGTTCTGCTCGACCAGGAAGATGGTCATGCCGGTACTTGCCAGTTCCCGCAGGGTCGCGAAGATCTGTTTCACTACGATCGGCGCCAGCCCCAGGCTCGGTTCATCGAGCAACAGCAGCTTGGGCCGACTCATCAACGCACGGGCGATGGCGAGCATCTGCTGTTCACCGCCGGACATGGTCATGGCGCGCTGGTTACGGCGTTCCTTGAGCCGCGGAAACAGCTCGAACATGCGCTGCATGTCCTCGGAAGCGTACTTGTCACCGATAGGGATGGTCCCCATCAGCAGGTTTTCCTCGACGGTCATGTCGGGGAACACCCGCCGGCCTTCAGGCGACTGAGCGATACCGTTGGATGCGATGTAGTGCGACGACTTGTGGGTGATGTCCACGCCCTGATAAATGATCTGCCCGTTAGCCGCTCGCGGCTGGCCGAAGATCGACATCAGCAAGGTCGACTTACCGGCGCCGTTGGAGCCGATCAAGCTGACGGTTTCACCTTCTTCGATATGCAGCGAGACTTTTTTCAGGGCCTGGATAGGCCCGTAAAACACATCCAGATCCTTGAGTTCGAGGATGGGTTGACTCATAGCACCACTTCCTCTTCATCAGCGCCCAGATAGGCCGCAATCACTTTCGGGTCGTTGCGAATCGCTTCAGGCCCGCCCTCGGCGATGACAATACCGTGGTCCAGCACCACGATGTGGTCGGAAATGCTCATTACCATGCCCATGTCGTGTTCGATCAGCACCACGGTCAGATCGTGCTCGTCGCGCAGCAGACGGATCATCGCGCTCAGCGCTTCGGTTTCCTGAGGGTTGAGGCCGGCAGCCGGTTCGTCGAGGCAGATGATCTGCGGCCGAGTGCACATGGCCCGGGCGATTTCCAGACGGCGCTGTTGCCCGTAGGACAGTTCGCCGGCCAGACGGTTGGCGCAGTCCACCAGGTCCACGACTTCCAGCCAGTAGAAGGCGTGGTCCAGCGCATCGCTTTCAGCCTTGCGGTAGCCCTTGGTGTTGAGGATGCCGGCCAACATGTTGCGGTTGACCCACATGTGCTGGGCCACCAGCAGGTTTTCCAGTACCGACATTTCCTTGAACAGGCGAATGTTCTGGAAGGTGCGCGCCAGCCCGGCACGGTTCACCAGGTGGGTGCCGCCGAACATCTTGTAGCGCATCCGGGTGATGAAGCTTTTCGGCGAAACGAAATCCGTGGCTTTGAACGATTCGCCCAGCAGCTGGATGACATCGGTGCGCTCGCCGCGGGTATTGAGTTCGATCTTGCCGCCGGAGGCCTTGTAGAAACCGGTCAGGCAGTTGAACACGGTGGTCTTGCCGGCGCCGTTGGGGCCGATCAGGGCAAAGATCGAGTTGCGATGAACCTTGAGGCTGACATCGCTCAACGCCTTGATGCCGCCGAAGTGCATCATCAGCTTCTCGACCGAGAGTACGACTTCGCTCATGGCGCTACTCCTTTACGCGGGGTCACACCGGTACGGCTGATCCGAATCAGGCCGCGCGGTCGCCAGATCATCATCAACACCATCAGCACGCCGAACAGCAGCACGCGATATTCCGCAAAGCCGCGCAGCAGTTCCGGGGCAACGGTCAGCACGAAGGCTGCAATCACCACGCCGATGGTCGAGCCCATGCCGCCGAGGACCACGATGGCGAGGATCAGGGCCGATTCGAAGAAGGTAAACGAGGTCGGGTTGACGAAGCCTTGATAGGTGGCAAAGAACACCCCGGCCAGGCCGGCCGTCGAGGCACCGATGGTGAACGCCGAGAGCTTGACCAGTACGTGGTTCAGGCCCATGGAGCGGCAGGCGATTTCGTCTTCACGCAAGGCTTCCCAGGCGCGGCCGACCGGCATCTTGACCAGACGATGCTTGATATACAGCACGGCCAGCACCACCAGGAACAACACCGCATAGATGAAGTAATACTTCACGTCCGGGTTATAGGCGATGCCGAAGAATTCATGGAACGGGACGCCCCCCTCCTTCGCGCGCTTGCCGAACTCGAGGCCGAAGAACGTTGGTAACGGAGCCGCCATGCCATTCGGGCCGCCGGTCAGGGACAGCCAGTTGTTGAGGATCAGGCGAATGATTTCACCGAAACCCAGGGTCACGATCGCCAGGTAGTCACCGTGCAATCGCAGCACCGGGAACCCGAGGATGCAACCGGCAAGGCCCGCGGTGATGGCCGCCAGCGGCAGCACCGTCCAGAAACCCAGGCCGAGGTATTGATAACCCAGCGCCAGGCCGTAGGCACCGATGGCGTAGAACGCAACGTAACCCAGGTCGAGCAGACCGGCCAGGCCGACCACGATATTCAGGCCCAGGCCCAGCAATACATAGATCAGCCCGAGAATGACCACGCCCAGCAGGTAGGAGTTGGAAAAAAACGGAAACACCACGGCAACGAGGATCAACAGCGGGATGATCCAGCGCAAGCGGGATTTGTAATCAGGTGGCAGTACATGAACCCCGGAGCCGGTGCTTTCAAAGCCTTCAAGGATTTTCAGGCCCTTGGGCGTTTGCAGGAACAGGCTCAGGGCAAACCGGCCAGCCATGACGATGGCGACAATCCAAGCCACCCGGGTCGTTTCCAGATTGAAGCCGTAGCCGTCGAGGACCACGCCGACAATCGGGCCGAACACAATCAGGGCGACAAGGCCGGCAAGAATCGCGTCAACCAGGCTTCTTTTGAGATCAATGGTTTTTTTAGTGGTTGAAGACATCGCTTACACCTTCGACACAAGAGGACGGCCGAGCAGGCCTTGGGGCCGAAAGACCAGAACGAGAACGAGCAGCGAGAAGCTGAAAACGTCTTTGTAGTCCGAGTTGACCAAACCTGAGAACAGCGACTCGGAGATACCGAGGATGATCCCGCCAAGCATCGCACCAGGCAGCGAGCCGATGCCGCCAAGTACCGCAGCGGTGAACGCCTTGATGCCGATGATGAAGCCGGCATAGAAGTCGAACGTGCCGTAGTTCATGGTGATCAGTACGCCGGCCAGGGCCGCCATCGCTGCACCGATGATGAACACGTAGGAAATCACGCGGTCAGTGTTGATCCCCAGGATAGAGGCCATCTTGCGGTCTTGCTGGGTGGCGCGGCACATGCGGCCGAGCTTGGTGTACTTGATGATGTAGGTCAGCAGCGCCATGCCGGCGAATGCGGCAATCAGGATAAACACCTTGGTGTAGGTCAACTGCACGAAGCCAGTGCCGACTTCGACGCGCCAGGCTCCCGTCAACAAGGTCGGAACGCCCTGTTGCTTGGCGCCTTGGGCGATCTGGGCATAGTTCTGCAGGATCAGCGAAATCCCGATGGCGCTGATCAGCGGTGCCAGTCGGGTGGAGTTGCGCAGGGGCTTGTAGGCGACGCGCTCGATGACCCAGCCATACACCGCCGTAACCACGATGGTGAAGATCAAGGTGCCGAGCATCAACAGCGGGAAGGATTCAATACCGAAGTATGCCAGCAGAGCCAGACTGATTGCCGCGAGGTAAGCGGAAATCATGTAAACCTCGCCGTGGGCGAAGTTGATCATGCCAATGATGCCATAGACCATTGTGTAGCCGATGGCGATCAGGCCATAGACCGACCCGAGGGTCAGGCCATTGACCAGTTGCTGCAGGAAAATACCATCCATAACGCAATCTCACGCATTTGAGAGACTGCACAGAAGCCGGGTGCAACGGACCGGGGTTCAGCCGCCGGGGCAACACGGTTGTGTGCAGCTCTACGAGAAAAGACAGGTACTGCACGGACATGTTCATTGACTGCCCGGTGCACAAGGCACCGGGCAGATCAGCAAGTCATATCACTTCTGTTTTTCCAGCTGGTGGTATTTGCCGTCCTTGTCCCACTCGTAAACCACGTAGTCGGAGACTTTCAGGTCGCCCTTGGCGTCCCAGGTCTTCTCGCCCATCACGGTTTTGACCGGGTTTTTCTTCAGCCACTCGGCGGCCTTTTCGCCGCTGTTGGACTTGGCGCCATTGAAGGCAGCAGCCAGGGTCTGGACCGAAGCGTAAGCGTAGAGGGTGTAGCCTTCAGGCTCGGTACCGGCCTTGCGGAACGCATCTACCACGGTTTTGCTGTCTGGCAGCAGGCGCGGGTCAGCGCCGAAGGTCATCAGCACGCCGTCAACGAATTGCGGACCGCCAGCAGTGGTCACCAGTTCGTCGGTCACGATGCCATCATCGGACATGAACTTGACGTCTTTGAGGCCTTGCTCACGCAGTTGACGGACCAGAGGACCGGCTTCCGGGTGCAGACCGCCGAAGTAGACAACGTCGGCGCCAGCGCCGCGGATCTTGGTGACAATGGTGCTGAAGTCTTTCTCGCCACGGGTCAGGCCTTCATACAGCACAGGCTTCACGCCGCGTTTTTCCAGTTGCGCCTTGGTAGCGTCCGCCAGGCCTTGACCGTAGGTGTCCTTGTCGTGCAGGACGACGACTTTCTTGCCCTTGAGCACGTCGACGATGTAGTCACCGGCCACGATGCCTTGCTGATCGTCACGCCCGCACATACGGAACATGGCACTCAGGCCGCGCTCGGTAACCGCAGGGTTGGTGGAACCCGGGGTGATTGCAATGATGCCCGCTTCGTCGTAGATCTCGGAGGCCGGGATGGTCGACGAGGAGCAGAAGTGACCGACCACGCCGGCGACTTTCTGGTTGGTCAGGTCCTTGGCGACCGTCACAGCCTGTTTCGGTTCGCAGGCGTCATCGCCCTTCACCAGTACGATTTTTTCCCCGTTGACGCCGCCCGCCGCGTTGACCGCGTCGGCTGCAGCCTGTGCACCCTTCATGTACTGCTCGCCAAATGCCGCGTTGGCACCTGTCATCGGACCCGCCACACCGATTTTCACATCAGCCTGTGCAAACGCAGAAACACCCAACGCAGTTGCCACTGCGAGGGCCAGAAAGCCTTTCTTGTAAAACGTCTGGGACATGAGGTGGTGCTCCAAGGTTTTTTTTTAGTTGGCACTGCGACTTCTCTGAATGCTCAGAGCAAGGGCCGTGCCATCGGTTTTTTATTCTGAAAAAAGTCGCTGCTTTATTGTTATTTCGACTGTTTCGATCCCATTTTCATTGGGCGTGCAACCGTCTAAACCGCGGAAGGTGAAACCAATTATTTTTAAAGGCGCAACCCGCACGCGCCATCATTGCAACCGCGGCGCCAAACGACGTGCAACCAGCCTGTAACAACGTGCGTCACCGAAGTGCACACTGCTGGTGCGGAACTGCTACAACCCGCACCTTTTACAGGCTAGTCGCTGCGCGAAAAAGCGCCGCTCCCCGCAACAAATTTCAACAATCAAATAACGATCCGCAAGCACTGGCCTGCGTGATACAGCGAGAAACCGGCCTCGTACAGACAACTGCGCAAACCCACCCCGGCCAATGGCTGCATGGGGGCAAAGGGAATCGGTAGCGCCTGAGGATTTCCGTTACACAGATAATCGGCAAAGGCTTTGCCAACCACCGTCCCTGTTGTCACGCCCCTGCCGTTATAACCGGTGACTGCCACTAAACCGGGCGCTGGCTCGAACAAGCGCATCAAATGGTCGGGGGTAAACGCGATGCAACCAGTCCAGGTGCATTCCCATTCCACGGGTTTGAGGTAGGGGAAATAGTGCTGCTGCACCCGATCGGCCCAGGCCTTGAGGAACCAGGCCGGTTTCTGATTGCCGTTACCGAGGCTGCCCAGCAACAGACGGCCGTCTTTGTCGCGACGAATACTGCTCAGTACCTGGCGCGTGTCCCAGGAACCCTGACCGCCGGGCAGAATTTGCTGCGCGGCATCTTCGGTCAGCGGGACCGACGCCACTTGATAGTAATAACCGGGGAAGAAATTGCGCCGCAACTCCGTCCAGTCGCCTTCGGTATAAGCGTTGGAGGCGATGACCACTTGCTCGGCGAGCACTGAACCCTGAGCGGTTTGTACCGACCAGCGTTGGCCCTGACGTTCGAGTCGGGTCACCGGAGAATGATCGAACAGCTGACCACCGAGGCCGATGGCCGCTTTGGCCAGCCCCGTGGTGTAGGCCATCGGGTTGATCGTGCCGGCACGCTTGTCGAGCAGCGCGGCAGCAATCTTTTTGGTGCCCGTCGCTTGTTCGCACGCTTGTCCGGTCAGCAGTTCGACCGGAGCCCCGCGACGTTTCCATTGTTCTTCGCGACTGCGCAGATCGGCTTCGCCACGGGCGTTGTGCGCCATGTGCAGCGTGCCTTCGCGACGTAACTGGCAATCAATGTTGTATTTGTCGACCAGGCTGAACACCAGGGAGGGCGCTGCACCCAGCATGCGATTGAGCTGACTGCCCACCGCTTCGCCGAACCCGGCTTCGATCTCGTCCGGTGGAATCCACATCCCGGCGTTGACCAGCCCGACGTTACGCCCCGAACCGCCGTGACCGGCGCGATGGGCTTCGAGCACGCAGACCGTTTTACCTTTTTCCAGCAGATGCACCGCCGCCGACAGACCGGTGAAGCCGGCGCCAATGACGCAGACATCGACTGATACTTCGCCCTTGAGCGCGGCATTGTCGGGCCTTTGCGGCGTCAGTTTTTCCCACAGACACTCTTCGCGTAACGGCATTGCCAGACTCCAACAGAAACCTAACAAACAACAAAGCAAAAGCTTCGCGGGCAAGCCTCGCTCCTACAGGTGTTGAGTGATCCTGTAGGAGCGAGCGGGCGGCGATCCGACTTGCCCGCGAAGGGGCCTATCAGTCGAACGTAATGCCCTGAGCCAACGGCAACTCCAGCGAATAGTTCACGGTGTTGGTCTGACGGCGCATGTAGCCGCGCCATGCATCGGAGCCCGACTCACGACCACCACCGGTTTCTTTCTCGCCACCGAACGCGCCGCCAATTTCCGCGCCGCTCGGGCCGATGTTGACGTTGGCGATGCCGCAGTCGCTGCCCACCGCCGACATGAACTGCTCGGCTTCACGCACGTCGGTGGTGAAGATGCACGAGGACAGGCCTTGTGGCACCGAGTTGTTCAGGCGCAGCGCTTCGTCGAAGTCCTTGTAACTGACCACATACAGAATCGGCGCGAAGGTTTCATTGCAGACCACATCGCTTTGTTCCGGCATTTCAACGATGGCCGGCGAGACGTAATAAGCGTTAGGGAATTTGTCTTCCAACTGGCGTTTGCCGCCAAACACCCGGCCGCCTTCGCTCAAGGCCTGTTCCAGCGCGTCCTGCATGTTTTCGAAACTGTTTTTGTCGATCAGCGGGCCGATCAGGTTGCCCTCGAGCGGATTGCCGATGCGGACCTTGGAATAGGCAGCCTTGAGGCGGGTGACGATTTCTTCCTTCACCGACTCATGGGCAATCAGGCGACGCAACGTGGTGCAACGCTGACCGGCGGTGCCGACGGCGCTGAACAGGATGGCGCGAACGGCCATGTCCAGGTCGGCGCTTGGGGCGAGGATCATGGCGTTGTTGCCGCCCAGTTCCAGAATGCTGCGAGCGAAACGTGCGGCGATTTTCGGTGCCACTTCGCGGCCCATGCGGGTGCTGCCGGTGGCGCTGATCAGCGCGACACGCGGGTCATCGACCAGCGCTTCGCCGGCATCGCGGCCGCCGATGATCACTTGGCTCAGGTGTGGAGGTGCGTCGCTGAAGTTCTTCAGGACGCGGTCGAACAGCGCCTGGCAGGCCAGTGCGGTCAGCGGGGTTTTCTCGGACGGTTTCCAGATCACCGGGTTGCCGCAGACCAGCGCCAGCGTGGTGTTCCAGGCCCAGACCGCAACCGGGAAGTTGAAGGCGCTGATGACGCCGACGACGCCCAGCGGATGCCAGGTTTCGCGCATGTGGTGGCCAGGACGCTCGGAGGCGATGGTCAAGCCGTACAGCTGACGGGACAGGCCGACCGCGAAATCGCAGATATCGATCATTTCCTGAACTTCACCCAGGCCTTCCTGAGTGATCTTGCCCGCTTCCCAGGACACCAGCTCGCCGAGGTCGGCCTTGTATTCGCGCAGGATGTCGCCCAGTTGGCGCACCAGCTCGCCGCGGCGCGGGGCCGGGACCTTGCGCCACAATTCGAACGCATGATCTGCACGACTGATGTGCTGTTCGACTTCAGCGGCGCCTTCCCAGTTCACGGCAGCGATCCGGCTGCCATCGATCGGCGAATGCACCGGCACTTTGCCGTTCTGGTACAGGGCCGGGTTCACACCAAGACGATCAAGCAATGCGGCAACCATGGGTCACTCCTCGAGCAAAAACAGAAAACGTGCAGCCGGATATTCACGGCTGATCAGACCTGTAGTTTTAGCTCCCCGGAGGTTACCCAACAAACGACCTTTAAGAGAGATATCATTCCGTTTATTCATGCTTTGAATTGCTGGCAGTAAAAGAAACAAGAAAAAGGACCGTCCATGCTGAATAAACGCTATTTGCCGTCGATCACCGCGCTGCAGTGTTTCGAGGCCGTGACCCGGCATTTGAGCTTCACCCGGGCCGCCGAAGAGCTGAACCTGACCCAGAGCGCTGTCAGCAAACAGGTCGCGCAACTCGAAGAGTTGTTGCAGCACTTGTTGTTCCGCCGGGTGCGCCGACGCCTGCAAATGACCCCGGCCGGAGATTTGTACCTGGTGGAAGTACGAAAAATCCTCACGCAGGTCGAGATGTCGACCCATTACCTGCGCTCCTACGGCGGTGAAACCGAAGTCTTGCGGGTTTCGACGCCGCCGACCTTCGGCGCGCGCTGGCTGGTGCCACGCCTGAAAGGTTGGCGCCTGCGCCATCCCTCGATCCATCTGGACCTGTGCAGCGAGCAGGAAGCCGACGATTTGCTGCAAGGTCGCAGCGACCTGGCGTTCTACTTCGGCCAGGGCTCGCGGCCCGGCACCGAATGCCTGAAGCTGTTTGGCGAGGAGCTGGTGCCCGTCTGTGCGCCGGGCAGTCTGCCGGACACGCCGTTCACCGACCCTACGCAGCTCGCCGACCTCGTCCTGCTGCAAAACGCCTCGCGGCCCCAAGCCTGGCATGACTGGTTCGACAGTCAGGGCTACCACACCGAACACAGCTACCACGGCCCGCGCTTCGAAACGTTCTATATGTGCATCCGCGCCGCCCAGGTTGGCTGCGGCGTAGCACTGCTGCCACGTTTTCTGGTGGAAGAGGAATTGGCCGACGGCAAATTGGTCATACCCTGGCAGCACGCGATGCCCAGCACCGATGCTTATTACCTGGCCTACCCCGAGCATTCGGCGGAAGTGCCAAAGGTACGGGATTTTGTGAAGTGGATGCTGGAGCAGATTGATAGCCCGGCTGCACCGTAGATTTGAAGCCCCGGCTAATCCTTGTGGCGAGGGAGCTTGCTCCCGTTGGACTGCGCAGCAGTCCTGTATTGGGGGCGCTTCGCACCCCAGCGGGAGCAAGCTCCCTCGCCACAAGGATATGCACTGTCTAAAAAATCGCTGGCAATAACTGCCTCTGATATGCGCCACTAGCCCATTCATAGAAACAGCTGAAACGTCGCGACCACGGGCCGCGGCAAGCCTGGAGAACCCCGTTATGAGCGAGAGCGTGTTTGGCGATCGCATCGTGCAGAACCTGCTCGACACCGACTTCTACAAACTGACGATGATGCAGGCGGTGCTGCACAACTACCCGAATGTGGAAGTCGAATGGGAGTTTCGTTGCCGTAACAGCGAGGATTTGCGCCCGTATCTGGCTGAAATACGCTTTCAGATCGAACGTCTGGCCGAGTTGAGCCTGAGTGCCGACCAGTTGAGCTTCATGGAACGCATCAGTTTCATGAAGCCGGATTTCCTGCGTTTTCTCGGGCTGTTCCGCTTCAACCTGCGTTACGTCCACTCGGGTATCGAAAACGGCGAGCTGTTCATCCGCCTGCGCGGGCCGTGGCTGCACGTGATCCTGTTTGAAGTGCCGTTGCTGTCCATCGTCAGCGAAGTGCGCAATCGTTATCGCTACCGCGAAGTCGTGCTGGAGCAGGCCCGTGAGCAGCTCTATCGCAAGTTCGACTGGCTCACCGCCAACGCCAGTGCAGACGAATTGTCCGAATTGCAGGTAGCCGATTTCGGTACACGCCGTCGCTTCTCGTTCCGTGTGCAGGAAGAAGTGGTGAATGTGCTCAAGCACGATTTCCCCGGGCGTTTCGTCGGCACCAGTAACGTGCACCTTTCACGGGAGCTGGACATGAAGCCTTTGGGCACCATGGCCCACGAATGGATCATGGCGCACCAGCAACTCGGTCCACGGCTGATCGACAGCCAGATTGCCGCACTCGATTGCTGGGTCCGCGAGTACCGGGGCCTGCTGGGGATCGCCCTGACCGACTGCATCACCATGGATGCCTTCCTCAACGACTTCGACCTGTTCTTTGCCAAGCTCTTCGACGGCCTGCGCCATGACTCCGGCGATCCGGTGATCTGGGCAGAAAAGGCGATCGCCCACTATCAAAAGCTGGGCATCGACCCGATGAGCAAGACCCTGACGTTCTCCGACAGCCTGACGCTGCCCAAATCCCTGGAAATATTCCGGGCGTTGCGCGGTCGGATTAATGTCAGCTTCGGTATCGGCACCAACCTGACGTGCGATATTCCGGGTGTCGAACCGATGAGCATCGTGCTTAAAATGGCGGCCTGCAACGGCCAGCCCGTGGCAAAGATTTCCGATGAGCCTGGCAAGACTCACTGCAAAGACCCAAATTTCGTCGCCTATTTGCGACACGTTTTCAAAGTACCTGCCGCCCCTTCCAGCACATCTGGCACCACTAGCAAGGAGTGAATTCATGCAAGCCGTACAGCGTGAGATTGCTGAGCAGCTCAAGGTTCAGCCGCCATTCGCCGACCACGCCGCCCTCGAGGCCGAAGTCGCCCGGCGGGTCAGCTTCATTCAGGATTGCCTGGTCAATTCCGGGCTCAAGACCCTGGTGCTCGGCATCAGCGGCGGCGTCGATTCGCTGACCGCCGGCCTCCTGGCCCAACGCGCCATGCGTGAGTTGCGCGAGCAAACCAGCGACAAAAGCTACAAGTTCATCGCCGTGCGCCTGCCTTACGAAACCCAGTTCGATGAACACGATGCCCAAGCCTCGGTGGATTTCATCGCCCCGGACGAACGTCACACTGTGAACATCGGTCCGGCGGTCAAATCCCTGGCCAATGAAGTGGCGGCCTTCGAAGGCAAGCATGCGGTCTCGGTGGATTTCGTGCTTGGCAACACCAAGGCGCGGATGCGCATGGTCGCCCAATACACCATCGCCGGCGCCGCACAGGGTCTGGTGATCGGTACCGACCACGCGGCGGAAGCGGTGATGGGTTTCTTCACCAAGTTTGGTGATGGTGCTTGCGACCTGGCCCCGTTGAGTGGCTTGGTGAAAAACCAGGTCCGGGACATCGCCCGCAGTTTCGGCGCGCCGGAATCGCTGGTGGAAAAAATCCCGACTGCCGACCTTGAAGACCTGTCACCGGGCAAACCGGACGAAGCGTCCCACGGCGTGACCTACGCCGAAATTGACGCGTTCCTGCACGGAAAGCCGGTGCGAGAGGAAGCGTTCAAGATTATTTGCGATACGTATAAGAAGACGCATCACAAGCGGGTGATGCCGTTTGCGCCATAAGTAAGGCGGCGTCTGGACCGACGTCATCGCTAGCAGGCTAGCTCCCACAAGGACTACGCAGTACCTGTGGGAGCGAGCCTGTTAGCGATGAACGATGACGCGGTCAAATGTCAGGCACAAAAAAAGCGTCCCAATCGGGACGCTTTTTTATGTACTCGAATCGATTACTTCAGGGTAACCGTACCTTTCATCATCGAGATGTGGCCCGGGAACGAGCAGAAAAAGCCGTAGCTTTCGCCAGCTGCCAGTTTCGATACGTCAAAGGTCACCGAATCGGTTTCGCCAGCACCAATGATTTTGGTGTGGGCAATGATGCGTGTATCACCTTCTTTCAAGTAGTTCTTGTCGATACCGGCAGCCAGGCCGTCAGTTGCGATCGGCTGCATATCAGCAGTTTTGCTCAGCACCCAGTTATGCCCCATGACATTTTTCGGCAGGCTGCCGGAGTGCTTCAATTCCACGGTGAAGGTCTTGCAGCTCTTGTCGATGGCGATGTCCTTGGTATCGAAGGACATCTGGTCAGTGGAGTCGACAGTGACCTTGCATTCGGCAGCCATCAGTTGGCTGCTGGCCAGTGTCAGCAGGGATACCGCAACAAGTTTGGCAAACATGGTGAATCTCCAAGGCAGGGTTAACAAAAGTGCGAATGGACAGAAGACTGCCTGAAAACTTCGCAAGTTCCTATGACCTGAATCAAAAATTGTATACAACTTTCGGGCTATGACACCTATCGAAACAATCTACCAGCCAGACGTCTGGCCCGGCCCTATCATCAGGCCGTCATCCCTCATCTGGAGCGCCTGTCATGTCCTTTAACAGCCTGTTGCGCAGTTTGCTCGCCGCTTATGCCTGTGGCTCCAGCGGCACCTACGAAACACCTGAACGCGAAGTTTAGACCTTGGAGCGCCGCCCGCCTGCCTTTACTCTGTGGCCATCCTGACCGTGGAGTAAGGCATGTCTTTAGCGTCCGTTTGTGTATTTTGCGGTGCCAGCACCGGCACCCACCCGGCTTATCGTGAAGCGGCTGTCGCCCTCGGGCGTGCACTGGCCGAGCGCAAGCTGACCCTGGTCTATGGCGGCGGCGCCGTCGGGCTGATGGGCATCGTCGCCGATGCGGCACTGGCGGCCGGCGGCGAAGTGATCGGGATCATTCCGCAAAGCCTGAAAGACAAGGAAATCGGCCACAGCGGCCTGACTCGTCTGGAAGTGGTCGACGGCATGCATGCGCGCAAGGCTCGGATGGCTGAGCTCAGCGACGCCTTCATTGCGCTGCCCGGTGGACTCGGCACCCTGGAAGAACTGTTCGAAGTCTGGACCTGGGGCCAGCTCGGCTACCACGGCAAACCGCTCGGGTTGCTGGAAGTGAACGGTTTCTACAGCAAATTGACCGGTTTTCTTGATCATATCGTCGGCGAAGGCTTCGTTCGCGAAGCGCACCGTGACATGCTGCAAGTGAGCGAATCGCCGCAAACCCTGATCGATGTGCTGGACGCTTGGCAGCCGACAGTGGTGCCCAAATGGACAGAGCAAAAACCCAGCTAACGGCTCGGTCCCGATACAGGGCAGAATATGCGCCGCTCAACCTCACCTTCGACCCCAGAGGATCGCCCATGGCTAAACCTAATTATTCCTTCGCCAAACGTCAGAGAGACTTGGCCAAGGAGCAGAAGAAAGAGGAAAAGCTTCAGCGCAAGAAAGCTACAGCTGAAGAAGAAGCAGCAGCACTGAACCCGGATGCCGAAGGCGAAGTGGCTACAGACGAAACTGAAGCACCGAAAGATCAGGCGCCCGACGCCTGAGACCCTCAGGGCCCGATGATCTGATCAGGCCCACCGGATCTGTGTCCAGGGTCAGCAGTTCCTTGCTGACCCTCACAGGCCAATCTGAAATACCCCATCCCTAAATAACTGCACAGCCCCTGTGGGAGCGAGCCTGCTCGCGATTGCGGTGTGTCTTCAACATTAGTACCGACTGACACACCGTAATCGCGAGCAGGCTCGCTCCCACAGGAGATCATTGCTACTCCAATGGCATCACGGTGACGCGGACTTCGGGATCATGACTGCCGCCCCCCAGAATCACCCCACGCAACGGCGAAACATCGGAAAAATCACGGCCCCAGGCCAGGGTGATGTGTTCGAGCGCGGGTTGCACATTGTTGGTCGGATCAAAATCCACCCAACCGAGCGCCGGGCAAAACACTGAAACCCAGGCATGGGACGCATCGGCGCCAATCATCCGTGGCTGGCCCGGTGGTGGCTGGGTCAGCAGATAGCCGCTGATGTACCGCGCCGCCAAACCACGCGAACGCACACACGCGAGCATCAGGTGAGCGAAGTCCTGACAGACACCACGCCGACGCTCCAGCACTTCCACCAATGGCGTGGCCACTTGCGTCGCCTCGGCGTCGAAGGTGAACTCGCTGAAAATCTTCTCCATCAAGGCCTGTACGCCCAGCAACAAAGGCTGTCCCGATGGAAAACAGCTTTCCGAAAATTCGACAAAGTTGCGCTTCAAATGCACATAGGGCGATTCGAACCGGTAACGGCACGCTTCCAGCAACGCTGCAGAAAGCGGCTGACTGCTGTAGGTCAGCGCGTTGCGGGTTTCTTCCCACGCGGTGGATTGATTGAAATCCAGCGTTGGCCGGGCCAGCACCTCGACGGTGAGCCGGGCGTTGACCAGCAATTCATCGTGCGGCCGCTCAAACGCCAACCGAGTCAGCGGATTGCCAAACACATCCAGCTCATCCCGGCGCGAGGTCGGTTCGGGACTGATCTGCAAGTGCTGCTCGGTGCAGCGCTGCCAGGCACAGGCCCGTGGCCACAGGTGCGCGAGTTGCTGGGCCAGGGACACCGGGCTGTCGTAGTGATAATGGGTGTCGTGGAGAATCTGGTAACGGGCGCTCATCAGACGGACACCGTGCGCTGGCTGACATCATCGACATGGGCGAAATGGCGCAGGGCCAGACGATCCGACACTTGCCCGCTGGCATCGGCGATCTCTTGCAGCAAATCGGCCAGACCGTTGATGGCGGCGCGAACGCTGGCGTCGCCGAACAGCGAGTTCTCCAGGCAGCCCAGATCGAAACGCGCCAGGCGCTCCACCAGTTGCGGCAGACCCGCTTCGCGAGGCACGCCAAAATCATCGTTCAAACGCTTCAAAGTGCGGGTCACCAGTTTCAGCTGGAACAGCACCGCATGCGGGTTTTGCTCATCGAGCAGCAATAGGTCGAGCACCGGAATCAACTGCGCCACCGCCAGGTAGCGCGAGCGATAGGTGATGCTGCTGTTGCCCAGCTCCAGCAGCCATTCCAGCCCGGCCTGATCGAAAGCACCAGCACCACGCAGAAACGCCGCGAGGCTGCCGCTGAGAAACTGCAAGCGCTCGATCCGCCGACCGATCATCAGAAAACGCCAGCCTTCATCCCGTGTCATGTCATCCAAGGCAAAACCGGACAGCGCCGCCAGGGACATCACCAAGCGGTTCAGGAAATCCAGCAACTCGCCGAAATCCGGCTCTTCGGTTTCCAGCTCCATGGCTTCGCGCTGCAATTCCACCAGCGCCTGCCAGTTTTCCCGCGAGAGCTTGCCACGCACTTGCGAGGCAGCCCACTGCATGCGCTGCAGGTTGGAGCGCAGGCTGAAGGGCCAATCATCGCCGAGTAGTGCAGCCAACAGCCGCTCGGGCAACTCACCTTCGTCTGGCAACAGATTCAGTCGCTCGCCGAGGTCGACCGCCGCTTCCAGGGCCTGCGGGTCATCGCCGTCGATGTAGCGTGCCAGCATGATCCGCAGCAATCGCGCGCTGTCATCACACCGTTCGCAATAGCGGCCAAACCAGAACAGGTTCTCGACCACCCGCGACGGCAGGTACGGATCGCGTCTAACCAGGTCATGCACACCGATCGTGCGCTGGGTTTTCCATTGCTCGCCGCTGGGAGGACGATCCCCCAACACCCAAGTGTCCTTGCTCGCACCGCCGCGTTGCATCGACACCACTTCCGCATCCGCTTCGGCAGCCACTCGGGTCAATCCGCCCGGCAACACCCGATAACCGTCTTGACTGGCCACCGCATACACACGCATCCCGATGGCTCGCGGTTGCAGTTGACCGTCCTCGGCCTGCCAGATCGGTGCCTGGGACAATTGCGCCAACTCTTGCGCAACATAGGCATAAGGCCGTGCTTGCATGCGCTCGGCCAGGGCCTGACGCTGTTTTTCACTCAGATCGCGGCCAAACACAGGGGCGAAGCTTTGCGATGGGAAAGCGGGTTTGATCAGCAATTCCGGCAGTTTCTCCAACGCCTGGGCCAGTACCGGCGCTTCGCCACACCACCACGTTGCGATGGACGGCAGGATGAGTTCTTCGCCGAACAGGAATTGGTTGATCTTCGGCAGAAAGCCCAGCAACCCCGGCGATTCCAGTACGCCGCTGCCGAGGGCATTCGCCACCAATACGCGCCCCTGCCGCACAGCTTCAAGCAAACCCGGCACACCGAGTGCCGAATCGGTACGCAACTCCAGCGGATCGCAGAAGTCGTCGTCGAGCCGACGCATAATCGCGTGAACCCGGCGCAGGCCACTGAGGGTCTTCAGGTAGACCGTGGCATCGCGCACCGTCAGGTCGCCGCCTTCTACCAGCGGATAACCGAGCTGGCGTGCCAGGTACAAATGTTCGAAATAACTTTCGTTGAAACGCCCCGGTGTCAGCAACACGATCAGCGGCACGTCATCATCGGTTGGCGCCTGACGGGCGAGGGTTTCCTGAAGCGTGCGGAAGAATCCGGCCAGGTGTTGTACCTTCAGGTCGCGGTACAACTCGGGAAAGGCCCGGGACACGATGGTGCGGTTTTCCAGCGCATAACCGGCACCGGAAGGCGCTTGAGTCCGATCCGCCGTCACCCACCAGCGGCCGTCCGGCGTACGCGCCAGATCGACGGCATACAAATGCAGAAAGGCCCCGTCCGGCGGCGTAATGCCCTGACAAGGCCAGAGGAAGTTGTTGTGACCGAACACCAGTTCAGCCGGCAGCAGCCCTTCGGCAATCAACCGCTGTGGGCCGTAGAGGTCAGCCAATACAGCGTTCAACAGCCGTGCGCGTTGGGCGATCCCGGCCGATAACTGCTGCCATTCATCAGCGGCAATCACATGCGGCAGCAGGTCAAGTTCCCACGGCCGATCCGCGCCCTTGGGGTCGGCGTAGACGTTGTAGGTCACGCCGTTTTCCTGGATCTGCCGGGTCAACAGGGCCTGACGCTGCACCAATTGCGCTGGCGTGCTGCGTTGCAATTGGTCGAACAACCGGCGCCAGTGCGGGCGCACGGCGCCGCTGTCGTCGAGCAGTTCGTGATAAGTGCCCGCCGTCAGCGGGTAGCGGTCAAGCAGGTCAGGCATGGAAAGCTCGGCAGACAGCAAAGAACGGTCAGACTAACGCAGGCTCATGACGCCCGGATAGACGAAAAATCCGAGCGTCGTGTACGGTTTAGAAACGTCGTAAATCGAGCGTCATCGGCAGCTCGTCATTAATTTCCAGAATCGGTATCGGAAGTTTCCCCGGGCTGTGTCCGATGCGGAAGAAACGCGCCATCCGTCGGCTCTCGGCCTCATTGGCATTCACCGGCAAGCTGTCGTAATTACGCCCGCCCGGATGGGCGACGTGGTACTGACACCCCCCCAGCGAGCGCTGCATCCAGGTGTCGAGCAAGTCGAACACCAACGGCGCGTGGACCGGGATGGTCGGTTGCAGGCAGTTGGCCGGTTGCCAGGCGCGGAAACGCACGCCGGCAACAAACTCGCCGACGCGGCCAGTCGGCTGCAACGGCACGGGAACACCGTTGCACGTCAGCAAATAACGCTGCGGCGCCAGGCCGGTGAGCTTGACCTGCAAGCGCTCCAGGGACGAATCCACGTAGCGCACCGTGCCGCCGACCGCGCCCTCTTCACCCAATACATGCCAAGGCTCCAACGCCTGCCGAACTTCCAGCTCGATGCCGCTGACCGCGTAATCGCCAACCTTGGGAAAACGAAATTCCAGATGCGCGGCAAACCACTCCGCCCGCACGGGATAACCGGCGGCATTGAGATCGACGATCACATCCGCGAAATCCTGCTCGATGAAGTGCGGCAACAGGAATCGGTCGTGCAGCTCAGTGCCCCAGCGCGCCAGTTTCGGCGGCGCATACGGCTCGCGCCAGAACCGCGCCACCAGCGCCCGCAGCAGCAACTGTTGCGCCAGGCTCATGCGCGCATGCGGTGGCATTTCAAAGGCGCGCAACTCGAGCAATCCAAGGCGGCCCGTGGCGCCATCCGGCGAATAGAGCTTGTCGATGCAGAACTCGGCGCGGTGCGTGTTGCCGGTCACGTCGATCAGCAAGTTACGCAGCAACCGGTCGACCAGCCACGGCGCGCACTCCTCGCCTGGTTCGGGCATCTGAGCGAAAGCAATTTCCAGTTCGTACAACGCATCGTTGCGCGCTTCATCGACACGCGGCGCCTGGGACGTCGGGCCGATGAACAATCCGGAAAACAGGTAGGACAAAGACGGGTGGTTATGCCAGTAACTGATCAGGCTGCGCAGCAGGTCGGGACGGCGTAGAAACGGTGAGTCAGCCGGCGTCGCGCCACCCAGTACGAAATGGTTGCCGCCGCCGGTGCCGGTGTGCCGGCCGTCGATCATGAATTTCTCGGTGGTCAGTCGGGTCTGGCGCGCTTCTTCGTAGAGAAACTCAGTGCGCTCGACCAGCTCATCCCACGTGGCGGACGGCTGCACATTGACCTCGATCACGCCCGGGTCGGGGGTGATGCGGAAGTTGCTCAGGCGCGGATCGCTCGGAGGCTCGTAGCCTTCCAGCAGCACCGGACAATGCAGTTCCTGCGCCGTGGCCTCGATCGCGGTGACCAGTTCCAGATAATCCTCGACCCGTTCCAGCGGCGGCATGAACAGGTACAAGCGCCCTTCCCGAGCCTCGGCGCAGAACGCGGTGCGGGTCAGCCAATCGGCGGATTCATCGACCTCCAGATCGCGCTCGAGCACTTCGGCCGGTGTACCCGGGCTGTTCAACTGCTGAGTGTCCGGAAGCGCGGGGAATTCCTGGTTGGGGTCGTTCGGGTAGATGAACGGATACTCAGCCGCTTTAACCCAGGGCTGCGAACCCAGCGGCAAGCGATAACCCAGCGGCGAATCACCCGGCACCAGCCGACAATGCTCGTCTCGCAGGTACCAGCGACCGCTTTGCCACTGATCACCCTTGGCAGTGCGCGCCAGCGGCAGGACCTGGCCGATCACCTTGTCCAGCCCCTGTCTGAAGACTTTACGCAGGCGCGCCCGCTCCAACGGCTCTTCCAGCCGTGAGTCTTCGGCGCTGACGTTCAGCGGCAACGTGCCTTCGCGCCAGAGGTAATAGAAATTGTCTTCGTAGGCCGGGAACACAAAGCGTGTCGGAATTTTCAGGCGTTCGGCGACGCTCGAGAGAAAACGCCCGGCCAGCTCGCCATCGGCGCCGTAGTCTTCCTGTTCATCGGCAATCAGCGCGCTGTTGTGCCAGATCGGCACGCCATCGCGGCGCCAATAGCAATTGAGCGACCAGCGCGGCAGTTGCTCGCCGGGGTACCACTTGCCCTGACCGAAATGCACCAGGCCTTTAGGCGCGTAGTGTCTGCGCATGCGCTGGAACAGCTCGGCGGACAGGCGACGTTTGTCAGGCCCGAGTGCAGCGGTGTTCCACTCGTCACCGTCCGGATCGTCGATGGAAACAAACGTAGGCTCGCCGCCCATGGTCAGGCGCACGTCGCCCTCCAGCAGGTCGGCATCGATCTGCCGCCCCAGCGCCTGAATCGCCAGCCACTGGTCTTCGGTGTAGGGCTTGGTGACCCGCGGCGCTTCCCAGATCCGCTCCACGGACATTTCGTGGGTGAATTCACACTCGCACGGTTCCACCAGGCCACTGATCGGTGCCGCAGAGCCCGGATCGGGGCTGCACGCCAACGGAATGTGTCCTTCACCGGCAAACAGCCCTGACGTTGCGTCCAGGCCGATCCAGCCAGCGCCTGGCAAATAGACCTCACACCAGGCGTGCAGGTCGGTGAAATCCACTTCCGTGCCCGAGGGGCCGTCGAGGCTTTTGACGTCGGCGGTCAGCTGAATCAGGTAGCCGGAGACGAAACGCGCCGCCAGCCCGAGGTTGCGCAGCAACTGCACCAGCAACCACGCCGAGTCGCGGCAGGAACCGGAAGCATGTTCAAGGGTGTGTTCGGGTGTTTGCACCCCCGGCTCCATGCGGATCAGGTAGCCGATGTCCTCGCTCAGGCGCTGATTGAGCGCCACCAGGAAATCGACGCTCGGCAGCGGCGTGCGGTCGATGCCGTCCAGATAGGCCTTGAACTTCGGCGTCAGCGGCAGGGTTTCCAGGTACGGCGCCAGTTCCTTGCGCTCGTCCGCGGCGTAGGTGAACGGGATCTTTTCCGCGTAGGGCTCGAGGAAGAAGTCGAACGGATTGAAGACCGCCATTTCCGCCAGCAGATCGACCTCGATGCGCAGCTCAGCGGTTTTCTCCGGGAACACCAACCGCGCCAGGTAATTGCCCTGGGGGTCCTGCTGCCAGTTGATGAAATGCTGCTCGGGGGTGACTTTCAGCGCATAGGACAGAATCCGCGTGCGACTGTGGGCGGCCGGGCGCAGGCGAACGATTTGCGGACCGAGCTCGACGGCGCGGTCGTAGCGGTAATGCGTGACGTGGTGCAATGCGACATGAATCGACACGGCGTGCCTCCTGCGAGCCTTAAGCGTATTGGGAAAGCGCGCAAGACTTATGCCATCCAGCGGTGCTGGCGCTTTCTTCGGTTGCTTGAGGCAGTACAGCACCAAAATCGGGCGATGCGGGAAATTGGTTGGAAGGAGTTGCACGGAAATGTTGCGGCCGGGGGCTGTCAGGCAGAATTTGCTGTAGCTGTAACGGCCTCTTCGCGGGTTCGTCCTGGGGACCCGGCGCTCAGTGGCCCAGAAACGCAAAACGCCAACCCGAAGGTTGGCGTTCTGTTCAGCTCCAGCGAGGCTTAGCGCGGTACAACCGGCTTACGCGCAGGCTTGGGCCCTTTGCCTTTGGCCGCATCCTTGCGCTCCTTGGCCGCCTGCTGGTTGCGGGCGAATGCCGCCGCCTTGGCCTGTTCACGCTTGTCCCACGGATTGCCGCCATCGCTGGCACGCGGTGGCAGGCCTGTGTGCTGGGTCAGGATCTTGGTGGTCTTTTCCCCAGCCACTTTATGGCTGCCGGCCGGCGTCGAGTTCTTGCGCCGGGCACTCTGGTAGCTGTCGGTCGCCGGCTGATGCAGCGGGATCAACTGGTTCTTGCCCGGCCCGATCAGGTCGGCGCGGCCCATGCGGGTCAGCGCTTCACGCAGCATCGGCCAGCCTTTCGGGTCGTGATAACGCAAGAACGCCTTGTGCAGGCGACGCTGCTCTTCGCTCTTGACGATGGTCACGGCGTCACTTTTGTAAGTGACTTTGCGCAGCGGGTTCTTGCCCGAATGGTACATCGCGGTGGCGGTGGCCATCGGCGACGGGTAGAACGCCTGCACCTGGTCGGCACGGAAGCCGTTGCCCCTGAGCCAAAGGGCCAGGTTCATCATGTCTTCATCGGTGGTGCCCGGGTGGGCGGCGATGAAGTAAGGAATCAGGTACTGCTCTTTCCCGGCTTCCTTGGAGTACTTCTCGAACATGCGCTTGAACTTGTCATAGCTGCCGATGCCCGGTTTCATCATCTGGTTGAGCGGACCTTCCTCGGTGTGTTCCGGGGCGATCTTCAGGTAACCACCGACGTGGTGAGTCACCAGTTCTTTGACGTATTCCGGCGACTCGACCGCGAGGTCATAGCGCAGGCCGGACGCGATCAGGATCTTCTTCACACCCGGCAAGGCACGGGCACTGCGATAGAGCTGGATCAGCGACGAGTGGTCGGTGTTCAGGTTCGGGCAGATGCCAGGGAACACGCACGACGGCTTGCGGCACGCGGATTCGATTTCCGGGCTCTTGCAGGCAATGCGGTACATGTTCGCGGTCGGGCCGCCGAGGTCGGAAATGACGCCGGTGAAGCCTGGGACCTTGTCGCGGATCTCTTCGATTTCGCGAATGATCGACTCTTCGGAACGGTTCTGGATGATCCGGCCTTCGTGCTCGGTGATCGAGCAGAAGGTGCAGCCACCGAAGCAACCACGCATGATGTTCACCGAGAAGCGGATCATGTCGTAGGCCGGGATTTTTTCCTTGCCATACGCCGGGTGCGGAATGCGCGCATAGGGCATGCCGAACACGTAGTCCATTTCTTCGGTGGTCATCGGAATCGGCGGCGGGTTGAACCAGACGTCGACTTCGCCGTGCTTCTGCACCAGCGCACGGGCGTTGCCCGGGTTGGTTTCCAGGTGAAGCACGCGGTTGGCGTGGGCGTACAGAACCGCGTCGCCACGGACTTTCTCGACCGAGGGCAGACGAATCACGGTTTTGTCGCGGGTCATTTTCGGGCTGGCCAGGATCTGTACGACCTTGGCTTCGCTCGGATCCTCGACCGGCCCCTTTTCCTGCTCGATGGCGCAGGCTTGGGTGTCCTGGGTGTTCACGTAGGGGTTGATGATCTTGTCGACCTTGCCCGGACGGTCGATACGCGTGGAGTCAACTTCGTACCAGTCTTTCGGCGTGTCACGACGGATGAACGCGGTGCCGCGCACATCGGTGATGTCTTCGATCTTGTGACCATAGGACAGACGCTGAGCGACCTCGACAATTGCACGCTCGGCGTTGCCGTAAAGCAGGATGTCGGCGCAGGCGTCGATCAGGATCGAGTTGCGCACCCGGTCCTGCCAGTAATCGTAGTGGGCGATGCGGCGCAGGGAAGCTTCGATGCCACCAAGCACGATTGGCACGTGATTGTAGGCTTCCTTGCAGCGCTGGCTGTAAACCAGGCTCGCGCGGTCCGGACGTTTGCCCGCCAGGCCACCCGGGGTGTAGGCGTCATCGGAGCGGATTTTCTTGTCGGCGGTGTAGCGGTTGATCATCGAATCCATGTTGCCGGCCGCGACACCGAAGAACAGGTTCGGCTCGCCGAGCTTCATGAAGTCGTCTTTGGACTGCCAGTTTGGCTGGGCAATGATCCCGACGCGAAAGCCTTGCGACTCCAGCAGCCGGCCGATGATTGCCATGCCAAAAGACGGGTGATCGACGTAGGCATCACCGGTGACGATGATGATGTCGCAGGAATCCCAGCCAAGCTGATCCATCTCCTCCCTGCTCATCGGCAGGAATGGCGCCGGGCCGAAACATTCGGCCCAGTACTTGGGATAGTCAAATAACGGCTTGGCTGTTTGCATGACGATGACCGGTGTTGAGATGAAAAATCGCGGGCGCGGAATATAGCACAAAAAATAACCAATTCCGACGGCTATGGTCGGAAATTGCGGCGCCCGTTTCGCGCAAAGATCCAGAGGCCAGGCGCAACCCTTGTGGCGAGGGAGCTTGCTCCCGCTGGGCAGCGAAGCGACCCCAAAACCTTCGACCGAACTTTTCCAGACGGACCGCATTCCTCAGCTTTGCGACTGCTGCGCAGCCGAGCGGGAGCAAGCTCCCTCGCCACAGGCAAGCGTCCTGCCTGGGCGTTACTCGTCGTCGAAGTTGTAGCTGCCCGGCGCGAGGTTTTCGAAGCGGGTGTATTTACCGATGAACGCCAGCCGCGACGTGCCGATCGGGCCGTTTCGCTGCTTGCCGATGATAATCTCGGCGATGCCTTTGTGCTCGGTCTCCGGGTGATAAACCTCGTCCCGGTACACGAACATGATGACGTCAGCATCCTGCTCGATCGCTCCGGATTCCCGGAGGTCGGAGTTGATCGGGCGCTTGTTCGGGCGTTGCTCCAGGGAGCGGTTGAGCTGGGACAACGCCACCACCGGGCAGTTGAATTCCTTGGCCAAGGCTTTCAAGGAGCGGGAGATTTCGGAAATCTCGTTGGTCCGATTGTCGCCGCCGGAACCTGGAATCTGCATCAATTGCAGGTAGTCGATCATGATCAAGGCAACATCGCCGTGCTCGCGCACCAGACGCCGGGTCCGCGCACGCATTTCCGACGGGCTGATACCGGCCGTATCGTCGATGAACAACTTGCGATCATTCAGCAGATTGACCGCCGACGTCAGACGCGGCCAATCGTCGTCGTCCAGGCGACCGGCACGGACCTTGGTCTGGTCGATACGGCCCAGGGACGACAACATACGCATGATCAGCGATTCGCCTGGCATCTCGAGCGAGTAAACCAAAACGCACTTGTCACTGCGCAACACGGCGTTTTCCACCAGGTTCATCGCAAAGGTGGTTTTACCCATGGACGGACGGCCGGCGACGATGATCAGGTCAGACGGTTGCAGGCCGCTGGTCATCCCGTCGAGGTCGGTGTAGCCGGTGGACAGGCCGGTGATGGCGTTGTCGGTGTTGAACAAGGTGTCGATGCGGTCGATGGCCTTGGTCAGCAGGTCATTCACGCTCACCGGGCCGCCGGTTTTCGGCCGCGCCTCGGCGATCTGAAAGATCTGCCGTTCGGCTTCGTCGAGGATCTCTTCAGCCGTGCGCCCTTCCGGGTTGAAGGCACTGTCGGCAATTTCGGAAGCAATGCCGATCAGCTGTCGCAAGGTCGCCCGCGCACGGACGATCTGCGCATAGGCTTTGATGTTGGCGACGGACGGCGTGTTTTTCGCCAGTTCACCCAGGTAACCGAGGCCACCGACCTGCGAGGTCTGACCTTCCTTGTCCAATTGCTCGGCAAGGGTCACGACGTCGATGGGGGAGTTCTGGTCGGCGAGCTTGGCGATCGCACGGAAGATCAAGCGGTGGTCATGCCGATAGAAATCGCCGTCCGACACTTGATCCAACACGCGTTCCCAGGCGTTGTTGTCCAGCATCAAACCACCGAGCACGGCCTGTTCGGCCTCGATGGAATGCGGCGGCACCTTCAGGGCAGCGGTTTGCAGATCGTATTGCTCGGGAGCGGAGATATCGTTCATGGCCACTTGGAATTAGGAATTTCAGAAAAACAAAAGGCACGACCTGTAAACAGGATCGTGCCCGATGTTAACCGTCTGACGGGCAAGCCGCCAGCCGATCAAGTGCTGCTTAAGCTGCTACCACGACAACGCGTACGGTGGCTTCAACTTCGGCGTGCAGGTGCACGGCTACGTCGAATTCGCCTACGTTGCGGATGGTGCCGTTCGGCAGACGAACTTCGCTTTTTGCCACTTCAACGCCAGAGGCGGTCAGTGCATCAGCGATGTCGTGAGTACCGATCGAACCGAACAGCTTGCCTTCGTCACCAGCGGTGGCAGTGATAGTCACTTCCAGCTCAGCCAGTTGGGCGGCACGGCTTTCAGCCGACGTTTTACGGTCTGCTGCGGCTTTTTCCAGCTCAGCGCGACGCTCTTCGAACGCAGCCAGGTTGGCAGCGGTCGCAGCGGTCGCTTTGCCGTAAGGCAGCAGGTAGTTACGACCGTAACCAGCCTTAACGTTTACTTTGTCACCCAGGTTGCCCAGGTTGGTGACTTTTTCCAGAAGGATCAGTTGCATGTGAAAATCCTCTTAACTTTTAACCTTCACCGTTCGCGCTATCGGCATCTTTCGGTGCCGAACGACCGCGAAAATCAATCAGGCTGTCGACGATGGCCAAGACCACCAGCAACGGATAGATCAGCTGCATGAACAGCAACAGCGTGACGTACAACCCCACCAGCCAGAACCTGGCCAGTCGCTTTTGCGCCACCAGCCCGTGAATCAGGGCCAGCCCGGCGAACACCAGCGGTACGCTGCACAACGGCGTCAACATGGCCATCTGCGGACCGATGTTCGGCCCCAGAAGCATGAACGCCAGCAGCAACATCGCTGGTAAAAGCGGGAATCGGATGGCGCGAAACTCGCGACCAAAACCACCCGGGTTGTACAACAACGCCTGCCAGTAGCGCCCGACAATCAGGCTCAGCACACTGACGATTTGCAACAAGGCCGCAATCAGGCCAGTCAGGACCGGTGCAATCAGGGACGCAAAATGCGCTTGCTCGTCTACCGACAACTTCTGGTAGACATCACCGAGTAGCGACGGCATGACTTTTATCAAAGCCTGCGCCAGCATCTCGATTTGGGGAGCAAAAACTGTCCCCAGCACCACTGCAAACACCACTCCCATCGCTATGCTGACCAGCAGCACGCGGTTCCAGGATTCGCTTGCGCGCAAAACCAACGCAAGGCTCGAAGACCCCAGCAGCACCAGAAGTGCCCGTGGGTCATCGGAGTAAAGCCACCAGATCAACGCTGGCAGCAGTCCCAGAGAAAGTACGCCAACGGCGTCCTTCAATCCGCGCCGCAGGAGCACAAGGCATCCAGCGGCAGCACCCAACCAATACAACAACGGCAATATTGCGCATCCAGCCACTACCAGAGTGGCCTGCATACGGCCGCGCATGATGAACTCAGCTAAGGCGCGCATGCATTCAATCCTTTGCTACGTGTCGACTGCCCGGTCTCAGCGGCCGTGGCTGTCGGTGTAGGCCAGCAGGGCCAGGAAGCGGGCGCGCTTGATAGCGGTGGCCAGCTGACGCTGATAACGAGCTTTGGTACCGGTGATGCGGCTTGGAACGATTTTGCCGGTCTCGGATACGTAGGCTTTCAGAGTGTTGAGATCTTTGTAATCGATCTCTTTCACGTCTTCAGCGGTGAAGCGGCAGAATTTACGACGACGGAAGAAACGTGCCATTTGATAGGCTCCTTAAAAGGTCCGTGGATTACTCGTCAGCGTTATCGCTGTTGTCGCTGTCATCACTATCAGCGCTATCAGCGCCTTCGTGCTCAGGACGGTCGCGACGCTCACGGCGCTCACTGCGGTTTTCTTCAGCCTTGAGCATCTCGGATTGGCCGGTAACGGCTTCTTCGCGACGGATGACCAGGTTACGGATCACTGCATCGTTGTAGCGGAAGTTGTCTTCCAGCTCGGCCAGGGCCTTGCCAGTGCACTCAACGTTCAGCATCACGTAGTGAGCCTTGTGAACATTGTTGATTGCGTAGGCCAGTTGACGACGGCCCCAATCTTCCAGACGGTGGATTTTGCCGCCGTCTTCTTCGATCAGCTTGGTGTAACGCTCAACCATGCCGCCGACTTGCTCGCTTTGATCCGGGTGGACCAAAAAGATGATTTCGTAATGACGCATGAATGCTCCTTACGGGTTGTAGCCTGCCGTTCAAAAACGGTCAGACAAGGAGTGAATGACACTTATGGACTTGCTTGCGATAGACACATCAGTGCCTGCCGTCACAGCAAGGGGCGCAATTGTAGAGAAGGGACAGGAGAGGCGCAAGGCAATTGGTGATTATTTGAACAGTTCGTTCGCACCGCGATTTTTTGCCCTGACACAAACCACTGTGGGAGCGAGCCTGCCCGCAAAGGGGGTCTGACATTCAACATTGATGCTGAATGTTACTCCGCTTTCGCGAGCAGGCTCGCCCCCACAGGGATTACAACTGGCTTAAGACTTTTTGCCGCCCGTTGCAGCTTTGACGCTGCGCTGGCGCTGGGCCTCGAACAGGCAAACACCGGTCGCCACGGACACGTTGAGACTGCTGACGCTGCCAGTCATTGGCAAATGCACCAGATAGTCGCAAAGATCGCGAGTCAGGCGACGCATGCCGCTGCCTTCAGCGCCCATGATCAGGATGGTCGGACCGGTCATGTCTTGCTGATACAGACTCTGCTCAGCCTCGCCCGCCGTACCGACAACCCACAAGCCACGTTGCTTGAGTTTTTCCAGGGTGCGCGCCAGGTTGGTCACGGCGACCAACGGAATCACTTCCGCCGCACCACAAGCCACCTTCCGTACCGTCGGGGTCAGGGTGGCTGACTTGTCCTTCGGTACGATCACCGCCAGCGCACCGGCCGCATCGGCCGAACGCAGGCAAGCGCCAAGATTGTGCGGATCGGTCACGCCGTCGAGCACCAGCAGCAGCGGTGCGCCTTCGGTGCGATCAAGCAGCTCGTCGAGCATCGCCTCGCCCCAGACCTGGCTCGGGCTCACATCCGCCACGACGCCCTGGTGCACGCCCTCAACCCAGGCATCCAGCTCACGGCGCTCGGCATTGCCGACGGCTACGCGATTTTCCGCAGCCAGTTCGATCAGCGTTTGAACGCGCGGATCATTGCGGCCTTCAGCCAGCCAGATCTGCTTGACGCGTTTCGGGTGGTGACGCAGCAACGCTTCTACAGCGTGCACGCCGTAGATCTTTTCCAAATGACTCATGACTTGGCCTTAGGTTTACGCGCCCCGCCGCTTTTGGCTGGGGCCGAACCCGCTTTCGGCGGGCCTTTACGGTGTTTGCTTGGCTTGCTGCCGGGGGCCTTGTCAGGCGCCGACCGTCCGGTCTTTCCCCCAGACGCCGCTTTACCGCCGCTTTTCGCTTCAGACAGCAACGCCTGCTTCAGTTCACGACTTTTACGCAGCTCGGCATTTTTCGCCGCAGCATCGCTTGGGCGATAGGCTTCGACAGCCTTTTCCTTGGCAGGACGGCGACCGGTTTTAGCCGGGGCCGGTTCTGCAGCGGTTTTGGCCGTTGTCTTGGCGGCCGGCTCGGTCTTTTCGGTCCCGCGTTTCTTGCGGCCGATCGGCGCGCTGATGGTTTTTTCAGCCATCTCGAAGTCGATCTTGCGTTCGTCGAGGTCAACGCGCATCACGCGCACTTCAACGGTGTCGCCAAGGCGGAAGCTGCGACCGGTACGTTCACCGGCGAGGCGGTGGTGCACAGGGTCGAAGTGGTAGTAATCACCCGGCAGCGCAGTGACGTGCACCAGGCCTTCGACGTAGATGTCGGTCAGCTCGACGAACAGTCCAAAACCGGTCACGGCGGTAATCACACCCGGGAACGATTCGCCAACGCGGTCCTTCATGAACTCGCATTTGAGCCAGTTCACTACGTCGCGGGTCGCTTCGTCGGCACGGCGCTCGCTCATCGAGCACTGCTCGCCGAGCTGTTCCAGCGCCGCTTCGTCGTACGGATAGATGCGCGCTTTCGGAATGGTCATCGCGCCGGCACGACGAACGTGCGGCGTGTCCTGCTTGGAATGGATGACGCTGCGGATTGCCCGGTGCGTGAGCAAGTCCGGGTAGCGGCGGATCGGCGAGGTGAAGTGGGTATAGGCTTCGTAATTCAGGCCGAAGTGGCCCTGGTTATCGGCGCTGTACACCGCTTGGCTCAACGAGCGCAGCATGACGGTCTGGATCAGGTGGAAATCCGGACGGTCCTTGATGCTCGCCAGCAACGCCTGGTAATCCTTCGGCGATGGGCCGTCCTTGCCTTTGTGCAGGGACAAACCGAGCTCGCCGAGGAAGGCGCGCAGTTTTTCCAGACGCTCCGGTGGCGGGCCGTTGTGAACGCGATACAGCGCAGGGATTTCGTGCTTCTTGAGGAATTCAGCCGTGGCCACGTTGGCCGCCAGCATGCATTCCTCGATCAGCTTGTGCGCATCGTTGCGAACGGTCGGACGGATTTCGGCAATCTTGCGCTCGGTCCCGAAGATGATCCGGGTTTCCTGAGTTTCGAAATCGATCGCGCCACGCACGTGACGAGCGCCGAGCAGCACTTTGTACAGTGCGTAAAGCTGCTTTAGGTGCGGCAGAACATCGTTGTACTCGCCGCGAAGCTGACGCGCCTCGGTGATTTTTGGCGTTTCCAGCATCGCGCTGACCTTGTTGTAGGTCAGGCGGGCGTGGGAGTGAATGACCGCCTCATAGAAGCAGTAGTCGGTCATCTCGCCGGATTTGGAGATGGTCATCTCGCAAACCATGGCCAGGCGATCGACGTGCGGGTTCAGCGAGCACAGACCGTTGGACAGTTGCTCGGGCAACATCGGCACGACGCGCTCGGGGAAGTACACCGAATTGCCGCGAACCTGGGATTCGTTGTCCAGGGCCGAACCAATCTTCACGTAGCTGGAGACGTCGGCGATCGCCACGTACAACTTCCAGCCACCGGAGAACAGGCGCAGCTTGCCTGGCTTGGCTTCGCAGTAAACCGCGTCATCGAAATCGCGCGCGTCTTCACCGTCGATGGTCACGAACGGCAGATGACGCAGGTCGATGCGCTTCTCTTTGTCTTTCTCTTCGACTTCAGGCTTGAGCTTGGCGGCTTCTTTCAAGACCGCTTCAGGCCAGACATGCGGGATATCGTACGCGCGGAGGGCGACATCGATTTCCATGCCCGGCGCCATGTAGTTGCCCACGACTTCGACCACGTCGCCTTGCGGCTGGAAGCGTGGCGTCGGCCAGTGAGTGATCTTCACTTCGACGAATTGACCGATCTGCGCGTTGGCATTGCGACCCGGGGTGACCAGCACTTCTTGCTGGATCTTCGGATTGTCCGCCACCACGAAGCCGATACCGCCCTCTTCGAAGTAACGACCGACGATGGTTTCGTGGGCACGGGACACCACTTCGACGATCATGCCTTCGCGGCGACCGCGACGGTCAAGGCCGGAAACACGGGCCAGCGCACGGTCCCCATCGAACACCAGGCGCATTTGCGCCGGGCTCATGAACAGGTCGTCGCTGCCGTCGTCCGGGACCAGGAAGCCGAAGCCGTCACGGTGGCCGCTGATGCGACCGAGGATCAGGTCGAGCTTGTCCACCGGCGCATAGGTACCGCGACGGGTATAGATGAGTTGAGCATCGCGCTCCATGGCGCGCAGGCGACGACGCAGGGCTTCGATCTGGTCTTCTGTGGTCAGACCAAACTCTTCCACCAGCTGCTCGCGGTTAGCAGGCGAACCCCGATCAGCAAGGTGCTGAAGGATCAGTTCGCGGCTAGGAATAGGGTTGTCATATTTTTCCGCTTCACGAGCGGCCTCGGGATCGAGGGACTGCCAATCGGCCATTAGAGAGTTTTCACCTTGTCTATATGCGGGTTAGTTTGGCATAGGCGTAATGAAACGGGAAATTTCAGACTGCGACAGCCCATCTAAAGCCTTATATCGACAGCGCAAAGCTGATTTAAATGCCGTCGGTAAAATTTTCCAGGTTTTTTTGATGCCAGGGGTTTACAGTTAAAAAGACGCTCCGTATAGTGCGCGCCATCGACGACGCACTAGCGTTGCCGATACTGCCCAGATGGTGAAATTGGTAGACACGCCAGCTTCAGGTGCTGGTGACCGCAAGGTCGTGGAAGTTCGAGTCTTCTTCTGGGCACCAATTTAGAGCTTGAGATTAGATCAATTTCAAGGCTCACACAAAAACCCGCGAAAGCGGGTTTTTTGCATTCTAAACATCTGATTTATTAAATCTAAATCAGGGGTTTACAGATCAAAACGCTCTCCGTATAGTGCGCCACATCAACAGCGGCGACGCTGAAGATTATGCCCAGATGGTGAAATTGGTAGACACGCCAGCTTCAGGTGCTGGTGACCGCAAGGTCGTGGAAGTTCGAGTCTTCTTCTGGGCACCAATTCAAATTCAAGGTCACGATCTTGAATTTCACAGAAACCCGCGAAAGCGGGTTTTTGCGTTTCTGGCATTCAAAAATTTCAAGTATTACTCCTCCTGTGGCGAGGGAGCTTGCTCCCGCTGGGGTGCGAAGCAGCCCTCTTCAATCTTCCTGGCGGCACCTTATTGTCAGATTTTCGACTGCTTCGCAGCCGAACGGGACGGTGCGACGATTCGACAAGCTCCCTCGCCACATCGATCGCAACCCCTCTAGCAAAACCCTCTGCGCCCCGCAAGGCGCACTTGAGAACCAATATCGTTTATCATTGTTTCAAGTTTTTGCAATGCGACAGTGAGGAACCCTGCGAATGATGTTTCGAAATACCCTGCGCCGAGGCCTGACCTTCACCCTGCTCGGCCTGGCTCTCGCCACTCCCCTCACCCAGGCTGCTGATCCAGTTTCCCTGACCCTCTACAACGGCCAACACAAGGAAGTCGGCGACGCCATCGCCAAAGCCTTCGAGGCCAAAACCGGCATTCACGTCAACGTGCGCAAAGGCAGCAGCAACCAGCTCGCCAGCCAGGTCATCGAAGAAGGTGATCGCTCCCCCGCCGATGTGATCTACACCGAAGAATCGCCACCGCTGAACAAGCTCGGCGAACAAGGCCTGCTGGCCCAGACCGATGCCGCCACCCTTGCCGTTCTGCCAAAAGACTACGTCGCGGGCAATGGCACCTGGATCGGCATCACCGCCCGGGTCCGTGTGGTCGCCTTCAACCCGAAACTGATCGATGAAAAAGACCTGCCCAAGTCGGTGATGGAATTCTCCGATCCGAAATGGCAAGGCAAGGTCGGTTTCGTACCCACCAGCGGCGCGTTCCAGGAACAGGCCGTGGCAATCATCAAAGTCCACGGCATGGACGCAGCGGAAGAATGGCTGACCGGCCTGCGCGCGTTCGGCAAGACTTACAGCAACAATATGGTGGCGCTGAAGGCGGTGGAAAACGGTGAAGTCGCCACCGTATTGGTGAACAACTATTACTGGTTCGCCTTGCAGCGCGAAAAAGGCCAGCTCGATTCGAAACTGCATTACTTCACCGGCGGCGATGTCGGCGGGCTGATCACCGTTTCCAGCGCTGCCGTGTTGAAATCCAGCAAACATCCAACAGAAGCCCAGCAATTCCTCGCCTACATGGCCAGTGAAGAAGGCCAGCGCGCGATCACTCAGACCACCGCCGAATACCCACTGCACAAAGGCATGGAATCGGATCGCGGCCTCAAGCCGTTCAGCGAACTGGAGGCGCCGAAAGTCACCCCGGCCGATCTCGGCAACGCCGAAGAAGCTCTGGACCTGGAACGTGATGTTGGCTTGAACTGATGAGCGCATCGTTATCCGCCCCCGCCTCGCGCGGGGGTTACGTGCCACGGCGCAAGCGGCCGTCAATCTGGCTGTTGCTGCCGGTTTTGCTGTTGGTGCTGCTCAGCCTTTTACCGCTGGTGTATGTCGGGCTCAAGACCTGGCAGGCCGGCTGGGCCGAGGCGCTGCATTTGCTGTGGCGGCCCTATGTGTTCGGGCTGCTGCGCAATACGTTGGCGCTGATGATCGGTGTGACGGTTGCTTGCGGCGTGATCGGCTTATCCCTTGCCTGGCTGCTGGAACGCAGCAATCTGCCGGGACGGCGCTTGTGGGGCGTGATCCTGTGCTTGCCGTTCGCCGTGCCGGCGTTCGTCAGCAGTTTTACCTGGGTATCCCTGAGCGCGCATTTCGAAGGCCTGGGCGGGGCGATCCTGGTGATGACCCTGTCGAAGTACCCACTGATCTTTCTGCCCGTCGCAGCGACCTTGCGCAATCTCGATCCGTCCCTGGAGGAGTCTGCCCGCACCCTGGGACAGAATCGCTGGGGCGTATTTTTCAGGATTACCCTCCCCCTGCTGTGGCCGTCGCTGCTTGCCGGCTCGCTGTTGATCGCCCTGCACATGCTGGTGGAGTTCGGCGCCCTGTCGATCATCGGCCTGCAAACCTTTACCACCGCGATCTATCAGCAGTTCGAACTGGAATTCAGCAACGCCAACGCGGCGATGCTGTCGGCGGTGCTTCTGGCGCTTTGCCTGGTGTTGTTGTGGCTTGAGTTGCGAGTACGCGGCAAAGGCCGGCACGTGCGCACCGGCCAGGGCGCAGCGCGGCAGGCAGAACAGGTTCGACTGGGGTCGTGGACGTTCGCCGGACAGGTTTACTGCCTGGCATTGGCAATTATCGGCAGCGGCACTCCGCTGGGGATGCTTGCGTATTGGCTGGCGGTAGGTTCGTCGGCGGCATTCCCAGTGGCAGCGATCAGCGAGGCGCTGCTATCGTCCCTGGCGCTGTCGCTGGGTGGTGCCGCGCTGTGCCTGGTGCTGGCGGTGCCGGTGGGACTGCTGGTGGTGCGGCACAAAGGCCGACTGGCGATCTGGGCCGAGCGCTTGCCGTATCTGCTCCACGCGCTGCCAGGCTTGGTGATTGCGCTGACGCTGGTGTATTTCGCCCTGCATTACGTGCCGGTGCTGTACCAGACTTCGGCACTGCTGCTGATCGCTTATGCGCTGCTGTTTTTGCCCTTGGCGCAGGCGCCGATTCGCACGGCGCTGAACAAGGCGGCGCCGCAACTGGAAGAGGCGGCACGCACGCTGGGGGCGTCGTCTTTCAGCGCGTTTTGCCGGGTGACGCTGCCGATCATCTTTCCAGCGCTGGGTGCAGCGTTTGCGCTGGTGTTTCTGGATGCGATGAAGGAACTGACGGCGACGTTGCTGTTGAGTCCGACCGGGCTCAATACGTTGGGGACGGAGGTATGGGCGCATACCTCGAATGTGGAGTTTGCGGCGGCGGCGCCTTATGCGGCGTTGTTGATCTTGGTGTCGGGGTTGCCGGTCTATCTTCTTACGACGCGAATGTATCTGAGCCGCTGAAGCCGCTATCGCGGGCAAGCCCGCTCCCACAATGTTCTTCAGTGAGCACACAATGTGTGTGCGACAGAAATCACTGTGGGAGCGGGCTTGCCCGCGATAGCGTCAGACCCGCCAATACAAATTTAAGCCCGGAACTGCCCCAGGCTCGCCTTCAGTTGCGCCGCCAACCCATCCAGCACCTTGCCGCTGGCCGTGGTTTCCACCACCGCCTGAGCCGCTTTCTCAGCCTGTGCATGAATGGTCTCGACCCGACCCCGCACCGCTTGCGCACCCTGCGCCTGATGCGCCGCTGCTTGCGTCGCCAGCCCAATCGCCGCATGCACCTGCTCGACCGATGCCTGCACCGACTGCTGCAGCCTTGCGCTGTCACGCAATACCAGCAAACCTTCATTGGCCTGACGCCCGGCCTGGCCGATCGCTGCCACCGCTTCACGCGCACCTTGCTGCAAGGCCACGATGTGCGCCTGGATGTCGCCGGTGGAACTTTGGGTCTTGCTCGCCAACGCCCGGACTTCGTCCGCCACCACCGCAAAGCCACGACCGGTTTCGCCGGCACGCGCCGCTTCGATGGCGGCGTTCAGTGCCAGCAGGTTGGTTTGCTCGGCGATCCCGTGAATAACGGTCAGCACCACCTCAATCTGCTCGCTCTGCTGCGCCAGACGCTCAATGACTTTCGATCCGGTGTCGACCTGCCCGGCCAATGCCTCGATCAGGCTGCCGACTTTCGCCGAAGTGCGGGTGTTCTCATCAGTGGCCGAACGAATGTCCACCACCTGCTGCAACGCAGCCTGCATGGCGTGGCTTTCCGATTGGGCTTCATCCGCCATCTGCGACAACGCACGCAGGCTCTCAGCCACTTCATCG
Source organism: Pseudomonas sp. LBUM1663 (assembly GCF_059695905.1). NCBI lineage: Bacteria > Pseudomonadati > Pseudomonadota > Gammaproteobacteria > Pseudomonadales > Pseudomonadaceae > Pseudomonas > Pseudomonas sp. LBUM1663. The sequence goes on along the minus strand of NZ_CP166792.1, from coordinate 586,229 downwards.
CGCTGCATGCCCGCCGCCGCATCGGCTCCGGCATTGCGCAGGGTCATGGCGCCGATTTCCACGCCGGTTCGCTGAGCGACATCGCCTGCTTCGCGCACGATTGGCTGCAACTTATCCACAAAGCGGTTGACCGCCGAGGCCATGTCGCCAATTTCGTCCTTGCTGTTGATCTGCACACGCTTGGTCAGGTCGCCCTCGCCTGCCGCCAGATCATCCATGGCGCTGATCAACATCTTCAAGCGATTGACCACGCGACGGCCCAGCACCACCGCAAGCAACAGCAACACACCGCAACCGACCAGCGCCAGGAACATCCCGATGCGCCAGCGCAATGTCGACGCTGCTTCCTGCACGGTGCTGGTGGTGTTGGCTTTCATTTCAGAAGCCGTGGCCTGCGCAGAAGTCAGGCGCGCACGCATCGCCGTGGCACTGTCGGCAGCCGCGCCTTTGAGGCTGTCGCCGACCAGTTGATCACCGCTGGCAATCAGCGCCGCAAAACGTTTATCCAGGGCCGCCAGATCGGTTTCCACCGAGGCGGTCGAGACGCCCATCAAGACCTTGCCGATTTCCACGCCGTTAGGGTTGATCGAGGCTTCGAGGTAGTAGACCGACGGATCGTTCTTCGCCGCGTCCAGCACCTTGTCCAGCGCACGCTCGCCCTGGCCTTTCTCCAGCAGCGCCTTGTTGATCGGGTTTTCGCGGTTGAGGTAGCGCGTCAGGTGCTGACCCGTCGCGTCGTCATAGACCACGAACAGTACGTTTGGATTGCGCTGGGCCCGGCGGGCGAATTCGGACAGGGTTGGAACGTCGCTGTCCCACATGGCACGCGGAGCGACCGAGGCCAGCAGTTGCGCCATGTCGTTGGCCGAATCCTTGAGATCCTTTTCCAACGTCGCACGCAGTTGCACCTGCTCGTCTTTCAATCGCGTAGACAGGCCGGCGGTGAGTCGCTGGCGGGTACTGGTGGAGAGATTGTCCAGGCTCGAGGTGACTTCACGCCCCGCCTGCTCAAGTTCGCCAGACAGTTTTTGACTGTCGGCACCCAGGCGAGCAGCCAAATCGGCTTCAAGCGCAGTCACCGTGCTCCGAGTCAGGGCAACAGCCACCAGCACCTGCACCAAAAGGGCGATACCAAGGGTAACGAACACAGGCCGCAACAAACGGCTTTGTAACAATGAGAGAACGGCCGACACTTGGAATCCCTCTGCTTTGGCGCCATTAAATTGATGGCGCACTGGAAGCGATGCTTTTATTCAACATCACAGCAAAGGTCATGCCGTCCGGCAGACAGAAACGACAAAGGGTCCAATGAAGGACCCTTTGTGTTTTACATCAACGACTTATTAAGCGAACGGGTGACGCAAAACGATGGTTTCGTTGCGGTCCGGGCCCGTCGAAATAATGTCAATCGGCGCACCGATCAGCGCTTCGACGCGTTTGATGTAGGCGCGCGCGTTGGCTGGCAACTCTTCCAGGGTTTTGGCACCCACGGTCGACTCGGTCCAGCCCGGAACTTCTTCGTACACAGGCTGCAGGCCCACGTAGCTGTCAGCGTCAGTCGGGGCAACAGCGTTACCTTCGGCATCTTTGTAGCCGACGCAGATGTTGATGGTTTCCAGACCGTCGAGTACGTCCAGCTTGGTCAGGCAGATGCCCGAGATGCTGTTCACGTCGATAGCGCGACGCAGGATAACGGCGTCGAACCAGCCACAACGACGGGCACGGCCGGTAGTCGCACCGAACTCGTGACCTTGTTTGGCCAGGTGCGCACCGACTTCGTCGAAGAGTTCAGTCGGGAAAGGACCCGAACCTACCCGAGTGGTGTAAGCCTTGGTGATGCCCAGAATGTAGTCCAAGAACATCGGACCAACACCCGAACCGGTAGCGACGCCACCAGCGGTGGTGTTAGAGCTGGTCACGTACGGGTAGGTACCGTGGTCGATGTCCAGCAACGAACCTTGGGCGCCTTCAAACATGATGTCTTTGCCGGCGCGACGCAGGTCGTGCAGCTCGGCCGTCACGTCCAGCATCAGCGGCTTGAGCAGCTCAGCGTATTCTTTGCATTCAGCCAGGGTCTTTTCGAACTCGATGGCCGGCTCTTTGTAGTAACCCACCAGCATGAAGTTGTGGTAATCCACCAGTTCACGCAGCTTTTCTTCAAAGCGCGGCATGTTTAGCAGGTCGCCAACACGCAGGCCACGACGCGCAACCTTGTCTTCGTAGGCCGGGCCGATGCCGCGACCGGTCGTACCGATCTTCAGCTCGCCACGGGCCTTTTCACGAGCCTGGTCCAACGCAACGTGGAAGGACAGGATCAGCGGGCAGGACGGGCTGATACGCAGGCGCTCACGCACCGGTACGCCTTTCTCTTCCAGCTTGATGATTTCCCGCAGCAGAGCGTCGGGTGCAACCACCACGCCGTTGCCGATCAGGCACTGCACGCCTTCGCGCAGCACGCCCGACGGAATCAGGTGCAAGACGGTTTTTTCGCCGTCGATCACCAAGGTGTGACCCGCGTTGTGGCCACCCTGATAGCGCACTACGGCGGCAGCATGTTCGGTCAGCAGATCAACGATCTTGCCTTTGCCCTCATCACCCCATTGGGTGCCCAGGACTACGACATTCTTACCCATAACACTTGTCCTCATTCGCGCAAACTTGGTGCCGGCCGCAGCCGACAGGAAAACTCAAGAAGCCAGTGGCGATACTTGCCAAAGCCCGTTCTGCTGAATCAATTGCCGGTCGCAGTCCGCTTCACGGGCGGCGGCCAAAGGTTGTCCAGGCAACGCCTGAACGACACGCTGACCCTCACTGCGCAACTGGCAAACCTGCTGCCAGAGTGCCGCATCCGTACTGTCAGGCATCCAGATACCGCCAGACGGTAGCTCGATCTCAGCACGCCCCAGGGTCACCAGGGTTTTCAAATCGGTGGAGAAGCCGGTTGCCGGACGAGCGCGACCGAAGTCGGCGCCGATGTCGTCGTAACGACCGCCCTGGGCAATGGACTGGCCAACACCCGGTACAAACACAGCGAACACCACACCGGTGTGGTAGTGGTAGCCACGCAACTCGCCCAGGTCGAAGTAAAGCGGCAATTCCGGGAAACGCGTGGACAGACGCTCGGCAATCGCCAGCAAATCGTCCAGCGCCGCCAGAACCGGCGCCGGCGCATGCGCCAGGCGCTCGCGGGCAGCGCTCAATACTTCGCGACCGCCACACAGATCGACCAACGCACGCAGCATGCCCGACAGATCGGCAGGCAAGCCTTTGGTCAAGGTAATGACCTCGTCGATGGCCTTGCGTTGCAATGCATCGAACAACTGTTGTTCAACTTCACCGGACAGACCGGCTGCACGGGCCAGGCCGCGGTAGATGCCGACATGACCGAGGTCCATGTGCACATCCGGCACATCGGCCAGTTGCAGCATGGCCAGCATCAGGCTGATGACTTCCACGTCGCTGCTCGGGCTGGCATCGCCGTACAACTCGGCGCCCAGCTGGATCGGGCTGCGCGAGGACGACAAGGCGCGCGGCTGGGCATGCAGTACGCTGCCGGCATAGCACAGGCGGCTCGGGCCTTCGCGACGCAGGGTGTGCGCATCGATGCGCGCCACTTGCGGCGTGATGTCGGCACGGAAACCCATCTGCCGGCCCGATTGCGGGTCGATGACCTTGAAGGTACGCAGATCGAGGTCCGAGCCCGCGCCGGTCAGCAGGGATTCCAGGTACTCGATATGGGGAGTCACGACAAACTCGTAACCCCAGCTCTGGAACAGATCCAACACCTGACGACGCGCGACTTCAATGCGCGCCGCCTCTGGTGGCAGTACTTCTTCGATGCCATCTGGCAGCAGCCAGCGGTCTACCGTTGCCATTACGCCATTCCCCTATGATCCGGGCGGCCAGCCGTTGGGCAAGCCTTGAGTGAAGCAGAAAATGGTCGGCTCATGTGCAAACCACGCGCATAAACAACGTGGCGAAAAGCCTGAAACCGGCTTCGCCAACCACTTTCCTCGAAAAACCTGTCGAGTCATTCAACTCGGGCGCCCGCTTAAAAACAGCAATCAAACGTGCAGACGCAAAAAAGCCGGGAATTTCCCGGCTGCCGCATCATACACACGTTTTCCCAAAGGATCACCCCGCCCGAGGCTTTAGCCGCCAGGCGGGGGATGATTCAGGTCAACGTCGTATCAAGGCTTGGCTTTTTCCAGGTAACGGAAGAAGTCGCTGCTTGGGTCCAGGACCATGACGTCGGATTTGTTCGCGAAGCTTTCACGGTAGGCGCGCAGGCTACGGTAGAAACCGTAGAACTCCTGATCCTGGCCGTAGGCCTTGGAGTAGATCGCAGCGGCCTGGGCATCACCGTCACCGCGAACCTCTTCAGATTCACGATAGGCTTCAGCCAGCAGCACGCGGCGTTGACGATCGGCGTCGGCACGGATGCCTTCTGCCAGCTCGTTACCCTTGGCGCGGTGCTCGCGAGCTTCACGCTCACGCTCGGAGCTCATGCGCTCGAACACACTGCGGTTCACTTCCTTCGGCAGGTCGATGGCCTTGACCCGGACATCGACCACTTCGATACCCAGCTCTTTTTCCGCCATCTTGTTCAGCGAGGCGGTGATGTCGGACATCAGCGCATCACGTTCACCGGAAACCACTTCGTGCAGCGTGCGCTTACCGAACTGGTCACGCAGGCCCGATTCCAGACGCCGGGACAGGCGCTCGTCGGCAATCTGCTTGAGGCCGGAGGTTGCGGTGTAGTAACGCTCAGCGTCCTTCACGCGCCACTTGGCGTAGGCATCGACCATCACGGCTTTCTTTTCCAGCGTCAGGAAGCGTTGCGTCGGTGCATCGAGCGTCATCAGGCGTGCGTCGAATTTGCGCACCTGGTTAACGTAAGGCACTTTCACATGCAGGCCCGGCTGAACATCGGTCTGGACCACACGACCGAACTGCAGCAGCACCGCACGCTCGGTCTGAGCCACGATGTAGAAGCAGTTCCAGGCAGCGATGGCCACGACGACGCCGACAATAAGGGCGATCAGCGATTTATTGCTCATCAGCGACTCTCCCTGGTACGTGCTTGCTGTTGCTGCAGATCAGCTGCCGCACGCGCATTCGCTTCATTGCTGGTGGCTGCCGCACCGGTCACCGGAGTGCTGGGGTTGCGACCACTTTCGACCATCTTGTCCAGCGGCAAGTACAGCAGATTGCTCTGGCCATTCTTGTTGCCGGTCACGAGCACCTTGCTGGTGTTGGTGAAGACTTCCTGCATGGTGTCCAGGTACAGACGCTCACGGGTCACTTCAGGGGCCTTGCGGTACTCGCTCACCAGTTTGGTGAAGCGATCGGCCTCACCCTTGGCGCGCGAGACGGTTTCGTCACGGTAGCCGTTGGCATCCTCGAGGATACGCTGGGCCTGACCACGGGCTTCCGGCACGACGCCGTTGGCGTAGGTTTCGGCCTGGTTGCGCGAACGCTGCTCGTCTTCACGGGCGCGGATCACGTCATCGAAGGCTTCCTGCACTTCACGCGGTGCCGCTGCGCTCTGTACGTTCACCTGAGTGACGGTGATACCGGTGCGATAGGTATCCATGAAGCGTTGCAGACGCTCCTTGATCTCGCTGGCCATCAACTCACGACCTTCGGTCAGCACCTGGTCCATCGCGGTGGAACCCACCACATGGCGCAAGGCACTTTCGGTCGCGTGCTGCAGGCTGATTTCCGGCTGATCGACGCTCAGGACGAAGTCCTGCAGGTTGCTGATCTTGTACTGCACGGTCAGCGGCACTTCGACGATGTTCTCGTCTTCAGTGAGCATTTGACCCTGCTTGGTATAGGCACGCTCACGCGTGACGTTTTCCAGGTATTTGCGATCGATCGGCGGGAAATAGATGTTCAGGCCCGGGCCGACGGTTTCGTAGTACTTGCCGAAGCGCAGCACCACGGCTTGCTCCTGCTCGTCGACTACGTAGACCGCGCTGTACAGCCACACGGCCGCCAACACGACCAGGCCGATGCCGAGCAGGCCGCCGAAGCCGCCACTCTTGCCCGAACCACCGCCGTCATCACCGCGTTTCTTACCACCACCGAACAACCCGTTCAGGCTTTCCTGCAGCTTTCGGAAGGCCTCGTCGAGATCCGGTGGTCCCTTGCGGTCGCCGTTATTGCGGCGCTTGCCACCCCAAGGATCCTGATTATTCGAGTTGCCACCCGGCTCATTCCAAGCCATAGCGCTCTCCATCTGATAAAGCAAAGACGCACCCACGGCGCGCCGACCAATGCTACAGAATGCCTGTCACCACGGCACAACCGCTTTCTCAGGCTTTTATTGCAAAGTGTGTTGCTCGATGAACTCCGTCGGCACTACGCCTTCACGGCTGACCAGCCGATTGAGCTCCGAACGCGGCAATCGAACGGCCAGCAAGCTGACACCTTCTTCGTCGTGCTCTTCTTTCTGCACCGCTCCGAGTTCGAAGAACTGCGCACGCAGTCGAGCGAATCGCTGCGGCAGGCGCAAGGTACCGATAAACAACTCACTGCCCAGCAACTCGGCAATGGCTTGTTCAAGCAATTCCAGACCACTGCCATCACGCGCCGAAAGCCAGACCCGTTGAGGCTTGCCGTTTTCGTCGCGCTGGATTTGTGGCTCAACGCCTTCAAGCAAATCGAGTTTGTTATAGACCTCGAGGATCGGCAAGTCCTGGGCACCAATCTCGCCCAGCACCACCATCACCTGCTCGATCTGCAACATGCGATCCGGTTCGGCCGCATCGATCACGTGCAACAGCAGGTCCGAGTTGCTCGACTCTTCGAGGGTAGACCGAAATGCCTCGACCAGCTTGTGGGGCAAGTGGCGAATGAAACCCACAGTGTCAGCCAGGACAATCGGCCCCAGGTCGTCCAGTTCCAGACGGCGCAAGGTCGGGTCCAGCGTGGCAAACAACTGGTCCGCCGCGTACACGTCGGATTTCGTCACATTATTGAAGAGCGTGGATTTACCGGCGTTGGTATACCCCACCAGCGACACGGTAGGGATATCCGCACGCATACGGCCACGTCGCGACTGTTCGCGCTGGCTGCGCACTTTTTCCAGCCGGCCCTTGATCTGTCGCAGGCGAACCCGCAGCAAGCGACGGTCGGTCTCAAGCTGGGTTTCACCCGGGCCACGCATGCCGATACCGCCACCTTGACGCTCAAGGTGAGTCCAGCCACGAACCAGCCGGGTGCTCATGTGGTCAAGCTGGGCCAGTTCTACCTGGAGCTTGCCTTCATGGGTACGGGCGCGCTGGGCGAAAATATCGAGAATCAGACCGGTGCGGTCGATCACGCGACACTCGAAAACACGTTCGAGGTTACGTTCCTGACTGGGCGTGAGGATGTGATTGAAGATCACCAGATCTGCCTTCTCGGCATGGACCAGGTCGCGAAGTTCCTCGACCTTGCCGCTGCCAATCAGGAATTTGGCGGTTGGCCGATGACGCGGCACGTTAAAAAACGCAACGGTCTCGGCGCCAGCCGAATTAGCCAACTCCTGAAACTCCTGCGGATCTTCGCGCGCCTCAGGGTCCTGTCCATCCAAGTGAACGAGGATTACTCGCTCACCACCACCGTGGCGCTCAAAGAACAAAGGAGACTCCTATCAGGCGTTACCTGGCTCAGCGTCACCTGCTTCGGATTCGGTTGCGCTAGGCAGACGAATTGGACGAACCGGCACCACTGTAGAGATAGCGTGTTTGTAAACCATCTGGCTGACGGTGTTCTTCAGCAGGATAACGAACTGGTCGAAAGACTCGATCGTGCCTTGCAGTTTGATCCCGTTCACCAGGTAGATGGACACCCCAACTTTCTCTTTACGTAAAGTATTCAAGTAAGGGTCTTGTAGCGAATGCCCTTTTGACATGTGCCGCACTCCTTTAAGGATTCAATATAAAAAATAGGTAAACAGATGACTTGTGGCCGTCACACCCCCAAGGATAGACGGCAATTGCAAGGACTCAGCTCAATATGGAGATGGTCCCCAGGTATTTCAAGGCGCGCGGCAGATTGTCGCAATCCAGGCTGTCCAACCAGTGTAAATCAGCCCAGCTGCGCAGCCAGGTGAACTGACGCTTTGCCAATTGGCGCGTGGCAATGATTCCACGCTCCTGCATCTCGGCTTGGGTCAGCTTGCCATCCAGGTAGTCCCAGACTTGTCGGTAGCCTACCGCACGTATAGACGGCAACCCGGAATGCAGGTCACTTCGCTTACGCAGGGCTACGACCTCGTCAATGAATCCCTGTTCCAACATAACTGTGAATCTTTGTTTAATTCGCTCGTGCAGTACCTGGCGATTTGCCGGAGCAATGGCCAAGTTCGCGACAGTATAGGGCAATTGTTGCAGTCCCGAAGCGGCTGCTTCAGTACTTTGCGCACTTTGTCTAAGTCGCAGCTCGGTCATGCTCTGACCGCTGACGCGATAAACTTCCAGCGCTCGACTGACTCGCTGCGGATCGTTCGGATGAATTCGCGCCGCCGAAACCGGATCAACGAGTGCCAATTGTTCATGCAGGGCTTGCCAGCCAAGGCGTGCAGCCTCTTCTTCGATCTGCGCACGGACCTCGGGATCGGCCGCCGGCATTTCTGCCAGTCCTTCGACCAAAGCCTTGTAGTAGAGCATCGTGCCGCCTACAAGCAGCGGAATTTTGCCCCGCGAAGTGATCTCGGCCATCGCCTCAAGCGCATCACGGCGAAAATCAGCCGCCGAATAGCTCTCGGCCGGGTCAAGGATATCGATCAAACGGTGCGGGAATTCCGCCAGCGTTTCTTTCGAAGGCTTGGCGGTGCCGATATCCATACCGCGATAGACCAGCGCCGAATCGACACTGATCAGCTCGCAAGGCAGGACCTTGGTGAGCTCGATGGCCAGATCAGTCTTGCCCGCTGCGGTCGGGCCCATCAGGAAAATCGCAGGTGGGAGCTGGCTCATCAACGACCGCGCAAGAACAGTTTGTCCAGATCGTCCAGGCCCAATTGGGTCCAGGTCGGTCGGCCATGGTTGCATTGACCGCTGCGCTCGGTGTTTTCCATGTCCCGCAGCAGACCATTCATTTCCGGCAGCGCCAGGCGCCGGTTCGCCCGAATCGCGCCGTGGCAGGCCATGGTGCCGAGCAGTTCGTTCAGGTGCGCCTGAATGCGGTCGCTGGTGCCGTATTCCATCAGATCGGCCAGCACATCGCTGACCAAGCGATTGGCTTCCGCCTGCTTGAGCAAGGCTGGAATCTGCCGAATAGCCAGTGTTTCCGGGCCCAGTCGCTGCAGTTCAAAACCAAGACGCTGGAACCACGCGACGTTTTCTTCGGCGCAATCGCCTTCGCGCTCGCTCACCGCTAACGATTCCGGCACCAACAGCGGCTGGCCGCTCAGGCCTTCACTGGCCATGGCGATTTTCAGGCGCTCGTACATGATCCGCTCGTGGGCGGCGTGCATGTCCACCAGCACCAAGCCCTGGGCGTTTTCCGAGAGAATGTAAATGCCTTTGAGCTGCGCCAATGCGTAGCCCAATGGAGGAATATCATCCTGCCCGGCCGGGAGCGCGACGGCATTTGCCTCTGGCAAAGGTGCAAAAAACTCCCGGTACGCCGCCTGGGCTTCAGCCGCTGGCACGCCGGACTGAGGACGCGGCGTGTATTGATACTGATAACCGGCGCCAGCGCCCGAGCCTGCTGTCGTATTGAACGACGGCTGCGCTTGAGGTTGTTCCAGCAAGGCATTGGCCGCCAGGCGCATTTCGCCCTGGGGACCGAACTCACCCGCATCGATACCGGTCGGCCGAACAATCGCCGTCGCCACCGGCGCAGCCAGATGATCATCCGGACGCACATCGCCCAAGGCGCGGTGCAAAGTGCCGTAGAGGAAGTCGTGAACCATGCGCCCGTCACGGAAGCGCACTTCGTGTTTGGTCGGGTGCACGTTGACGTCGACACCGGCCGGATCGACCTCGAAAAACAGCACGAACGTCGGATGCCGACCATTGAACAGCACGTCGCGATACGCCTGACGCACCGCGTGGGCCACCAGCTTGTCACGCACGGCACGGCCGTTCACAAAGAAATACTGCAAATCCGCCTGGCTGCGGTTGAACGTCGGCAACCCGACCCAACCCCACAAATGCAGGCCATTGCGTTCAATTTCGATCGGCAGCGCCTGCTCCAGGAAACCTGAACCGCAAATCGCCGCCACTCGCCGGGCGCGAGCCGCGTCGTCATGGGCTTCGTGCAGGCTGAGGATGGTTTTGCCGTTGTGGCGCAAATGAAACGCCACGTCAAAACGCGCCAGCGCCAGGCGCTTGATCACTTCTTGCAGGTGATCGAATTCGGTTTTTTCAGTCTTGAGGAATTTGCGCCGCGCCGGGGTGTTGAAGAACAAGTCGCGAACTTCAACCGAAGTACCCACCGGATGGGCCGCCGGCTGCACACGAGGCGCCATGTCCCGGCCTTCGGTCTCGACTTGCCAGGCCTGATCGGCATCCTTGGTACGGGACGTCAGGGTCAGACGTGCCACGGAGCTGATCGAGGCGAGTGCTTCGCCGCGAAACCCGAGACTCATGACCTGCTCGAGGTCTTCCAGGTTGCGGATCTTGCTGGTGGCGTGTCGCGCCAAGGCCAGCGGCAAGTCATCGGCCGAAATGCCGCTGCCGTCATCGCGCACCCGCAACAGCTTGACGCCGCCCTGCTCCACATCGACATCGATACGCCGGGCGCCGGAGTCGAGGCTGTTTTCCAGCAACTCCTTGATCACCGACGCCGGACGCTCAACCACCTCACCGGCGGCAATCTGGTTCGCCAGTCGCGGGCTGAGCAGCTCGATGCGAGCCGTGTTGGACAGCACCTGATTCATTCTTTGGACGCCAGTTCTGTGCCGGGAATGGTCAGGGTCTGACCGATTTTCAGCTCGTCGCTTTTCAGGTTATTGGCGCTGCGCAAAGTGGCCGGAGACACTTGGTAACGCACGGCAATCATCGCCAACGTTTCGCCCGGGCTCACCCGGTGGTCGCGCGGGCCTTGAGCGATCTTGCCGGAGTCACGCAGCCAGGCGATATAGGTGCCCGGTGGCGGGTTCTGCTGGAAGAACTGACGCACGCCACTGCTGATCGAACGCGCCAGCGCCTGCTGGTGGTTCGCTGCGGCAAGCTTGGACGCTTCGTTGGCGTTGGAGATGAACCCGGTTTCCACCAGGATCGACGGGATGTCCGGCGACTTCAACACCATGAACCCGGCCTGCTCCACGCGCTGTTTGTGCAGCGGCGTGACGCGACCGATGTTGCTCAAGACTTTTTGGCCAACGTTCAGGCTGGACGTGAGGGATGCGGTCATCGACAAGTCGAGGAGCACGCCCGCGAGCATGCGGTCCTTATCGTCGAGGCTGACGTTGCCGGCACCGCCGATCAAGTCGGAACGGTTTTCGCTATCGGCCAGCCAACGGGCCGTCTCCGAGGTGGCACCGCGATCAGACAGGGCAAACACGGACGCACCGAACGCAGCCGCCGAAGGCGCGGCATCGGCGTGGATCGAGACGAACAAGTCGGCGCCTTTTTTGCGGGCGATTTCAGTACGGCCGCGTAATGGAATGAAGTAGTCGCCGGTACGGGTCAGTTCGGCGCGGAAGCCTTTCATGCCGTTGACCTGGCGTTGCAGTTCGCGGGCGATGGCCAGTACCACGTCTTTTTCACGCTGACCGCGAGAGCCCGAGGCACCCGGGTCTTCGCCGCCGTGACCGGCATCGATGACCACGATGATGTCGCGCTTGCCAGCCGGAGCGGGCGGCAGCTTGACCGGCGGGTCTATCGGGGTGACTGGAACCGGCGCGACCGTCGCAACGTTGGTCGGCGGCGGAATCGGTGCGGCGTCGGCGGCGTTATCGAACAGATCGACCACCAGACGATTGCCGTACTGGGCGTTCGGCGCCAGGGTAAAACTTTTGGGCGTGACGGCTTTTTTCAGGTCGATGACCACGCGCAAGTCGGTCGGCGTGCGTTGAGCCGAGCGCATGGCGGTGATTGGCGTATTCGAAGCATTGACGTTCAGGGGGGCGCCGAGGGTCGCACCATTGATATCGATCACCAGCCGATCCGGGGAGGTCAGGGTGAAAACGCTATGTTGCACCGGCCCGGTCAGGTCGAACACCAACCGCGTGTTGTCCGGCGCCCGCCACAAACGAACGCTGTTGACCTTAGTCTCGGCCACAGCGTCGACGGTCACCGCCAAAAACAACATCCCTACGGCAGCTACCATCGCGCGAAAGCGCATACCAGACCCCATCATTTAATTGGATTCCAATGCCAAAGCGGCACACCACGACTCGCCACGCGAGCCTTGGGACAAAATTTTCAGCGAACGCCCGCTGTCTTGCGGGCTAATGGTAATGGTCAGGTCGGGCTTTGGCAAAAAGCCTGCACCCTTCTGGGGCCATTCGATCAGGCACAGCGCGTCATCTTCGAAGTAGTCGCGGATACCGAGGTACTCCAGCTCTTCCGGGTCGACCAGGCGATAGAGGTCGAAATGGAAGGCCCGGATGTCGCCGATCTCGTAAGGCTCGACTAGGGTGAACGTCGGACTTTTTACCGCCCCGACATGCCCCAGGCCACGGATGATGCCCCGTGAAAGCGTGGTTTTCCCCGCCCCCAGATCGCCTTCCAGAAAAATCAGACCGTGCCCTTGGGTGGTTTGTGCGATGCGTGCGCCAAATGCGGTCATCGCCTCTTCATCGGCCAGGTACAGGGTTACTTCAGACACGGTGCTTGCTCCTCCAACAACTGACGAATGGCTGGGATCAGATCACTGGCCGCCAGCCCACGGCCCGATTTACCTTGTTGCGCGCCGGCATTGGCGTGCAGCCAGACCGCCAGGCAGGCGGCGTCGAATGCGTCCATGGCCTGGGCCATCAATGCGCCGACCAGACCGGCCAACACATCACCCAAACCCGCGGTGGCCATTGCCGGATGGCCCTGATGACACAACGACAGGCGCCCATCGGGGCTGGCGATCAGACTGCCGGCGCCTTTGAGAATCACAACAGCTGTATATTTTTTGCTCAATGCATGCGCCGCCGCCGGGCGATCAGCCTGGACTTCGGCGGCGCTAATCCCCAGCAACCGCGCCGCTTCGCCCGGATGCGGCGTGATCACACAACCCTTGGGCAGGCTCACATGGCTTGAAGCCAGCAAATTCAACGCATCGGCATCCCAGACTTGCGGCAACGGCGCGTTGGCCGCCGCCGACAAAAGACTGCGCCCCCAGGCAGCCTGACCCAGGCCCGGGCCGACCACCAGCACGGAAACTTTTTGCAGCAGTTCCATCAGCTGATTGGCCGACGAAGTGCCCAGCACCATGGCCTCAGGAATTCTCGCCAACGCCGCAGGCACATGTTCACTGCGCGTGGCCACGGACACCATGCCCGCACCACTGCGCAGGGCACTTTGTGCGCTCAGCAGAATGGCGCCGCCAAAGCCACGATCACCGCCGATCAGCAAGACGTGCCCGAATTTGCCTTTATGGGCGGTTGGCGCGCGGCCTGCCAGACGCGGCAAGTTACCGGCTGTCAGGCGAAGGGCATCAATGTCGACTTCGTCAAACGACTCGGCGCTGGCTTGCAAATCGTTGAACACCAGATTGCCGACCACATCCGCCGCGTCGCCCGTGAACAATCCCACCTTCAAGCCAATGAACGTCACGGTCAGATCAGCTCGAACAACCGAGCCCAAAATGCGCCCTGTATCCGCACACAAACCCGAAGGGATATCCACCGCCGCCACCGGCAGGCCACTGGCATTGATTGCGGCAATCGCACTGGCAAAGGGCTCTCGTACCTCGCCGGTCAAACCGGTGCCGAGCAAGGCGTCGAGCACGATCCCACGCAACTCCGACTGCGCAGTGAAGGCTTGAACCGCAATGCCCTCGGACACGGCCTCGGCATGGGCCAGCGCTGCGTCGCCCTGCAAACGCGGGGGATCACCGGCCGCCAACACCCGGACATGCCAACCGGCACGCCGCGCCAGCACCGCCACCAGATACCCGTCGCCTGCGTTATTGCCGTGACCGGCCACCACGCTCAATTCATTCGCCGTTGGCCACTGACGGACCAGCGCACGCCAGGTCGCTCGCGCTGCCCGCTGCATCAATTCGAAGCCCGGCGTGCCGGCCGCGATCAGGTTCGCATCGAGGGCTCGCACGTGCGCGGCGCTGTACAGCGCGTCGGGTAAATCATCTTTAGTGTGCGGCATGCGTCTTCGGGCTCCGATGTCTGGCAGAATTATACGCACCTCAGCCCGGTTTCTCTCGCCTCATGCCCGCTATTACTACAGACCTGCCCGCCCTCGCCCAATCCATCAAGGACTGGGGCCGCGAGCTGGGCTTTCAGCAAGTCGGCATCAGCGGCCTGGACCTGGCCGAGCATGAGCAGCACCTGGAACGCTGGCTGGCGGCCGGCTACCACGGCGAAATGGACTACATGGGCGCCCACGGCAGCAAACGCTCACACCCGGAAGAACTGGTGCCGGGCACGTTGAGGGTAGTTTCCCTGCGCATGGACTACCTGCCGGGCGACACCGAAATGGCCAAACGTCTGGCCCAACCGGAAAAAGCCTACGTATCGCGTTATGCCTTGGGCCGCGATTACCACAAATTGATCCGTAAACGTGTGCAACAACTGGCAGAAAAAATTCAGGCAGTCATCGGGCCGTTCGGCTACCGCGCCTTCGTCGACAGCGCGCCGGTGCTGGAAAAGGCCATCGCGGAAAAGGCCGGCCTGGGCTGGATCGGCAAAAACACCCTGGTCTTGAATCGCAAGGCCGGCAGTTACTTCTTCCTCAGCGAACTCTTTGTCGATCTGCCGCTGCCGGTCGATCCACCGCACAGCACCGAACATTGCGGCCGCTGCACGGCGTGCCTGGACATTTGCCCGACCAACGCCTTCGTCGGCCCATACGTGCTGGACGCCCGGCGCTGCATCTCTTACCTGACCATCGAACTGAAAAGCGCGATCCCCGAAGACTTGCGGCCGTTGATCGGCAATCGGGTATTCGGTTGCGATGATTGCCAGATCGTCTGCCCATGGAACCGCTTCGCCCGCCCGTCCGGCGAAAGCGACTTCAAGCCACGGCATAACCTGGACAACGCCGAATTGGCCGAACTATTCATGTGGGATGAGGACAGGTTCCTCAGCAGCACCGAAGGATCACCGCTGCGCCGTGCCGGTTACGAGCGTTGGTTGCGCAATCTCGCAGTGGGACTAGGGAACGCACCCTCGAGCATTCCGGTGTTGGAAGCCTTGAAGGCGCGCCGCGACTATCCGTCGGAACTGGTACGGGAACACGTCGAGTGGGCGTTGAAGCAACACGCAGAGCGTCAGGCTTCGTCGTTATAAACGAACTTCGGCATTTCCCAGTGGAAACGAATCGCCAGCAACCGCAGCAGGAAGCCGCCAAACAGCGTGATCAGAATCGCCTGTTCGCCGGGTAATTGCAGGTAAATGCAGAGCATGTAGCACCACGCGGCAGCGAACGAGACGCTGGCGTAGAGTTCGCGGCGGAAGATCAGCGGGATGTCGTTGCAGAAGATGTCGCGCAGGATGCCCCCAAACACCCCGGTGATCACGCCACTGACCGAGGCCACCAACATGCCGTGGCCCATTTCCAGGGCCGTCATGCAACCGATCAGGGTGAATGCCACCAGCCCCACAGCGTCAAGCACCAGAAACAACGAGCGCAAGTGACGCATCCAGCGTGCAGCGAAGACGGTGAACATCGCTGCGATCGAGGTCAACACCAGGTATTCCGGGTGTTTGACCCAGGTCAGCGGATAGTGACCGAGCAACACATCACGCACCGAACCGCCGCCGAGCGCCGTGATGCACGCGATCAGCACCACACCAAACCAGTCCATGCCGCGACGGCCGGCAGACAGGGCACCGGTCATGGCTTCGGCGGTGATGGCGATCAGGTAAAGCATCAGCAACATGGTGGCGGTCCTTGCAGAAAGGCGCGCAGTCTAGCCATTTAGTCCCGGCACCAAAAGAGGGCAAGAAAGCATTACACGCAACCTGTGGCGAGGGAGCTTGCTCCCGCCGGAGCGCGCAGCACTCCCCCTGCATTCTTTCAGTCACACCGCATTCGCAGGTTTACGACTGCTGCGCAGCCGAACGGGGATAAATCCCCTCGCCACAAAAGCCCTCACCGCTCTGCATCAAAACTTGATGAAATGCTTGCGGTAGTGCTGCAGCTCGGCGATGGATTCGCGGATGTCGTCCAGAGCCAGGTGGGTGCTACCCTTTTTGAAGCTGTCGCGCACGTCCGGCGCCCAGCGTGCGGCCAGCTCTTTAAGGGTCGACACGTCGAGGTTGCGGTAGTGGAAGAAGCTTTCCAGGGATTTCATGTGGGTATAAAGGAAGCGACGGTCCTGGCAGATGCTGTTGCCACAGATCGGCGACTTGCCCTTCGGCACCCATTGTTCCAGGAAGGCGATGGTCTCGGCTTCGGCTTCGGCCATGCTGATGCGGCTGTCGCGAACTCGTTGGGTCAGGCCCGAACCGCCGTGCTGACGGGTGTTCCACTCGTCCATACCGGCGAGGATCTCGTCGCTGTGGTGGATAGCGATGACCGGTCCTTCGGCCAAGGTGTTCAGGTCACTGTCGGTGACGATGGTGGCCATTTCGATGATGACGTCGGTGTCCGGGTTCAGACCGGTCATTTCCAGGTCGATCCAGATCAGATTCTGCGGGTTTTGCATGTGTCGGCTCCTAGGCAATGCTGCGCAGTTTAGCCTAGGGCGAGGCCCGGGCGTGCTAAACTCGCGGCCGTTTTACATAATCGCTGCATTCTTGATACGGAACACCCATGGCCAAACGCCAACTCAATCGTCGTCAAAACTGGCGCATCGAAAAGATTCAAGGCGAGCGCGCTGCCCGCGCCGCCAAACGCGAGTCCTCGGCTGTCGAGGCACTTGAGGGCGGCGACCTGGGCCCCGAACAGACGGGCCTGGTGATCGCGCACTTCGGTGTGCAGGTCGAAGTCGAAGCGCTTGATGGCGATTTAGCGGGCCAGGTGTTCCGCTGCCATTTGCGCGCCAACCTGCCTGCGCTGGTGACCGGCGATCAGGTGGTGTGGCGTGCCGGCAACCAGGGCATCGGTGTGATCGTGGCGCAACTGCCGCGTAAAACCGAACTCTGCCGTCCGGACAGCCGTGGCCAGCTCAAGCCTGTTGCGGCCAACGTCGACATGATTGTCATCGTCTTCGCCCCGCTGCCCGAGCCTCACGCGAACCTGATCGACCGTTACCTGGTGGCTGCTGAGCACGCCGGTATCCGGCCACTGCTACTGCTCAACAAATTCGACCTGATTGACGAGCAGAACGCCCCCGCGCTGAATGCCTTGCTAGCGGTTTACCGCACGCTGGGTTACCCGGTGCTGGAAGTCTCGGCGCACCACGGCAACGGCATGGAGCAATTGCAGGCACAACTGGACGGGCACATCAGTGTGTTCGTTGGCCAGTCCGGCGTCGGCAAATCCTCGTTGGTCAACACCCTGTTGCCTGAAGTCGAAGCCCGTGTCGGCCCGCTGTCCGAGCTGTCCGGCCAGGGCACCCACACCACCACGACCGCGCGGTTGTTCCACTTCCCCGGTGGCGGTGAGTTGATCGACTCCCCGGGCATCCGCGAATTCGGCCTGGGCCACGTCAGCCGCGCCGATGTCGAAGCCGGTTTCATCGAGTTCAACGACTTGATTGGCACTTGCCGCTTCCGCGACTGCAAGCACGACCGCGAGCCGGGTTGCGCCTTGCTCAAGGCGCTGGAAGAGGGTCGCGTGCAGCAGCAGCGGATGAACAGTTATCGCTCGATCATCGCCAGTTTGCCCGAAACCAGCTACTAAACAGACATTCCAGCCGCCCCGATGCAGACGGGGCGGCGGGTTGTTCGTTGCGACCTGAAAATCCCCCGCCTTTTAAACGTCAGATATCCCTGTAGGGCATTTGCGCGCCTGTTTGAAGGACCCGTCTCTTTAACCGCGCAGACCTTGTTGCGGCCATCCACGTGCATACATTCAAACCCTCTTCGCATTCCGGCGATAACGAGGGACATCCATGCAAACCTACCATTTGTTCATCAGCCATTCGTGGAACTACCCCCACGCCCACGACAACCTCGTGCGGCTGCTCAACGCTAAACCCGGCTTCACGTTCAAAAATTTTTCGGTGCCGCCGGACAACCCGATCATCGGCGCGAAAACCGACAAACAGCTGGAAGAAGCCATCGAAAACAAAATCCGGCCCTGCTCGGCAGTGCTGATCATGGCGGGGATGTATTCGACCTACAGCAAGTGGATCAACAAGGAAATCGAGATCGCCAAACGAATGGGCAAGGTGATCATTGCGGTCAAACCCTTTGGCGCGGAGCGGATTTCTGCCGTAGTGCGCCAGGCCGCACATGCCGAATGCGCCTGGAACACCAACAGCATCATCAGTGCCATTCGCACTCACGCGGCGGGTTGAACCATGCGCAAGGGATTGTTCATCGGGATCAACCATTACGCCCACGTCTCCCCGTTGAGCGGATGCAATAACGACGCGATGGCCATGGCCTCAGTGCTGGAGCGTCACGCCAACGGGCGACCGAACTTCAGCAGCAAGGTGCTGAACTCAGCCGAAGATGACCTTTCGCTGACGGCCATGAAGCAACATATCCAAAGCCTGTTTTCCGGCGATTGTGATGTGGCGCTGCTGTATTTCGCCGGCCATGGCCAGTTCGATACCAGCATCGACGAAGGGCTGCTGATTCCTCAGGACTTTGCACCGGGTGGCGATGGCATTCGCATCAGTGACATATTGAGTTGGGCGGACAACGCCCCCCACATCAAGAACAAAATCATCATCCTCGACTGCTGCCAGGCCGGCGCAGCCGCCGCGATGCGCGGGTTACGCGGAGGCAGCAGCGTCATCGGCGAAGGCATGACCATTCTCACGGCCTGCAAAAAAGATCAGGTTGCACTCGAAGGTCGCGGCCACGGCGTGTTTACCGATCTGCTGCTGCAAGCGCTGCACGGCGGAGCCGCCAACGTATTGGGCAAGGTCACTCCCGGCAGCGTGTATTCATTCGTCGACAATGCGTTGGGCGCGTGGGAACAACGGCCGGTGTTCAAGACCAACGTCTCGCAATTTGTCCCCTTGCGCGAGGTCACGCCACTGATCGCCGAAGAGACCCTGCGCAAACTCAAGGACTGGTTCCCGGAGCCCAGCCATGTCTTTGCACTCGACCCCAGCTACGAACCCACCGAAACATCGTTCGACCCGGACCACGGCGAAGTCTTCGCCCAGCTGCAAAAGTGCAATCGCCACAGCCTGATCGAACCGGTGGACGCAGAGCACATGTACTACGCCGCCATCCACTCCACCGGCTGCCGCCTCACCGCCCTCGGCGCCTATTACCGCGAACTCGCGATCAAGGGACATTTCTGATGCCAGTGTTTATCAGCTACCGCCACACCGACCGCATCCAGGCAATGGCCATCAATGCGCGCCTGAAACTGGCGAATATCAAGACCTATCTCGATGTGCTGGACACAGAATCCCAGCAGACCGACGACATTACCGCCGTCATCACCCGCAACATTACCGAATGCACACACTTGCTGGCGGTGGTCTCGCAGGAGACCGCCATGTCCTGGTGGGTGCCGTTTGAAATCGGTGAAGCGACCATCAGTGATCGCAGGATCTGCTCTTACAAGATCGGGGCCAGCGCGTTGCCGCTGTACCTCGATAAATGGCCGAAGTTGAGTGGTGATACCGATCTCGACTTTTTCATCGATGCGTACCGCAAAGAGGCCATGCTGGAGCGCTCGACAGGAATAGAGTCCTTCAGTGAATCCGCTCGAGGCACCTACAAGAGTAATGCCGACCTGTTCCACGACCAGCTCAAAAACCGCATTCGTCGCGGTTACTGACAGGCACAAAAAAGCCGCGATGATCTCGCGGCTTTTTTGTGGATCACTGCTTCGGCGGCTCCACCGGTTTCGGTGCCGGGTCTTCGAATGGGTCATTGAATTAGTATCTCTTGGCAGCCATTATAATTTTTCAACTATCCAAGGAGCAGGGAGATGTCGAGTTTTGCAAAAGGCGACGTTGTGGTACTTAAAAGTGGCGGACCGAACATGACGATTAAACATGTTGAAGAAGATTTGGGAGATGGCATTGGCGTTCAGCTCACATGTTCATGGTTCGACAAGTCCAAAGTGTTGCAGCACGCAACATTTGGCGTTGAGATGGTAGAAGAGCCTTCTGGTCCACCGATACCATTTTTTGTCTGATTAGTTACATGCATCGAACAGCCCTCCTGAATATTTAACAGTTCTGGGGGCTGTCTAGTTTGCATATAAGTCAGGGCTTGATGAACTGACCGACGGGCGCGAGGTATTGAGAAAGGCAAATATTGGAGTGATGCTCATCACGTCCGGCACCGAAAGCCATTCTCAGAACCTTGTCATATTTTTCTGCAGCAACAAGAGCCTGAGCTTGTATGAGCTTCGTACTGATATGCGCGAAACCGTATATTCGAATTGCTTTCAGAATGATCGACTCCACACATTCCACGCGCTGGAAAAGTATCTGCTTGGCTCTATCCGACCCCGACATCAAGATACCAACAAGTGCGCGCTTGTCGCCTGTGGTAAATGAGTAAGACTGTTGATTTTGGTAGAGGGAAAAGGCATGCATCAACAGCAAAAGCTCTCCATCGTCGATGCTGTCGATTTGAAGCAGTTCATCCATGAAATCCAAATCTTCATCGGCTGCGCCGAGCACGCGGCATGACTGGACGAGATTACAAAGTCGATCGTAAGATTGGTAGCTACCGACACGCCTGGATACGCACTTTTCAACGTCATTTAAGTAGAGAGAATGCTTGGCACTATCTAAAACGTAGCAATCACCTAGCCCGCACTGAAAAACGGTCAAAGCCTCATCAATCAAGTCACATTGAGCAAGTTTTACTAATATGTCGTTGTCGGTGAGGAGAATCATTTATGCGATAAGCTTCCGCAGTAAATGCTCGCTGTCGTGCTTTAGGTTTCCATGCAACTGCCGAAAAACAAAGTCTGATACCAATGATTGGTCGGTGCTTTCTCCAGCAATGAGATTTGCCGCAGAGACACACAAAGGGAAAAGTCGCTTGTTGTTATGGGCACAATTTAAAACGATATGTGTAGGATCGATCTTATGATCTTTCCCATACTGCACTGCTTGCCGTGCCAGCACGGGCGCTTTGATCAAGTGCTGAAGTATTAGATTGCCATGAGCATTCCCAGTCAATAACTGGATAGCGAACTGGTCCGCTGCAAGTTCATCGGCGTCTTTGTCCTGATCATCGTCTTTTTTGATTTCATCATCAACAATCGTTCCATTTGCGCCGACATGCCCCAAGGCGATATGCCCAAGCTCATGTGCCAAATGGAAAAGCAAGAAACCGCTTTTTCGGTTGTTAGAAAGAACGATCGATGGCCTGCCATTGATCGCCATGGCAATGCCGTCCATTTTTCGACCGAGCAAAGGCGTAGCCAAATGAATGACAGGGATGCCAATGCTCCAGCAATAGTCGAGCAACGCAGGCAAGCCCACCCAAGGAGCCCCTGACGAAAGCAGGTACTCGCGAATCGCCAGAGCATCCGGCGGCGGGGGGACGAATTGAGTATCCAGCGCAGAAAGCGCAAGGCGCGAGGCACTGCGAGCCAAGGCAACCGCAAGATTCACATCTGCTTCAGAGGTTTTGGCAGACTTTTTGAATCGCTTATCTGCCGGTAAGTCGAACTCAATCCGAGGAGGCGTCTCACTGAAAGGACGCATACGCAGACTTAATGCTTTGGCCAAATAAACCTTGGCTTGCTGCACACCTGACGGTGACGCTTCTACCTCATCTGTCCACCAGTCAGGCAGCAGAAGAGCGAGCTTTCTTTTCGAAATGCCCTGCTTGTCTAAGGCGGAGTAAAGGTTCTGAACTGTTGTCATAGATCCCTCCTCCCTAGAATGGCATCACATGAAATGGGTAGCTCAAGCAGTAGACATCATGTCTTGCCGCAAAACTCACGGGACAGTATAGATTCTTTGTAGCAGTTGCAAGTTATGCAGAGATGCGGACCATGCTGCTCGTCGGAGTCAGCCAGCGCCCTTACCGGAACACAGGTTCTTCGAGTTGAAGTGGCGCCTCCCACTTTATAAGCAGGTATCCACAGCCCTAGAAAAAGCCGCGAACATCGCGGCTTTCATTTTCAGCGTGCAGCTTTTTCCAGCGTCCAGCCCAGTACATCCAAGGCATCACAGCCGTCCTGGATCAACATGTGTGCAGCATTGGCGAAATGCTCCAGGTCGTGACCTTCGGCTTCCTTGACGCACAGGCAGGTGACGCTGTTGAGCAGATTGCGTGCGGCTTTGAGTCGGTGGACGGCGGTTTCGAGAAGATCGGAAGCGCGGGCTTCGGTGTCGATGTATAGCGTCGGGCCGACACTGAAATTGCCTTGGAGCGGGTGGTATTTGGGCATGGCTTGAATCTCATCTGATAGGTGAAGTTCCCACCCTTTCGCGGCTAAACGAATTGGGGTGGTAGCTGTACGCGGGTTAGCCGACCGGACAGATGACTCCGGCACACCCGAAGGTGTCCCACGCACAGCCACCATAGACACGTAGATGTCAGGCAGCAAAAAGCGCCACGATTATACGGGCGCTTGTGCATCATCTGTAACGACCGGCTAAAGTCGATCACCGATTTGTCGGCGACGAGCAAACTATAGGTGAGCCTCCAGCGAAGTGAAACCCGGTTTATGCGTCTCGGAGCCGTCCTACACCTTTCTCGGAAATGCCTCTTTCTTTGATTTTTTTACCGCTCACGCGGGGATCGTTCAACCTTCTTTCTGTACGCCATAATCCTGCTCGTTTTCCAGATCTACAAGGCGTGTGGTTGGGCCATTCGCTTTCAGCCGCTCAGTGACAACTTTCGGCCACAGTTTGCGGGAGCGGCGTTTGGCGAGGTTGTAGGTGAGCTCCTGAATCCGAAACCATGGGTAAAAGAGAAAAGTAAGAAAAAGCATGACTACGTCGCTGCCGCCCAAGTAGTTCTTGCCGCCACTTTCCGCTCTTTTCTTTTTTATGTCGTTGAAGGTGTCCTTGAACCAGCCGCTCATGTTTGGCTGCACGGCCAGTTGGCTTTGTACGAAAGCATCAGACTCGCTGTGATTTCCCTGCTCGTCGAAATACGGGCCGTTGTTCATATAGGAACGAATGTATTCCCAAAAGCCTTTCTGCATCGCCAATGATTTGCCGAAAGGGGGGCCGAGGCTGACCATCAATGCAACTTCTGGTGTTTCAAACTGCTGCATGCGTATTTCAAGTGAGGCGCTTTGCACGCCACCAATGTGGGTTCCAACTAGCTGGTATTCATTAGCCACGGCGGTTATGCCATCCCAAGGAGTGTGGAGCAGTTCACCTTCGTGTTCGAAATACACTTCGCGGGTGCGACGGTTAAACAGGATAGGCAAAGGCAAGGGACGGAGGACTTCCCAAAGGAAAGGCACGAGGAATACCGGTAGCCCAATTCCAAGCATTATGTAAAGAGCTTTCAATTCAGAGCTTTGGATAAAGCTGTAAATACCGATACCTAAACTTCCAATGAGAACCCAGCCACATAAACCAGTAAGTTGCCCTCGTCCCGCATCCCCAACAGCCGATAACGCTAAATAGTCCTCTGTATGATCCTCCGTAAGAAATAACTCCATAGGCTGTTCACCGGTGGGTTTATCCGCTTCGAGCAGTACGGTGGGGGCGGCGCTGTAGCGCGGTTGTTCCGGCGTATTCATATCCATGCCCAATCCTTGATTTTTACCGCTGGCAGCGTCAGTCCTTCACGCGGCGAATAGATCAAATCGCCCTCAATGCTCCACAAATCCCGCACGCCGTCTTCATGGTAGACGCGCCGGTATGGGGTTATGCCAGTTTGCACAGTAATCCGGCTGCCACTATGCCGATCAAAATTTTCACCTGTCCAGTCGACCTTTTTGACCCGGTCGGAGTGATATCCGAGTGTATCGCGCCAGATTTCATGGCCTTTGAAGTGAATCATCCCATCCGTCATCTGAATGTTTTCCCCCGGTAGGTTCAACATCAAGTAGGTGGAGGTGACTTGCCCTTGATAGGGGTGCAACTCTCTCAGTCGGAAGACTTCAAAACTGACAGGAAACAGAATGGGATATAGACGTTCCATTGACAGGGTGTAGTTATTTGACCAAACGCTGTCCGGACGGATACCGAAATGACTGTTTTTTACCCATTTTTCCAGCGGTGAATCCGTCGTATAGAGCCGGGCAATGATCCCACCCACAATCACCACGGCAAGCCCCAAAAGCTTGACACCCAAGTGAGGCACGACATCCATCCCTTTAGAAATAGCCGCCGCATCCCCCGCTATAACGGCCGCTCGCGCAACGCGCAGCGCCCGGAAGGCTTGAGCCTGGAGCCTGATACTCGCTACTGAAGCCCCGATCAGCCCCAGATTAACGGAGAAGGTGTCGAAGTCACCCGCCTGGAACGCCTCAAAGGCTTCAAAACCATAGACCACCACATCAAAGCAGAGGAAAGCTGACTGTGCCAACGCAGCACCTGCGGCCATTCCCATGGCTCGAACTAACGCGAGCCTTGCTGGAATAGAACTTTTGCCGCTCTGGCTAACAACAGAAGTCCAGTTAACCTCTGCCACCCGCTGAGCAACTGCCGCGCCTGCTGCTCCAACTCCGACCAAAGCACCTAACGCGCCGAATCCTCCTTTGGTTGTCGGCTTACTTGCAAATTGATCCATTGACCAATAAAAATTCAGCCCTGCCATCAACGTCACCAAAACCTTGATCGGCGCTTTGTCCCAAGTCCCTTTCAGATCCAGCACGCTACTCAAATCCACACCCGCCGCCAGATTTACCGGCAACGGAGGCAATTTGGTGCTGGCCGGCACCAGATGCATGAACGGCACGCTCTGCCCCAAAGCCGCGACCAGCGGTGCAACGCTCAAATGAGCAGGCGCCGTTGGGCGTGTCCCCATCAAGTCGCTGTACCACTCCCCCAGCTGACGTGAGGTAACGCCCAACGTTTGGATGCGCTGGTCGCTACGAGCCAGAACCGCCGCCATGTACAAGCTCCCGGCGGTGCTGGCCGGATTTTGTGCCCGATGCAGTTGCAACCCAGCAACCGGAGCGATGGCCAGAAACAAGGCCTCAATGCTCGAGGCCGGTTTATGTTGTTTCAATTTGTCGGCGGTCTTGTTCACTGCATCGGCATACCCGAAAGCGCTGGCAAGCTTGCTAGCACCTTCCTGCAACGCCGTCGTGTTGTCGTTGAACGCATCGCCCAGATCGACGAGGTATTTGATTTCGCCTTTGCCAAGCCGTGCGGGTAATCCGAGCAAAGCCCAAAGCAGCCAGGGTTTACCCGGCGAGTTGCCGTCCAGATTCAGAGTAATGGCCTGAGCGCCGATGCTGGTATTGGCCGGCCCGAGGCAAGCCGCCGCGAAATGCAACTCCAGTGCCTCACGCGCCATCGACTGGGTGATGTCGAAATGACCACAAGCCGTGTCCATGCTCGACGGTCCAGCCACTTGCAGGGTGTTGAACCACGCCACCCAGAGTTGGGCCAGACGCCGCGTGTCGGCGGTATACCGGTCGTTCTGAATCTCCTGATCCTTCCACGCGCGCTGGAGTTCGTCATAGCGAGTGATAGACGGCAGTTGTGCACTCAGTTGGCGGTCGCCTTCGCTCAGTGACTTGATGACACTGGCCATCGCCCACTCTTCAGCGTGATGTTCCTGGTAACTGTCGAACGCTTCTTTACGCACACGCATCAGCGCGGCAAGGTCGAGTAGCACGCCCCATGCATCATCAATGACGGCGTAGGTCTGCTGTTCGCAACGCCCCATCTGTTTGAGCACTTTCAACCAGTCGGGGGCGTGCTCCGTTTCGGGCTCCCCGCTCCAACCATAGTTCGTCACATCGGTGTATTCGCCAATCTGTTGGGCGATGGTGTCGACCTTGCCACTGAACGGCGCAACGCCCGGCACAAAACTGCGCATGATGCGCTGACGCACCGATGGGTCTTTTCTAGTGGCCTCGTATTGCGCCTCACTCCAGCGAATGGGCGACCAGACCAATCCGGCAGGGTCGCCCGCTCTCAATAACAGATGGGGTTTGGCTCGGGTGTCGATCACCCTGCCTGCACGCGGGGTTTGGGTGAGCTGAGCTTTTTCGACCTGATACTCCACCAACTTGGGTGGACTGCTCTCCCAGACGTAGAGCCAACCGTCGCGCAACAAACGCGAGGTGTAGCTAAGCGCGTGCGCGGTCAAATCAGGATGCCGAGGCCCCAACTCGGGAAACGAACCGCTCAACGCCGGTAAGTCGTAGGCATCAGTATCGACAGCGAGGGTTGGGCCAAGAGCGTATCGCAGGGGCAAAACGGCAGCGAACAGCGGGCACGTTCCAACGCGAACTTTACTCTGGGCACTCATGCGTTTTTCTCCGGGTGGGTGGGAAGGCTCAGTGCATGCAGAAGCGGCTCAGGCAGGGTGATTTGCGCGACCAGACCTTTATTGGCCGGCGCTGAGTCGAATTCCGGCGCTTCGTTTTCCCAAGCGCACACCGGCGCGTTGCCATGACGCAGCCAGACGCTTTCCACACCAAACCAAAAGCCTGCTGGCCATTGCACTCCGGCCAACCAGGCGCGTCGCAGAACCGAGCCATCCGCCAGGCGCAGCCATAGCTCTCGCTGGTATTCATCAAATATGCGCAACCGACGTTGCAGGATCGGGAGCCATTGCTGGGCACTCTGTGGAGTAGCCAGCCAAACACCGTGTTGCAAGTCAGAGCCACCCCACCACGCGGCGTAGGCTGCGCTACTCAGTGAGGCATTGAGCAGAAATGGCCCCGCTGCGCCAATCGGCTCGTAGGCGGTTCCCTTGAAAAGCGATTGAGGAGCGTCTGCGCCGTAGTGCTCGTGAAGCCAATCGAAAGCGTCCTCATACTGGGCACCGTCAAGCAGGAGCAGGCCTTTGTTCGGGCTGATCGGGGTCATGCTTCAACCCTCTCTGTTACCTGATGTTCCAGGGCGGCATCGCATATGGGGCAAATGCCGGTATCGGCCTCACGAAAGACGATGTTCTGTTTGAGCAGGGCTTCCATGGGGAGGGTGTCGATAACCACTGCCTCGGCAGCTTGGGGAACTACTGACAGTGCCGCCTGCCCGGGCAGGCCCGCGACCGGCGAACCACCCTCGACAATGGCCACACTGCTGAAAATCCCGCTCGAATTAATGACGATGTGCTGACCACCGGCCATAAGCGTCAAGCTCGTTCCGGCATTAATGACCACATTGCTCGCGCTGACATGGGCATGCGGCCCAGCCTGAATCACCAGAGTGCCCTCTGCCGTCGTGCTGCTATTGCCGGTGATGGTGATCAGTTCATTGCCGCCGATCACCGTGTTGCGCACCCCTTGGGTGGTGTGCAACTCGTCGCCCTTGATCAGGCTGGCGCTGTTTCGGTCGACCTGTTCGAAACGGTCGTTGCTGATCAGGCTGTGGCTGTCGCGGGTGATCTGCTCGCGGCGGTCGTTGCCTATCTTGGTGTCGCTGTCGTTGAGGACAAGTTGCTCAAGGTCGCGTTGGGCGCGCAGGAAGATTTGTTCCTGCCCAGCACGGTCTTCAAGCGACAGCTCGTTGTAGCCGCCGGTGTGCGGGGAGCTGTGGCTGCGCAAGACGGTTTTGGTTTTGTGCTCGGGCAACGAATACGGCACGGACGTGACCTTGTTCGGTACGCACCCGGTAATGAGCGGATTGTCAGGATTGCCGTCCAGATAAGTGATGACGACTTCCATGCCGATGCGCGGGACGGTCACCGCACCAAAGCTGTCACCCGCCCAACTCGATGACACCCTTAGCCAGCAGCTGCTTTTTTCACTGTTGAGTTCGGCACGATCCCACGGCAGCTCGACCTTCACACGACCAAACTCGTCGCAATAAATCTGTTCGCCGGCCGGCCCGGTGACACGAGCGGTCTGGCTGACCAGCGCCGGTCTTGGTGCGGGTATCGGTGGCCGATAAAACACATCCCAGGGAATGGCGCTGAAGCTGTTGCGATAGCCTTGGGTAAAACCGTCTTCGGATTTGACGTCGCTGGTGATGGCCTCTTCAAGTGATTGAGGTTGTTTCCCAATGTGACGAAGGCTTACCAGCAACCACAAATCGTTGCAGCTTTTGCGCGGGTGCTCGGTCAGGTCAAAATAGTGACCACTGCGCAGGCTCGGTTGATCGCTGTTGCCCTCGGCTAACTGGTAATCGGCACGGTGGCGCTCCAAGGCCTGGCGCGCGAGTTGTTTGCCGCGTTTTTCGTTCTCGATGAACGCCGGGTAGCGATAGTCTTCGAGCTCTGGACTGAACTCGGCGGTGAAGCGGCTCTCCAGCAGCAGGCTCGGCCGTTTCAGGTCATAGTCCCGGCGCGTGACCGTGCTGGTCCGGGTGCTGAAACGCATGGAAAACTGGCTGACCACCGGGTGCTCCGCCACCATGCCGGAGCCTTGCTGATAAGGGGTTTCGCCCAGTTTGGGGAAGCAGGTCTGGTCGTCGGTGAACACCAGCAGATGACCGTCTGGCGAATGCTGGTGATGCCAGGCGATGCCGTCCTCGGCGCACAGCCGCTGGACGAACTCGAAGTCATTTTCCCCATACTGCGTGCAGTATTCACGCTCGGGGCTGGTGCTGACATGGAAGGTAAACGCATCGGCCTGAATGCCGTGGCCCTTGAGTACCTGCGCGATGATCTGCGGCACCGTCAGGTGCTGAAAAATCCGCTGATTGTGGCTGAACTGCAAGTAGTGCAGCGCCGGCACCAGGGTCAGGTGATAACGGGTCAGGCGTTTTCCGGATTCACCGACGAATACGTCTTCGATACGGCCATGAAGGCCTTCACTGTGATGACCGAACTGGAGAAAGGCAGGCTGGCTGAGCAGACTCTCCAGATCGAAATCCGGGTGTTCGCTGACCAGCTCAACGCGGATCGCGTACAAGGCGCTGATGGCCTCGACCCCGTCGAAGGCGAGGACTTTGAAATCGTTGCGAACAGTGGGGATTTTTAGTTCGAAGTGCGACGTATTGGCCGACCGGAAAATACGCTTTTCCTTAAGCAGAGAGGAAATGAAGCGCGACGTCCAAACCGTCCATGGTCTGTGCTCGCGAAACTGGCGGGCACGTTAACAACGGGAAAAACGGATAGATGTAAGACCGATCTTTAAAACAGGAAGGAAATTTCGCCACCGAAGATCGCCGCCCCCCCAAACGAATGACTGGCAAATCCCAACTTCAGAAATGACAGGCACAAAAAAGCCGACATCACTGTCGGCTTCTTCGTGGGTTATTTTGCTGATCCCGATCATTTTCGTAACGTCACGAAAGTGATCGACAGCATGGTCACTTCTTCGGCGGTTCCGCCGGTTTCGGTGCCGGGTTTTCGAAGATATTCAAACGCTCGCGAAGCTCATGGGCCGGCAGCGGTTGTTTATCCGCCGGCAATGCGTTCGGATCGACCGGCGTGGCCGGCACTTCGCCCGGGCCACCCTGGCCTTGCGCTGGCGCTGGCGCAGGTTCAGCACCTTGCGAACCTTCAATGGCCTTTTGGGCTTTCTTGGTCAGCACCACGATGTCGATCCGGCGGTTGACCGGGTTGAACGGGTTCTCCCGGTCGAACAGCGCCGACGAGGCATAACCGACGACCCGCGCTACTTGCTGATCCGGATAGCTGCCAGCGACCAGCGCACGGCGAGCGGCGTTGGCGCGGTTGGCCGAGAGTTCCCAGTTGCCGAAATCACCGGTGCCTGAGTACGGCTTGGCATCGGTGTGGCCGCTGATGCTGACCTTGTTCGGCACCGCTTTGATGGTGTCGGCCATGGCCAGCAGGATGTCTTCGAAATACGGTTTCAGACGTGCTGAGCCTGAGTCGAACATCGGCCGGTTTTCCGCGTCCATGATCTGGATGCGCAAGCCGTCCTGTGTGATTTCGAACAGGATCTGGTCCTTGAATTTTTGCAGCTGCGGGTTTTCATCGACCTTGTTCTGCAATTCTTGCAGCAACAGTTCCAGGCGTTCCTTCTCGACCTGTTCGGCCATGCCTTCGACCTGTTCAGTATCGACGGTGACGCGGTCGGGCTGCGGCTGGGACTTCACCTCGGGGTTGAGGGTGTTCTCTGGCGCCAGGGTCGGCGAACCGCCCAGATCGATGATGTACGGCGTGCCGCTTTCGGTGAAGCCGACCGGGTCCTTGAAGTAACCGGCGATGGCGATCTTCTGTTCCGGCGTGGCGGTGGACAGCAGCCACAGCACCAGGAAGAACGCCATCATCGCCGTCGCGAAGTCAGCGAAGGCTATTTTCCAGGAGCCCCCGTGATGCCCGGCCGCGTATTTTTTTACGCGCTTGATGATTATCGGCTGGTTATTTTCCATGACTTAGCGACCGCGAACCGCTTGTTCCAGCTCAGCGAAGCTAGGACGGTGCGCCGGGTACAGAACCTTGCGGCCGAACTCCACCGCCAGCGATGGCGGCATGCCGGAAGCCGAAGCCACCAGCGAGGCCTTGATGGCTTCGTAGACGTTCAGTTCTTCCTTGGCTTCGTGGGCCAGGGCATGGGCCAACGGGCCAAAGAAACCGTAGGCGGCGAGAATACCGAAGAAGGTACCCACCAGTGCCGCCCCCACGTGCAGGCCGATCATTTTCTGGTCGCTTTCACCCAGGGAGGCCATGGTCACCACGATACCCAGTACGGCCGCGACGATACCGAAACCGGGCATGGCGTCGGCGATGCCGTTCACCGCATGGGAAGGATGATCCAAATCTTCCTTGAGGCTGGTCAGCTCCATGTCGAACAGGCCTTCGAGCTCGTGGGGAGCCATGTTGCCGGAGGACATGATGCGCAGGTAATCGCAGATGTACGCGGTCATGCGGTCATCTTTCAGTACCGCCGGGTACTTGGCGAAGATAGGGCTCGCGGCGGCGTCTTCAATGTCGCCTTCGATTGCCATCATGCCTTCGCGGCGGCTTTTGTTGAGGATCTCGTAAATCAGACCCAGCACTTCCAGATAGAACGTGTGACTGAAGCGCGAGCTGAACATTCCCAAGGCTTTCTTGAGAACGAGCTTGAACATGTGACCAGGGTTGGCCTGCAGGAATGCACCGAGGGCCGCACCACCGATAATCATCACCTCGAAAGGTTGAATCAGGGCGGCAATCTTGCCGTGGGAGAGCACGTATCCGCCGAGCACGCTCGCGAATACGACGATGATGCCGATTATTTTAGCCATAGGTAGGAGAGCACTTACTGAGTCGGGTTCAAGGTCATATTCGGAAGTTAAAAAATCTCTTCTTCTACTTATCGGCAAAACTGCGCCAGACTATAGCCCGTTCAAGCGAAAAGCTAATTTAGCCCTCTGGGGGCATAGGTAATGCAGACGATGATCACGTCCAACCATGGCTAACGAAACGAACAATCCAACCCCGAAACCGACCACGCTTGAAGGCTGGGTAAAGCTTCTCGACGGCGTGCGCCTGCCGGTTCCGCAAGACAGTCACGACCGTGTCTGCAAGGCCCTCGCCGATAATCGCAGCTCGCTTCGTGACATCGCCGATTTGTTGCAGGACAGCCCGGCACTGGCCTTGAGCGTGATTCGCGAAGCCAATCGCCACACCCACGGCAGCATGACCGAGCCGGCGGAAAACCTTGAGGTGGCGATCAATCGTCTCGGGCTGAAACGCACTGAGGAACTGCTCGCCCGGTTGCCTGCCGAACCTCAATCCCAGATCCCGGTGGCGTTGCGTCAGCTGCAGATGATCAGCCAGCACGCGACCCAACAGGCCAACGGCTTTTTCGCCGGTCGGCTGGCGCGGCTCTGGCAGGACATCCACTGGGGCAGCCTGCTGTTTCTCTCACCGCTCTGGCCGATGGCGTTGACTCATCCGCAACTGCTCGAAGAGTGGGAGTTGCGGGTCATCCATAAAGGCGAGTCAGCGCGCAAAGTCGAAAAGCAATTGTTCGGCGTTCGCCTGCTGGACATCTGCCAGGCGCTGGTGGACATCTGGCGCCTGCCGATCTGGGTACAGCAAGGTTATCGCCTGCTGCTCAACGAGCAGCGCGAACTGGTCAAAGTCCTGCGCATTGCCCGGGACAGCGAGCATCCGTTGCGCCAGCAAAACCGCCTCGATGACGATCCGACTTTGCGTCGCTGGCTCAACCAACCGGCCAATACCGTGTTGCTGGCCAATGGGCTGGCACTGTCGGCGCAACAGGCCTGGGACAGTCCGCACAGCGAGCGCTGGCAATACCTGACCAGCCTTTACCTGCAAATGCCGATGAGCGACGTGCAGCAGCAACTGCATCAACAAGCCGTCAACAGCGCGCACCAGCAAGCCATGCCGGACATCTGGCACCCTGCCGTAGCGTTGATCTGGCCCTCGGGCGTGAACCGCATTCACGCCGGGTTGTTGCCCGCTCCGGCGCCGACCACCGAAGACCTGACGGCATGGCGTAAACAATGTGCCGAACTGCTGGTCGAGCCGAGCCGCTTCACCAATGCGATGCACTTGACCACGTCGGCCCGGGACGCACTGGTCGCGTGTGGCATGCGTCGGGTGATGATTTTGATGGCAGACCGCACCCACGCCAATTTGCGTGCGCATCAAACAGCCGGGCTGGCGAAGGAAGCGGCGGGGCTGAACCTGGTCGTGAGTCAGAGCACCGTGCTGCAACGGTTGCTCTCGCAACAGGCCCAGGTGCGATTGACCCCGGCCAACAACGCCCAGTTCTCAGCGTTGCTACCCGCCAGCCTGCGTGCGCAGTTTCGCGGCGAACACCTGCTGCTGCGCTCGCTGGTCAACAATGGCCGGGTGATCATGGTCGTTGTGGCGGATCAGGGCGGCGGCCCCTTTTCGGAAATCACCGTGCAAGCCTTCGGCAAAACCGCGCAGTGCATTGAAAAGGCACTCCATAGCTTTAGCCAGCGCGGTCAATGAATGCTGCGCTACAATCCTCCCCTTTGTGCTCTGGAGACCTCACATGTCTGACTTCTCTGGCTTGGCGCTGGTCATCGAGCCGAGCGACTTGCTCCCTCGCCTTGAGTCCCGCGAACTGATTCTGGTGGACCTGACCAGTAGTGCCCGCTATACCGAAGGGCATATTCCCGGTGCGCGCTTTGTCGATCCGAAACGCACACAACTCGGCCAGGCGCCCGCGCCGGGGCTGATGCCGCCGCAAGCGGCACTCGAAGCGTTGTTCGGTGAATTGGGACATAACGCCAATGCGACCTACGTGGTCTATGACGACGAAGGCGGCGGCTGGGCCGGGCGCTTTATCTGGCTGCTCGATGTCATCGGCCATCGCAACTACCACTATCTCGACGGTGGCCTGACGGCCTGGCTGGCAGACGGCATGCCCATGTCGATCCAGGTCCCGGCCCCCGTTGGCGGCCCGGTTGCGTTGACCCTGCACGACGAACCGACCGCCACCCGCGAATACCTGCAAAGCCGTCTCGGTGCCGCCGACCTGGCGATCTGGGACGCGCGCGGCCCGCTGGAATACTCCGGCGAGAAAGTCCTGGCAGCCAAGGCCGGGCACATTCCCGGCGCGGTGAATTTCGAATGGACGGCCGGCATGGATCAGGCGCGCAACCTGCGCATCCGCACGGACATGCCGCAGATCCTGGAACAACTCGGTATCACCAAAGACAAAGAAGTCATTACCCACTGCCAGACCCACCATCGCTCTGGCTTCACTTATCTGGTGGCCAAATCCCTCGGTTATCCGCGGGTCAAAGGCTACGCCGGTTCCTGGGGCGAATGGGGCAACCATCCCGATACGCCCGTAGAGATTTAAGGTTTTTAAGGACAGTCAATGAATAAGCGTTTGTTTATCCTCAGCCAATACCTGCTGCCTCACCATTTGCTGTCGCGACTGGCCGGCTGCATTGCCGAATGCCGCGTGCGCTGGTTCAAGAATGCCTTTACCGCCTGGTTCGCCAAGCGCTATCAGGTGGACATGTCCCAGGCGCTGGTCGAAGACCTCACCGCTTACGAGCACTTCAACGCGTTCTTCACCCGCGCTTTGAAAGACGGCGCTCGCCCGCTCGATGAAACCCCGGGCGCCATTCTCAGCCCGGCCGACGGTGCAGTCAGCCAACTCGGCCCGATCGAACACGGTCGCGTGTTCCAGGCCAAGGGCCACAGCTTCAGCGTGCTGGAATTGCTGGGCGGTGATGCTGCCAATGCCGCGCCGTTCATGGGCGGCGATTTCGCGACGATCTACCTGTCGCCGAAAGACTACCACCGTGTCCACATGCCGCTGGCAGGCACCCTGCGCGAGATGGTCTACATCCCGGGGCGGATTTTCTCGGTCAACCAGACCACCGCCGAAAACGTGCCGGAACTGTTTGCCCGCAACGAACGCGTGGCGTGCATTTTCGACACCGAGCGCGGGCCAATGGCCGTGGTGCTGGTGGGCGCGATGATCGTGGCGTCGATCGAAACCGTATGGGCTGGGCTGGTGACGCCACCGAAACGCGAGCTGAAAACCTTCCGTTACGACGAAGCCGCCCGCGCGCCGATCCATCTGGAAAAAGGTGCGGAACTGGGTCGCTTCAAGCTGGGTTCGACCGCTGTCGTACTGTTCGGGCCGGACCAGGTGAAATGGGCTGAGGGGCTCGGTGCCCTGTCGCCAGTACAAATGGGCCAGGCGCTGGGCCTGCCAACAGCCTGATTGGCTGATCCGCCCCGTCGAACGTCTTCGAAGGGGCGGACATTTCGGTAGCGCCGTTACTCTATCTGTCCACGAAAGCCGATCGGCCCTTCGTTGGCGTAGGTATTGGTGCCACTGAGGTTTTTCCCTCCATCATTGGAGGTGACGCTCAACGCGACAACGTTCTGATTATCACGGCCGCCGATGACCCACTTGCCACCCGGATGCCATGGAGCGTCGTTGCCGCCCCACTGATTTTCCACGTTGTACTGGTTCTGGCCCGTGCGCTGAGCCTTGAAGCCAATGGGACCTTCACCCGCGTAAGTCATGGTGCCGGTGAAGCTCTTCCCGCCATCGCCCGATTTGATCTCGATCGCGACCACGTTCTGGTTGTCCCGCGCACCTAACGTCCAGTCTCCGCCCGGATGCCAGGGTGCCGAACTACCGCCCCATTGATTTGCCACTACGTATCTAGACATGAACCTCATCTCCTTGAAGTTACAAGAGACCTGCCCTGCGTAGGCAGCAGGCCGCACGACCGTGCGTATCCAGTCGCACGTGTGTCAGATTAGTAGTACGCCCGGGCGGCACTCGACTGACAGACAAACGGTCGACATCCGTAACTGCTACAGTCAGGTCATTCACTGCCCATTTTCCGGTTGGAGTTTTCCACGGCATGAATGAGACCAGCCCTCACCTGCTGCTACGTGCACCGATCCCGACGCAGTTGCGCCTGTCGTTCTGTGAACCGACGCCACGCGACCTCAAGCGCTGGATCGCCAACCTGCCCAAAGCCAACATCGGTGAAACCGCTCGCCTGCTCTATCAAGGCTTGAGCGAACTCAACCAACTGCTCACCCCCAGCGACAATCGACTGCAACTGCTCGAACTGTTGCGACCCGAGGTGTATTACGTCTGCAAACACCTCGAGCGGCATTTCCTGCACCAGGCGATTGTGCTCGACGAGCGTTCGCGCAAGATCGCCAACCTCTGCCAGGCCCTGCAAAGTCACTTGGCTATTGGTTACAAACAGATTGTCGTGCGCATCACCCCGCGCTTCAGCAAGGACAGAGCCCCTCTATTGACACAGGCGCTGCAACGGGCGATCCATTGCCTGAACGGGCCGCTGATTCGCTCGACTCAACTGTATTGCCCGGTACCGGAAGGCCTGTGGCTGGAACTGCATCAGCTGTATCGGATCGCCTGCGCACTCAAACTTCAGCACCTGAGCCTGCGCGATGAACTGGCCAGCCAGACCAAAACCCTGAGCATCGAACAGACTTACGTGACCGCCCTGCTGCTGGGCGCCTCACGCTGCAATCAACTGCGCCAGAACCAGATCGCCCGGCTCGCCGAGGTACTGGAGCCCTGGAGCCGATGGATTAAGTTGCAACCCGGCCAACCCGCTGACGGATTGTTTGCCGTCGCGCCGGACCTCGATACCGGACCGCGCTATCGTTCGAAGTTCAGGGCCGAGCAGCAGGACAGTCTGCTGGGGATTGATCCGCAGCCACTGGTCGCCGCCATCGAAGCGCATTTGCAAGGCGCTGTCGGCACACCACCGCTGCCCGTGCCAAGCGGGCTCAGCCTGGATACGCTGCAACACCTGCACGCCGCCTGGGGCCAGGCGGCCGAGCGCAGTTTTCAACGCACCGTCGGCCACGGCACCTTGACCCTGTGCGTGGGCATGAGCGCGCTGCACTTCTATCTGGGCGGGGAACGTTCATTCAGCGACATTCTGAAAAACCCCGGCACCCGACTCGCGCAGTTCTCGGCAGCGTCCCCGACGAACCAAGGAAAGGACCAATGGCACCAGGCGTTCGACGCCGACCCCCACGGCGGCGCCGATACCTTGCTGCCCTATGAAGAAATTGAATACCCGCACCTTCAGAACGACGACAGCCAGGAAGCGGCCGATAGCAATCGGCACTTTCCGACCTACGCCCTGCCGATCATCAACCACAGTCCCGGCGGTTATTGTCTGGCGTGGCCCAACGCGGTGCCCGCCGAGCTGCAGGCTGGCGAGATGGTCGGCATTCAGGACTCTGCCAATCAAGGCTGGAGTATTGCGGTGGTGCGCTGGATTCGTCAGGTGCGTGGCGGTGGTACGCAGATGGGGATCGAGCAGGTCGCGCCTTACGCCGAGCCCTGCGGGTTGCAACTGGTGCGAACGCGGGACGACCACAGTCAATATCTGCGTGGCCTGTTGCTGCCGGAAATCAGCGCCATCGACCTGCCCGCTACGTTGCTCGCCCCGCGCCTACCCTTTCAGGAAGGCAGCAAAGTGCTGATCAACACCAACGGCCGGGAACGCCGCGCCGGGCTTGATCGGCGGGTGGCGAGCACCAACAGCTTCAATCAGTTTGCCTATCGTTCGCTGGAGGCGACCAAGAACGACAACGCCGCGGTGAGCGGCGCTGAGGAGGATTTCGATTCGTTGTGGAAGTCGCTTTGAGGTAAACCCGATACCTGTGGCGAGGGGGCTTGCCCCCGTTGGGCTGCGAAGCGGCCCCCTGCGTCCCTCAGACATACCGAGTCATCTGGATTTACGACTGCTGCGCAGGCGAACGGGGGCAAGCCCCCTCGCCACAGAGGCCATATCCGACAATCGAAGGCTCAGAGCTGCCCGTCGCGATCCCGAAAGCCCAGCAGATACAGCACGCCATCGAGCCCAAGGGTGGAAATCGCCTGCTTCGCCGACTGTTTGACCAACGGCTTGGCGCGGAACGCCACGCCCAGGCCGGCAATTGCCAGCATCGGCAAATCGTTGGCACCGTCGCCGACCGCAATGGTCTGCTCCAGGCGCAAACCTTCCTTGTGCGCCAGCTCCTTCAGCAGATCCGCCTTGCGCTGCGCATCGACAATCGGCTCGACCGCCACGCCGGTAACCTTGCCGTCGACCACTTCCAGCTCGTTGGCAAACACGTAGTCGATACCCAACTTGGCCTGCAATTGCTTGGCGAAGTAGGTAAAGCCGCCGGACAGGATCGCGGTCTTGTAGCCCAGGCGCTTGAGCTCGGCAAACAGGGTTTCAGCACCCTCAGTCAGCCGCAACGAAGCACCGATGGAATCCAGCACACTGACGTCCAGCCCCTTGAGCAAGGCCAGGCGCTCCTTGAAGCTTGCGCGGAAATCCAGCTCACCGGCCATCGCTCGCTCGGTGATTTCAGACACCTGCTCGCCCACGCCCGCTACCTTGGCCAGTTCGTCGATGACTTCGGCTTCGATCAGCGTCGAGTCCATGTCAAACACTGCCAAGCGACGGTTACGGCGGAACAGCGAATCTTCCTGGAAGGCGATGTCGACGTTCAGTTCCTGGGCGACGCTGAGGAATTCAGCCCGCAGCGCCTGCGGATCAGCCGCTTCGCCGCGCACGGAAAACTCGATGCAGCCCTTGCCCTTGTCGGCCGGAGTGTCCAGCGGCATACGCCCGGACAAGCGATCGATGTGATCGATGTTCAGGCCATATTTGGCGGTGATCGAGCTCACGGCCTGCAGTTGCCCGGCGGTCACTTTGCGGGTCAATAGCGTCACGATGTGGCGCTTTTTGCCCTGGTTGCCGACCCACTGCTGGTAATCCTCTTCGGACACCGGGGTGAAACGCACTTGTTGATCGAGCTCGTAACCCTTGAACAGGATGTCCTTGAGCACCGACTTGCCTTGCTCGGTATCAGGAATTTCAACCAGGATGCCGAACGACAGGGTGTCGTGGATCACCGCCTGACCGATGTCGAGAATGTTCACACCACCCTGGGCCAGAACGCCGGTAATGGCCGCAGTCAGACCCGGTCGGTCGACTCCCGTGATGTTTATCAGGACGATTTCGCGCAAGGCGCACCCCCGCAAGTGGAAAAAAACCGCATTCTACCCACTTTCAGTGACCATCGGGCACCGTGAGCGCTTTGCCGGTCTAGGGCCTGTCGCTATACTGCGCGTCAACTTCACGGACAAAAGAGCCGAGCTCAAGTGAACCGGCCCACGCCAGTAAAAACCGATAACTTCTTTCTGCTGATCTTCCGTGCACTGCGCCACCGCCGTGTACCGATTGCATTGCGCATCGCCAGCCATAACGTGATCCTGGTCGCTCTGGCCCTGGTGATCTACGCCTGCGTGATGGGATTGCAGTTCAAGCAGGCCATGCATGAGCAGGCCGATGCGCTGGGCGAAAGCCTGACCACGCAGACCGCCACCTCCGCCACGGAGCTGTTGGTGTCCAACGACATCCTCAGCCTCAACGTGCTGCTCAACAACCTGACCAAAAACAAGCTGGTGGCCCACGCCGCCATCTACAGCGTGGATAACCGCATCCTCGCCGAAGCTGGTCAACGCCCCAAGCACAGCCTGTTGGGCGAAGCCGAGGGCATGTACCAGAGCAAGATCACCTTCCAGGACGTGACCGCCGGGCAACTGCGCATCAGCCTGGACATGGATCAGTTCCAGCAGCCGATGACCATCAGCCTGCAAAGCATGGGCATTTTGAGTGCGATTCTGCTGGCCCTGTCCCTGGCCTTGAGCCTGCGCCTGGGTCGGCACATCTCCACGCCGCTGCTGCAACTGCGCGTGTGGCTGCGCAATATCGACGAATACACCCCGGCCACCGAGCGTCAGGATGAGATCGGCGACCTGGCCCGTCAGCTGCACGCCAACTTCGCGCCGGAGCCGGCCGAGCCGGAACCTGTGCCGGAGCCGGAATACGACGAAAGCGATTACGAAGAGGCCGACGATAACGAGCCGACCTTCGAAGTGCGCAACCTGCGGGATCCGAGTTTCGATGAAAGCAAGCCTGTGGCCGGCCTCAAGCCTGCACCGCGGCGCAGTGTCAGCACCGTTGAGGACGACGATGACGATGATGCGTTTGCTGACTTGCGTGATGAATCGGCCGATGTTGCACCGAAACCGGTCGCAAAACCGGTGGTCTCGAACGTGCCACAACACAGCGCCGTCCTGGCCGTGCAACTGGGCGCTCAGGATCAGTTGCGTCGCCTGCCTCGTACACGCCTGGAAGAATTGCTGAAACGCTATCGCGATTGCCTCGATCAGGCGGCTTCGCTCTATCAGAGCGAACTGCACACCCTGAACGATGGCAGCACGCTGATGCTGTTCCACACCGAAGACAGCGGCGACGACTACCTGACCAACGCGATCTGCTGCGGTGAATTGCTGCGAGCCTTGGGCCATCAGTTGCAGATTGAAGTCGCGGACAGCGGCATCACCCTGCAATTGCAGCTGGGCCTGACGCTGGGTGATGAGCTGTACGGCCTGAGCCAGATCGACCTGCTGCTGACCGAAGCCGCTCAGGATGCCCTGGCCTTGTCGCAACACAGCCGCAACCTGCTGCTGG
Source organism: Pseudomonas sp. LBUM1663 (assembly GCF_059695905.1). Classification (NCBI taxonomy): domain Bacteria; kingdom Pseudomonadati; phylum Pseudomonadota; class Gammaproteobacteria; order Pseudomonadales; family Pseudomonadaceae; genus Pseudomonas; species Pseudomonas sp. LBUM1663. The sequence continues at coordinate 546,074 of NZ_CP166792.1, read as the reverse complement.
TGGAGCGCAAGATCAGTGACGACGCGCTGATCCGTCAGCGTGCACGGATCCGCCCGATTGCCAGCCCTGAGGGTGCATGCTGTGTGGAGCGGTTGATGGAGCCTTATCCGTCGATGCTGGAGCGGCAACTGGCGCGGATGCATGAGCGTCGGGCGTAAGCCTTAAACTCCAGAAGTGAAGAAGCCCGCAGATGATCACTCGTCTGCGGGCTTTTTTGTTGCCTGTTCTGACGCCATCGCGAGCAGGCTCGCTCCCACAGGAGATATCGGCCTCCCACACATCCACTGTGGGAGCGAGCCTACTCGCGATGAGGCCAGAACAGGCAGCAGAGATCTCCAACCTCCAGAAACAACAAAGCCCGCATCTCTGCAGGCTTTGTGTTGAATCAATCCAGGCTTAGAACCTGAACACTTCCATATCGGTGCGGATCGGCGAAGCCATCGGGATCTTTGGCTGTTTCTCTTGCTCGGCTGCAGGTGCAACAGGCTTCGGAGCAGGCTTCTTCGGCGCTTCAGCGATCGGAGGCTGATTAGCCAGCGGTTTGAGCGCCACCGACAACTGCTCGGCCAGACGCTGCAGCAATACGCCCTGAGCCTGAACCTGAGCCGCCGTGCCGCCTGCGTGCTGCTCTTGCAGATGAATGATGCGGTTATCGCGAACCTGGCCACGACGGTCAATCAGACGCCATTGCGCATCCAGGATCGCCGGTTGCGATTCGCCCGAGTCCAGGCGAGTAATCGTCAGCAGCACCTGAACGTCCGGTGTGAAGCCCAATGTCGCAGGCGCCAGCACCACGCGTTGGCTGTCCAGATGACCCGCTACCTGACGCAGCAGCAGCTGATCGATGTCGGAAGACAGGCTTCCCGCCCAACGACCGTCAGGCGACGCTTGCAGGCTGCCATCGGGCTGTCGCTGCAACAAGGTTTCGCGTTGCAGGTAATCCGCAACCGTTACCGGGCCCAGCAGAACCGCCATGCCCGCGCTTTGCGCAGGCTGGGCCGGACTTCCGCTGTCCAGCTGATACAGCGACACCGGTTGGTGAACGCTGCAACCCGCCAGGCCAAGAACGCCAGCGAGCATCAAAATAAAAGGAAGGCGCAGAGCAGTCATCGTCCCATCCAGGTGGTTGCCACAAGGCTAACCACAGTGAAAATACTCAATAAATATGAAGAACGCTCGGCCACGCCGGCGCTTGAAAGGCCATATCATCCGTGAATATGCGTTCCGACTCCAGCGCCAAAGCGTCGATCTACGCGTTAAATCGCAGATCGAGCGCTCTAGGACGCTTAATTGAGGTTTTCGACGAGCAGCGCATCGACCCGCTGGAAGCCACGTGGCAGTTTGTTACCACGACGCCCACGCTCACCTTTGTAGTGTTCGAGGTCGTCCGCTTTCAGCGACAACGTACGTTTTCCGGCCTGCAACACCAAAGTGGCGCCATCCGGCAGTACGGCGATGTCCGTGACATATTCTTCGCGACTGGCCACACGCTCACCGTTGATCCCGATGATCTTGTTGCCTTTGCCCTTACCTAATTGTGGCAGATCACTGATCTTGAAGATCAGCAGGCGACCTTCGGTGGTCACCGAGGCCAGCCAATTGTTCTCGCGATCCGTCACCGGGCGCGGAAGAATGACCTTGGAGTTGTTCGGCAAGCTCAACAACGCCTTGCCGGCCTTGTTCTTGGCTTGCAGGTCTTCACCCTTGACCACGAAGCCGTAACCGGCGTCGGAGGCGATCACGTACAGCGAATCGTCTTCCGGCATCAGCACGCACTCGAAACTCGCCCCTGGCGGCGGCGTCAGACGGCCGGTCAACGGCTCGCCCTGGCCACGGGCCGATGGCAGCGTGTGGGCGGCCACCGAATAACTGCGACCGGTGGAGTCGATAAACACCGCAAACTGGTTGGAGCGACCCGGCGCCAATGCCTTGAAACCATCCCCGGCCTTGTAGGAAAGTCCGGTGGCGTCGATCTCGTGGCCTTTGGCAGAACGCACCCAGCCTTTTTCCGACAGCACGACAGTCACTTTCTCGTTCGGCAGCAGATCGTGCTCGGTCAGGGCCTTGGCTTCGGTGCGCTCGACGATGGGCGAACGACGGTCGTCGCCGTAGGTTTCGGCGTCCTTGATCAGTTCGGTACGCACCAGCTTTTTCAGCTTGGCTTCGCTGCTCAGCAGGGCTTGCAGCTTGGCTTGTTCCTTGAGCAATTCATCCTGCTCGGCCCGCAGCTTCATCTCTTCCAGTCGCGCCAACTGACGCAAACGGGTGTCGAGGATGTAGTCGGCCTGGATTTCGCTCAGGGCAAATCGTGCGATCAGCGCGGCCTTCGGGTGCTCCTCGGTGCGGATGATGTGAATCACTTCATCCAGGTTGAGGTAGGCAATCAACAAACCATCCAACAGGTGCAGGCGACGCTCGACCTTGTCGAGGCGGAACTGAAGGCGACGACGCACGGTTTGAACGCGGAATTCCAGCCATTCCACCAGCAGCGCGCGCAGGTTCTTCAGCTGCGGCTTGCCGTCCAGGCCGATGATGTTGATGTTGACCCGGTAGCTCGACTCCAGCTCGGTGCTGGCGAACAGGTGTTGCATCAGTGCATCGTGGTCAAAGTTTTTCCGCGCGCCCGGAATGATCACGATCCGGCATGGGTTCTCGTGGTCGGATTCATCGCGCAGGTCTGCGATCTGCGGGGCCTTGGACGGTTTGGCCTGCATCATGGCCGCGATCTGCTCCAGCACCTTGGCGCCCGAGACCTGATGCGGCAACGCGGTGACGATGATGTCGCCGTCTTCGATGTGGTACACGGCGCGCATGCGCACCGAACCCTTGCCGGTTTCGTACATTTTCAGCAGATCGGCGCGGGGCGTGATGATTTCCGCTTCGGTCGGGTAATCCGGGCCCTGGATGTGCTCGCAGAGCTGCTCGACCGTGGCTTTTGGTTCATCGAGCAAGCGCACGCAGGCTGTCGCAACTTCGCGCAGGTTGTGCGGCGGTACGTCGGTGGCCATGCCCACGGCGATGCCGGTGGTACCGTTGAGCAAGATGTTCGGCAAACGTGCCGGCAACACCAGCGGCTCATCGAGTGTACCGTCGAAGTTTGGGCCCCAGTCCGCCGTGCCCTGGCCCAGTTCGCTGAGCAGCACTTCGGAATAACGCGACAGCCGCGCCTCGGTGTAACGCATGGCGGCGAAGGACTTGGGATCATCCGGCGCACCCCAGTTACCCTGGCCGTCGACCAGCGTGTAGCGGTAGCTGAACGGCTGGGCCATCAGGACCATGGCTTCGTAGCAGGCCGAATCGCCGTGCGGGTGGAATTTACCAAGCACGTCACCGACGGTACGCGCCGATTTCTTGTGCTTGGAATCGGCGTCCAGCCCCAACTCGCTCATCGCATAGATGATGCGCCGCTGTACCGGTTTCAGGCCGTCGCCGATATGCGGCAAGGCACGGTCCATGATCACGTACATGGAGTAGTTGAGGTAGGCATTTTCGGTGAAGTCAGCCAGTGACCGGCGCTCTACACCGTCCAGGCTGAGATCAAGGGAGTCGCTCATGCGGGCCTCATCGGTTCGTTGTCTGGCGCAGCAGCATGGTGCCACCGCGCTGGGTAAATTCAAGTTTGTTCAGTGCGCTCATACCGAGCAGCACTTGCTTGCCATCCAGGCCTGGCACGACGATGGCGCGCACATCACGCAGCACAATGTCGCCCAGTTGCAGCCGGTCGACGCGGGTTCGATAACCCTCGGTACGACCGTTGGCGGTGCTCAGGGTCACCCCGAAGCCTTGTTCCAGTTTCAGCCGTTCGGCCATTTGCGCCGGGATCGCCACATCGGTTGCCCCGGTATCGAGCATGAAATCCACCGGCTGACCGTTGATCTGGCCGCTGGCGACGAAGTGCCCCTGGGTGTTGCTGGCCAGTTTCACTTCGATAAAACCTTCGCCCTGCTCCGAGGTGACGACCACATTGGGATTTTGCTGCCGATCCTCCCACTGGCCGAAAAACCGCGTCGCCAGGAACAGCGCCGCGCACCAGGCCAGCACCATGAACACCCGGCCGGCGCGCTTTCCCGGCGTTTGCTGGGTCACGGTTTGGCACTCCAACCACCCTCAGGCGCGGCGAAACGCCAGACGACCGGGCGAACCTCGCCATCGGCGCGGGCATCGTTGTTGTTGTCGGTGCCGACCCAGGCCCCCTCGGCATCGACAATCAACGCTTCGGTCAGACCAAACGGATTTTGATAGCGGCGGTGTTCCTGCAAGGCTTCATCGGCAAACGACCAGCAGCGCTCGACCTTGGCCGTCAGCGCGTCGCGGCGGCAGATCTGGTAAGCGTTGCGTTCAAGGGTAAACAGCTTGCCGTTGAACAGCGATACATCGGCAAAATCCCGCGTCACGGCTTTGGCCCGTGGAAACTGTGCCGGCTGCATTTCTTTCCCCGCCTCGCTCAGCAGTACGCAACCACCGTCGCAATCCCACACCGTCTGTTTACGCTTGATCAGCAATAAGCCACGGCTTTGACGCTCGGCGGCGAGCCACAATTGATCGCCCGCCGGATTGATCGCCAGGCCCTCGAACAGCGCATTGAACTGCAATAGCATGCCACTGGCCCGGGCTTCGCGAACCAGCATCGGTGAGATCTTCAGCCAGGATGACGGCCCAACGGGCGGTACTTGCAGGATCGCTGCGTGGGACTCGCTGACGATGTAGCGATTACCGGCGCTGTCGCAAGTGATTCCTTCAAAATCCAGGTCCCCGCCCCGTACAAACGCCGCGACCCAGGCCCGCGAACGCAACCCCCAGGGCAAACCGCTGTCCGGCACTGGAGGCACGCCGATGCCCACGGTTTCGGCCTGCCAAACCGTGTCGCGGGTATCAAGACGATAGATCTGGTCATCGTCGCGATCGGAGACCGTCCACAGGTCCTTTCCACACTGAGCCAACCCCGACAGGTTGCCACCGCGCATGCCGTCGACGGGATGTTCGGACAACAGGCGCAACTCCGGTGCCGGTTCGGCAAACGCCGAAACGGAGATCAGAAGTAACGCACACGCCAGGGCAAAGCCAACCCGCATCAGCCAAGAACCTCGGCGAGGTTGCCTTTGGATTCCAGCCAGGATTTACGGTCACCGGCGCGTTTTTTCGCCAGCAACATGTCCATCATTTCCGAAGTCGCTTCGAAATCGTCCAGCGTCAACTGCACCAGACGCCGAGTGTTCGGGTCCATGGTGGTTTCGCGCAACTGCGGCGGGTTCATTTCACCCAGGCCTTTGAATCGGGTGACCTGTGGCTTACCGCGTTTCTTCTCGGCCACCAGGCGATCGAGAATGCCATCGCGCTCGGCTTCGTCCAGGGCGTAGTAAATCTCTTTGCCCAAGTCGATGCGGTACAGCGGCGGCATCGCGACATAAACGTGACCGGCATCCACCAACGGACGGAAATGCTGGACGAACAAGGCGCAAAGCAAGGTGGCGATGTGCAAGCCGTCTGAGTCGGCGTCGGCGAGGATACAGATCTTGCCGTAACGCAGCTGGGCGATGTCCGCCGAGCCCGGATCGACACCAATGGCTACGGCGATGTTGTGCACTTCTTGACTGGCCAGCACTTCGCTGCCGTCGACTTCCCAGGTGTTCAGAATCTTGCCGCGCAACGGCAGGATTGCCTGGAATTCTTTGTCCCGCGCTTGTTTGGCCGAACCGCCGGCGGAATCACCTTCCACCAGAAACAGTTCGGAACGCATCGGGTCCTGCCCGGCGCAGTCGGCAAGCTTGCCCGGCAGTGCCGGCCCGGCGGTGATGCGCTTGCGCTCGACCTTCTTGCTGGCCTTGAGACGACGACCGGCGTTGTTGATCGCCAGTTCCGCCAGCAGCATGCCGGTTTCCGGGTGGGCGTTGAGCCACAGGCTGAACGCATCCTTGACCACTCCGGAGACAAACGCCGCCGCTTCACGGGAGGACAAACGCTCCTTGGTCTGGCCGGAGAATTGCGGTTCCTGCATTTTCATCGACAGCACGAAAGCGATCCGTTCCCAGACGTCTTCCGGCGCCAGCTTCACACCGCGCGGCAGCAGGCTGCGGAATTCGCAGAACTCGCGCATCGCATCGAGCAAGCCCTGACGCAGACCGTTGACGTGGGTACCGCCCTGCGCCGTCGGGATCAGGTTGACGTAGCTTTCCTGCACGCTGTCGCCACCTTCCGGCAACCACAACAGCGCCCAGTCGACCGCTTCCTTGTTACCGGCCAGGCTGCCGCAGAACGGCTCGTCCGGCAGGCGTTCGAATTCGCTGACGGCGTCGACCAGATAGGAGCGCAGGCCGTCTTCGTAATGCCATTCGACTTTCTCGCCGGTGGCCTTGTCTTCAAAACTGACCAGCAGCCCCGGGCACAGAACGGCCTTGGCCTTGAGCACGTGCTTGAGGCGGCTGATGGAGAATTTCGGTGAATCGAAGTATTTCGGGTCTGGCGCGAAGAACACGCTGGTGCCGGTGTTGCGCTTGCCGACGGTGCCAATCACTTCCAATTCGGTTTTCTTGTAACCGTCACCGAACGTCATCTGGTATTCGTTGCCGTCACGCTTTACGCGCACCCGGACTTCGGTCGACAAGGCGTTGACCACCGAAATACCCACCCCGTGCAGACCGCCGGAGAACTGGTAGTTCTTGTTGGAAAACTTGCCACCCGCATGAAGCTTGGTGAGGATCAGCTCGACGCCCGACACGCCTTCTTCGGCGTGAATATCCACCGGCATGCCGCGGCCGTCATCGCTGACTTCCAGGGAGTGATCGGCGTGCAGGATGACCTGCACCGAGGTCGCATGCCCGGCCAAGGCTTCGTCGACGCTGTTGTCGATGACTTCCTGGGCGAGGTGATTCGGCCGACTGGTGTCGGTGTACATCCCGGGGCGTTTACGCACCGGGTCGAGGCCCGAGAGGACTTCGATGGCGTCTGCGTTATAAGAGCTAGCGCTGGGAGTGGCCATGGGGTCTCGTCGTCCGCCTGTAAAAAGTGTTCTGTGAAAAAGAGTGTTCTGTGAAAAAGAGGCGACGACTCACAGTGCAGTGAAATCGATCGCCTGATACAAATCTGCGCCGATACCGGCAAAACTCAGCATTGCCGGCAGTTGCGCGGCAAAACCCTGGAAACTATGGTCGCCGCCGGCCTGGATGCGCAAGGCACAGGCGCGGTAATACTGCTGGCCGAGGCGATAGTCCAGCGTTTCGTCGCCGGTCTGCAACCACACCTGATACCGCTGCGGATCCCGGGGCGCCGGCACTTCCAGCTCGGCCAGGGCCGTCACATGGTCGTGGGTCAATTCCCAGGCCTCATCGGTATACAGGTTTTTCTGCGTCCCCAGATACCCATCGAACATCCGGTGCGGACTGACGGCAGGGTTGATCAACAGAGCCTTGAGGCCATGGCGCTCGGCCAAGTGAGTCGCATAGTAGCCGCCGAGTGAGCTGCCGACCAGCAGCGGCCGCCCAAGCTCCTCAATCGCCTTGTTCAGCTGACCGATGGCCTCGCGGGGATGGTGATGCAGAGCCGGGACGCGCAATTGATCGCTCAAGCCCAGCCGCTCCATCACTTGCATCAACTGAGTGGCCTTTTTTGACGAAGGCGCGCTGTTGAAACCGTGGATATAAAGGATCGAACCGGACATTTGAGCTCCCTGTGCGTCGGTAAAGAAGGCGGAGTTTACAGGGAGTCGGGGGGATCGGGGATATCCTCGGGATTACAGGCGCAAGAACTGACGCCTTCGCGAGCAGGCTCGCTCCCACAGGGGATGTGTGAACGACGCAGATCCAATGTGGGACCGAGCCTGCTCGCGAAGAACGATGACTCGGTCTAACCGTTATGTCGGATCGACGTTATCCAGCGCCCGATTCACCGCCAGTTCGGCCAGCATGACCAACTGCTGAATCGCCATCGCCGCATGCCGGTCCGGCCCCTGCAGGCGCGCCGCAAAATCGCTGGCCATGACACTCGCCGAAGCCAGTGACTCACAGGAATGGGCCAAAAGGCTTTCCGTGTCCATGTCGGGGACGATCATGTACATCGTGCTAGGTTTGCGGGCGGGGGGATTGGGGGTTGGTTTGAACATGGTAGTACTCCAGAGGAAGAGTGGAGCCACTTGCAAATCACCGCGAAGCAATTTGGGTGGCAGCTGTACGCAGGTTCGCGGACCGATCCTCTGGCAGCTCGGCATACCCGAAGGTATCCCGCGCACAGCCGCCATGACACGAAACGACAGACAACCGAAAGCGCTGTCGTAAGGCGGGGGGCGATTATGCCTGAGAAAACGGACCGCGAAGCCCGATCGCTGAATGTGTCAGCGACAGGCAAAGGCTAGAGAAGCCACGTCTGACGGGCAACCTGAAAACTTCGTGGGAAGGTTCTGAAATTTTTGCTGACCATTAAACAGCGTCGTCAGTGAGGCCGTCTTCGCGAACAGGCTCGCTCCCACAGGGAATCTTGTACATCAGCAAGATATTGGTCAGCTGTCAGGCCGCCATCGCTGGCAGGCCAGCTCCCACAGGGGGATGGGGTACATCTGCAAGAGACTGGTCGGCTGTCAGGCCGCCATCGCTGGCAGGCCAGCTCCCACAATTGGAATGGGTGTATCCGCAAAATGTTGGTCGGCTGTCAGGCCGCCTTCGCGGGCAAGCCTCGCTCCTACAGTGGGGCGGTGCACACCGCACGCTTCTCACCACTCATTAGGCCGAGCGTTAGCTCGCCTGCTTTTGATCTTGATCCACCCGCCCCGTCGGGAGGCTGAGTGGAGGTGTTCATCTGGGGGGTAGGCGCGTAGCGCCGTGCGGCGAAGCCGCACACATCGAGAGGAGGTCGAAGCGAAGCCGACCGGAGGCGATGCCCCCAGATGAATACCGGAACGAAGGTACGCCGAGCCTTAGCGAGGGGCCGGACGTTTGGGGCGAGCGTTTTTTTGCTTACTTTTTTTAGGCGCTTGTAAAAAAAGTGAGTCGCCGTAAGGGCGAAACCGCCAGCCGCCGTTACCGCAGAAATGGATATGCACCCGGTCAACCACAACATGGTCGGCCCGAAGGCCGCCAAGACCACAACCATCAATACCCGTTCGAGCCGTAGTCGACCTGAAAGTCGAACCCGGTGACACGTTCAACACCGGTTTCCAGCTGCCCATCAGGCAAAAGCCGCAACCACCGATACCCCGGCGCCTGCTCCCCGACCTTGAAATCCTCACTCCCAGGCTCAAACTGAATGCACGTCGAAGGCGAAGCAATCAACCGCACACCATTGCGCACCTGATCAATCTCCTGATGCACATGCCCCCACAAAACAGCACGTACCTGCGGAAAGCGATCCAGCACCGCAAACAAAGCCTCAGGATTGCGCAAGCCAATAGGCTCCATCCACGCACAACCAATCGACACCGGATGATGGTGAAAGCACACCAAATGATGCCGTTCAGGCGCCTCACTCAGCGAACGAGCCAGCAACTGCAACTGCTCATCCTGCAAATACCCCGGCACCGACCCCGGCACCGCCGAATCCAGCAAAGTGACCCGCCAGTTACCCACATCCACCACAGGCTCCAGTAAAGCACTTTGCACCGCCGCTTCGGCCATGACCTGCGGCTCATCATGATTGCCGGGAATCCAGCGCGCCGGCGCATCGAGCTGTCGAGTCAGGTCGCGAAACAACTGATAAGACTCCAGCGTCCCGTCCTGAGACAGATCACCACTGGCAACGATCAGATCAATCTGCGGCTGCTGAACGCGCACCAGCTCAATGACCTTTTGCAGGCTGTCACGGGTATTCATGCCCAGCAACGTCCCGTCCGCTTCGGCAAACAAATGACTGTCGGACAGTTGCACCAGCAACGCCGAATCGGCGGTGGTCAAAGTGGATACGCTCGGCAAGGCGTTCTCCCAGGCTGAATCACGGGATCGAATGAGTGCCGCAATTATGCTGGGGGACGATCAAAAGAGGAAACCTGTGAACCTGACACAGTTCACATCTATCGAACGACAGCGTACTCATGCCCACACGCCAGACAATGGCTCAGCCATTCACCCAGAAACATATTCAACTGGGCCTTTTCATCCGGCTGATGCATTGAGGCATTCGGGTAAGGATAGATGCCACGAAAGCGTCGCGCATGTTCGGCGCTGACCACTTCGGCCATGCACGCATCGTGATAGACCTGCACTTCCAGTTGCGGCACCGGCAGCCACGGCAGGCTGTGTTCCTGGCGCACTTGCAGGGTCGTGGTGTATGGGCAGACCTGCAGCACTTCGAGGGCCAGCACGCCGAGCATCTGGTCGCCGTGGGTCACGGCAATGCGCCGCGCCTCGGGTTCGTTGCGCATGTCCGGTAGCAGTCGCATGAGGCGCGCGTAGTTGGCCTCGCAGGAGGCTTGCAGCCCCACGAGGTCCACCCTGTAACGATCGCGCAGCTTGTTTACGACCATAGCCCCCTCACTTCAGCGCGGTTCAAAGCTAACCATTGCAAGGCAATGATGCTGGCCGCGTTGGCAATTCGTCCGTCGCGAACGGCCTGCAGGGCATCTTCGAACGCCCAGACCGTGACGCGGATATCTTCTGCTTCTTCCTCCAGCCCATGCAGGCCGCCGACTCCGGTGCTGTCGCAACGCCCCAGGTACAAATGCACAAATTCGTTGCTGCCGCCCGGCGATGGAAAGTATTTGGTCATCGGCCAAAGCGCCCCGAACACAAGCCCAGCTTCCTCCTGCGCCTCGCGGTGAGCAACTTCTTCCGGTACTTCATCCTTGTCGATCAGACCGGCGACCAGCTCGATCAGCCACGGGTTGTCGGTCTTGCCCATCGCGCCAACGCGAAACTGCTCGATCAGCACCACTTCATCGCGTTGCGGATCGTAGGGCAACACGCACACCGCATCATGGCGAACAAACACTTCACGATTGATCTCGCGACTCATGCCACCGGCAAACAATTCATGACGCAAGTGCACACGATCGAGCTTGTAAAAGCCCTCGTAGCACTTTTCGCGCCGAACGATATCAACGGCGGTCGGAATGGCGTTGGCAAAATCAGTCATGACAATCCTCGTTTACTGCAAATCCATGAAGAGGCTCCAACCTCGACTTCGCGCCATCCTAACGCGCTCGCGCCGTTTGATGCAGCCCCTTTCCCATCAGCGAGATAGACGGTGAGGGCGAAACCAACTCTAATTAGCTTAGTGGCGAACTGACTGCTTCGTTGAGAGTCGAAGCGGATAACTTTTTGCCTTTCCCTGTTTTATGAAGGACGCCCATGTCACTTTTTAAAATCGCCTCCGTGGCCACAATCGCCCTGACCCTGGGCGCCTGCCAGAGTTTGTTTCAACCCAACTACCGGGCACCGCTGGAAACCACTCGCGACGCCACCGAAACGCTGAAACCGGGTTGCACGACACCTGACTGCCCGCTGGTGAACATCGATACGCTGCGCTTCCCCGCCGAGCCTCAGCTGGACGGCATTGTCGAAAAGCGCCTGCTGCAAATGACCCGCACCTCACCCGATGCCTCGGCGGCACCGACGCTGACGGCCTATCGCGATGAGTTTTTGCGCACCGCCGGCCCGCGCTACAGCAGCTACCTGCAAGCCAAAGTACGTGAGCAGCATGACGGCTTGGTGATCGTCGAGTTTTCCAGCTACCTGGACACCGGCGGCGCGCATGGCACCCCGGGCCGCAGCTTCATCAACTATTCGCGCCAGCAGCATAAAGTGCTGACCTTGTCCGACATGTTGGTGCCGGGGCAGGAAGAGGCGTTCTGGAAAGCCGCGCAGGTGGCTCACAACAGCTGGCTGATCAGCACCAAGCTCGATCAGGAACCGGAGTTCCTGAAGGAGTGGCATTTCCAGAAAACCCAGAACGTGGCGCTGACCTACGGCGGGGTGATCCTCAAGTACGAAACCAGCACCATCGCGCCTTACGCGCTGGGTCACGTCGAACTGAAGATCCCCTACCCACGCCTGAACGGCATTCTCAAGCCCGAGCTGTTTCCCGGCCGTAACTGAAGGCCCGGCCCAGCACCAGCTGGAGCAGCCCTGCCAGAATCAACGACGGCAGGGTTGCGCCGACGTCCGGATACAGATTAGCCAGCAAATGATAGGTGCTCACCCCGCCCAACCAGGCGAGCAACGCCGGCCAGCGCAACGCGGCTGATGCGACTTGAGCACTGCGTTTGCGCAGGATGAAGTGATCCACCAGCACCACGCCGAACAGCGGCGCAAACACCGAACCGATCAACAGCAGGAAATTCTGGTACTGGGCCAACGGCGCCAGGCACGCGATCAGCGTGCAGATCACACCGATCGCCAATGCCAGATGTTCGACCTTCAAGCGCAACAGAATCCCGCTGGAAACGGCCGCCGAGTGAATGTCGGCGAAGGCGTTTTCCGACTCGTCCAGCAGAATCAGCAACAGCGGAATCCCCAAGCCAGCACCGGCCAATGCCAACAGCAAGGCATTCACTTCACCGCTCGGCGCGAACGCCAGGGTGTAGGCGACGCCGAGGCTCATCAGCCAGAAGTTGCCGATAAAGAAGCCAATCGCTGTACCGCCGAACACGTTTTTCGCGCGTTTGCCGAAGCGTGAGTAGTCGGCAATCAGCGGCAGCCACGACAGCGGCATCGCAATTGCAATGTCGAAGCCCACGGCGAATGGCATCGAACCGTCACCGGCCTGTACCCACAATGCTGCCAGATCGGCTTTGGCGAACAGGTTCCAGGTCAGCCAGATGCACGCGGCCAGCAGCAGCCAGATACCCCACTTACGCAGGATCTGACGGACAAAAGTCAGCGGACCGCTGACGGCCAGCAAGGTCGCCAAACCACCAAAAAATACAGTCCAGAGCAGCGGGTTCGACAGCAGGCTGCCTTCGCTGAACGCCCGCGCACACAGCAAGCTGGCGGCGTCGCGCATCACGATGATTTCGAACGAACCCCAACCGATCAGCTGCAGCAGGTTCAGCACGGCCGGCAGGCTCGCGCCGCGTTTGCCGAGACTGAGTTTGAGCGCGGCCATCGACGACAGGCCGGTGTCGCTGCCGATCACGCCGACAGCGGCCAGCAGCAGAACGCCGACCAGTGTGCCGAGAAAAATCGCCAGCAACGAGCCGGACAGGCCAAGGCCTGGCGCGAGCAAGGCGCCGGTCTGCAGCACCATCAGGCCGATGCCGAGGGAGAACCACAGGGAAAACAGATCGCGACCGCCGAAGACACGTTTGTCGATTGGCACCGCGATGTCGGGGGAATAAGTGCTGGGTTGAATGCTCAAGGGTGTTATCTCAGAGGGACATTTTTTGTTGTGTTGATCGCTATCGCCAGCAGGCTGGCTCCCACAGGGGACTTGTGAACACCACAAATCCAGTGTGGGAGCCAGCCTGCTGGCGATGGGGCCTCTGCAGGCCCTACCCTTTCAGGTCAGATCAAACCTTCTTGTACAGCTGACTGCCTTCCTGCTTGAACCGCTCAGCCTGGTCCGCCAATCCCTGGGCGACTTCGGCGTCGATGGTTTCGATCCGTTGGTTGGCCGCGTATTCGCGGACTTCCTGAGTGATCTTCATCGAACAGAACTTCGGCCCGCACATCGAACAGAAATGCGCGACCTTGGCCGAATCCTTCGGCAGGGTCTCATCGTGATACGAACGGGCGGTGTCGGGATCAAGGCCCAGGTTGAACTGGTCTTCCCAACGGAATTCGAATCGCGCCTTGCTCAAGGCATTGTCACGGATCTGCGCGCCCGGATGCCCTTTGGCCAGATCGGCGGCATGTGCGGCGATCTTGTAGGTGATGATCCCGGTCTTCACGTCATCCTTGTTCGGCAGGCCCAAGTGTTCCTTCGGCGTGACGTAGCACAGCATCGCGCAACCGAACCAGCCGATCATCGCCGCACCGATACCCGAGGTAATGTGGTCGTAGCCCGGTGCGATGTCAGTGGTCAGCGGACCGAGGGTGTAGAACGGCGCCTCGTCGCAGCACTCGAGCTGCTTGTCCATGTTTTCCTTGATCAACTGCATCGGCACGTGGCCCGGGCCTTCGATCATGCATTGCACGTCGTGCTTCCAGGCGATCTTGGTCAGCTCGCCGAGGGTTTCCAGCTCACCGAATTGCGCGGCGTCGTTGGCGTCGGCAATCGAGCCCGGACGCAGGCCATCGCCCAGCGAGAAGCTGACGTCGTAGGCCTTCATGATTTCGCAGATGTCTTCGAAATGGGTGTAGAGGAAGTTCTCTTTGTGGTGCGCCAGGCACCACTTGGCCATGATCGAACCACCACGGGACACGATGCCGGTGACGCGTTTGGCAGTCAGCGGCACGTAGCGCAGCAACACACCGGCGTGGATGGTGAAGTAATCGACGCCCTGCTCGGCCTGTTCGATCAGCGTGTCGCGGAACAGCTCCCAGGTCAGGTCTTCAGCGGCGCCGCCGACTTTTTCCAGGGCCTGATAAATCGGTACGGTACCGATCGGCACCGGCGAGTTGCGGATGATCCACTCGCGGGTTTCGTGAATGTGCTTGCCGGTGGACAAGTCCATGACCGTGTCCGAACCCCAGCGAATGCCCCAGGTCAGTTTCGCCACTTCTTCTTCGATGGACGAACCCAGTGCGCTGTTACCGATGTTGCCGTTGATCTTCACCAGGAAGTTACGGCCGATGATCATCGGTTCCAGTTCGGTGTGGTTGATGTTGGCCGGGATGATCGCGCGACCACGGGCGATCTCGTCACGGACAAATTCGGGGGTGATGATTTTCGGCACGCTGGCGCCGAAGCTGTGACCGGCGTGTTGCTGGTCCAGCAGCCCGGCAGCGCGAGCCACTTCAAGCTTCATGTTTTCGCGGATGGCGACGTATTCCATCTCGGCGGTGATGATGCCTTGGCGGGCGTAGTGCATCTGGCTGACGTTGGCCCCGGCCTTGGCGCGGCGCGGGTTGTTGACGTGGGCGAAACGCAGCTTGGTCAGTTCGGCGTCGGCGAGGCGTTCCTGGCCGAAGTTCGAGCTCAGGCCGGGCAGGCGCTCGGTGTCGCCACGGGATTCGATCCACGGCGAACGCACATCGGCCAGGCCTTTGCGCACGTCGATGATGACGTTGGGGTCGGTGTACGGGCCCGAGGTGTCGTACACAACCACGGGCGCGTTGATCTCGCCGCCGAAGTCGGTCGGGGTCACATCCAGGCTGATTTCGCGCATCGGCACGAGGATGTCCGGACGAGAGCCCTGAACATAGATTTTTTGCGAGCGGGTAAACGGCTGAACCGATTGTTGATCGACTTGGGCCGAGTCACTCAGGTTCGTAGTGTTTTTTAGTTTTATCGTCATCACGGGCTCTCCAGACAGCATCCAGGCAGTGGAATTTTGTCGGAGCGAACCTGTAACGAATGGACGCGACCAATCAGCCATAACGAAGCCGTTGGTGCTGTGCTCAGTGCTCGAGGGGTGTTCGATTGTCGAACAACATCCCGGACGAAGCACAAGAGGACTCGCCGGGTGACGAGAAATCTTGTTCCCTACGCAGGCGCTAACCTGATCAGGTTCAACGGGATCCGAAATTATTCGATCTCAGCCTCATAGCAAGGCACCCCGACAAGAACCCGGCCAGTCTAGACACAACTGGCAAAGAACGCCAACACCGCTGTAAACACCATGATGAATGGCGCAATTACAGGATTGTTGCCATCGTTGCGCCCCACTACACTCGCTACGCCGTGCCGCGCCTTGACGCTGTATGGGCCGCGCCGTAGCCTTGGCGCTCAAATTATCAGCGTAATTTTCTAGGGATCGTCAAATGCTGCGCAAACTCTCACTGGCCTTTGCCGTGTCTTGTGCGTCCAATGGAATGGCATGGGCAGCAGAAGCGCCCTTATCGACAAAAACCGATCTGGTCAGCGTCTACCAGGAAGCAGTGGACAACAACGCCGACCTGGCTGCCGCCCGCGCTCAATATGGCGCCCAGAAAGAAGTCGTGCCCCAGGCCCGCGCCGGGCTGCTGCCAAACCTGTCGGGCGGCGCAGAACTGAACAACGTGCGCACCTCGATCGATCAGCCTGCAACCACGATCAACCGCAATGCGCATTCGTATCAGGCCACTCTGGCGCAGCCGCTGTTCCGAGCTGATCGCTGGTTCCAGTTCCAGGCTGCCAAAGACGTCAACGAGCAGGCCGCGCTGCAACTCTCGGCCACCGAACAGAACCTGATCCTGCAGACCGCTGAAAACTACTTCAACGTGCTGCGCACCCAGGACAACCTGGCCTCGACCAAGGCCGAGGAAGCGGCATTCAAACGCCAGCTCGACCAGTCCAACGAGCGCTTCGATGTCGGCCTGTCGGACAAGACCGACGTGCTGCAATCGCAAGCCAGTTACGACACCGCACGGGCCAACCGGATAGTTGCGCAGCGCCAGGTGGATGACGCTTTCGAAGCGCTGATCACCCTGACCAATCGTCAGTACAACTCGATCCAGGGCATCGTCCACACACTGCCGATCCTGCCGCCAGCACCGAATGATGCCAAGGCCTGGGTCGACACCGCCGCCAGACAGAACCTGAATTTGCTGGCCAGCAACTACGCCGTCAGTGCCGCCGAAGAAACCCTCAAGCAGCGCAAGGCCGGTCATGCGCCGACCCTGGATGCCGTGGCGAAGTACCAGAAAGGTGACAACGACGCCCTGGGGTTCAGCAACCCGACCATCTCCGGCCCGGCTTATAAAGGCAACGTCGACCAAACGTCCGTGGGATTGCAACTGAACATCCCGATCTACAGTGGCGGCCTGATCAATTCCCAGGTGCGCCAATCGTATGCGCAACTGGACCAGTCCGAGCAGCAACGTGAATCCCTGCGTCGCCAAATCGTGGAAAGCACCCGCAACCTGCACCGGGCGGTGAACACCGACGTCGAGCAGGTGCAGGCGCGCAAGCAGTCGATCATCTCCAACCAGAGCGCGGTGGAAGCGACTGAAATCGGTTATCAGGTCGGCACGCGAAACATCGTCGACGTGCTGGATGCCCAGCGTCAGCTGTACACCTCGGTGCGCGACTACAACAACACCCGCTACGATTACATCCTCGACAACCTGCGCTTGAAGCAGGCCGCCGGGACGTTGAACCCGGGGGATTTGCAGGACCTGGCGCGCTATCTCAAGGCCGACTACAACCCGGACAAGGACTTCCTGCCACCGGACCTGGCCAAGGCTGCGGCGGCGCAGTTGAAGGCAAATCCAACTCAATAAAAAGCAAAAGCTTCGCGAGCAAGCCCGCTCCTACATTGGATCTCCTGTGAACACAAAACTTGTGCGCGACAGAGATCAAATGTGGGAGCGGGCTTGCTCGCGAATGCAGACGACGCGGTCTAACGATCGATCAACCGCCCCAACCCATCCAGCAACCGCTGCAACGCGCCCTGATTGGTGCGCATCACTTTCAACCCCGCCTCCGCCATCCGCTGCGCATCGCTCGGCAATTCGAACAGCCGCTGCACCGCCAGCGCCAGGCCTTCGGCATCCTCCACCTCCTGCAACGCCCCGGCGCTGCGCAATTGCGCGGCGATTTCGAGGAAGTTGAACAGGTGCGGGCCGCTCAGCACCGGTTTGGCCAGCGCCGCCGGTTCCAGCAGGTTATGCCCGCCGTTCGGCACCAGGCTGCCGCCGACAAACGCGCTGTCCGCCAAGGCATAAAGAAACAACAACTCACCCATGGTGTCGCCCAGCAACACCGACGTATTCGCCGTGACCGGCTCGCCGGAGGCACGACGCACCGTGGCGAAACCCTGCTGCTGGCACAACTCGAACACCGGGTTGAAACGCTCTGGATGACGCGGCACCAGAATCAGCAACGTATCGGGATGATTGGCCAGCAACTGACGATGGGCCGCCAGCACCACTTCGTCTTCACCTTCGTGAGTACTCGCGGCGATCCACACCGGGCGTTCCTGCGCCTGCCATTGCGCGCGCAATTCGGTGGCGCGCAGAAGCAATTGCGGATCGATGGTCAGGTCAAACTTGATCGAGCCGGTCACTTCGACGGTGTCCGCACGCGCACCCAGGTTACGGAAACGCTGAGCCTCGGCTTCGGTCTGCACCGCGAACAGGCTCATTTCCGCCAGCATCGGCTGGGTGAGTTTTCGGAAGCGGCCATAGCCTCTGGCCGAACGCTCGGACAATCGCGCATTGGCCAACGCCACCGGAATCCCGCGTTTGGCGCACTGATGGATGTGGTTCGGCCAGAGTTCGGTTTCCATGATTACCGCCAGTTTCGGCTGGACCCGATCGAGAAACCGTGCCGCCGCGCATGGCAAGTCGTAAGGCAAATAGCAGTGCTGGATGCGCGGCTCGCTGGCAAACAGGGCATGGATGCGCTCCGAACCGGTCGGGGTCATGCAGGTCACGGTAATTGGCAGCAGTGGGTAACGTTGCAGCAGGGCGCGAATCATCGGCGCTGCGGCAATGCTCTCGCCCACCGACACCGCGTGCACCCAGATGCCGCCCGGCTTCATCGTCGGCAGGCCGAGGGAGAAGCGTTCGCCAATGCGCTTGGCATACGCCGGCGCCTTGCGCGAACGCAGCCACAGCCGAATAGCTACCAATGGCAGCCCCAGGTAAAACAGCGCGGTGTAGAGAGTTCTATTCATGGCGGCGGAGTTTATCGGTTTTTTCACCGATCGCCTGCAAGTGCACGGCAAAACGTTCTGCCAGCCAACGAGCCGCCGGGCCGAGGGGCTCGTCGCGGCGCCAGACCAGTTCCACAACCAGCGCTGGCGGGGTCCATTCGCTGTCCAGTTCGACCATCAGGTCCTGATACGCCGGGTACTGCACCACGTGTCGCGGCAGCCAGGCCCAACCGAGGCCGCGCACCAGCCATTCGGCCATCACGTAAAAGCTGTCGGCCCGCCAGACCTGCGGGCTGGCCGGCTCGCTGCCGGGATAGACGCTGGACTGCGTGGACATCAGCAACTGGCGGTGCTGCGCCAGTTGCTGACAATCAACCTGCGCTTGTTTCGCCAATGGGTGGCCGACGCCGCACACGGTGAGCATCTCAACGCTGCCGAGCACTCGACGCTCAAGCGCCTCGGGGATCTGGTCGTGATAAAACAGCAGCCCGAGGTCGGCCCGACGCTCGACCAGTTTGCGCGCCACATCACCTTGAGCGGCACTGGTCAGCTGCACTTCAAGGCTGGGAAATTTGTCGGCCAGGGCTGCAAAGCTTTCGATGATCGGCTGATAGGGCATCGCCTCATCCTGAGCCACCCGCAAACGCGCTTCCTGACCGCGCATCATCGCCAGCGCCCGGCCGTTCAGGCGTTCGCACTGACGCAGGACTTCCCGCGCCTCTTCCAGCAAGGCATTGCCGGCCTCGGTGAGTTTCGGCTGACGGCCGCTGCTGCGGTCGAACAGGCTGACGCCGAGGTCTTCCTCCAGCAGCGCAATCGAACTGCTGACCGCCGACTGCGCCTTGCGCTGATCCCGTGCTACGGCAGAAAACGAACGCTGCTCCGCTACGCTGACAAACAAGCGCAGCTGCTCCAGATTCCATTGCATGCTCATGAGGCTACCCATCTCCAGAACAGATAGGTAATGACTTTACCGCATCTGGAGAATCTCTAGAATGCCGAACTCAGACAGCAACACTTCACACGAGGATGCACCTATGACCGCTTACTACTACCTGGCCATTGCCATCTGCGCCGAAGTGATCGCGACCGTTTCAATGAAAGCCGTCAAAGGCTTCAGCACCCCACTGCCGCTGACTCTTGTGATTGTCGGTTACGGCATTGCCTTCTGGATGCTGACCTTGGTGGTGCGCAGCGTTCCGGTGGGCGTCGCTTATGCGGTGTGGGCCGGCATGGGAATCGTGATGGTCAGCGTCGCGGCGCTGTTTATCTACGGGCAGAAACTGGATGTGCCGGCGATTCTCGGAATGGCGCTCATCGTGCTGGGCGTCGTCGTCATCCAGCTTTTCTCCAAAACCGCCGGGCACTGACTGAATACAACAAGCCTGTGGCGAGGGAGCTTGCTCCCGCTCGACTGCGAAGCGGTCGTAAAACCCGAGTGTCAGACAGACCTCGGATTCAGGTTTTGGGGCGGCTTCGCCACCCAGCGGGAGCAAGCTCCCTCGCCACCGTAATCTCCATTGCCCAATAGACATTGATCCCCAACAAATCCCCTCTTCTTCGAGTCTGTATACTGCGCCCTCGTCTTGAACACTGAGGTCGCTGCATGCCATCCGTTATTTCCACCGACGTTCTGATTGTCGGCGCTGGTGTCGCCGGCCTCTGGCTGAATGCACGCCTGCGCCGCCAGGGTTTTTCGACCGTGCTGGTGGAAAGCGCCAGCCTCGGCGGCGGACAGAGTGTGAAGTCCCAGGGCATCATCCACGGTGGCGCCAAGTACGCGCTGCATGGCGCCCTGACCGGCGCCTCGGAAGCCATCGCCGACATGCCGCGCCGCTGGCGTGAAGCCTTGGCCGGCGACGGCGAGCTGGATCTGTCCGGCGTGCGCTTGCTCTCCGAAGCCCATTACCTCTGGTCCCCGGGCACCCTCGCCGGCAACCTCACCAGTTTCTTCGCCAGCAAAGCGGTGCGCGGCCGTGTCGACCAGGTCAAGGGCGACCAACTGCCGCCGGCCCTGCAGGACAAGCGCTTCAAGGGCAAGGTTTACCGATTGGCAGAACTGGTGATCGACGTGCCGAGCCTGATCCAGCGCCTGGCTGATCTGGCCGGTGATGGCCTGCTCGCCGGTCAGAAGATCGAACCGTTGCTGGAAGGCGGCGTGCTGGTGGGCCTGAAGGTCGACGGGCGCGAGATCCGCGCCCAGCGCATCGTGCTCAGCGCCGGTGCCGGCACAGCGGCGTTGCTCGAATCCCTGGGGCTGAGCCAGCCCGCGATGCAACGCCGGCCGTTGCACATGATCATCGCCAAAGGCCCAAGCCTCAAACCGCTGTACGCCCACTGCCTGGGCGGCGGCACCAAACCGCGCCTGACCGTGACCACCCATCCTGCTGCCGATGGCCAATGGGTCTGGTACATGGGCGGCGACATTGCTGAAGCCGAAGGGGTCGCCCGCGAACCCGCCGAGCAAATTGCCACCGCTCAGAAAGAACTCGGCCAGTTGCTGCCATGGATCGACCTGAGCACCGCGCAATGGGCCACCTTGCGTGTGGATCGCGCCGAACCGCTGCAATCTGGGCTGACGCGTCCGGACAATGCCTTCCTTGCCGAAGAAGGCCGGCTGCTGGTTGGTTGGCCGACCAAACTGGCGCTGGCACCGGACTTCGCCGACCGGGTCATCGCGTCTTTGCAGCGTGACGGCATCCAGCCAAGCCACCCGGCGCCGCTGCCCGACCTGCCAAAACCACCGATTTGCGTTCCAGCCTGGGAGCAACTGCTGCCATGAGCGTAAAGACCCTGCACGACCTGCATCGCCCCTTGGGCAGCACCGGCCTGCTGGTTTCACCGCTGGGCCTGGGCACCGTCAAACTGGGCCGCGATCAGGGCGTGAAATACCCCAACGGCTTCCAGATTCCCGGCGATGACGAAGCACGCATGCTGCTCAAACTCGCCCGCGACATGGGCATCAACCTGATCGACACCGCCCCGGCTTATGGTCGCAGCGAAGAGCGCCTCGGCCCGCTGTTGCGCGGCCAACGTCAGGAGTGGGTGATTGTCAGCAAGGTCGGCGAAGAGTTTGCCGACGGCCAATCGAGCCACGACTTCAGCGCCGCCCACACCCGACGTTCAGTGGAGCGCAGCCTGCAACGCCTGGAAACGGATGTTATCGATCTGGTGCTGGTGCACTCCGACGGCAACGACCTGGCGATTCTCAATGACAGCGAGGTCTACGCGACCCTCGCCGCGCTCAAGGCCGAAGGAAAGATTCGCGGCTTCGGTTTTTCCGGCAAAACCGTCGAAGGGGGTTTGAAGGCTCTGGAACAGGGTGATTGCGCCATGGTCACCTACAATCTGAACGAACAGAACGAGAAGCCAGTCATTGACTATGCTGCTGCTCACGGCAAAGCCATTCTGGTCAAAAAAGCCCTCGCCAGCGGCCACGTCTGCCTGAGTCCGGGCGTGGACCCGGTGCGCGCCAGCTTCGAGTTGTTGTTTGAACATCCGGGTGTTGCCAGTGCTATTGTCGGGACCATCAATCCGCTGCACCTCGCCCACAACGTCGCGACCGTTGCCCAGGTCCTACGTAGAAACTGATGCCGCGCACGCGGCCTTAAGCAGGAGCCGACATGCCGCGCACGCTCATAAGAAAGAACCCGAGCAACTTCAAGACCCTGCCGTTGTACGTCGAAGCGACTCCCGAAGGCTTGAGCTATCAGAGCGTCGGGATGCCGCTCAATTTCTCCCAGACACTGCAACGTCGCCGTCCGGTGACGGTGCCCGATACTGAGCGCTTCGCGCTGGAACTGGCCAATCTGGGGGTCTCGGTACGCCTGACCCTGCATTGGCAGAATCGCGATTACTGGGTCTTGGTGCGTCAGCGCCGGCAAGACCGTGGCGACGTGGTGCTCAAGTTGATCTCCGGTTACGTGCCGGCCCACGAGTTGAACCTGCCGCTGCATACGGCGATCCAGGAGATCGCCGAAGAGTGTCTGCTGGAAACCCCGGAAGGCTGGCTCGGCGGACGTTTCAATGACACCTGGCTGCCGGCGCCCTACTCCTCTGCGCTGCATTATCGCGAGGCGTTGCCCTTTCGCCTGACGCCGTTGTCCGGCTCGGCGCGGCCCGTGCGTTGCGCCAAGATGCAGTTGATCGAACGTCCACGGGCTTACGTGCACTTGCCGACGGCCTCGTTGCAATTGATCTATGACTTGCGCCTGGACGTACCCAAGGAAGCCAAATCCCTGAGCCTGTTCCATGTCGACGAGCGGCTGGAAGGCGATCAACTGGTAGCCCGGCTCGATCGCAAACGCCCCGATTTGTATTTGATGCCACTGCAGGACGGTCAGCCGCTGGCTGAGCTGTATACCTTGAAAAAGGATCAGCTGTACCCGGCGAGTACGCGCGGGCTTTACCTGGCAGAGAGTTTTGCCCAGCAGGAAGGCTGGCTGGTGCGCGATGAGCGGATTCGCTGGAAGGATTGGGTGCGGCAGCAGGGGTTGAGTTTGCCGGGGAAGGATTCCGGTTTAGCGCGGTTGCGTGGGAAGGCGAAGCAATTGCTGAAGAAAATCGTGCCACGTAAGGCAGTGCGATAGGAACAAGAGGGTTTGTGTGGCGAGGGAGCTTGCTCCCGCTCGGCTACGCAGTAGCCGCACTGGCTAACGAGTGTTCCCTGAAATCACGCGGTGTATGGTTTTGGGGCCGCTTCGCAGCCCAGCGGGAGCAAGCGCCCTTGCCACAGTGACCGCGTCGTTTTCAGTTATTGCGGATTTTTTCGACTATTGCGGTGGTCGAGCTGTTTGCCACCAGCCCCAGCACTTTCACGGTTCCGCCGTAAGCGGTCACGATGTCGGCACCGACCACCTGGTCGATCCCGTAATCTCCGCCCTTGACCAACACGTCCGGCTTGACCTCGCGCAGCAGGTTTTCCGGGGTGCCTTCAGGGAAGCTGATCACCCAATCCACGGCGCCCAGACCGGCCAGTACGGCCATGCGACGGTCGACGCTGTTGATCGGACGACCCGGCCCTTTCAGGCGGCTGACCGAGGCATCGTCGTTGACCGCAACGATCAGACGATCGCCTTGGGCGCGTGCCTGCTCGAGGTAGGTCACGTGGCCGGCGTGCAGGATGTCGAAGCAGCCGTTGGTGAAAACGATTCTCTCTTTATGCGCACGCGCATCGTCGACCGCCAGCAGCAACTGCTCAAGGCCCAGCACACCGCGCTCGGAACCTTCTTCGCGCTGGATGGCACGACGCAGTTCCGGGGCACTGATCGCCGCCGTACCGAGTTTGCCGACGACGATGCCCGCCGCCAGGTTGGCCAGAGCCACCGCGTGGGGCAGCTCTTCGCCCGCGGCAATCGCAGCCGCCAGCGTGGAAATCACCGTGTCGCCGGCACCGGTCACGTCGAACACTTCACGCGCACGGGCCGGCAGGTGCAGCGCCGGATGATCCGGGCGCAGCAAGGTCATGCCGTGCTCGCCACGGGTCACCAGCAACGCACCGAGGTCCAGGTCGTGCATCAACTGCGCGCCCTTGCTCACCAGCTCGTGCTCATCGGCGCAGCCGCCGACGATGGTTTCGAATTCGCTGAGGTTCGGCGTGATCAGGCTCGCGCCACGGTAGATCGAGAAATCCTTGCCCTTGGGATCGGCCAGCACCGGAATGCCACGGGCACGGGCGGCCTGGATCAGCACCTGATGGTTTTTCAGCGCGCCTTTGCCGTAGTCGGACAGCACCAGCACCTTGATGCCGTCGAGCAACTCGTCGACTTGCTCGCCCAGCGCCAGGGCGTCGGTGGCGAAGGGCTCTTCGAAGTCGATACGCAGCAATTGCTGGTGACGGCTCATGACCCGCAGCTTGACGATGGTCGGCTGGTGCGCGATGCGCTGGAACAACGCCCGCACGCCCGCGCCCTTGAGGCTATTGGCCAGGCTATCGGCAGCTTCGTCATCGCCGGTCACACCGACCAGCGAGGCTGGTGCGCCGAGGGCGGCAATGTTCAACGCAACGTTGGCGGCACCGCCCGGGCGGTCCTCGATTTGCTCGACCTTGACTACCGGTACCGGCGCCTCAGGGGAAATCCGTGAGGTACCACCATGCCAGTAACGGTCGAGCATGACATCGCCGACCACCAAGACAGGGGCTTGATCGAATCGCGGCATGGACAACTTCATGGAGCAACCCACATACAAAATGAACAGGGCCGCGATATTACCACAGGGTTGGCGTGGGCTTGTGCGGCGGCTGCAATGGGATGATTCAACAGGGGTTTTTACTCATTTATTGATCCATAAACCCGATAACCGATGGGAGGTATCCGCCATCGACAGCGTCCGCGTGTCAATCTCGCATTCAGCACGCAGCGGTGCCTCATAGGGACTGTCGATGCCGATGAAATCCTTGATCCGTCCTTCCCTTCCCCCCCTGGTACAAGCCCTTTGGGTCACGTTGCGCGCAAACTGACATCGGTCGCTCTGCATTCATAACCAAGCATCTCGTAATCGCGCCGGTACACCGGCCGCACCAGCCGATGGGCAGGAGCCGAGCAGAAATCACCGGCGAGCATCGGGCAACGCGGCTGCGAGCCGCTGAGGTGGGGCAGCACCATCGAGTGACCCAACTGCTCGCAGACCATCCAAAATCTGCCACATTGCAGTACCCGTGCGAAGAGGATGGCCCCCCTCGATTCAAGTCAGAGGTTCGCTCAGGAACCTTAACAAGTGCGGTGCGGAGTTTTATTCACGTTTGATCAAGAAAGGTAAAGACCTGGATATAAATCACCGGGCGCGTTGCACGTCGGGTGAACGAGAGGGTGAGCCGGGCTCACCCTCTCGTCTGTGTCAGGCGATGTTTTCAGCCGGCGTGTCCAGGCCCATGGCGTGCAAGCGCGAGTAATAGCCTCCTTGCGCCAGCAGCTGAGCATGGGTGCCACGCTCGACGATTTCGCCGTGATCCATGACCAGGATCATGTCAGCCTTCTCGATCGTCGACAGACGG
Source organism: Pseudomonas sp. LBUM1663 (assembly GCF_059695905.1). Taxonomy (NCBI): domain Bacteria; kingdom Pseudomonadati; phylum Pseudomonadota; class Gammaproteobacteria; order Pseudomonadales; family Pseudomonadaceae; genus Pseudomonas; species Pseudomonas sp. LBUM1663. The sequence goes on along the minus strand of NZ_CP166792.1, from coordinate 520,482 downwards.
TGCGCGATCACCAAGGTAGTGCGGCCTTTCATGACTTTATCCAACGCGGCTTGAATGTGCCGCTCGGACTCCGTATCCAATGCCGACGTCGCTTCGTCGAGAATCAGCAGTGGTGCGTTTTTCAGCAACGCCCGGGCGATTGCCAGACGCTGGCGCTGACCACCGGAAAGCAGCACACCGTTCTCCCCGACTTCAGTGTCCAGGCCTTGCGGCAGCTGGGCAATGAAGTCCATCGCATAGGCGTCTTCAGCGGCCTTCTCGATATCCGCACGCGGTGCGCCAGCCAGATCACCGTAGGCGATGTTGTTGGCCACAGTGTCGTTGAACAATGTGACGTGTTGCGTCACCTGGGCAACATGACGACGCAGGTTGCGCAGGCGATAGTCTTCGATTTCAACGTCATCGAGCAGGATCTCACCGGTTTCGTGGTGATAGAAACGCGGAATCAGGCTGGCCAAGGTTGACTTCCCGCTGCCGGAGCGTCCCACCAACGCGATCATCTGCCCCGGTGCTGCGGTGAAACTGATATTTTTCAGGACTTCACGGTCGGTTCCAGGGTAGGTGAAGCTCAGATTGCGTACATCCAGACGGCCACTGACTCGCTCTTGCTCGACGGTACCCAAATCGATTTCCGGCTCGACATCCAGCTGCTCGAAAATGCTTTCGGCACCGGCCACACCTTTTTGAATCGTCGAGCTGACTTCCGACAATTGGCGAATCGGCTTGGGTAGCAGACCGGCAGCGGTGATGTAGGCCACCAGGTCACCGGCGGTCGCATCACCGCGCAGAAACAGCACCAGGAACATCAGCACGGCCATGGCGGAGTAGATCACCAGTTGCAACATCGGCGTGTAGACCGCGCCGGTCTTGGTCATGCGCAGCTGTTTGTCGGTGTTGCTCTGGCTGGCCTCGGCGAAACGCTGCTGCTCGTAGCTCTCGCCACCGAAACTGCGTACCACGCGATAACCCTGGATGGTCTCGGACGCAACGTGAGTAACGTCGCCCATCGCAACCTGGATCTTCTTGCTCTGCTTGCGAAATTTCTTGCTGGTATTGCCGACCATGAGCGCGATCAGCGGCAGGATCGCCAACATCACCAAGGTCAGCTTCCAGTTCATCCACAGCAGATAGGCGAACAGGAAGACCACGGTCAGACCTTCGCGAATCACCACCTTGATGGCATCCGTGGCAGCACCGGTGACCATGGTCACGTTGAAAGTGATACGCGAGATCAGATGCCCGGAGTTGTGGGTATCAAAATAGCGGTTGGGCAGCACCAGCAGCTTGTTGAACAGCTCGACACGCAGGTCATGCACCAGACCCAACGAAACCTTCGCAAGATAGTAGTTGCCGAGAAATGACCCCAGGCCTTGCCACGCGGCGATCAGGATGATCAGCAACGGCACAGCCATCAGCAACTGCAAGTCTTGCAAATAGGGCACATTAGGAAAGAGCACCGCTTCAGGGTTGCTCAGGCCATCGACGAAATATTTGAGAATCCCGGCCAGCATGGGCTGGGTGGAGGCAAAAATCACGAAGCCCACGATACTCAGCAGGAAAAGGCCAACATAGGGTTTTACATACCCCAACAGCCGAAAATAGATTTTCAGGCTGGAATCCTGTCCCGCTTTGGGCGGTGCGTCACTCATCGTAGAGCTCACTGGTTAGGAAGAACGCGAAATTTTATCACAAGCGTCGGTTTTGACCCGCGCCCATACCAAAACACTGGCCAGGCCAATGGGCAACCAACTGATGAACCACTCGGCTCTTGGCGTTCCGGTCAGGTTGGCCGCGTCGAACTGCATGGCCAGGAACGAGAATAACCAGACACCGATGACACCTTGTCCGTATATCGTTTCCCGGGCTTTCCAGGCCTCCCGCAGTACTGCAAGCCACACCGCGCACCACAATAGCAGGCCCGGCAGACCCAGTTCGATAGCCACATGGGTGAACAGGTTATGGGCGTGGTCGAAGTACTGACCGTCGGCGATCACCTTGTAGTTGCCGCCAAGGCCCAGGCCGGTCCATGGGTGTTCGGAGATCATTTGCAGGCTGACCATGAGGATCTGGGGGCGATAGGAAACACCGCGCGCCATGACCAAAGGCTCGAGAAACCAGAAAGCCAGCATCGCCAATGTCAGCGCCGATACCGCGACGATGCGGCTGCGTCGATCACGGCACCAGATCGGCATGGCGAGGCAAGAGAGCAACAACGCCAAGGCGGCACCACGACTCTGGCTAAGCACCACAAACATACCAAGCAACGCCAGTGCAACCGCCCAGACAACCCTCATCCAGCGGGTCTGCGGCACCCAGTGGACCAGCCACACGGCTGCCAATCCAATGACGTAGCCACCCAAAATCGGGTGAGACAACTGGCCCAAACCTTCAATTCGCCCGTACCAGGCATTGCCGTTGACCCAATAGAACTTGATGATGGCCAGTAGCGCAGACAGCGCCAACCCGATGCCGCCCCATTGCATGACGCGAATCACTCGCTCGGGTCGGGCATCGGCAAACACCGGGAAGAACAGCAGGAATACTGCGATGTACAGCAAACGCTTGGCGCCGCGAGTCGGGTCCGGGTCGATCGTCCACAAGAGACTGATCAGCGACCAGACCAGCAGGCCGAGCATTGGCAGGTAGACCCAGCGCTGCTCATACAGGAGCTCCCGGAGCCGAGCACGCGCCGGCCAGGCGAATACCATGGCCGGCAACCAGAGCAGTGCAACCAGCCCCTGTTGATAAATTTTGTTGGTAGGCGCAAAAGCGATGGCCAGCAGAAACCACAACAGCCCCATCATCATCCATACCTGCGCCCAACGAGTTGCTTGCATCAAATTACTCCTGAGATAGTTCTCCCACCCATCCCGGCATGGTTAAAACTGAAACTTTTCGGCATCATTGCCCGCCACAGTGCCCCGCTATTTCAACAAGGCTTCCTACGATGCAATGCTCCCGGCTTCCGCAAGCCGCTTTAAATCAAATGATTGAAGGCGCCAGAGTACTGGAGACCGACAGCTTCGGTCCGAAAGTCTACCTGTTGCAGGATGGGAATATCCTCAAACTGTTTCGTCGCAAGCGTATTTTTTCTTCCGCGTTGTTCCGCCCGTATTCAAAACGCTTCATCGACAATGCCGTCGAACTGCAAAAGCTTGGCGTGCCGACCTTTCAGGTCCTGCAGTTCTATCGACTGCAAGCCCCAGGCATGACGGCTGTGCTTTACCAGCCTCTGCCGGGTGAAACCCTGCGCCAGATCGCCAGCAAGGACGGTTTCAACTGGCAACAGTCCTTACCTGCTCTGGTCGGGCTGATCCGCAGTCTTCACGCATCGGGTATCTATTTTCGTTCACTGCACTTGGGCAACATCGTGGTCACACCGGACAACCGGATGGGCCTGATCGATGTGGCGGACATGCGCTTTTTGCGAGGACCGCTGCCCAAGTATCTGATCAGGCGCAACCTGCAGCACTTCGCCCGCTATATTGACCGAGAGAAGCTGAACGACAGCTTTCCAATGCAGGCGCTGGAGCAGGCTTTACTGCCGTCATGAGAGCAATGTGCGGGCGGTCTGACTGAAATCCCGCCAGGCCTGGTCGGGCGCAAGTGCCTGATATTGATCCGCAGCAATTTTCCCGGGGGAGACGCTGAGCGCTCGCTCGATGGCATCGCTCCAGGCGCTCACATCATCTACTGGGGCATACCAGCCTGCGTCTGCCAACTGCTCGCGAAACACTGCCAGTTCGCTGGACAGTACCGGAACACCCGCCATCACAGCTTCTTGCATGATCAGGCCCAGGCCTTCGTCCAGCGAAGGGATCGCAACCCAGTCGAACGCACTGTAAAGCCGCGCGGCGTCGTTCAGATGGCCCGGCAATGAGACGCTGGCGCGTAACCCCAGGTTATCAATACGGGCTTGCAGCGCTGCTCGGGTCGAACCTTCGCCAATAATCACCAGTCGCAGATCGGGCCGATGCTGCAACACCTTGGCAAAGGCATCGAGCAGGCAGGCAAAACCCTTTTCCTCCACCAGTCGTCCCACCGCACCGAGTACCGGCGTGTCGTCCTGGGGTAATCCCAGCCGGACCCGGGCTTCCCCCCGAGGGAGCACTGCAGCGCGGAAGGCGACAGGGTCGAACGCACTGCGCAAGGTCATGATCGGCATTTGAAGGTCGCGGGCCAGCAAGGCTGCCAGAGTGTTCGACACCGCGGCCAATGTCAGCCGGGAAGCCGGGAACTGCTGAAAGAGCGCTCGATCAGCGGCATGAAGTCGTGAAGATCCATGAAAAATCACCACGGCTCGCAGATGCGGCAGGGTTTTGAGTATGGGCAGCAGCGTTCGCGCTACGCCCAGACCATCAAGCAGCAGTACACGGGCATCACTGTCTTTGAGGGCCTTGTGAAAATTAGCCCGCGTCCAGGGCTTCATCAGCCGCCAGAAATGTCGCCCTTTCAAGCGGGCAGAGGACAGCCCCCACTCCCGAACGTCTCCGACATTGACCCCGCATACTGACGCGCGCCCCTGAAGTAACCAGGTCTTGACCGACGCGGCGGGGTCGGCCTGAGACAGTATCTGCTGATGAACCTTGTGAATCGAGGCGAACGGAGAGCCGCCTGCCCACATGACGTTAAGAATACTCATAGGGCAAGAAGCCAATGCACGGTTCTCAGGATATAAGCTGCGGTGCACTTAATTGATGAACCAGCCAATGCCGACTCCCAGCAATAGAAACAATGCGGACTTTACGTGTTCGCGTCGACTGCGGCGCGCCTTGCGCTGACGCTCAACTGGCGTCTGTACGTGAACGCCAAAGCCAGTATGAAGAACAGCATCCCCTTCAAGCGTCACTGCCGTTAAATACAGCTGCGCGTAACGTTGTGACAGCGCCTTCTCCCCACCATGCGCGGCAAAGGGAGCGCACAGCCGATATTCCTTGATGCGGCGCAGCCCGGGGTTCAGCGAGAAACTCTGCCACTCTGGCTTGTCGGAGATCAATGGATAGCAAGGCACCCCAGCGATAACCTCACGCGCCCCCAGATGAATGTAGGGACTGTGAACACGCAGATCATAAATATAGTTGCGTAGCCACACCTGAAGGATTTGCGGGCGCAACTCAAGTATGGTCATGGAATCTTCCACAAACCCAGAGCGATAGAATTCCCAATCATCTTCGCAATGAAAGATGTACGGCGTCGTGACGTGCTCGTATGCCAGATCGATCGACGCCAACTGGCCCAGCTTCGGCTGATTGACGAACACCGTGCAGTGATCCTTCCAATGTGCAGGAATGACCGCGTGCACCCCTTCATCACCCGCATCTTCAGTGATGAACACTTCGCGAATGGGGGCGGTGTTAAACCGATCAAAACTCTGGAGAGTAGCCTTGAGCAGATCCAGGCGGCCACAGCTGGTGACTACCAATGTGATGTTACTTTCTTCGGAAAACAGCACCTGATTCTCGATAAAGTCGAAGTATCAGCAATATCAATGGCTGAACAGTTCTTGTCAAACACCCAGTTTCAGGCGCACTTTTTCCAGCAGGCTTAACGGCGCTCGAGGGCGCAATACCGGTTCGAGTTCCTCGACGATACGCTGGCCGATACGCGCAAAGCTGAACTGGCTGACCGCCAGTTCGCGGCCATTGTGGGCGATACGCTGCGCCAGCTCAGGGTCGGCCCGCAGCTTGGCAAGCTTTTCCTGTAGCTGAGGGATGTCCTGATAGAACACGACATTGTGCATGTCCTGCAAACCCAGCGCGCGGCTTTCCGCCGCGCCCTGATCATAGGCCAGCAACACACAGCCACACGCCATGGCCTCGAAATTCTTGATCATGAACTCGCCCATACCGACATCGGCGCTGACGAAGAAGCGAATACGGTTGAGCGTGTCGCAGTACTCTTCACCGGACTTGGTACGCGTCACCACCAGGGATTCAACGCGCCCCAACTCATCGAGCAAAGCCTTGCGGCCACTGTAAGCGACGCTGTTGGTACTGCCGACAAACGCCAGTTCGATATCGCGCTCGCGGCCCTGGTCCTGCAACAGCGTCTGGTCGTATCCCTTGGGAACGAACACCGCGTCGAACCCCTCCCCGCGCAGACGTTCGGCGACCACGAAACCGGAACTGATCACCCGTACCCAAGGCATGCGGCGGTAATGCGCACTGAACTTGCCGGTGTACTTGCAAGGAATGTAATTCTGGTAAGCGTCGTGCTCAAGAATCACAAGATTGGGGATCGTACGGATAAACCCGGCCTGACGGATTTCCTGCTTGAAGCGCAGGAAGAACACAATCCGGTCATACCGTGACACGTCGACTTCACGCCGGAAGTAGCCGCGCAAGTTGCGTTGATCCTCACTGCTGAGCCACCGCAAGTCGCACTCGCAATGAGCAGCCACACCCTCGTACAAGCGGTCCAGAATGGCCCGCTGATCTTTCTGTACCAGAAATAGAATCTTCATCGTCTTCCTTGCCGCACCAGGCAAACTGAGCCAAACCTGAAGCCAACCCTGTCCAGAGGCAGAGTCACTTACTTACAAACGCCAGAACAGTTCATGGCGACGCACAGCCTTGCGAAAAAATTCGTTTTCACCGTAGGGTGAGCCGGAGCGCCCCGCCAACAGACGCTGCAACACGCGGCGCAAACGCCGTTTGAACGGTGCCCGGGGCTGCAAGTCGTGCATCATTCCCAACGCCATGGCCTTGTCACGCTGCTGCGCCGCAGAAAGCACAAGGCAATAGGGAACCAGCAGGCTGGTCGAATCGAAAGCCGGGGGAAGCGCCGTACCGGTTCCCGAGTCGCCCATCGGCCAGCGGTCGTTATCGTGCAGATGATTGGCGTAGCCGAGCAACGTGGTCGGCTGCCATTCAAGGCCTTTCAAGGCTTCGAGAACCGCTTGCTGGGCGCAGAGATGATCGGGGTGCGGATCCAGCGTCGGGTGCGGCAGCACGATCACTTCTGGGCGTGCGCGCAACAACAGTTCACGCAGATCGGCCAGCAGGTTGTTCCAGGTCGGTGCGCCATCGATGTCGCCCGGCAGGGCAAACGGATTCAACTGGCGATACACGCGGGTGTCGCTCAACTCGGCCTCACGGGAACCCATCGGCTGCGCTGGCGCGGCTTGCATCGCCGCCAGTTGCAGGCAGAAATAACCCAGCTGCACGCAATGCGCTTCAGGCACACCCGCCCAACGCGGCACCGCGATGCTGTCCCAGGCGCGCAAACGGCCCTTGAGGCGCGCCGCCTCGACCTTGTTCAGGCCCAGCTGTTGATAGTGTTCGGCTTCGATTTCACCGGCAGTGAGGGTGACGATCCAGGCTTCATCGGCCTGGCTGTACAAACCATAGGCGGCCAATTCAGCGTCGTCGGCGTGGGGCGCGATCACCATCACCCGCTGGCGGCGATAATCCGGTTGCTCCAGCGCCCACAGCACCGGCTCACCGAGCAAGCGGCAGAAGCGTCCGTGCAGGCGCAACTCGCCCCGCGACAGCACTCGCGCCTGACCGCTGAGGTTCAGATAACGCAGGCCATTCACACCGCGTTCAAAGGTTTGTCGGTCCGGGTTGTCGCCTCCCAGCAACTCGACCATCGGGTCGATAAAGCGCCCCAGCCACGTGCTTTTTACCCGCAACGCCAACACCAGCGTTGCATCGTCGACCAGCATCACACCTTCGTCCAGGCGCAGACGCTCACCGTCCAGATGCACCTTGGGCTGTGGGGTGTAGGGCGGGAAGCTGTAGTGGTAATCGTCTTTCGGCGAATAAAACAAATGGTCGGCGAACCATGCCTCGTGGGCAATCCAGCCCAGCACCGCGAGCACCAGCGGCAACCACCACGCCACCAGCACGCCGATGGCAATCAACAGCACCAGCGCGATCAACAGGCCGATCCGTTTGTTGCGCCGATGGCGCTTGAGCAGTTGCTGTTTGCGGCTCATGGGTTCACTCACACGGTGAAGACCGGCACGGGATTGCACCAGCGGTCCTTGTATTCTCGGTCGGCGCGACCGAAGGAAAACCGCAAGGGTTTATCCAGGGCCCGCGCATGTTCCCAGGCACTTTGGGTGTTGAGGAAACTCAGCACGCTGCCGGGACTGAACTCGCGCGTTTCGGGATCGACACCGCCATTGATGTACTCGACGCTGATCCACTCCGGCGCTTCGACGCGGTACACCAGTTGAATCGCAATCGGTGCATCGTTGAGAAAAATCACCGAGCCGATCAGCAAGTCCCGAAGCAGCTCGATCACCTCCGCCATGCGTTCGGCGCCGGTGGCCGGGAAGCCCCAGCGACGCTGGAACAGGTCGCAGTAGATCGCGGCCAGCTCAGCGCTGGAGAACTCGGCGACCGGCCGCACCACCCCGCCCGCCTCTTCCAGCAAGCGCAATTCACGGCGCTGGTTGTAGCGAAACTTCTTCGACAACTCTTCGGGCGTGCGGGCCATGGCCAGTTGTTCGGTCTGCAACTTGATGCCGGTGAAACGGCCTTCACTGAGCGCCGACAAATAACGTCCGCGATGGCGCAGCGGCGCCTGCGCATCAGCGGCGGCCGGCAAGATCAACTCGGCATTGCCAAGGTCGAACAGGCCTTTTTTACCACGGCGCTTGAGTACGTCTTTGGACAGCGCCAGGTTGCGGCCCCAGGTCGGGATGGCGGCTTTCACTTCACCGTTTTGCTCCCAGGCCAGGTAACGCACCGGGATGTCGGCCAACTGTGCCAGACGTTCAACCACCAGGGGATGGGTCGCGACGCTGCCGCCAAAACGTTGCCAGGCCTGTGCATAAGTCGAGGCGTCGACCACCGCCCAGCCCCGTTCGCGCCAGCCTTGAAATCGGTTGAGCATCAGCCCCTCGGTGCCAGTTCGGTGACGTGCGGCAAATGCCAGAAAGCATCGCGTACCGCTCGGTCGGAGAAACGCTCACGCAGGCGATCGAGCATCAGCTCGGCGCACTGGTGACGTTGCTGGTCGTCCATCGCGGCCAGATGTTGCAGCCCTTGGGCCAAGTGTTCGGCATCGCCCAGGGGGAACAGAATGCCCACCCCTTCAACGACCTCCTTCGCTCCACCGCATGCGGTGGCGAGCAACGGGACGCCGGCGGCCATGGCTTCAAGCAGCACCATGCCGAAGGGCTCGTGATCAGAGCTCAAGGCAAACACATCGAAGGCTCGGAAGTAACGACGGGCATCCGGCACCTGGCCGAGGAACAGCACGCGGTCGCCGATACCCAGTTCCCGGGCCAGGGCCTTGAGGTCCTCTTCCAGGCGACCACTACCGAGGATCACCAGTTGGCTGTTGCCCGGCAAGCCCGGCAATGCCTCGGCAAATCCGTGCAGCAGCGTGGTCTGGTCTTTGTCTGGGTGCAGCCGCCCGACGTTGCCGACAATCCAGGCATCCGCCGACAGACCGAGGGTTTCCCGGGCCTCACGGACCGACACCTGGCTGGTCTGCAACGCCTGCACATCGACACGGTTATAGAGCGTCTGAATCCGCCCGGCCGGCCATTTCGGCAGGCAACGGCGCATGTCGTCACGCACCGCATCGGAGACCCCGAGCAGGCTGAGGCGCTTGCGGAAAATATGCGCGAAGAGTTTGCGGGTGCCGCGTTTGTAATCGCCAAACGCGTGATGCACACCAATCACCGGCAGCGAGGTGCCGAGCAAGGCGATGTAGATCGGCTTGAAGCGGTGAGCAATGCAGAAACTGAAATTGCGCGAGGCGGCGATCTTGCGCAGATCGCCGATAGCGCCCAGCTTCAGGCCACGAATGGCCTTGGAGCTGTATTCCATGAACAGCACTTCATCGGAAGCGCAGTTCGCGGCAACTTCGCTATCGGCGGCCCCGGTCAAAAAGACCGTGGTCACCCGATAACCCGTCCCCGCAAACAGGCTGGCGTACTGCCGGGCGCAGTCCAGGAACGGCCCGTCATAGCCGTGGCAGAACTGCAACACATGGCGTTCAGCCGAGCGTGTCATAAGCGTTGGCGCCCTCTTTGACCACCAGGATGTCTTCCATGATCAAATACTGTAGATCGGAACCGAAGAACATGTTCAACGCGTCGGTCGGCGAGCAGATCATCGGCTCGCCACGACGGTTGAGCGAGGTGTTCAGCGACACGCCGTTGCCGGTCAGCACTTCCAGCGCCTTCATCATGTCGTAGTAGCGCGGGTTGTATTCGCGCTTGAGCACCTGGGCCCGGGAAGTGCCGTCTTCGTGGACGACTTCCGGCACGCGGGTCTTCCACTCTTCAGCCACTTCGAAGGTGAAGGTCATGAATGGCGCAGGGTGATCGATCTTGATCATCTGCGGGGCGACGGTGTCGAGCATCGACGGGCAGAAAGGCCTCCAGCGCTCGCGGAACTTGATCTGGTGGTTGATGCGGTCAGCCACGCCGACCGCGCTCGGGCAACCGATGATCGAACGACCGCCCAAGGCGCGCGGACCGAACTCCATACGCCCCTGAAACCAGGCTACCGGATTGCCATCGACCATGATTTTGGCGATGTTTTCCGGCATGTTTTCGAGCTTGCGCCATACCGGCTTGCTCGGGTGACGGGCGCAGGCAGCGAGCACGTCTTCGTTGGTGTACGACGGACCGAGGTAGACGTGTTCCATCTTCTCGACCGGTACGCCACGGGCATGAGACACATAGGCCGCAGCACCGACCGCAGTGCCGGCGTCGCCGGAGGCAGGCTGTACGAACAGTTCCTTGACGTCGTCGCGGGCAATGATTTTCTGGTTGAGCTTGACGTTCAACGCACAGCCACCGGCGTAGGCCAGCTTGCCGGTCTCCTTGAGCACGTCGCCCAGGTAGTAGTCGATCATCTGCAGCGAGATTTTTTCGAACAGCGCTTGAATGCTCGCGGCGTAGTGGATGTACGGCTCGTCAGCGATGTCGCCTTCGCGCTTCGGTCCCAGCCACTCGATCAGCTTCGGCGAGAAGTAGTAGCCTTTGCCTTTCTCTTTGTAGCGACGCAGGCCGATGACGTTGGCGTAGTCGGTGTTGATCACCAGCTCGCCGTTTTCGAACGAAGCCAGGCGCGAGAAATCGTATTTGCTGGCGTCGCCATACGGCGCCATGCCCATGACCTTGAATTCGCCATCGAGCATATCGAAACCGAGGAACTCGGTGATCGCGCCATACAGGCCGCCGAGGGAGTCAGGATCGAAGAATTCCTTGATCTTGTGGATCTTGCCGTTCTCGCCGTAACCGAAGAAGGTCGTGGCGTACTCACCCTTGCCGTCGATCCCCAGGATCGCGGTTTTCTCTTTGAAACCGGAGCAGTGGTAAGCACTGGAGGCGTGGGCCAGGTGGTGCTCGACCGGTTCGATCTTGATTTTCTTCGGATCGAAGCCCAGTTGCTCAAGACACCAGACAATCTTGTTGCGATAACGCTTGTAGCGACGGTTACCCATCAGGATCGCGTCAAGAGCGCGATCCGGGGCGTACCAGTAACGCTTTGCGTACTGCCAGCGAGCCTTGCCGAACAGACTGATCGGTGCAAATGGAATCGCCACCACATCAACGTCGGCCGGCTTGATGCCCGCCTGTTCGAGGCAAAACTTCGCCGATTCGTAAGGCATGCGGTTCTTTGCATGTTTATCGCGCACAAAGCGCTCTTCTTCAGCCGCCGCGACCAGCTTGCCGTCGATGTACAAGGCTGCGGAAGGATCATGGCTAAGGGCGCCGGACAGGCCAAGAATCGTCAATGCCACAGGGGTCTAGCCTCTTTAGTCTGCATGCAGGCGACAAGCGCCTCAAAAATTGATGTGCCCCTCGCAAGGGGCGAGAGACAGCTAAAGGGCGGGATTATAGCTTAAAAGCTGCCGCAAGCCTCTAGCGGGAAGTGGCAGGCTGATGCGTTGACAGATGAAGGACCTCAACATAGACTCCTGCGCAAATGGACTGGGGGATCCCGGTCGGCGTTATGGCCTCGGTGAGTTTCATCGGGGCTTTTCGCTTTCTGAAACAGGGAAAATTTTCAAACCCCAGTTTTCGAAACCCTCCCCCACGTTTTCGCGACCACCGCTGCAGTAGAACTTACGCTTGAGCACGTCAAAGGCACGATTTTCTTGCCCTGACCGCAGGACGCTCATGCCAACCGGTCTTGCAACAAGATCCGCTAATTGTAATCCCGTGGAATTCACTTGTTTGGTTGCAAAGACGATGTCGAACGGCAATTGAATGCCCAATCGGTTCGCGCCATCGCACATGCGACGAAACTCCAGTTCAAGCTCGTTATCCTCTCTTTTACCGCGACGCTCGAAAATCACGTGAGTAAGAGCACTCTGTTGATTCTTTTCCTGTAAAAACTCATAAAGCGTGTCAAGGCAAAAGCCGAGGGCGACGTGATAAGGGTTGTGAACAGGACCTTGTTTTTCGCGAAGAGCGGCTTTGTCGATAACGCAACTAATCAGCACGAAATTGCTTGCTTCAATGATGCCCGTCAACTCTTCCAGAAAGGTATGTTTGTGTTGTCTGGACGTGAACAGACTAGAGAACGCGCCCTTTTCTTTCCGAATTTCCAACTCATGCAAACCAACCAAGTCGTGCCCCATATGATTGAACTTAAACTTCTGAAGGGCAGGAATAACCTTCTCGCAATAATGCCTTTTATGAAACACACAAAATGCGAGCACAAACATTGGATAGTTTGAATCTAATGTTTGCATCCCATGGTCGCCGCTTTCATCCACATAGATTATGAAATCACTGTACCTCCCGAACGGAGGTAAAAGTTTTTTCGCCTCAACACTGGCTTCGAATTCGCTTTCGTTTTCAAAAAGGAAAAACTGTTGAGACGGCAAAATCGGGGTTGGCACGACCTATTCTTCCTTTTGTTTTTCTAGTCAAGTGCGTTAGGTGTAGCACTGACACGCCGGAATACAAAAGAGCTACCCGCGCCCTGCCCGCCAGTAAATACCGAGGTTGCCGTCGGTGGCCTGGCGGTAAATCGTATAGGGCAAGGAAACGGTGTCCATGACCCCCGACAGGGTCAGGTCCAGCAATACGAAGGGGACGAGGAAGCCGGTGGGATCTGGCGGGGCATTCAAGATGCAGAAGTCGTAGGCCATACCGCTGTAAATGCGGGGGATGGACTGGCAGTAGGTTTTTTGTTTTCGCAGGCCGCGAGCGGCGTCTTCGTCATCTTGCAGCACCGTCAGTGCGGTCCCGCAACCCGATAAAGCCAGTGAAAAAGTACCGATTGCAACAGCCGTTTTTATGGTCAAGATTTGCCCTCCGTGAACGTGAGGCAAACTAGCATCGCGGCTCTTCAGGGCACAGTTCATGGGGTCTGGGGATCATGTAGGACAGTTCACAAGAACTTGTCCCCTTAATCTCGGGTGACTGTTCTGGCCCCTTCGCGAGCAAGTCCGCTCCCACAGTGGTTCTACGTCGCACACAATTTATGTGTACGACACAAAACCACTGTGGGAGCGAGCAGGCTCGCGATAGGGTCGAAGACCCGATTCAGGCCGCGCCAGAGATGTCTTTGGGCAGACGCTGATCAATGACCTGATAGAGCGCACTGCTCTCCGGCCAGTTACGCATGAACCGAGCCCGGTCCCGTGCATATGCCGGGGCAAAGCTCCCCACCGAGCCATGCTGACACATCGAATCCAGATCGATCAGCGCCCAGCGATCCTGCTGCCAGAACAGGTTGTGACCCTTGAAATCCCCGTGGCTGATGCGCTCGCCAATCAGCTCGGCAAACAAATGATCCAGCGCCAGCAATTCAGCCTCGGGCGCATTACCGCTCTCAACATACGGCGCAAAGCGCTCAATGATGTCCGGCCCCGGCAGGTACTCGGTCACCAGATACGCCCGACTGCGCAGCCAGAGAAAACGCTTCTCCAGCAACGCCAACGGCTTGGGCGTGGCGATGCCGAGGAACGCGAGGCGATTGCCTTCGCGCCACGAATGCCAGGCACGGCTCGGACGCCAGAAGCGCTTGAGCCAGTGGGCTAAGCCTTTGATGTTGTAGCGCTTGATCACCAGCGTCCGACCATCAACCTCGACTTTTCCTACACTCGCTGCGCCGCCGGTCTTGTACAAATAACCCTGATCAAGCAAGGCATCGGCCTGCTCCAGCACCGGCAACATCGCCGCTTCTTCGTCGCGACGAATAGCCCGCAAGCCAAAAGCCCTGCGCTGGACGCTGAACAACGAACACTCGCGGCCCACCTTGATCAGGTAGTCCTTCAAGCGCCAGCTGCGAACCTTGTCGATCTGCTTCTGTAACGCTTCCATCGGCAACGCGTGTTCGCCGTTACTCAACAGGTAATACACCAGCAGTTCTTCGGTGAACGGTTCCAGTGACTTGGGCAACTGGGCGAAAAACACGCCGAGGTTTTCCAGGACTTTCTGCCGTGACAGCGGCTGGCCCGGGGTTTCAGCGCAGACGCCGCCGCCATCGATCAGGTACAACCGGCCTCGCTGACGCAGGAGGTTGTCCAGGTGCAGGTCTTCCTGCCAGAGCCCCTTGCGATGCATTTGGCCGATAGCGCCCAACGCCTCGGCCAGCACAGCCCCTTGCATATCCGCCAGCACCGGCAGGTGTTCGACTTTTTTCCAGGTATCCCCCAGGCTCTCGGCGCCTTCAAGGAAATCGAACAGCAACCAACCGCCCTCGCCCTCTTTCAGGCCGTCCACCAGCAACTGCGGCGTGGTCAGCCCTTGATCGGCGAGCAAGCGCACGCCGTCCAGTTCACGCTGAAAATGCCGCGCGGCCTTGCTGCCGACCAACAGCTTGGCCAGCACCGGCCGACCGCGCCACACGCCGGCGCCGACATAACGCTGCCCCGGCAACACGCGCAACAGGCTCAGCAACTGCAACTCGGCAGGTCCGGCGGCATCGGCCAGTGAAATGCTCATCGGCAGGCTCGGACTGCGGCCGGCGCCTTTCAGTTCGGACAAGCGCATCAGCGAGCCTCCTTGTGACTGCGTCGCGCGGCCAGGCGCGAAACCCAACTGTCCACCAGCGAACTGTCCGGTGGCTGATCCACATAAACTGCCAGCAACTCGCGCAACTGAGCTTCAGTCCATTCCGGCGCACGGCGCAGCAACGGTTCCAGGTCCTTGACTCGGTCACGCTGGCCGAACAGCAACGGCCGGGTTTTTTCCAGGTCGATCAACTGCGCCTGATAACCGTCGCCCGTGGCCTGCAGAAAAATGTGCTTGGGGTAGAAGCAACCATGAAGCTGACGCACGCCGTGCAGGTGCCGCGCCAGTTCGCCACAGGATTTCATAATGGCCGTGTGTTGCGCTTCGCTCAGGTCCGACCAGCGCTGCAACAGCGAATCCAGGTCATCCCAACCGTCCAGCGCGCGCGTCAACAGAATCGCCCGTACTTCCCCGTCGACTTTGCGCTCACCAAAAAATGCCGCTTTCAGCGCTGGAATACCCAGCTTCTGATAACGACTGATGTTGCGAAACTCGCGGGCAAAACTCGGTTCGCCAAACGGCGCATGAAGGGTACGCGTCAGGTAGTTGCTCTGGCGCTTGAGGTAGTAACCATGACCTTCCAGATCCAGCCGAAACACGCTGCTCCAGCCGCCACCGACGGTATTAGGTTCATCCACCGCGTCGAGCTGCTTGGCCCACAGTGCGTCGAACGTGCCGAGGCCATGACGCTCAAGTAGCGCACGGTCTTCAGCGGCCAGAAAATCAGTCATTCGCGCCCCTCGAAAAATCTCACCACGTGCCGGATGCGTTTTTTGTCGTCGGCGTTCAGCCGGTCACGCTGGCGGTATTGCAGGTAAAAGCGCAGGCGCTGGGTGGCCGACAGGTGATATTTCGCCACCTTGTCGAGGCAGGCCAGGTCCTTGGTGATCCGGTACTTGAGCCAGAAGCCGCGCCAGAAATCGCCGTTGGGGCAATCGATCAGGAACAGCTTGGCTTTATCGTCGATCAGCAGATTGCGCCACTTCAAATCATTATGGGTGAAACGGTTGTCGTGCATGGTCCGGGTATAACCGGCCAACTGACGACTGACCGTGTCGACCCAGGCGCGGTCCGCCAACTTGGGATCGTGGCGGTCGGCGAGGGCCGACAAGTCTTCGGTGTTGGGCAGTTCACGGGTGATCATCGCGCCACGGGCATACGCCGCGCCGCGCCGTTCCAGCCCCCAGGCAACCACTTCAGCGGTCGGAATGCCCCACTTGCCGAAGCGTTTGAGGTTTTGCCATTCGGCCTTGACCCGAGGCTTACCCAAATAACGGCGCAGGCCTTTGCCGGCACCTACGTAACGTTTGACGTAATAATTGACGCCGTTGCGATTGACGCGGATGACTTCGGACAACAGGTCGCGGGTCAAGCGTTCGCCTTGAAGCGCGAACACCGCTTCCAGGCTGCCAAAATCTTCCGCCAGGTCGCTGTATTCAGGTTCCAGTTTCCAACCCGGCATCAGAGCGCATCCCCGTATCGCTGTTTACGGTCGTAGAGTTTGTTGGCCTTGCCTTCAAGCCAGGCGAGCAGCGACGCTTCTTCAGCCAGAACCTGGCGCAGCGGCTGCTGAAAATAGTCCTTGAGGAATCGCAGCTTGTCGCGCTGGGTCAGACCGATGTCCAAGGCTGAAAAGTACAGCGCCGCCAGATCCTTGTTGCGCCAGCGCTGGGTGATCGCCGGGCGGGTCTGGGCGCGGTGCAGGTCGATCACCGAGAGTTTGAAGTCGTCAGGCGTCACCGGTTTATCGGTGTGCAGCAGGAAGTGGCAGATGTAGCAGTCGCGGTGGTTGACCCCCGCGCGGTGCATCATGCCGGTCATGCGCGCGACTTCGGCGATCAGCGCGCGCTTGAGTCTTGGCTCGGGCGGGTTCTTGATCCAGTCGATGCTGAAGTCTTCGAGGCTGACGGTGGGCGCCAGCTCTTCGGTGACGATAAACGAATGCTGATCCGCTGGGTTGCTGCCCTTCTCGCCGTAAGCGACGGCGGTCATGGTCGGCACGCCGACTTCTTTCAGGCGTTGAATGGCCTTCCACTCCTGACCCGCGCCGAGCACCGGCAGCTTGGCCGTCAGCAGGTTCTTGAAGATCTCGCCCCAGCCGATGCCACGGTGGATCTTTACGAAAAAGCCATTGCCGTTCACTTCAGTGCGCAAGGTCCGGCGCGCTTCCAGTTCACGGTAAACCTCGCCCTGCAAGCCTTCGACTTCGGTGAACGCATCGCGTCCGGCCCAAAGGCTCTTGAACGGTTCAGCCAGCATCAACTTCATTAAGCGTGCTCCGCCAGAATCACATCGGCCGCGTGCTGCGGCATGCTGTAGAGGTCGGCCGTCTCAGCGAAGGCCAGACCGTTGCGGCTCCAGGCCGCCCGTGCTTGAGCGTCGTTCAACATGCCGGTCAGGTACTGAGTCAGTTGCGCCTGATCGAACGGTTCGTCCAACACCAGACCGGCGTCGGCCTCGGCGATGTAATGGGCGTAACCACAGACCGCACTCACCAACACCGGCAACCCGGCCACCAGGGCTTCGAGCAACACAGTCCCGGTGTTTTCGTTATACGCCGGATGAATCAGCAGGTCGGCACCCAGCAGGAAACGCGGGATATCGCTGCGGCCCTTGAGGAACGTCACGTTGTCGCCGAGCCCCAAAGTGGCGCTCTGCATCTGGAACAATTTGGGGTCATCCTGGCCAATTACAAACAGCCGGGTGCGTTTCTTCAGATCAGCGGGCAACGCGGCCAGCGCCTTGAGGCTGCGATCAACGCCTTTGGTCTTGAACCCGGAGCCGATTTGCACCAGCAACAGCTCATCGTCCTTGAGGTTGAATTCGCGACGGAAATCGGCACGAATCTCGGCGGCATTGGCCGGTGCGCGACGGTCCTGGGAGATGCCCGGGGGCAGCAAATGGAAGCGTTCCAGCGGTGTGTCGTAATGCTTGATGAACAGCGGCTGCTGGACTTCGGAAATCATCAGCACTTCGGTCTTGGCGTCCTTGGCGAACACCGCGCGCTCGTACTCGGCGAAGTGCCGGTAGCGGCCCCAGCGACGGTACAGCGAGTTGCGCAGGTTCTGCGCCTTGTCTTCGAAACAGCCGTCGGCAGCGTAGTAAACGTCCAGGCCCGGCATCTTGTTGAAACCGATCAGACGGTCCACGGGACGCTTGGCCAGGTCCGCTTCCATCCATTCGCTGAGTTTCTCGTTGCGCCGATGGTTGAAGAACGCCTTGACCGGCGCCACCAGCACTTCGAAACCCGGCGGGACATCGCCTTCCCAGATCAGCGTGTAGACGCGAATCTGATGGCCGCGCTGCTGGCATTCCAGGGCGATGCGCATGAAATCGCGCTGCAAACCCCCGAACGGAAAGTACTTGTACAAGACGAATGCCAATTGCATCAGCGCAGCTCCTCAGCCAGTAACAACGTGCTCAGTCGGGTCGCGACACGCTCGGGATTCAGACGCGTGAAGCACAGGGGCCACTCGCGTTTCAGGTCGAACTGACGGGCATCTTCGGCCGTCGGTTGATACGTACATTTCTTTTGCAGGCACGGCGCACAGGGAAAATCGCTGGCGATGTGAATCTGCGCCTTGCCGTAGGCGCCGGTCAGCCCCGGGTTGGTCGGGCCGAACAGCGACAGGGTCGGTACGTCGAGCGCGGCGGCCAGATGACCGAGACCGGTGTCCACGGCCACGCAGGCTTGAGCGCCGGCCAACACTTTGCCGACACCCGCCAGGTTCAGCTTGGGAAGCACTTCGACATGCCGGAACCCTGCGGCAATGCGCTCGGCCCGGGCTTTCTCGATGGGATTGCCCCATGGCAGCTTCACGGCGACGCCGAGATAACCAACGCGTTCGGCCAGTTCACGCCAATAGGCTTCCGGCCAGTGCTTGGTGTCCCAGGTGGTGCCGTGCAGAAACAGCACGTAGGGATTCTTGCGCGGCAGCTCCACCAGGCGCTCGACGTTCAGCCCGTAATCGCCCAGGCCTTTGGGCAGGTCGTAGCCCAGAGCCAGGGCGAACAATTGACGCACCCGCTCTACCGCGTGTTGTCCACGGCCCACGGCCAGGCGCCTGGAATAGAAACGTGCGGCGATTGGCTCGCGCGCCGAGTCCTTGTCGAGCCCGGCGACCGGCGCTTTGACATAGCGCGTCAACCAGGCGCTTTTCAGCAGGCCCTGGGCATCAATCACCAGATCGTATGGGGTGGCGCGAACGCTTTGTTTGAAGCGCTTCCACTCGCCACTCTTGAAGGTTTGCCAGAGGTTCTTGCGCCAGCGACGGATCGCCACCGGGATCACCTTGCCCACGGCCGGGTGCCAGGTCGGGATTTCGGCGAAGCCTTCTTCCACCACCCAGTCGAACGTGATGCCGGGGATCGCCCGCGCCGCGTCGGTCAACGCGGGCAACGCATGAATCACGTCGCCCAGCGAAGAAGTCTTGATCAGCAGAACGCGCAAACTATTTGACCTCGATCACAGTGCCCTGCAACCGCTGCAAGGCTTCGTTCACCGCTTGCGGCATGAGTTGGCGCAGGCAGTTGTAATGACCGAAGCGGCAGGTGCGATCGAAGCACGGGCTGCATTCGAGGCCCAGACGCACGATCTCGACGTGCTCGGCCAAGGGTGGCGTGAAGCCCGGCGACGTCGAACCGTAGACCGCCACCAGCGGGCGGTTTAGCGCGGCGGCGACGTGCATCAGGCCGGAGTCGTTGGACACCACCGAGTCGGCGCAGGACATCAGGTCGATGGCCTCGGCCAGGGAGGTGCCGCCGCTGAGGTTGACCGACTCTTCGCGCAGGCCGGGAATCAGTCGCGCGCGGATGTCTTCGCCGACCGCGTGATCGTTTTTAGAACCGAACAACCAGACTTGCCAGCCTTCGCGGATCTTCGCTTCGGCGACCTTGGCGTAGTGCTCGGACGGCCAGCGCTTGGATTCGCCGAACTCGGCGCCGGGGCACAGCGCCAACACCGGACGGTCGAGGGCCAGACCGAACTTGGCCAGCGCCGCCTCGCGGGTGACCGGGTCGATCTGCAGGCTTGGCCGTGGATACGGTGTCGGCAGTTCGGCACCGCGCTCATAAGCCAGCGCCATGAAGCGCTCGATCATCAGCGGATAACGTTCTTTATCCAGCGTGCGCACGTCATTAAGCAAGCCGTAGCGGAACTCGCCGCGCCAGCCTGTGCGTGTCGGGATCCCGGCGAAGAACGGCACCAGCGCCGACTTCAAGGAGTTCGGCAGCAGGATCGCCTGGTCGTACTGGCCGGCCAGGGATTTGCCGATGCGCCGACGCGTCGCCAGCTCCAAAGCACCGTGACCGAGCGGAAAGCTCAAGGCCTGACGGACTTCGGGCATGCGCTCCAGGATCGGCCGGCTCCATTCGGGGGCCAGGACGTCGATTTCGCATTGCGGGTGGCGTTGCTTGAGACACTGAAACAGTGTCTGCGCCATCACCATGTCACCGACCCAACTGGGCCCAACGATCAGAATTTTCATGTGGTTTCCAAAAACGAACCGGGGAGGCATACGCCTCCCCGCCTCGAGAATCCAGCACCCGCAGCCTTGGCTGCCAGGTCATTTGGACGAGCCGGTTGGGGCTCGTCGGATCAATTTCATACACATCAATTTCAGTCAGCATAAAACTGTGTAGCGAGGGAGCTTGCTCCCGCTGGGCTGCGAAGCAGCCCCAAAACCTGCCACTGAGTTTCATCTGGCGAACCGCGCCGACTGAGTTACGACTGCTTCGCAGCCGAGCGGGAGCAAGCTCCCTCGCCACAAAAGCCCGCCACCTTCCAGGTCAGCTTCAGCTTAGCCCCAACTCACGCCAAATCCGCAATACCTGCCGGCGTTCATCGACAAACTGGTCGCCCGGTATCACCCCGGCGTCCTTCTGCAAGGCCTGCCGGTGCGCGGCGGAGCGGTAGGCTTTGTAAGCCTCGCGCAGCAGGCTGGCGTCTTCGGCGGGCATCAGCCCTTCGTGTTCCAGCTCTTCCAGAATGCGGATGTTATCCGTCCAGCGAAGCAATGGCGGGTGTGTTTCGGACCACGCCAGGGCCGCGTATTGCACCATAAATTCAATATCGACGATACCTCCGGCGTCCTGCTTGAGATCGAACGGCGCCGTGGCCTCGAAGGCATTTGCCGCGGTGCCGGCCGCGGTGCTCTTGCTGCCGAGGTTATCGCGCATCTTGGCGCGCATTTCGCTGACCTCCTGACGCAAGGTCGCAAGGTCCCGTGGTTTGCCCAATATCGCCGCGCGAACCTTCTCGAACGCCAGGCCGACATCCTGGCTGCCCACCAGCACCCGCGCCCGCACCAGCGCCTGATGTTCCCAGGTCCAGGCTTCGTTTTCCTGATAGCGGGCAAACGCCCCGACCGAACTCACCAGCAAACCAGAGGCGCCGGAAGGCCGCAGCCGCATATCGACTTCATACAGCTGGCCGGAGTTGGTCTGAGCCGTGAGCAAGTGAATGATCCGCTGCCCCAGGCGGGTGAAGAATTGCGCGCCGTCGATAGGTTTCGCCCCATCGGTTTCCGCCTGCGGATCACCGTCGTGGATGAACACCAGGTCCAGGTCCGAACCATGCCCCAGTTCGAGGCCGCCGACTTTCCCATAACCGACAATGATGAAGCCCGGATCGCACAAGCTGCCGTCGGTGCGCAACGGCGTGCCGTATTTGGCCACGGTCTGGCGCCAAGCCAGGGCCAGCACTTGCTCAAGGATCGCTTCAGCCAGCCAGGTCAGGTAATCGCTGACTTTCATCAACGGCAGACTGCCGGCGATTTCCGACGCGGCGACCCGCAAACGATGCGCCAACTTGAAATGCCGCAGGGCTTCCATTTGCTGTTCGAGGTCGTCTTCGGGAATCCGCGTCAGGCGCTCGCGCAATTCAGCGGCCAGTTCCGGCGCCAGGGGCGGCTTGAACAATCGGCCTTCATTGAGCAATTCGTCGAGCAACAGCGGGAAGCGGGTGATCTGCTCAGCGATCCACGGGCTCGCGGCACACAAGGTCAGCAAACGTCGCAGCGCGCCGGGGTTCTCGGTCAGCAACACCAGATACGCCGAGCGACGGGCCACCGCTTCAACCAGCGGCAGCACGCGCTCAAGCACCAGATCCGGATTGGCATGCTCGACCGCCTGAGCCAGCAACCTCGGAATAAACGCATCGAGGCGCTCGCGCCCCAAGCGTTGCATCGCGCGCAGTTGCGGACTGCTGCGCAAACCGGCCAACGCCTTCAAGGCCTTGGTGGCATCGGCAAAACCGCCTTCTTCCAACTGACGGCAGGCGGCCTCTTCATCCTGGGCTTCTTCCCACAGCGGCAGCCATTCACCGCCGACCACCACTTCGCTTTCAGTGCCTTCCTCTTCATCGGGATCGGCGATCACCTGACCAAAGTGCCAGGCCACGCGGCCGCGCCAATACATAAGCTGAGCATGGAAAGCCTCCCAGTCAGCGAAGCCCAACATAAAGGCAATGCGCGCCTGATCCTGCGCACCGTCCGGCAGCATCTGGGTCTGGCGGTCGGCAATCGCCTGAATCGCGTGCTCGGTGTACCGCAGGAATTCATAGCCTTCGCGCAGTTCGCTGATCACGGCCGGCGGCAGGTAGCCCTGACCTTCCAGGGTGCTCAGTACTTTTAATAGAGGGCGTTGCTGCAGGCTCAGGTCGCGACCGCCGTGGATCAGCTGGAACGCCTGGGCGATAAACTCCACTTCGCGGATGCCGCCGGAACCGAGCTTGATGTTGTCAGCCATGCCCTTGCGCCGCACTTCCTGCTGGATCAGCTGCTTCATGGTGCGTAGCGCTTCGATCGCCGAGAAGTCGAGGTAACGCCGATAAACGAACGGGCGCAGCATCTCTTGCAGTTGCGCGCCGGCCACTTGATCGCCGGCCACCACCCGCGACTTGATCATCGCGTAGCGTTCCCAGTCGCGCCCCTGGTCCTGGTAATACTGCTCCAGCGCGTTGAAGCTCAACACCAGGGCACCGGCCGAACCGTAGGGCCGCAGGCGCATGTCGACGCGGAAGACAAAACCGTCGACGGTCATCGGGTCCAGCGCCTTGATCAGGCGCTGGCCGAGACGAATGAAGAATTCCTGATTATCCAGCGAGCGTTTCACGCCGACGGTTTCGCCGCCCTCGGGGTAGGCGAAGATCAGGTCGATGTCCGACGACAGATTGAGCTCCACCGCACCGAGCTTGCCCATGCCGAGAATGACCATCTGCTGCGGCTCGCCGCTGCGCCGGCCGGTGGGCACGCCGAACTGCTGGCAATGCCGCGAGTACAACCACTGATAGGCCTGATCGATGCTCGCATCGGCCATGTCCGAGAGGTCGCGACAGGTCTGGACCAGGTCGGCCTGGCGAGTCAGGTCGCGCCAGATGATCCGCACTTGCTGACGGGTGCGCTGACGGCGCAATGCACGACCTAACTCGTCTTCGGTTTCGGCCGCATTCACCGCCGCCGCGATCTGCCCGCACAACTCGCCGGGCGCGAAGCTGCGGTCCAGTTCACCGGACTGCACCAGCGCCAGCAACATCAAGGGGTCACGCACACTCTGTTCTGTCACGAAGTCGCTGGCGGCGGTGACGCGGGCGAATTGCGCCCAGCGTTCAGGCGTCCAGGCAGGCAGGCCATGGGCTTCGTCGAGTTCGGCAACGGCGGTGCGGAACGACTGCTCGGCGCGGGTGACAAACGGCAGGAGAATGCCGGGCAGTTCGGCAAGCGGAGGGAGGCTCATGGTCTATCCTTGATCGGCGTGTAGAGGGCGGCATGTAGTGAATTTTCAAAATGCACTACGTGATCGACTGTCGAACAAAGGTTAGAAATAGCTGAAATTTCTTTATTTTTGGCAGACAGCATCAAGCTTTCACCTTTTTCGGTTGGCAAAAGACCAACCTTAACGATTATTCTCACAACGCAGCCGGAGGCCACAAGCCGCTCATCTGTAGTTTTACTACTCGTATATACATCCAGATAGCTGAAATGCCCGATGATTTGTAGTAAAACTACACGCCGCCGGAACCTACCACTCGGCAATCCAAGAATTTATATCGTCTGCCCACAAGGCCAGTCGCAAACTCAGGCAACCGATTCTGGAAGCCTTTCCGCCCTGGAGCAAGCCATGCAAGACCTCGATCCCGTCGAAACCCAGGAATGGCTGGACGCCCTGGAATCGGTTCTCGACAAAGAAGGCGAAGACCGCGCTCACTATCTGATGACCCGTATGGGCGAACTCGCAACCCGCAGCGGTTCGCAGTTGCCTTACGCCATCACCACGCCATACCGCAACACCATTCCCGTTACCCACGAAGCACGCATGCCTGGCGACCTGTTCATGGAACGCCGCATTCGCTCGCTGGTACGCTGGAACGCGATGGCCATGGTGATGCGCACGAACCTGAAAGATTCGGACCTGGGCGGTCACATCTCCAGCTTCGCCTCCAGCGCCACCCTGTATGACATCGGCTTCAACTATTTCTTCCAGGCCCCGACCGACGAACACGGCGGCGACCTGATCTACTTCCAGGGCCACACCTCGCCAGGCGTTTACGCCCGTGCGTTCATGGAAGGCCGCATCACCGAAGACCAGATGAACAACTTCCGCCAGGAAGTCGACGGCCAGGGCCTCTCGTCCTATCCGCACCCTTGGCTGATGCCTGACTTCTGGCAGTTCCCGACCGTATCCATGGGTCTGGGCCCGATCCAGGCGATCTACCAGGCACGCTTCATGAAGTACTTGGAAGCCCGTGGCTTCATCCCTGAAGGCAAGCAGAAAGTCTGGTGCTTCCTGGGCGACGGCGAGTGCGACGAGCCGGAATCCCTGGGCGCGATCTCGCTGGCTGGCCGCGAGAAGCTCGACAACCTGATCTTCGTCATCAACTGCAACCTGCAGCGCCTCGACGGCCCGGTTCGCGGCAACGGCAAGATCATCCAGGAACTCGAAGGCGTGTTCCGCGGTGCCCAGTGGAACGTGACCAAAGTCATCTGGGGCCGTTTCTGGGACCCACTGCTGGCCAAAGACGTCGACGGTATCCTGCAACGTCGCATGGACGAAGTCATCGACGGCGAGTACCAGAACTACAAAGCCAAAGACGGCGCGTTCGTGCGTGAACACTTCTTCAACTCGCCAGAACTCAAGGCGATGGTTGCTGATTTGTCCGACGACGAGATCTGGAAACTCAACCGTGGCGGCCACGACCCGTACAAGGTCTACGCGGCGTACCACGAAGCGGTCAACCACAAAGAACAACCGACCGTCATCCTGGCCAAGACCATCAAGGGTTATGGCACTGGTGCCGGCGAAGCGAAGAACACCGCGCACAACACCAAGAAGGTTGATGTTGAAAGCCTGAAGCTGTTCCGCGATCGTTTCGACATTCCGGTCAAGGATTCCGAACTGGAAAACCTGCCGTTCTTCAAACCGGAGCCAAACAGCGCCGAAGCCCGCTACCTGAGCGAGCGCCGCACTGCACTGGGCGGTTTCGTGCCACAGCGCCGCGCACAAAGCTTCAGCGTGCCGACCCCATCGCTGGATACCCTCAAGGCTATCCTCGACGGTTCGGGCGACCGTGAAATCTCCACCACCATGGCCTTCGTGCGGATCCTCGCGCAACTGGTCAAGGACAAGGAAATCGGCCCGCGCATCGTCCCGATCATCCCGGACGAAGCCCGTACCTTCGGTATGGAAGGCATGTTCCGTCAGTTGGGCATCTACTCCTCCGTCGGCCAGCTCTACGAGCCAGTCGATAAAGACCAGGTGATGTTCTACAAGGAAGACAAGAAGGGCCAGATCCTCGAAGAAGGCATCAACGAAGCGGGCGCCATGAGCTCCTTCATCGCTGCCGGTACTTCGTACTCCAGCCACAACCAGCCAATGCTGCCGTTCTACATCTTCTATTCGATGTTCGGCTTCCAGCGTATCGGCGACCTCGCCTGGGCCGCTGGCGACAGCCGCACTCGTGGTTTCCTGATCGGCGGCACCGCCGGCCGGACCACACTGAACGGCGAAGGCCTGCAACACGAAGACGGTCACAGCCACATCCTGGCGGGCACCATCCCGAACTGCCGCACCTTTGATCCAACCTACGGCTACGAGCTGGCGGTGATCATCCAGGACGGCATGAAGAAGATGACCGAAGAGCAGCAGGACGTTTTCTACTACATCACCGTGATGAACGAGTCCTACCAGCAGCCTGCCATGCCGGCCGGTGTCGAGGAAGGCATCATCAAGGGCATGTACCTGCTCGAAGAAGACACCCGCGAAGCGGCGCACCACGTTCAGCTGATGGGCTCCGGCACCATCCTGCGTGAAGTCCGTGAAGCAGCGAAGATTCTGCGTGAAGAGTTCAACGTTGCCGCCGACGTCTGGAGCGTTACCAGCTTCAACGAACTGCGTCGCGATGGCCTGGCCGTCGAGCGCACCAACCGTCTGCACCCGGGCCAGAAGCCTAAACTGAGCTATGTCGAAGAGTGCCTGAACGGCCGTAAAGGTCCGGTCATCGCGTCTACCGACTACATGAAGCTGTTCGCTGAGCAAATTCGTCAGTGGGTCCCGTCCAAGGAATTCAAAGTCCTGGGCACCGACGGTTTCGGCCGCAGTGACAGCCGCAAGAAGCTGCGTCACTTCTTCGAAGTCGATCGTCAATTCGTGGTGTTGGCAGCCCTGGAAGCACTGGCTGACCGTGGTGATATCGAACCTAAAGTGGTGGCCGAGGCCATCGCCAAGTTCGGGATCAACCCGGAAAAACGCAACCCACTGGACTGCTGAGGAGACACTCTGTGAGCGAACTCATTCGCGTACCTGACATCGGCAGCGGTGAAGGTGAAGTAATTGAACTGTTTGTGAAGGTCGGCGACCGTATCGAAGCCGACCAGAGCATCCTGACGCTTGAGTCGGACAAGGCGAGCATGGAAGTGCCTGCGCCGAAGGCCGGCATCATCAAGAGCCTGAAAGTGAAGCTGGGCGATCGCCTGAAAGAAGGCGACGAACTGCTGGAGCTGGAAGTCGAAGGTGCCGCTGCCCCGGCCTCTGCACCGCCCCCTGCGGCTGCCGCTGCGCAGGCGCCAAAAGCTGAAGCAAAACCGGCTGCTGCGCCTGCCGCCGCCGCTGCTCCAGCGCCAGCCGCCGCGCCTGCTGCCGCTTCGGTTCAGCAAGTGCACGTGCCGGATATCGGTTCGGCGGGCAAGGCCCAGATCATCGAGATCCAGGTCAAGGTCGGCGACACCGTCGAGGCTGATCAATCGCTGATCACCCTGGAATCCGACAAGGCCAGCATGGAAATCCCATCGCCTGCCGCTGGCGTGGTCAAGAGCATCAGCGTCAAGCTCAACGACGAAGTCGGCACTGGCGACTTGATTCTGGACCTGGAAGTGGCGGGTGCTGCGGCACCGGCTGCTGCCGCGCCAGCTCAGGCGGCTGCGCCTGCTGCCGCTGCTCCGGCGCCTGCCGCTGCGGCCCCGGCCGCACCGGTTGCCGACAGCGTTCAGGACATTCATGTCCCGGACATCGGTTCGTCGGGCAAGGCCAAGATCATCGAAGTGCTGGTCAAGGCGGGCGACACCGTCACCGCCGATCAGTCGCTGATTACCCTGGAATCCGACAAGGCGAGCATGGAAATTCCATCGCCTGCCGCTGGCGTGGTGGAAAGCGTTTCCATCAAGCTGGATGACGAAGTCGGTACCGGCGACCTGATCCTGAAGCTGAAAGTCAAAGGCGCTGCGCCTGCTGCTGCACCGGCTCCGGCCGCTGCTGCCGCACCTAGCGCCCCTGCTCCAGCCGCTGCGGCGCCTGCTGCTCCGGCACCTGCCGCACCCGCGGCTGCTCCGGCCAAGCCGGGCGCCAAGGTTCACGCTGGCCCGGCTGTACGCCAACTGGCCCGTGAATTCGGCGTCGAGCTGAGCGCGGTCGGCGCAAGCGGCCCGCACGGTCGTGTGCTGAAAGAAGACGTGCAGGTTTACGTCAAAGCCATGATGCAGAAGGCCAAGGAAGCACCGGCAGCCGCTGCTGGCGCAACCGGCGGCGCGGGCATCCCGCCGATTCCGGTCGTGGACTTCAGCCGCTTCGGTGAAACCGAAGAAGTGCCGATGACCCGCCTGATGCAAATCGGCGCGTCGAGCCTGCACCGCAGCTGGCTGAACATTCCGCACGTGACTCAGTTCGATTCGGCTGATATCACCGACCTGGAAGCGTTCCGTATCGCTCAGAAAGCCGTCGCAGAGAAGGCCGGCGTCAAGCTGACCATCCTGCCGCTGCTGCTCAAGTCGTGCGCGCACCTGCTCAAGGAACTGCCGGACTTCAACAGTTCGCTGGCGCCAAGCGGCAAGGCGATCATCCGCAAGAAGTACGTGAACATCGGCTTCGCGGTCGACACCCCTGATGGCCTGCTGGTACCGGTCATCAAGAACGTCGACCAGAAGAGCCTGTTGCAACTGGCAGCCGAAGCCGCTGTGCTGGCCGCCAAAGCCCGCGACAAAAAGCTCACCGCTGACGACATGCAAGGCGCCTGCTTCACCATTTCCAGCCTCGGCCACATTGGCGGCACCGGCTTCACGCCGATCGTCAACGCGCCGGAAGTGGCGATCCTCGGTGTTTCCAAGGCAACCATCCAGCCAGTCTGGGACGGCAAAGCCTTCCAGCCGAAACTGATGCTGCCACTGTCGCTGTCCTACGATCACCGTGTGATCAACGGCGCCGCTGCTGCACGCTTCACCAAGCGTCTGAGCGACCTGCTGGCGGACATCCGCACCATCTTGCTGTAACACCGGCCGGCCCTCCTTCACCGGAGGGCCTGTCGCGCTCCACGTTTTCCGAGCGCCACGCTCGTACCTCAACCCCGCCAATTTGGCGGGGCTTTTTTTGCCTTGAATAAAGCATCTTCCTACAGTCGTGGTTTACATCGCCCACAACTCATGGCGACTTTCGCTCGATATTTTTTGCTGTTTAATAACTAGGCTTAGTTCGACAGAATTTTCTTATAAATACTGAAAAGCTCACTTGCTTAGTTAACGTTATTTCGAACGGACTCGAACATGCTCAAACCAACTGTCGGCCCTATTATTGGCCACACTACAACTAACCACGTACGTATTTTTTTGCGCGGAGAACTTCAAGGTCACTCACTGGTATTTGCCGGCATTCGTTATCGACGCGCGGGAGAAGAGCGTTGGTCGCAAGGTGTCTTTGCCAAACTGTCGATCTTGCGCGATATGTCCGATGTGATTGCACTCAACAACCTCGCCACCGACACCGAGTACGAATACCAGGCTGGATGGTTCAGCCCCATGAGCCCGGTGCACACCGTGGAGACCGTTCAGGAACTGCCGCTGCAATGGCCACGGGGGATTTATCGCTTTCGCACCCTGTCCAGCAAGGCCAACACACCGCGGGCGTACATCGTCGGCTCATGCCGCTACCTGCGCATGACCGCAGGAATCCCTTCGGCACCTCGTCTGGGCGACCGGATTTTTGCCTCGATCACCGAACTTGCGCAGCAGGCCAAGCCGCCCATCAGCGCGATGTTGATGACGGGTGATCAAATTTATGTCGATGACCTGAACGTTATTGCTCCCGACCGGGAATACAAGGAAATACTCAGCAAATATCGCGCGGCGTTTTCCCAGCCGAATATCGCCAGGTTAATGTCCAACACCTCGACTTATATGATCCTCGACGATCATGAAATAGAAGACAACTGGCCCACCAACGAAAGCAAGGCCGATGCCTATTTATATAAGAACGCCATGGCAGCCTATGAGATATACCAAGCGAGCCACAGTCCGGCGCATGACTTATTAGCCAACGGTCAAGTAAGCCGAAAGCTGGAACAGTATGGGTATCAGTTCGCCGAAGGCGATATTGAATGGTTTGTCACCGACAGCCGAACCCGTCGCAACTTATCGGCCGATGATCGCCGCATCCTCGACGATGAGCAGGAACAGGCGCTGTGCAAATGGCTGATCCACAGCCCGGCCCGGGTCAAGTTCGTGGTCACCAGCGTGATGTTCTATCCCGACCGCAAACTCAACGGTGATGACGCCTGGAAAGCCTTCCCGGAACAACGCCTGCGGTTGCTGGAGACGATTCGCACGCATCGCATCAAGAACGTCATCTTCGTTTCAGGCGATGTCCACGGCTCCCTGACCAGTCGCCTGACCCACAGCGAGGATCCGGACTTCGACGTGCACACCATCGTCTCGTCCCCGCTGTGCAACAGCAAATTGCTGCCGTATGCCTCCGCGTCCACCTTCATTCTCGGTCAGGCGCTGGCGCGAACCGCAGCGGGAGACTATCGGCATGAATTGACCAGCAAAGTGATCAGCGAAGACAACTTTGCCCACCTGGTGGTGGATCGCGAGCAGATTCAGGTCAATTATCACGACCGCGATGGCCAGCTACTTCAATCGATCGGCATCCCCATACGTTAAACCCCGAGCACCTGTGGCGAGCAAGCTTGCTCGCCACAGAAGGCCAAATGCATTAGTTTTCGGCCTTGGCTGGAGAAATCTTCGCCCCTGCCGACATATTCTTATAGCACTTGGCCTTCATGTCTCTTGTCAGTCAGTGTCGCAATGATGCAACCTTGCCGCAGACAACAGTAAAGAGGGCGAGAGCCCGGCGCGATCAGCACATTCGAAGCGAGTTTCCCTCATGAAAAGCCAACCCGATGCCGCCAGCCGTATGGTGGCCGAGGTAGTGACGCAATTGCCTGTGCCCTCGCGGCTCGGCATGCTGCGTTTCGAACGGCTGAATGAAGCTAGCTGGGCACTCCTGTTTCTCGATCCCAATTGCGAACGACAGTTTGGTCTGCCGGCCGTGGAGCTTTGTGCCCTGGTCGACTCACCTTACGCCAGCCTGATGGAGCCCGAAGCGCGCTATCAGCTGCACGACGCTATTCAGCAGCAACTCAGCGACAGCCCGCATTACCTGATCCGCTACAACCTGCACACCGCCAAAGGCTCCCTGAGCCTGCTCGAACTGGGTGAAGCCTACCGACAACACAATCGACACCTGCTGCGCGGCTACCTGATGGTCGTGGACGGCTTGTTCGAGGGTGAAGCACTGTTGCCGTCGCTGGACCTGGAAACCCAGAACTCGCGCCTGCAAATCGCGCTGGAACTCAATCAGCGCGCCCAGCTGGAGCAACTGCAGCATCTGGATCGGGTCCGCGCCCAGCAAGACTTGATCCTGCTGCTGACCCGTCAGCGCTACAGCACCAACAATTCCCTACAAGAAGCCGCCGAACTGATCACCCGCTGCGCCTGCGATATCTACGAAATCGACTGCGCGAGCCTGTGGAACCTCGAAGGCTCGCTGCTGGTGCCGATCTCGGCCTATCACCGCACCTCCGGGGAATACCAGCTGCCGGATCCGATCGACGTCAGCGGCTTCCCGGATTACCTCGATGCCTTGCACAGCAGCCGCGCTATCGATGCGCAAAACGCCATGCGCGACCCGCGTACCCGGGAGATGGCCGAACACCTGCGCCCGCGCGATGTGAACGCGATGCTCGACGCCAGTATCCGCGTCGACGGCCAGGTGGTTGGCGTGCTGTGCCTGGAACAGACCGGCGCGACCCGCGCCTGGCAGTCGGACGAAATCGCCTTCGCCGGCGAACTGGCCGATCAGTTCGCCCAAGTCATCAACAACCACAACCGCCGTACCGCCACGAGTGCCTTGCACCTGTTCCAGCGTGCGGTCGAGCAAAGCGCCAACGCCTTTTTGCTGGTCAATTGCGATGGCGTGGTGGAGTACGTCAACCCGAGCTTCACGGCGATCACCCAGTACAGCACCGAAGAAGTCCACGGCCAGCGGCTGTCGGAACTGCCGGCCCTGGAAAACCTCAGCGAGCTGCTGTTCGATGCGCCCTCGGCGCTGGCCAAGAGCAATAGCTGGCAGGGCGAGTTCAAGAGCCGCCGTAAAAACCTCGAACCCTACTGGGGCCAGTTGTCGATTTCCAAGGTCTACGGCGACAACCGCGAGCTGACGCATTACATCGGCATCTACGAAGACATCACCCAGACCAAGCTCGCCCAGCAGCGCATCGAGCGCCTGGCCTACACCGACAACCTGACCAACCTGGGCAACCGCCCGGCGTTCATCCGCAACCTCGACGAACGCTTCGCCCGGGACAGCGATACGCCGATCAGCCTGTTGCTGGTGGACATCGACAACTTCAAGCGCATCAACGACAGCCTCGGCCACCAGACCGGCGACAAACTGCTGATCAGCCTGGCCCGACGCCTGCGCAACAGCCTGAGCCCGAGTGGCAGCCTGGCGCGCTTCGCCAGTAACGAATTCGCCGTACTGCTCGACAACACCGACCTGGCGGTGGGCCAGCAAGTCGCCAACCAATTGCTGGCGACCCTCGACAAGCCGATGTTCGTCGACAACCAGTTGATCAGCGTGACCGGCTCCGTGGGCCTGGCCTGCGCGCCGCTGCACGGTCGCGATCCACAGACGTTGATGCGCAACGCCGGCCTGGCGCTGCACAAGGCCAAGGCCAACGGCAAACACCAGGTCCAGGTGTTTACCGAGGCGTTGAATGCCGAGGCCAGCTACAAGTTGTTCGTGGAAAACAACCTGCGCCGCGCCCTGACCCAGAATGAGTTGGATGTGTTCTATCAGCCCAAACTGTGCCTGCGCAGCGGTCGCCTGCTGGGCATGGAAGCGCTGCTGCGCTGGAACCACCCGGAAAAAGGCATGATCCGCCCGGACCAGTTCATCAGCGTCGCCGAAGAAACCGGCTTGATCATCCCCATCGGCAAATGGATCGCCCGCCAGGCCTGCCGCATGAGCAAAGACCTGACCGCCGCCGGCCTGGGCAATCTTCAGGTGGCGATCAACTTGTCGCCCAAGCAGTTCTCCGACCCTGACCTGGTGGCGTCCATCGCCAACATCCTCAAGGAAGAAGCGCTGCCGGCGAACCTGCTGGAACTTGAGCTGACCGAAGGCCTGCTGCTGGAAGCCACCGAAGACACCCACTTGCAGCTCGATCAGCTCAAGCGCCTGGGCCTGACCCTGGCCATGGACGACTTCGGCACCGGTTACTCGTCGCTCAGTTACCTGAAAAAATTCCCGATCGACATCATCAAGATCGATCGCAGCTTCATCCACGAAATCCCGGACAACCAGGACGACATGGAAATCACCTCCGCGGTGATCGCCATGGCCCACAACCTGAAACTCAAGGTTGTGGCGGAAGGCATCGAGACCGCCGAGCAGCTTGCGTTTTTGCGGCGTCACCGCTGCGATGTCGGCCAGGGCTACCTGTTCGACCGCCCCATCCCGGGCGCCGAGCTGATCGAAAAGCTCAAGCGCTACCCGCGCGGCCCGCTCGTCTGACCGCACACCGCAAAATCCCCTCTGAAACACCCGCAATCCCTGTGGCGAGGGGGCTTGCTCCCGTTTGAGTGCGCTGCACTCACAAGATCTTTGGTACCTCAGATATTTGGGGCTGCTTCGCAGCCCAACGGGCGCAAGCCCCATCGCCACAGGTTCGCTCCAACAGGGGTAGTGCGTAACCGGCCAGCATTGGGCAAACTGCGTGTCTGACAATTTACATTCAACCTGACTGAGGGGACTGATGATGGTCTTGCGCTCGGAAATCCTGGTGAACAAAAACGTGCTCCCTACTAAAGAACAAGCTCTGCCTGGCCGCGAAACCCCAATGAACCTGCCGGAAAAACACTTCGTCCACGACGCCCCGCTGCTGGGCCCGTTCGCGATGGACGTGGATTTCGCGATCTTCGGCCTGGGCTGCTTCTGGGGTGCGGAACGCAGGTTCTGGCAACGTGAAGGCGTGGTCAGCACGGTAGTGGGTTATGCAGGCGGTTTTACGCCGAACCCGACCTATGAAGAAGTTTGCTCGGGCCTGACCGGCCACAGCGAAGTGGTGCTGGTGGTCTACGAACCGGCAAAAGTCAGCTACGAAGAGCTGCTGAAAATGTTCTGGGAACTGCACAACCCGACCCAAGGCATGCGTCAGGGCAATGACATCGGCACGCAGTATCGCTCGGTGATCTATGCGACCAACCCGACGCAACTGGACGCCGCCAGGCACAGCAAGGACGTGTTCCAGACCGAGTTGACCAAGGCTGGGAAAGGAGAAATCACCACTGAAATCGACGAAGCGCCGACGGTCTACTTCGCCGAGGCGTATCACCAGCAGTACCTGGCGAAGAACCCTGAAGGGTATTGCGGGATTGGCGGCACGGGCGTGACCTGCCCGATCTGATTTAGCGCAACACCTGTGGCGAGGGAGCTTGCTCCCGCTCGGCTGCGAAGCAGTCGTAATTCGGTATGCAGGTTCTTACTGAAAGAACACCGAAACCGATTTTAGGGCCGCTTCGCGCCCCAGCGGGAGCAAGCTCCCTCGCCACAAATTACTCAGCAATCAACCAATCCATCTGCCACCCACCCTGGGTCTGCCCAAGCTTCTTGGACAACCACGGCAGCAACTCACGCAATTCCTCTTCCAGCCCCCACGGCGGATTCGCAATCGCCAACCCGGACCCGTTCAGACTGTTCGGCGTATCCAGCGGATGCACCAGCAACTCCACGCGCAACAACTTCGGCGCGCCCGTGCCGGCCAGATCCTGATAAAAACGACGCAACATGCGCTGGTCCTTCACCGGGTACCAGATCGCCGCCACGGTTTGGCGCATCCGGCCAATCGCTTCTTTCAACGACGCCGCGCACCGCTGCATCTCATCGAGCTGCTCGAACGGCGGATCAATCAACATCACCGCCCGCTTCTCCTGCACCGGCAACATCGCCCGCGGCACATGCCAGCCTTCGCCCAGATGCACCTTCACCCGACGGTCGCCGGCCATGTTGTCCTTGAGCAACACGCCATCCTCGGGGTGCTTCTCGTTAAGCATCACCCGATCCTGCGGCCGCGTCAGACGCCGCGCCAACTCCGGCGACCCCGGGTAATAGCGCAACTGGCCATCCGGGTTCATGTCGTGCAACACCTTCATGTAATCGGCAGTCAGTTCCGGCAAATCCGGCTGATCCCACAACCGCGCGATGCCTTCCAGGTACTCACCGGTACGGCTCGCCTGATCACCCTGCAAGTCATACAGACCAATGCCGGCGTGAGTGTCGAGATAGGCAAACGGCTGCTCCTTGCGCGACATCAAGGCGATGAGGCGGGTCAAAGTCAGGTGTTTGAACACATCGGCGTGATTGCCGGCATGGAAGGCGTGACGATAATTCATGATTGCTCCTGCGAAGGGCGGGAAGTTTACCTTGTACCGAGGCGAACGTCAGGGCTTCGCGGCTGAGCGGCCGGTCGCAACAGCCACAATCTCCGGCCGGACACAAAACCTGTGGCGAGGGGGCTTGCCCCCGTTGGGCTGCGAAGCAGCCCTAAAACCTGCCATCCGGAGATTCCTGACACCCCCGAATCCTCGGTCGACCACAAAAGATACTTACCAACGCCCTAGCGCTACACTGACCTCAACGTCCGATAGGAAGTCGAAAAACCAATGCGTATTCCAGCCATTTCTTTTTTATGCCTGCTGTATTCAGGCTTCGTCGCTTCTAACGAACAACACACCGAAGAAGCGCGTCAATCGTTAAAGAACTATGGCCTAAGTCACTGCATCTTGAAGCCATTCAATGAAAAGTCAGCATTAGAGAAAGACATCGGCCTGACCGCGGGCGCCTTCTCATTCGTGGGCAAAGGAATGCACACCATTCTTCAAAATGAAGACACGCTCCAGGTACTGCACGACCCCTACAAAAAAACAACTGACTACATATTAACGGCCTACAAACAGACATCCTCGACCAGCAAGCACTCCAGCCAAAGGATAGTGTTTTATGGGTGTTTGGAAGTTTACAACTCTGTGGCATTCGACCGCTTCATTAAGACTCAAGACCGGTTTATTTCCGACTAACGTCTGCGGCGAGGGAAAACCCATCGCCACAGAAGCAACTGGACGTTACTCCGAAGGCCGCGCCCTCAACCGCCGCCCCACTATATCCAGCACATCGCACCCATCCCGCAACGGAATGGCACACAGCAACGCAAAATCACTAAGAATGAACGACTCACACTCAACCGAACCGCGCATCGACATGTTCTCGAGCACCTGGGTCACGGCGCGAATTCGATAGTTGGCGGCGTCGTATAAAACATCCAGCGGCGCGTGGGTATCGACGAACAGCGTGGGCATGTCGGTGCAGTTGCTGGTGAGGGCCATGAAGCGGTTTTTGGGATGGGGGATTGGTTTTTCGTAGGGTGGATCGGGGTGAAGATTTTTCATAATTGAAACCTCTGGTAGTAATGGGCGCTACCATCGGCCTTCCTACAGGCTTGGGTGGCAGCTATACGCGGGGTAGGAATATCGAGACCAGAGAACTCGACCACACCGAAGCGTGCCCGCGCACAGCCGCCGCAACTGATCTTACGGACGCACGTTGATGGCCGCAATTCAGGTGTCGACGCCAAAGCGTCCTCTCTAGTATTGAAGGGTTCCTACACCCCATCACTGAATTTTCAGTGACGACCAGAGACTATCGATGGAGCACGCTTCCCACCAGTTCATGAAAGCCGCCACGACTTGAAGGAAACTTCCGACGACCTTGCCCAGAAATTTCGCTCAGAAAAGCAAACGTGGCGAACGGCTCCAATGAAGCTTGGCTTGATTTCGCCACCTGTTGAATCCACAACCTATAGCTGCCGCTCAGCAACGACAGAATTTGGCCCAGAGTGTGCAAAAACGCCTGCCACTCTCTTGCCGCCGACTTCAGACGGAACAGAACGCCAAGCTATCAAGATCGATCTCGGCGTAGCACCCCAAATCGCCCTTGTAGAGAAAAATCTTGGACACTCCTAGCTCGGATTGTAATAACTCAACAAGCTTTCTAAGGTTACCGTTTTTAGACATTGTAGTCGGACGCACTACTGTTGCCTGTCCGGGCTCGTCATCGTAAGTTCTGATCAGAAACACATTCTCCTCGCTCTGTATGCCGTAGTTATAACCACGGTACTCATATCCAATATCGTGGTCGACATCATCAAAGCGACTAGATTTCACTATCTTCAAAGCAGCAGTCCGTCAAATACCACTCATCAACATAAATGGTACGGATTAATTTGTTGAGCAAGGAATTTGAATAACTCGAAAAATCTAGCGTTCATTATTCTGCATCCTGAGCCTTAGTTTAAGTACTAACCCTCACCAAGTTGAAAAGTCCTCCTGACTCGCCTTATACAGATCATCAACCCACGCTTCGGACAATTTGACGTACACATCCTCAAAAAACGCCTTTGGATCTTTCATTTCATTCCACCCAAGAGGAAGCGAGGAATGAGACCTCGAATTATGCTCCAAAATTTCAGCAAACACACTCGAGTCACCATCAAGAGCCTCTCTCAACACAAAGAACAAAAAAAACTTGTGCCGATAACTCAACGCAGCGAAGCGCTTGATAATAAACCGGGATATTAAAAATTCTCTATCTGAAGGACACTCAGGATCGTACGCCGACAACTCAACCCCAAGACTCTCCTCGCGATCATATATATCGAACCCACCGAGAAAGTGCTCTACACTTGGATTATATGGAACGTTCAGATACGGATGCATCAGCATTAAATTTTCTCTACCGGATAAAGCGCTATAGGCTGCAATGTCTCAAAGTCGAATTTCATTTCAAAGGCATTCATCTGAGGAATGAAACGCGGATTGGCTGGATCTGAAGGATTAGGCTCATATCCCTCACCTACATTTTCAGCCTCCACTCTTACTAACAAATTTCCTTTACTATCCTCCCCAGTAAAACGAGACATTTTTCTAGCCTCCCTTGTCATCGCTTCATTATAAGCATTCAACTGCGCTCTATGGCTTATAAACCTAGAGCTTGGAACGGCTCTCCACCTCTTGCTTTCACCATTAAGTTCGCAGCAAGTGGTTTGTTGCTGAATAGCAGAAACCGAACGATCTGCCCAACTTTTATACATAGCTCGCAGTGTAGAAATCAATTTTTTAATAGGCATTAATAACGTCATTTTTCAAAAAACCGACCATAACTGGACACAATAGAATACGGACCAAAAAGAGGACGGATTTATTTGTTGCTTTTGTTGGTCTGCCCGCGAATTGAGAATATCTCCATCCCCCGCCGCTCAAAAATCCGGCACCAAAATCAGAAAGCCACATCAATACGAATCACATTTATTTTAATAAATTTTTGGTTAAAAAACGGGTAGTCATAATGAATATCTTGAGCATCGAAATCAATAAAAGATCTTAATACAGCACCATCTAAATAGCCCGCCACCACACATGAAAAACTGTCGTCCTCCATTTCAACTCCGACATATTCATCCAGACTTACTTCCATGCCGACGCTGTCAGGCAAAACCATTTCAAACTCAACCTCGTAAGTTTTACCGACTTCAACTTTAAATGGACAGTAGTTAATAAAGCATTGGACTATTACGCCATTGACAAGCAAAACAACCGCCTCTTCGACGATCTCGTCAATCTCCATGACAAACGCACTATACTTATTAGTCATTTACTGGCCTCAACTCGTTATCCTTTGCATCACCGTTTAACATTTTCCAGAAATCCTTTCCACTTTTGACATGCAGGGTCGTGATATCGCCATTATTATTAGTACCGACAAATGCAAACTTTGTATCACCATTCCTCTGTGAATTTCCCAGCAGTTGCAAATAGGCGACTCTAACTTCTCCTTCATACGGATATTTCACTTTTATGCCTTGGTCCACTACATCACGAGAAATTTGTAGGTATTCCTCTTTGCTCTGAGCGTCGAACTCTTTTTTCCCGTGTTTTTTATAATGAAGGTCAAGCTTTTCATCATTCCTAAAATTTTTAGGACGCGACTTCGCGCTTGGAGTTTTTACCTCACCGCCATCAACAACCGTCTCACTAACATCATCCGGCGCCCCACACCCAGGCTTATTCGGTGGCGGGCAACTCCCGCTCAACCCCAACGGATCAACCCACCCCGTCGGATTCGGCGTGTACTGGTACTGATTCAGCCCACCCGCCAACTTCACCGGGTCCGGCGTCAGGTACCGTCCAATCTCCGGATCATAGTACCGATGCCGGTTGTAGTGCAGACCGCTCTCCGCATCAAAGTACTGCCCCTGAAACCGCAACGGTTGTTCAAGCTGCTCGCCCCCGCCGAACGCCTGCTGCGTAACTTTGCCGTAGGCGTTGTACTTCGCCGACCACACGATCTCGCCACCAAAATCGGTCAGTTCCTGCGGCGTGCCGAGGTGATCGAGTTGGTAGTAGAACGGGCAAGCCTTGCGCGGGCCTTTGCCGTCGAGCAGGGCGAGGGGGCGGAAGCTGCCGGGTTCGTAGACGTAGCTGCGGTAGTGTTCGCGGCTGCTTTCGGCGATGAGATTGTCGCCTTGCCAGAAGAACTCGGTGGTGTTGCCGTCGATGGTTTTGGCGATGCGGCGGCCGAAGGCGTCGTAGCGGTAACTTGAGCAGCGGCCGTCCGGGGCCGTGACGCCGACCAATCGGTGTTGGCAGTCGTAGCGGTATTCGGTGACGAGTTTTTGCGCGGTGCCGCGGCGTTCGCGGATGAGGTTGCCGAAGGCGTCGTAGTCGTAATGCCGGTCGCCCTGCATCAGCAGGCGATTACCTTTAACGGTCGCCAAACCGGGCCGATCCTGCATCAGCAGGTTGCCCGCCGGGTCGTGGGCGAAGCTTTCCGGCGGGTCGTCGCGGGTGTGGCGCACGCGGGTCAGACGGTTGAGCGGGTCGTAGTGGTAGTTGCGTTGGCCGTGGCGGGTGTCGGCGATGTTGTCTAAATTGCCGTTGGCGCTGTAGGCATAGTCGCGGCGATACAGCGTTTGCTGCTGCTGTCTGACAGCATGGGCCTTCAATCGGCCCTGATCGTCGTAGGCATATTCGCTAAGCAGTTGGCCTTGCTGACGTTGCTGCTCGCGACCGAAGGTAAATTGGTGGGTGGTGAGCCGCGCGCCGTTGAGGTCAATGGCGGTCAGCGCGCCGCCCTTGGCGTGGTGGTAATCGAGTTTGCTGCCGTCCGGCAGGCGCAGGCGATTGAGCTGGCCGCAGGCGTCGTAGCCATAACGGAGCGTGCCCCACCCCTGATGCTCGGTGATCAGGCGGTCCTGTTGGTCGTACTCGAATTCCAACGGATGGTCGTGGCCGTCATCGACACCGATCAGTCGGCCGAGGCTGTCGTAGCGGTATTCGACCTTGATGCCGTCGGGCAGCGTCTTGACCAGCAACCGCCCTGCCGAGTCCCGCTCATAGACCGTGATCAACTGCGAGCCGTCGTCGCCGAACTCGGTTTTTTCCAGCAGGTGGCCGTTGAGGTCGTAGGCATACGCCGTGCGTTGTCCGTCGAAGCCGGTTTCCTGTCGGATCAATCCGTTGGGCGTGTAGTCCAGCTGATATTTTTCGCCGGATTCGTTTTCGATCTCGGTAAGAAGCAGCTGCGCGTTGTCGTAGCGATACTTGAGCTGGGTGCCATCGGCATTGATTCGGCGGCTGACCAGATGCAGATCGTCGACGTATTCGTAGCGCGTAACGCGGCCCAGTTCGTCGCGTTCGGCGGTGATTTTTCCGTAAGCGTTGTAGGTAAAGGCTCGAACGGCACCGGTAGGCAGCGTGGTCTGGATCAGTCGGCCGATGGCATCCCATTGGGACTTTGTGACCGCGCCGTGTTCGTCCTGCCGGGTAATCTGCCGCCCAAGCGCATCGTAGGAAAACCGCCGTACACCACCGTCCGGCAGCGTCTCTTCGACCAGTTGCCCCAAGCCATTCCAGACGAACACATGCCGACTGGTGTCCGGGTAGCGGATCGACAGCAACTGACCTTTGTCGTCGTAGTAATAGTGGGTGACATGGCCGTCGGGATCGGTCGCTTCGGTGACATCGCCCTGGGCATTGCGCTGATATTTCCACACGGCTTT
The DNA here is from genome assembly GCF_059695905.1 of Pseudomonas sp. LBUM1663. Lineage (NCBI taxonomy): Bacteria > Pseudomonadati > Pseudomonadota > Gammaproteobacteria > Pseudomonadales > Pseudomonadaceae > Pseudomonas > Pseudomonas sp. LBUM1663. The sequence continues at coordinate 479,605 of NZ_CP166792.1, read as the reverse complement.
GCCGCGATAACGGGCGTGCAGGAAAACGTTGCGGTACTCGTAGGACGTCGGCTCGTCTGCCGGGGGAATCAGCGCCACGAGGCGTCCGACTTCGTCGTAGCGGTATTCGGTGACGGCGCCAAGCGGGTCTTGCTCGGTAATCAATCGGCCTTGGTCGTCGTAGGCCTTGAGGTGTTCGCCGCCATCCAGTTCGACCTTGCGCATCAGCCGCGCTCGGTCGTCATGGACGTAAACCTCTTCGCTGCCATCGATGTTGTGGACGGTGACGCTGCCCTCGTCATCCCAGGCATAGCGCGCATCCATCTGCGCAAACGAGGCCCAGTGGCGGATGCATCGGGCAGCCTTGCCGGACCTTTCCCACTCCCAGAAGAAACTCGTCCCACCGGCCAGTTGCCGCTGAAGAATGACGTGCTGATCGTCGTAGTCGTAGCGCTCGCTTTCGCCGGCGGCGTTGGAGGCCTCGATGAGTTGGTCGCGTTCGTCGTAGCGGTAACCGACCAGGGTCTGCTCGGTCTGCCACGCTTCTTCGAGGGTTTGGGCCGGGACAAAAATCTGATAGTCGACGGCAACCAGATGGTTGCGTTCATAGCGCAACAGCAGGGCGCGGCCGGCGCCGTTGTCGAGGCGTTGGATGCGGCCAAGGCGGTCGCGGGTGATGCGCAGGCGGTTGTCGTAAGCGTCGCTGATGGTTGTGAGAAAACCATTATGAAAATGGTAGAAACGTGCTTCTTCGCCGGCCTGGGCGAGGATCAGTTCTTCGGGTTCGTTACCCCGATAAATCGCGGCGCGCGAGAGGCTGTTGTGGATCGCTGGGCGTTCGCTGTTGGGCAGAGGGAAAGTGGTGCGACGGTTTTCGTGGTCGATCCAGATGACCGTTTCACCGTCGATTTCCAGTCGATGGGATAACGAATGGCTCCAGCCGAATCCGAGGCCGGTATCGATTTCGGCAGCGCTGGTGCGGTAGAGCCGGGTGAAGTCGAACGGCAGGATGCCGTCCAGCGAACCGTCGGTGAGGGTGAGTAGTTCTTCACCGGTGACCATCGAGACCGGACATTTGTTGGTGGCGGTTTTATCGACGGAATCGGCGCTGTCGCCGTTGGGGTTTTTTGCCTGATCCGGAACGTTGTCGTGGTGCTCGTTTTGCTTGAGCGTGGTGTTGCGCTTGGCATCCCAACGCAGTTGCATGCGACCTTGTTTGAGACCCGCGGCCACACCGCGCGCGGCTACTTTTTTGTATCGATCAACATAAGTAATGAAGCTGTTGATAATGCTGAAGATCGCTTTGACGAAACCCACTACTGCATCGACGATCCGGGCGCCGTAGCTGGCAAGGCGCATACCCAAATAGGCAATGCCTGCACCTGCGCCCGCAAAAGTCAGAACAACCCCGATCAGAATATCGATAAGCAGTTGCACCACCACGGTTGAAATCGCTTCGGCGGTTTTGCCGGCGATTTCGCTGGGGGGCAGCATCTCCAACCAGAGGCTGGCCGTGCGCAGCAACACACAGAGGGCTGCTTCATCACTAATCAGCAGCTGGACCTTTTCCATCGTTGCCGGAAATTTTTCCGCCAGCTCGGCAAGTTGGTCGGCGCCGCTACCCAAGCGGTCAACGAACTTTCGTGGATCCTGAAGAATGTCCGAGAGCAGGCTGATGCTGTCCCATACACCAATCACCGCCGCCCAACTTCCCGCGAGTATTCCATTACCAGCGGCCACAAAAGTCGACTTCGACCATTGCGGCTTGAAGCCTTCCCACTCCTTGCGCAGCCAACTTTCCAGCTCTTGAGTCAGGCCATCGTAAGAGGAGAACAGATCCTCAATTTGATCCGATGAAACTTCACGCTCGACATGAACGCGATAGAACTTGCCGGCCGTGCCTTTGAATTGTCCTTTACCATTTTCATCGAGCGTGACCGACTTGCTCTCTCCACCATCACTGGCAATCACCTCGACCGAAATATTCCCCAACGGGATGTCATAGACCGATTCAAACTTGCTCTCGATCTCAAGAATTCCATTCGCAGGACACCGCGCCAAACCCGAGAAAAAATCATCGTCGCGACTACTCACCGCGGTAGTCGAATCGCCAAGCTTTATCAGCCGCTCCATGTCCAACAGCGAAGGCATGTCCATCGCCCGACTGACCTTGTCCGCATTCCGGCTCAAGAATTCGCCAAGCTGCTCGCGATACAAAACCAACGTGTCTTTAAAACCGTCGAGCTCCTGCTCGATGCGCACAATCTGATCCATCAGTTCAGCTCCGCCATCAGGTAATCAGCCAAGGCTTGTTTCGGTGCTTGAGGCAAGTCAGGCGCTTGCAGAAAGATCACCACCTTGTGCCGCAACACATGCTCAGAAAACGCCTCAAAAAGATCAGGACGGTCCTCGCTCAACCACTTCATCAAGTTGTTGATGCGGGTTGTCGCGGACTCGGCGGCGAGGTCTTCGAGCAGCGATTCGGAAACTTCCCACCACGGAAAAACCCTGGAAGTTTTCAATGCACTTCCGCCGATATCGAGCGGCTGCCCATTGATCAAACAGCGGTCAATCACCGGCATTAATTGCGTAGGGTTTACGTCGGCAGACTGAAGAATCGGCAACAGATAACGCCCATCCCAGAAGCGGAAAAACACCGCATTACCGTTGGGCAATAGCACTTGAGTGAGGCTGCGCAGATGCTCGACCAATGCATCTTGAGAGGCAGAAGAAACCGCCAGCCAACCCCAGTCGCGAGACTCGGTCGTGGCAACCCACTCCAGAAACTCACCCTCAGCCGAGACGATTCCGACGTAGGGCATGACCGGCTCCCACTCGGCGTAAGCGGTGTCGGCCCAGATCGGATTAGGCGCTTGAGCGGCGACTGACTGCCGCCACGCTTTGAACGGCTCAGCCGTGCTGGCATTGCTGAAGATCGCGAACAGTTGTTCCGACGGTTTCAGTGGCTGCCGTTCCAGCCATTCACGAGGTGACAAGCAATCAGGCAGCACAGACACCGTCCTTGCAGCGCTCGCATTCTTCGCAGAACGGCGCATCGCTTTGCAGGCTCATGATCTGTGCGGCACTCAGCACCGCTGCCGGGGCGGCGACGAGTTTCAACGGAGTATTTGGCGACACTGGCTCAGCGGCCATCGGCGGCATCAACGCACCACCGACCTGAATCGGCACGCTGCTGAAAATTCCACCAGGACCGATGTTGATCCACTGCCCACCCGCCTGAATCGTCGCGCTGGCACCACCATCGATGACCACTTGCTGGCCGGCGCTGACATGGAATTGCTGACTGGCGGTGAGTGCCTGGCTGGTGACGCGGATGTGCCGGTCGCCCATCACCACCAGATGATCGTCGAGCTTCACTTCGGTCTGTCGCTGGCCATGGGTGATGCGTTGTTCGTCAGCCTTCAGCTCATGGCGAGCGGTCCCCGTGACGACGATGCTGCGCTGGTTATCGACCTGCACCTGTTGATCATTCAACACATGCTGCGTCCAGTTTCGCTGGGCGCGCAGGTAGATTTCCTCGGCGCCTTTGCGATCCTCGATGCGCAATTCGTTGTAACCGCCGCCGCCCGGACTACTTTGGCTGCGGAAAATACTGCGGGTCTTGTCGGCGGGCAGATCCAGCGGCACCGGTGTTGCAGCGTTGGGCAGGCAACCCATTACCAGCGGTTTGTCGGCATCGGCGTCGATGAAACCCACCAGCACTTCCATGCCGACTCGCGGGATCAGCACGCTGCCGTAATGGTCGTGGGCCCAACCGGTAGCCACGCGCAGCCAGCAACTGGAATGCTCGTTGAGCTGACCGTCGCGGTCCCAGGCGAGCTGGACCTTGACCCGACCGAACTCATCGCAATGGATTTCGCTGTCGACCGGGCCGGTGACCACCGCCGGTTGGTAACCGAGCATGCGGGGCTTTTCCGGCCCCAGCGGTGGGCGAAACGAAACGTCCCACGGCGTCGCCAGAAACGTATTGCGGTAACCCTGGAAATCGTCCGGGTCGTCGCTGGTGGCGGACTCTTCCAGCACTTGCGGTTGTCGGCCACGGTGTTCAATGCCAGTGATCAGCCACAGATCGTTCCACGCCTGACGCGGGTGCTCGGCAAGGTGCAGGAAATGTCCGCTGACCAAGGCCGCATCGTCGCCACGGCCTTCGGCTTGGCGGAAGTCCGCGTTGTGCCGCTCCAGTGCTCGCTGCGTTAGCTGTTTGCCATGCTCGCGGTCGGTGAATTGACCGGGAAAGTGGTAATCCTCCAGCACCGGACGCTGCTCGCTATCAACACGGCTTTCAAGGGTCAGACGCGGTTTCTGGAAGTCGTAATCGCGACGGTTGACCGCTGTGGTGCGGGTCTCCAGGCGAACGTTGAAACGCTTGATGGCCGGCGCGTCCGCTGCCATGCCGCTGCCCGGCAGGTACAACGTCGGCTCGGGCAGGCGCGGGAATACCGTTTGGTCATCGCCAAACACCAGCAGATGCCCGTCGGGGCTGTGCTGGAAGTGGTAATGAATGCCGATTTCGGCACACAGGCGCTGGATAAACGCGAGGTCGCTTTCGGCGTATTGCACGCAGTACTCGCGCGGTGAATAGTCGCTGCCGAGTTGAAATTCGAAGGCATCGCGCTGGATGCCATGGTCCTTGAGGACCTGCGCGATGATCGCCGGCACGCTTTTGTGCTGGAAGATCCGCTGGTTGATGCGCTGACTGAGGTAGGTCAGTCGCGGTACGAGACTGATTTGATAGCCCGTCAGACGTTTCCCGGAATCGCTTTGACCGACGCGAAAGATCTGACCGTGTATGCCGCAACCTTGTGCATCGAAACTCAGAAAGGCCTGACGATGCAGCAGGCTTTCGAGCTCGATGTCCGGCCGGTCGCTGACCAGTTCCAGGTCGAAACGGTAGGGTTGGCTGATGGCTTCCGTGCCCGTGAACTCAAGCACCTTGAGCTCAATCTGGACGCCGTCGATCGTCAACGTGAAACGCGGTTGATTGGCAGGAGCGAACATCCGATGTGTCTCTGCAGAATGAGGGCGGGCGATTCTGCATGAGCGACAAGGGGTGTTGAGGGAGGGACAGGAAAATCAGATTTTCCCTACTTTTTTAGGGATTTGTCCTTCAAAAGTTGGGATGTTTGGCTACAGACATTTCCTGCAAACCAAAAAAAACGGCCCGCCTCCATAAGGAAGCGGGCCGTTTTGATGTTCGGCGAACGGTCAGAGCATCAGCTCATTCCGATCACTTGTTCAGGCGGAAATCAGCTTCGGCAGCGGCGAAACGCTGAAGCATGCCGTGAGTCGGCGCGCCCAGTTTGCTGACGATGTAGATCGCCAGGCTGGCGAAGATGAAACCAGGGATGATTTCGTACAGGCCCAGCAGCTCGAAGTGTTTCCACACGATCACGGTGATCGCGCCGACCAGGATGCCGGCCAGTGCGCCGTTGCGGGTCATGTCTTTCCAGATCACGGAGATCAGGACAACCGGACCGAACGCAGCACCGAAACCTGCCCAGGCGTAGCTGACCAGACCCAGTACGCGGTTTTCCGGGTTAGCGGCCAACGCGATTGCGATCAGGGCAACCAGCAGCACCATGGCGCGGCCGACCCAGACCAGTTCAACCTGGGAAGCGGTTTTACGCAGGAAGGTTTTGTAGAAGTCTTCGGTCAGGGCGCTCGAGCACACCAGCAACTGGCAGCTCAGGGTGCTCATGACGGCAGCCAGAATGGCCGACAGCAGTACACCGGCAACCCATGGGTTGAACAGGATTTTCGCCAGCTCGATGAACACACGCTCGTGGTTTTCGGTCACAGGACCGGCCAGTTCAGGGTGCGCCGAGAAGTACGCGATACCAAAGAAACCTACAGCGACGGTGCCGCCCAGGCACAGGATCATCCAGGCCATGGAGATGCGACGTGCTTTAGCAATCGACTTGACCGAATCCGCCGCCATGAAGCGCGCGAGGATGTGCGGCTGGCCGAAGTAGCCCAGGCCCCAGCCCATCAGCGAGATGATGCCGATGAAGGTGGTGTTTTTCAGCATGTCGAAGTTGCTGGCGTCCTGCGCTTCAATGGCCAGGAACGTGGTATCGACGCCGCCGGTGGCCAGCAGCACGATGATCGGCGTCAGCAACAGGGCGAAGATCATCAGCGTGGCTTGTACGGTGTCCGTCCAGCTCACGGCCAGGAAACCGCCGACGAAGGTGTAGGCAATCGTCGCCGCAGCACCGGCCCACAGTGCAGTCTCGTAGGACATGCCGAAGGTGCTTTCGAACAGACGGGCGCCGGCCACGATGCCGGAAGCGCAGTAGATGGTGAAGAACACCAGGATCACGATGGCAGAGATGATCCGCAGCAGGCCGCTTTTGTCTTCAAAGCGGCTGGAGAAGTAATCCGGCAGGGTCAATGCATCGCCGTTGTGCTCGGTCTGCACGCGCAGACGGCCGGCGACGAACAGCCAGTTCAGGTAAGCACCGATGATCAGACCGATGGCGATCCAGCTTTCGGAAAGACCGGACATGTAGATAGCGCCCGGCAGGCCCATCAACAACCAGCCGCTCATGTCGGAGGCGCCGGCGGACAATGCAGTCACGACGCTGCCCAGACTGCGACCGCCCAGAATGTAGTCAGAAAGGTTGTTGGTGGAGCGATAGGCCATAAAGCCGATCAGCACCATTGCTGCGATGTAGATCACGAACGTGATCAGAGTTGGATTGCTAACGCTCATTAAGTTTCGCCCTGGCTTTGTTTTTATGTAGCGGCGGCTGGTGAACCGCGCGCAAACGACGACGTTTGACAGACGATTTCAGGTCCCACGCATTTATGACTGATGTTTCCCCAGGAAAGCCATCAGCCGGTACACCTGTCTTTTATGACCGGTTGCACCTTGGCCGCGAATGCTATTCAACAAAGCAAATAAGGTGCAACCCATTTTTTGAGAATAAGTTGCACCTAGTCGGATTTACCTGAAAAACCCCTTTTTTTGCTCCCTTTTAGGGCAGTCCTGTCGGTTTACTAGAATGAAAAGCACCAAGCCGGCGCGGTACGTTCGTTCCGGAATTTATTTCCTGACGAGCTGCTTATTATTCCGACAAAAAAAGGGTTGCACCCGGTTGCACCTCAAAGGTTGCCCAGCTAATCTTGCCGCCAGCTGATGCCACGCGGTCGTGGCAAACATGAGGATAAAAATATGGCTACCACCACCCTTGGGGTCAAACTTGACGACCCGACCCGCGAACGCCTCAAGGCGGCCGCGACCTCGATTGATCGCACGCCGCACTGGCTGATCAAGCAGGCAATTTTCAATTACCTGGAAAAACTCGAGGGTGGTGCAACCCTGACCGAGCTGAGCGGCTTGACCAAGGATTCCGACGAAACCGTCGATGCGCCTCTGGATCACGCCCACCAGTGCTTCCTCGAGTTCGCCGAAAGCATCCTGCCGCAATCGGTACTGCGCGCCTCGATCACTGCCGCTTACCGTCGCCCGGAACCTGAAGTGGTGCCGATGCTGATCGAGCAGGCGCGTCTGCCGGCGGCGATGGCCGAAGCCACCAACAAGCTCGCCTCCTCGATTGCCGAGAAACTGCGCAATCAGAAGAGCGCCGGCGGCCGTGCCGGAATTGTTCAGGGTCTGTTGCAGGAGTTTTCCCTGTCGTCCCAGGAAGGCGTCGCGCTGATGTGCCTCGCCGAAGCGCTGCTGCGCATCCCGGACAAAGGCACCCGTGACGCGCTGATCCGCGACAAGATCAGCACCGGCAACTGGCACCCGCACTTGGGTAACAGCCCGTCGCTGTTCGTCAACGCCGCGACTTGGGGCTTGTTGCTGACCGGCAAACTGGTCGCCACCCATAACGAAGCGGGCCTGACGTCCTCCCTGAGCCGCATCATCGGCAAGAGCGGCGAGCCGATGATCCGCAAGGGCGTCGACATGGCCATGCGCCTGATGGGCGAGCAGTTCGTGACTGGCGAAACCATCGCCGAAGCCCTGGCCAACGCCAGCAAGTTCGAAGCCAAAGGTTTCCGCTATTCCTACGACATGCTGGGTGAAGCCGCACTCACCGAGCACGATGCCCAGAAATACCTGGCCTCGTATGAACAAGCCATCCACTCGATCGGCAAAGCGTCCCACGGTCGTGGGATTTATGAAGGCCCGGGCATTTCGATCAAGCTCTCGGCACTGCACCCGCGTTATAGCCGCGCGCAGTACGAGCGTGTGATGGACGAGCTGTACCCGCGGCTGCTGTCGCTGACCCTGCTGGCCAAGCAGTACGACATCGGTTTGAACATCGACGCCGAAGAAGCCGACCGCCTCGAACTGTCGCTGGATCTGCTGGAACGCCTGTGCTTCGAGCCGCAACTGACCGGCTGGAACGGCATCGGTTTCGTGATCCAGGCTTACCAGAAGCGTTGCCCGTATGTGATCGACTACGTGATCGACCTGGCTCGTCGCAGCCGTCATCGCCTGATGATCCGCCTGGTAAAAGGCGCGTATTGGGACAGCGAAATCAAGCGCGCCCAGGTCGAAGGGCTGGAAGGCTATCCGGTCTACACCCGCAAGGTGTACACCGACGTTTCCTACATCGCCTGCGCCCGCAAACTGCTCTCGGTGCCGGAAGTCATCTACCCGCAGTTCGCCACGCACAACGCCCATACCCTGTCGGCCATTTACCACATTGCCGGCCAGAACTATTACCCCGGCCAGTACGAGTTCCAGTGCCTACACGGCATGGGCGAACCGTTGTACGAACAGGTTGTAGGCAAAGTTTCCGATGGCAAGTTGAACCGACCGTGCCGCGTGTACGCACCGGTCGGCACTCACGAAACATTGTTGGCGTACCTGGTCCGTCGTCTGCTGGAAAACGGCGCGAACACCTCGTTCGTCAACCAGATCGCCGATCAGTCGATCTCGATTCAGGCGTTGGTCGCCGATCCAGTGGCCAGCATCGAGCAGATGGCGATGCTGGAAGGCGGCTTCGGCCTGCCGCACCCGCGTATCCCGCTGCCGCGTGATCTTTATGGTGCCGAGCGCGCCAACTCCAGCGGCATCGACATGGCCAACGAACATCGTCTGGCTTCCCTGTCTTGCGCCCTGCTGGCCACCGCTCACAACCACTGGAAAGCCGCGCCGATGCTCGGTTGCGCGTCCAGCTCCGAAACGCCTGCGCCAGTCCTCAACCCGTCCGATCTGCGTGACGTGGTTGGTCACGTACAAGAAGCGACCGTCGAAGACGTCGACAACGCGATCCAGTGCGCCCTGAACGCTGCACCGATCTGGCAGGCCACCCCACCCGCCGAACGCGCTGCGATTCTGGAGCGTGCCGCTGACTTGATGGAAGGCGAGATCCAGCCGCTGATGGGCCTGCTGGCTCGCGAAGCCGGCAAGACCTTCGCCAACGCCATCGCCGAAGTGCGTGAAGCCGTGGACTTCCTGCGTTACTACGCAGTGCAGGCACGCAACGATTTCACCAACGACGCCCACCGCCCACTGGGCCCAGTGGTGTGCATCAGCCCATGGAACTTCCCGCTGGCAATCTTCAGTGGTCAAGTCGCTGCAGCACTGGCCGCCGGTAACCCGGTACTGGCCAAACCAGCGGAGCAAACTCCGCTGGTGGCTGCACAAGCCGTGCGTTTGTTGCTCGAAGCCGGGATTCCGGAAGGCGTGCTGCAACTGCTGCCGGGCCGTGGCGAAACCGTCGGCGCTCGTCTGGTCGGCGACGATCGGGTCAAAGGCGTGATGTTCACCGGCTCCACCGAAGTTGCTCGTTTGCTGCAACGTAACGTCGCGGGTCGCCTGGATGCTCAAGGTCGTCCGATTCCGCTGATCGCCGAAACCGGTGGCCAGAACGCGATGATCGTCGACTCCTCGGCACTGACCGAACAGGTTGTGATCGACGTCGTATCGTCGGCCTTTGACAGCGCCGGTCAACGTTGCTCGGCATTGCGCGTGCTGTGCTTGCAGGAAGATTCCGCTGACCGTGTCATCGAAATGCTCAAGGGCGCCATGGCTGAATGCCGCCTCGGCAACCCTGAGCGCCTGTCCGTGGACATTGGCCCGGTGATCGACGCCGAAGCTAAAGCGGGCATCGAAAAGCACATCCAGGCCATGCGCGACAAAGGTCGCAACGTGTATCAGGTGGCGATCGCCAACAGCGAAGAAGTCAAACGCGGCACCTTCGTGATGCCGACCCTGATCGAACTGGAAAGCTTCGACGAGCTGCAACGTGAGATCTTTGGTCCGGTGCTGCACGTGGTTCGCTACAAGCGCAAAGACATCGACCAACTGATCGGTCAGATCAACGCTTCCGGCTACGGCCTGACGCTGGGCGTGCACACCCGGATCGACGAGACCATCGCCAAGGTGATCGACAACGTCAACGCCGGTAACGTCTACGTGAACCGCAACATCGTGGGTGCCGTGGTTGGCGTGCAACCGTTCGGCGGCGAAGGCTTGTCGGGTACTGGTCCGAAGGCCGGTGGTCCGCTGTACCTGTACCGTCTGCTGTCCACGCGTCCTACCGATGCGATCGAACAATCCTTCGCTCGCGGCGACGCGATTGCCGCACCAGACGTTCGTCTGCGTGATGCAATGAGCAAACCGCTGACAGCCCTGAAGGCCTGGGCCGACAGCAACAAGTTCGCTGACCTGAGCACGCTGTGTGTGCAGTTCGCGGCGCAATCGCAAAGCGGTATCACCCGTGTCTTGGCGGGGCCGACCGGCGAGCGCAACAGCTACGCCATCCTGCCGCGTGAACACGTGCTGTGCCTGGCGGAAGTCGAAGGCGACCTGCTGACTCAATTGGCGGCGGTATTGGCTGTCGGCGGTTCGGCGGTGTGGCCGGAGGCTGAATTGACCAAGGCTGTGTTCGCACGTCTGCCGAAGGAAGTTCAGGCGCGAATCAAGCTTGTTTCCGACTGGAGCAAGGACGAAGTGGTGTTTGATGCGGTTCTGCATCATGGCCATTCCGACCAGCTGCGTGCGGTGTGCCAGCAAGTGGCCAAGCGTGCCGGCGCGATTGTCGGGGTTCATGGCCTGTCCCAGGGCGAGACCAGCATTGCGCTGGAGCGTCTGGTGATTGAGCGGGCGTTGAGCGTTAACACCGCTGCAGCGGGTGGTAATGCGAGCTTGATGACGATCGGTTAAACGCAACAAGACCGGGCAACCGCAATGGCTGCCCGGTATGCAAAACCCCTTGTGGGAGCGGGCTTGCTCGCGAAGGCGGAGTGTCAGTCGACATCAATATTGACTGTTACACCGCCTTCGCGAGCAAGCCCGCTCCCACATTTGATTAGCGGTGTCTGCAACACACCATCACGCTCATCAATCATCCTGTTCAGTCTTTATTCCCACGCCTAGACTCGGTCCATTCCAAAAAAAGGTAGGCCGCCATGTCCGAGACGTTGCTCAGTTCCCGCAATCTGGCTTTCGAGCTGTACGAAGTCCTCGATGCCGAAGGCCTGACCCAGCGTGAGCGTTTCGCCGAGCACAACCGCGAAACCTTCGATGCCGCCATCGGCACTGCCCGCAGCATCGCCGAAAAGTTCTTCGCCCCGCACAACCGCAAGAACGACGAAAACGAGCCGCGCTACGAGAACGGTCAGGCGATTCTGATTCCGGAAGTGAAACCGGCGGTGGATGCATTCCTCGAAGCCGGTTTCCTCAACGCAGCGCGCAGTTTCGACGCCGGCGGCATGCAACTTCCTACATTGTTGTCCCAGGCCTGCTTCGCGCATTTCCAGTCAGCCAACGCGGCGTCGACCTCGTACCCGTTCCTGACCATGGGCGCGGCGAACCTGATTGAAAGCTTCGGCACCGACGAACAGAAGCAACGCTTCCTGCAACCGATGATCGACGGTCGCTTCTTCGGCACCATGGCCCTAACTGAACCGCACGCCGGTTCTTCGCTGTCGGATATTCGTACACGCGCCGAGCCTGCGTCTGACGGCACCTATCGACTCAAGGGCAACAAGATTTTCATCTCCGGTGGCGATCACCCGCTGTCGGAAAACATCGTGCACATGGTCCTGGCGAAACTGCCGGATGCACCGGCCGGGGTGAAAGGGATTTCGCTGTTCATCGTGCCCAAGTTCCTGGTCAACGATGACGGCAGCCTCGGCAAGCGCAATGACGTCTTGCTGGCGGGGCTGTTCCACAAGATGGGCTGGCGCGGCACCACGTCCACCGCGCTGAACTTCGGCGACAACGGCGAGTGCGTCGGGTACCTGGTGGGCAAACCGCACCACGGTCTGAGCTACATGTTCCAGATGATGAACGAGGCGCGGATCGGCGTCGGCATGGGCGCGGTGATGCTCGGTTACGCCGGGTATCTGTATTCCCTGGAATACGCCCGCGAACGTCCGCAAGGTCGCGTGCCGGACAGCAAGGACCCCAACACCGCGCCGGTGCCGATCATTCAGCACGCTGACGTCAAGCGCATGTTGTTGACGCAGAAAGCCTACGTCGAAGGCTCGTTCGACCTTGGGCTGTACGCAGCGCGACTGTTCGATGACACCACCACACTGGAGACTGAAGACCAGCGCAAGCAGGCCCACGAGCTGTTGGATTTGCTGACTCCCATCGTCAAATCCTGGCCCTCGGAGTTTTGCCTGAAGGCCAACGAACTGGCGATCCAGATTCTCGGCGGCCATGGTTACACCCGCGAATACCCGGTGGAGCAGTATTACCGCGACAACCGTTTGAACCCGATCCACGAAGGCACCCACGGGATTCAGTCGCTGGATTTGCTGGGACGCAAACTGGCGCAGAATGGTGGCGCGGGGCTCAAGCAGTTGATCCGCTTGATTGCCAACACCGCCGAACGGTCGCAGGCGCATGAGTCGTTGACCGCCCTGCGTGAACCGCTGGAGAAACTGGTGGCGCGCCTGCAAGCGGTGACCATCGGCTTACTGACGGATCTCGGGCAAGGCAAGGTCAACAGCAGCCTGGCGAATTCGGCGCTGTACCTGAAAGTGTTCGGGCACACGGTGATTGGCTGGCGCTGGCTGGAACAGGCCATTCGGGCCGAGGAAGGGTTGGCCAAAGGGCATGCGGCGGATGTGAGCTTCTATAAGGGCAAGCTGCAGGCAGCGCGATATTTCCTGACATGGGAAGTGCCGGGTTGCCACCATGAGTTGGCGATTCTTGAGGCTCGGGATGATGTTTGTCTTGGGATGCAGGATGAGTGGTTTTGATCAGGATTTTTTGCTGCTGCTGAAATCCAATCGCGAGCAGGCTCGCTCCCACAGGGTCAAGTGTTCACAGATCCAATGTGGGAGCGAGCCTGCTCGCGATGGCGTCAGTACAGGCGATACATTTATCAGCTCAGCCTGAACCCACCCATCTGCCGCGCCAGATCATCCGCCAACCTCTGCAACGTCTGGCAATCCTCACGGCAAGCTCTCACTTCCCCCGCCGTCGCCCGGGCCAAATCGGAAATCCCCTGCACGTTCCGGTTGATCTCTTCCGTCACCGCCGACTGCTCCTCTGTGGCCGTCGCCACCTGATGGTTCATGTCGCTGATGCGCTCGACCTGTCCGGTAATCGCCGTCAACGATGCGCCAGTGCGCTGGCTCGACTCGACGCCGGTGCCCGTCGCTGCCTGCCCGGAATGCATGGATGAAACGGCATTCTCCGCACCCTGCTTGAGGCTGCCGATCATCTGCTGGATCTCATCGGTCGACGATTGAGTGCGCCGCGCCAACGTGCGCACTTCATCCGCCACCACTGCAAACCCACGCCCCATATCCCCGGCCCGCGCAGCTTCGATAGCCGCATTCAGTGCCAGTAAATTGGTCTGCTCGGAGATCCCGCGAATCACTGCCAGCACTTGATCGATGGACGCGACCTGATCGGCCAATTCGCCGACGGCACTGGCGGCGATGCCGATTTCGTCGGACATGCTTTCTATATGCCTGATCGACCCACCGACCACTTCCCGCGCCTGCATCGCTTCATCCCGGGCGTTCTGCGAAGCGACCGCCGCGTTACCCGCATTCTGGGCGATTTCCTGCACGGTGAGGCCCATCTCATGAACGGCGGTGGCCACCATGTCGGTCATTTCCTGCTGACGGCCGGAACGTTCCGCGGTGTTCTCCACCACTCGCGCCACCTGGCCGACGGCCGTGCGCAAACGCTCGCTGGTGGTCAGCACTTCGCCGATCATCTCGCGCTGGCTGTCGAGGAATCGATTGAAGCCGCGCGCCAGGTCACCCAACTCATCGGCGCGACTGGAATCTAACCGATGGGTCAAATCTCCCCCACCGCTACCGATGGCTACCAGCGCGGCTGTTACCTGACGGATCGGCCGCACCAGGCCACGGGCCAGCAAGACCACCAGCAACAGACACACCAGCGCCACCGCCAGGCCTATGCCGCTGCTCATCCACATGGCGCGACGGGCTTCGGCGTAGATCTGCGACTGTGGCACTTCGGCCACCAGGGTCCAGCCCAGGTCCCGTAACGGCAGGCTCAACGCCAGATAGTCTTCGCCATCGCGGACGAAGCTGCTGTTGGTGGCAGATGCTTTTGAGCTGGAAAGTTGCCCCATGACCGCTTGCGCTGCGGGTGCGCCGATTTGCTCGGCCAGGGTGCGCTTGCCGCTGAATTGCGCCTCAGGGTGGACCTGGATCAAACCGTCGGAACGCACGAGATAGACCTTGCCGCGCTCACCGAAGTTGAAGTTGTGGATCAGCTCTGACAGCTCTTTCATGCTCAACCCAAGCCCGGCAACGCCCACGACTTTACCGGCCTGCTCGACCTTGAGGTCGATGAACAGCGCCAATTCTCCGGTCGCGGTGTCATTGTCGATATTGAGGGTGCGCGGCTGGTTGCTGTCGAGAAATGCGTAGAACCAGGCGTCTTTGGAGTTGGAACGGCTGAGGGTCCGGTCCAGGCCTTTTTCAGTGAAGTAATGGTTTGAAGCCGTGCCGACGATCAGCGCGGTGAAGGCTTTGTGTTCGGCGCGGATGCCTTCAAGATACTCGACGAATGCGGCGGTCTGGGCACTGTTTTCACCCCCGGCCAGCCAGTCGCGCACCATGCTGTTGCTGGCGATGTCCTTGGCGGCGGTGAGGGGTTGGACGAGGATTCGTTCGATGTCGTTGCGCATCGCTTCGATGCTCGACGGCAGTGCCTGTTCAACCAGATAGCTCTGGGCGAGGCGGTTGACCACGAGGGTATAAATGCCAACCACGATCAGAATACTGACCAGCAGGGCAGTGCCCATACTCAGGATTAACTGCCATTGAATACTGCGTCGCCAGAACTGCATGGAGCACCCCCAAAGAATAAGAGGCTGAAACACTGCAACAGCCGTGCCGATTGTATACAACTCAAACGACAATCTATTCTTTGGTTGTGCGCAAAGCCGATCAGGCCTGATTGATCGTCTTGGAGATCACTTCAACCGTGGCGCTGACTTGCTCTTGGTAACGGTCGAGTTCCTGCTTGTGCTGCTTTTGCATTTCAATCTGCTGGGAACACAGATTCATCGCAGCCAGCACCAGCAGTCGGTCACCGATCAGCGTCGGGTACTTCCTTTTGGTGTCGGCCAAGGCAGCTTTCAACATCATCGCGGCGTCCAGCAGGGTTTGCTCTTCCCCGGCCGGCGCCTTGATCGAATAGTCCTCCCCCAGGATCGAGACGACTTTTACCCCTGCGGCGCCGTGATTCATGCGCTGACCGGGCCGGCGCTGACGCGCTCAACCAGGGCCTGGATGCGGGCCGCGGTGGCGCCTTGTTTCTCTTCCTGCTCCATCAGGTTCAGTTGCAGGCTTTCGTTTTCATCCTTGGCCTGGGCCAGTTCTGCGCTCAGGGTCTGGTTGGTGGCGAGCAGGGTCTGGTTCTGTTGCACCAGATCGCTGACCAGCTGTTCCAATTGGCTAAGGGATGCTTCCAACATTTTGATTTTCCAAGCATTTTCAAAGGGCGCGTAAGATAAAGAAAAGTCACCACGGATGCCAGGGTTATTCAGGCGCAAGGCCTTGATTTTCCTGGCGGGCGACCTTCCTCGCGAGCTTTAAAGACTGTGATTGGCGGATCTGGTTCCTGCACTTCGTCGCCGGAGCCCGTCTGCGACAAAAACGCGCAGGCACTCAAGACTTTAGTCGTATGACCGATAAGTCACTCATACGTCAGCTTCAGCGCCGCACGGGTGCGCTCACTTTGGTAAACAGCATGTCCCTTCGTAATATGAATATCGCACCGCGGGCGTTCCTCGGTTTCGCCCTGATTGGCGGTTTGATGCTGGTTCTGGGTGTGTTTGCCTTGAACCAGATGAGCAAGATTCGCGGCGCCGGCGAGAACATCGTCGAGAGCAGCGTGCCGAGCATCAAGGCGCTGGATGAGTTCACCCAACTGACCCTGCGCCTTCGGGTTCTGTCCTATCGCTTGTTGACCAACCGCGAACCCGACGTGCAGCAAAAAACCATCGAGCTGTTCGAACAGCGCAACCAGCAGATCCGTGCCGCACAGACTGAGTATGAAAAATTCATCAGCAGCCCTGACGAGCGTGCGGCTTACGACCAATACGTGCAGTTGCTTGGCCAGTACCGTCAGCTTGAAGACCGGATGAAGAGTCTGTCGCGCAACAACCAGGTGGAAGAACTGCGCACCTTGCTCAACACCGATCTGTTGAACAACTCTGAAGCCGTCAACGCCGTGCTCAACCGCCTGATGCTGATCAACAACCAACAAGCGGTCGACCTTAATCAACAAGCAACGGATCAGTATTCCTCGGCGTTCAACCTGGTCGTCACCCTGCTGGTGATTGCCACTGCCCTGACCCTGCTGTTCGCCTGGCTGCTGACCAACAGCATCACCAAGCCGATCGCCAACGCCTTGAGCGCGGCCGAAGAAATCGCCGAGGGCAACCTGACTCGTCCGATTCATGTCGATGGCGAAGACGAAGCCGGCCGCTTGCTGCTGGCCATGTCGAAGATGCAGGACAAACTGCGTGACACCCTGCAACGGATTTCCGGCTCGGCCACGCAACTGGCGTCCGCCGCTGAAGAACTGAACAGCGTCACCGACGAAAGCGCCCGCGGCCTGACCCAGCAGAACAACGAAATCGAACAAGCCGCCACCGCCGTCAATGAAATGACCAGCGCCGTGGAAGAAGTCGCGCGCAACGCCGTGAGCACGTCCGAAGCCTCGAAGAACGCCACCACCTCGGCCGGCGACGGTCGTGACCTGGTGCAGGAAACCGTCAGCGCCATCGAACGCATGAGCGCCGATGTGCAGAGCACCGCGACCCTGATTGGTGATCTGGCCAACGAATCCCGTGACATCGGCAAGGTGCTGGACGTGATCCGTGGCCTGGCTGACCAGACCAACCTGCTGGCGTTGAACGCAGCGATTGAAGCCGCGCGTGCCGGTGAAGCCGGACGTGGCTTCGCGGTGGTGGCGGATGAGGTGCGTGCATTGGCGCATCGCACTCAGCAGTCGACCAGCGAGATCGAACGCATGATCGGCAGCATCCAGAGCGGCACCGAACACGCGGTGGACTCGATGCGCAACAGCACCGAACGTGCTGAATCGACCTTGAACATTGCCCGTGGTGCAGGTCTTTCGCTGGACACGATCAACAGCGCCATTCTCGAGATCAACGAGCGGAATCTGGTGATCGCCAGCGCGGCTGAAGAACAGGCGCAGGTGGCGCGGGAAGTGGATCGCAACCTGGTGAACATTCGTGATTTGTCGGTGCAATCGGCGACCGGGGCGAATCAGACGAGTGCGGCGAGCAATGAGTTGTCGCGATTGGCGCTGGACCTGAACAACATGGTTGGGCGGTTTAGCCTGTAAGCAGCGACACCTTCACTGTGGCGAGGGAGCTTGCTCCCGCTCGTCTGCGAAGCAGTCGCCAATTGGCCTGCGCGTTGAATCTGACTCACCGCGCCGCCTCTTCGGGGTCGCTGCGCGACCCAGCGGGAGCAAGCTCCCTCGCCACAGGGATCGAACTCAACCCGGTGACGTTGTCGCGGCTGCAAAAGCTTTTTGACAGCATCACATTTCAACAGGTTAGAATCGCTGGCACGCAGACTGCATGGTCAGTTTGTGCCCGCCTTTCAGCTTTCTGGAGTACTGCCTTTGAATGCGACGACCATCAACAGCCTGTTCTTGATCGGCGCGTTGCTGGTAGGTGCGAGCATTCTGGTGAGTTCACTTTCCTCGCGCCTCGGCATCCCGATTCTGGTGATCATCCTCGCCGTGGGCATGGCCGCTGGCGTCGACGGCGGCGGCATTATCTTTGACAACTACCCCACGGCGTATCTGGTCGGCAACCTCGCCCTCGCAGTGATCCTGCTCGATGGCGGCTTGCGCACCCGCGTATCCAGCTTTCGCGTGGCGTTGTGGCCGGCGTTGTCGCTGGCGACGGTCGGGGTGTTGATCACCACCGCGCTGACCGGCATGGTCGCCGCCTGGCTGTTCAACCTGAACATCATTCAGGGTTTGCTGATCGGCGCCATTGTCGGCTCGACCGACGCCGCGGCGGTGTTCTCGCTGCTGGGCGGTAAAGGCCTGAACGAACGGGTCACCGCCAGCCTCGAAATCGAATCCGGCAGCAACGACCCGATGGCGGTGTTTCTCACCGTCACCCTGATCGACATGCTCGCCAGCGGCCAGACCGGCCTGCACTGGAGCCTGCTCGGGCACTTCGTGCGTGAGTTCGGCATCGGTGCCGTGGTCGGCCTCGGCGGTGGCTGGGTCATGCTGCAATTGGTCAACCGGATCAACCTCGCCAACGGCCTCTACCCAATTTTGGTGATTGCGGGCGGCCTGGTCGTGTTCGCCCTGACCAACGCCCTGCACGGCAGCGGCTTCCTGGCGGTTTATCTCTGCGGCCTGGTGATCGGCAATCGTCCGGTGCGCAGCCGCCACGGCATTCTGCACATGCTCGACGGCATGGCCTGGCTGGCGCAGATCGGCATGTTCCTGGTGCTGGGGCTGCTGGTGACGCCGCATGACCTGTTGCCGATCGCCCTGCCGGCTCTGGGCCTGGCGCTGTGGATGATTCTGTTTGCACGACCGCTGTCAGTGCTGGTCGGCCTGCTGCCATTCAAGGCGTTCCACGGCCGCGAAAAGGCGTTTATCTCCTGGGTCGGACTACGCGGTGCGGTCCCGATCATTCTGGCGGTGTTCCCGCTGATGGCCGGCCTGCCGAATGCCCAGCTCTACTTCAACCTCGCCTTCTTTATCGTGCTGGTGTCGCTGCTGGTGCAGGGCACGAGCCTGCCGTGGGTGGCGAAGCTTTTGAAAGTGACCGTTCCGCCGGAGCCGGCGCCGATCTCGCGCGCAGCGCTGGAGGTGCATGTCACCAGCGAGTGGGAGCTGTTCGTTTATCGCCTCGGTGCCGAGAAATGGTGCATCGGTTCGCCCCTTCGCGAACTGAAAATGCCCGAAGGCACACGTATTGCGGCGTTGTTTCGTGGTCAGCAACTGCTCCATCCGTCGGGTAGTACGGTGCTCGAAGTCGATGATTTGCTGTGTGTTATCGGCCATGAACACAACCTTCCGGCCCTCGGAAAACTCTTCAGTCAGGCACCGCAACGCGGCCTCGATCTGCGCTTCTTCGGCGACTTCGTGCTCGAAGGAGACGCCCAGCTGGCCGCGGTTGCGGCGCTGTACGGATTGAAAGTCGAAGGCATCGATCCGGACATGTCCCTGGGGCATTTCATTGCCCAAAAAGTCGGCGGAGCTCCCGTCGTCGGCGACCAGGTGGAGTGGAACAACACCATCTGGACTGTTGCGGTCATGGAGGGGAACAAGATCGGCAAAGTGGGCGTCAGATTCCCCGAAGGAAGTCGCCCGGGTCCGGGTCTCTTCCTCTAAACTAGGGGGCGTGTTGACGTTTAATCACGGTCGCGCCCATCCCCGCAAAGCGCAAGACTAGGCATGAGGAGAGAAGTTTGGTTGCTCCAAATGAACGACGAATAACGACGGATTGCGCTTTGCGGGGCTGGGCCCTGCGGGTTGGAGCTGTGAGCGAGCCGCACTGCGTTGCGGGACTTGGTAAGGAAACAACCCTTACCTTCGTCCCGCGCCTTGCGCGGATCGCTCACAGCTCCAACGCGATCCGTGATTAAACGTCAACACGCCCCCCACTTCGTCTCGTTTTCGATCGGTCTCTATGTCAACCCTGCGCACTTTTTTCATCATGGCCCTGCTGGGCTTGAGTCTTTCTGTCGGTACGTTGCAAGCGGCCGAACCGCCGACCAGCGAAGCCGTGCAGGCGAATCTGGACAAGATCGCCGATCGCAAACTGCCGGAAGCGGATCAGAAAGCCCTGCAATCCGTCCTGCAAAGCACGCTGACCCAGCTCGGCAACCAGCGTGACTACGAACAAAAGCTGGTCGCACTCAAGCAGCAGCTCGCCACCGCGCCCAAGCAGAACATCGAGAACCAGCGTGAGCTGGCCAAGCTCAAAGCCACCAGAATGCCGCCGGTGCCGCAACGCTACGCCAACCAGTCGATCCAGCAGCTTGAGCAAATGCTCACCGAGCGCTCGACCCAGCAAAGCGACCTGCAGAAGGCGCTGGCCGATGCCAACAGCCTGGTGATTACCGCACAGACCCGCCCCGAGCGCGCGCAGGCGGAAATTTCCGCCAGCCAGACGCGCATTCAACAGATCAACAACATCCTCAAGGCCGGCAAGGACGCCGGCAAGACCTTGAGCGGTGAACAGCGTGACCTGCTGAATGCCGAACTCGCGGCACTGAATGCGCTGATTCCGCTGCGTCGCCAGGAACTGGCCGGCAACAACCAGTTGCAGGATCTGGGTAACAGCCAGCACGACTTGCTGAGCGAAAAATCCGATCGCCTGGATCAGGAAATCCAGGAGCTGCAAACCCTGATCAACCAGAAGCGTCTGGCCCAGTCCCAGGAGACGGTGACGCAGCAGTCCATCGAAGCGCAGAAGTCCGGCAGCAGCGCGCTGCTGGCCACCGAAAGTGCGGCCAACCTGAAGCTTTCGGACTACCTGCTCAAAAGCACCGACCGACTCAATGAGGTCACCCAGCAGAACCTGCAGACCAAACAGCAGCTGGACAATGTGACCCAAAGCGATTCGGCGCTGGACGAACAAATCAACGTACTCAAGGGCAGCCTGCTGCTGTCGAAGATTCTCTACAAGCAGAAACAGTCCCTGCCGCGTCTCAAGCTCGACCGCGACCTGGCCGACCAGATCGCCGATATTCGCCTGTACCAGTTTGAAGTCAGCCAGCAGCGGGAATTGCTCAGCAACCCCGCGACCTATGTCGACAACCTGCTGTCCACCCAACCGCCGGAGCAAGTCACCCCGCAGCTGCGAAAAAGTCTGCTGGAACTGGCCACCACCCGCGCAGACCTGCTGGAACGCCTGAACCGCGAACTGAGTGCGGTGCTCAACGAATCCATCACCTTGCAACTCAATCAGAAACAGCTGCTCAGCACCGCGCAAAGCCTGCGGGCGACCCTCGATGAGCAGATGTTCTGGATCCCCAGCAACAAGCCGCTGGACCTGGAATGGATGCGTGCCGTACCGGAACGCCTGCAACGGCAGGTCACCACGCTGCCGTGGGCTTCCAGCCTGAGCGAGTTGAGTGATGGCCTGATCCAGCGGCCGTTGCTGTTCCTGCCCCTGGTGTTGCTGATCGGTGCCCTGCTGTGGCGGCGTAAAAGCCTGTATGCCCGACTGAGCAAAGTTCACCAGGACATCGGCCACTTCAAGCGCGACAGTCAGTGGCACACGCCCCAGGCCATCCTGATCAACATCCTGCTGGCAATGCCGGTCTCGCTGGGTCTGGCCTTGTGCGGTCTGGCCTTGCAGATCGACGCCCGCGGGCAGAACGCCAACATGGGCGCGGCGCTGCTGCAAATGGCCCAGGCCTGGCTGGTGTTCTACACCGCTTACCGGATCCTCGCGCCGGGCGGCGTGGCTGAACTGCATTTCCGCTGGGAAAAACCCCAGGTCGAATTCCTTCAGGGTTGGGTCCGCCGACTCGGGCTGGTGGTGATGGCATTGGTTGCCGTGGTGGCGGTGGCCGAACTGCAACCCGCGACGCTGGCTGATGACGTGCTCGGCATGCCTGTCGTGCTGATCTGCTACGCCTTGATGGCCTGGCTGCTCAGCCGCCTGCTAATCGCCAGCCCGACGCATCAGAACGCTTCGCTGTTCCGCAAAGCGGTCGGGGTCATGTTCACCGTCCTGCCCGTGGCGTTGTTCGTGGCCGTGTGTTTCGGCTACTACTACACCGCGCTGAAGCTCAGCGACCGGTTGATCAACACCCTTTACCTGCTGATGTTCTGGCTGGTGATCGAAGCCACCTTCGTTCGCGGTCTCAGCGTTGCGGCACGGCGCCTGGCCTACCAACGCGCCCTGGCCAAACGCCAGGCTGCGAAAGAGGCCGGCGACGGCGAAGCGGTGATCGAAGAACCGACGCTGGACATCGAGAAAGTCAACGAACAGTCCTTGCGCCTGATTCGTCTGGCGCTGCTGGGTGGTTTCATCGCGGCACTGTATTGGGTCTGGTCCGATCTGATCTCGGTGTTTTCGTACCTGGACAACGTCACCCTCTATGAATACACCAGCGGCACCGGCGCCAACATGAGCATGGTGCCGATCAGCATCGGCGACATGCTTGGCGCGCTGATCATCATCGGCATCACCTTCGCCCTCGCGCGCAACTTGCCGGGGCTGCTGGAAGTGCTTGTGCTGTCGAAGTTGAACCTGGCACAGGGCAGCGCCTACGCCACGACCACGCTGCTCTCCTATGCGATCGCCGGCATCGGCTTCGTCTCGACCCTGTCGACACTCGGCGTGAGCTGGGACAAGTTGCAATGGCTGGTAGCGGCGCTGTCGGTGGGTCTCGGCTTCGGGATGCAGGAAATCTTCGCGAACTTCATCTCCGGCATCATGATTCTGTTCGAGCGCCCGGTGCGGATCGGCGACACCATCACCATCGGCAACCTGTCAGGTACGGTCAGCAAGATCCGTATCCGCGCCACCACCATCACCGACTTCGACCGCAAGGACATCATTGTCCCGAACAAGACGTTCATCACCGGGCAACTGATCAACTGGTCCCTGACCGACACCATCACCCGGGTGACCCTCAAGCTCGGCGTCGACTACGGTTCGGACCTGGACCTGGTCAAAGAGCTGCTGCTCAAAGCCGCGCGCGATAACCCGCGTGTCCTGAAAGACCCGGAACCCCACGTGTATTTCCTGAACTTCGGCGAAAGCACCCTCGACCACGAGTTGCGCATGCACGTGCGTGACCTCGGTGACCGCAACCCGGTGCTGGACGAGGTCAACCGCTTCATCAATTGCGAGTTCAAGAAGCAGCACATCAACATCTCGTTCCGGCAGATGGAGGTCTACCTCAAGAACCTTCACGGCCAGGAATACAAAATGGTGCCGATCGAGCCGGAAACCAAAACCATCGTGCCGCTGGTGGATGGCAAGTCTCCTCAAGAGCCGCCGCCCGCCAAGCTCGACTAACCGCCCTATCCCTAGCAGAATGCTCGGACATTCTGCTGGAGATGGCCGTTGAAAGCCCTCGACGAACTGACCTTCGATAATCGCTTCGCCCGCCTGGGCGATACGTTTTCCGCCCATGTGCTGCCCGAGCCCATCGACAACCCGCGCCTGGTGGTGGCCAGCCCTGCGGCCATGGCGCTGCTGGATCTCGACCCTGCCGTTGCTGATACCCCGGAGTTCGCCGAGCTGTTCAGCGGCCATAAGCTCTGGGCCGACGCAGTGCCCCGGGCGATGGTCTATTCCGGCCATCAGTTCGGTTCCTACAACCCGCAGCTGGGTGATGGTCGCGGCCTGTTGTTAGGCGAGGTCTACAACGAGGCCGGCGAGCACTGGGACCTGCACCTCAAGGGCGCCGGCCAGACGCCTTTTTCGCGCATGGGCGATGGGCGGGCAGTGCTTCGGTCTTCGATTCGCGAGTTTCTAGCCTCCGAAGCGCTGAATGCCCTGAACATCCCGACCACCCGTGCCCTGTGCGTGATTGGCTCCGACACCCCGGTGTGGCGCGAGAAGCAGGAACGCGCAGCCATGGTCCTGCGCCTGGCGCCGAGCCATGTGCGCTTCGGTCATTTCGAATATTTCTACTACACCAAACGCCCCGAGAAGCAGAAAGAACTCGGCGAGCACGTATTGGCCCTGCATTTCCCGGAATGCCTGGAGCAGCCGGAACCTTATCTGGCGATGTTTCGTGAAATCGTCGAACGCAATGCCGAACTGATCGCCAAATGGCAGGCCTACGGCTTCTGCCACGGCGTGATGAACACCGACAACATGTCGATCCTCGGCATCACCTTCGACTTCGGGCCGTTCGCCTTTCTCGACGACTTCGACGCCCATTTCATCTGCAACCACTCGGATGATCAGGGCCGCTATTCTTTCAGCAACCAGGTGCCGATCGGCCAGTGGAACCTCAGTGCCCTCGCCCAGGCACTGACGCCGTTCATCAGCGTCGACGCCCTGCGCGAAACCCTTGGCCTGTACCTGCCGCTGTACCAGGCCCATTACCTGGACCTGATGCGCCGCCGCCTCGGTCTCACCACCGCTGAAGACGATGACCAGAAACTGCTGGAGCACCTGCTGCAACTGATGCAAAACAGCGGCGTCGATTACACCTTGTTCTTCCGCCGCCTGGGGGATGAATCACCGGAACTGGCCGTCGCCCGCTTGCGCGATGACTTCGTCGACATCAAGGGCTTCGATGCCTGGGCCGAGTTGTATGTCGCCCGGGTTGCCCGCGAAGGCGAGGTTGATCAGGCGCAGCGCCGCAAGCGGATGCACGCGGTCAATCCGCTGTACATCCTGCGCAACTACCTGGCGCAAAAAGCCATCGATGCGGCGGAAAGCGGCGACTATTCAGAGGTTCGGCGACTGCATGCGGTGCTGAGTAATCCGTTTGACGAGCAAGCGGGGATGGAAAGCTACGCCGAGCGGCCGCCGGAATGGGGGAAGCATTTGGAGATCAGTTGTTCGTCGTGAGAGTGAACTGCACACTTCAGATGGGCATTTACCGGTGCCCACGGTCATAGGCTTCGATATGGTCGCCTATGATCGACACCAAACCCTCTAGCGGGTGCAATTCATCACCGCCCATCATTTTTAGCAACTCATCTCGTGATTCGACCAACCGATCATACTCAGTTTCCGATTCAGGTCGTTTTAACAACCATGATACGGATGGCCAGTGTTCAATGGCCTGTTTGACGATATCGCTCATTTTTCATGTCGTTGATCGCATTCGGATTGAAGAAGTGAAGAATAAGAGTTGAACAACTCGCTACCTAGCAGACGGAACCGTCTTGACCTGTAAGTCGCTTCTCCAATTGCAGCAGGCTCCTGCCTACACATCCCTACCTTGATAAACAGGAACTTTGCCTCCAGATCCATTGCATTGACTGCTAATTCTCGAAGAGCCCGACCATGACCGACCCACTCCTCATCCCCTGCCCCCACTGCAACGGCCTCAACCGCATCCCCGCCGAACGCCTCAACGACCATCCAAAGTGCGGCCGCTGCAAGGCCGGGGTCCTGCTGAGCAAGCCGTTCGAATTGAAGCAAGGCGATTACGCCAGTCAGATCAAGGGTGATCTGCCACTGCTGGTGGACGTGTGGGCGGATTGGTGTGGGCCGTGCAAGTCGTTTGCGCCAGTGTTCGAACAGGCGGCGGGGCAATTGGCGGGCAAGTGTCGGCTGGCCAAGCTGGACAGCGAGGCGAATCAGCAATTGTCGGCGCAGTTGGGGATTCGCTCGATTCCGAGTCTGATTCTGTTCAAGAACGGCCGGGAAGTGGCGCGCCAGAGCGGGGCGTTTCCGTTACCGCAGTTGATGAGCTGGTTGCGTAGCCAGGGTATCTGAAAGCACTGCATATCCAATTGTGGGAGTGAGCCTGCTCGCGATAGCGGTGTATCCATCGACGTTTATATCGACTGACACTGCGCTATCGCGAGCAGGCTCGCTCCCACAGTGATTTGGCGTCATTGACGCAATCAGGCGTTTTCGAGCAGGTTGTGCAACTCGACGAATTGCTGCGTCAACTTGTGCCGCGGGTCGAGGTGGATCAGCGGCGTATTGGCTTGGTGGGATTCGCGCATGCGCACCGAGCTGGTCAGGTACACCGGCAACACCGGCAACCCTTCGGCGATCAGCTCGTCGAGAATCTGCTGCGGCAGGCTGGCACGGGCCTGGAACTGATTGACCACGATGCCTTCGACTTCCAGGCCTTCGTTGTGGTCGTCCTTCAATTCTTCGATTTCCGCCAACAGGCCATACAGCGCCTGGCGCGAGAAGCTGTCGCAATCAAAGGGGATCAACACCCGGTCAGCAGCAATCAATGCCGATACCGCATAGAAGTTCAGCGCAGGCGGGGTATCAAGATAGATGCGGTCGTAATCTTCTCCCAGCTCCTCAAGCAATTTGCGCAGCTTGTTGATCTTGTGTTTGGCCTCAAGTTTGGGCTGCAGGTCAGCCAACTCGGCGGTCGCGGTAATGACGTGGAGGTTTTCGAACGGCGTTTCGTAGATGTCGACCTGGTTTTTCTTCGAGAACGGTCCAGAGGACAGGGTTTGCTTGAAGAAGTCGGCAATGCCCATCGGGATGTCATCCCCGGTGAGGCCCGTCAGGTATTGAGTGGAGTTGGCCTGGGCATCGAGATCCACCAACAGGGTGCGATAACCCTCGCTGGCGCTGACCGCCGCCAGATTGCAGGCAATGCTGGATTTGCCCACGCCACCTTTCTGATTGAACACCACGCGCCGCATGTCAAAAACCTCCGTGTATCAAAGAATGACCGAGTGTAGTAGTCCACGACGCTGCTTAGCTACCTCGCCGGCATGGGGACTACACAGTCAGCGGCAATCTCTTAATAAAAAAGCCGCCAAACCCGCCACTGATTACCGACACAGCTGACAGACATGCTCACCCCGATGTGGATAATGGCCAAACGACAGCTTTTTCACGGACCAACCAGTACGTTTCATTGAGCAAAATGTAACCATCATTTGCTACACACCCGTCGCAACGGGATAATGCGCGCCACTCGGCGCCAAGCGCCACCTAGGCAGTTCGCTTTTTTTGCGATTCGCCGCGTCAAGGAAGCCCGCAGGGGCGGGATGTATGCCTGTGATCAATTTCAACATCGCCCAATGGCGCGCGTGGGCCCCTGGGCTCGAAAGCGTGGACGATTGGCAGGCCTGGAGCCGACAACCGGTCGTGCTTCAGAGCAGCGATGCCGCCCCCGACGTGTCTTTTCTGCCGGCCATGCAGCGCCGGCGACTCAGCCGTCTGGCGCGAATGGCGTTCAGCGTCGGCTGGCCCCTGGCCGATGGTCGCCGGGACCTACCGTTGGTCTTTATTTCCCGTCATGGCGAAACACCTCGTACCTTCGAAATTCTCAGCGATCTGGCCGCCGGCCAACCGTTATCGCCAACTCAATTCAGCTTGTCAGTGCACAACGCGGTTATTGGCCTATGGTCGATCATGCGCGGTGAGACCAGCGAAATGACCGCCCTTGCCGCGGCCGGTGACGGCCTTGAACACGGCATGCTAGAGGCCGCGGCGCTGCTTGAAGAAGGTGCACCGGCCGTGTTGCTGATCGTCACCGAAGAACAACCGCCCGAGGCCTACTCGGCCTGGATCGACGACGTGCCGTTCCCTTATGCCGTCGGTCTGTTACTGACCCCAGGTACCGACTGGCAGCTGTCCCTGAACAGCACCTCGGATGCGTTGTCCAACGCCCACTGGCCCCATGCCCTGAATCTCTTGCGTACCCTGCTCGGCCAGCAGACCACCTGCCAACATGCCTGGAAAAATCGTGTATGGACCTGGCAACGCAACCTGTAACCGAAAAAAACCGCGACGCCTATTACTGGCGTCTGCTGGCCACCGCCGCAAGCTTCACCCTGTTCGGGTTGGGCGGTCTGTGCCTGCGGCTGGTGGTTTTTCCGTTGCTGAGCTGCCTGCCCGGCGATGCCCAGACCCATCGATTACGGGCACGGCAAACCGTCAGTCGCTGCTTTTGGTTTTTTGTCCGGTTCATGGCCCGTACCGGCGTACTGACCTACGACATCCAGGGCGCGGAAAAGCTCGGTCGCCCGGGCCAGATGATCGTGGCCAATCACCCGTCGCTGATCGATGTGGTGTTCCTGATCGGCCTGGTGCGTCACGCCAACTGCGTGGTCAAGAACAGCCTCTGGGAAAACCCGTTCACCCGCGGCCCGCTACGCCGCACCGAATACATCAGCAACGACGGCAGCATGGACATGCTCGACGCTGCGGCAGACGCACTGAAAAGCGGTCAGACCCTGATCATCTTTCCCGAAGGCACACGCACCCAGCCGGGCGAACCGCCGGCCTTTCATCGGGGTGGCGCGGCAATCGCCCTGCGCGGTGCGAGAATCCTGACCCCGGTGATCATCAAAGTCAGTCCGACCACATTGACCAAGGCCGAACCCTGGTATCGCATCCCGAAACGTCGCGTGCACTTCAGTTTTCGGGTCGGGGCCGATATAGACCCACAGGCCTTTGCTGCGCATGGCCCTGCGCCTCAGGCTTCGCGCAAGCTCAACGATTATTTGCATTCTTACTTTATTAAGGAGCTCGCCGAAGATGAGCGATCTGCACCGTGAAATCAAAGAACTGATCATCGACGCCCTGGGTCTTGAGGACATCAGCGCACAAGACATCAGCGATGACCAGACGCTGTTCGGCGAAGGCCTGGGCCTGGATTCGGTAGATGCCCTGGAACTCGGCCTGGCCATCCAGAAAAAGTACGGCATCAAAATCGACGCCGACGCCAAGGACACCCGTAATCACTTCAACAACGTGGCGAGCCTTGCGGCGTTCGTCACCGCAAAACAGGCAGCTTGAGACCGGACCATGCAAACTCGTGACGACATTTTCAACACCCTGCGCGATGCCTTGGTCGAACTCTTCGAGCTAGACCCTGAGCGCGTGAGCCTCGAATCCAACCTGTATCAGGATCTGGAAATCGACAGCATCGACGCCGTCGACCTGATCGATCACATCAAGCGCCAGACCGGCAAGAAAATCGCCGCCGAAGAATTCAAATCGGTGCGTACCGTCAGCGACGTGGTCGAGGCGGTCTACCGTCTGGTTCAACCGGCCGCATGAGTCGACTGATCGGCCTTGGCCTGCTGCTGGCGGGCTTGTTGTACCCCTTTGCGGTGTATTTCGGCATGGA
This sequence comes from Pseudomonas sp. LBUM1663, assembly GCF_059695905.1. Lineage (NCBI taxonomy): Bacteria > Pseudomonadati > Pseudomonadota > Gammaproteobacteria > Pseudomonadales > Pseudomonadaceae > Pseudomonas > Pseudomonas sp. LBUM1663. Next base: position 450,415 of record NZ_CP166792.1, on the reverse strand, counting down.
ACACTTTGCCCCGTGGCAGTTCGGTCTGCTGCTGGGCAGCCTGTGGCTGGCGCGGGCGCTGCTGGGTGCCCGTCGCCCCGGTAGTTTGTGGATGGCGATCACCGCGATCGGCTTTTGCCTGTTGCTGGCGCTGTTCGACAGCCCGCCGTTGCTGCGTTGGTACCCGGTGCTGATCAGCGCTTTCATGCTGGGGCTGTTTGGCCTGAGCCTGAAAGTCGGGCCGCCGATGGTGGAGCGCCTGGCGCGCCTGCGTGAGCCGTACTTGCCGGCCAAGGCGATTGTTTACACCCGCCAGGTGACCGTCGTCTGGTGTGTGTTTTTCCTCTGTAACGGTTTGCTCGCCGCCGCCCTGACCCTGTGGGCGCCGCTGAGTTGGTGGATGTTGTACACCGGCCTGATTTCCTATGGATTGATGGGCCTGCTGTTTGCCATTGAATGGCTCATACGACAACGGGTACGAGGCCACCCATGAATTGGATATCACTTGAGCAGCTGTTGCTCAAGGCACAGCCGGAGCGTGCCGTTGCGGCCAAACCGGCATTGAATCACGCATACCTGTGCGAACAGGCGTTGAGCCTCGCGGCCGGCCTGCAATCCCAGGGCGTGCAGCGCATCGCCGTGCACCTTGAAGATGCCGCTGACCTGGCGATTGCCCTGCTCGGCGCCTGGCGTGCCGGGGTCAGTGTGCTGCTGCCTGCCGACCTGCAACCGCAGACTCGTCAACGCTGGTCGAGCGAAGTCGATCTGTGGCTGACCGACCTGGCCGATGATGCGCACCTCACCGACTATCGGCAGCCACCCCTGTCCCCCGCCGCACTGGATCTGGACGCGTGCCATCTGAGCCTGTGCACGTCCGGTTCCAGCGGCGAACCCAAGCGCATCGACAAGACCCTGCGCCAGATCGCCAATGAAGTGCAGGCGCTGGAGCAGCTTTGGGGTGCCGATCTGGGCCAGGCGTGCATCATCGGCAGCGTCGCCACCCAGCACATCTACGGACTGCTGTTTCGGGTGCTGTGGCCGCTGTGTGCCGGGCGCTCGTTCGTGCGCAAGCAACTGGCCTTCCCCGAAGATTTGCAGCGCGCCAGCCGCGAACACCCGGTGTTCGCCTGGGTTGCCAGCCCGGCTCTGCTCAAGCGCATGGGCGACAACCTCGACTGGCCGGCATTGAGTGCGGTTCGCCGGGTCTTTTCCTCCGGTGGAGCCTTGCCGACCGAGGCGGCGCAAAGTCTTTACGAGCGCCTTGGACAATGGCCAACGGAAATTCTTGGCAGCTCGGAAACCGGTGGCATCGCCTGGCGTCAGGGTCACGATCTGTGGCAGCCGTTTGCTGAGATCAAGCTGAGCCAGGACAGCGAAGGTGCCCTGCTGATCGCCTCTCCCTACTTGCCGGCCGGCCACATCGAACACACCGCTGATGCCGCCAGAATCGCTGCCGACGGCCGATTCGAACTGCTCGGACGGCTGGACCGGATCGTCAAACTGGAAGAAAAACGCATCTCGCTGCCGATGCTGGAAAAGGCGCTGATGGAGCATGACTGGGTCGCCGAGGCGCGCCTCGGTGTGGTCCAGGAAAACCGCGCCTCTCTGGGCGCGCTGCTGGTGCTGACGGACGCAGGCCTGCATGCCTTGCGCAATCAGGGCCGACGCACCGTCACACAAGAATTGCGTCAGCACCTGAGCCAGCACTGCGAAGCCCTGGCCCTGCCACGACGCTGGCGGTTACTGCGACAATTGCCCCTGAACGCTCAAGGCAAACTGCCTCAAGCCGACGTCGAAGCCTTGCTGCTGGCACCCCGCCCGAAAGCGCCGGAAGTGTTGGAGCAGATCGAAGTCGATGGCGAATGGAGCCTGCAACTGGCCGTTCCGCCGGACCTCGCCTACTTCAGCGGACACTTCCCGCAAACGCCGGTATTGCCCGGTGTGGTGCAGGTGGATTGGGCGCTGAGACTCGGTCAGCAATTGATGGACCTGCCGGCCAGATTTGCCGGTATGGAAGTGCTGAAATTCCAGCAGCTGGTGCGCCCGGGCGATGAAGTCCAGCTGCACCTGCGCTTCGACCCGGAACGCAGCAAACTGTATTTCGCCTACCGCAATGAAACCGCGACCTGTTCCAGTGGGCGGATTTTGCTGGAGGCAATGCCCGATGCATAACCTGAGGCAATGGCCATCATTGTGGCGAGGGAGCTTGCTCCCGCTCGAGTGCGTAGCGCTCGCCATGAAATCTGCGCCGAATGGTATCGGGTCTGCTCCGCAGCCCGGCGGGAGCAAGCTCCCTCGCCACAGTTCAGGGGAGGTTTCGAAACATGCATAACCCCTGCGCAATCATCCCGGTCTACAACCACGAAACCGCGATCACCACGGTGGTCGACGCGCTGATCGCCCGTGGCCTGCCATGCATTCTAGTGGACGATGCCAGCGATCCATCCTGCGCCAGAGTGCTCGACCAACTGGCCCAGCGTGAAATGGTCAATCTGATCCGCCTCGCCGCCAACCAGGGCAAGGGCGGTGCGGTCATGACCGGCCTGCGCGAAGCCTCGCGCCTGGGTTTCAGCCACGCTCTGCAAGTGGACGCCGACGGCCAGCACGACCTGCAGGATGTTGCGACCTTCATCGCACAATCACGCGCACATCCCAACGCGGTGATCTGCGGTTATCCACAATACGACGCCAGCGTGCCGAAAGGACGGCTTTACGCCCGCTACCTGACGCACGTCATGGTCTGGATCAACACGCTTTCATTGCAGATCCGCGATTCCATGTGCGGTTTCCGCGTCTACCCATTGCCACCGACCCTGGCGTTGATCGACTCGGCGAGGATCGGCAAGCGCATGGACTTCGACTCGGACATCCTCGTGCGCCTGGCCTGGCGCAATCAGCCGATGCAGTGGCTGCCGACCAAGGTCCATTACCCGCTGGACGGTGTCTCGCATTTCCGTATGTTCCACGACAATGTGCTGATTTCGAGCATGCACACCCGGCTGTTCTTCGGCATGTTGCTGCGGGCCCCGGTGATCCTCTGGCGACGGTGGCGAGCATGAGCAGCAACACAGACAAACAGCACTGGGCAGACCGCCAGGAGCGCGGCAGTTTCTGGCTGATGAAACTCACCGCGTTTGGCGCGAAAGTGCTGGGCCGGCGGCTGCTGAGTCCGCTGCTGTACGGCATCGTCCTATACTTTTTCCTGTTCGGCCGCAGCGCCCGCCGCAGTGCCTGGCAATACCAGCAACGCCTCGCGGACTGGAGCGCACGCCCGCAATTGCGTCCGACCCACTGGCGAGTGTTCAGCCAGTTCATGGCCTTCGCCGATTCGATGCTCGACAAACTCGACGTATGGAACGGCAAGTTGAGCATCGAACACATCGAAATCGTCGACCCTGCACTGCTGCGCAGTCAGCTGCGTGGCACTCGCGGGCAGATGCTGGTGGGCGCACACCTGGGCAATCTCGAAGTCTGCCGCGCACTGGCGGAGATCGGTGAGAAGGTCACGATGAACGTGCTGGTGCACACCAAGCACGCCGAGCAGTTCAACCGATTGCTGGGTGAGGCCGGCGCGACCAATTTGCGGTTGATTCAGGTCAGTGAGCTGGACCCGGTGATCATGCTGCAACTGCATGAACGCCTGGAGCGTGGCGAGTGGCTGGCGATTGCCGGCGACCGCGTGCCGCTGCATGGCGGGCGCAGCGTGACCGTGGACTTCCTCGGTCATCAGGCCGCGTTCCCCCAGGGGCCGTGGCTGCTGGCCGGCTTGCTGAAATGCCCGATCCATCTGTTGATGTGCCTGAAGAAACCGACGGGCCAATACCGAGTGACCCTCGAGCCGTTTACCGAGGCGGTGGTGTGGAAACGCAGTGACCGCGAACACGTCATTCATCAGTGGGCTTCCCGCTACGCCGAACGCCTGGGTCACTATTGCCTCGAAGCGCCCCAACAATGGTTCAACTTTTACCCTTTCTGGAAGACCGATGACGACGCCAACGCTTGAGCCGGTAACCTTCGGCGAACTCCCTTTGCGCATCGAAGACGTGCTGGCCGTGGCCAACCGTCAGGTTCCAACGCAGTTGCAGGATGATCCTGCGTACCGCGAGCGCATCGCCAAGGGCGCGCGATTCCTCGATTCCCTGCTGGACAAGGAAGGCGTGATCTATGGCGTGACCACCGGTTACGGCGACTCGTGCGTGGTCGCGGTGCCGCTCCATCACGTTGAGGCGCTGCCCCGTCATCTGTACACGTTCCACGGCTGCGGACTGGGCAAACTGCTCGACGCCCAGGCCACGCGTGCGGTACTCGCGGCGCGCTTGCAGTCGTTGTGCCACGGCGTATCCGGGGTGCGCGTGGAGTTGCTGGAACGCCTGCAAGCCTTCCTTGAACACGACATCCTGCCGCTGATCCCGGAAGAAGGGTCGGTGGGCGCCAGCGGTGATCTGACGCCGTTGTCCTACGTCGCCGCAACCTTGTCCGGCGAGCGCGAAGTGATATTCCGTGGTGAGCGCCGACAAGCCGCCGATGTCCATCGCGAACTTGGCTGGACACCGCTGGTGCTACGCCCGAAAGAAGCGTTGGCGCTGATGAATGGCACCGCCGTGATGACCGGCCTCGCCTGCCTGGCCTACGCCCGCGCCGATTACCTGCTGCAACTGGCCACCCGTATCACCGCGCTGAACGTGGTCGCGCTGCAAGGCAACCCGGAACACTTCGACGAACGTCTGTTCGCCGCCAAACCGCATCCGGGGCAGATGCAAGTCGCCGCGTGGTTGCGCAAGGATTTGGCCATCGATGCGCCAACCGCACCGCTGCATCGCCTGCAAGACCGCTACTCCTTGCGCTGCGCGCCGCATGTCCTCGGCGTCCTGGCCGACAGCCTGAACTGGCTGCGTTCGTTCATCGAGATCGAGCTCAACAGCGCCAACGACAACCCGATTATCGACGCCGAAGCCGAACGCGTGCTGCACGGCGGGCACTTCTACGGCGGCCATATTGCATTCGCCATGGACAGCCTGAAAAACCTGGTGGCCAACGTTGCCGATCTGCTGGATCGGCAACTCGCGCTGCTGGTGGATGAGCGTTACAACCATGGCCTGCCGAGCAACCTGTCCGGCGCCACAGCTGACCGCGCGATGCTCAATCACGGCTTCAAAGCCGTGCAGATCGGCACCAGTGCCTGGACCGCCGAAGCGCTGAAAAACACCATGCCCGCCAGCGTCTTCTCGCGCTCCACCGAGTGCCACAACCAGGACAAGGTGAGCATGGGCACCATCGCCGCCCGTGATGCGATTCGTGTGCTGGAGCTGACAGAACAGGTCGCCGCCGCCACGTTACTCGCCGCCAACCAGGGCGTGTGGCTGCGCAGCAAGGCCGAGGATGCGCGGCCGTTGCCGCCAGCGTTGGCAGCCATGCATGAAGAGCTGACCAAGGACTTCCCGCCGGTCATCGAAGACCGTGCGCTGGAAGGCGAATTGCGCCTGTGCCTGAAACGTATCGCCGAGCAACACTGGAGGCTGCATGCGTAGCAAGGGAGTGCTTCACACCGATACGGAAATCCTCGTGCCGTTCTTTGACGTCGACACCATGAACGTGGTCTGGCACGGCCATTACGTCAAATACCTGGAAGTCGCCCGTTGTGCGCTGCTGGACAAGATTGGCCACAACTACACCGCCATGGTCGAGTCGGGTTACGCCTGGCCGGTGATCGACCTGCAACTGCGCTATGTGCGCGGCGCCGTGTTCGGTCAAAAGCTGAACGTGCGGGCCAATCTGGTGGAGTGGGAGAACCGTTTGAAGATCAACTATCTGATCAGCGATCTGCAAACCGGTGAGCGTTTGACCCGCGCCAGTTCCGTACAGGTGGCCGTCGACATGAGCAGCCGTGAAATGCAGCTGGCCTCACCGAAGATCTTCACCGATGCCGTTGAAAGGATGCTGGCATGAACCCGTTTTTCAAATACCTCGCTGCGTTGGCGCTGCTCGGATTGTCATCGATTGCTTACGCCTTCGATTTGCAGCAGCTGAGCGATCAACTGGCCAAGCCCGATGTGATCCACGGCAACTTCATCCAGGAAAAACACCTGCGAGCATTGCCCAAGCCGCTGACCAGCAAGGGCACTTTCGTCCTCGCTAAAAACCACGGTTTGCTCTGGTTGTTGAAAACCCCGCTGCAACAGGATTACCGCATCACCAACAAAGGCATCGCCCGTCGCGACGCCAGCGGCTGGCAAATGCTCCCGGGCAAGAGCGCCGGCGCCGAGCAGAACCGCTTGTTCCTCGCCGTGCTGCAAGGCGACAGCAGCGGGTTGCAACGGGACTTCGAACTGTCCCTGAGCGGCGATGCGCAGAACTGGAAACTGACGCTGATCCCACGCTCGTTGCTGCTCAAACAAGTGTTCAACCAGATCAACATCACCGGCAGCGAATTGGTGCACAGCATCGAACTGCTGGAAACCCAGGGCGACAGCACCCTTTTGCGTATGCAGGACAGCACCAGCACCCAACCGTTGAGCGACGCGGAGCAACATGACTTTGCCGAGTGAACGCAGACTTCCATGGCTGTTTTTGATCCTGCTGCTGGCGGTGCTCGCGCTCGCCGGTTGGCAATGGCGCGACGGCGCACCTTTGTCGGCCAACCTGATGGAACTGGTGCCGGGTACGGCGCCGGACGCGCTGGAACAGCGCGCCGAACAACGCATGCAAGAACCGTTGAACCGCGAAATGCTGGTGCTGGTCGGCCATAAAGATCGCCCGCAAGCCATCGCCATGGCGCAGAAACTCGGCGAGCAATGGCAAGCCAGCGGTTTGTTCGAGAAGGTTCAGTGGAACCTGCAAGCCGACTTGCCGGCGTTGCGCACCCAATTGCTGCAAGGCCGACTGTCGATGCTCTCGGCGATGGACCGGCAGCAGCTGATCGAACATCCCGACGCCTTTATCCAGCAGCGCGTGCAAGCACTGTTCGACCCGTTCACTGGTTTCAGCCTGGTGCCGAGCCAGGATGACTGGCTGGGCCTGACCGGGCGCATCCAGAACAGCCAGCCACAACACGGCGCCGTGCAACTGGACATCGGCAGCGGAGCGCTGGTCGCCGATGCCGACGGCAAGAGTTGGGTGTTGCTGCGGGCAAAAACCGCGGGCGATGCCTTCGACATGAGCCTGCCGCTGCAAGTGGCCGACCTGCTCGAACAGAGCCGCAAAGAAGCCGCCCAGGCCGATGTGCAATTGCTCGCTGCCAGCGGTCTGTTGTACGCGGCTAACGGTCAGCAACAGGCCACCCGTGAAATGACATGGGTCGGTGGCGGTGCCACCGTCGGCATTCTGTTGTTGCTGTTGCTGGCCTTCCGGCGCTGGCGTGTCTTGCTCGCTTTCGTTCCCGTGCTGGTGGGCATGCTGTTCGGCGGCGTGGCCTGCGTGGCGCTGTTCGGTCACATGCACGTGATGACGTTGGTGCTGGGCTCGAGCCTGATCGGCGTGGCCGTCGATTACCCGCTGCATTACCTGTCGAAAAGCTGGAGCCTGAAACCCTGGAACAGCTGGCCGGCATTACGCCTGACCCTGCCGGGCCTGACGCTGAGCCTGATCACCAGTTGCATCGGCTACCTGGCCCTGGCCTGGACGCCGTTCCCGGCCCTGACCCAGATTGCCGTGTTCTCCGCCGCCGGCCTGCTCGGCGCCTACTTGTCCGCCGTGTGCCTGCTGCCAGCGCTTCTCAAGGGCGTTAACCTGCGACCGGCACATTGGCCGCTGCGTATCTGCGAGTGTTTGCTGAACCTGCGCGAAGCGCTGCTCAAACACGTCAGTACGCCAGTGTTACTGGCACTGCTGATTGCCTTCTGCGCCGGCGGTCTGTTGCGACTCGACAGCAAAAACGATATCCGCCAGTGGATCGGCGCACCGCAGCAATTGACCGACGAAGCCCAGGCCATTGCGCGCATCACCGGCTTTCAGCCGACCAGCCAGTTCTTCCTGGTGCGCGCGGCCAATCAACAGGAACTGCTCGAACGCCAAACCGCACTGAGCGAGCGTCTGGACCAGTTGGTCAACCTGGAAAAACTCCAGGGTTACTTGTCGCTCAATCAACTGGTCAGCCAACCGAGCGAGCAGCGCAAAGTGCGCGAAGCGTTGAGCAAGTTGCCGCAGTTCTGGCAACCGTTACTCGACCTCGGCGTGCCGGCAGAAGCACTGCAAGCGGAGCTTGTGAAATTGCAGGCGCTGCCCACCGAAGACATCGACGCAGCACTGGTCGGCCCGTTGGCTGAACCCTATCGCGCCCTGTGGCTGGGGCCGACCGATGACGGCGTGGCGGCGATGGTCAGTCTGCAAGGCCTGAACAACCCTTCGCTGTTGCGCGTCCAGGCGCTGGATTTGCCGGGCGTCGAATTGGTAGATCGCCTCGGTGAATTGAACAATGTTTTCGCTGCAACTCAGATCAGCGCCGCTGAATTGAAACTCGCCTCCTGCGTGCTGATCGTGCTGGTACTGATCCTGCCGTTTGGCTTCGGTGGTGCGTTGCGCATCGTCTCGCTGCCGTTGCTCGCCGCCTTGTGCAGCCTGGCCAGCCTTGGCTGGATGGGCCAACCGCTGACCCTGTTCAGCCTGTTCGGCCTGCTGCTGGTCACGGCGATCAGCGTCGATTACGCGATCCTCATGCGCGAACAGGTCGGCGGCGCCGCCGTGAGCCTGCTGGGCACCTTGCTGGCGGCGGTCACCACATGGCTGTCATTCGGTCTGCTGGCGGTGTCCAGCACGCCGGCGGTGAGCAACTTCGGCCTGTCGGTGAGCCTCGGCCTGGCGTTCAGTTTCATCCTGGCGCCGTGGGCCGGACGCCAAGTGCATGCCGCTGCCGTCGTGGAGCCTGCAACATGATGATCGCCTTGTTTTGGCTGATGGCCCTGACGATGTTCGCCGTGGCCACCCGTGTGGGTCGACACTTTGGCCTGATCCCGATCGTCAGCCAGTTGCTGCTGGCGACCTTCGGCCTGCCGCTGCTGATGTACTTCTGGATCGAACCGGGCTGGCAACTCAGTGGCGCCGAACTGATCTCGCCGGTGTGGCTGAAAAACCTCTACAGCCTCGGTTTTGCCTTGTTGCTGGGAAACATCCTCAGCGATGTGATCGACCTGCGGCTGGATCGCCAGAGCCTGAAAATCGCCCTGCCGAGTTTTTGCATTCCATTTGCCTGCGGTCTGGCGACTGCAGTCTGGTTGTTACCCGCGCAGCCGTGGATCAGTTCATTGGCAGTGGGCCTGGTGTTCGCCATCACCGCGATCCCGGTGTTGTACCTCTACCTGCGACACATCAATTACCCGCCCGCCGCAACCCGGCGGCTGGTGCAAACCGCGATCCTCATCGACCTGACGTGCTGGACGCTGTTCGGCTTCGCCCAGGGCAGTCTGCACCTGACCAGTCTGCTGCTGCCGCTGGCCGGCGCCTGCCTTCCGGCGCTTCTGCGTTTGCTGGGTTTGCGCCAACCGTTATTGCACAGCGGCTGCTTCTTTGCGTTGCTGGTGGTCGCCGAACACTTCAAGCTCAATGCACTGATTTTCGGCATCGGTTATCTGCTGTGCATGGCCGCGCTGAAAGTGCCGCTGGTGTTGCCGTTGCCGGCGATCTGGATGAACCGGCTCCAGACATGGATTGCCATCCCGCTGATCCTCACCTTCGGCATCGTGCAGATCAACGTCCACGCCGCCATGGCCAGTCTTGGCTGGGTGCAGTTGGTGGCGCTGCTGCTGTTGCCGATTGCCAGCAAACTGCTGGGTAACTGGCTCGGCCTCGGCTGGGCCGGCGCTTCGTTTGAAGGTGCCAGTCGTTGGCGCGAAAGCCTGCTTTTGAATATTCGCGGCTTGAGCGAGATCGTCTTTCTCAACCTGCTGCTGCAACAACAGCTCATCAGCCCGGCGCTGTACTTCGCGCTGATGGTGATGGGCCTGATCGCCACACTGCTGCCGGCACTCGCCGGCATGCACCAAACCCCTTTGAATATCGCCGCCCCGGCAAGGAGCCCCCGTGCCAACAGTTGAAATGGAACGTCGCCAGGTTGTTGTCATTGGCGCGGGTCCTTCGGGCGCCATTGCCGCCGCGCTGCTCAAGCGCAAAGGCCACGACGTGCTGATGATCGAACGCCAGCACTTCCCACGGTTTTCCATCGGTGAAAGCCTGTTGTCGCACTGCCTGGATTTCGTCGAAGAAGCCGGCATGCTCGAGGCCGTGAACGCCGCCGGGTTCCAGATGAAAAACGGCGCCGCGTTCGCCTGGGGCGAGCACTACAGCGCCTTTGATTTCGGCGATACGTTCAGCAACGGCAAGCCGACTACCTTCCAGGTCCAGCGCGCCGATTTCGACAAACTGCTGGCCGATCAGGCTGCGCTGCAAGGCGTCGACGTTCGTTATGGCGAAGCCATTGTCAGCGCCGATTTCGACCTGCCGAAACCGCAGCTCGACGTGCTGCGCGAGGATGGCAGCCAGTACCGTGTCGAAGCTGATTTTGTGCTCGATGCCAGCGGCTACGGTCGCGTGTTGCCACGTCTGCTGGACCTTGAAGCACCGTCGAATTTCCCGGTGCGCCAGGCGGTGTTCACCCACGTCGAAGACCATATCGACAGCCCGACCTTCGAGCGCGAAAAGATCCTCATCACCACCCATCCGACCCATCGCGACATCTGGTTCTGGACCATTCCGTTCAGCAACGGTCGCTGCTCGGTGGGCGTGGTCGCGGCCGCCGAACACTTCGAAGGCCGCATGGAGAATCTGGACGATTGCCTGCGCGGCTTCATCGCTGAAACCCCAAGCCTGGCCGGCGTCCTGAAAAACGCAGTGTGGGACACGCCGGCCCGCACCATCGGCGGCTACTCGGCCAACGTCAAAACCTTGCACGGCCCTGGCTTTGCGCTGCTTGGCAACGCCGCAGAATTCCTCGACCCGGTGTTCTCCTCCGGCGTGACCATCGCCATGCGCTCGGCCAGCATGGCCGCCGGCGTTTTGCATCGCCAACTGCAGGGTGAAAGCGTCGACTGGCAGACCGAGTTCGCTGCACCGCTCAAGCGCGGCGTCGACACGTTCCGCTGCTACGTCGAAGGCTGGTACGCCGGGACCTTCCAGGATGTGATTTACCATCCAGGCAGCTCAGCGGATATCCGTCGTATGATCAGTGCGATCCTCGCCGGTTATGCGTGGGACGAACGTAATCCGTTCGTCAGCGAACCCAAGCGTCGTCTGCGTGTGCTGTCGGAACTTTGCGCAAGAGATGTCACATGATTCGTTACCTGCTTCTGGGCTGCCTCCTGCTGCTGAGCGCTTGCGCCAGCCAGGCGCCGCTGCCCGGGCAAACCGACAACCTGCCGTTGCCGCAGCAGTTGCACATCCAGCGCTTGCTGGCTGATCAGCGTCAGGATTGGGTGTTGGTGATTGCGCGCGAAGGTCCCGGCATTCGCTGGTCGATGATGGACTTGCTGGGCATTCCGCAGGCACGCCAGAAACTGATCGATGGCCAGTGGCAGGCCGACGGCCTGTTGCCGCCGAATCCGGAAGCCCGGGAGTTGTTCGCCGCCTTACTGTTCGCGCTGACCCCGGAAGGCGAATTGCAGGGCAACTACCCCGACGCCTGGCAACATGGCTCGCAACGTTCCCTGCCCACTCGCTGGGACGTGCATTACTCGCAACCACTGAGATTTGAGTTGATCCTGCCTAAAGGTCCGAAGTACCTGGTGACGCCCTTGAGCGGGGAGACGCCATGACCGCCTACCTGAATGCCCTCGGGGTGATCTGCGCCCTGGGTCGCGACAAACAGGAAGTCGCCCGCAATTTGTTTGCCGGCGATTGCTCCGGCATGCGCAGCGAATCCGGCTGGGTGCCGGAGCGGTCATTGCCAGTGGCGGCGGTGCGTGGGGAACTGGCGCCGATCCCGCCGGAACTGGCCGAGCAAAGCAGCCGCAACAACCAATTGCTGCTGGAAGCCGCCCTGCAAATTCGCAATGACATTGATCAAGCGATCCAGACTTACGGCCGCGATCGAATCGGCGTGATCCTCGGCACCAGCACATCCGGCATCGATGAGGCCAGCCGTGGCCTGGCCCATTACATTCGCGAACATGAATTCCCCGCCGACTACGACTATCAGCAGCAGGAACTCGGCGCGCCGGCAAATTTCCTCGCCGACTGGCTGCAATTGAGCGGCCCGGCGTATGTGATCTCGACTGCTTGCACCTCCAGCGCCCGGGCGCTGATGAGTGCCCAGCGCCTGCTGGATCTGGGTATGTGCGATGCCGTGCTGTGCGGCGGCGTCGACAGTTTGTGCAAACTGACCCTCAACGGCTTTTCGGCCCTGGAAGCGGTCTCCGAGCAGCGCTGCAACCCGTTTTCGGTCAACCGCAACGGCATCAATATCGGCGAAGCCGCCGTGCTGTTTCTGATGAGCAAGAAGGCCGGTGACAGCCAACCGATTGCCCTGCTCGGCAGCGGCGCCAGTTCCGATGCGCACCACATCTCGGCGCCGGAACCGACCGGCCGGGGCGCCCTGCAAGCCATGAGCAAAGCCCTGAACCGCGCGAATGTGCAGCCCGGGCAAATCGGCTACCTGAACCTGCACGGCACCGCGACCCAACATAACGACGCGATGGAAAGCCTGGCAGTCTCGGCCCTGTTTGCGCAAGGCGTGCCCTGCTCTTCCACCAAGCCGATGACCGGTCATACGCTCGGCGCGGCCGGCGCCCTGGAAGCGGCGTTCTGCTGGTTGAGCCTGAGCGCGGACAATCGGGAAAGCCTCTTGCCGCCCCACATCTGGGACGGTCAGCCCGACCCCGACTTGCCGGCCTTGCAGTGGGTGACCCCGGACCATCGCCTGACGTCCATTGCACCTCGCTACCTGATGAGCAATTCCTTTGCCTTCGGTGGCAACAACGTCAGCCTGATTATCGGAGACGCCCCATGATTGACTGGCCGCTCGCCGAGCTGCTGCCGCACGCTGGCGACATGATCCTCATTGATCAGATCCTGGCGTTCGATGACGAGCAGATTCACACCCGCCTCACCGTCAAGCCCGGGGGCCTGTTCAACCGTCCCGACGGCAGCCTGCCGGCGTGGGTCGGTATCGAACTGATGGCCCAGAGTGTCGCGGCCTACGCCGGTTGCCATGCGCGCCAGCGCGGTGATGCGGTGGAGCTGGGTTTCCTGCTCGGCACCCGTAAATTCGAATGCAACGTGGAGCACTTCCCGGCGGGCACCGAGCTGACCATCTACGGGCTGCGCTCGCTGGAAGACGACAACGGCATGGGCGTGTTCGAATGCCACATCAACGCCCCCGGCATTCACGCCACCGCCCGCCTGAACGTGTTCCGTCCGCCTCAGGCCGCTCAATACCTTCATGAATCCCAAGGAGCCAGCCATGACTGAATCCGTACTGGTCACCGGCTCCAGCCGTGGCATCGGCCGTGCTATTGCGTTGCGTCTGGCCCAGGCCGGGCACGACATCGTGCTGCATTGCCGCAGCGGCCTGGCCGACGCCATCGCCGTTCAGGGCGAAATCCAGGCGCTGGGACGCAATGCTCGAATTTTGCAATTTGATGTCTCAGACCGCCCCAGCTGCAAAGCCATCCTAGAAGCCGATGTGGAAGCTCACGGCGCCTATTACGGCGTGGTGCTGAACGCCGGCCTGACGCGCGACGGTGCTTTTCCGGCGCTGAGCGAGGATGATTGGGACGTGGTGATGCGCACTAACCTCGACGGTTTCTACAACGTGCTGCACCCGGTGATGATGCCGATGATTCGTCGTCGCGCGGCCGGGCGGATTGTCTGCATCACGTCGGTTTCCGGGTTGATCGGCAACCGCGGCCAGGTCAACTACAGCGCCTCCAAGGCCGGTTTGATCGGCGCGGCGAAAGCGTTGGCGATCGAACTGGGCAAGCGCAAAATCACCGTTAACTGTGTCGCACCCGGCCTGATCGACACAGCCATGCTCGACGAAAACGTGCCGGTGGAAGAACTGATGAAAATGATCCCCGCACAACGCATGGGCACCCCGGAAGAGGTGGCCGGCGCGGTGAATTTCCTGATGTCGGCGGAAGCGTCGTACATCACCCGGCAGGTTCTGGCCGTCAACGGAGGCCTGTGTTGATGAAGCGCGTCGTCGTCACCGGCATGGCCGGCATCACTTCACTGGGCAGCGACTGGGACACCATCGCCGGCAACTTCGCGGCCAACCGCAGCGGCATACGCCGGATGGACGAGTGGGATCGGTTCACCGAGCTCAACACGCGCCTGGCCGGGCCCATCGACGACTTCAAGGTCCCGAGCCACTGGACCCGCAAGCAGCTGCGCAGCATGGGCCGGGTCTCTCGCCTGGCGGTGGGCGCGTCGGAGCAGGCACTGGCCGACGCCGGGCTGTTGGGTAACCCGATCATCAAGGACGGGCGCATGGGCGTCGCCTGCGGCTCCTCCACCGGCAGCACCGACGAGATCAAGGCGTTCGGCAACATGCTGCTCAACTCGGTCGCCGAGGGCCTGAACGCCAACTCCTACGTGCGGATGATGCCGCACACGACCGCGGCGAATATCAGCATCTTCTTCGGCCTCACCGGACGGCTGATCCCGACGTCCAGCGCCTGCACCAGCGGCAGCCAGGGCATCGGCTACGCCTACGAGTCGGTCAAGTTTGGTCGCTTGCCATTGATGCTCGCCGGCGGCGCTGAAGAGCTGTGCCCGACCGAAGCCATGGTCTTCGACGCGCTCTACGCCACCAGCCTGAAAAACGATGCGCCGCAGACTTCCCCACGTCCATACGACAGCGGCCGCGATGGCCTGGTCATCGGTGAAGGCGGCGGCATGCTAGTGCTCGAAGAACTCGAACACGCATTGGCTCGCGGTGCGCACATCCACGCCGAACTCGTCGGCTTTGGCAGCAATGCTGACGGCCAGCACGCCACCCGTCCAGAGCAGGCCACCATGCGCCGGGCGATGGAACTGGCGCTGGAAGACGCCGGGCTGCAGCCGTCAGACATCGGCTACGTCAATGGTCACGGCACGGCGACAGAACAAGGCGACATTGCCGAAACACTGGCGACCAGCGCGTTGTTCGGCGAGCACATGCCGATCAGTTCGCAGAAGAGCTTCCTCGGTCACACCCTGGGCGCCTGCGGTGCGCTGGAGTCCTGGTTCAGCATCGAAATGATGAACCGCGACCTATACGTGCACACGTTCAACCTCGACGACGTCGATCCGCACTGCGGCAAGCTCGACTACCTGCGCGGCGAGTTCCGCCAGATGAGTAATGAGTACGTGATGAACAACAATTTTGCTTTTGGTGGCGTCAACACCTCGTTGATTTTCCGTCGCTGGTCGTAACCGAATTAATCAGGGTCAAGGAGACCTTCATGCACTTCAAGAAACTCGCCGCTGCCGCCACCCTGCTGATCTGCGCCGTCCCGGCCGTCAGCCAGGCCCGTGACACACCGGTGTACCTGCCGTTCGACAAGGCCGTGGCCGAAGCCACCCGCACCGGCAAAATCGACGGCAGCGTGAAGTTCTACCTCGCCGGCAACACCCCGGCCGGTAACGTCACCGTCGTCAGCCCCGGCGCCGTGACCAACAAGAAAACCAACGCCTTCAACAAGACCGACGCCGTGGCCTGCGAATGGGTCGCGCAATCGGCAATCATCAGCCTGCACCAGGCGGCGAAAAGCGCCGGCGCGAATGCGGTGACCAACATTGTCAGCTTCTACAAGAGCAACGAGCGCAAAGACGCCACGACCTATGAATGCCACGCTGGGGCGATCATGGCGGGTGTCGCGCTGAAAGGGGATTTGGCGAAGGTTCAGTAACGCCAGAATCGATAAAGGGCGCCTTACGAGGCGCCTTTTTTTGTTCCCGCATTTTGATCGTTCACACGCTCTGGTGGGAATGCAGCCCGGGACTCTCCGCGTCCCCCAGCAAAGCTCTGCGCCCCCTCCAGCAACAATATGAAATACGAAATTTCAGCGCCTCATTTCGGAAACGTCCCGCAGCCAGAATTTGAGCTTCGCGCTAGGGTCAATGCCCCCGTGACACATCGGGGGAATCCCAAGGAAGAACGAACCATGACTAAAAAGGCCGTTATCGTTTTCAGCGGTGGACAGGACTCCACAACCTGTTTGATCCAGGCGTTGCCGCTCTACGATGAAGTTCACTGTATTACGTTTGACTATGGCCAGCGTCACCGTGCAGAAATTGAAGTGGCTCAACAGCTTTCGAAAGCGCTTGGAGTGTCGACCCATAAGGTGCTGGACACTTCACTGTTGAACGAGCTGGCCATTAGTAGTTTGACCCGCGATAACATCCCTGTTCCAAGCGCTAACACTTCCGAAGAAAATGTACCCAACACCTTCGTACCGGGTAGAAATATTTTATTTTTAACCTTGGCGTCTATTTATGCGTACCAGATACGCGCTGAAACTGTAATCACAGGCGTTTGTGAGACAGAGAGTTCTGGGTATCCTGATTGTGGTGATGCGTTTGTAAAATCCTTAAACAGCTCCATCGAACTGGGCATGGATTATAAAGTACGCATTGATACTCCGCTTATGAGGTTAAACAAGGCTGAGACGTGGGCCTTGGCCGACTACCACGGAAAATTTGAATTGATTCAGCACCACACACTGACTTGCTATAACGGAATAAAAGGCAGTGGATGCGGCGACTGTGACGCGTGCAATCTTCGAACAAAAGGGATGACTGAGTTTCTTGAAAACAAATCAGCGGTAATGAAGAGCTTGAAAGCAAAACTGCTTTTGAAATAGTTCAAATCGCAAAGGAGGGAGGGAGGAAGGGGATATACCTCCCTCTCCTTTACAAATGCAGCTCTCAGCGTAAAAAAACAGGTCGACCTCATTGAGGTCGACCCGCGCTGACGCGTTCGGGCAGAATGCGCACCGAACACGTGATGAACAACAATTTTGCTTTTGGTGGCGTCAACACCTCGTTGATTTTCCGTCGCTGGCACTGATCTGAAAAAACGTCTGGAGTGAAGGGAATGACTCGGTTTCAGCGCATCGGCGCAGTATTCACCCTGGCCGTTGCACTGAGTGGCTGCACCAGCCCGGTGTACACCGCCAAGGAAAACTTTACCGCCGACAAGGGCCTGAGCGACGACCGGATGAGCCGCGCCATCGTCACCGCGCTGATTGAGCGCCAATGGATCGTGCAGTCGGCGCGCCCCGGCATGATCAAAGCGGCCATCACCGTGCGCGACCGGCACAACGCCGAAATCGACATCCCCTACACCTCCACCTCGTTCGAAATGGATTACCGCGACAGCCGCGGCCTGGACTACAAGGACGGCAGGATCCACGGCACCTACAACCGCTGGATCAACTACCTGCGCGACGATGTGGTCAAGCAGCTGGCCTCCGACCCGGACGCTGACCAAGTCTTCGCATCGCAAGGTGCCTATGAGCCCACCTATCAGGACTTCCAGGAAGGCGTGAAACGCGCCACCGAAGTCGGCCTGCTGGACGGCAGCGTCAAGTTCTACCTGGCGGGAGAAGCGCTGCCGACACAAGTGCGCAAGCTGAATGCGGTGAGCAGCAGCCGAAGAGCCGACGACAACGAAGACAAATCCGCTGAAGACGCCTGCTACTGGGCGTTGCAATCGACCTTGGCGACCTTGCAGAGCAAAGCCAAAAAGGCCGGTGCCAATGCCGTGATCAACATCGCCGGCATCAACAAACGCAACCTGAGCCAGGACAGCGGGAAATACCAGTGCAGTGACGACGAGGAAATACCTGGGCTGGAAGCGCTCAAGGCCGTCGTGACCGGGGTGGCGTTGCGTGGGGATCTGGTGCGGGTTGACTGAGGCAGGCGCCTTGAGAACGACAAAGGGCGCCTTTCGGCGCCCCTTCACAAACAGGTCGGCTTGTCATCGCCCTGTACCTGTCTGGCTCTGCGATGGCTGGTTGCCCAGGATCCTCAGAGTCTCACAAGCCCCTTTCGGGAACGGGAGGAGTATTGCGTGAAACGGAAACAGAGGCAACCACTGGCCATTCGCCTGACTGCGCCACTTCCAATGCCATTACACGCCAAGAGCATTGCGTACCGCGACTTTTATTGCGTAAAACTCATCTATTTCAAGTTGTGAAATAACATAAACACGCTTCCCCTGACGGTCTCGACTTTTGATCCGGTCCAGCCTGGAGAGGCTTACTGTCGCAACCATGTCGCATTTCGCCCAGCAAACTGGACTGGCACCCTGGAGATGACTTTGAAGTTCCAGATGGTGATCAAGTATGCGATCCGGAGCGGTAGTACTGAGCGGCACAACTGTCACTAGTAAGCTGTTGGTCCTGTGTTTGCGTATCACGACAACGGGCCTGACCTTGATCATCTCGGGAATCTCATACCCCCTGAAATCACAAATCAATACGCTGCCTCCCTAGGTTGATATAGAAGTGGCATCCATGGCACTCATCGAAAAAAATCGATTTTGCTCAACAACCCGGTGAATCACTAAACCGGATCGGCTACTTGAAGTGTCCTGTGCTCAAGTCCCCTCAACCTTCCTTGTCAGCAACTCCACAAACGCCTTGGCCATCGGCGACTTCTGATCCTTGCGCTGCACCAGCCACACGGCCGACACCGCTTCCGGATCGAGCAACGGCCGATACACTACGCCGTCGATGCGCATCCGCTGATAAGACGCCGGCAGCACCGACACGCCCAGCCCCGCCGCCACCAACCCGATAATCGTCATCGCCTCGCCCGCTTCTTGCGCGAAGTGCGGACTGAATCCGGCATCGCGCGCCAGGCTGAGCAACTGGGCGTAAAGACCACTGCCATAACTGCGCGGGAAGAAGACGAACGGTTCGAGGGCCAATGCCGAGAGGAACAGACCTTCTTCGCTGTCGCTCACTAGCGGATGTTTGGAGCTGAGTACCGCCACCAGCGGCTCACGCATCAACTCCACGACGCTGAGGGAATCCGGCAGCCCGAGCGGTCGCATGATGCCGACTTCAATCGACTCATCGACCAGCGCGTCGGCCACTTGGGTGCTGCTCATCTCCCGCAGATTCAAATGCACGGCCGGGAAGCGCTGGCGAAACGAGAAAATTGCCTGGGGGATGGTCGAGTTAAAGGGCGCCGACGAGGTGAAGCCAATTTTCAGTTCGCCCAACTCACCCAGCTGCGCACGCCGTGCCACATCAGCGGCTTTGTCGACCTGCGCCAGCACCAGTCGCGCTTCTTCCAGAAACAACCGACCGGCTTCGCTGAGTTCGACCCGACGATTGGTGCGCTCGAACAACCGCGCACCCACCTCTTGCTCCAGCGCCTGAATCTGCTGGCTCAGGGGCGGTTGCGAGATGCCCAGCACCTGAGCGGCGCGGCCGAAGTGCAGTTCTTCGGCGACGGCGATGAAGTAGCGCAGGTGTCGCAATTCCATGAAAACTCCATTAGGTCGTTAAACCTATCAAACAGGTCGAACAATATATTGGATTGAATCATTAGGCAGCTATATGCTTTTTTCATTGCCTGACCGGCTGCGCCCTCCGAGGTCCGAAGTGAAAACTGCTGTCGCCCCCCTTGCCCATGAAGTTCCGCCTGCCGCGGTGGACGATGTTGTCGCTGAATTGAAAGAGATTTACATCGAAAAAGGCACGCCGATGTTCATGCGCACGGTACTGGCGCTGTTCTCCGGCGGCTTTGCGACCTTCGCCCTGCTCTACTGCGTACAGCCGATGATGCCGCTGCTGTCCCACGAGTATTCGATCAATGCGGCGCAGAGCAGCCTGATCCTGTCGGTGGCCACCGGCATGCTCGCCATTGGCTTGCTGATCACCGGCCCGATTTCCGACCGGGTCGGACGCAAACCAGTGATGGTGGCAGCTTTGTTCGCCGCCGCGCTGTGCACCATGGCCAGCGCGATGATGCCTAGCTGGCAAGGCGTGCTGGTGATGCGTGCGTTGATCGGGTTGTCGTTGAGCGGTCTGGCGGCGGTCGCCATGACGTACCTGAGCGAAGAGATCCACCCGCAGCACATTGGCCTGGCGATGGGCTTGTACATCGGTGGCAACGCGATTGGCGGGATGAGCGGTCGCTTGATCACCGGCGTGTTGATCGACTTTGTCAGTTGGCACACGGCGATGCTGGTGATCGGCGGTCTGGCGCTGATCGCGGCGACGGTGTTCTGTAAAATCCTCCCCGAATCACGCAACTTCCGCGCACGCTCGCTGCACCCGCGCAGTCTGGTTGATGGCTTCACCATGCACTTTCGCGACGCTGGCCTGCCGCTGCTGTTCCTAGAAGCTTTCGTGCTGATGGGCGCGTTTGTCACGCTGTTCAACTACATCGGCTATCGCTTGCTGGCCGACCCGTACCACATGGACCAGGTCTTCGTCGGCCTGCTGTCGGTGGTGTACCTGTCGGGCATCTACAGCTCGGCGAAAATCGGCTCCTTGGCCGACCAACTGGGCCGGCGAAAAGTGCTGTGGGCGACGATTGTGCTGATGCTCGCAGGTCTCGCGCTGACGATGTTCACGCCGCTGCCGCTGGTGATTATCGGCATGTTGATCTTTACCTTCGGCTTCTTTGGCGCGCACTCCGTGGCCAGCAGCTGGATCGGGCGGCGGGCGGTAAAGGCCAAGGGGCAGGCTTCGTCGCTGTACCTGTTCAGCTATTACGCCGGATCGAGTATTGCGGGGACAGCGGGCGGGGTGTTCTGGCACTTGGGCGGGTGGAACGGGATCGGGTTGTTCATTGGTGCGTTGCTGGTGATTGCGCTGCTGGTGGCGTTGAAGCTGGCGAAGTTGCCGCCGTTGCCGGGCACTGCACAGGTTTAGCCACAACTGCACCCTAGCGGTAATCGCGAGCCAAGGTACACTGACGGCATTCGTCAGTCTTGGTAAAGGGAAGCCAGAATGCGCCTGGACCGTCTCCACATTCAGAATTTTCGTTGCTACGAAGATGCCACTTTCGACTTTCAGCCGGGTTTCAATCTGGTGGTGGGGGTCAATGGGAGCGGGAAGACTTCGTTGTTGCATGCTGTGGCGTACAGCTTTAGCGGCATCATCGGATCGACTGGCCACTTTATGGCGACGACGAATGACGACGATGTGCGGACTGTCATTACAAAGCACGAGAATGGTAGTCGCTTTGAAAAAATTTATCCGTTACAACTCAACTGCAATGGCAAGGCATTTAATTCGATGGAATGGAGTCGAATTAAAAAGCAACCATCAGAGATCATGCTTGTTCCCTTAGAAACATCTTATCTGGAGAGTTTCAATTCATCAGCCCTCGCAGGGAACACTGCCCTTCCGCTTTTGGCTTTCTATCGTGCCGATCGCCGTTGGGTTAGTAGTGGCACATCCACCCAACAAGCGGCGATGCTCAAACTCTCGCGACTTGATGGTTATAAAAATTGGTCTAATGCAGCAACAAATCTGCAAGATTTCGAAAGCTGGCTTATCAGAAAAACGCTAGAGCAATTGCAAAAAGCTTTTCGTTCTGGTGTCCAAATGAGTGACATTGACGATGAACTCTCCCGAGTAAATTCTGCTCTAGCAATGGTACTTCCTGGCTGCCGAGGACTGTATTACGACGTTGAGCTGGCAAGTTTGCTTGTCGATATGGGTAACGGAAAACAAGCAGCCTTCAGTAGTCTCAGCGATGGCCAGCGAGGAATGGTTGCCCTCTTTACCGATATTGCTCGCCGGATGTGCATCCTCAATCCGCATATGGGTAAGGACGTTCTGAAAAACACTTCAGGCGTGGTCATCATCGACGAGCTGGACATCCACTTGCATCCAGCCTGGCAACGCAATATCGTTTCCGCGTTGAGAAAGGCATTCCCCAAAGTCCAATTCATCGCCGCCAGCCACTCGCCGCAAATCATTGGTAGCTTGAAACCCGAAGAAGTTATCGTCCTGAATGATGGGAACTCATCCCATCCTCGCGTCACCTACGGCCTCGACTCAAGTCGTGTACTTGAGGAGGTTATGGACGTAGCCCAACGCGAGCCGGAAATTGAAGTTTTGCTCTCGGAGCTATTCTCCACTCTGGAAGATAACGACCTTGAGAAAGCCAAATTATTGCTTCAGGCACTTAAGAAAAAAGCTCCGGATCTACCCGAGTTCTTAAGAGCCGAAGCATTGCTCAGGCGCAAGGAGATTATTGGCCGATGAAGCGAGTGATCAAAGGAACTGAGCCTGCTTCATTTACCCAGTGGAAAGAGTTAGCGAATGAAGAATGGTCACCGTCTTATTCGGTACTTCGCAACCCTGAAAAACAAGCATTACACGAGAGCCTGCTCCTTGAGCAAGGTTATGCGTGTTGTTACTGCGGAAACACAATCGCTCTGGAATCCAGCCATATAGAGCATTTCCGTCCCCAAAAGCATTTTTGCCATCTGGATCTGGAATACACCAACCTTCATGCCTCCTGCCAAGGCGAGACTGACGAGCCAAAACCTGCCCACTGCGGGCACAGCAAAGGGAGCAAATTCTCCGAACACTCCCACATATCTCCTCTGGAGGAAGACTGCGAAAGCCGATTCAGATTCACGCTGATTGGTCAGATAGAAAGCTCGAACTCGAATGTGCCCGCCAAGGACATGATCGACATTCTCGCCCTCGACATCAGTTTTCTGAACAATCGCCGTAAAGAAAAGCTGGAGGGCATCTTCAATGACGACTTCTTGGCTGACTTTTCCGTAGAAGAACTCGAAGCAATCATTCAGCGATACCGTCATCCGCGAAACGGCCAACATGAGGCCTTTGACCACATCATCGCCCGCTACGCCGAACAACTCCTCGGCCGCTGAAAACCAACACAAACAAAAACGCCCGGCATGAGCCGGGCGTTTTTTATTGGGTGACGATCACTCGTGATATTGCGCCGACAACTCGTGAACCGCACGCATGAACGCACCCGCATGTTCCGGATCAACTTCCGGCGTGATGCCATGACCGAGGTTGAACACATGGCCGCTGCCCTTGCCGTAGCTGGCGAGGATGCGGCCAACTTCGGTGCGAATGGCTTCTGGCTTGGCGTACAGCACGGTCGGGTCCATGTTGCCTTGCAGGGCGACTTTGTTGCCAACGCGCCGGCGGGCTTCGCCGATGTCGCAGGTCCAGTCCAGGCCCAAAGCGTCAGCGCCAGCGTCGGCGATGCTTTCCAGCCACAGGCCGCCGTTCTTGGTGAACAGGATCACCGGCACTTTGCGGCCTTCGTGTTCGCGGATCAGGCCGCTGACGATTTTGCGCATGTAGGCCAGGGAGAATTCCTGGTACGCCGCCGCCGAGAGGTTGCCGCCCCAGGTATCGAAGATCTGCACCGCTTGCGCGCCAGCCATGATCTGGCCGTTGAGGTAGCTGGTGACCGACTGCGCGAGCTTGTCCAGCAGCAGGTGCATGGCTTGCGGGTTGTCGTAGAGCATGGCCTTGGTCTTGCGGAAGTCTTTCGACGAGCCGCCTTCGACCATGTAAGTGGCCAGGGTCCATGGGCTGCCGGAGAAGCCGATCAGCGGCACGCGGCCGTTCAGTTCGCGACGGATGGTGCTGACCGCGTCCATGACGTAGCCGAGGTCTTTGTGCGGATCAGGAATCGGCAGGGCTTCGATGTCGGCCATCGTGCTGACGACTTTCTTGAAGCGTGGACCTTCGCCGGTTTCGAAGTACAGGCCCTGGCCCATGGCATCCGGGATGGTGAGGATGTCGGAGAACAGGATCGCCGCGTCCAGTTGTGGATAGCGGTCGAGCGGCTGCATCGTGACTTCGCAAGCGAACTCCGGGTTCATGCACAGGCTCATGAAGTCACCGGCCTTGGCACGGCTGGCGCGGTATTCCGGCAGGTAGCGACCGGCCTGACGCATCATCCATACCGGCGTGACGTCTACGGGTTGCTTGAGCAGGGCGCGGAGGAAACGGTCGTTCTTCAGGGCAGTCATGTCGGCATCCGGAAAAAAAGTGCGGGCATTTTCTCAGAGCGCGACGCAAAAGGCACGGTTGCAGGTCAGCCTTTTGTCTATCGGGTCAATTTGTCGCAATAAATACGCAGATTTCAGCAACACCCGGAAACCAATGTGGGAGCTGGCCTGCCAGCGATGCGACCACCTCGGTGTGTCAGTCAGACCGAGGTGATGCTATCGCTGGCAGGCCAGCTCCCACAGGGTTACTGCATGTCAGGTCGGGTTTAGACGCCCAGGTAATCCAGGATCCCTTCAGCGGCATTACGCCCTTCGAAGATCGCCGTCACCACCAGGTCAGAGCCGCGAACCATGTCGCCACCGGCGAAGATTTTCGGGTTGCTGGTCTGATGCTTGTACTGACCTTGTTCCGGGGCCACAACGCGGCCTTGGCTGTCGGTCTGGATGCTGAACTGCTCGAACCACGGCGCCGGGCTAGGGCGGAAACCGAAAGCGATGACCACGGCGTCGGCCGGGATGATCTCTTCGGAACCCGGGATCGGCTCGGGACTGCGACGGCCACGGGCGTCCGGTTCGCCGAGACGGGTCTCGACCACCTTCACGCCTTCGACGCGGTCTTCACCGACGATGGCAATCGGCTGGCGGTTGTAGAGGAATTTCACGCCTTCTTCCTTGGCGTTCTTCACCTCTTTGCGCGAGCCCGGCATGTTCGCTTCGTCACGACGATAAGCGCAGGTCACCGACTTGGCGCCCTGGCGAATCGACGTACGGTTGCAGTCCATCGCCGTGTCGCCGCCGCCCAGCACCACAACCTTCTTGCCTTTCATGTCGACGAAATCTTCCGGCGACTTTTCAAAGCCCAGGTTGCGGTTGACGTTGGCGATCAGGAAGTCGAGCGCGTCATGCACGCCCGGCAGATCCTCACCGGCAAAGCCGCCCTTCATGTAGGTGTAGGTGCCCATGCCCATGAACACGGCATCGTATTCTTCGAGCAGTTGCTCGACGGTCACGTCCTTGCCCACTTCGGTGTTCAGGCGAAACTCGATGCCCATGCCGGTGAAGACTTCGCGACGATTGCTCAGCACGGTCTTTTCCAGCTTGAACTCGGGGATGCCGAAGGTCAGCAGACCGCCGATTTCCGGGTTCTTGTCGAACACCACCGGGGTCACGCCGCCGCGTACCAGCACGTCGGCACAGCCCAAACCGGCCGGGCCTGCGCCGATCACTGCAACACGCTTGCCGGTCGGTATGACCTTGGACATGTCCGGACGCCAGCCCATGGCGAACGCCGTGTCGGTGATGTACTTCTCGACCGAACCGATGGTCACCGCGCCGAAGCCGTCGTTGAGGGTGCAGGCACCCTCGCACAGACGATCCTGCGGGCACACCCGACCGCAGACTTCCGGCAGGGTGTTGGTCTGGTGCGACAGTTCGGCGGCCTGGAGGATGTTGCCCTCGGCCACCAGTTTCAGCCAGTTCGGAATGAAGTTGTGCACAGGGCACTTCCATTCGCAATACGGGTTACCACAACCCAGGCAGCGGTGGGCCTGATCGGCCGAATGCTGGGGTTTGAAGGGTTCGTAGATCTCCACGAACTCTTTCTTGCGTTGACGCAACAGTTTCTTCTTCGGATCTTTGCGCCCGACGTCGATGAACTGGAAGTCGTTATTCAGACGTTCAGCCATTGTTAAAACCTCATCAAACTCTTCAGGCGCATATCACTGCGGGTTGGCACGGGTGCTGGAAAGCAACGATTTCAGGTTGGCAGCCTTGGGCTTGACCAGCCAGAAACGGCGCAGATAGTCATCGAGGTTTTCAGCGAGGTTACGACCCCATTCGCTGTCGGTTTCCTCGACGTATTCGTTCAGCACGCGTTGCAGGTGGCTGCGATAGGCTTCCATCGCCTCACCGCTGATCCGCTGGATTTCCACCAGTTCGTGGTTGACCCGGTCAACGAAGCTGTTGTCCTGGTCGAGCACGTAGGCGAAACCGCCGGTCATGCCTGAGCCGAAGTTGTAACCGGTCTTGCCCAGCACGCAGACGAAACCACCGGTCATGTACTCGCAGCAGTGGTCGCCCGTGCCTTCCACCACGGTGTGAGCACCGGAGTTACGCACCGCGAAACGCTCGCCCGCGGTGCCAGCGGCGAACAACTTGCCGCCCGTGGCGCCGTACAGGCAGGTGTTGCCGATGATGGCACTGTCCTGAGTCTTGTAGACGCTGCCCTTCGGCGGAACGATGACCAGCTTGCCGCCGGTCATGCCTTTGCCGACGTAGTCGTTGGCGTCGCCTTCCAGGTACATGTTCAGGCCGCCGGCGTTCCACACACCGAAGCTCTGACCGGCCGTCCCTTTGAAGCGGAAGGTGATCGGCGCGTTCGCCATGCCTTGGTTGCCGTGTTTGCGGGCGATTTCACCGGAGATCCGCGCGCCGATCGAACGGTCGCAGTTGCAGATATCCAGGGCGAAATCAGCGCCGCTCATGTCGTTGATGGCCGAGGTGGCCATGTCGACCATTTTCTCGGCCAGCAGGCCCTTGTCGAACGGCGGGTTGCGGTCGACCTGGCAGAACTGAGGCTTGTCCGCCGGGATGTGATCGCTGCCGAGCAACGGGGTCAGGTCCAGGTGTTGCTGCTTCGCGGTCTGGCCTTCGAGGATGTCCAGCAGATCGGTGCGGCCGATCAGCTCTTCGAGGGAACGCACGCCCAGCTTGGCCAGCCACTCACGGGTTTCTTCGGCGACGTAGGTGAAGAAATTCACCACCATGTCGACCGTCCCGATGTAGTGATCCTTGCGCAGCTTCTCGTTCTGAGTCGCGACGCCGGTGGCGCAGTTGTTCAGGTGGCAGATACGCAGGTACTTGCAGCCCAGGGCGATCATTGGCGCGGTGCCGAAGCCGAAGCTTTCAGCGCCGAGGATGGCGGCCTTGATCACGTCGAGGCCGGTTTTCAGGCCTCCGTCGGTTTGTACCCGCACTTTGCCGCGCAGGTCGTTGCCGCGCAGGGTCTGGTGGGTTTCGGCCAGGCCGAGCTCCCACGGAGCGCCGGCGTATTTGATCGAGGTCAGCGGCGATGCACCGGTGCCGCCGTCGTAGCCGGAGATGGTGATCAAGTCCGCATAGGCCTTGGCCACACCGGCAGCGATGGTGCCGACGCCCGCTTCTGCAACCAGCTTCACCGAAACCAAAGCCTTCGGATTGACTTGTTTCAGGTCGAAAATCAGCTGCGACAAGTCTTCGATCGAATAGATGTCGTGGTGCGGCGGCGGCGAAATCAGGGTCACGCCCGGCACTGCGTAACGCAGCTTGGCGATCAGACCGTTGACCTTGCCACCAGGCAGCTGACCACCTTCGCCGGGCTTGGCGCCCTGAGCGACCTTGATCTGCAGCACTTCAGCGTTGACCAGGTATTCCGGGGTCACACCGAAACGGCCAGTCGCCACTTGCTTGATTTTCGAGCTCTTGATGGTGCCGTAACGCGCCGGGTCTTCGCCGCCTTCGCCGGAGTTGGAACGCGCACCGAGGCGGTTCATGGCTTCGGCCAGGGCTTCGTGAGCTTCCGGCGACAAGGCGCCGAGGGAGATGCCCGCGGAGTCAAAGCGCTTGAGCACCGATTCCAGCGGTTCGATCTCGCTGATGTCCAGCGGCGTGTCCAGGGTTTTGACCTTGAACATGTCACGGATCATCGACACCGGACGGTTATCCACCAGCGCCGTGTATTCCTTGAACTTGCTGTAGTCGCCCTGCTGCACAGCGGCTTGCAGGGTGTTGACCACGTCCGGGTTGTAGGCGTGATATTCGCCACCGTGGACGAACTTCAGCAGACCGCCCTGCTGGATCGGCTTGCGCGGGCTCCAGGCTTCGGCAGCCAGGGCTTTCTGCTCGGCTTCGATGTCGACGAAACGCGCACCCTTGATGCGGCTCGGCACGCCACGGAAGCTCAGCTCGCAGACTTCTTCAGACAGGCCGATGGCTTCGAACAGTTGCGCACCACGGTACGAGGTGATGGTCGAAATGCCCATCTTCGACAGGATCTTCAACAGACCTTTGGTGATGCCTTTGCGGTAGTTCTTGAACACCTCGTAGAGGTCGCCCAGCACTTCACCGGTACGGATCAGGTCGCCCAGCACTTCGTAGGCCAGGAACGGATAGACCGCCGAGGCGCCGAAACCGATCAGCACTGCAAAGTGATGCGGGTCGCGAGCGGTGGCGGTTTCCACGAGGATGTTGGAGTCGCAACGCAGGCCTTTCTCGGTCAGGCGGTGGTGCACCGCGCCGGTGGCCAGGGAAGCGTGGATCGGCAACTTGCCCGGGGCAATGTGACGGTCACTCAGCACGACCTGGGTGCGACCGGAGCGCACGGCTTCTTCAGCCTGATCGGCAACGTTGCGGATGGCCGCTTCGAGGCCGACGCTTTCGTCGTAGTTGAGGTCGATGATCGCGCGCTCGAAGCCCGGACGATCCAGGTTCATCAGCGAACGCCACTTGGCCGGGGAAATGACCGGCGAGCTGAGGATTACGCGCGAGGCGTGTTCCGGCGACTCCTGGAAGATGTTGCGCTCGGCACCGAGGCAGATCTCCAGTGACATGACGATGGCTTCACGCAGCGGGTCGATCGGCGGGTTGGTGACCTGCGCGAACTGCTGGCGGAAATAGTCATACGGCGTGCGCACGCGCTGGGACAGCACGGCCATCGGCGTATCGTCGCCCATCGAGCCGACGGCTTCGTAGCCTTGCTCGCCGAGCGGACGCAGCACCTGGTCGCGCTCTTCGAACGTGACCTGATACATCTTCATGTACTGCTTGAGCTGATCAACGTCGTAGAACGCCGAACCGTGGTCGTTGTCTTCCATGGTCGCCTGGATGCGCAGGGCATTCTTGCGCAGCCATTGCTTGTACGGATGACGGGACTTCAAGCGGTTGTCGATCGCATCGGTGTCGAGGATCTGGCCGGTTTCGGTGTCCACGGCGAAGATCTGACCCGGGCCAACACGGCCCTTGGCGATCACGTCTTCAGGTTGGTAGTTCCAGACACCGATTTCCGAGGCCAGGGTGATGAAACCGTTTTTGGTGGTGACCCAACGCGCCGGACGCAGACCGTTACGGTCGAGCAGGCACACCGCGTAACGACCATCGGTCATTACCACGCCGGCCGGGCCGTCCCACGGTTCCATGTGCATCGAGTTGTATTCGTAGAACGCCCGCAGGTCCGGGTCCATGGTTTCGACGTTCTGCCACGCAGGCGGAATGATCATCCGCACGCCACGGAACAGGTCGATGCCACCGGTGACCATCAGCTCGAGCATGTTGTCCATGCTGGAGGAGTCGGAACCGACACGGTTGACCAGCGGGCCGAGCTCTTCCAGGTCCATCAGATCGTTGGTGAACTTGGTGCGACGGGCCACGGCCCAGTTGCGGTTGCCGGTGATGGTGTTGATCTCGCCGTTGTGCGCCAGGAAGCGGAACGGTTGAGCCAGCGGCCATTTCGGCAGGGTGTTGGTGGAGAAGCGCTGGTGGAACACGCAAATCGAGGTTTGCAGGCGCTGGTCGCTGAGGTCTGGATAGAAGGCGGTCAAGTCCGCCGGCATCATCAGGCCTTTATAAATGATGGTCTTGTGCGAAAAGCTGCAGATGTAGTGATCGGTGTCGGCGGCATTGGCCACGGACGAGCGACGACGAGAGGTGAACAGCTTGATCGCCATGTCCTGATCGCTCAGGCCTTCACCGCCGATGTACACCTGCTCGATCTGCGGCAGGCGTTCAAGGGCCAGGCGGCCGAGGACGCTGGTGTCGATGGGCACTTTGCGCCAGCCGACCAATTGCAGGCCGGCGGCCAGGATCTCGCGGTTCATGTTCTCGCGAGCGGCTTCGGCTTTGACCGGGTCCTGGTTAAAGAAGACCATGCCTACGGCATATTGCTTGGGCAGTTCGACGCCGAAGGTTTCCTGGGCGATGGCTCGCAGGAACACATCCGGCTTTTGAATCAGCAGACCGCAACCATCACCGGTCTTGCCGTCAGCGTTGATCCCACCGCGGTGGGTCATGCAGGTCAGGGCCTCGATGGCCGTTTGCAAAAGGGTATGACTGGGCTCGCCCTGCATATGGGCTATCAGGCCGAAACCGCAGTTATCCTTGAATTCATCTGGTTGGTACAGACCTGCTTTCATAGACACTTTCTCACCAGGCTGCCTCTTTTCGAGGCAAATTTCTTTTCAATTCAACCACTTGCGATCCACGCCGAACGTTCGTCGGCTTAGCGGGGGCAAAAGGGTGGTCATTGTACACAGCGACACAGACGCTCACAAATTTGACGACGAACTGTCGCAAATCTATGTCGCATTTGTGAAAGGTTTAAAGCGATCTGCTGTGCTAGTCAAAACTTTTTTAATTTTGACCGCAACGACTCAAAGACTACTGTAACGCAGACACCACAAGGCACGCGGTCTGGAGAGACGGCATGCACTTGCAGAAATTTTGAGGTGCTTGGAGAGGCGGCCTGGGTAAGGCCGCCGAATCTTCAGCGAGTTGTTGCCAGTTCCTGTTGGACGCTGGCGACAGTGCGAGGCCAAGGTTTACCAGCCTGAACCTTCGCTGGCAAGGCCTTGATGGCGGTCAGGGCTGCATCGCGGTTGGCGAAGTTACCGTAGGTGATGACGTAAAGCGGCTTGCCGTTGAGGACTTTCTTGAAATAACGGTACTCGCCGCCCTGCTCTTTCACGAAGTTTTGCGCAGTCGCTTCGGAGCTGGTGCCGAGGATCTGCACCACGTAGTTGCTGGTAGGTTGACCGGCGTACCAAGTGCCACCCGCGCCTTTCGCAGGAGCGGCGGCTGGCTTCTCGACAGGCTTGGCGGTGGCCACGACGGCTGGCTTGGCTGGCGCTGGGGCCGGCTTCACGGCTGGCGCAGTCGGGACTGGCTTGGCGGTCGCAACCTGAGTCGGCGCTGGCACCGGTTTGGCGGCTGGCGTCGGCGCAGGGCCCGGCTGAATACCCGCTGGTGGCGCGGTGGTGGTCACGGTTGGCGGTGTAGCGCTGGACCCTTCGACCGGCACGCCGTCGTCGCCTTCAGTGATGCCACCGGCGGCTTCGGCCAGCGGACCGCGCATGACCGGTTGCGAGTTGCCGACCAGCGGCAATGGCATCGGTTGCGAATTACCGGCGAATTCGACGGAAGGCGCACCGCCGCTGTTAGGTTGTGGCGTGCCCTGCCCGAGTGGCAATTGCGCCTGTTCGTTGGCCGGCGCGCCGGTGGTCGGTGCTTTGCTGCGACCTGGCATCAACCAGGCGGCGGCTACCGCGACCACGACGACGGCGGAAATCGCCAATACGTGTTTCTTCGGCATGTTGAACCCCATACTTGGACGCTTGACCGCTGAGCGGCTGGCAATCATGGCTTCGATCATTGCATCGCGGGCAACCTGGTTGATGATGCCAGGCCAGCCGTCGGAGCTTTCGTGAATATCAGAGATCTGATCTGCGGTAAAAAGTTCGATACCCCGGCCGGCGCCTTCGAGCCGCTGGTCCAGGTATTCACGGGTTTCTTCTTCGGTGTAGGGCTGCAACTCGATGACGTGGAAACGCTCTTCCTCGAGGCTCAGCGCGTCCAGTTGCGCAATCAGCGACGACTCACCGAACAGGAACACATGCGGACGACCTTCCGGCGCACCGGCGGCCAGGGCCAGCAAGGCCTCCAGCGCGGATTCGTCGAGCTGCTCGGCGTCATCCACCAGCAAATAGACTTCCTGCCCGGTCAGCGCAAGTTGCACGACCTGCGACAGAATCGCATTGACCTCCGGCTGGGCAACGTTCAGCGCCTGGGCCACCTGACGCAGCACGCCGGCCGCATCGCCAGCGCCACGGGCGGAAACCACCACGCTTTGCACCGATTGTTTGTTGGTGCTGGCCACCAGGGCTTGTCGCAACAGGGTCTTGCCGCTGCCTTGTGGGCCGGTGACCACCAGCAGCAACTGGCTGTAGCGTGCCAGGTGATGCAGTTGCCCCAGCACCGGTTTGCGCTGGGCCGGGAAGAATTTGAAGCCAGGCACCCGTGGAGCAAAAGGGTCATGACTTAACTGGTAATGGCCGAGGAAAGCCTCGTCGGCATGCAAACTAGTCATCGGGATCTTATTAACCTTTAAGCTGAGCCAGGGCGCGGTAATCCGCTCCCAGCGTGGCCTGTAAAACTTCTTTCGGATAATCGTCGGTCACCACCGCTTCGCCCATGTGGCGCAGCAGCACCAGGCGTAAACGACCGTCGATCACTTTCTTGTCAATTGCCATGTGTTCGAGAAAATCGGCTTCGGTCATCTCTTCTGGCGGGATGACCGGCAGGCCGGCACGCTGAAACAGGCGAATGCCGCGATCGCGCTCTTGCTCGCTGATCCAGCCCAGCCGCGCGGACATTTCCAAAGCCATTACGGTGCCAGCAGCAACGGCTTCACCATGAAGCCAGACACCATAGCCCATATGGGTTTCGATAGCGTGTCCGAAGGTGTGACCCAGGTTCAACGTGGCACGAACACCGGTTTCCTTCTCGTCGGCACCGACCACCTCAGCCTTGGCGGCGCAGGAACGCTCGATGGCATACGTCAGCGCGACCTGGTCCAGGGCGCGCAGGCGATCGACGTTTTCTTCGAGCCAGGTCAGGAACGGCTCGTCGCAGATCAGCCCGTACTTGATGACTTCCGCCAGCCCCGCAGAGAGTTCGCGGGCCGGCAAGGTATTGAGGGTAGCGGTATCGATCAGCACGACGTTCGGCTGATAGAACGCGCCGACCATGTTCTTGCCCAGCGGATGGTTGATCCCGGTCTTGCCGCCCACCGAGGAGTCGACTTGCGACAGCAACGTAGTCGGGACCTGGATGAAATCAACACCGCGCTGATAGCAGGCAGCCGCGAAACCGGCCATGTCACCAATCACACCGCCACCGAGGGCGATCACCGTGGTGCGGCGGTCGTGGCGTGCAGTCAGCAGGCCGTCGAAAATCAGTTGCAGGGTTTCCCAGGTCTTGAAGGCTTCGCCATCGGGCAGCACCACGGAAATCACCGAGAACTGCGCAAGGCTGCGGGTCAGACGTTCGAGATAGAGCGGCGCAACGGTCTCGTTGGAGATGATCGCCACTTGACGCCCGCGGATATGCGGGGCCAGCAGCTCAGGCTGATCCAACAAACCTTCGCCAATGTGAATCGGGTAGCTGCGCTCGCCTAGATCGACCTTGAGTGTCTGCATGTGTCCCCACAGTGAAGATGGAATCAGGCGTCCTGCCTTGAGTTAACGAATGTCCACGGCGTCTGCTGGTGTGACGCCGTTCGGTAGCCATCCGCCACAACCTTGAGCGGTCGTGACAGGACGCCGAGGATAGCGCATTTCGCGCCTCGCTTTAACGGGGAGGTAGCTGCTGCAAGCGTTCGAGAATATCGAGCACGACCATTCGCGGCGGCCGCTCATCGGTTTCAACCACCAGGTCGGCGATTTCCCGATACAGCGGATCGCGGATCGCCAGCAGATCCCGCAGGGTCTTGGCCGGATCGGCAGTGCGCAACAAGGGACGATTGCGATCACGGGAAGTGCGGCCGACCTGCTGCTCGACCGAGGCATGCAGATAGACCACCCGACCGCCGGCGTGCAACGCCCGACGATTGGCTTCGCGCATTACCGCGCCGCCACCGGTCGCCAGCACCACGCCGTCGCAGCCGCACAGCTCGGCAATCATCGCCTGCTCGCGGTCACGAAAGCCCGGCTCGCCTTCTTTATCGAAAATCCACGGGATATTGGCGCCCGTGCGCAATTCAATTTCCTTATCGGAATCTTTGAACGGCAGGCGCAGCTCTTTGGCCAGCAACCGGCCGATGGTGCTTTTTCCAGCCCCCATCGGTCCAACAAGAATCAAATTTCGCACAGAATCAATGACTCACAGCAATCGCCTGGTTATTCATGATACGCGGAGTGAGAAATACCAGCAGCTCGGATTTTTTCTCCGAAACCACGTCACGCCGGAAAAGGCGGCCAAGATACGGCACATCACCGAGAAATGGCACCTTATCTACAACCTTGCTCTGAGTATTTGAGAAAACCCCGCCAATCACGATGGTCTCGCCATCATTGACCAGTACCTTGGCATTGACCTCGTTTTTCTTGATCGGCGGTACATCCTGGACCTTGTTCAGGTAGTCCGGCTCATCCTTGGTGACCTTGACCTCCATGATGATCCGGTTGTCCGGGGTGATCTGCGGCGTGACCTCAAGGGACAGCGACGCCTCCTTGAACGACACCGACGTAGCACCGCTGGAACTGGCTTCCTGATAGGGAATCTCGGTGCCCTTGAGGATTTTCGCGGTTTCCTTGTCGGACGTGACCACCTTGGGTTGCGAGACGATTTCGCCGTTACCGGTCTTCTCCATCGCCGTCAGCTCCAGGTCCAGCAACACGTTATCGGTGATGAAGGCGATGCCGATCCCCGAGGTGTTGCCCGCAGCGCCCAGGTCGACAAACGGCGAGTTGGTGCTGGTGCTGCCCGGAGTACCGATGGTGGTCGACGAACCATTGCTGACGCCGGATGTGTTCCAGTTGCCCTTGTTCTGCACCGAACCGCCCCAGCGCACGCCGAGGCTTTTGTCGTAGTCGACGTTGGCTTCGACGATTCGCGCCTCGATCATCACCTGACGCACCGGGATGTCCAGTTGCGCGACGATGCGACGAAGTTCGTCGAGTCGGTCCTGGGTCTGGTAGGCAATGATGTTGTTCGTCCGCTCATCAACCGTGATCGAACCCCGCTCGTCGATTTTCGCTTCGGCACTGGTCACCGACGTGAACAGCTTGGCGATGTCGGCGGCCTTGGCGTAGTTGACCTGCAGCAATTCGCGACGCAACGGCGCGAGGTCGGAAATCTGCTTCTGCGATTCCAGTTCCTGACGTTCACGCGCGGCGATTTCATCGGCCGGCGCCACCAACAGGACGTTACCGATCTTGCGCTTGTCCAGGCCTTTGGTTTTCAGCACCAGGTCCAGCGCCTGGTCCCACGGCACGTTCTGCAAACGCAAGGTGATGCCGCCCTGCACCGTGTCGCTGGCCACCAGATTGAGGTTGGTGAAATCGGCGATCAGTTGCAGCACCGAACGCACATCGATGTCCTGGAAATTCAGCGAGAGTTTTTCACCGGTATAGGCAAAACGTTCGGCGTTGCGCTTTTGCAGGTCGTCGACGGTCATTGGCCGAATGCTGACCGTCAGCTTGTTGTCGGTCTGGTAGGTCGAATAATCGAACGCTCCGCTGGGCTCGATACTGATCGTGGCCCGATCGCCCGTGGCGCTGGCATTGACGAACTGCACCGGGGTGGCGAAATCCTTGACGTCCAGACGCACGCGCAACGGCTCTGGTAATTGGGTTCTGGCGAAACCGAGGATGATCTTGCCGTCGCGTTCCTGGATGTCAGGGGCGATGGACGGATCCGACAGATCAATCACCACGTTGCCTTCACCCTGCGTACCGCGCTGGAAATCCACACCGCGAATGGCTTTGCCTACGGGCGCGTAGGCTTTCGTCGGGGCTGGGTTTGCGGTCGCGGCGCGTGGAGCACTGGCGGGCGGGCGGGACGCCTTGTTGGCGCCTTGCCCGACCACCACGATCAATTTGTTGCCTTCGACCCGGGCGCTGTAGGGGGTCAGTTGCGTCAGGTTGATGATCAGCCGCGTCCGGTCCTTGGCTTCCACCACCGTCGCGCTACGGGCATTGCCGCCGCCCAGCTCACGACTCTTGCTCGAAAGCTGATTGACCACGCCGGGCAGATCCAGCGCGATTCGTGCAGGCGACTCGGTCGTGTAACCGTGAGGTTGCGGTGGGGGGCCATCGAAAGACAACTTCAACTCGACACGATCACCCGGCAGCGCAGCGACATCCAGCGCTTTGAGGTTGGCCGCTTGTACCATCGGCGACAGCAACGCTATCCATAGCGAGATACCGAGGGTTGAGAAAATCCTGTTCATTATTCGAGTTCCACTATGAGTGCTCTTTCAAAGGGATGGTCCGTGGTCGTTCCAACCAGGCACCTTCGCCATCGGGAACGATTTCGACCACATCGACTTGCGAGCCGCTGATGGCGACGATCCGTCCATCGTTACGCCCCAGGTAATCGCCGACTTTCAGCCGATGCACACCGCCTGCCCCGCGCAACAGCGCAAAGGAGCCGGTCGCATTGGAGATCGTGCCGACCATTTCAAACTGCTCGATGTTGAAACCTTCGAGGTACTGCTTGGCCCGGTTGGGGTCGGGTTTGACGTTACGCGAGCCGTGCTTCTGACCCGCCAGATCAACCCTTACCTGCCGGGAAAACGGGCTGCGCAGGTTGGCAGCGCTGTAGGTGAACGTCGGGTAAGACCGGAATGTCGGCGTTGGTTCAATCTTGCCCGGCGGCCTGAGCCGCACTTCATTCATGTAGGCGTCTAGGTCGCCGACGTCATTGCCGTTGCCGCAACCGGCCAGGCCGGCGAGTAGCACACCCATCAACACGCAACGAATCGGGCTCATTTCTGCAGCCCCTTGTCGTTGTAGCGGTAGGTCTTGGCAAGGATGCTCATGCGCAGTTTTGGACCGCCCTCGGGGTCGGCCGGCGCGAGGTCGAAATCATGCAGCGTAACGATCCGCGGCAACCCGGCCACGCCACTGACGAACGTCGCCAGGTCGTGATAGGCACCGGTAACGGTGATCTGGATCGGCAGTTCGATGTAGAACTGCTGGGTAACCTCCGGCAGCAGCTTGATCTCTTCGAACTCCAGCCCGCTACCGAGACCGGTGCGGGTGATGTCCTCCAGCAGCCCGGGCACTTCGGTGTCACTGGGCAATTGCCGCAGCAGCACGCCAAAAGAGTTCTCCATCTCTTTCATCTGCTGGATGTACAGCTCCAGATTCGCCGCCATATGCGCCTTGGTCGCGAATTGCTCCTTGAGGGTCGACTCCTCTTCGCGCTTGAGTGCGAGGTGATCTTCCTGATCGCTGATGAAAAAGGTGTAGCCGAGGGCCAACACCAGAACCATGAGCAAGACGCCCGCCAGGGCCTTGATCGCTGGCGGCCAGGAACCCATGTTGTTGGTGTCCAGATCGTTGATGTCGATCTTGCGCAGGCCTTCGAACCATTCCGAGGGGCTCATTTGCCAGCCTCCACAACGGGGGGCTGAGTCTGACGGACGGTCAACTGAAAGACGTTGGCCTGATCCAGCTGACCGGCGGTGGTGGCTTTGACTTCCGTGAGACTCGGCGCATCGAACCAATCAGACGCGTCGAGGTTGCGCATCAGGTCCGAAACCCGATTGTTCGATTCCGCCGCGCCGGTAATGGACAGGGTTTTTCCGGCCATTTTCACTTCGGTGAAATACACCCCGTCCGGCAGGGTACGCGCCAACTGGTCGAAAATCCGCCCACTGATCGGACGGTTACCTTGCAGGTCCTGGATGATGCGCATGCGCTCGACAAGCTGCTGGCGACGGGACTTCAGATCGCTGATCTGCTTGATGCGCTCGTCGACCACGGCAATCTGTTTGCCGATGTAATCGTTACGGGCCACTTGTCGGTCAATGGCGCCACTGATGATCTGGTCCGCGATAAAAATTGCGCCCACCGAGCACACCAATATGCCGACCAGTGCCAGCAAAAAGCGTTTGCGGCGCTCTTCACGCAGCTCTTCGCGCCAGGGTAAAAGATTGATCCGCGCCATCAGTCGAAACTCCTGAGGGCGAGCCCGCAAGCGATCATCAGTGCGGGCGCATCGCTTGCCAGGGCCCCGGCGTTGACCTTGCTGCTCAACGCCATGTCGGAGAACGGATTGGCCACCTGGGTCGGCGTGCCCAACCGCTGTTCGATCAGGCGATCAAGCCCCGGGACCGACGCGGTACCGCCAGCCAGCAGGATGTGATCGACCGCGTTGTACTGACCGGAAGCGAAGAAGAACTGCAACGACCGGGAAACCTGCTGCACCAGCGCATCGCGAAACGGCTGCAAGACTTCGCTGACGTAGTCATCCGGCAATCCGCCCTGCTTCTTCGCCAGCCCCGCCTGCTCGATGGTCAGGCCGTAACGACGCTGGATTTCCTCCGTGAGCTGACGACCGCCGAACAATTGTTCCCGGGTGTAGATGATCCGCCCGTTGTACAGCACGCTCAGGGTGGTCATGGTCGCGCCGATGTCGACCACCGCCACGGTCAGCCCCTCCTGAGAGACCGCCAGTTGCCCCGCCAGCAAGGAGAATGATCGTTCCAGCGCATAGGCCTCGACATCCACCACTCGCGCCGTCAGGCCGGCCAGCGCCAGGGCGGCTTCACGCACCTCGACGTTTTCCTTGCGACAGGCCGCCAGCAGCACATTGACGCGTTCGGGGTTTCGCGCCGACACGCCCTGGACTTCGAAGTCGATGGCGACTTCATCCAAAGGATAGGGAATGTACTGATCGGCCTCGATCTTCAGCTGGTTTTCCATCTCGTCGTCGGAAAGACCTGCGTCCATCTCGATGGTTTTGGTGATGACTGCCGAACCGGCGACGGCGACGGCGACATTCCTGAGATTGGTTTTGGCCTTGAGCAGCACGCGCGCGAGTGCCTGGCCCACGCCTTCGAGCTCGGCGATATTTTTTTCGACCACTGCGTTGGCAGGCAAGGGCTCGACCGCATAGGCCTCGACCCGATAACGCTCACCCTGGCGACTTAGCTCAAGCAGCTTCACCGACGTGGAGCTGATGTCGATGCCCAGAAGCGTATTGGCTTTTTTATTGAAGAGTCCTAGCACTACCAATTCCCTATGACTATCCGTGTCTTACGGACTCTGTAATACCCGTTGCGTTCAAACCACCCGTCTTGACAGCAGCGCAAATGACGCTCTCGACGGAAAAATGCTTATAATGCCCAGCGTTTTTTTCCGGTTTTTACTGCAAGCGCGGGTTGCTCCCTGTTTATCTGAACCCTGTTGCCTAATTCATTCTTTGCCCTGGATATCCCAAAGCCTTGATTCGTCTGCTGAAATTTTTCGGTTGGTCCATCGTCGCCGTTTTCTGCGGACTGCTCCTTGGTCTGAGTGGCGCGTTTCTTTACCTTAGTCCGGGATTGCCATCTGTGGAGGCTCTGAGAAGCATCCAGTTGCAGATTCCATTGCGGGTGTACAGCAGCGACAACAAGTTGATCGCGGAATTTGGCGAAATGCGCCGCACACCGATCCGTTTCGCCGACATTCCCCCCAACTTCATCAATGCGTTACTAAGTGCTGAAGACGACAATTTTGCCAACCACTACGGTGTCGATCCCAGCAGCCTGATGCGTGCGGCGACCCAGTTGGTAAAAAGCGGACACATCCAGTCCGGCGGCAGCACCATCACCATGCAGGTGGCGAAGAACTTCTTCCTGACCAGCGAACGTAGTTTCTCGCGCAAAACCACCGAAATCCTCCTGGCCCTGCAGATCGAACGGCAGTTGACCAAGGACGAGATCCTCGAGCTCTACGTCAACAAGATCTACCTGGGCAACCGCGCCTACGGCATCGAAGCCGCCGCGCAGGTTTACTACGGCAAATCGATTCGCGACGTCAGCCTGGCGCAGATGGCGATGATCGCCGGCCTGCCAAAAGCCCCTTCGCGCTTCAACCCGCTGGCCAACCCGGCCCGCAGCAAGGAACGTCGCGACTGGATCCTGGGGCGCATGTACAAACTCGGCAAGATCACCGAAGCCGACTACACCACTGCGATCAACGAACCGTTGAACGCCAGCTACCACGTGCCGACGCCGGAAGTGAACGCGCCGTACATCGCTGAAATGGCCCGTGCCGAAATGGTCGGCCGCTATGGCAGCGACGCGTACACCGAAGGTTTCCGCGTGACCACGACGGTGCCGAGCAATCTCCAGGAAATGGCCAACACCGCAGTCCACGAAGGCTTGATGACCTACGATCAGCGTCACGGCTATCGCGGTCCCGAGTCGCGCCTGCCGGGCAAGACTCGCGAAGCCTGGGCCACCGAGCTGACCAAGCAACGCACCATCAGCGGTCTTGAGCCCGCCATCGTCACTCAGGTCGACAAGACTGGCCTGCAAGTACTGACCCGCACCGGTGAAGAACACATCGGTTGGGACAGCATGAAATGGGCGCGACCGTTCCTGAATACCAACAGCATGGGCGCCAATCCGAAGCAGCCATCGGACGTGGCTCAGGTCGGTGACCTGATTCGCGTGCAGCGCCAACCGGACAATTCGCTGAAATTCAGCCAGATCCCGCAAGCGCAAGGCGCGCTGGTGTCCCTGGATCCGCAGAACGGCGCCATCCGCTCGCTGGTCGGTGGTTTTGCCTTCGAGCAGAGCAACTACAACCGCGCCATGCAGGCCAAGCGTCAGCCGGGTTCGAGCTTCAAGCCCTTCGTGTACAGCGCCGCGCTGGATAACGGCTACACCGCCGCCAGCCTGGTGAACGATGCACCGATCGTGTTCGTCGATGAATACCTGGACAAGGTCTGGCGCCCGAAGAACGACACCAACACCTTCCTCGGCCCGATCCGCCTGCGTGAAGGGCTGTACAAGTCACGCAACCTGGTATCGATCCGTTTGGTACAGGCACTGGGCGTCGATCGCACCATCGACTACATCAGCAAGTTCGGCTTCAACAAGCAGGACTTGCCGCGCAACCTGTCCCTGGCCCTGGGCACCGCGACCCTGACGCCAATGGAAATCGCCACCGGCTGGAGCACCTTCGCCAACGGCGGCTACAAAATCAGCCCGTACATCATCGACAAGATCGAAAGCCGCAATGGCGACACGCTGTTCGTCGCCAACCCGCCGAGCGTTCCGAAGGGCGACACAGCGACCAACGGCATCGCCGCACCGACCGACGCCCAGGCGTTCACGGTCAATGCGACGCCGGGGGAAGCTCCGGCCGCACCCGGCACTGCGCCGCAAACGCCGGCCGTGGCCGAACGCATCGTCGACGGTCGCACCACTTACATCCTCAACAGCATGCTTGAGGACGTGATCAAACTCGGCACCGGCCGCCGCGCACTGGCCTTGGGTCGCAGTGACATTGCGGGCAAAACCGGTACCACCAACGAATCCAAGGACGCCTGGTTCTCCGGCTACAACGCCGATTACGTGACCACCGTCTGGACCGGGTTCGATCAGCCTGAAAGCCTGGGCAAGCGCGAGTTCGGTGGCACCGTCGCGCTGCCGATCTGGATGAACTACATGGCTGCCGCCCTTAAGGACAAGCCGCCTCACACCCAGGCAGAGCCGGAAGGCATTCTCAGCCTGCGGGTTGACCCGGTCAGCGGCCGTGCGGCCAGCCCAGGCACGCCAGGCGCGTACTTCGAGCTGTTCAAGGCCGAAGACACGCCACCGTCGGTGAATGAACTGGGTAACGGCAATGCGCCGGGCAGCCCACTGCCTGCGGATGAAGCGGCGCCGATCGATTTGTTCTGATCGCGTAGCGCAATGCGAAAGCCCCGCCTTCGGAAGAAGAGCGGGGCTTTTTATTGCCTGCAGGTTTTGTGTTGTCCTGGAAGGCCCCTTCGCGGGCAAGCCCGCTCCCACAGGGGTCTCTGTTGCGTACCAGATCGCATTCACACCGACAATCCACTGTGGGAGCGGGCTTGCCCGCGAAGAGGCCCTAATAGGCGGCGCAAAAGCCACAGACGAAAAAAAGCCCCGACTCATACGAATCGGGGCTTTTCGGTTGAAGCGCTACAACGGCTTAGCCGTTGAACACGTCATCCACGCTTTTCAGCGGGTAGTTCTTCGGATACGGCAGGGTTGCTACGCCGGTCTCGATGGCGGCCTTGGCCACGGCATCGGAGATCACGGTGATCAGGCGGGCATCCATTGGCTTCGGAATGATGTACTCACGACCGAATTCCAGCTTGATGCCACCGTAGGCGTCGCACACTTCCTGAGGAACCGGCAGTTTGGCCAGTTCACGCAGGGCGTTGGCCGCTGCCACTTTCATCTCTTCGTTGATGCGCTTGGCGCGAACGTCCAGGGCGCCACGGAAGATGAACGGGAAGCCCAGTACGTTGTTGACCTGGTTCGGGTAGTCCGAACGGCCGGTCGCCATGATCACGTCGTCACGGGTGGCGTGCGCCAGTTCCGGGGCGATTTCCGGATCCGGGTTGGAGCAGGCGAACACGATCGGGTTGGCCGCCATGGATTTCAGGCCTTCAGCGCTCAGCAGGTTCGGGCCGGACAGGCCAACGAACACGTCAGCACCGGTCAGGGCGTCAGCCAGGGTGCGCTTGTCGGTCGCGTGAGCGAAGACAGCCTTGTACTGGTTCAGGTCGTCACGGCCGGAGTGGATCACACCGGTACGGTCAACCATGAAGATGTTTTCGATGTTGGCGCCCATGCTCACCAGCAGTTTCATGCAGGAGATGGCGGCCGCACCGGCGCCCAGGCAGACGATCTTGGCGTCAGCGAGGGTTTTGCCAGCGATTTCCAGGGCGTTGATCATGCCGGCCGCAGTAACGATTGCGGTGCCGTGCTGGTCATCGTGGAACACTGGAATGTCGCACTGCTCGATCAGAGCGCGCTCGATCTCAAAGCACTCAGGGGCCTTGATGTCTTCCAGGTTGATGCCACCGAAGGTGATGGAGATACGCTTGACGGTGTCGATGAAGGCTTGCGGGCTTTCGGAGTCGACTTCGATGTCGAAAACGTCGATGCCGGCGAAGCGCTTGAACAACACGCCTTTACCTTCCATGACTGGCTTGGAAGCCAATGGGCCAAGGTTACCCAGGCCGAGAATCGCGGTGCCATCGGAAATGACTGCAACCAGGTTGCCTTTGCCGGTGTATTTGTAGGCCAGTTCAGGATCGCGGGCGATTTCGCGTACTGGTTCGGCTACGCCGGGGCTGTAAGCCAGCGACAGATCGCGGGCGGTAGCGGTGGCCTTGGTGAGCTCGACACTCAGCTTCCCTGGACGAGGATGGGCGTGATATTCGAGAGCGGCAGTTTTCAAATCAGACATGTGGGCATTCCGCTTTTACTGTTGGACAGACGGACCGCCGAGGATACGCGTGTCGTAAAGTCCCCACAAGACTGACCGGTCACCCCTGTCAAGCGCCCTGCCTCACGACTTTGGGCCAAGAGCCGCGGAACACAAGGGATAGACTGTTCACAATCGACATAAAAAATGTCTACAATTTTTTATCAGGGTGCCGCTTGCAGCATCGCCGGGTCGGTCAGCGGCAGAAGCCAGCGTGCCTGCCCGGATTTCAAACCGCCCCGGTGCGATCGATCCACAATCCATCCACGCGCCTCAATCTGCTTGCCCTTCAGCCGCTCAAGCGATGCAACATCGAACTGCCCGAGCAAATTGGGTGCAACGCGCAATACAACCGCGTCCTGCAACTCAATCCAAACCCCGCCGCGATTGCGCTGAACCTTGCTCACACGACCACTGATCACGGCAAAACCGGAGGCGCTGATCTGCTCCGCTTTCAGTACAGGCGATTGCCGCCATAACCCGAGTCCGGCCTGACGGGCACTGTGTTCGGCGGCTTGCTGACAGCTGACCAAATCGACATTCGGCGCGACCGCCACTTGAAAACCGAGGCCCTCGGCGAGCATCTGCGCTTCGAGGTTGGCGCCATTGGCGCCGTAGACATGGGCCAGCGTGCGACCGTAATGATCTTTGCTTTCTTTACCGGGCAGCAAACCCACGCGCCCGTCGCTGGCCGCCACCAGCGCTTCCAGGCGTTTGCGCGCGACCACGGCGAACGGCTCGTCGGAACGGCCCTGCTTGCCCAGCTCAGGCGTATTCAAGCCGATCATGCGCACACTGCGGCCATCGCTCAGGCGCAACGTGTCGCCATCCACCACCCGTTGCACCGCGACGGGTGTCAGACCGCTTGGTAGCGGACAGAAGGCC
The DNA here is from genome assembly GCF_059695905.1 of Pseudomonas sp. LBUM1663. Classification (NCBI taxonomy): domain Bacteria; kingdom Pseudomonadati; phylum Pseudomonadota; class Gammaproteobacteria; order Pseudomonadales; family Pseudomonadaceae; genus Pseudomonas; species Pseudomonas sp. LBUM1663. The sequence continues at coordinate 406,678 of NZ_CP166792.1, read as the reverse complement.
TGGGCGCCGGACAGCCAAATCGCAGACACAAAAAAGGCGCCCGCGAGGGACGCCTTTTTCGTTAGCAAGGTAAAGCCCATGGGGCTTTTCAACCTTACTCTGCAGCAGCAGGAGCTTTCTTGCCGAAAGCGCCGAAACGGTCTGCGAAGCGCTGTACACGACCGCCAGTATCCAGAGTCTTCTGCTTACCGGTGTAGAACGGGTGGCACTCGTTGCATACGTCGATCGCCAGAGGCTTGGCCAGGTTCGAGCGAGTTTCGAACTTGTTGCCACAGCTGCAGGTAACTGCGGTGACTTCGTATGTTGGATGGATATCGGCTTTCATGGTGTCTTCCTCGGGCTAGCGTGCCGCCACTCAACACTATTGTTGAATACCGCACGTAATTAGGCCGCGGATTCTACCAGACCTTTGCGATCACGCAAGCTGTCCCTTACACCGACCGTCTGCTAGGCTCCCGGCCTTCTTCACCGTCCCATCATCGAGAAAACCATCGCGTGCCCGACGCCATTTTGCGCCTCGCCCTGCCTTCGCCGCTGCGCCGCCTGTTCGATTACCGTGCCCCGGCCGGGGTCCTGCGCGCCCAGTTGCAACCGGGCATGCGCCTGCGGGTGCCGTTCGGCCGGCGGGAGATGATCGGGATTCTGGTGGAGGTCACCGACACCAGCGAAGTCCCGGCGGAAAAGCTCAAACCGGCGCTGGCCCTGCTCGACGCCACCCCGCCGCTACCGCCAGCACTGTTCAAGCTGTGCCTGTGGACCTCGCAGTATTACCAGCACAGCCTCGGCGACACCTTGAGCTGGGCGCTGCCGGTGTTGCTGCGACAAGGCGAACTGGCCGAGGCGCGCCAGGAACGGTTCTGGTCCGCCGCGCCCGGCGCCAGCCTGGATGACCCGCGTATCGCCCGAGCGCCGCGCCAGCGTGAAGCCTTAGCGACATTGGCCCAGCACCCGCACGGCGTCGCTCATCAGTTGCTGAGCAAACTGATGCTGAGCAAGGACAGCCTGGATCTGTTGCTGGCCAAGGACCTGGTACAGGTGGAGATCCGCAAGCACGCCCCCGGCGCCCGCCACGAACATTGGCTGGCGCAACCGGAGTTGCCGCTCAACCCAGAGCAGCGTGCCGCGTATGAAGCGATTCGCGCCGGGTTCGACAGTTATCACGCGTTCCTGCTGGCCGGCGTTACCGGCAGCGGCAAGACTGAAGTCTATTTGCAGTTGATCCGCGAAACCCTCGAAGCCGGCAAGCAGGCGCTGGTGCTGATCCCGGAAATCAACCTCGGCCCGCAAACCCTGGCGCGCTTCGAGCAGCGCTTCAATGCGCGCATCGCGCTGATTCACTCGGCGGTCAATGATCGCGAGCGCCTCGAGGCTTGGCTCGCCGCGCGGGACGGCGACGCTGACATCATTATCGGCACCCGTTCGGCGCTGTTCACGCCGATGAAGAACCCCGGCCTGATCATCATCGACGAAGAGCACGATGGCTCCTATAAACAGCAGGAAGGCCTGCGCTATCACGCCCGCGATCTGGCGCTGGTGCGCGCACGGCAGGAAAACATCCCGATCGTACTTGGCTCCGCCACGCCTTCGCTGGAAAGCCTGCACAACGCCTACACCGGTCGGTATGGCCTCCTACGACTGAACGAGCGCGCTGGCGGCGCCAAGCAACCGCGATTCCTGCGCCTCGATGTAAAAAGCCGTCCGCTGGACAGCGGTATTTCCGGTCCGATGCAGCAAGCCATCGGCCAGACCCTGGCGGCCGGCCAACAAGTCTTGGTGTTCCTCAACCGTCGCGGTTTTGCGCCGACGCTGCTGTGTCATGACTGCGGCTGGATGTCCGAGTGCCAGCGCTGCGATGCGCGAATGACCGTGCACCAGCGCTCCGGCGAGTTGCGCTGCCACCATTGCGGCTACGTGGAACGCGTGCCTCGGCATTGCCCGAAGTGTGGCAAGGTCGATCTGCGGCCGGTGGGTGCCGGCACCGAGCGCGCAGAAGAACGCCTGGCGATTCTGTTCCCGGACGTCCCGGTACTGCGGGTCGACCGCGACAGTACGTCGCGTAAAGATGCGATGAATCAGTTGTTCGCGACCATTCAGAAAGGCCACCCGTGCATTCTGGTGGGCACACAAATGCTCGCCAAAGGGCACCACTTTCCACGGGTGACGCTGGTGTCGATTCTCGATGCCGACGGCGGGTTGTTCTCCGGCGACTTCCGCGCCAGCGAGCGCATGGCTCAGTTGATCGTTCAGGTTGCTGGCCGGGCCGGGCGAGCCGAAGAGCCGGGCAAGGTGATTATCCAGACGCACCTGGCCGATCATCCGTTGCTGGTGCAATTGACCGAACAAGGCTATTTCGCCTTTGCCGAACAGGCCTTGAGTGAGCGTCGTTCTGCGGGATTGCCGCCGTTTGCGCATTTGGCGTTGCTGCGGGCCGAAGCGCACAAACCGGGGCAGGCCGAAGGTTTTCTCGATGAGGCGTGCAGTGAGGCCGAGCGCTTGCTGGCTGAGCAGAATCTGACCGGTATCGAGCTGCTCGGCCCGGTGCCGGCTCCGATGGAACGCCGCGCAGGTCGGTATCGTGCGCAGTTGTTGTTGCAGGCCACGGCCCGGGCGCCGTTGCATCGGCTGCTCGCCAATTGGTTGCTGGTGCTGGAGCAGATGCCGAGCGGGCGGGCGGTGCGCTGGTCGCTGGATGTTGATCCCGTCGATTTGTATTGATTGTTAGATCGCCTTCGCGGGCAAGCCTCGCTCCTACAGGGGTGAGTCGTTTGCCAATATTGTGAACGACACGAACCTGTAGGAGCGAGGCTTGCCCGCGAAGAGGCCCGATTTGTCACCACATATCCATAACCTGCCCGCTATAGTTGGCAAGCCCGCCTTCGCAACGGATAATGCCCAGTTTTTCCACTAGCGCATCGAAGCGCCGCCGCGCTTGCGGTCGAAAGAGAACACCATGAAAGACACCATTCGCCAGCTGATCCAACAAGCCATCACCCAACTCGTCAACGAAGGTGTGTTGCCTGAAGGCCTGTCGCCGGCGATCCAGGTGGAAAACTCCCGTGACAAGAAGAACGGCGACTTCGCCAGCAACATCGCCATGATGCTGGCCAAACCGGCCGGCATGAAGCCGCGCGACCTGGCAGAGAAAATCATCGCCGCGCTGCCGGTCGATGAAAACGTCACCAAGACCGAAATCGCCGGCCCGGGCTTCCTGAATTTCTTCCAGAACACTGATGCCCTGGCCACTCGCCTGGATGCCGCCCTCGCCGACGACCGCATCGGCGTGCGCAAGGCTGGCCCGGTGCAACGCACCGTCGTCGACCTGTCGGCCCCGAATCTGGCCAAAGAGATGCACGTCGGCCACTTGCGCTCGACCATCATCGGCGATGGCGTGGCACGCGTTCTGGAGTTTCTCGGCGACGACGTCGTCCGTCAGAACCACGTCGGCGACTGGGGCACCCAGTTCGGCATGCTGATGGCCTACCTGCAAGAAAACCCGATCACCAGCGATGAGCTGTCCGACCTGGAAAACTTCTACCGCGCAGCGAAGAAACGCTTCGACGAATCGGAAGAGTTCGCCGATCGTGCCCGTGGCCTGGTGGTCAAGCTGCAAGCCGGCGACCCGGATTGCCTGGCGCTGTGGACCAAGTTCAAGGACATCTCGCTGTCGCACTGCCAGAAAATCTACGAACTGCTGAACGTCAAACTGACCATGGCCGACGTGATGGGCGAAAGCGCCTACAACGACGACCTGATCAACGTGGTCAACGACCTCAAGGCCGCCGGCCTGCTGGTCGAGAGCAATGGCGCGCAGTGCGTGTTCCTCGACGAATTCAAGAACGCCGACGGCGACCCGCTGCCGGTGATTATCGTCAAGGCCGATGGCGGCTACCTCTACGCCACCACCGACCTGGCGGCCGTGCGTTATCGCAGCGGCAAGCTCAAGGCTGACCGCGCACTGTATTTCGTCGACCAGCGTCAAGCGCTGCACTTCCAGCAAGTGTTCGCGGTCGCCCGCAAGGCCGGCTTCGTGACGCACCCGATGGAAATGGAACACATGGGCTTCGGCACCATGAACGGCGCCGACGGTCGTCCGTTCAAGACCCGTGATGGCGGCACCGTGAAGCTGATCGACCTGCTGACCGAAGCCCAGGAACGCGCCTACACCCTGGTGAAAGACAAGAACCCGGAGCTGGCCGAAGACGAATTGCGCAACATCGCCAGGGTCGTGGGCATTGGCGCGGTGAAATACGCCGACCTGTCCAAGCACCGCACCAGCGACTACAGCTTCAACTTCGACCAGATGCTGAACTTCGAAGGCAACACTGCGCCATACCTGCTGTACGCCTACACCCGCGTGGCCGGTGTGTTCCGCAAGCTTGGCAAGGATTTCAGTGAAGTCGAGGGCCAGATCGTTCTCGAAGCGGCGCACGAACACGAATTGGCAGCCAAGCTCGCTCAATTTGGCGAAGTGCTGAACAACGTGTGCGATAAAGGCACGCCGCACATCCTGTGCACCTACCTGTACGATGTCGCCGGCCTGTTCTCCAGTTTCTACGAGAATTGCCCGATCCTCAGCGCCGACTCCCCGGCGCAAATGCAGAGCCGCCTGCGCCTCGCCGCGCTGACCGGCCGCACTCTCAAGCAAGGCCTGGAACTCTTGGGTCTGGAAACTCTGGAGCGTATGTAAGTTGGCTGCCAAGAAAAAACCTGCACCCAAGCGTGGCGCCAGCCGTTACCAAGCTCCTGCAAAGCAACCGATCCCGGGCTGGCTGTGGATGGCCATCGGCCTGACGGTCGGCGCGTTCATCGTGTTCCTGATGAAACTGGAACCGGGCAAGGGCAGCGAGAGCGTCAAGCGCGAGAAGATTGAACAGCAGAAAGCCACCAAGATCGCCGAGGCCAACAAGACCCCGCCGAGCCCGACGCAACCGGTGAAGCCGAAGTACGACTTCTACACCCTGCTGCCGGAATCGGAAGTCATCGTGCCGCCGGATGCCGTGCCGGAGAAAACCCTGCCGACACCACAAGTGCCGGCAGTCCCGACCACGCCGGTCACGCCAGAGCAAGCAGCGAAGATTGATACTGCGCGAGCCCAGGCGGCACTGGCCGGAATCACGCCGCCGCCAGCGCCACCGGTGTCCAAAGCGGCCCCGGTGACGAAGTTCTTCCTCCAGGCCGGTTCGTTCCGCAAGGAGGCTGATGCGGACAAGGTTCGGGCGCAGATCATCCTGCTGGGTCAGGCGGTGGCGGTTGAATCCGGGACAGTCAAAGACGAAACCTGGTATCGGGTGCTGGTCGGGCCGTTCAGCAACCGCGAACAGCTGACCACGGCGCAGAAACAACTGTCCGGCGCCGGCTTCAGCAACCTGTTGTTACAACAACGCCAGAACCGCTGATCCCGTCACAACCTGCTTTTGTGGCGAGGGAGCTTGCTCCCGCTCGGCTGCGAAGCAGTCGTAAATCCGGCCATCGCGGTCAGTTTGGCGGATCGCGATGGCCGGATTTGGGAGCGCTGCGCACTCCAGCGGGAGCAAGCTCCCTCGCCACAGGTTCACTTTCACCCTCCTTCGCAAATAAAACACCGCTCGTCCCCCGCCAAGTCCCGCAGTTGAAAAACGCTCCACCACCCCCATATGAGTTGGCATAAGGCATTTTCGCCCCGCTGCGTGGAGACTCTCCCTTGACCACCATCGTTTCAGTTCGCCGCCACGGCAAAGTCGTCATGGGCGGCGACGGCCAGGTTTCTCTCGGCAATACCGTGATGAAAGGCAACGCGAAGAAAGTTCGTCGCCTGTACCACGGCCAGGTAATCGCTGGTTTTGCCGGGGCCACCGCTGACGCATTCACCCTCTTCGAGCGTTTCGAAGGCCAGCTTGAGAAACATCAGGGCCACCTGGTTCGCGCCGCTGTCGAACTCGCCAAAGAATGGCGCACTGACCGCTCCCTCAGCCGCCTCGAAGCCATGCTCGCCGTCGCGAACAAAGACGCCTCCCTGATCATCACCGGCAACGGCGACGTGGTCGAACCCGAAGAAGGCCTGATCGCCATGGGTTCCGGTGGCGGTTACGCCCAGGCCGCCGCCAGCGCGCTGCTGAAGAAAACCGATCTGTCGGCCCGGGAAATCGTCGAAACCGCGCTCGGTATCGCCGGCGACATCTGCGTATTCACCAACCACACCTTCACCATTGAGGAGCAGGACCTCGCCGAGTAAGCCTGTTCCGGCCTTAGTGCCACGGCTCACTTTTGCTTGAGGACCGCCAACTACTATGTCCATGACTCCCCGTGAAATCGTCCACGAACTCAATCGCCACATCATCGGCCAGGACGATGCCAAGCGCGCCGTCGCCATCGCGCTGCGTAACCGCTGGCGCCGGATGCAGCTGCCCGAAGAGCTGCGCGTTGAAGTAACGCCAAAGAACATCTTGATGATCGGCCCGACCGGTGTCGGTAAAACCGAAATCGCCCGTCGCCTGGCCAAGCTCGCCAATGCGCCGTTCATCAAAGTCGAAGCCACCAAGTTCACCGAAGTCGGCTACGTCGGTCGCGATGTCGAATCGATCATTCGTGACCTGGCTGACGCGGCGATCAAGCTGCTGCGCGAACAGGAAATGACCAAGGTTCGCCACCGCGCCGAAGACGCCGCCGAGGAACGCATCCTCGACGCCTTGCTGCCACCGGCACGGATGGGCTTCAACAATGACGACGCCCCGTCGGCCGACTCCAACACCCGCCAGCTGTTCCGCAAGCGCCTGCGCGAAGGCCAGCTGGATGACAAGGAGATCGAAATCGAAGTCGCCGAAATGGCCGGCGTCGATATCTCCGCGCCACCGGGCATGGAAGAAATGACCAACCAGTTGCAAAGCCTGTTCGCCAACATGGGCAAGGGCAAAAAGAAAAGCCGCAAGATCAAGGTCAAGGAAGCGCTGAAACTGGTGCGTGACGAGGAAGCCGGCCGTCTGGTCAACGACGAAGAGTTGAAGGCTAAGGCCCTGGAGGCTGTCGAGCAGCACGGCATCGTGTTCATCGACGAAATCGACAAGGTCGCCAAGCGCGGTAACTCCGGTGGCGTAGACGTATCCCGGGAGGGCGTGCAGCGCGACTTGCTGCCGCTGATCGAAGGCTGCACCGTCAACACCAAGCTGGGCATGGTCAAGACCGACCACATCCTGTTCATCGCTTCCGGTGCGTTCCACCTGAGCAAGCCGAGCGACCTGGTGCCTGAGCTGCAAGGTCGTCTGCCGATTCGTGTCGAGCTGAAGGCACTTACGCCGGAAGACTTCGAGCGCATCCTCAGCGAGCCACACGCCTCGCTTACCGAGCAGTATTGCGCCTTGCTGAAAACCGAAGGCCTGGTCATTGAGTTCCAGCCGGACGGTATCAAGCGTATCGCCGAGATCGCCTGGCAGGTCAACGAGAAGACCGAGAACATCGGTGCCCGTCGCCTGCACACTTTGCTCGAGCGTCTGCTTGAAGAGGTGTCGTTCAGCGCCGGCGACCTGGCCAGCGCCCACGACGACAAGGTGATCCTGATCGACGCCGATTACGTCAACAGCCACCTCGGCGAATTGGCGCAGAACGAAGACCTGTCCCGTTATATCCTGTAGGCCTCCTACTGTGTGAGCGGGCTTCTTTGGCGAGGGAGCTTGCTCCCGCTGGGTTGCGAAGCGACCCCAAAATCGGCAAATGCGGTTTGACCGCGAGACCGCATTAACCGAATTTACGACTGCTGCGCAGCCGAGCGGGAGCAAGCTCCCTCGCCACAGGATCACCCGCCGACACAGGGCCTTCACCAAGACGGACGACCGGCCCCATGACGACCCAACTCCCCACCGACATCAAACTGCACAAAGCCTCGAAAACCCTGTCGCTGAAATACGCGTCTGGCGAGGAACATCACCTGCCCGCCGAGTTCCTTCGCGTGCACTCTCCTTCCGCCGAGGTCCAGGGCCACGGCAAACCTATCCTGCAATTTGGCAAGATCGGCGTAGGCCTGACCAAGGTAGAACCGGCCGGTCAGTACGCACTGAAATTGACCTTTGACGACGGCCACGACAGCGGCCTGTTCACCTGGGAATATCTGTACCAGCTGGGCGTGCGTCAGGAGGACCTTTGGAACGATTATCTTGCTGAGCTGAAAGCTGCCGGAAAAACCCGCGATCCGAACGAATCCATCGTCAAGCTGATGCTCTAGGTCAGCCTTCTTGCTCTTTAGAGGGCATTTTCTAATTCCATCTGTTTGAATGCTCCGCTCCTGGGTCAATGATTGGCCCGCTTGCGAAAAAAATTAAACTCGGGTAACCAATGGAGCTGGCAAGTTCCCTGCAGTGCTCTCTGCCGTAAAAAGCAGCGATGCAGAATTAACGGTCACCCGAGCAGAAGTACCTGGCATTGGCTGTGTGATGACACGGCTGGACCCTGGTACTCGTCTCAGGACAATGGAGCGTCGTAGATGAGTAACAAGAATAACGATGACTTGAAGTATCAAGCCTCGGAAAACACCTTGGGGCTGAATCCTGTCGTTGGGCTGCGTGGAAAGGATCTACTGGCGTCTGCTCGAATGGTGCTCAGGCAGGCCATCAAACAACCGATCCACAGTGCCAGGCATGTCGCCCATTTCGGCCTTGAATTGAAGAACGTGTTGTTCGGCAAATCCGAGCTTCAACCTACCAGCGATGACCGTCGCTTCGCCGATCCGGCCTGGAGCCAGAACCCGCTCTACAAACGTTATCTGCAAACTTACCTGGCGTGGCGCAAGGAACTCCACGACTGGATCGACGACAGCAATCTGCCGCCCAAAGACGTCAGTCGCGGGCATTTCGTGATCAACCTCATGACCGAAGCCATGGCCCCGACCAACAGTGCGGCCAACCCGGCGGCGGTCAAACGTTTCTTCGAGACCGGCGGCAAAAGCCTGCTCGACGGCCTCTCGCACCTGGCCAAGGATCTGGTACACAACGGCGGCATGCCGAGCCAGGTCAACATGGGCGCGTTCGAAGTCGGCAAGAGCCTGGGCGTGACCGAAGGCGCGGTGGTGTTCCGCAATGACGTGCTGGAATTGATCCAGTACCGCCCGACCACCGAGCAGGTGCACGAGCGCCCATTGCTGGTGGTGCCGCCGCAGATCAACAAGTTCTATGTATTTGACCTGAGCCCGGACAAGAGTCTGGCGCGGTTCTGCCTGCGCAATCACGTACAGACGTTCATCGTCAGCTGGCGCAATCCGACCAAGGAGCAGCGCGAGTGGGGTCTGTCGACCTATATCGAAGCGCTCAAGGAAGCGGTCGACGTGGTCACCGCGATCACCGGCAGCAAAGACATCAACATGCTCGGCGCCTGCTCCGGCGGCATCACCTGCACTGCGCTGCTGGGCCATTACGCCGCGATCGGGGAGAAGAAGGTCAACGCCCTCACCCTGCTGGTCAGCGTGCTGGATACGACCCTGGACAGCGACGTGGCCTTGTTCGTCGACGAGCAGACCCTCGAAGCCGCCAAGCGCCATTCCTATCAGGCCGGTGTGCTGGAAGGCCGCGACATGGCGAAAGTCTTCGCCTGGATGCGCCCCAACGATTTGATCTGGAACTACTGGGTCAACAACTACCTGCTCGGCAACGAGCCGCCGGTGTTCGACATCCTGTTCTGGAACAACGACACCACCCGGTTGCCCGCTGCGTTCCACGGCGACCTGATCGAAATGTTCAAAAGCAACCCACTGATCCGTGCCGATGCACTGGAAGTGTGCGGCACGCCGATCGACCTGAAGCAGGTCACGGCCGACATCTTTTCCCTGGCCGGCACCAACGACCACATCACCCCGTGGAAGTCCTGCTACAAGTCGGCGCAGTTGTTTGGCGGCAAGGTCGAGTTCGTGCTGTCCAGCAGCGGACACATCCAGAGCATTCTGAACCCGCCGGGCAACCCGAAATCGCGCTACATGACCAGCACCGAAATGCCGGTCAAAGCCGAAGAATGGCAAGAGAACTCCACCAAGCACACTGACTCCTGGTGGCTGCACTGGCAGGCCTGGCAGGCCGAGCGTTCGGGCAAGCTGAAGAAATCCCCGGCGAGCCTGGGCAACAAAGCTTACCCGGCAGGCGAGGCGGCGCCAGGCACTTACGTACACGAGCGGTAACCGACACACCCCACCTCACTGTGGGAGCGGGCTTTGTGGCGAGGGGATTTATCCCCGTTCGACTGCGTAGCAGTCGCAAAACCAACGCACTCGGTGTAATTGATACACCGAGTGCGCAGGATTTGGGGCGGCTTCGCCACCCAACGGGGATAAATCCCCTCGCCACAAAGACTCGCTCCTACAGGGGATCGGGGATGAATTAACCCACAGGGCCTGAAGCATGCCGCAACCGTTCATATTCCGTACCGTCGACCTGGATGGCCAGACCCTCCGCACGGCGGTACGCCCCGGCAAGCCTCACTTGACGCCCTTGCTGATTTTCAACGGCATCGGCGCCAACCTGGAGCTGGTGTTTCCGTTTGTCGCGGCGCTGGACCCGGACCTGGAAGTCATCGCCTTCGACGTCCCCGGTGTCGGCGGTTCGTCGACGCCGAATCGGCCGTACCGTTTTCCGGGCCTGGCGAAACTCACGGCGCGGATGCTCGACTATCTCGACTACGGGCAAGTCAACGTCATCGGCGTTTCCTGGGGAGGTGCCCTCGCCCAGCAGTTCGCCTACGACTATCCCGAGCGCTGCAAGAAACTCGTGCTGGCGGCCACGGCGGCCGGCGCAGTGATGGTGCCGGGCAAGCCGAAAGTGTTGTGGATGATGGCCAGCCCACGGCGCTACATCCAGCCGTCTCACGTGATCCGCATTGCGCCGATGATCTACGGCGGCTCGTTCCGTCGCGATCCGACCCTGGCGGCCAGCCATGCGGCAAAGGTCCGTTCGGCAGGCAAGCTCGGTTACTACTGGCAGCTGTTCGCCGGGCTTGGCTGGACCAGCATTCACTGGCTGCACAAGATCAACCAGCCGACGCTGGTACTGGCCGGCGACGACGATCCCCTGATCCCGCTGATTAACATGCGCGTGCTGGCCTGGCGAATCCCCAACGCACAGTTGCACATCATCGATGACGGACATCTGTTCCTGATAACCCGCGCCGAAGCGGTGGCACCGATCATCATGAAATTCCTCGAGGAGGAACGTCAGCGCGCCGTGATGCATCCGCATCCGGCGCCATTGGGCGGTTAACCGGCCCATTGTCGGTCGGCAGGACGCCGCACCGCGCAACAACCCGTAACAGCGTCTATGGTGTTCTGGTTCGATGTGTTTGTATTTGGCCTGAAAGACGAAGGAGTGTTGATTCATGCGCGAAAAACCAGCAAGGGACTTTTTGCCCACTCCCGCCGCGTTCATCAACGCACAGAGTGCGATCACCGGCCTGCGTGGCCGGGATCTGTTGTCGACCCTGCGCAGCGTTGCCGCCCATGGCTTGCGCAACCCGGTGCACAGCGCCCGCCACGCCTTGAAACTGGGCGGTCAGCTGGGCCGGGTACTGCTGGGTGAAACGCTGCATCCGACCAATCCGCAAGACAGTCGCTTTTCCGACCCGGCGTGGAGCCTCAACCCGTTTTATCGCCGCAGCTTGCAGGCCTACCTGAGCTGGCAGAAACAGGTCAAAAGCTGGATCGACGAGAGCGGAATGCCCCCTGACGATCGTGCACGCGCGCACTTCGCCTTTGCCTTGCTCAACGACGCCGTGGCGCCGTCCAACACCCTGCTCAATCCGCTGGCGATCAAGGAAATCTTCAATTCCGGCGGCAACAGCCTGGTGCGTGGCATCAGCCATCTGGTCGACGATTTCCTGCACAACGACGGCCTGCCCAGACAAGTCACCAAGCAAGCGTTCGAGGTCGGAAAAACAGTCGCCACCACCACGGGCTCCGTGGTGTTTCGCAACGAGCTGCTGGAACTGATCCAGTACAAGCCGATGAGCGAAAAGCAGTATTCAAAACCGCTGCTGGTGGTGCCGCCGCAGATCAACAAGTACTACATTTTCGACCTGAGCCCGCATAACAGCTTCGTCCAGTTCGCCCTGAAAAACGGCCTGCAGACCTTCATGATCAGCTGGCGCAACCCGGATGTGCGGCACCGTGAATGGGGTCTGTCGACCTACGTCGAAGCGGTGGAAGAAGCGATGAACGTTTGCCGGGCAATCACCGGCGCTCGCGAAGTGAACTTGATGGGCGCTTGCGCCGGTGGGCTGACCATCGCCGCGCTACAAGGCCACTTGCAGGCCAAGCGACAACTGCGGCGGGTGTCAAGCGCGACGTATCTGGTGAGCCTGCTCGACAGTCAGATGGACTCTCCGGCGACTCTTTTCGCTGACGAACAGACCCTGGAAGCAGCCAAGCGCCACTCCTATCAGAAAGGTGTGCTGGACGGCCGCGACATGGCCAAGGTGTTCGCCTGGATGCGCCCCAATGATTTGATCTGGAGCTATTTCGTCAACAACTACCTGCTGGGCAAGGAGCCGCCGGCCTTCGACATCCTCTACTGGAACAACGACAACACCCGGTTGCCGGCAGCCTTGCATGGCGACCTGCTGGACTTCTTCAAGCACAACCCACTGAGTCATCCGGGCGGCCTGGAAGTGTGCGGCACGCCGATCGACTTGCAGAAAGTCACGGTCGATAGCTTCAGCGTGGCCGGCATCAACGACCACATCACGCCGTGGGACGCGGTGTATCGCTCGACGCTGCTGCTGGGCGGCGAGCGACGCTTCGTACTGTCCAACAGCGGTCATGTGCAGAGCATCCTCAACCCGCCGAGCAACCCGAAAGCCAACTTCGTCGAGAGCGCGAAACTGAGCAGCGACCCACGGGCGTGGTATTACGACGCCAAGCAAGTCGACGGCAGTTGGTGGACCCAATGGCTGACCTGGATTCAGGAACGCTCGGGGGCGCAAAAAGAAACCCACATGGCCCTCGGCAATCAAAACTATCCACCGATGGAGGCGGCACCCGGTACATACGTGCGTGTGCGCTGACTGACAACGAACCACGGCACACGCCTGCCGTGGCATGACTCGACCATTAAGAAGACTGGATGAAAACCCGCGACCGGATCCTCGAATGTGCCCTGCAATTGTTCAATCAGAAGGGTGAACCGAACGTTTCCACCATGGAAGTTGCCAACGAAATGGGCATCAGCCCGGGCAACCTCTACTACCACTTTCACGGCAAGGAACCGTTGATTCTCGGTTTGTTCGAGCGTTTCCAGGCCGAGCTTGCGCCACTGCTTGATCCTCCGGCCGATGTGGAACTGGCACCGGAGGATTACTGGCTGTTCCTGCACTTGATCGTCGAGCGACTGGCCCATTACCGGTTTCTGTTCCAGGACCTGTCGAACCTGGCCGGGCGCCTGCCGAAACTGGCCAAGGGCATCCGCAATCTGCTCAATGCACTGAAGCGCACGCTGGCTTCATTGCTGGCGCGATTGAAGGCCCAAGGGCAGTTGGTCAGTGACACTCAAGCACTGGGGCAGTTGGTGGAGCAGATCACCATGACGCTGCTGTTCTCGCTGGACTATCAGCGGATTCTTGATCGCGAGGGTGAAGTCAGGTTGGTGGTGTATCAGATCATGATGCTGGTGGCGCCGCATTTGCTGCCGCCGATCAAAGTGGCGACCGAGCACTTGGCGCTGCAATACCTGGAAGAACACGACTAACCCCTGAACACCGCTGCCCCTGTGGGAGCTAGCAGGCTAGCTCCCACAGGGGGCCGCAGTGAGTGCAGAACCGTGCACAAACAAAAACGCCCGACCTTTGCAGGCCGGGCGTTTTCTTGAGCCCTGAAAATCAGGACTGACTGGTTGGCGTCGATGGAGCTGGCGCGGCAGTCGGGGTTACAGCAGGGGTCGGTGCAGCAGCGGAGTTCGACGTGCTGACCGGGGTTGCCGGTTTGGCGGCAGCCACTGCTGGTTTTGGCGCGGCAGCCTTAGGCGCGGCCGGCTTTTTCACTGCTGGCTTCTTCGCTGCGGCAGGTTTTGCCGCTGGCTTGGCTGCCGGTTTGGCTGCTGCAGTTTTGGCAGCCGGTTTTGCCGCTGGTTTGGCGGCAGCTTTGGCAGCAACCGATTTGACCGCTGCCTTGGCTGCAGCAGGTTTAGCGGCAGCAGTTTTGGTAGCGGACTTGGCTGCGGACGCGACTTTCGACGCGGCTTTGGCGACCGGTTTAGCGGCGGCTTTGGCCAGTGGCTTGGCAGCGCTTTTGGCTGCTGGTTTAGCTGCTGGTTTAGCTGCCGCAGGTTTGGCCGCTGCAGTTTTCGCCGCAACAGGCCTGGCTTTCTCACCGGTGAGTTTTTCCAGTTGCTTGGTCAAGGTATCGACCTTGCTGTGCAGCGCTTTCACTTCATTGCGGCTTGGTACACCCAGGCGCGAAATGGCGCTGTTCAGGCGCTTGTCGAAAGCCCCTTCCAGCTCATCCCACTTGCCCAGCGCACGATCTTTCACGCCGCTGATACGCGACTTGGCCGACGAAGCGGAATCCTTGACGTCATCGACTTTCTTGCCGACTGCGCTCTTGGTGAGCTTCTCGGCTTTCTCGCCGTCTTTAACCAATGTATCGAAGAGTTTGCTGCCGTCAGTGTCGATCTTCGAGTACACGCCTAAACCAGCCAGCCAGATTTTGCGGGAGTAGTCTTCGACTTTCCCGATCCACGAGCTGCCTTCTTTTTCGGTGTTCTTTTTACCAGCCATCCCGTTCTCCTTAAGATTTACGCGCGACGCGTTCGAGCAATGCCGTCAGCTCATCGAGCTTAGCAGAGAGTGTCTCAACGTCATGTTTAGACGGAATGCCGATACGATTCAAGGCACTTGCGACACGCGAGTCAAAAGCCTTCTCGACCTTGTCGAGTTGAACTTCGACCTTGGCTTTGAAAGTGCTCACTTCACTCTTGGCTTCGTCGATCTCTGAGTTAGCCGCTTCAAGTTTCTCGGCAACTACTTTTTTGCCTTTGGTTTCAACAGTTTGACCCGCCTTGATCAACTCTTGAAAGTACTCGCTGCCCTCTTGACCGACCTTGGTGTAGGCCCCCAGGCCTGCCAGCCAGATCTTGCGGGCATAGGATTTGACGTCGCCCAGAGCAGTAGTCGATGCGTCGATTTTTTTCTTCAGAATAACTTTGGCCATGGTGCACCTCACGCGCAGAAGGTTTGAGGAACTGCCCGCGAAAGTGTCGGGCTCAGGCACAAAGTAGGGAGAAAAATTAGAAACGGCACCCTAACAACCGACATAAAACTTCGGGCACACCACAAAACAAATGTGGGAGCCAGCCTGCTGGCGATAGCGATTTATCCGTCGACATTGTTGTTGACTGATGAACCGCTATCGCTAGCAGGCTAGCTCCCACAGGGGCCTCAATTCGAAATCAGACCAGGGCCTTATCAAGGGCCTTTTCGATTTCCGATTTAATCATGCCGCTCATGGCCGACATCATCAGGCCCAACTCCACATCGACGCGGATCGAATCTTCACCGACATGCACCGCGCCTTTCACGCCGGAGCGCTTGAGGTTCAGGACATCGCCGGACCACTGCGGCTCCAGGCCATATTGATCGGACAGTTTCTGCGCCAACTGGTCGGCCTTCTCGCGGGCCGCTTCCTTGCCCAGGCCGTGGGCACGCTCAACACTAATACGGGCCATCGAATGACTCCTGCTTTATGAATGCTTTCCTGAAGATCTTGACCGCTGCTGCGGCAAAACGTCCCGGTGGTTGCCTATCTTACCTTCAGCCTTGCCAAGACAAAGCAGGCCACCGGGATTAGAATGTCCCGCATTCTCTTTTGGTGACAGCGATATGACTGATCAGCGCAAAGGCAGCGATGCCGAACCCACCACTCACTTCGGCTTCAAAAACGTTCCGGAAAGCCAGAAAGCGGAAAAAGTCGCTGAGGTTTTCCACTCGGTAGCCGCCAAGTACGACTTGATGAACGACCTCCTGTCGGGCGGCATGCACCGTCTGTGGAAGCGTTTTGCGATCGAGCTGTCGGGTGTTCGCACCGGTAACCGCGTGCTGGACATCGCCGGCGGTACGGGCGACCTGACCAAAAAGTTCTCGCACCTCGTGGGCCCGACCGGCCAGGTGGTGTTGGCCGACATCAACGAATCCATGCTCAAGGTCGGTCGCGACCGCTTGCTGGATCTGGGTGTCGCCGGCAACGTCGAGTTCGTTCAGGCCGACGCTGAAAAGCTGCCGTTCCCGGACAACCATTTCGACTGCGTGACCATCGCCTTCGGCCTGCGCAACGTGACGCACAAAGAAGACGCCCTGCGCTCGATGCTGCGCGTGCTGAAACCGGGTGGCCGTTTGTTGGTGCTGGAGTTCTCCAAGCCGACCAACGCGCTGATGTCCAAAGCCTACGATGCCTACTCGTTCGCCTTCATGCCGTTGATGGGCAAGCTGATCACCAACGACTCGGAAAGCTATCGCTACCTGGCCGAATCGATCCGCATGCACCCGAATCAGGAAACCCTGAAGTCGATGATGGTCGAGGCCGGTTTCGACCGCGTGACCTACCACAACATGACCGCAGGCATCGTCGCCCTGCACCGCGGCATCAAACCCTGATGTTGCTGGCCGGCCTGCTCGCCAGCGTTGAACTCGGTCTGAACCGGGTGCTGCGTCTCGACAGCACGGCGTTGCCGCGGCTGGCACATTTGAGTGGCAAGGTGATTGCCATCGATTGCCGCAGCCCGGCGCTGCAAGTCTTCATCCTGCCCAGCGACGAAGGCTTGATGCTGGCTTCCCACTGGGAAACAGGCGCCGACTGCACGTTGCGCGCACCAGCCTCCAGCCTGCTGAAACTGGCAGTGAGCAAAGACAAGACTTCGGTCCTGCATGCTCCTGAAGTCGAACTCGACGGCGACAGCGGCGTGCTGCTGGAACTGGCGGCGATCCTTCAGGACCTTGAACTGGACTGGGAGTACGAACTCTCGCGCTGGCTGGGACCTGTCGCCACGCAACTGCTCGGCGGCCACCTGCGCAGTCGCGCACGCTTTTATCAGCAAGGGTTCGCCAGCCTGAATCAGAATCTTGGCGAATACCTGGCCGAAGAATCGCGCACCCTCGTCGGTCAGCGCGAAGCCGAAGCCCGATTCAGTGAACTGGACCAGATCAAACTTGATCTTGAACGTCTCGAGGCGCGTTTCGAGCGCCTTTCCCGATCCCTCGACCCAAGCGATAACGCATGAAGCTGCTTGCCGTCCGCCGTTTGTTGCGCATCCAGCGCGTTGTGATTCGCTACCGCCTCGATGACCTGCTGTTCGCCCTGCCGCTGCCCTGGTTTCTGCTGGCGCTGCGCTATGCGTTGCCGTGGCGCTGGTTCCCGCGCAAGACGCTGAACCTGAGCCGCGGTGCGCGATTGCGCCTGGCGTTGCAGGACCTGGGACCGATTTTCATCAAGTTCGGGCAGATTCTTTCGACGCGCCGCGACCTGCTGCCCGAAGACATCGCCGATGAGCTGATGAAATTGCAGGACCGCGTGCCGCCGTTCGACTCGCAGGTGTCGATCAACCTGATCGAAGAGCAGCTCGGCAAAAAGATCAGTGATGTGTTCAGCCGTTTCGACGTCGAACCGCTGGCCTCGGCGTCGGTGGCGCAGGTGCACGCCGCACAACTGAAGACCGGCGAAGAAGTCGTCGTCAAAGTGATCCGCCCGGGCCTGAAACCGATCATCAAGCAGGACCTGGCGTGGCTGTTCATCCTCGCCCGCGCCGCTGAAAGGCTTTCGGCGGATGCACGCTTGCTGCACCCGGTGGATGTGGTTCTGGACTACGAAAAAACCATCTACGACGAACTCGATCTGCTGCGCGAAGCGGCCAACGCCAGCCAGTTGAAGCGCAACTTTGAAGGCTCGCCATTGCTCTACGTGCCGCAAGTCTATTGGGACTGGTGCCGGCCGAAAGTGCTGGTGATGGAGCGTATCTACGGGATTCAGGTCACCGACCTCGCGACCCTGGCCGACCAGCGCACCGACATGAAGATGCTCGCCGAACGCGGTGTGGAAATCTTCTTTACTCAGGTGTTCCGCGACAGTTTTTTCCACGCCGACATGCACCCCGGCAACATCTTTGTCAGCACCGTCAACCCGTGGAGCCCGCAGTACATTGCGATCGACTGCGGCATCGTCGGCAGTCTGACCCCGGAAGACCAGGATTACCTGGCGCGTAACCTGTTCGCGTTCTTCAAGCGTGACTACCGGCGCGTCGCGCAATTGCACATCGATTCGGGCTGGGTACCGGCGGAAACCAAACTCAACGAATTCGAGGCAGCGATCCGCACCGTGTGCGAGCCGATCTTCGAAAAACCGTTAAAAGATATTTCATTTGGTCAGGTGCTGATGCGCCTGTTCCAGACCGCTCGACGCTTCAACATGGAAGTGCAGCCGCAACTCGTGTTGCTGCAAAAAACCTTGCTGAACATTGAAGGCCTGGGTCGTCAGCTGTACCCGGATCTCGATCTGTGGAACACCGCCCAGCCGTTCCTCGAACGCTGGATGCGTGAGCGCGTCAGCCCCAAAGCCTTGCTCGGCAATGTGCAGAGCCAGTTCGAACAAATTCCGCACCTGGCCAACATGGCCCGTGACCTGCTCGAACGTATGTCCCAGCCCCACGCCAACGATCCGCCACCACCGTGGCACAAGCGCAAGGACGACTGGTTCCTGCGCCTGCTCGGCTGCGCTCACCTGGCGGGCGGCGCAATTCTGCTGGCCGGCGGGCCGTTGAGCGAAATGGGTCATTGGCCGGCTGGAATCATGGTGGCCGTCGGTTTGTATCTGGTCGTTCGCCGATAGCCAGAGCCCCCGCACGCTGGCACACTGTTTGAACGCTTGGGTTCTGCTCATGAAGTGTGGAACCCGCTGTCGGAGTCGAAGATGAAAAACTGGCTGGACGAGATCAAGTGGGACGCAGACGGCCTGGTGCCGGCGATTGCCCAGGATCACAAGACCGGGCGCGTCCTGATGATGGCCTGGATGAACCGCGAATCACTGGAACTGAGCGCTGCCGAGAACCGTGCCATTTACTGGTCACGTTCCCGTGGCAAGCTATGGCGCAAGGGCGAAGAGTCCGGCCACGTGCAAACGCTGCACGAGATGCGCCTGGACTGTGACGCCGACGTGATCATCCTGATGGTCGAGCAGATCGGTGACATCGCCTGCCATACCGGCCGCCAGAGCTGCTTCTACCGCGTCTTCGAGAACGGCGACTGGAAAACCGTCGATCCAGTGCTCAAGGACCCGCACGCCATTTATTCCGCAGGACACACCCATGAGTGACACTCTGACCCGTCTGGCCGAGGTGCTGGAAGCGCGCAAAGGCGCCGCCGCCGACAGCTCGTATGTCGCCAGCCTGTACCACAAGGGCTTGAACAAGATTCTGGAAAAAGTCGGCGAAGAGTCGGTCGAAACCATCATTGCCGCCAAGGATGCCGCCATCAGCGGCGACTGCAGTGATGTGATCTACGAGACCGCCGACCTGTGGTTCCACAGCATGGTCATGCTCGCCCAACTGGGGCAGCATCCACAGGCTGTACTCGATGAACTGGACCGTCGTTTCGGTCTGTCCGGACACGCCGAGAAAGCCTCGCGCCCGTCCGCCTGAACAACTATTAGAGAGGAGCAGCAACATGGGCATTTTTGACTGGAAACACTGGATCGTCATCCTGGTTGTTGTCGTGCTGGTGTTCGGCACCAAGAAACTGAAGAACCTCGGCACTGACGTGGGCGAGTCGATCAAGGGTTTCAAGAAAGCCATGAACGATGACGAAAAACCGGCCGACCCTACCGTTACCCCGGCGCAACCGGTTCCACCTGTTCAGCCACAGACCACTCAGTCCGTGAACCAGCCGCACACCATTGACGTGCAGGCGCAAAAAGTCGAAGAGCCGATCCGCAAAGACGTGTGAGCACTGACTAATGTTTGGTATCAGCTTCTCTGAACTGCTGCTCGTCGGCCTCGTCGCCCTGCTGGTGCTGGGCCCCGAGCGCCTGCCGGGTGCTGCGCGCACCGCCGGCCTGTGGGTCGGTCGTCTGAAGCGCAGCTTCAACGCGATCAAACAGGAAGTTGAACGTGAAATCGGTGCCGACGAGATTCGTCGGCAACTGCACAACGAGCACATCCTGTCGCTGGAACAGGAGGCGCGGAAGATTTTCACGCCGACCCAGCAGGAGGCCACGCCCGTTCAGCCTGTTGAACCGGTCGCGGAGCAAACGATTCATGCCCCCGCCTCCGAGCCAGCACCTGCTGTCGCCGCTGTAGCACCTGCGCCCGTTGTTGCAACGCCACCGGTTGAACCTGCCACGCCTGCGGCTGCGCCTGTTGCGCCGGCCCCTCATGACCCAACACTGCCGCCGCGAGCCCCATGAGCGATCTTCCTGAAAACGACCAGCACATGCCGCTGGTTTCGCACCTCACCGAGTTGCGTACCCGCCTGCTGCGTTGCGTAGCGGCGATCTTCATCATCTTCGCCGGGTTGTTCGCGTTCACCCAGCAGATCTACACCTTCGTCTCGACGCCGCTGCGTCAGTACCTGCCGGTGGGCGCGACGATGATCGCCACCGACGTGTCGTCGCCGTTCCTGACGCCACTGAAGCTGACCATGATGGTCTCGCTGTTCCTGGCGATCCCGGTGATCCTGCATCAGATCTGGGGCTTCATCGCACCGGGCCTGTACAAGCATGAGAAGCGCATCGCCGTGCCGTTGCTGGTGTCCAGCATCATGCTGTTCTACGCCGGCATGGCGTTCGCCTATTACCTGGTGTTCCCGCTGATTTTCAAATTCTTCGCCGCCGCCACCCCGGCCGGCGTGGAAATGATGACCGACATCAGCAGCTACCTCGACTTCGTCATGACGCTGTTCTTCGCCTTCGGCGTGGCGTTCGAGATCCCGGTGGCCGTGGTGCTGCTGGTATGGATCGGCGTGGTCGACGTCAAATACCTGAAGAAAATCCGCCCCTACGTGATCATCGGCTGCTTCGTGGTCGGCATGATCCTGACACCGCCGGACATCTTCTCGCAGACGCTGTTGGCTGTACCGATGTGGCTGCTGTTCGAGATCGGCATCCTGTTCGGTGGTCTGATCAGCAAGCGCGGCGACCATCCAGACGATCAGCCGGACAACCAGCCTGCAGACGATCACAACGACCAGCCGCCAGCGACCCAGCCGTGAACCTGCTGCTCCTCGAAGAGGCCGACTTCATTGCGGCCGACCGGGTGATCCTGCGTGATCGCCGGTTGACGCACATGCAGGAAGTCCACCGTTGCGAAGTGGGTGACAGCATGCGCATCGGGCGTATCGGCGGCCTTATGGGTGCGGCCGAAGTGCTGCGACTGGACGCTGATGAAGCCGAACTGCGCGTCACCCTTGACCAGCCACCACCGGCCAAGCTGCCACTGACACTGGTATTGGCCCTGCCACGGCCGAAAATGCTGCGCAGGGTGTTTCAGACCGTGGCGGCTATGGGTGTGCCACGAATCATTCTGGTGAACAGCTATCGCGTCGAGAAGAGCTTCTGGCAAACGCCGTTTCTGGAGCCAGAAGCCATTCGTGAGCAATTGATCCTCGGCCTGGAACAGGCCAGGGACAGCGTGCTGCCGGAAATCGTCATCGAAAAGCGCTTCAAACCGTTCGTCGAAGATCGACTGCCGGCCATTTCCGAAGGTACGCTCGGCCTGGTGGGTCACCCGGGCAATTACCCGCCCTGCCCCCGCGGCCTGGATGAACCGGTGACCCTGGCCATCGGCCCCGAGGGTGGCTGGATCCCTTACGAAATCGACCTGCTGGCCAAGTCCGGTCTGCAACCGGTACAACTCGGCGAGCGCATCCTGCGCGTCGAAACCGCCGTTACCGCGCTGCTCGCCCGCCTGTTCTAACTCAAACACGGTCCCCTGTGGCGAGGGGATTTATCCCCGTTGGGCAGCGAAGCGGCCCCAACGTCTTTCCAGACAAACAAAGTAGTCTGGATATACGACTGCTTCGCAGCCGAACGGGGATAAATCCCCTCGCCACAGATTCTTGCTTGACTGAAGATTGTCTTAAATGAACTGCATTACCACACCACAGGTGTTTACTCGCCTGAATACCGCGTTGCGCCTACAGATTCGTGCTCGCCTGCCGATACAGACCCCATAAAACCAATTTGTAGTCCGAGGGAGTAGCAGCATGTACCGTTGGCTAGCCGAGAATCTGGGAAATGTAAGCGTCAATCGCAAACTGGGGATCGGCTTCGGTCTGGTGCTGCTGCTGACGTTGCTGATCACCTTCACCGGCTGGACCGGCCTGACGGGCGTGATGAGCCGTGGCGACAAGCTGGGGTTCATTGCCAGCCTCAACGACCTGACCAAAGACCTGCGTCTGGCCCGTCTGGACTACGAAATGCGCCGGGGCGAACAAGGCCCGGCCGCCGTCAACGACCTGCTGAGCCAACTCGACGCCGGTTTGCAAACCGCGCGCAAATTGATCGAACAGCCATCTGACGTGGCGATGATCGACCAGCAACTGGCCGCCGTCAGCCAGTACAAACAAGCCTTCATCGCAATGACCCAGGCCGGCGCCACCCGCGAAGACGCCCGCAGCAAACTGGGCGCGACCGCCGACAATGCGGTGGCCCGCGTCGCCGAGGTCGAAAAATCCATGCTGCAAGGCGACAGCGTCGCCGACTTCAACAGCGTGATCGATCTGAGCAAACTGATTCAGCAGGCACGCTTCCAGGTGCGCGGCTACACCTACAGCGGCAAGACCGAGGCCGAGAAACCGGCGCTGGACGCCATCGACAACGCCCTGAAGAACCTTGAAAGCCTGCCGTCCAAACTGCCGGAACAGCACATCGCCAACCTGCAACAGGCTACCGATTCGCTCAAAGCCTACCGCGCCGCCGTCAGCCAGTTCCGCGACTCGCAAGTGGCCAGTGCCGCCGCGCTCAAGCGTATGGCCGAGCAAGGCGATATCTTGCTCGACGTGAGCAAGAAACTGACCGTTTCGCAAACCATCGTCCGTGACACCGACGCCGCGCACGCCAAGAACATGCTGCTGATGGCGACTGTTCTGGCCCTGGCGTTTGGCTTGCTGGCGGCATGGGCAATCACTCGCCAGATCGTGATCCCGCTGAACCAGACCCTCAAAGTGGCCGAGCGTGTGGCAGCTGGCGACCTGACGCAAAACCTTGTTTCCGAACGTCGCGATGAATTGGGCCAGCTCCAGCGCGCCATGCAGAGCATGACCCTGGGCTTGCGCGAACTGATCGGTGGGATCAGCGATGGCGTTACGCAAATCGCCAGCGCCGCCGAAGAGTTATCGGCCGTCACCGAGCAGACCAGCGCCGGGGTCAACAGCCAGAAGGTCGAGACCGACCAGGTGGCTACGGCAATGAACGAGATGACCGCCACCGTGCAGGAAGTCGCGCGTAACGCCGAAGAAGCCTCCGAAGCTGCCGTCGCCGCCGACCAACAGGCTCGTGAAGGCGACAAAGTGGTCGGCGAAGCCATCGCCCAGATTGAGCGCCTGGCCCTGGAAGTCGGCAATTCCACCGCCGCCATGGGTGACCTCAAACGCGAGAGTGACAAGATCGGCAGCGTGCTCGACGTGATCAAATCCGTGGCTCAGCAAACCAACCTGTTGGCGCTCAACGCGGCGATTGAAGCAGCCCGTGCCGGTGAGGCCGGACGTGGTTTTGCGGTGGTCGCCGATGAAGTCCGCAGCCTGGCCCAGCGCACCCAGAAGTCCACCGAGGAAATCGAAGAGCTGATCGTCGGCCTGCAAACCGGCACCCAGCAAGTAGCCACCATCATGGACAACAGCCGCAGCCTGACCGACAGCAGCGTGGAACTGACCCGCCGCGCCGGTGGCTCACTGGAAAGCATCACCCGCACCGTGTCGGCGATTCAGTCGATGAACCAGCAGATCGCCGCCGCTGCCGAGCAGCAAACCGCGGTGGCAGAGGAGATCAACCGGAGCGTGCTGAACGTGCGCGATGTGTCCGAGCAGACCTCGGCGGCCAGTGAAGAGACCGCGGCCTCCAGCGTCGAGCTGGCGCGGTTGGGGACGCATCTGCAGATGCTGGTTGGGCGGTTCAAGGTTTGAGGTGATGCGAATGCCTCGGTCCGCTTGAGACCGAGGTGATGCAATCACCAGCAGGCTGGCTCCCACAGGGTTTGGTGTGAACACCACAAATCCACTGTGGGAGCTAGCCTGCTAGCGATTAGCGGCCCCCAAGGCGCTACTGTTAGAGAACCTGCCGCAAGAATGCCTGCGCCCGCGGATCCTTCGGCGCATCAAAGAACTCGGCCGGCGAGGCATCTTCCAGCAGTTTGCCGTGATCGAAGAACAGCACCCGGTCCGCCACTTCCCGGGCAAAGCCCATTTCATGGGTGACGCAGACCATGGTCATGCCTTCCACGGCCAGGGTTTTCATCACGTCCAGCACTTCGCCGACCATTTCCGGATCAAGCGCTGACGTCGGCTCATCGAACAGCATGACCTTGGGTTCCATGGCCAAGGCCCGGGCAATCGCCACACGTTGTTGCTGCCCCCCGGACAAGCGCGATGGAAACTCGTTGGCCTTCTGCGCAATGCCGACCTTCTCCAGCAACGCCAGGGCCTTGGCCTCGCGCTCCTTCTTGCCGCGCTTGCGCACGACTTTCTGCGCCAGGCACAGGTTTTCCAGCACGGTCATGTGCGGGAACAGGTTGAAATGCTGGAACACCATGCCGACTTCGCGGCGGTAGGCGTTCACGTCGGTTTTCGGGTCGGCCAGTTGCAGGCCGTCGATGCTCACCGAACCCGAGTCGAATTCTTCCAGGCCGTTGAGGCAGCGCAGGAAGGTCGACTTGCCGGAACCGGACGGGCCGATCACCACCAGCACTTCGCCTTTCGCCACGTGCGTGGTGACGTTATCCACCGCGCGCACCACCTGGCCACGGGTGTCGAAGACTTTTACCAGATCGCGGACTTCAATCACTTTGCGCGAGCCTCCGCTCAAGCCGACTGGCGATTTTCGACAGCGGCAGGTTGATCAACAGGTACAACCCAGCCACGCAGAACAATATTTCGAACGGCGAAAAAGAGGTGGTGATGACTTCACGGCCGCTTTTCAGCAGCTCGGTAATCGCGATCACCGACACCAGCGAGGTGTCCTTGACCAGACTGATGAACTGCCCGGCCAGCGGCGGCAGCACCCGCTTCAAGGCTTGCGGCAGCACCACGTGGCGCATCGACTGGCCAGCGCTCAAGCCCAGAGAACGGGCGGCTTCGTTCTGGCCACGGGCAATGGACTGCACGCCGGAACGGATGATCTCAGCGACATAGGCACCGGTGAACAGCGACAACGCGGCGACCCCGGCGAACTCCCGAGACAGGTTCATCACGGTGCCGATGAAGAAGTAGAAAATGAAGATCTGCACCAGCAACGGTGTACCGCGCACCAGTTCGACATAGATGGTCGAGAGATCGCGCAAAGTCGGGTTGTTCGATAGACGACACAAGCCAGTGGCGAGACCGATCAGCAACCCGAGCACGCCAGACACCACGGACAACCACAACGTGGTCCAGAGACCCCACATCAGCGGTCCGGCGGCCCAATGGCGAGTCACGCCGATCACGTCACCTTCTGCCACGTCATCGCCTTGGGCGACTTGCAGGCTGTTGTCGTCGACGGTCACACGCTGCTCGTCACCCGCGTCATTGCGCAGGGTGACCTCGGCTTTATCGCCCTTGCGCACCAGTTCGCTGACGGTGGAGATGTCGGCGGCGCGCTGGGACTCCTCGGCGTGGTAGGCGAAGTATTGCGGCACGCGGTTCCAGCGCCATTCGTAGGACATCAGCGAGGTGGCGTAATACAGCGCGCCGGCCAGGCCGATCAGCACGAGCACGGTCAAGACGTGCCAGGGCCATTGGGCTTTTTTCTGTTTCATTGCAGGTTCCGGAATGTGTGTTGCCTTGGAGGCCGTCATCGCCAGCAGGCTGGCTCCCACAGGGGAATGCATTTCAGTGTGGGAGCCAGCCTGCTGGCGATTGGACGCGACGCGGTCTATCTGACCGGGCCTTATTCCATGTCCTTCTGCCAGGCAGTGTCCTTGAACCACTTGTCATGAATACGATCGTAGGTGCCGTCTTCGTGGATCTGGTGCAGGAAGTTGTTGATGAAGTTGAGGCTGTCGTAATCACCCTTCTTCAGGCCGAAGGCCAGCGGCTCATAGGTGAACGGCTTGTCGAGGAACACCAGCTTGCCGGCGCCGACCTTGTTCACGGCCACGACGTTGTACGGCGCGTCGTAGATAAAGGCATCGGCCTTGCCGTTGACCACGTCGAGCACGGCTTCCTGCTCGTTGTCGTAGCCGTGGTACTTGGCCTTGGAGATCAGCTTTTTAGCGACCATCTCGCCAGTGGTACCGAGTTTGGAGGTGATGCGGTAGTCGGCGGTGTTCAGGTCTTTATAGGACTTGATCGTGCCTTCCAGCTCCTTGCGGATCAGCAGGGTCTGACCGACCACGATGAACGGTTCGCTGAAGTTCAGGCGCAGGTTGCGCTCCTGGGTCAGGGTCATGCCGCTGCCGATCATGTCGAACTTGTCGGTCAGCAGGGCCGGGATGATGCCGTCGTAACCGGTGGACACCAGCTCCAGCTTGACGCCCATCGCCTTGGTCATCGCTTTGAGGATGTCGACTTCGAAACCGATGATTTCGCCGCGCTTGTTGGTCATTTCGAACGGCATGTACGTCGGGTCCATGCCGACTTTCAGCGTGCCGCGCTTGACCGCGTCATCGATGGCACCGGCCTGCGCCGCGCTGACTGCAACCCATGCCGTGACGCCGACCAGCAGCATCGACAGATACTTCTTCATCATCAAGTCCCCAAAACCATTGCGTTGTGAGGCGCGCAAACGGCGGATTTCCTTTAGGAAACCGCCCGATACGAACAGAAAATTGTCCGGGCGCACCAATTCGGGGACGGATGCTAACGCACTCGTCCGTTTGCACAAGGGTTTGGCAACGTTCAGGCGAAAAAAAGCCCCGCTGGCTAGCGGGGCTCTTTGTTACGCCAACTGAGGCTGCGCACTCAGCGGCTTGAGCGGCAGCAGCGGCGCATGGGGATCGGCTTTCACCGATTTGCGCCAGGCCTGCAGCCACTCGGGGTGGCCTTCATTCCAGATCTGCTCATGCAAGCGAGCCAATGCCACCGGGTCGCTCAGCAATTGCACACGCTCATTGTTGTTCAGGCCGTCAGGCCCGACTTTCAAGGCGTGACGCACTCGCTCGATGCGCAACCATTCGATCGGCTCCGCCTGACCGTGACGCGAGGTCGCCAGCGAGCACGCCAAGGCGTTCTGCAGCGGATCGACCACCGCGCGGATGAAGCCGTCGTTCAGCGCGTGCCAACGGTTTTCGTGGGTGTACTGATCGGTTGCCAGCAGCGCCTGTGGCGGATTGTATTCCTCAGGGATCAGGAACAGGCTCTCGTCACGGGACTTGAGGCCCAGGCCGACACGGCTGGAAATCACCGACACCGGGATCGACAGCATCAACGAACCGACGATCGGCACCAGCCACCACAGGAAGCTCGGGTTCAGCCAGATCACCAGCAGGGCCCAGAAGAAGCCCAGCAAGGTTTGCGGACCGTGGCGCTTGACCGCTTCGCTCCATGGTGTGGAGTCGTCATCACGTTGTGGCGAGTTCCAGGTCGCAGCCCAGCCGAGGAACGCGGCGAGGACGAAACGGGTGTGGAAAATCATCCGCACCGGCGCCAGCAGCATGGAGAACAGCATCTCCAGCAGCATCGACAAGGTCACCTTGAACTTGCCACCGAACTCTTTCGCGCCCTTGGCCCAGATCAGGATGATGCTCAACAGCTTCGGCAGGAACAGCAGCACGACCGTGGTCGAGAACAGCGCGACCGCCTTGTCCGGATGCCATTGCGGCCACAGCGGATACAGCTGTCGTGGCTCCATGAAGTATTGCGGCTCCATCAGCGTGTTGACCGCCAGCAGCGCCGTCGACAGCACGAGGAAGAAGAACCACAGCGGCGCCGACAGGTAAGACATCACGCCGGTCAGGAACACCGCACGGTGAACCGGGTGCATACCCTTGACCAGGAACAGACGGAAGTTCATCAGGTTGCCGTGGCACCAGCGACGGTCACGCTTGAGTTCGTCCAGCAGGTTCGGCGGCAGTTCTTCGTAGCTGCCCGGCAAATCGTAGGCAATCCACACGCCCCAGCCGGCACGGCGCATCAGCGCAGCTTCGACGAAGTCGTGGGACAGAATCGCACCGGCAAACGCACCTTTACCCGGCAACGGCGCCAGGGCGCAGTGCTCGATGAACGGCTTCATGCGGATGATCGCGTTGTGGCCCCAGTAGTGGGATTCACCCAACTGCCAGAAGTGCAAGCCGGCGGTGAACAGCGGACCGTATACGCGGGTCGCGAACTGCTGCATGCGCGCATACAGCGTGTCCATGCCCGACGCACGCGGCGCGGTCTGGATGATCCCGGCGTCCGGCGTGGCTTCCATCAAGCGCACCAGGCTGGTCAGGCAGTCGCCGCTCATCACGGAGTCTGCGTCGAGCACGACCATGTACTTGTAATCACCGCCCCAGCGACGGCAGAAGTCGTCGAGGTTGCCGCTTTTACGTTTCACACGACGGCGACGACGGCGATAGAAAATCTTGCCGAAGCCCTTGGCTTCACGGCAGACGTCCAGCCAGGCTTGTTGCTCGGCTACACAGATGTCCGCGTCGTTACTGTCACTGAGGACGAAGAAGTCGAAACGATCCAGGTCACCCGTCGCCGCCACCGACTCGAACGTCGCCCGCAAACCGGCAAATACGCGCGGCACGTCTTCGTTGCAGATCGGCATCACCAGTGCGGTGCGCGCGTCCTTGGCGATCGGTTCGTTGCCGGCACTTTTGCCGGAGATGCGGTACTTGTCGTGGCCGGTGAGCAACTCGAGGAAGCCCATCAGCGCGGTCCAGAAACCGGCCGACACCCAGCAGAACAGAATCCCGAACAGAATCAGGATGCTGGTTTGCAGCGCATACGGCAGCACTTGCGTGGCCGTCTGCAGCAGCGGTTGATGTAGCACTTCGTTAAGGTCAACGAACGACCAGCCCTGGTACGGCATGATGCCTTTCATGTACCAGCCGGCGACGATCGTCTGGCCGAGCATCAGCACCAGCAGAATGTAGCGACGGATCGAACCGACGGTGCGCCAGCGAGCGGCCGGCAGCACGCGCTCATCCTTCGGCGGGGCCGGCGGATTGGTGCGACCGGTCAGACGGCGCCAGCCACGCACCAGAATATTGGTGCGCCACGGCTCCGGCACGACTTTGGTCCGGCGAATCGGCGGGGTTGCCTTGAGGCAAACCCGACCGCTGGCGTCGACCGCCAGCATTTCCGCTTCTTCCAGCTCTTCAGCGGTGTTCAGGGTCAGGCGACGGCCCACCGAGGCTTGAGCAGCCTCGGCCGGCGCGTCAAACGTCGAAGACGAGAGACGCTGGTGCAATTCGCTGAAGGACTGGCAGCCCGCGAGTTCCGCGCGCTGCTGGTCGGTCATCGGTAGATGCGCCAGATACTCGGCAAGAGTCTCTGGCATTACTTGAGAATTACTCATCGGCAGGCAACTGGTAGCTCCAGGTCTCGGTCAGGACTTCTTCAGTCGAGGCCGATTCCGGTGTGGCTGGGGCCGCGTCCGCAGCAACAGGCTGCTTGGCGTCTTTGTTGTCCTTGTCCTTGGTATTGGCAACTGGCTTGGCGTCGGCCTGCTTGGCTTCGGCTTGCTTGGCGTCCTTGGCTTCCTTGTCCACCTTCTCTTGTTGCTTGGCGGCGACCTTGTCAGCCTTGGCAACCGAAGAGTTGGAGACTGGCAGCGAATTCTTGGAAAGGTCGCCAGGCACGATGTTCTCGACCAGTGCTGCACGCATCTCGGTAGGCTTGCCCGGATCCTTGATTTTCATCCGCAGGGTCAAGCGCCAGCCCTTGGTTTCAGGGTTGTAACGCACGCTGTTCTCGACCAGCTCGGCATTGTCGCCAACGCTGACCTGGCTGCGAACGTCTGCGGTTTCCGGCAGTGCCGCCAGGGACGGACCTTCGAAGTCCACCAGATAGGCAACGCTGCCATCCGGCTGACGGATCAGGTTCGACTGTTTGACGTCACCCGTGGAGCGCAGGGTCTGCTGGACCCAGGCACTGTCCGGTGCATGAAGCGCGGCTTCGTCGATGGTCCAGTGCATGCGATAGGCGACGTCCAGCGGCTGGCCAGGCTCAGGCAGTTTTTCCGGACTCCAGAAAGCCACGATATTGTCGTTGGTTTCGTCGGCAGTCGGAATCTCTACCAGATCGACGGAGCCCTTGCCCCAATCGCCTTTGGGTTCGATCCAGGCACTTGGGCGCTTGTCGTAGCGGTCGTCGAGGTCTTCGTAGTGGCTGAAGTCGCGCCCACGTTGCAGCAAGCCGAAACCACGCGGGTTCTCGATCGAGAAGTTGCTCACGGCCAGGTGTTTTGGATTGTTCAGTGGACGCCAGATCCACTCGCCGTTGCCGGCATGGATCGACAGACCGCTGGAGTCGTGCAGTTCACGACGGTAGTTCAGCACTTTCGACGGCTGGTTGGCGCCGAACAGGAACATGCTGGTCAACGGCGCAACGCCAAGCTTGGTGACCTTGTCACGCAGGAACATGCGGGCCTTGACGTCGACGATGGTGTCGCTGCCTGGACGCAGGGTCAGACGGTAAGCACCGGTGGCGCGTGGCGAATCCAGCAGCGCGAAGATCACCAGGTGCTTGTCACCCGGCTTTGGCTGTTGAATCCAGAATTCGGTGAAGCGCGGGAATTCTTCGCCGGACGGCAATGCGGTATCGATGGCCATGCCGCGTGCGGACAAGCCATAGGTGTGACCCTTGCCGACAACGCGGAAGTAGCTCGCGCCGAGCATGGTCATGATTTCGTCTTGCTTGTCGGCCTTGTTGATCGGGTAAAGCACACGGAAACCGGCATAACCCAGTTGTTCGGTGGCTTTAGGATCGAACTTCACATCGCCGAAATCGAAACGACTTGGGTCGTATTTGATCTCTTCGACGGTGTTGGCCGTGATTTCGTTGATTTTCACCGGCGTATCGAAGTGCATGCCCTGGTGATAGAACGAAAGCTTGAACGGGGTTTTCTGATCGGCCCACTCGGCTTTTTCAGTGCGGAAACGAATTTTTTGATAGTCCGCGAATTTCATTTCGCGGAATTCGTTCGGCAGGTTACTGCGCGGGGCTTCGTATTTTTGTCCGGCCAGCTCTTTCGCCTTGACCGATACATCCTCCAGATTGAATGCCCAAATCTGGCCGGCGCTGAGCAGGCAAAGCAGTGCAGAGCCCGCTACCAAAGCGCTTCGGAACCGTTTGGCAGTCAATTTTGGTGCATTACAGGGACTAACAATCACGAGCAACCCTCGCCGAAAACAGATCAAAAAACCAACGGCCAGCTATCTATATGCCAGGTTGGCGAGCATTGTTCCGACTCCTATGGGGCTAAATGATTCCCCAACAGGTCTCGGACAAGTCTCTACCTAAGTCAAAATGGACCAACGAACGCTGATCCCCGTAGCGCGCGATTATCTAGTAGGCCGCGTTACAACGCATCAGGGGTAACAAAGTATTTATTGCGAAAAACCCCTGTTTTCAGTCGAAAAGCCCTGAAAAACATGTTTCAAGGGCTTTCACGTCTGTAACAGGAAGGTGACCGGGCCATCGTTGACCAGGTGCACCTGCATATCCGCGCCGAATCTACCTGATGCCACAGTGCCATGCACCTGTTTCGCTTTGCTTAATAGATAGTCGAAAAGCTCCTCGCCCAGGGCCGGAGGGGCAGCGGTCGAAAAACTCGGGCGCAACCCGCTCTTGGTGTCAGCGGCCAGGGTAAACTGCGAGACCAGCAGCAGCCCACCGCCCACATCCGCCAAAGACAGATTCATCTTGCCCTCGGCGTCACTGAATACTCGATAGTTAAGCAGTTTATGCAGAAGTTTGTCGGCGCTGGCACGAGTATCCTCAGGTTCTACCGCCACCAGCACCAACAACCCCTGATCGACCGCCCCCACCACCTCCCCCGCTACCTCGACTCGCGCGCCACGCACGCGTTGCAACAGGCCCTTCATGCTTCTTCGGGAGGCAGGTCGAGCAAGCGGCGAGCCATCTGCCCGGCGGCGCGTACCAGCGCATCGGTGATACCCGGCTCGGACGCGGCGTGGCCCGCGTCGCGGATCACCTGGAGTTCGCTGTTCGGCCAGGCTTGATGCAGTTCCCAGGCATTGTCCAGCGGGCAGATCACGTCATAACGACCGTGGACGATCACGCCTGGCAAATGGGCGATCTTGCCCATGTCGCGAATCAGCTGGTTCGGCTCAAGGAACGCATTGTTGGTGAAGTAATGGCATTCGATGCGTGCGATGGACAACGCACGTTGCGGCTCGGAGAAGCGATCGACCACCAGCGGATTCGGACGCAAGGTCGCGGTCCGGCCTTCCCAGGTGGACCAGGCCTTGGCCGCGTGCATCTGGGCGATCTGATCGTTGCCGGTCAGGCGCTTGTGGAAGGCGCTGAGCAAGTCGCCGCGCTCATCCAATGGAATCGGCGCGACATAGTCCTGCCAGTAATCAGGGAACAAACGGCTGGCGCCACATTGGTAGAACCACTCGATTTCCTGCGGACGGCAGAGAAAAATCCCGCGAAGAATCAGACCGTGTACACGCTCCGGGTGGGTTTGCGCGTAGGCCAGCGCCAGGGTCGAGCCCCAGGAGCCGCCGAACAGCACCCATTTTTCGATACCCAGGTGTTTACGAATCCGCTCAAGGTCGGCGACCAGATCCCAGGTGGTGTTGTTTTCGAGGCTGGCGTGGGGCGTGGAGCGACCGCAACCGCGCTGGTCGAAGGTCACGATGCGGTACAGGTTCGGATCGAAGTACCGGCGGCTTTGGGCATCGCACCCGGCACCGGGGCCGCCGTGGATGAACACCACCGGCAAACCTTCCGGTGAACCGCTTTCGTCGACATACAGGGTGTGAGTTGCATCGACGGCCAGATCGTGCCGGGCGTGGGGTTTGATCTGCGGGTACAAAGTCTGCATTGCGCGCTCCGTAAGG
This sequence comes from Pseudomonas sp. LBUM1663, assembly GCF_059695905.1. Taxonomy (NCBI): domain Bacteria; kingdom Pseudomonadati; phylum Pseudomonadota; class Gammaproteobacteria; order Pseudomonadales; family Pseudomonadaceae; genus Pseudomonas; species Pseudomonas sp. LBUM1663. Next base: position 373,553 of record NZ_CP166792.1, on the reverse strand, counting down.
GGTCGAGGTCATCCCTGGGGGGACTTCTATTATTCTGCCGTCCGGCATCATAAACCCGAATTACGCCAATGAGCATGCCCCTTGCAGCGTCATAGTCTGTCAGCCAAATACCCGAGCAGCGTTTCGTACAGCAAGTCGACCTCGGCGACCTGGCCCCGGGCCCGCAAACAGCCGTGAACCAGCCCCTCACCATAATAAAGCGTGGTGGGGACGCCAGCGCCCCGCAGTTGCTCGGCGTAGAGCACGCCGTCATCGCGCAGCGGGTCGAATTGCGCCACGGCGATCAATGCCGGCGGCAGTCCGCCGAAGTGTCCGGCAAGCAACGGCATGGCATAGGCGCCCGGCTGTCGGGTGCCGCGCAAGTACAGGGCGTGATAACAATCCACATCACTGCTGGCGAGCAACGGCGCGTCGATGCATTCGCTGCGCGACGCCAGCCGCTGGTCGCCACCGAGCCCCGGATAGATCAAAACCTGAGCAGCCGGCATTGGCTCGCCCGCATCCCGCAGTGCCAGGCACAACGCAGCGGCAAGGTTGCCACCGGCGCTGTCCCCCGCTATCAACGTGCGCTTGGGGTCAAGCTGAAAGGGTCCGGTTCGCAGCGCGCGCCAGACACGCAGACAATCATCGAACGCCGCGGGGAACGGATGTTCCGGCGCCAATCGGTAATCGACAGCGATCACCAGCACGCCGAGTGCCGACGCAAGCTCGGCGCAAATGAAGTCGTGGGAGTCCAGATCCCCTACCACCCAACCGCCGCCATGCAGGTACACGATGCACGGGACACCGCCGGTCGGTGGTGAAACCGGCGGCTGATAGGACCGCACTGGCACCCCGGCCAATTCGAAATCGACCACATACAGCCCGGCGGGACGCGGCGGGGTGAACGCCCGGCACATCTCGCTGTAGGCCTGGCGCAAACCGTTGAGGCTGCTGTCGGTGCTGTTGAAGCTGACGGTTTTCTCGACGAATGCCGTCATCTGTTCAGAAATCGGGTAAGGAGCCATGGGCTTGGTGCCAGTCCCTTCGGGGATTTTGGATACGGGGCGTAACCCTGTGGGAGCGAGCCTGCTCGCTCCCACAGGTTTTGTGGTTACGGTCAGTTTTTCAGGCTGGCTTGTACGGTGGCTACGCCATCCTTGCCATCAAAACTGGTGACACCTGCCAACCAACGCTGAAGGTCTTCCGGATGATCACGCAGCCACTGTTTGGCAACGTCCTGAGGCGTCTTGCGCTCCATGATCGGCACCATCAGCTGGCTTTCCTGGGCCGCGGTGAACGTCAGGTTCTGAAGCAGGAGATTCACATTCGGGCAACGTTCGGCATAGTCCGGGGACGTCACGGTCGAGACCGTCGCCGCGCCTTCGTTGGGACCATAAACGTCTTCGCTGCCGGTCAGGTAGGCGATCTTCATGTTGATGTTCATCGGGTGCGGGGTCCAGCCGACGAACACCACGAACTCCTTGCGGTTCACCGCCCGTTGAACGGCCGCGAGCATGCCGGCCTCACCGGACTCGATCAGCTTGAAGTCTTTCAAACCGAAGTGATTGGTCTCGATCATGGTTTTGATCGTGGTGTTGGCGCCACTGCCGGGCTCGATGCCATAGATCTTGCCGCCGAGCTTGTCTTTGAACTTGGCGATGTCGGCGAAGGTTTTCAGCCCGGCGTCCGCAACGTACTGAGGCACCGCGAGCGTCGCTTGGGCGTCGGCCAGGCTCGGTTTTTCCAGGACCTTCACTTGTTTGGCATCCAGGAACGGTGCGATGTTCTTGTCCATCGCCGGTTTCCAGTAACCGAGGAAGATATCGAGGCGTTTGTCGCGGATGCCCGCGAAGATGATTTGCTGCACGGCGCTGGTTTGCTTGCTTTCGTAGCCCAGGCCATTGAGCAGTACGTCAGCCATGCCGCTGGTGGCGATCACGTCGGTCCAGTTGACCACGCCCATGCGCACGGCCTTGCAGGACGCGTCGTCACTGGCCAGGACGCTGGTGCTCAGAAGAGCGGTGCCGCAGAGGATTGAGAGACAGCGGGTGAACAAACCTTTGGTGCTTGTCATAGAGAGCGTTCTCGTGCGGCAGATTATTGTGAGGGCCGGTGTCTTCGTGCACCGTGGCCCAAACATTACGCAGCGGCGAGAGGGGAAAAGCGAACTGTAGCGACCGAGATTTGCACGGTGGCGACCGTTCCGCTCAGGTATCGAGACCAGCCCCACCCTGTGGCGAGGGAGCTTGCTCCCGCTGGGTTGCGAAGCAGCCCCCAACCCGTTCAACCGAGTTTTATCAGATACACCCGACTCGCCGGGTTTACGACGGCTTCGCCGCCGAGCGGGAGCAAGCTCCCTCGCCACAAAAGCGCGCTCCCACAGGGTTATGCGTTGTAGTGCTTTTGGCCCCAGGCCAACAGCCCTTGCAGCAATTCCTTGAGCACAACCTGCGTCGGCTCAGCCAGGTCCGGGCGATAGCGGAACGGCTCGAACTCTTCCATATACGTGCATTGACCCAGTTCCAGCTGCACCGCATGGATGTTGTCGGCCGGGTTGCCGTAATGCCGGGTGATGTGGCCGCCCTTGAAACGACCGTTCAGCACGTGGCTGTAATCGGTGTGCCTGGCGCAGATCGACTCCAGCTGAGTGGCCAACTGCGGATCGCAACTGGCGCCGTTGAAGGTGCCGAGGTTGAAGTCCGGCAGCTTGCCGTCGAACAGGTGCGGGATGATCGAACGGATCGAATGAGCATCGAACAGCAGCGCGTAGCCGAATTCGGCTTTCAGTCGCGCCAGTTCGTTCTGCAGAGTGGTGTGATAAGGCGTCCACACCTGCTCCAGATACGTCGCACGCTCAGCCGCCGACGGATCCATCCCTTCGCGAAACAACGGAATGCCGTCGAACAGCGTCGCTGGATACAGACCGGTGGTGGCCCCGACATACAGCGGCTTGTCGTCAGACGGGCGATTCAGGTCGATGACGAATCGCGAGTACTCGGCAGCCAGCGTGCTCGCGCCGAGTTCTGCGGCAAACTCATAGAGCTTCGGGATGTGCCAGTCAGTGTCCGGCAGGCTGCGTGCATCGGGGATCAACCCGGCTTCAACCGCCGGAGTCAGGCGCAGGCCGGCATGGGGCATGCTGATCAGCAGCGGCACGCGGCCTTGTTTGAAGTTCAGAACCTTATCCACAACTGTTCTCCTAGACGCTCGTTTCGACGCCGTGACGCACGACGCGTTTTTCCAGGTCACCGCCCAGCCAGTACGACAGGTCGGCGGGACGATCGATTTGCCAGGCGACAAAATCCGCGACCTTGCCGGCTTCCAGCGAACCGTGGGTGTCGGCCATGCCCAACGCGGTGGCGGCATGAATGGTTGCACCGGCGAGGGCTTCTTCCGGGGTCATGCGGAAGCAGGTGCAGGCCATGTTCAGCATCAAGCGCAACGACAGCGCCGGCGACGTGCCCGGGTTGAGATCGCTGGCGATGGCGATTTTCACGCCGTGTTTGCGCAGGGCGTCCATCGGCGGCAATTGGGTTTCACGCAGGAAGTAAAACGCACCGGGCAACAGCACCGCGACGGTGCCGGATTTGGCCATGGCGATGGCGTCGTCTTCGGTCATGAATTCCAGGTGATCAGCCGACAGTGCGTGGTAGCGAGCCGCCAGGCTCGAACCGTGCAACGACGACAATTGCTCGGCATGCAGCTTCACCGGTAGCCCCAGTTCTTGTGCGGTAATGAACACGCGCTCGACCTGTGCCGGCGAAAACGCCAGGTATTCGCAGAACGCGTCCACCGCATCCACCAGCCCTTCGGCGGCCAGGGCCGGGAGCATTTCAGCGCAGATGTGATCGATGTAGTCGTCGGCGCGATCCACGTATTCCGGCGGCAACGCGTGAGCGGCGAGGCAGGTGCTGCGCACGCTGACCGGCAGCTCGGCGCCGAGGCGACGGATGACGCGCAGGATCTTGCGTTCACTGACCAGGTCGAGGCCGTAGCCGGATTTCATTTCGACCGTGGTCACGCCGTCGCGCATGAGGCTTTTCAGGCGCTTGGCGGCACTGGCGAACAGCTCGTCTTCGGTCGCTGCCCGGGTGGCGCGCACGGTGCTGGCGATGCCGCCACCGGCGGCGGCGATTTCCGCGTAGCTGACGCCTTGCAGGCGCTGCTCGAATTCACCGCTGCGGTTACCGCCGAACACCGTGTGGGTGTGGCAGTCGATCAGGCCCGGCGTGACCCAGGCCCCTTTCAAATCGTTGACGGCCGGGTATTCCCCAGCCGGCAGTTCACTGCGCGGGCCGACCCACTCAATGTGCGCACCGGACGTCACGATGGCCGCGTCCTCGATGATCGAGTAGACGCCTTGCGCCATGGTTGCGACGTGGCAGTGTTGCCAGAGAGTTTTCATCCCGTATCTCCACAATGTTCAAAATCGAATCGCCAGCAAGCCGGCTCCTACAAGGTCTACGCGATCCACTGTAGGAGCCGGCTTGCTGGCGATGACGCCCTTACAGGCTCGGCAAAAGCTTGGCCGACACCAGTTCATTCAGGCAACGCGTCGCCAACAACTCAATCGCCGCATTGATGTCCGGCGCAAAGAAGCGGTCCTTCTCATAAAACGGCACTTCTTTACGCAGAATCCCACGAGCCTTTTCCAGCTTCGCCGAAGTCTTCAGACCTTCACGCAAATCCAGCCCCTGAACCGCAGCCAACCATTCCACCGCCAAAACACCGCGGGTGTTTTCGGCCATTTCCCACAAGCGCTTGCCGGCAGCCGGCGCCATGGACACGTGGTCTTCCTGGTTCGCGGAAGTCGGCAGGCTGTCCACCGAATGCGGATGGGACAACGCCTTGTTCTCGCTGGCCAGTGCCGCAGCGGTCACCTGGGCGATCATGAAACCGGAGTTCACGCCGCCATTGGCCACCAGGAACGGCGGCAGTTGCGACATGTGCTTGTCCATCATCAGCGAGATGCGGCGTTCGCTCAGGGAACCGATTTCAGCGATGGCCAGGGCCATGTTGTCAGCGGCCATGGCCACCGGTTCGGCGTGGAAGTTACCGCCGGAGATCACATCGCCTTCAGCGGCGAAGACCAACGGGTTGTCGGAAACCGCGTTGGCCTCGACAGCCAGCACTTCGGCGGCCTGACGGAATTGAGTCAGGCAAGCGCCCATGACTTGTGGCTGGCAGCGCAGGGAGTACGGATCCTGGACCTTTTCGCAGTTCTGGTGCGAGTCGGACACTTCACTGCGCTCGCCCAGCAGATCGCGGTAAGCGGCAGCGGCATCGATCTGGCCTTTCTGGCCACGGGCGGCGTGGATGCGCGCATCGAACGGCGAGCGCGAGCCCAGTACGGCTTCGACCGTCAGGGCACCAATCGCCACGGCACCGGCGAACAGGTCTTCGCCTTCGAACAATCCACGCAGCGCGTAGGCGGTGGAAACCTGAGTACCGTTGAGCAGCGCCAGACCTTCTTTGGCAGCCAGGGTCAGCGGGGTCAGGCCGGCGATTTTCAATGCTTCAGTGGCTTCCATCCACTCGCCTTTGTAGCGAGCCTTGCCTTCGCCCAGCAGGACCAGCGACATGTGGGCCAAAGGCGCCAAATCGCCGGAGGCACCGACCGAACCTTTCAACGGAATGTGCGGGTAAACCTCGGCGTTGATCAGGGCGATCAGCGCGTCGATCACCACGCGACGAATGCCGGAGAAACCACGGCTCAGGCTGTTGACCTTGAGCACCATGACCAACCGCACCAGCGCATCGCTGATCGGCTCGCCGACACCGGCAGCATGGGACAACACCAGCGAGCGCTGCAGGTTTTCCAGGTCTTCGCTGGCGATGCGGGTCGAAGCCAGCAGGCCGAAACCGGTATTGATGCCGTAGGCGGTGCGGTTCTCGGCGAGGATCTGTTCCACGCAGGCAACGCTGGCTTCGATCTGGGCCGAGGCGCTGTTGTCGAGGGTGATTTTGACCGGCTGCTGATAGATATCACGCAGTTGGGCAAGGCTCAGTTGGCCGGGAATCAGGTTTAGCGCAGTCATTTTGAGCTCCTTTTGAGAGTTTGTTATTAACTAACCAGACGCTCCGGAGATGTCCGTTGTCCGTCGCTTCCCACCTTGTGGGGGGCTGGCGCCTTGGCACGCTGGTTTGATGTGGAATCAGTTGAGGTTCGGTAAAGCCTTGTGCAGCAAATTCGAGTCTTTCAACACGCCGGCAGCGGCGGCAATGTCCGGCGCCAGCCAGCGGTCCTGGTCGTAGGCCGGGACGCGTTCGCGCAGCAGACGCCACGCGGCATCGGTGCCTGCGCCGAAACGTTGTTCCTTGAGAAATTCAAACGCCTGCGCCGCCAGCAGGTACTCGATGGCGAGGATCTGCGTGCAGTTTTCCAGGGCGCGATGCAGCTTCAGCGCCGCGTTGGTGCCCATGCTCAAGTGGTCTTCCTGCAGGCCCGAGGTGACATAGTTGTCGAGCACGGCCGGTTGCGCCAACTGGCGATTTTCCGCACACAGCGAAGCGGCGACGTACTGGACGATCATCATCCCGGAATTGACCCCGGGATTCGCCACCAGAAAGGCCGGCAGGCCGCTGACGTGCGGGTTGATCAGGCGGTCCAGGCGACGCTCGGCGATGGAGCCGATTTCGGCCATGGCAATCGCCAGCAAATCCGCCGCCATGGCCACAGATTGGCCGTGCGGGTTGGCCTGGGACATGACACGAAAGTTGTCCGGCGTGCCCAGCAGCAATGGGTTGTCGGTGCAGCCGTTGAGTTCGGTTTCGATCTGTTGGATCGCGTGCGCCAGTTGATCCCGTGCAGCACCGTGGACTTGCGGGATCGAACGGATGCTCAGCGCATCCTGCGTGCGAATGCCTTTGCTCGACGCAATCACATCACTGCCATCCAGCAACGCCCGCAGGTTGATTCCGACCTGCTGCATGCCCGGGTGCGGTTTGAGCGCGATGATCTCGGCATCGAACGCCGCGATCTGGCCACGCTGGGCTTCGAAGCTCATGGCGCCGATCACGTCGGCCCATTGCACCAGGCGCGTCGCATCGGCAATTGCCAGACAGCTGAGGCCGGACATGCACGGCGTACCGTTGACCAGGCACAAGCCATCTTTGGCACCCAACTGAACCGGTTGCAGACCTTCTTCAGCCAAGGCTTGCTGTGCAGAAACGATCTGCCCGCGATAACTCACATTGCCGACACCCAACAGCGCGATGCTGATGTGGGCCATGTGGGTCAGGTAACCCACCGAACCCTGGGACGGCACTTGCGGGGTGATACCGCGATTGAGCAGTGCCAGCAGGGCTTCGACGACCCGGCGATGAATGCCGGATTTGCCTTGGCTGTAATTCAGGATCGCTGCGCAGAGAATCGCGCGGGTCTGCTCGTCGGCCAGTGGTGCGCCAACGCCACAGGCGTGGCTGAGCAAGGTGTTGCGCGACAGTTGGCTGAGCTGTTCGTCTTTGAGCGAGACGTTGCACAACGCGCCCAGGCCGGTGTTGACGCCGTAGGCCCGCTCGCCGCTGGCGACGATGCGCTGGACGATGGCCTGGGCACTATCGATCCGCGCCCAGGCCTGGGCCGACAGCTCAAGCTGTGCGCCATGACGGGCGACGGCAACCACATCCTGCCAACGCAACGGGGCGTCGGCGATAACGATTTTTTCAGCCTGGGACATATGGAGCCTCATACAAAATTCATGGACATGTGACACCTGTGGCGAGGGAGCTTGCTCCCGCTGGGCTGCGTAGCGGCCCCAAATTTTTGCGACCGCTACGCGCTCGAGCGGGAGCAAGCTCCCTCGCCACAAAAGCGGTCCCGCCGCAAATCTCTTTAAACCACCGCCGCGCGTCGCTGCACAAACCGGTCAACATACTCATCCGCCGGCGAATGCAGGATCTCCCTCGGCGTGCCGACCTGAATCAGTCGCCCATCCTTGAGGATCGCAATGCGATTGCCGATGCGCACGGCCTCATCGAGGTCGTGGGTAATGAAGACGATGGTCTTGTGCAGGGTCTTTTGCAGTTCCAGCAACTGGTCCTGCATCTCCGCGCGGATCAGCGGGTCGAGGGCGCTGAACGCTTCGTCCATCAAGATGATGTCGGTGTCGGCCGCCAAGGCGCGGGCCAGGCCCACACGCTGACGCATACCGCCCGAGAGCTGGTGCGGGTATTTGTTTTCGTAGCCCTTCAGGCCCACGGTGTTGATCCAGTGCAGCGCGCGCTCGGAGCACATTTGCTTGCTCTCGCCACGCACTTTCAAGCCGTAGGCGACGTTGTCCACCACGGTCTTGTGTGGCAGCAGGCCGAAGCTCTGGAACACCATGCTGATCTTGTGCCGGCGAAATTCGCGCAGGGCTTCCATGTCGTATTGCAGGATGTCCACGCCATCCACCAGGATCGCGCCGCTGGTCGGGTCGATCAGGCGGTTGAAGTGGCGCACCAGGGTCGATTTGCCGGAACCCGACAGGCCCATGATCACGAAGATTTCTCCGGTGCCGATGCTCAACGACAGGTCGTTCACGCCGACCACGCAGCCGGTTTCGGCCAGTACCTGATCCTTGGTCTTGCCCTGGCTAATCATGCCCAGCGCTTCCTTGGAACGGTTGCCGAAAATCTTGAAGACGTTTTTGACTTCGATTTTGCTGATGGCTTCGTTGTTCATTTGCTCACCTCATGCCGTGGCCGACCATACGCCTGAGTAATGCGGTCGATGACCACTGCCAGAATCACGATCGCCAGACCGGCTTCCAGGCCACGTCCGACGTTGAGGGTCTGAATCCCCACCAACACGTCTTCACCCAGACCACGGGCACCAATCATCGAGGCAATCACCACCATCGACAGGGCCATCATGGTGGTCTGGTTGATCCCGGCCATGATGCTCGGCAGGGCCAGCGGCAGTTGCACGCCAAACAGTTGCTGCCAGCGGTTGGCACCGAAGGCGTTGATCGCTTCCATCACTTCACCGTCAACCTGGCGAATGCCCAGATCAGTCAGGCGGATCAGCGGTGGTGCAGCGTAGATCACGGTGGCGAAAATCGCCGGCACCTTGCCCAGGCCAAACAGCATCAGCACCGGGATCAGGTACACGAAACTCGGCATGGTCTGCATGATGTCCAGCAACGGCATCAGCACCGAACGCAGGCGATTGCTGCGTGCCGAGAGAATGCCCAGCGGGATGCCGATCAGCACCGAAATGACCGTGGCCACCATCATCAGCGCCAGGGTCTGCATCAGCTTGTCCCAGAGGCCGACCGCACCCACCAGGAAAAGCAGGCCGACGATGACCGCCGTGGTCACCACTTTGCGGGTCGCGTGCCAGGCAACGCCCGCCACGATGGCCAGCATCAGCCACCAGGGCGCCGCACGCAGCAGCCCTTCAAGATTGACGATGGCCCACAACAGGGTGTCGGAGATTTGCCGGAACACGTCGCCGTAGTTGGTGACCAGCGAATCGACCCAACCGTTGACCCAGTCGGCGATGGAAAAGGTAAAGCTTTCGGGAAACATAAGAGACTCTCAATCAAGGGGTTGCGATCAAGCGTCCGACTGCCGTCGCCGGCAGTCGGAGAGGCTCAACCTACAAGGCCGCGTCGATTTTCTTGGCTGCGTCTTCGCTCACCCATGCGTGCCAGACTTCAGGATGTTCCTTCAAGAAGATCTTGGCCAGTTTTGGCGACTCGATCCGCTCTTTGGCCATACGCCCGAGGTTCTGGTTGAGCAGGTCGATCGGCAGGTTGACCTTTTCCAGCACCGCCACCAGTTCCGGGGCTTGCTCGTGGAACGTCTTGGACAGGCCGACCTTGATGGTCACGCTTTTATCCACGCCTGGTTTTTCTTCAAGCTTGACCAGATCGACCTGGCCCATCAGCGGGGTTGGCGACCAGTAGTAGAACAGGATCGGCTCGCCACGCTTGTAGCTCGACAGCACCGCGGCATCCAGCGCCGGGCCGGTGCCTGGGCGGAAGTTGGTGTAGGTGCTTTCCAGGCCGTAGCTTTTCAGCATTTCGCTGTTGTCGAGTTCACAGGTCCAGCCGGCCGGGCAGTTGTAGAAACGGCCCTTGGAGGGCTCTTCCTGGTCCTTGAACACGGCCGCGTATTTGCCCAGATCGGCGATTGCTTTCAGATCCGGGGCCTTGGGCTCCAGCTTGCGCTTGGCGTCGCCTTCGATCACGTAGCGTGGCACGTACCAGCCTTCGATTGCGCCAACGACCGGAGCGCCGACACCGACAACCTTGCCGGCCTTCTCGGCCTTGTTCCAGACTTCGCTGCGGCCGACCCACTCTTCGGCGAACACTTGAATGTCGTTGCTGCTCAGGGCGTTTTCCATGGTGATGGAGTTGCCCGGCAGGCTGTCAGTCTTGCAGTCGTAGCCCTTCTCCAACACGATTTGCATCACGTCGGTCAGCAGCATGCCGCTTTCCCAGTTCAGGCCGGCAAACTTCACCGGTTTGCCCGACTCACACCAACCGGCAGCCTGAGTGGCGCCGGCGCTGGCGAGCAGGCCCACGGAAAGCAATGTGGTCAGCAGGGTCTTGTTCGATTTCATTGTAGTGACGCTCCTAATCATGAATTGGCTTACGGCAGTCAAGAGGCATCCGGCCCTGTCCACGTCCAATCAGGCCTGCGCCGCAGCGCGACCAGCCCCACTTGTTTTTTGTTGTACAACGCTGTCCTGCTCGACCGGCAGAATCAGGTGATCGGGTACCGAGCCGTGCCATTTTTTCGCGCACACGTAATACAGGGCTGCGGGAATCACCAGACCGATGATCCAGGAAATATCCACACCACCCAGGACTTCTACCAGCGGACCTGTATAGAACTTGGTAGCGATGAACGGCAGTTGTACCAGTACACCGAAGACATAAACGCTGATACCGAGGGCGTTCCAACGACCGTACCGACCCTTCGGATCGGCCAGCGCCGGCACGTCATAGCGCTCGCGAGTGATGCAGTAGTAGTCCACCAGGTTGATCGCGCTCCATGGCGTAAAGAACGCCAGCAGGAACAGGATGAACGACTTGAACGCACCGAGGAACGAGTGCTGACCGAGCAACGCCATCAGGGTCGCAGCACCGACGATAACCAGCACGAAGACCAGACGCTGCAAGCGCGTGACCTTCAGCTCACCACGGAAACCGCTGATGATGGTCGCAATGCACATGAAGCTGCCGTAGGAGTTCAGCGTGGAGATGGTGACCTTGCCGAACGCGATGCTGAAATACAGCAGCGCAGCGGTGGCACCGGTACCGCCCAAACCTACGATATAGGCCACTTCGTGCCCGGCGAATTGGCCGTTGGCCGATGCCGCAGCGAACACGCCGAGGACCATCGCTACCTGCGCACCAATGACCGAACCTGCGCCTGCGGCAAAAAACGTTTTCACCGAGGAAATCTTGCTCGGCAGGTAGCGAGAGTAGTCAGCCACGTAAGGGCCGAAAGCGATCTGCCAGGACGCCGCGAGCGACACCGCGAGCAAGAAACTGCTCCAGCTGAAATGGCGGATTTGCAACAGTGCGCCAACATCAACCTGGCTCATCAGACGGCTGAACAGGTAAACGAAGGCAATCACGCCAATGACACTGGCAACACGGCCGATCCAGTGGATCACCCGATAACCGAGCACCGTGACCAGCACGATGACGCTGGCGAAGATCAGGATGCCGACGCTGTCGCTGACGCCAAACAACTGGCCCAGCGCCTGGCCGGAAAGCACGGTTCCCGTTGCGGTAAAGCCGAGGTACATCAGACACACCAGCACGATCGGGATGGCCGCGCCATACACGCCGAACTGCACGCGGCTGGAGATCATCTGCGGCAGGCCTAGCTTGGGCCCTTGCGCGGCATGCAGCGCCATCACGCCACCGCCGATCAGTTGCCCGATCAGCAAACCGATCAACGACCAGAACACGTCACCGCCCAGTACGACGGCCAGAGCGCCGGTCACAATCGCGGTGATTTGCAGGTTGGCACCCATCCACAGGGTGAACTGGCTTAACAGACGACCGTGTCTTTCCGCTTCCGGGATGTAGTCGATCGAACGTGTCTCGATCAACGGTTTACTGCCTGCACGATCGTTGTTAACAGCCATGATTCAACCTCTGTGGATTGTTATTCTGGGTTGGTGCAACCCCTGTAGGACCCGGCTTGCTGCGGGCGGCGCTCCGACAATGGCGGTTTGCCTGACACATCGGGGTGCCTGAATCGCCAGCAAGCCGGCTCCTACTGGGTATTGGTTTATTTACCGGTAATCATCGGCAGGTTCAGGCCCTGTTCCTTGGCGCAGTCGATTGCGATCTGGTAACCCGCATCGGCGTGACGCATGACACCGGTGGCCGGGTCGTTGTGCAGGACGCGAGCGATCCGCTCGGCCGCTTCGTCAGTACCGTCGCAGACAATGACCATGCCCGAGTGCTGGGAGAAGCCCATGCCGACGCCGCCGCCGTGGTGCAGGGAAACCCAGGTCGCGCCGCTCGCGGTGTTCAGCAGAGCGTTGAGCAGTGGCCAGTCGGACACAGCATCGGAACCGTCCTGCATCGATTCGGTTTCGCGGTTCGGGCTGGCGACCGAACCGGAGTCCAGGTGGTCACGACCGATCACGATTGGCGCGGACAACTCGCCGCTACGGACCATTTCGTTGAACGCCAGACCCAGCTTGGCGCGCAGGCCCAGGCCAACCCAGCAGATACGTGCCGGCAGACCCTGGAAGCTGATGCGCTCGCGGGCCATGTCCAGCCAGTTGTGCAGGTGGGCGTCGTCCGGGATCAGTTCTTTGACCTTGGCGTCGGTTTTGTAGATGTCTTCGGCGTTACCCGACAGCGCAGCCCAACGGAATGGACCGATGCCACGGCAGAACAGTGGACGGATGTAAGCCGGTACAAAGCCTGGGAAATCGAAGGCGTTTTCCACGCCTTCTTCTTGCGCCATCTGACGGATGTTGTTGCCGTAGTCGAAGGTCGGAATGCCCATTTTCTGGAATTCGAGCATCGCTTTAACGTGCACGGCCATGGATTGCTTGGCGGCTTTGACCACGGCAGCAGGCTCGGTCTTGGCGCGAGCGCGGTACTCTTCCCAGGTCCAGCCGGCCGGCAGGTAACCGTTGAGCGGGTCGTGGGCGCTGGTCTGGTCGGTGACCATGTCCGGGCGCACGCCGCGCTTGACCAGTTCCGGCAGGATTTCCGCCGCGTTGCCCAGCAGGGCGATGGAAATCGCCTTGCCTTCCTTGGTGTATTTTTCGATGCGGGCCAGCGCGTCGTCGAGGTCGGTGGCTTGTTCGTCGACATAACGGCTGTTCAGACGGAAATCGATGCTCACCTGCTGGCATTCGATGTTCAGCGAGCACGCGCCGGCCAGCGTTGCCGCCAGAGGTTGAGCGCCGCCCATGCCGCCGAGGCCTGCGGTCAGGACCCAACGACCTTTCAGGTCATCGTTGTAGTGTTGGCGACCGGCTTCGACGAAGGTTTCGTAAGTGCCCTGGACGATGCCCTGGCTGCCGATGTAGATCCAGCTGCCGGCGGTCATCTGGCCATACATGGCCAGGCCTTTGGCGTCGAGTTCGTTGAAGTGTTCCCAGCTCGCCCAGTGTGGCACTAGGTTGGAGTTGGCAATCAACACGCGCGGGGCATTGGTGTGGGTCTTGAACACGCCGACCGGCTTGCCGGATTGCACCAGCAGGGTCTCGTCGTCGTTCAGGTTGGTCAGACTCTCGACGATCTTGTCGTAGCATTCCCAGTTACGTGCCGCACGACCGATACCACCGTAAACCACCAGTTCTTTAGGGTTCTCGGCAACTTCCGGGTCGAGGTTGTTCATCAGCATGCGCAGCGGCGCTTCGGTCAGCCAGCTCTTGGCGGTCAGCTTGTTACCGCGCGCGGCACGGATTTCAACGTCACGATACTTTGTAGGTTTCTGGGTATTGTCAGTCACGAAAAAGACTCCTCAGCGATCAATCCAAACCAACCCTGGCGGTGGGTAAGCCAGCCTGTGCGCACTGTTGCGCCACAAGCGAATCAGTGGACGTTTGCGAGGAGTCTCGGTCGACTCATACGCATACGTCTTTACTTGTACATACAAGCATATGCAATCAAGCGGCCAACTTATTGGATGGGTGTTCAAGAAACGTTTTTGGAACGCTGGAAGGCCCTTGGATCAAGGGTTTAGACGAAGATGAAATTTTTGCCGGGGAATTTTGCGGAGGGGAGGCAGCTGTAACTTGAGCGAGGTTTTGCGCCACGCTGGGGCGTTCGGTAACAAAGTGGTGCGCGATGGGGAACACGGGTAGAAGGCTGCTTTTGTGGCGAGGGGATTTATCCCCGTTGGGCTGCGTAGCAGCCCCAAAAAAAGGTCTGCTGCGCAGCCCAACGGGGATAAATCCCCTCGCCACATTAGATTTCTTCAGCAGTTAATCAGCGTGCGGTCAGCTCGATCACACAGCATTGGCCACTGACGGAGACTTCCAGCAGGCCGGTGTAACCGTCGAGTTGCAGGCAATCATGGCGACCGAGTTGTGAGGCGCTGTTACCGACCTTCACTTCAAGCTCGTCGGTGACACTAAATACGAGCACGGTGCCTGCCGAGCTGAAAAACCGCTGCTCGCCGTCCAGCCACTGCAACCGAGCGTCGTAACGCTGCGGCGTATAAATCAGGTTGAAGTCGCGAATCGGTCCACCGAGCAATGTGCACGCAACCTGGCTCTCACCGCTGAAAGCAAACGGCTCCAACGGTAACAACGGATGGGTGTCCTGGCCATCGACGCGCAAGGTCATGCCATCGCCTTGCAGCACGGTAATCACGCGCTCGTAACCAGCGAACATTGAGAAGCCGCCAGACTCGCCGATATCGGCAATCGACAGGCGCCAGCCGAAACCCTCAAGGCCGGCACCTCCATCACGGGCGATTTCTTCGGTGCTGCCGCCGCCGTTTTTCCACGGCATGCGCGGGTAATCTTTGGCGCGTAAAACCTTCGTTTGATTCATTTATGAAACCGACCTTCCAGACGATGACGGGAACCAGGGTGGATCAAACGGGCGGCGGTCACCGGCTGACGGCCGGACCAGGTGCGGCGACGAATCAGCAGGCACGGCTCGCCCTTTTCAATCTGCAGCAATTTGCATTCGGAGGCCTCGGCCAGAATCGCCTCGACCACGTGCTCGCCTTCGGTCAGCGGCGCGACCTGGTTCAGATAGGCATAAGGCGTTTGCAGGGTGAAGTCCTGCTTGAGGTAGTCCGGCGCCACCAGCGCGTTGACGAAACGGTCTTCGATTTGCACCGGAATGTCGTTTTCGAAATGCACGATCAGCGAATGGAAAACCCTCTGGCCTTCGCGCATGTCCAGCGCCAAAGCGCGCTCGGAACCGGCGGCCTCTTCTTCGAGGGTGATCACCTTGCAGGTATGGCGATGACCACGGGAGGCGATTTCGTCGGCGATGTTGTGCACTTCAAACAGCGCGGACTGGCTTTTCGGTTCGGCGACAAAAGTACCGACACCTTGCATGCGCACCAGCAGACCGTCGGCAGTCATCTCGCGCAGGGCGCGGTTGATGGTCATACGGCTAAAACCGAGTTGGTTGACCAGCTCGCTTTCCGACGGAACGCGGTAGTGCGGCGGCCAGTTTCCACTGTCGATTTGCTGGGTAATCATCTGTTTGACGCGGGCGTACAAGGGCGCCGGACTGTCGCCCATGTTCGCGGCCAACGGTGACACTGCAGGCGGAGTCGGCACGGTTAATCCTTGTTCGTTGAAGAGAGGTTGCTAGCTTGCCGGAGTTTACCGAGCAGGCAAACGTCTGTATATGTATATACAAATAACACACGATGGGGTGCTGAACCATGTCCGCCTTCTTTGCCGAACGCGCGCTGCTGCCTAGTGGATGGGCCAACAATGTACGTCTTGAGGTCAGCGCCGAGGGCGTGTTGACCCATATCCAGGCCGATTCCCACGCAGATGGCGCCGAACGGCTGAGCGGTCCGCTGCTGCCGGGGATGCCGAATTTGCATTCCCACGCCTTCCAGCGGGCCATGGCCGGACTGGCGGAAGTGGCGGGTAATCCGAATGACAGTTTCTGGACCTGGCGCGATTTGATGTATCGCCTCGTCGGAAAAATCAGCCCGGATCAACTCGGCGTCATTGCTCGTCAGCTGTACATCGAAATGCTCAAGGCCGGTTACACCTCGGTCGCGGAATTTCATTATGTGCATCACGACACCAATGGCCAGCCTTACGCTGATCCGGCCGAACTGGCGCTGCGCATCAGCCAGGCCGCCAGTTCCGCCGGTATCGGTCTGACCTTGCTTCCGGTGCTTTACAGCCATTCCGGTTTCGGCGGCCAGGCGCCGAACGACGGCCAGCGCCGCTTCATCAACAGCACCGAGAACTACCTCACGCTTCAGTCGCGTTTGCAGCCGATCCTGGCGCAGCAACCGGCGCAGTCGCTGGGCCTGTGTTTCCACTCGTTGCGCGCGGTCACACCGCAGCAGATCAGCGAAGTGCTGGCGGCCAGCGACAAGCAATGCCCGGTGCACATTCATATCGCCGAACAGCAGAAGGAAGTCGATGACTGCCTGAGCTGGAGCGGCCGTCGTCCACTGCAATGGCTGTACGAAAACACCGAGGTCGACCAGCGCTGGTGCCTGGTCCACGCGACCCACGCCAACCCGGAAGAAGTCACGCTGATGGCCAAGAGTCGCGCCATCGCCGGTCTGTGCCTGACCACCGAAGCCAACCTCGGCGACGGGATTTTCCCGGCGGTGGATTTCCTCGCGCAGGGTGGACGCATGGGTATCGGGTCCGACAGCCATGTGTCATTGAGCGTGGTGGAAGAACTGCGTTGGCTGGAATACGGCCAGCGTCTGCGCGATCAGCGGCGTAATCGGCTGTATGGCGCGGATCAGCCGATGGTCGGCCGCACGCTGTATGACGCTGCGCTGGATGGCGGCGCTCAGGCGCTGGGGCAGCCGATCGGTGCGTTGGAAGTTGGCAAACGCGCGGATTGGCTGGTACTGGACGGCAACGATCCATACCTGGCAACGGCCAGCGGTGACGGGATTCTCAATCGTTGGCTGTTTGCCGGTGGTGATCGCCAGGTGCGGGATGTGCTGGTCAATGGCCAGTGGGTTGTGCGTGACGGGCGTCATGCCGCAGAACAAGAAAGCAATCGGGCGTTCACCCAAGTCCTGCGCGACCTCCTCGGCTGACACAAAATAAATGTGGGAGCTAGCCTGCTAGCGATAGGGCCATCAGCTTCAACAAGGATGTTGACTGACAGTCCGCTATCGCGAGCAGGCTCGCTCCCACAGTTTTAATCTTCAGTGGCCGTTAATTTGAGGTTTTGGCCATCTGCGTATCCGACGCGCGCCAGATCAGCCGCGTGGTGTCATAGCCCTGCTGACGCGCCTTGCTCAGCAGTTCTTCACGCACGACACCGTTGACCGTCGGCGTCCGCGACAGCAGCCACAGGTACTTGCGGCTCGGGTCACCGACGATGGCGGTCTTGTAATCGTCGCTGACGTACAGCACCCAGTATTCCCCCTTCGCCACACCCGGCAGCAAGCGCGAGAACCAGGTATCGAACTCGACCCACAACTTGTCGGTCTTGCCCGGCACTTGTGGATAAGCCGTGCCCTTGGCCTCTTCCCATTGCCAGTCCGCCGTCAGGCAGCGGTTCAGCACCAGCACGTTGCCGTCAGGCTTGAGCGTGTAATGGGCTTCGGATTGTGCGCAGTTGCGTTGGAAATACATCGGCAGGCGGGCCAACTCGTACCAGGTGCCCTGGTATTTCTTGAGATTGACGCTGTTGACGGTTTTCGGCGCCAACGGATCTGTGCCAGAAGTGGCGCAGCCGGCCAATACCAGGCCGGCAAAAAGGAGTATCAATAACCGCTTCATTGTTTTTCTCCCGTGGGCGCATCGCCCCGGATTACTTCAGGCCTTGGCCGGAAAACATCAGTACTTTGTCACCGGCGTACTGCACGCTGATAAAGCTGTTCTTGTCACCCCAAGTGCAACTGGACATACCGAGCGCACCCGAGCAATCAGTGGCCTTACCCAACAGAGCTTCAACCTCTGCCTTGGGCATGCCGGCCGACAGTTTCGAATAGTTTTCCTGATTGACCTTGCTGCATGCGGCCAACAACACGCAGAACGAGAGCAGGGCGATAGAACGCAGCGACATGGTGTAGCTCCTGGGGCGAAGGGGGAATGGCATGGCTGCCAAGCAGAAGCTTAGAAGAGAAAACCCCCATCTGGTTCCCCGACTGCCCGGCTATTTATCGGGCCGCTCGTCTGCCTTTTTCCGAAAAATCAGCGACTTTCCTGCGCCGTTGAGTATTTCATCGGTTTTCGCAAAAAGACGCCTAATCTTTGGCGCTGGCCAGTCGACATAGAAGCAGCGCAAAGCCCTCGACTGTGGCAAATTGACGCCCCTCGCTGACCAGCCCCTCCGCGGTAGTGCACTTAATGACCAGAAACATGAAATTCAGCCACAAGATCCTGCTGGCAGCCGCCCTCGTGGTCGCCGTTGCGTTCGCCTGCTTTATCCTGTTCAACGACTACCGCCAGCGCCAGACCTTGCGCAGCAGTACCGAGTCCTCGATGCAGGAACTCGGCAGCCTGACCACCAGCAACATCCAGACCTGGCTGGAAAGCCGCATCCAGTTGCTGCAATCGTTGTCCCAGCAGATTGCCGTGGACGGCAGCGCACCCGCCAGCCTCAAGCGCGCCATCGACTTGCCGGCCTACACCGGCAACTTCCAGCTGAGCTACTTCGGTGGCACTGACGGCGTGATGTTCTCGGTCCCGGCGGGCAATCGTGCGGCAGACTACGATCCACGCGCCCGTGGCTGGTACAAGGCGGCCAACAGCGCGCAACAGACCATCGTCACCGAACCTTATATCGCCGCGTCGTCGGGCAAACTGGTGATCACCGTGGCCACGCCGGTGCAGCATCAGAGCCAGATGATCGGCGTCGCCGGTGCGGACATCGACCTGTCGAGCGTCAGCGCGATCATCAACTCGTTGAACTTCGGCGGTCACGGCCACGCGTTCATCGTCAGCGCCGACGGCAAGATCCTGATCCACCCGGACAGCAAACTGGTGCTCAAAAGCCTCGCCGAGGCCTACCCGAATGGCGCACCGAAAGTTAGCCCGGGCATGAAAGAAGTCGAGCTCGACGGCAAGACCCAGTTCATCTCCTTTACCCACGTCAACGGTGTGCCTTCGGCCGACTGGTACGTGGCACTGGTGCTGGACCAGGACACCGCGTTCTCGATGCTCAGCGAATTCCGCACCTCGGCGATCATCGCCATGGTCATCGCCGTGGTCATCATCATCGCGCTGCTGGGCATGCTGATCAGCTTCCTGATGCAGCCGCTGCTGACCATGGGCCGCGCCATGCATGACATCGCCGAAGGTGAAGGTGACCTGACCAAACGCCTGACCATTCACGGCCAGGACGAATTCGGCGCACTGGGCACCTCGTTCAACCGCTTCGTGGAACGTATTCACACCTCGATTCGCGAAGTGTCCTCGGCCACCGGCCAGGTCAACGAAGTGGCGCTGCGTGTGGTGGCGGCTTCGAACTCATCGATGTTCAACTCCGATCAGCAAGCCTCGCGCACCAGCAGCGTGGCAGCCGCGATTAACGAACTGGGCGCCGCCGCCCAGGAAATCGCCCAGAACGCCGCCCTCGCCTCCCAGCATTCGAGCGACGCCCGTGCGCTGGCCGAAGACGGTCAGCAAGTGGTGGATAAAACCATCGCTGCGATGCAGCAGCTCTCGGCGAAAATCAGCGATTCGTGCGGCAACATCGAAACGCTCAACAGCAACACCGTGAACATCGGGCAGATTCTGGAAGTGATCACCAGCATCTCGCAGCAGACCAACTTGCTGGCCTTGAACGCGGCCATCGAAGCGGCCCGTGCCGGTGAAGCCGGCCGTGGTTTTGCCGTGGTCGCGGACGAGGTGCGCAACCTCGCCCACCGGACTCAGGATTCGGCGCAGCAAGTGCAGAAGATGATCGAAGAGCTGCAAGTCGGCGCCCGGGAAGCGGTGAGCACCATGACCGACAGCCAGCGCCAGAGCGAAAGCAGCGTCGGCATCGCCAACCAGGCCGGTGAGCGTCTGGGCAGCGTGACCCAGCGTATTGGTGAAATCGACGGGATGAACCAGTCCGTGGCGACCGCGACGGAAGAGCAGACGGCGGTGGTGGAGTCGATCAACGTCGACATCACCGAGATCAACACGTTGAACCAGGAAGGCGTGGAGAACTTGCAGTCGACGTTGCGTGCGTGTGCGGATCTTGAGCAGCAGGCGGCGCGGTTGAAGCAGTTGGTTGGCAGCTTCCGGATTTAAGCTGCTTTCACTGGCCCCATCGCCAGCAGGCTGGCTCCCACAGGGATGTGTGAACGACACAAACCCAATGTGGGAGCCAGCCTGCTGGCGATGACGGCATCAGCCGCAAGGAAAATCTAAAACCTGGACCCAGGCCCGGAAAGAAACGCCAACTCCTCAGCCGTAGACGCCCGCCCCAACACCGCATTCCTGTGCGGAAACCGCCCAAACCGCGCAATCACCCGCTGATGCTTCTCGGCATAGTTCAGATAGTCGGTAAACAGTTTCCGATCGGCCTCCGGCTGCTGTGCAACCAGATCGATATAGCGCGAAACCGCCTCGTTCTGCACCGCCAGATGCTCGCAATGCTCAAACACCAGGTAGATAAACACCCGCTGAATCGGCCGCAACTTCCGATCGAAATCCGCCGCAATACCTTGCTCCACCAGTGCCTGAGCCCTGAGATCACCTGAAAAGGATTTGGGAGTGTCGCGAAAGATCATTCGCGGGAGTTGATCGAGCAGCAGCACCAGGGCCAGCCAACCTTCGGGGCGTTGCGCCCAGTCAGTCAATCCGCCGGCCAGTGCCTGCTCGACCCAGTCCCCGAAACGCGTCTGCGCTTCGAGGTCCTGGCTGTCGCGCTTGCCGAACCACAACTTGCCCTTGTCAGCCGCTATCTCGTGGGGGGATTCGAGGGTTCCGAACCACCATTCGAGCAACGGCTGCCAGGGCGCGGTCATGGTTTATTCCTTGTGATAAGCCGTGACGCGTTCGACTTCTTCTTTCGAACCGAGGAACACCGCGACACGCTGGTGCAAGCCGTCAGGCTTGATGTCGAGGATGCGCTGATGGCCATCGGTGGAGGCGCCGCCAGCCTGCTCAACCAGGAACGACATCGGGTTGGCTTCGTACATCAGACGCAGTTTGCCCGGCTTCGACGGTTCGCGGCTGTCGCGCGGGTACATGAACAGACCGCCACGGGTCAGGATACGGTGCACGTCGGCAACCATCGCGGCGACCCAGCGCATGTTGTAGTTCTTTTTCAGCGGGCCTTCATCGCCCGCCAGCAATTCGCCGACGTAACGTTGGACCGGCGCTTCCCAGTGACGCTGGTTTGACGAGTTGATCGCGAATTCCTGCGTGGACTCAGGGATCGTGATGTCTTCATGGGTCAGCACGAAGCTGCCCATTTCGCGGTCCAGGGTAAAGCCCTTTACGCCATTGCCCAGGGTCAGCACCAGCATGGTCTGTGGACCGTAAATCGCATAACCGGCGGCAACCTGCTGAGTGCCTGGCTGCAGGAAGGCCTTTTCGTTCAAAGGCTCGTTCTGGGTCAGGTATTCGTTCGGGCAACGCAGCACCGAGAAGATCGTACCGACCGGCGCGTTGATGTCGATGTTCGACGAACCGTCCAGTGGGTCGAATACCAGCAGGTACGCGCCTTTCGGGTATTTGCCCGGGATCTGGTAGGCATTGTCCATTTCTTCGGACGCCATGCCGGCCAGGTGACCGCCCCATTCGTTGGCTTCGAGCAGGATGTCGTTGGACATCACATCAAGCTTCTTCTGCACTTCGCCTTGGACGTTTTCAGTGCCCATGCTGCCCAGAACGCCGCCGAGGGCGCCCTTGGACACGGCGTGGCTGATTTCCTTGCAAGCACGCGCCACCACTTCGATCAGGAAACGCAGATCGGCAGGGGTGTTGTTGCTACGGGTCTGCTCAATCAAATAGCGACTCAGGGTAACGCGGGACATGGAAGGCTCCGGTGGAATTGGGGGCTAAAAACCCGCGCAGTTTAACGCGAGTCGAGGCGCATTTCCTCCTATCAGACGTGATACGCCCAATAGAGTTCATGCGCGGGGTTGAGCGTAGTTCTAAACGGACATCTTTACCGTCAGATAAACCGCTATCGCCAGCAGACTGGCTCCCACAGGGGAATGCGATTAACTGTGGGAGCCAGCCTGCTGGCGATCGGGTGCGAAGCACCCGCCTTCAAGGTTTTACCGGGGGCTTGCGCAGCAAACTGAACGCCATCGCTGCGAGAAACAGCACGCTCAACAGCAACACCGCCCATAACCCGAACTTCTTCCAGTTGGTTTCAACCTGAGCAGTCGACGTGACTGTCGATGTCGGTGTTGCCACCACCCCGCCTTCCAGCGAAGCCTTGCCCAACGCCACCCACTTATCCGCACTGTAATCGGGAATCAGCGTCGACAACGGCAGGTTCGCCGCCTTCACCGTCGCACTCCCCAGCGCCAGCGTATAAGGCCCGGCCCCGCGCGCCAGGAACACCAATTGCGTCGAGCGCACAGCAAACTTCACCGTCGGCGCTTCAGCGCCCAGGCCACCGCCGCGCTCATCCACGACCAGCTTCAACTGCTGCACGGTCTGTCCCGACAGCTGCAATTCGTTCTGCACCACGTCCTGGCCATTCTGGGTCAGGCGATAGAGCAAACCGCTGGTCAGCGGCTGCCATGGCAGGCTGCTTTCGCGACGACCGGACAACGTCACCGGCGCCAGGGTGTTGGGCTGACTGAGCTCGATCTGCACGCGCTCGACATTCAGCCCCATCGGCAATTGCCAGGTGTACTCACCCGCCTTCACGCTGCTGCCCGCCAGCGGCTGCGACCAGACCAACGGCAGCGGCAGACTGCGGGGGTTCGCGCTTTGCAGCTGCGCCGATGTCAGCGCCGGTGCCGATTGCGGTGAGTTCCATAGCAAGCGCAGATAACGCGCCGATTGCCCCGGCAAGCCGACTTCATGCTGCTCGACCCGCTCATCGGCAAACGTCAGCCGTGCCACCTGCCCTTCGCCCCACGACTGCCAATGCTGCAAGTCGTCGCTGGCCTCGATGGTGAAACGCTGAAAACCATCGCGCTCGCTGGTCCAGTCGAGGAGCAACTGCTGCAAAGGCGCCTTGATGCCGCTGGCGTCGAGCAACCAGCCACGCAACACTTCTTCGCCCGCCTCCAGCTGACTGGACGGCTGCACTTCGACCAAGGTGCCGTTCGCGCTCGATTGCACGCGGATGCCCGGCGCACGCTCCGTGGCGTCCGCCGCGGTGTACAGCGGGAACCATTTCACGTCGGTCAGCGTGCGATTTTCCCGGGTTGACGCCGCCTCGCGAGCCAAGGCGTAGGCCTGGGCCTCGCCGGCAGCGTTAAACACGCGAACATCGCTGAGGTCCGTTTGCCGCGCATTCAGTTGCACGTTCAAAGGCAATTCGAGGCGATACCAAGGCCCTTCGCCGCTCACCGACAACGGCACTTGCGTGGTGAAGTCCGTCGGTTTTTCCTGAGCGCTGGCGGACAGCGCCACACCCAGCGCAACAGCGCCCAACCAACCCAGGTTCAACTTCTGACTCAAGACGACACTCCTTCGGTTTCAGGGGCCGGCCTTTCAGCGTCGGCTCCGCCTTGGCGCGCAGCCTCGACGCGCTTGGGCGGCAGCGGCGCGAAATAGCCCACCACCAGCAGCAACACGCCGACGCCGATAAACGACACAATCCGCGCAAGGCCGCCACGGTTACTCAGCTCGACAAAGAACAGTTTGGCCACCACCACGCCAATCAGCGCGGCGCCGATCAGCCAGACTTCGCGGCGATGACGCAGATGGCCGCCGATCATCAGGCTCAGCGCCATCAGGGTCCAGACGATGGACAGCCCCGCCTGCACCAGCATCGATTCAAGCAACGCATCCAGCTCGAACGGCACACCACCCCAATGGTGCGCGGTGCGCATCACCAGCGCGGTGAAGAACGCGAACAGCGAGACCCCGGCGATCAGTTGCGTGGCGTGCTCTATGGAGTCTTTGCGAATCGCCAGTTGCGTCACGGCGCTGCGGGACCACACATAGACACCAAACAGCGCAAACAGCAGACCCAACTCCAACGGGTTGATCAGCGGCACATAGGGCAGCGGCTCGGCCATGCCGTCGCTGACAATATTCGCCAGCCAGAACCAGCCGAGCATCAGCAGCGCCAACGGTGCCGCCGCGTAGAAGCGGTATTCACGGGGATACGCCGAAACAGGCCATGGCCCATTGCGTGGCGCCGCCATCAGCACCAGATACAGGCTCGGCAGTATCGCCCAACCCAACCACCGCCAGGCGTTGTACTGCTCGGACAACAGCAGCAAACCGTAACGCAGCTCCAGCGCCAGCACACCGATCAAAAGCCAGCAGCCGAGCACATGCGCGGTGCTCAGGGCGCGCGCCGGCAACATCGGCGCCAGACGTCGCAGGGAGACGAAATGCACGACGAACAAGGCCGTCCACACCAGCCAGCCGAAGTTGGTGGCCGGGTGATAACGCGACTGCCACGCGGCGAGCAGCACCAGAGCGGCAGCGGGAATCAGCAAGGTGCAAAGCAGGCCCAGCGACGACCATTTCAAGCGCAACGCCAACACCGTCCACAGCGCCACACTCAGCGCCGCAACCGCCAGTAACAAGGTCGCTTGCAGATTCAGCGGTGCAAAGCGCAGCACTTCGCTGATCCACGCCAGCGCCCACCATCCCGCGCCCCACACCAGCAACACTTCGGACAAACGCTGCAAGCTCAGCACATCGAACGCCGAGGCATGGTTGCCAAGTTGCAAGCGCCAGGCCCCGACCATCGCGGCCAGACCCAACACCAGCGGCGTCCAGAAGCCGCTGTGGGCCAGAGGTTTCAACCCTTCGCTGGCCAGTGGCCCGAGCAGGTCCGGCCCGGCGAACAGGAACGCTGCGCCGCCAATCACCTGCAACAACAGGCCGAAGACAAAACTCACGCGCTGCCTGAGGTACAGGCTCAGCCAAATGATGAACAAGCCACTGGCCGCCCACACCGCACTCGCGGTCTGCCACGGCAGCACGAACAGCACCGCCAGATTGATCAGCACCAGACCGGCGAGCAACACCACCGACAAGCCGCGCAACAATCGAACATCGCTGCGCACCATCTCATCACGCGCGGCGAGCAACATCCCGGCAATCAGCGCCAAGCCGATCAGGGAGGCGCTGAGCAATCCGCTCCAACCCGCGCTGAACACCGCGCCGGACTCACCGCTCGAACCTTGCAACCGGAACAGGAACAACGCACCGCCGAGCAACTGCACGGCGAACGCGGTGAACAGGAACGTGCGCGATTGCAGACGCAGGCCGACAAACAACGTCGCCAACCCCGCCAGCGCCCAACTGATTGCGGTGCCGTGGGTCAGGAAGAACAACGGAGCCAGCAGATAGAGGAAGGTCAGGCCCAGGCAGGCCAATACCGGCAGCCCTTTGCGCTCCCATTCCGATGTCTGTTCGGGCAGGGCTTTGCGTAATTGATAGAAGCTGAACAACAACGCCACGCCGAGCATCAACGCGCCCAGCGGAGCGCCGTCGAGCAAACTGCCGTCGCCGATGCGCAATTCGCTGACAAACGCGATGGCCGAGCCAAGTTGCAGCAACAAGGCAAACGCACGAGCCAGCGGTCGTTGCTGACGCAGGCCGAGCCAGAAAATCCCCGCGCCCTCGACGGCCCAGGCGGCAGCCGTCCAGCGCGCGTCGAGCCCCAGCGGAATCGCGAGGCTGGCGAAGATCACGCCCAGCGCCAGGCAGGTTTCGGCGAGCAGCAATGCACGGCCGCCCATCAGCAAACGGGCGAGTCCCATGTAGATCATGCCCAACGCCAAAGCACTGAACGCAGCGGCGAACTCCAGATGCTGAACCAGTGCAAACTGCAAACCGAAGCCCACCAGCGGCGGGCCGAAAAGCATCGTGCCGTCGACGTAATCACCCTTGCGCGCCGACCAGCGCAACAACGCCTCACGGCTGTCGTCCTCGGGGGCGTCGCTCAGCTCCAGCAACTTCCGCCGGGCGAACAACAGGCCGATGGCCAGGTACATCAGGAAGAACAGAATCAGGAACGGCTCGGTGCTCCACAACAATTCCGGCGTGTAGGAGCGCAGGCCCCAGGCGAAACCGATGCCAAAAGTACCGACGAAGCCGATCAGGTTCAGCAGGCGCCAGGCCTTGAACCAGGCGATGGCGAGGATGCCGGCATTGAGCAAGGCGAAGTAGCTGAATAGCGCGACGTGGTTGCCGGCACCGGTGGAGGTCAGGATCGGCGCCGCGAAGCCGCCGAGTGCAGCAGCGGCGGCCAGGCCCAGCGCATCCTGAGTGATGGCGAGAATCGCCGAGAACACTGTGACCGCGACCAGCAGGCCCAGCGCGGCGGTGGGATCAAGCAACGGGTGCAGGCGCATCGCGGCAAACACCGTCAGGTACAACACGGCGATCCCAGTGCCTTGCAGCATCAGCGCGTAGTTGCTGTTGCGTGTCCTGAGCCACCAACCCAGACCGAGCAAACCCAACGCAGCCGCCGCGACCCCGGCGTACCGCAGTTCGATCGGCACCACCATGCCTTCGGTGGCATAACGCAGCAAGAACGCCAGACCGAGGAACAACAGCACCACGCCGACCCGCAGCACGGTGTTGCCGCCGAACAGCCAGTTGCGAGCGCCGCTGATGGCGCGTTCGATGACATTCGGTCCGCGAGGAATTGCCGGTTGTTGCGGTTCGCGGGTGACAGGTTCGGGTTTCCAGACATCGTCGGGCAGCGGACGGCTGGTTTGCGGCGCCGTTGCGGCCATCGGTTCGAGTTCGGGCGGGAGGTCCCAGATCAGTTCCTGGGTTTCGACTGGAATTTCATCGAGTGTGAATTCAGGCGCGACGGCTTCGCTGGCAATCGGTTCGCTGGTTTCAGGCGTTGTGACGCCAGGCAACTCCAACAATGCCAGGCGTTGCTGCACGCCATTCAGCGCAACTTGAGCCTGCTCCAGCAGACGACGCTGCTCGGCCGCTTGTGAATCCAGGCGGCCGATACGAATGGCCTGGCCAATACCCAACCCGAGCAGCGCGCCCAACAGCGCATCGCTGAATGACTCGTCGAGTATCCAGCCCAGCACCAGCCCAATCAGCATGAACATCCATTGCATGGTCGATATCCCTAAGCGGCCCCGCTGCGGGGCGAATCCGGGTAAAGCAGCGTCTGGCTGAGTCTAGTGTGAAACCACACAAACCTGTGGGAGCGAGCCTGCTCGCGAAGGGGCCATGACATTCAGCATTGATGTTGAATGTCAGACCGCTTTCGCGAGCAGGCTCGCTCCCACATTGGATTGCCAGTGCCTGCTGCCCGGTGAAACTGGGGCTTAGTATATCGATCAGGCCCAACAACCGTCGGGCCTTACTCGCAATTATTGCTAAAAGTTACTCCAATGCCTTCCAGATATCCGTGGCGTACTCGCGAATGGTCCGGTCAGACGAGAACCAGCCCATCCGGGAAGTGTTCAACACCGCCGAACGCCACCAGGCTTGCGAATCGTGCCAATGGGCTTCCACGCGCATCTGCGCGTCCCAATAGGAATCGAAATCGGCGCAGACCAGGAAGCGGTCGTAGTCGATCAGCGAATCGATCAAGCCTGCGTAACGCGACGGATCATCCGGCGAGAACACCCCGCCACGAATCGCTTGCAGCACGTCATTCAAACGGTGTGATGCAGCAATATCGGGCGTCGCATTGAACTCATGGTTCTGCTTGCGCGCTTCAACCTGCTGTGCGCTGAGGCCGAAGATAAACATGTGCTCGGGGCCGATGAACTCGCACATTTCGACGTTGGCGCCGTCCAGGGTGCCGATGGTCAGCGCACCGTTGAGGCCGAACTTCATGTTGCTGGTGCCCGAGGCTTCGAAGCCTGCGGTGGAAATCTGCTCCGACAAATCCGCCGCCGGAATAATGCTCTCCGCCAGGCTGACGTTGTAGTTGGGCAGAAACACCACTTTCAACAAGCCGCGCACCGTCGGGTCGTTGTTCACCACCCGGGCGATGTCGTTGGTCAACTTGATGATCAACTTGGCCTGGTGATAACTGGCCGCCGCCTTGCCGGCGAAGATTTTCACCCGCGGCACCCAATCGATTTCCGGCTCGGCACGAATCGCCTGGTACAACGCCACGGTGTGCATCAGGTTGAGCAACTGACGCTTGTATTCGTGGATCCGCTTGACCTGCACGTCGAACATCGCCGCCGGGTTGACCGCGATCCCCAATCGTTCATGAATCAGGTACGCCAAGGCTTTTTTGCTGTGCAGACGCTGCTCGGCAAAGGCTTTGCGGAACGCAGCTTTCTCGGCAAACGGCTCCAGTTCCTTCAGGCGTGCTTCAGCGTTGTCCAACAGGTCCGGGCCAAGGGCGTCGACCATCATCGACGTCAGCTCGGGGTTGGCCTGGTAGAGCCAGCGGCGGAAGGTGATGCCGTTGGTCTTGTTGTTGATCCGTTCCGGATAGAGCTTGTGCAGTTCGGAGAACACGGTTTTGCGCATCAGTTGCGTGTGCAGTGCGGACACACCGTTGACGCTGTGGGAACCGAGGAACGCAAGGTTGCCCATGCGCACGCGGCGACCGTTGTCTTCTTCGATCAGCGACACCGCGCGCAATACGTCGAAGTCGTGAATGCCTTTGGCGCGCAACGAGTCGATGTGCTGGGCGTTGATCTGGTAAATGATCTGCATATGCCGCGGCAGCATCCGCTCCATCAAACCGACCGGCCAGGTTTCCAGCGCTTCCGGCAACAGTGTGTGGTTGGTGTACGAGAGCGTGTCGACGGTGACTTGCCACGCGGCATCCCACGCCACGTCGTAGACGTCGACGAGCTGACGCATCAGTTCGGCCACGGCAATCGACGGGTGCGTGTCGTTGAGCTGGATCGCCGCGTGGTCGCCCAGGGTCAGGACCGAGGTGTGCATGTTGCGATGGCGGCGCAGCAAATCCTGCAAGGACGCGGCGACAAAGAAGTATTCCTGGCGCAGGCGCAGTTCCTGGCCGGCTTCGGTGCTGTCCGCCGGGTAGAGCACGCGAGAGATACTTTCCGCCCGGGCGACTTCCGCCACAGCACCCAAGTGGTCACCGGCGTTGAAGCGTTCCAGGTGCAGATCTTCCATGGCCCGGGCACGCCACAGGCGCAGCGTATTGACGCTCGCCCCGCGCCAGCCGACCACCGGCGTGTCGTAGGCAATGGCCCGCACGGTTTCCGCCGGGGACCAGACTTGCTTGGACTTGCCGTTTTCATCGGTGACGGTTTCGACACTGCCGCCGAAGCCGATCGGGTAAACGACTTCAGGCCGTTCAAATTCCCACGGGTTGCCGAAATCCAGCCAGTGTTCGGTCTGCTCCTGTTGCCAGCCGTCGACGATGGCCTGGCGGAACAAACCGTGTTCATAACGAATGCCGTAGCCGTGGCCAGCGATGCCGAGGGTCGACATGCTTTCCATGAAGCACGCCGCCAGACGACCGAGGCCGCCGTTGCCCAGCGCCGCGTCGGGCTCCAGCAGGCGGATGCGCTCCAGGTCGACGCCGAGCTCAGTCAGCGCCTCGCGGGCGACGTCGAGCAGGCCGAGGTTGCTCAGGCTGTCGTAGAGCAGCCGGCCGATGAGAAATTCCAGGGAGAGGTAGTAAACCCGTTTCTGACCTTTGCGGTAAATCTGCCGGGTGTGGTCCATCCAGTGCTCGACCATGTGATCGCGCGCTGCCAACGCAATGGCTTCAAACCAGTCATGGTCGAAGGCGTGATCCGGGTCTTTACCCACCGCGTAGGTGAGTTTGGTCAAGACGGCATCGCGAAATGCGGCCACCTCTGCTTCGCGAACAAGTGGTTCTTGAGTCATCGATAGGACCTCGAGCGAGCGTGGAGTTGTTGAGCCTAGACGGTCTGACAGGCCGCGGGGACTCTGGTTCGGCAGTTTTTCCTGATAGTACGAGATAGGCCGGCATTACATTGTCATGTACCTGAATGAATGCAGGGGCCGTGCCGGATTAACGGTGTTATTTGGGCGACGGAGAAAAAATCTGGCGAAAGGTTGTTCAAAAATCCACCAGTCCCGGTATGATCGCGCGCCCTGATGCACACGCTGGTAACAACCGATGATGAAGTCCAACCTGATCGCCGCCGCGGAGATCGATCGCCTCGATACCTGGGCCAAATATTCTGCGCCGATGTGCGGCTCGTGTGTATCCAGTTGCTGCACGCTGCCGGTCGAGGTCAAGATCAAGGACTTGATCCGCATCGGCATCGTCGACGAGTTCGAGCGCGGCGAGCCGCCAAAGAACATCGCCAAGCGTTTGCAGAAGGAAGGGATCGTCGAGCGTTACAACCAGAAGTCCGAGATCTTCACCCTCCAGCGCATGAGCAACAACGATTGCCTGTACCTGGATCGTAAGAGCCGTCTGTGCACTATTTATGAAAAGCGCCCGGACACTTGCCGCAATCACCCGAAAATCGGGCCGCGGCCGGGGTATTGCGCTTACAAGCCCAAAGAAGTGGCGCGTGAGAGCAGCGAGAGCCGTCGTACCCTCGAAAAATTCTAAACCCGCCTCGATCCCCGTAGCAGCTGTCGAGCCCCAGCGAGGCTGCGTTCGGCTGCGCAGCAGTCGTCAAACCATCCGCCTCGGTGATTCATGTTTACCGCATTCACCGGGTTTACGACTGCTGCGCAGCCGAACGCAGCCTCGCTGGGGCTCGACAGCTGCTACGGGGCGAACGAGTTGCTCCAGCCAGACAAACAAAAACGCCCCCGACCTTGCGGTCGGGGGCGTTTTTTTAGCAGCTAACTAAGTCGAGACTCAGTTACCGGCTTTCTTGGCAGCGCGGGTACGCTCGCTTTCGCCCAGGATCTTCTTACGAAGACGGATGGACTTAGGAGTGACTTCGCACAATTCGTCTTCTTGAACGAATTCCAGAGCCTGCTCCAGGGTGAAACGGATAGGCGGAACCAGAGCGATGGTTTCGTCTTTACCCGAGGCACGCATGTTGTCGAGCTTCTTGCCTTTGGTTGGGTTGACGCCCAAGTCGTTGTCGCGGCTGTTGATGCCGACGATTTGACCTTCGTACACGTCTTCACCGTGACCCAGGAACAGTTTGCCGCGAGCTTGCAGGGTTTCCAGCGAGTAAGTCAGAGCCTTACCGGTAGCAACCGAAACCAGCACGCCGTTCTGACGGCCGGACATGTCGCCGGACTTCATCACGTCGTAACGGTCGAAGATCGAGGTCAGGATGCCTGCACCGGAGGTCAGGGTCAGGAACTCGTTACGGAAACCGATCAAGCCACGAGCCGGGATGTTGTACTCAAGGCGCACACGGCCCTTGCCATCCGGAACCATGTTGGTCAGGTCGCCTTTACGGATACCGATCTGTTCCATGATCGAACCTTGCGATTCTTCTGGCAGGTCGATGGTCACGTTTTCGTATGGTTCGTGCTTCACGCCGTCAACCATGCGGATGATCACTTCCGGACGACCAACACCCATTTCGAAGCCTTCGCGACGCATGGTTTCGATCAGTACCGAGAGGTGCAACTCACCACGGCCGGAGACTTTGAACTTGTCGGCGGAGTCGCCTTCTTCAACGCGCAGAGCAACGTTGTAGAGCAGTTCTTTGTCCAGACGCTCTTTGATGTTCCGGCTGGTGACGAACTTGCCTTCACGACCGCAGAATGGCGAGTCGTTAACCTGGAAGGTCATGGAAACGGTTGGTTCGTCAACGGTCAGCGGCTTCATCGCTTCGACGTTCAGTGGGTCGCACAGAGTGTCGGAGATGAACAGCTGGTCGAAGCCGCTGATGCAGACGATGTCGCCGGCAGCTGCTTCGTCCACGTCGATACGGTGCAGACCGTGGTGACCCATCAGCTTCAGGATACGACCGTTACGGCGCTTGCCGTCGGCGTCGATCGCCACAACTTGAGTGTTCGGCTTGACGCGACCACGGGCGATACGGCCAACGCCGATAACACCCAGGAAGCTGTTGTAGTCCAGTGCCGAGATTTGCATCTGGAACGGACCGTCACGGTCGACTTTTGGAGCCGGCACGTGGTCAATGATCGCCTGGTACAGCGGGGTCATGTCTTCAGCCATGTCGGTGTGTTCCAGACC
This sequence comes from Pseudomonas sp. LBUM1663, assembly GCF_059695905.1. Lineage (NCBI taxonomy): Bacteria > Pseudomonadati > Pseudomonadota > Gammaproteobacteria > Pseudomonadales > Pseudomonadaceae > Pseudomonas > Pseudomonas sp. LBUM1663. The sequence goes on along the minus strand of NZ_CP166792.1, from coordinate 341,301 downwards.
GGCAATGCCGTTCAGGGCCGAGGCGTAGACGACTTTGAAGTCCAGCTGTTCTTCGGTAGCACCGAGGTTGTCGAACAGGTCGAAGATCTGGTCCAGAACCCAGTCCGGACGCGCGCCTGGACGGTCGACCTTGTTGATGACCACGATTGGACGCAGGCCGGCTTCGAAAGCCTTCTTGGTCACGAAACGGGTTTGCGGCATAGGGCCGTCTTGAGCGTCAACCAGCAGCAGAACGGAGTCAACCATCGACATTACGCGTTCAACTTCGCCACCGAAGTCGGCGTGGCCCGGGGTGTCCACGATGTTGATGTGGTGGCCGTTCCAGTTGATGGCGGTGTTTTTCGCCAGAATGGTAATACCGCGCTCTTTCTCCTGGTCGTTGGAGTCCATCACGCGCTCGTCGTTGAGCTCGTTGCGCTCCAGGGTGCCGGATTGACGCAAGAGTTTGTCTACCAGGGTGGTCTTACCATGGTCAACGTGAGCAATGATGGCGATGTTGCGTAGATTTTCGATCACTTGTGTATCTCGATCAGAGGATTCGGTGTGCTGACAAGTCTTGGCAGCGATTTACAGTAGAGTCAGGCCTTGCCGTTACAGCTTGACGGCAGAGTCGGGGGGCCGGTGACGCAGGCCACAGGCATACAGCCCCGGGCTCTTAGCTCGGTCGATAAACGCGCACATTGGCATGCCCCTCACTGAGCAAATGGTGGGCATGCAGGCGACTCATCACGCCTTTGTCGCAATACAGCAGGTACTGGCGAGTAGGGTCCAGTTCCTTGAAACGAGCGTTCAATGCATAAAACGGCATCGCTTGTACCTCAATGTCAGCAAGGCCCAGCGGGTCGTCTTCAGCGGCATCCGGGTGACGGATATCGATGACGATCTGACCAGCCAGCGCTTCGCTGACTTCTTCAATCTGCAAGTCCTGGCCCAATTCGTCGATCACGCGATCGATCGGCACCAGTTTGGCGTTCTCGAGCGCACGCTCAAGTACTGCCATGTCGAACTGTTGTTCTTCGTACTCCACGCGCGGACGCTTGGCGTGGGTCTTGGGGTTCACCGAGATGACCCCACAATATTCCGGCATGTGCTTGGCGAAGTCGGCAGTACCGATTTCGTTGGCCAGGTCGATGATGTCCTGCTTGTGACTGGCGATCAGCGGACGCAAGACCAGCTTGTCGGTCACGCAGTCGATCACGGACAGGTTCGGCAGTGTCTGGCTCGACACCTGGGAAATCGCCTCGCCGGTAACCAGCGCATCAATGTCCAGCCGATCGGCAATACGGGAAGCAGCGCGCAACATCATACGCTTCAAAACTACACCCATATGACTGTTATCGACTTTCCCGAGAATTTCTCCCAGTACTTCCTCGAACGGCACACTGACAAATAGCACGCGTTGGGAGCTGCCGTACTTCTTCCAGATGAAGTGCGCGACTTCCATGACGCCCAGTTCATGGGCCCGTCCGCCCAGATTGAAGAAGCAGAAATGGCTCATCAGGCCGCGGCGCATGATCTGGTAAGCAGCAACGGTGGAATCGAAGCCACCGGACATCAGCACAAGCGTCTGTTCCAGGGCACCCAGCGGATATCCGCCGATGCTGTTGTGCTGGCTGTGGATCACGAACAACCGTTTGTCGCGAACTTCGATGCGGACTTCAATTTCCGGCTCTTTCAGCGAGATTCCGGCGGCACCGCACTGACGACGCAGTTGGCTGCCGACGTATTTCTCGACGTCCATCGAGCTGAATTCATGCTTGCCGGCACGCTTGCAGCGCACCGAAAAGATCTTCCCGGCCAGCGCCTCGCCGAAGTGCTGCTTGCACTTGGCGACGATATCGTCGAAGTCGCCCAGCGGGTATTCGTCGACTTGCAGGAAATGCGCGATGCCCGGCATGCAGCTCAGGCGCTCGGTCATCTCCTTCAGGGCCTTGGGCTCGCTAACGCGGGTTTCCAGCTCGAGATTGTCCCACACACCGTTCACCACCACAGCCGGATCCAGGTCGCGGAGCACGGTACGGATGTTTTTGGCCAACTGGCGGATGAAACGCATCCGTACCGGGCGGCTCTTGATGGTGATCTCGGGGAAGACTTTTACGATTAGTTTCATGAAAACAGCGCGCGCTGGGCCAGCCGAAAAAGGGGGGCGCGGATTATAGCGGAAATTGCTCAAGGTTTAACCAGTTAATGTGCAGAAGGTTTTGCGCGCACCAAAACAGGTCATTTGTTGATTTTAACGCTACATTGTAGGGCGAGATTTTCCGCTTACAGATGCTTTGTGCCTATATAAGCGTGATATTGGGGCAAAAAACCCATGCTGGGGCACTGGCATGCAATTTGCTCCCTTGTGAGGCAGGTTGCCTTGGCAGAGTATTCGCGCCGGCATCACCCACATTCTAAGGGCATCCACTACTAAGCCCGAAGCCACCCGGAGGACACTATGTCGAAGTCGGTTCAACTCATCAAAGATCATGACGTCAAGTGGATTGATCTGCGCTTCACGGACACCAAAGGCACTCAGCACCACGTGACCATGCCGGCTCGCGACGCGCTGGATGAAGCTTTCTTCGAAGAAGGCAAAATGTTCGACGGTTCCTCCATTGCTGGCTGGAAAGGCATCGAAGCTTCCGACATGATTCTGCTGCCGGACGACAGCACTGCCGTTCTCGACCCGTTCACCGAAGACCCAACGCTGATCATCGTTTGCGATGTAATCGAGCCTTCGACCATGCAAGGCTACGATCGCGACCCACGTGCGATCGCCAAGCGTGCCGAGGAATACCTGAAGTCGACCGGTATCGGCGATACCGTTTTCGTTGGCCCGGAGCCTGAGTTCTTCATCTTCGACCAGGTGAAATTCAAGTCCGACATCTCCGGCTCGATGTTCAAAATCTTCTCCGAACAAGGTTCGTGGATGTCCGACCAGGACATCGAAGGCGGCAACCATGGCCACCGTCCAGGTATCAAAGGCGGTTACTTCCCGGTTCCTCCGTTTGACCACGACCACGAAATCCGTACCTCCATGTGCAACGCCATGGAAGAAATGGGTCTGGTCATCGAAGTTCACCACCACGAAGTGGCAACTGCTGGCCAGAACGAAATCGGTGTGAAGTTCAACACCCTGGTCGCCAAGGCTGACGAAGTTCAGACCCTGAAGTACTGCGTACACAACGTAGCTGTGGCTTACGGCCGCACCGCGACCTTCATGCCTAAGCCTCTGTACGGCGACAACGGTTCGGGCATGCACGTCCACCTGTCCATCGCCAAAGACGGCAAGAACACCTTCGCTGGCGAAGGCTATGCTGGCCTGTCCGACACCGCCCTGTACTTCATCGGCGGCATCATCAAGCACGGTAAGGCGCTGAACGGCTTCACCAACCCGTCGACCAACTCCTACAAGCGTCTGGTCCCAGGTTTCGAAGCTCCGGTAATGTTGGCCTACTCGGCTCGTAACCGTTCCGCTTCGATCCGTATTCCTTACGTGTCCAGCCCTCGCGCTCGCCGTATCGAAGCCCGCTTCCCGGATCCAGCAGCCAACCCGTACCTGGCCTTCGCTGCCCTGGTAATGGCCGGCCTGGACGGCATCCAGAACAAGATCCACCCTGGCGATGCAGCTGACAAAAACCTGTACGACCTGCCGCCTGAAGAGGCGAAAGAGATCCCACAAGTTTGCGGCAGCCTGAAAGAAGCCCTGGAAGAGCTGGACAAAGGTCGTGCGTTCCTGACCAAAGGCGGCGTGTTCTCCGATGACTTCATCGACGCTTACATCGCTCTGAAAAGCGAAGAAGAAATCAAGGTCCGTACCTTCGTACACCCACTGGAATATGAGCTGTACTACAGCTGCTGATCCGGTAGCGCCTGCGAAAGCGGCGTGACAAAAAAGAGGCCTCCTTCGGGAGGTCTTTTTTATGCCCGCGATTTAGAGACCAACACAGAACCCTGTGGGAGCGAGACCGGCTTGCCGGCGATAGCGCCGGGTCAGTCAATATCAATGTTGAATGATCCACCGCTATCGCAAGCAGGCTCACTCCCACAGGGGTTTTGTTGCGTTTGTGAGATCTCGGTAAACCATGCCCAAATGTTAACGACTTGGGTCAACCGCCACCCCTGACCTATGCTGCACCCCAACGCTTTCGTTTCTGGTCGATTTTATGGGTCGTGGTTTTCTTTTGATGTGGCTGCTGATCGCCCTGCCCGCCGCAGCGCAGATCTATAAGTACACCGACGCCTCCGGCAACACCGCCTACAGCAATCAACCGCCTGATGGCGTCAAGGCGCAGCCGGTCGAGTTGCCACCGCTCAACAGCGTTGCGCCCCAGGCGCCTCCTGCGCCCGCTGCCGAAGCCGGCAACCGAGAGCAGCCGCGCAGCGCCTATGAGGTGCTGGAGTTGACCGGTTTGCCCACCGACGAAGCCCTGCGCGCCAACAACGGGACGTTCACGGTCAGCGTCATGATCAAACCGCGCCTGCAAGCGCCGCATCTGCTCAGGTTGTTGCTTGATGGCCAACCCTATGGGCAATCGAGTAACGTGCCGATCCTGCAACTGGTGAACATCGACCGTGGCGAACACAGCCTGGCGGTGCAGGTGATCGATGGCGAGAACATCGTCCAGCAAAGCCCGACGGTGACATTTACCGTGCAACGGGTGCACAAGCGATGAGGACGTGGCTGTTGATCGCTTGCCTGATCGCGCTGCCGGTCACAGCAGAGGTGTTCACCTACGTCGACGCTCAAGGCAACCGGGTTTACACCGACCAGCCAGGCTCAGGCAACGCCAAGCGTGTGCCGCTGGCGACGAGCAATCGCATGTCCGCCAACCCCACCGGTGCGGCGCCATTGATTGCTACGCAAAAAACCGAAGACAAACCCTTGTTCCATTACGACATGCTTCGCGTGCTGGTCCCGGAACCGGACGCTACGGTCCGTAGCAATGCTGGCGAGCTGATCGTCAGTGTCACCAATGAACCCGGCCTGCAACGAGGGCATCGCTACCGATTGCTGCTCGACGGCCAACCCACCGCCGAGCCCGGCCTCAGCCCGGTGTTTGCCCTGAGCAACATCGACCGCGGCAGCCACAACCTGTCCGTGGAAATCCTCGACGAACAAGGCCGCACCGTCGAACGCACGGCCAATCAACCGTTCCAGATGCTGCGCATCTCCCTCGCACAGAAACGCAAGGTCAAGCCCTGCACCCTCACCGACTACGGCCAACGGCCGGAATGTCCGCTCAAAGACAAACCCGAAGAAGAAAAAAATCCCTTCCTGCGTTTCTTCTAACACCGTTCAGCTTTGCGCACTATATTGGTGCAATAGGGTGCACCGTACCCACATCTCAACCCATTTTGGTTCGAAAGTACCCGCGAAAGCTGGCAGAACGCCACGCAAACGAGCGTCAAACGCCCGTTTCAGGCTTTAAACGCTTCTTTTCGGAGCCTTGGTTTGGTTTTTGCATTTTCCTCGTATCGGCGCGTTATTCACGCGCATGCCCTGCTCCAAAAGAGGTCCTACATGACCATCAGTGATGCACTCCATCGTCTGCTTCTCGACAATCTGACCACCGCTACCATTTTGCTCGACGCCGAATTGCGCCTTGAGTACATGAACCCGGCGGCGGAGATGCTCCTGGCCATCAGCGGTCAGCGCAGCCATGGGCAGTTCATCAGCGAGTTGTTCACCGAATCCACCGAAGCGCTGAATTCCTTGCGCCAGGCGGTCGAGCAGGCGCACCCATTCACCAAGCGCGAAGCGATGCTCACCGCCCTCACCGGCCAGACGCTGACCGTCGACTACGCGGTGACACCGATCCTGGCCAACGGCGCCACGATGTTGCTGCTGGAAGTCCACCCCCGTGACCGCTTGCTGCGGATCACCAAGGAAGAGGCGCAGCTGTCGAAGCAGGAAACCAGCAAAATGCTGGTGCGCGGCCTCGCTCACGAAATCAAGAATCCGCTGGGCGGTATTCGCGGCGCAGCTCAACTGCTCGCCCGCGAACTGCCGGAAGAAAGCCTGCGCGATTACACCAATGTCATCATTGAAGAAGCCGACCGCCTGCGAAACCTCGTGGACCGTATGCTCGGCTCCAACAAATTGCCGTCGCTGGCCATGTGCAACGTCCACGAAGTGCTGGAGCGTGTCTGTCATTTGGTCGAGGCCGAAAGTCAGGGCTGCATCACTTTGGTGCGCGACTACGATCCGAGCATTCCCGACGTCTTGATCGACCGCGAACAAATGATCCAAGCCGTGCTGAACATCGTGCGCAACGCGATGCAGGCCATCAGCAGCCAGAACGAGCTGCGCCTGGGTCGCATCAGCCTGCGCACCCGCGCCATGCGCCAGTTCACCATTGGCCACGTGCGCCATCGCCTGGTGACCAAGATCGAAATTATCGACAACGGCCCGGGCATCCCCACGGATTTGCAAGAAACCATCTTCTTTCCCATGGTCAGCGGTCGCCCGGACGGTACCGGGCTCGGCTTGGCCATTACCCAGAACATCATCAGCCAGCACCAGGGCCTGATCGAATGTGACAGCCACCCAGGCCACACCACTTTCTCGATCTTCCTGCCCCTGGAACAAGGAGCCACATCGACATGAGCCGTAGTGAAACCGTGTGGATCGTCGATGACGACCGTTCTATCCGTTGGGTCCTGGAAAAAGCCTTGCAGCAGGAAGGCATGACCACGCAAAGCTTCGACAGCGCCGATGGCGTGATGAGCCGCCTGGCGCGCCAGCAGCCGGACGTGATCATCTCCGACATCCGCATGCCGGGTGCCAGCGGCCTGGACCTTCTGGCGCGGATTCGCGAACAACACCCACGGTTGCCAGTGATCATCATGACTGCGCACTCCGATCTGGACAGCGCTGTCGCGTCCTATCAGGGCGGCGCGTTTGAATACCTGCCAAAACCGTTCGACGTCGACGAAGCCGTTTCACTGGTCAAACGTGCGAACCAACACGCCCAGGAACAACAAGGCTTGGAAGTCCCGGTCGCCTTGACCCGCACCCCGGAAATCATCGGCGAAGCGCCGGCGATGCAGGAAGTGTTTCGCGCCATCGGGCGCTTGAGCCACTCCAACATCACCGTGCTGATCAACGGCGAATCCGGTACCGGTAAAGAATTGGTGGCCCACGCCCTGCACCGCCACAGTCCACGGGCAGCGTCGCCGTTCATCGCGCTGAACATGGCGGCGATCCCCAAGGACCTGATGGAATCCGAACTGTTCGGCCATGAGAAAGGCGCGTTCACCGGCGCGGCCAACCTGCGTCGCGGGCGCTTTGAGCAGGCGGACGGCGGCACGCTGTTCCTCGATGAAATCGGCGACATGCCGGCGGACACCCAGACCCGTTTGCTGCGCGTACTGGCCGACGGCGAGTTCTATCGCGTCGGCGGTCATACGCCGGTGAAGGTTGATGTGCGCATCATCGCTGCGACGCACCAGAACCTGGAAACCCTGGTGCACGCCGGGAAATTCCGTGAGGACTTGTTCCACCGCCTCAACGTGATCCGCATCCACATTCCACGGCTGTCGGACCGTCGCGAAGACATCCCGACCCTGGCCAAGCACTTCCTCAGCCGCGCCGCGCAAGAACTGGCGGTGGAACCGAAGCTGCTGAAAAGCGAAACCGAGGAATACCTGAAGAACCTGCCGTGGGGCGGCAACGTGCGTCAGCTGGAGAACACCTGCCGCTGGATCACGGTGATGGCTTCGGGTCGCGAAGTGCACATCAGCGACCTGCCGCCGGAGCTGCTGAGCCTGCCGCAGGATTCGGCGCCAGTGACCAATTGGGAGCAAGCGTTGCGTCAGTGGGCGGACCAGGCGTTGGCTCGCGGTCAATCGAGTTTGCTCGACAGCGCCGTCCCGGCGTTCGAGCGAATCATGATCGAAACCGCTCTGAAACACACCGCCGGGCGACGTCGCGACGCTGCGGTCTTGCTGGGTTGGGGACGTAATACCCTGACGCGCAAGATCAAGGAATTGGGGATGAAGGTTGATGGCGGGGATGATGATGAGGTGGAAGAGGGCTAAGCGGCCTTTGGATCTTCGCTGACAGTTACATCTATTCGCGGGCAAGCCTCGCTCCTACAGGTCACGCGCTAATCTTGAAATGGCGCAAACCCTGTAGGAGCGAGGCTTGCCCGCGAAGCTTTTGGGGCCAACGTGCACCGACTGAATGCACCGTGAACCGCAATCGCGCACAAAAACAAATTCAGAACCCCGCCAGTTTTCGCAATCGAACCCCTATCGAAAAAACACGAAAGCCCCGTAACACGGGGCTTTCAGCATTCCAAGGCAGCTTTCCGTTTCAACTTGTTAAAACCTGGCACGCCCCCTGCAATAGTCCATTCAGTGATTCAGTTCACTACCCGGTTTCGGGGACCTTGGTACAGGCAGGCCGGGGATTCCCCTCTTTACATCGGGCTCACACCGCACTCGCGACGAGCCCTTCCAGTTTTGGGGCCCTTGATACAGGCAGGTCAGGGGTTCCTTCTTTACACCGGGCTCGACGCCATGCGCGAGCCCTGCCGTTTTGGGAACCTTGGTACAGGCAGGCCGGGGATTCCCTCTTTTATTGCTCCCGGAGATGGATCTCCAGCCGCCAGCGGTCATCGACCTCGCTACCGGTCCACTCGCCCTGCAGTGGCCGGGCCGCCACTACCGTCAGCAACAACCCCCCATCACTCAAGCGCGTCCGCCAGTTCACGACCTTGTCGTTGAGCTTGAGCTGACCTTTCTGCGCCTTGCCTTGCGACTCGAACAGCAGCGCGAGGCTGCCGTCCACGAATTCGCCATGGGATTTGGGTTCGTTGTTGAACCACACCACCAGCCCATCGTCCGTCACCTCGACCTGTTGCAATTCGCTGGGGTCAGGCGTGGTCAGGCGACCGATCATCAGCCCCACCATCAGTCCGACAATCGCCAGCGAACCCATCACCCGCGGTAATAGTTTCGAACGTGGATCGATGGGCGGCGTAGAATGCCGCTCATCTTTACCTTCGGAGCCGTGCATGTTTCACGTCATCCTCTTTCAACCAGAAATTCCGCCGAATACCGGCAACGTTATCAGGCTGTGCGCCAACAGTGGCTGCCACCTGCATTTGATCGAACCGCTGGGCTTCGAGATGGACGACAAGCGCCTGCGCCGGGCCGGCCTCGACTACCACGAGTATGCCACCCTGCAACGCCACGCGGACCTCGCCAGCTGCCTGGAAAGCCTCGGCCATCCTCGGCTGTTCGCGTTCACCACCAAGGGCTCGCGTCCGTTCCACGATGCCAGTTTCGCCGAGGGCGACGCGTTCCTGTTCGGCCCGGAAAGCCGCGGTTTGCCGGCGGAAGTGCTCGATGCCCTGCCCGGCGAACAACGCCTGCGCTTGCCGATGCGTGAAGGCTGCCGCAGCCTGAACCTGTCGAACACCGTGGCGGTCGCCGTCTACGAAGGCTGGCGCCAGCTCGGCTTCAAGTAATAAACCGACCATCATTTTTGCCTGACAGAAACAATCGCGGGCAAGCCCGCTCCCACAGGTTTTGCACAATCCTGTGGGAGCGGGCTTGCCCGCGATTTTCAGCAGCGCAGCTTATTGAACGGTTGGAGTCTCGCCAGCCGCCTGCATGCGTTGCAGTTCTTGTGCGTACAGCGCGTCGAAGTTCACCGGAGCCAGCATCAGGGCCGGGAACGAGCCGCGGGTCACCAGGCTGTCCAGGGTTTCGCGAGCGTAAGGGAACAGGATGTTCGGGCAGAACGCGCCGAGGGTGTGGCTCATCGAAGCATCGTCCAGGTTCTTGATCAGGAAGATCCCGGCCTGTTGCACTTCAGCGATGAACGCCACTTCGTCACCGTTTTTCACGGTCACGGACAAGGTCAGCACGACTTCGTGGAAGTCACCTTCCAGCGCCTTTTGACGAGTGTTCAGATCCAGACCGACGCTTGGCTCCCACTGCTGGCGGAAGATCGCCGGGCTTTTCGGGGCTTCGAACGACAAGTCACGTACATAGATGCGCTGCAAGGAGAATTGCGGTGCGGTGTCTTCTTCGCTAGCTGCAGTGTTCTGTTGGTCAGTCATCTCAGATCCTTTCTGATCTTGGGGTCTTATAGGGAAGGCATTCAGGCCTTGAGCATGGCGTCGAGCTTGCCGGCGCGCTCAAGGGCAAACAAATCATCACAGCCACCAATGTGGCGCTCGCCGATCCAGATCTGCGGCACGGACGTGCGTCCGGCCTTCTGGGCCATGGCGGCACGCACCTGCGGCTTGCCATCGACCTTGATCTCTTCGAAGGCCACGCCTTTGTTCTCGAGCAGGTACTTGGCTCGCGAACAGTAAGGGCAGTAATCGCTGGAATAGACGACGACGTTGCTCATATCACTTCACCAGCGGCAGGTTATCGCCTTTCCAGCTGGAAATACCGCCGGACAGCTTGGCGGCGGTGAAGCCGGATTTCATCAGTTCGCGGGCATGGGTGCCGGCGGTCTGGCCCATGGCATCGACCAGAATGATGGTCTTGGCCTTGTGCTTTTCCAGTTCGGCAATGCGAGCAGTCAGTTTGTCGTGGGGAATATTCAACGCGCCAACAATGTGACCGGCGGCGAAATCCTTGACCGGACGGATGTCGATCACAACGCCTGCGTCCTTGTTGACCAGCCCGGTCAGTTCACCGGTGCTCAGGCTGCGGCCGCCGCCTTGCATCTGATAAGCGATCAGCAACGCCAGCAGTACGACGAAGATACCGACGAGCAGATAGTGGTTAGTGGCAAATTCAATCAGGTGAGCAACCATCGAAGGAGGTTCCAGGGCGTTAAAATGTCGGCCAGTATACACAGCCACTATGGTGGGCCAAACCCCGTCCGGCGGTGACGTGGCCGGAACTTCGCTTTAAACTGCCACTCCCTTTTCCATCGCCCTCTTTTAATTCAGCCACGAGTGGAATCCATGACTACCACGCCTAAACCTTTGGTCCTGATTATTCTCGACGGCTTCGGTCACAGTGAGAGCCCTGAATCCAACGCCGTGTTTGCGGCGAAGAAGCCCGTACTGGACCGCTTGTGGGCCACTGTGCCGAACGGCCTGATCTCGGGCAGCGGCATGGACGTCGGTCTGCCGGACGGCCAGATGGGCAACTCCGAAGTCGGCCACATGAACCTGGGCGCCGGTCGCGTGGTGTATCAAGACTTTACTCGCGTGACCAAATCGATCCGTGACGGCGAGTTTTTCGAGAACCCGACCATCTGCGCCGCGGTGGATAAAGCGGTTGCTGCCGGCAAAGCCGTGCATTTCATGGGCCTGCTGTCCGATGGCGGCGTTCACAGCCACCAGGATCACCTGGTCGCCATGGCCGAACTGGCCTTCAAGCGCGGCGCCGAAAAAATCTACTTGCACGCCTTCCTAGACGGCCGCGATACACCGCCGAAAAGCGCCCAGTCGTCCATCGAACTGCTCGACGCGACCTTCCAGGCGTTGGGCAAAGGCCGGATCGCCAGCATCGTCGGCCGTTACTTCGCCATGGACCGCGACAACCGTTGGGACCGCGTGTCCCAGGCCTACAACCTGATTGTCGACGGCAACGGCGAATTCAACGCCGCCACCGCACAGGAAGGGCTGCAAGCTGCCTATGAGCGTGGCGAGAGCGACGAATTCGTCAAAGCCACTTCCATAGGCGAGCCGGTGAAAGTCGAAGACGGCGACGCCGTGGTCTTCATGAACTTCCGCGCCGACCGCGCCCGTGAACTGACCCGCGTGTTCGTCGAAGACGGTTTCAAGGAATTCGAACGTGCGCGCCAGCCGAAACTGGCCGGTTTCGTGATGCTGACCCAATACGCCGCCAGCATTCCCGCGCCATCGGCCTTTGCCGCCGGCAGCCTGGATAACGTGCTGGGCGATTACCTGGCGAAAAACGGCAAGACCCAGCTGCGCATCGCCGAAACCGAGAAATACGCCCACGTGACCTTCTTTTTCTCCGGCGGTCGCGAAGAACCGTTCCCAGGCGAAGAACGCATCCTGATCCCGTCGCCGAAAGTCGCCACCTATGACTTGCAGCCCGAGATGAGCGCGCCGGAAGTCACCGACCGCATCGTCGACGCCATCGAAAACCAGCGTTACGACGTGATCGTGGTCAACTACGCCAACGGCGATATGGTCGGCCACAGCGGCGTGTTTGATGCGGCGGTGAAAGCCGTTGAATGCCTGGACCTGTGCGTTGGCCGCATCGTCGAAGCGCTGGAAAAGGTCAGCGGCGAAGCGCTGATTACCGCCGACCACGGTAATGTCGAGCAAATGTCCGATGCCTCGACCGGTCAGGCGCACACCGCTCACACGACCGAGCCGGTGCCGTTCATCTATGTCGGCAAGCGGGACTTCAAGGTCCGTGATGGCGGTGTGCTGGCGGATGTGGCGCCGACGATGCTGATGCTGCTGGGGATGGAAAAACCGTCTGAAATGACCGGCACTTCGATTCTGGTGTAATCAGCCTCTTCAAACGCCGCCAAACCCTGTGGGAGCGAGCCTTTGTGGCGAGGGGGCTTGCCCCCGTTCGGCTGCGGAGCAGTCGTAAACCATCGCATGCGGTGTACCTAATACGCTGCGATTGCAGATTTTGGGGCCGCTTCGCGACCCAACGGGGGCAAGCCCCCTCGCCACAAAGGCTAGCACCCACAGTGGTTTTGGAGTGTTTTCAGAGGCAACACTGCTCCGGTTATCACACAACCCCAATTGGGCGTTTTTTTTGCGGCGCTTGGCGGGCATACTAGGCCGTCCCTTTCCCTGGTGTCGCCCGCCTCTATGCTTCGCGTCCTGATTGCCCTTGCTCTGACTTGCCTGCTCCAACCGGCCTTCGCTGACGAGCGCGCGCAAACCCAACAACAGTTGGACGCCACGCGTCAGGACATTGCCGAGCTGAAAAAACTGCTGGGCAAGCTGCAGGAAGAAAAATCCGGTGTGCAGAAAGACCTCAAAGGCACCGAGACCGAGATGGGCAAGCTCGAGAAGCAGGTCGAAGCCCTGCAAAAAGAGCTGAAGAAAAGCGAATCCGAGCTGCAGCGACTCGATGGTGAGAAAAAAAAACTCCACAGCGCGCGCACTGAACAGCAACGACTGATCGCCATTCAGGCCCGTGCGGCCTATCAGAACGGCCGCCAGGAGTACTTGAAGCTGTTGCTGAACCAGCAGAATCCGGAAAAATTCGCCCGCACCCTCACCTATTACGACTACCTGAGCCAGGCCCGTCTGGAGCAGCTGAAGAATTTCAACGAAACCCTGCGCCAACTGGCCAACGTCGAAAAAGACATCGCCCTGCAACAGGCACAATTGCTGGTGCAGAAGAGCAGCCTCGACAGCCAGCGCGACGAACTCGACAAGGTTCGCAAGGAGCGCCAGCAGGTCCTGGCCAAGTTGAGCGACGACGTGAAGGCTCGCGACCAGAAGCTGGCCGCCCGCGAGCAGGATCAGGCAGACCTGTCTAAAGTCCTTAAAACCATCGAAGAAACCCTGGCCCGCCAGGCACGAGAGGCTGAAGAGGCGCGACAAAAAGCGCTCATCGCCCAGCAGGAAGCCGAAAAAAAGCGTTTACGTGAGGCTCAGGAACAGGCGGATGCCACTGACGCCCCACGTAAACCGGTTAAATCAACACCTGGCGCACTGGTTTCAAGTTCAGGCGAAACCTTCGGCGGCGCTTTTGCTTCAACTCGCGGCAAACTTCCGTGGCCGGTTGATGGTCGACTGCTGGCACGCTTTGGTGAATCCCGTGGCGACGACGCCCGTACCAAGTGGGACGGCGTGATGATCAGCGCCTCCGCCGGCAGCCAGGTGCACGCCGTGCATGGCGGTCGCGTGGTGTTCGCCGACTGGTTGCGTGGCGCCGGGCTGCTGGTGATTCTCGACCACGGCAACGGTTTTTTGAGTCTTTACGGTCACAACCAGACGCTGCTCAAGTCTGCGGGTGACGTAGTAAAAGCCGGTGAGTCCATCTCCACTGTTGGCAACAGTGGCGGGCAGGACACACCAGCGCTGTATTTCGCTATTCGTCAGCAGGGTCACCCGAGTGATCCGGCGCAATGGTGCCGCGCGCAAGGATAGGCGTTGAGTCACCTACATTAGGAGTTCGTTCGACATGCTGCATTTGTCCCGCCTTACCTCGCTGGCCCTGACGATCGCCCTGGTGATCGGCGCGCCTCTGGCGTTTGCCGCTCAACCGGCCCCGGCGGTCGCGCCTGCGGGCACTGCTGCGACCACCAAGGCGCCGTTGCCTCTGGAAGAGTTGCGCACCTTTGCCGAGGTCATGGATCGGATCAAGGCAGCCTATGTCGAGCCGGTGGACGACAAGACCCTGCTGGAAAACGCCATCAAAGGCATGCTCAGCAACCTCGATCCGCACTCCGCCTACCTGGGCCCGGAAGACTTCGCTGAATTGCAGGAAAGCACCAGCGGCGAATTCGGCGGCCTGGGCATCGAAGTCGGCGCCGAAGACGGATTCATCAAAGTGGTGTCGCCCATCGATGACACCCCGGCCTCCAAGGCTGGCATTCAGGCTGGCGACTTCATCGTCAAGATCAACGGCCAGCCGACTCGCGGCCAGAGCATGACCGAAGCCGTGGACAAGATGCGCGGCAAGATCGGCCAGAAAATCACCCTGACCCTGGTGCGCGACGGCGGTACACCGTTCGACGTGACCCTGGCGCGCGCGATCATTCAAGTGAAGAGCGTCAAGGCGCAGTTGCTGGAGTCGGGCTACGGCTACATCCGCATCACCCAGTTCCAGGTCAAGACCGGCGAAGAAGTCTCCAAGGCCCTGGCCAAGTTGCGCAAGGACAATGGCAAGAAGCTCAACGGCATCATTCTCGACCTGCGCAACAACCCGGGCGGCGTGTTGCAATCGGCGGTGGAAGTGGTCGACCACTTCATCACCAAGGGCCTGATCGTTTACACCAAGGGCCGCATCGCCAACTCCGAGCTGCGCTTCTCTGCCACCGGCAAAGACGAAAGCGAAGCCGTGCCAATGGTTGTGCTGATCAACGGCGGCAGCGCCTCGGCTTCGGAAATTGTCGCCGGCGCCTTGCAGGATCAGAAACGCGCAGTGGTCATGGGCACCACCAGTTTCGGCAAAGGCTCGGTACAAACCGTGCTGCCACTGAACAACGATCGCGCACTGAAGATCACCACGGCGCTGTACTACACGCCGAACGGCCGCTCGATCCAGGCCCAGGGCATCGTCCCGGACATCGAAGTGCGCAAGGCCAAGATCACCAACGAGCAGGACGGCGAATACTTCAAGGAAGCCGACCTGCAGGGTCACTTGGGCAATGGCAATGGCGGCGCCGACAAACCGACCGGTTCCAGCGGCAAAGCCAAGGCAATGCCACAGGATGACGATTACCAATTGGCCCAGGCGCTGAGCCTGCTCAAAGGGCTGAGCATCACCTCCGGTCGCTGAGGTGCGCCTGCGGTTCTTGATCGGCCTGCTGTGCGGTCTGGCGGGTTTTGCTCACGCGACGCCCGCCACGCCAGCGCCTCAGAAGGCCTATCTCACGCTGATCATCGATGACCTGGGGCAGAACCTGCCCCGGGATCGTCGCGTGCTGGCCCTGCCCGGCCCGGTGACCGCGGCGATCATGCCCGACACGCCCCACGCCACCGAATTCGCCCGCGAAGCCCATCGCGCCGGCAAGATCGTCATCCTGCACATGCCCATGGACCCGGCCACCGGCCCGTTCGCCTGGCATCCCGACTTGCCCATCGATGAACTTGAGAAACGCCTGAGCGCGGCATTCAAGGTCGTGCCTTATACCGCCGGTATCAACAACCATATGGGCAGCCGCATGACCGCTCAGCAACCGGCCATGGCCTGGTTGATGGCGGACTTGCAGCGCCGGCACAAGCTCTTCGTCGACAGCCGCACCAGCGCGCAAACCGTCGCGGCCGCCGAGGCGCAGAAGATTGGCTTGGCGAGCGTTTCGCGGGATGTGTTTCTGGATGATGAGCGCACTGAGGCGGCGATCTTCACGCAACTTCAGACCGCGATCAGCCTAGCGCGCAAACAGGGCTCGGCGGTGATGATCGGGCATCCGTATCCGCAGACGTTGGCGGTGCTTGAGAGGGAGTTGCCGAAGCTCAAGGCTCAGGGCATTGACTGGATTGATATCAAGCAGATGATCAGCGTGCGCAGCAATCGCGCAACGGCTGCTCACGGTAAGGATGGCGTGTACCGGTAATCAGCGACACCACCTAACCCCTGTAGGAGCCGGCTTGCTGGCGATGGCGGCAGTGAGATCGATGCAAGATTTGAGGCCGCTTCGCCAGCAAGCCGGCTCCTACAGGGAGCGGTGGTAGCTCGGGAATGGTGGCCGGCTAGAGATACCGCGCCATGATGTCGTCCACCACGCCTTCCTTGCGCAGCTGATCCAGCGCGGCTTGCAGCTTGGCCACCACTTCATCCGGCACATCTTTGTTCAACGCCAGGTACAACTCGGCGCTATTGAACCGAAGTACCGTTTTGAGGCCGTTAACGCCTTCCTGACGCGCCAGATAGCGCCCGGCCGGATCGCCCGTGGCCCACAAATCAATCTGACCATTCACCAGCTTCTTTGCGTTGTCCTGATCGCGCAGCACAAGAATGGGCTTCAACCCTTGTTTGGCCAGCGTCTCGGCAATCGCATCGCCCTTGTACGCGCCGATCTTGTATTTGCGCGCCTGATCCAGAGTCTCCAGGCTGATCTTGCTGTCAGCCTTGGCCAGCATGATCCAGTCATCCGGACCAATCGGACCGACCCACTTGAACAGCTTCTCGCGATCCGGCAAGCGCGCCATCACGAATACGCCGTAACCGGGTTTCTCGAGGGCGAGTTTGTAGATTCGCTCCCAAGGGAAGCGCAGTGTCAGGCTGTAGGTGACGTCGGCACGCTTGAACATCTCACGGACGATGTCCACGGCGATGCCATTGATGTTCTCGTCCTGAGCGAAGTTCTTGCCGTTCTTCGCCATGTTGTATGGAGGGAAGTTTTCCGTGAGCAACACCAGGTCGGTGTCGGGACTTTCTTCAGCGTGGACTCCATTGATGAGCAACAGAGAAGCGCTGGCGAGGACAAGAAGAAGGCGTTTGATCATGTCGGGCTACCGAAATCCATGGCGTGCCCAAGAGTGCCTTGAGCCCGCCATGCTGTCCACTGGCCTGCATGGATTTGTTTAACGCATGACGATCCCGCGATGCGCCATGTAGGCCTTGGCTTCCTGCACGGTGTATTCGCCGAAGTGGAAAATACTCGCCGCCAATACTGCGCTGGCGTGACCTTCGATGATGCCGTCGGCCAAATGCTGCAGGTTGCCGACACCGCCGGAGGCAATCACCGGGATACCCAGCGCATCGCTGATGGCGCGAGTGACGCCCAGGTCGAAGCCGTTTTTCATGCCGTCCTGGTCCATGCTGGTCAGGAGAATTTCACCGGCACCCAGGCCTTCCATCTTCTTCGCCCACTCAACGGCGTCGAGGCCGGTCGGTTTGCGACCGCCGTGGGTGAAGATCTCCCAGCGCGGGGTTTCGCCCGGACCGGAGACTTTCTTGGCGTCGATAGCGACGACGATGCACTGCGAGCCGAAATGCTGGGCCGCTTCGCCGACGAATTCCGGGTTGAACACGGCTGCAGTGTTGATCGAAACCTTGTCCGCACCGGCATTCAGCAAGTTGCGAATGTCCTGCACGGTACGCACGCCACCGCCCACGGTCAGCGGGATGAACACCTGGCTGGCCATGCGCTCGACGGTGTGCAGCGTGGTGTCGCGGCCATCGACGCTGGCGGTGATGTCGAGAAAGGTAATCTCGTCGGCGCCCTGCTCGTCGTAGCGACGGGCGATTTCCACCGGGTCGCCGGCATCACGGATGTTCTCGAACTTGACGCCCTTGACCACCCGGCCGTTGTCCACGTCCAGGCAAGGGATGATGCGTTTGGCCAGCGCCATGGTCAGTCCTCAGCCTTTGTACGAATCGCAGAAAGCTTGCGCTTCAGCGACGTCGAGGGTGCCTTCGTAGATCGCCCGGCCGGTGATCGCGCCGATGATGCCCGGCGCCTTGGCGTCGAGCAGCGACTTGATATCACCCATATTGTGGATACCGCCCGAAGCGATGACCGGAATCTTCGTCGCGGCGGCCAGCGCAGCGGTGAACGGTACGTTGCAGCCCTGCATCATGCCGTCTTTGGCGATGTCGGTATAAACGATCGCGGACACGCCATCAGCTTCGAATTGCTTGGCCAGGTCGATCACCTGAATGGTGCTGATTTCAGCCCAGCCGTCAGTGGCGACAAAACCGTCTTTGGCATCCAGACCGACGATCACTTTGCCCGGGAACGCGCGGCAGGCTTCGGCGACGAAAGCCGGATCTTTCACGGCTTTGGTGCCGATGATCACGTAGCTCACGCCCGCTTTGACGTAGTGCTCGATGGTTTCCAGGGAACGGATACCGCCGCCGATCTGGATCGGCAGGTTCGGGTAGCGCTTGGCGATGGCGGTGACCACTTCGCCGTTGACCGGCTGGCCTTCGAAGGCGCCGTTCAGGTCGACCAGATGCAGACGACGGCAACCGCCCTCCACCCACTTGGCAGCCATGCTCACCGGGTCATCGGAGAACACCGTGGAATCTTCCATGCGGCCCTGGCGCAGACGAACACAGGCACCGTCTTTAAGATCGATAGCGGGAATAATCAGCATCTGGCAAACCTTCAAATTCGAGTGTTCAGCTTCGCTCGGAAATCAGTTTTTCTCGAGCGCCCACAAGTCGCTTTCGATGCTTTCGAACCTCTCTTTGAGGTGCGTCTGCACATCGAAAATCGCCCTGTTGTAATAGTGCGGCGCAATTTCGCGGGTAAACAGCTCAAGGATTTCAGCCGCTTCGAACGAACCCAGGTCCAGTTCGAAGCGATCTTCCATGAAGCGTTTGATCTTGTGATTGGCCTCGTTCTCCTGTTCGGGAGTGAGGGTCAGGATCGGCGGCTTTTTCTTGGCAGCCATTTACCAGCGACCATCCCACGCAGCGAAGTTCTGCAGCAATTGCAGGCCATGGGTATGGCTCTTCTCCGGGTGGAACTGCACGGCGAAACGCGAGCCATCGGCCAGCGCCGCCGCGAAATCGACACCGTAGTGACCGCCACCGACCACCTGCCGCGCGTTGCCGGCGGCGATGTAGTAGCTGTGCACGAAGTAGAAACGCGCCAGGTCCGGAATGTTGTGCCACAGCGGGTGACTCACCGTCTGCTTCACTTCGTTCCAGCCCATGTGCGGGACTTTCAGGTGTTCGCCGTCTTCGTGCAGGTCCTTGCCGAAGAACTTCACCGCCCCCGGAAACAGGCCGATGCAGTCAACGCCGTCGTTCTCTTCACTGCTGTCGAGCAAGGCTTGCATGCCGACGCAGATGCCGAGGAACGGTCGGTCCTGGCTGACTTCGCGCACCAGCGAATCGAAGCCCAGGCAACGGATCTCCGCCATGCAGTCGCGAATCGCACCGACGCCGGGAAAAACCACCCGGTCGGCTTCGCGAATCACATCGGCATCGCTGGTGATCAAGACCTTGCCGGCACCGACGTGCTCGAGGGCCTTGGCCACCGAGTGCAGGTTGCCCATGCCGTAATCGATAACCGCGACCGTCTGCATTACAGAACGCCTTTGGTCGACGGCATCTGACCGGCCATGCGGTCATCGAGCTCTACGGCCATGCGCAGGGCGCGGCCGAAAGCCTTGAACACGGTTTCGATCTGGTGGTGGGTGTTGGTGCCACGCAGGTTGTCGATGTGCAGGCTGACCAGCGCATGGTTGACGAAGCCCTGGAAGAATTCCTGGAACAGGTCAACGTCAAAGCCGCCAACGGTGGCGCGGGTGTAGGGAACATGCATCTGCAGGCCAGGACGGCCGGAGAAGTCGATCACCACGCGCGACAGCGCTTCATCGAGTGGGACATAGGCGTGGCCGTAGCGACGGATGCCTTTTTTGTCGCCGATGGCTTTGGCAAAGGCCTGACCCAGGGTGATACCGACGTCTTCCACGGTGTGGTGGTCGTCGATATGCAGGTCGCCTTTGCTGACAATATCCAGGTCGATCAGCCCGTGACGGGCGATCTGGTCCAGCATGTGCTCAAGAAAAGGGACACCGATATCAAATCGGGCCTTTCCGGTGCCATCCAGGTTGATCGAGGCTTTGATCTGGGTTTCCAGAGTGTCGCGCTCGACTGACGCCTTACGTTCGGCCATCACCAGCTCCGCAAAATCATTGGGCGAAAAAGGCAGCCATTATAGGGGCGCGGGCGCGAAACAGAAACACGGGAGGTGATATGACTGACGGACAGAACCCAGTGTTGTCGGGGATAGACATGTCCATACAAGCCGGAAAAATGAAAATCTGAAGTCTTGTGGAGCCCATGTGGGAGCGGGCTTGCCCGCGAAGAGGCCGGCACACACAACATCAATGTTGTTTGACCTGACGCCTTCGCGAGCAAGCCCGCTCCCACAGGGTTTGGTGTTGTCACTGGCTGATCTGAAGGCTTCAGATCAGCTATGCCTGCACCTTAGTGGAACAACACCGCCGTCTTCTGCAAGGTCACCCAAACACCCCACGCCAACGGAATACCCACCACCAGCCAGGCAGCAACCGCCAACGGCTTGGTGCCCGGCGCCGCTTTCCACTCCAGCACGGTGCTGGCATCAGCACCCTTGTCGTGGCCCAGCGCCTGTTCGGCAGCCAGTTCGGCGTCGGTCATGAAGTACTTGTCGGCCACCGGGCGAACCATCAGGTTGCACAGGAAACCCAGCACCAGCAGGCCCGCGAGGATGTACAAGGTGATGTCGTAAGCCGCGGCGCGTTCAACGCCGATGCTCAACTGATACTCACGAATGTAGTTCACCAACACCGGACCCAACACGCCCGCCGCCGCCCACGCCGTCAGCAGACGACCATGGATCGCGCCGACCATTTGCGTACCGAACAGGTCCGCGAGGTAAGCCGGCACGGTCGCAAAACCACCGCCGTACATCGACAGGATGATGCAGAACGCCGCCACGAACAGCGCAACGTTGCCCAGGTGACCGAGGTTCGGGATCAACGCGTACAGGGCAAAGCCCAGGGCGAAGAACACGAAATAGGTGTTTTTACGGCCCAGGTAATCCGAGAACGAAGCCCAGAAGAACCGACCACCAATGTTGAACAGGCTCAGCAAACCGGTGAAACCGGCCGCAATCGCCGCGATAGAAGCCAGTTGCCCGGCGTCCAGCTGACCGAATGGCAGGTCAACACCGATCAATTTACCGCCGAACACTTCCTGCAACAGCGGCGAAGCCATACCCAGGATGCCGATACCCGCCGACACGTTCAGGCACAGCACCAGCCACACCAGACGGAATTGCGGGGTTTTCCACGCCACATTCACGTGAACGTGACGGTGAGTGATCATCGCGTTCGAAGCTTTCTTCGCCGGAGCGGTCCAGCCTTCAGGTTTCCAGCCGGTTGGCGGCACGCGGTAGGACAGTGCGCCACCGATCATGAACACGAAGTAGATCGCGGCCATCACCAGGAAGCTCTGCCACACACCGACGCTGTCTGCCGAAGCGAAGTGGCCCATCAGGGCTGCGGCCAGCGGAGCACCGACCATCGCGCCACCACCAAAGCCCATGATCGCCATGCCGGTCGCCATGCCGCGCTTGTCCGGGAACCACTTGATCAAGGTCGACACCGGCGAGATGTAACCCAACCCCAGGCCGATACCGCCAATGACCCCGGAGCCGATCCACATCAGCCAGATCTGGTGGGTGTAAATCCCCAGCGCCGAGATCAGCAGACCGCCACACCAGCACAGCGCCGATACAACGCCAGCCTTGCGAGGCCCGGCGTGTTCCAGCCAGCCGCCCCAGATCGCTGCCGAGCAGCCGAGGAAGATGAAGAACAGGGTGTAGATCCAGCCGAGCATCGAGATCGGCCAGTCGCATTGCGACGAGAAAACTTGCGAGATGAAGCTCATGTCCGGCGCGCAGGCTACTGGTTTGGTCACGCCCAGGGCCTTGGACAGTGGCAACCAGAACACCGAAAAGCCATAGGCCATGCCGATGCACAGGTGGATGGCCAGCGCGGCCGGTGGTACCAGCCAACGGTTGAAACCGGGCTTGGCGATGATGCGTTCCTTGGACAGGAACCCGGGCTGACTGGCTGTAAGGCCGTCCGCCGTGATGCTCGTGGTCATTGTGTATCCCCCAATTATTAGTATGGTTCGCCAGCCACTCTTCGCCCCCAGCCTTATGCGCACGCATGACTGTCTTTTTCAGGGTGAAGCTCCATTTTGGTGCGACATCACGTCGCAGAAGGACGGACGAACTGGCAGAGGTTACCATCTGTACGTGACAGAAAAACCAAAGTGATATCACCTTTATGTAAGTCATCTGTTCTCGTACCACTGAAGGAACCGCCATGCCGATCATTGTCGAGCTGCTGCACGAAGCCACTTATCAGGATCAGCAAGACCTGCAAAAAATTTACCGCGACGCCCCGGACTGGCTGTTCGCCCCGTTTTCAGGGGAGTTGCAGCTGATCGAAGGCTGCCTGGGCGATGGTTCGCTGATCGCTGGACGCTTCAATGACCGGTTGCTGGGAGCGGCTCGTTTGCAGAGGCAAACTGATGTTTGGCACTTGTCCCAAATATGCGTACGAAAAATTACCCGCCGTCGAGGCGTTGCCGAACGGATGGTGAACGAAGCACAGAGAATGGCGTCGCAATCGGGCGCGACATTGCGCTTGCTGGCACCTGCCGGGCATCTGGAAGCACAGGCCCTGGCCGCCAAGCTGAAAGTGCCGCTGGATGTGCTGCCGACGTGATCGCTGACCGGTCGTCCGCTTCGGAGCGCTATACTCCCCGGCTAAATTTCGAATTCGACTAACTACAAGGACTCGCCCATGAAAGCGTTCGGCAAAATCCTGGGTCTGGTGCTTCTCGGGCTGTTGCTGATCATTGTGGCGCTGGGCTTTGCCCTGACCCACCTCTTCGATCCCAACGACTATAAAGACGAGATCCGCCAGATTGCCCGCGACAAGGCCCACATCGAGCTGACGCTCAATGGCGACATCGGTTGGAGCCTGTTCCCGTGGCTTGGCCTGGAATTGCACGAAGCCAGTGTCGCGACCCTGGCCAAACCCACCGAACCGTTCGCCGACTTGCAGATGCTGGGTCTGTCCGTGCGCGTGCTGCCGCTGCTGCGCCGCGAAGTGCAGATGAGTGACGTGCGCGTCGAAGGCCTTAACCTGCGCCTGAACCGCGACAAGGACGGCCACGGCAATTGGGAAGACATCGGCAAGGCCCCGGCGCCAGCCACCCCGGCCACGCCACCGGCCACTGCTGGCGAACCTGCACCTGCGCCGGCCACCACCGCCCAGGCGGAAAAACCGGCCCAGCCGATTCGCCTGGATATCGACAGCCTGACCGTCAACAACGCCCGCGTTGAATACAACGACGAGAAGACCGGCAAGCAGTTCAGCGCCGAAAGCATTCAGCTGAGTACCGGCCCGGTCCACGACTCGACCAACATTCCGGTCAAACTCACCGCGTTCCTCGGCACCAATCAGCCGGTCTTGCGTGTACGCACCGAGCTCAATGGCGAGTTGCGTTTCGAACGCGCCTTGCAGCGCTACAAATTCGAGGACATGAAGCTCTCCGGCGAAGTCGCCGGCGACCCGCTGCAAGGCAAGACCATGACCTTCGCCGCCCAAGGCCAGTTGCTGCTGGATAAAGCCGCGAACGTCGCCGAATGGACCGGCATCAAGATTTCTGCCAACCAATTGCGCGCACTGGGCGAACTGAAGGTCAACGACCTCGACAAGACGCCGCAAATCAGCGGCGGCCTTTCGATCGCCCAGTTCGACCTGGCGAAATTCGTCGACAGCATTGGCCAGAAACTCCCGGCCATGGCCGAAGGCAGCCTGAGCAAAGTCGAACTGGTCAGCCGCCTGGCGGGCACGCCTTTCAGCCTGTCGCTCGACAACCTCAACCTGAAAGTCGACGACAGCACCTTCAGCGGCCGCATCGCTGTCGAGGACTTCGCCAAGCAATCGCTACGCGCAGCCCTCAAGGCTGACACCTTCAACGTCGACCGTTACCTGCCACCGAAATCCGCCGAAGCCAGTAGCGCGACGCAAGTGCGTCAGGCCGAAGTCGCCAGCACCGAAGCCGATGCCATGGCAGGCGCCGGCAGCACACCGCTACCGAACGCACCAACCAAAACCGCGTGGAGCACCGAACGCCTGTTGCCGGTAGAACGCTTGAGCAAGCTCGACGTGCAGGCCGACCTGACCTTCGGCCAGTTGACCCTCGATAAGCTGCCGATCCAGAACGCAGCGCTCAAGGCCTCCGGCCAGGGCGGCCTGCTGACCCTGGAGGACCTGCGCGGCGACCTGTACGGCGGCAACTTCGAAGCCAAGGGCACCCTGGACGTGCGCCAGGAAGTGCCGGCGCTGAACATGCAGACGCGCATCACCAAAGTGCCGGTGGAAAAAATCCTCGAAAGCCAAGGGAAGAATCCGCCGGTCAAAGGCCTGGTGACGCTCAACAGCGCGTTGACCGGCAGCGGCAATAGCCAGCAAGCACTGATCGACAGCCTCAACGGCAGCGCCAGCTTCGTCATCAATAACGGCGTGCTGCTCAATGCCAATCTTGAGCAACAGCTGTGCAAAGGTATCGCCACCCTGAACCGCAAATCCCTGAGCGGCGAGCCACGGGGCAAGGACACACCGTTCCAGGAGCTCAAGGGCAACCTGACCTTGCGCAACGGCGTGGCCAGCAACCCGGACCTGAAAGTGCGCATTCCGGGCATGACCGTCAACGGTGATGGCGACGTCGATCTGCGGGTGCTGGGCATGGATTACCGCGTGGGCATCGTCGTCGAAGGCGACAAGAGCGACATGCCGGACCCGGCCTGCCAGGTTGGCGAGAAGTTCGTCGGCATCGAGTGGCCGCTGCGCTGCCGTGGCCCGCTGGAGCTAGGCGCCAAGGCCTGCCGCCTCGACAACGAACGCATGGGTCAGGTTGCGAGCAAACTGGCGGGCGACAAACTCAGCGAAAAAATCGACGAAAAGCTTGGGGACAAGGTCAGCCCTGAACTGAAAAATGCGTTGAAGGGGCTGTTCAAGCGATGAGAGCCGAGCAGTTTTCAACGGCGGTGCTGGACTGGTACGACCGCCACGGCCGCCACGATTTGCCCTGGCAACAAGGCATCACCCCCTATCGGGTGTGGGTCTCGGAGATCATGTTGCAGCAAACCCAGGTCAGCACCGTGCTGAATTACTTCGACCGGTTCATGGCCTCGCTGCCGACGGTCGAGGCGCTGGCCGCTGCGCCGGAAGACGAAGTGCTGCACCTGTGGACCGGCCTTGGTTACTACACTCGCGCGCGCAATTTGCAGAAGACCGCGAAGATTGTCGTGGCCGAGTACGGCGGCGAGTTTCCGCGGGATGTCGAAAAGCTTGTCGAGTTGCCGGGCATCGGTCTGTCCACGGCTGGCGCCATCGCCAGCCTCAGCATGGGCCTGCGGGCGCCGATCCTCGATGGCAACGTCAAACGGGTGCTGGCGCGGTTTACGGCGCAAGAGGGATATCCGGGCGAGCCGAAGGTCGCCAAACAGCTGTGGGCGAACGCTGAGCGCTTCACGCCGCATGATCGGGTCAACGCCTACACCCAGGCGATGATGGATCTGGGCGCCACGCTCTGCACCCGCAGCAAACCAAGTTGCCTGCTGTGCCCGCTGGAAAAGGGTTGCGAAGCGCACATGCTCGGCCTGGAAACCCGCTACCCGATCCCGAAGCCGCGCAAGACCGTGCCACAGAAGCGCACGTTGATGCCGATGCTCGCCAACGGCGAAGGCGCGATTCTGCTTTACCGCCGGCCCTCCACGGGCTTGTGGGGCGGTCTCTGGAGCCTGCCGGAACTCGACGACCTCGACGACCTGCAACATCTGGCCACGCAACACTCGCTGGAACTGGGCAGCCAACAAGCGCTGCCGAGCCTGGTCCACACCTTCAGCCACTTTCAGTTGTCCATCGAACCCTGGCTGGTTCAGGTCCAGGAGGCCGGCCATCACGTGGCCGAGGCCGACTGGCTCTGGTATAACCTCGCCACCCCGCCGCGCCTGGGCCTTGCCGCCCCGGTCAAAACCTTGCTCGAACGCGCGGCCGCCGTATTGAACGCAGGAGAGTTGTCATGACCCGCACCATCATGTGCCGCAAGTACAAAGAAGAATTGCCCGCCCTGGAGCGCGCTCCATTCCCGGGCGCCAAAGGTCAGGACATTTTTGACCACGTCTCGGCCAAGGCCTGGGCCGACTGGCAGAAACACCAGACCCTGCTGATCAACGAAAAACGCTTGAACATGATGAACGCCGAAGACCGCAAATACCTTCAGGGCGAGATGGACAAGTACTTCTCTGGCGAGGAATACGCCAAGGCTGACGGCTACGTTCCGCCGGCAGAATAATCCCGATTTATCGGGGGTCGGAACGTAAGCGACGGTAATAGTTAAATTTTTTTTGAAAACTTGCTTGACGACCCCCTGAAAAACCCGTTTAATGCGCCCCGTTGCCCAGATAGCTCAGTCGGTAGAGCAGGGGATTGAAAATCCCCGTGTCGGCGGTTCGATTCCGTCTCTGGGCACCAAATACCGAAAACCCTGAATCGCAAGATTCGGGGTTTTTTTATGCCTGCGATTTGATAACGACAGTCCACCGCAGCACAGCCGCCGGAAAAACAATCACTCTTTAGTACGCTGGCTCGATGATGGCACCATGCTATTATTTTGCGCGTGCATGGAATAAAGCCAACTGATCCCGATGCCCCCGCATCCGAATCAGTCGATACAGGATAGAGACAGCGCAAGGAGTGCGTGCTTTTCACCCCTCCCCGCAAAACACTGCCCTCCCCTGTTCGACGACACGAAGCCAGCCCTCCAGGCACGCCCCTTCTCGAAAGTCCTGAACATGGAACAGTTATGTCCGACATCAATGAACTGAAAGACAAGATCAACACCAAAACCTTGAACATGGTCCTGCTGTCGATTGCGACCGCCGGGATCTACTTGCTGTTGTGGTTGTACAAGAGCAACCAGAAGATCAACGAAACGACGAAAATCAAAGTGGTCGACGACACTTACGTTATTTGGGTTGCCGTCTGCCTTGGCTGGAGCGGCGCGTTGTCAAACCTGGGCGACGTGTTGTTCGACTCGCTGTCCGGCATTTTACTGATCGCATTGAATGCGCTGTACATCGTGTGGGCCTTCAAGGCAAAAAACGCGCTGTCGGAATACGCCCTCAACGAGCACAAAATCGATCTGCGCATGAACGGGTTCTATACCTTCTTCCTGAACATTTTTTACGTGAACTACTGCATCAACGACTTGCCTGAAGAGCAGCGTAAACAACTGATCCTGCGCGGCCAAACGACGCAAGCCTGATCAACTGGCGAGGGGCAGTCTCAACGGACTGCCACCGTCACTCATCACCCTTCCAGTTGAACACCAGATTACGCACGCCAGCGTTGCCGACGTCTGTCGTGTCGCGCTTTGCTTCACCGTTACGGGTAGCGACCACGGTGTACTTGCCAGCCGGTAACTGGACATAAACCAAAGGCCCTGCCTGACTGAGTGTCAGCACTGACTGACCTTGAGCACTCTGAATAACCAGTTCCACATCGGGTACATATTTGCCCTCCGCTCCAATGGAGAAGGTCATGTGCAGGTTATAGCCAGTCGATTGCTGGATGGCCTTCGCTTCATCCTCGCCAATACCGCCGGACAAATAGGTAATCCCGTTCTGTTCCTGCCGCTGAATCTGTACGCCTGAACTGTCGATGGGCTCAAGGCTCGCGGCCCCTGACATGACGGCAAACATCAGCACACCGACGGTGGCGATGGGCAACATGAGGGAATGGATGGACTTCATGATGGTGACTCCCGGGCTCAACGGACCCAATCGTTACTCCTTTTGGATTTCTCGCTGGATGCTCAAGTTTTAGATTGATTGGTACTTGAGCTCACTGCGAAATGGACTACACCCTGTATTCCTCAAGTCCGGGCTGCCGTCGGCACGATCCTGCAAAACGAGTCCGGCATTTCCTGCGGATTTCCCAGCCCCGCCCTGCATCGCCGCCCAGCCCTCTCTTGCCATCCTCTTTCGCCTGATCCTCCAGCCGCGGAAGACTTCATGAGCATCGTCAAAACCGAAAACACTCAAGACCCACAACTCGCCTCTCTGGTGGGCAACCTTGGGGAATTGATACGTCAGGCACGCCAGAAGGTATTGCGAGCGGTCGATACCGTTCAGGTGCAAACCTGCTGGCAGATTGGAAGGCATATTGTCGAGTTTGAGCAGGAAGGGGCTCGGCGGGCGGCCTACGGCAAGCGCTTGCTTCCAACACTGGCCAAAACTCTTACTACGCAATTTGGAAAAGGTTTTGATGAACGCAACCTGCGCTATATGCGGGACTTTTATCAGACCTTTCCAATTTGGGACGCAGTGCGTTCCGAATTGAGCTGGACCCACTACCGCAGGCTACTGCGTGTCGATAATGAACACGCCCGTCACTGGTACATGAACGAATCTGCCATACAAAACTGGTCATCCCGCGCCCTGGAACGCCAGATCAACACCCTGTACTACGAACGTTTGTTAGCAAGTCGCGACCGCCCCGCCGTCAAACAGGAAGCCGCAACCAACATCCAGAAAATGAACGCACACCCTAGAGATTTCATCAGGGATCCGGTAATGCTGGAATTTCTGGGCCTGCCCGACGCGGGCCTGACCCAGGAAACCGATCTCGAACAAGCACTGATCCAGCAGCTTCAAGCCTTCCTGCTTGAACTGGGCAAAGGCTTTGCCTTCATCGCCCGCCAACAACGCATCAGCACCGACAGCAAAGACTTCTATATCGATCTGGTGTTCTACAACTACTTGCTCAATTGCTTTGTCATCTTCGACCTGAGGCGCGGCGAATTAACCCATCAGGATGTCGAACAGATGGACATGTACGTGCGGATGTACGACGACCTCAAACGCGGACCGGAAGACGGCCCTACCGTCGGCATCATTCTCTGCGCGCAAAAAGATGAGTCGGTGGTGCGCTATTCAGTACTGGAAGGCAATGAGCAACTGTTCGCCAGCAAGTACAAGCTAGTGCTGCCGAGCGAAGACGAACTTCGCGCTGAGCTGGACAGGGAACGGGCGGCAATAGAAGAGCGCCTGCTCGATCAAATCCGCCTATAAACACAGATGGATTGTTCACAAGCCGTTCGAAGACTATCGTTGGCAACTACCCGCAAAGGTCCAAAGCCGATGAATTTGCAGGACATGCCGTCACTGGCACCGACTCAAATCGAATTGTCGCTGACCACCGACACCGCCGGCGAACCGTTCAAGGAGCCCGCCGCAGACGGCTTCATCCTCGGCGGCTTCACTTGGCGGCACGCCTCTCAGGACATCGCACGTCCGGTCGTTATCATCAACGCAGCCACCTCGGTGCGTTGCCGGCACTACTCGCGCTTCGCCGAATACCTGTTCGCCAACGATTTCGATGTCATTACCTATGACTACCGCGGCATCGGCGAGTCGCGCCCAACGTCGCTGAAAGGGTTGGAGGCATCATGGTCCGATTGGGGCGCGCTGGATTTCGAGGCGATGCTCAACCGCGCGCAGCGCGAATTCCCCGGTCAACCCATCGACGTAGTTGGCCACAGCTTTGGAGGCTGTGCAGCGGGCCTGGGAGCGTCCGGGCATTTGATTCGGCACATGGTGACGGTCGGCGCGCAATTCGCGTACTGGCGCGACTATGCGCCAGCCCATCGCTGGCGGATGTTCGGCAAGTGGCATGTGGTGATGCCGTTGATGACCCTGCTGTACGGCTACTTCCCCGGCAAGCGTCTCGGCTGGCTGGAGGACACGCCCGCCGCTGTGGTTCGCGACTGGAGCACGCCCACTGCGCGCTACGAAACGCGGCCCAGTGGTCGTGTCATGCACGCGAAGACCGGTCGGCTTCCCTTTGCATCCGTTACCGCAAAAACGCTGGCGATCAGCATCAGCGACGACCCTTACGGTACGATTGCCGCCATTGAACGCCTGCTCGGCTACTTCACTGGCAGTACGAACACCCACCTGCGAATCGCCCCCGAAGACATCGGCGAAGAAGAAGTCGGACATTTCGCCTTTTTTCGCAGCGCATACCAAGCCACACTATGGCCCATTGCATTGTCCTGGTTGCAGACCGGCGAACTGGCCCCCGACACACCCGGGCGGCGAGTGCCACGCAACTGATTGACCCGCCCCTCTCACCGAATGACGGAACGACACCCATGGCATCCGCCAACAAGCAGAACAAACGCGCTTCCCGCGCCAAAGCCAAGGCCAAGCAGAACCGCACCCAACGGGCCGCCGCGCCGGTCGAGCTGGACCCGAACGACGATCGCATCGACTTCGAGTCGGTGGACCTGACCGAACTGTTCAAGAAAATGATCGACGCGGAAAAAACCAGCCAGCAAGCGATGTGCGTGGCCTTCCTCGAAGACCCGCTGCTGGAACTGGTGTACGAGCAGGAAGGCGAAGAAGGCGCGATGGATTTCATCCTCGCGGCGCTGATCGAATATCGCCAATGGTCCACCGAAGTCGATGAAGCCGGCGCCCTGGCGTGGATCGAATCACCAGCCTTCCAGGCTGACTACGTCGCGGCGTCCGACATCATTGCGGCTCAAACCCAACAGAAAGCGAACTGAATTTAATGGCATCCCTGAACAAGCAGCAAAAACGCGCCAAACGCGCCAAGATCAAAGCCAAACAAATCAACATCCACGGCCGAAAACCCGCCGCGCTGGATGATGACCTGGGCGAAATCGGCGAGCCGATCCCGGAATACACCCTGGCGATGTTCAGCAAAATGCGCGACGCCGAAGCCATCAGCCGCAACGACATGCTGCTGGCCCTGCTGTCGGACCTCGCCGGGATCATCAGCGACCACCCAGAACTGCTGGACATGGAAAACGCCGACAACGAAGCCATGGCCGCCACTCACCTGGCCGCCGACATGCTGATCGACTATCGCATGTGGGCCGACGGCATGGACCGCGATGCCGCTCAAGCCTGGCTGACTGATCCACAGTTCATCACTGATTTTGGTGATGCGCTGGACAGCTATCGTCAGTCGTTGGATGCGCAGGAAGAAAAGAGCGAATAAATACTCGCCTTGAAAACAAAAACGGCCGCTTGTCATCACTGACAGCGGCCGTTTTTTTACAACCTTCAAAACAACAATCAGGCAGCAACACCTTCCAGACGCGGAATTTCAATACCGATCTTGGCGCTGGCATAGTTCAGATCGCCTTTGGCGATGGATTGAGCCTTGTAACCGGCGCCGATCAGGTCCTGCACGTACAGCTTGTTGTAGATGAACATGAACACCAGGTTGCTGAGGCTGAACGTGAAGCAGGCCACGACGAACATGATCGCTGCCCACTTGAAATCACCACGGAACAAGGCCGGGAAAAAGCCAAAGAAAAACACAGTCCACGAGAAGCCGATTGGCGCTTCTTTCATGGCTCCGGTGTTAGGGTTTTTGAACACAACCGATGTAAACGCCATGCCTGTCTCCTTGATGCCCCAATGGGTTGGCTGGATGGCCGGGCTATCTCCATGCAGCTCTTTGAACGGCAAGCACACACAAATGCATCTGTGACTCGCGTCAGATGAGGGAGCAGGCAAGAAAGGGTCGGGGGCTTTAGCCAGGAAGGCTGGGGGCGTCGAACAATCCATGTCCTGAAACTCCATCGCATCCCGCAACAGCGAGATACACATTCGGCGAGAAGGCTACTATCTCGCCATCATCGTGTCCATCAGATAACCGCTCGATCACTCGCCTGAATAAAAAGCAAAAACGACCGCGATCATTTCTGATGGCGGTCGTTTCTGTGCTTCAACAGCGTTTGGCTGGAGTCAGACCACTCAGCGCGCTACTGCTGCGACCAACTTTTCATTGCGACGACGGCGCGCCACAAACAAGCCCGCAGCCACAACCAACAAGCTCAGCAGACCGGTCGCGAGGATTTCCACTCGATGGGCGTCCTGGAACAGCATGATGGTCAGGGCCGCGACAATGAAGATGATCACCGCGTAGGTCAGGCCCGGAAACAGCCACATGCTGAAGGCGATTTTTTCACCGCGAGCCATACGCTGTTTGCGCATACGCAGTTGCGAAATCGCGATCACCAGGTACACCAACAGCGCGATGGCGCCGGAGCTGGCGAGCAGGAAGTCGAACACCGCAGCCGGTGCCACATAGTTCGCGAACACGGCGAGGAACGCTGCGCCAGTGGACAACATGACGGCCCAGTACGGCGTACCGCTTTTGTTGCAGCGCTGGGAAACGGCCGGCGCATCACCGCGCTTGCCCAAGGAGAACATCATGCGCGATGCAGTGTAGAGCGCCGAGTTCAGGCAGCTGGTTACTGCAACCAGCACCACGATGTCGACGATCAGCTTGGCATTCGGAATGCCCATGCGTTCAAGCACGGTCTGGTAGGAACCGACAGCGGCCAGTACCGGGTCATTCCACGGCACCAGGGCCACGACGATGAAGATCGACACGAGGTAGAACAAGCCAATCCGCCAGATCACCGAGTTGGTGGCCTTGGAGATTTGCTGGCCAGGGTTCTTCGATTCGGCGGCAGCGATGGTCACGATCTCGGTGCCCATGAAGGAAAACATGGTGGTCAGAATGGCGCCCAGTACCGCGCCCATGCCGTTTGGCAGGAAGCCCTGGGTGTCGAACAGATGCGAAACGCCGCTGACCTGGCTATTAGGCAGGAAGCCGAAGATCGCCATGATGCCAAGAGCGATGAAACCGATGATCGCGATGACTTTGACCAGGGCAAACCAGAATTCGAACTCACCGTAGTTCTTCACGCTGAACAAGTTGGTCACTGTCAGCAGCAAAGTGATGACCAAGGTGAAGGCCCAGATGGCCACGTTGGGAAACCAGGCATGCAGGATGGTCGCGGCGGCGTTGGCCTCCAGCGGAATCACCAACACCCAGAACCACCAGTACAACCAGCCGATGGTGAAACCGGCCCAGTGACCGATCGCGCGATCGGCGTAAGTCGAGAAGGAGCCTGTATCTGGCGACGCGACAGCCATCTCGCCGAGCATGCGCATGACCAGAACCACCAGAGCACCGGCGGCAGCGTAGGCCAACAGCACGGCCGGGCCTGCGGCGGCGATGGCGTGGCCGGAGCCGACGAACAGGCCGGCGCCGATAACCCCGGCGATCGACAGCATGGTCACATGACGCGGTTTGAGCCCCTGTTCGAGGCCATTGGAGCTTGGGGTACTGCTCATTGAAACTACCTTTGTAAGGGAAAGCGATGTGCATCCATCCCGTCTGGCGTTCCTTCTCGTAAAAAGAAACCAACGGGGCGTTCCGTATTCTGCACGCAATAATTGCGCCAAAATGTTTCAAACTCCTCAAGCACGGGGCTTGTGGCGTGACCGGACAGTCATCGCAAGTCCTTGAGATTAATGGCAATTTGCCAGAGCGTTACCCTGCGACCCACTTTAGGAACGAACCAGCGCACCAGAAACACACCCGAAAATGTGTCGACGCACAATAAAAGTGCAGATCAGGAACGTTTGGCCGGTTAGCGCTTCCAACACCCCGTCAAAGCTGGCACCATCGCGCCCTTTTTTACGCGACACCCGCAGGGCAGCTGGTTCAAACGGCTGTTCGGTTGATAGCAGCGCGACAGTCTGCTGTACCGATGCGACAACCTGCCACATGCCACCCGTTTACCGCCCGTAGCGCTGTTGGCTGCCATTCGAACGCTATGCTAGCTTGGCCGCCTCGCCAGGAAGGCCAACCAACAGCAGGAGCGAAACACTATGAGGAACGCACATGGCTGAGGCCACGCCCGCGCTTGAAATCCGCAACTTGCACAAACGCTACGGACAGCTTGAGGTGCTCAAAGGCATCTCGCTGACCGCCCGCGACGGCGACGTGATCTCGATCCTGGGTTCTTCCGGTTCCGGCAAGTCCACATTCCTGCGTTGCATCAACCTGCTGGAAAATCCGCACCAGGGCCAGATCCTGGTGGCCGGTGAAGAGCTCAAGCTCAAAGCCGCCAAGAACGGCGAACTGGTGGCTGCCGACGGCAAGCAGATCAACCGCCTGCGCAGCGAGATTGGTTTTGTGTTTCAAAACTTTAATCTGTGGCCGCACATGAGCGTGCTCGACAACATCATCGAAGCCCCGCGCCGGGTGCTCGGCCAGAGCAAAGCCGAAGCCATCGAAGTCGCCGAAGCCCTGCTGGCCAAGGTCGGCATCGCTGACAAGCGTCACGCCTATCCGGCGCAACTGTCCGGCGGCCAGCAACAACGCGCGGCCATCGCTCGCACGCTGGCGATGCAGCCCAAGGTGATCCTGTTCGACGAACCCACCTCCGCCCTTGACCCGGAAATGGTCCAGGAAGTACTTAATGTCATCCGCGCACTGGCCGAAGAAGGCCGCACCATGCTGCTGGTCACCCACGAAATGGGTTTCGCCCGTCAGGTGTCCAGCGAGGTGGTGTTCCTCCACCAGGGCTTGGTAGAAGAGCAAGGATCGCCACAGCAGGTGTTCGACAACCCGCTTTCGGCGCGCTGCAAACAATTCATGTCCAGCAACCGCTAACGGAGCTACCCGCATGCAGAACTACAAAAAAATCTTTCTGGCCGCAGCCGTCACCCTGGCGTTCAGCGCCGGTGCCATGGCCGAAACCTTGAAGATGGGCATCGAAGCGGCCTACCCGCCGTTCAACAACAAAGATGCCAGTGGCAATGTCGTCGGCTTCGACAAAGAAATCGGCGACGCCCTGTGCGCCAAGATGAAAGTCGACTGCACCGTGGTCACGTCCGACTGGGACGGCATCATCCCGGCCCTGAACGCCAAGAAGTTCGACTTCCTGATCTCCTCGATGTCGATCACCGACGAGCGTAAGCAAGCGGTGGACTTCACCGACCCGTACTACTCCAACAAGCTGCAATTCATCGCGCCCAAAGACAAAGAGTTCAAAACCGACAAGGATTCCCTGCAGGGCAAAGTGATCGGCGCGCAACGTGCGACCCTCGCTGGTACCTGGATGGAAGACAACATGCCCGGCGTTGAAGTCAAACTCTACGACACCCAGGAAAACGCTTACCTCGACCTGACTTCCGGTCGTCTGGACGGCATCCTGGCGGACAAGTACGTCAACTACGAGTGGCTGAAAAGCGACGCCGGTCGTTCGTATGAATTCAAGGGCGACCCGGTGGAAGAAAGCGACAAGATCGGTATCGCTGTACGTAAAGGCGACACCCTGCGCGCGAAGCTGAACCTTGCCCTGAAAGAAATCGTCGAGGACGGCACTTACAAGAAGATCAACGACAAGTACTTCCCGTTCAGCATCTATTGATTCTGACTTGCCTGGCCGGCGCCGCTCTCTGACGGCGCCAGTCCTTGGCATTGCCTGCTGCACATTGAAAAGAAATCCATGACTATCGATCTCTACGGATTCGGCCCGGCGCTCGCCGCTGGCGCGCTGATGACTGTGAA
This sequence comes from Pseudomonas sp. LBUM1663, assembly GCF_059695905.1. Taxonomy (NCBI): domain Bacteria; kingdom Pseudomonadati; phylum Pseudomonadota; class Gammaproteobacteria; order Pseudomonadales; family Pseudomonadaceae; genus Pseudomonas; species Pseudomonas sp. LBUM1663. Next base: position 305,716 of record NZ_CP166792.1, on the reverse strand, counting down.
ACTGGCACTCTCGGCCCTGTGCCTGGGGCTGGTACTCGGTCTGCTCGGCGCCTTGGCCAAGACCTCGCCGTACAAGCCGCTGCAATGGCTTGGCGGCACTTATTCGACACTGGTTCGCGGCATCCCGGAATTGCTCTGGGTGCTGTTGATCTACTTCGGCACGGTCAACCTGATGCGTGCACTGGGCGAGTTCTTCGGCAACCCCGACCTCGAACTCAACGCCTTCGCCGCTGGCGTGATTGCGCTGGGGCTGTGCTTCGGCGCCTACGCCACGGAAGTGTTTCGTGGTGCGATCCTGGCGATTCCCAAAGGTCACCGTGAGGCCGGCGTCGCGTTGGGCCTGTCGAAGTTTCGCATTTTCACCCGGTTGATCATGCCGCAGATGTGGCGCATCGCCCTGCCCGGCCTGGGCAACTTGTTCATGATCCTGATGAAAGACACGGCGCTGGTATCGGTCATCGGCCTGGAAGAAATCATGCGTCACGCGCAAATCGGCGTGACCGTGTCCAAGCAACCGTTCACCTTCTATATGGTGGCCGCGTTCATGTACTTGGGTCTGACCATTCTGGCCATGACGGGCATGTACTTTATGGAAAAACGTGCCGCTCGCGGCTTCGCGAGGAGCACCCAATGAACTGGGAAGTCATCATAAAGTGGCTGCCGAAACTGGCTCAGGGCGCAACATTGACCCTCGAACTGGTGGCCATCGCCGTTATCGCGGGTTTGCTGCTGGCCATTCCGCTGGGCATCGCGCGCTCGTCGCGGCTCTGGTACGTGCGGGCATTTCCCTACGCCTACATCTTCTTTTTCCGTGGTACGCCGTTGCTGGTTCAGCTGTTTCTGGTCTATTACGGCCTGGCGCAATTCGATGCGATCCGTAACAGCTCGATGTGGCCGTACCTGCGCGATCCGTTCTGGTGCGCCACGGCGACCATGACCCTGCACACAGCGGCCTACATCGCCGAAATCCTGCGTGGTGCAATTCAGGCGATCCCACCGGGCGAGATCGAAGCCGCACGGGCGCTGGGCATGTCCCGGCCAAAAGCGCTGTTCTACATCATCCTGCCGCGTGCTGCGCGCATCGGCCTGCCGGCCTACAGCAACGAAGTGATCCTGATGCTCAAGGCCAGCGCACTGGCCAGCACCGTGACCCTGCTGGAACTGACCGGCATGGCCCGCACGATCATTGCCCGGACCTACCTGCCGGTGGAGATCTTCTTCGCCGCGGGCATGTTCTACCTGCTAATGGCTTACGTGCTGGTGCGCGGCTTCAAGCTGCTGGAGCGCTGGTTGCGCGTCGATGCCTGCCAAGGGCGTTGATTCCCACGTGCTGACGGGCGAGGCCCTACTCGCCCGTTTCACGGCGCTGGATGCTTTTCTGATTAAGCATCAGGCGTTGTGGAAGCCTCGTCCGTTTACTCATCTGCAGCTTCCTTGGGAAGCGTCCTACCCCGAACTGGCAACGTGGCTACGCAGCCGGTCGCTGGACGAGGCGGAAAGCAGCCATAACCAACCCGGTTTGCTGGATGCGCCGCAGCCGTTTGCTTCGTTGGCGTTGCAGTCCCTTGAGTTGAGTTCGGTGGATGAATTGCCGGCGCATGCGCTGGAAGCAGCCGGGCATCGATTGAATGTCGATGTGCCCGGGCGCAAGTGGCAGCAGATTGAAGCGTTCGCCAGTCGTTTGTCGTTTACCTCAACGCCCAGGCATTGGCTGGATTGGTGTTCAGGCAAGGGCCATTTGGGTCGGCGGTTGCTGCAATGCGGCCAACAACTGACCTGTCTGGAATACGACCCTGCACTGGTTTCCAGCGGCCAGGCGCTCAGCCAACGCCATCACTTGCATGCGCTGCATGTCGAACAGGATGTGCTCGCGGCTGACACTGCGTTTTTCTTGAGTCCCGACCACACGCCAGTAGCGCTGCACGCCTGCGGGGATCTGCACGTGCGGCTCATTCAGCTCGCCAGTGCGTCAGGCTGCAAACAACTGGCCATCGCGCCTTGCTGCTATAACCGGATTAGTCGTCCTGCGTACCAACCGCTTTCCTCGGCCGGTTTGCGATCCGACCTACAACTCTCCCTCGACGATCTCTCATTGCCGACAAGCGAAACCGTCACCGCCGGTGCTCGCGTCCGACGCCAACGCGACACCTCCATGGCTCGGCGACTGGGTTTCGACCTGCTGCAACGGCAATTGCGTGGCGTTGACGACTACCTGCCAACCCCTTCCTTGCCAAGTGCCTGGCTGGACAAATCTTTCGCCGATTACTGCCATCATTTGGCCGCACTGAAAGAGTTATCCACAATCGGCCCGCAAAATTGGTCAGCACTCGAAGCCGCTGGCTGGCAGCGACTTGCCGAAGTGCGCAATCTGGAGTTGCTGCGCGGCCTTTTCCGACGCCCGCTAGAGCTTTGGCTGGTACTCGATCGAGCACTTTTCCTGGCCGATCAGGGCTACACCGTTCGCCTCGGCACCTTCTGCGAAACCCCGCTCACACCGCGCAATTTCCTGCTGCTGGCAGAACGTCCATAAAAAGCCACAGCCTGTGGATAACTCTGTTGATGGAATTATCATGGATCCAATATAAGCGCCTGTTTCAAGGGTGAAACGCTACTGTTCAATTTTCGTACACATGATAAAAAACCGAGAAAAACAGGCATTTGCGCACAAATGAGAACGGGTCCGCAAAAATGTCATGAGCGTCAGCTCCGAGTGCGCCCGTTGTGCATAAGCATCCGACGAAAAGGACATAACCGCCGAAACCCGGTCGCGTTCGGCGGAAAATTGCGCGTCACGGCCACCCTTGTTATACAGGCAGACAAGAGCGCCAAAGTGCGCCCACGAACAAGAAATCTCTGACAGACAGGAAGCCACAGTGACGTTCATTTCTTACGCACAGAATTTCGAAGACATACGCCTGTGGCGCGCCCTTAAAACCGTTGAAGATGGCTTCTACATCGACGTCGGTGCCAACCACCCCTCCCACGACTCCGTGACCAAAGCCTTCTACGACCGTGGCTGGACCGGCATCAACGTCGAACCGATGCCCAACTACTACGACGCTCTGTGCCAGGAACGCCCCAACGACACCAACCTGCAATGCGTGGCTGGCGAAAGCGCCGACGACCTGACTTTCTATGGCATCGCCGGCACCGGCCTCTCAACCCTCGACCCGGCCATGGCGCAAATGCACAAAGACGCGGGCATGGACGTGCGCAGCCAAACCGTCCAATCCCGCACCCTGGCCTCCATCTGCGAAGAACACGCCCAGGGACGTGAGATCCACTTCCTGAAAATCGACGTCGAAGGCCACGAAGAAACCGTCCTGCGCGGCATGGACTTCAGCCAATGGCGGCCGTGGGTCATCCTCATCGAAACACCATGGGACCGCGACCAGGCCTGGGAAACCCTCGTCACCGACGCCGGCTATCAGTCCATCCTGTTCGACGGCATCAACACCTACTACCTCGCCAACGAACACTTGAACCTCAAACCCGCCTTCGAGATCCCGCCGTGCAACCTGGACGAGTTCCAGTTCTGCAAAGGCCACAATTTCAGCCACCCCGTCAGCGACGCCGAACACCAACTCGCCGCCGCCCTGCAACGCGCTGAACAGGCCGAAGCACAGCTGCGAGCGATGCAAAATAGTCGCACCTGGAAAGCCCTTCAGAAACTCAAGAAAACCCTGCTTCGCGCCTGACCTGAAGCCTGCGCAAAAATAGTCTGAATTCAGGGGTTTACAGAACCAATCCAATCGCTATAATCGTCGCCCTAACACGCCGGTATAGCTCAGTTGGTAGAGCAACTGACTTGTAATCAGTAGGTCCCGGGTTCGACTCCTGGTGCCGGCACCATACAAAACAAAGCCCCTGCAGAAATGCAGGGGCTTTGTTGTTTCTGGAACGTCCACTTTTTGTCCACATAGTGGAACCTGTGGGAGCGAGCCGGCTCCGGGCGGCGTCCCGACGATGAGGCCGTCAAACCCAACGACGCTCTACTGACCAAGACAAAGGCTGTTTTTCCAAGACACTTGCGTGCGGAATCGACGCATCCAATTCTGGTACCGCACATCTACATACCTCACCGAAACGATGAGCGGTTACGGTCGAAAATCAGTGAGGCGGCATAATGACAGCAGTGCTTGTGCACAACCTGCCATTTCTCTCCGCCGTTGCGAGCCCCTTTGTAATGAACACCGAACGACGTTACTCGATCATCTTGGAGCACAGCGCCGAGGTGCTGCTTGAACATGCCCCCATGGCGCAGATAGAGGCATTTTGGGACGCCAACGATACCCGCTACTTCGGGTTGCGTATGGAGGACGAGCACAGCGCACACGCACGAGTGATCGTTACGGACGAAGTCCCCGACGACGAAGATGTGGAGCTTTTCTGTCTGTAGCGAATGGGATCCCTCGACATCTACGAGAGGTGGGGGGCGCCCAGATGATTCTCAGATCTATTTTTCAGATCTGGTGCCAACACCAAACAACAAAGCCCTGGTAGAAGTACGAGGGCTTTGTTGTTTCTGGGTTCGGGGTTTTTATCCACCGGCCAGCAAGTCACTCAAACTCCGTCGAAACCGAAAGATGCTCCCAAGCATCAATTTCTGCCTGAAGCTGCGCAATCTTTTCACGCACCAACCTCACCGCATCCTTGCCCAGCAACAGATGAACCGGCGGCTTTTCAGCTGCGACCAAAGCCAATAACGCCTGCGCTGCTTTGTGCGGATCACCGGCCTGCTTGCCACTCTTCTCTTCCCGTGCCTTGCGCACTGGATCGAACACCGCGTCGTAGTCACTCACGGTGCGACCGGAACGGATCATCGAGCGCCCCGCCCACTCGGTACGAAATGAGCCAGGTGCCACGGCGGTCACGTGGATGCCCAGACATTCGACTTCTTTGGCCAGCGCTTCGCTGACACCTTCCAGAGCGAATTTGCTGCCGCTGTAGTAAGCGATGCCCGGCAAGGTGATTAAGCCGGCCATGGAGGTGATGTTGACGATATGCCCGCTGCGCCGTTCACGCATGCCGGGCAGTACCGCTTTGATCATCGCCACCGCGCCAAACACATTGACGTCGAACTGGCGCTGCATTTCAGTCAGCGGCGATTCCTCGAGAATGCCTTCGTGACCATAGCCGGCGTTGTTCACCAGCACGTCGATTTGCCCCACCTCGCGCAGGATGTCAGCCACCAACGGCTCGATGGCCGGAAAATCGGTGACGTCGAGCACGAACGCTTTAGCTCGATGGGCGTCCAGCGCTTCGAACGCGGCACGCTCGGATTCGCGCCGCACCGTGCCAACCACCGTGTGCCCCGCCGCCAGCGCTGCTTGGGAAAAGGCCAGGCCGAAACCTGAACTGACCCCGGTGATCAGGAAAACCTTGTGAACGTGGGTGTTCATGTTGCGCTCTCCAATAAAAACGCCGTCGATAGTGATCGACGGCGCTGTGGACAAGTCAACTCAGGTCTTAGTGACCGGCGCTCTGACCGCCATCGACGTGCAGGATTTCGCCGGTGACGAAGTTGGCGTTGTCCAGATACACAACCGCTTGAGCGATGTCGCTGATTTCGCCCATGTGGCCGACCGGGTGCAGACTGCCCAGCGCTGCATGGGTTTCTTCGCCGTGCATCGGGGTCTTGATGATGCCAGGGGAAACCGCGTTCACCCGAATCCCGCGCTTGGCGTACTCAATCGCCAGGGATTTGGTCGCCGCGTTCAAACCACCTTTGGTCAGCGAAGCCAGTACCGACGGCACACCGTCAATTGCGTGGTCTGTCAGGCTGGTGGTGATGCTGACGACGTGGCCTTTGCCGTGTTTTTCCATCTCGGTGATCGCGAGTTGGGTGATGTAGAAGAAGCCATTCAGGTTGACCGACAGCACTGCGGCGTAGTCTTCAGGGGTGTAGGCAGTGAACGGCTTGGCGACGAAGATCCCGGCGTTGTTGACCAGGGTGTCGATGCGGCCAAAACGTGCGACGGCTTCACGGATCACTTGCTGCGCGACAGCCGGGTCGCCGATGTCGCCGGCCACGGTGAGGATGTCCGGGTCGGTGGACGGTTTGATCGAACGCGAAGTAGCGACGACTTTGTAATCCAGATCACGGAAGGCTTTAACCATGCCTGCGCCGAGGCCTTGGGATGCGCCAGTGATAACGATGACTTTTTTCGAATTGCTCATGATGAACCTCTACTAATAAATGATGGTTTAAAAAAGTAAGTAATCAGGCTTCGGCGGGGGCCTTGGCCATTTGTCTCAACATCTGTTCGTAGTACTCGACCGACTGCGAACCGGACACCAGGTGACGACCATTCAGCACCATGGCCGGAACCGAGTTGATGCCGTGCTGGCGGTAAAACGCTTCAAGCTCACGCACTTCGTTGGCAAACGCGCCGGACGCCAACACCTCTTGAGCAGCCGCCGCATCCAGTCCTGCTTCAGCCGCCAAACGAACCAGCGTCTCGCGGTCGCTCGGGTTCTGGCCGTCGGTGAAGTAAGCGCGGAGCAGGATTTTCTTGAGAGCGACCTGCCGCCCTTCCTGCAACGCCCACAACAACAGCCGATGCGCATCAAACGTGTTGTAGAAGTGAGTGCGCTTCTCCAGATCGAACTTGAAACCGATGGCCGCGCCGCGTTCGATCTGCATCGCTTTGCCAGCGGCGACGTCCTCGGCGGTACGTCCATATTTGCGCATCAAATGCTCGACCGCTTTTTCGCCGACTACCGGCATGTCCGGGTTCAACTCGAAGGGTTTGTAGGTCAGCTCCACCGAGATATCACCAGCCACGTTCTCGATCGCTTGCTCCAGCGCCGTCGCACCCAATGCGCACCACGGGCACACCACGTCGGAGATGAAATCGATGGAGACGGACGCGGTCATGACTTGTCCTCCGCCTCAGCCAGCTGCTTGCGGTACTTAGTGGTACTGATGCCGGCGTAGCCCCAGTTATCGGTGTCGACTTCTTCGATCACGATGTGGGTCAGGTGCGGATCCTTTTTAAGGACGCGTTCCAGGGTTTCAGTGATTTCAGCGATCACCTGAGCTTTCTGCTCTGAGGTAACGCCATCGCGGGTGATGCGTACGCTTACGAAAGGCATGAGGAATCTCCAAGTGACCTTCCCTTCGGAATGAATGGGTCGGCGTTGGAGCTCAATGTATGGAGTTAGCTGGGGGGATAAAGGTGGGGGCGGGAACATCATTAGTTACTTGGTGTAATGATTTCCTCGCTAGAAGGCACCAAAACTGTTTGCATCAAAAATGAATGATCGGCCAACTTCCATTTACCGCAACGTTTAGATATCGCCAAAAAATGAAGCAACATTCATGACAATTCGATTTTTCGACAGCCCGTTCCATGTCACGCACGATGAGGAAATCGCCAACAAAATGGTTGGGGAAGTGGAGCTGTCGATAGTCACTGATTGCCCCCAAAAGCCTGACATCGAAGAGAATGAGGCTGGCATGAGTTGGGACGTGGGTCACTCACGGATTCCCAACCCTCAAGACCAGTGAATACTGAAGTTCTCATCCCACGCCACCACCTAGCCACGATTGCGCATCCGCCACCCTCAAGCTACCTTCAGACCGTCGCTGCCAATTCAGCGACCGGGCCTGAGAACCCGAGTAAGATACAGGCGCACAAGCGCCCATAATCACGATTGTTGGCGTTTTTTTGTGCCTGCATTTCTGTGTAATGGCGGCTGTGCGTGGGAGACCTTCGGGTCTGCCGGGTTCCTGTATCTCCGGTTTCTCAGCCCGCGCATAGCTGCCACCCATTCGCCTGAGAACGAACGTGGTAGCTCTAACTTTGATTCAGGAGTTTTTGCTGATGCCCGCTATCGTTCCGTTCAAAATTTGCGCTACGTCTCCCCCGCGCCACGCCCACCACCGCCTAAAAACCGGAGGTGCCCAATGACCAACCCCAAAGACCTCAAAACCATCGGCCTCACCCCTTTCTCCTATCACGCCAACGAACCGCTCTTCCGCATCAATGCCGGCGTCCCGGTCATCGCAGCCCTCTCCCACGCCTCCGATCTGCTCCACGTCGCCAAGCTTCTTGCATCAGACGCCGCCATGATTCGCGACACCGACCGGCACGCCTGGGCATCGCATTACTTGCAGGATATGAGCAAGGCGATCATTGATGATGTGGTGAAGGTGTTGGACGCGCCGATGAACAATCGCAATCAGTAACGCCGCACGTCCATCAAAAAACTGCACGCATAAAAAAGCCCCGAATCAATCGGGGCTTTTTGTGTAAATCGGTTATCTACCCACTGGCTGATTCGGGTGGTATCGATCACTCACTCCACTGTCTATCGGCTCCTCCCCCCGAACCGACTGAGCCACAGCTTCGACAATGGCGGCCCAGATATCCGGCCTTGTCAGCACAGGCATTTCTTTTGCCAGTACGTTGCTCAGCTTCCCTTCGCTCTGCTCTATGGATAGCAATAACCGATCAGCTTGTTGATCAGGCATCTCAACGATTTCCTTGATTGCCTGTCTGGCCCTTATGTGATTGCGTAAGTAGCGAGACTCTTCACGCATCTGTTCGGTGATGGTGCGGCGAATGACGTTAGACATGAAAACAACGTGTGGCCCCAGGTTCGGATAGCGCCACACCGGACGGGCCTGATCCTGGCCTGTGAATTCAATATTCGAGACCACGCCGTCAGGGTATTGCGTACGAGTACTGGCGAATGCCACCTGGTCTCGTATGCCCTGCATGAGCGGTTTTGAAACCTGATCCAGCACCCTGTCATAAAGACGCCGCTCAGCAGAGTCGTCGGTGATAACAGCTGAAATCGGGAGAATCACCGGGTCAGGAATGGCCCCGTCACGACGCAGAATGTCGTTGATCAGGAACCGATGGACCCGGCCGTTGCCGTCGGCCAGCGGATGGATATAGACGAAAGCGAACGCGGCTACAGCACTGCGCATGACCGGGGATTGCCCTTGAGTACGATTCAGAAAGACGCGAATGCCTTCCAGCATCCGTTCCAAATCGCTCTCCGGGGGAGCGACATAATGGACGATCTCCTGATAGCGGACCGTTTCGCCAACAAACACCGGAGATTGCCGAATCCCCAAGCGCGTCAGCGTGGTCACTGCACCAAGGATTTCTTCTTGCATCTCAGCCAGTGCAGCATCGGTGAGCGGCAGTTCGCCCTGACCGGTTCGTCGCGCCAACACATCTGCGAAACGCTGGATACGCGTAGAACAATCCGCCTCCCCTTCAATGGCGAAGCTGGCTTTGCTTTCCCTGAGTGTCATCCATACGGCAGCGCGCAGCAGAAGCGCTTCGCCAAACTCTGCCGTCAGTTGACCAAAGAGGTGAGGCACATCGAGGTTCGCTGCTGAATTGACTGCTGCTGTCTTGACGACGATTGGGCAGAAGTAGCTCGAGCCAGGCAGGTTGTCATTCACTCGCCAACGCGGCACTTTCACCGCCTCTTCGGGTGAAGCCGCCACCATCAGATCGGCGTTGATGGCGTCGACATACTTACCGCCTATGGGTTCTGGCGCCTGCAACTGCTCACCCGTGAGCCACTCAAACAAGAACGCTGATCTACGGGCATATTGGCCGGAGGGCTCGTCATTCAACCAGCCTTGTACCGGTGCAGCACCCACCTTGGTAAACAGCCTGCTCAAGAACTCAAGGTTCGGGACTTCATGCCGAAGGTGAAATTGCAGATGGGATGCAAAGTCCGGATCGGGACGCATGTTTTCCGTGTAGGTCTCAAGACGAAACCGGTCTTCGACCTGAGTTGACCGTCGGCTACCGACCTGACTTAACACGGGTAGCCGTGCCATCGGCCGCACGTCGAATGTCGTTGCTAGCCAGGCAGCGCCGATGGGGTCTACGGGAAACTCGCTCACGGTCACACTCCTTTGAACAGCTCGGCTGGAAATCAAAAATGCCTACAAATGAAGAGTAACGATCACAATCAGGTTTTGCTGCATAAAAACGATTATTTTTTGAGGCATTTGCGTAAAAACGAACATTTAGAACGCTTCAGATTGAGCCGGCTCTGAGCCTAAACGCATAAAAATGAGTTTCAGTGCTCAAAAACGATCATAAATCTGGCTTTTTGCATAAAAACGTTTCTAAGTCGGCCGGCCCTCACTCAGTCCCAGCAGGACGAAACCCGTACTGCCATACCCGATTCCCACCCAAAAAAAATGCCCAAACCTCCCGGTCCGAGCATTTTTTTGACCCTGATCACCCACCCCTCCCCAAAAATCTCGACTCTATGTAAGCCTCCAGCCATCGGACGCAGCATCATTTCGCTACTAAACTCGGGACAAGCGTGTTCATGTGCAGGATTATAGCCAGCACGTATCGCCCAACCGGCGGCCAGGTACTCAACAAATAGCCAGCCCACTTTAGAGGGCATTACCCAATGGATAGCAGAACCTTACGCAACCTGATGCGCATTGTGCAGACCGGCTCTTTGTCGGCGGCGGCAGAGCATTCCTGTTTAACGGTGCAGGCGTTGGCCGCGCAGTTGAACAAGGTCGAAGAACAGTTCGGTTTTCGGTTGTTTCGTCGCTCCAACAAGGGGTTGACCCTGACCACGCAGGGCACGGAACTCACGCCTTACATGGACAAGGTGTTGGTTGCCACGCGGCAACTGGAAGAAAAAGTCGCCGCGCTGAAGGTGCCTGGGCAGCGCACGCTCAAGGTGGCGCTGAACACGACGCTGTCGGCTGACTTCAATCGGCGAATGATCGGACGCCTGATCGAGGTGTTTCCCGACTATCAGCTGGAATTCAGCTACGCCGAGTCGATGGAAAACCTCAGCAAGCTGAAGAACGAAGACTTCGACCTGGCGGTGCTGATCGGCCCGCAGAAACCGGGGTTGCCCAGCATCATCCTGCCCGAGGTCCAGGTGCAGGTGGTCGGTGCGCATTGCGGTCAGGAACATGATCCGCTGGTGCTGCTCGGCAACAAGTTTCAGGTGCGCCCGGCAGACGATTGTCCGTATTCCCACAGCTTCTTGCGCTTTCTCGACGCCGGTCTGGGCAATTACGAGTCGGGCAAGCGGATGGTCTATTCCTGCAGCGAAACCCTGACGTTGTCGTTGATCACGCAAATGGATGGCCTCGGCATGGTCTCGCGGGATGCGGCCCAGCGGAATGGCCTGACGATTTTTCCCGGTTTCGAGGATGCCCTCGAAGTGCGGCTGGCGATCAATAATCCGGAGTTGTCGGGGCAGGCCTTGCACGATGTGGTCGACCTCCCGCTACATGAACGAGCCGAGCGCAATGTACGCAGCCGTTCCCACCGCAACGGAGAGAAAGAGGTTTTTGCTGAAATACGCACATAACAACGTCGGAATCGCGGCATAGAATTCCGGGCGATCGAGCTGCACGTGCTGATCCTTGATCAACAACGGCGTAAGGCTGATTGCAGCGACGATCGCCACCGGCAGGTATTCCAGCGCCCGGGCGACGAAGGGCGGCCAGTGGTCAGTGTTCACTTGCAGCGGCAACGCACGCGGCAGGAAGGTCACGGCCATCATCAGCGCGACCACCAGAATCAGGAACGTTTGGTCAGGCATACGCCCACCCCGCAGCCCACGAATGTGGCGATGAATACATTGAAGGGCGAGCTGCCGACCAGGCTCAGCGTGCCCATGCAGGCGACGGCGGCCAGTGCGGCGATGAGTTTGTTACGTGTGTTGCACAGCGACACCAGCACGTAGAGCATCATCGCGGTCAGCGCATAGTCGAGCTGGTACTGGATCAAGTGCGCCGCGTACTGCGCGCAAATCGCCCCCAGCAAACCGCCGAGCACCCATGAGGTGTGGCAATACAGATTGAAACCGATCAGGTAACGCACGTTGACGGGCGAGCCTTTGCCCAGTTTGACGCTGTGAAAAGCGAACGACTCATCGGTCAGCCCACCCGCGTAACACCAACGCTCCATTCGACTGAGGCCCATCGCTTGCAACGCCTTGGCCATGTAGACCGACATCAGCATGTGCCGCGCGTTGATCAGAAATGTGGTGAGGATGATGGTGGTGAGCGAAGCGCCGCTGGAAATCAGCGCCAGAGCGGCGAACTGCGAAGCGCCAGCGTAAACGAACAGGCACATGGCGACCGGCAGCCATACGGGCAACCCGGCATTCACCGCCATCAAACCGAACACAAACGATACCGTGAAGTAACCCGCAACCACCGGGCTGGCTTCGGCGAAGGTGCGCGAAGCGTGGGGCTCGACCATCAGCGGCTGGCGGCTGGACGTCTCATTCATAGGTCCCTCTCAAATGTTCTTTCGCCGCGCGGTTCGCAAAAACCCTGGGCACTCCAGAAGCGCTGGCCGGCAAGGTTAGCATCGTCGACAAACAGGAACATCCGCAGCACGCCCACACGTTTCATGTCTGAAGACGCCGCTTCAACCAGACGTTGACCGACGCCTTGGCTGCGGTAATCCGGGCTCACGGCGAGGTGGTTGATCGTGCCGCGACTGCCGAGCATTCCGCCCAACACCGCGCCGACGATTTCGCCGCTGACGTCCAGCGCGATAAACGCGGTGGTGGTCTTCTGCACCAGCACACTGCGCAGGCATTTGGCGTCCTGCCATTCACAGAAAGACACTTCTTCGAATTGCCGAAAGAAGCGTTCCAGGCGCTGTGCATCCTTGGCCGTGGTGCGCCGCAGCATCACCGGTGCGGGGCACTCGGCGAGGCTGGTCACGGTGTTGTACTGTTCAGCGAACAATGTCGAAAGCGGTCCCGGGCCGCGAGAAAGAGATCGCCAGAATTTGCCGGTACGCCATGTCGTGAGAATGGGTATTGCGTGCCGGTGTCACGTAGTGACGCATGTCGCGATCGAGAAAGTAGGTGGTGTCGAGGATTTCCTGATACGTCGTCGAGGCCAGGTGTTCCTGGTTTTCAGTGTCGTACAAACGGCTCTCGGCCCCTTCAACGTTATTGCGTCCCCAGAAGTGCACGCCGCTGAACGGATAACCGTCGCAGTGAATACCTTCCGGGGTGATTTCCAGTTGTTTGCCAGGCTTGATCTCGATGCGGATCTGATGAATCTGGCATTGCCAGATTTCGTCGTGCAACTCAGGTGGCAACACGTTTTTGTACACTTCGAAGTCGGTGTCGATCAGGCTGCGCATCACCGGCGAACTGATGATTTCATCGGAGAAGTCCTGGAAGTGCCGAACCATCCCGCCAACGTAACTGTTGTTCGCCTTGGACTGAACATACGCGCGGTGTTCCAGTTGCTTCAGGTCGCGCGTGACTGGGTTGTACTCGAAATCGCTGTAGCGACGATAGCGCATACCCGCCTCGGCCTGACCGTAGTAACTGTCCGGCTCCATGTTTTCCCAACTTCTGGTCAATCTGACGAAATCGTTGAAATGACCGAAAAGATTGAAGTCAGCACCCCGGACGTTGGCATATTTGTCACGCCGTAGAAATTCGCCCACTTCTTTGTTCAAAACGATCATTTTAAAAATCTCCGTGCATTTAGCTGCCTAATCTAGAGAGCACAGGATTTACGTCCATGAGAAAGAATTTGAGGCATATCAAACGCTGCTTGAAACGCGGCATGACGTTGCTTTAATTCGAATTTTTATGATCGAAAATGGCCGTTTTATGCGTTTTTCGAAGGTTCTCAGGCGAAAAAAACCCCGAACCAGTCGGGGTTTTTTATCGAGTGTCGAACACTCAATCGATCATCAGAAGATGTTGATCGGGTAATCCACGAACACACGCACTTCGTTACCGCTGACGTTGTACTCGCTGGATTTCTGCGAGACACGCAGGATCGAGCTGCGCAGTTTCACGCTCAGGTCTTTGGCCGGGCCACTTTGCACGACGTACTTGAACTGGTTGAAGATTTCGCGCTCGGTGCCGCCTTCGCTGGTGGACGTGGTGATGTTGTCACCGCGCACGTAGGCAAAGTTGTAGCTCAGCCCCGGAATACCGAAGGCACTGAAGTCCAGGCCGTAGCCCAACTGCCAACTGCGCTCGTCTTCGGCGTTGAAGTCGGACCAGTAGGAGTTCGCCAGGTAGATGGTGTTGCCACCGTCGCCGACACGACCTTGACCCTTCTGGTAACCACCGTAGGCGTAGCCCAGGTTGCTGTCGCCAGTGCTGCGCTGGTGAGCGAGGGTGAACGAGTGCGGGCCGGTGGCGAAGGTCGCCGCCAGGCTCCAGATTTTGTTGTCGTCGCCGGTAGCGCCGCTTTCGCGGACGTAGGAATCATCCAGCTTGGTGCGATAGCCGTTGAAGTCCAGGGTCAGGGACTGATCCTTGTCGATCGGGAACACGTAGTTGGCGTTCACGTATTGCTTCTTCAACACGTCTTCGACGTCGGATGCGTACAGCGCAGCCTTGAATTGCTCGGTGAACTGGTAGCTGCCGCCCAACACGTTGATCGACTTCAGGCCACCACTGTCACGGCCTTCAGCGCTTTTGCGCGACTCGGCGGTGAAGCGACCGGCGTTCAGCTCCAGGCCTTTGATCTCCTTGGAGGTGATCAAGGTGCCGGTATAGCTTTCTGGCAGCAGGCGCACGTTGTCGTAGCTCAGCACCGGCAGGGCCGGCATCTGGTCGCCGTAGGTCAGCGTGGTGCTGGAGAGACGGAATTTGACCGCTGCACCGCCCTTGGACAGGTCGTCAGCCGCGTTGCCGCTGTCGCCCTTTTTAAAGAAGTCGATGCCTTGTGCGCCGGTGCGACCCTTGCCGCCATCCAGACGCAGGGCGTACAGACCGAAAGCATCCACACCCACACCGACGGTGCCTTGGGTGAAGCCGGACGAGAAGGTACCGATGGCCGCCTGGCCCCACTCGGCTTTGTCCGGGTTGCCGTCTTTGTAGTCACGATTGATGTAGGCGTTGCGCAGCAGCACTTTGAGGCTGCTGTCTTCAACAAAGCCCTTGGATTCGGCCTGGTCGTTAGCCATGGCCTGTGTAGCGCTCAACATCCCCAGAGCGATCAGGCTGATTCGCTTATTCAACATTTTGTTCTTTTCCTTATTACCGGTTGATACGCGCTGTGTCGAACGGCTGAAACGGCGCTATCGCACTCTTTTTTCACCCCAAAACAAAAAGGCCCGCCCACGAGAACATCGTGGCGGGCCTTTTTATTATTTTATGAGTCATGGCGGTTAGCCACAGGCGTTGGGCGCGATCGTAGCCGCGCCCAGAAGTCTGTGTCAATTTCATGAATCGTCTATGAAAAGGCGAAAATCGTCTAAGCAATTACTTGCCAGCGATCGCCAGTTGCACCGTATGGCTGTCAACGAACTGTTCGAAGTGGGTGACTTTGCCATCCGCCAGCGTCCATAAATGCGCCACGCGAGCGTTCATCGGACGGCCAGTCGCCTTGTAGATTCCGCTGTAATTGCCGTAGGCAAACACCTTGTCACCCTGTGCGACGTAGTCCTCGATCTTCAACTGAAAATCGTCCCACTCAGTGGCCAGGCGCTTGAACACGTTCTCGACGATGGCATCGAAACCGACGTAGGTGCCGGCGTAAGGAAAGCCCGCAGATTCGGTCCAGCGGGCATCCACGGCCAGGGCCGCAGCGGTGTTGCGTGCGTTTTCCTGGGAGTTGGCGCCTTCGTAGGTGCTTTTGATCAGGCTCAGGTTGTCCATGGTGACTCCGGATGAATTCAAGGGGCGCAGCCGTCGATGCCACAGGCTTGCACGGGTGTTGATGGCGCTTGTGAAGGAAGCGATTCGCTTAACCATTGTGCGAACGCTTGCGGCTTGCCGAGCCAGGGGCTGATATCGACCAGGGTAAATTGTCCATCCTGTTCAAGGACGAAGGTCGGAAAACCCTGGCCGCCGACCTTGGCCAAGAATGCGCGGCTGTCTTTTATATGGCGATCGGTTCCGACTGCTTTGAATGCCATCTGGAAGGCTTGAGATTCGAGATCGATGTCTTCGGCAAGCGCCAACAACACCGCTTCATCGGCGATGCGCAGACCTTCCACGTAATGAGCGGTTTGCAGACGCCCCAGCAACTCAAGCCCTCGGCCGGCGATGTGTTCGGCGGCCAGCACCGCAGCAATTGGCGGTGTGGAATCGAACACAGCGGTCTCATCGCGCAACAGACCTTCGAAATACGCTTCACCAAATGGCTGGCCGGTGTATTCGGCGATGCGGCGGTCATGGGGCATGACGTAGTTGCGCAATTGTGGCGAAACGGCTTGGCGGTTGGCGCCGCTCATCATGCCGCCACCGTGGGCGATCACCGGTAAAACGCCTTGGGCGGCTTGCACCAGCGGTTTGGCGCCGTAGCACCAGCCGCATAAAGGGTCGTAAATGTAGTGAAGGATCATGGGAAGACTCCGGCAATCAATCAGTGAAATTCAGTGCCGGCAGACTAATCCTCAGACGATTGCGGAAAAACGCTGGAATGGCGTTCAGTCTGTTTCATGAATCGGTCGAATAGCCTCGACAAGCCTCTGTAGCAATCTCGACACAACTCGAAACAATCAAGCAGCGGAACTTTTCAAGAATAATTAACTAAAGCAAATAACAAGCATTATCATTCGCGCCCTCGAATTCTTTCACCCTTTCGGATGCGCTTCAGATGCCTGCCCCCTTCCGCCTTACGCCCGTAACCCTTGGGCTTTCTGCTTTTCTGTCTGCCGGTTTCACCTGCGCCGCGACCACCGTTTTACCCGAAACCTCGATCAGTGCCGAAGCGGAGGCCGATGACCCGCGAGTGAAGGAAACCAGCACCGCCACCCGGACTGCGACCCCGGTTCGCTACGTGCCTCAAGCCATCGACTCGATTAAAACCTCGAACGTCTCGGATTACGGCACCAATGATCTGGGCACTGCGTTGAGCGGCATCCCCAACGTCAGCAGCGGGGCCGACACCCGTTTCGACAGCCTGCGCATCCGCGGTTTCGACGCGAGCAACGACTTCTACCTCGATGGCATTCGTGACGACAGCCAATACGTGCGCGACTTGCACAACATCGAGCGCATCGAAGTCCTCAAGGGCCCGGCGGCCGTTCTATACGGCCGTGGCAGCCAAGGCGGGATCGTCAACCGGGTCAGCAAACTGCCCGAGTTCGGCCGCCGCTCGACCATCGAAGCCCAGGGCGGCAGCGATGATTTGCGCAGCCTGTATGCCGACCTCAGCACCGATCCGTCCGAGAACATCAGCCTGCGCGTGAACATGGGCAACATGGATCAGAACAGCTTTCGCGATGGTGTGAGCGGCAATCGCCAATTGTTCGCGCCGTCCATGAGCTGGCAATTGACGCCGGACCTGAACTGGTTGGTGCAGTACGAATACAGCCGTTACAACCGCACGCCGGATCGCGGTATTCCTGGGGTAAACGGGCGCCCGGCAGACGTAGGACGCGATACGACCTACGGCAGCGAGCACGATTTCATCGACGACAAGTCGCAATCCCTGCGTTCCAAACTCAGCTATGAACTCAGCGACAACTGGCAGCTGCGCCACACCCTGGGCGTGTTCAAGCTCGACAGCGATTTCGACAACACGTACCTGACCGGTTACACCCCGGCCACCAACAAGGTCACGCGCCAGCATTGGCAGCAAGACCTGACCACCCGCAACGTCTATAACAACGTCGAACTGGAAGGCGGTTTCAACACCTTCGGTCTGGAGCATCGCTTGCTGACCGGCATCGAGACCGGCAGCCAGCGCCGTGATCCGACCCTGTACACCGCGGCCACTTCCGGGCGGGGCAGCTCACCGGTGCCGGCGCTGGACCTGTACTACCCGAATCGCGATCTGCGTCATACCGGGCGCATGCAAGTGTCCAGCGACAACCACACCGAAGTCGAAAGCCGTGCGGTGTACGTGCAGGATCAATTGCGCCTGAACGATCAATGGCAACTGCTGGCCGGTCTGCGCTACGACACGTTCGACATCGAATCGACCAACAAGCTGCGGGACATTTCCGAAAACCGTGACAGCCACAGCACCAGCCCGCGTGTAGGCCTGGTCTGGACGCCGCTGCAGAATCATTCCTTCTATGCCTCATGGACCAAGACGTTCTCGCCAGTGGGCGGCGGTTTGATCGGCATCACGCCCGGCACTGCCGGTAACAGCAACGACTTGAGCCCGGAGCTGACCAAGCAGAAGGAAATCGGCGTGAAGAGCGACTGGCTCGACGACCGCCTGAGCACCACCCTGGCAATCTACGAACTGGAACTCTACAACCGCCGCACCAGCGATCCGCTCAACCCGACCATCACCTTGCTCTCGGGCCTGCAACGTTCCCGCGGGATCGAGCTGACCGGCACCGGCAAAATTGCCGGCAACTGGTACGTGCGCGGTGGCGTGGGCGTACAGGACGCGACGGTCGAGAAGGACAACAACGGCTTTGAAGGCAAGCGCATCAGCAACGTGGCCAAGCACAACGGCAGCCTGTTTCTGACCTGGAAACCGGAAATGGGCTGGTATGCGGAAACCGGGTTGACCCTGGTGGGCCAGCGCTATGCGGATAACCTCAACACCGTCGTGCTGCCGGGTTATGGCCGCTGGGATGCACTGGCCGGGTTCCGGCAGAAGGATTGGGACTTGCGCGCGGCGCTGAACAACATCAGCGACAAGACCTATTACTCGTCGGCCACCAGCGCCGCGCAGATTCAACCCGGCGAACCGCGCAGCCTGGTGGTGACTGGCACTTATAGCTTCTAAACACGCCACAACCGGTGTGACCGACACCAATCCCCTGTGGGAGCGAGCCTGCTCGCGATAGCGGTGGATCAATCCACATCGATGTTGACTGTCCAGCCGCCATCGCGAGCAGGCTCGCTCCCACAGGGGTTGTGTGCAGGTCACAAAAATCCATCGCCCATAAAAAAGCGCCGCCATCCCGGCAGCGCTTTTATCAATCCTTTGTTTTTTCTTCTTATCCTTCCATCACATCCCACAACGCTTCCAGTTCCGCCTCGCTGAATAAACCAGCGGGGTAGCGCTCGATCATCATCCGGCGCGGATCAGGTTCTCTGATCTGACGCGTTCCATTGGACTTCAACCAGTGCGCCAGGACCTGGAGCGATTCGCTATTGACTGCCAGGGGATGCAACGCCCGCTCGCTCACTACGTTCACTTCGGCGTTCATTTCAGCGCTCTCTCCTGGTTCGTGAGCGGCTAACTTATCCAAGGTTTATGACAGAACATCGCAGTTCTCCCCCTCCCTGTTTACGCCTTGAGAGATACAAGAGCTGTGCCAATATTTCCGGACTGTCGACAAGCGGATACAAAAAAGCCCGCAGTCCATAAGGGCTGCGGGCTTTTACTGTCGACGCGGGGGTTGACCTTTGCTCGATGGGCTGAGCCATCAACTCACGCTGTTACAACCCCACTCACTCCTTGTGCGGTGCCGGTTGCTGTTGGGTAAGGCAGTGGATATTGCCGCCTCCCAGTAACAGTTCGCGGCCCGGCACCATCACCACTTCGTGCTGCGGGAACAGCGCCTGCAAAATCTCTTTCGCCGGACCGTCCAGTGGATCGTCGAAACTCGGCGCGATAATGCCGCCGTTGACGATCAGGAAGTTCACGTAGGAACCCGCCAGACGGACGGTCGGATTACGTTCCTGAGTCCCGTCCACCGGATCCACACCGGCGCACTCTTCCTCGGTGGCATACAACGGCCCCGGGATCGGCATCTTGTGCACCGTGAATGGGCGACCTTTGGCATCCGTGCTGCTTTCCAGCACTTTGATTGCCGCCTGGCAGCGCGGGTAGTTCGGGTCCTGCGGATCATCGGTCCAGGCCAACAAAACCTCACCCGGACGCACATAGCAGCAGAAGTTATCCACATGACCATCGGTTTCGTCGTTGAACAGACCGTCCGGCAGCCAGATGATTTTATCCACAGCCAGATGGGCGCTGAGCACCGCTTCGATGTCTGCACGATTAAGGTGCGGGTTGCGATTGCGGTTGAGCAGGCATTCTTCGGTGGTGATCAGGGTGCCTTCACCATCGACGTGAATCGAACCGCCTTCAAGCACAAAGCCTTCGGTACGGTAGCGCTGGCTGCGCTCGATCTCGAGGATCTTGCCGCCCACCTGCGAGTCGCGGTTCCACGGCGAGTACAAACCGCCATCGAAACCGCCCCACGAGTTGAAGTCCCAGTTCACACCACGGACTTCGCCACTGTTATTGATGACGAACGTCGGGCCGGTGTCGCGAACCCAGGCGTCGTCGCTGGACATCTCGACCACACGAATATTTGGCACATCGAGGCGGGCCCGGGCGTTTTCGTATTGGCCGGCGGAGACCGCCACGGTCACCGGCTCGAAACGGGCGATGGCTTTGGCGACGGCCACGTGCGCGGCTTGCGCGGGTTTACCGCCCAGGCGCCAGTTGTCCGGACGCTCCGGCCAGATCATCCAGGTCTGGGTTTGTGGCGCCCACTCGGCGGGCATGTAGAAGCCGTCGGCGCGCGGGGTGCTGTTTAAAGTGGTCATGCGATCAGGACTCCAGGGAACCGTCGAGGGTTTTGAGCGCATTGTATAGGTTCGGGCGACGATCACGGAACGATCCCCACGCGCTGCGAATGTGCTCCAGCTCGTCGAGGTCGAAGCTCTGAACCAACACGCCTTCCTCGGTCTTGTCGAGTTCCTGGACCTTCTCGCCGAACTGGTTGGCAATGAACGACGAGCCGTAGAACGTGATGTCGTAGCCGTCCTGTTCTTCGTTGCCGATGCGGTTGCTGGCGATCAGCGGCATCAGGTTGGCGCCGGCATGGCCTTGTTGCACGCGTTGCCAGTGGTCGCGGGACGAGATGGTTTTGTCGTGCGGCTCGCTGCCAATGGCGGTCGGGTAGAACAGGATTTCCGCGCCCAGCAACGCCATGCTGCGGGCGCACTCCGGGAACCACTGATCCCAGCAGATGCCCACACCGATTTTCGCGTAACGGGTGTTCCAGACTTTGAAGCCGGTATCGCCCGGGTTGAAGTAATACTTTTCGTGGTAACCCGGGCCATCCGGGATGTGGCTTTTACGATAAATCCCGAGGTTGCTGCCGTCGGCATCGATGATCGCGATGCTGTTGAAACGAGCGCGGCCAGCCAGTTCATAGAAGCTGATCGGCAGCACCACTTGCAGTTCCTTGGCGACTTTCTGGAAATGCTTGATGGCGACGTTATCTTCAACCGTCGTGGCCAGTTGCAGGTAATCCGGGTTCGGCTTCTGGCAGAAGTACGGCGCCTCGAACAGTTCCTGGATCAGGATGATCTGCGCGCCTTTGGCCGCGGCCTCGCGTACCAGCCTTTCAGCGGTCTCGATGTTGGCTTCAAGGTCCCAGGAACAGGCCATCTGGGTGGCGGCGACGGTAACGATACGACTCATGAATCATCTCCCTGGATCTTTTTATAGGTAGGCAACGGCGACTTTATAGCCGATAAATATCGGCGATAGAAGCTAAAAAAATGCCTTCCGTCTAAATTTCACCCAGATAAAGCCGATAACAATCGATATTGTTACCCTCTCTTTCTCTCAGAGCTCCTACGCAAGGGCGACGATTCTGATCAAAGACCTTCGCTCAATACCTTCGAAAGCATATCGACAAAGAAATCCACACTCCGGCGCGAGGTCACCATCGGCGGTTTGATCTTGAGCACGTTCAGGTAATCCCCTGTCGGCTGCATGAAAATCCCCAACTCCCGCAACCGGTCACACAGCGCCGTGGTTTCTTCGGTCGCCGGTTCCAGGGTCTCGCGGTTGCGGATCAGCTCGACACCCAGATAGAAGCCGGAACCATGCACCGCGCCCACCAACGGATGAATATCGATCAGCGCTTCAAGCCGCTCCTTGAAATACCCGCCCACCACCTGAGCGTTTTCCCAGAGCTTTTCTTCCTCCATCACATCCAGCACCGCCATGCCGATCTGGCAACTGACCGGACTGCCACCGGCCGACGAGAAGAAGTAACCCTCGGCCTCCAGCGCTTCGGCGATTTCCCGGCGGGTGATGACCGCGCCCAACGGCTGGCCGTTGCCCATGCCTTTGGCCATGGTGATGATGTCCGGCACCACGCCTTGCTCCTCGAAGCCCCAGAAGAAATGGCCCATGCGCCCGTAACCAACCTGCACTTCGTCGGCAATACACACACCTCCCTGCGCGCGAACCAGCGCATAGACCTGTTTCAGATAACCCGGTGGCAGCGAGATCCCGCCGGCATTGCCGTACACCGGCTCGCAGATGAAACCGGCCAACGGGCGTTTCTGCTCAGCGATTTTTGCCAGGTTGTGTTCGACGCTGCGCACGTAGTCCGGCGCGCTGCCCGGGCCGCGGAATTCGCCGCGATAGGTATTCGGCGCGCTCACCGGATGCACCCAATCGGGACGGCTGCTCAAGGCTTTCGGGTTGTCGGCAATCGACGTCGAGACCGCGTCCGCGCCCACGGTCCAGCCGTGATAGGCCTCCAACACGCTGAGCATGTCGCGACCGCCGCTGTAAGCCCACGCCAGCCGGATCGCCAGGTCATTGGCCTCGCTGCCGCTGTTGACCAAAAACACCCGGTCCATGCCCTCCGGCGACAACTTCAGCAAGCGCTCGGAAAACTCGGCCACCGCGGCGTAGTTGAAGCGCGAGTTGGTATTGAGCAACGACCACTGGCGGCTGGCCACTGCCGCCATGCGCGGATGCCCGTGACCAAGCACTGCGACGTTGTTGAGCATGTCGAGGTAGGAGCGGCCCTGCATGTCGATCAGGTGATTGCGCCAGCCGCGCTCGATGCGCGGCGGGTCGACGTAATAATGCTTCTGCGTACGCGCGAAACTGGCGTCGCGGCGCGCCAGCAATGTCTGCGAATCGAGCTCGGCTTCAGCATCGCAAGCCAGCCCCAGCAGCGCCGCCGGTGACGGGCACAATGCTTGCCAGGCCGGTGCGCGGGACGGCGTGCAAAACAACGGCGCATCGAACGAAGCGCCTCGGCACAACTGCACAATCAACGGCCCGCTGACCGCGCCCAACACCTGACCTTTGACCAACGCCGCACCGGTGTGCAGCGACGGCGTCACGCCCCACAACCGCACGCTCAGTTGCGGGCCGTCCAGTTGCAGCACACCCGCCGCCGGCTGATGCACCACGCCGGCAAATGGCGATTCGACCGCCGTGCCGTGCGGCACGCGCAACTCCACGTGCAACGGGCAAGTGTCGGGCTCTGCGGCGCTGTCCGGTTGGGTGCGGGACAAACGATATTGACCATAGCGACTGGCTGCCAATCCGTGAGTCGCAGCAGCTTCAGTCAACAAACGCTGATCAATCCCCTCCTGTTCCCAGTTGCCCGCCTCAAAATGCGGGCTCAGCACGCCCAGATCGATCAAGGCAAATTCACGCCCCACCAGGCTCGGCAGCAACGGTGCGAAACCTTCGCTGCCAATGTTTGGCAGCGTCTGGCCGACCGACGTCAGAATCGCCGCTTCCATTAATTCCAGCGGCAGCGACGTGGCCACGCGGAAGATTTCCCACTCGTGGGTCAGGTTGTCGCGGCTGTAATCATTGCCCGGATCGATGCTGACTTGCTGTTCGCCACTGAGCACCAGCACCGCCGCGCGCGCGACGATCAGCGGCCACAGCGCCAGCAGTTCTTCATGAGTGAGCGGATTGACGGCGTGATAAGCCCGGACCGCCGGCAAAATGTAGAAAGGATCGCCACCGGCGTGATGCAGCAACGCCGCGCAGGTGACCGACAGATCGGTAATGCGCCAAGTGCGGATCAGGTCGCCGAAATCAATCACGCCCTGCAACTGCCACTGGCGTTGCGAGTCGCGCTGCCAGACCACGTTGTCGTCGGTGATGTCCATGTGAATCGCCTGCACCGGCAGCTTGTCCACCAGCGGCAGCAAATGATGCTCGGCCCGTTCCGCCGCGTCGGCGATCAACCGGCGTTGCGCGTCATCCTTGATTACTGGCAGCAAATGGCCAATCAGCGCGCTGGCGTGGCGGGCGTCCCACTGCAACGTGCGCTCAAGGCCCGGATGCTCGAAAGCGGCCAGCGCCAGGTCCATTTCGCCGCAGAGCCGACCGAAACCGGCCACCACCGGGCCGGGCAAATGATTAAGGTGCGTCAGCGACTGGCCTTCGATGTAATCGAGCAGGCGCACATGCACGGCCTGACCATCGACTTCCAGCGTGAGCAGATCAGCTCCGTTTTTTGCAGGGATCACTCGCGGCACATGCACGCCGGAGTGTTCACCCAACTGCTTGAGTCCGGCATGTTGGGCTTGCAGCTCCAGCGCCGAATAGTCGCCACGGCAGATTTTCAGGACGAAACGCCCTTGATCGCTATCGACCCGAAAGTTGAGGTCCTGCTGGCTGCCCAAGGCGTGCAACCTTCCACTCAGCCCGTAATGTCCCTCCAGTAGCTCGAGCGCTTGCTCCGCAGACACTTGCGGGCTGGGCAAACTGGCGCGGTGAATCAACGTGGCGAGCGGCATACAACGACCCCTGAAATTTTATTAGGCGCTTATATCGCCACTGCATCGGTCGATAATCAACCCCCGACGGCGCGGCAAATGCCAAATACGACCAACAACCCTCTTGCACCGCCCTGCTCCTGCCGACAAGCTGTGCTCATTCGCTTTATCGTCTTACAGAAAAAGGCCGGCCAACATGCGTATTCTCATCACCGGCGGTGCCGGTTTCATTGGCTCTGCCCTGATTCGCCACCTGATTCGGCACACCGAACATGAAGTGCTCAATCTGGACAAGCTGACTTACGCCGGCAATCTCGAGTCGCTGAACAGCATTGCCACCGACACCCGCTACGAGTTCGTCCAGGCCGATATCGTCGACCAGGCCACCGTGAGTGCGGTACTGGCACGTTTCCAGCCGCACGCGATCATGCACCTGGCAGCAGAATCCCATGTCGACCGTTCCATCGACGGTCCGTCGGATTTCATCCAGACCAATATCGTCGGCACCTACAGCCTGCTGGAGGCCACTCGCGCTTACTGGCAGGCGCTGGCCGAGCCGGAAAAAAGCGCCTTGCGCTTCCATCACATCTCCACTGATGAGGTCTACGGCGACCTGCACGGCGTCGATGATCTGTTCACCGAAACCACGCCCTACGCGCCGAGCTCGCCGTATTCGGCGAGCAAAGCGGCGTCCGACCATCTGGTTCGCGCCTGGCAGCGAACCTACGGTCTGCCGGTGCTGCTGACCAATTGCTCGAACAATTACGGCCCGTTCCACTTCCCCGAGAAGCTGATTCCGCTGGTAATCCTCAACGCCTTGGCCGGCAAGCCGCTGCCTGTTTACGGTAACGGCCTGCAAGTGCGCGACTGGCTGTTTGTCGAGGATCACGCCCGGGCGCTGCTCAAAGTGGTCACCGAAGGCGTGGTCGGCGAGACCTACAATATTGGCGGTCACAACGAACAGAAGAACATCGACGTGGTGCGTGGCATCTGCGCGTTGCTCGAAGAGCTGGCGCCGAACAAGCCTGAAGGCGTGGCGCACTTCGCCGACCTCATTACCTTCGTCCAAGACCGACCGGGTCACGACCTGCGCTACGCCATCGACGCGAGCAAGATCGAGCGCGAACTGGGTTGGGTGCCTGAAGAAACCTTCGAAACCGGACTGCGCAAAACCGTTCAGTGGTACCTCGATAACCTGGAGTGGTGCCGTCGTGTTCAGGACGGCAGCTATCAGGGCGAACGCCTGGGCGCCCTCAATACCAAGGAGCTGATCGCATGATGAAAGGCATCGTTTTGGCCGGAGGCTCGGGAACGCGTCTGCACCCGATTACGCTCGGCGTCTCCAAACAGCTGTTGCCGGTGTACGACAAACCGATGATCTACTACCCGATCTCGGTCCTGATGCTGGCCGGCATCAAAGATATTTTGCTGATCTCCACGCCTCAGGATCTGCCGCAGTACCGCAACCTGCTGGGTGACGGCAGTCAGTTCGGGGTCAATTTCAACTACGCCGAACAGCCTTCGCCAGATGGCTTGGCGCAGGCCTTTCTGATTGGTGAAGAATTCATCGGTGACGATTCGGTATGCCTCATCCTGGGCGATAACATCTTCCACGGTCAGCACTTTGGTGACCAGTTGAAGAACGCCGCCATACGCCCTTCCGGCGCCACCGTGTTTGGCTATTGGGTCAAGGATCCGGAGCGCTTCGGCGTGATTGATTTCGACAGCGAAGGCCGTGCCCTGTCGATCGAAGAGAAGCCGAAAAAACCGAAATCCAGCTATGCCGTGACCGGCCTGTATTTCTACGACAACGATGTGATCGAGATCGCCAAAGCCGTGAAGCCTTCGCCTCGCGGCGAGCTGGAGATCACCGACGTCAACAATGCCTACCTGCAACGCGGCGATCTGCAGGTCGAGCGCTTCGGTCGCGGTTTCGCCTGGCTCGACACCGGCACTCACGACAGCCTGCTCGAAGCCTCGCAATACGTGCAAACCATCGAGCACCGCCAGGGCCTGAAAGTCGCCTGCCTCGAAGAAATCGCCTACGAAAATGGCTGGATCAACCGCGAACAACTGTTGGAGCGCGCCAGCTATTTCGGCAAGACCGGCTATGGCCAGTACCTCTTCAAACTGGCCGGGGAAGAACAATGAACGTAATTGAAACCTCTCTTCCCGGCGTATTGATCATCGAGCCCACGGTCTTCGGTGACGAGCGCGGCTTTTTCTACGAAAGCTTCAATGCCAAATTGTTTGAAGAAGCGACAGGCGTGAACACGCCATTCGTACAGGACAACCACTCCCGCTCGCAGAAAGGGGTGCTGCGCGGCCTGCACTATCAGCTGGAAAATACCCAGGGGAAACTGGTGCGGGTGACCGTCGGTGAAGTGCTCGACGTGGCGGTGGATATCCGTCGCAGTTCGCCGAATTTCGGTCAGTGGGAAGCCTTACGCTTGTCCGCAGAAAACCGTCGCCAACTTTGGGTCCCGGAAGGTTTTGCCCATGGGTTTGTGGTGCTCAGCGATTTCGCCGAGTTTCTCTACAAGACTACGGACTATTACGCACCGTCCGCTGAGCGTTGCATTCGCTGGGACGATCCGACGCTGGCCATCGACTGGCAACTGGATGAAGCGCCCAAGCTTTCGGCCAAGGATCAGAACGGCAAAAGGTTGAAAGAGGCTGATCTGTTTCCATGAGAATTTTAATCAGCGGTCAACACGGTCAGGTTTCGCGTGAATTGCAACGCCGCTTGGGTGCTGTCGGCGAGTTGGTGGTTTTGGGGCGTGATCAACTCGATCTGGCTCAACCGCTGCAGATTCGTCAGCAAGTGCAACGAGTTCGTCCCGACCTGATCATCAACGCAGCCGCTCATACAGCGGTCGATCAAGCTGAAAACGAGCCGGAACTGGCGTTTGCCATCAACGCGACCGGCCCGGGCGTTTTGGCCGAAGAAGCATTGGCACTGGGCATCCCGCTGATTCACTACTCCACCGATTACGTGTTCGATGGCAGTAAAACCGAGCCTTACGACGAAGCCGACGCGCCTAACCCGCTCGGCGTTTACGGCAAGAGTAAGCTGGCCGGCGAACAAGCGATCACCGCAGTTCAAAGCCAGCACCTGATCCTGCGGACCAGTTGGGTTTACTCGACCCACGGCCGTAATTTCCTGTTGACCATGCAACGCCTGCTGCAAGAAAAACCGGAGATGCGCATTGTCGCTGACCAGATCGGTGCACCCACCTGGGCCGGCACCATCGCTGCCAGCACCCTTGCACTGATCGAACGCTGGCAAGCGGGACAGACCGGGGCTTGGGGCACTTATCACCTGACCGCTCAGGGTGAGACTTCCTGGTTCGGTTTCGCCCAAGCCATCGGCGAAGCACTGCGGGAACAGGGCAAGCCTTGCGCCAACCTGCTGCCGATCCCCTCCAGCGACTATCCGACGCCGGCCACCCGGCCGCTGAACTCGCGCCTGGATTGCAGCCGTCTGCAACACGAATGGGGCGTCAGCCAGCCTGATTGGCAAACCGCGCTGCGCGAGTGTCTTGCCGAGCAAGCCTAGGCATAATGCGCCTGTACCCACAGGCGCCCGATGCTCATGACTTCGACCCTTCCCCGCAGACCCCGCTGGCGCAGCCTCGCACTGCTTGCGCTGTGCCTGGCGCCGTTGCTGTGGCCGCTGGAACATCTGGCCGAGCGTTATTACCGCAGCGAGCTGGCCGGGCAGAACCGTCAGACCCTCGACCTTTATGTCGCCAACCTGCTGGGTACGCTGCACCGTTATGAAGTGTTGCCGCAGATCCTCGGCGACCTGCCGGCCCTGCGCGCGGTGCTCGGGGCGCCGGACGACAGCGTCACCCAAGGCAATGCCAATCGCCTGTTGAAAAACATCAGCGCCCAGACCGGCGCCGAAGTCATGTACCTGATGGACACCACGGGCAAGACCCTGGCCGCCTCGAACTGGGACAAACACGACAGTTTCGTCGGGCGTAATTTTTCCTTCCGGCCGTATTTCAGCGAAGCGATGGCCGGGCGGCTCGGGCGCTTTTTTGGCTTAGGCACCACGTCAGCCAAACGTGGCTATTTCTTCGCCGCCGCCGTGCGCAACGGCGAGAAAATCATCGGCGTGCTGGTGGTCAAGGTCGACCTGGACCACACCGAAAGCCTGTGGGGCAAAACCCCGGAACAACTGCTGCTGACTGACCATAACGGCGTAGTCATCCTCACGTCGCGGCCTGAGTGGCGATTCCGCTCGACTCGCCCCCTGAGCGAAGCCGAAAGCAAAGCGATCACCGCGATCCAGCCGTACCCGACCCGCGACCCGAAACCGTTGCGGCTCAACCCCAACGCCTGGCTGACCCAAACCCAGCAGATCGCCGAAACCGGCTGGAACGTCAGCATCCTCGCCCCACGCACCCTGATCGACCGCCCGGTGCGCACCGTCGTCGCCATTGGCGGCGCGACGTTGCTGGTCTTGATGTTGCTGCTCGGCCTGATGATGCAGCGCCGTCGCCATTACCTCGAACGCATCGCCTTCGAAGCCAAGGCCCGGCGTGAGCTGGAAGGCCGGGTCGCCGAACGGACCAGCGACCTCGAAGGCCTCAACCGTCGACTGAAACAGGAAGTGCTGGAGCGCGAACATGCCCAGCAGGAACTGGTGCGCGCCCAGGACGACCTGGTGCAGGCCGGCAAGTTATCAGCGCTGGGGACGATGTCCGCGAGCATCAGCCACGAATTGAATCAACCGCTCGCCGCCATTCGCAGCTACGCGGAAAATGCCGAAGTGCTGCTCGATCATCAGCGCACCGACGATGCCCGCGGCAACCTCAAGCTGATCAGCGAACTGACCGGGCGCATGGCATCGATCATCGCTCATCTGCGTGCCTTCGCCCGGCGCGATCGCCATGCGCCGGAAAGTGTCGCCCTGCAACCGGCGCTGGATGACGCCCTGGCGTTGCTGGCCAAGCGTCGGCGCAGCATGGAAGTCGAACTGATCCGCGATTTGCCGGCGGCCACGTTGTGGGTCGAGGCTGGGGAAACCCGTCTGCGCCAGGTGCTCGGCAACCTGTTGGCCAACGCACTGGACGCGCTGACCGAAAAAGGACCGCCGCGTAAACTCTGGTTGAGTGCCCAATCCACCGCGGACGGCGTCATTCTGTACATTCGCGACAACGGCCCCGGCTTTTGCATGGAAGCCCTTGGTCGCGCCAGCGAGCCCTTCTACACCACCAAGACCCGCACCCAGGGGCTTGGCCTGGGGCTGGCGATTTGCGAAACCCTGATGCGCGCCTTCGGCGGTGAACTGTCGTTCGCCAACCACAAGGAAGGCGGCGCCCTGATTACCCTGAAGTTGCGCGCAGGCGCACCGGGTGTGAGCCTGCAACCGTCCGAGGACCGAAGTGCATGACCATCGATAACCGTGTCCAGGTCGTGCTGATCGACGACGATCCCCACCTGCGTCAGGCCTTGAGCCAGACGCTGGATCTGGCGGGCCTGAAAATCCTGCCATTGGCCGAAGCGAAAGGCCTGGCCGGGCAACTGGAGCGCGACTGGCCGGGCGTGGTGGTCAGCGACATCCGCATGCCGGGCATGGACGGCCTCGAACTGCTGACCGAACTGCATGCCCAGGACCCGGAATTGCCCGTATTGCTGATCACC
This sequence comes from Pseudomonas sp. LBUM1663, assembly GCF_059695905.1. Taxonomy (NCBI): domain Bacteria; kingdom Pseudomonadati; phylum Pseudomonadota; class Gammaproteobacteria; order Pseudomonadales; family Pseudomonadaceae; genus Pseudomonas; species Pseudomonas sp. LBUM1663. The sequence goes on along the minus strand of NZ_CP166792.1, from coordinate 275,671 downwards.
GGCCACGGCGATGTGCCGCTGGCCGTGCAAGCGATGCGCGCCGGGGCGTATGACTTCCTGGAAAAACCCTTCGCCAGCGACGCGCTGCTCGACAGCGTGCGCCGCGCATTGGCCCTGCGCCGACTGGTGCTGGATAACCGCAGCCTGCGTCTGGCCCTGAGCGATCGCAATGAACTGAGCACCCGACTGGTCGGGCAATCGGCGCCGATGCTGCGCTTGCGAGAGCAGATTGGTGCATTGGCGGCGACCAAGGCTGACGTGCTGATTCTTGGCGAAACCGGTGCCGGCAAAGAAGTCGTGGCCCGGGCGCTGCATGATTTGTCGAACCGGCGTAACGGCCCATTCGTGGCGATCAACGCCGGGGCATTGGCTGAGTCTGTGGTGGAAAGCGAGCTGTTCGGTCACGAGCCGGGGGCGTTCACCGGCGCGCAAAAGCGCCGCATCGGCAAGTTCGAATTCGCCAACGGCGGCACGTTGTTCCTCGATGAAATCGAAAGCATGAGCCTGGATGTGCAGGTGAAATTGCTGCGCTTGCTGCAGGAACGTGTCGTCGAGCGCTTGGGCGGTAATCAGCTGATCCCGCTGGACATCCGCATCATCGCCGCAACCAAGGAAGACCTGCGCCAGTCCGCCGATCAAGGGCGCTTCAGGGCCGACTTGTATTACCGCCTGAACGTCGCGCCGCTGCGTATTCCGCCGCTGCGTGAACGCGGCGAAGACGCGCTGATGCTGTTCCAGCATTTCGCCGACGAAGCCAGCGCCCGCCACGGCTTGCCGCCCCATGAACTGCAACCGGGTCAACGCGCCCTGCTGCTGCGCCACACCTGGCCGGGCAACGTGCGGGAACTGCAAAACGCCGCCGAACGCTTTGCCTTGGGCCTGGAACTGGCGTTGGATAACAACACGCCGGAGGGGGCTGCCGGCATGACGGTCGAAGCGGTCGGCGGTGGTCTGAGCGAGCAAGTGGAAAACTTCGAGAAATCGTTGATTGCCGCCGAACTGGCGCGCCCTCACAGCTCGGTACGTAGCCTCGCCGAAGCCCTCGGCATTCCGCGCAAGACCCTGCACGACAAACTGCGCAAGCACGGCCTGAACTTCGCCGACGGTGGCGCCAGCAGCCACACCGACGAACTCGATTGAGCTACCGTCAAACCATCATCTTCAAACAAGAGGCCCCTGAATGAGCCGCGACAGTCGTCACCTGGAATCAGTCCTTCATCGCGATATTCCTTTGACCCGGGACATGGGCCTCAAAGTGCTCGACTGGCACGACCAGCAACTGCGCCTGCATATGCCGCTTGAGGCCAACGTCAATCACAAAAGCACCATGTTCGGCGGCAGCCTGTATTGCGGCGCGGTGCTGGCCGGCTGGGGCTGGCTGCATTTGCGCTTGCATGAAGAAGGGGTTGAAGGCGGACACATCGTGATTCACGAGGGGCACATCACTTATCCGCTGCCGGTGACCATGGACGCGATCGCGATCTGTCAGGCACCGAGCGCGGTGGTGTGGAAGAAGTTTCTGGCGACATACCAGCGATACGGACGGGCACGGTTGGCGTTGCATTCACGGATCGTCAATGCCGATAGCAATGACGATGCGGTGAGGTTTACCGGGCAGTACGTCTTGCACCGATAAAGACACAAAACCTGTGGCGAGGGAGCTTGCTCCCGTTGGAGTGCGCAGCACTCCCATTCCTGTCACCACTGTTTGCCTGGTGTAATTGAGTTGCAGGTTTGGGTGAACTCAGGATCGAGCCAGTTCCAGTAACTTCTCCCGCCACGCTGCCTTCACCGGCAACGCCAAAAAGAACTCATTCAACAACGATTCCCGCGCCGGATAACAAAACGGCTTCCCGCTCAAATCCAGCACTTCACCGCCCGCGCCTTCCAGCACGCCTTGAGCCGCCGCCGTGTCCCACTGCGAAGTCGGCGCCAACCGTGGATAACAATCCGCCGCGCCTTCCGCCAACAGGCAAAACTTCAACGAACTGCCGATGTTCGCCAATTGCAGCTCACCCAGGCTGGCACTCAACCCGGCCAGCAAGCGCTCCTGCTCGGGGCTTGAATGCCGACGGCTGGCTACCACGGTAAACGCCTCGCCCGGCGCCGGCACGTCGCGCACCTGAATCGGCAACGCCTCGGCATCTTTGTCGCCACGCCACGCGCCCAGTCCCGCGCCCCCCACATAAAAGCGTCCGTTGGTCGGCATCGACACCACGCCAAACACCACCCGGCCCTGTTCGATCAGCGCGATGTTGACGGTGAACTCTTCGCTGCCGGAGATGAACTCCTTGGTCCCGTCCAGCGGGTCCACCAGCCACCAACGCTGCCAGCCGGCGCGCACACTCTGGGGGATGTTGGCGTCTTCTTCGGACAGCACCGGAATGCTCGGATCCAGCGCCGTCAACCCGGCCAGAATCAGGTGATGAGCCGCCAGGTCAGCGGCGGTGACCGGTGAATCGTCAGCCTTCGCCGTCACCGCAGTCCCCGTGCGCCAGAACGGCAAAATCGCGTCGCCAGCCTTCAACGCCAGTTCAACCACCGGCGCCATCAACGGATGCGGGAAATTCATGGCAGAAACACCCCGCGCTGAGTCAACAGATCACGGGCCAGGTACAGCGCCGCCAAGGCACGGCCCTCCGTGAATCGCGGGTTCTGCGCCAGGGCCGACAGCTCGCGCAGGTTGATCTTATCCACACCCATCGGCTCCGGTTCGTCGCCTTCCAGGCGTTCTTCGTACAGATCGGTGGCCAGCACCACCTGGATCTTCTGGCTCATGTAACCGGGCGACAACGACAACTCGGTCAGATGTTCCAGTTGCCGCGCGCCATACCCGGCCTCTTCCTTGAGCTCGCGCTCGGCCGCCGCCAGCACGTCCTCGCCCGGCTCGATCAAACCTTTGGGCAACGACAATTCATAGGCATCGGTGCCGCCGCAATACTCTTCGACCAATACGGCGTGATCCGCATCGAGCATCGCCACGATCATCACCGCGCCATACCCCGCGCCTTTGCCGACCAAGCGCTCGTAGGTGCGTTCCACGCCATTGGAAAAGCGCAGCTTCAGCTCCTCGACGCAGAATAAACGGCTGGTGGCGACGATCTCGCGGGCGAGTACGGTGGGTTTCTGGCGCATGAAAGGCTCCTTGGCGTAAGCGGGTTACTATACCCGGCCTATCCTGATTGTTGACCTCGGATATCTTTATTACCGCTGGAGAAGTTTTTTATGTCCCTGCTGCCCTGGCGCGACATCGACACCGTTCTGCTGGATATGGACGGCACGCTGCTGGACCTGCACTACGACAACCATTTCTGGATGGAGCACCTGCCTCAGCGTTATGCCGAGTTGCACGGGGTCAGCCGGGCCATGGCCGAGATGGAATTGCAGCCGCTGTTCGAGCGCAATGCCGGTCAGTTGCAGTGGTATTGCCTGGATTTCTGGAGCGCCGAGCTGAAGCTGCCGGTGCGTGAGTTGAAACTGGAGACTGCGCACCTCATCGCGCTGCGCCCGGACGCGGATACCTTTCTGGCGGCGATCAAACAGGCCGGCAAGCGCGTGGTGATGATCACCAATGCGCACCGTGATTCGCTGTCATTGAAGCTGGAAAGGATTGAACTGGCGCCGTACTTCGAGCGCTTGATCAGCTCGCATGACTACGGTTTCCCCAAGGAGAATCCGCAGTTCTGGGAGGCGTTGCAGGCGGACATCGGTTTTGATCCGGCGCGCAGTCTGTTTATCGACGATACGTTGCCGATCCTGCGCAGCGCGCGCAGTTTTGGGGTGGCGCATCTGCTGGCGGTGAGTGAGCCGGACAGCCGCAAGGGGCCGAAGGATACGGCGGAGTTTGCGGCGGTAGTCGATTATCGGGAGCTCATCGCAGGGCTTTGAGACCGAGGCGCCTGGTTCGCGGGCAAGCCTCGCTCCTACAAGTCCGTGCCGTTCGCGAGGTCTGCGTACGACCTAAAACTGTAGGAGCGAGGCTTGCCCGCGAAAGCGATCTCAAGATTATTCAGGAATCCGCAATGACTGCCCCGGATAGATCTTGTTCACGTCCTTGAGCATCGGTTTGTTTGCATCGAAGATTTTTTGATACTTGTTGGCGTCGCCGTACACGCGCAGGGAAATCGCGCTGAGGGTGTCGCCCTTCTCAACCACAACGAACTTCGCCTCCACCAGCGTCGCCCCACCGGCGACGGTAATCTGATCATCAACACTACCAACGCCAGCGATATTGCCCACAGCCAGCAGAATTTTTTCCTTCTCCTCCTGGGTTGCCACTTCACCGGTGACGGTGACTTTGTCGCCATCTACCGTGGCCTGCACGTTCGGATTACCCAGGCCGACCTTGCTGATGTGTTCCTTCAACTGCTCACTGGCATTGGCATTGCCGGGTGTCAGCAGATCCAGCAGTTTTTCGCCCGCTTCTTTCACAAAGCTCAAAAGACTCATGATGCACTCTCCTTGGGATTTAGTTTCCAGACGCAAAAGCCTAGACCAAGGTTGCAAGCCCCGGTTCCAACCCGACCAATGACGTCGATCCATCGCAAGCGCTAAAATCGCCACCCTCACCGCGCCCTGGAGCGAAGATGGACATCAAGCAGCTGAAATTCCTCATCGCCCTCGACGAAACCCGCCACTTCGGCCAGGCCGCGGCGCGCTGCCATATCACCCAGCCGACCCTGTCCATGCGCCTGCGCAGCCTCGAAGAAGAACTCGACCTGCCGCTGGTCAACCGCGGCCAGCGCTTCGAGGGCTTCACCGCACCCGGCGAGCGCGTGTTGGCGTGGGCGCGCACGGTGCTGGCGGCCTACGACGGCTTGCAGGCCGAGGCCGCCGCCTGTCGCGGCAATCTGGTCGGTACGCTGCGGTTGGGCGTGGTGCCGCTGTCGAGCTTCGATCCGCTGCCGTTGATGCAACGCCTGCATGCCGAACACCCGAACCTGCGCTTTGAACTCTCGGCCCTGAGCTCCGAACAAATCCTCGAGCAACTGGCGAACAATCGCCTGGACCTCGGCGTGTCGTACCTGGAGCGACTGGACAACGAGCGTTTCGACTCCCTGGCCTTCAGCGAAACTCGCATGGGCCTGCTCTACGATCAGCGCTTCTTCAGCTTCGGCGAGGCGCCGTTGAGTTGGGAGTCATTGATAGAACTGCCCCTGGGCATGCTCACCAGCGGCATGCATTTTCGCCAGTCCATCGATCACAATTTCCACAGCCGCGGCCTGACGCCCCAGCCGCTTCTGCAAACCGACGCCGTCCATCAATTGTTACAAGCGGTGCACGGCGGCCTCTGCTGCGCGGTGATGCCTTTGGATGGCGGCCTGGAAAACCTCACCGATCACTTGCGTCTGCAACCCATCGAAAACGCCAAGACCCTCGCCCGGCTTGGGCTGATCATGCGTCGCAGTGCCCCGCGTTCGGCGCTGGCCGAAGCCTGTTTTGCGATCTATCAGAAATCGCTGACAGCGTCTTGATCGACGTCATCTATCGGCAGATCAGTAATAGCGATTAGACGCGACAGGTTGACGCGCCTAGGCTTAAACCTGACCAAACCGTCGGTGATGCCCATGAATGCCAAGCGCCCTGCCTGCGCGGTGCCGGCCACAGAAACGCCCGCGCCCGCCGCCAGCCAGACCTACAGTTATAGCGACCTTCAATACACCGAATCGGCCAGCACCGCGCTCGCCGAGGAAGTCGCGTTGGCGATCGCTTATAACGGCATCAGCCAGGCGGTGATGTTGGTCACGCCGACTGATCTTGAAGACTTCATCGTCGGTTTCAGCCTTGGCAGCGGCATCATCGAAGACGCGTCCGACATCTATGACCTGCAACTCAGCGGTTCGGGCTCGGCGCAATACGCGCAAGTGACCGTCGCCAATCGCGCGTTCTGGAACCTCAAGCAGCAGCGTCGGCAAATGGCCGGCACCAGCGGCTGCGGGCTCTGCGGCGTAGAGGCGGTGGAACAAGCATTGCCAGATCTCAAAGTGTTGCCCGGAGCCCCCCTGCCTCCCGCCGAATGGCTGGACGGTTTGCGCCAGCGCATCGGTGCGTTCCAGCCTCTTGGCCAGTACTCCGGGGCGGTGCATGCGGCGGTGTTCATGAACGGTCAGGGCGAATTGCTGCTGGGCCGCGAAGACATCGGCCGGCACAACGCCCTCGACAAACTGATTGGCGGTTTGATTCGCCAGAAGATCCCGACTGAAGGCGGCCTGGCGATTGTCACCAGCCGTTGCAGCCTCGAATTGATTCAAAAAGTACTGCGCGCCGGCATCCAGACCCTGGTCAGCCTGTCGTCGCCCACGGGTCTCGCCGTGCAATGGGCCCGTCGTCACAACCTCAATCTCATCCATCTGCCCCAAAAAAATGCACCACGGGTCTACAGCCCGGCATTGGAGAATCAAGCGTGAGTCAACACCGTCAAGCCGACCAGAAACCCGTCCCTCGCTACAAGCCCTATAAAGGCCCGGCCGGTGGCTGGGGCGCACTGGCCAGCGTTGCCCGGGCCTGGTTGACCAGTGACAACGCGCTGAAAAACCTGCGCATGATGCTCAAAACCAACAAGAACGGCGGGTTCGATTGCCCGGGTTGCGCCTGGGGCGACTCCAACGAAGCCGGCATGGTGGCGTTCTGCGAGAACGGCGCCAAAGCGGTGAATTGGGAAGCGACCAAACGGCGTGTCGACGGTGCTTTCTTTGCTAAACACAGCGTCAGTTCGTTGCTGGAACAAAGTGACTATTGGCTGGAGTATCAAGGTCGTCTGACCGAGCCATTAAGCTATGACGCCGAAACTGATCGCTACAAGCCGATCAGCTGGGAAGCGGCGTTCGCCTTGATTGCCAAACATTTGCAGGGCCTGTCGAGCCCGAATCAGGCCGAGTTCTACACCTCGGGCCGCGCCAGCAACGAAGCGGCGTACCTGTATCAGCTGTTCGTGCGCACCTACGGCACCAACAATTTCCCCGACTGTTCGAACATGTGCCACGAGGCCAGCGGTGTGGCACTGGCCCAAAGCGTCGGCGTCGGCAAAGGCACCGTGACCTTCGACGACTTCGAACACGCCGATGCGATTTTTGTCTGGGGCCAGAACCCGGGCACCAATCATCCGCGGATGCTCGAACCTTTGCGCGAAGCGGTGAAACGCGGCGCGCAAGTGGTGTGCGTCAACCCACTGAAAGAGCGGGGCCTGGAACGCTTCCAGCACCCGCAGCACCCGATCGAAATGCTCACCAACGGCGACAAGCCGACTAACACCGCCTACTTCCGCCCGGCGCTCGGCGGCGACATGGCGGTGTTGCGCGGCATGGCGAAATTCCTGCTGCATTGGGAGCGCGAAGCGCAGCAGACCGGTAACCCTTCCGTGTTCGATCACGACTTCCTCAATGAACACAGCGCCGACGTGTTGGAATACCTGGGCGCCATCGATGACACGCCGTGGGCGCAGATCGTCGAGCAATCCGGCCTGACCCTGGTGGAAATCGAGCAAGCGGCGCGCATGTACGCCAAGGGCAAGAACGTCATCATGTGTTGGGCTATGGGCATCACCCAACACCGCCACTCGGTGGCAACCATCCAGGAAATCGCCAACCTGATGCTGCTGCGCGGCAACATCGGCCGGCCGGGCGCCGGCCTGTGCCCGGTGCGCGGCCACAGTAACGTGCAAGGCGACCGGACGATGGGCATCAACGAACGTCCGCCAGTGGCGTTCCTCGATTCCCTGGAGCGGCGCTTCCAGTTCAGGGTGCCGCGTGAAAACGGTCATAACGTGGTCGAGGCGATCCACGCGATGGCCGAAGGTCGCGCCAAGGTCTTTATCGGTCTGGGCGGCAACTTCGCCCAGGCAACCCCGGACAGCCCACGCACCTTCCAGGCCCTGAGCAATTGCGACCTGACCGTGCAGATCAGCACCAAGCTCAACCGCAGCCATTTGGCCCACGGTAAAGAGGCGCTGATCCTGCCGTGCCTGGGCCGTACCGACATCGACATCCAGACCGAAGGCGCGCAAGCGGTGACCGTCGAAGATTCGTTCAGCATGGTCCACGCCTCCAACGGCCAGTTGCAGGCACTGTCGAATCAGATGCGCTCGGAGCCGTGGATCATCGCCGGCATCGCTGCCGCGACCCTGGGCAGCAAACCGGTGGACTGGAACTGGCTCGTGGCCGATTACAGCCGCATTCGCGATCTGATCGCCGATACCATTCCGGGCTTTCGCGACTTCAACGAGAAGATCAAGAACCCGGGCGGTTTCTACCTCGGCAACAGCGCCGGTGCACGCAAGTGGAACACCCCGTCAGGGCGCGCCAATTTCCGGCCGAACGTCCTGCCCAAAGACCTGGTGCACGAACGCACCCGCGCTACGGGCGTGTTGCCGGACCTGATCATGCAATCGATGCGTTCTCACGATCAGTACAACACCACGATTTATGGGCTGGATGACCGTTATCGTGGCGTGAAGGGTCAGCGGGATGTGTTGTTCGTCAATGAAGCAGACATCATCCGCCTGGGGTTCAAGCCTGGGCAGAAGGCTGACATCGTTTCGATCTGGGACGATGGGCGTGAGCGTCGGGTGAAGGGCTTTACGCTGCTGGCGTTTGATATTCCTGCGGGGCAGGCGGCTGCTTACTATCCAGAAGTGAATCCGCTGGTGCCACTGGAAAGCACCGGGGATGGCAGCCATACGCCAACGTCGAAGTTTGTGGCGATCCGGTTGGAGATGGCGAGTGAGACTGGGTTGATTTTGGCCAAGTCGGCCTGACGCGCGCAACCACCATTGTGGCGAGGGAGCTTGCTCCCGTTCGGCTGCGCAGCAGCCGCAAACCTGGCAACCCAATCTGACCGATAGATTGGGTTCGCTGTTTTTTGGGGCCGCTTCGCGACCCAACGGGAGCAAGCTCCCTCGCCACAGGAAAATGTCGCCTGCCAATTCAGCTGCAGGCAACTTTCCAATCGCCCACAAAAAAGGCCGTTTTTTCACAAAAACGGCCTTTCCGAAGTAGCTAAAGACCGGCGAAAAACCCTTAAGTTCCGCCCAAAAAACAGTAACTTATAGAAATGTGCTCAAGTCGTGTTACTCGTCGGATTTCGATTGTCACGACCAGGACACAGCCTCAGGATCGCGCCGTCATCCCCTTGAGGTTCCTCTATGAAGTTCTCCTCGATTCTCTTGTTGTCCCTTGGCCTGGTCAGTGGCTTCGCTTCTGCCGGAGGCACCACCGAAGCAGGTGTGGGCGGCGCATTGGGCGGGGTTCTTGGCTCGGTCGTCGGTCAGTCGCTGGGCGGCAATACAGGTTCCACTATTGGCGCGGCCCTGGGCGGCGCAGGTGGTAGCGCCGTCGGCGCAGACAAACGCAGCCGTGGCGAAGCCGCCATTGGCGGTGCGTTGGGCGCAGCAGGCGGTAACGTGGTCGGCCGCAGCATGGGCGGCACCACCGGCAGCCTGATCGGCTCCGCAGCAGGCGGCGGCGCCGGTGGCGCGCTGGGTAACTACATGGGCAACAAGAGCGATGAAGACGATGATCGTCGCTCCTATCGCGGCGACCGTGATGACCGTCGTTACTACCGTGACGGCCACCCGGGCCGAGGCCATGCCTATGGTCATCGCAAACATTACAAGCACAATCGTCATCATTGAGGCCTGAACGGCTTCGCTGACAGATTGATAAAAAATCGCAGCCCAAGGGCTGCGATTTTTTTTGTCCGTCAAACCACCAGGCGCTCCAATGCATCACGCAATCCGGCAGGGATCGCCACCGGTTGATTCGACGTCCGATCCACAAACACATGCACGAAGCGCCCCGCCGCACAGGCCTCGTCTTCCCCGGCCTTGAACACCGCCAGTTCGTACTGCACCGAGCTGTTGCCCAACTTGCCCACCCGCAGACCGATCTCGATCCGATCCGGAAAGGCGATAGAGGCGAAGTAATCGCAAGACGAACTCACCACAAAACCCACCACCTCGCCGTCATGGATATCCAGGTCACCGACTTCGATCAGGTAGGTGTTCACTGCCGTGTCGAAAAAACTGTAGTAAGTGACATTGTTGACGTGACCGTAGGCGTCGTTGTCGTGCCAGCGGGTGGTGATGGGCTGGAAGTGCGGGTAGTCGGTGCGTTGGTTCATGCGCAGCTCTCGTCTTGAAGTGGATGAAGTCTACCGATCCGCAAACCCTTTACCCACCGCCTCTAACTCACCAATCAGGCGCGCCGGCTTCCAGTGATCGCCCTGGCGGGTCTCCAGCGCCATCAAACGCTGATGAATATCCGCCAGCCCTTGCTGATCCGCCCACGCCATTGGCCCGCCCTTGTCCGCCGGGAAACCGTACCCGTTGAGGTACACCAGATCGATGTCGTGCGCCGACCCAGCAATACCTTCCTGAAGGATCTTCGCGCCTTCATTGACCAGCGCCAGCAGACAGCGCTCGAGAATCTCCTCAGGGCTTATCTCCCGACGCTGGAAGCCAAGCCCTTCGCTAACATTTAGCACCAGCGCATCGACTTCAGGATCGTGTTCAGCCTGTCGACTGCCCGGTTCATAGTGGTAATAGCCATTGCCGCTCTTCTGACCAAAACGCTCCAATTCGCACAAGCGGTTATCCACCTGAACCTCTGGCGCATCCTGCCCTTTGCCTGACAGCTCGCGAGCGCGCCATCCCAGATCGACGCCAACCACGTCGTACATGCGAAACGGCCCCATGGCAAAACCGAAACCTTGCAGTGCCGCATCCACCTGATAGGGATAAGCACCCTCCAAGAGCATCTTGCGCGCTTCAAGCACGTAGGTATTGAGCATGCGGTTGCCGATGAAACCATCGCAGTTGCCCGCCACCACGCTGACCTTGCCCATGCGCTTGCCCAGCTCCAGCGCCGCATCGAGTACGGCGGGCGAAGTCTGCGCACCGCGAACGATTTCCAGCAATTTCATGATGTGCGCCGGGCTGAAGAAGTGCAGCCCCAGGACCTGAGCCGGACGGCGAGTCGCCGCGGCGATGGCGTCGATATCCAGCGCTGAAGTGTTACTGGCCAGAATGGCTTCGGGTTTGAGCAGACCGTCCAGTTCACGGAAGATCTTTTGCTTGAGTTCAAGATTTTCGTAAACCGCTTCGATCACCAGATCAACCTCACGGATCGACGCATATCCGGCCGCCGCCGTGACCCGTGCGATGCGCGCATCCGCCTCGGCCTGATCGATGCGGCCCTGGCGCACATTGTGTGCGTAGGTGTCCGCCACGGTGGCCAGCGCCTGTTCCAGCATCTGCGGATTGTTGTCGACCCACTGCACCGGAACGCCGGCGTTGGCCAGGCACATGACAATGCCACGGCCCATGGTGCCTGCACCGATCACGGCGGCGCGCTGAATGTTGAACGGTGTCTGGCTCATGTTTGCTCTCTTGTTGGCGATCCATAGACAGACCTCACCATAGTCAGCCGCCGGGTATTTTTGAAATTTATTCCTGTGATGAGCAACATTCAGCGGATGGATCTACCCGCGAATACACCAAAGATCCCTGTGGGAGCGGGCTTGCTCGCGAAAGCGGTGTGACAGTCAGTGATGATGTCGACTGACACTCCGCTTTCGCGAGCAAGTCGAATCGTCGCACCGCCGCTCCCACATTGGTCCGCGTTTCAACTCGGCAGATGCGCTTCAGCCCACTCCCGCACGTCGGCATACGGATAATTTTCCAGCGCCGCAAATCCCGATATCGAACGCGCCTTGAGCTTGGTAAAGAGCGGCACGCTGATCCCGCACAAAAACCGCGTTACGCGTTCGGCCGACGGTACATTGCCGGTGTACTGCTCATGCCTGTGGATAAAATCACCGCACAGCGCTTCGAAGTTTTTATCCACAAGCGCCGGCAATTCCGGCGGCGATGGCAGCCGCGCCACGTGCCCATGACACACCGAACAATGCCCGCACTGACGAGGCGCGTTTTCATCGCCGAAGTACTCGGCCAGGCGATAGCCCAGGCAATGGTCGGTGGCGAACAGATCCAGCATCGCGTGAATCCGGGCAATCTCAGTACGTTCATGCTGGGTGAAATAGGCGTGCAGTTCAGCGCTCAGTGCCTGACTGTCGACATTCACTTGCAGCAGGCTGTAGACCTCGGTCATTTGCTTGCTTTCCAGCTCGATCCAGCCTTTCTCCTGGAAATAATCCAGCGCCTTGACCACCCGGTTGCGCTCGGCTTGATGCTGTTCATAGAGCGCGTCGAAATTCACCGTAGCCCAGGTTCGGGCGCGGCTGGAGGTCTGGATAATGGCCGCGACAAAGTCTTTGCGCTCGCCCTCGAAGCGGGCCAGCAAAGCTTCCGGTTCTTGCAAATACTTGAAGCGGTATTCGGCGTAATAGGCGTAACGCGGGGCAATCAAACCACGCAGTTCGAGTTGCACCAGCAAGGTCTTGAGCGGCAGCTGGCGAATGTTGCTCTGGTCCGACAAGGGCCCCAACAGAAACTCCCACTGCCCCTCCGGCGCAGCAGCTTGCATCTCATCGAGCACACAGCGAATGCCGTCCAGTTCTGGCGTGTCGCCGTAGACGAAGTTTTCCAGCACGTTGAGGCTGTCGCGGTTTGCCAATACCAGGCAGTCGGACGGGTGCCCGTCACGCCCGGCGCGGCCGATTTCCTGGCTGTAGTTTTCGATGGATTTGGGCAGGTCGAAATGCACGACGTTGCGGATGTCGCTCTTGTCGATGCCCATGCCGAAGGCGATGGTGGCAACGATGCAATTCGACTGCCCGCCCATGAAGCGTTTCTGGATGGCTTCGCGTTGTTCGTGGGGCAAACCGGCGTGATAGGCCTCGGCCTGGATGCCGTTGCGTCCCAGGTGTTCGGCGATGTGCTCGGCGGTTTTTTGCAGGGTGACGTAGACGATGCTCGGCTGACCGGGACGTTCGCTCATCCATTCGACGAGTCGTCGGCGTTTGTCCTGACCACGTACCGGCTCGACCAGCAAATTCAGGTTTGGCCTGTAGAAACCGGTGGTCACCACGTCTTCGGGAGCGATGGCGAATTTTGCCTCCATGTCCGCGATCACTTTGGGCGTCGCAGTGGCGGTCAGCAGCAGCGCCTGCGGAATGCTGAACTGGCGCTGGTAGTCGGGAAGCTTGAGGTAGTCGGGACGGAAATTGTGGCCCCACTCCGAGATGCAGTGCGCCTCGTCCACCACCAACAACGAGATCGGCACCTGCTGCAGGAAATTGCGGAAGCGCTCGTTCTTCAAGCGCTCCACAGAGATCATCAAAATCTTCAGCTCGCCGGACCTGGCCCGGGCCATCACATCGCTTGCGTCGTCACGACTCTGGGCCGAATCGATGCTGCCCGCTGCAATGCCATGACGTTGAAGGAACGCCAACTGATCTTGCATCAACGCCAGCAGTGGCGAGACCACCAGCGTCAGGTGCGGCAGCAACAGGGCCGGCAATTGATAACAAAGGGACTTGCCCGAGCCGGTGGGGAAAATCGCCGCCGCCGAGCGCCCGGCCAACACCGCGCTGACCGCCGCCTCCTGGCCGGGCCGAAACTGTGGATAACCGAAAACCTGTTCCAGGGTGTTGTGCATAAGCTGTCACTCCGTTGACCGCTGCGAAGCCCAAAGCCTAGCCGGCAAACGCAGCGAGTCGAGAAAAGGTCGGGGGCCAAAACGATACGGGATGATACAGCGGATGCAACGCAGGGTTCGCGGGCAACGCGGTCTAATGTGGGAGGGAACTTGCTCGCGAAGCGGCCAGCCCAGTCAGCGCAACAACAGGAATTAACTCAGGGCACCAACACCGCCACCCGCAGTTGCTCATTCAGCGCCTGCTCATGAAAGGTTTGGCTCTTGCTCGCCCAAACCGCATGGGCCGGGCTGATTTCCCCCGTGAAAGCCGCCGCCAACTGGCGCAAATCGGCGACGCTTCGCACGCGAGGGCAGAAGGGTTCGCCGTCGCAGCTCTGACTGGCGCTGCGGTAGGTGACCAGCAACCGATCCCACAACCCGTCACGCACCTGCCTGACCGACTTGAGCTTTACATCCTGCACGCCCAGTCGCTGTTTCAGACTTTGTTCGTCGAGCATTTCGCTGGCCAGCAGTGCCTTGCCAAACATCAACACCTCGGCGCGGGAGGCCGTGTCCACGTTCGCCTGGCTGGTCAGGGCCTCTGGCCAACCGGTGCGATCCATATTGGCAAGGCCCATCGGGTTGCTCGCGTCAGCCGCCCCGGCCAAACGACAAACACCCGCCCACAGCAACAAAATCGAGGCCATACGTAGCCATTGCATACCTAATTCCCTTTAAGCGTTGGACAGACGTTTTTGAAACGTCCTACTGATTCTGGCGCGCACCATACAGAGGTTTACCGCGATGCGCCTGACAAACACGTAGGAAATTCGACCTCTAGGGGAATTGCTGAAAAGTGCCTCGGGTTACACGTAGGCAAAAGGCCACAAAGCCGGTAAATCCCCTACAAAACCTGTCCATTTACGCGGTATTGCGACGCCTGGATGCGCGCCTCTATAGTTTGCCGCGCCGCTGAACACAGGACTGACCTCATGCAAGACCGCTATCGCCCGCTCAAAACCAGCTACAGCGAAACGCCCGTGTTGGTCATCGACACTGCAGCCAGCACCGGCGCCGTCCTCGACGCCGCTCATCAACGTCTGCGCGCCGCCAGCGACCTGCTCGAAACACTTTACTGCTTGTGCTTCAAACAGGCTGATGTGAAAGACATTCCTCATATAGTGAATGCACTTTATTTACTAACGCAGGATGGCTGCGAACTTCTTGAAGTTGCAAGACAACGAATATAACTTTAAAAACACAAACACAGAAACAACTAACCTCTTCAACTTACAAACAACAAACATTAGTCTGCAAGCTCTTAAATCAATCAAGAGCACGACAATGACTACATTAACTATTTTCTTCTGCGGCACCGGCTCGACCAAATTCGACAACCAGAACCCAACTTACTGGAACGGCGAACTGGTTTCGACATTGGCTTCCCATCACGGTGGCCGCGAATTTGCCGAATGGATCGTGATCGATGGCCCCGGCACCAGTAACCTGCAAGCCGACGAACTGTTCACCAAATCCGGGGACTACGGCCTGAGCGGCACGCTGTTCGGCAAGGGCTGGGAAGAGAACGTCAAACACGCCATCAACATCATCAAAGGCAAGTGCGACTGGGAGCGTGAAAAACTGACCGAGGCTGAATACAACCGTCTCAAGGCTGCCGGTATTCCCATTGAAGATGTGATCGTCGAAGGTTCCTGGATGTGGCGCAAGTACAACTACGGCGACCGCAGCGTGACCCAACAGAAGTTGCAGGAACAAATCATCAAAACATTCCGCAAGGACGGCATCACCCCCACTAAAGTCAACTTGGTCGGTTGGAGCCGCGGCGGCATTAGTTGCCATATGCTGGCCAATGCCATGTTCAAGGACAGCGCACTAAAGAACATTCCAGTGAACATCTTTGCCATTGACCCGGTACCGGGCATCGGTAACTTCCAAGAAGAAAAAGTCAAACTGAATGCCAACGTAAAAGAATACGTTGGCTTCTACGCCCGAGACGAACGCTCCAAAGGTTTCAGCTGCGTCATCCCGCAAACAGCCACCGGCACCCGCACCCACATCTACCCGATGCCTGGCCGCCACGGCACGCTGGTCGGCAACGCCGCCGCCGATGGTGTCAGCGGCCCTAAAGCGCTGGCCGAACCCGGCCTGATCGTCCGCCACTTTGCCGAAGTGTGCTTGAAACGCTGGGGTGTGCCGCTGAACAAAACCAGCAACCTGACCCCGACCGACCTGCAAAACCACCACAACGCCATGGCCAGCGCCACCGCGAAATACAAAGCGATGGAAAAGTGCTCGTACACCTTCTTCACCGAACTGGACCAGGGCGAGCGCTACGTTTCGCTGGGCAGCAACGGGGTCAAGTTCTCGGCAGTGAAAGGCACGATCTACGCGCCGGTGACTGGGTTGACCACTGGCCTGCAGGATGTGGGGGCTTATAAGCACATTCGTTGAATACGCGGGCAGATTCGTAGGAATGACCTCATAGAAACCTCATCCCGTTCCTACAAACAACGACTCCTTGTCGTCTATCGCTACCCGTTGGCTCACATCTATAGTTCCGGGTGTCGCTGAAGGTTCAGCGGCTCGGGCTTGGTCACTCGACAAAGAGAGCACACATTTCTAACTAATAAAGGTGTAACTCAGTGACAACGTTAAATCCTCTTTTTGATCGCTACCGCCCACTCAAAACAACTCTCACCGATTCCCCGCCCCTGATCATCGACACAGAGGCCAACCCCCAGGACATCCTCGAAGCCGCCCTCCAGCGCATCCGAGCCTCCAGCGACCTCCTCCAGACCCTGCATTGCCAATGCTTTAAGCACGGCGATGTCGAAGACATCCCGCACATCACCCACGCAGTCTACTTGCTGACCCAAGACGGCTGCGACCTGCTGCAAGTTGCCCAACAACGCATGATGGGCTGGAAAGCGCCTACCTAAGAAGTTGTGTTTCAAGGGCATGCCAGCCTCACTGTGAGCTGGCTGCCCATGAAAAAAGGATACTAATTCCTACACCCTCAATGGAGATTGAAGATTGCAAACTATTATTGATTGCGTAGCATGTGGGCCACTGATCAGCCATGGGCTCCTTCTTATGACTACCGAAACGATCGATCACACCGCGCTCGTCAAACTGGTTGAAAGCGGCGCTGTTAACGCCACTCACATTTCAGCCAAGCAAGGTGGGTGGGCAGTTCAAGTTCAACATGGATCACAAACGCATTCCCTGGCAGCGCAACGCAGCCAGCAAATTCGCTTATTTAAGCGTCTCGAAACCCTAGTGATCTATTTGCAAGGAATAGGCATCTGCCATTTCGATGTCGATACCTCTGGTTACGACCCACTACAATTAAAAACCTATTCTCGCCCTGACCGTTCCGAGGCACTGAAGCAAGTTCACGATGCAGCGGCTTACGACGAATGGTTCAGGAAGCAGGTTCAAGCCAGCATCGATGATCCCCGGCCAAGTGTGAGCGACGAAGAGGCGCGCCGAATCTTTGCGGCAAAACGTGATGCCATACGTCAACGGGCGCGCTAATGCGGGTGATTTGGCGCCCCACGGCGCTGACTGACCGGGACGACATCCTGAATTACATTAGCGAAGATAACCCTTACGCGGCCATTGCTTTAGACGAAGTCTTTGAGTCCAAATCAGAGCAAGCTTGCCAGCATCCAAAGCTTTATAGAAAAGGCAGAATTTTTGGCACTCATGAGATAGTCGCCACACCCAATTACTTCATGGTCTATACAGTCCTGCCACACGCGGTAGTGGTAATGCGGGTACTGCATGCGAGACGACAATGGCCGTGACTAGATCAACCGCAGACGCCCCTAAGTTTGAGGCCAGCAAGGGCCCGGATAGATCGACGCAACTGCTCGTTATTGAAAGGAGGCGCTGAGCACATCAGCGCCATCCTTTCCTCCCACTGGACGCAATCATGCACCTCGCCCCCAACTTCCCCGACGACCACACCATGCACTTGCTTATGCAGCTGCTGCACGAGGAACTCGGCCTGCCAGAACGCAAAACCATCAGCCTCACCACCTCGATCAACTTCGACCTTGGCTGCAAGGGCGCTGATGCACGGCATTTGATGGAAGCGTTGGAAGAACAGTTCGGGATCGACCTCGTGGACTACGACGCCTATCGCTACTTTCAGCCGGAAGGATTTGATGTGCATCTAAAGCGAAGGGCAAAAGGTCGCGGTGACAAAGTCCCGCTGACCATTGGCATGCTTTACCACGCGGTCAAAGTACAGCGCTGGGAAACGCACACTCTGGAAGGTCTCTAGCCGAGCTCATAAGTGCCATTATTCTGGCAGTTTATTGCGGATTCAGATCGAATAATGACAGTTACAAAAACTGTATTTCACCCCGCCGATGGCGGCTGTCCCGAAAACAGAGTAAGCAATGCCCTGCAAATCATCACATAAGTGCTATTATTCTGGCAGTTAACGCCTAAAAGTGAAGGAATAATGGCACATGGCTAAGAAAACAGCGCCTCTCATGCCATCCGCATCCAGACTGCTCGCGGAGTTTGGCGAACGCCTGAAACTCGCTCGACTGCGTCGCAGGCTGACCGCAAAGCAAGTCGCCGAAAGGGCGGGCATGTCGCTGACAACGCTTCGCTCTCTGGAGTCAGGCGGTTCAGGCGTGACGATGGGCGCCTACCTGTCCGTGATGCAGGTGCTGGGCTTGGAGAAAGACTTGAGCAAGCTCGCAGCAACGGATGAGTTGGGACGCCAGCTGCAAGACGCGCGTTTAACTCCACAAGCGAACGCAGCAGCCAGTAAACGTCAACGAGTACGCAACATGACGGCAACGAAAACGTCGTCACCGATTCGCGACAGGACGGAGGAAGCATCGGAAAGCCCCATTTCCGATTCGGACATTGAGGTTGATTTCCCGTTGAACACCCATTCGTTTTCCAAGTTGTTTACCACGAAAAAAACCAAGCCTGAGACGGATTGAAAAATGACTCTGATCGCGGTGTATGCCGATTGGGAAACCCTGAACGGACCAAGGCGTCTTGGATTTCTCCATGCCCGAAAGGCTCGCTCCACCAACGTGTTCGAGTTTGAATACGACCCTGCTGCTTTGGCCGATCCCGAGTTGAACTTCACGACGCTGGATCCCCGCATCGGGCTCTTCGAAGGACGACAATTCCCAGGGCAGCACCAGACCCGCTTTGGCGTTTTTGCTGACTCAAGCCCCGATCGCTGGGGTCAATTGCTGATGAAGCGCCGACTGGAGCGAGACATCCGCGACGGACTCATCCCGAAAGGCACAAAACTATACGAGTCGGATTACCTGCTAGGTGTTCATGACCTCTATCGAGTGGGTGCTATTCGCTACAAATTGAATGACGAAGGTAGTTTTCTGGACGATCGAGATGGGTTGGCAGCGCCGCCCTTTATCAAGTTACGTGAACTGGAACAGGCAAGTCGCGCGCTGGAAAACGATCCGGACAACACCTCGCTCGATGGGCGTGAGTGGTTGAGAATGTTGATCGCCCCCGGTGGCTCACTGGGTGGCGCCAGACCCAAGGCCAGCGTTGCTGACAAGAACGGTCATCTGTGGATCGCCAAGTTCCCGAGCACGCGCGACGACTATGACGTCGGCGGCTGGGAATTCGTGGTGAATGCCCTGGCGGAACAATGTGGTCTGCGAGTGGCCAGGGGGATGGCGCAACGTTATGCGAGCGACCATCACTGCTTCATGGTCAAACGCTTCGACCGCACCGCAACGAGTGGGCGACTGCATTTCGCCTCAGCCATGACCATGACCGACCGCGTGGACGGTGATGATGCGTCGGTAGGCGCCAGCTACCTTGAGTTGGCTGAAGTACTCGTGCAGCACGGCTCAGAACCCGACGAAGATCTCCGCGAGTTGTGGTCGCGGATCGTATTCAACATCCTGGTTTCCAACACCGACGACCACATGCGTAACCATGGTTTTCTTCTTGATCCTGGGCGTGGATGGCGTTTGTCAGATGCCTACGACATGAATCCGGTCGCACATGCCGATGGGTTGAAGCTCAACATTACCGAAGCCGACAATGCGTTAGATCTCGAACTCGCTCGCGAAGTCGCCGAGATCTTCCGAGTCAGCCGTGATGATGCGCAAGAGATTATTGAGCGTTTCCAAGAAGTGGTGAGCCAGTGGCCAAAAGTGGCCAGCGCGGCGGGACTATCTAAGCGTGAACAGGACAAAATGGCTCCGGCGTTTCGCCTGCCTGGTAAATAGCGGTGAGGAGGCGATGCGTAACCATTCGCCCTTTGTCATCGAACAAGACGCCTATCGCGACTTCCACCCGCAAGGCTACGATGTGTTTCTAAAACACCGAGCCAAGGGACGCGCCGCCAGACTGTCGCTGACCATCCAAATGCTCTACCCGGCCATCAAGGCCCAACGCTGGGACACTCAGACGCTGGAAAGCCTCTAACGTCCGCAGCGCACACCTATAAGGACATAGCGTGGACGTATTGATGGGTTTGCTCGCCGCCTTGCTTTGGGGCGGCACGGATTTTCTGGTGGGTTTGAACGCCCGCGCAGTCGGCGTCAAACGCGCGGTGTATTTCGGTCAGGCACTGGGCTTCAGCATCATGACCTTGTTACTGATCGCCTTTCCTGCCTTCATTCTCAAATCCATGTCGGCATCGCTCGATGCCTGGCTGATCGGCATTCTCGCCGCTGTGTTGACCGTGTCTGGAGCGCTGGCCTTGTCCAAGGCGTTCGCCCTCGGCAAAGCCTCTATCGTCGCACCGTTGGTGACCTCTTACGGCGTGGTCACCACGCTGCTGTCCTGGGCGGGCGGTGAACAGATCAGTCTGATCCAACTGCTGTGCATCGCGCTGTGCGTGATCGGGGTTGTCCTTTCCAGCATCCACTCGGACTCGAAACTTCCACACACCACCCAGGCCAGCAGTTCGATTGCCTATGCACTGTTGGCGGCTGTTTTTTATGGCACCAGTTTCTGGCTGCAAGGTCGCTTCGTGCTTCCGGTGCTGGGTCCGGTGACGATGCTTTGGCTCGCGTATCTGATCGGGCTGATCGTGCTGGTGGTCATCGTGTTGAGGGTAAAGGATGGTCTGAAAATTCCACCACTGAAGAACTGCATGACGCTGACCGGTGCCAGTCTCATGAACCTTGGCGGATTCTCATCATTCGCTTGGGGCGCGGTGGCAGGATCGGTTTCCGTGGTGACAGTTATCAGCACACTATCCGGAGGCATTGCGGCTATTCTGGGATACGTATTCTTCAAGGAGAGGCTGGCGAAATTACAGGTGCTGGGCGTGGTTTTGGTGTTGGTCGGAGCGTTCGTTTTACACCTGAAAACCTGAACCGAACGCCCACAAAAAAGCCGCCCTCAAAGGGCGGCTTTTTCATTCGCTAAATCCAAGCCTTACAGCTTAGGACCCGCAGCCTTGATCGCGTCACTAACCTCAAACTTCTTGAAGTTCTCAACAAACAACCCAGCCAGTGCCTTAGCCGCTTCATCGTAAGCAGCCTTGTCAGCCCAGGTATTACGTGGGTTCAACAGGCCAGTCTCAACGCCCGGCACTGCCAACGGCACGTCCAGGTTGATGGTGTCGAGGTGCTCGGTTTCAGCACCGATCAACGCGCCGCTCTGGATCGCTGCAATCACGCCACGGGTGGTCGGGATGTTGAAGCGTTTGCCAACGCCGTAGCCGCCGCCGGTCCAGCCGGTGTTGACCAGGTAGACCTTGGAGCCGAAGCCGCGGATGCGTTTGATCAGCAGTTCTGCGTATTCGCCGGCCGGACGCGGGAAGAACGGTGCGCCGAAGCAGGTGGAGAAAGTCGACTTGATGCCGCTGCCGGAACCCATTTCGGTCGAGCCCACCAGTGCGGTGTAGCCGGACAGGAAGTGGTAGGCCGCTTGTTCTTCGCTGAGAATCGAGACTGGCGGCAGTACGCCGGTCAGGTCGCAGGTCAGGAAGATCACAGCGTTTGGCTCGCCACCGAGGTTCTTCTCGGAACGCTTGGCAACGTGCTCCAGCGGATAGGCCGCGCGGCTGTTCTGGGTCAGGCTGACGTCGGCGTAGTCGGCGTGCTTGGCGTCATCGATAACGACGTTTTCCAGGACTGCGCCGTGCTTGATGGCTTTCCAGATGACCGGCTCGTTCTTCTCGGACAAGTCGATGCACTTGGCGTAGCAGCCGCCTTCGATGTTGAAGACAACGCCTTCGCCCCAACCGTGTTCATCGTCACCGATCAGGTAACGGCTTTCGTCGGCGGACAGGGTGGTTTTACCGGTGCCGGACAGACCGAAGAACAAGGTTACGTCGCCCGCTTCACCGATGTTGGCGGCGCAGTGCATTGGCAGCACATCGGCGGCCGGCAGCAGGAAGTTCTGCACCGAGAACATGGCTTTCTTCATTTCACCGGCGTAACGCATGCCGGCGATCAGCACTTTCTTCTGTGCGAAGTTGAGGATCACGCAACCGTCGGAGTTAGTGCCGTCGCGCTCTGGAACGCATTCGAAGTTGGCGACGTTGAGCACCTGCCACTCATCACGACCAGCCGGGTTGTACTGGGCCGGATTGATGAACAGGCAACGACCGAACAGGTTCTGCCAGGCAGTCTGCGTGGTCATTTTCACGGGCAGGTAGTGATCTTCCGACGCACCTACGTGAACGTGGGAAACGAAATGTTCTTGCGCGTTGTTGAAGGCCTCGACGCGGTCCCACAGGGCGTCGAACTTGTCGGCCGGGAACTTGCGGTTGATCGGGCCCCAGGCAATGGCGGCCTGAGTGGACGGCTCTTCAACGATGAAACGGTCGACTGGCGAACGGCCGGTACGGTGACCGGTGCGAACAACCAGCGCGCCAGTGTCGGCAAGCTCGCCTTCACCGCGACTCAGAGCTTCTTTTACCAGATCATCAACACTCAGATCGGTGTACACGGCGTTATTGGCTTGCGTCATGAGATTCCCCGTCGGCCAGTGGCCGAGTGTGCTCCAAACGTTTTGTAGTAGAAAGTCGTGCACTACTACCGCGACAAAAAGTGGGCCGGATTATGCCAGAAACGCCCAAAAATAGTAGGGCCCTCCCGTCGTAACGGCGTTATTCCGGCGCTAAGCAGTGAATTTACCTGCGCTGAACCGTTTTAGTGACGGGTATCTGACGGCGTATCGACACCCGCACCGGCGAACAGTTGGGTGATATCGGCCGCATCAAACAGGTAGCGCTGGTTACAGAATTGGCAATCAATCTCGATGTTGCCGCCGTGCTCGATGACCAGCGCCTGCGCGTCTTCCATACCCAAACTGACCAGAGCATTGCCCGAACGTTCTCGCGAGCAACTGCAACGGAAACGCAGTCTCTGCACATCGAACAGGCGCACCTGTTCTTCATGGTAGAGACGATGCAGCACGGTTTCGTTGTCCAGGCTCAGCAATTCGTCGGCAGTCAGGGTGTTACCCAGCGCAGTGATGTGCTGCCAGCTGGCGGCGCGTTCTTCTTCGTCTTTCAAGCGGTCGGCAGGCAGTTGCTGCAGCAACAGGCCACGGGCACGACGGCCATCGGCGTACAGCCAGAAACGGGTGCCAACCTGTTGCGACATGACGAAGTAATTAGTGAAGCACTCCGACAGAGTTTCACCATCCAGATCAACAATGCCTTGGTAACGCTGACCTTGAGTCGGGTCGATGGTCAGTGCCAGAACGCCGTTGGGCATCAGGTCGGCGAGTGTCGCGTCGGGGGCAATCCGGTCGGCTTCGTAACGGGCCAGGCCACGGATTTCACGCTCGCTTGAGCACTCGATCATCAGCAGCGGAATCGGACCTTCGGAACGGGCCTGAAGAATCAGCAAGCCATCGAACTTCAAGGTGCCGACCAGCAACGACGCAGCCGCCATCAGCTCGCCGAGCAGTTGCGCGACCGGCTCAGGATACGGATGTTTGGCGAGGACTTCGGCGTAACTCCGTTCCAACGAAACCAGCTCGCCGCGGGTGTCGCTGTCATCGAAGATGAAGCGTTGGGTGTAGTCGGTATCCGTTAGATCGGTCATAGGTCTGGGTTCTGAAGTAATGACAAAATGGTTACAGGTCGTGAAATTGCGCCTTTGCGGCACCATTTTGGTGCGCGATGTTCAGCCACGGGAGGCATTTTATGAACAATCCGGGCTTGTTCCAAACAAGGTGGAACCTGCGCCGGCTGGCTCTGTGCAATTTCGTGCCTCTGGCACTGCTGACCTTCTGGTTATGGCCTACGGGTCAGATGCTGCGTGTGATTTTCGACGAGTGGCTGTTTCATCTGCTGAATGCGCCGCTGGCCAGCAACCCGATATGGCTACGCATCTGGGCGATTGCAAGTCTGCGTCCATTCGATGTGGGGAGTTTCGCGGATGAGTGTGGTGCTTAGCGACTGATTTTGTGGTGCTGCCGGCGAGTGCTGCGCACTCGATCTCGAGCAGGCTCACTCCCACAAAGGTCTGCGCTATACCTGTGGGAGCGTGTGGCTTGCCCGCGAAGACGTCAGCCCAGACGACACAGAAGCATCTACCTCACTCGTCGTTACTGCTCCCACGAAACTTGAACAAATCCCGCCGCTGTTTCTTGCTCGGCTTGCCGTCGGTGCTCACGCCCAACGCGCCGGCCTTGCGCATGGCCGCGGCCGCTTCGCGCTTGACAATGCTGGCATCGGTTTCCGCATACAATGTCTGAGCCTCTGGCGCGCCACGGCGCACAATCGAAAGCGCCTGAACTACCACCGTGCGTTCCTCGAACCCCACACGAATCTGGAACTCGTCGCCCACCCTCGGTTCCTTGCCCGGTTTGCAGCGCTCACCCCGGCAATGCACCTTGCCACTTTCAATCGCTGCCTTGGCCAAGGCACGTGTTTTATAAAAACGCGCGGCCCACAACCACTTATCGAGACGGACCTTGTCGTCCTCTTCGTTTTTTTGTGCCACTTGAATTCCTCTTTCAGCCCATAGTCGGAACTGTACTACCGTTTCTGTCGGGCGCAAGAACCGGGCCCTCCAGATAGACTGTGATCTTGGCCGGCGTTCCGGCATGGAGTGATCGAGTGACAATATTTCCGTCTTCATTGACCTCGCCGCAGGGCGGCTGCCAGGGCTGTCAGCAAAGTGAGCCGCTGGGCTTCGATTTTTCTTTTGCCTTCCAACCGATCGTCGATCTGCGCGACCGGTCGA
Organism: Pseudomonas sp. LBUM1663; assembly: GCF_059695905.1. Classification (NCBI taxonomy): domain Bacteria; kingdom Pseudomonadati; phylum Pseudomonadota; class Gammaproteobacteria; order Pseudomonadales; family Pseudomonadaceae; genus Pseudomonas; species Pseudomonas sp. LBUM1663. Next base: position 250,941 of record NZ_CP166792.1, on the reverse strand, counting down.
TTTTCGCTCATGAAGCGTTGGTACGCGGCATTGCCGGGGAAGGCGCACTGTCGGTGCTCGACCAGGTCAACGAGAAGAATCGCTACCGTTTCGACCAGCTCTGCCGGACCCGCGCCATTGAAGGGGCGGCCAATCTAAACATGCAGACACACTTGTCCATCAACTTCATGCCCAACGCCGTGTACCGCCCGGAGCTGTGCATCCGCACCACTCTGGAGGCCGCGAAAAAACACAACTTCCCCATCAACCGTCTGATTTTCGAAACGCTGGAAAGCCAGCACGTAGATAACTATCGCCATTTGACTAATATTCTGCGTGAATACCGCGAATTCGGCTTCAAGACCGCCATCGACGATTTCGGCGCGGGCTACTCGGGGCTCAATCTGCTGGCTGATTTCCAACCGGACCTGATCAAACTCGACATGGCACTGATCCGCGATGTCGATCGCGACCGTGTTCGTCAGGCTATCGTTCGAGCAGTTGTCACAATGTGTGCGGAGTTGAACGTTACAGTCATCGCCGAAGGCATCGAAAGCGCCGGAGAACGGGATTTCCTGGCGGACTGTGGAATATTTCTGATGCAGGGTTACTGGTTCGCCAAGCCTGCATTCAAAGCGTTGGCCCAGGTAACACCTGAGGCCTGGACGCGTTAATCGCCGGTTTTTTTCCTATTGAAGACATTTGACCATTTGACCGTTATCGGTCTGCGCGAGTGGGTGGCGCTCCCGGATCTGGGAGTTGCGGGCCTGCGCGCAAAAATCGACACCGGCGCCAGCACCTCAAGCCTGCATGCCACCGACATCGAGCCGTTCGAGCGCGACGGAGAAAGCTGGGTGCGCTTCACCGCGCACCTGGGCACGGTGGTGCAATTGCGTCATCGACGCTGCGAGGCGCCACTGGTGACGCGCAAAACCATCAAGAGCTCCAACGGTCACGCGCAGATGCGTTACGTGGTCAGCACCACACTGGCCCTGGGTGATCGGGTATGGCGGGTCGAATTCACCCTCGCCTGCCGCAAGTCCATGCGTTATCGCCTGCTGCTTGGCTCCAAAGCCCTGATCGACGGCCAACTGGTGGTCAATCCGGGCATTAAATATGTACAAGACAAGCCGGTGTTCCCGGTATCTACCTCTTCCACAGGTGTTGCATGAAGATCGCTGTGCTGTCGCGGAACCCGCGTCTGTATTCCACTCGTCGTCTGGTCGAAGCCGGTACCGAGCGTGGCCATGAAATGGTGGTGATCGACACCCTGCGCGCCTATATGAACATCGCCAGCCACAAGCCGCAGATCCACTACCGCGGCAAGCCGCTGGAGGGTTTCGACGCGGTGATCCCGCGGATCGGTGCGTCTGTGACGTTTTATGGCTGCGCGGTGTTGCGCCAGTTCGAAATGATGGGGGTTTTCCCACTCAATGAATCGGTGGCCATTGCCCGTTCGCGGGACAAACTGCGGTCGTTGCAATTGCTCTCGCGCCGCGGCATCGGTTTGCCGGTGACCGGGTTTGCGCACTCACCGGATGATATTCCCGACCTGATCGACATGGTCAACGGCGCACCGCTGGTGATCAAGGTGCTGGAAGGTACGCAAGGCATCGGTGTGGTGTTGTGTGAAACCGCGACGGCGGCAGAGTCGGTGATTGAGGCCTTCATGGGCCTGAAGCAGAACATCATGGTTCAGGAATACATCAAGGAAGCCGGGGGCGCGGACATTCGCTGCTTCGTGGTGGGCGACAAGGTGATCGCGGCGATGAAGCGCCAGGCCAAGCCGGGGGAGTTCCGCTCCAACCTGCATCGCGGTGGCAGTGCCAGCCTGATCAAGATCACCCCGGAAGAACGCATGACGGCGTTGCGCGCAGCGAAGGTCATGGGTTTGGCGGTCGCGGGCGTGGATATCCTGCGCTCCAATCACGGGCCGCTGGTGATGGAAGTGAACTCGTCGCCGGGGCTGGAAGGGATCGAGACCACCACCGGGAAGAACGTGGCGGGGATCATCATTGAGCATCTTGAGAAGAATGGCGGGCCGAATATGACGCGCACTAAAGGCAAGGGCTGATCCTATTCTTTGCGGCGGCAGTGATGCCGCCATCGCGAGCAGGCTCGCTCCCACAAGGGAAATGCATTCCAATGTGGGAGCGAGCCTGCTCGCGATGAGGCCCTCCGCTGCAACGGAGTTATCAGTCTTTACACCGCATCCCGCGGCAGCATCAACCCAAGCGGCAACCGCACCCGCGCTTCAAGCCCGCCACCCGACCGATTGCGCAACTCGACATTCCCGCCATGCATCGAAGCAATCCGCTTCACGATGGCCAGTCCAAGTCCTGTCCCCTTCCCGCCCCGGGCACGATCACCTCGAGTGAACGGATTGAAGATCGCCTCCAGCTCCGACGGATCAATCCCCGCCCCACGGTCCATGACGCTCAGCACCACATACGGGGCGCTGGTATCACCGGAGACATAAGCTGCCACCTCAACCCCGCTGCCAGCATGGTGCAAAGCGTTGCCGATCAAATTGTTCAGCAACCGCTTCATCGACACCCGACGCAGGGGAAACGCCTGGATCGGTTCCAGGCGCAGACGCACTTTTTCTTCGTTCTGGTTATAGGGAGCAGCGACTTCACGAACCAGGTCACTCAGGTCCACTTCTTCGACAGACTCGTCACGACCATCGCGGATAAATGCCAGGAACTGGTCGAGGATTGCGTCCATGTCTTCGATGTCGCGCACCATCGCGTCGGTGAGGTCGTTGTGGTCGCCCATCAATTCCAGGGACAAGCGCAAACGAGTCAACGGTGTACGCAGGTCGTGTGACACCCCCGCCAGCATCAGCTCGCGCTCGCGACCGGCCTGCTCAACGTCTTCAGCCATCTGGTTGAAGGCGCGATACACCTCGGTCATCTCGCTCGGCGTGTCACTGATCGGCAGGCGCACACTGCGCCCCTGGCCGAGTTGCCGTGCGGCATACACCAGACGTTTCAACGGTTGATTGAGCTGGCTGACGAAGATCCACGCCGAGGCGGTGGACAGCAAGCCGATAGCAAGGAACCAGCCGAGTACGTTCCAGATTTTCTGGCCGCGCAACGGATGCGGATACAGCGGCACTTTCAGCCAGCCATCACCCAGGCTAGGTGCCCGAACCCACAGGGCCGGCGGTGAGTGCATGCGTAATCGCACTTCGGTGTCGGCACCCAACTCAGCCTGCATCTGCCGCTGATAGATCTCGCTGTAAGGCCAATGTTGCTCGCCTTCCGGCACACCCGCGCCCACGACCCGGATCAGGGTGGCGGCATCAGCGATTTTCTCTCGGTTCTTTTCATCAGCGGCCCAATAAGCGCGCAGCGTCAAGGCGACGCCGTGACTGTATTGGCGGTCCACCAGCACGTCTTCGTTCATCAACAGATAAACCAGGGTCAGTGCCTTGGAAAACAGGACGACGATCAGCACCAGCCACAGGGTGCGGGAGAAGAAACTCTGGGGGAACCAAACGGGGGTTTTCATGAATAACCGCTACACACTTGCAGGAGCGAGCGATGCTCGCATATTGCGGATCGCGAGTCTGCGGACAATCGTCCGCAAGACCCGCTCCTACAAATCGCCGATCACTTGGTGGCGGCGCCATCCGGTACGAACACGTAGCCCACGCCCCAGACCGTCTGGATGTAACGCGGTTTGGATGGATCAGGCTCGATCATCCGGCGCAGACGGGAAATCTGCACGTCGATGGAACGCTCCAGGGCATCCCATTCGCGGCCCCGGGCCAGGTTCATCAGCTTGTCGCGAGTCAGTGGCTGACGAGCGTTCATGACCAAGGCCTTGAGCACCGCGAATTCACCGGTGGTCAGCATGTGCACTTCGTCACCGCGCTTGAGTTCGCGGGTGGCCAGGGACAGCTCGTAATCACCGAAGGTCACGCTTTCGTCTTCGCTGCCCGGTGCGCCCGGCACAGGTGTCGACTGACGGCGCAGGACCGCTTTGACACGGGCCATCAGCTCATCCGGGTTGAAGGGCTTGGCCAGGTAATCGTCGGCGCCCAGTTCCAGGCCCTTGATGCGGCTCAGCTCATCGCCTTTGGCGGTCAGCATGATGATCGGGATCTGATTGTTCGCCGTGCGCAGCCGGCGGCAGGCGGTCAGACCGTCTTCGCCGGGCAGCATCAGGTCGAGGACGACCAGGTTGAACACTTCACGCGCCAGCAGGCGATCCATTTGTTCGGTGTTCGGCACGGCGCGGGCGCGGTAGCCCTTGCTGACGAAAAAACGTTCCAGCAGGCTGCTCAGCCCTGGATCGTCGTCAACAATAAGAATTTTTTCGCCTTCAGCATTGTTTGCAGTGCTGCTCATTAGATGCTCCTTTGATCTCGGCGCGCATTATGGCGTAGCTGCCGTTATACGCACCGTGTGCATTGTTAGCAGATTTTTCCTTCACTGCCAGAAATCCAGCCTTCGCGCTAATGCCTGCGATGCCCCTGAATGATAGAACGCTGGTTATAATGCGCGGCCTTTTGTGTCAGGCAACGTCTGATCATGGCTGCAAGTGGCCGCTTTTTATTTTCATGGTGCCGGCAGTCATTGTTCGATTTCACGGGTCAACGGGATACCTGTTGATCCAGGTAGCGGCGCACGCCAGGCCGCTCAACCAGACTCGCCGAGCCTTTATCCCTGCGCCTGCGAGCCTGCTTTCACAATTTGTCAGGTGGTTTTATGGACAGCATCAACAGCCGCATCGCCGAGGAACTCGGTGTACGCCCACAACAGGTCGAAGCGGCCGTCGCGCTACTCGATGAAGGCTCTACCGTTCCCTTCATCGCCCGTTACCGGAAAGAAGTGACCGGCAGCCTCGATGACATCCAGTTGCGTCATCTGGAAGAGCGTCTGCGCTACCTGCGAGAACTCGACGAACGGCGCATCAGCATCCTTGCCAGCATTCAAGAGCAAGGCAAGCTGACCCCGCAACTCGAACGCGACATCAAACTCGCCGACACCAAGACCCGCCTCGAAGACTTGTACTTGCCGTACAAGCAGAAGCGCCGCACCAAGGGCCAGATCGCCCTGGAAGCCGGCCTCGGCGAGCTGGCCGACGGCCTGTTCAACGATCCAAGCCTGACACCGGACGCCGAAGCCGCACGCTTCGTCGACGCCGAAAAAGGCGTGGCCGATGTGAAGGCAGCCCTCGAAGGCGCCAAATACATCCTGATGGAACGCTTCGCCGAAGACGCCGGCCTGCTGGAGAAGCTGCGCAGCTATCTCAAGCAGGAAGCGACCCTCAGTGCCCGCGTGATTGCCGGCAAGGAAGAGGAAGGCGCCAAGTTCCGCGATTACTTCGAACACGACGAACCGCTGAAAAGCATGCCGTCGCACCGCGCACTGGCGATTTTCCGTGGCCGCAACGAAGGCATCCTGAGTTCGGCGCTGAAAGTCGGCGACGAGCTGCCGGGCACCATGCACCCGTGCGAAGGCATGATCGGTCAGCAATTCGGTATCCAGAACCAGAACCGCGCCGCCGACAAATGGCTGGGCGAAGTGGTGCGCTGGACCTGGAAGGTCAAGCTCTACACCCATCTCGAAACCGATTTGCTCGGCGAACTGCGCGATGGCGCGGAAACTGAAGCGATCAACGTGTTCGCCCATAACCTGCACGACTTGCTGCTGTCGGCCCCGGCCGGCCCGCGTGCCACCCTGGGCCTCGACCCGGGCCTGCGCACCGGTTGCAAAGTCGCCGTGGTCGATTCCACCGGTAAGCTGCTGGATCACGCCACGGTTTACCCGCACGTCCCGCACAACAAGTGGGACCAGACCCTCGCGATTCTGGCGGCCCTGTGCGCCAAGCATGCAGTGGACCTGATCGCCATCGGCAACGGCACCGCCAGCCGTGAAACCGACAAGCTCGCCGCTGAGCTGATCAAAAAATACCCAGCGATGAAGATGACCAAGGTCATGGTCTCCGAGGCCGGCGCATCGGTTTACTCGGCGTCGGAACTGGCTTCCAAGGAATTCCCGGACCTCGACGTGTCGATCCGTGGCGCCGTGTCGATTGCCCGCCGCTTGCAGGATCCGCTGGCCGAACTGGTGAAGATCGATCCGAAATCCATCGGCGTCGGCCAGTACCAGCACGACGTGTCGCAGCTGAAACTGGCGCGTGGCCTGGATGCCGTGGTCGAGGACTGCGTGAACGCCGTGGGCGTGGACGTGAACACCGCCTCCGTGGCGCTGCTGGCCCGCATCTCCGGCCTCAACGCGACCCTGGCGCAAAACATCGTCAGCCACCGCGACGAGCACGGCGCGTTCAAAACCCGCGCAGCGCTGAAGAAAGTCGCTCGTCTGGGCGAGAAAACCTTCGAACAGGCGGCCGGTTTCCTGCGTGTCATGAACGGTGACAACCCGCTGGATTCGTCGGCGGTTCACCCGGAAGCCTATCCGCTGGTGCAGCGCATTGCTGCTGAGACCGACCGCGATATTCGCTCGTTGATTGGCGATGCGAGCTTCCTCAAGCGTCTCGATCCGAAGAAGTACACCGACGAAACCTTCGGCCTGCCGACGGTCACCGACATCCTGCAAGAGCTGGAAAAACCGGGCCGTGACCCGCGTCCCGAGTTCAAGACCGCCGAGTTCCAGGAAGGTGTCGAAGACCTCAAGGACTTGCAGTTGGGGATGATCCTCGAAGGCGTGGTGACCAACGTGACCAACTTCGGCGCTTTCGTCGATATAGGCGTGCATCAGGACGGTTTGGTGCACATCTCTGCGCTTTCGGAGAAGTTCATCAAAGATCCGCGTGAAGCAGTGAAGGCCGGTGACGTGGTGAAAGTGAAGGTCATGGAAGTCGATATCCCGCGTAAACGCGTGGGTCTGTCGATGCGCATGAGCGACACCCCGGGCGAGAAAATCGACGGTGCCCGTGGTGCACGTCCGGGGTCGGCTCCACGCCAGTCCCAGAACAACGCACCGCGTAAAGAAACCACGGCGGCAGCTCCGGCCAACAACGCCATGGCTTCGCTGTTCGCCAACGCCAAGCAGTTGAAGAAACGTTGATGGAGATTCCCGCCGGCCTGACCGAAAGCGCGTTTTTCAAGCTTCTGGGCTGTCGCTTGCACAGCCTGGAAACCGGGGTGGCGCAAGTTGCCATCGCGCTTGAGCCAGAGTTGCGCAATCGCGGCGGCAAGCTGCACGGCGGGGCCTTGTTCAGTCTGGTGGACATTGCCATGGGGCTGGCCTGTTCCAGCACCCACGGCTTTGACCAGCAGAGCGCGACCATCGAGTGCAAGATCAACTACATTCGCGCCGTTTCCGACGGTGAAGTGATGTGCACGGCGCGGGTGATTCACCCGGGCCGCCGCACGCTGGTGGTTGAAGCTGACGTGATGCAAGGCGACAAACTCGTCGCAAAAGCACAAGGCACGTTCGCTGTCCTGTAGCTAGATGTCACTCATTTGAGGTAATTTCGGCTCTAAGAAAACCTGTGGGAGCCTGTGGCGAGGGCGCTTGCCCCCGTTGGGCTGCGAAGCAGCACCAAAATCTCTGAATTTCCAGGATCTTGTGAGCGCTACGCACTCAAACGGGGGCAAGCCCCCTCGCCACAGCTCGCTCCCACAGGGATTGTGGCGACTTGGCTGACTGACATTAGTCTGAGCTGCTCAAAAACCAGGCGAAAACGCCAGTTTCAACTTCACCCTTGTAGACCGTCTTGCCCACCCCCATATTGGGGCGACTGACGCGTGAAGGAATCCAACTTGAGCGAACTTCTCAATCGCCGCCTGGCTCTGCTTGGCGAGCGCGCTAACCTCTCTCTGCTCGAACAGTGCCTTCACGGCATCGAACGTGAATGCCTGCGCGTGACCGGCGAAGGTCGCCTGGCGCAAACGCCGCACCCGGAAGAATTGGGTTCCGCGCTGACCAATGAACAAATCACCACCGACTATTCCGAGTCGCTGCTGGAGTTCATTACCCCGGCCCTGCCAGACCCGGCCGATACGCTGGCGAGCCTGGACAAGATTCACCGTTTTGCCTACAGCAAGCTCGGCAACGAGTTTCTGTGGAGTCCATCGATGCCGTGCCCGTTGCCGGCCGAGGAAGACATCCCGATCGCCTATTACGGCACGTCGAACATCGGTCAGCTCAAGTACGTCTACCGCAAGGGCCTGGCCCTGCGATACGGCAAAACCATGCAGTGCATCGCCGGGATTCACTACAACTTTTCCCTCCCGGAAAAGCTCTGGCCACTGCTTCGCGAGTCTGAAGGCTTTGTCGGCACCGACCGCGACTATCAGTCGTCGGCCTACATTGCGCTGATCCGCAACTTCCGTCGCTATAGCTGGCTGCTGATGTACCTGTTCGGCGCCTCCCCTGCGCTGGATGGCGGCTTCCTGCGCGGTCGTTCGCATCAGCTGGAACAACTGGACCCGGACACCTTATACCTGCCGTATGCCACCAGCCTGCGCATGAGCGACCTGGGTTACCAGAGCAACGCCCAGGCCGGCTTGACCCCTTGCTACAACGATCTGGCCAGCTACACCGACAGCCTGCGCAAAGCGGTCGCCACGCCGTACCCGCCTTACGTCGAAATCGGCACGCATCAGGACGGTGAGTGGGTTCAGCTCAACACCAACATCCTGCAGATCGAAAACGAGTACTACTCCAACATCCGCCCGAAACGCGTGACCTATACCGGCGAACGGCCGATCCAGGCGCTGGTGGCTCGCGGTATTCAGTACGTCGAAGTACGCTGCCTGGACATCAACCCGTTCCTGCCAATGGGCATTGACCTGCCAGAGTCGCGCTTCCTTGATGCGTTCCTGCTGTATTGCGCGCTGAACGACAGCCCGCTGCTGACCAATACTTCATGCGGCAACGCGACCTCGAACTTCCTCAGCGTGGTGAAGGAAGGTCGTCGTCCGGGCCTGCAATTGCAGCGTGACGGTAAACCGGTCGACCTGAAGGAATGGGCCGGCGAATTGTTGGAAAAAATAGCTCCGCTCGCAGCGCTGCTTGATCAAAGCCATGGCGGCGATGCCCACAGCAAGGCATTGGATGTGCAACTTGCCAAGGTCAGGGACCCGTCCCTGACCCCATCGGCCCAGGTGCTGGCGGCGATGGCCGAGAACAAGGAGAGCTTTGCCCAGTTCTCCCTGCGTCAGAGCCAGGTGCATGCGGAGTTTTTCCGTAGCAAGCCGTTGAATAGCGAAGATCAGGCGAAGTTTGAAGAACGCGCGCGTTCGTCGCTGGCTGAGCAAGTGGAGCTGGAACAGAACGAAGTCGGCGATTTCGATGTGTTTGTCGGGTCGTATCAGGCGAGCATTCTGGCGATCAGCAACTAATCTGCAAATGCTCCCTCAGTCACTGCAAATCATTGTGGCGAGGGAGATTGCTCCCGCTCGGCTGCGCAGCAGCCGCAAATGGGAGTCCTTCGGCCTCCAGCGGGAGCAAGCTCCCTCGGCACAAAAGCAATCCGCGACTATGCTCGCTTAGATTTTTCCGCTCATAAGCTCATTCGAAAAAGTTATTTATTTTCGTATTCTTAGATCATTTAGTCTCCTTTCACGCCGACTCTCGGTCGCCTGACAAGGAGCTTCTCAATGAAACTGAATTTCCCTCTTCGCCTCCTGGCGGCCGCGTCTCTGGCTGCGGCGAGCTTCTTTGCCCAGGCGGCTGACGTGACCGTCGCCTACCAGACCACTGTTGACCCGGCGAAAGTCGCCCAGGCCGACGGCGCTTACGAAAAAGCCACCAACGCCAAGATCGACTGGCGAAAATTCGACAACGGCGCCGACATCATCGCCGCCATCGCTTCCGGCGACGTGCAGATCGGCTACCTCGGTTCCAGCCCCCTCACGGCGGCGATCACCCGCAAAGTCCCGGTAGAAACCTTCCTCATCGCCACCCAGATCGGTGCTGCTGAAGCTCTGGTCGCCCGCGACGGTTCCGGGATCAAGACCCCGCAGGACCTGATCGGCAAAAAAATCGCCGTGCCGTTCGTTTCCACCGGCCACTACAGCCTGCTGGCCGCGCTGAAACACTGGAACATCGACCCTTCGAAAGTCACCGTGCTCAACCTCGCGCCGCCCGCCATCATCGCGGCGTGGAAACGCGGTGACATCGACGCCACTTACGTGTGGGATCCAGCCCTCGGTGTCGCCAAGGAAAACGGCAAAGTGCTGATTACCTCCGGCGAACTGGCCAAGTTCGGCGCGCCGACCTTCGATGCCTGGATCGTGCGTAAAGACTTCGCCGAGAAGCACCCGGAGATCGTCACTGCGTTCGCCAAAGTGACCCTGGACGCCTACGCCGATTACCGCAAAGACCCGAAAGCCTGGCTGGCCAATCAAAGCAACGTCGACAAACTGGTGAAACTCTCCGGCGCCAAGGCCAGCGATATTCCGTTGCTGCTGCAAGGCAACGTCTTCCCGCTGGCGGCTGACCAGGTAATCACCCTCGGCGCGCCGACCACCAAGGCCATTACCGACACCGCCGCCTTCCTCAAGGAACAAGGCAAGGTCGAGGCTGTGCTGCCGGACTACGCCCCTTACGTCAGCGCCAAGTACATCACCAACTGATCGGGAGTTAACCGCGATGGCTTTGCTACAGCTGGAGCGCATCAGCGCACAGTACCCCGGCAGCCCGGAACCGGTACTGGCGGATATTTCCCTGAGCCTGGGCCCCCAGCAGTTGCTGGTTGCCCTCGGTCCGTCCGGCAGTGGCAAGACTTCGCTGTTGAACCTGATTGCCGGTTTCGTCGAGCCCAGTGCCGGGCGCATCACCCTTGACGGCGTGCCGGTCAAAGGCCCGAGCGCTGAACGCGGCGTGGTGTTCCAGGACGACGCCCTGCTGCCTTGGCAGGACGTGTTGGCCAACGTCGGTTTCGGCCTGGAGCTGGCCGGCATTGCGCGGGAAAAACGTGAACTGCGCGCTCGGGAAATGCTCGCACTGGTGGACCTTTCCGGCTTCGAAAGTCGCCGCATCTGGCAGCTCTCGGGCGGCCAGAAACAGCGTGTCGGCTTGGCCCGCGCGCTGGCCGCCGACCCGCGCGTTTTGCTGATGGACGAACCCTTTGGCGCCCTCGATGCCTTCACCCGCGAACAGATGCAGGAGCTGCTGCTGCAAGTCTGGCAGCGCACCGCCAAACCGGTATTCCTGATTACCCACGACATCGAAGAAGCGGTGTTCCTCGCCACGGATTTGATTCTGCTGGCGCCGAATCCGGGGCAAATCGTAGAGCGCCTGAGCCTGGATTTCGGTCAGCGGTATGCGGCCGGTGAGTCGGCGCGCTCGATCAAGTCCGACCCGCGCTTCATCGAAACCCGCGAACACGTGCTCGCCAAAGTGTTCTCCCAACGCAGCACCGCCCTGCGGCAGGAGCGCGCATGAGCAGCTATCAAATTCCCGCCGTTGCGGTGAAACCAGGTTCGACGGTCATCCCGGTACGCCGCAGCCTCAGCACTCGGTGGATCAGCGTGCTGACGCTGGTGGCGCTTGTTGGCATTTGGTGGGCCGTCACCGCCACGGGGATGATTGAGCCATTGTTCCTGCCGCCACCGTCCGCCGTCCTGCAAAAAGGCTGGCTGCTGGTGACCAGTGGCTACATGGATTCAACGTTGTGGCAGCACCTGGGCGCCAGCCTCAGCCGTATCGGTCTGGGCCTTGGTTTCGCGGTGCTGACCGCCGTGCCCGTCGGCATCGCCATCGGCCACAACCGCATCGCTCGCGGCGTGCTCGATCCGTTGATCGAGTTCTACCGGCCGATTCCACCGCTGGCTTATCTGCCGCTGATCGTGATCTGGTGCGGCATCGGTGAGTTGTCGAAAGTCTTGCTGATCTATCTGGCGATTTTTGCCCCGATCGCCATCGCCACCGCGACTGGCGTGCGCACGGTTGACCCGGCCAAGTTGCGCGCCGCTCAGTCGCTGGGAGCGACCCGGGCGCAGTTGATTCGCCATGTGATTCTGCCGAGTGCCTTACCGGACATTTTGACCGGTGTGCGCATCGGGCTGGGCGTGGGTTGGTCGACGCTGGTTGCCGCCGAACTGATCGCCGCCACCAGCGGCTTGGGATTTATGGTGCAGTCGGCCGCGCAATTCCTGGTCACCGATGTGGTGGTGCTGGGGATTCTGGTCATCGCACTGATCGCCTTCGCCATGGAAATGGGCCTGCGCGCCCTGCAGCGCAAACTGGTGCCGTGGCACGGCCAGGCCCACTGAACATACTCATGTGGGAGCGGGCTTGCTCGCGAAGGCAGTGTGTCAGACAACATTGCTTCCACTGAAACACTGCATTCGCGAGCAAGCCCGCTCCCACAAAAAAGCTCGGCACCCCGGATTGAAGAGAAAGACCATGAGTAACCTGACCATCGTCCCCCTAAGCTCGGCCCTCGGCGCGCAAATCAGCGGCATCGACGTGAGCCAACCGCTGAATCAGGAACAGCGCGATGCCATCGAGCAAGCCCTGCTCAAGCATCAAGTATTGTTCTTCCGCGACCAGCCGATCACGCCTCAGCAGCAGGCACGATTCGCTGCGAATTTTGGCGATCTGCACATCCATCCGATCTACCCGAATGTGCCGGAACAGCCCGAAGTGCTGATCCTCGACACCGCCGTCACCGACGTGCGCGACAACGCAATCTGGCACACCGACGTGACCTTCCTGCCCACCCCGGCCATGGGCGCGGTGCTGAGCGCCAAGCTGCTGCCGGAATTTGGTGGCGACACGCTGTGGGCCAGTGGCATTGCGGCGTATGAAGCGTTGTCCGCGCCGATGAAAAGTTTGCTCGAAGGCCTGACGGCCACTCACGATTTCACCCGCTCGTTCCCCCTGGAACGTTATGGCAACACGCCTGAAGCCCTGGCCCAGTGGGAAGAAGCACGCAGAAAGAATCCGCCGCTGTCACACCCGGTGATCCGCACACACCCGGTGAGCGGGCGCCGCTCGTTGTTCGTCAATGAAGGCTTCACGTCGAAGATCAATGAGCTGTCTGACGCCGAGAGCGAAGCGATTTTGAAGTTTCTGTTTGCTCACGCAACGCGGCCGGAATTTACGATTCGCTGGCGTTGGCAGAAAGACGATGTGGCGTTCTGGGATAACCGTGTGACACAGCATTACGCCGTGGATGATTACCGGCCGGCGCGGCGGGTGATGCAGCGAGCGACGGTGTTGGGGGATGTGCCTTTCTTTCGGTGAGCCCTGAGTTCTTTACGCCTGTTCTGGCCCCATCGCGAGCAGGCTCGCTCCCACAATGGATTTGCGTCTGGCACAAACCCTGTGGGAGCGAGCCTGCTCGCGATGAAGCCGGAACAGGCGCCGGAAGACCCGGCGCCGAACACTATTCAGCCGTCGAAGGCTTCTCCCAAAGATTGATCCCGCCTTCCTGGGCAAACCGGTCAATCTCCGCCAGCTCTTCCACGCTGAAGCTCAAATTCTTCAACGCTCCGACGTTCTCGATAATCTGCTCCGGCCGGCTCGCACCGATCAGCGCCGAGGTCACGCGCGGATCGCGCAGCGTCCATGCCAACGCCAGTTGCGCCAGGCTCTGACCGCGACGCTTGGCGATTTCGTTGAGCCCACGCACATGGGCGATGTTGGCTTCGGACAGATGAGATTCCTGCAACGAACCACCGCCCGGACGGTTAACCCGCGCATCCTTCGGAATGCCATTGAGGTATTTGTCGGTCAACAAGCCCTGCGCCAATGGCGTGAACGCAATCACGCCGGTGCCGAGTTCGTCGGTGACCTCCAGCAAATCCTTTTCAATCCAGCGATTGAGCAGGTTGTAGGCCGGCTGGTGAATCAGCAACGGCACTTTCCACTCTTTCAACAGCGCCGCCATCTCGCGGGTTTTCACCCCGGAGTACGACGAGATACCGATGTACAACGCCTTGCCTTGCTGCACAGCGGTGGCCAGCGCACTGGCAGTTTCTTCCAGCGGCGTGTCCGGGTCGAAGCGATGGGAATAAAAGATATCCACGTAATCCAGACCCAGGCGTTGCAGGCTCTGGTCGAGGCTGGCCAGCACGTATTTGCGCGAACCGCCGCCCTGGCCATAAGGACCGGGCCACATGTCCCAACCGGCCTTGCTCGAGATAATCAGCTCGTCGCGATACTGCTTGAAGTCTTCACGCAGCAAACGACCGAAGTTGATCTCGGCGCTGCCATATGGCGGGCCATAGTTGTTGGCCAGGTCGAAGTGGTTGATGCCCAGATCGAAGGCGGTGCGCAACAGCGAGCGCTGAGTGTCGATCGGCGTGCTGTCGCCGAAGTTGTGCCACAGCCCCAGGGACAGCGCCGGCAGCACCAGACCGCTGCGGCCTACGCGGCGGTAAGGGATAGAGTCGTAGCGGTTTTCGGCAGCGGTGTAAGTCATCGAATCCTCTCTTGTCGGTCTTGAAGTTGGTATCGACTGTTTCGCAAGTTGCCCAGCATACGCCCAGACAAACGCCGATAAACCTCGGACTCGAGAAAATGCTGAAACGTTTCACAGATGATCGTTCCCACGCTCTGCGTGGGAATGCAGCCCGGGACGCTCCGCGTCCCATCCAGAGCCGAACGCGGAGCGTCCGTTGAGGCATTCCCACGCGGAGCATGGGAACGATCAATTTTGCCCCCGGACCAGCGGCTACCGAGCCCCGGCAAACACTTCCCCCAACCAATCCACAAACACCCGAACCCGTGGCGACATGTGTCGGTTGTGGGGGTACAACACCGACACCGGCATCGGCGGGGGTGGCGTGTCGATGAGGACTTCTCGCACAAGACCTTGGGCAATCTGCGCTTCCATTCGGTAATGCGGACATTGGATCAGGCCGAGCCCGGCGATCGCCGACGCCGCGTAGATTTCCGCGCCGAACACGGAAACCGCGCCTTCGATAGCGACTTCTTTCAGCTCGCCATCGACCATGAATTCGAAGGGGAACAACTTGGCGGTGGTGCGCGAGACGTAGTTCACCGCGCGGTGGTGTTTCAGGTCTTCCAGGCTTTTCGGTTCGCCGTATTTGCGCAGGTAGGCGGGGCTGGCGCAGGTGATCTGGCGCAGGTTGGCGATGCGTTTTCCGATCAGTGTCGAATCACTCAAGGTGCCGGCGCGCAGCACGCAGTCGACGCCTTCGGCAATCAAGTCGACAAAACGATCGGCCTCGCTGATGGACAACTCGATGTCCGGGTAACGCTCCATGAATTGCGGCAATGCCGGGATCACAAAATGCTTGGCCAGGGTGCCATGCAAGTCAACGCGCAAACGGCCTTTGGGTGCGCAACCGCGAAACGCCAGTTCGGCTTCTTCGAGTTCTGCCAGCAAGTGCACACAACGCTGGTAATACGCCTCGCCGTCCAGCGTCGGGCGCACTTTGCGCGTGCTGCGCTCCAGTAAACGCGTACCCAGCCACGCTTCGAACTGGTTCAAGGTGTGAGTCAACGTCGCACGCGGCAGGTTCAGGTCTTCGGCGGCCAGCGTGAAGCTGCTGCGCTCATAGATCCGCACGAAGACCTTCATCGCTTTGACTTGATCCACGACGTTGCTCCTGAAGCTCGATTGTTGGCGATTATTGAACAGTCAAGGCAACTCTCGTGCATTTATCGGCCTGAGTAAACATGTGAATCTGGCTTCACACCGAACAACCACCTCATCAGGAATCAACGCCATGACTACTCAGAAAGTTGCCATCGTGACCGGCGCCTCCCGCGGCATCGGCGCGGTGATCGCCAGACAACTGGCCAGCGAAGGTTTCGCCGTCGCCATCAACTACGCCAGCAGCGCCACCGAAGCCTCAAAGCTGGTTGTTGAATTGCGCCAGGCCGGCCATCAAGCCATAGCGGTCAAGGCCGACGTAGCGAATGCCGATGACGTGCGCCGGATGTTCGACGAGACCGAGACACAGTTGGGCAAGGTCGATGTGCTGATCAATAACGCCGGCATTCTCAAAGTGATGCCGCTGGCGCAACACACGGACGAACTGTTCGACCAGACCTTCAACATCCATGCGCGCGGCACCTTCAACACCCTGCGCGAAGCGGCCACGCGTTTGAATAACGGCGGGCGGATCGTCAATTTCTCCAGCAGCACGGTCGGCATGAATCTACCGGGTTACGCGGTGTACATCGCCAGCAAAGCGGCCGTGGAATCCCTGACTCAGGTGTTCGCCAAGGAAATGCGCGGGCGCAACATCACCGTCAACGCAGTAGCCCCCGGGCCAGTGGCGACCGAATTGTTTTTGCACGGCAAGAGCGAAGAGCAGATCCAGGCCTTCGCCAAGATGCCTCCGCTGGAGCGTCTGGGTCAGCCGGAGGACATTGCTCGCGTGGTGTCGTTTCTGGTTGGGCCGGATTCGGCCTGGGTCAATGGACAGATTCTGCGGGCTAATGGTGGATTGGTTTAAGCTGGTTTGCAGGCAGGCCAGACGCCTTCGCGGGCAAGCCTCGCTCCTATAGGGGGTGCGCGCAATCTGTAGGAGCGAGGCTTGCCCGCGAAGGCGGTCTTGAGGGCAGAACACATCTCAAGGGAGGACACGCATCATGCACACCACGATCATCATCACCTTCGGCCTGATCCTGCTGGCACTGATGCTGTTCATCGGCGAGAAAATCGGCTTCAGCCGCCAGACCCTGGCCTACAGTTTTGTGGTGCTGTGGCTGGCCCTGACGCTGATCAACGGCGCAGTCGGCATGGTCAATGCCGGCCAGCCGTTGAGCTCGGAACTGGTCGTCGGCAGCGCCGTGTTCGGTGTGCCGGTGGCGGCGCTCGTGCTGTTCATGGTGCTGAGCACCGAAGCATGAACAGCACCGTCCCGACGATCAACGCACCAGATGCAAGAACTGCAAATGCCGTTCGTACTGATCGAGGATGTCGTTGATGATCTGCTCCTTGGTGTAACCCACCAGATCGTAGTCTTGACTGCCCTCGCTCAAATGCACTTCGGCCCGGTAGTAACGACGGTTGTTGAGTTCCTTGGAACCCATGCCGCCACGGGCAAACGATGGCGTGAAGTAGCCGCGCATCTGCACTTGATAGATAAACGGATGCTCCTCGCCGTGACCGATTTCCAGGCTGACGTTGTCATTGGTCGGGTCTGGCTGAGTGACCACGTTCAACCCTTTCTCGACGAACACTGCCGAGACTTCTTCGATCGCGGGGCGCACCGTCGTGTCGAGGAAGCGATAGACCTCATCGCGAGACGGGAAATGCACGGCCTGGGTCAAGCGTTGACGCCAGCCGCCCCGCCGCGAGCCGGACACCGGCGCCAGGGAATGCAACTGCGCGATCTGCTTCTGCGACTCCAGATAGAACGCCTTGTGCAGCCCCCACATCATCAGCAGCAAGATCATCGAGAACGGCAACGAGGTCAGCACCACCGCTGATTTCAGCGCATCGATGCTGCCGGAGAACAGCAGCGCACTGGTCACCAGCGCCGTCATCGCGCCCCAGAACACCCGCAGCCATTTCGGCCCGTCTTCATCCGGGTTGCCGCCCTTGGCGGAGAGCGTCGACAGCACCACGGTGCCGGAATCGGCCGAGGTGACGAAGAACACGAAACTGATGAATACCGTCACCGCGATCACGGTTTTGCTCCACGGGTAGGTTTCCAGCAGCAGGTAGAGGGTCATCGACGGGTTATCGATGGCCGACATGCCAAGCGCGCTCATGCCATGGTTGAGCACCTGGTCGATAGCGCTGTTGCCGAAAATCGACATCCACGCCAGGGTGAAACCGAGCGGAATCAGCAACACGCCGAAGACGAATTCGCGGATGGTCCGGCCACGGGAAATCCGGGCGATGAACAGGCCCACGAACGGCGACCACGCGATCCACCAGGCCCAATAGAACACGGTCCAGCCACCCAGCCAGTCGCTGGGTTTGTCGTAGGCGTACAGGTCGAAACTCTTCATCGGCAAGGCGCCGAGGTAGTCGCCGATGTTCTGGATCAGGGTGTTGAGCAAGTGCTGGGTAGGACCGGCGAACAGCACGAACAGCAGCAGCGCACAAGCCAGCAGCATGTTGATGTCAGACATCACACGCACGCCTTTATCGACGCCGGACACCGCGACGATGATCGCCGCGCCCATCATCAACGTGATCAGGCCGACCTGGATCCACTGGGTGTGAGCGATGCCGAACAGGTAGTCCAGGCCCGAGTTGAGGTGCAACACGCCAAAGCCCATGTCGGCGCCAAGGCCGAACACGGTGGCGATGATGCCGAAGCCGTCCACGGCGTATCCGATCGGGCCGTTGATGCGTTTGCCGATCAGCGGATAGAGCGCCGAGCGCAAGGCCAGCGGCAGGTTGTGGCGGTAGGCGAAGTAGGCCAGCGCCATACCGACAAAGGCGAACACGCCCCAGCCGTGCAGGCCCCAGTGCAGAAACAGAATCTGCATCGCCTGACGCGCCGCATCCGCCGTGCCGGCCTCGCCTTGCGGCGGTTGCGCCAAGTGGGTCAGCGGTTCGGACACGCAAAAGAAGAACAGCGTGATGCTGATCCCGGCGGCGAACAGCATGCCGGCCCAAGACAGGTAACTGAATTCGGGCTCGTCGTGGTCGGCACCGAGCTTGATCTTGCCGTAGCCAGATAAGGCGGTGACCACCACGAAGACCAGATACAGCGTCATCGCGAGCATGTAATACCAGCCGACCGTATTGGCCGCCCAGTTTTGCGCTTCCAGCAGCCAGGCGCCGGCCTGTTCAGGCATGGCAATGACGACAATGCCGAACAGCAGAATGAAGGTCGCCGCGAAATAAAATACCGGCGGATTCATGCGGACCTGGCCGCTTGGAGGGACGGACGATGCACTCATGAAAGGCGCACCTCGAGGGGGTGAAACAGGGCAATCAGTAACGGACTCGGCAAGGCAAGCCTCCTGTTGTGAACGGGCAGCAAACCGGCGGTTTAACTTGAATGAGCGTTCAAGTTAAACATGAATAGGCTGCTAAGGACTAATCGCAAGGCTCGGCGGTACCCTGTGGCGAGGGAGCTTGCTCCCGTTGTGCCGCGCAGCGGCACCCGGTTTTTTGCAAAATTACGGCTGCTTCGCACCCGAGCGGGAGCAAGCTCCCTCGCCACAAAATCTTGTGCCTTTACGCTAGCTCAAGGATGGGTATGACGGGGGATCGGGAGGATTCGTTCAGCGGGAAATTAGTTAAATGCCAGTATTTGCGTTCGCCTTGAAATCCAATCGCGAGCAGGCTCGCTCCCACAAGTTTTGTGTCGGTCATAAAATTGTCGTTCGACACAATACCTGTGGGAGCGAGCCTGCTCGCGATGAGGCCGGTTCAGTCAGCGAAAATTCCGGGGCTTACTTCTGCGTCCCATCATCATGCTGCAAATTCGCCTGCGTCAGGTTGCACCCCGGCGGCACGCTACGGGTCAGCCAGACGTTGCCGCCAATGGTCGAGCCCTTGCCAATGGTGATCCGCCCCAAAATCGTCGCGCCGGCATAGATCACCACATCATCCTCAACGATCGGATGCCGCGGATGGCCCTTCTGCAACTGGCCGTCCTCATCCGACGGGAAGCGCTTGGCGCCCAGGGTCACCGCCTGATAAATCCGCACACGCTCACCAATGATCGCCGTCTCGCCGATCACCACACCCGTCCCGTGATCGATGAAGAAGCTGCGACCGATCTGTGCGCCCGGATGGATGTCGATACCGGTGGCCGAGTGGGCGATTTCTGCGCTGATCCGTGCCAGCAGCGGCAGCCCCGCGCGGTACAAATGGTGCGCCAGGCGATGGTGGATCACCGCCAGAATCCCGGGATAGCACAGCAGCACTTCATCGACGCTACGAGCTGCCGGGTCACCGTGATAAGCCGCCAGCACATCGGTGTCCAGCAAGCTGCGCAGCCCCGGCAACGCGAGGGCGAAATCCTGAATGATCGCAATGGTCTTGGCCTCGACTTCGGTGTCGGCCTCGGCGCTGTGGCGAGCGGCGTAACGCAGTTCGAGTCGCGCCTGCGCCAGCAACGCATTCAACGCGACGTCCAGGGTGTGGCCGACGTAGAAGTCTTCACTCTCCTCACGCAAATCCACCGGCCCCAGACGCATCGGAAACAGGGCACCGCACAGCGCTTCAAGTATCTCCGCCATGGCGGCACGGGAAGGCAACTCGCGACCGCCCTGCTCGCCGCTGGCGCGGCCGTATTGTGCGCGCCACTGGTCACGCGCAGTACGCAGTTGACTGACGATGGTCTGCAATTGCCAATGGCTGGAACGCTCGCTCACGGTAAAAACTCCTCACGGGCGGCCGGACTGTCTGGCCGCGTTGTCGGCGATTACTTTACGGCAAGGTCTGGAAGCCGAATTAAGAACCAATTGTGCTGTGTTCCGCACGTTTGGATATAAGCGATTGGCGGTTGCCCATGCATATAGGCGTGCCTATAGTCCTGACATCTCCCTTGGCCAGTACGGACCCATGATCAAACAACAGCTTGCCCGCTTTAACCGCCTCGACCTCCTCGGCCACCCTACCGCACTTGAAAAACTCGAACGGCTGTCGACCTGGCTCGGCCGTGATGTGTACGTCAAACGCGATGACCTGACACCGCTGGCCATGGGCGGCAACAAGCTGCGCAAACTCGAATACCTGGCGGCCGATGCGTTGGCCCAAGGCGCCGACACATTGATCACCGCCGGTGCGCTCCAGTCCAACCACGTGCGCCAGACCGCCGCCATTGCAGCCAAGCTTGGCCTGAGCTGCGTCGCGCTGCTGGAAAACCCGTTGGGCACCGACGACGCCAACTACCTGGGCAACGGCAATCGGCTGCTGCTCGACCTGTTCGATGCGAAGGTCGAACTGGTGGAAAACCTCGACAACGCCGACGAGCAACTGCAAGCCCTGGCCGACCGTCTGCGCAACAACGGCAAGAAGCCTTATCTAGTGCCTATTGGTGGCTCCAATGCGCTGGGCGCTTTGGGTTATGTGCGCGCCGGGCTGGAACTGGCCGAGCAGATCAAGGACACCGGCCTGCAATTCGCTGCCGTGGTCCTGGCCTCGGGCAGTGCCGGGACCCACAGTGGTCTGGCGTTGGCACTGAGTGAAGCACTGCCGGATTTGCCAGTGATTGGTGTCACGGTTTCCCGCAGCGATGAGGATCAGCGGCCGAAAGTCCAGGGCCTGGCCGAGCGCACTGCCGAGTTGCTGGGCGTGAGCCTGCCGGCGAGTTTCAAGATCGAACTGTGGGACGAATATTTCGGCCCGCGTTATGGCGAGCCGAATGCCGGGACGTTGGCGGCGGTAAAGCTGGTGGCGAGTCAGGAAGGGTTGTTGCTGGATCCGGTTTACACCGGTAAAGCCATGGCCGGGTTGCTTGATGGCATCGGTCGTCAGCGCTTTAACGACGGCCCGATCATCTTCCTGCACACGGGCGGTGCGCCGGCGTTGTTTGCCTATAAAGATTCGCTGACCAGTTGAAGTCTTCCTGTGGCGAGGGAGCTTGCTCCCGCTGGGGTGCGCAGCGCCCCCAAGACCTGCACCACGGTTTCTCAGTTGTACGCGGAGACTGCGTTTGCGACTGCTGCGCAGTCGAACGGGAGCAAGCTCCCTCGCCACAGGGGATTGTGTGAATCGCATATGCAATTAAGCAATAACAAACATAATATTTATTATTTTCCTATCTAAAAGCGCCATCATATAGTCACGCCGCAGGCGAATTTGCAGCGAGACGCATACGCTGCTTTAGGGCAGGATATTGCAGTCGTCCAAATCCCGATTTTGCCAACATTCCTAAAAGCGTCTTCATAAGAAAACACAGGGGCTTGTCATGAATTTTTCCGCACTACGTCGAAATCTGCTGGTCGGTTCGCTGGGCCTGGCGCTGAGCGCCGGTCTGCTGGGGCAAGCGGTTGCCGGTGAGCAGCTGCAAAAAATCAAGGACGCAGGCGTGATCAACGTCGGTCTGGAAGGCACCTACCCACCGTTCAGCTTCGTCGACGCCGACGGCAAACTGGCCGGTTTCGAAGTCGAGTTCTCCGAAGCCCTGGCCAAAGAACTGGGCGTGAAGGTCAAACTGCAACCGACCAAATGGGACGGCATCCTCGCGGCGCTGGAATCCAAGCGTCTGGACGCAGTGATCAACCAGGTGACTATCTCCGAAGAGCGCAAGAAGAAGTATGACTTCTCCGAGCCGTACACCGTTTCCGGGATTCAGGCGCTGGTGCTGACCAAGAAGGCTGCGGAGCTGAACATCAAGACTGCCGCCGATCTGGCCGGCAAGAAAGTCGGCGTAGGCCTGGGCACCAACTACGAGCAATGGCTCAAAGACAATCAGCCTAAAGCCATCATCAAGACCTATGACGATGATCCGACCAAGTTCCAAGACCTGCGCGTCGGCCGCATTGACGCCATTCTGATCGACCGCCTCGCCGCACTGGAATACGCCAAGAAAGCCAAGGACACCACCGCCGCCGGCGAAGCGTTCTCCCGCCAGGAAGCCGGTATTGCCCTGCGCAAAGGCGAGCCTGAGCTGCTGGCTGCGGTGAACAAAGCCATCGACAAGCTGCGTGCCGACGGTACGCTGAAAAAGCTTTCGGAAAAATACTTCAGCGCTGACGTCACTCAATAATGGAAGAAGCTTTCCAACTTGCACTGGACTCCCTGCCTTTCCTGCTCAAGGGGGCCTACTACACGGTCATCTTGAGCCTGGGCGGGATGTTCTTCGGCCTCATGCTGGGCTTCGGCCTGGCACTGATGCGCCTGTCGCGCTTCAAGCTGGTGAGCTGGATCGCCCGCATCTACGTGTCGTTCTTTCGCGGCACGCCGTTGCTGGTGCAACTGTTCGTGATCTATTACGGCTTGCCGCAATTGGGCATGGAACTCGATCCGCTGCCGGCGGCCCTGATCGGCTTCTCGCTGAACATGGCCGCTTACGCCTGTGAAATCCTGCGTTCCGCGATCAGCTCCATCGAGCGCGGTCAGTGGGAAGCTGCCGCCAGCATCGGCATGACCCGTGCGCAGACCCTGCGCCGGGCCATCATCCCGCAAGCGATGCGCACCGCATTGCCGCCGCTGGGCAACAGCTTCATTTCGCTGGTCAAGGACACCGCGCTGGCCGCCACCATCCAGGTACCGGAGCTGTTCCGCCAGGCGCAGCTGATCACAGCACGCACCTTCGAAGTGTTCACCATGTACCTTGCCGCCGCGCTGATCTACTGGATTCTGGCCACGGTGCTCTCGCACCTGCAGAACAAGTTGGAAGAGCGGGTCAATCGGCACGACCAGGAGTCCTGACCCAATGATTGTCGTGGAAAAACTGACAAAGCAGTTCAAGGGTCAAGTCGTGCTCAACGGCATCGATCTGCAAGTGAAGGAAGGTGAGGTCGTCGCGATCATCGGGCCGAGCGGTTCGGGTAAAACCACGTTCCTGCGCTGCCTGAATTTCCTGGAAGAACCCACCAGCGGCCGGATCAAGGTCGGTGACATCGAGATCGATGGCAGCCGCCCGTTGAATCAGCAGCAGAACCTGGTGCGGCGCTTGCGTCAGCATGTCGGATTCGTGTTTCAGAACTTCAACTTGTTCCCCCATCGCACCGCTCTGGAAAACGTCATCGAAGGCCCGATCATCGTGAAGAAGATCCCGCACGCCGACGCCGTTGCCCTGGGTAAAAAGCTGTTGGCCAGGGTTGGCCTGGCGGGCAAGGAAGACGCTTACCCGCGACGCCTTTCCGGTGGTCAGCAACAGCGTGTGGCGATTGCCCGTGCGCTGGCGATGGAGCCGGAAGTGATCCTGTTCGATGAACCCACCTCGGCGCTCGATCCGGAGCTGGTGGGTGAAGTGCTGGCGACCATCCGCAGCCTGGCCGAAGAGAAGCGCACCATGGTGATCGTCACCCACGAAATGGGCTTTGCCCGGGACGTGGCCAACCGTGTGGTGTTTTTCGACAAGGGTGTGATCGTCGAGCAAGGCGAAGCCAAGGCGTTGTTTGCCAACCCGAAAGAAGAACGGACTAAACAGTTCCTCAGCAAGTTCCTGAATAACGCCCACCATTAATATCGCTTCACTACTTGTTAACTTCCATGGATGGAAGTGACAACTTCCCCACCCCCCACATCGTTCGACACTCTCTTTTCGTTCATTCGAACAATAGATCAGTTTTTACAACTGCATGTGGTACATATATATGTCCTGCAACAGATTCAACGCGCCTAAAATCCGCCAAATCCAGTGCCCTCGATGAGCACACGGTCGCCGCCACCCACCCTTGAAAATCGACAAATACGCGGCGAAATTCGACGGAGCGATGCGGCTTATTAACTTCAAGGTGTAGGACTTTTCTGAATAGCACTAAATACACTACTTAACTAGCCAGCTCTATTGACACCTATTCAAGCGCACTCTTATCTAGTCTCCAGCAGGCGTCAACCACCGTTCCAAACCATTATTGAAACTTGCAAATAGTGAACAACTTTGTTGCTCGGTAATACACGCCTTTTGAGTTTTCAGAAACGGACTTCGCTGCAAGGCTTCAAGGAGAAACCCATGACAAGCACCTCGAATAAATCCGGACTTGCGGCCCCTACCCTGGCGCAATCCCACAAGACTGGCATCAATGTCACTTCGGCGGCCCATCTGCTGATCGATGTGGCGCCCTACCCCGGCATGGACGAAGGCGACCTGATCGAATTGTTCTGGGACAACTGCTACGTCGCTTCCCGCGTCCTCACGGCCGATGATGTCGGCGAAGTCGTCAGCCTGCGTGTGCCGCAAAGCTTTATCGCCAATGGCTCCTCCTGCATTCACTACCGCGTCATGCAGGTCGGACAAGGGCCGGCGCTGTCGCTCGCCACGCGGGTACAGATCAAGCTCGATTGCCCGGGTGGTCAGCCACTCACGCTGTGCGGTCACGAAAACGAGTACCTGGCACCGGTGGGCATCCCCGAAACCATTCGCCGTCAGGGGGTCAATCCGAACCAGATAAAGCGCGGCGTACCGTTGACCATCGAGCCTTACCTGAACATGGCCGTCGACGATGAAATCACCCTGCGCTGGGGTGATGTGCGCATGGACCTGCCGCAGCTCAAAGCCGATGAGGTGGGCCAGCCCGTTCAGGTCTGGGTGCCGCCGGCGATCATTCTCGAAGCCGGCGAAGACCTTCGGCTGGAGGTGACTTATTGCATCCTCGATCGGGTGGGCAACAACTCCGGCTGGGCACCGCCGCGCAGGCTCAAGATCGGTTGCGCCAATCCCTATCTTAAAGTGCCGTTCAAAGAAGAATTGAAAGCCGCCGAAACGCGCAAACCCTGAGATCCCCTGTAGCAGCTGCCGAGCCTGCGAGGCTGCGTTCGGCTGCGCAGCAGTCGTTAAAACTGAGCACGCGGTCCTATGAAATACCGAGTTGGCTGGTTTTGCGACTGCTTCGCAGCCGAACGCAGCCTCGCAAGCTCGGCAGCTGCTACAAGGCAAGTGTTGTTCCACAAACAGTGGGCGCTGACACCCTTCTATGCATATTCCTAAAAGTTAGTTTATTTAATTTTTATACGCGCTTACGGTATATGCACCGGACCACCGGACATTCTTGTTTTTATTTCGCCGCAACCATCGCGGCGACCCATGAGATGTGAGGTAGGTATGGTCCGGAACACAATCACCCCAGTGCAGATCGCCAGGGCATTGCGTGCAGCCAAGGAGCGGCACTGATGTCCAGTCTGGCAGATGCAATCGTTCAGAGTGATCTGGACATCGCCCCCCTGTTGTTGCCCGCGCAGGTCTTGCGCAACGACGCACAAGCCATCAAGGCCGCCCATGAGCTGGCGCAAGTCGCCCGCCTGCAAGCGGCCAAACGTGACCGGCAGCGCAAGTTGCCATGGTCGGAAATCGAACAGTTCACACGCAGCGGATTGGGCAGCATTGCCATCCCGCGCGAGTACGGTGGCCCACAAGTTTCGTTCGTCACCCTGGCCGAAGTTTTCGCGATCATTTCCGCGGCAGACCCGGCACTGGGACAGATCCCGCAGAACCAGTTCGGCATTCTGAACCTGGTACTCGGCAGCGCCACCGAGGCGCAGAAAAAACAGCTGTTCAAAAGCGTGCTCGAAGGCTGGCGCATCGGCAATGCCGGGCCGGAACGCGGCACCAAAAACACCCTGGAACTCAAAGCGCGGATCACCGCAGACGGGGATGGTTTTGTCATCAGCGGGCAGAAGTTTTACTCCACCGGCGCACTGTTCGCCCATTGGGTGGCGGTCAAGGCGCTGAACGACGACGGCAAGCAAGTGCTGGCCTTCGTCCGTCGCGGCACACCGGGCCTGCGCATCGTGGATGACTGGTCGGGCTTCGGTCAGCGCACCACCGCCAGCGGAACCATTTTGCTCAACAACGTGCGGGTCGACGCCGAGCTGGTGGTGGACAACTGGAAGATCAACGACAGCCCGAACATCCAGGGTGCCGTGTCGCAATTGATTCAAGCCGCCATCGACGCGGGCATCGCCCGCGGTGCCATCGACGACGCCATCGAATTCGTGAAAACCCGTGCCCGGCCGTGGATCGACGCCAAGGTCGAACGGGCCAGCGATGACCTCTACGTCATCGCCGATATCGGCAAGTTGAAAATCGAACTGCACGCCGCCGAAGCGCTGCTGCGCAAGGCCGGACAAGTGCTCGATCAGGTCAACGCTGCGCCACTCACTGTCGAGTCCGCCGCGCGTGCCTCGATCGCCGTGGCCGAAGCCAAAGTGCTGACCACCGAGATCTCGCTGCTCGCCAGCGAAAAGCTCTTCGAACTGGCCGGCAGCCGCGCGACCCTTGCCGAGTTCAACCTCGACCGCCACTGGCGTAACGCCCGCGTGCACACGTTGCACGACCCGGTGCGCTGGAAGTATCACGCCGTCGGCACTTACCACCTCAACGGCACGCTGCCCGCTCGCCACTCCTGGATCTAACGACCAGAACACTTTTGACCAGATCTCTGGAGAAACACATGACTCTTTCTCACCACGTCGCGGTCATAACCAGCGATGAGCAAGCCCTGATCATCGCTACCGATCTGGCCGAAGATTTCAAACGCGACAGCGCCCTGCGCGACCGCGAACGTCGCCTGCCGCACCCGGAGCTGGAAGTGTTTTCCCGCTCAGGTCTTTGGGGCATCAGCGTGCCCAAGGAGTACGGCGGCGCGGGCGTTTCCAACGTCACCCTGGCCAAAGTGATCGCACTGATTGCCCAGGCTGACGGCTCGCTTGGACAGATCCCGCAGAACCATTTCTACGCCCTCGAAGTGCTGCGCGTGAACGGCAGCGAAGAGCAGAAACAACGCCTGTACGCCGAAGTGCTCGCCGGCCAGCGCTTCGGCAATGCCTTGGCGGAACTGGGCACCAAAACCGCCCACGACCGCGTCACCAGCCTGACCCGCGACGGTGACGGTTATCGCATTAACGGTCGCAAGTTCTACGCGACCGGCGCGATCTACGCGCAACGCATTCCGACGTCGGTGGTGGATGAAAACGGCGTGCAGCAACTGGCGTTCGTCCCCCACAACAGCAAAGGCCTGACCGTCATCGACGACTGGAGCGGTTTCGGCCAGCGCACCACCGGCAGCGGTTCGGTGGTGTTCGAAGACGTCTACGTCGCCGCCGAAGACGTCATCCCGTTTCAAAGTGCGTTCGAGCGCCCGACCACCGTTGGCCCGCTGGCACAGATTCTTCACGCTGCCATCGACACCGGCATCGCCCGCGCCGCCTATGAAGATGCCCTGCACTTCGTGCGCACCAAAACTCGGCCGTGGATCGACGCCACCCATGAAAAAGCCACTGATGACCCGCTGACCATCAAGAGTTTCGGCCACCTGAGCATTCGCCTGCACGCCGCCGAAGCCTTGCTGGAACGCTCCGGCGAATTCCTCGACAAGGCCCAGGCCAACACCAACGCCGAGACCGTCGCCGCCGCCTCGATTGCCGTTGCCGAAGCCCGCGCCATTAGCACCGAAATCTCCCTCGCCGCCGGCAGCACGTTGTTTGAACTGGCCGGCAGCCAGGCGACGCTGATCGAACACGGCCTCGATCGCCACTGGCGCAACGCCCGGGTGCACACGCTGCACGACCCGGTGCGCTGGAAGTATCACGCCGTCGGCAACTACTACCTCAACGATGAAAACCCTCCGCTGCGAGGGACCCTCTGATGGCCGAGGCGAAAAAGAAGATCCTGCTCAACGCGTTCAACATGAACTGCATCGGGCACATCAACCACGGCCTGTGGACGCATCCACGGGACACCTCCACCCAGTACAAAACCATTGAATACTGGACCGAACTGGCGCAGTTGCTGGAGCGCGGGTTGTTCGACGGCCTGTTCATCGCCGATATCGTCGGGGTTTACGACGTCTACCAGAACTCGGTCGACGTGCCGCTGAAAGAGTCGATCCAGCTACCGGTCAACGACCCGCTGCTGCTGGTTTCAGCCATGGCGGCGGTGACAAAAAACCTCGGCTTCGGCCTCACCGCCAACCTGACTTACGAACCGCCGTACCTGTTCGCCCGCCGCATGTCGACGCTCGATCACCTGAGTCGCGGCCGGGTCGGCTGGAACATCGTCACCGGCTACCTCGACAGCGCCGCCAAAGCCATGGGCCTGAGCGAACAGGTGGAACATGACCGCCGTTACGACCAGGCCGATGAATACCTCGAAGTGCTCTACAAACTCTGGGAAGGCAGCTGGGAAAACGGCGCGGTGCTGAATGACCCGCACCAGCGGATCTACGCCCAACCGGAAAAAGTGCACAAGGTCGAGCACAAGGGCGAGTTCTATCAGGTCGAGGGTTATCACCTCTGCGAGCCGTCGCCGCAGCGCACGCCGGTGCTGTTCCAGGCCGGCAGTTCCGATCGCGGTTTGCTGTTCGCCGGGCGTCACGCCGAGTGCGTGTTCATCAGCGGGCAGAACAAACCGTCGACCAAAGTTCAGGTGGACAAGGTTCGCGCCAGCGCTGTTGAAGCCGGGCGCAATCCCGAAGACATCAAGGTGTTCATGGGCTTGAACGTGATCGTCGGCGCCACTGAAGAAATGGCCTGGGCCAAGCACGCCGAGTACCTGAGCTACGCCAGCGCCGAGGCCGGTGTCGCGCATTTTTCGGCGTCGACCGGGATCGACTTCTCCGAGTACGAGATCGACGAACCGATCCAGTACGTGAAGAGCAACGCCATCCAGTCAGCGACCAAAAACCTGCAGAACAACGACTGGACCCGGCGCAAATTGCTCGAGCAACACGCCCTCGGCGGCCGCTACATCACGGTGGTCGGTTCGCCTGAGCAAGTGGCGGACGAACTCGAATCGTGGATCGCCGAAACCGGGCTCGATGGCTTCAACCTGACACGGATTGTCACGCCGGAAAGCTATGTGGATTTCATTGAGCTGGTGATTCCTGAGTTGCAGCGGCGTGGGTCGTACAAGACCGCTTATGACGACGGCAGCCTGCGGGAAAAGCTGTTTCACGGCGAGGCGTATTTGCCTGAGCAACATACGGGCTCGGCGTTTCGCCGCTAAAAGCATCGCCAGCAAGCCGGCTCCTACAAGGACAACGCATTCCCCTGTAGGAGCCGGCTTGCTGGCGATGAGGCCCTGACAAACACTCCAAAATTATGCCCTGACTGGAAAAAACCTCATGAAAAAGAATTCCCTCTCCCACCCAGTCAAAGCACTGGCCCTGGCCCTCGGCCTCTTCAGCTCTGTCACCTTCGCCGCCGACGCGCCGCTGAAAGTCGGCACCACCGCCGCCTTCGCCATCCCGCTGGAAGCCGCCGTCGAGGAAGCCAAAAAACAAGGCCTGCAAGTCGACCTCGTGGAGTTCAGCGACTGGATCGCCCCCAACGTCAGCCTCGCGGCCGGCGACATCGACGTGAATTACTTCCAGCACGTCCCGTTCCTCGAAAACGCCAAAGCCGCCGCCGGTTTTGACCTGGTGCCGTTCGCGCCGGGGATCATCAACAACGTCGGCCTCTACTCGAAAAAATACAAAAGTTTTGACGAGTTGCCGCAAGGCGCCAGCGTCGCCATTGCCAACGACCCGATCAACAGCGGTCGCGGCCTGCAACTGCTGGCCAAGGCTGGCCTGATTACCCTCAAACCGGGCGTCGGCTACAAGGCCACCGAAGAAGACATCATCGCCAACCCGAAGAAAATCAAAATCCTCCAGGTTGAAGCCGTGCAACTGGTGCGTGCCTATGACGACGCCGATCTGGTGCAGGGCTACCCGGCCTACATCCGGTTGTCGAAGACCTTCGATGCCGGTTCGGCGTTGCTGTTTGATGGCCTCGATCACAAGGAATACGTGATCCAGTTCGTGATCCAGCCGAAAAGCAAAACCGACCCGCGCCTGATCAAGTTTGTCGATATCTACCAGCATTCGCCGGCCGTTCGTGCGGCGCTGGACAAGGCCCACGGCAAACTCTATCAAGCCGGTTGGGAAAGCTGAGGATGACGGCTGCGATCCAACGGCGACTGGATATTCCAGAGCCACATAAAGCCGAACAGACCGAACTGCACCCTGACCTGAACCGCGCTCACGTGCGCTTCATCGGTCTGGGCAAAACCTACACCGGCCAGCAGGGTCCGGTGGCGGCGTTGCACGGCATCGATCTGGCGATCCAGCGCGGTGAGGTGTTTGGCATCATCGGTCGCAGCGGCGCCGGCAAGTCGTCGCTGATCCGCACCATCAACCGTCTCGAACAACCGAGCAGCGGCCGGGTGCTGATTGATCAAGTGGACATCGGCGAGTTCGATGAAGACCGCCTGGTCGCGCTACGCCGACGGATCGGCATGATCTTCCAGCACTTCAACCTGATGTCGGCCAAGACCGTTTGGCAGAACGTCGAGTTGCCGCTGAAAGTCGCCGGCGTGCCCAAGGAAAAACGCGAACAGAAAGTCCGCGAACTGCTGGAACTGGTCGGCCTGCAAGGCAAGCACAAGGCCTATCCGGCGCAGCTGTCCGGCGGACAGAAACAGCGCGTCGGTATCGCCCGCGCCCTGGTGCATGACCCGGAAATCCTGCTGTGCGACGAAGCCACTTCGGCGCTGGACCCGGAGACCACGCAATCGATCCTCGGCCTGCTGCGCGAGATCAATCAGCGGCTGGGTTTGACCATCGTGCTGATCACCCACGAGATGGCGGTGATCCGCGATATCTGCGATCGGGTGGTGGTGCTCGAACACGGAAAAATCGTCGAGCAAGGGCCGGTCTGGGAAGTGTTCGGCAACCCGCGGCATGAGGTCAGCAAGACCTTGCTCGCGCCGCTGCAACATGCGCTTCCGGAAGAACTGCAAAGCCGTTTGCGCCCACAACCTCAGTCCTCGGACGCAGCGGTTTTGTTACGTTTGCGCTTCACCGGCAGCGCGACGGACGAACCGGACCTGGCAGCACTGTTCAGCGCCCTCGGTGGTCGTGTGAGGTTGCTGCAAGGTGGCGTGGAACGCATTCAGGGCCACGCGCTGGGGCAATTGCTGCTGGCGGTGACCGGTTCGTCGCTCGACGCTGAAGAATTGCGTCAGCGCGCCGGCCACTGGGCGCAACAGGTGGAGGTGCTCGGTTATGTGGTTTGATCGCTTGCTGCAAGGCTTCATCGACACGTTTCTGATGGTGGGCGTGTCGTCGCTGATTGCGCTAATGGCGGGCATTCCGCTGGCGGTGATTCTGGTCACCAGTTCCAAGGGCGGCATCTACGAAGCGCCGGCGCTGAACCGCGTACTGGGCGCCTTCGTGAACCTGTTCCGCTCGATTCCGTTCCTGATTCTGATGGTGGCGCTGATTCCGTTTACCCGGTTGATCGTCGGCACCACATACGGTGTCTGGGCCGCCGTAGTGCCGCTGACGATTGCGGCCACGCCGTTCTTTGCGCGCATTGCAGAAGTCAGTTTGCGCGAGGTGGACCACGGCTTGATCGAAGCGGCGCAAGCGATGGGCTGCCGGCGCTGGCACATCGTCTGGCATGTGTTGTTGCCCGAGGCGCTGCCGGGGATTGTCGGCGGTTTCACCATCACGCTGGTGACCATGATCAACTCGTCGGCCATGGCCGGTGCGATTGGCGCGGGCGGGTTGGGGGACATTGCATATCGGTATGGGTATCAGCGGTTTGATAGCCAGATCATGCTGACGGTGATTGTGCTGCTGGTGGTGTTGGTGGCGATTATCCAGCTCGGCGGTGATCGGTTGGCGCGGGGGCTCAATAAGCGCTGAACACGGTCAAGGTTGTAGAGCTTTTGTGGCGAGGGAGCTTGCTCCCGCTCGATTGCGCAGCAATCGCAAGATCTATAGACCGGGTTGATCTGACCTGACTCACCTCTTTGAATGGCTTGGGGCCGCTTCGCAGCCCAGCGGGAGCAAGCTCCCTCGCCACAAAAGCGCCCTCGACACAGGCAACTTCCTTCGTGACAGGGGGAACATTTCCCACAGGAAAATCAGTGTGCCTACAGCCCTGTTCCCTTTCATTTGCAGGACATTTCCTAGATCATTCCGCTCGCTTGCGCCGGTGGATTCTCGTGGCTAGTCTCCGTCCGTCACTGCTCATCAGTGATCGGGTTTAGTCGCCCGGACCGGACGCATAGCGCCCCCCATTCTCAGGCATTTCCTTTGCCTGAAATTTAATGGTGGCTGTGCGTAGGGCACCTTCGGGTGCGCCGGTTCCCGGTGTCCGGTCGACTAACCTGCGTGCAGCCGCCACCCCTAATTCGTTTAGTCGCGAGATCGGTTGGCTCCAACTAATCACCGGAGTTTTACCAATGAAAAGATCTGTCCCCGATCCACCGCCCGAGACAACCACCGAAAGCAAACCCTCCGATCCACTCAGAGATCGCTCCGCGCTTTACCGCGCCATCGATTTCTACCTCACCGGCAACCAGCCCTCTCCACCGGATGAATTGCGGTTCTACAACGTCAGCGAAGATGTCAGTTTCGAAGATGCGCAGCTCTACCTCGCTGACCTGCTTCGTTGTGCTTCTGTTTCGGCGTATCAATGTGGTGAACACCTGAAAGGCGCGGACCGAGCCATGGTGTTTTCCGTTTGGCATTTGCTGGAGATTGCCAAAGCCATGGTTGATCGCTCCATTGATTGTTTGGGGATGAAGCAAGGCTGAGACGTCGGTCGGTAGTTACATCGCTATCGCGGGCAAGCCCGCTCCCACAGGTGTGCGCGATCAACTGTGGGAGCGGGCTTGCCCGCGATTGGCTGCACAGCAGCCACCGGCCTCATGGCGTATATTCGCCAAATCCCCATTGCCTGCGCAGCCGACCATGAAACAAACCCCTGACGACCTCCAGAAGATCACCGCCACCACCCTGAGCCATTACAACTCGGTGGCCGAAGGTTTTCGCGAAGGGACTCGCGATCATGACGTCAGCCAGAACATCGACGCCCTGCTGCGGCATATTCAGGGCGAGGCGCCGTTCGATGTTCTCGATTTCGGCTGTGGGCCGGGTCGGGATTTGCAGACGTTCACGCGCATGGGCCACACGGCTGTCGGGCTCGACGGTTCAGAGAAGTTTGCGCAAATGGCGCGTGAGGACAGTGGATGCGAGGTGTGGCAGCAGGACTTTCTGAAGCTGGATCTGCCGGCCGAACGCTTTGACGGGATTTTTGCCAACGCGGTGTTGTTTCATATCCCGCGCCAGGAATTGCCCCGGGTGTTGAAGGAATTGCGCGGGGCGTTGAAGCCGGGTGGTGTGTTGTTCAGTTCCAATCCGCGTGGCGAGAATCAGGAAGGCTGGAACGGGCCGCGGTATGGGGCGTATCACGATCTTGAGACTTGGCAGCAATTGCTGACTGAGGCGGGGTTTGTGGAGTTGGAGCATTACTACCGGCCGGCGGGGCTGCCGCGGGAGCAGCAGCCTTGGTTGGCGAGTGTTTGGCGTAAGCCGGTGTAGCCTGACAGGACGCCATCGCGAGCAGGCTCGCTCCTACAGTTGACCGAGTTGTCCAGACGGACGCGGTCCCCCTGTGGGAGCGAGCCTGCTCGCGATGAGCGCGCAGCGCTCGCCTTACTGCACCTCTTTTTTCGGCTCGCGGATTTTGTACCAGGCAACGTAAAGCGCCGGCAAAAACAGCAACGTCAGCAACGTCGCAATAATGATCCCGCCAATCATCGCGTAGGCCATCGGCCCCCAGAACACTTCCCGGGCAATCGGGATCATCCCCAGGCTGGCCGCCGCAGCGGTCAGCAGAATCGGTCGGCGTCGATGCTCCGTGGCCTGCGCCACGGCATCCCAAGGTGAAACGCCCTCGTTCTCCAAGGCATCGATCTGGGTCACCAGAATCACCGAGTTGCGGATGATGATGCCGATCAGCGCCAGAATCCCCAGGATCGCCACAAAGCCCATTGGCGTGCCCGTCGGGATCAGCGCCAGCACCACGCCGATCAAGCCGAGCGGCGCGACGCTGGCCACCAGGAACAGCTTCTGCACGCTGTGCAGCTGGATCATGAGGAAGGTCGCCATCAGGAACAACATCAACGGCACCACCTTGGCAATCGGCCCCTGGGCCTTGCCGCTTTCCTCCACCGTGCCGCCCGTGGCGACCGAGTAACCCACCGGCAAACTGGCGGCGAATTTGTCGATATCAGGCTTGAGCTGTTTCACCAGGTCGGTCGGCTGAATCTCGTCGCGCACCGCCGCCTTGATGGTGATGGTCGGCTTGCGGTCGCGACGCCAGACCAGCGGCTGCTCAAGTTCATAGCGCACCGTGGCGAAGGCCAGCAGCGGAATCGACGTGCCGCTCGGGGTCACGATCTGCAAGTTCTGCAGGGTTTCCGGCGTGCCGCGTTCCGCGTCCACCGCGCGCCCCACGACGTTAATCAGGTAGATATCGTCATCCACCTGCGTGACTTGCGAGCCGACCACAATGCTGTTCATCAGGTTGGCCACGTCTTCCGACGACAGCCCCAATTGCCGCGCCTTGTCCTGAGCGATCTCGATGCGCAGGACTTTGCCGGGTTCGTTCCAGTCGTAAATGATCTCGCCGATGTGCGAGTTCTTGTCCAGCTCGGTGGCCAGGGCGATGGCGTGCTTGCGCACCTGATCGATGTCCTTGCCGCTCACCCGGTACTGAATCGGGCGACCCACCGGAGGGCCCATTTCCAGCGCCTGGACGTAGCTGCCGATGCCGACGAAATCTTTGCGCAGCCGCTCGCGCAAGCGCTGGCTGAGTGCGTTACGCGATTCCAGGCCTTTGCTGACGATCACCAATTGCGCGTAGTACGGGTTTTGCAATTGTTGGTCGAGGGGCAGGTAGAAACGGATCGCCCCCTCGCCGATGTAAGTGCTCCAGCGCACGATGTCCGGATCATCCTTGAGCGTCGCTTCGAGCTTGTCCACCGCCTTGCGCGTTTCGGCGATCGAGGCGTTTTGCGGCAGGTTCAGGTCGACGAGAATTTCCGGGCGGTCCGACGACGGGAAGAACTGGTTCTGCACGAACTGCATGGAAAACACCGAGGCCACGAACAGCGCAATGGTGATACCGATCGCCCACCAGCGATTACGCATGGCCCAAAACATCCCGTAATTGAATGCGCGGCCAATGCGACCCGGCTCGGCGGCATGGGGTTTCACGTTGGTGCTGAGAATGTGCACGCCGATCACCGGAGCGAACAATACGGCGACAACCCACGACACCAGCATCGCCACCGCGATAACGGCAAACAGGGTGAAGGTGTACTCGCCCGCCGAGCTGGCGTTCAAGCCGATGGGCACGAAACCGGCGACCGTCACCAATGTACCGGTGAGCATCGGGAACGCCGTGGAGGTGTAGGCGTATGTCGCCGCCTGCTCCTTGGTCTCGCCCATTTCCAGGCGCGTGACCATCATCTCGACCGTGATCATTGCGTCGTCCACCAGCAGGCCGAGGGCGATGATCAGCGCACCGAGGGAAATCCGCTGCATGGTGATGCCGCTGTATTCCATGAAGATGAACACCATGGCCAGCACCAGCGGGATCGAGCACGCCACCACCAGCCCGGCGCGCACACCGAGGCTGACGAAGCTGACGATCAGCACGATGACCACCGCTTCGAACAAGGCACTGGTGAAGCCGCCGACGGCTTTTTCCACCACTTCGGCCTGGTCGGACACCGTGTACACACCGACGCCCACCGGCAAGTCCGCGGTCAGCTCGGTCATGCGCTGGTGCAACGCCTTGCCGAATTCCTGAATGTTGCCGCCCTTCTTCATGGCAATGGCGAGGCCGATGCCCGGGTGGCCGTTGAAGCGAAACTCCGGGGTCGCCGGGTCAACGTAGCCACGGCTGATGTCGGCGATGTCGGCCAGGCGGTAGAAGCGGTCATTGAGCCGCAGGTTGACGTTGGCCAGGTCTTTCTCGGAAGCGAACTGCCCCGAGGTGCGCACCGAGATGCGCTCCGGCCCGGCCTCGATCACACCGGCCGGGGTCACCGCGTTCTGGGTTTGCAGGCTTTGCACCACCTGGCGCTGATCGATGCCCAGCGCCGCCAGTTTGCGGGTGGAGAAGTTCAGGTACAGGACTTCATCCTGCTCACCGACCATCTCGACCTTGCCAAGCCCCGGCACTTCACGAATTTCAGCGCGAACCTGTTCCACGTAATCGCGCAACTGGCGCATCGACAAGCCGTCGGCGGTAAAGGCGTAGACCGAACCGTACACATCACCGAATTCGTCGTTGAACCCCGGCCCTTGCAGGCCCTGGGGGAAGTCGCCACGAATGTCGTTGATCTTCTTGCGCACCTGGTACCAGATTTCCGGGATGTCCTTGGCACTGGTGGTGTCGCGCAGGTTGACGAACACCGTCGATTCGCCGGGCCGTGTGTAGCTTTTCACGTAGTCGAGGGAGTCGAGCTCTTCGAGTTTTTTCTCGATGCGGTCAGTGACCTGCTTGAGGGTTTCTTCCTGGGTCGCGCCCGGCCAGCGGGTCTGGATGACCATGGTCTTGATGGTGAACGACGGGTCTTCCTCGCGGCCCAGGTTCATGTACGAGAACACGCCCATCAGCAGCGCGACGAACATCAAATACCAGACAAACGACTGATGCTTGAGGGCCCATTCGGATAAGTTGAAACTCCCTTTCATTGGGGGCTGTCCTCGTCGATTTTCACTTTCTGCCCGGGTTTCAGGCTGTTCACACCCGCGCTGACCACCCGTTCACCGGACTTCACGCCACTGGCCAGGATCATCGTTGAATCCGTGCGGCTGACCAGGCTGACGTCCCGTGGGGAAACGGTCTGGGTCTGCGTATCGATGACCCAGATGCGCGATTTGCCATCGACTTCCTGCAGCGCGCTCAGCGGCAATTCGATACGCGGTTTGATCGCTGAACTGAGGGTGACGCTGATCGCGGTGCCCAAGCGAAAACCGGGCGGTGTGTCTGTCAGGGTCAGGCGGGCTCGACGGGTACGGGTCGCACTCTGGGCCTGGGGCTCGATTTCACGAACGATGGCGGTGGTGTTGATGCTCGGGTCCAGTTGCGCCGCGACTTGAAACACGACGTCGGCCGGGAGCTGGTCGACCAAGGTGTCCGGCAGGTCGATCACGGCTTCCTTGATGTCCGGCTGCGCCAGGGTCACCACTTGTTGGCCGGCGGTGACGACTTGCCCGGCTTCGGCATTCCACGCGGTGACCACGGCTTTGTGATCCGAGCGCAATTCGACGTAGTTGAGCTGATCCTTGGCCTGATCGACCGCCGCTTTCGCTTGATCCAGGGAGGCCTGGGTGGTCTTGAGGTCGGTCTGGGCGGCATCGAGTTGCGCCTGGGCGCCGACGCCGCGATCGAACAATTCCTGCTGCCGCCGGGCACTGGCCTGGGCATTGATGAATTGCGCCTGAATGCTGGCCAGGTTCCCCTGGGCGGAACGCAGCTGGTTTTGCTGATCGGTCGGGTCCAGCGTGGCGAGCAGCGCGCCCTTTTCGACTTCGGCACCGACATCGACGTTACGGCTGGCGATGCGCCCTGGCACGCGGAACCCGACATTGCTTT
The DNA here is from genome assembly GCF_059695905.1 of Pseudomonas sp. LBUM1663. NCBI lineage: Bacteria > Pseudomonadati > Pseudomonadota > Gammaproteobacteria > Pseudomonadales > Pseudomonadaceae > Pseudomonas > Pseudomonas sp. LBUM1663. The sequence goes on along the minus strand of NZ_CP166792.1, from coordinate 213,078 downwards.
CATAGCGGGCCTGGATGCTGCCGGCGAAGCGGCCGAGATTTTCCTCGTCCAGCGGCTGGACCTTGACCGACAGCACCGGGCGTATCGGCTCCGGCGGCGGTTCTTCTTTCGAGCAGGCCGCCAGCATGACCGCCGTGCACACCAGTAACAGACGCTTCATGGCTGGGCTTCCACAGCGAGATCCTTGTAGGTGTTTTCGGCGATTTCAACTTTCACGCCGGGGTGCAGCAACTGACCGCCCGCGATGACGACTTTTTCGCCGCTCTTCAGGCCGGCGCTGATGATCACTTTGCCGGTCAGGTAACGACCGACCGTTACGGTGTGCAGTTGCGCCTTGCCTTCACCGTCCACCAGCCATACCGCCGGATCGCTGAGGTTTTTGGTCAGGGCCGACCACGGCAATTCCACGGCGGACTTGCCTGGTGTCTTGGCCGTGGCGCTCACCACCGAGCCCAGTTGCATGCCCTCGGGCAGGCCGTCGAGGGTGACTTTGACTTGCACGGTGCCGGTCTGTGCGGACACCGCCGGTGTGATCTCCCGAACGGTGCCGGTGGTTTTGATCGCCGGGTTGTCGAGCAGGCTGACCACGATGGTTTTATCCTCCGGCGCCTCGGCCAGCAGCGATTCGTAGACGTTGAACACCGCGTCACGCTCACCATCGCGCGCCAGGCTGAAAATCGGCACCGTCGCCTGCACCACTTGGCCGACCTCGGCCTGACGCGCCGTAATCACGCCTGGCGCCTCGGCAATCAGCGCGGTGTAGCCGAGCTGTTCACGGGCGTTGGCGAGTTGCGCCTGGGCAGCGGTCAACGCGCTCTGACTGCTGCGCAAGGCGGCTTGCGCGGAATCGTATTCGCTTTGGCTGGTGTAGCCCTTGGGCAGGAGTTTTTGCTGGCGGACGAACGCGGCGGCGGTCTGTTTGACCCGGGCCTGTTCGGCGGTGACTTGGGCCTTGGCCGAATCGACGTTGGTCTGCAGGTCCTTGGGATCGAGCTTGGCCAGCACTTGTCTGGCCGACACCCGGTCACCGACATCGACCATGCGCTGAATGATCTTGCCGCCCACGCGGAACGACAATTCGGTCTGGACCCTGGCCTGAACATCGCCGGTTAGCGTCACCGACGCAGCGTAATCCAAGGGTTTGACCTCCTGGACGAAGACCCGTGGACGGTCCTTCTCTACCGGTTTTTTATCGCCACACGCGGTCAGCAGCGCAAGGAGGCTCAGACCAACCACTGTTTTCAATCCGGGACCAGCCATGCAGACTCCTTTGCGTTGTACGGACGTGCCAATGGCGATACGACTGTGAGCTTAGAACAGGGTTCCACGGGTGCATCCGGCGTCGACAAATATAGCGATCACACCACAATCCTTGTAGCAGCTGGCGAAGCCTGCGTTCGGCTGCGCAGCAGTCGTAAAATCAGCGCTTGCGGTACATCAGGTGCACCGTGCAACCCGGTTTTACGACTGCTACGCAGCCGAACGCAGGCTTCGCCAGCTGCTACAAGATCACGATGTCCCGACAATAAGGCAAACTGGCCGACTACGCAGCAGGAAGCTCCCCATGCTCAAAACCCTCGCGGTGGCCAATTACCGCTCGATCAACAAGTTGGTGATTCCGCTGGGTCGGTTGAACCTGATCACCGGCCCCAACGGCAGCGGCAAGTCCAACCTGTACCGCGCGTTGCGCCTGCTGGCGGAAACCGCTCAGGGCGGCGTCGTCAATGCCCTGGCCCGCGAGGGCGGGCTGCATTCGACGTTCTGGGCCGGGCCGGAAAACATCACCCGGCGCATGAGTAATGGTGAAGTCCCGATCGAGGCAACCGTGCGCCACGGCGCCAAACGCCTGCGCCTGGGGTTTGCCGGTGAGGATTTCAGCTATTCGATCGCCCTGGGGTTGCCGGAGCCGAGCGAATCCGCGTTTTCCCTGGACCCGGAAATCAAGAAGGAATGCATCTGGAACGGCCCGCTTTACCGCCCGGCCAGTCTGCTGGTGGATCGCGACGGCCCGATGATCCGCAACCGGGCCGGTCGTGGCTGGGACGTGCTGGCCCACCACACGCCGAATTTCGACAGCCTGTTCGATCAGGTCGGCAGCTTCCGTACCTCCCCGGAAGTCATGCAACTGCGAGAATTCATCCGCCGCTGGCGCTTCTACGATCACTTTCGCAGCGATGCCGATGCGCCGGTGCGCCAACCACAATTGGGCACCCGCACGCCGGTGTTGCACCACGACGGTCGTGACCTTGCCGCTGCGTTGCAGACGATTCGTGAAATCGGCGATCCCGAGGCGTTGCAGTCCGCGATCAGCGACGCGTTCCCCGGCGCACGATTGAACATCGCGCCGTTGCAGGGTGGGCGGTTTGCGATTGAGTTTTTCCAGGAAGGGTTACTGCGACCGTTGTCCGCGGCCGAGTTGTCGGACGGGACCTTGCGCTATTTGCTGCTGGTGGCGGCGCTGCTGACGCCTCGGCCGCCGACGCTGATGGTGCTGAACGAGCCGGAAACCAGTTTGCACCCGGACCTGTTGCCGGCGTTGGCCCGGTTGATTATCCGGGCGTCGGAGCAGTGTCAGGTGTGGGTGGTATCCCATGCGCGGCGGTTGATCTCGGCGTTGCAGGAGGACCTGGAGTGCAATTGCATTGTGCTGGAGAAAACATTGGGCCAGACAGGGATCGTGGGTCAGCGGATGCTGGATGAGCCAGCTTGGCATTGGCCGGACTGAATCAGCGCCTGATAAACCGCTTTCGCGAGCAGGCTCGCTCCTACAGTTGACCGAGTTGTCCCGGCGGACACGGTCCAATGTGGGAGCGAGCCTGCTCGCGATGACGGCCGCAAGCTCACTGCAAAGGTCAGTGACTCAGCCCTGCCACTTCCCACCCTCGACAATCACGCTCTCAGGCTTGGTGTCATCGCTCAGCTCTTTACGCACATATTGGTCATACAGCTTGAGCAAATACTTCTCCTCGCCCAGCTTCGCCAACTCGGCATTCACCCAATCACGCAGCTCGATGTTGCCCTTTTTCACCGCCGGTGCAATCGGTGCTTCGGCACCCAACGTCTGGCTCAGCACGCGATAGCCAGGGTTCTGCTTGGCCCAACTGAACAGCACCAGATTGTCCTGCGCATACGCATCGCCGCGCCCATTGGCCAGCGCTTGCAGTGACTCGGAGTTTTTCTCGAATTTCAGCAGTTTCCAGTCCGGGTGATTCTTGGTCAGCCAGATATCGGCCGTGGTGCCGGTGGTGACGATGGTGGTGCGAGTCGCCAGGTCATCGAGGTTCTTCACCGTGCTGGCTTGCGGAACCAGCGCCTGCACCGCGACCTTGAGGTTCGGGTTGGTGAATTCCACCGCTTCCTTGCGTTCCGGGGTGACGGTCATGTTGGCCAGGATCAGGTCGACCTTGTCGCTTTGCAGGAAGGGAATCCGGCTGGCAGGTTCCACCGCGACGAACTCGACTTTGTTCTCGTCGCCCAACAGGTCCTTGGCGAATTGACGGCCGATGTCGGTATCGAAACCCACATAACGCCCGGCTTCATTGACGAAACCAAACGGCGGTTTGTCGGTGAAGACGCCGACGATCAGCTTGTCCCGAGCCTTGATTTTTTCCAGATAACTGGCGGTGGCCGCAGGCTTGGCGGGTTCTTCGGTTTTGTTGCAGCCGGCCAGCAAAGCGAGGCCGAGCAGCGGGAGTAGCAGCAGTGAAGTCTTGGCAGTTTTCATAGCGGTTCCAGTTCCTTTGTTTGAGTCGTTTTGGGTAAAGCGGCGACATAGGAGAACTTCTCCAGGAACTGCTGCGCTCGTGCGGTTTGCGGGTTCGTAAAGAAAATCTCGGGTGGGTTTTGTTCGAGGATTCGCCCGGCATCCATGAACACAATTCGGTCTGCCACGGCGCGGGCGAAGGCCATTTCGTGGGTAACGATCAGCAGGGTCATGCCCTCGCGGGCCAGGCCTTGAATGACTTCCAGCACTTCCTTGACCATTTCCGGGTCGAGGGCGGCGGTGACTTCGTCGAAGAGCATGACCTTGGGGTTCATGCACAGCGAACGGACGATGGCGATGCGTTGCTGCTGGCCACCGGAGAGCTGACGCGGGAAAGCATCGCGCTTGTCCAGCAGGCCCACGCGCGCCAGCAAGGCTTCGGCCTGATCGCGGGCTTCGCGGCGGTCGCGTTTCTGTACTTTGATCGGGCCGAGCAGCAGGTTGTCGAGCACGCTCATGTGCGGGAACAAGTGATAACTCTGGAACACCATGCCAATCTGCTGCCGCACTTCGCGCCAGTCGGTGCCCTTGTCCAGTAACTCGCGACCGGCAAAGTTCAGGCTGCCGCTGTGGGCGACTTCCAGGCCGTTGAGGCAGCGCAGCAAGGTGCTTTTGCCGCAACCGCTGGGGCCGAGGATGACGATCACTTCGCCTGACGTCACGTGCAGGTCGATACCGTCCAGCACTTGCTGGTCGCCGAAAAACTTGTTGAAACCCTTGAACTCGATCAATGCGCTCATGCTTGCGTCCAGCGCCGCTCCAGCACACGCGAGGCGGCCGACAGCGGGTAGCAGATGAAAAAGAAAAACAGGAACAACGCGCCGTAGATCAGCACGGATTCGTAAGTGCGTTCGATGATTTGCTGGCCGACCTTGATCACGTCCACCACACCGATCAGCACTGCGAGGGAGCTGGTCTTGATGATGCGCGTGTAGACGTTGATGGTCGGCGGCGTCATGCGTTTCAGCGCCTGGGGCAGGAGCACGTAGCCGTAGAGTTGCGGGCCGTCCAGGCCTATCGACAACCCCGCTTCACGCTGCCCGCGTGGCAACGAATGCAACGCGCCACGCACCACTTCGCCAACTTCACTGGCGCCCCACAGCGACAGCACCAGCACCGCGCACCAGAAGCTTGGAATGCTCAGGCCGAAAAAGATCGGCAGGCCAAAAAACAGCAGGTACAGCCACACCAGCACCGGGATAGCCCGGAACAGTTCCAGGTAGACCCGCAGGATCGCGTTCAGCCATTTGACGTTCAGCGTGCGCAATACACCGTAGAGCACGCCGCCAACGGTGCTGATGGCGATGCTCAGAAAAGAGATCGACAAGGTTTGCGCCGCACCTTTGCCCAGTTGCGGCAAGGACACCCAAAGCAACTCAAGACCCGAACTGGCCATGCTGGAGCCTCCTTTCCAGGCGGCTGAGCAGCAGCGACAGTGGCAAGAACAGCAGCACGCAAATCAGCGTCAGCACGGCGAGCATTTCGTAGGTTTTGTAGTAAAGCGCGATGTAGCTCTTGGTGGTGTAGAGAATCTCCGGCACCGCCACCGCCGAGACCACGGTGGTTTCCTTGAGCAGGAAGATGAAATTGGCGAACAGCGACGGCAGGCTGAGAATCCCGGCTTGCGGCAGGATTACGTAGCGCAACAATTGCCCGTGGGACAAGCCGATGGAGCGGCCGGATTCGAGTTGAGCCAGCGGCACTGCATCGACCCCGGCGCGCAGTACTTCGGTCAGGTAAGCGCCGCCGAGAAAGGTCATGGTGATGATCGCCGCAGCAAACCCCGAGACCTTGATGCCCAGTGCCGGCAAGGCGAAGTAAACGAAGAACAGCTGGATCAGTAGCGGCGTGTTGCGCGCCAACTCGACGTAGAGCCCGACCAGCCGCTGCAGGTAGGGCGTGCGAAACACCAGAATCGTTGCGTTGATCAAGGCCACCAGCAACGATGTGCCGATGGCGATAAAGCCGACCTGCAGCGTCACGCCCACGGCTTTGAGAAACGCCGGCAGGGTGCTGAGGATAAATGCGTAATCGAAGTTCATTGAACATCCTGGACGTCGCGGGGTAAGCGACGGTGGTGCAGTCAATGGGCAGTGGATAACTGTCCGGCAGGAACCGACTTTAAAGGTATAAAAAAAAGAATTTAAATACCTTTAAAGCATATTGATATCACGCAAAAAACTATCCTGCGGATTTGCCGTGGCGAAGGAACACGACTATTTTCCTTGCAGCTGTAGGAGGGATCTTTTTTTCAGAAAGCCCCTCCAAGGACGCACAGCTTTTGGCCAGACTCCCTGGCCGAACCCTCACAAGGAAGAGAAAAATGGCTGACTTGAAAGTGCCACAGCGGTTGGATCCGCAGGAAATCGTGAAGTTATTGGTGGCATTGCGCCGGGCGCTGGAGGCCAGAGTGGCCTAACGCTCGTGAGGCGAGCAGATTCCCCTGTGGCGAGGGGGCTTGCCCCCTCGCCACAAAAGCTCCCTCGCCACAGGTTTCTCGCACGCAAAAAAACGCCGACGCTATTGCTAGCCGTCGGCGTTCGAAACCTTGAAGGGGTTTACCTCGCGAATCAGAACGCCGGCAGTACCGCACCGCTGTACTTCTTGGCGATGAATGCTTTCACTTCCGGGCTGGTCAAGGCTTTGGCCAGTTTCTGGATGGCGACGCTGTCCTTGTTGTCCGGACGAGCCACCAGGAAGTTCACGTAAGGCGAATCGGCACCTTCGATCACCAGTGCGTCTTTAGCCGGGTTCAGGCCTGCTTCCAGCGCGTAGTTGGTGTTGATCAAATCCAGATCCACTTCCTTCAGAACGCGCGGCAACATGGCCGACTCCAGTTCCTTGAACTTGAAGTTGTGCGGGTTCTTGGCGATGTCTTTCGGAGTGGACAGGGCGTTTTTCGGGTCTTTCAATTCGATCAGGCCAGCCTTCTGCAGCAGGAGCAGGGCACGGCCACTGTTGCTGCCTTCGTTTGGCAGAGCGATGGTCGCGCCGTTTGGCAGCTCGGCCAGGGATTTGTATTTGCTTGAGTAGCCGCCGAACGGTTCAACGTGAACACCGATGACGGTTTCCAGGTTGGTGCCTTTGCCTTTGTTGAAGCTATCCAGATAAGGCTTGGTCTGGAAGTAGTTGGCATCCAGACGTTTTTCAGCGACCTGTACGTTCGGCTGAACGTAGTCGGTGAACACTTTGATTTCCAGGTCCACGCCTTCTTTGGCGAGGGTTGGCTTGATCAGTTCAAGAATCTCGGCGTGTGGAATCGGGGTTGCCGCAACCACCAGTTTCTCGCCAGCCTGGGCCAGGCCCGCGGTCAGGGCAGCCGCCAGTGCGGTGAACAACAGAACCTTTTTCATGCAGTGTCCTTATCGAAAATCACGGTCGTCATCGACGACGGCTATTAGTACGTGTGCCAGTGAAGTGCTATCGCTGGCGTGAAGCGGACAATACCGGGATTTTTTATTCCCGAACAATATCTTTTATTCACTTTCATATTCCATTTTGTTCATACAGCTCTAGCCCGCTGGTTACCTGTAGGAGCGAGCGGTGCGGCGATCCGACTTGCCCGCGAAGGCGTCATCCCTGACACACCGGGTCGTCTGCTTCGCGAGCAAGCTTCGCTCCTACAAAAGCCCGGTCTGCTTGAGCAGTTGTTGCAACGCTTCTTTCTCGGCGGCGGAACCACTTCCAACAATCTGCTTGAATTGCCGCTCAATCTGCACCAACGACACAGGCACTTCAGGCAGATTCAAATGCTCCGGCAAAATCTCGTCGCCGGTGCTGACCAGCAGCGCAAAGTGAATGACGTTCTCCAGCTCCCGGGTATTGCCCGGCCAACTGTGTCGCTCCAGTACAAGCTGTGCAGCCTCGCTGATCAGCGGCACCGGCAGGTCGAGGCGCTGACTGTAGATGCCGAGGAAATATTCGGACAACGAAAGGATGTCGCCGACCCGCTCACGCAATGCCGGCAGTTCGAGCTGGCCTTCGCTGAGGTAGTGATAAAGCCGCTCATTGAATTTCCCGGCCGCCACCGCCTGGGCCAGATCGATACTGGTGGCCGCCACCAGGCGCACGTCCACCGGGCTCGGTTGCTGAGCGCCAACGCGGGTGACTTCGTGGTTTTCCAGGGCGGCGAGCAATTTGATCTGGATCGGCAGCGGCAAGTCGCCGATCTCATCCAGATAGAGCGTGCCGCCGTTGGCCGAACCGAACCACCCCGCGCGGCTACTGGCCGATCCGCTGTAACTGCCGGCGGCATAGCCGAACAGTTCGGCGTCGGCATAGGTCGGGCTGATGGCGCCGCAATTGACCGAGACGAACAACCCGCCGCGATCACTCGCACGATGGATGTGCCGCGCGAGCAATTCCTTGCCGCTGCCGGTTTCACCACGGATCAGCACCGAGATCGAGCGCGGCGCCAGTTGTTCAAGCTCCTGGCGCAACTGCCGGGACCGTGGATCGACAAACACCAGCGCCTTGGCGCGAATGCTCAGGGGGCTTTTTTCTGCGTCGGGAAAGGTCAGCAGTGGCTGGCCGAAGGCTTCAAAACTCATGGCAGACTCCCGCCCAAAACCGCCGGGAGACGGGTAGGCGTTCTAAAAAATAAAAAGGTTCAAGCGCGTCGCAGGGCGTGGTGTTCCATTCGGTTTTGCAGGCGATAGAGATAGGCAAAGCCCTGCTCCCAGCGCTGGTGACCAGACTTCACGTTGATGTGTCCGGCACCCGCCAGAATCCCCGCCTCGGCGCCCCAGTTGCGGGCCAGTTCAAGGGCTCGCGGCGCACTCACGGCGCTGTCGTTGTCGGAGCTGACGACCTGGCTCGGGAAGGGCAAAAGGGTTGTGGGAATCGGTGCGAAGTTGCGCAAGGCTGGAGCGCATGCCGGACGTTCAACGTCCGCCGGTGCGACCAGCAAGGCGCCACGCACCTGACGCAAGAAATGCAGCGGCGCAGTGGCCGCCCAATGGGCGACCGTAATGCAACCCAGACTGTGCGCAATCAAGATCACCGGCGTGCTGTCGGCAGCAATCGCTTCGGCCAGCGCCGCGACCCAGTCTTCACGACGCGGCGTCAGCCAGTCGGCCTGCTCCACCCGCGCGCTATTCGGCAGACTGTTCTGCCAGTGGCTCTGCCAATGATCTTCCGGCGATCCTTGCCAGCCCGGCACAATCAGGTAGCGAATTGATTCGTTGCGCATGGGGGAACTCTCCTGCTGCGTGTCTGTTCCTGATCGAGTATAGGGAGGAGAGTTATATTCGCTAAGGAATAAGAAGCTATTTATTAAGACCTATAAGGAATATGGAGCCGTTTTGAATAGACAAAAAAAGGGACCGCACCCTGCCAAGGAGACGGCCCCGGAAACTCAAAATCTGCTAGCGCTAATCAACATCACTGGATGCGATGATTGACTGAAACGCTTATCCGATAAAGGAATATTTAATTACTTTAATAGATCCAAAATGCATATATAGATCAGCGATACAACAACTACCAAGCCATCCTGCTTGGGTCATAACGTACCGCCCCTTTGGGTCAGATTGATGACGGGCGCCTTTGCCGTTTTGAGTTTCCGAGAACTTCGATCAAGCCTGAGCGGCACGCACCCCCTGCGCCTCTGCTGTTTCCTTGCGCACAAACCGGTTCGCCCGCCCAAACGTCCCGAAATCATTGAACCGCACACCCATCTCGCGCATCACCTCATGCGCCACCGGCACGGTCATGTGGCGGATGTAAAACGGTTCCTTCACCACAAAGTGATGAATCCCGTGGCTGCTGCCGAAGTTGAAGCAGAACGCCTGCATCGGCCACATCCACCAAGGGTTCAGCACCTGGGTTTGCTGAATCACGTTACCCGGCTCCACATCACCGTAGTAATGCATGTTCGAACTGACAAAGTGCAGGCAAAACGTGCGCAACACGTTCGGGCCGATGATTACCACCGCCGCGATATCGATCACCTGCATCACCGACAACGTGGTCGCCGACCATTCGATCGGCGTACCCAGCAGATAGGCAATGCCATTCGCCCCATGAAAACCGAGGAACACGTACCAGGCGCCCCAATGCACCAACGCCAGCGGCGCGTAGACCTTCAGCGTGCGTTTGATGATGCTGAATTTATGCGCCCAGGTCCTGGCTCGCAGCATGCGAATGAACGCCGACATCACGTTGTCGCCGACCATCAACAACCGCGCGAATCCCCAAGGTTCGCCGTTGGTGATCGCGCGCTCTTCCATGTCGGCTTCCGTACCGGACACCTTGTGGTGATTGAGGTGCAGATGCCGGCGAATCCATGGGTTGATCGTGCTCGGTCGCGCCAGCCACACCAGGCCCATCATCAGGTTGTGCGGCACACGTTGCTTGCGGAAGTACATGCTATGAATCAGGTCGTGCTCCAGCTCGTGGGTCAACGAGGCGAAGAACGCATTGAGCAGCAGGCACACCCACCAGGCCATGTGCCCGGTCAGGTAGAGCGCCGCGGAACCGATCATTCCAGCCAGTGCAAAGGCCAGAATGCCCGCGCCCAAAGCGTCCTGATGGTTGAGAATCGGGTAGCGTTTGCGCAGTTCGACCCCTCTGGCCAGCACCACTTCGCGAATATGGGCTGATCGCTGGGCTGCATTCAGTCGCTGGGGACTTGCAGAAGTACCGTCCATGCTTCCATCCTCTGGTTATTGATGTTCGCATCCTGCCTTGTGAACCCTCGCAACGTGGTAGCCGTGAACGCCAACCTGTTGACCGGAAGCGCCAATCAGCATGACTGAACCGACCTCCCTCGCCAGCTGGACCCGCGCCCTGCGCAAGCAACTCGATGCGCTGGGCCTCGACAGCACCGCCCTGTGCCAACAGGCGGGGCTCGACCCGCAATTAATGGACGACCCGAACGCCCGTTACCCGTTGTCGGGTACCACGCGCCTGTGGGAAATCGCGGTGCAGGTCAGCGGCGACCCGGCGATCGGCCTGCGCGTATCACGCTTTGTCAGCCCCACCACGTTCCATGCGCTCGGTTATGCGCTGGTGGCCAGCGGCAGCCTGCGCGAAGTGTTCGAGCGCATCGTGCGTTATCACCAGGTGGTCAGCGATGCGCTGGAACTGGAGCTGACCCGCGCTGAAGATCGCTACCGCTTCTGCCTGAAAATCCCTGCCGGCAACCCGGCCCCCGCGTTCGAAGCCATCGATGCCTTCACCGCGATTTACGTGCGCACCTGCCGCAATCGCCTGGGCCGCGAATATGCCCCGCTGGCCGTGTACCTGCGCCGCCCGGAACCGGCCGACCCGCATCAATGGCACAAAGTCTTTCGTTCGCCGGTGCACTTCGCCGCCGACGAGGACCGACTGGAATTTGCCCTCGTGGACTTCGACAGTCACCTGGACGATGCCAACCCGGAGCTGGCCGAACACAACGAAGCGGTGCTCAAGCGCACCCTCGCGCAACTCAAGCCGCTGACCTGGGAACGCAAGGTCCGCGATGCCATCGAAGAACAATTGCCCGAGGGCGAACCCAGCGCCGAACACATCGCCAAGGCCCTGCACCTGAGCTTGCGCAGCCTGCAACGGCATCTGGCGGACGAAGGCTGTCGATTCGACACGTTGCTCAATGAAAGCCGCGAAAACCTTGCGCTGCTGCACCTGCGCGACCCGCAATGCTCGTTGAGCGAAATCAGTTATTTGCTGGGGTTCGCCGATACCAGCAGCTTCAGCCGCGCGTTCAAGCGCTGGACCGGGATGACGCCGGGGCAGTTTCGGGATGGGTTGCGGTGACTGATCTGAGAGCCGGGTTGGATTGACCCGCCTCTTCGACGGAACCTCTCAGCTTTTGACCAGACTTCGCGCAGCACCCGATTTCCATTGATCCATCATCGCGTTGCCAACCTCGGCAAAACCGCTGTTAGCCCGAGTGTAGTGAGCCATCTCACCCATCGCCACATCCATCCCATGAGCAACCTGTTGCAGCAGTTCATTACAACGCCCTTCCGTCAGGTTGCAGGCCGAACGACCAAACCGCATCAGCATCTTGTACTTGGGCCAAGCCTTTGATCCGCCCAACAGCAACGCCATGCTGTCGGACTTGATGTAGACCGATGTCGTGACGATGTCGTAGGCCGGAGCAAGGCTGATCTGCGCATCGGCGGCGCAATGCTCGTACAGCACGCCGAAGTTCTTGAGGTGAGCGTCGCCATTCTTCACTCCAGAAGAGAGCGCGACGATTTTGAAAAAAGATTCAAGCGCCTGGTTGAGCAATGGCGGGGAGACGAATTCTTTGATTTGCTTCGCCGCACCTTCATACGAGCCATCGTATTTGGCCTTCGACGGCCAGGCATTGAGGACACAAAAATCCTCGAATCCCAAATAACCTTTGTCATTGAGATCGAAACGTTCAACGACCAGAAATTTGCCGTGCTCGCTGAGTTCAAATGTCGGCACTTCAAGTCCGCAATGCAGCGCAGCCCGCATGCAGAAATATTCGTTGGCGGCGAGTTCGGGGTATTCCTCTGGACGAAAGGATTTGACCAGGTGCGTCGCGCCTCGATGGGTCAGCCGGTCGATCGTTGTCGCACTGTCCCGGACCAGCACTTTCGGCTGCACACCCGAAACACCCGAGTACTGGCCATAGGTGTGCAACAGATCATCGAACAAGCCCTGCGCGCCGTCATGCACCAGAAGATCCGCGAGGCTGGTTTCCGGGGGCTGTTCACTCGCATTTGGAGCGTTCGCAATACCCACTCGTCCAAGCTGATACGGGCCAACGATCGCCAGCATGGCAAAATCATCAAACCCGCGGACCGCTTTGCTGAAACGGCGAACCAACTCATCGCGTAGTGCACCCTCTGGCAGGTTCATTTCGAAAATGGGCGGTATACCTTGCTCCCACATGTAACTCTCAAGACGAGTTGGCATGGTCAGCGAGACTGCGTTTTCCTCCTGCGCGTTTTCAGCGTAGGTAAAGACTGAATCGCCGCGGGACTGACCACGACCGAGCGTGCCGACGGCCGTTGCGGACACGCTGATGTGCAGCCTGTCCTTTCCCTGCGGCTCACTCATGGAAGTTAGCCTTTTTCAGAGCGTCCAGCGTTGGACGCTTCGACTGACGGGGCACGGCGGTGAGCTCGTATCCGAAGCCGTTGAGGATCGCCTCAACCTTGCGTAGACCGATTTCGGAGATTGTATTGTTCTCGATGCCTGAAATCGTGGAACGGCTCATGCCGTACTGTTTTGCCAGTGCATCCTGAGAAAGTTTTCGCTCTTTGCGTAAAGACTGAATGAGTTTTCCAAGGTTTTCCATTGCTCATCCTGCATCGTATACCGTGCAATTTTCCACAAACCGTGGATATGCATTGTATTTAGTGCAGTTTAACGCTTAAGTCCAGCTCATTTTTTAACCTGAGGCCCGCGAACCTAACGCCCCTGATCCCGCCGCAACAACTTGCGCACCCGCGTCACCAGTTCACTCACAGCAAACGGCTTGAGCAAGTAATCATCCTCATGCAGCTCCAACCCACGCAGGCGATCTTCGATGCCATCCTTGGTGGTCAGCAACAGCACCGGCGTTTCGCCGAGCTTGCGGATCTGTTGAAGCAACTGCCAGCCGTTGAGCCCCGGCAGCATCACGTCGAGGATGATCAGTTCGTATTCGCCGGACTCGATAAAGCGACGCCCGTCCATTCCGTTCAGCGCCACGTCGACCGTATAACTCGCCTCGTTCAGGCCGTTGGCCAGGCGTTTGGCGATCTCTGGTTCGTCTTCTACTAACAGCACACGCATGGCACACCTCGATTGTCGTCGTCACAGGCTAGGCGCCTTCGCAGCAGTTGCCCATCAAATATTTTTTCACACTGATCAATTGTGGAGCGAGCCTGCTCGCACGTCAGATTGTCGCCAGAACCCGCAACCGCTCGGCATCGACAATCTCGATCTCGCCATACTTCAAATTCAGAATCCCCTGCCCCTGCAAGTCCTTGAGGATCTGGTTGGTGGTCTGGCGCGACAGCGACAGCATCGATGCCAATTGCTCCTGAGGCAGTTGCAGCACCCGGCGCGGCGGATCGTATTCGCCGTAGCCCTCGGCGATCATCAGCAGGCGATGAGCCAAGCGTGCCGGGGCGGGCATCAGGCTCAGCTGTTCGAGGTTGATAAAGGTCAGGCGCAGTTTGTGGCTCATCAGCAATGCCAGCTGCCGCCAATACACCGGTTGTTCGTCGAGCAACGCCAGCAGCGCGGCCTGTGGGATATGCAGCAGCGTGCACTGGCCCACACCGAAGGCATCGTGGGTGCGTGGCTGGCCGTCGAACAGGCAGATTTCGCCGAACCAATGGGGCGACTCCACGAGGCTCAGCAACGCTTCCTTGCCCTGCTCGCTGACCGCGCCGATGCGCACCGAGCCTTCGAGCACCGCATACAAACCGCACGGAGGGTCACCGCGCTTGAACAACAATTGCCCCGTCGACAACCGTCGCAGCCGGGCCGCTGCCAGCAGACTATCCTGTAGTGGAACAGGTAAATGACTGAACCACTGCCCCGACTCCAGGCGCGAACGCCAAACCTGCATGTCCATGGAAACTCCTGGAGATTGTCGCCTGCCTGACAGAACGAACGGTGAACCCGAGGCATGATCAATCACCCTACAGGAGGAATAACAATGAAAAGCCTCGTTGACCATCTCAGTCAATACGCCGCTTACCACCGTGACCCACGCAATATCGCCAGCCACTTTATCGGGATTCCGCTGATTGTGGTGGCGGTAGCGGTGTTGCTGTCACGGCCGCAATGGGTTGGAGGCTGGGTTTCGCCGGCGGTGCTGGTGGCGCTGGCCTCGGCGTGGTTTTACCTGCGCCTGGAGGTGCGGCTCGGGGTGTTGATGACGGTGTTGCTGGGGCTGTGCGTTTGGGCGGGCCAGGTGTTGGCGCAGCAAAGTACGCTGGTGTGGTTGGCGAGTGGGATCGGGATGTTTGTGGTGGGCTGGGCGATTCAGTTTGTCGGTCATCACTATGAAGGGCGCAAACCGGCGTTTGTCGATGATGTGACGGGGTTGATTGTCGGGCCGTTGTTTGTGGTTGTGGAACTGGCGTTTTTGCTGGGGATGCGGCGGGATTTGAAAGAGCAGATCGAGGCGCGGGTAGGGGGTGTTCGGATTAATCCGAAGCGCGCTGCTGCGTAGATCGCTTTCGCGGGCAAGCCTCGCTCCTACAGGGAATCTATGTACGCCATAGATCCCCTTTAGGAGCGAGGCTTGCCCGCGATGCTTTTGCCTTAGATGTTGGCGAGTTTCTGCCAGACCTTCGGTTTGAAGAACAATGTCTCGCCCTTCGCCAGGCCGATCAGGCTGTCGTGATCCTTCACCACTTCAGCTTCGATCAACTCGCTCTGGCCTTCGACCTTCAACGTCACCCGAGTCGTCGCGCCCAACGGACGGATATCCCGCACTTCCGCCGCGTGATGATCTTCCAGCTCATGCCGCGACAACGACACTTCGTGCGGGCGGAACAGCACGTGTTTGTCTTCACCCAGATGCAGACGGTTCGAATCACCGAGGAAGTGATAAACGAAATCGCTGGCCGGGTTTTCGTAGACGTCGCCCGGTGAGCCGATCTGTTCAATCACGCCTTTGTTCATCACCACGATACGGTCGGCGACTTCCATGGCCTCTTCCTGGTCGTGGGTCACGAACACCGAGGTCAGGTTGATGTCTTCGTGCAGCCGCGCCAACCAGCGACGCAGCTCTTTACGGACCTTGGCGTCGAGCGCACCGAACGGTTCGTCGAGCAGCAGCACTTTCGGCTCAACCGCCAGGGCACGGGCCAACGCGATGCGCTGACGCTGCCCACCGGAGAGTTGTTCCGGGTAGCGATCCGACAGCCAATCCAGTTGCACCATGTTCAGCAGTTCGTGGACTTTCACCGCGATCTGGCTTTCGCTCGGGCGCTGGTTTTTCGGTTTCATGCGCAGGCCGAACGCGACGTTGTCGAACACCGTCATGTGGCGGAACAGCGCGTAGTGCTGGAACACGAAGCCGACGTTGCGATCACGCACGTCATGGCCGGAAACGTCCTCACCGTGGAACACGATGCTGCCCTTATCAGGCGTTTCCAGACCGGCGATGATCCGCAACAGCGTGGTTTTACCGCAACCCGACGGGCCGAGCAGGGCCACGAGCTCGCCGCTTTGAATGTCCAGGCTGATGTTGTCCAGCGCCTTGAACGCGTTGAAATTCTTGCTGACGTTACGCACTTCGATCGACATGAATTATTCCTCCGCGGCGCTGGCGCGCGGGCGGTTAATACGGTTTTCGCTCCACTGCTTCAGCAGCAGGATGAAGAGCGCCATGATCAGCAACAGGCTCGCCACGGCGAACGCGGCCACGTGGTTGTATTCGTTGTAGAGGATCTCGACGTGCAGCGGCAGGGTGTTGGTCACCCCGCGAATGTGCCCGGAAACCACCGACACCGCACCGAATTCACCCATCGCCCGCGCGGTACACAGCACCACGCCGTAGATCAGGCCCCATTTGATATTGGGAACGGTGACGTGCCAGAACATCTGCCAACCATTGGCCCCGAGCAAGCGCGCGGCCTCTTCTTCCTGCGTGCCTTGTTCCTGCATCAGCGGGATCAACTCACGCGCCACGAACGGCACGGTGACGAAGATCGTCGCCAGCACGATGCCCGGCAAGGCGAAGACGATCTGGATGTCGTGATCCTGCAACCACGGCCCGAACAGGCCCTGGGCGCCAAACATCAGCACGTAGACCAGACCGGCGATGACCGGCGACACCGAGAACGGCAGGTCGATCAGCGTGACCAGCATACTTTTGCCGCGGAACGAGTACTTGCTCACGCACCATGCAGCGCTGACACCGAACACCAGGTTCAGCGGCACTGAAATCAGCACGGCGATCACCGTGAGCTTCAGGGCCGACAACGCGTCGGGTTCGAAGATCGCGGTGAAGAACGCACCGATTCCGAGTTTCAGGCCCTGAGACACCACGATCACCAGCGGCAGCAACAGGAACAGGGCGAACACCAGCCAGCCAAGGCCGATCAGGATTCGCCGCGATGAAGCACTGCCACGGCGGGCGGCGTTCGAGGAAGCAGCAGCAATAGACGATTGGGACATTTCTGCGCCTCCTTATGGGGTTTCGATGCGCCGCTGCAGCAAGTTGATCAGCAGCAACAGGACGAAGGAAACCACCAGCATCAGTACACCAATGGACGTGGCGCCGGTGTAATCGTACTGGTCGAGCTTGACCATGATCAGCAGCGGCAGGATCTCGGTTTTCATCGGCATGTTGCCGGCGATGAAAATCACCGAACCGTACTCGCCGACCCCGCGGGCAAAGGCTAACGCGAAGCCGGTCAGCCAGGCTGGCAGCAGCGCGGGCACCAGAATATGGCGGAAAACCTGTAGCGGTTTTGCGCCCAGGCACGCCGCCGCTTCTTCCACTTCACGCGGGATATCAGCCAATACTGGCTGTACGGTACGTACTACGAATGGAAGCGTCACAAAAGTGAGGGCAAGGGTGATGCCGAGGGGGGTATACGCGATCTTGAAACCCAGGTCCGCTGCAAACTGACCTACCCAACCATTGGGCGCGTATAGCGCAGTCAGCGCGATACCGGCCACGGCGGTGGGCAATGCGAAGGGTAAGTCGATCATCGCATCGATGACTTTGCGTCCAGGGAAGGTATAGCGCACCAACACCCAGGCCAGCAGCGTGCCGATGATGCCGTTGATGATCGCGGCATAGAGCGCGGTGCCGAAGCTCAGTTTCAACGCCGCCAGCACCCGTGGCGCCGAGATAATCGCCCAGAACTGATCCCAGGTGAGTTGAGCGGCATGTACGAACATCGCCGCCAGTGGAATGAGCACAATCAGGCTGAGGTACACCAAGGTGTAGCCCAGCGTCAGCCCGAAGCCGGGTATGACGGGGGAGATACGACGCGACATAAAAGTCCTTGGTTGAGAACGCGCAAAGCCCCGAATGTAAATCCGGGGCTCGTTGATGGCTATTTAAAATTACTGCGCCTGATAGATCTGGTCGAACACACCGCCATCATTGAAGAATTTCGGTTGAGCGGTTTTCCAGCCGCCGAAGTCCTTGTCGATGGTCACCAGGTCCAGGGTCGGGAACTGCTTGCTGTACTTGGCGGCCACATCCTTGTCACGTGGACGATAGAAGTTTTTCGCCGCAATTTCCTGGCCGGCCGGGCTGTACAGGTGCTTGAGGTACGCCTCGGCGATCTCGGTGTTGCCCTTTTTCTCGGCGTTTTTGTCGACCACTGCCACCGGTGGCTCAGCAAGAATCGACAACGAAGGCACGACGATTTCGAACTTGTCCGCGCCGCCGTCTTCTTTCAACGCCAGGAATGCTTCGTTTTCCCAGGCCAGCAACACATCACCCTGACCGTTGTTGACGAAGGTGATGGTCGAGCCGCGAGCACCGGTGTCCAGAACCGGAACGTGTTTGAACAGGGTCTGCACGTATTCCTTGGCTTTGGCTTCGTTACCGCCGTTGGCTTTCAGGCCATAAGCCCAGGCCGCGAGGAAGTTCCAGCGCGCACCGCCGGAGGTTTTCGGGTTTGGGGTGATGACCGACACATCGTTTTTGACCAGATCGCCCCAATCCTTGATGCCTTTAGGGTTGCCCTTGCGCACCAGGAACACGATGGTCGAGGTGTAAGGGGTACTCGCCTCGGGAAGACGCTTCTGCCAGTCGGCCGGCAGGGTCTTGCCGAGCTTGGCGATTTCGTCGATGTCACCGGCCAGGGCCAGGGTTACTACGTCGGCGCGCAGACCATCGATCACGGCCCGGCCTTGTTTGCCGGAACCACCGTGGGACTGCTGGATTTTCACGTTATCGCCAGCGTGGTCCTTCTTCCAGAAGTTGACGAACTCGGCGTTGTAATCCTGATACAGCTCGCGAGTCGGGTCATACGACACGTTGAGCAACTCGTAATCCTTGGCAACCGCGGAACCAGCAAAAAGGGCACTGGCCAGGGCGGCCAAAGCGAAATGACGAATCGACGACATGGTGAAAGCTCCTGGAATTCTTGGTGTGTTGGCTTTTTTTTATGGTGTGCTGGACGCGGGTTGCCGGTTTGTTTAGCTCGGTTTGGTGCTCGGGTTCTGCAAACGGAATTTTTCTTTGCGTTCGATCTGGACCACCTGAGCGTTGTGCACGGTAATTTCGACTGCGCCAAAACGCAGGTCGCGCAGTGCGCTCTGGATCTCACGCAAGATGGTGGCTTCGTCTTGACCGTCAACGCTACGTAGGGATGCGCTCATGGTGCTGCTCCTTCAACTGAGAGGTTGCCTGGCAGTGGCGGCACTGCTTGCGGCGTGAGAGCAATAGTAGAGACGCGCGGATATTCTTAAAAAGACTATTTAAGAATGTTTATATAACCAAATAAAATTATTTGACGGGGCGCGGGCTTACCTGATTTCCGGCGTGTGCTTCCAATCCAATTGCTCGGCCGGGACCGGTCGCCCAAACCAGTAGCCCTGCCCCAGATCGCAGTCGTGTTCGAGCAGAAAACGCGCCTGCTCGACCTGCTCGATTCCTTCGGCGTGCACCTGCATCCCCATGCTGCGCGCCAACGCGATAATCACCCGCACGATCGCCGCGTCGTCCTCATCCCACGGCAATCCCGCAACAAAGCCCTGATCGATCTTGAGCTTCTGCACCGGCAAACGCTTGAGCCGCAGCAGCGACGAATAGCCGGTGCCGAAATCATCGATGGCCAGCCGTACACCCAACTCGCGCAGTCGATGCATCTGCTCCAAGGCCACTTCCGGGTCTTCCATTACCGCGCTCTCGGTGACTTCCAGCTCCAGAAACGCTGGATCGAGCCCGGTTTCGTGAAGCACTTTCGCCACTTGCTGAAAGAGCTCACGGCGAGCGAACAGTCGAGACGAGACGTTCACTGCGATAAACGATAACGCCACACCAGCCTGCTGCCACGAGCACATTTGCTGACAAGCCTGGCGCATCACCAAGGCATCGATTTCCGCGATCAATCCGGTGCGTTCGGCGATGGGGATGAATTCTGCCGGCGGCACCAGCCCACGTTGCGGATGCTCCCAGCGCACCAGCGCCTCGGCGCCCAACAAGCGACGGGGCCTGAGGTCGTGAACCGGCTGGTAGTAAACGCGCAGTTCCTGCTGCTCCAGCGCTCGGCGCAGTTCAACAGCCGTCTCGACCCGGTTCTGGGCATGGGCGGTCAGTTCTTCGGTATACAGGGCGTAGCCATCTCGACCGGTGCTTTTGGCCTTGAACAGCGCCGAGTCAGCGTTGCGCAATAGCTGTTCGGCGCTCAAGGCATCGCCGGGGAACAGGCTGATACCGATGCTGGTATTGATGAACAGTTGATGCCCGCCGATCAGGAACGGCTCTTTGAGGCCCTCAATGATCCGCTGCGCCAGTGCCGCCGCCTGCATCAATTGCGGACAGCTTTCGGCGAGCACCGCGAACTCATCGCCACCCAGTCGCGCCAACGTAAGCTCCGGGCCGAGCATGGCCTGCATTCGTTCGGCCACGGCTTTGAGCAGTTCGTCACCGATCGTGTGCCCGAGGCTGTCGTTGATCATCTTGAAATGATCCAGATCGATCATCAGTAACGCACAGCCACGCTTGTGGAGTTGCGCCGAAGCCAGTGCCTGCTCGGTCCGGTCGGTGAACAGCAAGCGGTTAGGCAGGTCCGTCAACGGGTCGTGATGAGTCAGGCGCTTGAGTTCATGTTCGGAGTTCTTGATTGCGCTAATGTCGGAAAACACCGCGACGTAGTGGCTGAGCTGGCCCCGGTCGTCGTGAATGACGCGGATCGTCTGCCATTGCGGGTAGATCTCGCCGCTTTTCCGGCGGTTCCAGATTTCCCCGTTCCACTCGCCGAGGCTCTTGAGTGTCGCGAACATCGTCTGGTAAAAATCCGCGGGGTGATGGCCCGACTTGAACAGGCTCGGTCGCTGCCCCAACACTTCCGCTTGCGAGTAACCGGTGATCTCCATGAACGCCCGGTTAACGTGGACGATCAACCCGTTGCTGTCGGTGACCAACACACCTTCACGCGTGCAATCGAACACCGCCGCCGCCTGACTCAAACGCTCGCGGTCGTCTTGACGCTCACGCAATGTATTGCCGATCCCCAGGCAACGGAACAATCGCGCTCGGGCGATGAAAATCAACCCGGCGCTCAGCAGGACCCAGGCATAACCGTTGATCAGTTGCCAACGCACCAGTTCGTCTGAGCTATCGAAGAAACTGTTTAATAAATAGCCGCTGAGCTGCAGCCAGACCATGGAAAGCAACAGATAAAGAAGCGCTGCACTCAACGCGTCGCGATAGGTGGCAGACATTGGCCGTCCTTGTCCCTGCAAAAAGGATGGGATTATAGGTTAAAGAAACATTCAGCCACTCTTATCTGAAAGGGTGACTGGTTTTATCTGTGGGCTTAGTGATAATGCAACGGCTGTTTTTTATTTATCGAGGGCCCTATAGCCTATGTGGTACGAAGGTTTTCTCGGCTTGTCGCCCTGGTCACTGGTGGCAGTCACCCTGCTGATGACCCACGTGACGATCGTCGGCGTCACGGTCTATCTGCACCGTTATTCAGCCCATCGCTCGCTAGAGCTCAATGCTGGCCTGAAACATTTCTTCCGCTTCTGGCTGTGGCTGACCACGGCGCAGAACACCCGCGAGTGGACCGCTATCCACCGCAAGCATCACGCCAAATGCGAAACCGTCGATGACCCGCACAGCCCGGTCATCAAGGGCCTGTCCACCGTTCTGCGCAAAGGAGCCGAGCTGTACCGCGCCGAAGCGGAAAACCCGGAGACCCTGCGAATCTACGGCAAGAACTGCCCTGAAGACTGGATCGAGCGCAACCTCTACAGCCGTTTCCCGCTGCTGGGCGTGGCGATCATGGGCGTCATCGACCTGCTGCTGTTCGGCACCATCGGCATCACCATCTGGGCCATCCAGATGATGTGGATCCCGGTGTGGGCCGCCGGCGTGGTCAATGGCCTGGGCCATGCCATCGGTTACCGCAACTTCGAATGCCGCGACGCGGCGACCAACCTGGTGCCTTGGGGCATCCTGATCGGCGGCGAAGAACTGCATAACAATCATCACACCTACCCTAACTCGGCAAAATTGTCGGTGAAGAAGTGGGAGTTCGACCTCGGTTGGGCCTGGATCCAGGTCTTCAGTTTCTTCCGCCTGGCCAAGGTCCAGCGGGTTGCACCGATCGCCCACCGCGTCGAAGGCAAAGGCAGCCTGGACATGGACACCGCCATGGCGATCCTCAACAACCGCTTCCAGATCATGGCCCAATACCGCAAATTGGTAATCGCGCCACTGGTCAAGCAAGAGCTGGAAAAGGTCGATCACTCGGTCCGTCACCAGTTCCACCGCGCCAAGCGTCTGCTTTCGCGGGAAACCAGCCTGCTGGACGACAATCACCACCTGCGCATCCAGACCATGCTCGAGCACAGCCAGGCGCTGAAGGTAATTTACGAGAAACGCCTGGCCTTGCAGCAGATCTGGGTCAAGACCAGCTCAAATGGTCACGACATGCTGGCTGCCATCAAGGATTGGGTACACGAAGCGGAAGCCAGCGGGATTCAATCCCTGCGCGACTTCGCCGACCAGCT
The DNA here is from genome assembly GCF_059695905.1 of Pseudomonas sp. LBUM1663. NCBI lineage: Bacteria > Pseudomonadati > Pseudomonadota > Gammaproteobacteria > Pseudomonadales > Pseudomonadaceae > Pseudomonas > Pseudomonas sp. LBUM1663. The sequence goes on along the minus strand of NZ_CP166792.1, from coordinate 190,679 downwards.
GAAAACCTACTCCCTGCGCCCAGCCGCTGTCTGACCTGGCGTCACAAGCTTGCCTCTGGAAAGAGGCATGCCTGTGGCGAGGGGGCTTGCCCCGTTCGGCGACGAAGTCGTCGCAAAATCTGACGACGCGTTTTAACTGAAAAAGCGCGTCTCAGATACCGCCCGGCGGGAGCAAGCTCCCTCGCCACGAAGGGCGGGAACCAATCTCCAAATCCCCTATCTCAAAGACACTTCGCCACACCCCGGCGGGCTTCGTTGTTGCCGCTTCTGAACCTCAAGCGGCGCACGCCTTTGAGAGTTGTCCCGATGGTCCCAAAAAACCTGCAAGACGCATCCTTCGCTCAATCGCCCGACACCGCTCAAACCCTGATGGCGCTGATGCACGCCCAGAGCGAAGTCGCGCGCCTGAGCGAACGCGAACAACTGTTCAGCTCCCTGCTGGTGAGCGTCAACGCGGTGCTTTGGGCCTTCAATTGGGAAACGCGTCAGGTGCTCTACGTCAGCCCGGCCTATGACCGGATTTTTGGCCGTTCCGCCGGCAGTTTGCTGTCCGACTACAACGAATGGCGCGACAGCATTTACCCCGACGACCTCGACTACGCCGAGCGGAGCCTGGCCGAAGTACTGGTCAAAGGCGCCGTTGAAGACCGCGAATACCGCATCATCGCCGCCGATGGCCAGGTGCGCTGGCTCAGCGACAAATGCTTCATCAACCGCCAGGCCGAGCCGGGCCAACCGGTGATCATCGTCGGCATTGCCGAAGACATCACCGAAAAGAAACGAATGGAGGCCGAGCTGCAGCGCCTGGCGACCACCGACGTGCTGACGCAAAGCAGCAATCGCCGACACTTCTTTGAATGCGCCCAGCGCGAGTTTGCTCAGTCGCGCAAGCAAGGTGCACCAATGGCGTTCCTGTTACTGGACATCGATGATTTCAAAGTGGTCAACGACACCTACGGTCATCAAGCGGGCGACAACGTACTGCAACGAATCGCCGAAAGCGGTCGTGCCGCATTACGCCGGGGAGATGTATTCGGGCGGATCGGGGGTGAGGAATTCGCAGCGGTGTTCCCGGGCTGCGCACCCGATATGGCCATGCAAGTCGCCGAGCGCCTGCAACGGCAGATTCAGCAATTGAGCTTCAGCCATGAAGACCAGACGTTCGGCATCACCGTCAGCCAGGGCTTGACTAGCCTGATTGCGGAGGACGATTCCCTCGACAGCGTGTTCGCCCGCGCGGATGCCGCGATGTACGAGGCCAAGCGCCAAGGCAAAAACCGCATCATTTCCGGCTGATCCCAAACCCAAATCCAACACAAAACCCCTGTGGGAGCGAGCCTGCTCGCGATAGCGGTGTATCAGTCAACCTCTACGCTGGCTGATACACCGCTATCGCGAGCAAGCTCGCTCCCACAGGTTTTTGTGTGAAGTTTACTTTTTGCGCAGCCGCATCAATTCCGGCAAACCGATCTTGAGCAACCGCGCAGTCCGGCTTTTGGCCAATTCCTCAATGCCTTCATGCTCGGTCAGGCGCGCCAGTTGCGCGGCCATGTTCATCACCAGCGCTTCGCGAGAGTAAACCCCGCCACCGAGCTGGTACGCCGCTGCAATCAGCTCCCGCAACTCCAGCGGCAGCCGCCAGCGAGTTCGCAGTGCTGAACCGTAGGCTGCGCCGAACTCGGCCAAGGCATTACCCACCTCCTCCCGTTCATCCAGCTCGCCACCGGCCTGCTTCCATTCCTGCAAACACAGCAGCAACGCAAGGTCGCCGAGGCAATGCAGCATGCCCGCGCAATAACAGCGCTCCTGATTCAGATCCAGCAACCGTGCCAGCGTGCGCGCGTATTCGGCGGTGTGCAGCGACAAGTCCCAGAAGCGCTCGGCATAGTCCGCCAGGAACGGATCGCTGAGCCGGGCACTACGCTTGAGCGCCAACCCCAGGATCAGGTTCATGCTTTGCGCGGAACCCAAGCGGCGCAGCGCCTGAGACAAGGTCTGGACCGCATCGCCAACGTGCAGCGCTGCGCTGTTAGACGCCGCGATCAGCACGGCGGTGATGTGCGGGTCGGTGCGGATTTCCTCTTCCAGCCGCACCAGGTCAAGTCCGCGGGTGTTCAGGCTGGCTTTGACCGCCACCTGCACATCGGCCATCAGCGGCGCCCCCTCCGCCAGTTCGCGACGGCGCTCCAGATACACCGACAAAGTCATGCCGGCCGCCAGTGTCGGCATTTCACAGAAAACCTCTTCACCGGCGTTCAGCAGCAGATCCTGCAGACGCTGGGTCAGGCTTTCCATGTTCAGGGGTTTGGTCAGGTACGCCGTGGGCGCCAGGGGCAAGGCTTCGCGCACACTGGCGCTGTCGTTACGGCTGCTCATCAAAATGAAGGGCAGCGGCGGATTGCGTTTGCGCTGGCGGACGTTGCGCAAGACATTCAGGCCATCGACACCGGGCAGCTCCCAGTCGACGATCACCAAGTCGTAAGGATTTTCCGCCAACAGCCGCAACGCTTCCTGACCGTCGGCACACAGATCAAGTCGTGCGTCGCAGCGCACGCTCAACAACACTTGTTTGATCAGGTCACGAGACCAAGGGTCAGGCTCGGCAATCAACACACGCGGTACAGCAGGTAAAACCACAGCGGTCATCTGCATACTCCCTTTGCGATGCTTGTACCTTAGTCAATGCGGGGCATTCGGGACGGTGCAGTTTGTCTCGGGTACAAAAAAACCCGCCGAAGCGGGTTTTTTGTCGATCAGCTCACACACTCATGTGAGCATTTTAGATCAGAGTTCCGAGAAGCACTCTTCGATGATTGCCAGACCTTGGTCCAATTGCTCATCCGGCGAGGTCAGCGGTACCAGAACGCGCAGAACGTTGCCATAAGTGCCGCAGGACAGCAGGATCAGACCCTTGTCGCGAGCCTTGGCCACCACCGATGCCACCGCGGCAGCGTTCGGCTTGTGGCTGTCACCGTCGACGAACAGCTCGACCGCGATCATCGCGCCCAAGGCACGGACTTCACCGATCACCGGGTATTTGGCCTGGATGGCCTTGAGGCCAGTCACCAGACGCTCGCCGACTGCCTTGCAACGGTCCAGCAGGTGCTCTTCTTCGAACACTTCCATCACGGCCAGGGCCGCGGCGCACGCAATCGGGCTACCGGCGTAGGTGCCGCCCAGGCCGCCTGGAGCAATGGCGTCCATGTATTCGGCCTTGCCGCACACACCGGCCAACGGGAAGCCGCCAGCGATGGATTTGGCGAAAGTGGTCAGGTCGGCAGAAACGCCCATCTGTTCCATGGCGAAGAAGGTGCCGGTACGGCCAGCGCCAGTCTGTACTTCGTCGGCGATCAGCAGGATGCCGTGCTGGTCGCACAGGGCACGCAGACGCTTCATGAACTCTTTAGGCGCGACGTAGAAACCGCCTTCGCCCTGAACCGGCTCGATGATGATGGCTGCGATGTCACGCGGCTCGGCGTCGTTCTTGAAGATACGTTCGATGCTGGCGATCGAGTCGTCGACGCTCACACCGTGCAGTTCGTTCGGGTACAGCGCGCGGAAGATGCCGCCTGGCATCAGGCCCATGCCGGCCGAGTAAGGCACGACTTTACCGGTCAGGCCCAAAGTCATCATGGTGCGACCGTGGTAAGCACCGGTGAACGCGATCACGCCGGCGCGGCCAGTGGCGGCTCGTGCGATTTTCACGGCGTTTTCTACCGCTTCGGAACCGGTGGTCACCAGCAGGGTTTTCTTGGCGAAATCACCTGGCACCTTGGCGTTGATTTTTTCGCACAGTTCTACGTAGGGTTCGTAGGCCAGCACCTGGAAGCAGGTGTGAGTCAGCTTGTTCAGCTGCTCGGTCACGGCGGCGATGATTTTCGGGTGTACGTGACCGGTGTTCAGTACGGCGATACCGCCGGCGAAGTCGATGAACTCACGACCTTCAACGTCGGTCACGGTGGCGTTCTTCGCGGACTCGGCGAAGATCGGGTGAATCTGGCCAACACCGCGTGGTACAGCGGCTTCGCGGCGTTTCATCAGGGATGCGTTAGTCTTGCTCATAAAGTCCTCATTCACCGCTCATCGGGCGGCGTGGTTCAAGGAAAATGCAGCGGGGAGGCAACTACGGCAGCATGCGATGATCGACTGCCACAGCTTTCCCGGCCACAGAGAAAATTCCGTTTGAAGCGCAGAAAGGGACAGCGCTCTCGTGCCCTTTCCGCTTGAAACAATGCCTAGCCGGGCTTAGATGCCCAGGCAGAGGTATTTGATTTCCAGGTAATCTTCGATGCCGTACTTGGAGCCTTCACGGCCCAGGCCCGACGCCTTGATGCCGCCGAACGGCGCGACTTCGTTGGAGATCAACCCGGTGTTGACGCCGACCATGCCGTATTCCAGGGCTTCGGCCACACGGAACACACGACCCAGGTCGCGAGCATAGAAGTACGAGGCCAGGCCGAACTCGGTGTCGTTGGACATCGCGATCACTTCGGCTTCGTCTTTGAAGCGGAACAGAGGCGCCAATGGACCGAAGGTTTCTTCCTTGGCCACGGCAGCGTTCTTCGGCACGTTGGTCAGGATGGTCGGCTCGAAGAAGTTGCCTTCCATGACCTTGCCACCCGCCAGAACGGTTGCGCCTTTGCTGATCGCGTCAGCAATATGCTCTTGAACCTTGGCCACGGCTTTTTCGTCGATCAGCGGGCCAGTGGTGGTGCCTTCTTCCAGACCGTTACCGATCTTGAGTTTGGCCACAGCCACTTTCAACTTCTCGGCGAACGCGTCGTAGACCGAATCCTGGATGTACAGACGGTTGGCGCATACGCAGGTCTGGCCGTTGTTGCGGTACTTGGAAATGATCGCGCCTTCCACGGCCTTATCCAGGTCCGCGTCGTCGAACACGATGAACGGCGCGTTGCCGCCCAGTTCCAGGGACACTTTCTTGATGTCCTTGGCGCATTCAGCCATCAACTGACGACCGATTTCGGTCGAGCCAGTGAAAGACAATTTACGCACGATCGGGTTGCTGGTCAGCTCGCTGCCGATGTCGCCGGCGCTGCCGGTCACCACGCTGAACACACCGGCAGGGATGCCGGCACGCTGAGCCAGTTCAGCCAACGCGAATGCGGAAAAAGGAGTTTGCGACGCAGGCTTGAGCACCATGGTGCAACCGGCGGCCAAGGCCGGGCCGGCTTTACGGGTGATCATCGCGGCCGGGAAGTTCCACGGGGTGATGGCAGCGGTCACGCCGATAGGCTGCTTGATCACGATCAGGCGCTTGTCTGGCTGGTGGCCCGGAATCACGTCACCGTAGATGCGCTTGGCTTCTTCGGCGAACCACTCGATAAAGGAAGCGGCGTAAACGATTTCGCCCTTGGCTTCGGCCAATGGCTTGCCTTGTTCCAGGGTCATCAGGCGAGCGAGGTCGTCCTGGTTTTCGATGATCAGCTCGAACCAGCGACGCAGCTTGTTCGCGCGGTCCTTGGCGGTCAGTGCACGCCAGGCCGGCAGCGCTTTGTCAGCGGCTTCGATTGCACGGCGGGTTTCGGCAGCGCCCATTTTCGGCACAGTGCCCAGAATTTCGCCCGTTGCCGGGTTGTTGACCTTGATCGTCAGACCATTGTCCGCATCAACCCAAGCGCCATCGATAAAGGCTTGCTGGCGGAACAACTGGGTGTCTTTAAGCTGCATGTCGGCTTTCCTTAACAGCACCGCGGCCAGCGCGGAGCGAATTATGATTGTAGAAAGGCGCCTTGTAGGCTGCCGTCAGGGAAATCATTCACCGGGCTGAAGCACATAAATAGCGCACTGTTCGAAACTCGTGCGGTTCAGCACCCAGACAAGAGCGTTTGAAATCTCGAACGAATCCTAGGATCAATGCCGGGAAAGGACAATAGGGCGTTCGAAAAAAAGAACGAAAACGGCGCATTTGCCTATTTTTTCTGATCAACGTAGCAAACGGTTGTTACGGTTGCTAAAACCGCAGTCGATTCAGCAGCATGGACGCCCGCAGTGCATATGAGTATCATGGCGCCCGCTTGCACCAGTAGCTCAGCTGGATAGAGTACTGCCCTCCGAAGGCAGGGGTCGTGGGTTCGAATCCCGCCTGGTGCACCATATAGTAGAAACGAGAAAGCCTCAGGCCGTAGGGTCTGGGGCTTTTTTGTGGGTGCTGGTTCGCTCTGACCAAGGCGTACTGAGTACAGATTCAGTTGTTCGGTTTAACCGAACTACTGCACCGGTCAACAACCGCCTAAGCGGTTGTTTCATTCAGTCGTCCAATCAAATTCGTCGTATTCATCATCCTCTTCGTCCTCAACCTCTTCCTCATCAAGGACGTCTTCCTCCAGCGCTTCCTCTGCCTGCTTCGCCAGCAGAAACTCCTTACGACTCTCAGTCACAGCACGCCGCAATTCCTCGCCCTTTTCCGGGCAGTTGAGCATTTGGGCGATGCGGTCGATTTTTTTTGCCACGGCATCCTCCAACGCATCGGCTATAGGCCGATAGTGCGCGCTTTCGGGGCTCGTTGCCAAATGGCTGACCGCCCTGCCGATCAGTTTCCCCGCAATTCCTTGAGTTTCACGGTGAGGTTTTCCTTGGGAAAGCGTTTGTGCAAGGTCGCCATCAGCTCATCAGCTGCTTTGGTTTGACCGGCATTTTGCAGGCGAATGACCTCACGTAATTGGTCGTCGATAAACTTCGCCGGAGCTGCCGCCGGGCGCTTGCTCACCTTTGCTTCTTCCGCCCTGTCAGCGCTGATCGATTCGCTCTGCGCCGGTGCGGCAAAGTCGGCCATTGGCGCGACAGGCGCAGGCGCGGACATCGCGCCGGCCGGGGCCGCCAGGGAGCGGGCAACTGATGCAGGTGCTTCTGCGGCTTCTTTCTTGGCTGCAAAAGACGAAGTTTTGGGCGCCGGGGTGGAATCGTAGGTGGGCACTTGCTCAGGCGTACGTTGCACCAGCGCCAGCATCAGCGCCACACCAACGAGGCTGGCGAACGCGACTTGCCAACGAGGCTTCTGGCAGGCCTGGACCCAGCGTTGCCACAGGTTCGGTTTGTGAGCAGGCGTTTCACGGAGTGCGGTGGCCAGGATGAATGCATCCAGATGAGCCGGTGGTTCACCCGCCGCGTGTTCACGAAAATGCTTCACCACATCGTCTTCTGGTGTTTTGCGGGCGTCAGTCATGTCAGTACCTCCTCGGCCAGCAGCCGACGCAGTTTTTGCTGGGCGTAGCGCATGCGACTCTTGACGGTTTCCAGGGGTGTTTCGGTGAGGGCGGCGATCTGCGGCAGGTCGAGATCGCCATGGGCGCGGAGCAGGAACACTTCGCGCTGGTCGGCCGGCAGGTCTTGCAACGCGGTTTCGAGGCGTTGGCTATCGCGGCTCAGGCTCAGCAGTTGCTCGGGATCGGTCGCCTCATCAATCACGGCGTGGGTCTGTTCGTCGTAGCTGTCGTGCAAAGGGTTGTGAATGCCATGTTTGCGCCAGTGATCGATCAATCGGTTGCGGGCAATCTGATAGAGCCAGGTACGGAAATTCGCCCGGCCTTGTGGCTGACTGGTGCTACGGATGAGGCTCAGCCAGGTGTCCTGGTAAACCTCTTCGGCCAGTTCGGGCTTGCCGCTCAAACTGAAGAGGAACCGGTAGAGGCCCTGGCGATGACGGGCGTATAAAATCTCAAACGCTGGCCCGTCGCCTGCGCGATACCGGGCCAGCAGTGATTCGTCGCTCGGTTCAAGCGCTGACATGTCAGTTGTAGCCTCCTTTAAGCGGCTCACTGTTGGAGGCGGTCGTGGTCCGCAGGCTCTGCGCCAACTCCACCAATTGCACGAACTCTGCACGCAGACCGAATCGATCATCGCCCCGGGCACCGCGAGCCAAGGCTTCGGTGTCCTTCAGGCTGAAATCACCGGTGTAACGCCCGTCCTTGAGCTGCTGGGAAAACGCTGCCACGGCCGCTGCAAATCGCAGGTCGTCACTGGCCTTGCTTTCCGAACCACCTGCGATCGGCCGTTCGATCAAGCGACTTTTCCCACCTTCCGGCAGCTGATAACGCACACGCAGCATCGCCAATTCTCCGGTTGTACCGGAAGCGACCGACCCAGACTGGCCGTACCGCAACGGCTCCAACCAGCCCTTCTCGCCCTTGGGCACGATTTCGTACAACGCCGTCACTGTGTGTCCTGCACCGATTTCTCCGGCGTCGACTTTGTCATTGCTGAAATCCTCACGTTTCAACGCCCGATTCTCATACCCCAGCAGCCGATATTCGCTGACCTGCGCCGGGTTGAACTCCACTTGCAGCTTCACGTTCTTCGCCACCACCGCGAGGGTCGAACCGAGCTGATCCACCAACACCTTGCGCGCCTCGCGCAGGTTGTCGATGTAGGCGTAGTTGCCATCGCCCGCGTCGGCCAGTTGTTCCATCAGGTGTTCATTGTAGTTATCCACACCAAAACCCAAGGTGGTCAGGGAAACGCCGGTCTTGCGTTTATCCACAGCCATTTGCTTGAGGCTGTCGAAGTCGCTGATGCCGACGTTGAAGTCACCGTCCGTGGCCAGCAGGATGCGGTTGATGCCTTTGGGGATGAAGGCCTGTTGCGCCATCTGATAGGCCAGTTCGATGCCCGAGGCACCCGCCGTCGAGCCACCGGCAGTCAATTGATCAATCGCTGTACGAATCTTCGCTTTCTCGCGTCCGGAAGTTGGCTCAAGAACCACACGCGAATCGCCGGCATAGACCACCAGCGACACCCGATCCTGCTCGCGCAGTTGATCGACCAACAATTTCAGGGTGCTTTTGACCAGCGGCAAACCTTCGCGACGGTCCATCGAGCCGGATACGTCTACCAGAAACACCAGGTTGGCCGGGGCCAGTTCCGCGACTGCACGGTCCGAGGCCTTGATGCCGATGCGCAGCAGACGGGTATGCGGATTCCACGGCGATGGCGCCAGTTCAGTGGTCACGCCGAACGGCGAGCCGTCTGTGGGCAGCGCGTAGTCGTAGGGGAAGTAATTGACCATTTCTTCCAGGCGCACCGCGCCTTCGGGGGGCAGGCGTCCCTGATTCAGCAAGCGCCGGACATTGGCGTAAGCGCCGGTATCGACGTCGGCACTGAAGGTCGAAACCGGCGCCTCGGCCACGCTGTGAATCGGGTTATCCGCCAGAGCCTGATATTGCTCGCGCTGCTCATCCCGATAACCCGGCGCAGCCATCTCAGGCGCAAAGCCCGCCATGGGGGCCGGCCGTGCGCTGCGTTTGACCATCGTGGCATCCGCCGCAACGGACTCGCTGCGCACCAACGCTTCAGTCTTCATTGCACCTTGAGCCGGGGGCGACACAGCGGCGGACTCAGGTTTAGAGGAAACGCCGCAACCGGCAACGGCCAGCAGCAACCCGACGGTGAAACCCTGGGCGGCCGGGCGGAGGAAATGCAGAGGGAGGGACATGGGGCTGACCTCAGGAGGAAATTGATCCATTCATCCTCTGAGACGAGCCCCCGTTCAGGTTCGGGTTAACCCGGCCAAGAAATAAATCTCAGCGGTGATAACGCCGTACCACGCTGCTGTTTTTCAGCACATGGCCTTTGATTTTCTCCAGCAGCTGCGCACGCGTCAGGCCGGCGGGCAAGGAGTCCGGAGCGAAGTCCAGGGCGTACAGTTGAATAATGTAGTGATGCGCACTGTCGCCAACGGGCGGGCAAGGACCGACGTAACCGGTGGTGCCTTTGCTGTTGGTGCCGCCGACGCCTTCAAGGGCGGATTTTGCGCCAACACCCGCCGCAATCTGGTGCGTCGTGGCTTTGATGCCGTAATGCACCCAGTGATCGACGCCCTGGCCTTTCTGGCCGTCGGGATCGTGCATGACGATGGCGTAGCTCAAAGTGCCCGCCGGGCCAGCGTTCCAGTTCAGCGCCGGTGACGCATTGTGTCCGCCGCAACCCGGGGCATCGCTGGCGGCGGCCGAGGTGAACAGTCGGTCATCCGTAACACCCGGGATATTCAGGGTAAAGCGCTCCTGGGCCTGCGCCGGAAATTGCACGCAAAAGGCGACTGCAACGGCCGCCAGCCAAGGGTTCAGAGAGGTCAATCGGGTCATTCCAAAGCACCTTGTGCGGATGGGGCCTTCGTCGGCCTGCGAACTATAGCCGTACCGTTGGTGCGGTGGCAGTGGGAATTGGCTGAACCTCGGGTTACGCGCCAAACTCTTAAGTGAAACGCCCGCCTGGAGAGTGATCATGGCCCTGCACCGCGTCGCCCGTTTTACCGATGTGCCCGAAAACCGAGGCCTGGAAGTACGGATCGCGGACACCAAGATTGTTTTGCTACGGGTCGGCGATCAATTGCGCGCCTATCAAGGCGAATGCCCCCACGCCGGGGCCCCGCTGGCCGAGGGTGCGCTGTGTCATGGGCGCCTGATCTGCCCGTGGCACAAGGCCGCGTATCGGATCGAGGATGGCGGGTTGTGTGAACCGCCGTCTCTGGACAGTCTCAAGCGTTACCCCCTGGAAATGCGCGATGACGAGGTCTGGGTCGACGATCAGCCGCTATCGGATCCCCACACCCCGCCGGCCGATGATGAGCGCACGTTTGTGATCGTCGGTGCCGGTGCCGCCGGCACGGCGGGGGCGGCGGCATTGCGCGAGAAAGGCTTCGGCGGCCGCGTCGTATTGATCGACCGTGAAGCCGATGCCGGTTACGACCGCACGGTGCTGAGCAAATTCGTGATTGCCGGGGAAATGCCACCAGCAGAAATCCCGCCGCTACGAGAGGAAAGCTTTTACCGCGAGCAGCGCATCGAGCGAATAAACGGTGAAGTGGCGAGCCTGGATACGGCCAACAAAACACTGCGCCTGGCCGACGGTCAGTCACTGACCTATGACGCTGCGTTACTCGCGACCGGCGGCAAACCCAACTCCCTCAAGCTCCCCGGCGCCGACTTGCCACAAGTCTTTTTGCTGCGCTCCAAGGATCAGGCGACGCGGATTCTGAACGCTGCAAAACCCGGCCAACGGGCGGTGATCATCGGCGACAGCTTCATTGCCCTGGAGTCCGCGTCGGCCCTGCGCCAATACGGTTTGGAGGTCACCGTGCTGGCCCGTCACGCGGTGCCGTTTGCCAAGCAGTTCGGCGAGGCGGTCGGCAAGGCGATTCGCGCCCTGCATGAAGCCAACGGCGTGGTGTTTCATACCGATGGCGAAGCCGCACAGATCGAAGGCACGGACAAGGTCGACGCGGTGAAACTGAACAACGGTCAACGTTTGCCAGCCGATCTGGTGTTGGTCGGGATCGGTGTCAGCCCGGCAACGGAACCGTTTGCCGACCTGCCCAAGGAAAAAGACCGTTCACTGCTGGCAGACGGCGGCATGCGCGTGGCCGAAGGGCTCTGGGCGGCGGGTGATATCGCGACCTTCCCGCTCAACGGCCAGCCACAACGGATCGAGCACTGGCGCCTGGCCCAGCAACAGGCGCGGATCGCCGCGGCGAACATGCTGGGCGGCGACGAACACTATCTCGACGTACCGTATTTCTGGACCTGGCATTTCGGCAAAAACTACGACTACCTCGGACATGCCGAAGCCTGGGACGAAGTCGAGTTCAAGGGTGACCCTGACCATCCACCCTTTATCGGCCTGTTCAGCAAGAACGGCGTGGTTGCGGCGGCAGTTGCCTGCGAAAAAGAGCGAGCAATGGCGATGCTCGCTGAACGAATGAAACAACCGCTGCCGGTGGATGAGGCATGGCTGTTGATTCGGGTCGTGGATTAGGTTTTAAACGCCCGACAGCAAAACGCCCGGCCTCTGCGTAGGGCAGAGGCCGGGCGTTCCATTGAAGCGAGCGTTTTTACTGAATCGGTGCAACGCCGCCAAGCTTGCTCATCACGAAGCCGACAAATTGTTCAACTGTCATTTTCTGGCCATTGAATTCCACCTGATTGTTGGCGTAGTGCAACTGGGTGACGATGTCGTTGCCTTCCAGTTTGGCCAATTGCGTGCCGACCGCCATGCTGCTGAACATGTCCGCAGTCGCCGTCGCCTGATCGGCAACGAGCTTGGCGTCAGTCTGACCCTCAATTTCCGATTGCACGGTGAGCAGGTCAACGAGCATTGGCTTGGACACTTTCAGATTGAAATCCAGCAGTGCAATCAGCTGTTGGGTCAGTTGGTCTGGCGGCAGGTCCATGGACTTCGGTTTGGTCAGGTCGAGCACCAGGTTGGCGCGGCTTTCACCGTTGGTGGATTTGAACGACAGATTCTCCAGGGCCACCTGCGGGCCAGCGGCGAGCAGTTTTTCCAGGCCGGTTTTGACCTGCGCCTCTTCTTCCGGGGTCAAGACCAGTTCCGGGGCCGGCTCACCGGCGGCAGCGGCTTCAGCGGCAGCCTTTTCGTAAGGCTGCAGTTTGGTCTGGTAAATCTGCATCAAGGCCATGGCCGCCGGCATGTCGAGGTTTTTCAGGCTCATGGCCATCTGCGCCGAGCCGACAGCCTTGCCATTCAGCGACACTTCGCCAACCTTGTAATCCGCACGCCCCGAACCACTGGTGCCCGTTTCCTCGGTCAGGTTCTTCATTTCAAATTTCTTGAAACCCAGAATCGATTGCTTGGCGCCGAAGGTGGTTTTGCTGTCGGTCAGCTCCAGGGTGTTGTCGCCGATGTAATAGCCGTAGGGGCTTTTGGTCAGGTTACTGGCCACGGTCAGGCCGTTCAGTTCGACCTTCACCGGCGTCTGGTCTTCAGCCACCGTGGTCAACGTCATGCTGTCCATGTAGCCGTTGGCCTTGACCTTCTGCGCCTGGGCGCTGGCGGCGACGTCGAGGTTCAGACCGGAGAATTTCAAGTTGGACTTGTCATCCAGCGCGACGTCCAGCGGCAGCAATTCAAGGGTGCCGTTGGTGGAGTTGTCGTAACCGATATTGACCAGGCCCTTGAGCGGCGATTGGTCCTTGGCGGCGGCAAACCATTTTTCCGTCGTCGGGGTTCTTTCCAGTTCGTAATGACTGGTGGCCATGACCGGCAACCATTTCAGCGACATCAGGCGCGAGAACGGCAGCGGGCCGTGTTCGAGGCGGTCGACGAACAGTAACTCGACCGGCGCTTCGCCAAACATTTCGCCTTCGCCCTTGAGGCGGTAGTGCGCGGTGCTGCTGAAAATGTGACGCTCCAGAGAGACCAGTTCCAGCGATGCCGTGCCATTGGAACCGACCAGCGCGGCTTTCAGCTCTTTGTTGGCGTCGGCGATCGAGGTGTTTAGTACGCCTTCGATTTTGGTGCCGGTGTACCAGGCTCCACCAGCGCTGATTGCACCGATGGCAACGACGATTCCAAGAAGCACGCCTGCTGATTTATTCATGAATTACCCGATCAATGTCCGTTGTTGAAAATGTGGTCGTCTTCCCTGAACCCATGACGGGTTGCGGTCACGACTGCGCTGAAAGTGCGAGGGAGATTAGCATCAGGCGCACCGGGCGGCCCAATGTTTAAAGGTTAAAGAGTGTCTAGAGAACCCTGATGCTTGTGGACCACTGACAGGGGTCGAGAGTTTCAGTGGTCATTAGACTGCCTTCGCGAGCAAGCCCGCTCCCACATTTCACCGAGTCGCTGGATAAGGACGCGGTAAATGTGGGAGCGGGCTTGCTCGCGAAGACGTCAGACCCGACAACACAGGCTCATGAATACTGGACCTCAATCTCATCCAGCTGATGATCAAAGCTTTTCAGCCGCGCCGTCCAGGTATACACCAGCACTTCAAAATCGCGATTAATGACCGCCCCGCCCGTCACGTCCGCACGCGGGTCGCAGAAATCCAGCTGATAACGTTCGCGGGCCATGGCAGTGGCGACATCGGAGAGTTCTCTGGCGTTGCTGAGCCAGTGCCGGCCGTCTTCTGAAACCTGTTTATCCAAGGCCAGGCATTGCTTTTTAAGGGTCTCGAGACTTTTTTCCAGCGGCGTGCCGGTGAGTTCGCCCATGACTTCCTGGAACGTGCGCCCCGGTTGCCAGTAACTGCCCCAGAAATAGCGGTCGAACACCGTTTCGACGCGACGCAAAGCCACCTTGGTGTCCCAGATCAGCACCAGGGTCTTGCCTTGTTCGAGTTGTCTTTTCTTGATGCGCTGGCCCTGGACTGAAGCCCAGGCCACCACGACGATTGCCATCACCGCAATCAGCGCGGCTGCGCTGTCGAGGAACACCAAAGCCTTGTCGATCTGGTGGGCCAGCATGATGCCGTAGAAATAGGTGGCCGACAGCAAAACCAATGCCGCAATAGCGCACCAGAAGCCGGGAGCATAAGGGTTTTTCATTATTAGATCCCCATGACCAACACGAGCCTTGATTGATGAGCCCGACGCGCGACCTCATCAAATCAAAGCATAGCAACGGCCTCAGGGTTTGCCGGGCCGTGACGCTTGCGTTCGTCCGCTTTCCCAGCCGCCGCCCAAGGCGAGGAACAGATCGATCTGGCTCATGGCAACTTGCGTGTTCGCGGAGGCCAATTGCGCCCGCACATCGGTGTAGGTGCGGGTCGCTTGCAGGTCCGCCAGGAACGATGCGCGACCGGCCTGGAAAAAGCGGTGGGTCTGGTCGGCGGCCAGTTGTGCCGATTGTTCGGCATCGGCCAGCGCATCGCGGCGTTGCAGCAGCGCGGAGTACTGCGCCAGGCTGGTCTGGGTTTCGCGGATGGCGTTGAGCACCACGCCGTCGAAATGCGCCAGCGTGCCTTGGGTCGTCGCTTCTGCCTCACGGATTCGCGCCCGGGAACCGTTGGACGGCACGGTCCAGGTCAGCAACGGACCGAAGCCCCAGCGGTTGGTTGCCGGTTTGCCGAGGTTTTCAAGGATACCAACGGTGCCGACCGTCGCGCCGATGCTGATGTCCGGGTACAACTCGCCCGTGGCAATGCCGATGCCGGCGGTCGCGGCGGCCAGGCGGCGTTCAGCCTGGCGCACATCGGGGCGGCGCTTGAGCAAGGTGGCGCCGTCACCGACGGGCAGTAATTGAGTGATTTTCGGCAGTTCGTTGCAGGTGGCAGTCCCATCCGGCAACTGATCGACCGGTTTGGCCAACAGCATCGACAAACGGAACAACCCGGCCTGACGTGCGGCCTCATAACGCGGCATGTCGGCGCGCAAGGATTTGAATTGGGTTTGCGAGCGAGTGACCTGTGTTTCATCGCCGCGCCCGGCGTCGCGCAGACGCTGGATCAGGGTCGTGCCTTGGGCTTGCAGGTCGAGGGAATGCTGGGCGATTTCCCGTTCTTCATTGGCCGCGCACACTTGGGTGTACGCCCGGACCACATCCGCTACCAAGGTGATGCGTGCGGTATCGGCGGCAGCCTGAGTCGCGTCGGCATTGGCTTTGGCCGCTTCGATACCGCGCTGCAACGTGCCAAACAGGTCGAACTGATACGAGGTGGTAATGCCAATGTCGCCGACGTTGGCCACCGGCACTTTCTCCGGCAGCAAGAAGGCTTCACCGGACTCCTGCAAACGCTGGGCGCCCATCTTCACACCGCCGCTCCAGCCGCCCGCCGCCTGCGCTTCGTCAACCTGAGCGCGGGCCCGGGAAAGGCTCGCCGCCGCCACGCGTAAATCGGTATTGGTGACCATGGCCTGCTGCACCAGTTGATCGAGGCGCGGATCCTGATACAGGCGCCACCAATCGGCGGGCACCGGGGCCGAAACGACGTTTTTACCGTTCACCGCCAAGTTGCCCTGCAAGTCTTCACGGTGGATGGCCGCCTCGTCCGGCAGATGATAATCCGGCCCGACCACCTGACAGGCCGACAGCAACACGCCTAATCCGACGACGGCCAAACCCGAGGCCCTGCTCATTTCGCGGGCTCCTGCGGCTGGTCTTCCATGATCGATACCGTGGCGGTGCGCCCGGCGATCATGCGGAAGTCCGCCGGTACGTCGTCGAAGGCAATCCGCACCGGAATCCGCTGGGCCAGGCGCACCCAGCTGAACGCCGGATTGACGTTGGGCAGCAGATTGCTGCCGCTGCTGCGGTCTCGGTCCTCGATGCCGGCGACGATGCTTTCCACATGACCGCGCAAACGCGCGCGGTCGCCGACCACTCGAATGTCGACCGATTGGCCGACATGAATGCCGTCGAGTTTGGTTTCTTCGAAATAGCCGTCGATATGAAACGAATTGCTGTCCACCACCGACAACACCGGACGCCCGGCGGTGACGAATTCCTGCGCACGCGGTGCGCGGTCATTGACGTAACCGTCCACCGGGCTGCGAATGGTCGAGCGGTCGAGGTTGAGCTGGGCGCTGTCCACTGCCACTTGGGCTTCCATCAAGGCCACTTCGGCGCGAGCGACCCGCGACTGGCTTTCTTCCAGCTGCTCGCCCGGCACCAGATTACCCAAGCCACGGTTACGCTTGGCTTCCCGTTGCGCCTGGGCCAGGGTTTCCTGACGGTCAGCGACCGCCGCTTTCGCCTGACGCAAGGCCAGTTTGAATCGGTCCTGGTCGATGCTGAACAGCACCTGCCCACGTTTGACCAACTGGTTGTCACGCACCTGCACTTTCTGGATCAGCCCGGAGACGTCCGGCGCGATCTGCACGATGTCGGCACGGATGTGCCCGTCCCGGGTCCAGGGCGCGAACATGTAATACATCACCATGCGCCAGACCACGACGACGGCGAAGGTCACGATCAGCAGGGTCAGGACCACGCGGCCGAGGGTCAAAAAAGGCTTTTTCATGTCATCAGGTATCGACTGAGTGAGTCCACAGCGCCAAGTAGCAAGGCGTAGAGAGCCACGTTGAACAATGCCCGGTGCCAGACCAGACGGTAAAAGTGCAGGCGCGTCAGCAACCCGTGCACCAACAGGAACAACAGATACGTAATGCCCATCAGCACCAGCAGCGTGGGCAGGAACACCCCGCTGATATCCAGATCACCGATCATAAAGGCGCTCCATCGATGCCATGGGGCAGCGGTTCATCGAGTTCGCCCGAGGCGACGAATTCCACCCCTGGCAGCAGCGACAGGCGCAGACCGCTCAGGGCATGCAACAGGTGCAGACGCGCGCCGTCATCGCAGTCGGTGCTGAGGGCGCGGCGGGTGCGGTCGAGGGTCATCAACAGCGGACTCGGTGCCGGCAATCGCTCGCCGGCCTTGAGGCAGGCCTTGAAGTACTCGCCAACCTCGGCCACCACTTGATGCAGCAGCACTTGCGGGGCGCCGAGCACTCGCGGCGTGTAAGCCAGCAAGTCGAGCAGGTTCAGCGCTACGCGCACCTCCCGCAGCGCGATGCCGGTGTCTTGTCCGGTCATGGCCAGGCGCGGTAGATGCTGCATCAGGCGATCGAGCATCTGCACGCCCAGGTGCCGGTGTTCGGCCAGCGTGGCCGGCTCGGTCAGGCTGACAATGTCGCGCCAGCTGAAACGGGTCAGGCGTTTGGCCGCCAGTTCCGCACCGAACGGCCGGGCGATCAAGGTCCAGACAAAAGCAAACAGCAAGCCGACGGGGCCGGCGAGGTTGGAGTTGGCAAAGCTGAGAAAATCCGCGTCATAAGCGCCTTGAATGCTGATGAACGACGAGGTGTTGACCAGGGTCAGCAGCATGCCCAGGTAAAACTGTGGCTTGACCGTCAGGGTGCCGATGCAAATGAACGGCACGGCAAACGCCAACACCAGCATCGGGAAGTCATGTAGGTTGGGCAGGACCAGGAACAGATAAAGACTGGCGAACACCACCGACATCGCGGTCCAGAAAAAGAACCGGAAAATCTGTGGCGCCGGATCGTCCATCGAGGCGAAGAAACTGCACGCCACCGCCGCCAGAATCACCGCGGAACCGCCATCGGTCCAGCCAAGCAGAATCCACAGCACCGAGGCGACGATGATTGCGGTCACCGTGGACGCCGCCGAATAGAGCATCAGCCCACGGTCGAGAAACGGTGACAGGCGACCGAGGCGCCAATGCCGATACACCGCGCGCCAACTGTCCTGGCTTTCGCACTGAATGGCGTATTGCAGGCTGCGGCAGTCTTGCCACACATCGATCCACTCGCCGAGGCGATACAGGGCGTTGGAAAACAGCAGTTGCTTACGGTCATCCAGCGCTTCGGCGGACGGTTGTAAGGCCTCAAGTTGATTTCTCAGCGTTTGCCAGCGGCCGAGGTCGGCATCCTTGTGATTCAGCCATTCGGTGGTCGCAGTCAGTAGCGGCGCGAACTTATCCACAAGCTCGGGCGTTCTGCGTTCAAGGGCGTAGAGCGCGTCGTCGAGGGCATCGATCACCGGCAGCAGGTGGATCATCCGTCCGCGCAGCTCTTTGGTATTGCGCACCGTCTGCGGCCGCGCGCCTTCGTGGGGCAGCTGGCCGATCATCAATTCCAGGCTGTTGAACGTCGCCACCATCGCAGAGCGCAAGGCGCTGACTTCCTCAGGTTGCACGTTGCGGCTGAGGAAACGCAGACTGTAAGTCGAGGCATCGGCGAACCATTTGTTCACCGAATCGTTGAACACCGGCGCCAGCCGCCGGGGCCAGAACATGGCACCGACCACGGCCGCCACCGCGATGCCGAGAAAGATTTCTTCGGTTCGCGCTTCCGCCACGTCCCAGACCGCCAACGGGTTATCCACTACCGGCAGGGCGATCAGCGGCAAGGTGTAACCGGCGAGCATCAGCGCATAACTGTTGGCCGTGCGCAGATGCAAAGACAGGAACAGCAACGTCCCGGTCCACAGCGCAATCACCACCACCAGCACATAGGGGCTCTGGACAAACATCGGCACGAAAAAAACCGCTGCCGCCGCACCGAGTAGGGTGCCGACAGCTCGGTACAACGCCTTGGAACTGGTGGGACCGACAAACGGACTGGAAACGATATACACCGTGGCCATCGCCCAATACGGACGCGGCATTTGCATGAGCATGGCGATGTACAGCGCAATCATCGACGCCGCGAACGTGCGCACTCCGTAAAACCAGTCCCGCGCCGGAGGAACGCCGGTGAAAAATCCGCTCAAGGGTTGGCCACCGACGGCGGGTTGGCCGCTTCAAAGGCTCTCAGCACCCGCAGCGTCGCTTCCAGATCACTGCGGTCGATCCCTTCGAGCACTTCATTGCGCAAACGCACTAGCTCGATCTCGACTGCCTGCACCAGCTCCCGACCGGTTTCCGTCAGGCTCAGGCATTTGGCGCGGCGGTCATGGACGTCTTCGGTGCGACGAACGTAGCCGGCATGACACAGCTGATCGAGCAGACGCACCAGCGACGGACTCTCCATCCCCGCCGCCTGCGCCACCGTCACCTGCCGCACACCCTCGCCCAGACGCCCGATCATCAACAGCGGGACGGCGCAGGCTTCGGAAATCCCATAGTTGACCAGCGTGGTCTGGCAGATCTTCCGCCAATGCCTGGCGGCCACCACCATGGAGCTGCTGATGTTCATCTGGAGAGCGTCGAGGTTTTTCGGCACGAGGGGAAATGCACACTGTTAGTTTGCTAACTATCAATATGGCATTGGAGGGGAAAGCTGGTCAAGTTTTGAAACAATTCTGTGACCGGACGTACAGTTTTACGACATTCAACCGGACACCAGGTTGAAATCACCCAGACGCACCAGCATCGTTTCAAAAAGCTCTGCCGAAACCAGATAGGCCTTGATCTGATTGTTTTCAATCACCGCAATAGGCCCGTATTGCGCCTCACGCACCATAGCACCTGGGTTTTTCGCGAGTTCAGAGATACTGATGACTCTTTCTGCCAAAACACATTGCATGACTCGGTCTCATGGTTGGACTCAACGCCATGAAAGCTACTTCAGCTCAGGTAACACCTTTCAGAAAAGCTGTGACAAGGTTTTGCGCTCAGGTAGTTACACCCCCCGCCCCTTCCTCATCAGCACATCCAGTTGATCCACCACCTCCGCCCAATCTGCATCATCCAGAATCTCGTCCCGCAAAAAGTCCGCCTGACTCTTGGTCCAGAAAAACGCGTCTGCCAGATGCAGTTCCGGTTTGAGCGGTGAATGGGTGGCGATGAATTGGTCGATGCTGACCGGGTCGCTGTCCAGGCCGAGTTGTTTGAACAGGGAAGGGAGGCTGTGGGTTGGGGATTCCATGGTGGGCTCCTATTGATGGCAGATGATTGGGTGACTGCTGCGCAGTCAATCGCGAGCAGGCTCGCTCCCACAGGGACTCGCGGTCAACTGTGGGAACGAGCCTGCCCGCGATGACGGTATCACTGACGCCGCAAAACTCACTGGCTCAACTCACGCACCTCGGCGTGCGGCACCATTTTCAGAAACTCTGGCACGTTCATGTGCAGCAGATTGATGTGGTTGCCGGCTTCCACGTAAATGTCTTTCTGCCGGGTCAGTAGCGGATCGATGACCACGTCCAGGCCATAAGCTTCGCCCAGGGCCGGCACGGCGCCGCGTTCACAATCGTCGAACAGGCGCGGCAGGTTGCTTTCCCGGGAGACTTGCCATTCACCGCTGCTGCGCACTTTGCTCAGGTCCAGGTGCCGGCTGGCGGGCAGCACGGCCATCAAGTAGTGCCCGTGGTGGTCGTCGAGGATCACCGACTTGGCCATCCGTTCGGCAGGAATGCCCGCAAGCCGCGCGGTTTCAAGGCTGCTGGCCGAGTGCGGGTGGGAAACGATGTCATATTCGCAGTGCGCCTTCTCCAGGCTGTTCAGCAGTGTTCTTGCCATACGCATGATGCACCTCGGTGTCCGCAACAACGTTGGGCGGACGATGGTTAACACGTTTCTTCGTACTGAAAGTCTAGGCCTGCTGTCGCATTCCGGAGAGAAATCCGCCCGCCGGGGCAAGGCCAACAACTGGTCAAAATTCGTACAACCCACAGCTCAGCTAGACTGTATAAAGAACCATCAATGACTCTCCCGGAGGGTCGCGTGAACATTCGTTGCTGTGCAGTTGCGCTGCTGTTGGCCTTAAGCGGATCGGTCTTCGCGGCGGACACCGTTGTCTTGCTGGCCCCCAACCCCATGGGGATCTGGCTTATCACGTTCGGCATAGCATTCCTGATCGCCGAGGCGGCGCTGCCCAATTACGGCGTGATCGGGCTGGGCGGCATTGTGATGTTCGTCATCGGCGCGGTGATCCTGACCAACACTGAAGTGCCTGTGCCGTTGATGATCGGCCTCGGACTGATCAGTGCGCTGCTGTTGATCTTCCTGCTGCTCCACGCCCTGAAAACCCGACCACGCCACAACGTCAGTGGCGATGCCGGACTTGTGGGCAGCGTGACGCCGGTGATTTCGTTGCAAGCCGACAATGCCTGTAACGGCTGGGTGCACCTGCAAGGCGAACAGTGGCAAGTGCTCAGCAGCACGCCGCTGCAACCGGGGCAAAAGGTCCGGGTGGTGGCACGCAAGGGATTACTGCTGAAAGTGGCCGCGGCTGATGCGGCGTCGAAGGGAGAATAGACATGGGCCTGCAACTGGGATTTGCCGCGCTGCTGTTACTGCTGATCGCGCTGGCGGGGTCGACCTTCCGCATCCTGCGCGAATACGAGCGCGGGGTGGTGTTCCAGCTCGGGCGCTTCTGGCAAGTCAAAGGCCCTGGCCTGATCCTGCTGATTCCGGTGGTCCAGCAAATGGTTCGCGTCGATCTGCGCACCGTGGTGCTCGACGTGCCGCCACAAGACGTGATCACCCGCGACAACGTTTCAGTCAAGGTCAACGCCGTGCTGTATTTCCGCGTGCTTGATCCACAGAAAGCCATCATCCAGGTCGAAGATTTCCTCATGGCCACCAGCCAATTGGCCCAGACCACGTTGCGGGCCGTGCTCGGTAAACATGAACTCGATGAGCTGCTGGCCGAGCGGGAACGGCTGAACATTGATATCCAGCAAGTGCTCGACGCCCAGACCGATGCCTGGGGCATCAAGGTGGCGAATGTCGAGATCAAGCATGTGGACCTTAACGAATCGATGGTCCGCGCCATCGCCAAACAGGCCGAAGCCGAGCGGGAACGGCGGGCCAAGGTGATTCACGCCGAGGGTGAATTGCAGGCTTCGGAAAAACTGATGCAAGCGGCCGAGATGCTGGGGCGTCAACCGGGGGCGATGCAGTTGCGCTACATGCAGACGTTGAGTTCGATTGCCGGGGACAAGACGTCGACGATCGTCTTTCCGCTGCCGATCGAGTTGCTCAAGGGGATGGCGGATTTGTCGTCCAAATCCTGATGGTCCAAAAAGATCGCAGCCTCGTTTCACTCGACAGCTCCTTCAGGGGATCGCATTCCAATGTAGGAGCTGTCGAGTGAAACGAGGCTGCGATCTTTTGACCGTCCCTACAAACACCATCGTCCGGTAATCCCGTCGGAGATTTCCTTCAAGTTGTAGTGGTGTTGGTGAACTTGTTCCGGCCCGAACCCTAAATCATCTGAAAAACGTGATTTTTACTAACTCAATGCCACACGAACAAGCGCGCATTGGCACCTCCCGCCTGCGTTTCGCCAACGCTCTGCCAGCCTGCGGGTAAGGGCGCGAACTCGTCCGGCACACCGACGGTGCCGATCAACCACACGCGTCCCGTGCCTTTGGGCAGGTTGTCGAGGCTGTCGAGATAAATGTCCGGGGTCACCAGCGTGCCGAATCCATACGCATTCGGCCGGCTAGAAGCGCCACTGGCCAACGGCGGCGTGTACAGCAGCGGCTTGGCGTCGGTGCGGTTGTAATACACGTAACTGAGGTACCACAGCATGTCGCTGGTGACGATCCGGTCCCCCGCAACAAAGTGTTGATTCACGTAGTTGACCATGACATTGATCTGATCGTTGGTATCCACCGTGGCGTTGTTGTTCAGGCCCACCAGCTCGACGCCGACAAACAGCACCAGCACAAACACGGCCAGCACCCGAAAAACGCCGTACAGGCGATCAATGGCCAGCGCGACAATCATCGGCAGACCAAGGGCGTACGCGGTGAGGTAACGCTCGATGAACACCGGCGAGATAAACGACACCGCAAATACCAGCAGCAACGGCAAAACGGTGTAGATCACCACCAGCGCACTGCCACGAATCACACTGCGATCCCGCGCCAGCGCCACCCAAATCAAGGCCAGCAACGCCAAGGGCATCGTGATGAAAATCGGCATCGGCAGATTCTCGCCGTCATCCTGGATCACGAACGACCAGATCATCGAAGGCAGCGAGCCGAACGTGACAGGGGTTTCCCACCCGACATCGCCATTGGCCTTGAGCTGATCCATGTGCTGGATCAGATCGATCAGGCTCGGCACCCACGGCAGGTACAACAGGACGATGGCCGCGTTCGCCAGCCACCAGCCGGGACGTTGGATATGCCGCAAGCGATAACCTGGCTGCAGGCGAATCAACCCCAGATACAACCAGTGGCACAGCACGCACAGGGCGGTGAAGTAATGGGTGTAGAACGCGGCACTCATCAGTAGCACGTACACCACCAGATAGCGTGTGCGCCGGGGGTGGCGGATCCAGTAGACCAACGCAATCGTCGCGCCGAGCAGCCATAGGCCCAGCAGCGAATACATCCGCACTTCTTGGCTGTAACGCACTGCCGTGGGCAGCAGCGCCAGCAGGAACCCGGTGAGCAGCGCGGCGCGTCGAGTGGCGAGCAAGTCCATCAGCCATACGCCGAGCCACACCGTGGCGATCCCCGGCAATGCGCTGAGACAGCGGATCGAGAAGATACCGTCGCCGAACAATTCGACCCAGCCGTGCAGCAGCATGAAATACAGCGGCGGGTGTACGTCGTGGGCCGCGTGCAGCCAGATCCCGCCCAGAGAATACTGGCTCAGCAGCAGGCTGGAACCTTCATCACCCCAGATAGCCGCCGCCGTCAGGTCGTAGAAACGCACCAGCGCGGCCAAAGCCAGGATCGGCAACAGCCAGTGCTCCCGTGCCCATCGCAGCATTCGCTGAACAATCGCCCAGGTGCCGGGAGCCTCGTGCGGGCCTTGGGTGCCGTCAATTGGCATTTCTCTGCGCGCCTGCATTGCCTCCCCTCGAGACTGCCGGTAAAAATCCTTGAAGCCTGCAATCACTGTAGGACAGCGGCAGCGCCGTCGTCGATGCTGGCTTTACGACCAACGACCAACGACCAACGACATTCGGCAATCAGGCGGGTCAACTACGCGCCGGCGTGGGATATTTCTACATCGCCTTCAACAGAACACATGAAAGCCCCCTGCCATCAAACGGGATTATTGGTAACGACACTAGCCAACGGATACACCGACTCCCATCCCCCACCCAACGCCTTATACAAACCCACCATCGCCAGCGACACCCCGGTCGAGCTCTCCACAAACTGCTCCTGAGTCGCCAGCAGCGCGCCTTGCACCGTGAGGACGGTGACGAAGTCCACCACCCCTTCCACATATTGCTGCTGCGCGGTGCGCAGGGCGATCTGGTTTTGGCGCACGGCTTCGGCGAGGCTATCGCGGCGCAGTTGGCTGGCGTAGTAGGCGCGCAGTTGATCGTCGATTTCATGCCACGCGCGCAGGACGGTTTGCTGGTAGGCGATGGCGGCTTCCTGTTGCTGTGCCTCGCGCAAATTGAGGACGCCGCGCAGGCGGCCACCGTCGAATAGCGGCAGGCTGAACTGCGGGCCGATGCCGAATGAGCGCGAGCCCCAGGGGCCGAAGTCGCTCAGTTGCATGGCTTGGGAGCCCAGGTTGCCCGACAGGGTGATCCGCGGATAGAAGTCACCCTTGGCCACGCCGATGCTCGCGGTAGCGGCATGCAGGCGGGCTTCGGCCTGGCGGATGTCCGGGCGGCGTTCAGCCAGTTGCGACGGCAAACCGATGGCGACCTGACGCGGGGTTTGCGGCACGGGGGCGTCTGTGGATAACTCGGCGGACAGTGCTTGGGGTGGTTCGCCCATCAACAGGCTCAGCGCGTTGATCAATTGTGATTGGCGCTGCTCAAGTGCAGGAAGTCGCGATTCGATGGCCGCGACCTGGGCCGCTGCTTCGGCGACATCCAGGTCGGTAGCGACACCATCAGCGAGACGCAGCTGCGACAGTTTCAGGCTGTGTCGTGCGACATCGAGGTTTTCCTGGGTGACGGCCCGGGTGCTTTGCACACCGCGCAGTTGAATGTAGTCCTGAGCCGTTTCGGCGAGCACCGACAACAGCACACCACGGCGATCGTTTTCCGCGACTTCCAGGGTCGCGTCGGCGGCTTCGGTTTCGCGGCGCACACGGCCCCAGAAATCCAGTTCCCAGGAGGCGGAGAAACCGGCGTCCCAGAGGTTGAAGGCAGAGTCGCCGTTGTGGCCCGATGGGTCGTTCAGGCCTTCGCCGCTGTTGCGTTTGCGCCCGTAGCTGCCGGTGGCGGCGGTATTCGGGTAACGGTCGGCCGTGATGACCTGACGCGCCGCTCGGCTTTGCTGCAAGCGGCTGCTGGCGAGTTTCAGGTCGAGGTTATCGGTCAGGGCGCGCTGGGTCAGGGCCGAGAGTTTCGGGTCGTTGAAGACGTCCCACCAGCGTTCGTTCATGTCGGTGGGGACCGCTTCGCTGGCGGCGGCTTTTGATGGTTTTGACCATTCGGTGATTTGTTGTGGTTGAGGTTTCTGGAAGTCCGGGCCGACGGTGCAGGCTGAAAGACTTCCGAGCAACAAGACACAGAGGATTATTTGCGACCACCGGCCTCTTCGCGGGCAAGCCCGCTCCCACATTGAATCGGTGCACTGCACACAATCCCTGTCCAAAAGGAAATCCCCTGTGGGAGCGGGCTTGCCCGCGAAGAGGCCAGTGCGGTCAATAAAGCTCTTCATCGCTGAACCACCTCAGACGCAGTCGCCCCACCAGCCGTATCAATCCTCGCCTCCACCGACATCCCCACCCGCAACCGCTCGGCCAATGCCTGCCCCGGTTCCAGAACGATCTTCACCGGAATTCGCTGCACCACCTTGGTGAAGTTGCCGGTGGCGTTGTCCGGTTTGATCGACGCAAACGTCACACCTGTGGCCGGCGCAATGCTCTCGACGCGACCCGTCAACACTTCGCCACCGAGGCTGTCGACACGCACTTGCACATCCTGCCCAGGCTTCACGTCGGTCAGTTGGGTTTCCTGAAAATTGGCGACCACGTAAGCCTGTGCCAGCGGCACCACTGCCAGAATTTTGCTGCCCGGCGTCACGTAAGCGCCGACCCGTACCGCCCGCTCGCCCACCATGCCGTCCTGAGGGGCAACGATGCGCGTGTAAGACAACTCGTAGCTGGCCATTTCCAGTGCCGCTTGCGCCCGCTTCAATCCGCCTTCAGCCGCGTCGCGCTGAGCGGTGAGGATCTCCACCTGTTTACGCTCCGCTGCCAGCACCGCCGTGACGTTGGCCAATCGCGCCGAGGCCTGATCGATGCGTGTGCGCGCTTGCTGAGCATTCTGCACCGTGCCGGCACCTACACCGGCGAGGTGGTTATAGCGGTTCAGTTCATGCTCGGCGAAGGCCATTTCAGCCTTGGCCGACACCACCGTGGCCTGGGCCTGAGCGATCACCGACGCCTGGCGTTCGAGGGTTGCCCGAGCGTTTTGCAGTTGCGCCCTGGCCACCAGCGTTTCGGCGTCGGCCGCTTGAGCGGCGGCACGCAGATCGCGGTCATCGATCAACGCCAGCAACTGGCCGGCCTTGACCTGCTGGTTGTCTTCCACCAGCACTTCCTTGATGAACCCCGCCACGCGAGGCACCACCAAGGTGAAGTCCGCCGAGACAAAGGCATCGTTGGTGTTCTGCTGCGTGCGTTTGCCGAAAACGCCTGGCGCCAGCAGATAAATCAGCACGCCGACCGCCACCACTGCGGCGACGCCGACAGCCACTTTTTGCTTTGTTTGAGTCGTCATAAAAACCTTCTGTTTCAGTGAAGCGTTCATGTCGGTGCGCGCGGTGGATAAATCCGCGTCGGCAGCCAGAAAATCAGCAGGATCAGCGCCAGCGCAACGCCGGCCATGCACAGATAAAGATCCGATGCCGTCAGCACCACGGCCTGCTCATGCAGCCGATGGGCAAGGCCAGCACTGTCGCTGTTGGTCAGAGGGGAGTTGCCGAGGTTGTCCACCAGCATGGTCGAATGGAAATGCAGCCTCGACGTGGTCAACGCCTCGATCACTCCGGTGGCGACCACCGCTGACAGGCCTTTCACGGTGTTGAACCAGGCCGAGGCGTAGGGTCCTTCAATGGGCGTGATGCTGCCGGTCGAGAGCATCAGCAACGGCAGCACCGCCATGGGTTGACCGAAGATTTGCAGCCATTGCAGTGCGTAGAAATCGTCGCGAATCCACACCGACGTCAGCTGCGAACCACCGATGCACGACAGCGCCAACATGCTCAAGCCGAGCCCCAACACCCAGCGGCAATCGACCCAGCGCAGGTTGCACAGCGCCGCCACCAACGGCAGCGCGATCAACTGTGGCAGGGCCGCCAGCAGCATGATCGGCGCGGTCTGAACCGGGCGATAACCCTGGACCTGTGCCAGGTAGCTGGACGGAATGATGATCACCGCCAGCAAGACCACCAGCACCCCGGCCAGGGTCAACAAGGCGAACGACAGGTTGCGGATGCCGAGCATCTGCATCTTGAAAAACGGGATCGGCTGCGACCATTCGTTGATCAAAAACAGCACCAGCATCAACAACCCACCACCAAGCAATCCGAAGATCAGGCTCGACTCGAACCAGTCCAGACGATTGCCCTGCAGGATGCCGATCACCAGCATGCAGATCGCCGGAAACCCCAGCAGCAAGCCGCGCCAGTTGAATTGCTTGAAGCGCTCCAGACGCAGCGGATCCTGCGGCAGAC
This sequence comes from Pseudomonas sp. LBUM1663, assembly GCF_059695905.1. Taxonomy (NCBI): domain Bacteria; kingdom Pseudomonadati; phylum Pseudomonadota; class Gammaproteobacteria; order Pseudomonadales; family Pseudomonadaceae; genus Pseudomonas; species Pseudomonas sp. LBUM1663. The sequence goes on along the minus strand of NZ_CP166792.1, from coordinate 162,903 downwards.
CGTAAGCCACGGCCGCCATGGCAATCAGGCACGGCGCGATGATTTGCCAGAAGGTCCATTGCCAACCGACGTACTCCGTCCACAAACCGGCCAGAGGAGTGCCGAGCCCTGGGCCGAAGGTGGCTGTCAACGCATACCCCGCCAGACCGTAAAGCTTCACGTTGGCCGGTAAAAAGCGCAGCGCGACGGTCATCAGCATCGGCGGAAGCGCGCCCCCGGCCAGGCCTTGCAAGGTACGCATCAGCAGCAGGCTTTCGTAATTCGGGGCGAACGGGCACAACACGCCCAGCAGGGTGAAGGCGCTAATGGCGCAGAGGGTGAAGCGCCGCAACGAGAACGTCACCGCACACCACGGCGCGAAGGCCATGGCGGCGACCGAGGTTGCCGTGTAACAGGCGACCAGCCAGGTACCTTCGTCATAGCCGATCGCCAAGGCGCCGCGAATATCGGCTAGCGCGACCTTGGTCACCATCTCGTTCAGGCCTGACACCAACACCGCCAGCAACACGCCCACCAGACCGATGATGATTCGCGGGCCGAAGGCGGGCGGCATAACGGCGGCCGGACTGGCCGCGGCGAGAGGTGCCGTGACCGTGAGGGAAGTCATTGAATGCAAGCTCCGGGGTTTGAATACCGAAGCATTTTAAGAAGCGCGAGACCTTACGAAAATTGACTTATTGGCAGGTTATAAGTGCGCCCGATGCAGCAATACAAAACCCCTGTGGGAGCGGGCTTGCCCGCGAAGACGGCAGCACATCCAACATCAATGTTTCTGTCATACCGCTATCGCGAGCAGGCTCGCTCCCACAGGGATTGCCAGTGAACTTCAAGATGGTTGAGCGGCCAGCCAGGTCTCGTCACAGCACGCCTTGAGCGTTTCACGCAGCCAGCGATGGGCCGGGTCCTTGTCGAAACGCGGGTGCCAGGCCTGGGTCAGCATCAGGGTGGGCAAGGGAACCGGCAGGGTAAACGAGCGCAGCTTCAAGCCCAGGCGTCGCACACTCAACAGCGCTTCCTTGGGTACCGGCAAAATCAGGTCGGAATCCGGCAGCGCAAACATCGCCGCGTGGAAACTCGGTGCAATCACCGCCACCCGTCGCTCCAGCCCAAGGGCATTGAGTGCGGTATCGATCGGCCCGCGAGCAATGCCGCGACGGGACATGCTGATGTGGGAGAAACCGGCGAAGCGCTCGGCCGTGATCTCTTCGTCGAACAGCGGATGGTCCTCGCGAACCAGGCCGACGAAATGAGTGGAAAACAGATTCTGCACCTTTACTTCCGGGGTCAACGGCCGGGTGTTGCTGATGCTCAGGTCGATGCGTCCTTCGCGCAGGGCTTCATCATCGCCATCGCCTTCAGGGACGAAGCGCAGCTCGCAATGGGGCGCCTGGCGGTCGAGGGTGTCAAACAGCTTGCCGCCGTAGACGCCGACGAAAAAGTCATTGGCGCGGATGCTGAACCGACGACGCAACGAACCCAACTCCACCGCATCGGCCGAGCGAAACAGCAACGCGGCCTGCTCCACGACGTCGCGCACTTGCTCGCGGAGCTCCAATGCCTTGGGCGTCGGCACCAGGCCACGACCGGCGCGCACCAGAATCGGATCGCCGATGGCCTCGCGGATTCGCGTGAGCGTTCGGCTCATGGCCGCCGGGCTGAGGTTCATCCGCCGCGCGGCGCCCACCACACTGCCTTCATCGAGCAAGGCGTCTAGGGCGACCAAGAGGTTCATGTCCGGGAGTTGCATGCTGAGCACTCGTGTCTTGGGGTTGGTTGACTCAGACGCAATGCTAGCAAACATCCTTCAAAGACACTGCAACACTTACCGCTGCATCCCCCAGCGCTTGACGGTCACCCGCTCCAGCGTGTCAAACACCAGGTTCTCCACCAGCAACCCAATCAAGATCACCACCGCCAACCCGGCAAACACCTTGTCGGTGTACAGCTCATTACGATTCTGAAAGATGTACCAGCCCAAGCCACCCTTGCCGCTGGTCGCGCCAAACACCAGCTCAGCAGCGATCAGCGTGCGCCAGGCGAAGGCCCAGCCGATTTTCAACCCGGCAAGGATCGACGGTAGCGCCGCCGGGATCAGGATGAACAGCACAAAACGCATCCCCTTGAGGCCGTAATTGCGCCCGGCCATGCGCAGGGTTTCCGAGACGCCGAGAAACCCGGCATAGGTATTCAGCGCCAAGGCCCAGAGCACCGAATGCACCAGCACAAAAATCAGGCTGTTCTGCCCCAGGCCAAACCACAGCAGCGCCAGCGGCAACAGCGCAATGGCCGGCAGCGGGTTGAACATCGAGGTCAAGGTGCTCAGCAGATCGCGCCCGAACTGCGTCGACACCGCCAACGTGGTCAGGGCAAATGCCAGGACAATGCCAATCAAGTAGCCCTTGAGCAACACCACCAGCGAAATCCAGACTTTGGCCAGCAACTCGCCGCTGAGCAATCCGTCATACAGCGCACTGGCGGTTTGCAGAAAACTCGGTAGCAGCAGGTCGTTGTTCTGAATGCGCGCAACCACTTCCCACAGCACCGCGAGCAATATCAGGATCAGGCTTTTACGCAGCCAGGCCTGTTGCCACAGGCGCTGGCCCAGCGGTAATTCGCGCTCCACCGGCACGCTGGTCAATGGCTGCAAAACGGTTTCGAATTCTTCACGCGCAGATGATAAATGGCTCATCGGGCACTCCTCTCAATGGCTCAATAAGCGATGCGAATGTCGGAAAAATCCAGCTCACGCTCGGTTTCCGGCGACTGACCTTCATCGAACAACAGCCGATGAATCCGTCGCGCCGACTCTTGAAACGCCACGCCGCCGAGGCTGTGCAAATCGTATTGATGGCTGTGGACTTCGGCCCGCACCCGCCCCGGATGCGGCGACAGCAACAGGATGCGATTGCCCACCACCAGCGCTTCTTCGATGGAGTGCGTGACGAACAGCAGCGTGAAGCGCACCTCTTCCCAGAGCAGCAGCAATTCCTCCTGCATCTTGCGTCGGGTGAGCGCATCGAGGGCGGCGAAGGGTTCATCCATCAGCAGGATTTTCGGCTGCATCGCCAACGCCCGGGCAATCGCCACCCGCGCCTTCATGCCGCCGGACAAGGTGTGCGGATAGGCATCGGCAAACGCCGCCAGACCGACCTTGTCCAGATAATGCAGCGCCCGCTCTTCGGCCTCTTTGCGCTTGAGGTTTTTTGAGGCCAGCAGCGGAAACATCACGTTCTGTTTGACGGTTTTCCACGGTGGCAGTTGATCGAATTCCTGGAACACCACAATCCGGTCCGGTCCCGGCGCATGGACGGTCTGGCCTTGCAGCCGGATCTCGCCCTCGCACGGTTGAATGAACCCGGCGACCGCTTTGAGCAGCGTCGATTTACCGCAACCCGACGGGCCGAGCAGCACGAAGCGGTCCGCCGGATCGATTTCAAAACTGACGCGGTGTGTCGCCCGAACCACCCGCTGAGGCGTGCGGTATTCGAGGCTGACGTTGTCGACCGACAACAGCGCCTGGGCTGTCGCGTTCGGTTTGCTGACCGTGTGGCCTTGCAAAGGGGCGTTCATGTCGATCAGCTCCCTTGCAGCGGTTTGGCGTCCTGGAAGAAGTAATCCTTCCACGAATCCGGTTTGTTTTTGATCGCGCCGACGCGGTACAGGAATTCGGCCAACGGGTAAGTGTTTTTCGGCGTGACGCTGAATTCGAACTGCGGGTTGTCGATGATTTTCAGCAGTGCGGCGCGGTCGATTTTGGCTTTGGTGACGCGGATGTAAGTGTCGGCTGCGGCGCCTTTATCTTTCTGGGCGAATTGCGCCGCTTCGGTCAGTGCCTCGACGAATGCCTTGTAGGTTTTCGGGTTCTCATCGCGGAATTTCTCGGTGGCAAACAGCACGGTCGGCGAGTTCGGGCCGAGCAGATCATAGGTGTTCAGCACCACATGCACATTGGGGTTTTCCAACGCTTGATCCTGGAACGGCGGGTTGGAGAAATGACCGGTCAGTTCAGTGCCGCCAGCGATCAGCGCAGCCGTGGCGTCCGGGTGCGGAAGGGCGATGGTGTACTTGTCGAGACGATTGAATTCCTTGTCACCCCATTGCTTGGCGGCCGCGTATTGCAGGAAGCGCGACTGCACCGAAACACCGACCGCCGGCACCGCAATACGGTCTTTTTCGGTGAAGTCCGCAATGGTTTTGACCTTGGGATTGTTGCTCACCAGGTAGTACGGGAAGTTGCCGAGGGAGGCGACGGCCTTGACGTTCTGTTTGCCATGGGTGCGATCCCAGATGGTCAGCAGCGGACCGACGCCCGCACCGGCAATATCAATCGAGCCTGAGAGCAACGCATCGTTGACCGCCGCGCCACCGGACAACTGGGTCCAGTCGACTTTGATGTCGATGCCTTCCTGCTTGCCGTACTTCTCGATCAAGTTCTGATCGCGCACCACGTTGAGCAACAGGTAGACGATGCCGAACTGCTCGGCGATGCGGATTTCACCTTCGGCGTGGGCCGCGGTCGGCGCCACCAGGCTGCCGGCGATCAGGCTCAAACCCAAACCGATGGCAGCGGCCAGCGGCGCGAATGGAAGACGTTTGGACATGGAAGTTCTCCGACAAATCAGAAAGGCGCGTCGCCCTGGATGGTGGTGCGATACAGCTTGCGGCGCAGATGGCTTGGGCATCCGGCGGCGAGGTGAATCAGCGAGCGGTTGTCCCAGAACACCAGGTCGTGGGCCTGCCATTGATGGCGGTAGGTGTTTTGCGGCAAGACGCTGTGGGCATAGAGCTCGTCAAGCAGTTGCTTGCTCTCGTCTTCTGGCAAACCGACGATGCGGGTGGTGAAGCCTTCGCTGACGAACAACGCCTTGCGACCGTTTTCCGGGTGGGTGCGGACGATCGGGTGGACCACTTCGGCGACTTGGGCGAGTTGCTCCGGCGTCAGGGTCGGGCGCCAGTTGCCTTCGAATTTGGTCTCGCTGTAGCGCGCGGTGTAGGAGTGTGCCGCCGAGCGGCCATCGACGGCTTTGCGCAGTGCTTCGGGCAGGTTGTCCCAGGCTTTGTGCATGTCGGCGAACAACGTGTCGCCACCTTCGGAGGGCAGTTCCTGAGCGTGCAGCATCGAACCCAGGCTGGGCAGTTCCTTATAGGAAAGATCGGAATGCCAGAATTTTCCGGCATCACCGAGGCCGATGGATTGGCCGTTTTCGATGATGTTGGAAACGATGAGGATTTCCGGGTGACCGGCCAGCAGGAACTGCTTGAGCACATGGATCTGCAACACGCCGAAGCGGCGGCTGAAAGCGATGTGCTGCTCGGGGGTAATGCGCTGGTCGCGGAACACCACGACGTGATGATCCAGATGCGCGCGGTGGATGCGGGCGAAATCCTGATCATTGATCGGGCGGGACAGGTCCAGGCCGATGATTTCGGCACCGACAGCGCCGCTGAACGGGCGAATGTCGAAGGTTTGTGGCGCGATTGCGGGTGACGCAGAGACGGCTGACATAAAAATCACTCCCACGCACGGCACGCTCAAGGGCGCGCGCGTCGATCAAGAAACTCACGGAGGTCCCGTGTTGGTTCGTGTCGTGCGGCGCGCCGATTGGTCGGCAGGTACGCAGGTGGATGACTTTATAGGTATAAGAATTGAAATTTAAATACCGTTAATGAATAACGATATGGCAGAACAGACGATGAGTCACCTGTGGCGAGGGAGCTTGCTCCCGCTGGACTGCGTAGCAGTCCCCCTTTTTTTGGGATAAAGACGGGGGCCGCTTCGCGCCCCAGCGGGAGCAAGCTCCCTCGCCACAGGTCTAGCTTCCTACCGCTCGTGCAGCGCTTCGGCGCGGGCCCGGATAATCGGCTTGAGCAAATAGCTCAGCACGGTCTTCTTGCCGGTAATGATATCCACCGAAGCCACCATCCCCGGGATGATCAGCAATGGCTTTTCATCCGTCCCCAGGTGACTGCGATCCGTGCGCAGTTTGATGATGTAGTACGTGGTCTTCTTGTCTTCATCGGTGATGGTGTCGGCACCGATCTGCTCAAGCCTGGCCTTCAGCCCACCGTAGATGGTGTAGTCATACGCCGTGAACTTCACCGTCGCTTCCTGGCCTGGGTGCAGGAACGCGATGTCTTGCGGGCGGATCTTCGCTTCCACCAGCAAGGTATCGTCCAGCGGCACGATTTCCACCAGGTCGCTGCCCGGCTGGATCACGCCGCCAATGGTGTTCACCAGCAACTTGTTAACGATGCCGCGCACCGGCGAGGTCACCAGCGTCCGGCTGACCCGGTCTTCCAGCGCCTTGCCAGTGGCCTGAGCCTTGTTCAGGTCGGTGCGGGCTTCATTGAGTTGGGTCAGGGCTTCGCTGCGGAACTTGCCGCGCGTCTCGTCGATCTTGCGCTGCACTTCCTTGATTGCCGATTCGGCGCGCGGGATTGCCAGCGTCGTGGCGTCGAGCTGCCCACGGGTTTCGACCTCGGCCCGCTTGAGCCGTAAAACCTCGACCGGCGACACCGCGCCCTGAGCCACCAGCGGCTCGGACATGTTGATTTCCTGACGCTGCAACGCCAGTCCATTGCGGTACTGCGACTGTTTGGAGGTGAATTCGCGCAGCTCTTGCTGACGCTGGATCAACTGCTCCTGCAAACCACCGATCTCATCGTGCAGTTGCTGACGACGGCTGATGTACAGCGACTCTTCACTGGCGGCCTGACCGGGAACAGCCTTGAGCACATCGGTGGGGAAGTTCAGCGGACGGTCATCGACTTCGGCGCTCAAACGCTCCACGCGCAGCAGCATCGACAGTCGATCGGCTTCGGTCTCACCCACGTTGGAGGCAAACCGCGTGTCGTCCAGGCGAATCAGCGGCGCGCCGGCATCGACAATCTGCCCTTCGGTGACGAACAGCTCGGAGACGATACCGCCCTCAAGGTTCTGGATTTTCTGGATCTTCGACGACGGAATCGCTTTGCCGTCGCCCTTGGTGACTTCGTCGATCACCGCGTAATTGGCCCAGAGCATCAGGAACACGAAGAAGCCGATGATCGCCCAGATCGTCAGCCGCACCACGCGCGGGGCGTCTTCGATAAGGGCTTTATTGACCTCGGGAAGTGGCTGGCCGTGCAGCGACTCGGAGCCTTTGAAGTAACGGCGGATCGAATCCTTGAAACCCGACTTAAGCAACACTGATCTGCCCCTTCTTCAACGCTTCCATCACGGCGGCTTTCGGGCCATCGGCGAGTATTTGTCCACGGTCGATGACGATCAGGCGATCCACCAGCGACAACAGCGATGCCCTGTGCGTGACCAGCACCACGGTCTTGTTTTCGATCACCGCGGCGAGTCGTTGTTTGAGGCGTTCCTCGCCGGTGTTGTCCATGGCACTGGTCGGCTCGTCAAGCAGCAGGATCGGCGGGTTGAGCAGCAACGCACGAGCCAGGGCGACATTCTGGCGCTGACCGCCGGACAGGTTCTGCCCGCGCTCGCCGACTTGCAGCTCATAGCCTTGCGGATGCAGGCGGGCGAACTCATGCACACCGGCCAGCTCGGCGGCTTGCAGGACCATTTCGTCTTCTACATAGCGCGCGCCCGAGACCAGGTTGTCGCGCAGGGTGCCGGCCAGCAGCTGGATGTCCTGCGCGACGTAGCCGATGTTGTGGCGCAATTCGCTGACGTCGATCTGACGGATGTCGACGCCGTCCACCAACAGCGCGCCGTCGTCCGGTTGATAGAGCCCTACCAGCAGTTTGGCCAAGGAGCTTTTGCCCGAGCCGCTGCGACCGATGATGCCGATTTTCTCGCCCGGCTTGATGATCAGGTTGATGTTGTTCAGCGCGGCGTTCTGTTGGTTCGGGTAAGTGAAGTTCATCTGCCGGCATTCGATGGCGCCTTGCAACACCTTGCGGCTCAGCGGGCGCTCTTCGAAGTTGCGTTCTTGCGGCAGCTCCATCATCTGGTCCACCGAGACCATGGTCACCCGCGCTTGCTGGTAACGGGTCAGCAAGCCGGACAACGAAGCCAGCGGGCTGAGCGCGCGGCCACTGAGCATGTAGCAGGCAATCAGACCGCCCATGCTCAAGTTGCCGGCGATGATCTGGTACACGCCGAAGACGATCATGATCACGCCGGCCAATTGCTGGATCAGCAATGTAATGTTCATCGCCAGACCCGAGAGCATTTTCACCCGCAGTTCGAGGCGGCTGAGCGTGCCGATGGTCTGTTCCCACTGATACTGGCGTTCGCTTTCGGCGTTGTTGACCTTCACCGCATCGAGGCCGGCGAGGGTTTCGATCAGGCTCGACTGGCGCTCGGCGCCCAGGGCCATGGTTCGTTCCATGGTCGCCACCAGCGGCTTCTGCAACGCATAGCCGATCAGCAGGGCAATCGGGAACGCCAGCACCGGAATCCACACCAGGTGTCCGCCGAGAATCGCGATGACCATGAAGATCAGCAGCGTAAACGGCAGGTCGATCAGGCTGGTCAGGGTCAGCGAGGCGAGGAAGTCGCGCAGGCTCTGAAACTCATGGATGTTCTGGGCGAAGCTGCCGACCCGGGCCGGGCGGTACTTCATGGCCATGCCGACGATGCGCTCGAACAACGTCGCCGAGATGATCAGGTCGGTTTTCTTCCCGGCCAGGTCCAGACACAAGCTGCGCAGGCTCTTGAGGATCAGGTCGAACAGATACGCACCGGTGATGCCGATGGCCAGCACCCACAACGTCGATTCCGCCTGGTTCGGCACCACGCGGTCGTAGACGTTCATCACGAACAGTGGCGCGGCCATGGCGATGATGTTGATCAGGAAACTGGCGGCGATGGCGTCGGCGTACAGCCAGCGCGAACGCTTGAGGGTGTCGCGGAACCACGAGCGCGCACGCGGGATCAGCGTGCCGTGATTGACGTCGAATTTGTGTTGGGGTTGAGCGAAGAACACTTTGCCGATGTAGTCGTCGGCCAGCAGTTCGCGGCTGACGAGGCTTTCGCCGCCATCGCTTTCGCTGATCAGCAGGCGGGCCTGGTCTTCACCGTGCCAGCCGAGCAGGACGGCGCTGCGGCCGTCCTTGAGCAGCAACAGCGCCGGCATCGCAATCGCCGGAATCTGTTCCAGCTTGCGCACCAGCACTCGACCTTGCAGACCGGCGCGAGCGGCGGCGCGAGGCAACAACTCAACGCTCAGACGCTGCTTGGGCAACGGCAGGCCGGTTGTCAGCATCGCGGCGCTGGCCGGCTTCTGATGCAGGGTACACAGGGCCAGCAGACCATCCAGTAACGGATCGTCGTGCAGCGCGCGTGGATCATGAATGAGTTGAACTCGACTGACTTCTGATTCCACGCTCGGCACTCTTGGCTAACAGTAAAAAGGGAAGACTCAATTCATCCCGGGTAGCTGGACCCTGGGCTTCACGTCGTTCTGCACAACGGATGCCAACGGTGCGACCACTCCCTGGCTCTTGAGCAACTCGCCCATGGTCGCCTTGATTCGGTACTGAGTAAATAACTGAATGTTTTTGATCTCCGCCAGGCGACGGGAAGCGGTGAACAGCTCGTTTTCACTGTCGAGCAGGTCGAGCAAGGTGCGCTCGCCAAGGCTGAACTGCTTCTGGTACGCGGTGCGCACGCTGGTGCTGTGATCGACATATTGCTGGGCGATCGGCACTTGGGCGTTGGCGTTGTTCAACGCATTCCAGGCCAGGCCCAACTCTTCATTCAATACGCGCAGGGCGTTGTTGCGGATATCCAGGGCCTGGTTGGACAGGTAGGACTTGGATTCCAGATCAGCCTTGTTGCTGCCGCCGGCATACAGATTGAAGCGCATGCGCAACATGGCCTGCCATTCATTGCTGTGGCCGTTCTGACCGTCGAGATCGTTGTCGGCGGAGCGACCCAGTTCGGCATCGAAGCGCGGGTAGAAGGACGATTTGGCAGCGTCGTACTGCTTCTCCGCCGCAGCGATGTCGGATTCGGCCGAACGCAGGATCGGGCTGTTTTCCAGCATCTGCGCCCGGGCTTCATTCAAGTTGGCCGGCAACAGCGCGAGGAAATCGGCAGGACGCTCCAATTGATCGGGCATCTGGCCCACGGCACTGAGGAAGTTGGTCTCGGCGTCCGCCAGGTTGGTCTGTTCGGTGATCAGGTTGTTACGGGCCTGCGCCATACGCGCCTCGGCCTGATCGAGGTCGGCACCGCTGCCGACGCCGCGCTGGGTGCGCAACTTGATCTGGTCAAAAATGCGTTCATGGCTTTTCAGGTTATCTGTGGCCAGGCGAACGAACTCGCGGCGGGTCAGTACATCCAGATAAACCTGAGCCACGGTCAGTGCGGTACGTTCGGACGTGCCCAACAAGGAATAAGCGCGGGAATTAACGGTGGCTTGTTGACGCCCCACTTCACTGGACGTCGCAAAACCGTCAAAGACCATTTGCGACAGACGCAAACTTGACTCGCTGCGGTTCAGGGTTTCCCAGTGATTGTCGTTACCGGCAGCACGCGTGGTGACACTGTCAGTGCCTTCGCGACCATAACCGCCCAGCAGATCGACCCTTGGAAGGTATCCACCTTTTGCTGCCTTTAACTGATAATCCGCGGCCAAACGACTATTAACGCCTGCCTGGATTTCCGGATGGACATCCAACGCCTGTTGCATGGCCTCCGGAAGTGACTGCGCCTGAACAAAACTGGCGGCAAGGGCGAAGGGTAAAGCCTTGAACAGGTGCAAACGCATGGTTGGAATTTCCCGGAATTACTTGTCTTGAATCACTGCAGAACGTGCCGCTGCATCGGATGATGACCATCGGAATGACCGTGTGTCGGAAAGTTTGAATTTGGAACTGAGTCACAGTCTGTGGGGCAGGTAGTTACCTAAATATCAATGTGACATTACGGGGGCGAGTGTTTAGGATGACAACACTAAGGTCAATAGTTTGGCATATAGTTTATAGCGAAATAATATAGCCAATTTGTTGACGATTAAACGCGTCAAAGTTGTGCCTCGAATATCTTGAAAGTACGTCCAGACTGATTTGGCGAACACGCCATCAGGTTCATGGAAGTCAACTGAACGTGACACCCGGAGAGTCTTCAATGAGCAGTGTTGTTGCCATCGTCAAAAGCATTGTCGGTCAGGTTTTCGCGGTGTCCCCAGAGGGCATTCGCCGCGTACTCGTTGAAGGCGACCGGTTGTTTGTCGGCGATCAGGTAGACACTGGCGCGGCGGGCGCCGTTACGCTTGAACTGGCTGACGGCCGGACCCTGGACCTGGGCCGCGACACTCAGTGGAGCGCCAGCGACCCGGATTCCAGCACGGACCTGTCAGAAGCCACTGCACAAGCCGCGCCATCGGTTGAAGAACTGCAACAAGCCATCGTTGCCGGTGCCGACCCGACCACTGAACTCGAAGCCACCGCCGCCGGCCCTACTGCTGCGGGCACGGGCGGTGCAGCCGGTGGCGGTCACAGCTTCGTGATGCTGGATGCAACCGCTGGCCGGGTCGACCCGACCATTGGTTTCCCGACTGCGGGGCTCAGCACTGCGGCACAGGCTGCACAACTCACCACCGGTGGCCAGACGGCTGACACCAGCGCCAACGTGCAGCGCGAGTCGACCTTGAGCCTGAGTGCCACGCCGACCATCACCGAAGCAGGCGGCGTACTGGTTTACACCGCGACCCTGACCCAGGCACCGCTGACCGACCTGACCATCACCCTGTCCAATGGCTCGGTGATCGTGATCCAGGCCGGCCAGTTGACCGGCACCGTCAACGTCCCGCTCGCGCCGAACGACACGGTTTATAACGACTCGACCCAGATCAACGTGACCGTCACCGGCACCACGGGTGGCAACGGCATCACCGTCACTCCGCCAACGACCCCGGCCGTGACCCAGATCACCGACACCGTCGACACCACCACGGTCACCCTGACCGCCGGCGCCAGCGTCACCGAAGGTGGCCAGATCACCTACACCGCCACCCTGACCAACCCGGCGCAGACACCGGTCACCATCACCCTGTCCAACGGCTCGACCATCACCATCGAGGCTGGCAAAACCACGGGCAGCGTTGACGTGTCGACGCCGGCCAACGACGTCTATAACAACGGCAGCACGGTCACCACCATCATCACCGGTGCCACCGGCGGCAATTTCGAGAACCTGGTGCCAGACCCGGCCCCGGCCGTGACCACCATTACCGACTCGCCGGACACCACCACCCTCACACTGACGGCGGGTTCGACGGTCACCGAAGGCGGCCCGATCACCTACACCGCCACACTGAACAACCCGGCTCAAACGCCGGTCACTGTCACCCTGTCCAACGGCTCGACCATCACCATCGAAGCCGGCCAAACCACCGGTTCCGTGAACGTCGACACTGCGGCCAACGACGTTTATCAGAACGGCAGCACCGTCAGCGCCACGATCACTGGCGCCACCGGCGGCAACTTCGAGAACCTGGTACCGAGCACTACGCCAGCGGTCACCACGATTACCGACTCGGTCGACAACACCGACCTGAGCCTCAGCGCCACCGGCACCGTGGTCGAAGGCGGCCAGATCACTTACACCGCTACCCTGACCAACCCGGCCGGCACCCCGATGACCGTGACTTTGAGCAATGGCTCGGTCATCACCATCGAAGCGGGCAAGACCACCGGCAGCGTGACCGTCGATACGGCGGACAATGACGTTTACAACAACGGCAGCACCGTCAGCACCACCATCACCGGGACCACCGGCGGCAATTTTGAGCAACTGACTCCGAGCACCACGCCAGCGGTCACCACCGTTACCGACTCAGTCGACAACACCGACCTGAGCCTCACCGCCACCGGCACCGTGGTCGAAGGCGGCCAGATCACTTACACCGCTACCCTGACCAACCCGGCCGGCACGCCGATGACCGTGACCTTGAGCAATGGCTCGGTCATTACCATCGAAGCGGGCAAAACCACCGGCAGCGTGACCGTCGATACGGCGGACAATGACGTTTACAACAACGGCAGCACCGTCAGCACCACCATCACCGGGACCACCGGCGGCAATTTTGAGCAACTGACTCCGAGCACCGAGCCGGCGCTGACCACCATTACCGACTCGACGGACGACACCGGCCTGAGCCTGTCGGCGTCCACCGAAGTGGCCGAAGGCGGTCAGATTCTGTACACCGCGACCCTGACCAATGCAGCTGGCACGCCAGTCACCGTCACCCTTTCGAACGGCGCGGTGATCACCATCGCCGCCGGCGCGACCAGCGGCTCCGTCTCCGTCAAGGCCCCGGCCGATGACGTCTACAAAGACGCCGGTAAAGTCGAAGCGACCATCAAGGACGTCACTGGCGGCAACTTCGAAAACCTGGTGCCGAGTACTGTTGCGGCAGTGACTGACGTGACCGACACCCTCGATACGTCGACCGTCAGCTTGACCGCGACGTCCACTGTGGCTGAAGGCGGCACTGTGGTTTACACCGCGTCCGTCACTGCGCCAGTGACCGGCTCGCCCGTGGTTGTGACTTTGTCCAACGGCCAGACCATCACCATTCCGGTCGGTTCGAGCTCCGGTAGTGTGAACTTCGTTGCACCGAACGACGCCCTCGCGGGCGGCAGTTCGCTGAGCGTGAAGATTGATGATGCCAAGGGCGGCAACTACGAAAAGCTGGACGTTGACGGTAAGTCGGCGGACACCTCGGTCACCGATTCGGCTGACACCACCACGCTTAGCCTCACAGCAACCGACTCGGTCGCTGAAGGCGGTTCGATCGTCTACACCGCCAACCTGACCAACGCCGCCGGCACGCCAGTGACCGTCACCCTGAGCAATGGCGCGGTGATCACCATCGCGGCCGGTGCCACCAGTGGTTCCGTGACCGTCAAGGCACCGGCCGATGACGTCTACAAAGACGCCGGTAAAGTTGAAGCGACCATTAAGGACGCGACTGGCGGCACCTTCGAAAACCTGGTCAAAGACCCGGCGGCTGCGATTACCGATGTGACCGACACCGTCGACACGTCGACGGTCAGCCTGACCGCGACTTCGTCCGTGGCAGAAGGCGGCACCGTGGTTTACACCGCGTCCGTCACTGCGCCAGTGACCGGCTCGCCAGTCGTCGTAACCCTTTCGAACGGCCAGACCATCACCATTCCGGTCGGCGCCAGTTCGGGTAGCGTGAATTTTGTTGCACCGAACGATGCCCAGGCCGGCGGCGGTTCGCTGAGCGTCAAGATCGACGACGCCAAGGGCGGTAACTACGAGAAGCTGGACGTCGACGGCAAGTCGGCGGACACCTCGGTCACCGACTCGGCTGACACCACCACGTTTAGCCTGACAGCAACCGATTCGGTCGCTGAAGGCGGTTCGATCGTCTACACCGCCAACCTGACTAATACGGCCGGCACGCCGGTCACCGTCACCCTGAGCAACGGCGCCGTAATCACCATCGCCGCCGGCGCCACCAGCGGCTCCGTGACCGTCAAGGCACCCGCCGATGACGTCTACAAAGACGCTGGCAAAGTCGAAGCAACTATCAAGGACGCGACGGGCGGCAACTTTGAGAACCTGGTCAAAGACCCGGCAGCCGCCGTGACTGATGTGACCGACACCGTCGACACGTCGACGGTCAGCCTCACTGCGACTTCCTCTGTCGCCGAAGGCGGAACCGTGGTGTACACCGCCTCCGTCACCGCGCCAGTGACCGGTTCGCCGGTCGTGGTGACCCTCTCGAATGGCCAGACCATCACCATTCCGGTCGGCGCCAGTTCGGGTAGCGTGAATTTTGTTGCACCGAACGATGCCCAGGCCGGCGGCAGTTCGCTGAGCGTCAAGATCGACGACGCCAAGGGCGGTAACTACGAGAAGCTGGACGTCGACGGCAAGTCGGCGGACACCTCGGTCACCGACTCGGCTGACACCACCACGCTTAGCCTGACAGCAACCGATTCGGTCGCTGAAGGCGGTTCGATCGTCTACACCGCCAACCTGACCAACGCCGCCGGCACTCCGGTCACCGTCACCCTGAGCAATGGCGCGGTGATCACCATCGCCGCCGGCGCGACCAGCGGCTCCGTGACCGTCAAGGCACCCGCCGATGACGTCTACAAAGACGCTGGCAAAGTCGAAGCAACTATCAAGGACGCCACTGGCGGCAACTTTGAGAACCTGGTCAAGGACCCGGCCGCAGCGGTGACCAGCGTCACCGACACCCTCGACACCTCGACCGTCACGCTGACCGCCACAAGCACCGTGGCTGAAGGCGGCACCGTGGTTTATACCGCCTCGGTCGGCGCACCTGTCACCGGCTCGCCTGTGGTCGTGACGCTGGCCAACGGTCAGACCATCACCATTGCGGTCGGCGCCAGCAGCGGCACCGTCAACGCTGTGGTCTCGAACGATGTACTGAGCGGCCACGCGCCGGTGACCAATTCGATCACCAACGTCAGCGGTGGCAACTACGAAAATCTCGTCGCCGATAAAACCCCGGTCAGCACCAGCGTGACCGACACCGTCGACACCACCACCCTGTCGCTGACTGCCACCGGCAACGTCAACGAGGGTGGTTCGATCGTTTACACCGCGACCCTGACCAACCCGGCCGGCACTCCGGTCACCGTGACCCTGAGCAACGGTGCCGTGATCACCATTGCGGCCGGTAAAACCACCGGCACCGTGACCGTCGACGCACCGAAAGACGACGTTTACAAAGACGCCGGCAAAGTGGAAGTCACCATCAAGGACGCCGCTGGCGGCAACTTTGAACAACTGGTCACCAGCCCGAATCCGGCCGTGACCAACGTTGCCGACACCACAAACACCACGCAGCTGACCCTCAGCGCTGACAAGTCTGTACTTGAAGGTTCGCACATCACCTACACCGCGACCCTGACCAACGCCGCGCAAACCCCGGTGACCGTCAAGCTGAGCAACGGCGAGACCATCACCATCGCAGCCGGCAAGACCAGCGGTTCGGTCACCATCGCGGCGCCAAGCGACGACGTCTACAAGGATGCCGGCAAGCTCACCGTCAAGATGACGGACGCCAGCGGTGGCAACTTCGAAAAACTCGACATCAGCAAGACCGCTGTGAGCACCACCGTCAAAGACACGGTGGACACGACGTCCCTGTCCCTGTCGGCCAGCCACACCGTGAGCGAAGGTGGCCAGATCACCTACACCGCCACCCTGAGCAACCCGACGGACACGGCGATGACCGTGAAGTTGAGCAACGGCGCAGTCATCAACATCGCCGCCGGCGCCACCACCGGTTCGGTGAACTTCGCTGCACCGGCCAACACGCCGTACATCGACGGCGGCAAAATCCAGACAACGATTGCCAGCCACAACGGCGGCAACTTCGAAAAAGTCGTCACAAACTCTTCGCCGGCAGTCACCACCGTTACCGATTCGACCGACACCACTGGCCTGAGCCTGAGCGCCACCGGTTCGGTCGCCGAGGGTGGTTCGATCGTCTACACCGCGACCCTGACCAATGCCGCTGGCACTGCAATGACCGTGACGTTGAGCAACGGCGCGGTCATCAACATCGCCAAGGGCGCCACCACCGGTTCGGTGAACTTCGCCGCCCCCAAGGATGACGTCTACAAAGACGCCGGCAAAGTCGACGCCAGCATCACCAAGACCACCGGCGGCAACTTCGAAAACCTGGTGGCCGACAAGACGCCAGCAGTCACCGACGTGACCGACACCATCAACAACAGCACCGTCTCCCTGACCGCAACGGCCAGCACGGTCGAAGGCGGCACCGTGGTTTACACCGCGTCGGTCAATGCACCGGTGACCGGTTCTCCGGTGGTGGTGGCGTTGTCCAACGGCCAGTTCATCACCATCCCGGTCGGCGCGAGTTCGGGTAGCGTGAATTATGTTGCACCGAACGACGCCTTGGCGGGCGGCGGTTCGCTGAGCGTGAAAATCGACGGCACCACCGGCGGCAACTACGAAAACCTGGTGGCGAATCAAACCCCGGCGGTCACTTCGGTAACCGATGTCAAAGACACCACCACCCTGAGCCTGAGCGCTTCGGATTCGGTGGCTGAAGGCGGCTCGATCGTCTACACCGCAACGCTGACCAACGCTGCCGGCACCCCGGTCACCGTGAACCTGTCGAACGGCGCCGTGATCACCATCGCGGCCGGCGCAAAGGTCGGCTCCGTGACCGTCAAGGCGCCAGCCGATGATGTCTATAAAGACGCCGGTAAAGTCGAAGCGACCATCAAGGACGCTTCCGGCGGAAATTTCGAAAACCTGGTTTCCAGCCCGGCGGCTGCGGTCACCAATGTGACTGACACCGTCGATACATCGACCGTCAGCTTGACGGCCAACAGCAGCGTGGCGGAAGGCGGTACCGTGGTTTACACCGCGTCTGTTACCGCTCCGGTGACCGGCTCGCCGGTGGTTGTGACCTTGTCCAACGGCCAAACCATCACCATTCCGGTTGGCGCCAGCAGCGCCAGCGTGAACTTCATTGCGCCGAACGACGCCTTGGCCGGCGGTGGCTCGCTGAGCGTGAAAATCGATGACGCGAAGGGCGGCAACTACGAGAAACTCGACGTCGATGGCAAGTCGGCTGACACCTCGATTACTGATTCCGCAGACACCACCACCGTCAGCCTGAGCGCTACCGACTCGGTTGCGGAAGGTGGTTCGATTGTCTACACCGCGACGTTGACCAATGCTGCCGGCACCCCGGTCACTGTGAACCTGTCGAACGGTGCCGTGATTACCATCGCGGCCGGCGCGACTATCGGCTCCGTGACGGTCAAGGCGCCTGCCGATGACGTCTACAAAGACGCTGGTAAAGTCGAAGCGACCATCAAGGATGCCAGCGGCGGCAACTTTGAAAACCTGGTCACTAGCCCGGCAGCAGCAGTTACTGAAGTGACTGACACGATCAATACGTCGACAGTCAGTCTGACGGCAACTTCCTCTGTCGCCGAAGGCGGCAACGTGGTCTACACCGCTTCCGTCACCGCGCCAGTCACCGGTTCGCCCGTCGTCGTAACCTTGTCCAATGGCGAAAAAATCACCATTGCCGTCGGCGAAAGCAACGCCTCGATCACCGTCAAAGCGCCGAACGATGCCTTGGTCGGCCACGAGCCGCTGACCAATGCCATCAAGGAAGTCACGGGCGGCAACTACGAGAACCTGATCGCCGACAAAACCCCGACCTCCACCGCCATCAGCGACACTCTGGACACCACCAAAGTGACCATGACCGCCAGCGACTACGTGGTCGAGGGCGGCACCATCACTTACACCGTCAACCTCAGCAATGCCGCCGGCACTGACATGACGGTCAAACTGAGCAACGGCGAGAGCGTCGTGATCAAGGCCGGCGACAAGTCGGGCTTCATCACCGTCCCGGCGCCGAGCGATGACGTCTACAAGGACGGCAGCAAAATCACCGTGGGCATCGCCAGCACCGACGGCGGTAACTTCGAAAAACTCGACATCAGCAAGACCACGCACACCACTACCGTCAACGACACCGTGGATACCACCACGCTCAAGCTCAGTGCCGATGTAAGCACCGTCGGCGAAGGTGGCCAGATCACCTACACCGCCACACTGAGTCATCCTGCCGACACGGCCATGACCGTGACCCTGAATAACGGCCTGGTGATCAACATCAAGGCCGGCGAGTCCAGCGGTTCAGCGCCGTACACCGTGCCGAATGACGTCTACAACGGCGCCTCGCCGGTTCGGGCGGCGATTGCAGACAGCACGGGCGGCAACTTCGAAAAACTCGACACCGACCGCTCGGCCGTCGTCACCAAAGTGACCGACAGCGCGGACGCCACAACGTTGAGCTTGAGCGCTACTGATTCGGTCGCTGAAGGTGGCTCGATTGTTTACACGGCGAACCTGACCAACGCCGCCGGCACGCCGGTCACCGTGAACCTGAGCAATGGCGCCGTAATCACCATCGCCGCCGGCGCGACCACCGGTTCCGTGACCGTCAAGGCACCTGCCGACGACGTCTACAAAGACGCCGGAAAAGTTGAAGCGACCATCAAGGTCGCGACTGGCGGCAACTTCGAAAACCTGGTGAAAGACCCGGCCGCAGCGGTGACCGATGTCACCGACACCATCAACACGTCGACCGTCAGCTTGACCGCGACTTCGTCCGTGGCCGAAGGCGGCACCGTGGTGTACACCGCGTCCGTCTCTGCGCCAGTGACCGGCTCGCCGGTCGTCGTGAGCTTGTCCAACGGCCAGAGCATCACCATTCCGGTCGGCTCGAGCAGCGCCAGCGTCAACTTCGTTGCGCCGAACGATGCATTGGCCGGCGGCGGTTCCCTGAGCGTCAAAATCGACGACGCCAAGGGCGGCAATTACGAGAAGCTGGACGTCGACGGCAAGTCGGCAAACACCTCGGTGACTGACTCGGCCGACACCACCACTCTGAGCCTCACAGCAACCGATTCGGTCGCTGAAGGCGGCTCGATTGTTTACACGGCGAACCTGACCCACGCGGCTGGCACACCAGTCACCGTGAACCTGAGCAATGGCGCCGTAATCACCATCGCCGCGGGTGCGACTACCGGTTCCGTGACCGTCAAGGCACCGGCCGATGACGTTTACAAAGACGCCGGCAAAGTCGAAGCAACCATCAAGGACGCGACTGGCGGCAACTTCGAAAACCTGGTGAAAGACCCGGCCGCAGCGGTGACCGATGTCACCGACACCATCAATACCTCGACCGTCAGCCTGACCGCGACTTCGTCCGTGGCTGAAGGCGGCACCGTGGTGTACACCGCGTCCGTCTCTGCACCAGTGACCGGCTCGCCGGTCGTCGTGAGCTTGTCCAACGGCCAGAGCATCACCATTCCGGTCGGCTCGAGCAGCGCCAGCGTGAACTTCGTTGCGCCGAACGATGCATTGGCCGGCGGCGGTTCCCTGAGCGTCAAAATCGACGACGCCAAGGGCGGCAATTACGAGAAGCTGGACGTCGACGGCAAGTCGGCAAACACCTCGGTTACCGACTCGGCTGACACCACGACGCTTAGCCTGAGCGCTACCGATTCGGTCGCCGAAGGTGGCTCGATTGTTTACACGGCGAACCTGACCAACGCCGCCGGCACGCCGGTCACCGTGAACCTGAGCAATGGCGCCGTAATCACCATCGCCGCCGGCGCGACCACCGGTTCCGTGACCGTCAAGGCACCTGCCGACGACGTCTACAAAGACGCCGGAAAAGTTGAAGCGACCATCAAGGACGCGACTGGCGGCAACTTCGAAAACCTGGTGAAAGACCCGGCCGCAGCGGTGACCGATGTCACCGACACCATCAATACCTCGACCGTCAGCCTGACCGCGACTTCGTCCGTGGCTGAAGGCGGCACCGTGGTGTACACCGCGTCCGTCTCTGCACCAGTGACCGGCTCGCCGGTCGTCGTGAGCTTGTCCAACGGCCAGAGCATCACCATTCCGGTCGGCTCGAGCAGCGCCAGCGTCAACTTCGTTGCGCCGAACGATGCATTGGCCGGCGGCGGTTCCCTGAGCGTCAAAATCGACGACGCCAAGGGCGGCAATTACGAGAAGCTGGACGTCGACGGCAAGTCGGCAAACACCTCGGTGACTGACTCGGCCGACACCACCACTCTGAGCCTCACAGCAACCGATTCGGTCGCTGAAGGCGGTTCGATTGTTTACACGGCGAACCTGACACACGCGGCCGGCACCCCGGTCACCGTGAACCTGAGCAATGGCGCCGTAATCACCATCGCCGCCGGCGCGACCACCGGTTCCGTGACCGTCAAGGCACCTGCCGACGACGTCTACAAAGACGCCGGAAAAGTTGAAGCGACCATCAAGGACGCGACTGGCGGCAACTTCGAAAACCTGGTGAAAGACCCGGCCGCAGCGGTGACCGATGTCACCGACACCATCAATACCTCGACCGTCAGCCTGACCGCGACTTCGTCCGTGGCCGAAGGCGGCACCGTGGTGTACACCGCGTCCGTCTCTGCACCAGTGACCGGTTCGCCGGTGGTTGTGACCCTTTCCAACAACCAGACCATCACCATTCCGGTCGGTTCGAGCAGCGCCAGCGTCAACTTCGTTGCGCCGAACGATGCATTGGCCGGCGGCGGTTCCCTGAGCGTCAAAATCGACGACGCCAAGGGCGGCAATTACGAGAAGCTGGACGTCGACGGCAAGTCGGCAAACACCTCGGTTACCGATACCGCAGACACCACCACCGTCAGCCTGAGCGCTACCAACTCGGTCGCCGAAGGCGGCTCGATTGTCTACACCGCGAACCTGACCCATGCAGCCGGCACTCCGGTGACCGTGACCCTGAGCAACGGCGCGACCATCACCATCGACGCCGGTAAAACCACCGGTACCGTGACCGTTGATGCGCCGAAAGACGATGTCTACATCGACGCCGGCAAGGTCAGCACCACAATTACCACCGCGACCGGCGGCAACTTCGAAAACCTGGTGCCGAGCACGGCTCCGGCAGTGACCAACGTCACCGACACCCTCGACACCTCGACGGTCAAACTCACCGCTACCGGCACGGCGGCTGAAGGCGGCATCGTCACTTACACCGCCACCGTCGGTGCGCCAGTCACCGGTTCGCCCGTGACCGTGTCGTTGGCCAACGGCCAGACGATCACCATCGACATCGGTAAAACCACCGGCTTCGTGACCACTCTCGCGCCAAACGATGCAGTGACCGGTCATACACCACTGACCAACTCGATCACCAACGTCAGCGGCGGCAACTACGAAAACCTGGTGGCCGACAAAACTCCGGTCAGCACCACCGTGACCGACACCACTGACACGACCACTCTGTCGCTGAGTGCGAGCAACTCGGTGGCCGAAGGTGGCCAGATCATCTACACCGCCACCCTGACTAACGCCGCCGGCACACCGGTGACCGTGACGTTGAGCAACGGCGCGGTGATCACCATCGACGCCGGCAAAACCACCGGCACCGTGAGCTTTGATGCGCCGAAAGACGACGTTTACAAAGACGCGGGCACAGTCCAGGCGACCATCAGCAACGCCACCGGTGGCAATTTCGAGAGCCTGGTCAAAAGCCCGGCCGCAGCCGTCACCAACGTCACCGACACCCTCGATAGAACCGAAGTCAGCATCACCGGCAGCACCTCGGTGACCGAAGGCCAGACCGCCAGTTACACCGTCAGCCTGACGAGCCCGGCGCAGACCGAAGTCACCCTGAAGATCACCTATAGCGGCACCGCCGCCGACGGTTCGGACTTCACCGGTGTGTACACCGTGAAAATTCCGGCGGGCGCCAGCACGGCGAATTTCAACGTCGCGACCCTGGACGACCGGATCACCGAAGGCACTGAAAACTTCGTGGTCAAGATCGACTCGGCCACCGGCGGCAACTTCGAGAACCTGGCGATCAGCGCGACCAACGGCAGCATCAGCACCGCGATCGTCGACAACGACGCGCCGCCCGTGCTCGACCTGGATACCAACAACTCCAGCGGCGCCACCGGTGCCAACTACAACGTGACGTTCACCGAAGGCACAACGGGCCAAGGCGTATCGATCGGCGACACCGACCTGAAAATCACCGACTCGGACAGCACCATGCTGACTGGCGCGACTATCGTGCTGACCAACCGTCAGCCGGGCGACGCGCTGAACCTGGGCAACAGCGTCAACGGCATCTCCATCAATGCCAACAGCAAGGACGGCACCGTCACGCTGACGTTGTCCGGCAACGCAACGCTGGCCGACTACATGCAGCAGATCAAGAACATCAGTTTCACCAACAGCAGTGAAGACCCGAGCACCGTGCCGCGGATCATCACCGTGACGGTGACCGATGGCAGCAACTACTCCAACACTGCGACCACCACCGTCAACGTCGTGGCAGTTAACGATGCGCCGACCGCCGCGCCGGTTAACCTCACCGGAACCGAGGACACCCCGCTGATCCTCGGCTGGTCGACCTTCGGCGTCAGCGATGTCGACAGTCCGGCCGCCAGCCTCGGCGTGAAAATCACCGGCCTGCCGGGCGAAGGCAAATTGCAGTACCTGAACGGGTCGACCTGGACCGACGTGACGACCAACCAGACCCTCTCCAAGACTGACATCGACGCGGGTAAAGTGCGCTTCCTGCCGGATGCCAACGAATCCGGCGCCAATGGCTACGGCGGCACCGGCGTGGGCAACAATCTGGCGGACTACGCACAGATCAAGTTCCAGCCAACCGACGGTTCGCTGCTGGGCAACACCGGTACGATCAAAATCGACATCACGCCGGTTGCTGACGCGCCGGCCTTGAGCGTTGCGGACAACAGTGTCAAATCCACCGGGCTGATCAAGGAAGTCTGGACCGGCCTGTCGGGCCTCGGCACCGACGGCAGCGGCGCGGCGACGAACACGCTGAAGTCGGTGATCGACGCAGCCGGCAAACCGAACAGCAGCACCACCGTGACCAACGTGCAGTCCGACGGCAGCGTGACCGCTGGCACCGCGTCGAAAACGTCCGGCCTGATCTACCTCGAAGCCGGCAAGACTTACAGCTTCAGCGGCACCGGTGATGACAGCCTGCTCGTGACCATCGGCGGTAAGACCGTGGCCAGCGCGCTCTGGGGCGCGGGCGGCAATCTGAGCGGTTCGTTCACCCCGACCGCCAGCGGCTACTACACCCTGGATATCTACCACCACAACCAGAGCGGCCCGGGCAGCTATGACGTCAACCTGTCGGTCAACGGCGGGGCGGCGGTCGACCTGAGCAGCGCGGGCGTGCCGTTGTACACCGGCGTTGCAGACCTGGCCGCTTCCGGCGTGACGGTTTCCGACCTGCACGGCACCAACGGCGAAGGTTACTACGACGGCTACAAGCTCAACGAAGCGGCCGAAGGCACCAGCGTTCACTTGTCTGCGATCAAGACTGCGCTGACGGATACCGACGGCTCCGAAAGCCTGATCGTGAAGATCAGCGGTATCCCGGCGGGCTCAGTGCTCACCGATGGCGCCGGCCACACCTTCACCGCCAGTACCACGTCGGGTGAAGCCAACGTCACCGGCTGGAACCTCGGCTCCCTGACCGTGACCCCGCCGCCGTACTACAACGGCCAGTTCAACCTGACCGTGACCTCGACCTCCACCGAGGTTCTCGGCGGCTCGGCGGCCAGCATCGCGACGATCCCGGTCACGGTTTACCCGGCGGTCTACAACGCCGTTACTGCCACGGCGGCCGATGACACCATCACCGGCACCGACGGCAACGACATCATGGTCGCCGACATCGGCGGGCTGACCGTGGTGCCGGGCACCAACTACAACATCGCCTTCATGGTCGACAGCTCGGGCAGCATGAGCGCCTCGTCGATCAGCGCCGCCAAAGACTCGCTGACCGCGGTGTTCAACACGCTCAAGCAGAGCATGGGTGGCAACTCGGGTACCGTGAACATTTTCCTCGCGGACTTCGATAACCAGGTCAACAAGTCTGTTTCAGTGAACCTGAACGATCCGAATGCGCTGATCCTGCTCAAAGCGGTGCTGGATTCCATGGCGTCCGGCGGCGGCACCAACTACGAGGACGTGTTCAAAACCACGGCGAACTGGTTCCAGAGCGCCGACGCAATGACCAACACCGGGGCGAAGAACCTCACGTACTTCATCACCGACGGCAAACCGACCTACTACCAGAGCGGTGAGCAGACCAACCCGACCCTGTTCGGCAACGTGAAGCTCGATGACGTCATCACCACCACCAATTACAAGTTGGGGCAGACCTACTCCGGCTACCTGGACAGCACTCACTACCTGACCATTGATAACTCCGGCACCGTCACGCTGCAGACGTACAAGAGCTCGTGGGGCGGTTACTGGAGCAGTTCCGAACTGGGCACTATTCACGCCGAGGGCAACGGCACGTACGAGCTGTCCTATCGCGACGGCAACGGCAGCAGCACCGGCTCCAGCGCCATCGACAACTCCACCAGCGGTTTCGCACTGCTGGACAAGGTGTCGACAGTCGAAGCCATCGGCCTGAACAAAGACGTCACCCTCAGCGACCTCAAACCGTACGATTCGGACAAGACGCCGCAAACCAACATCGATCCGAAAGACCTGGCCAACTCGATCATCGGTCACACCGAAGCGACCCTGCCGGGTGCCGACACGGTCAATGGCGGCAACGGCAACGACATCCTGTTCGGCGACCTGGTGAGCTTCAACGGCATCGCCGGCGAGGGTTATCAGGCGATGCAGGCGTTCGTCGCCAAAGAAACCGGCGTGGACGTCAGCAAAGTCACCACCAGCAACGTGCACCAGTTCATCACCGAGCACTACAACGCGTTCGACGTGTCCGGTGCCCATGACGGCAACGACTCGCTGTTGGGCGGTGCGGGCAATGACATTCTCTTCGGCCAGGGCGGCAATGACCTGCTCGACGGCGGCAAGGGCAATGACATCCTGCTCGGCGGCTCAGGTAACGACTCGCTGATGGGCGGTCAGGGCAACGACATCCTGATTGGCGGCTCGGGTGCAGACACCTTCGTCTGGAAGGCTGGCGACACCGGCAGCGACGTGATCAAGGACTTCAAGGCCAGCGAAGGTGACCGCATCGACCTGCGCGATCTACTGCAGGGCGAAACCGGCAGCACCATCGACAACTTCCTGAAGATCAGCACAGTGGATGGCGTGTCGTCGCTGCAAGTCAGCTCCGGCGGCAAGTTCAACTCAGGCGATGCGGCCGCTGCAACGCCGGATGTGACGATCAAACTGGAAGGCAACAACTGGTCCAGCGCCAACCTGCACTCGTTGATTGCCGGCAGTGACCCGACCATCAAAGTCGATCACAACAACAGCTGATCCCACGAAAAACGGCCGCCCTTATGGGGCGGCCGTCACGTTTGTGCCCATCCCCCCGGTGACGATTTCGTCGCCGCACCGCATACTCGCGTCCAGTTGGCCTATGCTGCTGACAGCATGACGCTGGTTCATTTCTGAGGGATGCTCAATGTTCTACGTGCAACGCGATGCGCAAGGTCAGTTAGTGCGCGTGGAAGCCGCGGCCTACGCCGAGGCCACGGAAACGCTGCCGGCCGACAACCATGAAATCCAGGCCTGGTACGCTAACGAAGCCGTGGAAAACAGCCTCAAGCAGCTCAAGCAGAGCGACCTGGAAATGATCCGGGTACTCGACGACTTGATCCAGGTGCTGACCAGCAAAGGCGTGATCCGCGTCACCGACCTGCCGGCCGCGGCCCAGGCCAAGCTGATGGACCGGACCCAGGCTCGAGAGGCGCTGGGGGGGTTGAGTCAATTGATTGATGATGATGAGACGGGGTTGATCTAAGGTCACCAGTTCATCGGTGTCTGCACTGGCGCCATCGCGAGCAGGCTCGCTCCCACAGGGTTTTGGGTTGGCCAGGATTTAGCGGTCAACGCAGATCCATTGTGGGAGCGAGCCTGCTCGCGATGAGGGCATCAGCCTCACCGCCAAGGCTTCGGCTCACCAAACAACTGCCCCTGAACCCCATACAACCCCATCTCCCGAATCACCAGCAACTCCCCTTCGGTCTCGACGCGCTCGGCAATCAACGGCAGATCAATGCTATGTGCCGCCCGCTGGATCGCCTCAATGAACAGGCGCTTGTCGCTTTCCTGATCAATCGCGCGGATGTAACTGCCGTCGATCTTCAAATACGCCAAGCCCAGGCGCGCAAGGTTGCCGATCATGCTGAAGCGCCCGCCAAACCGTTGCAGGCTCAACGAGAACCCAAGCTCACGCAGGCGCCGCGTCAGTTCTTCCAGCATCGCTTGCTCGGGCAGTTGCTCCTCGCCGATTTCCAGGGTCAGCCGCGGTCCGAGATCGGAGTGAGCACGCAAAATCTCGAAGACTTTGTTCAGCGCCTGCGGATCGGCCAACGTCGCCGAAGACAGGTTCAGCGCCAGCGATTCCTCATGCTCGGCCATCTGCTCAAGCACCAGCTCCAACATCAGCCGATCCAGGCGCGCGGTCCAGCCAAAGCGCTCGAGCCACGGCAGGAAGCGTCCGGCGGGAATGGTCTGGCCTTGGTCGTCGATCAACCGCGACAGTACCTTGTAATGCAGTACCAGTTGCGTGTCCTGAGTGGCCACCACCGGTTGGAAATACAACTGGAATCGCCGCTGATTCAGCGCCTGATCCAGCAAGTTGTTCCAGGCGTGATGGTCATCCCCGACGCTGGCCGAGGCGCTGTGATCGAGGCACGCCCAGCTCTGTTCTCCCTGCCCTTCAGCCTGGGCGAGTGCCTGGTCGCCCAGCCCGAGTACGGCTTGCGGTGAATCGCCATGAACAAACGGTGCCAGCCCGATCGATGCGACCGAGGCCACGTCAGTGGCGCCGGTCGCATGCAGGCTCGCCAAGGCACTGTCGAGGTTCTGCGCCAGTTGCAGCGCTTCTTCGCGCACCAATCCCGGCGCCAGCACGGCAAACTCACCGCCACGGATCCGCGTGACGAGGTTCTGGGTTTCCGGGTACTTGGCGCACTCGCGGGACAGTTGCTCGCCCACGGCTTGCAACAATTGGTCGGTGCGCTGACCACCCAGACGCTGGTTCAAACCGGCCAGATCCTTGACCCGCAACAGCAGCAGATAACCCGAACTCGCCTGCTCCGGGTTGCTCACCCGGGCGTTCAACTGCATCTCGAAATAGCGACGGTTGGCCAGCCCCGTCAGGTTGTCCTGGTAGGACTCGACCCGCAGTTTTTCACTGCGCTCGGCCTGTTCCTGAAACAGCGCCTTGAGCTTCTCGACCATCTGATTCATGGCCTGCACCACTCGGCGCAGTTCCGGTGTGCGCGGCAGCTCCGGCAGGCTGAGGAATTCGCGGCGAGCGATGGCGTGGGATTGCTTGACCATGTAGTCCAGCGGCTTCAGTTGTCGACGCAGCAACAACGCGCCCAATACCGCGCTCACCGCACCGCAGATTAGCAACCAGCCGAGGCTGCCCAACGCGCTCTGCCACAGTTTGGCCAAGGCGAACATCGGGTGGCTGACCACCTCGACCCGCGCCGCCTGTTCCCAGCCACGGCTGACCAGCGCATCGCCGCCGGCCGGTTCCAGGCCGATCATTTTGACGAACCAGTCCGGCACGTTGTTCACCGCTGGAATGCCGCTGCGCTCGACGATGGTCTGGTCGGTCTTGAGGTCGACCACGCGGATGCTCGCGTAATAACCGCTGTCGAAGATCGAACTGACCAGCAACTCGACCATCGCCGGGTCGTCGATGTTCGGCGTCAGGGACAGCGCCAATGCCGTCGCGGCGTCCTGGGCGTGGGAGCGCAACTGGTTGACATACTGGGTGCGCGAGCTTTCCAGGCTGACCATGAAGCTGCCGGTGAAGGCGACCACCAGGAACAGACAGATAGCGATCAACAGCTGTTTGAACAAAGACATCTGAGCGCGTGCTCCTAGTTAGTCGTCTCGACCGGGAAACCTTCGGCCTGCATTTTCTTCAACACGTCCTGCCAGCGAGACAGGCGTTTGGTATCTCCGACCTTCTTGTTGCCCTTGGCGCCCGGCAACCACAACCCTTCGGCATTGAAAGAGTAGACCGGCAGCAGATCGGTTCGTTGGCTGGCCGGTTTTATTACATCGATCAGGCTGTCGAGTACCAGCGGCATGGCCTCGGGGCTCGAGTAGTAAGTCAGCACCATGTGCGCGCGGTTCAGGCGCAACGCCTTGACGTAGGTAATGCGCAGCTTGTCACTGGAAACGCCGAGATGGCGCAGGCTGAAGTACTTGGCGATCGCATAGTCTTCGCAGTCGCCGGCGCCCTTCCACAGGGCTTCGATGGGTGTTTCCCAATAATCGACCTCGTGCCAAAGGTCGATGTCCTCAACGTAACGCACTTGCTTGTTGAAAAACTGATTAACCACATTGAGCTGTTCCAGTTCGCTGGCCTGTTTTTGCGTGGCCAGCAACTGCTGCCAGGCATCGATGCGCGGCTTCCCGTCGCCCAACGGCCCGTACAAGACCTGCGCCTTGCGGCTGATCAGCGAAAAATCCCAATCGGCATGCAGCCCGCCCAGCATGACGCCGGCCAGCAGCAACGCGCAGCACAGCCAGCGCAAAGTCCGAGGGATCGCGAAACGTACCGCCAATGCGAGGCATCCAGGTCAGGCAGGTGGAATTCGCTTGATGGTGCAGGTTAGCCCGTTAAAAGACAATGGCACGGTGCAATCACTGGCGACGCGCTAGACTTTGAATGGTGGGTGACATGAAAAGTCTCGGGCTGCGATCTTTTGTCCGTTTGACAAGCTGCATGGCAGTCACTAGTGTCCATTTGGATCCAAATATTTCAGCCAAACAGGGTGCGTAGTCGTGACACAGAAGCCCAACTTCCTCAGCAGTATCAAGGTCAACGGGCCGATTCCCGCTCACCTCGCACGTTCGGTGATCGAAGAAACCCTGCGTTCGGCCATACTCGACGGACGCATTCCCTGCGGCACCGCGTTGCGCCAGCAAGATCTGGCCGACCTGTTCGGTGTCAGCCGCATGCCGGTACGCGAAGCGTTGCGCCAGCTTGAAGCCCAGTCGCTGCTCAACGTCATCGCCCATAAAGGTGCGGTGGTTGCACCGCTGGTTCAGGGCGATGCCGTCGAGACTTATGCGTTACGGATTCTGTTGGAGTCCGAAGCCCTGCGACTGTCGATTCCCTTGCTTGATAAACAGGATTTCGAAGACGCTGCCCGCTATATCGATAACCTGGAAACAGAACACGACTACGCCGAGATCGGGCGGCTCAATCGCCTTTTCCACATGTCGCTCTACAGCAAGGCGCCTAACCGCCGGCTCTTGAGACTGATTGAAGATGGCTTGAACGAAGAAGAGCGCTTCCTGCGTTTCAATCTGGAAGCCATGGGGTTGGGCAAACTGTCCCAGGATGATCACCGGGCGTTGTTATTGGCCGTCGAAGATCGCGACACCGAGCGTTCGGTGAAGCTGCTCGAACACCACCTCAACCGCGGTGTCGAGGTCATCACGCGCTACCTCAACAGCCCTGAGGCGCAGAGCAAGAAAACTTCCAGGTAAACCCCGGCGCCAAGCCTGAGCGCGCAGTTCGAACTGCGCGCCGCGCTTGCTGTGAATAATCTACTTACACATCCCCGCTTCAGCGACCGCACGTCCCCTCCCCAAGCTTGCCTTCGATTCACCTCCCTCAAGTTCCATCAATACGCCAGCAAAGATGACGGCCGGGCGATAGCGGCGGCCGTGATTTACGCTCACTCTTGGGCTGCCAACGAATAATGAACGGGCGACGCGCCGCCATGGCGGCGCAGTCCTCGCACCAAGAACCTACGGAAGGAGTCTTGTCACGGGAAAGGAAGCAGCGGCGTCAATCCCAGCCAACTTCCACCCCTTGAAGCATTCAACGGAACAACTTTGAAAGTTGCTTTGAGTGAGGCATTCACTCTTTATTTGAATTTTGACGATACTTCGCCGAAAGGAGCAACTACGCCCAAATAAAACTGACGCATGTAGTTTTATTGGAACTTGTCGCGCGCGATAAAGTTGAACTTGCAAATAATATAAAAATAACTTGCTCGACACTTTATTCGTGTATTAGTTTTTCTCCGCCACCAACAAACACGGCACCGAAGCAACCTTATCGCACTTGATGACATCAATTTAATTGAGGCATCCGCTCGCCAATAAAAAACGTTAAACGACCGTCACTTATTGATCACAACACCCTTAACGGCAATTCAGATCACTTATAGGCTCGCTCATGAAAACGAATAAAGACCGCCTCATCCAGAAGAAAGCAGAACTTAGTGCGCACCCGATCTTCTCTGAAATACATTCACTCGCGGTACTTCAACGGTTCATGGAAACCCATGTCTTTGCGGTGTGGGATTTCATGTCGCTGACCAAACGCCTGCAACAGGAACTGACCTGCGTTCAACTGCCCTGGTTGCCGCCGCGAGATCCGCAGGCCGCGCGTCTTATCAATGAGATTGTGCTGGGTGAAGAGTCCGATGACCGTCCGGCCCAAGGTCATTACAGTCATTTCGAGTTGTACCTGGATGCGATGCGCGAAGTCGGGGCCAGCACGGTCGCCGTGGAACGCTTCGTGGCATTGCAGCAAGAAGGCGTGAGTTACGACGTGGCGCTGCAAAGCGTTGATATCGATCCGGCGGCTGCGCAGTTCGTGCGGCACACCTTGCACACCGCGCTGCATGCACCGGGACACAGCGTTGCCGCAGCGTTTTTGCATGGTCGTGAGAGCGTTATTCCGCAGATGTTCCAGCGGATTCTCGACGACTGGGGCATCGGCATCGAGCAAGCGCCGACCTTCCGTTACTACCTGGAGCGGCACATCGAAGTCGACTCCGAGGACCACGGCCCCGCCGCTGAAAAACTCCTCGCACGGCTGGTCGACGGCGATCCGCAACGCGAAGCAGACGTCTACGCCAGCGCCATTGCCGCCGTGGAAAGCCGCATTGCTTTGTGGGACGGCCTGCGCCTGAGCATGAGCGAACCGGTTGCCGAGGTGAACGCATGAACGCCGCCGACTACCAATCCTTCGCCGACGCCTGGGAAAGTCGCGCGACCATCCGCACCCGCCCCCGGCGTGTGCTGGAGAACGACGACAAGCTGATCTACCCGTTGAGCCGCCAACCGTTGGTGCTGAGTGAAACCTTCCTGCGCGAATGCCCGGAACAACGGGACTTCGCGCTGGTGCAGACGCTCTACAAATTCATCAACGACGTGGTGATTTTCGAAACCGAGATCGTCGACAAGACCGCCCGCAGCATCGCCAAAAATCGCTTCGCCGTGGCGTTCCCGTTTGCCTGTCGCTATGACGCCATGACCGTGGTGGTGGACGAGGATTACCACGCGCTGGTGGCCATGGACTTCATGCAGCAGACCGTCGCCATGACCGGCATCACGCCGATCCGGCTGCCGGATGAAATCGAGCTGAGCCGGGCGATTCCGGCGGCCGTGGCCCTCGCACCGGAGCATTTGCGCAGCGCCGTCGAACTGATCTGCGTGGCCATCGCCGAGAACACCGTGACCGGCGATGTCGCGGCGTTCGCCAAGGACGACACGGTCAAGCAGTCGATCAAGGGCCTGATGGCCGATCACTTACTCGACGAGGGCCGCCACTCCGGGTTCTGGTCGCGGATGGTGCGCATCTATTGGCACACCGCGAGCGAAGAGGACCGCCGACTTATTGCGCAAATCCTGCCGGTGTTCATCGGCCATTACCTGACCAACGATATCCAGAAGTCCTTCGACTTCCGCCTGATCGAATCCTTGCCGATCAGCGTCGCGGCACGCCAGGCACTCAAGAACGAAATATCGGGGATGGCCTTCCCGATCAATCGTCATCACCCGCTGGTGGCCAACATCGTGCGGTTTTTCCGCAGCAGTTCGCTGCTGGATTCGCCGTGCGTGCAAGACGCCCTCAGCGACTACCTGGTTTAACGAGGAGAACATCATGAGACGTCTCGACATTCTGCTCATTGGGCAAAGCCAGGCCTTGACCGACCTGGCGCTGGAACTTGAACAACAGGGTCATTCGCTGGTGCGGCTCGAGGCGTTCGAGGAGGTGCCGTCGTTTGATCTGCTGATTGACGACGCCAGCCAGGCGTTTTCAGTCCCGGGTGATGCGCCGCATCTGACACTGCAACTGGGAATTGGCGTGCCAAGCGTCACCGGGCTACCGCCGATGGACCTGCTGTGCATGCAGGGATCGACGCTGTTCACGCGCGTGCCGATTGCCGATGAACCTAGTGGAAACGGCCAGGCGTTGCGCCTGCGAGCGGTGGCGGAGCTGGTGGACCATGTCGCGCTGCTGGTCAACCGATTCTCACGGGACGCCGAGTATTTTCTCTGCGCTGAACCGGCGGCGGCAGCCCATTTCGATCAGGTGGAAAATCTGCTGTTTTTAGAACGCCTGGCGTTCGTTCATCAACTCAACAACACGGCTCAACCGTGGCTGCAAGAACTCGCCCGGATCCCGATGATCGAGCGTCTGCAACAGCGCTTCATCGAGTCCGCCGAACGCCCGGCACTGAACATCGACGGCACATCGCTGAGCTATCGGCAATTACACGCCCAGAGCCGTGCGATCCAGCAACGCTTGCTGCCGTTGCTCGCTCAGCATCAAGGGCCGTTGGTGGTCGGGATTTGCCTGCCGAAATGCAATGCGTTGTATGCAGGGATCGTGGCGATTCTGGGCAGCGGCGCGGTGTACTTGCCGCTGGAGCCGAGCCATCCGCTGCAACGTCAGCAGTACATCCTTTCGAATGCCGGAGCGGTGTTGTTGCTGCATGACGGCCAGCATCCCCTCGCCGACGAAATGCCGGGGCTGGACATCAGTCGCATCGACTTCGCTGACGTCGACCTCGGTCAACCCTTGATGCGCCAGCGACCCGCTCTCGACGCGCCCTGCATGGCGCTCTATACCTCGGGCACCACCGGGCATCCCAAAGGCGTGCTGCTCAGCCAGGCCAACCTCGCGCACTTCACCGCGTGGTATGCCGACTATGTACAGCTGACCGAACACAGTCGGGCCTTGCAGTTTTCGTCGTTGAGTTTCGACTCGTCACTGATCGATATTTTCCCGACCCTGCTTGAGGGCGCCGAGCTGATCGTGCCGAACGACGACCAGCGCCGCGATCCGTTGCAGCTGGTCGAGCTGATTCGCCATCAACGCCTCAGCCATGCGTTTTTACCGCCGGCGCTGTTGAGCATTCTGCCGGTGGATCAGCTACAGGTCCTGGATCATGTGATGACCGGCGGCGATGTCTGCGAGCCCTACGTCATCGAACAGCTCACCCGTCAGGGCAATCTCTACAACCTCTATGGCCCGACCGAAGCCACGGTGCTGATCACCGCGCGCCAACTGCGCGCGGGCGACAGTAACCGCACCCTCGGGGCGCCGATTGCCAACAGCCAGGTGCTGATTCTCGACGAGGCTTTTCAGCCGGTGGCCGAGCAGACCGTCGGTGAGTTGTACATTGTCGGGCCGGGGGTGTGCCTGGGTTATCTGAACAACCCGCAGCAGACTGCCGAGCGTTACCTGGACTTGAACTTGCCAGACGGCCAACGCCTGCGCGCCTACCGTACCGGCGACATGGCGAAATGGACCCGCGACGGTATCGAGCTGTGCGGACGGCGGGACAATCAGGTGAAAATCCGCGGCTTTCGCGTCGAGCCGGAAGAGATCGAACGCTGCCTGCGCGACAGTCAGTTGTACCGTCAGGTCGCGGTGGTCATCGACAGCCAACGGCGGATTCTGGCTTTCCTCGCGCAACCTCAGGAGAACCAGCCCGGCGTCGCGCGCGAAGCCTTGAAGGCTCATGCGATGCAGTTTTTGCCGGACTACATGCAACCCATCGCCTGGACCGAACTGCCGAGCATGCCTTTCGCCAGTAACGGCAAAGTCGACCGCAAAGCGCTGCTGGCGATGCCGGTGAATGTTGCCGAAAACAAGACTCGGCGCTTGCCCGCCAGCGCCGATGAAGCGCAGTTGCTGGAGATCTGGGCTGAGCTGCTGGAGCTGCCGGCCAGCGATATTTCGACCGACGAAAGTTTCTTCAATCTGGGCGGCCATTCGATTCTGTTGTCGCGGATGCTGCTGCGATTGCGTGAAGAGTTCGGCCGCAGCATCTCGATCAACCGCTTCATTGAATTGCCGACCATTGCGAAGCTGGCGACGTTGGTGCGCGGCTCCGGCACCGAGGAAGTCCTGAGCGCGCAGGCGCTGGCGGATGCCTTCCGCGAGCTGGATATTCAGCCGCTGCCCATCAGCCGCATGGGCGATGTGCACAAGGTGATCGTCACTGGCGCCAACAGTTTTGTCGGTGTGCACATCGTCGAGGCGTTGCTGGCGTGGGGCGTCAGTGAAGTCGCCTGCCTGGTGCGCGATGGCGGCGGGCAATCGGCGGCTGAACGCTTCGCTCACGCGTTGCGGGAAAACCGTCTGGAGCACCTGGACCTGAGTCGGGTGCAGGTTTACGCGGCAGACATCACTCGCCCGTCATTGGGGCTAGATGCGCACGTTTACGAGCGCCTCGATCGAGAGTTCGGCGCGCTGGTGCACAACGCCGCCAACGTCAATCACGTGCTCGATTACGACTCACTGGCGCGGGACAACGTCGAGCCGATTTTCGAATGCCTTCGGCTGTGCGAGGGGCGCAGCAAGAAGATCTTCAACTTCGTCTCCACGCTCTCTGCGTCCAGCACGATTGCCGACGATGGCCGGGTGCTGGAATTACCCGCCGCGCAGACGCCGCCGATCTACATCAAGAACGGCTACAACCTGTCCAAGTGGGTCGGTGAACGGATCCTCGAACGAGCGCGTGAACGTGGGGTGAGGGTCAATCTTTATCGCCCCGGCAATATCAGCTTCAACAGCCTGACCGGCGTCTGTCAGCCGCATAAAAATCGCTTGATGCTGATGCTCAAAGGCTCGATCCAGCTCGGCCAGGTGCCGGAGTTCGCGCTGAACTTTGATCTGATGCCGGTGGACTTTCTCGCTCGCTTCATCGGCTTCCATGCCAGCCGCTATTCGCCTGAAAAAGCAGTGTTCAACCTGCACAACCCCGAGCCCCTGAGTTGGGACGATTACGTCGCGTCATTCCGCGAGGCCGGCCGGGAATTCTCCATGGTCAGCGTCGCCGACTGGCAGCAGCAATTGGGCCGGGTCGACAGCGAAAACGCGTTGTTCGGCGTACTCGGTTTCTACCTCAACGGCTTTGAGGAAGACATCGGCGACATCTCGATGATCGGCCACGCCAACGCCCAGGCCGGCGTGCGGCAGATGGGCGCGCACTACCCGGAAAAATCACCCGCGCTGCTGCGTCGCGGCTGCGACTACCTCAAAGAAATCAATTTCATCTGATTCACTCAACCGGAGCAAAACCATGAAAAACCTGCAACCCGATACCCTGATCAAAAACCCGCAAGGCTGCCACGTCGTGTCTTCGGTGGAAGTGCCGGCTGACTCAGCGAAGGTCTGGGCGGTGGTCGGTAACTTTGCCGGCTTCGATCAATTCATTCCGGCGCTGTCGCACATCGAGATGACAGGCGAAGGCGTGTCGTCGCTGCGCAAGAAATTCTTCAAGGACGGCAACCTGGTGGTCGAGCAACTCAACTCGCGGGATGACCAGGCGCTAAACATGACGTGGACCACGATTTACAACACGTTGGGCGTGGCCAACTTGTGGGCGGCGATGAGTGTTGAACCACAAGGCGCGGGAAAGTCGCGGGCGACCTGGACCATCATTGCCGAACCGGCGCAGGGAGGGGTTGAGGCGTTGCCGGGGTTCAAGGAGTTTGTGCAGGGGTTTGCGGATGATGCGATGAATAACGTGTTGAAGCTGTTTGTGTAGGGCCTTGGTTCAGCGGTGACTTATCCACCGCTTTCGCGAGCAGGCTCGCTCCCACAGGGTTTAGCGTGAACCTGTGGGAGCGAGCCTGCTCGCGATTGAACGATAACGCGGTAGACCTGACCTGAATCAGATCTTGAAGCTGTCAACCAACTGCTTCAACCGGTTCGCCTGCAACGACAACGCATCGCAATCCTTCAACGTTTCATTGAGGTTTGCCACGCTCTGCTGGTTCAGCAAGTTGATCTGGTTGACGTCGACATTGAGGGTTTCCACCACCGCCGTCTGCTCTTCGGTCGCCGCAGCCACCGACTGGTTCATGCCGTCGATTTCGCCGATGCGCTGGGTCACGCTGACCAGTCGCAGGCCCGCCTGGTTCGCCACTTCGACGCTCTGTTCGCTGGAAACCTGACTGGCATTCATGGTGGTCACCGCTTCGCGAGAACCGATCTGCAGCGAAGTGATCATCTTGTGGATCTCTTCCGCCGACTCCTGCGTGCGATGCGCCAGGTTGCGCACTTCGTCCGCCACGACCGCAAAACCACGACCGGCTTCACCGGCACGCGCCGCTTCGATGGCGGCGTTGAGCGCGAGCAGGTTGGTCTGCTGGGAGATACCTTTGATCACATCCAGAATGTGCCCGATGTTATCAGTGCTGGCGTTCAGGGTTTCGATCTGGGTGCAGGACAGGCTGATTTTCTGCGACAGCTCGGTCATGGCCAGGATGGTTTTCTCCACCACCTGACGACCATCATCCGCCTGTTCGCTCGCACCACTGGCATGCTGCGAAGCATCGGCAGCATTGCGGGCGATTTCCTGGGTAGCGGCACCCAATTGGTTGATGGCGGCGGCCACGCTGTTGGTGCGTGCGCTTTGCTCGTCGGAGCCGATGATCGAGGCGTTGGACGATGCCATTACGCGTTGCGACAAATCGTGGACCTGGCGGGTCGCCGAGGACACTTCGGAAATCGATGCGTGAATCCGCTCCACGAACTGGTTGAACGAACCACCCAACTCGCCAAACTCGTCTTTGCTTTCCACGGCCAAACGACGGGTCAGGTCGCCTTCGCCCTGGGCGATGTCCTGCATCGCGCGGCCCATGGTGGTCAGCGGACGCATCAGCACGTTGATCAGCAGGCTCAACAGCACGGCAATAACGCTCACGGCGATGAACATTGCGATCAGCGCCGAGGTACGGAATTGGCTCAGTGGTGCGTAGGCCTTGTCCTTGTCGATCGACAGACCGATGTACCACTCGGCATTCGGCAAACCGCTCACCGGGGTGAACGAGAGGATGCGATCCTGCTTGTTCAGGGTGACGTCCTGATTGCCCTTCTCGATGCGCACGCCAGAGTTGGGGTAGATGTCTTTCAGGTTTTTCATCACCTGTTCTTTGTCCGGGCTGACGATCACTTGACCGTCGGCACTGACCAGGAACGCGTGGCCGATGCCACCGAAGTCCACCGAGTTGATGATCTTCACCAGGGTCTCAAGGCTCAGGTCACCGCCGACCACGCCGAGCAATTCGCCGTTCTTTTTCACCGGCATGGCGATCGTCACCACCAACCCACCGACGGCGGCCATGTACGGCGGCGTCAGCATGGTCTTGTCGGCAGCCACGGCTTGCTTGTACCAAGGGCGCTGACGCGGATCGTAACCGTCCGGCATCTTCGCGTCAGGGCGTTGGGTGAACACGCCATTGGCCTGGCCAACGTAGGTGAACTGGAAGTTCGAGGTGAAGGCCGGTTGATCAACCAGGCCGGGAAGGTCCCCATTGGCGCCTTGATGAGCGACGTTCTGGGCGAGGTTCTCCAGCACCAGCACACGGCCGCTCATCCAGTTCTGCACGCTGCTGGCGGTCAGATCGCCGGCCTGCTGGACGGAGGACTCGAGGTTTTGCCGGATGGTGTTTCGCTGCAGATAGTCGTTGTACAAAGTGAACAACGCAAATGCCAGCACCACGACGCCAGAGGCGGCCAGAAGGATTTTATGGCTGAATTTGAGATTCATTTCATGGGACTTCTTATGCAAAAAGTGGGGATGCGTTCCAGGTGCAACATTCCATGTAACAGTGCAGGCGGCATTCTTCGGCCGCGCTACTTTGGTGCACGCATGTCTCCCCAGTCTGTCGGCACCAGTCGGAGAAATCTTAGGGGTTTATATGAAATGGTCGATATTCCCGCCGAACGGCGTGCTAGAGCGGTTGACGGTCAATGTACCTCTTGAATACTTTGGAATGCTGGGGAAGGACGTAACGCGGATGTGGCATGTCACGCCGGGGACAATGGCCCGAAGTTTTATGGAGCTAAAACGACAAAACCCCTGTCTGCGTTAGCAGACAGGGGTTTTGGAATTCAATCTTGACGATGACCTACTCTCACATGGGGAAACCCCACACTACCATCGGCGATGCATCGTTTCACTGCTGAGTTCGGGATGGGATCAGGTGGTTCCAATGCTCTATGGTCGTCAAGAAACTCTGTGTCCAGCCCGTTACAGTCGTAACGTGCCAGCAAAATTGGTGACTTCTACTAAAACAAAACCCCTACCTGCATACGCAGATAGGGGTTTCGGAATTTAATCTTGACGATGACCTACTCTCACATGGGGAAACCCCACACTACCATCGGCGATGCATCGTTTCACTGCTGAGTTCGGGATGGGATCAGGTGGTTCCAATGCTCTATGGTCGTCAAGAAATTCGGTAGCCAGGTCGTTTGCCTTACGGCGCACGCTCCAGCGAATGGGTATGTGATAGATCTCGGTGTTTGTGAACAATTCGAACTTTCGGTTCATTTCGTCTTCACACACCGCAATCTGGTGCTCTTTCGCTTTTGGGCTCGAAGCAAGCAAATTGCTTGGGTGTTATATGGTCAAGCCTCACGGGCAATTAGTATTGGTTAGCTCAACGCCTCACAGCGCTTACACACCCAACCTATCAACGTCGTAGTCTTCGACGGCCCTTCAGGGGACTCAAGGTCCCAGTGAGATCTCATCTTGAGGCTAGTTTCCCGCTTAGATGCTTTCAGCGGTTATCTATTCCGAACATAGCTACCCGGCAATGCCACTGGCGTGACAACCGGAACACCAGAGGTTCGTCCACTCCGGTCCTCTCGTACTAGGAGCAGCCCCTCTCAAATCTCAAACGTCCACGGCAGATAGGGACCGAACTGTCTCACGACGTTCTAAACCCAGCTCGCGTACCACTTTAAATGGCGAACAGCCATACCCTTGGGACCGGCTTCAGCCCCAGGATGTGATGAGCCGACATCGAGGTGCCAAACACCGCCGTCGATATGAACTCTTGGGCGGTATCAGCCTGTTATCCCCGGAGTACCTTTTATCCGTTGAGCGATGGCCCTTCCATACAGAACCACCGGATCACTAAGACCTACTTTCGTACCTGCTCGACGTGTCTGTCTCGCAGTCAAGCGCGCTTTTGCCTTTATACTCTACGACCGATTTCCGACCGGTCTGAGCGCACCTTCGTACTCCTCCGTTACTCTTTAGGAGGAGACCGCCCCAGTCAAACTACCCACCATACACTGTCCTCGATCCGGATAACGGACCTGAGTTAGAACCTCAAAGTTGCCAGGGTGGTATTTCAAGGTTGGCTCCACGCGAACTGGCGTCCACGCTTCAAAGCCTCCCACCTATCCTACACAAGCAAATTCAAAGTCCAGTGCAAAGCTATAGTAAAGGTTCACGGGGTCTTTCCGTCTAGCCGCGGATACACTGCATCTTCACAGCGATTTCAATTTCACTGAGTCTCGGGTGGAGACAGCGCCGCCATCGTTACGCCATTCGTGCAGGTCGGAACTTACCCGACAAGGAATTTCGCTACCTTAGGACCGTTATAGTTACGGCCGCCGTTTACCGGGGCTTCGATCAAGAGCTTCGCGTTAGCTAACCCCATCAATTAACCTTCCGGCACCGGGCAGGCGTCACACCCTATACGTCCACTTTCGTGTTTGCAGAGTGCTGTGTTTTTAATAAACAGTCGCAGCGGCCTGGTATCTTCGACCGGCATGGGCTTACGCAGTAAATGCTTCACCCTCACCGGCGCACCTTCTCCCGAAGTTACGGTGCCATTTTGCCTAGTTCCTTCACCCGAGTTCTCTCAAGCGCCTTGGTATTCTCTACCCAACCACCTGTGTCGGTTTGGGGTACGGTTCCTGGTTACCTGAAGCTTAGAAGCTTTTCTTGGAAGCATGGCATCAACCACTTCGTGTTCTAAAAGAACACTCGTCATCAGCTCTCGGCCTTAGAATCCCGGATTTACCTAAGATTCCAGCCTACCACCTTAAACTTGGACAACCAACGCCAAGCTGGCCTAGCCTTCTCCGTCCCTCCATCGCAATAACCAGAAGTACAGGAATATTAACCTGTTTTCCATCGACTACGCTTTTCAGCCTCGCCTTAGGGACCGACTAACCCTGCGTCGATTAACGTTGCGCAGGAAACCTTGGTCTTTCGGCGTGGGTGTTTTTCACACCCATTGTCGTTACTCATGTCAGCATTCGCACTTCTGATACCTCCAGCAAGCTTCTCAACTCACCTTCACAGGCTTACAGAACGCTCCTCTACCGCATCACCTAAGTGATACCCGTAGCTTCGGTGTATGGTTTGAGCCCCGTTACATCTTCCGCGCAGGCCGACTCGACTAGTGAGCTATTACGCTTTCTTTAAAGGGTGGCTGCTTCTAAGCCAACCTCCTAGCTGTCTAAGCCTTCCCACATCGTTTCCCACTTAACCATAACTTTGGGACCTTAGCTGACGGTCTGGGTTGTTTCCCTTTTCACGACGGACGTTAGCACCCGCCGTGTGTCTCCCATGCTCGGCACTTGTAGGTATTCGGAGTTTGCATCGGTTTGGTAAGTCGGGATGACCCCCTAGCCGAAACAGTGCTCTACCCCCTACAGTGATACATGAGGCGCTACCTAAATAGCTTTCGAGGAGAACCAGCTATCTCCGAGCTTGATTAGCCTTTCACTCCGATCCACAGGTCATCCGCTAACTTTTCAACGGTAGTCGGTTCGGTCCTCCAGTTAGTGTTACCCAACCTTCAACCTGCCCATGGATAGATCGCCCGGTTTCGGGTCTATTCCCAGCGACTAGACGCCCTATTAAGACTCGCTTTCGCTACGCCTCCCCTATTCGGTTAAGCTCGCCACTGAAAATAAGTCGCTGACCCATTATACAAAAGGTACGCAGTCACCCAACAAAGTGGGCTCCCACTGCTTGTACGCATACGGTTTCAGGATCTATTTCACTCCCCTCTCCGGGGTTCTTTTCGCCTTTCCCTCACGGTACTAGTTCACTATCGGTCAGTCAGTAGTATTTAGCCTTGGAGGATGGTCCCCCCATATTCAGACAAAGTTTCTCGTGCTCCGTCCTACTCGATTTCATGACTAAGAGATTTTCGCGTACAGGGCTATCACCCACTATGGCCGTACTTTCCAGAACGTTCCGCTAATCTCAAAGCCACTTAAGGGCTAGTCCCCGTTCGCTCGCCACTACTAAGGGAATCTCGGTTGATTTCTTTTCCTCAGGGTACTTAGATGTTTCAGTTCCCCTGGTTCGCCTCTTAAGCCTATGTATTCAGCTTAAGATAACCATCTTATGATGGCTGGGTTCCCCCATTCAGACATCTCCGGATCAAAGTCTGTTTGCCGACTCCCCGAAGCTTTTCGCAGGCTACCACGTCTTTCATCGCCTCTGACTGCCAAGGCATCCACCGTATGCGCTTCTTCACTTGACCATATAACCCCAAGCAATCTGGTTATACTGTGAAGACGACATTCGCCGAAAATTCGATAATACTCAATTAAGAGCAACTCACAAATTTTACCTTAGCCTGATCCGTTACCAGTGAAAGTAACGTTCAGTCTATCTTTCTATCACATACCCAAATTTTTAAAGAACGATCTAGCCAAAGACTAGAAATCAACATTCACCATCATCACAATGGAATGCTCATTTCTAAGCTTTCAACAAACAGAAGCAGTAGTGGTGGAGCCAAACGGGATCGAACCGTTGACCTCCTGCGTGCAAGGCAGGCGCTCTCCCAGCTGAGCTATGGCCCCGTATTTCTACAGGTTCCCACACAAAATTGGTGGGTCTGGGCAGATTCGAACTGCCGACCTCACCCTTATCAGGGGTGCGCTCTAACCAACTGAGCTACAGACCCAATTTCGGGCTGCTTCTTATCGTCTTCTTCAATGAATCAAGCAATTCGTGTGGGAACTTATGGAGCAGCTGATGTCGTCGATTAAGGAGGTGATCCAGCCGCAGGTTCCCCTACGGCTACCTTGTTACGACTTCACCCCAGTCATGAATCACACCGTGGTAACCGTCCTCCCGAAGGTTAGACTAGCTACTTCTGGTGCAACCCACTCCCATGGTGTGACGGGCGGTGTGTACAAGGCCCGGGAACGTATTCACCGCGACATTCTGATTCGCGATTACTAGCGATTCCGACTTCACGCAGTCGAGTTGCAGACTGCGATCCGGACTACGATCGGTTTTCTGGGATTAGCTCCACCTCGCGGCTTGGCAACCCTCTGTACCGACCATTGTAGCAC
This sequence comes from Pseudomonas sp. LBUM1663, assembly GCF_059695905.1. NCBI lineage: Bacteria > Pseudomonadati > Pseudomonadota > Gammaproteobacteria > Pseudomonadales > Pseudomonadaceae > Pseudomonas > Pseudomonas sp. LBUM1663. The sequence continues at coordinate 119,974 of NZ_CP166792.1, read as the reverse complement.
GTGTGTAGCCCAGGCCGTAAGGGCCATGATGACTTGACGTCATCCCCACCTTCCTCCGGTTTGTCACCGGCAGTCTCCTTAGAGTGCCCACCATTACGTGCTGGTAACTAAGGACAAGGGTTGCGCTCGTTACGGGACTTAACCCAACATCTCACGACACGAGCTGACGACAGCCATGCAGCACCTGTCTCAATGTTCCCGAAGGCACCAATCCATCTCTGGAAAGTTCATTGGATGTCAAGGCCTGGTAAGGTTCTTCGCGTTGCTTCGAATTAAACCACATGCTCCACCGCTTGTGCGGGCCCCCGTCAATTCATTTGAGTTTTAACCTTGCGGCCGTACTCCCCAGGCGGTCAACTTAATGCGTTAGCTGCGCCACTAAGAGCTCAAGGCTCCCAACGGCTAGTTGACATCGTTTACGGCGTGGACTACCAGGGTATCTAATCCTGTTTGCTCCCCACGCTTTCGCACCTCAGTGTCAGTATCAGTCCAGGTGGTCGCCTTCGCCACTGGTGTTCCTTCCTATATCTACGCATTTCACCGCTACACAGGAAATTCCACCACCCTCTACCATACTCTAGCTTGTCAGTTTTGAATGCAGTTCCCAGGTTGAGCCCGGGGATTTCACATCCAACTTAACAAACCACCTACGCGCGCTTTACGCCCAGTAATTCCGATTAACGCTTGCACCCTCTGTATTACCGCGGCTGCTGGCACAGAGTTAGCCGGTGCTTATTCTGTCGGTAACGTCAAAACACTTACGTATTAGGTAAATGCCCTTCCTCCCAACTTAAAGTGCTTTACAATCCGAAGACCTTCTTCACACACGCGGCATGGCTGGATCAGGCTTTCGCCCATTGTCCAATATTCCCCACTGCTGCCTCCCGTAGGAGTCTGGACCGTGTCTCAGTTCCAGTGTGACTGATCATCCTCTCAGACCAGTTACGGATCGTCGCCTTGGTGAGCCATTACCTCACCAACTAGCTAATCCGACCTAGGCTCATCTGATAGCGCAAGGCCCGAAGGTCCCCTGCTTTCTCCCGTAGGACGTATGCGGTATTAGCGTCCGTTTCCGAGCGTTATCCCCCACTACCAGGCAGATTCCTAGGCATTACTCACCCGTCCGCCGCTCGCCACCAGGTACAAGTACCCGTGCTGCCGCTCGACTTGCATGTGTTAGGCCTGCCGCCAGCGTTCAATCTGAGCCATGATCAAACTCTTCAGTTCAAACATCTTTGGGTTTTTAAGAAACCCTAAACTTGGCTCAGCAATCGTTGGTTACATCTTTGATTTCTCGCGGAGTAACTTGTGATGCTGATAATCTTGTTGACTATCAGTCTGACTCCACAAGCACCCACACGAATTGCTTGATTCAGTTGTTAAAGAGCGGTTGGTTAAGATCTTTCGTCTCAACCGAGGCGCGCATTCTACAGCAGCCTCTGTTGCTGTCAAGCGGTTATTTTCAGAAGTTTTCAAAGTTTCCTTTGCAACTTCAACCACTTGCGCTTCCGATCTCTCGTTAGCGGGAGGCGAATTCTACAGCGTTACTCGCTGCTGTCAACACCTCTTTTTCTCCGCTTTCGACCGAGAAGATCGAATCGTCAATCAAGCCAAACAAACCTGCCCGATCAACTCCTTCTGGGCTTCGATGACCTGAAGCAACTCGCTGTCGAAAACTGCGTAACTCTTTGTTTACCAAGGAGTTTTCCGTTTCGACTGCGCCGGAAGTGGGGCGAATTATAGACTTCCAGAATCTGCCGTCAACCCCTGATTCGGCTTTTCTATCAATAAGTTGCAGAAAGCCGAAAAACAAGCCGATTCCCTCTATATATAGGAGAGCAAACCCCACCCTCTATATAGAAGGAATCTTCAGAGCACACCCGCCTCTTTGAAAGCGGCGACCGTATCTGCATCCAGACCCAGCACCCGCTGCAGAACCTCCAGCGTGTGCTCGCCCAATAACGGAGGCGCATTACGATACTCCACCGGCGTTTCCGACAGACGAATAGGGCTCGCTACCTGCGGCACCATCCCTGCCAGTACATGGGGTAGCTCGATCGCCAAACCACGCGCCTTGACCTGAGGATCAGCAAACATCTGGGCCAAGTCATTAATAGGTCCACATGGCACACCCGCCTGCTCCAGCTGCAGTACCCACTCAGCCGTGGTCTTGAAGACGGTCGCCTGACGGATCAGCGGGATCAACACCGCACGATTCGCCACCCGCAGCTTGTTGGTCGCGAAGCGCGGGTCATCCGCCCACTGAGGCTGCCCAGCCACCTCCGCAAACTTGCGGAACTGCCCGTCATTACCCACGGTGAGGATGAAGTCGCCATCTGCCGTAGGAAAATCCTGATAAGGCACGATGTTCGGATGAGCATTACCCAGGCGCTTGGGCGCATTACCCGTAGTCAGATAGTTCATCGCCTGGTTGGCCAGGCACGCAACCTGAACATCCAGCAACGCCATATCGATATGCTGACCACCTCCGTCATGATCCCTATGGGCCAACGCGGCAAGGATCGCCACCGTCGAATAGAGCCCGGTCAGGATGTCTGTCAGCGCCACACCGACTTTCACTGGCCCTGCGCCCTCATCCCCCTCAGGTCGACCGGTCAGACTCATCAGCCCACCCAGGCCCTGGATCATGAAGTCATAACCCGCACGCTTGGCGTAAGGCCCGGTTTGGCCAAACCCGGTAATCGAGCAATAAATCAGATTCGGATTGATGGCTTTGAGCGACTCATAGTCCAACCCATAAGCCGCCAGGCCACCGACCTTGAAGTTTTCGATCAGGATGTCCGACTTGGCTGCCAGCTCACGCACCAGCTTTTGCCCCTCTGGACGCGTGAAGTCGATGGTCACCGATTGCTTGTTGCGATTGGCCGACAAGTAATAGGCGGCCTCGCTGGTGTTCTCGCCATAGGCGTCTTTCAGGAAGGGCGGCCCCCAGGCGCGCGTATCGTCGCCATTGCCCGGGCGCTCGACCTTGATCACTTCGGCGCCAAGGTCCGCCAGGATCTGCCCGGCCCAAGGCCCGGCCAGCACCCGCGATAAATCCAGTACCCGTAGATGCGAAAGCGCGCCCATGGACGTTCTCCTATTAATAGAACGCCTGGATGCCGGTCTGTGCGCGACCGAGGATCAGTGCATGGACGTCATGCGTACCTTCATAGGTATTCACCACTTCCAGGTTGACCAGATGGCGAGCGACACCGAACTCATCAGAGATGCCGTTGCCGCCCAGCATGTCGCGCGCCATGCGAGCGATGTCCAGGGACTTGCCGCAGGAGTTGCGCTTCATCATCGAGGTGATCTCGACTGCCGCAGTGCCTTCATCCTTCATACGACCCAGACGCAGGCAGCCTTGCAGCGCCATGGTGATTTCGGTCTGCATGTCTGCGAGCTTCTTCTGGATCAGTTGAGTGGCCGCCAACGGACGGCCGAACTGCTGACGATCCAGGGTGTACTGGCGAGCGGTGTGCCAGCAGAACTCGGCAGCACCCAGCGCTCCCCAGGAAATGCCATAACGCGCGGAGTTGAGGCAGGTAAACGGACCTTTCAAACCACGGACGTCCGGGAAGATGTTCTCTTCAGGGACAAACACATTGTCCATGACGATTTCGCCGGTGATGGATGCACGCAAGCCAACCTTGCCGTGAATCGCCGGAGTGCTCAGGCCTTTCCAGCCCTTCTCCAGAACGAAACCACGGATGTCGCCGGCGTCGTCCTTAGCCCAGACCACAAACACATCAGCGATCGGACTGTTGGTGATCCACATTTTGTTACCGGTCAGGCTGTAGCCGCCTTCCACTTTACGTGCGCGAGTGATCATCGCACCCGGGTCAGAACCGTGGTTAGGCTCTGTCAGACCGAAGCAACCGATCCACTCGCCGGTAGCCAGTTTCGGCAGGTACTTCTGCTTCTGGGCTTCAGTGCCGAATTCATTGATCGGCACCATGACCAGCGAGGACTGCACACTCATCATCGAGCGGTAGCCGGAGTCGACACGCTCGACTTCACGAGCAATCAGCCCGTAGCTGACGTAGTTCAGGCCGCTGCCACCGTACTGCTCGGGAATGGTCGCACCCAACAGGCCGACTTCGCCCATTTCACGGAAGATCGCTGGATCAGTCTTCTCATGCCGGAAAGCTTCGAGAACGCGCGGCGCGAGTTTCTGCTGAGCGAATTGCTCGGCAGTGTCGCGAATCATGCGTTCTTCTTCGGTGAGCTGTTGATCCAGCAGCAGAGGATCGATCCAGTTGAAGCTAGCTTTACCGCCCATGAGTGTGTCCTCTCGAATCGGGTCAAATAACGTGGACTGATCCTAGGCCTGGCCCGGCATTACGGCAAACGAGGATTTTGCATACTGTTGTGCTAATTTCTCACTCCGTAACGTCGCGAAATAGCCTTTATGCGATGTATTAGTGAGGTTGGAGTACATGCGCCGGAAAATCCCTAGCACCACCGCCCTGATCAGCTTTGAAGCAGCAGCGCGCCACGAGAGCTTTACCAAAGCGGCGCAGGAGCTTTCGCTCACTCAAGGCGCTATTTGCCGACAGATCGCCAGCCTTGAGGAGTTCCTCAGCGTAGAACTTTTCCGACGCTCGCGGCGCGGAGTGAAGCTGACGGAAGCCGGACTTTCCTACAGCCGCCGCGTAGCCACCCAGCTCGACGCGGTTGAGCGGGACACCTTGTCCGTGATGGGGCAACAAGGCGCCAATGTGATCGAACTGGCCGTCGTACCGACCTTTGGTACCCAATGGCTGCTGCCACGGCTCAAGGACTTCCAGCACAAACACCCGGAAGTGACGGTCAACCTCACCAACCGCACACGCCCCTTCCTGTTTGCCGATACCGATTTCGATGCCGCGATTTACTTTGGTGATGCAGATTGGTCGGGTACCGAATCCCACAGGTTGATGGGCGAAAATCCGATGCCAGTGTGCAGCCCTGCGTTACTGGGCAAAAAAGCCAATCTGACAGCCGATGAAATCGCCGAAATGCCCCTGCTGCAACAAACCACGCGCCCTTACGCCTGGCGCCAGTGGTTCAACTCTCAGCACCTTAATGTGCCACGCGACATGACAGGACCGCGCTACGAGCTATTCTCCATGCTTGCCCAAGCGGCGATGCACGACATGGGGATCGCGCTGATTCCGCCATTCCTGATTCAGCGCGAACTGGCGGAGAAGCGCCTCGTGATAGCCAACACCCAGGCGCTGTCGAGCATCAAGGCTTATTACCTGATGATTCCGGAGCGAAAGGTCGAATCGGCGTCTCTACGGGCATTTCGCGATTGGCTGGTCACCCAGGCCCAAAGCTACAGCCTAGAAGGTTAAAGGCTTACCGCTGTTAGCTGACCCCGTAGTCAGCAAAATCAAAGCCCTACAGATATACGTTTTTGTCGCATATTTGCAGACTGTACCGACAAGCAGTACAAACGTCCCACAAGTGCCTGCCGACGTGGCTTTGAGCCTCTATTCACCAGCAATGACGCCTCATTCACCGTGCCGATGTGTAAATTCTTGAAATTCGGCCAGAATCCTTACAAGGCAGGGCCTGCAAGGGATTGAAGCTGTTGGTTGCGACATTCGGTCACGGGGTGACTTGTAGTTAATTTTCCGTCACCCGTCATAATCCCTTGAAGGGCACAAAGTTCGCCTGCAAAATGCCGCGCCCCGCCCAGATTTGGCGGGATCGTGCTGATCGGCCGCCCCAGCCGCACCATCCGAAGTGCCTGGGTTTACTCAATAAGATCACGCAGGAGATTTGACGTGCACATTGGTGTTCCTCTCGAAACCCAGACGGGTGAAACGCGGGTTGCTGCAACCCCGGAAACCATCAAGAAGCTGATCGGCCAGGGTCATAAGGTCACTGTGCAAAGCGGCGCCGGCATTAACGCCAGCGTTGTCGACAGTGCCTATGAAGCGGCAGGCGCAATGATTGGCAGCGCCAACGATGCGTTTGGTGCCGAGCTGATTCTCAAGGTGGTAGCCCCCAGCGACAGCGAGCTGACGCTGATTAAAAGCGGCACCGTTGTGGTGGGCATGCTCAACCCGTTCAGCAATGAAACCATTGCCAAGCTGGCTGAGTGCGGCATTACCGCGTTCGCGCTGGAAGCGGCTCCGCGCACCTCCCGCGCTCAAAGCCTGGATGTGCTGTCCTCCCAAGCGAACATCGCCGGCTATAAAGCGGTGTTGCTGGCCGCTCACCACTACCCACGCTTTATGCCGATGCTGATGACGGCTGCGGGCACCGTGAAAGCGGCGCGCGTGCTGATTCTCGGCGCCGGCGTCGCGGGTTTGCAGGCGATCGCCACGGCGAAACGTTTGGGGGCGGTGATCGAAGCGTCTGACGTTCGTCCTGCGGTAAAGGAGCAGATTGAATCCCTCGGCGCCAAGTTCGTCGACGTGCCGTATGAAACCGACGAAGAGCGCGAATGCGCTGTCGGTGTCGGCGGTTACGCCCGGCCAATGCCCGCCAGCTGGATGCAACGCCAGGCCTTGGCCGTGCACGAACGCGCCAAGCAGGCTGACATCGTCATCACCACCGCACTGATCCCGGGCCGCAAGGCACCGACGCTCTTGAGCGCGGAAACCGTGGCGCAGATGAAGCCAGGCTCGGTGGTCATCGACCTCGCCGCAGCTCAGGGCGGCAACTGCCCACTTACCGTGGCCGACCAGGTCGTGGTCGAGAATGGCGTGACCATTTGCGGCCCGACCAATCTGGCCGGCGCGGTCGCGGCAGACGCTTCGGCTCTGTACGCACGCAACCTGCTGGACTTCCTGAAGCTGGTCTTCAACAAAGAAGGCCAGTTCGAGATCAACCTCGAAGACGACATCGTCGCCGCGTGCCTGATGTGCCGCGACGGCCAAGTCATCCGCAAAAACGCCTAAGCAGGGATTCAGACGATGGAAGAGCTTATCTCCCCCGGTATCTACAACCTGATCATCTTCGTGCTGGCGATTTATGTCGGTTATCACGTGGTCTGGAACGTTACGCCTGCACTGCACACGCCATTGATGGCGGTGACCAACGCGATCTCGGCGATTGTCATCGTCGGCGCAATGCTAGCCGCGGCTTTGACCGTGACGCCACTGGGCAAGACCATGGGCACCCTCGCGGTGGCTCTGGCTGCAGTGAACGTGTTTGGTGGCTTCCTGGTGACCCGCCGGATGCTTGAGATGTTCAAGAAAAAAGCCCCGAAAGCCGTAAAAGAAGAGGCGCCCAAGTAATGAGCATGAATCTTGTAACGACGCTCTACTTGATCGCGTCGATCTGCTTCATCCAGGCCCTTAAAGGCCTGTCGCACCCGACCACATCGCGACGCGGCAACGTGTACGGCATGCTCGGCATGGCGTTGGCGATCCTCACCACTGTCGGCCTCATCTATAAGCTGGGCGCGGAGCTGGCCACCGCCGGTATCGGTTACGTCATCGTCGGCCTGCTGGTCGGCGGCACTGCCGGCTCGATCATGGCCAAGCGCGTTGAAATGACCAAGATGCCGGAACTGGTCGCTTTCATGCACAGCATGATCGGTATGGCTGCGGTGTTCATCGCCATTGCTGCCGTTGTTGAGCCGCAATCCCTGGGCATCGTCAAGCAACTGGGTGATGCGATTCCTGCTGGCAACCGCCTGGAGCTGTTCCTCGGCGCCGCGATCGGCGCAATCACCTTCTCCGGTTCGGTGATCGCGTTCGGCAAGCTGTCGGGCAAGTACAAGTTCCGCCTGTTCCAGGGCGCACCGGTACAGTTCGGTGGCCAGCACAAGCTGAACCTGTTGCTGGGTCTGGCCACACTGGCGCTGGGCATCACCTTCATGCTGACCGGCAACCTCAGTGCCTTCGCACTGATGCTGGCCCTGGCTTTCGTGCTGGGTGTGTTGATCATCATCCCGATCGGCGGTGCAGACATGCCGGTGGTGGTATCGATGCTCAACAGCTACTCCGGCTGGGCAGCGGCAGGTATCGGCTTCTCGCTGAACAACTCGATGCTGATCATCGCCGGTTCGCTGGTGGGTTCGTCCGGTGCGATCCTCTCGTACATCATGTGCAAGGCGATGAACCGATCGTTCTTTAATGTGCTGCTCGGCGGTTTTGGCAACACGGCGGACGCGGCAGGCCCGGCCGGTTCGAAAGAAGCCCGCCCGGTGAAATCCGGTTCGGCTGACGACGCGACCTTCCTGCTGACCAACGCCGACACCGTGATCATCGTTCCGGGTTACGGCCTGGCAGTCGCTCGGGCGCAACATGCGCTTAAAGAGTTGACCGAGAAGCTGACCCATCGCGGCGTGACCGTGAAGTACGCGATCCACCCGGTTGCCGGTCGCATGCCTGGCCACATGAACGTGCTGCTGGCCGAGGCCGAAGTGCCTTACGACCAAGTGTTCGAGATGGAAGACATCAACTCCGAGTTCGGTCAGGCCGACGTGGTGCTGGTACTCGGCGCTAACGACGTGGTCAACCCGGCCGCGAAGAACGACCCGAAATCGCCGATTGCCGGTATGCCGATTCTCGAGGCGTTCAAGGCCAAGACCATCATCGTCAACAAGCGCTCGATGGCCAGCGGTTATGCCGGTCTGGACAACGAACTGTTCTACCTCGACAAAACCATGATGGTCTTCGGTGACGCCAAGAAAGTCATCGAAGACATGGTCAAAGCTGTCGAGTAAAACCTGCTCCAACGCAATACCCAAAACCTCAGCCTTTAGTAGGCTGGGGTTTTTTTATTCCCCGTGAAACCCGACCAAAGGCTCTAAATCAGGCCTCTGCATTCGACCATGGTAGCGGGACGGATTTTTTTCAAATCACTAGACTGCACACCTTGCTTCCGTTGCCCGAGATAACCATCCATGTACCGTGATCGTATTCGCTTGCCTTCGTTGTTGGATAAGGTGATGAGCGCCGCTGACGCTGCCGCTCTGATTCAGGACGGCATGACCGTCGGCATGAGTGGTTTCACTCGCGCTGGCGAAGCCAAAGCCGTTCCCCACGCATTGGCCGAGCGCGCCAAAATCACTCCGCTGAAAATCACGTTGATGACCGGCGCCAGCCTGGGCAACGACCTCGATAAACAGCTCACCGAAGCCGGTGTACTGTCGCGACGCATGCCATTTCAGGTCGATAGCACTTTGCGCAAGGCGATTAACGCCGGCGAAGTGATGTTCATTGACCAGCATCTCTCAGAAACCGTGGAGCAATTGCGCAACCAGCAACTCAAGCTGCCGGACATCGCCGTGATTGAAGCCGTGGCGATCACTGAGCAGGGCCATATCGTGCCAACCACTTCGGTGGGCAACTCGGCCAGCTTCGCGATTTTCGCCAAACAGGTGATTGTCGAGATCAACCTGGCGCACAACCCGAACCTCGAGGGTTTGCACGACATCTATATCCCGACTTACCGCCCGACCCGTACGCCGATTCCACTGGTCAAAGTCGACGATCGCATTGGCAGCACCGCCATCCCGATCCCGCCGGAAAAAATTGTCGCGATCGTGATCACCAATCAGTCCGACTCGCCCTCCACTGTCCTGCCGCCGGACGTCGACACCCAAGCCATTGCCGATCACCTGATCGACTTCTTCAAGCAAGAAGTCGCTGCAGGGCGCATGACCAACAAGCTCGGCCCATTGCAGGCCGGTATCGGCACCATCGCAAACTCGGTGATGTGCGGCCTGATCGACTCGCCATTCGAAGACCTGACCATGTACTCCGAGGTGCTGCAGGACTCGACCTTCGACCTGATCGACGCCGGCAAGCTGAGCTTTGCGTCAGGCAGTTCGATCACCCTGTCGAGCCGGCGCAATGCCGACGTCTTCGGCAACCTCGAGCGCTATAAAGACAAACTGGTACTCCGCCCTCAGGAAATTTCCAATCACCCCGAGGTTGTGCGGCGCCTGGGCATTATTGGCATCAACACCGCTCTGGAGTTCGACCTGTACGGCAACGTCAACTCCACCCATGTCTGCGGCACACGCATGATGAATGGCATCGGCGGTTCCGGGGACTTTGCGCGCAACGCGCACCTGGCAATCTTCGTGACCAAATCGATCGCCAAGGGTGGTGCAATCTCCAGCGTGGTGCCGATGGTCAGCCACGTCGACCATACTGAGCATGACGTCGACATCCTGGTGACGGAGATCGGTCTGGCCGACCTGCGAGGCCTGGCACCGCGGGAGCGGGCTCGGGTGATCATCGACAACTGTGTGCACCCGGATTACCGCCAAGCGCTGGATGACTACTTCACGGCGGCTTGTGCATTGGGCGGGCACACCCCGCATATCCTGCGCGATGCCCTGAGCTGGCACATCAGCCTGGAAGAAACCGGGCGAATGCTGACGGTCTGATTCAGCAAAAAAACAGCTGACGCAAACACAGTTGCGTCAGCTGGCATTGGCCACATTCATTTCTGTCTAAAACTGTACTTCTGTACTGGTCATTTCCTACCGTATCTGCCTACAAATCCCAGCAAAAACGTCAAAAACGCACCAATGTAGTGCTGATAGGTACAGTTGCCTCAATTTAGACCAGTACACCCCCTATTAACAGTTAACTGGTCCCTCACAATACAGGTGAACTGTATCTACAGTGACTGGCCAAACGAGAGGATCATTGGCATCAGTTAAACCACTACCTAATCCCGCCACAAGCGGAAGGATGTCAACCATGGAACGTACACTCAGTTCCGAACTGTTCTTCGAAGATACCGCTGCAAAAACCCAGGCTTCCATGCCTCTTCGCGTTATTGCTAATCTGATGCTGTGGCAGCGCCGCATCTCCAGCCGCCATCAACTGGCTCGTCTGGATTCGCGTCTGCTGGCTGATGCCGGGATTAGCGAAGCACAACGCTACGAAGAGCTGAGCAAGCCGTTCTGGCGCTAAATTAGCGTCGCTGGCTCTGACCCACCGGGTCCACCGCCAGCACTCCAAATTGAAAAAACAAAGCCCGTCGTTGGAAACCACGACGGGCTTTGTCGTTTTCGTCCTTTGTTGGTGCCGGTACAAATGGAATACCTGGCGACCAGTACAGTTAAAACAATTACCTAATTGCATCAGTACAATTTCTCTGCGGTGTATCTGTAGATCCAGAGGTGAAGGACTCAACATGGAAGTCCTCACTCACCGGCAAAAGGACTGCGCCTTGAATAATCTACTGAATGTTTCCGCTTCTGCCCTTCAACCGAAGCTGCGATTCCTCAGGCTTCGACGTTTACTGAGGGGGCTCGCTGACAACCTTGAGAGAGCTAGAACCCGACGTTTGCTGGGCCAACTCAATGATCAGCAACTCTCGGACCTGGGCATCAGCCACGCGGATCGGCTCAATGAATTGGATAAACCGTTCTGGCGCTAGGGCTCTGCTTTAACAGAAGGGACTGTTCGAACCGATAAAAGCAGGCCTAATATCGAACCAGAACGTGGCGAGCGCTTTACGACAGGCGTCTGACTCAACAGCTACTTCAACACTCTCAATCGGTTATCCAGAGGAGTTACACCATGTCCCGTCTTCGTCTGCTCAGCGCTGCAGCCCTGCTTGCCGTGGCTGCCAATTCCCACGCGACCAGCTTTATCGTGACCACGGATGCCGTTGTTGGCGCGCTGAAGTCCAGTTCCGATGCAACCTCCGATGTCACTTCCTCCTTTCGCGATGACAAGATCGTGCGCGCTGCCCGTGACGACGCCGCCAGCTTCGTCGCCAGCGAAGGCGCCATTCGTGGCGTGAAACTGGAAAGCGCACTTGACCACATTCGCCACCAGGCGCCTCAGCTGAACGCCACTGATGCACAGCTGGCACAGGCCATCCTGACGATCTAAGCGACGCTGTCACACGGGACACGCTTGTCGTGTCCCAATGTTTCGGCGCTGGCTCTAGCCCGGGCATTGCGCTAGCCTTTGGACTCGCTTTCGACAATCGAGTCTCATGCGTCTTCTTTCAAAGCAGCTTTTCATTTCAGTATTTCTCGCAGCCTGCTGGTCGGGCCCGACCTATGCCTTCGACGCGTTCAACCTGTCGACTCAAGGTATCGTCGTCACGGGTTACGCCACCAGCATGGTGACCGCCGCTCCCTTCGACCGTAAGCTGCTGATCGAGGCACACGATGACGCTGCGGCGTTCATTGCCAGCGACGGCCAGTTACGTGGAGCGCAACTGGAGTCCGCGCTGATTTACCTGCGCCGCAGCCAGCCAAAACTTCATGCAAGCGACCTTGAACTGGCGCAGGCAATTCTCGTCCAATAGTTATCCTTTGTCCTTGCGGAGTCGTTCCATGCGTAGCCCTCTGATTGCTGTTGCCCTTGGCCTGCTTTTATTGGCCGATGTGACCCAGGCGCATACCCTGGTCGCCACCAGTAACATCATCATAAATGCCACCCAGCGCACCCTTGATTTCACGTCTGATACCACCACGTCGATCCGCGATTCGAAGATCATCCGTGAAGCCCACGACGATGCCGCCAGTTTCGTTGCCAGCGATGGCGACATACGCGGCGCGCACCTTGAAGCGGCCATCAACACGTTGCGCACTCGTGTGCCGGAAGCCCGGGACGCCAGTGATCAGGTGCTCGCCGAAGCCATCCTCGCACTGTGAGGTCGCCAAGCGCCTGGCTGCTGGCCGGGCTGATGTTGCTGCTGTGCAACACGGCCCAGGCTGGCCTGCAATTACGGCTCAAGTCTGAGGGTCTGAGCCCCAAACAACAGCAAGCCAGTCAGGCGTTGCTCGATGAAGCCATGCAGGCCTTGCCGCCACGCTTTATCGAAAAACTGGACCGGCGCATTGATGTCGGCTGGACCGACGACATGCCGAGTAATGCCTATGGCCAAGCCTCGCTGGTGTCCGAACTCGACCTGAACCGCAACCTGCTCGCAAGCCTCACGGATGGCAGCGCCGCCACCAAGAAAACCTATCGCCCCCATGGCACCGTCCGCCGCGAGATGCTCGCAACGGTGTTGCATGAACTCACCCACATTTACGACCGTTCACGCCTGTGGCCGGACGCGGAACGCACGCTGATACAGCGCTGCACCCGGCGCAACAACAGTTCCGGCCTGATCGGCATCCCGGATGAATGCCGTGGCCAGTCCGACCGCCGCTTTACACTGAGCGATGACCCGCGCTTGCTCGACCTGGCCGGCTGGCCGCAATACGTCGGTCGCCGTGGCGAGCGCGAACAGCACAACCGGCAAATCGCCCGCAGCCCGGACATCTACGAAACAAGCAGTCCCAAAGAGTTTGTCGCGGTCAACATGGAGTATTTCCTCCTCGACCCGAGCTATGCCTGCCGTCGCCCCGCGCTGTATCGCTACTACAAAGAACATTTCGGCTGGGCTCCCGCCGCCAAGGACACTTGCAGCAAATCTTTTGCCTTCCTCAATGCCGGCAACGACTTTGCCAAACAACCGCTGGGGCAGGTCGATCCGGAACGGGTGTACGCCGTCGACTATCTGCTGGCCGAAGCCAACCAGAACTGGGTCAGCCGCTGGGGGCACAGCATGTTGCGCCTGGTGATCTGCGCACCGGGGCGTCCCCGTGGGCCAGATTGTCGGCTGGATCTCGACCAGCATCTGGTGTTGTCCTACCGCGCCTTCGTCGGCGACGTACAGCTCTCGAGCTGGGATGGACTGGTGGGCAAGTACCCCTCGCGCCTGTTTGTACTGCCGTTGGCCCAAGTGATCGACGAATACACCAAGACTGAACTGCGCAGCCTGGCCTCGGTGCCGCTGAACCTGTCGCGCAACGAAATTGAAGACGTGGTGGAACACGCTGCCGAGATGCACTGGAGTTACGACGGCAACTATTTTTTCCTGTCCAACAACTGCGCGGTGGAAGGCCTCAAATTGCTGCGCAGCGGCAGCAACAACGCGAAACTGGTCGGGCTCGACAGCATCATGCCCAACGGTTTGCTGGAAGTGATGAAGGGCCGCGGACTGGCGGATACCAGCGTGCTGGATGACCCACGCGAAGCGCTGCGCCTGGGTTATCGCTTCGACTCCTTCCGTGATCGTTATCAAGCGATGTTCGAAGTGCTGAAGAAGCACTTGCCGATCAAGCAGGAAAAAGTCGAAGACTGGCTGGCACTGAAAGCTGAAGAGCGCCGGCAATGGTTTGAACAGGCTGACCTACGCACCAGCGCCGCGTTGCTGTTGCTGGAGCAGGCCAGCTTTCGTCAGCAGTTGGTGCTGGCCCAGGATGAAGTGAAACAACGTTATTTGGGCGCTCGGGAATTGAAGAACGGCGGCATGGACAAGGCGAACGCGACCTTGCAGCAGATTCTCGCCAATAGCGGCTTCCTCAGTCGTCCGGCGGAGCTGCTCGGCACCGGCGGTTATGGATTGCCTCAACCGAATGAATGGCAGCGCCTGGAGTCGGAAAGCAACCTGCGGCAGAAGCAGCTTCAGCTGCTGACCGGCGATCTGGACAAGGAAGTCAGGGCGCTGCTCGAACCAGGCCGGGCAGCTGAGATGGCTGCCAATGAAGCTAACCTGAAACTGGTTGGCGAACATTTGCGCAAATTGCATAAAGCAGCGGGCGGGCTGGAGTTGCCATAAGCAAGAAGGCGTCGTGGATAATCCATGACGCCTTCTTTTTGCCTGCACGTTAAATCAAAGCACCCCTTCCAGAATTTCATAGACGATTCCGGTGCCCACGGCGATCAGCACAATATCGCCCCCCGCACGGCGCCATTCGTACCCCGGGTAATACGGCAGCCGCCCCAAGGCACGGTTATCCAGACGCTCACCGTAATAGCCGTGAGGTAACGGTCGACCACGCACCAGATGAACACCTGAAGGAGGTGGTGCCCCGCGTACAAAATAGCCGTGGTTATCGTGAATAGTCTGGCGCACCGGGCCGAAGTCCCGTGGCGGAGGTCCGCCGCGATGATTGTCCTGAGGGCCACGGTGGTCATCGCCATGATTGTCACCACGGTTATCGTAATGACCCTGCTGCGGGCCGCCGCGGTCGTGATCGTCGCGCTGATCGGCGCTCGCCTGCAGCAGCGGGGCGGCACTGAACATCAGCACGCCCAGGCTGGCAATCAGACGTTTCGGCATTTTCATCGGGTCTTTCCTCACTGCACAAACAGCAAAAAGGGCTTCAGAACGTAGTCCTGAAGCCCTCGGTCTTGCTGTTTAGTCTGTGCCGCGAGGCTCTAATTCCTCTGTATCAGGAACTTTACCTTCAGCTGACGCGGGCCTTACGCACGCCTTCAGCCAGCGCCGAGCACAGGCTCAGCACGCCATCAACCGCCTGTTCCGGCGTGGTGGCATTGGCGATGTGATCGATCAATGCCGAACCCACCACCACACCATCTGCCAGACGCGCGATGGACGCCGCTTGCTCCGGTGTACGAATGCCGAAGCCGATACTGATCGGCAGATCGGTATGGCGACGCAGACGGGCAACGGCTTCTTCAACATGCTCCAGCGTCGCCGCGCCCGCCCCGGTCACACCGGCAACAGAGACGTAGTAGACGAAGCCAGAGCTTCCGTTCAGAACAGTCGGCAGACGCACATCATCGGTTGTCGGTGTGGTCAGACGGATGAAGTCCAGGCCCGCGGCCTGGGCCGGGTCGCACAGCTCACCGTTATGCTCCGGCGGCAGGTCGACCACGATCAACCCGTCAACCCCGGCCTCTTTCGCGTCGGCAATGAAACGCGGCACGCCGAACATGTGGATCGGGTTGAAATACCCCATCAGCACCAGCGGCGTGTCGGTATTGCCTTCACGGAACTCGCGAACCATTTGCAGGGTTTTCGCCAGGTTCTGCTTGGCGCCGAGTGCGCGGATGTTGGCTAACTGGATGGCCGGGCCGTCGGCCATTGGATCGGTGAAGGGCATGCCCAACTCGATCACGTCGGCACCCGCACCGGGCAAGCCTTTGAGGATCGCCAGGGAAGTGTCATAGCTCGGGTCGCCAGCGGTGACGAAGGTCACCAGGGCGGCGCGATTCTGTTCCTTGAGTTCGGCAAAGCGCGTTTGCAGGCGGCTCATCAGTGTTTCTCCTGCTTCGATTGTTCCATGTGGTGCATCACGGTCTGCATGTCTTTGTCGCCACGACCGGACAGGTTGACCACCATCAGGTGATCGTTCGGCAGGGTCGGTGCGCGCTTGAACACTTCGGCCAAGGCGTGGGCGCTTTCCAGTGCCGGAATAATCCCTTCCAGGCGGCAGCATTTGTGGAACGCATCGAGGGCTTCGTCGTCGGTCACCGAGGTGTACTGAACGCGGCCGATGTCATGCAACCAGGCATGTTCAGGGCCGATGCCTGGATAGTCGAGGCCGGCAGAGATCGAGTGGGCGTCGATGATCTGGCCATCGTCGTCCTGCAACAGGAAGGTTCGGTTGCCGTGCAGCACGCCCGGAACACCGCCGTTCAGGCTGGCAGCATGCTTACCGGTTTCGATGCCATAACCGGCGGCTTCCACACCAATGATTTCGACACTTTTGTCATCGAGGAACGGGTGGAACAGGCCCATGGCGTTGGAGCCGCCGCCGATGCACGCCACCAGGCTGTCCGGCAGGCGACCTTCCTGAGCTTGCAGTTGATCGCGGGTTTCCTTGCCGATAACGGACTGAAAGTCGCGAACCATGGCTGGATATGGATGCGGACCGGCCACAGTGCCGATCAGGTAGAAGGTGCTGTCGACGTTGGTCACCCAGTCACGCAACGCTTCGTTCATCGCGTCTTTCAGGGTGCCAGTCCCGGCGACCACCGGTATCACTTCGGCGCCCAGCAGCTTCATGCGGAACACGTTGGCCTGCTGACGTTCGATGTCGGTAGTGCCCATGTAGATCACGCAGTCGAGGCCGAAACGTGCTGCCACGGTCGCCGTCGCCACCCCGTGCATGCCGGCGCCGGTCTCGGCGATGATGCGTTTCTTGCCCATGCGCCGCGCCAGCAGAATCTGGCCAATGCAGTTGTTGATCTTGTGCGCGCCGGTGTGGTTCAGCTCTTCGCGTTTCAGATAAATCTTTGCGCCGCCGCAGAATTCGGTCAGGCGCTCGGCGTAATACAGCGGGCTTGGACGTCCGACGTAGTCCCGTTGGAAGTAGGCCAATTCTTCTTTGAACGCCGGATCTTCCTTGGCCAATTCGTATTCACGGGCCAGCTCGAGAACCAACGGCATCAAGGTTTCGGCGACGTAACGGCCGCCGAACAAGCCAAACAGGCCGTTGGCGTCGGGGCCGTTGCGCAGATTAGTCTGGGTCATGGGTCGCTCCAGTGGGATTCGTGAGATGACAATGACGGTCACTCTACCCCTGACGCCCCAGCCTGAAAACCGATAAGATCGCCACAACCTGTCAGGAAAACTCACAGATCTCATGAGCCACGACCTTCCCCCGCTGAACGCCCTTCGCGCCTTTGAAGCGACGGCCCGACTGAACAGCGTCAGTCAGGCGGCCGAACAGCTGCACGTCACTCATGGCGCGGTCAGCCGGCAACTCAAGGTGCTCGAAGAACACCTAGGCGTGAGCCTGTTCATCAAGGATGGACGCGGCCTGAAACTCACAGATGCCGGTGTGCGTTTGCGCGATGCCAGCGGTGAAGCCTTTGAACGTCTGCGGACTGTGTGCGCAGAGCTGACCCAAAGCACCGCTGACGCTCCATTTGTTCTCGGCTGCTCGGGCAGTTTGTTGGCGCGCTGGTTTATTCCACGCTTGGGACGATTGAATGCGGACCTGCCGGACCTGCGTCTGCACCTGTCGGCGGGCGAAGGCGATCTCGATCCGCGACGGCCGGGGCTCGATGCCCTGCTGGTGTTTGCCGAGCCGCCATGGCCGGCGGACATGCAAGTCTATGAGTTGGCCAGCGAGCGAATCGGCCCGGTGATGAGCCCACGTTTTGCAGGTTACGAACGGCTTCAAGGCGCGCCCGCCAAAGCGTTATTGAACGAACCCTTGTTGCACACCACCTCGCGCCCACAGGCCTGGCCGAGCTGGGCACAACAAAGTGGCCTCGACGCCAAGGCGTTGAAGTACGGTCAAGGTTTCGAGCATTTGTATTATCTGCTGGAAGCCGCAGTGGCGGGGCTGGGGGTGGCGATTGCACCGGAGCCGCTGGTGGCAGAGGACTTGAAGGCCGGTCGCCTGGTTGCGCCCTGGGGATTCAGTGAAACCCCGGCGCAACTGGCTTTGTGGCTACCCAAGCGCGCCGCGGACGGGCGCGCTCGGCAGTTGGCGCAGTGGCTCAAAGCTGAACTGCGCCAGACAGATTAGTCGCCGCGCTTGAACAGCAGATAAGCCGCAAGCAGACCCAGTGCGCCCACAGCAACGCCCGCGGTAGTCCAAGGGTGTTCCTGGGCGTAGTCCCGAGTGGCAATCCCGGTTTCGCGGGTTTTGACTTTGACTTCCTCATACGCATCGCTGAGCAGATGGCGCGAATGTTTGAGCGCGTTTTCGGCGTTGCTTTTCAGCGCTTTGAGGGTTTTACGCGACTCGTCCGAGGCGTCGTCTTTCAGATTTTCCAAAGATTTCAGCAGACTCTCGATCTCGGCTTCCATGCTTTGCAATGAGGCTTTACGTAAAGAGGTGTTGGCCATGTTGGCTCTCCTTCATTGATGATGAGTAGCGTGTGTTGGTTGGGACTTCAAGGGTTCGAGAAAGTGCAGTAAATCTGAACTTCTGCGTTGCAACAGCCGACAGAAGTAATACGAAAAATCACTGCTAGGCTGTATTTCATACCCCAAGGAGAACGCCATGACTGACCATCACACCTACAAGAAAGTCGAGCTTGTCGGCTCGTCCACCACCAGCATTGAAGACGCCATCAACAACGCGCTGGCCGAAGCCAATAAAAGCATCAAGCACCTGGAATGGTTTGAAGTGACCGAAACCCGCGGGCACATCAAGGACGGCAAGGCCGCCCACTTCCAGGTGACGCTCAAGGTCGGGTTCCGGATTGCCAGCAGCTGAGTTTGAGCTAGTCTTCTGAACTTGCGCGCTGGCCGAGTGCCATAGGGAAATGGCAAAGCGCTACATGAGTGCCTCCGGCTGATGGCTGGATGCTCCCTTTGATCCGACCAGGGAATGCGACCGATGAAACATTTTATTTTAGCGGTAGGTTTGTTGAGCCTTGCGGGTACAGCGTTTGCTGAGGGCAAGTCGTGCGAAGAGCTGAAAGCCGAAATCGCAGCGAAACTTGATGCCAAGGGCATTTCTAATTATTCATTGGAAATAGTCGATAAAGGCGCTGCTGCTGGCGGGAAAGTCGTCGGCACCTGTGAAAAGGGCACGAAGGTCATCGTCTACTCGAAGTAGTCCGAATCCTGCGCACATCAAAAAGCCGACGCAATGCGTCGGCTTTTTTGTGCGGCGACGTCCGAGCCTCAGCCCTTCATGACCTGCGCCAGCAGTTCATAGGAATGAACCCGATCCGCATGTTCGTATAGGTCGCAGGTGAAAATCAGCTCGTCTGCCTGAGTTTGCTCGATCAGCACTTCCAGCTTGGCGCGGATTTTCTTCGGGCTGCCCACCATCGCAAGACCGAGGAAATCACCCACGGCTTCCTTCTCATGGGGCAGCCACAGGCCATCCATGGTTTTCACCGGCGGACGCTGCACCAGGCTTTGGCCACGCATCAACGCCAGGATGCGCTGATAAACCGAAGTCGCCAGGTAATCCGCTTGTTCGTCAGTGTCAGCGGCGACCAGCGGCACACCGAGCATCACATACGGTTTATCCAGCACCGCAGAAGGTTTGAAGTGATTGCGGTAGACGCGAATCGCCTCGTGCATGAAGCGCGGTGCGAAATGAGAGGCGAAAGCGTAGGGCAAACCTCGCTCACCGGCCAGCTGTGCGCTGAACAGACTAGAGCCCAGCAACCAGACAGGGACATTGGTGCCGGTGCCCGGCATGGCGATGATGCGCTGGTCTGGCGTGCGTGGGCCGAGGTAACGCATCAGCTCGGTGACATCTTCCGGAAACTCGTCGGCGCTGCCGGAACGTTCGCGGCGCAAGGCGCGTGCGGTCATTTGATCTGAACCGGGGGCGCGCCCCAGCCCCAGATCGATCCGGCCTGGATACAGACTTTCGAGGGTGCCGAATTGCTCCGCGATCACCAGCGGCGCGTGGTTGGGCAGCATCACGCCGCCGGAGCCGACACGAATGGTCGACGTGCCACCGGCCAGGTAGCCGAGCAGTACCGAGGTGGCGGAACTGGCGATGCCGTCCATGTTGTGGTGTTCGGCAACCCAGAAGCGGTTATAGCCGAATTTTTCGACATGCTGTGCCAGGTCCAGGGAATTACGCAGCGACTGGGCCGCGCTGCCGTTCTCTCGCACGGGCACCAGATCAAGGGTCGAGAACTTGATATCGGACAGTCGTTTCATAAGCCTGCTTCTCCAATTGAGGGCGCAGGTTTTTTCTTGCGAACGAAAACCTGCCGAATCTATAAGCGTGCTTCATGCAATGAGGGCATATACCCGAGATTCAATAGCCAAGACATAAATTCCTACGAAAATAGTAGGACTTATGAGATGAGGTGAACTTTGCACCACCGTCTATCCTCAGAACCCTAGCAACCGAAAACCACGAAGGTGCGACGTTTCGCGCCGGATCTTGAGGAGGCAGACATGGCTATTACAAAGAAAGCATCGGCTCATTGGGAAGGTGATCTGAAAACGGGTATCGGCTCGATCTCCACTGAAACCGGTGTACTCAGAGAAGCGCCCTACGGCTTCAAGGCTCGTTTCGAAGGCGGCAAAGGCACCAATCCGGAAGAACTGATTGGCGCGGCGCATGCGGGATGTTTCTCGATGGCGTTTTCGATGATCTTGGGTGATGCGGGGCTCAAGGCTGACAGCATCGATACCAATGCTGAAGTCACCCTGGATCAGGTCGACGGTGGTTTTGCGATCACGGCGGTGAAATTGATCCTCAAGGCGAAAATTCCCGGGGCCACTCAGGCGCAGTTCGAGGAGCTGAGCAACAAGGCCAAAGAAGGTTGCCCGGTGTCCAAAGTGTTGAATGCGAAGATCAGTCTGGATGCGACGTTGGTTAGCTGATGATCATGCGCTGAATGTACTGAAGCCTTCGCCAGCAGACTTGCTCCCACATTTGGAATGCATTTCAAAAAGTGGGAGCGGGCTTGCTCGCGAAAGCGATCTTCTAAGCGACACCATCCCAACGGCTAAACCTGCGCTTTGTGAGCGAAGTCAGAACTCGCTTTGCCAAACTGTGGTCGAATAAATGACAGCAGCTGAAACGCAGCCCCCTGCGCGCTGCCTCAATGGAGCTTCAACCATGAAACGTTTTGCCTTGGCGATTATCTGTTGCGCGCTGGCCACTTCGGCCCTGGCGGCGCCGAAATCCTGTGAAGAGCTCAAGGCCGAGATCGAGGCCAAGATCCAGGCCAATAACGTCACGTCCTACACCCTGGAAATCGTCACCAATGACGAAGTACACGATCAGAACATGGTCGTCGGCACCTGCGAAGGCGGCACCAAAAAAATCATTTATCAGAAAAACGACCGCTGATTTGCCTCACATCAGGCAGTAGGCCTCGCGATCTTCAGCGACGATCTCCCGCTTGGAGTTGTACAACCGGGCGCCAGGGGTGAACGCGATCGAGCGGCCTTCCAGCACATAACGCTGTCCGGCTTCAAAATGATCGTAGTTGAGGGTCAGGTAGCACAACCGTTCCGCAGGGGAGTTCATCATGCCCATGCCCCCGCCACCGGGCACCTCAAAGTCGAACCTGACGACCAGTTCATGGCTGCCGGGCGTGACCTGGAAATAACGCCCGTCTCGCAATCGCTGTTTGTCCAGCCGCTCCGCCATCAGCAACTTATCGTTGGGGAATGGCGTCGAGAATTCGATCCAGGCCATCTGCGGATTTACCGCCGGTAACGGGCTCTGGCAGCCGGCAACAACACTTGCAGCGAGTAACAGCATCAACCTGCGCATGATGAATATCCCAAAGGATGGTCATTCAGCATAACGCCGATTAGCTGCGTTGGCAGCCCGCCGGTGTGCCTTGGCCAATCACCTTTCGTTGCTGGTCATAGAGCTTTGCCCACGGCCGGAAGCCGATATTCCCCGCTTGCAGCTGATACCGCTCACCGGCATTGAAGTCGTTGAATTTCACGTTCAACTGGCAGTCACGCCACAGCGGCTCGGCGTCGGGGCCGATGTTGGTGGGCTGGACCGGAAACTGGTAACGCACCGTCAGCTCATGACTGCCCGGATGCACCTCGAAATAGCGCTTGTCGGTAGAGGCCTTGTCATCGACTTCCAGCGCTTGCAGCGCGGTGTCTTCTTGCTGTGAGTCCAGGTCGATCCACGCTTGCGATGGATCATGGTGAGGTAATCCAAATCCGGCACAGCCGGTCAGCATCAACAAGCCTCCCGTCAGCATCAATTTGCGCATAGCGGAGCTCCAGTCAGGCGGGATAGTCTTGCGGGCAGACTCTCCAGGGATGATTTTATTTTGATCAGGCCGCTTCCAAGCCTTGGGTTACTTGATCGCGTTTTGCGGATTTTGTTTCCGGGTGTGTTGCTTTTATTACTCAGTGGTTGCACCGGCGTCAGCTATTACAGCCAATTGGCCAGCGGTCAGCTGCAATTGCTGCGGGCCAGGGAGCCGGTGGCCGACGTGGTTGCCAATCCGTCTCGCGATCCGATGCTGCGTGCGCACCTGACCCAGTCACAAAAGGCCCGGACATTCGCCAGCCAACAGCTGCATCTGCCGGATAACCAGAGCTACCGTCTGTACGCCGACATTGGCCGGCCGTTCGTGGTCTGGAACGTCTTTGCCACGCCAGAGTTTTCCCTGACAGCGCAAAACCATTGTTTCCCCATCGCAGGTTGCGTCGCCTACCGCGGTTATTACAGCCAGAGCGCCGCCCGCGGAGAAGCAGCCTTGCAACGCCTGAAAGGTATGGACGTGTCGATTGGCGGCGTCGAGGCCTATTCGACGCTCGGCTGGTTCAACGATCCGATTCTCAGCTCAATGATGGGTTGGGGCGACGAGCGGCTGGCGACGTTGATCTTCCACGAGCTCGCGCACCAGCGCTTTTATGTGAAGGACGACACCGAGTTCAACGAGTCTTTCGCCACCTTCGTCGAGCAGGAAGGTACCCGGCAATGGCGAGCATCGCGCGGTCTGGCACCGGACAACGGCGCGCAGGCGCAGCAGCGGGACCTGTTCATTCAATTGGTTCTGGAAACGCGCACGCGGCTTGAAAAGCTCTACGCCCTGCCGCTGGCCGCCGACCGGATGCGCCAACGCAAAGCGGCGGAGTTCGAACGTCTTCGAAGTGAATATCGACAACTGCGAGATAGCCGGTGGGCTGGGGACAAACGCTACGACGCGTGGATCAATGCGCCGATGAACAATGCCCGGTTGTTGCCGTTTGGGTTGTATGACCAATGGGTGCCGGCGTTTGCGGAGCTGTTCAGGCGGGAGGGTGGGGATTGGCTGAAGTTTTACGCCGCCGCCGAGCAGCTTGGTGCGTTGCCGGTGGTTGAGCGCAAGGTGGCATTGAAGGCTTTGGTGGGTTCATAAACTTCGGCGGCAGAGCGGGCCTCATCGCGAGCAGGCTCGCTCCCACAGGGTATCTGTACGCCGCAGATCCAATGTGGGAGCGAGCAGGCTCGCGATAGCAATTCAACTAACGCTGCAAAAACGCCTGATGCATCTCATCCAGCGTTTCAAAGTGATAGGCCGGTGCTTCTGCGCTCAATTCTTCCCGGCTGCCAAAACCATAACCCACCGCCGCCGCATCCAGCCCGTTGCTGCGCGCGCCGATCAGGTCGTGCTTGCGGTCGCCGATCATCAGGGTGTTGGCCGGGTCCAGACCTTCTTCTGCGATCAAGTGGGCAATCAACTCGACTTTGTTGGTGCGCGTCCCGTCCAGCTCACTGCCGTAGATCACCTTGAAGTGTTTGGCGAAGTCGAAATGCCGGGCGATTTCCCGGGCGAACACCCATGGCTTGGAGGTTGCGATGTACAACTGTCGCCCTTGCCCGCTGAGGGTTTCCAGCAACGGTGTGACGCCGTCGAACACACGGTTCTCGTACAGGCCGGTGACCTTGAAGCGTTCGCGGTAGAAGTTCACCGCTTCCCAGGCCTTGGGCTCGTCGAAGTCGTAGAACTGCATGAACGCCTGCAACAACGGCGGGCCGATGAAGTGCTCGAGCTTGGTCAGGTCCGGTTCATCGATGCCCAGTTTGCTCAGGGCGAACTGGATCGAACGGGTGATGCCCTCGCGCGGGTCGGTCAGGGTGCCATCGAGGTCGAACAGTACAGTTTGGTAATGCATGTTGAATCCTGAATTAGGGCGAAGGCTCAGAGCTGGTCGTAGCCTTCAGCCAGATGCAAATTCTTGAGCTTCACGTAGTTCGCCGCGCTGTAGGTGAAAAAGGCGTTTTCTTTGTCTGTCAGCGGGCGAATTTGTTTCACCGGGCTACCGACATAAAGGAAGCCGCTTTCCAGACGCTTGCCCGGCGGCACCAGGCTGCCGGCGCCGACAATCACATCGTCCTCGATCACCGCGCCATCCATGACGATGCTGCCCATGCCAATCAGAATCCGGTTGCCGACCCTGCAGCCATGCAGCATGACCTTATGGGCAATGGTCACGTCGTCTCCGATCAAGCAGGGAAAGCCATCGGGATTGAACGGCCCGGCGTGAGTGATGTGCAGCACGCAGCCATCCTGGACACTGGTGCGCGCACCGATACGGATGCGGTGCATGTCGCCACGAATCACCGTCAGCGGCCAGACGGAGCTGTCTTCGCCGATTTCAACGTCGCCGATCACCACCGCCGAGCCGTCGACAAAAGCGCCTTTGCCCAACAGCGGCGTGTGGTTCTGATACTTGCGAAGGGTCACGATAGGATTTCTCTCTGTTGCTGATAGCTGCGGTGAGCGTCGATTGTAATTAAGATGGCCGCATGTTTCTTCCAGCCAAGGTGCCAACCGTGAGCGTGAACAACCCTCTTTTGCAGTCCTACGACCTGCCGCCGTTCTCGGCGATCCGTGCCGAACACGTGCAACCGGCCATTGAACAGATCCTGGCTGACAACCGCGCCGCCATTATCGAGATCCTCAAGACCCAGGGCAAACAACCGACCTGGGCCGGCCTTGTGTTGGCGATGGACGAGCTCAATGATCGTCTGGGCGCCGCCTGGAGCCCGGTCAGCCACTTGAATGCCGTGTGCAACAGCGCCGAATTGCGCGAAGCCTACGAGTCGTGCCTGCCGGCCTTGAGCGCCTACTCCACCGAACTGGGCCAGAACCGTGAGCTGTTCGAGGCCTTCGAAGCCTTGGCGAACAGCCCGGAAGCCGCCGGTTTCGACGTGGCGCAGAAAACCATCCTCGAACACGCCCTGCGAGACTTCCGTCTGTCGGGCATCGACCTGCCGGAAGCCGAACAGAAGCGCTACGCCGAAGTGCAAAGCAAATTGTCGGAGCTGGGCAGCCGCTTCTCCAACCAGCTGCTCGACGCGACTCAAGCCTGGACCAAGCACGTGACCGATGAAGCCGCCCTTGCCGGCCTCACCGATTCGGCCAAGGCGCAAATGGCCGCAGCTGCTCAGGCCAAAGGTCTGGAAGGCTTCCTCATCACGTTGGAATTCCCGAGCTATTACGCGGTGATGACCTACGCCCAGGACCGTGCCCTGCGCGAAGAAGTCTACGCTGCCTATTGCACCCGCGCGTCGGACCAAGGCCCGAACGCCGGTCAGAACGATAACGGCCCGGTCATGGAGGAAATCCTCGACCTGCGTCAGGAGCTGGCCAAGTTGCTTGGCTTCGCCAGTTTCTCGGAACTGAGCCTGGCCACCAAAATGGCTGAATCCAGCGATCAGGTGCTGGGTTTCCTGCGCGACCTGGCCAAACGCAGCAAACCGTTCGCCGCTCAGGACCTGGAACAGCTCAAGGCCTACGCCGCCGAACAAGGCTGCCCGGACCTGCAAAGCTGGGACAGCGGCTTCTACGGCGAAAAACTTCGCGAGCAGCGTTACAGCGTGGCCCAGGAAGCACTGCGCGCCTACTTCCCGATCGACAAAGTGCTGGGCGGCCTGTTCGCCATCGTCCAGCGCCTGTACGGCATCGAGATCGCCGAACTGAAAGGCTTCGACGCCTGGCACCCGGATGTTCGCCTGTTCGAAATCAAGGAAAACGGCCAGCACGTCGGCCGTTTCTTCTTCGACCTCTATGCACGCGCCAACAAGCGTGGCGGAGCCTGGATGGACGGCGCCCGCGACCGTCGCCGCACGATCAGCGGCGTGCTGCAAAGCCCGGTGGCCAATCTGGTGTGCAACTTCACCCCGGCCGACAGCGGCAAACCTGCCCTGCTGACCCACGATGAAGTCACCACCCTGTTCCACGAATTCGGTCACGGCCTGCATCACCTGCTGACTCGCGTCGAGCATGCCGGCGTGTCCGGTATCAACGGCGTGGCCTGGGATGCGGTCGAGTTGCCAAGCCAGTTCATGGAAAACTGGTGCTGGGAGCCGGAAGGCCTCGCGCTGATCTCCGGTCACTACGAAACCGGTGAGCCACTGCCTCAGGACCTGTTGGGCAAGATGCTTGCGGCGAAGAACTTCCAGTCCGGCCTGATGATGGTTCGTCAGCTGGAGTTCTCGCTGTTCGACTTCGAACTGCACGCCACCCACGGCGATGGCCGCAGCGTGCTGCAAGTGCTCGAAGGTGTGCGTGACGAAGTCTCGGTCATGCGTCCACCGGCCTACAACCGCTTCCCGAACAGCTTCGCGCACATCTTCGCCGGCGGTTACGCGGCGGGTTACTACAGCTACAAATGGGCTGAAGTGCTGTCGGCCGACGCCTTCTCGAAGTTCGAGGAAGACGGCGTGCTCAATGCCGAAACAGGTCGTGCGTTCCGCGAAGCGATCCTGGCACGCGGCGGTTCTCAGGAACCCATGGTGCTGTTCGTCGACTTCCGTGGCCGTGCGCCGTCGATTGACGCACTCTTGCGCCATAGCGGCCTGAGTGAGGACGCGGCAGCATGAGCGAGGGGCCTGTGATCACGAAAAAACGCTTTATCGCCGGGGCGGTCTGCCCGGCATGCAGCGAGCCGGACAAATTGATGATGTGGAACGAAGACGAGGTCCCGCATCGCGAATGCGTGGCCTGCGGTTATTCGGACACGCTCAATGAACAAGGTCTGTCGGTGCCCAAGGAATTGGGCACGCGGGTCAACACTTCGGCGCTCAAGGTGCCGGACGCCAAGGTTCAGGCGGTGCAGTTCTTCCCGAACCCGAAGCTGAAGAAAAAGCCCGACGAGCAACATTGAGTCAACTCCACCTTCCCCCCTTTGACGGGGTGGAAGGTGGTATCTATTTACCACCCTTCCCCCGCGCGTCCTCCTTAGGCTGAATCCTTCAGTCCTATTCAAGGAAGACGCCATGCCTGATATCAATCCTCTGCTACAGCACTGGGATCTGCCGCCCTGGCCGGACATCCGCGCCGAGCACCTGGTGCCTGCCATCGACTCCCTTGTTGCCGACAACCGCCAGGCCATTGCCGGGATTATCGCGAGCCAATCCACGATCCCGAACTGGGATGATCTGGTATTGGCCGTTGATGAAACCGATGCGCGTCTGGATGAGGCCATGGGCGTCATCGAAACCCTTTCTATGGTGAAACATGAGGGCAAGGCCTGGGACGCAGCCAGCGCGACTTGCAGCGATGTCGCTGCGCAGTACACATCTGAAAAGATGGGTAATCACGCACTGTTCCGGGCTTATCAGCGGCTGGCGCAGAGTCCGGCTGCGGCGAATTACGATGAGCCGCGCAAAGCGGTTTTGAACAAGATTCTGCGCCGGTTTCGCTTGTCCGGCATCGAACTGCCCATCGACCAACAGCAGACGCTGGCCCGGCTGAATCGCGACATCGGGGTGCTGCAAAGCCTGTTCATGACCCACCTGGAAGGCGCAAGCGCAGCCTGGACCAAGCGCATCGACGACGTCTCGCAATTGCGCGGTTTGTCTGCGGCGACACTGGAGCGTCTGGCAGTCAACGCGCAGCAGGCAGGGCACGAAGGCTGGCTGATGCGTCTGGACCAGGACAGCTTCACTCGCGTCATGGCCTATGCCGAAGACCGATCCCTGCGTGAAGAATACTTTGTCGCCTACTCCACCCGAGCTTCCGATCAAGGCCCCCACGACGGGCAATTCGATAATGGTCCAGTGCTGGAGCTGCTGTTATCCATGCGTCACCAGAAAGCCAGGTTGCTGGGGTATGAGAACTTCGCGCAACTCAGCCTTGTAACGGAAATGGCCGAATCCACCGCGCAAGTCACCGGTTTCCTGCGGCGGCAAATCGTGCAGGCAACACCGGAACTCGAGAAGGACGCACAAGAACTCAAGGCGTTTGCGCTTGAGCGCGGCATGACTGAGATCCACCCTTGGGACCACGAGTTTCTCGCCGAACAACTACGCCAGCAACGTCTCGGCGGGGCGTTGAAAGACCTGAGATCGTACTTTCCGCTGGACGGGACGCTGCATCGACTTTGCCTGTTCAGCGAGCGCATGTTTGGCATCCAGATCGTCGAACAGCGGGTATTCAGCCGCTGGCATGACAGCGTGCGTCTGTTTGAAATCAGCGAGCATGGCCAGGTCGTCGGGCACATTTACCTCGACCCTTTCCATCGGGATGAAGCGCCGGACTTTGCCTGGACCGCTACGCTACGTAATCGGCGACTGGACGCCGAAGGTCGATTGACGCTGCCGATCGCCGTGCTTCATGGCAACTTCACGCCCGGGAACGCCGAGCGTCCTTGCCTTCTCGCTCATAAGGACCTGCGCGTTCTGTTCCATGAGTTCGGCCATTGCTTGCAGCACGTTCTGACCCGCTCGCCTCACCATCGCCTGTCCGGTATCACCCAGCTGGGACGCGATACGGCAGAGTTCACCGGGCAATTGTTCGAGCTTTGGTGCCAGTCAGGGGAGTTTCTGCTGTGGCTGGCCGCTCACCACCAGACCGGCGAGCGTCTGGCCGAAGCGCGAGTCGACGCAGCTTTGGCAGCGATCCAGACCCAGACCAGCCGGCAAACCGCAGAGCTGTTACTTTCCGCGTTGTTCGACTTCGAATTGCACCGCAGCCAAGGGGATGGCCGAAACGTTGAACAAATTTTCGACGACGTGCTGCGAGAGATCCCTCACCTGCAACTGCCGCCCTATTGTCGGTTTGCCAACAGCTTCGATTACATGGTGACCGGGTACGCGGCGTCGGTTTACGCCTACAAATGGTCGGGCGTACTGGCGACCGAGGCGTTCAAACGGTTTCAGCGCGAGTGGGTGTTCAACCCGCAAACAGGCAAGGCCTTTCGCGAAGCCTTTTTTTCACCGGGGGATTCGCGCTCGCTGCTGGTCGCCCTGGAAGAATTCCAAGGACGCTCGATCGCCGACAGCTTTTTCGCGATGCCGGCCAGTAGCGATTGCCCGATGAACTGATGCTTATTCGACGTGGGCGGATTTGAACCAATTCTTCATCGAGCAGGCCGCAAACGGGCTGGTGCTGCAATCGCCGTTGGCGAGCGCGGTCCGAAGCTTGTCGGCATCGGCCTGCATCATGTAACGCACACCGTCCTTGAAATGGGTGCTGTCACCAAAGCCGCCCTGGGTCATTTCGTTCAGGGCGTCTTCCTTGCTCCAGCCTTGCACCACCACCCGATACATCGCCGCCATCAGGCCGGTGCGGTCCGAACCGTGTTTGCAATGCATGAGCACCGGGCCATGGGATTCGGCGGTCTGGATGGCACGCAGGGCTTTGAGCACCTGGGCGTCATCCACGTGATTGGTGCGATAGGGCAGTTGCACCTGAGTAATGTCCGGCGCGGTCAACCAGCTTGAATCCGACTCGGGCAGAAAAGTAATCACGGTCGCGACGTTGAGTTTCTTCAACAACGGTACGGCTCCACTGTCGGGCAAGGCGCTACGGTAAAGCGTCGGGGACATTTGATAGAGGTTGTATTGCACCTCGACCGGCTGAGCCCATTCCGCCGGGCGGGGCGATGCGCTGTCGTCAGCGAAGGCCATCGTCAGGTTGAAAAGTGCGGCCAGCGACAACAGGCATGTTGCAGTTAAGAAGCGCAATCGGGGCATGCTCGGACGACCGTGTGGGGAAAAGTGGTTAGGTGCCACATAGCTTCAGCCCTGAGCAGTCAAAGGCCCGTGAGACTTCTGTCAAAGAACCGTGAATTGAAGGATTTAAACCTGCTTTCGTATGGCTGGCGCTTAACAAAAAAAGCGGTACTAAATTTCCATACCGCTTTAATTACTTACTCAAGATGCATGCGCATGAATACTTAAAAGTTTCATGCGCTCAATAACAATCAAGGATTAACGATTTTTGAATACGCTGTCGCCAGAGTAATCAGAACGGCCTTGTCCTGGGCATCGACAGTCCTGTCACCGTTCACGTCCGCCGGGTTTTGACGCATGGAGAAAGTTAAACCACCGTCATTCGAAACGGCTTCGTGGGTGCTGGAGTCCAGCAGGGAGTACGTAGGCGCACGATGTTCCGGGTCGTAACCTTCTTCTTTCAAAGCAAACTGCATGGAAACCCGAACTTCTTTCGGACTAACGACAGACGGGGCCAACCGTTGTAGAAAGACACCGCGCTGATTGTAATTCGACATTAATTAAATCCTTTTAATAGTGATAACACGTTAACTTCGTGTGATGCGCATAATACCGATTGATTATAACCAAGCTACTTTCTATCTGTTTCTCATCATTACAAGAAGCTCATTAGTAATAAACAACCCGTCGCGACTTAACACCTTTTCAGGCGCTGAACGGCACTGGCCTATTCGGCCGCGGCCATATACTGTATGAACATACAGCTTAAGGATGATGTCGATGGCGACCCCTCTGCCACCTCGCGGCCGCGGCACCGCAACCAACCCGCACAACCGCTTCGCGCCGAATCGCTCGGTGGCCGAGGATGACGGCTGGTATCAGGAAGTGCCCATCACGCAGGGCACGGAAGTGCGCATCGAAACGGCGAAAACCATCATCACCCGCAACAATTCCCCGGATTTGCCTTTTGATCGCTCGATCAATCCCTATCGTGGCTGCGAGCACGGTTGCATCTACTGCTACGCGCGTCCCAGCCACGCCTACTGGGACATGTCACCGGGGCTGGATTTCGAAACCAAACTGATCGCCAAGACCAACGCCGCCGATGTGCTGGAAGAACAGCTGTCCAAACGCGGCTATCAATGCGCGCCGATCAATCTGGGCTCCAACACCGATCCTTACCAGCCGATCGAACGCGAACACAAAATCACCCGCAAGACGCTTGAAGTGCTGCTGTGTTACCGGCATCCGGTGACCATCATTACCAAGGGCTCGCTGATTCTTCGGGATCTGGACCTGCTGGCCGAACTCGCCGAGCAACGGCTGGTGGCGGTAATGATCAGCCTCACCACCCTCGATGATGAACTCAAACGCATCCTCGAACCGCGCGCCGCTGCACCCAAGGCCCGGTTGCGGGCGATCCGCGTGATGCGTGAAGCGGGAATTCCGGTGGGCGTGCTGTGTTCGCCGATGATTCCGATGATCAACGACAGCGAACTCGAAAGACTGCTCACCGAGGCCCATGCTGCCGGCGCCCAGAGCGCCGCTTACATGATGTTGCGCCTGCCGCTGGAAGTAGCGCCGCTGTTCGAAGAATGGCTGGCCGCCCACTATCCGCAGCGTGCCGCGCATGTGTTGAGCCTGATTCGTCAAAGCCGCGGCGGGGAGCTTTACGACAGTCGGTTTGGCGCCCGGATGCGCGGTGAAGGGCCGTTTGCCGATCTGTTGGCGCAACGCTTTGCCAAAACCATCAAGCGCCTGGGGCTCGATCGTCGGGAAGGATTCGACCTGGACTGCGACGCCTTCTGTCCGCCGGGTCGCCAGATGTCGTTGATTTGAGGACAATTGGCCTATGGTTGAGTAGTAGGAAAATCACTTGGCCATTACGCTGGTCACGTTTTTAGTGACCTGGAACACACGTTCTAGAGCGCTTGATTCAGTTTGAGTTAAGTTTCGGCAGATACCTTGTTCATCGAGTGACTGACAGGTCGAGATCTTCGGCCTGGATGTTTTTTAAACAGCCACTGGCTTCACACCGGACAAAACGGGAAAATCCCCTGACTCCGCCAAAGAGGATGAATCATGAGTGACAAGGATAAACAGCCGTTGGCTGCGTCGGCTTCAGCCCAACCCGAGGCGGAAACCGCCGATGCAGCGCTGAAGCATATCGTTGACGGCTTTTTGCATTTTCATCACGAGGTTTTTCCCCAGCAGGAAGAACTCTTCAAAAAACTCGCCACGGCCCAGAGCCCCCGAGCGATGTTCATCGCCTGCGCCGATTCGCGCATCGTTCCTGAACTGATCACCCAAAGCGCCCCCGGCGACCTGTTCGTGACCCGTAACGTCGGCAACGTTGTGCCGCCTTATGGGCAGATGAACGGCGGTGTTTCCACGGCCATCGAATACGCGGTCCTGGCCCTCGGCGTACAGCACATCATCATTTGCGGGCACTCCGACTGTGGCGCGATGCGCGCTGTGCTCAACCCGCAAAGCCTGGAAAAAATGCCCACGGTCAAAGCCTGGCTGCGTCATGCGGAAGTGGCGAAAACCATGGTCCAGGAAAACTGCCACTGCGCTGACGAAAGCGAAAGCATGCACGTCCTCACCGAAGAGAACGTGATCGCCCAGCTTCAGCATTTGCGCACGCACCCTTCGGTCGCCTCGCGTATGGCCAATGGTCAGCTGTTTATCCATGGCTGGATCTACAACATCGAAACCAGCGAAATCCGAGCTTACGACGCGGACAAAGGGTGTTTCCTGCCGCTTGATGGCAGCCATCCGATTCCCGTGGCGACGCCCAAAGCGCGCTTCTAAATCCTCCCAGGTGTGGTTTAGCCGAGGCTGCTGATCGAGCAGCCTGGCTTTGCCATGCCTGAAGAAAACTTCGGGAGAATCATCATGCGTGCTGCGCAATTGAAAGCTGTTCTGCCGCGGGAGCTGCTGGCATCCGTGGTTGTGTTTCTCGTCGCCCTGCCCTTGTGCATGGGCATCGCGATCGCTTCGGGTTTGCCGCCCGCTAAAGGTTTGATCACCGGGATCATCGGCGGACTGGTCGTCGGTTGGCTTGCCGGCTCACCGCTGCAAGTCAGTGGCCCGGCGGCGGGTCTGGCGGTTCTGGTGTTCGAACTGGTGCGCCAGCATGGCATTGCCATGCTCGGCCCCATCCTGCTGTTGGCGGGTTTTCTGCAACTGATGGCCGGACGCTTCAAGCTGGGTTGCTGGTTTCGGGTCACGGCGCCTGCGGTGGTGTACGGCATGCTTGCCGGGATTGGCGTGCTGATCGTGTTGTCGCAAGTGCATGTGATGCTCGACGCCGTGCCCAAGCCTTCGGGGCTGGATAACCTTGCAGCCTTCCCGGCGGCCGTCCTCCAGGCCTTGCCCTCCCTTGGCTGGCAAGCCGGTTTGCTTGGGCTGTCGACGATTGCGGTGATGTGGCTGTGGGAGAAGTTCCGTCCCCACTCCCTGCGTTTCATTCCCGGCGCGCTGCTTGGCGTAGGTCTGGCGACGGTCGCCAGCCTCATGCTCGCCTTGCAGGTCAAACGCGTGGAAGTCCCGGCCAACCTGGCAGAAGCCATCGACTGGCTGAAGCCTGCCGACTTGCTCAATCTGGCTGACCCGACCTTACTGATCGCGGCATTTGCCGTGGCGTTTATCGCCAGCGCCGAGACCCTGCTCTCCGCAGCGGCAGTGGACCGCATGCACAGCGGCCAGCGCTCCGATTTCGATCGGGAATTGTCGGCACAGGGCGTCGGCAACATGCTCTGCGGTCTGCTTGGCGCGCTGCCCATGACCGGTGTGATCGTGCGCAGTTCGGCCAATGTCCAGGCCGGCGCCACTACGCGAATGTCGGCGATCTTCCACGGTCTGTGGTTGCTGGCTTTCGTCTTGCTGCTGTCCAGCGTGCTGCAAAGCATTCCGGTGGCGAGCCTGGCGGGCGTGCTGGTGTATACCGGTTTCAAACTGGTCGACCTCAAGGCGTTTCGCGGCCTGGGCCGATATGGCCGGATGCCGATGTTCACTTACGCGGCGACGGCGCTGGCAATCATCTTCACGGACCTGCTGACCGGCGTGCTGATCGGCTTCGGGTTGACCTTGGCCAAACTGGCCTGGAAAGCCTCGCGGTTGAAAATCAGCCTGATCGACCTGCCGGCCGACGGTGAGATGGAGTTACGACTGACAGGGGCCGCAACCTTTCTCAAGGTGCCAGCGTTGACTCAGGTGCTGGGAACGATTCCCCCAGGTGCGACGGTGCATGTGCCGCTCAACAACTTGAGCTACATCGATCATTCGTGTCTGGAATTGCTTGAGGAATGGGGCCGGGCCAATGCGGCCAAGGGGTCGAAGCTGATTATTGAAGCGCGGGGGTTGAAGCGCAGGCTTGAAGGGCGGTTGCGGACCACTACCGGAGTTGGTTCAGCCGCGTAGAAAACAGTGTGGGAGCGAGCCTGCTCGCGATTGCGGTGTGTCATTCAGCAATAATGTCGACTGATGCACCGCTTTCGCGAGCAGGCTCGCTCCCACAGGGGATGGTGTTGATTCTAAAGAATCAGGCAGCTGGCTGATCCAGCTCCAGCCCTACGCCCAACTGGCGCGACAGGCATGGCCAGCGCTTCCATGCAGCGCCGGTGTCCGGGCTGTTGAGTTTTTCGCGGTAGGCCTCCACGGACTCCAGCGCGAAACTGTCTTCATCAAGCATCTCGTCCACGGCGTGATGCACCGCCTCATCCAGTTGATTGGCGAAGTCCTCGCCGATCAGTTGGTGGGCAATCAGGTTGGCGACCGTCATGTCCAAAGGGATCAGTGGCTGGCCAAAATGCTTGATGTACAGGTCATTGACCTCTTCTACCAACCGATGCGCCAGATAAGCTTCGTCCAGCAGGCTGTCCAGGCCGACATGACCGGCCATGATTGCCGGTGGCTGGAGGAAGAACTGCTCGGCGATGTTCAGCACCGGCGTGATCTGTGATTCGATACCCGCTTCCCTGGCGACTTCATTGGCTGCGTCCAGCAGGTCCGGCACTTGCTCTATATACGCGGCCACAAAACGCGTCATCACGCCGTTGGCGTCGACATCCGGCAATTGGATGGCGGAGTGAAGGTGTGGCAATTGAGTTTCAAGCTGACGAGTCAGCAGGCCGGTTTCGGCCTCGTGTTGTTGGGCTTTTTGGATCTGCTCGCGCAATGCGGCGGTGTTCATGAAAACTCCAGGAAACAAAGGCAATGAAATAGGGAAGACATAACTTAGCTGGCTTATGAAAAATGCTAAGACGCATTTGTCATAATTGTTTCATCCTTGAGACGCCTCCGTTATATCGATTTGCCACCACTCGTCTGCATCCTTCTCCATTCGTGCCCTTGAACGCAAGTCCCACCTGTTTCAGATCATTTACGCCATCACGTTGCGAGGTAGCAGTCGCTGTCTATACTCGGGTGGGAATGGAGTTAGCTGATGACGCCCGACTGCACACGCAGCAAGGCTCGGCGATTCAAGTTTCGTAGTCTGAAAAAGCCGCTCCCTTGCCGCAGGTGAAAGCCGGCGGGATAACAAGAACGATAAGGGGAACCCGCAATGATGCGACATCCACACGTCTGGATGGGCCTCCTGTTGTGGTCGATTTTCAGCCAGGCGCAAGCCGCCTGGACTGTGAATATGGCGCCGGGAGCGACTGAAATCAGTCACGCAGTATTTGACCTGCACATGACCATTTTCTGGATCTGTGTAGTGATCGGCATCATCGTCTTCGGCGCCATGTTCTGGTCGATGATGGTCCACCGCCGCTCCACCGGGCAGGTGGCCGCAAAATTTCATGAAAGCACCACCGTCGAAATCCTCTGGACCATCGTGCCCTTCCTGATCCTGGTGGCCATGGCGGTTCCTGCGACGGCAACCCTGATCAAGATGTACGACGCCAGTGAGCCGGATATCGATATCCAGGTCACCGGCTATCAGTGGAAGTGGCATTACAAATACCTGGGCCAGGACGTCGAGTTCTTCAGCAACCTGACGACCCCCGCCGAGCAGATCCACAACAAGGAAACCAAGGGCGAGCATTACCTGCTCGAGGTCGACAAGCCTTTAGTGCTGCCGATTGGCGCCAAGGTGCGCTTCCTCGTGACGTCGGCAGACGTTATCCACTCCTGGTGGGTGCCAGCCTTTGCGGTTAAGCGCGATGCGATTCCGGGGTTCGTCAACGAAGCCTGGACTCGCGTCGACAAACCCGGCATCTACCGTGGCCAGTGCGCCGAATTGTGCGGCAAGGACCATGGCTTCATGCCGATCGTGGTCGAGGTCAAGGAAAAGGCCGATTACGAAAAATGGCTGGCCGAGCGCAAGGCCGAAGCCCTGCAGCTTAAAGAACTGACCAGCAAGGAATGGACCCTCGACGAGCTCAAGGAGCGCGGCGACAAGGTTTATCACACCACCTGCGTCGCCTGTCACCAGGCCGAAGGCCAGGGCTTGCCGCCGATGTTCCCGGCGCTCAAAGGCTCGAAAATCGCCACCGGACCGAAAGAAGGTCACCTGAGCATTGTCTTCCACGGCAAGCCCGGCACCGCCATGGCGGCGTTCGGCAAGCAGCTCTCGGAAGTCGATATCGCGGCGGTTGTGACCTACGAACGTAACGCCTGGGGCAACAACAAAGGCGACATGGTCACTCCTAAAGAAGTGCTGGAGCTGAAACAGGCGGAAAGCAAATGACCCAGTCTATTGCGCAACCAAGGAACCGGTCGGGGCAGCGCGCCCCGGCCTGCCCAGCCCATCTGTTTGCAGGAGACACGCCATGAGCGCCGTCATCGATGACCATGGTCATGCCGATCACGCCCACGGTCCCGCCAAAGGCCTGATGCGTTGGGTGCTGACCACGAACCACAAGGACATCGGCACGCTGTACCTGTGGTTTGCGTTTTCCATGTTCCTGTTGGGCGGCTCGTTCGCGATGGTGATTCGCGCCGAGCTGTTCCAGCCGGGGCTGCAAATCGTCGAACCGGCGTTCTTCAACCAGATGACCACTATGCACGGTCTGGTGATGGTGTTCGGTGCGGTAATGCCAGCGTTCGTCGGCCTCGCCAACTGGATGATCCCGTTGATGATCGGCGCGCCCGACATGGCCCTGCCACGGATGAACAACTTCAGCTTCTGGCTGTTGCCGGCGGCGTTCATCCTGCTGGTGTCGACCCTGTTCACCCCCGGTGGCGGACCGAACTTCGGCTGGACCTTCTACGCCCCGCTGTCGACGACCTATGCACCGGAAAGCGTGACCTTCTTCATCTTCGCCATCCACTTGATGGGGATCAGCTCGATCATGGGTGCGATCAACGTGATCGCGACCATCCTCAACCTGCGCGCCCCCGGCATGACGTTGATGAAAATGCCGCTGTTCGTCTGGACCTGGCTGATCACCGCGTTCCTGCTGATCGCGGTGATGCCGGTGCTGGCCGGGTGCGTGACGATGATGCTGATGGACATCCACTTCGGCACCAGCTTCTTCAGTGCCGCCGGTGGCGGTGACCCGGTACTGTTCCAGCACGTGTTCTGGTTCTTCGGTCACCCCGAGGTGTACATCATGATCCTGCCGGCCTTCGGTGCCGTCAGCTCGATCATCCCGACCTTCTCGCGCAAGCCATTGTTCGGCTACACCTCGATGGTCTACGCCACGGCGAGCATCGCGTTCCTGTCGTTCATCGTCTGGGCGCACCACATGTTCGTGGTCGGCATTCCGCTGGTGGGCGAGTTGTTCTTCATGTACGCCACACTGCTGATCGCGGTGCCGACCGGGGTGAAAGTGTTCAACTGGGCCAGCACTATGTGGCAAGGCTCGCTGACCTTCGAGACGCCGATGCTGTTTGCGGTGGCGTTCGTGATCCTGTTCTCCATCGGCGGGTTCTCTGGGCTGATGCTGGCCATCGCTCCGGCCGACTTCCAATACCAGGACACCTACTTCGTAGTCGCGCACTTCCACTACGTGCTGGTGCCGGGGGCGATCTTCGGGATCTTCGCCTCGGCCTATTACTGGATGCCGAAATGGACCGGCCACATGTACGACGAAACCCTCGGCAAGCTGCATTTCTGGCTCTCGTTCATCGGCATGAACATGGCGTTCTTCCCGATGCACTTCGTAGGGTTGGCGGGCATGCCGCGGCGGATTCCAGACTACAACCTGCAATTCGCCGACTTCAACATGGTCTCGTCGATCGGCGCGTTCATGTTCGGCGCCACGCAGATCTTCTTCCTGTTCATCGTGATCAAGACCATCCGCGGCGGCCCGCCAGCACCAGCCAAACCGTGGGATGGCGCGGAGGGCCTGGAGTGGAGCATTCCGTCACCGGCGCCGTATCACACCTTCACCACACCGCCGGAAGTGAAATGAACACACGAACTCCTGTGGGAGCGGGCTTGTGTGGCGAGGGAGCTTGCTCCCGTTCGGCTGCGAAGCAGACGCAAAATTTTTGGGGCCGCTTCGCGACCCAGCGGGAGCAAGCTCCCTCGCCACAAAGGCCCACTCCTATCGGGTTATGCGTAGAGGCTGGAAACCATGGCTGATTCGATTTCGATGAAGAAGCTGGTCACCCGCCTGCTGATGGTGGTGGTGGCGATGTTTGTCTTCGGGTTTGCCCTGGTGCCGATCTACGACGTGATGTGCAAGGCGTTCGGCATCAATGGCAAGACCGCCGGCCAGTACGAAGGCGAGCAGACGGTCGACACTTCGCGCCAGGTGCGCGTGCAGTTCCTGTCGACCAATTCCGCAGACATGTCCTGGGATTTCTATCCCAAAAGTGACGAACTGACGGCCAACCCGGGGGCCGTGAACGAGATGATTTTTATCGCGCACAACCCGACCGACAAACCGATGAGCGCCCAGGCAGTGCCGAGCATCGCGCCGAGCAATGCAGCGGCGTACTTCCACAAGACCGAATGTTTCTGCTTTACCCAGCAAGTGCTGCAGCCCGGTGAGCGGATCGAGATGCCGGTACGTTTCATCGTTGACCGCGACATGCCCAAGGAAGTGAAGCACCTGACGCTGTCCTACACGCTGTTCGATATCACCGCCCGACATCCACCGGTCGCTGTAAACACTGGCGGCTGAGCGTGCCCGATAAGGAGAACAATAAATGGCAACTCATGAACACTATTACGTACCAGCCCAGAGCAAATGGCCGATCATCGCCACGTTCGGCATGCTCATCACCGTGTTCGGCCTGGCCACTTGGTTCAACGATCTGAAAGCCGCACGGCCGGAATCCCACGGCCCATTGATCTTTTTCGTTGGCGGCCTCCTGCTGGCCTACATGCTCTTCGGCTGGTTCGGAACCGTGATCAAGGAAAGTCGCCAAGGGTTGTACAGCGCACAGATGGATCGCTCGTTCCGCTGGGGCATGAGCTGGTTCATCTTTTCGGAGGTGATGTTCTTCATCGCCTTCTTCGGCGCACTGTTTTATGTGCGTCACGTCTCCGGTCCGGCGCTCGGCGGTGAAGGGGCCAAAGGTATCGCCCACATGTTGTGGCCGAACTTCCAGTTCACTTGGCCATTGTTGAATAACCCGGACTCAAAACTGTTTCCGCCGCCCAAGGAAGTCATCAGTCCCTGGGGCCTCCCACTGCTCAATACCGTGCTGCTGGTGAGTTCCAGCGTCACCGTGACCATCGCCCACCACGCCTTGAAAAAGGGCCATCGCGGTGCGCTGAAAATCTGGCTGGCGATCACCGTACTGCTGGGCTGCGCGTTCCTCGGTTTTCAGGCCGAAGAGTACATGCACGCCTATCACGAACTGGGCCTGACACTCGGCTCGGGCATCTACGGCGCGACGTTCTTCATGCTCACCGGCTTCCACGGCGCCCACGTGACCATCGGCACCATCATTCTGTTTGTGATGCTGATGCGGATCATGCGCGGGCACTTCGATAACGAGCACCAGTTCGGGTTTGAAGCGGCGAGTTGGTATTGGCACTTCGTGGACGTGGTGTGGATAGGTCTCTTCGTTTTCGTCTACGTGCTCTGAGGCTTTACCAAGGCGCAGTAGAAACCAACTGGCCACTGAAAAAACCCCAGGCAATCAAGCCGACGGTGATGGCGGCCAGGGCAACACGAACACTCAAGGCAATGACGAGGCGGTTCGAGCTGCTGTCGTCCTTGACCAGAAAAAACAGGCCGCTGAACAGGCTGACAACCGTGGCAATCAGCATCAGGACGATGGCTGCTTTGAGCATGGCGGGACTCCGGGGGAAAGGCGATGCACTTGAGTATAGCTATCGCAACCAGCGACTTTCTGGCGACGCCATGAAGCGCTTCCGGCCGGGCATCGTGCCGACCCTGGTGGTCGCGCTTTTGCTGCCCATGCTGGTGTCACTTGGGTTCTGGCAATTAAGCCGGGGCGCGGAGAAAAGCGCGCTGCTGCACAGTTACACCGAGCGTCGTGCAGCCGATCCGATGGCCAGCACCGAGCTGCAACACACCGCGGATCCAGCCTTTCGCCAAGTTCGAATTCATGGCCAGTTCGATGCCGCACACAGCCTGCTGCTGGATAACCGCCAGCGCGACGGCAAGGTCGGCGTCGAACTGCTGCAACCGTTTCAGGACCAGGCGACCGGGCTCTGGTTGCTGGTCAATCGCGGCTGGCTGCCGTGGCCGGACCGGCGCACCCCGCCGCAGTTCACTACTCCGACTCAGACCCTGAGCCTGGATGCCTGGGTCTACGTCTCCCCCGGCGCCACTTTCCAATTGCACGCCGACCCAAGCACCACCACCTGGCCACAACTGATCACGGCCGTCGAACCGGCCAAGCTGTGGACGGCGCTCGACCGTGAAGGTTTTGCCTACGAATTACGCGCAGAAGCCGGCCCCGCGTCCTACCAGGCCGATTGGCCGGTGGTGGCCATGGGGCCGGAAAAACATATCGCTTATGCCGTGCAGTGGTTCGCCATGTCGATCGCCCTGTTCGGCCTTTATCTCTATCTCGGCTGGCACAACGCAAAGGAGAAACACCATGGGAGCGGCCATGAATCCACCCAGCATGTCTGAGGCGAAAACGCCGGCGAGTCGGCGCAAGGGCAGGTTGCAGTTATTGCTGATCCTGCTGGGGGTGATCGGTCCGATGATCCTCGCCACCGGCATGTACAAGTTGCAGTTCTGGGTGCCGGAGGGCCGCAGTTATCACGGCGAGCTGATCGGCAACGGCCAGACCCGCACCGACCTTGGCGTGCAAGCGCAGGAGGAGCGTTGGCAAATACTGGTCACCGCGCCCAAGGAGTGCTCGGTGGACTGCCAGCAGCTGGTGTACCTGGCGCGGCAGATTCAGATCGGCCTTGGCCGCGATGCGTCACGCGCCAGCCACGCCTTGGCCGCCGCGCAACCGCTGACGGCCGATTACGACGCCAAGCTGACCCGCGAATACCCGCAACTGCAACGTTACCCAATGGACCTGACCACTTTCACCAAAACAGCGGGAGACAAAACCGCACCACAACTGTGGATCATCGACCCGCACGGCAATCTGGTGCTGCGTTACGACCCGACGGTGAAGGGTAAGGACCTGCTCAATGACCTGCGTCATTTGCTGAAACTGTCGAACATCGGATAAGGGCATCGTCATGGCCAAACCTGGATTTCGCCTCGCGCTGTTTGCCACCTTGCTGGCACTGATTGTGGTGTTGCTCGGCGCCTACACCCGCCTGACCCACGCCGGCCTCGGCTGCCCGGACTGGCCGGGTTGCTACGGCTTTATCAGCGTGCCGAAAAGCGAAGCCCAACTGGCCCATGCCGAATTGCATTTTCCCGATGCGCCCGTCGAAGCCCACAAAGGCTGGAACGAGATGGTCCACCGCTATTTCGCCGGCACCCTCGGGTTGTTGATTTCAGTGCTGGCCGGTCGCGCCTGGGTGCATCGTCGTCATCCGGGGCAACCGGTGAAGTTGCCGCTGTTTCTGCTGGCGGTTGTCATCGCCCAAGCGGCGTTCGGCATGTGGACGGTGACGCTCAAACTCTGGCCGCAAGTGGTGACCGGGCATTTGCTTGGCGGTTTTGCGACCTTGAGCCTGCTGTTTTTGCTGACCTTGCGCCTGTCCGGCGTACTGCCGGCGCTGACCGTGCCACGGCGTTTGCAGCACTGGGCGACGGCAGGGTTGCTGCTGGTGATCCTGCAAATCGCCCTTGGGGGCTGGGTCAGTTCCAACTATGCGGCCGTGGCTTGCATCGACTTCCCGACCTGTCATGGGCAATGGCTGCCACCGGCTGATTTCGCCAACGGTTTTCACCTGACCCAACACATCGGCCCCAATTACCTGGGCGGGCAACTGGACAGTGATGCCCGCACAGCGATTCATCTGACTCACCGCATCGGCGCGTTGCTGGTGACGCTCGTGCTGCTGGGGCTGGCCTGGCAACTGAAAGTGGTTGGCATGACGCGCTTGGCCGGACTGGTGCTGATCGCCCTTGCAGCCCAGATCACCCTCGGCATCAGCAACGTCTTGTTCCACTTGCCGCTGCCCGTCGCCGTCGCGCACAACGCCGGGGGCGCAGCGCTCCTACTGACGATGGTGCTGGTCAATTATCACGCGCGAACCAGCCTGGTTCGGGTCAAACAGCAATCCCCTGCGCGCTGGCGGTTCAGCCCGCGCAAACACTCAGCCGGGCCCATAACAATAAAAGGAGAGATGCCATGGCGACTCTGATCGGCGAACGTCACAGTCAGGCGATCTGGCGTGACTACCTGGAGCTGACCAAGCCAAAAGTGGTGGTGCTGATGCTCATCACCTCGCTGGTCGGCATGTTCCTCGCGACCCGCGCCGGGGTGCCGTGGACGGTGCTGGTGTTCGGCAATCTGGGGATCGCGTTGTGTGCCGGGGGTGCGGCGGCGGTGAATCATGTGGTGGACCGGCGTATCGATGCGGTGATGGCGCGCACCCACAAACGTCCCTTGGCTGAAGGTCGGGTGTCACCGGCGGCGGCGCTGACGT
Organism: Pseudomonas sp. LBUM1663; assembly: GCF_059695905.1. Classification (NCBI taxonomy): domain Bacteria; kingdom Pseudomonadati; phylum Pseudomonadota; class Gammaproteobacteria; order Pseudomonadales; family Pseudomonadaceae; genus Pseudomonas; species Pseudomonas sp. LBUM1663. The sequence continues at coordinate 76,979 of NZ_CP166792.1, read as the reverse complement.
TTGCATTGGTGTTGGCGGTGCTTGGGCAAGCCGTGCTGCTGGCCTTCACCAATGCGCTGACCGCTTGGCTGACCCTCGCGTCCTTGCTCGGTTATGCGGTGGTCTACACCGGTTTCCTGAAGCGCGCGACGCCGCAGAACATCGTCATCGGTGGCCTGGCCGGTGCCGCCCCGCCGTTGCTCGGCTGGACCGCTGCCACCGGTCATATCAGCGCCGAACCCTTGCTGCTGGTGCTGATCATCTTCGCCTGGACCCCACCGCACTTCTGGGCCCTGGCCATTCACCGCAAAGAGGAATACGCCAAGGCCGACATCCCGATGTTGCCGGTGACCCATGGCGAGCATTACACCAAGGTCCACATCCTGCTTTATACCTTCGCGCTGCTGGCCGTCAGCCTGATGCCCTACGTGATCCACATGAGCGGCATGCTCTACCTGATTTGCGCCCTGGGACTGGGCGCAAGGTTTCTGCAATGGGCCGTGGTGCTGTACCGTGGCACTCGGCCGCACGCGGCGATCAACACGTTCAAGTACTCTATCTACTACTTGTTCCTGCTGTTTATCGCGCTGCTCGTAGACCACTACTTACTGTTGAACCTATGACTCGAACTCAGAAAACCGTCTTTATCCTCGTCGCCCTGATCGCGCTGGTTCTGGGCCTGACCATCAACAAAGTGCTGTCCGGCAAAGGCCAGGGCGATCCGACGGCGTTGATCGACGCCGGGATCATTTTGCTGCCGCAAAGCCGCAACCTGCCAAACGTGACGATGACCGATCAGGACGGCAAGCCGGTGATGGTCAACGAGCTGAAAGACAAATGGTCACTGCTGTTCTTCGGCTACACCTTCTGCCCGGACATCTGCCCCACCACCCTCGCCCAGCTGCGCCAGATCAAAAGCGAACTGCCGCCCGAGGCTGTGGCGAAGTTGCAGATCATCCTGGTCAGCGTCGACCCGAACCGCGACACACCCAAGCAGCTCAAGCAATACCTGGGCTACTTCGATCCGCAGTTCACAGGCCTGACGGCTTCGTCGGTGGAAGACATTCAGAAACTGGCCAATGCGGTGAGCATTCCGTTTATTCCGGCAGACACCAGCAAGCCGAACTACACGGTTGATCACAGCGGCAACCTCGCGGTGATCGGGCCGGACGGGACACAGCGTGGGTTCATTCGCGCACCGCTGAATAACGCCAAGTTGGTGGCACAGTTGCCGGTGATGCTGAACCGCAAATAACACTCGAACCTTGTAGGAGCCGGCTTGCTGGCGATGGCGTCCGTGAGATCGCCATCGCCAGCAAGCCGGCTCCTACAGAAACAGTATTTCAGGCATAAAAAATGGGGCGCATTCAATGCGCCCCATTTTTGTTAAAGCGTTAAATCAGAACGCCGGCAATACCGCGCCTTTGTACTTCTCGAGGATGAAGGCTTTCACTTCCGGGCTGTGCAGCGCCGCAACCAGTTTCTTCATGTCTTCGCTGTCCTTGTCGTCCGGGCGGGCTACGAGGATGTTCACGTAAGGCGAGTCGTTGCCTTCGATGACCAGCGCATCCTTGGACGGATCGAGCTTGGCTTCCAGCGCGTAGTTGGTGTTGATCAGCGCCAGATCGACCTGGGTCAGCACGCGCGGGATGGTCGCGGCTTCCAGCTCACGAAATTTCAGGTCCTTGGTGTTCTCGGTGATGTCCTTGACCGTCGACAGGATATTGTTCGAATCCTTCAACTTGATCAGGCCGGCCTTGGCCAGCAGCAACAGTGCACGACCGCCGTTGGTGGCGTCGTTCGGGATCACCACATTGGCGCCGCCTGGCAGTTCGGTCAGTGCCTTGTACTTGCTGGAGTAAGCGCCCAGCGGTTCCAGGTGTACGCCAGCAACGGCGACCAGGTCAGTGCCCTTGGCCTTGTTGAACTCATCGAGGTACGGCTGGTGCTGGAAGAAGTTGGCGTCCAGGCGTTTTTCGGCAACCTGCACGTTCGGCTGAATGTAGTCGGTGAACACTTTGACCTTCAGGTCCACGCCTTCTTTGGCCAGGGCCGGTTTGACGAATTCGAGGATTTCCGCATGCGGAACCGGCGTGGCTGCGACGGTCAGGGTGTCCGCGTGAGCGGAAAACGCTGCAACGGCAGCGAACGCGACGAATAGTTTTTTCATTCAGCTAACTCCTTGTGGGGCACCCGCTTGCGGCGCCCGTTTGACACCTGCCAGCGAATGGCCGGCTCAATCTTATTTACGTGAGAAATGGACGACCAGCTTGTCACCAACCATTTGCAGAACCTGCACCAGCACCAGCAACAGCACCACGGTGACGATCATCACATCAGTCTGGAAACGCTGATAGCCGAAACGGATCGCCAGGTCGCCCAACCCACCGGCGCCGACCACCCCGGCCATCGCCGTGTAGGACACCAGTGTAATAGCCGTCACCGTAATCGCCGCGTAAATGCCCGGGCGGGCTTCTGGCAGTAAGGCGTTGATGATGATCTGCCGGGTAGTCGCCCCCATGGCCTGGGTGGCTTCGATGATGCCGCGATCCACCTCACGCAGAGCGGTTTCCACCAGTCGCCCGAAGAACGGCGTGGCGCCCACCACCAGCGGCGGGATCGCACCGGCGACGCCGAGCGAGGTGCCGGTGATCAGCACGGTGAACGGGATCATCACGATCAGCAAAATGATGAACGGCAGCGAACGCAGGATGTTCACCACCAGTGACAGCACGGCGTAGAGCGCTCTGGATTCCAGTAACTGACGCGGGCTGCACAGGAACAACAGCACGCCCAGCGGCAGGCCGAGCAACACGGTGAACAATAACGAACCGAAGAGCATCAGCAGGGTATCGCCGGTGGCCAGCCAGATTTCGAACCAGTCGATATTGACGAAGAAACTTGTCAGGACTTCCATCAGCGCAGGACCTCCATGTGGACGTCAGCGGCGGTGAAGTGGGCGAACGCCGCCTCCATGTCGCCACCGGTAACAGCCAGGGTCAATTGCCCGTAAGGGACGTCTTTGATGCGGTCGATACGACCGGCCAGGATGCTGTAGTCCACACCGGTTTCCCGAGCGACGGTCCCCAGCAATGGCGCGTAGGTCGCTTCGCCCTGGAAGGTCAGACGCACGATGCGGCCAGGCACGTGAGCGAAGTCGTCACGCTGTTCGCTTTCATCGATCTGATCGTCTTCTTGCACGAAACGCTTGGTGGTCGGGTGCTTCGGATGCAGGAACACCTGGGCGACCGAACCTTGCTCGACGATCACACCTGCGTCCATGACTGCGACCTGGTCGCAGACCCGGCGGATAACGTCCATCTCGTGGGTAATCAGGACGATGGTCAGTTTCAACTCGCGATTGATCTCGGCCAGCAATTGCAGGACCGACGCAGTGGTCTGCGGGTCCAGAGCGCTGGTGGCTTCGTCGCACAGCAGGATTTTCGGCTTGGTCGCCAGGGCGCGGGCGATGCCAACGCGCTGCTTCTGGCCGCCGGACAGCTGCGCCGGATACTTTTTGGCGTGGTCGGACAAGCCAACCCGCGCCAGCAACTCGGCGACACGCTGGTCAATCTCGCTGCGCGACAGTTCACCGGCCAGGGTCAGCGGCAGCGCGACGTTGTCGGCCACGGTCTTGGACGCCAGCAGGTTGAAGTGCTGGAAAATCATCCCGACCTGCTGGCGGAAGCGGCGCAGGCTGTTGGCGTCGAGCGCGGTGACTTCTTCGCCGTCGACGAAGATCTTGCCGCCGCTGGATTCTTCCAGGCGATTGATCAGACGCAGCAGGGTACTTTTTCCCGCGCCGGAGTGACCGATCAGGCCGAAGACCTGACCGTTCTCAATCGTCAGACTGGTCGAGTGCAGGGCGGGGATATCCTTACCGGCGACGCGGTAGGTTTTGTGGACGTTTTGAAACTCGATCACGTAGCGAACCTTGTGGGGCGCGTTGGAAAAGGGTCAGCGGTTAGCCGGGCGCGCATTTTAGCCTGTCCGTATAGAGGTTATTAGCATTTATTCCGCATACAACCTTCCATTTGGCAATAACGCGATCAAAGGTTAGAAAAAAGGAACGGCTGAAAACCTCGTCAGTCATTAATTAGGCAACTCGAACCGCCAGGTGCCGTGCCTGGAACATTGCTCACAAGTCCGGCTAGGACGAGATCGCAACGAGGAGTTTAAGACTGATGAGTACCAAGAAGCCTGCCGCACCTAAAAGCGCCCTGGCCGGGACCAACACCCTGGACCGCGGCAACACCAATGCCAAGCTCGAGAGCCTGGAAAAATTCCGCTCCGACGCCACCGAACAAGCCCTGCGCACCAATCAGGGCGTGAAGGTTTCGGACAATCAGAACACCTTGAAGGTCGGCGCCCGCGGACCATCGTTGCTGGAAGACTTCATCATGCGTGAAAAAATCACGCATTTTGACCATGAGCGGATCCCGGAGCGCATCGTCCATGCACGGGGCACTGGCGCTCATGGTTTTTTCCAGACCTATGAAAACCATTCCGTACTGACCAAGGCCGGTTTCCTACAGGATCCCGGCAAGAAAACCCCGGTCTTCGTGCGCTTTTCCACAGTGCAGGGGCCTCGCGGGTCTGGCGATACCGTGCGGGACGTGCGAGGTTTCGCCGTGAAGTTCTTCACCGACGAAGGCAACTTCGACTTGGTGGGCAATAACATGCCGGTGTTTTTCATTCAGGATGCCATCAAGTTTCCTGACTTCGTGCACGCGGTGAAACCGGAGCCACACAACGAAATCCCTACCGGCGGCTCGGCTCACGACACGTTCTGGGACTTCGTTTCTCTGGTACCGGAATCAGCGCATATGGTGATCTGGGCCATGTCCGACCGGGCGATCCCGAAAAGCCTGCGCAGCATGCAAGGTTTTGGCGTGCACACGTTTCGCTTGATCAACGCCGAAGGAAAATCACGCTTCGTCAAATTCCATTGGCGCCCTACCGCTGGTACTTGCTCACTGGTGTGGGATGAAGCGCAGAAGCTGGCCGGTAAAGACACCGACTATCACCGTCGCGATCTGTGGGAGTCGATCGAGATGGGCGACTACCCGGAATGGGAATTGGGCGTGCAGATCATCGAGGAAGAAAACGAACATAAATTCGACTTCGATATCCTCGACCCGACCAAACTGATCCCGGAAGAACTGGTGCCCATTACCCCATTGGGCAAAATGGTGCTCAACCGCAACCCGGACAACTTCTTCGCCGAAACCGAGCAGGTTGCGTTCTGCCCCGGCCATATCGTGCCGGGCATCGACTTCTCCAACGATCCTCTGCTGCAGGGGCGGCTGTTTTCGTACACCGATACGCAGATCAGCCGACTCGGTGGACCGAACTTTCACGAGATACCGATTAACCGCCCGGTGGCACCGTTCCATAACGGCCAACGGGATGCGCTGCATCGCACCACCATCGACAAGGGGCGCGCGTCCTACGAGCCGAATTCCATCGATGGCGGTTGGCCGAAAGAAACGCCGCCTGCCGCGCAGGACGGTGGATTCGAGACCTATCCTGAGCGCATCGACGCCAACAAGATTCGCCAGCGCAGCGAGTCGTTCAGCGACCATTTCTCCCAGGCGCGGCTATTTTTCCACAGCATGAGCAAGCACGAGCAGGAACACATCATCTCGGCGTACAGCTTTGAGCTGGGCAAGGTTGAGCGTGAGTTCATCCGTGCGCGTCAGGTGAATGAGATCCTGGCCAATATCGACCTGGAACTGGCCAAGCGCGTGGCACAGAACCTCGGCCTGCCGGCGCCGAAGGCTGGCACCGTCGACGTGCGTAAAACTTCGCTGGATCGCTCACCGGCCTTGAGCCAGGCCAACCTGCTGCCAGCGGATATCAAAACCCGGAAAGTGGCGATTCTGGCGGCCAACGGTGTCGATGGTGCTGCGATTGATGCAATGAAGAAGGCGCTGAAGGCCGAAGGTGCGCACGCCAAATTGCTCGGCCCGACCTCTGCGCCTGTGACCACCGCCGATGGCAAGACACTGCCGGTGGATGCTTCGATGGAAGGCTTGCCGTCAGTGGCGTTCGATGCGGTGTTCGTGCCCGGTGGCGCGGCGTCGATCAAGGCGTTGAGCGGCGATGGCGTGGCGCTGCATTACCTGTTGGAAGCGTACAAGCACTTGAAGGCGATTGCGCTGCATGGCGAGGCGAAGCAATTGCTGGATGTGTTGAAGCTTGAGGTGGATGCGGGGCTGGTCGTGGGGGCGGATGCCCAGTTGATCAAACCGTTCTTTGCGGCGATCGGGCAGCATCGGGTTTGGGATCGGGAGCCTAAGGCCAAGGCGATTCCGGCTTAAGGATTGGTGTAGGTAGAGAGGACGCCTTCGCGGGCAAGCCTCACTCCTACAAGAATTTCGTCGTTCGTAACACAAGCGAACGACACGATTCTTGTAGGAGCGAGGCTTGCCCGCGAAGCTTTTTAAGGTTTACGCGGACTCAAGACGATCTGTGCCGGAACGTTGCGCAAGATCTGCTTCTGCAGATTCATATCAAAATTCGAATCCAGCTTCTTCACTCGTTTGGTCAGCAAGGTGGCCAGCCAAGGATAATCCTGGGTGCGCGGCGCCTGAATGCTCACGTCACATTGATAATTCACCACATCAGCGGCGATCGCATCCAGTTGGCGGCGAAGTTTGGTCATATCGGTGAGGTTCAACGCAACCGTGGTGCTTTCGGCGGTCGGATCAATCACTTTCGCCTGCGGCTTGGCCTCAGCAGCCAGCAGCGCCGCTTCGGCCCTGTCCAGCTCAGCTTTACGGGCATTGACGATGGCGTTGTTGACCCCACCCGTCAGCGCCGGAGCCTTTGGCATCAACGCACGAGCCCGAGCCAGCGCCGTAGCGGCCGCATTCACATCGCCCTTTTGCAGCACGATCTGGCTGCGGCGCAAATAGGCTTCGGCCAATTGCCGCTGATATTGCACAAGGGATGGATCGTCGGGCGACTGGGCCTGCAAGGTCGCCAGTTGATCTTCGGCGGTGGCCAGCTCGCTGCTGGCCAGGTTTTGTTCCAGCTGCGCGATGGCCGTGGCCCGTGCATCGGTCGCCACAGTGGTGGCCGATGGCGTGCTTTGGCAGGCGCCCAGTAGCAGCGAAAATGCGACAAGGAGCAGATAACGGGAGGCTGACAGCTTCATTCCTGCGACTCTCTATTTGCGCAAAAAACGAGCAAGTCTACACCCCTCGACGGGGCAGGACAAAACTCAGCAGAAACAGTGCGGCGGCCGTCACAACAATCGACGGGCCCGCCGGGGTGTCCTTGAACCACGACAGCGCCAGCCCGCCACAGACCGCGAGCATGCCCAACAGGCTCGCGCCCAGTGCCATCTGCTCCGGCGAGCGGGCGTGACGTTGTGCCGCAGCCGCCGGGATGATCAACAGCGAAGTAATCAGCAACACACCGACGATTTTCATCGCCACCGCGATCACCACCGCGATAAGCAACATCAGGGTCAGGCGCAGCGCCGGCACGGGCAAACCTTCCACCCGGGCCAGTTCTTCGTGCACCGTGATCGCCAGCAATGGCCGCCACAACGTCACCAGCAAAGCCAGGACGACGGCGCTGCCACCGAGTATCCAGGCCAGGTCGGTCGGGCTGATCGCCAGCAAGTCGCCGAACAGATACGCCATCAGATCGATCCGCACTTCGTGCATGAAGCTTAGTACGACCAGGCCCAGAGAGAGCGTGCTCGGTGCGAGAATTCCCAAAAGCGTGTCAGACGCCAGCGGCTGACGCTGTTGCAACGTCACCAGCAGCACCGCCAACAGCAAGCAGCCGACGGTGACGGCAACGGTAGGGCTGACATCCAGCAGAAAGCCCAACGCTACGCCGAGCAAGGCCGCGTGGGACAGGGTGTCGCCGAAATAGGCCATGCGCCGCCAGACCACAAACGAACCCAGCGGTCCTGCGACCAGCGCCAAAGCCAGACCTGCAAGCAGGGCGTAAAGCAGAAAATCAGCCATGCTTGCAGCTATCTCCATGGACATGGGGTTGGGCCGTCGGGGCCGCGCTGACCACCGAACCATGCAGGTCATGGGCGTGGTCGTGGTGGTGGTGATAAATCGCCAGGCTTTGTGCGTTCTTGCCGAACAGCTCGACGAAAGCCGGATCACCGCTGACCTGTTCCGGGTGCCCGGAGCAGCAGACATGACGATTCAGGCAGACCACCTGGTCGGTGGTGCTCATGACCAAGTGCAAATCGTGGGAGACCATCAACACGCCGCAGCCGTGACGGTCGCGCAGCCGAGTGATCAGGCTGTATAGCTCGGCCTGACCGGCCACATCGACGCCCTGCACCGGTTCGTCGAGCACCAGCAGTTCCGGCTCGCGCAGCAGGGCTCGAGCCAGCAGCACGCGCTGCATTTCACCACCAGAAACACTTTGCACCGGGCTGTCGATCACCTGCTCGGCGCCGACTTCCTTGAGTGCCGCCAAGGCCCTGGCGCGGTCTACGCCCGGCACCAGACGCAAAAAGCGCAGTACCGACAACGGCAGCGTCGGATCGACGTGAAGTTTTTGCGGCATGTAACCGACCCGCAGTTTCGGCTTGCGCCAGACGCTGCCGCTGTCCGGCTTCAACAGACCGAGCACGGCGCGCACCAGCGTGGTTTTGCCCGCGCCGTTCGGGCCGATCAGGGTGACGATCTGCCCCGGCTCAACGCTCAGCTCGATGTTATCCAGCACGATTTGCCCGGCAAAGGTGACAGCAACCTGCTCGAGGCGGATCAGCGCATTGCTCATCAAGCCCCCTGGCAACCCGAGCAGAGACCGACCACTTCAACAGTCTGGCCTTCGACGACGAAACCGACATCCTTGGCGCTGCTGATGATCGCGTCGCTGATGGATTTCTGTTCGAGCTCAATGGCGGCGTGGCATTCGCGGCAGATCAGGAATTGACCCTGGTGGGCATGCTCCGGGTGATTGCAGCCGACGAAGGCGTTCAGCGAGGAGATGCGGTGGACGAGACCGTTTTCCAGCAGGAAATCCAGCGCACGGTATACGGTTGGCGGCGCGGCGCGACGGCCGTCCTGCTCGCTGAGTACCGCGAGAATGTCGTAGGCACCCAACGGCTTGTGGCTTTGCCACACCAGCTCCAGCACCCGCCGACGCAGGGCGGTCAGGCGCAAGCCTTGACGTGCGCACAAGGCATCGGCCTCAGTCAGTGCGCTATGCACGCAATGAGAGTGGTCGTGGGGACGGCTGGCAATCGGTGTTTTAGGCATGAGCGGCGACGAGTTTTGTGAGAGACGTTATTATGTTACCCGTTCTCGCCTCTTCGAGTGGTCATCGTGTCCCGACTTTTTTCTATCTTTGTCACATTTGCTGCAAGTTTTCTCATCATTGGCTCAGCTCAAGCCGACGTCAAAGTCCTCACCAGCATCAAGCCGCTACAGCTGATTGCCGCTGCGGTGCAGGACGGCGTGGCGATCCCGGAAGTGCTGCTGCCACCGGGCGCTTCACCGCATAACTATGCCTTGCGCCCTTCCGACGTACGGAAGGTGCAATCGGTGGACCTGGTTTACTGGATCGGTCCGGACATGGAAGGTTTCCTGCCTCGCGTGCTGAACGGTCGAACGCTGCCGAGCGTCGCCGTGCAGGATTTGCCGGGGCTGAAACTGCGCCACTTTGGCGAAGACAACCACTCCCACGCGGAAGAAGCCGACGAGCATGACCACGATCATCGCCCAGGTAGCCTGGACGCGCATTTGTGGTTGTCTCCGGTAAACGCTCGCGTGATTGCCACAAAAATGGCTGCTGACTTGAGCGCAGCCGATCCGGCCAACGCCACGCGTTATCAGAGCAACCTCAAGGCGTTCGATGAGCGCCTGGATGCAATGGATCTTCGCTTGAAAGCACGTCTGGCCGGCGTCGCAGGCAAACCGTACTTCGTATTCCACGAGGCCTTCGACTACTTTGAAGACGCCTACGGCCTCAAGCACACCGGCGTATTCAGCGTCGCCGCCGAAGTCCAGCCGGGCGCCCAACACGTCGCGGCGATGCGCACGCGGTTGCAGGAAGTCGGCAAGACCTGTGTGTTCAGTGAGCCGCCCCTGCGTCCGCGTCTGGCGGAAACCCTGGTGGCTGGCCTGCCGGTGAAATTGGCGGAGCTGGATGCGTTGGGTGGGTACACGCCGGCGACTGCGCAGGGGTATGAGCAGGTGCTGGAGAAGTTGGGAAATGATTTGGCGGGGTGTCTGGAGTCGTTGTAACCGACACAGAACCCTGTGGCGAGGGGGCTTGCCCCCGTTGGGCTGCGAATCAGCCCCCAAATTGATAGGTCAGATAGATCGCATAGGAGCGCTTCGCACTCCAACGGGGGCAAGCCCCCTCGCCACAATTTAGAGGGCGAACGGTAGCGGCGTACTGACCTTCTGCCGCTGCGCCAACCGCTGCTGAAACTCCATCGGATCGTGAATCAACACGTCCTGCCCGGCAAACGACTCCGCGGCAATCAACCGTGACAACCAGAACCGCACACACGCCACGCGCAGCATGGTTGGCCACAACTCGGCTTCGGCTGCCGTGAATGGCCGCAACGCCGCATAAGCACCCAACAACGCCCGTGCTCGCGGCCCGTCGATCAGCCCGTTGTCATCCGAGCACCAGTCATTCAAGGCAATGGCCACGTCGTAGAGCATCGGCCCCGAGCAGGCGTTGTAGAAATCAATCAACCCGGTCAGGTGCGTGCCTTCGAACATCGCGTTATCACGGAACAGATCCGCGTGGATGTTGGCCCGTGGCAACGCCAGAATTTTCGTCTTCTGCTGAGTGATTTCGTCCAGCGCCCGTTGCAGCAAATCACTCTGCTCGGGATTCAGGTGGGACAGCAACTGCGTGCCCTCCTCCAGCATCCAGTCCAGGCCACGATCGGTTTTGCGCTTGATCATGTGGGCCTGGGTCGCCAGGTGCAGATGGCCCAGCAACTCGCCGACTTGAGCACAATGCTGCGCGTTGGCTTCCTTGATGTGCTTGCCGGCCAGGCGTGGTTGCAACAGCGCAGGCTTGCCGGCCAGTTCGCGCAAGGCCACGCCGTCGGTGGTGCGCAGCGCGTAAGGCACCGGCAGATCAGCCTCGTGCAGCACATCGAGCAGTTCGATGAAGAACGGCATCTCCTGGACCGGACCGCGCTCGACCAGGGTCAGGACAAATTCGCCCTGCTCCAGGCTGATGAAGAAATTGGTGTTTTCACTACCGGCGGCAATTCCCTGGAAATCAAGCAGGCGGCCGAGCCCGTATGGGGCGAGAAAGGTTTCCAGCTCGGGCCGAGCCAGCGGGGTGAACACAGACATGTTTAAACTGCCAGTACGGGCGCCGCTGATTGAGCCAGCGCCGATTGAAATTAAGAAACTACTTCCACTCAAAAATTTTCCACGACGGAATCAGCATATCCGGCTGATCCGAGCGGATGAAGTTTGCATCTGTCCCATCCGCACGCACCAGGAAATACGGCGGTGCGCCCTTCGGAGTGACCTTGATCGCGTACAGGAAACCGTTTTGTCGGTACTCCTGGATGGTTTTATCCCCTTCCGTGCGGATCGTGACTTCCGGCTCCGGTGTCGGCGCATCATCCGCCGCCATGACGGCCAGGGGAACGGTTGCAAACAAGCCAGCCAGCAACAGGCGATTTAGTGTGCGCATGATAACCTTGTCCCTTTGTCGTCAACGGTCCCGCTATTCTAGCGCCGGACCCGCCGAAAAGGTTGATCCTGCTCATGAGCCAAGCCCCCCTCGTCCTGGTGGACGGTTCTTCTTACCTGTACCGCGCCTTTCACGCCCTGCCGCCGCTGACCACTTCCAAGGGTCTGCCGACAGGTGCGGTCAAAGGCGTGTTGAACATGCTCAAGAGTCTGCGCAAGCAGTACCCGGACAGTCCGTTCGCCGTGGTGTTCGACGCCAAGGGTGGGACATTTCGCGATGACATGTACGCCGAATACAAGGCCAACCGTCCGAGCATGCCGGATGACATGCGCGTGCAGATCGAGCCACTGCACCAGAGCGTGATCGCGCTGGGCTTCCCGCTGCTGTGCGTTGAAGGCGTCGAGGCTGACGACGTGATCGGCACCCTGGCCCGAAGTAGCGCCGCGGCTGACCGACCGGTGGTGATCTCCACCGGCGACAAGGACATGGCGCAACTGGTCGACGGCCACATTACCTTGGTCAACACCATGACCGGTAGCGCGCTGGACGTGGAGGGCGTGAAGGAGAAATTCGGCGTCGCTCCCGAGCAGATCATCGATTACCTGGCACTGATGGGCGATTCTTCCGACAACATTCCGGGCGTTCCGGGCATTGGTCCGAAGACCGCTTCCGGCCTGTTGGTGGGCGTGAACGGCGGCCTGACCGAGTTGTACGCACAGCTCGACATCGTCCCGACCCTGCCGATTCGCGGCGCCAAGACCCTGCCGGCCAAGCTCGAAGAGCACAAGGAGATGGCATTCCTCTCCTATCAACTGGCAACCATCAAGATCGACGTGCCGCTGGACATCGGGCTCGACGACCTGCAAATGGGCCGGCCGGATCACGACAAACTCGCTGAGCTCTACACCCTGCTCGAATTCAAGAGCTGGTTTGAAGATAACCAGCGTGATGCCAAGCGTTCCGGCCAGGAAGTCAGCGCCCCGGTGGTTGAAGAAGCCGCTGTCGAGACCGAGCTCAAGTACACAACGATCCTCACCCAGGCCGATTTCGACCTGTGGCTGAAGAAACTCAACGACGCCAAGCTGATCGCCTTTGATACCGAAACCACCGGCATCGATGCGCAGCAGGCGCAACTGGTCGGCCTGTCGTTTGCGGTACAGGCCAACGAAGCGGCCTACATCCCCCTGACCCATTCCTACATGGGTGTGCCGGAACAGCTCGATCGCGACACCGTGTTGCGCGCGCTGAAACCGATTCTGGAAGACCCGAACAAACTCAAGGTCGGCCAGCACGCCAAGTTCGACATGAACATCCTGGCCAACTGCGCCATTGGTGGCGATCAACGTTGCGGCATCACCGTGCAAGGCATCGCGTTCGACACCATGCTCGAATCCTACGTGCTGGATTCCACCGCGACCCGCCACGACATGGACAGCCTGGCGCTCAAGTACCTGAATCACACCACTACCAGTTTTCAGGACATCGCCGGAAAGGGCGCCAAGCAGCTGACGTTTGACCAGATCTCGCTGGAACTGGCCGGGCCTTACGCCGCCGAAGACGCCGACGTGACGCTGCGCCTGCACCAAACCTTGCAGGAAAAGCTCAATGCCATTCCAAGCCTGAGCAAAGTCCTGAGCGAAATCGAAATGCCGTTGGTGCCGGTACTCGCACGAATCGAACGCCAGGGCGCGCTGGTCGACGCCAATCTGCTGGGCATCCAAAGCGTTGAACTGGGCGACAAAATGGTCGCGCTGGAGCGTGAGGCATTCGCCATCGCCGGTGAAGAATTCAACCTCGGCTCGCCGAAGCAATTGGGCGTGATCCTGTACGAAAAACTCGGGTTGCCGATCCTCAGCAAAACCGCCAAGGGCCAGGCGTCCACCGCCGAAGCCGTCCTGGCGGAACTGGCCGAGCAGGATTACCCGTTGCCCAAAGTGCTGATGCAGTACCGCTCGATGAGCAAACTGAAAAGCACCTACACCGATCGCCTGCCGGAACAGATCAACCCGCGCACCGGGCGGATTCACACGTCCTATCATCAGGCTGTCGCGGCGACCGGGCGCTTGTCGTCCAGCGATCCGAACTTGCAGAACATTCCAATCCGCACGGCCGAAGGGCGGCGGATTCGTCAGGCGTTCGTCGCGCCAAAAGGCTACAAGTTGCTGGCGGCGGACTATTCGCAAATCGAACTGCGGATCATGGCGCACCTGGCCAAGGACGAAGGCTTACTGCACGCGTTCCGCAATGACCTGGACGTGCACAAGGCCACCGCCGCCGAAGTGTTCGGCGTGGAACTGGCCGAGGTCACCACCGATCAGCGTCGCAGCGCCAAGGCGATCAACTTCGGTTTGATCTACGGCATGAGCGCGTTTGGCCTGGCCAAGCAGATCGGCGTTGATCGCAAGCAATCCCAGGCGTACATCGACCGTTACTTCGCCCGCTACCCCGGTGTTCTGGCGTACATGGAACGCACCCGCACCCAGGCGGCCGAGCAGGGTTTTGTCGAGACCATCTTCGGCCGCCGCCTGTACCTGCCGGAAATCAACGCGAAAAACCCGGCCCTGCGCAAAGGGGCCGAACGCACGGCGATCAACGCCCCGATGCAGGGCACGGCGGCGGACATCATCAAGAAAGCCATGGTGGCTGTGGATAACTGGCTGACCTCCTCGGGCCTCGACGCCAAAGTCATCCTGCAGGTACACGATGAATTGGTGCTTGAGGTGCGTGAAGATCTGGTTGACCAGGTCCGCGATGAAATTCGCGTGCACATGAGCGACGCCGTGAAGCTGGATGTGCCGCTTCTGGTCGAGGTTGGCGTAGGCAATAACTGGGATGAGGCTCACTGAGCCGTCTGAAAAGGCGTTTTCTGCTGCGGCATAGTGCCGCGGCAGAAAGGTGAAGGGCCCTTATTTCGGAAAGAAATCACACTTATTACAAATGGTTTCTGAAGCTCCGGAACTAAACCTGTGAACTGCCACTCAGAGTTACTGAATGGCTGGTGAAGCCCTTCGATGCTCCTATGTTGTGTTAAGTGTTGGCAGATATCTGGACCCCGCCCTAGCGGTCCGGAACTTGAACCCCGGAACTTCCCCCTCCCCATAAGAAGTCCGGGGTTTTTTTTGCCTGCGATTTATTGCTCCGCAACCTCGGAGCCTTTGTCCGCCAGCTCCATCCAGCCTGCCAATACAGTGTAGGCGTCTTCCAGGCCCATGCGCTTTGGCGCCGAGAACAGCTGGATGCTGATCGCATCGCCCCATCCTTTGCGGATATCTGCCTGAACCTTGAGCAGGACGTTTTTCGCCGCGCCATAGGTCAGCTTGTCGGCTTTGGTCAGCAAAATATGCATCGGCATGCCGCTGGCGACGGCCCAGTCGAGCATCAAAAGGTCGAAATCGGTCATTGGATGACGGATGTCCATCATCAGAATCAGGCCTTTCAAACTCTCGCGACCACCCAGATAAGCTTCCAGGTGACGCTGCCAGTGCAGCTTCAACGGGATAGGCACTTTCGCGTAACCGTAACCCGGGAGGTCGACCAGACGACGATCATCGTCTAGCTTGAAGAAGTTCAAGAGCTGCGTGCGACCCGGAGTTTTCGAGGTCCGCGCCAGGCTGGCGTGCGTCAGGGTGTTCAGCGCACTGGACTTGCCGGCGTTGGAACGCCCGGCGAAGGCCACTTCAAAGCCTTCGTCGTCGGGACATTGGTCGACTTTGGCAGCGCTGAGCATGAAGGTGGACTGTTGGCACAGGCCGAGGATGGGGTTCTTGAGTTGCATGGGATTTCCGATGTGGGCGGCGCCGGGAATGGACGCGGCAAGCGGTGTCGTTTCCGTTTCAGTGACGCCAGTATATAATGCCGCAGATTTTGTGTGCGCTTTGTCCCAGCGTAGGATGAAGTTCACGAGAGCGAATGACCTTGATTGCGCATTAGAACGCAGAACGCTCTCAACCCTGAAAAGGTCGTTTTATGACGAAATGGCTGCTAGCTGCCGGTGTCTTGATGCCGCTTTACAGCGCTCAGGCTACACAGGATCCGGAAGCTGTGTACAACCGTGTTTGTGGTGCCTGTCATTCCGGCCAACTCCCCATGGCGCCCAAAAAGGGCGATCAGGAAGCTTGGACGCCGAGGTTGGCGAAAGGTATGGAGACGCTGGTGCAACACGTGACCCAGGGTTTCAAGGCGATGCCGCCGCGTGGTTTGTGCATGGACTGCAGTGCCGAGGATTACCAGGCCATCATCCAGTGGATGAGCGAGTGATCCCGGTCCATAACTCTTTAACCCTTAGCCGTAGTTGGATTAGCTGATGAACAAATTGATCGTGAGTCTGCTGTTGACCGTGGGGATCTCCGGCGTAGCCCATGCTGCAGGTGATGCAACTGCTGGTCAGGCGAAAGCCGCAGTATGTGGCGCCTGTCATGGCCCGGATGGCAACAGCATGGCGCCTAACTTTCCGAAACTGGCAGGCCAGGGCGAGCGTTATCTGAACAAGCAGCTGCACGACATCAAGTCCGGCAAACGCACCGTTCTGGAAATGACCGGCCTGCTGACGAACCTGAGCGATCAGGACCTGGCTGATATCTCCGCCTACTTCGCCAGCCAGAAAGGCAGCGTTGGCGCCGCCGACCCGAAAGTCGTGGCTCGCGGTGAAGCCTTGTTCCGCGGCGGTGACCTGGCCAAGGGCCTGCCAGCCTGCACCGGCTGCCACTCGCCGAATGGCACAGGCAACGCAGCTGCCGGCTTCCCGCATCTGGGTGGTCAGCACGCGCAATACGTTGCCAAGCAATTGACCGACTTCCGCAAGGAAGAAGGCGGTCGTGCAAACGATGGTGATACCAAACCGATGCAGAGCATTGCCAAAAAGCTCAGCGACGAAGATATCGCTGCAGTGTCCAGCTACATTCAAGGCCTGCACTAAGACCGGCGAATCGGGCGTGGCGCGGGAAGTACATCTCCTGCAACGTTAACGCTCTATTAATCCGTCGCAGCAAGTATAAAAAGGGTGGCTCAGGCCGCCCTTTTTTGTGGCCGCTGCCGTTACACTACAGAACTCAAGCCCGCCAGGACCTGTCTGAAAACAGGTCGCGCGAGGCGACCAAAATTGTCCAGGAGTAAAGCATGCGTAATCTGATCATCAGCGCCGCACTCGTCGCTGCCAGCCTGTTCGGCATGACTGCCCAAGCCGCCGAAGCACCCGCCGCCCCTTATGTCGAACTGACCAATCCGGTTCCGGTCGCCGTGCCTGGCAAGATCGAAGTCGTTGAGCTGTTCTGGTATGGCTGCCCGCATTGCTACGCTTTTGAACCGGTGATCAATCCTTGGGTTGAGAAACTGCCTTCCGACGTGAACTTCGTCCGTATTCCTGCCATGTTCGGCGGCCCATGGGATGCACATGGCCAAATGTTCCTGACCCTTGAAGCGATGGGCGTCGAGAACAAGGTTCACGCTGCGGTGTTCAACGCGATTCAGAAAGAACACAAGAAGCTGGTCGATAAGAATGAAATGGCCGAATTCCTGGCCACTCAAGGCGTAGACAAGGACAAGTTCCTGGCCACCTTCGACTCCTTCGCCATCAAGGGCCAGATCAACAAAGCCAAAGAACTGGCGAAGAAATATGAAATCTCTGGCGTTCCGACCATGATCGTCAACGGCAAGTACCGCTTTGACGTGGGCTCTGCCGGCGGCGCCGAACAAGCACTGCAACTGGCCGACAAACTGGTCGACAAAGAGCGAGCGGCTAACAAGGCTGCTGCCAACTAAGCGCGGGGCCCGCCATGCGCCGCTGGGGTACTGAACGTGTCGTTGGCCTGCATGACCCGCGGGTCAACGAGCATCACCTGGAATCGACGGGCCTGCCCGCAGACAGCCGTCTGCGCTTGCTCAGCTTCAATATCCAGGTCGGTATCAGTACAGAGCGTTATCGGCATTACCTGACCCGAGGCTGGCAGCATCTGCTGCCGCACACCGGGCGTGCCGACAACCTGCAAAAGATTGGCAATCTGTTGGGCGACTTCGATCTGGTCGCCTTGCAGGAAGCCGATGGCGGCAGCCTGCGATCAGGCTATGTCAATCAGGTTGAACACCTGGCGCAGCTCGGCGCCTTCCCCTATTGGTATCAACAACTCAATCGCAATCTCGGTCGCCTCGGCCAACACAGCAATGGCGTGCTCAGCCGCCTGCGCCCATGGGCGATTGAAGATCATCCGCTGCCGGGGCCAAAGGGCCGCGGGGCGATTCTGGTGCGTTTCGGCGAAGGTCCGGAGGCGCTGGTGGTGGTGATGATGCACTTGGCGCTGGGCGCTCGGGCCCGCAGCCTGCAACTGGCTTACATACGCGAGTTGATCGGTGGTTACAAACACCAGGTGCTGATGGGCGACATGAATACCCACGCCAGTGATTTGCTGCAGAACTCCCCACTGCGCGACCTCGGCCTGCTCGCGCCGCAACTGGAAGCGACCTTCCCCAGCTGGCGCCCGCAGCGCTGCCTGGACCATATTCTGCTCAGCCCCACACTGACCCTTGAAAAGGTCGAGGTGCTGGCACAACCGATTTCAGATCACCTGCCCGTCGCGGTAGAGATTCGTCTGCCGGGTTCGCTCACGGCCGATGCATTCCCCGCGTTGAGTCCTGCCCCTTCGCGGATCCCATGAATGAGCGACGAAACACAGCGCTGGAAAGAGAAATACCTCAAAAGCATCGAACAACAGGAAAAGCTCGAACGCCGTTGGGATGCCCGGCTCGACTTGCTGCGCCGTGGGCTGGTGCGCAGCACCCTGGCCGCAGAAGGCACTGATCGGGCCGTTGATCAATGCATGAAGGAAATGCGTGAAGTCGTGCGTACCGATGACATGGACGCCGGCCTGGCCGCCCTGCTTCCGCGCCTGGAAAAAGCCGTACTTGATTCCGAGCAGCGCCGGGAAACCCGGGTCAATCAGACCAGCGCCGCACTGACTGCGCTGGTGACTCAGCTGCAAACACTGCCGCTGCCTCGCGAAGTCAGCCGGCCGCTGAAGAACTTTGCCAAACAACTGGATGGTCGAGTCAGCCAGGCCCGTGAGATTCCGTTGTTGCTCAGCGAACTGAGTGGCCTGCAAGGCAAAGCCTTGCGTCAACTGGATACCCCCGCAGAACCTGATCGCCCCGGTTTTCTGCAGCGCCTGTTTGGTAACCGCGAACCGGATGAGGCCACCCCGCAGGTAGCCGCTCCTGCGGTACAAACGGCGCCCCTGCAAACTGTCGAACCGATTGCCGAGGCCCCGCCGGTAACGGCTGATCTCGCATCCACGGTGGAGCAGCCACCAGTCGTACAGCCGACGGTCATCGACGTCCAACCTGACGCTGCAACCCCTGAATCACTGGAAGTACACGCAACGGACCCTGCTCCGGAAGTGGTGGCGTTTGTCCCGCCTGTGCTTCAGCCAGAGACTGCATCTGCGCAACTTGTAGAGCCACCGACTCAGCCGAATATCGAACAACTGGCAGAACCAGCTCTTCCGGACATTACGCCAGCCGAGCAAGTGCCACAGGCAGTCAACCCGGATGAACTGACCCCGGTGACCATTGAGGCGGAGCACCTTGTGCCACAGGATATTCTCTACGCCCTGCCCGACTCACCCGAGCCGTCCTACAGCTCTGTCGCCAAGCATATCGAAGACACGCTCCTCGGCCTGCTCGACGACCTGACGCTGCCCGAACGCCATCGACCGCAAGCCGAAGCAATGCGTGATCGCCTGCAAAACGGTTTGAACTGGTACGAACTGATCCCGATCCTCGATGATCTGGCAACCTTGATGCTGGCGATCACCGACAGCGGTCAACACGAATTCGAAGCGTACCTGCAGCAACTCAACGAACGTCTCGAGTCGTTTCAAAGCAACTTGCAAGCAGCCAGCGACGGCCATGCCGACAACCGCTCGGCTGCGCGCAAGATGGATACGCAGATTCGCGAGCAAGTCGATGGCCTGCAGAGCAGCATGCAGGAAGCGGCGGATCTGGACGACCTCAAGCACGTCCTGGAGAACCATCTCGAAGGCCTGCTCGGCACCATGGATCAACACCAGAAGCAGCGCGACGAACGTGAGCAAGAAGTCGCGGCTCGGTTGCAAAGCCTGGCCGAACGCGTGGCGCACATGGAACAGGAAGCGCTGGGCTACCGCGAGCACCTTGAAGAACAACGGCAGAAAGCCCTGATCGACCCCCTCACCAGCCTGCCCAATCGAGCGGCCTGGAGTGAGCGGCTGGAGCACGAAGTCCGCCAATGGCAGCAACACGGCAACACCCTGTTGCTGGCGATGCTCGACCTCGACCACTTCAAACGCATCAACGATAACTACGGTCACCTGGCAGGTGACAAAGTGCTGAAAATCATCGCCAGCGTGCTGCGCAAACGCCTGCGCGGGACGGATTTCATTGCGCGGTTCGGCGGTGAGGAATTTGTCCTGTTGATGCCCTCCACACCCTTGGCAAGCGGTGCCAAATTGCTGGAATCCTTGCGTGCCTCCATCGAAGCCTGCCCTTTTCACTTCAAGGGTGAGCGAGTGACCATCACCATTTCCATGGGTGTGACGGCATTCAAAGCCGGCGAACATAGCGATCTGGTGCTGAAAAGAGCCGATCAAGCGCTATACCGTGCGAAAAATGCAGGTCGCAACCTTGTTGAAGCAGGCTGACAGCCAATTGTTCCATTTTATTTAAAACAGCGCTTTTGCCCTCTGCGCGCGAGTCAGTACGTTACACTGTTGCATTACTGACTTGCGTATATTGCCTCCTGCCATGAAATGTCTTGCTCTTATTGTGTCGCTACTTCTGTTGGCCGGTTGTGCCAGCGGCCCGCGGATCGACACCAGCCACCCTTCAGCCAATCACGACAGTCGTATTCAGTTCGTGGTGGTGCATTACACCTCCGCCTCCCTCGAGCGCTCGTTGCAGTTGCTGACCCACGGCGAGGTCAGCAGTCACTACCTGATCGGCGACGACAAAGGCGCCACCATCTATAAGCTGATGGATGAAAATCTTCGATCGTGGCACGCAGGCGAAAGCGAATGGCAAGGCCGGACCTGGCTGAACTCCAGCTCCATCGGCATCGAGATCGTCAATCCTGGCTTCAAAGACACGCCGACGGGCCGTCTCTGGTACCCCTACAGCGAAGATCAGGTTCAGTCGCTGATCTTTCTGCTCAAGGACATCAGCAAACGTTACAACATCAACCCGCGCTCCATCATCGGCCACAGCGACATCGCGCCGCTGCGCAAGCTCGATCCCGGCCCGCTGTTCCCCTGGAAGCGTCTGGCCGGCGAAGGCATCGGCGTTTGGCCAGACGAGCAGGCCGTCGCGCGCCAGCAAGCCCAGTTCGCAGCAGAACTGCCGAGCATCGGTTGGTATCAGGGACAGCTGGCCCGACTGGGTTATGCCACGCCACAAACGGGCGAGCTTGACGTCGCCACGCGCCATGTACTGGCGGCCTTTCAAATGCATTTCCGCCCCACCCGATTCGATGGCACCCCTGACGCTCAGACGGCGGCGCTTCTACAAGTTTTGAACCAGACAAAATAATGACGGCCGCCCGACGGTAAGGGCTTTTTCTCAATCAGCAGCTATAACTCATTGGTAATTCTTCGGATATCCATAATGGCTGTAGCTCGAGAGACGCTCCGTAGCTGGTTCTATCGCCCTTGGTTTTTGGCGATGCTGGCTGCTGCCTTGAGCGCCACGCTATTGATGGCCGCCAGCCTGTTTCTGGCGATGCATCAAGTGGAGCAGCGGGAAAGCCAGGAAATGAATGCCCAGGGCGAGCGTTTCCTCGCCCGGCTTGAACAGCTATTCGGTCAGCTACGCGAAAGCCTCGACGATCTGGAAGCCCAACCGCTGCGTGGCTGCGATGATGAAATGATCGCAACCTTGCAACAGGTCAGCTTCAATTACCGATTCGTTTACGAAGCTGCCTACATGGATGCGTCGCGGATTTGCTCGAACCGCCCTCGCCAGGAGGGGCTGTCGCTGAGTCGACCACCGGACATCAAGGGCCCCACCTACAGCTACTGGCTGAACACCACCACCGAACCCGATGAAAACCGTGCTGCGCTGATGCTGGGACGCGGCAACTTTCGGGTCGCAACCTCTCGCGGCCATTTGACCGACATGGTCGATCTGTCCCCGGGCAGTAGCCTGCTGGTGGTGCTCTCCCATGGCACTCGTGCGATTCCTGTCCTCGGTGCCGCACAGGTCTGGCCACCCACGGAGTTCTGGCCCCTGGAAAGCCGAGATGCGCTGCAGGTGACACAAACCCGCTTGATTTACCGCATGCCCACCAACAATCCCGAATACCAATTAGTGCTGATCACCCCACGCACGAACATGCATGTGCCGGCCGTGTGGTGGTGGCTGCTGCCGGCCAGTCTGGCGCTGGGTGTTTTGGTCGGTTTCATGGTGTTTCTGCTGGTGCGCCAGCGTCAGTCACTGGACGCGGAACTGAACGGCGCCATTCGACGCGGCGAACTACAGGTGTTGTATCAGCCGATCTTCGATCTCGACAGCCGCAACTGTGTCGGAGCCGAAGCCTTGCTGCGCTGGCGAAGGCCGGACGGCACGCTGACCAGTCCCGACCTGTTTATCCCGATGGCGGAAAACACCGGCCAGATCCGTCAGATGACCGACTTCGTATTGCAGCGACTTCTCGAACAACTGGGGCAACTGCTACGCGCCAATCCGCAGTTGTACATCTCCGTCAACCTTGCAGCTTGCGACGTCATGGTGCCGCGTATCGGCCAGGTGATGGCACGCCTGCTGACCTTGCACCGGGTCGCGGCAAAGCAGATTGCCTTTGAGGTGACTGAGCGGGGCTTGATCGATGTGGTGGTGGCCAGGGAAAACCTGCAAGCCTTGCGCGATGTCGGGCATCAGGTGCTGATCGATGATTTCGGCACGGGCTATTGCAGCCTCGCCTACCTGCAAACCCTGCCGGTGGACTGCCTGAAAATCGACAAGGCGTTCATTGATGCGCTGGGCCATGATGCCGCCAGCAGCGGCGTGGCACCGCACATCATTCACATGGCACAGGCCCTGCAACTCAGGGTGATTGCCGAGGGCATAGAATATGAAGCCCAAGCAGCGTTTCTAAGCAGCGAAGGGGTCAAGTATGGTCAGGGCTGGCTGTTCGCCCATGCCCTGAGCGCCGTGCAGTTCATCGAACTGATTACCCGTGGTCGCCGGCGGAACAATCGACGCCTGGATGATGAAGCCTGAAAAGACTGCAGCGGTTTACACCGCCAGCGCCATGTAGAACTGCGTGCCCTGCCCGGGCCGCGAATAAACGCCCATCCGCCCGCCATGCAACTGCACGATTTCCTTGCACAACGCCAAACCAAGCCCGGCACCGCCCTTCTTGCGGCCGACCTGGACGAAGGGCTCGAAGATCCGCCCCTGCTGACCGTAGGCAATGCCCTCACCGTTGTCTTCCACGCTGATAATCACTCGCTCACCATGGCGCCGCGCCTGCAAACGTATCAGTCCATCCTGGGGGGTATGACGCAAAGCGTTATCGATCAGGTTATCGAGCACACGGTCCAATTGCGCCTGGTCGGCCTGCAATCTGGGTAACGGCCCCTGCACTTCCACCAGCAACTCGATGCCCTTCTGCGCCGCAGACCCGGCAAAGCGTGCCTGAGCCTGCTCCAGTAACTCTTCAATGGAACAAGGTGCCAGCGTGAGTTTCTGCAACCCGTTTTGGTAGCGCGAGAAATTCAGCAGGTCGTTGATCAGCTGCATCAAGCGCTGCATTTCTTCATTCACGGTGTCCAGCAAGTCGGCTTCGCGAGAGTCCTCAGGAAATTTCGCCCGTTCGCGGAACAGCCCGAAGGCCATGTGCATCCCGGTCACCGGGGTGCGCAACTCATGGGATGCGCGCAAGACGAACTCGCTGCGCACCCGTTCGAATGCACGCTGTTCTGTGACGTCATGCAGCACCATCACGGCGCCAAGAATGTGGCCCTGC
Organism: Pseudomonas sp. LBUM1663; assembly: GCF_059695905.1. NCBI lineage: Bacteria > Pseudomonadati > Pseudomonadota > Gammaproteobacteria > Pseudomonadales > Pseudomonadaceae > Pseudomonas > Pseudomonas sp. LBUM1663. The sequence goes on along the minus strand of NZ_CP166792.1, from coordinate 53,350 downwards.
GTATGGCTGACCGGGGTCAGGCTGTAGGTCAGCAACCTCGACTCACCGTCGACCTCAACGCTCAGGTCTTCCGGCGCTCGCTCCAGGGTCCCGCCGCGCAACACCAGTTGTAGCTGCTCATCCAGTTCGGGACGATCGAGCGCAGTGCCCAGCCCTTGACCGAGTCGATCGGTGTCCCACCCCAACTGACGCTGGGCCACGGGGTTGAGGTGTTCCAGATGGCCTTCGCGGTCGATCATCAACAACCCATCGTCGATGCTGTCGAGTACTGCTTGCAGACGCTGCTGACCGGCGAGCAGCTCGTCGATGTTCATCGCCTGATGCTCACGCAGCGCCTGCGCCATGATGCCGAAGCGCTTGGTCAACTGGTTCATTTCCTCGGCGGAGGAAACCGGCAGGGTCACTTCGAAATTACCTTGGCCGATGTTGTCAGCAGCCTGAACCAACGCTTCGATCGGAGCGCCAAACCGGCGGGCGATTCCATGGGCGGTCACGAACCCGATGATCAGTACCGCCAGCCCCACCAACCCGAGCAGCCCGGCAATCAGCAACGCGCGTTCCCGGGCCTGGCGCTCGGTGTTGTTAATGTTATCCAGTGCGCGCTTTTGTTCAGTAAGCAGACCGCTGCGAAGGGTATTGAATTTTTCCGTCAACGCCTCGTTACCGCCCAATACAGGCTTCGGCACTTTTGTCTGATCGTAGGCTTGAAGAAAGTCGAGGTAGTCAGCCTTGGCCTGTTTGAAACCGTAGCCGCCGTTGCCGGACTTCTGAAGGGCGATGCCTTCTTCAAGCAACTCGAGGTAGTTTTTCCTGGCGGTCTCGAACGCTGCGGGATCGGGCTTTTCGTCGATCATGATCATGAGCTGATCGCCCAGGGTCTGACGCAATTTCAACCCCAGGTCCAGCGTGACAAAGTTGTTTCGAACCAGCACTTCCTGGGTACCGGCCATCTGCATCACGCTGACCAGCCCGAGCAAGAGCCCGAGCAGCGCCACCGTGATCAGCGCCGAAATACTCAGAAACAGCCGAGTACGCAGCTTCATCGCCAGTTTCATTGCAGGCTCACAGGTTGTACTGCTTGCGTTTGCGGTACAGGGTCGAGGCATCAATGCCGAGTGTCTTGGCCGCCTGATCCAGCGTATCAGCGGTGGCGAGGACGGCACCGATGTGCGCTTTCTCCAATTCATCCAGGCTCAACGCTGCGCCAATACGCGGCGCACTGTTGGTCGAGGTCTCGGCCATGCCCAAGTGGCTGATCTCGACCCGTTCCTGAGGGCAGATAATGCTCGCCCGCTCCACGACGTTACGCAGTTCGCGGATGTTGCCGGGCCAGCGGTAACTCAGCAACGCTTCGCGAGCCTCGTCGCTGAAGCCCCGTGCCGGACGTGCGTACTCCTTGACGAAGCGAGCCAGGAAACGGTCGGCAAGGTTCAGAATGTCTTCCCGGCGCTCGCGCAGTGGCGGCAAGTGCAAAGTGATGACGTTCAGGCGATAGAGCAGGTCTTCACGGAAACGACCGTCGCGCACCATGTCTTCGAGGTTCAGGTTGGTCGCGGCGAGGATGCGCACATCGGCGCGGCGGGTCACTGGATCCCCCACGCGCTCGTATTCCTTATCCTGGATGAAACGCAGCAACTTGGGTTGCAACGTCAAGGGAAAATCGCCGATCTCGTCGAGAAACAAGGTACCGCCGTCCGCCTGATTGACGCGCCCCAAGGTGCTTTCACTTGCACCGGTGAATGCGCCGCGGCTGTGGCCGAAGAGCTCACTTTCCATCAATTCCGCCGTCAACGACGGGCAGTTGATGGTGACGCACGATTTCTTCTGGCGTTTGCTCCAGCCGTGAATGGCTTGGGACAGTTCACCTTTACCGGTACCTGACTCACCGAGAATCAGAATGTTGGCGTCAGTGCTGGCGACCTGGCGTGCGGTTTCGAGTACCACTTTCATGGCCGGGCTATGGGAATCCAGACCGTCCTTGGGTTTACGCACTTCGCCTTCAAGGGCTTCCAGCCGCGCCGAGAGCTGCCGGACTTCCAGCTGCTTGGCGGTAGCCAGACGCAACTGGTCGGGGCTGCAAGGTTTGACGAGGTAGTCGGCGGCGCCGGCCTGGATCGCATCCACGGCGGTGTCGACAGCGGAGTGAGCGGTGACGATCACCACCCGCATCCAGGGTGCCTGAATGCGCATCTGGGCCAGCACATCCAGGCCATTGTCTTCACCCAGGCGCAGATCGAGGAAGCACAGATCAAACACCTGACGTTGCAGCAACGCATCAGCCTGCGCTGCGCTGTTCGCGGTGGCGACGCTATAGCCTTCATCTTCGAGGCAATAGCGGAAGGTTCGCAGAATGGCGGATTCGTCATCCACCAGCAGAATGCGGCCTTGATGCTCAGTGGCTGATTCCATGTTCCTGCGCTCCTTTAACGAATGATCTTGATTAGTCCCGGAAAAATCGGGCAAGTTGCATGGTTGATTCTGATCCATTCCAGCCATGACAGGGTAGCTCTCTACTCATCCATTAGCTAATGGGCTGATTTCTCTGGTTTTTTACAAAAAAACCGCCGATGTGGCAATTACCCACGTCCCTTTCTGACATCCGCGCCCTCCTCTCAATTCAAAAATAATCAAAGTTGCCGGGAATCGATCGTGCAATACGCACGACCCTGCGCGGCTCATCGTGCAGGATGCGTCCACCCTGATTTTCACGATCAAGCTAACCGATTGATTTAAAACGATTTTTTTATATGAAAAAGCTGGCATGCAGGCTGCAATAGTCTGAGTAATCAGGGCCATTTTGTATCGACGCCCACTGACAAGATCACCACCAGAGTGGGAGGAGTTTCAGGATGAATCGCCAACGTGTCGCCCCATTGCGCATCTCGCCTTTGCATCTTCAACAAGGCCTGTTTGGCGTTCTGGCGCTGCTGATCACGCTGATCGCAGGCCAGCAGTTCCTGCTTTGGGAACAGAGCCAGCAACCAGAGGTTCCGCACGTGTCGATTCAACATGCAACCCAGACCCATTTCAGCGCCGTCAGCAGCAGCCAGGCTGACCTCGCCCCGATGCGAATGATGGACGTCGACCAGGCTCAGCCTGCGGATGAGATGCCTCGTCAGGAACGTTGGGTGTTCTGAGCTAAAGAACTTGGCGCGCTCGATGCGCCGGGATAAGCACCACAAGCTACATCTCTAATATAGAAGCGTAAGGAGAATCACCATGTTGAGCTGGGCAATCACATTCTTGATCATTGCCATCATCGCCGCAGTACTGGGCTTCGGTGGTATCGCGGGCACCGCCACGGGTATCGCCAAGATTCTCTTTGTCGTGTTCCTGGTGATGTTCATTGCTTCCTTCTTCTTTGGCCGTCGTGGTCGAGGCTGAATATGAGCGTTTTGTTAAAGACTCTGGCAGCCGCCCTGCTTCTGGGCGGTGGTGCCATGGCGATGGCGGCCAATGACGGCCAGACGCGGGCTAGCGAATTGTTGAATTCGGACCCGCAGTACCGTGAAACGTGGACTAAAGTCGTTAAAAAGGAAGAGCGACTGCCGGAATGGGTGATGAACCTGTCTGGTGATGCCGAGCAAATGAATGCTGTTGAAGAAGACGGCGACAAGTACTTGGTCGGGCCGCTTTGCGAAACGCAACCGACGTGCCTGAACAAGCGCCTGATCGTGGCTTTCAGCTTCGACAAAAAGGACGCCTACGCCATGCTGGTCGAAGTGCCTGCAGGATTGCCGGCCGACAAGTCGCCAACGCGACATGCCGACTACCGCTTCCTCGGGAAACCGGATCAAGGCATGCAGGACCTGTTGATGGAACAGCTCAAGAAAGATCCGAACTGGTACTGAGTTTGAAACACGAAAGGAGCAGCATCGCTTCTTTCCAGTGCGCTACCCGAGGAAGGCAGGCGCATGACCAAGGGGTCGGGACGTTCTGACTGTTTCAGGGTCGGAGTGACCTACGGGCACATGGAGTGTCTGCGCAAGGGCCGGGTCAGGTAATAAAGCTGCGACGCAAGTTCGCCAGCCCAAAGTGGCTCGACGGACTTGCGAAGAGCTTCAACGTGCAAAGCGTTGATCTAGAGCACTGCGCTCATTCCCCTCTGCTGCATATTCCCCGCAAAACCGTTTCTCGGTGTTTCTTCACGACCGTATATCGAGAAACCTCCGACTTTCGGTAGAAGAGTATTAGCTGCCAAACGTAGGCTTTTTCCGAAATTTCGTCATGAATTCAACTGTTTAAAAAACAACCAACCTCCTCTGAAATGGCCGGTTCACGGCACTTATGCCTGCCGAAATGTCGTATTCGAACCGGTTGGGACGCGAGTTTCAATTCAAAAAGCTCATGCCGATTCGGCATAGGGTAGGCGTTTACGGCATTAGACGTCGCTTCCTTGCATCGGAATAGTTGCGCCTTTTTTCGCCTGCCAGAGAGCCGTAATAAAGCGCTCCGGGGCACCTTATACGGGGGCAGATGCACAGAATTTTTCGCCACGAGCGTTCCAGTTCTTGCATCCGCCTGAGTCAAACGCAAGTAAGGGTAAAGATATGAAGAAGGCAAAGCTCAGCCTCGCCTGGCAGATCCTCATCGGTCTGGTTCTGGGGATAGCAATCGGTGCGCTGCTCAACCATTTCAGTGCCGAAAAAGCCTGGTGGATCAGCAACGTCCTGCAACCGGCAGGCGATATCTTTATCCGTCTGATCAAGATGATCGTGATCCCGATCGTCATCTCCTCGTTGATCGTCGGCATCGCTGGTGTAGGCGACGCGAAGAAACTCGGGCGTATCGGCCTCAAGACCATCATTTACTTCGAGATCGTTACCACCATCGCCATCGTGGTCGGTCTGGTGCTGGCCAACGTGTTCCATCCGGGCACCGGCATCGACATGAGCACCCTGGGTACGGTGGATATTTCCAAGTACCAGGCGACGGCGGCCGAGGTTCAGCATGAACATGCGTTCATCGAAACCATCCTCAACCTGATCCCGTCGAACATCTTCGCGGCCATGGCCCGCGGCGAAATGCTGCCGATCATCTTCTTCTCCGTATTGTTCGGCCTCGGTCTGTCGAGCCTGCAATCGGACCTGCGCGAGCCGCTGGTGAAGATGTTCCAGGGCGTGTCGGAAAGCATGTTCAAAGTCACCCACATGATCATGAACTACGCCCCGATCGGCGTTTTCGCACTGATCGCGGTGACCGTGGCCAACTTCGGCTTCGCCTCTCTGGTGCCACTGGCCAAACTGGTGATCCTGGTTTACGTCGCCATCGCCTTCTTCGCCTTTGTGGTGCTGGGCCTGATTGCTCGCCTGTTCGGCTTCTCGGTGATCAAGCTGATGCGCATCTTCAAGGATGAGCTGGTCCTGGCCTACTCCACCGCCAGTTCCGAAACCGTGCTGCCGCGCGTGATCGAGAAGATGGAAGCCTACGGCGCGCCGAAAGCCATTTGCAGCTTTGTGGTGCCGACCGGTTACTCGTTCAACCTCGACGGCTCGACCCTGTACCAGAGCATCGCGGCGATCTTTATTGCCCAGCTGTACGGCATCGACCTGTCGATCAGCCAGCAATTGCTGCTGGTGCTGACCCTGATGGTGACGTCCAAAGGCATCGCCGGCGTACCGGGCGTGTCCTTCGTGGTGTTGTTGGCCACCTTGGGCAGCGTGGGTATTCCGCTGGAAGGCCTGGCGTTCATCGCCGGTGTCGACCGCATCATGGACATGGCGCGTACTGCCTTGAACGTGATCGGCAATGCCTTGGCCGTCCTGGTCATCTCCCGTTGGGAAGGCATGTACGACGACGCCAAGGGCCAGCGCTACTGGAACTCGCTGCCGCACTGGCGCAGCAAGGAAAAACTGCCGGTAGGCGAAGTCTCCAGCAACTGATAGCTGAACCCTGTGGAGTCTGGCTCCCACAGTGACCCGAGCAGCCACACAAACAAACCCCGGAGAAATCCGGGGTTTGTCGTTTCTGCACACCCCGCTATCATTCGCGGCATTCTTCGGGGGATTTAACTGATGCTCAATGGCCTGTGGCTTGGCTTTTTCATCGTGGCTGCCGTTTCGGCGCTGGCGCAATGGCTGATCGGCGGTAACGCCGGGATCTTCGCGGCGATGGTGGAGAGCATTTTCGCCATGGCCAAGTTATCGGTCGAAGTCATGGTCCTGCTGTTCGGCACCCTGACCCTCTGGTTGGGCTTTCTGCGAATTGCCGAGAAAGCCGGGATCGTCGAGTGGCTGGCCAAGGCGCTGGGCCCGCTGTTTCTGCGGCTGATGCCCGAAGTACCGGCAGGTCACCCGGCCATCGGCCTGATCACGCTCAACTTCGCCGCCAACGGCCTGGGCCTGGACAACGCCGCCACGCCGATCGGCCTCAAAGCCATGAAGGCGCTGCAAGAGCTCAACCCCAGCGCCACCATCGCCAGCAACGCGCAAATCCTGTTCCTGGTCCTCAACGCCTCCTCCCTGACCCTGCTGCCGGTGACGATCTTCATGTACCGCGCCCAGCAAGGTGCACCTGATCCGACGCTGGTGTTTCTGCCCATCCTCCTAGCAACAAGCTGCTCGACAGTAGTGGGCTTGCTGTCGGTAGCGTTCATGCAACGTCTGCGGTTGTGGGACCCCGTGGTGCTCGCGTATCTGATTCCCGGTGCCTTGGCCCTCGGTGGCTTCATGGCGCTGCTGGCGACGCTCTCGGCGACCGCTCTGGCCGGCCTGTCCTCGATCCTCGGCAACCTGACGCTGTTCGGGTTGATCATGCTGTTTCTGGTGATCGGTGCCTTACGCAAAGTGAAAGTCTACGAAGCGTTCGTCGAAGGCGCCAAGGAAGGCTTCGACGTAGCCAAGAACCTGCTGCCATATCTGGTGGCGATGCTTTGCGCCGTCGGCGTACTGCGGGCGTCCGGGGCACTGGATTTTGGTCTGGACGGGATTCGGCACCTGGTGGAGTGGGCCGGTTGGGACACACGCTTCGTCGACGCTCTGCCGACGGCGATGGTCAAACCGTTCTCCGGCAGCGCTGCGCGGGCGATGCTGATTGAAACCATGAAGACATCCGGGGTGGACAGCTTCCCGGCGCTGGTGGCGGCGACGATTCAGGGCAGTACGGAAACCACGTTCTACGTGCTGGCGGTGTACTTCGGCGCGGTGGGCATCCAGCGGGCGCGGCATGCGGTGGGGTGTGCGTTGCTGGCGGAGCTTGCCGGCGTACTGGGCGCGATCGGCGTTTGCTACTGGTTCTTCGGTTAACTACAAAACCCTGTAGGAGTGAGCCTTTGTGGCGAGGGGACTTGTCCCCGTTGGACTGCGCAGCAGTCCCAAAACCTGAATTCTCGGTGTATCAGATACAACTTGAATTCAGAAATTGGGGCCGCTTCGCGACCCAACGGGGACAAGTCCCCTCGCCACAAAGGCTCACGCCTACATTGGGTTTGTGTTGGTTTTAAGGGCGAGGCGGCGGGGCGGCTTTCTGGCCTTGCTCAACCGCCCAACTCACCACCTGCGCCGTCAACTGATCGCTCGCCTGGCCAAACCCGGCCACCACCGCCGGCACCTTCACATCGCTCAATGGCTGACGCACTTCAAAGCGGCGGCTGGCGAGGATGCGCTGGTCATACCCGCGCACCAGCAACGCATCCAGCCGCACGACCACGCTGGCAGCGGTGCCTTGGTATTCGGTCTGAAACGCCTGCAAGCTCCCGCCCAATTCCAGGTCTGCCTGGAAATTGCTGTCATCCGTGCTCAGTAGCGGCACTCGACCGTCCTGCTGGAAACCATCAAGCAACCGATTACGCAGCAACACCGGCGCCGGATCGCTCCAGCGCGAGGCGGCGTAGCTGCTGATCAAATCACCTTGCGGGATCACGGCGATTTTCGGGCTGTTCAACGCTTCGCTGGCCTGCGGCTTGGTCAGGCGCAGCGACCAGCGTTGCGGCGTGCCGTGGCTGGCCGAAACGCTGCTCTGGGCCGACGGCAAGCGATAGACATCGGACGGCTCGGACTTGGGCAAGATCGAGCAGGCGCTGACCAACGTGAAGCCGGCAAGGAGGGCGAAGGTCGCAAACTTCATGGCGTGAACTCCTTGTTCTTGTCATTGCCGAGCAAATAACCGCTGGGGTTGGCTTCCAGGCGTTGGGAGATGGTCCGCAACGACGTCAGGGTGTCGCGCAATTCACGCACCGCAGGCGCCAGGCCGTTGAGGCCTTGCATGCCGCTGTTCAGAGAGTCCTGATTGGTCGTGAGCAATTTATTGATGGTGGCACTGCTTTGCTCCAGCGATTTCATCGCCTGCTCGGCACTGCCGAACATCTGCTTGCCCTGATCGTTGAGCAGCCCGTTGGCATTACGCATCAGCGCCGACGTCTGCTCCAGCATGGCGCCAGCCTGCTTGCCGACGGACGCCAGTTGCTGCATCGCCTGACGAATATCGCCACGCTGGTCGGCGATGGTGCCGGTGGTTTGTTCCAGATGTTCCAGCGTCTTGCTGATGCGCTCGACGTTCTCCGTGGAAAACATCAGGTTGGCGTTATGCATCAGCGTGTTCACACCGGCCATCAGGTCACCGCTGTCATTGAGCAAGCGAGCGATAGGCGAGGGCGACGCGACAATCACCGGCAGATAGCCGTCCTTGCCCTTGAGCGTCGGACTTTGCGGCGTACCGCCGCTGAGTTGAATGATCGAGGTGCCGGTGATCCCGGTCAGCGCCAGGATGGCCCGGGTGTCTTCCTTGATCGGCGTATCGCCGCCCAGGCGAATCCGCGCCAGCACCCGACGCGGGTCTTTCGGGTCCAGGCGCAACGTCACCACGTCGCCGACCTTGATCCCGCTGTACTGCACGGCGCTGCCCTTGGACAAGCCGCTGACCGCCTCGTTGAAGACGACTTCGTAATCCTTGAACTCGGTGTCGACGCTGGACTTGGCCAGCCACAGACCGAAGAGCAGGGCGCCCGCCACCACAATCACGGTGAACAGGCCGATCAATACATGATGGGCTCGGGTTTCCATGTCAGACCTCATTCAACTGTTGAGCGGCGGTCAGCGCCGCGCGGCCGCGAGGGCCATGGAAGTATTCGTGAATCCACGGGTCGTCGGTTTCCGAGACCTTGTCGATGGCGTCCGCCACCAGCACCTTTTTCTGCGCCAATACCGCCACCCGGTCGGTGATGGTGTAGAGCGTGTCGAGGTCATGGGTGACCAGAAACACACTCAGGCCCAAGGCATCGCGCAGCGTCAGGATCAATTGATCAAAGGCTGCGGCGCCAATCGGGTCGAGGCCGGCGGTGGGTTCGTCGAGGAACAGGATGTCCGGGTCCAGCGCCAACGCCCGGGCCAGCGCCGCGCGCTTGATCATGCCACCGGACAGCGAGGCAGGGTATTTGTCCGCCGCCGACAGCGGCAGCCCGGCCAGCGCCAGTTTCACCGCCGCCAGATGCTCGGCGTCTTCACGGCTCAGGCCGGCGTGTTCGATCAGGGGCAGGGCCACGTTCTCGGTCACGGTCAGCGAAGAGAACAGCGCGCCTTTCTGGAACAGCACGCCGAAGCGCCGTTCGACCATCGAGCGCTCGTGTTCGGACAGGGTCGGCAGGTTCTTGCCAAAGACCTTCACCACGCCTTCGCTGGGCTGGCGCAAGCCGACGATGCTGCGCAGCAGCACCGATTTCCCGCTGCCGGAACCGCCGACCACGGCAAGGATTTCGCCCTTATACAAATCCAGGTCGAGGTTCTCGTGCACGCTTTGGCTGCCGAAGCGATTGCACAGCCCACGAACTTCGATCACCGCCTCGGAGGGCGCTCGGGGTAAACGACTCACCAGCCCATCTCCATGAAAAACAGCGCGGCCACGGCGTCGAGCACAATCACCACGAAAATCGACTGCACCACGCTCGACGTGGTGTGAGCGCCCACGGACTCGGCGCTGCCACTGACCTTGAAGCCTTCGAGGCAACCGATCGCGGCGATCAGGAACGCGAAGATCGGCGCTTTGACGATCCCCACCAGAAAGTGCTGAACGCCGATATCGGTTTGCAGCAGCGACAGGAACATCGCCGGCGAGATCCCCAGCGACACGGCACAGACCACGCCACCGCCGATGATCCCCGAGATCATCGCCAGGAAGGTCAGCATCGGCAGCGCCACCAGCAACGCCAATACCCGTGGCACCACCAGCAACTCCATCGGGTCGAGGCCCAATGTGCGGATGGCGTCGATTTCTTCGTTGGCCTTCATCGAGCCGATCTGCGCTGTGAACGCACTGGCGGTTCGACCGGCCATCAGGATCGCGGTCAGCAACACGCCGAATTCACGCAGGAAGGAGAACGCCACCAGGTCCACGGTGAAAATACTCGCGCCGAAACTCGCCAACACCGTCGCCCCGAGAAACGCCACCACGGCACCGACCAAAAAGGTCAGCAGCGCGACGATGGGTGCGGCGTCGAGGCCAGTCTGTTCGATGTGCGCGACCATGGGCGTGATGCGCCAGCGCTTGGGGCGAAACAGCCCGCGCGCGATGGTTTCGAGGATCAGGCCGACGAAGCCCAGCAGTTGCAGGGTGTCCTGCCAGACGGCGTCAACTGCACGACCGATGCGGGTCAGCAGTTGAATGCCGACGCTGATCTCCGGTTCCTTGATCGGCACGCAGAAGTCGCTGAGCGAGCAGTAAACCGTCTGCAACAAGGCGCGGTCGGCAGGGGACAACGTGCAATCGGGATGCTCGGCAGACCGGCCCAGACGCTCGGACCCGAGCAATTCCACCAACAGCGACGCGCCGGCGGTATCGAGCGCACCGAGGCCATTGAGGTCGATGTGCGTGCTGTCGTCGTATTGGCCGCGGAGCTTTTCGCTCAGGTGCTTGAGATCGGCGTAGTGGGCGAGCGTCCAGTCACCCGTGACCCGCAGTTGTGCCGGGGAGTGAGAGGCGTCTAGCTGGGCATTGCCGGCCATTGTGCTGCTGGTCATAAGCTCCGTGCTTGTTCGGCTATTTACGCAGAGCTACGTAATAGCACGAACCGGATTACTTTTCTTTGATCGGTGTGCTGTCCGAGATTTTGAAGCGAAGCACACCGATCAGTTGCCCGTCTTCGGTCAGCACCCGAACCTGCCACTTACCCGCAGGGTTGCCGGGGAAGTTCTGCTTGTGTGTCCAGGCGCGATAGCCTTCCTTGCGCCCGCCATGGATGTCCAGAGCGATGCGATCAACCTCTTTGCCGTTGAACGTCCAAACGTGATAAATCCGTTCGTCCAGACCGCGTGGAGCATTGATCGCGGTGTAGGCGTACAGGCCGTCTCCACGGATCTGCTCGGCGCTGACTTCTTCAAGACTCTTGCCCGGCGTGCGGTCCTGCATTTGCGTACTGATCGCCACGTCGGTCATCCACAGCGTCGCCGGCGGAACCCACGAACGCAGGACCCAGCCGACCCCCCCGATACCCACGGTGATGCTCAAGATCGCCAGCGCATTGCGCAGGGTCCGGATCGGGAAGATCGATGCCAGGCTCGGGAACGACAACACCACAGCGGTGCCCAGGGCCAGTTTGAAGCTCTGGGACGTGGTCAGGTGCAGGATGACGGGCAGGGCGGTCAACAGCGCGGCAAACAGCGTCAGCGTGTGCAACGCCAGGAACGCCCAGCGCCGGGGCGCCAGCCATTTGTAGTAGAGCGGGTCGATGATGGAAATCAGCGCCGCCATGCTCAGCAACCCGGTGAAAAACAACTGGCCGCTGTTCCACGTCGTGGTGATGAAAAAGAACGGCAGGACGAAGAACAGGCTTTCCTGGTGGATCATCTGCGTGGCGTAACGCAGCAAAGGCTGGGGGATTTCGCGTTTGAAAAGCTTGGTGAACAGCTTGGTCAGGCTGTTTTCCAGCATCAGCCAGATCCAGCTGAGCACCATGATGGTGGTGATCCAGGTCGCCAGGCCCTGTTGCCGATCCACCAGGATGAAACTGCCGACCCCGGAGATAAAACCACCGAGCGCAATGACCCCTGGATAGCGCTTCATCAGTTCCAGGATGCGCTGGACGTACAGGGTCAGAGTAGGCATTCGGCGGTTCACAATAGTCGTGGGAAAAATCCTCGACAGAGTACCGCCCGGGCGCAGGCGTGGCGAGGGGGATACGTCCGTTTGCCCTATTCAACATTGTGGCGAGGGAGCTTGCTCCCGCTGGGGTGCGAAGCGCCCCCAAACCCGCACACTGCGTGTCATCAGGTAGAACGCAAGCACCGGTTTTACGACTGCTGCGCAGCCGAGCGGGAGCAAGCTCCCTCGCCACAAAAGCCCGGCTGCCAGGGCGGCCAGTTAACGGCGGCGATGGACTCGCCAAGCCAATATCCCGAGGACAAGCAATCCAAACACCCCGGCCATCGCCCACATCAACTGGTCATAGCTCATCAGCGGCTTCTCGATCCGCACATACCCCGGTTGCACGAGCAACTCGCGCATGGCCTTGTTCGCTTCCGCCAGGGTCACGCCTTGCAGTTCCTTGGCCGGGTCGGCGAAACGCCCGTCCTGATAGTCGCCCAGCGCGCTCCAGTAGTAATCGGCCAGCGCGCTGTTGCCTTGCACGGCCCAGGCCTGGCGGGCGATGGCGGCCTGTTTGAGGCGGTTGAAGGTGTCTGCGTCGAGACCATTCTTGAGCAAGTCGGCCTTCAAATCCTCCAGCACCTGTTCGGCCTGTGTCACGTCGTCGCGATCAAGGTCGGCGTTCAGGCTCATGAAGCCCACCCCGCCAAACACCTCGCGCTCGGCCGAGGGGCCGTAGGACAAACCGTGAGCCAAGCGCAGCTGGCGATAGAGCGCCCAGTCCAGATAGTCCTTGAGCAGGTCGAAGGTTTCGTCGTGCTGATCCTGCAGCACCGGTTCCGGCACCAGCCAATGCAACTTGGCGCCGCCACCGACGAAACCATCGCTCAGCGTCCGTTGATGGGCGGCACTGGCCTGGATTTCCGGCAGGGGCAGGTGATCGGTAGGGTCGACCGCTTCAAGTGCGCCATAGGCGCGTTCCAGATACGCCGGCAACAACTTGTCGAGCTCGCCGACCACGATCAGCGTCATGTTGTTGGGCGCGTACCAGGCCTTGCGCACCGTCTCCAGTTGCTCGCGGGTCAGGTGATCGACCTCGGCCCGCTCGGGGCATTTAAGGCCCAGCTCTATCGCCAGCTGATTGCTCGCGGTGTGGCCCAGGTCCTGACGATCCAGCCAGCGCTGCAAGTGCGAATAATGGCCGCCGTCCTCACGCTCGACCACTTGTTTGGCGGCGTTGATGGCGTTGTCGTCGATTCGGGTCTGGGTCAGCAGCGCCAGCAGCAGGTCGAGCACCTTGCGCTGGTTTTTCGCCGGGGCTTCGATGACGAACGTCGTGTCAGCGTTGCTGGTGAAAGCGTTCCACTCACCGCCCAACGCCTGCATGCGCTCTTCCAGGCCGCCTTCGCCGGTGGCATCGATGCCGCTGAACAACAAGTGCTCAAGCAAATGCGGCAGCTCCTTGTCGGCGCAGCTGAAATCATCCAGGCCCACACCGACCACCAGACGAATCGCCACATGCCCGCGCTCGGTGCCGGGTTTGAGCAGCAATTGCAGACCGTTGGGCAGCGTATAGCCCTCGACCTGGAAGCGATCCAGGGCAAACGAAGGGGATGAGCCGAGCAACAGACAGGCGAACAGCAGACAACGCATAGCAAGCTTCCAGGCAACCAATCGGAGATCCATGCCGTCCTTCAGGCCGCTATCGCGGGCAAGCCCGCTCCCACAGTGGATCTTTGGTGTACTCGGAACCTCTGTCCGACCAAATCACCTGTGGGAGCGGGCTTGCCCGCGATGGCGGTCTTGAGGCTGAACCAATGTAACTGACTGACCCCACCGCCAGACGTTCAAGGCGAATGCGTGATGTCAGCCATATCGTCGACCGCCAGTGCACCGGTGTCCGATGTTTCCAGCACCACATATGCGCTGCTGCAGAACAGCGAATTCAAGCGCTTCATGTCGGCGATCAGCTCCAGGTGCAGCGAGCTGGTCTCGATACTCTGCACGATCTTACGTTGCAAGCGGCTGACATGAGCATGGGCCAGGCGGCGTTCCTGTGCGCGAAAGCGACGTTTCTCACGCAGCAGCTGGCGGGCACTTTCCTTGTCGGCACTGAGAAATACCGACAATCCCAGGCGCAGGTTGGAGATCAACTGGCTGTGCAACCCGGCCAATTCTTCCAGCCCAACCTCGGAAAAAGACCGGCGCTGCGAAGTTTTCTGCTGCTGCACCTTGCGCAGCATGCGTTCGATCAAATCGCTGGCCAGCTTGAGGTTGATTGCCAGTTCGATGATTTCCGCCCAGCGCCGGCTGTCTTGATCACTCAGGTCTTCGCGGGGCATTTGCGCCAGATAGAGCTTGATTGCGCTGTAGAGCGCTTCGACATCATCTGTCAGTTTGCGCATTTCCTGGGTGATGGCGGATTGGTCGCCGCGCAGCACGTCGAGCATCGCTTCGAGCATGTTGTCGATCAGATCTCCCATGCGCAGGGTTTCCCGGGCGGCGTTGGCCAGCGCCAGGCTGGGCGTGACCAGCGCGGTCTGGTCGAGGTGCCGGGGTTTCGCCATGCCGTTGAGCTCCGGTCGCTCCGGCAGCAGCCACGCGCAAAGCCTGGCCATCGGGCCGACGCTGGGCAACAGGATCAGGCAGCGCGCGGTGTTGTAGAGCAGGTGGAAGCCGATGACCATTTCCTGAGGGCTGAAGTCGAGGCTGTCGATCCAGTGCACCAGCGGGTCCAGCACCGGAATGATCAGCAGCAGGCCGATCAGTTTGTACAACAGGCTGCCGAGCGCCACCTGACGCCCGGCGGCGTTTTGCATGCTGGTGCTGAGGAACGCGAGGATGCCGCTGCCGATGTTTGCGCCGATCACCAGGCCGATGGCCACCGGCAGGCTGATCACACCAGCGCCAGCCAGGGTCGCGGTCAGCAGCACGGCGGCCAGGCTGGAGTAGGAAACCATCGCGAACAACGCGCCCACCAGGGCATCGAGCAGGATGTCACCGGTCAACGAGGCGAAAATCACCTTCACGCCCTGCGCCTGGGTAATCGGCGCGGCGGACTCGACGATCAGTTGCAGCGCCAGGATGATCAGCCCGAGACCGATGCTGACGCGGCCCATCTGGCCCAGTCGGGTTTGCTTGCGGGACAGAAAGAAAATCACCCCGAGAAAGATCAGCAGCGGCGACAGCCACGACAAATCGAACGTCAGCACCCGCGCCATCAGCGCCGTACCGACATCCGCGCCGAGCATGGTCGCGAGAGCGGGAGTCAGCGCCATCAGGCCCTGACCGACAAAGGAAGTGACGAGCATGGCCGTGGCGTTGCTGCTCTGGACCATCGCCGTGACGACGATCCCCGAGATGAACGCGAGCCAGCGTTTGGACATGTTCTGGCCAATCACATGGCGCAGATTGGAGCCGTAGACCCGCAAGATGCCGGTTCGGACGATGTGCGTGCCCCAGATCAACAAGGCCACGGCAGATAACAAATTGAGCAGGGTGAGCATGCAGGCCCCCTGTGGTGGTATCGCCCCAAAGGAGCAAATTGACGGTGCCGCGCGACGTTCTACGTTCTGTACTTAAGCTGTAGTTGGCTAACGGTCTGGGCGCCAGCATCGCATAGCTAAAGAAGTGATTGAAACAAAACTGTCATGAAAACAGGTTCATGCAGACATGAAAAAGGGACCCGAAGGTCTCAGCCGGACAGTTGAAAAGGTGCGCGACACAACCCCTGTGGCGAGGGAGCTTGCTCCCGCTGGGCTGCGCAGCAGCCCTAAAATCGGTGGGAGTTCAATCGCTAAAGATATCGTCGCCTAGCCCTACGTCGATCAAATATTTGGCTGTCTCGGGGTTTCGTTCAGCGCAGCGGGCATAACATTTGATGTGAAGGATCAAACTGTATTTGTGCGGAATCAACAATATGACGCCGTCAACTTGATCAAAGAGTTTCGCCTGAAGCCGCGCCTTATCCCCCTTGGTTTCTATTTTTAGCCAGTCGTTACCCTCCACAGGTTCTGGAGTCCACCCGAGTTGATTGAACTTTTGTTGTAACTTTTCAAGGAGTGCTACCGCTTGCTCGAACGGCAAGGTTTCCAGCATCGGCGACGTAGTCAGGGTGATCGCTTTGAATTTGGACCAACTGATCGCACCGAACGTGGTAGCGGGCAGCGTAAAACCATAGTCGGGATCATCAAATCTGATGACGACTGGATGGCTGATCCAGGTAGAGCTCGGATGAGGTGGATCTTTAGCGTGGTTAGGATCCCCAGGATAAATTGCCGTATTGCCATAAACAGGGAATGTCGAGTCTTGTGCGACTTCTCTGTATGACTTCCCGATATGAATGTTCAAAAAATCAACTGGGTGGTGAAAAGAAGTCAGACAAATGAATAGCATAAAAAATGCGGCTCTTTGCAAACACCGACGCTGCCTTCTGGCGCTACTTTTCATTCGCTGTAGTAATCCGAACCGACACTGACATCAATCAAATACTTCGCCGTTTTCGGGTTGCGCTCGTCACAGCGTGCGTAGCATTTGACGTTGAGCGCAAGACTGTATTTGTGGGGTATCAACAGCACGGCCACCACCACGTGGTCAAACAGTTCAGCCTGAAGCGTTCTTTTATCATCCTCGGTAGCGGTTTCAACCCAAGGATTTCTTTCGGCATTCCACAGTACCCAACCAGCATTTTTTAGTTGGTTCTGTAACTGATCGAGCACCACAATCAATTGGTCGAACGGCACCGTTTCAAGCATCGGAGAAGTCGTCATGGTTGAGACTTTTCCTTCATCAAATCCAATTGCACCAAACTTGGTAGTGGGCAGTGTAAAGCCATGTTCAGGATCATCAAATTGGACTACAACTGGATTGCTGATCCAAGTTGAACTCGGATGAGGTGGTTCACTTGGATAAACGGCCGTGTTTCGTTTAACTGGGAATGTGGAGTCTTTAACGAGTTCTACGTACGGCTTACCGATATGAAGGATCAACCTTTCAATCGGGAAGTGAAAAGAGGTTAGGCAAACGAAAAGGAAAAAAAACGTTACTTTGAGCAGACAATCGCCCTGCCTCGGGAAGTAACTCCTCATTTCTCGATGCGATCCCGCCCAATGCTGATATCGATCAGGTACTTTGCTGTCGTCGAATCCCGCTTATCGCAGTATGCATAGCACTTAATCAAAAGCAGCAGGTTGTACTTTCCCGGCACATAAAAGTCTATGCCCACGGCCTGATCGAAGAGCTTGGCCTGTAATTGATCACGCTCTGCGACAGACACGGCGCTGAACCAATTATTATTCTCTAAAGGCGCTAGCTGCCACCCTCGGGATTTGAGGGTGTTTTGTATCTCCACCAATCGAATCACTGCCTCTCCAAATGGAATTGTTTTCGACATGGGCGACGTAGTCAGTGTCGTGACTTTCTGGCCTGCATACGTAACTGCTCCAAATACCGTGGGAGGGAGTTTGAATCCGTAAGCAGGATCATCAAACTCAATGACGGTCGGGCTGCTGATCCACGTAGAGCCAGGCCTAGGAGGGTCTTCTGCGTCGGTGGGATCACCTGGATAGATTGCCGTGTTGTCCTCGACAGGGAATGTCGAATCTTGGACAACCTGCTCGTAGGGTTTTCCTATATGGACGGATAACGTCTTGGTACCCGAGCGGGAATACACCAGGCTACCCACCACTAGAAGAATCAAAAAAATCAAAATCAACCAGCGCTGAGATCTGGTCACTGGCGTACTCCATTTCCATTTGCGATATCTGTGATGGAGCTTTGTAGCTGGCTTTTAGTGGCTGGATTCTTTAGCAGGCTGTTGAATTGCGCTGCGGCACGGAGCACGAACTCCATCCTTTGGTTTTTATCCGCAAGATTTGCTAACGGATTGTTGCTGAAGGAGACACTTCGGTTGTCGGGTGCTTTGCACTGACTGGCCAAGGTGAGTTGTATTCCCTCTGGAACGCCGGAAAGCAGCCCCGTCACGACAGAAACAATATCTGAAGCATGTGTGCCACGAATGAGCGAAGCGAACCTCACATCCTCGTACATCGCGGGTTGCAGGATATTAATCTGCTCATGAGCGGCCATTGAGTTGACGCTGTCGGCAATTTTTCCCGCATCGATTGCCTCAAACGTATCAACGATCTCTTTATGAGCGACACCGAACGCAACGGTGTTTCCTATCGGCCACATCACATCCTTGACTATTTCTGCGCGACTTTTCAGACACTTCTCCATTTCCTTGTAGCCACGCACCATAAAAAAACGGTGCAGAGGATAAACATCCAAAAATAGAGAGGTGTTTCCCAATGCCAACATCTCGTACACATAGTCCAGTTGTTGTTGGACCAGCGAACGGGAATTGTCGCCAAGCGTGATGTCCGTGGTGGGAACCGGATTTTCTGACCTAGCTTTGTCTACTTCCTCTTGGATTTTGGGATCGGTCAGACTGAGCTTGAACCCTAACCCCTCAAACAAGGTTTCCGATGGGGCTTCTCGTAATTTACGGTGAGCTTCTTTTTCTGCAGCGATACCTTTTTGTAACTTGGTGGCATGGATCAACCCACACCCCACCTGCTTCGAAGCAAACGCCGCCAACCCCGCCCATTGAAACCGGTTATCCGCCAGCCACAATTGTGCATAGGCCGCGTTGATCTTGCGGTTGCGGGCTTGCGGGTCGGCAATCAACACGCCGCCCGGTGCGACCCACTCTTCGGCTTCTTTTTGAAACCTGCGCCACAGGCAATTACAGGTCAGTAATGGCACTTCAACGCGGGTTTTCGGGTTAGGGCCGCCCTTAGTGGTTTCGCGTTTGCAAACGGGGAGTTCGCAGGTGCTGTCCCAGAGTTTCTTCATGTCCAGGTCGTCTGGGGCCATGCATTGTCCAGTCATTTCATTCTTCCTTGAGGCGTCAGACAGTCCAGCGGACTACGGCGAGGTCGGGCTGTAGGGTAGCGACGCTTTGGGTCATGCCCTCATCGTTGGTCTGGCCTTTGACGATGCGGCCTTCGGCTGTTTCGATTTCGTAGTCCTGTTGGGCAATCGGCTCGCCATTGCCGGCGCTGACGGCTTTGAATTCAACCAAGGGCTGACCAATGATCGGCAAGGGCGGGATGAAGGGTGTGGGGGTATGAGAGCTGCCGATGATGACGTTGCCGGAGCCGCCAATTACCACACCGCCATGGCTGGTGGTGCGGTGCTATCGAGCGTCATGGCGTTGAGGCCGTTGATGAACACGGTTGAAGAGAATCCACCGTTCAGGGCTTGGCCGCAGCTGCATTTGTCGCTGACCCGAGCGGCCGCAAGACCGTTGAAAAAGACATCGGGTGAGCCGCTGGCAATCGGATTGGTGCCGTGACCGGGGAGGGGACAGGTGGTGGGGTCCGTGAGGCGTGCAGCCGGTTTTCCTGACATATGCATTCCTTGGCTTTGTCGTTTGAAGCGAGCGAGGGACGCTAACCACCAGAGCTCTGTGCGTCAACCTTTGGAAAAACGCCGTCGGTAAGCATTCGGTTGTTTTGGTGTGATTCACGCGTTTTTGCAGTGCGTGTTTAAAGACATCCGGAGTTACTTCTCGGAGGCTACAACGTCTTGCGTCGTTGCCTACGGCTACGCCAGAATCCGCCGGCTTGTGCGCCTAGACCCTGCTCTCTATCGTTTATCCATCGCTAAAAACAGCGATCGGGTTTGGTAGCCCGGAGTCTGGCGCATAGCCACTTTTTGCGGACGCTTTTTCAGGTCGTAGCTTATGGTGGCCATGCGCAGGGTCCCTTCGGGGGCGCCGGTTCCAGTACTCCGGTCTACCAACCTGTGTATGGCCGCCACCTTCGTTTGGTAGCGAGAGTGAAGGCTCCATGTAACCAGTACTGGAGTTCTATCTATGTTCAAGGCAACGCCCAACCCACCGGACACCGAGCCGGTCCCCCACGACTTCCCACCACGCAAACCCAGCACGATCTTCTTCATAGACCCAAAGGTCGATAACGAAACCCTGCTCGCTCACGCCTGCGAGTCGTTGGCGTCGGCCAGTGTCATGGCCAGTGATTTCGCCGCACGAATGGAAGGCACGCATCGCAATACCCTGCTGGGGATTCAGCAAAACATCATGTTGGGGGAGTTGGCGGTGAATCGAGTGCTGGATAACCTCGATCCGCCTGGCTAAATACTGAGCAAAAAAATGTGGGAGCGAGCCTGCTCGCGATAGCGGCCGCTCAGTCAACATCAATGTTGAATGTAACGGCCTCATCGCGAGCAAGCTCGCTCCCACAGGTTTTGTGCACTGACTGATACCAGCCAGTGCACAGGTTCGTGTTATTGCCCCGGAATGTCCTTGCGCAGTTTCACCGGTTCTTGCTGTTTACGTTTTTTCGCAATCGCGGTGCGCATCTTGATGTTGATCGCTTCCACCGCCAGCGAGAACGCCATGGCGAAGTAGACGTAGCCTTTTGGCACGTGAACGTCGAAGGATTCAGCAATCAGCACTGTACCGACGATCAGCAGGAACGACAGCGCCAGCATTTTCAAAGACGGGTGCTTGTCGATGAACGCGCTGATGGTGCCGGAAGCCAGCATCATCACCAGTACCGCAACGATGATCGCCGCGACCATGACCGGTACGTGGGAGACCATGCCGACAGCGGTAATCACCGAGTCCAGCGAGAACACGATGTCGATGATTGCGATCTGGATGATGGTGTAGAGGAAGTTGCCGCCCTTGCCACCCGGCTCCTCATTGGACTCATCTTCACCTTCCAGCGCGTGGTACATCTCTTGCGAGCTCTTCCACAGCAGGAACAGACCACCGAAGAACAGGATCAGGTCTCGCCCGGAAATGCCTTGGCCGAACACTTCGAACAAGTCGGCGGTAAGGCGCATGACCCAAGTGATCGACAGTAGCAACAGGATCCGCGTGACCATGGCCAGCGCCAGGCCGAAAATCCGGGTCCGCTGCTGCATGTGTTTGGGCATGCGGCTGACCAGGATCGAAATCATGATGATGTTATCGATACCCAGGACGATTTCGAGGGCGGTCAGGGTAAAGAAGGCAACCCAGATTTCAGGGTTGGTCAGCCATTCCATGTGTATTCCTTTGAGGATGTGTTAAACCACAAAAGGCCCGGGCTTCAAACAGCGAAGCCTGGACCCTTTGTGGTGAGTCTTGGGCTTATAGAGTGCTGAACAGCGGAAAAATCCCCATCAGCAATGCGGCTACCAGTATGCACATGCACACCAGCACTGCCCATTTCAGGGTAAAGCGCTGATGGTCACCAAAATCAATACCGGCCAGGGCCACCAACAAGTAGGTCGATGGTACCAGCGGGCTCAGCAAGTGGACGGGCTGACCGACGATCGAGGCACGTGCCATTTCAACCGCGGTTATACCGTAATGACTGGCTGCTTCGGCAAGTACTGGTAACACGCCGTAATAAAATGCGTCGTTCGACATGAAGAACGTGAACGGCATGCTCACCAGCGCGGTGATGACGGCCAGGTACGGACCGAGGAAATCAGGAATCACCGCCAGCAGGCTTTTCGACATCGCATCGACCATGCCGGTGCCCGACAGGATACCGGTGAAGATGCCCGCCGCGAAGATCAAACCGACCACCGCCAGCACGCTACCGGCGTGAGCCGCGACGCGATCCTTCTGTTGTTGCAGGCAAGGATAGTTGACGATCATGGCAATACTGAACGCCACCATGAACAACACGGGCAGCGGCAACAGGCCGGCAATGAGGGTGCACATCAGGACGAATGTCAGGGCACCGTTGAACCAGATCAACTTCGGACGACGGGCATCCGGGAATTGCGAAACGCTGATTTCACTGTGGTCGATTTCATCGCCCACCAGGTGCAGTTCACCCAGACGCGCACGCTCGCGTTTGCCGTAGAAGTAGGCAATCGCCAGGATTGCCACCACGCCGAACGCCATCGCCGGAATCATCGGTACGAAAATGTCGGACGGGTCCACGTGCAGCGCACTCGCCGCACGGGCAGTCGGGCCGCCCCACGGGGTCATGTTCATCACGCCACCGGCGAGGATGATCAGGCCGGCCATGATCCGCGGGCTCATGCCGATGCGGCTGTAGAGCGGCAGCATGGCGGCCACGCAGATCATGTAAGTGGTCGCGCCGTCACCATCGAGGGAAACGACGAGCGCCAGTACGGCGGTGCCGACCGACACTTTCAGCGGGTCGCCCTTGACCAGTTTGAGGATCTTGCGCACGGCCGGGTCGAACAGGCCGGAGTCGATCATCAGGGCGAAATACAGAATGGCAAACATCAGCATCACGCCGGTCGGCGCCAGCTTGGTGATGCCTTCGAGCATCATCGGGCCAATCTTCGGCGCGAAACCACCGAACAGGGCGAAGACGATAGGAATGATGATCAGGGCGATCAGCGCGGACAGGCGCTTGGTCATGATCAGGAACATGAACGTGATGACCATGGCGAAGCCAAGGAAAGTCAGCATGGGAATACTCCAGGCGTAGCGCGGCTAGGGAATGGGCGAACCGGGTGGGGTCAGCGCAGAACGGGAAGCACGAGACGTACGGGCGGAGTTGCAGCGAAGCGGCGGGTAGCAGAGGACATCAGAATCACCATTGTTGTTGTTAAATGGGCTGTGCGAGCGATAAAACACTGGCATTGGCCGACCGGTCTTTTGCCGGCAGTGGGGGCGATCCTAATCGGGGAAGCTTTCAGCCAGCTTTCGCTGATGAAAGCATTGACCGGATGGGCTACCGGTCGTCGGACCGGGGCAGGGAGTTAAACCGGGTTGAGGCCATCGCGAGCAGGCTCGCTCCCACACTGGATATGTGTCGTACACAAAACCAATGTAGGAGCGAGCCTGCTCGCGATGGCGTCGCTACATACGCACCAGGAGGAAAGGTCATGACCGATATTCATACCGGCGGCTGCCACTGCGGACATCTGCGCTATCAATTCAGCGGACCCTTACACGACATCGCCCACTGCCACTGCTCAATCTGCCGGCGAGTCAGCGGCGGAATCGTGACGACCTGGATCACCGTGCCCGCGCCGGCCTTTGAATGGCTGAAAGGAACACCAGCGCAGTACGAATCTTCAACAACCTGCGTGCGTTATTTCTGCCCGACCTGTGGGGCGCAAATGGCGCTGACCACACACCTCAGTCCCGAGAGCATCGACGTGACCATCGCCACCCTCGATCACCCGGAGCAAGCGCCGGCCGAGCGGCACATCTGGACCGACAGCCAATTGCCCTGGCTGCACCTGGACGAGCATTTGCCGAGAGAGGCCGAAGAAAACCTCTGATCAAAAAATAGACAGATCCAGCGGCCGGATCGCGCCCATCCAGATGGCATGCTCGGTGTGGTCAAGCAAATCGTCGCCGGTGTCCGGGTGCAGGAACACCACCAAACCCTTGCGGTTGAGCGCCAGCCACGGCAGCACTTCGCCGATCAGCTCCGGCCCGAACGCCAATTGGCAACTCCAGTCCGGGTGCGGACCCACGGGGCGTTCATGCACGCGCCCCATTTTCAGCGGGAACACCTGCGCGGCGTGCTCACACAGCGCTCGCGCCTGATCAATGCTCCTGGCATCGAAATAGACATGGGCGTGGTAACCCTTGATCTGTTGCATCTGAAACCCTCAAAAAACCCAGTCGAACCCTCACCGATTCCTACAGGTCACACGCCATATAGAACAAGGAATCCCAACCATGAAAAATGCCGAAACCCCGGTGGTGAAAGTGGTGCTTTATGGTGCCATGAGTAGCCTCGGCAGTGCGCTGATGGCTGAAATGCTAAGGCGCCAACATGAAGTGATCGCAATTCTGGATGACCTGACGGCGCTCCCACCGCGCCCGGGGTTGCGCACCAAGACCGGCGATTTGTTCGAGTCTGAGCGCGTCAAGCAAAGCGTAGCGGGCAGTTCGGCGGTTATTTGTCTACTGGACGCACCGGGGCTGCCATACAACAGCGAGACGGTGGAAAAAACCATCGTGCCAGGCCCGGTCGAGCAAGTGTTGGCCGTGGATGCGCTGATCGCGGGCATGCAGGCGGCGGGCATAGCCCGGTTGTTCCTAGTGGGGGATTTCGCCGAACTCGACGAAACGGAGGCGGACGCGCTGAATCTCCTCCAACGACATGCCGCCGAGGAAATCCTTGATGCGCTGCAAAGCAGTGCCTTGCACTGGACCCTGGTGAATGCGCCTCGCGGCGTGCCTGGGCTGACGATCGAACATTTCAGCCATGTGAGCAGTAGCCTTGAACCGGGTCTGGCCGAACCGCTTGAACGGTTGAACCGAGTGGCTGTGGGGATTGCCGATGAGCTGCAGCTGAATCTTCACATTGGTGAGCATGTGACCTTCGTTTCGACCGACCCTACACCGCGATAGACGGCAGCGGTAAACCATTCAGCGATTGGGCGCTGCTGGCCTGCTCAGCCATCAGCCAGTCCACAAACTGTTGAATCAATACCCCACGCCGTTTTCGCTGGGGCAGCACCACGTAATAGCCGAGCCTGGAAATCACCGTGTCCGCGATCGGTCGACACAACAAACCCTGCGCCAGCAAGTTATCCACAAGGTGTCGCCAACCAATTGCCACGCCCTGGCCGCCAATTGCCGCTTGAATCAGCAACGTGTAATTGTCGAACCGCAATTGCCCGGGTGCCGGGGTCGACGTGATCCCAAGCTCGCGAAATACACCGCTCCAGTCGAACCAGTTACTGCTGTTTTCACCCCGCAGGTGCAGCAGCGGGAATTCCAGCAATGACTGGGCCGGCAAGGGCAGGGGACGGTCTTTCAACAGCAGCGGGCTGCACACCGGGAACACTTCTTCGCTGAACAGCCAATGGCTTTCGCCCTGCTTAAAGCGGCCATCCCCAAACAACACCGCCACATCAATATCGGTGCGCAACATATTGTGATTGCGCTCGCTGGTGACCAGGCTGACGTCGACTTGGGGATTGGCTTTATGAAAGCGGTGCAATCGTGGCATCAGCCAATACGCGGCGAAGGCGAAATCTGTGGCCACCTGCAAGACTTCATGTTGATGCTGTGCACTGATTGCGCTCAATCCTGCATCGATATTCTGTAAACCGAGCTGAACCTGCTCGAAAAGTATAGTCCCGGCCTCCGTCAGTTCGATGCCACGGTAGATGCGATCAAACAGCCGCGCCGCGAGCTGTTCTTCCAGTCGTTTGATCTGCTGGCTGACGGCGGGCTGCGTGGTACCGAGTTCTACCGCCGCCGCTGTAAAGCTGCGATGACGCGCCGCCGCTTCAAACGCTCGCAGAAGGTCCAGCGACAAGTTTCCAAGGGCGTCATACATAAGCGGTGCTTATCCTAGTCATTGCCGCGCATGGGCTTTACCACAAAGTGCATGGACTCCATGCTCGATCGCAGCACTCTCGCATAAATATTCACTATGGAATGCCGCGATCACATGAAGCGCAAGAATATTCTTTTCATCATGGCCGATCAGATGGCCGCGCCAATGTTGCCGTTCTACGGTCCCTCGCCCATCAAATTACCTAATCTCAGCCGCCTCGCCGCCGAAGGCGTGGTGTTCGACGCCGCTTATTGCAACAGCCCATTGTGCGCGCCGTCGCGTTTCACCCTGGTCAGCGGTCAGTTGCCGAGCAAGATTGGCGCCTACGACAACGCGGCCGATTTCCCCGCCGATGTACCGACTTATGCCCACTACCTGCGTCGCCTCGGCTACCGCACCGCGCTGTCGGGCAAGATGCATTTCTGTGGCCCGGATCAACTCCACGGCTATGAAGAACGCCTGACCAGCGACATCTACCCGGCCGATTACGGCTGGTCGGTGAACTGGGATGAGCCGGACGTGCGTCCGACCTGGTTCCACAACATGTCTTCGGTGCTGCAGGCCGGGCCGTGCGTGCGCACCAATCAGCTGGATTTCGACGAAGAGGTGGTGTTCAAGGCCCAGCAATATCTGTTCGATCACATCCGCGAGGAGGGCGATCAGCCGTTTTGCCTGACCGTGTCGATGACGCACCCACATGATCCGTACACCATTCCCAAGGCTTTTTGGGACATGTACGACCATGCCGACATCCCGCTGCCGGAAACCCCGGCGCAAACCGATCTCGACCCGCACTCCCAGCGTTTGCTCAAGGTGTATGACCTGTGGGACAAGCCGCTGCCTGTGGATAAGATCCGCGATGCGCGCCGCGCCTATTTCGGTGCGTGCAGCTATATCGACAGCAACGTCGGCAAACTCCTGCAAACACTCGAAGATACCGGGCTGATCGACGACACCATCATCGTCTTCTCCGGCGACCACGGCGACATGCTCGGCGAGCGCGGCCTCTGGTACAAAATGCACTGGTTCGAGATGGCCGCCCGCGTACCGCTGTTGATCAGCGCGCCGGGACAATTCGGGGCTGGCCGAGTCAGCGCAGCGGTCTCCACCGCTGATTTGCTGCCAACCTTCGTTGAACTGGCCGGTGGTTCGCTGGAACCGGGCCTGCCACTGGACGGTCGTTCGCTGGTCTCGCACCTGCAAGGGCAGGGCGGCCACGACGAAGTCTTCGGCGAATACATGGCCGAAGGCACTATCAGTCCTTTGATGATGATCCGCCGTGGCCCCTACAAATTCATCTACAGCGAAGACGACCCTTGCCTACTCTTCGACGTACACAACGACCCGCAGGAACAGGAAGAACTCAGCCAATCGCCGCAACATCGGCCACTGTTTGAGGAATTTCTGGCTGAAGCACGGGCCAAATGGGACATTCCGGCGATCCACCAACAGGTGCTCGCGAGCCAGCGTCGGCGGCGGTTTGTCGCCGAGGCGCTGACCATCGGCAAGCTGAAGAGCTGGGATCACCAGCCCCTGGTAGACGCCAGTCAGCA
This sequence comes from Pseudomonas sp. LBUM1663, assembly GCF_059695905.1. NCBI lineage: Bacteria > Pseudomonadati > Pseudomonadota > Gammaproteobacteria > Pseudomonadales > Pseudomonadaceae > Pseudomonas > Pseudomonas sp. LBUM1663. The sequence continues at coordinate 26,472 of NZ_CP166792.1, read as the reverse complement.
GTACATGCGCAACCACATCGACCTCGACGATCTGGAACGTAAAGCACGTTATCCACAACCCTGCCAAAACCAATAATGTTAAGGGGAAGTCCATGCAAAAGTTATCCACAGTACTGACGGTCGGGCTACTGGCTCTGGGCAGTGCATCGGCCTTTGCCGATCAGAGCTGCGACACGGTAAAAATGGCCGATCCGGGCTGGAGCGACATCGCTGCGACCAACGCCATTACCGGGTTTCTGCTGGACGGCATGGGCTACAAGTCCAAGGTCGACACCCTCGCGGTGCCGATCACCTTTGGCGGGTTGAAGGATGGCCAGGTCGACGTGTTCCTGGGGAACTGGATGCCGGCGCAGCAGGGCTTCTACGATAAATTCGTCGCCACGGGTGATGTCACACAACTGGCGAAGAACCTCGACGGCACCGAATTCACGCTGGCAGTCCCGGATTACGTTTGGGACGCGGGTGTGCATAACTTTGCCGACCTGAATAAATACGCCGACAAGTTCGACAAGAAGATATATGGCATCGGTTCGGGCGCCCCGGCGAACATCTCGCTGCAAGAGATCATCAAGAAGAACGACTTCGACATGGGCCAGTGGAAACTGGTCGAATCCAGCGAGCAGGCGATGCTGGCCGAAGTGTCCCGCGCAGTGAAGAAACAGAAGTTCGTGACCTTTCTCGGCTGGACACCGCACCCGATGAACGTGCAGTTGAAAATGCATTACCTGAAAGGCGGTGAGAAGTATTTCGGCGACACCGGCAGCGTTTATACACTCACTCGCAAAGGTTATGCACAGGCCTGTCCGAACGTCGGCAAGCTGCTCACCAACCTGAGTTTCACCCAGGAGATGGAGAACAGCATCATGGCCGAGGTAGTGAACAAGAAAGTCAGCAATGACGATGCGGCCAAGGCGTGGATCAAGGCCAATCCTGCCGTGCTGGATAAATGGCTGGATGGCGTGAAGACCGTGGACGGCAAAGATGCGTTGTCGGCGGTGAAAGCCAAGCTCTGACTGCCCTTTGTGGCGAGGGAGCTTGCTCCCGCTGGAGTGCGCAGCGCTCCTCAATCGGCAGCTTCGCCGCCGGACGGGAGCAAGCTCCCTCGCCACAATGAATGCTTCGCCCTGATACCCTTGCGCAAAACCCCACCCGAGAGGACCCATGGCCTTCCCCAGCCGCCATTCACTCTTTCCCTTCCTTTCCTGGTTGCCCCGGCAAACCCGCGCCAGCGTCGGGCGTGACCTGATCGTTGGCCTCAGCGGCGCCATTCTTGCGCTGCCGCAATCCATTGCCTACGCACTGATAGCCGGTCTCCCGCCGGAATACGGCCTGTACGCCGCGATCATTCCGGTGCTGATCGCTTGCCTCTGGGGTTCGTCGTGGCATCTGATCTGTGGCCCTACGGCGGCGATTTCCATCGTCCTATATGCCAGCGTCAGTCCTCTGGCCGTCCCCGCGTCAGAGGACTACGTCACCTTGATCCTGCTTCTGACACTGCTCGCCGGCATTTTCCAGTGGCTGCTTGGTTTGTTGCGCTTTGGCGCCCTGGTGAATTTCGTTTCTCACTCGGTAGTGCTGGGCTTCACCCTCGGCGCGGCGGTGGTGATTGCCATCGGCCAGTTGCCGAACCTGCTGGGGCTGGACCTGCCCAATCAGTCCACCGCGCTGGACAGTTTCCTGATGGTGTTCAAACACCTCGGCGTAGTGGATAAACCTTCGCTGGTGTTGGGGCTAGCCACCGTCGGAGTAGGCGTGATCCTGAAATTACTGCTGCCACGCTGGCCGACGCTCTTGATCACCTTGGCGCTGAGCGGACTGCTGGTGTGGTTCTGGCCGTCGATGTTGGGCCATGTGAAGTTGGTCAGCGCTTTCGTCGGGCGTTTGCCGCCTTTCAGTCCGCTGCCGCTGGACCTGGACCTGATCCTGCGCCTGCTGCCCAGCGCCGTGGCGGTGGGAATGCTCGGATTGGTGACGAGCCTGTCGATTGCCCGCTCTTTGTCGGCTCGGTCACAGCAACTGCTCGACGCCAACCAGGAAGTGCGCGCCCAGGGCTTTTCGAACATGGTCGGTGCGTTTTTTTCCGGCTCGCTGTCAGCCGGTTCCTTCACCCGTTCAGGCCTGAGCTACGAGGCGGGCGCCTGCTCACCGTTGGCCGGGGTTTTTTCAGCGCTGTGGGTGGCGCTGTTCGCCATCTTCGGCGCGGCGTTGATCTCGCACATTCCGATCCCGGCCATGGCGGGCAGCATTCTGTTGATCGCCTGGGGATTGGTGGACCATCGCGGCATTCGCGCGCTGTTGCGGGTCAGCCGCGCCGAGTTCCTGGTCATGGCGCTGACCTGTGTCGCCACGCTGCTGCTGGAGTTGCAGACCGCGATCTATGCTGGGGTCCTGGCTTCGCTGTTCTTTTACCTTAAGCGGACTTCGCAACCTCGGGTGCAGCATTGGCGCGAAGGCGATGAAGACATTCTGCGCGTCGGCGGGTCGATATTTTTCGGCGCCAGCCATTACCTGCAAGTGCGCCTGCAACGGATGCACGGCGCACGGGTGGTGATCGAGGCGCAGCAGATCAACTTCATCGACTATTCAGGGGTGGAAATGCTGCATCAGGAAGCGCGACGGCTGCTCAAGCAGGATCGCAGCCTGACCCTGCGGCGTGCGCGGCCGCAGGTGGTGGAGGAGTTGCGCAAGCTTGAAGGCGCGGAGAAATGCCCGATCCGGTTTGAAGACTAAAACCCCACTGCTATGACGAACGCATAACCTGTGGCGAGGGGACTTGCTCCCGCCCGGCCGGGCTCGCGCACCAGTGCGTAGCGCCCGCAGATTTTTAGGGCTGCTTCGCACCCCAGCGGGAGCAAGCTCCCTCGCCACAAAAGCCTAGAGCGACAGTTGGCGGCGGAGTTCGGCCAGCACCGGCGCCGTATCCGGCCGCACACCGCGCCACAGGAAAAACGCTTCCGCCGCTTGTTCAGCGAGCATTCCCAAGCCGTCCATCGACACCGCCGCACCGTGCTCACTGGCCCAGCGGCAGAACGAGGTCGGCTCCTTGCCGTACATCATGTCGTAGCACACGGTCTTGCCCGGATCGATCAGGCTGCTGGCAATCGGTGGTACATCGCCTGACAGACTCGCCGACGTCGCGTTGATGATCAGGTCCACCGACTCCTGCAGCCAGTCAAAACCGCTGGCCGACACCGGTCCCAGGTCCGAGAACAATTCCGCCAGCAACTCGGCTTTCTCAACGGTGCGGTTGGCGATAATGACCGAAGCGGGTTGCTCGGCCAGCAACGGCTCCAGTGCACCGCGCACCGCGCCGCCGGCACCGAGCAGCAGGATGCGCTTGCCCTTGAGGCTGAAAGCAGCGTTGACCGTCAGGTCCCGCACCAGCCCGGCGCCGTCGGTGTTGTCGCCCAGCAGGCTGCCGTCGGCGAGTTTGCTCAGGGTGTTGACCGCGCCGGCCCGCTGCGCCCGCGCCGTCAGACTGTCGGCCAGGCGATAAGCCTCTTCCTTGAACGGTACCGTCACATTCGCCCCGCGACCTTCGAGGAAAAACGCCCGGGCGAAATCAGAAAAGTCGTCGAGTGGCGCCAGCGAGGTGCTGTAGTCCAGTTGCTGAGCGGTCTGTTCGGCGAACAAGCGGTGGATCAGCGGCGATTTGCTGTGGCCAATAGGGTTACCGAATACGACGTAACGGTCCATCAGAACTCCTCGTTCAGGCCTTGGCCAACCAATCGCGGTCTTGCAGGAAATATTCGGTCAGGCGCGCTTCTTCGCTGCCCGGCTCGGCTTTCCAGTCGTAGCCCCAGCGGACTTGCGGGGGCAGGGACATGAGGATCGACTCGGTGCGCCCGCCCGATTGCAAACCGAACAGCGTGCCACGGTCGTAAACCAGGTTGAATTCGACGTAGCGGCCACGGCGGAATTCCTGGAACTCACGCTGTTTGGCGGTGAACGCATCATTTTTGCGGCGCTGTACGATCGGCAGGTACGCGTCGATGTAGGCGTCACCGATGGCGCGCATGAAGGCGAAGCTGGTGTCGAAGTCCCACTCGTTCAAGTCATCGAAAAACAGGCCGCCGATTCCGCGCGGCTCGTGGCGATGCTTGATGTGGAAGTAGCTGTCGCACCAGGCCTTGTAGCGCGAGTAAACGTCCGGGCCAAACGGCGCGCAGGCCTGCTCGGCAACGCGGTGCCAGTGCACGCAGTCTTCTTCATTGCCGTAGTAAGGGGTCAGGTCGAAACCGCCGCCGAACCACCAGACCGGTTCTTCGCCTTCTTTTTCAGCGATGAAAAAGCGCACGTTGGCATGGGACGTCGGCACCTGCGGGTTGTGCGGGTGAATCACCAGCGACACGCCCAGGGCTTCGAAGCCACGGCCGGCCAGCTCCGGGCGATGGGCGCTGGCGGACGGTGGGAGCCCCCTGCCAAAGACGTGGGAAAAGTTGACGCCGCCCTTTTCGATGACCGCGCCGTTTTCGATCACGCGCGTGCGACCGCCACCGCCGGCAGGCCGGGTCCAGGCGTCTTCGACGAATGCCGTGCCGCCGTCTTCGGCTTCAAGGGCTGCGCAAATCCGGTCTTGCAGGTCGAGCAGGTAGGCTTTTACGGCCTCGGTGCGGGTCGTCATGTCATCACCTTGAATCGGGCAAAACTACGCGGCGCTCCATCGGAGCGGGGGCCGGCGCAAATGGGCGCGTAGCATAACATCGCAGATGGGCCTGCCGCAGTTGACGAAGGTCAAGCTTAGGAGTCCGATAGGGAGCTTCGCAAATGACCTAAGGAGAGTTCTGATGGCAAAGCGTATCCAGTTCCGCGCCCATGGCGGCCCCGAAGTGCTCGAGTATGTCGACTATCAACCCGCCGAGCCCGGCCCGCAGCAGGTTCGCGTGGCCAACAAGGCCATCGGCCTGAACTTCATCGACACTTACTACCGCAGTGGTCTCTATCCGCTGCCCGCCCTGCCATCGGGCCTGGGCTCGGAAGGTGCGGGCGTGGTTGAGGCAGTCGGCAGCGAAGTGACCCGGTTCAAGGTCGGTGATCGTGTTGCTTACGGCAGCGGCCCGTTGGGCGCCTATAGCGAGGTTCACGTTTTGCCTGAGGCCAACCTGGTGCTCTTGCCGGACGCCATCAGTTTCGAACAGGCCGCCGGTGCGATGCTCAAGGGCCTGACCGTGCAGTACCTGCTGCGTCAGACGTATGAACTCAAGGGTGGCGAAACCATCCTGTTCCATGCCGCTGCGGGCGGTGTCGGGTCCCTGGCCTGCCAGTGGGCGAAGGCCTTGGGGGTGAAGTTGATCGGCACGGTCAGCTCGCCGGAGAAAGCCGCGCTGGCCAAGGCCAATGGCGCGTGGGCGACCATCGATTACAGCCATGAAAACGTCGCACAACGGGTGCTGGAATTGACTGACGGCAAAAAAGTCCCGGTGGTGTACGACGGCGTCGGCAAGGACACCTGGCTGACGTCGCTCGATAGCGTTGCGCCACGGGGTCTGGTGGTGAGTTTCGGCAATGCGTCTGGCGCAGTGGATGGGGTGAACCTGGGGATTTTGTCGGCAAAAGGCTCGTTGTACGTAACCCGGCCGACGCTGGCGACCTACGCCAATAACGCGCAAAACCTGCAACGCATGGCGGACGAACTGTTTGAGATGATCATCAGCGGCAAGCTGAGGGTGGACATCAGCCAGAAATATCCATTGTCCGAGGCGGCGAAGGCGCAGACCGAGTTGTCGGCGCGGCGTACCACTGGCTCGACTGTTTTGTTGCCGTAACAGCGAACTGTGGCGAGGGGGCTTGCCCCCGTTGGACTGCGCAGCAGTCCCGTTCTTTTTTAAGGATATGCGGGGCCGCTTCGCGGCCCAGCGGGAGCAAGCTCCCTCGCCACAGGTTACTGCGGGATTAATCCGGGCGAATGACGTTCCCGGTCGCCAGATCGCGAATCACGCTCGGATTCTTGCGCCCCCCCAGATTCCCGCCCAACACGTATTCCACTTGCCCACGGAAATACTGATCGACGCGAAGACGCGTCCGCGCCGCCGGCCGGCCCTGAGGATTCGCCGAGGTCGACACCAGCGGCCCGACCACCGCGCACAAATCCCGCACCAGCGGGTGGTCGCTAACGCGCAGCGCCACCGTTTCATGCACGCCGGTAATCCACTGCGGCAACAGATTCTGATGCGGCACCAGCCAGGTATTTGGCCCCGGCCACGTGCTGGCCATACGATCCATCCACAGTTCCGGGAAGTCTTCGAACAGGAAGTCGAACTGACGAATATTGTCGGCCACCAGGATCAGGCCCTTTTCCACAGACCGGCCCTTGATCATCAACAGACGATAGACCGCTTCTTCGTCCCACGGATCGCAACCCAGGCCCCAGACCGCTTCGGTTGGATAGGCAATCACTGCCCCTGCGCGAACGGCTTGTGCGGCTTGTTGCACGCGCCAATTGTTGACCATGAAAAACTCTCCGGAATAAGGCTCTGCGCAGTTTACCGATCTTCCTTATAAAACCTAGCTCACCCGCGCAAACCAGCGCCCGCTTTCGCACACCGCCCGGCCGTCCATTTCCAGCTCCGTCAGCGCTGCCAGCACTTTGGACAAAGCCCAGCCACTGCTGACCGACAACGCTTCGCTGGTGTGGGGCGCGGCGTGAAGCAAAAGGAGCAGTGGATGAGTAGGTGTTTGCAGCGTCTCTGTGGCTAACGGCAGCCGTTGCCAGCCGCGCAAGGCTTCGAGGATATGCTCAGTGGTTTCCACCAGCACCGCACCGTCGCGGATCAATTGATGACAACCCTTGGCGCCAGGGTGGTGGATCGACCCTGGAATCGCGTACACCTCGCGTCCTTGTTCCGCCGCCAGCCTCGCCGTGATCAATGAACCGCTGGCGACACTCGCTTCAACCACCAGCACGCCGAGGGATAAACCGCTGATGATCCGGTTACGCCGAGGGAAGTTTCCGGCACTGGGGCCGGCGTCCAGCGGGAACTCGGAAAGCACTGCGCTGCCCGACGCAATCATGGCGTCGGCCAGCCGCCGATTGCGTTGTGGATAAAACTTTTCAAGTCCCGTGCCAAGTACCCCGACCGTTCGCCCGCCCACGTCCAGCGCGGCTTGATGCGCGGCGGCATCGATGCCAAGCGCCAGGCCGCTGGTAATGACGAAACCGGCGCCGGCCAGGCTGCGCGAAAACGCCGATGCGGTGTCCATGCCCGGTCGCGAAGCGCGACGACTGCCGACCATCGCCAATTGCGGTTTTTCCAGAATGCCGGGATCGCCTGCCACGAACAACAGTGGTGGTGCATCGCTGATTTCCGCCAGCAGCGCGGGGTACTCCGGCTGGTCCCACATCAGCAAATGCTGGCCCGAACGCTCTAGCCAGGCCAATGCGTGGGCCGCGCCATCGCGCACTTCATTGGCGCGCCGTGCTTCGGCGCACGCCAGCGGCAAGCCCAGCGAACGCCATGCGCTGGCGGGCGCGCTGATGGCTTTGGACGCCGAGCCGAAGGCTTCAAGCAATTTCTTGAAACGTGCCGGGCCTAGTTCCGGCAAACGATGCAGACGTAAACGAGCTTCCAGTTCCGCAGGGGAAACCGGTGTAACGGTAGACAGCGACATGGATCATCCTTGATCGTTATGAGCCCCGTTCAAACGGGAATAAGCTGTGGATAACTCTGTTGGTAACTTGTGGAGCAGGCTTAAGGATTTCGCACCTTGTCCATGACCGCCAGCGAGCGCGATGCGTTGAGCACCAGCCCGTAACTGAGCTTGTCGTAGGTGCGGAACACCATCAGCAAACCGGCACGCTCATCGGGGATTTTCAGCGGCTGGCCAGTGATCCGGTCGCGCACGGTTTCACCGGTTTTCATCACCACCAGCACATTGCCCTCGGCCAGGCCATCGCGCTGACCCTTGTTCAGCGTGACCACATCCAGCGCGCCAATCTGGGTAACCCCGCGCGGCACATCGATGATCAAGCCATTAATTTCGGTTTTTGGCGCGCTGGGCATGAAGGTCGAGTTGATCGAGCGTTCCTCGCCACTGAACAGCCGGTCGCCAAGACGCACTTCCTGAGTCGTGCGTTGCAGTGCCAGGGTGGCGACGTCGCCCTCGGTGGCCACAATCTCGCCACCGCCGATGTCATCAGCATTGATCCCCAAAAACTCTTTGCTATCGGGATCGGTGTAGACCTTGCCCTGGCGGAAGATGCCATAGACCGGCTGGTTCGGGTCGAAATGGCCACGGGCGAAAATGCGGTCACCGGTGCCGCTGAGCACGCGTTCGGCATCGCCAGCGACGATGTAGGGCGCCTTGTCAAAATCCTCGACCTTGTCGACGATGCGGTTGCTCAGCAAAAAGCTGTTGATCGATTGCAGCGGAATGCTCGGGATCGCATCGGCAACCGGCGAGCTGCGCACCCGAGGCGAGAGCTTGATGGTGCCGCGCGAAGCTCCGCGATTGAGGGTCAGGCGCGGCTGGCCGTTGACATAGACCAACGACAGCGAGTCGCCGGGATAGATGAGATTGGGGTTTTCGATCTGTGGATTGGCCTGCCACAGCTCTGGCCACTTCCACGGCTCTCGGAGGAATTTTCCGGAAATGTCCCAGAGTGTGTCACCCCTCACCACTGTGTATTGCTGTGGAAAACCTTCCTTGAGTTGCACTTGCCCGTGCGCCAAACCGGCCGAGGCCAGAAGGAGCAAGGCGAGTAGTGATTTCCTCATGCGGTGAATCCCTTTATTATGTGCGTTCGCGTGAAACGCCAGAGCCCTCGTGGCTCGCTCCTGTCTCTTTGATAAAAGAAAAGGAGCTACGCTTCACAACGGTAGCCTGCATCTTCGGACCTGCCAGGCCATCGACCCGACTTTACCTCACACGTGCAGCAATTAAGCTTATGGCCATTTTAGACATCCTCGAATTCCCCGACTCGCGCCTGCGTACTATCGCCAAACCTGTGGCCGTAGTGGACGACGAAGTGCGTCAGTTGGTCGATGACATGTTTGAAACAATGTATGAAGCGCCAGGCATCGGCCTCGCCGCGACCCAGGTCAACGTGCACAAACGTATCGTCGTGATGGACCTCTCCGAAGACCGCAGCGAACCGCGGGTGTTCATCAACCCCGAGTTCGAGTCGTTGACCGACGAGATGGAGCAATACCAGGAAGGCTGCCTCTCGGTGCCGGGCTTCTACGAAAATGTCGATCGCCCGCAGAAGGTCAAGGTCAAGGCCCTGGACCGTGACGGCAAGCCTTACGAACTGATCGCCGAAGGCCTGCTCGCCGTGTGCATCCAGCACGAATGCGACCACCTCAATGGCAAATTGTTCGTCGATTACCTGTCGAACCTCAAACGCGATCGAATCAAGAAGAAACTGGAAAAGCTCCATCGCCAGAACGCTTGATGCCCTTCTTTCAAAGGCTTGCTGCGGCAAGCCTTTTTCTTTTCAGAGATTGCTCCCATGACTGAGCCACTGCGCATCGTCTTTGCCGGCACCCCGGAATTCGCCGCCGAACACCTCAAGGCCCTGCTCGCCAGCCCTTACGAGATCGTTGCGGTCTACACCCAGCCGGACCGTCCGGCGGGCCGTGGGCAAAAGCTGATGCCGAGCCCGGTCAAGCAACTCGCGCTGGAAAACAACATTCAGGTGTTGCAGCCGCCGACGCTGCGCAACGAAGACGCCCAGGCTGAACTGGCCGCACTCAAGCCGGACTTGCTGGTGGTGGTCGCCTATGGCTTGATCCTGCCGCAAGCGGTGCTGGACATTCCGCGCCTGGGTTGCATCAACAGCCACGCGTCGTTGCTGCCGCGCTGGCGCGGGGCGGCACCGATCCAGCGTGCGGTCGAAGCGGGCGACAGCGAAAGCGGCGTGACGGTGATGCGCATGGAACTGGGCCTCGACACTGGACCGATGCTGCTGAAAGTCACCACGCCGATCACCGCCGAAGACACCGGCGGCAGCCTCCACGACCGTCTCGCCGAAATGGGCCCACCGGCCGTGATCCAGGCGATTGCCGGCCTCGCCGCCGGAACGCTGGAAGGCGAAGCGCAGGATGACAGTCTTGCCACCTACGCTCACAAATTGAACAAAGACGAAGCACGCATCGACTGGAGCCGTCCGGCGGTTGAGCTGGAACGCCTGGTCCGCGCCTTCAACCCGTGGCCGATCACCCACAGCACGCTGAACGGCGAAGCACTGAAAGTGCTGGCCGCGAGCCTCGCCGAAGGGCAGGGCGCACCGGGGCAAATCCTTAGCGCCAGCAAGGACGGCTTGATCGTCGCCTGCGGTGAGCGAGCGCTGTGTCTGACTCGTCTGCAATTGCCCGGCGGCAAGGCGCTGAACTTCAGCGACTTGTTCAACAGCCGTCGTGAGAAGTTCGCCGTCGGCACCCTGCTCGGTCAAGCGGCGCACGCTCAATGAATCCACGTCTGGCCGCCGCCAAGGCACTTGCCGCTGTTCTTAACGGAAAAGCCTCACTCAACAGTTCACTGCCGACACAAATGGACAAGGTTGAAGACCGTGATCGCGGCTTCACCCAGGACCTGGCCTTCGGCACGGCTCGCTGGCAACCGCGTCTGTCGGCACTGGCGGCCAAGTTGCTGCAGAAACCGTTCAAGGCTGCCGACGCCGATGTCGAGGCGCTGCTGCTGGTCGGCCTTTATCAATTGCTCTACACCCGCGTCCCGGCCCACGCCGCCATCGGCGAAACCGTCGGTTGTGCCGACAAGTTGAAAAAGCCGTGGGCCAAGGCCTTGCTCAACGCCGTGCTGCGCCGCGCCCAGCGGGAAAGCGAAGCGCTGCTGGCCGAGCTGGAACACGACCCGGTGGTGCGCACCGCGCATCCGCGCTGGCTGCAAAAATCCCTCAAGGCGTTCTGGCCTGAGCAGTGGGAAGCCATTTGCACAGCGAACAACGCGCATCCTCCGATGATTCTGCGGGTCAACCGCCGCCATCACACTCGCGATGCTTATCTCGGGTTGCTGACTGAAGCCGGCATCGCCGCCACGCCGTGCGTTTACAGTCAGGACGGCATCATCCTCGAAGCCGCCGCCGACGTGCGCAGCCTGCCGGGTTTCGCCGAAGGCTGGATCAGCGTGCAGGACGAAGCGGCGCAACTGGCCGCCGATCTGCTCGACCTCGCACCAGGACAACGGGTACTGGATGCCTGCTGCGCACCGGGCGGCAAGACCTGCCACATCCTCGAAGCCGAGCCAAAACTGGCGGGCGTCGTGGCGGTGGATCTGGAGGCCAAGCGCCTGGTGCGCGTGCGCGAGAACCTCGCACGCTTGGGCCTGAGCGCCGAACTGATCGCCGCCGACGGCCGCGACACCGCGACCTGGTGGGACGGCAAACCGTTTCAACGCATCCTGCTCGACGCGCCCTGTTCGGCCACCGGCGTGATCCGTCGTCACCCGGACATCAAGCTGACTCGCCAACCCGACGACATCGCCGCACTGGCGGTTCTGCAGGGCGAATTGCTCGATGCCATGTGGAGAACGCTGGAGGTCGGCGGGATTCTGCTTTACGCCACCTGCTCCACGCTGCCGACCGAGAACACCGAAGTCATCGAAGCCTTCCTCGCTCGCACACCGGGTGCGCGTGAACTGGACCTCGCCACGGCGGCCGGCATCAAACAGCCTCACGGTCGCCAATTGCTGGCACAGGAAGGCGGCCACGACGGGTTCTACTACGCCAAGCTGATCAAGATCGCCGCCGCGCGCGGTTAATGGGTTTTAAGGGAGTGACTGGATGAAAATCATCATCCTCGGCGCAGGGCAGGTCGGCGGTTCGCTGGCAGAACATCTGGCCAGCGAAGCCAACGACATTACCGTGGTCGACACCGACGGCGAACGCCTGCGCGACCTCGGAGATCGACTGGACATCCGCACCGTGCAGGGGCGCGGCTCGCTACCGACGGTGCTGCGCCAGGCCGGCGCGGACGACGCCGACATGCTGGTGGCCGTGACCAACAGCGACGAAACCAACATGGTCGCCTGCCAAGTTGCCCACACCCTGTTTCACACGCCGACCAAAATTGCCCGGGTCCGCGAAGCGGCGTACTTGACGCGGTCCGAGCTGTTCGATAACGAAGCGATTCCGGTGGACGTGCTGATCAGCCCGGAACAAGTGGTCACCAATTACATCAAGCGCCTGATCCAGCATCCGGGCGCGTTGCAGGTGATCGACTTCGCCGAAGGCAAAGCGCAACTGGTGGCGGTGAAGGCCTACTACGGCGGACCGTTGGTGGGCCAGCAACTGCGCCAGTTGCGTGAACATATGCCGAACGTTGAAACCCGCGTCGCCGCAATTTTCCGCCGCGATCGGCCGATCCTGCCCCAGGGCGATACGGTGATCGAGGCGGACGACGAGGTGTTTTTCATCGCCGCCAAGGCGAATATTCGTGCGGTGATGAGCGAAATGCGCCGCCTGGATGAAACCTACAAACGCATCGTCATCGCCGGTGGCGGGCAGATCGGTGAGCGTCTGGCGGAAGCGATCGAAAGCCGTTATCAGGTGAAGATCATCGAGATGAACCCGGCCCGCTGCCGTCATCTCTCGGACACCCTCGACAGCACCGTGGTGTTGCAGGGCAGTGCCTCCGACCGCGACTTGCTGATGGAAGAGAACATTGCCGACGCGGATATCTTCCTGGCCCTGACCAACGATGACGAAGCCAACATCATGTCCTCGCTGCTGGCCAAGCGCCTGGGCGCGAAGAAGGTGATGACCATCATCAACAACCCCGCTTACGTGGATTTGATCCAGGGCGGCGATATCGACATCGCCATCAGCCCGCAACTGGCAACGATCGGCACGCTGCTGGCCCACGTGCGGCGCGGCGACATCGTCAGCGTGCACTCATTGCGGCGCGGCGCGGCGGAGGCCATCGAGGCGATTGCCCATGGTGATGAGAAGTCGAGCAAGGTCATCGGCAAGGCGATTGAGAACATTGGTTTGCCGCCAGGGACGACGATTGGCGCGATCATTCGTGATGAAGAAGTGATCATTGCGCATGACGACACGGTGATCGCGGCGGGCGACCATGTGATTTTGTTCCTTGTGGATAAGAAGCATATTCGGGATGTGGAAAAGCTGTTCCATGTGGGTTTGAGCTTTTTCTGATCCAGAAAATGCGGTAGATGGTCTGGCCTCATCGCGAGCAGGCTCGCTCCCACAGGGGTTCTCGGGCGTACACAATTTTGTGTCCACTGAAGATCTACTGTGGGAGCGAGCCTGCTCGCGATGGCGATCTAACTGAAACGGATCCATCCCCTGACACACCTCAACAAGGAATCCACTCATGCTCGAATCCCTGGAAAAAATGCTCGCCAAGGGTGTGGATAACTCTTTGCTGCGCTTCGGCTTGGGGAAGGGTTATATGGATCTTGGGGAAAACGCCAAGGCCGCCGAGCATTTCCAGCGCTGCGTCGAATTCGATCCGAAGTATTCGGCCGCCTGGAAGCTCTTAGGCAAGGCCCATCTGGCGCTGGCAGACTTTGCGGCTGCGCGTCAGGCGTGGGAGCAGGGCCTGGAAGCCGCCCGCACCCATGGCGACAAGCAGGCAGAGAAGGAGATGACGGTGTTTCTGAAGAAGCTTGAGCGCCAGGCACACTGATCAGAGGTAGCGCAGGCCGATACCATCGGCGTCCACCAGCACCACTTCCATGCGCACTCGCGGCGCACCTGTGGGTAAGTCTTGTACCTGCCCGTACACGACCGCGCCTTTAGGCAACGACGACAAGCCCGGATGCTTGACGTAGACACCCGTGGCCGAGAGGTTACGCGTCTGGCCGAGGCATTCGCCGAAGCTTTCGTGCGTGATCTTGATGCGAAACGATTTGCGGTGTTCGGACATCTTTTGCGCCCTTGCTGAACGTGGGTTGTGGATAACGCGAACCTGTAGGAGCGAGGCTTGCCTGCGAAGGCGATATCCCATCCAACATCAATGCTGAAGGTGATGACCTCTTCGCGGGCAAGCCTCGCTCCTACAAGGTCAGGTTATCCACAGATCGTGCCATTTATGTCAATACCAACGTTCTTCACCCGGTGGCCGCTTCTTGAAGCGCTTCATGCTCCACATGTACTGGCTCGGATAGGCCCGCACATACCGCTCGACCACCTGGCTCATGGCTGCGCACGACGTTTCGGTATCGGTGCTGTACATGGCTTCGGGCGCGGCTTCCAGGATCACTTTGTAACCTGAACCGTCCGGCAGCCGCAGGGCGTGCAGGAAGACGCCAACCGCTTTACCGCCGGCGAGCATGTTCGGGACGAACTTGCTGGTCAGCGCCTGGGTGGCGAAGAACGGCACGAAGATTCCGGCGGATTCGGCCGGTTCCGGGTCAGCGGGAATGCCCACTGCACCACCTTTGCGCACTTCCTTGATGACGCTGAGGATGCCTTCCTTGGTGGACGCGGCCACGCGGTTGCCCAATTGCACGCGCTGTTTGCGCAGCAAATCATCCACAGCCTTCAATTTTGGCGGGCGATAGAAAATGATCGGTTTGCACTGGTTGCAATAGAAGTGGTTCAACACTTCCCAGTTGCCCAGGTGGCTGGTGATGCCAACCACGCCTTTGCCGGAAGCGAGGGCGTCCTTCAACACGTCGAGACCTTCGACTTCACGCACCAGGTCGATGGAACGCTGGGCCGGCCAGATCCAGGCGCATGCGCTTTCGGTCAGGGACTTGCCGATGTCTTTCAGGCTCTGGCCGACCAGACGCTCGCGTTCAGCCGGGTCCATTTCGGGGAAGCACTTGGCGAGGTTGATCCGCACCACATCGCGGGAACGGTTGGGGGTTTTCCACATGACCCAGCCAATGGCCGAGCCCACGGCTTGCACAGCCCGCCACGGGAGCAGGGCAAACAGCCGCAGAGCGCCTACCAGCAAGGCGCCTTTAAACTTATCCACAGGTCACTCCTGATCTTGTGCTGTGCGCGAGGCGGCCATTCTAACCGCCGTTGGCGAGCTGAGCGTAGCGGTCGCAGTCTTGCGTATGGTCCATGACCATGCCCGAGGCCTGCATCAGCGCGTAGCAAATGGTCGGACCGACGAACGTGAAGCCGGCCTTTTTCAGGCCTTTGCTCATCTCCACCGCAGTCGGCGTGACCGCCGGCACCTCGGTGCGATCCTTGAAATGATTGATCACGGGCGTTCCGCCGACGAAGGACCAGAGAAATGCTACCGGGTCCTCCAGCGCCAGCCAGGCTTGGGCGTTGCGACGGGCCGCATTGAGTTTGAGGCGATTGCGAATGATGCCCGGATCGAGCATCAATTCATCGATTTCCGCGTCGCTCATCTGCGCCACCCGTTGTACGTCGAAGCCGAACAATACCTCGCGATATCGCTCACGTTTACGCAGCACGGTGATCCAGGAAAGGCCGGCCTGGAACCCTTCGAGCAAAAGCAACTCGAACAAACCCTGCGCATCGCGTAGCGGCGTGCCCCACTCCTGATCGTGATAAGCCATGTACAGCGGATCTTCGGAACACCAAAAGCAGCGTGGCATAAGGCTCCAGGGGGCGTGCGCAGGACCGAATCGGGTATACTCCCGCTCTTTAAATCGCAGCCCAAGAAACAGGTGAATTTCGTGAGCCAGCCTACGCCAGCCGTGCGTACCTTCCAAGACTTGATCCTCGCCCTCCAGCAATACTGGGCCGAGCAAGGTTGTGTGGTACTTCAGCCCTACGATATGGAAGTAGGCGCCGGCACTTTCCACACCGCTACATTCCTGCGCGCCATTGGCCCGGAAACCTGGAACGCCGCTTATGTGCAGCCCAGTCGTCGCCCGACTGACGGCCGCTACGGCGAAAACCCGAACCGTCTGCAGCACTACTACCAGTTCCAGGTAGTCCTGAAGCCGAACCCGGACAACTTCCAGGAACTGTATCTGGGCTCCCTCAAGCACGTTGGCCTGGACCCTTTGGTCCACGACATCCGCTTCGTCGAAGACAACTGGGAATCGCCGACACTGGGCGCCTGGGGTCTGGGCTGGGAAGTCTGGCTCAATGGCATGGAAGTGACGCAATTCACTTACTTCCAGCAAGCGGGCGGCATCGAGTGCTACCCGGTAACCGGCGAGATCACTTACGGTCTCGAGCGTCTGGCCATGTACCTGCAAGGCGTGGACTCGGTCTACGACCTGGTCTGGGCTGACGGCCCAATGGGCAAAGTGACCTACGGCGACGTGTTCCACCAGAACGAAGTGGAGCAGTCGACCTACAACTTCGAACACGCGAACGTCGAGAAGCTGTTCGAACTATTCGACTTCTACGAAAGCGAAGCCAAGCGCCTGATCGAACTCGACCAGCCGCTGCCGTTGCCGAGCTACGAAATGGTGTTGAAGGCCTCCCATACCTTCAACCTGCTCGATGCGCGCCGGGCGATCTCGGTGACCGCGCGTCAGCAATACATCCTGCGTGTGCGCACCCTGGCGCGTTCCGTTGCACAAGCCTACCTACTAGCTCGCGCCAAGCTGGGCTTCCCGATGGCGACCCAGGATCTGCGTGACGAAGTACTGGCCAAGCTGGAGGCTGCACAATGAGTGCTCAAGATTTTCTGGTTGAACTGGGCACCGAAGAACTGCCACCCAAAGCCCTGAACACCCTGGCCGACGCGTTCCTGGCCGGTATCGACAAGGGCCTGCAAGCCGCTGGCCTGAACTACGAGACCAAAACCGTCTACGCCGCACCACGTCGTCTGGCTGTGCTGATCACCTCGCTGGCCACCCAACAACCGGATCGCAGCGTCAACCTCGACGGCCCTCCACGTCAGGCCGCGTTCGATGCCGAAGGCAACCCGACTCAAGCGGCCCTGGGCTTCGCCAAGAAGTGCGGCGTCGACCTGAGCGAAATCGATCAGAGCGGCCCGAAACTGCGCTACAGCCAAAGCATCGCCGGCAAACCGACCGCGAGCCTGTTGCCGACCATCGTTGAAGATTCGCTGAACGACCTGCCAATCCCGAAGCGCATGCGCTGGGGCGCTCGCAAGGAAGAGTTCGTTCGCCCGACCCAGTGGCTGGTAATGCTGTTCGGTGACCAGGTCATCGATTGCACGATCCTCGCCCAGAAGTCCGGTCGTGATTCCCGTGGTCACCGCTTCCATCACCCGGAAAGCGTGCGCATCACCTCGCCGGCCAATTACCTGACCGACCTGCGTGCCGCGTATGTGCTTGCCGACGCCAACGAGCGTCGCGAACTGATCAGCAAGCGCACCGAAGAGCTGGCGACGATGCAGGAAGGTACTGCCATCGTTCCTCCTGCCTTGCTCGACGAAGTGACCGCGCTGGTTGAATGGCCGGTGCCGCTGGTGTGCTCGTTCGAGGAACGTTTCCTCGACGTGCCGCAAGAAGCCCTGATCACCACCATGCAGGACAACCAGAAGTACTTCTGCCTGCTGGATGCCGACGGCAAGTTGCTGCCACGTTTCATCACCGTAGCCAACATCGAAAGCAAAGACCCGCAGCAGATCATCGCCGGTAACGAGAAAGTGGTTCGCCCACGCCTGACCGACGCCGAGTTCTTCTTCAAGCAAGACAAGAAGCAGAAACTCGAAGACTTCAACCTGCGCCTGCAAAACGTCGTGTTCCAGGAAAAACTGGGCAGCGTCTACGACAAGGCCGAGCGCGTTTCCAAACTCGCAGCGTTCATCGCGCAACGCATTGGCGGCAACGCAGCCTGGGCTTCCCGTGCCGGCCTGCTGTCCAAATGCGACTTGGCGACCGAGATGGTCGGTGAGTTCCCGGAGATGCAAGGCGTCGCCGGTTACTACTACGCCCTCAACGACGGCGAGCCGGAAGAAGTCGCACTGGCCCTGAACGAGCAGTACATGCCGCGCGGCGCCGGTGCTGAACTGCCGACCACCCTGACCGGTGCGGCCGTGGCCATCGCCGACAAACTCGATACCCTTGTCGGTATCTTCGGTATTGGCATGTTGCCTACCGGCAGCAAAGACCCGTATGCCCTGCGTCGTGCTGCACTCGGCGTGTTGCGCATCCTGATCGACAAGAAGCTCGACCTCGACCTGAACGACGCCGTGGCATTCGCCGTGAATGCGTTCGGCGCCAAGGTTAAGGCTGCCGGCCTCAACGATTCGGTACTGGAGTTCATCTTCGACCGTCTGCGTGCCCGTTACGAAGACGAAGGCGTGGACGTCGGGACTTACCTGTCGGTCCGTGCCCTGAAGCCGGGTTCTGCCCTGGACTTCGATCAGCGCGTACAAGCCGTGGAAGCGTTCCGCAAATTGCCGGAAGCTGCAGCCCTGGCCGCAGTGAACAAACGCGTTTCGAACTTGCTGAGCAAGGTGGAAGGCTCTATTCCTTCGGTCGTGGAAGCCAAGTACTTCGACAACGCCAACGAGTTCTCCCTGTACTCGGCGATCCAGCAGGCTGACCAGGCTGTGCAGCCAATGGCCGCTGCGCGTCAGTACAGCGAATCGCTGGCCCGTCTGGCTGCCTTGCGCGAGCCGGTTGATGCGTTCTTCGAGGCCGTGATGGTCAACGCTGAAGACGCCAAGGTCCGCGCCAACCGTTACGCATTGCTGGCGCGACTGCGTGGGCTGTTCCTCGGCGTTGCCGACATTTCGATGCTGGGCTGAGGGACTGCTGTTGAAACTGCTGATTCTCGATCGGGACGGGGTGATCAATTACGACTCCGACGCTTACATCAAGTCGGTGGAGGAGTGGATTCCGCTCCCCGGATCGATCGATGCCATCGCGCAGTTGAGCAAGGCCGGCTGGACGGTGGCGGTGGCTACCAACCAGTCGGGCATCGCTCGTGGCTTTTACGACATCGCGACCCTGGACGCCATGCACGAGCGCTTGCGCTCGTTGGTGGCGGAACAGGGAGGCGAGGTCGGGCTGATCGTCTACTGCCCGCACGGGCCGGACGACGGCTGCGATTGCCGCAAGCCGAAACCCGGTATGTTGAAAACCATCGCCGCTCATTACAACGTATCGCTGACTGATTTATGGTTCGTCGGCGACAGTCTTGGTGACCTGGAAGCCGCAAAAGCCGTCGATTCTCAGCCAGTTTTAGTAAGGACCGGGAAAGGCGAAAAGACTTTGGGCAAGACCCTACCGGTAGGCACCTTGATATTTGACGATCTGGCGGCGATTGCCGCAGAACTTATCCACAATTAGAGTGCTTCGATTGTTCCTGACCAAGGATTGATCGGGAGTGCGCTTGAATAGGCGGGCAGTGCCCGCAACGGTAAATGTCGCCATGTCGATACTGCAGGCCATCAGAACCTTCCTCTTTTACCTGCTGCTGGGCACCAGCTCCTTTCTTTGGTGCAGCCTGAGCTTTTTTATCGCGCCGTTTCTGCCGTTCAAGGCGCGGTATCGCTTCATCAACGTGTACTGGTGCCGCTGCGCCTTGTGGCTGAGCAAAGTGTTTCTGGGCATCAGCTACGAAGTGAAGGGCGCCGAAAACGTGCCAGACCAGCCTTGCGTGATTCAGTCGAACCACCAGAGCACCTGGGAGACCTTCTTCCTCTCCGCCTACTTCGAGCCGTTGAGCCAGGTGCTCAAGCGCTCATTGCTTTTCGTGCCCTTCTTCGGCTGGGCCATGGCCATGCTGCGGCCGATCGCCATCGACCGCGACAATCCGAAAGCCGCGCTCAAGCATGTGGCGAAGAAAGGCAATGAATTGCTGAAGGATGGCGTCTGGGTGCTGATCTTCCCCGAAGGGACTCGCGTTCCGTATGGCACCATCGGCAAGTTCTCACGCGGTGGCACCGCGTTGGCGGTCAATGCCGCACTTCCGGTCCTGCCGATTGCGCACAATGCGGGCAAGTTCTGGCCGAAAACCGGTTGGGTAAAGAAGCAAGGCGTCATCACCGTCATCATCGGCGAGCCGATGTACGCCGTGGGCAGTGGGCCGCGCGCCATTGCCGATCTGAATGACCGGGTGCAGAGCTGGAACGAGCAGATGCAACGGGAAATGGGTTCGCTTCCAGCCGCTCCTGCTGCCCCATCGGCCAACGATCAAGTCGCTGTCTGAGATTCTGTGGATAACCTGTGTACCGTTTTACCGAAAATTAACGTTTTATGATCGTATCTTTATGATTTATATACATATTTCTTAAGCTCATAAAACTATGGAAATGGTGCATAAGTTTTTTTTGGGCGCAAAAAAACCGGCTGATATAGCCGGTTTTTTTATGCCTGCGATTTGCGATGTTTTTCTCTGCGCGATCATTTTTAAAGGTATAAAAAAAGGCCAACGCTGAGCGTTGGCCTTTTTCATTTAGCAGTTCGCTGCCGGATCAGAAATCCAGGTTGGACACCGCCAAGGCATTGCTTTCGATGAAGTCACGACGAGGTTCGACCGCATCACCCATCAGGGTGTTGAAGATCTGGTCTGCGCCAATGGCGTCTTCGATGGTCACTTTGAGCATCCGGCGCTGGCTTGGGTCCATAGTGGTTTCCCACAGCTGATCCGGGTTCATCTCACCCAGACCTTTGTATCGCTGGATGGTGTGACGCTTGGTGCTTTCAGCCATCAGCCATTCAAGGGCTTCCTTGAACTCGGTGACCGGCTTCTTGCGCTCGCCACGCTGGATGTACGCACCGTCGTCCAGCAAGGTGCTCAGTTGAGCGCCCAGGGATACAACGGTTTTGTAATCGTTGCTGCCGAAGAAGTCTCGGTTGAAGGTGACGTAGTTCGACAGACCGTGGGAGATCAGTTCGACCTCTGGCAGCCAGACGTTACGTTCACGGTCTTCACGCAGGCTGGCTTTATAGACCAGGCCAGACTTCTCGACAGTGCGCAGACGAACTTCATACTTGGCCATCCAATCCTGCATCGCTGCGTGATCGGACAATTGCTCCAGGCTGACAGCCGGCAGGTAGATGAAGTGCTCGGTCAGTTCCTGTGGGTACAGGCGCGACAGACGCTTGAGGGTCTTCATTACCAGACGGAAGTCATTCACCAGACGCTCGAGGGCAGGTCCGGAAATACCCGGGGCATCCTCGTTCAGGTGCAGGCTCGCGTCTTCCAGGGCCGACTGCGTCATGTACTCTTCCATGGCGTCGTCGTCTTTGATGTATTGCTCTTGCTTGCCTTTCTTGACCTTGTACAGCGGCGGCTGCGCGATGTAGATGTAGCCGCGCTCGATCAGCTCCGGCAACTGACGGAAAAAGAAGGTCAGCAGCAGGGTACGGATGTGCGAACCGTCGACGTCAGCATCGGTCATGATGATGATGTTGTGGTAACGCAGCTTGGCGATGTTGTACTCATCGCGGCCGATGCCGCAGCCCAGGGCGGTGATCAAGGTGCCCACTTCTTGCGAAGAGATCATCTTGTCGAAACGCGCCTTCTCGACGTTCAGGATCTTGCCTTTCAACGGCAGGATGGCCTGGGTCCGGCGGTTGCGACCCTGCTTGGCGGAGCCGCCAGCAGAGTCACCTTCCACGAGGTACAGTTCAGACAGGGCAGGGTCTTTTTCCTGGCAGTCAGCCAGTTTGCCCGGCAGGCCGGCGATATCCAGCGCGCCTTTGCGACGGGTCATCTCACGGGCTTTACGCGCCGCTTCACGCGCACGAGCCGCGTCGATCATCTTGCCGACGACCAGTTTGGCTTCGTTCGGGTTTTCCAGCAGGAAGTCGGAGAAGTACTTGCCCATTTCCTGTTCGACCGCAGTCTTCACTTCGGAAGAAACCAGCTTGTCTTTGGTCTGGGAGCTGAACTTCGGATCTGGTACTTTCACCGAAATGATCGCGGTCAGGCCTTCACGGGCATCGTCACCGGTGGTCGCGACTTTGTGCTTCTTCGCCAGGCCTTCCGCTTCGATGTAGGTGTTCAGGTTACGCGTCAGTGCGGAGCGGAAACCCACCAAGTGAGTACCGCCATCGCGCTGTGGAATGTTGTTGGTGAAGCACAACAGGTTCTCGTTGAAGCTGTCATTCCACTGCAGGGCGATTTCCACGCCGATGCCGTCTTCGCGCTGGATGTTGAAGTGGAACACCTGGTTGACCGGAGTCTTGTTGGTGTTCAGGTATTCAACGAACGCACGCAGGCCACCTTCATACTTGAACAGCTCTTCCTTGCCGCTGCGTTCATCCTTGAGGACGATACCGACACCGGAGTTGAGGAAGGACAGTTCACGGATCCGCTTGGCCAGGATGTCCCAGCTGAAGTGGATATTCTTGAAGGTCAGATCGGATGGTTTGAAGTGGATCTGGGTGCCGGTGGTTTCGCTCTCACCGACGATTTTCATCGGTTCTTTCGGAACACCATGAATGTAAGTCTGTTCCCAGATCTTGCCGCTGCGGCGAACGGTCAGGACCAGTTCTTCGGACAGAGCGTTGACCACCGAAACACCTACACCGTGCAGACCGCCGGATACTTTGTAGGAGTTATCATCGAACTTACCGCCGGCGTGCAGCACGGTCATGATGACCTCGGCCGCGGAAACGCCTTCTTCTTTGTGCACGTCTACCGGGATGCCACGGCCGTTGTCGCGAACGGTGATGGACTCATCCGGGTGGATGATGATGCTGATGTCGTCGCAGTGGCCAGCGAGCGCTTCATCGATGGAGTTGTCGACTACCTCGAAGACCATGTGGTGCAGACCGCTACCATCGTCGGTGTCACCAATGTACATACCGGGACGTTTACGGACGGCATCCAGGCCTTTCAGCACTTTAATGCTCGTTGAGTCGTAGGTATTCGTATTTTCTTCGCTCAATGCCTTCACTCCCGATGGTCGTGGGTCTGGGTGATACGGCCCTGTTCCACGTGGAACAGAGCGACTGGCGTTTCCGTCTGCCAGCCTTCCCTCAATAATTCATGATCTACACAGGTGATAAATACCTGGCAGCGTAAGTCTTCCAGCAAGCGGCAAAGTGCGCGACGGTGGTGCTCGTCCAGTTCAGACGGCAGGTCATCCACCAGATAAATACACTGGCCACGTCGGGCCTGGCTCACCAGATGCCCTTGGGCAATCCGCAATGCACAGACCACCAACTTCTGCTGACCACGGGACAAGATGTCCGCGGCGTTATGTGCGCCCAATCTAAGTCGCAAATCAGCACGTTGTGGTCCGGCTTGGGTATGACCCATTTGCTGATCCCGCTGAAGGGACCCGGCGAGCACTGCACTTAACTCCCGGTCCTTGTCCCAACCGCGGTAATAGCTGAGCGTCAAACCCTCGAGCTCAACCAGTTCGCTCAAGGTCTGTTCAAAGACTGGTTTCAAGGCTTTGATGTAAGCGCGGCGGTATTCATCTATTTCAGCGCTGGCCTGGCACAGTTCCCTGTCCCAAACCGCTTGCGAAACGGCGTCAAGTGTACCATGCCGCAGCCAAGAGTTTCTCTGGCGCAGGGCCTTCTGCAAGCGCTGCCAGGTGGACATGAATCGCGGTTCCACGTGGAACACGCCCCAGTCGAGAAACTGCCGACGAATCTTCGGTGCGCCTTCCAGCAAGCGGAAGCTGTCCGGGTTAATCAACTGAAGCGGCAGGATCTCTGCCAGTTGCGCCGCACTGCGGGCATTCTGACCGTCGATACGAATCTGGAACTCCCCCTGTCGGTCGCGAGATATCCCCAAGGCGCTGTGTCCGCCCTCGGCCAACTCAACCTGCCCAAACACCGTGCACGCCAGTTGCTCGTACTGAATGACGGGCAACAATCGGGTGCTACGAAACGAACGGGCAAGCCCCAGCAGGTGAATGGCTTCCAGAACACTGGTTTTGCCGCTGCCGTTGGCGCCGTAAAGAATATTGATTCGGGGGGAGGGGGAGAAGGTCACCGGGTGCAGATTGCGCACCGCGGTGACCGAGACGCGACTTAAAGACATCTAGCTTCTGCTGAGCATGATTACAGACGCATCGGCATGACAACGTAGGCCGAGTCGTCGTTGTCGGACTCTTGCACCAGCGCACTGCTGTTCGAGTCGGACAGGATCAGGCGAACCTGCTCAGTGGTCATCACGCCCAGCACGTCGAGCAGATAGCTCACGTTGAAGCCGATTTCCAGATTGCCGCCGTTGTACTCAACGCCCACTTCTTCTTCAGCTTCTTCCTGCTCCGGGTTGTTCGCCTGGATCTTCAGCTGACCGTTGGCCAATTGCAGTCGGATACCGCGGTACTTCTCGTTGGACAGGATCGCTGTACGGCTGAACGCTTCACGCAGGGCTTGGCGATCACCGAGTACCAGCTTGTCGCCGCCTTTCGGCAGCACGCGCTCGTAGTCAGGGAATTTGCCGTCGACCAGTTTCGACGTGAACGTGAACTCGCCGGTGGTCGCGCGGATGTGGTGTTGACCCAGCACGATGCTGACGATGCCGTCCGGCTCGGTCAGCAAACGCGCGAGTTCAAGGATACCCTTGCGCGGCACGATGACTTGGTGACGATCCGGCTGACCGATATCGGCCTTCATCGAGCACATGGCCAGACGGTGACCGTCGGTGGCCACGGCGCGGATGATGCCTTCGGACACTTCCAACAGCATGCCGTTCAGGTAATACCGTACGTCCTGCTGGGCCATGGCGAAGCTGGTGCGTTCGATCAAACGACGCAGTTTGCTCTGCTCCAGGCTGCAAGTCAGCGAGCCTGGGCCTTCTTCGACCGTAGGGAAATCGTTGGCCGGCAGGGTCGACAGGGTGAAGCGGCTACGGCCAGCCTTCACCACAAGCTTCTGTTCGTCGACCTTGATGTCGATCAGCGCATCATTCGGCAAGCTCTTGCAGATGTCCATCAGCTTGCGCGCAGGCACGGTGATGGAACCCGGGTCCGCAGGCTCTTCGAGTTGCACACGACCGACCAGCTCGACTTCCAGGTCGGTACCGGTCAGCGACAATTGCTGGCCTTCGACAACCAGCAGCACGTTGGAGAGCACCGGCAAGGTCTGTCGGCGCTCGACGACGCCTGCGACCAGTTGCAGGGGTTTCAACAGGGCTTCGCGTTGAATGGTGAAATGCATGGTCTAGTCCCTTGCCTTAATAAGCTGCGCTGGTGTTCATCAAGTGGTCAGTGTACGCAGCAGGTTCTTGTAGTCCTCGCGGATGTCCGCGTCGGATTCCTTAAGTTCGTTGATCTTGCGGCAGGCGTGCAAAACGGTCGTGTGGTCGCGGCCGCCAAACACATCGCCGATTTCCGGCAGGCTGTGGTTAGTCAACTCTTTGGACAACGCCATTGCAACCTGACGCGGACGTGCAACCGAGCGTGAACGACGCTTGGACAGCAGATCGGAAATCTTGATCTTGTAGTACTCAGCGACCGTGCGCTGAATGTTATCCACAGAGACCAGTTTGTCTTGCAGCGCCAACAGGTCTTTCAGGGATTCGCGAATCAACTCGATGGTGATGTCGCGGCCCATGAAGTGCGAGTGTGCGATCACGCGTTTAAGCGCGCCTTCCAGCTCACGGACGTTGGAGCGGATACGCTGGGCAATAAAGAACGCCGCATCGTGTGGCAGATCGACTTTGGCCTGATCGGCCTTTTTCATCAGGATCGCGACACGGGTTTCCAGCTCCGGCGGCTCGACGGCGACCGTCAGGCCCCAGCCGAAGCGGGATTTGAGGCGCTCTTCAAGGCCTTCAATTTCTTTCGGGTAGCGGTCACTGGTGAGAATGACCTGCTGGCCACCTTCAAGCAGGGCGTTGAAGGTGTGGAAAAACTCTTCCTGGGACCGCTCTTTTCGGGCGAAGAACTGAATGTCATCGATCAGCAGCGCATCGACCGAACGGTAGAAGCGTTTGAACTCGTTGATCGCGTTCAGCTGCAGGGCCTTGACCATGTCGGCGACGAATCGCTCCGAGTGCAGGTACACGACCTTGGCATTCGGGTTCTTCTTTAATAGATGGTTACCCACAGCGTGCATCAAGTGGGTCTTACCCAAGCCGACGCCGCCATAAAGGAAGAGGGGGTTGTAACCGTGCTTGGGGTTATCCGCTACCTGCCAGGCCGCAGCCCGGGCCAGCTGGTTGGACTTACCCTCGACAAAGTTTTCGAAGGTGAAGGTTCGGTTCAGGTAACTGGTGTGCTTGAGCGCGCCTTCGACTTGCACCGTGCGCTGCTCGGAGCGAATAGGAGCCTGTTGCGAACTGGCGCCGGCCATCGGGTCGAAGCTGTCGCGAGACGGCTCTTCACTGACCTCGGCCACTTTTTGTGTCGCACGTTTGGTTGGTGCGGTCGTCGGGGCTTGCGCCGGAGCGCTGACAGGCGCTTGAGCGGCCTGAGCCTGGGAAGCCGCGGCGGCCAACGGTGCGTTCGGTGCCGCACGCGGTGCCGAACTGCGTTTACTGCCTATTAATAAGGAAAGCGCAGGCGCCATGCCATTGCCATGCTCATCCAGCAGCTCAAGAACGCGGCCCAGGTACTTTTCGTTGACCCAGTCGAGAACAAAACGATTCGGTGCGTAGACACGCAACTCGTCGCCTTCGGCTTCGACCTGTAGTGGACGGATCCAAGTGTTGAATTGTTGGGCAGGCAGCTCATCGCGCAAAAGCTCCACGCACTGCTGCCAAAGTTCCACTGACAC